>CBDCXS010000001.1:0-9686 GCA_965223875.1 Candidatus Multivoradales bacterium | reverse complement strand
TCCCGTAGCCCCGCAACGACTGTATCCCATCCAGGGTCACCGGGTGCGATGACGCCAGGCGCTGGCGGATGGTTGTGTTCCTCCCACCACCCAGGAACGGAATCAGGGCCGACCATGAATTGGAGGGCCGAGGCCCGGACGTCCTCGACTGCGAGCGGCTCGTCCAGGAGCGCAAGCTCGTTCTCGTGCTCCTGCTTACGCGAGCCGATCCCTTCCATGACCTCGGTGAGTTCCGCGTCCGATAGGAAGCCCTTCCGGTTCTGTTCGAGGGCCGTCTTCCGCTCCTGGTCGATCTTCGCTAGCTGACGTTCGATGGCCTCGCGGGTCGGCGCGTTCGCGTCGAGGGCGAGGCGTCCGCGGACCGCATCGTCCGCAAGCTCCTGGATGATCTCCGGCGTGTCGATCATCTGGAGTCCGAGTTCGAGGATGTACCGCTCAGCGAGGGCAGCGTTGACCGAGGTGCGCTGCCGGTAGGCGCCCGTTCCTGGCGGCGACATTCCAGGGCAGTCGATGCCGTACTCTCGTTTGGACGTGCAACGGTAGAGGCGCTCTACTCGGCGTCCGCTCCTGGGGAACTCGCCGCCCATCCCGTAAACCTGCCCATCCGGGTGGACGTGGACGATTCTGCGCCTGAGCGGGTAGTAGTGAGCCTGGGTCGGGCGGTAGTAGCGCCGGCGTCGTTCTGCGAGTTTCTCCTGGACCTGGACGAAGGTCTCCTGGTCGATCAACGGACTGCCCGCCACCGTGAGCGTCACGGTTTCCTCAGGGACTCCGAGGTCCTCGCCCTTCGAGTTCGTGCCGCCCATCGTGATCGGTCGTTCACCAGTGACGTAGATCGGGTCCCGTAGGAGCTCGCCGATATGCGTCTTGCTGAACGGTTTGGCCTTCCGATTCAGGAGTCCCCGCTTCATCGCTTCCCGGTGGACGTTCAAGATGGAGGCGTCGGGGAGCATGGCCAGGTCGAACAAGGTGCGTATTGCGTCGGCCTCGGAATCGTCCCAGACGAGCCGGTTGTCGTCATCGAGCCGAGTCGAGTACGGGGTTGGGCCGCCGGGCCACTTGTTCACCTTCAACCCGTTGATTCGACCACGGACGAGCCTCGACTTGATCCGCTTCCGTTCCTCCTGTGCGCCTGCCATACGCACCACGTCGATGATGCCCTCGAAACCTCCGAACGGGTTGAGCGGCCCGTCCGTCTCCACGGTGATCACATCGAGGCCAATGTCCGAAGCGTCGAGCAGGATGCGAGTCTGTTCCTTTTGGTCTCGACCGAACCTGTCGACCTCGGAGAAGATCACCGCCTCGAACTCGCTGGCCCTCGCACGTTTGAGCATGTCCACGATTCCTGGACGTTCGAGGTACGCCAACGCTCCGGAGATGGCTTCCTCTCGAATCTCGTGGACCACCTCGTAACCGTGGGCCTGCGCCCATTGCGCGGTCACCTCGATCTGATGATTGATATTGGGAAGACCCGGACGATCCTCGGTGGACTTCCTGGCGAATACAGCAGCACGCTTCGGCGACTGGGTCTGGGTAGCGTTCATTCGACTCCTATTTGACGTTGATACATCGTACGTTCGAGGCCCGAAATTGAGGCAGCCCAGGCGAGAGGAAGATCCTGGGAGGCTCGACGAGGATTGTTGCTACGGCGCCAAAAAACGCCCTCGTATACATCCTCGACTCGGTCCCGAGGCGTCGGCTCGGGCCAACTAGTGCGCGCTAGCGCCAACTAGCGACTGTTCTGCCGTTGTGTGTGCCGTGGTACCTGCCGTTGTGTGTGCCGTGGTACCTGCCATCTCGATAAGAGACCTTGCAACGAGACCGCACGCATATGTGCCGTTATGTGCTCGGTCGTTGGACCGGGCGGCCGTCCTTCCAGACTCGTTTGACCCGTCCGGACAAGTTTTCGAAGTGTGTGATGTCTCCTTCGACGGCGACGATGTCCGCACGTCGGCCAGGTTCGATGACACCTAGGTCGTCCCGTCCAATGAGCTCGGCACCTCTCACAGTCGCTGCCCGCCACACATCTTCTGAGCTCATGCCTAGCTGATGCATGAACCCCAGTTCGTTGAGTCTCTCGGCATGGGGTCGGCCGGGGCAGTCTGTTCCCATGGCGATCGGGATGTCGGCCTCCATCGCAAGCCTGAAGCTGGCCTTTGCCGCTTCGATGGCTTCGGTTAGCCAACCCGGAGCTTCAGCTTCGTCTTCTGAGCCCAGCCCGGGGGAGAGGGTTGGGACAAGCCACGTGTCGTTCTTGACCATCGCTTCTAGAGCACGTTCGTCCAAGAACCAGCCGTGTTCGATGCTCCTCACGCCCGCTCGGGCGGCCGCTTCGATCCCACGGGCGCCGTGTGCGTGTGCCATCACATGACGGTTGTGGCGTACCGCCTCAAACACGATTTCGGACAACTCGTCATCTGCAATGTGTTGGTGGTGAGCTGCTTCTCCCTGAGTAACCGAGCCAGTAACGGCGACCTTGATGACATCGGCCCCGGAACGCACCATCGTTCTGACCACCCGTCTCGCATCGTCCGCTCCGTCGAAAACCCCCTTGGGGAGTGACGGGGAACCAAGTTCCCAGTCCAACTCGCCGGCACCGAGACCGAAATGGTCTCCAATGCTCCCAGTGCCGCCTATCTGGGCGAGACTGATCAACAGTCGAGGCCCTTGAATGAAGCCTGCCTCAATCGCATCACGCAGCCCGGCATCAGCACCCCATCCGTCCCTGACGGTTGTTACTCCAAGCTGAAGAGCCATCTTCAGATCCGAGAGTGCTTCTAGGAGTCGATAAGACGGTGGCGTACCGGAGGCATCCGAGAGCCCATGAAAAGCCATGTGGGCATGACAGTCGATCAAACCCGGAAACAAAGTGAACCCAGAACAGTCCACCTGAGAATCCCCATCCAGGTCATGCCCCACGTCCACAATACGATCGGCAACGAGAGCGACATCCGCCGTCTGAGCCTCTCCCGACTCAACATCGAACACAGACGCACCGGTCAGCACCAACCGCTCGCTAGATCCTCCATCCATGCTTCAAACCCTAGGTGGAGGCACCATGACAAGGTCGACCGGACCGCTCCATAACCGGCATTATGCGCCATAAGAGGTAGGTGCCGTTCAGCCGTACTTCGCGGCGAGGCCTTTGAGTCTCGATTCCTCGGCTTCAGCCCGTTCGGTCGCCGCAATCGCTTCCTCGTCGGCTAGCCCTAGCGGCGTCCCGTCTTCGAGCGCCTTGATCGAAGCCTCGACTCGACGAAGAGCGAGGGCGAGTTCGGACTGTTCCTTCGGCGACCGCCCCTCGTCAATCAACTGAGCGATCAGCTTCGCTCGAACCGTAAGGAGCGCGGCGGACGAAACATGAGCGACATACTCGGCCTCGTCTCCGTCCATCTGTTCGGCGAGCGTCACGATTCCCCCGAGTCCGTGCGTTTCGAGAGCATTCCGGAAGTCGTCCACAGCGGGCGCCGAAAGACCTCCGTGCTTGTAGCAGTGACCTTCGCCGGGATGGTCTGTCATGAAACCTGCAAGCTTCGTGCAGCGACCCTTCTCCTCAGCGAGGACGGCGTTACAGAGTGGGGACGTCATCGGTCGTCTACCTCCTGGCGCTCCGTGATCGCCGCGAACTCATGCAGGAATCTGCCGGACCGCTGCGAGCTCCATCCCGATGCGTACATCAGGTTTCGTGCAGTTTCGAGCAATTCGATAGCCGTCTCCAGCGTCGGGCTGAGGTCGTCTACGGGTTCGTGCGCGGGGAGTGCGATTTCCCGACGCACGCCCGACACAATGCCCCAGCGGTTTCGTTTGTTGCGCATGTTCTCCTCCTTGAAACTGGGCGAGGACGACCGGCTGATGGGAAACGAAACACCGCGGTTGTGGCGCGGACCGCTTCACCGGTCGCCCTCGAAGACTGAGACCTCGGATTTGACGATTGCGGATCGGGAAAGCCGACGGACGGGAGGCGACCGTCGAGAATTCCTCCGAAGTCTGGTCGGGGTTGGTTTGTTACTTCAGGTCGCTGGCCGGGTCGATCAGCAACTTGCCTTTCGCTGCGTCTTTTTCGGCGACGGCGGCGTTGCTTCCGTCGGTATCGGCCTGAGCCTTCACGAGCAACGCCTGGCGAACCAGCGCCCGGTCCTGAGCTTCCTCGGCGAGGGTGCTCGACTGCTTGTTGATTTTGGAATTGTCTCCCATACGGGTTACTCCTGGGTTAGCTGTTCGGCGAGGGCGAGGTGTCTGAATCCCGCCTCCATGTACTCAGCCGCCGACCTTGCGGCGCGCTGCTCGACCTCGGTCTTCCGGGTCTGGTTTGCCATCTCAAAATTGGCCGTAGCGAACTCGAAACATGACCTTGCCATGTCGTAACTTCGCTGAGCCTCTCGATGGGCGAAGGGCGCTGCCATCACGCGACCTCTTCCCCGTCGAGAACGAGCACGAGTTCAGCCAGGTCTGCCGAGACACGGGCCTCATCCTCGGGTCGTACTCGAATTGCACTCATCGGAATCTCGCCGCCCCGAAAGGCGTGCCAGTCGTCCATATGGACTGGACCTCCGAGACGTTCGCACAGGTTTCGGTATTCGATCTTCGCTCCTCGCTCGTCGCTGTAGAAGCCGACCGTCTCCTGGTAAGCCATGATCGCTTTGCGTATCGCCGCCCCTTCGCGTTCCGCCGCTTCGATCTGGGCCTTGGACCCCTCGAAGTCCTGCGGGACAAAAGAATCGAAATACGCCTTGCTGATCGCCGGGAAGAATCGCTCTTGCGAGGTTGCCTGGGCGAGCTCCCTGGTAACGATCTCGGTGGCCGTTTTCGCATTCTCCTGAAGGACCCGAAGCTCCCCGACCGTGAACGGCTCGCCGTCATCCTCCGGCACGAATGGTTCCAAATCCTCGGGCTTCACGCCGTTCCGAAGTTGGGCGACACGATGCTTCTCAGCGAGCACCTGATTCTCCTTCGCTCGTGAGTTCGCCTTCCCAATCCGGCGGGTCAAATCTCGATACGTCCCATCGACCGCCTTGAACTGTTCGATCAGCTCGTCAACGCCTTCGGGTAGGTCGATGCCCATATCAGCGAGGCCTCGTAGGTTGCCGATTCCCTTCGGAAGGTCGGTGAACCTGGGGCGAGGTGCAAGACCTGCCTCGATCAGTTCCGTATCCGATAGCCGGCTGCGCGTCTCGACGCTGGACCAGCAATCAACGAGGCCTGGCTAGCTGCATCTCGCACTCTCGACTCGTTCTGTAGGGACAGCGCTGAGGCCTAAACCTGTGATCTAGTCCCGGTCTCGGGTGGGCCACCGTCCCCTGATTTGACGCCTAGGACCTAGGTAGCTGTGCCACCAGTCTGTTGGCGCTCGCCGACCTTCCACCCTCAGCGCTGTAGAGCCGGGTAGAGCAGACCCATTCCCCGCCCCTGCACGGGTGATGCCGATTGATCCGAGGCCCGAACGATCTCGCCTATTCGGAAGAGGGTGGCACCCGTTATCAACGATGCATCAGCGGCTAGCGGTTCGATGGGTAGGGCCTAGGTCGTTAACGAGGACGACTCGCCCCAAGGCCTCGGGTAGGTCCTCCCCGGTTGTACGAGGCTGGTACCCGTCCCACGCCTCGATACAGGAACCGCTCGGGCGGTGTCGGTCACGGCTCGTCCTCGTCGTGGGTTGAACGGCCATAATTCCGCTGATCGAGCGGTCGGTGGTAGTGGCCTCAGCGCCGCATATGGCTCAGCCGAACGGTGGCTCAGCACCCTCTAGTCGGGATTCCCGTGGAAGAATTTGCTCGCACTGCTCACCGAGGAGAAGGCGCTTATCTAACCCGCGAGCCTGCCGCATATTCCTCGGGCCTATGTCGCAAGCCACCTTTACCCTTTGAGGGTTGTGCCCATCGTCAAATTCAGCTTCCCGACAGAAGAGGAACAGGAGCGAACTCGTCGTTTCCAGGTGCACAAGAACTACCTCGGCGGCGTGCAGCAGTGGGTGAATGAGACCTACGACGTGGGCGATCCTCGGGACTTCCAGAAGCTGATCGACGCTCAGTCCCAGTTGAAGGGATTCAACAAGATTCAGAAGGCCACACCTGCGAGCCGTAAGGACCTCCGCAAGTACCTAATGATGTCCTGGGCGAGCGAGGCCCAACTACGAGTACACGAGGGCGCCGAGGCCACGATTCTCCCTTACGCCAATGCCTGGGCGCCCGTGCACAGCTACTACGCCGTCTACATGGGAACCGCCGCGTGGCTATCGGCGCAGGGCCATGGAGACGTGAGCGACCATGCCACGGTCCTCGCTGCGATCTCGAACCAGGTGTCCCAGCGGAAGCTGTTCCCGCCTCCTTGGAGCGCGAACGTCGGAGGATGTCCCGAACTCGACGAGGCGGACTGGGAAGGTCTAGTGGATGGAGCTGACCCGACCGAGCACATCGAGGTCTTGGAGAACCCCAGTATGGAGACGTTCTGGCCCCGTTACGCCAAGATGCTGGAGACGACCAGAAGCCGGAAGCTGAAGTCTCGTTATGCGGATTGGTGCAAGCAGAACGACAGGAAGAACACAAAGAAGGCCGAGAAGCGGGCGATCGCGGCGAATCTGACGCCGACGACTCTGTTTGACTTCTTCTGGCGGCTTCGGGTCCGCTCGAACTACCAGGATGTTGAGGTGTTCCTCATGTCGTCAGCCGATGCCGGTTGGCAGAGACAGTTCCACGACGCAACATGTTTCGTGACCGAAGCGACCAGCCTGCTCCTTGAGAACCTGATCATTCGCCGATCGGGCTTGGGTGTCTACGAGAAGGCGTTGGACGACTTCAACAAAGGTGGCGGGAGTGTTGCCCAGGCTGTTGTCGAGCCTCGTCAGAAGCTGTTCCTCTAAGCGAGCAGACACACCTGTCGTTACCCTGAAGCGCCGATGCCAGTCGAACGCGCAAGCCCGAACCAAGCGAAATTCAATGAAGGTGCTGTTCTCCCCTACGAGCTGCGACTCGAAGACTTCCAGCTCGCGATGCAGGACGTTTATGACCTGCTATTCGACATCAACTCGGCTCTTGTGGACCGAGGTCTCCAGCGGATGGAGGAAACGGTTCGCCCAGCAATCTTCTCGGGCATCATCAGCGACACGATCTCTGCGTCAGTCGCTCGTCACTCCCGAGTGCTTACGGAGAACCAATTCCATAACGGTCACCCTGATCTAATCCCGGACGGGATGTACCCAAAGAACGAGATCCAGGCGGGAGAGGCTGGTGTCGAGGTCAAAGCGACGAAGGGTCGAGGTGCGGTCGATACCCACGGTGCACGAGACGCGTGGCTCGTAGTATTTCGGTGGTCCGCAGACATGGAGTCCGAACCCGTCCATGACCGAGCGCCTACGAAGTTTGTCGAAGTTCTCTTGGCGCAGTTGGAGACCGCCGACTTCCGTCGAAACGAACGCGGCGAACTCGGTACTCGGACGGCGAGCCCGAACGCAGACGGAATGGCAAAGCTGCGGGCGAATTGGGTCTATCGGGACCTAGACGACTAGCCGGGCGAGGGTCGGAATCGACTCGACCGCGAGTTTGACGTAATGCTTATCGGCTTCGACTCCGACGCTTTCGTATCCGACCGATTCCGCAGCCGCCAGGGTGGAACCGGAACCGGCGAACGGGTCGAGGACGACGCCCTCCCCAAGAGGTAAAGCTGCCCTGACGACCTGCCGGAGGAATGCCTGGGGTTTGAGGCTCGGGTGGTTAGCCAGCCTGCGTTCCTTCTTGTGGGTCGGAGCCGACTTGATCACGTCTCCGAACGGTTGGTCATCCGAGATACGTCGGAGACCTCCGGTCTTGTACTTGCGCAGGTTGTCCTGCACTCGCCCCTCGACCGGGCGTCGGAACAGAAGCCACGGCTCCCACTGCGACCGCGGCATGACGCTCACGTCCTCGAATTCCTCGTGAGCGTTCTTCGGGCGATCACCGCCTCGAAGGGTCTGCACAAGGCGGACGATCTCGCCTCGTCGTTCGAGGCCCGCATCGGCCATCGACTTCGAGACGTAGAACGAGACGAGCGGGTTGGATGCGACCATGACGTGAGCGCCGGGTACCAAGATCGGAAGTAGGGCCTCGGCCCACTGTCTAAAGAACCGTTCGAGGTCTTCGAGCTGTTTCCCGCTGAGCGTGGTGAATCGTGGAAGCGGCGCCCGTTGGTTCCCGTCATACGACGGAGGTATGCGCCAGACGCCCCCGTGACCGTTGCGGAGCTTGCGTTGTTGCTCCTTGTCATACTCCACGAGGCCATATGGCGGATCGGTCACAACAGCATGGATGGACTTCTCGGCTTGGTCGGCGAGCCAGTCGAAACAGTCAGCGTGGTAGAGGCGTGTTTGCCCGAACTCGAATGTGGGCCTCGCCACGATCTTCCTCCTGATACTGACTTACTACCCCGGAACTACTTCCGTGTAATTTACCAGGCCGATCTCGTGGAGGTCGCCTCCATGTCAGAGGCCGACCCGAGGAACGTCGACCCGCCGAACACGGAGGTCCTCCCCGAGTCGACCTCGCCTCGTCATTATCCACGAGCCTTCGACTGACGTATCCCGGTGCTAGCCGTCGGCAGACGAGGTAATGCCGGTTGTTTTCCTCGTCCCGTACCCCAAGGTAAGGCCCAATCGAAGGAACCCGGCAGGAACGAGCTAGCGACGACTCGGCAGTTGACGACCACACCGAAACGCCGTCCTCGTGGGACGACGCTCGGGTTGCTCTGTGGGTGAGCGCTAGGCGGTTTGTGCGTGAATGCGCTCGGCGATCGCCTGCTTGCCGCCAGACTTCTTGACGCCCACCCGATCGGCGAGTGCGCGGACTTCGTTCATCGGAAGCGCAGTGATCTCCTCGACGCTTGGGATATCCGGTGTCGCCGACTCCATCCTCGACCGTCTGTCCATGAGATCGGCGAGCTCGTCTTCTAGCTCGGCGATGCGAGCGTTGATGGCGGAGAGCCCGATCTCCGGATGAGCCTTCGAGCCGTCCTTCAGAAGCCGGTATCGGCGGCCAATCGGCGCCTGGGAGCTGACTTTTGCCGCCGTCTCCGGAAACGCCTTGGCAAATTGCTCGAGGAATTCAGTCCTCGGCATCGTCGGCCGTTCGGCGATCCAGGAAAGTTCCTGAGGTGTCCACCTGTGCGTGGATCGGTCGCTGGCGGGTGTGGTTCCTTTGGCCATGATGCCCTCCTTCGGGTTCGACGTTGGCCCTACTTGGAAGTTTCTACCAGTGGCCGGTCGACCTGTTAGGAGGGCATCGAGGACCATTTCGCTTGTGGTCCTCAGGTCAGAAATGCATCATGGTTGCTATCTGTCGTCCACAAGCCGGGGTTGATACCGACGAACAGCAACTTGCAGCCTTCGCCAATCAGGTCAGCAACGGTGGTGTCGCGGAACGCCTCCAATTGCTCACGGGTGAAACCCACCGGAGCGAGCTACTTCTTTTGGCTCTGGTAGTAGGGGTCGGTGCCCGACGCGTGGTCGGTGACGTCGACCACTTGGGTCAACTCGGGAATGGACTCAAGCAAGATGCGCTCGATGCCCTGCTTCAACGTGACCTGCGCCAGACCACAACCCTGGCAACCGCCAAACAGTCTGAGGTAGGCGATGGTCCCGTCGATCGACACCAACTCGGCGCCACCGCCGTGCGATGCGATGGCCGGGTTGACCTGTTCTGTCAGAACTGACTGAACCCGGT
>OZ245024.1:2020000-5050453 GCA_965223875.1 Candidatus Multivoradales bacterium | reverse complement strand
ATCCTCACCACCGCCCAACCCTGGCGGGCCCGCCAGATCGCCTTCGACGCCTGGGCCCAGCGCCAGGGCGAGATCTGCGTCGAAGCCTCGCTCGAGAATGCCCCCGAGACCCCCACCGAGCCCTTCGCCTTCTGGGTCCCCCCCGGAATCGACTCCGGGCACTCCGCCGACGCGCGATGGACGCACGACGGGGAAGGGCTGACCGAGCAGGAGCTCGAGGTGCGCCGACGGCATCTCGAGACGCTGGGGTACGTGGACTAGGAAGGCACCTGGAGACCCTCAAGTATCACTTGAAGGTCGCCACACGGCCCGGACGGTGGTCCTGCCGGCCTATTCGCCTGTGTTGCTTGGTGCCGGAGGTGGGATTCGAACCCACACGATGTTGCCATCGGGGGATTTTGAGTCCCCTGCGTCTTCCATTCCGCCACTCCGGCAGGCGACCCGGCCTCGGTGTGGGGAGCCGGGTGAGCCGCGAAATCCTAAGGAGTCGCCCAAGTGGCTGTCAACCAAGGACTTGTGCGACCGGGAGGGGCTCGAGCGGCTCCGAGGGCCGGAAAACCCTTGAAATACAAGGCTTTTTCGGCTATAATGCGCCTCTAAGTCAAAGCCCTGCAAGGACTTGCAGGGCTTTCTTGTGCCCGTTTTCCCCTTTCCCACCAATCATTGTCCCACCAATCACGAACCCTCCGAAGGAGTCGCGTTTGTCGTTCAAAGTAGGTCAGAAGGTGGTGTATCCGAACCACGGCGTCAGCGTGGTGGAGAAGATCGAGCCGACCAACATCGGCGGACTGGACGAGACCTTCTACCACCTGCGGCTGTTCTCGAACCAGTCGAAGGTGATGGTGCCAGAGGACAACCTGGATCTCGTCGGCCTGCGGGCGCTCAACCCGCCGAAGGCGATCCGCGAGCTGTTCAAGACTCTCCAGGACGGTGAGGTCGACACCTACAAGGACTGGAAGGGACGCTACAAGCAGAACCTCGACAAGATGAAGACCGGCGACCTGACCGAGGTCGCCCGGGTGCTGAAGAACCTGAGGCTGGTGTCGACGAAGAAGAGCCTCTCGTTCCGTGAGAAGAAGATGTACGAGCGCGCCAAGTACTTCATCGTCAGCGAGGTCGCGCACGTTCAGAACATCGAGGAAGAGAAGGCCGAGAAGAAGGTCGAGAAGGCCCTCGAGACGACGATCCAGAAGCGGACCGAGAACTCGGAGTAGCCGAGAGCTCTCTTGAGCCCGCGCCTGTCAGCCGCCTCTCCGGAGGCGGCTTTCGCGTCCAGGGCGGTTCGCTTTGGGGAGATACTAGGCGCCCCAGGCGCTGGACGAGTCCGGCGTTGGACAACCCGGATGCTGCGGATAGCGATCATCGTTCTTCTGGTAGTGCTGGCGGTCCGCTTGGTGGTGAGGCTGGCGGAGCGGCTGGTGGCCGCGTCGAGGCCCCAGCAAGGCCCGTCTCGGCAACGCCCGTCTCGGCAAGGCCCGTCTCGGCAAGGCCCGTCTCGGCAAGGCCCGTCTCGGCAAGGCCCGTCTCGGCCACCCGAGCCCGCCGAGCCGCGCCAGATCAAGCAACTGGCCGAGTGCTCGGTCTGCGGCGCCTTCTTCGATCCGGCGCGGGGAGTCGTCGACACCGATCCCCCCGTCGGGTCACCGGTCGGCTCGGCCTTCTGCTCACCGGCCTGCCGCGACGCCGGCGCCAGGCCCGACTGACGCGGGGGAAACGACGGCGGATGACGCAGAGCACAGTCGAAGGCGGCGGCTTGGCGCGGATCGCCGTGCCGCTGCCCCTGCCCGAGGCCCTGACCTACCGCGTGCCGGCCGCGCAGGCGCCCTTCGTCCGGCCGGGCTGCCGGGTGCGCGTCATGGTCGGCAAACGACGTCTCACCGGGACCGTCCTCTCCCTGACCGACGAAGAGCCCGAGGGCTTCAAGCTGAAGGACGTCGAGTCGGTCGTCGACCTCGAGCCGGTGCTGCCGCCCGAGATTCTCGAGCTGGTCGGCTTCGTCTCGGAGTACTACATGGCTCCGCCGGGGGAGGTGGTGCAGGCGATGCTGCCCTCGGCGCTGCCGGCCTGGGGGCAGAAGACGCTGCGTCTCACCGATGGGGGAGCGCTGGCGCTCCTGGCCGACCCGACCGAGCGCGAGATCGTCGAGTGGCTGCGCCAGCACGGCTCGTCGACCTTGAGCGACCTCCACGCCGGCATCGGACAGGACGACACGACAGCGGCCGTCGAGCGGCTCGAGGCGCGCCGTCTGGTTGTCGCCGGGACACCGCCCGGTCGCGGCAGTCGCTACGCCAGGGCGGTCGAGCTCGCCAGCGGGGACCTCGAATCCCTCCTCGAAGCCTGCGGTCGCTCCGAGCCGGCGCGACGAGTGGTCGAATACCTCCATTCGATCGGGCGACCGGCGACGGAGACCGAAGCGGCGCAGGCCGCCGACTGTGGCAAGGGGGTACTCAGGCGCCTCATCGGGCTCGGTGTCCTGCGCGGCTTCACCCAGCTCGATCGCTTACCGCTCGAGCGTCACCTGGCGCGGTCTGTCGAACGGCCGAAGATCGTCCTGCGCCCCGACCAACGGCGCGCGGTGGAGAGACTCGAAGAGGCTCTCGAGAGTCGGACCTATTCGTCCTTCCTTCTCGCCGGAGTCACCGGAGCGGGCAAGACCGAGGTCTACCTGCGCCTGGTCGAGCGCGCCCTGGAGCAGGGACGGGGCAGCATCCTGCTGGTGCCCGAGATCTCGCTGGTGCCGGCCCTCGCCCGGACCGTTCGCGAGCGCTTCGGCGACCGGCTGGCGGTCCTGCACTCGGGCCTCGCCCGGGCCGAGCGCCTGCAGGAGTGGGAGCGCATCCGGTCGGGGCAGGCGCGGGTGGTTCTCGGGCCTCGGTCGGCGATCTTCGCACCGGTCGAGAACCTCGCCTTCATCGCCGTCGACGAGGAACAGGACTCTTCGTACAAGCAGGAGTCTTCGCCCCGCTACCACGGCAGGGATCTCGCCCTGGTGCGGGCGCGCGCCCAGGGTGCCGTCGCCGTGCTCATCTCGGCGACGCCGAGCCTCGAGTCGCGGCTCAACGTCGAGCGGGGCAGACTCGAGCGACTCGAGCTCACCCAGAGGGTCGGTCAGGGCAAGCTACCGGAGGGGATCCTGGTCGACCTCAGGAACGAGCCGGGACCCCGGCGGCCGGGCGAGATCACCTTCAGCCAGCGGCTGCTCGCCGAGATCGAGGCGGCGCTGGCGGGAGAGCACCAGGTCATCCTGCTGCGCAACCGCCGCGGCTACGCGCCGATTCTGCTCTGCCGGGCCTGCGGCCACGACCACGGTTGTGACGACTGTGGTCTGCCCCGGACCCTCCACCAGCGGCCGCGGCGGCTGGTCTGCCACTACTGCGGCTCGGCAGTCGAGGTGCCGGCGGGTTGCGGCAAGTGCGACGAGAACGCGCTCGAGGCGGTCGGCACCGGGACCGAGAGGGTGGAGGAGCGCTTCCGGGAGCTCTTCCCCGGAGTCACGGTCGACCTGCTCGACCGCGACGCGGTGCAGCGCGTCGGCAGCACGCGTGAGATTCTCGACCGGTTCGACACCGGCGAGACGCGGGTCCTGGTCGGCACCCAGATGGTCTCCAAGGGGCACCACTTTCCCAACGTGGCGCTGACGGCGGTGCTCCATGCCGACGCCTATCTGAGCTTTCCCGACTTCCGCGCCGTCGAGCGCACCTACTCGCTGCTCACCCAGCTGGCCGGACGCGCCGGCAGGGGAGAGGTCCCCGGCAAGGTCGTGATCCAGACCTACCACCCCGAGCACTACGCGATCCGCGCCGCCCTCGAGCACGACGACGTGGCGTTCGCCGAGCAGGAGATGCACTTCCGTCGCGTCTTCCGCTATCCGCCTTACACCCGCATGACCCAGATCCTGCTGCGCGGCACCCAACGTAGCGCGGTCGAAGGGGACGCGCGCCGCCTCGCCGCACGGCTCGAGGCCGAGCTCGCCGGCGCCGGGAGCGAGGCCGGGGTCCGCATCAACGGGCCGGCTCCGGCGGCCTTCGAGCGCCTGCGCGGGAAGTGGCGATACCAGATCCTGGTCCGCAGCCTCCGCCCGGCCCTGGTTCGGTCCGCCGTCGAGCGAGCCCTCGCCGAGCGCCTGGGCTCCGAGGTCGTCCTCGACGTCGATCCCTACCAGCTGCTCTGAGGACGCCGGCTGATTGCCCTCGGGTCGGGCATTTGCTAGGTTGACCCGATGCCGGCGTCCGAGGTTCCTTTCGACGAGCCCCTGGAGGGATTGCGCCGGCGTATCGCGGAGCTCGAGGGGTATCCGGAGGGCAGCGGCCACGAGCGCGAGCTGACCCGGCTGCGCGGCGAGCTCGAGAAGACGACCCGCAAGGTCTACGCCGGCCTGAGCCGCTGGGAGAAGACTCTGGTAGCTCGGCACTCCAGGCGTCCGCACACCCTCGACTACGTCGAGCGGCTGATGACCGACTGGGTCGAGCTCCACGGCGACCGCCGCTTCGCCGACGACCCGGCGATCGTCACCGGGCTGGCGACCTTCCAGGGTCGCTCGGTCGTCGTCGTCGGCCACCAGAAGGGACGCAGCACCAAGCAGCGCGTCCATCGCAACTTCGGTCAGCCACGGCCCGAGGGGTACCGCAAGGCGCTGCGGGTCATGGAGATGGCCGAGAAGTTCGGGCGGCCGATCCTGAGCTTCATCGACACGCCGGGCGCCTACCCCGGCATCGGAGCCGAGGAACGGGGCCAGGCCGAGGCGATCGCCCGCAACCTCATCGAGATGGCCGGCCTCAGGGTGCCGATCATCGTGACGGTCACCGGCGAGGGGGGCAGCGGCGGCGCCCTGGCCCTCGGAGTCGGCGATCGCGTCCTCATCCTCGAGTACGGCATCTACTCGGTCATCTCTCCCGAGGGCTGCGCGGCGATCCTCTGGAAGGATCAGGACAAACGGCGCGAGGCGGCCGATGCCATGCGCATCACCGCGCCGGACCTGCACGAGCTCGGCGTCGTCGACGAGGTGATCGAAGAGCCGCTGGGTGGAGCGCATACCGATCCGGAAACGGCCTGCCAGCGCGTCGGCACCAGCATCGCGGCCGCGCTCGAGCAGTTCGAGCGCCTCGATCCCGACGAGCTGATCCGCCGCCGGTACCAGCGCTACCGGCACCTCGGCGTCTTCATCGACGGCTGAGGGAAGCTCCCTCCCGATGGCCCGCGGCAAGACGACCACCAAGACGCTGCGCACGCTGCGCATCGTCCTCCTTTTCGCACTCGTCGGCTTCATCGCCCTGGTGATCAGCCTCTACCGCTTCGGACGCGCCGGCATGCCCGGCGGCGAGGCCCGCCGACCGGCCGAGACCGAGGACGAGCAGCCCGCGGCCGTGATGTCCGGCCGGGGCTTCGACTACACGATCACGCAGGATGGTCAGGATCTCGCCCGCATCCGCGCCGAGCGGGTCGTGTCCGAAGAGGAGGACGAAGTCGTCCTCGAAGGGATCGACCCGATCGAGGTCTACCGAGACGACGGCGACCTCTACCGCGTCTTCGCCGACACCGGTACCTACAACCTCGATACCTCCGAGACCGTGCTGTCGGGCAACGTCCGGATCGAGGCGCCGCGTGGTCTCGAGCTCAACGCCGAGAGCCTCATCATCGGGCGTCGGGCCAACCGGGTGACCAGTCACCACCCGGTGACCTTCAAGATGGCGGGCGAGTTCGTCGGGCGCGCGCGGAGCCTGCGCGCCGACCTCAAGCGCGACGTCTTCTCGCTTCTCGACAACGTCGTCATCCAGAGCACCTCTGCCGGACGGGAGTCGGTCCGGCTCAACTGCAACCGGATCGTCTACGAGCGCAAAGACGGCCTGGTTCGCCTCCTGGGCAACGTGCGACTGCACGAGGGCGAGAGCTTCGTCTGGGCGCCGGCGGTGCAGCTGGAGCTTACGGAACAAGAGGACTTGCGCCATATCTCGGCACAGGAAGGTGTCAGGGCGCTCTATCTGAGGCGCTTCGGCGAGGCCCTGGTCCGCAAGACGGAGCTCTCCGGCGACGAGCTGTCGATCGAGATGGATCCCGAGAGCGGTGAGCCTCTGGAGGGCGAGGTACGAGGCGCCGGCAGTGGCGTGGCGCGCGTCTGGACGACGGACGAGGCGAGTGTCGTCCGCTCTCTCGCCGCGCCGGTGCTGCACGGGCTCTTCACCGACGGCGAGCTCTCCTACGCCGAGGCCTACGGAACGGTGCACCTGCGCGAGACCCTCGCCTTCGACGACAGCCGCTATCTGAGGTGGGCCTGTGGCGATCGCGCGGAAGTCCATTTCCGCCCCGACGGCGAGATTCGCAAAGCGACGTTCTACGAGCGCGTCGACTTCCGGGACGGTCAGGGCATGATGCTTGCTGACCGGATCGACATGACCGGCGAGCCCTATCGGATCGTCATGAAGGGAGACCCCGCCCGAGCCGTCGGACGGCAGGGCGACCTCACCGCTCCCCGTATCGTCCAGGAGGGCGACGAGGGCGACGTGCGTGCCCTCGACGGCGTACGCGGCGTCTTCGATGAGCAACGCGGCAAGACGGGACTCACCGTCGGTGGCGGCAAGGGACCGATCCGGGTCGCGGCGCAGACCGCCATCTGGTACCGCGACCAGGGCAACGTCGATCTCGAGAAAGCGGTGCGCGTCTGGCAGGACGAGAACCTGCTCCTGGCCGACAGGATCGAGAGCCGGTCGGACGAGAACCTGATCATCGCCCGCGGCGCGGTCAAGACGATCCTCGTTCCCGGCGAGGAGACGACGAAGACCGCGGAGGGCGAGACGGACGAGGATGCCGGCATGAGCCGGGAGCCGGTCGAGATCACCAGCGAGTGGATGGAGTACCACACCGATCGGCGCAACATCGTCTACCACGAGAACGTCGAGATCATCCAGGTGGGACGGCTCATGGTCTGCGAGGAGGCGGAGGCCCAGATGGCCGAGGAAGGCGGGCTCGAGTGGCTCGACTGCCGGGGCAACGCCCGCATCGACGACAACGTCGCCGGCCGCTCGGTCGAGGGTGCTACGGCCCTCTACGACGTGGATCGGGGCGAGATCACCTTCCGCGGCGCCCCGGTGATCCTCATCGGAGAGAAGGGCGAGCGGCTGGAAGGACGCACACTCGTCTACGATGTGGCGACGGGCGGCGCCCGGATACGAGGCGAGAATGGACGATAGGCGCGACGGCACAACGCGCGTCCCCACCGCCTCGACCGGATCGTCGACACCGGAGGGCCCGTCGGCCTCCGGCGTCGAAGGAACCGGCGCCGGCCGGCGCGCCTCAGATGGAGGCATCGGGCCGCTGACCACCGAGGATCTGCGCAAGGTCTACCGCGGGCGCGCCGTGGTCAACAACGTCTCCGTTCGTGTCGAGCCCGGCGAGGTCGTCGGTCTGCTCGGTCCGAACGGAGCCGGCAAGACCACCACCTTCTACATGGTGGTCGGGCTCACACCGCCCGACGCGGGCCGGGTCTATCTGGGCGACGCCGACATCACCGCCCTGCCGATGTACCTGCGCGCCCAGCGCGGCATCAGCTACCTGCCGCAGGAGCCGTCGGTCTTCCGGCGGATGACCGTCGTGGACAACCTGCGCGCAGTCTTCGAGACTCTGTCGATGCCCCACGCCGAGCAGGAGCGCCGCGTCGAGTCGCTCATCACCACCTTCGGACTGCAGAAGGTCAGGCGGACTCAAGGGTACGCGCTCTCGGGCGGCGAGCGTCGCAGAGTGGAGATCGCGCGGGCCCTGGTGATCGATCCCCACTACATCCTGCTCGACGAGCCGTTCGCCGGAATCGACCCCATCGCCGTGCTCGATATCCAGAAGATCGTCAAGCATCTCAAGTCGATGGGAATCGGCGTTCTGATCACCGATCACAACGTCCGCGAGACTTTGAAGATCACCGATCGCGCCTATATCATCAACAACGGTGAGATCCTCCGCGCCGGCTCGCCCGATACGCTGTCCAACGACCCCCAAGTAAGAAAGATCTACCTCGGCGAAGACTTCGTCCTGTAGTCCCTCTTGTCATGGCCCTGGAACAAAAACTCTCTCTGAAGCTGGCGCAGAAGCTGGTGATGACGCCGTCACTCCAGCAGGCGATCAAGCTGCTCCAGATGACCCGGATGGAGCTCCAGGCGACCCTGACCAAGGAGCTGGTGGAGAACCCCGTTCTCGAGGAAGGGGACGAGACGGTCGAGACCGAGGAGGAGCGCGCCCAGGAGAAGGAGGAGGCTGCCGAGGAGCCCGTCGGCGAGGAGCTCGACCACGCGGAGTCGATGGAGGACGTCGACCTCGAGGCCTATTTCAACGACTACATCGAGAACGGCTACGACCGCTCGATGCGCGAGATCCGCGAGGCGCCCCCGATCGAGAACAGCCTGTCGCGCGAACCCGATCTCTACGATCATCTCCTCTTCCAGCTCCACATGACCGACGTACCGGCCCGGCAGCGGGAGCTGGCCGAGCTCATCATCGGCAACCTCGACCCCGACGGCTTCCTGGTGGCCAGCCTCGAGGAGCTCGCCGCCCTGATGGAGCAGGACCACGCCACCGACAACGGCAGCGAGTGCTCGCTGGCCGAGGTCGAGGAAGCGCTCGCCCTGGTGCGCAGCTTCGACCCTCCGGGCATCGCCTGCTGGGATCTCAGGGAGAGCTTGCTGCTCCAGCTCGACGCGCTCGAGGAGCCGCCCGACACGTTGGCACGACGCCTGGTGTCCGATCATTGGGAGGGCTTCCTCAAGCGACAGCTGCCGCAGATCGCCAGGCAGCTCGGGTGCCCTCTCGCCGATCTCGAGCCGGTCATCGAGCACATCAAGACCCTGGAGACCCGGCCCGGCCGCAAGTTCTCGACCGATCGGACGCAGTACGTCGAGCCCGACGTGGTGATCCTCAAGGTCGGCGACGACTACGTCATCCAGCTCAACGACGACGGCATGCCGCGCCTGCGCATCAGCAAGGCGTACCGGCAGATGCTGCAGAAGATGCGCGCCGAGCGCAATCAGGCCGAGGCTCGCCAGTTCATCAAGGAGAAGATGCGCTCGGCGGTCTGGCTGATCAAGAGCCTCGACCAGCGGCAGCGCACCATCTACAAAGTCGCCGACTCGATCATCCGGCAGCAGAGGAACTTCCTCGACCACGGCATCGACCAGCTCCGCCCGATGGTTCTGCGCGACGTCGCCGACGACATCGGAATGCACGAGTCGACGGTCAGCCGCGTGGTCTCGAACAAGTACATCCACACGCCGCGCGGCCTCTTCCCGATGAAGTTCTTCTTCCACAGCGGCATCGACCGCGACTTCGGGGGAGATATCTCGTCGCTGACCGTGAAGCGCAAGATCGAACAGCTCATCAAGACCGAGGACGCCAAACGTCCCCTGTCGGACAATGCCCTGACCAAGGCGCTCAACCGGGAGGGAATCAACATCGCGCGGCGGACCGTCGCCAAGTACCGCGACGAGCTCCAGATCCCTTCGTCCACCGATCGCAAGCAGATCTTCTGAACAACGTTCCGCTCAATGGAGGAATCGATGAACGTCGACTACGTAGCGCGCAACTTCGAGCACACCGATGCCATTCGCGCCTACACGGAGAAGAAGCTGGGCAAGATCCTCAGGTTCGTCGAGGAGCCCGTCGAGGTCCGCGTGACCATGGTGCAGGAGAAGCACCGGCATCTCGCCGAGGTGGCGCTGAAGCACCGCCACGGAGCGATCCAGGCCGCCGAAGAGACCGACGACATGGCCGACGCCATCAACCTGGCGATCGACAAGGTGGAGAAGCAGGCCCGAAGGGCACGCAAGAAGTTCAAGGACCAGCGCCGGCGCAAGGACCGCCGGGTCGAGGAGCCGCACTGGCCGGTGGAGGTGCTCGAGGCCGAATCGCTGAACGACTCCCAGGGTCCGCAGGTGATCCGACGTAGCGTCCTGCCGATCAAGCCGATGAGCGTCGAGGAGGCCGCGCTCCAGCTCGAGGGATCGTCGAACGACTTCGTCGTCTTCAAGGACGCGGCGAGCGACCAGGTGAGCGTGCTCTACAAGCGTCGAGACGCCAACTACGGGCTGATCTCGCCCGAGCTCTAGGTCGCCGGATGCAACTCGAAGAGCTGACGCGCCCCGATCTGATCTTCGCCGATCTTCCGGGATCGGACGGGCCGGCGGTTCTTCAGGCCCTCGCCTCGAGGGCGCACGCCCGCGGGCTGGTCGACGACGCCGAGGCGCTCTACCGGCTCCTCTACGAGCGCGAGCAACTGGGCTCGACCGGACTCGGCGACGGCGTCGCGGTACCGCACTGCAAGGTCGACGGCATCGAGAAGGTGGCCCTGGCCGTCGGTATCGCGTCGGAAGGTGTCGACTTCGCCGCCGTCGACGGTCTACCGGTGCGACTCTTCTTCCTGATCGTGTCGCCGTCCGACGATCCCGCCGCGCACCTGCAGGCACTGGCCTCGGTCTCGCGGTGGCTCAAGTCGAACGACCACGTGCGACAGATCATCGCCCTCGACGACGAGCAGAAGGTCTACGACCTGATCTGTTCGACGACCGCCACCGCGACCCCGTAGGTCGAGAATCCCGTGAGTCAACCGCCACCGCCCGGAGACGCCGCCCCCGTTCACGTCCCGGTCGAGGAGCTCCTGGACGGAGAGCTCGCCGACCTGCGCTTCCGCGTCGTCACCGGGGAGCCCTATCTCGACCGCCAGGTCCTCAACCCGCGGGTCCAGAAGCCGGGGCTCGCCTTCGCCGGCTACTACGACTACATCAAGCCGGGACGGGTTCAGATCATCGGCGAGAGCGAGACGGAGTTCCTCAGGCGGCTTCCGGACGAGGTCCGCCAGAGGCGCTTCGAGGACATCACCGCGCTCGATATCCCGGTCTTCATCATCACCAAGGGACTGCAGATCTTCCCCGAGCTCGAGGCTCTGTGTGACCAGCACCAGATCCCGGTTCTGAGCTCCGAGGCGCTGTCGTCGACGATCATCCAGCGGGTCAGCTACTTCCTCGAGGAGCACCTGGTTCCGTCGACGAAGGTCCACGGCGTGCTGCTCGAGATCTACGGCCTGGGCGTTCTGCTCATCGGAGGTTCCGGCGTCGGCAAGAGCGAGTCGGCTCTCGACCTGGTGACGCGCGGGCACAGCCTCGTCGCCGACGACAGGGTGACACTGCGGCGCTATCCGAACGGCGACCTGGTCGGCTCGTCGAGCGACCTGGCGCGCCATCACATGGAGCTGCGCGGCATCGGCATCGTCAACGTCGAGCACCTGTTCGGACTCGCCGCGGTCCGGGAGCGCAAGAAGCTCGATCTGGTTGTCGAGCTCGAGATCTGGGACGAGTCGATCCACTACGACCGACTCGGTCTCGACGAGAGCATATACACTATCCTCGAAACCCCCTGCTCCTACCTGAAGATGCCGATCGCACCCGGGCGCAATACGGCGATCCTCCTCGAGATCGCGGCGCGCAACCACCTGCTGAAGCTGCAAGGCCACCACTCGGCCCGCGACTTCGCCGACGAGCTGCACCGACGCCTGGAGGCCGAGGCGCGACCGTTCGACGTCGAGTCGACGCAGCAGGATGCCGATGAGTGACGCCTCCACCCAGCTCGTCCTGATCACGGGGCTTTCCGGCTCGGGCAAGAGCTCGGTCGCCAAGTCGTTCGAGGACCTCCAGTACTACACGGTCGACAATCTGCCGCTGCCGTTACTGCGGCGCTTCATCGCCTCGCCCTCGGAGCTCGCCGGAGGCGCCCGCAAGATCGCCATCGTCACCGATGTCCGTGCCGCGGGGTTCGCCGAGCAGCTGCCGCAGCTCGTCGCCGAAGCCTCGTCGTCCGACGGCACCGACGTGACCCTGCTCTTTCTCGACGCCTCGACCGAGACACTGCTGCGCCGCTTCTCGGAAACGCGCCGGCCGCACCCGATGAGTGGGGGAGAGCGGGTGCTCGACGGCATCGAGCGCGAGCGTGATCTGCTCTCGGAGGTCCGCGGCATGGCGGACATCGTCTTCGACACCAGCGAGTGGTCGATCCACGAGATCCGTTCCGAGGTCTACCGGCGCTTCGGCAGCGAGCAGGGGAACCCGCCACGACTGTCGATATCGATCGTCAGCTTCGGCTTCAAGCACGGCATTCCGTACGGCTCGGACTCGGTCTTCGACGTCCGCTTCCTGCCCAATCCCTACTTCGAGCCCGACCTGCGAGAGCTGTCGGGTCTCGACATGCCGGTGGTCGAGTATCTCGAAGAGCAGGCGGAGTTCCACGAGCTGCTCGGACGCCTCGAGGAGCTCTGGCTCTACCTGCTCAAGCAGTACCAGCGCGAGAACCGGAGCCACATGTCGATCGGCATCGGCTGCACCGGCGGCAGGCACCGCTCGGTCGCCATCGCCGAGGCGCTCGGCCAGCGCCTGAAGTCGGGGGGGTGGAGTCCGATCCTGATCCACCGCGATCTCTCCAAGTAGAGACCTCGCCAAGTCGCTAGCCCCTCGCCAAGTTACCGGCCCGCGGATAGCATGACCTCGACATGGTCGGAGTTCTGATCCTCACCCACGGGCCGCTGGCCGGCGAGCTCCTGCGCGCCGCGACGACGATCAACGGATCGCGGCCGGAGTCGGTCCGGGCGCTGGGCCTCGACTGGGACGTCGAGCCCGACGAGGCTCTCGAGGCGGTGCGGCGCGCCGGCATCGACGTGGCGGGGGAGGAAGGCCTGGTGATTCTCACCGACATGCACGGCAGCACCCCTCATCGTGTCGCGCTGCGCCTCGCCTCGCCCGGAGCGATCGAGGTCATCTCGGGCGTCAACCTGCCGATGGTGGTCCGACTGTGTTGCCGCAGCGGCGCCGAGAGCGATGCCGGCGATCTCGCCAGGTGGATCACCGGCAAGGGGCGCGCCAGCATCAACTGCGCCTCCGATCGGTGCTGAAAGAGCGATCGTCGGGGAATCGTCATGGTGGAGCGGGAGGTTCAGATCATCAACCGGTTGGGACTGCACGCGCGTGCCGCCGCCAAGCTCGTGCACCTGGCGGCGACCTTCGAGTCCGACATCTGGCTGCTGCGCGACGACGAGGAGGTCGACGCGAAGAGTATTCTCGGCATCCTCCTGCTGGCCGCCGCCCAGGGCCACGAGGTCCGCGTGCGCTGCGACGGCCGTGACGAGAGCGAGGCCCTGGCGGCGCTCACCGATCTCATCGGCGACGGCTTCGGCGAAATGGCGGTGACACCATGAGCATGCAGGTCTTCAGCGGCAGCGGTGTCTCTCCCGGTATCGGGATCGGCCGAGCAGTGTCGATCGAAGCGCTGCCGATCGATATCTACCGCATCTCGCTGGCCGAGCGCGAGGTCGAGGCCGAGGTCGAGCGCTTCCGCGACTCCCTCGCCCAGGCGGAGGAAGAGATCCGCAAGACAGCGGCGCAAGTAAGGCGTAAACTGGGTGAGGATCTGGCCGGCATCTTCGAAGCGCACTCGCTGCTCCTGCAGGACGAGGAGTTCATCGGCCGCATTACGGATCAGATCCGCTCGGAGCAGATCAACGCCGAATGGGCTGTCCACCGCGTCCTCACCGACCTGGTGGAGCGCTTCCGCGCCATCGAGGCGCCGCAACTGCGCGACAAGATCGAGGACCTCCGCGACGTCGGCAGATACCTGCTGCGCTGTCTGCAGGGCGTGTCGGCCCACGACCTGAGCGAAATCGAGGGGGACGTGGTCATCGTCGCGCACGATCTGACCCCCTCGGACGCCGTTCGCCTCGGCCGGTCCCAAGTGGTCGGCTTCGTGCTCGAGAGCGGCGGGCGCACCTCCCACACGACCATCATCACGCGCGCGCTCAGCTGCCCTCTGGTGGTGGGACTCGAGGGTATCGGCGAGATGATCACCGACGACGACCCGGTGATCGTCGACGGTTCGAAGGGGAAAGTCTATCTGCACCCGACGCCGGACGTTCTCGACAGTCACCGCGCCCGCGCCTCGGAGATGGTGGCCAGGGACCTCGAGCTCCAGGCGACCCGCGATCTTGCCGCCACCACGACCGACGGCGTCGACATTCAGCTGATGGCCAACATCGAGCTGCCCGAGGAGATCGACGATGCCCAACGCTTCGGCGCCCAGGGCATCGGTCTCTACCGCAGCGAGTTCCTCTACATCGAGAAGAGCCCTGAGCTACCGAGCGAAGAGGAGCAGCTCGAGGTCTACACGCGGTTCTTGGCCGAGATGGCCCCGAACCCGGTGATCATCCGCACCTACGACCTCGGTGGTCGAAAGCTCGCCCGCGAGGTCATGGAGACGCACGAGGACAACCCGGTACTCGGTCTGCGCGGCATCCGCCTGACCATGGCACGGCCGAAGATCTTCCACGTGCAGCTGCGCGCCCTGCTGCGGGCCGCGGCGCACGGCGACCTCTGGGTGCTGCTGCCGCTGATCACCGGGGTCGAGGAGGTGCGTCACTTCAGGCAGGTCCTCGGCCGCCTGATGAAGGAGCTCGAGAGCGAGGCCCTGCCTCACTCGAGATCGATCAAGCTCGGCGCGATGATCGAGGTCCCGTCGGCGGCCCTGATGGCCGACGCGCTCGCCCGCGAGGTCGATTTCTTCTCGATCGGAACCAACGATCTGATCCAATACGCGCTGGCCGTCGACCGCAACAACGAGCATGTCGCGTACCTCCACCAACCGCTGCATCCGGCGATCCTGCGGATGATACGCTTCGTCGTCGACACCGCGGAGGCGGCGGGTATCCACCTGTCGGTCTGCGGTGAGATGGCAGCTGATCGGCGCTTCACCGCACTCCTTCTCGGTCTCGGACTGCGGAGTCTCTCGATGAGTCCCCGTCGGGTTCCG
The DNA here is from genome assembly GCA_965223875.1 of Candidatus Multivoradales bacterium. Taxonomy (GTDB): domain Bacteria; phylum Acidobacteriota; class Thermoanaerobaculia; order Multivoradales; family JAHEKO01; genus CBDCXS01. The sequence continues at coordinate 5,035,636 of OZ245024.1, read as the reverse complement.
ACGATCAAGTCGAGGATCCGGGAGATCGATCTCGCCGCGGCCAGAGAGGTCGCCGACCAGTGCCTCAAACTCGGAACAGCACAGGAAGTCGAGGACCACATGGAGGCCGCGTTCGGCAGCCGGGTCTCCGTCTGATCACACACCATGAAAGCCGCCGTCACCAAAGTCGACAAGCCCTGGGGCTACGAGCTCATCTTCGCCCACACCGACCGGTACGTCGGGAAGATCCTCCACATCAACCCGGGCGAGGCACTGTCACTGCAGTACCACCGTCTGAAGGACGAGACTCTCTACCTGCTCGAGGGCGAGTACGAGCTCGAGGTGGAGGAGGACGGTCAGATGGTGCGCCACACGATGAAACCCGGCGACACCTACCACATCACGCCGACGACGAAGCACCGCATGACCACCGGCGAGGGAGCCTGCGACATTCTCGAGGTGTCGACGCCCGAGCTGGATGACGTCGTTCGCCTGGAGGACCGCTACGGCCGCGTCCCGGCGTCGGACGACGACGAGGACTGAGACGATGATGCGTCGAACACGAGGTCTCAGCGGGACGGTCGCACTGGTCGGCGCGGCACTCCTCGTGGGTCTACCGCTCGGCGCCTGCTCCTCGAACCCGAGACCCAAGTCGCTGCCGCCGCAGACGATCGCGCCCGAGCCGCCCGATTCCGCCGAGCCGGTCTCCAACACCCCCTCGGTCGGCCTGGATGAGATTCCCACCGTACCGGAGCACAGCGTCGCGGCGACCGGAGTCGAGTCGGGCTCGGACCAACAGGAGGGCGAGCCCTCCCAGGCCGGCAGCAGCTCGGCGACGACCAAGACGATAGACCCCAGCGACGCGCCCACCGAGAACACCTCGATCACCAAGGTCATCGAGGCGTCGGCGGAGGAGCGGGCGGAGGCCCCCTCGCAGGCCTCGATCTTCGCCGCCGCGCAGGCGGAGCAGCGCCGCCGGGACGAAGTCGGCGAGTCCACCATCGTCCTCGACGATAAAACCCTCAAGCAGTACTCGAAGGGTAGGATCACCGAGATGGACGACCCGGAGGTCGTCGTCGAGGAGCCCAGCGAGGAGACCGTCGCAGAGCCCGTCGCAGAGCCCGTCGGAGAGCCCGTCGGAGAGGTCGGGGAGGCCACGGCCGCCGAGATCGAGGACGATCTCCTGTCCGAGGATGACCCTTGGGAGCAGGAGAAGTACTGGCGTAACCGGGTCTTCGATATCCGACTGGCTTGGCGCGAGTCGCTCGATCGCATCGTCGAGCTCGAAGAGGACGTCGCCCGACTGCGTCGCGACTTCTACTCCGAGGACGACCCGTTCTACCGCGACTCCCAGATCAAGCCCGCATGGGACGACGCGCTCGACGAGCTCGACGAGACCAAGCGTGCCGCCGAGCGCCACGAGGTCGAGCTCGAGGACGCGATGGAGGAGGGGCGCCGCGACGGCGCTCTCCCCGGATGGCTGCGCGAGGGCATCGAGCTCGAGCCGACCGAGGAAGAGCTCGCCGAAACGCTCGAGCGTGACGGCAGGTACCACGAGCCGGACGAGCCAGTGGTCATCGACGAGCCGGTCGTCATCGACGACGGCTCGCGCTGAGCCGGCCGCGGAACCCCGAGAGAAGGACCCGTCGTGAGCGACGCCAGGAAGAACCGCTTCTTCGTCGAGACCTGGGGCTGCCAGATGAACGAGCTGGACAGCCAGCGCATGGCCGGACAGCTGATGCGGCAGGGGATTCTCCCGACCCACGACCCGGCCGACGCCGACATCATCCTGCTCAATTCGTGCAGCGTCCGCGACAAGGCCGAGCACAAGGTCTACTCACGTATCGGACAGTACCGCAAGCACAAGATGGGGGAGCGCGACGTGGTGATCGGCCTGTGCGGCTGCGTGGCGCAGCAGGAGGGAGAGCGGGCCCTGGCGCGCGCCCCCGAGCTCGACTTCGTCCTCGGACCGGCCCGGGTCGGTGAGCTGACCGACGTCCTGCTGCGCCGGCGCCAGGGCGAGCGCAGCGTCGTCATCGGCTTCCCCGACGAGCGCCGCTACGAGATGGACGCGATCTCGCGCGACGGTGTCCACAAGGGCATGGTGACGATCATCGAGGGCTGCGACAAGAAGTGCACCTTCTGCATCGTGCCCCAGACGCGCGGGCCCGAGCGCTGCCGCAGGGCCGACGACATCGTCGCGGAGGTCGAGCACCTGCTCGCCTACGGCTTCGTCGAGATCGAGCTCCTGGGCCAGACGGTCAACCACTGGGTCGAGCCCCACGACAGTCGCGAGAACGGTGGCGACCTCGATTTCGCCGACCTACTCGACCGCGTGGCCGCCCTGCCGGGACTCGAACGGTTGCGCTTCGTCACCTCCTACCCGCGCGATTTCACGCCCCGCATGGCGCGTCGCTTCGCGATGCACGAGAACATCTGCCCCTACCTCCACCTACCGGTCCAGTCGGGTGACGACCGCATCCTGCAGCTCATGGGTCGTGGTTACACGGTGGGGGAGTACGACGAGCTCGTCGGGCGACTGCGTGAAGCGCGACCGGATCTGGCGCTGTCGACCGACATCATCGTCGGCTTTCCGGGAGAGACCGACGAGGATTTCGAGCGCACTCTCGATCTCGTCCGCCGCACCCGATTCTCCTCGGTCTTCGCCTTCGTCTACTCGCCTCGCCCAGGGACCGCGGCACCGCGTCTCGGCGGACAGGTCGACAAGGACGTCGCCGACGCGAGGCTCCAGAAGCTCTTCGCCCTGCAGCACACCATCCAGCACGAGCTCAACAGCGAGCTGGTGGGGGAGACCATGCCGGTGCTGGTCACCGGGCAGGGGCGCGACGACAACACCGTCAGCGGCCGGACCGCCTGCCACCGGGTGGTTCACTTCCCGACATCGAGCACCCCGGTCGCCGCCGGGCGTCTCACCGACGTGCGGATCGAACGCGCCCTGCCGCACAGCTTGCTGGGCCGTCCGGCCCAGCAAGCCTGAAGCGGCCGGCGCCCCTGCCGGCCGTGGCCCCGCCCACCACCGAACGGCGGGCGCGCCCGTCCGAACAGAGGGCACAGCCTTCCGCCCTCCTGGTCCCGCTGTTCACCGAACGGCCGGCAGGGACGCCGGCCGCTTCAGCCCTTGCTGCAATCGACCGAAAGCCCCTCCCCAATCTCCTTGACGCGCTTCCGCGCAGCACACCAGAATAGAAGCGCGATGAGCGACGCGCTGACGGGCGAAGAGGAGGTCTCCGGCGAGCCGGACGAAGCGCCCATCCGCATGGAGATCAAGGGGCTCATGCTCGACCCCTCGTCGAACGTTCCCATCGTCATCCTGCGCGACGAAGCGAGCACCATCTTCCTGCCCATCTGGATCGGCATCTTCGAAGCCAACGCCATCGCCATCCAGATGGAGGACCTGGAGCCGCCGCGCCCGCTGACCCACGACCTGCTGCGCAGCGTTCTCGACACCCTCGACTCGACCGTCGAGCGGATCGTCATCTCGGCTCTCGAAGGCAACACCTTCTTCGCCCGTATCCACCTGGGTACCCAGGCGGGGGAGGAGGTCATCGACTCGCGGCCCAGCGACGCCATCGCGCTGGCCCTGCGAATGGACGCGCCGATCTTCGTCCTGCCGACCGTGCTCGAGAAGGCCAAGGCGGTCGAGCTGGCGACCACCGACGAGGAGCGCCTCCGTCGCTGGCTCGAGGAGGTCGACCCCTCGGAGCTCGGAAAGTACGAGATGTAGTGGGTCGCCCCACCCACCTACACTTCAAGTAGTACTCCAGGGAATTGTCGGCGCGCCGACATTGCTGTACACTCCGGGCGGCCCGGAGCGGCCCGGACATGATCATCGCGATAGCCAACCAGAAGGGTGGCGTGGGAAAGACCACGACCGCGATCAACCTGGCGGCGGCCTTCGCGACCAAGGGACTGCGAACGCTGCTGCTGGATCTTGATCCCCAGGCCAACAGCACGCTGTCGTTCATCCAGCCCGACCCGGAGCGACCGAGCCTGTTCGAAGCGCTCACCGAGCCGGACATCGCCCTCGAGGACGTCCTGGTGCCGGCGGAGAAGGTACCGAACCTCGACATCGGCCCCTCGAGCCTGTCGCTGGCCAAGATCGAGGTCACCCTCCTGGGCGACCTCGACAGTCACTTCAAGCTCAAGGACGAGCTCAAGCCGGTCCGGCGACGCTACGACTACATCGTCATCGACACGCCGCCGGCCCTCGGCATCACGACGGTCAACGCCCTGGTCGCCTCGTCGCACATCCTCATCCCGATCCAGAGCAGCTACTACGCCCTCGAGGGCACCGACGACCTGCTCGAGACGATCGATCGCATCAAGGTCCGCGCCAATCCGCGCCTGCAGATCCTCGGCGCCCTGCTGACGCTCTACGACCGACGCACGATCCTGTCGCGCGACACCCGGGCGCACGTCGAGGAAGTCTTCGGCGACAAGCTCTTCGACACCATCATCACCAAGAGCGTCCGCCTGGAGGAGAGTCCCGCCTATCGCGAGCCGATCTTCAGCTTCGCACCGCGCTCGACCGGCGCGTTCCAGTACTACAAGCTCTCAGAGGAGGTGCTCAGCCGTGTCTAGCCCAGAGGCCGACCGCCGTGGCCTACCGAGCCGTGTCAAGATGCGCCACAACGCGCACTTCGTGGACGAGCTGACGCATCGCGGAGACGAACCGTCCGTCGGTCGGCTGGTCTCGATCGAAGATATCGAGACCGACCCCGAGCAACCCCGGAAGACTCTCGGCGAGCTCGACGAGCTGGTCGAGTCGGTCCGCAACAAGGGCGTGCTCGAGCCCATCCTGGTGCGGCCGAACCCGGACTACGAACCGGGCGCCGCTCGCTACCGCATCATCTCGGGCGAGCGCCGCTTCCGCGCCGCCGAGATGGCCGAGATGGTCGAGATCCCGATCATCGAGATGGAGGTCAACGACGAAGAGGCGCTCGAGATCGGCCTCATCGAGAACCTCCAGCGCAAAGACCTCACGCCCTTCGAGGAGGCCGAGGCCTACGAGGCGCTCGGTGACCGCTACGCCTACACCCACGGACAGATCGCCGAGGCGATGGGGAAGAGCCGCAGCGTCATCAGCGAGAGCCTCTCGCTGCTGAGCGTCCCCGAGGCGATGCGCGAGCTCGCCGAATCCCTCGGCGTGCGCTCGAAGTCCTTCCTGCTCGAGGTCGCCAAGCTCGATACCCCCGAGGAGATGGAGGCGGCCATCCGCCAGTCGGCGGAGCAGAAGCTCACCCGCGACGACCTGCGCCAGCGCACCCGCAAGAAGCCCCCCGCCAGGAGCCCCGAAGCCGCGCCGAAGCCGCACATCTTCAAGTTCAACGCGCCGGACAAGAGCTTCAACATCTCCTTGAGCTTTTCGCGCGAAACCGTCGCCAAGCAGGACCTCATCGACGCCCTGGAACAGACCCTGTTCGAGCTGCGCCGCGAGGTCCGCAAGCACGGCAGCGGTCCGTTGTAGGAACCGCCTGGACTTCGGTGGCGCTCGGACCAACGGCCGGCAGGGGCGCCGGCCGCTTCAGTCATGGTGAGGGCGCGACCGGTCCAGCAGGGCGAACATCTATAGATCCGCTGTGAACGGTGTCCGCCAGCGGGCAGGCCTCCTGAGCCCGGGCATGACCCTCCGGAGGCCCAAACCCGGAGCCCCTGGATTATGTCCAACTTCCATCCCGCCACACCGAAATCCCCATGCACCAACCCCTTTGTCGGGATCGAAGTTGACATAATCTATCTTATCGGACGTTCCATCAGGACCGGTTTCAGGTCCCCAATCACCTCCCTCTCTCGTCCTCGACCACCGTAGTATCCTCTCGACTGCCGTGCGACTCTTCCGCCGTCTCGATCGCTATCTGATCTCCGAGACCCTCGGGCCTCTGATCATCGGCTTCCTGGTCTACACGTTCGTCGTGCTGGCGCAGTTCCTCCTGCAGTCGGCCGAAATGATCGTGCGACGTGGTGTGCCGGCGGCGATGGTCGGCAAGATGGTTCTGCTGTCGATGCCGAACATCGTCGTCATCACGATCCCGATGGCGTTCCTGTTCGCCATCCTGGTGGCGATCGGTCGCCTGTCGGCCGACAGCGAGTTGATCGCGATGCGCTCCTCGGGGGTCAGCCTGCTGTCGCTCTACCGCCCGATCCTGCTCCTGTCGCTCCTGCTGACGATCGGCAACACATACCTGATGATGACCCTGCTGCCGGCGGGCAACCATGCCTTGCAGAAGCTGCGCATCGACATCGTCACGCAGAGCATCAACAAGCATGTCGAGCCGCGGGTCTTCTACGACGAGTGGGACGGCTTCATGCTCTACGTCTGGGAGGCGCCGCCCGAGGCCGAGGAATGGTACGGAGTCCTGCTGGCGGAAAAGCGGCCGGGCGAGGACGCGAACATCACGATCGCCGACCGCGGACACGTCGAGGTCGACGAGACGGGCGAGAGAGTCAGCCTGAAGCTCACCAACGCGGTGACCCACCGCGTCGACCTCGAGGACCCCGAGAAGTACCACATCATCAAGCACGAGACCTTCGAACGACTCGTCGAAGAGCGCTTCTCGAGCGACCAGCGGGCCAAGGTCAAGGCCTACAAGGGTCTGCGCGAGAAGACCATCCCCGAGCTCGAGGCGGATCTCGCCGACCCCAACTTCCCGGAGCAACTGGCGAATCTCGCCCGGGTCGAGATCCACAAGAAGTACTCGCTTCCGGCCGCCTGTCTGGTCTTCGGCCTGATCGCGCTGCCGCTGGGCTTCAGCTCCCGTCGCGGCGCCAGCAAGTCGTCGAGCTTCGCGGTGTCGATCGTCATCATCCTCCTCTACTGGGTGATGATCTCGAACGGCGAAGAGGCCGCGCGGGTCGGCAAGATCTCGCCCTGGCTGTCGATGTGGCTGCCCAACATCGTCCTCGGCCTCTTCGGCGCCTTCCTGTTGTGGCGTCGCAACAGCGACAAGAGCCTGCGCATCCAGCGCCTCAACATCTGGCTCTACGAGCACGTCGTCGCGCCGTTCGCCTCGCGCCGGGAGGCCCGCCAGTCGCGGGTGCGCGAGCGCCAGGCGGTCACGTCGACGCCTCGGGACTCCGGAGACCGTGGAGAGCCCGCCGAGGGGACGCCCCACTCCCCCTCCAGCCTGAGCGCCCCCTACCGGATTCAGCCGCCGACGCGACGCTTCGTGCTCCGCCTGCCGAAGCTGCGTCTGTGGACGCCGAGCCTGCTCGATCGCTACATCGCGGTGCTCTTCGCCAAGATCTCGCTGCTCGTCCTGGCGTCGATGGTCGCCGTCTTCATCATCGCCGACCTGACCGAGATCGCCGACGAAATCCTCAACAACGACGTGCCGTGGGACGTGGTGTTCCGCTATTACCGCTACATGTCGCTGCAGATCCTCTACGAGCTGGCTCCCGTGGTCGTGCTGGTCACGACCCTGGTGACCTTCGGCCTGCTGTCGCGCAGCAACGAGGTGATCGCCTGCCGGGCGACTGGCACCAGTCTCTACCGGCTCTCGGTACCGGCCATCATCTGCGCCGCCATCTTCGCCATCGGCTGCTTCTACCTGCAGGCCGAGGTGCTGCCGACGACCAACCGCCGGGTGGCTCGAATCAAGGACACCATCAAGGGCCGCGAGGCGCCGCGCGTCTACCGACGCGGCGACCGGCAGTGGCTCTACGGTCAGGGCCGCTACATCTACCACTTCCAGGCCTACGACCCCGAGGGGCAGAAGCTGGCGCGGCTGCAGGTCCTCGAGTTCTCGGAAGACATCGAGCTGGTACGCCGTCTCTACGTCGGTGACGCCACCTACATCGGCGGCGGCCGCTGGCGGTTCTCTGAAGGGTGGTTGCGCCGCTTCGAGGACAATCGGGTGGTCGCCTTCGACCGCTTCACCGAGCCCATGGTGGATCGATTCCCGGAGACTCCGGACTACTTCGAGTCGGACCTCAAACCTCCGGACCAGATGCGCTACGGCGAGCTCGCCGACTACATCCGCGACCTCGAGCGCTCCGGCCAAACGGTGCCGGAGCTCAAGACGCAGCTCTACGCCAAGTTCTCGTACTCCGCCGGCGCCATCGTCATGGCCCTCGTCGCCCTACCCTTCGCCTTCCGTCTCGGACGCAAGGGGGCGCTCTACGGTCTCGGCATCTCGATCGTGCTCGGCATGGTCTTCATGGCCATCTACCACTTCTTCACCACGCTCGGCGAGACCGGGGCGTTACCTCCGCTCATCGCGGTGTGGACGCCGAGCATCGCCTTCACGTTCGCCTCCATCTATCTCTTCCTGGGTGTCCGCACGTAGGACGGCCGCAGGCTAGCCATCCGGGTGGCGCGGGGCCGCCGGGGCGCTGATACGATGCGCCGCCGATGCTGGTCTTTTTCGCCTTCCTGCTGTGCCTGACCTGGGGCTCGGTCTCGACCTTCTTCTCGATCCCCGAGGACGAGGTCGGACGGGGCTACTTCCAGACCAACGCTCTGGTCGTCCTCGGCCTCCTCAGCCTCGCCGTAGCGTCCAGGACTCTGCACCCCTTCGAGCCGTTCGGCGACGCGCCCACCGTCGGTGCGACAGCGCTCTGGATCGGCTACGGCGCCGCCTTTCTCTACTACGGGTCGATCTGGCGTGAGCGCTGGACGGCGGCGCGTGCCTCGGCCGCGTTGACGCTCGGCGCCCTGACCGTGGCGCTCTGGGAGCTGGCCCCGACGCTGACCCGCCACTCCCTGGTCGCGACGGCCGCCCCGATGCCGGCACAGATCCCCCTGACCCGCCTGGCCCTCGTCACTTCGGCGCTGCTGCTCGGCTGGTCGTTGATCACCATGCTCCTCGGACACTGGTATCTGGTGGCCCCGAAGCTGCGTTTCAGGCATCTCACCGTCTTCTGCTGGATCCTGATGGGCGCGGTGGTGGCTCGGTTGGTCGCTTTCGGCCTCAGCCTGGCGGCGGCCTCCGCCGTCGACCCGCTGATCGATCCGCATCCGTGGAGATTCCTCGTCGGTTTCGAAGGGGAAGGCATGTTCTTCTGGGTTCGGGTCCTGTGGGGCCTGGCCGGGCCGCTGCTGCTCGGCGTGATGTCGCTGCACTGCGCCCGCAAGCAATCGAACCAGTCGGCGACCGGGATCCTCTATGTCCTCGTCGTCGGCGCCTTCATCGGCGAGATCACCGCCTACTACCTGACGATCACCACCGGAGTTCCGGTCTAGAGCGACCGGCGAGAGCCGACGGAGAGACCCGGTGCGCATCCGAACCCAGTGCAAGGACTGCGGTCTCCCCTACAACGCCGTCATCGAGACGCCGCCCGAGCCCCTGGCCTGTCCCAACTGCCAGCACACGGTCGAGGTCTCGGCGGAGAACTGGACCGACAAGCCGAAGGCGCACATCGAGCACTGCCCGGTCTGCGGCTGCAAGCACCTCTACCGCCAGCGCGACTTCAACCGCGGGCTCGGCTGTCTGCTGGTGGCGATCGGCGCGGCGCTGGTGCCCTGGACCTACGGGCTGTCGCTGATCGCGCTCTCGGCGGTCGACTTCTTCCTCTACCGCCGCCTGCAGACGTCGGTGGTCTGCTACCGCTGCGACACCGTCTACCGCGACGCCCGTCCGGGACCTCGCCAGGGCGAGTTCGACCTGCTCAAGCACGACGTGCTCAAGTACGGGAAGAGCTGGGAGCCCAACGAGTAGGCCAGGCCGCGGACTCAGACGGGCGTCGCGACTTCCGTGACGCCGGCGGCCGCCCGCAGGTCGTCGGCGCGATCCGTCGTCTCCCACGAGAAGTCGGGATCCTCGTGCCCGAAGTGCCCGTTCTCCGCGGTCTTGCGGTAGATCGGACGCCGCAGGTCGAGCTTCTCCATGATCGCGGCCGGCGTCAGGCCGAAGTGCTCGCGCACCAGCGACTCGATCCGCCGGTCGTCGATCCTGCCCGTCCCGGTGGTGTCGACGTGGACCGAGACCGGCTCCGCGACACCGATGGCGTAGGCGAGCTGGACCGTGGCGCGCTCCGCCAGATCCGCCGCGACGATGTTCTTGGCCACGTAGCGAGCCATGTAGCAGGCCGAGCGGTCGACCTTGGTCGGATCCTTGCCCGAGAAGGCGCCGCCACCGTGACTCGCCATGCCGCCGTAGGTGTCGACGATGATCTTGCGCCCGGTCAGTCCGCAATCGCCCTTGGGCCCGCCGGTGACGAAGCGCCCGGTCGGATTCACATGGAGGATGGTGTCGTCGTCCATCAGCGAGCTGCCGACCGTCGGCCGGATCACCGTCTCGACGACCGCGTGACGGAGCTCCTCGTACTCGACCTCGGCCGCGTGCTGGGTCGACACGACGATGGTGTGCACTCGCACCGGAGTCAGACCGTCGTACTGGACCGTCACCTGGCTCTTGCCGTCGGGACGGAAGAAGTCGACCTCGCCGGCCTTGCGGACCTCGGCGAGCTGGCGCGTCAGGGCGTGCGCCAGGGTGATCGGCAGGGGCATGAGCTGCGGCGTCTCGCGGCAGGCGAAGCCGAACATCAGGCCCTGATCGCCGGCGCCGCCGGTGTCGACACCCATGGCGATATCGGGCGACTGCTCGTCGATCGACGAGATCACGGCGCAGTCGTCGCAGCCGAAGCCCCAGCCCGCGTCGACGTAGCCGATGTCACGGATGACCTCGCGGGCCACGTTGGTGAAATCGACATTGGCGGTGGTGCTGATCTCCCCCGCCATGAGCACCAGGCCGGTGGTCGCCAGGGTCTCGCAGGCGACGCGCCCGTTCGGATCCTGACGCAGCACCTCGTCGAGCACGCCGTCGGAGACCTGGTCACAGACCTTGTCGGGATGGCCGGCGGTCACCGACTCGGAGGTAAACAGATGCAGGTGACTTTCACTCATGGAATTCACGGCCCCAGGGATATGAACAGAGGGATCTCGAGAGGCTCGAACGGGCGTCTTGAGAGCCCGGCGATCTCCTGACGGAAGGGCGCCATCGTACCAAGCGGCTCAGAAACCGGTCAATCGACCGGATCGCCACCTTCGAGCCCGAAGAAGAGGCTCGACAGGGCGTGCAGCGTCGCCAGGGCGAAGGCCTCGCGACGCGACTCGAGTCCCCCGGTCAACGAGCCCAGGATTCCACCGCGGCGCCGGGTCGCCGGGACCGCCGCGGGATGGAATGAATCGGGTCCCGCGGTCAGCCGCTCGGGGATCTCGAGCGGTCCACTGCCGCCGCAGACGGTACCGATCGGGCACGACACGACGGCCCACGAAAACAGGAACTCGCGCGCCTCTCCACCGACGTCGAGGGTCGCCAGTCCCTCTTCGAGAGCGATACAGATGGCCCATGGCGGCGCCGCCCGACCCGCCAGCTCGGTCACCTGCCGGTGAGCCGCCGCCAGGGTGTCCTCGGCGGTCGTCCACAGCATCGACTCGACGCGCGCCTCCGGGTCGGCCTCGACCGACAGCGCCATCTCGCGATCGAGGCCGCGCAGGTAGCGGCGGAACCCGTCGGCGACGCCCAGAAGCTGATCGGAGTCGTGACTCGCCACCAACACGTCGGCGCTGTGTTGGAAGCGGCTCCAGAACTCCTTATGATCCCCTTGCATGATCGAGAGCCGCCAGAATCGGCGCGTCAAGGATATTCGCCGCCTCCGACGCCGTAAAGGAGACCATCTTCTACTCGAGGGACCGCACCTCCTGGCCGAGGCGCTGGCGGCGGGGATCGAGCTCGAACAGGTCCTCGCCACGCCGGACTTCCTGACCCGCGCCGACCGCTCGCTGCTCGCCGCTCTCGACCAGGCCCCCATCGAGATCGCCCCGGCGATCCTCGACGATTTGACCGATGCCGACTCTTCCCGGGGGGTTCTCGCCCTGGCGCGGCTGGGGCGCGGGGGCGCCGAGTCGTTGCCGGTCGTGAAGGACGGCATCTACCTCTTCCTCGCCGGGCTCCAGGACCCGGGCAACCTCGGCGCCATCGTGCGAGCCGCCGAAGCCACAGCGGTCTCCGGAATCGCCCTGGCACCGCACAGCATCCATCCCAACCACCCGCGGGCCCTGCGCGCCTCCGCCGGCAGTCTGCTGCGTCTTCCGGTGGCGATCGAGGTGACCCCGGAGAGCCTGTCGGAGCACCTGGCCGGACTCCGGCCGGAATGGGTGGCCCTGGCGGCCGACGAGGGGTCGGACCTCTACGCCGACACCCCCACTCCCCCACTGGTTCTCGTGATCGGCGCCGAGCGCGGACTCCCGGCCAGCGTCGCCGCGCGATGCGAGCGACGCCTGCGCATACCCCTGGCGGAGCCGGTCGACTCGCTCAACACCGCCGTCGCGGCCGCGGTGACGCTGTTCGAGATCCGCCGGGCGGAGCCGCGCCCGCGCTGAGGCTGACGCGGTCTCCCCGACGAACACCCGATCAGCCCGCGTCGCGAAGCGCGGAGACGAAGGCCGGCACGAACTCGTGGAGATCGCCGACGTAGCCGTAGTCCGAGACGGAGAAGATCGGCGCTCCCGCGTCACGATTGACCGCGACCACGGTCTTCGAGCCCTTCATGCCGACCGTGTGCTGGATGGCGCCGGAGATGCCGAGCGCCACGTAGAGCTTCGGCGTCACCGTCTGGCCGCTCGAGCCGATCTGGCGATCGCGCGGCAGCCAGCCGTTATCGATCACCGGCCGGCTCGCCGCCAGCTCGGCGCCGAGAACTCCCGCCAGCTCCTCGACGACAGGCATCTTGTCGGCGTCGCCGATTCCGCGCCCGACGGCGATGATGGCGGGCGCCTGGGAGAGATCGACCTGCTCGCCGGCCACCTCCTCGACGCCGAGAATCTCCCGGTCCACGGCCGGCGCTTCCTGCCAGTCGACGCGGCGCAGCTCGGCCTGGCCGGCCGCGGCCTCGTCGGCGGCGAAGCAGCCCGACTGCAGTGACGCGAGGACCACACCGTCTCCCTTGACCCGCACTGTCGAGGTCAGCTTTCCGCCGAGCAGCGGGCGACTCCAGACGAGGCCGCCGTCCGCGGCCGCGAAGCCGGTGACCTCGGGAACCAGAGCGGCGTCGAGGCGCTGGGCCAGAAGACCCATGAAGTCGACCGACTGGTAGGTGTGCGGCAGGAGCACGACGGACGCCCCGGTCGAAGAGACGATCTGGGCCAGGGCCCCGGCGTAGCCGCCGGGCGTGTAGCCCGAAAGCGCCTCGTGGCTGCCCAGGTGAACCGCCTCGAGATCGAAGGCCGCGGCCTCATCGCCGAGGGCGCCGAGGTCGTCACCGAGAAGAACCGCGTCGACGCTGCCGCCGGTCGCCGAGGCCAGCCGCTGGCCGGCCGCGATCGCCTCGCGCGACATACGGTGCAGCTTGCCGTCGCGATGTTGCAGGACTACGAGAATCGATCCGCTCACGACAGCACCTTCGCTTCCCTCTTCAGTTTGTCGACCAGAGTGGCGGCCGCCTCGGCGGGATCACCCTCGAGCATCTCGGCTCCGGCGCCGCTCTCGGGGAAGGAGACCGAGACCACCTCGACGCGGGCGCCCTGGCTCCCGACCTCCGAGGGCTCGAGGCCCAGATCGGCGGCGCCGACCTCGGCGATCTCCTTCTTCTTCGCCTGCATGATGCCGCGCAGCGAGGCGTAGCGCGGATGGTTCAGACCGGCCTGGATCTGCAACACGGCCGGGAGCTGGATGCGCAGAATCTCGTTCATGCCGCTCTCCATCTCGCGCACGACGCGGGCGCTCGAGCCGGACTCGTCGATGTCGACGCCCATGACCAGCCAGGCGCTCGGCCATCCGAGGTATCCGGCGATCGCCGAGCCGGTCGACCCGTAGCCGACGTCGTCCGACTGCGAGCCGGTGAGCACGAGATCGAACGACTCGCGCTCGATGGCCCTGGCGAGAGCCTTCCCGGTCGACATCGCGTCGCCACCCTCGAAGGCCTCGTCTGAGAGGAAGATCGCCCGGTTGGCGCCGAGCGCCAGCGCCTTGCGCAGCGCCTCACGCACCCGGGCCGGGCCCTGGCTGATGACGACCACCTCACCGCCGGTGGCCTCGGCGATGGTCAATGCCTCCTCGAGGGCGTACTCGTCGCTCTCGTTGATGACGAAGGGGACGTCCTCTTCGTCGATCCAGCGCCCCTCGCCGTCGAGGCGCAGGCGCGCCTCCGTGTCCGGGACCTGCTTGATGCACACCGCGATTCGCATCTCTCGGAACTCCCTGAAAACTGCTTCTAGTGTTGTGGAAACCGGCCTGGAATCGGGCCGGAACGACCGCAACGACTGTATCAGAACCGAGGCCTCCAGAACGCCCCGCCGACCCCCTTCCGAGACCGCCCCCCGATGGACAGGCGACCGCCGCCGTGTTAGCTTTCGCGCGGCCCCGAGACGCCGATACGGGGCGCCCTTCTGGGACGACGATTCGAGACGAGACCACGGTGTCATCCGCCGTCATCACCCTCCTGGCACAGGCGCACCCCCAGGGCCCCGGCATCTTCGAGCTCTTCTGGAGCGCGGGGATCGTCGAGAAGCTGGTGCTGGCGCTGCTCGTCGGGCTGTCGCTCGGCTGCTGGTCGATCATGCTCAACAAGTACCGGGAGCTGAAACGGGCCACCGCCCAGACCCGGGAGTTCCTCGAGATCTTCCGCCGCAGCTCCCGCTTCAGCGAGGTCAACGAAGCGGCCGACCGGCTCGGCGCGTCCCCGCTGGTGGGGATCTTCCAGTCGGGGTACATCGAGATCGACGCCCAGATCAAGGCGCTGCGGGCCAACAAGCAGCAGGGCGGCGACGCCGGTCCGGCCTACAGGATGAAGTCGATGGAGGGCCTCGGTCGCAGCCTCCGGCGCGCCGTGGCAGCGGAGTTGCAGGTACTGCGCCGCGGTACCGGTTTTCTGGCCACAACGGCCTCGGCAAGTCCCTTCATCGGCCTGTTTGGCACCGTCTGGGGGATCATGGTGGCGTTCCAAGACATCGGCGTGACCGGCTCGACCTCACTGGTCGCGGTGGCACCGGGCATCGCCGGCGCTCTCATCAACACCGCGGCGGGCCTCGCCGCGGCGATCCCCGCCCTGCTCGGGTACAACTACTTCACCGGCAGGATCCGCGACTGGCGGGCCGAGATGGACGACTTCGTCCTCGAGTTCCTGAATCTGGCTGAGCGCAATTTCACCTGATCGCCCGCCAGGCCCAACAGCCCTGACAACCTGATGGCTTTCGGAGTCGGCCCACACGACAGCGACGACGAACAGTCGATGGCGGACATCAACGTCACGCCGCTGGTCGACGTGATGCTGGTCCTGCTCATCATCTTCATGATCACGGCGCCGATGCTCCACCAGGGCGTCGAGGTCAACCTGCCCCGGGCCGAGGCGGCCTCCCTGCCGCAGCGCGCCCAGGACCCGCTGGTGGTCTCGGTCAACAGCGAGGGCCTCGTCTACCTGCAGGATCAGCCGATTCACCAGACGCAGCTCGTCGAGCGCCTCGGAGTGCTGCTGGAGGCCCGCGGCGAGGACACCGTATTCCTCAAGGGCGATCGCGACGTGCAGTACGGCCGCATCATGGAGGTCCTCGACCTGCTCAACCAGGGCGGCATCGTCAACGTCGGCATGGTGACCGAGAAACCGCAGCGCAGACGCCGGTGAATCTCCCCGTCCGAGATCTCCTCGCCGAGCGCGCGGACCGCCTCAAGGGGCGACGCCGGATGGCCAGCATCGGCGCGTCGCTGGGCGTGCACGTCTTCCTCGCCCTGGCGTTCATCTTCGCGCCGAGGCTCCTGGCCGGCGACCGCGAGCTCCCGGAGTTCGTCGCCGTCCAGATCGTTCCGTCTCAGATGCTCGGGTCGAGCACACCCACCCCACCGCAGCCGCAGGTGCGCGAGACGACGCCGGAACCCGAGCCCCCCGAGCCCGAACCGGAGCCCGAGCCGGTCGAGCCCGAGCCCGAGCCGGAGCGCCCGGTCGCGCCGACGGCCGAGCCGGTCGAGCGCAAGCCCGCCCCGCCGACACCGCGTCGTGTCGAGACGCGTGAGGCCACCCCGCCGGGCGCCATGTCGCAGCGCGAGGGCTCACCGACGGGAAGCCGCCTCGGCACCTCCAACTTCGGCTCCGCGGTCGGCTTCGACAACCCCGACTTCACCTACGACTACTACGCGGACCGGGCGTTGTTGCGAATCCGCGAGCACTGGGTGCGTCCGCCCGTCGACGCGGGCACCGAAGCGCTGGTTCACTTCCGCATTCTCCGCAACGGCACCGTCGTCGACGCCGTGATCGAGCGCAGCTCGGGCTACACGAACTTCGACCTCGCGGCGCTGCGCGCCATCCAGTCCGCTTCTCCGCTCCCTCCCCTTCCAGACAGCTATGACCACGAATCGGTGGGCGTCAGCCTGATCGTCCGCTGAACCGGAGACCGACTCTATGCCCTCGAAGCGTGCACCATGGATGGTACCGTTGGCTCTGGCCATCGGCCTGACGCCAGCGGCCCCCGAAGCCCAGACCGGTGCGCCGCAGACCGGCGACCAGCAGACCGAGGCCGAAGCCACATGGATCCTCGAAGGCAACGCGAGACCGCAGATTCGACTCGCCATGCCGAACTTCAAGGGGCTCGGCTCGATACCCCGCTCGCGCCTCGACGCGGTCCGCGAGCTGCACGACACGGTGCGCGCGGATCTCGAGGCCTCGGGCATCTTTATCATCCAGGGCCCCGACGAGCTCGCCGTTCTCGATCTTACTGGGGATCCCACCAACGACATCGACCAGTACCGCTCGCTCGGCAACGAGATGTCCCTCGAGGGGAGCATCCGGGAGGCCGAGGGACGGCTGGTGCTCGAAGGGCGGGTCGTCGACCTCAACGCCCGCGCGGACGTGCTGGCGAAGCGCTACCGGGGTGACTACTCGATCGTCCGCAGGGTCGCCCACACCTTCTCGGACGACGTGGTGCTCTACTTCACCGGTCACAAGGGCCTGGGGATGACCTCGATCGCCTTCTGGTCCGACCGCTCCTCGCATCGCGAGATCTACGTCATGGACTGGGACGGACACAACCAGCGCCAGATCACCGCCCACAAGTCGATCTCGATGTCGCCGACCTGGAGCCCGCAGCTCGACGGCCTGGCCTACGTCTCCTACTTCGCCGGCCCGCCGGGGATCTACTTCGCTGACCTCGCCAGCGGACGCAAGCGCCCGGTGGTCGCCGACGAGTTCCACAACGGCATGCCCTCGTTCTCGCCCGACGGAAGCAGGATCGCCTTCGCCCGCTCGCTGGCGGGCAACTGGGAGATCTACGTCTGCGACCGTGACGGCAGCAACGTGCGGCGGCTGACCCACTCGCCGCGTATCGACACCAACCCGGCTTGGAGCCCGACCGGGCGCGAGATCGCCATCACCTCGGCCAGGTCGGGGCGCCCGCACATCTATCTGATGGACGCCGAAGGCGCCAACCTCCGACGCATCAGCTTCGACGGCGACTACAACGACGGTGCCGCCTGGAACCCGGCCGGAACGCACCTGGTCTACTCGACCCGTCGGCGCGGCGTCTTCCAGCTCGCGCTGACCGATCTGGTCACCCTGGAGACCCAGGTTCTGACCTCCGGAACGGCGAGCAACGAGGCGCCGACCTTCTCTCCCGACGGGCGCAAGATCGCCTTTTCATCGAACCGGGAGGGACAACCGCAGATCTACACCGTCGACGTTCGCAGCCGCGAGACCAGGCGTCTGACATCCCAGGGGCGCAACTGGGCCCCGAGCTGGTCCGGATTCCTCGAGTGAAACCGTCTCAAAGTCGTTGAAAATAGGGGGTTTCCGCCCGTAGCCGCTGCTGCTACAGTACGAGCAACAATTTCGCCCGATCAAATCTTTGGATTCCTTGAATATCTTCAACAGAATCAGATAGTTACGACAGACCGAGGAGAGTGTCATGAATCGGAAGCTCTTGGTGTTGGCATGCGTGGTGGCGCTGGCCGTCTCCGTCGTCCTGACGGGCTGTGGCAAGAAGAAGGTCGAGCCGCCGATGACCGAGCCGCCGCCGGTCGAGGAGCCCGCAGAGGAAGTGACTCCGCCCGCCCCGACACCGCCGCCGGTCGACCAGACCCCGGACCCGCTCAGTGGCGAGCTCGTCGATGCGAACAAGTACGCGGTCGAGCAGGGTCTGCTCGGGCACGTCTACTTCGACTTCGACAAGTACGACCTCAAGCCCGAGGCTCGTGAGCGTCTGGCCAAGAACGCCGAGTTCATGCGCAGCCGCCCTGAGTTCACCTTCACCATCGAGGGTCACTGCGACGAGCGCGGTACCAACGACTACAACATCGCGCTCGGTGATCGTCGGGCCAACGCGACCCAGGACTACCTGACGTCGCTCGGCATTCCGGCTTCGCGGATTCGCCTGATCAGCTACGGCGAAGAGCAGCCCGTATGCAACGACAGCAACGAGAGCTGCTGGGCCCGCAACCGGCGCGCCAAGTTCGTCATCACGGGCAAGTCCTAGAAAGCGGGTTCGAAGTGCGACGATTCGCGACGGCGACTCTGATCGCCTTGGGTGCACTCTCGGCTGTCGGCTGCGTTTCGAGCAGCGACATCGACGGCATCAACGCCAAGCTCAGCGAGATCGACCGCTCGGTCGTCGATCTGCAACGGGTCAGCTCGACCAAGCAGAACGTCGAGACGCTGCAGACCGCGATCGACGCGCACATGCAGGCCCTGCTCAAGGCCGAGGCCGACATGCGCATCGCCCTCCAGCAGCTGTCGTCGCAGATCGATCAGCTGGAGGCGAATCTCGAAGACACCAACTACCGCCTCTCACAGCTCTCGCAGCAGATCGCGGCGACCAATCAGGAGCTCAAGAGCTTCCGCAACTCCAACATGAGGAGCAGCGTCGCCGACCCGAGCAACGAGGCGCCGGTGCCGACCGATCCGCAGGCGCTCTACCAGGCCGCCTACAACGACTACCTGCGCGGCAACTACGACCTGTCGATTCTGGGCTTCCGCCAGTATCTCGAGTCCTTCCCGGATACCGAGCTGGCCGACAACGCCTCGTACTGGATCGGCGAGTGCTACTTCAGCCAGGGCAAGTACGAGGAGGCGATCCGCGAGTTCGACAACATCCTCGCCTCCTACGAGCGCAGCGACAAGACCGCCAGCGCGCAGCTCAAGAAGGCCTATGCCTACATCGAGCTCGGCGAGATCGCTCGCGGTGTCGATCAGCTCCGCGGCGTCATCCAGAACTACCCCGGCACCGACGAGGCCAACCTGGCGCGACAGCGTCTGCAGGAGGTCAGCTGAGGACCACCCGGAGTTGACTCCGAACCACCGGCCCGTTAGGATCCACCTCGCGTCGTGCGTCGGCACGGCGCTCTTTTTTGCCCCAGGTAGTTTGTGCCCCACGTAGCAGAAGAACGGAGAACCACCGAAGCATGGCAAACTCACCATCCGCCGAGAAGCGAAGCCGTCAGAACATCGTGCGCCGGGATCGCAACCGCGCCGCGCGCTCGCGCCTGCGCACCGCCGTCAAGCGTCTGCGCGCCGAGGTCGATGCCGGCAACAAGTCGGGCGCCGAGGAGCTCCTCGGGTCGACCCTGAGTCTGGTCGACTCGACGGCTCGCAAGGGCGTGATCCACGCCAACGCCGCCGCCCGCACCAAGTCGCGTCTCACCCGGGCCGTCGCCGGCCTCGGCTGAGACGTCCTGAAGAGGCCGGCGACTCTGCCGGCCGAGGGTCGTCGATACAAGCAACGGCCGGCACGAGGAACCGTGGTTCCCTCGAGGCGCCGGCGTGTCCGACGATCGCTCGCGCGGTCGTCGCGACCAACGGCCGGCAGGGACGCCGGCCGCTTCAGCCGTGGTGCTGCGAACCGCGTTCCCGGACGGCTCGGCTGAAGCGGCCGGCCTCCGTGCCGGCCGTGCTCGAAGGAACCGCGGCCTTCCGCCGCCGCTAGAAGCCTTCCATCAGATCCGTCAGCAGCGTCCTGGCAAACAGGACGGCGACGCCGTCGATGGCGAGGATCTCGCGATCGAAGAAGCTGGTCAGCGCCGCCTCGTCGAGCTCGTAGTTGTTGCGGAAGACGTAGTTCGGGTTGCGCCACAGCACCTCGTCGGACTCGGTGCGCTTGAACTCCATCGCCGCCATGATGGAGATCTCGTACTCCTCCGCCAGGCCCTGGTTGTCGAAACGCACCGGGGTGACGACGAAGCTGGTGATCTCCCCGCCGAGGACGGCGTCGGCGCCGTCTTCGCCTCCGGCCAGGTCGAAGCGGCCGCGCAGCACCACCTCGTCGGCGATCGCCTGACCGAGGATCTGGTCGACCTGGGCTCTCCGGGTCTGGTTGACCAGCGGCTCGAGGAAGATCACCTCGACGTCGGCGGGGATGTTGCTCCCCTGCCCGATCAGGGCGTAGCCGCAGCCCAGCGACGACACCAGCGCCAGGGCCGCGACGGCGGTAGCTGGTCCTCTCGAGCCGGATCTCTTCACGATGCGCTCCTCGTCACCAGATTGACCAACCGGCCCGGCACCACCACGGCCCGCACCAGCTCGCGTCCCTCGATATGCTGTCCGACCCGGTCGCTGGCGAGCGCCAGGGCCTCGATCTCTTCGCGACCGGCCTCGGCGTCGGCCTCGATCCGGTCCCGCAGCTTGCCGTCGACCTGGACGACCAGCGTGACGCGATCGCGCACCAGACGCTCCTCGTCCCAGGACGGCCAGGGGGCGCCCAGCAGTCCGCCAGAGTGCCCTCGGCGCTCCCACAGCTCCTCGGTCAAATGGGGTGCGGCCGGATGCAGGAGCTGGACCAGGGTATCGAAGGTCCGCTCGCAGCAGGCCTTCGACGCCGTGCGCTCCTCCACCGCCCGCGACAGCTCGTTGACGAGCTCCATGAGAGCGGCCACCGCGGTGTTGAACTTGAACCGCTCCATGTCCTGGCTGACCCGCTTGATCGCGTGGTGGCGCTGGCGTTCCAGGTCGTCGTCACCGGTGGCCGAGTCCGGGCAGTCCTCCATCCGCTCCATCAGGCGCCAGATGCGATTGAGAAAGCGGTAAGCGCCGTTGACCGCCTCCTCGTTCCATTCGACCTCGTCCTCGGGCGGCCCGAGGAACAGGGTGTAGACCCGCTCGGTGTCCGCTCCCATCGCGTCGATGAGCTCGTCCGGCGAGACCGTGTTGCCGCGCGACTTGGACATCTTCTCCACCCGGCCGGAGGCCTCGGAGAAGTGCGTGATCATGCCCTGGTTGAAGAGCCGCGTGAACGGCTCCTCGATGTCGACCATCTCGAAATCATGCAGCACCCGGCAGATGAATCGCGCGTAGAGCAGATGCAGGATGGCGTGCTCGATGCCGCCGATGTACTGGTCGACCGGAGCCCAGCGGTTGGCGCGCTCGCTGTCGAACATCTTCGTCGCGTCGTGGCTCGACAGGAAGCGCAGGTAGTACCAGGAGCTGTCGACGAAGGTATCCATGGTGTCGGTCTCGCGTCTCGCCGCCGCGCCGCAGGTCGGACAGGTGGTGTTGACGAACGACTCGCTGCGCGACAGGGGATTGCCCTCCTTGCCGGTGAAGTCGACGTCGTAGGGCAACTCGACCGGCAGCTCGTCGGCCGGTACGGGCACCACACCGCAGGACTCGCAATAGACGACCGGGATCGGTGTGCCCCAGTAGCGCTGCCGCGAGATCAACCAGTCGCGGAGCCGGTAGGTGACCTTCGCCCGCCCCCAGCCCTGCTCCTCGACCCAGGCGATGAAGTCGCGGATCGTCCCCGGCTCGTCGGCGCGCCCCTCGAAGCCGGGAATGTCGCGAATGACGCCTTCGCCGATCGTCGCCTCGTCGAGATCGTCCGGATCCTCCGGACCGTCACCACGGTGGTAGACGATCCGGATCTCGATGCCCTCCTGGCGGGCGAATTCGAAGTCCCGGGTATCGTGGGCCGGCACCGCCATGATGGCGCCGGTCCCGTAGTCCATCAGCACGTAGTTGGCGATCCAGATCGGGATCTCGCCGCCGGTGGCGGGATTGATCGCCACGCCGCCGGTGTCCCACCCCTCCTTGCGCAGCCCCTCCTCCTCGCGCTCGATCCTCGGGGTGTTGCGGACGCCGTCGATCCAGGCCTCGATCTCGTCGCGACGCGGATGGTCGGCGATCAGCCCGGGCACCAGTGGATGCTCGGGCGCCAGAACCATGAAGGTGGCGCCGTGGACCGTGTCCGGACGCGTGGTGAAGACGGTCAGCCTCTCCCCCGCCGACGGGACCTCGAAGTCGAGCTCGGCACCGGTCGAGCGCCCGATCCAGTTGCGCTGCATCACCTTGACGCGCTCCGGCCAGCCCTCGAGACGGTCGAGCCCCTCGAGCAGCCTCTCGGCATAGTCGGTGATGCGATAGAACCACTGTTCGAGGTCCCTCTGGCGCACCTCGCTGCCACAGCGCTCGCAGTGGCCGTCGATGACCTGCTCGTTGGCCAGAACGGTCTGACAGCTCGGACACCAGTTGACCGGCGCCTTCTTCTTGTAGGCGACCCCGGCCTCGAGCATGCGCAGGAACAGCCACTGGTTCCAGCGGTAGTACACGGGCTCGCAGGAGGCCAGCTCCTTCGACCAGTCGTAGAGGATGCCCCAGCGCCGGAACTGGACCTTCATCCGCGCGATGTTGGCCAGCGTCGAGTCGTGCGGGTGGACCCCCAGCTTGATCGCCGCGTTCTCCGCCGGCAGACCGAAAGCGTCCCAACCCATCGGGTTGAACGCCTGCCGTCCGTTCATCCGCAGATAGCGGTAGACCGCATCACCGAGGATGTAGTTGCGACCATGGCCGACGTGGAGCCTGTCCCCCGACGGATAGGGGAACATCATCAGCATGTAGAGCTTGTCGCCGGAGGCGTCGAGATCGATCTCGGCGACCCCCTCGCTCTCCCAGCGATCCTGCCACTTGGCCTCGATCGCAGCGTGGTCGTAGCGCGTCATCGTCGGTCCCCCCGGGGCGGATGTCCGCCGCCGCGCCCGGAATCTACCTCAGGTCAGCGATCCCGGGAAGGAGTGGCGCTTGATCAGCCCGTCGAGCAGCCCGTTGACGAAGCTGCTCGAGTTCTCGGAACCGTAGCGCTTGGCGAGCTCGATCGCCTCGTCGATGACGACCAGCTTGGGGACGTCGGTCTCGTAGAGGAACTCGTAGACCGCCAGCCGCAGGATGTTCCGGTCGACCGGGGCCATGCGCTCCAGGCGCCAGTTGTCGGCCTGCGACGCGATCAGCGCGTCCACCTCTTCGAGGTTGTCCGCCGTGCCGCGAACCAGATCCTTGGCCCGACCGAAGATGTTTGCCCGCTCCTCGGTCGACAGCGGCCTCTCGGTTTCGCCTTCGCCGCCGCCCTCGTCCTCGTCCGGATCGGTGACCAGATACTCGGCCGGCCGGAACCTGGCGAAGACCTCTTCGACCCGGCTGCCGCCCAGGTCGCGCTGATAGAGCATCTGGACGGCCATCTCTCTGGCCATGTGGCGCCGACTCATGGGTACCTTATGAGGCCTGCGAGGTGTCTCTGGGGTGTGCTGCGAAAGGGGTCCGCGGGAGGGCGACTCAGTATAGGAGTGCCCTTCTCGGAGTGTCAACAAACGGGGGTCGCTAACGCTCCGCCAGGGGTCACGCCTCGACGCCGACACTCGCGGCGGCGCGCTCGTCCGCGCTTCGAACCGCCGCTTCGAGCTCGAGCCGCTTCGCTTCGCGCCCATCCGCGTCAAGGTCCTCGGGCACGAAGACCGGCTCGCCGACCACCGCCGCGATGCGCGAGAACGGCTTGGGCACGATGAACCGGTCCCAGGAGGCCAGGCGCCGGGCTCCGCTGGCGGCGATGCTCATCGGGTAGATCGGCGCACCGGAGAGCTGCGCCAGCAGCACCGTTCCCTGTTTGAATCGGCGCTCCGGACCGCGCGGACCATCGGGCGTCGTCACCACCACACCGTTGGTCTCGTCGAGGTATCGCACCAACGAACGCATGGCGGTGCTTCCGCCGCGACTCGCCGACCCGCGCGCCGCGGTCACTCCGTGGCTGGCGAGGGCTCGCGCGATCAGCTCCCCGTCGCGCGAGCGACTGATCAGCACGTGGAGCGGGTGCCCCTTCTTCTGCAGGTGACGCTCGATGATGTGGACACAGCCGATGATGCGACTGTGCCAGAACGACAGGATCGCCGGCCGCGGCGCCCGCGCCAGCTCGTCGAGCGCCTCGACACCGACCTCGGGGCCACGCCGGGTGAGGCGCGTCAGGATCTTGTAGAGGGCAATCGCGCCACCGGCCTGGAACGAGAGCGAGTCCACGCGGCTACACTACAGGAATCCGCCCTACAGCATTCCGCCTGCAGGATTCCTGCACTACAGGATTCCACCCACCGCGAGCCCGGAGGCGGAGATCGTTTGTCGACTCACGGACAGTCCGTACAATAGCCCGATGCCCGAGGGCCGCCTTCGCTGGGTCTGCCTGCTTCTCGCACTGCCGCTGGCGCTGCTGGCCGCCGAGATCCGGCAGTACTCGCGCAACACTCTCGCCGAGAACGGCGACTGGGTGAGCGCCAAGACCCTGATGCAGATCGGGCTGGTGGGCGCTCACCACTTCGTCCACACGCGCAACGCGCTGGCCGGGAACCGACTCGACCTGGGCGCCTGGCACGGATACAACGAGGTCTACTTCGCCGAGCCGCTGACCCTCGGTTCCGTCGAGCTCTCGTTCCGGCTCGCCGAGGGCGCTCACCTGTCGATCGTCGTCTCTCGCGACGAGTCGTCGTTCGTCGGGACACGGTTCAGCCGCCATCCCGAATTCCCCTCGATGCTCTTCCGCGGAGAGCGATCCGGGGCCTTCACCGAGACCTCGACGATCGAGGGCGTCGACCTCAGCGGGGACTGGCACCGCGCCCGGGTCGACGCGAGCGGAGACGGCTGGACGGTCAGCCTCGACGGCGCCGCCCTGGCGAGCCTCGACGCCGCCGCGATCCCGGAGGGCTTCGTCGGCCTGCGCAACGGCTCGTACCCGGCCGAGATCGACGACGTCGTCATCACCGACGCGACCGGGGCCGTTCGCCTCGACGAGAGCTTCCGCAACGCGAACGGCTACTGGGCCACCCTGGCGATCGCCCTGTTCGCCGCCTGGGGTCTCTTCTACCTCATCGCGCGGCTCGCTTCGCGCTCGGATGACAGCGACGCAACGCCGCCGTTCTTCTGGGTCGTGCTGGCATCGCTGATGCTGACCTTCGCCGCGGGCCTCTATCTCGCCTTCGACGTCAAGGTGTGGTCGCGGAGCTACTTCTACCGCAAGCACGTGCCGACGGCCTCCCAGGGACCGGCGACCGCGACGCTGGTGAAGCTCGAGTCCTGGCGACAGACGCTCGTCGGCGTCGACTCCGAGGTCATGGTCGAGCCGAGCCCCGATCGCCTGACTCGCAGCCTGAGTCGGTGGGACTTCGAGCACGACTTCGCCTGGCCCGGTCCCCACGAATACCAGCGCCACGCCGCCTACAGCTCGCGGGAGCCCGGCGTGCCGCGCTACTTCAGTCCGAATCGACTCGAGGCCCTCGGTCCCACCGACGAAGCCGTGCGAATCACCTTCGCGGGATCGAGCCAGGTGGTCGGTGCCGGTGCCGAGCTGGCGGCCGACTCGCTGGTGGCGCGCCTCCACCGCCTGCTGGTGGAAGCCTCCGAGACCCGCCTCGCCGAGAGGGGCCTGAGGCTCGAGATCCTCAACGTCGCGGTCCAGAGCAGCGAGGTGCCGCTGCAACTCCTGACCTTCGAGCGCCGCTGGATCGGCCTCGAGCCGGACCTCCTGCTGATCAACCTCTCCTACAACGACCGCGACCCGGAGCTGTTCGAGAGCGGCCTGAGGCGCTTCGCCGAGATCGGAGAGGCGCGCGGGCACCGGACGGTCTTCGTCGTCGAGGCCATGGCCGCCGACCACGACAATCCCCTCGTTCGCGAGAAGCAGGCGGCGATGCGCCGGCTGGGTCGCGAGCTCGATGTACCGGTTCTCGACCTCGAGGCCCACATGTCGAGCCCCGGCGTGCGCGACTCCGGGTTCCTCTGGTGGGATCCGGTGCACATGTCGAGCTACGCCCAGCACGTCGCCGCCGAATGGCTGGCCACCGAGATCGCGCCTCACCTCGAGTGGGCTCTCGAAGAGCGCCCTGTCGCCGCCGAGTCCGGCAAGTGACGACGACGATCTCACCCTCCGACGGCGGAGACATGCCGTTGCCGAACGAGACCGAGCTACCGGCCTCGAACAGCTCGTCGCCACCGACGACACTGACCGACCTGCTCACGAAGCTCGCCGGCGACGGCTCGTCCGTTCGCCGCCTCCGCCGCGGTGAGGCTCTCTTCCACCTCGGCGACGAGGCCTGGGCGGTGTTTCTCGTCGAGCGCGGCCGGGTCAGGCTCCTGCGCCACGGCCTCGAAGGCCGTCAGGTGATCGCCGGGGTCGCCAACGTCGGCATGACCCTGGCCGAGGCGGCTCTCTACTCCCCCACCTACCACTGCGACGCCTTCGCCGAGATCCCTTCGACGGTGCGGGCCTTCCGGAAGGACCGTCTGCTCGCCCGACTCCGCGCCGACGCGGGTCTCGCGGAGGCCTACTCGCGCGCTCTGGCGCACCAGCTCCAGGAAGCGAGAACGCGCCTCGAGCTGCGCTCCATCCGACGGGCCGACGAGCGCATCGAAGCCGCCCTCGCGGCCGGACTCGGGCCGAGGGGGCCGCGGTCCCTGGCGGGCTTCGCCGGCGAGCTCGGCCTGGCACCGGAGACCCTGTATCGCGCCCTCGCGCGCCTGGAGCGGCACGGACGCATCGTGCGCCGCCGCACCCGGATCGAGTGGACCGGAGGGCGCCCGGGATAGCCGGCGCCCCTCCCCGACAAGCGGCTGGCTCGACTGGTGGAACGGGCAGAATCATGACTTCAGTCATGAAACAGCTCGTGTCTGCCGTGAGAGGGTTCCCTGGAGTGGATGCGGAACACCTGGCCGAGGAGCCCCGAACCCGAATGAGGAGGAGAGCCATGACTCGTTTCCGGACCGTCTTCGCCGCCACGGCGCTGATCGCCGCAGCCGTCCTGACCTCGGGGAGTCCGCCCGGCTCCGCCGCGCCCGCGGCCGCACCGGGCACCTCCGCCGAGAGCACAACACCGAGGGCGACGATCGACGCGCCTCCCTACGCCAGCGAAGGCGACACCGAGACCATCTCCGTCCGGTTCGATCGAGCCATCGAGGCGAACGCGATCCTCGAGATCCTCACCTTCCACTACCCAATGCACCCCGAGCTGGCCCTCGAGGAGGACACCTGGACCCACGAACGGCAGATGCGTCGCATGGCGGACGTTCGGGAGGGACGTGCGGCCCCCTACGTCCCGGATCCCGACGACCCGAGCGTGCGAGCGATCCTCGACGCCTCGACCGTCGAAACGCTGCCGCTCTCGCCAGCCGGCGACGGCCGCAGCTTCGCGACCCCCTGGAAGGCCAGTCACGGCCGCATCTTCTTCCGCGTGCGCCTGGACGACGTCCTCGCCGACTCCGTTGCCACCACCCGCGGCCACTGCGTCCACGTCAACATGAACAGCGTCGAGCAGCTGAAGCGGGCCGTCGGCAGGCTCGAGACCCCGCTCGTCCACGAGCATGCCGAGATGGTCGACCGTCTCTCCCGGCACGTCGCCTCGACCTACCGCTCGGGCCACGGCCTCAGGCACATGCTCGTCCACCACGAGCTCGGCACCTACGACCTGGACGAGACTCTCGCTCAGCTCGAATCCGCGGTTCGAGAGCGACGCTGGGACAAAGCCCGCACATCCCTGCGGGCCCTGGAGCGAGAGATCGCCTCGCGGGAGGAGGAGTTCGTCCGGGTGACCGTCGAGGAATCCGTCGGCCGGGTTCGCCTGACCCTCCAGGACCGGATCAAGGGATACAGCTTTTCCGACGCCCCTGAGACCGCGCTCTACCTGCGCCCCGGGCCTAGGCTCCCCAGCTCCATGCTCCCCGGGCCCGTGCTACCCGGGCCCGTGCTCCCCGGGCCCCGGCTCCCTCCGGACGGTGGCCACGGCGGTACCTCCGGACACGACCCGTCCATGCACCAGGCCATGATGGGCTTCGACCGCGAGGCGCTGATTCGCGACGCCATCGAGCTGTCGCGCGTCGAAGGAGGCTTCGAGATCTCCCGGGACCGGTTGGGAGATGCTCGAGGTCCGTTCACACTGATCGCGCTCTACGGCGACGGTCAAGGCTACCACCTGACGCGGCAGATCGAGACCGAGGACAACTAGAACCAGCCCTTCTTGCGAAAGTAGACCAGCAGGCCGATGCCGATCGCCGCCATCGCGCCGAGGACCACCGTGCCCTCGTCTCGAACACCGCGGTTGTTGAGGAATCTCTCCGCTCCGCGCTGAAGAAGTCGCGATATCCACAATGTCGATACAGCGATGGCGACGGAAGCGAAGGCGGTCCCCACGGTGACCGGCGTCCCGGCGATCTCGAAGAGCTTCACGTCGAGGACACTCGTGACAGATGCGACGGTCTCTCGCCACTCCATGATCAGACTCCCTTCTCTGGCGTGACCTCACCTCTCGGTGAGATCGATAGTCTCCTCAAGCTACCCTCCCGGGCTCCATCCGAGAACCCTGGAAATCTCCCGAGCGAGGCTACCAACTCCCGGCTCGGGCGGATATGGATTGTCGAAGCTCTGTTCCCAGAAAGGGCGTTGCCGCCCCAAGCCGCCCAGCGAGTTCTCGCTCGGGCCCGCTCTGATCCCGAGATAGGCTACAGCCACGCATTCCCCTCCCAGGCCTCCAACGCCATCGCCCCGGCGAGACGGAGTGGCTTCAATTCACGAGCGTCCCCGATCCCGCCACCGAAGGAGAGTCCTCGAACGTAGGGCCAGCCATGCTCGTTCCAGCTCGAAGCCAGCTGTTGGTGTTACTCGTCAGCATGATTCTCGCCCTCTTCGTTCTCCCCTTCCTCCTCCTTCTGCTACTCGGGCTTTCCGGCAGATGGGCCATGTTGGTCGGTTTCGTGGCCTTCGATGTCTTCCTGATCGCGGGGCTGGCTCTGCTCGCTCGCCGCTATCCCGTCGACCCGGCGATCATCTTCGGAAGCTGGCCCCGCACCTCGGATCTCCTCAAGGCCAGCGCGCTCGTCATCCCGACCGGGATCCTGGGAATGGGAGCGGACTTCGCACTCTACTTTCCGCTCTCGTTCGTCGCCCCGGACTTCGTCGAGGGGTGGTACCTCGATTCTCAGATCGATCTGATCTCGGAGGGCGGAAGCCTCCTCATCGGCCCCAACGCCGTACTGCTGACGAGCCTCGTCCTTCTCGGTCCCTTCGCAGAAGAGCTGTTCTTTCGTGGCTTCCTGCTGCGCCGTCTTGCCAGAAAGTGGTCCCTCGGAACGGCCATCATCGTCACCTCGATCATCTTCGCCGCCCTTCACGCCAACCTGTTCGACGCGTTCTTCTCCGGGATCGTCGTATCGCTCCTGTACGTCCGAAGCCGATCGCTATGGATCCCCATCGCGATGCACGTTCTCCACAACTTCATCGTGATGTTGCTTTCGCTCGCGACCTCCGGCGCTGAAACTGTCGCCGAGTTCCAGGCCTCCTGGCCGTGGAGCCTCACCGCCCTCGTCCTCGGCGGTGCCTGGTTCGTCTACTTCATCCGACGATGGTGGCCGAGACCAGGGCAGACACTGCCGTCGGAATGGTGAGGTGAACAACACGGGCTCGACGCTGAAGAGCCGGTGGCCGTCTGGTTTCGCGGAGCGAGGCGAATCTCCTAGTGGCCCACAGACGCCAGTTCATCCAGCGGCAGGAGCGCGAACCCATCAGCTCCATTCGAATAGCACCTCGAGCCCGACCCGGCTGTACCGCTGCTGGTAGGTCTCTCCTGCGGAGGAGGCGGCAGTGGACCTTCGGGCCCTGGGCAGCGGCTGGCAGTCGGGTGCCTCCAGCGCTGCGATAGAGTCGCACTCAAGAACACCGAATTCGTGTCGCTGTCGGACACTCGGCGCTGCCGGTTGCGGCACCGCAAGACGAAGGGAGAGACCAATGCGATGGATGTCCTATGCATGGCTGACTCTGGGATTGTGTCTGCTCCCGCTATCGGCAAGCGGCGACTCGGAGCGTCCAATGGCGGTATCTCCCGGCTCGGCCACAGCTTCTGAAGATCTAGGCGCGTCGTGCCCCACGTTCTCGTGGACGGCCGTGGCTGACGCTACGGGTTACGAGCTGGTGCTCTACAAGACCACGGAAGCGGGTGAGCTGGCCGTCGCCTTCACCGTCGAGGTTCCTGGAGGGGCCGCTGCGTGGACTCCCGCGGCCTCACGGTGCCCCGCCGCGGAGTCGCACTACGCCTGGGCTGTGCGCGCGCTCGGTCCTGGTGGCGGGAGTCCGTGGTCGGAGGCACTGCTGTTCTCGACTCCGGGCAGGCCATCAGACGACGAGGTGAAACAGGCTCTCGCGGTGCTTCGACGCTACGACGAGAGGAGCGCCGATCCGCAATACTCGGCGCGGGGCGAAGCGGCAGCTCAGGAGCTACCGAGTACCGAGGAAGGGCGGGCTCGGAAGCGACACCCCGAGGGCAACGAGAAGGCCATGCAACCACGGCAACGCGATAACAGAGCACTCGAGGCACTGAGCGCCGACACGGTCGGCGCCGGCCGCTCCCCCCAAACCGTGACGCCCCCAGCGAGCTTCGACCTGACGCTCGACGGCTCCCTCGACCTGGGTGGCTATGTGTTCAAGGCCGGAGTGCCGTTCATCCACAACGACGGCGGAGTCGCGTCCGGAAACACGGCCGCTGGCTTGAGCGCATTGGTAAGTGCAACTCCTGGCGCACCGTATTCCTTTTCCGGGGGGCGGAACAGTGCCTTCGGCCGCAGCGCTCTTCAGAACAGCACCACGGGGGCCTACCTCACCGCGAGTGGGCACCGGGCGCTCTTCAAGAACAGCACGGGCAGCTACAACACCGCAAGCGGTGCCACGGCGCTCTTCAACAACAGCACGGGCAGCTACAACACCGCGCACGGTCACTTGGCGCTCTACTTCAACACGACTGGATCTCACAACACCGCGATCGGGTCCTCGGCCGGAACCAACTGGACGACAGGCAAGTACAACATTGCGATTGGGGCAGGGGCATACGGAGCGACCGGGGATTCCAGAACCACCCGCATCGGCGGCCTCAACAACCAGACCCGCACATACATCGAAGGGATCCGTGGTGCCAGCGGGACCTTCGACCAGGCCGTATGCACAAGCTCAGGTGAGCAACTGGGCCCCTGCGCCCCCTCTTCGGTGCGTTTCAAGGAATCTGTCGCGACCATGGGCGACATGGCGATGAAGATAGGTGCGCTCCGCCCGGTGACGTTCCGCTTCAGACCGACGGAGGAGGACCCCGAGGGCGAGCGGCCTCTCCAGTACGGTCTGATCGCCGAAGAGGTCGAGAGGGTCTTCCCCACACTGGTGACTCACGACGAAGACGGCCGGCCGCAGACGGTTCGTTACGGGCTGCTGACGCCCCTCTTGCTGAACGAGCTACAGCAACAGAGCAGGAGACTAGCTCGGCAGGATGATGAGCTAGCGAGCCTCCGTGAACAGATGGCGATTCGCGACCGCCAGCTCGCAGACCTTCGTCGCCGACTGGAGAAGCTCGCGAAGAAGAAACGGTTTCGGGCAGATTAGGACGGCGCCGCAAGTACCTTCGCCTGCAAGGAAAGAAGGACAGGTACACGTGAGTGCGTCAACATGGCAGTGTTTGCGATTTGTACCCCCTTTCTGGAACGAAAGGACGACACCGAAGTGGACGGGAGTGACGACACCATCAGCCTCGCCGTCCCCTAGTTCATCAACACACTCAGAGCCCAGCCGAGATCGAACGCCCGCCCGTCCCAGTCGGGCATGCCGGTTCGCGGGTCCAGCTCGACCTCGGACTCGGCCAACAGATCTCCCAGGAGTGCGCTCGCGATCCGGGGTGAAGTCGGCTGCTCTATCAAAACCGGTGGCGCCGGCGCATCGGGTATCGCCCGACCGTCGGGGCGGCGGAAGCGGATCGAGCCGTCCTCATCCAGTTCGACCCCATATCCCTCCTCGTGCACGCATCGATGGTGAAAACGGCACAGCAGCACCAGGTTGTCGAGCTTCGTTTCTCCCCCATCGGCCCAATGCTCCACGTGATGCGCGTCGCAGAAGGTGAGATCGCAGCCCGGAAAGCGACAACCACCGTCCCGATGCCGCAGAGCACGCTGCAACGCGGGTGAAATCGTGCGCGTCTTCCTGCCGACATCGAGGACATGGCCTGTCTCGTCGTGGGTCATGACGACCCGGCTGGCGTCGCAGGCGATACGGCGAGACGTTTCCGCGGAAACGTTTTCCGGTGCTCGAGCGACGCCTTCTATCGTCGGCGCGGTCGGTCCCCCTTTCTCGTCGTCGGCCACGGAGTCGGCACCCGAGCCGGTCGGAACCTCGACGTGCAGCACCACCTGATAGCGATCCCCACGTGTCCCCTTGTCCAGTCCACCGCTGAGCGCCGCCTCCGCTACCCGCCCGATCGCGTCGGCTCGGCGCTGGGCGGCCGACGTGCCGCGCCCCCGATTGCCGGCCTCGATCGACTCCTCATCGAAGAGCTCCTTCTCCCCCGCTTCGAGAGCCCGCGCCAGCGCCGCGCCGGCCTCGGGATCGAGCCGCCCCCGCACGACGACCATGCCGTCGTCGTCGGTGTAGAAGCTCAGGTGTCGGCTGGCGTGGCTCGAGGCCTCGGCATCGTCGCGACGCTCGACCGATCTCCAGGCTCGAACCAGTCGCTCGACGTGGGCGGCGGTCCCCGCGTGCGCGAAGGCCAGAAGACTCTCCTCGTTGTCGGTCGTCGCGACGCGAGTCAGCGCCCGCACCTTGGAGAACGAGACCTCGCCACTCCGCATCGCCGCCGAGATCAGCGGCAGACCGGCCAGAGCCCTGGCCACCCGCACCTTCTCCCGCGCCGCCCCCATGGACAGGCCGGTGCGCCAGTTGAGCCAGTGGGCGCAGCTGCGAAATCCGCCGCGCCAGCCGTAGCGCTCGTCGAACTCCCGAATCAGGGTCAACAGCTGATACTCGGCCGCCGAGAGCAGCGCCGAGAGCTCGGCGATGCGCTCCCCCAGAGCCGCGATCTCGACTTCGTCGGGCGGCTCCGGTGGCAGAGGCGGGCGGGTGTTCGTGGTCGAAACGAGTGATTCCATCGGGCTCTCCTGACTGTTCCGCACCCATCATAAGCCCGACTTTTTCGGCGCTCGAGGTTGCCCCGAGCAGCGCGATCTCGCCCGATTCGGCGGCCAGCGAGGGTTCATCGAAGAACAGTCGCCTCGCTCTCCCGAGAGCTCTCGGAGAGGCATCTCTGCGGCGATCCCCCTCGGTCCGAGAAACGCCTCTAAAAACGTGTCAAGAAGAATCTTCGCGGATTTGGGTGGTGCGGTCCCGGGCGGACGAGGACCAAGGGCTCCACCTTCGCATTGGGTATCCTGTCCCCGATACTCGCCCCGATACTCGCCGGTGACCGCGACTCGCCAATGCAACGAATGACGCAACACCCTCACTGGCTTCTCGTCCCGTTCCCAGCCGTCGCGATGGTCCTAGCTCTATTCCACCTTGTGGACATCCCCGTTGCAGCAGCCGACCTCGAGGACAGGAGCGGACCGGAGGGCTGCTGGACAACGACGAAAGCCGAGTCGCACTATTCCTTTCTTCGAGCTTTCCGACTACGTCGTGATGGAGTCGTAGATCACTTCGACGAGGACGCCGTACTCGGACGATGGGAACACCTCTCCAGTGGTGCAACGGTCGTTCTAGATGAGGTCTCCTGGGCGACCCTCCGACTACCAGCCGGCGGTTCAGATCGCATGGTTGGTCATGTCACCGGCGGGAGCCGCCCAAGCTGGATCACCCTGACCTCGATGAAATGTCCCGATCTCTCCCCTCTTGCGGTGACCGCCGAGCTGACCACCTCGGATCTAGTGCTGCGCCCCAGAAGTTTCGGTACAGTTCCAGAGGGCAACCAGGTGCTGCATGTATCCACAAATCGCCTCGACCATCTCGGTCATGGTGCCGGTAAAGGGGGTGGTCTCCCAACGGCCCGTATGTCGTTTGACACTCAGTCCGTAGCGGTCGGACCCGAGACAGGTGAGGCGGACGCGGTCGTCGGTTTTGAGTTCGCCCTGTGGGCCGAGGGGCTCGTGGCGACCGAGAATCAGATGATCGCCATGGACGCGCACGTACATGCCAGCGGTCACCTGGCTTTGTTCCACCAGCTTGGAGAGTTGGTTCTTCTTGCTTGCCTGGCCAGGTTTCACGGCATCTCCTCAACGGACCAAGGGGCGGCCTTGGTACGTCCATCGAAAGGGGTGAGCCCGCACATTCCAGCTCGCGATGAATCGCTCGACCGCAGCCACGAGCTGCTCAGGCTCTTCGAAGCTCGCGTATCGCAGCACCCGTCGACTGAGAATACTGAACCACAGCTCGATCTGGTTCAGCCAAGAGCCGTGCGTCGGGGTGTAGTGGAAGCGGAATCGCTCACCATGGGCTTGATTCCACTCGCTGATGTAGGCGCGTTTCTGACTGTTGGTATGGGTGTTGAGGTTGTCGAGAATGACATGCACCTGCGGTTGTCGATAGAGCGCCGCGACGCGATCCATGAAGTTCAAGAAGTCCTCGCGCCGGCGCTGGAGCGTGCAGCGCCCCAACACTTTCCCGCTGCGCACGTTGAAGCAGGCGAACAGGCAGCGGGTCCCGTGACGTCGGTACTCGAAATCGAAGCGCCCAGCTCTGGCGGATGTCGCTGGCTGGAGCTTTCGGGATCGGGAAAGCACCTGCATACCCGACTTCTCGTCAATCGACAGGACCGGCTCCCCGGCGGGTGGCTCGACGTAGAGCCGCACGATCGCCTTCATCTTCTCTTGGTAGTCGGGATCCGTGCTGTGGCACCACATCCGGATCCGGTGCGGTTTGATCTCCGCCTCCTGCAAGATGCGACCCACGGTGCTGGAGCTGATCGAGCGCACCAGCCCCTGGGAGCTCACCGCCTCTGCCAAGGCCTCGTGACTCCACACCGTCCTCTCGACACCCAACTCCGAAGGCGACTTGCAGGCGGCCGCGACGACTTGGTGACGCTCCAAGGCGCTGATCCGCGCCGGTCGGCCCGACCGAGCTGCATCCACCAGCCCAGCCAGACCTTCCTGCTCGAAGCGCCGCAGCCAATCCCCGACCCGGCTCCGGTTGGTGCCCATTTGCCGAGCAATCGAGGAGATCGATGCGCCCGAGGCTGCCAGAAGAACCATTCTCGCCCTGCGATGAGCCCGAGCCTCCGCCGTCTGAGATCGAACGATCTCTGCGAGACGACGCGCATCTTCGCTGCTCAGGTCAATCGAAACCACACCCTTGCCGATCTCCGACAAGAGTGTACCAAGACTTTTGGGATATTGCACTAGTCGGGTGCTATCGCCTGTGGATGAGCGACGAGGGTCCCAGCTTCTGGTTTCGGCGATACGTTGCTCTTCTTCCCGCGCGCCCCGGACAGCCTGGCGGTGAGGGTCGCCTCCTGTCACCGCATCAGAGTCGGTTCAAGGCGCGGTTTCGCTGGACGATCGAAGACGAGCGGCTTCGTATTCTCTTCTTCTTCTCGGGCTTTGACCTGACGCCGGACAAAGGGGGTCTCGGACTCTCAGGCGACTACTGGACCATTGACGACACCGATCTCTCCAAGCTGACCGAATACATCCAGGCTAGGAGCCTGTCCGGCTAATGCGGTTTGAGACGGGTACGCTGGTCACGATGAGCGAATTGGGTTGCTGAGAGGCGGCCAATCGAGCTGGTGGCGCGGAAACGGCTCTCAAGGGGCCACCAAGGAGGTCGGCGGCGGCGCAAGAGCGCAGAGAAGCCGCGTCGGGGCGCCTCATGGCGCTGTTGCTCGAGCCAGCTTGAGCAGGTTGTGCGCGGTGCAGACGAGACTCCATTCCTCGGTGACCTTCTCGGCGCCCCGCAGAAGGAACTGTCGGAATCCACGGGCACTCTTGACCTGCCCGAAGACCGGTTCGAC
This sequence comes from Candidatus Multivoradales bacterium, assembly GCA_965223875.1. Taxonomy (GTDB): domain Bacteria; phylum Acidobacteriota; class Thermoanaerobaculia; order Multivoradales; family JAHEKO01; genus CBDCXS01. The sequence continues at coordinate 4,999,691 of OZ245024.1, read as the reverse complement.
CGTGTGCTTGCGCAGCCGGTAGCGGCTGCGGTACCCGCCACACTTGAGTCGGCGTTGCATGCGTTGGGTCAGAGGGCCGTTGCGAGGACGCGAGCCGACCGGTGCCGGCGAGCCGTGCTGCTGCTTGCCCGTGGCCACGTAGCCTCGAATCCAGCACCGCTCGAGCTCGGCCAAGTTGCCTTCCGAGCAGTAGTCACAATCGGCCGACAGCTCGCCGGGGTCCTGCCCGGTATGGGCCCGGATCTGTTCGACCATCGGCTGGAGCTGATGGCGGTCCGTGGCCGACTGCGTCACGCCACGCGCCACGATCACCTGGCTAGCTGCATCGACCGCCGCCTGCGCGTTGTAGCACTGCTGGAACCCATCGGGGGTCCTCATGATGCGGCTCTGCGGATCGGTGAAATTGCGCTGCTCCTTCGGCTTGGGCACTCCCGGAGGATGCTTGCGCGGACGGCCCCGGCGGGGCTTGTCCGGGTCGCTCGGGGGAGGATCCTTGCGCTGGGCCTCATCTTCCAGAGCCGCCATGGCCTCGCGAATCTTGGCCAGGCGTTGCTGCTTGTTGGCCACCCAATCCGGCAGCTCGTCACCGCGCTTGTCCTCACCGAACGCCTCGTCTTCTCGCGCATCGACAGCCTCGGCCTGCTCGAACCAACCGGCCACCTCGGCCGCCAGCTCCCGCTCCGCCTTCTGCATGCGCGCATAGCTCATCGCCTTGTGCTTGGAGGCGTTGGCCCGCACCTTCGTCCCATCCAACGCCACGTGCCCCAGCTTGACCAGACCGGCCTGACGACACAGCTGAAGCACCTGGACGAACAGCGCCCCCAAAGCTTGCAGATGCCGCTTGCGAAAGTCGCTGATGGTGCGAAAGTCCGGCCGCTGCATCGCGGTCACCGCCATGAAGTCCACCCGCTCGTCGCAGGCCCGCGCGATGCGCCGCGACGAGTACACCCCCTGGGTGTAGGCGTACAGAAGCAACGCCGTCATCATCACCGGGTGATAGGGCGGGTACCCTCGCTCCTCGGTGTACTCGCCAAGGATCGACGACAGGTCCAGAGACTCCCGGACCGTCTCCCGAACGAAGTGCGCCACGTGACCCTCCGGCACCAACTCCTGGACCGACGGCGGCAGCAGCCAGATCTGATCTATCTCCCACGAACGAAACCTCTTAGCCATGCACTGATCTCAACATGACAAACGCCTCGTGTCGAGGATTACTCGGACAGGCTCCTAGAGCGCAGCGCTTCGAGTGTCCACAAGAGTTCCTACCTTCGGAGCTCCGGCGCTGACGCGGCAGCTCGGCTGCCATCCAGCAGAACGACGAGTACCGCGGCGACGACACACGCCCACTTTGCCCTTGGTCCTCCTCCCCACATGACGATCTTGGGGCGCCCGCCCTGGCTGAAATCCCGATAGTAGCCACGAGCGTCGTAGCCGAGGTCCCCGACACTCCTGTTCGAGATCGTCGAGGCTCTTGGCGCAAGCGATTCGTTCGGCGGGCGTTTTCTTCCGGAAGACCTCCTTGTTGATCGGGCGGCATTCCCTCTCCTGTTCGGGAGCCAAGAGGGGAGCGGCCGCCCAGCTGTCCAGGCTGCGCAACCCCCATCCCTGCTCCTACGGCCAGAACAATGCCGAGGTGGACGTTCATTGTGGAAGCACTGCATGAGCCGAGGGAATCCACTCGTATGTGCCACAGGCAGCAGTCGCGAACTTCGCTACGGCCTGCTCGTCGTAGGTCGCCGCGAGCAAGATGGGCAGGTCCCACGCGTCAGACCAGTCCAACAGGACGGTCTCATCGGTGTACGCGTCGAGATGCATACAGAGTTCAGGACCTGCGAGATCCGTAGCGAGTTCCTCCAGTTTGCGCAGGTTCGCCTCGTCGCAAGCGACGTAGAAGATCGTGGACTTCGGCCAGAGGGTCTTCACCCTCACCGGGACAGGATCTGGGATTGCGTTCGCTCGGGCGAAGTCGACGATCTTGCTGTCCTCTGGATCGTGAAGTGCCAGTACACCGGGCCTGGGCGAAAGCATGCGAAGCGACTCCAGGAATGCACTGGGACCACTCACTCCGCGGACCTGCCATCGGGGCGAGTCCAGCGCCAGGTGAGTCGAATCGTACCCACCTCGTTGCTGCAACCAACGGCCAAGTCGTCTCAGCATTGAATCCGCCGGGCTACCAGGCTCCGTGACTGGCGCGCAGTTCGCTAGCTGTATTAGTCAGGACGCGACCGCCACTCCTCCGGAGAGAGCTCTTCAAGAGCTGTCCGTGGCTCTCTCGAACGGCCGATCGAGCTACTCCTCTTCGGGATGCCGCCACGCCTCTCGCGGGATCTCGTCCAGCGCAATGTTGTAGAAGACCTCGGTGGGACAGGCTTCCTTGTCCATGTCTCCAAGCGGAAAGTAGATCCTCTTCAACAAGGGCCGTCCTCGTGGAGCCAGACGCGACCGGGGAGGTCCTCCGCCCCTGCGTTGGCCCAGAAGGGGACCACGAATGTCTCGGCGTCACCCAGCGTGCCAGCCGCACCCAAGAGCGGCATGGCCACGATCACAAGGAGAACGAACTTGCGGGAATCGGGAGGACGCACCACTCGAGAGAGGCTACCAACGACGGCGCCGACGTGCCTCACTAGGGCGGGGTGATATGGCTTGGTCCCTCGGGTCAACTGCATTGTTCGTAGACCCCGAGCCGAAGGGCTGGAGGATCATGCCTGACCGTTGACCGCGGGCCTAGTCCGGTGGCGGTGGGACCTTCACTACACTACTGGTCTCACAATCGGAGAGATCCAGGGCTTGCATCCAGCAGCGCCCGGCCGGAAGCTGAACCGTGGCTGCCCCGTTTCCCGCGCTGTCGACGGTGATGAGCGTTGGCGGTAAGGAAAAGGGCTCACCGATCTCGAGCTTCGCCCCGGAACAAGTTGTTCCGCCCTTGACGAATCCGTTCGTGTTGCCTGCTCCGAGTACGGCCACTTGGGAGTTCGAGGGGGCCCTCGCTACCCCCACTTCCACCAACCCGGGACATCTTCCGTCGACCGTGAGCTGCAAGCCCGACATGGCGAATCGCTGTCCGAACAGATCCGGACTGAGAATCGGTGCAGGCTGCCCCTCATCCTGCCAGACGACGACAAAGCGCTCGTCCCCGGTCATCGCAAGTATGGGCCATTCCTGTACGCCCGTCGTATAGGTGTTGATCTGGAACTCGGCCCCGATGGCGTTGCCGGTGGCATCGAACTGTAAGCCGGCGACATCGTAGTACCGGCGGAAGCTGGGCCAAGACCGACCGCTCTGCCAGATGGCGACGAACGCTCCGCCGTCATCGACCGCGATTCGAGGGTGTGCGTTGTCCTCGTGAGAAAAGGAACTGACGGCGAACTCACCACCAATCGGATCACCCAGCGAGTCGTAGCGTTGGGCGACAACGTTGCGTTCCGAGATTCCCAGGTACAGGTTCTTCGTGCCACTCGCCCATACGACGATGAAGTCCCCGCCCGGACCGACAGCTACCTCGGGTTCACCTTGAAATCCGGTCGTATAGGCGTTGACCTGGAACTCGTCGCCGACGCGATTCCCTGAAGAATCGAAGCGCCGCGCGAAGACGTTGAAGTACTGCTGATAGAGGTAGCCCTTGTAGCCCCTTTGCCAGGCGACAACGAAGTTTCCAGCTTCGTCCAGCCCGACCGAGGCCCAGTACGAGCTCTCCAGCAACACCGGATCGCTTATCTGAAACTCCTCACCGAGAGCGTTCGCGGAGGAGTCGAAGCGCCGCCCCTTGATACCAAACTCCTTCCACACAACTACGAAGTTGCCCGCAGAGTCGGCAGCGATTTCCGGATGATGCGGGAAGGCGCTTCCGGTACTGACCTGGAACTCACTGCCGACGGGGCCACCGAGAGAATCGTAGAGCTGGCCCACGATTGTCCGGGGCGTGCCGCGCCAGACGACGACGAAGTTCCCCTGGGCGTCCAATGCGACCGCGGGACTCCCTTGTCCGGACGCCGTATTGGAGCCGATTTGAGACTCGCCTCCGGTGGGATTGCCGTAGACGTCGAAGCGCTGACCGAAAACACGGCCGACTCCGGCGTCACTCCAGACGACGACGAAGCTCCCCCCTACATCCCCTGCTACGTCGGCGCCCTCTTGGCGATGGTACTTCGTCGTATTGACCTGAAACTCAGATCCCAGACGCTGCTGGGCTGCAGTCGGTGAGAGGGCGCACAGAATCGCCACGACCGTGAGGGCGGGCTGGAGACGACAGTTCATCGAATGCCGTCCTGGGCGCCAATTCGCAGCGTCCTCAGACAGCGCGAGCCGCTGCGGAGAGTGCCCTGGACTCTAGGCCGAAATCGTAGCACGGCGAAAAGCGGGACGGCCCTGACGAACAGGGCAGGAGAACCCGAGTCGACCGGTATGGGAAGCGCTTCTCAGCTCCTGGGCCCGAATCCTACTCAGAGTCAGGCTCCAACCCAGCTCCCACCGGACGCCTTCCGCCCAGGTTGAGAAGAAAGCTCTCCTCGCCCCTCCCAGGTTTCACAGAGCCTCTCCCACCGTCGCCAGGACGGGCCATGCGGCTCTGGAGACGAAGTAGACACCCAGCAGGACGAGGCCGACTGGGTAGGAGGTCACGGCGGTCTATCGAGGTCGTTCCGTCAACCGGATCAGGCAGCAGGAGGTGGCTCAGCTTCGTGGCCACGAGCCACAGGACGACTCCGATGGCGATCGAGATAACGGCCGCCCGCAGAGTCGAGGCGACGATGAACGGGGGGAGTCTCTCGGCATGAGCGCCGAAGGTGAGGGCACTGAGTCCGGTGTGGAGTCCCCCCAGGCCGAAGTAGACGGCGAGCAATCGGACCCCGGCGGTGGCCAGCTGCTTCGGGGACATCCGCGCCCTCGCGGGAGGGATGGAAATGGTCGGGACGCGGGGATTTGAACCCCGGACCACCTGAACCCCATTCAGGTACGCTACCAGACTGCGCCACGTCCCGAGGGCCGAGCCGGCTTGGGGGTCACTCCTTCTTGGAGCGTTTGGTCGCCGACTCTTTGTCGAGCATCGCGAGGAGCTGGCGAACCTGGTCGCTCGCTTCCCGGATGCCCTGCCGAAGCGTTTCTATCTGTTCTTTCGCGGCCGTGTCAAGCGCCGGCTCCGCTGCGGCGGGCACGGGCTCGGCGGAGGGCTCGGGCTCGGCCGGCGCGACGTCGGCGGACGGCTCCGGGCGGGTCTGGGGGCCGCCCGAGGTGAGCTCGGCCTCGAGGCGCTTCTTGGCGCCCGCGATGGTGAAGCCCTCGTCGTAGAGAAGCTCCTTGATGCGGCGGATGACCTCGAGGTCCTCCTCAGTGTAGACACGCTGTCCGGACTTGCTCTTGTCCGGCGAGAGCGCCGGGAACTCGGTCTCCCAGTAACGCAGCACGTAGGGCTGGATGTCGAGTCGCTTGCAGGCCTGACCGATGCGGTATGAGCGTGGTTTCGCCACGGGACTCCCCGAAATAGTTCAAGTAGAACTTCAAGGGTAAGTATAGGGTCGCGCGGATGGAGGGGCAAGCTGCCGGGAGACGGCCCGGACGCCGCTCCGAGCTAGCGCTTCCGGACCACCAGGCGGGCCGGAACGCCGCGCAGATCGAGCTCTCGACGGACGACGTTCTCGAGGTAGCGCCGGTAGGAGGAACCCTTGGCCAGGAGGGCGTTGGCGAAGATCATGAAGGTCGGCGGCGCCGTGTTCACCTGCGTGGCGTAGTAGAACTTCCACGGCTTGTGCCGGATGGCCGGAGCGTGGTGGCGCTGGACAGCACGCTCGAAGAGGCGGTTCACCTCGGAGGTCCCGAGCTCGGTTCGGTGGGCTTCGCGAACCGCGTCCACGGCCGGCAGGAGCTTGGCAATGCCGCGGCCGCTGGCGGCCGAGAGATTCACCCGGCGTGGGCTGGCGAGCATATCGTCGAGGCGGTACCAGCTCTCCTCGAGGGCCTCGCGCGTCGGCTCGTCGACGAGATCCCACTTGTTGACCGCCACCACCGCCGAGCGGCCGAGCTCGAAGATGGTGTCGGCGATGGCCAGATCGCCCGAGGTGACGCCCTGGGAGGCGTCGATGACCAGAACGACGATCTCGGCGCGCTCGATCTGGCGCCGGGCCAGCATGATCGCCAGCGCCTCCGGGGCCCCGCTCGCCTTGGCGCGACGCCGGATGCCGGCGGTGTCGATCAGCAGGTAGCGGCGGTCGTCGACCACCAGAGTCGAGTCGATCGGATCGCGCGTCGTTCCCGGAGTCGGTGAGACCAGAACGCGGTTCTCACCCAGAAGCCGATTGAGAATCGATGACTTGCCGACGTTGGGCCGACCGACGAGGGCGAGCGCCAGGGCGTCGCCGGTGTCGGGGCTCTCCTCGACCTCCGGCAGCAGACTCGCGGCCGCCTCGGCCAGATCCTCGATCCCCTCACCGTGCTCTGCGGAGACCAGGTACCACTCCCCGACTCCCAGACGGCTGAACTCGGCCGCCGACTCCTGGGCGGCGCGGGTATCGCCCTTGTTGACCACCAGCAGGACCGGCTTGCCGCGCGGTCTCAGCGAATCCCAGATGTGCTCGTCGGCAACCGTCAGGCCCTCCTTGCCGTCGACGACGAAGAGCAGCACGTCGCTCTCCTCGATCGCCAGCTCGACCTGAGCGTTCAGACCCAGCTCGTCGCCCTCGGGCACGAGGCCTCCGGTGTCGATGAGGACGACCGCCTTGTCGGAGAGCTCGGCCTCGCCCGAGACCCGGTCCCGGGTCACGCCCGGTTGGTTGTGGACGATCGCCTGACGCCGGCCGAGCAGCCGGTTGAAGAGCGTCGACTTGCCGACGTTGGGTCGGCCGACGATCGCCAGCACCGGAGTCTGCGCGACGGTACCACCCGCGATGGAGTCCCCCGCGATGGGGCCTCTCTCTGTCGTGTCTCGCGACATGGACGGTGGATCTGCGGCGATCGGCGGGCGCTACTGCTCCAGAATGGTGCGGAACAGCACCATCCAGTTGCCGTCGATCTTCTTGAGCTGGTACTTGACCCGGTTGCGCTGCCCCATCTGCTCGGTGAGCATCTGGTCGGTGCCCGTCGAGTAGGTCCGGATGTCCCAGATCTCCTGGGTGGTGACGTAGGCGTTGGCGTAGCCCCACACCTTGATCTCTTCGATCGTCATCGACTGAAAGGTCGGCGACAGTGTCCGGCCCTCGGCGCGGATGTCGCGCAGTCGCTTCTCGATCGCGGCGATCTCACGCGCCGCGGCCAGTCCTTCGACAGGTGCCGGGTCGTTCTCGGAGTAGACCTCTCCCAGCCGCGGCAGGTACTCGAGAAGCAGCGCCTCGATCTCCGGGCGAGCGTCCCCGGCATCGGTCGCCTGCTCGCCGCAGGCGACTATCAGCAAAAGGGGAATCGCCGCCGCGATGGGGATCCGGGAGCGCATGGGAGAGCGAGTCTAACAGGGAGGAGGGGCCCCGACGGGCAGTGGTCAGTAGACGCTGCGCCGGCGCCGCTCCGTTGTCCGGCGTGACGGAGGAGGCATGCCGGGGATCTCGAAATCGAGGCTGCGGGAGGTCTCTTCGACGCGTACCAGCACCACATCGAGGGTGTCACCGAGGCGGAAGACCCGGCCGCTGCGCTCCCCCACCAGCCGCAGGTTCTCGGGCTCGAAGTGGTAGTAGTCGTCCGACAGGCTCCGGATCGGTATCAGCCCGTCGACGAGGAACTCGTCGAGCTGGGCGAAGAGGCCGAACGGCTGGACTCCGGTGATGGTCGCGGCGAAGCTCTCGCCGATCCGGTCTTCGAGAAAGCGCACCTTCTTCCACTTGCGCAGCTCCCGCTCGGCCGACTCGGCACGGCGTTCGGTGCGGCTGCACTCGGTGGCGATCACCGGGAGCCTCGCGGCGAGGTCGCCGTCGGGACCCTTCCCCTCCAGGTGCCGCTTGAGCTCGCGGTGGACCAGGAGGTCGGGATAGCGCCGGATCGGCGAGGTGAAGTGGGTGTAGTGACGCAGACTGAGAGCGAAGTGTCCGCCCTCGACCGGGCTGTAGACGGCTCGTTGCATCGAGCGCAACACCAGGCTCGAGACCAGCGCCTCGTGCGGCCCGTCGTGCGCCTGGCGCAGGACCTTCTGCAGCGCCTTGGGAGCGAGCCCCTCCCGGGAGGACGGGAAGGCCATCCCGATGGCGGACAGCGAGGCGCGAAGCTCTTCCAGGACCTCGAGATCCGGCGGCGCGTGCAGACGGTGGAGGGCCGGCCTCTCGTTGGCGTCGAGCTCGGCCGCGACCGCCCGGTTGGCGGCGATCATCAACTCCTCGATCAGGCGGTGCGCCACCGTCCGCTCGGCGGGTGCGACACCGGTGAGGCGTCCCGCCTTGTCGAGCTCGAGCCGGACCTCGGGCAGATCGAGATCGAGCGAACCGGCCTCGAGGCGACGACGGTAGAGGAGCTGGCGCAGATTCTCCGCCCGTCGCAGCATCGGCAGGATCGCGCCGTACGTCTCCTCGTCGGCCGGCCGCGGCTCCTCGAGCAGCCGACGCACCTCCCCGTAGGTCATCCGTCGGGCGCTGCGAATGACCGAGGTGGCGAAGCGGCGCCGGCGGACCTCGCCGGTGGCGTCGATGTCGAGCAGGGCCGAGACCGCCAGGCGCGGCACCTCGGGGCGCAACGAGCACAGGCCGTTCGACAGCGCCTCTGGAATCATCGGAACCGCCCGGTCGGGGAAATAGACACTCGTGCCGCGCCGGAAGGCCTCGCGGTCGAGAGCGCCCCCCTCGGGAACGTAGTGCGAGACGTCGGCGATGTGCACCCCGAGCCGGAAGCCGCCGTCCCCGCCCTCCTCCACCGAGATGGCGTCGTCGAAGTCGCGCGCCGTCGCTCCGTCGATGGTCACCAGCGTCCGGTCGCGAAGGTCGAGCCGGCCGTCGAAGTCCTCCGGCCCCGGGTCCTCGGGTAACGCTTCCGTCGCCTGGAGCACCTCGGGTGGAAACGTCTGCGGGATGCCGAAGTGGCGCAGTACGACGTCGACGTCGACCCCGGGACGGTCGGCGTCACCCAGGAACCCGGTGATCCGCGCCGCGAGGAGGCCGTGGCGACCGGGCCGGTCGAGCAGCTCGGCGACCACCCAGTCGCCGGGGCCGGCGCCCTCGGGTGGCGCCCCCCGCAGATCGACCTCGATACGGCTGCGCGGGTCGAAGGGCTCGAGCCTGTAGCGTCCATGGACGGGGACCAGCCGCCCGACCAGCTCGGTGAACCGGCGCTCGAGGATCTTCGAGACGCTGGCCTCGGGAAGCTCGTAGCGGCGGCGGCCCTTGCCGCGCCCGCGGCGGCGCGACTTGACGAGGACCATGTCGCCCTGGCGGGCACCGTTGAGGTCGCCGCGCCGGATCGAGAATCCGGGCTCTCCCTTCTCTCCCACCCGCAGCAGAGCCCGCCCACCACGCTGCATCTCGATCCGCCCGGCGTGCCAGTTGGTGAAGCGCAGGGCGCACCAGCGCCGGTTCCATTCGACCGCCTCGCCCCGGCGCTCGAGCTCGCGCAGCGCCTCGGCGGCGACCTCGGGCGAGACCGGGGTCGTCATCGCATCGACCAGGGCCGGGATCGCGGCACCCTTGCGTCCCGCTCGGGCGAGCGCCGACAGCAGCTCGCGTTCCGGGTCGGAACCGGGTGGAATCGCGTTTGACAGGGTCAAGGTCGGCTCTCTACAATCCGCTGCGTTGCAGGCTGCGGCCGAGCGAAAGTGGCGGAATTGGTAGACGCGCAAGGTTCAGGACCTTGTTCGGGCAACCGAGTGGGGGTTCGAGTCCCCCCTTTCGCACCAACGCCCCAGCCTCACGACCGAGGAGCTTCCGAGCTCCCATAGCCCGACACCCTAGCTGATTCTGGCCCTGGGCGCCGGAGGGATGGTCCGAGAGGCGGTGGCGGGCCGCTGTCTTGTCTGCCCACCGAGCTTGTGACATTCTTCACGAGCTCCGCGGCAGGCCCTCTGGATGGACATCTCTCCCCTCACGCTCAACCGTCTCTCCCTCTACCTGAGGTGTCTTCGGTCGCTCGAGGACGAAGGGGTCGAGCGGATCTCGTCGCTCGAGCTGGCCAAGCAGTTCCACCTCTCGGCGGCCCAGATCCGCAAGGACCTGGCACAGTTCGGAGAGTTCGGCATTCGCGGCGTCGGCTACGAGGTGGGCAAGCTCGCCGAGCGGCTGACGACCCTCCTCGGTCTCGACCGGTCACACCCGGTGGTGATCGTCGGCATGGGCAATCTGGGCAGGGCCCTGGCCAAGTCGTCCGGCTTCAACTCGGGCAGCTTCAATGTCGTCGCCGGGCTCGACAACGACCCCAGGATGATCGGTCGCAAAGTCGCCGGCATCACCGTGCGCGACGCGCGCCAGATGCGCGCCGCGGTGCGCGAGACCGGGGCCGAGATCGGCGTCCTCACCGTCCCTCCCGAGGCCGCCCAGGACAACTACGACCGCCTGGTCGCGGCCGGTATCCGGTCGGTTCTGAACTTCGCGCCGGCGCAGTTGGAGCTGGCGCCCGGCATCCGGACGAAGAACGTCGACCTGCGGATCGACCTCGAGGAGCTGGGGTACTTTCTGGCTTCGTCCTGAGGTCGGCGGCCTCGCTCCGGTCAAGAGGACAAAGACTGAAGCGACCGGCGTCCCTGCCGGCCGTCAACCCCCGATCGCCTCTTCGGCGAGGCGCAGGATCTCGTCGTCCACGTGCACGGGATAGGGCTCGGAGGGCGGCTCGAGGCCGCGCAGGGCATCGGGCAGGGTCTCGAGCTCGCGGCGGGCATGGCGGCGGGCGTCGTCCAGGGTGACCGCCTCCACGATGCGGCCGCCCGCCATCACCCGCCGCAGCAACGGCGTCCCCTCGCGGTCTTCGTCCTCGCGCCAGAGAACGAGGCGGTCCTCCACCGCCCGGCCGTCGCGCCGCAGACGCAGGATCTGCTTGCGGCCCGGGTAGGTCGCCTTGCCGGCGCTCTTCTTGAGCACCGGCCGCTCCGCCTCCCCGGTGCCGACGCCGACGAGCTTGTAGACGCCTCCGAGGAAGGGCGCGTCCGCCGCCGTCGAGAGCTTCGACCCCACCCCGAAGGCGTCGATCGGAGCGCCCTGGCGCCGCAGACGATCGATGACGGTCTCGTCGACGTCTCCCGAAGCGAAGACCAGCGCGTCGGACCGGCCGGCGTCGTCGAGCCGGTGCCTCACCCGCCGAGACAGGTCGAGCAGGTCGCCGCTGTCGAGTCGCACGCCCTTGAAGGGGACATCGAGCGACAGGGTCCGCTCGAGACCGGTGAGCGTGTCGTAGGTGTCGATGAGGAAGATCGAGTGATGCGGGAAGGTCTCCCGGTAGTCCTCGAACGCCCGTAGCTCGCTCTCCGCGGCCATGACGAAGCTGTGCGCCATCGTCCCCACCACCGGGATGCCGAAGCGGCGCCCGGCGAGGACGTTCGAGGTCGATTCGAAGCCGGCCAGGTAGGCGGCTCGCGCCGACCACATGCCGGCCTGCGGGCCATGGGCGCGGCGGGTGCCGAACTCGGAGAGCTGCACCTCGTCTCCGGCCGCCAGGCGCATGCGCGCCGCCTTCGAGGCCACGGCCGTCTGGGAGTTGATGATCGACAGCAGGAGGGTCTCGACGATCTGCCCCTCGAGAAGATCACCGCTGACCCGCAGCACCGGCTCGCCGGGGAAGAAGACGCTGCCCTCGGCCAGCGCCCAGACGTCGCCCCGGAAGCGGAACTCGCGCAGCCTGTCGAAGTAGGCCGAGTCGACCCCGGCGAAGACCTCGAGCGAGCGCAGCCAGTCGACGTCCCCCGCCGTGAAGCGGAGCTCCCGGAGCGCCACCAGCGCCGGCTCGAGGCCGGCGAAGAGGAGGAAGCTGCGCCGCGGCGGCAGGCCCCGGACCATCAGCTCGAAGCTGCCGCGCTCGTCGCGGCGCCCACGGTGATAGGCCGCCGCCATGGTCAGCTGATAGAGGTCGGTCGCCAGGCCCAGACCGTCGGTATCCGGCACGAAGCGCGACCAGTGGTCACTCATCGTCGTCCCCTCCGCTCGTCGGCTCCGCCGCCGCCGGGCGGTAGACGCTCAGCACGCTCTCGCCGTACGGGCGCGAGCGCACCCGCTCGAGCCCGCCGACACTCTCGGGCAGGTCGGCTCTGGCGCTGTGCTCGACCACGATCTCGGCGTCCGCGGCGAGCACGGCCTCGCAGGCGGCGAGGAGCCCGGTGAAGTCCTCGAAGTCGTAGGGCGGATCAGCGAAGACCAGGTCGAAGCGCGCCCCGGCCCGTCGCTCCAGATCGCGCGGCAGGCTCGCCCGACGGGCCTGCGCTCTGCCACAGGACCACCGCTCGTAGGAGCGGCGCAGGGATTCGAGCACGCGCGAGTCGGCTTCGAGGCCGACCACCTCCGCCGCACCGCGACCGAGAGCCTCCAGACCGACGGCGCCGCTGCCGGCGAAGAGATCGAGCAGTCGGGCGCCGGCCAGCCGCGGCTGCCAGGAGCTCATCAACGCCTCACGGACCCGGCCACTGGTCGGCCGCACGCGCGCCGGCACCGGAACCGAGACGCCTCGCAGGTCGCCGGTCGCCAGTCGCAGGGTCGCACCGCGTGCCGCGCGGCTCAACGGCCCTCCCCCGCCTCTCCCTGCGGGTCGTACTCGTCCAGAATCTGATCTTCACGAACGAAGACGGTGATCGGCTGGTCGATCCCCTCGAGCTCGACGCCGGTGCCTTCCATGGTGAAGCCGAGGACCTCGAAGCGGGCGCCGTCGGAGCGCCTCACCAGGATGTCGCCGATCTCCGGGTCGTACCCGCGAGCGCGCGCCTCCACATCGCTCACCGTCTGGAACTCGGCGATCAGGTCGTCGATCACCAACAGGACGTGTCGAAGCCCCAGCGTCAGACTGTCGAACGCGTCGTAGGTGAAGACCCTCGGCTCGTCGCGCGGAAGGTCGATCTCGACACGACAGGACTCGACCAGATCTCCCTGGAGCCCGCGCGACTGGGGCGCCAGGTCGTCGAAGGCGATCTCGGACAGCCGCGCCACGTAGGCCTCGGTCTCGGAGTTTCCGAGCTCGACCAGACGCATCGTGCGCGTCGCCCCTTCGCCGTCGCGCAGGCGCAGCGTCCCGTTGGCGAACAGGGTCAGCTGACGCTGGGAGGCGACGGTGCGGCACTCCGACTCGAGCACCACCTGGGTGCGCGGATCCTCGCTGGCGCCCGCGAGAAGGGGCAGCAATGCGGCAAGCGTGGCCAGTCGACTCATCGGTCAGTACCTCGTTGTCCACCGGCGGCACCGTCGACCGCGGCCGCGGCCCACGCTGCTCGCCCCGTCCCGGAGCATAGTTCATCTCGACGGAGGGTTCGATGTCGGCGCGGGGCGGAGCGAGAGGAACTCGCCTGCCGAAGCGGGAGTCGACAACGACGACGCCGGGAACGTCTCGATCGCCGACACGGTCCGGATCTACGTCATCTTCGGCGGCCTCATCTGACCGGAAACTAGCCCAGCGCCCGGGCCAGGGCGAACTCGAGCTCGTCGCCGGCACCTATGTCGCCGTCGAGCCGTGCCGCCAGGGTGCGCTCGAGGGCCTCTCCGATCGACGGCCCCGGGCGCACGCCACGCTCGATCAGATCCCGGGCGCCGATGCCCAACGTCAGGCGGCGCGAGACGGCGAGCTCCCGCGTCACCCGCTCGGCTGCCCCGGGACCGGCGGCGGTACCGACCACGGCGAGCTCGGCCACGGAGAGCTCCCGGAGCGCCGCATGGTCGATCGACGGCGGCGCCTCCTTCCCGCCGACGACACAGAGAGCCGGCGCCAACCTCGTCGCGGCACCCAGCAGCGTTCGGCGGAGCTCCTTCGGAGGCCCTAAGCGCTCGACCCACGCCCGGGTCGAGCGCGACGGAGCGTCCCGGACGAGAGCCAACAGCACGGCCGTGAGGACCTGCTCCGCGGCGGGCGCATCGCCTCCGGCGGAGCCCTCCGCCCCGGCCAGCTCTCCGAGCAGGTCGACGGTCGCCTCGACCAGACCGATGCGATCCGTGACCGCCCCGAATCCCGGGAAGAGCTCGCCCCACAGACCGAGGTCGCTCCACCTGCCGAGGATGCCCGGCAGCGACCGGCGGTCGCTCAGCGACTCCCGCACCGGGACCCAGAGGCGCTCGCCCGTCACCGTACCCAGGGCTCCACCCTCGATCGCCGATCGCGCCAGTGCCTCGGTCTCCGGCTCGAGGTCGCCCCCGATCGCGACCTCCAGGTCGACCGCGCGCAGCAGGCGGGTCGGATCGTCGAGAAACGAGCGCCGGTGGAGCACGCGGATCCATCGACGGTCGAGATCCTCGCTGGCGTTCGGGTGCGACCTCAGGCGGCCGGCGACACCACCGCCCAGCCCGAGAGCGAAGGTGTTGATGGTGAAATCTCGACGTTCCAGATCCTCGTCGAGACCGGCTCGCTCCACCGTCGGGAGGTGTCCCGGCTCCTCGTAGGTCTCTCGACGAGCCGTGCTGACGTCGACCCGTCCGACGCCCGGCAGCTCGAGCTCCGCGGTCAGGAAACGATCGTAGCGCCCGATGCCGACACCCAGCAGAGCCGCCAGCTCGGCGGCGAAGGCCATCCCGTCACCCTCGACGACGCAATCGAAGTCGGCCGGCTCGCGGCCGAGGATCAGATCCCGGGGGACCCCGCCGACGGTCCAGACCGCCTCGCCCCGGCGCTCGGCCAGACGCTCGATCGGGAGGCGCAACACCGACCAGCGCCCGCTCCAGATAGAGGCGTAGAGCGCTTCGTCGTCGATCAAGGTGCGATCCGGGTCAGTGGACCGTGGGACTGGCCCGCTCCATGCGGCACTGGACGCAGCCCGGCCCCAGAATGGCCTCGATCGAGCGGGTCAGGTCGTCGTCGGGCTCGATGCGGTAACGCTCTCCCGAGGTGATGGTGACGTCGCAGTCGGCCAGCTTGACGCGAAAGACCACCGGCACCGACCCGTTGCCCTCGGTGAGCAGGTCGCGCAGCTCGAGGGCGCTGCGGGTTCCGAGCGGCCGGCTCATCACCAGCTCGACCCGGGTGACGACGTCACCCAGCATGCCGTCGAGGGAGCGGATCTCCTCGACGGTGAGCTCGGGATCGGCGCCGCGGTCCCTGACCACGCCCTTCACCAGCACCGCCGCATCCTCCTCGAGCAGGCCGCCGTAGCGCTGCATCGTGTCGGCGAAGACGGCGACCTGGAGCCGGCCCCCGAGATCCTCGAGCACGAAACGTCCCATGATGCGTCCGGCGTTCGGACCCGACTTGATCGTCACCCGTTTCAGCGTCGTGACCAGTCCTCCGATGATCACCGACCCGTCGACCTCGTTGGCCAGATCGCTGATCGAGTGGGTCGCCATGGCGCGGAGCTGATCGGCGTGCTCGGCCAGGGGGTTACCGGTCAGATAGAAGCCGAGAGCCTCCTTTTCGTAGGCGAGCCGCTCGCGCTCGGGCCACTCGGAGATGCCGGTGTCGAGGCGCGGCTCCATCTGGGCGCCGCCGCCGAACAGAGTCTCCTGCCCGATCTCCGCTTCCCGCCACTTGCGCTGCGCGTATCCGACGACGTCCGGCAGGGCCATCAGCAGCGCCTGCCGCGACATACCGAAGCTGTCGAACGAGCCCGACTTCACCAGCGCCTCGAAGACCCGCTGATTCATGCATCCGGGATCGATCTCGCAGGCGAACTGCACCAGCGACTCGAAACGCCCGAGGCGGCGGCGCGCAGCGAGCACCGCCTCGACCGCGGCATCGCCGACGCCCTTCACCGCACCGAGACCGAAGCGAACGCTGTCGCCGTGGACCGAGAACGACCAGTCGCTCTCGTTGACGTCGGGAGGACGGACGGGAATGCCCATCTCGGAGCATTCGGAGATGTACTTGGCGACGTTGTCCTTCGACGACATCTCCGAGGTCAGCATCGCGGCCATGAACGGCACCGGATGGTGCGCCTTCAGATAGGCCGTCTTGTAGGCCAGCATGGCGTAGGCGACGCTGTGGCTCTTGTTGAATCCGTAGCCGGCGAAGGGCTCGATGAACTCCCACAACGAGGCGGCCTTGCCGGCGTCGTAGCCGCGCTCGCTCGCCCCATCGACGAACTTCTGCTTCTGCTTGGCCATCACCTCGGGGCTCTTCTTGCCCATGGCCTTGCGCAGCACGTCGGCCTCTCCCATGCTGAAGCCGGCGATCTCGACGGCGATCTGCATGACCTGCTCCTGGTAGGCGATGATGCCGTAGGTCTCTTCGAGAATCTCGGCGGTCTCCGGGATCACGTAGCTGACCTTGCGCTTCCCCAGTTTTCGGTGGATGTACTCCTCCACCATGCCGACCGACAGCGCGCCCGGCCGGTAGAGGGCGTTCATCGCCGCCAGGTCCTCGAAGCGGGAGGGCGTGGCGCGGCGCAGCAGGTCCTTCATGCCGGTCGACTCGAACTGGAACACCCCGCTGGTCCGCCCCTCGCAGAAGAGGCGGAAGGTCTCCTCGTCGTCGAGCGGCACCTCGTCCAGGTCGAGCTCCACACCCTGGTGGCGCAGCAGGCGCAGGGTGTCGTCGATCACCGTCAGCGTGCGCAGGCCGAGGAAGTCCATCTTGAGGAAGCCGAGATCCTCGATGACGTCCTTGTCCCACTGGGTGACGATCTCGTCCTTGCTGGTCTTGTAGAGCGGGACCAGCTCCTCGATCGGTTGCGGCGCGATGACCACGGCGGCGGCATGCAACGAGGCGTGCCGGGTCAGGCCCTCGAGCCGGCTGCCGACCTGGACGATCTGACTCACCTCGGGGTCGTTGGCGACTTCCGCCGCCAGCTCGTCGACCTCCTTGGCCGCCTTGGCCAGCGAACGGGTCATGTCCGGGATGAGCTTGGCGACCCGGTCGACCTTGGCGTAGGGAAGCCCCATCACCCGGCCGACATCGCGGACCACCGCCTTCGCCGCCAGGGTTCCGAAAGTGATGATCTGCGCCACGTGATCGCGACCGTACTTGTTGGCCACGTACTGGATGACGTCGCCGCGGCGACGCATGCAGAAGTCGATGTCGATATCGGGAAGACTCACCCTCTCCGGGTTGAGGAAGCGCTCGAAGAGAAGCTGGTACTGCAAGGGGTCGATGTCGGTGATCCGCAGCGCGTAGGCGACCAGCGAGCCCGCCGCGGAGCCACGCCCCGGACCCACCGGAATCGACTCCTGGCCGGCATAGCGGATGAAGTCCCAGACGATCAGGAAGTACCCGGCGAAGCCCATCCGCTGGATGATGTCGAGCTCCCGGCGCAGTCGCTCGCGATAGAGGTCGCGATCGATCTCGCGCCCGCCGTGGCGGCGCGCGATCTCCTCGAAGCGCCGTTCGAGACCGTCCCAGGACTGCCGCTCGAGATAGGACTCGATGCTCTCGTCGTCCGGCACCGGGAACTCCGGCAGGTGGAAGCTCCCGGTGTCGATCTCGAGCGCGCAGCGCTCGGCGATGGCCAGCGTGTTGTCGATCGCCGCCGCGTCCCCGGGGAAGGTCCGCGACATCTCGTCGAGCGACTTCAAGTAGAACTGGTCGCTGGCATAGCGCAGCCGATCGGGATCGGAGAGCGCCCGCTGGGTGCCGACGCAGAGCAGCACGTCGTGGGCGAACGAGTCGTCCTGCCGCAGGTAGTGGCAGTCGTTGGTCACCACCATCCCGATGCCGGTCCGCCGGGAGATATCGCGCAGGATCTCGTTGGCCCGCTGCTGGTCCGGGATCCCGTGGTCCTGGAGCTCGAGGAAGTAGTTCTCCTTGCCGAAGAGGTCGGCGTACTCGCGAGCCTTCGCCTCGGCCTCCTCCGTCTGGTTGGAGAGAATGGTCTCGTTGATCTCGCCCTTGAGACAGGCCGACAGCGCCGTGACGCCCTCGGCATGCTGCGCCAGCAGCTCCTTGTCGACCCGCGGCTTGTAGTAGAAGCCGTCGAGATAGGAACGCGAGGTGAGCTTGATCAGGTTGCGGTAGCCGGTCTGGTTGCGCGCCAGCAGCACCAGGTGGTTGTTGCGCGCGTTCTCGGCCGTGCGCTCGCGCCGATCGCCGCGCGCCACATAGGCCTCGATGCCGATGATCGGCTTGATGCCGTGCGCGCGGGCGCGATTGTAGAAGTCGATGGCGCCGAACATGTTCCCATGGTCGGTGAGGGCCATCGCCGGCATCCCGGCGTCCTTGGCGGCGGCGAGGACGTCGTCGAGCCGATTGGCGCCGTCCAGCAGGCTGTACTGGCTGTGCAGGTGGAGGTGGACGAACGACATGGAAGGACTCGATTGTACTCACTGCACTGCGGCGGTCCAGACCCTTTCGAGCCTCCGGCCGGTGGCGATCGCGAATTCCCCGCGAAGAGCCCGCTGTGGGGCGTCGTCAGGCGTCGGAATCGAGCCCCGCGAGGGCCCGCCGGATCGCCTCGAGGGCCTCGGGACCGCTGACCGACGAACCCGGAGAGCAGCTCTCGGAGGCACCCAGGAGACCGCATCCCTCGGCCGCGGCACAGAGATCCATCGCCGACAGTGAGCCGCCGGTACCCCGATCGAGACAGGTCGCCCCGAGCTCGGAGTCCTCGATCAGGCGCAGCAGCGCCCGCAGCGCGTCGCCCGAGGTGACCGGCGCGCCGGGATCGAAGCGATGGACCGCATCGACGTCGAGAAGGCCCAGGTTGATCACCCGGACGATCCGCTCGCGCTCGTCGTGGTCGATGATGTCGGTGGCGATCCGCGCCTCGCCGCCGCGCCCGTAACGAACGCTCGGGAAGAGCCAGTAGAGCAGCACGGCGTAGTCGGCGCGGGTCACCTGTCCCGCCCGGGCGACCCGGCGCGCCTGGGGTGGAAGCACGTTGAGTCGCCAGGTGAAGCGGGAGCGCTGCAGAAGCTCGGCCAGTCCCGGGTCGGTCGGATCGGCGGCCGCCAGCTCCTCCGCCAGTCGCACGGCGGCGGCGGGATCGCCGACCTCGAGCTCGAGCTCGACGCGGCGGCGCACGAGCTCCGGATCGGCGTCGGGACGGTCGGTCAGCCCCCGGAGCCGCGCCAGCATGGCCATCGGATCCCCCGACGCCTCGGCGAGGCTCTGTGCCGCCGCCAGGGTCCGCTCGTCCTCGGGCGCGTAGAGCTCCATCCGCTCCACCGTTCGTGCCGCGTCGCCGACCAGACCGTTCGAAAGCTCCTCATCGAGACGGCGCGCAAGGTCGTCGAGCACACCGTCGAGCAGCACCTCGACACGAGCCGCCGCGGGAGCCGCCACGAGCCGGGTCGACCAGTAGGCGTCGAAAGCCTCCGCCGTCCGCCCGGCACGCTCGGCGGCGCGGCCCGCGATCACCTCGGCCGCGACGTAACCGGGATTCTCCTGGCGTACGGGACCCAGCAGCTCGAGAACGCCCGTGTACTGGCCGTCGAGGAAGCGCGCCTGCGCATCGAGGACGCGAGCCGGAACGAAGTCCGGATACCTGGCGATGCTGCCGGCCGTCTCACCGAGGACGGTCGCCGGATCGACACCGGCGAGCAGATCGCCGTGGAGATCGGAGAGCCAGCCCGCCTGTGTCGGCGTCAGACTGCCCTGCCAGCCCTCCTGCGGAGGCAGCAGGAACGGCGCGTCCGCGGCGGGAACCCCGGCGGCGACACGGCCGCCTCCCGAGGCACAGCCGGAGGCCAGGACCGGCAGGGCGATCACCAGGACCGCTGCCCCGAAACGCCGCATCGACGACCTCGTCACCCGACGCCTCACTTCGGGCCACCTCACTTCGAGCCACCGGCCGGGCCGATACCCGCCGCGTCGATGCGCCGGAGCACCGACGAGGCGACCTCGCCGAGATTCTCGGCCCGGAACCAGACGATCTCCCGGTCGGCGCGGAACCAGGTCAGCTGCCGCTTGGCGAAGCGTCGCGTCGCCCGCACGATGTCGTCGACGGCCGTCTCCAACGGCCATCCGTCGCGAAGATGTCTAGCCAACTGTCGATATCCGATCGCCTGGAAAGCGGGGAGCTCGGGATCCCGCCAGGCCTGGAGGAGGCGGTCGACTTCCTCGACCCAGCCTCGCGCCAGCATCCGCTCCACCCGCGAGGCGATGCGATCGTACAAGACGTCTCGCGGGAGGGTCAATCCGACCTTGATCGCGCCCAGACGCCGCTGCCCGAAGGGTCTTTCGGCGAGCCAGCTGGACATCGGTCGACCGCTGACCTCGTGGATCTCGAGTGCTCTGAGGATGCGCTGGCGATCGGTGCGCGGCAGCCTCGCCGCGGTCTTCGGGTCGCGCCGCGCCAGGTCCTCCCACAGCGCCTCCAGACCCTCGTCGGCGAGCCGGCGCTGGAGGGCCTCGCGGGTGCGGGGCTGCGAGGGAGGCAGCTCGCCGATACCCTCGAGGAGAGATCTCAGGTAGAGCCCGCTGCCGCCGACCACGACCGGCAGGGGGCCGCGATCCCGGATGCCCTCGATCGCATCCCGAGCCATCGAGGCGAACCGACCCGCCGAGTACGCCTCGTCGGGATCGAGCACGTCGACGAGATGGTGCGGTACGGCATCGAGCTCCTCGCGCGTCGGTTTGGCGGTACCGATGTCGAGGCCCCGGTAGACCTGGAGAGCGTCGGCGCTCACCACCTCGATCGGCATCGCCCGCGCCAGCCGCAGCGCCAGCTCGGTCTTGCCCGTGGCTGTCGGCCCGACGATCGCGACGATAGACATTCCCCGCACCCCGGCGGCGATTGTACGAGACCGGCTCCGAGCCGAGCGTCGACCAGGGCTGGCGCACCTCCAGCGCCGACCCGAAAACGAGGCGGATCAGTCCGCCGCGGTCCGTTCTCCAGACGTCGATCCCTCTCGCGGCCAGTCGTTCGAGGACATCCTCCGCCGGGTGACCGTAGAGGTTGTCGCGCCCGGCCGAGAGGACCGCCAGCCGCGGCGCCACGACATCGAGAAAGGCCGGCGCGGAGGAGTATCGGCTTCCATGGTGCCCCACCTTGAGCACCGTCACGGCGAGCCCCGAGCCGTAGAGATCGACCAGCTCCGCTTCGGTGTCGGCCCCGATGTCGCCGGTCAGCAGCACCGACCGGGAGCCGATGACGGCGCGCAGCACGAGCGAGTCGTCGTTGCCTCGCCGCGCCCCGCCGGCCCGCGGATGGAGGGCCGGCGGGTGGAGCACCGTCAGACGCCAGCGACCGACGTCGAGCCCTCGACCGCGCCACAGCGGCGCCAGCACAGGCCCCGGCGCCGCGACGAGCTCGCGGTGACAGGAATCGCGCCACCCGGACGAGGCCCACACCCGATCGACCGGGATCAGGCCGACGATCTCGACCAGACCGCCACAGTGGTCCCTGTCCGGATGGGTGAGGACGACACCGCTCAACCGATCGACCCCGAGGGCCAGCAGCGCCGGGAGCAGGACACGCTGTCCGAGGCCGGGACCGCGCCACCCTCCACCATCGACGAGGACCGCGTCACGCCCGTCGCGCAGCAGGATCGACTCCCCCTGCCCGACGTCGAGGACGACCATCTCCGGCTCGGGGCCGGTGGTGCCGCTGGGGGTACTGGTGGGGGTACTCGTAGGGGTACTCGTAGGGGCGCCCACAGGACGCAGCAGATAGGCGACCAGAATCGCCGGCATGGTCAGCGCCAGAAGCCGCCTGCCTCGCGCCATCGCGAGCGCCGCGGCGGCGGCCAGGAGTGACGTCCACGACATGGATCGCCGGACGGCGAAGCTCCATGGCGCTCCAGGAGGAAGGCTCGAGACCCACTCGTAGGGCAGCGTCAGCCAACCCACCACCTGCCAGGCGAGGTCGCCGACGACGACGAGCGGCTCGACCAGCACCGCCAGCAGCAGCACCGGGAGGGTCATCGCGGTCCAGGGCACGGCGATCAGGTTGAGCAGAATCGACAGCGGCGACCACAGGTGAAAGACACCCACCGACCAGGGCAGGGTCGCCAGGTGGGCCGCCACCCCCGCCGCCAGCGCCCTTGCCAGCCCCTGTGCCGGCATCGGACTCACCGACTCCGACCAGCGCTCTGCCAGACGCGGAGCGAGGACGATCAGGCCGAGAGTCGCCGCGACGGTGAGCTGGAAGCCGACGTCGTCGACGAGTGCTGGCCGGGCGAGAACCATCAACGCACCGGCGACGGCCCAGGCGTTGAGGGCGTCGGGGCGCCGCTCGCAGGCGAGCGAGCTAAGAGCGGTACAGGCCATGAGCGAGGCCCGGACCAGCGACGGCCGGAAGCCGACCACCAGAAGATAGAGCGCCACGACGGCGACTCCGGCGACGATCCGCCAGCGTTGCCCCAGCGCCCCGCTCAGCAACCAGACGACGGCCAGCAGGAGGCCCAGGTGAAGACCCGACACCGCCACCAGGTGACCCAGACCGACCCGCCGGAGACCTCGCAGGACGCGCGGCTCCATCTGAGAGACGTCACCCAGCAGCAGACCGCGCGCCAGCCCGGCCTGACCCGAGCCCCGCCCGACGAGCGCTCGCTCGACCAGGCGCCTGGGCCAGGGCGCCGTCCCCCGTGGGCCGCCTTCGGCGCTTTCCACCAGCCGCTCGGAGGAGACGGAGAGTGAGTATCGCGGCCGCTGGGCCGGATCGGACGTCCCGTTGACAGTGATCTGACGCCGGCGCAGATATCCGCGCAGGGCCAGCTGACCGGCGGGAGGCGTCCCGGAGCCGGCGACGAAGACGTCGAGCGAACCGGCCCAGACCCTCGCGACCCGCTCCGCCTGACCGACGGAGTCGACGCGGATCTTGCCGCTCCATCCCGGACCGCTCGAGTCTGGACCGCTCCTCCGCCAGCCTCCACCGGCGCGTCCCCGGACCTCGACCGGAAGCTCGGGATCGACGCCCCCGAGGGTCTCGTTCCACGCCGCCGCGGCGCTGCCGGCGAGGCAGCCCAGGCCCGCCGCGATCAGCGGGGCGGCCATAGCCCGGCCGCGCCTGGCGGCGACGGTCAGGGCGGAGACGAGAAGAGCCGCCGCAACCGCGAGACCACCGAGCTCCCGCGCCGCGACGACGCCGGCGAACAAGGCGAGAGCGGGCCCGAGGGCGGGCGCACGAGTGCCCACACTCCGGAAGACGGATTCCGGCTGGCCCGCCGCCCACTGGCCCACCGCCCACTGGCCCGCCGCCCACTAACCCGCCGCCCACTGGGGGCCGCCATCCGGGTTACGCCCGCCGAGGTGCGCTCAGTCGACCGGGTCGCTGGCGACGAAGAGAGACAGGACCGGCAGGCCGAGACGCTGACGCACCATCTCCCGCATCATCCGACGCTCGAGCTCCGGCAGCTCCTCGGCGGGAACTCTCGAGCGGAACCGGTCGAGGGCACCGTCGACCCGCTCGGCCAGGCCCTGACGCTCCGCGCTGTCGAGGCCGTCGGCCGCCTCGACGAGAAGGCGCTCTTCGATCTCGCCGAGCTCCTGCTCCACCGCCTCGGCGCTACCGCGCAGATCGGCGAGCCGCGAGGAGAGCTCGGCGCGCCCCGGGAGATCGTCGGGCAGCCTGCCGGCGAGCTCCTCCAGCCGCGCCGCGACGTCCACCGGTTCGGGCACGAGGCGCCCCTCGGTCGCACCCAGCTCGCGCACTTCCTTCCACGCCGATTCGACCGCCGGCGCGCAGTAGCGCAGGCTGTGGATACGCCGCTCCGGGTCCCTCTCCCCAAGCCGCGTGAAGACCTCCTCCATCACCCGACGCACGAGCTCTACGGGGACGCCCTTCTCGTGCCAGCCTCGAGCGGTCTGCCAGTCGGCCGGCGACAGCAGCAGCGGCGCCCCCCGCAGGGCGATGAAGGTGTCCTCGATGACGCGGAAGTACGCCTCGGCGGAGAGCTCCGGGTCAGCGGTTGCGCTCATCGATCAGCCGCAGTCCTTCGAGCGTCAGCAACGGGTCGACGCGCTCGATGTGCCGCGAGCCCTCGCCGACCAGCTCGGCCAGGCCACCGGTGGCGATGACCCGATCGAGACCGGGCATCTCGGCCTTGATCCGATCGAGCAGCCCGTCGACGAGGCCGATGGAGCCGAAGTAGATGCCCGATTGCATCGCGCCGACGGTGTTCGAGCCGACCACCCGCTCGGGCCGGAGGAGATCGACCCGGTAGAGCCGCGACGCCTGCGAGAAGAGGGCTTCGGCCGAGATGGTGATGCCGGGCGCGATCACGCCGCCGACGTACTCGCCCCGATCATTGATGACGTCGAAGGTCGTCGCCGTGCCGAAGTCGACCACCACGATCGGCGGCCCGTACAGACTGATCGCCGCCACCGCGTTGGCGATGCGGTCGGCCCCGACATCGGCCGGATTGTCGTAGCGAATCGGCAGCCCGGTGCGAATCCCGGGGGCCACGAAGAGTGGCTCGCAACCGAAATACTCCTTCGACAGCCGCACCAGCGAGTCGTTGAGCGTCGGCACCACCGAGGAGACCACCACCGCGTCGAGGCGCCCGGGACCGAAGCCGGCCCGATCGAGTAGCGGCAGGATGAGGGCTCCGTACTCGTCGTGGGTGCGCTCACGCTCGGTCGAGAGCCTGAAGTGCGCCGCCAACTCCGAATCGCGGTAGACACCGACCACCGAGTTGGTGTTGCCGACGTCGATGACCAGCAGGTGTCGGGCCGTCGCGGAGCTCATGACTCAATGATGTCACCGACGGCGACCCAACGGCGACCCTCGGGCGTGTCGAGCAGCAGGTGGCCGTCGTCGTCGACCCCGGCGTAGTGCCCTCCCAGCGTCACCTGGCCCTGACGCCACGTCAGCTCGTCGCCGATCTCGTGACTCAGCAGCTCGCGGTAGTCCGCCGCCAGCGCCGGCGCCGCCCCCTCGAAAGCCCGCTCGCGCAGACGCTCGGCAGCGAGTCCGAGCAGCCGGCCGATGGTGACGCCGGGCGCGCCCTCGTGCTCGAGCGTCGTCGCGCCGACCGCGTCGCGCTCCCCGTCGAGTGCCCCCATGTTGATCCCGAACCCGACGATCGCGGTAGCTCCCGGTCCGGACCGCTCGGCGACGACCTCGATGAGAATTCCGCCGAGCTTGCGCCGGCCGACCACCAGGTCGTTCGGCCACTTCAGACGGCAGGCCGGTACGCCGACCTTATGAACGGCGCCACACAGCGCGACGGCTACCGAAAGCGGCATCAGGCGTGCCCGCCCGACACCGTCGAGCGGCTCGAGCAGAGAGCAGTAGAGACCCCGTCCCGGGCGACTCGCCCACGGGCGACCCAGGCGACCACGCCCGGCGGTCTGCTCGCGGGCGAGCAGGAAGGTCCGTGGCACCGGTGAGATCTCCGCCGGCAGCCGGCGCAGGATGCGGCGTCCGGCACGGTTGGTCGAGCCGACGCTGTCGAGCGCGACGAGGTTCTCGGGCATCGACCGCACCGCCTCCCGCAGCTCGCCCCTGAAGCGTTCGAAGGTCACTCCCGAGCCCCCACGTCGGGCAACTAGAGTCCGGCCTCCACCGCCGCCAGGCGGCCCTCGAGCTCGCGCAGCGACTCCCGCTTGCCCTCCACGACCTCGGCCGGCGCCTTGTCGAGGAACTGCTGGTTCGAGAGTTGTTTGCGGGCCCTCTCGATCAGCCCGCCGAGCTCGGCCGCCTCCTTCTCGAGGCGCGCCTTCTGCTCGCCACCGAGATCTCGGTCCGGGGCGGCGACGCCGAGCAGGACGTCGCCCACCCGATCGCGAGCCGCCGGCGCCGGCGGCGACTCCAGCCGCACGCCGTCGAGACCGCAGAGGAACTCGAGCAGCGTGGCCTGACCGAGGAGCCAGTCCGCGAGCTCGCGGTCGTCGGGGTCGAGGAAGAGCTCGAGCCTCGTCCGGGGCGCCACGTCGAGCTCCGCACGCAGCTTGCGCACGCTGCCCACGACATCGAACAGAGCCCCCATGGAGCGCTCCAGCCGCGGATTCTGACGCGACGCCGAACCGCCCGGGTAGGGCGCCTGGACGATCGTCTCGCCATGGCGATCGGTGACCCCGGGCAGACGCTGCCAGAGCTCCTCGGTGAGAAACGGCATCACCGGGTGCAGCAGCCGCAGGCTCTCCTCGAGGACCTCGAGCAGCACCTCGCGGACGAAGGGACGCTCGGCCTCTCCGGAGAGCGCCGGTTTGGTCAGCTCCAGGTACCAGTCGCAGAGATCGCCCCAGAAGAAGTGGTAGAGGCGATGGCAGGCGGCGTCGAAGCGGTAGGTCTCGAAGCGCTCGTTGACCTCTGCGGCGGCCTCGGCGAGCCGCGAACGGATCCACAGCTCCGGCGCTTCGAGGCGCTCCTCGTCCACCGGCTGCGGCTCGAAGTCGTCCCCGATCCGCGTCAGCACGAAGCGGGTGGCGTTCCAGATCTTGTTGCCGAACGCCCGATAACCGGCCATCCGCTCCGGATCGAGAGGGATGTCGCGGCCGGGGCTGTCGAGCGCGGTGAGGGTGAAGCGCAGGGCGTCGGCGCCGTACTCCTCCACCAGCTCCAGCGGATCGACCGTGTTCCCCTTCGTCTTCGACATCTTCTGACCGTCGGCGTCGCGCACCAGGCCGGTCAGATGGACCTGGGCGAAGGGCACCTCGTCCTTGAACTCGAGCCCGAACATCACCATCCGGGCGACCCAGAAGAAGAGGATGTCGTACCCGGTGACCAGGACGCTGGTGGGATAGAAGGTGGCCAGATCGTCGGTCTCCTCCGGCCAGCCCAGCGTCGACATCGGCCACAGGCCGGACGAGAACCAGGTATCGAGGACGTCGGCGTCCTCCTCGAGATCGGTCGTTCCGGCCGCCTCCGCCGCCTCCTCGAAGCTCTCGGCGACGAAGCAGCGTCCCTCGGCGTCATACCAGGCCGGGATCCTGTGCCCCCACCAGAGTTGCCGCGAGATACACCACGGGCGGATGTTCTCCAGCCAGTGCGCCCAGGTCTTGTCCCAGCTCGGAGGCACCAGCTCCAACGTCCCGTCGCGATTCGCCTCGAGGGCCCGCCCGGCCATATGGCTGACGTCGAGGAACCACTGCACCGAGATGAGCGGCTC
This sequence comes from Candidatus Multivoradales bacterium, assembly GCA_965223875.1. Taxonomy (GTDB): domain Bacteria; phylum Acidobacteriota; class Thermoanaerobaculia; order Multivoradales; family JAHEKO01; genus CBDCXS01. Next base: position 4,972,761 of record OZ245024.1, on the reverse strand, counting down.
GATAGGCACGCCGCTGCGCTGGCAGTGCCCGACGTTGTGCAGGTGCAGCTCGACCTTCTCGAGGCGCCCCTCCTCCTCGAGCGCCTCGACCACGGCCTTGCGGGCCTCGAAGCGGTCGAGACCGGCGAACCGGTCCCCCGCCGCCTCGGTCATGCGCCCGGTCTCCGAGATCACCTGGATGGCCGGCAGGTCGTGGCGGCGGCCGATCTCGAAGTCGGCCGGATCGTGGAACGGGGTGACCTTGACGAGGCCGGTACCGAACTCGAGCTCGACCGCCTCGTCGGCGATGAAGGGGATGTCACGATCGAGCAGCGGCAGGCGCGCCGAGCGCCCTTCGAGCCAGGAGTACCGCTCGTCGTCCGGATGGTAGGCCACCGCCGTGTCGCCGAGCATGGTCTCGGGGCGGGTGGTGGCGACGACGATCGTCCGGTCGGAGCCGACCACCGGGTAGGCGATGTGGTAGAGCCGACCCTCGACCTGCCGCATCTCCACCTCGAGGTCCGAAACGGCCGTGTGGAGTCCCGGCGACCAGTTGACCATGTACTCGTCACGCTGGATCAGCCCGCGCCGGTAGAGCGTGACGAAGGCGTGCCGCACCGCCGCGGAGAGCTGCTCGTCGAGGGTGAAGCGCTCGCGCGTCCAGTCGCAGCTCGCTCCGAGCAGATCGAGCTGCCGGCGGATGTTACCGTGGTACTTCTCCTTCCAGGCCCAGACGCGCTCGAGGAAGGCCTCACGACCCAGGGCCTCGCGGGAGGTGCCCTCCTCTTCGAGCTGCCGCTCGACCATCAACTGAGTGGCGATGCCGGCGTGATCGGTCCCCGGTACCCAGAGCGAGTTGCGGCCCTGCATCCGTCGCCACCGCACCAGCAGATCCTGAATCGCGGTCTGCAGCGCGTGCCCCATATGGAGCTTGCCGGTGACGTTCGGCGGCGGGATCATGATGCAGAACGGCGCCTTGTCCGAGGGCGCCTCGGCACCGAAGTACCCGGCCTCGGCCCACGCCGCCTGCCACTTGCTCTCGTACGTCGACGGATCGAAACGTTTGTCCATGGTCGTGCTCCTCGCCCGCGCGCGGGCGTCGCCTCCCGGAGAGGGAGACAGAGGCTAGTCTACGTCGCGCTCCAGCTCTTCGATGCGCTTGCGAACCACGTCTTCGGCGACCCGGGGCACCACCTCGCGCGCGATCTCCCGGACGGCGTCCTCGCTCAACATCTCGACGACGCGCCGGGCGATGCGCTCGACCTCCCCGGGAGCGAGCGCGAGCTCCGCTGCGGGAGCGGGAGACCCGGATCCCTCGGGGGCCTCGGAACGCTCCCCGGCGTCCGCCGCCTCGGGCGGCGCGGGCGAGCGGTCTGCGCCCTCCCGGTCTGGTGCCTCGTCATCTCCCCCACCGTCGGGTTCGGGCGTCGGGCCGTCGTTCGGGGTGGCGGGGTCGACGGGGGTGGCGGGGTCGACGGGGGTGGCGGGGTCGATGGGGGTAGCGGGGTCGATGGGCGGTGCCAGATCGCCGACCCGGGACAGCAGATCCTGGGAGTCGAAGGGCTTGAGCAGGTGTCCGTCCGCGCCGCTGGCTCGGCAGCGCTCCTCGTCGAACGCCTCGAAGGTGCCGACCAGGAGCAGCACCGGAGTGTCGGGAGACCTCTCCTTGACGGCCGCCGCCACCTCGTAGCCCGAGGCGCCCGGCATGTGGACGTCCGCCACCACGATGGCGGGCTCCGTACGAGCCAGCTCGAGTAGCGCGTCGTCGCCGTTCGCCGTCGAAACGACCTCGAAGTCGCTCTGCTCGAAGGTCAGACCGACCACCCGCTGGATCGCCAGGCTGTCGTCCGCCAGTAGGAGAATCCTCGACATCGTCCCGAAAGAGCCCGATCAGCCGCTCGAGTGCAGGAGGTGACGCGAAATCACCAGTCTCTGCATCTCGCTGCTGCCCTCGTAGATGGTGGTGACCCGGACGTCGCGGTAGAGCCGCGCCACTTCGTAGTCCTCGCAGAATCCGTTTCCGCCGTGGATCTGCACCGCGTCGTAGCACGCCCGGTTGGCCGCCTCGGAGGCGAAGAGCTTCGCCTGCGCGGCCATTCGGCCACCGCCGCGCGTCCCCTCGACCGAGGCCGCGTAGCGGGTCATCACCCGGGCGGCGGAGAGCTCGGTCGACATGCGGGCGAGCTTGAACTGGATCTCCTGGTGCTTGGCGATGGGAACACCGAACTGGGTCCGCTCGAGCGCGTAGTCGCGCGCCAGCTCCAGGGCTCTCTGATGAATGCCGACCGACTGCGCGGCGATACCGAGTCGCGAGTGATCGAGCGTCGCCAGTGCGATCTTGAAACCGTCTCCGACGCCACCCAGAAGGTTGGCCTCCGGAATGCGGCACGACTCGAAGATGAGCGGCGCCGTCACCGAAGAGCGCAGGCCGAGCTTCTCCTCCGGAACGCCCACCGTGAGGCCGGGAGCGTCGCCCGCGACGACGAAAGCCGAGATGCCCCGATGGCCCTCGTCGGGACCGGTTCGAGCCAGAACGACGAAGCAGCCGGCGACGCCGGCATTGGTGATCCAGGCCTTCTCTCCGTCCAGGACCCACTCGCCGCCATCGAGGCGCGCCGAGGTACGCAGGCTGGCCGCGTCACTGCCCGAGCCGGGCTCGGTCAGGCCGAAGCCGCCGAGCATCTCGCCGCTCGCCAGAGGCGGCAGCACCCGCTGCTTGAGCTCTTCGCTGCCGAAATGGGCGATCGGCCAGCAACAGACCGAATTGGTGACGCTCATGGTGACACCGACCGACGGGCAGGCCCTCGACAGCTCCTCGACCGCCACCACGTAGCTGACCGGGTCGAGGCCGGGGCCGCCGTAGGCCTCGGGCACCATCATCCCGAGCAACCCGAGCTCCCCCATCTCGGCGAGGATCTCCTCCGGGAATCGATGCTCCCGGTCGCGCTCCGCCGCGTCGGGCGCGACGCGCTCCTGGGCGAAACGCCGGATCTCCTGGCGCAGGAGCTCCTGGTCTTCGTCGAGTGCGAAGTCCATCGCGACTACCGGAGCACCCAGTCGGCGATCACCAGCTTCTGGATCTCGCTCGTGCCCTCGTAGATCTCGGTGATCCGCGCGTCACGGAAGAACGCTCCACCGGGTACTCGCGGGTGTAGCCGTAGCCGCCGTGGATCTGGATCGCCAGGCTGGTGACACGCTGCGCCATCTCGGACGAGTAGAGCTTCGCCTGTGCGGCCTCGAGCGTGTAGCGCGAGCCGCGGTCCTTCTTCCAGGCCGCCTTCCAGGTCATCAGCCGGGCGGCGTCGATCTCGGTCGACATGTCGGCGAGATAGAACTGGATCGCCTGGAAGCTCGAGATCGCCGCTCCGAACTGCTCGCGTTCCTGGGCGTAGGAGAGAGCCTCCTCGAAGGCCCCCTGGGCTATACCGACCGCCTGCGCGGAGATCCCGATGCGGCCCCCGTCGAGTGTCGCCATGGCGATCTTGAAGCCCTCGCCCTCCTCGCCCAGCCGCATCCTCGCGGGCACACGCATGTCGTCGAAGGCGAACTCGGTCGTTCCCGAGCCGTTGACGCCCAGCTTGTACTCGTGCGAACCGCGACTGAGACCGTCGAGATCGGTCGGTATGACGAACGCCGTGATGCCCTTGTGACCGAGGTCGGGATCGATGGTGGCGAAGATCACCGCGACGTCCGCGTCGGTGCCGTTGGTGATGAACACCTTGTTGCCGTTGAGCACGTAGTCGTCGCCGTCGCGACGGGCCGTGGTTCGCAGCGCGGCCGCGTCACTGCCGGCACCCGGCTCGGTGAGCGCGAAGCAGCCCAGCTTCTCGCCGCTCGCCAGCGGGGTGAGAAACTCCTGCTTCTGCTCCTCGCTGCCGAAACCCTCGATTGGGCCACAGACCAGTGAATTGTTCACCGACAGGATGACGGCGCTCGTCGCGCAGACGCGAGCGATCTCCTCGATGGCGACGCAGTAGGCGATCGAGTCCATCCCGGCACCGCCGTGGGCTTCGTCGACCGCGACCCCGCCGAGGCCCAGCTCGGCCGCCTGGTCGAAGATGTCGCGCGGGAACAGACCGGTCTCGTCGATCTCGGCGGCCCGCGGCTTCACCACCTCTTCGGCGAAGCGCCGCACGGCGTCGCGCAGCATTCGATGTTCTTCGGACAACTCGATATGCATCCTGGTTTCTCCGTGCTCTGTGTCGGGACGAATCAGGGTAGCAACGGCCCCGGGGCCGGTCAACCGAAACAGGCCTCCGGAAAGCGGTCTGCGGCGGCCTCTAGTCCTGGGCCGAGCCGTCGCGCTCGATCTTGTACTGCTCGAGCTTCTTGTAGAGGTTGCTGCGGGGCGTCGCGATCGCCTTGGCGGTTCGGGTCACGTTCCAGCCGAACTCCTCGAGCTTGCGCACCAGGAACATGCGCTCGGCACGGTCGCGGAACTCCTTGAGCGTGGTCGCCGAGGCCAGGTCGTGCGGCATCTGCTGCTCGGAGCGTCCCTGCACCTGGAGGACGTCCTCGCGCGTGACGGTATCGCCGCGACTCAGGATCAGCAGGCGCTCGATGAGGTTCTTCAGCTCGCGGACATTGCCTCGCCAGGGCATCGACTGAAGCTGTTCGATCGCGTCGTCGCTGAGCGTCCGCGGTGGGTAGTTCTGTTCCGCGGCATAGCGGCGGATGAAGTACTCCGCCAGCTCCGGTATGTCCGCCGTGCGCTCGCGCAGCGGTGGCGTGCGGATGGGCACGACGTTGAGACGGTAGAACAGATCCTCGCGGAAGCGTCCCTCGGCGATCTCCTTCTCGAGGTCGCGATGGGTCGCGGCGACCACCCGGACGTCGACGCGGACCATCTTCTCCGAGCCGACCCGCTCGACCTCGCCGCTCTGCAGGACGCGCAGCACCTTGGCCTGGGTGCGCGCCGACATGTCGCCGATCTCGTCCAGGAAGATCGTGCCGCCGTCGGCGGCGACGAACTTACCGATCTGCTTGCGCACGGCCCCGGTGAAGCTGCCCTTTTCGTGACCGAACAGCTCCGATTCGATGAGCTCGTCGGGGATCGCCGCGCAGTTGACCTGGATGAAAGCCCGCTCGCGACGCGGGCTGAGACGGTGGATGCCGTGGGCGACGAGCTCCTTGCCGGTACCGCTCTCGCCGACGATCAGCACAGTCGCCGGAGTCGGGCCGGCCGCCTCCATGGTGACGCGGAGCTCGCGCATGCGCGGCGACGAGCCGACCATCTCGTCGGGCTGGTCACGGCCTTCACGGCTGTCCCGGGCCAGGCGGTTGGTCTCCACCGCGTTGCGCAGCGACAGCAGCACGCGATCGCGCTGCAGGGGCTTCTCGAAGAAGTCGAAGGCGCCACGCTGGGTGGCGTCGACGGCGGTCTCGATGTCGCCATGACCGGTGATCATGATGACCGGCGTGGTGTAGCCCTTCTCGCGTAGCGACTGCAGGACGGTGAGACCGTCCATGTCCGGCATCTTGATGTCGAGCAGCACGGCGTCCGGCACGCGCTGGGCGATGCGCGCCAGCGCCTGCCCTCCCCCAGAGGCCTCGTCGACCTCGTAGCCGTCGTGCTCGAGGATCATCCGCAGGCTGTCGCGAATCGACGCCTCGTCGTCGACGATCAGGACGCGCGCCACGTATGAGCGATTCGCCATGGTCGGGGAGTCTAGCGCAAGCGCTGAAGTGTCCGACGTCCCTGGCGATCGTCGGAGCTCATTGGGGCAACGGCCGGCACGGAGGCCGGCCGCTTCAGTCCGGGAGACAGAACGGGCCGATCCCCGAGGGGACCGGCCCGTGGAGTCACTCGGGAGCCGCGACGATCCTACGGAACGCGCGGGAAGACGAAGAGCGGCGGCCCCTCGGTGCCCTGCTGGAAGCGGCGGATGTAGACCCTCAGCCGCGAGCTCGAGTCGGCGCCCTTGACGACCTCCTCGAAGCTCGAGACGCCGTCCACCACCTCGCCGTTCACCTCGGTGATGACGTGGGCGACACCGACCTGGGTGCGCACGCCCTCGTCGTAGAAGGGGCTGGTCGGATCAACCGCGGTGATCCACACACCCTCGACCGAATCGTCGAGACCCAGCTCCTCGCGGGCGCCCGGCGTGAGGTCCTGGTAGCGCAGGCCCAGCCACTCGATACCGGACTCCTCCGGCTCGGGCGTCAGCTGTGCCTGGCCGCCGGCGCCGGGACGCTCCATCAGCTCGATCTCCTTGTCGAGCGACTTGCCGCGGCGCAGGACCTCGACCGAGATGGTCGCGGCCGGCCCCTGGGCCGACACGTAGTCGATCAGGCTGCGCGTGTCGGTCACCTTGCGGCCGTCGACCCGACGGATGATGTCGCCGACCTGCAGGTCGCTCTCCTGAGCCGGAGTGTCCTCTTCCACGCGGGTCACCAGCACGCCGTCGGTATCGTCGAGACCGAACGCCTCGGCCGAGTCGTAGTCGACGTCTTCGATGCCGATGCCGAGGTAGCCACGGCGGACGCGTCCTTCGTCGCGCAGCTGCGGCAGGATCTGACGCAGGACGTTCACCGGAACCGCGAAGCCGATGTTCTCCGAGCCCCAGTTGATGGCCGTATTGATCCCGATCACCTCGCCGTGGAGATTGACCAGCGGTCCGCCCGAGTTGCCGAAATTGATCGCCGCGTCGGTCTGGATGAAGTTCTCGAACGAGCTGGTCTCCCGGGAGATGTAGATCTGGCGCCCCTTGGCGCTGACCACTCCGACGGTGACCGTGTTGTCGAGCCGGAAGGGGCTGCCGATCGCCATCACCCATTCGCCGACACGGACACCCTCGCTGTCGCCGAGCGCCAGATGCGGCAGCGGATCGTCGACCTCGATCTTGAGCAGCGCCAGATCGGTCGCCTCGTCGACGCCCTTGATCTCGGCTTCGAACTCGCGGCCGTCGAGCACCACGCGAACCGAGGTCGCGCCCTCGATCACGTGGTTGTTGGTCACCACCAGCCCGTCCGAGCTGATGACGAACCCACTGCCGCCCGAGTCGGAGCGCCGCGGCCCGTCATCGCGACGGCCCCGCGGACCGAAGAAGCGTTCGAAGGGATCGTTGCCGCCCTCCTGCGACGCCTCCTCGATGGTCGTCGAGGCGATCGAGACCACTGCCGGCGACACCGCCTCGGCCAGATCGGCGAAGCTGGGCACGCCCGCGACCGCCGGAGCCTCGACCCGTTGGGGGACCTGCACCGGGCGCTCCTGGGTCTCGGTCACGCCGGGGCTGGTCACGCCGAGCGATCCCGCGAGAACCATGCCGAACGCCACTGCGGCGACGACGAGCGAAAAGGTGATGATAGGTCGGATGTGTTCGGTTTTCATGATCGAAGCCACTCTCCCGTCACTGGTTGTCCCCTCCGGGTAACTGTACCTCACCCTGCCGATAAGCAATCCGCTTGCCAGGCGCCGCGGCACCCTGTCGGACGCCCCGGCGGTCCATGGCGAGGGTCTTGCTGAGCCGCCGACACTGCCCTATAATCCTGACGGTACGTCGGTGGTGTGTTCTGTGGGAGTGGGCGCAGCCCACTCTTTTTTTTGGCCGCGTTCACACCGCCGCGACAGAGATACGGGAACGATCCATGACACACGGCACGACACAGCGCCAGTTCGGCGCCGAGCTCGAGGACGACCTGCGCCTGGTCGCCGAGAGCGTCGGCTGCGAGATCCTGGAGGCGGCCTTCCAGGGCGGTAGACTGCAGATCGTTCTCGATCATCCCGAAGGGACGACCATCTCCCACTGCGAAGAGGTCTCGAGACGGGTCTCGGACCTGCTCGACGTCAGCGACTTCGGTGACTCGAAGTACGTCCTCGAGGTCAGCTCACCGGGACTCGACCGCAAGCTCTACGGCCGACGCGACTACGAACGCTTCGCCGGACGGCTGGCGCGCGTCACCTGGGTCGATGCCGAAACCGGCAAACGGACCGACATCGGTCGGCTCTGCGAGGCCGACACCCCGGGCGACGAGAGCCTGCGACTCGAGATCGACGGCGACCGTATCCTCGAGGTACCGGTCGCCGCCATCGTCGAGGCTCGCCTGGAGATCGAGATCTAGAAGCAGATCAGCCCTCATCCAAACGAAGGAAGACACGTTATGGCTCAATCACAAGCTCCGATGGCGGAACTGAAGGACGTCCTGCAGCAGGTCGCCTATGAGAAGGAGATCGATATCGCTCGCTGGATCTCCGCCCTCGAGGACGCGATGGCCTCCGCGGCCAAGAAGCAGCACCGCATCAAGGAGCCGGTGCGCTCGGTCTACGACCCGGAGACCAACAGCTTCGACGCCTTCATCGTCAAGCAGGTGGTCGAGGAGGTCGAGGACCCGCTCGCCGAGTGGAATCTCGAAGAGGCACGCGATCACGATCCCGAGGCCGAGATCGGCACCGAGATCCACATTCCCATCTCGACCGAGGGACTCGGCCGCATCGCCGCGCAGTCGGCCAAGCAGGTGCTCTACCAACGCATTCGCGAGGCCGAGCGCGAGAAGGTCTACAACGAGTTCATCGACAGGGTCGGCGAGGTCGTCAACGGAACCGTCAAGCGCTTCGAGCGCGGCGACATCGTGGTCGACCTCGGGCGCACCGAGGCGGCGGTTCCACGCTCGGAGCAGGCGCGCCACGAGCGCTACAGCCAGGGCGAGAGGATCCGCGCCGTCATCGTCGACGTCCACACCCAGCCCAAGGGGCCGCAGATCATCCTCTCGCGGACCGACCCGCGGCTGCTGGTCAAGCTGTTCGAGATGGAGGTGCCGGAGATCTACGACGGCACCGTTCAGATCAAGTCCGCGGTTCGGGCGCCCGGAGAGCGAGCCAAGGTGGCCGTGTTCAGCCGCGAGCGTGACGTCGACCCGGTCGGCGCCTGCGTCGGCATGAAGGGCTCGCGCGTGCAGTCGATCATCCGTGAGCTGCGCGGTGAGAAGATCGACATCATCGAGCACAGCGACGACCTCGTCACTCTGGCGCAGAGCGCGCTGGCGCCGGCCCGCATCACCAGGGTCTCGGTCACCCACCACGGCGAGCAGCCCCATCTCGACGTGATCGTCGAGGACGAGCAGCTCTCGCTGGCGATCGGCAAGCGCGGGCAGAACGTGCGCCTGGCGTCGGAGCTTCTCGGCGCGCGGATCGACATCAAGAGCGAGAGCGACGTCAAGGACGAGGTGACCGACGCGCTGGCCCGCATGCTGCAGTCGAGCGTCGGCGATTCCGCCGCCGCCTCGCTCGCCGACGGACCGGGCGTCACCCCGGAGATCGCCGAGGCGCTCGAGGCGGCCGGATTCGGAGAGCTGTCGGCTCTCGCCGGGGCCTCGGCCGAAGACCTCGACGGCATCGAAGGCCTCGACGCCGACGGTGCCGCCGGGCTGATCGCCTGGGCCGGCGAGCAGGGCGCCGAGAGCGGCGAGTCCGAGCCGGCCGACGAGGGTGGCGCGACGATGGACGATCAGGACTTCATGGCGGCGCTGAGTCGCGCCTTCCAGGAGTCCGAGGGCGAGCTGGGCTCCGCGGAGGCCGAGGGCGGTGACGGCGAAGAGCCGGCGCCCGCCGAGGCCGCCCCTGCTGACGCCGCCGAGGGCGAAGCCGCACCGGTCGAGGCCGAGACCGCCACGGGCGACGACGACCCGACAGTGCCGATGCTGCCGCATCGGTCCGATCCGGAGAACGCCGAAGGCTGATGACGCGGCGTCGCGATCGAATGTCAACGGGAGCCGAGAGATAGATGGGAAAGATTCCGGTCCAACAGCTCGCCAAGATGATGGGCATCTCCGAACAGGACTTGGTCTTCAAGCTCAAGTCCATCGGAGTCCGCGTCGACGACAAGGAGCCGCACATCGACACGGAGGTGATGCAGGCCCTGATTCAGGGAAAGCGTCTCACCCAACCGCGAGAGGTCATCCTCCGCGACAAGGAGGACAAGAGCGCCCCACCGCCGCCGCGCCGTCCGCCGGCGCGCCGCCCCACGGGCTCGCTGCGGCCGCCCCGCCGGCGGACGATGATTCAGAAGGTCGAGCCGCGCATCCGGACGATTCCGGTGAGCGAGCGCCCCAAGCCGGCACCGGCGCCCGCTGCCGCCGCGCCGCCGGCCACCGGTACGCCGGATGCGCCGCCGGTCGAGACGCCGCCGCCGGGGACTGCACCGACCGATCCCATCGTCACCCCGGACGCGGCTCCCGAAGGGACCGCCGCGCCGCCGACCCCGGCGGTGTCCGGGCGCAGGCAGAGACGCGCCGAGCGCAAGCAGGCGACGTCCGAGGCGACCGATCTCCCGTTCGCCTACACGCCGCCAGAGGAGCCGGTCACCCTCTCGGAGGGCATGACGGTCCGCCAGTTCGCCGACAAGCTCGACATCAAGACCAAGGATCTCCTCCAGCTCCTTTTCGACCGTGGCGTCATGGCGACGATCAACCACGTTCTCGAGCCCGAGCTGGCCGAGAAGCTCGCCAGCTCCCTCGGCGCCGAGACCATGCAGGTCACCTTCGAGGAAGAGGTCCAGCTGCAGCAGGACAGCGAGGGTGAGGAGTCCAGCGAGGGAACCGACGGGCGCGCGCCGGTCGTGACCATCATGGGTCATGTCGACCACGGCAAGACGACCCTGCTCGACTCGATCCGCTCTTCGAAGATCACCGCTGGAGAGGCCGGCGGCATCACCCAGCACATCGGTGCCTACCACGTCGACGTCGACTCGCGGCAGATCGTCTTTCTCGACACGCCGGGCCACGAGGCCTTCACCCTCATGCGCGCGCGCGGTGCCCGGGTGACCGACATCGTGATCCTGGTGGTGGCGGCCGACGACAGCGTCATGCCTCAGACCATCGAGGCGATCGACCATGCCCGCGCTGCCGAGGTGCCGATCATCGTCGCCATCAACAAGATCGACAAGGCGGGCGCCAACGCCGACCGGGTCAAGGCCGACCTCGCGAACCACGACATCAACGTCGAGGACTGGGGCGGCGACATCGTCAGCGTGCCGATCTCGGCGCTCAACGGCGACGGTATCGACAGCCTGCTCGAGATGATCCTGATCACCGCCGACCTGCTCGAGCTCAAGGCCAGCCCGGCGAAGCCCGCCCAGGGTGTCGTGCTCGAGGCTCGCAAGGAGGCCGGAAAGGGCAACGTCGCGACCGTCCTGGTCCAGGACGGAACGCTCCACACGTCCGACGTCTTCGTCTCCGGCGCCGTCTGGGGCCGGGTGCGCGTCATGTCCGACGATCGGGGTGAGCGCATCAAAGAGGCACCGCCGGCCACCCCCGTCGAGGTGGCGGGCTTCAACGGCCTTCCCGAGGCCGGCGACACCTTCCAGGTGGTCGAAGAGGAGTCCCTGGCGCGCGGCATCGTCGAGTTCCGGCAGGCCGAGCTGCGCAAACGAGAGCTCAGCCAGAAGGGCTCTCCGACCTCCCTCGAGCAGCTCTTCGCCCGCATCCAGAGCGGCGACGTCAAGGAGCTGTCGATCGTGCTCAAAGCCGACGTCCAGGGCTCCGTGGAGGTTCTCACCGACACTCTGGAGAAGCTCTCCACCGACCAGGTCAAGGTCAACGTGATCCGTGCCGGTGTCGGTGCCGTCACCACGCACGACGTGCTGCTGGCGTCGGCCTCCGAGGCCATCATCATCGGCTTCAACGTCCGTCCGGAGCGCAAGGCCGCCGAGCTGGCCGACAAGGAGGAGGTCGAGATCCGCCTCCACACGGTCATCTACGAGCTCAGCGACGAGCTGCGCAAGGCGATGGTCGGGCTGCTCGAGCCCACCTACAAGGAGGTCAACCAGGGGCAGGCCGAGGTGCGCGAGATCTTCAAGGTTCCGAAGATCGGCATGGTGGCCGGCTGCCACGTCGTCGAGGGCCTGGTGAGCCGCAGCGCGATGGCTCGCCTGGTGCGCGACAACCGAGTCGTCTACGAGGGTCGTATCGGCACCCTGCGCCGCTTCAAGGACGACGTCGCCGAGGTCCGTACGGGCTTCGACTGCGGCATCCGCCTGGAGAACTTCCAGGACCTGAAGCCTGGCGACTACATCCAGACCTACGTCGAGCAAGAGGTCGCGCCCACTCTCTAGTCGTCTGCCGTGGCGGGCACGCCCTGTCGTCCCGCCCTCGAAGTAACCGCCGATGTCGGGCCAAGCTGCGTTCGCCATGCTGATCTGTGAGCTCCACCTGCCCTCCGCTCGCTCGTTGAAGGAGAAGCGACGGGTGGTCAAGAGCCTGGTCGAGCGCATCGAGCGGCGCTTCCGGGTCTCGATCGCCGAGACCGATTTCCACGACCTCCACCAACGCTCGCAGATCTCGATGGCTCTGGTCGATCGATCGCCGTCGCGCCTCGAGCGCCTGGTCGACTCCATTCGCGATCTCGCCGACAGCTACATGGACGCCACCGTGGTGCGTTGGGACCTCGAGCTGCTGGAGATGGAGCTTTGAGCCGCCGTCAGGATCGGGTCGCGGACCTCATCCGCGGCCAGCTGTCGGGGATCATCCTGCGCGATCTGGAGGACCCCCGGGTCGGCATGGCCACCGTCACCACGGTCGACATGTCTCCGGACCTGCGCTACGCGCGCGTCGGCGTGTCGGTGTTGGGGGACGAGAGCGACCGGGAGGAGAGCATCAAGGCCCTGCGCCGGGCGCGTGGCTACCTGCGCCGGCGACTCGCTTCCGAGCTGCGCACCCTGCGAGCCATCCCCGAGCTCTCCTTCGAGCTCGATCGGGGCGCCGAGCACAGCCAGAGAATCTCCGACCTGCTCGAGGAGCTGGACGAGTCGGAAGAGTTGGGGGATCCCGATGCAGGTGCCTGAGGCCGTACTCGAGCGGCTCCGGTCCGATCACCGGTTCCTGATCACCAGCCACCTGAACCCGGACGGCGACGCGATCGGCACCTCTCTGGGGATCGCCAGGATGCTCCGCCGACTGGGCAAGGCAACGCGGATCTGGTTGCGCGATCCGCTGCCGGCAATCTACGCGCCCGCCGCGGAGGGCGAGCGTATCCACTTCGGTATCGAGCCGCCGACCGGCCATCCGGACGACTTCGACGCGGCTATCGTCCTCGAGTGCCCGGGGCTCGACCGCTGCGGCCTCGAGGAGCAGATCTCGGTTCTGCCGATGATCAACATCGACCACCACCTCGGAAACGAGCTCTACGGCGCCGTCAACTGGGTCGACAGCGCCTCTCCGGCGGTCGGTGAGATGGTTCTGCGCGTGGCGCAGGCCATGAAGCTCGAGCTCGACAGCTCGACGGCCACTGCCCTGTTCATGGCCGTCTCGACCGACACCGGCGGTTTCCGCTTCGCCAACGCGACCGAGCGGGCGTTCACCGCCGGCGCCGACCTGGTGCGCGAGGGAGCCCGCCCGGAGCTGGTCTCGCGCTGGCTCCACGAGAGCCGCAGTCGAGCGTCGGTCTGCATGATCGGCGAAGCGCTGCGTACCCTCGAGCTGGCGCACGACGGCCGGGTCGCGACGATCGTCGTCACCGGCGAGATGTTCGACCACTGCTCGGCCGACCACAGCGACACCGAGGGCCTGATCGACTTTCCGCGCTCGATCGAGGGCGTCGAGGCGGTGGCGCTCATCCGCGAGCTGGCCGATGGCAACCACAAGGTCTCGGTCCGCAGCCGTGGCGACGTCAACGTCGAGTCGGTGGCTCGCCGGCACGGAGGCGGAGGACACAGGAACGCGGCCGGGTTCCTGCTCGAGGAGAGCGATCTGGGCGCGGTTCGAGCCCTGGTGACGAGCGAGCTCGGCGCGCTCTTCGGGAGTTGATTCATGCATCACGGTCTGTTGCTCATCGACAAACCCGGCGGGTGCACCTCGCACGACGTCGTGCAGCGCTCGCGGCATGCGCTGGGACAGAAGAAGATCGGCCACTGCGGCACACTCGATCCTTCCGCCACCGGCCTTCTGGTGCTCACCGTCGGCAAGGCGACGCGTCTGACCCGATTCCTGATCCGCGCCCCGAAGGTCTACCTGGGCGAGATCCAGCTCGGCATCGAGACCGACACCTACGATGCCGCCGGCGCGATCGTGGCGGAGCGGCCGATCGAGGGCTGCGACTCCGAGCGTGTCGCCGAAGTCATGGCCGGCTTCCTCGGGACGTACGAGCATCTGACGCCTCCCTACAGCGCCAAGAAGCTCAAGGGCGTCAAGAGCTATGAGCTGGCTCGGCGGGGCGAGGAGGTTCCGGAGATCCGCAAGGAGGTCACGATCTTCGACTACGAGATGACCGGCGAGCTCTGCGAATCGGGCCGATTCCCGTTCCGGCTCGCCTGTTCGTCGGGGACCTACGCGAGGGGGCTGGCCCACGAGATCGGCACGATTCTGGGCTGTGGAGCGCACCTGGCGTCCCTGCGACGCCAGAGCGTCGGCGCCTTCGAGCTGTCGAGCGCCGTCGGTCTCGAGCGGCTCGAGGAGACGCCGCTCGAGGAGCTCTCCGCCTGGATCCCCTTCGATGAGATCTCCCTCCCCTTCGAGGAGGTCGAGGTCGACGTCAAACAGCAGCAGCGCATCACCCATGGACAGACCGCACTGGTGCGCGGTCTCGAGTCGGGCGAGGGCGACTGGATCAAAGTCAGCACGGGGCGCGGCGAGTTCCTCGCCGTCGCCAGTGTCGTGGAACAGATAGGAGCCGGGGTCGGCGTACTGCAGCCCCGCATCGTATTCAGATAGTCGGGCCGTCCGGGACGCTCCCAGGAGTGCCTGGAACTGGCGCCATGTGGTACCATCCAAGCCGTTTTGAAGGAGGAAGTTACGTGGTTCTCTCAGCACAAGCCAAGTCGGAAATCATCGCGGATTACAAGCTGCACGCAGACGATACGGGGTCCCCTGAAGTCCAGGTGGCCCTGCTGACGCATCGCATCAATCACCTCACCGAGCACTTCAAGGAGCACAAGAAGGATCACCATGGTCGTCGCGGCCTGTTGATCCTCGTCGGCAGGCGCCGACGGCTCCTCGATTACCTCAAGGGCAAGAGCGTCGCGCGGTACCGCTCGACGATCGAGCGCCTGGGGATTCGCAAATAGGCATTCTCTCGAGTCGCCGCTCCTGCTGTCGCTCGCAGGTCGCTCGGCGCGTCCGGTCACGGACGTGCCGCACGGAAGAGGCGCGTCGTCCCCGACGCGTTACGGCCTCTTGCCGGTCTGTCCGGTAGCAGGACTCCCCACTCGAGTCGTTTCAATAGGCGCGCGGAGCAAACTCTTTTCATCTCCGCTGCTGCCCGTCAAATCGTAGAGAAGAGAGAGAAAGACAAGGTTCGAAGCAATGACACTACAAAGGGAAATCCAGATCGGTCAGGACACGCTGACGCTGGAGACCGGCAAGATCGCCAAGCAGGCGGATGGATCGTGCATCACGCGGCTCGGCGAAACGGTCGTCCTGACGACCGCCTGCATGAACAAGGGCGGCGCTCCCCGACCGTTCCTGCCCTTGACGGTCGACTACCGGGAGAACACCTGGGCCGGCGGCCGAATTCCGGGCGGCTTCTTCAAGCGCGAAGGCCGCCCCTCCGAGAAGGAGATCATCACCTGCCGCATGATCGACCGGCCGGTGCGGCCGCTGTTTCCGGACGGCTACTTCAACGAGACCCAGATCGTCTCGATGGTGCTGTCGGCCGACGGAGAGAACGATCCCGACATCCTCGCCATCAACGGAGCCTCCGCGGCCCTGACCCTCTCCGGGATTCCCTTCTACGACCCGATCGCGGCGGTCCGCGTCGGTCTCGTCGACGGTGAGATCGTCTTCAACCCGGACAACAACCTGCGCGACGTCTCCGACCTCGACCTCATCGTCGTCGGAACCGAAGAGGCGATCGTCATGGTCGAGGCGGGCGCCAACCAGGTCTCGGAAGAGATCATCCTCGACTGCATCTTCAAGGCGCACGAAGCGCTGCAGCCGATCATCCGCGCCCAGCACGAGATGTTCCGCGAAGCCGGTCTCGAGAAGCCGACCTGGGAGGCCCCGGTGATTCCGGCGGAGCTCGAGCAGAAGATCGTCTCCGACCTGGAGGCGCCGCTCAAGGAAGCCTTCCTGACCCGCGGCAAGTTCGCCCAGAAGGACGCCGTCGAGGCGATCGTCGATCCCTACCTCGAGGAGCTGTGCGAGGACGACGAGGATCTGCGCCGCCAGGCGAAGACCGTCCTCAAGGGCCTCGAGAACAAGCTTCTGCGTGAGGTGATCCTCAACGACGGCGTGCGGTTCGACGGTCGCAGTCAGGACCAGATCCGCCCCATCACCATCGAGGCGGGACTGCTGCCCCGCACCCACGGCTCGGCGCTCTTCACCCGCGGCGAGACCCAGGCGCTGGTGACCGCCACTCTCGGTACACGGCGGGACGCGCAGATCATCGAGGAGTACGAGGGCGAGAGCCTGCAGAAATTCCTCCTCCACTACAACTTCCCGCCCTTCTCGGTCGGCGAGGTCCGCTTCCTGCGTGGCCCCAGCCGGCGTGAGATCGGGCACGGCGTCCTGGCCCGCAGGGCGCTCATGCCGCTGCTGCCCCACGAAGAGGACTTCGCCTACACCGTGCGCGTGGTCTCGGACATCATGGAGTCGAACGGCTCGTCGTCGATGGCGACGGTCTGCGGCAGCTCGCTGGCGCTTTTCGACGCGGGTGTTCCGATGCTCGCTCCGGTGGCCGGCGTGGCCATGGGCCTGGTCAAGGACGGCGACCGCTTCGCGGTCCTCTCCGACATCCAGGGTCTAGAGGATCATCACGGTGACATGGACTTCAAGGTCGCCGGGACCAACGACGGCATCACGGCGCTGCAGATGGACATCAAGATCGCCGGCATCAGCCGCGAGATCATGCAGCAGGCGCTGACCCAGGCGCGCGCCGGCCGACTCCATATCCTCGGCGAGATGGACAGCATCCTCGAGGCGCCCCGTGAGGACATCTCGGCGCTCGCTCCGCGGCTCTACACGATCTACATCCCGAAGGAGAAGATCCGTGACGTCATCGGCCCCGGTGGCAAGACCATCCGGGCGATCACCGAGGAGACCGGCTGCAGTCTCGACATCGAGGACGACGGCAAGGTGGTCATCGGTGCGCCGGACGAGCAGTCTGCCTCTCGCGCCCGCGAGATCATCGACTCGCTGACGGCGGTCCCGGAGGTCGGCAAGACCTACTCGGGCCAGGTCCGCAGGGTCGAGAACTACGGCGCCTTCGTCGAGATAATGCCGGGAACCGACGGCCTGCTCCACATCAGCGAGATGGCGCCCTACCGGGTCGCGGAGGTCAGCGACATCGTCAAGGAGGGCGACACCGTCGAGGTCAAGGTCATCAGCATCGAGGACGGTCGCGTGCGCCTGTCGCGCAAGGCCATCATCATGGAGTCGCCCGACTACGATCCGGCCGACTACGAGGGCATGGGTGCCCCTGCCGACACCGGCAGACGCAACGACGGTGACCGTCGTGGTGGTCGTGGCGGCCGGGGTGGACGCGGCGGCCGGGGTCGCGGCGGACGCCCGCCGCGCTCGGGTCGGTCGTAGGCCTCTTCGAGCTCGTGACCGCGGATCCCGCTGTTGCGCGCCACGAGCTGGTCGCCTATCTCGACGACCTGCTCGAGGCTCACCGTACCGGCGACCTGTGCCCGAACGGGCTGCAGGTCGAGGGCGCCGGGACGATCCACCGGATCGTCACCGGCGTCTCCGCGTGCGGTGAGCTCTTCGAGCATGCCGCCTCGGTCGAAGCCGAGGCGGTGCTCGTTCATCACGGCATCTTCTGGCGCGGCGATCCTCCCGAGCTCGTCGGCTTCCGCCGGCGGCGCGTCGCCGAGCTGATCCGCGCCGACATCAACCTGATCGCCTACCACCTGCCGCTCGACCGGCACGCCGAGCTGGGCAACAACGTCCTCGCGGCTCGGGCTCTCGGGATCGAGGCGCCACGGGAGTTCGGAGAGTACGAGGGCGCTCCGATCGGCTTCGCCGGAGAGCTCGCCGCGCCGATCAGCGCCGACGACCTGGCCCGACGCTGCCGAGCCGTCTTCGGTCGGTCGCCGCAACTGTTCGGCCCCACCGATCGCCCGATCGGCTCCTTGGGCATCGTCAGCGGTGGCGCCCAGAAGATGTTCTACGACGCCATCGACGCCGGACTCGACGCCTATGTCACCGGCGAGGTGAGCGAGTGGGTCATGAACGTCGCCCGGGAGACGGCGACGCTCTACCTGGCCGCCGGCCACTACGCGACCGAGCACCTCGGCATTCGCGCTCTCGGCGAGCACGTGGCGGATCGCTTCGGCGTCGAGGTGGAGTTCTTCGACGTCCCCAACCCGATCTGATCGCTACCGGGAGCAACGGCCGGCGGCTTCAGGGTCCGGGACAGGGACGCGGGGTCAGAGCGTCGCCAGGAACTCCTCGAGCTCGTCGGTATCGAAGTCGAAGGGCCCCATGCCGCCCTTGTAGACGATCGTGCCGTCGGTAGCGATCACGTACAGGCGCTCGGGCCAGGCCGCGTAGCAGGCGTTGGCGGTGTTGCGCATGTCGTCGACCAGGGTGAGACCCTCGATCTCCATCTCGCTGATGAAGGCCTTGGCTCGGACCATCCGCTCAGCCTCGTTTCGCGGCTGCGGGAACACCACGCCATCCTCCTCGTTGGCTCCCATCTGCCATTCGTCGGAGGGGTGGGCCTCCTTGATGTAGATGTAGACGAGCTCGATCTTGTCGGCGAGCTCTTCGCGAAGCTCCTCGAGCCGGCCCACACGGGACCGGAAGGGCGGTCACGTGTAGCTGCCGAAGGCGAGAACGACAGGCTTCTCCCGATAGAGATCCGACAGCATGACCTCCGCGATCCCGGCGTCTCCGTCGATCCGGGGCTCCGGCTCGACGCGGGCCAGGGAGAGGTCCGGCGCCAGATCGCCCACCTGGAGCTGACCTTCGGTGCGGATGTCGTACTCGTTGTAACGAATGAGCCCGGCGACCATGGCTCGGTAGTAGCCCCAGGCGCCCGCCGCGCCGATGGCGATCAGAACGATGGCACCGATCAGGATCTTCTTGAGCAGAGTCGGCCTCCTCGAGTATTGGACAGCGTCCGAGTGTAGTCGATGGCGATCGCGGCCGGTCAGCTCACGGGAGAGCCATCGGGCACGGCCTCGGCCGGGTGCAACAGCGTGGGCCGGCCGTCGACCGAGGCGGCCAGCACCATCCCCTGGGACTCGACGCCCATCAGCTTCGCCGGCTGCAGGTTGGCCACCATGACCACCTGCTTGCCGACCAGCCTCTCCGGCTCGTAGGCCTCGGCGATTCCGGCGACGAGAGTGCGCGTCTCGCCTCCGAGGTCGACGGTCAGCTTGAGCAGCTTGTGGGACTTCGGGATCGCCTCGGCCTCCTTGACCGTGGCCACCTTGAGCTTCACCCGGAAGAACTCTTCGATATCGATCATCTCGTCTCCACCTGCGGAGGTCTCGCCGTCTCCGGAGGGCGCGTCCCCGTCGCCGTCCGGCGACGCCGTCGCCTCGAAATAGTCTTCCTTCTCGATCCTCGGGAAGAGCACCGGTGGCGGCCCGAGCTCTTTCGAGGTCGGCAGGCCGCCCCAGGCGAGGGCGTCGAGCGAGCTCGGGGGCTCGTCGACGCCGATCGCCGCCAGGACCTTGGGCGCGGTCTCGGGGATGAACGGCAGCAGACCCACCGCGACGATGCGAACGGCCTCCAGGCTGTTCCAGAGCACGCGCGACAGTCCGGGGCCCGACCCTTCCTGTTTGATCACCTTCCAGGGCTCGCGCGCGACCATGTACTGACTGGCCTCGGAGAGCAGGCGCCAGAGGGCCCGCAGGGCTTTCTGGAAGGCGAAATCGGCCATCGCCTGGCGGTACTCGGGTACGACCTCCTCGGCGAGGCGCATGACGTCGTTGTCGTCGCAGGGCTCGGGTGGCGTCCTGCCGTCGAAGGCCTTCCGGCTCAGCGTCACCAGCCGGCTGACCATGTTGCCCAGATCGTTGGCGAGATCACTGTTGAAGCGCTCGATGCAGGCCTCGTCCGAGAACTGCGCGTCCTGGCCGAAGACCATGTCCCGCAGCAGGAAGTAGCGCAGGCTGTCGGCGCCGAAGCTCTCGATCAGATTGTCCGGCCGGGCGACGTTGCCGATCGACTTCGACATCTTCCGGTCGTCTCGCAGCCACCATCCATGGGCCCAGACCGAGGTCGGCAGGGGCAGCCCGGCCGACATCAGGAAGGCGGGCCAGTAGACGGCGTGGAAGCGCAGGATGTCCTTGCCGACCAGATGCACCCGCTCGGCGGAGCGTCCGGCCCACAGACGGTCGTAGCGCTGCCGGTCCTTCGAGCCGTAGCCGAGGGCGCTGATGTAGTTGGTCAACGCGTCGAGCCAGACGTAGATGGTCTGCCCCGGGTAGCCCGGGAACGGGATGCCCCAGGTCAGGTTGGCGCGGCTCACCGACAGGTCCTTGAGCCCGGAGTCGACGAACGAGCGAACCTCGTTGAGTCGAGCCGCCGGACGAACCGGCGGGTCGGCGCCGTCGTACCAGTCGAGCAGCTTCTGCTGGTAGCGCGACAGCCGGAAGAAGACGTTCTCCTCCGCCTTCCAGTCGGGCTCGGTGCCATGGATCGGACAGGTCTCGCCCCCGGTGAGCTCCTTCTCCGTGTAGTAGGTCTCGCACGAGGCGCAGTACCAACCCTCGTGACGGTCGAGATAGAGATCGTCCGAGGCGGCGATCCGGCCCACCAGCTCCTCGACACCGGCCAGATGTCGTGGGTCGGTGGTGCGGATGAAGTCGTCGTGGGTCATGCCGAGCCGATTCCACAGCTCGTGGTAGACGGCGACCACGCGGTCGGCGAGCTCGATCGGCGCGATCCGCTGCTCCGCGGCCGCCTGCTCGATCTTCTGACCGTGCTCGTCGGTTCCGGTGAGGAAGAAGACCTCCTCGCCCGCCAGGCGCCGGTAGCGAGACAGGGTATCGGCCACCACGGTCGTGTAGATGTGCCCGACGTGGGGCACATCGTTGACGTAGTAGATCGGCGTGGTGACGTAGAAGCTCATCGGAGACTGGACCGGGACACGGGGCTCGATCGCCCCACGTGGGGAGGTGCCGGAGTCTAGCACCCGGAAGGGCCTCCGGCGCGCCTCAGCCGGCGGCTCTCGCCGGACGCCGGGAGCACTCACCCCGGCGCTCGAGCGAGGTCCAGTGACCGCCGTTGCCGAGGATGAGGTGATCGACCAGACGCACTCCGACGACGTCGGCCGCCTCGAGCATCCGTCGGGTGAAGGCGATGTCCTCGGCGCTGGGCGTCGGATCGCCGCTCGGGTGGGTGTGGAACAGGACGATCCCCGCGGCGTCCTGCAGCAGCGCCTGCTTCAGGATCGCCCGGGGCTCCACCGCGGCCCGGCTCAGAGTGCCGCTATAAAGACCGGCCTCCGACACCAGCCGGTTGCGCGAATCGAGGAAGAGAGCCCCCATGACCTCCTGCCCGCCCCGGCAGTAGCGCAGCCGCAGGTAGCTCGCCACCGCCGCCGGACTGCGCATCGGGTCGCGACGCGGCACCCGGGCTCTGGCCAGTCGTCGACCGATCTCGACGGCGGCGAGCAGCGTGGCGATGCGAACCGGTCCCAGGCGCCAGCGCCCCAGTGCCCCGGCCTCGGCGAGCGCCAGCCCGTCGAGCCCGCCGAGGCCTTCGAGAACGTCGCTCGCCAGAGTCAGGACCGGGCGGCCCCGCACGCCGGTGCGCAGGATCACCGCCACCAGCTCGGCGTCGGTCAGCGAAGCCGGGCCGCCGCGCAGGAGGCGCTCGCGCGGCCTCTCACCGAATCGCTCCATCGACCCTAGAGACGGAAATCGAGTAGGGTATCGCTCCCCATGAGCGACAACGAAGCGAGCGGGCGCTCGCTGTTCACGGCTCTGCGGGCCGCCCTGCGGGGCGAGACCCAGGACTACACCACCGGCAGCATCCCGCACGCCGTGGTGCTGCTCGCCGTGCCGATGGTCATCGAGATGGCCGGCGAGTCGCTCTTCGCCATCACCGACGCCTTCTTCGTCGCCCGCGTCGGCGCCGACGCGCTGGCCACCGTCGGCCTGACCGAGTCGATGCTGGCGATCGTCTACTCCCTGGCTGTCGGCATCAGCATGGCCGCCACCGCGATGGTGGCGCGGCGCATCGGCGCCCGTCAGCCACGCGAGGCGAGTCATGTCGCCGCCCAGGCGGTCGCTCTCGGTGCGGGCCTCGCCGTGGTCCTCGGGATCGTCGGCGCCTTCTCGGCTCCGAAGCTCCTCGAGCTCATGGGCGCCGAAGCCTCGGTCATCGCTATCGGCAGCACCTACGCGAGGACGATGCTGGGCGGCATGATCACCATCATGCTGCTGTTCGTCATCAACGCGGTGTTCCGCGGTGCCGGCGACGCCTCGATCGCGATGCGCTCGCTCTGGATCGCCAACGCGATCAACATCGTTCTCGACCCCTGCCTCATCCTCGGACTCGGACCCTTCCCCGAGCTCGGCCTGACCGGCGCGGCGGTGGCGACCAACATCGGTCGTGGAGTCGGCGTCGCCTACCAGCTTCGGTGCCTGTTCGGCCGCCGTGGGCGCCTCTCCCCCGACGTCGCCGATCTGCGACCCGACCTGCCGCTCGTCCGACGGCTTCTCGACATCGCCTGGGGCGGCATCGGACAGAACCTCATCGCCACGGCGAGCTGGATCGGGCTGGTGCGGATCTTGGCGCTCTACGGTGCTTCGGTGCTGGCCGGCTACGTCATCGCCATCAGGATCGTGGTCTTCGCGATCCTGCCCGCCTGGGGAGTCAGTAACGCCGCGGCCACGCTGGTGGGACAGAACCTGGGCGCCCAGCAGCCCGACCGGGCCGAGCGCTCGGTGTGGGTGACCGGGCTCTACAACATGGTGTTTCTCGGCTCTCTCGGAGTCGTGTTCCTCCTCGGCGCCGCTCCGATCGTCGGCATCTTCACCCCCGCGGGCGCGGTCCGCGACACCGCCGTTCGCTGCCTCGAGATCGTCGCCTACGGCTACCCCTTCTACGCCTGGGGAATGGTGACGGCGCAGTCGTTCAACGGCGCCGGTGACACCCGGACGCCGACCCTGATCTACCTGGTGAGCTTCTGGCTCTTCCAGATCCCGCTAGCGTGGATCCTGGCCCGGACACTCGACCTGGGACCGAACGGCGTCTTCTGGGCGATCTCGATCGCCTACTCCTTCTCCGCTCTCCTCGGTATCGCCCTGTTCCGTCGCGGCACCTGGAAGGCGAAGGTCGTGTGATCCGGCGGCGATATCCCCATCCGGCCGGCCTTCCCCTCAGCCAGCCAGAACGCTGCCGCCGTTGACGTTCAGGACCTCGCCGGTGATGTGCCGGGCCAGGGGGGATGCGAGAAAGAGCACCGGACCGGCGATGGCGTCCGGACTGGCGACACGACCCAGCGGGATGGTCGCCTCGATCCGCTCGCGGCCACCATCGGCGAAGGGCTCGACGCACATCTCGGTATCGACCCATCCCGGCGCCACCGAGTTGACGCGTACTTCGGGCGCCAGCTCGGTCGACCAGGACTTCGTCGCCGCGATCATCGCTCCCTTGCTGGCGGCGTAGGGGCTGTAGGAGGCCTCGCCCCGCTGAGCCGCCGTGGAGCTGATGATCACCACATTGCCGTCGTCCGCACAGCGCAACAGCGGAGCCGCCAGCGAGGTGCAGCGGAAGACCGCCTCCACGTTGAGGGCCCAGGTCGCGGCGAGGGAGGCCTCGTCGAGCGCGTCGATCGGATTGTGCTCCCATATGCCCGCGTTGTTGACCAGGACGTCGAGCCCGTCCCAGGCTGCCGCCAGGGACGAGAACAGCTTCCCGGCACCCGAGGCCGTTCCGAGGTCCGCCGCCAAGGCCAGGTGATCGCCCTCGGGGAGTGCCGCGAGCACCGCCTCGGCGGCCCATCGATTGTCCCGGTAGTGCACCGCCACGTGGGCTCCGGCCTCGGCGAACCGGCGGCAACACGCGGCGCCGATGCCGCGGCTTCCCCCGGTCACCAGGACACGCTTCCCGGCCACACCGATCATCCGACCGTCTCCACGGCCAGCGCGATCCCCTGGCCACCGCCGATACAGGCCGAAGCGATGCCGACGCCGCCGCCGCGACGCGCCAGCTCCATCAGCAGCGTCAACGTCAGCCGCGTTCCGGTGGCTCCGAGAGGGTGGCCGAGGGCGATGGCACCTCCGTTGACGTTGAGCTTCTCCACGTCCAGATCGAGATCACGGACCACGGCGAGGATCTGGCCCGCGAACGCCTCGTTGATCTCGAACAGGTCGATGTCGGAGAGCTCCATGCCGAGCTTGTCGAGCAGGGCCCGGATCGCCGGCGACGGGCCGATCCCCATGCGTGACGGATCGACGCCGACGGTGCTCCAACCGAGCAGCCGCCCGAGTACCGGCCGGCCGGCGGCCCGCTCACTGGTCGAGAGCACCATCATCGCCGCTCCGTCGACGATTCCCGAGGCGTTGCCACCGGTCACGAAACCATCGTCGTCGAAGGCCGTCGGCAGCGTCGCAAGCACCTCGGCCGTGGTCTCGGGACGCAGATGGTCGTCCCGCTCCACCGTCTTCGCCCTGCGGCCCCGTCCGACCTCGACCGGGACCACCTCTTCGGCCAGCCGGCCGGCTTCCCAGGCGGCGCCCGCCAGTTGTTGGCTACGCACGGCGTAGGCGTCCTGATCCTCCCGGGTGATGCCGAAGTCGCGCGCCAGGTTGTTGCTGGTCTGGGCCATGTAGCAACCACAGTAGGGATCGTAGAGAGCCACGTAGAGCAGATCCTGCAGCGTCCCCTGACCGAGGCGGAGCCCCTTGCGCGCGCCCCAGATGCAGTGAGGCGCCTGCGACATGCTCTCGATCCCTCCGACCAGGCAGGTCTCGGCCTCGCGCCCCAGCAGCAGCTGCGCTCCCGAGACGATCGACTGGATACCGGAG
Source organism: Candidatus Multivoradales bacterium (assembly GCA_965223875.1). Classification (GTDB taxonomy): domain Bacteria; phylum Acidobacteriota; class Thermoanaerobaculia; order Multivoradales; family JAHEKO01; genus CBDCXS01. The sequence continues at coordinate 4,947,919 of OZ245024.1, read as the reverse complement.
CCGCACAGCCGGTTGACCGTCAGCGCCGGAACGCTCTCCGGCACGCCGGCGCCGAGAGCGACGTGACGTGCCCCGTAGATCGCATCCGGGGAGGTCTGCAGCGCGTTGCCCACCACGCTGTGCCCGATCTCCTCCGGGCCCGTCCCGGTGCGCTCGAGCGCCGCCCGCGCCGCCGCCGCGCCCAGCTCCAACGCCGACATCGAGGCCAGCATGCCGTTGTACTCCGCCATCGGCGTCCGCGCGCCGCCGAGCAATACAAGATCCCTGATCTCCATCCCTACCTCCTAGCGCTCCCGCGTACCGGTAACGCGTCTGGCCAGATCGGCCCGTTCCTTGGAGAGATCCACCTCGAGGCTCGTGCGGTGACAGAGCGCTACGAGGACCAGATCCCGTGAGGGGTCCACCCACAGCGTGCCGCCGGTGAATCCGTCGTGGCCGAAGGCGTTCGGACCCAGCACACGCCCGAGGGCCCGCTCGTTCGATCGATACCAGCCGAGCGCGTAGCGCCCGTCGCCGGCGAGAGCTCGCTCGACCCCCACCGGAGACAACACCCGGCCGGGGCTGCGCCATTCCCGCCCGAGACGCAGCACGGCGTCGGCGGTCGCGAACAACCCCGCGTGCCCCATCGGGCGCGCGAGGAAGCGGCAGTTGCCGTCCTGGGCGATCCCACGCTCGGGCGCCGGGAGCTCGTCGATCTCGAGACCCTCGGCACGCGCGAGATCGACCTCCACTCCGGTCGGCAGCTCACAGGGCAGCGCCGCCGGTCCAGCCTCCGGAGTGAAGGCGAAGGCATCGATACCCAGCGGGCGGAGCACCGACACCTCCAACAACTCCGCCCAGCACCGTCCCAGGGCGCGCTCGATCGAAAGGCACCAGAGCATGTAGTCGAGATCGCTGTAGGTCGGCTCCTGCTCGGGATCGACCCACTGGTCGTCGAGCAGGCGATCGGCAAGCTCCGAAGCGTCGGCGCAGACTTCGTAGATCGGCATCCAGCGCTTCAGGCCCGAGTCGTGTCGCAGCAGCCGGTCGAGAGTGATCTCCGCGAGACGACCCGCACGCGGCCACACCTCCCCCACCCGCGTCGTGAGCGGCAGCTCACCCGAGCTGTCGAGAGCGAGGGCGAGAGTGGCCGAGAACGGCTTGGTCAGCGACGCGAGATCGAACAGCGCCTCGCCCCCCTCCCAGGGAGACGAGGCCAGCGAGCAGGTGAGCGGGTGGTCGCCGACATCGACCACAGCGGCGACGAAGCGGGTCCGTCGCCGCACCAGCAGCGAGGTGCACCAGTCCGTGAGCTCGAGCGCGTCGAAGGGCATCAGGCGTCGGCGTAGTTGGCCGGATGCCCGGTCTGGAAGAGAACCACCCGATCACCCTCTCGCACCAGGCCACGGGCCACGAGTCGCTCGAGCGCCACCAGCGTGGCGCCACCCTCCGGTCCGCAGACGACGCCCTCCCGGATCGCGACCCGCCCACAGGCGTCGGCGATCTCCGCCTCGGGCACCGCCACGGCGACACCGTCGGTCTCCCGCAGCGCGCGCAAGATGAGGAAGTCTCCCACCGCCTGCGGCACCCGCAGGCCCCAGACCCGACTGTCGGGCGCCTCCCATGGCGTGGCCGCGTCGCTCCCCTCCTCCCAGGCCCGCACGATCGGGGCACAGCCTTGCGTTTGCACGACCACGAAGCGCGGCCGCCGCTCGCCGATCAGACCCAATCGCTCGAGCTCGGCGAAGGCCTTGTGCATTCCGATGATCCCCGTTCCACCGCCGGTCGGATAGATGATCCAGTCGGGAAGTCGCCAGTCGAGCTGCTCGGCGATCTCGAGACCCATGGTCTTCTTGCCCTCGGCGCGGTAGGGCTCCTTGAGGGTCGACAGGTTCCAGTAGCCACTCGGCTCGCTGACCAGCCTGCCGGCGGCCTCGACCAGCGTATGGCCACTCCGGATCACCTCGGCTCCAAAGCTCCGGCAGATGCGCTCGACCGCCATCGGAGTGGCCTCCGGCAAGGACACCCGGCAGGGCAACGCTGCCGCCGCGGCGTAGGCCGCGATCGAGATCGCCGCGTTTCCCGCACTGGGGAGCTCGACGCCCGGAGCCCCGAGCTCGAGAGCGCGACTCACTGCCATCGACAGCCCGCGATCCTTGAATGAACCGGTCGGATTGCCAGCCTCCTGCTTGAGCAGAACCTCGACGCCGTCCGGAGCGAGGCGCCGCAGAGTGATGAGAGGCGTACCTCCCTCACCCAGAGAGACGCGGTACCGGTCGTCCTCGAGCGGCAGGAGCTCTCGGTAACGCCACAGCGTCCAGGGACGCGTGACGAGCCGCCGCGCGAAGTCCTCACCGGAGTGGCCATCGAGGTCGTAGTCGACCAGCAGGGGTGCCCCAGCGGGCGAGAGAAAGGCCGGCTCGTCGAGAGGCAGGACCTCGCCGCCGCGGCTGCAGCGCAGACCCTTCCCCCACGAGGCCGTGCCGCTCATCGCCCGTCTCTCTCCGTAACCACCGTGAGGTAGGCCTGCCGATAGCGCGCCGCGACGGCGTCCCAGGTGAGCTCGGTGGTGGCCTTGTGCCGCGCCGCCGCACCCATCGCCCGGATCCTCGTCGGGTCGGTCGCCAGCCGCAACAAGCTGTCCTCCAGGTCTTCCACGTGCCGCTCGGCCACCAGGAGGCCCTGGCGACCGTTCTCGATCGCCAGCGGAATGCCGGAGATGCCCGAGGCGATGACCGGGAGACCGGACGCCATCGCCTCCAGGATGACGTTGGGGAGACCGTCGACGTTGCCGGCGCGGTCGTGTACGGCGGGCAGTACGAAGAGATCGGCGGCGCGGTAGAGATCGGGCAGGGTGTCCCGCAGCACTGCGCCGGGAAAGTGCACCCGGTCGCCATGCCCGCGAGTCGCGTCGCGCCACTCCTCGCGACGGTCGCCGTCGCCGGCAAAGACCACGTGAACCGGCGGCGCTCCCTCGAGCACCCGGGGCAGTGCGTCCACCAGCACGTCGAATCCCTTCTTGCTGACCATCCGGCCCACGGTCAGGACCAGGGTCGCGTCGTCCGGGATCCCGAGCTTCCGTCGCCAGCCGCTGGCGTCCTCGCCCGGCGCGAAGGTGTCGACGTCGACACCGTAGGGAATGACGTGAGACCGCTCGTCGGCGAAGCCGAGCGCGCAGACCCGGCTGACCAGCTCGGGCGAGCAACCGGTCAGCAGCCGCGCCCGACCGAGCGCCGCCGCCGACCAGCGCCGCATCCAGCTCTTCTCCGCCATGAAGACGTCGCTGCCGTGCAGACCGATGGCGAGCGGCACCGAGTCGTCCAGCAGGAGAGCGCCGATCCCGTTCGGGACGATCCAGTGAGCGTGCACGAGATCGAAGGAGCGCCGGGTGATGAGTCGCCGCGCCGCCAAGGCCATGGCCCCCAGATACAGAGGGGTCACCGCCGCGGCGCCCGAGCGCATGCGCTCGTCGGCGCTGAGGCTCCTGCCGTAGCCGAGCAGCTCCCAGGACTCTGGGGCGTAGCGGAACGAGCGGACCTCGACGCCATCGACCTCCCAGGCCGACGGGACGTCCGGCGCGTGCGGCGTCAGGACGCTGACCCGGTCTCCACCCCGGACCAGCCCGCGGGCCAGGTCGCGAATGAACGGCCCCGACGTGTCGTCGGGAAACCGGGGAAAGGTCTGGGTGAGAAAGAGAAGGTCGAGCGGCAGCGATCTACTCCAGAAGCTCCCGAACCGAGTAGGTATCGGAGCGTCGAAAGCCCTTGAAGGTGATCATCTCGCCGATCAGCCCGGTCATCAGGAGCTGGATGCCCAACAGCATGAGGAGGATGCCGAATTGCAGCAGCGGCCGGTTCGACAACGTCTGGCCCAGGAACCAGCCGATCGCCAGGTAGATGTTGATCGCCAGACCCAGACCCATCGACATCAGGCCGAGGCCGCCGAACAGATGTAGCGGCCGGCGCGTGTACTTGGTGATGAACAGCACCGTGATGAGGTCGAGCAATCCCTTGTAGAAGCGATCCCATCCGTACTTGCTCACCCCGTGTGCCCTCGGATGGTGGCGGACGTCGAGCTCCCCCACCTTGAAGCCGCGACGACCGGCCAGAACCGGGATGTAGCGATGCAGCTCGCCGTAGAGCGCGATCTCGTCGAGAACCTCTCGCCGGTAGGCCTTGAAGCCGCAGTTGAAGTCGTGCAGATCCATCTGGGCGAACTTGCGCGTCACCCAGTTGAACAGCAACGAGGGGTAGCGCTTCGAGACCGGGTCGCGCCGTTCCTTCTTCCAGCCCGAGACCAGATCGAAGCCCTCCTCCTCGATCTTCTCCAGGAACCTCGGAATCTCCGACGGGTCGTCCTGGAGATCGCCGTCGATGGTGATGAGCAGATCGCCCCGCGAGTGGTCGAAGCCGGCGCACAGCGCCGCCGCCTTGCCGAAATTGCGCCGCAGTCGAACCAGCTTGACCCGCGAATCGATCTCGTTGGCCTCGCGGACCCGCTCCACGGTCGCGTCGCCCGAGCCGTCGTCGACGAAGACGATCTCGAAGCGTCGGTCGATCGCGTCGAGGGTCTCGGCGACCCGGCGCGCGAGCTCGAGCACCGTGCCCTCCTCGTCGAGGACCGGGACCACGACGCTGATCTCCACCTCGTCGGGCTCCGGGCGACGCGACGGCGGCGGGGCGGACGTGAGAAGGCTGTCGGTCGTCATGAGGCTCCCCGGTTGCGACGATCGGCGACCAGCCGATCTCTCACCTGCTGCATATCCTCCCACACCGGACGCTTGTACGAGGCGTTGCGCAGCAGGAAAGCCGGATGATAGGTCACCATCGTCGGAACGCCCAGCACCTCGTGCCAGATGCCCCGCATCCGTCCCAGAGCCAGGTCGTTGCCGAGCAGGGTCTGTGCCGCGACGCGACCCAGGGCGACGATGAGGCGGGGCCGGATGAGCTCGATCTGGCGCTCCAGGTAGCCGCGGCAGGCCGCCACCTCCTCGGGCTCGGGATCCCGATTGCGCGGCGGGCGACACTTGACGATGTTGGCGATATAGACGTCGTCGCGGGTCATGTCGATCGCCTGGATGATGCGGGTCAGCAGCTCTCCCGCGGGTCCGACGAAGGGCAGGCCGCGGCGATCCTCCTCCGCCCCGGGGCCCTCGCCGATGAACATCAGATCGGCGTCGGGATTGCCGCTGCCGAAGACCACGCTCTTGCGTCCTCCGGCGAGCCGGCAAGCCGTGCAGGTCTCGGCCGTCGCGGCCAGGTCCGCCAGCGCCTCGGCCCTGTCGGCACCATCGGCGGACGTCTCGGCCGGGTCCTCGAGGTAGAGCTCGGGGTAGCCGATCTCGCGCAGATAGGAGAGAAGCTCGCTATGAAGCGATTGTGGGTTCCTGCTCACGATCTTCCAGGACGCCAGAGAACAGCTCGACCAACTTGACGGCCAGGACCTCCTTCGAGCGACGCGGGAAGAATATCGGCTTTCCGTCACGCCGGTAGACGGTCACCTCGTTGCTGTCGCTGTCGAAGCCGATGTCGCCGCGGGAGACGTCGTTGGCGACCAGGAAGTCGAGATCCTTCTCCGCCATCTTCTCCAGTGAGCCCTCTTCCAGGTTCTCGGTCTCGGCGGCGAACCCGACCCTCACCGCTCGCGGCGCCAGCTCCTTGAGATCCCGCAGGATGTCCGGGTTGTGCTCGAGGTCGAGATGCATCGTACTGTCCGCCGAACGCTTCTTGATCTTGCGCGACGCCGCCACGCGCGGGCGGAAGTCGGCGACGGCCGCCGTCATGATGATCAGGTCGGCACCCGGCGCGTTGGCGTTGACGGCCTCCTGCATCTCCCGGGCGGTGATCACGTCGACCCGGCGGACACCGTCGGGCGTCGCCAGCGTCACCGGGCCGGCCACCAGCGTCGTCGCGGCGCCCAGGCGAGCCGCCTGCGCGGCGAGCTCGAATCCCATTTTGCCGCTCGACCGGTTCGACAGGTAGCGCACAGGATCGAGCGGCTCCCGCGTCGGCCCGGCGCTGACCAGGACGCGCCGCCCGGCCAGTCGCTCTCCGCGGCTGAGGCCTTCGATCGCCTCGACGATCTGCGCCGGCTCGACCATCCGGCCGAGGCCGGTCTCGCCCGAGGCGAGCGCTCCCTCGGCCGGTCCCTCCACCAGCGCGCCGGCGGCTTCGAGCTCGCGCACATGACCGCGGGCGACGACCTTCTCCCACATGTTCGAGTGCATCGCCGGCACCACCATCAGGTGCCCGGAGTGGGCCAGGACGGTCGTGGTGAGGAAGTTGTTTCCCAAACCGAGCGCCAGCGCGGCGAGCGTATTGGCCGTCGCCGGTGCCACACAGATCACCTCGGCCCAGTCGGCGAGCGCGATGTGCTCCTCCACGCCGCTGCCGGATGCCTCGAGATAGCCTTCCCGGTAGACCTTGTGACCGCTCAGGATCTCCAGGGTGAGCGGCGCCAGGAAGGCGCTCGCGCTCGGCGTCATCGCGCAGCGCACCTCGTGGCCGGCGTCGAGTAGACGCCGGACCAGCTCGGCGGACTTGTATGCGGCGACACCGCCGCAGACACCGACCAGGATGCGGAAGGACCTAGCGGCCATGGATCAACCGGGCGCCGCCAGGGGGCAGGTAGAGCGTCGCTGGAACCGGCGTCTCTCGGAGATCATGGCGCCGCCTCCGTGGGGCTTCAGGACTCGGCGGCCTCCTGGGGCTCGGCGACCTCCGCCTCGACACCCTCGACGGCCTCTTCCGGCTCTTCCGCCGGACCGTAGTCCCACTCGATGAGCTCCTCCGCGATCTCGGACATCCCCTGCCGGGTCGGCTTGTCCAGGTCGACGTCCTCCTTGGGCGGGGCTCCCTCGACGAGCTGCTCGGCTCGCTTGGAGGCCAGCAGGACGAAGCGGTACTTGCTATCGATGTTCTCGGGAATGTGAACCATGACCTATCTCCACCACCTCACCGTCTTGACCGTCGCCGAGCCCGCGGCGACCGGCTGCTCGTTGCCGAGTCAACCACTCAGCCCACGTTCGCGGAAGCCCTCCAGCAACCTGGAGACCTGCGGTTCCGCTCGATCCAGACGATGGCGCTTTTCCAGGAATATCGAGGCCAGCGCGGCGCTGGCCCGATCGGCATCATCGTTGATAATAACATACTCATACTGCGCATAACGCCGGATCTCCCAGCGCGAGACGGCCAGACGACGGTCGATCTCGTCGTCGTCATCGAGTCCACGTTGACGCAGCCGCTCCTCGAGAGCTTCGAAGCTCGGCGGCAGGATGAAGATGCTGTGCGCCTCGGACTCCCGGTGCAGCACCCGCTCCGCTCCCTGGACGTCGATGTCCAGGATCACGTCCACTCCCGCGGCCAGCCGCGGCTCGACCTCCTCGAGCGAGGTGCCGTAGTAGTTGTTGTGCACCTCGGCCCACTCGAGAAAAGCGTCGGAGGCGATCATGTTGCGGAACTTCACCGATTCGACGAAGTGGTAGTCGCTTCCGTCGACCTCTCCGCGCCGCGGAGCCCGGGTCGTATGACTGACCGAAAAGGCGATGTTCTGCAGGTCCGGATCGGTGGACTCGAGCAGGCGCCCGATGAGGGTTGTCTTGCCCGCTCCCGACGGCGCCGAGACGATGAACAGCTCGCCGCGCGACCCGGCCCCGACCACCTCACCCTCGCGACGACTCCCGTCAGACGTCGTCATTCGACGTTCCTGAGCTGCTCACGCAGCTCCTCGCACAGGACCTTGGCATCGACGCAGATCCGTGTCATCTCGGAGCTGCGACACTTGGCGCTCATGGTGTTGAGCTCGCGGAAGACCTCCTGCACGAGGAAGTCGAGACGCTTTCCGATCGGGCCGTCCTCGTCGAGAATCTCGCGCAGATGTCCGAGGTGGACGGCCAGTCGCTCGAGCTCCTCGGCGATGTTGCTCCGCTCCACCAGCAGCGCGATCTCCTGCAGCACGCGCTCGCTGTCGAAGACCTCGGCGTCGAGCGCCGTCTCGAGTCGGGTGCCGAGCGCCTCGGCGAGCGCTTCCTGGACGCCCGGACGCAGATTCTCGAGCTCCTCCACCAGGCGGTCGAGATCGCCGAGCTTGTCGAGCGCGATCGCGCGCAGACGAGCGCCCTCGCGCTCCCGGGCCTCGACCAGCTGATCGAGCGCTCCGCCGACCGTGGCGAGAAGCAACGCGGCCGCCTCGGCATCCCAGGGAGTGCGACTGACCTCGACCTCGACGACCCCCGGAAGACGCAGCAGATCGGCGAGCGTCAAGTCGCCGCCGATTCCGGCCTCGGCGCCAACCGCCTCGGCCGAGCGCATCAGGGCCAGAGCCACTTCGGAGCGGACCGAGGCCTGGGAGGTCTCGTCGCCGAGCGCCACCACGTCCGCCGCCACCTCGACGCGCCCACGCGCCAGGCGCTCGCTCACCAGGCGTCTCACCTCGCCCTCTTCCCCGCGGCATAGGTCCGGCAGTCGCAACACCTGGTCGAGGAAGCGGTGGTTGACGCCACGGGCGGTCACCTGGATGCGCCACCTCTCGTCGTCCACCGACGCCTGGCCGAAGCCGGTCATGCTCCGCATCGCCTCTCCTCAGACCTGGAACTGCAGTTTGTAGAGGCGCTCGTAGACACCGCCCTGCTCGCGAAGATCGGCGTGGGTCCCCTCCTCGACGATCTCTCCCTGGTCCATCACGATGATCCTATCGGCGTGCTTCACGGTCGACAGGCGATGGGCGATGACCAGGGTGGTCCGTCCCTGCATGAGGTTGTCGAGAGCCTTGCGGACCAGCACCTCGGACTCCGTGTCGAGCTGCGACGTCGCTTCGTCGAGGATGAGAATGGGCGGATTCTTGAACAGTGCCCGCGCGATGGTCAGTCGCTGGCGCTGTCCGCCGGACAGGCGGAGTCCCGACTCGCCGATGCGCGTGTCGTAGCCGCTCGGCAGCTGCTGGATGAACTCGTCGGCGTAGGCGGCGGCCGCCGCCTCGCGGATCTTCTCGATCGACACGCCGGATCGTCCGTAGGCGATGTTGGCGGCCACCGTGTCGTTGAAGAGCACGGTCTCCTGGGTCACGATGCCGATCAGCGAGCGCAGGCTCTCCAGGGTCAGATCCGTGATCGGTGTTCCGTCGATCAGGACCCGGCCATCGGTGGGATCGAAGAAGCGCGGCAACAGGTTGACCAGCGTCGACTTTCCCGCTCCCGACGGTCCCACCACGGCGAGGATCTCGCCGCTCCGGATCTTGAGATCGAGATTCTTGAGAACCAGCTCGTCGCCGTAGCTGAACGAGACGTCGTCGAAGCGGATCTCGCGCTCGTAGGTGAAATCGGTGATCGCATCCGGCTTCTCGACGATCTCGTTGTCGATCTCCATCAGGCCCGAGATCCGCTGCACCGCGGCGCGCGACTGCTGCAGCACCAGGTTGACGCGATTGAGCTTGCGGATCGGCTCGTACATGACCAGCAGGTTGGTCAGGAAACCGAGCAGGATCGGCCCGTCGAGCGCGCCGCTGCGAATCTGCGAACCCGCGTACATGAGAAGCGCCGAAGCGCCGAGGACGGCCAGCGTCTCCACCACCGGCCCGGAGAGGCTGGCGAGCAGCTGCGCCCACAGGTTCACCTTGAGATGGCGGCGGGTGGCCTCGGCGAATCTCCGGTACTCGAAGTCCTCCATGCCGAAGGCCTTCACCACCCGATGGCCGCGCACCCCCTCGTTGACCAGCGCGGCGAGATCGGCCATGCGCTCCTGGCTGCGGTGGGTGCTTCGCCGCATCCCCTCGCCGAACCGGATGATCAGGAAGAGGATCACCGATCCGAGAACGAGACAGATGAGCGCCAGCCGGAAATTGGTCGAGAGCAGCAGGGCGAGCAGGAAGATCAGCGACACGCCCTGCTGGAAGAGATCGAGCATTCGGCTCGACACGGCGTTCTGCATGACGCCGACGTCGCTCACCACACGAGCGACGAGCTCGCCCGAGGTGTGCTCGGCGTGGAATCGACTCGACTGGTCGAGAATGCGGCGGTAGAGATCGTTGCGGATGTCGGTGGTCACACCGAGACCGATGCGCTGGAAGGAGTAGCCGCTGACGAAGTTCGACAGGCTCCTCACCGCGAAGACGAAGACGAACAGCAGCGGCACGAAGTAGTACACGTTGGCGGGCGTGATGCCGAAGCGCTCCTTCAGCGCGTCGTAGCCCTTGTCGAGCATCTCCTTGAGTCCGAGACGACCCAGGGCCCCCTCGTCACCGGACTCGTCCGACCCTGTGACGACACCGACCTGCGGCGGTACCTCGGAGTTCTCCAGACGCAGGACCTCGCCGAAGATGGGCTCGACGAGCGACACCATCGAGACGGTGGCGAGCGAGAAGGCGAGGATCGCCACCGCGGCCAACAGCCCCCAGGGCACGTACCGCTTCAGATAGTGGAGCAGGAAGCGCAACATGCTCACCTCGACTCCTCGAGCAGCGCGATGACCTCGGCAGCGGCGCGCTGACTCGCTCCGGAAGCACCCAGCTCCGCACGCAGTCGGCCGAGCTCGCGCCGCTGCTCGTCGCGGACGCCACGATCGGAGAGCAGGCGCTCCGCCGCTGCCGCCAGGCTCGCCGGGCTCGCATCGTCCTGGATGAGCTCGGGAACAGCGGCCCGACCGAGGACCAGGTTGACGAGCGAGATATGAGGGACCCGGATGACCATGCGTCCGACGGCGTGCGACCAGCGTTTGACTCGATAGGCAACGACCATGGGCGTTCGGAGCAGGCCGACCTCGAGCGTAGCCGTACCCGACGCACACAGCGCCAGGTGCGATGCCGCGACAGCCCCACTCCGATTCTCACGGATGATCCGTACCGGGCAATCGCAGCTGCCGACAGACTCCTCGAACAAGTCGTCCGGGAGGTCCGGCGCTTTGATGATCCGCAACTCTATCCGAAATCGCCCGGCCAACTCGCGAGCCGCCTCCAGCATGACCGGCAGGAGCATGGTCACCTCGCTGCGGCGCGATCCGGGCAGCAGAGCGATCTGCAGGGGCCGCGGGTCGTCGTCCGCCTCGTCCCAGGCCTGCGCCAGCTCGGGAATCTGGTCGACCAGCGGATGCCCAACGTGCACCGCGTCGATGCCCCGGCGCGCGTACCATTCGCGCTCGAACCCGAAGAGGACGAGCATCCGGTCGACCCAGCGCGCGATCGACCGCGCCCGCCCGCTGCGCCAGGCCCAGACCTGGGGGCTGACGTAGTAGACCACCCTGACGCCGCGCCGGCGCAGCTTCGGCGCCAGCCGCAGATTGAAGTCGGGCGAGTCGATGAGAATGGCGACCGAGGGCCGGCGCCGATCGACCTCTTCCAGCAACCGCTTGAAGGCCCTCCTGGCGCGGCCCAGGACCCGCACCGCCTCCACCAGGCCGACGACCGAGATGTCGGAGCTGCGTGCGACCACGTCGAGTCCCGCCCGCTCGAGCTGCGAGCCCCCCATGCCGAACGCCTCGACCGCGGGGCGCTCCTCCTTCAGGGCGTCGAGCAGATGTGCGCCGTGGATGTCGCCGGAGACCTCGCCGGCGACGATCAGCAGTCGGTCGGAGCTCATCGCCGACAGGACCGGAGTCAGGGGAAGGGCGTCGGCGGTCCCGAGGGAAACGGGTACATCAGCCAGGCGAAGAGGATTCCGCCGACGACCATGCTGAGGAAGATCTGCACGAAGAGCCGAATCTGCTGTTTTCGACCGCGGCGCCAGAGCAGCGAGAAGAAGCTGCTCACCAGGAACGCGTAGAGCACCATGAGGAGCGTGTGACTCATCGCGCCATCACTCCTTGCGTCCGAGAACGATGTCCCAGCAGTCCAACACCAGCAGCCAGTTCATCAATCCGGCGGTGAGCAGGAAGGCCGTCCCGTACTCGTAGCCCGAGGCAACGATGTCACCGACGTGCCCCACAACGAAGCGCAGCACGAGATAGAGCGAGCCGGTGCCGAAGGCGGCAAACGTCCCCAGAACCGACAGGGGCCTTCCCGACTCGATTCGATAGAGATTGCCGTCGAGCATCGCTCCCGCCAGCGTCGCGACCAGCACGATGCAGAAGAAGGCGATGGCGCGCCGCCGCCGCCCGAGATAGAGGTGTCCGGCTCCCGGAACCAACCAGGCCAGCAGTACCGCGACGATGCCGGCGACCGGTGAGGACTCGGCGAGGGTGTCGCTGCCGTCTCGAGCGGACATGAGGATTCAGACCTCGAGGTCAACGACTGCCCCGAGGTTTGTGACTGCCACGGGGTCCGCGCGGCGCACGACGACCGGGAACCCGGTCAGTGCTCCCGGTGCCCTCCGTTGAGCAGTTCCCGGAGGTCCTTGCCCGGCTTGAAGTAGGGAATGCGCTTCGGAGGCACGAAGACCCGATCGCCGGTCTTGGGATTGCGCCCGACGCGCGAGCCGCGCTGACGGATCCGGAAGCTGCCGAAGCCACGGAGCTCGATCTTGTCGCCGTCCTTCAGCGACTGGACGATGCTCTCGAAGACCGTGTTGACGATCATCTCCGCGTCCTTCTTGGTGATGCTCGCCGACCGAGCGACTTGATCGACCAGCTCAGCCTTCGTCATTCCGCTGCTCATGGCACTCCCTCCTTCCCCGTCAACCCTCTGCAACGACGTCTACTCCTCCTCGCTCGACGACGAGCGCACCGAGCCACCGATCATGTCACCCAGCGTCACGGCGCCGGGGTCGGAGACCGGGGTGGGGATCTCCTCCTCGTCGCCGCCACCATCGTCACGCGCCTCCCAGTCCTCCTGCAGCTCGGCCACCTCGCTGTCGCTCGGTTGGTCGACCCCTCGCATCGTCAGGCCGACCTTCTTGTCATCCTCCTCGATGCGCAGGATACGGGCGCTGGCCCAGTCACCGACCCGGAACTCGTCCTCGAGACCGTCGCCCTCGACGTCGATCTCACTCACGTGTGCCAGGCCCTCCAGGCCCTGGTAGATATCGATGAACAGACCGAAGTCGGTCACGTTGACGACCCGTCCGGTCACCTTGTCACCGACCGCGTGCTTGCGCACGAAGGTCTGCCACTCGTTGGGCAGGAACTCCTTGATCGAGAGCGACACGCGCTGGTTGTCGACATCGATGTGGGTGATCCGGGCCTGGACGCTGTCGCCCTTCTCCAGCACCTCGCTGGGATGCTTGATGCGCTTGGTCCAGCTCATGTCGGAGACATGGACCAGGCCGTCGATCTCTTCGGTGATCTCGACGAAGGCGCCGAACTCGGTGAGGTTGCGGACCTTGCCCTCGACCAGAGTTCCAGTCGGATGGGTGACGATCAGCTCCTCCCAGGGGTTGCGCTCCGCCTGCCGCAGCGACAGGCTGATGCGCCGCTGGCCCATGTCGAGCTCCGAGACGATCGCCTCGACCTCGTCGCCGACCTCGACCACCTTGTTGGGATTGACGACCTTCTTGGTCCAGGACATCTCGGAGACGTGGATCAGACCCTCGACACCGTCCTCGATCTCGACGAAAGCGCCGTAGTCGACCAGGCTCACCACCCGGCCGCGAACCCTGGATCCGAGGGGGTACTTCTTGTCGACCAGGCTCCAGGGGTCGTCGCCGCGCTGCTTGTAGCCCAGCGAGACCCGCTCGGTCTCCGGATCGAACTTGAGAACGACGACCTCGATCTCGTCTCCCACCGCGAAGTGCTCCGACGGGTGGTTGACGCGACCCCAGGAGATGTCGGTGATGTGGAGCAGGCCGTCGATACCGCCCAGATCCACGAAAACACCGTAGTCGGTGATGTTCTTGACGACACCTGGCAGCTTGGCGCCCTCCCGCAGGCGGGTGAGGGTGACCTTTTTCTGCTCCGCGAACTCCTTCTCGAGCACCGCCTTGCGCGACAGGACGACGTTGTTGCGCCGCCGGTCGAGGCTGATCACCTTGAACTCGAGCTCACGGCCCTTCAGCGACTCAAGGCTCTTGATCGGCTTGATGTCGACCAGGGAGCCGGGGAGGAAGGCGCGGATACCGACATCCACGGTCAGACCGCCCTTGATGCGGTCGATGACCCGCCCGGTGATGATCTTGCCTTCCTTGTAGCTGTTCTCGACGTTGGTCCAGACCTTCATCCTCTCCGCCTTCTGCTTGGAGAGGACCACGTGACCCTCGAGATCCTCGGCCCGCTCCAGCAGGACCTCGACCTCGTCGCCGACATCGACCGTCAGGTTGCCCTCGTGATCGGTGAACTCCTCGCGGGGGATCAGTCCCTCGGACTTGTACCCGACGTCGACGATGACCTCGTTGGCGGTCAGGCCGATGACCTGACCGGTCACGATCTCGCCTTCGGTCAGGTTGCGCATGCTCTCGTCATAGAGCGCGAGCATGTCTTCGAAGCCTACCGAGCTGTCATTGCCGTTCTCGGTCGACTCCGGCTGCTGTTCTTCGATGGAATCCATGTGGAATTCTGCCTCCTGAAACACACAATCTCAGTGCGCACCGCGCACTGGCACAGGTTCCGGCCCTCCTTGACCTCTCGAGAACTCGGAACCTTGAAGTATAGGTAGCGCTCGGAGGGGCGTCAAGGCGACAACTCGGCGCCGACGAGCGCCTCGGCCGCCCTCAGCCGGTCGCGTCACAGGCCGCCAGGGCCGCGTCGACCTCTCGCCTGACGGCCTCTCCCGATACCCTCCCGGCGGCGTCGGCGAGCGCCCGCCGTGCCGCCTCGCCGCCGATCCGTCCCAGGGCCCAGGCGGCGTGCGATCGCACCTCTTCCGCCTCGTCCTCCGAGGACAGCAGATCGCGCAGCGCCGGTATGTAGCGCGCCTCGGCCCGGTTCCCCATCGCCACCGCGACGTTCCGCTTCAGACCGTGGAGCTTGGCGCGCTTCATCGGACTGCGCCGGAACCGCTCGACGTACTGGTCGCGATCGAGGGAGGAGAGCGCCTCCAGATCGAGCTCGGCCCGTTCGTCGGGAATCCGCAGGCGCGGCTCGCTCCCCGCCCCGGCCGACTCGTTGATCGGGCAGACCTCCTGGCAGACGTCACAGCCGAAGACCCACTGCCCCATGGCGGGCCGCACGGCCTCCGGGAACGGCCCGCGATGCTCGATCGTCCAGTAGCTGATGCAACGGCGACTGTCGAGGCGATAGGGCTCGGGCAGCGCTCCGGTCGGACAGGCTTCCAGGCAGGCCGTGCAGGTGCCGCAGAGGTCGCCCCAGGCGGAGTCGGACTCGAGCTCCAAGGTCAGCAGCAACTCGCCGAGCAGGAACCAGGATCCGCCCTCCGGGTGCAGCAGGTTGGTGTTCTTGCCGATCGCTCCGAGCCCGGCGCGTTGCGCCAGCTCGCGCTCGAGAACCGGCCCCGTATCGACGTAGGTCCGGCTCCGTGTGCCGGGGTAGGCGGATTCGATCCGCTCCCCGAGGCGCCGCAGCCCCTCTTCCATCACGAGGTGGTAGTCCTCGCCGCGAGCGTATCGAGCGACCCCTTCCCAGAGGTCTCCTCGCGGCTCCCGGGCGCCATCCAGAGGGTGGTACTGCAGGGCCACACAGAGGGCGGAGCGAGCCCCGTCCAGAAGAGAGGCCGGATCGAGGCGCGCCTCGCGGCGGCGCCGCATCCAGGCGAGGCCTCCCTCATCGCCCCGGCCGAGCCAGGCGTCGAGCGCCACCGCGTGCTCGGAAGGTCCCAACGGCGCCACACCGGCGCGGTCGAAGCCCGCCTCGAGAGCCCAGCCGACGAGGTCATCGCGCATTGTCGTCACGAGTCCTCGTCGCCTGGGCGAACCTCGATCGATACCCTCCCGCCACCGTGCGCACGGCCGATTATCACCACACCGCAGGTGGGTGGCAATACAGCTTTCCACGACGGGCATCCGGCACCAGCGACAGGCTCGCATCCGGTGTACACTCAGCCCCCGTCGGGAGAGAGACTTCATGGAGATATTTGCAGAGCTGCAGGAGATGGGGCACGAGAGGGTGCTCTTCTGTCACGACGCGGACGCCGGCCTGCGGGCGATCATCGCGATCCACTCGACGCGCCTCGGACCCGGCCTCGGCGGCACGCGGATGTGGTCCTTCGCCTCCGAGCGCGAGGCGGTCATCGACGTGCTCCGGCTGTCGCGCGGCATGACCTACAAGGCGGCCGTCGCCGGACTCGATCTGGGCGGCGCCAAGGCGGTCATCATCGGCGACTCGCGGCGGGACAAGACCGAGGCCCTGCTGCGCTCGTTCGGCCGCTACGTCGACTCGCTCGGCGGCTCGTACATCACCGCCGAAGATGTGGGCACCAGCGAGGCCGACATGGAGGTGATCCGCCAGGAGACGCGCTGGGTGACCGGGGTCTCTCCCGAGCACGGCGGCGGCGGAGATCCGTCGCCGGTCACCGCCTACGGCGTCCTGCATGGCCTCAAGGCCGCCGTCGAGTGGCACTTCGGCAGCAGCTCACTCGATGGCCGGACGGTGGCCGTCCAGGGCCTGGGAAGTGTCGGCTACCACCTGGCCAGGTACCTCAGCGGGGAGGGCGCCCGGCTCTACGGAGCGGACATCGACGAGAAGGCGACGGCGCGGGCGCGGGACGAGCTCGGAGCGGAGATCGTCGGCGTCGACGAGATCGCCGAGGTCGAATGCGACGTCCTGGCGCCCTGCGCGCTGGGAGCGTCACTCAACCAGGAGAGCATTCCGCGTCTGCGCTGCCCGATCGTCGCCGGCGGCGCCAACAACCAGCTGCACCGATCCGCGGTGGATGGCCAGGCGATCTTCGAACGGGGCATCCTCTACGCCCCGGACTACGTGATCAACGCCGGCGGGATGATCAACGTCTACACCGAGTTTCGCGGCGACTACGACCGCGAGGCGGCCCTGCGGGCGACGCGGGCGATCTTCGACAACGTCACCCGGGTGTTCGAGATCTCGAGGTCGGAGGGTATTCCGACACACGTGGCGGCCGACAGGCTGGCCGAGAGGCGCCTCGAAGCGGCCGCCGGCTGACGTCGGCAGCACTCTCAGGCGCGCCCGCCGCCGTGCCCGCGGACCATGCCGACGATCCGGTCGGCGACCTCCTCCGCGGTCAGACGGCCGGTGTCCACCAGTCGGTGGTCCGGGTCCCTGCGCAGCGGCGAGTCGGCCCGCTGGGTGTCGCGGAGGTCGCGAGCCTCGATCTCGCGCCGGAGCTGGTCGAGGTCGAGGGACTCGCCACCCCGGTCCCGATGCTCGCCGAGGCGGCGCTCGGCCCGGATCCCGGCGTCGGCCTCGAGGAAGAACTTGTGGGGTGTTTCCGGGAAGACCTTGGTGCCGATGTCGCGCCCTTCGACCACCCCACCATGCCGGTGTCCGAAGCGCTGCTGGAGCTCCACCATCCGCCGTCGGACTCCCGGGTAGGCGGCGACACGCGAGGTCAGGCGGGCGACCTCCTCGTCACGCAGACGGCCGGCCACCGAGCGGCCGTCGAGCAACACCGACGTCCGTCCGTCGGGAAGGATCTCGAGCTCCAGGTCGAGCCTCGTGGCGAGGTCGACCACGGCCTTCTCGTCTTCGGGATCGACCCCCCTGTCGAGCACCTGGAGGCCGAGGGCCCGGTACATCGCGCCCGTCTCGAGGTAAGGCAGGCCCAGACGCCGGGCCAGCAGTCGCGCGACCGTGCTCTTGCCAACGCCGCTCGGGCCATCGATCGCCACGATGATCGGCCCGTCGCGATCGCTCACCGGGTGCGCCTCCTCCCGCCCGAGCTCCGCAGGGCCTCGACCTCCGCCTCGGTCAGCTCCCGGTACCGACCACGAGGGAGACTGGCATCGGTCAGCGGCCCGATGGCGACACGGCGCAGTCGCTGCACCGGGTGCCCGACGCGGAAGAACATCTCCCGGATCTGCCGGGTTCGCCCCTCGGCCAGCTCGACCCTCCACCAACTGCTCTTCTTGCGCTCTCTCGGCCCTCGCACCTTGAGCGGCGATACGTCGGCCCCTGAAACGCGTTTCCCGTCGAGCGTCATGCCGCGGCGAAGCCGATCGAGGGCCGCCTCCGACGGTCTGCCCTTGACCTTCACCTGGTAGGTCTTGCGGCACCCGTATCTCGGGTGCGCGACCCGATTGGCGAACTCGCCGTCGGTGGTGAGCAGCAGCAGTCCCTCGGTGTGGTAGTCGAGCCGACCCACGGCGTGCAGTCCCCGCCGCAGCTTCGCCGGGACCAGATCGAAGACCGTCGAGCGGCCCGCCTCGTCCGAGCGGGTGGTCATGCAACCATCGGGCTTGTTGAGCAGCAGGAATACCGGGCGCACAGCCGGCTGTAGCGCCCGACCCCGGACCCGGATCGCGTCGCGCTCCGGGTCGGCCTTGTCACCCAGTCCCGCGACCCTTCCGTTCACCGTCACATCGCCGCTCCGGATCAGGTCCTCGGCGCCACGCCGGGACGCGAGTCCGGAGCGAGCGATGAGCTTGTTCAGTCGCTCTCGTGCCATCGCGTCTCGCTTCGGCTCAGCTCGACGTAGGCGAGACGCCGACGTCGCCCTCGTCCTCGACATCCGCCTCGGTGCCGGGCTCCGGATCGTCGTCGACGGCCTCGACGACTTCGAGGCGAGTGACGCCCGGTTCTTCGTCGACGGGCGGCGCGTCCGGCGACGAATCGGATGGGGCCGGCTCGCTGTCGACCTCTTGCTCGTTCGCGGCCTCCTGCGCCGGATTCGCGTCCCCCCCGGCCGCGGCGAGCTCCATCGGGTCCTCGCCTTCGAGCAGGCTCTCCTGAACCTCGGTCTCCAGCGCTCCGAAGCTCTCCTCGAACTCCTCGAGCGGCGGCAGATCGGAGAGCGCCGCGAGCCCGAAGTGCATGAGGAACTCCCGGGTGGTGCGGTAGATGAAAGGCTTGCCGACGACCTGCTTGCGACCCGCGATGCGAACCAGCCTGCGGTCGAGCAGGGTCTTGAGAACGCCCGAGCTGTTGACGCCGCGAAGGTCCTGGATCTCCGGCCCGGTGATCGGCTGTCGGTAGGCGACGATGGCGAGCGTCTCGAGCGCCGCCATCGACAGGCGGTTCTGACCGCTGATGTCGAAGTAGGCGCGCAGGTTGCCGTGAAGCTCGGGCCGGGTCGCCAGCCGGAGCCCTCCGGCGACCTCCTCGATGAAGACGCCGCGCGACTCGCCGTCGACCGTGTAACGCTCGACCACCTTTTCGAGCGCCTCACCGACGACC
Organism: Candidatus Multivoradales bacterium; assembly: GCA_965223875.1. Taxonomy (GTDB): domain Bacteria; phylum Acidobacteriota; class Thermoanaerobaculia; order Multivoradales; family JAHEKO01; genus CBDCXS01. The sequence continues at coordinate 4,928,822 of OZ245024.1, read as the reverse complement.
TCGGCGTCGAGCCTCTCGAACACCTGCTCCAGCCTCTTCCTCGACACGGGTTCGGTCGATGCGAACAGGATCGCCTCGATCGTCGACTCGAGCTCTTCGCCGGCACTCATCCGCTGATGCCCTCCAACTCTTCCGTCGTCGGATCCCGGGTGGTCCGGTAGAGAATGACCTCGCCCTCCTCCGTCTGGTGGAGCCGCACCAGATGGAGTCGCGCCAGCTCGAGCACCGCCAGGAAGGTCGCGACCACCTGGCCCCGGGTCGAGCGGCCGCGCAGATCGTCGAGCAGGTCGAACGGCCGGCCGGCGCTCAGGTGTTCGAGCAGACGGTCGAACTGGTCGCGGACCGAGAAGACCTCGCGCTGCAGCAGCATCGGGTCCGGATGGTCACGGTCGTACCGGTCGAGCACCTGCTTGAGCGCACCGAGCAGCGTGTGGAGCGACACCTCGCTCAGATCGACGGTCTCCTCGTCGTCGAGCCCCATGCGTCTCGGATCGACCTTTCGGGTCCAGATACCCCGCCGCACCGCATGCGTCTCCGCCAGCGACTGTGCCGCTTCCTTGAGGCGTCGATACTCGATCAGCCGCCGTACGAGGTCCTCCCGCGGGTCCTCCCCCTCCTCGCCCTCCTCGGTCTTCGGTCGCGGCAGGAGCATCCTCGACTTCAGATGGATCAGCACCGCCGCCTCGTAGATGTACTCGCCGGCGATGTCGAGGTTGAGCTCCTCCATCAGGCTCAGGTACTCGTGAAACTGATCGCAGATCAGCGCCACCGGGATGTCGGTGATCTCGACCTTGTTGACGCGCGTCAGTTGCAACAGAAGGTCGAGCGGCCCCTGAAAAACGGGTAGATCGACCTTCCAGGCTTCCGGAAGCGAAGAGCGCGCCTCGCTGCCCCGACCGCTCATCGCGCCGACGGCGCTCCGATCTCGGCGAACAGCTTGCGGTAGTCGAGCGAGATCGCGCCGCGCACCATGTCCATCGTCTCGGCGGCCCGCTCGCTCGCCCGCTTCGAGCCCTCGACGATGATGTCCATCAGCGTGTCGGGACGCGACAGGATCTCCTCGCGGCGCTCGCGGATCGGGGCGAGGAACTCGATCAGCTGGTCGGCGAGCAGTGACTTGTCGTCGACGCAGCCGATCTGCGCCAGGCGGCACTGTTGCTCGACCCGCTCCTGGATCTCGGTCGAGGACACCAGGCGATGGAACTGGAAGAGGTTGCAGGTCTCGGGATGCCCCGGGTCCTTGCGGCGCAAGCGCTCGGGATCGGTGAACATCGTCTTGCACTTGTCCCGGATCTCCTCCGGCGTGTCGCTCAGGTTGATCGCGTTGCCGTAGGACTTCGACATCTTCCGCCCGTCGATCCCCGGGACCTTCGGAGTCGGTGTGAAGAGCGCCTTGGGCTCGGGGAAGACCTCCCCGTAGAAGCCGTTGAAGCGACGCGCGATCTCCCGGCTGAGCTCCAGATGGCTCGCCTGGTCCTCCCCCACCGGGACGAAATCACCGCGGTACAGAAGGATGTCGGCGGTCTGGAGCACCGGGTAGCCGAGAAAGCCGTAGGTCGAGAGATCCTTGCTCCGCACCTCTCGGATCTGCTCCTTGTAGGTCGGCACGCGCTCGAGCCAACCGAGCGGCGTCAGCATCGAGAGCACCAGCTGGAGCTCGGCATGCTCCGGCACCAGCGACTGGACGAAGATGACGCTGCGCTCCGGGTCGAGCCCGGAGGCCAGCCAGTCCGCCACCGCCTCGATCGAGTAGGTCGAGACCTGAGAGGGATCGGCGTAGTCGCTGGTCAGGGCGTGCCAGTCCGCCGAGAAGTAGTAGCAGGTGTACCTGTCCTGAAGATCGACCCAGTTCTTGATGGCGCCGAAGTAATGCCCCAGGTGGAGCCGGCCGGTGGCTCTCATCCCCGACAAGACGAACTGTTCGGTCGGCAAGACGTACCCCCCTCAACTGCCCGCCCGGCCCCGGCGCACGCCGGCCGTCCGGGCTCAAGAGCGACGCGAGGCTATCAGACTTCCGCCGCCGCCCCGGCGGCACCGTCCCCCGCCGCGATCGTGCGGTCGATCGACGTCATGAGCCGATCGTTCTCGACCAGTACGGCTCGCTCGATCGCCAGCGTCCGCAACTGCACCAGCACCGCGAGATAGAACAGCCCGTGGTGGATCCAGGCCGGGATGAATCGCGTGTAGACCCCGCCACCGATGATGAACACCGTCATGACCAGCCCCATGGCGAGCATCAGCATCGGGTAGGAGCGGTTCTTGTACTCCTTGGTCTTCTCGATCAGCTCGGCGTCGAGACCGTACTCGGCGACCGCCTCCTTGATCGCCTTCCCGGTGCCGATCAGATAGAACATGATCCAGCAGTGCGAGAAGAGCAGCAGCAGGCTCGACGCGAGCCCGAGCGACAGGTGCAGACCGATCGACTCGTTGTCGATCGAGACCATGTAGCCGGCGACACCGGTCGTCACCAGCCCGAGGGTGGCGATCCACCCGACGATCAACAGCGCTCGTCCCATCATCGGACGGATTGTGCTCCATCGGGGGCATCACCAGCAAGCACCAGTTCCAACCAGCTCGACGCCGTTCCGGCGGCCGAGTAGAGCTCTTCGAGGCGACGCCGCCCCGCCGCACCCCTCGAGCGGGCGTCCTCGGGCTCCGCCTGCCACTGCCCGATCGCGGCAGCCAACTCCGGCACATTCTCGGGCGGGACGAGCCAGCCGGTCTCTGGGTCGATCACCACCTCGGGAATTCCGCTCACCCGGCTGGCGATAACCGGTAGCGCGGCCTCCATCGCTTCGAGAACGACCAGCGGCATTCCCTCGTAGATCGAGGGAACCACCAGAGCGCCGGCGCGCGACATCAGATCGCGGACCCGCCCCGGATCCCTGCGACCGAGAAAACGGACACTGTCGCCGAGCCCCAGTGCCGCCGCCCGTCGTTCCAGCCGCCCGGCATGCTCGCCGTCGCCGACCACCACCAGGGGCGGTCGATCCCTGCCCAGCTCCGCGAGAGCCTGCAGCAGGACCTCGACCGCCTTGCGGATCCGGAGTCGGCCCACATAGAGCAGATAGCCGGTCTCTCCTCCGAGCGTCGCGTCGACCTCGGCCTCGAGGCGGCGACCACCCATCACGTTGGGGAATACGGCGACATCGGCGGCCCCGTAGTCGCGCCCCACCTCCCGGGCTGTCTGGCGGCTCGGGCAGTTGACGCCATCGGCCAGGTAGGCCGTGAGCCAGCCGAGGAGTATCTGCAGAGGCGCCTTGGCGAGCTTGAAGGCCAGCTCGCTGCCGGTCGGCCTGCCGAGGATCTTCCCCCGGTCCCGTATCGCCCGGACCGAACGGAATTCCTCGACGTAGCTCACCTGCAGCGAGGCGCTCGTTCGCGGCACCGGGTCGAGGAGGGCCCGTCGCACCGAGACCAGGAGCAGCCCGAGACCGCCGTCGGACTCGTGCACCTGCACGACGTGGGGCCGGAACTCCTCCAGCGCCCGGTTCAGCGCCGGCACCACCGCGAGCGGAAAGAGGAGCTTCCGGGCACCCGGTGACGACCCCGAGGACCCTGACCTCGTGCCCGAGACTCTCGAGTCCCGCGGCGAGCTGCAGGACCTGCTCGCCGACCCCCGAGATGTCGTCGGGAGGGAGGGTGTTGGCGACGAGCAGGATCCGCATGGTTCTCCTAGCCTGCATTATTCATCAGGCGGCGTAGTCGGAGGCAGGTGAGCAATGCAGGCTAAGCTCTGGCCAGGCGCTCGTCGCTCCGGGACGTCGCGCGCGTCACCTCCCGCAGCAACTCCGGTCGAGCCGCCGCGAGCTCGCGCGCATCCTGACGAGCTAGCTCGAGCAAGTCGGTGTCGGCCCGCAGGTCGGCCACCCTGAACCGCGGCACTCCGGCCTGGCGCCGACCGAGAAGCTCCCCCGGGCCGCGAATGAGCAGATCCTCCTCCGCGATCTCGAACCCGTCGGTGGTGCGCGCGAAGACCTCGAGACGGCGTTCGGCGTCGTCCGTCAACTCGCCGTGCACGGCCAGGCACGAACCGCCTCGCCGGCCGCGGCCGACCCGCCCACGAAGCTGGTGGAGCTGCGCCAGCCCGAACCGCTCGGCCCCCAGAATAACCATCAATGTCGCCGCCGGCACGTCCACACCGACCTCGATCACCGTCGTCGCCAGGAGCACCCGGATCTCGCCGGCGGTGAACGCGCGCATCACCTCGAGGCGCTCCTCGACCGGGAGCTGGCCGTGAACCACCCCGAGGGGGACGTCGGGCATCCAACGGGCGACCTCTCCGACGCCCTCTTCGAGCGATACCCCGGGAGATCCCTCCCGGCGCCGAATCGCGGGATGAACGACGTAGGCCTGTCCTCCCCGTTGAATCTCGGCGCGCAGTCGCCGCTCCACGACTTCCCGGGCGGCGGCGTCGACGAGCTCCGTGCGGACAGGGGTACGACCGGGCGGCAGCTCGTCGATCACCGACAGGTCGAGATCGCCGTAAGCGGTGAGGGTGAGCGTCCGCGGGATCGGTGTCGCGGTCATCACGAGCAGATCGGTCCGGTCCCCTTTGGCTCCCAGGGCGCTACGCTGCGCGACCCCGAACCGGTGCTGCTCGTCGACCACGGCCAGACCGAGGCGCTTGAGCTCGAGACCCTCCTGGATCAGGGCATGGGTCCCGACGGCGAGGTCGATCGATCCCGCGGCGAGCGCGCTTCGCAGCTCCGGCGTCATCGTCGACCCGGTGACCAGGGCCAGCCTATAGCGGCGACCGAGGAGCGCCTCGAAGGTCGCATGGTGCTGTTCGGCGAGGAGCTCCGTCGGGGCCATGAAGGCTCCCTGGAGCCCGGCTTCGAGGACGCTGACCAGCGCCGCGGCGGCCACCGCGGTCTTGCCGCTCCCGACATCGCCCTGGACCAGTCGCCGCATCGGTTGCGGGCGCTCGAGATCGCCGATGACCTCCGCCACCACCCGGCGCTGGGCCGCGGTGAGATCGAACGGCAGCAGCTCGGCGACGAGGCGCTCGATCTCCGGCCCCCAGGAGGCGCGATGCCCCTTGTCGCGGCCCCGGGCGCGAAGCCTGGCGGCGGCGATGCGGAGCTGGAAGTCGAGCAGCTCGCCGTAGATCAGACGCCGATGCGCGTCTGTCCGTCTCCCATTCAACCGCTCGACGTCGGCCTCGTCGTCGGGATGGTGGAGCGCCACGAAGGCGTTTCCGAGCGACGCCAGCGAACGACGCTTCAAGAGCTCTTCCGGCAGTGGATCGGAGACCGTGGAGGGCAGCTCGTGGTCGCTCGAGAGATCGGCGAGGAGCCTGCGAAGCATCGAGGGGCCGAGGGGACCGAGCGACGAGTAGACCGGAACGATCCGGCGGGCGTGCACGGCGGCGCCGACCCTCTCGAGGCTCGGATTCTGCAGCTCCCAGCCGCCCGACCGCTGCTTGATCCGGCCGTGCACGAGGTAGTCGGCGGTCTCGTCCACCTGTCCCGCGACATAGGGCTGGTTGAACCAGGTGACGGGCAGAGATCCCGTCGCGTCCTCGAACCGGCCCCGGACCAGGGTGAATCGACGCCCCCTCCGCATCGCGACGCGGACACCCACCAGGCGTCCCTCCAGGGTGTAGCTACCCTCGGCCGCGATCTCGACGACCTTGCTGACCGTGCGGCGGTCCTCGTAACGGTAGGGGATGTGATTGAGCAACGCCCCCACGTCGCGGACACCCTCTTCGGCTAGCTGACGCTCGCGTGCCGGACCGATGCCGCGGAGCTCGCGCAGCGGCGTATCGAGCTCCAGGGTCACCTCAGGCGGACTGCAACTCGAGCTTCAGAACGCCGAACCGGAGAATGTCGCCCTGCTTGATCTCGACCGGTGCTCCCGTGTCCAGGCGCTGGCCGTTGACGAACGTGCCGTTCATCGAGCCGATCTCCTCGACCAGAAAGAGCCGCCCCTCGCGCTGGAAGATCCGCGCGTGGCGCCGGCTGCAGGAGCGTTGGGTGTCGATCGCCGTCAGATCGACCGAGGGGCGGATACCGGTCACCGGATCGGCACGCCCGATGAGGGTCTCCTCCTGTGTCCCGATCTCGAACGTCGTGCTGCTGTTGGCGTCCACCAGCTTGTAGCGAAGCGCCACGGCACCGTGTGCCGCGCCGTCCTCCTCCGGTGCCGCGACCTCCGCGGCGGCCTCGACCTCGCCGGAAGCCTCGCCCTGCCCGTCGAGCGCCTCCTGCAGCAGCCGATCGGTATGCCGCAGGCGCCGCGACAGCTTGCGCATCATGCGCACGGCGATCTCCGGCGTCTCGCGCAGCATCTGAATGAACGTCGCCCCGTCGATGCACACCAGCACCGTATCCTCGAGCGCCTTGACCGAGGCGCTGCGCGGCTGGTCATCGAGCAGCGACAGCTCGCCGAAGAAGTCGCCCTGCTCGAACACGGCCAGCAGCGCTTCGTCGTTCTCCTCGTCGGCGACCCGTTTGAGGATCTCCACGCGACCGCGATGGACAATGTACATCTCCGTTCCGAGCTCGCCCTCGCGGAAGACGTACTCGCCGGCCGGGATCTCGACCAGATGATCTTCGTTCGTGCTCACCATCGCTTCGCTCACCTATCCACCCGGATCGATGACCATTGATCCGCGAACCGGATCCAGTCGTACTGACGCGCCGAGAGGCAGGGTCAGATTCGGTTCGCAGTGCCCGCTCGACAGGCCCGCGGCGAAAGCCACGCCCGCGTCCCTACCGAGCCTCTCCAACTCGTCACCGCCCAACCCGGTCCTGCCAATGACCATCCCTGATAATGCCGAAACAGTACCGGAGAGCCTCAGTTGGGTCAACATTCTGTCGACTCTGTAAAACGGCTCGTCGATGTCTTCCCAAAACAACACGTTGGCCTCGTTCGCCTCCGGTCCGAAGCCTGTTCCGACAGCCGAACTGAGCAGGCTCAGACAACCACCGATGAGCCGGCCTTCCACCGGATCACCATGTCCCGGACCTTCGAGATCGTATTCGATTCTCTCGCGTCCCCCCATGACGGTCGTCAGGCTCCGACGCTCCACCGGAAGGAGCCCGCGGGCCATCTCGACGGCGACCATCGGGCCGTGGAAGGTGATCTGTCCGGTGCGCCGGAGGATCTCGAGCAGCATCGTCGTCAGATCCGAATAGCCGACGTAGGGTCGCGGCGTTCGTGCCACCAGCTCCCAGTCGATTCGGTCGACCAGCCGCAACACCCCGTGGCCACCCCTGAGAAAGAAGATCGCCCGGATCTCCGGATCGGCCACCAGCTCGTGGAAGCCGGCGAGTCGCTCGTCGTCCGGGCCGGCGAAGGGCCCTTCGCGGAAGCCGACGTTGCGGGCCGGCACGGGCTCGAAGCCGAGGGCGCGCAGCTGTCCCAGGCCGGCCGCGAGCGCTTCGGGCTCGGCCCACCCGGACAGCGCCGCGACGCCGACCCGATCACCGGGCGCCGGGGCTGGAGGCCACAGCGGTTCGGTCATGAAGTGTCGGAGAGCCTCGTAAGCCGAATTCTGTCCCCGCCGCGAGGCGGTGCGTGGTCATTCATCTGGGACCGACGTTGCCGCCGGCCTCGTGCAACCCACCCGGAAGTGACTTCGCCCCGACTCGCGTCGAGAGCGAAAGCGGAACGGGCAGTCCGCATCTCCACTCCCCTATTCGGTCTTGCTCCGCATGGGGTTTGCCGTGCCCTGGGCCGTCACCGGCCAGGCGGTGCGCTCTTACCGCACCCTTTCACCCTTACCTACCACCGAAGCGGCAGGCGGTCTACTCTCTGCTGCACTTTCCGTCGCGTCACCGCGCCTCGCCGTTAGCGAGCATGCTGCCCGTAGGAGTTCGGACTTTCCTCCCGTCGAAACTCGACGAGCGACCACGAGAGGCTCTCCGACCGGGTCAGTCTATCGCGTCAGACCGGCGGCGCAGTAGGAGGCTGGTGAAGAATGCAGGCTAACGCCAGTCGGACCACAGCTTCTCCATCATTCGCTTGGCTCGTACATGCTGAGCGTCGGCGGGCGACGTGGCGGGCTCGCTCCCCTCGGCTTCCCGGTGCGCGCGATAGAGCTCGGTCGCTTCGGCGAGCTGCTGTCGCAGCTCGGTGTCCTCCGGGCTCAGCCTCACGGCGCGGCGGAAGCTGTCGATGGCGGCCCGCATCCACCGCGGATTCTGCATCCGGCAGTGTCCGAGCAGGGAGTAGTACTCGGGCCGTTCGTGCGTCAGCGCCGCCTGCTCCAGCAGCTCGATGGCGAAGTGGTACTCCTCGGCCTCGACGTAGTCGAGCGCCGCCCGGTAGGTCTCCTCGGCCAGCGCTTCGCGTTCCGACTCCCGGGCGAGGACGTTCTTCCGCACCTCGGCCAGCCCCCCCTCGGAGCGCCCGCTCTTTCTGTACTCGGCCGCCCGCACCGGATCGGAGAGCACCAGATAGGCCTCCACGAGCCGTGACGACAGCCACTCCAGCTTGCGGCCGGACCGGTCGAGCCCGAGACGCTCGGCATGGTCGGGATGGGCGATCCGGGCGAGCCGCATGAAGGCCGTGTGCACATCGTCGGCGGACGCTCCCGCCTCGACCCCGAGCAGCTCGTAGTGCCCCTGACTGCCGTAGGCGGAGAGCAGCTGGGCGATGCGTGTCCGGTGCTCCTCGACGGTGAGCTCGAGCGGGTTCGTCGCCAGGTCTTCGCGGATCCGCTCGGCAAGACTCTCCACGACCTCGCGCGAAACGGCGGCGGCGATGATGCCGTTCTCGGCGGCGCGCTCGATCAGCCCGACGGCCTGGAGCCGCACCAGACGGCGGGCCATGGCGCGGCCATTCGGTTCCTCCGCGAGCAAGACCTCCACCACCGCCCTCGTCTGCAGCCGGGTCAGCAGGGCCGCCTCCTCCGCCGAGAGATAGGGCACGCGCAGACGCAGCCGCGGATCGGGCGCGGCGCGCAACGCCGCCTCTGGACCGCCGAGACGCCTCAACAGCTGCTTGTGCGAACGATTGCGTACCGCCAGGTCCATGACCAACTCGGCGGTCGGCACCGGCCCCACCAAGTCGTTCGGCACCTCGCCCAGACCCGGGCGGAAGCGGATGCGGCGCAACCCGAGCGCCGACAAATCCCGGCCCAGGCCCTTGACGATCTCCTCGGAGAGGGACGCCAGATACCGGTGGGGATCGAAGAAGGGGGCGTCCCCCGGAGGGGTCGGCTGGGTGAGCGCCTCCTCGAGACGGGCCCGCCAGGGATTCGTCCCCGACAGGTAGAGCTGACCTCCGAGCGTGAAGAAGGTCGTCCGGCCGGCCTCGGTCGAGCACACGAGGCGCCCCGTCCGCTGGCGCACGAAGAGGTCCTGCAGGGCCTCGGAGATCGCCAGATAGGTGGTCTCTACCTCTCCAGACATGATTCTGTGACCGGATCTTCTCAATCCGCGAGCACGCCGGCGATGGGATCCATCACGCCGTGGACGCCGACGCCTTCAACTGATGGTACACGCGCGAGCCGACCTTCGGGCCCAATACCCGCTGCAACTCCCCCTCGCGGGCCTTCTCGATCCGCTCCAGACTGCCGAACTCGGCGAGGAGCAACCGACGTCGCTTCGGACCGACTCCCCGGAGCTCGTCGAGGCGACTGGCCAGCAAGCGCCGGCTTCGTCTCCCCCGATGACGGGAGAGAGCGAACCGATGCGCCTCGTCCCGGATCTGCTGCAGCAGCCGCAGCCCCCTGTCGTGGCGGTCGAGCCTGAGAGGCTCGGGCCTCGAGGCCAGATAGACCTCCTCCTCGCGCTTCGCCAGTCCGAGAATCGGCGTCTCCTCCACATCGAGCTCGGTGAGGGCCTCGAGGGCGGCATTGAGCTGTCCCCGGCCGCCGTCGATGAGGATCAGGTCCGGCATGGCACCGAGATCATCGAGCACCCTCCGATACCTCCTGGCAACCACCTGCCGAATGGCGGCGAAGTCGTCCGACTTCGCCAGGCCACGGATGTTGAAGGAACGATAGTCGGATTTCTTGAGTCTGCCGCCCTCCCAAACGACGAGCGAGCCGACCATCTCGCTCCCCTGGAGATTCGAGATGTCGATGCCCTCGATGCGCGACGGCGGCTCGGCGAGCTCCAGATGCTCGGCCAGCCGGGTGATCGCCTCGAGCTCCTCGGCGCCCCGCCGGAAGCGGCGCCGAAAGGCCAGCCGGGCGTTGCGCCGGGCGAGCTCGATCCGATGTGCCTTGGGACCGCGGGAGGGGAGGCGCACGTAGACGCGATCGCCGCGCTTCCCGCTCAACCACTCCGCCAGCGCCTCGCTTCCTTCGATGGGCATGGGCAGGTGGATCTCCTTGGGCAGGAACGAGGTCCGATCGTAGATCTGGGGCAGCATCTCGCCGAGGACCGCTTGGGGTGCGATGCCACGCTTGCCCTCCCAGAAGAGCTCGCGTCGATCGAGCACCTGTCCGCCCCGCATCACCAGGATGACCACGGCCGCGTCGCCTCCCGCGGAGTAGACGCCGAAGATGTCCACGTCCTCGCCCTGGGTGGAGCTCAGTCGGCGGCGCTGACTGATCGACTCGATCTCGGCGATCATGTCCCGGTAGCGTGCCGCGTCCTCGTACTCGAGCGACTCCGACGCCCGCTTCATCGAACGCCGCAGCTCCCGCACCAGCTGGTCGTTTCTCCCCGACAGGAAGAGCCTCGCCTGGTGCACGGCCCGCGAGTACTCGTCGCGGGAGGTCAGGCCGTCGACGCAGGGTCCCAGACAGCGGTTCAGGTCGTAGTAGAGGCAGGGCCGCGGCAGGGACCCGTCGATGTCGATGGTGCAGATGCGGATCTCGAACAGCTTCTGCACCAGATTGATCGCCTTGCGGGCCAGTCCCCCCGGCAGGTAGGGCCCGAAGTACTCGGCGCCGTCGCGACGCAGTCTCCGGGTCAGGGTCACCCTCGGATAGTCGTCGGAAAGGGTCAGCTTGACGTAGGGGTAGGTCTTGTCGTCCCGCAGCAGAACGTTGTAGCGCGGCTTCTTGCTCTTGATCCAGTTGTTCTCGAGCAGCAGGGCCTCGGACTCCGACGCGGTGAGGACGAAATCGATCCCTGTGGCCTCGGACAGCATGGCGGCGATGCGCGCCTCGTGATCGTCACGCAGATAGCTGCGGCCGCGCTTGCGCAACGACTTGGCCTTGCCGACGTACAGCACCCGCCGCCGCTCGCCACGGAAGACGTAGATGCCGGGCTGATCCGGCAGGGCGCGGATCTCTTCCGCCAGGGACTCCGAAACGCCCATCTCCTAGTCGGCGTAGATCTGCAGCTCCCGCAGCTCGCGGACGCGGTCCCGCAGGACCGCGGCCTCCTCGAACTCGAGCTTCTTGGCCGCCTGCTTCATCCGCTTTTCGAGCGCGTCGATCTGCTGAGCCAGAGGCGCCTCCGAGATCTCCGCGATCTGCGCCAGCGGTACCGCGCTCGCCGCGTGGTAGTCGAGATTGCTGAGCGCCACCAGCGGACTGTGGATGTCCTTGAGAATGGTCTCGGGCTCGATCCCCTCGGCGACGTTGTGGGCGTTCTGGCGCTCGCGCCGACGCTCGGTCTCGCCGATCGCCCGCCGCATCGAGTCGGTCATGCCATCGGCGTAGAACACCACCGTCCCGCGCACGTTCCGGGCCGCCCGACCGGCGGTCTGGATGAGCGACGTGCCGGAGCGCAGAAAGCCCTCCTTGTCGGCGTCGAGAACGGCCACCAGCGAGACCTCCGGCAGGTCGAGTCCCTCGCGCAGCAGGTTGATCCCCACCAGCACGTCGAAGTCACCCCGTCGCAGGTCGGTCAGGATCTGCACCCGGTCGAGAGTGTCGATGTCACTGTGCAGGTACCTCGCTCTGACGCCGCTCTCGCCGAGATAGCTGGTCAGCTCCTCGGACATGCGCTTGGTGAGCGTCGTCACCAGGACCCGCTCGCCACGCCCGACCACGACGCGAATCGACTCGAGGAGATCGTCGACCTGGCCCTTCGCCGGACGGACGACGATCGAGGGGTCCAGCAGGCCGGTCGGCCGCAACAGCTGCTCGACGATGACGCCACCGGAGCGCTCGAGCTCCCAATCACCGGGCGTCGCCGAGACGTAGATCCGCTGGCCGATGCGTCGATCGAACTCCTCGAAGGTGAGCGGTCGGTTGTCGAGCGCACTCGGCAGGCGGAATCCGTGATCGACCAGCGTCTGCTTGCGCGACTGGTCACCGTGGTACATGCCGCGAACCTGCGGCACGGTCTGGTGGCTCTCGTCGATTATCAGCAGGGTGTCGTCCGGCAGGTAGTCGAGCAGGGTCGGCGGCGGCTCCCCGGCGCTGCGACCGGTGAGGTGGCGCGAATAGTTCTCGATCCCGTGGCAGTAGCCGACCTCGCGCAGCATCTCCAGATCGAAGAGCGTTCGCTGCTCCAGTCTCTGGCGCTCGAGCAGCTTCTCCTGCTCGGTGAGCACGAGCAGCCGCTCGGCGAGCTCCGCCTCGATCGAGTCCATGGCTCTCAGCAGGCGCTCGCGGGGAGTCACGTAGTGCGTCTTGGGGTAGATCGCGACGCGATCCGCGCCCTCCAGAGTGTCGCCCGTGAGAACGTCGAAGTAGCTCAGCCGCTCGAGGTCGTCGCCGAAGTACTCGGCACGGATGCCCTTCTCCTCGTAGGCCGGCAGGACCTCGAGCGTGTCGCCCCGCACGCGGAAACTGCCGGGGAACAGGTCGTAGGGCGTGCGCTCGTACTGCATCTCGACCAGACGCCGCTGAACCGGCTCCAGGCCGCTGCTGTCTCCGACCTCGAGGAACTGCAGCATGCCGTAGAAGGCCTCCGGCGAGCCGAGGCCGTAGATGCACGACACCGAGGCGACCAGCAGCACGTCGCGGCGCTCGAACAGCACCTTGGTGGCGCGCAACCGCAGCCGGTCGATCTCCTCGTTGATGCTGGTCTCCTTCTCGATGTAGGTGTCCGACTGTGGAACATAGGCCTCCGGCTGGTAGTAGTCGTAGTAGGAGACGAAGTACTCCACCGCGTTGTTGGGAAAGAAGCTGCGGAACTCCTGGAAGAGCTGCGCCGCGAGGGTCTTGTTGTGTGACAGAACGATGGTCGGCCGATTCAACGCCTCGACGACCTTCGCCATGGTGAAGGTCTTGCCCGAGCCGGTGACGCCCAGCAGGACCTGATCGCGGACACCTCTCTCGACCCCGCGTGCCAGCGCCTCGATGGCGTTCGGCTGGTCGCCCTGGGGCTCGAACGCCGACTCGATCCGGAAACGATCCACGGCCGTCAGCCCCCTTCGGGCGGCGGTGGCGGGCCGCCGAGCTGCTCGGGGTCGGATTCCGGATCGGCGGCGGCTGGATCGCTCGGCTCCACGTCCAGACCGGCGAAGCGCTCCAGAGCGACGGTCAGCTCGTCGATCTCCTCGCTGGTCGGGGTGCGCCCCAGACGGGCGAAGACCAGCAGCTGCTTCTGCAGGTCCTGGAAGGCCAGTGCATCGAGCTCGCCGCTGCCGAGACGGTCGCTGGCGGCGTCGAACGCCCTGCCGAGACGATCCGCTTGCGCCGCCGGCAGGTCGGCGGGCAGAGCGCGCTCGATCTCGCCACGGATCTGCGTCAGGCTCCAGTCGACGATATCGCCCGCCTTCATCATCAGGGTCAGGACCCCGAGGCCGATCAACAGCACGACGACCGCGCAGCCGGCAAGGGCCATGCGGGAGCAGCCCTGGCGGGGCGCGGGCAGATCTCGCGGCTGCTCCTCGAAGGGAGTGGCCGCGTCGGCGGTCTGCGGCTCGGTCGATGACGGGTCGGAAGCGCTCATGTGGGACCTCACTATAATGCCCGCGGAGGTCGACATGGGCGGCGAGAAGACCAAGGGGCGCAAGAGACGCCGGGCGCGCAACTGGACGATCGCCCTGGCCCTGACGCTGCTGGCTGGGGTCACCAGCGGCGTGCTGGTGGCGGCGGCCATCCACATGCCCAAGGTGGAGACGGCGGAGTTCAACCCCGGCATCATCACCCGTCTGTACGACGACGGCGACGAGGTGTTCGAGACCTACGCCCGGGAACGCCGGGTCATGCTGCGCGAGGGCGAGGTCCCGCTCATCCTGCAGAACGCCCTGCTGGCGGCCGAGGACGCCAATTTCTTCCAGCACGGTGGCATCGATGCCCAGGGAGCGATCCGGGCGGCGGTCATCAACGTCACTCGCGGCGGGCGATCGCACGGCGGCTCGACGCTGACCATGCAGCTGGCACGGCAGCTCTTCCTCAGCCCGGCGAAGTTGTGGCGGCGCAAGATCGAGGAGTCCTTCCTCGCCGTCGAGCTGGAGAAGCGGCTCAGCAAGCAGCAGATCCTGACCATGTACTGCAACCTGGTCAACGTCGGCCACGGCAACTACGGCATGAAGGCGGCCGCCCGCTACTACTTCGACCGGGAGGTAGACGACCTCGAGCTGCACGAAGCCGCGATGCTGGTCGGCATCCTGCAGAGGCCGTCCGACTACAGCCCCTACCGCAAGCCCGACGTCGTCCGCAGCCGCCGTGACTACGTGTTGCGTCGCATGCTCGAGGAGGGCTTCATCGACCAGGCCAGCCACGACGAGGCCGTTGCCCGCGATCTCGGGGTCATCGTCCGTCGCCGCGCCAGCGAGAAGACCGCCCCCTACTTCGCCGAGGAGATCAGGCGCTACCTGGAGTCCCAGTACGGCACCGACGCTCTCCTCGAGGAGGGGCTTCAGGTGCACACGACGCTCGACCGCCGCATCCAGACGGCCACCGAGGAGGCGGTGCGCGAGGGCCTGGTCTCACTCGACCACCTCCAGGGTTGGCGCGGGGCGCCCCACCGGATCGAGCAGGAGGATCTCGAGACCGTGGAGCTCGAGTCCTGGAAAGGGATCGACACGCAGGACGGCGAGTGGTTCGAGGGACTGGTGGTCGAGGCCGGTCCGCGAACGGCGACGGTCCGTGCCGGTGAGCAGACGATCGAGCTCACCAGCGCCGGCATCGCCTGGACCCGCCGGAAGGAGCCCCGTTCGGTTCTTTCCGCGGGAGACGTGGCCTGGTTCCGGATCGGACCGCCCGACGACACCGAGAGGCACGGCAGCGATCCGATTCTACGGCTGGAGCAGGAGCCCGAGCTGGAGGCGGCGGCGATCGTCCTCGAGTCCTCGACGGGAGCGGTCCGGGCGCTGGTCGGCGGCTGGGACTTCGGACGCAGCCAGTTCAACCGCGCCACCCAGGCCTACCGCCAGGTCGGATCGACCTTCAAGCCGATGGTCTTCGGCGCCGCCCTGGAGATGGGTTTCACGCCGGCCGATACCGTCTTCGACGCGCCGGTGGTCTTCCCCGGCACCGACGCCGCCGTGCTCGACTACTCGCCACGCAACTTCTACCGCAAGTACTACGGCATCCTGACCCTGCGCCGGGCCCTGGAGAACTCTCGCAACGTCGCCTCGGTGAAGCTCCTCGACCTGGTCGGCGCCTCGCGCGTGGTCGATTTCTCCCATCGGCTCGGCATCGAGAGCCCGCTGCCTCCCTACCCCAGCCTGGCGCTGGGCTCCGCCGACTTGAGCCCGATGGAGCTCGCCACGGCGTATGCGACGATCGCCAACAACGGAGTTCGCCTCGAGCCGTACCTGATCGAGAGGGTCTCCCAGATCGACGGCCGCACCCTGGAGCAGCACCACCCACGCGCCAGTCGCGCCACCCAGCCCGAGATCGCCCACGTCCTGACCCGCATGCTCGAGGGGGTCATCGACCGTGGCACCGGCGTCTCGGCGCGCCACTTCGACGTCGCCCTGGCCGGCAAGACCGGGACGACGGACGGCTACACCGACGCCTGGTTCGCCGGGTACACGCCGACGTTGACGATCGTCGTCTGGGTCGGTCACGACGTGAAACGCTCCATCGGTCGCAACATGACGGGAGCCGCGGCGGCGCTGCCGATATGGCGGGGCATCATCTCCCGCGGCCTCGAGCACGGCTGGATCCCGGCCGGCCAGGAGTTCGCTTCGCATCCGGGCGTCGTCCGGGTACCCGTCGAGTACTACTCCGGTCTGCTACCCGGTCCGGGAGCGCACCAGACCATCGTCGAGACCTTCGTCGCCGGCACCCAGCCGGTGCTGCGCTTCGAAGAGGCCTGGCAGCGCATTCCGCACCTTCCCTGGTACCAGCAGCGTCCCTTCTACGTACCGAAGCGCGGCGAGCGGATGCCCGAGGACGTCGAAAACTGGGACATCGTCAAGGACGCCTGGGAGCGCGACAACCGGCCCCTGACCGACGAGGAGAGAGCCGAGCGGGAGGCGGAGCTTGCGGCGGAGGCGGGCGCGACCGGCTGAGGTCCCGACCGTCCGTTGCCGATCCGTCCCTTGCCGGTCAGCGCCCCGGCTTCGAGCCGACGACGGCGTAGTCCCGGTACCCGAAGAGCACACCGTCGAGCCGGTCGCGCAGCCTGTTGATCCGATCCGCCAGCTCGCGGGCATCGCCGTTGAGCCCGGCGAGTGAGATCTCCGGAAGTCGATCGTCGTCCGCGAAGGGACGCCGGTCGAGACGGCGAACCTGCTCGAACCCCGCCGCCCGGAACAGCGCGCCGAGTCCGTCGGGATGAACCGGGCGCAGGTGGGTCGGGTCGGCCCAGAAGCGGCTCGCCGCGACCGTCAGCGAGAGTGGATTGGGCGTCTCGATCAACAGCACCCCTCCCGGCTCGAGGGCCCGCCAGGAAAGGCTGACGACCGCAGCGATCTCGGCGGGCTCGAGGCGCTCGACGACTCCGAGCGCCACCACCGCGGAGAGACCGTCCTCCGGCTCGTCCGCGAGGGCGGCGGCCGCCCCGGCCCGTTCGACATCGAGACCCCTGGCGCGGCAGTGCTCCACCGCCGCCGCCGACACATCGACGCCCCGTACCTCGAGGCCGGCCGCGGACAGAACGTCGAGTCCCTCTCCGCGCCCGCAGCCGAGCACGAGGGCGGTGCCCCGACCCGGCAGCTCGGCGAGAGCTTCCTCGTAGCGGGCGCTGCGATCCATCGCCGCGACGCCGGCTTCCTCGAGCTCGAGGCGCACCGCCGCCGCCCCCGCCTGCGAGAGGTCACGAGCGCCCGCCGTCTGGGCTCCGGCCTCGGCTCCGGACGCCTCCGCCATCGCCAGGGCGCCATCGAGCTCCGACCAGAGGCGCTTCGACTCCCGCCGGTAGCGATCGAGCTTCTGGTCGACCGCGGCGTAGAGCGCGTCGTTGTGCGCCACGATCTCGTCGACACCTTCGCGGTGGAAGCGGGTCAGGAAGATCGACAAATCCTTGAACTCCTGCGCGTTCCAGCGCAGGCGATCGAGCTCGGGCGAGTCCTGGAGCTGCTCCAGGAGGGCCAGATTGAAGATCCGCTGACGCTCCCAGAGATCGTTCTGCGGTGTCTTGACCAGGGGCCGCAGCAGCTTCTTGACGGCGACGACGAGGCCACCGAGCAGGCCGCGATGAGAGCGGATCGGAAACGGCCGGTCGTCCTCCCAGAGCTTGCGCCAGGCCGAGAGGTCGCGTGTGGACGCCCCGAGGACCTCCACCGCGTCACGCTCCGTGGGGGCGCGCTCCGACGTGCGCTCGCTGTCCGTCATGCGCGAGCGCAGTATAGCCGGGTCAACGGGACGACAGCGACCCGATTCCGCCACCGGGCGGAATCGGGTCCCCGTCCCACCCGGAGGGGCTACTCCTCCACGTCGACAGTCACGAGGATCGGCGCGATGACCTCCGCATGGAGCTCGATGCGCACCTCGTGATCGCCGAGAGTCTTGATACCGCCCTCGAGATCGATACGGCGACGGTCGATGTCGATGCCGTCGGCGGCCAGCGCCTCGGCGATCTCGGTAGCCGTCACCGAGCCGTAGAGAGTGTCGTTCTCGTCGACCCGCTTGAGGATCGTCAGGCGCTTGCCCTCCAGCTGGTCCGCGACCGTCTGAGCCGCGTCGCGCTCGCGCTCGTGCTCGGAGTCGATCTTGCGACGCAGTTGCTCGAAGTGACGGACGTTGCCGTCGCTGGCGGGCAGGGCGATGCCCTGGGGCATCAGGTAGTTACGGGCGAAGCCGGGCTTGACGTCGATGACGTCACCCCGCTTACCCTGATGCAGTACATCCTGCAGCAGAATCACTCGCATGTCGCGCTCCTACTCCGAGGTGAACGGCAGCAGGGCCAGATGCCTGGCCCTCTTGATCGCCTGGGTCAGCATGCGCTGGTGGCGGGCCGAGGTACCGGAGATCCGCCGCGGGATGATCTTCGCCGACTCGAGAACGTACTGCTGCAGGACGCGCACGTCCTTGTAGTCGATGTACTCGATATGGTCGGCGGTGAACTTGCAGAACTTGCGGCGCCGGAAGGTGCTCTTGCGCCGCCGTCCTCCACTCGATCTCTTCTTCTTCATGATCCGGCCTCCACGGGCTCCTCGGGCGGCTGCGCCGGACCGATGCCGACGGCGGCCGCCGCCGGTACGAAGGGCCGGCCCTTGCGTACCGCGCGCTGCAGGTCCTCGTCGGTGCGAACGATCAGATAGCGCAGGACGCTCTCGTTCTGACCCAGGCGGAACTCGATCTCACGGAACGGAACGCTGACCCCGTCGGCGACGATGTAGAGGAACGTGTAGTAGCCCTCGGTGAGCTTGTTGATCGCGTAGGCCAGCTTGCGCTTGCCCCAGCTCTCTTCCTTGGTGACCTCGGCGCCGGCGTCGAGCACCATCTGCCGGTAGGTATCGACGACCTCGACCGCTTCCTCGTCGGTCAGCTGCCCGTCGACGACCAGGGCCATTTCATACGTACGTCTCAATTTGGAGCCTCCCTATGGCCTTTTCGGTCCCGCACCATTGCGGAACAGAGAGGATGCGCCCGTGCGGGCACAAGAACGCTGAATTCTAGTGATTTCCCCCGAAAAGGCAAGCTCGCCGCAACGACCTGGACTGAAGCGGCCGGCCTCCGTGCCGGCCGGATGCCTGCCCATCTCGGGCGTCGTGCCCGAGTGCGTGAGGCCGCGAGGGTGCGACTCCGGGCACGGCTCGTCTCTCTGGAGGGAGAACGACACGGCTCGCCTTACCTCTCTACTCGCGGATCGCCTCAGACGTCCCGAGCCCAGGCAGCCTAGAGGCAGTCCCGGTAGACCATGCACACGAAGTACAGAGCGTAGACGACCATGCCAACTCCGATCATCGGAACGTACAGGACGATGGCTCCGAGGCGCACTCCGCTCGAGCAGCCGAACCGCTTGAGCGCCTTCCAGAGAGGAACAAGGCCGATACACAGGCAAACAGCCAGTACGAAGATACCCTCGATCGAACTCTGACTTGAACCCAGCTCTCGCGACAGCACCAGGTACAGCGAGATCCCGAGAATTGGACCAAGCGCAGCGGCAAGAAGTTGAACGAACCCAGGCACCGGCTGGGGCAAAGACTAGCCCAAGGCACAGTCGAGACCTGTTCAAGGCGCCACTATCCGTGAATCACCGAGGCCAATCCGGCGCGCCTCGTCCGCCGACCAGAGGAACGTTCGACGGTGCCCTGTGGCAGGGCGTGGGGGTGTGACGGAGGGATCTCTCGGAGTGAGCTGGCAGCGGCAGCGGGAAGCCGGTGGCAATCCGGCGAACGCAGAGGTAAGGCGAGCCATGTCGTTCGAACTCAGTGGAGCGAGCCGGTCCCGGAGTCACACCCCCACGACCTGCCACATACGCCTCGGCGTCCGCACGTGGAAAAAGAAAAACGGCCGGCACGGAGGCCGGCCGCTTCAGTCCTTCCTTGCAGCGATCTTAGAGGAGGGGTGCGATGACCAGGGCGACGACGGACATGAGCTTGATCAGGATGTTCAGGCTCGGTCCGGCGGTGTCCTTGAAGGGATCGCCGACCGTGTCGCCGACCACCGCGGCCTTGTGGGCGTCGGAGCCCTTGCCGCCGTGGGCGCCGCCCTCGATGTACTTCTTGGCGTTGTCCCAGGCGCCGCCGGCGTTGGCCATGAAGATGGCCATCATGACGCCGGACGCGGTGACGCCGGCGAGCAGGCCACCGAGAGCCGATGGATCCCAGAAGCCGAAGGCGACGGGAACGATGACCGCCAGCAGTCCCGGCGCGACCATCTCCTTGATCGCCGCGGCGGTCGAGATGTCGACGCACTTGGCGTACTCGGCCTCGGCCTCGCCCTCCATCAGTCCAGGGATCGCCTTGAACTGACGACGGACCTCTTCGATCATGCTGAAGGCGGCCCGGCCGACGGCCTTCATCGCCATCGACGAGAACAGGAACGGCAACATGGCACCGACCAGGAGGCCACCCATGACGCGAGGATTGGCGACGTCGATTCCCTCGAGGCCGACCACCGCGCGATAGGCGGCGAAGAGCGCCAGAGCGGTGAGGGCCGCCGAGCCGATGGCGAAGCCCTTGCCGATCGCCGCGGTCGTGTTGCCCACCGCGTCGAGCTTGTCGGTCCGGGCGCGAACCTCGGGGCCGAGCTGCGACATCTCCGAGATGCCGCCCGCGTTGTCGGCGATCGGGCCGTAGGCGTCGACCGCCAGCTGAATCCCGGTGGTCGAGAGCATGCCGAGCGCCGCGATGGCGATGCCGTAGAGACCGGCGCGGTCGTAGGCGATGAGGATGGTCGCCACCAGGACGATCGTCGGCAGCGCCGTCGAGCGCATGCCGACCGCGAGACCCGAGATGATGTTGGTCGCCGAGCCGGTGAGGCTGTCCTTGGCGATCTCCTGCGCCGGCTTCTTGCTCTCCGAGGTGTAGTGCTCGGTGATGAGGCCGATCGCCACGCCGCCGGCCAGACCGGCCACCGTGGCGAGGAAGACTCCCGTGGCGTCGAAGCTGACGCCGGAGATGACGTAGGTGCCGTCGAGGAGCCAGCGCGAGATGCCGAAGATGGCGAGCATCATGACGCCGGCGGCCGAGAAGGCCCCACGATGAAGCGCCGCGCCCGGATCGCCCCCCTCCTTGGTGCGGACCGTGAAGGTGGCGATCAAAGAGATCAGGATCCCGACACCGGCCAGCACCATCGGCAGCAGGACCAGGGCCGGCGTGTAGGACTCGCCAGCCGCCGTCGTCGCCGTGACGCCGAGCACCAGGGCGCCGACGATCGAGCCGACGTACGACTCGAAGAGATCGGCTCCCATGCCCGCCACGTCGCCGACGTTGTCGCCGACGTTGTCGGCGATGGTGGCCGGATTGCGCGGGTCGTCCTCGGGGATCCCCGCCTCGACCTTGCCGACCAGGTCGGCACCGACGTCGGCGGCCTTGGTGTAGATACCGCCTCCGACACGCGCGAAGAGCGCGATCGAGCTGGCGCCGAAGGAGAACCCGGCGAGCACCGTGACGACGCGAGCCATGTCGCTCTGCGCGTCGCCGGTGGCGAACATGGCGCTGTAGAGCAGATAGAGGCCCGACAGGCCCAGGACTCCGAGCCCGACGACCGAGAAGCCCATCACCGCGCCGCCTGAGAAGGCGATCTTGAGGGCCGGATTGAGACCGGTGCGCGCCGCGGCCGTCGTGCGCACGTTCGCCGCGGTGGCGATGCGCATGCCGAAGAACCCGGCCAACGCCGAGCAGGCGGCGCCCACCACCATCGACAGGCCGATCAGGGCCGAGCTCTCCGCCTTGCCGGCGTTCGCCCAGGCGAGGACGGCGGCCGCAACGACGACGAACACGGCGAGGACGCGGTACTCGCGCCCGAGGAAGGCCATCGCACCCTCGCGGATGTGGCCGGCGATCTTGGTCATGGTTTCATTGCCGGCATCCTGGCGCTTGACCCAAGCGCTGCGTACCCACGCGAACGCCAGGCCGGCCAGGCCGCAGAACGGCACCAGCAGGAGCAATGTGTCTTGATCCACCTGTCTCTCCTCCGTTGTTTACTCAGGCGCGACCGGAACGGGTGCTACTCCGCCACCGGCGCGTTGAACTCGTTCATCGCCGCATCGATGCCCTCGGAGAGCCAGCTCTCCGCCGCATCGGTCGCGCGGGCGACCATCTCTTCAGCGGCCGTCGCCTCCTCGTCGGAGAACGCCGACAGCACGTAGTCGGACAGCTCCTCGCCGCTCGCACCGCCGACGCCGAGTCGGAGGCGGGGAACCTTGGGCGTACGAAGGTTCTCGACGATCGACTCGAGCCCCCGATGCCCGCCGGGGCTACCGCCCGGTCGCAGACGCAGACGGCCCAGATCGAGGTTGACGTCGTCGTAGACCACCAGCACCCGGTCGCTCTCGCCGCCGTCACGCTCCAGCAGGCAACGCACGGCGTAGCCGCTGCGATTCATATAGGTCATCGGCTTGACCAACGTCAGTTCGTCGTCCTGCCCTACGAGCGCTCCGCAGACCTCGCGATCCATCGCGATGGATCGCCGGCGAGCGAGCTCATCCACGACGTCGAACCCCACGTTGTGGCGTGTGCCGCGGTAGCGCTCGCCGGGATTGCCGAGACCGATCACGTAACGCACGAGCCCACGACTGGACCGGCGGCGGCCACCGCCCGGGGCGTTGACGAAGCTCGGGCTCCGTCACCGCTCCGGCGGGAGTCACTCCTGGCCGTCCTCCTCTTCGTCGCTCTTGCCCTTGCCGATGACCTCGGGCTCCTCGGCCTCCGCCTCGATGAGGAGATCCTCTTCCTCTTCCTCTTCCTCCTCGACGCGCGGTGCGGCGACGGAGACGACCACCTTGTCGGGCTCGTCGGTGAGCACGACCCCGTCCGGCAGCGTGAGGTCGCCCAGCTCGAGGTGATCACCGATCTCCATCTCGGTGACGTCGACCGAGAGGCTCTGCGGAATCGCCGACGGCAGGCACTCGATGCCGACCTCGCGGGTCACGAAATCGAGCACGCCGCCATGGGTCTTGACGCCTTCGGCGACGCCCTCGACCTCCACCGGCACGGTGATCCTGACCACCTGGTCCATGATCACGCGCTGGAAGTCGACGTGCTGGACGACACGGGTGATCGGATCCGCATCGATCTCGCGGATCATCGTATGGCGCTTCTTCCCGGTCCCCGCCAGCTCGAGCAGGAAGACGGCGTTCTCACCGCCGGCATCGCGCAGCAGTTGGAGGAACGTGGCGCGCTCGACCTTGATGGAGACCGGGTCCTTCCCGGCCCCGTAGACCACAGCCGGGATCCATCCGGCCTGCCGGAGCTTGCGGCTCTGGCCCTTGCCGGTGCCCTCCCGGGGCTCAACCTGAATCGTGACTTCACTCATGATGCTTCTCGACTCCTTGCGATATCAGACGAACAGTGAGCTCACCGAGCTCTGCTCGTGGATTCTCCGGATCGCCTCCCCGAACATGGGGGCGACGGAGAACGGCTTCAGCTTGTCGCAGGACGCGACCTTCTCCTCGACCGGGGTGGTGTTGGTCACCAGCACCTGCTCGAGCGGCGATTCCTCGATGCGATCCAAGGCGGGTCCGGACAGAACGGCGTGGACACCGGCGGCGAGGACTCGCTCGGCACCCTGCTCCTTCAGTGCGACGACGCTGTTGACCAGCGTGCCGGCGGTATCGATGATGTCGTCCAGGATGAGGACGTTGCGGCCCTCGACCTCACCGATGACATGCAGCACCTCGGCCTGATTGGCGGCGAAGCGCCGCTTGTCGAGGATCGCCAGCTCCACGTCCAGTCGCTTGGCGATGGCCCGGGTCCGCTCGACGCCACCGGCGTCCGGCGAGACGAGCGTCAGCCGCGGTATGTCCAACTTCCGGATGGCGTCGAGCATCACCGGAGCGGCGAACAGATGATCGACCGGAACGTCGAAGAAGCCCTGGATCTGTGACGCGTGGAGATCCATGGTCAGGATCCGGTCGGCTCCGGCGGTGGAGAGCAGGTCGGCCACCAGCTTCGCGGTGATCGACACCCGCGGCTTGTCCTTCTTGTCCTGTCGGGCGTAGCCGTAGTACGGCATCACCGCCGTGACCCTGGAGGCGCTCGAGCGCTTGAAGGCGTCGAGCATGATCAGCAGCTCCATCAGGTTCTCGTTGCCGGGCTGGCAGATGGGCTGCACGACGAAGACATCGGTGCCACGAACGTTCTCGAGGATCTGACAGAACGTCTCTCCGTCGGAGAAGTTGTACGCCTCGGCCTTGCCGACGGGCAGCGAGAGGTAGCCGCAGATCTCCTCGACCAGGGCCGGATGGGCCCGACCCCCGAAGACTTTCAACTCACCATGCATGCTTCAATCTCCCGCTCGGTGCAATCGCCGAGCACGCGGTGCCCGATCCTGCCGACATCTCCTCGATTTGAACTCGGATTCCTGCGATCTGGCTGGGGCGGCAGGATTCGAACCTGCGAATGCCGGATCCAAAGTCCGGTGCCTTACCACTTGGCGACGCCCCAAACGGATCCCGGGAGCCGCCGGTGCCTCACGAAGTCCAGAAGGAGTCGCTCAAGTGCTTGTCCGCGACCTCTTTCAGCGTACGCTCTTCGTTGTCGTCCAGAGACTCCTCTACCACCGGCTCCGTTGTTGCTGCGGGCTCGTCCTCGACCACCGCGACGACCTCGACCGACACCTCCGGCCCGGCGTCCCGGTGGACGCCGCGTACCCTATCGTATTCCGTGAGAATTCGGTGCTCCATTTTTCCGCGCGTCTCGCTGTTGAGCGGGTGGGCCACATCCTTGAACTCGCCGTTCTTCTTGCGCCGACTCGGCATGCTGATGAACCGGTGCTCGCGCCCCTGGATGATCTTGATGTCGTTGACCATGAAACAGTCGTCGATGACGATCGAAACAAACGCCTTGAGCTTCTCTTCCTCGACCGGGAATACCTTGACCTCGGTGATTTCCATTACGGTCCCCCCAGGGTTTTCACGACCCTCCGGGTTTCGATGGACGCCCGCGACAAGGTTTGCGCTCCGAGGACTCGCACTCCGGACGCCACCTCTGAGATCAGCTCGCGCTCCTTCTCTATCTGGGAGCGGAAGACGAACATCGTCGCCCCACTTCCAGATACCCGGATCTTCTTGGCTCCAGCTTGAACGAGCGAAGTATACACCGCCCTCACTTCGGGACTGAGAGCGAGCACCGCCGGCTCGAGATCGTTGATTCCGACGGCTCGCGCTGCGCTCGTCACACGCCCCGCGCGGACGGCCTCGATGAGTGGCTCGGGCTCGTCCCGGTAGGTCAGAAGCCCGCTCTCGAAGACGCTCCGGGTGGAGACGCCCCCGGGGGGCAGGACGAGGAGCAGCTCTTCCTCGTCGAGCTCCGGCACCGTCTCGACCCGATCACCACGACCGTCGCCGTAGGCGGTACCTCCGACGAGGAAGTAGGGGACGTCCGCTCCGAGCGACGCGGCGACCTCGACCAGCGCGGAGATCTCCGCCGGCTCGCCGTAGAGGTCGCGCAGGGCGAGGAGCACCGTCGCGGCGTTGGAGCTGCCGCCTCCGAGTCCCCCCTCGACCGGGATCCTCTTGTCGAGGCGCAGCCGGACACCCTCGGGGCCGCCCCAGCGCTCGCGGAAGGCCGTGGCGGCCCGATGCGCCAGGTTCTGCCCGCCCCCGACGACATCGCGACCTTCGAGCTCGAGCTCGACGCCCTCCCCCGCCAGCGAGATCTCGATCCGGTCACACAGCGAGATGGTCTGGAAGATCGTTCGCAGCTCGTGGTATCCGTCCTCCCGGCGGCCGGCGACCTCGAGATGGAGGTTGATCTTGGCGAAGCTACGATAGGTCTTCGTCATCGCACCGGGTGGCGACGTAGTCGCCCGGAATCTCCAATCGCTCCAGAGGAGCCGCGTCTCGCTCCACCGCTACGTTCTTCCACAGGGCCTGGGCGCCATCCCGGTGGGAGAGCGTTCCACCATCGGCCTCGCGCCGCCACCAGACCAGAGGTTCCTCCTGGCGCCAAAGCGTCCAGGTCTGGGCCACGCCGCCGGAGAAGCGCGCCGTCCAACGCCTTCCGTCGGCGGAGTGGAACTCGATCTCGCCCTCCTGCGGTAGCTCCACCCCGTCGGCCGGCATCAGCGGGAGCTCGCCCAGAAGCACCCGCGGCAGGGTCGAGACCTCGAGGTCCGACAACGCCACCGCTCGCACCACCACGTCCCCCTCCAGACGGCAGTACTCGCCCGCTCGATGATCGAGCATCAGCGAAGCGCCGCCGACCGACTGGAAGCTCCACAGCCTGCGACCGAAAGTGTCGACGGCCGAGAGCGCGAAATCTCCGCCAACCCGGCGCAGGGTGAGTCGAACCCTGCCTCGACCGTCGACACCCCTGAAGCGCACCCTGAAGAGACCCTGGAGCGAGTCGCCCGGGATCTCCTCCCCGCTGCCCGTTCCGGTCTCTTCGCGAGCCCTCGGCTCGGCAGCCGCCGAAATCTCCTCTCGCGCCCCGCCCCCGGATGCCGGCGCAGCCCCGCTCGACGCGCAGCCGAGCCCCGACAGAAGGGCGACGACCGTCAGAAGACTCGTCGCGGCGCCGAACCGGTACGCCATGAGGTTCAGCGTTGGACGGTGAGGCGGTCGATCTTCCGCTGCACCGCCTCCCGGTTGTCACCGTCGAGCTGCAGCGCCCGGCGGTAGGACTCGATCGCGCGCTCGGCCTCACCGAGCTCGGCGTAGACGTCGCCAAGGTGCTCCGAGACGACCGCGTCGTCAGGCACCAGACGGGCGGCCCTCTCGAGCAGCTCTCTCGCCCGCACGTAGTCACCCCGTTGGTAGTGGGTCCAGCCGAGCGAGTCCACGTAGGCGCCGTTGTCGGGCTCCTGGGCCACCGCGCTCATGACCATGCCGAGCGCCTCGTCGAGGCGCTCACCCTGTTCGGCCCACATGTAACCGAGATAGTTGAGTGTCGGCGCGTGGCGGGGGTTCTGCTCGAGCAGCTCGCCGAAGGTCTCCGCCGCCTGCACTCGATCTCCCGACCGCTCGAGGGCGGCTCCCAGCCAGTAGAGCGCCTGGCTGGACAACGGGTCAACCTCGAGGGCCCGGGTGAGGACCGCGATCGCCTCGGGATACCGCTCCTGCCGGTGATAGACCTCCGCCGCGGCCAGCAGCGACGAGCGGTCGCTCGCCCGGTCGAGACCTTCGAGCAGTGACTCGGCCTCCTTGTCGCGCCCCAGATCGGCCAGGATCTCGGCGCGCTTGGCGATCGAGCGCGGCTCGGAAACAGCGCTCCCGGCGCTCTTCTTCAACAGCTTCAGCGCCTCCTCGGAGTCGCCCACGGCGTGGAGGGCGTCGGACAGGTAGAGGACGCCCTGCGCCTGCAGCGGCGAATCGGGATTGCGTGCCAGCGGCTCGGCTACCTCCGCCAGGCGATCCCACGCCTCCGCCCTCCACAGATGGCTCATGAGCTCGAAGCGCAGCTGCATCAACCGCCGGTCGCCGCCGGCCTCGATCAGTCGCTCCTCGACCTCGCGCAGCAGCTCCTCGGCGCTGTCGAACCGGCCCAGCCGCTCGTATCCCTCGACCATCTTCGAGACGATGTCCAGGTTGAGGGGTCGTTCCAGCCGCAGACCGCGGTAGACCTCGAGGGCCTCCGGGTCGTGGCCCTGCGCCGACAGCATCATCCCCTTGAGCATGCGCTCGCGGAAGGCCTCCGGGTCGCTGGCGAGCAGCGAATCGATGGTCTCCACACCCTCGTCGAGCTCGCCGAGGCGATAGAGCTGGCCCGCGAGCTGCCAGCGCAGCTCCCGATCGCCGAGCTGCTCGACAGGTGCCGAGCGCAGCGAGGAGGCGGCGGCGAGGTGGTCGCCACGCTCGCTCTGCAGCATGGCGAGCTGCAGGCGCCCGCGCAGGAAGGCGGCGTCGTAGCGCAGGTACTCGACCAGTGCCGCTTCAGCCGCGGCTTCCTGCTGTGACTGCAACAGGGCGTCGATGCGGAACGACTGCAGCGTCCGGTTGCTCGGATGGCGGCGCGCCGCCCGATCGAGCCACACCGAGGCCTCCTCGAACCGGCCCATCTCGTGGTAGGCGCGACCGAGCTGGAACAGGGCCTCGACATCGCCCGGTTGGAGGGCCACCAGCAGCTCGAGGGCTTCGCGTGCCGCCTCGAGATGCTCCGGCGTGGCGCGTCCGGCGGCGACCAGAACGTCGACCGCGCCGCGCAGAACGTCCGGGTTCGTCGGCGCCAGGTCCCTGGCCATTTCCGCCTGTTCGACGGCCTGGTCGTGACGACCGATCCGCGACAGGAAGCGCGCGTACTCGATGCGGATGTACGGCTCTTCGGGAGCCCGCACGACGAGCTGCTGCCACGCCACCAGCGCCTCGGCGATCGAGCCCTCCGCCGAGAGCGAGCGCGCCAGAGCGAACTCGAGCGCGACCTCTGCCTCGTCGCCGGCAGCGACGATGTTCGGAACGGCGACGAACAGGGCCAGCGCGATGAGGAGATACCGCGTCAGACGCCGCACTGAACGAGGATAGCAGCGCCACAGCGAGACTGACAACGATGACGGCAGCTTCCGAACGCCGCATCGCGTGGCCCTGTAAGTGTTGCGTTGACAGCCTCTTAGAGGCGCTGCTAGGATCCCTCCACTCGAGCCCAAAGATGATCAAGGCAGATATCGTCAGTCGCGTGACCGAGACCTCCGACGTCTCTCGCGTCAAGGCAGCGGTCGCCGTCGACACCGTTCTCGCAGCGATGAAGTCGGCCCTCCAGGAGGGCAAACGGATCGAGCTGCGCGGCTTCGGGGTCTTCCAGGTCCGCGACCGCAAACGGGGCGTCGGCCGCAACCCACGCACCGGCATCGAGATCGCCATCACGCCCGGGAAGACGGTTCGCTTCAAGCCGGGCAAAGAGCTGCGCGACCTCTGAACCAGGACCCCCCGGGCAGCTCTCCTCCGTCGTCGGCCGAGCGTCCCGTCTCGCCGGCGTACGACCTGTCCCGCGCCCTGAGGCGAGACCGCTACCGGCCGCGACGCTGGTTGCCGATCCTGCTCTTCGCCCTCACCTTCGTCAGTACGACGACGCTCGGTGCCGGCTGGTTCCTGGCCACCCGGACCGACGTCACCTACGTCCCGGCCGACGTAGCCGGGGGGATGACCTGGCTCGGTCCGGCGACGCTGCGCCAGGTCTGGGGGAACCCCGAGCTCCTGCGGCTCGGGCTGGCCTTTTCCCTTCCCACACTCTTCATTCTGCTCTGCCACGAGCTCGGGCACTATCTGGCCTGCCGCCGTTACCGGATACCGGCGACCTGGCCGCACTTCATCCCGGCACCAATCGCCCTCGGGACCTTCGGCGCCTTTATCCGCATCAGGGCCCGCATCCGCACCAAGCGGGAGCTCTTCGACATCGGAGTCGCCGGTCCGATCGCCGGATTCGTCGCCCTGCTGCCGTTCCTGTTCTGGGGGATCTCGCGCTCGGTGCCCCGAGCGGTGGCCATCGCCGAGCCGATGACCACCAACTGGATCCTCTACCTGCCGGGACGGTCGCTCCTCCTGCAACTGGTCGAGCGGATCTACCACGGTCCCCCGGCCGACGGCGTGGTCCTCGACCTGCACCCGTTCGCGCTCGCCGCCTGGGTCGGGTTGCTCGTCACCTCGCTCAACCTGTTGCCTCTCGGGCAACTCGACGGTGGCCACATCCTCTACGCCGTCGCCGGCCGCTACCAGCGCCAGCTCGCCCTTCCGCTCTGGTTCCTGCTCGCTCTCGGCGGCTGGTTCTTCTGGCCCGGCTGGTGGCTGTGGAGCGCCCTGGTCCTGCTCATGCGCCTCGGCCACCCACCGGTGCGCGACGAAGCCGTCGCCCTCGACCGACGCCGCCAGGCCCTCGCCCTCTTCGCCCTCGTCATGCTCGTCCTCTGCTTCATGCCGGTGCCCCTCGACATCCTATGGGTCGAGCAGTAGCCGGGGGCCTCACCCGGACTGAAGCGGCCGGCCTCCGTGCCGGCCGTGGCGGCGGCTGATCGACCGACGGCCGGCAGGGACGCCAGCCGGTCAGCCCGAAGGGAAGTGCTCTAGGTCCTCGAAGGCGATCGTTCCCTGATGCGTCAACAGACCTTCGGAACCGACGGACACGAGGCCCATCAGAACACCCTTCTCGAGGAATCGAGCGTCCCCCGTGTTCAAGTCGCACGCTAGCAAGCGCGGTGCAGGGCTCATCGCAGCGGACAATGTGAAGTCTTCTGGCCTCGGGTAGAGCCACTCGAGACTCCCCTCCTCCCAGACGACCCAATCGCCGGAGCTTCCCAGCCAGCGGAGGAGTTCCATTCCAGATTGTCTCTCGAAGGTACAACTCTTGCCAGTCGATCCACTCGTGGGCCAGAGGACATTCACTTGAACCGTCCGTTCGCTCGAATCACGCGGCGAGAGCCACACCAGGTCTCCAGCCGCCGTGTTTCCGAAACCGGCACACCGAAGCGGGATATCGATCTCGAGGCCAGCGACCGGCATCAGTGCCCCATCCGCCGTGTCCAACGTCAGGAGCTCCAAGCCTGATGACCCGAGACCGATTCCGATCGCGCGTCCCTGCAGACTCGGCGCCGTCCTCGTCCAGGGCCGTCTGAAGTTGGATGCCATGAGCGCAGGGAACATGAGCTGTCGCTCGCCAACACGAGCGTCAACAGGCTGGACATCGGCCGGCCTCGTGACATCCACAATGAAGGAGCTTCTGGTTGCCAGTGGAATGGGACCCCAGGCGTCCTCCCACAGTCGTTCCGGCTCCGGGCCAACGATCAGGCGTTCCTCGTCCAGCCAGGCCGCTCGCCAGTCCCCTTCTACGGGCAGGATGAACCTTCTTGTAGCCAGGTCTTCGGTCAGAACCACGAGATCGGAACCCCTACGACTCGACCAGGCGAACCGTGCTCCCTCGGGAGACCACCCCAGAGGAGAGAGGCCAATCGGCCACAGGACGTGGCCCGGGAACGTGACCTCGAGGAAGTCGCCCGATCGGGTTACAACGGCCCACCCGTCATCAAGAGAGTCGTAGCGAATATGTTTGATCAGCGCGATACCGCGTGCCCGGTTCGGAAAGACGTCCTGAACCGCCAGATGGGTCGCGTGGGGCACTGTGACAACACTGCCGGTATCGTCTACGACTCTCGAAATCGCGACCCGAGGCCGCATCGTTGTGCTCCGTACCAGGTGCAACTCCACGCCCTCGCCCAGATCCCTGGCACCGAGGTTGAACTGTGTACCGAAGTGAACCGGATGGACAGCGACGATTGCCACCAGAAGCGCGCCGAGAAGCGCAGGAACCACAACGGCCATCGCGGCACGCAGGTACCGCGAGCGATCGAGCGGAGCGACGCGCACAGCGGCCCAGACACCGAGACCAGCCGCCAGAGCCCACGCAACGAGTTGGAGCGCTAGCACCCTAGCGAGCGCCTCATCGCTCCACCGGACGGCCTTCAGCAACATGTAGCTCCATGAGAAGACCAGGACCAGCGCAGCCGCGACGGTACCCAGCAGGAAGCCCCTGGCCGCCGACCCCGGCGTCGAAGCCAACGCGGAAGCCAACATCCCTCCTGTGGCTGCCAGACCGATCAAGGCCATCCAGTGAGTGAACCCGACCGGAACGAGACCCAAGAACTTCAATGGCTCCATACCTTCAGGTAGGGCGACGAGCGTGCGCGGATCTCTGAGCAGCACGGCGAATGCGATCGCGATGAACGCTCCCACAGCTGCGAGAATGGCGACGAACCGAGCGGCCAGAATCGTCCCCGCCGGGACGGGCCGCGAATAGAGCCACCCGAGAGTTCCATGGGCACGCTCTCCAGCCCATCCGGACAGAGCCAGCGCGGCAGCCAGAACCGGCGCGAGGAAGAACTGCACGAACAGAGCGCCGCCCTCCTTCCAGTCCCCACTCCAGAACCCCCAGTGCCCCTCCGCCATCCGGTGGACCAGCGGCAGCGGAAGAAGCATCGCGCAGGCCGCAAGGACACTCGGTCGGTGACGCCGCAGCTCGTAGCCGGTAACAGTCACGAAGCCGCTCACGACGCACCGCCCGTCAACGCGATGAAGATCTCCTCGACGCCGATCGGCTCGGCGCGGGCACCCGGATGCTGACTGCGGTACCCCTCCCATGCGGACTCGTCCCATCGCGTGGAGAGAAACCACCCGTCCACCGGCCGGGCCGCCAGCTCCGGGGGAGGTCCGGAGGCCGTCGTGGGCAGAACCAGGCGTCGGTAGGACCCCTTCAGCTCCCCGACACTCTCGGCGACCGTGATCCGCCCCTCCTCGAGAATCAGAAGGCGGTCCAGAGCCGCATCGAACTCGGCCAGGAGGTGAGTGCTCACCAGGACCCCGGTCCCCCGCTCCGCGGCGTCGGCGAGGAGCTGTCCCAGCAACAGGCGACGCGTTGCAGGGTCAAGACCGAGGGTCGGATCGTCGAGGAGAAGAAGCCGCGGCTCGGTTGCCAGGGCCAGGAGCAATCCGAGGCGAGCCTTCTGGCCTCGGGACAGGGATTCCGAGCGCGCCTCCAGATCGATCGACATGCGCTCGCACAACTCGTCGCACCGAGCCTGGTGCCAACCCGGGAAGCTCTCGGCCTGGAACCGGATCAACTCCCGGACCCGCCACCGTCGGGGAAACTCCGGACGCTCGGGCATCCAGGCGGTCCGGTCGAGATGGCGCCGCCGCGCCGGCTCCTCACCCAGCACTCGAACGCGCCCGCCATCGGGCAGCAACAGTCCCATCAGGATGTTCAGAAGCGTTGTCTTTCCGACGCCGTTTCTTCCCGCCAGGGCGACCACCTCGCCCGGCTCGACGACCAGATCGACGGCCTCGAGGACCCGCTTACGCCCGTAGGCTTTGGCCAACCGCTCCACTTCGACCAACACCCTCAGACTCCTTCCATTGCTCGTCCAGCGCTCGGTCGAGCGCCTCTCGGTCGAGCCCCAGGTCCCGAACGATCCGGATCACGCGAGCCATCTCCCGCTCGAGAACCGTTCGCGAGATCCGCTCGGCGACGCGCTTCGCCGACGCGGCCACCTCGTATCCGGAGCCCCGCCTGGCCCTAGACAGTCCCAGCAACCTCATCTCCCGCAGAGCCCGGGCGGCGGTATTCGGATTCACCCGCAGGTCGGCGGCCAGTCCGCGAACCGACGGAAGCGGATCACCGGGAGTCAGAGCTCCGGCGGCCACACTGAGCGCGACCTGCTCGACGAGCTGCTCGTAGAGTGGAACGCTGCTGCTCGTGTCGATCTCGAGATGCATTACTGTACCACCGACATAGTACACTAGTACCGTGCAGTCACGAAGTCAAACGCAGTCGGATCGCGAGCGCACAAGTCGATAGCGCACCGTCACTCGTCACGGCTCCGGAAGGTAGGATCAACAGATGTTCGATACAGCGACCTACGTTGACCGGCGGCGTGAGCTCGCCGCCCAGATGGATTCCGGATTGGCGCTCTTTCTCGGCAACGACGAAGCGCCACTCAATTACCGAGACAACCACTACCCCTTCCGCCAGGACAGCACTTATCTCTACTACTGGGGACTGAACGAGGCGAATCTCGCCGCGACGATCGATTTCGATAGCGGCGAGGAGGTGCTCTACGGGTACGAGCCGAGCCTCGACGACATCGTCTGGACGGGGCCGTTGCCGACGCTGGGCGAGCGGGGCGAGCAGATCGGAGTCTCGGACTGCCGCAACATCGATCGGTTGAAGGCGGACGTGCGGGCGGCACTGAGCGCCGGGCGAACGGTGCATCTGCTGCCCACCTATCGAGGCGACACGACGCTCGAGCTGGCCGCGCTGCTCGATGTCGAGCCGGCCGAGCTGGCGGGCCAGGTGTCGGAGCCGCTCGTGCGAGCCATCATCGCGCAGAGAGCGGCGAAGGAGCCGCAAGAGGTCGCCGAGATCGAGGCGGCCCTGGAGATCTCCTACCACACGCACACGGCGGCCATGCGAGCGATGAGCCCCGGCCTCCACGAGTGGGAGGTGGTGCGCAAGGTCGAAGCCTGCCACGCGCGATACGGCTCACCGGTTTCGTTTCCGATCATCTTCTCGGTTCGCGGTGAGGTGCTGCACAACCACGCCCACGACAACCTGATGCAGGCGGGCCAGCTCGTGGTGCACGATTCCGGTGCCACCTCGCCCGAGGGCTACGCCAGCGACATCACCAGGACGTTTCCCGTCAGCGGCAAGTTCGACGACCGCCAGCGCGACATCTACGAGATCGTCCTCGGGGCGCTCGACGCCGGTATCGAAGCGGTGGCCCCGGGGACTCCCTTCATCGACGTCTACAAGACGGCGGCGCGATACCAGATGGACGGTCTGAAGCAGCTCGGCCTGGTCAAGGGGGACACCCACGAAGCGGTCGAGCTCGGGGCCCACGCCGCCTTCCTTCAGTGCGGCACCGGCCACATGGTAGGGCTCGACGTCCACGACATGGAGGGGCTCGGTGAAGAGCTGGTCGGCTACGACGACACGATCCAGCGCAGCCCCCTGTTCGGAGTCTGCTACGTACGGCTGGGCCGCGCCCTCGAGCCCAACTGGGTGGTCGCGGTCGAGCCGGGGATCTACTTCATCCCCGAGCTGATCGATCGTTGGTCCGCCGAGGGCAAGTTCTCCGACTTCATCGACTGGGAAGCTGTCGGCCAGTACCGCGACTTCGGTGGCGTGCGGATCGAGGACGACGTCCTGGTGACGGCCGATGGCCACCGGGTGTTGGGGCGGCCGATTCCGAAGACGGTGGCGGATGTTGAAGCGACTATGGCTGCAGGTGAAGACGGCGCCTAGGAGCCTGTCCGGCTAATGCGGTTTGAGACGGGTACGCTGGTCACGATGAGCGAATTGGGTTGCTGAGAGGCGGCCAATCGAGCTGGTGGCGCGGAAACGGCTCTCAAGGGGCCACCAAGGAGGTCGGCGGCGGCGCAAGAGCGCAGAGAAGCCGCGTCGGGGCGCCTCATGGCGCTGTTGCTCGAGCCAGCTTGAGCAGGTTGTGCGCGGTGCAGACGAGACTCCATTCCTCGGTGACCTTCTCGGCGCCCCGCAGAAGGAACTGTCGGAATCCACGGGCACTCTTGACCTGCCCGAAGACCGGTTCGACCGTGTGCTTGCGCAGCCGGTAGCGGCTGCGGTACCCGCCACACTTGAGTCGGCGTTGCATGCGTTGGGTCAGAGGGCCGTTGCGAGGACGCGAGCCGACCGGTGCCGGCGAGCCGTGCTGCTGCTTGCCCGTGGCCACGTAGCCTCGAATCCCGCACCGCTCGAGCTCGGCCAAGTTGCCTTCCGAGCAGTAGTCACAATCGGCCGACAGCTCGCCGGGATCCTGCCCGGTATGGGCCCGGATCTGTTCGACCATCGGCTGGAGCTGATGGCGGTCCGTGGCCGACTGCGTCACGCCACGCGCCACGATCACCTGGCTAGCTGCATCGACCGCCGCCTGCGCGTTGTAGCACTGCTGGAACCCATCGGGGGTCCTCATGATGCGGCTCTGCGGATCGGTGAAATTGCGCTGCTCCTTCGGCTTGGGCACTCCCGGAGGATGCTTGCGCGGACGGCCCCGGCGGGGCTTGTCCGGGTCGCTCGGGGGAGGATCCTTGCGCTGGGCCTCATCTTCCAGAGCCGCCATGGCCTCGCGAATCTTGGCCAGGCGTTGCTGCTTGTTGGCCACCCAATCCGGCAGCTCGTCACCGCGCTTGTCCTCACCGAACGCCTCGTCTTCTCGCGCATCGACAGCCTCGGCCTGCTCGAACCAACCGGCCACCTCGGCCGCCAGCTCCCGCTCCGCCTTCTGCATGCGCGCATAGCTCATCGCCTTGTGCTTGGAAGCGTTGGCCCGCACCTTCGTCCCATCCAACGCCACGTGCCCCAGCTTGACCAGACCGGCCTGACGACACAGCTGAAGCACCTGGACGAACAGCGCCCCCAAAGCTTGCAGATGCCGCTTGCGAAAGTCGCTGATGGTGCGAAAGTCCGGCCGCTGCATCGCGGTCACCGCCATGAAGTCCACCCGCTCGTCGCAGGCCCGCGCGATGCGCCGCGACGAGTACACCCCCTGGGTGTAGGCGTACAGAAGCAACGCCGTCATCATCACCGGGTGATAGGGCGGGTACCCTCGCTCCTCGGTGTACTCGCCAAGGATCGACGACAGGTCCAGAGACTCCCGGACCGTCTCCCGAACGAAGTGCGCCACGTGACCCTCCGGCACCAACTCCTGGACCGACGGCGGCAGCAGCCAGATCTGATCTATCTCCCACGAACGAAACCTCTTAGCCATGCACTGATCTCAACATGACAAACGCCTCGTGTCGAGGATTACTCGGACAGGCTCCTAGGGGTGGGAAGCCGGCTGACACGCGGCTAGTGGGCGACCGTGAGGCTGGCGCGGCCATTCGGTCCGCCCTCAGTCGTTCATCAGAGCCACAAGCAAGTCAGCGACCCGCTCGGTATTCCTGAGATCTCCCCTCAGACCCATCCACTGCGTTTCGGCGGTAGTCGACCAGCTCGTTGCGATGGCTGCGCCTGACGAGATACTTGTACACGCCGTACACGTAGGCGTCGTACTCATCTTGCGCTTCTGGGACCCCGCGAACCCCGATCGGATCCCACTCGTCCATCAAGATGCGGTGGATCTCATCATGGTACCGCCTCGCCAAGTCTTCTCGACTCCCCATGACGCTCAAGCTAGGCCCATTCTGCCGCCAAGCTCATTCCCTCACCCGCTTGGGCCGCAAGGCCTTCAGCTCCTCAGCTGAACAGAACACATCCAGCGCGATGTCTTGAGAGCGGGCCCAGTACTTCCCGCCAAAACTCGCTTGAACACGGATGACTTCAGCTGTTTCCAACGCAATCACGAGCGACCAGCCATCAAAACCCGAGGGCGTCTCGCCGGCGCGGGGAAGGGACGAGAGTCCCGGAACATGCTACACGGAGACAGAGTATCGACCCGGCCGGTAACGCTGTGTAGGCGAGGGTCCATTTCCATCAATTGAGCAGCACGTTCAGCGCCCAGTGCAGATCGAAGGCCCGGCCGTCCCAATCGGGGAGGCTGGTCCTCGGATCCACCTCGACCTCGACCTCGTCGAGGAGATCGGCCAGAAGCTCGGTGGCGGCTGCGGGCGAGGCGGGCCGCTCTCGTAGAGGTGGCGGCGCGGGCACGTCGGGAATCGCGTCTCCACTGGGATCGAGGATGCGAGCCGAGCCATCGGCACCGATCTCGATTCGATAGCCCTCCTCGTGGACGCAGCGGTGATGGCGTCAACACAGCAGCACCAGGTTGTCGAGCTTCGTCTCGCCTCCGTCGGCCCAGTGCTCGACATGGTGGGCGTCACAGAAGGTCAGACCGCAGCCCGGGAAGCGACAACCGCCGTCCCGATACTCCAGAGCACGCCGCAGCGCGGGCGAAACGGCCCGGGTCTTCCTGCCGACATCGAGAACGCGGCCCGTATCGTCGTGGGTCATGACGACACGACTGGCGTCGCAGGCGATGCGACGAGACGTTTCCGCGGAAACGTCCTGAGGCGCCCGAGCGACTCCCTCGAAGCTCGTGACAGCGGGTCCTCCGTTCTCATCGCAATCGGCCTCTCGGCTTCGGGAGGTGGGTCCGCCCGGTACCTCCACGTGCAGAACGACTTGGTATCGGTCGCTCCGCGTTCCCCGATCCAACCCTCCTGAGAGCGCCGACTCGGCGACGCGACCGATGGCATCGGCACGACGCTGTGGGACGGACGGCCCGTGGCCTCGGTTACCGGCCTTCACCGTGGCCTCGTCGAAGAGCTCCTGCTCGGCGGCCTCGAGCGCCCGCGCCAGCGCCGCGCCGGCCTCGGCATCTAGGCGTCCCCGGACGGTCACCATGCCGTCGTCTTCCGTGTAGAGCGTCAGATGTCGGCTGGCGTGACGCTCGGCCTCCGCGTCGCGGTCGTCACGCCTCTCCACCGACCTGCAGGCTCGCACCAGTCGCTCGACGTGGGCTGCCGTTCCAGCATGTGCGAACGCCAGCAGATTCTCTTCGTTGTCGGGTGTCGCCACCCGTGTCAGCGCCCGAGCCTTGGAGAAGGAGATCTCGCCGTCGCGCATCGCCGCCGAGATCCGCGGAAGCTCGGCAAGCGCCCGGGCGACCCGAACCTTCTCCCGTGCCGCACCCATGGCGAGCCCCGTGCGCCAGTTGAGCCAGTGGGCGCAGCTGCGAAAGCCGCCCCGCCAGCCGAAACGCTCGTCGAACTCCCGAATCAGGATCAGCAGCTGATACTCGGCCGCCGTCAACAGCGCCGAAAGCTCGGCGATGCGCTCCCCCAGGGCTGCGACCTCGACTTCATCGGGCGGCTCCGGGGGCAAGGGAGGGCGGGTCGTAAGACTTGAAGATACTGATCCCATCGGGCTCTCCTCGTCGTTCGAGCCCCATCATAAGCCCGACTTTTTCGGCCTCCGAGGTTCGCGCGAGAGCGACGTTCTCGCGAGTTTCGACGACGAAAAGGGCGAGTGACGAGAGCACCTGCGGGGCGTCGCCCGGTGGGCTCCTGAGGCCATTCCTACGGTCGTCCTCGCCTACGCGAAAAAGACCCAGAAGAGCGTGTCAAGAAAAAAACTGGACCAATCTTGCGGTCTCCTGCGGACCCGCCACGACTCAGTCACCGTAGTGATCTTTCACCGTTCCGACGACTCGCCCGTCGCGGTCCAGCTCGATGTTGCGTATCCGGTAGTCCATGCTGGCCGGGGACTGGATCGAGTACCGGAGGACACGCACCGTCTGGCTCTCCTTGACCTCTGACGGCTCACCGTACAGCTCGCGGAAGCGCTCCATCGGCGTGCCGACCAGCGTCTCCCACCGGTCGATCTCCAGCCCGAGGTAGCCGTAGCCGACCTGCCCGGCGCCCATGGGCCCGCAGCCCGCGTCGAAGATGTCGAGCACCAGGCCGTGCTGGCCGAAGCGCGCTCGGGTCAGCTTCTTCGCGTCGCTCGGGATGAGCTCAACGTTCTCCAGAGGCTCGTCGCTGTAGACCCAGATGGTGTCGGGCTCGGTCTCCTGGACGTCGAGCGGCTCGCCGAGCCTGGCGATGACCTCGTCCTCCGAGAAGCCGAGCTCGATCGACTCGAAAGCACGCCTCGAGTAGCCCGATGCGTAGTCGGTATCGATCATCAGGAGCAGAAAGGCGTGTAGCAGGCCCCATCCGAGCGCGATGGCGCCAGCAGGCGCAACGATCAGCGTCGCCAGGCGCCACAGTCCTGGAAGAGCTCGCCAGAGCACGAGGCCGAGCAGAAGTCCAACGGCTAGAGCCAGGAGGACAATCAGCGGTCCCGCCGATCGTCCAGAGGCTGTCGCTGGCCTGGAGGCGACCCAGGCGGAATGCGAGAGCCGAGGCGACGGTGAGCAGAGCGATCGTGGCGGCAACGGTCGCGGCAGCCCTTACGGCGCTCCAGCCGAGGCGCTCGCCGACGAAGACCTGTCTCATCGCGCGGGATTCACTGCGCATCTCAGGGATGCACCCGTTCCGAGGCGGTTCGGCCGGCACGCCGTGCCCTCAGTCCGAAG
Source organism: Candidatus Multivoradales bacterium (assembly GCA_965223875.1). Lineage (GTDB taxonomy): Bacteria > Acidobacteriota > Thermoanaerobaculia > Multivoradales > JAHEKO01 > CBDCXS01. The sequence continues at coordinate 4,889,557 of OZ245024.1, read as the reverse complement.
GGAGGCCGGCCGCGCCAGGACTCGGACCAGCAGCCGCTACCTCGGCTGTAGCCCTCACTCGGGTAGCTCCCATGCCACGTCGAGGAGAACGTCCGTCTGGACTCCCCGCTCGCTGACCAGGAGCAGACCGCGCAGGGGGTCGTCGGTCCCTTCGATCTGCCAGACCTGAACCGCGACCGGTCCGTCCCAGCAGGCCGCCACCGGCAGCCACCCGGCAACGGTGAGTTGCCGACCGTAGTGATCGGCGACCTCGGCCGCCGAGAGATTGGTTACGAGTCCCGTGCCGATCGCCTGCTCGTTGGGACCACTGCACGACAACTGGCCCCTCTGGTCGGCATTCTCGGGCGACACAAGGGCCGGAAACTCGAAGTTCGAGGTGGCATCTGTGTCGTAGTCGCGCTGCATCCGGTCGCAGGAGACCGGGGATTCCTCGTGCTGGTGATAGCGCACCGAGAGCCGCTCACCGCCGGTCACGAGCGTCACGTGGACGACGTCCTGACCTCGGCAGAAGCGGCTGGGGTACCTGGCCTCGGCCCGCTGGAACCCGCCCCGGGCACCCGAGTCGCCCAGAACCGTCCAGCCGGCGGTCTCGTACGCGTCGGCGAGCCACCCCAGCACCTCGTCCCTGCCGAGCTCCGTCTCCAGGATGGTGGAGACCCCTCCTTCCCGTAGGAGGGTTCCGATCACCAGCGTCTGGGGTGGGATCAGGAACAGCTCCGCAGCCTCGTCCGGAATCCGGCCGACCAGGACGTCGTCCTCGTCGACGCCGACATAGGCACTGTTTCAGAACACCGGCGACCGAGCCCACAACGGCACCCTCCTGGGCGGTCGAGACACCAGGTGTGAGACAGATGGTGCCCACGACAGCGGCTCCGATCCACGAAGGTCGAGCAAACGGAACAGAGCGAATCACGAGTCTCTCCTCTTCAACGGTCTCAGAGTATCGGGGAGACCTCGACTCCCATCCCGGCTCCCCATCTCCTTCATACTCATGGACGGGAAAGCCACTGAGAATTCCTCACAAACTGTGGGAATCCCTCATAACGGTCCAGCCCGTGAGTGCACGACGGTAGACTCACGCATGGAACGGCCGACGTGAGCTGGGCGCACCTCAACGAGTATGTGGCGCCACCCGTCCTTCATCAAAGGGACGGGGCCTGGCGACGGTCCGGACGGTCCGTGGGCATCTGCCTTCTGTGCCTCGGTGCGATGCTGATGGTGGGACCGGCTGTCGGGCAAGAACTCGACCCGTCCCTGGAGGCGGCCGTTCGGCGCTTCGAGGCCGAGGTCGGGTCGCTCGACCCGTCGGGCTTCGACCTGCCGCTGCCGGCGCCGGAGGAGAACGCGGCCGAGTGGATCCTGGCGGCGAGCCGCGCGATCGACTTGAGCGAGGAGGAGTCGACCGCCCTGTTCCATCTGACGCGTCGGACCCTCGACACCTGGACGCCCGCCGAGATCGAGCGGGTGCGCGCCGTCGTCGGCCGCAACGCCGAGGCCCGGGAGTTGCTGCGCCGAGCCCTCTCGGCGTCCGGTTCCAGCTACTCGATCGACTACCGGAACGTCGACCAACCCGAGGTGGTGTGGCTCATTCCGGTCCTGCGTGTCGCGCGGCTCGCCGGCCTGACCGGGCAACTCGCGGTCGCCGAGCGTGATCTCGACGGGATCGCCGAGTCCGCGGCCCTGCTGCGTCGCTTCGCAGACTCCGTCGCCGGCGAGCCATACCTGCTCTCGACGAGTCTCGCCCTCGTCCTGCACGACGCCTTGAGCGGCCTGGTTCGAGACACCATTGCGAGTGGCATCGGCGATGCCGGGCTCCTGGCTGAGCTGGCGAGTCAACTCGCTGGACCCGACCTCCAGGGTCCGATCGAGCGCGGCTTCCACTACGAGGCGGTCGTGATCCTCAATGCCGAGCCCGACCCGGCCCCGGCGGACTGGGAGCCGTGGATGGACGATCTGGAGGAACAGAAAGCACGCGCCGAGATGCTCGACGACTTCCGCGTCCTGATCGGCGCCCTCGGGCAGCCCTGGCCTCAGATCGAAGCCAGATTCGCCACACCCGACCGATCGACCGCTCACCAGATTCTCTGGCCGAACCTCCTCGCCTTCGTCGAGAAGCTCAAGGGAGCCGAGACGGCTCGCTCGCTGGCGCGTCGGGCCCTCGAGCTGTGGCGCCTGAGGGTCACCGGAGAGCCGTATCCGGACAGCCTGACCGTACCTCCGCGAGACTCCTATTCGGCGGAGCCGATCCTCTATGAACGGAGGGCCGACGGCACGGTCCGTCTGGGAGCGCCCGCGGCGCTCGCGAGGTGGGAGCGGTCCCACGGTCAGCCGGCTCGCACGCCGCCGTTCGAGTGGGTCCTACCGGCCGCTCCGATCGCCGCGAGTGGAGGCCACCGCGGTCAGTCGTAGCGGAGCTCTGACCAGCGCGTCGCTGCGGGGACATCTTCGGCTCAGGTGTCGAGGACGAAGGTCACTGGACCGTCGTTGACGAGATCGACCTCCATGTGAGCTCCGAAGCGACCGCCGGCCACGGTCAGGCCGGCGTCGCGCAGGAGGCCGACGAGCACCTCGACCAGGGGCCCGGCGACCTCTGGTCGTTCGGCGCCGTCGAACGACGGGCGGCGGCCCTTGGCGAGAGAGCCGGCGAGGGTGAACTGCGACACGACCAGGAAGGCGCCGCCGACGTCGGCGGCGGAGAGGTTCATCCTCCCCTCGGCGTCCTCGAAGATGCGCAGCGTCGAGAGCTTCCGGGCCGCGGCCTCCACCTGTTCCAGACCATCACCCTTCTCCACTCCGCACAGCACCAACATCCCGGGACCGATGTGACCGACGACCTCGTCGTCGACGGTCACCGAGGCCCGGCTGACCCGCTGCAAGACAAGTCTCATCGTCTCCGTCTCCTGGTACAGGAGGCCTCGCTCGGGAGCGGTCATCGGCCCCGCGAACGGGCCTGATCCCTATGATAGGTTAGCTCCCCATTTCGAGAGGAGAAAGCATGGTCAACAAGGTCATTCTGGTCGGAAATCTGGGGCGCGATCCCGAGGTCCGTTCGACACCTTCGGGGCAGTCCGTCGCCAACTTCACTCTGGCCACGAGCCGGAAGTGGACCGATCGCGAGGGACAGCGGCAGGAGAAGACCGAGTGGCATCGGATCGTCTGCTGGGGCCGCCAGGCCGAGATCGCCGGCCAGTACCTGGTGAAGGGCAAGCAGATCTACGTCGAGGGGCGGCTCGAGACCCGTTCCTGGGAAGACAAGAACAGCGGCGAGAAGCGCTACACCACCGAGATCATCTGCGACAACTTCCAGATGCTTGGGCGACGGGACGACTCGGGCGGCTCCTATTCGCCGAACCCGCCGGCGCCCTCTCCGCCACCCTCCGGGCCGGTGGACGACGATATTCCGTTCTGACGGCCGGCAGGGGCGCCGGCCGCTTCAGTCCGGGAGGCGCCGACCGGTCGAGCCGATGAGACTCCGGCTGCGTCAGTCGGAGTTGCCCTCGAGACGGGCTCGCAGCGAGGTCAGCAGGTTGAGCGCCGCGAGCGGTGAGAGCCGATCGAGGTCGACCTCGCGAAGGACCGAGATGACCATGTCGTCGGGCGGCGCGAACAGGTTGAGCTGATCGGTGCCGGCCGGTGGCGCCGACGCGCCGTCGCCCCGGGCGATGCGCGGCCTGCCCCGAACGTCGAATTCCTGACTCTCGAGGTTGTCGAGCAGCTCGCGGGCTCGCGTCAGCACATCGGCCGGCAGACCGGCCAGCCGCGCGACCTGGATGCCGTAGGACTTGTCGGCCTGGCCGGGAACGACGCGGCGGAGGAAGACGATCTTGTCCTCCCACTCCTTGACCAGCATGGTCCGGTTGACCACCCCGGTCAGCATCGAGGCGAGCTCGGTGAGCTCATGGTAGTGGGTGGCGAAGAGGGTCTTGGCGCCGCACTCCCGCTCCAGGTACTCGACCACCGCCCAGGCCAGCGACAGTCCGTCGAAGGTCGCCGTGCCGCGGCCGACCTCGTCGAGAACGACCAGGCTCCGATCGGTGGCATAGCGCAGGATGTTGGCTGTCTCGATCATCTCGACCATGAAGGTCGACTCACCCCGTGTCAGGTCGTCGGAGGCGCCGACCCGGGTGAAGATCCGGTCGACGACCCCGATCGAGGCCTCCGCCGCCGGCACGAAGCTGCCGACCTGGGCGAGCAGCACGATCAGCGCCACCTGGCGCAGATAGGTCGACTTTCCACCCATGTTGGGGCCTGTCAGGACGACGATCCTGGCCTCCTCCTCTCCCAGCTCGGTGTCGTTGGGAACGAAGGTCTCCTGACCGAGCTTCTCGACCACCGGATGACGTCCGTCCCGAATGTCGATCGCCCTTCCGGGCTCGTCGATACGCGGACGAACGTACCGGTTCGCCTCCGCCACCTGGGCGAATCCGGTGAGGACGTCGAGTCGCGACAGCTCGGTACCCAGTCGCGCCAGCACCTCGCGATGTGACGCGATCTCGCTCTGGAGGGCCCTGAAGTGCTCCTCTTCGAGCTCGATCTGCCGCCCCTCGGCGGTCAGGATGCGTTCCTCGAGCTCCTTGATCTCGGGCGTCACGAAGCGCTCCGAGTTGACCAGCGTCTGACGCCGGATGTAGTCGTCCGGCACGCTGTCGAGCTTCGACTTGGAGATCTCGATGTAGTAGCCGTGGACGCGGTTGTAGGCGACCTTGAGCGACTGCACCCCGGTGCGCTCGCGCTCGCGCGCCTGCAGCGAGAGGACGTGGCGCTTACTGTCCTGGGCCAGCGACCGACAGGTATCGAGCTCCTCGTCGACGCCCGCCGCGATGACGCCGCCGTTCTTGAGCGTCGCCGCCGGCTCCTCCACCAGAACCTCCTCGAGGCGGGCCAGAAGCTCCGCGCCTGGGTCGATGGCGCCGATCTCGGCCAGAAGCCTCGCCTCCGCCCCCGCGACGGCGGCCAGGATGGCGGGCGTCGCACGCAGCGTCTCGCGCAGTGTCGTCGCCTCGCGTGGGGTCAGCGTCCCCAGGGCCGCCCGCGCCAGCATCCTCTCGACGTCGCCGACGCGGCCGAAGGCCTCGCCGAGCGTCTTGCGCCCGGCTGGCGATTCGAGCAGAAACTCGACCGCGTCGAGCCGATCGCGGATCTCGGCCGGCGCGGCCAGGGGCTCACGCAGCCAGGCGCCGAGACGCCGCCCACCGCCGGCGGTCCGCGTCCGGTCCACGACCGAGCGCAGAGCTCCCCGCCGCGTGCCGTCACCGGCGTTGCGGAAGACCTCCAGATTGGCGAGCGTGGTGGCGTCGAGAATCATGCCGCGCCGATCCGAGCGGACCCGTAGGTCACGGACGTGCGCCAGCTCGGCGCCCTGGGTCTCGCGGGCGTAGGCGAGCGCCTGGGCGGCGGCGACCACGGCCGGCTCGTCCGGATCCAGTCCGAAACCGCGCAGGCTCCCGGAACCGAGCTGTTCCTCGAGCCGGTTGCGCGCCTCGGACCTGCTCAGACGCCGGCCGTCGTCGAGACGCGTCAGACAGACCCCACGGCGCTCGACCCAGGCCTCGATCGCCTCGGGAGCGTCACCGGAAACGAGGATCTCCTGCGGCTCGTGGAGTCGCAGCTCTTCGAGCGCCTCCTCGACCGTGCTCCAGCGCGAGACCACGAAAGCGGCCGTCGACACCTCCAGGAAGGCCCCCGCGCCTCCGCTGCCCCTCCACTCGAGCGCCACCAGCAGGCTGCTCTCGGTTCCGTCGAGCAGGAGCGGGTCGCTCAGCGTTCCAGGCGTCACGATCCGCGTCACCTCGCGGCGGACGAGGCCCTTGGCTTCTGCCGGATCCTCAACCTGGTCGCAGATGGCCACCCGATAGCCGGCGTCGACGAGCTTGCCGATGTAGCTCTCCACCGCGTGGTGGGGTACGCCGCACATCGGCGCCTCGCTCGGCGAGCCCTTCTGCCTCGCGGTGAGCGCCACCTCGAGAATCGGAGCGGCCTCGACGGCGTCCTCGAAGAAGAGCTCGAAGAAGTCGCCCATGCGATACATCAGCACCGCGTCGGGATGCTCCGCCTTCACCTCCAGGTAGTGGCGGAGCATGGGTGTCAGCTCTGGTTTCGCCATGCTCGATCGGGAGGCCGGGGATGGGTTCGGGGAACGCTCTCCGTCGCGGGGCGCCAACTATACTAGCGCCGCGATGCACGACCCATGGGCGAGGCCTGGACTGGTCGCACTCGACACCGGATCCCCTCTGCTGAGCGTCGCGATCGGCTCCAGCGAGGAGATCCGGACGCAGGTCGAGGCCCCCGCGTCCCGCTCCTCCGCGGTGGTGATGTCGCTCTTCGATCGCGCGCTCATCGATGCCGGGATGACGGTGAAGGAGATCGGCGCCCTGATCGTTCTCACCGGACCGGGGTCCTTCACCGGGCTTCGCGTCGGGTTGGCGCTGGCCATGGGACTGCGCCAGGCGCTCGGTATCCCCGTCGGAGCGGTCTCGACGCTGCGCACGCTGGCAGCCGCGGAACCCGGTGCCGAAGCGCAGCGCGTCGTCGCAGCGGTCCGCGCGGGACGAGCGCGCTGGAACATCGGGACGTTCACCACCGGCTCCCCGCCGCACCCGCTCGACGAGCCACGGAACGTGAGCGACGGGGAGCTGGTGCGCTACGCCGCCGCGACACCCCTGGTCGGCTTCGGGCTCGAAGAGCTGGAGCTCGCCGGGGAGCCCGGGGAGCCTGGGGAGCCCGGGGAGCCTGGGGAGTCCGGGGAGCCCGGGGAGCTCGCGCCGCGCCCGGTCACGCCTCCCCCGCTCGCCGGGATCGCCCTCTCCCTGGCGCCGCATGTCGACTGGGACGCAAGCCTCGCCGAGCCTCTCTACATGGCGCCACCACCCGCCGACCCGCGGGCCAGGAGCGAGACGCGGAACGACTGACCGGGGTGCGCGTCACGCTTGCGGCTCGCGGCGACGCGGTGCTAGGCTTTCCCTGTCTGATCCCGATGCGTTTTCACGATTTCCCAGGATTCCGAGTCACCCCCGCCCTCCGCCCAGCGGCGGCCGCGGGCCCGGCTCGGCGGCAGGGTTGATCCGATCGTGGCGGCGCTCTTTCCACCAGGAAGCGCGGCCAGGGATCTCGTTCATACAGCGGTGCCGAGCGGGCGCCGATCTATACCGGCGTGCCCCGTGGGGCACACACGGACGTCGATCCACAGGAGGTGACATGTCGAAGACCGAAGAGGCTCTGGCGAGCGATTTGCTGGCATCGAACGACGAGTTCCGCCAGCTCCACGACGAACACCAGTATTTCGAACGCCGGCTAGAGCAACTTCAGTTGAAGAGCTCCCTTTCGCTCGAGGATGAGCTCGAAGCCAAATCGATCAAGCGCCAGAAGCTCTGGCTCAAGGACCGCATGGCGGCCATTCAGGCCCAGGGCCAGGTCGGAACCCCCGCCTGAAGCCCTGCGGCCCCGACCACGATCGACAGCGAATCGCTTCCCGGATTCCGGCATGAGGCTGGCGCGCGAAGGCTGGCCCTTCATTCTCCCCGGCGTCGGAGCGGCCGTCGTCCTCTTCGCCGTCGGCAAGCCCGTGGGCGGAGGCATCTGTCTCGCCCTCGCGGTGGCGGTCGCCCTCTTCTTTCGCGATCCCTCGCGGCGATTCGACGGGCCGCCGGACATTCTGCTGGCGCCGGCCGACGGCAAGATCCTAAGAGTCGACGAGGTCGAGGCCGACTTCGCCGGCGGCGAGCGCCGGCAACGGATCGTCACCTTCCTGTCGGTCTTCGACGTTCACATCCAGCGCTGCCCCACGGGCGGTGACGTCGTTGAGACGCGGCTCACGCGAGGTGCCAAGGTCGCCGCGTTTCGCGCCGACGCGAACGAGGTCAACGAGCAGTTCCTCACCGTCATCCGGAGCGACCGCGGCGAGCTCGTCGGCGTCGTCCAGATCGCCGGACTGGTGGCGCGCCGCGTCGTCGGATACCTCTCGCGCGGAGATCGAGTCGGACGCGGCGATCACCTCGGCCTGATCAAGTTCGGGTCACGCGTCGACCTCTACGTGCCTCACGGCTATATCATTGAGGTTCGGCCCGGAGACCGGGTGGTCGCCGGAGAGACGCCGATGGCCCGATCTGCCAGCAACCCGACCTTCCGATGACAGCTCGTGAGACCACACGAAGCGACCCGGCCGATCGCCGCGCCCGACTCAGGCGGGGCGCCTACCTGCTGCCCAGCCTGTTCACCATCGGCAACGTCTTCTTCGGTTTCTACTCGATCGTCAGCGCGCTCAACGGGAGCTTCCAGCGCGCCGCCATCCTGATCTTCATCTCCGGCATCCTCGACAGCCTCGACGGACGTATCGCACGACTGACCAGAACGGAGAGCGAGTTCGGGCGCGAGTTCGATTCGCTGGCCGATGTCATCACCTTCGGGGTGGCACCCGCCCTGCTCGCCTACTCCAGTCTGAGCCGCGACTTCGGTCGACTGGCCTGGCTGATTCCGCTCTTCTACCTGCTCTGCACCGCCAGCCGGCTGGCGCGCTTCAACGTCCAGACACACGGGCGCAAGAGTCGGTACTTCGTCGGGCTGCCGACGCCCGCCGCCGCGGGATCGGTCGCGGCCCTGCTGCTCTTTGCCCACAACCGTTCGATCGACACACTTCTCGGCGTGCCACTGTTGACCGCCATGATGCTGCTCGGCGTGCTGATGGTCTCGACCTTCCGCTATCCCAGCTTCAAGAGCGTCGACCTGAGGCGTCGCTGGAGCTATCGGATGGCTCTCCCCGTAGCCGCCGCGCTGCTGGTCATCGGTTGGGATCCGCCGATCTTCTTTCTCAGCGTCGGAATCCTCTACACCTCCTGGCCGCCGATCGCGTGGGTGCTCGAGAGCCTCGGTCTGCGCCGACGAAACCGCCCCTCGAGCGCGGAGAGTCTCAGCCCTTGAGCCGCATCGCCCTGGTGGAGCCTCAATCGCTCCTCGGCCAGAGCCTGCGCGAAGCCCTGGAGCCCGAGCCGACGGTGACCCTCGAGCTCTTCGGGCTCGACGAGGAGGAGTTCGGCACTCTGACCGACGTCGGCGACGAGGTCAGCCTGGTCCAGCCGCTCTCCCCGCAGTGCCTGACCGGTAGTGACCTGGTCCTCATCTGCGGCTCGGGACCGCAGCAGCGACGGGCCGTCGAGCTCCTCCCCGAAACGACCCCGGCGATCGTGGTCGCCTCCGACTTCGGGCATCCACCCGGCGACCTGAGACTGAGCGGACTCGGCGGCGGCGATTCCGGAGCGCGCGTCGTCGTCAGTCCCCACCCCGTGGTGGTCCTGCTCGCCCGGCTGCTCGATGCCGTGCGGGAGCTCGACCCTGTCCGGCTGTCCGGCACCATCATCCTGCCGGCCTCGATGCACGGCGCCGCGGCCCTCGACGAGCTCTTCGAGCAGACACGCTCGATCCTCGCCTTCAGCGACGAGCGGCCCGACGCGATCTTCGGTCGCCAGCTGGCCTTCAACCTGCTGCCCGGACCGGCGGCGGACACCGCCGGGACCCAGGTGCGCCAACTACTGTCGGCGGATGTCGAGGTCGGTATCGACCTCGTCCAGGGCCCGGTCTTTCACGGACTCACCGCGAGCCTGGTCCTGGAGGTCGCCTCCGGAGCGGACGCGCTGGCCGTCGAGACGTCACTCGACGCGAGCGAGCACATCGAAGTCGTCGGGGCCGACTCCCTCCTGGGGCCGATCGACACGGCGGGCCGCGACGAGATCCTCGCCACTCCGGCGCGAGCCGACGCCGATCGGCCCGACGCCGTCTGGATATGGGCGGCGATGGACAACCTCACGGCAGGAGGCGCCACCAACGTCGTCGGTCTCCTGCGTGAGTCGGCTCTGTGGCCGGCGGACGCGTAGGGGGCGACACGCCGCAAGCTCGGCGAGACGCTCGATGCTCGGCGAGGCGGCGGCTACTCGCCGCCCTCGTCGCCGCCCACTCCTTCGCGGGCCAGGTACTCCTCGACGTGGAGCAGCCCTGACTCCCCGGCGCGCCGCACCAGGTTCAACAGGTCCCCCATCGTCGAGACCTCCTCGAGCTGCTCGTTGACGAACCAGTCGAGGAAACGGACCGCGATCAGGTTCTTGTCCTCCGTCGCGATCTCGACCAGGTCGTAGATCTGCTGGGTGACGGTGCGCTCCCAGTCGAGAGACAGCTCTACCGGCTCCTCGGCCGTCGTGAAGTCGCTCTTCGGGGCGGGAATGTCCGGGATCCGCACCGTGGCGTCGACGTCGAGCAGGAAACGAACGAAGCGCATCGCGTGATCGCGCTCCTCGTCGGCCTGCCGGTAGAAGAAGCGAGCGAGCTCCGGAAGGGTCTCGCCGTCGAAATAGGCGGCTACGGAGGTGTACTGCAACGAGGCGGCCATCTCGCGGCCGATCTGCTGATTCATGGCCTCTGCGAGGCGTTCACTGGCGATCATTCACTCTCTCCCTGGCGGCTCGGACGCGACCGATCCACTCGCCGCGGCGCCACTCGCGCCCGATTGTACTCGCGCGGGAATGCCGCCGAAAGCCCGGTTGTTGACAGAGCAGGATCGGCCGGCGGATCGCGCTCGGGCGTCCGGTATACTGCCGCTCCCAAAACGGTCCGGTATCCCGACCAGACGAATCGGCGTAGCACCGTCGATCCCCGACAGATTCCCCCGAGCAGATCCCCCGAGTAGACCCCCCGAGTAGACCCGTCATGGACGAATCGCAGACCTCCGTCGATCACCGGAAGGTGGTTATCGTCGGGTCCGGCCCCGCAGGCCTGACCGCCGCTCTCTATGCCGCCCGCGCCGATCTCGAACCGCTGGTGTTCGAAGGTCTGCAACCGGGCGGCCAGCTCACCATCACCACCGACGTGGAGAACTTCCCCGGTTTCCCCGAGGGCGTCCTCGGCCCCGAGCTGATGGAGAGAATGAGGGCCCAGGCGCAGCGCTTCGGTGCCGCGGTCCGCTTCGAGCCGGTCACCGAGGTCGATCTGACCCAGCGTCCCTTCGTCCTGCGCAGTGACTCGGGCGAGGTCCACGCCGACAGCCTGATCATCGCCACTGGCGCCAGCGCCAAGCAACTCGGGCTGGCCTCCGAGCGCGAGCTCATGGGCTACGGTGTGTCGGCCTGTGCCACCTGCGACGGCTTCTTCTTCCGCGACAAGGAGATCGTGGTCATCGGCGGCGGCGATACGGCGATGGAGGAAGCGACCTACCTGACCAAGTTCGCCTCCAAGGTCACGGTGGTCCACCGCCGCGACGAGCTTCGCGCCTCGCGAATCATGCAGGAGCGCGCCCTGGCCAACGAGAAGATCGCCTTCCTGTGGAACTCGACGCTCGAGGAAGTGGTGGGATCACGTGAAGAGGGCGTCAGCGCCATCCGGGTGCGCGACGTCGTCACCGACGAGGTCTCGGAGGTCCCCTGTGAGGGGGTCTTCATCGCCATCGGACACAAGCCGAACACCGAGCTGTTCGCCAGCGCTCTCGAGCTCGATCCGGTCGGCTACATCAAGGTTCGGCACCCGACGACCCATACGAACCTCGAGGGAGTCTTCGCCTGCGGCGACGCCACCGATCCGACCTACCGGCAGGCGGTGACCGCGGCCGGAAGCGGCTGTCAGGCGGCGATCGACGCCGAGCGTTGGTTGGAGACGCTCGATTGAGCGCCCGTCCGGCGACGCTCCGGGAGCTCAGGGAGTCCGGCTGGCGCAGCGAGTCGGTCAAGCAGGAGCTGCGGCGCAACCTGCGCCGCAAGTTGGCTGACGGCGAGGATCTCTTCCCCGGCATCATCGGCTACGACCGCACGGTGATCCCCGCGGTCGTCAACGCGATTCTGGCCGGGCACGACTTCATCCTCCTCGGTCTGCGCGGGCAGGCGAAGACGCGTCTGTTGCGATCGCTCGTCGAGCTGCTCAACGAGGAGATTCCCGTTCTCGCCGGATGCGAGCTCAACGACGACCCCCTGCGCCCGGTATCGACGACCGGGAGGCGGCTGATCGAAGAGGCCGGGGACGAGGCGCCGATCGAGTGGCTCGGGCGAGAGCCGCGCTACAACGAGAAGCTGGCCACTCCCGATGTATCGATCGCCGACCTGCTGGGCGACATCGACCCGATCAAGGCGGCCACCCGCAAGCTAACGTTCGCCGACCCCGAGGTCATCCACTTCGGCATCGTGCCGCGAACCAACCGTGGCATCTTCGCCATCAACGAGCTCCCCGACCTCGCCCCCCGGATCCAGGTCGGACTGTTGAACCTGCTCGAAGAGGGCGATCTGCAGATCCGCGGCTTCCCGATCCGTATCCCTCTCGACGTGCTGATGGTCTGCTCCGCCAATCCCGAGGACTACACCAATCGGGGCACCATCATCACCCCGCTCAAGGACCGACTGTCGTCGCAAATCCTCACCCACTATCCGGCCGACGTCGACGAAGGCGTCCGCATCACCCGGCAGGAGGCCGACACCGACCGGGGCGAGGATCTGTTCGAGCTCAGCCCGATCATCTGGGAGCTGGTCGAACAGATCGCCTTCACGGCACGCGACAGCGACCTCGTCGACCAGACCTCGGGGGTCAGTGCCCGGCTGCCGATCTCGGCCATGGAGTTGTTGGCCTCGAACCTCGAGCGGCGGGCACTACGCCACCCCGGAGATCGGGTCACGCCACGACTCTGTGACCTTCACATGTTGCTGCCGGCCATCACCGGCAAGGTCGAGATGGTCTACGAGGGCGAGCAGAAGGGTGCCGAGGTCGTCGCCCGCCAGCTCATCGGCCAGGCCGTGCGGGAGGTCTTCGCCCGCTATCTTCCGGAGCCCGGAACCGCCCTCGGAAGTGGCGGCGAGGACGACACCGGACCCTACGCCCGGATCGTCGCCTGGTTCGCCGACGGCAACGAGCTCGAGCTGTCGGACGGTCAGAGCAACGCGGAATACGAGACCGCTCTCTCCTCGGTCCCCGACCTCATGGAGCTGGCGCGTCAGCACGCACCCAGCGAGCGCGCGGAATCGCCACTGGTCGCGGAGCTGATCCTCGACGGACTGGTCCAGCACACGAAGCTCGGTCGAGAGGACCTCGACAGCACGATCACCTACAGGGAGATGCTCAAGTTCCAGCTTCTTCGGCCCGGCCGGCCGGTCGGCGAAGACGCGCCCATCTAGCGTTGTGCCTCCGGCCCGCAGGGGTCCGGACCCGACCCCGTGCGCCACCGATACCGCCACCTCGACCCGGCGCTCCTTCGGGCGCTGCTCGACCAGATCGGGCTCGAAGGGCTGTTCCAGAAGCTCGTCCTCGCCGCCGGCGGTGATGTCGAGGAGGCGATGGAGTGGATGCGGCGCCTCCAGGAGCAGGGCTACATCGATCCACGTTTCGATCTCGACGCCTTCTTCGAAGGCCTGGTGGCCCAGGAGTTCATGGACCGCTCCGAGGACGGCAGCCTTCGCCTGAGCTCGGGCGGCGAGCGTCGGCTGCGACGGAGCGCCTTCGACGAGATCTTCACCTCGCTGCGTCAGGGTAGCGCCGGCTACCACCCGCTGCGCGCCCCCGGCGAGGGCACGGAGCCGCTCGAGGAGTCGCGCAGCTGGACCTTCGGCGACGATCTCCACCTGATCGACTCGGTGCGGTCGCTGCAGAACGCTCTCAAGCGCACGCAGGGCGACCTCGACCTCGCGGAGGCCGACCTCGAGGTCCGCGAGACCGAGCATCTGACCTCCTGCGCCACGGTGCTGGCGATCGACATCTCCCACTCGATGGTGCTCTACGGAGAGGACCGGATCACCCCGGCGAAGACGGTCGCCCTGGCGCTGACCGAGCTCATCACCACCCGCTTCGCCAAGGACACGCTCGAGGTGGTGCTGTTCGGCGACCGGGCGAGGCGCGTCGAGCTGAGCGAGCTTCCCTACGTCGACGCCGGGCCGTACCACACCAACACCCGCGAGGCGCTGGGCCTGGCTCGCGGGCTCCTGGGCCGCCAGAAGCAGCCCAACCGGCAGATCATCCTGATCACCGACGGCAAGCCCTCGGCGATCACCGAGCCAGGCGGCGGCGTCTACAAGAACCCCTTCGGGCTCGACGTGCGGGTGGTCAACAAGACACTCGACGAGGCCGACCTCTGCCGGCGACAGGGAATCGTCATCACCACCTTCATGATCGCCACCGAGCCGGCCCTGGTCGACTTCGTCGAGAAGCTCACCCGGATCAATCGCGGCCGCGCCTACTACGCCTCGCCCTACGATCTGGGCGAGTTCATCCTGGCGGACTACATCCGCAATCGGCGACGGCGGGTTCGCTAGCTCGCCGCGCCGCGGTCGGAGACCTCTACGGCCCTACTCGCTGGGCAGGGGCCGGCTCCCGGTGACGCGCTTGAGCGTCGTCCCAGCGGCGAGTCGCTCGTCCGGATCGACCCGGTTGAGCGCCGCCAGAGCCTCGAGCTCGATCACCGAGGGGTTGGCCTCCTCGAACTCACGCAGTGTCATCGGTCGATCGAGCTTCACCAGCGTCAACCGGTCCGGCTTCACATTCCGGACTCGGGCGCTGCGGACACGATGGAAGCTCCTCATCGAGGACTCGATGTCGTCGATCCGTCCCCGCACCGGCTCGGCCAGACCATAGCCGAGCAGAGCGTAGACGAGATCGCCATGCTCGACGAAGGCGACCGCGCCCCGCAGCATCTCGGTACCCGACTCCACCTCGAAGCGCCCACCGGCGGCCGGCAGGCCGTTCACCTTCCGCTTCCAGGTGCGTCCCGGCGTCAGCCCTTCCTGGGAGGCGAACTCCTGCATCGCCGCTGAGGCCGAGTCGGCGTCGGAGAGCGTCAGCTCGATAATCATGTCCTCGGAAGGGGCGATCGCGACCACTTTGGAGCGGGTGTTGACCGTCTTCCAGCCGAGCGGAAAGTCGAGGCCGAAGGCGAGCTCCGGATGCAGGAAGGTGTTCTCGAGAAAGTACCCCTGGCGGGGATCGGCGCCGAAGACCACTCCGTCGACCAGACGCAGATGCTGGTCACGTCCGACCGTGCCCCCCAGCTCGTCCGGATCGAGCGCCGCGATCGCCGCGCGCGAGCGCTGGCCCCGGGCGTCCGGGTTGGGATGCGTCGACATCCAGCTCGGCGCCCTGCCCCCCTCGGACAGGCCGCTGACCGACTCGAGCATCTCGAACATCTTCGGCATCTCGCGGGCGTCGTACTGGCCGCGGACCATGTACCGCAGTCCGAGGTCGTCGGCCTGGCGCTCGGCGTCGCGCCCGAACCGCAGGAACAGCAGTCCCAGTCCCTGACCGGCGAGGTCGCCGAACGCGCGCAGCTCCGGCGAGGCGATCATGCCGACCGCGAACAGCCCGCCGTAGAGCTGCTGCTTGCTGAGCTGATTGACCGAGTGCCGAGCCGTCACGTGCCCGATCTCGTGCCCCAGAACCCCCGCCAACTCGGCTTCGGAGTTCATGTGCGCGAGGATCCCCCGGGTCACGTAGATGAAGCCACCGGGAAGGGCCATGGCGTTGACCGAGGCGTCGTCCAGGACTTCGAAGGACCAGGGAAGCCCGGGTCGCTCCGAGGTCGCGGCGAGCTCCTCGCCGACGCGACGGACGTAGGCCTCGAGCTCATCGTCTTCGTAGTCCCCGAAGGCGGCGAGAACCTCTTCGTGGCTCTTGCGCCCGAGCTCGATCTCGCTCTCCTCGCTGATGAAGGAGAGCTGCTTCTTGCCCGTTGCCGGGTTCGTGGCGCAGCCGATGCCGGTGACCAACGCGAGTCCGATCGCCAGGAGTCTCAGTCGCATGACGGGACCGAGTCTACTAAAGCGCCGGCCGCTCCGAGCCGGAGCCCCTACGGCGCATGATCGAGCGCGCGATCGGTAGGGCGCCGAGGAGCGCCAGAACCGAGGCGGCCAGCAGGACTCTCGAGAGCGGCGGAGCCTCGGCTCCACCGGCACCGGCGACCGCGCGCGCGACGGCGACGCAACCCAGAAGCAGAGCCACCCCGGTCACCGCCGACATCAGCGCATTGGAGAACCAGCCGTTCAGACCCCGCTGCCCCATCAGGCTCCGGTCGTTCACCGCGATCAGTAGGAACACGGCCACACCCGGAAGCAGAACCCCGTTGAGTGCCTGAGCGAGGAGGATGACCGGCACCGGCTTCACCCCGCTCAGCCCGAAGATCAGGCCGACGAGCAGCACCGCCGCCCAGACCGCGCGATAGGCACCGCCGCCGGCGCTCCAGCGTCGTTCGCCGTCGGCCGACAGAACGCTCTGCGCGGTCAGGGCCGAGGCCAGCGGCGCGGTGACCGCCGAGGAGAGTCCAGCGGCGAACAGACCCAGCGCGAAGAGCCCGGCGGCCCAGCCTCCGAGTCCCCCGGTCAACGTCTGCGAAAGCGCCGCGAAGGAGAAGGGCGGCTCCAGCCGGGTTCCGACGACCAGGATCGCCATCGAGATGGCGCCCCCCAACAGAACGGCGACCGCGAGGCCGAAGCGGAAGGTCGAGAGGTCTTCGTCGCGGCCGAGTCCCGAACCGAGAAACAGATTGTACGGAACGACGGTCGTCCCGACGAGACCGAGAGCCAGGAGACCCGCTCCCGCCGGCAGGGTCGGTACCAGGAGGCCCTCGAGGATCGCCCGTGGCGACGGTCGCAGCGCCAGCGCCATCACCAGGAACGCCACTCCCATGACCGCGACCAGCAGACCGAGCGTCTGGGCCACGCGGCCGGGAGCGTTGAACCAGAGGAGGAGTGCGGCGACGAGACCGCAGGCGAGGGTCAGGGCCCAGCCCGGCAGACCGAGAACGAGGGAGGCGCCCGAGACCGCGCCGAGGATGTTGCCGGCCTCGTAGGCCGCGTTGCCGACCAGGATCGCCCCGAGAACAACACCCAGGACGAGCCAGCGCGCTCCGCCGGAGGGGAACTGCCGTCGCAACGCCGCACCGAGGCTGAGACCCGACAGCAGTCGCAGCCTCCCGGCGGCCTCCTGCAGCACCAGACAGGCCAGTGTCGAGAACCCGAGCGCCCAGAGCAGCGCGTACCCGTGACCCGCTCCGGCGCTGGCCGCCGTGGTCACCGTGCCGGGACCGATGAAGGCGGCGGCGATGACCGACCAGAAGAGGATCGACAGGAGCCGCTTCACGAGCTCCCCCAACCGCCACCGCCGGGCGTCTCGAGAAGCAGCGAGTCACCCTCAGCGACGTCCCGCTCGTCGACCGGGCCCAGGCGCTCCTCCTCGCCGTCGGCGCGGCGCAGCAGAACACGGGCCGTCGCCCCCGGCTCGCCACCCTCCATGCCGTAGGGTCTCTCGACGCGGTGCTGTCCGAGCACCGACAGAGCCAGTGGAGCCAGGAACCGGATCTCTCTCACCACGCCGTCACCCCCCTTCCAACGACCCGCTCCCCCGCTGCCCCGCCGGATGGCGAAGCGCTCGAGCCGTACCGGGTAGCGATGCTCGAGCACCTCCGGGTCGGTGATCGCCGTGTTG
Organism: Candidatus Multivoradales bacterium; assembly: GCA_965223875.1. Taxonomy (GTDB): domain Bacteria; phylum Acidobacteriota; class Thermoanaerobaculia; order Multivoradales; family JAHEKO01; genus CBDCXS01. Next base: position 4,872,136 of record OZ245024.1, on the reverse strand, counting down.
GTCATGTGGCTGTGTGCGCCGCTGGCGCCATCGAAGCCGTCGCCGGCGCCGCAGCCGCCGCACACCGTCTCGTAGTAGCCGAAGCTCTCGTCACCGAACAGCACGTTGTTCATCGTGCCCTGACTACACGCCATGCCTCCGAAAGCCTTGAGAATGAGGTCCACGAGCCGCTGGCTGGTCTCGACGTTGCCACCGACCACCGCGGGACAGTCTCGGGGATCGTCGGGAAACCCGGGACTCAACAACCCCTCACCGAGCACGATCTCGACGTCATCGAGGAGTCCTTCGTTGAGCGGTACGTCGCCTCCGGCGATGAGCCGCAGCACGTAGAGAACCACGCTGCGCACGATCGACGGGGTGGCGTTCAGATTCCCCGGGTGCACCGCCCCCGACTCGCTGAAGTCGAAGTGGATGCGGCCTCGATCGACATCGATCGTGACGGCGAGCGGCGACCCGTCATCGAGCCGTTCGACGGCGGTGAAACGCCCCTTACCCACCGTCGAGATCACCGCGCCGAGCGAACGCCGGGCGGAACCGGCGAGCCGGCCCATGAAATCGAGCACGCGATCGCCGCCGTGGCGCTCCGCGAGTCCGACGAGCGCCGTCGCGCCGCGGTGGTTCGCCGCCACGGCCGCCTCGAGGTCTGCGAGGTTCTCCTCGACGCAACGGCTCGGCCAGGGACCGCCGGCGAGCAGCGCCTCGATGCCGTCCCAGTCGGCCTCCCCCGCCCGGACCAGGTAGCGCGGTGCGATCACCACCCCCTCATCGGCGAGACGGGTCGCAGAGGGAGGCATCGAGCCCGGCCGGCTCCCGCCCAGCTCGGCGTGATGGGCGCGGGTCGCCACGTAGCCGAGCGCGCCACCGTTGGTGTCGTGCACCGGAGATATCACGGTGATGTCCGGCAGGTGGGAGCCGCCGTAGGCCGGGTGGTTGGTCACCGCCACATCTCCGGGTCCGAGCGGCAACTCGCTCGCCACCGCACGGACGCACTCGCCCAGTGCTCCCAGATGGACCGGAATGTGGGGCGCGTTGACCACCAGGCGTCCGGCAGGGTCGAGAACGCCGCAGGAGTAGTCGAGCCGTTCCTTGACGTTGGTCGAGATCGCCACCCGCCGCATCAGCTCTCCCATCTCCCAGGCCACCGCGGTGAAGCGGTTCTTGAAGAGCTCCAGCTCGACGGCGTCGGATCGCCTCATGGCATCCCCTCCGAACGTTCCAAGAGCAGCCCGCCCGCCGGGCCGACACGACACCTCCAGCCCGACTCGACGACCACGGCGCCGAAGCGTTCGACGACCAGGGCGGGGCCACGCAGGGACTCCCCGACCCGCAGGCTCTCACGGACGAAGACCGGCGCCTCCAGCCAGCCACCGTCGAGGAAGCATCGCCGCGTGGACACCGGCGTCGCCGTGGCGGCGACGCGCTCGGGCGCTTCGGGCAGCGGCTCCTGGCGGGTCGAAGCGACCACCCGCACCGATTCGACTTCGACATCGCGCTCGGGCGGCTCGTAGCCGAACCGCGAGCGGTAGGCTTCGGAGAACACCTCGCTCAGGGGCCGCCGGGCATCGAAGTCGACCGGTATCGTCGACTCCTGCCCGGCCAGCCGCAGCCGCAGGATGACTCTCCGGACCTCGACCTCTCCAGCCGCGACACCCTCGGCGATCAGCGCCTCACGCGCCGCCTCTCCCAGCTCTTCGAGCCGGACCGCGGCACCGTCTTCGAAGCGTTCGAGCGGCTCCAGGACCTGCCGCTCGACGAATCGTTCGAGACGGGCGTGTCCGAGGCCCCAGGCGCTCAGCACCGAAGCGTCGGCCGGCACCAGAATCGTCTCCATGCCGAGCAGGGCCGCCACGGCGCAGGCGTGCTGTCCGCCGGCGCCGCCGAAGGCGACCAGCGCGAACTCCGCCGGGTCGTAGCCGCGACGCACCGAGATGCGACGAATCGCCTCCGCCATGCGCTCGTTGGCGATCTCCAGCAGGCCGCTGAGGATGACCTCGGGCACTGGCGTCTCACCGGGGGTCTCACCGGGGGTCTCACCGGAGGCCTCGAGCCGGCCGAGCAGCTCCTCGAGCCGCTCGTCGGCCGCCGCTCGCGAGAGAGGAATCTCGAAACGCTCCGGATCCAGGCGACCGAGCAGGACGTTGACGTCGGTCAGCGCCAGCGGGCCGCCGCCGCCGTAGCAGGCGGGTCCCGGACGCGCGCCGGCGCTCTGCGGTCCGACCCTCAGGCGCCCGTCCTCGAATCGACAGACCGACCCGCCGCCGGCCGCGACGGTCTCGATGGCAAGCGTCGGCGCCATCAAGCGCGTCCCGGCGATCCGTGTCTCGAAGCGGTAGTCGAACTCGCCGTCGTACCGGGCGACGTCGGTCGAGGTGCCGCCCATGTCGAAAGAGATCAGTCGGCCGAGGCCCGCGGCGGCGGCCGCCCGAACGGCGCCGACGACGCCTCCCGCCGGCCCCGACAGCAGGCAGTCCTTCGGCCGCACCTCGGCCGCCGCCTGCAGGCCACCGGCGCTGGTCATGACCCTCAGCCGGCCGTCACGCAGCGACGACGCCACGCCGTCCAGGTAGTCCTCGATCGACGGGGCGAGGTAGGCGTTGACGACCGTGGTCTGACCTCGCGGCACCGCTCCCTGGAGGGGCGCCACCACGCTCGACCGCGAAACGTGCCGCACTCCGAGGTGGCCGAGCGCCCGTGCCGCGCGTCGCTCGTGCCCTCCGTCGCGATAGCTGTTCAGGAAGACCACCGCCGCGGCCTCGTAGCCGTCGGCACCGGCCTCCCCGACGGCCTCGCCGAGGGCCTCCCCGAGGGCCTCTTCGAGTGTGGCCTCGTCGAGCGGTCTCACCTCTCGGCCGGCCGAGTCCAGCCGCTCGTCGACCTCGACCACCCCGGCGTGGAGCGGAGGCTCGAGCCGCACCTCGGCGGCGAACAGGTCGGGCCGCTGCTGACTGCCGATGCGCAGAAGATCGGCGAAGCCGCGAGTCGTCACCAGCAGCGTCCTCGCTCCGCTGCGCTCGAGGAGCGCGTTCGTCGCCCGGGTGGTCGCCAGTCGCATGGCGATCGCTGGAAGCGCGTCTCCGGGGCGCGTCGAGGTGGCCAGGTGAGCGGCGAGGACCGGCACCTCCTCGGCGAAGCGGACCTCCCAGGGCTCACCCACGACGGCCCCGAGGTCGGCGTCGAGCTCGACCGTCCCGTCCGCGGCCGACCCGAGGATCCTTGCCGAGCGACCGTGTCGGGCACCGAGGCGCAGCTCCCGCCCGGCCAGGAAGTCGCCGGGGAGCGTCCATGGCATCGCCAGCACCGGCCTGCGAGAGGTGTCGGAGGCCGAGACGGTCCCGCGCAGGGAACTGTCCGAGAGCACCTTGATCCGCGTCGTCCGTCCGCGCGGATCGGTGGCGACACAGTCGGTGAAAGTGCCCCCGGTATCGATCCAGATACGCCAGGCGCTCCCCCGGCGGCCGTCGTCGTGTGCGGTCATCCCTGGGCGATCTGCTCAGCCAGACGGCGGACGCGCGCCTGCTCGGGGTCGGTCTTCAGAGCTCGCTTGAGCCACTTCCTGGCACGGCTCCGATGGCCGGCCTCGAGGTGCCACAGACCCATCGCCGCCTGCACCTCCGCCTCGTCGGGTCCCAGATCGAGGGCGCGTCGGTAGTAGCGCTGAGCGTCCTCGAGCCGTCCCTCTCGCAGGCTGAGGTCGCCCAGGGCGAGGTAGTTGAACGGATTGCGGTTCCCCCGCAGATCGGTCAGCGCCAGCAGACGCTCGCCCTCCTCGGATCTGCCGTCCCACCGGATCAGCAACGCCGAGAGGTTCTGGTAGGCCGAGGCCAGCTCAGGATCGAGCTCGATCGCCTGCCGGTAGGCTCGCTCGGCGCCCGCCAGGTCCCCGAGCCTTCGGCGGACGACTCCGAGATTGACCCAGGCGTCGGACAGCGAGTCGTCGATCGCGACCGCCGTCTCGAGCCATTCGAGGGCGCCCCCGCGGTCGCCCGCCAGCAACAGCTCGGCACCTCGATTCGAGTAGAAGAGCGCCAGGGCGCTCAGATCGCTCAGCAGTCTCACCTGGCGGTACTCACCGGCCGGGAAGACGGTGAACTCGAGCACCCGGGGTTGCCGTGCCGAGCCGAACCCGGCCGTGACGTGCCCGGAGATCACCACCAGGTCGCCCTCGCGCTCGAAGCTCTGCAGATCGTCGACCCGGAGATAGTGGGCCTCCACTTCGAGCTCCCTGGCCATGCCGACGAACAGGTGGGTGAAGGCCAGGCAGTTGGCCTTGCCCGACGAGAAGGTCTCGATGGCGGTGCCGGTGTAGCCCTGGTGGTAGCGCAGGTCGAGCTCGCTCCGGCCGAGGAGAAGCCGGAGCAGCTCCTCGACGCGCTCGTCCTCCGGCAGGCCGCGCGGGACCGAATCGGCGAGCCACCGCTTCATCTCGTCGCTCAAAGCGTGCGGCCGGACGATCTCCTCCGCCGACAGTCCCCTCTGCTCGAGCTGGCGGAGAAGCTCGCGTTCGTCCTGCCGGAGCTCGTCGGCCGACACCGGACCGAGGCAGGCCAGACAGCCGCAGAGCAGCGTCACCACCCCCACCGGCAGAGCCGCTCGGCGAGGCATCGTCAACCCGGCGCGGCGGAGACCCGTCGTGCCCGCCAGCGGGCGACAAGGAGCAGCAGCAGGGCCACCGCGACGAGGGCGAGCAGAGGCCAGACGATGGAGAGCACCGAGAGAGCGACCGAGCCGGCGAGCTCCGCGGAAGCGACGCCGGCGTTGCCGAGCCCGCCGGTGAGGACTGTCGAAGCGCCCCGCGCCGTGGCGGTCGACACCTGGACAGCGCCGGCGACCCCACCTCCGGCGATGGCGACCAGGGTCCACTTGAGCCAGGGATCCATCCCGGTGACCACCGACGCCGCAAGCACCGCACCCGCGATGACCGCGGCCGGAGTCGCGATCGTGTCGAGCAGGTTGTCGAGCCAGGGGACGTAGTAGGCGGCGACCTCGGCCACCGTCGCCCCGATGAGGATGATCAGAGCCGGAGTCGAGCCGATCCAGGAGACGCCGTCGCCGAGGCTCAGGGCATCCGCCCGCGCCGCGACCGAGACGACCAGGAGCGGAGCGAAGACCCGGAAGCCACATGCGGCCGCCAGCCCGATCCCCAGCGCGATGCTCAGCGCCGTCTCCATCAGTCACCCGCTCCGAGCTCGTCGATGAGCGCTATCCGGCGCACGTGACGCCCGCCTTCGAAGGCCGTCTCGAGCCAGGTGCGGACGATGTCGAACGCCGTCTCCAGATCGACCAGCCGCTCACCCAGCGAGAGCATGTTGGCGTCGTTGTGCTCGCGCGCCAGCCGGGCCGTGGTGACGTCCCAGCACAGGGCACAGCGAACGCCCCGGACCCGGTTGGCGGCCATCGCCTCGCCGTTGCCCGAGCCGCCGAGCACGATGCCGCGCTCGCAGTCGCCGCGCGATACCGCTTCGGCCGCCGGTCGGATGTAGACGGGGTAGTCCGCCGCCTCCTGCGAGTCGGTGCCGAAGTCGACCACCTCGTGACCACCCTCGGTGAGGAAGCGCTTGATCTCTTCCTTGTAGCGGAATCCGGCGTGATCCGAGGCAATGGCGATCTTCATCGGTCCTCCGAGGCCTCCCGTCGGCGCTCGAATCCTCTCAGCAGATCACGCGGCTCGACCACACCGAGGAGCTTGCCGAGCGCCAGGTAGCAGACAGCATAGCACCCGATCACGAGCCCACCCCGGGCCGCCCAGGGCAGCCCGGAGGTCCACCCGGCGACGGCCGCCGCGGGGACCAGCGCGGTGATCGCCAGCGCCAGGAAGCGGAGATGGAGCGACAGGTCCCTGCGCAGCTCCACGACCAGCTCCGGGCGCGTACGGCGTAGCTCTCGGACCAGCAGCGCGATCTCGAGCCATGCCCCCACCGCCGACCCGAGGGCCAGGCCGACGCCGCCGAGCCTCAGGCCCCGCTCCTCCACCGGCCAGGGCAGGGCCTGGATCGGGAAGCGGTCGAGCAGGAGCATCAGCGCCGCTCCGATGACCGCCGACACGACCACCCGGACGACCGCGACACGGGCCGGCGGCTTCGTCTCGCCGAGCGCGTAGAAGGCGTTCGTCAGCACCCGCGAGACGGTGCTCGCCACCAGCCCCAGGCTGTAGGCGAAGAGAACCATGTAAACGAGCGAAGTGTCGGCCTGACCGAAGCTGCCGCGACGGAATACGGCGCTGACGATCAGGTAGCCGAAGGCGAGGTAGCCGACCGCCGTCGGCACCACCAGCGCCACGACCCGCCGCACCGAATCGACCACCCGTCCGGCGAAGGCATCGGCCGCGTCCGGTTCGGAACGCCGCGCCAGCTCGGGCAGCTCAGAGGCCGCCACCGACATGGCGAAGACGCTGATCGGGAGGACGTAGAGGGTATAGGCCCAGCCGAGCGCGGCAATCGCACCGACGGCCAGAAACGACGCCAAGAGGAGGTCGAAATAACCCGAGATCTGGACGACGCCGCGCGCCGCCACCAACGGTCCAAGAGCCCTCAGGGCCTCGCCGACTCCCTCTACCCGCCGCGACAGCGAGATCCGGAAGCCGCACAGCAGACGCAGGGCCAGCGGCAGCTGCACCAGAAACTGCAGGACCCCTCCGACCAGGGCGCCTACACAGGCCGCGGTCAGCAGCGTGTCGGAAACACCTTCGGCCATCCCGGCAGCAGCCGTGAGGGCGGCGACGATGGCCGTGTTCCAGGCCACCGGCGCGACATAGGAGACGAAGAAGCGGCGGTGACTGTTGAGGACACCGAGAGCCCAGGCCGAGAGCACCAGGAATCCGACCATCGGAAAGATGAAACGCACCGCCCCGACCGCGAGGGCGTAGCGGTCTACGCCTCCACCGACCGCCTCGACAACGGCGGCGTCGGCCACGAATCCGGGTGCCACGAGCGCGATGATCGGTCCGGCGAGCAGCTCGCCCAGCAGCACCAGGCCGGCCACCAGCGCCAGGAGGAGTCCGAAGACGGCCCCGGCGAACCGTCCCGCGGCGCGCGGATCCGTGTCGCACAGACGGGAGTAGACGGGGATGAACGACGCCGACAGCGTCTGCTCGCCGAGCAGGTTCTGGAGAATGTTCGGGCCCCGGAGCACGATGCGGAAGACGTCCGCGTGGGGCCCGGCGCCGAAGTAGTACGCCAGCGAGGCGTCGCGAACGAAACCGGCCAGCCGGCTGAGCAGAATGCCCGCCCCGACCTTGAGGGCGCCGCTCATCGAACGGAGGAAGCCTCACCGGATCGTCTGCGCACGCGTCATTGTCTCAGATGACGCTCGTGCCGGGAGCTAGAATCCCTCCACATGCCGAGCGCGCACGACCCAGCCATCGACGCCCTGCGAACCGCATCCCGTGGACGGTTACTCGTCGTCACCGGGGCCGGAATCAGCAGCGCCAGTGGCATCCCCACCTTCCGCGGCTCGGAGCCCGGGGCGGTGTGGCGGCGCCACGACGTCGAGCTGGCGACCCGCGAGTACTTCCAGCGTGACCCGGTCGGTCAGTGGGCCTGGTATCTCGACCGGTTCGCCAGCATCGACGGGGCGCGCCCCAACGCGGCCCACACGGCGATCGTGGAGATCGAGCGCTCGGTCGGCCGGCACGGAGGCGACTTCGTCCTCGTCACCCAGAACATCGACTGTCTGCACGAGGCCGCGGGGAGCGTCGACCCGATCAAGGTCCACGGGAGCAGCGACCGGCTCCGCTGCACGAGCGAGGGAGGCTGCCGCCTGGCCGCCCCGCGGGGCTCACTGCTCCGGCGGGAGGTCGACCTCGATCCCTTCCGCCGGGAGCGTCAGGCGTCGAACCTGCCCCGCTGCCCCGATTGCGGCGCTCTCCTGCGCGCTCATGTCCTCTTCTTCGACGAGTACTACGGCGAGCATCTCGACTACCGCTTCGACGAGGTCGAGACCGCCGCCGCCACCTGCGACGCGGCCCTCTTCGTCGGCACCTCGTTCTCGGTCGGCGTCACCGAGCTGGTGCTGCGCGAGGCGCTGCGACGCCGGCGACCGGTCGTGTCGGTCGATCCGGCCGGGCTCGAGCCGCGACTGGCGGCGCTGGGTGTTCTGGCGATCGAACAGGGCGCCGAGGTGGCCCTGCCGGCGATCGCCAGGGAACTGAGCGAGGCGGAGGCCTAGCCAGCGTTCTCCACCGGCCTCCGACGGCGACGAACAAGGCAGGCTAGACCGACTCGAGCCAATCGCGCAGGCGTGTCTCGAGCGCCTCTCTCACCTCGCGGAAGGCCTCCAGGCGCTGCGCTTCGGGCGCCGCCGCGGGATCCGGCATCGACCAGTGATGGCGCCGCGCCGGTCCCGGGAAGACCGGGCAGCGCGCCGCGGCCCGGTCGCACACCGTGACGACGTCGTCGAACGGCAGATCGACGAAGTCGGTGAGCGGCTGGGAGCGCTGGCCCGAGATGTCGACGCCGCGCTCCGCCATCACCTCGATCGCCAGCGGGTGGACGCTCGACGGTTCGGCGCCGGCGCTGGCCACCTCGAGTCGCTCACCCCCGAGGTGACGGGCCAGACCCTCGGCGATCTGCGAGCGCGCCGAGTTGGCCGTACAGAGGAAGAGAACCCGTCTCCGACTCATGGCGATCTCCCGGTCTCCGGAGTCAATCCGCCGCGCGCTCGGCGCGCAGCTGATCCAGCGTGTCGTAGGCGTGACGCAGATGGGGAATGACGATACTGCCGCCGACCACCAGCGCGACGTTGAAGGCCTCCTCGATCTCGTCGTCGCTCCAGCCGGCCTCGACGCAGTTGTCGACGTGGTAGTCGATACAGTCGTTGCAGCGCAACACCATCGAGGCCACCAGGCCGAGCAGCTCCTTGGTCCGGCCATCGAGCGCTCCGTCGCGATAGGCCGCGGTGTCCAGATTGAAGAAGCGCTTGATGCCCAGGTGATCCCCGCCAAGGATCCGCTGGTTCATGCGCTCGCGATAGCTTCGAAACTCGTCGACCGATCGACTCATCCACTCACCTCCGGAACTCCGTGAAGAAGGCTTATGATAGCCACTTCTTCGCAGGAGGACGCGTATGGAAGACCTGAGGGACAAGACGCTCTTCATCACCGGCGCCAGCCGCGGTATCGGCAAGGCGATCGCGTTGCGCGCGGCGCGTGACGGAGCTCGCGTCGTCGTCGCCTCGAAGACCGACGAGCCGCACCCGAAGCTACCCGGCACCATCCACACGACGGCCGAGGAGGTTCGTCACGCCGGCGGTGAGGCGCTGCCGCTCAAGGTCGATATCCGTCACGAAGACGAGGTCGCCGCGGCGGTGGCCGAGACCGTGGCGACATTCGGCGGCATCGACATCCTGGTCAACAACGCCAGCGCCATCTTCCTCGCCGGAACTCTCGAGACGCCGATGAAGCGCTTCGATCTCATGTGGTCGGTGAACGCACGCGGAACCTTCGTCTGCTCCCAGGCCTGCCTCCCCCACCTGGCCGAGAGCGACAACCCCCACATCCTCAATCTCTCGCCGCCCCTCGACATGGACCCCGTCTGGTTCGCCCCCCATCTGCCGTACACGATGGCCAAGTACGGCATGAGCCTCTGCGTCCTCGGCATGGCGGCGGAGTTTCGTGATCGCGGCATCGCGGTCAACGCCTTGTGGCCCCGCACGGTCATCGCCACCGCGGCCCTGCGCATGATTCCCGGTATGGCCGACACCAGGCACTGCCGCAAGCCGGAGATCCTCGCCGACGCCGCCCACGCCATCCTCACCTCCGACGCCGCCACGACGACAGGTCGTTTCTACATTGACGAAGAGGTCCTGCGAGAGGCCGGAGTGACCGATTTCGACGTCTACGCCGTACAGCCCGGCGAGACGCTCCTGCCCGACTTCTTCCTCCAGGAGGCCAAGGAGTTCTATCGCCAACGCGGCGCCGGCTGAGGTCGCCGGACGGCGGTCCCGCGACCGTCGCCGCTGATAGAATCGACCCGCCGACGCCGGCCGTTCCACCCGGTGCGGAAGATCACGAGCACCCGATGGCCGACTTCAACAGCGCTCTGGGCCTGACACGCGACGGGGACGCCATCGTTCTCGACACGCGCCCCGATCACGAGGTCGCTCCAGGACTGATTCATTTCGCCGTCCTGGCGACGATGGCGGAGGTCTCGGCGGCGCAGGCGGTGGGAGCGGCGGTGGTGCCGGCGAGCGTCCACCTCAACCTGCTCTCCCGCGCCAGCCCGGGACGCCTGCGCGCCGTCGGCCGGGTCACCAAGAAGGGGCGCCGGCTGAGCGTGGCAGAGGGCGAGGTGCGGCAGGACGACCGCCTGGTGGCCAAGGCGACCGTGACCTTCGCCATGCTCGGCTGAGGCCTCGAGGGAGAAACCGACAGTCATGGATCGAGAGACCGCACGCGAGATCGTCGAGGAGCACGTCGAGGCCCCCGGCCTGCGGCGTCACATGGCCGCGGTCGAGGCCGCCATGCGCCACTACGCCGGGATCCTGAACGAGGACGCTGAAACCTGGGGCATCGCCGGGCGGCTGCACGACTTCGACTGGGAGATGCACCCCACCCTGGAACAGCATCCGCGCGACGGAGCGCCGATCCTGCGCCAGAGGGGCTGCCCCGAGACCGTCGTCACCGCCATCCTCTCCCACAACACCGAGGGTACCGGCGTCGAGCGCGAGCGGCCGATCGACTTCGCGCTCCTCGCCTGCGACGAGATCACCGGTCTGATCATCGCCGCGGCACTCATCCGGCCCGACAAGGATGTCCGCCAGGTACGTCTGAAGTCGGTGAAGAAGCGGTGGAAGTCTCGCGCCTTCGCCGCCGGTGTCGACCGCGAGCACGTCGCCGAGGCGACCGAGGACTTCAGCCGGGTCTGCTTCGACGGCGGTCTGGATCTGTGGGAGCACGCGCAGAACGTGCTCGAAGCGATGCAGGGAGCGGCCGAAGAGCTCGAGCTCGACGGGCGCCTCGCATCCTGAGCCCACAATGAGGAGACGAATCTTGCTCCGTCCATCAGTCATCCATCTCCCGACTCCGGCCCTGGCGCTCGCCGCGCTGGTGCTGCTCGCATCACCTCTCGTCGCCGGGCTCGACGTCGAGATCCTCTACGACCACAGCGCCGACTTCTCCGCCTTCTCGACCTACCGCTGGGCGACAGGTCCGCTCAACGAGACGCCGGAGGCGAAGATGGTCGACGATCGTGTCAAGCGCACCGCCGACGCCGAGCTGAAGGGCAAGGGTCTGCGCCCGGCGGACGAAGGCGAGGAGCCCGACCTCCTGATCACCTACTACGGCGGCGTCGACGAGAATCTGCTCATCGAAGGCGTGCGCTACGAGCTCGCCCCCAGCGTCGTCTGGACCGGTGCCGACGCCCTCGACGTCACACGCCGCTACGAGGTCGGAACCCTGGTCCTGGACTTCGCCGACGCGGAGACCGAGAAGATCGTCTGGAGCGGCGTCGTCCAGGCCAAGGCCCAGACGACCCGTCAGCTGAGAGCCAAGATCGAGAAGGCCGTGCAGAAGGTGCTCAAGAAGTACCCGCCCGACTGAGCGCCCACCGGAGCGCCCGACGGAGCACCCGCGAGGATCGTCGATCGGGTGTCCGCGCCGGGCGGACCGCCACCGACCAGCCGCGGTGAGCCGAGGCTGATAACGACGCGGGAAGTCTGATAACGTAGTGGGCCACCTAGGCGGGCCCCCACCCTGATGGGCGTGTGTCCCCACAGCACCCGCACACCATGTCAGATGAGCAGCGAGCAGCGGAGACGACGGATTCGTCCGTCTCGAAAGAGGACTCTGGAGCCGGTTCGAAGAGCGCGGCTCCGGCGAGCCTCCAGGCCGCCTTCGACTCCGGCACCGGCGTCGAGGGCAAGGTCATCGGCTGGAACGCCGGCGGCTTCCACGTCGTGGTCGACGGCTTCGCCGCGTTCTGTCCGCGGTCCGAGATGGAGCCCGGAAAGGTCGGCGAGCCGCGCGACTATGTCGACCAGGCCTTCGAGTTCAAGGTGATCGAGATCCGTCGCGGAGGCCGCCGTGTCGTTCTGTCGCGGGCTGCCGCCGCGCGCGAGGAGAGTCACGAGAGGGCCCGGGCGACGCGCAAGACGCTCGAGGTCGGCGCGGTGGTGGAAGGGACGGTGGCCTCTATCACCGACTTCGGAGCCTTCGTCGACCTGGGCGGTGTCCAGGGCCTGGTCCATATCTCCGAGATCGGCCGTCGTCGCGTCGAGCACCCCTCGGACGTCTTCGAGGTCGGCCAGACGGTCGAGGTCAAGATCCTGCGAATCGAGCAGGGCGGTCGTCGCATCTCGCTGTCGCGCAAGGCGCTCGAGCCCGACCCGTGGAAGGACCTGAGCGAGCGGCTCCGCGAGGGCACCGTGGTCACCGGCGTGGTCGAGAAGACCGAACGATTCGGGGCGCTGATCGAGATCGAGCCGGGGCTCACCGGCCTGTTGCCGAGCTCCGAGATGTCCCTGCCGCGCGACACCTCGCCGGCGAGGGCCTTTCCGAGCGGACGAGAGGTCGACGTGCAGATCGTCTCGATCGATCCCCGCCGCCGCCGCATCTCGCTGGCGCCCAAGGGGGCCCAGCTCGGCGGATCGCGCTCGGACTTCGAGGACTACAAGAAGTCCGCCGCCGACGAGATGTCCGCCGGGTTCAACGCCCTCGAAGCCGCTTTCCGGAAGTCCCGCCGCTAGTTCGGCGGACGCGACGGCGATCCAGGTCGGAGGACCGACGGCGTGACCGATGAGCCGCGTCGTCATCCGGTCTTCCTGATCCTCCTCGCCGTCGCGGCCCTGGGCACGGTCCCGGCCCTGTTCGTCGGCCGGGAGCCGGTGAGCTGGCTGGGCCTGCCGCTCTGGCTCTGGTCGAGCATCGCGTTCACGCTGGCCCTCTCGGCGCTCACCGCCTGGGGCATCCTGCGCTTGTGGAAGGACGACGACCTTGACTGACTTCGCCAACGGCATCGTCGTCGCCACCGGCTTCTACGTGGCGATGTTGATGGTGATCGCCTGGATGAGCCGCCGGGCACGCCGCGAGAGCACGCTGTCGGACTTCTATCTCGCGGGGCGGTCGATCGGACTCGTCGTCCTGCTGCTGACGCTCTTCGCCACCCAGTACAGTGGCAACTCGCTCTCCGGGTTTCCCGGCCAGACCTACCGCGAGGGTCTCGCCTACTACATGTCGGTCACCTTCATGGTGGCGATCGTCTCCGGCTACCTGCTCTTCGCACCCCGGCTGTTCAAGCTCTCCCGGCTCCACAACTTCGTCACTCCCGGCGATTATCTGCGCTACCGCTTCCGCAGCACGGCGCTGCATCGACTCGCCACGGTCATCTTCATCTTCGTGCTGATGAACTTCCTGCTCGCCCAGCTCATCGCCATGGGGCACGCCTTTGCCGGGCTCACCGACAACCGGATTCCCTACGGGGCAGGTGTCGTTGGTGGCGCGGTGGTCATCCTCGCCTACGAGCTGATGGGCGGGATGCGGGCGGTCGCCTGGACCGACGCGCTGCAGGGCATCGCGCTGATGGTCGGGCTGCTTCTCGCGGTGATACTGCTCACCGACCTGGTGGGAGGTCCGGCCGAGGTACTGGGGCAGATCGCGGCGACGGCGCCCGAGAAGATCGAACCGCCCTCGTACCGAACCTGCGCTCTCTGGCTGAGCAACTTCCTCCTGCTCGGTCTCGGCGCCCCCCTCTACCCGCAGGCCATCCAGCGCATCTACGCGGCGCGCAGGCTCTCCGAGCTGCGCCGCGCACTCGCCACGATGGCCTTCCTGCCGCACATCGCCATCACCACCGTCGTCTTCATCGGTCTCATCGGCATCGCCGTGTACCCGAACCTCGGACGCCTCGACTCCGACCAGGTCACCTTCCGGGTTCTCGCCTATCTCGTCGAGGCCAGGCCCTGGACCTACGTCCCGGTCCTGGTGGTGATGATGGCGGTGCTGGCGGCGATCATGTCGACCGCGGATTCCTGCCTTCTCTCCCTCTCGTCGATCCTGACCAAGGACGTCGTGGCTCGGGCCGGCGGCCTTGCCGACCCGGAGCGCCTCAGCCGCCTGGGCACGCTGACCAGCATCGGGACGATCCTCGTCGTCGTGCCCCTGGCCCTGCGACCACCGACGACGCTCTGGGGGCTCCTGGTGATCAAGTTCGAGCTCCTGATCCAGATGTCACCGGCCTTCGTTCTCGGCACCTGGCCGGCCCGGCGGGGAGCCTCGGAAGAAGCGAACGGCGAGGGACAGCAGGCTCTGTGCGACGACCGGGACATCCTTCTCGGCCTCGTCGTCGGTCTGACGGTCGCGCTCGGCCTCTACTCCACCGGCTTCCGGTCTCTCGGTGGTCTCCATGCCGGAACGGTCGGAGTGCTCGCCAACTACGCCACGGCTCTGGCCTCCTCGCGTGTCCCGCGTGATCGCCCGCTTCCGGCGTGATAGGTTGTTTCCGCCCTCGCCGGCCGTCCTCTCGCCCGGAATCACTACCAGGAGATCAACAGCGATGAAGGGGATTCTGCACTGCTCTCTCGCCGCCTGCCTCGTGGCGGCGACGCCGGCTTTCGGCTTCGAGCCGCCGATCGCGATCGACATCAACCCAGCCGACGACATCGTCGAGGTCAACCTCGTCGCGGCCGAGACGACCTGGCAGTTCATCGACGGCATCGATACCCGGGTCTACGCCTACAACGGCTCGATTCCCGGGCCGACGATCGAGGCGAAGGTGGGCGACACGGTCATCGTGCACTTCACCAACGACCTGCCGGAGGAAACCACCGTCCACTGGCACGGTGTCGAGACTCCGGCGACCATGGACGGTAGTCATATCTCCCAGGCCACGATCGCACCCGGCGAGTCCTTCGACTACTCCTTCGTCGTCAACGACGCCTCGGTCTTCTGGTACCACCCCCACGTGCGACCCTTCGACCAGGTCGAGAAGGGCCTCTACGGTGCGCTCCTGGTGCGCGACCCGATCAAGGACGTCCAGCTCGGGTTCGACGGGCTTCAGGAGCGGATCGTCTTCTTCGACGATCTGCTGCTCGACTCGCAGTTCGAGATCGTCCCGGCCTTCTCCTTCACCGACCCGCTCAAGAACGCCGTCTACCACCTGAACGGTCGCGAAGGGAACCACCTGCTGATCAACGGCAAGTACGCGGAAGACGTGACCCTGGCGGTGGAGAACGGCAAGCCCCAGAGATGGCGTTTCATCAATGCCGCCAACACATCCTTCTCGCGTCTGGGGATGCGCGAGCTCTGCCGGCCGGGTCTCGCGGAAGGCTGCCGCGTGTTCGAGATCGGCTCCGATGGTGGACTGCTCGAGTCGCCCCAGCCGCGGACAGTGATCCAGCCATTCCTCTGCGGTCCGTCGCAACGCTGCGGTCCCGATCCCCAGAGGCTCGACCCTCACCCCACGGTCACCCTGCTGCCCAAGCTGCGTGAGGGCGTGTTCCTCATGCCCGGCGAGCGTATGGACGTGATCTTCACCCCGATCGGGACACCGGGCCAGACCTGGACGGTGTGGAACTACGATTGGCGCCGCGGCCGGCACGTGGTGCAGTACGACCCCGAGGAGGAGGGCAAGATCCTGCTGTTCGACGATCCGCTCGACGGGCTCTACCCTCCCCAGACTTTCCTCCAGCTCCAGGTGACCGGTCCCGACCCGGGCACCGGCGAGTTCGTGCCGCCACAGGACCTGCTGACCGATATCGGGGTCCCAGCCGGCTCGAAGGGTGCTCTGCCGGTGACCTTCGGCCACAAGCTCCCCGACGCCGAGGGCAACGTGGAGCTCTTCGCCCAGGCGGACTTCTCGAGCGGCACGATGGTGCCGCTTCCCGCCGGGATGATCGACAGTTTCAACGCCTATGACGTCGAGGTCGGTGACGTCTGGACCTGGGAGATCACCAACCTCACCCACGGCGATCACCCCTTCCACACTCACGGCTTCTCCTTCGTACCGATCGAGGTGGAGTTCATCGATCTCGATCGTCCGGAGACCAACGTCACCATTCCGTGGCCCTTCGAGCAGGTCAAGGACACCGTCCGGGCGGCGGCGAGGGGCGGCAGCGTCCCGGGACGGAGCATGTCGATCACACGGGGTGTCGTCCACTTCGACGACGAGGGCCGCGAGGGACAGGTCGAGGCCCAGGGCCAACTGCCGACCTTCGACCCGACCGGCGCCTGGACCTCGGGAGGCTGGCTCTTCCACTGCCATATCCTCGAGCACAGCGCCAAGGGCATGCTCTCGTTCTACGAGGTTCGCGAGCCCTCGAACCCCTTCGTTCTTCTCGGCAAGCACCTGGCCGGAACGGCCGGGATGCCGTCGCTGACGGCGAGCGGCGACCTGTCGCCCGGCACACCGGTGCAGTTCGAGCTCATCGACGCGCGTCCGAACGCCGCGGTTCACCTGGTGGCCAGCATCGAGCTGGCGCGACAGCAGATCGGCGGCGGCGAGTTCGTGCCCGCCATTCAGCGGAGGTTCACCACCACCACCGACTCCCAGGGTCGCGCGAGCTGGAGCATCTTCGCCTGGAACGACGTGCCCTCCGGCCGCACGCTCTACTGGCAGGCCGCCGTGGTCGATCCGCTGGGACCCGTGGAATGGGCGTTTTCGAACGCCCTGAGTTTCACCGTTCCCTAGCCGACCCTGGCTTTGAAAAAGCGCCGGTGCTCAGTGGGTGGCCGGCGCCGAGTGGTCGGTCCGCCCGTCGCCTCGCAGCAGCGCCGCGTGGTGGGGAAGCCCCTCGATGAGCAGGTACAACGCCTCGGAGAGCTCGTCGACGGCATGGATCTCGAGCCGTCCGCGGAGCTGCTCACTCAGATCGTCGAGATCCGGCAGATTCTCCTTCGGCAGGATGATCCGGTGGATGCCGCTGCGGACCGCACCGAGGATCTTCTCCTTGACGCCGCCGATCGGCAGGACGCGGCCCGACAGCGTCACCTCGCCCGTCATGGCGATGTCGTGCCGCACCGGTCGCCCCGAGAGCGTCGAGACGAGAGCCGCCGCCATCGCGACGCCGGCCGACGGGCCGTCCTTGGGTACAGCCCCGGCCGGAACGTGGATGTGCAGGTCCCGATCGAAGGCCTCCTCGTCGATCTCCAGCTCGGCGGCATGCGAGCGGGCCCAGCTCCACGCCGCTCGCCCCGACTCCTTCATCACGTCTCCGAGCTGGCCGGTGAGGACCAGCTCGCCCTTGCCGCGCATTCCGGTCGCCTCGACGAACATGATGTCGCCGCCGGCGGGCGTGTAGTACATGCCGGTCGCCACGCCGACCTGCGGCACCGTCGCCGCCGTCTCGGGGTGGAGGCGCGGCCGCCCGAGCAGATCGGAGACGTCGTCTTCGCCGACCTCGACCGTCGACACCGCTTCGGTCGCCACACGATGCGCCACCTTGCGGCAGAGCTTACCGATCTCGCGCTCGAGCTGTCGCACTCCCGCCTCACGGGTGTAGCGCGAGACGACCTGCAGGATCGCCTCGTCGCTGATCCCGATCTGGGCGGCATCCAGCGCGTTGTCGCGCACCTGGCGCGGCAGCAGGTAGCGGCGCGCGATCTCCAGCTTCTCGCCCTCCGTGTAGCCCGAGAACTCGACCACCTCCATGCGGTCGAGCAACGGCGCCGGGATCCGATGCGGCGCGTTGGCGGTGGCGATGAACAAGACCTCCGACAGATCGAAGGGCACGCCCAGGTAGTGATCGACGAAGCTGTCGTTCTGCGCCGGATCGAGGACCTCGAGCAGAGCACTCGCCGGGTCGCCCTGGAACGAGGCCCCGAGCTTGTCGACCTCGTCGAGCAGAAAGACCGGGTTCTTGGCGCCGGCCTGGCGCATGCCGTTGAGGATCCGACCCGGCAGTGCGCCCACATAGGTGCGACGGTGTCCCCGGATGTCGGCCTCGTCGCGAGCGCCGCCGAGGGAGATGCGTACGTACTCGCGTGACATGGCGCGGGCAATCGAGCGCGCGATGGAGGTCTTGCCGACACCTGGCGGGCCGGTGAAGAGCAGAATGGGGGCTTTCGCCGGGCCATCGCCCGGCGCCTCGCGCTCCCCGTCCGCATCCGGCTCCGCGCTCCCCTCGACGGCCCGGCTGAGCTTGCGTACGGCGAGGAACTCGAGAATGCGCTGCTTGACGTCGTCGAGCCCGAAGTGGTCCTCCTCGAGAATCTCCTCGGCGCGAGCCAGGTCCAGGTCGTCCTCGGTCCGGGTGCTCCAGGGTAGCTCCGCGACGGTCTCCAGATAGGTGCGGATGACCTGCGATTCCATCGACTCCCGGTTCATCCGCGCCAGCCGGTCGAGCTCGCGATCGATCTCCTTGCGAACCTCGTCCGGCACCTCCAGCGCCGCGAGCCGCTCGCGAAGCTCCTCCAGATCGCTGCCGTCCTCACCGCCACCGAGCTCGTCCTGGATGGCGCGCAGCTGCTCGCGCAGCACCATCTCGCGCTGGCGATCGCCGAGCTCCTGCTGCACCTTCGACTGGATGTCGGCCTGGGCGCTGACCACGGTCAGCTGGCGCTGCACATGGAGCAGCGCCTGCCTGAGCCGATCTTCGACCGAGAGCGTCTCGAGCAGCGTCTGCTTCTCCACCGTCGACAGCTCCAGGTAGCTGGTGACGAGATCGGAGAGACTCGACGGGTCCCCGATGCTGTCGAGCACCTGCCGGATGATCTCCTCCGGGAGACCGGCGCTCTCGGCGAGCTCCGTCGCCCGCTCTCGCAGCTCCTTCTGCAGCGCCTCGTAGGAGGGGTCGTCGGCCTCCGCCGGCAGGATCTCGGTCGTCTCGCGCACGGAAGCCTCGAGATACCCATCCTCGGCCGCCTCGATCCGCGCCACGACACCGCGCCGGTCGCCATTGAGCAGCAGTTGCAGGCCCGCACCCACCTTCTGCACCTGATCGATGCGGGCGATCGTTCCGATGGCATTGAGATCATCGACACCGACGACCTCGCCGGTTCCTTTCTGCAACACCGCGAACACCATCCGGTCTCCCCGCGAAACGGCCGCCTGAATGGCACGCATCGTCGCCGGCCGGCCGGCCCGCACCGGGGTCACCACGCCGGGAAAGATCACCGCGCCGCGCAACGGCAGAACTGGCAGGGAGAGGGTCTCGCTCATCGATCTCACTTTCGGGGCCTGGGCCCCAATCGCCTTGGAGGATGGTCGTACGGCGGACTGCCGCACACCTCCTACAAGGGATTCGATCGACCGAATATTCCCTGTGGTGTGTCGCCGGCCCTCAGTGGACCCAGCCGTCGTCGGGCCCGTCGTCGGACGACCCGCTGTCGGCGGTCTCGTCGTCGTCGACGAGACGCAGACCGCTGCGCCGCCGCATGCCCTTGAGGCGCCGCTTGAGCCACCATTCCTGGAGTTGCAGCCATGGACGACGCAGATCGAGCCTCCGGGGGCGCCAGCCGAGGTAGAGCACAGACAGTCCGACCCCGCAGCAGAGCCCGACGAAGCCCGCCAGATCGCCGGTGGAGAGGAAGCCCATGAAGGCGAAGAGGACCTCGAGCAGCAGGAACCAGCGGGCCTGTACCGGCAGGACGAAGAAGAGCAGGATCGTGGCGTCGCGGTTCATCGTCGCGAAGGCGGCGATGACCATGGTCAGCAGCATCTGCTGGCCCTGCATCAACACGAAAGCGTTGAGCGTCGGACCCGAGAGCACCGTGGCGAGAAGGTCCACCACGACGGCGACGAGCGCGCTCGATACGCCGACGACCAGCAGAAAGCGCCAGAACCCCCGCCGCCCGAGCTGGTAGAAGACGGTGCGCCCGAAGAGGAAGAGAATGAGCAGCGCGAGCAGGAACCAGATGCCCGGCTGGCCGACGCCGGTGAACAGATAGGTCACCGGCTGCCAGAGGAAGGCGTGGCGCCAGGTGTTCGACGACAGCGTCAGCAGCGCGTGGAGCGACTGCGTCGCGGCGAAGAAGCGCAGTGAGAAGGTGCCGAGGACGACGGCCAGCAGGACGACCAGGTCGCGCGGCACGGGTCCGCTGAGGCCGCCGAATCCGCCGCCGGCCTGACGCTGATAGCTTCCTCCGTTCATCTCGTGTCTCCCCAGAGCGGGCGAGCCGGATGATAGCTCAAAGGCGGTCGATCACCCTCCGACAGCCTCGGACCGGAACCCGGACCCGCTCTCGAGCGTACTATCATCGGGTCGGCCGCCTCCACGCGACCCGTACGCGCCCCGAGCGGGCCCTTCCTGCGACGCTCCTCCGTGAGAATCCGTACCAAGCTGGTCCTCGCGTTCTTCCTTCTGGCGGTGCTGCCGCTGGCGACGATCGTGTTCATGAACTACCTGAGCTCGATTCGCGTCTTCCGGCGGGCCGTCGAGACCGAGGTGCGGTCTCAGGCACTGGAGCTCAACGACCGAATGGACGAGGCTCGTAGCGAGCTCGGCCGACGCATCCGAGCTCTCGGCTCGATGTCGCTGGACACCCTGGCACCCGACTCGGGCTTCGAGTTCGAGACCGACTATCCGGTCGCCCGGCCGCTCGACGAGTTGGGGCGGCTGGCGCCGATGGTGGAATCGGTCGAGGTGATCCCTCTACCGGCATCGCCGGGCGAGCGCCCCGCCGAGGGACCCGAGCCGGACGCGCCGGCCGTGCCGCCGGGCCCGCGTGCCGAGCTCGAGGAGCCGAGTAGCTTCGTCATCTACCTCGACCACGTCATCGAGGCCGCCGAGGCCCTCGAAGACGACCCCGCGACGCGCGAGGACGCGAAGGCGGGGCTCGAGGACGCCACGGCGGGGCTGACCGAGGAGATCATCGACGGCCTGGGTCTGGTCCTCGGAGACCATGTCGAGCGTCTGGCGGCCGAAGCCGAGCAGGTCGAAGAGCAGATCGCCACCAACCAGCGCCAGGTCGAGAAGCTGAGCGAGGTGCTCCAGGACCCCTCCCTCACCGATGAGGAACGGGCGGAGCTCAACGCCGAGCGGCGCCGCGCCGCGCAGTCGCTTCGGCAGGCGGCCAGAGAGAAGCGTCGCCTGGAGGAGCGGGAGGTCGAGTCGCTGCAGCGAGGCTGGGAGGAGGCCAAGCGCCTCCTCGGTACCTCTTTCGACTGGAGAATCGAACAGGATGGCCAGGTCGTCGGCGAGGTTCGGGCACAGATCAGTCCGCAGCATCTCCTCGCTTCGATCCTCGGGCACGCGCGGCGGGACCAGGGCGAGGTGCCCTTCGCCCTGGGGCCGGAACGCACCCTGTACACCGTCGAGCCTGCGGACCAGGCCGCCATCGAAGGGCTCGACCTCGAGAGTCTCGAGATCGCGTCCGACCGGCCCTACATCGCCTTCCGGGACGGCTGGCTGATCGTCGCCTCGACCGATCCCGAGTCGGACGTGACCCTCGGCATCGCCCGCCCGATTGCCGAGTCGCTGGCGGCGATGCGCCAGAACTCGGTACGCAACTTCGGCTTCGGCCTCGGCGCCATCGTCTTCGCGATGATCGGCATTCTGCCGCTGTCGAGGCGCATGACCCGCAATATCCGGCAGCTCTCCCACAGTGTCGACCGCCTGGCCGAGGGTGAGACCGCGGTGGAGGTCGACATCCGATCGAAGGACGAGATCGGACAGCTGGCGCGCAACTTCAACCGCATGGCATCAGACCTCCACCGGCAGCGCGAGCGCCTCATCGACGAGGTGGAGCGGCGTGAGGAGCAGGAGACCCGCCAGCGTCTCCTCGCCGCCGAGAACGAGCGCAAGAGCCGCGAGCTCGAGGACGCGCGCGCCTTTCAGCTCTCACTGCTGCCCAACCGGGTGCCGGAGCATCCCGACCTGTCGCTGGCGGTCTACATGCAGACGGCGACCGAGGTCGGCGGCGACTACTACGACTTCCTGCCGGGCGACGACGGTGCCCTGACCATCGCGCTGGGCGATGCCACCGGTCACGGAGCCAAGGCCGGCACCATGGTCACGGCCTTGAAGAGTCTCTTCATGGCGTCGGCGCAGACCCTCGAGCCGGCCGATTTCCTCGAGCGCTCCTCGAAGGCCATCAAACGGATGAACCTGGGGCGCATGACCATGGCGCTCACCCTGGTGCGCTACCAGGGGAACCGGTTGGCGATCGCCTGCGCCGGCATGCCGCCTCCACTCGTCTGGCGGGCCCGAAGCGGCGAGATCGAGGAGATCGACCTGGTTGGCCTGCCGCTGGGCGGGCTGGCCGACTCCTCCTACCGGCAGGCCGAGGCGGGGCTCGGCCAGGGCGACGTCCTGCTGCTGATGAGCGACGGGTTCCCCGAGATGGCCAACGCCGCCGGCGACCCCCTGGGCTATCCGGCGGCGAGAAAGACCTTCCAGCGACTCGCGTCGAGAGCGCCGCAGGACATCCTCC
This sequence comes from Candidatus Multivoradales bacterium, assembly GCA_965223875.1. Taxonomy (GTDB): domain Bacteria; phylum Acidobacteriota; class Thermoanaerobaculia; order Multivoradales; family JAHEKO01; genus CBDCXS01. Next base: position 4,849,839 of record OZ245024.1, on the reverse strand, counting down.
ACGGTCTCGAGGAGGCGGGCGCCCAGTGGCGGGGCTCGAGAGCGCTGCTCGACGACGTCACCTTCGTCGTCGTGCGGAAGAGCTCGGTCTGATCGCCTAGCCTGCATTCTTCACCAGCCTCCTACTGCGCCGCCGGATCTCCCCGTGTCTCCTGCGTTGCGCTCGGTCGCGCGCCTCGACGTATCGCAGCGGATACGCCTGCGGCGCCCTCGGTCGCGCGCCTTGTAGCCACGGGCAGCTCCCGCGGCTCGCTACGGAGACTGATGAAAAACGCAGGCTAGGAGCCTGTCCGGCTAATGCGGTTTGAGACGGGTACGCTGGTCACGATGAGCGAATTGGGTTGCTGAGAGGCGGCCAATCGAGCTGGTGGCGCGGAAACGGCTCTCAAGGGGCCACCAAGGAGGTCGGCGGTGGCGCAAGAGCGCAGAGAAGCCGCGTCGGGGCGCCTCATGGCGCTGTTGCTCGAGCCAGCTTGAGCAGGTTGTGCGCGGTGCAGACGAGACTCCATTCCTCGGTGACCTTCTCGGCGCCCCGCAGAAGGAACTGTCGGAATCCACGGGCACTCTTGACCTGCCCGAAGACCGGTTCGACCGTGTGCTTGCGCAGCCGGTAGCGGCTGCGGTACCCGCCACACTTGAGTCGGCGTTGCATGCGTTGGGTCAGAGGGCCGTTGCGAGGACGCGAGCCGACCGGTGCCGGCGAGCCGTGCTGCTGCTTGCCCGTGGCCACGTAGCCTCGAATCCCACCGCTCGAGCTCGGCCAAGTTGCCTTCCGAGCAGTAGTCACAATCGGCCGACAGCTCGCCGGGATCCTGCCCGGTATGGGCCCGGATCTGTTCGACCATCGGCTGGAGCTGATGGCGGTCCGTGGCCGACTGCGTCACGCCACGCGCCACGATCACCTGGCTAGCTGCATCGACCGCCGCCTGCGCGTTGTAGCACTGCTGGAACCCATCGGGGGTCCTCATGATGCGGCTCTGCGGATCGGTGAAATTGCGCTGCTCCTTCGGCTTGGGCACTCCCGGAGGATGCTTGCGCGGACGGCCCCGGCGGGGCTTGTCCGGGTCGCTCGGGGGAGGATCCTTGCGCTGGGCCTCATCTTCCAGAGCCGCCATGGCCTCGCGAATCTTGGCCAGGCGTTGCTGCTTGTTGGCCACCCAATCCGGCAGCTCGTCACCGCGCTTGTCCTCACCGAACGCCTCGTCTTCTCGCGCATCGACAGCCTCGGCCTGCTCGAACCAACCGGCCACCTCGGCCGCCAGCTCCCGCTCCGCCTTCTGCATGCGCGCATAGCTCATCGCCTTGTGCTTGGAGGCGTTGGCCCGCACCTTCGTCCCATCCAACGCCACGTGCCCCAGCTTGACCAGACCGGCCTGACGACACAGCTGAAGCACCTGGACGAACAGCGCCCCCAAAGCTTGCAGATGCCGCTTGCGAAAGTCGCTGATGGTGCGAAAGTCCGGCCGCTGCATCGCGGTCACCGCCATGAAGTCCACCCGCTCGTCGCAGGCCCGCGCGATGCGCCGCGACGAGTACACCCCCTGGGTGTAGGCGTACAGAAGCAACGCCGTCATCATCACCGGGTGATAGGGCGGGTACCCTCGCTCCTCGGTGTACTCGCCAAGGATCGACGACAGGTCCAGAGACTCCCGGACCGTCTCCCGAACGAAGTGCGCCACGTGACCCTCCGGCACCAACTCCTGGACCGACGGCGGCAGCAGCCAGATCTGATCTATCTCCCACGAACGAAACCTCTTAGCCATGCACTGATCTCAACATGACAAACGCCTCGTGTCGAGGATTACTCGGACAGGCTCCTAGGCGCGTCCGCCGGTGAGCACCCTGTAGGTCTTCAGGTAGCGCACCGCCTCGGCGCGCTTTCCCAGGCGCTCGTAGATCCCGGCGATGTTGAAGTAGGCGTCAGCGTACTCCGAGTCGGCCTCGATGACCTTCTCGTACGCGGCCAGCGCTTCCATCGGCCGCCCCAGATCCTCGAGAGCTACCGCCAGATTGAACGACGCCGTCGAGTCCTCGGGACGCAGCTCGAGCGCCTGGCGGTAGCACTCCTCCGCGGTGCGCACCCGGCCCTCCTCGTGCAGCAGTCGACCCAGATTGAGGTGCGCGTCGACGTGGTCGGGCTCGATCTCGATCGCCTTGCGATAGGCCGCCTTGGCCTCGCGGCTGTTCTCGGCCTCGAGCTCGATGCCGAGTTGGTACCACTCCTCGCCGGCCAGGTCGGGCTCGGCCGGAACCACCGGTGGCTCGTGCTGGAGCGGCGCCGCGGGTGCCGCCTCCGCGGCGCGGAAATCGAGCACGCGCTGTCCCGACTCCGGGTTCCAGATCTCTTCGCCGTCCTCGACGACGACGCGATCGCCGTCGGCGACGATCCGAACGCCGGCGAGCGTCCGCTCGGCGGGCAGATCCTCGACCAGACGACCGAGCGCCTGCCCGACGCGTCGGCGCGACAGTCCGGCGTCGAGAAGCTGCTTGACCGCTCGCAGGGCCACCAGGTCCTGAAAGCTGAATCGGTACTCCCGGCGCGATCCACGGGTCGGATGAACGTAGCCGTTGCGCACGCTCGAGCGCACGGCGCCCTGACTCCAGCCGAGCATTCTCGCCACCTCGGCCGTCTTGTATCCGGCGGAAGCGTCCAAGTCGTTCATAGGCTCTCGTCCCCGGCCGCCTGCGCGGCCTATTTCTTCGCCGCCTTGGCCTTGCGTCCCCGGCCGCTCGCCGCGCTGGCGCCGGACGCCCTGGGCGCTTTGCGCGCCGAGGCCTTCTTGCGCCCCTTGGCGGGCTTGCTCTTCGGGGTCTCCTTCTCCCCGAGGCTCGCCTTGAGCGCGTCCATCAGGTCGATGATCTGCGCCTTGGGCTCCTGGGGTGCGGCGGCGACGATCTCCTCGCCCTGGACCTTGCGCTCGATCAGCTCTCGGACCTGCCTCTTCACCTCATCCTGGAAGGCGGTCGGATCGAAGTCGTCCGAGGCGATCTGCTCGACCAGCTGCACCGCGAGCTCGAGCTCGCCGTCACGGATCTCGGCGTCGTCGACCGGCACCTCGGAGAAGGCCCGCACCTCGTTACCGTAGTAGAGCTGCTGCATGATCAATCCGTCCTCGAACGGGCGGACGAGAACCAGATAGTCCTTGCCGCGCGCCGCGTAACGGGCGAGCGCCGCCCGGCCGGTCTCACGCATCGCCGCGACCAACAGACGGTAGGGTCGGGCGCCCCCCTTGTCGGGGCCGAGGTAGTAGGACTTCTCGTAGTAGATGGGATCGACCTTCTTGAGCGGAACAAACTCGAGGATCTCGACCGCGTTGGTCGGCTCCGGCGTGATCGCCTTGAGCTCCTCGGCGGTGAACAGGACATACTGGCCCTTGGCGAACTCGTATCCCTTGACCAGATCGGAACGCTCGACGAATTCCTCGTCCGTCGGGCAGTAGTAGCGATACTTGACCCGGGTCCCGCACGCCTCGTGAATCATGTTGAAACGGATCGCCTGGGAGCTCTCCGCGGTCGAGTAGAGCTTGACCGGAATGGCCACGAGGCCGAACGAAACGGTGCCCGAGGCGATTGGCCGGACGCTCATAACTGCGGCAATATAGCATAGTTAGGCCTTTCAACCCGTGATACGACCGCGTTCATGAGCCCCCACGAGAGCCCGAGCGACCGCCTCGAGGCCTACCGAGCGAAGCGCTCTCCCGACTCGACTCCGGAGCCCTTCGGGCAGGCCGCGCTCGACCGGCCGCGGCAGTTCGTGATCCAGCAGCACGCCGCACGGAGGATGCACTGGGACCTGCGGCTCGAGCTCGGCGGCGTCCTGCGCTCCTGGGCGGTGCCCCACGGTCCTTCGACCGATCCGGCCGAAAAACGCCTCGCCGTAGCGACCGAGGACCACCCGCTGGAGTACGCCGACTTCGAAGGCATCATCCCGGAGGGCAACTACGGCGCCGGGGCGATGATCATCTGGGATCGCGGCCAGTGGATCTCCCACACCGATCCGGAAGAGGGCATCGAGACGGGGAAGCTCCTGTTCGATCTCAAGGGCTTCAAGATGCGCGGTCTGTGGACCCTGGTGCGTACCAAGCGGGACCCGAAGGAGTGGCTGCTGATCAAGAAGCCGGACGCCTGGGCGACGACGGCCGAGGACGAGCCCCCCAATCCCGGATCGGTGCTCTCCGGTCTCACCGTCGAGGAGCTTGCCAGCGGACCCCGCCGCTTCGAGGCCCTCGAGGCTCGCATCGAGGCGCTCGAGGTGCCGCGCGGCGGCGTCGATCCGGCCCGGATCAAGCCGATGCTGGCGACACTCGAGCGCCAGGCCTTCACCGATCCCGACTGGCTCTTCGAGCTCAAGTACGACGGATACCGTCTGCTCGCGGCGCGACGCGGCGAGGCCGGGCCGGGCGACCCGTTCGGCCGGCTCGACCGCGGCACCAGAGTCGACCTGCGCTACCGCTCGGGACGCGATGCCACCTTTACCTTCCCCGAGATCCACCGGGCCCTGTCGGCCCTCCCCTTCCCGTCGATCGTTCTCGACGGCGAGATCGTCGTGCTCGACGACGAAGCCCGGCCGAGCTTCCAGCGTCTCCAGCAGCGCGCCCAGCTGTCGCGACGCATCGACGTCGAGCGAGCCTCGGTGACGATGCCCGCCACCTACTTCGCCTTCGACCTGCTGGCGCTCGGAGAGTACGACCTGCGCGGCGTCCCGCTCGCCGAGCGCAAGAGCCTGCTGCGCGAGCTTCTGCCGACGATCGGCCCGATCCGCTTCGCCGACCACTTCCTGGAACGGGGCGATGACTTCTACGCCGAGGTACGGCGACTCGGACTCGAGGGCATCGTCGCCAAGCGCATCGACTCGGTCTATCGCGGTGGACGCTCCTCGCGCTGGATCAAGATCCGCGCCGAACGAGTCGGCGACTTCGCCGTCGTCGGCTACACGTTGCCCAAGTCGGGGCGTGACGGTCTCGGCGCGCTCCACCTGGCTGCGGTCGCGGAGGGCGGAGCGGGAAAGGCCAGTGACGGAGAGCTGGTCTACGCCGGACGGGTCGGCTCCGGCTTCAGCCAGAAGCGGCTCGGCGAGCTGCGTCGGCGCCTCGAGGCCAGCGAGAGGGAGACGGCTCCCGTCTCGGGGCAGCCTCCAGCCGGCGAAGAGCACCGCTGGGTCGAGCCCGAGCTGGTGGTCGAGGTCGCCTTCACCGAGATCACCGGTGCCGGCCAGCTCAGGCACCCGGTCTTCCGGCGCCTGCGCGACGACAAGGCGGTCCGCGACTGCACCCGTGATGATCTTCCCTCGTCCGAGCCCCCGGCCGCGCCCGCACCCGATCCCCAGGAGAGTCCGGATCGCGTCGAAGTGAGTCGCCCGGGAAAGGTCTTCTGGCCACAGGAGGGCTACACCAAGGGAGACCTTTTCGAGTACTACCGGGCGGTCTCCTCCTGGCTCCTCCCCTACCTCAGGGATCGCCCGCTGGTGCTCGACCGCTACCCGGACGGCATCGAGGGCAAGTCGTTCTATCAGAAGAACGCTCCCGAGTTCGCGCCGGAGTGGATCCGAACCGAGACCGTGTGGTCCGGCGACGGCGATCGCGAGACCGAGTACTTCGTGTGCGACAGCGAGGAGGCCCTGCTCTACATCGCCAACCTCGGGGCGATCCCGTTGCACATCTGGTCGAGCCGCATCGGCTCGCTCGAGCGACCCGACTGGTGCATTCTCGACCTCGACCCCAAGGAGGCCACGTTCGACCGGGTGGTGAAGGTGGCGCAGGCGATTCGCCGACTCTGCGAGAGCATCGAGCTTCCGAGCTACCCGAAGACGAGCGGCGGGTCCGGAATGCACGTGCTCCTGCCGCTCGGCGGGCAGTGCACCTACGAGCAGTCACGGCAGCTCGCCGAGCTGATGGCGCGACTGATCGTCCGCGAGCTGCCCGAGATCGCCACGATCGAGAGGTCGCTGTCGTCGCGCGGTGACCGTGTCTACATCGACTACGTACAGAACGGACACGGCAAGCTGCTCGTCGCCCCCTACAGCGTCCGCCCCTACGCCGGCGCCAAGGTCTCGACGCCGCTGCGCTGGCGCGAGGTGACTCGCTCGCTCGACCCGGCCGCCTTCAACCTGAAGAGCGTCCCGCAACGCCTGGCGCGCCAGCGGGGCCGGCTGCTCGAGGAGATCCTCGGCAGCGGACCGGATCTGGGTCGCTCGCTGACTCTGCTGCAGCGCGAGGCCTGACGGGCGGCCCGGCGGAGACGCCCGGGCTGGCCTGCGAATTGCACTTCCGCCCGGTGACGCCCGTGGTAACGTCCTCGTCGCCGACGCGGCGGTGACGCCACCGCGACACCCTCCTATCCGTACGTTTCCCCGAGTCCTGCCAGGGGGTCTGCCAAATGCGACGACGCTCGATCACCATCCTCTCGCTCCTTCTCGCCCTCGTGGCGCTACCCTCGATCGCCCAGACCGAGGCGCAGCCCGCCCCGAGCTGGCGCGACGACCTCGACGGTGAGCTTCCGGTCGACTCCCTGCTCACCACCGGCAAGCTGGGGAACGGGCTGAGCTACTACATCCGCGAGAACCGCGAGCCCGCCAATCGCGCCGAGATCTGGCTGCTCGTCGACGCGGGCTCGAATCAGGAAGACGACGACCAGCAGGGTCTGGCGCACTTCGTCGAGCACATGGCGTTCAACGGCACCGAGAACTACCCGCGCCAGAAGCTCATCGACTACCTCGAGAGCACCGGCATGCGTTTCGGGCCCGACATCAACGCCTACACGAGCTTCGAAGAGACGGTCTACATGCTCAAGGTGCCCACCGACGACGCCCAGACGCTGTCGACCGGCTTCGAGATTCTGCGCGAGTGGGCCCAGGGCGTCTCCTTCGCCGCCGAAGAGGTCGAGAAGGAGCGCGGCGTGGTCGTCGAGGAGTGGCGCCTGGGACTCGGAGCCGAAGCGCGCATCCGGGACAAGCAGTTCCCGGTGCTGTTCAAGGACTCGCGCTACGCCGAGCGTCTGCCGATCGGCAAGCGCGACATTCTCGAGACCGCGCCAGTGGACGCCCTGAAGCGTTTCTACCGCGACTGGTACCGACCCGACCTGATGGCGGTGATCGCGGTGGGCGACTTCGACCGATCCGCGGTCGAGACGCAGATCGTCGAGAACTTCTCCGGCCTCACCAATCCGGAGTCGCCGCGGCCGCGCGAGATCTACCCGGTGCCCGACCACGACGAGACGCTCTTCGCGATCGTCACCGACGCCGAGGCGCCGGCGACGCTGCTCAGCATCTACTACAAACTCCCCCGGCGGCCCGAGGGCTCGGCCAACGACTACCGGCGCTCGCTCGCCGAGGGGTTGTACTTCTCGATGCTCAACTCGAGACTCAACGAGGTGAGTCGTCAGCCCGACCCCCCCTTCCTCGCGGCGGCCTCGGACGCAAGTAACCGGTTCGTCCGCTCCAAGGAGGTCTTCATGCAACTGGCCGCCGTCAAGGAGGACCAGGTGGAGATCGGACTCGAGGCGCTCCTCACCGAGGTCGAGCGGGTCGACCGCCACGGCTTCACGGAGACCGAGCTCGAGCGTGCCAAGGCCGAGTACCTGAGGGCCATGGAGCGCGTCTACGAGGAGAGGGAGAACCTCGATTCCGGGACCTACGCGGCCGAATACTCGCGGGTCTTCCGCTTCGGCGAGCCCACGCCGGGCATCGCCGTCGAGCTCGAGATGATCCGGCAGTTCTTCCCCACCATCACGGTCGACGAGCTCAACGGTCTCGTCCAGGACTGGATCACCGAGGAGAACCGGGTCGTTCTCCTGGCGGCTCCCGACAAGTTCGAGGAGACGCTGCCCAGCGGCGACGAGTTGCTGGCGGTCTTCTCCTCCACCGAGAACGCCGAGATCGCGGCCTACGAGGACGTCGTCCCGGAGACGCCTCTGCTCGCCGAGGTCCCCGAGGGAGGTCGCGTCCGCATCGAGCGGCGTCTCGACGGCGTCGACGCGGTGGACTGGCGGCTCGCCAACGGCGTGAGGGTGATCGTCAAACCGACCGACTTCCGGGCCGACCAGGTTCTGATGAGCGGCTTCAGCCCGGGAGGCAGCTCGATCGTCCCGGACAAGGACTACGAGTCGGCGTCGATCTCGACGACTCTCATCGAGGAGGGCGGTCTGGCCGAGTTCGATCTCGTGACGCTCGAGAAGATGCTCGCCGGCAAGGCGGTTCAGGCGTCTCCCTACCTGGGCGAGCTGGAGGAGGGAATCAGCGCCGCCGCCTCCCCCGACGATCTCGAGACCATGCTCCAGATCGTCTATCTCTACTTCACCGCGCCGCGGATGGACGAGGTGGCCTTCGATACCTTCGTCGGCCGGGTGCGCGGCCTGATCGAGAACCGCGGCACCAGGCCCGAGGTCGTCTTCAACGATCGGCTGGTCGAAACCCTGACCCAGGACCATTTCCGGCGCCGTCCCCCCGACGCCGCCTTCGTCGAGGCGCTCGACCTGCAGACGGCCTACGACGTCTATCGGGACCGTTTCAGCGACGCCAGCGACTTCACCTTCGTCCTCGTCGGCAGCGTCGACCCCGACACGATCAAGCCGCTGGTGACGAAGTACCTCGGCGGCCTGCCGTCGACCCGTCGCGAGGAGACCTGGCGTGACATCGGCGTCGAGTCGCCAGACAGCGTCGAGCGCTTCGAGGTCTTCCGCGGCGGCGAGCCGAAGAGCCAGGTTCGACTGGTCTTCACGGGGCCCGCCGAGTTCAGCCGCGAGGCGGTGTACGAGATGGCGTCGCTGCGCATGGTGCTCGAGATGAGATTGCGCGAGATCCTGCGCGAGGACATGGGTGGGACCTACGGCGTGTCGGTGAGCGGCGGAGTCAACTCTCGCCCCAAGGACGGCTACTCGCTCACCATCGGCTTCGGCTGCGCGCCCGAGAACGCGGAGGACCTCATCGCCGCGACCCTGGCCGAGCTCGAGCGCATCAAGGCCGAGGGGGTCGACGCGAGCTACGTCGCCAAGGTGACCGAGCAGCAGAAGCGCAAGCGAGAGACCGACCTTCGGGAGAACGGCTTCTGGCTCGGCGCGATCAAGAACTACGTCAGCCACGGCTGGGACCCGGCCGAGATCCTCTCGTTCGAGGAGATGGTCGACGGACTCACCCCGGAAGTGATCCGCGAGGCCGCGGCGCGCTATCTCGACGAGGATCGCTACGTTCTCGGAGTTCTCTACCCCGAGGACTGGGCCAACCGGCTGGAGTCCGAGGCGGTGGCGCCCTAGCCCCGTCGTCCGGGTCGCGTAAAGAATCCACTCGCGGGGAGTGAGCCGGGAATTGAACCGGGAGACGAATCCGCTCGAGCTCTCCGCCGGCGAGATGCGAGCTCTCGTCGATGCGGCGATGGCTCGCATCGTGGAGCACATCGAGTCGCTCCCCGAGCAACCCTCGGCCGACACCGCAGGGGCGGTCGAAGTGGCCCGTTCTCTCGCCGAAGCGATGCCTCCCGAAGTCGGCGTCCCTGCCGACGAGCTTCTCGACCTGCTCTTCCAGCGCGCCGTTCCGAAGAGCTTCAACACCGCCGGGCCGGGCTACCTCGCCTACGTTCCGGGCGGCGGACTCTTCCACAGCGCGGTCGCCGACCTGCTGTCGGACTCGTTCAACCGCTACACCGGGGTGTTCGCCGCGGCCCCCGCGGTGGCACAGCTCGAAGCCAATGTGGTGCGCTGGTTCTGCGACATCGTCGGCTACCCCGCCGCGGCCCGGGGCATTCTCACTCCCGGGGGCTCGCTGGCGAACCTGACCGGCCTCACCACGGCGCGACTGGAGCACCTCGGGGAGAGCTTCCAGGACGGCATCCTGTACGCCTCGGATCAGACACACCACTCGGTCGCCAAGGCCGCCATGCTGGCCGGCTTCCCGGCCGCCAACGTGCGCCGGCTGCCAGTCGACGGGAGGCAGCGGCTCAGGCCCGAGGCCCTGCGCGAGGCCGTGCGGCGCGACCGCGACGCCGGGCTTCGGCCCTTTCTGGTCAACGGCAACGCCGGCACCACCAACACGGGCGCCGTCGATCCGCTCGACGAGCTGGCCGACGTCGCCCGTGACGAAGGGCTGTGGCTGCACGTCGACGCGGCCTACGGGGGCTTTTTCGCCCTCACCGAACGGGGCCGACGGGTGATGGGCGGGCTCGAGCGCGCCGACTCGATCGTCCTCGATCCGCACAAGGGTCTGTTTCTCCCCTACGGAACGGGCGCTCTTCTGGTTCGCGACGGCGAAGCACTGCGGCGATCGCACAGCCTGGCGGCGGACTACATGCCGCCGATCCAGGACGATCCCGATCTCGTCGACTTCTGCGAGATCTCCCCCGAGCTCTCCCGTCCCTTCCGCGGCTTGCGCGTCTGGCTTCCGTTCAAGATGCACGGTCTCTCGGCCTTCCGTCTCAATCTGGACGAGAAGCTCGACCTGGCAGAGTGGATCACCGGGGAACTGGCGAAGATCGAGCACCTCGAGATCACCTGCCCGCCGCAGCTCTCACTGCTGGCCTTCCGCTACGCGCCGCCGCAGCTCTCGGACGACGAGGTCGACGCTCTGAACGAACGGATCATGCTCGGCGTCAACCGCCGTGGCCGGGTCTACCTCACCGCGACGCGGCTCGACGGCCGCTTCGTCGTTCGCATCTGCGTGCTCTCCTTCCGCACCCACAGGGACCGGATGGAGCTGGCTCTCGAGGACCTGCGGGGCGAGATAGAGCTCGCCCGAAGCTCACTCTGAGCGGGCGCGAGGCGCCAGCGGTTCAGAGAGCGCGAGAGGTCCAAAGGGCAAATCGGGTAGCCGGAGGGCGGTCACCCGCCCCCGGCTCCCACACCACCGTGCATACGGTTCCGTACACGGCGGTTGACGAGAGGCACTGGAGTCTCCGATGCTCGTCGAGGACGCTCACGAGTCCGATCCGGCGGAGGGTCTGGGTCGGTACCGCGTGGTTCATGTGGCGAGCGCCAGCATTCCACCACGGTCCACGACCGTTGCCCGCCGAGACACGAGCGCGCGCGGGATCGATCCCGCGGCGCCTGAGCTCTCGGTACCGGGTCTTGGGTCGCTTCCACCGGCGCCAGTAGATGACGCGCAGCTTGCGGCGGATCCATTCGTCCAGCACCGTGGGGATACCCAGGAGACGTTCACCCCCGCCCGGCTTCGGGATCGATACCCGTCGCACAGGCTGGGGTCGATACGTCCCCCTGTACAGCTCCTCCCGGATCGCCGCCCAGTGCTCGCGGCAGTACGGCATCAGATCCTCGACACGCATCCCGTCGACACCCGCTGCCCCACCGTTCGACACCACGCGGCGATACGCTGCCATCACGTTCTCACGGCACAGCACCTCCTCTAAGAGTCCCGGAGTCCCCTCGCTCGTCCCGACGTTGCGTGCCGCAGACGTTTGACGCTCACTTCCCGCTACCTCGGCGGTTCCGCCGCCTACCTCACGGGAGCGCTCGGGCCTCTCAGCCCTCGTTCCTGCGCCTCCTGCGTCCGTCGAACGCAACGTCACGAGCTCGACTCCCTCGTGTTCGGCCCTTCGTCGCCCTGTGCGGCGACTACTATGGCCTCGGCTGACTTCTGCCCACCCCTCGCGACACCGCGCGGCCCCGCTAGCCTCTCGGCAGACGAGCAGACCTCCCAGGGTAAGACGCGTGACCTTCGCCCCATACACCCGCCGCATCTACGCCCGAACGGTCCGGATGGCATCGGGCTTCGGGTTTCTTGGCCCCCTCGCCCACCCCACGGACGCCTCTTATGCGGTTCGTGTGACTCGGGCCGGGGCTTTGCCTCCAGCTGCCTTCCCACCGCGCCTCCCGACGAAGCGGTTGCTGTTCGGCTAGGAGTTCCCGCCATCAAGGCCTCCAGGGGACTCGCACCCCCAAAGTCACTTCCCGGTCCGCTTTCGCTCGCCGGTTATCCAGCGCCAGATCATGGCGCTGCGCGCCATGCCTGGCGCACCAAGAAAAACCCCTCGTCCCGAAGGACGAGGGGTTCGGATTACGAACGAGAGGAACGCTTACGGACTGGTGTCCAAGGCGCCCGTGGTCTCGCAGCCGCCGCCGTAGTCGAGAGCCTCGACCAGGCAGGCACCTGCCGGAACCGACACACCGACGCTGAAGTTACCGCTGGCGTCGGGGAAGGCGAAGAAAGGTCCACCGACGAGCGGCTCGCCGACCTCGAAGATGGCCGAGTTGCACTGCGGGCCACCCTTGATGAAGCCGTTGGTGTTCGGCGAACGAACGATCGCGACCTCGGAGTTCGGGGCGAAGCCCGTACCCTGGATGGTCACCGTGCCGCCGCAGGCACCGCTGACGATGCTGATCGACGGGGAGGTCCCGGTCGCGCCACAGTCGTCGAAGCGGAAGCTGACGATGCGGGTCTTGAAGTCGAAACCACCCGTATTGGCGTAGTACTCGGTGGTGTACCAGAACGTGCAGTCGTCCGTCGGATCGACCGACATGTTCGAGTAGTCGCCCCAGCGGTTGGCGGACGCGGTCTGGACGCCGCCACCAGCAGCCGCGACGATCTCGTCACGCAGGATGCCTAGGGTGTCGGACGCCTTGCGACCGGCGTAGCGGACCGACGGCATGGCGACGCTGTTGGACGCCGAGTAGCCGTAAGCGATGTTGCCGTTCTTGTCGGCCGCGATGGAGCCCATCCAGCGCTCGAGGCGCGGACCGAAGTTGTTCGGCGAGTACATGCCCTCCTGGTGGGCGCTGAAGTTGGTGCTGCCGTTGGCGTTGCTGCGCAGCTCGGCCCAGTAGGCCGCCGCCACATCGCCGCCCGAGTCGGCCGAAGCCGCGACCAGGATCTGGTCGTAGCCGCCGAACTCGCGGAAGGCCATCCGGTTCATGGTGAACTGCGAGTGATCGTCGAGCGGCTCACCCGGAGCCGGCTGCGGCACGCGGCCGATGCCACGATCGATCGGACCGATCGAGGCGGTGTCGATCAGGCCGTTCCAGGTCGGGACACCACCGCCGAAGTTGGCGTCGAAGCCGTAGACCTCGTAGGCCGCGCCGTTGCTGGACACGCGACCGAAGAGAGCCTGATCACCGGAGGGGTAGGTCGTACCGTCGACGTCCGCCGGGATGGTCCCCTCGAGGAAGGGCGCGCCGCCGGAGCGGAAGATGGCCGAGGCCGCCGCACCGCCGCCGAGCATCGCGGCGTAGTCGAGGACCTGGAAGTCGAGGCTGATGCCGCCGCCCGGTCCGCCGAAGTTGCGGTAGGTCAGGCTGAGGACGTCACGCGTGTCGTTGAGCCAGAGGCCCTGCTTCGGATAGTCGTTGAAGCCGCCCACGGCAACATCGTAGGCCCAGTAGGAGCCGGTCGGGTCGCTGGTCAGGGAGACCGCGATGCACTGGCGACCCTGGTTCGGAGCGAACTGCGAGACCACCCAGCGATCGTTCTTTTGATCGTAGATGGTCAGCGGATCACCGCTGTTGCCGGTGGCACAGGGAGCGCCGAGACCGGTGAAGAACGCGTTGCCCGCGAAGGGACCGAGAACCGAGTTGCCGTTCTTGTCGTAGATCTCCGCGATCAGGTTGATCCACTGCACGTAGTGGTTCGGTCCGACGCCGCCATCGGTGTCGGGCGGAACGATGCGGGTTCCGACGGTGGCGGCGTTGTCGTCGTCCGACTGCCCCATGAAGTTCACCAGGGGCGCCGGCGAGTTGACGCCGGTCAGCTCACGCTGGGTTCCCGGGAACACGATACCGTTATCGATCTCGGAGCCTCCGGGAACGACGCGGATCGGGATCTCGACGTTGAAGCCGGTGGGCGCCACGGGCGCGAAGTCCATGTCGCGGAGGGGCGGCACTAAGACGGGGCGCACCGGATCCATCCGGACTACGTCCTGTGCAAGGGTGGGCGCGGCCACTGCCACGGCGAGCAGCAGAGCCAGACCCAGGGTGAAACGTCTGGTCTTCATGATGATGGGATCCTCCCTTGTTGGTGCCGTCGGCCGGCCCGCTTCGGGCGGGCGACAAACCGCAGCATGGTGGGTGACTAGGGACGGAAGTCTAGCCATATGCAACCCTATAGTCAAACGCGGCTTCGGGCGCGACAGCCAGCGTCGGAAGGTCTCGCCGGGAGCCCCCCGCATGCACCACCGTGAGGCTGCCCGCCGTCCCCCCGAACCCAGACGCCGTCGTCTCGCCTACCCGTCAGCGTCCCGGCGGGCGGCCTGGCGCTCGGCCAGGAAACGCACCGCCGCTCGCTCCGTGTCGAGCGGCAGGTCCTCGTGGAAGACGATCTTCGACATCACCTCTTCCGTGTGATCCGGCGCCAGCGTCGCCGCGGCCCTGAAGGCGGCCAGGCTCACGCTCTCGTTGTTCGACTGGAGGAACTCGAGAGCGGCCTCGCCGTCTTCGACCGTCCCCATCTCGCGCAACGAGTTCAACGCCATGTTGACCAGGCTGGGGTTGGGCGACAACAGATCGAGCTGACTGTCGTTCTCGGCGAGGACCCGCCGGCACTCGGCGGCGAGCCACTCCTCACCGACCTGCTCGCGGATCGGCATGAACGCCCGCAGCACGTACTCCCGGGCCCGGGTCTCGAGCTGTCCCTCCTCGAGCAGCCTGCGGACCAGCGCCAGATCCTCGTCGGTGATCTCGGGACGCAGCTCGACCCACAGCACCAGCTCCGCGAGGACGAAAAGGCGTCCTTCCGGCTCGGGGAGCTCGAGCTGGGCGACGATCAGGTCGAGACGGTCGCGCGGGGCCAGCTCGGAGTCCGTCGGGCGTGGCGTCGCCAACTTGCGCATCGCCGGCGACGCTTCGAAGAGCGCCGGCCCCACGGCGGGGAGAACGACGATCCTGGAGCCCTCCGGGGAGGGCGAATAGGTGTGCCGATCGCTCGCCACCGGGTCGAGAGAGGTGTAGCCCAGCACGTACTGCTTGCCCACCTCGACACGGGCGGCGACGTCCTCGCCCACCTTGACGCGAATCTCCTCCGGTGGGGCCTCCTTGGTCTGCTCCAGGGCACGATCTTCCTGCAGAACCTGGTCGCGCCGGAAGCGAACGTGATCGGTGTCGATCACCTCGAGCGCGGTCACCACGGCAACAGCGTTCTGGGGCAGGCGGATGGACAGGCTCGGCGGAAGGAGGGGTGCCGCCAGGGTCAGGGTGGCGACGGCGAGAGAAGCGAAGGCGACGATGAATGGACGAACTCGCATGGCGCCGGAATCGTACCGGAAACCGGGCCTCGATCGAAACCGTTCGGTCACTGTGCGGGAACGACGAAGCTGGCGGTCAGCCGGTAGAGCGCCGCCTCGGGCTCGCCGTCCCGACGAGCCGGCTCGAAGCGCCAGCGCTTGAGGGCTTCGAGCGTCGACCAGACCAGCGTCGGCTCGCCCTCGGCCTCGAGGATCAACGGCTCGCGCGGCCGGCCCTCGACATCGATGACGAGCTGGACCACCACGTCGACGGCGAGGCCGCGATAGGCGCGGCCGTCGGGGAACTCGGGCAACGGAGCGTCGACCTTGACCGGCGGCTCGAAACGGCCCGTTCGCGGGCTCGCTTCACTGTCTCGGACCGGCGTGCGGGGTGGATGCATGGAGAGAAAGGCGCCGGTCGAACCGAAGCGCGTCAGGTCGACCTCGGCGACCCGGGGGTAGAGCTGCTGCGCCACCTGCCAGTCCCAGACGGCCTCCTCTCCCCGTCCCAGACCGGCCAGCGCCAGGGCGTGGTAGGTCGTGGTCATGGCGAGCAGCAGATCGGCGCCCGCCCCGCCGACGATGGTGTCGGCCATCTCGCGTCCGAGCTCGGCCGACAGGCTCTCCGCCCGCGAGTACTCCCCGGCCAGCAGATCGCTGCCGATCTCCAGCAGGCGCTGGCGCCACACCTCGGCGGGATCCTGCCGCTGGGTCTCCCCGTCGGGAGTCCCCTGAGCGAGCACCGAAGTCGGACCGGGAGCTGCCGGATCAGCGGTCGACCCGGCGCCACCGGGCGGAGCGAGACCGGCCTTCCCCCAGGGCTCCAGGGCCCGCCCCGGAGCCGCGGACGTCACCAACGAGAGGAGCACCGCGGTGGCGGCCCACAGACCTCCGGAACGGCGTCTCTGGACTGCGTCGGAGCCTCGCATGCCGGCATTCTCGCACCGATCCCGACGGCGGTCGCCATGCTAATCTCCGCCCCCCATGATCGCGGTCACCTCGCTATCGAAGATCTTCGGACACCAGACCCTGTTCGAGGAGGTCTCGTTCCAGCTCACCGAGGGCAACCGCTACGGCCTGGTCGGCGCCAACGGCTCCGGCAAGTCGACCCTGCTCAAGATCCTCGCCGGCGACGAACCGCCCTCGGACGGCAACGTCGCGATGCCGAAGCGCTCCCGCCTCGGAGTCCTCAGCCAGGACCACTTCCGATTCGAGCAGGACCCGATCCTGCACGTGGCCCTGATGGGCAACGAGGAGCTCTGGGAAGCGATGGAGGCCAAGGAGGAGCTGCTGGCAAAGGCCGACGAGTGTTTCGACGGGGATCGCTACGCCGAGCTCGAAGACATCGTCCTCAAGCACGACGGCTACTCCGCCGAGGCCCGCGCCGGCGAGATCCTCGAGGGCCTGGGCATTCCCTCCGAGGTCCACGAGCAGCCCATGTCGACGCTCTCGGGAGGCTTCAAGCTCCGCGTCCTGCTGGCCCAGGTCCTGGCCGCCGACCCCGACGTGCTGCTGCTCGACGAGCCGACCAACCACCTCGACATCCTCTCCATCCGCTGGCTCGAGAAGTTCCTCCAGTCGTTCCCCGGCATCGTCGTCGTGATCTCGCACGACCACCGTTTCCTCGACAACGTCTGCTCCCACATCCTCGACGTCGACTACGAGACGGTCGTGCTCTACCACGGCAACTACACCCGCTTCGAGCGGGGCAAGGCCGAGGAGAGGGCTCGCAAGGAGGCCGAGATCTCGAAACGGGAACGGGAGATCGAGCACCACAAGGCCTTCGTCGAGCGCTTCCGGGCCAAGGCGACCAAGGCGAGGCAGGCCAAGAGCAAGCAGAAGCTGATCGATCGCGTGGTGATCGAGACGCTGCCGCAGACCTCGCGGCGATACCCCACGTTCCGCTTCGAGCAGGTACGGCCCAGCGGCAAGGAGGTCCTCCGTATAGAAGGGGTCTCGAAGGCGTACGACGACAACCAGGTGCTCTCCGACGTCTCGCTGACCGTCCGCCGGGGCGATCGCCTGGCGATCATGGGTCCGAACGGCATCGGCAAATCGACGCTGCTCAAGATCGCCATGGGAGTGCTCGAGGCCGACGAGGGCGAGGTCGAGTTGGGTTACGAGACGTACCCCGGCTACTTCGCCCAGGATCACCGCGAGATCCTCACCAGCGAACGGGCGACGGTGGAGAGCTGGCTGTGGGATGCCTGTCCCGGCGAACCGATAGGCTTCGTCAAGGGCAAGCTCGCGATGGTCCTCTTCTCGGGCGACGAGGCGAAGAAGCGGCTCGGCAACCTCTCCGGCGGCGAGGCGGCGCGGCTGGTCTTCGCTCGTCTCGGAGTCGAGCAGCCCAATATCCTGGTACTCGACGAGCCGACCAACCATCTCGATCTCGAAGCGATCGAGGCGCTCGTCCAGGGGCTCAGGGACTACGACGGGACTCTCGTCCTGGTCTCGCACGATCGCTGGTTCGTCTCCCAGCTGGCCGACCGCATCCTCGAGATCCGCGCCGACGGGGTCACCGACTACCGGGGCAGCTACGAGGAGTACGTCGCCTACTGCGGGGACGATCACCTCGACGCCGACAGCGCCATGCTGCGGATGCGACGCGAGAAGCGGCGGGTCAAGAAGGAGAGTCGCAAGACTCCGGATCAGTCCCGCAGGAGCCGGCGCAAGCTCGAGGCCGAGCAGACCGAGGTGATGGAGGGCGTCGAGGAGGGCGAACGCCGCATCGCCGAGATCAACGAGCTCTTCTGCGACCCGACGTTCTTCGACCGGACACCCCACAAGAAGGTCAACAAGCTCGAGCTCGAGCAGAAGGAGCTCACCGCCCGGGTGGAAGAGCTCACCGCCCGTTGGGAGGCGCTCGAAGAGGAGCTCTCCCGGCTCGGCGCGGGACAGGAGTCCCGCTGAGTCGATGGCCGAGGGAGCCCGGGAAGAGATCGCCCGTCGACTGGCGCGTCTCGAGCCCCGATTCGACGAGATCCACCGAATCTACGGGCCACCGCCCTGGAAACGCACGCGCAACAGCTTCCGCAGCCTGAGCCGCGCCATCATCTATCAGCAGGTGGCCGCCACAGCGGCTGAGGCCGTCTTCGGCCGATTCCTCCGTCTCTATCCCGAGGGCCGGTTTCCGACACCCGGCGAGGTCGCCGAGACGAGCCTCGAGGCGCTCCGCGGCGCCGGCCTGTCACGTCAGAAGGCGACCTACCTCGGCGACCTGGCGCACGCCTATCTCGACGCCGTGGTGCAACCGCGCCGCTTCAATCGCCTGGCGGACGCCGAGATCGTCGAGATGCTGACCACGGTCCGCGGCATCGGTCCCTGGACCGCCGAGATCTTCCTGATGTTCGATCTCCTGCGGCCCGACGTTCTGCCACTCGGCGACTACGGCATCCAGCAGGGGATGCAACTGCTGTACGACCTCGAGGAGCTACCCGACCGCGAGCGGATGCTCTCGCTCGCAGAGCCCTGGCGACCGCACAGGTCGCAGGCCTGCTGGTACCTGTGGCGAATCCTCGAACGGAGCAGGACGTGACGACGAAGCACAGGCCTCTCCCCGGACGCCTTCGACCTCGAGGAGGCGCCTGTCCCCGATGAGCTGCGCCGGTTACGCGCCGACCTCGGCTTCGATCTCGGGAAGTTCGACTATGTTCTCCGCGACGGCGAGGCCGTAGTGTTCGACATCAACTGGACGCCCTCCCTCTCAGCCCTCGACGCCTGGCACCTCTCCGAAACCGTGCTCGACAGGCTCGCGCCAGGCATCGTAGAGCCGTAGTCCAACACGGAGCTGGCGCCGCCGCGACGCCCTACCCGCCGACTCGAGGCTCGGCCGCCACCGCCTCCACCTCGGCCCATACACGCATCAGGTTCTCCCCCAGGATCTTCCGCACGTCCTCCTCCGAATACCCCTTCTTGAGCAGCTCGTAGACCAGGTTGGGGTAGGTGGAGACGTCCTTGAGCCCCCTCGGCAGCGAGTCGCCGACACCGTCGTAGTCGGAGCCGATACCGACGTGGTCGATTCCGACGACATCGATCACGTGATCGATATGGGCCACCACATCGGCGATGTCCGCATAGATCTGGGGGTTCTCCTCCAGGTAGGTCCGACGGAACTCCACGAGCGCGGGATCGCCATCCTCGAGGCCGTTCTCCTCCTGGTAGGCCGCCAACGCCATGAAGCCCTGGAGGCTCGCCTGGTTCGCGTCCTCGCGCAGGAAGGCCGACCCGAAGTTGATCTGGATGACGCCACTGTTCCCGGCCAGCGCCCGGAGCATGTCGTCGTCCATGTTGCGCTCGAAGCCGGGCGTGAAGCGACGGCTCGACGAGTGCGACGCGATCACCGGCGCCTCGCTCAGCTCGATGACCTGGTAGAAGGTGTCGTCCGACACGTGGGAGACGTCGACCATGATCCCCAGCCGGTTCATCTCGGCGACGACCTCGCGACCGAAGGGCGAGAGCCCGTTCCACCGCCTCTCGCGAGCGTACGAGGAGTCACAGATCAGGTTGTTCGCCGAATGCGTCAGCGTGATGTAGCGGATACCGGCCCGATGGAAATGGGCCAGGTTGGCCAGGTCGTCCCCGATCGGCGCGCCGTTCTCCATACCCATCGGCAGCGAGATGACGCCGCGCTCGAACTGCTCGCGTACATCGGCGACGGAGGTCGCGACAGCGAACTTGTCGGGCGCCGCCGACTCGAAGCCCTCGACCATCTCGATCAGTCGCTCGGCGAGCTCCTTGCCCCCACCGGTCTCCTGGTAGGAGGCCGGGACGTAGATCGACATGAAAGCCACGTTGAGGCCGCCCGCGTGGGCCCGGGGGTAGTCGAAGTCTCCGCTCTCCGTCGCCTCGGTGATGTCCGCCATCTCCTCCTCGAGACGGTAGGGCACGTCGATGTGTGTATCGACGATCAGGCTCTCCTCTGCCAGACGCTGCGCTCTGGTCCAGAGATCCTCCGCCGGCGCCTCGGCTTCCGGTGCGGTGCCGCAAGCCGTGAGCAGGGTTGCGAGGGCGATCAGCGAGAGTCTCTTTCCCATGGAACCTCCGGTAGGCCGCGGCCGACGGGATCGACGGCCGCTTCGGTCTGGTTGGCTCTGCGTCTTATACCAAGCTACCCGCCCGGGACCAAGCTACCCGCCGCGAGCTACCTCTCAGAGCAGGCGGAGATGCTCGACGACGAGTTGTGGCTTCTCTAGCCCGCGGTACTCGTTGACCTCCAGCCGATAGACCGTCTCGATGGTTGCCCGGCCGGCCGCCCACTCTTCGTCGGTCGTCCGAAAAGCGATGGCGTCGAGGACGCCGCTTCCGTCCAGCGGACGCAACCTCATCTTCAGATGTCTGGTACCGACGACGCGCCGGTCGACGACCTCGAAGGTGCCGTCGAAGCTCGGTTGCGGAAAGCCGGTGCCCCAGGGTCCTCCCCGCTCGATCTCGCGCGCCAGCTCGAGGCCGATCTCGCCGGATGCGAGACCTCCGTCGGTGTAGACGATCCCGCGGCGCTCATCGGCCGGGAAGACCCGGTCGACCTCGGAGACGAAGAGCTCCTCGAAGCGCCCGAAGTGGTCCGCGTCGAGACTCAGCCCCGCCGCCATGGCATGTCCTCCGAACCTTCCGATCAGCCCCGGATGGCGGTTCGCCACCGTCTCGATGACGTCGCGGATGTGGACACCCCGGACCGATCTGGCCGAACCCCGCAGCTCGGCGCCGTCCCCGGGCGCGAAGGCGACGACCGGCCGGTGCCAGCGCTCCTTCAGCCGCGAGGCGAGGATCCCGACCACGCCCTGGTGCCAGCCCTCGTCGTAGAGGCACAGCGCCGCCGGGAGCTCCTCCGGAGCGTCGAGCGACAGGCTCTCCAGAGCCGCGCGAGCCTCGGTCTCCATCGACGCTTCGATCGAGCGCCGCTCCCGATTGAGGCGGTCGAGCTCCTTCGCCGGTTCGAGCGCCTCGGAATAGGTATCGGCGAGCAGACACTTCAGTCCGAGGGCCATGTCGGAGAGCCTCCCGGCGGCGTTCAGTCGCGGACCGAGGACGAACCCGAGGTCGGCCTCGCTCAGCCGCTCGAGGCGCTTGCCGGCCACCTCGACCAGGGCCTTGACGCCGGGCTGGCAGCGACCGGCCCGCATCCGTCGCAACCCCTGGTGGACGAGCAGGCGGTTGCCGTGCTCGAGCGGCACCACGTCCGCGACGGTCCCGAGGGCGACGAGATCGAGCAGATCGGCGAGATTCGGCTCCTCCAGCGACCGGCTGGTGAACCAGTCGCGAGAGCGCAGGTGGGCCCTCAACGCGACCATGAGGAGAAACGTCACGCCGACTCCGGCCAGATAGCCGAGCCCCGACGCGTCGTCCGGCAGGTTGGGATTGACCAGGGCATCCGCGGCCGGCAGCTCCGGGCCGGGGAGATGATGGTCGGTCACCACCACCCGGATGCCGCGCCGCCGCGCCGCTTCCACCCCGTCGATGCTGGCCGTCCCGTTGTCCACCGTCAGCAGCAGCCCCGGCTCGGAGGACGCGACCGAGTCGACGATGGCCGCGGTCAGGCCGTAGCCGTCGGTGAATCGGTTGGGTATCCGCGTCGTCACCCTGGAAGCACCGAAGCCTCGTAGCGCCCGCACCGCCAGCGCCGAGCTGGTCGCTCCGTCGGCGTCGTAGTCGCCGACGATGACGATCTCCCGACCCTCCTCGAGGGCCTCCTCGAAGAGCGCGACCGCGGCGTCGATCCCGGCCAGCCCGGCGAACGACGGCAGTCGGTCGAGCCGGTACTCGAGATCGTCGGCGTCCTCGACACCCCGGGTGGCGTAGATACGCCCCAGAACGTCGGAGACGCCGGGCAGACTCAGCCCGTTGGGCGCCTCGCCGCCGCCCGCGTCGCGCCGTCGGATCTCGGGGAACATCCGGCCGACTATACGGGTAGACGGCAGGGTGGGATAGACCTACTCGCCGCCGTAGGAGACTTCCATGTTCCGCACCTTCCAGCCGGCGAAGGCGAGCACCGCCAGGGTCACCAGGATCCCACCGGTTACCGAGAGCCAGACCGGTGGTGGCTCGACCACGACTTCGAACAGGCTGCGGGTCAGCGGCACCGGATAGAGCGACTGAAGGTAGAAGACGACGCTGAAGCGCTTCAGAAGCGGCGGCAGCAGCAGATTGGCGGCCTCCCAGAGCCACAGCACGGCCGCCGGGATCACCGGGTTGCGGAAGAGTAGCCCGATCACCATGAAGATCGCGCCGTAGCCGCCGAACGCCATGACCACCACGGCCAGGTACGCCAGCAGGTTTCCCAGACCCGGACCGCCGAAGAAATAGGTGGTGAAGGCTCCCAGCCCCCAGGGGATGATGGTCAGCACGAACAGCACAACCGTCGAGACGATGAAGATCAGACAGCCGACGATCAGCGCCGCCGCGTACTTCCCCGCCGCGACGACGTCGCGCCGAACCGGCGACAGAAAGTAGTAGTGAAGGCTCTTCTCGAGAATCTCGGCGCGATAGAGGTTGACGAACAGAAACAGCGCGCTGAAGAAGATCGACACCCTCAGGTAGGCCTCGAAGATGACCGCGAACATCGTCGCGGCCTCGACCGCGCCGTCGAGCTCCCGGGTCGGAAACGGACTCGCCGCCCAGAGGGCCACCAGGAGTACCGGCGCGAAGGCCAGGAAGTAGACCGCGAAGGAACGCCGGGCGAACAGACTGCGCTTCAGCTCCAGGCGCAGGATGCCGCCGAGCTGGCGGAGCACCAGCGCCCGGGTCGGCTCCACGGGAGCGGTCGTGACCGGGGCCGTGGTGGTCGAATCACTCATACCGTCTCGCCTTCGTTGCCGATCAGGTACTGGTAGACCGCGCGGACGTCGGAGTCGGCGACCGTGACGGTCTGGACGCGGATGTCGCGTTCGAGCACGATGTCGTTGAACTGACGGTAGAAATGGTCGGCGCTGCGGGTACGCACCAGCAGGCCTCCGCCGTCCTCGTTGATCTGCGCCTCGACGAGGTGGTCCTGCGCGAACAGGGCTGCAGCGACCTCCGAAGGCCGATCGCAACGCACCAGGACCTGAATCGGATGGTCCTCCATCTCGGTTCGCACGCCGTCGATCTCCCCTTCGGCGACGACGTAGCCGCTCGACAGCAGCACGACCTGATCGGAGATCATGTCGACCTCGTGCAGGATGTGGCTCGAGATGACGACGTGACGTCCGGCCGAGGCGAAGTCCTGGAAGATCGCGATGACCTCGGCGCGAGCCATCGGATCGAGCCCATTGAGCGGCTCGTCCAGCACCAGAACTCGCGGGTCGTGACTGATCGCCTGCGCCAGCTTGACGCGCTGTCGCATGCCCTTGCTGTACCCCGCGACCTTGCGTCGGGCCGCGTCGGTCAGGTTGACCCGCTCGAGGGCCTGCCAGGTGAGCCGATCGGCCTCGGCGTGGGGGTTCCCGT
The DNA here is from genome assembly GCA_965223875.1 of Candidatus Multivoradales bacterium. Classification (GTDB taxonomy): domain Bacteria; phylum Acidobacteriota; class Thermoanaerobaculia; order Multivoradales; family JAHEKO01; genus CBDCXS01. The sequence goes on along the minus strand of OZ245024.1, from coordinate 4,826,267 downwards.
GCACTCGCAGGTAGGAGTAGATGAACTGGTACCCCGACAGGCCGCGCGGGAACGAGTCGTACTGGGTGCAGTAGCCCACCTTCTGGAACAACAGCTCGGGCCGGTCCGTCGGGATGCCGAGGATGTCGACCGTGCCCTGGGTCGGATGGAGCAGACCGGTCATCAGGTTCATCAGGGTGGTCTTTCCCGAACCGTTGGGCCCGACCAGCCCGGTGATCCCCGGCTCGAGAGTCAGGTTGATCCGGTTGACCCCCAGGACCTCGCCGTAGAACTTCGACACGTTGTCGAAGCGGATCGAGTCAGCTCTCGCCCCGCCGCTCACCGGACCACCTCGTAGGCGCGAATCTTCCGATGCAACAGCGAGAGGGAGACCGCGATGACGAAGGCGACGGTCAGCCAAGCCGCGAGCCCCGGAACCTCGACCGCGCCGAAAGCGCCGAACGGACCGATCCGCGTCTCGATTCCGAGAAGGCCCGCCCACACCACCTGGATCACCGCCTTGATGCTCGCCAACCGGCCCAGGTCGGTGTGGAAGAGGGCCTTGATGATCTCGCCGAAGAAGCCGCCGGCGAAGTAGATCATCAGCAGCAGGAAACCGGCCAGGGGACGCCACTTCACCCAGGCGGAGATGGCCAGCGCCAGAAAGGTGATCATCACGACCCAGACCAACGACCCGAGGAAGACGGCCATTGGGATCCGCGGGTACTTGGCCAACCACTCCGTCTCCTCGAGGCTGAACTGCAGCAGCACCAGAAGCAGGCCCGGAACCCAGGTCACCAGCGACCCCAGACCGATGAGGATCGTCGCCTTCCCCGCCACGTACTCGGCGCGCGAGAAGGGACGGCTGAGATACAGCGCCAGGCCGTTGTTGGCCAGGTCTCGCGAGATCAGCCTCGGCCCGACGAAGAGCACCAGAAAGAAGGCGAAGCCACCCTGGACGCGCAGGATGATGTTGAAGAAGAACCCGTCGATCGGCACCCAGTCGTGGATGCCCTCCCCGCCCATCGCCTGCAGAACCTCGAGCAGGTCGGCGTTGTGGCGCAGGTAGATGGCACCGGCCGAGATCAGCGGAAAGACGAAGCAGAAGGTGAAGAAGACCACCAGGAGCTTCGAGCGGAAGACGTCCCGGAGCGCGTAGCGCGTGATGACCAGGAAGCGCGACCACTCCGGCGTCGTCGGCCCCGTGTAGGGCCGGTAGAGACGGTCATAGACTGCCATTGCCGCCCTCCATCGCCTTCAGGAAGATGTCCTGGAGCGAGTCCTTCTTGTAGTCGAGGTGACGAATCTGGACGTCGGTCTCGGACGCGATCCGGTAGAGCTCCCGAATCGACAGCTCGGGCGGCAGCACCACCCGGATTCGGTCCTTGCTGTCGACCGCGCACTCGCAACCCAGGTCTCCGATCCGCGCCAGATAGCCGTCACGGTCGCCGTGGATACGCATCTGCAGGAACTTCATGTTGGCGCGGCGCTCCTCTTCGAGATCGCACGAGTAGGCGATCTCACCGTCTTTCAGGATCAGCACCTCATGACAACACTCCTCGACATCCCGCAGCAGGTGCGAGGAGAGGATGATGTGGACGTCGCCGGCGTCACGGATCTCCTGGATCAGCTGGATCATCCGTTCGCGAGCCGGCGGGTCGAGACCGTTGGTCGGCTCGTCCAGGAACAGCAGGCGGGGCCCGTGTACGAGCGCCTGCGCCAGCTTGGCGCGCTGCTTCATACCGAGCGAGTAGGTCTCGAGCTGGCGGTACCGTGCCTCGCCGAGACCGACGAAGTAGAGCGCTTCATGGGCCCGCTCCAGGGCCTCGGCCGCCGGCAGGCCCGCCACCTCGCCCATCATGCGGACGAAACGCACCGCGTTCATGCCTTCGATGAAGGCATCGCGCTCCGGCATGTAGCCGATCAGCGCCCGCACGCTGCGGTCGCGACTTCGGATGTCGTGACCGAAGACCCGCCCTCCCCCGCCGCTGGGCTCGTAGAAGCCGAGCAACGTGTGGATGAGCGTCGTCTTGCCGGCGCCGTTCGGTCCCAGCAGGCCGATGGCTTGGCCCGAAAGCCTCCCCGTCAGGCCGCGCAGGGCTTCGACCTTGCCGAAGCTGACGCTCAGGTTGTCGAGCTCGATGACCGATTCCATGGCGGGGACTACGCGCGCGGCACCCGGCGGGTTTCGAGGCGCATCGGGTTCGGTGAGGGGGTCCTCGGACACTGGAGTCTCTGGGAGACGCCGGAGACGGGAGAGCGAGCGGTCCGAGCGGGTCGATCGTCAAGTAGATCGCCGGCCCGGGCCGCTCGCCGGGAATCGTCCTCAGCTCTCCGGCTCGATGCGGTCGAGCTCCTTCGTCATGATCGAGTGGAACAGACCGTCCATCTCGAAGGAGCCGCCCAGGCCCAGAAGACCCGGCAGGCCGGCATCGATGAGACTCATTGTACCGCTGGCCGCGAAGACGACCCGCTCCGGCTCGCCGTAGGCGTAGCCCAGTGTCGGACCACTCTCCTTCGCCAGCGCGTCGAGCGCCTGACGCTGCCCTTCGGTGAGCTCCTGCGAAGCGATGCGCTCCGCCAGGGGCTCGAGCAGGCTCATGGCGTCCTGGTAGAAGAGCGCCGAGAAGTTGTCGGCTCCGTCGACAGGCATCAACGAACGGAACCGCGACGCCGATGCCAGGGTGTACCCCGACTGGCGATAGCGCAGCGCGCGATCGAGCAGCGCCCGGTTCGGCGCCGCGATCAGGTAGCCGTCCTCGAAGGTGAAGTGGAAGGACTGGGGCGTGCCTTCGATCGTCCAGAAGGACCTGCCGCCCACGGTCTCGCTGACCATCTCGATCGGATCGCTTCCCTCGGCCAGCAGTTGCTGACTGGCGAAGGCTGCCATCTGCCCGAGCACGAACTCGGCGCGAGCCGGATCGTAGACCTCAAGAATCAGCTTCCAGGAAGGCGAGGGCAGCAGCGGACCGTCGACCGCGACCACCACTTCTCCACCGAAGGCCGACATGGCGTCCTGGCGGATATCGAAACCGAGCAGCGCCTCGAACTGGGCCAGGTGCTCTTCGACGCCGCCCTCGACGCCCTCGGTCTCCATGCCGGTCGCCAGCCGCAGCACGTCGTCCAGCATGACCGAGGGATCGACCAGCAGGATCGCGGCGGCGAACTTGGCGTCCGGCGAGACGAACTCGAGGCCGCCCATCGGAGCCGGCTCGGCCAGCCACGCGGCCATCCCCTGGCGCGGCCCGTCGAAGCCGAGAACGGCACGGTGCTGGGTCTCTCCGCCAACCCACTTCTGCTCCAACAGGAAGTGCTCGGCTGCCAGCAGTCCGGTGGCCTCGAGAGTGGCGCGCTCGTCGCCGAGCTCGGTCTCCGCCATCTGCGAAGCGGCGAAGCGCTCGATATCGGCGGCGATCAGGACGCCGGCGCCCTCGGCGTAGGCCTCCTCGACCCGCTGACCGAACCGCGTGGTCACGAAGTCGGTCGAGCCGGAGGCGGCGGCCGCCAGGGCGCTGCGCAGGCCTTCGAGCTTGTCGGACGCGATCAGCGTGTCGCCCTCCATCCAGATGTAGACGTCACCGTCGGTGGCCGGCGCGCGGGCAGGATCGTCGATGAAAACGATGCCCTCCATGTCGCCGTGCTCGCCGTCGGTCTCACCGGCCGCGTGGGCGGCGAGGGTCTCCTCGACGAAGCGGCGCAGGCCCGCGGCATCTCGAAGCTCGGCGAGGATCAACGGACTTCCGACCTCGTCGCCGGCGCCGACGCGAGCCGTCACCACGACCTCTTCGCCCAGATAGCTGCCGAACTCGGCCAGCCTCTCGGTCATGTCGTCGAAGGTCGGTCCGAACTGCTGGAGCTCCTCGCGACTCTCCCACCACTGCTTGAGCAGACGGCTCTCGTCGATGCGCTCGCGCAGGATCCGGTCGGCCTCGGCGACCGTCTCGGCGAGATTCGGCAGAGCCACGTAGAAGGCCGTGTCTTCAGGAACCATACCGATCAGGCGGCTGCTGTAGCGCAGGTCGGGACGCGGCACCTCTTCGGCGAGCGCCCGGCGCAGGTCGGAGACCTCGCGCATGAGCTCGATGTAGTGATCGACGTCGCGGCTCCAGGCGATGTCCTCGGAGACCGGGACCATGGCCAGGCTGATGTGGGTCGAGGTCTGCTCGCCCGGCGTCAGCACCGTCTCCTTGCCGCCGGCATCGACCAGAACCTCACCCTCGACGACCGAGACGCGAGACCCCTTGGTGCCGTGGTTCACCGAGAAGATGGTCCCCTTGACCGAGACCAGGCAATCGCCCGTGGCCACGTACAGCCGTCCGTCGCGCTGCGGCGCCGCCCGCACGATGACGCTGCCGCTCTCGAGATCGATCGTGGTGCCGCGGGGATTCGCCTTGAGTGACAGCCGGCTGCGTTCACGGACCTCCACGACCGAACCGTCGGCCAGCTCGAGCAGGGCACTCTCGCCCCGTCCGGTGCGCAGCCGCTCGCCGTAGTCGACGCCCTCGCCGACCGCGATCGGCCCCGCCTCGGCGCTGGCCATCCGATAGATCGACCCACCGGTCTCGACCACCGCCCCTTCACCGCTGAGTGAGCGCAGAGCGAAGGTCCAGTAGGACCCCGCCGCGACCGCGGCCACCAGGGCGGCGGCCATCGCCCAGCGCATGTAGGGAGGCCGTCCGGCCGTCGTCGCGGAGCGGCCGACGCTCTCGGGCTCACCCTTGCGAGCGGAGTTCAGTGCCTTGCGGCAGAGCAGGCACTCGCGGGTGTGGCTCTCGATCAGGAGCCGTCGCGACTTCGACAGCGTACCGTCGAGAAGCGCCGGAATCAGCGCTTGATAGTCCTCACAACTGCGGATCGGGCGTAGCTCGTCGACGTCCGGCGAGCTCGCCGGATCGGCGTCGGCCAGCTTGGCCCAGACGCGCGACGCGATGGCTTCGACCTCCTCGTCGGACAGCTCCCGCGAGCGAATCTGCCGCAGTGCGGCATCGAGGGCCTGATCAGTATTCCGCGGATTCCTCATGACTCCATACCTCCAAGAAAGTCTCCGAGCTGCTGGCGGACCTTGTGCCGCGCTCGGTGCAGCATGACCGCCACCGCTGTCTGACTCATTCCGAGCATCCGGGCGATCTCCTTGTTGTCCATCTCTTCCAGGTAGCGCAGGGCGAAGACGTGAGCGCTCTTGTCGCTCAGCGTCAGGATCACCTGCCGCAGCTTGCCGCGCATCTCGCCGTCGAGACTGCGTTGGTCGGGACTCGCCTCGCCGGTCTCCTCGACCTCGTGGACCATGTCGTCGAGGGGGACCCAACCGGCTCGCGTCCGCGAGCGCAGCAGGTCGAGCGAGGCGTTCACGGCCGCCCGCCGCAGATAGGCGGCTGGATTCGACGACAGGTCGATCTCCTCCCAGCGCCGCAGCAGACGCATGAAGACGGTTTGCAGAACGTCCTCGGCGTCGTCACTGCTTCCGGTGACGCGAAACGCCGTGCCGACGATCAATCGATAGTACTGGCGAAAGACCTGCTCGTAGTCCCCCGAAGGGCCCTTGAGCGCCATCGCCGAAGCGGCTGTTTCCATGATCGAGTTCCCGTCCTTTGACATTGGCCTTCACTCTAGACAACGTGTCGCGGCGGCCGTTATTACGCGGCCGCAATCATGCGGAAGTATGTGCTGACGGGCGGAGGCTGGTATGCCCTCCGGCAGAGGCCAAATACTCCCTCCGACGGGGGACAGGCACCAACAGGGCAAGTCCGGGGACTGGCTCCAACTGATGAGCTTCAGCACCAGATGGCTGATGCGCCACCGCATCAGTTGGAGCCAGTCCCCAGCTTGTGGTCGTTGGTGCCTGTCCCCCGTCGGAGGGAACAGCCGCTTTCCGCCCGCCAGCTCCGCTTCGCCCGCCCAGCCCTCAGGCGCGCTCGACGTACGAGCCGTCCTCGGTCAGGATCCTGATCCTGTCGCCGGTCTTGACGAAGTTGGGCACCTGGACGACCAGTCCCGTGTCTATCGTCGCGTCTTTGGTGACGTTGGTCGCGGTGTTGCCGCGCGCCGGATCGTCGATCGTCTCTACGACTTCGAACACCATCTTCTGCGGCAGCTGCACGCCGATGGCGCTGCCCTCGTACATGGTCACCTGCGCCTCGGCGCTTTCGGCGAGGAACTTCGACGCGAATCCCAGGATGTCCTTGGCGATGCTGTGCTGTTCGTAGCTATCGGAGTCCATGAAGACATAGCTGTCGCCTTCCTGGTAGAGATACTGCATCGGTCGCGTCACCACGTCGGCCGACTCCATCATGGTGCCGGCGCGAACCGTGTGGTCGATCACCTTGCCCGTGACGATGCCCTTGAGCTTGAGCTTGACGAAGGCACCGCCCTTGCCGGGCTTGTGGTGCGAACGCTCCACGACGGTGTAGAGATCGCCCTTGTAGAGCAGTTTGGTGCCCGAGCGACAGGCGTTTGCGTCAATGCTTCCCATAGTGGATTGTCCCGGATTCTGTCGGTGATTCGTTGGGAGCGGAACGAGCCGCCCCGGGCGACGCGCCTATTCTCGCCGCCACCCCCCCGCGAGGCAAGTCGGGCCGTGGCCGGTGATAGCATCCGCCCGCTCGACCCCCTGAGGACAGCCCGGAAGCCAGACGGAAGCCCGGCCCGAACGTCCGCGGCAGCACCCACCCGACAGGAGACCGCCATGCGCCCGAACCGGCGACAGACCTCTTCCACCACACCGGTCCCGACGCCGGGCGCCGCCTCGAAGGGCTGGCCGGGACGCGCCGCCCTCCCCGTCCTCCTGTCCGCCTTCGTGGCATCGGGCTGCACCGCCCCGGGCCCCGAGCCCGCCGACATGGCGCTGATCAACGGCGTCTTCGCGACCGTCGACGAGGAGCGGCCGGAAGCCGAGGCGATGGCGATCCGCGACGGACGGATCGCGGCGATCGGCAGCGAAGCCGACATCGCCCCCTACATCGGCGACGGCACCGAGGTCGTCGACCTGGGCGGCCAGTTGGCGATTCCCGGCTTCATCGAGGGTCACGGCCACTTCATGGGTGTCGGGGACGCGCAGCTGATCCTCGATCTCCGAACCCCGTCGAGCTGGGACGAGGTCGTCGCCCTGGTGGCGGAGGCCGTGGCGGTCGCCGAGCCGGGAGAGATCATCCACGGCCGTGGCTGGCACCAGGACAAGTGGACCCGGGCCCCCGCCGAGACGGTCGCCGGCTTCCCCGTCCACACCTCGCTCAGCGCCGTCTCGCCCGACAACCCGGTGGTGCTGCGACACGCCAGCGGCCACGCGGCGTTCGTCAACGCCCGGGCGATGGAACTGGCCGGAATCGACGACGGCACGGCCGATCCGCCGGGGGGCGAGATCCTGCGCGACGCCTCGGGCGGGGCGACCGGGCTGCTCAACGAGACGGCGCAGGGCCTGGTACAGAGCGAGGTGCTGAACCCCGGAGGCGAGGACGCCGAGCACTCGGCGGCGATCGCCAGGCGGATGGTCGAGCTGGCCTCCGAGGAGATCCTCGCCAAGGGCGTCACCACCTTCACCGACGCCGGCTCCTCGCTGCGGACCATAGACCTGCTGAGGCAGGCCACCGACGAGGGGCTCCTGGGCGTACGGCTGTGGGTGATGATCCGGGACTCGAACGAAGCCCTGGCCGAGCACCTCGACGGCTATCGCATGCGCGACCACGGCGGGAGGCTCAGTGTCGGCGGGATCAAGCTCTCGATCGACGGCGCCCTGGGCTCACGCGGCGCCTGGCTGCTCGAGCCCTACGAGGACCTCCCCTCGAGCACGGGCCTGAACCTGATTCCGGTCGACCACGCCCGCGAGACCGCCGAGCTGGCGATGAAGCACGACTACCAGCTCGCCGTCCATGCCATCGGCGATCGGGCCAACCGCGAGGTGCTCGACATCTACGAGGAGGCCTTCGCCAACCACCCCGATGCCGACGACCCGCGCTGGCGCATCGAGCATGCGCAGCACCTCCATCCCGACGACATCCCGCGTTTCGGCGAGCTCGGTGTCATCGCCTCGATCCAGGGTGTCCATTGCACCTCGGACGCTCCCTGGGTGCCGGACCGTCTCGGCGACCGGCGCTCCGAGGAGGGCGCCTACGTCTGGCGCGCGCTGGCCGACTCGGGGGCCCTGGTCGTCAACGGCACCGACGCTCCGGTGGAGGACGTCGATCCGATCGCCAGCTACTACGCCAGCGTGTCGCGACGCCTCGCCGACGGCTCGGTCTTCTACCCGGAGCAGCGGATGGAGCGGTTGGAGGCGCTGCGCACCTACACGCTCAACGCCGCCCACGCGATCCGTGAAGAGGAGACACGCGGTTCTCTCACGCCGGGCAAGCTGGCCGACATCGTGGTGCTGTCGCGCAACATTCTGGAGGTCCCCGAGGAGGAGATCCTCGACGCCGAGGTCGTCTACACCATCCTCGACGGCGAGATCGTCTACGAGGCCCCGATCGAGGGCGTACCACGGGGTTGACCAGGCTCCCCCGGCCTCCGGTCTTTGCTAAGCTGCGCCGGTCCTTTCGGCGGCATCCATCCCAGAGGAGAATCCATTAATGAAGGTCGTGATCCTGGCGGGCGGGTACGGAACCCGGATCAGCGAAGAATCGAACATCCGTCCGAAGCCGATGGTCGAGATCGGCGGGCGCCCGATCCTCTGGCACATCATGAAGATCTACGGCACCCACGGCCTCAACGACTTCGTGATCTGCTGCGGCTACAAGGGCGAGATGATCCGGGAGTACTTCATCAACTACAAGCAGCACGTCTCGGACATCCGCATGAACCTCGCCACCGGCGAGCTCGAGGTGTTGCAGAACAAGTCGGAGCCGTGGACCGTGACCCTGGTCGACACCGGCCTCGACACGATGACCGGCGGCCGGCTGCGAAGGATCAAGGAGCATGTCTCCGACGGCACCTTCTGCATGAGCTACGGCGACGGTGTCGGACACATCGACGTCCCGGATCTGATCGAGTTCCATCGCGATCACGGCAAGCTGGTCACGCTCACGGCGGTGCAGCCTCCGGGACGCTACGGCGCCTTCCACCTCGAGCGGGACGACTCCACGATCCACAGCTTCAAGGAGAAGCCGACGCCGACCAGCGAGAGCGGCTGGGTCAATGGCGGCTACATGGTCGTGGAGCCCGAGGCGCTCGACTACATCGAGAACGACTCCACGGTATGGGAGCTCGAGCCGCTCGAGAATCTGGCCAACGACGGGCAGCTCGTCGCCTATCGACACGCAGGATACTGGCAGTCGATGGACACCCTGCGCGATCGCATGGTGCTCGAGAAGGAGTGGGACTCGGGCGCTCCTCCCTGGAAGGTCTGGTAGCCGAAGCGCGGGACCCGTTGGGGTGGTACGGGCCCCTGATGAACCGATCGGTACGTCGGGCCGTAGGGAGTACCGAGAGCGCCATGAGAACCCACCACGTTGTCACTCCTCTAGTGCTCCTGGCGCTCTCCACGGGCTCGCTCGCCGGGCAGGACGCGCCGCCGGAAGGCGTCGAACAGCTCCTCCCCCGCGGCCGCATCGCCGCGGTGACCGAGCCGACCTTCGTCGCCGCCGCCGAGGCCGATATCCCCGACGACGCCTGGGTGTTCGGTGTCGCCATCGGCGACGAGGCGAAGGCCTACAGCCTCAACCTGCTCAATCACCACGAAGTGGTCAACGACCGTTTCGCCGACCTCCCGGTCGCCGCGGTCTGGTGACCGCTGGCCAATACGGCCGTGGTCTACGGCCGCTCGGTGGAAGGTAGGGAGCTCAACTTCGAGGCCTCAGGGGCGCTGATGAGCGCCACTCTGGTGATGCGGGACCGCGAGACCGACAGCTGGTGGTCGATCATGACCTCGGACGCGATCGGTGGAGCGCTCGACGGAACCGACCTCGAAGAGCTCCCCTTCGGCGAGAAGACGACCTGGGGTGAGTGGAAACTGCGCTATCCGGGGACCACGATCCTGTCCGTCGCCGGAAAGGAGCATGAAGCCAACAACCCCTACGACAACTACTTCACGTCGGAGGGTACCTTCCGCGGCCTCGAGATCGACGACGACCGACTGCCGCCCAAGGAGCACATCTTCTCGTTCTGGCTCGCCGGCAAGCCCTGGGCGGTGACCCACCGGGCGATCGAGGGCGGCAATCTCTACGACGCCGCCGGACACAAGCTCCTCTTCCACCGGCGCCCGGGGGCCTCGTTCTACGCCTCGAGCGACGCCTGGATGGTGGATGCCTCGCTCGCCGCCTCGGCCTCCCCCGCCGAGCTGGCGATGCGGCTGCGTGAGGGGACGGTGGACGGAGCCGAGCGGCTCAACGGGTTCGACACTTTCTGGTACAGCTGGGTCGGGGTGAACGAAGGGTCCGAGCTGCTCGATTAGGGGTGGGGCCGGTGCGGGGCCGAGGGCGGGGTGCCCTTCACGACCGACGGCCGGCAGGGGCGCCGGCCGCTTCAGAAAAGGTAGGACGAAGAGTCAGCTCGGACGAAGCGTCCGATGGCGGACCGTGAGGTCCTCGACGCGATCGCGACGCACCGTGACGCCGAGGCCGGGGCGGTCGAAGGGGACGGTCACCAGGCCGTCGTCGCTCATGGTCCATTCGGGCTCGACCACGTCCTCGGCCCAGTAGCGGGAGCTGGGGCTCAGGTCTCCCGGGAGGACGAAGCCGGGCAGGGAGGCCAGGGCCACGTTGTACGAGCGCCCGACGCCGCTCTCGAGCATGCCGCCACACCAGACCGGGACATCGTTGTCGAGGCCGAGCCGGTGGATGGCCAACGACTGCGAGAAGCCGCCGACCCGTCCCGGCTTGATGTTGATGATCCGCCCGCTCCCCAGCGCCAGCATGTCCTCGGCGCGGTCGAGGCCGGTGATCGACTCGTCGAGGCACAGCGGGGTCCGCAGATGCCGCTGCAGCTCGGCGTGACGCACCAGGTCGTTCCAGGCGAGCGGCTGCTCGATCATCAGAAGGCCGAGCTCGTCGAGCTCCTCGAACACCCTGCGATCTGCGAGGGAGTAGGCGCTGTTGGCGTCGACCGCCATCGCCGCCTCGTCCCCCAGCTCCTCCCGCACTGCGCGCACGAAGGCGACGTCCTCACCCGGCCGGATCTTGAGCTTGACCTTGCGGTAGCCCTCGCTTCTGGCGGCCAGAGCCTTCTCGGCGAGCGCCTCGGGACTCTCCTGGATACCGAGCGAGATCCCGGTCACCACCTCCCCGCGGGTGCCGCCGATCAGCCTCGCCAGACTCACCCCACGACACTCGGCCTCGAGCCCCCAGCTTCCCATCTCGAGCGCGGCGCGGGCCATTCGATGTCCGCGCAGGTTCTCTGCCAGCAGGGCGTGGACCTCGACGGCCGTATCCCAGGCAACGCCGAGCAGCCGAGGTCCGACCCACTCCTCGAGCGCCAGCCAGGCGACGTCGATGGTCTCGGGCGAGTAGTTGGGCGCCGCCCCAGCGACACACTCGGCCCACGCCGAACGGCCGCCGGCCTCGACCAGCTCGAGGAGGAGAATGCGCCGCTCGGACTCGACCCCCGACGAGATCCGGAACGGCTCGCGCAGGGGCAGCCGGATCTCGCGCATCTCGACGCGCTCGACGGTGAGATTCAATCGCCGTCCTCGCGTCCCAGCAGGTAGCGCCCGCGTCCCGACTGCGGGTCGCGCTCGAAGGCTCGCACCGCGAGGCCGGCGGCGAGACAGCTCTCGATGGCACGTCGGGTCGAGGCGCGCCAGCGCGATCCCGAGGCGGGATCGCTCGCCTTCTCGGCCTGGATATCGGCCGGAATCTCCACCCGCGCCCGGTCGAGGCCGGCCGGATCGAGCCCTTCGTCGGTCGGCTCTCCATCGGACGTCACGTTCAGTACGGGGGCCGCGGCCCAGTCGACGCCATGCCCGCAATCGGACGGCATTTCGCTGTCGAGTCGCCACTCGACCACGAATCGGTCCGTCCCGAGACCGCTGTGCAGCTCACTCGCCGTATCGGGCCCGTAGAGATCACGGATGTACTCGACCGGGCGAGCGCCCAGCTTGCAGATATTCAGGAAGGCGTTGCGCGCCACCATCGGGTCGTAGGTCCAGAGCATGACCGAAGCGCCCTTCTCGCGAACCACCCGACGCTGGTAGAGCTTGAGCTCTCTGCCGAGCCCGAGGCCCCGGTATTCGGGGCGTACCGCGAGCATGTGCGACCAGTGCGCCAGCTCGCCGCCGCGTGGACCGGTGAGGCCGTAGACCATGCCGACCATCCGGCCGTCGGAGTCGAAGGCTCCGGCGGCGACGCCGCCGACCTTCTGACTGATCATCAGCACGCCGGCCGGAACACACTCGCTGAAGTCCTGTCCCCAGGTCTCGCGCTCGAGGCGCTCACATGCCTGGTAGTCGTCCAGCGAGCGGAGCGCCCGCAGAACCACCGGGACCGTCTCCCCCTCGCCGCCGATCTCGACCACCACCGAGAGCTCGGCCTCGACGGAGGAGGCGCGCGTGTCGGCGACCATGGGAGGTACTCTATCCCGACGCTGCCGGTCTCTCTATCCCCACGATTCCGGGATCGGGCGGTTGACAGCGATCGCACGGCTCCCTATAAACGGCCGCAGATGAGCACGAGCGAAAAGCGCGGCGGGTCGGTTTTCTGGCCGGCCACGGCGATGATCATGGCCACGGTCGCGATCATCTCGACCAGCTTCGCGATCTGGTGCTTCAGACGGGACGTCGAGCCCGAGCCCCCCGTCGTCATCGAGCCCGAGCCGCTCGAGGATCGACTGGTGCTCGTTCCGGCCGACTTCGAGGAGCTCGAGGGTTGGAGCGATGATCGAGTCGCCGAAGCCCTCCCCGCCCTGCGGCGCAGCTGCGAGGTCTTCGCCCGTCGGGATCCGACCGCCGGAATCGGACCGGACGAGGTCGGCGGACGGGTCGCCGACTGGAGGGACTTCTGCACCGGCGTATCGACCGCGAGGGACGACGGTTCGGTCCGCCAGCTCATCGAGCAGCACCTGCGTCCGGTCCAGGTGCGCAACCACGACGAGCGAACCGGGCTCTTCACCGGCTACTACGAGCCCTCGCTGAGAGGCAGTCGCAGGCGCTCCGAGGCCTACCCGGTTCCGCTGTTCCGCAAGCCCGACGATCTCCTGACTCTCGATCTGGCCGACTGGAGCGACCGGTTCGAAGGCGACCGGATCTCCGGCCGGGTAGGCGACGGAACGTTCAAGCCCTACTACGAGCGCGCCGAGATCGCCGGCGGAGCGCTCGACGGGCGCGGCCTGGAGCTGGTCTGGGTGGATGATGCCGTGGACGCGTTCTTTCTCCACATCCAGGGCTCGGGGAGAGTCGAGCTTGCGGAGGGCGGCGAGATGCGCGTCGGCTACGGGGGCCAGAACGGACGCCCCTACTACGCCATCGGCCGCGAGCTCGTCGAACGGGGCGCCCTGACGCTCGAGGAAGTTTCACTGCAGTCGATACGGGCCTGGCTCGCGGCCCACCCCGAGGAGGCCACCGCGGTGATGGCGACCAATCCCTCCTTCGTCTTCTTCCGCGAGCTCGAAGGGGAGGGCCCGGTGGGAACGATGGGCGTGGCGCTGACCCCCGGCCGTTCGCTGGCCGTCGACCGGTCGTTCCTGCCCCTCGGCGCTCCAGTCTGGCTCGACGGGCTCGCTCCGAGCGCCGACGGCAGCGGTGACCGGGCCCTGCGGCGCCTGTTGGTGGCCCAGGACACCGGCGGTGCCATCAAGGGACCGGTTCGCGGCGACGTCTTCTGGGGTCACGGGGCCGACGCGGAGGAGATCGCCGGACACATGAAGCACGAGGGCCGGCTCTGGCTGATGCTTCCCCGCGCCGTGGTCGGGCGGCTAGCCGGCGGCCGCGCCCAGCCGGCGCTCGAGGAACTCCGCGGCCGCCTCGAAGACCCGTAGCCAGCTCGCGTGCCGCAGAAAGCCGTGGACTTCGTCGGGCAGCACCAGGACCTCGGGCTCGAGGCCCCGGCGGCGCAACCGCACCACCAGGTCGGTGGTCTGCTGGAAGAGCACGTTGCGGTCGTCGTCTCCGTGAACGAACAACACCGGAGAGGTCCACGAAGACAGGTCGGCAACCGGCGAGGACCGGCGCGCCAGCTCCATGTCGTCCTCACTTATGCCCCAGCCTCCGCCCGGAGTGAAGTCGGTGGCGCGCAGCGCCCAGTCGTGCACCCCGTGCAGATCGACGCCGGCCGCGAAGAGGTCGGAGTCACGGGCCAGGCCCATCGCCGTCAGGTAGCCGCCGTACGACCCTCCCCAGAGCGCCACCCGTAGGGGGTCGACTGCCTCGTGGTCCCGCAGCCACTCCCCCGCGGCGACGACATCCTGGTACTCGGAGGCTCCGTAGGGTCCCTGCTCGGGAGCCAGCCGGAAGTCCTGCCCATAGCCGATTCCGGAGCGGAAGTTGACCGACAGGACCATCCAGCCACGGCTCGCCATGTACTGATTGAAGGCGTAGCAGCGCGCGTAGTACTGGATGTAGTGCCAGCCGAGGAGCATCTGGCGCATCGGTCCGCCGTGCATGAAGACCAAAGCCGGACGGCCACCGGGCGGCGCCGGCCCCCGGGGCTCGAAGAGCTGGCCGTGCGTCGTCAGGCCGTCCGCCGCCAGGAGAGTGACGGCGCGCGGCACGACCAGGGCGTCGAGCGGCGGGAGGGACGCCGGTCCGGGCTCGTCGAGTCGCGTCCAGCCCGATCCGTCACGACCGACCCGCGTCACGGTCGCGGGGCGTCGCGCATCCGAGGCACGCAGATAGATCGTCTCGCCTTCGGCGGAGAATCTCGGAGAGCTGTGGATCTCACGCTCGGGGCCGAGCCGGCTGACCCCACCCCCCGCGATCTGAGTCACCGAGACCTGGCGTCGGTCGATGCCGTCGCAGTTGTGGCTGAAGACCAGCCATGCTCCCGACGGATCGATATCGCTGTGCTCGGCCTCGCACTGTCCCGGGGTCAGGTCGACGGGCGCTCCTCCGCTCGCCGCCAGCGAATAGACGTGCATCCAACCGTCGTGCTCGCTGAAGAAGACCAGCCGCTCCCCGGCCCAGCGCAGCGGCCGGCCCGGGTAGAGCTGGGCGAAGGGACCTCCCCTGTCGGGCGAGCGCCACAGCTCGACGGCGCCGGACGACTCGACATCGGCCACCATGAGTCGGAAGGGCCGGGTGACGAGGAAGCTGAAGAGCTCGCCGCGGATCTGTCCGTCCTGCCGGATGAAGGCGAGGCGACGGCCGTCGGGCGACCACACCGGAAAGTCGTCGCGGTCGACGCTCGGGGCGATCCAGCTGAGTCGCTCGGCCTCCAGGTCGTAGACGCCGATGAAGCTGTGGTCGCCGCGGTCGCTGACGAACGCCACACGGCGGCCGTCGGGGGAATAGGCGGCTCCGGAGCTGGCTCCCCGCGCCTCGAAGAGCCGCTGCGGCTCGGATCCGTCGGCTTGGCCGGCGCCGTCGTCTTCGATCGTTGGATGGAGCGGAGCTCGAAACAAGCCGCCGTCGCGAGCGATCAGGACTTCGCGGCCATTCGGAGAGACCACCGGGCTCGCCCCCTCACCCAGTCGCCGGGGCTCCCCCCCGCCGGAGCTGACGATCCACACCGACCGCTCGACACCGCGTGGATCGCTGGTCGGATTGGGGTGCTCGCCGAGCCTGTTCGCGCCGCCACCCCTGACGTAGAGGATCCACTCGCCGTCCGGTGTCAGGCTCAAGGCGCCGAGAGGCTGGCCATCGTCCCCGGTGTAGCCGGTGACCGGTCGCGCCGGATCTCCGGGGGCCGCCGTCCAGACGTTTCTGGAGCCCCTGTCGTCGCGAACCCAGGCGACCCGATCGGCCTGCGATGCGGTGGCGAGGCTGACCGGGAACGGTGGGGCCAGCACCTCCGCGAGGGTGAAGGGCCCGTCGGCGCTCGCGGCCGCGGCGACGAAGCCGAGGAGCGCCCAGAGCGCCACCGCCCCGAGAACTACCGCCGTATGCCGCGCCGCTCGCGCCCCTCCGTTGGTCTCGCACATGCGCCAACGATGCTATACGACGCCTCGCCGACGGTTAGACTGCTCGCATGCTGGTGCTGAGCCGAGCCGACGTCCTCTCAGTGCTCGAGCCGAGCCTCTGTCTGGACGCGGTCGAGCGGGCGGTGGTCGCGCTCCACCACGGCGAAGCGGTACAGCCCGACAGAACCGTCGTGCCGCTGCACCAGGCCAGGGACTCGGCTCTCTTCATGCCCGGCGTGCTCGGTAGCCCCGCGGTTCTGGGAACCAAGGTCGTCTCCATCTATCCCGGGAACCACGCCGAGGGTATCGCCTCGCACCACGGTGCCATGCTCCTGTTCGAGGCCGAGCACGGAAGGCCCGTCGCGCTGCTCGAAGGCTCGGCGATCACCGCCATCCGGACAGCCGCGGTGAGCGCGCTCGCCACGCGCCTGCTCGCCCGTGAGGACAGCCGGACCCTGGCGCTTCTCGGTACCGGCGTCCTGGCCCGCAGCCACGTCCCGGCCCTGCTCGGGGTACTCCCGTTCGAACGGATCCGCGTCTGGAGCCCGAGCGAGTCCTCACGTCGGGCCTTCACCGCCGCGGTGGCGCCGTCCTGCCCCGGCGTCGCCCTCGAGCCGGTGGAGAGCGCGGCGGCCGCCGTCCGGGGAGCCGACGTCGTGACCACGGTGACCTCGGCGGCGGAGCCGATCGTCAGCGCCGCCTGGATCGAGCCGGGCTGTCACATCAACGCGGTCGGTGCGAGCACCACGACCACGCGCGAGATCGACACTCCCACGGTGATGGCGGCGTCACTGTTCGTCGACCATCGCCCCGCGGCCGAGGCCGAGGCCGGAGAGCTGATGATCCCTGTCGCCGAGGGCGCCCTGACGACCGATCACGTGCGCGCCGACATCGGCGCCGTCGCCTCCGGCGCCAGCCCCGGGCGGACCACCCAGGAGGAGATCACCCTCTTCAAGTCGGTCGGGCTCGCGGTGCAGGACCTCGCCGCCGCCGCGGCCGTGGTCGCAGCGGCTGAGGAACGGGGTCTCGGACAGGTCGTCGAGTGGGACTGAGCGGTCGATGGCGGAGGCGGCCGCCGGCCCGCTAGGCCGACTCGATCCGGGCCCGCCGGCCGCTCTCGAGACGGTCGAAATCCTCGCCGTCCAGCACCATCACCAGCGGCTGGCGGCCGTACATCTCCCGCGCGACCGCGGCGCCGAGCGCCAGGATCCCATCGGTCTCGCGCAGCACGATCGCCGTTGGCGCCGTGCCCTGTCGCACCGCCTCGAGCAGGATGGCGCTGGCGCTCGACGAGCCGCGCCCGTGGGGCATCGCCAGGATACGCCCGGTCACGGAGCTCCCGGACTGCGGATGGCGAGCGTCGATGATGCGCCCGCTGTCGGCGTCGAGGCCGCCCCAGAGGCTCAGCGGCTCGGTCAGGACCAGCAGCTCTCCCTCGATCGCCTCACCCGTCGAGGCCGCGACCAGGACGCGGCCGGAGAGCTCGACAACCGTCTCCTCAGCCATCGCTCCCCCGCCAGAGGTCCGGATCACGCCACACCGTTCCCCCATGCGCCGAGCGCACGCACTCTTCGAGGCTGCCGTAGATCACCTCGAGCCCCGTGTTGGGTGGCGTGTAGTGGGAGAACTTCCCCGAATTGGTCATCAGGACACCGCTGCTCCGCCGCAGGAGGGGCGCCACCACCACACAGGTGTCGACGACCAGCTCGACACCCGCCGCCCGCAATCTGCCGCTCCAGCCACGTTCATCGAGCGCCGCCAGAACCAGCCGGTGGGTGCAGACGACGAAATCCACGCCGAAGGCCGGCGGAAAGGTCTCGACCAGGGGCAGCAGGCTGGCGAACTCGTCGAGCGAGAAGTGCGGACTCCCCAGAGCCACGACCTGGATCTCGCCGTCGGGGGCCGTCGACAGCTCCGCCAGACTGGCGCGCAACCGGTCGAGACCGACCTCGATCACCGTCTCGGGCTCGTGCCCCTGGAAGGCCTCCTCCACCGTCGCCGCCTCCGGCGTTCTGCCGACGACGTGGAACAGCGCCACCGCGCCCGACGAGGCGGCGGCGGCTCCGAGCGCCTTCAGGAAGTCCTCGGTGGTCTCCGCCGGGAGTCCCTCGATGACGGGGATCCGCGACCCGCTCACCGCACCCACCAGATAGCCGAGGACAGGTCCCAGGGCGGGCTCGTGAAGCAGTTTCCGCGGCAGATCCACCAGGCGCAACAGAATGCGGCCCCTCCGGTTCTCCTCCAGATGGAGGCCGCAGGCCGGTGCCCGTCCGGTGATGGCGGCGCAGATGTCGATGAAGTCGCCGTAGCGGTTGGTCCGCGCCCCGAGCACGGAGTTGGCGAAGACGATCGCGTTGCTCTCCGCCCAGGCCACCTGAGCGCCCGTCGCGGGACGGTGCCCTCCCTGATAGGGAGCGCAGGTCCAGGTCGGCCGGCACCCCATCTCGAGATAGGCCTCCATCATCTCCCTCGAGTTGTCGGCGAGCTCGGACGGCCCCTGGTGACTCTCGGGATGAAGCAGGTCGAGAGCACCGACGTTGAGCGTCGAAGGAACCACCACCCTGGCGTCGAGATCGCGCAGCCGGCGAGCGAACTCGAGGCCGGAGAACCCATGGTAGAGACAGCCGTCGATGTGAGCCGACTCGATGTCGAGCAACTCGGTCGCGTCGTAGACCTCCGCCATGGTGGCGAGAATCCGCATCGCCATCTGCTGAGCCTCACCGCCCTCGCCGGAGAGCAGATACTCGTCGCGTTCGCTCAGCGCCAGTGTCACATCGTCTCCCCGCGGAACGCGAGCTCCACCTTGGCGCCCCGGGGAGGGATTCTACCGACTCGCCGCCGCCGAAGGGGACCTGGGCTACAATCGGTCGCCAACCGACCATTGCAGTGAACTCGGGCGCCCTCGAGGGGCGCGCGCCGCTCGACAGTACCGGAGGGCCTGGAATGGCACAGATCGAACGCTTCGCCAGCCGCTGGGGGTTGATTCTCGCCGCTCTCGGCATGGCGATCGGAACCGGCAACCTCTGGCGATTCCCGAGGATCATCGCCGCCAACGGCGGCGGCACCTTCCTCATCCCCTGGGTGATCTTCCTGTTCAGCTGGTCGATCCCGCTGCTGATCGTAGAGAGCGCCATGGGCAAGAAGTCGCGCCGGGGAACGATCGGCGCCTTCGTCACCCTCCTGGGAGAGAAGTCGGCCTGGAAGGGAGCCTTCATCGGCTTCTGCACCGTCGCCATCGGCTTCTACTACTGCGTCGTCGCCGGCTGGTGCACCTATTACATGGTGGCCAGCTTCAGCGGCAGCCTGCAGGGTGGCAACCCGCAGGCGATCTGGGACGGTTTCACCGGCAGTGCGTCGATGCAGATGCTGTTCCTGTTCATCGCCCTGGCCGCCACCTCGACGATTCTCTGGCGTGGCGTCTCCGGCGGTATCGAGAAGGTCAACAAGGTCCTCATTCCGGCCCTGTTCGGCATCCTCCTCATCGCCGCGGTGCGGGCCATCACGCTGCCGGGCTCGAGCGCCGGCCTCGAGTACCTCTTCTCGGTCGAGCTCTCGGAGCTCGGCAACTACAAGATCTGGCTCGAGGCGCTCACCCAGTCGGCCTGGTCCACCGGTGCGGGCTATGGTCTGCTGCTGACCTACGCCGCCTACATGCGCAAGAATCAGAACATCGTCTTCTCGGCGGTCACGACGGGACTCGGCAACAACTCCGCCTCCCTGCTGGCGGCGATCGCGCTCATTCCGACGGTCTTCGCGGTCATGCCGCGCCAACAGGCGCTCGAGACCGTGACCACCTCCGGACCGGCCTCGACGGGCATCACGTTCATCTATTTCCCGCAGCTGCTCGAGCGTATCGCCGGGGGGGCGACCATCATCATGCCCCTCTTCTTCCTCGGTCTGACCTTCGCGGCGATCTCGTCGATGATCTCGATGATGGAGCTGGGAGTGCGCAACCTCTGCGACTACGGGCTCGGCCGGCGAAAGGCCATCGGTGTGATGTTCGTCGGCACTCTCGCCTTCGGTGCCCCGAGCGCCCTGTCGCTCACCTTCCTGACCAACCAGGACTGGGTCTGGGGTCTCGGCCTGATGGTCTCGGGCTTCTTCTTCGCCACCGCGGCCCGCAAGATCGGCGCCCGCCAGTTCCGCGACGAGTGGGTCAACACCACACCGGGCTGGCGCGTCGGCAGGCTGTTCACCTGGTGGGTCTTCTGGCTGATCCCGCTGCAGTTCGTGGTCATGATCGGGTGGTGGTTCTACCAGGCGATCGTGGTCATCGATCCGGATGGGTGGTGGAATCCGACACGAGCCTTCAGCCTCGGCACCGTGCTGGCCCAGTGGCTGGTGATGATCGTCCTCTTCCTGGTGCTCAATCCGATCCTGGCCCGGGCCCAGAAAGGAGATACCCGATGAGCGGCAGCAGCCTCGCCTTCATGGTGCTGATCTGCGGCGTCGTCTGGGGTGGATTCGTCTTCTGCCTCGCTCGCCTCTCGCGCCAGAGCGATGACGGCGCCTGACGCCTGAAACGAGCCCGATGTAACCCTTCGGGGCCGGCCGGCGTCTAACAAGTAGAGATGCCGGAGACACGCCGCCAGCCCGAAGACCGGTCGACCGCCGACCCGCTCTACCCCGAGGTCGAGGTCCACGTTCGCAGCCGCCGACCGCTGGTTCTGGTGAGTGCGGTGCGCTACGGGCTGCGGCGCGCGGGCGTCGGCGCCGAACAGATCGACCGCTTCTCGAGCGAAGCGCTCACGGCCGGATCCGCGAGCCGTCAGCGAAGCATCTGCACCCACTGGGTGACCGTCTCTTCCTGACGCGGCACGTTCCTCCAGGACGTCGCCGAAGCCTCCTGCCGGGGAAGCCTCCCTCCGGGGAGGAGAGGAGTTCCGCGCGGACGAAAAAGGAGCCGGACGGCTCTCGCCGCCCGGCTCGGCACCCGATGCCTCGAAACCCCTCCAGGTCTGACGCAGCAGGTTCGGAAGATCACTGATACCGCTGTTGCAGCTCCGCCAGCGCCCGGCGCTGTTGCGCCAAACCGGCCGCGGCCTGGGCCCGCAGCTCCTCGAGCTGACTCCGCAGCTCGAGGCGCATCTCCGCCAGGTCCTGCTCCGACAGAGTCGCCGTGGCCCGGACCTCGGCGAGCTCGGCTTTGAGCGCCTCGATCTCCTCCGGCGTCGGTCGTGCGGTAGCCGCCGCCCGCCTCGCCTCCGCCAGCAGCGATTCGCGCTCCTCGACCGAGAGCTCGCGCCGATCCTGCGCTCGCCGAAGCGCCTCGTGCGCCATCCACTCGAGACGGTGGGCCTCGGCCTCGAGGCGATGCTCCATCGCTTCGTACCGCGCCTCGATGCTGCGCTCGTAGCGTCGTTCCCAGTCTCCCTCCAACCGCCGCTCGATCCGCTCCTCGAGGCGGTCCATTTTGGAGTCGAGCCGGTCGTAGAGTCGATCGACCGAGTCCTCGATGCTCTCGAGCTCGTACTCGAAGCGCTCCTCGGACCTCTCCGAGCCGGACCGATCGAAGCGCTCGTCCATCGAGTCCTCGAACCTGTCGAGCTCGTCCTCGAACGCCTCGAGGTCGTTGTCGAGAGCCTCCTCGAAGCTCTCCAGCTCCGCCTCGATCGACTCCTCGATCATCTCCTCCATCGAGTCCATCTCGTCTTCGAGAGCGTCGAGCATCGGCTCGAGCTCCCTCTCGAGGGCCTCTTCCAGCTCGTCGACGATGACCTCGATCTCGTCCTCGAGAGCGTCCAGCTCGTCCTCGAGCTCGTCCTCGAGCTCGTCCTCCCAGTCGTCCCAATCGTCGTCCCAGTCATCCTCATGCCCCTCATGGCGGTGATGCCCGGCGGACTCGCTCTGGTGCGCTGCCTCCGCCTCCTCGACCTCGGCCTGGGGGGCCGGCGCGGCGACGATCCGCACCCGATGGGCGACCTCGGGCACGACGTGGAGCGACAACTTCGGCGCCACCGAGACCTCCACGCGCCGCTCCACGCGAGTCTCGACCGACGGAGCGAGAACCGGCGCGATCTCCACAGCCAGCTGAGGGGCCGGCAGGGCAGCCCGTACGGCCACCGTTGTCGGCGCCGGTTCCGCCGCCGGCGCCGGCGCCTCCGGAGCTCGCGGAGCCGGAACGGCCAACACGGGGTCCGAGGCGTCGAACTCGTCGGTCGGGCCGACGATCCCGTCCGGCCCGACCATCGGCGCCGTCGGCGACGGCGCGTCGGGAGCCGCCTCCTCCTCCTCGGTCGGCTCCGCCGCGAGGGTCTCCACCGTAGATACCTCCGCCTCGGCCGACGGCGCGTCCGACTCCGGTGCCGCGGGCGCCTCCTGCCTCTCGACGATCGAGAAGCCCGGCACCGCCACCAGAACGAGTCCCAGGGCCACCACGGCGAGCGGGCGCCACCAGGCGGGTAGCCGGACATCGAGACCCGTATACCCGGGCTCCAGCAGCCGCCGGACACGCCGTCCGAGGCTCGAGTCCTTCGCCGCCATCGTCGGCGCCAAAGCACCGACGCTCGCGCCCTGACTCCAGGTCGCCACCTCGGTGAGGCAACGTGCCAGGGTCAATGGCCGCCCGGTATGCTGCGCGGCCCAGTCGTCGCAGCGGAATTCGGCGATCTCCTGCAGACGCCGACGGACCATCCGGTTCATCGGTTGGACGAACAGCACACTCTCTATCACCCGACCGACGATCAGCCAGGCCGGGTCGCGTCGCTCGAGATGGGCCAGCTCGTGGGCCAGCACCGTCTCTTGCTGCTCCGCCGGCATCGCCGAAGCGACTCTCTCGGGCAGACAGATCTCGCGTCGCCCGAGTCCGAGCGCGATCGGCACCTCGAGACGTCGGGTGCTGGTCAGAGTCGTCGGTCGATCGACGTCCGCCGTCGCCAGCAGACGCCAGAACAGGCGGAAGATGCCTCCATCCCGGATCTCTTCACGGCCACTCAGCGTCCGCCCCAGCCTCAGCGCCAGTCCGCCGAGGCGCAGGACCTGAAGAGCGGCGCCTGCCAGCCAGACGGCAACGGCAAGCGCCAGCCAGGGTGTCGGGCTCGGGACGGCGCGGCTCGGCGCCGACGCAGCCGACCGGCCGACCGCCGCACTCGAGGGCCCGGCGACCCCGTCGATCGCGGCGGACCGTGGACGAGCGGTTCGCGAGCTCGGTGGTCGGACGTGCGCCGTGAGGGCCGGCGTGGTGGCGACAGGCGTCGCGACGGCGCCCGTCGCTTCCGCCGGCGCCACGGCATGCGCCCCGCCGCCCGCGACCGAGGACGGATACGGCAGGGAGCCGGTCGCCGCCCGCCAGCCGAGGCCGCTCGACAGCGTCGCCGTCAGCAGGCCGCCGATCAGCGCCACACGCAGAACGGCCTCCTGTAGGGGCAGGCGTCGCGCACCGAGCCAGCGGCACAGGAGCAGGGCGGGAAGCAACAACACGGTGCTGTGCACGAGGTAGGTCGACAGCCAGGCGCCGATCGTGTCGGCGAGGTGCATCCATTCGGTCGAGCTGTTCATTCGGACTCCCCCCTGGATTCGTCTGCTTCCTTGGTCTCGATCATCGCCCGCAGCTCCGCCAGCTCGGCGGCGTCGATCTCGTGCTCCGCGATGAGGTGGCTCACCAGCGCGTGGACGTCGCCCTGAAAGAGCCGGTCAGCTAGCTGCCCGACCATCGAGCGGGTCACCTCGCTCTCGGTGACCGTCGGCCGGTACACGTACCGGCGTCCTTCGCTGCGATGCGTGACGACCCCTTTTCGTTCCATCTTGACGAGCATGGTGGCAATGGTGGTCGGCGCCAGACCCCGCTCGTCCCAGAGGGCTCGGTGGACGTCGGCGGCACTTGCCTCGCCTTCGCTCCAGAGCACACGCATGATGGCGAGCTGGAGGTCGCCGAGCTGCTTCTTGTTCATCGCGATGACTCCTCCGTCAGTTGAACGACCCGGATAGTACTACTGAGGTAGTTATACGTCAACGCCGCTCCAGGGTTGCACTCGAAGCACTCGGGACGTTGGACGCCGAGCCGGGCGTGTCGGTTTAGTCGGGGCGAGATGCCGGCGTTGCTCCCGCCGTCCGGTATTCTCGAAAGGCGAGGAGCGGAACCGCGCTCCGACCGAGGGCATCCAGCGTACGATCGGCGACAGCGGCCCGCTCCTCGCGAAAACGGCTCGCGATACCGGCCTGCGGTCCGGTGTTGTCTGATACGACGAGTGAACGGACCGAAAAGTTCCACCCCGAGCTTTCGTAGACGCCGCTCGCCGGCCATTCGCACCGCGTGCCCGAACCCCCCCACCGCATCCGCGATCGCTCTCGCCCTCGTGATCGGCGCCTGTACCGACGGGTCCCGGCAGGCGTCCGAGGACGGGACCGACACCTCTCTGTCCCCCCGGCCCAGACCCGAGCTCGTCGAGACCCTGCGCGATGACGTCGCCACCCCGCGCCACCCACGGGATGGCGGTGGCCGGGCCTGGCTCGACGTGGAGGCGTCGACACCCGGACCGTTGGTCGCCGGAACGACGGCCCGCTTCGAGCTGGTCTACGAAGCCGGCCCCCTGGGCATCGCCGAGGGCGGCACGGTGTACCTGCAATCCTCTTCGTTCTGGGGCTGGAGTCCGCCGCAGGACATCGACGCGACCCTCCCCGGTTACACCGTCGCCGCGACGTCGGCCGAGGGAGTGACCCTCGAGACCGAGACGTTCGCCGCCGGGCTGGTCGCGGTCCACATCCGGGGCCGGGAGCTGGCGAGCGGCGAGCGGCTGCGCATCGTCTACGGAGCCGGCGAGAGAGGCGCGCGGGTCGACCGTTACGCCGAGAGCGGCAGCCGCATCTGGATCGCGGTCGACGGCGACGGCGACGGTATCCGGGGCCTGGTGCCCGGCCCCCCCGAGGTCGACGTCGTGGCCGCGGCGGCGCAACGACTCGTCCTCACCCTACCGTCGGTGGTGCGTCCCGGGGAGAGCGCCCGGCTGACGATCGCGACCGTCGACGCGGTCGGCAACGCCGGCTCCGCCGCCGCCCACAGCATCGAGGTCTCGAGCTCCCCGCCGGGCCTCGAGCTCCCGGAGCGCCTCGAGATCGGCCGGAAGGACGACGGGGCGATCGCCGTCGAGATCAGCGCGCCGACATCGGGCATCTTCCAGGTCGTGGCCCGCACCGGGAGTGGGCTGGTGGGAGAGAGCAACCCGGTGTTCGTCACCCCGAAGCTCCCACGGGTTCTGTGGGCCGACCTGCACGGCCACTCAAAACTGTCGGACGGGACCCAGACACCCGAGGGCTACTATCGCTACGCGCGCGATGTCGCCGGTCTCGACGTCGCCGCCCTCACCGACCACGACCACTGGGGCATGCAGCCGCTGGCGCTGCACCCGGAGATCTGGCGATGGATCCGCGAGGCGACCGACGCCTTCCACCAGCCCGGGCGCTTCGTCACCGTGCTCGGTTACGAGTGGACCAACTGGCTCCACGGTCATCGGCATGTCCTCTACTTCTCCGACCAGGGCGAGGTGCTGAGCTCGATCGATCCCGACTTCGAGCACCCGAGCCAGCTATGGGCCGCCCTCGAGGGCAAGCCGGCGCTGACCTTCGCCCACCACTCGGCCGGCGAGCCGGTGCCGACCAACTGGGACATCGCTCCCCACCCGACGCTCGAGCCGGTCACCGAGATCGTCTCGGTCCACGGCAGCAGCGAGGCGATGGACTCACCCGGCCTGCTACGCGGACCGGTGCCGGGGAACACGGTACGCGACGCCCTCGACCGAGGCTATCGACTCGGCTTCATCGGAAGTGGCGACAGCCACGACGGCCACCCCGGGCTCGCCGGCCTGGCGTCGCCCAGCGCCGGGCTCGCGGCGCTGGTCACCGAGGCCCACAGCCGCGAGGGAGTGCGAGCGGCGCTCACCGCCCGACGGGCCTATGCGACCAACGGTCCGCGGATGCTCCTGCACGCGACACTCGACGGACATGCCATCGGTTCGTCGCTCGCCACCGACGACGGCAGCGAGGCGCACGAGCTGGTGGTCATGGCGCTCGGAACCCGCCCCCTGGTGCGCATCGACCTCGTGCGCAGCGGTCGCGTCGTCGACGCGATCGAGATCGAGGAGGGTCGGACCCTGAAACGCCTCGAGCGCACGATCCCGCGCCTCACCGAGGGTGAGTATCTCTACCTGCGGGTCTTTCAGGACGACGGCGGCGTCGCGTGGTCGAGCCCGTTCTTCTCCGACCCGGCGCCGCGCGACTGATCCGGCAGCTCCAGGTCGACGATGATCGGCAGATGGTCGCTGGCCAGCTTCGAGGCCTGGTGACGGCAGCGGTAGACGTTGACCAGCTCGAGGCCGCCCCGGAAGTAGACGCGATCGAGCGGACCACGGGGAGAGAACGCGGGATAGGTCTTCAACCGTTTGGGGGGCCTCTTGCCACCGTTGTGACTGGTCGCGCATTCGAAGCCGAGGGCCCGCGTCAGCGGGGGCTCGAGCTGGGAGCGCCAGTCGTTGAAGTCTCCACCCACGACACAGGCCCCGCCGGGCTCGAGGGTGAAGAACTCGCGTGAGCTCATCAACAGCCCGAGTTGCTGGCGCCGCTCGCGGGCGGACAGCCCCAGGTGAAGGTTGAAGACATCCAGGGTCGCCGGCCCGGAGACGCCGTTTGGAATCTCGAGCCGCGTGTACTGACAGCCACGCTTCTTCTTGCGACCGACGGACAGGTCGATGTTCCTGTCACGGACGATCGGCCAGTTGGTCAAGGTGGCGTTGCCGTACATCCCCTCGCGCAGGCGCACGTTGTAGCCGGCTGCTCGGTACCGGTAGCCGAGCTCGTCGGCCAGCCGCATCGACATGTCCATACGGCGCGAACGGGGCACACCGAAGTCGACTTCCTGGAGCAGCAGAATGTCGGCCCGATGACTCGACAGAATCCCGGCGACACGATCGGGGCGGAAACGCCGATCGGTACCGATGGCCCGGTGGATGTTGTACGAGACGATCCGGACTCTCACGGCGTGCTGTCCGAGCCGGCGTACTCGCGCGCCACCTCCTCGGCCTCTTCCTGGGTGTCCATGTCCTTGGCGAAGCTCAGACCGCTCATCAGCGGCAGGCGACCCCGGCGGTCCGGGTACTTCTTGCGATGTGCCGTGCGCACGAAGATCAGTCGCCACCGTCTGGCCAGCTCCTCACTGGTCATGGTATTCCTCCTCATCTTGGCGACAATGACGGCCGCCTGATAGACGATCGTCGCTGTGATGACGGGCGGCCGCAGACGGAGGAGCTGGCGCAGGTCCTTACCCAGCAGGTAGAGCAGCAAATGCGCGACGATGTAGAAGAACCTGTAGGTGAGCGACCGGTTGCGCGACTTGTAGGCCAGATCGAAGGAGCGGTAGATGAAGCCCTGACGAAGGGAGGCGGGGTCGACGACCGTGAGGTGCCCGGGAAGAATCGCCTCCGGCTCGCTGTGCTCGTCGGGGGCCATCCGATACTGGGGCTTCCAATCCGACGCGCCCAGCCGTTTGCGCTCCGGAGCCAGGATCATCGGGAACCAGAAATCGAGAGGCTCGTGCGCGTAGTAGTCGTCCATCAACTCGCGCATCTCGCCGGGCTTGGGCAGGATGTCGCACACCGTGACCGCCGCGGGCCGTCCGGGACACCGCGCCTCGACCACCTCGACGGCGGCGCGCACGTTCTCGCCGAAGCTCCCGTCGGAGTCGATGACTTCGGCCCCCTCGCGAGCCTCGCCGTAGCTCGACCGCGGCCCGACGATGAAGATCGGATCGAAGTAGCCGAGCTCGTTCAGCAGGCGGATCAGGCGATCGATCAGCGGCTCACCGCCGATGACGATCTGCAGTCCCTTGGGTCCCCGCAGAGGGTGCTTGTCGGCACCTCTCTCGGGTAGCTGCGCCGGCTTGCGATCGCTACCGGCCAGGATCACCAGGGGAAGACTTCCCTCTCCGCGCATGAACTCCTATTGTGCCAAAGTCGCGGACCTTTTTGAGGGACCGATCGCTTCGGGGCGGCGACTCCCCGCCGCGGCGAAAACCCGCTTGGTACCGAATCGTATGTCCTAGTAGCCTGTAACACTCGAACGGATACCGTATGAGCGAGTCATCGGAGCCGAGATCAAGGCGCGCTGACGAAGGCATGGCGGGACCCTGCCGAGGAAGCGCAACGCCAAGATCGGCTTCGAGAGCTGCTCAGACGGTATTCGTTCGAGTGTTACAGGCTACTAGGATAGGCGCGACACCCCTCGTACGGACGCGCCGGCACCTCGCCGAGAACACCCGCCGCCCGGGGACCGGGGCTCCTGCATGCGCCTGCGCTCGACATCGCTGCTGACCATCTTCGGCGTTGTCGCCTTCCTGCTGGCGGCCCTGTCGGTGGTCGACATGCTGTTGCCGAAGCCCTACGACGGGATCGTTCTGGAGGCCGACGCGCGGGATCGGCTCGTGGTTGCCAGCGTGCTCGAGGACTCCGGCGCCGATCGCGCCGGAATCCTGCCCGGTGAGGTCGTGCGCGGCATCGACCGCAGCACGCTGCGCTCGGCGGCGCATGCCGCCGAGATCCTCAACCGACACCAGATCGGCGACTCGATCCCCTACCTGATCGGCTACGTCACCGTCGCTGGCGAGGAAGCCTCGCGCGAGGTCCAGGTGGAGCTCGAGCCACGCCGTATCGGCAGCCTGTCGTACTTCTTCTCGTGCCTGCTCGGCGCCATCTTCTTCTTCGTCGGTCTCTTCGTCCTTCAACGCCAGCCCCATCTGCGCTCGGCCCAGGTCTTCTTCACTCTGAGCGTCCTGCTGCTCCTGTTCCTGGTCTGCAGGCTGAGGCCGGCCTCGTACTCGTGGGTCGACTCCTTCGTGCTCACCACCGGCACTCTCGCACTCCTGTTCATGCCGGCCAGCTTCCTCCACTTCTTCCTCATCTTCCCCAAGCCGGTGCGATTGCGCCCGGAGCGAGGTGGACTCCACTACGGGCACCGGCGGAGGCTCTGGCTGGTCCTGCTCTACTCGATCTACCTGATCCCACCGCTGGTCCTGGGCACGGCGATGCTGCTGTGGAGCCAGGCAAAGACGCCGCTGCCGCTGATCAGCGGAGCGCCAGCGGCCAACTGGTGGCTGATGGCGCTCTACATGCTTCTGGGTCTGACCGCGCTGGCTCTCAACGCCCGCCGCTTCACCCGCTTCCGCGAGCGACGCGCGGCGGCACTGGTCTTCTTCGGCGCGCTCTTCGGTCTGCTCCCCTTCCTGGTGACGATCGTCTTCTTCCCCGAGACGCTTCACGAGACCGAATTCCTCATCTTCGGGCTGGCGCCGCTCACTCTGGTGATCGCCACGTTCGCCTACGCCATCGTGCGCTTCCAGCTGCTCAAGATCGAGCTTCGCAAGAGCATCCTCTACACCATGACGACCGCGGTGGTGACGGCGATCTACGCCCTGGTCATCGCCCTGTTCAACGCCTTCACGCGCGGAATCCCGATCGCCGAGTCGCCCTTCTTCCCACTCATCTTCGCCCTCGCGATCGTGCTGCTCTTCGAGCCCCTGCGCAAGCGCATCCAGGTGGTCGTCGATCGTTTCTACTACTCGGAGCGCACCCAGCTGCAGGAGGCGATCCAGCGCATGAGCGAGGCGTTCAGCGACCGGGTCGATCTGCAGGAAGTCGTCACCGAGCTCGTCGAGACCCTGCCGCAACTGCTCGGCCTCCATTTCGCGGCGCTCTTTCTCGAGCGCAACGGGCAGCTCGAGCAGGTCGCCGGACCGGCATCGCTGCCGAAGGAGCTTCCTTCGTTGCCGGTCGTCCACCGCGAGCTGGCAGCCCACCGCGGCCTGACTCGACTCGTCTTCCTGTCGCCGCTGGCGCGCGAGTCGGAGGAGGTGGCCGGACTGCTGAGCACCCTCGAGTCGGCCGGAGTCCGGGTGGTCGGCGATCTGGCGACGCCACGACGCCTGATCGGCACCGTCATGCTCTCGGGCAAGATAGGACAGATCCGGCTCGACAAGGCCGAGCTCGACCTGCTCGACAGCCTCCTTCACCAGGCCGCCATCGCCCTCGAAACCTCGGTGCTGCTGGAGGAGCGGGCCCATCAGGCCGAGCTCGAGCGCGAGCTGGAGATCGCCGCCTCGGTGCAGGAGCGACTGCTGCCCCCGTCGTTGACCCTCGGCCCCGGCTGGAGCGTCGCGGCGCTCTGCCGCCCGGCGCGACACGTCGGCGGAGACTTCTTCACCGGGCTTCCGGTCGGAGCCAACGGCGGTCAGGCGGTGATCTACGGCGACGTGGCCGGAAAGTCGGTCTCCGGAGCCCTCCTCATGATGGCGGCGCACGAGGTCCTGCACTCCCTCGCCCTGACCCACCCCGACCCGGAGGAGCTCTTCGACCTCGCCAACCGACGCCTGTACAGCCTGAGTCGCGGTCGCAAGAGCTTCGTCGCCATGGCCTACCTGGCCGCCTCGCCGGAAGGCGACGGCCTGCAGTACCTCCTCGCCGGACAACCCCAGCCGCTGCTGCGCTCTCCTGACGGAGCGGTCAGCGAGCTGGCGCTGCCGACCAACCGTCTGCCCCTCGGAGCTCTCGTTCCCTACGGCTACAACCTCTCCCACGTCTCTCTGGCGCCGGGGGACTGTGTCGTCGGGTACTCCGACGGTGTGGCGGAAGCGCAGTCGCCGGACGGTGAGCTGTTCGGCAGCGAGCGACTGATCGAGGTCGTTTCGAGTGCACCCCCCGACCCCGCCCGGATCATCGACGCGGTCACGGCGGCGCTCGAGGAATTCACCCTGGGAACCGAGCCCTACGACGACGTCACCCTGGTCGCGATCCGTCGCGACATGGAGAACGCCACATGAAGAAGATCTTCGCTGTCCTGATTCTGATGGGACTCGCCGGCGGCGCCATGATGATGATGGCGACGATGTCGGGCGGCGCCGAGTGGACCACCACCTCCTCGGAGGCGCTCGAGGCCTTCGAGGACGGCCTCGCCGCGCGCATGAAGTTCTATCGCGGCGACGCCCGGGAGCTCTTCGAGAGAGCCATGGAGCTCGACCCCGACTTCGCCGCCGCGAAGCTCTACCTGACCTTCGAGCTCGACTGGGAGGGGCGAGAAGCGATGCGCGAGGAGCTTCGCCAGGTCGATCCGCAGACGCTCAATCCGCGCGAACGGTTCCTGCTCGAGTTCCACCTCGCCGAATGGAACCGCGACATCGAGGGCGCCCGGCAGATCGGTCTCGACTACGTCGCCGAGAATCCGGAGGACCCGTTCGGTCTCGCCACCCTGGCCAATCTCCTCTGGCTCGAGCAGGATTGGGACGAGAGCGAGCGCCTCTATCGAGAGCTCCTCGAGATGGCACCGAACTGGGTGATCGCCCAGAACCGCCTCGGCTACATCGCCCTCGCCCAGGGCCGCTTCGCCGAGGCCGAGCAACAGTTCATCACCTATCGCTACATCGCCCCCGACCAGGCCAACCCCCATGACTCGATGGGAGAGCTGATGGTCCTGTTGGGTCGCTACGACGAGGCCAGGGAATCCTTCGAGAAGGCTCTCGAGATCCGCCCCGACTTCTGCGACGGCTACCAGCACCTGATCGATCTCACCCTCATGGAGGGACGTCCCGACCAGGGCGAAGAGATCCTCGAGCGCGCCGCCGAGCCTTGCGGCAAGCGGATGGTCGAGGCGCTGCGCTGCAGCATGCTCATCTGGCACGACTTCATGAGCGGCGACGCGGAGCGCGTCTGGAGCGACGAGCGCGAGGCCTGTCGAAAGCAGCTCGGCGACTATCATTTCCTGCTGCATCGCACCGCCTGCCAAACCGGGCGTCTGGAGACCGCCGAGCGGGCGGAGCGGGGGCTGAGGCGTCGTCTCGAGGCGGCCGAGGAGGCCCAGCACGTCCGGCTCGACCTCATCCGCGCCCTCCTGCTCCACATGGAGGGAACCAGAATGCTGACCGAGAAGCGTTTCGAGGAGGCCGCGAAGGCGTTCGCGGCCGCCGACGACATGCTCCTCTACTGGGGTGAGGGGCAGGGCATCCTCAAGCTCTACAATCGGATGAACCTCGCCTGGGTGCAGAAGAACCTCGGGCTCGACGCCGAATCGCAGGCCACCCTGACGGAGGTCAGCAAGGTGAACGCGCCCTTCGCCAGCTCCTATCCAGACTCGGTCTCGATCGACTGAAGAGCGTCCCGCAACGGCCTCTCCGGCCCCTCCCGCGAAGGCCCCCGGCATCCAGTATGATCGGCGCTCGTCGAAAGACAGGAGCGATCGGCCGGGAGCGGCGAACAACCGAGCCCGCGAGGGACAAGGGAGAGGACAAAGATGCGGCGCATCCTGGTCACCGGATCACTTGGCCAGATCGGCACCGAGCTCGTCGTGGAGCTCAGGAATCGCTACGGCAGCGACAACGTCCTGTCGACGAACATCCGAGAGCACGACGACGAGACCCACTCGACCGGCCTGTTCGAGATCCTCGACGTGCGGGACGCCGGACGCATGCGCGAGCTGGTCGACGCCCACCGGGCGGACACCATCTTCCACCTCGCCTCGGTCCTGTCCGCCGTCGCCGAGAGCAAGCCGCAACTCGCCTGGGAGATCAACATGCAGGGCTTGGTGAACACCCTCGCGGTGGCACGGGAGACCGGCGCGGCGGTCTTCTTCCCCAGCTCGATCGGCGCCTTCGGTCCCTCCACGCCGGCGATCGCCACGCCCCAGCTCACCATCCAGCGCCCGACCACGATCTATGGCATCACCAAGGTCTCGGGCGAGCTGCTCTGCGACTACTACCACTCCCGCTACGACGTCGACGCGCGCGGAGTCCGCTATCCGGGGCTGATCTCCTACGTCGCCCCGCCCGGTGGTGGCACCACCGACTACGCGGTCGATATCTTCTATGGCGCCCTGCGTGACGGTCGCTACACCTGCTTCCTCGGGCCCGACACTTCGCTCGACATGATGTACATGCCGGACGCGCTCGGCGCCGCGGTCGATCTCATGGAGGCGGACCCCGGCCTGCTGCTCCACCGCAACGCCTACAACGTGACCGGCATGAGCTTGACGCCCGAGATGCTGGCAGCCGAGATCCGACACCACCTTCCCGGCTTCCGCATGGAGTACGAGATCGACCCGGTCCGTCAGGCGATCGCCGACTCATGGCCCGACTCGCTCGACGACAGCTGCGCCCGCGAGGAATGGAACTGGAGCCCGCGCTTCGATCTCGAGGCGATGACCCGCGACATGCTGCAACAGCTCGAGGCCCGGCTCGCCGCCCACGGCTGAGGCCGGCGGGAGCTCGAAGGCCTACAGGAGGAACGATGCCCATCGATCGACTACTCGCAACGCTGTCGACGGAGATCGACGAGATGCGCGACGCCGGAACGCTCAAGGGCGACGAGGACGTCACCTGTGAGGTTGTGCCTCCCGAGGACGGCCGAGGCCCCCGATACAGGATCGAGGGGCACGGCGATCAACTCTTCATCAAGATGAACTCGAACAGTTACCTCGGTCTGGCGCTCGATCCGGAGCTGATCGCCGCCGAGGAGGCCGCCGCCGCCCGCTACGGCGTCGGGCCGGGAGCGGTCCGCTTCATCAGCGGCACCCACACCCCTCACGTCGAGCTCGAACGCGGCCTGGCGGCATTTCACGGCCGCGAAGCCGGCATGATATTCAGCTCGGCCTACGCCACCACGCTGGGTGTGCTGGTGCCGATGGTCGACGCGGAGACGGTGGTGATCTCGGACGAGCTCAACCACAACTGCATCATCAACGCGATGCGACTGGCGAGGCCGAAGTCGAAGGCCATCTACCGCCATCTCGACCTCGACCATCTCGACGAGGTTCTCGGGGAGGCTGCCGGCAGTTGCAAGCGGGCCATCGTGGTCACCGATGGCGTCTTCTCCATGCGCGGCGACCACGCTCCGCTCGAGGAGATCACCGCCATCGTGCGGTCGCACGACGCCGCCTTTCCCGAGAACGCGGTCCTGGTCGTCGACGACTCCCACGGCGTCGGCGCGTTCGGCGCCAGCGGACGCGGCACCGAGGAAGTTGCGGGAGGGCGCGCCGATCTCCTGATCGCGACCCTGGGCAAGGCGCTGGGCGTCAACGGTGGCTATGTCGTGGGCGATGCGACGGCCCTGGACTACCTGCGGGAGAAGGCGCCACTCTACATCTACTCGAACCCCATCACCACGGCCGAGGCCGCCACCGCGCTGCGCGCCCTCGAGATTCTCGACGGCGAGGCCGGACGGGACAGGCTGGCCCACCTCGCGGAGATGACGCGCCGGTTCGAAGCCGGGCTGGTCGAGCTCGGCTTCGAGACCATTCCCGGCGAGCATCCCGTCGTTCCCCTGATGGTTCGCGACACGACCCGCACCGCGGCCCTGGTCGCTCACCTGAAGCGGAACGGCATTCTCGCCACCGGGCTCGCCTTTCCGGTCGTGCCGCGCGGCGACGAGGAGATCCGCTTCCAGGTCTCGGCCGCCCACACGCGCGACGACATCGACCAGGTCCTCGCGACCCTCGGATCGTTCGACGGGTAGCGCCTTCGACGCGCGGCACACTGTTGTACTATCGCCGGAGCCCCATGCAGATCGACAGACGCACATGCACCGCGGCCGTCGCGATGGCGCTCGTCGCCCTCGTCGGGCCGGCCCCGGGTCTCGCGACCGACGATGCCGCCCCGGATCCACCGCCGGCCGAGCTGCTCGAGGCGAAGACCATCTGCGTCATGGACATGGCCGTGATGGATTCCGATCTCAAGGCCCGTTTCCGCTCCGAGCTCGAGGCCTGGGAGCGATTCGAGATCGTCATGTTCCCCGATGAGGCGGACGTCCTGATGGCGCTTTCGGCCCGTTCCGATTTCACCAGCAAGCCGGTCGACGAGGACTGCGACCCCGAAGATCCCCTCTGCGACCGCGCCAGCGGCACGGCGCAGGTCTTCGAGACCCTCTACCTCAAGGTCTTCGTTCCCGGTGGCGACGAGCTCTGGCTCGACCAGGAGCCGGTCGGCGCGGACGACGGCGCCGCCAAGCGGCTCGTCGAACGCTTGCGGACACGGCTCGAAGGCGACGGGACGAACGAGACAGAGAGCCCCGGCCGCTAGCCGGTCGCGCCCACCCCGAATGCGATTGACACCTCGACACCTCGCCGCTGGCGCGCTGACGCTCGCCTGTCTCGGCGGCGGCGTCTCCACGGCCGAAGACACCGCACCGCTGGCGCCCGAGCTCCTCGAGGCGCGCAAGATCTTCGTCCGGCAGACGATGATCGACCCCAAGATCGTCTC
Organism: Candidatus Multivoradales bacterium; assembly: GCA_965223875.1. Lineage (GTDB taxonomy): Bacteria > Acidobacteriota > Thermoanaerobaculia > Multivoradales > JAHEKO01 > CBDCXS01. Next base: position 4,791,097 of record OZ245024.1, on the reverse strand, counting down.
CCGTTTCCGCTCCGAGATGGCCAAGTGGGAGCGCCTCGAGGTCGTGGTCTCGGAGAAGGAAGCTGACATCGTCGCCACGCTCTCCGCCGACATCGAGCACACCGAGACGGTCGCCGACACGGCGGCAGCCGAGACCGAGGAGCCGCCCGGGTCGGCCGGCCCGACCGGCGATCGGGGGCCGCGGCCGATGGGCACGGTCCGGGTCCTCGAGGACATCCATCTGCGGATCACCGATGCCGATGGAACCGAGCTCTGGCACGACGCCGTTCCCGCGGGAAGCCTCAGCGGGAACTCCTCCCGGCGACTGGCGAAGCGCTTCCGCAAGCGAATCGAAGACGAAGAGGCCTGACCCGGCCGTACCCGCGCCCGGTCGACCGGATGAAACGTCCCCCGGTTCTCGGCATCCTCGGCGCCCTTCTCGCCGGCCTGCTCGCGGGGACACTCGTGCTGAGATCCGGAGCGGCGCCCGAGATGACCCGCGAGTCGGTGGCCGAGGCCCGCCGACTCTGGTCGGAACGCGGCCCGGCCAGCTACTCCTTCGAGCTGCAGATGGCGGGCGCGCTCACCGACCGGCGCCGCATCGAGGTCAGGGACGGTCACGTCGTCGCGATGAGCATCGACGGAGAGCCGGCGTCGCGCACCGCCTGGGAGTACTGGTCGGTCGACGGCCTTCTCGACTCCCTGGAGGCAGAGCTGCGCAACGCGGAGGATCCGCCGCCCGGCCTCGGCGTCAGCGACCCGAGTCAGCTCGTGCTCCGTGCCCGCTTCGACCGTGAGCTGGGTTACCCCACCGAATTCCTTCGCCACATCATGGGGAGTCAGCGGGGCACCGAGTGGCGGGTGGTCTCTTTCGAAGCCAGGAAATGAAGCGGAGACCGGCCGCCGGGGCTACCGTTCGCGCTCGATTCACCATCGCGCGCTCGTACTACTATGGAGTATCCGGACATCAACACCTTCGGAGGCCGATCATGCGTTCCATGAAGCGATTCAAGACCATCGCCGCATTCGTCGTTTTCGGCGCGCTGGTATCGATGTCCGCCGGCGCCCAGATCCCGCAGGAGTTCACCAATCTGGAGCTGCTGCCTGAAGACATCTCGCGTGCCGACCTGATCAACACGATGCGTGGGTTCTCGGAGCAGCTCGGTGTGCGCTGCAACTTCTGCCACGTCGGCGAGGATCAGACCTCCGCCTTCTCCGACTTCGACTTCGCCTCCGACGAGAAGGGTCACAAGCGGATCACGCGCATCATGATGGCGATGACGCGTGCGATCAACGAGACGTACCTGAGCGAGGTGAAGGGGCACGGGAACACCCAGGTGACCTGTGCCACCTGTCACCATGGGCAATCGAGTCCCTCCACGCTCAGCCGCCAGCTCCTCGAGGCCTTCGACAAAGGCGGGACGGATCAGCTGACCGCAAGGTACGGCGAGCTCCGCGACGAGCTCTACGGCAGGGGCGTCTACGACTTCGGGGAAGCATCGCTGATCGGCGTGGCCACCATCTTCGCCCGCGAGCGCAAGGATCCCGAGGCCGCCGAAGCGGTGCTCGAGCTCAACCTCGAGCACTTCCCCGACTCGTTCATGACCTGGTACTCGATGGGTGAGCTCAAGTCGATGGCACAGGACAACGCGGGCGCCCTGGCCGCCTTCCAGAAGGCGCTCGAGATCGATCCCCAGAACGAGTGGGCGAAGAAGGCCGTCGACCGCCTGAAGCAGTAGATCGGCTTCCCCGCTTCTTCGCCGACGCCATGCTGGGGACGCTGGCCCGGTGGCTACGCGCCGTCGGACACGACGTTCTCTACGAGGCCCATATCGAGGACGGTGAGCTGGTCGAGCGCGCCGCCGCCGAGCGAAGGGTCATCCTGACCCGCGATCGGCGGCTGGTGGAGCGGCGGTTGGCGACCGACTACCTGCTGATCGCCTCCGACGACGTCGAGCGTCAGCTGCTCCAGGTTCTCGACGAGCTCGACCTCGGCCGCCGCGCCGTCCGACCGTTCGGCAGATGCCTCGACTGCAACACGCCGCTCGTAGCGCTCACGGCCGAAGCGGCCAGTCCTCGCGTGCCGCCCTATGTCGCCCGCACCCAGCGGCGCTTCCGGCTCTGTACCGCGTGCGACCGGGTCTACTGGCGAGCCACGCACGTGACGCGGATGAGAGCGCGACTCGAGGATCTCGGCATCGCCCTGCCCGGCGAGTCCCGAGAGGCGCGGGAACGGCCTCTCCCACCCGCCGGCGACGGAGTCGATTGACGGCCGATCGCAGGGCTGGCTAACCTGCTTCGAGATGTCTGACAACACGGTCCTCTTCGGCCACGTGGCGGTCGAGCTGGGGTTCATCACCAAGACCCAGCTCCTCGACGCCGCCCGTCTCAAGAACGATCCCAACGAGGAGCGTACGCTGGGGCAGCTGATGCTCGGGGTCGGTCTCCTGAGCGAGGACCAGGTGCGCCAGGTGCTCGCCGAGCAACGGCGGCGGCGATCGGCCTCGACCGGCGGGGCCGACGGCACGGCTCCGGTCGAGCCGGTCGAAGGCGCCGCGCCATCGCCACCCGAGGCGGGAGCCGCCCCCCGTTCCGTCGCCGAGCTGCCGACGCTCAGGGACATGCTCCGGGCCGGTGCGTCCGCCGGAGCGAGCGACATCCATCTGCACAGTGGCTCTCAGGCGCGACTGCGCCTCCACGGGCACCTCGAGCCGCTGACCCGTGACGAGCTGCCGGCGGCCTTCGTCGAGAAGCTGGTCGCCGAAGCTCTCGACGACGCGCAGCGAGCCGATCTCGACGCCAGTGGCCAGGTCGACACGGCTCTCGACGATCCCGAGCTCGGGCGTTTCCGGATCAACGCATTCCGCCAGCAGAAGGGCTACGACATCGTCATGCGCGTCATCCCGCGCCGGGTTCGGGATCTCACCGAGCTCTCCCTCTCCAACGAGCTCGCCCGCTTCACCACCTACCACCAGGGCCTGGTCCTGGTCACCGGGCCTTCGGGCTGCGGCAAGACCTCGACGCTCGCGGCACTGGTCGACCTCGTCAACCAGGAGCGACGCGACCACATCATCACCGCCGAGGATCCCATCGAGTACATCCATCAGTCGAAGCGCTGCGTGGTGAATCAACGACAGGTCGGCGTTCACAGCAGCAGCTTCCCCAGCGTGCTGCGTGCCGCCCTGCGCGAGGACCCCGACGTCATTGTCCTGGGGGAGTTGCGGGACCTCGAGACGGTCTCGTTGGCACTCACCGCCGCGGAGACCGGACACCTGGTGCTCGGCACGCTACACACCGGAGGCGCCATCCGCACGATCAGCCGGTTGATCGGACTCTTCCCTCCCGACGAGCAGGCCCAGGTGCGTGTCATGCTCGCCGAGTCCCTTCGCGCGGTCATCTCCCAACGCCTGGTCCGTAGAGCCGACGGCACCGGCCGGGTGCCGGCGCTCGAGATCATGGTCGTCACCCGGGCGATCGCCAACCTGATCCGTGAGAGCAAGGTCTTCCAGATCCGATCGATGCTGCAGACCGGCCGCGGCAAGGGCATGCGGCTGCTCGAGGACTCTCTCGCCGAGCTGGTCAAGCGGGGAACGATCACGCAGGAGGAGGCGCGCATCCATGCCTAGCCCGCACGGATCACCAGCCGGCGTCTCGGCAGGAGAGTGATGAGCCATGCAGGCTAGACTCGACAACCTCTTCCGCTTCGCCAAGGAGCAGGGCGCCTCGGACCTCCACCTGACCGCCGGAGAGCCGCCGCGAACTCGCGTGCATGGCGTGTTGACGGCCATCGACGGGGTCCCGGCGACCGACGACGAGCACCTTCGGTCCCTGATGAAGGAGCTCGTCGACGACGAGCAGTGGGCGCGCTACGAGGCCGACGGCGACCTCGATTTCGCCTACGCCCTCGAGGGTGTGGCGCGTTTCCGCTCCAACTACCTGATCCAGGAGCGCGGCGCCGCGGCCGTCTTCAGGCTCATCCCCGACCGGATCCAACCGCTCACCGAGCTGGGCCTTCCGCCGGTCATCGATCGGCTCGCCGACATCCACCATGGACTGGTGCTGGTCACGGGACCGACGGGATCGGGCAAATCGACGACACTCGCGGCGATCGTCGATCGCATCAACGAGACCTGGTCGAAGCACATCGTCACCATCGAGGATCCGGTGGAGTTCGTCCATCCGGAGAAGCGCTGTGTGATCTCCCAGCGCGAAGTCGGAGCCGACACCGAGAGCTTCGGTGCCGCGCTGCGCTCGGCCGTTCGCCAGGACGCCGATGTCGTCATGGTGGCCGAGATGCGCGACCTCGAGACCATCGATCTGGCGCTCACCGCCGCCGAGATGGGCTCGCTGGTCCTCGGCACACTACATACGAACAGTGCCGCCAAGACCGTCGACCGACTGATCGACGTCTTTCCTGCCCGCCAACAGGATCAGATCCGCAACAGTCTCGCCGACTCCCTGGCGGCGGTGGTCTCGCAGCATCTGCTGCGCACCTCGGACGGCGCCGGCCGCTGCGCCGCGATCGAGATCCTGCTGCGCAGCCAGGGCCTGGCGAACCTCATCCGCGAGGGCAACACACCGATGGTCTACTCGCTCATCCAGTCCGGACGCAAGGACGGCATGCGGACCATGGACGACTCCCTCATCGAGCTCGTCCGCGCCGGCAAGGTCACCGCCGACGAGGCGTTGCGGCGGGCGGTGGAAAAGGCCCGCTTCGAGACGATGCTCGGCAAGGCGAAAGACCAGCCGGCGATGAGCCGGTCACCGGAAGGTCCGTCGGCGACGCTCGCCTAGTGCTCTGGATCTCTCAGCGGCCCGGCTGGGCCAGGCGGATCTCGGCGCTTCGCTCACTGCCGTCGCGCAGATAGGTGATCCGGACCATCTCACCCGCACGGCGGCGCTCCAAGGCGAGAAAGACGTCGTCCTCGGTGCGCACCGGAGTCTCGTCGAGAGCGATGATGATGTCGCCGATCAGGACCCGCCCCCGCCGGTCCCGGCTGGTGCCGCGTAGGCCGGCGGCGGCCGCTCCCCCGCCCGGAACCACCTGGGTGATGAGCGCGCCCTCGACATCGAGATAGCGGCCGGCCGAGACCAGCTCCACGCCGAGCCTGGGTCGTTCGATGCGGCCCTTGGTGATGAGCTCGGGGACGACCCAGCCGACGGTGTCGACCGGGATCGCGAAGCCGATCCCGTCCGAGCCCCCCGATGGGCTGTAGATCGCCGTGTTGACGCCGATCAACCGACCCGAGCTGTCGAGCAGTGGTCCCCCGGAGTTGCCCGGATTGATCGCCGCGTCGGTCTGGATGACGTCGCGGATGACCAGCCGGGCCGGTGACTCGATCTCGCGGCCGAGCGCGCTGATGATGCCCTTGGTCAGGGTCTGGTCGAGACCGAAGGGGTTGCCGATCGCGTAGACCTTCTGCCCGACGAGCAGATTGTCCGAGCGGCCCAGAGGAATCGGGTGAAGCTCCGACGGCGGGGCTTCGATACGCAGGACGGCGAGGTCCTTCTCGGGCGCGGCGCCGACGATCTTGGCGTCCCAGGTGGACTGGTCGGACAGGGTCACGCGGGCGGCGTTGGAGCCCCGCACGACGTGGAAATTGGTCACCACGTGTCCCCGGTCGTCCCAGACGAAGCCGGAGCCGGTCCCCTGGGGAATGCGCTGCACGTTGAGGCTGAAAACACTACGCCGGAAGGCGATGGAGGTGATGTAGGCGACCGATGGAGAGCTCGACTCGAACAGCTCGATGGTCGCCCGCTCGTCCGCGTCGAGCCGGCGCGTCCTCTCGTCCGACCGCCTCTCGGTGGTCTGCGCGTTGGCCGCCGGCCCGGAGCCCTCGCGCCACTGCAGGCCGAGGGCGAAGCCGAGCGTCAGGAAGCCGGCGCAGAAGAGGAAGGCGATGAGGCGGCGTCGGAGCATGTGAGGCGGGGTCGGGTCAGCCGGCGTCGCCCGATCGATCCTTGCGGTTCCGATAGAGCTCGGGATCGACCACGCCGATCATCTCGTCGACGTCGAGGTCGAGGCCGACGAAGTCGCGGATGCGCTGCGCCGAGGTGGCCGGGTCGTCGAGAACCTGCCGATAGTGGATCTCGAGGAACTCGAACTGGGTTCCGCGCTTCATCAGGTAGCGCGCCCGGAAGAGGTCGGCCTCGAACAGCTGGGCCATGCGATCGTCCTCCGAGCCATCCGTCTCGCCCAGGCGGTCGAGCATCTTCTGCTGCGAGGCGAGAATCTCCTCGATGTCACGACGCATGAAGACGACCTTGTAGTTGTTGTCCGCCGGCAGCTCGCGCAACAGAAAGGAGATCACCTTGATCGCCTTGCCCCGCGCCTCCGACATCCAGGCCTTGTCCTCCATCTTGGCCAGGTCCTTGACCCGCTCGTCCTCGTAGTAACCCTTCGGGTTGTCTTCATCGGCGGTCCGTTCCCCGTCGGTGATCGCCGACATCCCGCCGGCGACGAGCATCTTCATCGCCATCGAGGTGCCCGAGCGGGGCAGGCCCGAAACCACCACGACAGGCTCTCCGAAGCGCAGCCTCCGAAAGGCCCTCATCAATGGATTGACCGTCATTCCTCGCTCCTCCCAGACCGACCGCCACACAGGTGACAGACGATGGCATGCTGGACTAATATCATGCGACCCGGCCGGTCGAGAAGGACTTCGTCCGTGGACTCTCTCCGACCACCGGCTCCCGTAACGTCCCCCGAACAGAGGTTCACCGTTTCAACCGTTCCGCTCACTTCGATGAGACGCACTGCATTCACTCGGCCGAACGCCACCCGCTTCGCCCTCGCGACGGCAGCTCTGGCGCTGACCGTCGCCGCGCCGACGCAAGCCTACATCGGACCGGGCGCCGGTTTCGCCATCGCGTCGTCCTTCCTGGTCATCTTCGTCACGGTGCTGCTCGCCGTGGCCTCGCTACTGGTGCTCCCGTTCCGCATGCTGTGGCGCTCGCTGCGACGGCCGAAGACCGACAAGCCCCTGGTGAAGCGATTCATCGTCCTCGGACTCGACGGACAGGACCCGCGTCTGACCGACAAGTTCATGGCCGAGGGCAAGCTGCCCAACTTCGAGCGCCTCGCCAAGATGGGCTGCTACCGGCGGCTGGCGACGACCTACCCGTCGATCTCACCGGTGGCCTGGTCGTCCTTCTCGACCGGCACCCACCCGGCCAAGCACAACATCTACGACTTCCTCGACCGCGACCCGCGGACCTACCTGCCGCTGCTCTCGTCGACCAAGATCGGTGAGGTCGAGAAGTTCCTCAAGCTCGGCAAGTATCGGTTCCCGATGCACAAGCCCGAGCTGCGGCTGCTGCGCAAATCGGTCCCCTTCTGGACCATCCTCGGCCAGCACCACATCTGGAGCACCGTGCTGCGGGTGCCGATCACCTTCCCCCCCGATCGCTTCTACGGCTCGCAGCTGGCGGCGATGTGCGTCCCCGACCTTCTCGGAACCCAGGGAACCTTCCTGCTCTACACCACCCGCAAGGCCGAGGGTGAGTTCAAGGAGGGCGGTCTGCGCTTCGAGCTCGAGGCGGGTCGCAAGAGCTGGCAGACGACCATCGACGGCCCCGAGAACATCTACGTCGAGGACGGCAGTCCCTTCCAGGTGCCGCTCACGATCGAGACCAACGGCAGCGGCACGACGACGCTCGATCTGGGCGGCGAGCGCCACGAGCTCAAAACGGGGGAGCTCAGCGACTACATCACGCTGACCTTCAAGGCGCCGCCGCGCAAGAAGGTCACCGGCATCACCCGGATGATGGTGATCGAGAGCGGAGAGCACTTCTCGCTCTACATGCACCCGATCAACATCGATCCGGCGAGCCCGGCGATGCCGGTGTCCCACCCGGACTACTACTCCACCTATCTGGCGAAGAAGAACGGCTCCTACGCCACTCTGGGACTGGCCGAGGACACCTGGGCGCTCAACGAGAAGGTCATCGACGACGGCGCCTTCCTCGAGATGACCTACGACATCGACGAGGAGCGTGAGAAGCAGTTCTTCACCTCGCTCGATCGCCTGCGCAAGGGCTCGCTGGTCTGCGTCTTCGACACCACCGACCGCATCCAGCACATGTTCTGGCGCTATCTCGAGGACGGACACCCGGCGGCGGCCGCGACCACCAACGGCGGCGGCGAGCCGAAGCACAAGAATGCCATCGAGGAGCTCTACAAGCACAACGACGCCCTGGTCGGGCGCGTCCTCGACAAGATCGAGAAGGACGATCTGCTCTTCGTCATCTCGGACCACGGCTTCACCTCCTTCCGGCGCGGCGTCAACCTCAATGCCTGGCTCCTTGCCAACGGCTACCTGACCCTCAAGGAAGGCACCGACGGCTCGACCGAGTGGCTGCGTGACGTCGACTGGTCGAAGACGAAGGCCTATTGCCTCGGCCTCACCGGCATGTTCCTCAACATGAAGGGGCGCGAGTCCGAGGGCATCGTCGAGCCCGGCGAGGAGGCCAAGGCGGTCAAGCGCGAGATCATCGCCAAGCTGCACGAGCTGCGCGACGACGAGGAGAACGAGATCGGCATCAACGAGATGTTCGACACCGAGGAGCTCTACCAGGGTCCCTACCTGCGCAACGCCCCCGATCTGCTCGTCGGCTACAACCACGGCTACCGCGTCTCCTGGGACTGCGCCACGGGGATGGTCAACGGCCCCGTCTTCGAGGACAACATCAAGGCCTGGAGCGGCGACCACGGGGTCGACCCGCGGATCGTCCCCGGAGTGCTGTTCTCGAACCGGGACGTCCACGACGACGACCCGGCGCTGATGGACATCGCGCCGACGGCGTTGAAGCTCTTCGGCATCGAGCCGCCCGAGCACATGGACGGCAAGCCGCTGTTCGACCGCGAGCGATTCGCCAAGGAGGGCACCTCATGACGCGTGAGCTCTTCCGGCGCCGCGCCGCCGCCGCCCTGGCGGCCGGCCTGATCCTCCAGACCGCCGGCCTGCCGCAGCTCGAGGCCGCCGACACCGAGCGCGACGTCATCGTCATCGGCATCGACGGCATGGACTGGGCTCTCACCGAGTCGATGATGGCCGCGGGCGAGATGCCCAACTTCGCCCGCCTGGCGAGTCAGGGTTCCGCCCAGCCGCTCGGGACCTCGGTGCCGCCGCTGAGCCCGGTCGCCTGGTCGGACTTCCTCACCGGAACCGACAGCGGCGGTCACGGCATCTTCGACTTCATCCACCGTCATCCCTCGTCGATGGCACCCTACCTGTCGACCAGCGAGCCGCGGCCGGCCGGCCTGGCGACGAAGCTGTCGTTTCTGCCCGAGGTACTGCCGCTCGGCAAGTACTGCGTCCCCCTGGCCAGCGAGGAGCAGGTCCTGCTGCGCCACGGGCAGCCGTTCTGGGAGCCGCTCGAGGACGCCGGCATCGAGACCACGATCGTCCGCATGCCGGCGAACTTCCCCGTCACCGGGACCGCCACCCGGGAGCTCTCCGGCATGGGCACTCCCGACCTGACCGGCACCTACGGCACCTTCACCTTCTTCACCACCGACGTCTTCGCCGAGCGCAAGACCGTAGGCGGCGGCCAGGTGGTGCCGATGGATCTATGGGACGACGTCGCCCGCGGCAAGCTCTACGGGCCGCCGGACGGCATGCTCTGCGAAGCCCCCGAGCTCGAGGCCGACCTGCGCGTCTACATCGACCCCGACGAGGACGTCGCCAAGATCGCCCTCGACGACGCCGAGGCGGTGCTCGCGGCCGGTGAGTGGAGCCCCTGGATGCCAGTCGTCTTCGACATGACCGGGCCGGGATCGATCTCGGGCATCGTGCGCTTCTACCTGCGCCAGCTCAGGCCCGAGGTCGAGCTCTACGCGACGCCGATCCAGATCGATCCGATGAGCCCGGCGCAGCCGATCTCGACGCCGGACGACTACGCGGCCGAGCTCGCCGAGGCCACGGGCAACTTCTACACCCAGGGAATGCCCGAGGATACCCGCGCCGTCGGCGAGGGCTACCTGACGCGTGACGAGTTCCTGGAGCAGGCCCGCCTCGCCGGCGAGGAGAACATCGCCCAGTTCGAATACGTGCTCGACCAGTTCGACGGCGGCCTGCTCTTCTACTACTTCGGCAACCTCGACCAGATCTCCCACGTGATGTGGGGCTCGATGGATCCGACGCATCCGGGGTACGACGCCGAGCGCGACGCTCCCTACGCCGACGTCGTCCCGGGCCTCTATCGCAGGGCGGACGAGATCATCGGCTACGTGCTGGATCGGATCGACGACGACACGACGCTGATCGTCATGTCCGACCACGGCTTCGCCAGTTGGAAGCGCTCATTCCATCTGAACGCCTGGCTGGCCGAGCAGGGCTACCTGGTGCCACGCAATCCGGGCTCGACCAAGGACCCGGGCGCGCTCTTGAACGTCGACTGGTCGCGCACCCGCGCCTACGGCCTGGGCTTCAACGGCCTGTACATCAACCAGCGCGGCCGTGAGAAGAACGGCATCGTCAACGAGTCGGACAAGAAGGCCCTGCTCGACGAGATCGGCCGCAAGCTCCTCGAGACCATCGATCCGGCGTCCTGCGACGTGCAGGTCACCGGCACCGACGTGGCCGTCGAGGACCGTGGAGAGATCGACGTCGACGGGGGCGGCACCGCCACACCCGCCGAGGGCGAGTGCCGACCGGCGGTGACCAAGGTCTACCCGGCCGACGAGTTCTTCACCAGCCGGAACAAGCTCGAGATCGGTCCGGACATGCTCGTCGGCTATGCCAAAGAGACCCGCGGTCACAGCGACTCCGCGATCGGCGAGGTCACCGGCAGTCCGGTGTTCAGCAACAACACCGGCGACTGGAGCGGCGACCACGGCATGGACCACGAGACCGTTCCGGGCATTCTGTTCACCAATCGCCCCCTCGTCCGACCGGCGGCGAGCCTCGTCGAGCTCGCCGCGTCGATCCTGGCCGAGTTCGGTCTCGAGGGGTTCCCGGCCGGCGCCGAATAGCGTGCGGCCCGCAACAGGAGACGATCCATGTTCGGATACACCAAGGTGAAGCTCGAGACCGACCTGGTCGAGAAGATCAAGCGCTACGCGAGCCTCGCCGGCTACTCGTCGGCCGAGGAGTTCATCACCCACGCGCTCGAGAAAGAGCTCGCGCAGCTCGAGGACGCCGACTCCGAGGAGGAGATCAAGAAGCGTCTCAAGGGACTCGGCTACATCTCCTAGTCACTCCCGCTCCCCTCGCCCTCACTCGACCGCGACCCCGACGACGATCCCATGGCGACGCTGAACGCACTCCTGCGCTCTCTGTTCGACCTCCTGCTGGCTCCCTTCGCCGGCATGCCGGCGTGGATTCCCATCCTGCTGGTCTCGATCCTCACGGCGGTCTTCGCGCTGTGGGTTCTGAAGCACACCTCGAACCAGGATCTGATGGCGACGGTCAAGGACAGGATGTTCGCCGGGATCTTCGAGATTCGCCTCTACAACGACGACATCCGCAACATCTTCAAGGCGACCGCCAGCATTCTCGGCAACAGCCTGAGGTACATCTGGGTCGCCTTCTGGCCGGCGATGCTGATCATCATGATCCCCGTCGTGCTCATCATCGCCCAGCTCCAGTTCCACTACGGCTTCGACGGGTTCGAGCCGGGAGACTCCGTGTTGCTGGAGGTAGACCTCACACCGCCCACCGGCCAGGAGACCTTCGAAGTCGGCGCGGCCAAACCCGCGGCCACCCTCGACCTGCCGGCCGGAATCGTTCAGGAAACGCCGGCAGTCTGGATCCCGACGGAGAATCAGCTGGCGTGGCGCCTGTCGTTCGCGGATAGCGGCGAGCACCAGATCGGCATCGCGGTGGACGGGGCGAACGTCACCAAGTCGGTGGTCGTTTCCGACGGTGTCACCCGTCGCTCGCCGGCCCGCGTCGATACGACCTTCTGGAAGCAGCTCCTCTATCCAGCCGAGGAGCCGCTGCCGAACGACAGTGGTGTCGCGGAGGTCCGCCTCGACTACCCGACCCGGTCGGTGCCGTTCCTGTTCATCGACTGGAACTGGCTCATCCTCTACCTCGTCCTGATGCTCATCATCGGCTTCGCTCTCGCCAAGCCGATGAAGGTCACCGTCTAGACGGTCGCAAGGCTCGTCGGAGCTGGCGAGCGAAGGCAGCTTCCCTCCGACGGGGGACAGGCACCAACAGGGCAAGTCCGGGGACTGGCTCCGACTGATGAGCTACAGCGCCAGACAGCTGATGCAGCACCGCATCAGTTGGAGCCAGTCCCCAGCTTGTGACAGTCGGTGCCTGTCCCCCGTCGGAGGGAATACCAGCCTCCGCCCGCAGCGCCGACCCAGCTCCTTTCAGTTGGTGCCAGTCCCCGGCTTCGGACTGGAGCGGCCGGCCCCCGTGCCGGCCGTCGGTGGTGACAGGAACAACGGCCGGCAGGGGCGCCGGCCGCTTCAGAGACCACAATCCCCAACCACCAGGACCACCCCGTAGGTGAGGTGCTGAGGCGGGGTCCCAGGGGCCTCCCGAGCAGGGGCCATGCCCGGCGACCGTCGTCCGTCTAGCCAGGCTCGTCATAGCTGGCGAGCGAAGGTAGCTGTGCCCTTCGACGGGGGACAGGCACCAACAGGGCAAATCCGGGGACTGGCTCCAACTGATGAGCTACAGCACCAGATGTCTGATGCAGCACCGCATCAGTTGGAGCCAGTCCCCAGCTTGTGGTCGTTGGTGCCTGTCCCCCGTCGAAGGGCACACCAACCTCCGCTCGCCAGCTCCGCCCCCCTACTCCGCCGCAAAAAACCGAACGAAGTCCGCCTCGGTGAGAATTCCCGTCAACCGGCTACCCTCGACCACCGGCAGGCAACCGAACTTGTTCTCGAGCAACATCCCGGCGGCCTCCGCAAGGTCGTCGTCGGGCTCGATCGTGGCGACCTCCTCCGTCATCCACTCGGAGACCGTCTCCTCGTGCATGCGCGCCTGCCGCATCTCGATCGGCAGGTCGTCGTCCTTCGGGCTGGCCGCCCGGAGCAGATCGCGTGTGGTGACCAGGCCGACCAGGTCCATGTCGTCGTCGACGACCGGAAGATGCCGGATGTTGTGCTCGTCCATCAGATTCTGCGCCGCGTAGAGGTCGTCTCTGGGCGTCAGGCTGTACACCTTATGGGTCATCAGATCCCTGACCCTCATGGCACTCATCCGCAAACCTCCTCTCGGATCTCGTGAACGTCGAACAATGCGATCCTGACGCAGCGCCGCACCCCCGAGAACACCCCGCCGAGCGGTTTCGAGGGGCATCCCGTCACCACCTGTAGGGGTGGTGGATCCCGCCGCCCCTGAGCGTGTGGCGTCCGGGCCTGCGGCGGACCATCATCAGGCACCGGTCGCCCATTTCCGGCCGGTGGAGGTTTCCGATGAGCGACCGTCACGACCCGACACGCTTCAGGCCCGAATCCCTGATGATGAGCTACGGCTACCGGCCCTGCTGGTCGGAGGGCGCCGTCAAGCCTCCCGTCTTCCAGACCTCGACCTTCGTGTTCGAGTCCGCGGCCCAGGGCAAGGAGTTCTTCTCCTGGGCGTACGGCCTCACCGAACGCGACCCGCTGCGCCCCATGGGCCTCATCTACAGTCGGGTCAACAACCCCGACATCGAGATCCTGGAGCAGCGTCTCAACCTCTGGGACAGCGCCGAGGGGAGCGCCACCTTCTCCTCCGGGATGGCGGCCATCTCGACGACGCTGCTGGCGCTGGTCCGGCCAGGGCAGACGATCGTCTTCAGCCGCCCTGTCTATGGTGGGACCGACTACCTTCTCGAGCACATCTTCCCCGACATGGGGATCGCCACCCGTGAGATGCCCGCGGGCGCGCCGCCGGAAGTGGCCGAACGGCTCTGCCGCGAAGCGGCCGAAGAGGGTCGTCCGTGCAGCATGATCTTTCTCGAGACACCGGCCAATCCCACCACGATCCTGACCGACATCCAGGGGATGTCCGAGGTCGCCCACCGTCACGGAGCCCTGTGCGCCGTCGACAACACCCTGCTCGGACCGCTCTACCAGCATCCGCTCGGGGTCGGTGCCGACCTGGTCCTCTACTCCGCGACCAAGTACCTCGGTGGACATTCGGATCTCGTCGCCGGCGCGGCCCTCGGCTGTGCCGAGCTGATCGACAAGATCAAGAGCTTCCGGACCATCCTCGGCACCACGCTCGACCCCCACTCGGCATGGCTGCTGATGCGCTCGCTCGAGACCGCCAAGCTGCGCATGACCTGCGCGCGGAAGAACGCCGAGCGCATCGCCGACTGGCTCGCCGCCCATCCCGATGTGGAACGGGTCTACTACCCCGGTCGGCCCGAGAACGAGGACCAGCAACGGATCTACGCCAACCAGTGCAGCGGTCCCGGAGCCCTTCTCTCGTTCGAGCTGCGGGACGCCGGAGAGGCCGAGGCCTTCAAATTCCTCGACAGCGTCGATCTGATCAGTCTGGCTGTGAGCCTCGGGGGCACCGAGTCCCTGATCGAGCACCCGGCGACGATGACCCATGCCGATGTCCCACCGGACGAGCAACGCCACATCGGTATCTCTCCGGCGATGATCCGCCTCTCGGTGGGCATCGAGCATCACGAGGACCTGATCGAGGACCTGGATCAGGCGTTCGCCAAGACCCGTCGAGCCGCTTCGGTCGGGGTCACGACGCCGCCGGCCACCACCGCACCGGTCTGACGAGAGGAGACGGATGATGAGCGGAAGGGCGCACCGCTCCCCCATCGACGGCAACGAAGCGGCGACCTCCGTGGCCTACCGGGCCAGCGAGGTGGTCGCCATCTACCCGATCACGCCGGCCTCCCCGATGGGAGAGCTCGCCGACGCCTGGGCCGCGACAGGGCGGCCCAATCTCTGGGGGGCGGTCCCGGACGTGGTCGAGATGCAGTCCGAGGCGGGAGCCGCGGGAGCGGTTCACGGCGCCCTCCAGGCGGGCGCCCTGACCACCACCTTCACGGCATCCCAGGGCCTCCTGCTGATGCTGCCGAACATGTACAAGATCGCCGGCGAGCTCACCCCGATGGTGCTGCATGTCGCGGCGAGAACGCTCGCCACTCACGCGTTGTCGATCTTCTGCGATCACAGCGACGTGATGTCGGCGCGCCAGACCGGATTCGCCCTGCTGTGCGCCGGCTCGGTGCAGGAGGCCCACGACTTCGCCGCCATCTCCCACGCCGCCACGCTCGAGAGCCGTATCCCCTTCCTGCACTTCTTCGATGGTTTCCGCACCTCGCACGAGTTGCAGAAGATCGATCTCGTCTCGGACGAGCTGCTCGCCGAGATGCTCGACGCCGACAGAATCCGTGAGCATCGCGAACGCGCCCTGACGCCGGACCGTCCGGTCATTCGCGGTACGGCGCAGAATCCCGACACCTTCTTCCAGGCGCGCGAGGCGGCCAACATCTACTACGACGCCTGTGCCGGAATCGTGCAGGTGACGATGGACCGCTTCGCGGAGGCGACGGGTAGAGCGTACGGTCTGTTCGAGTACCACGGACACCCCGAGCCCGAGCGCGTGGTCGTGCTGATGGGCTCGAGCGCCGAAACCACCCACGAGGTCGTCGACACGCTCAACGCGGCGGGCGAGGCCGTCGGCCTGGTCCGCGTCCGTCTCTACCGCCCCTTCGATATCGCCACCTTCCTCGACGTGCTGCCTCGCTGCGCCGAGCGGATCGCCGTGCTCGATCGCACCAAGGAGCCCGGCGCCGTCGGCGATCCGCTCTTCCTCGACGTGGTCAGCGCCCTGGCGGGCTCCGCCGACCGGCAACCCCCGTTGGTGATCGCCGGGCGCTACGGCCTGTCGTCGAAGGAGTTCGACCCGGCCTGCGTCGAGGCGGTCTTCGCCGAGCTCGCCGCCGACGAGCCAAGACGTTCCTTCACCGTCGGCATCGAGGACGACGTCACCCACCTGTCGTTGCCGGTCGAGCGCCGGGACCCGGCCAGGAACGGCACGTCGACGGCGATCTTCTTCGGCCTCGGCTCGGACGGCACGGTCAGCGCCAACAAGAACACCATCAAGATCATCGGCGAGGCGACCGACAAACAGGTGCAGGGCTACTTCGTCTACGACTCGAAGAAAGCCGGGGCGACCACCATCTCGCATCTGCGCTTCGGCCCGGAGCCGATCCGTTCGACCTATCTCATCGATCAGGCCGACTTCGTCGGCTGTCATCAGTTCCAGTTTCTCGACGTCTTCGACATCGTCGACGCGATACGGCCGGGCGGCACGCTGCTGCTCAACTCGCCCTACCGGGCGAGCCAGGTCTGGGACCACCTGCCGCTCGAGGTCCAGGAGGGACTGATCGACCGCGGTATCGAGCTGTGGGTGGTCGACGCCTACCGTCTGGCGCGCGAAGCTTTCATCGGCGGCCGCATCAACACGATCATGCAGACCTGCCACTTCCACCTGGCGGGCATCCTGCCGCCGGAGGAATCGACCCGGCTCATCAAGTCGGCGATCGAGACGACCTACGGCAAGCGCGGCCGGATTCTGGTCAAGCGCAACTTCGCCGCGGTCGATGCCGCGGTGGCCGGTCTGTCGAGGGTGGAGATCCCCGAGAAGACGTCGACCGAGCGCCGCCGTCCCCCGGTCGTGCCGAGCCACGCACCGGAGCACGTGCAGAAAGTCACCTCGGTGATGATCGCCGGCAAGGGCGATGCGCTGCCGGTCAGCGCCTTCCCCGTCGACGGCACCTGGCCGACCGGCACGAGCCAGTGGGAGAAGCGCAACATCGCCGCCTCCATTCCCCTGTGGGACCCGGACATCTGCATCCAGTGCAACCAGTGCGCCCTCGTCTGCCCTCACGCGGCGATCCGCGCCAAGGCCTACGAGGAAGAGGTCCTGGCCGGCGCGCCGGAGAGCTTCCAGTCCGCCGCCTACCGCGCCGCCGACCTCCGAGGACTCCAGTTCACCATCCAGGTGGCGCCGGAGGACTGCACCGGTTGTGGTCTGTGCGTCGAGGTCTGTCCGGCCAAGGACCGCTCCAATCCGCGCCACAAGGCCATCGACATGATGCCGCAGCTGCCGGTCCTCGATCGCCAGAAGGAGGCCTACGAGTTCTTCCTCGACGTGCCCGAGCTCGATCGGGAGCGCGTCCCCCGCCTCGATGCCAAGGGCTCGCAGTTCCTCGAGCCGCTGTTCGAATACTCGGGCGCCTGCGCCGGCTGCGGCGAGACACCCTACCTCAAGCTCCTGACGCAGCTCTTCGGCGACCGGCTGCTCATCGCCAACGCCACCGGCTGCAGCTCGATCTACGGCGGCAACCTGCCGACGACGCCATACACCGTCAACGACGACGGGCGAGGACCCGCCTGGTCCAACTCGCTGTTCGAGGACAACGCCGAGTTCGGGCTCGGCTTCCGCCTGGCGATCGATCAGCATCGAGCGCAGGCCGAGGCCCTGCTCGGAGGCCTGGTCGACGATCTCGACGGAACACTGGTGGAAGAGATCCTGGCGGCGGACCAGGGCGACGAGAAGGGTATTCGCGCCCAGCGCCACCGCGTCGAGAGCCTCCTCGAGCGTCTCCACGAGATCGATGGTCCTGAGGCGAGCCGCCTCGGCGATCTCGCCCACTATCTGGTCGACAAGAGCGTCTGGCTGGTCGGCGGCGACGGCTGGGCCTACGACATCGGCTACGGCGGCCTCGACCAGGTTCTCGCCCTGGGACGCAACGTCAACATCCTGGTGCTCGACACCGAGGTCTATTCCAATACCGGCGGTCAACAGTCGAAGGCCACGCCGCTCGCGGCGGCCGCCAAGTTCGCCGTCGCCGGCAAGGAGACCTCCAAGAAGGACCTCGGGCTCGCGGCGATGAGCTACGGCAACGTCTTCGTCGCCCAGATCTCCTTCGGCGCCAAGATGAATCAGACGGTGCAGGCGCTGAGAGAGGCCGAGAGCTATCCGGGGACCTCGCTCGTCATCGCCTACAGCCCGTGCATCGCGCACGGCTACGATCTGTCGCGCAACATCGAGCAGCAGAAGCTGCTGGTCGGAACCGGCGCCCTGCCGCTCTACCGGTACGACCCCCGTCGGGCGGCTGAGGGGCTCGCCCCACTTCAGCTCGACTCGGGCAAGCCGACGACGACGATGAAGCAGTTCATGGAGCAGGAGACGCGCTTCCGCATGATCCAGAAGCAGGATCCCGAACGTTTCAAGAGGCTGCTCGCGGCCGCCCAGACCCGGGCCGAGGAGCACTACTCCCTGTACCGCCAGCTCGCCGAGGTCGTACCGCGTGCGAACGGAAGCGACGCGAAGGAGCGCTCGGAATGAAGGAGACCGGAGCATGAACCTCTCGACCCGCTATCTCGGCTTCGATCTCCCCCACCCCCTGATGCCCGGGGCCTCGCCGATGGTCGACGACCTCGACCTGGTACGCCGTCTCGAGGACGCCGGAGCCGCCGCCATCGTCATGCACTCGCTCTTCGAGGAGCAGATCGAGCACCAGCAGTCGGCGAGCGTCGCCTTCTCCGACGTGCCGGCGGAGTCCTTCGCCGAGGCGCTCTCCTATCTCCCCGAGCCGGTCGAATACGGTCTCGGACCGGAGGAGTACCTGGAGCAGATCCGCCGCATCAAGGAGGTCGTCGCCGTGCCGGTGATCGCCTCGCTGAACGGCACCTCGGAGGGTTCCTGGCTACAGTACGGGCAGCTCATCGAAGAGGCGGGCGCCGACGCGTTGGAGATGAACTTCTACCAGGTCGCCACCGATCTCAACATCCCATCGCAGGTGCTCGAGCACCGCATCGCCGAAATCGTGACGCGGATGAAGGGCGAAATCTCCCTTCCGATCGCGGTCAAGCTGTCGCCGTTCTTCACCGCCCTCGGACACCTCGCCGCAGCCCTCGACAATGCCGGAGCGGACGCGCTGGTGCTGTTCAACCGCTTCTACCAGGCCGACATCGACATCGAGGAGCTCGAGGTCGAGCGTGCGCTGCAGCTCTCGGACCCGAGCGAGCTCCTGCTGCGCCTGCGCTGGCTGGCGATCCTCTCCGGCCGTGTCCGCCCCGATCTGGCGGTGACCGGCGGCGTCCACCGGGTCGAAGACGTGGTCAAGTCGGTCATGTGTGGCGCCCACGCCGTGCAGCTCGTCTCCTCCCTGCTACGCCACGGTCCGGAACGGCTCGCCGCTCTGCGAGGCGAGCTCGAGCGCTGGCTGGAGGAGAACGAGTACCACTCTCTCGCCCAGATGCGCGGCTCGATGAGCCTCGAGCGCTGCCCCGATCCGTCGGCGTACGAGCGGGCCGACTACATCGGGGTGCTGCAGAGCTGGCGGGCGGAGCCCGATCGGTTCGAAGTCAATTGAAGGGAGAGCCGGTGAGGGAGCGAGGGCGGGGATGGGGTTGCTGGGGACGGCGGGCGACACTGGATAGGCAAACCTCCTCTGCCCGCCTCGCACTCCTCGCGCCGACCCCTCCGTGGACTGCGAGCGCCCCGCCGCGCTCGTCGTGACGCCCCATCAACCCCACCCCCGCCCTCGCCCCCTCACCTGCCGGGTTGCCTGGTAGTGGGGGGTATGGGTCTCTGAAGCGGCCGGCGTCCCTGCCGGCCGTGGTCCCTTTCACTACCAACGGCCGGCAGGGGCGCCGGCCGCTTCAGAAAAGGTGGGAGGGCGCCTGCCGCCCGCGTCTCACCCAACCCGGGTCTCACCCGGCCCGCGTCTCGAGCCGCTCCCGGCGCAGGCGATGCCGGTGGTCGAAGAGGCGCAGGTAGCTGAGGAGAACGACGGTGACGGTGCCCAGGGCGGTGGCCGAGGCGATCATGAACATGATGACGATCTGGTACTTGACCGCCTCGGCGGGCTCGACTCCGGCGAGGATCTGACCGGTCATCATGCCGGGAAGGCTCACCATCCCGACCACCATCATCGAATTGATGATCGGAATCATCCCGGTCCTCACGGCCTCTCTCACCTGCGGTCCCGCCGCCTCCCAGCGCGTCGCGCCGATCGACAGGAGGCCCTCGACCCGGTGCCGCTGATCGATCAGGGCGCCGGTGAAGCGATCCAACCCCAGAGAGATCCCGTTGAGCGTGTTGCCCAGCATCATGCCCAACAGGGGAATGGCGTACTGGGGCGAATACCAGGGGTCGGCCTGCAGGATGCCGAGCAAAGCCACGCCGGTGACCAGCCACGAGCTCGTCCAGATCGACAGAATGCTGTTGAGGTGCATCCCGGCGTACCGGCGGCGGGTCCGCCCCACCGCGGCCAGTCCGGCGATCAACGCCATCGCCAGCATGAGCGCCAGCACGCCGTACCAGCGGCTGAGCGTGAACACCCAGTGCAGCACGAAGCCCACCAGCGCCAGCTGAACGACGGTGCGCAGCGACGCGACCAGGAGCCGCCGGTGCAACCCCAGATCGAGCGCCAGCGAAATCACGCCGTTGACCAGGATGAGCGCCGCTCCGATGCCAACCTGCCAGTACGACAGATGGATATAGGCCTCATCCATCGGCGGGCCCTCCGGCGATGCCCCGCTCCTCGCGGAGCCGTCCGGCCTCGACGACGAAGAGGCGGTTGGCCACCCGGGGAGCCAGCCGCGAATCGTGGCTGACCCAGAGCAGGGCCCGCTGCGGGTCGGCAGCGGCCCAGTCGACGATGGCCTCGATCACACGGTCTTCGGTCGGCGGGTCGAGCGCGGCCGTCGGCTCGTCGAGCAGAACGATCTCGGGCTCGACCAGCAACAGCCTGACCAGCGCGACGATCTGCCGCTCGCCTCCGGAGAGGTCCGCGACCGAAGCGTCGAGCAGCGAGGCGTCTCGACCGAAGGCGACGAGGAGGCGCTCGGCGGCCCGACGATCGAACCGGCGGTCCGCGTTGGACGCCAGCGAGAAGGGCCGCTCGAGGGTCTTGAGAACCGTACCCTCCTCCAGCCCCGGATGCTGCTGATGGTAGACGACACGGCTCCGGAACCTCGGAATCTCGGCGTCCTCGACCGCCTCACCCCGCCAGAGAACCTCGCCGCCTTCCACCGGGTCGAGCTGAGCCAGCGCGCGCAGGAGAAGCGATTTTCCAGAGCCGGAAGCGCCGCGGATGGCGATCCGGTCACCACCGGCAACCGCGAGGCTGACGTCGTCGAGCAGCGCGCGCCCCGAGTCGGTGAGCCGGGTGAGCCCCCTGGCGACGAGCTGTGGCGATGCAGGCATCCCGAGGATGCTACCCAATCCGTCGCCGAGCGCGAAGTCCTCCGGGAGCCCCCTGGCCCGTCGATACGACGTACCGTGAGGCCCTGTCTCCGGGCGGGGTCTCGGGGTACGCTTGAACGCGCCGTGAGTCATCGCCTCGAGAGGGTCCCGGACCGCTGGCTCCCGGCCGCCTACCTGGTCTTCGCCCACCTCTGCCTGTTGACGGCTTTCGTAGCCTTCGCGGTCGATCCGGCCGGGCTGGCGGGGTTCTTCTACCACGCCAAGATGCTGGCGGTCGTTCACCTGATCACTCTCGGCTGGATCACCGGATCGATTCTCGGGGCGCTCCATTTCGTCCTGCCGATGGCTCTGCGCAGTCCCCTGCCGGTGCGCCGCCTCGACCGTTGGGCCTTCTGGAGCTTCGTCGTCGGGGCGCTCGGCATGGTGTCGCACTTCTGGATCGAGGAGGCGAGCGGCATGGTCTGGTCGGCGGCGCTCGTCGTCGCCGCCATCGTCCGGGTCGGCTGGCGGGTCGTCGGAGTGCTGCGAGCCGCGCCGGTGCCCTTTGAGCACCGGCTCCCTTTCGGTCTCGCCTTCGCCAACATGCTCCTGGCCGGCCTGTTGGGAATGCTCATCGGGATCGACAAGACGAAGCCGATCCTGCCGGGTTTCGTCCTCGACCATGTCTTGGCGCACGCCCACCTGGCCGCCCTGGGGTGGGCCACGTTCATGGTGATGGGCGCGGCCTATCGTCTGCTGCCCATGCTGCTGCCGTCCGCGGTGCCGCGCGGGCGACCGCTCCTCGTCAGCTCGGCGCTGACCGAGGTCGGCGTGCTGACCCTGGCCGGGGCGCTCCTGGTCGGCTCGCGCCTGGTTATCCCGGCGGGCCTCCTCTACGTCGCCGGAGTCGGCCTCTTTCTCGTCCAGCTTCGGTGGATGCTGGCTCACCCGAAACCGCCGCCGAAGCAGCTTCGCCGCCCCGACTTCGGCGTCGCGCACGTCGCCGCGGCCTTCATCTACCTGATCGTGACACTCGCCCTCGGAGCCTTCATCCTGCTACGTCCCGGATCGGCCGTCCGCCTCCAACTGGTCAACGCCTACGCCGTCGTCGGCCTCGTCGGCTTCCTCTCCCAGATGGTGGTCGGCGTCTCGGTCCGCTTCCTGCCGCTCTACGCCTGGATGCGGGACTTCGCGGCCGCCGACTTCGACGCCGTGCCCTCCTCGCCTCATGCGCGCGTGAGGCGCGAGCTGCACGCCCTGACCTTCGCCTGCTGGACTCTCGGCACACCGCTGCTGGCGATCGGCCTGGCGCTGTCCGATGCCGACTGGACGCGCCTGGCGGGTCTTCTGCTGAGCGTCGCGGTCGCCACCAGTCTGCTGCACATGGCGCTGGTGCTGCGCCCCGGCGAGGCGACGCCCGTGGAGCATCGCGGCTAGCCGAGCAGCACCTCGCGCAGCGCGCGGATGTCCGCCGGACGCGTCCGGCAGCAGCCTCCGACCAGGCGAGCCCCCGATCGGTACCAGTCGGAACAGGCCTCGGCCGGTCCCGGTGCCGTCTCGCCCGCCAGCCAGCTCCTGGTGACGGCGTCCCAGCCCTCTCCACTGTTGGGGTAGGCGACCAGCGGCTTGGCGGTCACCGTGGCGGCGCGACGCAGAAGAGCGCTCACCAGCGACGGCGCCGTGCAGTTGACGCCCACCGCGGCGATGCGGCGGCAGCCTTCGATCTCGGCCACCACCCGCGCGAGGTCCGTCCCGTCGTGGAGCGTCGCCTCGTCGCGACAGCTGAAGCTGATCCACGCCACCGGCCCCGAGGACTCGTCGAGAAGGCGGGCGAGAGCGAGGGCCTCGGGATACGAGGGAATGGTCTCGAGAGCCAGGACGTCCGCCCCGGATCCCGCCAGGACCTCGAGGCGGCGGCGATGGAACCTCGACAGAGCTTCGACATCGAGGCCGTAGTCGCCACGGTACTCCGAACCGTCGGCGAGAAAAGCCCCGTAGGGACCCACACTCGCCGCCACCAGGGGACGGAGCCGCTCCGTGCCCGGCGCCGCCGTACGGTGTCGCGCCCAGACCGCGTCACGCGCTTCGAGGGCCAGCTCGACCGAGGACCGCAGCAGCGCCTCGCTGGCCGCCGCGTCGAGCCCCCGGGCCGCCAGACCCTCGAAGGTCGCCTGGTACGAGGCGCTGGCGATCACGTCGGCGCCGGCCTCGAAGTAAGCCTCGTGCACCGTCCGCACCCGCTCGGGCTCGTCGAGCAGGACCTTCGCCGACCACAGTGGATCGGCCAGATCGGCGCCTCGGTACTCGAGCTCGGTCGCCAATCCACCGTCCAGAATCAACACGCCCTGACTCGCCAGCCCGGCAGTGATCGGATCGCTCACCCCCCGAGGATACCGGTCCTCCGGTGCCTTTACCGGTGAACCCGTCCGCTGTAGCCTGCGTTGTCAAGACGGGAGCGCCCCAGACAACGCTCCAGGACCCCGGGATCCATGAAGAGCCTGTCCCTCGCAGAATCCGTCGGCCTGCCAGAGAGCGAAGCCGTTCAACGGCACTTCGACGAGCTCAACTGGCGACTGTTGCGGTGGCTTCTGGCGGGGTTTCTCGTCGGATCGCTGATCGGCACGATCACGGCGATCGACGCCGGCGACCTTCGCTCGGGCATCGCCTGGGCCTCCAACCTCCTGGTCGTGCTGGCCGGCATCCTGGTCCGCCGGGCGCGATTCTTCCGCCGTCACTTCCGCGAGCTGTCGATCGGTTACCTGATTCTCCAGTTCGCGGTTCTCCTGGTCATCAGTCCCGATCCCGGCTTCAGCTACGGGCTCGCCGGCTACGTCGTTCCGTTCCTCCTGCTCTTCCTGCGCTTGCGTCGCGTCGAGCGGATAGGGCTCCTGTTGCTCTCGGTCGTCGTCGCCCTCTGGCTGCTGTTCGTTCCCGGTCAGCAGCTCGCGCCCTCGCTCGGCGCGCAGATCGGCATGGCGACGGGAGCCCTGGTCTGTTCGCTCGTCGTCTACTGGGTCGCCGGCCACCTGACGCGCCGCGCCCGGACTCGATTCCTCATCGATTGGCGACGCGAGCACGGTCGCAGCCGCGAGCAGGCCCGAATGCAGGAGGAGCTCGACGGCGCCCGGCAGATCCAGCTCAGCATGCTCCCCCACGCGGCGCCCAACCTTCCGTGGCTCGACCTTGCCAGTGCCTCGCTTCCGGCGACCGAGGTCGGCGGCGACTACTTCGACTACGTGAAGCTCGACGGCGACCGGCTGGCCATCGTCGTCGGCGACGTCGCCGGTCACGGGATGGCGAGCGGCCTCGTCCTCGCCGCCATCCGGGGCGGGATCCATCTGCTCAGGAGCGAGCTGTCACGACCGCGAGAGGCCCTGCGACGACTGGACCGCATGGTGCGCGAGATCGCACCGGGACGCATGTACGTGACCCTGCAGATCGCCATCCTGGACCACTCCCTGGGACGCCTCCGCGTCGTCAGCGCCGGCCATCCACCGGTGCTCCACTATCGCTCCACCTCGGGTGACGTGGCGGAGGTCGGAGGTCCGGCCACTCCGCTCGGGACTCGACTCGAGTCGACTCTGACCGAGCACGACGCCGACCTCGCACCGGGCGACGTCTTCCTCTTCTATTCGGACGGCGTTCCAGAGGCCACCGACGATCGCGACGAGATGTTCGGCGATGGTCGACTGGCCGAGTCGTTGCGAAGGTCCTCTACCGGCATGTCGGCCGCCGAGGTGCGCAGCAGTGTTCTCGACAGCGTCACCCGCTTCAAGGGCGACGTCGAGCTCGCCGACGACCTTACGGTGGTGGTAGCGAAGGTCTCCGGCTAGCCTGCATTGTTCATCAGGCTCCGTAGCGAGCCGCCGGAGATGCCCGTAGGGACTACTCGGCGCGCCCTTCGTCCGGGTGGTGGTGCGGGCGATGATCGTTGGGACGTCGCGAGACGACCAGATACTGGCCGGAGCGCCCGTGGCGACGGAAGCCGAGCAGATGAAGCAGCTCGAGCGCGAACCAACGGGCGACGTGACGATTGACGATGAAGCTGTCGGACCCCACCAGCGCCTTGCGAATACCCGGGAACCAGTGCAGGAAGCGCTCGGCCCTGAGCTTGCGCAGCACCGAGGAGAGGGCCATCCAGATCCTGCTCACCGGTCGTACAACGAAGAAGCCGTCCTGACCCTGCTTCTGGTAGAGCGGCATCAGTAGCCGCCCGGTCTCGCGGGCACGCACCGGACCGCTCAGATCCCGCGACAGGACCTGCCCCGCCCGGATCTTCTGGAAGCTGACGTAGCCGGGGTCCATACGGAATCCGTCCTGCGGCTCGACATGATGTCGATAGCGGATCTCGACCACTCGCGGCAGGTCGGCCGTGCCGGCCCGTAGACGCCTCTCGAAGGTCCCCAGATCGGGCACGTCGCCGGCATCGACCAGGCCGACGCCGACCAGGGCGATCCAGACCGCCGCCTCGGCGCGGTCCACCGCGTCGATGACGTCGTGCTGCCCGCTCTCGAGACCGAAGGTCCGGATGCCGCGGGCGACGTAGTAGCCCAGCACGGTCCCGTCGAGCTCCTCCTCCAGGCCAACGACGTAGGGGATGTCGAACATCCGCGCGAACTCGCGATTGGGCAGAGTGTCGTCGAGGACTCCGAACGGCGGGCCGAACCCCGACGTGGTGTGGAGGTCGAGCAGCCAGACGTCCTCCATCTCCGGCGCGCGAGCCAGGGCCGACTCGATCTCGCCGGCCAGCTCGATCATCTCCGACTCCTCGATGGTTCGCGGCCGCCGCCCACGCTCGAGCTCGAGCAGCCGTTCGGAGGACCAGCACCGGTTGAGGTCCTCCTCCACGAACCGGACGCCGTGCGCGCAGGCTTGTCGATTCCCCACCAACGCCACGAACTCGCCGCGCGGCCTGATGCCTCGTTGCTCGAGACTGCGAACGACGCGCCGCAGCCCGAGGAAGCCGGCCGGCTCGTTCCCGTGGACGCTGCCCAGCGCAATCAGCGTCGGTCCGTCGGCGCTCGATCCCAGAACGGCGAGCTCACGCGGCGGCAGCTCGTGCGTGGTGGACGGAGGGACGTCGGGGAATCGCGTCGCGACGGACGCGACCTCTTGTTCGCTGACTTCCATTCGTGTCGGCTTGGGCGCGCGGCGGCGCGGCCTGCGCGGAGTCGAGTTTATCTCAAACCCGATGCTCCAACACACACCACGGCGTGACCCCCTCCTACCCAAATGGATAGGTCCCCACCCCCCCGAACTGATGGCGCCACCATGGGAGCCACTTCGCGACAATCGGCGCCACGACGAAGAAACCTTCACGACCAGCCGGGCCTGTCGAGCCAGGAGGGATTCGATGAGCGTAAGCGACACCACGCCGGGCAGAAGCAGTGCTGCGGCTCTACCTCTCGCGTTGCTGTTCTGGGCCCTGGGGCTGGCGTTCGCATGGCTGGGATCACGCCGGTGGCTGCCCGAGCTCGCCTCGGAGCACGGCGCCGGTATCGATGCCACCCTCATCTTCCTGCTTTCGGCCACCGGCCTCTTCTTCCTCGTCGGCCACTTGGTTCTGGGCTGGACCATCCTGCGGTTCGGCAACAAGACCGACGTCAGCATGCGCACCGCCGATCGGCGGTTCGAGCGACGCCTGACGGTCATCATCGGGTTGATCATCGTGCTCGCCGCCGAAGGAGGGGTCCTGGCGATCGGTATGTCGTCGTGGAGGAGCTTCTACGTCGAGAAGCCGCCCGAGGACGCGCTCTTCGTCGAGGCCACGGGTGAGCAGTTCGCCTGGAACATCCGCTACCCGGGAGCCGACGGAGTCTTCGGCACGGTGCGTCCCGAGCTCATCGAGATAACCAACCCGGTGGGCATCGATCCCGACGACCCGATGGGGGCCGACGACATCGTCTCGATCAACAACCTCTACGTGCCGGCGGGGCGGGCGGTGCGCGTGCGACTGAAGGCCAAGGACGTGATCCACAGCTTCTTCCTGCCCCAGTTCCGCGTCAAGCAGGACGCCGTTCCCGGCATGGCGATCGACGTGTGGTTCACGCCCACGGCCGAGGGTCGCTTCGAGATCGCCTGCACCGAGCTGTGCGGGCTGGGCCACTACCGGATGAAAGGGATGATGCACATCGTCCCAGCCGCACAATTCGAGCAATGGCTGGCCGAGAAGGCGGGCAAGTAAACCAACCCTGACCGATACCGAGGGGCCAAAGAATGAGCGCTCACTCACAGAGTTTCATCAGCAAGTACGTGTTCAGCCTGGATCACAAGGTGATCGGCCTTCAGTACATGCTGACCGGATTCGCCATGGCGCTGGTGGGTGGCTCCCTGGCCATGCTCATCAGACTGCAGCTGGCATGGCCCGGACGCCAGTGGCCGCTGCTCGAGGCGATCTTTCCCGAGGGCTTCCTCGGCGGGATCATGGCACCCGAGTTCTACGTCTCGCTGGTCACCATGCACGGCACCATCATGGTGTTCTTCTTCATCTCGTACGTGCTGGTGAGCGGATTCGGCAACTACCTGGTGCCACTGCAGGTCGGCGCCAAGGACATGGCCTTTCCCTTCCTCAACATGCTGTCGGTGTGGATCGCCATCCTGTCGGCCATCATCATGCTGCTCTCGTTCTTCGCCGAAGGTGGCGCCGCGGCGGCCGGCTGGACGGCCTACCCGCCGTTGTCGGCACTCCAGTCGGCGGTTCCCGGCTCGGGGATGGGACAGACCCTCTGGATCCTGTCGATGGCGCTCTTCATCGTCTCGTTCACGATGTCGGGCCTCAACATCATCGCCACGGTCTTCTCCTGCCGCGCCCCCGGAATGTCGATGAGCCGCATGCCGCTGACGGTGTGGTCCTACTTCGTCTCGGCCATCGTCGGCGTCCTGGCATTCCCACCGCTCACCGCCGCCGCGATCATGCTGCTCTTCGACCGCCACCTGGATACCAGTTTCTTCCTGCCAACGGGACTCGTCGTCGCCGGAGAACTGCTCCCCAACACCGGGGGTACACCGCTCCTCTGGCAGCATCTGTTCTGGTTCCTCGGTCACCCCGAGGTCTATGTGCTCATCCTGCCGGCTCTCGGCATCAT
Source organism: Candidatus Multivoradales bacterium (assembly GCA_965223875.1). Lineage (GTDB taxonomy): Bacteria > Acidobacteriota > Thermoanaerobaculia > Multivoradales > JAHEKO01 > CBDCXS01. Next base: position 4,762,911 of record OZ245024.1, on the reverse strand, counting down.
CTTCGACGTCATGCCGAGCTTCACCCGCAAGCCGGTCTTCGGCTACAACCTGACGCGCAACAGCTACCTGGCGATCGCAGCCCTGTCGATGATCGTCTGGGGCCACCACATGTTCGTCAGCGGGATGAGCCCCTACTCGGGCGAATACTTCACCATCGCGACCCTGATCATCACCTTCCCGTCGGCCATCATCGGCGTCAACATGCTGGGTAGCCTGTGGGGTGGCGCCCTCCGTTTGAAGACGCCGATGCTGTTCTGTCTGGGTCTGATCGCCTTCTTCGGAACAGGCGGCTTCGGCGGCCTCTTCCTCGGCAACGCGATCGCCGACATCCAGCTGCACGACTCGTACTTCGTCGTCGGTCACTTCCACTTCATGATCGGCGGGGTAACCCTGCTGGCAACGTTCGCGGCCGTGTACTACTGGTTCCCGAAGATGTTCGGACGAATGCTCAACGAGCGTCTGGGCAAGATCCACTTCTGGCTGACCATCGTCTCCTTCTACTGCATCTTCCTGACCCAACACTTCATCGGTCTGGCGGGCACGCCACGCCGCTACTACGCCTTCCTCAACTACGAGTTCCTCGAGGGCATCAGCGGCTACACCTTCTTCGTGTCGATCGCCGGTTTCGTCATGGGCGCCGCGCAGCTGCTGTTCATGTTCAACTTCCTGTGGAGCATGCGGCGCGGCGAGCGGGCTGGCGAGAATCCCTGGCAGGCGACGACACTCGAGTGGACGCTGCCCTCGCCGCCGCCCCACCTCAACTGGGGCGAGGAGCCGCCCGAGGTCCACCGCTGGGCGTACGAGTACAGCCCTGAGGACTCCGACAACGAGTTCCTGTCGCAGACCGCGGACTCGGTGGCCAGCCGATGAACGCTCTGAGCGATCAGGTCGCGGCGGTGCCGGGCCGGACGTCCGACCGGACGGTCGACCCGGCGGAGCTGGGCACCTGGTTCTTCCTGGCGACGGTGACGATGCTGTTCGCCGCGTTCGCCAGCTCCTACCTGATCCGACGGACGTCCTCGGACTGGACGCCGATCGCCCTGCCGACGGTCCTGTGGGTCAACACCCTGGTGCTGATCGCGTCGAGCGTCGCGCTCGATCGGGCCAAGAGTCTGGTCTCGCGCAAACGGCGCGACGCCGCGGCGCGAGCAATCGGCGTCTCGGTCGGCCTCGGCCTCGCATTCGTCGGCGGCCAGGCGCTCGGCTGGAACGGCCTCGTCGAACAGGGGGTCTTCCTGCCGACGAGCCCGCACGCGTCGTTCTTCTACCTGCTCACCGGGCTCCACGCGCTGCATGTCGGCGCCGGCCTGGTGCTGCTCGTGGTCACCCGTTCGAGGGTGACATCGGACCTCGAGCAGCCCGAGGCGGCCCGGTGGATGCGCATTGCCGGTTCCTACTGGCACTTCATGGGCGGACTGTGGATCTTCCTCTTTCTCCTGCTCGCCCTTCTCTGACCGTCTGACGACCGGAGGCCGCTAGATGTCGAACGCCGCGACCAATTCAGGCTCCTACAACTGGCGGGGGGGCGTCTGCCCGTTCGACGCCGGCTGGCGCAAGGTGATGATGTGGGCTTTCATCATCACCGACGGACTGCTGTTCGCCGGGTTCCTCGCCTCCTACGGCTTCGCCAAGATCTCGATCCCGAACTGGCCCAGCCAGGACAAGATCTTCAGCCTCACCTTCATCGCGGTGATGACCTTCGTGCTCATCTCCTCGAGTGCCACGATGGCCTCGGCGGTGCGGGCGGCGCAGATCGGCGACCGGGCGGCCGTCGGCCGGTTCCTCTGGCTCACCATCGTCGGCGGCCTCGGATTCCTCGGCATGCAGGCCTACGAGTGGTCCCACCTGATCCACCAGGGCGTGACCCTCTCGTCCAATCCGTGGGACGTGCCGCTGTTCGGCGCCTACTTCTTCCTCATCACGGGCTTTCACGGAACCCACGTGCTGTCGGGAGTCATCATCCTGGCGATCACCGCCATCCGGCACGGCAAGGGAGTGACGAGCCCGGGCGGCGTCGAGATAGCCGGTCTCTACTGGCATTTCGTCGACCTGGTCTGGGTCTTCATCTTCACTCTCTTCTATCTGATCTGATGTCTTCCACCGATCCGAGGAGACACGCATGAGCAGCCACGTCCACACCGCCGACAGCTACTCCTTCTACTGGAAGATCTGGGGAGCCCTGCTGATCCTGACGCTGGGGATGATCTTCATCGACCAGATGGATCTTCCCCGCCTGCTGCTACTCGTGGTGCTCATCGGAGCGATGCTGGTGAAAGCCGGCCTCATCGCCTCCTACTTCATGCACCTGCGCTACGAGAAGCTCTTCCTCGGCCTCTCGCTTCTCATCGGCCTGCTCATAAACGGTCTCGTTCTCTTCGTGCTGATCGTGCCCGACGCCAGGCGCGTGCTGGGGATGCTCGAGCATTGAGACGCGCGCTGACGATCGCGACAATCGCCGCAGTCGCGGCTCTCGTGGCCGACGACGCGGCGGCGCAGTGCGCGATGTGCCGTACGGCCCTCGAGTCGCCCGAGGCGGCGGCGCTGGCGGCGGGTTTCCGCCGCGCCGTGCTCTTCCTGCTGGCGGTGCCGTTCACCGCGATCGCGGTGATCGCGGTGATGGTGGCCCGGAGCGTCAGGACGCCGGCCAACGCGCCCGACGACTGAGCCGCAGAACGACGATGGACCGACGGCCGGCAGAGACGCCGGTCGCTTCAGAGCGAGCGCAGAGAACACCCGGGCTGCATGCCGCCGCCCGAGTGACGCTCAGTCGACCAGCCCGATCTCGTCCGGCTGATTGGGTACCATGCAGAGGAACTCGAAGGGGGCCTCGAGCACCTCGTAGTGGTGCGGCGTCCCGGCCGGGATGTAGACGACGCTGCCGGCGGAGACCTCGTGCGCGTCGTCGCCGATGGAGATCCGCGCCCGCCCGGTGAGCACGTACTGCTCGTGCTCCACGGCATTGGTGTGGCGCGGCATGCCGCCTCCCTCCCCCATCACGAAGCGCCGCATGGCGAAGTTGGGCATGCCGTCGTCCGCTCCCAGCAGGACCTGGGTGCGCGTCGCGGTGCCCGCCGTGACATCGTGAAGATCGAGCTCCGTGGTGTGCCTGACAACTCCGTCCCGCTCGCTCATACGCTCTGCGCTCCTTTCTGGCCCGGGACGATTCTATCTCCGAGCTTCGGCTAGAATCCCGCCGAAAGGGGCGATCGGCCCGGGGGTGGCGAACATCTTCCGGTCGATCTGCGTATTCAAGTGCAGTCATGATCGGAACGACGCTGGGACACTACGAGATCACAGCCAAACTCGGCCATGGAGGCATGGGCGAGGTCTATCGCGCCACCGACACCCGTCTCAAGCGCAACGTGGCCCTGAAGGTACTGCCGCACGACCTGTCGGACGACGCCGATCGCCTGGCGCGCTTCCAGCGAGAGGCCGAGATGGTCGCGGCGCTCAACCACCCGAACATCGTCACCCTCTATTCGGTCGAGCAGGACGAAGGCGTCCACTTCCTGACCATGGAGCTGGTCGAAGGCAAAGACCTCGACGAGATGATCCCGAGTGTCGGCTTCGGGATCGACCGGATCTTCGAAATCGCCATCCCGCTGGCGGACGCCCTGTCGTCGGCCCACGAGCGGGGCATCATCCATCGCGATCTCAAGCCGGCCAATATCATGTGCACCGCCGACGGCCGGGTGAAGGTGCTCGACTTCGGCCTCGCGAAGCCGACCACTGACGACGAGGCCGGCGACGACGAAGCCACCGCCGCTCTGACCCAGGAGGGCAAGGTCCTCGGGACGGTTCCCTACATGTCGCCGGAACAGGTCCAGGGCAAGCCCCTCGACGCGCGCTCCGACGTCTTTTCGATGGGCATCATTCTCTACGAGATCACCACCGGCAGCCGCCCCTTCGGCGGCGACACGTCTGCCGACCTGATCTCTTCCATCCTGCGCGACAACCCCTCGTCGGTGACCGACCTCAAGGGACAGCTGCCGCATCACCTCGGCCGCATCATCCGCCACTGCCTCGAGAAGGACCCCAAGCGGCGCTATCAGTCGGCGCTCGATGTGCGCAACGAGCTCGAGGACCTCAAGCGCGAGCTGCAGTCGGGCATCCTCGATACCGAGACGGCGGCCATCGCCGCGGCGACCGCACCGCCACCCGAGCGGCGCTTCAAGTGGCTTCCGGCGGTCGCCGTCGCCGCGATCGCCGTGCTCGGCGCCGGGCTGATCTGGCGCGCCCTGACTCCGGGCGACGAGACCATTCCGCTCACCGAGCCCGCCGCGACCCTGTCGACCGATCCTTCCCAGCCCTCGGTGGCGGTCCTCTACTTCGACAACCTGTCGGGCGACGAGGAGCTCGACTGGCTGCGCAGCGGGCTGACCGACATGCTCGTCACCGACCTGTCGCAGTCGCCCGATCTGCGCGTCCTGTCGACCGACCGGCTCTACCAGATCCTCGCCGACATGAAGAAGCTCGACGAGCGCATCACCTCGTTCGAGGTGGTGCGGGACGTGGCCACGGAGGCCAACGCCGACACCGTGATCCTCGGCAGCTTCGCCAAGCTCGGCGAGACCATTCGGATCTCGATCAAGGTCCAGGAGGCGTCGACCGGTGAGATTCTCAAGTCCGACAGCGTCGACGCCTCGGTGCAGGAGGACATCTTCGCCCGCATCGACGACCTGTCGCGCAACATCCGTCAGTCGATCGAGCTCCCGGAAGCTCCGGCCACCGTCGCTGACCGCGACCTGACCGAGGTCAGCACCGCCTCGGTGGAGGCCTACCGGGCCTTCGTCGAAGCCGAGGAGCTGCACTATCAGAGCCGCGAGCAGGAAGCGATCGAGCTCTACCGGAAGGCCGCTGAGATCGACCCCGAGTTCGCCATGGCCTGGGCCAAGCTGTCGACCGCCCACGGCAACATCGGCATGCAGGAGGAGGCGCTCACCTACGCCGAAAAGGCGATGGAGCACCTCGACCGGCTGACCGAGATGGAGCAGGCCTACGTCGAGGGCCGCTACTACGGGCGCACGCTCGAAACCGTCCCTCGCGCGATCCAGACCTACGAGACCGCCCTGGCCAAGTACCCCTACGCTACCAGCCTGCTCAACAACGTCGGGGTGCTCTACGGGAAGCTCGCGATGTACGGAGAGCAGATCGCCGCGTTCGAGAAGTCGATCGCCTACGGCGACAGCTTCCCGGGAACCCACACCGGCCTCGCCGCGGCCTACATGGCGACCGGCGACACCGAGCGTGCCTTCGAGGTCCTCGACGAGTTCCTCGAGACCACCCCCGACTCGGTCTCGGCCTATCAGACGCTGATGAATCTCAACCTCGCGCTCGGAGACCTCGAGGCGGCGCGGGACGCCCTCGAAAAGGCCGAAGAGGTGCGACCGGGCTTCTTCGGTCTGCTCTTCGGCAAGACCAGTCTCGCCGTCCTCGAGGAGGACTGGGACGCCGCCGAGACTCTGACCGCCGAGGTCGGCGAGCTTCCCTTCCCCTTCGCCAAGGGTGCCGCCAACGGCCTGCGGACCATGATCGCGCTCTACCACGGACAATTCGAGCGGGCCATGGGCCATGCGGAGGCGTCGCTGGACGCCTGGCCGAGTCCGGGACCCGGCCGTGCCAACGTGCACACCAATCTCGCCGCGGCCTACATGGAGCTCGAGGAGCCCGACAAGGCTCTCGAGCACGCCGAGCAGGCTCGCCAGCAGGATCGGGGCACCTTCAACGACTTCGTCTCCCAGGGCATCGAGATCGTCGCCCATCAGCAGCTCGGTCAGACTCGCCGCGCCGACCTGCTCCTCGAGGAGTTCGAGCAGCGACTCGAGCCATTCCCCGGGCCGGGTCTCAAGGTCTGGCTCCACGAGGTCAAGGGACGGTTGGCTCTCGACCGGGAGCAGCCCGACGAAGCGGTGCGGGAGCTCGAGCAGGCGATGCAGCTGCACGAGCTCTACTCGGGCCAGGAGCCGAGAATTCGCTACCAGCTCGGGCTCGCCTACGAGGCGGCGGGGCGCCGCGAGGAAGCGATCGATTCCTTCCGCAGGATCACCGAGTTGAGCGGGACGCGGGTCTTCAGCCCCGCCGAGTTCGTCCCGGCGCATTTCAAGCTCGGGCGACTGCTGGAGGAGTCCGGCAACGACGTGGCGGCGATCCGGGCCTACGAACGCTTCCTGCACTACTGGGACGAGGCCGACCGCTACCGGGAGGACATCGAGCACGCCCGGTCCTTCGTCACCGGACCGTAGACGACCTCAAGCCGATGGAGCCGCTCGCCACCCGGGTCAAGACGACGGTCTACCGGTTCGTCGCCGATCATGCGACGATGCCGACCGTCGAGCAGGTCACGACGCGGGCGCGCTTGCCGCGCTCCGAGGTTCTGGCAGCCTACGCGCATCTCGCCGCGAACCGGCTGCTGGTGCTCGAGCCCGACGGCGAGACGCTGCGGATGGCTTCGCCCTTCTCCGGCAACGAGACGCAGCACCGGGTCGAAGCCAACTGCAAGGAGTACCACGCCAACTGCGCCTGGGACTCGATGGGAATCGTCGCCGCCCTCGATACCGACGCGACGATCCACTCGCGCTGCGAGCTGACCGGCGAGCCGCTCACGATCGAGGCACCCGACGGCTCCCCCACCGGTCTCGCCGAGCTCTCCGAGTGGCGCTTCCACACTCCGGTCGAAGCCGCACACTGGTGGGACGACATCCGCTACACCTGAGCGAACATGCTCTTCTTCCGGTCGGAAGAGGCGATTCGCACCTGGTGCCGAGCTCACGGTCAGCCGACAGGCCCGACGGCGACACTCGATCAGCTCTGGCTTCTTTCCCTGGGCTGGTACTCGAGCCGCCTCGATCCGGACGCGCGACGGCCGCAACCGGCCGAGGTCCGGCGCATATTCGCTACGGCCGGCCTGACGCGGCCCGAGTGGGATCCGCTGCGCGACGCGTTCTAGCGGTCGGGTCGGGAAGTCCCCGGGGGATCAGGACCCGGCTCCGTCGAGGACGGCCTTGACCGCGGCCTCGAGGCCCCCGGGCTCGACCTCCTCGAGGTCGTAGCGGACGTTGGCGATGGGCTTGTCCACCTCGAGAATCCGCTTCAGATCGATCGGCGTGCCCTCGACGACGACATCGGCCGGCGTGGCGTTGATGGTCGCCTCGAGGTCGCGCATCTGGCTGTCGCCGTACCCCATCGCCGGCAGGATCTGGCGAGCGTTGGGATACTTCTCGTAGGTCTCGGCGATGCAGCCGACCGCGTGCGGCGTCGCGTCGACGATCTCAGCGGCTCCCGCCTCGCGGGCGGCGAACCAACCGGCACCGTAGGTCATGCCGCCATGGGTGAGCGTCGGGCCGTCCTCCACCACCAGGGCTCGCTTGCCCTCCACGAGCTCGGGCTGGTCGAGCGTGATCTTCGAGCGGCACTTCAGTATCCGGGCTGATGGATTGTGCCTGCGGCAGTTCTCGATCACCGTCTCGACGTTGGCGGGATCGGCGGTATCGACCTTGTTGACGATCAGGATGTCCGCCATCACCAGGTTGGTGAAGCCGGGGTAGTAGTCGAGCTCGTCTCCGGGACGATGGGGGTCCACGAGCACGATATGCAGGTCCGGCCGGTAGAAGGGAGTGTCGTTGTTGCCACCGTCCCAGAGGACCACGTCGGCTTCCTGCTCGGCGCGATCGAGAATCCGCTGGTAGTCGACCCCGGCGTAGACCACGAAGCCGTTGTCGATGTGGGGCTCGTACTCCTCTCGCTCCTCGATGGTCGTCTCGTGGCGGTCGAGGTCCTCGTAGCTGGCGAAGCGCTGCGAGACCTGCCTGGCGAGATCTCCGTAGGGCATCGGGTGTCGGATCGCCACCGTCCTCTGCCCGAGCCGATTCAGGATGCCGGAGAGGTAGCGCGAGGTCTGCGACTTGCCGACGCCGGTCCGGACCGCGGTCACGGCGATCACGGGCTTCGAGGACTCGATCATCGATCGGGTCGCCGAGCAGATGCCGAAGTGGGCTCCCCAGGCCACGACCTTGCTGCCCAGACCGAGCACCAGGTCGTACGGCACGTCGGAGTAGGAGAACCAGACCTCGTCGATCTCGCGCTCCTTGATCAGGCTCTCGAGACTCTCCTCCGCCACGATCGGCACGCCCTCCGGATAGAGCCGCCCCGACAGTTCGGGCGGGTACACACGGCCCTCGATGTCCGGGATCTGCGTGGCGGTAAAGGCCACTACCTCGTACCGTTCGTCGTCGCGGAAGAACACGTTGAAGTTGTGGAAGTCACGTCCAGCCGCGCCCAGAATCACCACCCGTCGTCGAAGCATCCGCCGCCCTTTCTCCGCAGTCGAGTCAAATCGGTCAAATTGGTGGCTGGAATATACAGGCGGGTCGTGACGTGGCCAAGGGCAACCTCGCCGCCGGGACGCAACCCGTCGTGATCCCCTTTCGTACTGTCTCTCTGAGCGTCGTCCCGGCCCCGCGCACCTTGGCCGGTGGGTCGTTCGAAGGTACACTCGCTTGAGCAGGGTGGTCCCGAATGCGCACCGCCGCCTACACACTCGAATCCTTCGTCGAGAAGATGAGCTGGGTCGAGTCCGTGCGCAAGCACGACCTGGATTGGGGGGACTCCGTCCTGGTCGTGACCCGCAACTCGACCTACATGATCTCGGCGGCAGGTGACGGCACCTTCTGGATCTCGGGCGGGTGGTTCGACCACCGCGAGCTGTCGCCGGTACGAATGTCCATCAACGGGTGCACCGGCGGTGGCACGGCGATCAAGCACGACATCCTGGCGGCGCCCGGGCTCTTCCTCGAGTTCGGCAACGGGGTGCTCACGACCCGGATCCAGGAAGTCCGCCTGTTCCAGCGAGGCGACGAGCTGACCAACTGATGCACGGCCGGCGCCGCCCCGGGCGCGCGTCGGTACCCGCCGTGACGGGGCCTGTCGGCGTCAGGATCCCCGCTGCGCCCGGACGTAGCTGCGCAGGTGTCCACGCGTCTCCCGATCCAGACCGACAAAGCGCAGGGCGATGCCCTCGATCTCCCGCGGGCCGCTGTGCCGCACCACTTCTCCACGCAGATTCAGGGGGCGCGGCACGCTGGGCAGGTTGAGAAGCAAATCGACTCTGTCTCCGATCTCGGGCCGCTCGGCGATCCGCACCAGCATTCCCGACTCGGAGAGGTTGCTGACCTGACAGAAACGGGTCATGGTCTTTCCCGCCAGCCGCAGGCCCAACCGCACCATCACGCGTGCCTCGACCCGCGGCGCCACGCCCAGGATCCGGTGAGCGATGATCGACAGAATCTGGTCGAAGTCGGTCGTATTGACGAAGCGGGAGCGTTCACCGTGCAGTGCCTCGAGAGAGCGACCGATGATCGCCTCGGTGACGATCAGCGCGAAGGCCCGATGCGAGCGTCCGGCCGGGTCGCGCAACCGGGCCAGAAACTGGTCGACGCTCATACCCTCGACCGGGTGACGGATCACCAGCAACTCGAAGCGACGCCGGGTGCACTGCTCGAGTGCCGCCTCGGCGCTGGCGCCCTCCACCAGCTCTATGCCGTCCCGATCGAGCCCCGGAGCGAGGCAGAGCAGCGACCGGCGACTGAACTCGACCAGCATCAGGCTCGTCACCCTGGTGCGGGAGCCCGCGAGGGCCATCGCGTCCACGTCCAGCATCGCATCGCTCACCCGGATCTCCTTTCTGGGCCGTACGTCGCTCCGGTGTGACGGGTTGAACGGCCAGATCTATCAAGCGCCCGGAGTCCCGGTCAATGACGCTCGCAACGCAGTAGACACGGGAGATCCGGCAGCGCAGGAGGAGGCTGGTGAATAATGCAGGCTACTTCGACGGGTTCGACATGTCCTCGAGATACCAGCGATACCTCCTTCCCGGTGTCATCTTCCAGTCGGTTCTGATCGGCGGGGCCTACGCCACGGGCCGCGAGATCGTCGAATACGGGGCCAAGTTCGGCGCCGCGGGCCTGTGGGCGGTGCTGGCGATCTGCGCCGGCTTCACCCTCGTCTCCACGGTGGCCTACGAGTTCGCCCGACGCTTCGGCCTCTTCGATTACCGCAGCTTCGTCCGCGCACTGGTCGGGCCGGCGTGGCCACTCTTCGACGCTCTGTTCGTGGTCATGGTGGTGGTCATCATCGCCGTGGTCAGCGCCGCCTCGGCGTCGATAGCCCAGCAGGTCCTCGGATGGCCCTACTGGGTCGGAATCGCCGGCGTGACGCTGCTGGTCGCTCTGATCAGCTCGGCCGGACGACGGGCCATCGAGCGCTTCAAGAGCGCCGGAACCGTGCTGCTCTACCTCGGATACCTGCTCTTCGCCGGGGCGGTGTTGGGCGGGTCCTGGGATCGTGTGGCCGACGTCCTGACGCGAGGCGACGTCTCCTACCTCGGCCCCCTGCCCGTCCGAACGGTGATGGCGACGGGCATACTCTACGTGGGCTACAACCTGGCGACGCTACCCTCGGCGCTCTTCACCATCGATCGACACGAATCGTCCCGGGACTCGGTCGTCGCGGGACTTCTGACCGGCCTTCTCGCCACCGTACCCTTCGTTCTCACCTACCTCGCGGTCCTCGTCCACTACCCCGACCCGTCGGTGCTCGAGGCGCCGGTCCCCTGGCTCGAGATGCTCGAGCGCTCGGCGGGCAGCGGGCTGGTCACCCTCTACGCCGTCGTCGTCCTGTGGACGCTGGTCGAGACCTGCACAGGCCTGCTCCACGCGCTGACCGACCGCATCGACACGAACCTGACGGAGCTCGGCCGGCCCGGCCTCGGGCGTATCCACATCGCGGCTCTGACGGCCAGCGTGCTGCTCGCCGCGGCGCTGCTCTCCCGGCTCGGCATCATCGCGCTGGTCGCCAAGGGGTACACCGCGATGGCGTACGGCTTCCTGGCGCTCTTCGCGCTGCCGCTGCTGACCGTCGGCGTCTGGAAGCTGGCGTCCGACCGCCGAAGTCGAGCTCAATGACAAACCTTCCGGCGCGGCACACCGTACAATCTGGGAAGCACCGAAGGGAGCCAGCCTGGAATCGGGCCGGAGATCTTCCGGCGGTGCGCAAACCCCTCCACGCCACGACCGCACCGGGCCGACGGGCTCGCGTGTATCGACGATGTATCGCCACCGACATGCAGTCGCCCTGACCGCCGGCCTTGCCGCTGGTCTGGCCGCCTGCAGCGAGCCCCCGGTCCCGGTGGTCGAGGAGATCGAGCCGGTCGCTCCGACCACGGCGATCCCGATCACGACGCGCTCGGAGGAGGCGTACGATCTCTTCGTCGAGGGGCGGCGCCTCTCCGACCGGATCCGCCACCCCGAGGCCCGCGACCTCTACCTAGAGGCGATCGCCAAGGATCGCCACTTCGCGCTGGCTCACCTGGCGCTGGCCAACACCTCGGTCTCAGCACGGGAGTTCTTCGAGTCCATGGAGCGAGCGGTCGCTCTGTCCGAGGTCGTCTCCGAGGGCGAGCGACGGATGATCCTGGCCCGCGACGCCGCCGTACGCGGCGATCAGGCCGAACAGTTCGAACACCTCGAGCGGCTGGTCGAGCTCCACCCGACCGACCCGCGGGCCCACCAGCTCCTGGGTGGATACCACAGTGCCCGCCAGGAGTTCACCGAAGCCATCGAGCACTTCGAGCATGCGGTGGACGTGGACCCGGAGTTCTCGCCGCCCTACAACCACCTCGGCTACCTCAATCGGGCGCTGGGACGCTACGAGGCCGCCGAAGAGGCCTTCCTGCGCTACATCGAGCTGATCCCGGACGAGCCGAACCCATACGACTCCTACGCCGAGCTGTTGATGAAGATCGGTCGCTTCGAGGAGTCGATCGAGGCCTACGAGAAAGCACTGGCCGTCAAGTCCGACTTCCTCCCCTCCCTCAGTGGAATCGCCTACGACCTGATCTTCCTCGAGCGCTTCGAGGAGGCCAGAGAGGTGCTCGCCCGCCAGCTCGAGCTGGCGCCGAACATCGGCCAGCGGCGCAACGCCATGCTCGTCGAGGCCTACTCCTTTCTTCACCAGGGCGACCTCGACGCCGCTCTCGAGGTGATCGAGGAGATGCGCGCCGTCGCCGAGGCGAACGGCGATCCGGTGTCGATGGCGGGCGACCTGATGAGCATGGGAGCGATCCTCGTGTCGCGGGAGCAGGCCGACCGGGCCGAGGAGCTGTTCATCGAAGCCGTGCGACTGATCGGTGACGCCAGCGTCCCGGACGACGTCAAGGACAACGTCAGACGGAACTTTCTCTACTGGAAGGCGCGGATCGAGCTCGCCCGCGGACGCTTGGCCGATGCCGAGCGCCATCTCGACGCCTACCGCGAACAGGTCGAGATGCACCAGATCCCGTCCGAGCTGCGCAACGTGCAGGACCTCGCGGGTGCCCTGGCCCTGGAGAGAGGCGACGCCGAACAGGCGCTTTCCGAGCTCGCCTCGGCGAGCCAGCAGAGTCCGCGGGTCCTCTATCTCACCGCACTGGCGCACGAAGCGGCCGGCGATCTTCCCGCGGCGCGCAAGCTCGCCCGCCAGGCGGCCGAGTTCAACTCATTCGGCCTCACGTACGCTCTCGTGCGCCGCCCGGCGCTCCAGCTCGTCGAACGGCTCGACTGAGCCCCTGAGCCCCTGAGCCCCTGAGCCCCTGAGCCCCTGAGCCCCTGAGCCCCTGAGCCCCAGAGCCCCAGAGCCTCTGAGCTCCTGATTCCGGAGCCCCGTAGTCCCTGAGCCCCCGGGCCCCCGGGACCGCAAGCGCTACCCGACCTCCCTCCCGGCTAGGATAGGGCCAGCACCCCGAGAAAGCCGACCTCCGGAGCACTCATCGAGGAGACCCGCGTGATGAGAAGAATCGTCCTCCGCGCCATCACCGCTGCCACCATCATTCTGGGGCTGCTGCCGGCCGCCGGCGCCCGCCCCGCCGATCGCGCTCGAGAGATGCAGCGCATCCTCGCCTCCGTCTATCCGGGTGACGAGCCAGGCGCGAGCGCCATTGTCGTTGACGACGGAGAGGTCGTCTTCCGGAGCGCGAGCGGCATGGCCGACCTCGAGCTCGACGTCCCACTCGAGCCGGGCATGGTCTTCCGGCTGGGCTCGATCACCAAACAGTTCACCGCCGCCGCCATCCTCATGCTGGCCGAGGAGGGCAAGCTCTCCGTCGACGATCCGATCACCCGGTTCCTACCCTCCTATCCGACCCACGGTCACGAGATCACCGTTCACCACCTGCTGACCCACACTTCGGGAATCTGGAGCTATACCCAGGCTCCCGACCTCGAACGGACCGCGCGCCTGGACGTCACCACGGAAGAATTGGTCGACAGCTTCGATCACGAGGCCATGGACTTCGCGCCCGGCGACCGTTTCAGCTACAACAACTCGGGTTACGTGCTGCTCGGCGCCATCATCGAGACGGTCAGCGGCATGAGCTACCCCGAGTTCATCCGCACCAGAATCTTCGAGCCCCTCGGAATGAGTCGGTCCTACTACGGCGGAACCCACCTCATCGAGGACAGGGTTTCCGGCTATCACTGGGAGGACGACGCGTTCGTCAACGCTCCCTACATCAGCATGTCGGTCCCGCACGCCGCCGGCTCGCTGCTCTCCACGGTGGACGACATGGCGCGCTGGAACGCGGCGCTCTTCGGCGGCGAGCTCATCTCCGAAGCGTCACTCGAGTTGATGACCACCGAGGGGGTACTCAACAACGGCGAGGCGACCGGCTATGCCTATGGTCTCGGCCTCAGCGAGTTCCGCGGAACCGACAGGGTCTCTCACAGCGGCGGTATCAACGGCTTCATCACCTCCGGTCTGTACCTCCCGGACGAGGGCATCTACGTGGCCGTGCTCTCGAACCGGCTCGGCACCGACGCGAGCCCTGGTCAGGTCGCGGCCCGCCTGGCCGCCGTCGCCATGGGGAACCCGCTGCCCGAATTCGAGCGGGTGGAGATCGACCCTGAGTCGATGGAGCGTTTCAGCGGCATCTACCGGATCGACGAGGTGACCACCTGTACGGTGCGGCGGGAGGGCAACCACCTGGTGACGCTGCGCTCCGACGGCGGCCGCTCCGAGGCCTACCCCTACTCGGATACGGGGTTCTTCTACGAGGACTCCTTCTCCTACTTCGAGATGCGTCCGACGGCCGACGGCGGCCTCGAGATGCACCTCTACGCCGACGGGGATGTCGAACCCGAGATCGCCCTCCTCACCGACGAGCCTCTTCCGGCCTCGGAGGGCTATCCCCTCGACGCGGCGACGTTCGAGCGTTACGTCGGCCGCTACGAGCTGTCCCCCGGCTTCGAGATCGAGATCACGATCGACGACGGACGCTACTTCTCGCAGGCGACCGGGCAGGACCGAGCCGAGATCCTCGCCCGCTCTGAGACCGAGTTCTATCCCAAGGATTTCGACGCCACTCTCGTCTTCGAAGTCGACGGAAGCGGCAACGCGATCGCCGTCGTGCTCCATCAGCGCGGCCGCGAGATGCGGGGATCGCGACTGCCCGATTGAACCGTTCGACGGACCCACCCGACTGCACTGGTCAGGAGGAGCCCTGATGACGGAAACACTCCATACGATCGGCTACTACCTGGCGGCGCTGCTGGTGGTCACAATTCCCGCCGCGATGCTCTACTGGTACCTGATCCATCCCTTCGCCGCCTTCTGGCGGCGACTGGGCAAGGCCACCAGCTTCACCCTCGTCGGGGCCGTGTGCATCGGGCTCGCGTACTGGTTGTGGACCTTCAAGGACCGCTTCATGGCCACCCACTGGGGATACCACTGGCCGCTGATCGCCATCGGGCTGGTCCTCTATGTCGTGGCCGCCTACGGTGAGCGCGTCATCCGCCGACAGCTCAAGTTCCGCGTTCTCGTCGGCACACCCGAGCTCGACGAGGACGTTCCGGGCCACCTGATGACCGACGGCGTCTTCGGCCGCTCACGCAACCCACGCTACGTGAACCTGACCATCGGGATGCTGGCCTGGGCACTGATCCTCAACTACCCCGCTCTCTATGTCGCAACCCTCGCGATTGTCCCGGGTCTCTACATTGTCGTCCTGCTCGAAGAACGCGAATTGAGGGAGCGTTTCGGCCAGGAGTACATCGACTACTGCCAGCGGGTCCCCCGCTTCATTCCGCGCAAGGGGTGGCTGTTCTGAGACCGGGTCCGGCGTTTGGCGCCACGATCGGGACGCTCCTGCTGGCCGCCGGGCTGCCGGCCCTCGCACCGGCGGCGGACACGACGCCGCCGGAGCCCGCCGATCTCGGCCACCTCTTCACCCGACTGCTCTCCGAGCACGATGTCCCGGGAGGTGTCTTCGCGGTGCTCCGGACGGACGGCTCGACCGAGGTCCACGCGACCGGACTCCGAAGGCTCGGCAGTCCCCACCCGGTGGAGCCGACCGACTGCTTCTACATCGGCTCGCTGACCAAGACCTATGTCTCCACGGTGGCGCTGCAGCTGGTCGACGAGGAGCGGCTCGATCTCGACGCCACGGTGGACCGGTACCTGGCCGGGATACCCCGCGGGGACGTCATCACGATACGCCAGCTCCTCAACCACACCAGCGGTATCGAAGACGCCTACACCCACCTCTACTACCAGCCGCTGGAGCAGATGCTCGCCGACCTGGCGCGGCCATGGACGCCGGAGAAGCTGCTGACGCTGGGCCTCGGCCTTCCGCCTCGCTTCGAGCCGGGCACGGACTACTACTACGCCGGCACCAACTACGACCTTCTCGCCGCTGTGATCGAGCGCCTCACCGGCGCTTCGCTCGAGGAGGCGCTCTCCCGACGGATCTTCGAGCCGCTCGATCTCGAGCGCACCTGGATGGGTCTCGGCCGATCGCCCCCCGCCTGCCTCGTTACCGGACACCTGGCACCGACGGAGTTCTGGGAGCACAGCGAGACCCTCTATCCGGAGCTCGCCCCCTCGACCGATCTCGACGAACCGATGATCGCCTGGGCCGCCGGTGGTCTCGGCTCCACCGCCAGGGAGATGATCGCCTTCGGCGAGGCGCTGTTCTCGGGGAGGCTGATGAGCGAGCGGTCCTTCCGCGAGATGAGCACCTTCCTATCGCCGCGGGAGCCGTCGCGTCTGTCGCGAGACCCGGACGGCTTCGGCTACGGACTCGGGCTCATTCACGGGCCGAGGGCCACGTACAGGCGCATCGGCCACGGTGGGATGTATTCGGGCTATACCGTCGGCCTGTGGAACGTTCCCGAGGCCGGGTCCATCGTCGCGCTGCTACTCAATCGAGGCCTCTTCTTCGAGGAGAGGGAGATCCTCGACAGGCTGGTGGAGGCGCTGATGTCCCGAATGGAGGCCCACGGCGATCAGGGCCGGGCCGGAGGGGCCTCGGATAGCCAGGACTCGACGCGGCCGAGAACTTCGGCCGGAGCCAACGCTGATCGAGCCCTCGTCTGACGACGGTCGGACGACTCGCTCTCGATCGACGGGCGGCCCTGGACGGGAACTGGGAACCGGACCTGGGAACCGGGAACCGGGGACCGGGAACCGGGAACTGGGGACCGGGAACTGGGGGACCGGGAACTGGGGACCGGGTCGGGCGTTATAGGAGTGAATCGGGGCGCCGGAGACTCCGGAGCCCGTCCAGAACCAGTCATCAGACCATCGAGGAGAGACCCCGGATGAATCGTAAGAGACGATACCTGGCACCGGCGCTGGCCCTGCTCATCGCCTTCACGGCAGCCGCCGTGCCCGCGACGGCCCAGGACACCGAGGAGAAGCACGAAACGCGGATTCACATCGAGCGCAAGGGCGCCGACGGCGGTGAAGAGACGGTGGCTTCGCGCCACAAGGTCGTTTTCATCGGCGAAGACGGCGAGATGCAGGAGATCGAAGGAGAGGGCGAGGGCTACGCCTGGATCGACGGCGAGCACGGCCGGCACGTTCGCTTCATGCCACGACTGGCGCTGCGCGACGGCGGCTTCCTCGGCGTATCGACGACGTCGATGACTCCCGAGCTGCGCTCGCACTTCGGGGCTCCCGAAGACGCAGGAGTCCTCGTCTCCGAGGTCGTCGACGACAGCGCGGCGTTCCGTGCCGGGCTACAGGTCGGAGACATCATCACCGGCGTCGACGATGAGCGCATCACCTCGTCGCGGGACCTCCTGCACGCCATTCGCGGCCGCGAGCAGGGCGATGCGGTGACCGTCGCGATCTACCGTGATGGACGTGCGCAGGACCTCTCGGCCGTTCTCGACAAGACCGAGGGAGGTGGGATGCGCTTCGGCGGACATCGTCTCGGCGGACACGGACTCGGTCACTTCCCGCGGGCGTTGAAGATCGACTGTGAGGAGGAGGGAGGCGACTGCGACATCTTCATGAGCCGACACCTCGACGTGTGTGGAGAGGACGAGGACTGCAACGTCAACATCTCCTGCGACGACGGCGACTGTAGCTGTTCGGTCAACGGCGTGGACACCGACTGCGACGAGCTCCACGGCGTGCGCGTCCACCCCGACGACTGATCGCGACCGTAGCGACCCGCTCTCGTAGCGACCGAGGTACCCGACGGCCGGCGCCACGCCGGCCGTCGTAGTATTCGCCCTCGCGGCGGCTCTTCCAGAGGGTCCCGAGTGGCTCCGAGGGCCGCTCAGGCGGTGTCCGTTTGGGTGTTGCAGGCCACGACTACCCGTCTCCGGGACGCCGGGACCGCACCGGATCCTCGGGCTGCGGCACCACTCGGGGCCACTCCTCCTCATCGAGCAGACGCAGCGCCTCCGCGACCGCCGCCTCGAGCTGGGGATCGTGACCCGCGATCACCTCCCGGGGCGTCTGCTCGACCTCGATGTCGGGCGCCACGCCCTCGTTCTCGACCGCCCAGACCCCGTCGCGGGTGTAGAAGCCACCGCGCGGCGCGGTGATGAAGCCGCCGTCGACCAGCGCCGGCACGTCCCAGATTCCGACCAGGCCACCCCACGTCCGCGTCCCGACCAGGGGACCGATTCCCCTGTTGCGGAACATCCACGGCATGTAGTCGCCGCCCGAGCCGGCCGATTCGTTGATCACCATGACCTTCGGACCCCAGATGCCGGCGCCAGGGCTGAAGAAGGGCTTGTTGTCGGCCACCGGGTTGTTGAAGAAGCCCTGAAGATCGCGTGCCAGCAGGTCGACGATGTAGTCGGCGGCGAAGCCGCCTCCGTTGAAGCGCTCGTCGAGCACGGCACCCTGGCGATCCTGCTGGGCGAAATACTCCCGATTGAACGCCTCGTAGCCCGCGCCGGCCGTATTCGGCAGCCAGACGTAGGCCAGGCGACCGCCGGAGAGCTCCTCGACCCGCCGACGGTTGTCCTCCACCCAGGTCCGCTGCCGCAGCCGCCACTCGCTCGGCGTCGGCACCACCGTCACCTCTCGCGAGTCGCCGCCATCGGCGCTCGGACCGACACGAAGCACCGTCTGGCGGTCGGCGGTCCCTTCGAAGAGGGCGTAGATGTTGGTCGGTGCCACGAGCTCGACGCCGTCGACGGCGAGCAGGAAATCACCCTCGGCGACGTCTATTCCCGGCGCGCTCAACGGCGCCCGGTAGATCGGGTTCCAGTTGGCGCCACGGTAGATCCTCGCAATCCGGTAGCGACCGTCGACCACCTCGAAATCAGCGCCCAGCATGCCGACCCGGACACTTTCGATATCAGGGTAGTCGCCGCCGCCAGTGAACGAGTGACCGATCGCCGTCTCACCGCCCAGAATGTCGAGAAGATGCACCAGGTCGTCGCGATGGGCGATCGAATCGACCCACGGCGAGTAGGCCTCCAACACCCAGTCCCAATCGACGCCATGGAGGTTCTCCACGTAGAAGAAATCGCGCTGGTACCGCCACGCCTCGCGGAAGATCTGCGCCCATTCCTGGCGCGGATCGACGCGCATGCGCAGATCGGTCGACATGGTGCCATCGCCCGAGCTCGGCGCCGCGCCGGTGTCGACGATCGCCCAGGAACCGCCGCTCTCGTAGAGCAGCTTCTCACCGTCCGCCGACACCACCCAGCGGCTGATCCCGTCGAGAAAGACCTCGGACTCCTCGCTGTCGAAATCGTATTTGTGGAGCGTCACGGAGAAGCTGTCGACATCGAGGTCGGCGTAGAAGAGGGTTCCCTCCGGCCCGCCGGCGGTCGCCACGTACCGGCGCTCCGGCAGGCCGAGGGTCAGAATGCGCTGGTCGAGGCCGTCGAAGTCGATCGTGACGGTCACACCCTCGTCCTCCGCGTCCCCCTCCGCGTCGTCGGCATCGGCGTCGTCATCCGCCTCTTGCTCCGCCTCGACCTCCTCGTCGCCGCTCTCGGGCAACAATGGCGAGGGATCGTCGGCCGAGAGCACCGCGAAGTAGACCTCCCGCCGCAACTGCGCTTCGATCGAGGAGAGATCCAGCCAGCCGCTCGAAAGGCCGTAGTTGGTGCTCACCAGAAAGTAGAGGTACTTGCCGTTGCGATCCCAGGCCGGGGCGATCGCGTCGGACATCGAGTCGGTGACCTGATGGATCTCTCCGCTGTCCAGCGAATAGACCATGATGGCGTGGTACTGGCTGTCGAGCCTCTTCGAATAGGCGATCCAGCGAGAGTCGGGCGACCAGGCCGGGTCGACGGTGCGCTCCGGGTGGGCGAACTGATCGGTATCGACGAGGGTCTGCTCGCCGGTCTCGACGTCGACGTAGGAGAGGTTGAGACCTTCGTCGGTGAACAGCAAGTACTTCGAGTCGGGTGACCAGGCCGGCGTGAAGTAGAAGGTGGGCTCGCTGAGCTCGATGCGTCTCGGCTCCTCGATGCCACGCTGGTCGCCGACCATCAGCGCGTACTCGCCGCCCTCGTCGGAGAACCAGGCGACGGACGCGCCATCGGGCGACCAGGCGGGCGCTCTCTCCGCGACTCCGGAGCTCCGCGTCATGTTGCGGATGTCGCCCTTCTCCGCCGGCACGGTGAAGATATCGCCGCGAGCCTCGAACACGGCCCGCTTGCCCGTCGGTGAAACCGCGAAAGAGCGGATCTGGTCGCCGACCTCTTCCCAGTGGGGACGGACCCAGGGCAGGTCTCCGGAGACCTCGATCGGGACCTGCGTGTCGCTGCCGTCGGCCGGATCGTAGAGGCGGATGTACCCCCCGCATTCGTAGACCAGAACGCCGCCGCCAGACTCGAGGTTCTTGGCGTCGAAGTCCTCGTGGAACGTCAGCTGAGTCACCATCGAGGTGGCCGGATCGTACTGGTAGAGATTCGCCGCCCAATCGCGATCGGAAAGGAAGTAGACCTTGCCGTCCAGCCAGACCGGGTCCGTGTCGTTGCTCCCGTCCCACGGGAGCTTCTCGAGCTCGTAGTCCTCCATGTGGAGGACCCAGATCGGTCCGGCCTGACCGCCGCGATAGTTGCGCCACTCCTCGTCCCAGGGCTCGATCGGCCGGTAGGCGAGAAGGCTCATGTCGGCGTTGAACTGGCCCTTCCACGCCCGCGGCGGCGCCAGGGCCTCGGGGAATCCGCCCTCCACCGGCACTTCCCAGAACTTGTAGATGTTCGGAATCGGCGCGCCGCTCCGGAACGACCGGAAGACGATCCGCTCGCCGTCCGGGCTCCAGCCCATCGGCGTGTCGGGGAACGGGTGCCAGGTCAACCGCCGCGGCTCCTCCCCGGCCAGCGAGGTGACGTAGACGTCCGTATTGCCGTCGTATTGTCCGCTGAAAGCGATCTGATAGCCGTCCGGTGCGAAGCGGGGGAACCGCTCCTGCCCCTGGTAGGTGGTCAGTCGCCTCGCCTGGCCGCCCGTGCGCTCGACCACCCACAGGTCGTTCGCGTAGGCGAACACGATGTGTCGCTCACTGACATCCGGGTGACGCAGAAGACGGGTGCCCTGCGCCGCAAGCGGTAGAGCGAGGAGAACGAGGGCGAGACAGGCGTACAAGGCACGTGAGCGCATGGAACCTCCAGGTGTCGCAGAGCGGATATCGCAGTGGCGGGTGTCGCTGGAACCGGACCCTCCGCGGTTGAACCGGGCGGAATCTATCAGAGCGCCGTCAGGGCCCCGGCCAGCGCCAAGTAGCCCCGGCCGGCCGACTCGAGCTGCTCAACCGAGACCCATTCATCGACGATGTGGGCCAGGTCCTCGCGCCCGGGGCCGAAGCCGAGGGTCGGAATCCGTGCCTCGCCCGCGGTGTAGGCCGCGTTGGTGCAGAACTGGTAGCAGCCGAGGCCGGCCTCGATCCCCGCGGTGCCGAGGGCGTCCAGACCCGCCGCCACCACCGGGTGGTCCTGTGGCAGCTCCCACGGGGCCAGCCACTTGGAGCGATCGAGCGGATAACCGGTCCAGGTGTGAAGCTCGGCGCGAGCCAGCTCGATGCGGCAATCGGCCGCTCCGGCGTCCACGCAGGCCCCCTGCAACTCCTCGACGACACCCTCGAACGTCTCTCCCGGCACCAGACGGCGCTCGATCGTTGCCCGACATCCACTCGGCACGACCGAGTGCGCCGGATAGGGAACGGAGATGATGTCGGTGAGGCAGGTGACGCCCCGCCCGACGAAGGGATGGGTCGCACCCGGGATCGACTCGAGCTCGCGGACGACATCCATCATCAGGGTCACCGCCGAGAGACCCTGGTCGGGAGTCGAGGCGTGAGCCGGGCGGCCGGCCGTCTCGAAGACGAGCTCCGCCCGACCCCGACCGGCCCTGACCAGACGCAGGTCGGAGGCCTCACCGATGACCACCGCGTCGGGCGCGAAGCGCTCGCACACGGGGGCGAGAGCCGCCCCTTCGATGCGCTCCTCTTCCACCGAGCCGACAACGACGACCCGACCCGCGAGGCCGTCACGGTCGAGCGCGGCGATGCCGTGCACCATCGCCGCGAGGCTCCCCTTCATGTCGCTCGCGCCACGCCCCCAGAGTCGTCCGCCGCCGACCGCGCCGGCGAAGGGATCCACCGACCAGGCGCCACGCGGCACGACGTCGACCGTGTCCATGTGGGCGTCGAAGAGAATCGTGGGCCCCGGCTCGACTCCCTCGATGACGCCCACGGCGTTGCCGATCTCGTCGATGCCCGCCTCGGAATACCCGAGCCGCTCCATCTCCTCCACCACCGTCGCGGCGACCGCCCCCTCGCCTCCCAGGACGCTCGGTCGCTGAATCAGAGCGGAGGCGAACTCGACGAGTCCGCTGCTGCTCAGGTCCGGCACCCTCTCACCACATGCCTCTCGCCCGATCCGGCCAGCGCCCTCAGAGCCAGCGCCGGACCCTGGCCTTGTAGTCCAGGTACTCGTCGCCGAACCGCTCCTCCAGATAGCTCTCCTCGGGCCTGACGGCGATGACGCCGACCACCCCCAGGGCCGGCAAAGCCATGGCGACGATCCACAGGTTGTCGAGGGCCAGGCCGATGCCGACCTGGACGAGCCCGAGACCCAGGTACATCGGGTTGCGGCTGAACCGGTAGACGCCGCGCTGAATGAGCTCCGGCGTCGGCTCCCAGGGCCTGGGGTCCTGGCCGGTGGCGCGGAATCGCGACACCGCCGGCACCATGAAGAGGAGACCGACCAGGGCGGCGATGACGCCGGCGCCGATGCGCGCCGGTCCGGACGGCAGCCCGGTCGCCAGCGAGACGACCCACCGCCCCAGAGCCCAGCCGACGAGGATCGCCCCCAGAAAAACCAGCGGCGGAGGGAACCGAACCGAAGCGCCCCGCTGCGCTGATGCCGTCATCTCGGCCATTCTACGAAACGCCGTGAGACGACCGGTCAGAACCGGGGGCCCGAAGGTGCCGCGGCGGGCAGGCCTCGATCAGGTGGGCATCGGACTCGAGATCGACAGCTTGTAACCGTCGGGATCGGTGAGCGCGACGTCGCGCGTCCCCCACGGCTGGTCCTGAGGCTCCGAGTCGAGCTTTCCTCCGCGCGACTTGATCGCCGCGGCCACTTCGTCGATGTCCTGGTGGGTGACACAGTAGAGACGCGCGCCGACACCCTTCACCCGGTTCCTGCCCTTGGCGAAGTCGTCCTGCCCCAGCAGGATATCGACCGTCCCGGCACGAACGCTGGCGCCCACCAGCGTCCCCTCGTGCTCGATCGTGTCAACGACGATGAATCCGAGGACATCGCGGTAGAACTCCAGACTGGCGTGGAGGTCGTTCACCGTTAGCGTCGGCATGACGGCTCGGAGACGGAGATTCTCGGGCTTCTTGCGGGTGTTCTTCATGCTCGTCCCTCGCGGTTTGTCGACTCCGGGTGCCCCGGTGGCTGGCGCGCGGGTATTATTCCCCATCATGGCCATCGAAGCGATTCTGTTGGCCGCGCTCGTCGCCGGCGGCAGCGCGGCCGGCGACGACGCCGACGAGAGTGCCGAGCGAGCCAGGGCGCTGACCGCTGCGCGAGAGGTGATGGCGGCGGCCGGCAAGTGCACCCTGGTGACTCTCGACGCCTCGGGGCATCCACAGGCCCGGGTGATGGATCCTTTCCCCCCAGCCGAGGACTTCTCCGTCTGGATGGGCACCAACCGCTCGACCCGGAAGGTCGGACAGATCGCGTCCGACCCGCGCGTCACCTTGAGCTGCTTCGACCCCGAGGGCATCGCCTACGTGACCCTGCTCGGCCACGCCGAGCTGGTGGACGATCCCCATCAACGCGCTCGCTGGTTCAAGCCCGAGTGGCAGGCCTTCTATCGAGACGCCCATCGCGGCGACGACTTCCTGCTCGTACACCTCGTCCCCGCCCGTCTCGAGATGATCAGCGTCGCGCACGGCATCGCCTCGGAGCCGAAGGGCTGGAAGCCCCTGATCATCGACTTCGACGATCCCGACTGATCGCCGGGTCGTCGGCGCGTCTCAGCCGCGGAGACGGCGACCGACCTCGAGCTCGAAGATGACCGGCGCGCGCTCCGCGGCGCCGACCTGCCGCCCCATCGCCTCATCGAACAGCCGGTCGATTCGGTTGCCCGAGGGGTCCTCGATCCGACGGTCCACGAGCACCCGCAGGCTGTCCGACGGCCAGACGTCGCTCGGGCGGAAGGTCCAGGTCAACTCCCCGCCTCCGATCGCGACCCGGCCATCGATGGCTCGGCCGTCGCCGGTCTCGACCCGGATCGAGCCGGCCAGCAGGGCACGGTCGAGCGGCGCCTCGAAGTGGATCTCGAGCGGCTCGCGGGGACCTCGGGGAGCGAAGACCTGCCAGTCGTCGGGACGGGGACTCGAGCGGTCCGCCGCGACTACCCGGAAGGTTCTGGCGAACGACTCCGCGGTCGGTCGGCCGGAACCGTCGGGCCAGCCGGCCGCGACTTCGAGCCGGTAGACCGCCCCCGCGGCCAGCACCGGACCGAGCTCGACATTGGGTCCGACACCCCGCTTGACGCGGCCGGGATCGAGGACCAGCGTCAGCCGGTCCCGGGCCGAGTTCCACAGCTCGTGCTCGGGTGCCACGAAGGGCAGCGCGACCGGACCATCCGGCCCGACCAGCCTGAGATGACGGGCGGCATGCTCGCGGCTCATCGGCGCCGAGAACTGGACGTAGAACCGCAGCAGGTTCTCGGGCAGGCGATCCGCCGAGGGATAGACCGCCACCACCCGGGGCGCGGGGCCGGACTCGATCCGGTCGAGTCGGACACTCGCCCTGGCCAGCTCTTCGCCCGTCAGCGGATCGAGCCAGCGCGCATGGTAGGTCTCACCCGAAACGAGCGGGAATCGCGGGCGAAAGACGACACGCTCTCCCTCGACCCGATAGTCTCCCAGCAGCGGCGGCTGCTCGCCTGCCGAGTCACCGACCTGGACCGGCAGGCGCAGTCCCCACTCGGAGGCCGACGGATCGATCCGCGCCAACGCCCGGAGCTCCGAGGGCCCCAGGCCGCTCACCGCCACGCAGTCCCCCTCCCGGCCCGGATCCGCGATGGCGGTCTCGAAGCGAACGACGATAGGCCCCGACTCCGCCGGGGAGATCGTCTCCGGGCCTGCGCAGGCCCAGCCCAGACCGACCAGCAGCACCGCCGATCCGGCGCGGCGAGCCCTGTCGACAGCGGGCGGGATCAGAGCCAACGCTTCGAACGGACCGTCAGGAACAGCGCACCGTTCTCCATCGAACGACCCAGCACGAGAATGTTGTCGGCGTCGAAATCGGCCATCTGGGCGACGTTGCCGAGCGGCACCGTGTGGTAGTCGACACCGGTTCTCGGCTCGGCCTCGGAGGTGATCCCCGGACCGCGCTGGGCGGCGGCGATGTCGGTCGCCTTCATCTTCATCGTGCCCCGACGATTGTTGGCGATGAGCAGAAAGCGCTCGCCGCCGTACTCGTAGTCGATGAGGTCGGTCGGGGTGTTGCCCCAGCCGAGCTCCGCGATCGTCTTGCCCCGCAGCCGCTCGCTGCTACGAACGGCATCGAGTGGGAAGGTCACCAGGGGCGTGCACAGGTAGCCGGCCATCAAATGGTGCTCGCCCTCGATCTCGTAGGGGATGAACGAGAAGATCGGCGCGAATGTCTCGTACTCACCGTGCGCCCCGTGGTACACCTCGAGTCCGGTTGCCGAGGCCGCTCCCTCGAACGGGAAGCGGGCGCGACGTAGTCGGGAGGCGAACTCCTCGTTGGAGAGCCCGGCGATGTAGAGCTCGCCGTCGATGAACTCGAGGTCGGTGACCGTCAGGGTCCGCGAGTCGCGGCGGTAGAGCGTATCCCCCGGCGCCGGCGCATCGGTCAGGTCGAGTGCCGAGTGTCGGACACCGGCGAGCGGCACCTCCCCGATCGCGCCGTCTCTGGCCACCGAGAAGAGCGCCCCACGCGCGTCGTCTCCGCTGCCGCGCATCACCGACAGGAAGGTGGTACCCGTCGCCTCGTGGACGGCCATGTCCTTGATGAAGACGTCTCGCGCGTCCACACCCAGCATCGCGGCAAGACGACCGTCGAGGTCCTCGATGGCCTCGTAGGCGTCGCCGGAGCTCTCCGGGAGCTCGACCTCGAGAGCGACCACGCGGGCCGCCTCCGAGTCGCCGACGAACAGGACGTTGTCCGGACCGACCTCCAGGGCGCCGACCGACTCGAACTCGACATCTCCGAGCTCCATGGTTTCCGTGACACTGCCGACCGCCGGCCCCGATCCGATCGCCGTCCAGACCGCGAAAGCACCGATCGCCACGACGGCGACTCCCAAAGTCACACCTCTCTTCGAGATCATCTGCATCTCCTTTCCGCCCTGTTGCGGAGTCTCGATCGTTTGTCTGCTGTACGTGGCGATGATGACACGCGTTCTGCCGAACGGTGCCTTTTTGCAACTTCTTTGCATCCGCGTCGCCCTCGCCGCCGGGACCGGCTGCGGTACACTCTCGCCCCGCGATGGGCGCGGTCACAGGGCGGCCGAGGCCGACCACGTCGCGCATCGCCGCCATTCGCGAGCGACAACGCTCCGGGGAAGACAACCGATGACACGACTCAGTTTGCTCTACGCCTCGATCGTGCTCCTCGCCGGCGCCCACACGGTCGCGGCGGACGACTCCGACCGCTTTCGGCCGCTCGACGTCTTCGAGCTCGAGTGGGCCTCGGATCCACAGATCTCTCCGGATGGCCAATCGATCGCCTACGTCCGCAACTTCATGGACATCATGAGCGACACCCGCCGGTCGAACATCTGGCTGATCGGTTTCGACGGCGAGACACACCGTCCACTCACCTCCGGCAACAATGCCAACACCTCGCCGCGCTGGTCACCCGAAGGCGACCGGCTGCTCTACGTATCGAGTGCCGAGGGCTCGGCGCAGCTCCACATGCGCTGGATGGACACGGGACAGACGGCCAAGCTGAGCAACCTGACGCGTTCGCCGACCAGCCTCTCGTGGTCTCCGGACGGGCGGTGGATCGCATTGTCGATGTTCGTCCCGAGCGAGCCCGAACCGATGGCGACCATGCCGCGCGCCCCGGAGGGAGCCGAGTGGGCCGACCCTCCGAAGGTCATCGAGCACCTCATCTACCGCGCCGACGGCTCGGGCTTCGTCGAGCCGGGCTACACCCACAAGTTCGTGCTGCCTGCCGAGGGGGGAACGCCTCGCCGGCTCACTCGTGGCGACTTCAACCACGGGGGCACCCCGGTCTGGTCCGCCGACGGCCGCTCCATCGTCTTCTCCGCCAACCGTCACGACGACGCCGAGCTCGAGCCCAACAACAGCGAGATCTACGAAGTCTCCGTGGTCGACGGTGAGCTCCACGCCCTGACCGACCGCTTCGGACCGGACGGATCGCCGACGATCTCCCCGGACGGGACGAAGATCGCCTACCTCGGGTTCGACGACCGGTACCAGGGGTATCAGGTCACGGCCCTCTACGTGATGAACCGGGACGGCAGCGAGCCGAGGCTTCTGACGGCCGGGCTCGACCGCGACGTCGAGTCGCCGCGCTGGGGCGACGGCGGTCGAGCGATCTACTTCCTCTATTCCGATCAGGGCAACACCAAGCTCGCCAGAGTCGATCTGGACGGAGACGTCGAAGTCCTGGCCGCCGACGTCGGCGGACTCTCTCTCGGCCGGCCGTACTCGGGTGGGGCCTTCTCGGTGGCTCCCGGCGGGCGCTACGCCTTCACCCATACAAGACCCGATCATCCGGCCGACATCGCGGTCGGCGGCGACGGTCGCCCGGCCCGACGCATCACCCGTCTCAACGACGACCTGCTCGCCCACAAGCAGCTCGCCGAGGTCGAGGAGCTGCGTTTCGAGTCGAGCTTCGACGGCCGCCCGCTGCAGGGCTGGGTCGCCAAGCCGCCCGGCTTCGAGGAGGGCCGGCGCTACCCCCTGATCCTCGAGATCCACGGCGGCCCCTTCGCCGACTACGGAGATCGTTTCTCGGCCGAGGTGCAGCTCTTCGCCGCGGCCGGCTACCTGGTCTTCTACATGAATCCGCGCGGCAGCACGAGCTACGGAGAGGAGTTCGGCAACCTCATCCACCACAACTATCCGAGCCAGGACTTCGACGATCTGATGTCGGGCGTCGACGAGGCCATCGAGCGGGGCTGGGTCGACGAGGAGCAGCTCTTCGTCACCGGGGGCAGCGGTGGCGGAGTCCTGACCGCATGGACCGTCGGGCATACCGACCGATTCCGCGCCGCCGTGTCGGCCAAGCCGGTGATCAACTGGTACAGCTTCGTGCTGACCGCCGACGCCTACAACGTCTTCCACAAGTACTGGTTCTCGGCGCCTCCCTGGGAGGATCCCGAACAGTACCTGCGACGCTCGCCGCTCTCCTACGTCGGCAACGTCACCACACCGACGATGCTGCTCACCGGCGAGGTCGACTACCGAACCCCGATGTCGGAGTCGGAGCAGTTCTACCAGGCCCTCAAGCTGCGCGAGGTCGACACGGCGCTGGTACGGATCCCCGGGGCGTCGCACGGCATCGCCAGGCGCCCGAGCCAGCTCATCGCCAAGGTGGCGCATGTGCTCGGCTGGTTCGACCGCTATTCCGGTGAGGCCCGATCGACGGTGCTCCCGAGCACCTCGCCGGACCCCTGAGGCAGACCGACCTTGGGCACCTACCCGGACGGGTTACTCCGCCCGGGAACGGCGGGCCACCCCTTCAGTCGGCGCCGGTGAAGCCTCCTTCATCTAGGCTGAGAGTGGAAGGAGTCCGCCGATGACCAGCCTCTACCGCGAGACCTACGAGAGCTGGCGCCGCGACCCGGAGACCTTCTGGGCCCGCGCCGCCGAGGCCGTCGACTTCGACACTCCGTGGAACCGGATCCTCGACGCCGACAGTGCGCCCTTCTACCGCTGGTTCCCGGGCGCCCGGTTGAATACCTGCTACAACTGCGTCGACCGCCACGTCGATGGGGGCCGGGGAAATCAGCCGGCGCTCGTCTACGACAGCGCCATGACGGGTCGCCGTGACCGTTGGACCTTCCGCGAGCTACGCGATCGGGTCGCCGAGCTGGCCGGCGCGATGCGCTCGCTGGGTGTCCGGAAGGGCGATCGGGTCGTCATCTACATGCCGATGGTTCCCGAGTCGGTCTTCGCGATGCTCGCCTGCGCCCGGCTCGGCGCCGTGCACTCGGTCGTCTTCGGCGGCTTCGCCGCACGGGAGCTGGCGAAGCGGATCGACGATGCGGAGCCCCGGCTGGTCCTCACGGCGTCGTGCGGTCTCGAGCCGAAGCGGATCGTCGCCTACAAGCCACTCCTCGACCGGGCGATCGCGCTGGCCGGCCACCAGCCCGAGCACTGCCTGGTCCTGCAGCGGCCCGAGCTGGCCGCGGAGTTGGTGCCCGGCCGGGACCTCGACTGGTACGAGACCTGCGAACGCGCCGAGCCGTGCGGGTGCACGCCGGTGGCCGCGACCGATCCGCTGTACGTGCTCTACACATCGGGCACGACCGGAGTCCCGAAGGGCGTGGTGCGGGACAACGGCGGACATCTCGTCGCCCTCACCTGGAGCATGATGAACATCTACGACACCCGGCCGGGAGACGTTTTCTGGGCCGCCTCCGACATCGGCTGGGTGGTCGGTCATTCCTACATCGTCTACGGGCCGCTGGCGAGCGGCTGCACCACGGTGCTCTACGAGGGCAAGCCGGTCGGAACGCCCGATGCCGGAGCCTTCTGGCGTGTCGTCAGCGAGCATCGGGTCAACACCCTGTTCACCGCTCCCTCGGCGTTCCGCGCCATCCGGGGTGCGGACCCCGCCGCCGAGCTGCCGAAGCGCTACGACCTCGGATCGCTCCGCGCCATCTTCCTGGCCGGTGAGCGCGCCGACCCGGCGACTCTCGAGTGGGCGGAGCACCACTTCGGCCTCCCCGTGATCGACCACTGGTGGCAGACGGAGACAGGCTGGCCGGTGGCGGCGAACTGCCTCGGACTGGGGCCCCTACCGGTGAAGCACGGTAGCTCCGCGGCCGCGGTCCCCGGCTGGGACATCGGGGTCGTCGACGACCAGGGCGCACCGGCTCCCCGCGGACGGATCGGCAACATCGTGCTCGGACTTCCCCTGCCCCCGGGCTCCTTCCCCACCCTGTGGAACAACGACCAGGGGTTTCGCGACACCTATCTGTCGCGCTACCCCGGCGTCTACGAGACCGGTGACGCCGGCTACCTCGACGACGACGGCTACCTCTTCATCATGAGTCGGACCGACGACATCATCAACGTCGCAGGCCACCGGCTCTCCACGGGAGGAATCGAGGAGGTGCTCGCCGGGCATCCCGACGTTGCGGAATGCGCCGTGGTCGGAGTCCGGGATACGCTCAAGGGGGCGGTTCCCGTCGGCCTCGTGGTTCTCGCCGCCGGTACCGATCGGGATCACGCCGCGATCGCGAGCGAGCTCGTGCAGCGGGTGCGCGAGCAGATCGGAGCCGTCGCCGCGTTCAAGCGCGTGCATGTGCTCGGCCGTCTACCGAAGACGCGCTCGGGAAAGGTCCTCCGGGGCACCATGCGCAGCATCGCCGACGGCGAGCCCTACGAGACACCCGCGACGATCGAGGACGCATCGGTCCTCGACGAGGTCGCCGCCGTGCTCGGTTCGGCCGCCGCTGCGGCCTGACGCCAGTCGATCGACGGGCGGCCGATCGATGGGCGGCCGATCAGACGCGGTCACTCCGCGGCCGCGAGTCCCAGGACCTCGGTCGCCAACCACCACAGTCCGACCGAGGTGATCGCCGCCGGCACCACCCAGCGAAGCCACAGGTAGAGACACCTCACGGCGGGACGGTCACCGCCGAGCTCGGCGAGCACGGTCGACCGTCGGATCGTCCAGCCGACGGCCAGCACCGCGACCAGCGCTCCCAGAGTCTGCATGCCGGAGCCGAAGGTCAGGTCCCAGGGGACGAAGATCCGCATATTGATCATCGGCGGAACCGAGCACAGGAAGACGGCCAGCGACAGCCAACCGACCGCGCGGCGCCGGTCGAGGCCGGTCGAATCCGTCAACCCGGCGACCAGCACCTCGAAGGCCCCGACGTCGGAGAGATAGGCGGCGCCGAGGAGACCGCCGAAGAACAGCAGCCCGAACAACCAGCCGAAGGCCATCTGGTCGAACACCCCGGGCAGGGTGAAGAAGGTCAGTCCGGGGCCGCTCTCCGGCGCCATCGAAAAGGCGAAGACCGCGGGCAGGATCGCCAATCCGGCCAGCAGGCCGGCCGTGAGGTCGCCGGCGGCGGTCAGAATCGCTCCGGGAGCCAGTCGCTCGGCCTCGTCCAGGTAGGAGCCGTAGACGACCATGAACGTCCCACCCAGCGACAGCGAGAAGAAGGCC
Source organism: Candidatus Multivoradales bacterium (assembly GCA_965223875.1). Taxonomy (GTDB): domain Bacteria; phylum Acidobacteriota; class Thermoanaerobaculia; order Multivoradales; family JAHEKO01; genus CBDCXS01. Next base: position 4,731,753 of record OZ245024.1, on the reverse strand, counting down.
TGGCCCAGGGCCGCCAGCACCGCCGCCCCGTCGAGGGCCGCGAGATCGAACTTGAGGATGTACCACTCCACCCCGGCACCGGCGCCGGGCAGGGTGAGCGCCCTGGCGATCAGCACCAGAAGAACGACGAACAGAGCCGGGACGATCAGACGGCTGGCTCGCTCGATTCCCGAGCGCAGGCCGCGCAGGAGGACCCAGGCACAGGCGGCGATGATCGACCCTGTGCAGACCAGCTGGAGAATCAGCGACGTCGCCGAGAATCCGCTCTCCGGCGGCAGAATGATGGAGGGATCGAATCCCAGGCCGACGCCCCGGGCCACCTGTGCCAGCGTGTAGAAGAGCACCCAGCCGAGAGCGTTGGTGTAGTAGGCCGTGGCCGCCGTCACGACGGCGAAGAAGAACCACCCCACCATCCTTCCAGCCGGGAAGCGCGCCGCTTCGAACGCTCCCACCGGTCCACGACGGGTCGCCCGCCCGAGCGCCCACTCGGCCATCAGCACCGGGACGCCGAGCAGCAGCACGGCCAGGACATAGACCAGAACGAAGGAGGCGCCGCCGAAACGACCGACCATGTACGGGAAGCGCCAGACGTTGCCCAGCCCCACGGCCACGCCGATCATCGTCGCCAGCATCCCCAAGCGGGTGGCGAACGAGGACCGGGCCGGCGCCATGCGATCGCTACCGGACGGGCCGGAGCTCAGTCGAAGAGGACCTCGTCCTCACCCTTGAGCTCGATCATCTCGCCCACCCGCTTGAGGATGCTGTCGCGGCGCTTGAGCAGCGACTTGACCTGCACCTTGCTCACCCAGGGAGCGAGAGCCCCGCTCAGAGCCGTTTCGTCGAGAGCCTCCAGGCGCTCGAGCAGGGAACGGGAGAACCGGATCAACATCGACTCCCCGACCAGCGCCTTCTGGGTGCGGAAGGCGCGCGAGTGATCGATGGCGCAGATCCTGAAGTCCCGGTCGATGAGCACGTTGTTGATGTTGTTGTAGTCGGAGTTGCCGGTCAGGCTGAAGAAGACCCTCAGATCGGCGACCTGTCGACTCCAGGCCGCGGGATCGGGTGCCTGGATGTCCTTCTCCTGGCGCTCGGCCTCGCTGATGGCTCCGACGACCCAGAGACGCAGAGCGCCCTCCTCCCCGTCGACCGTCCGGGCCACTGTCGGGGGCACCAGGTCGAGACCCAGGAGCCGATCGAGGAGATAGGCGGCGATCTCGTTCTTGTACGAGTCGCGGAAGTTGATCTCGAAGGTGCCGTCCTCGAACCTCATCTTCGGCTCGTAGACGTCGATCGTCTTGAAGATCGCGTCGGCCTCGAGGCCGCCCGACTCGAGGCTCAGCCGCAGTGGCCGCGAGATACCGATCGGGATCCGCTCCGAGCCGACGACGGTACCGGCACGCAGAAACTCCTCGGCGGCGTCAGGGTCCCCCCGCCAGGCGGCGAACGGCCACTCCTGTGCCGTCAGCCCGCTGGCCGACACAGCCATCACGATGGCCGCCGAAACGGCCCAACCCTCCACTCGACGCACGACCTCTTCTCTGGGTTCCCGGCCCAGTATACAGACAGGGCATCGCCGACAGGCGCCCGTCGGGCCAGGCCGCCCCCCGGGCAGCCCCATGCTAGATTCTCGGACCGCGACGCGACCGGCGAACGTCCGTCGCCGGGACCGAGACAAGGGAGAGTGACATGGAGTGGCTGACCGATCCACAGGCCTGGGCGGCACTGGCGACGCTGACCGCCGTCGAGATCGTCCTCGGAATCGACAACATCATCTTCATCGCCATCCTGGCCGGGCGGCTGCCGGAGCACCAGCGGGAGAAGGCCCGCATCCTGGGTCTCGCGGTGGCCATGCTGGCGCGCATCGTTCTGCTGCTGTCGTTGACCTGGATCATGCGACTCACGGCGCCCCTGATCACGGTCTTCGGCGCGGAGATCTCGGGTCGAGACCTGATCCTCATCGGCGGCGGCCTCTTCCTGCTCGCCAAGAGCACCCTCGAGATCCACGAGAATCTCGAGGGCGTCCACGGCTCGGCCAACGAGCGGGTCGCGGCGAGCTTCATGGGCGTGATCGTGCAGATCATGCTGCTCGATATCGTCTTCTCGCTCGACTCGGTGATCACGGCTATCGGTCTTGCCGAGGAGGTGGCGATCATGGTGCTCGCCATCGTCATCGCGGTCGCCGTGATGATGCTCTCCTCGGGGGCCATCAGTCGCTTCATCGAACAGCACCCGACGCTGAAGATCCTGGCCCTCTCCTTCCTTCTCCTCATCGGCCTCACACTCATCCTCGAGGGCGTCGACTTCCACGTTCCGAAGGGATACATCTACTTCGCGATGGCCTTCTCGGTCTTCGTCGAGATGCTGAACATGCGCCTGCGAAGCCGCCAGCCGGTTCGCCTGCATCGTCCGCTCGACGGCGCCGATGGTCGAGGCGCGGAGTCCGGGCGGTAGGAGGAGTCCCTGGAGTCGCGGATTGCTAAGATTCCGCGAACCCCATGATCGGCGAGACCCTCAATCACTACCGGATCATCGACAAGCTCGGTGAGGGCGGGATGGCACAGGTCTACCTGGCCGACGATACCCGGCTCGATCGGCAGGTGGCACTGAAGCTGCTACCCCCGGAGCTCGCCGAGGATCCGGTACGGATCGAGCGCTTCGAGCGCGAGGCGAAGGCGGTGGCGGCGCTCAACCACCCCAACATCGTCACGCTCTACTCCGTCGAGGAGGACCGGGGCCTTCGCTTCCTGACCATGGAGCTGGTCGACGGTGACTCGCTGCAAAGCCACATCCCGGCCGAGGGCATGGAGCTGCCCCGTTTCTTCGAGCTCGCAGGCCCACTCCTCGAGGCCGTCGGTGCGGCGCACCGTCGAGGCATCATCCACCGGGACATCAAGCCGGCCAACGTCATGGTCAACTCGGACGGGGTCGTCAAGCTGCTCGACCTCGGCCTCGCCCGTCTCGATCCGGTGCTCAATCCGGATGCGGCGACCGAGAACCAGACCCTTACCGCCGAAGGTCGCGTCATCGGAACGGTGCCCTACATGGCGCCCGAACAGCTCGCCGCCCAAGCGCTCGATCACCGAATCGACATCTACGCGCTCGGAGTCGTCTTCTACGAGATGCTGACCGGACGGCGCCCCTTTCGCGCCGAGAGCAATGCCGAGCTCATCTCGGCGATCCTGAGGGACTCACCCGAGCAGCTCGCCGAAACCCGGGCCAGCCTGCCCCGGCGACTCGAAGGCTGCGTCAACCGCTGCCTCGAGAAGAGCCCCGAGGATCGATACCAGTCCATTGACGAGCTCAAGCTGGCGCTCGCCGAGGCCGACGTCAGACAGGGTCCTGCCACACCCGCCACTCCGAAGGGCGCGTCGCCGCGCTCCACTTCCGAGACCGGCCGCCCCGGCCGATGGCTCGCTATCGCCGCCGCGATCGCGGTCGTCGCCCTGGTGGCCGTGCTCGCACTGCGCTCGGGGACGCCCCGGCCGGTCGTCGAGACGCCTGTCGCCATCGATGGGAACGGGGGCGAGCGACCGGGCGCGACGGAGGCGACCACCGGACCCGCATCGGCGACCGCGACGGCGGGACAGGAAGCCTCCGCGGCGCCTGCGGAGATCGAGTTGTCGCTCCTGCTCGTGTCGAGTCTTCCCAAGGGAGTCGTCACCGTCTACGCCGACGACACGCGGGTCTACCAGCGGGAGTTCCGTTTCCCGGAGCGGCGTGCCGGCAAGACACGCAAGGGGGCTGGAGAGCTCGAGGACGGTATGTTGATTCCGGCGGGCGTCACCGAGATCAGGGCCTACGTCGCGCTGGCCGGCGAGCCGGCGAAGCAGTTCGCGCTGGATCCGAGACTGCGTGGCGACGGAACGGATCGGTTGCGGATCGATATCCGCAAGAAGAAGACCATCGAGGTCACCCTCGAATGAGGGTCGGCAGACTCGCGCTGCTGGCATCGATACCGACCCTCGCGATCGCCGGGGGGCTCTTCGCCCAGGCGGCGGCTCCCGGGGTAGCGGATCCCGGAGCGGCGGACCTGGTTCTGCGCGATGGACGGATCTGGACCGGCGCCACCGGAGACGATGGCGAGATTCGCTGGGCTACGGCACTGGCGATCGCGGGTGATCGGCTCGTCGCGGTCGGCGACGTTGGCGAGGTGGAAGCGCACATCGGCCCGCGGACACGTGTCGTCGACCTCGGGGGTCGTTTCGTCGCACCCGGCTTCATCGACAACCACACCCACTTCGATCGGGCCGGGGCGCTCCTGCTGGGTGTCAACCTGCTCGAGGTGTCCGACGCCGAGAGCCTTCGGCGCGAGGTCGACGCGGCGCGGAAGCGGCTGCCCGAGAACGCATGGATCGTCGGTGGCGACTGGGGCGCCTACGAGGCCTGGTCGAGAGGGTCGAGCGGTGACGACGAGGCGCCTGCCGCGGTCGAGGCGGAGTTCACGCCGCACCGATCGATGATCGATCCGGTGACGAGGACGAACCCGGTCCTGCTCGCCAAGTGGGATCGATCTCGCTTCCTGGCCAACACTCTCGCCCTCGAGACGGCCGGTCTGTCGTGCGGCGACGACGGTGTGATCTGCGAAGGCGACCAGCCGACCGGCGGTCTCGCCCCCGAGGCCGCGGAGCGGGTTCGCGCTCTCATCCCACCCAAGACCCTGGAGCAGCGCCTCGCCGAGGCGAGGCTGGCCCTGGCACGGCTGGCGAGACTGGGGGTGACCGGCATCCACGACATCACCCGGTCGGAGCAGATGCGCGTCTTCCAGGGGCTGCGCGCCAGCAACGAGCTCACCACGCGTGTCTACGCACGGCCGACACTGGATCGATGGGAGCACCTGGCCGCACTCGGCATCGAGCACGGCTTCGGTGACGAGTGGCTCCGCGTCGGAGGCCTCAAGGGGTTCGTCGACGGCATCATGGGCAACTCGTCGGCACGCTTCTACGAGCCCTACCTGACCAGTGGCGAGCGGGGCTCCTGGCGCGCCATGATGTCGCCCGCCGGGAACATGAGGCGCCTGATCGAAGGCGCCGTCGCCGCCGGCCACTGGCCCCAGGTCCACGCGATCGGCGACGAAGCGATCGATGTGCTGCTGGACGACTTCGAGGCCGTTCTCGCGACGACCGACCGCGCCCCGAGGCTGCGGGTGATCCACACCCAGGTTCTCGCCGGTCCCGAGGTCGCCACGCGGATGGCCCGGCTCGGGGTCGTCGCCGAGGTCCAGCCCTATCACGCCATCGACGACATGCGATGGATGGAGGAGCGGATCGGCGAGCGGGCCCGCTGGGCCTACGCCTTCCGGACCCTCCACGACGCCGGGGTACGCCTCTCGTTCGGCAGCGACTGGCCGGGCACCAACGCCTCCTGGTATCCCGCCGACCCACTCAAGGGTATCTACGCCGCGGTCACCCGTCAGACCGTCGAGGGACGCCCGGTCGAGGGCTGGTTCCCCGAGCAGCGTATCGACCTCGAGACGGCCCTCGCCGCATACACGGTCAACAACGCCTGGGCCGCCGGAGAGGAGACCCTCAAGGGCACTCTCGAGCCGGGCAAGCTGGCCGATCTGGTCGTCCTCGACCGCGATCCGTTCTCGGTTCCGCCGACAGAGCTGAAGGACGCTCGCGTCCTCCTCACGCTGGTCGGGGGACGGATCGTTCACGAGGCCTTCTAGGCGCGAACGCGAACACCTCCGCGCCATGAAGAGCCCGCACGCGCCAGTGGTCGTTCACCTCTCGGGTGCGGGAGAGAGCACGACCCAGGTCCTCTCCGGCTCGAGTTGGACGATCGGCACCTCGGACGAGGCGCAGATCCGGGTTCGAGGCGGTCACGGCTCGCCGGCGGGCGAGCTGCACGCGACCCTGAGCCGATCCGGCGATGGCTACTCGCTTCGTGCCCATCCGCCGCACACCGTCTGGGTCAACGGTCGAACCGTCGAGGTGCAGGCTCTCTCGTCCGGGGATCTGATCGAGATCGGTGCCGAGGGACCTCTGCTGCGCTTCCGCCTCCAGCCGGCCGGCCGGGCGCCGTTCAAGACCATGCGCCAGGCGATCGCGGACTGCTGGACGAGCGCCGCCCGGGACGCCGGCTCCGGTCTTCGTCGACTGGGCCTCTTCGCAAGGACCGTGGTGCGCGAGGTCTCGAGCGAGATCTCGCCGCTCTCCCGTGTCGTGACGCTCTCACTGGTCGCCCTGCTCGTCGCCGCGATCGTCCTCCTGGTGGTCCGCGGCGAGCGCCTCGAGAGGCGGCTCGAAAGCGAGTCGCGCACCGTCGCCGGCCTCGAGGAGCTGCTCGCCACCAGCGAAGGCGAGGCGGTGAGCGCCGCCGAGCTCGAAGAGATCCGTCGCGAGCTCGAATCGCGCATAGCCTCGACGACGGAGCGGGTCGACTACCTCGAAGAGCGCGCCGGCGCCGCGGAACGCACCATCTCCGAGGCCTCTCGCTCGGTCGTCTTCCTGCAGGGCTCCTACGGTTTCCGCGACCCGGCGGACGGCAAGCCGCTGCGCGTGGCCGTCGACGCCGAGGGCCGCGCCCTCCGCGCCGCCGACGGGAATGCGGCGTTCACCACGGAGGGTGAAGGCCCGCTGGTGGAGGCCCTCTTCACCGGTACGGCCTTCGTCGCCACCGCCGACGGTCTGCTGGTCACCAATCGCCACGTGGCACTGCCCTGGGAGTACGACCGCGACGCCCGTACCGTGGTCGCGCAGGGCCTCGAGCCGATGATGATCCGCTTGATCGGCTATCTGTCCGGGCTGGCCGAGGCGTTCGAGATCGAGCTCGCGCTCGCCAGCGACGACGCCGACCTGGCGGTGCTGCGGGCCCCGGCGCCGACCCATGGGGCACGCCCCCTCGCCTTCGACCCCACCAACGCCCAGGTCGGTGAGGCGGTCATCGTGATGGGCTTCCCGACAGGTATCCAGGCGATGCTGGCGCGCGCCGACCCGAGCTTCGTGGAAGAGATCTCCGAGGCTCGACTGGGGTTCTGGCAGATCGCCGAGCGTCTGGCGGCCGCCGGCCAGATCGGTCCGCTGGCGACCCGAGGCATCATCGGACAGGCGACCGAGTCGACCATCGTCTACGATGCCGAGACGACCAGCGGGGGAAGTGGCGGCCCGGTCCTCGGCCTCGACGGCAGAGTGGTGGCCGTCACCTCGGCGGTCCTGACCCAGTTCGGCGGCTCGAATCTCGGCGTGCCGGCCAGCCTCGCGATGGAGCTTCTCGAGCGCGTCCGGGAAGACCTCTCGACGGGAACGGCGATGGGGGCGGATGTCGGCGACGACTAGAATGGTCGCCCGCGAGCGACGAGGAGACCTACCATGACCACGATCCGCCACGCAGCACTCATCAGCCTCCTGATTCTCGGCCCGGCACTCGCGAGCGCCGAGGACTGGCCGCACTGGCGCGGTCCCGGTCGATCGGGTGTCGCCCCCGGGAGCGCGCCACTCGAGTGGAGCAGCGAGAAGAACGTCGTCTGGACCCTGCCGCTGCCGGAGCTCAGCGGCGCGACACCGATCGTCTGGGGCGACCGAGTCTTCCTCAACGTCGCGGACGGCGAGCGGCTCGAGCTCTGGTCGATCGACCGGCGGAGAGGGAGTGTCGTCTGGACGCGGCCGCTCGACGACCGCAACGTGGAAAAGCGGAAGGGAAACATGTCCTCACCCTCGCCGGTGACCGACGGCCAGGGCGTCTGGGTGATGACCGGTACGGGAGTGCTCAAGGGGTTCGACTTCGACGGCGAGGCCCTGTGGTCGCTCGACCTCCAGGAAACCTATGGACCGTTCGGCATCCTGCACGGCTACTCGTCGTCGCCGCTGCTGCACGATGACTCGCTCTACGTCCAGGTCCTGCACGGATTCCACACCGACGACCCCTCCTACCTGATGCGCATCGACAAGGCGACCGGGGAGGTGCGCTGGCGCGTCGAGCGACCGACCGACGCGCCGCGCGAAGCTCCGGACGCCTATACGACCCCGGCGCTTCTCGAGCACGACAACGGATTCGAGATCGTCATCAGCGGCGCCGACTACGTGACCGGCCATGACCCCGCGAGCGGCGCGGAGATCTGGCGCGTCTCCGGGCTCAATCCATCGGCGAACCCGATGCAACGCATCGTCGCGTCGCCGGTCGTGGTCGGATCGATGATCTACGTCCCCTCGCGCGTCAACCCTCTCCTGGCGCTCGACGCCTCGGGACGAGTTGACGGCGCCGAGCCCAGGGTGGCCTGGTCGACGAGCCGGGGACCCGACGTCCCGACGCCGGTCGTCACCGAGGACTATGTCTTCATCTTGAGTGACAACGGCATCGTCTGGTGCCTGGACGCGGCCTCCGGCGATGCGGTCTGGGGGCCCGAGAGAGTCGAGTCCTCGACCTACAGCGCCTCACCGATCGTCGCCGCCGGCAAGCTCTACGTCACCAACGAGGCCGGCCTGACGACGGTGATCGAAGCCGGCCCGGAGTTCCGCGTGCTGGCTCGAAGCGAAGTCGACGAGTACACGCTGTCGTCGCTGGCGGTCGCCGGTGGCCAGATCTTCCTACGCACGGCCGACCACCTCTACTGCATCGAGGACTCCGACGCGGGTTGAGCCGGTGACCTGCCCGCGGCCGATCAGTCGAGATGCACCGAGATCTCGCCGATACCGAGATCGACGACCACTTCGGCGCTGCCCGACCCGGCCTCCCACTCGAGCTCGCTGCCGATGAGGAAGGGGCGCGAGCTCTCGGCATGGTCCGCGGTGCCGTACAGCGTGGCCTCTCCGATTCCGGCGTCGAGGTAGACGGCGCCGACGGCACTCTCGTCCAACCACAGGCGGACCTCACCGATACCCATGTCGACGTAGACGTCCCGCTCCGGGCCGGTGATATCCAGCTCTCCGATGCCCATATCGACGCTCAGCTCGACGTCGGCGGGCATGTGGATCGTGGCGTCGACCTCCATCCGGCGCGACGAGCTCTTGGAGATGCCGTCGAAGGTGACGAGCAGGCGCTCGGAGCGACGCTCGTCCACGACCTCGACCCGCTCGAGCTGACGCTCACAGGTGGGCGAGTCGCTCCGGCAGCGCAGCCTGAGCTCGACCTCGACACTCCCGCTGTCGGAGGTCTCGACGACCAGCTCCCCGATCTCGAGCTCGATCTGCACCTCCGAGGCTCCGTCGAGCGCGAACGCCTCGCGGATCTCGTGATGCGCCCCGGCGGAGGCCACCGTCGCGGCCAGGCAGGCAAGAACGAACGTGATGGCAACTCGCTTCATCGGGCACTCTCCTCGGGTTCTGGGGCCTCGGGTTCTGGGGCCTCGGGTTCGGGGGCCGCGGATACTGTGGCCTCGGGTCTTCCTGGCTTCCGCTCTCCCTACGCAGGAGAGAGGTCAGATGTTTCGCCTCGCCACCCGACGTCCGCGACTCGCCGGGCCACGGCACAGCTGATAGGTTGCCCGGAATGAGACGGTACCTGATCGCCATGCTCGTGGCCTGTTCGTTCACACCTCATGCGGCCGACGGTCAGACCCTCCTGGTGGGCAACAAGTCGGACCATACCGTCGACCTGATCGACCTCGGGACCGGCCTGTCGACCGCCACCCTGCCGACCGGTGTCGGTCCGCACGAGATCGCCGTGTCACCCGACGCGTCGGTCGCCGTGGTCAGCAACTACGGCACCCGCGAAGAGCCCGGGGCGAGCCTCACGGTCATCGACCTCGAGGCTCGCGAGGTCGAGCGGACGATCGACCTGGGTGAGCACACGCGTCCCCACGGACTCGCCTGGCTCGACGATCGACGCCTCGCGGTGACCACCGAGGGCAGCGCTCACCTCCTGGTGGTCGCCCCGCACTCGGGCGAGATCGACCTCGCCGTGGCGACCGACCAGGAGGTCTCCCACATGGTCGCCGTGAGCCGCGCCACCGGACGCGCCTTCGTCGCCAACATCGGCTCCGGGACGGTCACGGTCATCGACCTCGAGAAGGGAGAGAGGCTCGCCGACATCGAGACCGGTGCCGGCGCCGAGGGCATCGCGGCGAGCGAGGCGAGGGGGGAGATCTGGGTCACCAATCGCTCCGCAGACACGCTGTCGATCATCGACGCCGAGAGCCTCGAGATCGAGGCGACCCTTCCCTGCCCGGCGTTCCCCATCCGGGTCGCTCTCACCGCCGATGGGAGGAGCGCCCTGGTGTCTGTCGCCGAGTCCGGCGAGGTCGTCCTCTTCGACGTCGCATCGAGACAGGAGAAGGATCGCGCCCGGCTCGACCTCGAGGCGCTCCCGGAGTCCACCAGCCGTCTGTTCGGCGATCAGTTCGGCACCAGTCCGGTGCCGGTCGGGCTGGTGATCGCACCGGACGGTGAGACGGCCTGGGTCGCCGCCACCCAGGCCGACGTCGTCGTGATCATCGACCCCCGGACCCTCGAGATCGAGGGTCTGCTCCAGGCCGGGCGCGAGCCCGACGGCATGGCCTACAGCCCGCGCTAGTGGCACTCGGAGGATTCATGCGGAGGCTGTCGACGCTCCTGCTGGTTCTCGCCACTCTGGCCACCTCGCCGCTCGCCGGCCAGGCCGCGAGCGATCACGTCGTGCTCATCTCGATCGACGGTCTGCGTCCGGAGTTCTACCTCGACGGCTCGTGGCCCGCCCCGATGATCCAGCAGATGGCACGCGAGGGGACGTCGGCCGCTGGCGCCAGCGGCGTCTACCCCTCCGTGACCTATCCGACCCACACCTCGATCATCACCGGCGCCCTGCCCGCCCGGCACGGCATCCACTACAACAGCCCGTTCGAGCCGGCCGGCGCCACCGGTCGTTGGTACTGGAACGCCGGGGCGATCCGGATCCCGACCCTCTGGGACGCGGTTCGTGACGCCGGGCGGACGTCGGCAAGCGTCAGCTGGCCAGCCTCGGTCGACGCTCCGGTCGACTGGAACATGCCGGAGATCTGGTCGCTCAGCGCCGAGGCGACCGCGATCGACGCGATCCGCGCGGTGACCCGACCACCGGGCCTGTTCGAGGAGCTCGAGGCCGAGGCGACCGGCCGCCTGACTCTCGACACCTACGACATCGATTGGATCACCCGCGACAGTCGTAGTGGCGACATCGCCGCCTACCTGCTCACGACACGCCGGCCGGCGCTGATGACCGTGCACCTGACCGGCGTCGACCACTTCCAGCACGAGGATGGGCGCGACAGCTCCAGGGTCCGTCGTGCCCTCGCTACCATCGACAGCGCCATCTCTCAGATCGTCGAAGCCGCCGCGAGAATCGGTATTCTCGAGCGCACGACCTTCATCGTCACCGGAGACCACGGCTTCTTCGACATCCGGACGCGACTGGCCCCGAACGTCTGGCTCGTCGAGGCGGGCCTACGCCCTCTCGAGTGGAGACCCGATGCCTGGCGGGCGACGTTCCACACCACCGCGGCCTCGGCCTTCCTGCATCTCGCCGACGAGCGCGACGAGGATGCCCTGGGCGAGGTCGAGCGACACCTCGCCGGGCTGCCGCAGGAAGAGCGGGCTCTCTTCCGGGTCCTCGACCGAGAGGAACTCAGAGCCCTCGGAGCGGCGCCCGAGGCGGCTCTGGGTCTGGCCCTCGCTCCCGGCGTCGACGCGACGTCCTCCGCGAGCGCCCCGGCCGTGCGCCCCGGAAAGGGCGCCAACCACGGCTTCCTCCCCCACCACACCGAGATGCAGACAGGTTTCATCGCCTGGGGCTCCGGAGCCCCACGGGCATCGAGAGTCGACGAGATCCGCTTGATCGATATCGCGCCGATCGTCGCGCGGCTTCTCGACATCGAGTTCGCGGCGCCCGACGGCAGCCTGCCCGATCTCTTCGCCGAGCCCGTTCAGCGAGCGGTCGGCGACCCGAGCAGCAGGTAGAGGTTGAGATCGGCGGTCGCCCCGTCGGCACGGAACTCGTCGACGAGCTCGAGGCCGAGCGGGTCGATGAGCCGCCGAGCTTCGGCCCGATCGGCGTGGTGGCAGTAGCGGACCGGGACCTCTCCCTCTCCTTCGGTCTCGCCCCAGGCCAGGAGGAAATCGCCCGGCTCGCGCTGGTCGGGCGCCAGACCGTGGGCCGCCCAGTCGCGAGAGCGGCGGGCAAAGCGCTCGCGATCACCGAACTGCCAGAACGAGATCGCCAGCAGGCCGCCGGGAGCCAGGCGGTCCGCCATCTGACGCACCAGGCGGCCGCGGTTCGCCTCGCCCGGCACGTGGTGCATGACGCCGAAGCAGGCCACGAGATCGAAGACCTCCGCACCCCACTGCGAGGGACTCTCCGGGAGGCCGTCGGCGACGACATCGGCGACCCGCAGGCGCCAGCCGGCGGGCAGAACCGTTTCCGCCACACGCAGCAGCTCGAGGCTGACGTCGAGACCCAGATAGTCGATCGCCGGGAGCGGCCGCGCGGCGAGGAACCGCCCGAAGCGTCCATTGCCACAGCCGACGTCTAGAATAGACACCCTGCCGTCGGTCGGCAGCCGCTTCGCGACGCGCTCCCACCCGGGCCAGGGCGTGCGACGCGACTCGTCGAAGGGGGCGGCGTACCGGCGGTAGAAATCGCGGTTGAGATCGTTCAGCCGAGCCGTGGTCGATTCGTCCATCCAGTCCGCTTTGCTCCCCTCGTCCGCCAGCCGATGATCGAGTCATCGTACAGGTTCGAGCCGGCGCTCCACGAGCGGCTGCTCGGCGAGCTCATCGCCGATATCGATCGGGCGGAGTCTCTCGAGCGCGCCGTCTACGAAGGGATTCTGCGCCGCCACCCGAGAGAAGAGGGTGGGTTCTTCTCCAAGGCCGAGATCCTCTCGGGATTCCGATACCTGAACCGCAAGCACGCCTGGGAGCGGGACGAGCAGGCGTTCGCCGACAAGATCCGCATGAAGCCGGTCCGCACCCTGAGCGGCGTCGCGCCGGTCACCGTGCTCACCAAGCCCTACCCCTGTCCGGGCCGCTGCATCTTCTGCCCCAGCGACGTTCGGATGCCGAAGAGCTATCTCTCCGACGAGCCCGGAGCCCAACGCGCCGCCGAGCACCAGTTCGATCCCTTCCGGCAGACCTTGTCGCGGCTGCGCGCGCTCCACAACATCGGCCACCGCGTCGACAAGGTCGAGTTGATCATCCTCGGCGGCACCTGGTCGTACTACCCCGAGAACTACCAGGTCCGATTCGTCGAGCGCTGCTTCGATGCCATGAACGCCTTCGGCCCCTGGCGACGGGGTGCGGAGATCGACTGGCCGGCCCTGCCGGAGCTGGACTTCCGGCGTGTCTCCGATCGCGTCGACGGGGAGCGCCTCGAGCGCAGCTACAACGACATCGTCCGAGCCGTCGGAGGAACTCCGAAGGACGGCGGCGAGACCGACGCCGACTGGAAGGCCCTCGCCCGCGCCCAGCGCCTCAACGAGACCGCCGCGGCCCGTTGCGTCGGGCTCGTCGTCGAAACGCGCCCCGATCACTTCGATCTCGAGGAGGGGCTCCGCATCCGCAGACTCGGCGCGACCAAGCTGCAGATCGGCTTCCAGAGCCTCGACGACGCCGTGCTCACGGCGAACCGCCGCGGTCACGACGTGGCGACGACGCGCAGGGCCGTGAAGCTGGCCCGGCAGCTCGGCTTCAAGATCCACGCCCACTGGATGCCGAACCTCTACGGCTCCTCGCCACCCGGCGACGTGGCCGACTTCGCGCGCATGTTCGACGATGCCGACTTCCGTCCCGACGAGCTCAAGGTCTACCCCTGCAGTCTCATCGAGAGCGCCGAGCTGATGCAGCACTATCGCGACGGCCGTTGGCGCCCCTACACGCACGAGGAGCTGCTCGACACCCTCGCCAGCTGCCTGCCCTCGACGCCTCCCTACTGCCGCCTGACCCGCGTCGTCCGTGACATCCCCGGAACCGATATCGTCGACGGCAACCGCCTGACCAACTTCAGGGAGATCGTCGAGCTCGAGATCGAGCGTCGCGGCGACCGACTCGTCGATATCCGCTCCCGCGAGATCCGCGACGGGACCGTGGAGCTTCGTGATCTGACCCTCGAGGCGATCGACTACCGGACCTCGTCGGGAGGCGAGGTTTTCCTCCAGTTCGTCGATCCCGCGGGACGACTAGCGGGCTTTCTACGACTCGCGCTACCCGACGAAACGGCACCGGTGGCCGAGATCGCCGGCAGCGCCCTGATCCGTGAGGTTCACGTCTACGGACGTCTGGTCGAGATCGGGGCCCGGGACGCCGGTCGCTCGCAGCACCTCGGACTCGGAACGGCACTCGTCGATCGCGCCGAGACCCTGGCCGCGCGGGCCGGGTTCAGCGATCTGGCCGTGATCTCGTCGGTGGGGACCCGCGAGTACTACCGCGGGCTGGGCTTCGAGGACGGCGACCTCTATCAGCACCGAGCCTGTCGCTCCGGCACGACACGGAACGGCTCGGAGCGCGCGGTCAGCTCCCCCGCTTGACCAGTTCGACGTCGATCTCGATCTCCACCTCCTTGGCGACGACGAGACCGCCAGCCTCCAGGGCCCTGTTGTAGTTCAACCCGTAGTCGGTTCGATCGATCGTCAGACGACCACTTACGCCCAGCCTGGTGTTTCCCCAGGGATCCTCGACCGGACCGGCGATCTCGACGGGCATGCGCACGCTCCGGCTGGTGCCCCGGATCGTCAGCTCTCCGACCGCGACCAGGCCGTCGCCGTCGCGCTCGATCGATGTGCTGACGAAGGTTATCTCGGGGTGGTTCTCCACGTCGAAGAAGTCCTCGCTGCGCAGGTGCTTGTCCCGGTCCTCCTGGCGCGTGTCGACGCTCGCGGCCTGAATCGACACCTCGACCGACGAACGCGTCAGGTCCTCCAGGTCGACCTCGGCCGCCCCTTCGAACTCGGTGAACGCGCCGCGCACGGTCGAGACCACCATGTGGCGCACGCCGAAGCCGACGCTCGAGTGGGACGGATCGACGTCGAAGGACTCGGCGGCCGAGGGCAGCGCCGAGACGAGAACGATGAATGCGGTGAGAAGCGACGATCCGACGAGGGTGGTCTTGGCTTGACGCATCACGGAATTCTCCTATCGAATGGTTCGGGATGAGTGACTCAGGGCGGCTGGTTCACGGTGGGACGAGTCGGAATTGTATTCGTAACCGGCGCCACGACGGATCTATTCCCGGACTCGGACGAAGAAAAAGGCCGACCCCGCAGGGTCGGCCCGTGGCGAAAGCGCTCGATCCGCGCTCAGCCCCCTCCGCCCTTGCGAACGTAGATGTCACCGTTGAAGGTCTTGAATCGGAACTCGGCGGTTCCGCCGTTGATCGTCCCGACGACCTGCTTCTCCAGGCGGACGCGAAACCCCTTTTCACCCTCCTCACGGTTGAGCGAGGCCGCTTGCGGCTCGAGGGCGACGTCGAAGTCGGTGAAGATGTCGCCGCTGCCCGAGTTCATCAACAGCCGCGCCGCGGCGTTCGGAGGCAATGTCAGGTCGACATTGCCGTTCCACGTGGTGAAGGACATCGGCGTGCCCGACTCCATGTCGATGAACCGGACCACGACGTCGCCGTTGGTGGTGTCCGCGACCACCGAGCCCGACACGTCGATGGCGCTGATGGCACCGTTGACGTTCGACAGCTCGTGGTCCCCGACGACACCCGAGACCTCGATGTCCCCACTGTTGACGGTCGACAGGTTGAGCGACGTCCGGCGTGGTACGCGGACCACGAGGTTGACGCTGCGCGACGACCAGTCGCCAGAGATCTCGACCCTGTTGTTGCGCTCTTCGATGGTCAACCCGATGCTGTTGTTCGGAATGCGCTTGAGCCCTCCCTTGTCCCTCCGGTCGCTGGCGTCGTCGTCCTCCTCGAGGCTGGTCTCGACGATCACCTCGGTGCCGTCATAGGCGGTCACGGAGATACTGCCGTTCATCAGACCGGCCTCGAGCACCGCCGGCTCGCCGGGACTCGACAGCGGCACCACGATCTCCGGCGCCCGCTCCTGACCCGCCGCCGACCCGGCAACCAGGACCAGCGCGATCATGGCCATCGCCAGACGGATCGCGGCGGCCCCTGCCTTGGGAGCGATCCCGCTCCTCATCGATGTCTCTTTGATCTGGTTCATTTGCTTTCTCCTCTATCGTGCTTTCGGATCAGCACGTCTCCATTGAGCGTCTCGAAGGAGAGTCGCGGACCGCCCTGTGCCACGCGGACGACCGGACCTCCCATCTTGATGACTGTTCTGCCCCCACGGGTCGTGCGGGTCTCGGGTTGCGTCGGCAAGGCGACGAAATCGAACTCGCTCCACAGCTCACCCCAACGACTGTCGAGCTCGAGGTCGGCCGACAAGTCGGGGGGAAAGTAGACCTCGACCTTGCCGTTCACCGTCTCGAAACCCGACGTCTCGGTCGGACTACGGCTGAAGTTGGCGTGGATCGGACCGTTGACGGTACGGATACTCCCCGAGCCGCGCAGGTCGGTCATCTCGATCCCGCCATTGACGTTCGAAATGTCGAAATCGCCGTGGACGCCCGCGATCGAGATCTCACCCTCGGTGACCGTGCTGATCTCGAGAGCGACGTCCCTGGGGACCTCGAGAGTGAAATCGTAGATGACCCGATAGCGGCGCCGCTCGTGCTTGCGACGCCATCCCCTCTCGTCACGGTCGCGGAACGGGCCGTCGACGTAGAGGTCGACCACTCCTCCCTCGGCGGAGGTGAGCAGCGCGACCTCGCGTCGCGCCCGCTCGAGAGCGGTCGGGTCGTCGGCTTCGATCGTCTCGACCACCTTCATCGTCACCTCACGACCGGCCGCCCCGGTCACGGTCACCGAGCCGAAGATGTTGTCCACCACCAGCCGGCCGCCGGGAGCGATCGGGAAGGACTCCTCCAGATCGCGGCTCTCGCGTAGATCGGCCCCGGCAGAGACGGCGACCAGACTCGCCACCAGTCCGAAGGCCGCGATCGTCGTTCGGTTTCTCATGCCTCGGTTCCTTTCACCTCGAGCAGGCGCTCGCGCACCGCCTCGTCCAGGTCGTCCATCTCGAGCAGCGGCTCGGCGGCGTCGAGGACCTTTTCGCCATCCTCGGGGAGGAGAACATCCAGAAGAGTCATTTGAAGCATCGGTGAGCGCTGGACGGGCAGTGTTCCGAGCAGTCTCGGCTTCACGCCAGGCTGCTCGATTCGCGACGCGAGCGCGTCGATCGCGGCCAGCCGCACGTTGACATTGGGATCGCTGCGGATGAGCTCGACGAGCGCTTCGACCACGCTGTCGTCGGCCGCCGTCGCACCCGCGAGGCTGACGCCACGCAGCCGCTCGGTCGCGGCCGGATGGCTCAGAAGCGACAGGCCGACGCTCTCGCTGACCTCTGCCAGCTCCGTCCGTAGCGCTCGCACTTCCGCTCCGGCACCGAGGCCGGCTCCGGTCAGACCGATGCCTACGCCGAGGACCAGCCCGGCGGCCGCCAACGCCATCTGCGCCTGCGGCTCCCGCGGCCAGAGTCCCGCCAGGAAGTTGCCGAGGCGTCGTCCGGCAGAGGACCGGCGTCGATTCTCTTCCTGCGCCAGGAAGGCGTAGAAACGGCCCCGCAACCTCTCGCTCGGTACCGCGACCTCCGGCTCGATGTCACCGAGTCGCAGCCAGAGCGCCTCGAGCTCGGCGGCCTCACCGCGGCAGCCCTCGCAGGTCGCGAGATGTCGCTCGAGCTCGGCCCGCTCGGCCTCGTTCAGTCGATCGTCCCAACTGTCCACGAGTCTTTCTCCGAAGTCATCACAAGTCATGGAGTCGCTCCACTCGCCAGTTCCATGTAGATCTCCCTGAGCTGCCGCATGGCACGGTGAACGCGCACCTTGACCGCGCCCACCGAGCAATCGAGACGTTGCGCGATCTCGCTGTACTTCCGCTGCTCGAAGCGGCTCAGGATCAAGAGCTCCCGCCGGTCGTCGGGCAGGCGGTCGAGCGCCCGGCTCAACCGGTTCAGATCCTCGCTCTTCTCGAGCGTCTCCTGAACCGGAGTCAGCTTCGCCGGGCGCGCGTCGGGCTCTTCCAGCTCGACCTCCCGCCCCTGCCGTCGGAACTGATCGTGGCAGGCATTGCGGCTGACGCGGAAGATCCACGCCTTGAAGTTGGTGCCCTCACGAAAGGTGTGGGCGTACCTGAGGACCCGCGTGAAGACCTCCTGGACCAGATCCTCGCTGGTCGCGGGGTTGCCGGTCAGCCGCAGGCAGTAGCGGTAGATGGGCGCGTGGTAGCGCTCGAAAAGGATACCCAGGGAGGAGACGTCGCCGCCCTGTACGGCGAGCATCGCTTCTCCGTCGTTCGGTCTCGTCTCGGCTTCCACGCTCGAATCCCCGCTCTCTGACGGTTGAGACCCCCTGCTCGCGAAAAGGTTACAGGAGGTCGCCCTGCTGTAGGCTACGGGCCGTTCGTCGTCCCGACAGGAGGCCCTGATGCGACACCGGATCCACGCCGGCACTCTCGCCGCGATCGTTCTCGTCACCACCGCCTGCGGCGGCCATCCGTCTGAGCGCGCCGCGGGAGGACCTCGCCCGCTTCACGATCTCTTCGAGCGCGAATGGGAGGCGAGGCTCGAGGCCAACCCGCTATTCGCCACCTCGGTCGGCCGTCACGAGCTCGACCACCTGATGCCGGCCGTGTCGAGGGCGGATCGCCAGCGCTGGATCGAGACGACGCGGGGCTTCCTCGCCGAGCTCGACGCCATCGACCCCGATCGGCTCTCGGTCGAGGACAGGATCAACTACCAGATCTTCCGACGCCAGTTGGAGGACCGGGTGACCGATTTCGAGTTCGGCGCCTATCAGATTCCGTTCAACGCGGATTCGGGCTTCCACATGGGCCTGGCCCGGATGCCGGTCAACGTCCCCCTGCAGACGGCGGAGAACTACCGCAACTACATCTCCCGCCTCGAGGCCGTCGGCGCCTACGTCGATCAGCACATCGCCAACATGAGGGAGGGCATCGAACGCGGCATGGTCCTGCCCAGAGCCGTGCTCGACGGCTACGAGAGCACGATGAGCGCCCACGTCGTCGAGTCGGTCGAGGAGAGTCTCTTCTACGCTCCCTTCCTCGAGTTCCCCTCGACGGTCGCCGAGAGCGATCATGAGGCGCTGCGCGCGGCCGGGCGGGCGGCGGTGACGGACGGGGTCGTGCCGGCCTACGAACGGTTGCTGCGGTTCTTCGTCGAGGAGTACCTGCCCGGCACCCGTGACACTCTGGCCGCCTCCGAGCTGCCCGATGGCGAGGCGTACTACGCCTACCGGGTCAGGCACTACACCACGCTCGACCTGACCCCGGCGGAGGTCCATGAGATCGGTCGCGCCGAAGTGACCCGCATTCGTGGGGAGATGGATCGGATCATCGCTGACGTCGGATTCGACGGCACCTTCCCCGAGTTCCTCGAGTTCCTCCGCACCGACCCCCGTTTCTACGCCTCGACGCCCGAAGAGCTCATGAAGGAAGCCGCCTACCTGGCGAAGAAGATGGACGCCCAGCTTCCGCGCTTCTTCAAGACCCTGCCCCGGTTGCCCTACGGGGTCGAGCCGGTCCCGGATCACATCGCCCCAAAGTACACCGCTGGACGTTACGTCGGAGCTCCCAAGGGTGGAACGAGGGCCGGAACCTACTGGGTGAACACCTACAAGCTCGAGAGTCGCCCGCTCTACGCTCTCGAGTCGCTGACCCTGCACGAGGCGGTCCCCGGTCACCATCTCCAGAACGCCCTCAACAGCGAACGCGAGGACCTACCGAACTTCCGGCAGTACTCCTACATCTCCGCCTTCGGCGAGGGATGGGGTCTCTACTCCGAGTGGCTGGGCATCGAGGCCGGCTTCTACACCGACCCCTACCGTGACTTCGGGCGGCTGACCTACGAGATGTGGCGGGCCGCCCGCCTGGTGGTCGACACGGGAGTCCATGCCATGGGCTGGAGCCGCCAGCAGGTCATCGACTTCCTGACCGGCAACACCGCTCTGTCGGTGCACGAGTGCACCACCGAGACCGACCGCTACATCTCCTGGCCGGCGCAGGCTCTCGCCTACAAGATCGGCGAGCTCAAGATCAGGGAGCTCCGTCGGAAGGCCGAGGAAGCGCTCGGCGAGCGCTTCGACGTTCGCGAGTTCCACGACGCCGTGCTGCTGAACGGATCGGTGCCCCTGCCGGTGCTCGAGCAGGAGATCGACCGCTTCATCGAGCGGTCCGAGCAAGCCCGGGATTCGGGCTAGTGGACTGCAGCCCCCATATCGACAGTGCCTGGCTTGGTCTCACGGCCGTGTGCGGCGTTGCATCTCCTCGACGTAGGCACGGCTACGCCTGCGTCAACGCGCCTGGCACACGACCGCGACCCACGGCGCCATCCACTGCCGATACAGGGGTTACAGTCCACTAGTCCCCGACGAAGCCTTCGACCTCACCGTCCACCAGGTTCATCCGCTCCGCCTGCGGTGAAGCGGAGAGTCCCGGCATCCGCATGATGTCGCCTAGCAGCGGCACGACGAACCCGGCTCCCGCCGAGACGATGAAGTCGCGGACCACGATCTCGAAGTCGCGCGGGCGTCCGGCACGGGTGGGATCGTCGGTCAGCGAGGACGGGGTCTTGGCGACCGACAGCGGGAGACCTCCGTACCCCAGATCCTCGAGCTGCTTGAGCTCCTTCTCCGCCGTCCGCGTATAGCGGACCGCCGCGGCGCCGTACATGAGGCTGGCGATCTTGTCCATCTTCACCTTGATCGGCTCGGACCAGTCGTAGAGCGGCTTGAACCTGTTCTCCTCCGGGTCGGCATGGTCGACAACCATCTGCGCCAGCTCGCGACCCCCCTCGCCGCCCTCGGCGAAGATATCGGAGACCGCGAACGGAACACCCATCTCGCGACAGGCCTGCCGGACCACCTCGACCTCCTCGTCGGAATCGGTGGCGAAGTGATTGAGCGCCACGATCGGGTTCTCCTCGAACGTCCGGATGTTCTCGACGTGCTTCTGCAGATTCCCCAGGCCGCGCTCGACCGCTTCCGGGTCGGGAGTCTCGAGGTCGGAGCGTCGGACACCGCCGTGGCGCTTGAGGGCCTTGATCGTCGCCACCAGCACGACCGCCGCCGTATCCAGACCGGAAGAGACGCACTTGATGTCGAAGAACTTCTCCGCCCCGAGATCGAAGGCGAAGCCGGCCTCGGTGATCGTCCAGTCGGCGTGAGCCATGGCCATCTTGGTGGCGATGACCGAGTTGCAGCCATGGGCGATGTTGGCGAACGGGCCGCCGTGGACCAGCGCCGGAACTCCCTCGCAGGTCTGCACGAGGTTCGGATGCATGGCGTCCTTGAGGAGCACCATCATCGCGCCCACCGCCTGGAGCTCGCCGGCGGTCACCGGCTCACCGCGCCAGCGAAGCGCGACGAGCAGCCGGGAGAGACGTGCCCGCAGGTCTTCGGCGTCCTCCGCCAGACAGAGAGCCGCCATCACCTCCGAGGCCGGCGTGATGTCGAAGCCGGTCTCCCGCGGCACCCCCTGGAGCCGGCCACCGAGCCCGACCACGATGTGCCGCAGGGCGCGGTCGTTCAGATCGACGACACGTCGCCAGAGAACCCGGCGGGAGTCGATGCGCGGCTTCTTGCCGTGGTAGATGTGGTTGTCGACCATCGACGCCAGGAGGTTGTTGGCCGAGGAGATGGCGTGAAAGTCGCCGGTGAAGTGCAGGTTGATGTCGGTGGTCGGAACCAGGGTCGAACGGCCACCGCCGGTGGCGCCGCCCTTGCGACCGAAGGTCGGCCCGAGCGAGGGCTCGCGCAGGGCGAGACAGACGCTCTCTCCGATCTTCGCCAGTCCCTGGGCGAGGCCGATGGAGGTGGTGGTCTTGCCCTCGCCGGCGCTCGTCGGGGTGATCGCCGAGACCAGGATCAGCTTTCCCGGCTTGCGACCGTTGTCGCGTGCCTCGGGCCTGATCTTGGCCTTGTCGTCACCGTAGAGAAGGAGGTGTTTCCGGTCGATCCCCAGGTCCTCTGCAACGTCGACGATCGGCCGCACCACTCCATTCGCGCTCATCAGGTCTCCTCCCGGGTCGAAAAGCCGGCACATGCTATCAACCCGGTCAGGCGCGTGAGTCGAGCCGGCCGTCCGGGTCAGACGGAGCCCGTCTCGCGCGCCGCGGTGTCTCGCGGACCGACTCCGGGAGGCGTCTCGACCGTAGGACCTAGGCGCCTCAGGGCTTGGGCGGCCGCGTGCGACGGGCCGCGCCCGGAGGATGCACCGGATAGGGGCGAGCCGGCGGGTAGCCCGGGGCCTTCACGCCGCCCGGGTGGCCGTGGCGTCCGTGCCCGTGCCCGTACCCGTGCCCCTTGCCGTGCCCCTTGCCGTGTCCCTTGCCGTGTCCCCGGTAGCCCGGGCCGTAGGCGTGGCCGTGCCGCTTGCCGCGGCCCCTGTAGCCGTAGCCGTGTCCGTAGCCTCCGTAGGCCCGGTACTCGATGTAGCCGTGGCTGCGGTGGTGGTGGCCGTGACTGCCGCGGCCGTAGAACGGCATGTAGTGGCCCGGCGCCGGCCCATAGACGTAGGGCCCGTAGGCATACGGGCCGTACGGCGGGTAGGCGCTCCCGACATACAGCTCGGCACCATGGAAACCGTGAAACGAGAAGTGGTAGCCCACCAGGCCGCACGAGGGGCCGTGGTACCAATGACCGCGCTCCTTGAAGCAGTACTCACCACAAGCGTAGCCCGAATAGCGCAGTGGAGCCGCGGTTCGGTAGTAGTAGGGCAGGTAGCGCGTACCAGGAGGGCCGTAGGCGACGTGGAACTGGACACCGCCGACCGCGAATCCGGCACCGATGGCGAACGTCACCTCGCCGGCCCGGGAGGGTGTGGCGGACACCGCCGCGGTGAGAAGGAGCAGCAGACCCACGATGATGCCTGTCGATCCGGTTCGCCTGTTCGCTGTCATGACGGCCTCCCTTCGACGACCCATGGCTTCATGAACCATGCCAGCGCTTCCCCCGCGTTCCGGGATGTCGAAGAAATGCGGTGCGCTTGACTCTCGGCGCTTTCACCACCAACATTCTACAGAGGCCGTGGGCTCGGACCGTCCCCTCGGGGGGACGACCATGGGGCCCTCCGGGGAAACGACCCCGGGGCCGGCCGCCACCGCGAGCTGCAACCGCGAGCCGAGCGAGCCGTATGAAGGCCCGGAGGTCGCCATGGATCGCATCAAAGCCAAGACATGGACCAGCCTGGTTCTCGCCACCGTCGTGCTGGTGTCGCTCCCGGCGACAGCTCCGGCGCAGACCTCCCCGAGCTGGCGCTCCTGGTACGACGCCGACGGCCGTGAGCTGCCGTTTCGCAGCGACGCCGAGTTGCTCGAGTTCCTGGCCACCGCACCGGTCACCGGCTTCAAACAGCTCAGCGGCGGGATCAACAATCCCAGGCGCCTCGACCTCGAGTTGACCGGCTACAGGGTGCGGGCGATCTTCCGCAACGTCGATGTCACCAAGCGCTCGGGCTCGACCGCCGCGGAGCGACACTTCCCCTCCTTCCGCGACCACTACTCTTTCGAGGTCGCGGCCTACGAGATCAGCCGGTTGCTGGGCCTCGACAACGTACCGCCGGCTCTGCTCTACGAATGGAACGGCGAGAAGGGCTCGCTGCAACTCTGGGTCGAGGACGCCAGGACCGAGGGCGAGCGCCTCGAGAACGGCGAGAGCCCGGCCGACCCCGCCGGCTGGCACCGCCAGAAGACGAGCATGGTGGTCTTCGACAATCTGATCTTCAACTTCGACCGCAACCACGGTAACCAGCTCCTCGACGAGCGCGGCAAGCTCTGGTTCATCGACCATACGCGCTCGTTCAAGCGCCAGCCCAATCTCCCCTACCGCGATGAGCTCCTCGTACTCGACGCCGGTCTGTGGGAGCGGCTGCGGTCCGTCGACGACGAGACCCTGCGCACGACTCTGTCGCCCTATCTCGACACGCTGCAGGTGAAGGCCCTCCTCAAGCGTCGGCGACTGCTCATCCGCCATATCGACCAGATGATCGACGAGCGCGGCGAGGCCCAGGTGCTCCTCGGCGGCGGCGCCCCGGCCTCCCGTCCAGCGGCCGCTCTCTGACTCGCCAGCGGAGTGCTTCAAAGCGGCGGCCCCGACGCTCTCGGGACGGTCGAAAAAACCCTTGAAAAAGTTGACAATTGGGGCCTTTACAGGCCCCTCGTTCGCTTGTATGTTTGGCCCACCGAGCACATAGCGAGTTTTCGGGCCTCGCCCGAAGGGAGACCGCGGCCTCTTCGGCCCGTACACTGAAACCCAGGAGGATTCATGAACAAGAGCGAAATGGCAGCAAAGCTTGCGAACACCTGCGACCTCACCCAGGCGAAGGCCGCTGAGGTGGTGAACGCGATTTTCGACACCAAGTCAGGCTCTGGCATCATCGCCATCGAGCTGGACGCCGGTCGCAAGGTTTCGCTGCCCGGCTTCGGTACGTTCGGCACCAAGTACCGCGGCGCCCGTCAGGGCCGCAACCCAGCCACCGGCGCGACCATCACGATCGCGGGCAAGACCTACCCGTACTTCAAGGCCGGCAAGGGCCTGAAGGACCGCGTCGCCGACTGACGGTCGACCAAGGTCGCAGCACAGCTTCCAACACCCGTCCGCTCCCGGTCGGAGCGGGCGGGTTTTTCTTGTCCGCGGCGCCCCGGCCGTGAGCCAACGCCCGCGCACCCCACCGCCGCTACGACTCGTCGCCGCGACCCAGGCGGCGATCGAGGACGGCACCCAGCTCCTCGTAGGTCACACCGAGGCGCTCGGCCATCACCGCCGCCAGTGAGGTCTCGGCGACGCCGCTGGCGAACTGATACGTCGAGGTCTGATCCTCACCGACCTCGACCTGCAGGAACTCGAGCTCCGAGACGATCGGCTCGCTCTCCAGCTCGCGCGCGAAGTCCAGGAAGTGGGTGCTGATGAAGGCCAGAGGACCGAGTCGCTCGAGCAGCCTCAGAACCAGCGAGAAGACCTCGATGCCCTCCGAAGGGTTCGTTCCCGAGCAGAGCTCATCGAGGATCACCAACGCCGGGGGACGGATGCCGTCGAACATCGTACGAATCCGCACCAGCTCGCGCCCCAGCCGACCCTCCGCCTGGTCGGCGGTCTCCTGCTGGATGAGAGAGACGAAGACGCCGCGAACCAGCAGCAGGTCGGCCCGTGCCGCCGGAACGTAGAGCCCGCCCTGGCCGAGCACCTGGGCGAGACCGATCGCCTGCAGCAGGCGCGTCTTGCCGCCGGAGTTCGGCCCCGTCACCAACGTCGTGGTGCTCGCCGCTCTCGATCCGACGTCGCACGGCACCGGCGGCGCCTCCTGGCCCAGGAGGAGCGGGTTGAACAGCGTCTCGAAAGCCACGGGCACCGAGTCGGCGCCCTCGTCGTCGAATCGGGCCAGCGACACCTCCAATCCGGACTCGGCCGCCACCTGCCGGAAGCCGCGGTTGGCCAGATAGACCTCGAGATGCCCGAGAAGCTGGACCAGCGGAGTCAGCGAGGGTGTCAGCTTGAGGAAGACCTGGTGCACCAGCCGCGACAGGACCGAGCCGCTATCCCACTTGTAGCCCCGAACCAGGAAGCTGACCCGCTGACGTAGGCGTCGCCAGGGTCCCATGTAGAAGAGGTTGTCGGCGTTCTCGCGCACCTCTTCGACATCGACGTCGGTGATCTTCCCCGAAGCGCCGACGTTGACGGCGACGCGAATCGTCGCCATACGCTGCTCGTAGTCGACCAGGCTCGCCAGCAGGCTGTACTCGGGCGACTGTTGGATCTCGCGACCGACCTCGTGCAGGCGTCGGATGCCGGAGGTGGCGGTTCCGAATCCGTCCACCATCGCATCGATGATCTGCTTGCAGTGTTTGAGCACCTCGAGGCGGTAGGTATTGATGTCGAGGCGCGCCACCTGCCCGGGGAGCCGCAGCCTGTTCAACAGTTCGTAGAGCGACTCGTACAGCGACTCGAAAGCGACGCGAATCTCCTCGTCGCGCTCGAGCTCGACGACGATCTTCTGCCGGAACCTGATCGAGCGCAGGTCCCGCGGCGGGTCGGAAAGCACCCGCTCGAGGAACCGCCGGTGGGTGGCGTACGCCTTGCCGCGGATGATCACCGGAAAATGCGAGGTGACGAGCTCGCGGACGAAGAGATCCTCGGCGAAGAACTCCGGCCGCCATTCGCCTCCGGTCGACGCGCCGCTCAGAGCCGCATCGATCTCCTGCCCCGAGTCCTTGCCCAGAAAGGCCATCTCGAGCAATTCGGAGACCAGCTCGCGGTCGATACCGAGGCGGGGCTCGTCGTCGAGCAGATCGGGAATGGTCAGCATCGAGTGAGTCTACGTCCTCTTAGACAGTGCCGCCCCACCGAAGTTCCCGCGCCCCGCCCGGTGCCCGACCTCGTTGACATGGTCAGGGTGTTCTCGTAACCTCTCGCCCGTCGGCCTGTGAGAGTGCCGGCCGAAAGCGAACTGCCACCGGTACCGACAGGTCCCCAGGCTCAGATCAGAAGGAGTCGTATTCATGCGTAGCACGGGTGTAGTCAAGTGGTTCAACGACGCCAAGGGTTTCGGATTCATCACCCTCGACGGTGAGGACAAGGACTGCTTCGTCCACTACTCCTCCATCAGCTCGGACGGTTTCCGTTCGCTCGCTGAGGGCGAGCGGGTCGAGTTCGACCTCGTCGCCGGGCAGAAGGGTCCGGCAGCCGAGAACGTCACCAAGATCGGCTGACCACCACTCAGAAGCAGCGATACGAAGGGCCGGCTCCGCGGAGCCGGCCTTTTTCTTGCCCCTAGTAGGCCAGTCCCTCTAGCGAGGCTCGGCCGCCGGCGACAGACCCGCCAGCTCGTGCATCCGATAGGCGATGTCGGTGTTGTCGAGCACGCCCTGGAACCTCTCCGCACCGGGCCCCTCGGCGTAGATAGGCACGTCCTCGCCGGTATGGCCGTGGGTGTCGGGACTCACCCCGGGAATCCACGTCACACCATGTCGCTCGGCGAGCATCCTGCCGAGCTGACGCCTCGCCTCGTACTTGTCGAGCTCCGCGCGCACGACGGCGAGATCTTCGTCGGCGAAGTCCTCGAAGCCGGTCAGCTCGCGGACCACATCGACTCCCGCGTCCGCGTTGCGGATCTGCTCGGCCATCCACTCCACCGAGGCCCGTTGGCGACGCAGCGCCTCCCAGTCGACGTAGTCGTTGATCGCCAGACCACCCGTCGCGTGGTCGGCCGTGACCAGAACGAGCACATCCGGGTTCTCCTCCCGGAAGCGCTGCACGGCTGCCACCGCGTCGGCGAAGTCCTGGAGCTCGTAGGCCGACGACGGCGCGTCGAAGCTGTGGCAGGCCTGGTCTATCCGACCGCCCTCGATCATCAGAAAGAACGGCGCGTCGGACCGCGTCACGGCTTCGAGCGCCATCTCGGTCAAGCGCCGGAGGCTCGGGTCCCGGCGCTCGACCGGGTGGCGCTGATCGTCGAGTCGAAAGGCGAAGTGCCGGTTGGCGAACAGACCGAGCAGCCGGTCGGGCAGCTCGGACCCGAGGTCGTCGCCCCGCCCCCAGACCGTCCACCCGAGCGACGCCGCCTCGTCGAGGAGATTGCGTCCGTCCAGCCGCTCGCCGTAGTCCGACTCCGGGAGGAAGCTGCCTCGACCGCCACCCAGAACGATGTCGGCCCGATGCTCGAGCAGCTCGACCGCTATATCGGTCTCGTTGGCGTAGCGATCGAGGACATGCGCGTAGAAGGCGCCCGGCGTCGCGTGGGTCACCGCCGTGGTGGTGACGTAGCCCACCCTCCAGCCGTGCTCGAGGGCGACCTCGGGAAAGGTCGGCAACGCGTTGCCTTCCGGGTCGGTACCGATGCGGATGTTGTTCGTCTTGACGCCGGTGGCCATCGCGGTGGCTGACGCGCCGCTGTCGGTGGTGGCGTTGGAGGCGGAGTGTGTGGAGACGATCCCGGTATAGGGCATCCTCTCGAAAGCCCACCGCTCCCCTTCGGCCAGCAGCATCTGCCGTGCGAAGGCGATCTGTGAAAAGCCCATACCGTCACCGATCATCAGAACGATGCCGCGTGGCTCGGGCGTCTGCGGCGTTGCGCAGGCGCAAACGGCGAGCCCCGCCAGCAGGTACGACCGGCGGAGCAGGCGAGAGGGTGACGAAGAAAGCACGGGCGGGTCCCGGGGCGTGCCGGGGGCCAATGATAGACCAAGGCGAGCAGCGCCCGTGCCGCGAACCTGAGACAATGCGCCCGCATGCACCTGGCGCTCCTCGACTGGCTCATCGTCGTGGCCTACATGGCCTTCGCGATCGGCGTCGGCCTCTACTTCCAGCGCCGGGCCGGCAGCAATGTGGCGGAGTACTTCCTCTCGGGGCGGACCCTCCCCTGGTGGATCGCCGGAACCTCGATGGTCGCGACCACCTTCGCGGCGGACACTCCCCTCGCGGTCACCGGCATCGTGGCGAGCGACGGGATCTCGGGGAACTGGATGTGGTGGAACCTGGCCCTGTCGCACATGGTGGCCACCGTCTTCTTCTCGCGCCTCTGGCGGCGGGCCGGCGTGATCACCGATCTCGAGCTCGTCGACATCCGTTACTCCGGAACCGAAGCACGCCTGCTACGCGGTTTTCGCGCCTGCTGGGAGGGCGTGCTGATCAACAGCATCATCATGGGCTGGGTCATCCTGGCGATGGTGAAGCTCGCCGGCGTCCTCTTCGACCTCGACGCCGCGGCGGCGGCGCTCGGGCTCGACGGGGTGATCGACGGACGCTGGCTGGGGATCATCGTCTGCCTGGTGATCGCCCTCGCCTACACCGTGCTGTCGGGTTTCTGGGGAGTGGTCATGACCGACCTCGTCCAGTTCGTGATGGCGATGACCGGCGCGGTGATGTTGGCCGTCTATGCCTGGCGCGACGTCGGCGGTGGCGCGGCGCTGCGCGAGCGCCTGGCCGCCCAGCTCGGTCCGGAGTCCGAGTCGCTGCTCGCCTTCGTCCCGACCGGCGGGACCTACTCGCTGCCGCTGATGAGCTTCGCCGCGTTCATGGCGGTGAACTGGTGGGCGACGCGGCAGATCGACGGCGGGAACTTCCTCACCCAGAGGATGCTGGCGACGAAGGACGAGCGCCACAGCTTCCTCGCCTCACTCTGGTTCACCGTCGCCCACTACGTCATCCGGCCCTGGCCCTGGATCCTGGTGGCGCTGGTCTCCCTGGTGGTCTTCCCCGACCTGGAGGACCCCGAGCTCGGCTACCCGAAGATGATCCTCGCCTACCTGCCCGCGGGATGGCTCGGCCTGATGGTGGCGAGCTTCCTGGCCGCGTTCATGTCGACCGTCGATTCGCACCTCAACTGGGGCTCCGCCCTGCTGGTCAACGACCTCTACCGACCCTACCTGCGACCCGACCGCGAGGAGCGCCACTACGTGACGGTGGCACGGCTGCTGTCGGTGGGCCTGATGATCTGCGGCGGCACCGTCGCCTATCTGATGACCTCGGTGGTCGGGGGCTGGCGTCTCTTCTACGGGCTGACGGCAGGAATCGGTGGCGTCTACCTGGGCCGCTGGCTCTGGTGGCGGGTCAGCGCCTGGAGCGAGATCGCAGCCTGGATATCCTCCGCGGCGACCTACCTGATCCTCCAGTGGCGCTGGCCGGAGCTCGGATTTGGCTGGCATCTCGTCATCACGGCCCTGGTCTCGACGCTCTGCTGGGTCAGTGCCACCCTCCTGTTCGCGCCGACAGAGGACGACAAGCTGCTCGCCTTCTACCGCCGCGTCCGTCCGGGATCGCCGTGGTGGGGGCCGATCGCCGCACGAGCCGGAATCGAGATTCCCGGACGCTTCGGGAGTGACGCCCTGGCCTGGCTGGCCGGCGTGGTCCTGATCTTCGCCAGCCTCTTCGGCTTCGGCAAGCTGCTGCTCTTCGGCTGGACGGCGAGCCTGCCGTACCTGGCGGTCGCGGTGCTGGCCGCCTGGGCCGTCCACGCCAGCTTGCGAAGCGGCGGGCCGACCGAGAGCGCGGACTCCTAGGCGACCAGTGGATTGTGGGTTCTCAGCCGGGGGAAGTACGAGAAGTCGCGGTCGGCGCTCCACAGGCTGTCGACGCCGTGTGACAGGCAGATAGCGGCTACGCGGGCGTCGTGGACGCGGGCGCCAGTGACCGAGCCCGCGCGCAGGAGGCCCGCCAGTATCTGGAGATGATCCGGCCCCTCGCCGAGGAAGGTGAGTGCCGGGGACTCGGACCAGGCCGCCAACGCGCCCAGAGTCTCTTCGATCGTCGACGGGGGCCTGTAGATCCCCGGGTGCGTGACGACAGCGAGGAACTCGTGCACGCAGGGCCAGGGGATGGCGCAGCCCCGGTTGCTCTCGAGCAGATCCGACACGCGTCGGTGGGCCGTCGCATGCCTTTGGGCATCGGCCCGGTGTGCGTAGACCAGGATGTTGGTGTCGAGAGCGATCAACGCCTGGTCCCGCCGGTCGGTCCTGATGCCGGGTAGATCAGGTCGAACCAGGAGCCCTCCCGCACCTCGGATCGCACGCCCTCCCCGTCGACGCTGAACTCCCGAAGCCGAAACGGCGCCTGCGCTCTGTGTGCCCGGCGCTCGATCTCGCGTTGCAGCGAGACCTCGAGCAGCTCCTTGAAGGTGACGCCATCACGGCGTGCCGCTTGGCGAGCTGCCTCCAGAAGGGGGTCGGGGAGGTTTACGGTGGTCTTCATATGGCTGACCATACCACAGTAGCCATACAGCCACCCAAAACTGACGGATCCTAGGGAAGCTCGAAGCTCGCCGCCAGGTGGTCGGCGACCGCCAGGCCACGCGGGGTCGGCCGCACCCGCCCGTCCGCCGCCTTCACCCAACCCACTCCGCACCACTGCTCCACCCGAGACGCGTTGCGCGCTATCAGCGGCAGGCCGAAACGCCTCTCGAGAGCCGCCAGGTCGACGCCCTCCGTGGTGCGCAGACCGAGCATGAGCGACTCGAGCAACCGCTGCCTCGTGGTCAGGCGTTCGCTGCCCTCCTCGAGCGACTCCGAGCGCTCGACCCGCCGCAGGTACTCGCGGTTGTCGGCGACGTTCCACGAGCGCACAGGAGGCATGAAGGAGTGCGCCGACGGTCCCAGTCCCAGGTAGGGGGCGCCCCTCCAGTACTTGAGGTTGTGTCGCGAACGGTTCCCGGGCGAGCGCGCGAAGTTCGAGACCTCGTACCCGTCCCAGCCGAGCTCGCCGAGCCGCTCGTGAGTCGCCACCAGAAGATCCGCCTGCGTGGCCGTCGCCAGCTCGGGAAGTCGCCCCCGCTCGGCCAGTCGCCCGAAAGGGGTCTGCGGATGCACGGTGAGCTGGTAGCAGGACAGATGGTCGGCGCCGGTCGCGCAGGCCCGCTCGAGCTCGGCCATCCAGCCATCCCGGTCCTGTCCGGGCAGAGCGTAGATCAGATCGACCGAGACCGTCTCGAATTCGGCCCCCCTCGCCAGCTCGATCGCCGTGACCGCCTGGTCGGCGTCGTGTCGGCGGCCGAGGAATCGCAGAGCCTCGGGATCGAAAGCCTGGACACCGAGGCTGAGGGTGGTGACGCCGAGATCGCGCCACCCGCCGATCGCCCCGGCGGTGACGTCCTCCGGGTTCGCCTCGAGGAAGACGCGGCAAGATGGGTCCACCCGCAGCCCGTCCCGGAGCGCCCCGATCACGGCGGCCAGCTCCGGGATGCCGAGCACCGAGGGCGTGCCACCTCCGAAGTAGATCGTGTCGACGCCATGGCGAAACGTCGGGGCGCGTTGCTCGATCTCGCGCTTCAGGGCGTCGACGAGTCGCTCTCTCTCGCCGGAACGCTCCACCGTCACGGCGAAGTCGCAGTAGGGGCAGATGCGGGCGCAGAACGGGATGTGGACGTAGACTCCCGCCGCCTCGGACGATCCGCCCCGAGTCGAGCTGTCGGGCGCAGCGGAGCTGTCGGGCGCAGATGGGCTGCCGGGCGGGGCCGGCCTGTCGGGCGTGGCCGGGCCGTTTGACAGAGAGGGGCCGTTGGACAGAGAGGGGCCGTTGGACAAAGTCGGGCCGTTGGGCGGATCAGCTGTCGCCATCCGACTTGAGCACCGCCAGGAAGGCCGACTGCGGGATCTCGACCGCGCCGACCATCTTCATGCGCGCCTTGCCCGCCTTCTGCTTCTCGAGCAGCTTGCGCTTGCGGCTGATGTCGCCGCCATAGCACTTCGCCGTGACGTCCTTGCGGAAGGCGGAGATGTTGGTGCGAGCGATGATCTTGCCCCCGATGGCGCCCTGGATGGCGATCTTGAACTGCTGCTTGGGGATCGCTTCGGCGAGCCGCTCGCAGTAGTGCATGGCGCGTTGCCGCGCCTTGTCGCGATGGACCAGCTGGGCCAGAGCGTCGACCGGCTCGCCGTTGACCAGGATGTCGACCTTCGCCAGGTCGGTCTCGCGGTAGTCGAGAATCTCGTAGTCGAAGGAGCCGTAGCCCTGTGTCATCGACTTCAGGCGATCGTAGAAGTCGTAGAGCACCTCGGCCAGCGGCATCTCGACCTTGAGCTCGACCCGGCCGACCGCCAGGTAGGAGTAGTCGATACCGGTGCTGCGACGATCGCGACAGAGCTCCATCACCGCCCCGATGTAGCGTTCCGGAATCAGAATCGACGCCCTGATGTAGGGCTCGGTCGCCGCGTCGATCACCGTCGGATCGGGGTAGTAGCTGGGGTTGTCGACCACCAGGTCCTCGCCGTCCTTGGTCCGTAGGCGGTAGCGGACCGACGGCGCAGAGAGGATCAGCGCCAGGTCGTACTCCCGCTTGAGGCGCTCCTGCACGACCTCGAGGTGCAGCAGACCGAGGAAGCCGCAACGGAAGCCGAACCCGAGGGCCGCCGAGGAGTCCTTCTCGTAGGTCAGCGCGGCGTCGTTCAGCGCCAGCTTGTCGAGCGCCTTGGCCAACTCCTGGTAGTCGTCCGTCGAGACGGGATAGATGGATGAGAAGACGACCGGACGCGCCTCCTTGTAGCCCGGCAGCGGCTCGCCGGCCGGCACCTCGGCGTCGGTGATCGTGTCGCCGATGGAGATGTCGCGAATCGCCTTGATACCGGCGATCACGTAGCCGACCATTCCGGCCTCCAGGCGGTCCGCCTTGACACGCTTGAGCTGCAGGAAGCCGACCTCTTCGACCTGGTGCTCCGAGCCGGTGTGCATCAGGCGGATGCGCTGCCCCGGGCGGATCTCACCGTCCCGCACGCGGCACAGCAGGACCACACCTCGATAGGCATCGTACTGGGCGTCGAAAATCAGGGCCCGCAAAGGCGCCGCGTCGTCGCCGGCCGGAGACGGCAGACGGTGGACGATCGCCTCCAGCAGTTCTTCGACACCACTCCCCCGCTTGGCCGAGACCTCGATCGCCTCGAAGGGATCGAGGCCGAGATCCTCGTCGATCTCCTCGCGCACGCGCTCCGGATCGGCCGACGGCAGATCGATCTTGTTGATCACCGCGAGCAGCTCGAGATCGTACTCGAGCGCCAGGTAGAGGTTGGCCACGGTCTGCGCCTCGACACCCTGCGCCGCGTCGATGAGGATCAGAGCCCCCTCGCACGACATCAGCGAGCGGCGCACTTCGTGGGAGAAGTCGACGTGTCCCGGGGTGTCGATCAGGTTGAGTCGATAGTCGCTGCCGTCCTTCGCCCGATAGATCAGCGAAACGGTATTCGACTTGATGGTGATACCCCGTTCGCGCTCGATGTCCATCGAGTCGAGGATCTGGTCCCTGAACTCGCGCGCCTCGACGGCGCCGCAGACCTGGATCAACCGGTCGGCGAGGGTGCTCTTGCCGTGGTCGATGTGGGCGATGATGCAGAAGTTGCGAATGTCGTTCATGGACCGCCTCGTGCGCCGGGCAGTCTAGCGGAGAATGCGCGACGAAGGCCGGTGAATCGATGCCGTAACATGACCCTGGATTCCCCAGAACCTTTCCCGCTTCGCCTCCGTTTCCATGATTGAAGGCCAGGTGAATGAAGGTCAAGCGCCCGCGATGAGCTCGACGACGACACCCGATCTGCTGCTCGCACGACGCGCTGCCGCCGGACACACCGAAGCCTGGGACGAACTGATCGAACTGTACGGACGAAGGATCTACAACGTGGCATTCCAATTCGCCGCCTCGAGGGAGGAAGCCGAGGATCTCACCCAGGAGATCTTCCTCAAGCTCTACCAGAACCTGAAACGGTATCGGGGTGACGTCCCGTTGGTGGCTTGGGCGCTGCGTCTGTCACGCAACCTGTGTATCGACCTCTACCGAAAGATGCGGCGCGAGAAGCAATCGACCTTCGTCTCGGAGACGGTGCTCGACCACCTGCAGTCGAGCGACGATCCGCAGGTGGACGCCATGCGGCGTCAGCAACTGGAGGCCGTGTACTCGGGCCTCGACCGACTCCCCGACGAGCTTGCCGAGGTCGTCGTGCTGGCCGACCTCCAGGGCTGGAGCCTGGAGGAGACGGCCACCTACCTCGACGCCCCCCTCGGGACGGTCAAGTCCCGTCTCCACCGGGCGCGCAAGCGGCTGGCGGACCAGGTGCAGAGACTGATCCGGCCAGCCGGCATCGGCGAGCCGCGCCGCGAGGTGCAGCCATGCTGAAGCGACCCGAAGATCTCGCGCCCGAGTGCCGTGAGTTCCAGCGCCACTACGAGCGCGGCAGGCGCGACGACCATCTCGAGACCTGCGCCGAGTGCCAGAGCTTCGTCGAGTTCGTCGACGGCCTGCGTCGGCTCGGGGCCAGCACGCCACTCGCCGACAGCCTGAGGGAACGGCTGCGCGGCCTGCCGGCCCGCGAAGAGGGCGTGCCGACATTCCCGCCCGTGCCGCAGCTTCCGCTGCCGGCCGCGCTGGCACAGCGCCTGCGCCGGATCGCCCGCCAGGGCGCCAGGGAGCTGCCGATATGGATCCGCAGCCCGCGATACGCCATCGCGGCCAGCTATCTGCTGACCCTGCTCATCGGCGGCACGCTCGGCAACCCGGCGGCCTGGGCGGCCAGCGCCGCGAGTCCGCTCGAGACCGTCGGCGCGAAGCTGCAACAGGTCCAGGCCAACGGCCGGGAGACCTGGAGCGGTGTCGGCGAGACCGCCGCCGAGGGCTTCAATCTCACGAAAGACTATCTGCGGGCTTCGGCGTCGTCGCTCCACGCGCGATGGACCGAGCTCGTCGCATCGATCAACGACTCCGACACCACCGAAGACGAGGCGGGCGGCGACACGACGTCCGAGACCTCGAGCCAAGGAGAGACACTATGACCATGGACCAAGAGACACCGACCTCAGCCGCGGCCGCCGAGCCGCAGCCGCCCCAGACACCGCCGCCACCGGTTCCGGCTGTCGAGGAGCGAGCCCCGGACAACTACAAGAACCCGATTCTGGCCGGCGTGCTGTCGCTGTTCCCCGGAATCGGCAACATCTACAACGGGCTCTACATGCGCGGCCTGGCCTTCTTCCTGATCTGCGCCAGCATGATCGCGATCACCACACGTGAGCCGATCTTCGGTCTCGGGATCGCCTTCGCCTGGATCTTCAACGTCGTCGACGCCTACCGCCAGGCGACATTGATCAACCACGGCTACGCCCAGGACCTGGGCATCGACCGGCCGCCGAAGGTCTCCGGCCAGGGTGGCGCTGTGGTCGGTGTGATCATGTTGATGATCGGCGCCTTCGCCCTCTACGACAACTACTTCGGTCCCATCGATCTCGACTGGCTGATCGACCTGTGGCCCGTCTTCCTGATGGCCATCGGCGCCTGGCTGATCTTCGACACGGTGCGGGACAGACAGAAGCGCGAAGAGGACACAGGGTACAAGTAGGCCAACGAGCCATCCGGTCTTCCCACGGCAGGTGCGACGTCGAGTCGCACCTGCCGTTTTCTATGAGCATGACTTCTCCGTCCCGGTCTGCCCAGCAACGCTGTCCGCTAGAGTGAGGTCAACAAGCCCTGAGACGAGAATGATCGCGGGCAGTCAGGGTCGGATATCGAGGTTCACCCTGACAACAGGCTGGCTGAGTATCTGTCGACTGCTCCCAATAGCTGTTTCTGGCTCCTCGATGGGCACCTACCGCTCTTGCGAAGAGTGGCGCGGGAGGAGCTGGGGCTCCGACGCCATCGAAGGATCCGAGGCGAGGCGCAATAGCGCTCTTGGTTTCTTCGAAAGACCGGAAAGAGCCCTGCCTTGGCGGCCCGCGGCGTCACCGCCGTAGGCTCCGATCGGCCTTTCTGCTCGACAGCGCCGAACGAGGCACCGGAAGTCGACGCGGACTCCTGGGAATGAACCGAAGCCTCGAAGCGTTAACAAAGTTGATGATGACGGACTAAGATCCAATCATCATCTGCCAGCAGCACAGAGAGAAGTCCGGCCTTTCGGGGCGGAACGAATGTAGAGTCTCGCGGGCGCGCGGCCTATTGCACCGCGCCGGAGAGGAAGAGCTTTGGAATACCAGGACTACTACCAGACCCTGAACGTCGACAAGTCGGCGACCGCCGATGAGGTCCAGAAGGCCTACCGCAAGCTGGCGCGCAAGTACCATCCGGACGTCAACAAGTCGACCGAGGCCGAGACCAAGTTCAAGGAGATCAACGAGGCCTACCAGGTGCTCTCCGACGAGGAGAAGCGCGCCAAGTACGACCAGTTCGGCTCGGCGTGGAACCGGGCCCAGAGCACCGGCTCGCCCCCTCCCGGATTCGAGGACATCTTCTCCGCCTTCGGTGGCGGGGGCGGCGGCGGGACCTACTACACCGAGTCGACCGGAGGTGATTTCAGCTCCTTCTTCGAGATGCTCTTCGGCGGCGGCCGCCCACGGGCGACCGGAGGCTGGGGCGCTTCGACGCAACCGCGCAGCGCCGCCGGGGTCGATCACGAGACCCGGATCTCGCTGACCCTCGAGGAGGCGGCCCGCGGAGGCCAGCGGGAGATCGCTCTGCGCACCTCCGACGGCTCACGCCGGGTTCTCAACGTCAAGATCCCGAAGGGGATCCGGCAGGGCCAGAAGATCCGGCTGAAGGGCCAGGGCGGCCCCGGTGTCGGCGGCGGCCAGCGCGGCGACCTCTTCCTGCGCGTCAACCTGATTCCGCACCCCGAGTTCCGGCTCGAAGGCACCGACCTCCACACCACCCTGCGGGCGGCGCCCTGGGAAGCGGCGCTCGGCGGCGAAGCGAGCGTACCCACGCTCGATGGCAGCGTCCGGGTCAGGATCCCGGCGGGCTCGTCGTCCGGCCGGCGCATCCGGCTGCGCGGCAAGGGGTACCCGTCGGCGAACGGCCAGAAGGGCGACCTCTTCGCCGAGATCCGGATCGTCATGCCACGCGACATCGGCGACAGCGAGCGCGAGCTCTACGAGCGCCTGGCGGAGACGTCGGACTTCGAGCCCAGGGGTGAAGAGCAGGGGTGACGACCCAGGGACGGAGACCCGGGGACGGAGACCCAGGGACGGAGACCCGGGCGCGGAGACCAGCGGCGAAGACCACAAGCGGAGACCAACCATGGACAACAGCAAACTGACCCAGAAGACCCAGGAAGCCCTGCAGGAAGCCCAGGCCGGAGCCGTGAGGCGAGGCCACCAGGAGGTCGATGCCGAGCACCTGCTCGCGGCCCTGCTCGAACAGACCGACGGCATCGCCTCGCGGCTGTTCACCCGCATGGGCGTCGACGGAGGCGCCGTCCGCGAGGCGATCGAGGCCGAGCTGGCTCGGCGGCCCCAGGTGTCGGGAGGTGGCATGGAGATGGGCAAGGTGTACATCACCCCCCAGCTCCAGACACTTCTCACGGTGGCAGCCGACGAAGCGAAGCGCCTGAAGGACGAGTACGTCTCGGTCGAGCACCTGCTGCTGGCGATCGCCGCCGAGGGCGACGGCAAGCCGGCGGGGCGGATCCTCTCCGAGCACGGCGTCGACCGCGACCGGATCCTGGCCACCCTCAAGGAGGTCCGTGGCAGTCAGCGGGTCACCAGCGCCACACCAGAGACCGCCTACGAGGCGCTCGACAAGTACGGCGTAGACCTGGTCGAACAGGCCCGCAGCGGCAAGCTCGACCCGATCATCGGCCGCGACTCCGAGATCCGTCGTGTCATCCGCATCCTGTCGCGAAAGACCAAGAACAACCCGGTGCTCATCGGTGAGCCCGGAGTCGGCAAGACGGCAATCGCCGAGGGCCTGGCGCAGCGCATCGTCCGCGGCGACGTCCCCGAGTGGCTCAAGGAGCGCGCCATCTTCTCGCTCGACCTCGGCGCGCTGCTCGCCGGGGCCAAGTACCGCGGCGAGTTCGAAGAGCGTCTCAAGGCGGTGCTCAACGAGATCAAGGAGAGCGAGGGCCGGATCCTGCTCTTCATCGACGAGATCCACAACATCGTCGGCGCCGGACGCACTGAAGGGTCGACCGACGCCGGCAACCTGCTCAAACCGATGCTGGCCCGGGGCGAGTTGCACTGCATCGGGGCCACCACACTCGACGAGTACCGCAAGTACGTCGAGAAGGACGCGGCGCTCGAGCGCCGGTTCCAGCCGATCGTCGTCGACGCACCAACGGTGGAAGACACCGTCTCGATCCTGCGCGGCCTGAAGGAGCGCTTCGAGATCCACCACGGCGTCGGCATCCAGGACAACGCCCTGGTCGCAGCGGCGACTCTGTCGAACCGCTACATCACTGACCGCTTCCTCCCCGACAAGGCCATCGACCTGATCGACGAGGCCTGCGCGATGATCCGCACCGAGATCGACTCGATGCCCTCGGAGCTCGACGAGGTGACGCGCCGCGTGATGCAGCTCGAAATCGAGGAGGCGGCGCTCAAGAAGGAGAAGGACAAGACCTCCAAGGCGCGGCTCCAGTCCCTGCGCAAGGAGCTCGCCGACCTGCGCACCGAGGCCGACACCATGCGCGCCCAGTGGGAGCATGAGCGCGAGGACATCGACAAGGTCCGCGACCTGCGCGAACAGCTCGAGCAGCTGCGCACCGAGGTCGAGCAGGCCGAGCGTGACTACGATCTCAACCGGGCCGCGGAGCTCAGGCACGGCCGTCTCCCCGAGCTCGAGGCCGAGATCGCCGAGCGCGAGGCCGAGCTCGCTCGCCAACAGGAAGGACCCCGCCTGCTCCGCGAGGAGGTCACCGAGGACGAGGTCGCCGACATCGTCTCCAAGTGGACCGGTATCCCCGTCACGCGCCTGGTCGAGGGCGAGCGCGAGAAGCTGCTGCGACTCGACGAGATCCTGCACCGGCGCGTCATCGGCCAGGACCAGGCCGTCCAGCTGGTCGCCGATGCGGTCATCCGGGCGCGCTCGGGCATCAAGGACCCGCGCCGGCCGATCGGCTCGTTCATCTTCCTCGGGCCCACCGGGGTCGGCAAGACCGAGCTCGCCAAGACGCTCGCCGAGGCGCTCTTCGACAGCGAAGAGAACATGGTCCGCATCGACATGAGCGAGTACATGGAGAAGCACACCGTGTCGCGTCTGGTCGGGGCGCCTCCGGGATATGTCGGCTACGAGGAGGGCGGTCAGCTGACCGAGGCCGTTCGCCGCAAGCCCTACTCCGTGATCCTCTTCGACGAGATCGAGAAGGCGCACAACGACGTCTTCAACGTACTGCTCCAGATCCTCGACGACGGCCGGATCACCGACTCCCAGGGCCACCAGGTGGATTTCAAGAACGCCGTGATCATCATGACCTCGAACATCGGCTCGCCGCTGCTGCTCGAGGGCGTGCGGCCCGACGGGGAGCTGACGGAAGAGGCCCGCGACGGCGTCATGAACGAGCTCCGCACCCACTTCCGGCCCGAGTTCCTCAACCGGGTCGACGACATCGTGCTGTTCAAGCCGCTCACTCTCGACGAGATCGAGCAGATCGTCGACCTCCAGGTGATCGACCTCGGGAAGCGCCTGGCCGAGCTCGGTATCGTGCTCGAGATCACCGACGAGGCTCGCGGCTTCATCGCTCGCGCCGGCTACGATCCGGTCTACGGGGCAAGGCCGCTCAAGCGCTACCTCCAGCACGAGCTCGAGACCCGCGTCGGGCGGGCCATCGTCGGTGGCGAGGTGCCGCCGGGCACACGCCTTCGGGTCGAGGCGACCGACGGCGAGCTGACGATCTCGACGGTCGAAAGCGAGGCGGAGACCCTCGCCGCCGAGTCAATACAGTAAAACCTTAGTACATTAGACTCAAAAAAAGATCCTTCTTAGTGTTTTTCGCTAAGAAACATGCCGCTTGCGGGAATAAAGGGACCTCCAAAGACGTTGAAATCGTTGAGACCGCTACGGCGGACGACAGCGATCCCGAAACAAAAGGAGGACGACGCAATGACCAATCTGATTCGCAGGACCCGCAAGCCCTGGCCGGAGACCGCCAATCTGTTCGGAGATTTCGACAACATGATGGCCGGCTTCTTCCGCCCCGTCGGCGAGATGGCGCCGGTCACCGGCGACGGCTGGACCCCGGCCGCCGACATCCGCGAGACCAAGGAGGCCTACCTCGTCGAGGCGGAGCTCCCGGGGCTCTCCAAGGAGGACGTCAGCGTGACGTTCGAGAACGGCATCCTCACCCTCTCGGGCGAGCGCAGATTCGAGAAGGAGACCGAGGAGGAGAACTACCGTCGCGTGGAGCGGCGCTACGGCAGCTTCTCGCGCGCCTTCAGCCTGCCTCGCGAGGTCGACGCCGAGGGCGTCAAGGCGACCTTCAAGGACGGTCTCCTGACCGTCACGGTCCCCAAGATCGAGCAGGCCAAGCCGCGCACCATAGACATCGGCTGAACGCCGCGCTGAGTCTTCGATTCGCCCCGCCGGGATCCGGCGGGGCTTTGTTTTTGCTGTGCTAGAGTACGCGCGTTCCACCTGAATCGGTGTCGTTTCCGGGTAGCTGCCGCGGGGTGGCTGCAACGGGGGGGCCCGACCCCAACATGACCGAGCACGCGCGTCGAGGTCCGTCCCAGCCGACGAGGTGGACGCTCCCCGCCCTGGCGGCGTCGCTCCTGCTGGGCACCGCGGGCGCGGCCGTCGCGGACCCGCCCTACCCCGGCCGTGACGGCGAGCCGCTCCCCTTCGACAGCGAGGCCCAGGCACTCGACTTCCTCTCGACGGCCGAGCCGATCGAGATCGAGGAGATGTCGGCCGGCACCAACAAGAAGAAGCGTCGGGTGGTTCTCGAGGGCGGCGGCACCAGAGCGCGAGCCATCCACCGCAACACCTTCGACTACCGTGACATGGCGTCGGTCGGCTTCGTCGACTCGTACCTCTCGGAGCTGGCGGCCTACGAGCTGAGCCGGATGCTCGGGCTGCCCACCGTTCCCGCGACGGCGAAGCGCAAGATCAAGAAGGTCGGCGCCGTGCAGCTGTGGATCGAAGGAGCGACGACCGAGGCCGATCGGCTGAGACAGGAAATGGAGCCCCCGGATCCCGAATGGTTCCAGCAACAGCTGGACGTCCTGAGGGTCTTCGACAATCTCATCGCCAACACCGACCGCAACCCGGGCAACATCATCATCGGTCCCGACTGGCGGGTCTGGTACATCGACCACACCCGCAGCTTCGCCGGCTTCGACGAGTTGCGTGACCCGAAGCGGCTGGTGCGCTGCGAGCGGGGGGTCTGGGAGCGGCTGCAGTCGATCTCCGACAGCGAAATCGACCGTCGCCTCAAGCCCTACGCCGGCAAGTATCTCTCCGAGCTCAGACTACGCCGCCGGCT
Organism: Candidatus Multivoradales bacterium; assembly: GCA_965223875.1. GTDB lineage: Bacteria > Acidobacteriota > Thermoanaerobaculia > Multivoradales > JAHEKO01 > CBDCXS01. The sequence goes on along the minus strand of OZ245024.1, from coordinate 4,690,136 downwards.
GGTCGTCGAGCACCTGCGAGCGCGCATCGCCGAGCTCGGTGAGGAAGCCGTGATCTTCGACTGGAAGCGGCCCTGGGGAGGCACGCCATGAGCACCGGCCGAGCGCTGTTGAAGCGCTTCGGCATCGACATGAGGGCGGGCGAGGGCCTGCCGGGCTTCCTCATGTTCCTCGGCTTCTTCCTCATCATCACCTTCCAGTACACCGCCAAGACGGTTCGCGAGGCGACCTTCATCGCCGACGTCGGGCCGACCTTCAAGCCGATCGTCTACCTCCTCGCGGCGATCTTCTCCTACCCCTGCCTGAGGATCTACGGCTACTACGCCAAGCGCATCAAGCCGCACACGCTGCTGATGCTGACCTGCGCGACGATCTCGGGCAGCATGGTGCTCTTCTGGTTCTTCTACCAGACGGGCTCGAAGGCCGTCCCCTACGTCTTCTACGTCTGGGTCAGCATCGTCTTCGTGCTCACGGTGAGTCAGTACTGGGCCTACGCCGGAACGGTCTTCGATCCCCGGCAGGCCAAGCGGCTCTTCGCCTTCCTCGGAGCGGGTGGCATTCTCGGCGGGCTGGCGGGCGGCAAGATCGCCGGCTTCGTCGCCGAGCGGGTCAGCACCTACAACGTCCTCTTCGTCTCGGCGCTGCTTCTGGGTGGTGCCGTGGTGGTGATGTGGGTCGTCCACCGGACGTCGAGCCCCGACGAGGAGCGCGTCGCCGGTGTCGCCGGCGGCAAGCTGGCCAAGATGGACGCCGCCAAGGGCGGCTTCGAGATCATCAAGGCGTCGCGCCATCTCTTGCTCATCGCCTGGATCATGGTGCTCACGGTGATGGTCGCCAACGTCGTCGATTTCCAGTTCGGCTGGGCGGTCGACGAGCACTTCGCCGCCAAGCAGCTGACCGAGGAGGAGACCCGCAACTCGATCGGCAGGTTCTACGGCAACTTCTACTTCTGGATGGGCGTCGCCGCCTTCATCTTCCAGCTCGTCCTCACCGCTCGCATCCACCGCACTCTCGGCGTCGGTTTCGCCATGCGCGTTCTGCCGGTGACCATGGCGCTGGGAACGGTCGGCATCTTCTTCGCCGCCGCGTTCCCGGGTGCGCTCCTCGCGGTCGCCTTCGGCCTGAAGATCGGCGAGAACGGACTGCGCTACTCGCTCGACCAGGCGACCCGGGAGCTGCTGTTCCTGCCGGTGCCGGCCAACCTGCGGGTGAAGGCGAAAGCCTACATCGACGTCTTCGTCCAGCGCGGCGCCAAGGGACTCGTCGCGATCCTGCTCTTCACCGTGACCTTCGGCCTGATCTCGCCGGTGCAGGCCGGTTGGATCACCCTGGTGCTGATCGTCGCCTGGCTGTTCGTCATCGGCCTGATGTCGCGCGAGTACGTGCAGTCGTTCCGCAAGGGCCTCAAGCAGCGCTCGGTCGACACCACGGTGCCGATCAATGTCTCCGACGTCACCACCCTGGAGCTGCTGGTCGAGGCGCTGGGTAGCTCGGATCGACGTCAGGTGCTGCACAGCCTCAACCTCCTGGCGGCGAACAATCGCGGCAACCTGGTACCTCCCCTGCTGCTCTACCATGACGACCCCGCGGTCCGGCACCGCACGCTCGAGCTGCTGCGCGACATCGGACGATCCGACGCGGCGCCTCTGATCGAAGGTCGACTGGGCGATGTCGACCCGGACGTGCGAACCGAGGCGATCCGGGCCCTGGCCAGCCTCGAAGGCCAGAACATCGTCGACCTGATGCTGCCGCGCCTGCGCGAGGCCGAGCCGAGCGTCCGGGCCGCCGCCGTCGCCTGCCTGGTCACCCATGGAGACACCGAGCAGGTCGACAACGCCCGCGAGGTCCTGCAGGAGCTGCTCAGCGATGCGGACCCCGAGGCACGGGTCGAGGGCGCCAAGGCCCTGGGCGCCATCCAGGAGCCGGAGCTCCACGACCAGCTCATCCGGCTGCTCTACGATCCGGAGCCCGAAGTGGTGCGCGAGGCGATCGCGGCCATCCGGCGTCGGGTGGCACGGGACGGCTTCAACCCGCTCTACGTGCCGACGCTGATCTCGCTGCTCCACAACCGGCGGCTCAAGGCGGAGGCGCGTGAGGCGCTGGTGGCCTTCGGGGAGCCAGTCATTCCGTCGCTGGTCCACTTCATGGGCGACTCCGACGAGCCGCTCTGGGTGCGCCGCGCCCTGCCGAAGAGCATAGCGGCGATCGAGAGCGTCGAGGCCTCGCGTGTCCTCATCGACTCGCTCGAGCGCTTCGAGGACCGTTTCCTGCGTCGCAAGGTGATCGAGGCGGTGGGGAAGCTCCACGGCCAGCCGATCGTCGAGGAGAGACGGGAGGCGATCGAGGCCGGCATTCGCACCGAGGTCGCGAGCTACTTCGAGGCGCTCCAACGGCTGTGCACCATCGGCCTCGAGGGCAAGGGTGCGCTGGCCGGGCCCCGCGTCGACTGGAGCCGCGGCACGATGGAGCCGGGCTTGCTCGAGAAGCTCCTCGCCGAGCGCATGGATGAGCACCTGCACAACATCTTCGGCCTGTTGGCCGGCCTCTATCCGCCCAAGGACATCTGGGCCGCCTACCGCAGCCTGCTCAGCGAGCAGGCGGCACTGCGCAACACCGCCCTCGAGTACCTCGACAACACCATCGGCTCGGCGCTGCGGGCCAAGGTCGCTCCGATGCTCGACAACACGCCGCTGGCAGAGAAACTGCAGTACGCCAAGGGCATCGACGTCGAGCCGCCGCGTTCGAAGACCGAGCTGCTGCGCCATCTGTTGAGCTCGGACGAGGACGGCGACGCGACCGAGTCCGGCCTCAGGGTCTCCGCCATGTACCACGTCTACACCGAGCAGATCGCCGAGCTCTACGCCACGGTCTCGACGATGCGCGGAGAGGGCGAGGACCCCTTCGTTCTCGAGACCGCGGAGTGGGTCACGCGCCGGGTCGCATGAGCCGAAGAGCGAGAATTCAATAGACTGAGCTCCGACAGAGGAGATCCGCACTTGCCCGATCTGGCCCAAATCGAAACCGTCGTCTTCCTGCAGAGCGTCGACCTGTTCTCGTTCTGCAAGGCCGAGGAGGTGCTGCGCATCTCGTCGATCGCGAGTGAGCGTCGTTTCCCGGAGGGCGAACGCGTCTTTCGCGAGGGAGACCAGGCCGATCTGCTCTACTGCGTGGTCCAGGGAATGGTGAAGCTCGAGAGCCCCGACGGCTCGAGCTGGACCGCCGGGCCGCTGGCCACATTCGGCTTCAAGGAGATCCTGAGCGGCAGGCTGCGCACCGAGACCGCGACCACCATGGCGGAGACACTGGTGCTGGCCATCGAGGCCGAGGACTTCTTCGATCTCCTCTCGCACAACATCGAGATCGTCAAGGCGCTGTTCCGCCAACTGCTGCGAGAGCCGCACTGAAGCGACGAGGTACCCGAGTAATGAGAGTCGAGTTCCCGCAACGAAACCGAGCCCGCCGCCCCGGGATCTCGGGTCTCGTGGCCCTGGCCCTGCTGATCGCGGCGCTGGCGCCGGTGACCGCGGTCCACGCCGAGCGCGTGGTCGCGATCGGCGACATCCACGGAGAGTTCGACGGTCTGGTCGGAATCCTCCAGGTCTCCGGACTGATCGACGACGACCTGCGCTGGGTCGGCGGCGACACCACCCTGGTCCAGACCGGTGACTTCACCGACCGTGGCAAGGACGTCCGCCGCGTCATGGACCTGCTCATGCGGATCCAGAAGGAGGCGAAGGAGGCCGGTGGGAGGGCTCTCATCCTCCAGGGCAATCACGAGCACATGAACCTCTCCGGTGAGGTCCGGCCCGAGTACGTCACCACCGAGATCTGCTCGGCTTTCGCCGACGAGGACTCCGAGGCCCGCCGCCAGGCCGCCTACGAGGAGTGGAAGGCCTGGCAGGCGAAGAACACCTACTTCCCGCCGCGCAGCGTCGAGGAGTGGAACCAGCTCTACCCGCTCGGCTACTTCGAATACATCGACGCCATCGGTCCCGACGGCGACTACGGCCCGTGGCTGCGAACGCTTCCGGTCGCCGTCAAGGTCGGCGATTCGGTCTTCTTGCACGGAGGCATCGGACCGGAGTACGTCTCGTACAGCATCCAGAAGATCAACAAGCTCCACTACCAGGTACAGACCGCCCTGGACGAGGACCGCGAGTTCCTTGTCCGCCAGGGCACGATTCTGCCCTTCTTCTCGCTCACCGAGCTCAACCAGGCGATCGTCGGCAGCGTGCAGACGCGCGGCCGTGGCAACCCGATGTCGGAGCACGAGAAGTACATGTTCAACAAGACGGTTCGCGATCTGGGTGATCTCGGCCGCCTGCTCGACCCGGACAGCCCGCTCTGGTTCCGGGGCTACCACAGCCTCGACGACGAAGCGCTCGAGAAGCTGGTCAGGAAGCTCGACAAGGCCTACAAGACCAGCCACTACGTCGTCGCCCACACGGTACAGCCGTCGGCGGAGATCTGGTCGAGGCTCGACGGCGCGATCTTCCTCATCGACACCGGCATGCTCTCCTCCCACTACGGTGGACGAGCCTCCGCGCTCGAGATCAACGATGGACGCTTCACCGCCATCTATCCCAACGACCGCACCGTGCTGATCGACGGCGAGAGCGGCAGCGCGCTGGTGCCGGCCTCATCGGGCGGCAACGGCCGCGAAGCGCTGGTCGGGACGCTGAGCGATCTCGCCCTGGCGGCACCGCAGTACGTCGGCGAGGACGGCTACGCCTGGCCCGGACCCGACGGCACGACTCTGCCCTTCCAGACGCACGCCGAGGTCCGGCACTTCCTCCAGAACGCCGAGGTGACCGACATCGAAGACATCCCGGTCGGTGTGACCAAGCCCAAGAAGGTGACGCTCGAGCTCGACGGTGTGCGCGCCCAGGCCGCCTTCCGGGAGGTCTCGCTCAACGCCGAGCGGCAGCGGATGGCCGACGGCAGCGTCGCCATGCACCTGCGCGACTCCTACAAGAACGAGGTCGCCGCCTACGAGCTCGGTCTGATGCTGGGCATCACCAATATCCCGCCGGTGGTGCTGCGCACCATCAACGGCAACGAGGGCTCGTTGCAGCTATGGGTCGCCGGAACGATTCCCGAAAAGGAGCGCATGGCCGAAGGTCAGAAGGCGCCGGACCGGGTGCGTTTTCTGCGCCAGACCTACGACATGGACGTCTTCGACGCCCTGATCAACAACCTCGACCGCAACCAGGGCAACCTCCTCTGGGACGACCAGTGGAATCTCTGGATGATCGATCACACCCGCTCCTTCGGCAAGGGCAAGAAGGTCCGCAAGCCCGACGACGTGAAGATGGTCTCGCGACGTCTCTACGACGCTCTCGAAGGCCTCGACATCAAGCAGGCTCGGACGGCTCTCAAGCCCTACATGGGAACCTTCGAGCTGAGCGACCTGGCGAAGCGACACAAGGACCTGTTGAAGATCCTCGACGGTATGGTCGCGGCCGAGGGTGAAGCCAACGTCGTCTTCGAGTACGAGTAGCGTCGCCGGCCCCGACGCCCCGGACACCCAACGCAGCTCGAGGGCACCGACGGAGTGTTGACACATCGACCCCAGGGGCTGATCGCGGTCCTCATCGGGCTGGCGACGGCGGGCGGCGCCGGAGCCCAGGATCCGGAGTTCCTCCAGGTCCAGGGGCGGTCGCCCAACAACGCCAGCTACACCATCGACGTCTCGCTCGACACCGAGACCAGGATGCTCGCCGGCACCCAGGTGCTGACCTGGCGCAACATCCAGGAGCGGCCGACCCGAGAGCTCTGGTTCCACCTCTACTGGAACGGCTGGCGCAACAACCGCAGCACCTGGATGGTCGAGGACGCGATCCGCGGTCGCAGCTCCAACCGCGGCCCCGGTGAGGACGACTGGAGCTACCTCGAGATCGACACGGCCCAGCTCCTCGGTGGCGACGGCTGGGCAGACGCCGACCTGCGGCCGACGCTGCGCTACGCCTCGCCCGACGACCAGAACCGCTGGGACCGCACGGTCGCGGTTCTGACGCTGCCACGCGCGGTCGAGCCCGGCGAGACGGTCCGCGTCGAGATGGACTGGCGAGCGAAGGTCCCGCGTACTTTCGCCCGCACCGGCTTCCGGGGAGACTTCTACTTCATCGCCCACTGGTTTCCCAAGCTCGGCGTCTTCGAGAGGAACGGTTGGAACAGCCACCAGTACCACTCGGCGACCGAGTACTTCTCCGACTACGGCGTTTACGACGTCTCGATCACCATCCCGGACGACTTCGTTCTCGGCGCCACCGGTCTACGGACCGAGCAGCGCGACAACGGCGACGGGACGGTGACCCACCGCTATCAGCAGGACGACGTCCACGGCTTCACCTGGACCGCCAGCCCGGACTTCAGAACCGCGACCGACCGTTTCGAGGTTACCGGACTCCCTCCGGTCGACATCACGCTCCTCTACCAGCCCGAGCACGAGCGGCAGGTCGAGCGGCACTTCCACGCCACCAAAGCGGCTCTCTCGCACTACGGCCGCTGGTTCGGCCCCTACCCGTACGGCCACCTGACCGTCGTCGACCCGGCCTGGGGCGCCGGTGCCGGCGGCATGGAGTACCCGACGCTGTTCACCTCCGGCACCCGGTTGTTCAACCCTTTCGGCGGCGGCTCCCCCGAAGGCGTGACGATCCACGAGGCCGGCCATCAGTTCTGGTACGGCATCGTCGGCAACAACGAGTTCGAGCACGCCTGGATCGACGAAGGCTTCAACAGCTTCGCGGACGCCCGCGCCTACGATGCCGCCTACGGCGACATGAGGACGGTGAAGCGCTACTTCAGGCCTCCGGGGACCCGGTTGCGAGGGTTCCTGCCGCTGCTCTTCGACGATCTGCGCGAGGGCCGCGAGGTCTACGGCAACCGGATGAGTCGCTTTCGGGCCAACGCCACCACCGAGGCCATGAGCCGGCCGACCTTCCAGTACTTCCCCTCCAAGGCCGGGCACCTGAGCTACACCAAGACGGCGCTCTGGTTGACGACACTCGAGCGCTACCTCGGGTGGGAGACACTCCAGGGCATCATGTCGACCTTCTTCGAGCGCTACAGCTTCGCCCACCCCGAGCCGGGCGATTTCTTCGCCACGGTCGACGAGGTGAGCGGACGCGACATGACCTGGTTCTTCGACCAGGTCTACCGCGGCTCGAACGACTTCGATTACGCCATCGAGTCGGCCGTAAGCCGTCCTCTCGATATCGAGGGTCTGGTCGACGGACCCGAGGGCCCCACCTTCCGCCGAGCCGGAGCCGAGGCCTCGGGCGCCAGTCCCACCTACCGGACCGAGGTGGTGGCCCGGCGCAACGGCGCAGGGGTCTTCCCCGTCGAGATCCTCCTCGTATTCGAGGACGGCACCGAGCTGCGACGGCCGTGGGACGGACGCCGCCGCTGGACCATGATCGTCGAGGAGCGGCGCTCACGTCTCGCCTGGGCCGAGATCGATCCCGAGCGGATCCTCCAGCTCGACATCGACCGCACCAACAACAGCTTCACGCTCGATCCGGGGAGTCGCTTCGCGGCCAACAAGCTGGCCAGTCGATGGGTGACCTGGCTCCAGGACCTGCTGATGACCTTCAGCTTCTTCTCCTAGGGGCTTCTCCTGAGGGCTTCTCCTTTCGGCATGCGCGTTCACCAGGCGATCTCGACCGGTTTCTCCCGTGCCGTCACCTCGGTCGGCCTGGTGGCCCTGCTCTGGGTCACGACGCTGGCGGCGGCGCTCCCCTTCGCCCTCGTCGTTCGCGACGCGATCGAGCGCTCGGTCGGACCGAGCCGCGTGCACCTCGATCTCGAAGAGCGCTTCGACATGGACTGGTACTCGGAGTATGCCCACGAATCCGTCGGCATAGAACGGCTGCTGACCCCGACCTCCGTGCGCCCGGCCGCCTTTCTCGACAACCTCGAGGCCTGGTTCAGCGGCGAGCTCTTCCTCACCCGTCCCGAGATCGTGGCTCTCGGAGTCGCCTTCGCGCTCGGCTGGATCCTGCTGTCGGGCGGCATCTTCTGGCGTTTCGCGTACCGCGAAAACGAGCTCTCGCTGCGTACCTTCTTCGGCCGCGGCGCCGAGCTGTTCCCGCGCTTCGCCAGACTCGCGGCCATCACCGGCATCGCCTACTTCCTGGTCTACCGTTTCTCGCGCTGGCTCTTCCCGCAGCTCGACGAGCTGATGCGCGACGTCACCGTCGAACGCACGGCCCTCGCGGTGCACCTCGCCGGGGCCGTGCTCGTCGTCTTCCTGCTGGTGCTGATCAAGCTGGTCTCGGACTACGCCAAGGCCTCGGTGGTGCTCGACGACCGCCGCGGAATGCTCGCCGCGGCCTGGCACGCGACACGGTTCGTCGCCACCCACCCGCTGCGCACCTTCGGCGCCTACGCGTCGATCGCCGCCATCGGCTTTCTGCTGCTGGCCTTCTACTCACTGGTGTCGCCCGGACACTCCCAGGCGGGATCGCTCGGAGTGGTCTGGGTCTTCCTGCTCAGCCAGGCCTTCCTGGCGGTACGCATCGTCCAGCGGCTCACGGTCTGTGCGACGACGGTCGAGATCTATCGATCCACCGACCGCTGACCGGTCGCCCACGCGCGTCCTCCGACCGTCGTCGGCCACGCCGGGGGCCACACTGCTGTAGACTCGCTCCGGCTGGCCTCTCCCCTGGATCCGCAGCACCTCCCCGCCGTCGATGATCGACCGAACGGTCCATCAATACGAGATCCGCGAGCAGCTCGGTCGCGGCGGCATGGGCGTCGTCTACAAGGCGTGGGATACCCGCCTGGATCGTTGGGTGGCGCTGAAGTTCCTGCCGCAGCACGCCGACGACGACCCGCTGGCGCGCGAGCGCTTCGTGCGCGAGGCGAAAGCGGCCTCGGCGCTCGAGCACCCTCACATCTGCACCGTCCACGAGATCGGCGAGACCGACGACGGACAGCTGTTCATCTGCATGGCGTTCTACGACGGCCCCAACCTGCGTAAGGCCATCGCCTCGGGAGACATCACGCCGACGCGCGGCTTCGAGATGGGGCGCCAGCTCTGTCACGCCCTCGAACGGGCCCACGAGGCCGGCATCGTCCACCGCGACCTCAAACCCTCGAACATCATGACGACCCGCCAGGGCGACGTCACCATCGTCGACTTCGGCCTCGCCAAGCTGGCCGGTGAGCTCAGTCTGACGAAGACCGGGGCGACGCTCGGCACCACCGCCTACATGTCCCCCGAGCAGCTGCGCGGCGAGGAGCTCGATTACCGCACCGACCTCTGGTCGCTGGGCGTGATCCTCTATCAGCTGCTGACCGGCGAGTACCCTTTCAAGGGGGACTACGAGCAGGCGCTGCGGCGAGCGATTCTCGAGGACGAGCCCGAGAAGCCGAGCGAGGTGCGGCCCGAGCTGCCGGCGCAGATCGACCTCTTCGCCGATCGCCTGCTCGCCAAGGACCGTAACGAGCGGTTCAGCTCCGCCGCCGAGATGGAGCAGGCCCTGCTGGCGCTGGCCCATTCGGAGGAGTCGGAGCTGCCGACCCAGCTCCAGATCCCTTCGCGGCCCAAGCCGACCCCGGGGCGCCGGGTGCCCTGGCGCACGCTGGGATTCGTGGCGGCCGCCGTCGCGACAGCCGCCCTCGGCGTCCTCGGCTGGAACCGATTCATGGCTCCGAGCCAGCCTCGAGCCGAGGTCCAGTCCCTGGCCGTCATGCCCTTCACCAACTTCACCGGAGACCCCGACAAGGCCTACGTCAGCGACGGCGTCGCCGCCGGCCTCATCAACGCCTTGAGCGAGGTGAGTGGCCTGACCGTCCTCAGCCGGTCCGAAGCCTGGAACTACCGGGACAACGACTGGGGGGCCACCAAGCTGGGCAATCGGCTGGGTGTCGGCGCCCTGGTCGAGGGCTCGGTACAGGGGAAGACCGACGGCGTCACGGTGGAAACCAGTCTCATCGACGTCGCCACCGGCACCGTCATGTGGTCGGGCGAAGCGAAGGGGACCGCCACCCAGCTGCACCTGCTGACGGGCGAGATCGCCGAGAAGCTGGCCGGCGTTCTCTCGATACGGCTCTCCGAGCGCGAGCGCCGCCGCCTGACCCGCGACCCGACCGACTCGTTCCGCGCCTACGAGCTCTACCTCAGAGGCCAGGAGTACCTCTCTGACCGGCACGATCCCGACAACCTCGACGCCGCGGTCGAGCTGTTCAAGCAGGCGATCCGCATCGATCCCGAGTTCGCCCTCGCCCACGTCGCGCTGAGCGAGTCCTACTGGGAGATCTCGCGCCGGGACGGTGACCCGGCCCTGCTCGAAGCCGCCCGGGAAGAGGCCGATTCGGCGCTCGCCCTCGACCCGGAGCTCCCCGCGGCACAGGTCGCCCGGGCGCGCATGCAGCGCTCGGAGGGCCGCTACGTCGACTCGATCGCGGTGCTCGAAGACGCCCTGGCGCAGCATCCCAACCCCGACGCCGCACACCGTGAGCTGGCCCGAGGCTACGAGAGCACCGGAGATCTTCGGACGGCTGAAGCGGAACTGCGGGCGGCGACGCTGCTCGGCCCCGAGAACTGGAGCAACTGGAACGCGCTGGGCGCCCTTCTGCTCGAACGTGGCCAGAATGCGGAGGCGCTCGACGCCTTCGAAAAGGCGGCCGAGTGGGCCCCGGAGGGTGTCATCACGCCGGCACAGAACATCGGCGCGATGGAGCTCCTCGAGGGTCGCTTCGAGGCGGCGATCTCGGCCTTCGAGAGCATCCCCCGCGAGGAGCTGACGCCGGGGACGGCGAGCAATCTCGGCACTTCCTACTACTTCTCGGACCGGCCGGACAAGTGGGACCGCGCCCTCGAGTACTACCGGCTCGCCGCGCGCCTCAACGCGCGGGATCACACCATCCGACGCAACATGGGCGATCTCTATCTGGAGATCGGCGAGCCGGAAAAGGCCCGTGGCCAGTATCTCGAGGCGATGCGGCTGGTCGAAGAGAAGCTCCAGAGCGATCCACGCAACTGGGACTTGCGACTGCAGCGGGCTCTGTACGCGGCACGCGCGGAGGATTGTGACGCGGCCATGAAACAGATCACCGCCCTCACCTCCGACCTACCCAGGACCGGATCGAACGCCCAGTCGACGGCCCACATCTATGCGCTCTGCGGCGCCGCCGACGAGGCGCTGGCGGCCATCGCCAGCGCCATCGAGCTCGGTGTCTCACCGGAGTACCTGCGCAACGAGCCCGAGTTCGACTCGCTGGCGTCGGACCGCCGCTTCCGGGAGCTGGTCGGCGACTAGCAGGGTGCTGAAGAACTCCGTCCTGCTAGGGCTCGATAATGACCTTGGGATCCGCGCCGCAGGACCCGCCGCCCGCCTTCTGGGCGCGGATCACGTAGTGGTAGGTTCCCGCCGTGCAGGTGTCGGGCGTCACGACCTTGGTGGTACCGCCCGCCTTGATGCGGAAGCCGCCGTTGTTCTTCGGGATGTCATCGCTGTCGTTGAGGCACTTCTTCAGGTCGGCGTCCGTGAAGATCACCCAGGCCGACGTGTAGAAGTCCGAGCCACCACTCCCCCCACTGAACTTCCAGATCGCCTCGGTCGCCCCGTTCGCCGGATCGAGGTGGAGTGTCACCTCGTCGGTCGGGTGTTGGTCGACGTAGTACTCCACATCGCAATCGCCACTCGCGACGTAGCTTTTGAACACGATATCGACCTCTTTGGTCGTGTCTGTCGTCGTAACTGTCTGGCAGCCGACCGCCGGCACCCAGGCGAGGCACACCACCAAGCTCAAAGCGGCACTCTTCTTCATGACCCGTCTCCTTCCGCACGGAGCGCTCCCGGCCGACTCCGGACCGACATCGCCCCTCGCGCTTTCCATCCTGAAGCTCAGAGGCATTATAGGCTAGCGCCGCTCATGATCTCGCGCCTCTCGATCCCGACGCCCGGGAAGGGTCTCCATGAATTCACCCGCGAGGTAGCCGCCGTGGTGTCCGACTCGGGGCTCGGGGAAGGCCTCTGCACCCTCTTCATCCGCCATACCTCGGCCAGCCTGACGATCCAGGAGAACGCCGATCCATCGGCGCGGCGCGACCTCGAGGCGTGGCTCGACCGGCTGGTGCCAGAGGGAGACCGGCTCTTCACCCACACCAGCGAGGGTCCCGACGACATGCCCTCGCACATCCGGGCGGCGCTGACCGCGACCACGCTGTCGATCCCGATCGTCGACGGTCGGCTGGCGCTCGGCACCTGGCAGGGGATCTACCTGTGGGAGCACCGGCGCCGACCCCACCGGCGCGAGATCGTCGTCCATATGGGCACCTGAGACCGCTCCGGTCGACACCGTTCCGGGCCCGCTCCTTGACGCCGTCCCGCGAGTGCCCGATCATTTGAACGATGGTTCAAGACCGAGCCGCGGCGCCCGAAGAGACACGCAGGACTCTCGATCGCAAGCGCGACATCCTGCGCGCCGCCTCGGAGGTCTTTCGCCGCAAGGGTCTCCACGCCGCCGGAATGCGCGAGATCGCCGCCGAGGCCGGGATGCACGCCGGCAACCTCTACTACTACTTCGCCAACAAACAGGAGCTCCTGGCCTTCTGCCAGGAGGACTCGCTGGGGCAGCTACTGGAGACCGCTGAGCGCGTCGAGACGGAGGATCGGCCTCCGCAGGAGCAGCTGCGCGAGCTCGTCATCGAGCACGTGCGGGTCCTCAACGAGGCGATCCCCGGCTCTCTGGCCCACCTCGAGGTCGAGGCGCTGGAGGAACCCTACCGCGACGCGATCCAGAGCCGTCGCGACGAATACGAAGCGATCATCCGGCGCGTCATCGAGCGCGGCCGCCGGTCCGGAGCTTTCCGCGACGTCGACGCCAAGGTGGCGACACTGGCGATCCTCGGCGCCGTCAACTGGACCGTCAAGTGGTTCCAGCCCGGCGGGGATCGCAGCGCCCGATCGATCGGGCGGGAGTTCGCGGATCTCATGGTACAGGGACTGCTCGAGCCGTCAGACACCGGCTAGGGAGGCTCCGGAGCGCATGAGCCGAGACCTCCGGTATTGACACGACTTCCGGCTCACTCGGGCGAGGCGACAGGGCTAGTCCTCCGACGGCCACCGCCGGAGTTCGACTTCGACGTCTCCCCCAGGCAGGTGCCGAACGGGAACGTCGAGGCGAAAGGGAGCTTCCCCGTCTTCGAACACGAGAGTGAGCCGTCGCCGGCCGCGATCAGAATCGGACGCGGTGAACATCGCCCCTTCCCTACTCGGCGAGGAGCGAGCGAGCTCGATCGTCGGTGAAGCTCTCTCGATCGAGTAGCGCTCCCAGCTCTCCTGCCGAGGCACCCAGGCACTGACCGCATAGCTCTCGAAATCGGCTCCGATGGACATTGCCTCCTCGACAGCACAACCCCCGAGGATCGATCGCAGGCCGGCCCTGACCGCCTCGCCGCTTCCGGTCGTACCGACCCACGAACCTCGAAGTCGATCCAGCATCTCGAAAGACTTTCCCGAGCACCATCGTCCTTGTTGAGTCCCAGCCGTCGCGTTGTCCGCAGTTGACTGGAGTGGCCCGCGTCGCGACATCTCGAACACGCCGTCGTTGAACCAGGTTCCGGCTTCGTGCGTGTCGAAGTTCACGGCCCCCCACTCGGGGCTCGCGACATCCGCCTGCCAGCGCACCCAGTCGTCTCGAATATCGGTGAAGGAGAACCTGACCAGGAGCGGATTCTCGAATCTCGGCGATTCCAGTCGGCGAAAGAACTCCGCTCGTTGCCCGCGAAAAGCCCCACTCATCGAGTAGGGTGCCGGTGCGTCGTGAGCCGGCCAGATGAGCAGCGCGTTCCAGCGCCGCTCATCTGGATCGTAAGCCCTGACGCTGTATCCGTAGGGAGGTCCGGAGCCCGCGACCAACCTGGTGTATTCGACGATCGCCCTACCGCCGAGCAGCGGCCGCACCTCAGCGATCATCCTGCCACGCTCCTCGAGCGGCTCCTCGGAGCCGAAGGTGCGTCCGTACGCGACGACATCCCACGCTCCGAGCCAGAAATCGAAGCGGCGATGGGGTTCTTCCGCCGCAGCTCCCAGCCCACCGCCTCCTATCGCGATAGCAATCACCACGGCGATCAGTGACAACGACTTCAAGAGTGGCCTCCCAGTCCGGATCGTGTAACCTCACATCGGAGGGTAGGACGAGTCCGCGAACCCCGCTTCCAGAATCCTGCGATGGTCGCTCCCAACCTGCCGCCGCCCAGCCAGAGAATCCGCCAGCAGCGCGTCTTTCGGAGTCCGCTGGTTCAGATCGGGAGATTCGACGCTCCGGCCGGCAGCGACCTGTTCCGGGCAGAGTCGCCGCCCGGGCACTTCGCGGTGGTCTTCCCAGGAACGTCGGTCCGAATCCGACACGAAGTCGGTGGGGAGTTCGTTACCGATCGACAGGTCGTGGTGTTCTACAACCCGGACGACCGCTACCGCCGCTCACTGGTTGATCCACGCGGTGATTTCTGCACCTGGATCTCCGCCGCGGAGGACTCCATCCGCGAGATCACCGGTGCTGACACCGGGGCACGCCCGTTCTCTCTTGCACTCGGTCCCTGTTCACCTGGCGCGTTCCTGCGCCACCGCAACCTGATGGCCGATCTGCGCAAAGGCACCGCGGATCGCCTGCAGGTCGAGGAGACGACCCTCGACCTGATCGCGTTGTCCTGGTTGTCGGCGCAGTCCCGAAGAAGGAGCCTGACGGCCCGGCGGCTCTGTGGCTCGCCCTCCCGGTGGCTCGTCGGCCGGGCCAGGGAGTACCTCGCCGAGCACTATGCAGATGCACCGTCTCTCGATGAGATCGCCGCGGCGGCCGGCTGCTCGAGCTACTACCTGTGCCGCGTCTTCCGCCAGCGAACCGGACAGACCCTTCACCAGTACCGTGTCGGTCTCGCCCTCAGGCACGCCGTCGACATGATTCGCGACGGTGATCGGAGACTCTCGGACATCGCCGCGGACCTGGGCTTCTCGAGTCACAGTCACCTGACCGGACACTTCGTCCGTACCTTCGGAGTCCGGCCCTCGGACCTGCGTCGCTAGGCAGATACACGTATCAGCCGGCCCGAGCACCGAGGCCCCTAGTCGAGCCGGGGTACGTACCTGCCATCGAAACCCACGGCCCAAGTCGCACCATCGTCGGATGAACTCTCGATGAACTGTCGGACCGAGCCGTCGCCGTTCTCGCTGAAGGTCATCCGGACTCGCTGGCTCACTCCGCCCTTGACCTTCCTCAGACCGTCGAAGCGCATCGCATCGTCCTTGTACTCTCCGACGAACATCGTGACGGTTCCCGACCCGTCCACCCAGATCTGCCGCCACTTGCCTTCCGCTGGATCGAAGAAGTTCATGCTACGGCCTATGTACGAGCCGGCGACGTAGTCCTCGAACACCAGACAGCCATCGAGATCACTCGTGATGCGGTTGCGCCCCACCAGGTTGCCGCCGGAGTAAACATCCCACTCGCCGACCCAGAAGTCGAACTCGCGATTCCGGTCGTCGTACAGACAAGGCCGGGACCGGCGATCCTCGCGCTCGACTATCGCCGCGAACCGGGCGTTGTCGCCGAGGTCAGCGAACGCCGCATCTCCAAGCAGGGTTCTCGGCGGAGCTCCAAGGTCCAGCGCACGCTCGAGATCCTCGATCGCGGCGCCGACACGGCCCAATCGAGCGGCGCAGATAGCGGAGGTGCCGAACAGGCGCGGGTTCGACTCCTGGCCGGGGAGCGCCCGGCGATAGGCCCCGAGCGCCGCCTCGCACTCTCCCAGCCGGTATAGCGAATAGCCGAGCTTGTACCAGGCGTCGTGATCCTCCACGTCCAAATCGACGACCGTCTGGAACGAGTCGGCCGCCTCCTGCCAGGCGCTGGCGGCGAAGTGAGCCTCCGCCTCGCTCCTTCGCTCGTCCTCGGACGTCGCGTCGGGCGGTGACCAGGCCGTGAGGACCAGGCTCAGTAGCGTCATCACACTGCGAGTGGACCGTTGCATTCCGCTGCTCTCCTTTCAACAGACCGTAGGGTAGGCTGCTCCGACCGCCTCGACTACCAGGATCCTGCGGCTCGCCGTCCCGGGCCGCGAGCGCTCCGGAGGCCTCTCGGTCACCGCCAATGAAGACCTCCCGCCTGATCTTCAGCTACTGGGTGCCGATGTTCGGCACCTGGATGATGATGGCCGTCGAGGCGCCGTTCGTCGCCGCGGTGATCGCGCGGATGGACGATCCGAAGCACAATCTGGCGGCCTTCGGTGTCGCCTATGCGATGGCGATCCTGGTGGAGGCGCCGGTCATCATGATCATGAGCGCCTCGACGGCGCTGGTGAAGGGCGCCGAATCGCTCCGCAGGCTGCGCCGCTTCACCTGGAGTCTGAACGCCGCGCTGACGGCTCTGATGCTCGTCCTGGTGCTGACACCGGCCTGGTCTCTTCTCGCCCACCACGTCATCGGGCTGAGCGACCGCGTCATCGGGCTCTCGCGCGGTGGGCTCTTTCTGATGACGCTGTGGCCGGCGGCGATCGGCTACCGCCGCTTCTACCAGGGCCTGCTGATCCAGGCGGGGCGAACCCGGCGCGTGGCCTACGGCACGGTGGTGCGGCTGGTGACGATGGCGGGTACCAGCCTCGGCCTCTTCTTCCTCTCCGACTGGCCCGGCGTCTGGGTGGGAACGGGGGCCATCGGCTTCGGTGTCGTCGCCGAAGCCGCCGCCTGCCGCTTCATGGTCCGGCACGAGGCGCATCGCCTCGCCACCGTCGAGGATGCGGAGCCGCCGCCGAGCTACGCGCAGATCCGCGAGTTCTACTGGCCGCTGGCGCTGACCTCCCTGATCAGTCTCGCCATTCCCCCGATAGTCACCGCCTTCGTCGGGCACGGACGCTACCCGCTCGAGTCCCTGGCGGTCCTTCCGGTCGTCAACTCGCTCGTCTTCATCTTCCGCGCCGTCGGGCTCTCCTACCAGGAGGTGGCTATCGCCCTGCTCCTACGCGACGACGTCGCTCGCCGGGACGTCCTCGGCTTCGGCGCCCGGCTGGGCGGATTCGCCACCGCGGCCATGGCCCTGATCGCCTTCACTCCCCTCGCTCTCGTCTGGTTCGGGACCATCTCGGGCCTGAGCGAGGAGCTCACCGCGTTCGCCATCGTGCCGACACGGATCCTGGTCGCCATTCCGGCTCTCTCGGTGCTGCTCTCACTCCAGCGGGCGGTCCTGGTGCACGGTCGCCTCACCGCCCCGATCAAGCGCTCGACCGTGATCGAGGTCGTCGGGATCATCGCCACCCTTCTCCTGCTGATTCACGGGCTCGACACGATCGGCGCCACGGCAGCCGCGGTGGCCTTCGTCGTCGGCCGCCTGGGAGGGAATCTGACCCTCGTCGAGCCCTGCAAGCGGGCCCTCGGCTGACCGCCGAAGCGCCGCCGTAACTGCTAGCCTCGGCGCATGCAGCGGGTCGGTGTCAGATACGGGACGGTGGCGCTCGACGGCCCGTGGGACGCGGTCGTCATCGGCTCGGGACTGGGCGGCCTCGCGACCGCCGCTCTGCTCGCCAAGCACGCCGACAAGCGGGTCCTGGTGCTCGAGCGCCACTACATGCCGGGCGGCTTCACCCACGCCTACCGCCGTCACGGCTACGAGTGGGACGTCGGGCTGCACTACATCGGCGAGGTGCACCGCCGCGAGACGATGACCAGCAAGCTCTACGAGCACGTCATGGAAGGACGGCTCGAATGGCAGGCGATGGACGACGTCTACGACCGGGTCGTCATGGAGGATCGGGCCTACGACTTCCCCACCGGGGTCGACGCCTTCCAGGAGCGCCTGAAGGGCTACTTCCCCGACGAGGCCGCGGCGATCGACCGGTATCTGGAAGCGGTGCACGCCGCGGCGCGGACCATGGGCACCTACTTCGCCGAGAAGGCGGTGCCGGGCCTGGTCTCGAAGCTCGCCGGCGGGCGGATGCGACGCGGCGCCCTGGCCTGGTCGAGACGGACCACTCGCGACGTCCTGGAGGAGCTCACCGGCAACCGGGAGCTCATCGGCGTCCTCACCGCCCAGTGGGGCGACTACGGTCTACCGCCCGGCCGGTCGAGCTTCCTGATGCACGCCGCCGTCGCCAGGCACTATCTCAAAGGTGCCGCCTACCCGGTCGGCGGAGCGTCGGCCCTGGCCGGCGCCGTCGCGCCGCTGATCGAGTCGACCGGTGGCGCAATCGTCTACCAGGCCGACGTCGAGTCGATCGTGACCGACGGAGACCGTGCCGTCGGCGTCCGACTCGAAGACGGGACGGAGATTCACGCTTCCCTGGTGATCAGCAACGCCGGGGCTCTCAACACCTTCGAGCGGCTGCTACCGGCCGCCGACCGTGACCGACACGACCTCGGGCGCCGCACCGAAGCCGTGCGTCCGTCGACGGCCCACCTGTGTCTCTACGCCGGCTTCCGGAAGACGGCCGACGAGCTCGGCTTCGAGACCACCAACCTCTGGCTCTATCCGGGGCCCGACCACGATCGCAACGTCGCCGACTTCCTGGCCGACACCGACCGCCCGCTGCCGGTCGTCTACGCCTCCTTCCCCTCGGCCAAGGACCCCTCGTTCGAGTCCCGCTACCCGGGCCGTGCCACGCTCGAGCTGATCACGCTCGCCTCGTTCGAGCAGTTCGAGCCCTGGGGCTCGACCGGCTGGCGCGAGCGCGGCGACAGCTACGACGCCCTCAAGGAGAGCTACGCCCAGCGGATGCTCGAGCGCTTCGAGCGACAGGTACCGGGCGTGGCCTCCCAGATCGACTACCACGAAGTCTCGACGCCGCTGTCGACGAGCCATTTCGCCAACTACCGGCGTGGCGAGATCTACGGCGTCGACCATTCGCCCGATCGCTTCGAGCAGCGCTGGCTGAGGCCACGCACACCGGTCAAGGGGCTCTTTCTCACCGGTCAGGACGTGGTGACGGCCGGCGTCACCCCGGCGCTGCTGTCAGGCTACCTGACCGCTTCGGCGATTCTCGGACGGAACCTTCTGAGTGCCGTCCGCTGCTGACCCCCTCGGCCCGGCGCCACCTTGACCGCCCGACGGCGCCATGGCATGATTTGAACGACGGTTCAAATCCCCTCCGAATCATCAGTGCCGCCCTCTTCCAGCAAGATCACCCTGACCCTGAGGGTCAATGGCGAGGAGACCACGGTGGTCTTTCCGAGCCACCACACCCTGCTCGAGGTCCTTCGCGAGCGCTGCGGGCTCACCGGCACGAAACACGGCTGCGAGCTCGGAGAGTGCGGCACCTGCGCGGTCCTGGTCGACGGCCGGCCGGTGCTCTCCTGCCTGGCGCTGGCGGCCGAGATGGAGGGCCGCGAGATCGAGACCGTGGAAGGGATGCAGGAGGCCAACGAGCTGCACCCGCTGCAGGCGGTGCTGGCGGATCTCGGCGCGGCACAGTGCGGCTACTGCAGCCCCGGCATTCTTCTCACCGCCAAGGCCCTCCTCGCCGAGAAGCCCTCCCCGACGCGTGAGGAGATCTCCGAGGCCCTGTCGGGCAACCTCTGCCGCTGCACCGGCTATATCAAGATCGTCGAAGGGGTCGAATGGGCGGCGGCCCGGATGCGTCACGAGGAGGTGAAGCCGCCGGCGGAAGCGCTCTACGGAAGCCCCCTGCCCCCGGGCGTCGGAGAGACGGGTGTCGAGGAGACCGACAATGGCTGAGCCGGCGAAGGGTCCACGCCGCGCGAAGCCCGGGGACCGGCCCGACAGCGGCCACGTCGAGCCGACGCCCACGGACCACGAGCTGATCGGCAAGCCGTTCCGCCGCGTCGACGGTCGCACCAAGGTCACCGGCGCCACCCGCTTCGCCGACGACCTCGATTTCCCCCGCATGGCCCACATGAGGCTGGTGCGCTCGACGGTGCCGCACGCGAAGATCGTCTCCATCGACTCGAGCGCCGCCGAGAAGATCCCCGGCGTCCTCGGAGTTCTCACCGGCGAGTCGATGCCCGAGACCTTCGGCATTCTCCCGGTCTCCCAGGACGAGCACGCGCTGGCGGTCGGGAAGGTACGCATGGTCGGCGATCCGGTCGCCGCTGTCGCCGCGACCACCGAGGACGCCGCGATCGAGGCCGCCCTGGCGGTCGAGGTCGAGTACGAGCTCCTCACCACGATCGCTACGGTCGAGGAGGCCCTCGCCACCGACGAGCCGCGCATCCACGACTACAGCCCCGAGGGCGGCAACGTTCACAAGGCGGTCTCGATGGAGTTCGGCGACGTCGAGCAGGCCTTCTCCGAGGCCGATCTGGTGCTCGAGGACGTGGTCTTCTACGAGGGCAACACGCACCTGGCGATGGAGCAGCACTCGGCAGTGGCGGTCCCCGAGGACGAGGGACGGGTGACGCTCTACTCCTCGACCCAGACGCCCCACTACGTGCACCGCGCCCTGACCCGGGTGCTGGAGCTCCCGGCCTCGCGCATCCGGGTCATCGCCTGTCCCAACGGCGGCGGCTTCGGCGGCAAGAGCGATCCCTTCAACCATGAGATCGCCGCCGCCAAGATGGCCCTCGAGCTGGGCCGACCGGTCAAGATCACGCTCACGCGCGAGGAGGTCTTCTACTCCCATCGCGGCCGTCATCCGGTTCTGATGGAGCTCAAGACCGGGTTCAAGAGTGACGGGACTCTCACCGGCCAGCACCTCAAGACCGCCCTCGACGGCGGCTCCTACGGAAGCTACGGCGTCGCCTCGACCTACTACACCGGGGCGCTCCAGACGGTCACCTACGATCTGCCCCACTACCGTTTCGACGGCATTCGCGTCTACACCAACAAGGCGCCTTGCGGCCCGAAACGGGGCCACGGCACGCCGCAGCCGCGCTTCGGCTGGGAGATCCATCTCGACAAGGCGGCGCACGCGCTGGGGATCGATCCGGCGGAGCTGCGGTTACGCAACCTCGCCGAGCCCGAGTCGATCACCGCCAACTGGCTGCGTATCGGCTCGATGGGCCTCGAACAGTGCATCGAAGCGGTTGTCGAGGGGAGCGGCTGGAGAGATCGCTACGGCAACCTCCCCGAAGGTCGCGGGCTCGGGCTCGCCAGTGGCTCGTACCTCTGCGGCGCCGGGCTGCCGATCTATTGGAACCACATGCCGCAGTCGGGCGTCCAGCTCAAGCTCGACCGCTCGGGCAACGTGGCGGTCTTCTGTGGCCAGGCCGAGATCGGTCAGGGCTCGGACAGCGTTCTGGCCGCGATCGTCGCCGAGATCCTCGGCATCGAGCTGCTCGACATCCGCCTCTGCGTCGCCGACACCGATCTGACGCCGGTCGATCTCGGTAGCTACTCGTCCCGGGTCACCCTGATGATGGGCAACGCCGCGATCCAGGCGGCGGAGCGCGCGCGCGACCTCATCGCCCGCGGTGTGGCCGAGCGTCTCGAGGTACCGAAGGAGCGGCTGGTCTTCGCCGGGCGCCGGGTCTTCGACAGCGAGGATCCCGAGACCGGGCTCGAGTGGCAGGAGGCGGTCATCGTGGCCGAGTCGCGGTTCGGCACCCTGGGCACCGTCGGCTCGTACATTCCACCGCGCTCGCCCGGCAAGTACCGTGGCTCGGGCGTCGGGCCCTCGCCGGCCTACTCGTACACGGCGGCCGTGATCGAGGTCGAGGTCGATCCGGAAACCGGTCTCTACAGGCCGCGCCACTGCTGGGTCGCACACGACATCGGCAAGTCGATCAACCCGGCGATGGTCATGGGACAGGTGGAGGGCTCGGTCTACATGGCCCTCGGCGAGGCGATGATGGAGGAGATGAGCTACCGGCGCCTGCCGAAACGACTGTCGCCGGCGCTCCTCCACAAGATGCCGTCGATGCTCGAATACAAGAGCCCGACCTTCCACGACATGCCGCCGGTGACGACCTACCTCATCGAGGATCCCGATCCGGAAGGACCCTACGGCGCCAAGGAGGTCGGGCAGGGGCCGCTGCTGCCGGTGATGCCGGCACTGGCCAACGCCATCTTCGACGCCGTCGGAGCGCGTGTCGACCAGGTGCCGATCCAGCCGCACATGATCGTCAAGGCGCTCGCCGAAGGCGCCGCCGGAAGAGCGCCCCGATTCGGACCGGCGCGCTTCCCCGAGGCCGACTTCGGCGAGACTCTCGAGGTTCCGACGCCGGCCCAGGGCGGCGACGGCAAGGCGGTCAACGACTTCAAGACCAAGCTGCGCAGCGGCATGCGCTCGTCCTCGGGCTCGATGACCAGTCGCGAAGAGGCCCTCCAGAAGCACGGCAAGCTCACCACTACCTGACCCGACCATGCTCCGGCTCCCACCCTTCACCTTCCTCCAGGCGCGGGATCTGCGCGAGGCCGCCGAGATCCTCGCCGGCGAAGGCCCCGACTGCCGGCTGGTAGCTGGCGGCACCGACCTGTGGCCCAACATGAAACGGCGCCATCAGAAGGCGAGGACGGTGGTGAGCCTGATGGGAATCCAGGGGCTCGCCGGCGTCTCGAACGGCGACGGGGTGGCTCTGGGCGCGACCACCCTGCTCGACGATGTCGCCAACAGCCCGCTGGTCCGCGACAGCTACCCGGCTCTGGCGAAGGCCGTCGCTTCGATCTCTTCTCCGCCGCTACGCAACATGGGCACCATCGGCGGCAACGTGATGGTCGACACGCGCTGCATGTACTACAACCAGACGGAGGAATGGCGGCGGTCGATCGACTACTGCATGAAGGAGGAGGGCACCGTCTGTTGGGTGGCGCCGAGCTCGCCGCGCTGCTGGGCGCACCACGCCTCGGACTCCGCGCCGATGCTGTGCGCCCTGGGAGCCGAGGTCGACCTGGTCTCGACCTCCGGGGAGAGGGCGCTGACGATGGACGCTCTCTACCGGGACGACGGAATCGAGTACACGGCCAAGCGCCCCGACGAGATCCTGAGTCGCATCCGGGTCCCGCGCTCCGCCGACTCGGACTCCTGCCGCACCGCTTTCTGGAAGCTCCGCCGCCGGGGCTCGATCGATTTCGCCGTGCTCTCGGTGGCCGTGGCCCTGTGGTTGGCCGATGACGACGAGACCGTCGAACGGGCCGAGCTACGACTGGGCGCCGTCGCCTCCTACCCCGCCGCGGTCCCCGCCGCCTCGGAGCTGATGCGAGGCCAGCGGCTCACCGGGGAGTTGATCGAAGCCGCCGCCGAGGAGGCGCGCAAGGTCGCGACGCCGATGGACAACACCGACTTCCAGGCCCAGTGGCGGGGGCTGATGGCGGCGAAGTACACCGAGGCGGCGCTGCGCGAAGCCGCCGCCCTCGAGCCCGGTCGACTGCGGCCCAATCACTTCCTGATCTGATCCCGGGCGGGCCGGAGCCGCCCTGGTAGCGGGTCTGCTCGGGGCCCGTGCTAGCATCGATCGATCCACCAACGAGAGCAGGCGACGCGTCTCCGACCGGCATCTGTCCGCGGTCGCAGGCTCGGGACCCTACCGTGCACCGCCTCGTCGCCGAGCGCGCGAAAGGAGACGCCGTGAGTGAAGAGACGATGCGCCCGATGACCGTCGGCGAGTGGTTCGTGACTCTGCTGGTGCTGGCCCTGCCGCTGATCGGCGTCGTGATGTACCTCTACTGGGCCTTTGCCGATGGCGTCAACGAGAACAAGCGGAACTTCTGCCGCGCCGGCCTCCTCTGGTTCGCCCTGATGGTCGGGCTCTTCATGATGATGATGATGCTCGGCGGATTCGCGGCGCTGATCGGCTCGTCCAGCTGAGGCGAGGCTACTCCTCTTCCAGCGTCGGCTCGACCGGCACGACGCCCTCTCCACGGATCTCTCCTCCACCCAGGACATCGGAGACGACGGCGATGGCGGGCGTCGGGTTGCGGCGCAGCCGATCGCGCAGGTGCCTCACGACGCGCCAGGACGCATCCGGACGGGCGCGCAGATCGTCCTGCCGCTGGTCCGACCAGATCAGTCCGAGCAGGCGGATCCGCCAGTGCCAGACGCCTGCCTGAAGGCCGAGGAGTGCGAGCCAGATCGACATCGAGCCGATAGCCGTCCCTGGTGCCTGGCGCCATCCGACCAGCGTCGCGGCACCGGCGAGAACGAACAGGGTGCTCAGGAGCCAGTGCAGCAGGAAGCCCGAAACCGGATAGCGCACCAGAAGACGGGGTACGACCGGGAGGAGTCGTCTGACGTAGCGACGTCCATCACGAGCCACGATCACGCGGCCCCACCAGGCGCACACGCCGACCAGCCCCGCCCAGGCCAGGAGCGCCAGCGCGAAAGCGGCAGGTTGAACCAGAATGGTGGTCTCGAGTGTCCATCCTTCGATCGCCGCACGATCGGCCAGACGGCCGTTGACCACGGCCAGGAGTCGAGCGCCGATCGCCAGCAGGACGAAAGCGAAGAAGGAGACCCGCAGGTAGGCGAGGACGTGCCGCCCGCCCACATCGATCATCGTGCGCCAGACCTTCACCCTGGCGGCGCCTGGACCCGAAGAGAGGATCTCCACGGCTGCCGCCGTGAGCAGTTGCAGGCAGACCCAGCCCAAGACCACACCGACCAGCATTACTGGAACGACCGACCCGGCCTCGCCCAGCATGCCGAAAAACTGGGGCAACGGCAGAGGATCGGGCGCCTCGGTGAACCAGGGGCGCGTCCCCACCGACTCGGCGAGCGCGCCCTGACCGACCAGGACGCCCGGTACCGCCGCCAGAACCGTGAGAAGCCATCGCGCCAGGACGAGACGCGCCGATCCCGTGACGGTTCGGAGTGCTTCGAGCGCCGGTGTCCTCACAGCCATAGTCCCAGACTTTCGAGCGCCAGCTGGAACACCGCACCGAGCCACCTCGACCAGTCGCTCGTCATGCCGCTCTCGGCGACAATGAGGCGGGCGTTGTTCACCGGGTCCGGATCGAGCGCATTGATGTGGGATGGATCGACCCGCACCTCGCGTAGCGGCGCCGGACGGATGAACCGGTACTGCCGGAAGTCCGATCTGCCGTCCCAGCGCTCACGGACCGTCACACCATCGGCGAAACGTATGAGTACCTCGACCGGCAGATGGTCCCAGCCCGGACCGTCGATACGGACCCTCGAGGAATAGAAGACATCATCTCGCGCTTCCCAGTCCTCGTCGGGGGCTCCGGGCTCGGATTGGAACGTGCGTCGGGTGATCGAACCGCGCTCCGTTCTCGAGCGTCCGGGGTCGTGGATCTCGGCGACCACCCGACCCGCCGACTCCCGCGCACCCGGATCGAGCACGGCAAACGGCTCGTCACTCTCCTCGAGCGAATCGATGACACCCGAGGCCGTCACGACACGGCCACGCGGTGGCGACCAGAGCTCGGTTTCGGCCGTCCTGACGCGGTAGTCGGGCTGTCGGGTCTGAGTGTAGGCGTCGAGGATGAAGTCGCCGAAATCCTCGCCCCCGACGTCGCGAGCCACGTCGAGGAAATCCTCGAATCGTGGATGTCGGAAGCGCCAGCGCTCGAAATAGGCGGCGAAGACGCGATCTACGGTGTCCCGCCCGAACAGGCCTTCGGCCGTCGACATGGTGAGCGAAACGAGCCCGTAGAACTGAGAGAACTTGTAGCCATCACCGGCCAGGTACGAGTCTCCGGACCAGATCGGCTGCGGCAGGTCGCGCTGGGAGGGCAGCCCCATGGTGTTCATCGCGCGGACTCCCATGCCCCGCCCCAGGATCGTCCCGAAGCCGCCCTCCTCACCATAGGTGTCGGCCATGATCCGGTCGCCCCAGTACTGGGTGAACCCCTCGTCCATGTAGGCTTCCTCGAACTCGTTGCTACCCACCATGCCGTGGAAGTACTGGTGCGCGAACTCGTGGGCCGTGATGACCTCGCCGATGTTGATCCCCGAGAACAGACCGACATCGAGCAGCGGATCGCCCGGGCCGTTGGTGATCAGCGTCGGGTACTCCATCCCCCCAGTGGTCATGGCCCAGCCCGGCGGATAGATGACGGTGATCGTCTCGTAGGGGTAGGGCCCCACACTGGCGCCCATCACGTCGAGAGAGGCCTGGGTGGCCCGAACCCAACGAGGTACCTGGTGCTCGGTGCCCCGCGGCACGAAAGCGTGGATCTCGACCGGCCCACCCGAGCCCTTCGGCTGGTGGGTCGAGACCACATCCACCATGTCGCTGCCGGTACAGAAGGCGAAATCGTGCACCGCTCGCTGCCTGTAGCGATGCCACACGACGTCACCGGCTCCGCTCGCCTGTTCGGGGCCCCCCTTGCCGGTGGCGACGACATTGAAGTCCCGCGGCAGCCCTATCCGGACATCGAAGTCGGCGTAGTCGGCGTAGAACTCGGTCGGCGAGTGGAACTGATGGGCGTTCCAGCCGTCCTCGGCCGCACCGCGCACGCCAACGGCCTCGAAGACCGCAACCTTGGGGAACCAGTGCGCCACCAGAAAGTAGCCCAGGCGTCCCCCGGTGCGAGCCATCGGAAGTGGCAGACGCGCCTCGAAGTCGATCTCGAGCACGACCGTCTCGCCCGGACCGAGAGGCGGATCGAGCGGAATCTCGATCAGGGAGCGGTCGAACGGGTTGCCGTCATCGGGTCGGATCGGCCGAAAGGCGACCGTCTCGGTACCGCGACGGATCGACGTCGGCTCGATGAAGCCCCAGGGGTCCTCGAATCGCTCGAGGAGATCGTCGACGTCGACACGGGAGCTCCTGCCACCGCGCATCCACGTCGTCGCCTCGTGGGAGAAGGCGTTCAGGTAGAGGTGAAGTGGCATCCTCTCGACCGTTGACATCGAGGGGTTGCGCCAGCGGATCGTCTCACGACCCTCGAGATGCCGGGTCTCGGGATCGAGTCGCACCTCGATCTGGTAGGAGATCGACGTCTCTGGCAGCTCTCCGGCGAGGCCGGGCGAGGCAACGGTCCAGCCGAGCACGCCAACCAGCGCCTGAACGCACCAGGGCCAGAGCCGTCTGGTCGAGAAGTGAGTCATTCGTCGGAAGCTCGACGGATTCTACAATGGCCTGCCGGGAGGCGGTTCGATCGACAGAGCGGCCTCCGATCCGCTACCCGGAGGGGACTTCGGGACCTTCGACGCCGAGTACCGCGACGGCGACATGGTGATGCTGAGCGACTCTCCTTACGGCAAGCAGCGGGTCACCTTCTCGGAGATCACCGAGACGAGCTTCCGCCGGAGCAGCGAGTCCTCGCAGGACGGTGAGCAGTGGAC
This sequence comes from Candidatus Multivoradales bacterium, assembly GCA_965223875.1. Classification (GTDB taxonomy): domain Bacteria; phylum Acidobacteriota; class Thermoanaerobaculia; order Multivoradales; family JAHEKO01; genus CBDCXS01. The sequence goes on along the minus strand of OZ245024.1, from coordinate 4,662,996 downwards.
GGAGGTGATGCGCGTCGAGGCGCGGCGACACGCCGCCGGTCGCTAGAGTGACGCGTCCCCGTCGAGCGGCCGATGCGGGTACTCGTCCGCCCTCTTCTGGAAGGAGAGAATGCGGGGGTTGAGGATCCGGCCCTCGCGGATCTCGACGGCCCGCTCGATGGTGAGGTCGGCCGGCCAGTCGGTCGGACCCGACATGACCCTGCCGAGATACGGCAGCAGGGACGCCGAGATCTCCCAGGTCGCCGCATCCCAGAGGTACGACGGCGAGTGGTCGACACCGTAGTAGGTCACGCGCCCGTCCGCGGCGTGGAACATCGGCTCGTCGAAGGAGGTCGGGCGGGCGAAGGGGAAGCCCATGCCCTCGTCGCAGCTCACGTCGACGATCAGACACCCGGAGCGGAGCGATTCCTCTTCGCCGGGCCGCAGGAACTCGAGCGGCCGATCGGTGTCCTGCAGCGTCCCGTTGATGACGATGTCGGCAGCCGCGAGGTCGTCGATCAGCGGTCGACTCGTCCCATCGGAAGCGACGACCTCCATCGCTCCTCCGGGCTCGGACGCTCGTGCCATGCGTCTGTAGACACAGCCGGGAACCTGGTTGGCTACGAGATGGGAGGGTCGTTGGGTGTATACGGCGACATCCTCGAAGCCCCGGCCACGCAGAGCGAAGATGGCGCCGCGACTGACCGAGCCGAATCCGAGCACGACGGCCGAGCGGCTCAGCCCGTAGTGCCCGTCGAGTCCCATCAGCTCGAGAGCGTGCAGGACGCTGCAGTATCCGGCCAGCTCGTTGTTCTTGTAGAAGATGTGCAGCTGGCGCTCTCCCGAGGAGCTCCAGTGGTACATCGCCTCCCAGGCGACCAGGGTCAGTCGCCGGTCGATGGCGACCTGGGTCACTTCTCGCTGCTGCACGCAGTGGGGCCAGCCCCAGACACAGTTTCCCTCTCCCACCTGTTCGAGATCCTTCGCGGTCACCTTGGGGAGAATGACGAGTCGGTGGGCGCCGACGATCTCGGCACGCTCCGCCAGACGGAATCCCGCCGCCTCGAGCCGCTCGTCAGCGAACCCGAAGCGCTCGCCGTAGCCGCGCTCGAGCGAGATGTGCCGCCGCAACTCATCGGGAATGCGCTCCAGGTGACGCGGATGTATCGGCAGCCGGCCCTCGTTCTCCTTTCGCGAGGAGGCCACCACACCGGTCGAGAGATGCGTCATGTCACCAGAGCCCCTTTCATCTGACTCTCCTCGAGCTCCACCTCGGTCTCGGTGAACTCGATCCCCTCCCGAGAGAGCGCTTCCAGGACCGGCCCGTAGATCCGCGGCTCGGTGGGGATGTGGCAGCCGGCGAGATCGAGCTCTCCGACGAGTAGCTCCCGGACAGCCAACGCCGCCGGCAGCCCCACGGTCCGCGCCATGGCGGTGACGCCATCGGGCTCCCCATACTCGATCAGGGTCGCCTCGACGCGGCGCCTTTCCGCCCCGGAGCCCCGCGCCGCTGTGGCCGCCGGGTACCGGGCGTCGAGAATGTGGTGCAGAACGATCATGTCGCGGCCTCCCAGCGGCAGCGTCAGCTTGCGCGTCAGAAGACCCACCAGGGCGGCGGTTCCGTTGGTGGCGCCGCCACCGATCGGTTCGCTCGAGAACAGGCCGAGCCAGCGGAGCTTCTCCATGACCTCACCGTCGGGCTCGAGGCCGATGGCCAGGGCGACGCGGTCCTCGATCGAGCGCTCGCCGTCGGCTTCCGGGAGGTACATCTCGACGAGGTCCGCGAAGCTCCGGTCGGCCAGGTGCGGCACCGAGATCCGCTCGTCGGTGAGGCCGAGACGGACGATCTGATGCCAGGTCTCGCACCAGCCGGGATAGCGCAGCGTTCCGCGGATCAGGGTGTGGGCCTGGGCGAGTCCGAAGACCTCACGGTAGACCAGGGAGTCGCGGTTCGGATAGGCCTCCATCGCCCCGATCGTCCGGATCTCGACCGGCCAGGTGCGGGCGAAGACGCGGTGTCGCGGCACGGCGCGAAGGTGCCCGTCGCGCAGGTAGTGGGCGCCGTCCCGGCCCGCCTTGACCACGCCGTACGGGTCCCAGGTGATGGCATAGCGCAGTGGATTGCCGATCGAGTCCGGCGCCGGGACACCGCTGCCGTAGGACTCGAACCGCTCGACGACGCCACCCTCGCGATGGACGCGGTCGATCAGCGCCATCGAGGCCATATGATCGATGCCCGGATCGAGACCGATCTCCATCAGCAGGCAGACGCCGCGACGCTCGGCTTCGCCGGAGAGTGCTCTCACCTCAGTGTCGGCGTAGGACGGCGAGACCATGTGGCGCCGTCTGTCGATGCAGCGTCGCGCCACCTGGGCCTGCAGGGACGGCGGCAGCAGGTTGACCACCACGTCGGCGTTGTCGACCGCGGCCTCGAGTCGCCCCTGCGTGGCGACATCGAGGACCGTCGCTTCGCCGCGCGGGTGTGCGGCGACGCGCGCCGCCGCGAGATCGGCGTCGAGGTCGGCGACGGTGACGAACCAGTCTCCCGCCTCGGCGTTGTCGAGCAGGTACCGGATCAGGAAGGGAGCGCTCTTTCCGGCTCCGAGAACGAGAACTCGCTTCATCGATGGACCCTCCGCCGCCGCGACGCGCTGGCCTGTACGACCCAACGGATACTAGTCGGCACCGCGCGGACTCTCACCGCCTTCGATCTCCGGCGTCGGCTCCCATTCGAGGGGTGTCGGACGGGAGAGTCCGGGAAGGCCGTGCTCCGCCAGAAGCTCGTTGAGCTCGGGCACGGTCTCCGCGAAGAAGGTGTTGAGCGCCGTGAAGACCCTATCCGACTCCTCTTCGAGCTCGACGAAACGCTGCTGCTGGGCCGTCGTCGGCACGGCGAAGGCGTTGCCGTCGATGTTCCCGAAGAGGCTCTGCAGGTGGTCGGCCAATCGGGGCCCCTGAGACCAGAAGGTCTTTCCCTCCGGCCGGGTGAGCGCTTCGGAGATCTCCTTCAGCCCCTCCGCCAGTTGGGTCCGCGCCTCTGCCGCGTCCTCCGGCACGTCGAGCCCGAGGCGCTCCGCCGAGGCCTTGCGCTCGTCGATCTCGGTCGTGAGCACGTCGAGTGCGCGCAACCCGTCGTTGGCCACCGAGATGAGATCCCGCAGCCGTGTCGCCGCCTCGTTCTGCGCTCGCAGGGTGGCGAGGTCAACCTCGAGCGAGGGATCGACGTGCACTTCGACCGGCTGCTCGTAGGTCTCGCCATCGACCGTCAGACGGGCCGTGTACGTCCCGGGCAGGACAGCAGGTCCGGAGGCGCCGCCGAAGAAGTCCGAGCCCCCTCCGGCCTCGTCGTCGCGCTTGCGTGGCGGTTCGCCGGTCAGATCCCAGTGCACCCGGTGGACGCCGGCCGCCAGCGGCAGCTCGTCGAGCTCGCGAACGACCTCGCCGTCGCGGTCGAGAATCTCCAGTTTCAGCCGTGCATCGCTCTCCGATGCGCCTGCCACCTCCCCCTCCTCTCCGCTCTCCTCGCTCTCCCCGCTCTCCTCGGGCTCTTCGAGCGACGCGGCGAGGTAGTAGGTGATCGCCGCGCCGTAGGGCGGGTTCGGACCACGGAACTCGCGATCGCCCAAGCCGTAGCGGGTGAAGGTCCCGGCGAACCGGAGCCCGGGCGACGTCGCGAAGAGATGCGCGCCGACGCCGTCCGTATCGCCATAGCTCTGGATCGGGGTGGCGTCGTCCAGAATCCAGATCGCCCGACCGTGCGTTCCGAGGATCAGATCGTTGGTCCGCGGGTGAATCAGCACATCGTGGATCGACACCGTCGGAAGGTTGCCGAGGTGGAGCTTCTCCCAGCTCTCTCCCCTGTCCCACGACGCATAGAGCCCGACCTCGGTACCGAGGTACAGGAGGTCGTGGTTCTTCGGATCCTCTCGCAGCACCCAGACCCAGCCGTCCTCGGGCAGGCCCGCGCTCGACAACCGCGTCCAGGAAGCTCCGAAGTCGGTGGTGCGATACCCGTAGGGCGCGAAGTCGGCGAACATGTGCCGGTCGAAGGTCGCATAGGCGGTGCCGCCGGAGGTTGCCGACGGCTCGATGTGGGAGACAGGCGCGAACTCGGGCACGCCGGGCAGATTCCCGGTGACGTCGTTCCAGTTCTCGCCGCCGTCACGGGAGACGAACACCTTGCCGTCGTCCGAGCCGGACCAGAGCACGCCCGCCTCGACCGGGGACTCCGCGAAGCTGATGATGGTGCAGTGGTACTCGGCGGTGGTGTTCTCGAACCAGACCGGACCGCCGGCGTCGCCCTGCTTGTCGGGGTCGTTGGTGGTCAGGTCGGGTGAGATCACCTCCCAGGTGTCTCCGAAGTCGTTGGTCTTGAAGACCACGTTGCCGGCGAAGTAGACCGTGTCCGGATCGTGCGGCGACGGAACGATGGGCGCGTTCCAGTTGAAGCGGTAGGTCAGGTCGCCGACCGGACCACCGTCGTTGCGCTGGTTCTGCGGGTTGACCTCGACCTGCTGGCCGGTCGAGATGTCGGTCCGCATGATGCCACCGCCCTGGTACTCGGAGAGGAAGACGTCCTCCTTCTCCGGATGCGGCACGACGAAGTAGGCATCGCCGAAGCTCATCATCCGCCAGTCGTCCTCGATGATGCCGGCCGAATCGCGGTTGCGGCTCGGTCCGTACCAGGTGCCGTTGTCCTGCAGGCCGCCGCCGACGAGATAGAAGGGCTCGCGGTCGTCGTGGAACACCTGGTAGAACTGCGCCAGCGGGAGATTGCGGATCGGGTCCCAGGTCTCGCCACGGTCGTAGGAGACCGCGACGCCACCGTCCTGGCCCTGCCACATCCGGTCCGGATTCTCCGGATCGATCCAGAGGGAGTGGTAGTCGACGTGGGTCGCTCGCGAGAAGCGCTCGAAGGTCCTGCCGCCGTCCTTCGAGCGGAAGAGCCGGCTCGACACGGCGAAGACCTCGTCCGGATCGACCGGGCTCACCCGCATGTCGGTGTAGTAGAGGCCGCGCGACACGATCCGCACGTCCTCGGAGACCTTGCGGAAGGCCTCGCCCCGATCGTCGGAACGAAACAGAACTCCCTCGTTGGTCTCGGCGATGACGTAGACCGTCTTCGGACTCGATGGGGCCACCTTGACGCCGATGCGACCCATCAGCGCCGGCAGGCCCTCCTCGAGCCTGTCCCAGGTGCGGCCGCCGTCCACCGACCGGTAGACACCACCCTCTTCGCTGCCGCTCCAGTGCGTCCAGGGCTTGCGCTCGAAGCGCCACATGCCCGCGTACAGAATGTTGGGATTCGACGGATCGATGTCCATGTCGGACACGCCGTGCTGATCGTCGATGTAGAGCGTCTTCTCCCACGACGCTCCGCCGTCCCAACTGCAGAACACGCCACGCTCCTCGCTGCGGCCGAAGATGTTCCCGAGCGCTCCCACACAGACCTTGTCGGGGTCCTGCGGATCGACCACGATACGGGTGATGTAGCGGGTCTCGTCGAGCCCCAGATGACGCCAGGTGCGACCGCCGTCGGTCGAGCGGTAGACACCATTGCCGAAGGAGACGCTGTTGCGCGGGTTGCCCTCGCCGGTACCGACGTAGACCACCTCCCGATTCGACGGTGCCAGAGCGACGTCCCCGATCGAGGCGACCGGCTGGTCGGTGAAGATCGGCTCGAAGGTGGTGCCGCCGTTCTCGGTCTTCCACACTCCGCCCGAAGCCGAGCCGACGTAGACGACCCGCGGATCGCCCGGAATCCCCTCGACGTCGGCCACCCGACCGCTCATGTTCACCGGCCCGATATTGCGGAACTCCAGATGATCGAGCGGTCCTTCCCCGGCGTCCTCGACAGGCCCGGCCACCGCGGTCGCCATCGTCAGCAGGGCGAGTGCGGACAGGACGGATACCCGCCGTAACGTGTGCCTCCCCTTCATCTCCAGCCTCCTTCCCAAACGTGGCCGCATCGTATCCGATCCCACGCCGACCGGAACGGGAAAAAGGCGGGACGGGCTCCGGCCGGGAGATCGCCTCCGGGGTAGCGACTCGTCAGCGGGAGCCCGCCCGCGTGGAAACAGCGGGAGAGTGACGCCTCTGCCCTAGCTGCCCTTCAGCAGGGCCCCGAGCAGATCCTTCCCCTTGTCGGCCAGGTCATCGACCATCGAGCCGTCGCCATCGGCGTCGAGCACCGAGGTCAGCAGGTCTAAGCCACCCGAAGAGGCGCCCTGAAGCGCCTTCTCCTCCTGACCGAGCGCAGCTCCGAGACCGGCCTCGTCGAGACCTCGACCCCGCATCTGCCGGCCCAGCGCCCCCATCACCAGAGGTGCGAGCATCTGCAGGAGATTGGCCGCCGAGCTCCCGTCCAGGTTGCTGGCACCACCCAACGCCGACTCGACCTGCGATCGAGAGCCGCCGAAGACGTGGTCCAGAATTCCACCTCCGTCGTTGCCCGGTCCCCGGTCGAGGTAGCCGCTGACGTCGTCGAGAATGCTCCCGTCGTGATCGCGGTCGAGGGCCGAGGCGAGGTCACTCAGTCCACCCGACTTGGCATTCCTGCTCAGCCCGGCCAGCAACATCGGCAGGGCCTTGGAGATGGCGTCCGAGGCGGTCGCCGAATCGACACCGAGCTGCTGCCCGACGCGCTCGGCGGTCGCCGGGTCCATCGACCTCATCAGATCTTCGAGAACGCTCATGCTCAGTCGTCCTCGCTGAGCACGAACGTGACGCGGAGGGTGACACGGTAGGCGGTCACCTCACCGTTGTCGACCACAACCTTCTGCTCGCTGACCCAGGCTCCGCTGATTCCGTCGACGGTGGCGGCGGCACGCGCGATTCCCTTCTCGATCGCGTGCTTGAAGCCTCTCTCAGAGCTGGCGTTGATCTCAATCGTCTTCGCAACACTCATACTGTCTCCCTTTCCATGGTCCTGAAGCCGGCCAGCTCAGTCGGAGCACCTGGCCGCCCCAATCATCCTTCTACAAGACCTCTGACCGGCGGCGGAGCGGAAAGTCACATCCGACGGCGGAGAATCGTGTCGCGCGAGTGACTTTTCGCCGTCCGACTTGTCGATAGAGTAGGACCGACCGATTCGTTCAAGTCCGATTCACCACCTGGGAGGGACCGCGATGTTCAAGGAGTTCCGGGAGTTCGCCATGAAGGGCAGTGTGCTCGACATGGCTATCGGCATCATCATCGGCGGGGCGTTCTCGCCGATCGTCAAGTCACTGGTCGACGATGTCCTGATGCCGCCGGTCGGCATGCTGCTGGGCGGCGTCGATTTCGCCAACCTCTTCGTCGTCCTGGAGGGATCGGAGGCCGGTCCCTTCTCCACTCTCGAGGCGGCGCAGGAGGCGGGAGCGGTAACGATCAACTACGGTCTGTTCATCAACTCGATCATCACCTTCGTGATCGTCGCCTTCGCCGTCTTCATGATGGTGAGGACGATCAATCGCTGGAAGCGCGAGGACGAGTCGGAGGCCGAGGCCGAGCCCGCGGCACCCGCCGAAGACATCGTCCTGCTGACCGAGATCCGCGACGCGCTACGGACCGGCGGCGGCTCCGAAGGGACCTAGCCGGCGGTCCCGGCAGGCGGCGGCCGGTGTCCGGCCGCCGCATCATCGTGAGCATCACACCGGACTCCGAGCCCACCGACGAGGATCTCGTCGAGCTCGCCCGCAGCGGCCCCGCGGGCGACCCGCGCGCCTTCGAGGCCCTGGTGCGGCGCCACCAGGGCCGGGTCGTCGCCAATTGCCGCTACCTCTCGGGAGCGACCGCCGATGTCGACGACCTCGCTCAGGAGGTGTTCACCAAGGCCTACTTCGGGCTGCGCAGATTCGAAGGCAGGTCGACCTTCTCCACCTGGATCAAGCGAATCAAGGTGAACCACGTTCTCAACTATCTCGCCAAGCGCCGTGAGCGCCGCTTCGTCGACGTCGACGACCCGGCCCTGCAGGCCGAGCGCGACTTGAGCTCCCCACCGGAAGCGGTTCGGCGACTCGAACAGCTCGACCAACGGCGACACATGGCGGCGACCCTCGACGCGATGTCCGAGACACTGCGGGTTCCGCTGGTCCTGCGCGACGCCGACGGGCTGAGCTATCAAGAGATCGCCGACCGGCTCGGAATCGGACTCTCAGCGGTCAAGATGCGGATCAAACGGGGCCGCGACGAATTCCGCGCCATCTTCGAGGGCTCGCGGGAGGCTGCCCCGGAGAACGGAAGGACGCCGACCGATGCCTGATCCTCACGACATCGATCCGGGCGAGCCGATCGCCGAGCTCGCCGAGCTCGCCGAGGAGCCGCGCGCCGATTTCGTTGAGCGGCTGTGGGGTCGTATCGAGCGGCGACAGCTCGGTGGGCAGTTGACCGAGATGACCTGGAAAGGCGCCATCTCGGTGTTCGCCGAGTACCTGGAGATGGTGCTCCAGCTGCTCGGACCGCCGACGGTGGCCGCCGAGCGCCGGGACGACAAGGGAGAGTGACATGGACGAAGTGTTGACGATCAAAGAGCAGCTCACCGGTACCTTCCAGAACCTCATCGAGAGCGTTGTCAGGGCAACGCCCAAGGTCCTCGTGGGACTCGTCCTGATACTCGTCGCCCTGCTGGTGGCGAAGCTGATCGAGAAGCTCCTGCGCAGCATCCTGCGGCGGGTGCGGTTCGACGCCCTGCTCGGCAGAGCCGGACTCGACCAGACCATGGCACGTCTCGGGCTGCGCCAGGAGATGAGCCAGGTGCTTCCCCGCATCGTCTACTTCCTGGCCCTCTTCCTGTTCGCCCGCGCCGCGGCCGACGGACTCGGGCTGACCGCGGTCTCCGAGGCCATCGGCACGTTTCTCGGCTATGTACCCAACCTTGTCGCCAGTGCGCTGATCCTGATTCTCGGATCGACGGCGGCCCAGGTCGCCGGCAAGGCGATCTCCGGCGCCGCCGAGAACGCGGGCATCGAGTACGGAGGCTCGCTCGGCAAGGTGGTCTCGGCGATGGTCATGTTCGTCGCCGGGATCATGGCGCTGGGACAGCTCCAGGTGGAGACCGACATCATCCGGTTGGTCACCGCCTGCGGGCTCGCCGGTCTGGCGCTCGCCTTCGCGCTCTCCTTCGGCCTCGGTACGCGGGAGATCTCGCGCAACATCATCGCCGGTTTCTACGCTCGCAAGGTCTTCCGCGTCGGCGAGGAGATGGAGGTCTCCGGCGTTCGCGGAACGCTGACCGCGATCACCCCGACGCAGATCCTCCTCGATTCCGACGGCCGGACGGTCTCGATCTCGAACGCGGCCTTCCTCGACGAGGTGGTGCGTCAGTAACCGCGCCGTCTCAGACCGGAACCCGGGTGGTGCTCCCCGCGACCGGAGTCGCCAGCAGCCGTCGCGGCTCGACGCGTTCGAAGCGGGCGGTGAAGTGCGGCAGGACCTCGGAGCGCTCGATGAATCGCAGCCCCGGGATGGTCTCGCGATGGGCGTAGATCTCGGCGATGCCCTCGCTGACGAAGTCGATCTGGCTCTTGGTGTACACGCGCCGCGGAATCGCCAGGCGCAGCAGGTCACGCGCCGGCCACTCCCACTCCTCCGAGTCGGCCCGTGGACGGCCGAACATGACGTTGCCGATCTCGCAGGCGCGCACGCCGAGCTCCTCGTAGAGCACCGTCGACAGCGCCCAGGCGGGCAGCTGTTCGTTCGTCAGGTGCTCGCAGAAGCTCCTCCCGTCGATGTAGATCGCGTGTCCGCCGAACGGGCGCAACACGGGGACACCGGCCTCGTCGAGGTGCTGGCCGAGATAGGCGGTCGATGCGACGCGATAGCGCAGGTACTCCTCGTCGAGAATCTCCTCCAGACCGATGGCCAGCGCCGCCATATCGCGGCCGGCGAGGCCGCCGTAGGTCGGAAAACCCTCGGTCAGGATGAGTAGCGTCCGGACCTTTTCGGCCCACTCGTCCGAGTTGATCGATACCACGCCGCCGATGTTGCCGAAGCCGTCCTTCTTCAGGCTCATCAGGGCGCCGTCCGAGAGCGACAGCATCTCGCGGGCGATCTCCGCCGGGCTGACGTCCTGGTAACCCTCCTCGCGCAGTTTGATGAAGTAGGCGTTCTCCGCGAAGCGGGCCGCGTCGAGCAGCAGGGGCACGCCGAAACGGTCGCAGAGCTCGCGTGTGCCCCGGAGATTCGCCATCGAGACCGGCTGGCCGCCTCCCGAGTTGTTCGTCACCGTCACCAGGACGAAGGGGACCCGCTCGACGGGAGTCTCGGCCAGCAGGGTCTCGAGCCGCTCGAGGTCGATGTTGCCCTTGAACGGATACTGGCTGCGCAGGTCGTCCGAGTGTGGCGTCGGCAGGTCGACGGCGAGCGCTCCGGACATCTCGATGTTGGCCCGCGTCGTGTCGAAGTGGGTGTTGCCGGGCACGATGCTGTCGTCGTCGACCACGGCGCTGCACAACAGACGCTCGGCCGCCCGGCCCTGGTGGGTCGGAATGACGTGGCGGTGCCCGAAGATCGAGCGCACCGCGTCGCGGAAGCGGAAGAAGCTCCGCGAGCCGGCGTAGGACTCGTCTCCCTCCATCATGCCGGCCCACTGCGCGGTACTCATCGCCGAGGTGCCCGAGTCGGTGAGCAGATCGATCAGCACCTGATCGGCCTGCAGGCGGAAGGGGTTGAATGCGGCCTCCTCGAGAAAGCCCTGGCGCTCACGGCGCGTGGTTCCCCGGATCGGCTCGACGACCTTGATTCGGAACGGCTCGATGATGCGAGTCATGAGAATCCTCCATCCCGGCGGCGGTCCGGAGCGTTCAGGCAGGGACAGGTAGCAGCGCCGGCAGGGTCAAGAGTATTGATTGCTCGACGGGAGCACACCCGACCGGGGGGCGGGATGGGGACCAACCTCCTGGGATGGGGGTGGGGGTGGAAGCCGGTGCGGGGCGAGGGCGGGGGGTGGGGTTGGTGGGGACGGCGGGCGACACTGGATAGGCAAACCTCCTCTGCCCGCCTCGCACTCCTCGCGCCGATCCGTTCGTGAACTCCGAGCGTCCCGCCGCGCTCGTCGTGACGCCCCAGCAACCCCACCCCCCGCCCTCGCCCCGCACCTACCGGGTTGCCCGGTGGTCGACGGTGTACCTGACTGAAGCGGCCGGCGCCCCTGCCGGCCGGGGTCCCCTTCGCCACGAATGGCCGGCAGGCAATGCCCTCGGTTCGAGGGGAGGCCGGCCCTTCAACAGGGTCCACGAGGTCAGACGTTGAAGCGGAAATGGGTCACGTCGCCGTCCTGGACGACGTAGTCCTTGCCTTCGAGGCGCACAAGGCCCTCGTCGCGGCACGACGACAGGGAGCCGAGCCGGATCAGGTCCTCCCAGGGGGTCACTTCGGCGCGGATGAAGCCGCGCTCGATGTCGGTGTGGACGGCGCCGGCGGCGCGGCGGGCCACAGTGCCGCGACGGATCGTCCAGGCACGCACCTCGTCCTCCCCCACGGTGAAGAAGGAGATCATTCCCAGCAGGTGGTAGGTCGATCGCAGGACCCGCTCGAGGCTCGGCGCCTCGAGCCCGAGCGAGTCGAGGAACTCGGCCTGGTCCCCGGCCTCGAGGCGGGAGATCTCCTCCTCGATCGGGGCGCTCACCACGACGCTCTCGACACCCTTGGCGAGCGAGATCTCCGGCGGGTCGGCCAGACCCTCCTCGTCGACGTTGACGACGACCAGGAGCGGCTTGGCCGAGAGCAGCTGGAAGCCACGCAGGCGCTTCTCGTCGTCTCCCTCGAGACCGAGCTCGCGCAGCGCCGTCTCCTCTTCGAGAGCCGGTCGGACGACCTCGTCGAGCAGCTGCAGCTCCTTTAGCTCCTCGGCCGACAGGCCGCGCTTCTTCGACTGTTCGAGACGCGCGACCCGGCGCTCCACCAGCTCGTGATCGGCGAGGATGAGCTCGAGGTTGACGCTCTCCACGTCACGCGCCGGGTCGACCGACCCTTCGGAGTGCAGCAGCTCGGGGTCCTCGAACGCCCGAACCACGTGAACCAGGGCGTCGACCTCCTTGAGCCCGACCAGGTCGGGACTCTGCGCTCCCTCGCCCGGTTGGAGTCCCGGAATGTCGACGTAGTCGACGGTCGCCGGCACATAGCGCCGGGGGTTGTAGAGGTCACGAAGCTGCTCGAGGCGCCGGTCCGGGACCGACGCCACACCGAGGTGGGTCTCCTTCGAGACGGCGAACTTGTCCGTCTCCCGCTCGGCTCCGGTCAGGATGTTGAACAGCGTCGTCTTGCCCGTCTTCGGGAGCCCGATGATCCCTGCTTTCATGGCCGGCCATTCTAGCCGCAACGGCTGCGACTGAAGCGGCCGGTACCGGGGACGGCGTCATCCCGAGCGGCCGCCACGCCCGTAGCCGGCGAACACGGCGAGCAGGACGACGGCCAGCAAGGCCCAGGAGTGGACGTTGTGGAGCCCCGCTTCGAGCGCCGAGACCGCGGGGACCGACTCCCCGTGCCCAGCGGTGGTGCTGGCGGCGAGAATCGTCGGGATCATGTACGGCAGCAGAAAAGGGTAGGTGCAGACGGTGACGTCGAGAAGGTTGGCGCGGCGGTAACCACCGACTCCGAAGCGCTCTCCGAGTCGACGCGCCAGGCTGCCGACGGTCAGAATGGCCACCACCGAGTGCGAGGTGAGGAGGACCGCCGCGGAAACCGAGACGAAGATGCTCCGCTCCGCACCCGCGACCGATCTCGCCCTGCGGCCCATCGCGTCGACGAGACGATCGATCAGACCCGATCCCTCGAGGCCGGCGACCAGACCGGCCAACAGGATGGTGAAGATCGAAATGCCGACGCCGCGCTCGATGCCCTCGACCACCAGGCCGCGGACCCCGAAGCCCTCGACATGAGCGAGGGCCGAGGGCTCGATCAACTCGAGGAGAAGCCCCAGCCCTGCGGCCGCGATGACTCCGGTCATCAGGCCCACCAGAAGGTGCTGGCGCGCCAGCAGCACCACCATCACCAGCACCGGAACCAGAATCATGGGTAGCCCCGCCGCCGATCCGGCGGCGGTCCACTCGGTCGCACCTCCATCCGAGGCGCCCAGGACCGAGTAGACGACCAACGAGACGACCGCAGCCGGCAGGGCGTAGCGCAGCCGCGAGACCACGACCCCGCGCATGTCGGCACCCTGGGTGCTGGCCGACGCGATGGTCGTGTCCGAGACCGGGGAGATGTTGTCGCCGAAGGTCGCCCCGCCGAGGATGGCTCCGATCAGCAGGTACGGATCAGCGCCGAGGGCCGGCCCCGCGGGATAGAGCAGCGGAGCGCAGAGCAGGAGTGTTCCCAGGCTGGTTCCGGTCGCCGTCGACACCATAGAGCAGACCACGAAGGCCATGGCGACGTAGATCCCACCGCTGATGCCGCCAACCTGGCAGAGCCAGGCGAGTGACTCCACCAGTCCGGTGGCGGCCAGCAGCGCGGCAAGGACTCCCGCCAGGAGCCAGGCCATCACCATGAGCAGGACGATGGGACGCCCCATCCCGGAGATGACCGCTTCCGCGTAGGCGGTCCGATCGCGCGCCAGCGCCAGTCCGCTGGCCAGCGCCGCCAACAGCACCGGCCAGAAGCCCCGCTCGTCCGGTGCCCCGGAGAGACCGAGCCAGGCCACTCCACCGAGGAACACCACGAAAGGCAGAAGCGCCCCGATGGTGCCGAGCCGGAAGCGGAGGCGCTCGGAGTCGGCTGGCGGGGACGTCTCGTTCATGGGACTCGATCGCGACGGAGCTTAGCACCCGCCTTTGCTACCCTGTGGGCGGATGCGGCAACCCGACGCCAGAGGGGCCGTACAATAGATCGGGCAGGCGATGAGCGACAGCCAGGAGTTCACTCTCTACGACCTCCGCGTCGAGGTCGTCGGCGATCCCGAGGAGATGGTCTGCAACCATCGCCCCGGCGACTGGTTCGAGCTGCGCGGCGAGAACCTCTCGTTCCCGCCAGGACAGACCTTCCCGCTCTACCCGTTGGCCGCGCTGCTGCCGCTCCTGCCGGCCAAGCAGCGCCGAACCGACCCGGCGGACTGGATGACGACGGACACCGAGGTGGCCTGTCCCGACCCACTCTGCGGAGCACGGTTCAGAATCGAGCGGATCGGTACCTCGACCTTCCGACACGAAGAGGTCACCAGGGTGCCGCTCGGAACCGACGACGGCTGAGCGTCCGGCTCGATGACCCAGCGCGCACCCACCCGCTTCCAGCTCGGTGACGGTTACTCGTTCACCCGGGTCATCAACGGCTGCTGGCAGCTCACCGCGGGACACTCCCGGGATCGTCACGACCGCGAGGCGATCCTTGACGAGCTCGAGACCCTCGCCCGCGCCGGCCTGACGACCTTCGACTGCGCCGACATCTACACCGGCGTCGAGGAGCTCCTCGGCGAGCTCAGGCGCCGACTGCTGCCCCAGGGTATCGACATCGAGATCCACACCAAGTTCGTCCCCGATCGGGGCGAGCTGCCACGGGTGACCCGGCGCTACGTCGAGGACATCATCCACCGCTCGCTCAACCGTCTGGGCGTCGAGCAGCTCGACCTGGTCCAGTACCACTGGTGGGACTGGTCCATCCCCGGCTGGATCGACACCGCCCTGCTTCTCGACGAGCTGCGACAGGAGGGCAAGATCGGTCGTCTCGGCATGACCAACACCGACGTACCCCATCTCGCCGAGATCCTCGAGGCGGGGGTTCCACTGGCCACGAATCAGGTCCAGTACTCGCTGCTCGATCGCCGCCCCGACAACGGCATGGTCGACTTCTGTGGCGAACAGGGCCTGGAGCTCCTCTGCTACGGCACGCTGGCAGGCGGTTTTCTCACCGAGCGCTATCTGGGAGTACCCGATCCCGAGCCTCCTCTGCCCAACCGCTCGCTCGTCAAGTACCGGCTGATCATCGACGAGTTCGGCGGCTGGGGCGCCTTTCAGCAGCTCCTGGCCACCCTGGCGACCATCGCCGGAAAGCACGCCACGAGGATCGCCAACGTGGCGACGCGATGGGTGCTCGATCGGCCCGCCGTCGGCGCCGCGATCATCGGCGCCCGGGGCTCCCACCACCTGGAGAGCAACCTGAGCCTGCACGACCTGGAGCTCGACGCGGTGGACCGCAGGGCGATCGACGCCGAGCTGCTCGACCGCTCCGGACCACCGGGTGACGTCTACTCGGTCGAGCGACGCTGGGACGGACCGCACGCCCGCATCATGTGGACCGATCTGAACTCGGGCGACGAGGCGGGCTGAGACCCGTCAGGGCCGGGAGTCAGCGGTTCGGTACCACTTCGATGTTTTCCAGACGCACCGTCGAGACCGGTCGCATCGCCCGCTCGACATAGTCCGGATCGATCAGATCGACCGACAGGCCGTCCCCGTCGATCCCCAGATTGGTCTGGTCGAAGAAGAGGATGCCGCCGACCCGCCGGTGGTCGTGGAGCGGACGGAAGCGCAGGCCGCCGGGCTCGCCGGCGAAGCTGTAGGCGAACTGCTCGAGCCGCGCCGTCTCCGGGTCGAACCAGTAGAGGAACTCGTCCTCCGCGTCGGTGCTCGACCCGGCGCGGAAGGTCACCTTCACCTTGTGGAGATCCCGGTCGCCCCAGCGCTCCAGGCCCAGGTCGCGCTGTCTGACCCCCGGATCGTTGAGCTTGTAGGGCAACAGGGCGAAGTAGATACGAGCCGTCGCCCAATCCCTCAGGCGTTGCTCTTCTGCCGGCGTCACCGGGCGCTCCTCGCCCTCGTGCCAGTGCCTCACCGTGTCGTTGTCGGCCTCGACCTCGCGGTGCCCGGCGCTCACCGGGCCGGCGACCCGGTGGCGGTAGAGCCCGTCGTCGGTCTCGACCGAGATGTCGTAGCAGCCGGAGCCCGAGCAGAGATCGAAGCTGATCGACGAGTGCTCGTAGAGATCCCCGCCGTGCAGCTCGATCGCCCGGTGGACGATGGAGAGCCCTTCGTCGCCGGCCCCGCCGGCCGCGGTCGTCAGCAGTCCGACCAACAGGATCGCGAGTCGAAGCGGCCGGCGGCCCGGAAGCGTCATGGCATCCTCCCGTCGAGAATCGTCGCCAGATCGGCGCTGTCGATGTTGCCTCCGCTGACGACGCAGACCACGTTGCCCTCGAGAGTCGGGTCGCCCAGCGCCGCCGCGACCGGCGTCGCACCGGCGCCCTCGGCAACCAGGCTGCACCGATCGACCAGCAGCCGTATCGCCTCGGCGACCGAGGTGAGAGAAACGACTCGCGCCGCGGCGATCAGCTCCGTGATGAGAGGCCACATATCGGGAAGCACGCTCTTGCCACCGATTCCGTCTACGAAGCTCGGACGATGACGGATGGCTCGCGGCTCGCCGGCGGCGAGCGACGCCGCCAGAGGCGCCGCCGTCTCCACCTCGCATCCGAAGATGCGTGCCGTCCGCCCCAGACCCCGGGCGGCGGCTCCGATGCCGCAGGAGAGCCCTCCCCCGCCGAACGGCACCAGCACCGTATCCACCCGCTCGAGAGCCTCGAAGATCTCCAGGCCGGCGGTCGCGTTCCCCTCGAGCACCGCCCGATCGGCGACGGGGTGAACGAACAGTCCGTCGAGCCCCGGAAACGACCTCTCCTCGAAAGCCTGCCACCAACGGTCGTACGGGACGCTCACCACACTGCCTCCCAGCCGCTCCACGGCCCTGCGCTTGGTTTCGGGAGCGCTGTCGGGCATGACCACGGCGGCCCGCAGCGCGGCCTGGCGCGCGGCCCAGGCGATCGCCTGCCCCATATTGCCGGCGCTCGCCGTCCAGACGCCTTCACAGAGCAGCCTCGGATCGTCGCTCGAGCGCACGGCGTGCAGACCGCCACGCAACTTGAACGAGCCGATCGGTTGCAGGCTCTCGAGCTTCAGGTAGATGTCGGCGTTGGGATGGTCGACCCCCAGCCGCACGAGCGGCGTCGGCGGCAGGACGTCCTCGATCAGCTCGCGCGCCGACTCGATCGCCGCGAGGCTCGGAATCCGTAGAGCCATACCGCCGTATCAGTTCCCGCCGAGGACCAGCCGGAGAGCCGACCCGGCGCGGCCACGGCCGTCCGCGGAGAGGTCACCCTCGCCGCGGGTCGTGGCGCTGCCGTCGGCGTCGAGGCGCACCGTGATCGTGCCCTCCCGCGGCAGCGGCCGTCCCATCATCGAGTCGCCCGGCCCTAGAGTGACCTCCAAGGGGAAGCTGGGAGCCTGAATCCGCTTCACCGCGCTCGGCGGACCGCCCTCGCCCTCGCGCAGGAAGACGAACAGAATCGCTCCTCGCGCAACGACCACCCCGGGTGCCAGATCGACATGCACCGCGAACTCGTCACCCGCCACCTCGGCCGTCGCCGAGGAGTCGCCGCCGCGACTCCGGCCGGCGTGCGCGGGATCGCGCGCCATCGCCAGTAGCTGCTCGAGATCGGGGTGACTCCCACCCGCCGCCTCGAGCGCCCGCTCCCAGACGATGATCGCGGCCTCGCGGTCACCCTGCCGCATCAGGATCATCCCGCGGCCGGCGAGAGCAAGGACATGATTCGGGTACTGCTCGAGAACCTGATCGAGATTGGCCAGGGCCATGTCGTCCTGCCCCATGGTCATGCGCACCATGCCCTGGACGTAGAGCCCGTCGGGATCGCTCGGGTTCCCATTGAGGATCTCGCCGGCGTTCTGGAAGGCCTCGAAGAACTGTCCCGAGGCGAGCAGCCCCATGGCCAACTGCTTGCGAGCGACGATGTCGCTCGGATCGGCCGCTACGCGCTGTCGCAGGGCGTCGAGCCGCGCCTGCACCTCGGGCGGCAGATCGGCCGCCGCCGGATGCTCGCCCTCCTCGGTGGTCTGTGCCGGCTGTGGCCCCACAGCCCCCTCCCGCGGCCGAGCGTCGCTGACGGCGAAATAGATCAGCACTCCGACGAGGCTCACCATGGCGACGCCGCCGAGAAAGCCGACCAGCATGGGCCGGCCAGGGCTCGGTGGAGCTTCGTCGACTCCGTCCGCGTCGGGCTTCGCGTCGGAGTGGGAGGCGGACTCCCTCGCCGCTCCCAGCTCGTCGAGCTCTCGCAGCACGCGGGCCGCCTGGTCCTCCAACTGCCGTCGGTCGGCATCGGTCTCGCTGCGGCGCAACTGCTCGTAGAGCTCGTCGCGACGTGCCTCGAGGTCGTTGATGCGAAGCTCGTCCGCCCCCCGGCGCGGCCTCTTGTTCCTGCCGGACGCCTTCGACGGCTGCCGACGCGCCAGGCCCCGTGCCAGCATCAACCCGACGATCGCGCCGACAGCGAGGACGACCAGAACCGGGAGCCAATCTGAGCTCACTCACCCACCTCCCGGCGGACGCGCTCGCGGTAGGCCGTCAGCTCGTCGCTCTCGTCTCCGGGGTCGATGCCGCTCCCGGTCCCCGCTTCGGGAACCGCCTCGGACGGCATGGCCTCGCGTCGGCGCAAGCGAGCCCAGACGAGAGCGAGCCCGACCAGAAGTCCGGCGGCCGGCAGAGCCCAGACGAGCAGGTTGAAGCCCTCCGGTCGCGGCGACAGCCGGATGAACTCTCCGTACGAGCTTTCGAAGTAGGTCAGCACCTGATCGGCGCTGTAGCCCTCGGCGAGCAGCGACTCGGCCTTGGATCGCATCGCCAGAGCCGACTCGGTGTGCGAGTCGGCCACGGACAGGCCCTGACAGACGGGACAGCGCATCAGGGCCGACACCGACTCGGTGGCCATGTCGAGCTCGATACCCGCCAGCGGCTCGCCCGCCGGCGCTCCTAGAAGAGCGAGGTCGCGCTCTTCGAGGGGCGTCTGCGCGACCGCCGGCAGGCCAACCGCCAGCAGCAGCGCGAGACCCACCATGCTTCGCCGCAGCGCTCGGCTCGGACGATTCGACCGCATCCTCATATCAGCTCGTCGAGAGCTCCGGTGAGAGAGCTCCAGTTCAACAATCCCGTGAGCTTCCGGTACACGACGCCCTGAGCATCGATCACGAAGGTCTCAGGCGCCCCGTAGACGCCGTAGGCGATCGCCACCTCGGAGCCGGGATCGATCAGCGAGCGCCCCCAGGCACCGCGGGTGGCGAGAAAGCGCCGGATCATCTCAGGATCGTCCTGGTAGACGATGCCGAGGAAGTGCACCCGGTCGCCGTAGCGTCTTTCGGCCTCGATCAGCATCGGGTGCTCGACCACGCATGGCTGACACCACGTAGCCCAGAAGTTGATCACCACCGGGCTCCCGGCGAGCGAGGCCAGGTCGACGACCTCGCCGTCCAGATCCACCAGCGAGAAGGTCGGCGCCAGCTTGCCCACCAGGGGCGAATCGATGGCCCGCGGATCGAACTTGAAACCGATCGCCAGAAAGATCAGCAGCGGGACGACGATGATCGCACCGACCACGAGAACGGTGCGGTTCATGCCGGCTCCGCGCGTCGCGGCGTGACCAGGCAGAGCATCGTGCCGAGAGCCATCACCAGCACCCCGATCCAGATCCAGACGACCGCCGGGGTGACGATGGCGCGCAACCCGATCGAGCCGTCGCCGCCGATATTCATCAGCGTCAGGTAGAGATCGTGTGACGCCGTGGTGCGCACGGCCGGTGTGCCGAGCGGTTCGCGCTGCGTCGGATAGTGATTGATCGACGGCGCCAGTCCGCCGAGCCGGCCTCCGCGGTGGGTGACCTCGATCTCGGCCTTCTGCGCCACCATGTGCGGCAGCTGCTCTACCCTCGAGTCCCGGAAGGTCAGACGGTAGCCGCCGACCTCCATGCTCTCACCGGGCTGGAGCGTCGCCTCGCGACTGGTCTGGTAGTTGGCCGAGACGGCGACCGCGGCGAACGTCATGATCACCCCGAGATGGACGACGTAGGCACCCAGCCGGCGTGGCGACCGGAGAGCCGAGCGACCCACCGCCTTCCCCACGCCTTCGCCGCGGGCCGCGCGGCTGCGCGCCGGTCGCAGCGCCTGATCCGTCGTCACCCAGAGGGCGTAGCCGGCCAGCGCCGAGGTCAGCAGCACCGACCACGAGCGCCCGCCGAGCAGCAGGGCGATCCCCAGGGCGACGACCGCCGCCGGGAGTGGCCGCAGCAGCGCCCGCCGAACCAGCTCGGGGCTCGATCGGCCCCAGGGCAGCGCCGGACCGATCCCCATGAGGAGCAGCAGGGCGAGGAAGATCGGCACCGACATCCGGTTGTAGTAGGGCTCGCCGACGCTCACTTTCACTCCCCGCACGGCCTCGGCCACGATCGGGAACAGCGTTCCCACCAGCACCGTGAACATGCTCGTCACGAGCAGCAGGTTGTTGAGCAGAAAGGCCCCCTCCCTGGCCATGATCGAGTCCTCGCTCGGCTCCGAGACGAGGGTGTCGAGGCGCAGGCTCAGCAGGATCACGGAGGCGACGAGGACGATGCCCAGGAACACCAGGAACAGGGGGCCGATCGGACTCTGGGTGAACGAGTGCACCGAGTTGACGACGCCCGACCGGGTGAGGAAGGTCCCGAGGATGGTGAGCAGGAAGGTGATGATCACCAGGATCATCGTCCACGCCTTGAGCGTCCCGCGCCGCTGCTGGACGATCGCCGAGTGGAGTGCCGCCACGGCGGTGAGCCAGGGCAGGAACGAGGCGTTCTCAACAGGATCCCATGCCCAGTAGCCACCCCAGCCGAGAACCTCGTAGCTCCACCAGCCGCCCAGCATGATGCCCAGGGTGAGAAACCCGGTGGGCACCAACAGCCAGTTGCGCAGCGGCAGCAGCCACGTCGGACCGAGCTGGCCGCGCAGGAGTGCGGCCACCGCCATCGCGAACGGTACCGACATGCCGACGTAGCCGAGGTAGAGCATCGGCGGATGGACGATCATCAGCAGGTGGTTCTGCAGCAGGGGATTGGGACCCGGTCCGTCGGGCGGGATCGGAGGCGGTACCGGCTTGAACGGGTTGGCCGGGCCGGCGATGACGAAGGAGAAGAAGATCCCGATCGCCATCAGGACCCCGACCGTGTAGCCCATGTAGTCGTCGTGGCCGGTGCGCTGGAGGCGCACGAAGGCGGCAGCGTAGAGACCCAGGATCAGGCCCCAGAAGAGGATCGAGCCCTCGAGCGACGACCAGAGCGAGACGATGGTGATGTGGAGTGGCGTCGCGAGCGAGCCCACCTGGGCGACGTAGGAGACCGAGAAGTCGTGCGAGACGAGGGCCCAGACCATCACCAGATTGGCCAGCAGCATGGCGGCGGCGAACCCGAGCGCGAGGCGCCGGGCGAGTTGCAGAGCCCGCTCCGAGCGCCGCGCCCCGGCGACGAAGCCGACCGGCGCCCCGCAGGCACAACAGAACAGAGCGATCAGGACCAGACCCTGACCGAGCCAGGAGTTCATCGGGGCTCCCCAGCCTGCATTCTCTATCGGGCTCCGTAGCGGGCCGCTCGAAACGCCCGTCGAGACGAGGCGACGCGTCCGCGGGCAGCGAGGGCGTCTCCGCAGCGATGCGGTGTGACATCGAGCGAGCGCGAGCTAGTAGGCATGGGCATATCCGGTGGCGCGGCTGGCGCCCGGTGAACCACCCGGGCTAGGAGGCGTCCTCGAACTGCATCGTCCTGACGAGATCCTCGAGCTCGCGCTCGTCGTCCTCACCCGGGGCCCTGTACTCGTTGTCGTGCTTGACCATCAAGCGCTGCGTCGAGAACACTCCGCTGCGATCGTAGGTGCCCTCGACGACGACGCCGATCCCCTCACGGAACATCGCCGGTGGGACGGCGTTCGAACGCACGACGACACTGTTCTGCCCGTCGGTGACGTCGAAGCGCAGCTCCGAGCCGGCCTGGCGGCTGACCGAGCCGGCGGCCACCAGACCGCCCAGCCGGATGCTGGCGCCATAGGCGTCGTCTCCGGCCTCGAGCAGCTCGGTCGGACTCCAGTAGTAGACCAGGTTCTCACCGATCCCACCGAAGGCGAGAAAGGCGAGAACGCCCAGGGCGACCACGAGAGACACGACGGTGATCAGGCGCCGCCTTCGCCGCTCCGAGCTCATCGCTCACCTCCAGGCGAGATTCTCCGGCGACGTGCGCGAAGACTGAGCGCGAACGCGATCAGGACGACCGCGGTGATCGAGTAGCCGGCGATGACATAGCTCCATCCGCCGGCGATCACTCCTTCAGGCAAGCTCCACCTCCAGGGCCTCCGGCGGCTCGACCGACTCCGCCCGGCGACGCTCCAGCTCGAGCGCCATGCGTTGCCAGGCGAACCAGACCGACAGCGCCAGAATGGCTATCAGATTGATCCTCAGGGGCAGCACCATCGCCGGATCCATCGTCTGGGGCGAGGACTGCACCTGATGGAGACTGCGCCACCAGCGGACGCAGAAGTAGACCAGGGGTACGTCGACATAGGCGACGATCGCGGCGATCGCGCTCCAGGTCGAGCGCCGGTCGGGATCGGCGATGAACGAGCGCAGCGCCAGTATGCCGCCGAAGAGGAGAGCCATCAGGAGCGAGGTGGTGAGACGGACATCCCAGTCCCACCACACGCCCCAGGTCGCTCGCCCCCAGATCGAGCCCTGCACGAGCAGGAGGGCGTTGAGCACCAGCCCGGCCTCGATGGTGCCCACCATCCAGGCATCGATACGCCGCCGTCCGGTCCACAACGAAGCGATCGCCAGGCCGAACGAGACGGTGTAGACGAGCATGGCCACCTTGGCGGAGGGCACGTGCACATAGAGAAGTCGCTGCACGTCGCCCATGTGCCGTTCCGGCGGCGCGACGAACAGACCGATGAAGGAGCCCACCACGAGGAGGGCCACACCGGCGAGTCCAATGAGTCGAATCGGTAAGGGTGTCGTCGTCATCCACCTTCCTCGATGGCGAAGGGAAACAGCACTCCGCACAGGCTCCAGTAGATGACGTCGAAGCCGAGCAGGAGGAGAAACCAGGACCGGGACTGCCCCATCGGATCGCCCGACAGAACCAAGTCCATGAGCTTCACGGATCCTAGCAAAACCGGGACCACCAGAGGGAACAAGAGTACCGGCAGCACGACGTCCTGACTGCGCAGGCGGCTGGTCATCGCGGCGTACAGGGTGCCCGGCGCCGACAACCCGCCGGCGGCCAGAACCCAGACGACGAGGAGCCGCGCCACGGCGCCGGCATCGAGCTCGACGGCGTAGAGGATCAGGGCGACCGGTACGAGGATCGGCGCCATCACCACGAGAAGGATCGTGTTGCCGATCGCCTTGCCGTAGAAGATCGCCATCGGCTCGACCGGCAGCAGCAGCAGCCCTTCGAGCGCGCGATCCTCCTGCTCGAGGCGAAAGCTCTCCGACAGTCCCAGTGTCGAGCTCAGCAGCAGCGCCAGAACGAGAAAGCCGGCCGCCCCGGCACGGAGCGCGACGCTGTCGGGACCGACAGCGAAGGAGAACAGCAACAGCGTGACGATGCCGAACAGAAGGACTGAGATGAAGCGCGACCGGCCGCGCCACTCGAGGAGGAGATCCTTGCGCACGATGACGCCGGTCTGGCGGACCCAGCTCAACGAAGCCCCTCCATCGCCGCCGGGACCCCTGCCGACGGCCCCATCCAGCGCAGCTGCCCCGCGGCGAGGACCGCCGCGCGCCGACAGATCTGCGACCCGAGATCGATGTCGTGGGTGGCGAGAAGCGTCGTCGCCCCGGCCTCGCCGAAATCGCGGACCCAGCCGGCCATGAGCTCGCGCCCGGCAGGATCGAGTGCCGAAAAGGGCTCGTCCCAGAGGACGATCCTGGGTGATTCGATGCGCGTCCGCACGAGGGTCAGCCGCTTGCGCATCCCGGCCGAAAAGCCGCCGACCTGCTTGTCGGCCGAGCTCTCCAGGCCCACCTCACCGAGCAGCTCCATCAGCGTGTCGCGGCGGCTGTCGCTTCCCGCCGCGGCGGTCCAGAAGCGGAGCGTCTCGAGCGCCGTGAGTCGCTCGTAGAGGAAGCTGTGGTGCGAGACCATCGTCAGGTGCCTGCGGCAGGAGACCGTCTCGCGGCGCGGGTCCTCGCCGAGGACAGAGATCCGGCCACTGCTGGGCCGGTCGAGACCGGCGAGCAGCCGCAGCAGGGTCGTCTTGCCGGAGCCGTTGGCGCCGGCGATCATCACCGTCTCGCCGGCCGCCACCTCGAGATCCACGTGGGCCAACGCCCAGTGACGTCCGAAGCGGCGTCCGAGCCCCTCGGTGCGTACCGCCACCCGCCCTGTGGACTGCATTCCCATCGCGACGACTCCCAGACCGCGCTCGATCCTACTGTAGCGGCGCCGGGCGAGCCCCGCCCCGAGGGATGGCGCGGGGGACGGCGCGGGGGACGGCGCGGGGCCGTCTCTCACCCCTTCGCTCCCTCATTCGGCGGAGGCGGCGGACAGGGTCGGACAGAGATCCTCGCCGCCGAACCTGACACCGAGGTCCTGGAGAAAGCGGAAGGGCGGGACGCCTCCAGCGAAGACGAAGACATAGTCGTTGGGCAGCTCGACCGGCTCCGCGCCATCGACCTCGAGCCGCACCGCGTCTTCCCGGATCTCGGCGACATTGGAGGAGAACAGGGGCCGCACGGCACCCCTGGCGAACAGCGCCTCGATCTTCTCCTCGTTCTTCCTCTTGATCCGGAAGAGGCGCTCCTTCCGATACGAGAGCGTGATCCGGTTTCCCTCCTGGCGGGCCAGGCCGATGGCCGCCTCGATCGCGCTGTCCCCACCGCCGATGATGAGAATGTCGCTGTTTCGATACGACTCCGCGTCGACGAGTCGGTACATCACCTTCGCCAGGCCTTCGCCGGTGACTCCCAGCTTGCGCGGGCTTCCCCGCCGTCCGATGGCCAGAAGCACATGGCGGGAGTTGTATTCGTCGAGGTTCGAGCGCACCACGTAGTGGCCGTTGCTGCGCTGAATGCCGTCCAGCGACTCACCGAAGCCGACGTCGAGACCGTTCTCGCCGACCATCCGCCAGTAGAGATCGAGCAGGTCCTCCTTGGAGTACTCCTCGCGCGTCAACGACCCCCAGGGGGACAGATCGACCGGTTGGGTGAGGACCATCTTGCGCCGTGGGTAGTGAAGGATGCTCCCACCGAGCCCCTGCTCCTTCTCGATCGTCCGATAGCGCAGTCCCAGGGTCTTCGCCATCAGGCTGGCCGCCAGGCCCGCCGGGCCGGCGCCGACGATGAGCAGATCGAGAGCGCCCGGATCGGATCCCATGGCGTCGACCCTGTCGGCCACGACCTCGACCGCCTTGCGCCCCTGGAGCGTCGCGTTCTTCACCAGCGCGATCCCGCCGAGCTCACCCGCGACGTAGACCCTGGGCAGGTTGGTCTGCATTTCGTCATCGAGCCTGGGGACGTCGCGACGGGACTTCAGATCCCCCAGGCCGACCTCGATCGCCCCGACCGGGCAGGCCTCCTCGCACCGCCCGTGACCGACGCAGCGCAGCCCGTTGATGACGACCGACGTTCCACCGACGAGTCCCAGGACGTCACCCTCCGGACACGCCTTGACGCAGGCCCCGCAACCCACGCAGCGATTGGGATCGACATAGGGATACTGGGCTACCGGCCGATCGATCCCCAGGCGGGTGGCTTCGGCCTTGCGCAGCCGGTCGCGCCGGTTGCGCCGCGCGAACCGGACCAGATAGGGGACGAAGATCCCGAGGACGAGAAGCCCCCCGATGAGCCAGATCAGTGTCGCTTCCGAGATCATCGAGCGGTGGGCCGTGAGTCGGCCCGATTCAGGATCAGAACCGGTATCCGAGACCGAGAACGAGGCGCGTGCCCTCGATGCTGTCTCCGGCCGAGTATTCGAGCTGGGCACGCGCGAAGAGTCTCGCCGGGAGCTCGATCCAGGCTCCCAGACGCCCCCAGGCGTCGGTGGTCTCGTCGCCCCGGTCGCCGCGGCCTTCCTCGAAGCGGGTGCCCAGGTCGAGGTAGAGCTCGTGGCCGCCGGAGAGCCTCTTCGAGCTTCTCAATCGCAGCAACGCTCCCTCCGAGTAGAGATTGCTGTAGGCCATCAGATCACCTCCCAGAGCGATCCCGCCTCCGACATCGGCGTGGCGCGCGCCGACCATCAGATTGAGAGCCGACTCGTTGGCGTCCTCCTGGCCGCGCCAGCCCGCGCTCAGCGACCAGTTGAGCTGACGTGGACGCCCCAGGTCGAGACGCACGCGCAGTCCCTGGCGCAGCAGATCGTCGAACAGCTCGGCCGCCAGGAAACGGGTCTCCTCGGTCCTGTACTGGCGGAACTGATCGTAGGAGACCACCAGGCGGGCCGATTCCGAGAGACGCGCCCGAGCCGAAAGGGCCAGGTTCGATACCTGCGACGAGTCCTCCGAGAGCTCCTCGCGCCACTCGTTGTTGAGATCGATCTCGGCGCGCTGGAAGAACGACCAGACGCCGGTCGACTGGTAGTAGCTCTCGAGCAACAGGTACTCCCGACTGACCTCGAGCTCGCCCTCTTCTCGCACTCCGCCGACCACGACATCGAAGCGCTGGGGACCTCCCGACCGATCGTTGGCGAACCTCAGGTAGCCGCCGTACTTGGTGCCGAGAGAGTCGAAGCCGATCTCGTCGATCCTCGGCCTGTTGCCGTAGAAGCCGCCGACGGAGACGGTCTTGTAGGCCCTCACCTGAGCCAGGAGCCCATCCAGGTAGCCGATGCTGATGAAGGGTCCGGCGCCGAGGCGGCCACCCATCAGACTGTAGCGACCGCTCGGCGCGTCGTAGCGCGCGGAGACCTCGTACAGCCTGTCGCGCGATTCGTCTTCCGGCACACCCCCCGACAGCCTCCTCGCTCGCGAGATCTCCTGCAGGCGCGTCCGCACCCGCAGCGACAGAGGCAGGCCGCCGACGTCCCGACCGCGGAGACTCAGCCGGATGTTCGAGCGGTCGTAGTCGAGATCGTTGCCCGTCCCGTCAGAGAAGCTCTCAAGCTCCACCCCGAGGACTCCGCTCAGGCGCGTAGGCGGCTTCGCCGTCCTCCGCGGGTCCTGGTACTCGAGCTGCGATGCCGACGACCGAGACACCTGGGGCGACGCGCCGGGCGCCACCGGTTGCGCGGAGCCGCCGCGGGACATCGACAGGGCGGCACCCGCGATCACCGCCGTATCGCCGCCCTCGACCCGGACGCTCTCTTCGATCACCCGGCACGAAGCCGAGAATCCCGCGACGAAGGTGACCTCCACCCTGGCGATGGTCTCGTCACCGCGGACGACGTCGAGTCGGTCACCGACCGCGAGGCCGGAGCTCGCTCCGCCCTCCAGATAGACCGTCCGCGTCGAGCGGTGGCGAACCCGGAACGACGAGGCCCTCGCCTCCGCCACGGCGGCACCGACCAGCAGGCCGATCAGAACCAGCAGGACGGAGCGCGATCTGCGGAGCCGGGCGAATCGGGGCACGTCACTCCTCACCGGTCGGGTGGCAGTCGAGACACGCCGGACTCCGGTACTGGAAGCCGGGCACCTCGTCGTGCTCGTCCTCCATCTCGGCCCGCGGATGGCAGGCGAGACAATCGAAAGCGGCGAAGTTGTTCTGGTTCGGATGGCAGTCGGAGCAGGTCGTCCACGCGGCTCCCTGCCGGTGGTCCCCGCTGTAGATCGGGAAGCTGTGACTGACCTCCTGGGCATCCTCCCAGGCGTTGGTGTTGTGGCACAGCTCGCAGTCGCTCGGGAAGCCCGCCGCCACGTGATTGGGATCGCTCGTCCCCTCCCAGTCCTCCCGATGGCACGAGAAGCAGTCGGTCGGCGTGCCGGCGAAGACTCCGCCCACGTGGCACGACTCGCAGTCGAGCGTCCGGTGCGATCCGGTCAGGGGGAAGAAGGCATCGTGGTTGACCTCGGCACCGAGCCAGGTCGACGTGCCATGGCAGTCCTCACAGTCCGTCCCGAAGCCCGCCTGCGCGTGATTCGGATTCGAGGTCGCGTTGTAGTCGGCACGGTGGCACCCGACGCAGTCCGTCGGCGTGCCGGCGAAGACCTCGTTGATATGGCAGTCCTGGCAGTCGAGAGCCCGATGCGCACCGACCAGCTCGAAAGGATGATCGAGCACCGCCCCCTCCCACCGGGACGTGCCGTGGCAGGTCTCGCACTGGGTCCCGATTCCGGCCTGCCGGTGGGGAGGATCGCTGGTCGCGTCGTATTCGGCGCGGTGACAGCTCACGCACTCGCCCGAAGTGCCCGAGAAGCCGGAGAGGTGGCAGTCGCCACAGTCGAGACCTAGGTGAGCGCCGGTCAGTTGGAACAGCGCCGAGTGATCGAATCCGAAGCCGCCCTCGAACTCGGCATCGTCCCACTCCAGGGTGTTGTGGCAGAGCTGACACTCGGTCGGAAAGCCGGCGGCCACATGGTCGGGATCGGCCCGACGGTAGTCCTCGCGGTGACACGAGAAGCAGTCGGTCGGCGTGAGCGAGTACTCGAAGGGTGGCGATGCCTGATGGCACGAGGCGCAGTCGAGCGTCGCGTGCACGCCGGTGAGCGGAAAGAGCGTCGAGCCGTGGATGTCGAAGATCGAGCGTCGATTGTCCCAACCCGAGGGTGTGTGGCAGGCCTCGCAGCCGTAGCCGAGCTCCCCCCGGTGAGGGTCCCGGTGGCAGTCGACGCAGGCACTCGCGACGTGCGCGAACACCAGGCTCTGATGGCAGGAGAGGCAGGGTACCTCGGCATGTCCCTGGACCAGCTCGAACCTCGAGTCGGCGTGTTCGAAGTCGGGCTCGTCGCGCAGCGGTGTCCAGCCCTCGGTCGAGTGACAGGCGGAGCAGTCCGCGTCGAGCTCTCCGTGCGGATTGTCCTGCCCTTCGAGCGGATCGGCAGTCACCGCTCCCAGGACGAGCCAGAGGACGGCGAACAGCCAGGTGGTTGACAGGGAGATCGCGAGTCGCTTCATCAGCGGAACCTCATTTGCGGATTCACCGATCCGCCGAGTCGAGTCTGCAAGGTCGCGCATTACAGTCACGTGACAAGCCCTCTCATCGGTGGCAGTCCGAACAACCGGTGGCGAGCGGCCGGTAGCGCACGAACTCGACGCCGTCACGAGACTCGGTCGGGTGGCATTCACTGCAGGCGACCCGAGCGTGCGCGCCCTCGAGCGCGAACGTCGCGCCGATCGCATGGTCGAAGCCGGCCGCCGGAATCCAGCGCTCCGGCATATGGCACTGCTGACACGAGGTCGCCCCCGATCGATTGGCGAACTGGCCCTGGTGCCGGTCGTCGTGACAGCTCGAGCAGGTCGTTTCGAGCCCTGCGAAGACCATCGCGGCGATCTCGCCGAGCCCCTCCGCTCCTTCGGTGTGACAGCTCACGCACTCCAGGTCCCGGTGACCTCCGAGCAGCGCGAAGCCGGTCGCTCGGTGATCGAAGGTGACGGAGTCCCACGAGATCTCGGAGTGGCAGGTCGTACACCGATCTCCCGCCGCCGTACCCCGCGCCACAGCGCCGCCCGCCGCGCCGATCCGCAAACCGGCCGCGGTGCGTCCGTGCGGGTCGCGATGGCAGGCTTCGCAGTCACGCGACGGGAAGCGGAAACGCGCCAGCTCCAGTCGCCCGCCGGTCGACGCCGGCCCGACGAGCCCCTCGTCCACCAGGGTAACCGTCGGAACCGGGCGGTGACACTCGTCGCAGCGCAGGTCGAGATGCGCGCCGGCGAGAGCGAAGATCCGATCGTGCTCCGCCCGCTGGTAGGTCGAGGGCACGAAGCCATCGACCGTGTGGCACGACTCGCAGGCTCCCCGGTCCGGCCGCGCGGCGAACTGCCCTCCGTGATCGTCGAGATGGCAGTCGCTGCACCGGCCGAACGCCAGCCCGTTCAACGGCTCTGGGGAACGGTGGCATGCCTCGCAGGCGAGCGAGCCATGACTCCCGCGCAGAGGGTAGCGCGTCCTGTCGTGGTCGAAGCTGGTCCTCGCACCCAACTGCCAACCATCGGTCACGTGGCATCTGTCGCACGATGGACCGAGTCGGCCCGCATGGGGGTCGTCCGCGTGGCAGTCCGCACACGAGTCGTAAGCCAGGCCCGTGTACCTGGAGTAGCCGCGCTCGCCATCCGGTGCCGGATCCTGCACCACCTCATGGCAATCCTCACAGGCGGTGCCGCGATGCAGTCCGGTGAGCGGAAAGCTCGTCAGCGCGTGGTCGAAATCGCTCGCCGGAGCCCAACGCTCGGTCGAGTGACAGCTCAGGCAACCACCGGCCGGGAACTGGCCCCGGTGCTCGTCCCGGTGGCAGGCCAGGCACTCGGTCGACAGCCCGAGAAACGAGCGCTCAGGGTCCTTGCCTTCGGAACGCAGCACCGGCAGGCGTTGATTGAAGGCGCTTCTGTGACACTCGCGGCAACCCGGGCCGCGGTGGGCGCCGGAGAGCTCCCAACCCGCGAGGTCGTGATCGAAGGCCTCGATGCCCTCCTCGCCCCACCAGACGAGCTCGAACTCCCGTCCGTGGTGATCGATATGACAGGTCTTGCAGTCGCGATACTCGGAGCGGGCGTGCAGCCCGTGGCCCGCGTCGATGCGTGCCCCCAGAAGGCGGTGGCAGGAGAGACACAGATCCGGGTCGACGCCCTTGTCGGCGCTGTGGCACTCGAGACAGTTCGAGCTTCCCTCGAGCTCGGCGTGGACCTCCGCCAGCGGTCCCGGTGAGAGCTGCGCCATCGCGGCCGGCGCACCGGCGACGGCGCCGACCACCAGGAGACCGAGGACTCCCGAAGCGAGGTGAACCGCTCGCCGCAACGGATTCATCGTCCGATGTTCGAGACGTAGCCGGTCATCGTCGCCACGACGATGTGGACGATCATGAAGAGATACATGACGACAGCGAAGGGCTTGTGGATCACGTGCCAGTAGTGGAACAGCGCCTGTACCTCGGCGAGCACCAGGAGGCGCCTCTCGAGCTCGACCTTGTACCAGGCACGCCGCATCCACGCTCGTGTGACGCCGTCGGCGGTGCCACCGAGCCGGCCGAGGTGCCGCCTCAGCCGCCGTCGTAGCCGCCAACGATCGAAGGGGAGCCGGAGCAGCAGAGAGGCCAGGCTCCCCCGGCTCGCCGCCTCGCTCTCGAGAAGGCCTGTCAGCTCGGCCAGCACCCTGGCCCCGGCGGGACTGCTCGATTCGATCGCCTGACCGAGACGCGCACGCTCCGCCTCCACATCCTCGAGGGTCAGGCGGTCGCCGCTGGCGGCGCGTGGAATCTGCAGGTAGAGGTAGCGGCCCAGTACACCGCTCAGCGCCACCGCCACCATCGACCAGAAGCTCAGAGCCACCAGTCCCTGCACCTTGAAGGAACTGTGCAGAACGATGAAGAGCGGGCCGATCACGCCGCAGAGAATGTGCAGATCGAGCCAGTAGCGAAGCGCTCCCCAGCGACGCAGGGGCCGGAACCTCTTGCGCAGCGAGTAGCCCAGCATGAGTGTCATGAGGCCGGCACCGACGATGCCGTAGAGGATGCCGCGCGACCCGCCGGGCTTGAGTCGCCAGTAGTCGGGATGCCTGGGCCGTTCGATCAGCGGTGCCGCGTAGTAGGTACGCCCCTCCCAGGCCAGATAGGCGAGGAGCGCGATCGCCGCCAGATAGAGGGCGGCGAGAGCGATCTTCCAGACGGGCCCGGGACCTAGACGCGACGACATCGTTGTCGGTGACTATCCGCCCTCGCGACCCGCAGGCCACCCGAGAGCCGGCAATGGAAACGCCACATGATCACAGGTGCGGCATGAACGGACCATGACGGAGCCGACCCCGCGGGGAGGGTCAGGCGACTCCGGATCCCTTCGACGACGACTCGGAGCGCGACGAGAAGACGTCCGCAACCGTCGCGGCCAGACTCTCGACCGAGAACGGCTTCTGAATGAAGCGGTACTCCCCCTCCTCGACGCCGTGCCGCAGCACGACGTCGTCGGTGTAGCCGGAGACGAAGATGACCTGCAGGCCGGAAAAACGTCCTCGCAGCTCGCTCCACAGCTCGCGGCCGCTCATTCCCGGCAGAACGACGTCGGAGATCAGGAGCTCCGGCGCCTCGTCGAGGGTGTCGACCAGTGTGAGCGCCTCCTCGGCGTCGGCGGCGACAACGACCGAGTAGCCCAGGCTGGTCAGAACCTCTCGCACGGCCCCGCGAAGCTCGCCGTTGTCCTCGACCAGCAGGAGACGCTGCGAGCCTCGCGGCGTCGGCTCCGCCTCGCCGGATACCGCCGCCACGGCGATCGGAATCGCCAGCGAGCGCGGCAGGTAGACCCTGAAGGTGGCTCCATGCCCCTCGGTGCTGTGCACCGACACACCGCCTCCGTTCTGCGTCGCGATCGCATAGACCATGGCGAGGCCCAGCCCGCTCTGCCGGGTCCTCTCCTTGGTGGTCATGAAGGGCTCGAAGATCTTGTCCTGAAGCTGCTCGGGCACTCCGATCCCGGTGTCGGTGACCGTCAGCAGGACGTATTCGCCGTCCCGCTCTACGGGGATCGCCTCCAGGTAGCGACCGTGCAGGGTCTCGTTCGAGGTCTCGATGGTCACCCGACCACCGCGCGGCATCGCCTCACGGGCGTTGACCGCGAGATTCATGATGACCTGCTCGATCTGACTCGGATCGATCTCGACGTTCCAGAGATCCGGCTCGAGCCTCGTCTCGAGCTGAACGTCTTCACCGATGAGCCGCTCGAGCAGCTCGCTGAGATCCTCCACGGCTCGGTTGAGATTCAGGATCTCCGGCTGAACGGGCTTGCGCCGGCTGAAGGAGAGCAGCCGCTCGATCAGCGCCGCCGCCTTCGAGGTTGTCGCCACGACCCGTCCCATACGACGACCCAGCGTCGAGCCGGGCTCGGCGGTCATCTCGACCAGCTCGCACTGGGCCGTGATCGCCGCCAGGTAGTTGTTGATGTCGTGGGCCATCCCGCCAGCCAGCCGTCCGACGGCCTCCATCTTCTGCGCCTGGCGCAGCTGGGCCTCACTCTCGCGCAGAGCCAGGCGCGCCTCGCGGCGATGGATCTCGAGGCGGGCCAGCCCCGTCACCGCCAGACCCACGATCAGGATCCAGGCGACCAGGATGGTGCCGAAGAGGAGCTTCGAGCGCTCATGAGAGCGGTCGAGGCGTCCGGCGACGACCGCGTCGAGCTGTCTCAGGTCGCTCAGCAGCAGGTTGTAGATCCGGTCGTACTCGGTGTCGATCGGAGATCCTATACCGACGTCCTCGTCGTGACGGAAACCCTCCTCGCGCTGCTCCGAGATACGGCGAAAGAGCGCCACCTGCGGGGCGATCGCGGCCAGCCGCTCGGCCAGATCCGGATCCGAAACGCCCGCCAGGCGATAGGGCCCCGTCTGCCCTCCCACCCGCATCGCCGCGAGCAGCTCGTCGGCGCGATCGAGACTCGAGGAGATCTCCTCGAGATCGACCTGATCACCGGTGACATGTTCCTCGAGCCAGAGATGCGCCGTCGAGATCCGGGTCTGCATCTCGCCGACGGCTCGGTGGAGTGCCGTGTCCTGCACCACGACCCTCTCCCGGATCCAGTTGGTCAACACCAGCATTCCGATCGACACCAGGCCGAGGCCGAGGACGACGAGCGGCATCAGGAACCAGCGCTGTCCCCGCTCCTCCACCTCGGCTCGCGCCACGGCGCCGACCGGGACGTTCGAGTCGCTCAAGCCGACCGCCGGCTGCGCAGCACGTAGCCGGACCCCTTCACCGTATGCAGCAGCTTGGCGTCCGCCGCGCCGTCGATCTTCCTACGCAGCCGATGGACCACGACGTCGACCACGTTGCTCATGGAGTCGAACGAGTCGTCCCAGGCATGCTCGATCAGGTCGGTGCGGCTGACCACCTCGTCACAGCGCGTCAGGAGGTACTCGAGAACCGAGAACTCCTTGGGCGAGAGGTCGACTCGCCGGGACCCGACCTCGACCCGGCGGGCCGCACGGTCCATGCGCAGATCATCAGCGACGAGCTCGGCATGAACCCGTGTCTCCCTCCGGCGTAGCAGGCTGCGCACCCTGGCCAGCAGCTCCGCCAAGGAGAAGGGCTTGGTGAGGTAGTCGTCCGCACCCCCGTCGAGGCCCTCGACCCGATCCTGCACGGCATCGCGTCCGGTCAGCATCAGAATCGGTGTCGAGTGGCCTTCCCGCCGCCACGAGCGCAGGAGATCCATGCCGTTCGGCGGCGGAATGGTCCAGTCGAGCACCACCGCGTCGTACTCGTTGACGGACATCAGCTCGTCGGCGCTCGAACCGTCGGCGGCCAGATCGACGGCGTAGGCCTCGAGTCGCAAGGCCTCGACCGTGGCCTCCGCCAGAAGGGGTTCGTCTTCGACCACGAGGATCCGCATCAGCGTCCTCCCTGCCGGGAGCGATGCGACAGTCCTACCGGATCCAACATGACGGCTCGATGACAGCCGCGACCGGCTCCGCTACGAATCGCTCGTCTCGGGCTCGACCAGGCGATTGCGCAGGGCATAGCCGACGACCTGCGCCCGGTTGTGCAGGTGAAGCTTGTCGAGGATGTTCCTGACGTGGAACTTGACGGTGTTCTCGCTCACTCCGAGCTCCTGCGCCAGGCGCCGGTTCGAGGTCACGCCGGCCACCATGAGCTCCAGCACCTCCTGCTCGCGCTGCGTGAGCGCGTCGGGATCGAAGACGTCAGCCTCGCGCCGCCGCGGACGGGCGAACTCGTCGAGGAGCTTCCGGGCCAGGCCAGGCGTGAGGGCCGGATCACCGCCTTCGACACCCTTGAGCAGCGAGAGAAACTGCTCGGACTGGAGATCCTTGAGCAGGTACCCCTTGGCGCCGGCCTTGATCGCCTCGAAGAGGTGGTCCTCGTCCTCCGACGCGGTCAGGACGACGACTTTGATCTCGGGCAGTTCGGCGGCCAGTCGCTTGGTCGCCTCGAGGCCGTCAACCTCCGGCATGCCGAGGTCCATCAGCACCACGTCCGGCTTCAGCTTCCAGGCCATCTCGACGGCTTCGCGTCCGTTGCTCGCCTCGCCCAGCACCTCGAGGTCGTTGGCCACGAGCAGACTGCGCAGGCCGTCGCGAAAAAGGGCATGGTCATCGGCTATCAGAATTCGCATTCGGCGTCCTCCGTCTCTAGTCTGCGTCCTCGGTTCCGGCGCGCCGGCCTCTCACTCCCAGTCCGGCAACACCACCTGTACGACGGTTCCCCGACCCGGGGTCGAGGTGACCTCGAGCGTCGCTCCGATGCTCTCGGCGCGCTCCCGCATGATCGCCAAGCCGAAGCGCGGTCGCCCGGCGAGGCTACGCCCTCCCTCGGTGAATCCCCGTCCATTGTCTCTCACAATCGCCCTCAGCGCGTCGTCCTCGACGCGCACATCGACCGATACGTGTGTGGCCTCGGCATGTTTCCGCACGTTGGACAGCGCCTCCTGCACGATCCTCAGCAGCTGGAGCTCGGCCGACGAGGAGACACCGAGGTCTTCTTCGATGGCCAGATCGGCCGGCACGCCGCTCTGGTCCTGCCAGGCGTGGAGGAAATCCTCCAGCGCGTCGCCGAACGTTCCGCCGAGGCGCGGCTGGCTGCGCAGCGCGAGGATCCCCTCGCGCACATCGGTGTAGACCTCTCTCGACGCCGCCGCCAGCTGTTCCAGTTGCTCGTCCGCCTCCTCGATCCTTCCCTTTCGCAGCAGCTCCCCGACCGCCTGAGCCTTGGTGTTGACGTAGGCGAGAATCTGCGCCATGCCGTCGTGCATCTCGCGCGCGATGAGCTCCCGCTCCTCGACCACGGCGATGTTGCGCAGCCGCTCGTGCAGGTGCGCGTTGTCGATGGCGATCGCCGAAACGGCGGCGAAGCGCACGAGGGCGTGCTCGTCCTCGTCCGAGAATCGCTCCGAGGACTCCTTCTCGGTGACGTAGAGGTTGCCCCGGAAGGGACTCTTGCACAGGACCGGGACCGCCAGGAGGGTCCGCATGGTGGGATGGTGCTGCGGATAGCCGGAGAACCGAGGATCGCCGAGCACGTCGTCGAGCCGCAGGTGGTTGCCCTCCTCGAGGACGACAGAGAAGAGGCCGTGCCCCGCCGGCGGATCCCCGATGCGATCGCTCAGCTCCTTGTCGATACCCGACGTCACGAACTCGCGGATGCCCCCCTCCTCGTCCATGACCGACATGGCACTGTACCGCGCGTCGAGAAGCACCCGCACCTGGTCGACGACCTTCTGCAGAACGATGTCGAGCGACAGCTCTCCGTAGATGTCGATGGCGCCCCGATGGAGCGCCAGCAGCTCGCGATTCTGGTGCTCCAGCTGGGCCTGGAGCCGACCCGCCACATCGAAGATCAGCCCATAGAAGAACACCAACCCCATGACCACGACTCCGGCCAGGACGATCCGTCCGGGCCAGGTCACCAGCGCCGGATAGAGGAGATACACGGCGCCCTCGAGCAGCGCCACACCCGCAATCGGGACGAGGATCGCCACCCACCTCAGTCGTTGGAGGCTCAACTGCGCGGGTGGAGTCTCCCGGTCGGACACGTGTTCTCTCGGCACCTGTCAGGCGGACCTTCAGTCCGCAGAGGGTATCACCGGTCGACGGGTCGCCGGGTGCCGCGGAAGCCGGTCAGCACGTAGACCGGATCCCAGCCCATGAGGCCGGTCACGAACGGATAGAAAGCGAAGACGAGCAGCGCCAGATCCCAGGGTGGCGTAGCGGATCCGGCGAACCCGAAGTAGATCATGATCGCTGCCAGGCTGAGACGCAGGAGTCGATCCCACCCGGCCTCGTTTGTGCGAAACATCGTTCGAGAGATCCTCTCGGCTGGGGACGTATTCTGCGGTGGCGCACCTCCCGTCGCGACACCTTCAGAGCCGGGGGCAGCGGCATCGGCGTATAGGGATCGCACCACCCGGAGGGGTGGGCAGGCCGTCGCGGTGGCGACCGCGGCCGGTCGGATATCATCGGCGACGTGCTTCCCCCGCGAGTGGTACGGCGGACCCGCCTGATCTCGGTGGGCCTTCTCGCGATCCTCGATTGCGCGCTCGTCCCTCGCGCCGCGCCGGCGAGTGACCCGCCCGGCTCCGACGCGCCTCCGCTGATCGAGATCGTCACCACCGCCGGCGGGAACCGGGACCGCCTGAGAATCGAGGCACTGGTGACGACGGAGCGGATCCGGCGGGTCGACTTCCTCCTCGACGGAGAGCTGGTCGGACGCGACAAGCGCTTCCCCTTCGGTGCCGCGATCGCGGCACCCACCCCGACCCCGGGAGCAGGCGCCCGCCTGGAGGGTGTGGCGTACGACGGAGACGGGCGGGAGCTGGCCCGCGACAGCCTGCGGCTCGATCCCGGCGATCCGCTCGTCGATCTCTCGCTGACACCGGTGACGCGGCTGGGCCGGAACGGCTGGCTCGAGGTCGGTGCGAGCGTCGATCATCCGCCCGATGTCGATATCGAGCGGGTCGATTTCTACCGGGATGAACGCTACGTCGCGAGCGTCACGGCGGCTCCCTACCGCGTCCGCATTCCGGCTACCGAGGAGAGCGGCTACCTGCGAGCGGTGGCGCTGACCCGCGGTGGCGAACTGGTCGAAGACGTCAGGTTGCTCGGCGATCCCGCCGGCGCGGATCTGGTCTCGGTCGGACTGGTCGAGCTCTACGCGATCGTCACGACACGCTCCGGAACCCCGGTCAGAGGCCTCTCGCGCGAACGTTTCGAGCTTCGCCAGGGTGGTTTGCCGCGCGCCATCGAACGCTTCTCCGAAGGCGATGCCGTGCCCCTCTCCCTGGCCCTGGTGATCGACGGCTCGGGCAGCATGCTCGAGTCGCTCGAGCGCGCCAAACGCTCGGCCAGCGACTTCCTCCAGGCGACGCTCGATCGGGGCGACGAGGCGCTGCTGGTCGATTTCGACTCCCGACCCAGACTTCTCCACGATCGCACCGACGATGTCGCCGGCCTGGTGGCGAGCTTCGACGACATCCGCTCACGCGGCGGCAGCGCGGTCTACGACGCCATCCTCTTCGCCGCCCTGCAACTCGAGGCGGCCCCGGGACGCAGGGCCCTCGTCGTGCTCACCGACGGACTCGACTCTGGGAGCCGGATCTCGCCGCGCAAATGCGCCGCGGCGGCACGACTCGCCGGCGTACCGATCTTCGTTCTCGCCCTTGGCAACACCTACGAGACGACCCCGTCGCACCGGCGTCTGGCCCTCGAGCGGCTCGCCACCGCCTCGGGAGGCAGCTGGTACCCGATCCGCGAGCTCAGCGACGTTGGCGACGCCTACGAAGCGATCGAGACCCAACTGCGCGGCCAGTACCTGCTCGGCTTCTCGACCCCGGCCCCGCTGTCGAGCCACGAGCTGAGCTCGCTGAGCCTGGACGTCGCCGACGACCGGCTCATCGTCCGCACGATTCTCGGCGGCCAGGTGCGGGTGATGGACTAGCCGCGGGACCGGCTCAGGTGGCCTCGATCGCCTTGGGCGCCAGGATCAGAGTCATGCGCCGGGACTCCATGCGCGTCCGCGTCTCGACCTCGGCCAGATCCGCGGTCTCCTCGATGACCCGATCCAGGATGTTGTGGCCGAGCTCGGGCCGACGAAGCTCCTTGTAGCGGAAGAAGACCGTCACCTTGACCTTCTTGCCGGCCTTGAGGAATCTCTTGGCACGCTCGGTCTTGATCCCGAAGTCGTGCTTGTCGATGCTCGGCCGGTACTTGATCTCTTTGACGTCGATGACGTGGGCCTTCTTGCGCGCCTCGCGCGCCTGCTTCTCCTTTTCGTACTTCACCTTGCCCCAGTCGAGAATGCGCACGACCGGAGGATCGGCGTTCGGACCCACCTCGACCAGATCGAGGTTCTCGTCCTCCGCCATCCGCTGCGCCTCCTCGACGGGAACGATCCCGACCTGTGAGCCGTCGGATCCGATCAACCGTACGGGGCTCTTGCGGATGTGGTGATTGATGCGTGGGCCGCGCTCGCGCGGCGGCGGCATCCGTCGTCTTCTACGAATGGCTCGTCTCCTTTCGATCGGCGCCGGCAGACGCCGCGGACACGACGGCCCGACGACTCGCTCGCGCTCGCACTGGGCGGGCCACGGTGTCCAGCGCCGGGATGCTCATTCCGGCGACTTCGAAGATTCTGTCAGTTGGGGGGCCAAGATAGAGCGTCAGCTTCGATCGCCGGATCGCGATCGGCTGAGGGAACCGCGGGCGCTCGGCGAGCGGTACTCGAGGCGAACGAAACGCGGGTCTTGCGGTTGGCGGGAACTACGCAACATCAGAGCGGCAACCCTAGCACAAGCATCGATGTGGAAGGTACCGCGGTGAGAGGTTACGCTGGTCGCCGACTGGATGAGCGACCCACGATCTGGTGACCGGCCGGAGCCCGGCGAAAGAGAGCTGCTCGCGCTCTGCGTGGTGGCGACCGTCGGGCTGGTGCTCGCCGAGTTCGTCTTCATTCCCATCCGCTTCGCGGCCCTCTTCCCGGACCTTCTCGCCCGGGCGGCGCCAGGGGTGTGGCTCGGCTCCGCCCAGGCGGCCCTCGAGGCCGGCTCCCGCGGCTCGTGGTGGGGGCCTCTCCTGCCGTTCGCCTGGTGGAGCGCGGGTACCCTCGTCTTCTGGATCGTGCTGCCCGCGCTCGCTGGGCGCCGGGCCGGGCTCTGCGCGGGCGAGCTCGGGCTCGGCATCGGAAGACTGCGATCGAAGCTCCCGGTCTACGCCGCCCTGCTCGTTCCGGTGGGTGTCGCGGTCCTGTGGGCCTCGCGTCGGCCGGCCTTCCTGGCGACCTATCCGATGCTGCGGCCGGAAACGGTCGTCGACTGGTCGTGGAGCGTTCTGCTCGCCTACTGGCTGCTCTACGCGCTGCAGTTCGTCGGCGTCGAGTTCTTCTTCCGTGGCTTCCTGCTGTTCCCCTTCGAGGAGCGGCTGGGCCGGGCGGCGGTCGGCTTGTCGGTCATCCCCTACTGCATGATCCACTTCCACAAGCCCCTGCCGGAGGTGTTCGGCGCCATCATCGCCGGCGTCGTCCTCGGCTGGCTCGCTCTCGAGACCCGGAGCATCTGGGGAGGCGCAATGCTCCACATCGTCGTCGCCCTGTCGATGGACGTCGCGGCGATCGCCGCCGGCCCGGCGCGGTTTCCGGCGAGCTGGTGGCCGTAGCCAGACCGCATGGCAAGATAGCGATCCTGAAACAAAGAGGAGCTCTCCGATGACCCCGAACCGACGTCTCGCGCTCGCCGTCGCCGCCACCCTCCCCCTCCTGCTGCTCGCGCCGGCCGCGCGTGGCGGAGACATCGAACCGGCACGCAAGGTCAACGACGGCAACGTCGTGCTCGATGGGATCCCGGAAATCCCGGCGCGCATCGGCCAGCAGCTCAACCGGTATCAGAACGTCCGCGGAGCCGGATTCCGCGCCTGGTCCGGGGACGGCGAAGGCATCTTCGTGACCACCCGTTTCGCCGAGACCAGTCAGGTCCATCACGTGGCCTTCCCCGGTGGCGCCCGCCGTCAGGTCACCTTCTTCGAGGAGCCGGTGGGCAGCGTCCAGCGCCAGCCCGACGGGCCTCTCCTCGCCTTCTCGATGGACGAGGGAGGTAGTGAGTTCTACCAGCTCTTCGTGCTCGACCCGGCCAGTGGTGAGCACCGTCGTCTGACCGACGGCGAGTCGCGCAACGGCGCCGCGACCTGGAGCCGCGACGGACAGCGCATGGCCTTCCAGAGCACCCGCCGCAATGGACGTTCGAACGACGTCTGGGTCATGGACATCGACGAGCCGGAGGGGGCCAGGATGGCACTCGAGTCTCCCGACGGTAGCTGGTGGGGCCCGGCCGACTGGAGCCCGGACGGAACGCGGCTCCTGGTCCAGCAGTACGTGAGCGTCACCGACTCGCGCATTCACCTGGTCGACCTCGACGACGACAACGCCGCCGACCCACTGCTGGGCGACGAGGACTCACCGCAGGTCTACCTGGCGGCCGGCTTCGACGCGAGCGGCGACGGCATCTTCGTGATCACCGATCGGGCGAGCGAGTTCGCGCAGCTCGCCCACCTCGACCTGGCGAGCGGCGAGCTCGAGATCCTCACCGAGGACATCCCCTGGGACGTCGATGCGTTCGAGCTCAGCGAGGATGGGCGGCGTGCCGCCTTCGAGGTCAACGAAGGTGGCATCAGCCGTCTGTACCTGATGGATCCCGGGACGCGCGAGTACCGCGCCGTCGAGACCATCCCGGTCGGCCTCTTCGGGGGACTCACCTTCAGCCCCGACGGCTCCCGGCTCGCCATGACCCTCAATACGGCGAGCACACCCAGCGATGTCTTCACCCTCGACCTCGGTGACGACGCGCTGTCGCACGGTGAGCTCACCCGCTGGACCAACAGCGAGGTCGGAGGCCTCGACACCTCCGCTTTCGTCGAGCCGCAGCTCGTTCACTTCCCGACCTTCGACGAGACCGAGCCCGGCGTGTCGCGGCAGATCCCGGCCTTCGTCTACCGCCCGGAGGGCCCGGGGCCGCACCCGGTCATCATCTCGATCCACGGCGGTCCGGAGGGGCAGTACCGGCCGGCCTTCAGCAGTACCTACCAGATGTGGCTGGGAGAGCTCGGCGCGGCCGTCATCGCACCCAACGTGAGAGGCTCATCGGGATACGGAAGGGACTATGTCCGACTCGACAACGGTTTCAAGCGTGAGGACTCGGTGCGCGACATCGGCGCGCTTCTCGACTGGATCGCCACCCAGCCCGATCTCGACCAGGACAGGGTCGTTGTCTACGGTGGCAGCTACGGGGGCTACATGGTCCTCGCCTCGTTGATGCACTACTCGGACCGGCTGCGCGGCGGCGTCGACATCGTCGGCATCAGCAACTTCGTCACCTTCCTCGAGAACACCCAGGACTACAGACGCGATCTGCGGCGTGTCGAGTACGGCGACGAGCGCGACCCCGAGATGCGCGCCCATCTCGAGGCGATCAGTCCCGGCAACAGTCCCGAGCGGATCACCGCTCCCCTCTTCGTCGCCCAGGGGCAGAACGATCCACGCGTACCGGTGACCGAGTCGGAGCAGATCGTCGAGGCCGTCCGCAGCGCCGGCTACGACGTCTGGTACATGAACGCGCTCAACGAAGGTCACGGCTTCCGCAAGAAGGAAAACCGAGATCTCTACCAGGAGATCGTCACCCTCTTCTTCGAGACCCACCTGCTGGGCGCCAGGACCGACCCGATGGACCCTGTCGGACCCTGACCCCGGTTTCCGGCATCTGCGCACAGCCCCCTGAGCGGCCGCGCGCGCCTCTCGTGTCGAGGCGATGCGCGGGTCTCCCACTGCGTTCGGCTTCGGCGGCTAACCCCCGCCGCCGAATGACGTCTAAGGAACCGTATGAGCGCCGGTGATCACGAGTTGGTGGAGAGAGCCCGCCAGGGCGACACCGAAGCCTTCGGGCGGCTGGTGAAGCACCACAGCGCCATGCTCTTCCAGGTCGCCTTCCGGCTGACCGGCAACGAGGCCAACGCCGAGGACGTCGTCCAGGAGGCCTTCATCCGTGCCTACCGCAAGATCGATCGCTTCGACGGGCGCTCCGCTTTCGGCACCTGGCTCTACCGCATCACCGTCAACTGCTCGATGGACACCATGAGAAAGAAGCAACGCAGCAAGGAGTCGGCCGACCTCGAGCCGGTCCTCGAACAGCGGCAACCGAGCAGCAGCGAGCCCGGGCCGCAACGTCTGGCGCTGAGCGGCGAGATCTCCGATCAGGTCAGCGCCGTCCTCGCCGATCTCTCGACCATGGAGCGCACCGCTTTTCTGCTCAAGCACTACGAAGGGCGCTCGCTGGCCGAGATCTCCGAGATCATGGATGTGCGCGTCAACGCCGTGAAACACGCCATCTTCCGCGCCGTCAAGAAGCTCCGCGCCGAGCTGGCGCCTCTCGTCAGGGGGAACTATGAAACCGCCTGAGCCGATCGAAGCCGAAGAGCTCGTCCTCTACTACTACGGGGAGAGCGACCGCACCGACGAGATCGCCCGGGCCCTCGACGACTCGCCGGAGCTGGCCCGACGCTACGCCGAGCTCGAGGCGGTTCTCGGCGCCGTCGAGGCCCCCGAGCCGCCGCAGCGGTCCGACCTCTACGGTCACGAGGTCTGGAAGCGCGTCTATCCCGAGCTGGGATCCGAGCGCCGCACGGCTCAATCGCATGGCCGCCTTCGCGCTATCGCGGGCTGGGCCCTCGCGGCGACGGTCCTGATCGTGGTCTCCTTCTGGGCCGGACGT
Organism: Candidatus Multivoradales bacterium; assembly: GCA_965223875.1. GTDB lineage: Bacteria > Acidobacteriota > Thermoanaerobaculia > Multivoradales > JAHEKO01 > CBDCXS01. The sequence goes on along the minus strand of OZ245024.1, from coordinate 4,619,928 downwards.
GAGACGGCGGTCCAGATCGACGAGGCCGTCGACGTGGCGCTCAGCGAGGAGGCGCGGCACCGCATTCTGCTCGTCGAGGTCGCCGACCACCTCGAGCGCAGCCAGTTCCTGCTGCTCGAGCTCACCCATACGGACCCGGAGGGCCTCGACGCCGACCGGCTCGGTGCCGCCCGGGACCTCAAGACGCGGAGCCGTCTCTATCGCCAGGCGGCGATGCGAAGCGGCGAAGGCGACGTCGCCTATCTGCTCGAAGAGCTCGAGCTACTGCTCACCGAGCTGGCCAACATGGGGCCGGACGGCGCCGACCTGGCCGCCTGGCAGCAGCGGCTCGACGACCGCAACCTGCTGTTCAAGGTGCGCGTCCTCGGCTCCCGTATCGAGCAGCGCGCCCGGCCGACCTCGGCCTCGCCGACGACCTGACCCGACCGTGTTGCCACGACACACGATCTCTCCCATTCCGAACCGACTTTCCAGGAGCACGAACATGAGACACCTTCACCGCAAGTCCCTGAAACCTCTGCTGGCACTCTCAATGGCGATCCTGCTGACGGGCTCCGCCCTGGCCGCCAGCTACGAGAGCTCTTCCACCCAGCGCTCCGAGACCTATCGGGAGGCGCAGGCCGCGCTCGACGAGGGTCGCTGGACCGATGCCGCGGAGCTCTTCGACGACATCGCCGACAGCGGTGGACCCGACGCCGACGCGGCCCTCTACTGGGCAGCCTGGGCGCTTCACAAGCAGGGCCGTAGCCGTGAGGCGGGCCGGCGCATCGACACCCTCAGGGAGAGCTTCCCGTCCAGCGGCTGGATCGAGGACGCCGACGCTCTCGCCGTCGAGATCGGATCGACCGACCCGGCGGACGTGGCGGACGAGGAGCTCAAGCTGCTGGCCCTCAACAGCCTGATGCACGCCGACCCCGACCGAGCCGTCCCGGTCCTGGAGGAGTTCCTGGCCGGATCGAGCTCGCTCAAGCTCAAGAAGCAGGCCCTGTTCGTTCTCAGCCAGAGTCGATCGGCGCGGGCACGCCAGATCCTCGCCGACGTCGCCACGGGAAGCAGCTATCCCGAGCTGCGCCGCGAGGCGGTCCAGTACCTCGGCATCTCCGGCGATCCCGAGAGCCGCGCCATGCTCGAGAGCATCTATCAGGACACTTCCAACGAGGAGGTCAAGCACATGGTTCTCGAGAGCTTCATGATCGCCGGCGATCGGGCGCGGCTGCTCGCCGCCGCGAAGAGCGAGCCCGAGCCCGGACTGCGAGGCAAGGCGATCGAGATGCTGGGCGTCGTCGGCGCCGGCGAGGAGCTGCGCGAGCTCTATGGCAGCGAGCAGGACGCGCAGATCAAGCGTGCCCTGCTCGAGGGGATGATGATCGGCGGCGATACCGAAGCGGTCTACGAGATCGCCACGACGGACGCCGACGAAGCGATGCGCGGCCGGGCCATCGAGTATCTCGGCGTCATGGGCGGCGGCGACGAGCTCCGTCGCCTCTACTCGACGGAAGCCACGGTCGAGCTGCGCAGCCAGATCCTCGAGGCCTACATGATCGGCGGCGACGTCGAAGCGCTGGAGACGGCCGCGCGAGGTGAGGAGAACCCGACGCTGCGCCGGAAGGCCATCGAGTACCTCGGTATCTCCGGTGGCGGCAGGACCGGCGCGATACTCGTCGAGCTCTATCAGGCGAGCGGTGACGGGACCGAGAAGCGGCAGATCATCGAGGCGCTCTTCATCCAGAGCAACGCCGAGGCGCTGATCGACATCATCAAGACGGAGCCCGATTCCGAGCTCAAGCGCGCCGCCCTCGAACGCCTGTCGCTGATGGGCTCGGACGAGGCGGTCGACTTCCTGATCGAAGCACTCCGGGAGCCCGGCGATGGTTGATGTCTACGAGAGCGCCGGACGCAGCTCCGGGCGGGACGCCGGACGGGGCGCCCGACGCCTCCGGGCACTCCTCGTCGTGCTTGGAGGCGCCCTGGCGGCGCCTCTCGCCGCCGCCCCCCCGCAAGGCATCACCGACGCCGAGGTCCGGCACCTCGATCGGACGACACCCACCGCGGCGATCGAGCTCGCGGCCCGCGCATCGCGCGACTCCGGCGAGTCGGTCTGGCTGGCCTACAGGGTCGAGAGCGTCGTACGGATGGGCTCGATCTGCTGCTTTCGCGCCACCTGCTGCGATCTCGATGACGATCGTGGCTTCTACCACGGCGGGGAGCCACGACGCACCACCGATCCGGTTCTCGTCTTCGCCCGCCTCGACGACGGTCGACCGCGCCGGCTGCGCGTGACCAGCTCGGACTGTACCGTCGGACTCGGCGGCAGAACCGTGTTTTGGCTGGGCGACGTGTCGCCCGGAGACAGCCTCGAGCTTCTCGCTGGATGGCTCGACGAACCGGGCCATCCACTCGCCGAGGAGACCCTTCCCGCGATCGCCTACCATCGCGGCGTCGCCGCCACCGACATCCTGACGCGAGTGGCCGAAGGAGCACGCGGCGACCTCGCCCGGGACGCCATCTTCTGGCTCGGCACGGCACGCGGCCAGGCGGGTTACGAGCGACTCGACGCGCTGCTGACGGCGCGGCCCGATCGAGAGCGCACCAAGGCGATCGTGTTCGCTCTCCACCAGAGTCCGGTCCGGGCCGCCGACGAGCGACTGATCGAGCTCGCCACTGGCGACGACCGCAGTGAGATCCGCCGCGAGGCACTCTTCTGGCTCGGCCAGGGTACCACCCACGCCGACCTCATCCTCGAAGCGGCCTTCGACGATCCCGACGACGACGTCGCCCGCCACGCGGTGTTCGTCCTCAGTCAGATGCCGGAACCGACCAGCGTCGAGCTGCTGACCCGCGTTCTCGTCCAGGACGAGCGCCGGGAGATACGCAAGGAGGCTCTCTTCTGGATCGGTCAGTCGGACTCACCCGACGCGCTCGAGATCGTCGGACGGATTCTCAATCAGTGACCCGGTCCAGGCCGCTCTCGACGGTCCGGATGTCGGGATCGTCGCGGAATCGGACCGCCAGCTCGTCGAGCCGCCGCCCGTCGACCGGGTGCCGCACTGCGGCGGCGATCTCGGCCAACGGCAGCACCACGTGGGCGCAGGTCAGAATGTCCGGGTCGGGCAGAACCAGGCCGGTCCCGGGACTGTCGATGATCAGGTCGCCATAGAGCGACAGGTCGAGATCGATGATGCGGGGTGCGTTCGGGTCCTCCCCGCGGACCCGTCCCATCCGCCTCTCGAGCGGCCGCAGCAGCTCGAACTTGAGGTCCCGGGGCGCGATCCGCGTCTCGACCGCGACCGCGGCGTTGAGGAAGGGCGGGGTCCCAGGCGCGCCCTTTGCGGGTGACGCGTAGAGGCTCGACACGGCGGTGACCTCGAGGAGCTCCGCGAGCGCCCCGAGCGCCTGGCGCATGTGGAGCTGCGGCTCGATGTTGGAGCCCAGGCTGATCAGCGCCCGCGTCGCCGCGCCCCCTCCCCCGGCAACCCGATCAGGACGCATCGCCAGCGACACGGACGATCTCCACACCCACCGAGCGCGCCCAGCGCAGAGCTCCCGGCTTCTCCACCCTGACCCTGGCCGAGCGGCCGCCGAAGTCTTCCAGGCAGAGCCTCGCGATGGCCTCGGCCAGCGCCTCGATGAGCTTGAAGGAGGAGCCCTCGACCAGCGCCGCGATCGCCTTGGTGAGGGTCCGGTAGTTCAGGCTGTCGTCGATATCGTCGGAACGCGCCGCCGCCCGGGTGTCGACCTCGAGCTCGAGGTTTATCAGGATGTCCTGCCGATGCACCCGCTCCCAGTCGTTGATGCCGATGATGCCCCGCAGCTCGAGGTCCCGGATGATGATCTTGTCGCCCGTCATCTGTTTCCTGTCATGAGCTCCCGGTCCTGGCGTCTTCAGCGCCCCCTGGCCGGGGTCAGATGCTCGCCGCCGTCGACGGGCAGCACCACCCCGGTGACGTACCCGGCCCCGACGAGGTAGAGCACCGCACGGTTGACATCCTCCGACCGGCCGGTCCGGCCCAGCGGCAGATGGTCGCCTCGGCGCCGCCACGCTTCACTCCCCGCGTCCTCTCCCGGCGGCGGCAGGATCGGACCTGGGACGATCGCGTTGACCCGCACCTCCGGGCCCAGCTCCCGCGCCGCCGAGCGGGTCAGAAAGACGATCCCCGCCTTGGAGATCCCATGCACCGGATACCCCAGCCAGGGACTGACACCCGCATGGTCCGCCAGGTTGACCACGACGCCGCCACCCGGGTTGCGACGCATCATCCGGGCCCCCTGCTGGGTGCAGAAGAAGGGAGCGCGCAGATTGACCGCCATCGTCCGCTCCCAGTCCTCTACCGACACATCATCGAGCGCCTGACGATCGAAGCGCGCCGCGCTGTTGACCAGAACGTCGAGCCGCCCGGCGAGCACTTCGACCTCGTGGAAGATCCGCTCGATCGCCGCCACGTCCGCAAGGTCGCCCTCCACCGTCCATGCACGACGTCCCAGAGCCTCGATCGAAGCGGCCGTCGCCTCGGCCGGCTGCCGCGACGAGCCGAAATGGACCACGACGTCGTGACCGGCTCCGGCCAGGGCGAGGGCGATCTCACGGCCGAGCCGCAGCCCGGCGCCGGTGACCAGGGCGACAGATCCTTCGGCGGGCACCGCTGTCGAATCCGGGACGGCGCTCAGTCCGGGTCGATCTCGACGATCATCTCGATCTCGACCGCGATGCCGATCGGCAGCGACGCCATGCCGACCGCGGCACGCGCGTGGCGACCGGCATCACCGAAGACCTCGACGAGAAAATCCGAAGCCCCGTTGACGACCGCCGGCTGATCGGTGAAGTCGGGATGCGAGTTGACCATTCCGGTGACCTTGACGATGCGACGCACCCTGCCCAGATCGCCGATCTCCGCCTTGAGCGAGGCGAGCATCTGGATCGCCGTGAGACGCGCCGCCTCGTAACCCTGCTCGCTGGTGAGGCCGCCCTCGCCGAGCTTGCCGGTCACGTACTCGCCTTCGGCGTCGCGCGGTCCGTGACCGGCGAGGAATACCAGGTTTCCGGTGGTGACGGCGCGAACGTAGTTGGCGACCGGCTTCGGCGGTGTGGGCAGCTCGACCCCGAGCCTCTCGAGCACCTCCTCGGGATGGTCTCCTTGCGCCGTGGCCGGGAGCGCCCAAAGGAGCAGCAGGGCCGCTGCGGCCGCCAGGACCCGCGGGTATCCCCGCGTCGAATCCGAGCTCTTCATGGAGGGGACACTAGCACAGGAAAGATCTGGAAAAAGTCGGCTCCGGAGCCAGTCTATTCCGGTGACGCCCCACTTCGGGGCATCGTTCAGACGGCAGGGCATCTGCTACACTTCGGTGATCAACCCGAGAAACGACATCGGACTCCAATGACGGCGAGGTCGAGCCACTCTAGACGGTCTTGCCGGGCCCGCTGGGCGGTGCCCGTCAGCGCGGCCGCGGCATTGCTGGTCCTTCTCGGTGGGCTGAGCCCCGTCTCCGCGACTTCGGTGCGTGAGGGCTCGATCTTCAGCGATCTCGAGTGGGCCCACGCGGTGATCACGACGACCATCGGTTCGTCGCGGGTCGAGTCGGATCATCGCGGCGTGCCCCAGACCATCTACGACCTTCTCGACGTAGAGGTCCTCAAAGGCGATCCTCCCTACCCGTTCGAGATTCGAATCGACGGCGGCGTGCTCGACTCCGGACTCGGTCTGAAGGTCCCGGGTACGCCGGAGTTCGCCGAGGGTGATCGGGTTCTGCTCTTTCTGCGCATGGACAACCCGATCGCACCGATCATCGGCCTACAGGCCCGTACCTTCCGCATCGACGAGCGTGCTGGGCGGCAATACGTCACAACCTACGACGGCAGGCCGGTCGTCGGCCTCGACGAGGAGCTGCGGATCGACGCGGCGGCCTCGCCGGGTGAGGACGGACTGACGCTGGGGCAGTTCGTCGACCTGCTGCGCGAGATGATGGAGCGACCGGAGTACCAGGACAGGTCCCGATGAGCCGCGACGACCGTCGAGCGCCATCGCTGGAAGCAAGCCGCCGGACGGTCGGTCCGCGAAGCTCGCTGGCGCGGCGCGCGGCGATGCTTGCTTTGCTCGCCTCCCTGGTGACGACCGTCGGTGCTGCGTTCGTCTTGCTGGGGGTCTCCTGGCCGCCGCCGCACCAGATCACAATGCGCACGGGTGGGTTGAATCAGCAGAGCTGCGGCGGAAACTGCCAGACCCTGGCGCTTTCAGCGATGAACAGCTGGAATGCCTTCTGCAGTCCGGACCCGGACTTCGACTGGAACCGGTCGACAGCGTCTGGCTGTGTTTCATGCGGTACCCAGGCCTGCCTGGACAACATCAACTGCACCGAGTGGGAGAACCTGGGCCAGTGCTCCTCCGGCACGGTCACGCTCGGCGTGACCTACATCTGGTTTTCAGGTAGCACGATCGTCGAGACCGACGTCTCCATGAACTCGTCGTGCAATTTCAACTCGAGCACCTTCCTCGGCGTTCTCAGCCACGAGGACGGCCACGTCATGGGCCTCGGTCACAGCCAGGTCTCGGGCGCTCTGATGGCTGCCCTTTTTACCGGTACCACCACGCCCCAGGCCGACGATTGCAACGGCGCTCGCGCCCTCTACCCACCGAACGTGACCAACTACACCCTGAACGTCTCGAAGTCGGGTACCGGGACGGTGACCAGCAGCCCCTCGGGCATCAACTGCGGCAGCACCTGTTCGGCGGCCTATGCGCAGAACACCGTCGTCACGCTCTCCGCCAATCCGGCCAGCGGCTGGACCTTCTCCAGCTGGAGCGGCAACTCGGACTGCACCGACGGCAAGGTGACGATGAACGCCAACAAGAGCTGCACGGCGAACTTCACCCGCATCCAGTACACCCTGAGCGTCTCGAAGACCGGCTCCGGAACCGTGACCAGCAGCCCCTCCGGCATCAACTGCGGCAGCACCTGCTCGTCCAAGTTCAACTCCAGTACCAAGGTGACCCTGACGCCCACGCCGGCCGTGAACTGGGCCTTCGTCGGCTGGAGCGGCCAAAGCGACTGCGACGACGGCAAGGTCACGATGAACAGCAACAGGTCGTGCACGGCGAACTTCAAGCGCCTCTACAAGCTGACGGTCACCAAGTCTGGCGGCAGCGGATCGGGAACCGTGACGAGCAGCCCCACTGGTATCAACTGCGGTGGAGACTGCGACGAGGACTACCTGGAGAACACCGTCGTCTACCTGTCCGGTAAGCCGGTGATCGGCTCACAGTTCACCGCCTGGACCGGCGCATCTGACTGCTCCGACGGCATCGTCACGATGAATCAGGCCAAGACCTGCAACGCGGTTTTCGACACCTGCGCCACTCAGTCGGAGGTGACGATCAAGGACACCGACATCACGACCACGATGACGGTGACTGCCTGCAACAAAGTCCACGTCGGCCCCAACGTGACGATCACCTCCACGGGCTATCTGACGATTCATGCGGGCAATTCCGTGACCCTCTACCGAGGCGTGACGACCGACTCGAACGGTAAGCTCGGGACGATCCTCGGTCAGCCTTTGCCGCCCCCCTGATACGATCGGCCGAACTCGGTACCGATCCATGTCTGGCGATTCATCCGGCGACGAGAGTCGCGCCGTCGAGGAGCATCGACAGCAAGCTCGCGGCCAACGAGCGAGCTGCGCGGTCCTGACCATCAGCGATACGAGGTCCGAGACCAGCGACGGTGGCGGTCCGCTGATCGTCCGGCGACTGGAGAAGAAGGGTCACCGGGTCGTCGCGCGTGGCCTGGTCCCCGACGATCCGGAGCGCATCGACCTCGCCCTGCGCGGTTTCCTCGCCGATCATGAGCCCGACCTGATCGTCACTACGGGAGGCACCGGGATCTCCAGCCGCGACACCACCATCGAGGTGATCGAGCGACTGCTCGACAAGAAGCTCGACGGCTTCGGCGAGCTCTTCCGCATGCTCTCCTGGAGCCAGGTCGGCTCGGCCGCGATGCTGTCGCGCTCGATCGGCGGGCTGGCCGGCGAGACGGTGATCTTCGCGCTGCCCGGCTCGCCGCACGCGGTGCAGATAGCCCTCGACCGGCTGATCCTCCCGGAGCTTCCCCATCTGCTCTGGGAGCGCAAGCGCTAGTCGGCCGCGCCGGAGGCCACTAGGGCAGCTCGATACAGACCTTGCCGAAGTGCCGCGCGCTCTTCAGGTAGGCGAAGGCCTCGGGCGCCTCGTCGAAACCGAAGACCCGATCCACCACCGGTCGCAGCTCGGCCGCCTCGACGGCGCGGTTCAACGCTTCGAAGGACTCGCGATGCCCAACGAGAACCCCCTGGATACGTAGCTGGCGCATGAAGATCGGCACCACGTCGAGCCGCCCCGCGCCGCCGGCGACGACGCCGACCAGGGAGATGGTGGCTCCGAGAGCCGCGGCGCGTATCGACTGCGGCAGCGTTCCGGCCCCGCCGACCTCGACCACGACGTCGGCTCCCGCGCCGTCGGTCAGCTCCTGGACCGCGCGACCCCACTCCGGCACGTCGACGTAGTTGATCGTCCTCCACGCACCGAGCTGCCGGGCCCGCTCGAGCTTCTCGTCGCTCGACGAGGTGACGATCGCACGCGCGCCGAGCAGGCCGGCCAGTTGCAGGGCGAAGACGGAGACACCTCCGTTGCCGAGGATCAGCGCCACCCCTCCGGGCCGGAGGCCGCCGAAGGTCACCAGGCAGTTCCAGGCGGTGAGACCGGCGACCACCAGCGTCGCGCCCTCGACCGCCTCGAGATGGCTCGGACAGCGCACCACACCATGGCCGGGCAGAACCATGAGCTCCTGCAGGGTGCCGTCGAGCGGGCCGCCCAGGGTCGAACGGATGACATCGCGTCGCGGCGAGCCGGCGATCCAGTCCGGGGTCATCGTCGTACAGACCCGCTCACCGCCACTCCACTCGCGAACGCCCTCCCCGACCGCCTCGATGGTTCCGACGGCGTCCGAGCAGGGGACCAGGGGCAGCGGCTGCCGGGGATTGTAGAGCCCCTCGACCATCATCAGGTCGCGATAGTTGAGCGACACGGCCTCCACTCGCAGTAGGATCTCTCCCGGACCCGGCTGCGGCCGGGGTCGCTCGACCGGGCGGAGGTTGTCGAGCCCGAAGCCGTCCTCGACCTGCCAGCCCCTCACGCCGCGCCGGTCTCCGTCACGAGTCCCCCAGGGCCGCGCGGATGCTCTCGACCAGCTCGCGCGCTTCGCCGTCGTCGAGCTGGCCTGGCCTCCAACCGATGCCCAGCCCCCGATCGCCCATCCTGGGGATGATGTGGAAATGGACGTGAAAGACCGCCTGGTGCGCTTCCGAGCCATTGTTCTGGAGCACGTTGTAGGCGGTCGCTCCGGTCGCCTCGATCACGGCTCGGGCCAACCTGGGAAGCACGCGTCCGATGGCCGCTCCCGCCTCCTCGCTCAACTCGTGGAGGTGGGCGCGCCGCTCCTTCGGGATCAGGAGCGCGTGTCCGGGCGAGAGGGGGAAGACGTCGAGAAACGCCAGGACGTGCTCGTCCTCGTAGAGTTTGTGGCTCGGTATCTCGCCACTTAGAATGCGATCGAAGACGGTGACGTCGCTCATGCCGGGATTGTATCCCCGGTCGAGGCCCACCGACGGCCGCCCGGTGAAAGCCCGGCTGTGGTGCAATCCGGCCCCCCAAGCTCGCTACCCGCTGCGTCCCCAATCCGATGCGTCTCGACATCCCCTTCGAAAAGGCAACGCTCGCCAACGGCCTCCGGGTCATCGCCCACCAGGACTCCAAGGCGCCGATCGTCACGGTGAGCGTCTGGTACCACGTCGGCTCCAAGAACGAGCGGCCGGGCAGGACAGGGCTGGCGCACCTGTTCGAGCACCTGATGTTCGAGGGCAGCGCACACCACGACAAGGAGCATTTCGAGCCGCTCGAGAACGCCGGTGCAAGCGCCATCAACGGCACCACCAGTCGCGACCGGACCAACTTCTTCGAGACCCTGCCGGCGGCCTCTCTCGATCTCGCCCTGTGGCTCGAGTCCGACCGCATGGGACACCTGCTCGGGGTCATGACGCAGGAGAAGCTCGACGAGCAGCGCGAGGTGGTGCGCAACGAGAAGAAGCAGTCCGACAACCAGCCGTACGGGAGGGTGGGCGAGCTTCTGTCACGCTCGCTCTACCCCGAAGCGCACCCCTACTCGTGGCCGATCATCGGTCGGATCGCCGATCTCGACGCGACCTCGCTCGACGATGTCGAAGAGTGGTTCCGCACCTGGTACGCCCCGACCAACGCGGTGGTCGTGGTCTCCGGCGACGTCGAGCCACAGGCTGCCATCGACAGGGTCGAAGCGCACTTCGGCTCCATCGCCCCCGGCGTCGGACTCGAGCGACCCGGCCGGTGGGTGTCCCCGTTGCCCGGGCCGCGTCGAGTATCGCTCGAGGACCGGGTGCCGCAGGGGCGCGTCTACCGATGCTGGAACGTCCCACCGAGCTACGACACCGATCACCAGCATCTCTCCCTGCTGGCCAGGGTGCTGTCGCACGGAAAGTCCTCACGCCTCTACAAGCGACTGGTCTACGACGACCAGATCGCCACCGATGCGTCGGCCTACCTCTGGAGCGGCGAGATCGGCAGCTCGTTCGTCGTCCAGGCCACGGCCGTTCCGGGGGGCGATCCAGAAGCGGTGGAGTCGGCCCTCGACGAGGAGCTGTCCCGGGTGCTGACCGAAGGACCGGACGAGGAGGAGCTCGAGCGCGCACGCTCGCGCACACTGTCGGCGTTCGTCCACGGCGTCGAGCGCAGCGGAGGCTTCGGAGGCAAGAGCGAGGTGCTGGCCCACGGCGAGGTCTTCCGGGGCGATCCGGCAGCCTTCCAGGAGTCGATCGCCACGATCGAGACGGCCCGGACCCGAGACCTCCACGCGGCCGGCAGGACCTGGTTGGGCGGGCGTCATCTGACGCTCGTGGTCACACCGATGCCGCAACGAGCGTCGAGCGCCTCGGACGTCGACCGCAGCTCGCTCCCCTCGGCGCCCGAGATCATCTCCGCCGATCTCCCCTTTCCGCAGACCCGGCGCCTCGCCAACGGCCTCGAGGTGATCGCCTGGAGACGGGCCAACCTGCCGCTGGTCTACAGCCGGCTGCTGGTCGATGCCGGATTCGCCGCCGACCTGGGCTCGACCAGAGGCACCGCGACGCTGACCATGGCGGCCATCGACGAAGGGACGGCGAGTCTCTCGGCACTCGACATCAGCGACCGGCTGGCTGGTCTGGGCGCGCGGCTCGTCTGCGGCACCGGACTCGACGAGTGCCGGATCAGCGTCGCCTCTCTTTCGGACGGCGCCGATGCCGCCACCGATCTTCTCGCCGAGATCGTCCTCGAGCCGAGCTTTCCCGAAGCCGAGATCGAGCGTCTGAAGCGCGAACAGATCGCCCGCATCGGCCGCGAGATGGTCGCCCCCGTCCGGCTGGCCCTGCGCGTTCTTCCACTCCTGCTCTACGGCGAGCGCCATCCCTACGGCATGCCGTTCACCGGTTCGGGGACGACCGACGAGGTGGCCTCCATCGATCGCCGCCAGGTGACCGATTTCCACCAGCGATGGCTCCGGCCCGAGCGCTCGACCCTGCTCTGTCTCGGCGATGTCGACGTCGAGCGGGTGGTCGAGCGAGCCGAGCTGCTCTTCGGGACCTGGGAGGCTTCCCGGGAGGCGGTCCCGAGCCCGGAGACCGTGCTGCCCGAGCGGCCCGCCGAGCCCCGCATCCTCCTTCTCCACCGACCCGACTCGATCCAGTCGATCATCTTCGGTGGGCAGCTCGTGCCACCTCGCAACGATCCGGACGAGCTCGCTCTCGAGATGTTCCACGAGGCTCTCGGCGGCACCTTCGCCTCGCGTCTCAACATGAACCTGCGAGAGGACAAGGGCTGGACCTACGGTGCCCACTCGCTACTCTGGAGTGCCCGCAGAGAGCGACCCTTCCTGCTCTACTCGTCGGTGCAGGCGGACGCGACGGCGGACTCGATCCGCGAGATGGACCGGGAGGTGCGCGAGATGCTCGACGGCCGACCGATCGACGACGGAGAGCTCGAGCGGGTGCGCCGCCAGCTCGTCCTCTCCCTTCCGGCCCGCCGCGAGGCGCTGGCGGACACCGCCGATGACCTCGAGGAGATCCTCGGCAACGATCTGCCGCGGGACTACTACGTCGGCTACTCCGAGCGCGTCGCCGCCCTGACGCCGCCGGATGTGACCGCCGCGGCGCGCCGGTGCATCGCGCCCGAGAGCTTCGTCTGGGTCGTCGTCGGCGACCTCGGGACGATCCGATCGGACGTCGAGCGCCTCGGCTGGGGGGAGCCGACCGAGATCGACGACCGCGGCAACCCGGTCTAGCCTGCGCTGTTCACCAGGCTCCTGATGAGTCGTGCGGGCTAGCGACCCAGGAGAGGTCTCCCGGGCTCTATCCGAGGCGCCACCAGAGATAGGTCAGCCCGAGACCGGCGAGAAAGACCAGGCCGGCCCAGGCGACCACTCTCCACCAGGTCGGCGGTTGCAGCGCAGGCGGGACGTCGGGACCGGTGGCGGCGCGTACGTTGAGGTAGCCGATGAGCGGCGCGGTCAGAAACGACAAGGTGGTTGCCAGGTCGATCAGGCGGGTGAACTGCTGGCGCAGGAAGACGATGAACAACAGGGCACCCGAAACGAGGACGACCAGCGAGATCCAGTAGCTCGCCACCTCGGCGTCGTCTCGGCGTGTCAGTAGGCCGCGCATCCGGGCCAGGACGCGGGGGAAGCCGTCGCTGACCGCCAGCACGGTACTGAACATGGTGGTGAAAGCGGCAACCAGGATGATCGGTCGACTCCACCCGCCCAGCGTCGCCGAGTAGATGTCGACCAGCTGTCGGGCGAACCCTCCGGCACCCTGGGCCAGCGGCTCGCCGCTGGGCCGCAGGATGAGCGCTCCGAGAGTCAGGAACATCAGCGAGATGGCCACCGTACCGAAGTAGCCGAGGTTGAAATCGAGCCGGGCCTCGCGCCACCTCGGCTCGTGTCCCGTCTGGCGCGCCCGCTCGAGGGTCCACAGGGAGTGCCAGGCCGCGGCGTCGATTCCGGTGGGCATCCACCCGAGAAGGGCGACGACGAACGCTATCGTCGCGCCATCCCAGGTCAGGGCCGGCGCCGACGCGACCGCCGCCGCCCCACCGCCCCGTCCGGCGACCGCGATCATGAAAGCGATGGTGGTGGAGACGACGAGCGCCACCACGATGACCTTGGTGAATCGGTCGAGCGCGGAGAACCGCCCGACGACCAGAATGGCGAGGGACATCGCCAGCAGCACGACGGCCCAGCCGAGCACCGACAGGAAGGAGCCGAACAGGGCCTGGGCGAGCCCTCCGGTAACCAGGGTCACGGCCGCGAGCACGGTGAACATCGTGCCCACGGTCAGAACCAGGTAGAGCGCCACGGCCCAGCGCCCGAGTGCGACGTACCCCTCGAGCAGACTCCGCCCGGTGGCCACGGCGTACCGGGGACCGGCCTCGAAGAGGGGGTACTTGAGAACGTTGGTCAGCAGGATGAGCCAGACCAGAGCGAAGCCGTAGCCGGCCCCGGCGCGGGTCGACTGGACCAGATGGGAGACCCCCACCGCCGTGGCGGCCCAGAGCAGACCCGGGCCGAGCGCTTTCAGGTAGCCCATGAGCCTCGACACGATGGGCGATTCTACCCGCGCCCCCCTTTTGCTAACGTCCGCGCATGCCCGTACATCAGATCGGACACCCGCTGGTTCGCCACAAGCTCGGCCTTCTGCGCCAGAAAGACGTCAGCACGAAGTCGGCGCGGGAGCTGGTCGCCGAGATCGGCACCCTGCTGACCTACGAGGCGACCAAGGACCTCACGCTCGAGACGGTCGAGATCGAGGGATGGGCCGGACCGGTGACGACCGAGCGCATCAAGGGGAAGAAGATCACCCTGGTCCCGATCCTTCGTGCCGGCCTCGGCATGCTGGAGGGAGTGCTCCACCTCATTCCGAGCGCCCGGACCAGCGTGATCGGTCTCTACCGCAACGAGGAGACGCTCGAGCCGGTCTCCTACTACAACAAGCTGGCGCCCGCGATCGGTCATCGGACCGCCCTCATCCTCGACCCCATGCTGGCGACGGGCGGCAGCCTGATCGCCGCGGTCGACACGCTGAAGTCAGCCGGTTGCGACGACATCCGCGGCATCTTCCTGGTCGCGGCGCCGGAGGGCATCGCGGCCCTCGAGGCGCGCCACCCCGAGGTGCCCATCTGGGTCGCGGCCGTCGACGAACGTCTCGACGAGCGCGGCTACATCCTTCCCGGCCTCGGTGACGCCGGGGACAAGATCTTCGGCACCCAGTAGTCTTCGGCACCCAGTAGCCTGGCCGCCTCTTCGGGCGCACGTCCAAGTTGTTATTGCTGAGGCTCTTCCAACCGTGCTACAGTCCCCTTCGGCGATCGGCCAGAAACCTTCGGTTCGCTTTCCTGCCTGAAGCGACTCCGGTAGCAACGTCCCTTCCCAAGAAAGCCTGAATCAGAAGTTCGCTGGTGTGTGCCCCAATCACAGTGACTGGGGAATAGAACGTCAGATCGCCGAAAACAGCAACGCCGGGGTCGAACCAGAGCCTCGGCACAGAGACAGTAGGAGTAGCAAAGCAATGAGTACAACTGGAATCGTCAAGTGGTTCAACGACGCCAAGGGCTTCGGATTCATCACGCTCGGTAACGGCGAGGGTGACTGCTTCGTGCATCACACCGCCATTCAGTCCGAGGGCTTCCGCACGCTCGCCGAAGGCGATCGCGTGAGCTTCGATCTCGTCCAGGGCCAGAAGGGCCCGGCGGCCGAGAACGTCGTGAAGATCGACTGAGCTCGTTCGAAACGACTGCTCAGGGCCACTCCGGCGATGCCGGGGTGGCCCTTTTTCATGACGTCGATGACGCGGGACCGACCGGTTGGAGGGCCGGTGTGGAACGCCGGTGTGGCGGCTCCGCGTCGTCTCAGAGGATGTCGAGGACGTCCTCGGGAGGCCGTCCGATCGCCGCCCGGCCGTTCTTGACCACGATCGGGCGCTCGAGCAGCGACGGGTGCTCGACCAGGAGATCGATCCAGGCGGCCCCGTCCCTCTGCTCGTCACGGGACAGGCCGAGTGCCTTGAAGCGCGGATCGCCGACGCGGACGATCTCGACCGGCTCGACGCCGAGCATGCGCACGATCTCCTCGATCTGCTCGCGGCCGGGTGGATCGGTGAGGTAGAGCACCACCTCGGGCGACTCGTCGCGCTCCTCGAGAAGCGCCAGCGTCTGACGGCTCTTGCTGCACCTGGGGTTGTGGTAGATCCGGGTCATCGTCTACTCCATTCCCTGTCTGGCGGCGAGGCGCGCCGCCTCGAACTCGTCGCCGGCGTTCCAGCGCGGCAACTCGTCGTTCTCGGCTATCTGCAGGCCGATGAGGAAGTTCAACCGCGCATCCTCCACCATGCCGTCGAAGCTCCATGAGTCGGAGAGCTCGTCGCTCGGCTGGTGGTAGTGGCTCTCGATGTATTCGTCCATCCGCTCCTGACCCCAG
Organism: Candidatus Multivoradales bacterium; assembly: GCA_965223875.1. Classification (GTDB taxonomy): domain Bacteria; phylum Acidobacteriota; class Thermoanaerobaculia; order Multivoradales; family JAHEKO01; genus CBDCXS01. The sequence continues at coordinate 4,604,364 of OZ245024.1, read as the reverse complement.
CCCTCCGGCCGGTCGACGAACTCGGTCCCCGAATCGAGATAGACCGCCGGCACGCCGATCTTGGCCAGGTTGAACTGGTCGGAGCGGTAGAAGTAGCCCTTGTCCGGCTGCTGATCGCCGCGCACGATCCGCCCCTGCTCGGCCGCGCGCGCCTCGACGATCGCGTCGAGTGACGACTTCCCGTAGCCGATGAAGGAGACATCGGAGGTACGCCCCCAGATGTTGGCTCCGTCGAGGTTGATGTTCGCGGCCATCAGACCCGCGGGCACCGGGGGATGGCGCGCGAGGTGCTCCGAGCCCAGCAGCCCCTGCTCTTCCGCGGCGACGAAGGCGAAGAGAATCGAGCGCCGTGGCGCCTCCGGTAGCGCGGCGAACGCGCGGGCGATGGCGAGCACCTGGGCACAGCCACTGGCATTGTCGAGGGCGCCGTTGTAGATCGAGTCCCCGGAAGCGTCCGCTTCCCCGACGCCGAGATGATCGTGGTGCGCGGTGAAGACGACCGTCTCCTCGCCGATCGTGGCGTCGCGCCCCGGGAGCCGTCCCAACACGTTGGCGGTCTCGGCACGACGGATGGTGTTGTCGAGCCGGATCGAGGTGATGACGTCGAGCGGGACCGGCTCGAAGTCGCGGCTGCGCGCGGCCTCGCGGAGCTCGTCGAGATCGTGGCGCCCCAGCTTCGCCACCCGGCGCGCGGCGTCCTCGGTCAGCCAGCCCTTCACCTGCAGGCTGTGCTCACCGGACGTCGGAAGCTCGAACTGCTCGCCGGTCCAGGAGGTCTGCACCACCTGGAAGGGATATCCGGCTGACGGCGTCGTATGGATGATGATCGCGCCCGCCGCGCCGACCTCGGCGGCGATCTCGTACTTGTAGTCCCAGCGGCCGTACCAGAGGCGCCGCGAGCCGGCGAAGAGATCCTCGTCCCAGTCGGGGTCGTTGTTCATCATCACCAGCACCTTGCCGGTGAGGTCGGCGTCCTTGTAGTCGTCCCAGTCGTACTCGGGTGCCCGAATGCCGAAGCCGACGAAGACCAGCTCCGCCGACTTCAGCTCGGCGACGTCGCTCTGGACACCGCTGAAAGCGATCGCCTCCTCGATCGGCTCCAGGTTGAGACCGCTGCGCGGGCCGAGGAAGGTCCAGGTGTCGGGCATGTGGCTGTTCAGACCGACGATCTCGAACGGCTGCAACCAGGTACCGCCCTCCCCGGCGGGCTGGAGACCGATGGCCTCCATCTGCGCCGCCAGGTACTCCTGGGTCTTCAGGTCGGCGGGGCTCGCCGGTCCGCGCCCCTCGTACTCGTCGGACGAGAGCACCGCGATCGGCTCGCGCAGCGACGACTCGTCGATGATCTCCAGGACGGCCCGGCCTGGAGCCAGGGGGTCGACGGGAACCTCGGGAATCTCGGCCTCCTCTCCGGGGCCGCACGAGATCAGGCCGAAGCCGGCCGAGGTGAGGATGAGGGCGGCGATTCGATGCATCGAGATCTCCTCGTTCGTTTCATCTCCCCCGCTTGGCGGCGCGCAGCGTACCAGCCCTCCCGAGCGCTGTCGAATGCTCGAGACGCGGTCGACGGCCGGCGGCGCGGCCCCGAGCCCGGACCGGGCGGAAGGAATCGGGGTTGGCTACGGACGCGCTAGACTCGCACCCTCTCTCGTCCGATCGCCAACAACTCCGGGAGCTTCCCATGTCCGCAAAAAACCCGTCGAAAGCGGCACTCATGGCACTCTGCCTGGCGGTCGCCGCCTGCCAGTCCGGTGTCGAGCCGGCACCCGCGCCACGCCAGATCAGCCAGTACACCATCCAGGACTTCCTGGGCACGACGTCCTTCAGTGGGGCGTCGTTCTCACCGGACAACACCAAGGTCCTGGTGTCGAGTGACGCCAGCGGGGTCTTCAACGTCTACTCGATCCCGGTCACCGGCGGGGAGCCGACCCAGCTCACCGAGTCGACGAGCGACGCCTGCTTCTCGCGCGGCTACTTCCCCGCTGACGAGCGCTTCCTCTACACCGCCGACCAGGGAGGCAACGAGCTCAACCACCTCTATGTTCGCGAGCTCGACGGCTCGTCCACCGACCTGACCCCGGGCGAGAACCTCAAGGCGACGTTGTACGGGTGGTCCCAGGACGACGCCAGCTTCTATGTCGGCACCAACGAACGCGATCCGCGGTTCTTCGACGTCTACGAGTACGACGCGACGTCCTACGAGAGGAGGCTGCTCTACCAGAACGACGAGGGACTCAACTTCGGCGACGTGTCGCCGGACGGGCGGTGGATCGCTCTCGACAAGATCAACTCGAACGCCGACAGCGACATCTTCCTAGTTGATCGCTCCAGCGGCGACCGCACCCACCTGACGCCGCACGAGGGCGCCGCGCAGTACTTCACGGCGCAGTTCTCTCCCGATGGCGCCAAGCTCCTCTTCGTCACCGACGAGGGCGGCGAGTTCCTCCATCTCGTGGAGCACGATCTCGCCACCGGGGAGAGAACGGTCGTCGAGCAGCCGGACTGGGACGTCAGCTTCGCCTACTTCTCGAAGCAGGGGAGGTACCTCGTGGTGGGGATCAACAACGACGCCCGGACGGAGCTCAGAATCCACGACACGGCGACCGGCGAGCCGCTCACCCTCGCGGGAGCGCCGGCGGACAGCATCATCGACGGCGTCTCCATCTCACGCGACGAGACCCGGCTGGCCTACTACGCATCGTCGAGCCGGGTACCCCGCGACCTCTTCGTCCAGGCCCTCGACGGCAGCGCTCCGGTCAAGCTGACCAGCTCGATCAACCCCAACATCGACCCCGAGGACCTGGTCGACGCCGAGGTGGTGCGCTTCGCCTCCTTCGACGGCGTCGAGATCCCCGGAATCCTCTACCTGCCGCACGGAGCCTCGGAGGAGAGTCCGGCGCCGGCGCTTGTCTGGGTCCACGGCGGGCCGGGCGGTCAGTCGCGGGTCGGCTACAGCGGTCTGATCCAGTACCTGGTCAACCACGGCTACGTGGTCTACGCCATCAACAACCGGGGCAGCTCCGGCTACGGAAAGACCTTCAACCACCTCGACGATCGCGTCCACGGTGCCGATGACCTCGACGACTGCGTCGCTTCGAAGCAGATGCTGATCGACACCGGTGTCGTCGATCCGGCGCGGATCGGCATCCTCGGAGGCAGCTACGGAGGCTACATGGTGCTGGCGGCGCTCACCTTCAGACCGGAGGAGTTCGCCATCGGAATCGACATCTTCGGCATCTCCAACTGGCACCGAACGGTCACCAACATCCCGCCCTGGTGGGAATCGTTCCGCGTCGCGCTCGAGAACGAGATGGGGTCGTTCGACGACGAGGAGTTCTTCCGCGCCAAGTCGCCCCTGTTCCACGCCGACAACATCGTACGGCCGCTCATGGTCCTCCAGGGGGCCAACGACCCGCGAGTTCTCCAGGTCGAGTCGGACGACATCGTCGAGGCGGTACGCGCCAACGGCGTCCCGGTCGAGTACATCGTCTTCCCCGACGAAGGGCACGGCTTCCGCAAGAAGGAGAATCAGGAGCGGGGCTACGAAGCAATCAAGCTCTTCGCCGACAAGTACCTGAAGTCGATCGGCCAGGGGATGGAGGGCTGACGCCGGAGGCCCGAGACCCGGCGCGCAACCAGCGCAACCATGAGCGAGCGCCGCCCCGAGCCGCCCAATCTGCCGGAGCCGCCCGGTCTGCCACAAACTCTCGACCCGGAGGAGTCCCTCGACCAGGCAGCCGCCGCGGATCGCTACGATCTGTACCAGCGCGCGGTCCAGGCGCCGGAGGCCGACGTCGAGTTCCTCTCGAGGACCTTCGAGGCGGAGCGCGGGCGGGTACCCCTCGGCCTGCGGGAGGACTTCGCCGGTACCGCGCTGCTGTCCGCCGCCTGGGCCGGCTCGAGACCGGACCGCTGGGCGATCGCGGTCGACTTCGACAACGAGCCGCTCGCCTGGGGCGCACGCCACAATCTCACCGATCCGGACGTCGCCGAGCGGGTCGAGCTCTACCGCGCCGACGTCCGGGCGCCGATCGGTCGACACGTCGATCTGGTCTGTGCGCCCAACTTCAGCATCTGCTGCCTCCACACGCGAGCGGAGCTGGTCGAATACCTCGACGGCGCCCGGAGCTCTCTGGTTGCGGACGGATTCCTGGTCTGCGAGCTCTACGGCGGCACCGAAGCGATCGTCGCCTCGACCGAGGAGCGCGAATGCGACGGTTTCGACTACACCTGGGAGCAGGAGAGCTTCAATCCGATCGACCATCGGGTTCGCTGTCACATCCACTTCGACTTTCCCGATGGCAGCGGTCTCGAGAGAGCTTTCACCTACGACTTCAGGCTGTGGACCATTCCGGAGCTGACCGACGCGATGCGGGAGGTGGGATTCGCCGAGGTGAGGGTCTACTGGGAGTCCGTCGACGACGAGGGAGACGGCACCGGTGAGTACCTCCTCACCTCGTGCGAGGAGAACCAGGAGGGGTGGCTGGTCTACCTGGTCGCCCTCGCCTGATCCCGGAGGCCGAACCCGTTCGAAGGGCCTCCGAAGAGCCCCGATCCCGGGCGCAACCGACACCAGGAACCTCCACAGGACACGCCGATGATCCGAACCCCAGGCTCCACTCTCGCGCTTCTGCTCCTACTGGCCGGCTGTGGAGCCGCTGACACTCCACGTGCGCAGACGGACACCAACGACACCGAGGCGACCGAGGCCCGGCCGGTCGAAGCGATCTCCCTGCTCGGCGAGGAGCTCCGCCGGCCCGAGCTACCCGACGCCTTTCGCCAGCAGCAGAGCGCCCTTCTCGCCGAGGCCCGGGCAACGCTCGAGACCGCCTCCGCAAAAGCCCCCGCCGAGCGCTCCGCCGCCCTGATCTGGGTCGGCCGCCGCCAGGCCTACCTCGGTCGCTACGGTGAGGCGATCGACACCTACACGCGAGGGCTCGAGACCGATCCGGAGAACGCGGCCCTCTATCGCCACCGTGGCCACCGCTACATCACCACCCGCCGGCTCGACGAAGCGATCGCCGACCTCTCCCGGGCCGCCGAGCTCGTCGAAGGACGGCCGGACGAAGTCGAACAGGACGGCCTTCCGAACGAGCGTGGCATCCCGACCAGCACGCTGCAGTCGAACATCTTCTACCACCTCGGCCTGGCGCACTACCTCCGCGGCGATTTCGAGAACGCCCTCGACGCCTATCGCCGTTGCCTCGAAGTCTCCAGCACCGAGGACAACGTCGTCGCGACGACGCACTGGCTCTACATGACGCTACGGCGCCTCGGACGCGACACCGAGGCGGCGGCGGCTCTCGAGCCCATCACGGCCGATATGGACATCATCGAGAACCACGAGTACTACCGGCTGTTGAGGATGTACAAGGGGGAGGTCGACCCCGACGTCATGTGGGCCGAGGTCCGCAGAGACGCCGCCTCTCTGGGATCCGCGACCGCTGGCTACGGAGTCGGCAACTGGCTCTTCTATGAAGGGACGACCGGCGACGGTGATCGAGACGCCGCCTTCGACCTGTTCTCGCACATCCACTCCGGGAACCAGTGGGCGGCTTTCGGCTATATCGCCGCCGAGGCGGAGCTCGCCCCACTCGACGTCGAGGAAAGGGAGCTCCGCGGCTGGCGAGCCGAGCGACTCGACGAGCTCCTGGCGGACAACGGCTGGCTCTCGGCGGTCGGTCTCTTCTGGCTCGACGAGGGCCGATTCACCTTCGGCACGGGCGCCGGCGCCGACCTCGACTTCGCCGCCGCGGAGACGGTGCCCGACGCTCCGAGCGGCATCTACGGCACCCTGGTCGTCGAGGGATCGGGTGAGAACCGGCGGTTCGTCGTCGAGCCCGCCGAGGAGGTCGATATCCTGGTCGGCGGCCGGACCGTCAGCGAGCCCCTCGAGCTGGTCACCGACGCGAACGGACCGGCGACCGAGATGGAGGTCACGCCCTATCGCTTCTATCTCATCGAGCGCAGCGCCAGGCCGTTTCTGCGCGTGCTCGATCTGGCGCGACCCTCGCGTGCCGAGATTCCGAGGCTCTCCCATTACCCGTACGACCCGAGCTGGCGCGTCGAGGCTCGCTTCGAGGCCTACGATCCTCCCAGGACGATTCCCGTGCCGACGATCCTCGAGACCACGAACCAGTCCCCCTCACCGGGCGCGCTGGTGTTCGAGCGCGATGGAAGAACGCATCGCCTCGACGCCATCGACTCCGACGACGACCTCTACATCATTTTCGCCGACGACACCACCGGCGAGGAGACCTACGGCGGCGGGCGCTACATCTACACCGAGTGGGCCGACGCCGAGGGCATGGTGACGCTCGACTTCAACCGCGCCCACAACCCGCCCTGCGTGTTCACGGCCCACGCCACCTGCCCGCTGCCGCCGCGACAGAACCGACTCGACCTGCGCGTGGAGGCCGGTGAAACGATGCTCTCGGCCTTCCTCGATCCCTGATCGCCCCGTCGTTAGCACTTGCGGCGCTGGCGGGATAGCATGCGCTGCGCGGCAGGGGACGACCCGCACCGCCGGCCGATCGCCCGCGGACCGCTCAGCGAGAAACAGCATGGAGTGACGTGACGATGAGGCGATCCATTCTCGTGTTCACCAGCGCCGCCCTGATCGCGGCGACGCATCCTTCGCTCGCCGACGATCTCGAGTCCGAGCGGGCCCGGATCAGCGAGGCTCGTGATGTTCTGGTCGCCAACGAGGCCGGCCTCTCCGCGACGGAACGGCTCGAGGGATTCATCGACCTCTATCTCCAGTACACGGTGTTGGAGCATCCGGAGATGGCCACCTATATGGGCATCGACGGCGACCACGGCCGCTGGACCGACAACTCGCCGCGGGCCCAGGCGAGGCGAGACCAGGCCGCGGCCGATGCGCTCGAGCTGCTGCGAACGATCGACCGCGACGAGCTCGACGCCGACGACCAGCTCAACTACGACCTTCTGGTCGAGGATTTCGAGTCGACCCTCGAAGGCCAACGCTTCAAGGGTGAGTACCTGCAGATCAACCAGATGGGTGGAGCCCACAGCAACGTGGCGCGGATGCTCACCATGATGCCGACGTTCAACGTCGGCCAGTACGAGAACGTCCTCTCGCGCATGCGTGGCGTCGACACGCTGGTCGACAACAGCCTCCATTGGCTCCGCGAGGGACTGGCCGCGGGCGTGACGCCACCCAAGGTCACGATGCGAGACGTCCCCGAGCAGTTCGGCAATCTCCTCGTGGACGATCCGCTCGAGAGTCCGTTCCTGCGACCCTTCGCCGAGTTCCCGCAGACGATCCCCATCGAGGAGCAGGAGCGTCTGCGCGACGAGGCCATCGCCGCCTACACGGAGATCATCAAGCCGTCCCTCGAGCGCTACCGCGACTTCGTGGTCGATGAGTACATTCCGGCCTGCCGCGAGTCGATCGCCATGTCGTCCCTGCCCGACGGTCAGGAGTGGTACGCCTACAACGCGAAGCAGCACACCACCACCGACATGACGCCGCAGGAGATCCACGAGATCGGACTGTCGGAGGTGGCACGGATCCGCGCCGAGATGGACGAGGTGATCTCGTCCTCGGGATTCGAGGGCTCCTTCGAGGAGTTCACCCACTTCCTGCGCACCGATCCGCAGTTCTACTTCACCGAGGCCGAGGATCTGCTCGACGAGTACCGCAACATCTCCAAGAAGGCCGACCTCCAGATGGTCAAGCTCTTCGGCAAGCTGCCCCGCCTGCCGTACGGCATCGTCGAGATTCCCGAGTACATGGCCAAGTCCCAGACCACGGCCTACTACAACCCGGGCTCGATCGAATCCGGACGCCCGGGAATGTACTACGCCAACACCTACGCACTCGACACCCGTCCCAAGTGGGAGATGGAGGCGCTTTCGCTGCACGAGGCGGTGCCCGGACATCATCACCAGATCGCTCTCGCGGCCGAGATCGAGGGACTGCCCTGGTTCCGTCGCTTCGGAGGATACGGCGCCTACGTCGAGGGTTGGGGCCTCTACTCCGAGAGTCTCGGCGAAGAGATGGGGTTCTACCAGGACCCGTATTCCAAGTTCGGCCAACTGACCTACGAGATCTGGCGGGCGGTGCGCCTGGTGGTCGACACCGGAATGCACTCGCTCGGTTGGAGCCGGCAACAGGCGATCGACTACTTCGTCGCCAACTCGGCGAAGACCGAGCACGACATCGTGGTCGAGATCGACCGCTACATCGTCTGGCCCGGTCAGGCACTCGGCTACAAGATCGGCGAGCTGAAGATCCAGGAGCTGAGGCGATACGCCACCGAGGAGCTCGGTGAGAGCTTCGACATCCGCGCCTTCCACGACGCCGTGCTCGGCAATGGTGCGCTGCCGCTGTCGGTGCTCGACGCGCAGATCCGCGAGTGGGTGGACACCCAGAAGGAGCCCGAGGTCGCCTCGCCCGAGCAGCGCGGGTAGGTGATGTCGGGTTTCGTCGCAGCGATCCGGGACGATCTCGCCTAGAATCAGCTCCGCAACAGGAAATCCACCTACCGTCGGCCCTCCATCGAGCCAGTCAGCATGTCCAAGCCCGTCTACATCCTGGGAATCTCCTGCTACTACCACGATGCCGCCGCCTGCCTGCTGCGGGACGGCGAAATCGTCGCGGCAGCCTCCGAGGAGCGTTTCACCCGAATCAAGCACGACTCCGACTTCCCGCGCGAGGCGATCGACTTCTGCCTCGCCGAAGGCGGAATCGAGGCGAGCGATATCGACTTCGCCGCCTTCTACGACAAGCCCCTCCTCAAGTTCGATCGCATCCTCGAGACCTATCTCGCCTACGCCCCCAAGGGGCTGCCCTCGTTCCTCAAGGCCATCCCGCTGTGGATCAAGAAGAAGCTCTGGATTCCGGACCTGATCCACAAGTCGCTCGACGGCTTCGAGGGCCAGGTCCTCTTCCCGGAGCACCACGAGTCGCACGCCGCTTCGGCCTTTTTCGCCTCGCCCTTCGAGAGCGCGGCGTTTCTCACCATCGACGGGGTCGGCGAGTGGGCCACGACGTCGTTCGGCACCGGCGACGGCAACCGGCTCGAGATCCTCGGCGAGCTCCACTTCCCCCACTCGCTCGGCCTGCTCTACTCCGCCTTCACCTACTACACCGGGTTCCGCGTCAACTCGGGCGAGTACAAGGTGATGGGCCTGGCTCCCTACGGAGAGCCCAAGTACGCCGACCTGATCTTCGAGCACCTGATGGACCTGAAGGAGGACGGCTCCTTCAAGCTCGACATGCGGTACTTCGACTACGGTGCCGGCCTGCGCATGACGAGCCCGAGGTTCCACGAGCTGTTCGGTGGGCCACCGCGCAAGCCCGAGACCGAGCTGACCCAGCGCGAGATGGATCTGGCTCGCTCGGTCCAGGTGGTCACCGAAGAGGTGATGATGCGCATGGCGCGTCACGTTCACCAGGTCACCGGCCAGAGCAGGCTCTGTCTCGCCGGCGGCGTGGCACTCAATTGTGTCGGCAACGGACGACTGCTGCGCGAGGGCCCGTTCGAGGACATCTGGATCCAGCCCGCCGCCGGAGACGCCGGCGGGGCTCTCGGCTGCGCCCTGATGGCCTGGCACGAGTACCTCGACAAGCCGCGCCAGCCACGGCCGCAGGGTCTCCAGGGCGGCTCGTATCTCGGCCCCTCCTTCTCCACCGAGGAGATCCGCGCCATCCTCGAGGAGTACGGGGCCGAGTGGACCGAGCTCGACTGGAGCGAGGTGCCCGAGAGAGTGGCGGAGCTGGTCGCCACCGAGAACGTCATCGGCTGGTTCCAGGGCCGCATGGAGTACGGACCACGCGCCCTCGGCAGCCGCTCGATCATCGGCGACGCCAGATCGCGCGACATGCAGACGGTGATGAACGTGAAGATCAAGTTCCGCGAGTCGTTCCGCCCGTTCGCCCCAACCGTTCTCGCGGACGACGTCGGCGAATACTTCGAGATCGATCGCGAAAGCCCCTACATGCTGCTGGTGGCTCCCGTACGCGAGGAGCACCGCCTCGAGATCCCCGAGAGCGACCGCAACGCCGTCGGGCTCGACAAGCTCAAGGTCACGAGATCGAAGGTCCCGGCGATCACCCATGTCGACTACTCGGCACGGATCCAGAGCGTCAACCGGGACCACAACGAGCTCTACTACGACATGATCCGCGCCTTCAAGGAGCGGACCGGATGCCCCGTCATCATCAATACCTCGTTCAACGTGCGCGGCGAGCCGATCGTCTGCACCCCGCGTGAGGCCTACACCTGCTTCATGCGCACCAACATGGACTACCTGATCCTCGGCAACATTCTGCTGGCCAAGACCGAGCAGGCCGAGTGGAAGGAGAAGGGCGACTGGCGCGAGGAGTTCGCGCTCGACTGAGCGCGCCCGGGAGAGACGCACGGCATGTGGATAGTCGAAGAGCTCAAGAAGCTCGATCCCGACCACAAGGAACTGAGGAAGTTCAGCCTCATCCTCGGAGGCGCCTTCCTGGCGCTCGGAGCCTTCGCCTGGTACCGGGGCTCGGACATCGCGAACTACCTGCTGATTCCCGGGGCCGTCATCGCCGTCGTCGGAACCGTTCTACCGGCGGCGATACGCTGGCTGTTCTTCGTCTGGATGGCCCTCGGTCTCGTCCTCGGCACCATCGTCACCAGCATCATCCTGACCCTCGTCTTCGTCCTCGCGGTGACACCGATCGGCCTCATCATGCGCATGGTCGGACGCGACCCGATGGAGCGTGAGCTCGATCCGCAGGCCGCCACCTACTGGTTGCCCAAGGAGCGCATCATCGACGACCGGTCGCGATTGGAGAAGTACTACTAGCGGCGTCGGGGCCGCCGCTGCCGGCGCTACGGGCGATCGCGCTTGAGAGCCGCTGACGGCAATGGGATAATGGCGCCATGAGCAAGGTATCGGTCCTCAGTCAGTTCTGGGAGTTCCTCCGCGTTCGAAAGAAGTGGTGGCTCGGACCGATCGTCTTCGCGCTCCTCCTGGTCGGATTCCTCCTGGTCCTCACCGAGGGATCGGCCCTGGCACCGTTCATCTACACGCTGTTCTGATGCCGGCGCCACGACCGGTCGACTGCCACGTCGGCCGCTGGTTCGGCGCCGGGCCTCTGGTCGTGGCGCTCTTCGCGACGGCCTGCGCTCCCGAGCCACAGGCGGAGCCGGGCGCTGTCGGGGGTGATCCCATCGGCGAGGAAACCCGCCGCATCGAGCGGACCCGAGAGGACGCGGCGCCGATCGTGGTCATCTCGATCGACACCCTGCGGTCGGACCGGCTGCCGGCCTACGGCTACGACGGTGTGGCCACTCCGGCGATCGATCGGCTCGCCGCCGATGGAGTGGTCTTCGAGCGCGCCTTCTCCCACAGCCCGCTGACGCTGCCCTCGCACGCGTCTCTCTTCTCCGGGCTGCTGCCGAGCCGGCACGGGATCCGGGACAATCCCGGCTACCGGGTGCCGGAAGACATCGAGTGGCTGCCCGATACGCTACGCGCCGCCGGATACGCCACCGCGGCCATGGTCTCGAGCTCGGTCCTCGCCGGCCCCACCGGGATGAGCCGGGGATTCGACGTCTACGACGACGGCGGCTGGACGGAGGCGAGAACGCCCAAGGTCCGCCCGGGGAGCGAGACGATCGCCGCGGCACTCGATTGGATGGAGGGTCTCGACTCGGATCTCTGGCTGCTCTTCGTGCACCTCTACGAGCCCCATCAGCCCTACCTTCCTCCCCCACCGTTCGACACCTACCCGTCGGCCTACGACGGCGAGATCGCGACAGCGGACGCGGCGGTGGGAACACTGATCGACGGGCTGGAGGCGCTCGGCCTCTACGACCGCGCCGTCATCGTCCTGACATCCGACCATGGCGAGGGTCTCGGCGAGCACGGCGAGCGGGACCACGGGATCTTCGTCTATCGGGAGAGCCTCCAGGTACCGCTGATCCTGAAGCTTCCCGGGGGAGAGCGGGCGGGAGAGCGCATCGCCGACGCGGTGCAGATCGCCGACGTGTCGCCGACGCTGGTCGAGCTGGCCGGGACCACCGGTACGAGCGGCCGGCCGGGGACCTCCCTGCTGGCCGCGCGGGAGAGGGAGCCGCTGATCTATGCCGAGTCCTATCTGCCCCGCCTCTACTTCGGCGCCAGCGAGCTCCACACGCTGATCGGCTCACGCCTTCAGTACATCGACAGTCCGCAGCCCGAACTTTTCGATCTTCTCGCCGATCCCGCCGGTCTGGTGAACATCGCGGATCAGTACCCCGAGGTGGTCGCCGAGCGCCGGGCCCGCCTCGCCGATCTCGTCTCCGAGCTCGAGGCTCCGGCGCCGGTGGATGCCGAGACGCGCCGGCGCCTGGCGTCGCTCGGCTATCTCGGCGGGGCCGCACCTCCGACAGCGGAGCGACTTCCGGCCCCGAGCACCCAGATCGAGCTGCTCGAGGTGATCACGGATGCCTACGACGCGATCTCGCGCCAGGACTACCCGAAAGCGAGCGAGGGGTTCCGACGCGCCGTCGATCTGAATCCGATGGCGGCCTTCGCCTGGAGCCAGCTCGCGGAGGCCGAAGAGGCCCTGGGCCGACACGAGGAGGCCCTCGAGGCCGCCCTGATGGCGATCGAGCTCACCGACGAGGCGGTCTTCCGGTTGATCCCGGCCGCGCGCCTGGCCCTCAAGACGGGCGATCTGGACCGCGCCGAAGAACTGGCCCGGCGCGCCGCCGAGTGGTCGCCTGCCGAGTCCTCCGGCGTGCTGGCTCGGGTCGCTCTCGGTCGGAGCGACCTCGACGCGGCGCGCGACCATGCCCTGGCGGCGCTCGACGCGGACCCCGACTGGACTCCGCCGGCCTTGCAGACACTGAGCGTCTACCTCCGCGCCGGCCGCCCCGGCGAGGCGCTGCGCTTCGCGGAGGAGATCGAGGTGCGCGTGGGGCGGGCTCCGGCGGGCCTCAATCTGATGGTCGGCGACGCGCTGGTGCAGCTCGGACGTCCCGAGGACGCGGTCGAATGGGTCGAGCGCGAGATCGAGCTCCATCCCGCTCGCCCCCGTCCGTACGGCTATCTCGCGACATTGCACGGGAGGCTCGACCACCCCGAGCAGGCGGGTGAGGCGATCGACCAGCTGCTCGCCAACGTCCCCGGCCCGGCTCGCTACGTCACCGGCGTGCGCACACTCCTCCAGCTCGGATTCCCCGACGAGGCCGTCACCCTGCTCCGGCAGGGCCTCGAGGAGTACCCTTCGAGCCCGGACCTGCAGCAGCTGGCCGCCGCGCTTCAGTCGCCCGAACGCTAGCCAGAGGACTCCGGCCGAGGGCCTCAGCCCTTCGACGCCTCGGGATCCCCGGGCACGCGAAGACCGGGGCTCTCGTCGGCGAACACCACCTCCACCTCGTAGTCGGCGCCGTCGTCGAACGCGCCGACGAGCCAGACGGAGACGAACTCGGCGATCTGCCGCCGCCCCGTCTCGCGGACCTGCGACACATGGCTCCGGGCGCGGGCGTCGACCAGCTCGCCGAGCCCCTGGCGCAGCGACTCGAGGGCGGCGTCCTCGTCACGGAGCATGCTGGTCGTTCGCGGCTCGAGGTGGATTCTGTCGGTATCGATCGCCGGCTTGTTGAACCGGACCTCGGGCGCGATCACCCGCACGGCACCGTCGGCGACGACAAAACGCCAGTCCGCGGAGAGATCGACATAGTAGGTGTAGGTCACCGGCGCCGTCGCCTCGACGACGACCGCGGGGAGATCGAGCTGGCCCCAGAGCAGCGACGAGGTGTCACGGCGACGAAACGTCTCGACCCGCTCCAGGGTGGCGAACTGTAGGTAGCTCGTTCCGGTGGTCCGCGCCGCGTAGGAGATGAACTCGGTCTCGACGTCGCCCTGCCGGAAGCTCTCGGCCAGCGATCTGAGCTCCCCCAGCACGGCGCGTCCTCCTTCGACCGCCTCTCCCGGAATCCGCCGAACGGCTTCGAAGATGTAGAGGCCCGTGCCGAGCATCGCGAGGACGACCACCACGAAGGCGATCGGCCAGGCCCGGTCAGAACGCTTGGGATCGGAGCGCTTCGCGTCCCCGCTCATCGCGACGCATCCTATCCCGCGCCGGCGTCCGGCGACGATGTTGGATTAGACTGCCGGGGCCAACGATGCTCGAACGCCTGTTTCACCTTCGCGAGCTCGGTACGCGTCCCGCGACCGAGATCCGGGCCGGCCTGGTGACCTTTCTCACCATGTCGTACATCCTGTTCGTCAACCCGCAGATCCTCGGCCAGGCGGGCATGCCGACCGAGGACGTGGCGGTCGCGACCGCCGTGGCGGCGGCGGTGGCATGCATCGTCATGGGACTGTGGGCGAACTACCCCTTCGCGCTGGCCCCCGGAATGGGTCTCAACGCCTACTTCGCCTTCGGCGTGGTCGCCGGAATGGGTGTCACCTGGCAGGTGGCCCTCGCCGCGGTCTTCGTCGAAGGAGTCCTCTTCCTCGTCCTGGCACTCACCGGCGCGCGTCGTGCTCTGGTGGAAGCCATCCCGACGCCGATCAAGCTGGCGACGATGGGAGGCATCGGGCTCTTCCTGGCCATGATCGGCTTTCAGGGCTCGGGACTCATCGTCGACAGCCCCGCGACCCTGGTGACGCTGGGCGACCTCGGCGACCCCTCCCTGCTGCTGGCTCTGGGCGGGCTGATCGTCACCGCCGCCCTGCTGACGGCGCGGGTCCGTGGAGGGCTCCTGGTAGGGATCCTCGGGGTGACGGTCATCGCCTGGGTGACCGGGCTTGCCGAGACGCCCCGGACGTTCGTGTCGGTTCCTCGCCTGCCCACCGAGACCCTGATGGCGCTCGATTTCGGCGCCCTGGCGAGCGGAGCGCTGATACCGGTCGTCCTGGCGTTCCTGTTCGTCGACATCTTCGACACGGCGGGCACCCTGCTGGGCGTCGGGCGCCTGGCCGGCTTCGTCGACGACGAGGGCCGGCTGCCGCGAGCCGATCGGGCCTTCGCCGCTGACGCCGTCGGGACCAGCGTCGGAGCGTTGCTCGGTACGAGCACGGTGACGAGCTACGTCGAGTCCGCGACGGGAGTCGAGGAGGGCGGTCGCAGCGGCCTCACCGCGGTCGTCGTGGCGGTCTGTTTCCTGCTGGCGCTGTTCGTCGTGCCGGTGCTCGCCAGCGTTCCCGCGATCGCCACGGCCCCCGCCCTGATCCTGGTGGGTGCGCTGATGATGCGCGGCGTGCGGGACATCGACTGGAGTCGCGCCGGTGACGCCATTCCGGCCTTCCTGACCCTGGCGCTGATGCCGCTGACCTACTCGATCGCCAACGGCATCACCTTCGGGATGGGAGCCTGGGTGCTGATCAAGCTCCTGACCGGGCGCGGCCGCGAGGTGCCGCCGCTGCTCTGGGTGATCGTTCTGTTGCTGGGCCTGTTCTACGGTCTCCGGTGAGGGGGACCTCCGCTGAGTGGGCCTCCGGTGAGGGAGCCGGGTGGCGAGCGCCCAGGCTCGTCCCCGCTCGGGCTCGCCCCCGGCTCAGGCTCGCCCCGACTCAGGCTCGCCCCGACTCAGGCTCGTAGGCCCTGCGGCCCGCCGAGGAGCCGCGCCGGAAGCATGAGCAGGGCTTTCAGGAGCTCGAAAACCGCGCTCACCGTGATACCGAGGAGGCGGAAGGGCAGCAACAGCAGCCAGACCACCGGATAGAGCACCAGAACCAGCAGTGCCAGCGGCCAACTGATGACGAACAGCAGGATCCAGAGCAGGAAGGTCGCCATGATGATTGATCTCCTCAGTCTTCTCTACGCGGGAAGCGGCGATTTGTTCGTCCCGACACCTGCGCCCGGACCCTCACTCTCCCTCGAGCTGCACCGCCGTACCGTAGGCCAGTAGCTCGGCGGCGCCTGTCATCACCATCGACGTCTGGAACCGTACGGCCAGGATCGCGTCGGCGCCGAGCTCCCGGGCCTCCGACACCATCCGATCGAGCGCCTGCTCGCGCGCCTCGGCCATCAGCTTCGTGTATTCGGCCACCTCTCCACCGACGATGTTGCGGAACGCCGCGGCGATGTCCCGCCCGACGTGCCGCGCCCGTATCGTGTTGCCGCGCACCAGCCCCAACGTTCGCGAGACCCGCCGACCGGCGATATCCCCATTCGTCGTCACGATCATTTCTCCACCCTCCGATAGCGATCCGTCCTGTACGACTTGAGCCGATCCAACAGGACCGAGAGGAACACGAGCCCGAACCCTAGCCACATGCCGAAGACCAGCAGCTTCTCCACCAGGTTCTCTCCGTCGGTGACCAGATGCCAGATCATGAAGCCGGAGAGACCGACGACCCACGCCAGCAACAGCAGCCAGCCGAAGTTGCGCAGGAAGGCCGACAACCCGCCTCGCGGCGTCTCGTCCCACTGTCGGTCATCGGGCATCGGAAACTTCGTCGTCATCGCGGCCTCCCGTATCCGGGTCAGCTCGGTTACCAGCTCCCTGCAGCGGGCGCACTCCTGGATGTGGAGCCTCACCCGTTGTTCCTCTCCCTGGTGCAGCTCTCCATCGAGATAGCCCGAGAGCAGGGCCTCGTCGAACCTGTGGTCGTGTGCTTCAGACATCGTCGTACAGCTCCTGCATCTACTGTCGATCGAACATCCCGTCGTCGGAAACCACCTCGCGCAGACGCTTGCGCGCCGCGTGCAGACGGGACATCACCGTGCCCTGCGGGATGTGCAGAACCTCAGCGATCTCGCGGTAGGAAAGGTCCTGGTAGTCCCGCAGAACGAGAATCTCCTTGTGCATCTCGGACAGCCTGCCCAGCGCCGTCCAGACGCTGTGCTGCAGCTGCCTGCGCTCGGCGTCCTCGATCGGCCCGGGCCGACGATCGGGCTCCTCGGGACGACCGTCCTCGCGCATCGACTCCAGCGACTCGTGGCGGCGTAGCCGCTCGCGACGCCGCAGATCACGCACCCGGTTGCGCACGATCTGGTAGAGCCAGGGATTGAGCGGCCGCTCGGCGTCGACCCGGTCGATGTGCTGGAAGAAGCGCAGCATCGAGTCCTGGGCGACGTCGCGAGCCAGCTCCGGACGCCCGGTGAGCTGAAGGGCCAGCAGGTAAGCAGGCCGACGCAGGCGTCTGGCCAGCTCCTCGCGCGCCGCGTGCTCTCCCTCCTGGGCCTGGCAGAGCAGGACGCGATCCGGGACCAGCGTCTCCGAGCTCACGATCGCGGGCATCATATCCCTCCATACGTCGCTGACGTCGCTTTATTCGCTCGGGCCGTAGGGTATGATCGCCGCCATCTCTCGAGATCAGTCAGGGAAGCGACCTTGATCGGCGAAACCCTCTCTCACTTCAGGATCGATCGCCGCCTCGGTGCGGGCGGGATGGGCCAGGTGTTTCTCGCTGAGGACACGAATCTCCATCGCAAAGTGGCGCTCAAGGTCCTCGCCAGCCAGCTCGCGGCCGATCCCAAGGGACGCGAGATCCTGTTCCGGGAGGCACGCACGGCCTCTCGCCTGAGCCACCCCAACATCGCCACCGTCTTCGAGGTCGATCTGGTCGACGGGACCCCCTTCATCGCCATGGAGCTGGTCGAGGGCAGGAGCTTCAAAGAGCTGCTCGAGGCCAGATCGGTCACCACGTCGGAGATCGCCGCGATCGCCCGCCAGGTCGCCGACGGGCTCGGCGAGGCACACGACGAGGGCGTTCTCCACCGCGACATCAAGCCCGGCAACGTGATGGTGGACGAGCGCGGTCGCGCCAAGATCCTCGACTTCGGACTCGCCGTCCTGACGCATCGGGAGCGCGACCCGGACGAGGACGAGGACGCCTACATGTCGCGCACCGCCACCCAGTGGACGACGGGCGGCACGGTGCCGTACATGTCGCCCGAGCAGTTGCGCGGCGCCCACGCCGACTCTCGAACCGACATCTTCTCCTTCGGCGTGATGCTGTACGAAGCGTTCGCCGGTCGCCTCCCCTTCTACGGCGACACCGCCGTCGACACGCTCCATGCGATTCTGCACAGCCCGCCCACCCCGATCCGCTCGCTCGTCCCCGATATCTCACATGAATGGGAGGAGCTCATCGAGAGCTGTATCGCCAAGGCTCCGACGCAGCGACCAGGATCCATGCGCGACGTGAAGAAGGCTATCGATCGAGCCGCCCAGACGACGTCCGGAACCGCACGGCAGGAGAAGGCGCTGGCCGTCCTCTACTTCGAGAATCTGAGCCGGGACGAAGAGGACGAGTACTTCCGAGACGGAATCACCGAGGACATCATCACCGAGCTGTCCAAGCTCGAGGGAGTGAAGGTCTTCTCCCGCTCGGCGGTCTACGCCTACCGCGACAAGCACCAGACCTCGACCGAGGTCGGGCAGCAGCTGGGAGCTTCGCACGTGCTCGAAGGGAGCTTGCGCCGAGCCGGCAGTCAGCTACGCATCACCGGCCGCCTGGTCGAGACCCGCACCGGACACGCCATCTGGGCCGAGCGCTACGACCGCAAGATGGAGGACGTCTTCGCGATCCAGGACGAGATCGCGCAGAACATCGCCAAGGCGCTCGAGGTCATGCTGGTCGAGCAGAAGTCGCCGAGTCGCCCGCGCAAGGAAGAGAATCCCGACGTCCGGGCGTACGACTACTACCTCAAGGGTCGGCAGTATTTCCACCAGTTCCGCCGCCAGGGCTTCGAGATGGCGCGCCAGATGTTCGCCCGCGCCATCGTCCTCGACGCGCGCTTCGCCCGTGCCTACGCCGGCGTCGCCGACTGCAGCTCGTACATCTACCTCTTCTTCGATGGCAGCGAGGCGAACATGGAAGAGGCCGACGTCTCCAGCCTCAAGGCGGTCGAGCTCGATCCCGATCTCGCCGAGGCCCACGTCGCCAGGGCTCTGGCCGTATCTCTGCGCCGCGACTACGACGAGGCCGATCGTGAGTTCGAGCTGGCGATCGAGCTCAACCCGAGTCTCTACGAGGCCTACTTCTTCCGCGCCCGGACCTACTACACCCAGGGTCGCCTCGAGGAGGCCGTCGAGCAGTTCGCCAAGGCCTGCGAGGTCAACCCCGAGGAGTACCAGGCCCCCCTGCTGATGGGGCAGGCTCAGAAGGCTCTCGGAAGGGCCGAGGAGGCGCACGGACTCTACGCCCGGGCGCTCGAGATCATCAGGCGGCATCTGGAGCTGCACCCCGACGACCCCCGCGCGCTCTACCTCGGCGCCGCGGCGCTGGTCGACACCGGCGAGCCGATCAAGGCGGCCCTCTGGCTCGAGCGAGCGCTGGCCATCGACCCCGACGACCCCGGCGTGCTCTACAACGTCGCCTGCGGCTACGCCGAGCTCGGCGAGACCGAGCGGGCCATCGACTGCCTCGAGCGCGGCATGCGCTCGGCCAGCCCATCCTGGATGGCCTGGGCCGAGAACGATCCCGATCTGCGGTCGCTGCGCCAGCATCCCCGCTATCAGGCCCTGGTCGAGCGCTTCGCGACCGACTAGCGGCATGACGCCGGCCCCGTCGAGGAGCGGCGAGCCCAGCCCGCCCCGTCAGTTCACGTAGCCCAGGGTCTCCAGGTCGCGACGGTACTTCGGCAGCACCTTGCCGGCGTCGGGAGGTCGCTCGGCGTGCATCCGGGAGTATCGGTCGAGCAGCCACCGACGCAGCACCTCGGCACGTTCGGGGCGGATCTCGACGAGATTCTCGATCTCATGCGGGTCGGACCCGAGGTCGAAGAGCTCACTCGTCCCGTGCTCGTAGAGGATGTACTTGTCGCGGTCGCTCTGTACCGACAGGACCAATCCGTCTCGCCATTCGTTCTCTCGCCGCTCGTCGTCGATCGGGCGGCGCTGAGCGTAGACGAGATCGATCGGGACCGGAGCGTCGGGCGCCGAGAGCAGGGGAACGAGGGAGACGCCCTCGATTCGGCGCTCGGCCGACGCCTCCTCGACGCCGACCAGTTCCAGGACCGTCGGCATGAGGTCCACCAGGCGCACCATGCGCTCGATCCGCAGGCCCCGCTCGCTCGCGGAGCGATGCACTATCAGCGGCACCCTCAACTGCTCGTTGTACAGATGAGCCCCATGACCGAGCAGATCGTGGTTTCCCAGACCCTCACCGTGATCGGAGGTCACGATCCAGAGCGAGTCCTGTCCCGGCCGCTTCGCCTCCACCGCCTCGTAGAGCCGCCGCAGCTCCCGGTCGACGTGAGCGAGCTGGGCGTCGTATCGCCGTAGATGGGAGCGTAGCTTCCAGGGCCGGAACCGCCCGCCCTGCCGGCGAACCCGCCCGAGGTGCCTTTCGAGCACCCCGGGATGCGCCCTCATTTCGCGGTCCATTCGAGCGAGATCCTCCGCCGGCGGCGTGGCGGTCTCACCGTGCTCGTGGACATCGTAGAGATGCACGAGCATGAACAGGGCGCTCCCGGCGGGACGCCCGTCGACCCATGCGGCCGCGGCCGAAATCGTGTTGGTCGCCAGTCTGTAACCCGGTTCGTCGGGCGCGTACGTCGCGTCGACCTCGTCGAAACCGGCGGCCAGCTCGGAAAGGAAGGTGACACTGGAGAACATCGCCGTCTCGTAGCCCGCTTCCGACAGGACCTCGGCCAGGGTCTCGACCCGACCGCCGTCGAGGGCCGCACCGTTGCGCAGGACGCCGTGAGCCTCCGGATAGAGCGATGTGAGCATCGAAGCATGCGAGGGCGCCGTATGCGACGACGAGGAGATGGCCTTCTCGAACAGGACGCTCCGCTCGGCCAGGGAGTCGAGAAACGGCGTCGTCTCGAGTGGATACCCGTAGGCGCCGACATGATCGGCCCGCAGGGTGTCGATGCTCACCAGGACGATGGTGCGGGGGGCTTCCTCCGGCGGGCCCTGACAGGCCGCCGTGACCAGGAGGAGACCCGCGATCGGAAGAACCCGGCGCACCTAGGCGAGCGAGGCCAGCCGAGCGGCGAAGCGCGGGCCGGCACCAGCGTCCTCGTGCTTGAAAAACGCATAGGACTCGCCCCAGGTGGAGCCGCGGAGGCGCTGGGCCCAGGCGACGACGTCGTCCTCCGTGTAGTCGTCCCGACGCAGCCTCAGATACCCCCAGTCGGAGACCTCGGGGATCTCCGCCCACTGGTCCGGCTCGGTCTCGGCGATGCACAGCGCCGCCCCGTCGTGGTCCCGCAACAGGGCGAAGGTCTCCTCGTCGAGCCAGCTCTGGTGTCTGAACTCGAAGGCGGCGCGGCACTTCGGCGGTAGGACACCGAGAAAGGCCGCCAGCCGATCGCTGTCCTTCTTGAAGTTCGGCGGTAGCTGGAAGAGCACTCCGCCGAAGCGCCCGCCGAGGGTGAGCGCGGTCTCGAAAAAGTACTCGAGCTCGCTCTCGCAGTCCTTCAGGCGCTTGAAGTGAGTGATGCGCCGCGACGCCTTGAGCACGAAGCGGAAGCTCTCCGGTGTCTGCTCGGCCCAGCTCGCCAGCATGCTCTCGGAGGGCATGCGGTAGAAGGTGTTGTTGATCTCGACGGCCCCGAGTCGGCTCGAGTAGTAGGCGAGCATCCGGTCGTTCTTCAGATCCTCGGGGTAGAAGCTCCCCTTCCAGGCCTTGTAGGAGTAGCCGGAGGTTCCGGTGCGTAGGAGCATTGCGGTGGGTCGCGGGTCGAATGCGTCCGGCGAGCGCCGCTCAGGCTAGCAGATCGTCCCCGTAGAGACGCCGGGTGTTCGCGATGACCGCCTCCTCGACGGCCTCGGGCGCGACCTCCTTGAGCCGCGCGATCTCGTCGATCGAGACCCTGACGTTGGCCGGCTCGTTCCGCTCCGCGGGATCGGGCCCCAGGACCGGGCTGTCGGTCTCCACCAGAAGCGACTCGAGCGGCAACCGACGGACCAGCTTCTGCTTCTGCGGCGAGCGGACGATCGAGGGAGGCACGGAGAAGAAGTAGCCGGCCTCGACCGCCGGGAGAGCCTTCGCGGCGCGGCCATCGAAGGCATGGAGCTGGACCCGGCGGGCGCCGCGCTCGAGCAGGAGATCGATCGTCGGCCGCCCTGCCGAGCGCGAGTGGACGTTGAGCGGCAGGTCGAGCTCGATCGCGAGGTCGATGAAGCGGGTGAATATCCTCCGCTGGACCTCGCGTCCCTCGGGCTCCTGGACCTTCCAGAGATCGAGACCGACCTCTCCGACGGCCACCAGCCGCTGTCTCTCGGCGCGAATCCGTTCCTCGATCCTGCGCCCCTGCTCCTCGTCGAGAACGGTCGGGAAGAGCCCCGCCGCGACCAGCAGCCTGCCGTCGAGCTCGGTCGCGAGCTCGAGATTGCGCTCGACCTCGGCGAGGGTCTCCGAGACCGAGACGACCGCGCCGACGCCGGCCGCACGCGCGCGCTCGAGAACCGCTTCCCGGTCGGGGTCGAAGACCGGGTCGCACAGATGGGTATGCGTGTCGACGAGCACCGGATCCCGCTGGACTGCTAGGTCAGCGAGAAGCTGATCGTGAAGGTGAAGTAGACCGGCACCGGGCGCCCCTCCATCTTCGCCGGTTGGTACTTCCAGGTCATGACGGTGTCGACCGCCGACTGGTCGAGCCCCATCGGCAGACCCTTGAGGATCTTCACGTTGCGCACGCTTCCCTCGGCATCGACCACGGCCTCGAGGATGACGATCCCCTGGATCCCCGCCCGACGCGCCTCCTCGGTGTAGAGAGGGCGAGGGCTGAAGACCTTCACCGGGGGATCGATGTTGCCGCTCAGAGCCATCGCGCCGCCGCGAGGGTCGGGAGGACCGTCCGGGATGCCGACGATCCCGCCCACGTCGATGAGCTCGCTGTCGGAGACCGGGACGTCCATCTCCGCCTGTACGATCGGCTCCGGCTCGTCCGGCGTCATGTCGGGAACCGGTATGACCCGCTTCTTCTCCCGGGTCTTCTGCTGGAGCTGTTTCTGCTGTGGCGACGGGGGACTGAACCGCACCTGCTTGACCACGTAGTGGACCTTCTGCTGCCCCACCTTGTAGGGCTGCTCGTCCATCTCCGGGAAGACCAGGGCGAAGAGCCCGAGATGGAAGACCAGGGCGACCGTCAGCGCGATCTTGAAGGCTCGGCTCTGTCCCGTGTCCTCCTCCTCGAGGAGGAAGGCTGGCAGGCCGCCACCGAGCCCCTTCAGCCGCTGGCGTCCGGTCGTATCCAGCGCCGACTTGAGCCGCTCACTCTTGAACATTTTCCAGTCCCGGATGCGAGGCGAGAACCGCCGGCGATCCAGCTCTTCCTACGAAAGACGGCCGGGCCCGGTTCTCGCGCCGGCAATTCAATTCTATTCCCGTTCCTCTGCTAGCATGCCCTTCCGGCGCTACGGCTCGACGCCGTGACGATGCCGAGAGACGGCACTCCAGAATTGCAAACAACGTTCCACATCGTCGTATTTCTACTCTCTCCGTCTCTTTTCGCGGCTACGCCGGCCGAAGCGCCGGAGACGGTACGGCCCGGAGGCGTGGTCCGCTGGGAGGGCGAGTCGATTCGGCAGTGCGGCCTCGAAGGGAAGCGGTGGACTCCGGCGGACGGGGCCTGCCTCTACCCGGTCGATCTCCTGGCGACCGGCACGCTCGAGCTCGAGCGTTGGGTCGACGCCGGCCACGAGACGCGGCGCGTCGAGGTGGCCGACTATCCCTACGACGTCCAGAGGATCGAGCTCGAGGACGATACCCACGTCAACCTCTCGCCGCAAAACCTCGAGCGCGCGGGTCGCGAGAGCAAGCGGGTCGGGGCCTTGTGGGCCAGTGAGCGGCAGGTGACTCTCGAGCTGCCGCTCTCCCCGCCCCTGGCCGAGCTGCCGGACGGCGGTCGCTTCGGCGCCCGCCGGATCATCAACGGCGAGCCTCGAAATCCGCACACCGGTGTCGACTACGCCGCCGACACCGGCACGCCGGTTCTCGCCGTCGCCGACGGCAGGGTCGTGCTCGCCGAAGAGCACTTCTTCGCCGGCAACAGCGTCTTCGTCGACCACGGGCAGGGGCTGGTGAGCATGTATTTCCACCTCTCCGAGATCGGCGTCGCTGCCGGGGACGAGGTGCGCCGGGGCGCCACCCTCGGCAGGGTCGGGGCCACCGGCCGGGCCACCGGGCCCCACCTCCACTTCGGTCTTCGCTGGCACGGTTGGAGGATCGATCCGCGGCCGCTCTTCGGCCAACCGACCGAGCTTCCCGCCATCGAGTGAGCTCGAGCGAGCCCAGCCGCTGCGAGTGGACGGCCGGCGACAACGACCTGATGCTCGCCTATCACGACGAGGAGTGGGGCGTCCCGGTCCACGACGACCGTAGGCTCTTCGAGATGATCCTGCTCGAAGGGGCTCAGGCCGGTCTCTCCTGGGCGACCGTCCTGGGCCGGCGCGAGGGCTATCGACGAGCCTTCGCCGGTTTCGATCCGCAGCGGGTCGCCGACTTCACCGACCACGACAAGCAACGTCTGCTGGCCGATCCCGGGATCATCCGCAACCGGGCCAAGGTCGACGCGGCCATCGGCAATGCCCGGGCCTTCCTCGACGTCCAGTCGGAGCATGGCTCGTTCGATGCCTTCCTGTGGGACTTCGTCGGTGGCGCGCCCCGCATCAATCGGTTCGAGAGCCTGGCGGACATCCCCGCCTCCACGGAGACCTCCGCCGCACTCAGCCGAGAGCTCAAGAAGAGGGGCTTCCGCTTCGTCGGACCGACGATCGTCTACGCGTTCATGCAAGCCGTCGGGGTCGTCAACGACCACACGGTCGACTGCTTCCGCCACGGCGAGGTCGGCGCTCTCTCCGGCTGACCGCCGCCCGCGGGCGGGGCCCGAGACGAACCGGCCCCGCCTCAGAACCAGCGCGTGGCTCTGACCAGGACCGCGTCGGTCAACCAGCGGGGACGCCGCAGCAGGCTCGGCGGCCGCGGCGAGAGCTCGACGCCCTCGAGCGCCGGCAGTCCCCAGCTCCAGTCGAGTAGGTCGAGTGCCATCGGTTGCCTATCGAGAAGCTCGAACGACACCAGCGTCCCGTCCTCGGAGAGCCCCTGCAGGGTCAACTGCACCGGCCCCTCGCTCTCGTCGACCTCCACCATGCGGCCCTCGACGCCGACCGCGCGGATGGTCGCCATCGACGGATCGGGAACCAGCAACATGAAAGGCGCCCCACGGGGAGAGCGGACCCGCAGGGACAGCAGGCGCGTCCTCTCGTCGAATTCGTCCGACACCAACTCGGCCGTGGGCCGATCGAGCCCCGCCGGCGGCGCGGGTGCCCGGAGGAGCTCGTCGCCCGGACGACCGGGATAGGCGGCTGGCGGGGCCGTCGGAACCGTCTCGGCGCCGAACACCTGCCCGGTCCAGGCGTCGGGCCGAGCTTCGTAGCTCAGCCACCAGGCCTCGGAGTCCTCCGCGTCGAGCAGGTAGACGAGCGACGTCGGCGCCGGGCTCGTATCGCCGGGTGCGGCGGTCCACCCCACCCAGCCGAGCAGACCGACTCCCAGAACGGCCAGCAGCACGGGTACCGACAACCGTCCGGCGCCCGCGGTCCGCACGGCCGGCAGCGCCAGCGTCAAGGGGAAGGCGATTGCCGCGGCAAGCACCGCCGACGTGACGACGCCCAGTGCTTGCGACACCAGCACGATAGTCGGAGCGTAGAGCAGCGCCGCGACCGCGGCACCGACGACGGTCGCGACCTCGACGACGGCCGGTCGGTCGACCAGCATCGACAGCAGCAGGCCCCCGAGTCCGAAGAGCGCCGGCCAGACCAGCAGGTACCCGGCACCGGGCACGAACATCGAGACCGCCCAGGCGAGGACCACCCAGGGGACGAGCACACCAGCCAGCAATTCGGTCGGCGCCGGGCGCTCGACGATCTCGCCGACCAGCGCCACGACGGCCAGGCAGACCAGAACCAACGCCAGCCGTACCGGGACGACGGACCAGGGCTCGCCGTAGGGAGAGGCCAGCGCGTCAGGAAACAACTGGCTGAACAGACTCCACATGGCACTGGCCGCCACAGGCGACACGACGACCACCAGAAGCCACGCCCAGAGCCCACCCCGGACACCGCGGGCGCTCAATCGGCGCGTCGACGCCCCCCACCCGAGGACCGCGAAGACGGCCACCAGAAGCGCGAACGCCAGTCCCTTCCCCACCCCCGCCGGGTAGACCAGCATCCAGGATCCGAACGGATTGAAATAGACGGCGTTCCCCGCCTCGAGGTCCCCCAGATCGACGTTGCCGAAGTGCCGGGTGAGCGCCAGCGCATAGTCCGCGTGATGCTGCAGGCTGCCGGCGTCGAGCGCCTCCGGTGTATCCAGCTCGGTGTGGTAGGCGGGGTGGTTCCCAATCATGGCGAAGTTCAGACCGGAAATACCGGCCTCGAGGAAGACGGTGAGATCGGTATCGTTCGGCATTCGCCGGTAGACCTCGTAGCTCATCGAGCTACCCATCGGCTGCGGCGTCGCTCGCGCGACGCCACGGACCAGCGCGCCATTGCCGTCGCTGGTCTCGAACAACGTCACCGGCCCCCGGTTGCCCCGCGCTTCGAAATTGAGCACCAGCCCGACATCGCCCGCCCACGGATGCTCTTCGACGAAGAGGCTCGCGCCCAGCAGTCCCGATTCCTCACCGTCGGTCACCAGGACGATCAGGTCGTTGCGCAGCGGCGACCCCTGGCGCACCGCCCGCACCGCCTCGAGCACCGCCGCGACGCCGCTCGCGTCGTCCCCGGCGCCGGGTCCGGTCGGCACGGAGTCGTAGTGGGTCAGCAGGAGAAGGGCCGGCCCCTCGACCTCACCCGCGAGCCGTCCGACGACATTGCGCAGCCGACTGCCGATCGCCCGGGAGCCACCGGAGCGGACCATCCAACCCTCCTGGATCCGGGGATCGAGTCCCAGCGCCTCGAGCTCGCCGACGACGTAGTCGAGGGCGAGTGCATGCGCCGCCGAACCGGGTGGACGAGGCTCGGCCGCCAGGGCCTCGACATGACGCTGGGCCCGGGCCGCGGACGCCTGGTCGGCCGGCGCCGCCTCCCCCAGGGGTACCGGTGGTCCGCTCGCCGACACCGCCAGGGCGGCGAGAGCCGCGCAGATCCCGAGCCCCAGGACGGCTCCGCCCCGCTGGCGCGGAGTCGAGGTCACTCACCTACCCCGTGCTCTCGTCTCACGTCGGCAGGCTATGAAGGCTCCGAGCCGATGATTCCGGCGAGCGCTCCGAGGACGTCGTCGTGAATGCGCCCGTTGGTCGCGACGACTCCCCGGTTGTTCTCGAGGCTCCGACCGAGGGAGAAATCGAGCGGCCGCCCGTAGAGGTCGGAGACGGTCCCGCCGGCCTCCTCCACCACAACCACACCCGCCGCGTGGTCCCAGATCTTCTCGCGATAGTCGGGCCGCGACTGAGGGCGCAGATAGATCTCCGCCACCCCCGCTCCGACCGTGGCGTACTTGGCCTGCGAATCGAGGCGCACGACGCCTCCGCCCAGACCCAGCGCCTCGATGAGCGAGGTGACGACGACCGGATCGCCGTGCGCCGATTCGACGCTGCCGAGGATCCGGACTCCTTCCGGGGCCTCCACCTCGCTCACCCGCACCGTTGTTTCCACGTCGGAGTCGAGCTCCGCCCGGGTCACGCCGTGCCCGCGTGCCGCCACGAACAGCGACCCGCGTGGCCCGTGCGGCGAATCGGCGTCGAGGGGCAGGTTGGGACAGGCGAGCACGCCACCCCAGGGCACTCCGTGCCGGAGGATCCCGATCGCCACGGCGTACTGGTCGCCGCGCAGAAAGCCCTTGGTTCCGTCGATCGGGTCGATGACCCAGGTGTACTCCGACTCCGTGCCTCCGGTGTGGTCGATCCAACCACAGACGTCGTCGAAGGCCACGTCGCGGCCGATCACGTCCCCGACCAGTCGGGTGATCAGCTCCTGCATCGCCGGCTCGCTGTCGCGGCGCAGGTGCTCGGCACCCTCCTCGGCGATGACCGCATGCTCCGGGAAGGCCCGTGACACGGCCTCGAGGATCAACGCCTGAGACCCGTAGTCGGCGACCGTGACCGGCTCGCGGGCCTCCTTGTAGAGCGCCTCGACACCGCCGATCGACTCCTGAACCGCGCGGCACAGACGCGCTGCGGCCCAGCCGCTCTTGCGCGCCGTCTCGAGAATCTTCGTCTCCACTCCGTCACTCATCGACCACTCTCCCATCCAGGTGGACCATGGCGCCGCGTCAGCCGGCGGCCGGCCATGTTACTACGCCTCCGGTCACGCTCGACGACTAGAATCGTGGTTCGAGATGAGTCGTCTCCGAGCCGCCTCTCTACTCGCCGCCGTGGCACTCCTGCGCCCATTGTCGGCCGGCGACACCGCGGTCCCGTTTGCCTTCATGCGTGGCATGGTCGTCTCCTGCCCGCGCGCCGGAGAGATCTGGGGCTCGCCCGCGATGGCCGACGCGCTGGCCGAGCTCGAGACGCTGGGCGTCGACTGGATCGCCATCCACCCCTACGCCTGGATAGGCCGCAGCGGCGAGGTGCGCTGGCGCTCGATCGAGCGCTCCGGATACCTGGCGCGCGCCAACGACATGGTTCGCGGCGCCGATCTCGGTCTGTTCTGGAAGCCTCACCTCGGCTACTGGGGCAGCTTCGCCTGGCGCGGCGCGATCGACTTCGAGAACGAGGAGAGCTGGAACCTGTTCTTCTCCGGCTATCGCCAGTTCATCCTCGATCAGGCGCGCTTCGCCGAGAGGGTGGGCGCCGAGATCTTCGCTGTCGGCGTCGAGCTCGAGCTCACCACCCACCGACCCGAGTGGCCCGAGCTGATCGCGGAGGTTCGCGATGTCTATTCGGGCAGACTGACCTACGCGGCCAACTGGGACCGACTCGACCGCGTTCCCTTCTGGGACGATCTGGATCTCATCGGTGTCCACGCGTACTTCCCGCTGAGCCACAGCACCTCGCCGAGCCGCGACGAGCTCGAAGAGGGCTGGACCCGTGCGCTCCGGCGACTCTCCGACGTCTCCGCGGCCCACGGCGACATGCCGGTCTTCTTCGCCGAGATCGGCTACAACCGGGCCCCCAACGCCGCTGCCGAGCCCTGGGAGTACAGGGTCGACGACTCGCCCGCCGCGCGCGAGCTGCGCCGCCGGCTCATCGAGCTCGCCATCGAGAGGATGGAGCGCGAACCGCTGATCAACGGAATGTTCTGGTGGAAGTGGATTCCGGGGCCGGTCGGCCACGATCGCGACTTCTCGATGAAGGACGAGGAGGCCAGGGCCGCCCTGCGCGGCACCTGGGGCTCCGCCGACTGACGCGGGCCTTCAGCCGCTGTAGCCCATCAGTCGGCGCCAGTCGTCGAGCGACTGGATCCGCATGTAGTAGTTCTGCGCCAGCTCGTCGCCGATCGTCGACGTGCGGCTGGGCCCGTAGTCGTGTCCCGGGAAGAGCACCGTATCGGCCGGTAGCTTGCCGAGCCGCTGGGTCAGCGACTCGTACATCGCGTCGGGGTCGCCTCCGGGAAGATCGACCCGGCCGCATCCCTGCACGAAGAGGGTGTCGCCCGCGACCAGTCGGTTGTCGATCAGGAAGCACTGGCTACCCGGCGTATGACCGGGGGTGTGCAGGAAGCGGATCTCCCGCTCACCGAGGCCCAGCGTGTCGCCGCCGTCGACCTTGCGCAGGTCGCTCTCCGACACACCGGTCACGACCTTGAGTCCCTCCGCCTCGGCGCGATTGACCCAGATCGGAACCGCCTGGAGCTCGAGCAGTCTGGCGAGCCCGTCGATCTCGAGACCGAACAGATCCCCCCCGACATGATCCGGATGGTAGTGGGTCACCAGGGCGCCCTTCACCCGGTAGCCGTCGGCCGAGGCCCGGTCGAGCAGGCCCTCGACATCCCATGCAGGGTCCACGATGACCGCCTCGCGACTGACCGGGTCGCCGATCAGATACATGAAGTTGCGCATCTGGCCGGCGATCTCGTCCGCCGCCGCGACCTCCTCACCAGCCAGCAACTGCCTGAAGTACAGCCCTTCGTCGCTCATCCGGCCCCCATTTTCGATGCGGGCGTATCGTAGCAGCGCGTCGTCGGGTGCTCGGTTCGGCGGGGCCGATAACGTATGATTCGGAGCTCGGCCTTCCCGACGACCAACAGCCAAGGACGGGACCTCCGTCCGACCGAGACAGAGCCCGTGAGTCGAGGATTCATCATCCCTATCGGTGGCGCGGAGGACCATACCCGCGACCCCGCCATCCTGCAGCGCTTCGTCGACCTGTGTGGCGGCTCGACGGCGAGCATCGCCATCATCCCCACCGCTTCACGCCTGCCCGACACCGGCAGACGCTACGAGAAGGCCTTCCGATCGCTGGGCGCCCGACGCGCGCGCAGCGTCCCGTTCGAGAGCCGCGGCGACTGCCGCCGAGAGTCCTGGCTCGAGACGCTGCGTCGGGCCGACGGAATCTACCTGACCGGGGGCAACCAGCTCCGACTGTCGACGACACTCGGTGGCACGCCGGTCGCGGACCTGATCGGCGAGCGCAATCGTGAGGGCATCCATGTCGCCGGCACCTCGGCGGGAGCGGCGTTCCTCTGCGAGCACATGATCGCCTTCGGCGACGAGGGCTCGTCACCGCGAAGCGACATGGTGACCCTCGCTCCCGGCCTGGGACTGACCCGGCGGGCGATCATCGACCAGCACTTCCGGCAACGCGATCGCCTCGGTCGTCTGCTGACCGCCCTCGCCTACAATCCCGAGCCGATCGGTATCGGCCTCGACGAGGATACGGCAGCCTTCATCGGCGCCGACGAGATCCTGGAGGTCGTCGGTAGTGGCGCCATCACCGTCGTCGACCCATCGGATATCGAGTACACCTCGATGGACTCGGCGACGCGGCACGATCCGGTCTGCGTGATCGGCGCCAGACTCCACATCCTGATCGGGGGCTCGACCTTCAACATCGCGACTCGGGAGGCGCGGGAGCCGCGCCGCCTGGAGGCGGAGAGGAGCGCATGATGGAGTTCCTCTCGAGATCGGTCTACGTCGGTCCCAGCCTCTACGCCCACTTCCCCGTCATCCGCTTGACCGTCGCCCTGGGCGCCCTCGAGGAGTGGCCTTCCGCCAGGCTCGGGGAGCCCTTCATCGGCGCCCTGCTCGAAGCGCTCCCCGGTCTCGAGGAGCACGGCTGCTCCTACGGCGAGCCGGGAGGCTTCGTGCGCCGGCTGCGGGAGGACGAGGGCACCTGGATGGGCCACATTCTCGAGCACGTGGCGATCGAGCTGCAGAACATCGCCGGTGCCGAGGTCACCTTCGGGAAGACGAGAAGCACGGGAACCCCCGGCGAGTACGATGTCGTCTACGAGTACGAGCAGGAGGATGTCGGCCTCGAGGCCGGCGAGCTCGCCCGGAGCCTTCTGCTCAGCCTCCTCCCCGCCGAGGTCGAGGTCGAGCGACCGGACGACTTCGACTTCGCCGAAGAGCGCGACGGATTCATCCGTTTCGCCCAGCGACGGGCCCTCGGTCCGAGCACGGCGTCGCTGGTCAGGGCGGCCGAGGAGCGCGGGATACCCTGGCTGCGGCTCAATCGATACAGCCTGATCCAGCTCGGACACGGGGTCTTCAGCCGCCGCATTCAGGCGACCATCACCGGCGAGACCCGTCACATCGCCGTCGAGATCGCCTCGGACAAGGAGGAGACCAACACGATCCTCGCCGACCTCGGTCTGCCGGTGCCACGGCAGCATCTCGTCTACTCGCCCCGCGAAGCGGTGCGCGCGGCGAGGCGAATCGGCTATCCCGTCGTCGTCAAACCGCTCAACGCGAACCACGGGCGCGGCGTCTCGATCGATCTCGATGAAGACGACGCGGTGGCGACGGCGTTCGAGCATGCCCGCGAGCACAGCCGCACCGTGCTCGTCGAGACCTTCGTGCGCGGTCTCGACCACCGACTCCTGGTCGTCGATGGAACGCTGATCGCCGCGTCGAAGCGGGTCCCGGGGCACGTCGTCGGCAATGGCGAGAGGACCGTGGAGGAGCTCGTCGACGTGGTCAACGAGGACCCGCGGCGTGGAATCGGGCACGAGAAGGTGCTGACACGGCTCGAGTTCGACCACCAGGCCGACCGTCTGCTGGCGCAGCGGGGTTACGACCGCGGCAGCGTCCCCGAGAAGGGCGAGATCGTCTATCTCCGCTCGACGGCCAATCTGTCGACGGGAGGTACCGCAGTCGATGTCACCGACGTCATCCATCCCGACAACCGGGAGATGGCCGAACGGTCCGCCCGGGCGATCGGACTCGATGTGGCGGGAATCGATTTCCTGACCGAGGACATCACCCGCTCCTACCGAGAGATCGGCGGTGCCATCTGCGAGGTGAACGCGGCTCCCGGCTTCCGCATGCACGTCGCGCCCAGCGAAGGCGAGCCGCGCGACGCGGCCGGGCCGGTGATGGACATGCTCTTCCCGCCCGGTACGCCGTCACGCATTCCGATCGCCACCGTGACCGGGACCAACGGCAAGACGACGACGGTCCGCATGATCACCCACATCTTCAAGATGTCGGGCGCCCGCGTCGGCCTGTCGACCACCGACGGTGTCTATATCGACGGCCATCTGACCGTCGAGGGTGACATGACCGGGCCGGCGGCCGCTCGCATGGTGCTGCGTGACCCCTCGGTCGAAGTGGCTGTCCTCGAGACGGCGCGCGGTGGCCTGTTGCGTCGCGGCATGGGCTACCGGTCTTGCGATGTCGGCGCGGTGCTCAACGTCCAGCCAGACCACCTCGGGCTGCGTGGTATCGACACCGTCGAGGAGCTGGCCGAGGTCAAGCGGATCATCGTCGAAGTGGCGCGAGACACCGCCGTGCTCAACGCCGATGACGATCTCTGCCTCAAGATGGCGGACTACACCGAGGCCGAGACGATCTGCTACGTGACGATGAACCCCCGGCACGCCCTGGTTCGCGATCACATCCGCGCCGGAGGGCGCGCGGTGGTGCTCGAAGAGGGCATCAACGGACAGATGATCACCATCTACGACGCCGGGGCCCACATGCCGCTGCTGTGGACGCATCTGATCCCGGCGACGCTCGACGGGCGCGCGGCGCACAACGTCCAGAACGCGATGTTCGCCGCCGCCATCGCCTTCAGCATGGGCAAGACCCTGGACGACATCCGCCAGGGACTCCAGACCTTCGACACGACCTTCTTCCAGGCTCCGGGAAGGATGAACATCTTCGACGATCACCCCTTCAAGGTGATTCTCGACTACGGTCACAACGCGCCGGCGGTGCGAGCCATGGCCGAGATGGTGAGGGACATGGAGGTCGACGGGCGTCGGCTGGTCGTTCTGTCGGCCCCCGGCGACCGGCGCGACGAGGACATCCGCGAGATCGCCACCCACTGCGCCGGCATCTTCGACCACTACATCTGCCGGCGCGACGGCCAGACCCGCGGCCGCGCCGACGACGAGGTGCCACGGCTGCTCCGCGCGGCGCTCGTCGACGCCGGTGTCGACGAGGCGGCCATCGAGGCCGTCGAGGTCGAATCCGAGGCCGTCGACCGGGCACTGCGGACAGCGGGCCAGGGCGACCTGTTGCTCGTCTTCGGCGACGACATCCAGCGCTGCTGGAGCCAGATCACCGGCTTCTCCACCGATCCGACCGCACCACCGGCCCCGGTGGAGGCGCCACGCGAGGTACCTCGAGCCCAGCCGCCCGCCGGGGTGGTGATTCCCGGCACCCTCCCCGAGGCGGCCCTGGGCGCCGGCGAGCAGTTGATCCGGGACGAGCGCGGCGTGCGGGTGGCACGCGAGCAGGAGGACTGAGCGCGGGGTTGGCCGGCACCGGCGCCAATCGCCCTCCATGCCGTCGCGAGAGCTCAGGGAGTCGCGCCGCCTCACCGGACCCAACGTCCTCTGGGACCGACCCGGTGCGGTCATCGATGTCGCCCTGCCCGACGACGAGGCCGAGGTGGTGATCGGGATGTGGTCGGCCGCCGTGCGGGAGCTTCTCGACGCGATCGGCTGGGAGGAGGAGCCGCTGACTCACCGGCGATTCCCCGGTGGTGTGAGCCTCGCCATCAGCGCTCCGATCGACGCCCTCTACACCGCGACCGAGGTCAACGAAGCGGCCTGGGACCTGACCGAGCGCGATCTGGCGCAGGCCGAGCCGGACGACAGGACCGCCCTCGCCGCGCGGCTGCGCGCAATGCTCGCCGAAGAGGTCAATCCGGCGCTGATGGCTCTGCGAGCGGCGGCCGCCGAGCGCGGCGTCACCTTCCTGTCGGACGACGACGAGGTCTCGGTCGGGCTCGGCCGCGGCTCGCGACGCTGGGCCGCCGACGCCCTTCCGGCCGTCAGCGAAGTCGCCTGGGAGGTGGTTCACGATGTGCCCATCGCCCTCGTCACCGGCACCAACGGCAAGACGACGACGGTTCGGCTGCTCGCCGCCATCGTCGAGGCGGCGGGGCTGACGCCGGGTGTGAGCTCGACCGACTGGATCCGGGTCGGCGACGACACGCTCGATCTCGGCGACTGGTCGGGCCCCGGGGGCGCCCGCGCCGTCCTGCGCGACCGGCGCGTCGACGTCGGCCTCCTGGAGACGGCTCGTGGCGGCATGCTGCGCCGCGGCCTCGCGGTCACCAGCGCCGATGTGGCGGCGATCCTCAACGTCGCCGAGGACCACCTCGGTGAATGGGGTGTCGAAGACCTCTCGGCCCTCGTCGAAACCAAGTTCGTCGTCGCCCGGGCCGCCCGACGCCTGGTGCTCAACGCCGACGATCCGGAGATCGTCGAGCGCGCCGCGGCCATCGACACCCCCGTCACCTGGTTCGGTCTCGACCTCGACCGGTCGTGGCGACGCCGGCGGCTCGACGGACGGGACGCCGCCCTGACCCTGGCCGGAGGGGAGATTCGCCGCTTCGACGAACCGGATGCGCCGAGCGGCCCGGCCCTGGGGAGCGTCGCCGCGATCCCGATCACTCTCGGAGGCGCGGCGCGACACAACCTGTCGAACGCCCTCGCCGCCGCCGCCGTGGCGCTCGAGCTCGGTCTCGATCCCGCGGCGATCCGAGCCGGCCTGGAGAGCTTTCGCTCCGCCCCGAGCGAGAACCCGGGACGACTGAACCGCTTCGAGCTCGGCGGCGCCCACGTCATGGTCGATTTCGCCCACAATCCGCACGGACTGCAGGCGGTTCTCGACATGGCGGCGGCACTGCCCGCCGAGCGCCGGCTGGTGCTCATCGGCCAGGCCGGCGATCGCACCGACACCTCCATCCGCGACCTGGCGCGCATCGTCTGGAGCGCCGAGCCCGAGCGGATCGTCATCAAGGAGATGCCGCGCTACCTGCGTGGGCGCGAGCTCGGCGAGGTGCCGAGAATGATCACCCAGGAGCTAGTCGCGGCCGGGGCGCCGGCGGACGCGGTGGGACACGCCGATTCCGAGCTCGACGGAGTGCGCCAGGCGCTCGAATGGGCGCGTCCCGGCGACCTGCTGCTGGTGCTGACGCACGAGTCGCGCGATCAGGTCCTCGACCTCTGCGGCAGGTTGAGCGCCGACGGCTGGCGCCCGGGAGAGCCACTACCCGCTCTCGACTGAGCGCTCGCCCGACCCGGCCGGCTCGAAGGCGCCGATCTCGAGAAAGACCTTCAGCTCTCGAGCAGGACCTTCAGCGTCCCCCGACGTGCGGCGTGCTCGAAGGCCGCCAGTCCGTCGCCGAGCGGGTAGGTGGCGTCGATCAGAGGCGCCACGTCGACGGCGCCGTCGGCCAGAAGGCGCAGGGCCGGGGCGAAGGGCCCGCACCGCGAGCCGACCAGAGTGATCTCGTCGACGACGAGCGACGAGGCGTCGAAGGTCAGCTTCCCGGCGTAGGTACTCTTCATCACCAGCACTCCGCGTGGTCGGAGGGCGCCGCGGGCGATCTCGAAGCCGGCGCTCGAGCCGGTGCAGTCGACCGTGACGTCGAACGTCCCCGCCGGCGGACCGACGGCCGCGGCGATGCCGAGCTCGCGGAGGATGTCGAGCTTGCGCTCGTGCCTCCCGACGACGTGCAGCTCACAGCCGCTCAGTGCCAGGGTCGCCGCGATCAACTGTCCGAGCTTGCCGTCACCGACCACCAGGACGCGGTCGTCGCAGCCGATGTCGACCTGCTCGCGGATCTCGAGGGCCGCGGCCAGCGGCTCGACGAAGACGGCCGCCTCGTCGGGGACCGTCGCCGGCACCGGATGCAGATTCTCGACCGGCAGGGTCAGATACTCGGCGAAGGCTCCATCCCGACCGACGATGCCGAGGACCGTGCGCCTCTCGCAGTGCGTCGGCCGACCGGCGCGGCAGGTCTCACAGTCACCGCAGACAGCGTTGATCTCCCCGACCACCCGCTCGCCCTCGAGCTCCCGAGGCCCACTCGCGACCCGGCCGACGAACTCGTGTCCGAGAACACCACGGTAGGGGTAGTAGCCGCGCACCAGCTCGAGATCGGTGTTGCAGATGCCGGCAGAGGTCACCCGGACGACCGCCTCCGCCGCTGTCTCCCGGGGCGGCGGCAGATCGTCGCGCAGCGAAAGCCGTCCCTCCTCCAGCCAGATGCCTTTCATCGATCTTCCGGTTCCCCCAGGCACCGATCGTACTCGAACCCCTGGTGCACGCGCAGACCGACCGACATGGTCAGAATCCCGTCGTGATCAGGGAAGGAACGTCGACGCGGCGGCGATCTCGAACGAGCGCGCCACCTGTTCCTCGGTGAGACCGATCACCTCGCGGGCCAGACGCACCTCCGAGTCCAGGGTGACGCCGAAGATGGTCGGATCGTCGGTATTGATGGTCGCGGCGACGCCCGACTCGAGCGCCGTGCGCAGCGGATGCTCCTCGAGGCGCGCGACCGCGCCCGTCAGCCAGTTGCTGGTCGGGCACATCTCGAGACAGATCTGCGTCTCGGCCAGGTAGCGAACCAGATCCGGATCCTCGAACGAGTGGATGCCGTGACCGATGCGCTCGGCGCCGAGGATCTCGATCGCCTCCCAGACGCTCTCCGGTCCGGCCGCCTCACCGGCGTGGATGGTGACGTGGACCCGCTCGGGAGTCGCCTCCCTGGCTCGCCTCAGCGGCTCGAAGACGTCGGCGAACATGCGCGCCGGGAAGCCCTTCTCCTTGCCCGCCAGGTCGAAAGCGATGAACGAATCGAGGTTGGCGAGGTAGAAATCGACCGATTCACCGACCGCCTCGGGACCGAAGTCACGCGACGCGATGCAGATCAGTCCGGCTCGCATCTCAGGCAGCTCGTCGAGGGCCCGGTCGAGACCGCTCCGGAAGGCGCTCAGGGCATCCGTCCAGCTCATGCCGCTGACGTCGCAGACGTAGCTGGGAGAGAAGCGCAGCTCCGCGGTGCGCGTGCCCTCGTCCCAGCAGTCGCGCACCGTCTCGTAGGCGACGCGGTCCAGGTGCTCCGGACGATCGAGCACCTTCTGGACGATGTCGAAGGTGTCGAGAACCTCCGCCAGGCTGCCCAACGGCCGCCGAATCACGATCCGTTCGCCGAACTCGTCGAGCGAGGTGCCGGCGGGCTCGACGCCGACCACTTCGGCCATCTCGAGCAGTGTCGACAACCGCATCGAGATGTCGAGATGACGGTGCAGCTCGGTCCAGCCTCGGTTGGTCGCCCCCATTCGTCTGGCCCTCCTCGCCTGAGTCCGCCGATCCTACACTCGGCCAGTACTCGTCGCGAAAGGTCCACGGCCGGGGCATCGCGTCAGCCGACACCGAAGCGGCGGCTACTCGAGGGTCTCGGCGAACTTCGCCACCTTGGCGGTCAGCGCGTCCCACTCCCGTCGGTGCGCCTCGAGATCGACCGTGAGGACCTGCCGGTCCTCGACCACCACTCTGCCGGCGACGATCGTCGTTCTCACGTTCTCCGGATAGGCGGCGAACGCCAGGGTCGCGTAGGCATCGTAGTTCGGCTGCATGTTGGGCGCGTCGACGTCGACCACCAGAAGGTCCGCCTGCTTGCCGACCTCGAGCGAGCCGATCCTGTCCTCCATGTCGAGAGCCCGGGCACCGCCCATCGTCGCCATGTAGACCAGCTCGTAGGGGGTGAACCGGGTCGAGTCCTCACCCAGGAAGCGGGCGACGCCGGCGACGTGGTTCATGACATTGAGCACATCCATCTGGTTGGAGCTCATCGGCCCGTCGGTTCCCAGCCCGATGTCGACACCCTTCATGTACATGTCCCAGGCGGGAGACATCCCGGAGTTGCCGCGCGCGTTCGCCTTCGGGTTGTGGGAGACCCCGACGTCAAGGCGCTTCAGGGTCTCCATGTCGTCGGCATCGACGTAGATCGTGTGGGCGGCCATCAGCTTGTCGCTCAAGAAGCCCACCTCCTCGAGATACTCGACGATCGACTGATCGTCCCGAATGGTTCCGTAGCGCTCCTGGATGAGCCGCTTCTCGTGGGCGAATTCGGCCATGTGCATGAGGATCGGAACGTCGAGGCGCTCGGCCAGCTCGCGACTCTTCACCAGCCACTCGGGCGGCACCGTGTAGGGCGCGTGAGGCGCGACGGCGGGAGTCACCAGCGGATGGTCCTTCCACTCTTCGATGAAGCCTTCAGCGTAGGCCAGGCCGCCCCAGGGCTCGGCCGCGTCGACCACCGGGAAGCCGATGACCGTCTCGCCGAGCACTCCACGGATGCCGACCTCGGCGACCGACCGGGCCACTTCGTCTTCGTGGTAGTACATGTCGGTGACCAGTGTGACTCCCGAAAGCGCCAGCTCGATCGCCGCGTGCCTGGAGGCCACCCGGATGAGATCGCGCGACAGGAGCTCCTTCTCGAGCGGGAAGAAGAACTTGAACAGCCGGTCGTCGACACCGTTCTCGCCCAGTCCGCGGAAAGCGACCATCGGAATGTGGTTGTGCAGGTTGATCATGCCGGGCATGACGATGTCTCCGCCGGCATCGATCGTCCGCTTCGCCTCGTAGCGACCGGCGAGCTCGGGCCCCCCGACCGCGACGATCAGGTCTCCACGGACCACCACCACGCCTTCGTCGAAGGCGGTGCCCTCGGAGTCCATGGTCAGAACCTGGGCGTTGACGATGGCGAGATCCGCCCTTTCCTCGGCATCCGGTTCGGCGGCAACCGGTTCGGCGGCAATGACGGCGGCCGTGGGAACGAGCGCCAGCAGCAGGGCGAGCCCAACCAGAAACACGATCTTCGAGCGCGGGGCCATTCGGTGACTCCTTCCGGCGACGGCCGGCACGACGGCGGACCGTACGAGAGTGCGATTCGAGGGTCCGAGGGTAACGCGAGCCGCTGCACCGGTCCAGCGCCGCGGGGGCCCCGGAAGGCATCGTCTATACTGCCGCCACCAGAATCAACACGCTGCCATTGGATCGCGGCGCTACCAGTGGATCGCGGATCTGGGCGGTAGCTCGGAGGGAGGACAATGTTCGTTCCTGAAACGTTCGGCGTGGCTCTCGTGATGATGATCACGAGCACCATCTGCTGGGGCTCGTGGGCCAACACCGGGAAGCTCACCGACAACTACCGGTTCGAGCTCTTCTACTGGGACTACGCCATCGGCATCTTTCTGGTGTCGCTGATCTGGGCACTGACCCTCGGCTCCACCGGTGCCGGTGAGTCCTTCCTCGACAACGTCGCCGCGGCCGATCGGGGCAACATCGTCTCGGCGATGATCGGTGGAGCGATCTTCAACGTCGCCAACCTGCTTCTGGTGGCCGGTATCGACATCGCCGGACTGGCGGTGGCGTTCCCGGTCTCCATCGGAATCGCGCTGGTCGTCGGCGTGGTGATGAGCTACGCCATCCAGCCGGTCGGCGACCCGATGCTCCTGGGCGTCGGAGTGGCGCTGGCGCTGCTGGCCGTGATCATGGTCGGCAAGGCCTACTCGAGACTTGCCGCGGATGGCGAGAGCGTCTCGCGCAAGGGCATCGTCATCTGTGTGATCTCGGGCCTGCTCATGGGCTCCTTCGCTCCCTTCGTCACCCGGGCCCTCACCTCGGGCCATCCGCTCACCCCCTACAGCATCTCGGTCTTCTTCACCCTGGCGGCCCTGCTCTCCTGCTTCGTCGTCAACATCTACTTCATGAAGAAGCCGCTGGTCGAAGATCCGGTCGACTTCTCCGGTTTCTTCTCCGCCGGCGGCAAGAACCACATGCTCGGCGTCCTGGGAGGGTTCATCTGGGGCACCGGCACGGTCTTCAACTTCGTCGCCGCCAGCCTCACCGGCGTCGCTATCTCCTACGCCATCGGACAGGCGGCTCCGATGGTCGCCGCGGCATGGGGTGTCTTCGTGTGGAAGGAGTTCAAGAACGCCGACGGCAAGGCCAAGCTCTACCTGGGACTGATGTTCGTCTTCTACATTCTGGCGCTGGTGATCATCTCGAGCGCCTACCAGGCGGCCTAGTGGACGCCCCATCGCCTCCTCGCCTCGCCGCCGCGCTACGCGTCGCGACAGTCGTGGCCGCGTTGACCCTCGCTCTGGCCGGCGCCGCCGGCTCCCAACCCCACCGAATCATCTTCGACACCGACTTCGGCATGGTGCCGCAGGACGACGCCTACGCGCTCATGCTGGCACTCAACTCGCCCGAGCTCGAGATCCTCGGTATCACCACCGTGGCGGGCAACTGGTCGCTCGAGCAGGGCACGGAAGACGTCCTCCGGTTGCTCGAGATCGCCGACCGGGAGGAGATCCCGGTCTACACCGGTGCCGACATGCCCCTGATGCACGAGCCCGACGAGTTCGCCCGCACGGTCTACGGCACCTGGTGGTCCGATGAGACGCCGATGGCACCACCCGGTGGCTTTGCCAGCAAACGCCCGGAGCCCGAGGGCGCCGTCGAGTTCATCATCGACACCATAGAGGCGATGCCGGGCGAGGTCACGATCGTCGCGATCGGACCCCTGACCAACGTGGCCATGGCCCTGCGCCACTCCCCCGGTCTGGCGTCCAAGGTCAAGGGTCTGGTCATCATGGGCGGCGCCGTGCCCTACCTGCCCGACGGGGCCGGTAACATGACGCCGGCGGCCGAGTTCAATTTCTGGGTCGACCCGGAGGCGGCGAAGATCGTCCTGCGCTCGGGAATCCCGATCGAGCTCTCGCCGCTCAACGTGTCGCGCAAGTCGACGATGACCAAGGAGTGGTTCAACGCGCTGGTCGCGACGGACACTCCCTTCTCCCGACTGATCCGCGAGCTCGACGGCCCGCACTACGAGGCCGACCCGGACCGGTCGGTCCACATGTACGACCAGATCGCGGTGGCGAGCCTCATCGACCCGACCCTGGTCACCACCGAGACCCTCTACGTCGACGTCGACGCCCTACCAGGCATCAGCTACGGCGCCTCGATCGGCGGACCCGATCTCTGGCCCGGAGCCGAAGGGGCTCAGACGATGAGCGTGCAGCACGATCTCGACTGGCCCCGTTTCATCGAGATGTTCGTCGAACGGGTCACCCGCATGCCCACCAACTGAGCGCTCTGGATCGAGCCCGGCAGAGCAGCGACCAAGCAAGGAGCCAGAAGCGTATGAGCAAGACCCCCCACATCGCGGTTGTCGGCAGCGCCAACATCGATCTCACGACGTTCAACGACCGCTTTCCCCGTGGCGGCGAGACGATCTTCGGCGAGAGCTTCGACATCGGCTTCGGCGGCAAGGGCGCGAATCAGGCGGTCGCCGCCAAGCTCTGCGGCGCCGACGTCTCGATGGTGGCCCGGGTCGGCAACGATCTGTTCGGTCCGTCGACGATCGAGAACTTCGCCGCCCAGGGCATCGGCACCGAGCACGTCCGGATCGTCGAAGGGGTGTCGAGCGGCGTGGCGCCGATCTTCGTCGACACCGCCACCGGTCAGAACCGGATCATCGTCGTACCGGGCGCCAACGACCGGGTCATGCCGGCCGACGTCGACGAGGCGGCCGACAGCCTGCGCCAGGCCGACTGCATCGTCCTGCAGTTCGAGATTCCGCTCGAGACGGTCTACTACACGATCCGTTTCGCGCACGAGAACGGCGTGCGCTGCATCCTCAATCCGGCACCGGGCCAGACGGTCGACATGAGTCAGGTGGCGCACCTCGACTACTTCGTTCCCAACGAGACGGAAGCCGAGGCGGTGACCGGAATCCCGGTGGAGAGCGTCGACGACGCCAAGCGTTGCGCCGAGACGCTGCTCGATGCCGGGATCCGGCGGGTGATCGTCACGCTGGGAGCGAACGGCTCGCTGGTCGCCGGAGCCGAGGGCTTCGAGCACGTCCCGGCCTTCGAGGTCGACGCCATCGATACGACGGGTGCCGGCGACGCGTTCATCGGCAGCTTCTCGGTCTTTCTCGGCGAAGGCCTTGAGGAGATCGAGGCGGTGCGTCGTGCCAGTCTCTACGCCGGACTGTCGACGACCGGTGTCGGCACGCAGAAATCCTTCCTCGGCCGCAGCGCCTTCGAGGCGGCCTGGGCCGAGCGGGGACAATAGTGGCTGGTGTC
Source organism: Candidatus Multivoradales bacterium (assembly GCA_965223875.1). Lineage (GTDB taxonomy): Bacteria > Acidobacteriota > Thermoanaerobaculia > Multivoradales > JAHEKO01 > CBDCXS01. The sequence goes on along the minus strand of OZ245024.1, from coordinate 4,562,002 downwards.
GCGCCGCGACTCGCGGCCAGCGCCCTGCTGATCGCCCTCACCGCCTGCGGTCACCCCAGCGGCGAGTCGAACGGCGCGCCGCACGACCGACCGGAGGCCTCGGCGCGCGGGATCGCCTGGAGCCTGAGCGAGGAGGCGCGCGCCTCGGTGAGCGACCCCGAGCTCGAGCGTCGCATCTTCGCCGCCCTCGACGGAGCCTCCGAGGCCGGAACCGATCCCAGCATCTCCCATTTCCACGTCCGTGCCGGAACGGTGGTCGAGCACCACGGCAGCGAGCGGACGATCGTCGGCGGCAATTCGGAGTACGCCGGCTACCCGGAGGCGATCCACGGCGAGACCTCGCTGATGAACCATGTAATCAGCACCATCGGTCCCGAAAGCGCCAGGGCCCAGGTCGACTTCCTCGCCTTCTACACCGAGGGGCAGTGCGGCGGTGGTGGTTCGTGCGGCGATTGCCGCGACTATCTCATGACCACGACACGGTGGAAGGATCTGGTCATCGCCTGCGGCCAGGCCGGCGACGGCACGGTATACGTCCACCGCTTCGCCGACTCGATCGTCCCGGAGAGCGACTTCCCCGAGGTCTCCGCCGACGAGACCGGTCTCTCCCCCAGCGAGCTCGCGGCCTTGACCGAGGCGGCGATCGATGCCCGGGGTGGCGGCATCTCGCTGTTCACCACGGCCGAGGAGCACCTGGGCGTCGCCGTCCTCAGCCATCGGGGCGAGATCTATCGTGCGGCCGGAACGGACGACGCCGCCTTCCACTACCGCTACCCGGTCGGGGCCGCCCTGCAGCAGGCGGCGACCTATCGCGACTACCTCGTCAAGGCGGTGGCTGTCGTCGGCGCTCCCGGCGAGCTCCCCCGGCTGAGCTACCGAGACCGCCAGTACGGCTTCGAGCTCAGCTCCTTCAACCTGGCGCGGGACTTGCCGCCGATCGATCTCATCGTCGTCGTCGAGGAGGCCTCGGGCCCGACCTACCGCCGCACGACCTTCGAGGATGCCCTCCCCGGCGCCTTCAGCACCGCCGACTTCATGCCCGAAGCCCTGGCCCGATTCCTCGACGAGCGTGTCCCGGACTGAAGCGGCCGGCCTCCGTGCCGGCCGTTGTCCCCATCGACCACCGACGGTCGGCAGAGACGCCGGCCGCTTCAGAACAATCTCGACTGAAGCGGCCGGCCCCCGTGCCGGCCGTTGTCCCCATCGACCACCGACGGCCGCCAGAGGCGCCGGCCGCATCAGAACAACCTCGACTGAAGCGGCCGGCCTCCGTGCCGGCCGTTGTCCCCATCGACCACCGACGGCCGGCAGAGACGCCGGCCGCTTCAGCACAATCTCGACTGAAGCGGCCGGTCTCCGTGCCGGCCGTTGTCCCCATCGACCACCGACGGCCGGCAGAAACGCCGGCCGCATCAGAACGACCTCGACTGAAGCGGCCGGCCCCCGTGCCGGCCGTTGTCCCCGTCGACCACCGACGGCCGGCAGAGACGCCGGCCGTTTCAGAACAACCTCGACTGAAGCGGCCGGCCTCCGTGCCGGCCGTTGCCCCATCGACCACCGACGGCCGGCAGGGGCGCCGGCCGCTTCAGAACAATCTCGACCGAAGCGGCCGGCCTCCGTGCCGGCCGTTGTCCCCATCGACCACCGACGGCCGGCAGGGGCGCCGGCCGCTTCAGCCAGGTACACCCTTCACCACCGGGTAACCCGGTAGGTGAGGGGGTGAGGGGGTGAGGGCGGGGGGTGGGGTTGATGGGGCGTCACGACGAGCGCGGCGGGACGCTCGGAGTCCACGACCGGCCCGGCGCGAGGAGTGCGAGGCGGGCAGAGGCGGTCTGCCTATCTTGTGTCGCCCGCCGTCCCCAGCAACCCCACCCCCCGACCTCGCCCCTCACCGGCCCCAACCCCCTCACTGGCCCCCCGGTTCTCTCCTCATCAACTCCACGAACAGCTCCTCGAACCGCTCCACATCGATATCGGTCTGCACCGTCCACGTCTGCGGCGCGAACCAGGGCGAGATGTGGTCGCGGGTCCAGACGGTCTTGCCGTAGCTCGGCCCCGGAAGGTAGTCCACGTCGAGTCTGAGCTCGATTGTCTCGGTGATGATCTCGGGATCGATGATCGCCGCGGCCGCCAGTTCATCCCACATGTAGCTGTAACCGCGATTCAGGTCGAAGTAGCTCGCCCGCAGGTATTCGGCCAGCGGCGTGCCGGCCGACGCGACGCGCTCGATGAGCTCGCGGGTCATGTGGGTCTTGTGACAGACGTCGATCGGCGTCAGATGCCGCTCCTTCCAGGGAGTGCGGATGAACATGTGCGCCGCTTCGGCGTCCCACCAGAAATTGAACCGCTGGTTGACGTGGATGTGACCGCCCATGGTGTAGACCGCTTTGATCTTGTCGACGATGTCGGGCGCCAGCCGGATCGCCAGGGCGACATTGGTGAGAGGCCCGGCGGTGTGCAGGACGAGCTCTCCCGGGTACTTGCGCGCCATCTCGACGAGCAGTTCGGCGGCCGTCATGTCGACCGGCCGGAGCTTCGTCGGCCCACCGGGCTCGAGCGGGATCTCACCTCTCGGCGGTACCTCGTCGCCCCAGTTGCCATGCCAGCCGTCTCCCGCCTTCTCACCCCAGAGCTCCTCACGGCGGCGCATCATCTCCTGGTTGTTGAGCAGCGGTACCTCCGAGCCCGCGGCGACCGGGACGTGCGTCTGGCCCGTCAGCTCGACGATCTTGAGCGTGTGGTAGACCGCCTGGTCGAGCCAGGCGTCACCGGCAACCACGCCGATCCCGACGACGTCGACATTGGGTGCCTGCAACAGCATCGCTACCGATATCGAATCGGTTCCAGCCGGCCCTGAAGTGTCCTGATCGATGAAGACCTTGATTCGCTCGTCGGCTCGGCCCGCGACGGTGGCACCAAACATCAGGCCCAGAACCAGGGCCGCGACTCCCGCTCTCCGCATCACCTGCTCCTCTCTCGTGAGATACCCGGCGATTGTAACCCCCGGAGGGTCCTGCCCCGGCGGGCGCACCCCTGCCGAGGGCGCCGATGCCTGCCGGGAGCTGTTCCAGCCCGGCAACGGCACGACCGTATAATCCGCTCATGATCCGGCGCCCCATGGGCGGCATGCTGTCGCGCTCGGCGACGGTGATCGTCCTGTTCTCGCTGCCCCTGGCGGGCGTCGCCGCCACCCAGAGAGCCGACGACGCGAAAGAGCCGGGCATCGGTGTCCAGGCAAGGGCGCTGCTCGATGCCGGCAGGACGGACGAGGCGATCGCTCTCTATCGACGCGCCCTCGAAGCCGAGCCGGAGACGGTGACGTTGTGGCTCGAGCTGGGAGAGGCCTACCGGTCACGACTCCTCATGCCCGACGCTATCGCCGCCTTCCGCAGGGCTCTCGACATCTCGCCCGACCACGAGCTGGCGCTCCTCGCGATGGCCGAGTCCTATCGCCAGCTCAGTAACTTCAACGAAGCGATGAGGATGCTCGAGCGTGCCACCACCGCGTACCCCGGAAGCGCACGGGCGCAGCTCGCGCTGGGGCGGCTGCACATCGATCTCCAGCTCTACGACGAAGCGGCGGAGTCTCTCGGCAGGGCTCTCGAGCTCGACCCGACCAGCACCTACGCCCGAGTCCTGCTCGCCAACGTGCACAAGGCGAGGAACGAGCTCGAGAAAGCCGTCGTCGAGCTCGACGCGGTTCTCACGCGCGATCCCGACAACGCCCTGGCGCTCTACCTGCGCTCGCAGATCCGCGCCGACGCCAACGACGCGGAGCGTGCCCTGCCCGACGCCCTGCGCTCGGTCGAGCTCGAGCCGGACAACCTCCAGGCGCGGTTTCTTCTCGCCGGCATCCTGGTCCGCGAAGGCCGGTGCGAAGAGGGTGCCGGCGAGCTCGAGACGATCCTCGCCGTCGAGCCCGACAACACGGAGGCGGTCTCTCTGCTCGCCCGCGCCTACTACTGCGCCGGACGCAACGAGGAGGCCACCGAGGTGAGACAGCGCTTCGCCGAGCTGGCGAAGCGCGACCAGACCGAACGCGAGAACCGGGTCCAGACCGACCACCTGGTGCGGGAAGCCGCCGAGGCGACACGCGCCGGCGACCCCAACCGGGCGCTCGAGCTCCTGCAACAGGCGCTCGACCAGGACCCGACGAACGACGCCGCCTGTACCCGCCTGGCGGAGATCCTCTACTCCGCGGGACGGTACGACCTGTCTCTGGAGGCGGCGACTCGAGCCCTCGAGCTCAACCCCTATCGCTCCGACGCGCTCTACGTGCTCGGACTCTCGCTCCGCCGCCGGGGCGACCTCGAACGCGCCCGGGACGCGCTGGCACAGACGACACTCATCGATCCGCTCGACGCTCGCGCCTTCTTCGCGGTCGCGGAGATCCACCAGGCGCTCGGCGACCAGGAGAGGGCGCTCGAGGCGCTGCGACGAGCCGTCGAGCTCGAGCCCGACGAGGCTCGTTACCGCCAGGCCCTCGACGAGGTGCTCGGCGAGGCCGACGGGTAGGCTCGGGGACGAGACGGCCCGCGGGCGATCAGTACATGATCGTCCGCGTCAGGTGGTGCGGCCAGTGCGTCGTGTGGTACGAGGACCAGAGCCGCGCATCGAGCTGCGGGATGATGATCCGGATCTCGGCCGGTCGTAGGGCGTTGATCTCCTCGGTCAGGAGTGCCGTCGCGTAGAGCATATGGGCCCTGATCTCGATCTCCTCGTCGCTGTCGCGTGGGATCTCCCGGTGGGTCTCGATCGCGCGATCGAGCTCGGGCGTGTAGACCAGAATACCCATCACCCGCAGGGCGACCGGTACGATGTAGTCGGCGAAGGCCGTCATCGCTCCGATGTCCTCGATCGGGAACCCTCCCGTGGGTCGGAACCCCGAGTAGAGGCCCCAGTAGGTCAGCTGTGCCAGCTTGTCGAAGCGGATCGTGTGCCCTCGGTACTCGCTGACGTCATCGAAGCGCGGGAACTCGGCAATCAGACGATCGACCAGGCCCTTCCCGTCGTCGAAGAGGCGTGGCGAGCAGGTCTCGACGAAGTTGTGGAAGAAGCCGTCGTAGCGCTCCACCAGCGTCGCTCCGACCGCGTTGAGGACAGCCAGCTTCTCGTCGAGCATCGGCATCTCGATGTTGCCGGAGAAGATCGCGTCGAGCTCGGCGCGACTCACCTCGGCCAGGAAGCGGCCATCCAGAACCGGGGTCCCGTCCTCGATGGCGCGCCTGAGGCACGCCGTCATCGCCTGCGAGTCCGACCATTCCCGTCCCTGGTACTCGGTGCGGAACATCGTGCCGGTAATGAAGTCCGAGAAGGCGCTGTTGATCGAGTTCGACACCATGGTGAAGTCGATCGACCGCTCCCGCTCGCTCACCGGGTCGAACTCGGTGCCGAAGTTCGGAAACGGCAGCTCCTCGTAGGCCATCCAGCGAGCCACCTCGACGATCCGCCCGAGGTCTGTGCGCACATGCTCGGAGGCCTCGATCACCGGCCTCAGACTGTCGAGGATCGGGCTCCCTATCGGTTCAGGCCAGCGCATCACGTCGTCTCCGCCCGAGGTCCCGCCGAGCGGGAAGGCCGGCCCTTCCTTCTCCCTTGCTGAAAAAGGGGCGATGGGGAGCGCCATCGCACCCCCCATCGCCGCGAGAAAAGACCGTCTGGTTGCGATACTCCGTCCCTTCCGGCTCCCGCTCTAGAACCGGTACCTGACGCCGAGCTGAATCGCGAACGGTGTCGAGCCGGGCGCGATCTGGTCGAGCTTGCGGTAGGTGCCGCCTCCAGGCAGCGGATCGCCTGCCTCGGGCCTCGAAGCGAGGCGCGAGCCGACCACCGCGTGGATGTTCGGATTGGAGTACTTGTTGTCGGTGTTGAAGACGTTGAAGATGTCGGCGATGAACTCGAGCGTGCTGCCTCCCGAGAAGTCGAGAGTCTTCGAAACCCTCATGTCGAGCTGGAAGAAGCTCGGCTGCCTCTCCGGGTAGCGCTCGAGCAGGAAGGAGTCCCGCACCACCGGCCGGTCGTTGCTGAAGCCGCTGTTGAAGACGCCGTCACCGTTGGTATCGGCCAACTGATAGGCCGGGTAGGGCTGACCGCTGCGCGCGATGGCCAGACCGCTCACCATCCAACCGCTACCGACGTCCACGGTTCCCGCGACCTTGAGCTGGTGGGGAATGTCGAGTCCGTTACGCCCGAAGTCCTGATTGATGTAGACCGGATCGGAGGGCCCGAAGAAGGTATCGGTGTCGCGCTCCGAGGCCGCGTTGTCCTTGTTCGAGGACCAGGCGTAGTTGATGAAGAACTGGTAGCGATCGGCGAAGCGGCGATTCAGATTGATGCTGAACTGCCGGTATTCGCCCTTGCTGAAGCTGCCGTGGGCGAACGACTCGTTGACCGTGGTGTCGATCCTGTTTCCGGTGAGGATCGAGCGGCCGAACTCGTCGCGCCCGTTGACCTCCCAGTTGCGGCCCCAGGCCGTGGAGCTGAATCCACCGGTACGCAGGTACTTCGAGTCCGACCAGGCGCCGGTCGCGGTGAGCGTGTACTTGTCGGTCAGGTTCCACTCGAGCGCCACGGTCGTGTTGGTGACCTGCGGATTGCGCATCGCCGGATCGTCGTAGTTGGTGTCGAAGGGCGGCTGGGGAACCAACGGATCATTCGGATCGATCTGGTCCGGGAAGAGGTTCGGGTAGCCGCCCGGAGGCAGGCAGGTGGGATTGAAGAAGCAGAAGATGACCGTGGTGTTGCCCGAGCCCCGGTTCATGAAGATGGTCGGAATCGGAGCGTAGTAGATGCCCCAGTTGGCGCGCAGCACGGCCGACTTCCCCGCCAGATCGAAGGCGTATGCGGCACCGAGACGGGGACCCCACTGGTCGTTGTCGCTCGGCGGCTCCTGCGGCGGACGCCCGAACCGACCGGGATTCCCCACCCCGATGCGCAGTCGCTCTCCGGCGATCGGCGAGATCGGGTCGGGATTGTCGGTGCCGTCCCAACGCAGGCCGTAGGTGATCGTCAGATTGTCGGTCGCCTGCCACTGGTCCTGCGCGTAGATGCCGATGCCGATCTGCTTGGACCGCTCGGGCTGCAGGGCGGCCTCGGCGTACGGCTCGCCCAGGCCCATGCCCTGGATGAAGCCGAAGGGCTGGCCGGCCTCGAAGGCCTCCAGCGTGAAGAAGTTGTACGAGCCCGCCGACCAACCGAAGAACCGGTTGTTGCGGATCGAGTACTCGTTGTAGTCGGCGCCGAACTTCAGGTTGTGGTCGCCGAAGAAGACCTGGAAATTGTCCTGGAAGGTGATCTTCTCGTTGTCGCCCTGAATCGGCAGGAAGAAGCGCTGACCGAAGTTCCCGGTGTCGCCGATGACAATCTCGGGAATGTTCGAGTTGGCGTTGCGCGGCCGGTCCTGGTCCGAGTACATGGCCTTCATCTCGTTGAACCAGCGGCCGCTCGAGCCGACGTGGTTCCAGGTCGCCACGGTGTTGTGACCGCCGTTCTCGAACTGCTCGGTGTTGCCGAACGAGGCCTGGATCTCGTTCTGCCCCCGACCACCGGTGAAGCCGTTCGTGTCGTTGTTGGTGTAGAAGCTGCGCACACTGATGTGGTCCGACTCGCCGGCCTGGAAATCCCACTTGGCCAGGAACGAGAAGAGGTCCTGGGACTGCGTGTGCGCGCCTTCGAGATCGCCGAGATCGTTGATACCCCACTCCGTCGCGGGCACGCCGCTGACGTCACGGGCGAACTTGGTCACCAGCGGGCCGTCCCGCTGGGAGACATCGAAGGCGAGCATGAAGAAGTGCTTGTCCTGGACGATGGGGCCACCGATCGCCGCACCGATCTGATTCTGCGAGTCGATGTTCGAAGGCGTCCCGAGCCAGTCGTCGGCCGTCAGGCTCTTGCCGCGGTAGTACCAGTGGGCGCTGCCCTGAAGCTCGTTCGTTCCCGACTTGGTCACCACGTTGAGGAGGCCGCCGGTCGAGCGGCCGAACTCGGGCGCGAAGCCGTTGGTGACGACCTGGAACTCCTGCACCGCCTCGATCGGGATGACGGAGTTCTTGGTCTCGAGCGAGCCGAAGAACTCGCCGAAGAAGTTGTCGCGACCGTCACCGCCGTCGATCGACAGCGCACTGTAGTCGCTCTGCTGACCACCCAGACGAAGACCGCCGCGTAGACCGGGCGTGACCTGAGCCGCGGGGCTCAGTCGGGCCAGATCGCGGAAGTCGCGACCCAGTAGCGGCAGGTTCTCGATCGCCTCGTCGCTGATCAGCTGGCTGACACCGGACGTGGTGATGTCGATCGGGGCGGCCTCGGAGGTGACCGTGATCGCCTCGCTGAGCTCGAGCGGGGTGATCGTCGCGTTCACCGTCAGCGCCGAGCCGACGGTGATCCGCACGCCGGTCAGCTGACTCGACGCGAAGCCGTCCAGGGAGACCAGGATCTCGTAATCCCCTGGTGGCGCCTGGGAGAACTGATATCCACCGCTCTCGTTCGTCACCACGGTGCGCGACAGGCCGGTCGCGGCGTTCGAGAGCGTCACCGTCGCACCTGGCACGGGCGCACCTTCGTGATCGCGTACGGTGCCGCTGACCTGACCACTCTCGAGTGTCTGGGCACCGGCCATTGACGAGATGAGCGCCACCACTACCAGCGCCGCTGGGACCAGAATCCTCCGCATTTGGGCTACCTCCCGTGGTTGAGAGCCGTGAAAACTGAGTTGCGAGCCAGTGTACATTAGGCCCCGGGGGCTGGCAATTTGGCCCTATTTCCCTGCCAGCCGCTCGATGAAAAGGGTCAGAAACCGCTCCGCGTCCACCTCGACGGCGATGTGAGCGTTGGGCTCGACACGGTCGATTCCGGTCATCACGAAGCGGTCCTCTCGCTCCTCGTTGTGCTCGACGGCGTTGTACCGGTTGCCCACCGTCTGGCCGCGGGTGAACTCGCCGCGCGTCTCGACATCGAGGCGCATGTGCTTCGTTTCGATGAAGGTCGGGTCGATCAGCACGCCGATCGCCAGCGGATCGTGCATCGGAGTTCCGTCGGCACCGAACGAAGCCGACAGATCGACCAGGAAGCGCATGACGTCGACGGCGAAATCGTTGATCGGTCCCGAGGTCTCGCGGAGCCGGGCCAGGTGGGGCGGACCGAAATTCGTCCGGTGCGTGACGTCCAGGCCCACCATGGTGACCTTCCAGCCGGCATGGAAGACGATCTGGGCGGCTTCCGGATCGTTGTAGATGTTGGCCTCGGCGACCGCCGTGACATTGCCCTCGGTGATCGAGCCGCCCATCAGCACGACCTCTTTCACCAGCGGCACGATGCCCGGGTCCTTGAGGACGGCCAGGGCGATATTGGTCAGGGGACCGACGGGCGCCAGGGTGATCTCGCCCGGATTGGCGCGGACCATCTCGATGATCAGATCCGGGGCGAAGCGGGAATCCGCCTCGCAGCGCGACGTCGGCAGCTCGAGGTTCCCCATGCCGTTGTCGCCATGCACGAACTCGGCGGTGATGAGCTTCTGGGCCAGCGGGCGCTGCGCTCCACCGGCGACGGGAACGTCACAACGATTCGCCAGGGAGGCCAGACGCAGGGTGTTGTCGAGCGCCTGCGCCGCCGTGACGTTGCCGGGCACGACCGTCAGGGCGCGCACGTCGAGCTCCGGTGAGGCGAACGCCAGGAGGATCGCCATGGCGTCGTCCGTCCCCGGATCCGTGTCGATGATGACCGGGATCGGCGCCTCGCCGGCGACCGCCGGAACGGCCTCAACGGCGCCCATGGCGACCACGGCCAGAGCCACGAGACCGGCCCCTCGAAGCATGCGGCGCAAAGCCGGGGGGACCGTTCGGACGGACGCGCGATTCTTCATTCAGGCTCGTATGAGACTGCGAGGCACTGTACGACCGGCCCCGGAAGGCGTCAAGGGGCAAACCGCGCAGGCTGTAGAATCGGCCGTCGTGGAACCGGGCAGAGCACTCGCGGCGGCGTCTCTGAGCGTCTCGGTCGTCGCCTCGTTCGTCCTGTCGAGCCCCGCGGCCGACGCGCAGCAGGCGAAACCGCCCACGCCACCGCCGTTCGACGTCCGCTTCGACGAGGTCACCGGACCGGCCGGAATCGCCTTCCGGCACGAACGCGCGGCCTCGCGCGAAAAGCTCTACCTCGAGACCATGGGCGCCGGGGTCGGCTGGATCGACTACGACCAGGACGGGCTTCTCGACATCTATTTCGTCAACAGCGGCGCGACGCCCCACTTCGCGCCTCCGGAACCACCACAGCCGGCGCTGTATCGCAACCGCGGAGACGGAACCTTCGAGGACGTGACGTCGCCCAGCGGGCTGACCGTCGGTCCGGGCCACTTCCTTTTCGGGGTCGCCGCCGGTGACTTCGACAACGACGGGTACCCCGATCTCTACGTCTCGGGCTACCGGCGCTCACTCCTCTACCGCAACACCGGCAAGGGCTCGTTCGAGGACGTCACCGATATGGCCGGCGTCGGGCACGACGGCGCCTGGGCCACCGCGGCCGGCTGGTTCGACCACGATCTCGACGGCGACCTCGATCTCCTGGTGTCGAGCTACGTCCAGTACGACGTCGATCGCAACGTCGTCTGTGGCGACCCGACCCCCGAGAGGCGCGCCTACTGTCATCCGGACAGCTTCCCGGGCACCTCACCGGCCCTCTATCGGAACAACGGCGACGGCACCTTCACCGACGTCACCGCACCGGCCGGCCTGGTCAACAAGGACGGCAAGAGTCTCGCGGTGGCGCTGGCCGATCTCGACGGCGATCACTGGACGGACGTCTTCATCGCCAACGACACGCAGCGCAACTTCGTCTACTTCAACAACGGGGACGGCACCTTCGAGGACGCCAGCTACTTCTCGGGAGCCGGTTTCAGCGACGACGGGAAGGCCGAGGCCGGGATGAGCGCCGGGGCCGCGGACGCCGACGGCGACGGTGACATCGATCTCTACGTCAGTCATCTCGACGCCGAGCTCAACCGCTTCTACATCAACGAGGGCAACCGCCTCTTCGTCGACACGACGATCGGCTCCGGTCTGGGCGCGACGAACATCATGAACAGCGCCTTCGGCGCCCAGTTCCTCGACGCCGACAACGACGGCCATCGCGACCTGCTGGTGATCAATGGCCACATCATGGACAACATCGCCATCTACCACGCCGGTGTCACCTACGCGGAGTCCAAGAAGCTCTACCGCAATCTCGGCTCAGGCCGCTTCATCGACGTCAGCGACAGCCAGCCTGCGGCTTTCCTCGAGCCACGGGTCGGGCGCGGACTGGCGGTAGGCGACTACGACAACGACGGGTTTCCCGACTTCGTAGTGAACAACAACGGGGAGCCGGGGCAGCTGTTCCGCAACTCGGCGACCGCCGGCGGTGACTGGCTGGGCGTCGTGGTGCGGGGCGTGTCGAGCGCCCGCGACGCGATCGGAACCAAGCTCTCCGTCGCCGCCGGAGACTTCGTCAGCTTCGACCAGACGATGGGCGGCCGCAGCTACTGCTCGGCGCAGGACCGGCGCTCTCTCTTCGGCCTGGCCGAAGCGACACGCATCGACCGCCTGGAGGTGCGCTGGCCGAGCGGTCGCCGCCAGCGACTCCACGACCTGCCGGCCGGTGTCTACGTCCACCTGACCGAGGGAGGTTGAGATGAGCTCCGTACGAAAGGGCTGGCCCCTGCTCCTGGTGGTGGGCGCGCTCTGCGCGCTGCGCCTGGGCGCGGACTCGCAGGCGACCCTGCCCGCCGATCTGATGATCCGGAATGCGATGTTGGTCACCATGGATGATGGGATGCGCGTCATCGAAGGTGGTGTGGTGGTCGTCCAGGGCTCGAGGATCGGAGCGGTCGGTGGACCCGAGCTGAAGCGGCGATACCGCGCCAAGGAGACCATCGACGCCGGCGGCGACATCCTGATGCCGGGAATGATCAACACCCACACGCATGCCTCGATGACCATCTTCCGCGGGCTCGGCGACGACGTTCCCGATCGGCTGCGCCGCTACATCTTCCCGCTCGAGGCGATGGTGGTGAACGCCGACAACGTCCACAAGGGGGCTCTGCTCGGCGCCGTCGAGATGGCGCTCGCCGGCGCCACGACCTTCGTCGACATGTACTACTTCGAGGACGAGGTGGCCCGGGCGGCGAAGGCCGTCGGGATGCGCGCGGTTCTCGGCGAGACCGTGATCGGCTTCCCGGCTCCAGACGCCGAGGAGGCCTACGGCGGCCTCGACTACGCGCGCCGGTTCATCGGCGAGTACGCGGACGACGAGCTGATCGTCCCGGCCCTGGCGCCCCACGCGCCCTACACCATGGACAGACCGCATCTGGAGGCGGTGGCGCGCGCCGCCGAGGAGCTCGACGTCCCCGTCCTGGTGCACCTCTCGGAGACGAGCGCCGAGATCGAGCGGATCGACGAGGAGTTCGGCCTCACGCCTGTGGAGTACCTCGACGAGGTGGGCCTGCTCACCGACCGCCTGGTGGCGGCCCACTGCATCTTCGTCGACGACGGGGACATCGCCCTGCTGCGCCAGCGCGGCGTCGGAGTCAGCCACAACATCGTCTCGAACATCAAGGCCGGCAAGGGGGTCGCTCCGGTTCTCGACATGCTCGCGGCCGGCGTCGACGTCGGCCTCGGAACGGATGGCCCGATGAGCGGCAACACGCTCGACATGATGGGACTGCTCGGCTACACCGCCAAGCTGCACAAGCTGGCGAGCCTCGACCGTCGGGTCATGCCGGCCCGCGACGTCGTCGAGATGGCGACCATCGGTGGCGCCCGGGCGATCGACATGGACGACCGCATCGGCTCGATAGAGGTGGGCAAGCTGGCCGACCTGGTTCTCGTCGATACCGACTCGGTCAACATGGTGCCGATGTACGACGTCTACTCGGCGCTCGTCTATTCGGCGAACGCCCGCGATGTTCGAACCGTCGTGGTCGGCGGCCGCGTCATCGTTCGGGATGGGAAGATCTCGACGGTCGATGTCGAGGCGATCAAGCGTGACGTCGACGAACTGCGCGACCGGATCGCGGCCGAGGCCGCCAAGCTCTAGCCCGCATGATTCATCAGGCCAGAAAAGGGAGGGAATCGATGCAGAAACGAATCAGGCGACTCGGCGCGCTGGCGCTGCTGGGGCTCGCATCGAGTGTGGCAGCATACGCCCAGATGTCGAGCGGAAGCGAACGGATCAAGGTGATCGTCGATCAGGACGCTCGCGGTCCCTGCAGCACCGATATGCAGTCGGTCCTGATGTTCGTCCAGTCACCCGACGTCGAGGTTCTCGGAATCACCATCGTCAGTGGTGACCTGTGGATGGAGCAGGAGACGCTCCACACCCTGCGGGCGCTCGAGATCGCCGGCCGCACCGACATCCCGGTCTATCGGGGCGCCGTCTTCCCGCTGCTCAACAGCCAGGAGGAGGCGGAGGCCTGGGAGGCTCTCTACGGCAAGCACGTCTACAAGGGCGCCTGGAACGACGGTATGCCGGGGCCCTACGAGACCGTCGCGCTACCCGAGGGCGAGCCGACGACGGAGGCCGCCGAGGGCCACGCGGCGAACTTCATCGTCGAGACCGTCAACGCCCACCCGGGAGAGGTGGTGATCTGGGGCGGCGGACCGCTGACCAATATCGCCCTCGCCCTGGCGCTCGACCCGGAGCTGCCGAGCAAGGCGAAGGAGCTGGTGCTGATGGGCGGTGGGATCGACCGCGCCTACTACCGCAAGGAGTTCAACTGGATGTGGGATCCGGAGGCCGCTCGCATGGTGCTGCGCGCGCCCTGGAAGAAGGTCACGATCACCCCGGTCGACATCTCGGTGAAGACACGACACAGCGAGGAGCTGGTGGCGCGCATCGCGGAGTCGCCGCACCCGATCGCGCAGTACATCCGCGAGTTCCACCGCACCTCCCCGCCCGAGGCCCATCCCGACTGGGAGCCCTGGATCTTCATGTGGGACGAGGTGAGCGTGGCCTCGGTTCTCGACCCGTCGATCATCACCTCGCAGCGCGAGATGTACGTCGATGTCGACATCGATCACGGTATCGACTACGGGCACACTCTCGCCTGGGAGCTCGACCAGCAGCATCCGCCCCTGGCGCGGAAGATGTGGGTCCAGGAGGATCTCGACCTCGACCGCTTCTACGATCTCTACGCCGAGCTGATGATGCGCCGGGCCGAGCCCGACCGGTAACCGGATGCGTCGCCACCGCGCCTCTCGCCGGCAGTTCCTGATCCGGTCTGGCCTCGCCGCCGCGGCGATGGCCTGGCCGCTTCGCCTCCCCGCCTCGCAGACGCCGCGCAAGGTCATCCTCGACGTCGACCTCGGCATCGATGACGCCTTCGCGCTTCTGATGGCGCACTACGCCCCGGCGATCGACCTCGTCGGAATCACCACGCTCTACGGCAACGCCTCGCTCGACACCGGAACCCGCAACGGTCTCTACATCAAGGAGCGGTTCGGGATCCCGGCGGAGGTTCACGCGGGCGCCGCGTCTCCGCTCTACGAGCCGAATCGCGAGGTGCCGACCTTCGTGCACGGCGAGGACGGCCTGGGCGACGTCGAGCCGGCGATCGAGCCGACCATCGAGGCGTCCGGGGTCTCGGCACCCGAGTTCATCGCCAGGACGATTCTCGACCATCCGGGCGAGATCACGGTGATCGCCGTCGGGCCATACACCAACCTCATGCTGGCGCGCATCCTCGAGCCGGAGATCGTCGGCGCCGTCGGCGAGGTGATCGTCATGGGCGGCGCCGCCGGGTTCGCCGGCGAGCTCGGCAACGCGACCACGGTGGGCGAGGCCAACGTCATCAACGATCCCCACGCCGCCGACGCCCTGTTCCGTGAGCCCTGGCCGGTCACCATGGTGGGCCTCGACGTCACCTATACGGCCGACGGAGCCTTCGATCCGCCGTACATGCGGAGACTCGCTCGCGACGGCGGCGAGGCCGGCGCCTTCCTCGAGCGCATCAACCGCTTCTACACGGCTTTCTACGAGCGCAGCCGGGGCGTGACGGCCAGCTTCCAGCACGACTCGATCGCGGTGGCCTACGCCATGGAGCCGGAGCTCTTCGAGACACGGCGCGGCAAGCTCAGGGTGATCACCGAGGGCGTCGCCATGGGGCAGACGATCTTCTGCCCCGAGGAGCATCACACGTTCGACGACCCCGGGTGGTCGGGCCTTCCGGTGCACACGGTGTGCTCGAAGCTCGACGGTGGGGGGTTTCGGGAGTTGTACGGAGCGAACCGAAGTACCGAACGTTGGTTGGTGGGGGCCGGTGAGGGGGCGAGTCGTCGCTCAGAGTCGACTCGTAGAGATCCAGCACACGCTCGGCGTCCACGCCGGTGCACACCTGCACCCACGGGGCGTTGTGCCAGTCGGTCCAGAACTCGGGTGGGGTGCCGAAGGTGGTGATGGTCTGCCCTTCGCCGCGGCCTTCGGTGTCGACGCGTACACGGGCCTTTCGGGTCTCGAAGAGCGACGGGTCGATGACGTAGGCGATCGCCGAGGGATCGTGGACGTAGAAGCCGCCCGTGACGCCCCGCGACTCGTAGAACGCTTTGTAGAAGCGGGTGATGCGGAAGATGAATCCACCGAGCCCGGGACTCGCCGCGGCGAGGCGCTCCAGGCGATCGTCCTTCATGCGCACCTGAGTCGTCACGTCGAGGCCGACCATCGTCACCTTCCAGGGGGTGCGGAAGACGATGTCCGCGGCGTGCGGGTCGCCGAAGATGTTGGCCTCGGCGACCGGAGAGACGTTGCCCTCGACGCGCGCCGCGCCGCCCATGAGCACGACCTCTCTGACCAACTCCGGCAGGCGTGGCTCGATGGCGAGCGCCAGGGCGATATTGGTCAACGGGCCGACCGGTACGAGCACGATCTCGCCCGGATGCCGGCGCGCCGTGTCGACGATGAAGCGCGCCGCCGACAGCTCCTCGACCGAGCCGACCAAACGCTGGAGCCCGACCTCGCCGAGACCGTCGGCGCCATGCACGAAGGCCGGGGGCTCACGCCGCGGCTTGACCAGCGGTGCTCCGGCCCCCCTCGCCACCGGGACCCCGGCGCCGGCCAGATCGACCAGTGTCAGTGCGTTGGCGGTGCCGTTCGCAAGCGTCGTGTTGCCGAAGACAGTGGTGATTCCGAGCACCTCGAGGGCCGGCGAGCGCAGCGCCAGCAGAATCGCCATCGAGTCGTCGACGCCCGGGTCGGCATCGATGATGACCTTCGTCGGCTGACCGTCCTGCGCGGCCAGCGGGCCGATCGGAACGAACGCCAGCAGGACGGACAGGGCGAGAAAACGGCTCGGGCGGCGCATGGGCACCCTCCTCGGGGACATGGGGAGATGGGGAGATGGAGCGAAGGGTCATTGTATCGGGGGGGTCGGGGGTTGGGGGTTGGGGGTCAGGGGCCGGTGAGGGACCGAGGACGCGGGGTGGGGTTGCTGGGGACGGCGGGCGACACGAAGTAGGCAAGCCGCCTCTGCCCGCCTCGCACTCCTCGCGCCGATCCGTTCGTGGACTACGAGCGTCCTGCCGCGCTCGTCGTGACGCCCCGTCAACCCCACCCCGCGTCCTCGGCCCCTCACCTACCGGGATGTCTGGTGGTGGAGGGGCATTGGCCTCTGAAGCGGCCGGCGTCTCTGCCGGCCGTGCTCCCTTGCACCAACGACGGCCGGCAGGGGCGCCGGCCGCTTCAGAATAGGTAGGAAGGACGCTCTGATGGCTCCGCACTGGCCCCGCAGGCGAAACTCGATCCCCGATCGACGCAACTGCGAGCGCGAGACCGGTTCCCGTATAGTCGTTTTCTCCGCCGCGCGACCACGGCCCCACCATGAAGATCCTTCTCCTGCAGGCACGTTACCCCGACGATCCCGCGCTGCAAGAAGAGGTGCGGTCGTTCGCCCGCTCGTGCGAAATCGACGAGGAGCGCTTCGTACCTCACGATCTCCTGGTCGGTCCTCCGACGACGGACACCCTCGCGGAAGTGGACGTGGTCATGGTGGGTGGAAGCGGTGACTTCTATCTCTCGCAGGGAGATCTGCCCCGGCTGGATCAGACTCTCGATTTCCTGCGCGAGGTGGTCGAGCGCAGCGTGCCGACCTTCGCCTCGTGCTTCGGATACCAGTGCCTGATCCTGGCGCTGGGTGGTGAGCTGACGCACGACCCGGCGTCGATGGAGGTCGGAACGTTCGAACTGCTCCTCACGCCCCACGGCCGCGAAGACGAGCTCTTCGGGAGCCTTCCGGCGACCTTCGGCGCCCAACTGGGACACAAGGACAGGGCGCTCCACCCGGCACCGGGAACTCGAAACCTCGCTGCCAGCGAGCTCTGCGCCCTCCAGGCCCTACGCGTCCCCGACAAGCCGATCTGGGCGACGCAGTTCCATCCCGAGCTCGATCGGGCGGCCAACTACGGCCGCTTCCAGCGCTACATGGCCGGGTACAGCGCGGAGCTTCCCGAGCAGGAGCTCGAACGGGTCCATCTGAGGTTCCGCGACTCCCCCGACGCCTCGAGACTCCTCCCCCGCTTCCTCCGCCTGATCCGGGAGTGAGCGGCGGACGGCGCCGGCGGGTCAGACGGCGACGAGATCGCGGATCGCGGTGACGACCTGCTCGGCCTTGGGCAGGAAGTCGTGCTCGAGGGGCGGCGAGTAGGGTACCGGCGTATCCGGCGCGGTGACCCTCCGGATCGGAGCGTCGAGGTGGAAGAAGGCCCGGTCGCCGAGAATGGCGGCGATCTCGCCCGCCAGGCCACCGCGACGGGTGTCTTCATGGAGCACCAGCAGGCGGTGGGTCTTCTCTACCGACGCGGCGATGGTCTCCTCGTCGAGCGGCGAGAGCGATCTCAGGTCGATAACCTCGACGGAGACGCCCTCGCTCGCCAGGGTCTGCGCCGCCTCGAGCGCGGTCCATACCATCGCACCGTAGCTGATCACGGTCGCGTCCTCGCCCTCGCGGCGTACCATGGCACGTCCGATCGGGGTCTCGTGCCCCGTCCCCAGCGGCACCTCTTCACGCAGATCGCTACGGAAGAAGCCATAGAGTCCCTTCGACTCGAGGAAGATCACCGGGTTGGGGTCGCGGATGGCGGCGATCATCAGGCCCTTGGCGTCGGCGGGTGTCGACGGCGCGACGATCTTCCACCCGGGGGTGCGCAGGAACCACATCTCGGGACACTGGCTGTGGTAGGGCCCGCCACCGAGAAGCCGGTTCAATGTTCCAGTGGCGCCGCCGTAGGGCAACCGGACGACCATCGGCACCGGACGCCCCCAGCGCCAATGCAGCTTGGCGGCGTTGTTGACCAGGGCGTTGAACCCCGGCGCGAGGAAATCGGCAAACTGCATCTCGACCACCGGTCTGGCTCCGGCGAGCGCCGCGCCGACGGCACAACCGACGATGGCCGATTCGGCCAACGGGGTGTTGAGACACCGCGCGTCGCCGAACTGTTTCGCCAGACCGCGGGTCACACCGAAAGCGCCGCCATAGCGGCCACCGACGTCTTCGCCGAGGACGAAGACGGACTCGTCCTCGGCCATGATCTCGGAGAGGGCCAGGCGCACGGCCTCGTCGTAGGAGACGCGCTTGGTCGACGACGCCGCTTCGACGCTCACCTCTCCGGCCGTCGGGTGCGGAGCGTAGACGCGGTCCCGGTAGTCGTCCGGCACCGGCCAGGGCGCCTCGGCCGCGACCGCCGCGGCCGCCTCGACCTCGGCGGCCACTTCGAAGCGCATCGTCTCGACCTCTTCGGGCGTCGCGATACCGGTGGCGATCAGGCGGCGTTCGTAGAGGTCGACCGGATCCGCCTCTTCCCAGACGGCGCGCTCCTCCTCGTACTCGTAGCCCGGGACCTTGATCTGGCGATTGCCGTGGAACCGGTCGTCGTCGTGATGAGCGTGTCCCGGGCGGCGATAGGTCACCAGCTCGAGCAGCGCCGGCCCCGCCCCGGCGCGGGCCCGTTCGGCCGCCCAGCCGACGGCCGCCGCCACCTCGTCGGGATCGTTGCCGAACAGAGTCACGCCGGGGATCCCGTAGCCGGCCGCACGCAGCGCGAAGCGACTCGAGGCGGTCTGCTCGCTGACGTGCGTACCGAGCGCCCACTGGTTGTTCTCGACCACGAAGACCATGCCGAGTCGCTGCACGGCGGCGAAGTTGATCGCCTCGTGCCACTCGCCGAGGCTCGCCCCTCCGTCGCCGATGAAGCTGACGCAGACACGGTCCTCGCCGCGGAGCTTGTGGGCGTAGGAGAGGCCGATCGAGGTCTGCATGCCGATGGTCAGGGGAGCCGCTGGAGGCAGGACGCCCCACTCGAAGTCGCCGGTGTGGAGATCGCGACCGTCGACCGGCGTGCCCTTCTTTCCGTACTGCACCAGCAGCACGTGGAGCGGGTCCGGCTTGAACATCAGGAGCGCGCCGAGGTCGCGGATCACCGGACTGATGTAGTCGCCGGCGTAGTCGGGCCCCGGCGCGAACTCGGGAGGCCGGCGCAGGCCGAGCGCCGCACCGACGATCGCCTCCTGTCCGAGAGAGCGGAACCCCTTCTGCGGAGAGGGATACTCACCCCACTTCACCGGCTGTCGATCGAAAGAGCTCTTGAGTCGCGCGTCGATCTCGCGTGTCAGGAGCATCGTGCGCAGCATCAGTCGACGCTCGTCCGGGGTGATGGCGAGCCCTCGCCGCGAGCGCTCGAAGAAACCCTCGATCGCCGTTTCGAGCCGCTGCGCCGTCCAGGAGAGGGCTTCGGCGCGGCGGGTGCGCGGGAACAGGTCTCCCCCGCCGTCGGGTTCGAGACCCTCGCTCGACCGGCGCACGGCGGCCAGCAGCCGCTCCCGCGCCTCGTCCGCCGTCAGCTCGTCGGTCACCAGCTCCAGAAGGTGCGGTGCCTCGAGGATCAGGAAGTCCCGCAGGGCCGTCTTCGGAGCGGCTCCCCCACCGTCGGCTCGGCGGGTCTCGGTCTCGGAGGAAACGGCCATGGCGGGCGATAGTATATCGGCGGGGTCGGGCAGAAACCGCCAGCGGGAGCATCCCCCCGGAGGGGCCTCGACGAATGGCGTGGAAGACTGGTGGGCGAGCTCGGAACCGATGGAGCACTCGCGCGTTATGGCTCTGGAGGCTACGTGAACGAACGGCAAGAGCCACCCAGCGACGGAGAGCTCCTGGCGGCCGGCCGAGAGGGAGACACCGAGGCCTTCACGGAGCTGATCGATCGTCACAAGAACGCCGTGGTCAACTACCTGACGAAGCTCACCGGATCGCGCGACGAAGCCGAGGACTACGCCCAGGAGGCGTTCCTGAGACTTTTCCAGCGCAGCGCCAACTACGACGAGCGCGGCTACTTCAAGGCCTATCTCTACCGCATCGCGACCAACCTGGTGCGCAGCGCCCAACGGCGGCAGACGCGGTGGAAAGTGGTGCACGGCCTGATCTCCTCGAACGGACATCACGCCCACGAGCCGAAGCAGCAACATCGGATCCTGAGGGACGAGATCGGCCAGCGTCTGCGTCGGGCGGTTGCCGACCTGCCACTGCGATACCGCGTTCCGCTGGTGCTCTACGAGGTCGACGAGTGGCCCTACCGGCGCATCGCCGAGTTCATGGGTTGCCGTGAGGGAACCGTCAAGTCGCGCATCCACCGCGGCCGCAACATGATCCGCGAGAAACTTCAGCCCTACGTCAACGGAGGCATCTCATGACCGATTTCGACCTCGACCGCGAGCTGAGCCGCGCGCTCCGCGAGCCGACCGAGGAGGCCTCGCCCGGATTCACCGCCAGGGTGGTGCGTGACCTCGAAGGGCGGCGCGCTCCGGCGCCGTGGACGTCCGGCGGGCGGTTGCTCCGACCCGCCCTGGCCGGCGCCGTGTTGCTCGCCGCGGGATTCGTCGTCGGAGGCCTGATGCAGGATCGGGCCGCGACCAGCTTCCAGGCCGATGACCGGACCGCCCGGATCGAAGCCAGAGAGCAGCTGCGGCGCGAGTACCGAGAGCTGCAGGAGGAGCTCGCGAGGATCCAGAGCCTCGCCAGCGAGCAGTCGCCCGTCCTCTATCTCGGAGGTGACGAGAGCTTCGACCTGGTCTACGACCTCGCCGAATACCAGACCGGCCGGACCCACGATGGCGTGCGGCCAGCGTCCTTTCCCGACCGGGGATAAGAGGAGTCGAGCCATGACCCAGTCATTCCGAATCCCGAATGTCCGACGCGTCTCGCTGTCGGCACTCCTGTGCGCCGCGATGGTGGCGCCCGTTCCCCTGGCCGCCCACGAGATCGCGGGCCAGGAGAGCCAGGTTCGCCCGGACGACGAGGTCCGCGAGCACCGGATGGTCGTCGAGACGGCGTACCCCCGGCTCTGGCGCCTGCGCGAGGGCGGCTATCTCGGCGTCCACCTCATCGAGCTGACGCCCGAGCTGCGAACGCACTTCGGCGTCGACGCGTCCGCTGGCGTCATGGTCGGCACGGTCGCCGAGGAGAGCCCGGCGGCGACCGCCGGACTTCTGGTCGGCGACATCATCACCGCGATCGACGGCGAGTCGATCGGTGACCGCGGACAGCTCGCGCGCGTGGTCGGAGAGCACCAAGCGGGCGACTCGATGTCGATCGAGATCTTCCGCGACGGCGTCTTCGAGATCCTCGAGGCCACGGTCGAGGCCCGCAAGCGGCCACAACTCTGGCTCAACTCGCTCGATGGAGGCGGCGACTTCTCCATGCAGTGGAGTACCGACGACGACGGTCTGCTGGTCATCCCCTCGCCGGGTGGGCGCCGCCTCGAGGTTCACGGGCGGCAGCTCGACGAGGCCATGGAGACGCTCCACGAGAGACTCGCCAGTCCCGACTTCAGCGCCAGGATGCTCGAGTTCACCTCCAACACCGAGGAGCTCGAGGCACGGATCAAGGAGCTCGAGACGCGCCTGCTGGAGCTATCGAAGCAGCTCGAGGCACTCGAGGAGGACTGAGCGCATCGGCGGCGAGCGCCACACACGCCGGACGATTCGGAGGTCCTTCCATTCAGAGGCCCTCCTGCCGGTCAGGGGTCCATAGAGCGACGATAGTCCTGCGGCGTGTCGAGATCCCGCACCGCGGCACGGTCGGCGACCGGAATCTCGACGACATCGGTCGCATGGCGGCTCATGAGCTGTCGCAGTCCGATCGAGGGATCGAGCCCCGGTACCTCCCGCAGGAGCCCCGACGCGATGCCCAGCGGATGGCCGCGTCGCCCGTCCACCACCGGCACGGCCAGCACCCGCACGGGCGGCGGCGCCGCGCCGACCAGCGCGCCGCGAACGGCGGCCACCGTTGACGGAGCGAGTCCGGCGTGATCCCCGGGACAGACGAGCAGGCCGTCGGTGGTCGATTGCAGGACCCCGGCGCCGCCGAGTGCCTCGATCCCCGCGAGGATCGTCGACAACATGCCTCGCTCGGGATCCGGGTTGATCGCCGTCGTCCGGCCTCGTGTCGACAGCCACTCCCGCAGCACGACGTTGGAGGGCGAGACGACGACCACGACGGGGTGGCAGCCTCCGCCGTCGAGGGCGTCGAGAACGGAACCGAGGACGACCGTCTCGCCCCACGGCAGCAGGAGCTTGTCGCGACCCATGCGCCGGGAGCTTCCCGCCGCCGGAACCACCGCCGGGGTGGGACGGGAGCTCACGCGGCGCGCCGTTCCCTGATCCGTCGATCGAGCACCGCGGCGACCTGGGCTCCGAAGAGCAGTGCGAACGCACTGATGTGGAGCCAGAGCATCAGGACCAGGATCCCCGTGACGACGCCGTAGAGGTTGGCGAAGCGCTCGAAATTGGCGACATAGAGCTGCAGGCCCTGCGTCGCCGTGGCCCACAGCCCGGTTCCGACCAGCGCGCCCACGAGCAGCCGCAGGGCGGGAGGTCGCCGCTGGTGGTTGGGCAGGCGAACGTAGGCGATCCAGACGATCACCGTGAGCAGACCGAACACCAGGGGCCAGTGCAGCCGCGCCCAGATCCAACCGATGCCCAGAGTCTCGAAGAGCTTCGGCCCGGCGAGCACCGCGGGAACACCGACCAGGTAGAAGAGGGTGGCGAGGAGAATCGACGCCATACCGAGGAGGTACTTGCGCCAGTAGGGACGTCCCTCGGCGATCTCGAAGATGACGTTGAGACTCTCGATCAGGGCGATGACCGCACCGGACGCCGAGAAGAACAGGAAGGCGATACTGAGTCCGAGCACGTCGGGGCGACCGATGCTGGTCACGTCGTAGACGAAGCCGCCGATGTATTCGGCCGCCTCTCGCGGCATGATCGACTGCAGGTGACTCATCGCCCACTGGAACATCTTTTCGCCGCCCAGCATGCCGGCTAGAGCGAAGAAGATCAGAATCACCGGGAAGAGCGACAGGAAGCTGTAGTAGGCGATCTTGGCCGCCATGTCGACGACGTGCTGATCGCGGGTGCGGACGAACAGCGCCTTGGCCCAGTGGGCGATCTCCGACAGGCCGCTCATCGTCGCCTCCAGTATACGGAACCGCCCGCCGGCGCGGGACGCCTCCCCCGTTCTCCGGTATCCTCCCGGTCACGCCGATGCCCACCTTCCTGCGTCCCGACGAGAAGCCCGTCGTCCAGTTCGATCCGACGCTCGAGATCTCGCCCTTCGCGCTGTTCCGGCTGCTGCGCGACGGACAGGCCCCGGTGCTGATCGATGCGCGCGCCCAACCCGCCGGAGTCGGCCTTGCCGGTGCGCTGCCGCGCCCCGATGCGGACTGGCAGCCCCCCGAAGGCGAGCGGGTGGTGGTCTTCGACGACGACGGCAGCGAAGCGGAGCCACTCGTGCGCCGACTCACCGCCGAAGGGTTTCACCAGGTGCGGATGCTCTTCGGCGGGCTCGAGCTCTACGCCTTCGCGCTCGATCCGCAGGTGGTGGGCGAAGAGACCTACCTGCGCGAGATCTGACAACGGCCGGTGGAGACGCCGGCCGCATCAGAGAGAGGCCGAAGCGAAGGGTCTGAAGCGGCCGACCTCCGTGCCGCCGTCGGTCGTCGGGGTCTCCCCGACGCCGTCCCTACAGTCCGCTGACCCGGCCGGCGTCGTCGACCTTCCAGACGTCGCCGGAGTAGATCAGGTCCTCCAGCTTGCCGTCGCCCTTGCTCTCGATGGCGTGCTCGATCTGCGCCACGACCTCCGACTCGTAGCTCGGCTGGTCGACCGCCCGGAAGACCCCGATCGGGGTGGGGAAGTCGGGTGGCCCCATCTGCGCCAGCAGGAAAGCGAGTGCCGGGTTGTCGCGATCCTCGTCCCAGACCAGGCAGTCTTCCGGGCCGACCGATCCACCGAGCTCGATGACCTCGAGGTCGGTGCCGCGCAGACGGATGCCCTTGTCCTGATCCTTGCCGAAGACGAGTGGCTTGCCATGCTCGATATGAAGCGTCTGGTCGTCGCGCAACTCCTTGTCGGTCATGTAGGAGAAAGCGCGATCGTTGAAGATGTTGCAGTTCTGGTAGATCTCGACGTACGCCGTACCCTGATGAGCCGCCGCGCGCCGGAAGGTCTCCTTCATGTGCCCCATGAAGATGTCGACCGTCCGTGCCACGAAGGTCGCCCCGGCGCCGATGGCCAGTGACAGCGGATGGAAGGGGTTGTCGACCGAGCCCTGCGGCGAGGACTTGGTCTTCTTCCCCACCTCGCTGGTCGGCGAGTACTGGCCCTTGGTCAGACCGTATATCCGGTTGTTGAACATCAGGACCTTGACCCCGACGTTGCGCCGCAGCAGGTGGATGAAGTGGTTTCCACCGATCGACATGGCGTCACCGTCTCCGGTGGCGATCCAGACCTCGAGATCGGGCCGCGCCGTCTTGAGACCAGCGGCGATCGCGGGCGCTCGCCCATGGATCGAGTGGAAGCCATAGGTGTCCATGTAGTACGGGAAGCGACTGGAGCAGCCGATTCCCGATACGACGACGAACTTCTCCTTCGGCACACCGAGCTCCGGCAGAACCGACTGGACGGCCGAGAGGATGGCGTAGTCCCCACAGCCGGGACACCAGCGAACCTCCTGATCGGACTGGAAATCCTTGCGGGTCAGCACCGCGGACTCAGACATTGTTCGAATCTCCCAGGAGCTCCTTGACCTTGTGGTAGATCTCGGGGCGGAAGAAGGGCTTGCCCTCTACCTTGCACAGAGACACCACGTCCACCAGGTAGCGGGCGCGCAGCAGCAGCGCCAGCTGGCCCATGTTGATCTCCGGGACCAGCACGTGCTCGTAACGGGACATCAGCTCGCCCAGGTTGCGCGGGAAGGGGTTCAGATACCGCAGGTGGGCCCGCGCCACCGGCTCGCCCTCCGCGATCAGATGCTTCACAGCCCCGGTGATGGCGCCTCGGGTGCTGCCCCAGCCGAGGACGAGTACCTTTCCCTCCGACGGTCCCTCGACCTCGAGGTCGGGAATCGAATCGGCGACCCGCGCGACCTTCTCGGCCCGCAGGTCGGTCATCAGCTGGTGGTTGAGGGCGTCGTAGGAGACGTTTCCGGTGAGGTTCTCCTTCTCCAGGCCGCCGATGCGATGTTCGAGGCCGGCGGTTCCGGGAATCGCCCAGGGCCGCGCCAGGGTCGTCTCGTCACGGGAATAGGGCTCGAAACCCTCGACCTTGTCGTGGAAATCGATGCGCAGATCGGGGAGGTCCTCCACCCTGGGGAGCCGCCAGGGCTCCGAACCGTTGGCGATGTAGCCATCGGACAGCAGAATGACGGGAACCATGTACTGAATGGCGATACGGCAGGCCTCGATGGCCGTGTCGAAGCAGTCGCGCGGCGCGGACGCCGCCAACACCGGGAGCGGCGACTCGCCGTTGCGGCCGAACATCGCCTGCAGCAGGTCGGACTGCTCGGTCGTCGTCGGCATGCCCGTCGACGGCCCGGCACGCTGGACGTCGACGATGACCAGGGGAAGCTCGACCATGAGCGCCAGGTTGATGGCCTCCGACTTGAGTGCCAGGCCCGGCCCACTCGTCGTGGTCACGGCGAGAGCTCCGCCGAAAGCCGCGCCGATCGAAGCGCAGATGGCAGCGATCTCGTCCTCCGCCTGGAAGGTCGTGACGCCGAAGTGCTTGTAGGCCGAGAGCTGATGGAGAATGTCGCTCGCGGGTGTGATCGGGTAGGAGCCGAGGAACAGTGGCAGACCCGAGCGCCGCGAGGCGGCGACCAGCCCCAGGCCGATCCCGGGGTTCCCCATGACGTTGCGGTACGTACCGGCCTCGAGCCTGGCCGGCTCGACCTCGAACTGGACCTGGAAGACCTCGGTGATGTCGGCCAGGTTCCAGCCGGCCTTCATCACCTTGATGTTCGCCTCGGCGATCTCGGGCCGAGCGCTGAACTTCCGCTCCAGCCAGCCCACGCTCGTGTCGAGCGGCCGCTTGAAGAGCCAGTAGATCATCCCCAGCGCGAAGAAGTTCTTGCACCGGTCCTGCGTCTTGACGTCGAGACCACTGTCCTCGAGAGTGCGACGGGTCTGGGTCGTCAGCGCGACCTTGTGGAGGCGATAGCCGTCGAGGCTACCGTCCTCGAGGGGGTTCGACTCGTATCCGGCCCGCTTCAGGTTGCGCGCGTTGAACTCGTCGGTGTTGACGATCAGAACGCCGTTCGCCTTGAGGTCCGGAAGACTCTTCTTCAGCGCCGCCGCGTTCATCGCCACCAGCACATCGGGCGCGTCGCCCGGCGTGTGGATGTCGAAGTCGGCGATCCGGACCTGGAAGGCGGAGACGCCCGCGAGCGTACCGGCGGGCGCGCGGATCTCGGCAGGGAACTCCGGCAACGTCGCCAGATCGTTGCCGACAATGGCGGAGGTGCGGCTGAACTGGTTGCCCGTCAGCTGCATCCCGTCGCCGGAGTCTCCGGCGAAACGAACGACGACGTCGTCCAACTTTTCGGATACCGGCACCTCGCGCGCCGGGTTGTCCGTCAACTCGGTGGTCATCTGATTCTCTCGACCCGGGGTCGTTTGTGTTGAGGCCCGTGACGACGGTCGATCCACCCCACGGGGCCGGATCCGAGACCGGGCGACACGCCTGCTTTCGCGGGCAGTGTAGCGCAAGTTCGTGGGGGTCACAAGCAGGTCCGGAGGTCCGCGAAATCCCGCTCGCGCTTGCTCTTTCGGCCACTCTGGCTGCTATCCTCCGACGATGGAGATCACCCTCTCTGACGCCGCTCGCACAGCCGTCCGGGAGGACCTCGGGCCCGACCGCGTCCTGCGCGTGGCGTTCGCCGGCGGCTGCGGCGCGCTGGGCTTCCGGCTGTCGACGCCGCGGCGTGGAAACCCGGACGATCTGCGGCTCGAGCTGCCCGAGATCACGGTCTTCCTGGACCGCCAGGCCGCCTCCGAGCTGGACGGAGCGACCCTCGACTACGACGAGGAGGAGGGCTTCGTACTCGACCATCCGAGCTGGGGGCTCAGCTGCTGACGGATCCCCCGAGCCTGGCGGAGATCCCCCGCGCGATCGACGGGAGGGCGATGGCGTGCAACGAATCCACCGGCTCGCGCGTAGTGTGAACAGAGCCGAGAGTTCATGCGAACGGTACTGAAGGTCCTCCTGGCGCTGGCTGTCCTGGCCGGCGTGATCTGGCTGATCGAGCTGGATATCCCGATGCTCAGCGTGATGCTCAAGCTGGGCCTGCTGGCGGTCTTCACGCTACTGCTCTTCCTCGCCGCCTTCCGACTCGGTCGGCGACTGCTCTGGAGAGTCGGTCGTCGACTGGCTTTCTCGTATTTCCTGATCGGCGTCCTCCCGATCCCGATGCTCATGGGAACGGCATGGATCAGCGGCTACATCCTCAACGGCTTCTTCCTGGGACATCTCTACCGCGACGCCATCACTTCGGTGCATCACGACCTCGCCGGGGAAGCGGCGGCACAGCTCAAGCGCCGGGACCTGGCCGCGGCCGGGCTCGTCGATACGACCTTCGCGCTCTACCGCGACGGCGTCAGGGTCGAGGGAGACGAGACCGCGCCGGCTGAATGGCCGGACTGGCTTCTCGAGACCACCATCGACCCCGAGCTCTCGGACGAGCGACGCGCCCTCGGCGCGTTCGTCGAGCTGCCCGACGGCGAGCCGACACTGGCCGTCGCCGTCGGCGCTCGCGAGCGCGGGGTGGTGGCGATCTACCGTGGCGACCTCGAGCAGGAGCTGCGCCAGCGCAGCGACGTCTGGATCGGGCTCTTGCGCTCGGACGCCGAGGATCAGCCACGGATGGTCTATCTGTCGATCGGCGACCGCAAGATCCCTTTCCGCACCCCGGGACGCGGTCGCGAGGAGCAGGGACGCGACGAGTACTTCGGAATCACCGACGACACCCAACTGCCGTACTTCGACCGTCCGATCGTCTGGTGGGGAGAGCTCTCGGAGCCTCTCCGGTCGCTCGAGGACGGCAGCGAGGTGGCGGAGAACGTCGGCGCGATGCTCAACAGCTCGCCGAGCCGCGCCTTCGGGCGGTTCTTCTCCAGCTCGGCGGAGATCGACGCCGCGGCCTGGGCCCTTCTGATCGGCGTCTCGGGCCTTCTGGCCACAATCTACGGCGCCGCCCTCGTCATGGCCCTGGCGATCATCTTCGCCCTGAGCCGGGCCGTGAACCAGCTCTCGCGCGGCACCTCGGCCATCGGTCGTGGGGATTTCTCGGTGCGTATCCCGACCAAGCGTCGCGACCAGATCGGTGAGCTGCAGCGCGACTTCAACCAGATGGCGGAGCATCTCGAGTCGCTGGTCGAAACCGCGGCGCAGAAGGAGATCGTCGACAAGGAGCTCTCCCTGGCGCGAGACCTCCAGGAGAGCCTGCTGCCGAGTGACCTTCCCACGGCCGAGTCGATCGAGTTCGCCACCCTCTTCGAGCCCAGTGCGGCGATCGGAGGCGACTATTTCGACATCCTGCGGATCGACGAGGACCGGTTGGCGGTTGTCATCGCCGATGTCTCCGGCCATGGACTGCCCACCGGGCTGCGCATGGCGATGGTCAAGGCGGCGCTGGTGATTCTGGTCGAGGAGGCCAAGCCACCGGAGCAGATCTTCACCCGGCTCTCGGATCTCATCCGCTCGAGTCGCGAGCGGCGGTTCTTCGTCACCGCGACGATCGCGGTGGTCGACTTCCGCAGAGGCGTCATCGAGCTCACCAACGCGGGTCACCCGCCGACCTACCTGCTACGGGGAGGCGAAGCCCGTGAGATCCTGCTCCCCGGCCCGCCCCTCGGCACCCTCGGTGGAGACTACGGCCAGCGGCGCGTCGAGCTCGAGGATGGCGACATCGCGGTCTGGCTCTCGGACGGCCTCATCGAGGCGGCCAACGCGGCGCAGGACCCTTTCGGCTACAACCGTCTGCTCGATTCGCTCCGCGGCGACATCACGTCGCCCGAGCAGGCTCGCGAGCGCCTCCTCGGAGCCCTTGCCGCGCACACCGCCGGGCATCCCGCCGACGACGATCGCACACTCGTGGCCATGCAGTATCGAGGCTCCCGAACCGCCTGAGGCGGGCGCGCGCCCACCGAGCGTCAGCGCTCGATGCCGAGCTTCTTGAGACGATAGTAGAGCGTGCCCGGTTTGATGCCGAGGCGTTCGGCCGCTCCGCCGGGCCCCTTGATGCGCCCCCCGCTGGCTGCCAGCACACGCTCGATGAGCCGCCGCTCGTTCGTTCGCAGATCGTCGACCGCGGCCGCCGGCGCCGGAGCTTCGGTGGCCGCGAGATCCTCGACCAGAAGCTCGTCACCACTGCTCAGAATGAGGGAGCGCTCGATCACGTTGCGCAGCTCGCGGACGTTGCCCGGCCAGTCGTACTCCTCGAGCGAGCGCATCGTGGGCTCCGAGATCGTGCGGATGCGCCGGCCGATGCGCGTCTGAAGGTGCTCGACGAAGGACCAGGTCAGCAGCGGGATGTCACCGAACCGCTCGCGCAGAGGCGGCAGCACGACCGGAAAGACGCCGATGCGGTAGTAGAGGTCGGCGCGGAAGCGTCCCGCCGTAACCTCCTCCTGGAGGTTGCGGTTGGTGGCAGCGATGAGACGGACGTCGACGCGCCGGGTGCGCGTCGAGCCGATACGTGACAGCTCGCCGGTTTCGAGAACCTTCAAGAACTTGCTCTGCAACGGCTCGGGCAGCTCACCGATCTCGTCGAGCAGAAGCGTTCCCCCGTGAGCGAGCTCGAGTCGCCCCTTCTTCTGCCGGTCGGCGCCCGAGAACGCCCCCTTCTCGTGTCCGAAGAGCTCGCTCTCGATGAGTGTCGGCGGCAGTGAGGTGCAGTCGATGGTGATCAGGGGACCGGCGGCTCGGGCGCTTCGATGATGGATCTCCTCCGCCAGCAGGCCCTTCCCGGTGCCGGTCTCGCCGAGGAGCAGGACGTTGGAGTCCGTCGCGGCGACCTTGCGTGCGCGCCTCATCACGTCCCGTAGGGCAGGACTGTCTCCGACGATCGGACGCGGACGACTCTGTGACTCGAGGCGCTGCCGCAGGTCGACGTTCTCCTCGCTGATGCGGCGGCGCAGGGCCTCGAGATCGTCGATGGTACGGCGCAGCTCGGCGTCGATGCGGCGGCGCTCGAGGGCCGCCGTGAAGACCCGCGTCAGGGTCCGCAGCTTGGGCAGCACCGGTCCGAGGTCGACGTGGCGGCTGAGGGATGCGGCGTGAAAGCCGCCGATCGTCTCGTTGCCGACCCGCATCGGAATGGTGACGTGTGAGAGGACGCGTTCATGCTCGGCCCAGGCGGCGACGTCGTGAGCCTGCTCGGGAAGGTCTTCGGGCCGCGCGAAGTGGAAGCCCTCGCCCGATCGCATCCGCGCGGCCGCCCACGGATGAAGCTCCGCGTCGATCGAGAAGCCGGTGATCGGATCGAAACCCTCGACAGCGCAGGAATGGACGATGGAGTAGCTGCGCCCATCCTCGCCCAACCGGCTCACCGTGCTGCGATCGAGCCCGAGGACCTGGACGACGGAGCGCAGCGCCTCCTCCAGGCAGTCATCGATACGGCTGGAATCGACCTCCAGAAACCTCGCCGAGAGCTCGGTGACGAGGTCGTCGAGCGCCGCCGCCTCGACGAGTAGTGGCGCCGGCTCGTGTGCTGCAGCCATGGACCGATGATAGCCGAACGGGTCGACTATTCGTCCCCATGGACGATTATTCGACCCCAAGAGCGATCGTCGGCCGCACGGCGGGCCGGCCAAGAGGCGGCCTACCGAGAAAGAAAAGTCCACTGTCCGTAGGCTCCCGTGCGACTCGCATCGCCGCCCACCCGAGGTGGCACAGTCCGTGCTTTGTAGCGCGACAATGACGTTCAGGATCTCGACGCGCTCGGAGCCGGGGCGAGAGGTGGTCTGCTTCGGCGGCGACCTCACCGGCGCGGCGATCGCGGCGCTGGAAGAGAGACTGCAGCGGCCGGAAGGGACCAGGCCGCGGGTCCTCGACCTCGGCGAGGTTCGCTACGCGGATGCGAGCGGAGCCCAACTGCTCTGTGAAGTCGAGCGCCGCGGCGTGATTCTCGAGGGCGCTCCGGCGTCGCTACGGATTCTGATCGAACGAGCGCATCGGCGAAGGGTGTCGCCCGCCCGGAAGAGCGGCTAGAGTATCGGTCCCACCACACTGGAAGAGAATCCAAGCAAAGGGAGACTTGAATGAGCAAACTGTTTCGAGGCGGGGCGCTGGCTCTGCTGGCACTCGCCATGGT
Source organism: Candidatus Multivoradales bacterium (assembly GCA_965223875.1). GTDB lineage: Bacteria > Acidobacteriota > Thermoanaerobaculia > Multivoradales > JAHEKO01 > CBDCXS01. The sequence continues at coordinate 4,530,354 of OZ245024.1, read as the reverse complement.
GTCGCCGCTGGCGGCCCAGGACAAACCCAACATCGTCGTCATCTGGGGTGACGACATCGGCTGGTACAACATCAGCGCCTACAACCTGGGCGTGATGGGCTACCAGACACCCAACATCGACCGCATCGCCAAAGAGGGAACGCTGTTCACCGACTGGTACGGGCAGCAGAGCTGTACCGCGGGTCGCGCCGCCTTCATCACCGGACAGGCGCCGATCCGCACCGGCCTGACCAAGGTCGGCCTGCCGAGCGCCCCGGAAGGCATGCCGATGCAGGACCCGACGATCGCCGGACTGCTCAAGAACCACGGCTACATGACCGGACAGTTCGGCAAGAACCATCTCGGCGACCGTGACGAGCACCTGCCCACCAACCACGGATTCGACGAGTTCTTCGGCAATCTCTACCACCTCAACGCCGAAGACGAGCCGGAGAACGTCGACTATCCGGGCGACATGCCCATGGCCGACGGACGGACCTTCCGGGAGACCTTCGGTCCCCGCGGCGTCATCAAGTCGAGCGCCGACGGCACGGTCGAGGACACCGGGCCGCTCAATCGCAAGCGCATGGAGACGGTCGACTACGAGGTCACCGCGGCGGCACTCGATTTCATGGAGCGTGCCCACGCCACCGGCAAGCCCTTCTTCCTCTGGTGGAACTCGACCCGGATGCACGTCTGGACCAGGCTCCGGCCCGAGTCGCAGGGTGTCACCGGCCTCGGGGTCTACCCCGACGGCATGGTGGAGCACGACAAGCACGTGGGCGAGATCCTCGACAAGATCGACGAGCTGGGCATCACCGACAACACCATCGTCATGTACTCGACCGACAACGGCGCCGAGGTCATGACCTGGCCCGACGGCGGTACGACCATCTTCCGCGGTGAGAAGAACACCAATTGGGAGGGCGGCTACCGCGTGCCGACGATGATCCGCTGGCCCGGCGTGCTGGAGCCCGGGACGATCTCGAACGAGATCTTCGCCCACGAGGACATGCTTCCGACGCTGCTGGCCGCGGCGGGCGAGTCCGACGTCAAGGAGAAGCTCAAGGCGGGCGGCGTCGAGGCCATTGGCCGCAGCTACAAGGCGCATCTCGACGGCTACAACCTGCTCCCCCACTTCCGGGGTGAGGCTCCCTCGCCGCGCCAGGAGTTCCTCTACTGGACCGACGACGGCGACATCGCGGCGCTGCGTTACGGAAAGTGGAAGATCGTCTTCATGGAGCAGCGTGCCCATGGCTTCGACGTCTGGCAGGAGCCCTTCGTGGTCCTCCGCTTCCCCAAGCTGATCAACCTCCGAGCCGATCCGCTCGAGCGGGCCGACCACGAGGGAATGGGCTACGCGGAGTTCCGCGCCGAGCGCATGTTCGCGCTGGCGCCGGCGCAACACTTCGTCGGCCGCTACCTACAGAGCTTCGTCGAGTTCCCGCCCCGCCAGAAGCCCGGCAGCTTCGCCCTCGGCGACGCGATGGACAAGATCCTGGCCGGCAACCCCAACAACTGATCCGCGACGTCGGTTTCCCGCGTCGCGACGAGTGACCGGTTCAACGAGGCGGTGGAGCGAAAGCTCCGCCGCCTCGTTCTTCTTCGGGCTATGATGCCTACTCTGATTCCGACGGGAGGAGACCCGGCATGAGGCAAGCGAGCACGATTCTCGTCGTTGCCATGGCTCTGGCCACGGCCGCCATCGCGCAGGACACGGGAACGATCGACGAACAGAACTTCAGTGCCGCGAACAAGGAGCGGCCCTACTCGCCCTACGCGGCAGGCGGTGCGATCCCCAACCGGGTGTACTTCGGTGACACCCATCTGCACACCGCTTTCTCGCTCGACGCCGGCTCGTTCGGCGCCCGGCTGGATCCGGAGGACGCCTATCGGCTCGCCCGCGGCGAGGAGATCGAGTCCTCGACCGCTGGGCCGATCCGCCTCGCCAGGCCTCTCGACTTCCTCGTCGTCTCGGATCACTCCGACAACATGGGCTGGTTTCCCGATCTCTTCGCGGGGGCCCCGCACCTGCTGAGCGACCCGAAAGGACGCGAGTGGTACGACAAGATCCAGGGTGGACAGGGGATGGAGGTCGCGATGGAGGTCATCGATACCTTCTCGCGCGGGACCTTCCCCGAGGCGATGATGTACTGGCCGGACTCGAAGCCCTACAGAGACGCCTGGAAGCAGACCATCGCGGCGGCCGAGAAATACAACGACCCGGGCAACTTCACGGCGTTCATCGGCTATGAGTGGACCTCCCAGGTTCCCCCCGGCCAGAATCTGCACCGCGTCGTCGTCTACCGGGACGACGCGGACAAGGCTCTGCAGACGGTTCCCGCGACGACCTACGCACCACAGGGCAGCACCGACCCGGAGTACCTATGGGAGCTCCTTCAGGCCTACGAGGACAAGACCGGCGGTGACGTCCTCGCGATCGCCCACAACGGCAACCTGTCGAACGGCTTGATGTTCCCGCTGATCAATCATGTCGACGGCGAGCCGATCACGCGGGAGTACGTCGAGACACGCGCCAAGTGGGAGAAGCTCTACGAGGCGACCCAGATCAAGGGTGACGGCGAAGCCCATCCGCTCCTCTCTCCCGACGACGAGTTCGCCGACTTCGGCACCTGGGACAAGGGCAATCTCAACCTGAGTGAGCTCAAGACCGACGACATGCTGGTTCACGAATACGCCCGCAGCGGCCTGCAGCTCGGCCTCCAGGTCGAAGCCGAGCTCGGCACCAACCCCTACAAGTTCGGCATGATCGGCTCGACCGACTCGCACACCGCGCTGGCGACGGCCGACGACGACAACTTCTTCGGCAAACACGCCGGCTCGGAGCCGAGTGCCGATCGCTGGGAGCACCCCTTCGCCAAGTTCGGCGATGCCGCGATCTACAACTGGGAGACCCTGGCCTCGGGCTACGCCGCGGTGTGGGCCGAGGAGAACACACGCGAGGCGATCTTCGACGCCATGGAGCGTCGCGAGACCTACGCCACGACCGGCCCGCGGATGGTCGTGCGCTTCTTCGGCGGCTGGGACTTCGACGAAGCCGACGCCAAGACCCGCGAACCGGCGGTGGCGGGCTACGCCAAGGGGGTGCCGATGGGGGGAGATCTGCGGAACGCCCCCTCCGGAGCTTCGCCGTCGTTCCTGGTGGCGGCTCTCAAGGACCCGCTCGGCGGAAATCTCGACCGCATCCAGATCGTCAAGGGCTGGGTCGACGGCGACGAGCGTCACGAGCGTGTCTACGACGTGGCGGTCTCCGACGGGCGCACCATCGACGCCGACGGCCGCTGCAAGACGCCCGTCGGCAATACGGTCGATGTCGAGAACGCGACCTGGCTCAACACCATCGGCGACACCGAGCTCGTCGCGGTCTGGAAGGACCCCGATTTCGACCCGGCGCTGCGTGCCGTCTACTACCTTCGGGTCCTCGAGATCCCGACGCCCCGCTGGACGGCCTACGACGCCAGGTACTACGGTATCGAGATGTCGGACGAGGTGCCGATGACCATCCAGCAGCGCGCCTACACCTCGCCGATCTGGTACACCCCCTAGCTTCGAACGAGACTTGTCGAGCACGGAGTCGAGATGACGAAGAGTCGGAACGTCGTGATGCTGGTCGCCATGTGCCTCGCCCTGATCGTCCCCGCGAGCACCGTGGTCGCGGCCCCGGACGAGTCCAAGACCGCCAGGAAGCGCGACAAGATCGACGAGATCGTCGACGAGACTCTGCAGCGTCTCCTGAAAGACCCCGACGCGAAGGCGCTCTATGACAAGGCGCACGGCTATGCCGTGTTCGACAGCCGGAAGATGGCGCTGCTGCTCAAGTCCGGTGGCGGCGTCGGCGTCGCCGTCGACAAGGGTAGCGGCGAGCGCACCTACATGCGCATGGCGTCGGTGGGTGTCGGCGTAGGACTCGGCGTCGAGCTCTTCCAGGCGGTCTTCCTCTTCGAGGACGAGAAGAGGTTCCGTGAGTTCGTCGAGGATGGATGGGTCGTCGACAGTACGGCCACCGCGACCGCCGGCGAGGAAGGCACCAGTGCCCACGCCACGGCAACCGATACCGACACGGCCGGAACTGGCGTGGCGAGCCAGGGCGGCTTCAGCGCCGGAGTCGCCATCTACCGTTTCACCGAGAAGGGGCTGATCGCCTCGGCGGACGTCTCGGGCACCAAGTATTGGAGGGACAAGAAGCTCAACGCGGACTGAGCCGGGTTGTCAGACCGGGCTACACGCCCCGAGGAGGGAGACCATGGTAGACCTCATCATCACAATCGTCGTCGGCGGCATCATCGGTTGGCTGGCCAGCATGGTCATGAAGACCAATGCTCAGATGGGCAAGCTCGCCAACGTCATCGTCGGCATCGTCGGCTCGAATCTCGGCTACTGGCTGGCGGGCAGCCTCGGCATCGGCGGCGGAGAGATCGTCCGCTGGCTCGTCGCCATCGGTGGCGCCGTGATCCTCATCTGGCTGCTGAAGCTGATCGGCGTCTTCAAGTAACGCGCGGCTAGGCCGCGTCCTCGGATGCGGGCGGCGGTGCCTCGGCGGCACCGAACGCGACGGCGAGGCCGACCAGAAGGCGCTCCGCCGAGCTGAGCTCGGCGCGCCGATCGAGAACCCGACGGGCCAGGCCTGGCTCGTCGGTGATGATGCCGTCGACCCCCAGGTTCATGACCCGGAACATCTGGATCGGGTCGTTGACCGTCCAGACGTAGACGTCCTTGTCCCGGCCGTGGGCGTGCCGCACGAAGCTCCGCGTCGCCAGCCCGGTGTTGACGGCGAGAAAGTCGGCGTCGAGCTTTGCCAGGTCGCCGATCGCCGTCGCGGTCAGAAGTCCCAGCCGCCAGTCCGGACGCAGGCCGCGCATCGTCTCGAGCGCCGGATACTTGAGGGACATGATGACGCAGTCATCGGTGGCTCCCTCCTCTTCGATGATGTCGACGACTCGTTGCTCGAGCTGCTGGTCGTGCCCGTAGTACTTGAGCTCGATGGTCAGCATCGCCTTGCCGCGGACGCGGCGGATGACGTCGCGCAGCAGCGGGACCCGCTCACCGGCGTATTCGGGCGCGAACCAACTGCCGATGTCGATCGCCGCCAGATCCTCCCAGGTCGCGTCCCAGATCTTGAGATCGACACCCGCGACCTTCATGAAGTCGCTGTCGTGCATGACCACGACCCGCCCGTCGACCGTCTCCTGGACATCGATCTCGACGTAGTCCGCGCCCTGCTCGAGCGCCTCCTCCACCGAAGCCATGGTGTTCTCCGGACGAGCGCCGGCGGCACCCCGGTGCGCGATGATCGCAATGTCGTCGTTCCCTTTCACGCCATCGAGCAGGTAGTACCCCAGCCCACCGGCAAGAGCCGCCAGGGCGGCGAGAGCGATCAGAATCCGCGCCGGAGAGACCCGCAGCCGCACCGCGCTGTCGAGCTCTCCAGCCCCTCCGAGACGCTCGGCGATCTCCCCGCGCCCACCGCCGAAGCTCTCGTAGAGCTGAACCACCAGCAGCGCGAAGGTCGAACCGGCGACAAACGAGGCGACGAGATTCGCCAGTCCCCACAGCGCCGCGAGGAGGAGCATGAGGCCCAGGACCAGCCCCACGTTGCCGCGCCCGACTGGCGCCACCAGGCGACCCGCGGCGAGCACCGCACCGGGCAGAACCAAGGAGAGCGCGAGGGCGCCGAGCCCCCACAGCACCAGAGCGCGAGCGACCGGTGGCCGATGCCCGCGAACTCGCTCGACACTCTCGCTCAATGCCTGCCTCGGCGCGAGCCCTTCGAAGAGAACCAGCGGCAGCGACAGACCCCAGCCGATGAGACGAGGGACCAGTACCCAGGCGAGACCGGCGACGAGCACGACGGCGATGCCGACCGCGGCGAGAAAGGACGGCGGCCTCTCGGACAGGTAGTAGTTGATGTCGAACCTCCCCAGCAGGAGGAGATAGACCATTCCCAGGGCGGCGAGAAACGGGGCCGCCCAGGCCAGACAGCGCGCCACCAGTCGAAGCGCCAGACCGATGACCGGCCGGACGCGACCGGCGACGAACCCGAGAGCCGCGCCGGCGCCGATCTTCCGGCCCTCGGCCGCGCCGACGCCGATGGTCATCAGGCACGCCTGCTCCAGCGCCACGATGGTCAGTGACAGTGCGGCAATCACCAGGAGGGCCACCAGACCGACCGGCCGCAACAGGAAGTAGAGGATGTCCTGGTCGGCGAGCACCGAGCCGCCCGAGAAGGACACTCCGAGCCGGACCACGAGCCCGAGCAGAGGCGTCAGCAGCACGAACGCCACCAACTTGTACGCGATGTCGGTTACCAGGAGCTGCGGCCAGGAGCGCCCGAGGGCTCGCACCGCGGCGTCGATGACCTCCCGGGTATCCACTCTGTCCTGTCGCGTCACGAGAGCTACTCTACCGGCCGTCACCGGGCGGGTGGGCCGTCGAGGGGGCCGGCATCTCGGGCCCGCCGAAGCGACGCTGGTAGGAGAGGCTACCGGTGTCGAAGTCGGCCCCGAAGCGTGTGTAGGCGCCCGTGGAGCCGGCGACCTTCAGCGAGTCGCGGCGACCGAGTGGGATCGACAGGGTCAGACCGATGCGGCTGTTGCGCTGCAGGTTGGCGAGCTTCTCTCCGTCGACCTCGGTGCGGCCGCCCCTGTAGTAGTTGGCATCGAGCGACAACCAGACCCCACCCTCGAAGTTGTAGCTCGCGTGGACCTGGAGGCTGCCGATCGGCTCCTGCCTGATGGTCGTGCCTCCGAATCCCTCGTCGTTCTCCGAGAACAGCCAGACTCCCAGCGCCGCATCGGTGATCCATCGACCTCGCTCGCTCGAATAGCCGATCTCCGGCTTGACACCCCATCGATTGGCCCCGAAGTTGATCGCTTTCGTGTGGTCGTACCGCCCGGTCGGTAGCGCCAGGGCCAGGCTGGCGCCGAGCGACCGCTCATGGGAGTGCCCGGCGAACTCCCGCGGCGACATCGCCGGGGCTCCCAACAGGTTGACGATCAGCTTGAGGCGAGTGTCTCCCAGACCGGTCCGGCTGCCGCTGGTCGCCTCTCCCTCAACCTCGGCGGAGCCGCCCGCCAGGACCCAGGGTTGCGCCACCATGACGCTCGCCGAGCGTCCGAACAGCGGCAGAGTCCGCAGATAGGTCGCCGTGAGGGTGCTGACGTCGAGGTCCAGGCCCTCGACCGGCACCGTGGTGTCGACCAGCACGTTGCCCGAAGAGAAGGAGTACGAGATCAGCCCGTAGTTGAATCCGACGGGCAGGGCCCTGTAGGCGCGCGGCTCCAGTTCCTGAGCGTCGATCAGGCCTGCTCCACCGAGCGGAAGCAGGACGAAACCGGCGAGCGCGACGGCGACGGAGCGTCTCAAGACCGGTCAGCTGGCCCGCTCGTACTGGATCTCCATGCCCTTCATCTCGCCCGCCTCGGACTCGAAGTACATCTCCATCGAGTGGTGGTCGTCGTCGATGAGGGTGATCACGGATCGCTTCCGGATCGACTGGCCGGTCGCCGGATTGGTCATCTCCCCGACCATGGTCCAAACACGACCGTCCTCGTCGACCGACCCCCGCTCCACCTGGAGAACAGTGGATGCGGTGTCGATCCACACCCCTTCCCAGACGGCGTCCACCTTGTTGTAGCCCCAGAAGCCCCGCCCCTCGAACTCGGGAAAGGGCCCCTCGCCGGGGTCGCCCTTGTAGCTCTGGTTGACGAACCTGCCGCCAAGGTCCCACGCGCTGGTCATCACGCCGGTGGTGACCTGTGGCTCACCAGGGCCCATCCACAACTTGACGACGGCTCTGAAGGTCCCGACGAAGGGGTTCAGCAACGTGTGCTCTTCGGCGGGCGCCGCCATGGCGGCAAAGTCCTCGCTCATGTCCGGTCCTCCTCGAACGATGTATGACCGGCCCGACCGGGGTTCCCGCCGGACGAGCCGGTCGGGCGATCATACACGCCGCCGACGCGAGTCGAGGGTCCCTCTACCAGCGGTATCCCACCGTGAGAGGCATGTAGTCGGTGCCTATCGGCGAGGTATCGACGCTGTGGAAGCGCGCCTCGATGAAGAGCTGCGAGCCCGTGCCGACCTCGAAAGCCCAGCCCAGGCCGGCGTTCCAGCCGAGCTCGGTGCTCGACTCGCTGGCCGCGACGACACTGCCCGGCCCGACGCCGCCGGGGGTGCACCACCAGAACCACGGATCGCAGATCGGCGGGTACCAGACCAGGCCGTTCTCTCTCACCCGCCCCTCGACGCCGTAGATCCCGATACCGCCGATCAGATAGAAGCCCTGACCGTCGGTCGAGGGAGACCACGTCCCGTTGACGGTGAGCGACCAGGTGCTCACATCTCCGCCGGTCAGCATGCCCTCACCACCCGACTCGTCGATGGCGTCGTTGATGTCGCGGATGGTGCTGCTCGAAATGTCCAGCTCGGTGTACTCGAGATCGAGGACCAGTCCGAGCTTCGAGCCCTCCGGCTGGTAGGTCGCTCCGCCCCCGATCGAGAAACCGTCGTCGAGCACATCCCCGGCGTCGCCCTGGGCCAGGGTATACGAGCCCTTGACGTGACCGAACCAGCTCTTCCAGCTCTTGTCGGGTCGGGGTTGGGCCGACACCGACGTCGCGCCGATGAGAAACGCCGCCGTGGCGGTAGCACCGATCAGGGTCTTGAATCTGTTCATGAATCCACGAGCCTCCGGATAGTGATGAGTTGATCGTTCGGGTCGAATCCGCCCGATCGCGTTGCAAGATCCATACGCAGCAGGACCGAAAGGAGTTTCGCCCCGATCGCGAGCGAAGGATCCTCCTCGCCGTGGCATCCAAGAAGTAGGGGGAAGGTCGAGATGACGACGGCCCACAAGTTACTGACAACGACCCTGACGACGGTCGTCGGCGCACTCCTGTCGCCTTGTGCCGCCGTCGCCCAGGAGCCTGGACAGGTCGTCGACCACCGGTGGACGCTTCGCGCTCACGGCTTCTTCATGTCGACCGGTGGTGCGCCGACGATCGAGTCTCCGGCGGGCGCGACGCTCGCCTCGGACAACGACAACGCCGCCGGTGGCGGAGTGCGCGCCGAGTACCGTCTCACCCGACGCGTCGGTCTCGAGCTCGAGACCTGGATCGCCGACCACGGTGATTTCCGCGCCACCGGTGCGAGCGGCGTCTCGCTGGAGGCCACCGACACCATGACCAACATCGCTGTCGGCATGGCACTCAACTACCACCTCACGCCCGGCTCGATGGCCGATCTCCACGCCGGCGCGGTCCTCACCTCGATCGCCTACGACGACCTCGTCATCGTCGACAGCGCCCCCGGTTCCGACACGACGACGAAGGTCTCGTTCGACCGCGACCTGGCGTTCGGCCTCCATCTGGGAGTCGACCTCGGTCTGCCCGACTCGAACTGGATCCTCTACGCCGACCTGCGCGTGCTGTCGTCGACCCTCGATGGCAGCGTCACAGGCGGTCGGCTCGAGTCGGTCGGGTACGACCCGGTTCTCCTGAGCCTCGGATTCGGCTACCGGTTCTGACGGCCACCGATCCGGCACGGGAGGGTCGCTCACAGCCTGTCCCGGTGTGCCTCGGCTATACTTCGAGGCGAACGGCAAGCCGGTCGACACATGCGCCTCACGCCCGCTATCGCCACCTGGCTGGCGCTCTCGTCTCTCTCGATCGGCTGCGGCGACGCGACGCGCGAGTCGGCCCCCGGCGCCGACGTCGTCGAGATGATCGGCGTCGATGACGAGGCGGCCGGGTACTGGTCGCGCTGGCGTGGCCCTTCCGGTCAGGGGCTCGTCGACGACGGTCACCAGTACGCCACCCAGTGGTCCACGACGGCCAACGTCCTCTGGCGTACCGAGGTGGACGGCTTCGGCTTCTCCTCGCCCGTCGTCTGGGGAGATCGCGTCTACCTCACCACCGCCTCGCCCGGGCCGGACGGATTCTGGCCGGCGAACGGCGGCGACCGACGCTCGCTGCTGGCCTACGACCGCGCCACCGGAGAGCTGATCTGGGAGACGGTCGTTCCGAATCTACGCCCACCCGAGAAGACCAACCCCCACAACGGCCATGCCTCGTCGACGCCGTCGATCGACGGCGAGCGGATCTACGCCTATTTCGGCAACCAGGGTCTCATCGCGCTCGATCTCGACGGCAGTATCCTGTGGCACGAGTCGCTCGGCGAGTTCGACGCGTTTCAAGGGACGGCGGCCTCGCCGCTGCTCTACGGCGACATGGTCATCATCTCCCAGGACCATCGGGGCAAGCCGGGCTCGTTCATCGCCGCCTTCGATCGCGCCACCGGCGAGCAGAGATGGCGCACCGGGCGTGGCGCCGAGGTCGGCTGGGGATCCCCGGTGGCCATCCGTGCCGGAGGACGCGACCAGATCGTGCTCTCGAGCTCCTACCAGGTGACCAGCTACGATCCGGTGAACGGCAAGGAGATCTGGAGAGCCCGGGGAACCACCGTCGAGACCATCCCGACCCCGGTGGTCGGTGAGTCGATGCTGTTCGCTTCGTCCGGGCGCGCCGGCCCCACCCTGGCCATCCGCCCGGACGGCCAGGGTGACGTGACCGACAGCCACATCGAGTGGCAGACACCGAAGGGCTCGCCCTACGTGTCCTCGCCGCTGCTCCACGAAGGCATCCTCTACATGGTCAACGACACGACCGGTGTCGCCACCGCCTATGTCGCGGCGACCGGCGAGTTGCTCTGGCAGGGTCGGCTCGGCGGCAGGCGCCGGGGCCAGGCGTTCTACTCCTCCCCGGTGGTCGTCAACGACCGCATCTACCTCTCCGACGACACCGGCGACACCTTCGTCCTCGATCCGGGCCGCGAGTTCAGGATCCTCGGCGTCAACAGCCTCGACGAGACCATCCGCGCCTCCCCGGCCCTGGTGGACGGAGTCTGGTACATCCGCACCCAGCAGCACCTCTACGCCATCGCGGGAGACGAGGAGATCTGGCCGGAGACCCCCGACCCGGCGATGACGGCCGCCGCGGCCGATCCGTCGACGCTTTTCGAGCTCACGCCCGAGGAGAAGGAGGAGGGCTTCGTCAAGCTGGGCAACCGGATCGATCTGAGCGACTTCCTCATGGTGGGCGGGTCGCCGGACAGCTGCGAGGTCGAGGGCGACGTCATCCGCTGCCACGGTCACCCGGAAGGCTACTTCGCCACCCGCGAGTCGTACGAGAACTACTCGCTGCGACTCGACATGCGCTTCCCCGGCGAGATCGGCAACGGCGGCTTCCTGCTCCACATCGACGGCCAGCACCAGCTCTGGCCGGCCGGCGTCGAGGTCCAGGGGCACTACAACGCTCTCGGCAGGACGTTCGTCAACACCCCGGGTGCCGGACACGGACCGCGCGCCGACAATCCCGAGATCCGCAGCAAGGTGATCCTGCCGGCGGACGAATGGAACTCGATCGAGATCGTCTCTCGCGCCGGCTGGATCTCGACCTTCGTCAACGGCCACCTGATCGTGTTCTTCGGACCCTCTCCATTCCGCCAGGGCCCGATCGGAATCCAGCTCGAGGGCGCGGACCTCGAGTTCCGCAACCTCAGAATCCGTCGCGACGAGCCGAGCCCGAAACGCCCGGCTCACTGAGGCCGTCCGTCTCCCCGGAGCGCGATCGATGCCCAGCATGCTGAACCGGCGCCAGTTTCTGGCCGCTTCGACCGCCGCGGCCGTCGCCGCCCGGACTACGGCGCAGTCACGGATCTCGCCCAATGACCGGCTCGCCGTCGGCATGATCGGCGTCGGCGACCAGGGGACCAACCACCTCCGCTATCTGGTCAACAACCCGGCGGTCGAGATCAGAGCCGTCTGCGACGTCTACCGACCGAGGCGGGAACGCGCCAGTGACATCGCCGGCGGCGCCAGAGCCTACGTCGACTATGGCGATCTGCTCGCCCGGGACGACATCGACTGCGTCTGGATCGCCACACCGGACCACTGGCATGCCCGCATGGGAATCGACGCCCTGGAAGCCGGCAAGGATGTCTACTGCGAGAAGCCGATGGGCCGCTACTGGCACGAGGCGCGCGATTTCTACCGCGCCGCTCAGCGTACCGGTGGCGTGGTCCAGATCGGCGCCCAGGCGACCTCGAACAAGACCTACGACAGCATGCTGGAGATCGTCGAGGCGGGCCGATTGGGCCGGCTGATCCTCAGCCAGGCCAGCTTCGTTCGCAACGCGCGCGGCGGGGACTGGAACTACGCGATCGAGAGCTGGAGCGAGACCGCCGACCTCGACTGGGATCGGTTCGTCGGTCCGGCGCCGCCCCGCCCCTTCGACGCCGAGCGCTTCTTCCGCTGGCGCAAGTACTGGGACTACTCCGGCGGACTGGCGACCGACTTCCTCTCGCATCCGATCCACCCCCTGTGCAAGGGGGTCGGTAACGAGTGGCCCGTTCGCGTCGTCGCCGCGGGCGGCATCCTCCTGCACCCCGACCGTGAGGTTCCCGACACCTTCCACGTCCTCATCGACTACGAGAGCGGCCATACGATTCTGCTCACCGCCGCCCAGACCACGGGCCGGGGGATCCCGCTGGTGGTGCGCGGACACAAGGCCTATCTCGAGCTCGGCCGCGACCGGCTGCTCTTCTGGCCCGATCGCCTCTACGCCGACGAGATCGAGCCGGAGACCATCCAGGCGGACATCGTTCCGGACTACATCACGGCCCACCACGAGAACTTCCTGGCCTGCGTTCGTTCCCGCAACCAGGCGACCAACTGCAACGCCGAGCTCGGCTACCGGGTCGCCGTGGCGCTCGATCTGGCGTCGCGCTCCTGGCGCGAGCACAGCGCTCCGCGGTTCGACCCGGCGAGCCAGCGGCTCCTCGAGACATGATCGTCGTTCGCCTCGCCAGGCGAGCCATGGCGACCCTCTTCGAGCTGACGCTCGTCGGTGAGCGCGAGTCCGACCTGCGCTCGGCGGGAGAAGCGGCACTCGACGAGATCGAGCGACTCGAGGAGCAGCTCAGCCTCTTCCTGCCGACGAGCGACATCGCCTACATCAATCGACACGCCGCCGATCGACGTGTGGAGGTCGAACGGCGGCTCTACAGGCTCCTCGAGCGCGCCAGCGAGCTCTCCGACCGAACGGACGGTGCCTTCGATGTCGCGGTCGGAGCGCTGATGCGGGCGATAGGCCTGCGCGGCGAGTCCGGCCTCGAACCGACGTCTGCGCTGACGGCGAGCGGCATGCGTCGGGTCGACCTGCGCGAGGGAGGCGTGCGCCTGCTCGACGCTCGGACCCGCCTCGACCTGGGAGCGATCGGCAAGGGCTACGCCATCGACCGCGCCCTCGGCGTACTGGCGAGGCACGGGGTACGCAGTGCCTTCCTGCACGGTGGCTGGAGCACCCTGTACGCGCTGGGCGCGCCACCCGACGCGGACGGCTGGACGATCGGGCTCGTCGATCCAGCCGACGAAACGAATCGCATCGGCTGCGTGACCCTGCGAGATCGCGCTCTCTCGGTATCGGGGAGCGAGGGACGCGCCGACCTCGCCGGAGACTGCGCAGCGGCTCACGTCGTCGATCCCCGCTCGGGCGGCGAGCCGGCGCGACGGCTCGCCTGGGCGACAGCGCCCAGTGCCACCGACGCGGACGCTCTCTCGACAGCCTTTCTGCTTCAGGACGGCGAGAGTATCGAGACTCTCTGTGCGAGCTCCGAATACGGCGCCATCCTCCTCGATCCCTCTCCGCGGGCGCTCGGGATGGAAGCCGAGTTCTTCACCGAGGAGCGAGGCGGCGCCGACCTGAGTCGGCGCGGATTCCTGCGCGCCACCGCCGCCGCGGCGGCGGCCTTCTCGGTCGGGCTACCCAGTCGCTCGGGAGCCCAGACGGCGCCCGCCGACGAGATCCGCCTCGGTCTCGTCGGTGTCGGTGAGCAGGGCCGCCTCCTGCTCGGCCAGCTGGTCAGAATGCCAGGAGCCCACGTCCAGGCGGTCTGCGACGTCATGCCCGAAGCCCTCGAAGCGGCTCTCGAAATCGGCGGGCGCAACATCGAGACCTACGACGACCACCGCCACATGCTCGAGATCGAGACTCTCGATGCCCTGGTGGTCGCCACGCCGACGCACCTCCACACCGACATCGTCGTCGATGCCCTGGGTGACGGACTCAGTGTCTATTGCGAGGCGCCGATGGCCGGTTCGATCGAGGACTGTCGAAGCATCACCCGAGCCGCGAAGGCCAGCGGCAGCCTCTTCCAGGTCGGACATCAGCGGCGTTGGAGCCGCCTGTACCCTCACGCGCTCAGTCACCTGCAATCGGGCTCGATCGGGCAGCTCTTCCAGATCCGGGCCCAGTGGAATCGTCGCGCCTCATGGATGCGACGTGCCGGCAGTGTCGAGCGCGACCCCCTGGTGAACTGGCGGCTCTTCAGGGAGACCTCCGGCGGCCTGCTGCTCGAGCAGGGCAGCCACATCTTCGACATCGCGAACTGGCTCTTCGGCGCCACGCCATCGACCGCGAGCGGCCTGACGAGCACCATCCAGTGGAGAGATCGGCGCACCGTCGACGACACGGTCCAGGCTCTGCTCAGCTACCCGAGCGGCGGCCAGGTGCACTTCGGTGCGACGTTGGCGAGCTCCTTCGGCGACGATCAGGAGCAGATCGTCGGGACCGCGGGAACCATGCTCCTGCTGCGCCAGAGCAAGGGCCTGCTGTTCAAGGAGGCGGACAGCGTGACCGCCGGCTGGGAGACCTTCGCGCGCCAGGAGATGCTCGACAATCGTCGCGGCATCGTGCTCGATCCCGCGGCGACCAAGTACGTCACCGAGGAGACGGGTCGGCTCGGCGCGAGCTCCGGTCGCGCCGACTTCCAGGCCGCTCTGACGGCCTTCCTCGAATCGATCCGGAGCGGCTCCGCCCCCCTCTGCGGCGCCGCCGAGGGTAGCGCCGCCGCCATCACGGCCCTCGTCGCGCTCGACTCCGGTGAGCGCGGTGTCGTCGGCGCCCTCCCGAAGGAGCTTCTCGGCCCATGAGTCGCTTCCCTCTCGGCCCCCGGACGCTCGGCGGTGCGACCCTCGGCGGTGCGGTCCCCGACAGAACGGCCCTCGGCGTCGCCGTCCTCACCGCCCTGCTGCTCTCCGGCTGCTCCGCGCCGGAGCGCGACGCCGCGACGACGACGGTCGAAACGAGGCAGGACCCGGCGACGAACGATTCCCCCGCCGGCGCGGAGGCCGGTCGCGCGGCGGCGATTGAGCGGCTGGCTGGCGGTGTCGCCGACTACTCGGCCAGAGCCCGGTTGATTCGCCTCGGACCGGCGGCTCTCCCCGCCCTGCTGCGACAGTCGATCTCGGAGGACGACGTCCTCGCCGCCGAGTCGATCAGTACGGTTCGCTGGCTGGTTCACCACTGGAGGGACGACACGGAGCGAGCGCCGGAGATCTCGGCGGAGCTCGTCGCTTTCACCGGAAGCGAGGCGGAGGCCGAACGCCGCGCCTTCGCGGTCGACCTGCTCGGCGACCTCGGGGACGACCGCTCGGTCGAGCGACTCACCGAGCTGCTCGCCGACGCGGAGCTCCAGGAGACCGCCGCTCTCGCTCTGGGACGCATCGAGGGCGCCGCGGCGCGCGAGGCTCTCCTCGCCGAAGCAGCGCGCTCGAGCGAGCTTCGTCCGCTCGCCTATTCGATCCTCGGCCGACGGGGGGAGGCGGAGTCGATTCCCCCGCTGCTCGAGGCCGCCTCGAGCGACGACGACGCCGTCGCGGCACTCGCGGGCTTCGACGATCCGGCGGTCATCACCTGGCTCGCCGAGGCCGCCTCCGGAGGCTCGTCGAGCGCTCTCGCAGCGCTACTCGCTTCGGAGGTCTCAGCCCGCGACGGAGCGCTGCTGGCACGGCTCGTACGTGCCACCTCGGGAGACGCCAGGGAGTCCGTCCTGTCCCGCATCCGGGCTCCGGAGCAGTACGACTCCGAGCTCGTCGCAGCGCTACTCGCGGTTCCGACGCGGGGCTCGACCGGTCGAGGCCGCGACCGGGCCCTGCTGAGCCTGGCCGGCGAGATGGATCCCGCCGTCTCCGCCCAGGTGGCGCTCGAGGCGCTGGACCGGCACCGCGACGCCAGCGTGATCGTCCCCGCGCTCGAGGTCTGCGCGAGCCGCTGCTCGGCAGGCGCCGCTGGGCCGATCGCAGCGAAGCTCGACGACGACGACCCCACCGTACGGATGGCCGCGGTGACGACCCTGTCGCGACTCGACGGAGACGAGGCCTCGACGGCGCTCTCGGAGGCCATTCGGCGCTCGGCTCCCGACCAAGCCAGGCCGATGATCCGGGCGCTGAGCCAGCGCCGCGACGCCGCCGCCGCCGAGGCGCTGCTCGGCCTCATGCAGGAGCCGGTGGAAGAGCTCCGGGCGGCCCTCCTGCGAGCCGCTCTGACGATGGCGCCGCGGTTGGACAACCCTCGCCACGCGGCGCGCGTCTGGGCACGCTCCCTCGATCTCAGGATCACCCCGGAGGCGCTCGACGGTCTGGCTCTGACCGGCGGAGCCGCCGAGGTACCGAGGCTGGAGACGGTCGTGGCGTCCTCGAGCGGCGAGACCTACGCCTCCGCGAGGCGAGCCCTCGTCGGCACCGGACGCCGCCTTGCGCAAGCCGGCCAGGCCGAGGCTGCCGTTTCGGCGCTCGGTGTCGCCTTCGACGAGGGCGCTGCGGTCGGCAGCGACCTGCGCCGCCTCGGTGAGCGTATCGAGCTGGTGGCACACGGCGGGCGCATCGACGCCTGGTGGCGCCTGGCCAACGCCTCGCCGAGCGGCGGCTGTTCCCGCGCCGAGCCGCCGCTCGCCGCGCTCGCCGCGCTCGGCACACCGTCGCCAGGGGAAGCGACCTGGCGATCGATCGAAGCGAGCGACTCCCGAGGGGTGACGACTCTGGTGGCCGCCGATCCCGACTCGCCCGTCTGGCTCGCCGCCGACGTCCTGCCGCGAGGCGCCGTGCCGGTCGGCATCCAGGTCCGCTCGACCGACGAGGTCGCCGTCTGGCTCGACGGCAGCCTCCTCACGCCGGAGGACGACACGGAGGAGGACGCCGTGTCCTACGCCGGCAGACTCGCGCGGGACGGCAGTCGCCTCTTGGTGCGCCTCTGCGGCGCCCGGCAGGGCTCGACGCTGGCCATGCGGCTCGAAGACGAGAGCGGCAGACCGCTCAAGTTCAGGATCCGCTAGCGGTCATCGCTGAGGAAGCCGACGATCTCGTCGAGCGCCGTCGCGTCGCGCAGGATCCGTCTGTGCCCGAGTCCCCTGGTCCGTCGCAGGTCGGCACCCGCCCAGGCAGCGGCGACGGTCTCGGCACCGGCGATCGGCGTGTCCATGTCCCCCTCGTCGTGAACGATCAGCAGTGGCACCTCGCTGGCGGCGAGCTGTGTGCACCGCCGGGTCGTATCCCAGGGTAGCTCCAACCCAGACTCCATGATGCGCACGAAGCCGGCCCGGACTCCGGGGCCGAGTCCGAGCAGCGCGAAGAGCACCTCGAAAAAGTCGTTCAGGTCGGCGGGCGGTGAGACGAAGACCAGACGCTCGACTCCCCCTTCGAGCCGGAGCGAGCCGCGCAGGTGGGCATAGCAGATCCCCGCGTTGCCGAAAGAGTGGCCGACGAAGCCCGCCAGCGGTCCCTCCCTGTCGACGAAGCCGCTGATCGCGCCGGCGAACTCCCACAGCGAGGAGATTCGGGGCTCCTCGCGACCGTGGCCGGGCGCCTCGGCCGAGACGGCACGAAAGCCCGCCCGGGCGAGCGCCAGGCCGATGGCGCCCATCTGCGAGGCCCGGCCCTCCCAGCCGTGCATCATCAGAACCGTGGGGCCGGCGCCCCAGGCGAGACCGCGAAGACGGACTCCGCGATGCTCGAAGTCGATCGAATCGGCCTCTGCCGCCCAGGCGAGCTCCCGCTCGGGCACCTGGTGTCGCCGCACCGTGCGGAACAGCCGGACCGCCGCCCGAGCGGCCAGATCCGGAGAGAGCCGGGAGAGAGCCGAGAGAGCGACACGCGCGACGCGGACGCGGTATCGCGACGCTTCCAGCTGGGCCTCCCAGCGACCTCGCCCGGCGGTCGATCGCCCGGCGCGGCTCAGCCCGCATTTTCCTGGTAGGAGCGATGGACGCGGCGGATGTAGGTCTGCGTCTCCTGATAGGGAGGCACCCCACCGAACCGCTCGACCGCCGATTCTCCAGCGTTGTAGGCCGCGAGCATCAGCACGACGTCGCCCTCGTAGCGCTTGCGCAGATGGGTCAGAAACTGCGCTCCGACGTCGAGGCTGACCAGCGGATCGTAGAGTTGATCGGGGTCGACGCCGAAGCGCTCGGCGGTCGCCGGCATCACTTGCATGAGACCGATGGCACCCTTGTTCGAACGCGCCCAGGGCTCGAAGTTCGACTCGGCCTGGGCGATGGAGGCGAGGAAACGGGGACTCAACGAGTAGCGCCGTCCCACCTCGATGAACATCGTCCGGTACGGGTTGTCCCGGATCAGGTCACCCTCGCGGAAGGAGAGATCGACGTCGTCGATCTCGATGGCGGCAATCGCCCCACCACCGGCTCCGATCTCGTCCTCCAGGATGCTCTCGACGCTACGCAGCGGCAGCACCATGGTGCCGCCGGTCGGCAGCTCCACCGTCACCGCATCTCCGCTGACCTCGTAGCTCGCGACCTTGAGAAAATCGCCGCTGGCGAGCACGACGATATCTCCCCTGGCGGGAAACACGGCCAGTAGCAGCGCGGCGGGAACGAGGCGGAGCCATCTCACCGTCATACTCTACCCGCTCAACAGGGCGCCACCGAGTGCTATTCCAGCCCCGCGGCGCAGTAGGAGGCTGGTGAACATTACGGGCTAGGAGCGCGGATGGTGGCGGTCGTACAGATCGCGCAGGCGTCTCTCGTGGATGTGGGTGTAGATCTGGGTGGTCGAGATATCGGTGTGCCCCAGCATCATCTGCACCGCCCGCAGGTCGGCGCCATGCTCGAGCAGATGAGTGGCGAAGCTGTGGCGCAGAATGTGCGGTGAGACCGGCGGGATGCCGGCGCGCTGGCCGTGTCCCTTGAGGACCTTCCAGAAACCCTGGCGGGTCAGGGGCCGACCCAGGCGATTGACGTAGACCACGTCGTGGCGTCCCTCCACCAGCGCCGGGCGACCGTCGCCGAGGTAACGAATCAGCCACCGCTCGGCAGCGTCTCCCACCGGAACGACCCTCTCCTTGCCCCCCTTGCCGAAGGCCACCAGAAAACCGAGCTCGAGGCGCAGCTGCGACAGCCTCAGGCCGGTCAGCTCACTGACCCGTAGTCCGGTGGCATAGAGCAGCTCGACCATCGACTTGTCGCGCAGGCCCAGGGGCGTCTCCGGATCGGGCGCGGCGAGGAGTGCCTCGACCTCCGCCTCCGAGAGCACCTTGGGCAGCCTCCTCCACAGGCGCGCCGGGACCAGATTCACCGCCGGGTTGTCGGAGCGCTCACCCATCTCGACCAGATGCGAGTAGAAGCCGCGAATGGAGACGAGAGCCCGGTTGACGGTCCGTGGCGAGAGGCCCTGTCGGCGCAGACCCTGGAGATGCTGCGACAGCGCAGCGGCGTCAGCGCCCAGCAGGTCGACACCGCGACGATCCAGGTCGACGCCCAGACGCCCGAGGTCACGACCGTACGAAAGCACGGTGTTGCGCGCCAGCCCCCTCTCGAGGGCCAGGGACTCGAGGTATCGACCGACCACCCGCTCCCAGAGCGGCTCGCCCCGCCCGGTCGACCCGGTCTCAGACACCCGAAGGCGCCAGCGGCCCGGCGGCGGCCATCTCGACGCCCTGGTCGCGGCAGATCGACAGGACCTCGTCCTCCCCGAGGATCCGGGCCGACTCCTTGGCGCGGGCGAAGATCGCCTTGACCAACTCGGGTCGCGGCTCGATACCGCGCTCCTCGAGCCAGCAGACGACGTTCGACTCGCCGCTCATCGGACCGATCTCGACGATCTGGCGACGCCCGACGAGCGCCGCCGGAACCCCCGAGTAGACCAGGTCGGCCAGCCACTCGTCGCCCTTGGCGCGCGCCTTGATGATCGCCGCGGCGTGCACCCCGGTGCCGGTGCGGAAGGCGTCACGTCCGACCACCGGATAGTTGTCGGGAAGCGGCACTCCGGTCGTCTCGGCGACGAGCTCGCAGTACTCGGTCAGACTCGACAGGTCGCGGTCGATCCAGCCGAGAAGCTGCATGTTGACCAGCAGGAGATCGATCGGCGTGTTGCCGACCCGTTCGCCGATGCCGAGCGCGGTGCCGTGCAGCCGATCGGCGCCGGCAGCGGCCGCGGTGAGCGCGTTGATCTCTCCGAGGCCGCGGTCCCGGTGGCCGTGCCAGTCGACCTTGACCTCCTCGCCGGTCGCGTCGACGACGCTACGGATGAACCGGATCACATTCCTCGCCCCACTCGGGGTCGCGTGCCCGGTCGTATCCGCCACGCAGACGCGCCGGGCGCCTGCAGCGACCGCGGTCGTGTAGAGCCGACGCAGGTCCTCGGGATTGGCCCGGGTCGTGTCCTCGGTGACGAACATGACGGGGAGCCCCTCGCCGCTCGCGTACGAGACGGCCTCCTCGACCAGGCCCAGCATGCGGTCGAGCTCCCAGTTCTCGGTGTACTGGCGCACCGGGCTCGAGCCGATGAAGCAGGCGGCTTCGATCTCGACTCCCGTGGCCTGTGCGATCTCGACGATCGGCTCGATGTCGCGCCGCATGGTCCTCGCGGCGCAGTTCGGGAGGATGTCGAGCCTCTGGTCGCGAATCTCCTCGGCCAGACGGGTGACGTCGCTGACCACCTGCGGACCGGCGCCCGGCAGTCCGATGTTCGCCGACTCGATGCCGAGACCGGCGATGAGATGCAGGATCCGCAGCTTGTCCTCGATCGGCGGCGACTCCACGGACGGCGACTGCAGGCCGTCGCGCAGCGTCTCGTCGTCGAGCTCGACACGGCCACGGGCCGGACGGAGATCGCCTCCTTCGGCGGTGTTCCAGTCGTAGATCAGGTCCTTCTCGCGAGTCTGCATGGATCTCCGGAGCCGGCTTCAGCCGGCCGTCACCTCGGCGACGAGAAGCGCCTCGGCGATCCGATCCCCGACCTCGGTCGTCGACAGGTCGCCGCCGAGGTCCGCCGTCACCTGGCGCGCCCGGATCGCCCGTGTCACCACGCGCTCGAGCTCGGCGGCGGCCTCCTCGTGGCCGAGATCGTCGAGCATCAGCGCCGCGGTGAGGATCGCGGCGATCGGGTTCGCCCGATCCGTGCCGGCGTACTTGGGTGCCGAGCCGTGGACCGGCTCGAACATCGATGTCCGGCCGGGATGGAGATTCGCCGACGCGGCGATCCCCAACCCACCCTGCAGCGCCGCTCCGAGGTCGGTGACGATGTCGCCGAACATGTTGTTGGTCACGATGACCTCGAACAGATGCGGCTTGCGGATCATCTGCATGGCGAGAGCATCGACGTAGAAGTGGGAGGTCTCGATCTCGGGATAGCGCTCCGCCACCTCGGCGAAGCAGCGCTGCCAGAGGTCGTGCCCATATCGCATGACGTTCGACTTGTCGGACATGCAGACCTTGGTGCGGCCGGTGCGCCGCGCGAACTCGAAGGCGGCCACCAGGATGCGCTCGACGCCCTTGCGGGTGTGGATCTCCTCCTGGACCGCGATCTCGTCGCCGGTGCCCTTCTTGAAGTTGCCGCCGACGCCGACGTAGGCCCCCTCGGTATTCTCACGAAAGACGACGAAGTCGATATCGTCGGCTGTCTTGTCCTTGAGCGGGCAGAGCCTCTCGTCGTATATCCGGATCGGGCGGTAGTTGACGAAGAGATCGAGCCCGAATCGGATTCCCAGAAGGATGTCGGCCGCGTGCCGCATGTCCGGAATCCGCGGGTCGCCGTAGGCGCCGATGAAGATCGCCGCGTAGTTGTCGCGCAGATCCTCGAGCGCGCCCTCGGGCAGGCTCTCGCCGGTCTCGAGGTAGTGATCGGCGCTCCAGGGCTTCTCGACGAGCTCGATGGGCAGGGCCCATCGCTCGGTGGCGGCCGCCAGGACCTTGGTCGCTTCGGCGGTGACGTCGCGGCCGATTCCGTCACCAGGTAACACGGCGATTCTCTGCGGTCGCCGCTCTCGCGGATCAGTCTCGTTCATGGCCCGATGGTATCAGGCGGGTCGCCCTCTCCGGGCGGTTTCGGGTGCTTGAAATATGGGGTTTCGGGCTCGGCGAGGGGGCGAGGGCGGGTGGGGTGGGGGCCGGTGAGGGGGCGAGGGTGGGGAGTGCCTGATGGTGGAAGGTCAGGAATTCTGAAGCGGCCGGCGCCCCTGCCGGCCGTGGTCCCTTTCACCACCAACGGCCGGCAGGGGCGCCGGCCGCTTCAGAATCGGTAGGAAGGACCCCTTGATGCCTCCGTGCGAGGATCACGCCCGTCGCCGGCTGGCTTCAGCCCTGCCCGAGAGTCTGTAGATACCCCGCGTAGAGAACCAGGACCCAGGAGAGGGCGACGGCGAAAAGGGCGACCATGACTCCCATGCGGACGTTGCGGGCGAGGAACTCGTCGATGTCGCTCGACGGCCGCGAGACCGACGTCACCGCCACGAGGCCCGCGATCAGCGCCGGTCCCGCCCAGACGGCAGCCTCGGCGAAGAGCGAGCCTGGGGTGCGACCGTTCCCGTCCGCCAGAGCCTGGGCGAGACCGAGGGCGCGGACCACCGCGGCGAGGGACCAGACTCCCAGACCGAGGCTGAGCCAGCGTAGGCCTCGACTCACCGGCGACCTCGGAGCCTCGACCGACTCAACCTCCGCCGACCAGCCGGCAGAGATGTCCGGTGAGGATCGCCAGGTAGTTGCCCAGCGCGTAGCCGAGCAGCGCCATCAGGATCGAGACCGGCACCAGGGCCTCGCGGTGATGGGCAGCGACCACCGGGGCCGAAGCCGCGCCGCCGACGTTGGCCGCCGACGCGATCGCGGCGCTGTGAACGTCGACCTTGAAGAGCCAGGCGCCGGCCAGGCAGAACAGACCGTGGACCATGATCCAGATCGCCGCGCCGACCAGGAACGCCGGAGCCTGGGTCAGCCCCTCGAGCGAGGCGACCGCTCCCATGCGGGCGACGAAGACATAGACGACGCCCATCGCCAGGTTGTGCGATCCGGGGATGTCCTTCGCCGGCGTGAAGGAGAGGGAGATGCCGAGCGTGGTCACCAGCAGAACGACCCAGGTCGAGGTCGAGATGACCGTCTCTCCCCCCAGCTCGAGAACCGGCAGCATCGGAGCCAGCCACTGCGCCAGCCAGGTGGCGCCGAAGCCGATGGCGAGAAGGTAGAGGATGTCGCGCGTCGCCGGTGCTCTCTCCTCCTTCTTCTCGGCCTCGGCGACCGCCTCCATGCGCGCCAGGCGTCCCTCGTCGACACCGGTCCACTTGTTGAACCTGGTGGCGAAGGACTTGGAGACCAGCAGCAGCGGCAGCCAACCGATGTAGATGACGGTGTCGGCAAGGACCGCCAGCCCGAACTGGTCGGGAGGCGTCTCGAGTGCGGCAGCGGCGGCAGCGAGATTTCCGGTACCACCGATCCAGCTCCCCGCCAGCGCACCGAATCCCGTCCACGCGTTCGGCTCCAGCCACCAGTGGACGGCGAAGTAGCCGATCGGAGCGCCGAGCACGATCCCCGCCGTTCCGAGCAGCATGACGCCGATACCGCGGCCCATGATGCGTACCGCGGCCCCCACGTCGACCGACAGCAGGAGCCAGACGATGAAGATCGGCAACCCGAACTGCCGCAGGGTGTCGTAGGCGGGCGAAGTCGCAGGCAGCACGCCGACGTTGCGCAGCACCATCGGCGTCGCGTAGATCCAGATCAGCGGAACGAGGTACTTGAACAGCTTCCAGCCCGTTGCCTTCTCGAGCCAGAAGAAGAACGCGGCGACCGCGGTGAGGATCGCCATGACCGCGAACGGTGACTGAGCCATGGTCGCGACAGGGTATCAGGCCCGGCGCTAGCCCGGAGCCGGAAGCGTCCGGGCCAGGGCCGCCTCGCTCTCGGGCAGCACCTCGAAGTCGAAGTGGAGCTCCGGACAGACCCAGGCCGAGTGGAGCTCCGGCAAGCCCCGCGGCAGCGCCAGGCAGGACTCGAGCAGAGAAACATCGGCCAGCTCCACGTCCATCGGCCAGACCGAGGTCGAGACGTGCGACGTCTCTACGCGGCGAAGTCCCGAGGTGCCGAGACTGTAGCCCCTGGGCCGCTGGCGGAAGTACCCGACGGTCTCGCTCCAGGCGCCGATCCTCGGACCGGTGCCGACGGCGGCCGACCCGGGAGCCGCCGACACATCGAGGCCGGAACCGCTGGCTACGCGCCAGCGGAACGTGGCGTCCGAAAGGTCGACCGAATCCGGGAAGCGCAGCGAAGCGCCTTGGACCGGCTGCCGGCCGATGACCCGGGCCGCCGGCACGACCCAGGTCGGCACCCACATGGCATGGAACAGCACCGAGGGCACGTCGTCGTGGTCGAGCGTGTAGAAGCGCAGATTCAGCTGCGGATAGCTGATCCGCGCCCAGGGGGCCGACAGCAGGTGGATCCCCTGCTGACGGAAGAGCAGTGCCGAAGCGAACACCCACCGGACCCCATCGTGCTCGTGCGTCTGGTAGCGCAGCGGCTCGGGCGGCTCCGGCAGCGCCGCGCCGGGCAGGGCCCAGTTGAGAAAGAGGCAGTCTCGTACCCGGCTGCGGAGGATCACGTCGACGTGCCGAACGGTCGGTCCGGGATCATCATACTGCAAGCTCGAAGCGGTTCGGCGGGACCGCCGCACCCGGCCCCGAGCGCCCTGGCTCGCATGACTCGTCAGCCTCCGACTGCACCGCCTGGTGAGGAATGCAGGCTAGTCGAGCCCCAACATGGAGATCCCCCGTCGCATCCGCGCGTCGATGGACCGGCGCTCCTCGGGTTCGAGGAAGGCGTGCCCGACGGCGCCGAGGGCAAGCTCGGCGAGCTCCCCGGGCTCGTAACCGAAGGTCGTCGCCAGACGTTCGAACTCGTCGCTGAGGGTGGTATCGAAGAAGGGCGGATCGTCCGAGTTGACCGACACCGCCACTCCACGGCGGCGGAGCGCGTCGAACGGATGCCGATCGAGGCTCGCCACCTGCCCCAGGGCGACGTTCGACGAAGGGCAGACCTCGAGCGGAATCCCCCTCTCGGCGAGATGCTCCACCAGCTCCGCGTCGTCGATGGCGGAGATGCCATGCCCGATCCGCTCGGGTCGGACGACGGCGAGCGCCTCGTGGATCGACTCCGGTCCCGCCTGCTCCCCGGCGTGGGCGACCAGGTGCAGACCCTCCGCCCGCGCCACATCGAAGTGCTCGGTGAAAGGCGTGGCAGGAAAGGCCTCGGACCCCGAGAGACCCAGAGCCACGACACCGAAGTCCCGGGACTCGAGGGCCCACTGGAGAGGCACCTCCGCGGCCTTCGGCCCGAGGTTACGAACGATGTCCGGGATGAGTCGCATGGTCACACCCCACTGGCGCTCACCCTCTCCGATCGCCTGCCACATCGCGTCCGCCACCTCCATGGCGTTGGCCCCGTTGTCGACATGGGTGCCGATGGTGAAGTGCACCTCCGAGTAGAGGATGTTCTGCCTGGCCTGCCCGGCGAGGAAGTCGGAGACCAGGAGCTGGAAGTCCTCGGGGTCGCGCAGGCACCGGGAACAGGTCAGGTAGATCTCGACGAAGTGATCGAAGTCGCGGAACCGGAACCACTCGGCGAGCCCGGCCTCGTCAGCGGCGGGAAGCTCGACGCCGCGTCGCCGCGCGAGGCGGAGCAGCGTCGCCGGCCGCATCGATCCCTCGAGATGGACGTGGAGCTCCACCATGGGCAGCTCGAGGCAGACGCTCGCGAGGTCGTCGGATCGCATCGCAGAGGTCACGCGGCGCCGGACACCGGCCCGATCAGCGATCCGCGCGACGCTCGCTCATACGCTCGAGGACGCTCGCCGGAACCAGACCGTCGAGGTTCCCCCCCAGGAAGAAGACCTCCTTCACGAGACGGCTGGAGAGGTAGCTGTACTCCTCCTTCGGCGCCATGAAGACCGTCTCCACTCTCGGATTGAGACGGCGGTTCATCAGGGCCATCTGGAACTCGTACTCGAAATCGGAGACGGCGCGCAGTCCTCGCACCACGGTTCGCGCACCGACCTCCTCCATGAAGTCGACCAGCAGGCCCGAGAAGCTCAGCACCTCGCAGGTCTCGAAGCCGTCGATCTCGCCGCGGATCATCTCGACCCGTTCGTCGACCGAGAAGAGCGGCTCCTTCTTCTCGTTGTAGAGCACGGCGACCACAACCCGATCGAACAGCGGCCGACAGCGATCGACGATGTCCAGGTGCCCATTGTGAATCGGGTCGAAGGACCCCGGATACACGGCGATTCTCTGATCGCTCATCGCCCCTCCGCCGACTCGGTCAGATCGAAGGTGGCGATGTTGAAGAACGAGTCCATCGCCCGGAACAGAAGCAGCCTCGTATCGTCGGTGACCGCCACCGTGAAGCTCTCCGAGCGGCCGTCGAGGAGGCCGTCGACGGGTACCGCCGGCTGCCAGGCACCTCCGTCGACGCTGTACTCGGCCCGCCGCAGGGCACTCAGCCTGTCGCTGACCTCGAGTCGCACGCTCGTCCCCTCGCGAGCAACCTTACCAAGCACGGGGGGCGTGTGATCCACGGAGACCGGTCCGCTGACCCGAGCGCTCGCCAGACTCGCCCGGTCCCCGTTGCCGGCCGAGTCGGAGGCGGTGACGCGGAACCGGTAGATACCGTCGGGCAGGACCGTAGCGTCGAAGCTGAAATAGGTATCGGCATGCTCCTCGACGATCGGGAACCAGGCCTCCTCCTTGGATTCCGGCCTGAACTCGAGCACGTACGAGAGTTGGTCTCCGTTGGGGTCCTCACTCTCCCACTGCAGCGTCCGGTAGCCACGTTTCCACAGCGGCTTGAGACGCTGGCTGTCGTTCTCGACCTCCGGGACCAGACTGGTGAAGATCCCCTCCCGGTTGGGCGTCACCGGCTCGAAGACCTGGCTGGCCGGGTTGAAGTTCGCCGGAACCAGGACCTGCCCAGGGGGCAGCACCGACAGTTTCGAGACCCGCGGGGCCAGATTCTTCTGCCGGTACGAGACCACGACCTCGGAGACCGCGGGCGAGACCCGATCGGCGGCGAGCTCGAGTCGGAACTGGAGATAGCGTCCGGAAGGCACCGCCGGCAGTGCCACCTCCGCTCCCGCCGCCGGCCGCGTCCACTCGGACCACGTCCGGTCGGGGGAGGCGCTCATGCCGCTGCGCGCGGAAAAGCGGACGTCGCCGGCCGACGCGGCGTCGCCCCTCCAGGCGAGCGTCCCGAACTCGGCGATCTGACCGGCGTCGAGAACCGGGCTGGTGTAGGTGCCCGAGCGCTCGCGCTCTCTCATCATCCGGTAGAGAGCGGCGGCATTGGTCGTCGCCAACGACGGCCCCTCGACATCGGCCAGCAGGGCGACCACCTGCCGTTCACCGAGATCCTTCTCCAGAACCACCTCCCCGTCCTCGAGCGAATAGACCTTGCCCTCCTGCCCGGTGCCTATCCACAGCCGATCCCGGTGCCAGAGAAGGTCGTAGACGGTCTCCTCCGCCGAGGTCCATACCGTCTCCATCACACCCCCGGCGCAGGCGAAGCGCATGACCCTGGAACGAACGCCGTTCGTGCCCGACGCGCCGTTCGCGGTCGCGGTCCCGTCGACAACGGTGACGCTCGTCCCGCTCTCACCCTGGCCGTTGACGGGCTGCGGAGCCACACCGACGAAGCCGGCCTCCGAGCGGATGGCCGCCGCGAAGCACTCGCCATTGCTTCCCTTCTCCAGGGCGACGATCTCCGCCATGTCGGAGTCGTAGAGGGTGCGAGCCGAGCCGTCCGCCTGGAGCAGCAGCACGAGCCCCTCTCCCGCCGTGCCCACCAGCGCTTCGCCGCTGTCGAGTGCCAGCAGCGATCGGACATGGACGTCGTCGACATCGTAGGCGACCCTGCCGCGCCCGTGGGCATCGACCCTGTGGACGTGTCCTTCGACGCCGGTCGCGAGCCAGAGTCCGCCGTCGCCGTCCGGTTCGATGGCCCAGACGTAGACCTCGCCCGCATCGTAGAAGACGCCGCTGTCCGAGCCGTCGATCCGGTAGACGTGTCCGCCGGGTGAGCCTCCGGCCCAGGCGACGCCCTGATCGTCGACGGCGACGGCGAAGACCGTCGGCTCCCGCGCCTCGAGCAACGTCGTCACAGTGCCGTCGGCGTCCACGCGCAGCACCCGTCCCGAGTTGCCCGTTCCGAGGATCCAACCGTCACCCTGCCTCGCCGCGGTGTAGACGAAAGGCTCCTCCACCGTGCCCACCCGCGCCACCCGCTGCGCCAGTCGCAGGACGCCCAGGGAGTCGGCGCTGACGCCGTCGAGCTCCCCGCCGAGAAAGCTCTCCCTGGTGCTGAGGGTGAAGAAGTTGACCTCGGAGGCCGACGTACCCCCGGCAGCCAGCAGCGCCAGCCCGATCAGTATCAGAGTGGTCGGTCGTCTCACCGTCAATCCCTCGTCGGTTCGGCGTCGGGCGGGAGCAGCTCCGGCCGCTCGACGCGAATGTCCATTCGTACACCGCCGGCGAGCGGTAGCTCGGAGCGCCTCGTCTCCTCCTGCACAACCGCCAGACCGAGCTCGGTGGCGACACCGGGTGTCACTCCCGTCCACAGGCCTCTCACCGAGCTCGGCAGCTGCGGCAGCACGCGCCCCGAGAGAGTCAGACCCCACGAAGGGACCAGGCCCAGCGTCACCAGGTCGCGGTTCGACTTGAAGCGACGGATCAACGCCAGCGACTGCTCGAAGTCCTCGGGCACCACCTGCTCGACGGTCTGGCGCACCGAGTCGATGGTGACGCCATCGCCGACGATCAGGGTGAAGGTGCCCTCGGCGAGGTCCTGCGGCAGATCGACCGGGAACGTCTCCTTGTAGGGCTCACCCTCGTAGGGCTGCATCTCGAGCGTCACCTCGACCCTCTCCCCTGGCGCCGCCACGGTCCGGTCGGCGAAACCGCCGACGATCCTGACGGTACGCGGTCCGGGATGCTGGACGAGATCGACCGAAACATCGACGAGTCTCGCCTCCTCGACGGGGTTGTTGACCAGGTAGTTGGTCATCATGAAGAGAAAGGCGACCGCACCGAACCCGGCGTTGGCACCGTCGAAGCTGAGCTCGGTCTCGATCGGCTCGTGTCCGGCGAGCGTCCAGCGGACCACGACGTCGAGTCCCTGGGCGCCCAGGGAACGGGACGTCGAGTCCAGAGCGCCGAGCCCCGAGGTGGCGACGAGCGCCGGGATGTAAGCCGGAACGTCGGCCAGCCGCATCTCGAAGTCGCTGCGGCCCAGCCCCGCCACCGACACTCGCAAGGGAATGGTCTCGACCATTCTGCCGACCACGCCATGGACACCGCTCGAGCGATCGACACCGAACGAGCCGATGACCGGCCCGATATTGGCGATCTTGAAAGAGACCATCTGGCTCGACAGCACCGTGATGATCTCGGCGTGAGCCATGGGGAGCCGGATCGGTCCCTGTCCGAGAAAGGGGTGGCCGAAGGCGAAGACCTCGTCGCCGATACGCTCGGTGACCGTTCCGGTGACCGCCAGCTTGAGGTCGCCATCGACCAGAACTCCGGCGACCGCACTTCCCGGCGACAGATCGTCGGGAGACGGGCCTCCGGCGGCGCTCGTGCCGCTCGGAGCCACCCCGGCTCGCGCCAGATTGGGCAGGGCGGAACGGATGAAGGCCCGGCTCGTCGGGCCGAATCCCGTCAGGTTCCATACCAGCCCGCTGCGAGCGTCCTCGGGTAGTACCGGCGCGAATCGCGCCAGCTCGCGGGCCAGGACCTCTCCGTCCGCATCGAGGACCCGCAGCTCCATCGGCGAGAGCGCCGGAGCGCTGCGGCCGCCGACCGGGTCGCCCAGCTCGGCGCCGGCGAGCTCGAGCATCGAGTCGATCGGCGTGATGCCGCCGACCGCTCCGTTGGAAAAGGGCCAGGCGAAAGCGACCGCGCCGACCAGTCGATCGTCCAGATAGACGGGACTGCCGCTCATCCCCGCGATGACGCCGGTCTCCTCGAGTCCCTGCCCCGAAAGACGCGCCAGGATCATGCTGCGACCCGGTGAGGTCTCGCGCATCACACCCAGCACCTCCACCTCGAAGCGCTCCGGGTCGGAGCCCTCGAAGACGGAGAGCCCGTAGCCGGTCTGGCCCCGCTCGACCTGCTCGACGGGCATCGTCGGCGCCGGTTCCTGAGCTCCGACCACCGTCGCGGCCACCGTCGCCGCCACCAGGGCCGCCGCCGCGGCGCATCGGATCGGAGTGCACAACAATCTATGCATTTCGCATCGAGCTACTGGCGGCGCGCATCAGCGAGATTCATCCGCAAGGATTTCCACAGAGGCTGCGGAAAAGGCATCCGCGGAAGGGTACCCCAGCGCCGCCGCGAGTGTCTCTCGCGGCACCGCCCCGAGACGGAGAATCTCGGGCTCACCCTGACGTACGCCGAGCAGCGTGGATGGGTTTCCACCCGGCAGCGGGCCGTCGTCGACCAGCACCGCGTCGACGCCCGCGAGCAGCCCCATGACCCCCTCGGGATCGGTGAGGGCCGGTTCGCCGGACCGGTTCGCGCTGGTTGCCGTCAGCGCCGTCCCGAGGGAGGCGAGAAGCTCGCGCAGCCTTGGATGGTCGGGGACCCTGACGGCCACCCTGCCGGTGCCAGCCGCCGCCGCCAGATCATCGCCGATCGGCAGGAGCAGGCTCAGCGGTGCCGGCCACAGGTCGGCGAGACGGTCGAGCACCGGGTCGTCGATGACACCCGCCAGAGCCTCGGCCTGCGCCCTGTCGGCGGCCACCACGGGCAGCGCCCGTTCCGGCGGCCTGCCCTTGAGCCGGTGTATTCGCTCGACGCCCACGGCACTGCGAGGATCCACCGCCAGACCATAGCTGGACTCGGTCGGCAAGGCTATGACTGCCCGGCGCTCGACGGCGGCCCGCAGCGAATCGAGAGGATCCCCCCATCGCCACCGTTGCGGGCCGCTCATCGGGGCGACCCGGCCGCTTCGAGAAGCTCGCGGGCGTTGGAGAGCGACGTCTCGGTGACCTCGTCACCGGAGAGCATGCGGGCGATCTCGCGACGCCGACGGTCGTCCTCGAGCCGCTCGACTCCGACGCGGGTACGCTCGCCTTCGAGCTGCTTCGCGACCCGGTAGTGCGCGTGTCCGCAGCTCGCCACCTGCGGCAGGTGGGTCACGGCGAGGATCTGACCCTGCTCGGCGAGACGCCTGAGCTTTCGTCCCAACGCCGCCGCCTCGCTGCCGCCGATGCCGGCGTCGACCTCGTCGAAGATCAGCGTCGGGCGCGCGGCGAGCGCCTCGCCCGCGGCGAGCTGCAACGCCAGGTAGACGCGCGAGAGCTCGCCTCCCGAAGCGACACGGGCCAACGGGCCCCGATCCTCCCCCGGGTTCGCCTGCAGCATGATGGTGACCCGGTCGATACCCTCCGGACCGAACTCGACAGCCCGCCCATCGACCTCGAGCGGACTCCCCTCGCGAGACTGACGATCGAGCTCGACGTCGAGCCTGGCGCGATCCATCGCCAGGCCCTGAAGCTCGCTCTCGATGCCCCCGACGAGCTCGGCCCCCCAACGCTCGCGGGCCGCCGACAACTCGAGCGCCGCCTCGCGGTAGGCCTCGAGAGCGGTCCGACGCTCGCGTTCGAGAGTCTCCCGATCCTCTTCTCCGCTCTCGAGCTGGTCGAGCTCCCCCGCGATTCGATCGCGGTGATCGAGGATCTCGTCGCCGCTGTCTCCGTACTTGCGGCGCAGTCGATCGATCGTCGCCAGCCGGGACTCGACACTGTCGAGCTCGCCGGTGTCGGCCGGTAGCGAGTCGAGCGTCTCGCGCAGGGACTTCGCGACCTCTTCGATCGTGATCCTGGCGCTGTCGAGCTCGCTCGCCCACTCGGAGGCGGATCCCTCCCACTCCCCGATCTCGGTGAGCTGACGGGTGCTTTGGACGATCGCCTCGAGCGCCGCACCCTCGCGATCCGAGAGTCGATCGAAGCTCTCCCCGATCGCTCTCTGGATGGTCTCGCGATGGCGCAGCAGGTCGCGCCTGGCTCTGAGCTCGTCCTCTTCCCCGCGCTCGAGACCGGCCGCGTCGATCTCCTGCTTCTGGAAGCGCAGCAGGTCGATCCGCTCCAGCCGTAGTCGATCGTCTCCGGCGAGCCGCTCCCAGCGTTCGTCCAGATCTGCCCAGACCGCGAAGAGACACGCCGTCGTCTCGAGCCGTCGCACGGCCTCGTCACCACCCGATCGGTCGACCCAGAACCGCTGCAGCTCGGGGGAGGCCAGTCCGAGCTCTTCGCGCTGGGTGTGGATGCGGAGCATGTAGGGCGCCAGCTCGGTGAGCAGTCGCAGCGTCACCGGCTGGTCGTTGACGAAGATCCGGTTGCGACCCTCCCTGCTGATCTCGCGACGGATGACCAGCTCGGCCTCGTCGACCTCGAGACCGGCCGCCTCGAGCACCAGGCGGGCGGCACTGTCGACAGGCTCGAAGACCCCGGCCACCGTCAACAGGCTCTCTCCCGAGCGCACCAGCTCGGATCGACCGCGGCCACCGGACAGCAGAGCCATCGAGTCGACGACGATCGACTTCCCGGCCCCGGTGGCGCCGCTCAGGACGTTCAGCCCCCCGTCGAACTCGATCGAGGACTCTTCGACGACGGCGAGGTTGCGGATATGGAGATGACGCAGCACGTGGAACCCGGGACGGGCGCCTATTCTACGCCTGCTCGTCGGCGACGCGGACGCAGTTGCGTCCCTCGTTCTTGGCCCGGTAGAGCGCCCGGTCGGCCGCTTCGAAGAGCTGCTCTTCCTCGGTCACCGACCGACGTCGCTCCGCCACTCCGAAAGAGCACGTCACGGAGAGCCGCACGTCGGCGAACTCGAACTCCGTCTCCTCGATGTGCTGACGGATCTTCTCGGCCATCCGCCGCGCGCCTTCGGCGTCGATCTCCGGCGACAGCACCGCGAACTCCTCGCCGCCGACACGTGCCAGCGTCTGCTCCGGTCGCAGGTACCTCGAGACCAGACGCGCCGTCTCCTGCAGCACGTGATCGCCGCACAGGTGACCGTGGGCGTCGTTGACCGCCTTGAAGTGATCCAGGTCGAACAGAATCAGCGACAGCGCGCGTTCGTAGCGGATGGAGCGCTGCAGCTCGCGCTCGAGCTCTTCGTCGAACTTCCGCTTGTTGAATGTATCGGTGAGCCCGTCGCGAACCGCCAGCTGGTAGAGAGTCTCGTAGTAGGCGTGCTCGACGTCGAACTCCTGCAGGAACTTGAAATGTACGGTGCCGACCTGGAAACGATCGCCGCTGCCCAGGGTGGTGACGCCATCGACCTGGCGATCGTTCACGTAGGTCCCGTTGGTGCTGCCGAGATCCTCGAGGGTCACGTTGGTACCGACGAAGCGGAGTCGCGCGTGCCGCCGCGAGACCGACAGGGTCTCGGCCAGACTGACATCGCTCGACGCGGAGCGACCGATCTCCATCACGGCGCCCGAGCGCAGATGCCAGCGACGGCCGAGCAGTTGATCCTCGGGATGGGAGATCAGGATGATGTTCGCCTCGGGCGGCGCCTCGACCAGGCCCAGATCACCGGCCTCGGCCACAACCTCGGTCCA
This sequence comes from Candidatus Multivoradales bacterium, assembly GCA_965223875.1. Lineage (GTDB taxonomy): Bacteria > Acidobacteriota > Thermoanaerobaculia > Multivoradales > JAHEKO01 > CBDCXS01. The sequence continues at coordinate 4,496,631 of OZ245024.1, read as the reverse complement.
CCGCACGTGACGGGTCGACGGACCGGTATCGCCGTCCGAGTAGAACTCGCCCGAATCCGTATCGCTGTCACCACCCATGCCCGATTACAGGATAGTAGCTCGCCCGTAGGCCAGTCAACGGAACGAGAGCCTTCAGTGTTCGCGAGCTGGCGCTACGTGACGTAGAGGTCGAGGAAGCGCGCCAGGAGTGGCCGCACCTCCGGCGTCGATCGGATCCTCTTCTCCATCTCGCTCATCGTCCCATCGAGGTAGGAGGCCTTGTACATGGCGATGCGCTCGAGGATCTGACGGCGGCCGAGCTCGCTGTGGAACTGGGTCGAGTAGACCGGTTTGCCGCGCAACTTCATCGCCTGGTTGCCGCAGCGATCCGAGTGCGCCAGGGCGACGGCTCCCTCGGGAAGCTCGGCGACCCAGTCGTGGTGCCCCATCTGCACCCGGAACCGGGCCGGCAGCTCGGAGAACAGCGGATCCCGCTGCGCCGCCGGAGCCAGGTGCACCGGGAAGGTCCCGACCTCGCTGGTCGAAGGATCGGTCCGTACCGAGCCGCCGAGCGCCCTGGCCAGAAAGTGGTGCCCCCAGCACGACCCCATGAAGGGACGGCTCTCGTCCGCCCAGCGACGCAGGACCACCTCGAGGGGCCGGGTGAAGTCGTAGTCGCCGGTGGCCGAGCATTCCCCGGAGCCGCCGACCATCAGCACCTGTGCGTCGCGCACGTCGGTCCACTCGAGATCGGGCTCGTCGACGAGGTTGCGGAACGACAGCGCGACCCGGTCGCCGCAGGAGCGGCGGAAGCAGTCACGCTCGTGCTCGAGTGCCTCGACGCCGTGACGAACTTGCAGCAGCAGGAGCCTCGGGAGGACTCGCGGCGCCATCCTCACTCCGCCTTGTCGAGTCCGAAAAAGGCCCGTGCGACGTGGCCGGCGACCTCGGGATTCTCGCGCAGCCGCCGCGTCGAGTACTGGTACCAGTCCCGGCCGTAGGGAACGTAGACTCTCAGGCGGTGTCCGTCGCCGATGAGGATGCGCCGCAGATCCTCGTCGACACCCAGGAGCATCTGGAACTCATAGGACTCCCGGTCGATGCCCATTCGGTCGACGAGAGCCACGGCGGCGCAAGCCAGGTACTCGTCGTGGGTCGCGATACCGACGTAGACACCCTGATCGAGGAGCTTCTCGAGCGCATGAATGTAGTTGGCGCGAACGGTGTCGTAGCCCTTCCAGGCGGCCGTTCGGGGCTCGATGTAGATGCCTTTGCAGATGCGCACATTGGCGCCCTCGGACGGCAGCGCCGCGATGTCGTCCAGCGTACGGCGCATGTAGGCCTGCAGGACCACACCGAGGTTGCCGTACTCGGGCTGCAGCTCGTTGTAGATCTCGAGCGTCGCGTCGGTGCAGGTGCGGTCCTCCATGTCGAGCCGCACGAAGTTTCCGTATCGCCGGGCGCAGTCCGCGATCATCGCCACGTTGTCCCGGCAGAACCCCTGATCGATCTTCAGTCCCAGCAGGGTCAGCTTGATCGAGACGTTGGCATCGAGATTGCGGTCCTGGATGGCTTCGAAGAGCCGAACGTATTCCTCCACGGCCGCCAGCGCCTTGTCGCGCTGCTCGACTTCCTCGCCGAGCAGGTCGAGGGTCGCCATGGCGCCCTCGGCGTTGAGCTGCTCGACGGTCTCCACCGCCGACTCGAGCGTCTCGCCAGCCACATAGGGCTGCGCCACCCGGCCGACGAGCGACCTGGGGATGACCGGGAGCGTCAGGACGACCAGACGGCTGAAGAGACTCACCGCTCGGTCCCGCTAGAGACGTCCGTGGAGAATCGGCGACCGCTCAACCGTCGTTCGCCGGCTCGCCGGCTCCGTTCCCGTTGCCGTGCCCGTTGGTACCCGGCTCCTCGTCGACGACCCAGCGGACCGCGCGCGAGCAGGGGCAGACGCCTCCGACCCGGCGCAGGGCGGGCATTCGGCGACCGGCCTCTCCGGCCTCGATCTCTCCGGCCTCGACGCGACGCGCCAGATCGAGGAAGAACTTGAAGTCCCGGCCGGCGCGATAGGAATCGGGCAGCACCTCGATGAGGTGGTCGACGTAAGGCTCCAGCGTCTCGAACCGCGTCCCGTCGACGCCGACCCAGGTGAACGCCGGAACGCCGCGACGGCGGAAGAAGTCCTTGTGCGGTATCCGCAGCAGGTCCTCGGGCTGGATGCCCTGCACCGTGCTGCCCTCGAGGGTGACCTTTCGCAGCACCTCCTCCGACTCCCGTGGGCCGAGCTCCGGCAGGCGGGCGCGGATGAAGCGCATGTTGAGGTCCTCGATCACCTTGGCGACCTCGTCGTAGTACTCCTGCTGCGCCTCGGCGTTCTTCATCGGCTTGAGGCCGTAGCGCACGTTGGTGCCACCGCCACGCTCGTCGCCGAACATCTCGAGACCGCGAGGCAGCCACTTGTTGATCACCTGCTGCATGTCTTCCATGGTGATGTAGACCGAGCCCTGGGCGGCCTGCTCGGCCCAGCGCCGCATCGGTACCACTCCGGTCGCCAGATGGAAGGCCTCCTCGCGCAGCATCTGCGGCATGCTCTCGGCCATCGGCTTGTAGGCGCTGACCTTCTGCATGGTCAGCTGGTACTTGCCCACCCGATCGATGAGACAGCAGAACGTGATGTTGTCGACGAAGGAGTCGAAGTCGACATTGAAGGCGCCGAGCACATGCGAGCCGGTGCGCATGGCGAGGATCTCCTCGACCATGTCGCCCCCCGGGGTAGCGGTCACCGGCGACCAGTCCTCGTCGAGAAGCAGGTGGAGCATCTGATACCCGTGGCGCAGCTCCTCGGCCATCATCCGCATCACCCAGAACTGGTCCTGCTCCTCCTGGGCCCTGGAGAGGGTCAGCTGGTGCTGCTGGATCGATCCGAACTCGGTCGAAGCCTGGGCCCGGATCGCTCCGAGCAGGTGCGCGCCCTGGTCCTCATCGAGCTCCGAGGGCTTGGTCGCCTTCGGCTGGCCCTTCTTGTCGCCGCACTCGACCTCCGAGCACATTCCCAGCTGGCGGAAGGCGCAGAGCTTGAACTCCGGGTCCTTGGGAAAGAAGCGATCCCAGTTCTCGATCAGCAGGTCGTAGTCCGGCAGGTAGGTCTCGCGCCATCGCACGACCGCGTCGTGATACTTCTTGGGAATCTTCTCTGACCTCATGCTCATCGTCGGTCTCTCCGTCTGCGGGGGCTGCGGCTACTTCGGTGTGGTGGTCAAAGGGAGTGTAGTGGTCAAAGGGCTTTGACAAACGACTTGAGGGACGCCTCGTCGAAGCCGAGAGCGGTGAAGAAGGAGGCGATGCCCTCCATGGTCGCTTCGTCGACCAGCGTCCGCACGGATTCGGCACCCTCGTCACGGAAATGGGAGAGCATCCGGTCGGCCAGGCGGCGGCCGATGGCCTGTCCACGCACTTCCGGATCGACACCCAGCACCTCGATCCAGCCGGTGGGCTCCTCGAGCCCGAACTCGCCGGAGCGGACCTCGCCGAGCATGAATCCGACGACGCGGCCGTCTGACTCGGCGACGAACGAGCCCTCGGGATCGCGTCGCATGTAGTAGCTCAGCCGGGTCTCCCAGATGTCTGGCCGGTAGGTGCCGCTGATCTTCTCGTCGAGGCCGACGATGCCACCCAGATCGTAGTCCTGCAGGGTCCGAATACGAACCTCAGCCGTCTCGTCGCTCATGGTCTCTCGCTCTCCCGCGGGTTGGCGGCCACCCCCCGCTCGACACCCGGGCCGGGCGGCCGTTCATGCTTCCCAGGCTGCGGCATTGTATCCCCTGCCCAGATCACCGGCAACGACCCGCCGGGGTGGGCGCAGGCCCCGACAGTGACACAATCCGCCCCGGCGACCACCTCCCGATGACCGACGAAACACGCCCCGCCAGAGCGCCTCGCCCAGCCGCCCGTGGGGGAAAGGTCGACCTTTCGGTCCACCTCGCACTCCTGGCGGTGCAGGCGAGCTTCGGCGGCTTCCACGTGATCGGAAAGCTGGTGCTCGGCGAGCTCACACCGCTTCAGCTCGCCGGTCTCCGCGTCGCTCTCGCCACACCGGTACTCCTCCTGCTGGCGTGGCGACGCGATCGCTGCCTGCCGCGACCCAGCGACCTGCCGACGCTGGCGGGCCTGGGGATGCTCGGCGTCTTCCTCAATCAGGTCCTCTTCATCATCGGTCTCCAGTACACCACGGCGACCAACGCGGCCATTCTGATGGCCTCGATCCCGGTCTTCGCCGTCGCCGTCGCCGCGGCGATGCGAATCGAGCCGATGGGACGTCGACGCCTGGCGGGGATCGCCCTAGCCGTCGCCGGCGCGCTGGTCGTCCTCGGCCCGACCCAGCTCTCGCTCGGCCAAGGTGTCTTCCTCGGCAACCTGCTCATCCTGCTCAACTGCCTCAGCTACTCTGTATTCCTAGTGCTCCACCGTCCGGTGCTCGAGCGGCTTCCCTGGCGTACCACCATCGCCTGGTCCTTCCTCTTCGGTGGCATGGCGGTGCTCGCGGTGGCCGCCGTCGACCTGTCCCGACTCCAGCCGACCACCCTCTCCCCCACCGCCTGGGCCGGCCTCGCCTACATCGTCGCCATGCCGACCCTGTTCAGTTACTCGGTCAACACCTGGGCGGTGAAGCGGTCGTCGGCGGCGCTCACCGCCGCCTACACCACCGCTCAGCCGCTGTTCGCCGCCCTCCTGGCGAGCTGGATTCTCGGTGAGAGGCTTGGGTGGCAGGAGGCTGTCGGCTTCCTGCTGATCGCCGCCGGCCTCTTCTGGGTCAGTCGCCGCGGACGTCAGGGCGTTCTCCCGGATCACGAGTAGCGTCACCGCCGCACCCCACGAGGAGAGACGTGGGCGCCCCGGCCGTCTGACCCGCGCTCAGGGATACCGGACCACGGTGACCGTCCGATCGTCCATCGGCGGAGCCCCACCGGTGTGCTCGGCGAGCGCGTCGAAGATGGCGTCCGCGACCTCCTGCGCCGGCTGGCCGTGCCTCGATCGCACCAGTTCGACCAGCTGCTCGGCGCCCCACTCGACGCCATCGGGACTCTCGGCCTCGATGATTCCGTCCGTGTAGAGCACCACCAGGTCACCGGAGCGGAGCCGGACGAAGCCTCGCTCGTAGCGCGCGTCCGGGAGCGGCCCGAGCACGGCACCGCCCTCGACGAGACGTTCCACCCGACCCTCGGCACTGACGCACAGGGGCGGCGGGTGGCCGGCATTGACGTAGATGAAGTTGCCGTTGGTCTCGAGCTCGCCGTAAAACATCGACACGAAGCGGCTGGTCAAGGTGCTGTGGTGGATGATGTCGTCCAGGCGCTCGACGGTGCGCACGATCTTGAGATCGCGAGAGAGGCCCATCCGCAGCCCCATGTGGACGTCCCGCACCAACAGCGCCGCCGGCAGGCCGTGGCCCGAGACGTCGGCGACCACCACCCCCAACAGCTTGTCGGTCAGCGAGATGAAGTCGTAGAAATCGCCACCGACCACCTCCATCGCCTCGGTCCGGGCGGCGAACTCGAAGGGTGGAAAGCTCGGCATCCGACGCGGCAGGATCGAGTGCTGGATTCGCCGCGCCTGTAGAAGAACCCCTTCGAGCCGCTCCTCGCGCAGCTTCTGGTTGAGGGCATGTCGCAAGATCACCAGCGAGATCTGTACGTCCTCGGGATCGCGCTCGGGCTCGATGTCGAAAGCCAGCAGGTAGGCCTGGTCCCCCACCTCCACGGCGGCGAACTCCTTGGTGCCCAGGGCCGCCTCGATCGCGGGATCGAGGCGCGGGTCGTCACGGGCCATGTAGAGCGTGCGGCTATCGAGCAGGATCTGGACCGGCTCGTAGGAGACCGGAATCTCGAGCGCGCACCTCGGCGCCCGTGCCCCGGGAAAGACGCTGATCAACCGATACACCTCGTCGTGGCGGGTGTAGACGCGGCCACCGAAGATTCCCAGCTCGTCGCGGAAGCGCGACACCACCTCGGCCACCAGTTGCTTGACCGTGCGGTCGATGTCCTCCTCGGGCTCGATGGCCTCGACGACCTCCTCGACCCGCTTCATGAGCTCGCGGAAGTCGACCTTGGGAGACGGGTCACTCATCTCGGTTCCTCTGCTGGATATCCCTCGGTGGACCGTATTGCAGGGCCCGTCGCCTCAGCCATTGCGAATGATCGCCCGGACGATCTCGTCCTGACCGGCCTTGGCACCCCAGTCGCCGCGCGTATCGTTGCACAGGACGGAGAAGGCGTAGACACGACCACTGACCGCCTTGGCGTAGCCCGACAGGGTCGAGACGCCGCGCAGCCGCCCGGTCTTGGCGAAGACGTTTCCCCGGTAGGGAGCGTCGGCGAGTCGCTTCTCCCAGGACAGCCCCTCCTCGCCTCCGTAGGGCAGGGTGCGCAGGAACTCGCCGGCCCAGCGGTGGCGGAACATCACCTGCAACAGCCGGGTCAGCTGGCGGGGTGTGAAGCGGTTGTTGCGGCTCATTCCGGAGCCGTCGGCCATCCTGTAGCTCTCCGGGTCGATGCCGACTCCGGCGAGGAACTCGCGCACCGCACGCACACCGCCGTCCCAGCTGCCTCGACCGCAGGTGCGGGCGCCGAGCAGCTTCAGGACGCTCTCGGCGTGGAGGTTCTGACTGCGCTTGTTGATCACCTCGAGCGTCGACAGGAGATCGCTGCGGTGTACCGTGACGCGTCTCCAGTCGCCCGGCGGAAGCGAGCGAGCTATGCGCAACTGCCCCTCGACCACGACGCCCTCCTCGGCCAGCGCCTGCTTCAGCGCCTGCCCGAAATAGACCACCGGGTCGTGCACCGCGACCCAGCTCTCGATCGGGCGCCGGCTGCGCAGCACCGATCCCCAGACGGTCAGCTGACCCGGCTCGCGGGTCACGCCGTAGCGGTGTCGTCTGGAGGAGGAGGTCGTGATCGCCGTGTTGCGCACGGCGTAGAGGGGCACCCGCGGCAGGACGTCGACCTGCGGAGCGACGCCCTCGCGACCGCCGGACCAGACCCTCACCAGAGCACAGTTGTCGGAGAACGAGAGTGCCGCGACCGGTGCTTCGTACCACTCGTCGAGCTGATCGCGCGGCCAGTCGGGATGGACATACGGGCCCTCGAAGAGCCCGTCCACCAGCACCAGGTCGCCCCCGATGCGACGAACCCCGAGCTCGTCGAGAGACGCGGCCCAGTCACGGAAGACCGCGAAGGCGTCACCCTGATGGTGGCGACCCGAGATATTGGGGTCGCCGCCCCCGACGACCGCCAGATCGCCGGCGAGCCTGCCCGAGGAGACCCGCCCCTTCGCCAGCACCTCGGTTTCGAACAGGTGGCCCGGACCGAGCCGGTCGAGCGCCGCGGCGGAGGTGAACAGCTTGGTGTTCGAGGCGATGATCCGCTGCCGGTCGGCGTTGTACTCGTAGACCGACCGGCCGTCGGTCAGATCGACCACATGGACGCCGATCGAGCGGCACGACGACCTGGCCGAGCGGACTCCGGCGTTGACGGCGCTGTTGACGGCGGCGGCCGTCGCGGCGGCACGACCAACGCCGGAGCCTGCCGCGAAAAGTGCAGGGACGACCGCCAGACAAGCGATCACGGCGCTTCGCCGCCTCGGCCCAATCATGGCGCGAAGTGTCGCAGCAATCGGAGTTGACGACAATACGCCAATCGGGCGACACGGGCACTCCGGATGGCGGCCGCCGGCGAGACCGGCGTCGGACGCGACCGGAGGCCGCTTCAGCCGAGCAGGATGCCGGCGATCGTCGCCGTCAGCCACGAGGCCAGGGCGCCGCCGATCATCGCCTTGAAGCCGACCCGGGCGAGGTCCGACTTGCGCTCCGGTGCGAGTGCCGAGATTCCACCGATCTGGATTCCGATCGACGAGAAGTTCGCGAAGCCGCAGAGCGCGTAGGTCGAGATGATCACCGCCCGATCGGAGAGCTCACCGTTGGCGATGTAGGTCCCGAGGGTCCCGAAGGAGACGAACTCGTTGAGCGACAGCTTGATCCCTAGGAGGTTGCCGACCCTGGTCGCGTCCGCCCAGGGCACTCCCATGAGCCAGGCGAGCGGGCTCAACAGCGTCCCGAAGAGCGTCCGCAGTGAGCCCGGAAAGATGCCTACGTACTCGCCCGAGATCGGCGACAGGCCGCCGCTGCCGTACTCGACCCGTTCACCATCGAGGAGCCGGCCGTCGATCATCCCGTCCATGAAGCCCATCAGCAAGTCGACCACGGCCATCAACGAGATGAAGCCGACCAGCATGATGCCGACGTTGATGGCCAGCTTGAGGCCGTCGGTGAGTCCGGTGGTGGCCGCTTCGATGATGTTGCTGCCGGCTTCGATCTCGGGGATCTTGACGTCGCCGGCGGTCTCCGAGTGCTCGCTCTCCGGGTAGATGATCTTGCCGATCACCAGTGCCGCGGGCGCCGACATAACGCTCGCGGCGATCAGGTGGCCGGCCGGAACTCCCATCGCGATATAGGCCGCCAGGACGCCGCCGGCGATGGTGGCGAAGCCGCCGACCATCACCGTGAGCAGCTCGGAGGAGGTCATCCGCGCCAGGAACGGCCGGATCAGCAGCGGCGCCTCGGTCTGGCCGACGAAGATGTTGCCGGTGCACGACAGCGTCTCGGCACCACTGGTGCCGATCGTCCAGCGAACGAAGCGGGACACCGCCCCGATGATCTTCTGCATCACCCCCAGGTAGTACATGACCGCCATGAAGCCGCCGAAGAAGAGGATCGTCGGCAGCACCTTGAAGGCGAAGAGCGCCGCGAAGCCAGGCCAGGGTGAATCGGGCGGCATGTGGGCGTACTGGGGATCGGCCAGGTTGCCGAACATGAACTGGGCGCCGTAGTCCGAGAGGTTGAGAAAGGCCGCCACCTTCGTCGACAGCGACTGGAAGATCACCTGGCCGTACATCCCGCGCGTGGCCAGCCAGCCAACCCCGAAGGCGATGAAGAGCGAGCCGAGCATCCCTCGCAGGCCGGCCGGCACGAACCCCAACCTGGAGTCGAGCAGGGCCGCCACGACGACAGCGACCGCCAGCCAGCCGAGGAGATCCGGGAAGAGGGAGAATCCGGCCACCCCGACCGCCGCCACGACCGCCAGACGAACCGCCAACGAGGCGACGCCGGGCGCCTCCACATCCAGCGAGCCGGCGCCGCGCAGCAGATAGGTGGCTATGAGCCCGCCGAGCGCCACCATGCCGACGAAGCTCCAGAAGTCCTCGCGCAGAATGATCACCGCGAAGACGAACTGCAGCGACATGCCCCAGGCGACGATTCGCAGCCGCACGCCACGCCGGTCGTAGGAGATCGCCCAGGCGATCGCGAGAATCGAAAGGAGACCGAGCAGGCTGACCAGGTTCACGAGAACCCCTCCCTCAGGTAGCGGCCGGTATCAGTGGCCGTCGGACTTCAGGTAGCGATAGAACTCTCCGTCCGTCGTGAGCAGGATCCAGGTCTCCGGATCCATCGTCGTCTCGAAGGTCTCCATCGTCTTCAGGAACTCGTAGAACCGCCGAGACTCGGCCGTCTGGTTGTAGGCTCCGGCGTAGATATCGGTCGCCTCGGCGTCGGCCAGGCCCTTGATCTCCTCGGCCTCGCGGTAGGCCTCCGACTGGATCCGCTTGAGCTCGCGCTCCATCTCGCCCAGGATGCGGCTCGCCTCACCCTGCCCCTCGGAGCGGAAGCGGTCGGCGATTCGCTGGCGCTCGGCGATCATCCTGTCGTAGACCTTCCGCCGGACTTCCTCGACGTAGTTGATGCGCTTGAACTGCACATCGAGGATCTCGATCCCGAGATCGGAGGTGCGTGCCTGCGCGTTGCGCAGCACCTCCTGGCGGATCTCCTCGCGCCCGGCGCCGATCACTTCGAGGATCCCCGACTCCTCCGGCCGTGACTCGTCGACCTCGGGCTCGCGATTGCTGGTGCGGATGACCTCGACCAGATTGTGCTTGGCGATGGCGTTGCGCGTCTCGCCGTCGAGGATGTCGTCGAGGCGGCTCTGCGCCCCGAGCTCGTCGCGGAGGCGCTGGAAGAACAGCAGCGGATCGCTGATGCGCCAGCGCGCGTAGGTGTCGACGCCGATGAACCGCTTGTCCTTCGTCGGCAGCTCCTTGGGCTGGCCGTCCCACTCGAGGAAGCGCTTGTCGAAGCGGTTCACGTCGTCGAGCAGCGGCACCTTGAACTTCAGCCCCGGCGTCGTGATCGGGTCACGAACCGGCTTGCCGAAGCGCGTGATGATCACCTGCTCGGTCTCGTAGACCACGAAGACCGAGCTGGTCAGCACCAGCAGCAGCAGGAACAGCCCGACGAATCCGACGTAGCGCATCAGCCGCCGCCTCCGTCGGATCGTGCCGCGGCGCCGGCCGTCGGCCCGAGCTCGAGCAACGGCAGCAATCCCTCGAGCGACTCGTCGACAACGATCTTGCGGCCCATCTGCGGCAGGATCCGGCCCATCGTCTCGAGGTAGATGCGCCGTCGGGTCACCTCGGGCGCCGCGCGGTAGGCCTGGTAGAGCTCACTGAACCTGGCCGCATCGCCCTGCGAGCGGTTGACGCGGTCGAGCGCGTAGCCCTCGGCGGCCTCGATGGTCTTGAGCGCCTCGCCCCTGGCCCGCGGAATGACCTGGTTGTAGGAGGCCTGCGCCTGGTTGATCAGGGTCTCCTTCTCCTGCTGGGCCCGGTTGACCTCGTTGAAGGAGTCCTTGACGGCATCCGGCGGATTGACGTTCTGGAGCACCACCTGCTCGACCGCGATACCGGTCTCGTACTCCTCGAGGAGACGCTGGATGTCCTGCTCGACCAGGTCGGCGATCTCCTGGCGGCCCACGGTCAGCACCTCGTTCACCGTCCGGTCCCCGACGACGCTGCGCATCACCGCCTCGCTGATGTCACGCAGGGTGTCGGTCACATTGCGGACCCGGAAGAGGTACTTCTCCGGATCGACGACGCGGTACTGGACCACCCACTCGACCAGCGCCGCGTTGAGGTCGCCGGTGAGCATCAGCGCTTCGTCCTGGTTCTCCCTCTTGGTGCTGCGGATGTCGACCGACAGGGTGCGGAAGCCGAACTCCTCTTTGAGCTGCCGCTGGGTCGCGACCTTGAGAACCTGATCGACCCCGAATGGAATCTTGACGTGCAGTCCCGGCTGGGTGGTCTTCTGGAACTTGCCGAAGCGCAGGACCACGCCGACCTCCTCGGGGGAGATCTGATAGAAGCTCGAGACCACCAGGATGACCGCCAGAAGAACGACGATCAGGCCGCCGAAACCACGAACAGGCAGCTTCGGCAGGCGCTTCGGGAACTCGATGACGGGAGGCTCGGCCATGGTGGGAAACCGAAGGCGAGGCTATCAGACCCACCGGGTCCCCGGCTGAAGCGGCGGCCCTTCGCGCCGGCCGTCGCCCCAACCCACCGTCAAACGGCCGGCAGAGACGCCGGCCGCCTCAGTCCATCGTCAGCTCCGCTTCGAGCTCCGCCACCGCCCGATTCGCGAACCCGCTGTCCGGGTTGTGCTCCAGGGCCTCGCGAAAGTACCCGAGCGCTATCGCTGGATCGCCCTCGAGACGCCAGGCCTGCCCTAGGTTGTTGTAGTAGATCGAGCTCTCCCCCAGCTCCTCGCGCGCCAGTTCGAGGATGGCCAGCTTGGTCTCGAAGGGGCTGGTGGTGATGACGTCCTGGAGCTGCATCCAGTCGAGGAGCACCAGTTCGGGGTCGTTGGCACGCGCTGCCGTGAGCACCCGCCGCGCCGCGGCAACGTCCTCACGCAGCAGGCCGGCGAACTCCGCGGGACTCGGCGGCGCCGGGAGGGCGGCTCTCGCCGTACGGTTCTCGATGACGATCAACGGATCATTCGAGCGCATGTCTCCGGCCAGAAGGACCCGACGATGGGTCTCGTTGTCGCGCAGGTAGGCGTCGAAGAAGAGCCTCGCCTGGTAGGCGATCAGGCCGAAGACGCCGTCGACCAGTCGCCTGCGCTCGGCTGTCCGCTCGCCGGCGTGGCCGATGCGGATCATGTCCGAGGCGAAGTCCCAGTGCTCGAGGTCCGGGTAGCGCAGCTCGACAACGTCGGCATAGAGCGCCTCCCCGGCGAAGGACCGGGTCGGCTCGCGGTCGCCGACGATCGCCATGTAGCCGCCCCGCAGTCGCCGCGGCCGGAAGTCGTGGGTCTCCTCCACCGCGGGCAGCTCGGCGTGCTCGAAGGTGCCGTCGAGGGCCAGGACCGCCCGGACGTTGTGGTTGCGCATCGCCAGCATCGCGGCGGTGAGACCGCCCCAACTGAAGCCACCGGCTCCGAGCCGCGACAGGTCGGCGTGCCCGAAATCGTGCAGGGCGTTGACCATCAACTCGAGATCGCGCACGCTCGCTTCGGCGCCGTCGATGCTGAAGGCCATCTCGCGTGTCTCCGGCCCCGAGGAGCGACTGGAGGCGATGATGAAGCCGTAGCTTGCCAGGTACTCGAAGAGCGCCGTGTTCTCGAAGGGCTCGTAACTGAAGCTCGGGGCGTAGACGATCGCCGGGTACTCGCCGCCGAGCGGCGGCACATCGCGGTACGCGGTGGTCACCTCGGCCAGACCCTCCCTCAGACGCTCCGGATCGGCCCCGCCGAAGGTCGAGTGGGCCAGGTACCCCTCGCGACCGATCTGCAGCTCGCCGTCCATGTGGGTCTCGAAGCCGAAGGCGTCGATGTACTCGCCATAGACCATCGGCCTGCGCTCGTCCTCGACCTGGGCGGGGTACCAGATCGAGATTCGGACCTGGCGGAAGTTGTCTCCGGGCCGCGCGACACCGCGCCAGTCGATCGGAGGAGCGATCGTGCGGGAGTGATCCGTCACGTCCATTGTTCGATACCCGACCGCGTGGGGGCCGGGACGAAGCCCCGGCCAGGGTTGCTCGGCCGACGCGGCGACGGCGCTCAGTGGCAGTACGACCAGGACCGCGGACAGGCAGCGCATACGGGAGATCCCGACACTCTTCATATTCCTTAGACGCCGGAAGCCGGCAAAGGTCCCCCGAAGGACTCCGGCACCTACGAGCCTTCAGAGACGGCGAACCCGGGCTGCCGCCGTCGAGGGGTTCACGGACTCGAGGCCCGAGCGGTTTCCGAGGGGAGCTCCCCGAAGCGACGACGGTAGTCGGCGGCGAGTTGCCCCAGGTGCCAGAAGCCCCACCGATTGGCTATATCACCGACCCGCACACCGGGCCCGGAGTCGAGCAGGGCACGGCGGACCCGCTCCAGCCGCACGGTCTTGAGGTATCTGCTGGGTGACACCCCGACGCATTCCTGGAACGCGTACTCGAGTGTCCGTAGACTGGCTCCGGTATGGCGGCACAGATCGGCAACCGAGGGGAGCTCCTCATGACTCTCTCGCACCAGAGCGCGTGCCGCGCGAGCGATCGCCTGGCGGTTTCCCTGAGGGCCGGGCCGGCGCCGGTGTCCAGGACGTGCGGAGTCGAGCGCGGTGAGCAACAGATACGGCAGACGCTCATCCAGCCCGCGACGGAAGGCCGCCGCTTGCAGGGTCTCGGGACGGTCGATCGCGCCGTTCAGGAACGCCTGAAGATGCGTCCGCAGTGGACGCAGGAACTTCGGATTGCAGCGCAGGGCCGTACCCGGTGTCGCTCGCTCGAGGGAAGACTCGAGGCCGAGTCTCCCGGCCAGCCGCTGAACCGCCTCTTCCGCGCAGGACACGGTGAAGGAGTTGAAGCCCGGCTGCGAGATCGCCTCGTAGTCGTAGGGGAACGGCAGGATCATTGCCGCGTCGACGTCAGTCGAGCACCATCTCACGCCCTCGACGCCCTCTCCCAGCACAGCGAACGTCAAGGAGTTCGCCGGAGAGCTTCCGCACTGCAGGAACCGCCGGTTGAAACGAACGCGACCGATGACGGCGGACTCGTGTCCCACCTGTGCCAAATGGGCGTCCAACGGGCCATCGTCGATCTGCTGCCAGGAGAGATCCCAGTCGGAGACCGCATCGGCGAGGTGGCCGAACTCCTTGAACTCACCATGCACCGACCAGACCCGCGAACCCGGTCCCGAACCTTGCGACTCCTTGATGTTTCTCATGGCGGCGCTGTGCGAGAATTCGAACGTTATCGCAAGAAGTGACGAACCAGGAGGGTCCCATGTGTTGTCTGCCGGCACGAATCGCGATCGCGCTATGTACGAGTCTGCTTGTCGCGGCCGTAGCGGCCCCGGCTCAGGAGGCGCCTCGAATCGACCCCTCGGTGCTGAAGAGCCTCGAGGAGAAGGGTTTCGAGAGCGATCCCCGAACTTTCGAGGAAGTCGCCACGGCCGGAGTGCCGATGGGCCGCTGGACCGAGGGCCTCACATTCGAAGGCATCGAGCCGATGCCCTGGCTGGTGAGCGCAACGAATTGGTTTCCAGGCACCGAGGAGGTCCAGCCCGACGAGATGCGGGTCACCTTCATGGGCTCTTCCCCATTGCCTCGCCCAGGCCAGATGGGCACCTCGATCTATGTCGAGTTGGGGAACGGTGACAGCTTCATCTTCGACATGGGACCCGGATCCATCGCCCATTACCTCGCCTCGGGGATTCCCCTCAACCAGATCAACGACATCTTCATCACTCATCTTCACTGGGACCACGTCGCCTCGGTGCCGTACATCTATGTGTTCGGTGCCTGGGGTGGCCGCTGGACCGAGCCGTTCCGCGTCTACGGGCCTTCAGGTCGCACGGAGAGACACGGGATCCGCTACATGATGGACCGCATGGACGAAATGCTGACCTGGCACAAGGACAGCTTCGACATCATGCCGGTCGGAGACGGCTGGAAGCTGCAGGTCCATGAGTTCGACTTTGCCGACGACGGTGGCGTCGTATACGAAGAGAACGGGGTACGAATCACCCACTGGCGCCAATCCCACACCCAGGACGGTGCCTCGGCCTATCGCCTCGACTGGAATGGCATGTGCTTCGCTTTCACGGGTGATGGGCGACCCAACTCACTGACCACAGAGTACGCCAAGGACTGTGACCTGCTGGTGACAGAGGTTCAGGTCGAACTGATGTCGGTTGCCGCTGGCGTCAACGGAGTCCTGCCAGTGATGGGCCGGATGACGGTCGATACGTCGCACAACCCCGGCTACGCCGCCGGCTACCTTTTCAGCCAGGTCAAGCCGCGACTCGCGATGACGACCCACATGTCCTACGACGCCTACTCGAATCCCGAACTGCTGGCCCAGATACGCCACCACTGGAAAGGACCCTTCCATTTCGGCGCGCCCGACATGATCGTGGTCAATGTGACCCCCGAGAGCATCTGGGTCCGCGAGGGTGTGGTCCCCGCCTACCCGAGCACTTCGCCACCTACCTTCGACGTGGCTGGCGACGGGGGCATCCTGATCCCGGCACCCCGGTTCGAGCGGGCCGACATCCAGCAGCAGTCGATTCGTGAAGCCGAGATCCCGCCCGAGAACTACTACCCGCCCGGATTCGCGCCCGACCTGCTGCCGGTCTGGCCTACCGACAAGCCGATCTTCATTCCTGCGGAGCTGCTTTCGGAGTCGGACGACGAGCAATAGCGTGTCCGGCGATTCTCGCCCACCAGGCGGTCGGCGCGATCCCCGTCTGGACGGCAGGCGGCGCATGAGTAGACTCCCACCATGGCGCCGCGCTTCGATCCCGACGAGCTCACCATCGAGCTCTCGGTCGCGGACCTGATCGACACCTCGCAACTGCGAAGCCTCGGTTTCGCCAGCCGCGGCGGCTACGAGCGGCTCTGGGTCGGCCAGGCGATCCACAGCCGCTACCAGGATGCCGCCCAGCTGGCCGACCCGACCTATCGACGTGAGGTCGCCCTCGACACCGAAATCGTCCATCGCGGTTGGACGGCGCGCGTGCGCGGCCGCGCCGACGGGCTTCGTCGTGAAGCCGACGGCACGCTGGTGGTCGAGGAGGTCAAGTCGATCCGTCGTGGCTCGCAGCTCTCGACCGCCGCCCGGGCCGTTTACGAGCGCCAGGCACTGATCTACGCCTGGATGCTCGCCAGGTCGGGTGAGACCGAGGTGCGCTCGGAGCTGGTGCTCATCGAGATCGGCAACAATGCCGTCGATCACGAGCCGGTGAAGGGCGACCTCGACGAGCTCGAAGCGGCGATCAAGCGACGCGTCACCCGGCTGCTGCGCGAGTTCCAGGCCAATCTCGAGCGCCATGCGCAGCGGCGAGAGGCGGCGCGCGATCTCGAGTTCCCCCACACGGACCTGCGCCCGGGCCAGGAGAGCATCCTCGAGGCGGTCGACACCGCACTCGAGCAGGGCGAGCACCTGCTGCTGGAAGCGCCGACCGGCATCGGCAAGACTGTCGCCGCGCTCTACCCGGCGCTGCGCTACGCGCTCGCCAACGACAAGAAGGTCTTCGTGCTGACGGCCAAGAACCTGCAGCAGGAGATGGCCACCGCGGTCCTCGAGATGCTCAACCTCGACGACCGTTTCCACAGCCTGCGCATGAACGCCAAGACACGCATGTGCGCCAACGAAGAGATCATCTGCCACGAGGAGTACTGCCCCTGGGCACGCGACTACTACCAGAAGCTGCACTCCTCGGCGATCGTCTCGCGCCTCCTCGACTCGGGAGGCACGCTCCTGCCCGAGCGCATCTTCGAGATGGCGCGCGAGACCGAGGTCTGCCCGTTCGAGGTGAGTCTCGAGCTCTCCGGCCGGTCGCAGGTCGTCGTCGGTGACTACAACTACGCCTTCGATCCCTATGTGGCGCTGCGCGACTTCGGTCCCGAAGAGGACCTGTCGAACGCCATCCTGATCATCGACGAGATCCACAACTTGATCGATCGGGGTCGCGGCTACTACAGCCCCGAGCTCTCCTCGCGCCAGGCGCGGGAAGCCGCCGAAACCGTCGCCGCCCGGGGAGAGGCGATCCACCGACGTTGCGCCGCCGCGTGCTCGACGCTGGCCAGGCTCGTCGACGCCACCGTCGCCGCGGTCCTGGACGATCAACCGGCCGGGACCCGGGCGGCGCTGGGTCCGCTGCCCGAGGACGAGCTCTGGACGCTGCGCGCTGAGCTCGACGATCTGTTCATCGACTATCTCGAGTACCAGCGCGACACGCGGAGCTTCCGCCCCGAGGACCCCTTCGTCGACCTCTACTACAAGGTCCTCAGATTCCTCGACGGCCTGGGCGTCGCCAAGGACGACGCCTTCGACCATTGCGTCGAGGCTCGCCCCGGCGACAACCGGCTGCGCATCCTGTGCAAGGACCCAAGCCGGTTCATCGGCAGGGTGTTGCGGCGTGCCCACTCGGTGATCGGCCTCTCCGCCACCATCTCACCTCCGTCGTTCTACATCGACCTGCTCGGATTCGACCGCGAGCGCACCGCCGAGATTTCGGTCGGCAGTCCCTTTCCGCGCGAGAACCGGCGTATCGTCATCGATCCCTCCATCGCCACCGTCTGGCGCGAGCGGCCGCGCAACTACCCGCGCATCGCCTCCCGCGTGCAGGCCTACGCCGAGGCGACGCCCGGTAACTGCATGGTGCTCCTGCCGAGCTACAAGTTCCTGCGCGAGGTGGCCGACCGTGTCGAGGTCCGCGGCAAGATCGTCATCACCCAGCAGGGCAACGAGAGCGCCCAGGAGCGACAGGCCATCCTCGACACCATGCGCTCCGCCCTCGCCGGCGACGTCCTGCTGCTCGCTGTCGCCGGGGGTGTCTTCGCCGAGGGCGTCGACTATCCGGGCGACATGCTGAGCTCGGTCGCGGTGGTCGGCCCCTGCCTGCCCGCCCTCAGTCTCGAGCAGACCCGGCTCAAGGAGTACTACGAGGAGCGATTCGAGCGCGGCTTCGAGTACTCCTACGTCGTCCCCGGGATGACTCGCGTGGTGCAGGCGGTCGGTCGGCTCATCCGCTCGGCGGAGGATCGGGGCGTGATCGCGCTACTCGACCACCGTTTTCTCGATCCGCCCTACCGCGACCACCTGCCCGACGACTGGCTGACGGTCGAGGGGCCGGACGGGCTGATCGGGGATCCGGCGGAGGTCGCGGCGCAGTTCTTCGAAGGAAGCTAGGCGCTTCGCCGTAACGCCGTATTCCCTTCCTTCGAAGGAAGCTAGGCGTTTCGCCGGAACGCCGTAGTCCCTTCGACGGGGGACAGGCACCAACAGGGCAAGTCCGGGGACTGGCTCCAACTGATGAGCTACAGCGAGAGACAGACGACGCGGCCGCGCATCAGTTGGAGCCAGTCCCCAGCTTCGGGCGGTTGGTGCCTGTCCCCCGTCAAAGGGAAGGACAAGGCGGGCAGAACAGCGCGTCGAAGGGGGAGGGAAGGAATCGGGTAGCCGGAGGGCGGTCACCCGGCCCCGGCTCCCACACCACCGTGCATACGGTTCCGTACACGGCGGTTCACGAGAGGCCCTGGAGTCTCCGATGCTCGTCGAGGACGCTCACGAGTCCGATCCGGCGGAGGGTCTGGGTCGGTACCGCGTGGTTCATGTGGCGAGCGCCAGCATTCCACCACGGTCCACGACCGTTGCCCGCCGAGACACGAGCGCGCGCGGGATCGATCCCGCGGCGCCTGAGCTCTCGGTACCGGGTCTTGGGTCGCTTCCACTGGCGCCAGTAGATGACGCGCAGCTTGCGGCGGATCCATTCGTCCAGCACCTCGAAGCTCCTCTTCGTCTCGACGTTCCGGTAGTAAGCCGTCCAGCCCCGCAGAATCGGAGCCAGCTCCCCACAGGTGCGAGCGAGGCTTGCACCTCGACCGCGGCGCAGCAGCGGCCTGAGCTTCGCCTTGAGCCGTCTCACCGACTCCGGCGACACCTGCAAGCGCGCCCTGTACTCCATGGTCACGGTGTAGCCCAGAAACGTCCGCTTCCAGGGCCGATCCACCGCGCTCTTGGCCCGGTTCACCCGAAGACGCAAACGCTTCGCAAGGAAGCGCTCCAGTGATGCCATCACCCGCTCACCCGCTGCCTTCGACCGCACATACACATTGCAGTCGTCCGCGTAGCGGACAAACCGATGCCCTCGGCGCCGAAGCTCTCGGTCCAGCTCATCGAGCAGGATATTGCTCAAAAGCGGCGAGAGCGGGCCGCCTTGCGGCGTCCCTTCGCGGCGAGGCGACACCACCCCACCTTCCAGCACACCGGCCTCGAGGTAGCGCCGGATGAGCCGTAGGGCCCGCTTGTCCTTGATCCGACGAGCCACACGAGCCATCAGCACGTCGTGGTTCACCCGGTCGAAGAACGAAGCGATGTCCAGGTCCACCACCCACCGGTGACCCGCACGCAGGTGCGAGCGAGCCCGCTCGACCGCGTCCAGGGCACTGCGCCCTGGGCGGAAGCCATAGCTCTCGTCCGCAAACGTTGGATCGAAGATCGGCTGTAAGACCTGGTGGAGGGCCTGCTGGATCATCCGGTCCAGCACCGTGGGGATACCCAGGAGACGTTCACCCCCGCCCGGCTTCGGGATCGATACCCGTCGCACAGGCTGGGGTCGATACGTCCCCCTGTACAGCTCCTCCCGGATCGCCGCCCAGTGCTCGCGGCAGTACGGCATCAGATCCTCGACACGCATCCCGTCGACACCCGCTGCCCCACCGTTCGACACCACGCGGCGATACGCTGCCATCACGTTCTCACGGCACAGCACCTCCTCTAAGAGTCCCGGAGTCCCCTCGCTCGTCCCGACGTTGCGTGCCGCAGACGTTTGACGCTCACTTCCCGCTACCTCGGCGGTTCCGCCGCCTACCTCACGGGAGCGCTCGGGCCTCTCAGCCCTCGTTCCTGCGCCTCCTGCGTCCGTCGAACGCAACGTCACGAGCTCGACTCCCTCGTGTTCGGCCCTTCGTCGCCCTGTGCGGCGACTACTATGGCCTCGGCTGACTTCTGCCCACCCCTCGCGACACCGCGCGGCCCCGCTAGCCTCTCGGCAGACGAGCAGACCTCCCAGGGTAAGACGCGTGACCTTCGCCCCATACACCCGCCGCATCTACGCCCGAACGGTCCGGATGGCATCGGGCTTCGGGTTTCTTGGCCCCCTCGCCCACCCCACGGACGCCTCTTATGCGGTTCGTGTGACTCGGGCCGGGGCTTTGCCTCCAGCTGCCTTCCCACCGCGCCTCGCGACGAAGCGGTTGCTGTTCGGCTAGGAGTTCCCGCCATCAAGGCCTCCAGGGGACTCGCACCCCCAAAGTCACTTCCCGGTCCGCTTTCGCTCGCCGGTTATCCAGCGCCAGATCATGGCGCTGCGCGCCATGCCTGGCGCACCAAAAAAAGTCAAGAGCCCCGCGAACGGGGCTCTTGGGAGGAGGGACGAGGCAAAGGAGGGGTGCTTTTGCCTCTCCACGCCCCTAGGTACGCGAAGGGGCGGGAAAGGTTTTCCCCGATCGGGTCAGGCGCCGGACTCGCGCCGGCGGTACTTGCTCAGGTGCTCTTCGACCAACCGGTGAACGCCCAGCTTCTGAAGCTCCGCGGCGAGCGTCAGGATCTGGTTCGGCTCGAGCGGATGCTCCTTGTAGATGACCTCGAGGACCCGCTTGAGCGCGGCGTCGAGCGACGGGTCGAAGCCGACCGGCGCATCCCCCGGAACCTCGGTGCCCGAGAACGGATCGGACACCGGCGTCAGCCTCCCGCGGCCGACTCGCGAGCGTCCGCGGCCTCGTGCATCTGCTCGGCGTCGTAGTCGTAGATGAGCGAGCGCACGGTGTGTGACGGGGCGATCGCGACGCCCTCGTCCCAGGACCACATGTTGATGGTCTCCCAGGGGCAGTAGCGGGCGCAGAGCTGGCAGCCTATGCAGCGCTCCATATCGACCTCGACCAGCTTCATGAAGTCGTGGTACTCCGGGCCGGGAACGATCTCGATGCAATCGACCGGGCAGAAGGAGATGCAGGCCTCGCACCCCGTGCAGCCGGTCTGGTCGATGACCGCCAGCTGCTTGGGCAGCTTCGCCCGCGGCATCTTGTCGATCTCGATCTTGTACTCGTAGGGAAACGCGTTCTCGTCGGCCATACGATTCGATCCCGGTCGGTTTGTCCGTCGAGGCGGATTATAGACGTTTAGAATCCACCCGTGCCCACGGACCGACCAGTCGAGCGCATCGAGGCCTTCATTCGTGGCGATACCGGCGAGGACTTCGACAGCCTGGCCCTGGCTGCCTTCGCCTTTCAGCATGAGCGCCTGCCCGAGTACCGGCGGCTGTGCGAGAGGCGCGAGATCGTCCCGGAGTCGGTCGGTGACTGGCGTCGGATACCGCCCGTGCCGACGCTGGCCTTCAAGACGCTCGAGCTCTCGACCGATCCCGCGCGTGAGATCTTCCGCAGCAGCGGCACCACCTCCGAGGCGCGTAGCATCCACCGCCATCCCTATCCCGGCCTCTACCGGGCGACGATCGATGTCGCCTTCCCGCCTGCCGCCCTGCCGCCGCTCGGCTCCCCCGATGGGCATGCGCCGATGCTCTCCCTGGTGCCTTCGCGCGAGCAGGTCCCCGATTCCAGTCTCGGCTTCATGGTCGACCATGTCCTCGATCGCTGGGCCGACTCCGGAGGGACCTATGCCGTCGGTCCACGAGGCGTCGATGGCCGCAAGCTCCGTACATGGCTCGCTGGGCGCCAGCGCGACGGCCGACCCGCTCTGCTGTTGACGACGGCGCTGGCGCTGCTCGAGGCTCTCGAAGTGATCGAGCGCCTGGAGCTTCGCTTCCGATTGCCCTCCGGAAGCCTCGTCTTCGAGACCGGCGGCTACAAGGGACGTCATGTCGAGGTCACGCCCGAGGAACTCGAGGAGCGCGTCGCCCGGTCGCTCGGTGTGCCGCCCTCCGGGATCGTGCGGGAGTACGGCATGACAGAGCTCACCAGTCAGCTCTACACCCACCGGGCCGCCGCCGGGCCGAGGGGCGCGATCCGCTTCCACGCGCCGCCCTGGGTCCGCATGCAGGCGTTGTCGCCCGAGACCCTCGAGCCGCTGGCCGAGGGAGAGACCGGAATGGTGGCCATCTTGGATCTGGCCAATGTCGGCTCGGCGCTCCATCTGCTCACCGAGGACCTCGGCGCCATCGACAGCGGGACTCTCGAGCTGAAGGGCCGCGCCGGCGACGCCGAGTTGCGGGGCTGCTCGCTCACGGCGGAAGAGCTGGGCGCCGGCTAGGAGCCTGTCCGGCTAATGCGGTTTGAGACGGGTACGCTGGTCACGATGAGCGAATTGGGTTGCTGAGAGGCGGCCAATCGAGCTGGTGGCGCGGAAACGGCTCTCAAGGGGCCACCAAGGAGGTCGGCGGCGGCGCAAGAGCGCAGAGAAGCCGCGTCGGGGCGCCTCATGGCGCTGTTGCTCGAGCCAGCTTGAGCAGGTTGTGCGCGGTGCAGACGAGACTCCATTCCTCGGTGACCTTCTCGGCGCCCCGCAGAAGGAACTGTCGGAATCCACGGGCACTCTTGACCTGCCCGAAGACCGGTTCGACCGTGTGCTTGCGCAGCCGGTAGCGGCTGCGGTACCCACCACACTTGAGTCGGCGTTGCATGCGTTGGGTCAGAGGGCCGTTGCGAGGACGCGAGCCGACCGGTGCCGGCGAGCCGTGCTGCTGCTTGCCCGTGGCCACGTAGCCTCGAATCCCGCACCGCTCGAGCTCGGCCAAGTTGCCTTCCGAGCAGTAGTCACAATCGGCCGACAGCTCGCCGGGATCCTGCCCGGTATGGGCCCGGATCTGTTCGACCATCGGCTGGAGCTGATGGCGGTCCGTGGCCGACTGCGTCACGCCACGCGCCACGATCACCTGGCTAGCTGCATCGACCGCCGCCTGCGCGTTGTAGCACTGCTGGAACCCATCGGGGGTCCTCATGATGCGGCTCTGCGGATCGGTGAAATTGCGCTGCTCCTTCGGCTTGGGCACTCCCGGAGGATGCTTGCGCGGACGGCCCCGGCGGGGCTTGTCCGGGTCGCTCGGGGGAGGATCCTTGCGCTGGGCCTCATCTTCCAGAGCCGCCATGGCCTCGCGAATCTTGGCCAGGCGTTGCTGCTTGTTGGCCACCCAATCCGGCAGCTCGTCACCGCGCTTGTCCTCACCGAACGCCTCGTCTTCTCGCGCATCGACAGCCTCGGCCTGCTCGAACCAACCGGCCACCTCGGCCGCCAGCTCCCGCTCCGCCTTCTGCATGCGCGCATAGCTCATCGCCTTGTGCTTGGAGGCGTTGGCCCGCACCTTCGTCCCATCCAACGCCACGTGCCCCAGCTTGACCAGACCGGCCTGACGACACAGCTGAAGCACCTGGACGAACAGCGCCCCCAAAGCTTGCAGATGCCGCTTGCGAAAGTCGCTGATGGTGCGAAAGTCCGGCCGCTGCATCGCGGTCACCGCCATGAAGTCCACCCGCTCGTCGCAGGCCCGCGCGATGCGCCGCGACGAGTACACCCCCTGGGTGTAGGCGTACAGAAGCAACGCCGTCATCATCACCGGGTGATAGGGCGGGTACCCTCGCTCCTCGGTGTACTCGCCAAGGATCGACGACAGGTCCAGAGACTCCCGGACCGTCTCCCGAACGAAGTGCGCCACGTGACCCTCCGGCACCAACTCCTGGACCGACGGCGGCAGCAGCCAGATCTGATCTATCTCCCACGAACGAAACCTCTTAGCCATGCACTGATCTCAACATGACAAACGCCTCGTGTCGAGGATTACTCGGACAGGCTCCTAGCCTGCATTATTCACCAGCCTCCTACTGCGTCGCCGGATCCACCCATGTCTACTGCGTTGCGCTCGGTCGGGCTCTTCGACGTATCGCAGCGGACGCCTGCGGGGCCCTCGGTCGCGCCCTTGGACCCACGGGCAGCTCCGGAGGCTCGCTATGGAGACTGATGGATAATACAGGCTAGACTCGCGCGCGACCCCCGCCTGGAGAACGGATGATCTCGGACTACTCGGTTCCCTCCGATTGCCAGCCCTCGGGCACGGCAGAGAATGCCCGCCGACCGCGCTACCTGCGTGGGCGATGGTACCCGGAGGAGCTTACGGCTCTCGCCGGCCGACTCGACGGGCCCGGGCGGGAGGCCCTGGCGGCGCTTCCGGACGCCGATCTGCTCGAGGCGTGGAACAGCGCCATCGCGACCCTGCTCGAGCCCGGATCCCCAGCACGGCGGGCACTCGACCCGGCACTCAACATGACCTGCCGACTCTCGGGTCCGGCCCTCCAGGCGGCACTCGAAGCGATGCTCGAGGGCCACACCGGCGAGCCGGCGAGCCGGGTCGTCGAGCGCGCCGGGGAGCTCGAACAACGCCAACGCGGCCTCGTCGTCTGCGTCCTCCCATCCAATGTCCCGGCACTCGCCGTGCAGACGCTGCTGCCGGCCCTGGCGCTGCGCCGTCCGGTGCTGCTCAAATCCTCGTCGCGAGAGCCCCTCCTCACCGCCGCGATGGTCCACCTGCTGGCGCGCCGACACCCGGCGCTCGCCGGCTCTCTGGCCGCTCTCACCTGGCACGGCGGCCACGCCGAGCTCGAGGACGCGGTCTTCTCGGCCGCCGAGACGACGGTGGCCTACGGCAGCGACGAGACGCTCGCGACGCTCGGTGAGCGCTCGGACAATCTGGTCGGTCACGGAACGAGGGCCAGCGTCGGCATCGTCTCAGCGGACGCCGACCCCGGCTCCGCGGCCGCCGGACTGGCCGCCGACATCGCCCTGTTCGAGCAGAGAGGCTGCCTGTCGATTCAGGCGGTTCTGACCGACGGCGACGGCGAGGCCCTGGCGCGCGAGCTCGCTTTCGAGCTCGCCGAGCTGGCCGACGCCTGGCCACCACCGGAGCTCAGCGAAGGCGTGATCAGCGCCGTGCAGCTCGTACGGTCGGAGGCCGAGCTGCGTGGTCTCACGGTCGCCGACCTGCCGATCCGTGCCGGAACGGTCATCGTCGAGACGCACGCCAGCCTGGCCGAGCTTTCCGGCCCGCGCAGCGTCCGTGTCTACCAGCTGGGCGATCTCGAGGAGTGCCTCGACCTGCTCGAGTCCTGGAGGGGGCGCCTGCAGGGTGTGGCACTGGCCGGCGAGCGGGCCGAGAGCCTGAAACGCGACCTCGGCGGCCTCGGAGCGAGCCGCGTGGTCGCGGCCGGAGAGCTCCAACGACCCGATGCCCTGTGGGCCAACGGCCGCGAGCATCTCCTCGATCGGTTGGCCTGACCGCGGCCGCCGGCGCCGGCGGCCGCTCGCGAGGTCGCCACCGTATTCCCGAACGGATCGGTCTTGCTGCTAGACTCCCGCCGCGCCGCGCCCGGACATGCCGATTCCGTCGCCGTTCCATACTCGAACCAGCGCCCTGTGCGAGAGCTATCGCTGGAAGGACTGGGCGGGGTACTACGCCGTCTGCTCCTACGACCACGGCCACGAGAGGGAGTACTTCGCCTTTCGCGAATCGGCCGGCCTGATCGACGTCACGCCTCTCTACAAGTACGAGGTGTCGGGTCCCGAGGCGGCCGCGCTGCTGAGCCGCATGATGGTGCGAGACATCTCAAAGCTCAAGCTCGGGCGCGTCACCTACTGCTGCTGGTGCGACGACCGGGGCAAGGTCGTCGACGACGGTACGGTGACCCGACTCGACGAGAGCCACTACCGGGTGACCGCAGCCGACCCTTCCTACCACTGGATCGAGAGGGTCGGACGATCCTTCGACGCGCGGATCGAAGACGTCTCGGCGAGCCTCGGCGCCCTTGCGCTGCAGGGACCGACATCGCGCGACATCCTGCGCAGCTCGACAGACGTCGACGTCGACAGCCTCAGGTACTTCGGCGCCGCCTCGGGGCACATGGCGGGGCGGAGAATCTGGATCACCCGAACCGGCTACACCGGCGATCTCGGCTACGAGGTGTGGTGCCGCTCCCACGACGCACTGGCGATCTGGGACACCCTCATCGACGCGGGCAGGGCCTGGGGTATCCGCCCGGCCGGGCTCGACGCCCTCGACCTCGCCCGGATCGAGGCTGGCTTCGTCATGCTCGGCGTCGACTACTTCAGCGCGCCGAAGGTGGTCCTCGAGTCGCGCAAGTCGACGCCCTACGAGCTCGGCCTCGGCTGGACGGTCAATCTCGAGCGCGAGCCCTTCCTCGGCCAGGCGGCGCTGCGACGTGAGAAGGCGGCGGGCTCGAAATGGGCCTTCGTCGGACTCGAGCTCTCGTGGGAGGAGCTCGAGAGTCTCTACGAGAGCTACGGCATACCGCCCAGCCTCCCGGCGGCGGCGTCGCGCGAGCCGCTCCCGGTCTACCTCGGGGACCGGCAGGTCGGCCAGGCGACCAGCCACGCCTGGTCGCCGATCCTCAAGAGCGGCCTGGCACTCGCCTCGGTGCTCTCGGAGCACGGCGAGCCCGGGACCCGGCTCTCGATCGAGCATACCGTCGAGTACGAGCGGCGCCGCGTCACCGCCACGGTCCGCTCGCTGCCGTTCTTCGACCCCAAGAGGAAGCGCAAGCCGTGAGCGCCGCCAGCTACGACGCCATCGTCATCGGGGCTGGCCACAACGGGCTGACCTGCGCCGCCTACCTGGCGCGCGCCGGAAGGCGTGTCCTGGTGCTCGAGCGGCGCGAGCAGGTCGGCGGCGCCACCTCGACCGAAGAGCACTACCCGGGATTCAGGTACTCCGCCTGCTCCTACGTGGTCAGCCTGATGCGGCCCTGGATCATCCGCGACCTCGATCTGCCTCGCTACGGCTACGAGATCCTACCGCTCGAGGAGACCTTCACGCCCTTCCCCGACGGACGCTACTTGCTGCGCGACGGCGATCCGGAGCGCACGCGCCGAGCGATCGAGCGGTTCTCCAAGCACGACGCCGAGATCTACGGCGAGTTCGGCATGACCATGGGCGAGCTGGGCCGGCTGGTAAAGCCGATCATCGATCATCCGGCGCCCGACCCGACGAGTCTCAACCCCGCCGAGCTCTTCGGAATGCTCAAGCTGGGACGCCATCTCGGGTCCAAGGGTGGGGACTGGCTGGCGGCGAACTACAAGATGCTCACCATGAGTGCCGTCGATCTGCTCTCCGAGTGGTTCGAGTGTGAGCAACTGATCGCGCCGATGGCGGTCAGCGGAATCATCGGCACGTTCCAGGGAATCCGCTCTCCGGGTACCGCCTACGTGCTCCTGCACCACTACATGGGCGAGATCGACGGCTCGTTCCGCGCCTGGGGCTTCTGCAAGGGCGGGACCGGGCAGGTCGCCGAGGCCATCGCCGCCTCGGCGCGCGACCTCGGGGCCGAGATCCGCCTCGGAGCCGGCGTCCAGTCACTCACCATGAAGGGCGATCGGGCCACCGGAGTCGTGCTCGACAACGGCGACGAGATCGACGCCCGGGTCGTGGTCTCCGGTGTCGATCCCCACCGGACCTTCCTCGGCCTGGTCGGCGAGGAGAGGCTCGATCCCGAGATCGCGCGCCAGGTGCGCCGTTTCAAGATGCGGGGCAGCTCCGGCAAGGTCAACCTCGCCCTCGACGCTCTGCCCGAGTTCTCCTGCCTGCCGGGCGAAGGACGGCACCTGCACGGTGACATCACCATCGCGCCGAGCATCGAGTATCTGGAGCGGGCCTACGACGACGCCAAGTACGGTCGGTTCTCGCGCCGGCCCTTCATGGACATCACCATCCCGTCACTCTCCGATCCCAGCGTCGCCCCCCCCGGCAAGCACGTGATGTCGATCTTCGTCCAGTACGCCCCCTACCACCTCGCCGAGGGGCCGCAGACCTGGCCCGAGAGGCGTGATGAGTTCGGCGACACGGTCATCTCCACCCTGGCCGAGTACATTCCCAATCTCGAAGAGATCATCCTCCATCGCCACGTCCTCACTCCCTGGGACATGGAGCAGATCTACGGCCTGACGGAGGGGAACATCTTTCACGGCGAGCTCAGTCTCGAACAACTGGCCTTCCTGCGCCCGATGGCGGGATGGGCCCGCTACCGGACACCGGTCGACGGACTCTGGATGTGCGCCTCGGGCACCCATCCGGGAGGCGGCATCATGGGGGCGCCGGGCGCTCTGTGCTCCAAGGCCCTACTCGCCGGGAGACAGGTGTGAGCGGCGCGACCTACGACGCGATCGTCGTCGGTGGAGGCCACAACGGTCTGGTGGCGGCCCTCACCCTGGCGCCCCGCTGTCACCGGGTGCTGATCCTCGAACGGGCGAGCGCGGTCGGCGGTCTCTGCGCCTCCTACGAGTTCGCGCCGGGCTTCTCCGTTCCCGGCCTGTTTCCGGAGACCGGTGCGTTCCGCTCCCACCTGACGCGCGAGCTCGAGCTCGAGGAGCACGGCCTGTTCAAGCGCGAAGAGCCGGCCGTGCTCGCTGAGCTCGAGGAGGGAGCAACGCTTCTCTACCCGGGGGACCGCGAGCTCGCCACCTCGGGTGTCGGCGCGGCCGACGCCGACGCCTACGCCCGTTGGCGGGCCTTCCTCGAGACCCTGACGCCCTTCGTCCAGAGCGTCCTCGACGCTCCCCCGCCCCGGCTCGAGGTGCCGGAGATCGGACTCGCCGGCCTGCCGGCGCTGCAGGAGCTGGCAGGACCGGGCTGGGCGCTGCGCAGGCTGGGCCGGCGATCGATGGTCGAGGCCATGCGGGTGCTCCCCATGTGCGCCGCCGACTGGATGCGCGAGTACTTTTCTTCCGAGGCGCTGGCGGCGACCCTCGCCGCGCCGGCGCTGCTCGGCTCCTACAACGGCCCCTGGGCGGCCGGCTCGGCGGCCGCACTCATCTTCCGGGAGTGCGTGGCCGGTCCACCCGTCGCCGGTGGAGCGACCGCCCTGATCACCGCTCTCGAGTCCGCCTGCCTGACGCGCAACGTCGACATCCGGACCGACAGCGCGGTCGAGCGCATCCTGGTCGAGGGGGGTCGCGTGCGTGGCGTACGGGTGGCGGAATCGGGGGAGGAGATCGGTACGACGACGGTTGTCGCCGCGTTGAATCCGAAGACCGTCCTGCTCGACCTCGTCGGACCCCGCTTCCTCGACTCGACCACCGAACAGGATCTTCACAACTACCGCTGTCGGGGGACCCTGGCCGTCCTCCTCCTCGCCGTCGAGGGCAGCGTCGAGACCGCGATCGCCCCGGGCGCCAGGGTCGAGCGCCTCCGGCTCGGGACCGGCGGCTTCGACGAGCTCGAGAAGGCGTTCGACGTGGTCAAGTACGGCGAGATCTCCGAGAATCCCTACCTGGAGGTCTGGATTCCCTCGATCGAGAGCCCCTCCGTGGCGCCGAATGGCTGCCACGTCGTCGCCGCCCTCATCTCGTGCGCCCCCGGCGACCTCGCCGGAGGCTGGACGGTTGCGAGGCGGGAGGCCCTGACCCAGGCGGCGGTCCGTCGGATCAACCGTCACATCCCCGGCCTGCGCGATCGGCTCACCGGCGGCAAGCTCCTGGCGCCTCCCGATCTCGAGCGGTTCTTCGCGCTGCCCGGCGGCCATCTCCTGCACGGAGAGCCGGCCCTCGACCAGCTCCTGCTCCTCCGTCCCAGCCTCGGCCTGTCGCGCTACCGGACACCGATCGAGGGCCTCTACCTCGGGGGCGGTGGCAGCCATCCGGGAGGCGGCGTCAGTGGAATGCCGGGCAGCCTGGCGGCAAAGACGGTCCTCGGCTGAGGCTCAGCCCCCGATACCCAGGTTGGCGCGCAGCCGCTTTCGTCGCACCTTCCAGATCAACCCATCGACGAGGTAGTGGTGGAAGTTGATGGTCTGGTAGGCGACCAGAAACAGGGGCAACGCGGAATGCGACTGCAGCGCCCGCAGAACCTCGTCGAGACCGAGATACCAGATCGTCGAGATGAGCAGGCAGGTGAACAGGTAGAAGGGCCAGTTGCGGCTCTGGCTGATCGTTGACAGGAATCTGCGTCCCGGCTCGACACCGTAGCGGAAGCGGTTGTTGTTGTAGAGCCAGACGAACACGATGTACTGGGCGTTGTGCCAGACATTGATCACCAACCAGCCGTGGTCCACGTCATCGATCAGCAGGTAGCCGGCCGAGAACACCACCAGGTGGGACGCCATGTAGAGGGTGTGCGGCCCGACCCGCCGCAGCGCTACCACCTGGCGCACCACCCGCAGAAGCCAGACCGCCATGCTGGCGACTGCCGTCGCGGCGACGACCAGCAGGACCGGCCTCGAGACCGGGATCGTCTTCAGCGGCAGGCTCAGGAAGGTGTCGGGGCGACTGATAGGAGCGAAGGAGAATCCCCCACAGCGGCGGTAGGTACAGCGCCGCCCGGGTCACCAGGTCCGAGCCCGGCGTCGCTTCATCGATCCCGCCCTCCGACGCCTTGGCGCGATAGACCCTCTCGATGCCGTAGCTCTGGCGGGTGTAGTGGAACCACTGCCAGTAGAAATAGGCCGTGGGAAGCACCCACCCGCCGACCACGACAACGACCGAAACGACGGTCAGGAGCACGATGATCGGCAGCCACACCACCAGAAAGCGGTGCTCGAGAAAGCTGTCGCGGTCGAAGGCCAGGCGCGTGAAGGTCGAGACGACGTGGTGGTACCCCAGCAGGTAGAGGTCGAGGAACAGGATGCGCGGGAAGAGGCTCGGCTCGAGCACGCACGCGTAGCCGCTCGCCAGCGCCAGCCCGGCGACGCCGAATATGAACCAGAGGTCGAAGGGCGCGCTGCGCAGCCAGGCTGGCTGGCGGCCGAGGGGCTCGGAGGCGGTGCCGCTTGTCATTCGATGGCGTCCTGCGTGGTCCGAGTATGGCACCGCGACGGCGGCTCTCCGACGGCCCCTTCGACGACCGAGTGAGCGACAGGAGCCCCCGCTGCCGTCTTCAGGTGGTGAGAGCGGCGAACGCCCGCCACCAGGACCCGGATCGAAGCCCGCCGTGCGACATCGCCTGTTGACCACCCTGCCCGCCATCCTGGCTCTCTTCGGCCCGCTGTCGGCGGCTCGGGCCGACGGATCCATCGTCATGCGGTGGTCCAGCCCATCGACCGAAGTCAGCGCCGAGCTCAGGCAGTGGCATCAGCAACACACACCGGCGCTCGCCGGGGTCGAGGACGCATGGGTCAATCTGCTGCGGCGCATGAGCGGCCACCGACCGGCGCGCTTCGAGGCCCAGTGCGAGGCGTTGTCGGAGCGCCTCGACGAGCTCGACCGACCGACGCTCCTCCCGGTTCCCGACCCGCTCCTCGACATCTACGTCAAGCGCCTGCTCGAGCATCTCGACGCAGCGGTAGCCGCCTGCCGCGCCGGAGAGCTCTTCAACGTCGTCTACCGGCTCGAGGAGGCCCGCAGCGCGCTCGCTGAGGTGCGCTGGCTGCTCTCGACCCGCGAGTTGGTGGCGCATCGGACTCCGGGACGCCAGGAGGCACCGGAGCATCCTGGGGAGCCGAGAACCACCCGGGCACCGAGGGCGGATCCCGATCGATGAGACCCACGCTGGCCGCCACAGCCGGCGCCGCTCCCCGGACGCTCAGCGACCCGACGGACGGCTACTGGATGATGTCGAGCAGAGACTTCTCGGGCGAGCGCCAGCCGTTCCCGTTGATCCGCCCGATCTCCTGGCTGCCGCGAAAGATGACACCGGTCGGCACACCGGTGATCGACATGGCGCGAGCCTCGGCGTCGTCGCTGATCGAGCGCGGCAGGCCGTAGTACTCGAAGGTGATTCCCGAGCCCTGGAGCGCCTCGGCGATCTTGAGGACCCGCGGCACCATCTCGCCGCAGAACGGGCACCAGGTTCCGAAGTAGATCCGCACCCGGATGTCCTCACCCTCCTCTCGGAGTCTCTCGACCAGCGCGGGCGTCGCGGTATAGAGATCGCGCTTCTCGCCGTAGCTCGGAGAGTACTCGACGATCTCCTCGGCACTGCGGTTGCCGACGAGCACGGGCTTGGGCTTCACCGCGACGCTCGCTCCGTCGACCTCGAAGACGATCTGCGGGCCATCGACTCGGTAGTTGCCGTACGACCGGCCCACCGGATTCGGCAGCACGTCGACGCTGCCGTTGGGACGCTCCGCCACCTTCATCAACTGCAGGCCGGAGATCGTTCCGTTGGCCAGATCGATCATCACTGGAGCCGGCAGGTCGGGACTCAGGATGAGCAGCGCGCGGGCCTGCTGGGCGCCGAGCAGTCGGGTGGTCTCGCGGACCTCGCCGTCGATCTCGACGACGTACTCGCCGATGGGCGAGAAACCACTGATCCCGGCGCTCTGAGCCAGGCCGGGTGTGGCCGCGAGAAGCAGCGCCGCAAGTGTCAGGGAGAGCGGTCGGAGTGCCGGTCGGCGGCACGAAGAATCTCTTGTGGTGAGCATCATTCGTCCTCTTGGGGGCGCACTTCGGGCAACCCCGGGAAGGTGTCGGAGACCATACCATCCTGCAGTCTGAAGGAGCGCGGCGTCGTCCGGTAGAGGGGCCGGATCAGAGGCAGTGGAACCTCGGCGACCTCGAAGACCGGACCCGCTTCCCAGAAGAAGGCCTGGTGCTTCTCCGGCTCATCGGCGGCGAGCACCCAGACCCTGGTGTCGAAGTCCTCCATGGCGAGGCTGTTGAGGCGATCGACCGAGGCCCGAAAGGACTCGTTGTCGAGCTCGGTCAGGATGACCCAGTGGGAACCCTCGGCCAGCGCCGGCAGGAGCACGTCGAGGCAGATACTGTCGGCCTCCTCTTGGCCCCCGGCGCAGATCTCCTCGATGCGGACCCCCGGCGCCAGCCGGGTGGCGAGATCATCGAGCGGCAGCGAGGGGGCCCGCCAGGCGAAGAGCATCCCGGCGATGGTCAGCAGAACGGTCAGCGCCAGACGCCAGCGCCCGCCACGCCCATCGCCATCGGCAGGCCGCCCGAGGAAGCTCAGTGCCAGCAGAGGCACCAGGAGTGCCAGGTCCTGCCAGAAGGCCTCGGCGGGCGTCCTCTGCAGCAGATTGCCGAAGCAACCGCACCCCGGCTCTTCGGTCAGCAGACCGTTGGCCCACAACCAGTAGGTCTTCCCGGTCAGGAAGAGGAAGAACACCACCAGGAGAGCCGTCGCGCCGAGCACCCAGCGGCGTCTCAGGCCGAGCACCAGCGCCACGCCGAGGAAGACCTCGATACCGATGGCGAGCAGCGCCACGACGAAGGGCGGAAGCAGGATATCCAGCCCCTCGCGCCCGATCTGCTCCGCGAACGCGACGGGATCGAGCATCTTCGTCCAGGCCGCGACGAGCAGCACGAGGCCCAGAAGCAGGGCCGCGACACGACCGACCCAGGATGTCCACCCGGGGCGCCGATGAATGGTCCGCGACATGGGCTCGATTGTACCGGCTGCGGTCATCATCAGACCGCCTGCAGAAAGGCCTCGAGCTCGTGTGCCGTCGGGCTGTCGACCTGCCCGGTGTAGTCGCTGAGAGGGCCGGAATAGATCAGCTTCCCGCCGTTGTCCCCGGCACCCGGACCGAGATCGACGATCCAGTCGGCCCGGGATATCAGATCCAGGCTGTGCTCGACCACCAGCACACCGTCACCGCGCGCCACCAGTCGGCGCAGGGTCGACAGAAGCTGTTCGATGTCCGACAGATGGAGACCGGTCGTCGGCTCGTCGAAGACGAAGAGCTTCCGACCGCTGCCCGGGCGCTCCAGGAAGGTCGCGAGCCGCAGTCGCTGCGCCTCGCCGCCCGACAGCGTCGCCGTCGACTGCCCGAGACGCAGGTAGCCCAGACCGACATCGATCAGGCACTGCAGCTTGCGCGCGAGGCCCTTGCGCTCGGCGAAGAGCGCCGCCGCCTCGGCGACCGTCACCTCGAGAAGCTCGTCGATAGACATCCCCAGGAGACGTACCGAGAGGACGTCGGGCTGGAACCGACGGCCGCCGCAGCTGTCGCAGCGCACCGTCACCGGTGCCATGAACTGCATGTCCACCTCGATCTCGC
Organism: Candidatus Multivoradales bacterium; assembly: GCA_965223875.1. Lineage (GTDB taxonomy): Bacteria > Acidobacteriota > Thermoanaerobaculia > Multivoradales > JAHEKO01 > CBDCXS01. The sequence goes on along the minus strand of OZ245024.1, from coordinate 4,462,816 downwards.
CCGAGCCCCTGCACTCGCCACAGCGGCCCTTGTCGATGTTGAACGAGAAGTGTCCGGCGGTGATTCCCAGCCGCCGGGCACGCGGCGTGTCGGCGAACATCCTGCGGATGTGGTCGTACGCCTTCATGTAGGTCACCGGGTTCGACCGGCTGGAACGGCCGAGCGGCCTCTGATCCATCAGCACGACGTCCTCGAGCGCATCGAATCCGATCAGCCCGTCGCACTCGCCCGCCTCGACCTCGACGCGGCCCCGACCGCGCCGGTAGTTGGCCCAGAGGACGTTCTCGACCAACGTCGACTTGCCGGACCCCGACACCCCGCAGACGACGACCATCGCTCCGAGGGGCAGGTCCAGATCGAAGTTGTCGAGATTGTTCGCCCGGGCCCCCCGGACTCCGAACGTCGGTCGAGCGATCAGGTCCTCGGCGACCGTGCCGAGGCCCCGCTCTCGACGGCGACGCTCCAGATGATCCCGCGCCGCGGTCGGCGATCGCTCGCGCAGATGCTCGGCGGTGAGTGACAGAGGGTTCGCCAGAACCTCCTCGACCGTCCCCTCGGCGATCACCTCTCCGCCTTGCTCACCGGCCGCGGGGCCCAGATCGATCAGGTGATCGGCGCCCCGCACGAGCAGGCGCTCGTGCTCGACCACCAGTACGGTGTTGCCCCTCGCCGCCAGGTCCCGCAGCAGGTCGAGCAGTCGGGCACTGTCCGAGGGGTGGAGCCCTATGGTCGGCTCGTCGAGGACGTAGAGCGTCGAGGTGAGCCCGGAACCGAGTGCGGCGGACAGGTGGATGCGCTGCGTCTCCCCGCCCGACAGGGTTCGCGCCTGCCGGTCGAGCGTCAGGTAGCCGAGTCCGACGCGATCGAGAACCTCCACCCGCTCCCCCAGCTCGTCCAGCAGATGGCCGGAGCGCGCCCGCTCGGCCTCGCTCCACTCCACCGATACCAACCAGTCGCGCAGCCGCCCGATGCTCATCGCGGTGAGCTCCGGCACCGTCAGTCCGTGCAGACGGACCGCCAGAGCCTCGGGCTTGAGCCGCGTCCCGGCGCAGACCGGGCAGGGATCGTACGAGCGGTACCGCGACAGCATGACCCGGATATGGACCCGGTAGTTGCGTCGTTCGAGCCAGGCGAAGAACTCCTCGATACCGACGAACGGCCCCTCGCCCGACCAGATCCAGCGGCGATCGTTTTCAGAGAGATCCGCCCACGGCACGTCGAGCGGGATACCGCGCTCGCGACACGCGTCGAGCAGCTCCTCGTAGAGATCCTGATAGGCAGGCGAGTTCCAGGGAGCGATCGGTCTCTGCTCGAGCGACAGGCTCTCGTCCGGCACGACCCGCGAGGCATCGACCCCGATCACTCGGCCGAAGCCCTGACACTCCCGGCAGGCACCCAACGGCGAGTCGAAAGAGAACAGCGCCGGGACCGGACGAGGCTGGGCCGCCCCGCACTCGGTGCAGATCAGCGCCCGGCCGAAGTGAAGCGGCGCCTCTCCGGCCTCCGCGGAACCACCGTGAACCTCGATCCTGCCGTGGCCCAGCCGCAGCCCCTCCTCGACAACCTCACCCAGACGCTGCCTGGCAGCCGTCCTGGCGAAGCGTCCAAGCACCAGCGACAGGGTCTCCCGCCCCTCGGGCCAGGTAACTCCTGAGGCCAGGCGCTCCACGCCCTCGTCGGTCAGGACTCGCGCGTGGCCGAGGCGCACCAACTCGCGCAGGGCACGGTCGGCGTCTCCCGAGGGCCGGGCGACCCGCGCCACGACCAGGAAGTTCTCGCCGCCATCGCCCGCCACCAGACGGTCGGTGATCTCCTGTGCGGTCCAGCGCTGGATCGGACCGTGCTGGTTCGGGCAGTGGACACGCCCCAGGTTGGCGAAGAGCAGCCTGAGAACGTCCTGGACCTCGGTGACGGTCCCCACGGTCGAGCGTGCGCTGCGCACGGTGGTTCGCGCCTCGACGGCGACGGCGGGCTGGACACCCTCCACCGAGTCGACCGGAGGACGCTCCATCTGATCGAGGAACTGACGGGCATAGGTCGACATCGACTCGATGAAGCGCCTCTGCCCCTCGGCGAAGATGGTGTCGAAGGCGAGCGACGACTTGCCGGCGCCGGAGGGACCGGTGACGACCGTCAACCTGCCGTGTGGCACCCGACAGTCGATACCCTTGAGGTTGTGCGTCCTCGCCCCGAGGACGCGAATCGCAGAGTCCGCCATGGTCAGATCCGCACCGGAGCGATCGGCGCGAAGCACCGCACCATACCGCGAAAGCTCCTATCCATCGTCCTTCGGCTTGCGGCTCTTCTTGCGGAATATCCTCTTCCACCAGGACCGGCGCTCCGACTCCGCCCGGGGCGCCGTCACTTCGTCGGCGGCACCGAGCCCCCGCTCGGCCCCGAGTGCCCTCCTCGAGGTGAAGCCGCCGCGCTGGTGCAGGTAGCAGAACCGCCAGGGTGCCTGCCCCTCGAGGAACGCCTCCCCCCTGTACGAGGGGCAGTCCAGGGTGGCGCGCAGCCCGGTCTCGGGGTCGACCGTCACCATCTCCACGCCGGGCGGTCTGGCGAAGTGATCGTAGCCGTCGCTCGGGCGAACCGCGATGGCGAATCGGGTCCATATGGGCAGCGCCGCCCGGGCTCCCGACAGGCTGGTCTCGCGGTTGTCGTCGTACCCCACCCAGACGACGGTCGCCCGGTCGGGCGAGTAGCCCCCGAACCAGTTGTCACGCCGGCCGTTGGTGGTACCCGTCTTGCCGGCTACGGGCCCCTCCAGGCCGAGGGCGCGAACTGCGTGTGCCGTACCGTGATCCACCACCCCCTGGAGCAACGACGTGAGCACATAAGCGACCTGGGGTGTCAGAGCGCGCGAGGAGTCCGGCACCGTCGGACCGTCGAGAGGGCGGCGATCGGACCCGAGGATCGACCGCACGGCGCGGGGTCGGTGCCGGACGCCGCCGGCGGCGAGGGTCGAATAGACCGAGGACATCTCCTCGGGCGTCACCTCGAAGGCACCGAGAGAGAGCGCCGGCAGTGCTTCCAGCCGCCCTTCGATACCGAGCGCCCGTGCCGTCTCGAGGACCGTGTCGAGACCGGTCTCGAGAGCGATGCGCGCCGTCGGCACGTTGAGGCTGCGCTCGAGCGCGGTCCGCACTGAGACCCAACCGCGGAAGCTGCGATCGTCGTTCTGGGGCTCCCAGGTGATTCCCGCGGTTCGCACCGTCAGGGGCTCGTCCGGGATCATCGACGCTGGTGTGACGAGACCGCGCGTCAGCGCGGCGGCGTAGACCACCGGCTTGAACGCACTCCCGGCCTGCCGCCGGCCCTGGCCGGCGCGATCGAACTGGCTGTCGCCGTAGTCCCTGCCGCCGACCCAGGCGCGGATCTCCCCGCTCTGCGGCGAGACCGAGACCAGCGCCGCCTGCAGATCGTCGGCGCCATCGCCCTCCTCGCGCCCGAGCGCGTCGAGCCCGGCCTCCAGCGCATCTTCCGCGGCGCGCTGATCACGCCAGTCGAGCGTGGTCAGTATCGAGAGCCCTCCCCGGTTCCTCGGGTCGACGTCGTAGCGGGCTTCGACCTCCGCCAGCGCCCGATCGACGAAATAGGGAGCGAGCCGGCTCGCTCCCCTGTAGGGACGGATCTCGACCGGCCTCGCGACCGCGGCCAGATAGTCGGCCTCGTCGATCCAGCCGAGCTCGCGCATGCGCGACAGAACCCAATCTCGGCGCCGCCTGGCCCGCTCGGGATGGCGAGCCGGCGAGTGATGGTTGGGCGCCTGGATCACCCCCGCCAGCGTCGCCGCCTCCTCGAGGTCGAGGTGCGCCGCGTCCTTGCCGAAGTAGGCCCTCGCGGCCGCGCCGACGCCAATCAGATTGAGCCCGCCGACGTGCCCCCAGTAGACCTCGTTCAGGTAGGCCTCGAGGACCGCGCGCTTGTCGTACCGCAACTCGATCAGCACCGACAGAACAGCCTCGCGCAGCTTGCGACCGAGTGTCCGCTCGTGGGTCAGGTAGAGGTTCTTGACCAGCTGCTGGGTGAGCGTGCTGCCGCCCTGGAGCGGCCCGTCGGCGACCACGTTGTTCCAGGCGGCCCGGGAGATCCCGCGGATCGAGAGCCCGGCATGCCCGAAGAACCCGGCGTCCTCGGCGGCGAGCACCGCCTGGACGAGGCTCTCTGGAAGCTCGTCGAGCTCCACGGGTCGGGACTCCTCACGCGCCTGGCCGACCAGTGTCGCCAGAAGCACCGGGTCGAGCGCCACCTCGTCGACCGGCTCGCCGCGCAACGAGATCGCACGGATGGTCCGTCCCGAGATGTCGATCTCGAGCAAAGCCGGGCCCTGGGCTCCACGGGTGCCGGGAAAGGCGCGCCGGTGCACGATCCAGCGGTCGCCGGTCGAGGTGTACTCCCCGGGCGCAGGGAACTCACCGTCCCGGCGGCCATAGTCGAGATCGACCAGCACCGACTCGAGAGTCTCGGGCGGCAGATTTTCCCCGACGGCCAGGAGCGTCGGCAGGGAATAGATCCTCGATGGCGAGACCCAGGTGTGGTCCCCAAAGGTCAGGGAGAGGTGCCAAAACGGCCACAGGAGCCAGACCGCCACCGCGCCCCCCGCGGCGGCTGTCACCAGCCCCAGGCGGTGGACGATCCACCGCCAGCCCTTTCGCTGCCTGCTCTTGCCCCTCACGGCGCTGCCACCGTATTCGGAGGCCGCGCGATGCCGAACGGCGCCGCGACCCCGCGGGCGACGGATTGTGCAAGTTCGAAGCCACCAACCGGACGGGCGACCGGTCGCACTACAATCGAGCGCACGGCGATGGTCCCGGGCCGGGGCACCGCAGGACGACCGTTTCTCGATTCGGGCTGACAGATGAGCTCATGGCTGCTGCGCTGGAACGTCCTCGAAGCCCGGACGCCGCTTGTCTATCGGCGGCCGAGCCGGGACCCGAACTGCACGCCGGCGAGGAGATCCTCGGGTGACCTCGAGCTGGCGCGACGTCCCGACGGCTCGTACTGCGTTCTCGACGGCTATCTCCTTGGCTCGGGAGGACCCGAGTCGCCCGCGCGGCGGCTACTCGAGGGCTACCAGGTGGCCGGCGCCAGCCTCGTCGAGTCCCTCCGGGGAGCCTTCGCCTTCGTGCTCTGGGATGCCGGGAGCGGCTCCCTGATCATCGCGAGAGACGCACTCGGTATCCACCCACTCTTCTACTCCTGGCACGCGGGCGTGCTGGTCGCCTCACCGTCGATGGAGCTCCTCAAGGTCCAGCCCGAGGTCGATACCGGGGTCAACCGTCAGCTGATCGCGGAGAAGCTCCTCAGCCGATTCAACGAGAACCAGTTGCACGAGACCTACTTCGAGCAGATCCGGCGGCTGCCGCCGGCGCATCGGCTACACCTGACGCAAGCCGCAATCCGCCTCGAGCGCTACTGGGATCCCCTGCCGCCCGACTTCGAGTGGGCGTCCCAAGAGGAGCTGGTGCGGTTCCCTGAAATGCTCGAGGCCTCTGTGGTCGACTGCCTCGCCGCCGGCGCCGACAGTCTGGCGATGAGCGGCGGGTTCGACTCGGTCAGTCTCGCCATTCTGGCGAACGAGCTGCGCGGGGACCGACCGCCGATCCACGCCGTCTCGCTGCAGATGGCCGGGACGGACATCGACGAAGGGGCCACGCAGCGTGCGGTCGCCGAGGCCTTGGGTATGCCCCAGACGATCCGCACGCTCGGGGAGTGCCTCGACGGGACGCCACTGCTGAGCGACGCCCTCGCCCGGTCGGCGACCAGCCCCAGCCCGGTGCTGAGCCTGTGGCAATCGGCTTACACGACGCTGCTCGAGATCGGCCGCGAGCTCGGCCTTTCGCGGCTCATGCTGGGCACCGGCGGCGACGAAGTCCTCGGAGTCGACGAGGCCTACGGGGCCGACTGCCTCGCTTCCGGCCGGATCGGTGCCGTCTGGAGGTTCTTCCGGGCTGCGAAGCGCTCCTCGCCGCTGGCGACCTTCCACGTCGCGCGGGTCATCTTCTGGAGTGGAGGTCTACGACCGCTCCTGCTGCGCGGAGCGTACGACGCTTCAACACGGCTTCCGCCCGTCCATCGGTTCCTCGAAGCCAGGCGCTTCGATCGATGGCGCCGGCGAGATCCCTGGGTGAGTTCCTGCCACCTCGAGCGCCTGAGGTCGCGCGAGGTGCTCTACCCGACCGGCCGCGGCGAAAGCCTCGGACGCTACAGAAGCAAGATGCGCCGACTGGTACAGCATCCCCTGCTGGCGATCGAGATGGATCAGAGCTCGACCTGGGCGCATCGCCTCGGATACCGCTGCTTCTTTCCCTTCTGGGATCGAGATCTGGTCGAGATGCTGCTGCGGGTCCACCCAGAGAGGCTCATCGAGGGGGGGAGGTTCAAGGCGCCGTTGCGGCGCCTGGTCGCCGAGCAACTGCCCTCGGTAGAGCTTCCGAAGCGAAAAGTCGACTTCACCCAGGGTGTCGCTACGCTCCTGCGCCGCCACGGGCCGGCGGCCTGGGACCGGATATCCGGCGAGCTCGAACTGGCACGACTTGGAATAGTCGACGGCGAGTGCCTGCGCCACTTCATGAGCGGCTTCTTCGAGGGACGGACCCACAACAGCACCACCGCATGGGAGGTGCTCAGCACCGAGTACTGGTTGCGTTCTCAGCGCGATGCCGCGGCCCGATCAACTGCCGAGCTTGTGTTAGTGTTCGGCCGTTAGGAGGCGACCTGACCGAGGGGAGGAAGGGCATCACTACGGACTCTGCGCGCAAGCCCTGGAGCAGCCCGAAGATCGACTCGCTGGGCCAGTTGCGCAGGTTCGTCCGTGGCGGCGGGAAGACCGGCGACCAAGCGGATAGCGATCCCAACGTCCAACGCAAACAAGGTCTGGGATAGCAACGGTCGGCGCGATGCGTCTGGTCGCTGAGGCACCCGTCCGGACCGGCGCGCCGTATCGAGGGTCGGACGCGCTCGCCCCGGATGAGACGTCGACTCACGAGTGGCGAACCTCGGACGGCGTGGTCTGGGCAGTGTGCCGGCGCGAGTCATCGAAGAGTCGGATCGAGCTCGTCGGCTTCGGCTCGTTCGAGCTCGACTCCAAGACTGGTCACATCACGGGTGAGGCGAGACGTGACCTCGAGCCCGCCGCCGTCGAACGCCGTTTCTGGAAAGAGGTGGTGCCGATGCTCCACCAGGCCAACGGTGCCCTCGGCCTGCACGCCAGCGCCGTGGCGACCGCTCCCGGGGCCGTGTTGCTCATCGGCACCTCCGGAGCCGGAAAGTCGAGCCTGGCGCGTGCCTGGTCGGAGCGCCACGAGACGCGGCAACTCGCCGACGACGTCTCGGTTCTCTACCGGCGCAGCGACGGGCGGTTCGAGCTGTTTCCGCTGCCGTTCTACACCAGCGTGTGGGGGAGCGTTCGAGAGAGCCTCGACCGACCCGACCTCGAGGTAAGAGAGGCCTCCGCGCCCGAGCCGGTGGCGGCCCTCGTCTTCGTCGAGCGGCGCGACACCGGAAGCCCGGTGCTCTTGCCGATCGCAGCCGACGCGTTTCTCACCATCCTACGGGAGTCGAGCTGCTTCTCCCTCGCCGATAAGACGTCGCGGGCGGAGTTCTATTCGGAGAACCTCGACCTCTTGTCGTCCGTTTGCTGCCACCGTCTCCTCTACCCGCACGGGGCGCACGGTCCCGGAGAGGCCGTCGATCTGCTGGCCCGAATCGCGTCGAAGCCGGAACGGAGCCACGCGTAGCGGATCACTGCCGCGGGCAGTAGAATCCGGGCGGTCCCCGAGCCCTAGACACAGGCTCACGCCCCGCGACCTGACTCAATCGCCGATGAACCAGGAAGGCTCCAGGCTCCGCACCGGACTGCTCTTCCGCCGGATCGTCGACGAGGGGCTGCTCCTCGACCTGGAAGAGGACATGGGCTATCGCCTCAACGACGTGGGTGTGAGCATCGTCTCCCTGCTGTCCGAGGGCGTCGATGGCGCCGCACTGATCGACAGACTGTGCGCCGAGTACGACATCGACCGCGAGCGATGCGCCCGCGAGGTGTCGGCCTTTCTCGAGGATCTCCAGGCCAGGGGATTGACCCGGGGCGAGTGATGCACTCCTGGCTCTTGCGCTGGGACACGGCTCGGGACGAAGAGCCGAGCGTGCTCGGAGTCGATCGACCCACCGCGCCCGGTATCGACTTGGCGCGACAACTCGACGGCACCTGGTGCGTTACCGACGGCTACATCTTCGACCTCGCGGCCGGGGTGAGCCCCGCCGGCGGCGCGCTCGATTCCTACCGAAGGAGCCCGGACCGGATGATGGATGGCCTCCGCGGCGGCGCTTCTCTGGCCGTCTGGGACCCCGGGACCCGATGCCTCACGATGGCCCGCGACGCGATGGGCGTCAGGCCCTTCTTCTATTCATGGCGGCGCGGCCTGCTGCTCGCCTCCCCGTCCTGGGCGGTCATCCGGGCACAACCCGAGATCAGCGGAACGCTGAATGCGCAGCTCGCCGCCGAGATTCTGTTCGATCGCTACCTTCCCTGCCAGATCGGCGAGAGCTACTTCGAGGACGTCGCTCGCCTCCCCGCCGCGCACCGGCTGCGCCTCGTCGACGGGCGAATCGATCTCGATCGCTACTGGGATCCCTTCCCCGACGACTTTGAATGGGCCAGCGAGGAGGAGGTGCGTGCTTTCCCTCGGGTCTTCGAGCGCGCCGTCGGCCGGTGTCTCGACGCCGGCGCCGACTGCATCGCTCTGAGCGGCGGCGTCGACTCCATCAGTATCGCGGTGGTGGCGAGCGAGCTGCGTGGCGACCGGCCGCCCCTGCACGCCCTTTCACTGCGCATGGGAGAGCGAGTCGGGGACGAGAGCCAGGTTCAGCGCGCCGTTGCCGAGGCCCTCGGGCTACCTCTGACCCTGCGGACGCTCGATGAGTGCCTCGAGGAAGCCGGGCCGCTCGCGGGTGCGCAGAGGCTCTCGGCCGACAGCCCGAACCCGGTCATGAGCCTCTGGCAGCCCGCGTACACCTCGTTGCTCGGGCGCGGGTCCGAAGCAGGCCTCTCCAGGCTGCTGGTCGGAACGGGAGGGGACGAGACCCTGGGTGTCGAGGACTCATTCGCCGCCGACCGGCTGTGGAAGGGCGACGTCCGGGGCTTGTGGAGATTCATCCGGACGACCCAGGCGAACGCCTCCGGGTCGTTCCTGGCCGTCGTGCGCTACCTCCTCTGGCGGCAAGGCGCCCGCCCCCTGCTCAGGCAGGCAGCGCTGCAGAAGGCCTCGCGCCGAGCACCATCGCTCCACCGGCGGTTCCAGGAGATGCGCCTGCGTCGCTGGCGCCGACGCGTTCCATGGATCGAGTCGGAACGCCTGCGCGCAAGCCTCCCGCGCGAGGATCGCGAGGAGTCGATCGCCGACGGCGGAGGGCCCTACCTCCGCAAAGCGCGGTGGTTCGTCCAGCACCCCCAGATCGCCATGGAGAAGGATCAGGGCGCGACCTGGGGCGACGCCATGGGCTATCAGCGCTTCTACCCGTTCTGGGACCGGGACCTCGCCGAGCTGCTGTTTCGTTTCCATCCGCAGGAGCTCCTCGCCGGAGGAAGGTTCAAGGCGCCGCTTCGGGCCCTGGTAGCGCAGCGCCTGCCGAAGATCGAGATCATCTCGCGGAAGGTCGACCTCCGGCCGACGGTCCTCGAGCTGCTGCGAGCGGACATCCCTCCGGTATGGAGACAGATGCGGGACGGGACGGAGCTGGTGCGGTTGGGGATCGCGGACGAGGCCGGCACGGAGCGCTTCATGCAGCGCTTTCTCGAGGGGAGCTCGGACAACTGGGTCGCCGCGTGGCTCATGGTGAGCTCGGAGCTCTGGTTGCGAGCACAGGCCGAGGCGCTGTCCGACCGAGGATCGCTATGCTAGCCTTCGATCGACCATGAGTCACCGGCAAGGCCAGGTACCGAATTCCCGCGACTGCCTACCAGTTTCCGGGACACGGAAACGCTGGGTCAAGCCCGACATCGAGGACCTCGGCAGGCTCCATGAGTTCGTCGAGCTCCGACCCAAATCGGGCGCGGGCACCGATATCGATCCGGACAGCGCACGGCGACAGACAACCGTCCCCGACTAGCTCCCCCGATCCGCCTTCACCCGCTCGACGGGCCTCTTCGAAGAGGCCGCTCCGAAGGGTCTGACCGCCGTCGGCCCGGCTCGTCTCGCACCGGCAGGCGATCGATCCATCGGCTCGACGGACATCGTGATCCGGGTCATCGGCGGCACCACGACGGCTTGATAGTGTCCTGACGCTGTATCAGCAAGGGCCTTCTATCGGAGCAAGTATTACCGCGTCGAAACGTCAGGAAACATGAATCCGAGACTGGAGATCCGACTCCTCGGTGGCTTCGAGGTCCGCCTGGCGGATCGCACTCTGAGCGGCTTCGAGTCGCAGAAGGCTCGCGCTCTGCTCGCTTATCTCGCCTGCCACGCGGACCAGCCGCAGGACCGGGGGCATCTGGCCGGACTGCTGTGGCCGGAGGGGAACGCGAAAGCCGGTCGACAGAACCTGAGGCAGGCCGCCTACAACCTGCGCGTCAGCTTGGGGGAGCCGGCGCAGGGCCGTCCCCCGTACCTGCTCGGAAATCACCAGACCCTGCAGCTCAATCTCAACGCCGACGTCTGGCTCGACATCGCCGCCTTCGAACAGGCGGCCAAGAGGGGTCTCAAGAGCGGAATCGAGACCGACATCAACTGGCTCACCGAGGCGAGCCGGCTCTATCGCGGCCACCTGCTGCCCTCGTTCGCGGTGAAGGACTCCGAGGAGTTCGAGAACTGGCTCTGGGACCGGCGCGAGCAGCTGCGGGAGCTCGCGGTGCGCAATCTCCGAGTTCTGATCGGCTGTCATCTCGAGAACGGAGACTACGCTCTCGGAATCGACCATGCGCGGACTCTGGTCGAGCTCGATCCGCTGTCGGAGGAGGCGCACCGGACGCTGATCCACCTCTACTTCCTGGCCGGCCGCCGCAGCCAGGCGCTGCTCGAGTACGAATCGTTCGCCAAGCGCCTCGAGGCCGAGCTCGACGTCAAGCCGCTGTCCGAGACGACGGCGCTCTACGAGTCGATCCTCACCGACAGCGCCCCGGGGCCACCCACCGCTTCCAGGCCCGATCCGGTCGGTCCGTTCGTCACCCTCGAAGGGCGTGACGAGGAGATGGAAGCGCTCATGGACGTGTGGCGGGACGTCGTCGGCGGCGAGACGCGGGTCGTGATGATCGACGGCGCGTCCGGAGTCGGCAAGAGCCGCCTGGTGAAGACCTTCCTTCATCAAGCCACCTCCGAGACACGCGGAACGGTGCTGCGCTGCCGTGCCTACAACCTGTCCGCGCCTCGGGTGTACGGGCCGATCATCGAGCTGCTTCGCAACGCGTGGCGTGTCGGCCGAGCCGAGAACCGTCATCGCTTCCACAGCCTGCGCATCGCCGAGCTCAATCTGGTCCGCACCCTCCTGCCGGCCGTCGGCGAGCTGGAGGTTCTCGAATCGATCGATCCGATCGAGGATGTCGAAAGCCGGTCGGATCTCTTCGACGCTGTGACCGCGTTCCTGCTCGAGGCCTCCGGCGCCTCGACCGGCAACACCGACCACCCGACGATGCTCTTCGTCGATGACGCCCAGTGGGCCGACCCATCGACCCTCGATTACCTGCTCCATCTGCTCGATGGTCTCACCGACACCCCCCTGCTCGTGGTGGTCACCTGCCGCACCGATCAGGTCGGCCCCGAGCAGGTCGACGCGATCCTGGCACTGCGCGGCCTCGACAACACCCGCTCGATGAGCGTCGAGGCGGTCGACCGGGAGGCGGTCGCCCGGATGGTCGACTCGGTCGCCGAAGCCGATGACCGGGAGGCGCTGACCGAGTTTCTCGCCCAGCGCTCGGATGGTCGGCCGCTGGTGATCACGGAGACCATCAACTACCTCTGCGACCTCGGACACATGGTCGCCGGAGGCGGCACGCGATGGCGACTGACCCGAGCGCCAGAGACCCTCGACGAGCGCATCCCGGAATCGGTCGACGAGCTGATACGTCGCCGCATCGCGCGTCTCCCGTCGTCGACGCGTCGCCTGCTCGCGCACGCGGCCCTGATCGGGCAGCGCTTCGACTTCCACCTGTTGCGCCAGGCGGCCGACGAGCATGCTCTCGTCGTCGAGACCGCCGTCGGCTTGATGCTCGAGCACTGGCTCGGCCGCCAGTTTCCGGACGCCTGGGCTAGCACCCACCAGGAGCGGGACATCGTCCTCTGGGCACAGGGAGCCCGGCGCGGCATCTTCGAATTCGCCCACAAAGAGATCCGCAACACGCTGTACCGCAGTGTCCCTGATAGCCGTCGCACCAGGCTTCATCGCAACGTCGCCGAGGCGATCGAGCGATCGGCGGTCGACCGTCTCGACGAGTTCTGCGAGGAGCTCGCCTATCACTACCTGAGAGCCGAGCAGTGGGCCGAGGCGGCGATCTACCTCCGCCAGGCCGCCGAGCGGGCCGCGCGGCTCGCTGCCGATCGGAGCGCGCACAGCTACTGCGTCGACGCGCTCGACACGCTCGCCAGACTCCAGGCGTCGGCAACGAACCGACCCGAGCGGGCAGAATGGCGCCGTCTCGAGCGCGACATCGACGCGCTGCGCACCCGGGTCGCTGAGCGGCTCGGCCAGGAGGCACTCTCGCGCTATCCGTCGCTCTCCATCACCATGGACTGAGCGCGGTCGCTCACCGGCTCGCGCCGAGCCGATCAGTCGACCGCGAAGTAACGCGCCTCCGGGTGGTGGACGACGATGGCCGAGACCGAGGCCTCCGGGTCCATCATGTCTCCATCAGTGAGCTCGACGCCGATCTCGGCCGGCTCCAGCAGCTCGAAGAGAAGCCGCTGGCCGGCGAGGTCGGGACAGGCCGGGTAGCCGAAGCTGTATCGGCGGCCCCGGTAACGCGCAGCGAACAGGTCTCGCCTCCCCACCCCGTCATCGTCCGGAAAACCCCACGCACTCCGTAGCTCGCGGTGCAGCCATTCCGCGGCCGCCTCCGCCGTCTCGAGGGCGAGTGCGGCGAGCGTATGGCTACGCAGATACTCGCCCTCGGCTTTCCAGGCCTCGATCTGATCCCGGACACCCGCCGCGGTGGTGACGAACAGGGCCAGGTGATCGTCATCGAGCAGGTAGTCGGCCAGGCTCAGGCCGTTCCGTCCGCGCTGTCGCGGGAAGTCCCAGGAGCCCAGCTCACTGCCGTTGTCCGACACGACGACGCGCTCGCCAGTGCCCCGCACCTGGTAGAACTTCCACACCGCACGCGCCGCCATCAAGCCGTCGGCGGCGACGCTCTTGACCTCCTCGACGACGCGCTCGAGCTTCGCGTAGCGCTCGTCGCCGGTGATGGCGAGCTTCTCGACCGAACCTCTCAGCCCGAGGTGTTTGCCGAAGAGCATCTGCGGATTGACCAGATCCCAGACCACCTCGAGGTCGAGGTCCGCGACGTGCCGGTCGAGATCGGGCGGCGAAGCCGCCTCGACATCGCGGCTCACGATCACGCGTTTCCGGGGAGCGGACGGGGTGGTCGTCGTCCTGCGTTGCGCACTCGCGCGGTCTGCGTCGACCGCACGGGTGATCTCGGCGTCGAGCGCCTGCCGTTCGGCCGGATCGGTGATGCGTCCCACCAGCCCGAGGCCATGCATGGCGTCGCTGGCATAGGTGCACAGGCCACCGTACTCGGGCGCGATCTTCAAATGGGTGAACCGCCGCGACAGCGCCGCTCCGCCGACCAACAACGGCTGAGACAGACCCGCCGCGCGCAAGTCCCCCGCGGTCACGACCATCTGCTGGGCGCTCTTGACCAGCAGTCCGGAGAGTCCGATGACGTCCGGCCGGTGTTCTCGTACCGCCTGGATGAGCTGCTCGCTGGGGACCTTGATCCCCAGGTTGACGACCTCGAAACCGTTGTTCGACAACACGATGTCGACCAGGTTCTTACCGATGTCGTGAACGTCGCCCTTGACCGTCGCCAGCATCACCTTGCCTCGGCTGGCGCCCTCGGACCTCTCCATGTGGGGCTCGAGCCGCGCCACCGCCGCCTTCATGACCTCGGCACTCTGCAGGACCTCGGCGACGATGAGCTTGTTGTCGTTGAAGAGCACACCGACCTCGGCCATTCCGGCCATCAGCGGACCGTTGATGATGTCCAGAGCCGTCTCCCAGGCCGGATCGGCCAGAGCGGCGTCGATATCCTCGTTCAGCCCCTCCTTGGTCCCTTCGACGACCGCCCGGGCGATGCGCTCTCCAAGCGGCAGCTCCTCTCGCGGCGGTCCGCTGACGATCGACGTCTGGCCGCGGAAGTGCTCGGTGAAGCGAGCCACCAGCTCCTCGCTCCCGGCCTCGTCGCCGCGCTCGAGGAAGAGGAGCTCCTCGGCGAGGTGGCGTTCCGCCTCCGGGATCTCGGCGAAGCGCGCGAGCTTCTGGCTGTTCACGATCGCCGCATCGAGACCGGCGACCGTCGCGTGATAGAGGTAGACCGAGTTCAGGATCTCCCGCCCCGCGGTCGGCAGTCCGAAGCTGACGTTCGACACCCCCAGCAGGGTGCGGCTGTCCGGAAACTCCCGCTTGATCCGCCGCACCGCCTCGATGGTGGCGGCTCCGGAGCCGATGTACGCCGGATCTCCGGTGCCGCAGGGGAAGACCAGGGCATCGAACCAGAGGTCCTCCGGTCGCAGCCCGAAGTCCTCCGTCAGCAGCCGGTAGGAGCGCCTGGCGACCTCGAGCTTGCGCTCGACATCGACCGCCATCCCGGTCTCGTCGATCAGCCCGACGACCACAGCGGCACCGTAGCGGCGAACGAGCGGCACGACGCGCTCGAACCGCTCCAGGCCATCCTCGAGATTGATCGAGTTGAGTATCGCCTTGCCCTGGCACCAGGTGAGCGCCAGCTCCATGACCTCGGCGTCGGTCGAGTCGATCATCAGAGGCGCCTTGACCAACCGCACGAGCTGCTCGAGGAAGGCCTCCATGTCACCCTTCTCGTCACGATCGGGATCCTGGAGACAGACATCGACGATCTGGGCGCCGCTCTTCACTTGCGCCCGCCCCACCTCGGCGGCCGCCTCCCATTCACCGGTAGCGATCAGCCGACGGAACTTCCGACTGCCGAGAACGTTCGTCCGCTCTCCGACCAGTAGGGGCCTGTTGTCCGCGGTGAGCTCGACGGCCTCGATCCCGGAGACCATGGCACGCTGGTGGACCGCCGCTCGCCGAGGCGCCCGTCCGTCGACGAGATCGGCGAGCGCGCCAACGTGATCCGCGGTGGTGCCGCAGCAACCGCCGACGAGGTTCAACCAGCCCTCGTCCAGAAACCGTCCGAAGATCTCCCGGAACTCGTCCGGCCCCTGCAGGTACCGGCCCTCCTCGTCGGGCAGTCCGGCATTGGGAACGCAGGCGACCCGGGTTCGCACCAGCTCGGACAGCGTCCGCAGATGCTCGCTCATCAGCTCCGGACCGGTGGCGCAGTTGAGCCCGACGTAGAGCAGCTCGGCGTGGAGCAGGGAGACCGCGAGAGCCTCGGCGTCCTGACCGGCCAGCATCGTCCCGGTCGGCTCGATGGTGACCGACACCGCCACCGGAAGACGCCAGCCGGCGGCGGCGAAGGCCTCCTCGATTCCGATCAGTCCGGCCTTCACGTTGCGGGTGTCCTGACAGGTCTCGAGCAGGAGATAGTCGGTGCCGCCGGCCATCAGTCCCAGTGCCTGGACACGGA
This sequence comes from Candidatus Multivoradales bacterium, assembly GCA_965223875.1. Taxonomy (GTDB): domain Bacteria; phylum Acidobacteriota; class Thermoanaerobaculia; order Multivoradales; family JAHEKO01; genus CBDCXS01. The sequence goes on along the minus strand of OZ245024.1, from coordinate 4,447,056 downwards.
AATGTCGACCGAGGTCCTCGAAGGTGACCCCTCCGGTGACCGAGATCGCCTTCGTCGTCGGTCCCATCGAGCCGCAGACGAAGCGGGGCCGACCGGGCTCGTCGAATCGCGCCGAGGCCCGCCGCGCGATCTCGGCGGCGGCACGATTGAGCTCGAAGGCGCTCCGCTCGAGGCCGTACTCGGCGAGCACCAGCGGCGTGCCGCCGAAGGTGTTCGTCTCGACGATGTCCGCCCCGGCGCCGAGGTAGATCTCGTGCACATGCTCGACCACGTCCGGTCGCAACGCACAGAGGTTCTCGTTGCAGCCCTCGAGATCGGGGCCGCCGAAGTCGTCCGGTCCGAGATCGAGCGCCTGCATTGCCGTACCGGTGGCGCCATCCAGGACGAGAAGGCGCTCGGCCAGCGCCTCCTCGAGCGCCGCGGTGCGCTCGTCGGTATCGGGGTGGCTCTGGGGAACGGGAACGTCGAAGATGTCGGAGCTCATCGGATGCCTCTGGCGTCGGAGGATGTTGATCTCATGGCCCCTGAAAAACAAAGAGCCCGCGTCGCATGCATCACGAGCGGGTCGGCCGGACAATCCGTTGCCGCCTCCGGTGGGCGACCACATCCCCGATCCCGCATTCGCGGAGCCGGGCAGGCACCTTGGGTGTCCGTCCCAGGTTGCCGAGTCCGGATGTTCCCGGACCACTCCTGATGCTGGCGAGAGCCTAGAGGAGCCGTCCCTCGCTTGTCAACGGTCGGCGTCGGGCCGGAGAGCCGCCTCAGGTGCGCGCGCCGACCGAGCGACTCGGCCAGCCGAGCCGGTTCAACACGCGGCTGACCGGCTTCGAGCCCTGCATGACATAGAAGTGCACCGCCGGAGCGCCGGCCTCGAGCAGCTCCCGGGTCTGTCGGGCCGCCCACTCCACACCGATGTCGAGCGCCTGCTCCGGTCGAGCCGCCTCGACCTCGTCGGCGAGCTCGCTGGGGATCTCGCAGTAGAAGTTGCGCGGCAGGGTGGTCAGCTGGCGGCGGGTCACCAGAATCTTGAGTCCGGGAATGATCGGCGCCTCGATCCCCGCCTCGCGGCAACGATCGACGAAGTCGAAGTAGTGCCGGTTGTCGAAGAACATCTGGGTGACGATGTACTCTCCGCCGGCTTCGACCTTCGCCTTGGTGTAGCGCAGGTCCGATTCGGCGTTCGGCGACTCGAAGTGCTTCTCCGGATAGCCGGCCACACCGACACAGAACCGCGTCGGCTCCGCATCGAGCAGATCGTCCTCGAGGTAGCGGCCGTTGTTCATCGCCACCACCTGCTCGACGAGGTCCGAGGCGTACTGATTGGCCGACCTGCCGGAGTGGAGCGGCTTCTCGTAGGCCGCGTCGTCTCCGCGCACCACCAGGACGTTGTCGATGCCCAGGTAACGCAGCTCGATCAGGAAGTCCTCGGTCTCCTCGCGAGTGAAGCCGCGACAGAGGACATGTGGCACCGCGTCGACGTTGTACTTGTTCTGGATGAGCGCGCACACGCCCATCGTGCCGGGCCGCTTGCGCTTGATACGGCGCTGGATCCCGTCACGGGTCTCGTCGTAGGAGACCTCGGCGGCATGGCTGGTGATGTCGATGAAGGGCGGTCTGAAGCTGACCAGGTCCTCGATCAGCGAATTCAGATCCTGGAAGTTGCCACCCCGCAAGGGCGGAATGATCTCGAAGCTGATGAGCGGCTCGGAGGCGCGCTCCAGGTGCTCGATGACTTTCATGCTCGGACCTCGCCGATCGCCGGACGACGCGCGGAGACGGCCCGACGGCCGGGACCTACTCCCCGTATGGCCTGCTTCGGTCGCGTGAACCTGCGATTATAGCGCCGCCGAGCGCGCCGACCGTGTTGGCGATCATGTCGCCCACCCCGGTGGCGCGCCCCGGGACCGGTCCCTGGAGCACCTCGAGAAGAATGCCGTAGGCGCACGCGAGCACGGTCGCCAGAACGGTGGCCCCGGGCCCGATCCGCGACGCCAGCGATCGTCTGGTGAGGACTCCCTGGACGGCGAAGAGAGCCGCATGGATCGCTTTATCGAGAAGCGGGACGCTGTCGAGCAGGCGGTCGAGCCAGCCCTGCCCCGCCGGATCGTAGGCGCCGGCCGGCAGCAGAAGCAGGAGACCCAGCACAACAGCCCAGGCCAGGGTGTAGAGGTGCGGGAGATGGCGGAGAGAGGACATGGGAGGGTGCGGCGAGTTTATTCACACCCGTTGGTCGTGACGTCGAGGCGGGATACCCTAGATCCTCGATGAGGCCCAGATCCTCCATGAGGAAGGGAATCCTGCTGTCCGGTGGAGCCGGCACGAGGCTCTACCCGGTGACCGTGCCGACGAGCAAGCAGCTTCTGCCGGTCTACGACAAGCCGATGGTGTACTACCCACTGTCGACCCTGATGCTCGCCGGCATCCGGGAAATTCTGGTCATCACCACGCCGCGGGACGCCGAGAGCTACGAGTCTCTCCTCGGCGACGGCACACAGTGGGGCCTGGAGCTCGAGTACGCGGTCCAGCCCGAGCCGCGCGGCATCGCAGAGGCGTTACTCATCGGTGAGTCGTTCATCGACGGCGATCCCGTGGCACTGATCCTCGGCGACAACATCTTCTACGCCCAGGGGCTGGCGAGTCGTCTGGCCGGAATCGCCGGGCGCGACAGCGGCGCCACGGTCTTCGGCTACTCCGTCAGCGACCCGACGCGCTACGGCGTCATCGGCTTCGACGATTCCGGCACCGTCACCAGCATCGAGGAGAAGCCCCAACGGCCCGCATCGGACTACGCCGTGACCGGCCTCTACTTCTACGACAGTCAGGTCGTATCGATCGCCCGGGATCTCGAGCCGTCCGGCCGCGGAGAGCTGGAGATCACCGATGTCAACCGTGCCTACCTCGAGCGGGGCCAACTCCGCGTGGAGCTGCTCGGCCGCGGGACCGCCTGGCTCGATACCGGGACCCACGAGTCCCTACTCGAAGCGGCCAACTTCGTGCGTATCGTCGAGGAGCGCCAGGGGCTCAAGATCGCCTGCCCCGAGGAGATCGCGCTTCACCTCGGCCTGATCTCGGCGCGGCAGTTCGCGTCCCTGGCGGCGGCACTCGAGGGCACGCGCTACGGCGACTACCTCGCCAAGGTCCTGCCGGAAGCCGCGCCCGAGTCGACCTCGCCCGTTCCCGAGTAGGGCGATGGCCGGCGAAGGGTCGCTAGCGACCGGGGCGCGAGGAAGATCGTGAGAGTCCTGCTGATCGGCGGCGGCGGCCAGCTGGGTCACCACCTGCGGACCGCGACGCCGCGGGGAGTGACTCTCGAAGCGCCCGGGCGAGCGGAGCTCGACCTGACCGACGGGGCCTCGATCGAGCGGAAGATCGAGAGCCTGGAGCCGGAGCTGGTGATCAATGCGGCCGCCTACACCGCGGTCGACCGGGCCGAATCCGAGCGCGCGGCCGCTTTCGCGATCAACGCCGATGGGCCTCGGCTCTTGGCCGCCCGGCTCGTACCGACCGGAGCCCGTCTCATCCAGATCTCGACCGACTTCGTGTTCAGCGGCGATCAACGGTCCCCCTATCGACCGACCGACGCCACCGGTCCCCTGAACGCCTACGGCGCCAGCAAGCTCGCAGGCGAGGAAGCCGTCTTCGAAGTCCTCGCGGAGCGCGCCCTGGTCGTGCGCACCTCGTGGCTCTACTCCGTTCACGGAGCGAACTTCGTGCTCACCATGCGCCGGCTGCTCGCGGAGGGACGGCCTGTGAGAGTGGTCGCCGATCAGACCGGCAGCCCCACCTGGGCGGCGACCCTCGCCGACGCTGTCTGGCGTTGGGCTCTCGGGGACGCGACGTCCGGCATCCGGCACTGGTGCGACTCCGGCGTCGCCACCTGGCACGAGCTCGCCGTGGCCATTGCCGAGGAAGCCGCCTCCCTCGGTCTCCTCGACAAAGCGGCCGAGGTGGTCCCCATCACCACCTCCGAATACCCGACGGCGGCCCGCCGGCCCGTCTACAGCGCCCTCGACTCCAGTGCCAGCGCTCACGAGCTGGACCTCCCGGCGGTTCCCTGGAGGGTCGCGCTTCGCGGGATGCTGAAGTCCCTGAACGCTGCTCCGGACCGGGATCCCGAGGCGTCCGGCCATATAGACTCCCGCATGTGAACTCGACACTGCGCCGGGCGCTGGTGGGGCTGGCCCTCCTGGGACTCGTATGGGTGGCCGTCTCGCACCGGGCCTGGACCGCCGAGCAACGCCGAATGGCGGGCTTTCTCGAGCGCGCCGACGCCGCTCGCTTCCTGCCCGGGCTGGCAGGGCGTGTGCGGCGCGCCAACGATCCTCTCGAGACGAGGACCCGCGCGCTGCGTCCCGTGGTCGCCCAGTACATCGACCCCACCTGGCTCTTCGATGTTCCGGAGTCCGAGCGACTGGAGGTCTGGAACAGGTCTCTCGCCGCCGTCGACGAGATCCACACGCTCGCCGCGGACCTCCTGCGGCGCAGCCCCACCTCATGGGAAGCGGCGACGATCTACGGCGCCGCCGCATACCTGCAGGCGCGGGGCGACGACATGGCCCGATCGGCATCCGCGATGGAGACCTGGGAGGTACCGCTGCGCCTGGCAGAGTCCCTGATCCCGGGATACGCCGAGCCCACCCGCTATCTCGCCCTGGCCTACGTCAACCACTGGCAGAGCCTCTCCTCCGGGCAGCGCAAGGCCGCGGAGATAACGATGACCGAGGCCTTTCGCGATCAGCGGACCTTCGATCTCACGGTCGAGCTCTGGTTGCGCTACATGCCCGACCGCCGCCGCGCCCTCGAGCTCATCCCGGACGAGCCCCACGCCTGGAAGCGTCTCGAGACCATCTTCAGGCGCCGTCACGAGTGGGATCTCTACCTGGTGGCGCACCAGCGGTTCCGAACCGCGGAGCACCGTCGCATCGACGAGTTGCTCGATGAGGCGGAGGCCCGGGTGGCGGGCGGGGACTACCGCCGCGGAACGGTTCAGTTCCATTCGGCTCTCGCCGCGCTCGAGCCGGACGGAGTGAACCTCGAGCGCCTCGAGCGGATTCTGGATCGGATGCCGGCCGGGCCCGTGGCCAAGGGCGCGGCCACCAGCATGAGGCGGTGGCTCGAGTGGACCCTGCATCTCGGATTCGCCGGCCGAGACCCCTTGGAGCCCGACAATCTACGCCGCCTGACGCGCAGTATCACCGACCTGACCCTTCCGGAAGAGGCTCTCGCCAGTCTGCTCGCCGACGATCTCGCCGCCGCCGAGCAGGCCGAACGGCGCTGGCAGGGTGGCTTCGACGAAGCCTGGGACCGCTGTTTTATCCTCAAGGCGGAGGCCCTGCTCCGGCGCCGCGAGGTGAGGGCGGCGCGGCTCGCGCTCGGGCAGGTGCGAGGGTCGTGGGATACCCACCCGACCTACCTGCGCGTCGCGGTCGAAGTGGCCCGCGCCGATTCGGATCCCGGCCTGGCCAGGCTCGAGACCAGGCTCGCCGCTCTGCCGGCGACTTCGTGGAGCGGCGACCGTCTCGTCCGTTCGGAGCGATCCGCGCGACTCGATGTCCTGCCATCGAGGACCGCGAACGGCCTCCGTGTGGAGCTCATCGACATCTCGCCGAGCGGGCTGCCGATCGACATCGTCTGGAACGGAAGAGCCGCCAGGCGACAGGTCGCCCTTCCCGGCGTCTCCTTCGACGTCGAGGCGCAAGTGGAGCCCGTGACCTCGGTACTCGAGATCCGGGGTCTCGATCAGCGGCCTTTCTCGCCCGGCTCGATCAGCCTGGTCCCCTCGGATTCGTAACGTCGGCTGCTGCCGAGCGCTACTCCGAGAACGACCGCCATGGTGAGTGCGTTCGCCGGCATGGTGAGCCCGAAGTCCAGTGCTTCGTGAAGACCCACGCCGACGAGGGCGCCCAGTGCGGCCAGTGCCACCGCCCGGCTGGTGCTCGACGACGAGCCGAGCAGTACGGCCCGGAGGCCGGCGACCAGCGCGGCGGCGACCGACAGCAGCACGAGCAGCCCGACGACTCCTCCCGTCACCATGATCTCGAGCCAGTCGTTGTGGGCGTGGCTCCAGACCCGGGCGCTGATCTCGGCCGGCTGGACGAGCGGGAAAGCGGCCTCGAAGGTCCCCAGGCCGGTACCGAGCCAGGGGAACTGCCGCCAGAGCTCGAGGGACGCGCCATAGATCACCGGTCGGGCGTTCCACGACACCTCGTACGAGGAGGTGGCCATGAGCCTGCCCAGCCCCTGGTCGAGTCCGATCCGGGTGATGACGCCCAGAGCCAGCGCTCCGGCGACGACCCCGACCGGAGCGACACGCCAGTTGCGCAGCGCCGCCGCCAGCAGCACGCCCTGCGCCAGAACCATGGCGACCCCGGCGACCAGCCCGGCGCGCGACCCGGTGAAAGACAGGCCGACGAAGAAGACCAGCCAGCACAACGCCGGCAGCGTGACGGCGACGAGCCGGTGCTCGGGCCGGCGGTCTAACCGTGATCTTCTAAAAGCGACATGACACCAACCCGTCGCCACCGCCAGCGCGATCAGAAGATAGAGCGCCAGGTGGTCGGCGTTGACGAACGTGCCCCTCAGGCGGTCCGTGGCCCCGGGAACCTCCACCCCCCAGATCGTCGACGCGCGGGCGAAGAGGCGCTGGGCGCCGAAGAAGATCTCCAGCACCGCCGTGGCGATCACCGCACCGAGCAACCACCAGCGATGGCGTCGATCGCTGCCGCAGATCGCGGCGGCCACGAACACGGCGATGGCCGCCGCCCAACCCAGCGCGGCGGAGACGGACCTCGACGCGGCAACCGACAGTCTCGCCGGCGCCTCGGGGGGCCCCAGGAGATCGCGAACCTGGGCGGTCGCCTCGAGGTGTCGCGGCGAGATCGCACCGACCAGCGCGTCGGGGAGAGGCAGACTCTGCAGCAGACCGAGCGCCACGAGCCCCGCCGCCAGGCCAGCCACCAGCAGCATCGGTCGCGGATCGCGCGGCCCCCGACGCGATCCGATGGCGAGCAGCAGCGCCACGAAGCTGCCGGCGTGGACGATCGAGCGCCAGCCGGCCGTGACACTGCCGAACGGAAGCGGCGCGACAACCAGCATGAGGCAGAGCCAGAGCGCCAACAGGACCGGCAAAGCCGGTATCATCCGGCCACCGAGACTGGCCCGACCGGCGTCGGTGGGGTCGCGCTCAGCGGGAGGAAACCGAATGAGACGCCGCATCAGGGACTCGCTCAGGCTTGCTCCGGCTCTGACGACGCTGGTTGGCGCGCTGTTGGTCGTGTCGACTCCCCCGGCCGCCCGGGGGCAGCTGGCGCAGTATACGCCGCCCGGAACCACCGAGGACCGTCCCGACGACCAGAAGGAGCAGCTCGAGCTGCAGCTCGAGGAGGCGTTCTGGAAGGCCGGTGCCTTCGGCCTCGATCCCTGGGTCGGCATCACCAACGGCGCCGTCGTGATCAACTCGTTCGGCACGCCGGACACCGTCGAGCAACAGCGCGATACGACTCTCACCCTGGGCGCCGGGATCAGCGGTATCGTACCCGCTGGTTCCAAGACCTACCTGACCTTCGAGGCGATCCCCCAGTACGTCCTCTGGTTGGAGCAGGACGAGCGCAACAACTACAACCAGTGGTTCGGCGCCAGGATCCACGGCTTCTACAACCACCTCTTTCTCGAGGCGGGCGCCAATCGCCGCGACGCTGTTCGCATCCGCGGCTCGGAGACGGACGTCGAAACCAACACCCGGTACGACGTCGCCGACCTGCTCGCCGAGCTGAGGCTGGGCGAGGCCATCCGCCTGTTCGGCGGTGCGACGCTGGCGCGGATCCGCACCCTCGAGGACGAGGCCGACTCGCCTCTCCCCGACTACTCCGCCGAGGATCGCGACGAGACGATCGGTCGGCTCGGCGTTCGCTACAAGCCTCGCCCCACCTCGTACATCGGCATCGGAGTGGAGCTCTCGGACGCCGACTTCGTCGACGAGGCTCGCGACCGTTCCAACAAGGGGACCTCGCCACTGGTCCAGTTCCGACACGAGGCGCCGGAGTTCTACCTCACCGGCGAAGTCGTCTTTCGCGATCTCGAGCCCGAAGGCGAGACCTCGGCCTTCATTCCCTACGACGGCATCACCGGGAAGATACAGCTCTCCTACGAGCCCGGGTGGCGGATGACCTATTCGCCCTACGTTCGGCGCGACGTCTTCTACTCGATCAACCAGGAGTACTCCTACTACGAGACCAGCCGCTACGGTCTGGCGGTCCAGGCGCTGTTGTCCGATCGCTGGGCAGGCCGGATCTACGCCGAAGGCGGTGTCGACGACTACGTCGAGCTGGACCCCGCGATCCCGGCGCGGGAAGACGACTTCACCAGCATCGGAATCGACTTCGGCGTCAGGCTCTCGGAGCTGCTGGCGCTGCGGATCGGCTACTCCGTCGACCAATGGGACTCGAATCTCGAGGGTTTCGACCGCGATAACGGCCGGCTGCGCCTGCTGTTCAACACCGGTCTCCGGCTGGGTAGACGCTAGCGCGGAGGCGGCTGTAGGATGTCTATCTGTCAGATGCGAGAGGACTTGTCCCTCGCGGGGTAATGTGCGCAAAGCCTGCTGGTCCCGTGTCCTAGCCGTGGCGGTTCTCCTCGGGACCGCTGGTCCCCTCGCCTCCCAGCAGGGATCGGCCTACCGCGTCGGGCCGCGCGACCTGATCGACATCAAGGTCTTCGAGGAGCCGGCACTCGACGGCGAGTACCGCGTCTCGGAGGGTGGAACGATCCGTCTCCCGCTGATCGGGGAGTTCCCCACAGCCGGCCTCACCGAGGCCGAGCTCACCGACTCGCTGCGCGAGCATCTGGAGATCAACTACCTCCAACGCGCCTCGGTGACGGTCGAGATCCGCGAGTTCCTCTCACAGCCCATCTCGGTGATCGGCGCGGTCGTCAAACCGGGGAATCTGGACCTGTCCGGCCGGTACACGCTGATCCTCGCCATCACCGCCGCCGGCGGCCTGGCCGAGAACCATGGAGACACCGTCTACATCCGGCGGCGGGCGAGAAACGGCCTTTCGGCCCAGCTGGCGATCGACCTCGAGAAGCTGATGATCGGGAACGACCCGCGCCTCGACATTCCCATTTTCGCCAACGACGTGATCAACATCCCGGCGACGGCCACGATCACCGTCTACCTGCTGGGAGAGGTCACCACCCAGGGAGCACTCGACTTCGCCGACACGCAGAGCGTCACCCTGCTGACCGCGATCTCGCGTGCCGGCGGACTCACCGACCGGGCCGCGGACAAGATCGTCGTCAGGCGCCAGCAGGCCGACGGCTCGGTACGGGAGATCGAGGTCGACTACAAGCGCATCGTCAATGGACGGGATCCGGATCTTCGCCTCCAGGACGGCGATGTCGTGGTGATCAAGGAGTCGTTCTTTTGAGCAACGACAGCTTCTTCGAGATCGACCAGCCGCGCCGGGACGAGCGCCTCATCGACTTCGAGATCCGCGAGTACCTCGAGATCCTGCGCCTCCGCTGGAAGCTGATCCTGGCGTGCGCGGCGGTCGGTGCCGGGATCGGCCTGGTGCACTACCAGATCACGCCGAGGCTCTACCGCGCCGTCACCACGATTCAGATCGAGCGCCGGGCGATGAACCCCAACCCGACCGACAGCAATCTCTGGTTCGACAATTGGTGGAATGTCGAGTACTACCCGACGCAGTACCGTCTGCTCGAGAGCCGGGGCCTCGCCGAGCGGGTCGTTCAGGACCTGCGACTCTACGAGGATCCCGTCTTCAATCCCACGCGCGCGCGGCGCGACGCCGACACCGGTACCGAGGTCTCGGCTCACGACGACGAGATCGCCCTGGCCAAGATGGCACACTCGCTGCGTGGCGGCCTCGGTATCGACGCCATCAAGTCGACGCAGCTGGTCGAGATCTCCTACACCTCGCTCGACCCCGAGTTCGCCGCTCGAGTGGCCAACGGCTACGCCGAGGCCTACATCAACTGGGGAATCGCCGAGCGATCGGGGACGGCCGAGCGCGGCTCGGCTTTTCTGGCATCCGAGATCGACACCCTGAAGCAGGAGATCCGCGACCGCGAGGCTGAGCTCAAGACGTTGACCCTGACGACCGACGCCGTCGTGCTCGACGCCGAAGGCGCGAGCATGGTGGACGAGCAGTTGCAGTCGCTCAACACGAGCTACAGCGAGGCCGTCCGGGTGCGGGTCGAGAAGGAGGCCCGTTATCGCGAGCTCCTCGAGGCGCCACGCGAGTCGGTCGCCAACACCCAGTCCGAGGGTCTCGTCCAGCAGCTGCGGCGCGAGCAACTGCAGCTCGAACGCGACTACGACACCCGTCTCAAGACCTACAAGCCCGAGTGGCCGGCGATGGTGGAGCTCAAGGAGACCATCGACAAGGGCCAGGAGCGCCTGGACTCGGTGGTCGACGAGATGTTCGAAAAGGCCAGACAGTCGGCCAACGCCGAGTACCAGGCGGCGCTGCGCCAGGAGAGATCTCTGCAGACCGAGATGGAACGACTGCGCTCGCAGGCCTTCGACCAGAATGCCGAAGGCGTCGAGATCGCCAACCTGCGCGCGGAGATCGAGACCCGCCGGGACGCTCTCGACCAGTTCTATCAGGCCCAGTCGTCGACGCAGGCGGCAGCGCGATTCCAGCACACGCGTGAGTCCAACATCCGGATCGTCGACCGGGCCTTGGTGCCCGAGAAGCCCTACCAGCCGAATCTGCAGAAGGACCTCTCGGCGGGCCTCGGATTCGGTGGACTCATCGGAACGCTGCTGGTCTTCCTGCTCCACTATCTCGATCGCACCATCAAGAACGCCGAACAGGCCGAGCGACTGCTCGGACTTCCGGTGCTCGCGGTGATTGCCGACGTCAGCGCCCGAGGGCGTGGTGCCGGCTACTACTACACCTCGTACGCGAAGTCCCGCAAGCCGAGGCCCTCTCGCAGGGCGGCCGACACGGGAGCCGAACGGGACATCGAGCTGCTCCCGGAGCACCATCCCCAGGTACCGATCTCCGAGGCCTACCGCTCCCTGCGTGCCGCCCTGATGATGTCCACCGCCTCGGAGCTCCGGGTCGTCAGCGTAACCTCGTCGGAGTCGGGCGAGGGGAAGAGCTCGACGGCGACCAACCTGGCTGTCGTCATGGCCCAGCTCGGCAAGCGGGTCCTCCTGGTCGACGCCGATCTTCGCCGACCGAGACTTCACAAGATCTTCTCGACCTCGAATCGCGGCGGGCTGGTCTCGTGTCTGACCGGCGGCATCGACATCCGCGAGGCCACCGACGCGACCGACGTCGAGTGTCTCGACGTGCTCACCTCCGGCCCGATCCCGCCGAACCCCTCCGAGCTGCTCGCCTCGGGTCGAATGGCCGAGCTGATCGGCGAGATGCGTCATCACTGGGACTTCGTGATCATCGACTCGCCACCGGTGCTCGCGGTCAGCGATCCCATTCACATCGGCGCCGTCGTCGACGGCATGATCTTCTGCGTCGCCGCCCACACCACCCAGAAGGACCACTGTCTGGCGGCACGGGATCGGCTCGACCTGGCGGACGTGAAGGTGCTGGGTCTGGTTCTGAATCGGTACGATGCGGCACAGAAGGGCTATCGGGAGCGCTACTACCACTACTTCCACTACTACTCGAACGACGACGAGGCCGCCGACTCGGCCGCATGATCGACCTGCACACCCACATCCTCCCCGGCATCGACGACGGGGCCGGTACCTGGGACGAGGCGATCGAGATGTGCCGGCTGGCCGCCGCCGACGGCTGCACCGGCGTGGTGGCGACTCCCCATCAGCGCAAGGCCTGGCCCAACGAGGATACCGACCGGCTCCGCAGCCTCGTCGACGAGCTCCAGCAGCGCGCCGGACCGAAGCCGAAGATCTGGGTGGGCGGCGAGATCCACGTCGGAGTCGACATCCTCGACGATCTCGAGCGCCCGGGCCTCGGCGGACTCGCGCCGCTCGCCGACAGCCGCGCCCTGCTGCTCGAGTTCGGCCTCTCTCAACCGCCCATGGGGGCCAGCGCACTCATCCACGAGCTCGTCCTGGCCGAATGGCAGCCCGTCATCGCCCACCCGGAGTTCATCCCCTTCCTCGCCGAAGACCTCGAGCTGATGGACGAGCTCGTCGTCATGGGAGCCCGTGCGCAGGCGACGGCGATGAGCGTTACCGGAAAGTTCGGTCGCCGGATACAGGCGAGCGTGCGCACAATGATCGACCGGGGTCTGATCCACTTCGTCGCCAGCGATGCCCACTCGCCGACGTGGCGGTCTCCCGGGCTGTCGGAGGCTCGCGACGAGATCAGCCGCCGCTGGGGGCGGGCCGTGGCCGACCGGCTGACCGATGACTACCCGGCCTCCATTCTGGCGGGCCGGGACATCCCTCTCGATCCGCTTGCGTGACGTCAGATGGGCGTCTAAAGTCCTCTAGCCTGCATTGTTCACCAGCCTCCTACTGCGCCATCGGATCTACCCGTGTCTACTGCGTTGCCCTCGGTCGCGCTCCTCGACGTATCGCAGCGGGGTCTGGGAGCGACTCGACCGGTGACTGACAGACGGCCAGCTCTTCGCGCGAGGCTCATCGCCGGAGCCATCCTCACCGTCATCAAGGCTTCCCAGCTGTGGGCGGCCGACCCCTTCTACATCGAGCTGCTGGAGACCGGCAAGCAGGCCCTGCGCGACGGAACGCCGGGCGAGGCCGCGCTCGACCTCGAAATCGCCTGCTTCGGATTCCTCGACGAACCGACGCTGCTCGCTGACGGTCTCAGCCACCTGGCCCTGGCACAGAGCCGGAGCGGTGACGACGAGGGGCTCGACGAGACTCTCGAGCGTCTACTGACGCTCGAGGAGGGGCACCGGGCATACTCCGAAGCCGACATTGCCGCCGGCACGAGGAATGCCGTCGAGCAGGTTCTCGCCGGCGAGCTTCCGGCCGAACGACTGGCGGAGATCGAGGCCTTCAGACCGCTGGCCAAGCGCGCGGAGCTCGTGGCCTTGGCGGCGATGGGTCCCGACGAGCGGCGACGGGTCCTCACCCAGCGTTTGGCCCGCGACCCGGGCGACGTTCGATCTCTCCAGCTTCTCGCAGACCTCGAGGTGGCCGAGGGCAACGCCGCAGCAGCGCTGCCCCATCTCGACGCTCTCGTCGCCCTGAGCGGAGGCGAGCCGGCCACCGTCTGCCGCCGGTTCCAGGCGGCGATCGACGCCGGCGACTGCTCGACCTCGTTGGGAGACCTGGAGGCGTGTCCCGAAGAGGCCCGCCGCGTCGAGCAGGCGCCACGCCTTCTCCAGTGCATGCTCGATGGCGACGAGCTCGAGAGGGCCTCGCGGTGGGCGGCCTCGCTCGAGCCGGACGTCCGCTCCTCCGCGAAGACGTGGAGGCTCGTCAAGCAACTCGACAGGCGCCTCGCAGCGGCCGAGCGAGCCGCCGCCTCGGCGACGATCGCGGAGACCGGCGAAGCCGGGCAGCCTGAGGGCGACGATATCGAGCCGGAGGAAGGCGGAGACAGCGCGGCGGCGCCGGGGCCGGCAACGCCCGCCGACGCCCAGAGCCAGGCGCCCGCTCCCGATCAGCGTCCCTCCGTGGAGCAACTGAGAGCGGCCCGACGGCAGCTCGAGCAAGCACGGTCCTCGAACGACCTCGGCCAGGCACTCGCTGTCACGGCGGAGCTGGCCGACACCTATCCCGACTCGGCCGAGGCCCAGTTCCTGGCCGCCGAAGCGGCCTACCGCGCCGCGCAGTGGGAGACGGCGGTACGCCGTTTCGACGCCGGAGGCGACCCCGGCACGACGCAGCCCTTGTTGCTCTTCTACAAGGCCGTCGCGCTGTTCGAGACCGGTGATGTGACCCGCGCGGCCGACTACCTCCAGCGAGCCCTGCCACATGTTCGCAAGACGCCATTCGTGCGTTCCTACACCGAGAAGATCATGGCCGCGACTGGGGAGTCCGGCTGAGAGTTCCGCATCCGCCCCGGTTGCTTGACGTGGTCGCGAGGCCGCAATACAGTGTTTTTCGGGACCTTGATGCGTTCGTGCGCTCCAGAGGGAGGAGGATGTTCGTGGGGAAGAGCCTAGGAATCCTGATCGCCGTAGCTGTGGTAGCGCTGCCCGTAGCTGCACAGACCGTATCGGTCGACGATCTGGAGTGCGTACCCCTCCAGCCGCACGCCGACAAGGGCGACAAGAACCAGGGCCAGGTGGAGAGCAACCACGCACTGGTCACGGCGTCGGTGACCGGCGCCAGCCTCGGAGACGAGGTGCGGCTCTACTTCCGCCGTCTGAATCCCGACGTCGACGACTTCTACTACACCGTGATGCAGGGGAGTGGCGGTGGCGGTTACTGGGGAGTCCTTCCCGACCCCGAGGACCACGAGATCGGAATGACCGATCCGGGGCAGTGGGCGAGCCATCAGGCTGGCGACCCCGACCGCTCGCGGGTCGGCGGTGGGATCGAGCGGACCTGGCTCGACGATTCGTCCGGCGACCTGGGCACCTGGCTGGCGGACCAGACGAGCGAGCCGGTCGAGTACTACGTCGCGATCCACGATGCGAGCGGTACCGCCAAGGCCTCGTCCGATCTGAAGATCGCGTCGGTCCGCAACGACTGCACCGCCGTTTTGGACGACAAACAGCTCGGCGAGTCGGAGAACCAGACGATCGGCGAGACCGCGCAGTGGCAGAACAACGAGGCCCTCTACCACTGGGAGTGCGACCATCTCGTCTCGCGGATCAACTACTCAGGCGTCAAGGAGGCCGACTCCGTCTGTCGCGCCTGCGTCGTCGCGGTGATTCCCTTCTGGATTCCGACCACGGTGGCGGCGGCGGCCCTTGCCGGAATCGTCATGTGCGAGGGCGAGGCCGGGGTCTGCGAGGAGAACGGTTCTCCCTCCGAGCCCTGATCGTCTAGACTCAGACAAGACAAAAACTTGGGCCGGACGCCGCAGAACGGAGTCCGGCCCGTTTTGCCGGCGCCCGTCGTGCTGACTCCCGTTTTCCGGGTCCTCATGGTGAAGGCCGCGGGGTCTGCCGCGGCCCACCGGGTCGGCCGACAGACCCGTCGGAGATCCGGTCCCCGTTCCCTCCCGAGCTCCTACGGCCCGGGCTCCCATGACCCGAGCTCCCATGGATAGTCGCCAGGCCTCGGCCGAGACCCCCGCGCGCGCGGTGGAGCCCCCGATCACCGTCATCCGCGCCAGCCGCGGCTGGATGCCCTTCGACCTCGCCGAGATCTGGGCCTATCGAGAGCTGCTCTACTTCTTCATCTGGCGCGACATCAAGGTGCGCTACAAGCAGACCGTGCTGGGCGCGGCCTGGGCGATCCTGCAGCCACTGCTGACGATGGTGGTGTTCACGCTGTTCTTCGGGAGGATGGCGAACATCGACTCCGACGGCTACCCCTATCCGATCTTCTCGTACGCCGCGCTGCTCCCCTGGACACTCTTCGCACAGGGCGTCTCGCAGTCGTCCAACAGCCTCGTCGGAGCGCAGAACCTGCTCAAGAAGGTCTATTTCCCCAGAATTCTGGTGCCGACCGCGTCGGCGGTGGCCCCGGTGGTGGATTTCGCCCTCGCCTTCTCGGTCTATCTCTTTCTGATGGCTTACTACGGTGTCGCGCCGACACCACGTCTGGCGCTGCTGCCGATCCTGGCATTGCTGGTTCTGGCGACCTCTCTCGGCGTCGGTCTCTGGCTGTCCGCGTTGAACGTCCGCTTCCGGGACGTCCGCCACGCCATCCCGTTCTTCATCCAGCTCTGGCTCTTCGTGACGCCCGTTATCTACCCGACCGGCAGGGTCGTCGAGAAGCTCGGCGATCTCGGCATTCCCGGATGGCTCTACGGGCTCAACCCGATGGCGGGCGTGGTCGCGGGCTTCCGCTGGGCACTGCTCGGAACCGAGAACGCATGGGCCGGCGTCATCACCTGTAGCACCGTCGTCGCCTCGGTAATCCTGGTCGGCGGTCTCCTCTGGTTCCGACGCACCGAGCGTACCTTCGCCGATCTCGTATGAGCTGGAGCCTTCGAGCGGCCGACCTCGGCAAGCGCTATCGCATCCGCGCCCGCGGGACCGCCTACGAGACCCTGCGCGAGAGTCTGACGCGCTCGGCCCGATCGGCGCTCTCCGGCCGACAGAGGCGGAGGGACCCGGAGCACATATGGGCCCTGCGCGATATCTCCTTCGAGCTCGAGCAGGGCCAGGTGCTCGGCATCATCGGCGCCAACGGTGCCGGCAAGAGCACGCTGCTCAAGATCCTGTCCCGTATCACCGAACCGACCGAAGGCAGGGCGGAGCTGCGCGGCCGGGTGGGCTCCCTGCTCGAGGTCGGTACGGGCTTCCACCCCGAGCTGACCGGGCGCGAGAACATCTATCTCTCAGGTGCGATCCTCGGAATGCGGCGCCGGGAGATCGACGGCAAGCTGGACGAGATCGTCGCCTTCGCCGAGGTGCCGAGCTTTCTCGACACACCCATCAAGCACTACTCGACCGGCATGTACCTCCGTCTGGCCTTCGCCGTCGCGGCGCATCTCGAAACCGAGATCCTGCTGGTCGACGAGGTGCTCGCCGTGGGAGACGCCGCCTTCCGGCGCAAGTGCCTCGACTCGCTCAGCGGTGTCGCCTCGAGCGGACGCACGATCCTCTTCGTATCGCACAACCTGGCCGCTATCCAGCAGGTCTGCGACTCGGTCATCGTCCTGCGAGACGGCCGGGTCGCCTCCCGGGGTGAGCCGAGCGCGACCATCGAAAGGTACCTCGAGGAGAGCGTCGGACCGAGTCCGACGCCTCGGGTCACCTCGGCCGGAGGTCTCGAGATCTCGAGCGTCTACGTGTGGCAGGACGGCCGCTCGAATCCCGCTCACGTCGAGGTGGCGCGGGCCTTCTCGATCGAGATCGTCTTCCGTCTCGAGGAGACGCTCGAGAGCTTCATGATCGGCTTCGAGCTGATGTCGGCCGCCGGCACCGTTCTCTTCCGCACCTATGATGCCGAGCCCGGGACGACGCCGGAGGGAACCTACTCGACGACCTTCAACGTTCGAGCCGGAGCAATGAGGCCGGGACGGTACTTCATCGACCTGTTGGCGGCCCAGCATCGCCGGGGATGGATGATCCGCGGTGATGTGCGCTACCCCGTCTCGCTCGTCGGCGAGCCGGCCAGCGACGTCCACCTACCGGGACTGGTCGAGCCGCTCGGCCACTGGGACCAACGCCGCCCCCAACGCGGTAAGGTTCTGGAATGAAGCGGGCACCGGCTTCGGCGCCCGGGGCCGTCCGGGCTGACGACCGCCTCGGTCCGAGCGAGATCGGAGACCTGTTTCTCGATTTCGGAGGTCCCGAGCCGCGCTCCCCCCAGCGCGGCGGCGAGACCTGGCACCCGATCGCTTCGACCGGGGACTGGACCCTGCGCGCCAGCGCCGCCGGCCCGGGATGGAGCGGGTTCCCGTTCGAGAGACGCGAAGGCAGGGGCTGGACGGCGTTTCTTCTCGGTGAGCTCTACCCTCTCCGGCCGCTCGACCGAGACCGCATCGTCACCCGGTTGATCGAGTCGGGGGAGACATCCGAGCTGAACGGCCATTTCGCGCTCCTCGTCTGGCGGCACCAACCACGGACATGGCACGTCTGGACCAGTCCCTTCGGAACGCTCCATCTGTTCCATACCCGGGAGACCGGCCGCCCTTCGCTGGGCACCGCCTTCGCCATTGCCCGGGCGCGGCGCGACGCCGGGGACGTCGACGCCCGGGCCCTTCGGTCGCTGCTCACCTACGGATTCTTCCTCGGTGACTCGACCCACTTCGACGACGTTCGTGTGCTGAGGCCGGCGACTCACTACACCCTCGATCGAACCGGTCGACGACTGACCGAGGAGCGCTACCTCTCGTGGAGCGACCCGGAGCCGGCGCCAAGCGGGGATGTCGTCGAACGCTTCGACAGTCTCCTCCGTACGGTCGTCGGAGATCTGGCGTCCGACCAGGCCGTCGCCCTGCCCATCTCCGGGGGCCTCGATTCCCGTTCGACGGTCGCCGCCCTGAGCCGTTCCGGCGACGCGACCGGCGTGGACGTCCTGGAGGCCTTCTCCTACGGTTACGCCGACGACTCCGTCGAGACCGGGATCGCGACCCGCATCGCCGCGGCACGAGATCTCCCACTCGTGACATTCACCATGCCGACCTACCTGTTGGATCGACTTCCGACCCTGACGTCGCAGCTCGAGGGCTTTCAGGACATGACTCTCCCGCGACAGGCGGCCGTCGCCGGGCGGCTCCGCTCGAAGCGGGTCATGGCGGCGCACTGGGGTGACGTCTGGCTCGATGCCGCGACCGAGGAGGGCGTCGAGGTCGACTGGGAGCTGGCCGACGCGAAGTTCCGCAAGCCCGGATCCGACTGGCTGACGAGTCACTTTCGACTCGCCCAAACGGGACACGACGCCCGCGACCTCCTGCGCGAGGAGTGGCGCCCCTACGAGCCGATCGAGAGCCCGGAGCTACGCTTCAAGGCCTTCAAGACCGACCAGTGGTCGTTCCGCTGGACGTTGCCGAGCCTGCGGACCTACCAGAGCTGGGCCTACCCTCGCCTGCCTTTCTACGACACCCGGCTGACCCGTTTCCTCACCTCGCTCGAGCCCGGGACACTGCATGGCCGTCGGCTGCAGATCGAGCATCTGCGCCGATACGCTCCCGACCTGGCTCGCATCGAGTGGCAGGCTCGGGGCACGAGTCTCTTCGATCTCGAGCGCTCCGCCGCCCGCGCGATCGCTGATCGCACCCTCGTCAGGGGCCGCCGGCTGATCACGCGTAGCCGCCCGATCGAGCGCAACTGGGAGGTCCAGTTCGCCGGACAGGAGGCGCGCGCGCGTCTCGAGTCCCTGCTGACCCGCCCGGAGGGTCGCCTCGGCGAGTGGTTCCGACCCCGGGATACGGCTGGTCTCATCGATGACTTCTACCGCCGCTGGCCCGACCGTGAGCTTGGCTACGCGGTCTCGATGCTCGTCTCGCTGGCGAGCTGGCTCGATGCAGAACCCCGCTGACCGCCACGACCGCAGCCTCCGCATGCTGGTCGTCGGCATCCAGTGGCCGTCGCGCCCCTTCATCGACGATCTCCTCCTCGGACTGGCGGACCGAGGTGTTCACGTCACCATCGCCGCCCCGGCGGGAGGAGAGACGCCGCCCTCTCCGCTTCAAGCGCTCCGCGTCCCGAGCAGCGACAGGCACCCTCTCGCCGATCCCGTGGCGCTGGGTCAGGGCATCGCGAGATCGCTCGCTCGTCCGGTCTCCTCCGGCAGACTCTTCGCCAGGATCCGGCGCTTGGCCTCTGGCTCGAGAGATCGACTCCTCGCCTTCGGGCGGTGCCTTCCCGCCCTCGCACCACGCTGGGACGTCATCTACATGCCCTGGTCGGGCTCGCTCACAGCCTACCGTGCGCTGGCCGGAGGCGAGACTCCCGTGGTGGCTAGCTGCCGCGGCACCCAGATCCATGTCGCGCGCCACAATCCGGCGCGCGCGGCACGGTTCGCCTCGATGATGGGCGGACTCAACGACATCGCCGCGGTCCACTGCGTCTCGGCGGACCTCCGGACCGCCGTCGAGACGCTCGGAGTCGATCGCCGACGCATTCGACTCATACGGACGGGCGTCGACACGTCGTTCTTCCACCCGCCCGACTCTCACGATCGGCGGGATCGGCTCGAAGTCGTCTCCGTCGGTGGCCTCAACTGGAAGAAGGGCCACGAGTACGCCCTCGTCGCGCTACGAAGGCTGCTCGACGCGGGGGCTCTCGTCCGCCTCACCGTGGTCGGCGACGGACCCGACCGCCAGAGACTGCTCTATACGGCCGGCGACCTCGGCCTGGAAGATCGGGTCGTCTTCCGGGGCGCTCTCGGTCGCGAGGCGGTTCGCGAGGTCCTGAACGAGTCCGACGTCTTTCTGCTGTCGAGTCTGACCGAGGGGATCTCGAACGCGGCCCTCGAGGCTATGGCGTGCGGCCTGCCGATCGTCTCGACGACGGCCGGGGGCATGCCCGAGGCCATCTCGCACGGTGAGGAGGGCTACCTCACTCCGCTGCGAGATCCGGAAGCGATGGCCGAGGCCCTGCGGACTCTTTGGCTCGACGCCGAGCGGCGGACAGCCATGGGACGGGCGGCACGGCGGCGCGTGGAGACCGACTTCGACCGCGAGTCCCAGCTGGGCGCCTTCGCCGCCCTGCTCCGGGAGGTCGTGGATCGGGCCGCGAGCCGGAGGGTGCGTCAGTGAGCGCCCGGCGCATCGTTCTCGTCGTCACCGACTTCCCGTCGCCCTCCGAGACGTTCATCCTCCGCAAGGCGGTCGGCCTGATCGGGGCGGGGGTCGATGTCCACGTGGCCTGCACACGATCGCGGGCGAGCGACCTGAACCGTCTCCCGGCGGAGGAACGGAAGGCTCTCGCCGGACGCGTCGCGGCCGCCTGGCCCCGGCGTCCACGGGCCCTGGCACTCGCCTGTCTGCCACTGGCCGCCGGCGGTTGCCTGCTGAGGAATCCAGCCGGCACGATCCGTTACCTCCGGCGCAGCTGGAAGGAGCGGGATTGGCGCTCGGTCTCCGATCTGTACCGCGACGCGGCGATCGTGCGGCTGGCGCCGAGCGTCATCCACTTCGAGTTCGCGGCTCTGGCCGCCGAAAGGCCGACGATCGCCCGACATCTGGGCTGCAGGATGACGACCAGCCTGCGAGGCTACGACATGGCCCACACCGGACTCGACGCACCCGACCACTACGCCGAGGTCTGGTCCGCTGTCGACGCCGTTCACGTCCTGGGCGACCATCTTCGCCGGCTGGCCGCCAGGCGAGGACTCCCGGCGTCCAAACCCGTCTACTCCATTCCTCCGGCCCTGTCCGTCACCGGGCCCGGGCATGGGGATCGAGCCACCGAGGGCTCCGCACCCGTGCGACTGCTCAGCGTCGGCCGCGCCCACTGGACCAAGGGCTACGAATACGCCCTGCTCGCAGCGCGGGAGCTGGCGCGGCGGGGGATCGACTTCCGCTACCGCATCGTCGGAGGAGGACCCGAGATCGAGGCTCTCCACCTGGCTCGTCACCAGCTCGACCTGCAGGACCGCCTCGAGATTCTCGGCATGCTGCGACCGGACGAGGTTGTCGAGGAGCTGGCGGCGACGGACATCTTCGTTCACGCGTCCGTCACCGAAGGATTCGGCAATTCGGTTCTCGAGGCCCAGGCGATGGGAGTTCCCGTGGTGACCTCGGACGCCGGTGGCCTGCGGGAGAACGTCGAAGCCGGTTGTACCGGTATCGTGGTGCCACGCCGCGACCCCGGGGCTCTCGCCGACGCTATCGAGGCACTCGCCGGCGATCCCGGGAAGCGCCGCGCCATGGGACGCCAGGGACGAGAGCGAGCCGCCAGCCGCTTCGCCCTCGACGACCAGATCGCCGCGTTCGACGCCATGTACTCCGAAGTCCTCGCCGCCTCATGAGCCGACGAATCGATCTCCTGCTCGTAGAGAGCGGCGGGCGCGCTGCCCAGGAGCCGCCCGACTGGTCACTCGGCGACCTGGCGAAGACCGCGGCGACACCCGAGGCCTTCGCCGGCGCCCTGAGCGCGGACCACGCCCCCGACGGGAACGGCATGCTCCTGGTCTGGGGCGCCGGGATCCCGCTGCCGTCATCCGAGCTGCTGAGAGCCCTCGCCGAAAGGCCCATCCACGTCTGGCACGGTGGCCTGCGTCTGGGTACGGCCGGACTCCCCCGGCTGCTCGACTTCGCCCGCCCCACCTGGCCGCACAACCGCGATCCCGAGCCGGAACGCGCCGCGACCTCCTGGAGGCTCGATCCGCGCGCCATGCTCATCCGCCGCCGTGTCCTTGACGAGCTCGGCGGACCCGACCCGCGGTTCTCGACCCTGTTGGGGTGCGGTCTGGAGATGGGCCACCGCTACCTGCGCGGCGGCGCGCTGGTGCGCCATGAGCCTCGCCTCATACCCGAAATCAAAGTACCCGAGATCGAAGTATCCGAGGCCGAAGAGGCCGACCGGACGTTGCCGCCCGAGGACGAAGTCCGCTTCGTTCGAGCCAGGTACGGAGACCGCTGGGCGCGCTGGGCCCTGTGGCGGGCCGTTCTCAGCGGGCACTGGTCCGCCGGCGGGGTTCGTTCGGCCTGGCGGCGAAGCCGGAGCGGGTCCACCGGAGGCGGGCGACATCTGCGACGCGTCCCGGAGGAGCGGGCGGCGGTGGCTCGGGCGGACTCCCCCTCCGAGGTCTCGGTCCTTATCCCGACTCTCGATCGCTACGAGCATCTCGAGCGACTGCTCCACCAGCTACCCGACCAGACCGTTGCGCCACGCGAGGTCATCGTCGTCGACCAGACGCCGCGGGAGCGCCGCCGCGAGCTCAGCGCCGATCTCCCCCTCCGATGGCTGACCCGCGACCGGCCCGGTCAGTGCTCGGCTCGCAACGCAGGGTTGCGTCAGGCAACGGGCCGGTACGTGCTTTTCCTCGACGACGACGATGATCGGCTGCCGACCGACCTGATCGAGGCTCACCTTCGGAATCTGGTCCGGTGGGAGGCCGACGCCTCGTGCGGGGTCGTCGACGAGGTCGGCGCCGGGCCTGTGCCGGACGGCTTCCGCGACTTTCGCGTCGCGGACGTTCTGCCGACGAACAACTGCATGGTCCGGTGCTCGGCTCTGGCCCGCTCGGGCCTCTTCGATCTGGCCTTCGAGCGGGGGGTCCGCGCCGACGCCGATCTCGGGATGCGGCTCTACCTGAGCGGCGCCCTGACGGTCCTCGACCCTGAGATCAGCCTGCTCCATCGGCGGGCGCCGGGCGGCGGTTTGAGAACCTGGGGAGCGCGACGACACACCTACGCCGCCTCGCGCCGCAGCCTCTGGCGGCGACTCCTGCCGAGCGCCACGGAGATCTACCTCGCCCGGCGCTACTTTTCGAAGATCCAGGTCCGCGAGAAGATGTGGATCGCCGCGGTCGGCACTCTGGCCGGTCGGGGCTCGATGCCTCGTCGAACGCTGCGCGCCCTGATCGGGCTGGCGACGATGCCTCTGACCCTCCTGACACTGCTGCGGCGACGCCGGAAAGCCGAGAGCCTGATGGCCGAATTCCCCCAAATACCGGAGCTGGATGCCGAAGGATGAAGGCGCTGATTCTCTCGAGCGAGTTCCCTCCGGGCCCCGGCGGCATCGGGGGCCACGCCCTGGCGCTCGCCCGGGGTCTGGTGGACAGGGGCTGGGGTCTCGAGGTGCTGACTCGACAGGACTACGCCGACGTCGAGGAGATCGAGGCGTTCAACCGTCGGGAGGACTACCCGATAGGGACCCTGCCGCGGCAACGCATCGCACGGCCGCTCCGTGCCCGGGATGTGGCCCGCCGATCGGGTGCCGACGTCATCGTCGCCTCCGGCGCCGCGTCCGTCTGGATCGCTTCCAGGATCGGGGGAGGCACCGCGAAGGTGGCGATTGCCCACGGAACCGAGCTGACGGCAGGAAACGGTCTCAGACGCGCGGCCACCCGGCAGGCGTTTCGGAGCATGGACGGCATTGTCTGCGTCAGTCACCACACCCGTGATGTGGCTCGCGACGCCGGCATCGACGGGCCGCCACTCGAGGTCATCCCGAACGGGGCCGACGCGGAGCGGTTCAGGCCCCTGACGGCGGATGAGATCGCGGCGACCCGACGCGACCTCACGGCGAATGGTGACGCGACGGGCGGGCCGGTTCTCCTCACTGTCGGACACGTCTCGCATCGCAAGGCTCAGGACGTGATGATCCGCGCGCTCCCGACGGTGGCGAAGGTCCACCCGGGAGTTCGCTACCTGGTGGCCGGGCTGCCGAGCAGGCAACCCGAGTACGAGCGCCTGGCGCGGTCACTGGGTGTCTCTCGCCACGTCACCTTCCTCGGCCGGGTCACCGAGGACGATCTGCCCCGCATCTACGGCGCGTCGGATCTCTTCGTCCTGGTCAGTCGCACCGACCGGGGTGACTTCGAGGGCTACGGTATCGCCGCGATCGAGGCGGCTCTGTGCGGTCGTCCGACGCTGGCGACCCTGGGAGCCGGGCTGGAGGAAGCCGTCCTCGATGGCGAGACCGGCCTGCTGGTGCCGGCCGACGATCCCGAGGCGACGGCGGAGGCGGTGCTCGGTCTCCTCGCCGACGACGCTCTGCTCCGGCGCCTCGGTGCCACGGCGCTCGAGCGCGCCCGCGGCGGGCAGACGTGGGAGCACCGGATGGCAGCCTACGAGGCATTTCTCACCAGGGTCGCGACGTCATGAGGCTGGCCATCGTGTCGCACACGCCGCACCACGAGGCCGACGGTCCGCAGAGAGGAGCGCTCAAGGGCTGGGGAGCGTCGGTTCGCGAAATCGATCGCCTGGCGACGCTGTTCGAGAGCGTGGTCCATGTGGCTCCGGTGCATCCGGGGGCGCCTCCGGGAAACTCTCGCGCCTATCGAGCCACCAATGTCACGGTCATGCCGGTCCGGCCCGCCGGCGGGCCCGGCATCGGCGACAAGCTCGGGATCCTGGCCGCGGCGCCCGGGTATCTGCGCACCCTTCGCAGGGCGCTGCGCGAAGCCGACGTCGTTCACGTCCGCCTTCCCTCGAACATCGGCGCCGTCGCCCTCCTCCTCCTGTCGATCAGCTCCCACCCCACCGCCCGGTGGTACAAGTACGCCGGCAACTGGCGCCCCCGGACGGCCGAGCCGATCTCCTACCGCGTCCAGCGCTGGCTGCTCTCGCGCCGCGTCGGTGGCGGAGTCGTCTCCGTCAACGGCGAATGGCCGTGCCAACCGACTCACGTCGTCCCCTTTCCCAATCCCAGCCTGTCCGATCGCGAGCTCGCGGAGGCGGCCGCGACGGCGGCCGGCAAGCTCGCCGAGCGACCGGCGAAGCTGCTCTTCGTCGGCAGGCTCGAGAGCCGGAAGGGTCTCGAGGAAACGCTGGCGACCTGGAACCTCCTCCGCGAGGCCTGCCCCGAGCTCGAGCTGGATGTCGTCGGCGACGGCCCCGGAAGGGACCGGATCGAGACCGTCGCGCAGACGTCTCCCGACAGAGTGAGGCTGCACGGTTGGCTGTCTCGCGAGCGCCTGGACGACCTCTACCGCCGCGCCCACATTCTCCTCCACCCTTCGCACACCGAAGGTTGGCCGAAGGTGCTCGGCGAGGCAATGGCCTTCGGCGTCGTCCCGGTCGCGAGCGCCGTCTCCTGTATCCCGCAGGTCCTCTCCCGCGGCCCGGCTGGCACGACCCTCCCCGCCGGAGAGCCGGCCGCTTTCGCCGACGCGATCCGAGCCTATGTCGACGACTCGGAGCGTTGGCGCCGCCACTCCGCCGCCGCTCGCCGGCTCGCCGGCGAATTCACCTACGAGCGCTACCTCGACCGTCTGCAGGCTCTCTTCTGCGACACCTGGAAGATCGAGCTGTCCGGAGCCGGACCGCAGTGAGCCGCTCGACGATTCCGATCCTCTTCTCCATTCCGAACCTGGCGAGTGCCGGCTCGCGCCACGTGCTGCGCAATCTGGTCTTCGGTCTCGACCGCGAGCGGTTCGAGCCGAGCGTCGTGGTCCTGCGTCGGGGCGGTCCGGTGGACGAGCAGATCGAACGGGAGGGAATCCCGATCTTCGAGGCGCCCTTCTGGATCGAGGCGCGGCCCGCCGCGACGTTGCCGCTGCGCGTGCTGAAGGCGGCCCGTGCCCTGCGGCGAGCGCGGCCTACGGCTGCGCCGCGGATCCAGCATTCATTCCACTACAGGGACGACTACACGGAGCCTCTGATCGCTCGCGCCGCCGGCGCCCGCAGCTGGATCTACAGCAAGAAGGCCATGGCCTGGGGATCGCGGGGCTGGCGCCTGCGCAGCCGGTTGGCGACCAGCATCATCGTCGACAACAGCGAGATGGTCGGATCGATGTTCGCGCCGGCCCGACTGGCCGGGCGCTGCCGGCTCGTGCACCATGGCGTGCGGCCAGAGGACTTCGTCGGGCGCTCGAACGCGGTACCGAGCTACCGGGAGCGCCTGCGCCTGCCCCGAGACGCTCACCTCGTGGTCTCGGTGGCCGACCTGGTCCCCATCAAGGGGCACGCGGATCTGATTCGCGCCGTCGGTGAACTCCCCCGATGCCACCTTGCGCTGGCCGGAGGCGGCGCGGGACAGTCCCACGCGACGCTCCTCTCCGAGCTCTCCGAGGACCTGCGCTGCAAGCACAGGATTCACTTTCTCGGTCGTATCGACGATGTCGGCGCACTCCTGAACGAGGCCGACCTCTTCGTGCTGGCGAGCCGCCTGCCCGGAGAGGGGTGCCCGGTCGCGCTGATCGAGGCGATGGCCGCGGGCGTGCCCGCGATCGCCACCGATGTCCCGGGCTGTCGCGAGGTTCTCGACTCCCCGGCGCTGGGCCGGCTTGTGCCGCCGGCCGATCCCGACGCGCTCCGGGCGGCCGTGGCAGGCCTGCTCTCGAGCCCCGATCGGCGGGCGGCCTACGCGGTAGCGGCACGCGAACGGGTCCTGACAGAATTCACCGTGGATCGTGAGGTCGCCGAGCTGAGCCGGATCTACGCGGAGCTTTCCAGTTGAGGGGAGAGTCGGCCGTCCCGTCCGCGCTGGTGACCTCCGGCGGCCGGGCCGCGGGAACGCCTCGGATCATCGATCGGCGCCGATCCCTGTCGGAGACGCAATACTTCGTCGTCCTCGCCGGACTGCACGTGGCCCTGGCCCAGGCCCTCTCCGCCGTCCCGGTGTTGTCGATCGCTCACGCGACAGCGGTCGTGGCTCTCGGGACTCTCTACTGCCTGCGCTCCCCGACCGCCGAGTCGGCCCTGCTGCTGGCGGGGTACGTCGCCTGCTCGGAGGTCCTCTGGCGGATGACCGGCGGCGCTCCCTTCTGGGAGTCCAGCAAGTACGCCACCATCCTCCTGCTGCTCCTGGCGGTCGCCCGCCTACCGCGTCGGCGGACACCCACGGCCACGGCGGCGATCGTCTTCATGGCCCTGCTGCTGCCATCGGTCCCATTGACGCTCTCCTACCTCGAGGGCACCGGTGAGATCCGGCGAGCGCTCAGCTTCTATCTCGCTGGACCGGCCTGCATGGCTGTCGCGGCGGCGGTTTTCAGCCAGGTCAGGCCGAACGACCTGCGGTTGCAGACGGCGACCCAGTGGATGGCATTCCCCATCATCGGCATCGCCAGCATCGCGCTGCGCTCCACCGCCCAGGCCAACGATCTCGTCTTCATCGCGGAATCGAATTTCGTCACCAGCGGCCACTACGGCCCTAATCAGGTCTCGGGCATCCTCGGCTTCGGAGCCCTGATCCTGCTCCTCACCGCGCTGATCTCGAGCGACTTCCGCTTTCGTATCGCCACCACTCTGGTCGCCATCTGGCTGACCGCACAGGCGGTGCTCACCCTCTCGCGCGGCGGCGTCCTGAGCGCCGGAATCGCGATCTTCGTCTTCGTCGTTCACGCCCTGCCGAATCGGCGGGCCCGCGTATCGTTCGCGGTGGCGGGGTTGCTCTTCATCGGCCTCACCTCCTGGGTCGTGTTGCCCGCCATCAATCGCTTCACCGAGGGGACGCTACAGGAGCGATACAGCGAGTGGGACACCTCGGGCCGCACCATGATCGCCAAGGCGGATCTCGATCTCTGGATGGACAATCTGCTCCTGGGAGTCGGCCCGGGCATGTCCCCTCGGCTCCGCAGCGCAAGACCCGGTACGACCGCCCACACCGAATTCACCCGGCTGGTCGCCGAGCACGGGATGCTCGGAGCGGCGGCCATCCTGGTCCTGATCGCCATGGCGGCCAGAGCCTATCTGCGGGCCCCGACGTCGATCGCGCGCGGGTTCGTCGCCGCGTGTACGGTATGGAGCACCGCGGAGATGGTCCATTCGGCGGTGCGGCTGGCGGCAACGGCCTTCGCCTTCGGACTCGGCATGCTCGGTGTCGACCGGCTACCTCGACCGGCGCGCCCGACACGCCATGGGAGCGGCGGACAGGAAGTGAGCCACACAGCGGTGGGTGCCGGAAGCGCGAGATGACCTCCCGGCCAACGTCGCGGGGCACCGTCCTCTTCGTCGGACCGATCCTCGGAGATCACCCCGACAGAATCGCCAGCCCGGCGGAGGCGGTCGGCGAGCGTCTCGAGCGCGACGGCTTCGACATCCGTCTGACCTCGCGGCGGCTCCACCCGCTGCGCCGCGGCGTCGAGATGCTCCGCGACATCCAGCGACACGCCCCGGCGCTCCGGACGGCCGTGGTGCTCGTCTACAGCGGCCGGTCGTTCCGCTACGCCGATCTCGCCAGCCGGCTCTGCCGGCGCCTCGGCATCAGGGTCGTCTTCTGGCTGCACGGCGGCGGCCTCCCGGACCAGGCACGCGAGGCTCCCGGTCGGATGCGCCGAGTCTTCGAGCGGGGGGAGGTCCATGTCACCCCCTCCGACTTCCTGCGCCGCGAGCTCGATGGCGTGCTGCCCGGCGCGGCGGTGATCCCCAACCTCGTCGACTCCGATCTCTTCGCGTTTCGCCGTCGGATCGACCTGACGCCGACGCTCTTGTGGATGCGTTCGTTCGTGGCGCACTGCCGGCCGAAGCTGGCTGTTCGCACTCTCGCCGAGCTGGTACGAACGCGACCCGCCGCAAAGCTCACCATGGCCGGACCCGATCAGGGAGAGCTCGAGTCGACCCGGGACCTGGCCCGGGAGCTCGGAGTCACCGACCGGATTCGCTTCGTCGGATTCATCGGCGGCGAGCGGAAGCGCGTGGAGCTCGATGGCCACGACATCTACCTCCACACCAATTCGGTCGACAACGCTCCGATCTCGCTACTCGAGGCCGGCGCGTGCGGTCTGCCGATCGTGGGTTGTGACGTCGGCGGAGTCGGCGACCTGATGGCGCCCGACCGGGCCTGTCTTCTGGCGACGAGCGGCGAGGCGGTGGAGCTGGCGCGACTCGTGGACCGGCTCGTCGAAGACCCCGCATCCGGGAACCGTCTGGCCGACGCGGCCCGTCGGGTCGCCGAGGCCGCCTCCTGGCGCCGCATTCGACAGCCCTGGCTCTCGGCCCTCGGTCTGGAGCCCCCGCGGTCATGAGCGTCCACGACACCGTCTACGACCGCCTCCCGGCCTGGGCCCAGAACTCGGCGGTCACGGCGTACGGGTACTACCGCAGGGCACTGCGCTTCGGCGGCGATGCGAGCGTGACCCGTCAGGCCTTCGAGAAACGCGAGATCTGGTCGGGTGAAGCTCTCGACGAGTGGATCACCGATCGACTCCGCCGACTGCTGCACCACGCCAGGGAGAGGACCCCCCACTATCGCCGGACCCTGTCGAAGGTCGACCCCGAAGCCGTGACCCTCGAGAACCTCGCCGCCCTGCCCACGACGACGAAGGAGGAGGTGCGGCGAAGTCCGGAGAGCTTCCTCTCGCGCCGGCTCTGGCCGCTGGATCTCACCTACCCCACCTCGGGCTCGACCGGCACACCCCTCTCGACCCACTGGACGACCGCCGAGTACCGGACTGCCTTCGCCTTGCGCGAGGCTCGCTCGGCGCGCTGGGCCGGGGTCTCTTTCGAGGAGCCTCGGGCGACCTTCTCTGGGCGGTTGGTGGTCCCCGAGCGGCTCCGCCACGGCGCGCCCTACCGCTTCAATCGGGCCGAGCGGCAGATCTACTTCTCGGTCTTCCATCTCTCGCCGGACGCGGCGCCACGCTACGTCGAAGCGATGCATCGCCATCGCCCGGTCTGGCTTACCGGCTACGCCGTCTCCAACTACCTGCTCGCCCGCTACATCCTCGAGCAGGACCTCGAGGTGCCTCCACTCCGGGCCGTGGTGACGACCTCCGAGAAGGTGACGCGCGAAATGCGGCAGGTCATGGAGCGCGCCTACGCCTGTCGCGTCTACGAGGAATACAGCTCGGTGGAGAACGCGGCCTTCGCCAGCGAGTGCGAGAGAGGACGGCTCCATGTCAGCAGCGATGCCACCGTGGTCGAGATCCTGCGCCCGGACGGCACCGCCTGCGCGCCCGGCGAGGACGGCGAAGTCGTCGGAACGAGCCTGTTCCGACGTCTCCAGCCCCTCGTCCGCTTCAGGGTCGGCGACCATGCTCGCTGGGCGGCCAAGATCTGTCCCTGCGGTCGTCCCTTCCCTGTGATCGAAGAGGTCGTCGGCCGCACGGAGGACGTCGTGGTCGGTCCCGACGGGCGACGGATGGTCCGCTTCCATGGCATCTTCCTCGACCTTCCCGGGGTTCGTGAGGGGCAGATCATCCAGGAGGAGGTCGACTCGATCCGGGTCAGAGTCGCCGCGGCGGAGGACTACGATCGAGCGACCGACGAGGAGATCGCGTCGCGGCTGCGTCGGCGGCTCGGCGAGCGTATGCGGATCGTGGTCGAGCCCGTCGAGGCGATCCCCCGATCGCCGGCGGGCAAGTTCCAGGCCGTCGTCTCGAGACTCGACCGCAGCTGATGAGAATCCTCTACTTCTATCAGTACTTCACCACTCCTGAAGGGGCTTGGAGCACGCGGGCGTACGAGTTCGCGCGCCGCTGGGTGGCCGCGGGCCACCGGGTCACGGTGGTGACCAGCGTCTATGACAAGTCGGATCTCGAGCCCTCCGGCCTGGTCAGCCGCATCGACTGTGACGGCGTCGACGTGCGCATCATCGGTCTGCGCCTGTCGAACAAGCACGGCTTCTGGAGGAGGATCGTCACCTTCGGTCTCTATGCCGTCGTGGCGAGCTGGTATGCGCTTCGCGAGCGGGCCGATGTGGTCCTCTGCTCGTCCGGCCCGATCAGCGTCGGACTTCCAGGCCTGATCGCGAGGCATCTGCGGCGCCGGCCGCTCCTTTTCGAGGTGCGCGACCTCTGGCCCGAGGGAGCGATCCAGCTCGGCGTCCTCACCGGACGAGCGAGCATCGCCCTGGCCAGACGACTCGAATCGGCATGCTACAGCGCCGCCGATCTGGTGGTGACCCTCTCGCCCGGCCAGCGCGACGACATCGCGAGACGCTTTCCGTCGCTTCCGATCGAGGTCGTGCCCAACGCCTCCGACAACGAGCTGGTCGCCGCGCTACCACCCGGCACGACGGACCCCGAGTGGGTCGACGGCCGCAGCGTTCTGCTCTACGCCGGGACGCTCGGCCTGATCGACGATGCCGCCCAGCTCCTCGACCTCGCAGCGGAGCTCGAGAGACGACGACGCGAGGACCTTCTCGTCGTCATCATCGGCGACGGTGGAGAGCGCCCCGAGCTCGAGGCCCGAGCCGCACGGGAGGGCCTGGCCAACGTGCGGTTCCTGGGACTCCGATCGAGGATCGAGGTCTTCCAGTGGCTCCATCGAGCCGAGATCTCGATCGTCACGATCAAAGATGTCGAGTTCCTCGCCACGGCCTCACCCAACAAGCTCTTCGACGCCTTCGCGGCGGGTCGACCGGTCGTCCAGACCACCGACGGGTGGATCAAGGACCTGCTCGAGAGCGAGCGCTGCGGCCTGACAGTCGCGCCCAACGACGCGGCCGCCGTCGCGGACGCCGTCCTCCGCCTCGCCGACGACGCCGCGCAACGCACCGAAATGAGCGCCAACGCGCGACGTCTGGCGATCGAGCGGTTCGATCGCACGGCACTCGCCGCCGAGATGCTGGGCCATCTCGAGACGGTCGCCGGGAGGAGCGCCTGATCCTCGCGGCCGGACTCCTCGCCCTCGTCGTCTCCCTGACGGCGACGCACCTGCTGATCGGGCCCCTCGGGCGACGCGGCATCGTCGACCTGCCGAACGAGCGCTCGTCACACGCCCGCCCGACGCCGCGTGGAGGAGGTCTCGGGCTCCTTCTCGGGCTGCTCGCGGCCGGCGTCGTGGGCAGCGCGCTCGGCGGCATCGACATCGACCTCGCCCTGCTCGTCGGTCTGCTGCTGACCGCCGCGGCCGGGCTCGCCGACGACCTCCTGGGCGGCATCTCGCAGTGGGTGCGCCTGGTGGTCCAGATCGTGGCGGCGGGCCTCGTGGTCTGGAGACTCGGCCCTCTCGATGCCCTTCCGCTGCCGCCACCGGTCGATGTCGCGCTAGGAGCCCTCGGCTACCCTGTGGCGATTCTCTGGATCGTCTCGGTAGTCAATCTGACCAACTTCCTCGACGGCATCGACGGTTTCGCCGCATCCCAGGGTCTTCTCGCTGGCGCAGGCCTGGCCGTGGCGGCACTCGGTCGCGCCGACGCGGCACTGACCCTGGTCGGGGTGGCGCTCGCCGCGTCATGCCTCGGTTTTCTCCCTCACAATCGTCATCCCGCCCGGGTCTTCCTCGGCGACGTCGGCTCCTCCAGCATCGGGTTCGTCCTCGCCACGGCTACCTGGGTGGTCCCACGGGAGGCCTGCCCGGAGACGATGTTCCTCACCGCGATGCTCATCTGGTTCTTTCTCGCCGACGGAACCTGGACTCTCGTCGGCCGAGCTCTCAGGGGCGAGTCGTTCTGGAAAGCTCATCGCCAACACCTCTACCAGCGCCTGACTCGCACCGGCCTGGATCACGCCCGGGTCTGCCGGCGGATCCTCGCACTGGCGCTTCTCCCCGCGGTGCCCGCGGTGGCCGGATACCACCTCTCGCAGCCCCGGCTCGAATGGTTGGCCCTCGGTGGGGCCCTGGTGTCATTCGCGATACTGAGGAGGCAAGTTGTTGCGCGTGAAGGAGTTGCCTAGAATCGAGGCGGGCACTTCAAGAGCTGTCTCTGGCGCTTCCCGATCATGACCCTATCCTCCTGGAAGGACCGGTTCGCACGCCAGCTCCAGCTCCTCCTCGACCTGACGGTCCTGTCGGTCGCGTTCGTCGTCGCCTACCTCCTACGCTTCGACTTCCACATTCCGTCGGAGATCCGGCAACACCTCTGGACACAGCTTCCCTACGTGGTGCTGCTCCAGTTCTCGACGCTCTTCCTGACCGGTATCTACTCCTTCGTCTGGCGCTTCATCGGACTCGCCGAGGTCTCGGCCTTTCTCCGCGCCGCTGTCTACTCCGCCATGCCGATCCTGGCTCTGCGTCTCGGCCTTCCCGAGGCAATGCGAAGCTGGCGGGTTCCACTGTCGATCATCC
Organism: Candidatus Multivoradales bacterium; assembly: GCA_965223875.1. Taxonomy (GTDB): domain Bacteria; phylum Acidobacteriota; class Thermoanaerobaculia; order Multivoradales; family JAHEKO01; genus CBDCXS01. The sequence goes on along the minus strand of OZ245024.1, from coordinate 4,413,997 downwards.
TGATGGATACGATCCTGGCCTTCGGCGGACTGCTCGCGGCGCGCGTCGCCCGTCGGATGATCTACGAACAGGAGCGCCGGCGGCGCAACGAAAGCCGTGCAAGCCTGAACAGGCGACCGGTTCTGCTCATCGGGGCCGGCCAGGCGGGCATCGTGGTTGCCCGCGGAATCCAGCGCGATGGCGGCATGAACCTCGCCGTGGCGGGCTTCGTGGACGACGACCCGTTCAAGCAGGGAACGGTGATTCAGGGCGTCAAGGTCCTCGGGACGACCCTGGACCTGCCTCGGCTGGTCGCCGAGCACCATGTCGACCATGTGATCCTCACCATGGTCGAGGTCTCCCGGAGCGAGCTGCGGCGGGTCACCGACATCTGCGAGCGGATTCCGATCCCGGTCCGGGTGGTTCCCGCTCTGCACGAGATCCTCGAGGGCCGCATCCAGTTCGAGCGCACCCGGGCGATCCAGATCGAAGACCTGCTGGGACGTGATCCGGTCGAGCTCGACCAGGCGGCTCTCAGTCGCTTCCTCTCCGGCCGACGGGTCCTGGTGACCGGTGCGGGCGGATCGATCGGCGCCGAGCTCGCCCGACAGGTCCTCGAGTTCGCGCCGGAGCAGTTGATTCTGCTCGATCGGTCCGAGTTCTCACTCTTCGAGATCGAGCGCCAGCTACTCAAGGTCTGGCCGCGGCGCCTCATCCGGACGACGCTCGCCGATATCGGGGATCAACGGTCGATCCGTCGTCTGCTCGCGGAACACGAGCCCGACGTGATCCTCCACGCGGCCGCCTACAAGCACGTTCCGATGATGGAGTATCACGCCGCCGAGGCGATTCGGAACAACTCGCTGAGCACGGCTCGTCTGGCCCAGGCCGCGGGTGAGGCCGGAGTCGGGACCTTCGTCCTCGTCTCCACCGACAAGGCGGTCTGCCCGACGTCGATCATGGGCGCCTCGAAACGCGTCGCCGAAATCGCCGTCCAGGACGCCGGCCGGCGCTTCCCCGGGAGTCGCTTCCTGGCCGTGCGCTTCGGCAACGTCCTGGGCTCGACCGGCTCGGTCATTCCCCTGTTCCGTGAACAGATCGAGAGCGGCGGACCGGTCGAGGTGACCCACCCGCGAATGACTCGCTATTTCATGATGGCCTCGGAGGCGGCCCAGCTCGTCCTTCAGGCCGCCTCTCTCGGATCGAGCGGCGAGATCCTCGTCCTCGACATGGGAGAGCCGGTTCTGATCGCGGATCTGGCCAAGGACATGATCCGTCTCTCGGGTCTCAAGCTGTTCGAGGACATCGACATCGTCTACACCGGCCCGAGACCGGGCGAGAAGCTCTACGAGGAGCTCGAGCTCGGCGGCGAGGAGATCGACCGGACCGAGCACCCGAAGATCTTCGTCGGACGGCTGCGCGCCTACGACGGCGACCGGGTCGACTTCGCGCTACGCCGCCTGGCGGAGTTGGTCGAGAGCGACAACACCGACGCGATACGCTCCTTCCTGGCCGAGCTGCTGCCCGAGAGTCGCCTGTCGCAGCGGCCCGCTGAAGCGAGGGCGACCCCTACGGACATCGGCTCGGCGCGCGCCGACTCCTAACCTCCATTATCCATCAGGCTCCGCAGGCGTATCCGCTGCGATACGTCGAGGAGCGCGACCGAGCGTAATGCAGTAGGCACGGGTAGATCCGACGGCGCAGGAGGAGGCTGGTGAACAACGCCGGCTAGCCGCGCGCCCGGTGCCGAACAGGCCCTATAATGCCGGCGGCAGCTCCCACGCCGCAGGCCCCCCAAATCCCTGACCAGCGCATCGAAGGTGGCAAATCCATGAGTGAGCCTCAGACCATTCTCGTGACCGGTGGAGCCGGCTTCATCGCGTCTCACGTCTCGGACGCCCTGGTGGCCGCCGGTCACCGCGTCCTCATCATCGACGACCTCTCCTCGGGCCGGCCGGAGAACCTGCCCGAGAAGGCCTGGTTCCACCAACTCGACATCCGCTCACCCGAGGCGGCCGAGCTCATCGCCGATGAGGGGGTGGACGTGATGGTCCATCACGCCGCGCAGATGGACGTGCGGCGCTCGACCGAGGACCCACGACTCGACGCCGACATCAACATCGGTGGAACGCTCAACCTGCTCGGTGCCTGCGTGCGAGCGGGGACCCGCCAGGTCGTCTTCGCCTCGACCGGCGGCGCCATCTACGGCGAGCAGGACGTCTTCCCGGCCGACGAGAGTCACCCGACGCGACCACTCTCTCCGTACGGGGTCAGCAAGCTCGCCGGCGAGCGATATCTCTACTACTTCCACCACGAGCACGGTCTCGACGTCACCTGCCTGCGCTACGCCAATGTCTACGGAGAGCGACAGAACCCGCACGGAGAGGCCGGAGTCGTAGCGATCTTCATGAGCAAGCTGCTCACCGGGGAGACGCCGATCATCAACGGCGACGGCCTGCAGACGCGTGACTACGTGCACGTGTCCGACGTCGTGCGCGCCAACCAGGCGGTCATCGGGTGCGACGGCTTCCGCACCTACAACGTCGGCACCGGCATCGAGACCTCGGTGGTGGAGCTCTACGACGGAATCCGCGAGGCGCTGGGCACCGGCGCCGCCGCGGAGCACGGTCCGGCGAAGCCGGGTGAACAGCGCCGGTCGGCGATCGACGCGGGACTTCTGGCGACGACGTTCGGTCTGGGCGACCTCTCCGACATCGCGACCGGCCTGGCGCACACGGCGGCCTGGTTTCGCCCGGCCGCCGGCTAGAGGCAGTCGGAGCTGGAAGTCTCTGGTCGCGCCGGCCGGCGCAGGCACATCGTCAGGTGCAGGCAGGTCCATAGTCGCCGGCCGGGGCGAACGGCGCTCGCCCGGTCGCTGGCGTTCCAGCGCCGCCCCAGGGAGGCCGCCGCACGCGGCGCCATGACCGAGAGCGGCAGAGCCCACTTGGCCCTGCCGAGCACGCCCCGGATTCCCACCGGTTCGAAACGCCCGGTCAGCTGGCGAACCGCGGCGCGACCGAAAGGCCACTCCCAGGCCGAGTCCGGCTGGAAGGGCCGGTACACCCGCCGCGCCGCCCAGATCGGCAACGACGTCTCCAGCGGATCGTAGGTCACCAGCAGGCCCCCCGGTTCCAGGTGCCGCTCGACCCGATCGAGGGCCGCCCCGAGGTGCCTGAAGTGATGCAGCACGCTGTAGGCGTAGATGACGTCGAAGCGCTCCCCGGCCGGCAGCTCGAGGAAGTCCATGGCCTCGACCCGGGCGGAGTCCACGTGCGCCAACCGGGCGCGCAGCGTCTCGATGGCCGCAGCCGCCAGGTCGATGCCCAGATAGGATCCGGACGACTCCGCCAGTTCCAGCGACAGCGCGTTTCCCGAGTAGCAGCCCAGATCGAGGACTCGCTTGCCGGCCAGGTCGCCGAGCCAGGCGCGGTGCAGATCGTAGATCTCCTCCTTGATACCGAGGGTCGATCGCAGCCGGTCGAGGCGCCGGCGCACCGATCGCCAGACGCCACCCAGCGTCCCGGAGCTCCGCTCGCCGCTGTAGAAGGCCTCCTGGGCCCGATTCACCCGCGCCATCTCGGCGAGCCGCTCATCCGGGTCCCTCGGCCTGCGCTCCTGCTCCACCGAGGCATCGTATCTCCCCGGCTAGAATCCGCCCAGCATGTCGTCTGGTGACTCGAAGCTGGCCCTCGTCGCGGGCGGTCTGGCGATCGCTATCCAGCTCGGCTTCCACCTGATCGCGGCGACGGTGGGCGACGCTCCGATGGCCGTCGACTACCGCAGCTTCTATCGGCCCGTGGCCGAGAGCCTCCTCGATGGCGACGGGTTGACCACCGCCGACGGACAGCTCGCGGTCCGCTACCCGCCGGGATATCCGCTCGCCCTGACCCTCCCGATCGGCCTGGCCCGGCTAATCGGCGTCAACCCCGAGCCGGTGGTCCGACTGTGGGTCACCGGTCTGGCGGGGGTCGCCGCGGCCCTGGTATTTCTCATCGCGCGTCTCTACTTCCCGCCCCGTGCGAGCCTCCTCGCGGCAGGGGTCTGGAGCGTGTATCCGCTCGGGCTGTGGACCTACAGTCTGGGGAACTCGGAGGTTCTGTTCATCCCGCTCCTCCTCGTCGTCTTCCTGATGTACTGTCGGTCACTGGGTTGCGGGCAGAGTTGCGGGCGGGCCTCGGCCGCCGCCGTCGCCATCGGTGCCCTGTGCGGAGCGCTCGCGCTGGTGCGTCCGGCGGCCATCGGCCTCGCTCTCGTTCTGGCGGCGCTCTGGTGGGTTGAGCGGCGCGGCTCGGTCTCCAGACCGTCGATCGGCGCTCTACTCATCTGCGTCTCGTACCTCGTCGTGGTACTGCCGTGGGTGGTCTACGGCTCTCGGCAGGCGGGACGCCTCGTTCCCCTGAGCGTCGGCGGCGCCCCCTCGTTGGCGGACGGCCTGACGTTCGGTGTCCGCGACCGAGACTACCGCGTCGGCACCTGGGTGCCCGCCCGAGCCCGGGAGGTCATGCAGGTTGTCGATGATGGGTACTCGCCGGCCCTGAGCTCGACCGACGTGGCGGCGCTCTTTCTCGACGGCGCCCGGAGCAACCCGGCCGGTGCCATCCAGCTGATCGGCATCAAGGCGGCGCGATCCTGGTACGGCACCGACAGCCAACTGGGCGAGGGGGTCGTCCTCCTCGTTCAGCTGCTCTTTCTTCCCGCCGCGGCACTCGGCGTGTGGCGGGCGGCGCGCGATGCGGATCCGGTTGCCCGAAGCGCCGGACGCGCGGCGGGTGTGATCGTCGCGTATCTCTGGCTGACGGCGATCGCGGGACTGAGCATCGCCAGGTACACGGTACCGGCGCTGGCGGTGGCACTGACGATGCTGCCGGCCGTCTTCCGCGCTCAGGCTTCGGGCTCAGGGCGTCCCGACAGCCTCTCCTCCAGATAGTCCCTCTCCTCGCGGCCCAGTGCGCCACGCCAGGCCTCGTTGGCCTGCCTCCGCACGGGCCAACTCGTGATGGCTCGCTCGTATCGCGCCGACCACGGCAACTCGAGCAGCTCACAGGTCCTGGACATCGTCCCGCGGACGTCCGCCACGAGAGCTTCGTAGCGCACGGACTCGTAGTCGCTTCCCTCCGAGAACCTCGCCAGCGCCGCATCCAGGCGCAGGTACCAGTCGACGTAGACGTCGAGGCGCTCGCGCCACGACATGGCGGCCAGCTCGTCGGGACGGCTCTTGTAGCCCCAACGCTGCCGCATCGCCGAGAAGACCACGGCTCTCGGATCGCGGCGGCAGACGACGAAGCGGGCGTCGGGGAAGAGCTGGCGCACGAAGTCGAATCTCGGCCAGCCCGTGTACTTGGTGAGGAAGCGCGACCCGCCCTGGTAGCGCAGGTGCGCCCCCACCGATCGGCGGAAGGCCTCGGCCGCGCCGGTGCTGACTTCGTCCGCTCCCCAGTCGCGATCCGCCGCCGAGAAGCCCGGAAAGAAGTGGTCCCAGATGGAGTACGCTTCAGCCGGCCGTGGCAGGCGGCGCAGGCCTCTGGTCGACCGCTCGAGGAGCGGGAGTCGCTGCAGCCGCGAGGCCAGGGCAAGCTGCGGCAGACCCGGAAACCGGTTCGTCCACCCCGAGAACCAGGCGACCTCCGGGTGCACGCCCAGGAGGCGAGCCGCCAGCGTCGTCCCGGAGCGTCCGTGGCCGCAGACGAAGACGGGCGCGACGATCGGAAATGCGTCCTGGCCCATCGGGAGGATGATACCCCCAGCACACCGCCACTCGATCCTGCACCGTTCACCAGGTACCGTATCGAGCCACCGCGGATGCCCGTGGCTACAAGACGCCCCGACCGAGCGCACTGCCGGCGTGTCCGCTGCGCTACGTCGAGGAGCCCGACCGAGCGCAACGCGGTGGACAGGCGCGCATATCCGGCGACTTGGTGCGAGGCCGGTGGATGGCGCAGGCTAGAGTCCCAATGCTGAGCGCTCTGGACAAGAAGACCGTTCTGGTCCTCGGCACCGGTCGCAGCGGCACCACCTGGCTCGCCGCCTGCTCGCCGCGCCGTTCCGCTACCGGCTCCTGTTCGAGCCGTTCCATCCGCAACACGTCAAGGGCGCTGCCAGCGTCGCGGACCGCTACTACGCCCCCGGGGGCATTCCGTCGGAGGTGCGGAGGCTCTGCTTCGCCGCCCTCAACGACGAGATCGACAGCGACTGGATCGCTCAGGGATCGAACCGCCGATGGAGGATGCACCGCTGGAAATTCTGGCCCCGCGCCCGCGTCTGCAAGAGCATCCGCACCAATCTGTTGATCCCTGCCTACCGGGAGATGTTCGGTCCCGACCTGCCGATCATCGCTGTCGTCCGCCGTCCCGAGGCGGTGGTCGAGTCCTTCCTGCGGGTCGGTTTTCCATGGGCTACGGACATCGACGTCCTTCTCGGACAGACGGAGCCGATCCGGCGCTGGCAGCTACCGGTCGACCAGCTAGGCGCCTTGGCGGGTACTCTGGTCGGCGCCCTGTCGATACGGTGGATGATCGAGAACCTGGCCCTCCTGCGCGGGCCGAGCGTGGATGGAGTGCACCTGGTTCGCTACGAGACGCTGCGCGACAATCCGGCCGAGACGATCCGGGCTCTGTGCTCGCGGACCGGTCTGCAACAGGCCGACGATCTCGAGTCGCGAATCCACCGGCTCTCCCACACCACCCATCCGCGCAGCCCCCTCCACTGCGCCGGCGACGCCTCGGCTCGACTTCTCGACGCGGAGGACAGCCGGACGGTACGGCAGGTCCTCGAGCTCGGGGGCCTGGAGTCGGAGATGAGATCGGGCGGATGACCCGGCTGCGCTGGTCGAGGTCGCCGAGCACAGCGCAGAGGCCGCGAACGAGGACCGACAGGAGATGACCGGGCACCTCGCAAATCAGAAGCCCATTGCGCTCATGTCGCCGTCCGGCGGCATGGCTATACTCGGCTCGAATCTCCGCCCGAAATACCAGACTACCTCTCGAGGGGTTGACATGCCGACCTACCCTGCCGCCCTCCGCCTTTCATACGCGTCGCTGATCGTCTTGCTGATAGGGACGCTCAGCGCAACGCCAGGCACCGCGCAGGAGGATCAGAACACGCTAGACGCTCCAGATCCCAACGAGATCGTCGAGCCTTCGCTGCTCCAGGCGCTCGACTGGCGCAACGTCGGTCCCTGGCGCGGCGGCCGCTCGACCGCGGTCACTGGACACCCGGCTTTCCCCGACACCTACTGGATGGGGACCACCGGCGGCGGCGTGTGGAAGACGGACGACTCCGGTCACCACTGGCGCAACGTCTCGGACGGGTTCTTCGGCGGCTCGGTCGGCGCCATCGACGTGGCCGACTCCGACCCCAACGTCATCTACGTGGGCACCGGCTCGGCCGATATCCGCGGCAACACCTCGACGGGTCGCGGCGCCTGGAGGTCCACCGACGGCGGTGACACCTGGAGCTTCATCGGCCTGCGCGAGGCCGGCCAGATCGGCTCCATCGAAGTGGATCCGCGCGATCCGGACGTCGTCTTCGCGGCCGCGCTCGGCCATCCGTTCGGTCCCAACGAGGAGCGCGGTGTGTACCGCAGCCGCGACGGCGGTACCACCTGGGAGCGGGTGCTGTTCGTCTCCGAGCGCACCGGCGCCATGGACATCCAGATCAACCAGCAGAACCCGCGCGAGCTCTGGGCTTCGATGTGGACCGCCGAGCGCAAGCCCTGGACGATGATCAGCGGCTCGGAGGAGAGCGGGATCTGGCGCTCGACCGACGGCGGCGACAACTGGACCGAGCTGACCGCCGAAGGGCTCGACAACGGGTTGCCGGACGGCGTCGTCGGCAAGATCGGCCTGGCGATCTCACCCGTAGACCCCAAACGGGTCTGGGCCCTGATCGAAGCGACGGATCCGCACGGCGGGATCTACCGCACCGACAATGGTGGCGAGTCCTGGGCACGTGTGAACCGGCAGCGCGAGGTCCGGCAGCGCGCCTGGTACTACACCCACGTCATCGCCAGCCCCACGGACCGCGACACCGTGTGGGCTCTCAACACGCGCACGTACAAGTCGATCGACGCCGGTAAGACGCTGGAGATGATCCCGGTACCGCACGGCGACGTGCACGATCTGTGGATCAATCCCGACGACTCGAACCGCATGGTCGTGGGCGACGATGGCGGTGCCCAGGTCAGTGTCAACGGCGGGCGCTCCTGGTCGACCTACTACAACCAGCCCACCGCAGAGCTGTACGACGTCGACGTCGACGACGCGTTCCCCTACGTGCTCTACGCCGGACAGCAGGACAACACCGGCATCGGTGTGCCCGCCTGGACGGATTCGAACGTCCTGCACTCCAGGATGGCGTGGGTGAACCCGGGCGGCTGCGAGACCGGGCCGATCGCCGTCGATCCCCATCGCCCCGGGGTCACCTACGGTGGCTGCTACGGCGGTGACATCTCGCGCGTCGAGCAGTCGACCGGCGAGTTCCGTGGCATCCTTTCCTACCCGCAGTTACAGGCCGGAGCCGCCGGCAAGGACTTGAAGTACCGCTTCCAGTGGGTGTCGCCGATCCTGGTGTCGCGGCACGACCCCGACGTCGTCTACCACGCCAGCAACATCCTGCTGCGCACGCGCGACGGCGGCTTCAACTGGGAGGAGGCGTCGCCCGACCTCACCCGCGACGACCCGGAGCACCAGAACCATGCCGGCGGGCCCATCCACCACGACATCACCGGCGTGGAGATCTTCGGCACCATCTTCGCGCTCGCCGAGTCACCCTCGACGCCCGGTGTGCTGTGGGCCGGTTCCGACGACGGCCGCGTCCACGTGACCCGTGACGACGGCTCCAACTGGAGCGAGGTGACCCCACCCGGACTACCCGCGCTCGCCACCGTCGACGAGATCGAAGCGTCGGCGCACGCACCGGGTCGCGCCATCGTCACCGCGCAGCGCTACCGCATGGACGACTTCGCACCCTACGTGTTCCTCACCGACGACTGGGGCGCCACCTGGACGCGCATCGCCGACGGGAACAACGGCATCCCCGCCGACACTCCCGTGCGCACCGTGCGCGAAGATCCCGTCGCACGCGGACTGTTGTTCGCGGGCACCGAGTTCGGCGTCTACGTATCGTTCGACGACGGCGGACACTGGCAGTCGCTGCAGCTCGACCTGCCGATCACGCCGGTCACCGGCATGCGCGTGCACCGCGACGACATCGCGATCTCGACACAGGGGCGCTCGTTCTGGATCCTCGACGACATGACGCCACTGCGCGAGATGCGCGACGAGGTCGCGAGCGCCGACGTGCACCTGTTCACTCCGCGCACCGCGTGGCGCGCCAACAAGGCGGGAACCGGCTCCGAGTACTCGCTCGACCCGCCACCACAGGGAGCCACACTGCACTGGTCGCTGAGCGAGGCGACCGCGACCTCCGAAAACGAGGTGAAGCTCGAGATTCTCGACGGATCGGGGGCGGTGATCCGCACCTACACGAGCGAAGAGGACGAGGAAGCCGAGGCCAGCGACGCCGGAGAGGACGCCGACGACGATGACGAGGCCGACAGGCTGCCACGCGAGGCAGGCCTCAACCGCTTCGTGTGGGACCTGCAGCACGAGTCTCCCGACGTTCCCGAGGGGGACTTCCCCGACGGCGTGCGGCTGTGGGGCTACGCGAAGGGTCCCAAGGCGGTTCCCGGAACGTACACCGCCCGCCTGAGCGCCGGCGATGCCGTGCAGGAAGCGAGATTCGACGTGCGTCTCGACCCGCGACTGACCGACGTCACCCAGGCGCAGCTGCAGGAGCAGCTGGACCTCGCGCTGCGCATCCGTGATCGCATGGACGAGCTGTTCGAGGTGCTCCGCCAGGTCCGCTCGATGCGCGGTCAGGTGCGGACCGCGGCCGAGCGCGCCGAGCTCGCGGGCAACGAGGAGATCGTCGCCACGGCCGAGGGGCTGATCGCCGAGCTCGACGCCGTCGAGGCACGGCTGATCCAGCCGAAGGCCGAGAGCGGCCAGGACCTCTTCAATGTGGAGCCACAGCTGGCCTCCAACTACGCCCAGGTCTACGGCTATGTCACCGGCCCCGACAACTACGGCTACGGCGGTCCCGACCGCCAGCCGACAGCGGGCATGTACAAGCGGATCGAAGATCTCGAGCCGCGCTGGAGCGAGGTGGCCGAGAGCCTGAGGGCGACGCTGGAGCGCCTGGAAGAGTTCAACACGATGATGCGGGTGGCGGGCGTCGGCGGCGTGGTGTTGACGACGGGCGACTAGCCCTCCCTGTCAGGCCCAGCACCAGGCGAGACCGGCTACAATCCGCCCCCAGGATGCCTCGTCCGCCCGTCCCGGTGAAGGAGCTGCACGAGATCGAGCTGCTGATCCGCTCGTATCAGCCGTTTCTCATCCTGGAGACGATGGAGCTCGATCGGGCCGACGTGCTGCTGGAGCATCTCGCCGACCGGCTCGACCTGCCGTACTTCCGCTGGACCCGAGCCACCGGGCTGCGCCGCCAGGGCGAGAGCGGCCCGATCTACGGTACCGAGGCGTTGTCCGTGGCTCTCGACCATGTGGCGGCCTCCAAGCTGGAGGCGCTGTACGACTTCCGCGAGGCACGAGAAGCCTTCGAAGACCGAGCCCTTCTCTCGAGGCTCCGCGAGCTCCATGGCCCGCTCTGCGGCCATCGCGGAGCCGTGGTGTTCACTGGCAGCGGCTTCGAGATCCCGGGCTCGTTCGCGCCGCTGTTCACGGTCGTTCGTCTGTCGCAACCGAGCGACGACGAGTATCGACACTACCTCGCATCTCTACTCGAGGAGGTTCGCGGGCGCATTCCGGTGGCGGTCGATCTCGACCGGAGTGAGATCGCCGAGCTCATCGACCATCTTCGCGGCCTGACCTTGATGGAGGTCCGGAAGATCATCACCAAGGTCCTCGTGGTCGACGGCAGGCTGGGCGCGGGAGATCTCGACCTCATCGTCGGGGAGAAGCGCGAGATCGTCGAGCGCACCGGTGTGCTGGAGTACTTCCCGGCCGAGGAGGACTTCGAGGCGATCGCCGGGCTGGACGCGCTCAAGGCGTGGCTGACGTCGCGATCCGCCGCCTTCCGGGACAGTCAGCGTGCCAGTGACTTCGGGCTCACTCCCCCGCGAGGCGTGCTGCTGGTGGGTGTGCAGGGGTGCGGCAAGAGCCTGAGCGCCAAGGCCGTGGCACGAGCCTGGGGCCTGCCGTTGATACGGTTGGACCCGGCGCGGCTCTACAACAAGTTCGTCGGCGAGTCCGAGAGGAACCTCCGCCTGGCCATCGAGACCGCGGCGCGACTGGCTCCGATCGTCCTCTGGATCGACGAGATCGAGAAGGCGCTCTCACCGGCCAGCGAGCACGATGGTGGTGTCTCCCAGCGTCTGTTCGGCACCTTTCTGACCTGGCTGCAGGAGAAGCGCCAGCCTGTGTTCGTGGTCGCGACGGCCAACGACGTCTCGCGGTTGCCTCCGGAGCTGCTGCGCAAGGGGCGCTTCGACGAGATCTTCTTCGTCGATCTTCCGGCCGGCGAAGATCGCAGGGAGATCCTGGCGCTGCACCTCACGCGCCGTGGCCGCGATCCCTCAGGCTTCGAGCTGGATCGCCTGGTCGACGCGACCGAGGGCTTCAGCGGCGCCGAAATCGAGCAGGCGATCGTCTCCTCGCTCTACGCCGCCTTCAACGCCGACACGAAGCTCGACACCCAGCGGCTCCTCGACGAAATCACCCGCACGCGCCCAATATCGGTCACGCGCGCAGAGACGGTCGCCAGCCTGCGCGAGTGGGCCCGCGAGCGGTGCGTTCCGGCCTAGAACGGATACGCCGAGTCCTTCGGTGACACGAAGATCTCGACGTCAGGCGCCGACTGCTGGCGTTCTGACGGCTGAGCCCCTCGAGCACCTCGTCCCGGCGCTTCGGCGGCAAGAGATCTTTTTGCAACTCTTTGCATCGGGTCTCGCGGGGCAGATCTACGCAGTGTTTTCGGGGCGATGAGGCCTCTGTCGACGACCTGAGCCGGCCTGCACCGCGCTCGACGGATCGAGAGGGCGCAACCCACGGGTCCCCGCTCCGTAGGAGGGACCGCAATAGCCAATGGGGAGCCCTGTATGAGTGCCAGAGCCAGCAGTCGCATCGTCCCGAGTTTCGTCCTGTCCTTCGCCGTCCTGGCGGGGGTGCCAATCCTTGCCGAGGACGCGGAGAGTCCCTCCGAGTTCCGAAGGAGTGCCGCGTCCACCGCGTCCCTGGCACGGGAGGCGTTCGGCCTGTCGATCGCCTGGGACCGCGAGCTCGGGTCGGGGTACTCGAACATCTCGGTGGCCGACGGCAAGGCCGTCACCGGCTTCACGGTCGGCGAGGTCGACGTCCTCGCGGCCTTCGACCGCCGCAGCGGCGAGGAGATCTGGCGCTACGAGCTCGGTCCGAAGTACGCCGGGCACAGCGGTTCGGACGACGGTCCTCTCAGCACCCCGGCGATCTCGGGCGATCGCGTCTTCATCCTCTCTGGCCATGGACGGCTGGTGTCGGTCGACTTCGAGAACGGCCGCGAGATCTGGAGCCGTCAGCTGGACGAGTCGAACTCGACGCCTCCTTTCTACGGCTACAGCTCCTCGCCCGTGACGGTGAGCGATCTGGTCGTATTGGCGACCGGGGGTGAGGGCCGCGCGGTGACCGCCTTCGATCGCGCCAACGGCGAGGTTCGATGGACGGTGGGGAGCGACTCGGTCCGCTATCAAACGCCATTGGTCACCGAGCTCGATGGACGACCAACGATCGTCGCGGTGACGGACAACCAGATCCTCGGGATCGCGCCGGACAGTGGCGAGATGCTCTTCGAGCTACCCCACGGATGGGACGGCCGCAGCTCGGAGTCCGCGCAGGCCACCTCGATCGATGGCGAGCGCTTCGTCGTCAACTCCTTCGATGGCTCGGCGCTCTATCGTCTCGCCGACGGCCGCGTCGAAGAGGTCTGGCGGAGTCGCGCCTTCGCCAACTCGGTGGCGATCCCGGTTCTCCACGAGGAACATCTGTACGGCTTTTCCGGTCGCTTCCTGACCTGCGCCGCGGTCGACAGTGGCGAGATCGTCTGGCGCTCGCGGCCGCCAGGGGCTCTGGGTATCTCCCTGGTCGGCGACAAGCTGGCCGTGATCGCCCAGTCGGGAGATCTGGTGCTGGCCGACGCGTCCCCGGAGGGCTACCGGGAAATCACGCGGATTCCGACCTTCGAGCGCGGCGACTACGCGACGCCGACCTTCGTCGACGATCACTTTCTGGTGCGCAATCTGGAGCGACTGGCGGCGGTCTGGGTCGACACCTCCGCGACGCCTCTCTACGCCGAGGTCGAGATCGATCCCACCGAGTACCTGCTGGGTGAGTTGAAGAGGTGGGCGGTCGCGACGCTCGAGCTGCCCGAGCCGGCGCGCCAGGCGGCTGTCGACGCGCGCTTTGCGGGCATCGAAGCCTCGCCCTTCTTCGAGGACGGGGGCATCGCCCACTTCTTCTGGCGCGGCGAAGCCGAAGACGTCGGTCTCGACAACCAGGAGATCGCGCCGGGCGACGAGAACGCGCTGCGCCAGATCCCCGGCACCGACCTTTACCTTCGTAGCGCCGAGTTGAACCCCGCCGCCCAGTACACCTACACCCTGATGATCGACTTCGAGGAGGGGACGCCCGATCCGCGCAACCCCTACACCGTCGACAACGGCCCCGACCAGGTCTCTGAGCTGCGCATGCCCGGCTGGCCTCGGTCACCGCACCTGGAGCTTCCGCCCGAGGACGCGCCGCGCGGCGACCTCGACACCTTCCAGTTCCGCTCCGAAGTCCTCGACAACACCCGCCAGATCCAGGTCTGGCGCCCGCCCGGCTACGGCTCCGATCCCGAGACCCGCTACCCGGTTCTGGTCGTCAATCACGGGGACAACCTCCTGCGTGGCGGGCTGATGCGCAACACGCTCGACAACCTGGTCGGCAAGGAGGTGGCGCCGCTGGTCGCGGTCTTCGTCCCACGGGCTTCCGGTTCCGAGTACGGGGGAGAGCAGGTCGACGACTACGTCCGCTTCCTGGTGGACGAGCTCTTGCCGCACGTCGATCGCCACTACCTCACCGACGGCGAGAACCGCGCCATCATGGGCCCGGGCTCGGCAGGGGTGACGGCGGTCTACGCCGCTCTCAAGCGTGCCGATGTCTTCCAGCGCGCCGCCGCGCAGAGCTTCTACCCCATCGAGCCCTCCCACGAGCGCATCGAGGAGATGATCCGCGTCGCCGATCGCCGGCCCGAGCTGATCGCGCTGGTCTGGAGCACACGCGACTATGAGCTCGGCGAGGGGCGGACCGCCGAGTCGGCGTCGCAGGCGCTAGCCGAGCAGCTGCGTGCCGGCGACATTCCGCTGCGCGAGCAGGTCAGCGCCTACAGCCCCGGCTGGGGCGGCTGGCGCGGGCAGCACGACGACCTGCTGGCAGCGCTGTTCCCGATGGAGCAATAGGGGGACGGGTAGCAGCGGTAATGGGAAGCAGGCACGCTGACAGCAACTCCTCTGCCGACCGTTGATCCCCCTCAACTGAACCCCAACTCGGGATACAACAGCAGCAGCGATCACGCGAACGCCGGCCGTCTCGGTTGGGTGCGCCCCGGGGGCCACCCGTTCGGGCATTGCAGCGCCCGCTTCCGGAGCCCAGACTCGCAGGGGTTGAGCCTGAGCGCCCGGGAGGTCCCCATGTTCCGATCACTGGCCGTTGTTTCCTTCGACGTGGCAGGTCCGGAGTTCTCCGGCGAGGTGGTGATCGGCGACGTGGTCTCGCTCAACCTCCAGGTGGTGCTCGAGCGCCATTCCGTTCGAGGGCTGACGCGCCGTTGTGGACGGCGCGGTCCAATGCGGTTCCAATGCGGTGACAGTTACCTCATTCGCACCGACTCTTGCGGGAATAGGGTACCTATCCCTAAGTTGTCAGTAGTCCAGGTTGTCGTGGGAATAGGTAACTGTCACGAGATTGTGCCTCGCCACTCCCACACCACTTATCCGCGCAGTCCCCTTCACTCGACGAAGGGAGCCTCGAATCCGCCTCTGACGCCAGAGGACCGCAGCCTGTTGCGTCGGGTCCTCGAGCTCGGGGAGCTGGCTTCGGAGATGGGACCGGACCGATGATCGCGGTCCGTCAGTCGAGATAGCCGAGCGCCTCGAGATCGCTTTCTCGCGAGTGAGCGAAAATGCCCCCCCACCTGCGGCAACGGGGCTCGTAGATTGCAGCTTGTGAGCTGTTCGCTGTCGCCAGGCACGTCGGTCACGTCTGCGGGAAGCAGGGTGTCCTGGCGGTTTCTCGGGCGTCGTACGGGCGCAACGACACTGCGAGTCAGGGACCCTCTGGGGTTAGAGTGACTGCCATGAAGCCTCACACCGCGATCATCCTCCTCGGCCTGCTGGTCTCCGCCGCCTCGACGGGACCGGCGCTCGCCGCAGACAAAGCTCCACAGGATCCGGTCCACGGTCTCGATCGCCTGCTGGAGAATTGGACCGACGCTGGGGCCTCCGGGATCATCTACATCTCTCGCGACAGCTCGACGCTCTACGAGAAGGGCTTCGGCTCGGCGAGCTGCGATGGTGCGGAGCCGGTGACGGCGGAGCACCATTTCATGATCGGCTCGATCACCAAGGAGCTCACCCGGCTCCTCGGGTACGTTCTCGCCGAGCGCGGAGTGCTCGATCTCTCGCATCCGGTCCGGCGCTACCTGCCGGAACTCGAGAGTGACGTGGGGACGGTGAGCCTCCAGCAGCTCATCGACCATTCCTCGGGCCTGCCCGACCTGATCGACGCTCGCGGACGTCCGGTCGCCTACCGGGTCGAGTCCGACTACGAGCCCGTCTCCCGCGCCGAGTTGGTCGCCCGGGCCGCCAGGACCGAGCTCGAGTACGAGCCCGGATCCAAAAGCGAGTATTCGAATCTCGGCTATCAGCTGCTGGCAGCGGTCTACGAGATCGCCTCGGGACGATCCTTCGAAGAGCTACTGCGCCTCTACATCTTCGAGCCCGCGAGCATGGAGGCCACGGGCTTCACCTTCGAGGACGCTCCGGCGCGAGAGTTCGCCGACGGTTGCCTGATCGACGGGACGCACTGGGGCAACCCGATCGACGATCGTATGTGGGGAGCCGAGGGACCGAGCTGGAATCTGAAGGGCGCCGGTGGCCTGCTGTCGACCGCCGGAAGCCTGGCCCGTTTCTTCGAGGGCATCGGCAACGGTGTCTATTTCGAGTCGGAGGCTGGTAGCGAAGCGTACAGGTCGGCCCGGCTCCAGCACTCCGAGCGCCGCGGGCAGGGGGTCATGGGACCCGCGGGGTCCAACGGGATCTTCAACGCCGTCGCCGTCTGGCTGGACGGCGATCGCATGAGCTTCGTCCTGTTCACCAACCGGGCTCGTCATCAGGCCGAGAACGGGATGCTGCGAGAGGTGCTGCGTCTCTTTCCCCCCGAAGCGGCCGACCCGGCCCCTTGAGCTCTGGTCGCTTCCCACATCGCACCCGTAACGGCCGGAGGGAAATATGGGGACACAATACGCATTTGGCCGCGGTGACGAGGCGAATCCGCCTGCGCTCTCGCCCGAGCGACTTGCCGCGCAGCGGTTGCCGTGCCCGGAACCGCGAGGGAGTCGAAATGCGTATTGTGTCCCTGGGTAAAGAAGAGCCCCGGCGCCTTGCGGCACCGGGGCTCGTAGTTTGCAGCTTGTGAGCTCTTTGCTGTCGCCAGCCTAGAAGCCCATGCCACCCATGTCGCCGCCCGGAGGCATGGCAGGCATGGCGGGGGTGTCCTCCGGAACCTCGGAGACCAGGGCCTCGGTGGTGATCATCAGGCCGGCGATCGACGACGCGTTGATGAGCGCGGTCTTCGTCACCTTGGCCGGATCGATGATTCCGGCGGCCAGGAGATCCTCCATGACGTCGGTGGCGGCGTTGTAGCCCGTCGAACCTTCGGCGGACATCACGTCGCGCACGACCAGGGAACCTTCCTTGCCGGCGTTGTTGGCGATCTGACGGGTCGGCTCCTCGAGCGCCCGAAGAACGATGTTCACACCGATGGCCTCGTCACCGTCGGCCTCGACGGCCTCGACGGCGGCGATGGCGCGCAGCAGCGCGACGCCGCCACCCGGTACGATGCCGTCCTCGACGGCCGCCTTGGTGGCGTGCATGGCATCCTCGACGCGAGCCTTCTTCTCCTTCATCTCGGTCTCGGTCGCCGCACCGACGCGGATGACAGCCACACCGCCGACCAGCTTCGCCAGACGCTCCTGGAGCTTCTCGCGATCGTAGTCGGAGGTCGACTCCTCGATCTGGTTGCGGATCTGGCGCACGCGACCACTGATGGCCTCGCGACGCGCCTCGTCCGACGAGTCCGTCACAACGGTGGTCTCGTCCTTCGTGATCACGACTTTCTTGGCCTGACCGAGGTCGTCCCACTGGACGTTCTCGAGCTTGATGCCGAGGTCCTCGGTGATGACACGGCCGCCGGTCAGAATCGCGATGTCCTCGAGCATCGCCTTGCGGCGATCGCCGAAGCCCGGAGCCTTGACCGCGGCGACGTGCAGCGTGCCGCGCAGCTTGTTGACCACGAGGGTGGCGAGAGCCTCGCCCTCGGTGTCCTCGGAGATGATGAGGAAGGGACGGCCCTGCTTGGCCACCTGCTCGAGAATCGGCAGCAGGTCCTTCATCGAGGAGATCTTCTTCTCGTGCAGGAGGATCATGACGTCCTCGAGCACCGCCTCCATGCGCTCGGCATCGGTGACGAAGTAGGGCGACAGATACCCACGGTCGAACTGCATGCCCTCGACCACCTCGAGAGTGGTCTCGAGGCCCTTGGCCTCCTCGACGGTGATGACGCCGTCCTTGCCGACCTTCTCCATCGCGTCGGCGATGATGCCGCCGATCTCTGCGTCGTTGTTGGCCGAGATGGTGCCGACGTGGGCGATCTCGTCACCCGACACCGGTCGGGACAGGTCGCTGATGGCGCCGACGGCGGCCTCGACGGCCAGGTCGATGCCACGCTTCAAGGCCATCGGGTTGGCGCCTGCGGTGACGTTCTTGGCGCCGACCCTGAAGATGGCCTGGGCCAGCACGGTGGCGGTGGTGGTGCCGTCACCGGCGACGTCGGAGGTCTTCGAAGCGACCTCGCGCACCATCTGGGCACCCATGTTCTGGATCGGATCCTCGAGCTCGATCTCCTTGGCCACCGTGACACCGTCCTTGGTGATCGTCGGCGAGCCGAACTTCTTGTCGAGCACGACGTTGCGGCCCTTGGGGCCGAGGGTCACCTTGACGGCGTTCGCCAGCTGGGTGACACCTGAGAGGATCGCGGAGCGCGCGTCCTCGGCGTAGGTGATTTCCTTTGCAGCCATGATTCAGTCTCTCTCCTGATCAGAGTTGGTTACTCGACGACGGCGAGGATCTCGTCCTCGCGAAGGATGACGAGGTCATCGTCTCCGACCTTGATCTCAGAGCCGGAGTACTTGCCGATGAGCACGGTGTTGCCGACCTCGACATCCATCGGGGCGCGACTACCGTCATCCTGGATCTTGCCGGGGCCGACGGCGACGATCTCGGCCTCCTGCGGCTTCTCTTTCGCGGTATCGGGAATGATGATCCCGCCGCGAACCTGCTCCTCCGCATCGATGCGGCGGACGACGACACGGTCGTGAAGCGGACGAATAGACACTTCTCCGTACCTCCTGGAACCAGTTGGTTGTTGGGTTTTTGCTACGACAGACAGCCCGGGAGACGCCTGTTAGCACTCTCTCTCACCGAGTGCTAACAAGATAGCGAAGCGATTATTCCCCTGTCAAGCGAAACCGCCGAAATCTAAGTTCGACCAACTAAGATCGATCCTCTTCACCCGTCGTTTCTTGATCCGGCAGTGCAGCCGTTGACGAAACCTAAAAGGCCGTTCCGAAGCTGAGGAATATCTCGTACGGGTCCTCGAACTCCTCCCGGTCGAGCTTCCATCCGATCTCCAGCCGGAGGGGACCGATCGGCGAGTCCCAGCCCACGCCGACACCGACCCCGTCCTTGAAGTCCTCGAAGGCGATGTCGCGCCAGTCGGCCCAGACGTTGCCGGTGTCGTAGAACGCGGTCGCCCAGAAGCCCGGCATGAAGGAGTAGCGGTAGTCGAAGTTGAACAGCGCCAGGCCATTGCCCCCGGTCGCGAAGGCGGCGCCTTGCTGGCAGGTCCCGTCGACCTCCTCCCGGGTGAAGAAGAGGGTCTCGCCGACGATACCGAGCGAATCGAGCTCGTAGGCCCGATGGGTGGTCCGACCGCCGGCGAAGAAGCGCTCCGACAGCGCCACTCCGAAATCGGGCGCCGCGTCCGAGCTGCAGCCGCTCCCGCCCCCACCCGGCGTCTCGTCGACGTCGTCGCGGAAGGACTCGATGGCACCGAGTCGGAGGCTCGCGCCGATGATTCCCAGCTGGTGGAGATCGACGTACTTCGTCTGCTGCAGGAAGAGCTTGAGGAAGTCCTCCTCGGCGCTGAAGAAGGGGAAGGCGTACTCGGCCTGGATCACCGTGTTGCGTCCCTCGCTGGCGTTGATCGGGCTGTTGCGGCGATCGACCCTTATCGCCGCCGTGACGCTCGAGATCCTGACCTTGGCCTTCTCCCGCGGGAAGATCTCCTCGAGCTCGTCGCTTACCGTGGCGTTGTTGTCGACCAGCTTGTAGGTGTAGAGCAGCGGCAGCTTGAAGGCCTTGAAGCCCACGTCCGCGGAAGCCTGAACACCGATCTGCTCGCTGACGAAGTCGCCCGTGATGGCGTCGGAGATGTTGGGCTCCTCCTCGCGGGTGGCGAACAGCGTGTACCGCATCGGGTAGCGCCACATGCCGCCGGTCGCAGGCTGCAGGAGCAGCAGGCGGTAGAGCTCCTCGCGCTGCGACACCACGGTGTCGAGGTCGAGCGACATCGCCCGGCCGGCGAGGTTGGCCAGCGAGTAGCCGAAAAGGAGACGCAAGCCATCCTCGGTGTCGTAGCCGCCGCCGGCCGAGATGCGATGCCGATCCCCCTCCTGCAGGTTGATCACCACGTCGCGCTCTCCGGTGATCAGTCTCCCCTGGGCCAGCCTGACGTCGACCGAGGTGAAGACGCCCAGGTCGTAGAGCCGGCGCTGGATGGCCATCAGCTTCGACTGACTCACCGGGTCGCCGGGCTCGAGGTCGATGGCCCGCCGCAGCACCCAGGGGCTGGTGACCTGCTGTCCACGGATCAGCAGCCGGCGCAGGATCGTCTGGCGCCCCTCCAGAACCTGGAAGGCGACGTCCGCCGTCTGCTGACGGTCGTCCCAGCCGAGCTCGGCAGAGACCAACGCTCTGTCGAAACCGGCGTCGCGATATCGCGCCCGCAGCTCGTTGAGCGACTGTTCGAGCAGCGTCTCGTGAAACGGCCCCGCCGGCTGGATCGCCAACCCGCGCGCCAGATCCCGTACGCGCTGCGTCTGCACCCCGGCCCAGGTCACCTCACCGACCATGCGACGCGGGCCCTCGATGATGGGCACCGTCAGGGCGATCTCGCCGTCTCCGAGATCGACCTCGCCGGGACCGACCGCCGCCTCGCCGAACCCCTGGAGCACATAGTACGAGCGCATCCGGGCGAGATCCTCGGCGAGGACGCTGTCCACCAGTCGCCCGCTTCCCGGTGTGAACGCCCTGCGCTCGGTGGTCGCCATGAGACGACGTAGCGTCTCTTCCTCGAATGTGTCGTTGCCGGTCAGACGTGTCCTGGTCAGGCGATAGCGTGGCCCGGGGTCGACCGTCATGGTGAGTCGGATGAGGTCCTCGGCGAGCTCCTCGGAGGTCTGGACATCGACCTGGTAGTAGCCCTCCGACTGGTACCAGGAGCGGACACGCTGTACCGAGAACCCGACCAGCGCCGTATCGTAGCCGCCGGCGCCCATGAACCCGAGGAGTCCCTGGTCGACCAGCGCGTCGAGATCGGCGCCGGCCACCTCCACCTCGACCCGTGGACCGATGTCGACGGGGAAGCTCAGGTTCATCCGGTGCTGGTCCCAGTCGTAGGACTCGATCGGCCTGCCGACCGACGCCATGCGGTACCCGGCATCGGTCAGGTAGCGCTGCAGGTGGTCCCGGTCTCGACCGACCCGGCTCGGCCAGTACCGGCCACCCTGCCTCGACTCCATGGCCGACTGAAGCGCGCTCGGGTCGACGGTCGCCAGCTCGCCCTCGAAGTCGATCGAGCCCACGGTAGCTCGCGATCCGGAGTCGATCTCGAAGGTCACCCGAGCCCGCTTGCTTCGCTCGTCGATCTCGACAGAGGGCCGGACGAAGTGCTCCAGGTAGCCGTTCTCCTCGTGATGGTCCTGGATCCTGTAGACCGAGCGCAGCACCCGCGATTCGATGAACGGTCCGTGGACCTTGAGGGAGGCCAGATCGGTCAGCTCGTCGACGGGAAGCTTCACATCGCCCTCGAAGGTGACCGACTCGACAACGATCCGCGACCAGGCGGCCACAGTTACCGCCACACCGTCGCCGTCGAGCCTGGTGAAGATCTCGGCCTCCGCGACAACACCGGTTCCCTGGAGACTCAACAGGACGTTGCGGACCGCCTCCGCGGTGAGCGTCTCCCCGATGGCGACCGACAGGAACTCCTGCGTCGCTCCGAGGTCGCGGCCGGTGAGATCGGTGCGGAGCTCGACCCGGGTGATGGTGCGCCCGAAGCCCGACGGGTCGATCGGCTGCGCACCGAGGAACGCCGGGGAGAGCAGCGCCAGGGTCGCGGCGATCGCCACGCGCACACGCATCAGAATGTCTTTGTCCAGCGCACGTCGAGGGTGTACGAGGCCTTGTCGGTCGCCCGGAGCATGACTACGATCGACGGAGACATCTGCCAGGCGACCTCGACGATCTCCTCGTCGCTCTGCGAGGAATCGTAGGAGTAGGTGACGTAGACATCGCGCGAGATCCGTTTCCCAACCGTGACACGCGCCGTCGAGAGCTCCGACGAGCCTCCCGTCAGGGGGGTGATCTGGACCTGATCGAGACCGAAGAGGCTCCCCACGCGCTGTCCGGCCAGGCTCGCGGCCTGGGACGCCAGGAAGGTCTCCGCCATACCCGCCGCCTGCTCCGTCTCGAGACTGGTCCCACGGCCGAGCGAGCCCAGCGTGTCCGTGGAGCGCGTCGTGAGCAGCGAGACGATGTCGAGAGTCGGCAGCGGCGGCGTCGAGGAGAAGCTGGTCTCGAGCGCCGCCACCGGTCCGAAGACGTTCAACCGCACGTCGAATTCCCGCACCGACGTCGATGCGACCAGGTCGACGGCCGGATCATTACGGAAGGGGTTCGAGAATGTGAGGTTGCCGCGCTCGAGCGTGTACTCGGCCCCGGCAAACTCGATGTTGCCGCCCCGATCGAGACGGATGTCACCGAGAATCACCGGCTGGGCTAGAGTCCCCCGCAGCGTGAAGTCGAGGTCGCCCGTTACCTGCGCGATGTTGGTCTGGATCCGCAACGCGTCCTCACCCTGCACGGCGATGTTGAGCCGCGTGTCGCGGAGAATCTCTTCGGTCTCGTCCACCAGGTCCGGTGTGCGCTGGAACATGACCCGAAGCAGGTTCGCGAAGCCGAGCTCGAAGTCCTTCACGTACGAGGCTCGCTCGACCTCGACGGCACCGCTCAGGATCTGGCCTTCGGCCGTCGAGGCGAGCGTCAGCTGCCCGCCCGCACGGATCCGCCAGTCTTCCGGATAACGGATGTCGAGCTCATCGCCGCGCAGTCGGAGCTCGTACGAGCCGAGGTCGTCTCCGGCGATGATCACCCGACCATCGGCGGTCACCACGCCGCGCGCGAACGAAGCACGGCTCGAGTCGATGATGACCTGCTCGGGATAGATGAAGAGGAGGCCCTCGATCGACTCCAGTGCGTGGGGAAACCCCTCGATGATCATTCGGCCATCGACCATCCGCGCCTGGCCGTCGATAGCCAGAGCGGTCGCCTTGCCACGGATCGCGGCCAGCACCTCGAATCGGCCCCTGATATCGAGATCGGGAAAGTAGAGACCGAGCCACCCCACGTCGATCGAGGACTGCACCGCCATGTCGAGCTCACCCGTGACCGCGTCGATATCGCCAGCCAGAATCAGATCGCTGCCCGTGCCCTCCTCCTCGAGGTAGAGCAGCTCGAGAGACAGTCCGGCCGGACCCCAGCTCAGCAGCACCGGCTCGACGTTGGTGAGCCGGCTGTCGCGATACTGGAGCTCGAGACGATCGAGCTCGAGCAGCACGGATTCGCTCTCCTCCCCCCAAGCGATGACCAGCGCGCCCGAGAAGGCGCCGCTCAAGCCCTCCAGGGGCTCCTCCATCGCCAGGCTCGTCAGCTCCGCGAGGTTCGCACTCTCAGCGTCGAGGTCCAGAGCGAGGCCTCTCTCGTCCCAGCGACCGGCGCCCGAAAGTTCGACGAGACCGAGGAACGAGCCGTCCACATCGATCGAGCCGTCCGCCAGGGTCAATCCGATCTCCGAGCGGCCTTCGTCGCCGAGCGGTCGACCTCCTACCTCGAGCGACATCCCGTTGAGACTGAAGTGTGCCGTCGGATTCTCCAGCGTCCCGCCGATCGAGCCGCTGACCGCCGCAAAACCTCTCAGGTCCCCGACGACCACCTGGGAGATCAGCGGCCCCGCCAGATCGAAGGGACTGGAGTGGACCTCCAGATCGAGCGCTCCCGATTCCACGACGAGCGTGCCCACCACCTCGAGCTCACTCTCGCCCGAGACGTAGCGAGCCGGACGGATACCGACGATCTCCGGGTCGAACGCCAGGCGGCCGGTCATTTCACCGGGAATCACCAGCTCACCCGCCGTCATGTTCGCCACCAGGAGGTCGGCCTCGCCCTCGGGGAACGCCGGAGAGCCGCCGACATGGAGACGTCCTCCGACCAGCCCCTGAACCGGAAGCTCGACGTCCAGAAGAGCCGCGACGTCCCCCAGCGGCCACTTGTCGAGATCGATCCGGAGATCAAACTCCGGCACGGTGACCCCGGGCATGGGGACTCCCGGCACCGCCTCTTCGAACGGGAGGCTGCCTGCGACATTCACCGTTCCCTCGCCTCGTCGCAGCACCACGTCGAACCGCTGTAGGCCACCATTGTCCAGCCGAACCATCCCCGCGGCGGAGACCGGCGGCACCGCGGCGAACGACAGCTCCTCGAAGGCAAGGGTCAGGTCGCCGGCGAAGGCCTCCGGCGAGAACGCCAGCCGCCCCGAGACCTCTCCAACTCCGAGAAGCGGCTCCCACATCTCGGCCTCCTCCCGGAAGCGCATCTCGGGAACCAGATCGATCAGGGCCGCCGGGTTCCCCGTACGCGCGAGCAGATCGACCTCGCCCACGAGCGACGCCAGATCCATTGTGAGCGAAGCCTCGAGCTCCTGCTCCGGCGCGCTCAGCCGGACGCGGTCGAATCGCAGGCGGCCACCGCGGATCGAAACACCGGCGCTCCCGGTGAGTGGCAGGTCGCCGACCCGAGGTTTCGCCGGAGGTCGGATCCGGACCGCACCGGACCCGACCCCGCCCTCGGGATCCGCGACCGGGAAGGTGTACTCGAACGTGGCCGAAGCCCTCCCGGCGAGACCGGCGAGTGGCGGCGGCTCCATGGCAGCGAGGAGCTCTTCGACATGGATACCGGCCGCCTCGACCGAGATCGTCATCGTCGGATCATCGAGACCGAACGGCATGGTCGCCGATCCGGAGACAGCCGCCCCGGCGAGCTCACCGGAGTCGACCAGAATCTCGAGCCCCTCAGCCTCGATCGCGAGCCTGCCTCGAACCCCCTCGACCGCCAGCTCCTGGAAGCCGAGACGGTCAGAGCCGAACTCGCCCGACAGACGCCAACGTTCCTCGCCGGCTACGAACGACAGTGCCGCGTCGAGGCGTCCGGAGAGCTCTTCGGCCCAGCCCATCTGCTCGACCAGCCCTGAATCGAGCGAGCCCTCGATGGTCAGGTCGATACCATCAGCACCGAGCGTCCCCGTCGCCGCGAGGGTCAGGTTCCGGCCGATCAGCTCCGCCCGCTCGACTTTGACGACACCGTCGGCAATGCGAATGCGCGATTCGAGGCTGCCCTCGAGAGGTGGCGTTCCCGGCTCCGTCGCCTCGGGCAAGCGAAGCTCGAGATCTCGGCTGCTCGCCTCGGCGACGAACACATCGGCCCCGAGCTGACGCAGCACCGCCTCCACCTCGCTGGCCGTGAGATTCAAGGGCATCGCCTGTTCCTCGACCCGCAGGAGACCACGCTCGACATGCAGGACGTCGATCTGGACGGCGGCGTTGCCGCCGCCACCCCCTCGATCGAAGTCCGGCAGGTTGCTACGGCCGTTCTCGTCGAATACCAGGTCGATCCGGGGCGCGGTGACGACGACCTCCGCCAGCACCACGGGCTCGTCGGAGAGCAGAGCTCGCACCAGGCCCGGCCCGACCTGAACCGACAGGGCCTCCACTCTCGCCAGCGGCTCCGCCAGGCCTTCCGGGCCGCCGACCACCACCGACTCAGCGGAGGCCGACCGGGCGAGCAGGGAGACGTCCATCGACTCGATCGAGACCTCGCGCCCGAGCGCTTCACCGGCGATTCGCTCGACCTCGAGGCGCGTACGCTCTCGCACCCAGTCGGTCTCGAGCGCCAGCGCGGCGACCAGGACGGCCACGGCACCCACAGCCCCCGTCCAGAGCAGCCAGCGCAGGGCGCGACGCCAGAAAGGCCGCACTACTACTCCCCCCAGTGCAGCTTGCCGCGCAGACTGTCGTAGAAGGTACGGCCCGACGTCCTGACCAGGCGAACGCCGATGCGACTCGGTTGCAGTCTCACCACGTCGCCGTACTCGAGGCCGGCACCTTCCTGCCCGTCGAGGGTCAGGAAGACCTCTTCACGAGGGGTCTCCAGCCGGATCTCGATCCGACCCGCCAACGGCACGACGATGGGACGCTGCGACAGGGTATGGGGACAGATCGGCGTGATCACCAGAAGCGGCAGACCGGGCTCGATGATCGGCCCACCGGCCGAGAGGTTGTAGGCGGTCGAGCCCGTCGGCGTGGCGATGATCAGTCCGTCGCCGCGGTAGCGGGCCACATGATCGCCGTGGACCTCGAGCGTCAGCTCGATGATCCGGGCGAGGGCGCTCTTGCCGATCACCGCGTCGTTGAGAACACGGTAGCGCTCGACCACCGCCTCACCCCGGCGCAGCTCGACGTCGAGCATGGCGCGCTCCTCGAGATCGTACTCGCCGGCGAACACCTCCTCGAGCACGGGGTAGAGCTCGGTCCGGGCGATCTCGGTGAGGAAGCCGAGCCGCCCCATGTTGACGCCCAGGATGGGGACCTGGGTGACGAGCGCGCGGGCCACCGACAGCAGCGTTCCGTCGCCGCCCAGGACGACCACGAGGTCGCACGAGTCGAGCTGATCGAAGGAGACCCCGTTGTCGACGGCACCCAACTTCGCCGTGGCCTCGTCGAGTACCGCTTCCCGGCCCTGTCGGCCGAGCCACTCGGCGAGCTGGTGCGCGGTCTCGATGGCCTCGCCGCTGCTCCGCTTCGCGACCACGGCCACTCGCTGGATCTTCCGGTCGTTCATTCCCCGACTCCTCCGCCCGATATCACCCTGAACAGGGCAAGTGCTTCCCGGTTTCCCCGTGCGCCGCGGACCGGCGAGTCGACCACGCCGACCGGGGTGAAGCCCAGAGCCCCGACAGCCTCGACGGTATCGTCCACCACCCGACGTCGCACCGCCTCGTCGCGCACGATCCCGCCCTTCCCGACCAGGCCGCGACCTGCCTCGAACTGCGGCTTGACGAGAGTCAGGAGCCGTCCCTCGGGCGCCAGATGGTGGCGCAGCGCCGGAACCACCTTGGTCAGCGAGATGAAAGAGACGTCGACCGTCACCAGGTCGCAGGGCTCGGGGAGCGCGTCCACCTCAAGGTACCTCGCGTTGACGCGCTCCATGACCACGACGCGGTCGTCGTTTCGCAGCGCGTGATCGAGCTGCCCGTAGCCGACGTCCACCGCGTAGACGCGTCGCGCCCCACGCTGCAGCAGGCAATCGGTGAAGCCTCCCGTCGAAGCGCCGACGTCGAGGCAGACCCAACCCGTCGGATCGAGCCCGAAGTGATCGAGCGCCGCGGCCAGCTTGCGACCGGCGCGCGAGACGAAGGGCTCGGCATCCTCGCGGACGCTCAGCTCGGCGTCTCGACGCACCGCCGTTCCCGGCTTGTCGACCCGGTGTCCGGCGACCTCGACGACACCGGCCATCACCGCACGACGCGCCTTCTCCCGGCTCGGGTAGAGCCCGCGATCCACCAGCAGCCGATCGAGTCGTTCCTGTCCCACCGATCTCTCCGGTCGCGGTCGGTCCTAGTGATCACGCGAAGCCAGGTAATGGACGAGCGAAGTGAAGAGCCCTCCGTCGCCCGGCAGCTCCGCGGCGAGCCCCAGCGCCTCGTCCCGGACCCGACCGAGGCGCTCCTTGCTCTCGTCCAGGCCGTAGAGTCCAGGATAGGTCAGCTTGTCGGCTTCGGCGTCTTTTCCCGCCGTCTTGCCGAGCTGCTCGGTCGAGCGCTCGACGTCGAGAATGTCGTCTCCGATCTGGAAGAGCAGGCCGATCCGCTCGCCCAGGCGGCGGAGCAGGGCGTCCTGCCGGGCGTCGGCCCCGGCATAGAGGCCGCCGAGACGGATCGACGCGGTGAGCAGAGCTCCGGTCTTGCGCCGGTGGATCGACTCGAGCGCCTCGACCGCATCGTCGGGCCAGCTCTTCTCAGCCTCGAGATCGGCGACCTGGCCGCCGATCATCCCCGCGGTGCCGACCGCTTCCGCCACCAGCGAGACGGCCTGGAGCCGCACCTCGGCCGGAGCGCCCACCGGATGATCGGCCAGGGTCGCCAGACCCAGGTTCAGCAGGGCGTCGCCGACCAGAACCGCCACCGCTTCGTCGTAGGCCCGATGCACGGTGGCCCGCCCACGTCGCAGATCGTCGTCGTCGAGCGCCGGCAGATCGTCGTGAACGAGGCTGAAGGTGTGCAGCATCTCGAGCGCCGCCGCACCCGCCAGCAACTCGCCACGCTCGGCCCCGAGCGTCTCACCGGCGAGCACCACCAGCGCCGGACGGACCCTCTTGCCGCCGCCGAAGATCGAGTAGCGCACCGCCTCGTGCATCCGCGCCGGATCCTCGTCCTTGCGCGGCAGCAGACGGTCGAGCTCCGCCTCGACCTGCGGCCGCACATCGGCGAGAAAGGCGAGAAACCCGTCCGAACCTTTGGCGGCCAGGATCGGGGACTCTGTTTCGGGGGCCGACATGACCTCCAGGGTCGGCGCGCCCGCGTCAGCGGCCGATGCTCGAAGCCGGCAGCGCCTCGTCGATCAACATGATGGGGATGTCCGAGACCACCGGGTAGACGAGCTGCGACTCGGCGCAGTAGAGCCCCTCCTCCACCACCGGGTCCTCGTCGCGGAAGTGCTCGCGGTACTTCTCGACCAACTCTCCGCGCAAGCCCTCCGGGAGGCTGACCACCTCCAGCTCCGCCTTGCTGCGGGGACAGACGAGTATCTCGAGAAGATCCGGATCGACAGCCATCGACAGGAGTCAGGATAACAGAGAGGCGCGGGCGGCGTCAGCACTCGGACACAGCGCTTTTTCGCTACACTCCGCGAATGCCAACGCCGAGGTCGCAGGGGGAGAGCGACCGCCCGACCCCGGACAGGGCTCTGGTCGCGATCGCGCTGCTGGCCGCGCTGCTGGCGGCGTCGACCTTCGCCTATCTCGCCGCCCGGCGTCCCTCCCAGGACCATCTGTGGGGGGATGAGGGCACCTATATCGCGATGACCGCGAGTCTCGCCCGGGACGGCGATCTGGTCTTCGCGGAGCCCGACCGCGACTGGGCCCTCGAGCGTGGTGCCAGGGCTCAGGAGGCCGAGGGGCGCGCCGGACGCGTGCCGCCGCCGGGTACGGCCCCCAAGGGGGTCACGGTCATCCTGCAGCGTACCGGCGCGGGCATCACCTACTCGAAGCCGCTCCTCTACCCCCTGCTCGCGGCCCTGCCCTACAAGCTGCTGGGCGAGACGGGAATGCTGCTCGTCAATGCGCTCGCGCTCGCCTTCGGTCTGCTGATGGTCGCCCTCTTCCTCGGGCGCCTGGGCACGGGCGGACACCGCTGGCTGACGCTCGTGACCTTTTCCGCCTTCGCCGCCCTGGTCCCTTATCTGGCCTGGAGAATGAGCGAGTCGCTCCAGCTCGGACTGGCCATGGGCGCCCTGGTACTGGCTTGCGGCGGCCTACGCGAGAGAGCCGATGGAGCGACGGAGGACCGACTCGACCACCGGGCCGCGCCGTGGCTCGGCGGGGCCCTGCTGGCCACCCTCACCGCCATGCGGACCAGCAACGCCTTGCTGCTCGTCGGGGCGGTCGCGGCCTGCCTCCTCGTAGCGGGCCGCAAGCGGGCGCTGGCCGTCCTCGGCGGCGCCGCTGTCGGTCTGGCTGTCGTCCTCACGGTCAGCCAGATCGGACTCGGCACGATCAGCCCTTACACGGCGGAGCGCGCCAGCTTCAACAACAGGATCGGCTACCCCGTGGGAGCCAACGCGGCCGAGGCGTTGAAGCGCTTCGAGGAGAGACCGGCGACGCACAGACCGCACCTCGACCTCTCGCCGGCACAGAGGTACTCGGCGCTCTACTTTCTCGTCGGGCGCCATACCGGTCTCCTGGTCTACTTCCCGCTGGCGCTGGTCCTCGTGGCTCTCCTCCTGAGGCGTCCGACCCGGCTCGGCCTGACCATGCTCGCGACGACGCTGGCCATGGCCGCCTTCTATCTCCTCTACACGCCCCACAACTACTTCGGCGGCTCGACTTTCGTCGGCAACCGCTACTTCCTAGTCGCCTACCCGGCACTGCTGCTCGGGCTCTCGACGCTGCCACCGGTGCGCCTGCTGCTGGCGGTCCTGGCGGTGGGATCGCTCTTCGGTGTATCCGCCGTCGGGTCGGTCCGGCTGGCCGCCGACCTCGACGGCACCAGCCAGAGCCACACCTCCCTCGGAGCCTTCCGGCGCCTCCCCTACGAGACGACGGCGCGGGAGATCCAGGGACAGAGGTACCGGTTCTGGTCGGGAGACTACCTGCGCTTCACCGATCACTGGGCGGACGTCGAGCGTCGCCGCTTCGTCCTCCACTCCGATCGACCTCATTCAGAGGTGATGCTCGCTCGCAGCCTGGTGCCGCCGCGAACGTACTTCCTCGTCCGTCCGGCGCATCTCGCCGACAGTCTCTCCTGGCGCTCCGGCGGGGTCCGGGGATGGCAGAGGGCCGCGGTCGATCCGGATCGGCCCGGGATCGTATCCATCGAGACCGGTAGGACCTGGCGGCAGCATCCGCTCGGCTGGTCCAGCCGCGCCGACTACGACCTGCGCATGCTCGAGCTGCGACTGGAGGCGGAGGAGGAGCCCGAACGAGCCGAGCTCTACTACCTCGGCGAGGGTACCGATCTTCTGACCGCCTTTCCGCCCGAGGTGGTGGCCGTGGAGCTCCCCGAAGAGGGACAGGCCGGGGCGCCCGGCCTGGCGCGCCTCACCATCCGCAACACCAGTGGCGTCTTCTGGTCGCCGGACGACGTGCTACCGATCACCGTCGTCTGTCGCCTGAGCCTCGGCGACGAAGAGATCTCGCGCCTACAGCGGCCGATCGAAGAGGTCGTCGGTCCGGGTCGGGAGACGACCCTCGAGCTGGCGTTCGAATGGCCGGACGCTGCCGGCGACTACCTGCTCTCTCTGGACGTCACCCAGCACCCGATCCGTAGCGTGACGGCCGGCGAGATCCTCACCGTCGTCGAACCGGCCCCCTGACCCCGCGACGGAGCCGGCGTAGCCGGCCAGTACCTAGTCGACGACCACCCGGTCGACCTGGACCGTCGTCTTCCCCGCGACCGGGACCTTGCCGCGCACCGCTACCGGGATACGCAGCTGCGGGTCGGCGAAGATCTCGATCTCGCCGCGCAGGCCGAGAAACTCGAAGGCCCCTGCTCCGCCGCCCACCGATTTCCCCGAGATGGTCAGCCGGGCGACCTGATGCCGCTCCTTGACGCGGCGCTCTCCCGCCGACGAGACCTCCACGTAGTCGACGTTCCAGGGAACCATCTCCTCGACCGTCATCACCACCTCGGACATCCCGTCGCGATCGAAATTGATGAAGCGCAGGCGATCGCCGACAGCTCCGAAGTCGGCCGCGGAGAGGATGTAGAAGAGCGCCATCGCCTCGGTGACGCCCGTGCCCGAGGTCCCGTCGGCGAACGGGATCGTCCGGGTGTTGTTCACCGGCCACTCGGCCGGCGGAGCCGAAGCGTTTCCCTTGGGAAACCGGCGCTCGACGAAGACGCCGTCAGCGAGGTATCGATAGGTTCGGAAGAAGGTGTCCTTGCCCTTCTTCCCCTCGAAGACCTGGGATCGCTGGTAGGCCGCGCCGGTCGCGGGGTCCAGCAGGAGCGTACTGACGCTCTCCGTCCCCTTGACGCGGTTGCCGATGACGATCCGCGCGACCTGGTCTCCCTCGGGCACGACGGGATCACCGCCTTCGGCATCGATCAGATCCGCGGCCGCTTCGGCCGCTGGAACCAGCTGGATCTCGACCTCGGATTCCACCTTCACACCCATCTTCGAGGCCTTGTACACCAGCTCCTTCCACTGGATCCGAGAAGGAGTGAAGGTCGTCACCTCGGTCTGCGCTCGGGCCGTGGACGCGAAACCGCAGAGCAGCGCCAGCGGCACGAGAAAGGCCTTCGCATGTCTGTCGACCCTGGGCATTCGGAGTCCTCTGGGGTGCAAGAAGCGATCCATGACGATGCAAGTTACCACGCACGAAGTGGCCGCCGTGTCGCGCCGTCTCGGTATCGGTCTCATCGGGTAGCCGGAGGGCGGTCACCCGGCCCCGGCTCCCACACCACCGTGCATACGGTTCCGTACACGGCGGTTCACGAGAGGCCCTGGAGTCTCCGATGCTCGTCGAGGACGCTCACGAGTCCGATCCGGCGGAGGGTCTGGGTCGGTACCGCGTGGTTCATGTGGCGAGCGCCAGCATTCCACCACGGTCCACGACCGTTGCCCGCCGAGACACGAGCGCGCGCGGGATCGATCCCGCGGCGCCTGAGCTCTCGGTACCGGGTCTTGGGTCGCTTCCACTGGCGCCAGTAGATGACGCGCAGCTTGCGGCGGATCCATTCGTCCAGCACCTCGAAGCTCCTCTTCGTCTCGACGTTCCGGTAGTAAGCCGTCCAGCCCCGCAGAATCGGAGCCAGCTCCCCACAGGTGCGAGCGAGGCTTGCACCTCGACCGCGGCGCAGCAGCGGCCTGAGCTTCGCCTTGAGCCGTCTCACCGACTCCGGCGACACCTGCAAGCGCGCCCTGTACTCCATGGTCACGGTGTAGCCCAGAAACGTCCGCTTCCAGGGCCGATCCACCGCGCTCTTGGCCCGGTTCACCCGAAGACGCAAACGCTTCGCAAGGAAGCGCTCCAGTGATGCCATCACCCGCTCACCCGCTGCCTTCGACCGCACATACACATTGCAGTCGTCCGCGTAGCGGACAAACCGATGCCCTCGGCGCCGAAGCTCTCGGTCCAGCTCATCGAGCAGGATATTGCTCAAAAGCGGCGAGAGCGGGCCGCCTTGCGGCGTCCCTTCGCGGCGAGGCGACACCACCCCACCTTCCAGCACACCGGCCTCGAGGTAGCGCCGGATGAGCCGTAGGGCCCGCTTGTCCTTGATCCGACGAGCCACACGAGCCATCAGCACGTCGTGGTTCACCCGGTCGAAGAACGAAGCGATGTCCAGGTCCACCACCCACCGGTGACCCGCACGCAGGTGCGAGCGAGCCCGCTCGACCGCGTCCAGGGCACTGCGCCCTGGGCGGAAGCCATAGCTCTCGTCCGCAAACGTTGGATCGAAGATCGGCTGTAAGACCTGGTGGAGGGCCTGCTGGATCATCCGGTCCAGCACCGTGGGGATACCCAGGAGACGTTCACCCCCGCCCGGCTTCGGGATCGATACCCGTCGCACAGGCTGGGGTCGATACGTCCCCCTGTACAGCTCCTCCCGGATCGCCGCCCAGTGCTCGCGGCAGTACGGCATCAGATCCTCGACACGCATCCCGTCGACACCCGCTGCCCCACCGTTCGACACCACGCGGCGATACGCTGCCATCACGTTCTCACGGCACAGCACCTCCTCTAAGAGTCCCGGAGTCCCCTCGCTCGTCCCGACGTTGCGTGCCGCAGACGTTTGACGCTCACTTCCCGCTACCTCGGCGGTTCCGCCGCCTACCTCACGGGAGCGCTCGGGCCTCTCAGCCCTCGTTCCTGCGCCTCCTGCGTCCGTCGAACGCAACGTCACGAGCTCGACTCCCTCGTGTTCGGCCCTTCGTCGCCCTGTGCGGCGACTACTATGGCCTCGGCTGACTTCTGCCCACCCCTCGCGACACCGCGCGGCCCCGCTAGCCTCTCGGCAGACGAGCAGACCTCCCAGGGTAAGACGCGTGACCTTCGCCCCATACACCCGCCGCATCTACGCCCGAACGGTCCGGATGGCATCGGGCTTCGGGTTTCTTGGCCCCCTCGCCCACCCCACGGACGCCTCTTATGCGGTTCGTGTGACTCGGGCCGGGGCTTTGCCTCCAGCTGCCTTCCCACCGCGCCTCGCGACGAAGCGGTTGCTGTTCGGCTAGGAGTTCCCGCCATCAAGGCCTCCAGGGGACTCGCACCCCCAAAGTCACTTCCCGGTCCGCTTTCGCTCGCCGGTTATCCAGCGCCAGATCATGGCGCTGCGCGCCATGCCTGGCGCACCAAAAAAAGAGGGCGCCCCGGTCGGGACGCCCTCGAGAGCTTCGGTGGATTCGACTCCGATCGACGCCGCTAGATCGCGGGTCCGATGTAGCCCTCCGTCTCGAGATGGAGAATGATCTCCTGCGCCGACTCCTCCGGCGTCAGGGCTCCGGTGTCGAGCGCGACCTCGGCATCGGCCGGCGCCTCGTACGGATCCGAGATACCGGTGAACTCCTTGATAATGCCCTCGCGCGCCTTGGCGTAGAGCCCCTTGCGGTCACGCCCCTCGCAGACCTCAAGTGAGGTGTCGAGATGCACCAGGATGAAGCCGCCGAGCGGCTCGATCATCTCGCGCACCTGCTTGCGCACCGAGTCGTACGGAGCGATCGGGGCGCAGACGGCGATGCCGCCGTTCTTGGTGATCTCGGAGGCGACAAAACCGATGCGGGCGACGTTGATGTCGCGATGTTCCTTCGAGAAGCCGAGCTCCGAAGAGAGGTTCTTGCGCACGATGTCACCATCGAGAAGCGTCACCGGGCGTCCACCCATCTCGAGGAACTTGACCAGCAGGGCCCTGGCGATGGTCGACTTGCCGGAGCCGGACAGACCGGTGAAGAAGATCGTGAAGCCCCGATTCGCACGGGGCGGATGGGTCTTCCTGAGCTCCTCGACCACCTCCGGGAAGGTGAACCAGTCGGGGATCTCGCGACCATCGGCGAGGCGGCGCCGCAGCTGCGTACCCGAGAGGGTCAGCTGGCGGGCGCCCTCCGGGACGTCCTCGATGGTCATGTAACGATCGCTGTCCTCGACGTAGACCATCATCTGGAAGGGAACCATCTCGACTCCGAGCTCCTCCTCGTGCTGCTTGAAGAGCTCCTGGGCTTCGTAGGGGCCGTAGAACGGCTCGCCGTTCGAGTCGACTCCCGGACCGGCATGGTCCCTGCCGACGATGAAGTGCGAGCAGCCGAAGTTCTTGCGGATGATGGCGTGCCAGACCGCCTCGCGCGGGCCCGCCATGCGCATGGCGAGCGGCAGCAGGGCGAGCATCGCCGAGTTCGGCGGGTAGTGCTCGCGCATCGCCTCGTAGCAGCGCACGCGCGTGTAGTGATCGAGGTCTCCGGGCTTGGTCAGGCCGACCACCGGGTGGATCAGGATGGTGACGTCGTTGTCGTGGCTGGCCCGCAGGGTCATCTCGTAATGGGCGCGGTGCATCGGGTTCCGGGTCTGGAACGCGACGATGCGTCGCCAGCCGCGAGCGTGGAAATCGTGACGGACCTCGGCGGGTGTCTGGCGCAGCAGCCGGTAGTCGTAGTGCTCGGGAAGCTGCACACCTTGGAGCGTGCCGCCGACGGCGAACTCCGTCGAGCGGTCCATGAGGTGAGCGACCCCGGGGTGCGCCCGATCGAGGGTCCCGTAGACCGACTCGGCCTCGACGTTGCGATCGATCTCCCAGACATCACCGACCGTGAGCACCGCGAGCATCACCCCTTCAGGGTCGCGCAGGGCCAGACGATCGCCGCTCGAGAGGCCCTCGGCGACCTCGCCCGAGACGTTCAGCGTGATCGGAATCGGCCAGAGCGTGCCGTCGGCCAGCCGCATGTCCGAGCACACCGACTCGTAGTCGTCGCGGTTCATGAAGCCGGTCAGCGGCGAGAACCCGCCGGTGAGGAGCAACTCGAGGTCGCACATCTGGCGGGGTGTCAGATCCCACGAAGCGAAGTCCCTCGACGCGGTCTTGAGTTCGGCGGCGGTTGCCTCGTCGACCATCAGGTCGACCAGACGGCCCCCATGGGGAGCTACAAGGTGGTCAGTCATCGTTACCTCTTGGCGTAGCGGCAGCGGATCGAGTCCCTCCTCGACCGCCTTCGCATCTCAGTCTGTCTGTCTGGATCGGTACTCGGAAAGCGGGGGCAGATCCCCCAAGCAGCGGCCGAGATCATACCAGAGCGAAAGGG
Source organism: Candidatus Multivoradales bacterium (assembly GCA_965223875.1). Taxonomy (GTDB): domain Bacteria; phylum Acidobacteriota; class Thermoanaerobaculia; order Multivoradales; family JAHEKO01; genus CBDCXS01. Next base: position 4,378,252 of record OZ245024.1, on the reverse strand, counting down.
GGACAGGTACAAATCCGTCACCTCCGCTCACCGCGTGTGGACGGCGGGCGCTGGCGCATGGCGCCCGCTTGGAGTAACGTCTGCCCGTTCCGAGGGGCCGGAATGAGATCACCGTCACCATCGACGCCGACGAGGCGGCTATCCACCCTGCGCTCGGTGGCGCTTTTGGGATTCGCTTCGCTGTTGCCGGGCTGTGCCGCCGACGATCCGCCGATGCCCGAGCGGAGCCACCTCCTGCTCATCACCATCGACACGCTGCGGGCCGATCACCTCTCGTCGTACGGCTACCCTCGGCTGACGTCACCGGTCCTCGACCAGCTCGCGGCTGAAGGCGTCCGCTTCGACAGGCCCGCTGTCCAGTGGCCGAAGACGGGGCCCTCGTTCGCCTCGATCTTCTCCTCCACCTACCCGAAGGACAACGGCATCGTCCGCCAGGTCGGGATTCCGGTCCCCGACGAGTTCGCGATGCTCGCGGAGCAGCTGAAGACTCGAGGGTTCGCCACTGCGGCCGTGGTCTCGAACGGCGCACTGGGTACCGACTTCAACTTCGACCAGGGGTTCGATCACTACGTCCAGACCTGGAAGGTCGACGGCGTCGAAGGAGATCCGAACCGGGCCTCGATCGTCACCGACGAGGCGCTCCGGGCCGCGTCGCGACTCGATCCCGAAGAGCCTTTCTTCCTCTGGGTGCACTACCTCGATCCCCACTTCCCCTACACGCCACCGCCGGAGTACTCCGACCTCTTCCAGGACGACGAGCACTTCGATCCGACGGTGCAGATCGACGTCGACTACACGAAGAAGACGCGGCAGATGGCGGCGATCGGCTACGAGAAGGTCCTCGACGGCCGTGAGGACCTGGCCTTCTACGAGGCCCGCTACGACGCCGAGATCCGTTACGCCGACGCCGAGATCGGCCGCCTGCTCGACAGCCTCCGCGCCTCCGGCCACCTCGAGACCACGCTCATCGCGGTGACCGCCGACCATGGCGAGTCCCTCGGCGAGCACTACTACTACTTCGACCACGGCAAGTTCAGCTTCCAGACCTGCCTGCGCGTGCCTCTCATCCTCCACTACCCCGGGGTCATCGAGCCCGGCGTCGATACCGAGCCGGTCCAGTTGATCGACCTGGCGCCGACACTGCTCGAATTCGCCGGTGCCGATCTACCAGAGGGCACCTGGCAGCAGGGCACCAGCTTCGCCGACCGCCTGATCGGCGGCGGTACCGAGGACGAGCTCGTGCCCCCCCGTCTGGCCTTCTCCGAAGCGGGCTACGCACTGAACGACAACTGGCAGAAGGTGGTCCAGGACGAGCGCTACAAGCTGATCCTGGTCAGGGGCCGGCACCTTCGGCGCTGGTTCGGCAGCCCCGAGGGCGACCAGTGGATCCTCTACGACCTCGACGAGGACCCCGGCGAGACCACCAACCTGGCGAGGGAGCTCCCCAACGACTCCCGGCGCCTCCAGAAGGCCCTGGTGGAGTGGATGAACGCCGAGCCGTTCGACGTCGGCGCGCAGTCGGCCGGCGAGCAGGGTGAGATGGACGAGGAGACCCGCAAGCAGCTCGAGGCCCTCGGCTACCTCGACTGAGGCGCCCATGTGGCCGGGGGTACGCGTCAGCAGCCATCTCCGTCTTGTCACCTCGACCGGAGCGAGCGTAGGGGAGCGCAGTGGAGATCCCACCTCGTCGCGGGATCTCTCCACTACGGCTCGCTCAAGCTCACCTCCGGTCGAGATGACAAGACGAGGGGGCTGCTGACGCGCCCCCCGGGTCGAGCCGACCGGGACGGCTCTCTAGGACTCCGGCTCCGCTACAGAAGGCACCGGCTCCGGGGCCACCACCTCGACTGGCAACCGCAGCACGCTCTCCGGACGGTGGCGCGAAAACCAGGCGACGCGTTCGCGGATCATGTCGAGCTCGAGCAGGTATCGGCCGGGCTCGTCGGGCGCCCGGATCCTCGCCGCCAGCGAGACCGCCTGGGCCGGACCCAGGTGGCGCGGAAGGGACGTTCGCAGCCCCTCTCTGACGACCTCCTGCCCGGCCTCGTCGCGCCAGTGGTACGAGACGCGAACCCGTGCCGCGCCCTTCGCGGGCCAGATGGAGTCGCTGCCGTTGCGCACCTCGAGCGGCAGCTCGAGCTCCTCCCCCGCGACGACCGTTGCCGGCGGCTCGCTGACGACCCACTCGGCCCGATACATGTCCTTCTCGAGCTCCTCCGAGGAGCCCAGATAGGCCACCCTGACGCCGAGCGGGAAGTACTGCGGCGGCCTCGGATTGCCCTGCTCGTCGACGAACCGCAGCTCGGTGATCTGCGAGGTCGAGGTGGTGATCAGCAGGCGGTAGGTGTAGTTGTCGAAGCCCTTCCTCTCACGACGCATCGAGTAGGGCCGACGCGGCCGGAGCACCACGCGCTGCCAGCCCTCGGCACCGAAGTGGAGCACCTCGCTGTCCCCGCCGAGAGAGAGCTTGACGCGATTCGAGGGTGCCGTGTTCCTGACCTGGAAGACGGCGTCCTGGAGCGGCTCGGTGACCATCATCCAGACCTCGACGGTGGTCGCCCCGTGGACCATGAACTCGGTGCCGTGCGGGTCGAAGACGTCCTTGCGTCCCCAGAACCAGGTCCCACTCTGCTCGTCGCCCCAGTATCCCGGGATCCGCGAACGTAGCGACAGCTCGATCGGCAACAGACGGAAGGCCGGCCCGCGCACATGTGCCTGCAGGGTCGGCTTGCGAACCGGACTGCCGAACGGGGTCGCCAGGATCGCGCCGAGGAAGAGCGCCCCGGCGGCGTATCCGACGAACGTCAGCCAGGCGGGCCGAAGTCGGGTGACGAGGAAGAGGAAAGCCGGATAGGCGATGACGAAGTACCGGTTGCCGATGAAACCGCCACCGCCGTGCCAGTTGAACCAGATGAAGATGAGGAAGTAGAAGGCCATCGCCGTCAGTCCGGCGAGCAGCAGCCACCGTGCCAGCGAGCGGCGCTCGTACAGGACGAACAGCACCAGGGCGATCAGCGAGAACGGCATGTAGGGGACGAGCCCGGCATGGCGGCCGACGAGGAAGTAGTACGCGTTCTCACGCAGAAGAGCGGAGTTCCACTCGGGAAGTCTCGCCAGCCACTCGAACGAGTTGCTCGATCGGCCGATCTTGCCGCCGACGACGACCTCGACGTCTACCGGGAGCTCCGGCATCTCGTTCTGGGACTCGAGCTCGACACCGGTTCGATGCACACCCAGGTAGGCGGAGGCGGCGCCGGTCAGCAGGAACGACAGCAGGCAGATCGCCACCAGCATGGCCGTGAAGGAGGCGATCCACACCGCGGCCCTCTTCAGGCCGCCACGTCGCCAGAAGACCCAGACCGCCGGTAACGCCAGCGCCAACATCATCGGTTTGTTGTAGAAGCCGAGGGTCAACGCCGCGCCGGACCAGATCGGCATCATCGGCTCTCGCGAGCACTTCGCCAGCAGCGCGCGCCAACCCGTCGCCCCGTCCTCCGTGTTCTCGAAGCGGTGGAAGACGAAGAAGAGACAGAGGAAGCCGGAGAACATGTTGAAGATCTCCGGGTGCAGCCACTGGGTGTAGGCGAAGGCCGAGCTGAGAATGAAGAAGCCGACCACGAAGCCGGCCGCCAACAGATCGTCGTTGAAGCGCCGCAGATAGACGAAACCCATCAGGATCATGGCGGCGACCATCGCCATGTTCAGCGCCACCAACCCGTTGGCTCCAAAGAGCGCCGCCGCCGGAGCGCCGATCAACGGATAGATGTAGGGCTTGCCGAAATAGACCGTCTGCCAGCCGTCCCCGCTCATCAGGATGATGTTGTTGACCGGCAGGAAGGGGAACTCGTCGGTCAGCCGCCGGATGTCGTGGGGCTCGACGCGCAGGTCGAAGTCGCGAGCCAGGCTCAGCGCCATCATGAAGTAGGCGGGCTCGTCCGCCTTCAGCGTCGTCGGCATGCCCGGCTTGTTGATGCCGAGCGGAAACAGAACGAGGGCGAGGCTCCCCAGCAGGAGGAGCAGCGTGACGGAGCGGCGCATGAGGCGAGTGGAGTCTAGCCTGACCTTCTCACCAAGTCTCTACTGCGATGCCGTATCTGCTCGAATCTGCTTCGTATCGCTCGGCCAGAGATCCTCGTCGTACAGACAGTACGCCAGCGGTCTCTTCCCTCGCAAGCCTTGCAGCTTCAAGCACCTACGGCATCTCGGCACGAGATCGGTGAGGAGGTCAGGCTGGCAACGAAGCGGTCCCTTTCGGCCAGTGTGCTGTAATGCGAGCCGCGATGCCGGCGGACAAGCCACTCCTGCTTCTGCTAGCCACCGTGCACCTCGACAGCCAGTGGCGCTGGACGATCCGCGACGTCATCCGGGACTTCCTGCCGCGGACCCTGGAGGAGAACTTCTCTCTGTTCCGTTCCCACCCCGGCTACGTGCTCAATTTCGAGGGCGCCTTCCGCTACATGCTGGCCGAGGAGTACTACCCGGAGGCCTTCGAGGAGCTGCGCGACTGGTGCGAGCGCGGCCGCTGGATCCCGGCCGGAGGCATGCTGGATGCCCCCGACGTCAACATCGTCGCCCCCGAGTCGCTGCTGCGCCACATCCTCTACGGCAACGACTACTTCGAGCACCGGCTCGGCACGAGGAGCCGCGATGTCTTCCTGCCGGACTGCTTCGGTTTCAGCCATGCGCTTCCGACAGTGGCCGTCCACTGCGGTCTCGAGAGCTTCTCGAGCTCGAAGCTGATCAAGTGGAAGGCGCCCGGCGAGATTCCCTTCGATATCGGCAGGTGGCGCGGACCCGACGGCGCCGAGCTCCTGGCCGTGCTTCGTCCCGGCGGATACGGCCAAGGCATCGAGGAGGATCTCTCGCGATCGCGGAGCTGGCTGGAGCGCTTGCGGTCGATGGGCGAGCGCTGCGGCGCGGCGGTCGGAGTCCGCTACTTCGGCACCGGAGATCGGGGTGGCTCGCCCGACCGTGAGACGCTCGACCAGGCCGAGTCGGCGATGAACGGCGACGGACCGATCGAGGTCCGCTGCGCGCCGTCGCACGCGATCCTCGACGAGCTCGACCCCGAGGCGCGGGCGCGGCTTCCGCTCCACGACTCCGAGATCCTGCTCCCGACCCACGGTACCGGCTGCTGGACGTCGCAGGCGGCGCTCAAACGCTGGAATCGCAAGAACGAGCTCCTCGCCGCGGCGGCCGAGCGGGCAGCGGTCGCCGCCGACTGGACGGGCGCCATGCCTTATCCGCGCGAGCGCCTGCGCCAGGGGTGGCTGCGGTTCCTCTGGCACCAGATGCACGACGACCTCACCGGAACGAGCATTCCCGAGGCCTACGAGATCACCTGGAACGACGAGGCGGTCGCGGCCAACCTCCTTTCCGGAGTCCTGGTCGACGGCGTCGCCGGCGTTGCCGCGAGACTCGACACCCGACCGCCCGATGACGCGCCCGACTCGCTCCCCCTGGTGATCTACAACCCGACCGGACTCGCGCGCGAGGACATCGTCGAGGTGGTCATCACCTCCGACCTCGCACCGGGCGGTGAGCCACTCTCGGTGAGCCGCCGCGGTGAAGTCGTGCCGACTCAGGTAGAGCGCCTGGACGACAGCCGACTACGCATCCTCTTCCCGGCCTCGGTCCGGCCCCTCTCGTTCACGGTATTCCGCCTCGAGTGTGAACGATCGGACCCCGCGGCCGATATCCCCGCAACCGGTGTCTCCGCGTCGACGGATCGGATCGAGAACTATCGCTATCGGGTCGCGATCGACCCCGACGGCAACGTCGCGAGCGTCTTCGACAAGGAGCTCGGACGCGATCTGCTCGCCTCGCCCCTGACGCTCGAGTTGCTTCGCGATCGCTCGAACAAGTGGCCGGCCTGGGAGATCCGACCGGAGACGATTCTCGACCTGGTCCCGGAGGCCGTCGGCAGCCGTGCCAGCGTCCGTGTCGTCGAGGCCGGCCCCGTCCGTGCCGCGGTCGAGATCCGTCGCGTGGTGCGCGGCTCCCGACTCACCCAGACCGTGCGGCTGGCTGCCGGCGCCGCGGGCGACCGGGTCGAGATCTCCAATGATCTCGACTGGGGCACCCGCGGACGCCTGCTCAAGGCGCGCTTCCATCTCGCCGCGTCGAACCCCCGCGCCGTCTACGATCTCGGCCTCGGCTCGATCGAGCGCGACAACAACAGCGCCGACCGCTACGAGGTCCCGGCCCAGCAGTGGGCCGGGATTACCGACGAGGGGGGCGAGTTCGGCGCCGCGGTCCTCAACGACTGCCTGTACGGCTGGGACAAGCCGGCCGACGATGTCTTGCGACAGAGCCTGGTGCGCTCGCCTTCGAGCCTTCGCAAGTACCCGCACCAGCGTACCCAGGACCACGGAACGCAGAGGAGCCTGCTCGCGATCGCCGGCTATCGCGGGGCCGCCGATCACGCCGGGATCGCGCGCCGGGCGGAGCGGCTGAATCAACCGCTTCTCGGCTTCGCGGTCGACGGCTCGCCCGGGCACCTGGGGGACGAGGCGGTCGTGCTCGACCCGGGTGACGCCGACGTCTCCGTCATGGCCCTCAAGAAGGCCGAGCGGGGCGAGCGCTATGTCGTACGACTGCGCGACCTGGCTCATCGCGGCCGCAATGTCCGCCCGGCGACGATGGTCCCGGTTTCCGACGTCGAACGCCTGCGCGGCGACGAGCGGCCCGTCGATGGTGGTGAGCGCGCGAGCCTCGATCTGGAGCTCCCTGCCAGCGGAGTCGAAACGGCGGCATTCTCCCTCGCCGTTCCGCCCGCCGCCGCCGCGCCCGAGTCGCGCCCGATCGAGCTTCACTTCGACCGGCGGGCGGCGAGCCTGCACGACGATACCGGGAGAGTCGACTTCGACGGCGGAGGCAGGAGCCTGCCGGGCGAACTCCTCCCCGAGCGGCTCGAGGCGGCCGGAGTCGAGCTCCGGCTCGCCCCGTCGAGCGCGATGAATGCCCTCTCGTCGAATGGGCAGACACTCGAGCTCCCGGCCGGCTTCGAGCGACTCTGGATCGTCGCCGCGGCGGTCGGCGGACGGGCGAGGTTGGAGCTGCGACTCGGCGACCTGTCCCGGCAGCTCGATATCGCACCCTGGACCGGTCCGCTCGCCAGCCGCGAACGGCCGGCCCGATGGATGGGTCTGGCACCGGGGCGGGCCGGTCACCTGTTCACCGACGAGCTCGCCTGGTTGGGTACCCATCGCCATCGGCTCGCGAGCTCGGGCGGCATCGAAGACGAGCCCCACGTCTTCTGCTATCTCTTCCGCTATTCGATCGAGCTACCGCCCGGAGCGCGGACCCTGCGGCTGCCGGTCGACGATCGTGCCTACCTCTTCGCCGCGACCGCCTCACGCGAAGGTGGGGCACGACCGAGGTCGTTGCAGCCTCTGTACGGAACCTGAGCGGACGACGATCGGGAGAACGACCTCTTCAGCGCCCGCCGGCCGAGGTCTGGGCGGCGCCATTGCGCTCCTCCGGAAGCGCCCAGGTCTCGTCGCTCTCGTCGAACTCGGGGAGATCGACCTCGTAGCCGAGCTTGTCTCGCACGGTGTACTCCCAGAGCCGGGCGTACTTGAGGAAGGAGCCGAAGGCCTGTAGACCGCAGATCACCAGGCCGTGCAGCCCGTCGAGGACGCCGAGCTGCAGGACATAGGTGCGCAGGAATCGCCATGTCGGGCGCAGGGCGATCTCGACGAAGCCGACGTGCCGTCCCTCGCGGAAGCCCTGCGCCGCGCCCCACTCGGCGTAGTTGAGGAACTTCTGCAGGTACTGCTCGAAGGAGAGGAACGTGTAGTGGGTCAGGGGGTTCTTCAACACCGGCACCGGGCCCTGGATCATCAGGTCCGCGTGCACGCGTCGATTCGGATAGCGGCCGTGCTCCCGATGGAAGAGCCTCACCACCTTGTCGGTCGACCAGCCCGAGTGCTCGATCGCCTTCTCGAGGACGATGTTGCGGCGCCGGATCGAGTACCCGAGGTGCTTCGGCCCCTTGATCAGCAAGCCGAGAATCTCGCAGCCCAGGCCCGGCGTCACCCGCTCGTCCGCGTCGAGGATCAGCACCCAGTCGTGCTTGACGCGATCCAGCGCCCAGTTCTTCTGCGCCGCCGATCCGTAGTACTGGCGCTGCAGCACCTGGACCGGGTAGCCCTCGGCGATCTCGACGGTGCGGTCGGAGGAATACGAATCGACCAGCAGAATCTCGTCGGCCCAGAGCACCGACTCGATGCACTCGGCGACGTTGACCTCCTCGTTGAAGGTCGTGATGATCACCGAGATCGGCGGCCGATCGGGGTGCTGACGCAGCTCCTCGACACCGCGATCACAGTCCTTGCTCATAGAGCGCTCACCTCGATTATCTCACTCGACCGCCGACGGCGCACGGCGAGGTCAGTCCTCGGTCTCCTTGACCATCACCCGTTCGACGGCGATGGCATGCCCCGTGTGGGGATCGATGTCGATCAGCACCCCCGCCAGGCGCACGTCACGCTTGGCCACCTCGAACGGCGTCGGCGTCGCTTTCAGGAACCGCTCCAGGACCCGGTCCGATCGCATGCCGATCACCGATTCGTAGGGACCGGTCATCCCCGCATCGGTCTGGAAGGCGGTGCCGCCCGGCAGGATGCGCTCGTCGGCCGTCGGAACGTGGGTGTGCGTACCGACCACGGCGCTGACGCGACCGTCCAGGTGGATCGCCAGAGCCGCCTTCTCGCTCGTCGTCTCGGCGTGGAAGTCGACGAAGATGATCCTGACGCCATCGTCGAGCGACTCGAGCAGCCTGTCGGCGACCACGAAGGGCGACTCGAGATCCTTCATGAACACGCGTCCCTCGAGGTTGATGGTCGCCACCGGAATGCCCGCGGGCGTCTCACCGATGTGCAGGCCGGTCCCCGGGTTGCCCGCCGGGTAGTTGGCCGGCCGCAACAGCTTCGGGCTCTCCTCGAGCAACTGCAGGACTTCCTTCTTGTCCCAGATGTGATTGCCGCTGGTGAAGCAGTCGACCGGCAGCTCACACAACCGCTCGAAGATGTCGCGCGTCACGCCGAAGCCGCCGGCGACGTTCTCGAGGTTGACGATCACATAGTCGACCGCGTGCCGGTCGATCAAGCTGGTGAGCTTGGCGTCGAGGATACGGCGCCCGGGTCGACCGACGAGGTCGCCGACGAAGAGCAACCTCATCGGATCCTCCTCATCGGGCGTACTCGATCGACCGCGTCTCGCGGATCACGGTCACCTTGATCTGCCCCGGGTAGGTGAGCTCCGACTCGACCTTCTTGGCGATGTCACGCGACAGCCAGACCGCCTGCTCGTCGGGGATCTTCTTCGAGTCGACGATGACCCGAACCTCGCGGCCGGCCTGAATGGCGAACGACTTCTGCACCCCCTTGAAACCGGAAGCGAGCTCCTCGAGCTTCTCCAGCCGCTTGACGTAGGTCTCGAGAATCTCGCGTCGCGCCCCGGGCCGTGCCGCCGACAGCGCGTCGGCAGCCGTGACCAGAACCGCCTCGACCGTCTCGGGGTCGTAGTCGCCATGGTGGCAGGCCATCCCGTGGACGACCGGCTCCTTCTCGCCGTACTTGCGCAGGAGATCGATACCGATCTCGACGTGGCTCCCCTCCATCTCGCGGTCCACCGCCTTGCCGATGTCGTGCAGCAGCGCCGCCCGTTTCGCGACCTGGACGTTGCACTTGAGCTCCGCGGCCATGGCGGCGGCCAGGAAGGCCACCTCCTTGGAATGCTGCAGCACGTTCTGGCCGTACGAGGTGCGGTAGCGCAGCCGTCCGAGCAGCTTGGCGAGCTCGGGATGGACGTTGGGGATGTTGAGCTCGAGCAGGGCCGCCTCGCCGTCCTGCCGGATGCGCTGCTCGAACTCGGCCTTCACCTTCTCGACCACCTCCTCGATACGCGCGGGGTGGATGCGGCCGTCCTTGATCAGGCGCTCGAGCGCCGCACGGGCGATCTCGCGCCGGAAAGGGTCGAAACCGGACAGGATGACCGCCTCGGGCGTATCGTCGACGATCAGATCGACGCCGGTGGCCATCTCGAGCGCCCGGATGTTGCGTCCCTCGCGCCCGATGATCCGCCCCTTCATGTCGTCGCTTGGAAGCATGACGACGGAGACCGTGGTCTCGGAGACATAGTCCGAGGCCGAACGCTGGATCGCCATGCCGATGATGCGCTGCGCCTCGCGGGCCGCCTGCTCGCGCGCCTCGTCCTCGAGACGTTTGACCAGATGCGCCGACTCCATCCGCGCGTCGTCCTCGAGCAGTTGGATCAGCTCTTCCTTGGCCTGCTGCGCCGTCAGTCCTGCCAGGCGCTCGAGCTTGACCCTCTCCTGCTCGATGAGCCCGTCGAGCTCCTCTCGCTGGATGTCGAGCTTGCGCTCGCGGCCGACGAGATTCCCCTCTCTGCCCTTGAGCTCGTTCTCGCGCTGGACGATCTCGTCGAGCCGCTTCTCGAGCTTCTCCTCGCGTTGGGTCAGCCGGCCCTCGAGCGCTTCGATCTCCGACCGGCGCTCCTGCGATAGCGTCTCGAACTCGCTACGCGCCTGGAGCAGCTTCTCCTTGGCGGCGACCTCGGCTTCGCGCAGCTTGGTACGAACCTCTCGCTCCGCTTCCTCGCGGATGCGCTCCGCGTCCCGGTGCGCCTCCTCGAGGGCTCGCTGGCTCGAGCGGCGACTGTAGAGCGCCCATACGACGACGGCCACACCGACGACCAGGACGACGGCGCTCGGCAATATCCACTGGGAAGGCATGAACCACCCCCTTGATCCTTTTCAGGAAGGAGTCGGTCCGACGGCAAGCCTTTGAGCGAGGCAACACCCCCCGCACGGCCGTGTGGGTGTCAGCTAGAACCTGTTCTCGACAGGTGGGTGTCCGCTCCATGAGCCGTTAGCGTCCCCGTTCGAGCGGGGCTGGCACAGGCCACACAGGTGAAAGACTCCCTATAGCTAAATGTTGGTTCTAAAAAGACAATTCCCATCACCAACCGCACAGGGGATGTAAAAGCCTCATCAAAACGCCGCCCGACCGGTATCAGCTCTGCTGTACTGCGTTCTCGAGTTTTCCGGCCAGATCGGCGACCTTGCTGTCGATCTCCGTCCGTTCCCCTTCCTGCTCAGTTCGGCACTGGACGAGCTCGTCGGCGAGGTTGAGCGCCGCGAGTATGGCGATCTTGCTGGTGTTCACGGTCGATACATGCTGTCCGATCTCGCGCATCTTCCGGTCGACCATCTCAGCCAGACTCTGCAGGTGCTCGGAATCCTTCTCGCCACGAACGTGATAGACGGAGCCGAAGATCTCGACCTCGATTGGATCTGTCGCTTTGGCTCCCATCCATCTCCATCCTGCCACCGCCGCGACACACTCGCGACATGGTGGCGACTGCCCGCGGATGATACCACGCAGGGCGAGACGAACGGGCTGTGCGACGGGCGTTAGGAGTCGCCCAGAACGCTGTCGAGATGTTCGGCCAGAGCCTCGAGACGCTCCCGGATCTGGTCCAGCTCGGCGCCCCGGTCGTCGGCCCCGGTCGAGGCCTCCTCGGCACGGCGCTCGAGCCTGGCGGCCTTCTCGGTCAGCTTCTCGTTGTCACGGCGAAGCCGCTTGATCTCAGCGACGGCAACCTCGATGCTCTTGGCGAGCTTGTCGATCGAGCTCATTGTGTGCTGGTCCCCTCCAGACCGTATCGCTGCTGCAGGCGTTCGATGAGACTCTGGTGACGCTCGTTGACCTCCTCCTGGGTCAGCGAACGATCGTCGGCATTGTAGCGAAAGAAGATCGTCGTATTGACCGCTCCCGCGGGCACGCCGTCCCCCGAGTAACGGTCCTTGAGGCCGAAGCCGACGAGGTCCTCCACCCCTGCCTCGGCGATCGTCGCGAGGATCTCTTCCCACGGGGTTTCGAGTGAATGCGTCAGAGTGGCGTCGGCCTGGATGCCGGGAAACTTCGACGGCGCGCGTACGGGCGTCACCTCTCCCTGTCGGGCCAGCGCCGACGTATAGAGCTCCGCCACGAACACCGGGTAGGGCATCGTGGTGTCGTCGAGCTGGCCGATGAACCCGGCCCGATCGCCCTCCGCGTCGAGGATCTCGGCCACGGTCCCCGAAACCAGCCCGTCGAGCTCCGCCGGCCGGTAGGTCAGACGCCGACCCGCCGAACGCGCCAGCTCCTCGACCACGCCCTTCAAGGCGAAGAAGTCCCAGTCGCGGGCGCGGTCCCAGGGATGGCCCGCCCGACCTCCACAGAGCAGCCCGACGGTCTCGACCTCGTCTTCCCCGGCGCTGAAGAGATGACCGATCTCGAAGATGCGCACCGCCTCGGCGCCACGACGAGCGTTGAACCGGGCGCTCTCGATCAGGCCCGGCAGGAGCGAGCGCCGCATCAGCGCGTAGTTCTCCGACAGCGGATTGGTGAGCGCGATCGCCTCGCCGCCGGTCAGGTGCGGCAGTCCCTCGTCGTCGGCCGCCGAGTAGAAACCGTAGCTGATCGTCTCGGCCAGACCGCAGCCGGCCAGCCGGAAGCGGATGAGGTTGCGCAATCGGTGACTGGCGCTCGAGCCTTCGTCGGGCGCGCCGATGGCCGGCAGATCGGAGGGGATGGCACCGAAGCCGACGTGGCGCATCACCTCCTCGTAGATATCCGCCTCCCAGACCGTCGGAGGATCGGTGATCCTCAGCGCCTCGCAGTCGTAGTAGCGCCACGACGGCACGCGCACCGTCCAGGTGCCCTCGCCGTCGGCTGTCGGCTCGTAGCCCAGTCGCCCGAGGATCCTCTCGACCTCGGCGGGCGCGATCTCGACACCGGCGAAGCGGTCGAGCCGCGCACCCTCGATCGCACCGTGGAGGCGCCAGTCGAGGTCGCCGCGCCGCGCATCGGCCACGCCGGGATCGATGGTGCCGCCGGCGACCTCGACGATCAACTCGGCCGCCCGTGTCGCCGCGTCGAGGCAGATCTCCGCGTCGGTTCCGCGCTCGAAGCGGTGGCTGGCATCGGTCGCCATACCCAGCCGCCGAGCCCCTTGGCGAACCCTCCCGGGCTCGAAGTGGGCGCTCTCGATGAAGACGTCCGTCGTCTCTTCGGTGACCTCACTGTCGAGGCCGCCCATGATGCCGGCCAGAGCGACGGGCCCGGAGGCGTCGGCGATCACCAGCGTCTCCCGATCGAGCCGGCGCTCCTCGCCGTCGAGAGTGGTGAGGATCTCCCCATCGCGCGCCAGTCGCACGCCGATCGTCGACCCCTCGAGCCGAGCCAGATCGAATCCGTGCAGGGGTTGCCCGCTCTCCCAGAGCACGAAGTTGGTCACGTCGACGACGTTGTTGATCGGCCGCTGACCGATCGCCTCGAGGCGACGGGTCAGCCACTCGGGGCTCGGCCCCACGCTGACGCCACGGACCAGGCGGCCGGCGTATCGCGGACAGTCTTCGAAGTCCTCGATCTCGATCGAGACCTCTTCGAGCACGACGTCCCCGGGGGGATCGGCGACCGGCTGGCGCAGCTCGGCGTCGAAGATGACCGCCAGCTCACGGGCCAGACCGAGGTGATTCATGCAGTCCGACCGGTTGGTCGTGATCTCGAGATCGACCACGGTGTCGCCGTCGCGCTCCTCGCGACCTTCGACGTTGAAGCCGGCGTCGGTCAGACGACGGCAGATCTCGTCGACGTCGTCCCGCAGGTCGACGTAGCGAGCGACCCAGTCGAGCGAGAAGAGCATCAGGCCCTCACCTGGCGGAGCAGGCGCTCGTCGTTGTCGAACAGCATGCGGATATTCGGAATGCCGTACTTGATCATCGCCACGCGGTCGGTCCCCAGACCGAAGGCGTAGCCGGAGTAGACGTCGGGATCGATGTCCTGCTCCGCAAGCACCCGGGGATCGACCATGCCGGCCCCGAGGATCTCCATCCAGCCGGTCTTCGAGCAGGTGGCACAGCCATCGCCGCGACAGAACGGACAAGTGATGTCGACCTCGGCCGATGGCTCCGTGAACGGGAAGTAGCTGGGCCGCAGGCGCACGCCGGTGTCGGCCGAGAAGAGCTTGTGGATGAACGCTTCGAGCGTCCCCTTGAGATGGCCGAAGGTCAGCCCTTCGGCGACGGCCAGACATTCGACCTGATGGAACATCGGTGAGTGCCGAAGATCGTTGTCGACCCGGTAGGTGCGGCCCGGACAGATCACCCGGATGGGCGGCCGCCGGTTCTTCAGGGTGCGGATCTGCACCGGCGACGTGTGGGTGCGCAGCACCCGCCCGTCCTCGACGAAGAAGGTGTCCTGCGTGTCGCGCGCCGGGTGGCCGGGCGGGAAGTTGAGCGCTTCGAAGTTGTAGTAGTCGGATTCGATCTCGGGCCCGTCGGCGACGCTGTACCCCAGCGAGACGAAAATCTCGACGATCTCGTGGACGACGAGGTTCGTCGGGTGGATCGAGCCGAACACCGGCTGCCGACCGGCGAGCGTGACGTCGACCGCGGCCGCCGCCACCCGGGCCTCGTCCTCGGCGCCGGCGAGCCTGCCATCGATCTCCTCGAGCCGGCTTTCGACCAGTACCTTCAGACGGTTGATCTCCTGGCCGAAGACCGGACGCTCCTGCGGTTCGAGCTGGCCGATCGAGGCCAGCAGCTCACGCACCACGCCCTGCTTGCGCCCCACCCACTTCTGGCGCAACACGTCCCAGCCGGCGCGGTCGGTGACCTCGGCGGCTTCGCCCTCGAACCGCTCGACGTGCTCGGCGATGCGGTCGGCCGGCGTCATCCCTCAGACCCTCCCGAGGGGGATCCTACTCCTCTTCGGAGTCGTCGGCCGACGCCTCGATGGTGCCGATGGCCGCATCGACCAGCGCCGACGCCTCCGCCGCGGCCGCTCTTTCGGACGGAGCGGCCGCCTGCGGCCCGGCGTCCAGGGCGTTCTTCGCCACGTCGGCCAACGCCGTAAACCCCGAGGGATCTTCCACCGCCAGCTCGGCCAGCATCTTGCGGTTGACCTCGCAGCCGGCGGCCTTCAGACCGCCGATCAGGCGGTTGTACGACAGGCCGTTCTGGCGCGCCGCGGCGTTGATGCGGATGATCCACAGGCGACGGAAATCGCGCTTGCGGTTGCGCCGATCGCGATAGGCGTAGCTGTGCGACTTGTCGACGGCTTCTTTGGCTACGCGATACGCCTTCGACTTGGCGCCGTAGTAGCCCTTGGCCTGCTTGAGTACCTTCTTACGCTTCTGGGCGCGACGATTGCCTCTTCTTACACGCATCTCGAACCTCGTTTCGGCCCCGGGTCATCTCCGGACGGGGCGGTTGAGCGGAGGCCCCGGTCGGGGCTCCGCGCGGCCGCGACGGACAGGTTCGCTCCGTCGGCGTCCGCGGTGTTTCGGACTAGTCGATCATTCCCTTGACCGTGCGGGCGAACTTGCCCTGCACCTCGGTCGAACGACGCAGGCGGCGCTTCCGCTTGGTCGTCTTCTTGGTCAGGATATGGCTCTTCATCGAGTGACGACGGCGCAACTTGCCGGATCCGGTGATCTTGAACCGCTTGGCTGCGCCACGATGGCTCTTCATCTTGGGCACGACGAACTCCTTCCGGGCGACCCCGCTCGGCGAGCGAGGCCGCAGTGAGCCGCTCATTGTACTCAGAGTGGTTCCGAAGGGCAATCTCTCCGCGTCGGCCGGTCCCGGCGCCCCCGGGACGGTTGCTCCGCTCCGCGCGAAAGGCCGTGGCGGCGCCCTCGCGAAGCGGGCGATCCGGCGGATCTCTTTGCTAGCATCCGCACCGTGCCGAAGCCAGGCCTCCTCGTGCTACTGACGCTGCTGACCGCGCGAGGGCTCGCGGGTCAGGAGGCCCCCGCCGCGGTGACACCGGGAGAGACGCCGGTCGAATCCACCCTGACCCGGCTCGCGACCCACTCCCTGGCCGAGCTCGACCGGTACCGCGACACACCGCGCTCGGCCCGCGCACTGCTGATCAACAACCTGTCGAGATACTTCGCCATCTACCAGGTCCCGTCGAACCTCGAGGAGCTGCAACGCCTGCTCGGCGCGGCGCGGCGCATCAACCAACGGTTCGCTGAGGAGCTCATCGAAGCGGCCGCCGCCGAGACGATCGAACGCGGGGCCAGCCGGGTGAGTGGCGACGACATGGCGCGCGTCGTGGCGGCGCGTCTGCCGAACCAGCCGACTCCGTACAACGAGCTGGTCTTCTTCCCGCGAGCCGGCAGCGACGCCGTGGCGATCGAGACGTTCGATCTCGATGCCTACCGCGATTCCGGAGCCGCCTGGGAGGCTCTCGTCGAGGTCGGGCGGGAGCTCACGACGGACGCGAACCTGCCGCCGCTCGACATGGCGGCTGCCGCCGAGCTCGCCCGGGCGACCATCTCCTACGGTCTTCTGGTGCTGCGACTCGGCGGCCGCGCGGCCGCCGAGGACCATGCTCCGGAGCTGGCGACACGGCATCTGCGCGACGCGAGCAGGCGCCTGGAGGAGCTCGCCCAGGCTCGCGCCCCGGAGCCGACTCCGAAGCCCGCCGGCTCACACTTCGTCGACCGCACCGAGGCGAGCGGTGTGCGCTTCCGGCACGTCAGCAGCCGCTGGGTGTCGCGGCTCCGACGTCTGCAGCCACGCACCACCACCTTCAGCGGCGGTGGCGTCGCGGCGGCCGATCTCGACGGCGACGGATGGCCTGACCTGCTGATCTGCGGCGGCCGCGGTTGCCGCAGCTTCGTCAACCAACGCGACGGATCCTTCCGCGACTCGACCAGCGAGAGCGGCCTCGAGGTCGACGGCGAAGCGCGCATGCCTCTGCCGGCCGACTTCGACAACGACGGCGACCAGGACGTCTTCATCACCTACGCGCGCGACACCAACCGCCTGTTCGAGAACCGGGGCGACGGCACGTTCGTGGACATCACGGCGGCTTCGGGTCTGGAGCTCGCCGGGGACGTCAGCGGAGCGGCCGCCGCCTTCGACGCCGACGGCGACGGCCTCCTCGACCTCTACATCGCCAACTTCGGCAACTGGGTCGAGGGCGAGATCTCCTGCTGCGGGAAGGACGCCACCAACGGCATGGCCAACCGTCTCTACAGGAACCTCGGTGGGCTGCGATTCGTCGAGGTGAGCGAGGCGGCCGGCATCGGCAACACCGGCTGGGCCCAGGCCGTCTCCCATGCGGACGTCGATCGCGACGGCGATCAGGACATCTACATCGCCAACGATTTCGGGCGCAACGACCTGCTGCTCAACCAGGGAGACGGCACGTTCGTCTCGGCGGGCTCGACGTCGTCGTCCGACGGGTTCTACCACGGCATGAACGTGTCGTTCGCCGATCTCAACCGGGACCGTCTGGCGGACATCTTCATCACCAACATCTGGCACTGGCACCCGATCCCCCGTGCCGTCACCGAGACGAACACCTTGCTGCTCTCGGTCTCCAGTGACGAAGCCGGTGACGTCCGCTACGAGCGCTACGAGGAGCCCGCCTTCGTCGACCTCGACACCGGGTGGTCGTGGGCCGGACTCTTCTTCGACGTCGACAACGACGCCGACGACGATCTCTTCATCGCCAACGGCTTCAACGGCTACTTCACCGCCATCCAGCACCGGCCGCATCCCGAGCGACCCGACGACCTCTACCCGATCAACAACTCCTACGAGGCCAACATCCTGCTCACCAGCGACGGCGGGATCCCCGCAGCTCCGGTCGAGGGATTCGGCGCCGAGATGGCCGAGGTCAACTCGCGCTCGGCGGCGCTGCTCGACTACGACCGGGACGGCGACCTCGACCTCGCCCTGACGACGTTCCACGCCGACGCCCGCCTGTTCGAGAACGTCGGCGTTCCGGCCGGAAACCACTGGCTGGTGGTCGAGCTCGAAGGAGATCCGGCGACGGGCACCAATCGCGACGCGATCGGCGCGCAGATCGTCGCGCGAACCGAACAGGGAGCCGAGATCTGGCGCACCGTCACCGGGGGCGAAGGCTACCTCGCCCGAAGCACTCTCGAGGTCGAGATCGGCCTTGGGTCGGCGACGTCGGTCGATCTCGAGATCGACTGGCCCGGAGGGTCACGCTCCATCCACGCCGGAATCGCGGCCGACCGCGCGGTGCGAATCCGTCAGGGTAGCGACGAGATCGAGGTGCTGTGGGAACCCTGAGGGGAATCGCCGCCACCGCGTTGGTCGCCGTGACCCTGCTCTCGGCGGGCACGGGCACGGCTCTGTCCCACGCCGACCGCCCTGAGCACGACGAAGCGATCCTCGCGGAGGCCGCCCGTCTACGGGCCCTCGCCCTCGCCGGGATGGAGGACGGCGACTACGAGGAGGCCCTGCTCCTGCTCGAGCGTCTGGCGGCGATCCTCCCCGACAACATCCTGCCGCCGATCAATCTCGCCATCAGTCTCTATCAACTGCAGCGCCCCGAGGACGCCGCGCGCCAGATCGAGCGGGCTCGCGGCCTGGATGGAGACAACCCCCGGATGTTGTTCGTTCTCGCAAGGATCCTCGAGGCGCAGGGCCTGGAGGAGGAAACCACCGAGGTGCTGGAGCACTTCTCGGACAGACACCCCGCGGATCCACGCCCCGGCTATCTCGCCGCCCTCGCTGCGAGTCGCCACGGAGACCCCGCGGCGGCCGTCGACAACCTGACCGAAGCCCTCGATCGATCTCCCGAGAACCTGGTCCTGATGGTCGATCTGCTGGTCGCCGCCGCCGAGGCCGGCGACGAGATCGCGCTGGAGGACTGTGTCGACACGATCGAAGACCGATTGAACGGCTTCGACGAACAGCAGGAACGCTACGCCGAACTGATCCGCGACCGGATCGACGAGGGCGACGTCGCCGCGACCAGGCCTCCGGCGACGGTCCTACGGAACCTGCTGCGTCCAACGGAGCTCTACCAGATCTACCGGGTTCCGCTCACCGGCGGCCGGCAGAGCCGGGAGCCGATGTTCCCCCAGCTCGATTTCGATCCGCCGCTGCCCAAGAGCGTCCAGGGCGGCCAGGACATCGCGCTGGCGTTCGTGGACGCGAGCGACACCCCCGGGTTCACGCCCACGGGAGGTGGCCACTCCGCGGTCGTCCTGCGCACGCCGGGCCGCGAGCCGATCGTCGAGCTCGGCGAAGGCACAGTGACGATCTCCGAGACCGACGGCTCCTTCGACTCGCGACGGCTCCCGATCGAGCCTGCGGCCCTCGGTCCCATGGCGGCGTACGACCTCGACCAGGACACCCATCCCGATCTTCTGGTCGCCGACGGCGAGCTCGGTCTGATCCTCTACCCAGGTACCGCCGACGGGGCCTTTGGTCCGGGCGTCACGGTGCATCCTCCCGCCAGCCTCGGCGTGGTTCGACGGTTGCTGCCGGCCGATCTCGACCACGACGGCGATCTCGACGTGCTGCTGCTGCGCGACGGGGCGAGCGACCTCTACCTGCAGAACAACGGTGACGGCACCTGGGAGGAGCGCGGCGGCGAGCTCGGACTGGCCGGTCCGGCCTCCGGTACCGTTGCGGCGGTGCTGGCCGACTTCGATGACGACGGCGATCTCGACCTGGTCACGGCTCGCCCGGATGAGGGACTCCGCCTGCTGCTGAACCCCATCGTCGGCCCCTTCGAGGACGGCTCCGAGGCGGCCGGGCTGGGTCACCTCGAGGTCGTTTCGGATGGGCTGGTGGCGGCCGACTTCGACAACGACGGAAGCTTCGACCTGGTCGCATGGGACGACCGGAGCGCCTGGCTGCTGCGCAACGGCCCCAACGGCTTCGAGTCCTCAGAGCTGCCGGGTCGGGCCGAGCCGGTCAGTCCCTGGGAGTCGGTCGAGGTCGCCGACCTCGACAACGATGGCGATCGAGACCTGGCGGTCATCGACGCCGGCGGTCGTCTGACGGTGCTGCGCAACCGGCGCGACAGCTGGAGCGCCGAGCCGACGGATCTGGTCGTGGCAGGTATCGAGACGGTGGCGGCCGTCGACCAGGATGCCGACGGAGATATCGACCTACGACTCGGCCTGGCCGATGGCGGGCGTCGCTTCTTGCGCAACGACGGAGGCAACCGCAATCAGTGGATACGGCTCAGTCTGAGGGGAAAGAACGACAACAACTCGAAGAACAACACCCAGGGACTGTTCACCCGCATCGAGACACGAGCCGGTGGCGCCTACCAGGCGGTCCTCGGCAACGGCGGCGTCAACCACCTCGGACTCGGCGCGCGGCGCCAGGCGGAGATCCTCCGCGTCGTCTGGACCAACGGCGTCGCCCAGATCTGGCAGCAGGTCGGCGCCCGACGCACCCTGATCGAAGAGCAGGTGCTCAAGGGATCGTGTCCCTTCCTCTACACCTGGAACGGTAACGAGTTCCGCTTCCACACCGACCTGATGTGGCGCTCGCCGCTCGGCATGTTCATGGCCGACGGCTCCCGTGGCACAGCCGCCTCGGCCAGCGACTGGGTGCTGATACCGGGCGAGCACCTCCGCCCGGAAGCCGGCGAGCTCTGGTTGCAGGTCACCGAAGAGCTCTGGGAGACGATCTACATCGATCGACAGTACCTGCTGGTCGTCGACCATCCGCCGAGTGCCCAGCTCGTGGTCGACGAGCGCTTCGGCCCCGGTGTGCGGCCGCTCGAGCCGCCGCTCCACTGGATCGACGACGTCCGTCCCCCCGTCGGCGCCACCGACCACGCGGGTCGCGACGTTCTCGGGGCGATCGCCGAGCGGGACGGCGTCCGCGTCGCGGCGCTGCCGCTGGATCGCTATCAGGGTCTGACGCGAGGTCATCACCTCGATCTCGACTTCACCGACCTGCCGACCGACGAGCGGCTCAGACTGCTGCTCTGGGGCTGGATCTTCCCGACCGACAGCAGCATCAACTTCGCGCTCGAACAGGATTCCGGTCGATCGCCGTACGGTCCGCGGCTGGAGCGCCAGACCGCCGACGGGCGCTGGGAGGTTCTCCAGGAGTCGATCGGCATGCCGAGCGGCAAGCGCAAGGCGGTGGTGGTCGAGCTCCCCACCGACCTCGGTCCCCGAGCCCGGCTGCGCATCTCGTCGAACCTCCAGATCTACTGGGACGCGGCCCGAATCGCCGTCGGAAGCCCACCCGTCGAGACGGTCATCACCCGCCTCGCGCCGATCGACGCCGACCTCCACTATCGCGGTTTCTCCCGTCAATACCGGGCCTCGAGCGACGGACCCCACCTGTTCGACTACGCCTCGACGACGGTCGACTCGCGCTTCCGCGGCATGACCGGCCGCGTGACGCGATACGGCCCGGTCGGGTCTCTGCTCGAGCGCAGCGACAGCCTGTCGGTGGTGATGAGCGCCGGTGACGAGATGACGCTCCGCTTCGCCACCTCGGCACTACCGGAGCTCCCGGAGGGCTGGCGCCGGGACTACGTCCTCTACTCCGACGGCTGGGTCAAGGACGCGGACCTCCACACCACGGCCGGCCAGCAGGTCGGCCCGCTCCCCTACCACGGCATGTCCGACTACCCTGAGCGGCCCCACACCTTTCCGGGCGATCGAGCGGCTCGGGAGTACCTCAACACCTACCAGACGCGACGGGTCACCGACGAGCCGTTCCGCAGCCTGCTCAGGGATCGACGCTGAACACGATGTCCTCCCCCGTGGCCCAGGGGCCCACCCGCGGGCGAGGTTCCCCTACTTCGGGAACAGGAACTTGAGCTGCAGCCGCAGCGTCCAGACGTCGCCCTGGTTCTCGAGGTTCGGTCCCTGGGCGATCTCCGGTAACGGCTGCTCGACGTTGTAGTAGGCCTGGAGTGAGAGATCCACAGGTTGCTTGCCGATCTTGGTGATTCGGCCGAAGCCCCCGCCGACCGGGACGGTCCAGCGGTTGCCGCTCGGCGCTTCCCAGTTGGCGGTGAAGACCGGAACCGACGTCAGGTACCAGCCGCCGTCCAGGTTGTAGTTGATGATCGGTTGGATCAGGAAGGAGTTGACGTCGGCGGCATCGTCGTCGCCCGCGAACGACCAGACGTTCTGGACGAGGAGCCCGAGGACCCAGTTGCCCGGCATGCCGAGAACCACCACGCCAGCGCCGGCGGACCACTTGTTCGTCGCCCAGCGGTCCTCGGTCGCCGTGGGGAGCAGCAAGGAGGGACCGACGCCCCAGATCAGCTTGCCCGGCTTGGCCGGTGAGATGAAGGCGGTGTAGCTGGTGTCGCCGAGCCCCGACGCGCTCGTCGCCAGCTCGGGGTTCACGGCCTCGGCTTGGGGAAAGATCGCCTCCTGGTAGACCACCGGAATGATGGCGCGGTTGATCAGGTTCCAGTTCTCGCTCAAGCCCAGCGGAAAGACGGGCTGGATGTTCAACACGTTCGACACCACGTCTTCGGGACCGATTCCGAAGCTGGTGTTGTTCTGCAGCGGCAGACTCACCAGGTTGCCGACCGGATTCTGCGATGCCTTCGCCAGGTCGCCCGAGCTCTCCTGAGCCTGTACCGGCGCGCTCATGGCGAGTAGTGCCGCAGCGGTCGTCAATCGTCGTCGCCATCCAGACATGTCGCCTCACTCCTTCAGGGATTCAAACCAGGCATCGATGCAGTCAATCAATACAGTGTGCATCCTTGCCAGATAGATACGTGTTGCCAAGCTCGACGCAGCCCCGAACGACGGCACGTGGCTCGAGCGGGTCGGAGCCGACGCTCCGGACGCCCGCCTAGAGCTCCTGCGAACGAGTGTCGGCCCGCGACCGTACCCGCTCCACGAAGGCGGCCACCGATAGCGAGCCGAGGTCTTCGCCGCTTCGCAAGCGAAGGGCGACCTCGCCCGCCTCCTGCTCGCGGGCTCCGACCACGAGCATGTAGGGGACCTTCTGCACCTGAGCTTCGCGGATGCGGTAGCCGAGCTTCTCGTTGCGGACGTCGAGCTCCGCCCGTAGCCCGGCGTCGAGAAGCTGTCGCTCCACCGCGGCGCCGTACTCGGCGAACTTCCCGGACACGGGCAGCACCACCGCCTGGACCGGAGCCAGCCAGGCCGGGAAAGCCCCGGCGGTGTGCTCGATGAGAATACCGAGGAATCGCTCGAGAGAGCCGAGCATCGCCCGATGGAGCATCACCGTGCGGTGCTCGCTGCCGTCGTCACCGACGAAGGTGAGGTCGAAGCGCTCCGGCAGCTGGTAGTCGAGCTGCACGGTGCCGAGCTGCCAGCGGCGTCCCAGAGCGTCGTACACCTGGAAGTCGATCTTCGGCCCGTAAAAGGCGCCCGCTCCAGGGTCGAGCTCCCACTCGATGTCGAGGGCGTCGAGCGCCGCCGCCAGGTCGGCTTCGGCCCGCATCCACTCCTCCTCGGAGCCCATCGCCTTCTCGGGACGCGTCGACAGCTCGATGAGAACGTCGTCGAAGCCGAAGGTGCGGTAGATCTGCAGGATCATGTCCACCATCATGTGGACCTCCTGCTGGACGTGCTCGGTGGTGCAGAAGACGTGGGCGTCGTCCTGGCAGAACGACCGCACACGCGTCAGCCCACTCGTCTGGCCGGAGCGTTCGTAGCGGTGCAAACGCCCGAAGTCGGCGTAGCGAATCGGCAGGTCGCGATAGGAGCGCAGCTCGGTGCCGTAGATCAGGCAGTGCGTCGGGCAGTTCATCGGCTTGACCGCCATCTGGCGCTCGTCGGCCTCGGTGAAGAACATCCCGTCCCGATAGTGCTCGTAGTGACCGGACTTGAGCCACAGCCCGACATCGAGGATCTGCGGCGTCACCACCTCCTTGAACCCTCGCTCGTTCTGCAGCTCACGGACGAACTCGATGAGCTCGTTGTAGAGCACCGCCCCCTTGGGATGGAAAAACGGGCTCGCCGGAGCCATGTCGCTGAAGCTCACCAGACCGAGCTCCGGTCCGAGTCGCCGGTGGTCCCGCGCCCGCGCCTGCTCGATTCGCTCGAGGTACTCCTCGAGCTCCTTCGCCGTGCCGAAAGCCGTCCCGTAGATGCGTTGCAGCATCTCGTTCGACTCGTCGCCCCTGAAGTAGACGCCCGAGGACTCGAGCAACTTCACGGCGCCGATCTGGCTGGTCCGCTGCGCATGCGGGCCGCGACAGAGATCGAAGAACTCTCCGTGGCGGTAGAAGGTGATCGCCTCCCCCTCGGGGATGTCCTTGAGACGCTCGATCTTGATCGTCTCGCCCATCGCCGCCAGACGCTCCTCGGCCTCCTCCCGGCTCACCTCGAGGCGCTCGTAGGTGTGATCCTCGGCGAGGATCTCGCGCATCTTGTCCTCGATGCGCTCCAGGTCCTGCGGCGTGAACGCCCGCGGAAAGCGGAAGTCGTACTGGAACTTCTCGGAGTGGTCGACGCGACCGACGTCGATCTCGACCTCCGGCCACAGTCGCTTCACCGCGTCGGCCAGGACGTGCTCGGCACTGTGGCGCAGGAAGTCGCCGCTCTCGGCGTCGCGCCCCGTGAAGAGGCGAAACGCGCCGCCACTCGCCAGCGGCTGGCGGAGATCGACCGCGGCGCCCTCCAGCGCGGCGCCGATCGCCGCCTTGGCCAGGCCCGGCCCGATGGATGCGGCGACGTCGAGCGGCGTCGTCCCCGCGGCGACGCTCTTCTCGCTGCCGTCAGGCAGCGTCAGGACGATCTCGGCACTGGCCATGGAACCGCTCGCGACTCGGTTGCTGAGATGGGCTCTGGGGATGGTAGGCGCTAGCGGACTCGAACCGCTGACCTCTACCGTGTGAAGGTAGCGCTCTAACCAGCTGAGCTAAGCGCCTGGATCGTCGTCTACATGAAAAAGGCTGGTAGGCCCGAGCGGACTTGAACCGCTGACCTCTACGATGTCAACGTAGCGCTCTAACCAGCTGAGCTACGGGCCTGCGCAAACAACCTCCCCGCTTTGGGGAGCGGAATCGTAGCATAGTCGCTCGCCTGCCGTGATAGCTTCCATATCCTCGCGCTGATGTGCTCGGCGACCGGATGCTTCGGTGTTGACTCGGTCCGGCAATCAGCGCCAACCGGGACACGGAAGGAGAGCCGTATGAGCAGCATGAGACCAACGGGCGTCGCGATTTTGAGCTTCGCCCTCGCAGTAGCGCTGTTCCCTCAGCTCGTGCGAGCGGACGATCTACCTCTCAACATGCGCGCCAACGCCGGAGTGCAGACGGGAGGTCGCACTTCGATGGTCGACATCACCATCAACGAGTGGACGTCAGCCGAAGAGCGCCAGTCGTTCATCGACTACATGATGGAAGAAGGCACGCTCAACCTCGATTCCAAGCTCCAGGAGACGGGCGAAAAGGGGCGCATGAATCTGCGCGGCCGGATGGGCATCAACATCCGATACGCCTACCAGTTCGAGAAGGACGGTGGACGGACGATCGTCCTGGCGTCTGATCGCCCACTCAGCGCCGGACAGGCCATCGATCAGACGGCGGCCAGCAAGGCGCACAACATCACCATGGCCGTGATCGAGCTCGACGATAGCGGCAAGGGCGCCGGCACCCTCGTGGTCGGAGCGGAGCTCAGCTTCGGCAAAGACGGAAAGCTCGAGGTGACCACCGGTGGACAGGACGGCGTCCACCTTGGCAACGTCATGGTCCTGAAGAGCAAGAAGAAGAAATAGAACTCAACCGCCGAGTTGCGCCAGCCAGCTCCGAGCCCGTTCGATGTCGGGCCCGTAGCTGGCCGGCGGCGCGGTGTCGACAAACCGGCGCAACGCCCGGCGCGCCCGCTCGGTATCCCCGATCTCTCGGGCGACGAGAGCCATGTTGAACATGGCGTCGAAGTTCTTCGGATCGGACGCCACGCTCCGCTCCCAGGCGGCGACCGCCTCGCCCGGTCTGCCCTGGCTGTAGAGCGCACCGCCGAGGTAGTTGAGGGCCAGGCTGAGCGAGTCGTCGATCGCCAGGGCGTCGCGCGCATGGCGCTCCGTAGCCGCCCAATCGCCGGCGCGTAGCGAGGTGAGGGCCAGGACCTCGTGCGCCACCGGATTGCGGGGCTCGAGCGCCAGGACCCGCTGCAGTACCTGACGCGCCTCGGCGAGCCGCCCGGCTTCGGCGAGCACGCTCGCCAGCGCGTTGAGGTTGCCCGGGTCGCCGCTCTCGCGCAGTGGCACCATCAGCTCCAGCGCCTCCTGGTGACGACCCAGCCGCGAAAGGGTCAGCGCCAGCTCGCGCACGCCCGACATCTGGGCGTAGCCCGTGTCGACCGCCTTCTGGAGCACCTCGACCGCCTCGGCGGCCTTTCCCTGCTCGTTGAGGATCTGGCCGTAGAAGGTGTAGGCGATGGCCATCGGACGCTCGGCGATCACCTCCTTGACCAGCGTCTCGGCCCGAGCGAACTCCCCCCGGCCGTGGTACTCGATGACCTCGTGCAGCTTGCGATCGAGCTCGACGAGGTTCTTTGGATCGTCGTCGGCCGTCCACTCTTCTTTCTGCTGCCCCTCCCCCGACAGGTAGCCGAGACTCAGCAGCAGTGCCTGCTCGCCTTCCGATATCTCCTCCCTGGGCGGCGGCCACTCAGACTCGGTAGGCAGCAGCGCACGCAGCTCGGAGACGATCCTCCGTTTCGTCTGGACCAGGTTCGTCTCCTCTCCCGGATCGGCCTCGAGATCGTAGAGCTCCGGGATGGGCAACGAGACGAACTTGTAGCGGCCTCGCATGACGCCGCGCAGCGGCGCCCAGCCGCGGTTCAGGTTCGCCGTCAGCGCCTCGAGGTAGGAGACGGTCTCTCCCGACGACGGCTCCCCGAAGAGGGACACGCCGGAGGCCTGTCGGGGCGCGTCGAGCCCGGCCGCCTCGAGCATGGTGGGCAGCAGGTCGACATGGCGGGCCATGCGCTCGTCGACCCCCGGAGCGAGCCCCGGCGCCCAGAGCACCAGCGGTACGCGAAGGGTCGGCTGATAGGCGAAGAAGCCGTGGGTCAGCTCGCCATGGGCGCCGAGGGCCTCACCGTGGTCGGAGGTGAACACGACCAGCGTGCTGGTATCGGCGTCGCGGACCTCCTCCAGGATCGGCGCCAGGAAGGCGTCCGTGGCTGCGATCTCGCCCAGGTAGGGCGAGTGGGAGTGGGCCGAGGCGAAGGGCTCCGGAGGCTCGTAGGGCGAGTGCGGATCGTAGAGATGGAGCCAGAGAAAGCGGCGCCTGCCGGCGTTCTCGCGC
Organism: Candidatus Multivoradales bacterium; assembly: GCA_965223875.1. Classification (GTDB taxonomy): domain Bacteria; phylum Acidobacteriota; class Thermoanaerobaculia; order Multivoradales; family JAHEKO01; genus CBDCXS01. Next base: position 4,351,175 of record OZ245024.1, on the reverse strand, counting down.
CACCAGGCCAGTCCGTTCGAGACCACCTCGTCGCCGCGGCGCTCGGGCACGAAGAACTCACTCTGGTTCCACCCCTTCGGATAGGCGTCGTCGTAGAGATCGAAGCCCCGGCTGAGCCCGTAGCGGGAGCTCAACGGAAAGGCGCCGATGACCGCTCCGGTCGCGAAACCGGCCTCGGCGAAGTACTCACCGGCGGTCGGAATGTCATCGCCGAGAACGAAGCCGCTGTTCTCGCGGATTCCGTGCTCGTACGGATAGCGGCCGGTCAGGATGTTGGCGTGCGACGGCAGCGTGACGACATTGTGGGCCTGCGCCCGGCTGAAGACGACCCCCTCCCCGGCCAACCGGTCGAGTGTCGGCGTGGAGACATCCTCGCGTCCGGCGAAGCCGAGAGCATCGGCTCGCAGCGTATCGACGGTGATGAGCAGGACGTTGTCGACGCGGAGGTCGCGGGCCGCGCCGCTCGAGGCCGCGGCGACCTCACCGCCAGCGGTCCCGGAGCTCCCCGGGCGCCCCTCCTCCGGAGTGGTCGAGCAGGAGGCCAGGAGCAGGGTGCCGAGCCCGACGCCGAGGGCCGTCAGCTGTCGGATCCGGCTCACCGGCGGGACTATATAGCACGGCGTTTGCATGGTCTTTTCGGGCCTCGGGTCCTCGGCGGCCCGAGGTAAACTCACGTATGCAACTCTCGGTCCGAATCGCCGTCTGCGCCCTCTCGAGCCTCGGTTTCGCCGGCGCTTCGAGCGGCGACGATCTCTTCGTCGATCGTGCCGCCGAGACCGGGCTCGACTTCGTCCAGTTCAACGGCATGTCGGGCGAGTTCTACTACCCCGAGATGACCGGTGGCGGCGGAGCGCTGTTCGACTACGACAACGACGGCGACCTCGACGTCTACCTGGTCCAGGGCACGATGCTGGGAAGGGACAAGACGCCGCAACAGGCGACCTACGCGCCCGAGCACCCCGAGCCCTTCACCGACCGGCTCTATCGCAACGAGCGCATCGCGAACGGTGTCCGGGGCGAGCTGCGCTTCACCGACGTCACCGGCGAGGCCGGTCTCACGGCCAGCGAGTACGGGATCGGCGTGACCTCCGGCGACTTTGACAACGACGGCTGGACCGACCTCTACGTGACCAACTTCGGGCCCAACCAGCTGCTGCGCAATCGGGGCGACGGCACCTTCGAGGACGTCACCGCGACGGCCGGCGTCGGCGACACCCGGTGGAGCGTCGCCGCGTCGTTCTTCGACTACGACCGCGACGGAGCCCTCGACCTGTTCGTCGCCAACTACGTCGACTTCAGCGAGACCCTGCACAAGGTCTGCAGCCGGACCGGCGGCGCCCGGGACTACTGCGGTCCACTGGCCTACGAGCCGCAGCCCGATCGGCTCTTCCGCAACAAGGGAGACGGGACCTTCGAGGACGTCTCGATCCGGGCCGGCATCAACGAGATCTACGGCGGAGCGCTCGGCTCGGTGACGGCGGACTTCAACGGCGACGGCCTTCCCGACATCTACGTCTGCAACGACATGACCGCCAACCAGTTCTGGATCAACCAGGGAGATGGGACCTTCGTCGACGACTCGCTGCTGGCGGGCAACGCCGTCAACCGCCACGGCCAGCCGGAAGCCTCGATGGGTGTCGCGGCGACCGACTTCGACCACGACGGCGACACCGACATCTTCATGACCCACCTGCTCGGCGAGACCAACACGCTCTTCGTCAACGACGGCGGCGGTTTCTTCCAGGACCGGACTCTCGAGTACGGTCTGGCGACACCGAGCTGGAACTACACCGGCTTCGGCACCGGCTGGTTCGACATCGACAACGACGGTCTGCTCGACATGATCGTGCTCAACGGCGAGGTCAAGTCGCTCGAGCATCTCGTGCAGGAGCGCCACCCCTATCCGCTCCACCAGATCAACCAGCTCTACCGCAACGTCGACGGGCGCTACGTCGAGGTCACCGAGGAGGCCGGAGAGGTCTTCGCACTGTCCGAGGTGAGCCGGGGAGCGGCGTTCGGCGACATCGACAACGATGGCGACACCGACGTCCTGCTGGTCAACAACGCCGGTCCGGTGAGGCTCCTGGTCAACCAGGTCGGCCAGGACTCAGCCTGGATCGGACTCTCCCTGCTCGGCGCCCAGCCGGCACGTCACATGCTCGGCGCCACCGTCGAGCTGACGCGCGCCGACGGCCCCCCGCTCTACGGCCGGGTGCACACCGATTCGAGCTACGCCGTGGCCAGCGACCCGCGGCTCCTGTTCGGCCTCGGGAAGGCTGCCAAGGTCACGCGCCTTGACGTCCGCTGGCCTTCGGGACGCGAGGAGTCGTTCACCGGACTGGTCGCCAACGAATACCACACGCTGGTGGAAGGCACCGGCCGGAGCGCTCCCTGACGCCCCGGAGCGCGACGGCGCCGAGCGAACCGGGAAACGACCCATGACGCGGCAGACAAGGCCGGGGAGAGTCGGAACCATCGCGCTGATCGCGACCGGTCTCGCGTTGAGCGCATGGGCCGCCGGAATCGAGCTCGAGCCCATCCCGGTGCCCAACCTCGACGAGGTCGAGCCGGCTATCGTCGAGCAGCTACGCGAGCAGCGTACCCTCGCCGACAGCCTCGCCTCGGCCGCCGACGTCGATACCATCCGCCTCTCCGAGGCGATGGGAAAGCTGGGACAGCTCTACATCCTCTACGAGCTACTTGGACCCGCCGAGCCGGCTCTGGCCAACGCTTCGATGCTGGCGCCGGATGACTTCCGCTGGCCCTACCTCGAGGCGACCATCGCGCAGGAGCAGCGCCGACTCCCCGACGCGCGTCGACTGCTCGAGAAAGCGCTCGAGCTCGAGCCCGACTACCTCCCGGCCCTCATCCGGCTGGGCGACGTCGAGCGCGCCGCCGGAGACGATCCGAAGGCGCGGACCTACTACGACCGCGCCCTCGAGATCGCCCCCGGCTCGCCGGCCGCCAACTGGGGCCTCGGTCAGATCGCCTACGGAGCCGGCGAATCCGAGCGTGCCGTAGAGCACTTCGAAGCCGTGCTCGAGGTCCAGCCCCACGCCACGGCGGTGCACTACCCCCTCGGTCTCGCGTATCGCGATCTCGACCAGATGGACAAGGCGAGAGAGCACCTGACCCAACGTGGCGAGAGAGGGATTCAACCGGCCGACCCGCTGGTCGACGGACTGGCCAACCTGGTACGAGGGTCGAGCCTCTACATGGTACGCGGCAACCGGGCGTTCGCGCGCGGCGCCTACGGCGTTGCGGTGAGTGCCTACACGGGTGCGGTAGAGGCCGACCCGGAGAACGTGGTCGCCCGTGAGGCCCTGGCCTCGGCCCTGTCGAGGATGGGCAGGCGCCGCGATTCTCTCGAGCAGATCGGCTGGGTGATCGACAACGGCCACGCCAGCGCCGGCACGTACTACAACTACGGCGCCATCCACGCCGAGCTGGGCGAGGTCGACGAGGCCCTGAGCGGATACGAGACCGCCCTGCGAATGGACCCGGATCTCATCGACGCCAACTTCAATCTCGCCCTGCTACTCGGCGAGCTCGGCCGCCTGAGCGAGTCCGAAGCCTACTTCGACCGGGTCCTCGAGCTCGACCCGCAGGACACCGCGGCCCGGGTCCATCGCGCCTCGGTGATCGCCGATCTCGGACGTAGCGCAGAGGCCGCCGCGGAGCTCGGCGCGGTGCTCTCGGTCGATCCCGCCAACAGCCAGGCACTGCTGGCGCTCGGCGCCGTGGAGGCCGCGACAGGACGGCCGGCGGACGCCCTCGGGCGCTACGCTACGATCATCGCCTCGAGCGACTCCTCAACCGCCGAAAGTCGCGAGGCGGTGGCTCGCGCCCACTTCGAGTCGGGCCGGCTGATGATGCAGGGGAGCGAGCTGCAGGATGCGCTCGAGCACCTGCGCACGGCCGTCGAGATGATGCCGCGCATCGCCGAAGCACGAATGACGCTGGCCCGCCTGCTCGGCGCCACCGGTCGCTACGGCGAGGCCGCCGAGCAGTACGGGATCCTGCTGACGCGCAACTCACGCCTGCTCGAAGCCCATTTCGGGCTGGCTCTCTCGCTGCTCCTCGAACGCCGGGACACGGACGCTCTGGCCGCCCTCGAGCGGGCCACGGAGGCCTTCCCCGAAGAAGCCCAGCTCGAGCACCTGCTGGCTCGCGTTCTCGCAGCGAGCTCCGACGATTCGGTGCGTGACGGAGAGCGCGCGGTGTCCATCGCCGAACGCCTCTTTGCCGCGCAGCAGTCGATCGCTTCAGCGGAGACCCTGGCCATGGCGCTGGCCGAGGCCGGCCGATTCGACGACGCCGCCACCCTGCAGGAGCGAATCCGCGCCGAAGCGGAGCGATCGGGAGGCGTCGACCTCGCGCCCATCGACCGGCGGATCGAGCAGTACCGGCGCGGCGAACCGGTGCGCACACCGTGGTTGGGCAATGGGTGAGGGCATGATTCTCGACCCGCGGTCTCGTTCTCGACTCATCCGCCGGTGCCCGCGTGCCCTTCTGGGCGTCACCTTGATGGCCGTCGCATCGAGCCCGGCCGCCGCCGCGGAGGACTGGTTCGCCGAGTCTCCCGACAGCGCCGGAATCGACTTCGTGCACTTCAACGGGATGTCCGGGGAGCTCTACTTCAGCGAGATGATGGGCGCCGGCGTGGCGTTGCTCGACTATGACGGCGACGGAGATCAGGACGTCTACCTGATCCAGGGCGCTATGCTCGGCGAGGGCCGGACCGTCGAGCAGGCGTCGGTCGCACCCCGACACCCCCTGCCGCTGACCGACCGTCTGTACCGCAACGACACCCGGCTCGACGCGGCGGGACGGCCGACGCTCCACTTCGTCGACGTCACCGGGTCGGCGGCGATCGAGGCGAGCGGGTACGGCATGGGCGTGGCCACCGGCGACGTCGACGGTGACGGGTGGATCGACCTCTACCTCACCAATCTCGGACCCAATCAGCTGCTCCGCAATACCGGCACCGGGACCTTCGAGGACGCGACAGAAGCGAGCGGTCTCAGCGAGAGCCGCTGGTCGGTTCCCGCCAGCTTCGTCGATGTCGACGCCGACGGCAGGCTCGATCTCTTCGTCGGCAACTACGCCGACTACCGGGTGGACGATCCGCCGCGATGCAGCAGCTCGACGGGAGCGCCGCAGTACTGCGGTCCGCTCGCCTATCCGCCCGAGAGCGATCGACTGTGGCGCAACATCGGCGGCGGCCGCTTCGAGGACGTATCGGCGACGAGCGGGATCACCGCACACTACGGAGCCGCTCTCGGATCGGTCGCCGCGGATTTCGACGGTGACGGACGCATGGACCTCTACGTCGCCAACGATCTGACGCCGAACCAGCTCTGGATCAACCGAGGCGGGGGAACCTTCTCCGAGGAGGCTCTCCTCGCCGGATGCGCGGTCAACTGGGAGGGTAAGCCCGAGGCGTCGATGGGAGTCCATGCCGACGACTTCGACGGCGACGGCGATCTCGACCTGTTCATGACGCACCTGCTGTCGCAGACCAACACGCTCTACATCAACGACGGGCGCGGCGTCTTCCGCGACGCCACCCGGGAGTCCGGCCTCGCCTCGTCGTCCTGGTCCCATACCGGTTTCGGAATCGCCTCGTTCGACTACGACAACGACGGCGCCCTGGACCTCTTCGTCGCCAACGGAGCGGTGCGGACCATCCAGGCTCTGGTCGACGCCGGCGACCCCTTTCCGTTGCACGAGCCCAACCAGCTCTTCCGTAATCGCGGCGACGGCACCTTCGAGGACGTGAGCGACCTGGCGGGCGAATGGATCGCGCACTCCGAGGTGAGCCGGGGCGCGGCGACCGGAGACCTCGACAACGACGGGGACCACGATCTCCTGGTGACCAACAACAGTGGCCCTGCCAGACTATTCGAGAACCGGGTCGGCGGCTCCGTGGCCTGGCTCGGTGTCCGCCCCCTCTCCAGTCCGGGCGGCGCTGTCCGGCTTCAGACCGCGGTCGGAGTGTCGCCTCCGGGCGGCGAGTCGCGCTGGCTGCGGGCACGTGCCGATTCGAGCTACGCCTCGGCCAGCGATCCACGGGTGCTCTTCGGGTTGGGAGCGCGACCGGACGTCGGGGAGGTTATGATTCGCTGGCCTTCGGGCCGCACGCTCCGCATCCTGGAGCCCCCAACCAACACCTACCTGGTGATCTCCGAGCGTCGCTGACGCACAGAGAGCACTCCGCACAGCGACGAGCCATCCCATGAAGTCGATCATCTCCCTTCTGTTCCTGCTCCTCCTCAACCCGCTTGCGGCCGTCGGGACCGATCGCGCCACTCTCGAGCCTCTGCCGGCGCTCCGTCTGGAGGGCGTCGAGTCGGCGGTGGCCGATCAGATCGAAGAGGTCCAGACGACGATCGAGTCTCTGGCGGGGGACGAGGCCACACCCGACAGCGACCTCGCCGGTCTCTACGGTCAGCTGGGCAAGATCCATCTGCTGCACGTCCAGCTCGACGCGGCCGCGGTGGCGCTGCGCAACGCCCTCCGGCTGGAGCCGGCCGACGCGCGTTGGGCCTACTACCTGGCTCTCGCGAACCAGCGCCGACACGACAGCGACGCGGCCCGCGAAGCGTTCGAGACGGTCCTGCGGTCACGCCCCGGGGATCTACCCACCCTTCTTCGCCTCGGCCGCCTCGAGATCGACGCCGACCGTCCCGAAGCGGCGGCCAGGTGGTTCAAGAGCGCCCTCGAGGTCGCTCCGGGGAGCGGCGCCGCCCTCTACGGTCTGGGCCAGGTGGAGCAGCGGCAGGGTCGTCTCGAGGAAGCCGTTCGTCACCTGGAGGCGGCGATCGAGGCCGAGCCCGGAGCGACGATCGCGCACTATCCGCTGGCCCTCGCCTATCGCGACCTCGGTGACCAGGAGCAGGCGCAGGCTCACATGGCGTTGCGTGGCGACGACTACTTCACCATCGACGACCCGCTCGAGGCCGAGCTCGAGGATCTCGCCGTCGGTGCCTACTACCACGTAGCCCGAGCGGCGCGCGCCGCCGCCGCCGGCGACATGCAGAGCGCGGTCGCCGGCTATCGCCAGGCACTCTCCCAGGATCCGGGCAACACCGAAGTGCGGCTCCTTCTGGCGGTCGCGCTGGCCCGCGCCCGCCAGGTCGAGAGCGCCAAGACGGAGCTGCGGGCCGTGATCGAAGCCGAGCCCGACAACGCCGAGGCCCACTTCCTGCTCGGGACCGCCCTGATGGCACAGGGAGACCTGGACGGCGCCGGAGCCAGTCTCCAGCGAACGCTCTCGGCGGATCCCCGACACGTCGAGGCGCTGGCGACACTGGGCACGCTCGCCGAGCAGCGGGACGACCTGGTGGCCGCGGAGTACAACTACTCCCGAGCGGTCGAGATAGACCCCGACAACCCCCAGAATCGCTTCCAGCGCGCCAAGATCCTCGGACTCATGGGACGCTCGGACGAGTCCCGCGAGGAGCTCGTGGCGCTGCTCGAGCGCCACCCGTCCTTCGGCGAGGCGATTCTCAGCCTCGGGTTCCAGTTCGAGCAGGCCGAGATGATCGATCAGGCGCTCGAGCGCTATGCCTCCGCCAGCGAGCTGTCCGACCAACCCGACGTCCAGGGCATGGCCTTCGTCCGCATCGTCGAGCTGACGGCGAGAAGTGGCCGCACGCCGACCACGGATCAACTGCCCCAGGTTCTCCCCGAGTACGTAGCGATGGCCAACTCACTGGCCCGCATGGGGCGCTACGCGGAGGCCGCGGAGGCCTTCGACACCGCTGTCGGCCTCGGTCCCGGAGCTCGAGGATCAGGCGACACAACCGCCGGCGCCCCAGGAACCGACCTCGAAGGGGCTCACATGGGGCGAGCTCTGTCGCGCCTCTACGCCGGGCAGGACAGCCAGGCCCGCGGCGAGATCGAGCAGAGCCTCGAGGCCTTCCCGCGCAACATAGCCCTCGCCCACCTGCTGGCCCGCCTCATGGCGACCAGCTCGGACGCGGCGATCCGGGACGGTCAGCGGGCGCTGGCGCTCGCCCAACAGGTGGCCCAGGCCGAGGAGAGGATCGATCACGTCGAGACCGTGGCCATGGCCCTCGCCGAGATCGGCCGCTACCAGGAGGCGGCGGACCTCCAGCGACGCATCCTCTCCGAGGCGCGCCGCGTCGGCGCGACGCCCCTGATCCCGGACATCGAGGCCCGGCTGCGCCTCTACGAGAGTGGGCAGCCCGTCCGCGACGCCTGGAAGAGCTGATTCGGGTGGCGCGATTCGCGGTTCAGCCGCCGACGGTCACATCGGCCGACGCCGAGCTGCTGGCGCCCGACGCCAGATCGGTGACCGTGACCACCAACAGGTAGTCGCCGTTGGGCACGCGCCCGGGCGACACCTCGGCGACCAGCCGGTCGAACCGGGGAATCCCCGTCCGCGGTCTATCGACGATCCTCATCTCGACGTCGCCGGCCGGAGCTCCGTCGGGGGTGAAAAGCTGGCCGGAGATCGACAGTGTCCCGTCGCCCAGCGAGTATCCCGGCAGACAGATCACATTGGCGCCGCGGGTCATCACCGGTCGCGCCGCCGGCACGAAGGGCTGCTCGCCGAGCATGAAGGGATAGGGCGCTCCCTCCAGCTGCTCCTCCTCGCTCTCGCGACCGAAGATCCATTTGTTGGGGGTCTCCGGGAACAGGGGCGCCACCAGCGCCGGCTCTCCGGTCGCCTGATCCGGAACCGTCAGGTTGACCACGCTCAGACTCGAGTCGCCGGTGGTGCCGTTGCGGACCAGCACGCGCAGCGCGTAGCTTCCCGGGTCGAGCTCCAGATGCCCGTAGTACTTGAATCCACTCTGTTCGAGCTGCCGGGCCGCAGCTTTGGTGTCGAGGCCGAGGCGCCGGACGAAGAAGTCCTTCACCGCACCCTGCTCGTCGAAGGCATAGGCGTAGATCTCGGTGAGCAGCACGTCGCCCTTGTGCCCCGACAGCAGGCTCGCTCCGTCGACCTCGACCAGCACCGGCACATACGACTGCGCCAGTGGTGACGGGAAAGGCGCGGCCAGGGCCGAGGTGAGGAAGGAGCCTCCCTGCTCGCCGCCGACCAGGGTCGCCGCGGTCGCGAGCTTGCGCTCCATCACCGACTGCTGCTCGAAGGGCTTGGGCGGGTAGTAGCCGGGGCGATGGACCAGCCTGGCTCCCTTGATGTCGTTCTTGAGCTCGACCTTCAGCTTGTGGAACTTCCCGTCCAGCTTCAGGTTCTTCGGCTGGAAGGCGAGGATGTAGGTCACGCTGGTGCGCTCGAGGACCTCCGACATGGCGTCGTCCAGGTTGTTGAAGTTCTGATAGAACTCGCCGCCGGTCTCCCGTGCCATGCGGAAGAGCCCCTCGTTGCGGACCGCTTTGTTGTCCGCGTCGGGTCCCGCGTCGAGACCGCCGATATCGACCGTCTGGACGGCACAGTCGGCGCGCAGGAAGGCGTCCACCATCGACTGCAGCGCTCCCGAGGCCTGGGTGTCGCCGAAACGCTCCGAGGAATCGATGCGCTGGTACTCCCCGAACTCGGCCTCACGAGCCATCTCGAGCTGCCGCTCGATGTTCTCGACTCCGGTGAAGATCTCGGTCGGGAAGCCCTCCGACAGGAACACGACGTGCTTGCGTCCTTCGACGCTCTGCATTATGTCCGCCAGAACCGTGAGGGAGTCGGTCATCGCGATCACGCGGTTCTTCTGCTGGTCGCGCTCGACCCGGTTCGACAGGGTCCTGAAATCGCGAGACATCTCCTCGATCATCGCCTCGGCGCGTCCGGCACCGTCACCGCTGGTGGCGCCCTCCTGCCCCATGTCGTCGCCGATCATCATCGACAGGGGGTCCTCGATTCGATGCGCCGGCTCGGCCAGGCCCAGAGTCGCGATCGCCACCTCTGCCTGATCGCGATTGGGCGAGAAGTTGAGGACCATGCGGGCTCCCTTGGCCTGCGAATAGGTCGCCACACCCACCAGGTCGGCGGGATGGAGCCCCTCGTGCATGAGCTGGCGAGCCGCGGTCCGGGCTCGTTCCACGGACGCCGGGTCTGAGAGCGACAGATCGAAGATCAGGAGAAAGTGACGCCGTCCTGCACTCGGAACCTCGGTCACCCGGGTCGATTCGGCGGCCTCGCCGACCTGACTCAGGTCGACCATCTCGAAACCGATGATGTCCTGCTTCTTGCGTCCGTCGAAGATCTCGAAATCATCGACCGTCAGATCGCGGACCGGCGCCCCGTCCCGGATCACGTTCACAGGGACCTCGACGACCACCACGGTCGTCTCGTCCTTGAACTGCGCCCGCGCCTGGGGCAGGGCCACCAGCGTCGCCACGGCCAGCCCGGCGAACAACACCCCGACTCGACTCCGATCGATCATCATCTCCTCCGCGCCAGGCCCGTCGGCTCCGGCATCCTCAGGGGCGGTGTCTCAATTCAGCACCGTGAACGGGATCGACTCCTGGTTCGTCAGCCCGTTCTCCGGATCGGTCACCGAGACCTCGAGCAGGTAGGTACCGGCCTCGAGGCCGCGGGGACGGAAGGTCGCCAGCAGCTTGTCGAGACCTTCGATCCCGGTCACCGTTCTCTCGACGAGCTCGATCGAGGCGTCGTGCTCCACCGGCTCGCCGTCGACTCCGACGATCCGTCCGTCGACCTCGAGCGCGCCCTCGCTCAGGTTGTAGGCCACCAGGCAGATCTCCGCCTTCTCGTTGCTCATCAGCTGAGGCTTGGCCGCCGGAACGTACGGCTCCCCGTTCACCGTGAACGGGTAGACCACCGACTGCTGGTAGCGACTCTCGTTCTCCCTCGCCAGGTGCCACTGAGCGGGCGGCTCGGGGAAGAACGGCGGCAGCAGTATCGGATCCCCGGCGGAATACTGCGGAATCGCCAGGGGCACGGCGTGAATTCCGGTACGGCCCGTCTGCGCGTTGCGGACCAGGACGCGAATCAGGTAGTCACCCTCGGGCAGATCGAGATGCCCGTAGTACTTGAGCCCCTTGCGCCCCAGTGACTCGCGGTTGCGCGACAGGTTGAGCGTCACCATCTGGGTGAAGAAGTCGCGCATCTCGCCCTGGGCGTTGGTCACGTAGCTGTAGAACTCGACCGACATGGCCTCGGCATCGTGATCCACCAGGAGGCTGTCGCCGCCCACCTCGATGATCACCGGGACATAGGCGGCGCTGTCCGACGCCCGGAAGGGCGCCACCAGCACGTCGACGTCGAGGTCCTCGCGCAGCTCGGCGCTGGCGATCCCGCCCGATGCGAGCAGGTTCTTCTCCAGCGGATGCAGGTCCTTGTAGGGACGCGGGGCGTAGAAGCCCTTGCGGTACGAGATACGGGCTCCACGCGGCAGATTCGCCTTGACCCGGACGCGGTGGTAGGACCCGTCGGAGACGACGCCGTCGGCCTGGAAAGTGAGCAGGTAGGTCAGAGAGGAGGCGCGCAGGACCTCATCGAGGTCCTCGTGGAGCTGGTTCGCGTTCAGATAGAGCGACCCTCCCGTCTCCTTGGCCACCCAGAAGAGAGCCTCCTGGCCCATCTTCTCGGAGGCCTGGGCCTCGCGACCGTCCGCTCGCAGTCCCGAGATGTCGACCGACTGGATGACGGCGTCCGAGCGCTGGAACTCCTCGATCATCAGGCGGACGTCGTTCTGCAGCGGCGTATTGCCGTACATGTCGTCGGTGTCGACCATCCAGTGGTTGCCGAGCTCGATGTTGAGCCGGTCGGCAGCCGCCTGCCTGTCGAGCGGATCCGGGGCGCGACCCAGCAGGAGCGTGCCGTCGAAGCCCTCGGAGAAATAGACGACGTGCTTGCGCCCCTTGACGCTGTCGAGAACCCTCCCCAGCTCGCGCATGGACGTCGCCCACTGGAAGACGCGACCGCGCGCATAGCCCTTCTCGAGCTTGTTCATCATCTTGTTCATCACCTGCAGGTGCGCGGCGACGTTGTCGTTCATGCGCACACCCTGCTGCGCCCCGACGTCCGTGCCGGTGGCCCCCGGATCGATCGGCCGATCGATCATGAAGCTCAGGGGGTCGCGCTGCGCCAGATCGAGGAGACGCGGCGCCCCCAGGGTGTCGATCGCCCGTAGCGCCTGGGCACGGTCGGGGGTGAAGGTGACGAGGAGCCGCGGGCCAAGGTCGACCGAATGGGTGGCGACGGCAACCAGATCACTGGGGTGCAGTGAGGAGAGGAGGAAGTTGCGCGCGCCCTCGCGAGCCCGAATGATCGCCGACGCGTCCGAGAAGGTCAGGTCGAAGAGCAGCATGACGTGGCGACGCGCCGCCTGGGGGATCACCTCGTCCGCCTGCTTCGCCCGCAGTCCCGGTCCGACGACATCGAGGTCGACGACCTCGAAGGCGCTGATCTCGCGCCGCTGACCATCCTCGAAGATCTCGAAGTCCTCCGCCGTCAACCCGACGACCGGTTCCCCGTCCTTGTCGAAGACGTTGACCGGGATCTGGACCTCGACGACCTGAGTGAACTCCTCGAAGTTGCCCTCCTGCGCCGGACTCAGGACAGGAGCGCCGAGAAGGAGCGGAATCGACAAGAGAGCCAGCGCCCAGCGTCGGCCGGCCCGTTTCGCCCATGACCTGCGAGTCGTCCATGACCTGCGAGCGTTGCTTCCGATCCCGTTCACTCTGTGCATGTCGAATCGCTCCTGTCAGGCCGGTCGAAGGTGGCCCATCACTGATCGCCGTCGAGAACGATCTCCTCGAGCGCCGGGGCCTCGAACATCATAGCGAAGCGGCGCGCCTCTGGATGCGTCGCGTCGAGCTTGAGGGCACGCTCCACATGGTGCTTGGCTTTGCTTTTCTGCCCCGTCGCCAGGTAGACCTTGGCAATGCCGAGGTGCACCTCGGGGATCTCGGTGTCGATGGACAGCGCGTCGCGCATGTAGGCGAGCGCCGCGTTCTCGTCGCCCCTGTCCAGGGCCTCGAGACCACGATAGACGAAGAAGAACGGGTTGGAGTGGTCGAGGCCCTCGAGCGTCGCCATCACCGCCTCGGCCTTTTCGCTATCGCCCACCTGCTGGTACGCGCCGGCCAGGTTCGAAAGGATCGGTACGAAGGTGGGATGGTCCTCGAGTGCCGCCTCGTAGGTCGCGATCGCACGCTCGGGCTGGTTGGTGCGCATGTAGAGGACACCGAGATTGTTGATCGCCTTGTCGAAGTCGGGATCGAGCCGGGTAGCGATCTGCAGACGCTCTTCCGCCAGCTCCAGCCGCTCCTCCATCAGCGCCTCGGCGGCGAGATTGTTGTAGTGATGCGCCATCGCCGTGAGATCGTCGATGATGTTGAAGTCCCGGTACGCCTTGGGTCTGTAGGGCAGGAAATCATAGGTCGCCAGACTGCCGTCGACGTACATGCCGGCGACGATGTGGCCGCGGCTCACCACCGACCCCTCCTGGTAGCTCCAGCGCTGGTAGTCCTCGACCTCGACGTAGAAGGGGTTCAGCCGCTGACTGCGACCGATGCCGACGAAGAGGTGCGTGAAGGAGAGGCAGTTCGCCTGCCCGGAGTGAAAGGTCTCCACCGCGTCCCGCGTCGGTTGCAACTGGTACTCGAGGCCGACACCGCTGAAGATGACGTCGAGAACCTGGTCGACGCGCTTCCTGTCGCTGCCCGTGGGACTGATCCTCCCGGTGAGGAAGTCTTCGATCTCGGGGTCGAGCTCATAGGGAATGTCGATGTCGGCGGCGAGGTCGTCTCCCACCGCCTCCTGCGCCTCGACGCGCGTGTACTCGAGCGTGTCGTACGGGGCATAGCTCTGGCACGCCGTTCCGACGACCATCAGAACGACTCCGGGGAGCAGGGCCATCGCCGCGGCGGCCCGGTCGCCGCGTCCGTATCTCACCATCCGCATTCCATTCCCGCGTTTCGCCTATGCAAATCGTCGGCCTGCCCGGACCCGAGCCGGGCAACCAGCGGAGATCCCCCCGAAACCGCTCTCCAGTAGTGAATCTTACGTCAGTACCCCGGGTCGGGGTTGCTGCCGTTTTCAACGACTTGAACCGACGCGTTCAAATATTTGGAGAATCCCTGGATCCTGAAATGTCGAAAAGTCTCAAATCAGTGTTTTGCAGGGTTTTTCGACCCCTGATGACACTTCACGACCGTGGCATCGCCCTTGCTTGACACCCTTTTCAAGCCGTGTATAGACTACGCGAGAATTCCCCAAGGAAAAGGAGGTGTTGCCGGGCGACAGCCGACAGAAGAGTTTCGTCTAGGTGTAGTTACGTTTCTGTAAGAGAGTTTGTTTTTGTGGAATTCGAGCCTTCCACCAGCGGTTTGCGCCGCGCGGCGTCGTGCGCGATGCCGGGAGGGTTCGAGCTCAAGCAATGATCCAACGGAGAACCGTTACATAATGAGTAACAATTTCCTTTTTCGACGCGCCGTGGTAGTTGCCGCGATCGTCGCCTTGGCGACGGCGGGCGTAGCGTCCGCCCAGAATCTCGGTAACATCTACGGCGTCGTCAGCGATGACAACGGTGCGAACCTTCCGGGCGTGACCGTGACCTGCGAGGGCGTTGGCGCCCCGCGTGTCACCGTCACCGACGAGAACGGCAACTACCGTTTCCCGGGTCTCGATCCGGGGACCTACTACGTCAAGGCCGAGCTCGACGGCTTCTCGACCGTCGAGCAGCCCAACGTGGTCGTCGCGATCAATCGCAACACCACCATCAACTTCACCCTCTCGAGCGCTGTCGAGGACGTCATCACTGTTACGTCCGAGTCGCCGCTCCTCGACGAGCGTCAGCTCGCCAAGGGTGCCAACATCTCACAGGTCGAGCTCGAGAAGATCCCGACCGCTCGTGATCCGTGGTCGGTGATGAACCAGGCCCCGGGCGTGCTCGTCGATCGCATCAACGTCGGCGGTAACGAGTCCGGTCAGCAGTCGATCTTCCGTGGTCCCGGCGTGGCGTTCTCTGAGAACGACTTCCTGGTCGACGGTGTTCAGATCACCGACATGTCGGCCACCGGCGCCTCCCCGACCTACTACGACTTCGAGCAGTTCGAGGCCGTCGAGCTTTCGACCGGTGGCCCGGACGTGACCAAGAACGCCGCCGGCGTCTCGGTCAACATGGTGACCCGTCGTGGGACCAACGAGTTCCGCGGTACGGCTCGCTTCCTGTCGGCCAAGGGTGACGGTCTCGGCTTCCTGGGTCAGTCCCAGTCGAGCTTGAGCTGCAACCAGCTCGGTCCGAACCAGGACTGCGACACGTTCGAAACCAACTCGATCAACAGCGTGTCCGAGTACGGCTTCGAGGCCGGCGGCGCGGCGATCGTCGATCAGCTGTGGCTGTGGGGTTCGTACGGTGTCAACGACATCAAGCAGTTCAACGCTGGTGGCGGCGCCGACGACACGCTGCTCGAGAACACCTCGGTCAAGCTCAACTGGCAGATCAGCTCGGCCAACAGCTTCCTGGCATCGTGGAACAACGGTGACAAGAAGAAGTTCGGTCGTGGCGCGGGTCCGTCCCGCTCGACGCCGACCACCTGGGATCAGCGTGGCCCGTCGGCGATCTGGAAGTTCGAGGACACGCACGTCTTCTCCTCGAACCTCTACCTCACCGGTACCTTCTCCAAGACCGACCTCGGCTTCGCCCTGAAGCCCAAGGGCGTCAACGCCTGTGCTGGCGGTCAGCAGGTCAACTGCACCATCGGTCAGGAGGCCCTGTGGTCGAACTCCGGTGTGTGGGAGTCCAACTTCCTCAACGGCTTCAGTCGCCGTCCCGAGGAGGCCATCAAGCTGGACGGCTCCTACTTCTTCAACACCGGCAACACCAGCCACGAGCTCAAGTTCGGTGGTCGTCTGCGTGAGTCGGACGGTTTCTCGGACTTCAAGTGGCCCGGCCGCAACATCTTCCACATCGCGGGTGAGAACTTCGGTGTCGGTAACCCGGTCGAGTTCTTCGTCGGCCAGCGCTCGCCGTTCGAGCAGTTCATCGGCCAGGAGTATTTCTCGCTGTGGGCGCAGGACACCATCGCGACGGGTAACTGGACGATCAACGTCGGCTTCCGCTACGACGCCCAGGATGGTTACATCGGCGCTGGCGACACCGGCGCCTCGCCGATCGAAGAGGCCATGCCTCGCATCCAGTTCAGCAACGAGATCGATCCTGGTTTCGACTGGTCGGACATCACGCCGCGTATCGGTGTGACCTACGCTCTGGGTGAGGACCGTGACACGCTGCTGCGTGCCAGCTTCTCGCAGTTCCCCGAGCCGCTCGGCGCGAGCGATGTCGATCAGGTCAACCCGGCCGGTACCTCCTACGCCTACTTCCTCTTCATCGACAGCAATGGTGACGAGCGTTGGCAGGAGGGTGAGGCCAACTCCTTCCTCTTCGGCGCCGGTTTCGATCAGGAGAACCCCGACACGACTCTCAACACGGTGGCGAACGGCTACAGCGCGGAGATGACCAGCGAGATCCTGCTGGGCGTCGAGCACTCGTTCCTGCCCGAGTTCGTCGTGGGGCTCACCTACACGATCCGCAACATCGATGACATCAAGGAGTTCCGCGACTACGTCCGTCCGGCGGGCACCGCCATCCGAGGCAAGACCGAAGCTGGTTGCGCCGACCCGGCCGCCGTGGCGCAGTCTGGTGGCGGCAGGTGCGGCGACTACGACTTCAACACGACAGTCACCGGTTCCACGCCTCTGCCCGACGGCACGCCGTCCGATTCGTGGCGCTTCAACCTCGATACGGACCTCGAGTTCAACGGCTTCGACCATGTGACCAACGGCTCGCGCTCGCGTGACTACAACGGTCTGTCCCTGACGTTCAACAAGCGTCTGGCCAACCGTTGGGCACTGCGCGGCTTCATCAACTGGGGCGAGGCTGAGTGGGATGTCCCGGCCGAGTACATGAACAACTCGGATCCGAACGACGCCCAGGACTCGTCCGACAACGACGGCGCGCTCTTCATCGAGCGTTCGTCGGGCTCGGGTCGTGGTGACATCTACCTCCAGTCGAGCTGGCAGTGGAACCTCACTGGCATCTATCAGGTCGCTCCGGATCGTCCGTGGGGCTTCAATCTCTCGGCCAACATCTACGGCCGCGAGGGCTACCCGATCCCCTACGACACCCGGATCGGTGGAAACCCGGACGGTGTGACCCGCAACATCAGCACCAACGTTGTGCGCGGCAACATCGACCGCTGGCGCACACCTGAGGTGACGACGATCGATCTGCGGGCGGAGAAGACCTTCGCCGCGACCAGCAACGTGAACTTCACGTTCGGTGTTGATCTCTTCAACGCCCTCAACGAGTCCACCACGCTGGCCCGTGAGCCAACCCTCTCGGGTGGCACCGCGGACAACCTGCAGGACCTCATCTCCGCGAAGATCTGGAAGCTCAGTGTTCGCGTGAGCTGGAAGTAACCCAGTTCTGCAGTCCGAGCATCAGCTCGAACCGGGGGCTTCGGCCCCCGGTTTTTTTTGTGTTTGTAGTACACTGCCCCCGGTCCCCGGCGGTCGAGTTCGCACCCGCCGCACTCCCGTCAAACAATCGAAGAAGGAACTCTCCATGAAGTCGCGACCTGTTCGTCTCTGTCTCACACTCGCTCTCGCGCTGACCCTCTTCGCGCTCCCGCTGAGCGCCCAGGACTGGGTCGGAAAGATGCGTATCTCCGGCTCCGTCACAGACCAGGAGGGCAACCCGATAGAGGGTGCCGAGGTCACCATCTACAAGGACGAGGAGGGCCGCGGTCCCAAGTCGATCACGACCAAGAAGAACGGCAAATGGGGCTTCCTCGGGATCGCCTTCGGCAACTGGACCGTGGTGGTCGTCGCCGAGGGCAAGATGCCGTCGCAGGGAACGGTACCGGTCGGCAGCAACATGAAGCCGATCACCGTCCGGCTCAAGGACATCCCGCCCGAGCTGCTCTACAACGAGAAGGCTCTGGAAGCCAAGAAGATGCTCGAGGAGGGCAACCTGCTGCTCGCTGGCGGTGATCCCGCCGCGGCCCGGGCCAAGTACCAGGAGGGCATGGAGATCCTCGATCCCGAGTTCCATCCCCTCGTTCTGTCCGCTATCGGCGAGTCCTACAAGGCCGAGGACAACATGCCGATGGCGATCGAGTCGTTCGAGAAGGCGCTCGAGCTGACGCCGGACAATACCCAGATCCTCCTTTCTCTTGCCCAGGCGCACTACGCCTCCGGTGACAAGGAGGCTGCCATCGACGGCCTCAAGCAGGTCATCGAGTACGAGCCCGACAACACGACCGCGGCGCAGGTCCTGGCCGAGATGCTGGTCGCCGAAGGCCGCATCGAGGAGGCCGACGAGTATCTGGCCCTGCTCGGCGGCGACGTCAAGCTGGACCCCAATGCCCTGCTCAACGTCGGTATCGACCACTACAACGCGGGCGAGATGGACGAGGCGCTGGCGCAGTTCAACCGGGTGGTGACCGAGAACCCGGACATGGCCGAGGCGTACTACTACCGTGGTCTGGTCTATCTCGGCAAAGGTGAGAACGACGGCGCCAAGAGCGATCTCGAGAAGTTCCTCGAGCTCGACCCGGGAAGCTCGAGGGCGGCAGAGGCCAAGGAGTTCCTCTCCTACATCGAGTAGAGCCGGACGACCTCCGGAGGAGCCTTCAGGACAGAGGGCTCGAAAGGGTAACCTCGGGAGCATGCGCACGAGGCTCGCAAGCGTCGCTCGTCTCGCGGGAATCACCGTCGCCGTCTCATCGGTCGCCTGCTCGGGTCCGAGCGACGAGGTGCCCGCCGTTGCTGCGGGAGCGCCCGTCGTGCTCATCTCGATCGATACGCTGCGGGCCGATCGGCTGCCGGTCTATGGGTACGGCGGCGTCGAAACGCCCGCGATCGACGCGTTTCGCCGTGACGCCGTTCTCTTCGAGAGCGCCTACTCCCATGTCCCCCTGACGCTCCCGTCCCACACCTCGGTCTTCACCGGCATGCTGCCGCCGGAGCACGGCGTACGGGACAACCTCGGAGTTCAGATCGAGCGGGCCGGCGAGCTTCCTTTCCTGCCGCGACGACTGCGAGAGGCCGGATACCGGACCGCGGCAATGGTGTCGACGTTCGTCCTCCAGGCGGCATCGGGCATCTCCGAGGGCTTCGAGGTCTACAACGACACGCGTCAGGCCGACTCCCAGAGCCTCGAGCTGCTCCGCGACGGCGCCGAGACCCTCGAGCAGGCCAAGCGCTGGCTCGACGGCAACGCCACCTCCGGCCCGTTCCTCCTCTTCTTCCATATCTACGAGCCGCACACGCCATACCGGCCGCCGCAGCCGTTCGCGTCGCGGTACGCCGATCCCTACGACGGCGACGTCGCCTACGCCGACAGGCTGGTCGGTGAGCTGCTCGAGCGACTGAAGAGTCTCGGGGTTTACGACGAGGCGCTGATCGTCCTCTTCTCGGACCACGGCGAGGGTCTCGGAGACCACGGCGAGCAGGAACACGGGGTCTTCCTCTACCGCGAGACCCAATGGGTGCCATTGCTGCTGAAGTTGCCGGGCAACGCTCGGGCGGGGGACACCATCAGCCGTCCGGTCGGCCTCTACGATATCTATCCGACGGTCCTCGAGCTGCTCGATCTCGAGGTCGAGAGTGAGGTTTCCGGCGTCTCGCTGCTGCGCGACGACGTGGAGCCCGGACGGACCATCTATGCCGAGACCTACTATCCCCGCAGTCACCTGGGCTGGAGCGAGCTGGCGACCCTGATCGGCGACAGATACCAGTACATCGACGCGCCCCGCCCGGAGCTCTACGACCTGGACACCGACCCAGCCCAGCAGACGAACCTGATTCGCGACCAGCGCCGGGTCGCCTCGGAGCTCCGTGCCGATCTCCACGCCATCGACCCGAACTACGAGCCGCCGGGCGAGGCCGACGCCGAGACGATGGCGCAGCTTGCCGCCCTCGGGTATGTCGGAACGGTCGCCGAGGTGGACGGACCGCTGGCCGATCCGAAGGACAAGGTCCACATCCTCGAGATGCTCAAGGACGCGGCGATGAGCTTCCAGGACGGAGACTTCGATGCCGCGGCGGAGCTTTTCTCCACCGCCCTCGACAGCGAGCCGCAGATGCTCGACGCCTGGGAGTACTACGCCCGAGCGATGAAGAACAGCGGCCGCGCCACCGAGGCGCTCGAGGCCTACCGCCGTGCTCTCGAGGTCTCCGGCGGACGCCCGCGCTACGCTCTCGAGGCGGCCAAGCTCTTCTTCGAGCTCGGGCGTATCGACGAAGCCGAAGCCCACGCCAGGCTCGCCGTCGCTGGCGGTGAGACCGGCGCACACGCTCTGCTGGGCCAGGCGGCCGTAGCCCAGGGCGATCTCGAGGCCGCGGATGAGGCGATCCGTCAGGCCAGAGAGGCGGAGGTCTCGGAGCTCTCGATCCGTAGGCTTGAGATGAACCTCGCTGTCGCCCGCGAGGACTGGCAACAAGTCCTGACGCTGTCCGAGCAGATCGAAGCGTTGGCCGCCGACCCGGCCATGCTCGACAATCCCATCGCCGCCGGCTCCAGCCTCCTGTCCGGGATGTACGTCGCCCGCGGCCGCGCCCAGGCTCAGCTAGGCATGGCGGCCGAGGCGGAGGCCTCGTTCCGCCGCGAGATCGAGCTCTCCCCGCGCTTGCTGGCCTCGTATACCCATCTCGCTCTCCTCTACGCAGTCCTCGACCGGGCACCGGAGACCGCGGCCACGCTGCGCACGATGGTCGAGCGCAACCCGCATCCTCACGCCTACGCCGAAGCGGTGCGGACCCTCGACTTCATGGGTGATCCGCGAAGTGCCGCCGGCCTGCTCGGCCAGGCGCTCGGGCGCTGGCCGGCGGACGCCGAGCTTCTTGCCCTCCGCGCCGAGCTCGCCGGGGGCTGAGGGGTCCGGCGGCCTGCCGAGATGCGACCTGGATTCGCCCTCCCAGCGTGCCTCGTTCTGCTGCTCGCGCTGGTTTCGAGCGCGGCGAGGCCGGCGACCGGCAGCGAGACAGTGAACGAGGCACGCGAGGCGCTCGCCTCCGGAGCTGTGGAGGAAGCGACCCGGCTGGGACGCCTGGCCATCGAAAACGATCCGGAGTGTGGTGTCTGCTGGTCGCTGGTGGGCCGTGCCCTGGCGCTCGGGCGCCACTACCGGGAGGCCGAGGAGGCCCTCCTCCGCGCTCTCGAGCTGGGTGATTCCGACCCCGCGACACGGCTCATGCTGGGGTCGGTGCTGTGGGAGAACGGCTCGGCCCGGCGCGCCGAGGAGCTGCTCGTCGAGCTCACCGGTGGCGAAGGTCGTGGCGCCGAGCTGGCGCGGCACGAGCTGGCGCGCCTGCTGCTATGGCAGGGCCGCTACGACGATGCGGCGGCGCTGCTCGAAGCGCTCGTCGCCCATCGGCCGGACGACGCGGAAGCTCGGCTGGATCTCGCCAGGGCCCTGGACCGGCGACCCTCCGAGGCCGCGTTCCACTACCGCCACTACCTGGCCGAGGTTCCCGATGACGCCGGCGCCGTCTACGGCTTGGCGATGGCACTGCGACGCTCCGGCGAGATCGAGGAGGCGGATCGATGGCTTTCCCGCTACGGCGAGCTTCGCGCCGCCGAGAGCGAGGCGCTGCTCGCCGCCGGACGTCGAGACGCTTCCATCGCGCAGGCCCGCAGACTGCTGTCGACCGATCGGCCGCGCGAGGCCGCGCGACTTCTCGAATCGCTGCCGGCCGACAGCGACGTGTTGAGCTGGCTGGCGCGCGCCCAGCGGGCCTTCGGCAGCCGGAGCCTCGCTCTCGAGACCCTGGGACGCGCCGTGGCACTCGAACCGGGTCGCGCCGACCTGCGCCTGCTCCTCCAGGAGTGGTCGCTCGAGCCGGGGGACTCCCGATGAGACTCGACGCTCTCCTGCTGAGCGTCTCGATCGGCGCTTGCGGCGCTGTCACCGCACCGACCGCGAGCGCCCAGACCTGCTCAGAGATCCAACTGCGCGATGTCACCGACCAGGCCGGGATCGATTTCGTCCACGATCGCGGCACCTCCGGCGACAAGCACCTCCCCGAGACGATGGGGGCCGGACTCGCCTGGCTCGACTTCGACGGGGATGGCTGGCAGGACGTCTACCTCGTCCAGTCGGGTCCGTTTCCACCGCACGGGTCGGCGGCGGTCGGCTCCCGCCTCTACCGCAACCTCGGCGATGGACGTTTCGAGGACGTGACCAAGACCGCCGCGGCCGACCACGGTGGCAACGGCCAGGGCGCTCTGGCCGCCGATCTCGACGGAGACGGTGCGGTCGACCTGCTGGTCACGACCTTCGGCACGGATCGGCTGCTGCGCAACACCGGCGGGGGCCGTTTCGAGCCCGCGACCGAAACCCCGCTCGGAGAGGGCTGGAGCTCGTCGGCGGCCGCCGCCGACGGGGACGGGGACGGCGACCTCGACCTCTATGTCAGCCGTTACGTGACCTACGACCCCGCGGCGCCGATCTACTGCGGCGAGCCCGACAGCGGCGAGCGTCGCTACTGCGACCCGTCGATCTTCGAAGGCGCGCGGGACCGCTACTTCGACAACCTGGGCGAGGGTCGGTTCCGTGAGGTCGGCGAGGCGATCGGCCTCGGGACAGCCAGAGGCCGCGGTCTGGGCGTCCTCTTCACCGATCTCGACGGAGACAGACTGCCGGATATCTACGTGGCCAACGACCTGACCGCCAACGGGCTCTATCGAAACCTCGGCGACGGCCGGTTCGAGGACGTCTCACTGGTCTCGGGGGCCGGGGTCAACCGCGAGGGAAAACCCGAAGCCGGCATGGGCGTGGCGGTGGCGGACCACAACGGCGACCTGCTCCCCGACCTGGTGGTGACCAACTTCGATGTCGAGACCAACACCTACTACGAGGCGACTGGCGAGCTCTTCTTCACCGATCGTTCGGCAGCCTCGGGGTTCGGCACGCCGTCGTTCAACCATCTGGCGTTCGGCGTCGCCGCCTTCGATCTCGAAGGTGATGGAGACGACGACGTCTACGTCGCCAACGGGCACATCTTCGAACGGCCCAAGCGCGACAACACCACCTATCGCCAGCGCGACCAGATCCTCCTCGGCGATGGGCACGGCCGCTTCGAGGAGCTCGAGTGCGATTGGCTCGAAGCGACAGTCAGTGTCGGTCGCGGGCTCGCGGGCGCCGACATCGACAACGACGGCGATGTCGACCTCGGCCTCCAGGACAACGGCGGAGCGGCCAGGCTGCTGCGCAACGACAGTCGTTCACGCCACTGGCTGGGACTGGTACTACGGGGAGCGGCCCCCAACACAGAGGCGATCGGTGCCCGTGTTGTTCTGAGCGCCGATACCCACCGCCAGCCGCGATGGGTCATCGCGGGCGACAGCTACCAGTCGTCGTCCGATCGTCGGCCCCTGTTCGCCTGGCCCGGGGAGTCGGAGCATCGGACCCTCGAGATCGCCTGGCCTCGCGGCGGCGGCGTCCGCCTCGTCCAGCCGCCGTCGAACGCCTACCTCGTCTTCGAGGAGAACGAACGATGAGACGCGGACTCCGGGTCGGCCGCCCTGCCGCTCACCTACTGGTGGTGATCCTCGCCGCGTGCCTCCTACGCTCTGAGACCGCGGCCGACGAGCTCAGCTTCCTGCCGGCGGAGCAGAACCGCGCCGAGTTCGAAGCCCTGTGCGTGCGGGTAACGGACAGCGACAACGGCTACTTCGGCCACCGTGTCTTCACCGACCTCGAGCGACGGATCGAGGCGACCTCCGACCCACTGACCCGGCTCCTGCTCGACGGCCAGTACGCCCATCAGCTGATGCGTGTCGGCGACCTCGAGGCGGCGATCGATCGACTCGAGACCTCGCTCGAGCTCATCCGGGCGACACCCCGTCTGGCCGGCGATCTCAACCTCATCCAGCAGTACCATCGCCTCCTCGGGCAGACCCACCTGCAGCTCGCCGAGGATCGCAACTGCATCGCCAATCACAGCGCCACGAGCTGCATCCTGCCGCTCAAGAGGGGAGCTCTCCATACCGTGCCCGACGCCGCGCGCACGGCCGGGGACTACTTCCTCCGTCTCCTCGAGACCGATCCCGCCGACATACAGGCGCGCTGGCTGCTCAACCTCGCCCGCGCGCTCACCGGCGACTATCCGGAGCGGGTCCCGGAGCAGTTCCGCGTTCCCGAGGGCTCGATCCCTCTCGTCGCCGCCGCGAGCCAGGGCTCCGAAAGCCATCGCTGGCCGGAGATCGGTTGGGCGCTCGGAATCGCCGCCGTCCGCGATCTCTCCGGCGGCGCAGTCATGGACGACTTCGACGGCGACGGACTGCTCGACCTGGTGAGCTCGTCGTGGGACCCCTGCGAACCGATGAAGGCCTTTCGCAACGATGGCGCCGGGGGCTTCGAGGATGTCTCGGACGCCTGGGGCCTGTCGTCGCAGCTCGGCGGCCTCAACATCGTCCAGACCGATTTCGACGGCGACGGCAGGCTCGATGTCCAGGTGCTGCGCGGCGCCTGGCTCGGCGATCAGGGGACGATGCGCAACTCGCTGTTGCGCAACGATCTCGGGCGCGAGAGTGGCCGCTTCGTCGACGTGACCTCCGCGGCCCGGATGGACTACCCCGCCTACCCCACCCAGAACGCGGCCTGGGCCGACTACGACCTCGACGGAGACCTCGACGTCTTCATCGGCAACGAATCGACCAGCTCCAACACCGACCCACTACTGCTCTACGGCGCCGAGGGAAACCCATACCCCTCGCAGCTCTTCCGCAACAACGGCGACGGCACCTTCACCGACGTGGCCCGCCAGGCCGGGGTCCAGAACGCCCGCTTCGCCAAGGGCTCGGCCTGGGGCGACTACGACGACGACGGCGATCCCGACCTCTACGTCTCGAACATCGGCCCCAACCGGCTGTATCGCAACAACGGCGACGGGACCTTCGAGGACGTGGCGACGGAGCTCGACGTCGTCGCGCCCGAAGACGGCAGCTTCCCCACCTGGTTCTTCGACTTCGACAACGACGGCGACCTCGACCTGTTCGTCGCCAGCTACAACACCAAGGTGGCCGAGATCTCGGCGACCTGGTTCGGCGCCCCCAACCCGGGGGGCAATCCCGTGATCTACGTGAACGACGCAGGGCGATTCACCGACGCCTCGGAAGCGCTCGGTCTCGACCAACCGCTACTGGTCATGGGAGCCAACTACGGGGATCTCGACAACGACGGCTGGAAGGACATGTATCTCGGCACCGGAGTGCCGGACTTCGATGCCCTGATGCCCAACGTGATGTACCGCAACGTCGATGGGAACGGCTTCGAAGACGTCACCTTCTCGGACGGCTTCGGGCACCTGCAGAAGGGCCACGGGGTCGCCTTCGGGGACATCGACAACGATGGTCAGCAGGAGATCTTCCAGCAGCTGGGCGGCGCCTACCCCTACGATCGCTACGGCAACGCCCTCTACGACAACCCGGGATCGGACAACCGCTGGCTCGTACTGAGACTTCGCGGCAGCGGAGCCAACCGCTTCGGCATCGGCGCGCGCGTCGAGGTGCGCGTGACCGAGGGCGGCCGCACCCGCAGCATCCACCAGCTGGTCGGCGCCGGAGGCTCGTTCGGAGGCTCGAGCCTCCAGCAGGAGATTGGCCTGGGCCTTGCAGATCGTATCGATTCGATCGTGGTCCGCTGGCCTGGGTCCGAGAAGCCCCAGGTACTGCACGGCGCCGAGCCGAACGCGGTCTATGATGTCGTACAGGACGCTCCCGACCTCGTTCGGGTCTCCCTGCCACCGATCACCTTCACCGATCCGGCGCAAGCCGCCAACCACCGACACCAACAGCCATGAACCGTCTTGTCATCTCCCTCATCACTCTCGCCCTGGCATTCGGTGCTGTCGCCACCGCCCAGCAGCCAGCCAGTCCTCCGGCCGACGCCGCGGTCATCGAAGAGGCCCTCACCAGGGCCCGCTCGGAGGGCGCCGAGGCGGCGATCGCCATTCTCGAGGCCAGCCGAAGCTCCGCCGGCCTGTCCGATGAAGCGACCTCACTGCTCGGGAGTCTGCTGATCGAGGTCGGACGCGGCGAGGAGGCCCTGGGACTCCTTCTACCTCTGACCGAAGGGGAAGACGCGAACGCCGCCACCCTCTTCCACGCCTGGCGCGCGGCCCAACAGATCGGGCGCGGCGGCGAGCTGATCGAGCTGCTCGAGCGCTCGGTGGAGATCGACCCGGTCTCGCCGGCCGGCCGCGAGCTCGGCCTGATTCTGGGTCGTGTCGGCGACCTCCGTGGCGCCTATCTTCTGCTGCGGCCCTGGGTCGAGGCCTTCCCCGACGATCGCGCCGCTCGCCTCGGCGCCGCCGTCTGCGCCGTCGAGCTCAAGCGCATTCCCGAGGCCGAAGCGCTCCTGGCGGAGCTGCCGCGCGAGCTTCCCCAGGTCGGCATCCTGTGGGCGAAGGTCCTGATGGAGCGAGCCGACCCCTGGGCGGCGCTGGCCACCCTGAAAGCCCTGCCCGAGGACCTGCCGCCGGCGATGGACATGGACCGGCGGCGTACGCTGGCGCTCGCCAACATGAGCACGGGGCAGTCCGGCGAAGCGGCGAAGCTGCTCGAGGGGCGGGTCGGCGAGAACCCCGGTCTGGCCCTGCTGCTCAGCCAGGCCCAGTCCCAGAGCGGCGATGTCGAGGCTGCCCTGGCAACGGTGACGCCTTTCGCCGAGGCGGTCCTCGCCGACTCGAGCGGCTGGCGTCCCGAGCTCGCCGCGGGCATCCTCGTCGACTACGGGCGACAGCTCATCGCCACGGGTCGAGCGAGCGACGCGCTGCCGGCTCTCGAGAAGGCGACCGAGCTCGACCCGAACAACAAGCTGGCCTTCCAGTCGCTCGGCCAGAGCCTCGCCGCTGCGGGCCGGCGCGAGGAGGCGCAGACCGCCCTGGCTCGCTTCAACGAGCTCACCGGAACCGAGGCCACGCCGATGGCCAAGAACACCGAGATCGAGGCCGGTGTGGACGACCCGACAGGGGCCCAGATCCAGGCCGCGATGCGCCTCGCCGGCCAGGGGCGCATCGGCGAGGCGATGCAGATCGTCCAGGACGAGCAGCAGATGTCGCCCGCGGACCCCCGGCCGCT
The DNA here is from genome assembly GCA_965223875.1 of Candidatus Multivoradales bacterium. Taxonomy (GTDB): domain Bacteria; phylum Acidobacteriota; class Thermoanaerobaculia; order Multivoradales; family JAHEKO01; genus CBDCXS01. Next base: position 4,324,128 of record OZ245024.1, on the reverse strand, counting down.
CCTGGTCGAAGCGCAGTTCCTCTTCCAGCTCGGACGTCTCGACGACGCCCTCGCCGTCGCCGATCGGGCGCTCGAGGTCTCTCCGGACAACCCCGATTGCCACTATCAACGCGCGGTGACGTTGATGGCGCTGCAGAAGCCCGAGGAAGCCGAGGCGGAGTACCGCCGCGCTCTCGAGATCGCCGAGACCCACAGCCCGGCGATGAACGACCTCGCGGTTCTGCTGATGATGCAGGAGCGCAACGACGAGGCTCGCGGGCTCCTCGAGCGGGCTCTCGAGATCAATCCGGACGACGAGCTGGCGGCGGGTAACCTGGCCCAGATCGACGGCTGACCGCGTAGGGGCATTTCCCGCCGTCCTGAAGCAGCCGGCGTCTCTGCCGGCCGTGGTCCCCCATCCCAGGCGACAACCGACCACGGGGCCCGCCGCTTCAGGATCGAGGCTCGACCAGTAGGTAGCGACCGGATCCCGGCGCCAGCAGCCGCAGCCGGCGGCCCGACGGCCAGAGAACCTCTAGAGCGTCGGCCGACGCCGCGCCCCCCAGGCCGAAGTGCTGCGTCAGGGAGTTCTGCGACGAGTACGACGAGCCGGTCCGGACCTCGTCGAGCCGGCGTTCCTCCCCCTGCTCGACCCAGATCCTGGCACCGACGCCGAGCGTGTTCGGCGAGGCGCTCCGCAGATCGACCATCAGCCATCCGGGCTGGCGCTCGGAGACGTTCTCGTAGACCTCGGCCCGGTCGTTCGAGTTGTTGACCACCGCGTCGAGATCGCCGTCGAGGTCGAGGTCCCCAGTCACCAGGCCTCGGCTGACCCGCGCCGCGTCGAGACCGGCACCCTCGAGGCGGGTGAAACGACCCTTGCCGAGGTTCTCGAGCACCATGTTCGGCTGTGCGTAGGGCGCCGTCTTGCCGAGCTGGCTCGCGTTGTCCAGAACATGGCCGTTGGCGACGATCAGATCGAGATCGGAGTCTCCGTCGAAATCGGCGAATGCCGATCCGAAGGCGAGGTGCAGCAGGGACGCCTCGGCGACATTGCTGGCGAAGCGGGCGTCGATGAAGACAGCGCCGCCCAGGTTCTTGTAGAGAACGTTCGTTTCGAGCTCGAAATTGGTCACGAAGATGTCGAGATTGCCGTCCCCGTCGGCATCACCGAAATCGACCGACATGCCCGCCTCGGGGTTGCCGGAGTCGCCGAAGGCGACCCCGGACAGGAGCGCCTGCTCCTCGAAGCTTCCGTCGCCCCGGCTCATGTAGAGCTGGTTCGGATGGGCATCGTTGGCCAGGTAGAGATCGGGCCAGCCGTCGTTGTCGAGATCGCCGAAGGCGAGCGCCAAGGTGGCCAGCGAGCGCTCTCCGAAGCCCGCTTCGAGCGTCCGATCGACGAAGGTGCCGTCGCCGCGATTGAGGTAGAAGCTGTCGCGAAGACCGTTGTAGGCGCCCGGATGACAGTAGACCCGAACGTCGAGCGCCTCTTCGCCGCAGAAGACATGGTTGTCGAACGCGAAGTCGACGTAGTTGCCGACAAACAGGTCGAGATCTCCGTCGCGATCGACGTCGGCGAAAGCAGCGGCCGAGCTCCAGAGCGGATCTCCGACCCCCGCGGCGGCGGTGGCGTCGGTGAAGGTGCCGTCACCGAGGTTCTCCCAGAGCTCGTTCGCCCCGAAGGCGGTGACGTAGAGATCGACGTCGCCGTCACCGTCGTAGTCGCCCGCCGCGGCGCCATTGCCGTAGACCGCGGAGTCGATCCCGGACGCCTCGGTGACATCGACGAAACGGCCGTCGTCGTTGCGATAGAGCCGTGACCGGACGCTATCGGCCGCGGTGCCCCCGAGCGACCCGCCATCGACGAAGAAGATGTCGTCGTCGCCGTCGCCGTCGTAGTCGAGCAACGCCAGGCCGCCGACGGTGGTCTCGATCATGTAGCGCTCGCCGGTGCCGCCGTGATTGTGGCGAAAGTCGACACCCCACTCGTCGGCCACCTCGCGGAAGCGGATGCCCTGGGCCATCGCTCCCGGGGCCAGCAGCGGCACCAGCAGCGCCAGGACGACGGGCGCCAAACCAAGGGGTCTCCGGACAAGGGGCGACAGCGCCGACCGGCCCCACCTCCGGGCCCCTGCGCGCGCGGCAGGCACCTCAGCGCCCTCCGAGCCAGGGCGCTCTCACCGCCCGACCCTGCCTGTAAGTCTCGAGAAACCGGCTCGACAGAGCGATGCTCTGAGGCGGTGCTCCCTGGAGTCGACGCTGCTCCACCACCTCCTGCTGGAGCGCCACCGCATCGGCGAGGCGGCCAACCTCGGCGAGCGCCATGGCAAGAGTTTCGGCGTGGTCGATCGACTGCTCGGCCTCGAGCACGCTGCGCGCCAGATCGAGCGCGCGGGCTCCATCGCGCACACCGTCGTCGGGACATGCGGCGAGCAGCCGGGCCAGGTTGTGCCGCAGGCCGATCACCCCGGGCAGGCTGGTCGTCGCCGCCTCCAGGGCGGCGAGCGCCTCCTCGTACTCCTCACCGAGGAGCAACGCCATCGACTGGCCGACCCGCAACTGGGCGTCTTCGGGCCGCATCTCCACCAGCTCGGCGAACTGAGTCGCCGCCGCCGCGAAGCGGCCCTGCCGACCGAGCGCCATCGCCAGATCGAGACGTGCCTCGCTCGAGCTCCCGTCGAGGTCCACGGCCGCCCGGAATCGCTCCAGAGCGGCGCCAGGATCCCGTGCCTCGAGAAGCCGTCCGGCGAGCAGCTCTGCCGAAGCCAGCTCCTCGTGGGTCGCGTCACCGGCGAGGATCTCCTCAACGCGCTCCATCGCCTCCGCATCACGGCCGAGCTGGGCCAGCAACGTCGCCAGGTTGAGCTTCGCCTCCACGAGGGTGGGAGCGGCCTCGACGAGCACCTCGAGCTCGCTCCGGGCACGCTCCGACTCGCCCATCCGGCTGAGCGCCACGGCCATGTCCAGCCAGGCGACGTGATCTTCCGGATCGATCTCTCTGGCGCGCGCGAAGTGGCTCACCGCACCGGCCAGGTCCCCTTCGTCGACCAGGAGCTGGGCCAGGTTGTACTGGGCGTTGCGATACTCCGGATCGAGGCGAACCGCCTCTTCGAAGTCCCTTCGCGCGCCGGCCGCGTCGCCCATCTCCTGGTGGACGACACCGAGGTTGTAGCGGATCCAGGCGTCCTCCGGGTCGAGGCGCGCGGCCTCGGCGAGCAGCTCGGCGGCGAGATTCAGACGGCCGCCCCGCTGTGCCTGGATTCCCGACCGGGCCTTCGCTCGCGGTCCCTCGGCCAGCCCGACGAGTCCCTCAACCAGTGGATCGCTGAAGCCGACCCGAACGCCGCGGTTCTTCCCCAGGTGCAGCCGGGCGTTGTCGAGATCTCCCAGGCCGCGATAGGCCAGCCCGAGCTGATGGTGGACCGTCGAACCCTCGGGCTGCGTCGGCAGCGCCGAGCTCAAGTGGGTCAGGGCGTCCTGGTAGCGCGTCTCGACGACGGCGATCCGTCCCAGGCCGTAGTGGGCGGCCGGCGCGCCAGGGCGCAGCTCGAGCGCCCGTTCGAAATGACCACGGGCCGCCTCTAGATCGCCCTGATCGATGAAGATGCGGCCCAGCCGAATGTGGCTGGGAACGTCGCTCGGGCGAATCGACAGAGCAATCTCGAGCTCGCTGACGGCAGCAGGGAAATCACCCTCGAGACGGAGCATGGCGCCGAGGAGATAGTGCCAGCGGAACTCCTCGGGCTGGAGCCGCGAGGCGTTGCTCCAGGCGATCTCGGCGGCATCGAGGAAGTCGTAGAGGAAGTAGAAACCGCCGATCTCACCGAAAGCGGCGGCGAGATCGACCGGATCGACCGGATCCGCCCCCAGCGACGCGTCGACCTCCGCCTCGAGCGCGTCGAGCTGCTGGCGAGCCTCCTCCGGCATGTTGTCGCGCGGAATCCCCGGTAGGGGCTCCAAATCGGTGGCCGCCACTGCCGCGGCGACGCCCGGCAGCACCATCGCCAGCAGCCCCGCGGCGAGACGACGCCGTCCCGGCCAGGCCCTCATCCGTCGGCACTCCCCTCGGGTGCGGGGCTCACCGGAACCACCAGAAGACGGCGTCCCGGCGGACTCTCGAAGCGCAGCCGCCCGCCGGCGCCGAAGACGACCTCCAGCGAGGTCGCGCGCTCGGTGGAGCCGAGGCCGAACACCCGCCCGGGAGCGTTGGCCGAAGCGTAGCTGCCGTCGGTGGCGACGCGCTGACGTCGCCGGCGTCCGCCGGCGTCGACGACGACCCCGGAACCGATCGGCGTCGGCAGACCGGCCACCGGTCGCAGCTCGACGCCGATCCATCCACGGCTCGCCCCGACCCTGTTGGACAGCAGCCTCACGGGGCCGGCGTTGTTGGCGACGAGGATGTCCAGGTCCCCGTCGAGATCGACGTCACCGCTCGCCGCGCCGCGGCTCACCTCGCTGAGAGCCAGGGCCGCGCCGGCCCGGGATCCGACCTCGGTGAAGCGTCCGGCGCCGTCGTTCTCGAAGAGCTGGTTGACCTGGTGCAGCGGATAGGTGTCTCCGGCGGCCACCTGCTCGGTGATCAACTTGACCGCGCCGTTGGCGACGAAGAGGTCGAGATCGGTGTCGTTGTCGAAGTCGAGCAGCGCGATCCCGAACCCTGTGAAGCGCCAGCTCGGCAGGCCCAGCCCGCTGTCGTTGCTGACGTCGTCGAACAGCCCGTCACCCGATCCGAGGTAGTAGGTGTTGGTCTCGTTGGTCAGGTGCGACATGAACAGGTCGTCGACACCGTCGGCGTTGAGGTCGCCGACCACCACCCCCATGCTCGCCTCGGGCCTGCCGTCGAGATTGACCGCCGTGCCGGCCAGCACGGCGTCGTCGACGAAGCTCCCGTCACCCTGATTGATCCACAGATTGTTGCGGTCGGCGTCGTTGGCGACGAACAGGTCGCTACGACCGTCGCCGTCGAAGTCCGCGACGACCGACCCCAACCCCGCTCCGGCGACGAGACCGATCCCGGACCGCCGCGAGACATCTTCGAAACGGCCCCCGCCGGCACTGAGGAACAGCCTGTCGGGCTCCGCTCCCGACGGACCGCAATAGTCGAGGACACCGGTATCGGAGAAGCAGTTGCGATGCGTGGCGATGCGGTAGGGCGTGTAGTTCCCCACGTAGAGGTCGAGCCTGCCGTCCCCATCGACGTCGATCGGACTCGCCGCCACGCTCCACCGGCGTTCCTCGGCGCCCGAGCTCGTCGTGGCGTCGACGAACGATCCGTCGCCACGGTTGAGCAACAGGCGGTTGGCGCCGAACATGGTGATGTAGAAGTCGACCGAGCCGTTGCCGTCGAGGTCGGCGCTCGCCACTCCCATACCGTAGCCGCCGGCTGGGATTCCCGCCCGCTCGCTGACCTCGACGAAGGTCAGATGTCGCCGTCCGGCGGTGTCCACCCACAGATCGTTGCGATACAGCCTGTCGCCGAGCTCGCCGGGCTCGGGAGCCGGGAAGACCGCCTCCCCGACGTCATGTGCGCCGAGCATCTCACCCTGCACCAGAAAGACATCGAGGTCCCCGTCGCCGTCGTAGTCGGCAAGGGCCGCTCCTCCGCCCATCATCTCGGCGAAGTAGAGCCGTCCGGACATGCCGTTGAAGTGCACGAAGTCGAGGCCCGCCTCCTCGGCGACCTCGACGAACCAGTCCTCGGCGACCTCCTCTGGCGCCTCGGGTCCGGCTGCCGGAGCCGCCTGGGGGCAAGCCAGAAGCAGGAGAGCCGTCAGGGCGTAGCCGCTCCGGGTCCCCAGGATCATCGTCCCTCCGCGGGCACGACGTAGGTGACCTTCGGAGCCGGATCCTCCAGACGAATGCGACGCCCCGACGCCGCCTCGACCTCGATCGCCGACAGGGTCGCCCCACCGAGTCCGAAGATGCGGCGCGGATCATTGGCCGAGCCGTAGCTGCCGTCGGTGGCGATCCGGCGTGAGCGCCTCCCCGCGCCCTCGAGCTCGACCGAGGCGCGCGACCCCACAGTGGTCCAGCCGGCTGTCTCGAGCGGGGAGCGCATCATCAACCCCACCCAGCCGTTCGCGTGGCCGACCTGATTCGACAGCAACCGCGCCGGGCCGGCGATGTTGACCACCACCAGGTCGACGTCCCCATCGTTGTCGATGTCGCCGCTCGCCACCCCTCGCGACACCTCGCTGAGGGCGAAGATCGCGCCGGCTCGCCCGGTCACCTCGGTGAAGTTCCCCCGGCCGTCGTTCTCGAATAGCTGATTCACCTGGTGAAGCGGGTTCGGGTCGCCGGCGCGCAGCTGCTCCTCGATCCGCTTGACCGCACCGTTGGCGACGAAGATATCGAGGTCGGAGTCGTTGTCGTAGTCGAGCAGGGAGATACCGAAGCCGGTGAACCGCCAGCTCGGCAACCCCAGACCGCTGTCGCCGCTGGCGTCATCGAAGAGTCCCGATCCAGAGCCCAGATAGACCGTGTTGGTCTCGTTGGTCAGGTGCGACATGAAGAGATCCTCGAAGCCGTCGCCGTTGAGATCGCCGACCACGACACCCATGCTGGCCTCCGGGTGCCCGTCCATGCTGACCGCCGTGCCAGCGAGTAAGGCCTCGTCGAGGAAGGTGCCGTCACCCTGGTTCAGCCACAGGTTGTTGCGCTGGCCGTCGTTGGCCACGAACAGATCACTCCAACCGTTGCGGTCGAAGTCGGCCGCCACCGCGCCCAGGCCGGCCCCCTGGACCTCGCCGATCCCGGAGCGTCGGGTGACGTCCTCGAAGGTCCCGCCGCCGTTGTTGCGGAACAAACGGTCCGATTCCGACGGAAAACCGGCCGGTCCACAGTAGTCGACCACTCCGGTATCGGAGAAGCACTCGCGGTGCGTGGCCACCCTGTACTCGACGTAGTTCCCGACATAGAGATCGAGTCGTCCATCCCGGTCATAGTCGAGCAGGCTCGCGGCAACGCTCCAGCGGCGATCGTCGACCCCGCCGACCTCGGTCGCGTCGGCGAAGGTGCCGTCGCGACGGTTGAGCAGCAGGCGATTGGAACCGAAGTTGGTGATATAGAGGTCGGGCCAGCCGTCACCGTCGACATCCCCGGCGGTGACGCCCATGCCGTAGCCGCCGGGAGGGATACCGGCGTCGGCGGTCACCTCGTGGAAGATCACCTGCCGCTCGCCGTCGGCGTCGATCCAGGTGTCGTTGCGGAAGAGCTGGTCGTGCACCGGTTCGCCGCCAGGAGGCGGGAAGGCGGCCGACTCGATGCCGCCATCGCCGAGCATCTCACCCTGGGGCATAAAGAGATCGAGATCGCCGTCACGATCGTAATCGACGAGAGCCGCCCCGCCTCCCATCATCTCGGCGAAGTAGAGCCGGCCCGACATGCCATTGAAGTAGACGAAGTCGAGGCCGGCCACCTCCGAGAGGTCGACGAACAGGTCTCCCCCACCGGTCTCCGGAGCTTCCTGGGCGGCGACGTGCGACAGCAGCGAGGACGACGCCAGTGCGAGCCCCAGAGCGCCCGCCAGGACTCGCCGACGGCATTCGTGATTCGCCTGTTTCATTGCCGTCCTCGCGACCAGCACGCCCTTCGATGTTACCAGCGACGGCCCGGTCACTATGCTAGGATCCGCCTGTTCATGGACGACCCGGCCCAACCTCCCGGACCCTCCGGAAACACAATCAGAATGGCCTTTCATCGCTCCCTGGAGCGTGCAGAATCCGTGCCCCCGGGGGCTGACTCGGCCGCCGTTGCCGCATCCTGGCGACGGTTCCGGCGCTCGTGATGCCGTTCACGGTCCTCGCCTCGGCGCCTCCTATGGGCGCGCCCGAGATGGCGCCCCTCACCGGTCTGACCCTGGCGCTCTTCTTCGTCCTCCTGAACGGCTTCTTCGTCGCCGCCGAGTTCGCGCTGGTCAAGGTGCGGGCGACGCAGATCGATCCGCTGGTCGCCCAGGGCGACCGTCGCGCCAGGGTATCGCGCCACATGATCACCCACATGGACGCTTACCTGTCGGCGACCCAGCTCGGGATCACTCTCGCCAGCCTGGCCCTCGGCTGGATCGGAGAGCCGGCGTTCGGTCACCTGGTCGAGCCACTGGTGCGACTCTTCCCCGGCGCCACCGACACGACCGTGCGCTCGGTGAGCCTCGTCACCGCCTTCATCGTCATAACGATCCTCCACATCGTGCTCGGCGAGCTGGCACCCAAGTCGGTGGCGATCCGTAAGCCGACGCCGACGAGTCTGTGGACGGCGATCCCCCTCTACATCTTCTACAAGGTCACCTTCCCGGCGATCTGGCTGCTCAACCACGCCGCCAACGCCTTCCTGCGCATCTTCGGCATCGAGCCGGTGTCGGAGAAAGAGATGGGCCACAGCGAGGAGGAACTGCGACTGCTGCTGTCGAGCTCCCACTCGCCGGAGGTTTCCGAGGAGAAGCGCGAGATCCTCGACAACGTCTTCGAGCTCTCGCACATGACGGCGCGCCAGGTGATGGTGCCCCGCGCCGACGTCGTCTTCATGTCCACGTCGCGCAACCTCGACGACAATCTGGGGCTCGCCAGAGAGAGCGGCCATACACGATTCCCTCTCTGCGAGGGCGACCTCGACCAGGTCATCGGCCTCATCCACATCAAGGATCTCTTCCGACTCGACGATCCCAACACCTCACTGCAGGAGGTCCAGCGCGAGATGCGCTTCGTCCCCGAAACGCTGACCCTCGACCGCCTGCTGCGGCGGATGCGGCGCGAGAAGGTCCATATGGCGGCCGTCCTCGACGAGTACGGCGGGGTGAGCGGCATCGTGACGCTGGAGAACGTCATCGAGGAGATCGTCGGGCCGATCCAGGACGAGTTCGACGCCGAAGCGCCGGAGCTGGTCGAGAGGGAGGCCGGTCTCTACGAGGTCTCGGGCACGATGCTCGTCAAGGACCTCGAGGACGAGCTCTCGCTCGAGATCAGTCATCTCAACGAGCACACCATCGGCGGCGTGGTGCTGTCGCATCTCGGCCGCAAGGCCAGGATCGACGACGAAGCGAACGTCGGACCTCTCTTGCTGCGCGTTCTCGAGGTGGAGGGCAACCGGATCAAGACCCTCAGAGTCGAGCTTCCGGGCGGAGTCCCACAGGACGAGGGCGACGACTCCGACTCCTGAGCTCTCGAGTCGGGCGTAGGCTCTCCGGCCGGTAGCGGAATCAGGAGCTCGGAATCAGGAGCTGGGGATCAGGAGCTGGGACCGTCGAGCATCGAGAGGCCCCGAGCCACCGCCTCGCCGACCGGACAGAGCACCCGCTCCTGCCGGTCGCGACGCAGTGACAGCTCGACGTTGCCCTCCGCCAGCGAGCGGGCGCCGACCACGATCCGTAGCGGGATTCCGATCAGGTCGGCATCCTTGAACTTCACTCCCGGCCGCTCCTTGCGATCGTCGTAGAGGACGTCCAGGCCGCGCTCCAGCAGCTCACTGTAGAGAGCCTCACTCGCCCTGGACACCTCTTCGTCGTCGGGATTGAGCGCGATCAGAAGGACCTCGAACGGCGCCAGCGGTCGCGGCCAGATGATGCCGTCGTCGTCGTGCCCCTGCTCGATGGCGGCCGCGACCGTGCGGCCGATGCCCAGTCCGTAGCAGCCCATCTCCATCGCGTGACTGCTGCCGGTCTCGTCGAGAAAGGCACAGCCCATGGCTTCGGAGTAGATGCTGCCGAGCTGGAAGATGTGCCCCACCTCGATGCCGCGAGACTGCTCGAGCGCCGCGCCATCCCGCGGGCAGGGGTCGCCGCCGCGGACCAGGAGCAGATCCGCCCACTCCCCGGGCTCGGCGTCACGGCCCCAGTTGGCGCCCCGGAAGTGCGCGTCGGTCTTGTTGGCTCCACAGACGAAGTCGACCATCGGTCGCACCGTCTCGTCGGCGACCAGGCGAATCGAGGGATCGAGGCCGACCGGGCCGGCGAAGCCGACCGGCGCCCCGGTGACCCGCCGCACGACCTCCTCACCGGCCAGCGTCAGGTGCTCGACGTCGAGAACGTTGGCCAGCTTGACCTCGTTGATGGCCCGATCGCCGCGAATCACCGCCGCCGCCAGGCCGTCCACCGCCTCTCCGTCGGCGTCGCGGCCGACGGTCTCGTAGAGCAGCGTCTTGACGATCGATCCCGGATCGACCTCGAGGAGCGCCGCGACCTCCTCCACCGTCGTCGCGCCGGGGGTCTCGACCTCTTCGAGAGGACCGGGCGCGGCATCGGTATCCGTCGTCGGCAGAACCGTCACCGCCTTCTCGACGTTGGCTCCGTAGTCGCCGTTGGGGCAGCGCACGACCTCGCTCTCGCCGGTCTCGGCGACCACCATGAACTCGTGCGAGGTCGCCCCGCCGATCGAGCCGCTGTCGGCCTCGACCACCGTGTAGCGCAGGCCACAGGCCTCGAACACCCTGCAATAGGCGTCGTACATCGCCTGATAGGTCTCCTCGAGGCTCTCCATGCCGGAGTGGAAGGAGTAGGCGTCCTTCATGATGAACTCGCGCCCGCGCATCAGACCGAAGCGGGGCCGGATCTCGTCGCGGAACTTGGTCTGGATCTGGTAGAGGTTGAGCGGCAGCTGGCGGTAGCTGCGGACATCTCTGCGAACGATGTCGGTGACCACCTCCTCGTGGGTGGGACCGAAGCAGAAGTCACGGTCGTGACGGTCCTCCATGCGCAGCAGCTCGCGACCGTACTTCGTCCAACGCCCGGACTCCTGCCAGAGCTCGGCCGGTTGGATAGCGGGCATCGACAGCTCCACCGAGCCAGCCGCTTCCATCTCCCGGCGGACGATGGCCTCGAGCTTCCTCAGGCTTCGCCAGCCCATCGGCAGGTAGGAGTAGATCCCGGCGGCGAGCTTGCGCAGCATTCCGGAGCGCACCATCAGCCGGTGGCTGATCACCTCGGCATCGCTCGGTGCCTCCCGGGTGGTGAAGAGATAGAACCCGCTCCAACGCATTGTCGCCGCCTCTCGGCTATTGACTCTGACCCCGCCGGACCATCTCGTGCAGGCGGGTGCTGTCCTTCAGGCACTCCATGAGCTTCTGTTCGACGGTACCGCTCCCCGAGCTCAGTCGACGGGCTTCATCGAGAACCCGGCGCGCCTGCTCCTCCTCTCCCGTCGCCAGCAACGCCATACCGAGATGGGTCAGCGTCGTGGCCGAGGTGGCGAGCTCGCTCGAGCGAGCCAGACAGTCGACCGCACGGCCGAACTCGCTGCGCTTGTAGTGCACCCAGCCGAGGGCCGCCAAGGGGAACTGGCGCAGCTCGTCCGGAGCATGATCCAGCGACATCCGAGCGTAGTCCAACGCCTCGTCGAGGTCCTCCTCCATCTCGGCGAGGTTGTACGCCATCTCGTAGTAGGCGATCGACTTGGCGAACTCCGAGGCACCCTCCTCCAGCAACCGGCGTCCGAAGCCGTTGCCCTCGCGGTAGCGTCCCTCGTTGCGCAGCGCCTCGATGATCGTGGCGTAGGCCGTGGCACGCAGCATCTCGTCCTGCTCCAGATCGAGCAGACGCTGCATGGCCGCCTGGGCCTCGGCGCTCTCGTCGAGCCGCAGGCAGGCCAACGCGTACGAGAGCAACAACGTGGCGTTCTTCGGCTCCGACTCCATGGCGCTGCGATAGAGCGACAGGGAGCGATGGGGCACCTCGCTCGAGAGCTGCCGCTCCGCCTCGCCGAGAAGGTCCGCCGCCTCACCATCGACCTGCGGTAGAGGCGACGAGGCCTGCCCCGAAAGGAAGCGCACCAGATCGCCGTATCGCAGCTTCTTCGGATTGAGCTGCTGAGCGCGGCGGAACGACTCGAGGGCGCGCCTCTTCCAACCGCGATCGAGACATGCGAGGCCGAGAAGGTGATGCGCCTCCTCGAAGGCGGGATCGTGACGCACCGCACGCTTCAGGCGATCGACCGCCTTGGTCGGCTTGCCCATCTCGTAGTAGGCACTGCCGAGCAGGAAGTACGCCTGGGCCACCGGCTCGATCTCGACCGCCTGTTCGAGGTAGACGACGGCCCGGCGCAGCCGTCCCTCGCCGGCGTGGACCGCCCCGAGGCTGAACAGCGCCAGAAAGGACTCGGGATAGAGCTCGACCGCTCGCTCGAGAAGGGTCTGCGAGTAGTCGGCCTGTCCCTGCTCGTGAAGCAGCACGCCGCTGTAGACCAGACCCTCGTAGTGGTCGGGCTTCGACTCCAGCACGTGGCCGAAGTACTCGAGCGCCGTCGACGCTTCGCCCTCGTTGAAGTGGGTTTCGCCGATGAAGCAGGCGAGCTCGTAGTTGCGCTTGTCCATGCGGAACGCGGACTCGAGCAGCTCGAGAGCGCGCGGCACGTCGAGCGCGTAGAGGGCGAACTCCGCGTCCTCGAGGATCTGGGTGAAGTCGTTCCGCTTGTTACCCCTGTAGAGAGCCGCGACGCGCTCCTTGATCGACGCGAAACCCTGGCGCTTTTCGAGCGCCAGCAGCTGCCCGTCGAGCTCCGACTTCCACAGGTCGCGCCACTCCTCGGCCGCGATCACGCCCCGCCGCTCGAGAACCTCTCGCAACGCCGTCAGGCCGGTGTGATTGATCAGGATGTTGCGCTCCTGCTTGTTGAGCGCCGCCAGCGCCCGCTGCAGGGTCTCGGCGGTGCGTCGGACCGCCTCCTCGAGTACCGAGATGCGCTCGAGCAGATGCTCGTCGAAAGAGACGCTCTCCTCGTCGCCTTCTTCGAAGGCGATGTCCTCGACCACCAGGCTCCCCGAGACCACCAGGAGCTTCTGGTGACACTTGACGCAGAGCTCGTCCTCGGTGCTGTTCGCCGCCCCGCAGGACTGACAGAAGATCGCCATCAGGCGTACTCGTAGAAGCCCTGCCCGGTCTTGCGACCGAGTCTGCCGGCATCGACCATCTTGACCAGCAGGGGGCAGGCCCGATACTTCGAGTCCCGCAGCTCTCCATGGAGCACATCGAGAATGTCGAGGCAGACGTCCAGACCGATCAGATCCGCCAGGGCGAGGGGACCCATCGGATGGTTCATGCCGAGCTTCATCACCGTATCGATGTCCTCGGCCGAGCCGACGCCCTCGTGCAGACAGAAGACCGCCTCGTTGATCATCGGCAACAGGACGCGATTCGAAACGAACCCCGGCGAGTCGAACACCTCGACCGGTGTCTTGCCCATCCTCTCGGTGGCCGCCTCGATGGAGTCGTAGGTCTCCTGATCGGTGGCCAGGCCGCGGATGATCTCGACCAGCTTCATCAGCGGCACCGGATTCATGAAGTGCATGCCGATCACCTTCTCGGCGCGGTCCGTCGAAGCGGCCAGGCGGGTGATCGAGATCGAGCTGGTATTGGTCGCCAGGATCGCTCCGGGCCGGCAGACGCGGTCGAGCTCGGCGAGCACCTGCTGCTTGATCTCGAGCTTCTCGACGACGGCCTCGATGGCCAGGTCGACATCGTCCAGCGACTCCAACGTGGAGCTCGTCTCGATGCGACCCAGCGCCGCATCCCGGTCCTCCGCGGAGAGCCTCTCCTTGGCGACCAGCTTGTCTAGACTCGCCTCGATACGGCCCCTGCCGCGCTCGAGAGCCGCGGCGAAGGTGTCGACGAGTCGTACACTGTAGCCCGACACGGCCGCCACCTGAGCGATCCCATGCCCCATCGTTCCGGCCCCGACGACACCGATCTTCGCGATCTCACTCATTCTCGTTGCAGCTCCCTCTGTGGGTCAGAAAACGGCAGGCGGACACGCGCTCGCGCGCCCCGAGCCGCGTCAGACTACGGGATCACCCTGAGGGGGTCAAGACGCCCCGGAGGGCCCCTCGCTCGGCCCGTGTCAGGGAACCGACGCGACATCCGCGGCCCGAAACCAGGGTTCCAGACGGCCGAACTTCGTCCTCAGAGTCGCTCCGATGCCGATGATCGTCGCGACCGTCCAGACCAGCACCCCGATCCAGGGCAACAGCTTGATCGTTCCGAGAACGACGAGCCCCATGACGGCGGCCGAGAGGGGCGTCGGGCGGTTCTTCCCGAAGCGGCCGGCGAGCCACCCGCCGAAGGCGTGAAACGCCGCCACCATGCCGAAGAGCTTGAGCAGCAGGGCCAGCACGACGACGAGCACCAGCAGCGGGACACCGACGACGACAGCCGCGAACGAGCTGAAGAAGAGCGCGGTCAAGAACATCGCCAGCACTCCGGTCAGGCCGGTCATGAAGCAGAGCAGCGGCTCCTGGGCCGCTTCTTCCGAGGTCCTGCGCACCTCTCTGCCGCTCACGGCCAGCAGCGCCAGGGTCAGCAACAGCCAGGCGGCGAGAAGCGCCAGCTTCGCGCCGACAATCACCGTCGAGAACGGGGACGGGCCGAGCGAAGGGCCCTCGAGCAGGGTCAGCCAGGCAGAGCTGAAGGTCGGATGGGCCACGGATCGACCATCGATCCTGGCGCCCGGGCTAGCGGTCATGGTGCCGCCGAGCACGAAGACGTCTCCCTCGACGTGCGCCGTGGACTCGAGCAGCGCCTCGCCTCCCAGGACGATGACGTCGCCGGCGACGCTGCCCGAGACATGGATCGATCCGTCGAGAGCCGCGACGTCCGACAGCGCACGCCCCTCGACACGGAGGTCGCGTCCGAGCGCGACCACCTGCTGACGCGCCTGACTGCCCGAGGCGATGACCAGCGCGGTCTCCACCTGGTCCGCGGCAAGAGCCGGCACCGCGGCCGCCACCAGGTACGGGATCACCGATACCGCCAGGAGCGCCTTCAGTCGCGGTGGCGAGAGCACGAGCGGCATTCTATCCGTGCGGCAGGCTCCGGCCGCCCGCGCCCGTAGCCGGCACCGGCAGCCGGTTCCGCACCCCGACGCCAGGGCGGGGGCCGCTCAGACGCGATCGGACCGGTCGTCGAGGTCACCGGCCGTCGCCCGCTCATGGGCGAGACGCCCGGCGCGCGAACGCCGCCGCAAGAGGCGGAAGAAGAGCACGTTGAGCGCCAGAACGCCCAGTCCGAACAACGCGATGGTCGCCGGCGAGCTCTCGAGGCCCTTCTGCAGCGCCAGGCCGAGTCCGCGCCAGGAGGCGCCGAGCAGCCCCACTCCGGTGATCGCCGTCGTACGGAAAAACTCACCCAGAGCGGCGAGCAGGCCCGTCCCGGGACCCGATGTGCCGCTGATCGACAGCAGCAGCCCGGAGAGGGCGACCAGTACCGCGGCGGCCACCAGGGCAGCGCTCCATCGCTGCCGTCCGGCCGGCTCCCAGGCGGCGCTCGGGAGTGCCGCCATCACGTCGTCACAGAAGCCCTCGCGGACACCGACGCGGGACAGCGCGAGATCCTCGTGGAGGCTCTTCAGAGCGTCTCGCTCGCTTCGGAGGTCGGCGTGGAGCTCGAGCGCCTCGTCCAGCTGAGTCGCTTCGTCCGCGGCGAGCTGGCCCTCCGCTTCCATGTCCAGCCAGAAGCGGACGGTTTCGCGCTCGATGGGCTTCCGGGTCGTCATCTTCGGATCACCTTCGGGTCTCTCCCCGTCTCACTCACCTACGTAGTCCTTGAGCTTTTGTTTCAACATCTGCCGGCCCCGGAACAGCTTGTTCTTGACCGTCCCCAGGGGCATTTCCTTGAGGTTGGCGATCTCCTCGTAGGAGAGCTCGCCGAAGTGCCGCAGGACGATCAGCTCGCGGTATTCCCAGGGCAGTTCGGCCACCGCCTCCTGGATGGCATGACCACGCTCGACGTTTCGCGCGTCGCCGTACGGCGTCGGGTTCGGACTGGGAAACTCCCACTCCCGGTCGCCCCCGGACTCCTTGTCCGGCCGCTGGATCGACACCACCTTGAGACGCCGCTTGCGGATGTGGTCGATCGCCGCGTTCTGACCGACCCGGAAGAGCCAGGTCGAGAACCGGTAGCCGGGATCGAAGCGATCGAGCGCCCGATAGACCTTGAGGAAGACCTCCTGCGCCAGGTCGTGGGCGTCGTCGAGATTGCGCAGCAGGCGATAGAGATAGTTGACCAGGCGTCCCTGGTACCGGGTGACGATCTCGGCGTAGAGGTCCTCGTCCCCGGCGAGAACCTGGGCGACGATCTCCTCGTCACTCGGAGTGGGGGTCTTGTCGGATGCCATGGCGGGGAACGAGGGGCCGAAAGACCGTCAGTCGCGACCCTCCAGCCAGCGACCCAGCAGGAACATCGCCCCACCGACTCCGAGCATGGCGACCTCGGTACGCACAGCGTCGTAGATGAGCCCGACGAGCAGCGCACTCCCCACCACCGCAAGGGCCAGAAACTGGAGCGTCCAACCCAGCGACTGCCTCATCTACCCGATCTCGAGCCTCTCGACGCAGGAGAGTCTATCCCAGCGGATCCAGCGCTGGACGCGGGTCCTTGACCGGCCACTAGGGAGCCGCGACTTCACGCATACGGCGTATCCGGTCGTCCTGCTCCAGACGGTGGAGCACCTCGAGGCCGTCGACGACCCGACCGAACACGGTGTAGCCGCCATCGAGATGGGGCTGGCGCGACAGGGTGACGAAGAACTGGCTGCCCGCGGTGTCGGGTCCGGCATGTGCCATTCCGATCGCCCCGACCTCGAACCGCTCGCGATTGATCTCGTCGCGAAGGGAATACCCGGGCCCCCCCCATCCGCCGCCGCTCGGATCGCCGCCCTGGACGACGAAGTCCGGTACCACGCGGTGGAGCGGCAGCCCATCGAAGAAGCCCACTTCCGACAACTGCAGAAAGCTCAGGCAGGTCAGCGGAGCGTCGGGGCACGAGAGTCTGAGCGTCAACGCGCCCCTGTCGGTCTCCAGTCTTACGTAGCGATCGCGCGACGTTCGCAGCACGATGTCCTGGTAGGACTCGAGCGTCCGCTCCTCGTTGGCCGGTCCGACCGCGAGCGGGCTGACACCGATCTCCAGGAGCGCGACCCCGACCTCGCGACGGACCAGGAACTCTTCACTACGTCCGAGGCGCTCGAGGGCCTCGAGAATCAGCTCTGTCTCCGCCGCGAGGGTGCCGGTACGCGCCGAGAGCGCCCTCACCACATGGATCTCGAGATCGACGCGGTCCTCGCCCTCGACCGGTCGCAGCGCCTGGACGATCCGATCGGCCGACAGCTCGGGATGCTCGATGAGCCAGGCGAGTCCGGCGACCCGGACCGCCGCTGACGGATCGACGATCGCGAGTGTCGCGAGCTCCGACCCGGAGCGCAGCTCGGCATCCAGCATCGCGCCGATGGCGTCGGCTCGAACGGCTGGCGAGGGGTCCGACATCAGCCCCAGCACCAGCTCGACGAGCTCCAGCTCGACGGCCGCGCGGGCGGCGTGCCGCCGTAGCTGAGGATCCGCGTCGACCGCGGCGAGGCGGGTCAGCTCCGCCGCGAGCGGGTCGTCACCGCCGGCGAGCGCCAGCAGTGCCACCTGGCGCTCCCTCGGCGTGCCGCTACGGAAGCGCTCGACCAGCAGCGCGGACAGCCCTTCGTGCGGCAGCGACGAGGCCATCGCCTCGAGCGCGGTCATCCGCACTCCGGGCCGGGGATCACCGGCCAGTCGTTCGAGCTCGCTCCGCCACCCGTCGGGGACGGTGGCTCCATCTCGGATCAGTCGATGTCCGGCCCGCAGAGCGTGAACCACCGGCCCCTCTTCGGCATCGGTCAATCGGCCGGCGACGAGATCGAGATCGGCGGCCTCGCCGACCGAGCCGAGCGCCCGCAGCGCCCAGCCGCGGACCCACGGATCGGGGTCACCGGTCAGTGACCGCAGATACACCGCCGCCCCGGGAATGGCGTCACGGGCGAGAGCGTAGGCCGCCCACGCATGAAGATCCGGGTCGTCGAGCGCCAGCCACCGGGCGGCGAGCAGCAGACTCGCCCGCTTGTCGAAGCGATAGAGAGAGGGCAGGAGCCGGGCCGCCTGCTCGCGGTCGTCGAGACCGGACATCAGCCGGACGACCTCCTCCAGCCCCAATCCGAGCTTTGCGAGCGTCTCGATCGCCAGGCGCGCCGCTTCAGCGTCCGCGCCGCCGACGAATCGCGTCACCGGTGCGATGGCGAGCGGCTGCTCGAGCTCTCCGAGACTGAACAGCGCCGCGAGTCGAACCCCGCGGTCCCCGTCGTCGAGGAGACGCTCGAGAATCGGACGGCCCTCGACCGCATCGATCCTGCCGAGGGTCCTCGCCAGCTCCCGACGCAGCTGGGTGCTCCCTTCGAGTGCCTGGTTGACCACGAACCCCTCGTAGATCTGCCGATCGACCAGGAGAAGGAGCAGGGCTCGCTCGTCCAGCTCCGGGAGGTCGACCGGAGCGAGCTCGACCTCACCCAGATCGGGGATCCCGGGCGCTGGAGCGGACGCGGGAGCGGCCGTGGACTGACAGGCGATCGACCCGACGCAGACTAGGACCACGGCACCCGCCGCCGCCACACGGCGCCCCCGGGGACAGAGCATCTCAGCGCTCGACACCATCGGGGCTACATGCCGTTGGCCAGGCGTTCGGAGAGGAACAGCGGCAGGCCGGCCTCCTCGATCTGGCTCTGAGCGGTCTCGATCGGGTAGTCGACGCGATGCCACACCGCGACGCCCTCCTCGGTGTCGATCGTCATGCAGGCCGCGCGCGGATCGCTGTCGCGGGGCTGTCCCACGGAGCCCGGATTGATCAGGTAGCGCTTGCCCGGCTCGAGCTCGATCGAGTCGCCGTCGTCCATGCCCCAACGCACGTCCATCGTCTCGCTGTCGATGGCGAAGACGCAGGTGACGTGGGTGTGGCCGAACAGGATTATCCGCGCCTCGGAGGACTCGAAGCAGTCCATCGCCTCTTCGGCCGACAGCACGTAGGCATCCTCGTCGTGCGGCGTTCCGTGACAGATGGCCGTCTCCTCGTCGACCTCGAGCGGGCCGCAGGGCAGCCCGTGCACGTACGCGCGGACCTCCGGCGTGAGCTCCTGCATCGTCCACTCCGCGGCGAGCCTCGCGGCGGGGTTGAAGAACTCGGCCGAATCGATGCCGCTGGCGACCTTGTCGTGGTTGCCCCGGATGACCGCCGTCCCCTCGGGCAGCTCGCGCACCGCCTCCACCACCTGATTCGGGCGGGCGCCGTACCCGACCAGATCTCCGAGGACGAGCACGCGGTCGTAGGACTCGGGCCGGAACGACTCGAGGACACGGCCGAACGCCGGCCAGTTGGCGTGCATGTCGGATAGAACCAGATATCTCATCGAGGCAGTCGCTCGGCTATTCGCGCAGCCACCTCCAGCGGCGACTCATCGTCGCCCGGACGCACCCGGAAATCGCAGTCCCGGTAGGTTTCGGCTCGCTCGTCGAACAGCTCGAGGGCGCGTTCCCTATCGACCGCGAGCGGACGCTCTCCGCCACCTCCGTCCAGACGCGAGAGAATGGTACTACGCGGGGTATCCAACCAGACCAGAGTCCCTGCCGTCCCGACCAGGTGACGGTTGGCGGCGCGCAGCAATGTTCCGCCGCCCAGCGCCACGACGACGGGCTCGATCTCGGCGGCTGCGGCGAGCTCAGCGGCCTCGAGATCGCGAAAGCCCTCCTCGCCGACCGTCTGGAAGATCTCGGTGATCGACCGTGCCTGTCGCCTCTCGAGGCTCCCGTCGAGATCGACGAACGGCGAGCCGAGTCGCCTGGCCAACGACTGTCCCACCGTCGTCTTGCCCGCGGCCATGAAGCCGCTCAGAAAGACACGCACCGATCAGCCGCCACTAGTGGCCTGCAAGACTCGAACGGATACCGCATGAGCGAGTCATCGGATCCGAGATCGAGGCGCGCTGACGAAGGCATAGCGGGACTCTGTCGAGAAAGCGCAACGATGGGATCGGCTTCGAGGGCCGTTCAGGCGGTATCCGTTTGTGTGTTGTAGGCCACTATCCGTCGCCGTCCAACAGCCGCTCCATGAATCGGGTCGAGAGCTGCCCGGCGCGGAAGCGTGGATCGTGCAAGATCCTCTTGTGTAGGTCGATCGAGCTGGCGATCCCCTCGATGACGAAGAAATCGAGCGCTCTCTCCATGCGCGCGATCGCCTCGGCCCGGTCCTCGCCGTAGGTGATCAGCTTGGCGATGAGCGAGTCGTAGTAGGGCGGGATGACGTAATCCTCGTAGGCATGGGTGTCGACGCGCACCCCCGGGCCTCCCGGCAGGTGAAACGTCTCGAGCGGACCTGGCGAGGGCCGGAAGGTCACCGGGTCCTCGGCGTTGATCCGACACTCGATGGCATGCCCCTCGGGTCGCTCGAGGCTCTCGATGTCCAGGCGCTCACCCGCCGCGATGCGAATCTGCAGCTTCACCAGGTCGACGCCCGACACCAACTCCGTCACCGGATGCTCGACCTGGATCCGGGTGTTCATCTCCATGAAGTAGAAACTGCCGTCCTGATCGAGCAGGAACTCGACGGTACCGGCGTTTTCGTACTCGGCGGCATCGGCGAGGCGGACCGCCGCCTCACCCATCGCCTGGCGGAGCTCCGGAGCGAGGGCCGGCGACGGTGCCTCCTCGATGAGCTTCTGGTGGCGGCGCTGGATCGAGCACTCGCGCTCGCCCAGGTGGATGCGGTTCCCGAATTGGTCCCCGAAGATCTGGATCTCGATGTGTCGCGGCTCGACGAGGTACTTCTCTAGATAGATCGAACCGTCGCCGAAGGCCTTCTCCGCCTCCTGACGAGCCATGTTGAACTGCGACTCGAGGACCGACTCGTCGCCGACGATGCGCATTCCGCGGCCACCGCCTCCGGCCGAGGCCTTCAGGATCACCGGGTATCCGACCTCTTGCGCCAGCCCGAGCGCGGAGCGCGGATCGGTGATCGGCTCGCTCGAGCCGGGTAGCACCGGGACGCCGGCCTCCGAGGCCATCTGGCGCGCCTTCGACTTGTCACCCATCAGGCGGATACTGTGGGGCCTGGGTCCGATCCAGGTCAGGCCGCACTCGTCGAGGATCTCGGCGAAATGGGTGTTCTCGGCCAGGAATCCGTACCCCGGGTGAACGGCTTCGGCACCCGTGATCTCGGCGGCCGAGATGAGAGAGGAGATATTGAGGTAGCTTTCGCTCGAGGCCGGCGGGCCGATACAGACGTCCTCGTCCGCATAGGTGACATGGAGGCTGGCCGAGTCGGCCGTGCTGTGCACCGCCACGGTCGGAATGCCGAGCTCGCGGCACGCCTGGATGACGCGCAGCGCGATCTCGCCACGGTTGGCGATCAGGATCTTCTTGAACATCTCTCGGGCCGTCGGTCCCGGAACCTCGAACGGAGCAGGCGCGTCAGGCGCTGCCGATCGCGAACAGCGGCTCGCCGAACTCGACCGGCTGCGCGTTCTTCGGGTAGATCGCCAACACGACGCCGGCGACGTCCGACTCGATCTCGTTCATCAGCTTCATCGCCTCGACGATGCAGAGAACCTGCCCCGCTTCGACGCGATCCCCGACCTTCACGTATGGAGGGTCCTCCGGACTCGGAGACGAGTAGAAGGTGCCTACGATGGGTGATGGGACCGCATGCGCGTCGTCGGGCAGATCCGAGTCGCCCGATTCCGCGGCCGCTTCGGGCGCGCTCTGGGGCGACGGGGCCGCCGGAGCGGGTGCGGCCGGAGCCGCCGGGGCCGCGACCACGGCCTCGGCCGGGGCCGGAGCGACCGCAACGGTCGCCACCGGAGCCACCGCCGCTCCATCGATTCTCAGCCGAAAGCCGGATCGCTCGATCTCGAGGCCGCCGAGACCACGCTCGTCGATCAGCTCGACCAACTCCTTGATCTGTTCGAACGTCAACAACGGACACTCCTCTTCCGTAGCCCTCTCCCGTTCACGGGACGCGGCAGAGCCTACCAGAAGCGCTCAGGCCTGGGCAGTCCCGCGCCGCGAGAGATTCTCGAGGTAACGCTTGAGGGCGGCGATTCTCCGCTCGACCGAGTCCGCCGTCCCGGGAGGCGCCCCGGTCAGCGCGGCCTCCTCTTCCAGCCGACCCGCCGTCTCGAGCCCCTCTCGAGCCCCGACATTGCCCGGATCGGTGCCCAACACCGCCTCGAAGACGGCTCGCGCCTCGTCGAGGTGCCCCTGATCGAGATAGAGCCAGCCCAGATTCGCGCCGACCTCGATCGGTGCTCCGCCCCGGCC
Source organism: Candidatus Multivoradales bacterium (assembly GCA_965223875.1). Taxonomy (GTDB): domain Bacteria; phylum Acidobacteriota; class Thermoanaerobaculia; order Multivoradales; family JAHEKO01; genus CBDCXS01. The sequence goes on along the minus strand of OZ245024.1, from coordinate 4,302,066 downwards.
GGGAATCACCGCGACCGCCCCCCCCCGTTTCACTAGTTGAGGGTGAAGTTGGCGATGGCGTTGTCCGACCCGAACTCGTTGGTCACCATCAGCGTCACGGTCTTCTGACCTCCGGAGTTGTAGGTGTAGGTCGGATTGCGCTGGGTGCTGGTGGCTCCACCCTCACCGAAGTCCCAGAGGAACTTCAGCGGCTCGGCGCCGGTGCTCTCATTGTTGAAGACCACCGTGCGGCTGGGGGGACCACTGAAGGTGAAGGAGGCGATGGGCTCGAGGCGGGCGACCGAAACGAGGAAGGTCGCCGTGATCAGGGTGCTTCCTCCTTCGCCCCTACCAGCTGTCTGGGCTCTGACCTCGAAGGAGTTGCCGGCCGCCGCGACGTCCGCCGTCGTGACCGTGAGCGTGTCGCGCACCTCGCCGTTGATATCGGTGACGAGGCCCGCGCCACCCGATGCCAGGATGCCGAAGTCGGTACCGAAGTTCACCACCGCGTTGGGAAGCAGCACGCCAGTGTCGTCGCGGACCAGGGCGAGCAGCGACAGCGTCCCGCCTTCCTCGAGCACCACCGTCGGCGTGACCTGCAGACTGATCGAGGAGGCGAGGGAGCCGATCTTCACAGGGTCCGAGACCGCCGCCGAGGCGGCTCCCGAGGTCGCCGAGATCGTCGCCTCGCCGGCTCGACCGTCGCCTCGCAGCGTTGAAAGCGCCACGCCGTCCTCGTCGGTCGTCGCCATCTGGTCGATGGTCCCGAGCGTGGTCGAGAAGAACACCTCGCTGCCCTTGTTGACCGGCTGTCCGTTGGGCTTTCTGGCGATGACCGTGACCGTGGCCGAGCCCTGGAGCGTGATGAACGTCGGGTTGACACTGATGGTCAGCACCGACCCCTCCGGCGCCACAGGATCTACGGAGTCGCAGGCGATCGACATCGCCAGCATCGCAACAGCACAGCCCACCCAGAGAAGCTTCCGCATCTTCGGCAGTATAGGTAAGGTCCCTGGTGAGGTAAAGGCCGCGCCCCCGGTAGGGAGCAGAAAACCGGTCGGAAAAAGAAGAGAGGCGCCGCCGGATGGCGGGCGCCTCTCGATCTGACGACGTCGTGGGGTCTGAACGCGCGATCAGGATGCCGGTTCCGGCTCTGACTCGCCGACGTCGACGATCGCCGATGCCGTGCTGCTCGAGTTGGCGTTCGACACCGTCAGCACGACCACGTAGCTTCCCTCCGCCTTGTAGGTGTGCCTCGGGTTGCGGGCCGAGCTGGTGCGTCCGTCACCGAACTCCCAGAACCAACTCTCGATGGGGCCGGTCGAGTTGTCCTGGCAGACGATGGTGAAGGGGTCCGCAAAATCGTTGGAGCAGGTGAAGGCAGCCTGCAGCGGCCCCGTCTCGATTCCCGGCTCGACGTTACGCGCCGAGGGCTGCGTCGGGTAATTCTTGCTGTCGGTCGTGCAGCCGGCGAAGAGCAGGAGCGCCATCGCGGCAACTCCGGCCAGGGCCCAGGACGGCTTCATGTGCGCTTTCTTCATGATCGAATCTCCCTAGGGCCTGAGAATCAGGGTACGAACTGGATGTTGAACCGCGCCGGCACCCGGGTCTCCACCTTGGTACCGTTGAGCGTCTGACCGTAGAACTTGAGCTCGACGTTGAGCAGAATCGCCGTGCTCCCGGTCTCCGAGTCGACGCCGCCGTACTGCGGCAGCAGATCGCGCAGCGGCTTCTGGGTGAACTCTTCGCTGGTCAGCAGCGGCAGGTTGTCGTACCGGGCCGTCCCGTTGACCGGAACGGTTCCGAAGATCCCCCGCACAGTCGGCTGCGGCGTCTTGGTGCCGAGATCGGCACGGCTGAAGCCGACCTCGTAGCGCTCGAGCTCGACGTTCATCAGCGAACTCGTCGGTGCCACCTGGTTGACGGCGATGCTCGCCAGGGTCAGCTCTTCGACCTGGAGCAATCCGCCCACGGACAGGATCCCGCTGACGCTGACAACGGCCGGCAGGCCGTCGAAGTCGGTGATCGACAGGTACACACCCCCGGCCTCGGTCTTACTCAGGTTCCCGGAGGACGGGCATCCCAACGCACCGAGCGCCAGGATGGCCACGGCCAGAAACGACCAACTCTTCGTCTTCATCGTGAACTCCTTGACTGTCTCCCGCTTCATCGTCGCCTCCTAGAGCTTCGTCACCCGCGGGGTGATGAAGATGAGCAGCTCCTCGTTCTCGTCCTGGCGCCGCTTGTTCTTGAACAGATGCTTGATGACCGGCACGTTGGCGAGACCCGGAACCCGGTCCTCACCCTGATCGGTCGACACCTCGTAGATGCCGCCGATGACGGTGGTGCCGCCGTCGCGCACGATTACGCGCGTCCTCGCTTCCTTCGTGGCGATCGGCGCGTTGCGCGCACCGACGACGGCGAAGGCCAGCTGCGGCTCACGCTTCTGGATGTTGATGTCCATCAGAATGGTCCCCTCGGCGGTCACCTGAGGGGTGACGTCGAGGCGCAGCGTCGCGTTGACGAACTGAACACTGACCGTGTTGTTGGCGACCGTCTGGATGGGAATCTGCAGACCACTCTGGATCGACGCCCGCTCGTTGTTGAGCGTCGCCACACGCGGCGCCGAAAGGACGTTGATGAGTCCCTCGGACTCCGCCGCGTGGAGCGTCGCGTCGAGGTTGAAGGTGTTCAGAATGTTGCCCAGGGCCAGATTGATGAACCCGTTGTCGGCACCGGTCAGCAGGTTGACACCGCCGTCTACCGTTCCGTTGTTGGGGAACTGGAGTCCGGTGGTATTGCCGGTCGCGGCACTCGACACGCCCTGGAAACTCCACTCGATACCGAGCGTGCGGGCGAAGCGCTTCGTGGTCTCGATGATCCGGGCCTCGATCATCACCTGAGGCTCAGGAATGTCGAGGTTCTCGATGATCGCGATGACCGTATTCATGTAGGAGGGCAGCTCCTTGAGGATCAGCGTGTTGGTGCGCCGATCGACGATCACCGAGCCGCGGTTGCTCATCACGCCGCCGCGCGCGGTCAGGACTCCGGCAACCTCGCCCGCCTTGGCATAGCTGACCCGACGAATCACCGTCGACAGCGGCACGGACAGGGCGCGGGCAGCGATGAGGCGCTGCTGCTCCTCGGCCTCGGCGCGCAGGGTGCTGATCGGAGCGATCCGCATGATGTTCCCGTCGAGCTCGTAGCCGAGGTTGTTGATCTTCAGGATCTGCTCGAGCGCCTGATCCCAGGGGACCTGGACCAGCTCGACCGTCACGCGACCGGAGACACCCGGCTGCACGACGACGTTCAGGCCCGACAGCTGAGCGAAGGAGCGCAGGACGTCCTTGACGTCGGCGTCCTGCAGACTCAGATCCATCGGCTCGCCCTGATAACGACGCTCGGCGTCGACCGACTGGGGCTCGAAGCTCTCGGTCGGCTCGGCGCCGGACGACGCCTGCTCGACCTGGACATTGGCCACGTCGAAGGCGGCGCTGTCGGCCTGGCGGGTCGATGCGGCGACGCTCGGAGCCGGAGGCTGCGGTGCCGGCATGGGCGCGGCCTCCATCGGAGCGGCCGCGGCGACCTGGAACTGCGCCTCGCCGGCCCGCTCCTGAGGCGGAGGCATGATCGTCGGTGCCGTCTCGATGGCCTCGGCCAGGAGGAGATCGATCTCCTCACGAGTCGCGGGCTCGGCCTGCACTGGAGCGGCGGGCGCTGCATCGATCTGCGCGGACTCGGCCTGCGCCGGAGCGGCCATCACCGGTTCGACCATCACTGGCTCGACCATCACGGGCTCGACCATCACGGGCTCGACCATCGGCTCGGCCGCGGCTGAGTAGCTCTCGTAGTCTGCCGGCAGCTCTTCGGCCGGAACCTCGGCGGCAACGTCTTCGACCGTGGGCTCCTCGATGACCGGCTCGAAGGCCAACGGCTCATCGATCACCGGCTCTTCGATCACCGGCTCTTCGATCACCGGCTCTTCGATCACCGGCTCTTCGATCACTGGCTCCTCGATCACTGGCTCCTCGATCACTGGCTCCTCGATCACTGGCTCGTCGAAGGTCGGCTCGATCGCTACGGCCACCGGCTCGGCAACGACCATCTCCTCCATCGGAGCGGCCGCGGCCACGACCGTGGGCGTGGCGTACGAAGCCGATGCGAAGCTGACCCTCAGACCGTCGGCCGTCGACTCGATCCGCGGCAGCGCCGGCGTCTCGAGATCGAAGACGATCCTCGACACCGGGTCCGGGTAGGCGCGGTACTGGCCGACGCGGACGTGCGAGAGCACGTCGTGATCGACCGCTACGCTCGCCTGCTCGACCGACTTGACCACGCCGGTCAGATCGAGGACGAAGCGTGCCGGGTCGGCCAGCTGGAAGGCGGCCCACTGAAACACTCCGTCACCAACGAGCTCGACCTGGGCCGTTCCTCCATGCACATCGGAGGTCACACCGACGAGTCGACTGGCGACGCCCTCGGCGCCCGGCACCGGGCCGGCGAAGGGGTCATCGGCTGTGCCGGCCTCGAGGGCGCCGGCGGCGACGTTGTATTCGACGCTGCCGACCGTCGCGCTCGCCACCGGAGCGCTACCTGCCTCGGCTCCCAGCGCCCAGCCGGCCAGGGCCGGCAGCAGCAGGAGTCCGACCGCGATCGACAACTTCCATCCCACTCTGTTCTTGATACTCACGACTTCACCCATGACGCTCGCCTCCCTGCAGGACCGGGCCATCATCCCTTGCCTCCCTGCGGCTTGAGCTTCTTGACGACCGGCTGAAAAGGCTTCAGCCCCTCTTCCACCTCTTGCTTGAAAACCACCTCGTCGAACGCGATCGAGGTGACGTCACCGTCGAGGAGCTGATCGCCCTCGCGGATCAGAAAACTCTGACGCTTGTCCGCGACGCGGATCTGGGCCACGGCCCCGTCACCGGTCATGAAGATGCCGGTGACCTCCACGTCGTCGATAGCCAGGCACGGGATACCCACCTCGACGCAGTCGGGACGCTCCGTTTCGATCTCAGTCCTGATGAGAGACAGGAAAGGATCGCGCCGGTCGCCGGGGTCGTACGACTGCCCCTCACCGGCCAGAACCTCCATCTCACCCATCAGGAAGTCGTCGATCTCCGGCCGCGGCTCGCTCTGCAGGAAGTCGTCCTCGACGACCGGCTCCTCCACGCTCTCCTCCTCCTGCGCCACGACGGCGGACACCCCACCGACAAGCATCAGGACCGCGGCGAACAGGGGGAGCCATTCAGAGCTCTTCCTCATCGCGCACCTCCCGAGTCGAGCCCGTCCTCGGCGGGGGGCTCCTTGTAAATGAAGGTCTTGGCCTGGAACTTGGCCGTAATGGTGTGGTGCAGCCCGCCTCGCTTGAGGGCGCTCACCTGCAGATTGTCGATGTTCAGAATGCGCGAGAAGCGGCCGATCCGATCGAAGAACAGTGCCAGGTTGTGGTACGACCCGTTCAGATTGATGTTGATCGGCCACTCGCTGTAGAAATCACGCTCGATGAAGTTGCCCGGCTGAATCCGCAGGATGTCGAAGTCCCCCTGCTCGGCCAGAGCACGGATCCTGCGCAGGAGCTCCGGCGTGTTGCGCCGCGCCGGCAGGATCTTCAGGAGTTTGTCGAGCTCTCCCTCGAGGCGGCGAACCTCCTCGCGGAACTGCGGCAGCTGCTGTTTGGCGATGCGTCCCTTCTGGAGCTGTGCCTGCAGGTCGGTCAGTTGCGCCTCCTGGCGTGCGATGCGCGCCTCCTGCCCCTCGAACCAGAGCTGGTGGGCCAGGAAGTAGAGGACGCCTCCGATCACCACCGCGGCGATCAGTCCGTAGTAGAAGGGCTTGCCTTCGAAACCGGTATTCATGTCTCGGTCCCCTACAGGCCGGCTGCCGGCTCGCCCTCGGGGGCGGGCCCGGCCGGCTCCTTGTTGGTCTTCGCCGCCGACGGATCGAAAGTGAAGTTGACGGCGAAGTTGTAGATGCCGTTCCGCCAGGCCGCGTCCTTCAGGACCGGCTCGGCGAACTCCTCGACGGCGTCGAGGTTGTCGATGAGATTGGCGACGGCGTTGGTATTGAAGGCGTTTCCGGTCAGGCTGATGCCGTTTCCCTTCGCCTGCATGCGATTGAGCCACAGCATCTCGGGCAGCGAGCGCGAGATCTGGTCCATGATCTCGACCGGACCACGCTGGGCGGCCTTCAGGTTGTTGATCACGGTGATCTTGTGCTCGAGCTCGGCCTTGCGAGCCTCGAACTGCTCGACCTCGTTGATGATCGCCTTGAGCTCGTCGACCTCGGCCTTGACCACGGCGATCTGCTCGTCCTTCTGGCTGATCTCACTCTGCAGCAGGAAGTAGCGCCCGCCGATGACTAGGAGCCCGAGCACCAGGCCGACGACCAGCCAGAGATTGGCAGGCTCACTGGTGAATCCGCCCGTCGACAGCGAGACCTTCGCCTTCGAGAGCTTGGGGCGGCCTTCGGAGAGTAGATTGATCTTGATCATGGTTGGTCAGTCCCCCACCTTGCGAATCGCCAACCCGACGGCGACGGCCAGGGTCGGCGCGACGGCGCTCAGCCACGATTCGTCGAAGCCGCTACCGCGAACGTCGACGTTGCGTAGCGGATCCAACAGCGACGTCGGAATCCCGAAACGGTCCTGTAGAACCTGCTGCAGGTTCGGGGTGAGCGCGCAGCCTCCGGAGAGCACCAGCTCGTCGACCGGGCCCTCGGACGAGGTCGCGGCAAAGAACTCGAAGGTCTTCTCGATCTCGGCACCCATCTCGCTCGACACCGAGTCGAGCACCGAGCGGGCCTCGTCCGGCGTTCGACCGTCGACCGACTCACCACGCTTGAGAGCCTCGGCCTGCTCGTAGGAGAGGCCGAACTCGCGCTGCAGCGCTTCGGTGAACTGCGTGCCACCGAAGGAGAGGTCACGCCAGAAGACCGTCCCCCCGTGTGACAGGACGTTGATGTTGGTGACGCTCGAGCCCATGTTGATGAGCGCCACGACCCGATTGATCGGAAGGTCGTAGCTCGCCTCGTAGGCGTTCTGCACCGCGAAGGCATCGACGTCCACCAGGGCCGCGCTGCGACCCGACTGGGTGATGACGGAGACGTAGTCGTTGACCTTCTCTCGCTTGACCGCGACCAGAAGGACCTCCATCTCGCCCGGCCCCGCGGCCGCGTCGAGCACGACGTAGTCGAGACGCACGTCGTTGATGTCGAAGGGGATGTACTGCTCCGCCTCCCACTGGAGGGACTCGGTCAGCTCGTCCTCGTCCATGGCCGGCACCTGGATCTTCTTGATGATCACCGAGTGCCCGGACAGCGAGGTGGCGAACTGGCCACCCTTGGCACCGGTCTCACGACCGAGCTTCTCGATCGCGTCGACGACCAGTGCCGAGTCCATGATGGAGCCATCGACGATGGCCTCCGGCGATAGGGCCTCGATGCCCAGCTTCAGCAGCTGGTACTCGCCGCCCTTGCGTTCCTTGAGCTCCACCAGCTTGACTGCGGAGCTTCCGATATCGAGTCCGACGACACCTCTTGATCGATTGAACATGACCTCCGTACGCTCCTCGGGAAACCCTTTGTTCTTGCTTGTCCGTACCGCCTTGTTCGAGCTTTTCGAAAAACTAACAACCCGACGCGGGCGTTGTCTGTGAGCTTCGTCAGGAGTGCGTCAGGAACCTGAAACGGGTGTTTCGACTCTCTGATTGAAGCTCACGACAGGGACCTGCTAGACTCCGCCGGTTCGTTGATTCGAACCGACTGTAAGGAAAACCATGTCGAAGGTCTGTGAGATTTGTGGCAAGGGGACGGTCGCCGGGCGGAGCATCAGTCACGCCCACAACGTCTCCAACCGCACCTGGAAAGCGAACCTCCAGCGAGTGCGTGCGACGATCGACGGCACCACCCGTCGTGTCTTGGTCTGCACCCGCTGCCTACGCAGTGACCTCGTCGAGAAGCCGTCGGCGAGGAACTGGACACCGCCCGAGCCCGCCGATGCGGCGGAGTCGCAGGGCTAGCTTTTCAACCCCGTCATCTACAGAACCACGTCGGGCCGGCGCCCGGAGCGGCGTCCTGCGCCCTGCGGGGCGGAGCCCGTACGGGTGAGGTGCGTCAGTCACCCGTCGGTACGGCGCCCATCTTGCGCCGCACCTCGAGAACGCCCGGGATCTTCCTGATTCCGGTCTTGAGCTTGTCGAGATGCCGGCGGTTCTTCACCTCGACCACCACCGAGATGAGACCGCGGCCCTCGAGCTCGGTCCCCGCCTCGATCTGTTTGATGTTGCTGTCGTGCCGAGCGATGACGTCGGTGAGCTTGGCGAGGATGCCGGGGCGATCCTCCGTCTGGATCACCAGGGTCACCGCGTAGAGCTCTTCGGTCGAGCGAACCCAGGCGACGTCGATCTCGCGCTCCGGATTGTAGACAAGCTGTTTGACGTTGGCACAGTCGACGGCGTGAACGGCAACGCCGCGACCGCGGGTGACGTAGCCGACGATGTCATCGCCCGGTAGAGGACTACAGCACTTGGCCAGATAGGCGAGCAGATCGCCCTGCCCCGAAACCACGATGGGGCTCGAGCCGAAGGGCAGGATGCGGGTGACGGCTCGTCGTAGCCGACCGGGATCATCGACCTCTCGCGGCTCGGCGTCACCCAGCACACGACGCACCACCTGACGTGGCTGGAGCTTGCCGAACCCGATCCGGCTCAGCATGTCCTCGCTCTTTGCCAGACCTTCGCCCTCGAGGAAGGCGGGCAAGGCCTCGCTCTCGAGCAGCCTCTTGAGGCTCACCCTGTAGCGGCGCAGCTCCCGCTCCAAGAGCCGCTGGCCGATCTCCGTCGACCGCTTGTTCTGCTCGGTGTTGAGCCAATGCCTGATCTTGCTCCGCGCCCGCGGCGTCTTGACGAAGCTCAGCCAGTCGCGACTCGGGTAGCGGGAGGCACTGGTCATCACCTCGACCATGTCGCCGTTGCGCAGCGGTGTGCGCAGCGGTTCCAGCTTGCCGTTGATTCTCGCGCCGACACAGTGGTGGCCGAGCTCGGTGTGGACCTTGTAGGCGAAGTCGAGCGGCGTGGCTCCCCGCGGGAACGCCATGACGTCACCCTTCGGGGTGAAGACGTACACCTCGTCCGGATAGAGATCGATCTTGAGCGCCGTCATAAAGGCGCGTGGATCGGAGACCTCCTGCTGCCACTCGAGCAATTGCCTCAGCCAGGGCACGTGGGAGTCCTCCTCGACGGCGCCCTCGCCCTGCTTGTAGCGCCAGTGCGCCGCGATCCCCTCCTCGGCGACCACATCCATATCGACCGTTCGAATCTGCACCTCGAAAGGTTGACCGACGTCGCCGATCACCGTCGTATGCAGGGACTGGTAGAGATTCGGCTTCGGCATCGCGATGTAGTCCTTGAAACGCCCGGGCACCGGACGCCAGCACTGGTGGACGACACCGAGCGCCGCGTAGCAATCACGCACGTCCTTGGTGACGATGCGGAAGGCCAGATAGTCGTAGAGCTGCGACACGTCGACGCCGCGCTGGCGCAGCTTGCGATGGATCGAGTAGTAGCGCTTCACCCTCGAGCTCAGCTCGGCCTCGACCCCGGCCTCCTCGAGGGTCTCGGCCAACCTCGAGACGATGTCGTCGGAATCCCCTCGGCCGATCTTGAGCTTCTCCTGAACCGCCTTGCGCAGGGTCGCGAACTGATGGGGGTAGAGATGGAAGAAGGATAGATCCTCGAGATCCCCCTGTAACTTCGCCATACCGAGCCGCTGGGCGATCGGCGCGTAGATCTCGAGTGTCTCCCGTGCGATGCGGCGCCTGGCTTCGGGCGGCATGTGCTCGAGAGTCAGCATATTGTGGTAGCGATCGCCGAGCTTCACCAGGATCACCCTTATGTCCTTGGCCGAGGCCAGGACCAGCTTGCGGAAGGTCTCCGCCTGGGCCTCGTCGCGGCGCACATAGGCGTGACGACCGATCTTGGTCACCCCGTCGACGAGCTGAGCGATCTCTGGCCCGAAGCGCTCGTCGAGGGTCTTCATGGTGGCGGAGGTGTCTTCGAGCACGTCGTGCAGAAGCCCTACGGCGACACAGGTCTGGTCGAACTGCAGATCAGCGAGAATATGGGCGACCTGCAGGGCATGGTGGACGTACGGCCGGCCGGAGCGACGCCACTGGTCCTGGTGCATCTCGGAGGCGAACGCGTAGGCGTCGCGCAGTAGCGCCTCGTCGACGTTCTTGCCGCTCTCGGCGAGCCGCTCGATCACGTCGTCGAGGCTCTCTACCGGCTCCATCGCCACCGGGAGCGCGAGCTTGCGGTTCGAGAATCGACGCTTCGGCTTCGCCATGACGAGATCCGGGTCGCGGAAGGTCGCCCTCCCTGGACTGCGGCACCCGGCGGCGACCCATGGCCGCGCCGGCCGCCGCGGCGACACTAATGGCCTAGTCTATTACGCGACCCCGGACCTCTCGGGTGCGCAGCCCAGGGCGACGCGCCCCGGACGAAAGGCGGATTCGACCGTCGATCCGGAGGCTACGAGGGAGGGCGGACGACCCGGCGACTCAGGCGCTCGCGGCCCCGCGCCCCGCCGACGCCGTGGTCTGGCGTGACTTCGCCTCCCGCCCGAAGCGCTGCTCCCAGAACAGGGTGAACGGGCTGGCGATGTAGATCGACGAGTAGGTCCCTGCGATGACGCCGATGGTCATGATGAACGCGAAGCCGCGCAGAACCTCACCACCCAGAAACAACAGACTACCGACGGCGAGCAGTGTGGTACTCGACGTCAGGATCGTCCGTGACAGGGTCTGGTTGAGGCTCAGATTCATCACGTCGACAAGCGGCTTCGAACGGCTGCGGCGCAGGTTCTCGCGCACCCGGTCGAAGACCACGACGCTGTCGTTCACCGAATAGCCGACCAGTGTCAGAAACGCGGCGATGGTCGTCAGGTTGAACTCGAATCCGGCCAGTGTGTAGAAGCCGAGCGTGATGAAAACATCGTGCACAACCGCCACCAGCGCGCCGATTCCGAAGCGCAGCTCGAACCGGAACCAGATATAGGCGAGCATCCCGATGAGCGACAGGACGACGGCGAGGATGCCCTTGCGCCGCAGCTCGGCACCGATCTGTGGACCGACGTTCTCGGCGCCCAGCACCGAGAAAGCTCCGAGCGTCGCGTTGTCCTTGAGCGCCTGGAGACTCGCCGCGCTGACGCCGTCGAGGCCGGTCAGCTCCTCCCAGCCGGTGAGCAGGCCGTCGGCCTGCCGCTGCTCGCTGACCGCGGCCGCCACGGCGTCGTAGTGGGCCTCTCGCGCATCCTCGTCGTCCCCGATCGCGTCGGGATCGAGCGAGGTCAGGAGATCCGAGACGGCGTCGGCGCCCCTCTGGTTCAGATCGAAGGCCGCGCTCTCACCGCTGTTGTATGCCTGATCGAGAACGGCGACGAGCTGATCCCGACGCCCCTCCTCGCTCCCTTCGGCCACCGACGTCTTGATCAGGATCTCGTTGAGGCCCTCTTCGCCGAAGCTCTGGATCTGCGCGTCCGCCACGCCGGCATCGCTGAACAGCGAGCGCACGTCATCGAGCTGCGGCTCATCGCGGAACTTCACCGTCAGCTGGGTGCCGCCGGTGAAGTCGATGCCGAGGTTGAGACTGCCGCGGAAGAAGACCGCGAAGACGCTCAACAGGATGATGACGGCCGAGAAGAGGACGAACCCCTTCCGGTACCTCATGAAGTCGATGTGGGTGTTCTTGACGATCTCCATCGTGTAGCCCCGAAGTTCCGGTGATCCGTGTCAGATGGACAGGCGCTCGACGCGCTGCCCGCGGCTCAGATAGAGGTCGAAGAGCCAGCGGCTGACGAAAATCGCCGTGAACAGAGATGCCAGGATGCCGATCGACAGGGTGACGGCGAAGCCGCGGATCGGTCCGGTACCGAATTGGAAGAGAAACAGCGCCGCGATCAGTGTCGTGATGTTGGCGTCGAGAATCGACGAGAGGGCTTTGGAGAAGCCCGAGGCCACCGATGAACGTACCGTGCGGCCCCGCCGGAGCTCCTCGCGGATCCGTTCGAACACGAGCACGTTGGCGTCGACGGCCATCCCGATCGTGAGCACGATCCCCGCGATTCCCGGCAGGGTCAGGGTGGCGCCGAAGTAGGCCAGGAACCCGAAGATGAGGATGATGTTGAGGGTCAGCGCGAGGATCGCGTTGAACCCCGTCAGTCTGTAGACCAGAAGGATCGCCAGCACCACCAGGACGGCCCCGATGAGGCCCGCCCGGAGCCCCTGCTCGATGGAGTCCTGGCCGAGCGAAGGACCGACGGTGCGCTCCTCCAGATAGGTGATCGCCGCCGGCAGCGCGCCGGAGCGCAGCACCGTCGACAGATCCTGGGCCTCCTCAGGCGTGAAGCTGCCCTCGATCAGTCCCCGGTCGGCGATTCGCGATCGGATGTTGGGCGCCGTGACGATCGTTCCGTCGAGGACGATGGCGAGCCCGCGGCCGACGTTGGCCCCGGTCGCCTCGCCGAAGAGCTGCCCGCCCTCGTGGCTGAGGCTGAAGTTGACCACCGGCTGGTTGAACTGGCCCAGGCCCGGCCGCGCGTCCTTCAGATCACGTCCGGTGACGACCGGGCGCTTGTCGACCGCGCAGTAGTTCTGGCCGACGATCTCCCCCGCTTCGTCGCGGACATCCTGGTTCAGGATCTCGAGATTCTCCGGCAGCAGGGGCCCGTAGCTCGCCATGACCAGCTCGCGGCTGGGGGCGCACCCACCGCCCAGGGGATAGTCGACGAGACGGAACTCGAGGAACGCCGTGTTCTTGATCAGGCGCTTGACCCTCTCGGGATCGTCGACGCCCGGCAACTGCACGACGATGCGCGTGCCGCCGATTCCCTGCCGTTGGATGACGGGCTCGGCGACACCGAACGCGTCGATGCGGTTGCGGATCGTCTGCTCGGCCTGGACCACTGCGAGCTCTCTGATCTCGTTGATGTTCTGGAGCGTCATGTCGAAGACGAGACGGTCCCCACGCCGGTTCCAGTTCCATCCGGGAAGCCAGTCGCGGGCGATCTGGCGCACCTCGCCGTCGCGCGATCCGTCGACTCCGGCGACCTCGAAGCTCGAGTTGGACGTCCGGTTGGCGGCGGCGCCCGTGATACCGCCTTCGCGCGCCTGGTCGAGGAGACTCTCGATGTCGCGATCGGTCTCCGAGCGCAGCGCGTCGTCCACCTGGACCTCGAGGACGAGGTGGATGCCGCCACGCAGGTCGAGTCCGAGCTTGATGGTCTCGTTGATCGGGTGCGCGCTCAGCACAGCACCGGCGACGACGGCCAGAATCAGTACTGCCCGCCACATGAGGCTCTTGTTCATCGGGAACCTACTCCTCGTTCTCCAGGCCGGCCACAGCCGACTTGGCGACGCGGACCTTGACGTTGTCGGCCAGCTTCAACATCAGGTCCTTGCCTTCGATCGCGACCACCTCACCGTAGAAGCCTCCGGTGGTGACGATGCGATCGCCCCGTTTGAGATTCTCGATGGTGTTCTGCAACGCCTTCTGTCGCCGCCGCATCGGCGCCAGGAGAAGGAAGTAGAAGATGGCGAAGATGAGAATGATCGGGACGAACTGCATCAGAGCGGACGGAGCCGCCCCGTTGGCGAACGCTGCGACATAGGCGAACTGCATTTCGACTCCTGCTGACGGGCCCCCGGCCCAAGAAAGCGCCCCTTCGACCCGAAGGTCCACGGCCTGCAACCTTGCCTGTGAGGGTCGGCCGAGAGCGGCCGTGTGAAATGACGTCTAGGACTGTTTCTCCGACTCCCCGGCGGCCATTCGCTCGGACGCACGAAGTGCGTAGGCAGCCAGGTTTCCGGCCGAGGTAGCTTCCCTGAGTTCCCCCATAAAGTCAAGGTAGAAGCGGAGGTTGTGGAGGGTACCGAGCACCGGTCCGGTGACTTCTCCGGTGCGGTAGAGATGGTGCAAAAACGCCCGCGAAACGCGCCGACAGGCCGGGCAGCCACAGCCCTCGTCGATGGGGCGTGGGTCGACCTTGTGGACGGCGTTCTTGATCCGGATCACTCCGTCACGGGTGAACAACTGACCGTGGCGGGCGTTGCGGCTGGGCATGACGCAGTCGAACAGGTCGACCCCGGTCGAAACGGCGTGGAGGATGTCCTGCGGCGTGCCCACGCCCATGAGATACCGAGGCGCCTCGTCGGGCAGCGCCGGCGCGGTCCACTCCACCACCCGGCGCCGGTGCTCGAGCGGCTCCCCGACGCTGACGCCACCGATCGCGTAACCGTCGAAGTCGAGGCCGACGAGGGTCTCGACGGCACGCAGTCGCAGATCTTCGAAGGTGGCGCCCTGGACAATGCCGAAGAAGCCGCCGTCTCCCTCCCATGCTCGCCGCCCGCGCTCCGCCCAGCCGAGTGTCCGGTCGAGCGCTTCGGCGGCCTCCCTCGTCTCGATCGGCCAGGGGGGACACTCGTCGAGCATCATCGCCAGATCGACACCCATTCCCGCTTGAGCTCGCGCGACCCACTCGGGAGTGAAGCGAAGCTCCGAACCGTCGAGGTGGCTGCGGAAGGTCACGCCCTGGGCATCGATCGACCGCAGCTTCGCCAGGCTGAACACCTGGAAGCCACCACTGTCGGTCAGGATCGGGCCCGACCAGCCGGTCAGTCGATGGACGCCGCCGAGCTCGACGATCGCGTCGATACCCGGGCGCAGGGCCAGATGGTACAGATTGGACAGCATCAGATGCGCACCGAGCTCTTCGAGCCGGTCCGGTGCGACACCCTTGACGGCACCGAGCGTGCCGACCGGTGCGAAGGCCGGGGTCTCGATGACACCGTGCGGCGTCGTCAGCCGCCCTCGCCGGGCCCTACCGTCACGGCCCAGAAGCTCGAAGCCGATCGGCACGGCGCGTCAACCGCCGGAGCGATTCTGCCCGAGGCGACGATCCTCGATCTCGATCCCGGCGGGGATGGTCAGCTCGAACCATCCCTCCTCGACGTCCTCGTTGACCCGGAAGTTCTCGAAGCGGTACTCGGTCACGTCGCCGTCCGCTTCGACGTAGCGCAGCCTGACCGGCAGGTAGCGCTCCGGCTCGACCCAGATCTCGAGCTCCTTGATGCGCTTCTCGATGCGCTTGAAACGCGGCTCGAGCCTCAGCTTGTACGGCTCAGTGACATCCTCCGGCATGTGCAGGTAGACGGTGAAGTACTCGAGCAGCGCGATGATCGAGGTGCTCGCACCCAGGTACTCGAGAACCTTCTGGCTCTGCTTGCCGACCTGGAAACGCTCCGCCTCACCCAGATCGCGATACCAGGTGAGCATCTCGTCTCCGCGTATGACGAGGCTCACCGCCTCGGGGGCGACGAACTCCCATCGCGCCCGATCCGGTGCCTCGTAGGAGAAGACACCCGATGCCTCGAGCGGCTCCTTGAGCAGGGCGCTCTCCTTGAGCTGGACGAAGTCGGCCTCCATGGTCAGACGTCGACTGCTCTCCAAGCGAATCCGCTCGACCAGAACCGCCAGGCGATCCTCGGGCGCGACATCGGGATCGCGAGGCGCGCGAGTCTCCTCACCACGCACCGGTCCGGCCGCGACAGCGACAGACGCCACGAGCAGCCAGCAGGCTGCGCGGCGAGCGATTCGCCCCATCGGCATGGCACACTCTGAAAGCACGTTCGATACCAGACGGGGGAGGGACTCCTGACAGGGAGGGGCCGGAAATCGATCCTAGCACGCATCGACGTGTCGCGAGGACGGCGGCCGAGACCTCGCACCGAGACCTCGCGAACCCCCTTCGGACAAGGCAGCCGGGACGTCGTGTGGCCCACGGGGAATCATCTTGACACTCCCAGGAGCGGGTGCTACTTTGCGCCCGCTCAGCGATCCTCGAAGGTCTCGGAACGCAATTGTCAGAGAAGTTCTCGGGTCTGATCCAGTAACGTGACTTCTTCTCAGGGAGAGAGTGATGTCGACGTTGGGCGACAAGCATGAGTGTGTCGAGTGCGGCGGGAAGTTCTACGATCTCGGCAAGAACCCCGTAGTCTGTCCCGCGTGCGGTGCATCCCAGGAGCCCGAAGCGGCACCCGACGAGCCTGAGGAGGCCGAGGAGGAGATCGCCGAGGAGCCTGCCGAGGAGCCTGCCGAGGCAGCCGCCAGCGATGAAACCGCCAGCGACGAAACGGAGTCCGCTTCAGGCGACGAAGCCGGTGCGGGCGAGGGCGACGACGGGGAGGATCCCGACGACGATGAGCCCGAGTTCGACCTCGAGGACGACGAGGAGGAGTTCGCAGACTGACTCGCCGTCGCTACCCCGCGTCGCGATAGGCCTGGGCTCGAGCCTCGGCGACCGGACGGCGTATCTTCGCTTCGGGATCGCCGCGCTCGACCTCCTGCTCGACGACACCGAGGTCGGGCCACTGTTCAGCTCGTCGCCCGAGCGGCGTCCAGATCAACCAGAGCCCCCGCCCGGACGTGGATACCTGAACACCGCTGTCACGGGCTACTGCCGTGCCACCCCGGAGCAGCTCCTCGCCGAGCTCAAGCTCTGTGAGCTGCGCGCTGGCCGTCGGGCCGCCGAGCGCAACGCCCCCCGTCCTCTCGACCTCGATCTACTGCTCTGGGACGAGGCGACGATCGATCGGCCGGAGCTCACGGTCCCACATCCGCGGCTCGTCGACCGCCCCTTCGTGCTCGCTCCTTTGGCCGCCCTGGCGCCGGACTGGCGCGTTCCCGGCACCGGATCGACGGTCGCGGCTCTGCTCGAAGGCCTCACCGAGACCGAACGGATCGAGCGACTCGAGTGGCCGGACGCCCCTGCGTCGGGCTCGACGCGCTGCTAACATTCGACGCCCTCGTTCCGACACCGACCGACCCCGGGTCGACTTCCCGTGCTGGCATTCCGAGACCCGATTCACGGCTTCATCCGCGCCGACGCCTTCGAGGCGGCCCTCGTCCAGAGCCGCCCCGTCCAGCGACTGCGCTCCATCCGCCAGCTTGGCTTCGGCTACCTGGTCTTCCCGGGCGCCGAGCACAGCCGGTTCAGTCACGTCCTGGGAGTCATGGAGCTGGCCGGACGCGTCTACGACGCCGTCGCGGCCAAGAGTGACGGGCTCGTTCCGACCGGCAAAGGCGCGCGCGAGCGCAGACTCGTTCGAGCCGCGGCGCTGCTCCACGACGTCGGCCATGCCCCCTTCAGTCACTCGGCGGAGCAGCTCTTCGAGGGTGGCATCGATCACGAGGGAATGACCCGGCGGCTGCTCCACTCGGACGAGATGCGCGAGATCTTCGATCGTTTCGGCGAGGGGCTTCGCCCCGAGGAGGTGACGGAGCTGCTCTCCGGCCCGGACGAGCCGCGGTCGCGGCTGCTCTCGAAGATCGTCTCCGGGGAGCTCGATGTCGACAAGATGGACTACCTGCTGCGCGACAGTCTCTTCTGCGGCGTGCGCTACGGCAGCTACGACCTCGATCGGCTACTCGACACACTGCTACCGATAGAGGACCCCGACACCGGACGGTGGGGCCTGGGTGTGGACTCGGGCGGTGTCCACGCTCTCGAAGCTCTGGTGATGGCCCGCTACTACATGTTCACCCAGGTGTACTTCAATGTGGTCGGCAAGGCCCTCGAGCTCCACTTCAACGAGTGGCTACGGGAGGAGGGCATCGTCTGGCCCACCGACCCCGACACCTTTCTCACCCACGATGACATCTCGACGATGAGCGACATGCGGCGCTCGGACAACCTGCACGCCAGGGCGGTGGTCGACCGCTCGCACTTCGCGCTGGCCTTCCAGTCGCGCGAACATCTCTCGAGCGAGGAGCGGGAGCAGATCGAGGCACTCGTCGAGGAAGCCCGCCGCGAGCTCGCTCCAGACGGCATCCTGGTGTCTCGCGCCGCCAAGGACCCACACCGATTCGAACAGGACCGCGTCTGGGTGCGGACCGAAAGCGGTGCTCTCGAGCCGGTCCAGAAAGCGAGCCACTTCATCGGTCACCTCGAGCGCATCGACAGCCTCCGCGTCTATACGCGACCCGAGCTGCGCGACCGGGTCGCCGATCTCTTCGCCGGACGATGAGCCCTCCGGAACGGCTTCAGTCCTCGGCCAGCACCGCGGTCAGTCGATCGAAGGCGTTGCGCCAGCGCCGCCGGTAGAACTCCCAGATCGTCAGGCAACGCGACAGATCGAGGCGCTCGAAGCCCTGCTGCAGCACGACCAGGCCACAGGGCTCGTCGCCGACGATCCGCAGAGTCACCCACGTCGCGCTCTCCCACCCGTCCCCGTGGCGCTCGAACCGGGCGACCCAGAGTCGGCCCTCGTCGCGAGCGATGGTCCGCAGATCCTCCATGACCTCGGAGCCCTCCACGTCGGCGCTGCACAGCCGACATCCCGGCGCGCCGTCGGGGTGAGCTTCGGCCGAGTCGGCGAGCCAGCGACTCAATCGCTCGGGCTCGCTGACCCACACCCAGAGCTCCGCCGCGGAGATTTCGAGACGACGTTCGTGACGCAGCTGGACACCCGGGATGTCACCCTGGCGAATCGGTGGTTGCATGCCCACATGCTACCTTCCGCCGCCACTGACCGACCGAAGCCGCGCACTCACCGATCCACCCGGGAGCGGTGGTAGAGCCCGCCGTAGACTTCAGCGGGGCGCGCACCCGCGGTGAGCCGGATCAGAGGAGAGGCGCTTTGAGTCAGGTCAGTGGCAGTAAACACAGCGACGACAGGTCCGACCTGCGACGCGGCGGCATCGTCGTCGCCGTCGGTCTCTGGCTGCTGGCCAGCTCGCTCAACATCGGCGGCCTCGACCACTCGAACTCGTGGCCGCTGCTGCTGGTGCTCATCGGCGTCGCCCTGGCGGCCGTGCCCCGCGGCCGAAAGGGACGGTTCCCGGGCGTCATCCTGATCGCCTGGGGTGCCCTCGCGGCCATCGCGGTCAACCGGCTGTGGGGATTCGGATGGTCCAACATCTGGCCGCTCTTCCTGGTCGTCATCGGCCTCGAGATGGTCGTCAACGCGATCTCCGAGCAGCGGCGGCCCCGTTCACAGGCCGCTGACTCGGCACCGGAGGACGAAAGATGAACGAATCGGGCGGCTGGAGGATCACCCCACGGCTGGTGCTCGGCTTCGGCGTCCTGGTCATCGGTCTGGTCTTCACCGCGGACACCCTCGGTCTCGCCGATGGCGACGTGGTCTTCGACTACTGGCCGGTCCTGCTGATCGCCGTCGGCGCCACCAAGCTCGGCGGCCGCACCACCTCGGACCACCTCTTCGCCGCGAGCTGGATCGGCATCGGCGCCTGGCTGCTGGCCTGGAACCTCGGCTGGGTCGGCGTCAATCCGATGCAGTTCTTCTGGCCCGTCGTGTTTGTCCTCTTCGGTCTCTTCCTGCTTCTCGGCGGGCGCAGCAGGCGCGACGCGAGCCGAAGCGACGACTCGACCATCGGGGTCGTCGCGGTGATGGGCGGCGTCGAGCGCTCGGTCGGAAGCCAGGCCTTCGAGGGCGGCGATGTCACCGCTTTCATGGGCGGCGGGAAGCTCGATCTTCGCGCGGCCAAGGCCGCGCGCCCCGAGATCGAGTTGCAGGTCCTCGCCATGTGGGGCGGCTACGAGATCCTGGTGCCGCCGGAATGGGAGGTCTCAGTCGAGCTCCTTCCCCTGCTCGGCAGCGTCGAGGACAAGCGCACTCACCAGGAACGCTCCGGGGAGGCGACGGTTCTCGTTCTCAAGGGCGTGGTCATCATGGGCGGCGTCGAGGTCAAGACCTGAGCCCGATGTCCGCGAGCCCGCAACTTCAGACCGGAGACCCTTGATCCATCCTCTTCTCGCCGACCGTCGCGGCCTGGTTCTCTACATCGCCGTCTGGCTGCTTCTCGGCGTCGCCCTCGCCCTGCCCGCGGTCGGACTCGAGAGCGGACGGTGGCACCTGGCGCTGCTGGTCTTCCTGCCGCCCTTCATGATCTTCTCCTCGCTGTGCCTGACCGCATGGTACCCCTGCCGGGCCAATCCCCTCGAGTCGACCTCGAGCCAACGGCTCCTCGCGGTCCACCTGTCGGCCGGACTGGTCTCGAGCCTGGCCTGGTACACCATCGCCAGGCTCTGGGCCGCCTGGCTCGCCGACCGGGCCGCCTGGCCGGCGTCGATCGAGCTACGACCGGCCCGCTACCTGGCCCTGGGTGTCCTCTTCTACCTGCTGGCAGCGACGCTCCACTACCTCATGCTCGCCTACGAAGAGTCCCGACGGGCCCAGGCGAGCGAGTTGGAGCTCGAGGTGCTCGCCCGCGAAGCGGAGTTGGCCGCGTTCAAGAGCCAGATCGATCCGCACTTCCTCTTCAACTGTCTCAACTCGATCAGCTCGCTGTGCGGCTCGCGCCCCGAGGACGCCCGACGCATGACCATCAGGCTGGGAGAGTTCCTGCGCTCGAGTCTCCGTCTCGCCGATCGCGACTTCATCAGCCTCGGCGAGGAGATAGAGCTCGCGAGGGGCTACCTGGACATCGAGAGGACCCGGTTCGGTGCCCGTCTCGCCATCGTCTTCGACACCGAGCACGCCAGCGAGGAGTTCCAGGTTCCTTCCCTGCTCCTGCAGCCGCTGCTCGAGAACTCGATCAAGCATGGTATCGCCGACCTGGTCGACGGCGGCACGGTGACGATCTCCGCGCGTCCGTCCGGCGAGCGACTTCGCATCGAGGTGGCCAACCCGATCGATCCGGATGGATCCGCCGAGGAGGGCCTGTCCTCCGCGGGAGAGGGTATCGGCCTCAAGAATGTCGTCGGTCGTCTCGAGGTCCTCTACCGTGGCGACGCTCATCTCGAGATCCATCGCGGCAACGAGAGCTTCCGTGTCACCATCGACCTGCCCGATCGGGCTCGATCCACGAGGAGCAGCCGATGAGCCGACCGCTGACCGTCATGATCGTCGACGACGAGGAGCCCGCGCGGGCGCTGCTCGAGGAGTACGTCTCCCGGATCGACGGATGCCAGTTGGTAGCCACCTGCTCCGATGGCTTCGAGGCCGTCAGGGTCGCCGCCGAGCTGTCACCGGACCTACTCATCCTCGACGTGCAGATGCCGAAGCTCGACGGTTTCGATGTCGTCGAGCTGCTGGCCGACCCGCCGGCGGTGATCTTCTCCACCGCTTTCGAGGAGCACGCCCTGCGGGCCTTCGAGATCGCCGCCGTCGACTACCTGCTCAAGCCCTTTTCGGAGGATCGGCTGCGCGAGGCCGTCGAGCGCGTCAGGAGGCGGCTCGCCGACGGCGAGCAAGCCGATCTCGCCGGCCTCGACGAGGCGCGGCGCGAGACGTCCGTGAAACGTGTTCTGGTTCGCGAGGGGAGCAGGATCCATGTCGTGCCGAGCCGAGACATCTCCTATGTGGAAGCGCAGGACGACTACATCCGCATCAGGGGTGAGTCCACCGATCTGCGCAAGAAGCAGACCCTCACCAGCCTCGAGAAGCAGCTCGACCCGGACCGATTCGTGCGCGTCCACCGCTGTTACCTCGTCAACGTCGACTACCTGAACCGCCTCGAGCCCTACTCGAAGGAGAGCCGCGTCGCCGTTCTCGACGACGGGACACGGATTCCGGTGTCGCGGGCTGGGTACTCGAGGCTTCGCGAGAGGCTGTAGTTCCCTTCGACGGGGGACAGGCACCAACAGGGCAAGTCCGGGAACTGGCTCGAACGGTCGAGCTACAACGCCAGTCGGAGGTCACACCAGCGCATCAGTTGGAGCCAGTCCCCAGCTTCAAGTGGTCGGTGCCCGTCCCCCGTCGAAGGGCATACCAACATCCGCCCGCCAGCACCCGCTCCCCGACCTCAACAGGGCAAGTCCGGGGACTGGCTCCAACTGATGAGCTACAGCCCGCGACGGATGATGCGCCAACGCATCCGTTGGAGCCAGTCCCCAGCTTCCGGTAGTTGGTGCCTGTCCCCCATCGAAGGGCACACAACGCCGGCCGAAGCCTCAATAATCGATGTACCCGTTCCGCGTCCTGACGCTGTCGGAGCGCTTGGCGGAGACACGCACATTGTGCCACCGGCCGTCGTTGCGGATGTTTGACGGGTAGTAGCCGAGGACGTACTGTTCGCGCAGCTCGGAGAGGATCTCGCGGAAAGCCGCCGGCACGTCGGCGGACCGTTTCACCGAGACGATCCGTCCACCGCTGTCCTCGATCGATCGCTCGAGCAGCTCGAACTCCCGCTCGTTCTCGGTGTAGTTGCGCCAGGAAGAGTTGAACGAGGCTCCCTGATGGGGACCGTCGTCCTCGAGCCGGATCCAGTAGATCATCGCCTGGCTGCGCTGTGCCTTCCAGAGCACATCGTCCATGCTGAGCACGCTGTGCACGTCGGCGCCGTCCGAGAGCAACAGGACGACCCGTCGACCCTGCCGCGTGTCGAGCCGATTCAATGCCAGGTAGAGATGGTCGTTGAGCGCCGTATTGCCCCGCGCCCTGACCTGGTCGAGCGCCGCGACCAGCACCGAGTCATCAGGCGTGAAGTCGGTCGAGCGAAGCAGTCCGTTGGAGAACAAGTAGACCGCCGCTTCATCGAGCTCCCGCATGCCCGCGACGAATGTCTTCGCCCCGGCCAGGGCCGCCTCCAGCCTCTCCCCGCGCATGCTCTCACTCGAATCGAGAACCAGGGCCGCGGTGAGCGGGATGTCGCCGCGGGCGAAGGTCACCATCTCCTGGGCGTCACCGTCGTCGCGAATGCGGAAGTCGGCCTCGGTCAGATCGAGCACTCGTGCTCCGCCGCGCAACACGGTGACGTAGAGCTGCTGCAGCTCGACGCCGACCTCCTCGTCGATCTGTAGCTCCGGTGTGCGCACCTCGATGCGTCTCGGCTCGCTGCCTTCGAGCGGCCAGACCTCGACGCCGAACACCCGTGACTCGAAACTGTCGCCGGTCTGAACCTTTATCCGGTACGGCGACTCTGACCGCTCGCCGACAATCCGTCCGTCCATCAGGAAGACGACGTTGTCGATGGCCGCGTCCTCGGGATAGATGTTGACCACGAAGTCGACCTCGCCGAACACCGGAGTATTCGAGTTCGGCTCCAGGATGGCGACGTCGAAGTCCTCCTGAGCGTCCGCCAGGACCGGAACCAACGCTACGGCCAGTGTCGCGAGCAGATGGCGGCCCATGTCAGCCCCCGACCCCGGTTGCGGTCACCGGGAGCGCCGCGGCGAGCGCCGGCAGGTGCTCGGTCGCCGCATCGGTCCACGCCACGGCGGACTCCTCGACCATCTGAGGGACCTGTAGATAGAGGAAGCGAGCCGACAGGCTCTCGCCGGTCGCCCTCTCGCTGGCCCGGTTCGCCTGGTACTGCTGCTGACACCGCTCGTAGACATAAGCGAGCTGGAGCTCGAGCTTCGAATCCTGCGGTATCTTCTCGACGCCCCGCTCGAGCACCTTGCGGGCCTGATCCCAGGCTTCGTTCTTCAGGTAGAGCCTGGCGAGCTCCTGGTAGGCGAGGCTGGCGATCCAGGGCTGCACGTCGTCGCGATCGATCAACAGCTGGAGCTGTTTGGCACCCTCCCAGCCGCGATCGAGTCGCGCCAGGTTGATCGCCAGTCGCAGCCTCGCTTCGTGGAGGGTCGGCGAGACCTCGACCGCGCGCTCGAGCATGCGAACGGCATCCTCGTATTTGGGCGTCTTGTTGTCGCCCTGTCCCATGTTCTCGTACATGAAGCCGAGACCCAGCAGAGCGACGCCGTTGGACCGATCGAGCTCTAGGGCGCGACCGAACATGGTCTGGGCCGAGATATGCGCTCCCGAGCCGTAGACCTCGGCGGCCATGCCGGTGATGATGCTCGAGGCGAGCTGTGACGAGCCCGGCGCCTTCGATTTCTTGGCGTAGAGATCGATCAGCTCGAGCGCCATGCGGCGCGCGTGGACGGCCAGATAGGGCTCCTTGCGCAGGCGGTACTGCGAGTACGCCTCCTTGTGGAGCAGGATCGCCGGCAGCAGCAGCTCGGTGTCGCGGCGCGCCAGCTGGTCGATCACCTTGCGCTCGACCTTGGCGATCTGCGCCAGCGAGTTCATCGGGTTCCTGGGATTCACCAACGAGCTCTCGAGCTTGGCGAGCTCGAGTACCGCTCCGGTCTCGCGACCGGCCGCCAGCATGCGCAGCGCGTCGGTGTACCCGGTCTGGAGGGTGTCCCGGTCGACCTTGACGATCGTCTTCGCGTCCTGGTCCGGTCCGAGCTGGGTGACGATCTCGGACAGGTCCGGCATCCACGGCGGCGGCTGGAAGACGGTGGCTCCCTCGCGACGGCCGATGGAGAAGGCCAGCGTGCCGGACTCGACATCGCCGGTCTGGTTGTCGGACATGGTGACGACCATCTCGTAGTCACCGTCCGGGATGTTGGGAACCTCGAAGGCGGCGATCATCCGCTCGAGCCCGGCCTCCTCGTCGCGCTCGCGCTCGAGCACCCTGAGGAACGTCCCCGGAACCGGTGTGCCGTCGGCGGCCAGGACCAGACCGGCGACCTCGAGATAGTCGTCGCTCGGTCTCGACGCCACCAGACTGACCGCCACCACCTGCTCGACCTCGAACACCGGGTGGACGGCGGGAATGAAGCTCTGCCCCTTGAACATGAACGGATAGCTGATCGAGGCCTGCTCGGCCCTGTCACCGCTCTCGCGCACGGTGACCCAGTGCTCTGTCCCCTCCGGGAAGAGCGGCGGCAGCACCGACAGCGGAGACTCGGCGAAATCCGGCACCACCAGAGGCGTGACGTCCACCGAGGTGCTCCCCGTCCGTCCGTCCCGGACCATGACGCGCAGGGCGTAGTCACCGGGCTCGAGGTTGAGATGACCGTAGAACTTGACGCCCGCCGCCTGGAGCGCCGTGCCCACCTGGGCGACATCGAAGGTGAGCGACTCCGCGAAGTAGTCCTTCACCGCGCCCTCGGCGTCCATCGCGTAGGCATAGAGCTCGAGGGGCACTTCCTTGCCGAGCGGCACCCCGGCGATCTCCGAGCCGGGAATCTGGAGCATCACCGGAACATAGGCCTGCTTCCCTCCATCCAGAGGGGTCGCCAGAACCTTGGCCGAGAGCCCCGGGCCTCCGGGGGCGGACCCCGTGGCGCCGTACATCTGCTGCGCGGCGCGCATGTTGCTCTGGGTCTCGGAGAGCGTGCCGAGAGCCGCCGGCGGATAGTAGCCGGCACGTGCGGACACCTTGGCGCCTCTGGGAACGTCCTTCAGCTTGACCCGGAGGCGGTGGAACTGCTCCCTCTTGCGTCGTGGGTCCGAGGGTTGGAAGGCGAGCAGATAGGTGACGCTCGTCCGGTCGAGCATGTCACCCATGGCTTCCGACAGGTCGGAGTAGTTGCGATAGAACTCGCCGTCGGTCTCGCGCGACAGCAGGAAAAGGCCCTCCTGCCGCCCCTTGGCGAGCTGCGACCCCGTCTCGGTGCGCATCCCGGCGATGTCGATCGAGTGGATGGTGGCGTCGGCCTCTTTGAACCCCTGGAGGAGCTGGTAGACCTGGTTCAGCGCCTGGCTGCTGCCCAGCCGCTCGTCGCTGTTGACGTCCCAGATCTGCCCGAACTCGGCGGCCTGCTGGAACTCCTGGATCCTATCCTGATCGGTGGTACCGAAAAGTGCCGAGGCGTCGAATCCCTCGGAGAGGAACACCACATGCTTGCGCCCGTCGAGGGGCTTGAGCATGTCGGCCAGAAAGCCGAAGGTATTGGCGAACACGTCGACCCGCTGCCTCAGATCCGCCTGGGCGGTCGACGACTGGATCGCCTCCAGCGCCTCCTGGATCTCGGCATCCGGAGCCAGTCCCGCCATGCCGCCGCCACCACCGGCATCGGTGTCTCCCGCCAGCTCGTCGTCGATGACGCTGCGGTCGACCACCAGACCGAGCGGATCGTCGATCGGCCTCTCCTCGGCCAGCAGGCCGAGAGTCGAGAAGGCGCCCTCCACCTGGCGTCGATCGGTGGTGAAGTTCAGGATGAGGCGCGGACCCTGACGGTTGGAATAGGTCGAGACCGCGATCAGGTCGGTCGGATGGAGGCTGGTGCGAACCAGATCGAGTGCCGACTGGCGTGCCCGAGCGACCGAATTGGGGTTCGAGAACGACAGGTCGAACACGAAGACGAAGTGTCGGCGCGCCGAGGCGCTCATCATGCTCACCTGGGAGGTGCTGCCCTCCTCGCGTAGGTCGAGCACCTCGAAGCCGGAGATCTCCTGCTTCTTTCCCTCGTCCAGGATCTCGAAGTTCTCCGCCGTGAGGCCGGTCACCGGGTCACCGTCCAGGGTCACATTGACCGGCACTTCCACCACGACCACGGAGGTCGTGTCGGTATATTCCTGCGCCGCCACCGCTCCGGCGAGCAGCAGCAGGCCGCCGGCCAACCATCCTCTTCGACGTCTCTCGATCACTCCGGACACTCCTTCACCATGGCTACGCCGTATCTCCACTCTCGAATGTACGTGCCAGCTCGCTAGTAATGAGGGGACGAACGCGCCAAATCCTTCGCGCGCGGCGGGCCGGGAGCGCGCACCGCGGTGCGACATGGGACCGCCACCCTATCCACCCCGGGGAGGAACGGTCAACCTGAGCCCGTCAGACCGCCGCCAGCTCCTCCTCCAGGCGCTGCCGGCGCTCGAGATCGGCGTAGAGTCCCCCGTGGTCCAGAAGCTCTTCGTGAGAGCCCCTTTCGACGATGCTCCCGCGGTCGAGCACCAGGATCAGATCGGCACGGCGCACCGTCGAGACCCGGTGCGAGACGAGAAACGTGGTGCGTGTTCCCAGCACCGACGACAGTCCGGACAGGATCCTCTCCTCCGTCTCCGTATCGACGGCCGAGAAGCAGTCGTCGAGGATCAGCACCGAGGACGACTTGAGCAGGGCACGCGCCAGGGCGACCCGCTGTTTCTGCCCGCCGGACAACGTGATACCCCGCTCGCCGATGACCGTCGCCAGCCCATCGGGGAAGAGCTCCAGATCGGGCTCGAGTCCGGCCGCGGCGACGGCCGTGGTGAGATCCCCCTCCGATGCCTCCCCACACCCGACCAGAATGTTGTCGCGCAACGTCGATGAGAAGAGGAAGGTCTCCTGCGGCACCACCGAGATGCCGGCCCGCAGCTCCGCCAAAGGCAGCCGGCGGACGTCGACACCGTCGAGCAGGAGCGTCCCCGGAGGCGGGTCGAGCAGTCGGGGCAGGAGCGAGAGCAGAGTGCTCTTGCCCGCCCCGGTCCGGCCGACGAGGGCGACGGTGGCGCCGGCCCCGATCTCGAAGTCGAGCCCGCGCAGGACCGGCTCCGCATCTTTCTCATAGCTGTAGGTCAGGCCACGACAGAGCACCTCGCCACGATCGTGCCGTCGACTCGTCAGAGGTGGCTCGTCACGAATCTCCGGCCGGGTGTCCATCACCTCGAGGATCCGGCGCAGCGACGCCGAGCCCCGTTGCACGAGGTTGATGACCCAGCCGATGGCGATCATCGGCCAGACCAGTTTCGAGAGAAAGAAGTTGAAGCTGACGAACTCACCGACGGTGATCTGCCCGACGGTCACCAGCCCGATGCCGCGCCACAGGACGACCACGAAGCCGACGCCGACCAGGGCCTGCAGCAGCGGATGGAAGGACGCCGTCCACAGGACCAGGCGCCGATTGCGCTCCACGTACTCGCGGCTGACCGCGTCGAACGCGCCCGCTTCGGCTCGCTCCTGGACGTAGGCGCGCACCACTCTCACCCCGGCGAGATTCTCCTGAACCCGGCTCGACAGGTTGGAGAACTGCTCCTGGACCCTTTCGAACAGATGGTGGATGCGGCGGCCGAACACCGTCGTGGCGAAGGCGACGAGGGGCATCGTGGCCAGCGCGAGCAGGGTCAGCTGCCAGTGGATGCGCCACATGAGCACCAGGGCGCCGATCGCGGTCAGCAGCGTGCTGGTGCTGTACATGATCGCCGGTCCGCACAGCATGCGTACCGCCTGTAGATCGTTGGTGCCCCGGGCCATCAGATCGCCGACCGGCTGCCGGTGGTAGAACGACAGCGGTAGCGTCTCGAGATGGGCGAAGTAGTCGTTACGCAGATCGAACTCGATGTCTCTCGACAGCGCCACCAGGGTCATGCGCTGGAGGAAGCTGAAGACGCCCTGGACCAGAGTGACGCCCAGCAGCAGAGCGGCGTAGGAGAACAGTCGCCCGACCGAGATGTCGTCTTTGAAAGAGTCGATCGCCCGACCGATGATGAGCGGAGCCATCAGTCCGAGGACGACCGATGCGGCGATCGCCGAAACGCCGCCGGCGAGCTTCCAGGGGTGATGTCGGAAGTAGGGCCCGAGCCGGGCCAGCACCTTCACGGGGCGTTCGCCCCCTGCGCCACGCCGTCGCGGCGCCGGGTCGCTGCGACCGCCAGAGCATCGAGTCCCTGCGGGTGGATCAGCGGCACACCGGGACGCACCCCGACCACCAGACGCAGAATCGGGCGGCCCTCGCGCTCGTACTTGAGCTCGTAGTTCGTCCGCGCTCCCTCGGGCCAGGCGGTGAGCCGCTCCACCTCGAGGGCCGGATGCGACTCGAGCAGATCAGCGACCGAGGCGCCGTAGTCGAGATGGTCGGTGGCGAAGAACAGGCGCCCGTCCGGAGCCAGCAGCGACAGCAGGAGGTCGACGGTGTCGCTGTCGAACAGCCTCCGCTTGTGGTGCCGGTCCTTCGGCCAGGGGTCCGGGAAGTAGACGTGAACCGCCCGGAATGTCCGAGCTGGCAGGACCGTGCTCATCAGGTAGAGCGCCTCGCCCTGCACCAGGGCGACGTTGTCGAGGCCACGGCGCTCGGCGCGACGCTTCACCATGCGGAAGTATTTCGACGCCATCTCGATTCCCAGCAGACGCACCGGTGGCTCGGCAAGCGCTCTCGCCAGCAGGTAGCGGCCCTTGCCGAAGCCGATGTCCAGCTCCCACGGTGCCGTCCCCGGCACCAACCGCTCGAGATCCAGGGGAAGTCCGGTCTCCGACAGGGTCAGGCCGCGCCCGCGACTGGCCAGCTCGATCGCGCGCATCAGAGCAGCTCGAGGCGTCCCTCCGCTTCGAGTCGAGCGACGATCTCGCGCACCTCCTGGGAGCGCTCCTTGGGGATCACCAGCACCGTATCCCCGGTACGGACGACGACCAGGTTGTCGACACCGAGGGCGGCGACGGTCCCCTCGTCGGCGATCAGCAGGTTGTCACGCGCCTCGACGGCCAGCGCGTCCCCGACGAGGGCGTTGCCATCGCCGTCCTTGGGCAGCACCTCGTCGAGAGTGGCCCAGGAGCCCAGGTCGCTCCAGCCACAGTCGAGAGGCAGGGTCGCCAGGTCGTCGAGCTTCTCCATGACGCCGAAGTCGATCGAGATCGACGGCAGGCGGGGATAGATCTCGGCGAGTCGCTCCGGCGATCGCTCGATCTCGGCGAGGCCGGCCGCGATCTCCGGCTCGCAACGCTCCAGCGCCTCGAGCATCCGGTTGCCCGGAAACAGGAAAATGCCCGGGTTCCAGGAGTAGCGTCCGCTCGCCACGAACGACTCCGCGGTCTCGCGGTCCGGCTTCTCGGTGAACCGCACGACCCGCGAAACGTTCAGGTCCGCGTCCAGGGTCTCACCGAGCTCGAGGTAACCGAAGCCGGTCTCGGCCCAGCGCGGCACCACGCCGAGGGTCATCACCCGTTGATCCCTGTCGGCGACGAAGGCGGCACTGCGGATCGCCGTCCCGAAGGCCTCGGGATCGGCAATGCGGTGATCGGCCGGGAAGACCGCGACGACCTCGTCGCGCTCCTCGGGCGGCATCGAGACGATCGACCAGCCGATCGCCGGGGCTGTGTTCCTGCCCTCCGGTTCGGCGAGAATCTGCTGTGGAGGAATCTCGGGGACCAGCTCCACCATCGGCTCTCGCAGCGCTTCGGTGGTGCAGATCCATATCTGCTCCGGTGCGAGCCAGGACCGCAGCCGCTCCACGGTCGCGGTCAACAGGCTGCTTCCCCCGTCGAGCGCCAGGAACTGCTTGGGCCGCAACCGTCGGCTCATCGGCCAGAAGCGGGTCCCCGACCCACCTGCCAGGATCAGTGCTTTCATCGTCGCTCGCACCCTCCGGCACCCCTCCGGTACCGGCCTTGTGGGCCGAACACTAACACCCCGTGAGCGGCGCCTCCGACGCTTCGCCCAAGGACCCCGCGACGCGCTCGGGGCGCGCCGGTCGAGCCACTCGACGACTGACGGCGGCTACTGACGGCTGGCGCGCTCGAGCTCGTCCTCGATCACCGCGGCGATGGTCTCGAACGGTTGGGCTCCGGAGAGAAAGCGACCGTTGATGAAGAACGCCGGCGTGCCGGTCACACCGGCGCGCCGTCCCGCCTCCACGTCCGCCGCGACCTCCTCGGCGAAGCGTCCCGAATCGAGGCACTCGGCGAAACGCTCGGCGTCGAGCTCGAGACCGGCGGCCTTCTCCTTGAGCTGGTCCACCGACAGCGCCCGGATGTCGGCGAACATCTGATCGTGCATCTCCCAGAACTTGCCCTCTTCGCCGGCGCAGAGCGAGGCTTCGGCGGCCTTCTGGGCGTCGGCGTGGATGTCGAGCGGGAACTGACGGAAGACGAGCTCGATCCGGTCACCGTACTCCTCGACCACGCGGTCGAGAGTCGGCGCCAGCCGCTGGCAGTAAGGACACTGGAAGTCGGAGAACTCCACGATCCGCACCGAGGCGCCCACGGTTCCGATCGACGGAGCGTGCTCGGCGTCGGCTACCTCGATCCGCAGCGGCTCGAGCAGCCGGGCCACCTCGTAGCGCCCCTTCAGATCGGTGAGGAACGCCTGGTAGGCCTTCTGCCGGTCGAGCTGGCTGAGGTACTCGGCGATCTGTCCGCTGATCTCTTCCTTCGGCTTGTTGATCCGGCTCTTGTTGGACTCGTAGAAGGCGTCGATCGCCTCTTCGGTGGGCGTCTCGATTCCCGCGTAGACCTCGTCGAGGAGCGCCTCGCGCGTGATCTCGCGCTGGGCGGCCTCGAGGTTGATCAGCTCGCTCTCGATCGCCGCTTCCATACCGCGCTCGATCAACTGGTGGCGCTCCTGGGCGAGCCGCTGGAGCTCCGACGCGACGCTCTCCTCCACCTTCGCCCGGGTGACGTCGACCGTTCCGACCTTGGCCAGCACCTCGTCACCCTCCCGGGCCTTTGCGGGCCTCTCGCCAGCCAGGAACAGGGCGACCGCCGCCGCCACGC
Source organism: Candidatus Multivoradales bacterium (assembly GCA_965223875.1). Taxonomy (GTDB): domain Bacteria; phylum Acidobacteriota; class Thermoanaerobaculia; order Multivoradales; family JAHEKO01; genus CBDCXS01. The sequence goes on along the minus strand of OZ245024.1, from coordinate 4,270,876 downwards.
CGAGTGCCGTCAGGGGCACGATCATCCACTGCTTCTTCGAATCAGGCATCTTGGACATTGGGGAGCTCCAGAGGTTGGGATCCATGGCGACTTCCGCGGAGGTGCCGCGCTCGGCGAGCCTCGTCGCTCACCTCCCGTCGCGGTGCCGCATGATACCGGCAGCGCTCGACGGGCGGCAAGCCGCTTCGTCGTCGCTCGGGCCCTGGCCGGTTCCGAAGGGTCCCGGCTACGCGAGGTGGTGGATCACCAGCCCCTCGAGAATGCGCTGAGGCATGATGCCTCGAAGTCGCTGCGCCGGTGCTTCGAGCAGGGCCGCAGCAAGGTCGAGCAGGTCCCGCCGCGAGGCGGCCTCGAGTCCGGCTCGCTCCGAGCACTCGATCGCCGCCGCGGCCGCCAGCGACCAGGGCTCGGAAGCGCGCAGGTCGGTCCAGCCGCCCGCCTTCTGCAGCGCCGCCGACGCCGCCAGCAGGTCGAGACTCGAGGCGCTCGCCCGGTAGCGCTCCAGGCAGGCTTCGAGCTCGTCGGCGATCTCGCTCTTGAGAGCGAGGTCGACACCGATACCCGAGCCGAGATACAGCGACATCGAGCGGCTCCGCAGAGTGGCTGAGAGCTCCCGGTTGGAAGGAGCCAGGAGGAAGAAGTGTCGTGGCGACTGCGGTGGCGGCTCCTCGAGGATCTTGAGCAAGGTATCGGCGGCCTCGGGACCGAGCGTCTGCGCTGCCGCGATCACGAAGACCTGGCCCCGGGCCTCGTAGGGTGCCATCTGAGCCGCTTCGAGGAAGCGCCTGGTGGCGTCGATCGAGGTGACCGTCTTCTGGTCGCGCTCGAGACGATGGAAGTCGGGGTGAAACAACTTCGTGTCCGCCAGCGCGGAGGCGCGCCGGCAGTCACGGCACTCACCGCAGGGACGCTCTTCCGACTCGCGCTGGCAGAGCAGCGCCCGACCGAGCAGGGTCGCCGCCTCGCGGCGCGCCGAGTCGGAGCCTCCATGAAGGATCAGGGAGGGATAGAGACGTGCCAACCTCGCCATCTCGAGCGCTTTGGCGAGCGCGCCGTCAACCCTCATCCGCATCCACCATCGTCGGCAGCGGGAGGAAAGCGTCGAGCACGGCCCGCGCTCCGGCCGCCGTCGCCTCGATGTCGCCGCTGGCGTCGACCAGCTTGACACGCTCCGGATCGCTCGCCGCGATCGCCAGGTATCCCTCGCGGACCCTCTCGTAGAAGGCCAGCGCCTCACGATCGAGCCGATCCGCCTGTCCGCTGCCGCGAGCCGCCGCCCGCTCCCGCGCCAGTCGAGCCGGAAGATCGAAGAGAAGCGTCAGATCGGGGCGGCGCAGGCCAGTCGAAACGCGGTCGAGCAGCTCGATCGAGTCGAGGGACATTCCGCGGCCATACCCCTGATAGGCCACCGTCGAGTCGGTGAAGCGGTCACACACGACATCACGGCCTTCCGCGAGCGCCGGATCGATGACCTCCAGAAGGTGCTGGCGCCGGCTGGCGAATACCACGAGAGCCTCGACCAGGCCGTCGCCGGGACGCTCCGCGGGATCGAGGAAGGCCGAGCGCAGGCGCTCCCCCAGGTCGGTTCCGCCGGGCTCGTGCGTCACCGTGAGCTCGCGCCCGAGGGCACGCAGGTGAGCACAGGCGGCGTCGAGCTGGGTCGACTTGCCGCTACCGTCGAGTCCTTCGAAGGTGATGAACAGGGGCACTGTGGCTCCGTCAGCTAGTCCCGCGAACGCCTGAGAATCACCAGGGTCCGATCGTCGTGGAACGGGACTCCGCGGGCGAAGTCGCGAACGTCGTCCTCGAGACGCTTCGCGATCTCGCGCAGCGGCCGGTCGCGCGCCTCGGCGAAGACGACCTCCATCCGCTCGATACCGTACTCGTCGCCCTCCGGGTTCTCGGCTTCGACGAAGCCATCGGTGTAGAGCACCAGCAGGTCGCCGGGGCCCAGGTGCCGGGTCTCTTGGGTGTAGTTGGCCATCGGCACCAGCCCGATCGGCGTACCGGTCGGTCCGAGCTGCTCGATGCTGCCGTCATCCGCGGCGATCAGGAGGCCGTAGTTGTGGCCCGCGTTGCAGAAGACGAAGCTCCCCTCCTCGGGCCTCACGCAGACGAGGAATCCGGTGGCGTACTTCTCCGGCGGTGTGCGCTCGAACAGGCGTCGAGAGACACGGTTGCAGATCTCGGAGGGTGTGTAGCCGACCTCGATCGGACCGGCCGCCAACGCCTCGAGCGAGGCGGTCAGGAGCGAAGCGGCCATACCCTTGCCCGAAACGTCGGCGATCATCACCACCAGCTCCCGGATGTCGGGCTCGCCTTCGGGCGCGCGTTCGAGGATCTGGTAGTAGTCGCCCGAGACGCCACGCGACGGCACGTTGCCGGCGTGGATCTCCCAGCCGTCGGGGTTCGGCAGTTCGTCGGGCAGAAGCCCCACCTGGATACGCCGTGCGAGCGCCAGCTCCTCCTCGAGAATGCGCCGCTGCGAGGCCTCCTCGAGAAGGGCGACGTTGCGGATGCGCATCGCCGCGACAGCGGCGAGGGAGGTCAGAAGCTCCATGTCCTCCTCGGAGAACTGGCGCACGTGGAGCCGCGAGTTCAGCGCGATCATGCCGAGGGCTCCGTCCGGACCGAGCAGCGGCGCGGCCACCAGGCTTCGCACGCCCGAGGCGACGATGCTCTGCGCCTGGCCGAAGCGATCGTCGCTGGCGACGTCGAGTACCAGCGCCGCCAGTCCTTTCTCGGTCACCTCCTGAACCAGGGTCCGCGAGTAGAGGTAGTCGCTCTCGAGCCCGGGCACGCTGCGCTGCGCGGCCGGACGGATACCGCCATCCGTGTCCTTGATGAAGACCACGCCCTGCTCGGGCTGGAGCAGATCGAAGACGCGATCGAGGATCATCTCGAGCAGCTCGTCCAACCCCAGAGACTCGTTGAGGGCCTGGTGAACCTCGTTCATCATCCGCAGCCGGTCGGCGTAGTTGCGCAGCGCCGCTTCGCCCTTGATCGTCGTCGTGCCGATCGACGACGCGCTCTGCATCAGATCGCTGGCATCCCGGAAGACCGTATGGCCCAGATCGACATCGCGTCCCGAGGACGAGGGATGCTCGTCGTCCTGAACCGAGATGACGCTGCCGGAGAGCTTGATCACGTCTCCGGTCTCGACCCGGCTCGGTTGCTGGATCGGAGTGCCGTTGAGCAGCGTCCCGTTGCGCGAGCCCAGGTCCTCGACCATGATCGATCCATCGGCCAGGAAGAGCCGGGCATGCTGGCGCGACAGGAACTTGTCCGCCAGTACCAGATCCGAGGCCGAGGAGCGCCCGACGATGACCGAGTCACCCTCGAAGGGATAGTCGAACGCCTGGCCGTCGGCGGGGACGACATGAATGCGGTACATCTGACCGCAGATGATACAGGATTCCCTGCCGTTCAATACTTGACAAGAGCCCGGTCAGGAAGAAGGATTCGCAGCGACCGCACCGATCCGGACATTCCGGCCACCGGTCCCCCAGACATCCCCTGATGAGCTCAGTCTTCGTACCGAAAGAGACCGCCCGCGGTGAGCACCGTGTCGCCGCGACACCCGAGACCGTCGGCAAGATGATCGACGCCGGTCTCTCCATCGCCGTCGAACGCGGCGCCGGCACCGCCGCCGGCCTGACCGACGAGGCCTTCGCCGAGGCCGGCGCCACCATCGTCGACGGCCCACCCGTCGAAGGTGCCGACATCGTCCTGTTCGTCGCCCCACCGACGAGCGAGAGCAGCTCGATGGCGGCGCTTCGCGACGGCTCGCTGGCGATCGGCTTCCTCGACCCGTTCGGTCGCGACAACCTCGTCGAGGCCATGCGAGAGCGTGGCGTGACCGCTGTGTCGATGGAGATGGTCCCGCGCATCACCCGGGCTCAGTCGATGGACGCTCTGTCGTCGCAGGCTAGCATCGCCGGCTACAAGGCGGTGCTGGTCGCAGCGGCCAGCCTCGACCGCTACTTCCCGCTGTTGATGACGGCCGCCGGCACCATCCCTCCGTCCAAAGTGGTCATCATGGGCGGCGGCGTCGCCGGACTGCAGGCGGTCGCGACGGCCAAGCGGCTCGGTGCGGTGGTCGAGGTCTCCGACATCCGGCCCGAGGTCAAGGAGCAGGTCGAGTCGCTCGGCGGCCGGTTCATCGAGCTCCCGGACATGGAGACGGGCGAAGGCGAGGGCGGCTACGCCAAGGAGATGGGAGAGGACTTCCTGCGACGTCAGCGGGAGATCGTCTCGCGCCACCTGGCCGCCGCCGACGTCGTCATCTGCACGGCACAGGTTCCGGGCAAGAAGGCCCCGGTGCTGGTGACCCGGGAGATGGTCGACGGCATGCGCCCCGGAGCCGTGATCGTCGACCTGGCGGCGCCGCAGGGAGGCAACTGCGAGCTGACCCGGCTCGAGGAGGACGCCGAGCACAACGGCGTCCGGCTCATCGGTCCGCTCAACCTCCCGGCCACCATGGCCCACGACGCGAGCGTCCTCTACGCCCGCAACATCGAGACCCTGCTGATGGAAACGATCGAGGAGGGCGCGGTGAGTATCGACCTCGAGGACGACGTGCTCGCCGGCTCCGTGGTCACCCACGGCGGCTCCGTCGTCCACCCGCGCCTCGCCCCGAGCAAGGAGACATCGAGCTGATGGGACCCCTGCTGATCGGCCTCTACGTTTTGGTGCTGGCGACTTTCGTCGGTTTCGAGATCATCACCAAGATCCCTCCGACGCTGCACACACCCCTGATGTCGGGGGCCAACGCGATCTCCGGCATCACCATCCTCGGCGCCCTGGTCGCCGCGAAGAGCGGCTCGGTCTCGGTGAGTGCGCTGCTCGGGTTGTTCGCCGTCATTTTCGCCACGATCAACGTCGTCGGTGGATTCCTCGTGACCGACCGGATGCTGCGCATGTTCGGCGGCAGGAAGAAAAGGCGATGATGCGAGAGACGCTCATCCCGCTCGCCTACCTGCTGTCGGCGGTCTTCTTCATTCTCGGCATCAAGGGGCTGACGCGCGTGCGCACGGCGCGGCGCGGCAACCTGTTCGGCGCCACCGCCATGCTGATTGCCATCGTCACCGCGCTGGTCGAGATGGGCACCTTCGATGTCCAGTGGATACTCGCCGGTCTGGTCGTCGGCGCCGCGATCGGCGCCGTGGCCGCCACCCGCGTTCAGATGACCTCGATGCCCGAGATGGTGGCGCTGCTCAACGGCTTCGGCGGCGGTGCCTCGGCCCTCGTCGCGCTTTCCGTGCTCTACCTCGAGCTGATCGAGCCGGGCCTGGCGGGAGCGCCTGCCGACGTTCTGGACGGCGGCATCGTGACCGCCGTGACGGTCGTTCTCTCGGTCCTGATCGGAGCCATCACCCTCTCCGGTAGCGTCATAGCGTTCCTCAAGCTCTCGGGAAAGATCGGGGGCAAGCCGGTGCTCCTCCCGGGCCGCCACGCGGTCAACGCGGTCCTGTTCCTCGCCGCGATCGGTCTCGGCGGCTGGATGGCTCTCTCGGCCCAGGTCCCCGACCAGGTCGCGTTGTTCTCGTCGATCGTCGCCGCGCTGGCACTGATCCTCGGCGTCATGCTGGTGATTCCGATCGGCGGCGCCGACATGCCGGTCGTCATCTCGCTGCTCAACTCCTATTCGGGCGTTGCCGCGTCGATGACCGGATTCGTGCTCGGGCACAACCTGCTGATCATCGCCGGCGCCCTGGTCGGCGCCTCGGGGCTCATCCTGACGCGCATCATGTGCGTGGCGATGAACCGGACCCTCTCAAACGTCATCTTCGGCGGCTTCGGAGCCGACGAGAGCACCGGTGGCGGGGGCGGCGGCTCCGACGAGTACACCAACGTCAGGTCCTACAGCGCCGAGGACGCCGCGCTCATCCTCGAGAACGCCGAGTCGGTGATCTTCGTGCCCGGCTACGGCCTGGCGGTGGCGCAGGCACAGCACACCGTTCGCGAGCTCGCCCAACTGCTCGAAAAGAACGGTGCCACCGTCAAGTACGCCATCCATCCGGTGGCGGGTCGCATGCCCGGCCACATGAACGTGCTGCTGGCGGAGGCCGACGTGCCCTACGAGCAGCTGATCGAGATGGACCGGATCAACCCCGAGTTCAAGCAGACCGACGTCACCATCACCGTCGGCGCCAACGACGTGGTGAATCCGGCCGCCACCAACGATCCGGGCAGCCCGATCGCGGGCATGCCGATCCTCGAGGTCTTCAACTCGAAGACCTCGATCGTGATCAAGCGCAGCCTCAGCCCCGGCTTCGCGGGCATCAAGAACGAGCTCTTCGAGTACGACAACACGATGATGGTCTTCGGAGACGCCAAGCAGGTGCTGCAGGACCTGGTCGCCGAGATGAAAGAGATCATCGCGGCGTGAGGAGGATGGGATGAAGAGATCGATCGTCTGGAGCCTCCTCGCCGCCACCGTGCTCGTCGGATGTCAGGCGGCCGAAGTGCCGACGCCAGAGCCCGAGGTCATCGAGAGCGAGGCCGCCGGGATCGGGATCGCGGCGCTCCCGGCCGACTTCACCGTCACCTCGAACGATGCCGAGGGCCTGCGACTCGCCGTGGCCTCCGAGGCCGGTGCCGGCGAGATGACCGTCGTGACCAGCGAGGTCTACCAGGAGGGCCTGAACATCATCGACGCGGTGGAGATCGAGATGGCCAACTTCGAGGGCAAGCCCGAGGGCCGCTCGTTCGGACAGACCAAGATGGTGGCACCGATGGGTCTGACCTACATGGCTCGGGGCCGCTACCTGTCCGACGGAGCCGAGGTCGAGGAGCTCCGCGCCATGCTCGCCCACCCCTGGGGCAACCGCCTGCTCACCCTCTCCTACGTCTACCCCGCCGGAGAGGACACCAGCGAGCGCGGCGCTCAGCTGATGGAGCTGCTCGGCGAGGTCGTGGCTCTGGAAGCCCCGGCAACGGCGGAGTAGCGGGGCGGAGCTGGCGTCGCCCGCAGCTCGCTTCAAGCCACCGACTGATCTCTGTACTGCAGCAAATACAGCCGGTAGTAGATCCCCCGCTTCGCGATCAGCTCCTGGTGGGTCCCCTGCTCGCGCAGCCGGCCGCGATGCATGACCAGAATCCGGTCGGCCTTCTGAATGGTCGACAGTCGGTGGGCGATGACGATGCTCGTACGCTCCTCCAGCAGCCGATCGAGCGCTCTCTGGATCAGTTGCTCGGTCTCGGTGTCGATCGACGACGTCGCCTCGTCGAGGATGAGGATGCTGGGATCGAAGGCCAAAGCCCTGGCGAACGAGATGAGCTGCTTCTCTCCCACCGACAGGCCGGCCCCACGTTCGCGCATCACCGCATCGAAACCGCCGGGGCGGCGCTCGATGAAGTCGAGCGCGCCGACCTCCCGTGCCGCCCAGCGCACCCGTTCGGCGTCGATCGTCGGCTCACCCAGCCGGATGTTGCGCCCGATCGTGCCGGAGAACAGGAAGACGTCCTGCAACACCAGTCCTATACTGCGTCGCAGCTCGTCGAGATCCCAGAGCCGTACGTCGACCCCGTCGACCTCGATCGCTCCCTCCTGAACGTCGTAGAAGCGCAACAGCAGGTTGGCCAGGGTGCTCTTGCCGGCGCCGGTGTGCCCGACCACGGCGACCGTCTCGCCCGGGGCGATCGACAGGTCGACTTGCCGCAGCACCGGCTTGTCGGGCTCGTAGTGGAACGACACATCGTCGAAGCGGATCGCCCCCCGGCACTGCCGGGAGTCGATCGCGGCCGGCCGCGCCGGTGACTCGATCTCGAGCGGCTCGTCGAGCAGTCCGAAGATGCGCTCGGAGCTCGCCATGGCGGCCTGCAGGATGTTGTACTTCTCAGACAGGTCGGCGAGTGGCTGATAGAAGCGCTGGGCGTACTGCAGGAAGGCGACCAGAGCGCCGATCGACAGGCCACCGGCGATCACCCGAGCGCCGCCGTACCAGAGGATCAGACCCACTCCCAGGGCGGTGATCAGCTCCACCGCCGGGAAGTAGACCGCGTAGTAGAAGATCGCCTTCACGTTGGCGTCCCGATGCCGCCGGTTGATGCCGGAGAACTCGTCGAACGCCCTCGCCTCACGGACGAAGAGCTGGACGGTCGACATACCTGTGAGGTGCTCCTGGAGAAAGGCGTTGATCCGCGCCAGCTTGACTCTCACCTCCCGGTAGCTCTGACGAGCCCGGATCTTGAACCACGACGTCAGCGCGAGGAGCAGCGGCAGGATCGCGAAGGTGACCAACGCGAGCTGCCAGTTGAGCCAGAAGAGGACAGCGACGATGCCGGCCAGCAGCGCCACGTCCCCGAACACCGCGACCAGCCCGGCGGTGAACATCTCGTTCAAGGCATCGACATCGTTGGTCACCCGCGTGACCAGGCGGCCGATGGGATTGCGGTCGAAGTAGGCCACGGGCAGGCGCTGCAGCCGCTCGAAGAGCTCGCGTCGCAGATCGCGGAGGATGTACTGCCCCATCAACTGCATGACGTAACCCTGCAGATAGAGCACAGCGAAGGTGAGCGCCAGCGACAGCAGGTAGACGGCGGCCACCAGTGTCAGCCCGGTGGCGTGATCGAGCCCCCTCGCCTCGAGCTGGCGACCCACCCACTCACCGGGCACCGAGGTCACGCCCTGCGGGTCGGCCGACTCCACGAACAGATCGAGGGCGACGGCGGTGGCAAGAGGACCGACGAGCTGCAATCCCGAAGAGACCAGCACCAGGACAACGGCGACCGCGAGCATCGAGCGGTAGGGCCTGACGTAGCCGAGCAGCCGCCGCATCAGCCGGGCGTCGTAGACTCTGCCCAGGACCTCTTCGTCGTGAAGCTCGGAGGTGTCCGACATCGCCGGGAAGATAGCACTCCCAGGGCGACAATGCGGGCCCGTGACGAGGCTCACATCGAAGCGCGCCGGCGCCCGGTAGAGTCGACCGACGTCAGCCGCTAGACCATAACGTCATCAAAACAAAGGCGCTTGTGACTGCCACGGGAGGAGTCGACACCTGATGTCAGGGACGCTCAATGAGTTGCTGCGTGAAGCGGTCGAACGTGGTGCGTCCGACCTGCACATCACCACCAACTCGAAACCACAGATTCGCATCGACGGTGTGCTGCACGAGCTCGAGCACGAGCTACACACGCCGACAGACACGAAACGCCTCGCTTACTCGATCCTGACCGACAAGCAGAAGCAACGTCTCGAGGAGAACCTCGAGATCGATCTGTCGTTCGGAATCAAGGGCCTGGCCCGCTTCCGCGCCAACATCTTCCAGCAGCGTGGCGCGCTGGCGGCCGCGTTCCGGCAGATCCCGTACGAGATCCGCTCGTTCCGGCAGCTCGGGCTGCCGAAGACCGCCGAGAAGATCTGCGACAAGCCCCGCGGCCTCGTCCTCGTGACGGGTCCGACGGGCTCGGGCAAGTCGACGACCCTGGCGGCGATGATCGACAAGATCAACGCCGAGCGGCGCGAGCACATCGTGACCATCGAGGATCCCGTCGAGTATCTGCACCAGCACAAGAACTGCATCGTCAATCAGCGCGAGCTGCACGCCGATACGCACAGCTTCGCGAACGCTCTGAAGTCGGTGCTGCGCCAGGATCCCGACGTCTGTCTCATCGGTGAGATGCGCGACCTCGAGACCGTCGAGCTGGCGCTGCGTATCGCCGAGACGGGCCATCTGACCTTCGCCACATTGCACACCAACTCGGCCGCCCAGACGATCAACCGTATCGTCGATATTTTCCCCGCCCACCAGCAGGCGCAGATTCGCGTCCAGCTCTCCTTCGTGCTGGAGGGAATCTTCTGCCAGTCGCTACTTCCCCGGGCCGCCGGCGCGGGCCGCGCGCTGGCGATCGAGGTCCTGGTACCGAACAACGCCATCCGCAACCTAATTCGCGAAGACAAGATCCACCAGATCTACGGAATGATGCAGACCGGTCAGGCGAAGCATGGCATGCAGACATTCAACCAGTGCCTGGCCGCTCTCTACTTCAAGCGTCAGATCACACTGCAGACGGCACTCGCCCGCTCCTCCTATCCGGACGAGCTGCAGGAGATCATCACCCGCGGACCCGGCGCACTGGGCCCTGCCATGGGCGTGATGCCGCAGAGCGACAAGCAGGCGAGGAGCTAGTCATGGTTCGGCGCCACCCAAGGAGGCACTAGTGCCCAATTTCGTCTGGAAGGGAAAGACCCGCAACGGTCAGTCTCAGGAGGGTGTCCTCCTGGCCGACTCACGCAACGCCGCCGTCGCGGCGCTGCGCCGGCAGCAGATCCACGTCACCTCGCTGCGCCAGAAGGGCCGCGAAGTGCCCCTGATGCCGAAGCTGCCCTGGAGAATCGGAACCAAGCGTGTGGCGTTGTTCACTCGCCAGTTCTCGGTGATGCTCGAGGCCGGTCTGCCGTTGGTCCAGTGCCTGGAGATCCTCGGCGAGCAGGAAGAAAACAAGAACTTCCAGGCGATCATCGACCAGGTCAGAGGTGACGTCGAATCGGGCGCGTCGCTGACCGAAGCGATGAGCAAGCACCCGAAGGCCTTCGACGATCTGTTCACCAGCATGATCGCCGCGGGCGAGGCCGGCGGTATTCTGGACGTCATCCTGCGCCGCCTCTCCACCTACCTGGAGAAGGTGGTCAAGCTCCGTGCGCAGGTGAAGTCCGCGCTCATCTACCCCGCCGCGGTCATCGCTGTGGCGGTCTTGGTCGTCTACGTCATCCTGTGGAAGGTCATCCCGATCTTCGCCCAGCTCTACGCGGGTCTCGGCGGGGAGCTGCCCTTCCTGACCCAAGTGGTGGTCGGCGCCAGCCGCTTCATCGGCAGATGGTCGATCTGGATCTTCCTCTTCCTGATCGCCGTCGGCGTGGCACTGAAGTACTACCACGGTACCTATCGCGGTCGCCGCGTCCTCGACGGGCTGCTGCTCAAGATCCCGATCATCGGCCAGCTGCTGCTGAAGATCGCGGTCGCCCGCTTCTGCCGCACCCTGGCGACCCTGACGTCGTCCGGCGTGCCGATCCTCGATGGTCTCGACATCACGGCGCGGACCTCGGGCAACGCCGTCATCGAAGACGCAATCCAGGCGGTCCGCAAGCGGGTCGAGGAAGGTAAGACCCTCTCCGCGCCGCTCGCCGAGACGAAGATCTTCCCGGGGATGGTCGTGCAGATGATCAACGTCGGCGAACAGACCGGCGCCATCGACCAGATGCTGGCCAAGATCGCCGATTTCTACGAAGACGAGGTCGACACCGCCGTGGCGGGTCTGATGAAGCTCATCGAGCCGCTGCTGATCACCTTCCTGGGTGTGGTGATCGGTACCATCGTCGCCTCGATGTACCTGCCTCTCTACTCGATGCTGACGAAGATCGGCTAGGGCTGGATCAGGATGCGGGAGACCGGACCGGCGGGGCGCCTGCAGACGCATCTGCGCTGGATGATCGGCATCCGGCTGGTGGCGATCACCAGCCTGGTCCTCCCCTATCTGCTCATACAGCTCTCCACCGAGCTCGTCGCGCCGGGGTTCGACTCCCTCTACGTCTTCGCCGGGCTGATCTACGGCGCCAGCCTGCTGTTCATCCTGGCGGTGCGGCTCCGCCTGCCGGAGAGAGCGCAGGCGGCGTTGCAGTTCGGCGGCGACCTGCTGCTGGTCAGCTACCTGGTCTACTACTTCGGCAGCTCGAGCGCCTTCTCGGTCCTCTACCTGGCGGTCATCATGACCGCGGCGGCGATCTTGAGCACCCGTGCGGCGCTGACCACCGCGACCCTCGCGTGGGTGCTCTACGCCGCCATCTCCATCGCCGCCGTAACCGGCTGGCTGCCCCCCCCGAGCGGCGCCGACGCCCCGGCGCTGTCGCTCCTGCTCTACAAGCTCGGCGTTCACCTGGTGGGCTTCTACGGGGTCGCGATTCTCGCGTCGCACCTGGTTACCGGATTGAGCGAGCTCGAGACCGAGCTCGAGGAGAAGCGGGAGGATCTCGCGGACCTGCGGGTGCGGCACCAGGACATTCTCCATTCGGTGCCGAGCGGCCTGCTGACGACCGACCGGGAGGGCCGGGTGACGTCGCTCAACCGCGCCGGCACGGAGATCATCGGCCGCACCTTCGAGGAGCTCGAAGGTCGGTCGATCGAGTCCACCGGGCTGTTCACGGAGCAGGATTGGGAGCGGTTCACCGAGACTCCGGAGCTCGGCTCGCAGCGCAACGAGCTCACACTGGTCAACGGCGACGACATCCGCTACGTCGGGTTCGGCATCGAGCCGCTCACCTCGGCCGAGGGCGCGCCGAGCGGCTGGGTGCTGGTCTTCCGGGACCTGACCGACTGGCGGCTGCTCGAGGACCGGATGCGGCTCAAGGACCGCATGGCCGCGATCGGTGAGCTCGCCGCGGGAATCGCCCACGAGCTCGGCAATCCGCTCGCCGCCATCGCCGGTTCGGTACAGATGCTGTCGCGAGAGACCGACGAAGGCTCGCCGCAGCGCAAGCTCCTGGACATCATGTCGAAGGAGAGTCAGCGACTCGACCGGACGATCAAGGGCTTTCTGCAATTCGCCCGACCGAGAGACCGCTCGATCGTCGAGTTCGATGTCTGCCGACTGCTCGAAGAGAACCTCGAGCTGCTGCGCAACAGCGACGAGGTCCTTCGCACGCATCGCCTCGCTCTGGATCTCGACCCCGACTCGGTACGCATGACGGCCGACCCGGACCAGATCAGCCAGCTCTTCTGGAACCTGGCACGCAACGCCCTGCGTGCCATGCCCGACGGCGGCGACCTGACGATCGTCGGACGCCTGGAAGATGACGAGTACCACATGAGCTTCAGCGACACCGGGCGAGGGATGAGCGACGAGGAGCGGCGCAAGATCTTCCACCCCTTCCGGTCCGGCTTCAGTGGCGGCACCGGAATCGGCATGTCGATCGTCTACCGCATCGTCGAGGAGCACAGCGGGCATCTCGACGTCGAGAGCCGTCGCAACTGGGGCACGACCATCAGGGTGCGGCTGCCAGCCCGCCTGGAAACGATGACTCCGATTCGAGCCGAGGCCTGACGTGAGCGCGCACATCCTCGTAGTCGACGACGAACAGAGCATCCTGGACTTCCTCAGACTCCTGCTCGAGGAGGAGGGCTACCAGGTAACCACCGCCGACTCGGTGGACGCCGGTCGCGACTGTCTGGCCGCCGACACCTTCGACCTGACCTTGTGCGACATCATGATGCCGGACGGCAACGGCCTCGATCTGCTGCAGGAGATCCGAGCGACCGATCCGAGGGCGTGCGTACTGATGATGACCGCGTACACCTCGACCCGCAACGCCATCGAGGCGATGAAGCTCGGGGCGCACGACTACGTCTCGAAGCCGTTCGATGTCGACGAGATCAAGGTGATCGTCGAACGGGCCCTGGAGAAGAACCGGCTCGTCGAGGAGAACGAGTACCTGCGCGACGAGCTGCGCGACCGCTACGCCTCGTCCAACATCATCGGACGAAGTCGTCGCATGCTCGACATCTTCGACCTCGTCGAGCGCATCGGCGCGACCCATTCGACGGTGCTCATCCAGGGAGAGAGCGGCACCGGCAAGGAGCTCATCGCCCGCGCCATCCACTACGCGAGTCCGCGTCGCGACCGACGCTTCCTGTCGATCAACTGCGGCGCGCTGCCGGAGAACCTGCTCGAAAGCGAGCTCTTCGGCCACGAGCGGGGCGCCTTCACCGGCGCGGTCCGCGAGAAGCAGGGACTCTTCCAGGAGGCCCACCACGGGACCCTCTTCCTCGACGAGATCGGTGACACCAGCCTGACGATGCAGGTCAAGCTCCTGCGCGCTCTCCAGGACCGAAAGATCCGCAAGGTCGGCGGCACAAGCGAGGAGGAGGTCGACGTACGGATCATCACCGCGACCAATCAGGACCTGCACGCGCGGATCGCCGACGGGACCTTCCGCGAGGACCTCTTCTACCGCATCAACGTCATCCCGATCCGCGTGCCACCTCTGCGCCAGCGTCGCGAGGACATCCCCGCCCTGGTCGAGCACTTCCTCGCCAAGTTCTCCGACGAGATGGACATGCCGGCGAAACGCATCGCCGTCGAGGCGGTTCGTCTGCTCGAGGGCTACGAATGGCCCGGCAACGTCCGGCAGCTGGAGAACCTCATCGAACGGGCGATCGCGCTGTCGGCCGATGACGTCATCACCGCCCGCGACATTCCTCTGGAGATCGTTCGCGGCAGCTCGAGCAGCGACGACCCGGTCACGCTCCCGGCCGAGGGACTCGACCTCGAGGAGTACCTGACCGACCTGCGACGCCAGCTGATGAACCAGGCGCTCGATCGCAGCGACGGCATCCAGACCAAGGCGGCCGAGCTGCTGCAGACCAGCTTCCGCTCCTTCCGCTACTACGCCAAGAAGCTGGGGCTGTCGAACGACGAGATGGCCGACGAACGCGACGACGCCCCGGAGCCCGCGGCCGCCAACGGCTCTTCGGCGAGCTAGCCTGCACTCTTCACCAGCCTCCTACTTCGCCGCCGCCCGGCGTGTCTCGATCATCTGGGCGAGGATCGATACGGCCAGCTCGCCGGGCGTCTCGCCACCGATGGGTATCCCGATCGGTGCCCTCAGGGACCGCGGGACTTCGATGCCACTCCCTTCGAGCTCGGAGACGATGCGCCGCACCTTTCTCTGGCTACCCATGAGCCCGAGGTAGCGCAGCCGCGGCATCTTGGCGGCGAGAACCGCCCTCATCGCGGCGAGATCTGTCTCCCAGCAGCGGCTCACCACGGCGACGTAGAGATCCCTGCCCGACCCCTCGGTGGGGAAGCCGTCGGCATAGTCACGCGACACCTCGACCATGCGCGTCTCCGGCGGGAAGAGGTCGGGGTCGCGGAACTCCTTGCGGTCCTCGGCCACGAGCACGTCGAATCCGCAGAGGACGGCATTGTGGGCCACGGCCTGAGCCACTGGTCCGCCACCGCAGGTCACGAGAAGGGGCTTGGCGGTCAACACCTCGACGAATACCTCGGCCATCCCGCCGCAGACCATGCCGGTCGCCTCGCCTCGGGAGGCCTCTTCGGTCAGATAGTAGCGCCTGATCTCCGAGTCCGGTCTGTCCTGGCCCAGCTTCTCGACAGCATCTCGCGTCACCAGGGCTTCGAAGGCCCCACCGCCCAGGTTCCCGGTCACCCGGCCGTCCTCCTCGACGAGCAGCTTCCAACCGATTCGACTGGGCGTCGATCCCTCGGTACGCAGAAGCTGGCACAGCGCCACCCGACCCCGGTCACGCAACGCGCCCTCCACCCGCCCCAGAACCTCGGCGTCGGTCGGCAGGGTCATCGGTGCCGACTCAGGTAGCCGACGTCGAGCCGGTGCCGGAGCTCGTCGAATCGGGCGCCTTGGCAGCCTTGGCGGTGTCGCCCTTCGACTCCGACGACGAGCTCGACGAGCTGTCGCTCTTGGTCTTCGAGCCGGAGGCCTCGCGCCCCCCACCCTTTCCGGCGTAGTCGGTCACGTACCAGCCGGTGCCCTTGAACTGGAAGGAGGGCGCCGACATCAGCTTGACCAGAGGACCGCCGCAGTGCGGGCACAGAGCCAGCGGCGGCTCGTCGATCCGCTGAATGGCCTCGGTCCGCTGCTCGCAGCTCTCACATTGGTATTCGTAGATCGGCATCTCTTCAGGGGGTCGTTCGCGGACGGCGGTCAGCTGACGCCGGCGCTCCGGGCCAGGTCCGCCGGGTCGACCGGGGCCTGGCGGCCACCCTCGTCGGAGCGCAGCAGGGATAGTACCGCGAACGCCCTCAATCGCCGCAAGGTCTCGTTGGGCGCGAGGGGACTCGCCGCCAGGATTTCGCCCATCGTCCGGCGCCCGTCGACCAGCCCGAGCAGCTCCATCTCGGTCGCGTCGATACCGATCTCGAGGAGATCCTCGACGCGGTAGTCGGCCTGCAGGATCTCGGAGCCGTCGACGTCTCGGTCCGCCAGGGGACCCAAGGCCGACGCCTCGAGCCGCGGCGCTCGCTTGATACCTTCGAACGCGACGCGACGCATCGGTAGTTTGACCCTCACCATGTCGCCGATGCTGGTCCGCGCGGGTCTGAACTCGGCGACGCCCTGGTCCCAGGCGAAGAGGCTCCAGACAATGCTCGCGATCTGGCCACAGATCGCGTCGTAGACCTCGCCCGGCGCCATCAGGCCTCGGTTGATCAGCAACGTGCCCAGCCGTTCGTTCGAGTTCGACCGTTCATGGTCGAGCGCCTCGATGCGCGCCGCTCCCATGAGACCGGCGCGCCGGATGTGCTCGCTCAGGCGATCGATCGGATCCGACGAGCTGGCGTGAACGACGTAGCCCCGCTCGACGTGGACCCGCTTGACCATTCCCTCGCGGGTGACCTCGAGCACTCCCTCGTTGTCCGGACCGCCGACGCTCGCGAACACCTCCGTGAGAGGCGTTTCACGCAGATTGACTCGAAAGCTGAAGGTCTCCGTCACGACTCGGACTCCGCCGAATCCCGAGCGAAATCGGGCCTCGGAGTGTAGCATTGGCCTCCGCGCCGTCTCCACGACGACCGTCAACCCCCGATGACACCCGAACAGGCCTGGAGCAGGCTCGAGGAGCACCTTCCACCCACCGGTTGGAGCCCTTCGTCGGTGACCGTACGGCGGGAGGGAGCGCTCGGCCGCGTCCTCGCCCGCGAGCTCGTCGCGACCGTGGACGTCCCCGGCACCGACGTCTCGGCCATGGACGGCTACGCCTACTCCGGAGAGGTCACCGAAGGCGCGACCCTGCCGATCGCCGCAACCATCGCGGCCGGAGATCCGCCCGGCCAATCGCTCGACCCCGAGACCGCCGTGCGCATCATGACCGGCGCCACCGTGCCCTCCTCGGCCGATCGCGTCGTCCCGGTCGAACGGACGCATTGCGACGGGGACGAACGTGTCGTCATCGACCAGCCGGTCACCGCCGGCGCCAACATCCGCTGGTGCGGTGAGGTGCTGCGCACCGGCGAGCCCCTCCTTACGGCGGGCACACGCCTGACCCCGGGGGCGCTGGCCCTGGTCGCGACCCACGGCCATGCCGAGCTCGATGTCCACGCGCTGCCGTCGGTCTCCGTTCTGACGACCGGGGACGAAGTCGTGAGTCCGGAGACGGTCCCGGCTCCGGGACAACTGCGTGACTCCCACACGGACTTCCTGCTCGCCGCCGGCAGGACGCTGGGACTCGCCTTCCGCCCCCTCGGTATCGCCCCCGACGACGCGACCCGACTGGCGGAGTCGGTGCGACGGGGCCTCGACGCGGATGTGCTCCTCATCGGAGGCGGCGTGTCGATGGGCGAGTTCGATCTGGTCGAGGACGTGTTGGTCGCCGAAGGCTGCGAGATCCTCTTCGAGCGGGTATCGATCCAACCGGGAAAGCCTCTCGTTGCGGCTCGCCACAGCGGCGGGCTGGTCTTCGGACTGCCCGGCAACCCGGCCGCCGTGATGGCCTGCTTCTGGCTGTTCGTCCGCCCTACCCTCAGGCGCTGGCAGGGAATTCCCGACGGCTTCTGGCAGGGCGCGCTCGACGGACGGCTGGTCGCCGAGCTTCCCGGCGCCAAGGACCGCGACCGGTTCCTCCCCGCGGCGGTCACCGCCCGGAGCGGTGACCTGCTCGTGCGCCCGATCCCGCCCCGCGGCTCGCACGATCTGGCGGCGTATGGCACCGGTTCGGCGCTGGTACGGATTCGGGCGGGCTCTCCACCGGCCTCGGCGGGAGACCGCTGTCACCTCCTGCCGCTCGCCGACTGGCCGGCCGACCCGATCGACCCGCCGCCGTCAGAGGAGTCCCGATGAGCTCGGACCGTCCGACCACCGGCCTGACGCCGGCCGAGATTCTCGCCCGAATGCCCTACGATCGACCGATGCGCTTCGTCGACCGGATCGACGAGGTGGACCGGGAGCACATCGTCGCCGTATACACCTGGACCGAGGAGGACTGCGAAGGCCATTTCCGGAACGATCCGGTGGTGCCGGGCGTCAAACTGATCGAGCTCGGTGCCCAGGCCGGTATCGTCGCCTGGGGCATCTACCAGGCCTCCCTGACGGTGCCGCCGGAGAAGCTCGAGGGACTCGTCACTCTCTTTACCCACCTCGACGAGGTCCGTTTCCGCCACATGGTGCGGCCCGGCGACACGACCCTGTGCCACGCGACGTTCGGAAGCGCCGGGTACTTCCGCAGGATGAGGATGAAGGCCGAGGTCCGGATCGACCTCGCCGATGGTGAGGGCGCCGGCAAGACCGTGCTCACGGGCCTGTTCGCCGGCCTCGCTCTTCCGGGCTCGCGACTGGGCGATCTGGGCTGAGCGACAGCGACGACCCGTCGTGCGTCTGCCGCCGAGTGCCCCGCTAGTAGACTGTAAAGGGATCGGCTCCGAGGACCGCTCAGGCGGTATTCGTTTGGCTGTTACAGGCCACTAGTCTCCGTCCCGAGCGGCCGGGAGCCGCCAGCGGTCGAGCCTGACCGGCTGGCGCCTGGGTCCCCAGTCACCCGGTCGGGAATCGAAGACTCCAGGGCATCGGGCTCCGCAGCGACGGCAGACGCCAGCTTCGGAGGCGCCGTCGGCGCCGAGGCCCCAGGCGGTGATCTGGTGCCCGTCGCGCTGGATCAGCAGGGCTCCGCAGGCATGGCAGTCGGTGCGCCCGCCCTCGAGATCGCGTACGTTGCCAGTGTAGACGTAGCGTAGACCGGCCTCTCTTGCGATGCTGCGGGCCCGCGTCAGCACCGACGGGCTGGTCGGACCCCGGTCTCTCATCTTCCAGTCCGGGTGGAACGCTGTGAAGTGGAGCGGTACGTCCGGACCCAGGTTCTCCATCATCCACTCCGAGAGCGAGCCGATCTCGGCGCTCGAGTCGTTCTCCCCGGGGATGAGTAGCGTCGTGACCTCCAGCCACACGTCCATCTCCCTGTGCAGGTAGACCAGCGTGTCGAGGACCGCGGCGAGGTGTCCCCCACAGACGCGTCGGTAGAAGCGCTCGGTGAAGGCCTTCAGATCCACGTTCGCCGCGTCGATGTGGCGGTACAGCTCGCGCCGCGGTCCGTCGCAGATGTATCCTGCCGTAACCGCCACCGACCGGACGCCCACCTCGCGACAGGCCTGCGCCACGTCGACCGCATATTCGAGAAAGACCGTCGGGTCGTTGTAGGTGAAGGCGACGCTGCCGCAGCCGAGATCGGCGGCGGCGCGGGCCAGCGTCTCCGGCCCGGCCGCATCCGCCAGCGTGCCCGTCTCCCGCGACTTCGACATGTCCCAGTTCTGGCAGAACCGGCAGGCGAGGTTACATCCCGCCGTACCGAAGGAGAGGACCGAGCTCCCCGGCTGAAAGTGATTGAGGGGCTTCTTCTCGATCGGGTCGATGCAGAAGCCGCTCGAGCGGCCGTACGAGGTCAGGACGATGCCGTCCGCGCGCCGGGCGCGGACGAAACACATGCCCCGCTGCCCTTCGCGGAGCCGGCAGTATCGCGGACAGACATCGCACTGGATCCGTCCGTCGGACAGAAGGTGCCAGTAACGGGTCGCAACGACCGAGGGCTCCCTCGGATCGAGCGGCCGATCGTAGTCGAGCGGCAAGTGGCCTCCGCCGGCAGCCGGCTATACTGTTCGAGGGCAGTATACCGGCACCGGGAGACCATGTTCAGCCGTAGCCACCCCGAGACCCGTCCGGCCGCGGTCGCCGGGCGCTTCTACCCGGCCGACGCCGACCGGCTGGTGGAGGTGGTGGATGCCCACCTGGAGACCGGACGATCCGAGATCCGGGGGCCGAAGGCGGTGGTGGCTCCACACGCCGGATACGTCTTCTCCGGCCCCACGGCCGGAGTCGCCCTCGCGACACTCGCCGCGGACGCCACCGGCATCGAGCGCGTCGCGCTCCTGGGCCCGAGCCACTTCTTCCCGATCCGCGGCCTCGCCGTCCCGAGCGCGAGTGCGTTCGAGACGCCGCTCGGCGTCGTCCCGGTCGACGAGGAGCTCCGTGAAGTGCTGCTGCGCCTCCCCCAGGTGACCGTCGACGATCGGGCCCACGCTCGCGAGCACAGCCTGGAGGTCATCCTCCCCTTCCTGCAACGGGTCCTGGGCGAGTTCTCGCTGGTGCCCCTGGTGGTGGGAGACGCCTCGAAAGGCGGGGTCGCGGAGGTTCTGGAGACCGTCTGGGGTGACGACGCGACGCGAATCATCGTCTCCTCGGACCTCAGTCACTACCACGACTATTCGACGGCGCGCCACCTCGATCGCGAGACCTGTCGCGCCATCGAGCGTCTCGACAGCGGCTCCATCGGACCGCCACAGGCCTGCGGATGCCGTGCCCTGAATGGGCTTCTCGAGTGCGCCGGGCGGCGCGGACTCGAGGCGATCACCCTCGATCTACGCAACTCGGGTGACACCGCCGGAGGGCGCGACAGCGTCGTCGGCTACGGAGCGTGGGCCTTCGCGCCACCTGGCTGACGACGATTCGGCCGAGCGATCAGCCTGCACGGGTCAGTCGACACGGTGGATCGACACCAGCTCGTCGGTCCCCAGCAACTCGTCCTCGCTGTGGGTGTACCAGGTGCGGCGGCGGGGCAGCCGCACACCGGCAGCCCCGACCTCCCCTTCGAGAACGATGTACTCACCATCGTTGGCCGCCTCGTCGTGGTAGAAGCGGTAGCCCACCAGAGCCGCAGTGTCCGGATCGAGATGGAAGTACCAGATATCGCTACCGACCTCGGCGTCGTAGGTGACGCGCAGAGTCTTGACCGGCCTTTCTTCGAAGGTCCCGTCCCTGACTTCCGGATCCAGCAACGTACCCGGATCGAGCAGCTTCATCGGAAGTCCCCAGAGGTAGGTGTAGTAGTTGCGGATCCGCTGCAGTCGCGCGCAGGAGAGACCGAGCTTCTCGGCCTCCTCACCGGCCGTTTCGGCGCCGTCGACGCGCAGGAAACACTGTGTGCCGTTCACTTGCGCCTCGATTCGTCGACTGTCACGCTCGCTCTCGTAGCCGAAGCGACCCCGCCCTGTATCGATCACCACCCGCGTGGTACGGGTCGTGCCGTCCGGTCGCGACTCGGCGACCTCGAGGGAGCGGGGACCCTCCATCCAGGACCCCTCGGGATCGTGGTAGGCGATGCTGCGCCGCAGCAGAGACTCGGCGGACTCGGCGGAGGCGCTACCGATCGCCGCCAGGGTCAGCAACACGAGAGCCACGAGGAGCCGAGCGGCGAGGCCGGGGCGGGGGGCGGATACAAAAAGTGGCCCGGGGAGATCGATGGACACCTGACCGTCTCTCGGCCTGGGCGCGAATGGATCGCCGCTCGACCAGGGTCGTCTCACATCCCCGAGCCACAACAATGGCAAACCCATACTCCTCGACTCGGTACTCCCCGGCAATGCTCCCAGGGGTGGGACGCTCCCCACCCCGCGGGGTATGGACAGCCGCCGGGATGTCGTCACTGGGTCGGAGCGGCGGCGGCCAGACGCTCGCGAACCACACCTTCGAGCCGGGTCAGCCCCGAGTCGAGTCCGTACTGGATCGCCTCGTCCGCCGAGAGCCCGTCGACATAGAAGGCCTTGAGCGCCAGCAGACCGCCGACGCGGTTTCCGCTGCCGCAGTGGAGCACCACCGGTCCCTCCGCCTCATCGAGGACGTTGGCGAGTCGTCTGGCGTTCTCCTCCGACATCGCCTCGGCATCCGGAATCGGCAGCGCGACATAGGTCAAACCCGCCGCTTCGACCTCGGCGGCTCCAGTTCCTCCTTCACCCTCGCCGCGCAGGTTGACGACCGTCACGTAGCCCGATTCTCGGAGGGCATCGAGCTGCTCCACGCTCGGCTGGCCCCCGACCAGCAGACCGGGCTCCGCCTCGATACCGTTGGGCAGCAGGTCGCTCGGTGCGACCGACTCCGAGGACACCGGCTCTGCCGTGACCGGCTCGGTCGCGGCCTCGCTCCCCGTGGCCTTCGGCGCTTCGTCGGCCGCGCATGCGCCAGCCATCGCGGCAACCAGGGTCAGGCTCGCCAGCCATCGTCCGCCTCGATACCGCGCAAGTACCACCGAGTGGCTTCTCATGTTGTCTCCTCCTGTCAGTGGACCGAATGGACGCCGCCCGAGATCTCGATCTCGGGCATGTCGTAAGCGTGCGTCAGAACGAAGAAGTAGGCCGTCACCTGCCCCGCCTCGTCTTCGACCACGAGATCGAAGAGGTGCTCGCCCTCGACCTCGCCGACCGAGCCCTGAACGAAGGCGATGCGGTCCCTGGCGATGAGAATCTCCGCCACCAGACGCTTGCCTCGGATGACCTGCACCAGCGGTGTATCCGGACCCTCGATGGCGAAGTGCCAGTGGTAGTCCTCGTCGTCGTAGATCACCGTGTCCTGGCTTCCGGCCCTCAGGATGCAGTTCGGGTGTCGGATCAACCAGTCCCAGAAGTCCTGGAATGACAGGGTGGGTGTCGCGTCGCTGAGTGTCGAGCCCGTGCTCATCGTAGGCGTGTTCTATCACTTCCCGGACCCGACACTTCCATCACATCGCCCGCCACCGAGGGGCCGACCCGACGAATAGTCCAGATCACAGGCCCCAAGTCGCACATTCTGCAACCCTTAGGCTTCAATTGACTACTCTATGGAGAGGGCCCGCCAGGGAGACACGCGGGAACCAAGAAGTAACCATGAGACTACCGAGGCGAAAGCAGCGAGGCTACACACTGATCGAGCTACTGATCGTGGTCGTCATCATCGGAACGCTCATCATCCCGATGTTTCTCGACGCCCTCCAGAAGAGCAAGCAGGAGCCGACGGTCCGGCCACGACGCGAAAGCCGAGACGGAGGCAGCGATGGGCTCCTACACCATGGTCGAGACACTCCTTGCACTGGCGATCTTCATGCTGGCCTGGCACGAGCTCGCCGCTCTGCTGCGCTCCCGCCGCGAGGGCCTGACCGATCGCGTGTCGTCACACTCACCTTCATCATGGCGATGACTCTCGCCTACGCCGTCGCCGCCTGGTTCGACACAGTGACCGAGGGCGAGGGACCGATCACGACCTTCGGCACACCCACTGTTCCCTGGCGCTATCTGGCGATCGGCGGCATGATGGCTGTGGTGGCCGCCTTCGAGGCCGCCTCGATGGTTCGCGCTCGCACGCAGGGCATGACCTCGAACGTCTCGCGACTGGTCTCCTACAGCGTCATGTTCGTCGTCATGCTGGCCATGCTCGGACTCGCCAAGGGGAAGTGGGAGCACTACCTCGGACGCCTCGACCAGACGATCGCCGCCGACGCCAGCGAGCTCGACGTTCGCTGAGACGCTACGCCGGGCCGATCTCGGCCGACACGTTGCGGTGCAGCACCGCCGGCGGTTTGATGTTCGCCGTGGCGAACGCGTCGAGCGCGCGCTCGGTGATGTCGCCCTGAAACGCCTTCTCCAGCCTGGCGTCGAGCACATAGGCCTTGGCGCGGAGCTGGGTGGCGAAGTAGTCGTTCTCGATCACCTGGCTGACGACGACGTTCCAGGCTCGATTCAGATTGACGTAGCGGCTGGTGGTGACCACCTCGCTCAGCAGGCGTCTCGCCTCGTCGAGGTTCTCGTCCGCGCCGATGTAGAGATCGACCTGGATCATCATGTCGACCGCGCCGGCGTTGCCCGAAGCCACCGCATCGGTGAGGAACTTGTTGTTCGGAATCGTCACCTGGGTGTCGTCGAGCGTCATCATCCGCACCGACCGCAGTCCAATGTGGGTGATCTCGCCGTAGTAGCCGGCGAAGGTCACCCGGTCGCCGACCTGGAAGGGCCTATCGAGCAGAATGATGACCCCGGCGATGATCGAGGCCACCAGGTCCTTCATCGCGAATCCGGCGGCGACCGCGAGCGAGCCCCCGATGGCGAGTAGGAGCTGATCGTTGATCTCGAACAGCGTCAGGAAGGCGAAGGTCAGACCGGCGAAGTAGACGACGAAGCGTACGAAAGAGGCCGTCTGCTGGATGACCAGACGCCGATCGGCGAACCGTTCCCCCAGAAGCTCCGCCCGGGTCGAGACGAAGCGGGCCACGAAGGCCATCGCGAGCAGCACCACGAGGGCGTAGGGGATCCCTTCGGGCTTGAAGAAGCTCAACCATGACAGGGCATCGCCGACAGAGTCCGGGGCACTCTGGATCGCCGCCTCTCCGGCGCCTCCGCTCACGGCGACGTCATCGACCGCCGCCTCGAGGCTCTGGGTCGCCGTCACCAGCTCGTCGGCGATGCCCTGGCTGGTCGAGTCGACGGCGCTCTCCGATCCGGGTCCGGGCGGATCGACACCGGTCTCGCCCTGGAGGTTGCCGGCGTCCGGATCGGTCTGAACCCCACTCGACTGGATACCAGCCGCCTTCGCCGTCGTCTGCTCGGACTGAAGTCCCATAACCTGCTTCTGATCAGTTGGTGAGAATGTTGTGGCGCCTCAGGACACGCAGCACCGTGCTGCGCCACGCTGTCGTCACGTGGTAGCTGCCGGCGGCGGCCTCGACCACGCCCAGGTCATGGAGCCGCACCAGCCGCCCATGCACGCGACCCACGCCGTAGTCCGCGGCTCGCGCCGCCTCGCGCGGCGTCAGGGTTCCGTGACGCGCCACCGCCGCCAGGATGAAGAGAGCCGACTCATCGATGGCTTCGAGCTCCGCCTCGTCGGGCGTCATGAAGGGGCGAATCCTGAGGTTTCCGTCAGAGGTCGGCTCGAGCGAGCGCAGGAAGTAGTAGAGACAGACCTTGGGATTCCCGCCGGCGAAGTCGGACAGAAGACTCGCGTAGGCCTGTTGGCCCTGACGGTCCCGGGTCTCGAGATCCTCGCGGCGCGCGCTTTTGGAGACAAGACTCGAGTGATCGATCTCGAGCCCGGAGCCTTCGAGGCGATGCTCGATCAGCGCGCGGAGCTCCGGTGCTTCCCACAGATCGAGCCACTGCTGGCGGCGCAGGAACGCGAGGTCCTTGCGCGCCGCCGACAGGTGCCGGTAGGCGAGCCCACCCATCGACACCACCCAGAAGACCTTGTGGCGGGTCGCGTCGACCACCGGACCGAGCTCGGCGAGCGCGTGATAGCCGTTGACGGTGGTCAGAAAGAGCCTCTCCGCCCTCTCGATGACGACGATCCGTTGCGGTCCTTCCTCGAGTCGGGAGACGAGCTGTCCCCTGGTCAGCGACTGGTCCTCCCCGAGCAGCTCCGCGGCCAACCAGCGCAGGAGCGCCTTGCCGTTGAGAATGCGCCTCCTGGGCTCCATTCGCAGCTCCGCCGACTCGGTCTCGACCAACCGGGTCACCCAGGCGCGTTTGCCCACCCCTTCGTCTCCTGCCAGCAGAAACGAGCCCCCACCCTCGCCGTTGCGCCACCGGGCGATGGCTTGCTGACAGACGTCCAGCCCGGGGAAGAGATCGAGGGCTTCGAGGTCCGACACCGTGATCGTCGAGCTCAGCCGCGCTACGACCTCCGGCGGCAGATCCTCGACCCGCCCGCTCGCGTAGCCCCCGCTCTCGGCGCTCCTCTGGAGCCTGCGCCTGGCGATGTAGGCCGTAGCGGCTCGAGTCGACTCGAGACTGGCGAAGGCACCCCGTATCAGGTTGCCGATCGAGGCGACGGCGAGCCAGACGAACGCGAGCGGCGCGACCAGGCGCCCGGTGAAGCGACCGCGGGTCCTTCTCACCAGGGTAGCCATCGGGCCGCGCGCACTCGTGGCCAGAAAGAGATCGGCGATCTGATCCCTGAGCCCCCCCATGGTCAGGAAGAGGGTCGCCACGGAGGCCATCAGCGTGAATGTTCTGACGTGGGCGTGGATCACGCCCGGACCGATCCGCAGATCGATGAACCAGGCGATCACGACCCCGATCATGGCGATCCGAATCACCCACCGGGCTCTACGCGTGAGTCGGACCCTGAGATCGTCCGACAGATCGACGCCCGATCGACGCATGGCGTCGGCCAAGAGGCCGATGGCGACATCCGAGATCAGGCGATATAGACCGTAGACCGCCAGAAGCAGGATCGTCGGGGCGATGCCCGGCAGGTTCGCGACCCTGTCGCCGATCACCCAGCGCACAGCGTAGAGCGTGGCGAGAAAGATGCTCCAGGGTGCGACCGCGGCCAGGAACTCGACACCGCTCCCCGCCCGCTCGCGCTGCTGGGGATCGGCGATGCCGGCAACCCGCTCCCGGGCCCGCAGTAGATACCGCTCGCGGTTGGCCTGGGCCCATCGCCAGAGAAGGAGCACGATGAGCAACTTCACGCCGAGTGTGCCTACCCGGAGCGCCGAGACGACGTCGACGAGACCCTCGCGCGCTCTCAGCGCCAGATCCCGGGCACGGACCACCTGGACGCGGCCGATGACCTGGATGGCCTCGAACTCGACCCGCAGCTGCTCTCGCCCTTCCCCCTGGAAGGAAAGGATCTCGCTCTTTCTCGACAGGGGCAGTCGGTGAAGGGCCGCGAGGCGCACCTGCCAGATTCGACCCGCCATCTCGATGCTGCGCTCGACGGCGTCGATACGCCGATCGATCTCACGACGCGCCAGGTCCTCCTCGAGACGCCGCTCCTCCGCCAGGAGATCCTGCAGTTGTCCGGTCAGGGGACTTCCGGCTTCGGGCAGCTCGGTATCGCTCCAGTCCCTTCTCGATTCCGGGCCGGGACCTCGCGCTCGGTCGATCTCGCGAGGCTCACCGGCTTTGCGGAGGAGGGTCCAGACGACATCGAGAGCGGCTCGCACCATCGGCTTGGTGCGGTCGAAGATCTCCTCCACTTCCGCGCTGCCGGGCTCGACGTCGTCTAGGCGCGACTCGAGAAGCACGATGCTGTCGAGTGCCTTCCCGAGCTGCTCGTGGCCGAGCTCGTCCATGGCGGCCCACCGACGCTCGATCTCCTCGAGGGCAGCGATATCGGCCCTGGTCGCGGCGATCGCCGCCGCGATCTCGTCGACGGAGGGTGCGGCCTGCTCGCGACCCGCCGAGACCTCCTGCTGGGCGGCGGCCGGGCCGCAGAGCGCCCCGACCGTGCACACAGTGATCAGAGAGGTGCGTACTAGCACCGTCGGATCCTACAGGGTCGCCGCCCCGCCTGTTTCAGGAGCGGCGACCCGAGAGAGTTGCGACACAACTCGAGGGCCTCAGTCCCCGAATCCTCCGGAGTCGCCGCGACCGCCCGTCCACTTGTCGAGCTGCCGAGCCGCCAGATCCCGACCGCCGATACCGAAGGCGATCGCCGCCGCGACCGCCGCGGCACCGAGCAGCAGGCCGAAGGCGAGGTTGATGATGTCCTCCGCCAGTCCGGCCTGACGCAGCGCCATCGCCGAGGCGAGAACGATGATCGCCACTCGGGCTCCCGTCGCGAGAGCCGAGGCGTTGCGAGTGCCGCTGGTGGCGATCGCTCCCGCGGCCAGGCTGGCGAAGTAGAGACCGACCGCGAGAATGACGGCCGCCAGTAGAACGTCACCAGCGAAGTAAGTGAACTCCGTGACGATCTCCGCCAGCATATAGAAGCCGAGCATCTCGAGGGCCTCGATGGTGGCGAACAGCATGATCGCCGCCATCGCCAGCCAGCCGACGAGCTCCGACGGCGAGCGAGTGCCCTCGGCCGCCTGGCTGAAGCCGATGCGACCGAGCAGGCCATCGAAGCCGGCCGCCTGGAGCAGCCTCTCGACCAGATCGGAGACCAGCCGGGCGATGAGGAAAGCGACCGCGAGGATGATCGCAGCGCCGAAGATCTGAGGAATCGCCGACATCAGCTGGTCGAGCATGCCGCTGGCCGGCGCCGTGAGAGCGTCCAGTCCCAGCGCGTCGAGCGAAGCGATGACCATCGGAATGAAGATCAACACGTAGACGACGAAGCCGAGCAGAGTCGAGATCCGTCCATCGCCGAAGACCCTGTCGAGGCCCACTCGATCGCCGAGCGCGTCGGCGCCGGCCGCCGACAGCGCACTGGTGACGATCCGCTGGATCACCCGGGCCACCAGCATCCCGATACCCAGCAGCACGGCGGCGGCGAACAGGTTGGGCAGGAAGGCCAGCAGCTTGCCCATCATCCGGTTGACCGGATCGAGCAGGCCCTGGAGCTGCAGAGCGCCGAGAACAGCCGGTAGCAAGACGAGGAAGGTCAGCCAGTAGGCGGTCTCTCCGAGGGCCGCGCTCGGCTTCCGGGCACCCTCGGCCATCTCGCCGCCGAGCTTCTCGTCGAGCCTGGTGGCTCCCAGCCCCCGGGAGATGGCGAAACGAAGACCCGTGGCGACCAACCAGGCGATGAACAGCAGCACACCGGCGGAGAGCAATCGTGGCAGATAGGCGAAGACCTCGTTGAGGAAGCCCCGCAGCGGCGACGCGACCGCCCCGAGCCCGAGCACGGTCAGGAAGCCGACGACCGCGAAGCCCATCAGGACCCAGAAAACGATCTTGCCCGCTGTCTGCTCCACCGGCGGCGATTCGCCGTCCTTGTCGCCCGCGACCCACGAAGCGGCTCGGTTGTCGAGTGACGTGCGGCGCAGGACGCCGCGCGTGATCATCGCGCCGAGCGTCGCCACGAGCCAGCCACCGGCCAGCACCAGGACCGCCATCACCAGCCTGGGCACGTTGCTCTCGATCGCGGCCCAAATGTCAGAAACGAAACTCTCCATCTTCCTCTCCTTTCAGATTCGTCCCCGGAAGAGGATTTCAGTATCGCACAGGGCAAAACCCTCGCGGCTGGTGGTACCGACCCCCGTCTCCCAGGGCGCCAGTCAAGCCGAACGGCCCGTTTTCGGAGGCTCGTGCACGTCCGATATGATGCCTTTCGACCTTGACCGACAAAGCGACGGGAGGCCGCATGGCGAGAAGCCTGGCAGGACGCGTACTTCGCTGGGGGCTCTACCTGGTGGGCGCGACCGCCATCGTCTATCTGGTCGGCGCCAACCTGATCCTCAACACGGGAATCCTCGATCCGGTCATCAACAAAAAACCGGAGAAGACGCTGGTCGAATGGTCGGGGGGCTGGACCATCATCCCGGGCGTCATCCACGTCGAGGGTCTGCGGGTGCGCGGACAATCGCAGACCCAGCAGTGGCAGTTCCGCCTCGCCGAGGCCGACGTGCGGATGTCCATCCTGGCCCTGACGCGCAAGACGATTCGGGCGCGGAGGGTCGTCGGCTCGAACTTCCACTTCCGCCAGCGACCGCGGCTGACCGCCGAGACGGCGGCGAGCGCCGAGGCGAGCCACTATCCCGAGATCGAGGGTCTGTCGAACCCACCCGATCCGGCGCCGGAGGATATCTACCCGCCGAAGAAGAAGCCCGGGAAGAAGGGCTGGCACATCGACATCGCTGAGGTTCGGCTCTCCGAGTCGGTGGAGATCTCGGTGGGTGATCTGCGCCTGACCGGCTCCGGAGCGGTCGGTGGCGCGTTCGACTACCAGATCCCGACGCGCATGCACCTGAGCTCGGCCGTCTTCTCGCTGGCGAACGGCGAGATCGCCATCGAGGGCACGACCTTCGTCAACGAGCTCGATATCTCCCTCAACGGCCAGCTCGGACCGTTCACCCCGAAGGAGACCGAAGGGCTCGAGATCTTCGACCACCTGCTCGGCAGTTTCTCGCTCGAGAACGGCACGGTGCCCGACGTCGAGGTCATCAACGCCCTGTTCCCGACAACCGAGACCATCCGCTTCGACGACGGCGCGGCGAGCTTCGGCTGGAAGTTCGACAAGGTCTCGAAGGAAGAGGGCTCGAGTGGTGACATGGTCATCGCCGGCGAGAACACCGCCATGCTGATGGGCGGCCGCTCGGTTTCGGGCGACTTCGCCATCGACCTCGAGCTCGTCAGAGGCAGCCTCGCCCAGGGCGCCTGGCAGCTGGTCGACACCTCCCTGGCTTTCGACAACATCGATATCCGTCTGCTCCGCTCCCCGGGCGAGGAACTGGGCGACGAAGGACCGACCGAGAACGATCTGTGGTGGGCCCGCTTCAATCTGAAGTCCGGACACATCGATCTGGGCGACCCGAACCTGTTCAGCGCCGAGTTCGACTTCAGGGTAAAGAACACCGAGCCGGTGATGCACCTGATCTTCGCCAAGGAGACGGAAGAGGGCGGTGCCAAGCTTCCCAGATGGGTCAAGGCGATTCCGGACGTGCACGATCTCGAAGGCCGAGGGTCCGTCCACGTCGACGGAGAGACGGCCACGATGAGGGACGTCGTCGTCGAGGGCGACAAGCTCGGGCTGACCGCCTGGTCCGAAAGACGGGGTGAGGTGGTCAACGGGCGGCTCTTCTTCCGCCTCAAGGGCCTCTCGATCGGACTCGAGGTTATCGACGGCAAGAAGGACCTGAAGATCCTCCACCCCCGGCGATGGGCCTCGCAGCAGCCGGAGCTCGACCAGAGCGTCGTCGCCTACGACGGATAGCAGGAGCCGAGCCTGGCTTCGAATTTGCAGATCCGGCCAGCGAAACGACCGTGCAATCGACGCCCCGACCGCCCATACCGAGACGCTCCGGAGCCCGGGGGCCGCTGGCTCTGGCTCTGGCCCTCCTCCTCGTGTGCCTGCCCGCAACCCCCGGCGCGGCGCAGCAGACCGAGGTCCCACCCGACCTCGTGCTCGAGGGCTCGTCCCTGGCGGAGGCTCTCGAGAGTCTCAGCGGTCTCGGGCTGCGCATCGTGTTCACCAGCGAGATCGTCCAGCCGCACATGCACGTGACGCGTGAGCCCGCGGACCGGACACCTCGGGGCGCCCTCGACGAGATCCTGGCGGAGCACGGTCTGGCGGTCGAGCCGGGACCCGGAGAAACACTGGTCGTCGTCCGCGGCGCGCAGACGACAGAGGGTCCCGTGCCTGTCGTCTCGACACCGGGACCCGAGTCGCTTCCCCGACTCGAAGAGGAGTTGGTGGTGCGGCCGAGCCGCGTCTCGCTACTACGACACGAGCCGGTGGCGCCGCTCGGAATGACCCGCGACGAGATCCTCGCCCTGCCCCATCTCGGCGACGACTTCTACCGGGCGCTGTCGCTCCTGCCGGGAGTCACTTCGAACGACGTCACGGCCCAGTTCCACGTGCGCGGCGGGCGACGCGACGAGACCCAGATCCTGCTCGATGGCCAGGAGCTCTTCGACGCCTACCACCTGAAGGACTACGACAGCGCCCTCAGCCTGGTCGACTCCAACAACCTCGGCAGCGCCGACCTGACCACCGGCGGCTACTCGGCTCAGTTCGGCGACCGGATGAGCGGCGTGCTCGACATGACGACGGTGTCGCCCGACGGCCCGGCCCGCGGCCGGGTCGGGTTGAGTGTCTTCAATGCCGCCATCGGAGGTGCCGGCTCGTTCGGCGACGCGGGCGAGGCCGGTTCCGGCGACTGGCTGGCGGATGTCCGGCGAGGCACCATCGACCTGGTCAGCCAGCTCCTGGGCGACGAGGACCCGACCTACTGGGACACCTACGGCAAGCTCCGCTACCAACTCGATCCGCGCAACGGCCTGCGCCTCAACCTGCTCGGCTCGGGTGACGAGCTGACCTTCTCCGAGGTCGACGGCGAGGAGAGCAGCAAGCGCACGGTGACCGAGTACGACAGTCGCTACACCTGGCTGACCCACGAGCTCTTTGCCAGCGACCGGCTCTACCTGCAGACCGCGGCCTCCTATGTCGAGACCGACCGGGATCGGCGCGGGGTCGAACAGGACGAGGACGCGGCGTTCACGATCAAGGACATTCGCGACACCCGACTGGGGTCGCTGCGGCAGGCATGGAGCCTCGACGCGGGCGAGCGACACTTCCTCACCTGGGGACTCGAGGTGCGCCGCTGGGAGACCGCCTACGACTACCTGGCCGACAAGAGCCTCGACAATCCGGTACCGGGCGCCGAGGAGGAAGAGACGGTGGTGTTTCGGGGCCTCTTCGAGGAGGACCACGACAGTCTCTACGTGACCGACCGGATTCGCCTCGGTGAGCCCCTGACCCTCGAGCTCGGCCTGCGCTACGACACCTATTCCCAGACCGACGAGGAGCTGGTGAGTCCGCGCTTCAACGTCGCCTGGGCCGCCTCGAAGAGCTCGGTCGTGCGCTTCGCCTGGGGCCACTACAACCAGAGCCAGAGAACCTACGAGCTCCAGGTCGAGGACGGTGAGACCGACGTCTTCGAGGTCGAGCAGTCCGAGCACTACCTGCTCGGGTTCGAGCATCTCTTCGAGCTCGACGGGCCATCGAGTATGGCCCTGCGCCTGGAGGCCTACCGGCGCGACATCGACAACCCCCGGCCCCGCTACGAGAACCTCTACGAGCCGCTCAACACGTTCCCCGAAGCCGAGCCCGACAGGATCCGGATAGCCCCCGAGCGCAGCCGGTCCGAAGGCGTCGAGCTCTTCCTGCGAGGGCGCAACGGCAGCCGTTTCGGCTGGTTCTTCAACTACTCCCTGGCCTCGGTCGAGGACGAGATCGACGGGATCCAGGTTCCCAGGAGCTACGACCAGCGCCACACGGTCAACATCGACCTCGACTACCTGCTCGGGAAGCACTGGCGCCTCAACGTCGCCTGGAGCTTCCATACCGGCCAACCGACGACACCACTGACTCTCGAGCCGGTCGAAGACGAGGACGGCGAACTGGTCTTCGAGCCGGTTCTGGGCGAGCTCAACAGCGTGCGCCTCCCCGACTACCACCGTGTCGACCTGCGAGCCAGCCGCACCTGGGAGATCGGCGGCGGACGAAAGCTGGGCTTCTTCGTCGACATCCAGAACGTCTTCGACCGTAACAACGTCGCCGGCTTCGACGTCGAGATCGACGATGAAGAAGGTACCGTCGACTTCGAGACCGAGTACTGGGCGGGAATCCTGCCGTCGGTCGGAATCACCCTCGAGTTCTGACGACCCCCCGCCCTACCGGGTCCCTGGCGCCGCCGCCAATCCCTGAAGCGGCCGCCCCCCTGGCCGGCCACCACCAATCCCTGAGGCGGCCGGCGCCCCTGCCGGCCGTGGCCATCAGGCCTCCGGGGACTCGACCGATCAGGGCCGCGACAGCACGGCCCGGCCGTGTTCGTCGATCCGTGACACCAGCTCACTTCCGCGGACAATGACCTCGAACGCCTGGTCCGGGCGCAGCCCGTCCGGCGGCGCACTCATGGTCTTCGAGGAAAGCGCCCCCTCCAGCTCTTCGCTCTCGAAGACCACCTCCACACCCATCTCACGCTCGACCCACGCGAGGAAAACCCCGAGGGTCTTCCCGTTGAAATCGAACGCCGGCGCCGCGTCGAGGACCCAGCCCCACTGCTCCGGTGTCGTCGACGACTCCGCTCGACTGACCGAACCGTCCCGCCGCACCGCCAGGGCCTCGCCTCTCCGGGCCGTGATCGACTGCTCGTCGCGGCGCACCGCGACGGCGCCCTCGCGGACCCGGACGTCGAGCTCTCCGGCCCGCTCGTCGAAGCTCACCTCGAACTGCGTGCCGATCTCGACCACGGTGCCGAGAGCCGTCTCGACATCGACGCCTCCGGCGTTGGCCGTCCCCGGAGGCGAATCGATGTAGATCCTCCCCCGCAACAGCTCGACGCGCCGGTCCGAGACCAAGCGCAGAGAGGTTGCGGAATCGACCCGTAGTGACTGGCCTCCGGCCATGCGCAGGGAGAGACGACCGGCTCCGTATTCGCCGGCCCCGGTCGTCACTTCCGCTCCGGCACCGATCCGCGATCCGGCGATCAACGCGCCGTCTCCGGCCATGACCGAGCCGTCGACCAGCTCGACCGTGGCGATGAGGTCGCCGCCCACCGGTTCTCCGGCACGATCGACCCACCACCAGGCCGCCAGCACCGCCAGCACGAGACTCGCGGCCAGGGCCAGGAAGCGGCGGGACCGCCCAGGCGCCGCACCGCGCTCACCGGCATGGACCTTCTCTTCCCACGCGGCTCTGGCGACCGCGGTGATCGCCGCCAGATCCTCGGCGTCGGGGGCGGGGCGCCGCCCGGCCTGTCGAATCAGACGTCCGACATCGTCGCCGCCGTTCGTGCCCCGGCCGATCTGTTCTCTACCTTCGCTCATCGTTGAACTCCGTCCTCACCCCGGAACCGGGCGACCTCCGCGGCCGCCGGCTCTTGATACATCTTGCGAAAGGCGTTGCGCGCCCGAGTCAACAGAGACTCGGCCGCCTTCGGCCCCACCTCCAGTCGAGCCGCGATCTCCACCACCGACAGCTCATCCAGGTATTTCCATTCGAGCGCCCGCCCGTAGTGCGGCGGTAGCTGATCGAGAGCCTCGTGCACGCGGCGTGACGCGTCGGAGCGCAGCAGCTCCGCCTCCGGCGCGCCGATCGGACCCGGGCCCCAGGAAGAGCTCGTCGCCCCCGCCGCCTCGTCGAACTCGACCGACGGGCCTCCACGGCCCTCACGCCGGAAGTGCATCGCGATCTCGGTTCGACAACAGGCGCAGAGCCAGGTCATCAGGGCGGCCTCGCCACGGAAGGTCTCCAGCTTGTCGATCGCCTTGACGACGGTCGCTTGCACCATCTCCTGCGCCAGCTCACGGTCGTGCTGGAGCCGGTTCATGGCGAACCTGTGCAGCCGCGGGATGTAGACGTCGGCGAACTCCCGGAACGCCTCGTCGTCCCCGGCCACCATCCGGCGCACCATGCTCATCTCGGATCCTCGTTGCCTGCCCGGTGTTCCCCGGGACAGATCGCTCGGCCCGGTTCGATCCCGGGCGTCAGGAGCGAGCCTATCGGATGCGAACTTGGCGACAGCCTGACTCATCGGTCTCGTGGAGGCCATCGCCTCCGTCGACATGTTTGATGCACGACCGGCACCGATCCTTCGCGCGCCGTCGAAATTTCCGACCGCGTACCGAAGGATTCCGCCGCCGGCCGCATCCAAAGCATTGTGAAGGGTCGCTGGTCCCCTTGGCACAAACCTCGCAATTCCAGGCATCGTCCGGCGATTGGGACTCGAAGAACGCGGCACGAAACACCCGGAACGCCGAACCACAGACTCCGGAACAACCCATGGGTGTCCCCTCGAGAGGGCACCTGAACGAATCGAAGGAAGTCGCCATGAAACTCCCCTCCCTGGAACAGAGACTCAATACCCGGATCGACGCTGGAATCGCGATCTATCTGATCGTCTTCTCCCTCGCGCTCGGTCTGCTGCTCGTTCGTGGAGCGACCCGGGAGTTCGACCGCGGTCTGATCGCCAAGGCGGAGGGCATCATCCAGATCGCTCGGCAGGAGATCGCGCAGACCGGCGACACCGACTCGTTGACGCCGCGATTCGAAGGCATGGATACCGACGGCTTCGCCATCTGGCTTTCCGACGGCACACTGATCGGCGCTCCCGATGCGCTCCAGGCGCTCGATGTCAGCGTCGAGGCGCCGCTCTCCGACGAGCCCCGTTTCAGCAATCTGGAGCTACGTGACGGCACCTCCGGGCGGAAGGTCGAGATCGACTTCGTGCCGCGCCGCGAAGGCGCCCACGAGTTGCTGCCGAGTCAGGTCTCGATCGGCTCGGGCGTCACCACGGCGACGCTGGTCGTTACCGAGTCTCGGCAGGCGCTGAACCGCCAGATCCTCGAGATCGCACTGCTCATCGTCGGCGCCTGCGCGCTGCTGCTCGTCTCGCTGGCGATGCTGGTCCACAGCTCGCTGCGACGAGGTCTCGCTCCGGTGATCGGGCTTCGACGGCAGGTCGAGCTTCTCGGCGCCAACGGGAACGTGCACCGCGTCAGCCTGCGCAACCCTCCCGAGGAGCTAGCCCCGGTCCTGGCCGGCATCAACGAACTGCTCCAGGCCCAGCGGTCGACCGACCGTCGAGAGGTGAGCGAGACGGGCAGCATGGCGAGAGCCAGCTAGGCTCGCCCACCCATCCGCCGGAGGGCGCGTGCCAACGGGCCGCCCGCACCGCAGAAGAAAAGAGGACGCCGAGCGGTAACGCCCGGCGTCCTCGAGAGGTTCGATCTCCAGCGCGGCGAACTCAGGGGACCAGGGTGGCTCCACTGGTGTCGCAATTGTCGATCGAGATCGCCTCGACGTAGCACATGCCGCTCGACAGCGTCATGTTGCCGACACCGTTGCCGCTGCCATCGACGATCACGAAGGTCGGCGGCAATCCGAGCGGCTCACCGATCTCGAAGGCGGTCCCGTTGCACTGGTTGCCACCCTTGACCCAGCCGTTGGTGTTGCCGGATGAGAGCAGTCCCACTTCGGCGCCCGCCGGCGCGCCGGAAATGCTGACGCTCACCGGGCCCGGGCAGGTCCCGGTGACCGAGATCTGCAGAGTGCTCGGCTGGCAGAAGGTCGCCAGAGCGGCCTGCAGGCCCGGATTGGTGATCGCCGTGCCGGCGTTCGAGCCGCTGCCCGTGGTGCTGCAGCCGCCGTGGGTGTGGATACCGACCGCCTCACCCGTCGCCTGCCAGACGACGCCCGAGCCACTGTTGCCGCCCTGGGTGTCGGCCTGATAGCGCAGCGTGGTCTGGGTCGAGGTCGTCACCGGACCCCAGCTGATCTGCTGGGTCTGGTTCCGGGTTCCACCGTCGACACCGTAGCCGACGATGTTGATCTCCTGATTGACTCCAGGCGTCACGGTGGCGAGCTGGAGGAAGGCGCCCTGCACCTCGTACGGCATCATCCCGGTCTCGGAGTTGGGGAAGACCTCGAACAGGCCCCAGTCGTTTCCGACGCCGCCATTGGTCCAGACCCGGCTGTTCCTGTCGACCGAGTACTGGTCCTCGGGACCGGGGTGGTTCAGCGAGCCGTTGGGATTCGACGGCGGCACGTTGAACTGGGCCACGTTGCCGCTGATGCAGTGGCCGGCGGTGGCGAAGCAGGAGGTGTCGCTGAACATCCAGGCGGTACAGCCGATGGACATCAGGCGAGCCCGCTCGGGGAAGTCCGAGGGCTCGCGATCATCGGTCGGCCCACACTGGGTGTACGGCACCGTCGGGACCGTTCCGGCCCAGATATCACCGATCTCCACGATCTGACCCCGCGTTCCGGGGCCGGCGATCAGCTCGACCATGACGGCGCCGCCGTTGAAATAGGCCGAGGAGCTCTGCCACTGGTCGAATTGGGCGGCGTTCAGGTGCTGCCGTGCGCCGTCGAGCAGCGATGTCAGCCGTAGCATGCTGCCCTCACCGAGCACGGCCCGGCGGAAGGTCAGCCGCAGCCAGGGCGCGTCGCCCGCGTGAACGAGCGTCGAGAAGACCACCGCCGGTTCGCCCAACGGGTTGTCGAGCAGCCCGGAGCTCTCGTAGTGCGCCACCACGCGCTGGTCGATGGGGTGGGTCTGGGCTCCCGCGGGAGCGGCGGCGACCACAAGGGCGAGGAGTAGCCCGAGGGTCAGGAAACGACGAGAATTGACTGGCATGGGTTCATTGCCTCCTGGAGAAGAAACAGCAGGGTGTACGAGCACAGCTCGGGAGCGAATGCTGATCATCCTAGCATCCGCGTAGAATGTCGCCAGAATTCGGAGCCCCGAGTGAACTTCGCCGCTGTCCTCGAGCCGATCGATCGCCGTCTGGCAGGCGAGGGATATCCACTCGCTCTCATCGGGGGCTTCGGCCTCGCCGCGCTCGGGATTCCGAGCTACGCTCGATCTCGACCTGCTCGTCCCCGCCGAGGCGCAGGAGACCACCATCGCGCTCATGGAGGAGCTCGGCTACGCGACACTTCACAGGTCCAGTGGCTACTCGAATCATCTGCACGACGAGGAGGCTCTGGGCCGGGTCGACTTCGTCTACGTACGGGGCGACACCAAGGAGGCGGTCTTCGACAGTGCCCGCAGAGTGGAGGGCCCCGGCGGGCGGCCCGTTCTGGTACCCAAGCCTGAGCACCTGGCCGCCATGAAGATACTGGCGGTCAAGAACGACCCCGACCGCAAGCTCCAGGACCTGGCGGACGTTGCGGCCATCGCCCGCCTCCCGAACGTCGACCTGGCCGAGATCGAGGCCACCTTCGAGCGCCATGGGATGCTAGCCTTGTGGCGTGAGCTCGACCGATAGAGGCCTGCCGAACCTGAACCGCGACCTGCCGACGACGCCGGAAGACGTCGAGGCCCTCCGTCGTCTGCGTCACCACCGGACCGAGGATCCGTTCGCCGCCGTCCAGGCCCTTGTCGACGCCCTGCCTTCCGCCGCCCGCAGGCAAAGGCGTACCACGGCCGAAGGACGCCCCGACTTCGAGCTCTGAGGCCGAGATTCCCGCCCCTGACCGCGAGCGTCTCCACTGGCGCCGACCTACCCGGCGAAGCGGTTGTACAGCCAGCCCAGGAGCCACCCGCCGACGAAGCCGTCGAGGAATCCCCAGACCAGGCCGATGACCGCCCCCAGCGGACTGACGCTGTAGCCGAGGTAGAACTTCGAGAGCAGGGTCAGATGCTCGCCGCCGCCGATGATCAGCACCCACACCGTGGCCACGAGAACCGCCCCTCCCCAGAGCACCCCGCACGCCAGGGCCAGTGCCTTCTGGTTCAAGCTCATGCTGCCTCCTTTGCTTGGGTGTTCATTCTACGACCCGATGGACACACGAGCGCGGGCCTTCCTCAGCCGGCCAGGTAGAACACGTCGCAAAGCTCGCCGGAACGAAACCCCAGGCTGAGTGCCAGGCGCTTCGAGATCGGGTTGGAAGCGACCCACCCCGGTTCGAGGCCGCGCTCCAGACAGTGCAACAGCATGTGGGAGGTGGCGACCCGCGCCAGCCGTCGTTGCCTGTGCTCCGGGCGCGTGGAAATCGCCACCTCCACTCGCCGAGTCGAGCAGGCGTAGGAGGTCGCCGATCACCGGCCGAAGCGTGCGATAGCCTTCAAAAGGCGCGTCGAGAGACAAACCGCCTGCACCGTCCCCCGGACCGCTCAGGGGCAGTCGTCGAGCACGAGCGTGACTGCAGCTGCAGTGCGGAGGTCGAGCATGGGCCAAGTGTAGCCGTCCGACTCCTCCTCCCGGAGCCCCGAGAGAAGAATCCGTCGATTGCACGCCCCGCCGATGAGGATCGGTTCAGAAACGGTCCAGGTCATTCGGCTGGACAACTTCAGGTGCCGGGTGCTCTAGTCGATCTCGGCGCTCGATCGCATTTCCGCCCCCTACGAGCCAGCCCGGAGGAAACTCATGGATCCCACCAAAGTCCCATCGACGACGATCAGCAACCAGGGCAGGTCATCGAGCACCGAACGGCGAGCGGCGGCAGGCACCGTCATCCTGTTCACCATCCTGCTCGGATTCGGCACGCTCACCCTCGGACCGGCTCCGGCCCACCCCCAGGAGACCGGGCCCGGTCCGCTCCCCGCGACACCCGGGGATGGTGAAGCCAGGGGCCTCCCGTCCCTCCAGCCGTGGGTCGGCGTCTGGGTCTCGCGCCTCGATCCCAAATACCGGGATCACCCCATGATCCAGCGCTTCAATCCCGATCTCAAGAGCCAGGAGCTGCGATTGAGCTGGGGTCCCACCGGAGACACCCTCCACCTCGAGATCTGGCAGCTCGACCGACCGACCGAAGGAAGCCGCACCCCCGCGACGGAGGGCATGGCGATCCGCAACCCGGCGGACGGCTCGGCGGTCCTGGTCGAGTACGGCGCGGAGCAGCGGATCTTCCACCAGGGCCACTACGAGGTCCAACCGAACGGAGACCTGCATCGCACTTACGAGGCCTTCTTCCCATCCGGCCCCTCGCGCCGTTTTCGCGAGATCTGGAAGTGGAAGAACTCCGAGCGCACCCGGTTCGAGTGGATCACCCAACGCCTCGACGGAGGCGAATGGGTCTCCGGGGATGTGATCGTCGACTGGATACTCCAGAAGCGGTGAGCCAAGATGAGGGTGAGGTCTCGTCTCAGGCGCCTGACGAGGCGACCATCGTACCGGCGGCTCGGCGCGAGGCCGGACCCAGCCATCTGAGGTTGCCTCCCAGTCCCTGCCCGACGATCTCGAAGTAGGCGTTCAGAGTCTCGAGGCCGAGCTGGTCGGCGCGGCTGTGAACGACACGGACGCCGGCGCGGCGCAATCGCCGGGCGAGCTGCTCGTTGGCCAGTTGGAGCTCGACGGCGCCGATCTGCGCGAAGGCCTCCTGCCCAGAGTCGGGCGCCTGGTCGAGCAGCGCGTAGAGCTCGGGGTCGAGCATGTTGACGAGGAGGGGGCGATGCCGTCTCCCGATGGCCAACGCGCAATCTCTCAAGACCTCCGCGGCGACCATGTCGACAACCGATGTCATCAGCAGAACGACGGTGTTCGAGCCGCCGTGATCGAGGGCGTAGCGTGCCGCGAGGTCGTAGGCGGGTTCCGTCAAGCGGGCCTCGGCATCGAACAGGCGTGAGTACGCACGGTGCAGAGCGGTCGGTGAAGTGCCCACCCTGACCTCACGCTCGATCCGGTCCGCGAAGGTCGTCACGGTCACCTGGTCGCCGCGACCCGCCGCCACCCGGGCGAGGGCGAGGGACGCGGCGAGGGCGTAGTCGAGCTTCGAGCGACCGTCATGAATCGGCATCATCGACCGCGCCGTGTCGATCAGCACGAGCAGTCTCATGCCACGCTCCCAGGTCTCCTCCCGCGAGATGGGGCGGTCGTGCCGCGCGGTCGCCTTCCAATGGATCTTGTTCAGCGGATCGCCTCGCAGATACTCACGCAGGGCGTATATCTCGCCACCGGCGCCCTGCGGCGAGTACGGAATCGAGCCGAGCTGGCGCCGGTGGGCCAGCGCGATCAACTTGCCGACCTCCCCACCCCAACGGACCTGAGGCAGGACGCGAAAGGGCCTCTCAGGCAACAGCTCGCGCTGGTGCCAGGCGAGCCCGAGCGGTCCACGAACCCTCGCCGTGAGGGGTTGGGCAACGTACGAGCCGCGGCGGCGGGGCTCGAGACGGATCCGCCACACGAGGGATCGCTCTGGTGGAAGCTGTCGACTTGTACGGCGCGGCGCGGCGCAGAGGGCCGGATGGAGACCATGCCTGAGTCGAAGGTCGACGGCCTTCCCGCGTGGGTTGGCGACCTCGATCGGCAGGTCGGTTCCCTGACCCTGAAAGAAAGAGGGTGGCCACTCGTCCGACGCCCCCACCGGGGTCGCGGCGGCGGCTCGATAGTCCACGAAAACCGCGATCAGGACCAGCAGATCGACGGTCACCGCGGCGACCGCCAACCAGGGAACCAGAAGGCTACCGACCAGGAGGAAGGCAGCGAAGCCGAGAAACCAGAAGGCGCGCGCGGCCAGCACTACTGAGGCACCTCCACTTCGTTCACGAGCCCTCCCAGAACCCGCGGCGTGTCGAACCCTTCGAGCTCCGACTCGGGAGAGAGCACCAGGCGATGGCCCCAGCACGCCGGCACCGACCGCTTGAGGTCGTCGGGCACGACGTAGTCCCGGCCCTCGACGAGGGCCCGGCCGCGGGCCGCCTGGAGCAGATGAATGCCAGCGCGCGGCGACGCTCCCAGCTCGATGCGGGACGAGTCACGGGTCGCCTTGGCCAGAGCACCGGCGTACTCGACGATGTCGTCGCGCACGTGGACCGTGAGAGCGGCGGATCGCAGGGCGGCGGCTTCGTCCTTCGACAGGGCGCTCTCCGACTCGCCGTCTCCCCACCGCGCCAGCGTGCCGGCGACGGCGCGGCGGTAGACCTCCAACTCGGCGTCCTCCGAGGGCAGAGGCATCGAGATGCGCAGCATGAACCGATCGAGCTGCGCCTCGGGCAGGGGATAGACACCCTCGAACTCGAGGGGGTTCTGTGTGGCGACGACGAAGAAACCCTCGGGCAGGCGGTGGGTGACCCCATCGATGGAGACCTGCCTCTCCTCCATCCCCTCGAGAAGCGCGGACTGCGTCTTGGGTGGTGTCCGGTTGATCTCGTCGGCCATCAGGACACCGGTGAAGATCGGCCCCTTCTGCAGGTTGAAGCGCTTGGTCTCGCTGTCGAACACGTTGACGCCGAC
The DNA here is from genome assembly GCA_965223875.1 of Candidatus Multivoradales bacterium. GTDB lineage: Bacteria > Acidobacteriota > Thermoanaerobaculia > Multivoradales > JAHEKO01 > CBDCXS01. The sequence continues at coordinate 4,229,050 of OZ245024.1, read as the reverse complement.
GACGTCGCTCGGCATCAGATCCGGGGTGAACTGGATGCGTGTGAAGTCGACACCCAGGAGGCGCGCGAAGGCGCGAGCCAGCAGGGTCTTGCCGATGCCGGGGACCCCTTCGAGCAGGACGTGTCCCCCGGCCAGATAGGCGGAGAGTAACTGGGCGACCACCTCCTGCTGGCCCAGAACGGCGTCTTCCAGGTGATTGACGAGATCTCGAACGGAGTCCTGCACCGCCCGCTGGGGTCCCGAGGTCGAAGTCATGAGTGGCTCCTTGTCATTGAGTCCTGCCGAAGACGCCGGCCAGTAGGCCGATCAACTCCGACCGAGTCGTCACCGCCTCGGCCCGTCGGCGCTGGGCCGGCCGCTGCAGCAGGCGATGCCCCTGCTGCCGATCGATCTCCATCAGGTGTCGCGCGCCCTCCGGGAAGTGTCCGCTCTGGTCGTGCAGCACACCCAGGCTTCGCACCAGAGTCGCGGTCGACCCGGTCGCCGCCTTGGGCGCTCGCCAGGGCCTGCCGAAGGGGCGCCCGAGGGACCAGGCGGCCAGCAGATAGATCAGCACGCACTGGAGCGCCAGCCAGCGGACGGATCTTCCGAGGAGAGGAAACTGCGCTTCCTGGACCGTCGCGACCAGGCCGTGGCTGGTCTCCTCGAAGACCCAGCGCTTCGACAGCGACCTGAGGTACTCGAGAAGAACGGCGTTGTCGGCCTCGAGGAGTCTCGCGTTCGACAGCACGTCCGACGGCAGCACGATCACCCGGCCCGCGCCTCGGCGGAAACGGAACACGGTGACTTCTCCGGCGGCATCCGCGAACAGCACCTCGGCGCCGGGCGGCGGCTCGGGGGCGACATCCGGCGCCGTGGTCACCAGTCTCAGATCAGACGTCGCGTCCGTCAGCTCCAGCTCGCTCGATCGGTGCGCCCGCCATCCGCTCCAGGACAGGGGCGGGTCGTCACGCACGGCAACCGGCGGAACACCCAGCTCGGTGAGGACGAGGGAGTCGAGCGATGACTCCCGCCCGCCGTAGCCGACGACGAGGGTGCCGCCCGAGTCGACCCAGGAGGCCAATGCCTCCTCGAGGCCGACACTCGGCAGGCCGGGAAACGCGACGATGACGAGATCCGCCGATTCGAGCGGTTCGGCTCCGGCCTTCGGTCGCTCGGCGAGAAGCGTCACCGCGACACCTCGGGCTTCGGCGTACAACCGCGCCGCCTTGAGGCCTTCGGGCGCCGCGGAGACCGAGCTGGCACCGACCGACCGCGCCTCGCCCCCGAGCGCGACTGCCAGAACCAGTGCCAGTCCGATGGCGCCCGTTCCGATCCAGGCGTTGCGACTCACGAGGTGAGTCTCCTCAAGTCGGCGCGAAGTCGGTCGATCTCAGCGGCAGCGGGCTCCTCGGCTCTGAAGCGGAGTCGATCCAGCGTCTCGAGCGCCGGGGCCAGCTCCCTCGCGCCGGTCGCCTCGAGGAGGTCCCGGGCCGTCCAGGACGGCCGGACACCCTGCGGAACGAGATGCGCCGCGAGTTGCCACCAGAGCGCCTCCAGCGCCTCGCGTAGGGACCCGGACCCCAACAACGCGTCCAGTCGAGCCTGCCAGTCGATCTGGACTCCCCTGCCGGGCTCACCGCCGCTCTCCCAGTCCGAGGCGTCCCGCGTCCGCCGGCGGGGAGAGCGGTCGATCCAACGCCGCACCAGCAGATAGAGGAGCAGGAGCACGGCGCTCCCGACGACGACCCAGGCGAAGATCGTGAAGGAGTCCCGAACGAATCCCTCCGAGACGTCGAGCGGCGCCAGGAGTCGTCGCACCCAGGTCGAGAAGAGGTAGCCCAGGTACTCCGAGAGGCCCGGGTCGGCGACCTCCTGCACGACGTCCGACGCCTCCACGATGTCGTGGAGCAGAGACCGGTCGACCGGCTCGGAGCCTTCGATCACGCCCAGCTGTCGAAGCATGGAGGCGAGCCGCAAGCCGGTCACGCGATCTGCGCCGTGATCTCGTCGATCGCGGCCTCGAGATCGAGCGCGTCACGGCGACGACGCACATCGTGAAAAAGCAGGGCCAGGGCGAAGAAGGTGTAGAGCTGCACCGCGACGGTCGTCAGAGTCGAGAGGATCACCGTCGGGAAGGAGATCCATGGAGAGACCACCATCGACGGCTGGCTCCCCTCCACGGCGCCCTGCATCATCCCGCCGAACAGCGCGATTTGCATCGGCATCTGGATCAACATCGTGACACCCCAGCTGATGACCACGCTGATGACGTAAATACAGAAGATCTTGACCTGAGGGTTGTTGAGGAAGCGCTTCTCGGGGTTGTACATCGCCAATCGAAAACTGCGACGCATGGCCTCGCGACCGAAACGATTCTCCGAGGCCATGACCGGCAGTGTGAACGCGAGGATCAGGCCCACCCAGATGGCCGGAAAGAAAAAGAACAGCGCAGAGAACCCGAAGAGGAGCAAGGCCAGCAGGCTGGTCCCGAACACGGCGGGGCGCAACGGGAAGAGCAAGGCCCGCCGCAGGCGGATCTCCTTACCCTCGGCGGCATCCGTGGCGGCCACGTACAACGCGGTGTAGGCCACGTACCAGACAAAGAACACGCCCAAGGAAGAGAGCATCCAGGGGACCCACAGCTTCCCGAAGTCGAGCGCCTCGAACCCCGTTGGGAACAACCGGTTCTGAATCGTCATCGAGCCGAGCTGCACCACGACGAGCGGAACCGTGACCGGCAGGAAGATCTTCTTGTAGCTCGAACGGACGTACTTCACCGCTTCGTCGACGAGGCGCCGGAAAGGGAGAGGCTTGAGCGACGGCTGCTCGGGACTCAGGACGTGACCTCCATTCCGGCCGCGATCCTCGGACGCCGAAGCGCGGTGGCCAGGTAGGCCGCCAGCATCAGGCCTCCCAGGGTGGCCTTGAGGGCCACGGGGATCTCGGGAGACGGTGAAACGTAGGACTCGATGACGGCCAGCGGCACCAGCCACGGAAGGGTCCCTCCGAGCAGAACCAGGGACTCTCGTGCGTGGCGTTGGACGATCTCGCTGCGCGGCCGATCCTCCGCCAGAATCAGTCCTCGACCGAGCACCAGACCGGCGCCGGAGGCGACGACGATCGTCGAGATCTCGAGCGGGCCGTGGGCGGCGATGAACTCGAGTAGTCCACTCGCCACCGAATAGTGCGCCGTCACGACGACGACGGCGCCGAGCAGCGCGCCGTTGAAGATCAGTATCCAGAGCGACCCGAGACCTCCGAGCGCCCCGCCCGCCCAGCTGGTGAGGGCGACCGAGAGGTTGTTCGTGGCGATACCCGAGGTGATCACCCCCGCCGGTACGGTTCGGAACACCGACTCCGTCCAGAGCTCGCCTCGGCGCAGTCCGTCGATCGACTCGCTTCCGAGCAGCAGAACGCCGACTCCCGGATTGACCGCCGCGACGCTGGCGCCGATGAGCGCCGCGAGGACCAGAAGAGCACCGGCGACGGAGACCAGCGGCAGGTGCCGCTGGAAGGTCGCGGGAAAAGTCGACGACCAGAACCGGGCCAGCCGGCGCCAGGCCGGCTCGGTATCGACCGAACGGGTGAGGAGTCTCGTCCCGGCGAGCGAGAGGGCCGCCACGCGGCTGGCGGCCGCGGTGCCGGGGAACCTCGAGGAGGCGATGGCGTGATCGTGGAGGATCCGGCGATAGCGTCTCGAGAGATCCTGGAGCTGGTCGTAGCTCGGTGCCCGGTTACGGGCCGTACGCCGAAGGTCCTCGGCAAAGGCCGTCCAGGCGTCGCTCCGCAGCTCGACGAACCGCTCGTACCTCATGTCGACTCGACCTCCAGGCTCCGGCGGAGGATCTCCAACGGGTCGTCCCCTCCACTCGGCCTGACGACGAGCTCTGGAGAGGTGGCCTCCAGCAGCCGCACCAGCTTGCGGGCGAGGTAGTCGCGCTGCGCCGGATCCATTTCGCCGGCGCGCACGAAGAAGGCCTCGACCACTTCGATCTCTCGAGGTCCCCAGGCATCCGGCACGCGGCCGATCATCGCCGTCGCCGGCTCCACCGCGTCGTGCAGGACGAGCGTGCCGCCGAAGCGATCTCCCAGGCGCCGTGACAGCGGGTCGAACGCGATGAGCGGCGCCCCGATGAACAGATCGACGATCCGCACCAGGTTTCTCGCCAGAAGCGCCGAGAGACGCACGGCACCGCCTCGACGATCGACGACGCGCAGCGCCACGACCATCTTGCCCGGCGTCCTCCCGTTCAGACGCCACTCGAGCAACGAGAAGTAGCCCCAGTCGAGCATGAAGGAGAGAACGATGAGGAGGGCAATCCACCAGACGGGCCGGTCGGAGTCCCAGCCGCCGAGAAAGGCGATCACGATCGTCGTCCCGACGAGCACGGTGATCTGCACGATGGCCAGGACCAGGTAGTCGATGGCCAGGGCGAGAGCGCGGCTTCCCAGCCCGGCGATCGGCAGCTCGAGCTCGATGTTGTCGAGCGCCAGAAGCGACGCTTCGTTCGGGTCTGTATCGCTGTCGCGCGACGTCGTGACCATCTGGTGAAAGCGAGGTCGCCCCGGACCGCCTCCCCGCACAGTCGTCTCTCAACCGTTTCGGTGGATCGGCCTCATCTTATCGGAGGCGCGATGGACCGATATCGGGCCGGTGGGATAATCGGACCCATGAGGCGAAAACGAAGCGCGTTGGGACCACTCCTGGCTCTCACCGTCCTCACCGGCTGTACCCGTGCACCGCTCCTCAACACGGACGGCGTCGTGGCGATCACGCACGCCACGCTGATCGACGGCACTGGCGATCCGCCGCGGGAGGACGTGACACTCGTTGTTCAGAACGGACGCGTCTCACGAATCGTCGACTCGCCCTCCTTGCGAATCGGGCCGCGGGTCACGGAGATCCCGGCGGCCGGCAAGTGGGTGCTACCCGGTTTCATCGACTGCCACGCTCATCTACCGAGCGAGAAGGACCTGACAACGCGGTTCCGGACGCACCTCGACCATGGGATCACCGCCGCGCGATCACCGGCAACCGACACGGCCCACGGAGTCGACGTTCGACAACGCCTCGAGGACGGTCGGCTTCTGGGACCTACCTACCGGATGGCGGGGGGGCTCATCGACGGGGTCGGAGCCTATTTCGACTACGCGGAAGTGGTGACGTCTGAGGAGGAGATTCGCCGGGTCGTCCGACAACAAGCCGCAGCCGGCGTCGACTACATCAAGCTCTACACGCAATTGACCCCCGACCTCGTCGCCGCCGCGATCGACGAGGCGCACTCCCAGGGACTCCGAGTAATCGGACATCTCGGCCGGACCTCCTGGAGCGAAGCCGCCGATATGGGCATCGACGCGCTGACGCACAGCGGTCCCAGTGGCATGGCGACCAGCGTGGTCAGCGCGGAAGAGGTCGACACCTTCAGCGACTTCTTCTGGCCAAACGATTGGAGGAAGTTCGATCCTTCGCTCTTCGCTTCATGGGTCGACGCCACCCAGGCAGACGGACCCATTCGTCAGCTGGGGCGCCAGCTGGCCGAACAGAAGGTCATCCTGGACCCCACCCTGACCTTGTTCGAGACCTTTGCGCGGGGCGACGACCCGGCCCTCTACGAGAGACTCGTGCCGCAAGCCCTTCGTGAGGATTTCTCTCCCCACCCCTCCTCGTCGTGGATGACGGCCGCCGAGCGTACCGCTGCGAAACTCGCCTTCGATCGCACCCTGGAGATCGTCGGCATGCTGCATCACGAGGGAGTTCTACTCACGGCGGGTACCGACAGCGACCCATGGATCCCTCCCGGTATCGGCTTCCACAGGGAGCTCGAGCTCCTCTCAGCCTCCGGTATCCCTAACATGGACGTCATCGTCATCGCCACCAGGAACGGCGCGATGTCCCTCGACCTTCTCGATGAGCTGGGGACCGTCGAGCCGGGCAAGCGGGCCGATCTCGTGATCCTCGATGCGGATCCCCTCGAGACCATCAGCAACACCCAGAGGATCCACGCCGTGTTGCGGGGTGGCGTTGTCGTGAGCGGTCAGCAGCCGGTCGAATCGGCGGCCCACTGAGACGCGCGTCGCCGTCAGGAGACGATGCGGCGAACTGGGACCATCTGAGGTGCTCCCCGTAGCTCGGTCCATTAGTGTCTTGAGACTCTCGGCCGTGGCGCGGCAGGTACTTGGGAACTCAGTTGATCTTCACGAAGTAGAAGACAGCGACGAGGAGCGGGGCCGGTTGTCAGCTTTCGGGCGGTAGGAGTAGATCCTCCAGAAAGAAGGCTGACAACCCAGCTCTACCCGACAGTCCGGACTTCCGATAGACGGACACGGCGTGTTGCCGGACTGTTCTCTCGCTCCGCTCAGTGAGGCGGGCAATCTCCTTGTGGCTGAGTCCCTTTAGCAGGAAGACGGCGGTCTGTCTCTCGACGGGCGTCAGGCTCCAAGCCGTCAACTGCCGGTCGATCTCTTCGCCAAGTCCCTCGAGCAGCTTCTTGGCCCGACCTCTCCAAACATCCCGCTCCCGCTTCCGATCCTCGAGCGCTGCGCGGATACGCTCCAAGGAACGAAGCGACCGATGCCAGTTCCACCAGAGGTACCCAGCTGTTCCCAGGCTCAGGACCATCAGCACAACCTCGACAGTGCGATGGAGGCCGCCCCAGTCTTGGGGCGAGTCCAGAACCATGTCAACGGACCCGGCCAATACAATTGCCAGGAGCAGGACGATCACTAGCAGTGGCGCACGATTCTCCAGCATCTGCCGGATTGAACCCGAATCCCGACAACCAAGTCAAATGACGGATTGCGGGCGAACGGGTTCGCCTCTACTGTCTCTTCCTCAAAGGAGACCGAGAGATGCTCCCCGACCCCCTCCACCCCATCCTTGTCCACTTCCCCATCGCCTTTACTCTCCTCCTCTTGCCGTTGGCAGCCTATGGGTTGATCGCGAGCCGACGAAGCTCCAGACGGCGGCCTTGGGTTCCCGTCGTGATCTTGGCCTCGCTCGCGCTGGCTACGGCACTGCTGGCGCGGCAAGCAGGAGATCGAGAGGAAGACAGGGTCGAACGCTGGGTCGACGAGATTCCCCTCGAATACCATGAGGAGCAAGCCGAGCGATTTCTATGGTCTCTTGGCGCGGTCTTCGGCTGCTCTCTCCTTGGCCTAGCCCGGGACAGATTCGGGCGCTTGGGTCAAGCGTTCACCGTCGTCGCCCTGCTCCCGGCGACAGTCTTCCTCGTCCTCGCAGGCCAGTCTGGAGGCGATCTGGTCTACAAGCATGGCGCCGCGTCAGCCTATGCCGACAGCAGCGGGCAACGAATCCAACGGGCAGTCGACCACTCCGATAACGACTGACCCGCGATACCGCAACACCGGAAGATCTTCGCAGGAGGCCCGTTGAATGCAGAAGGGAAAACTGAACTTCCTCGTCGACGCAGTGGCGTTTGTCGCTTTCGTGCTCCTTACTGCCACGGGCGTTCTTGTCCGCTACGTTCTTCCTCCAGGCTCCGGTCGCTCCAGAGTCCTCTGGGGCATGGACCGGCACGGGTGGGGCCAGCTGCACTTCTGGATCGCCGTTGTCCTGATGGCGTGTGTGACACTCCACCTCTTCCTTCATTGGCGCTGGGTCGTTTGCATTGTGAAGGGCCGTCCGCGCGAAGAATCGGGCCATCGGGTGGCTCTCGCAGTTGTCGGACTGCTGGCGCTCGTCGGGCTGGCGGCCGCGCCGTTCTTCGGACCCGTGGAGCAAGCGGATGAGCCGCAACGGTCGCACCGGGAGGCCAGTGAAACCAGCGCGAGGAGGATCATCGGATCCATGACACTCGAGGAAGTCGAGCAGGCTACAGGAGTCCCCACGCAAGCCGTTTTGTGGAAGCTCGGACTGCCGGCGAGCGTGCCAACAGATGTTCCTCTGGCAAGGCTACGCGAAGAACGTCACCTCGAGTTGCGTGACGTACGCAACGCGGTCCGAGGACTTCTCGAAGCACAGAAGTGAACCCCATACCCCAGGGCAGGAGGAACATCTACTGGATCGCCTCCGCAACGTTGGCTGCGGCACTACTCGGGAGAAGGACTCAACGCGTGCTCTGCCGTTCACGACACCAGCGAACTCGGCCGAGAATGTCCGGGGATGTACGAGAGAAACACTGAGACACCGAGGCAGGAGCCCCTACTGTTTGAATGGCGGAAGCGCATGGGAATCGAACCCACCCTCGACGACCGACCAGCCGCCGAGCACGGTCTTGAAGATTGGTGGGATCCAACAGACGACAACGGTCGCCAACGGCCAACCACAGACAAAGCAGGTAGTTACGAGGTGCTGTCTTGTTGAGCGTTGTTGAGAGGAGTGGTCAGATGTTGTCTTCTACTGCACCATCAGTGCACCAGAGAAGAGAACCGCATTCTGAGGCTTCTGGCTGGGCAGTCCACCTCCTAGTCACTCCGGCAGTTCATCCTCTCGAGAGAGCCCTGCGCAGTGGTTTCGGTCGTGGGCAATACCGAGACAGTCGAGTACCGGCCCGGGCTCCAGGTTAGAGTAGTGGATCGTGCACTGCCCTACCTGCGGTCGTGAGGTTCCGACTGGGTCCCGCTTCTGCCTGGATTGCGGACGGGAGATTCCTCGAAAAAGCGACGACGCAGTATCGCTCAACGCCGCGACCCTCGATCAGCCCCCGATCGTCTCCCCTCGAGCCGATGTGAAGCGTCGCCTCGACAGTGACGGCGGCGAGCGCTACGTCCCCGGCACTGTCGTCGCCGAGCGCTACCGCATTGTCGCTCTGCTGGGCCGTGGCGGCATGGGCGACGTCTTCCGGGCCGACGACCTGAGGCTCGGGCAGCCGGTGGCTCTCAAGTTCCTGCCCTCCGGGTGGGTCGACGACCCAACCCGGCTGGAGCTGCTGCTCGAGGAAGTGCGCGTAGCCCGGCGAGTTGCCCATCCGAACGTCTGCCGCGTGTACGACGTCGGCGAGGCGGACGGGAATCACTTCATTTCGATGGAGTATATCGACGGTGAGGACCTGCGGACTCTGCTGCGGCGCATCGGTCGACTGCCGCGCGCGAAGGCGACGCAGATCGCCCGGCAGATCTGCGCAGGGCTTGCCGCCGCCCACGAGCAGGGCGTTCTGCACCGGGATCTCAAGCCTGCCAACGTGATGATCGACGGGCGCGGCAGGGCGCGGATCACCGATTTCGGGCTGGCGCGTGAGGCCGAGGCCATCACCGGGGACGATGCGCATGACGGCACGCCTGCCTACATGGCTCCCGAGCAACTTGCCGGGCGCGAGGCCAGCGCCCGAAGCGATATCTACGCACTCGGCCTGGTGCTGTACGAGCTATTCACCGGTCGTCGGCCGTTCGAGGCGCGCTCCCGCGCCGACGCCGTCGACGAAAGGTCGTCCGGGCCACCGACCACCCCCTCGAGTCACGTCGAGAACCTCGATCCGAACGTCGAGCGTGCCATCTTGCGCTGTCTCGAGCCAGAGCCTCACGAGCGACCCGGATCGGCCCTGGCGGTAGCCGCCGCGCTGCCGGGCGGTGACGTGTTTGCCGCGAGCCTGGCCGCTGGCGAGACCCCATCCCCGGAGATGGTCGCCGCGGCGCCGACCGAGAGTACGGTGCACCCCTGGTTGGCGGCCGGCGCGGTCGTCTTCTGCCTCCTGGCCGTCCTGGGCGGCCTCGCCCTCGAGTTCGACCAGGTGCTCGCGCCCACCGGTCGACCACCGGTAGTGCTCGCCGACCGTGCCCGCCAGGTCCTCGCCGAGCTCGGGTACCCGGCGACCGCCGCCGACGAAGCCTGGGGCTATGTGATGGACCAGCAGATCGTCGATCGCCTGCGCGAGCGTCCAGGGGACGTCGCATCCCTGCTCGACGGTGGCGCGCCGCCGCTCTACGCTTTCTGGTACCGCGCCTCTCCGTCGATTCTCATGCCGTGGGTTCGGAACCGCGCCTCGCCGAGCGACCCACCGCGCGGAACCCCGGGCTCGAGCATGGTCACCCTCGACACCGAGGGGCGACTCGTCGGTCTCGAGGTCGAGCCATCGGGTCTCTCCAACAGATCCCGCGCGGCGACGGATTCCTCTCTCGGAGATGTGCTGCTCGAGCTCGCCGGCCTCGATCCCTCGGCGGTGCGTCAGGTCGAGCCCCTCTCGGCACCGCCGCTCTACGGGGACGAGCTTGCAGCCTGGACCGGGCAGTACGCGAGCGGTCTGGAGCTGCGTGTCGAGGCCGCCGCCACCGCGGGCCGGGCGAGTTGGCTGCGAGTCTTCAGTCCCGAGCTGGGCGAGTCTCGGCCTCGGTCCTCCTTGGAGTTCACGCCGCAGTTCATGCCACTGCTGGTCCTTCTGGGCGTGGTGATGGTGGCCGCCGGGACCTGGCTGGCACGGGCCAACCTGCGCAGCGGACGAGGCGATCGGCGCGGAGCGTTCCGGCTCGGGTTGCTGGTCGGGGGCGCCCTCTTCCTGGCCTGGGTCGTCCGAGCGACCCACTTCCTGGTGCTGGCAGAGGTCGCGCGCATTTTCCGGGTCATCGCCTACTCGCTACTGTTCGGCCTGCTGACCGCGCTGTTCTACATCGCGCTCGAGCCGGCACTGCGCCGGCGCTGGCCACACCGTATCGTCTCCTGGGCGCGCGCTCTCGACGGTCGGCTACGAGATCCTCTCGTCGGCCGCGACCTGCTCGTGGGCGCGACAGCTTCGACGCTGATGCTCTTTCTGCCGGTGGTCTGGCGAGAACTCGGGGCTCTGCTCGGAGTGCAACCGCCGGCCCTTTTCGTCGAGAGCTTGGAGTCGGCGGCCAGCGGAGTGCCGGGCGTCGTCGCCGCATGGCCTACCGTCTTGTGGCTCGGTCCTCTCTACGCACTGGCAACCATGGTGCTGCTGCTCGCGATAACACGCGTCGTGCGCAAGGAGTGGATCGCCGCGATCCTCTTCTGCGGGATCATGACCTTCGGCTTCTACGTGCGGGGCGAGACGCCGTTCGAGCTACTCGGCTACCTGTTGAGACTGGTGGTCGTCGCGGCCGTCATGCTCCGCTTCGGCGTGTTCGCGACCGCGGTCTGCATGTCGCTATTTCAATTGGCCATTGCGTATCCGATCACCGGCTTCAGCGGACCGTGGTGGGCCGGTGGGAGAATGACGCTGCTGGCGACGATCGTGGTCATCGCGGCCTACGGAGCATGGTGCTGCGCGCGACGTCCCGTTCCCGAGCGCGAGTGAATCACCCGTCTTTCCGATTCCCGGAGGAGTGCAAGGTACTAACTCCGGCGAAGCAAGCGACGGAAGCGCATGGGAATCGCTGCGGGCAGCACCGCCCGAAAGACCGGCGCTACTAGCGGCCGTCGCGAAAGCGAATGGCGGAAGCGCATGGGAATCGAACCCACCCTCGACGACCGACCAGCCGCCGAACAACGGTTTTGAAGACCGCGGGAGGCACCAGCCCCCGAGCGCTTCCGGAACGGTGGAGTGTATCGCTATCTTCGCTGGCGAGAGGAACGCTTGAGGTATGCCGAAGCCAAGGCGGGATCTCTCGACTGCGGCTCGCGGGGCGAGCCTTCGCTCGAGATGACAACGGGGCCGGCTGACCAGCCGGCTAGTTGGGGGCTCAGGTGAAGGGGGAGCCGCAGCCGGTGGGAGCGCAGGCTTCGGGGGCACTGTCCGAGGAGGCCATGCCGGCGAAGGTCGAGAGCTGGCGCTCGACGGTGGTGCCCTTGCAGCTCGGGCAGCTGAGACCTTCGCTCCCCTCCCCCATGCGCTGGAGGATCTCGAAGCGCTCGCGGCATTCGGTGCAGGCGTATTCGTAGAGCGGCATCGCGTCGGTGGCCCTCTCCTGAGCCGGGGTGATGATATCCCAGCGGCCGTGCGTCTCCGATGTCGGCCCGCCTAACCGGAGGCCTCCTGCGACCCAAGCTCCGCGATGTCCTCGTCGCCGGCCGCCTCTGCCGGCGCGCAGGTCTCTCGCCATTGCTGCTCGCCGACGTGGAGCGACCACTCCTCGAGCGTCAGCTCGCGGTTGGCGCGCTCGCAGGCGAGGGCGATCCACTCGTCGATCTCGAGTGGCACGTGCCAGACGGTCTGGCGTCGCGCCACCGCGAGTGTGGTGCCGTCGGGAGCGAAGGCGAGGCCGGGGATCTCGCCGCCTTCGCCCGGGAACGACAGGGTGAACTCGAGGTGGCCTCCTGCCAGGTTCCAGACCTCGAGCTCGGTGCTCCCCGAGGCCAGCAGCCCGTCCCCGGGTCCGAAGGCGAGACTGAGCACCGCGTCGGCGTGGACAGGGTGACCCTCGATCGGCGCGAAGGCCCCCTCCCCGTCGCGTCGCAGCACCTCGCCCGACTCGAGACCGGCCACGAGAGTCGAGCCGGCGCGGCTGTATGCGAGAGACGCCACGCCGACGGTCGCGAGCTGCTGGCGCGACTCCCCGACCGGCTTCCCGTCCTCCAGGCTCCACACCACCATCGAGCCGTCCCAGCTCGCCGCGGCGAGCTCGCCGCCGTCGACACTGAAGGCGACCGCCGACACCGAATCCCCGAGAACGAAGGAGTAGTCGAAGACGTCGCGCTCGATGTTCCACAGGCCCACCAGTCCGTCGTCCTGGCCGACCGCGATCAGATCGATCGACGGATGCACGTCGAGCGCGGTGACCGCCTCGGTCGTGTCGAGAGCCTCCCGGGGCGCTTCCGAATCTCCCTCCCAGACCTCGACGCGCCCGTTGTCGCCACCGGCGGCCACCAGGCCGCGGCCGAGCGCCACCCGACTGAAGCGACCCACCGGAAGGGACCGTTCGGGCAGTGCCGCGTCGCGCTCCCAGTACCTGAGATGGGTGCCGACGGTGGAGACGACGACCACCCGCTCGGTATCGGTGTCGACGGCGATCGAGTCGATGATGGCCTCGTGCACCTGGGCGCGACGGGGGTTCCTCCGGCTCCAGATGCGGATCTTGCCGTCGCGACTGCCGGTGGCGAGCTCCTCGCCGTCGGCCAGGAAGGCGACGGCATAGACCGCCTGCGGTTGCCGGAAGACACTGACCTGGTTGCCGTCGCGGTTGAAGATCGCCACCGCGCCGTCGAGCCCCGCGGCCGCCAGGTGCCCGTTCGCATCGAAGGCGAGATCGGCAACGCCTTTCGACGACCCGTCGGACGACGCCCGCCAGTCGAACGACGCCGAGCCGCCGGGACACGAATCGTCGAAGTCCCCCCATGCGGAGGTCGTGCAGACGTGGATACCGTCCGCGTCCTCGCTCGACCAGGCCCAGCGGGGTGGGCGCGACCCTCCGGGAACGATGTCGAAGGCGATCGCCGTGACCCGCCCCCTACGCTCGGACGGCACGAAGTCCCACGCCAGCCGGGGCGCCGAGCGCAGGTCCGACCACACCTGGACGCGGCCGTCCCGATGCCCGGTGAAGAGGGCGTCGCCCGCCGGGTCGAGCGCCACGACCTCCGGTGCGCGGGCCACGGCGACCGAGGGCAGGCTCTCTCCTTCGGCAGTCGTCCACAGATGCACGACGCCGCGCTGCCCGAGCGCTGCCAGGACCCTTCCGTCCGCGCTCAGCGCGACATGCCCCAAGGCACCCTCGGGCGGGCGCAGGCCGCGCCGTGGCGTCGGAGAGCCGAGGTCGGGATCGAGCTCCCACAACGTCGCCGAGCCGTCGTCGTGAGTCGAGGCGAGGTAGCGGCCCGCGGCATCGAGCGCGACGCCGTTGACGGTGCGACCGTCATCGGCGAGTCGATCGAGAGGCTCCCCACTCGCCGCGTTCCATATCCACACCTTGTTGTCCTGTCCGCGCGACACCAGCAGCGGCACGCCCCGCGGCGCCTCGAGCGTCGTCACCCAGTCCTCGTGCCCGACCAGAAAGCGCACCAGCCAGGGCGACTCGTAGACCTTGGCGACCAGAGCGTCGCGCGCCTCCCGGGTGTTGGCCGACTTGTAGCCCTCGATGGCGAGCAGCAGTGCCACGTCGAGATCCTGCCTGCCGGTCTCGGCGGCGAGGAATCGCGACACCTGCGCCCGGGCTTCCCGCTCGGAACGCTGCGCGGCGCGCTCGGCGCGCTCGGCGATACGCCACATCACGCTCATGAAAAGCGCCGCCACCAGCGCCCCGCCGACGATGAGGCGCCGGCGCCAGGCGACGGCGGCGAGTCGACGGGTCTCGAACGCCTCCGACTCGTCGAGGTAGTGCCGCAGCTCGTCGCTCATCGGCACGCGCTCCGAGTCGCGCAGCTCGACAGCGCGCGCCAAGCGCACCTTGTGACGCAGCAGATCGTCGGTCTTCTCGCCGCCCTTGACCCACTGCGCGGCGGCCTCGGCGATCTGATCGCGGAACTTGAGATCCACGAGGTGCTCGCGGATCCACTTCACCAGATCGGGCCAGTTGCGGAAGAGGGCCTCGTGGGTCACCTCGATGGTGCGCTCCCCCTCCTGGATGCCACCGCTGCGCAGCAGGCGCCCCTCGATGAACGGGCCGAGCAGGGCCTCGGCTCGCTGGCGGCCGCCCATCATCGCTTCGAGCTCGCTCCACGGAACCGCCCGACGGGTGACGCGACCGGCGTCGTCGAGCCGGGCCATCGACAGGAAGGCCCTCTGCAGCGCCGCCCGATCCTCTTCCGTCAGGACCGCCGGAAGTCGCCGTTCCACCGCCTTGGTCAACGCCCCCTCGAGCCCGCCGAGATGGTCCTGGTAGGCGGCCAGCGTGATGGTGTTGTTGGCGTCGACGTGTGAGGCGTGGAGCTCGTTGAGCGTGAAGGCGAGAAGCGGCAGCGCGTAGTCGGTGTCGGCGTCCGAGAGCAGAGCGTCGACCAACCCGTCCTCGAGATCGACGTCGGCGAGCTGTGCCGGCCGCTCGATCATCTCGCGCAGGTTCTCGAGGTCCATCGGGCCCAGCGTCAGATTCTCGTAGGCGAAACCACGCAGATAGGGGCGCGACTGGAACTCGCCGAGGTAGTCCGAGCGCATCGTCGCCAGGACCAGCATGACGCAGTCCTCGCGCTCGAGAGCGGCGCGCATTACGGCAAGGAAGCGGTGCGCCGGGTGGTCGTCGGGCTGGCCGAGGAGCTCCTCGAACTGGTCGAGCACGACGACGACGCGTGCCTCGGCGTTCGACGCGTCGCCGCAGAGCCCCGCCATGCTCCGGTTGAGCTCCTCGGCCGCCTCCTCCACCGAGTCGTTGTCGACGAAACCGGTCCGGAAGCGTTCGGCGTCGAACGAGCCGCCGCCGGATGCCCCGGACTCCATCACCCTGGCGAGCTGGAGGCGCGGCTCGTTGCCGGGTCGGAAGGCCGGCAGCACAACCCACCGCTCGTCCTGCCTGAGGCGCGGCACCAGACCGGCGCGCACCAGCGACGACTTCCCCGAGCCCGCCGCGCCGAGCACGACCAGCAGGCCACTCCCCCGGTAGCGACGCATCTGGTTGAGGCGGTCGAGGCCTTCGCCGATCTCGAAGTCGCGGCCGAAGAAGACCCCGGCGTCCTCCTCGTCGAAGGCCAGCAGACCCGGGTAGGGCGAGCGACCGGAGGCCTTGTCCCAGCCGAACCGGTCGGCCGACTGGAGGCCCGCGGTGCCCAGCGCCCGAGCCAGACGCTGGCGAGCGGTGTCGAGTCCCTCGGCGACGTCGATGATCTGCACCGAGTGGAGCACCTCGACCACCTCGCAGGGCTCGATCCGCACCGGGAAGATCGGCTTGCCGAGCGAGCGTGCCAGCGTGATCTCGACGAAGCACCAGCGCGACGCCATCGACGCCCCGCTGCACAGGACGATCAGCGCGCGGCAGTTCCGCAGACGGCGATAGAGCTCGCCCTCCCAGTCGCGTCCCGCCGGAATCCCCGCCTCGGGGTCGAAGTCGAGGAAAACCGACTGGTGATGCTGATCCTCGGAGAGCCAGCGCTTCCAGTCGGCCGCCGCCTCGGCGTCGGCGCTCGAGTGACTCAGGAAGATCGCGCTCAAGAGCCGTCCTGGAGGATCTGAGACACCCGGAAGGAGCTGGACAAACTGGAGGATCTGGTCAAACCGGGAGGATACCTAGGGGAAAAAGACCAGAGACAGCGAGTAGGTATCGGACGAGTCGGCCAGGTCGGCGCCGACGTCGATCTGGAACCGCCCGATCACCAGCCCCGCACCCAGCGAGACGTGGATCTCGTCCTCACCCTCGGGGAACTCGACGCGTGGAGACTCGGACGGTGCCTTGGCCGAAGGTTTCCAGCGCACCCGGTGTGCCGGCTCCTCCCATACACCGACCCTGAAGGCTGGCGAGGTCTCGTACTCCCAGACCGTGTACTCGAAGCCGAGCCGCAGCTCCCGGGCGTCCGGCACGACGAATCGACCGCCCTCGTAGCTCTGGTCCGGAAGCGTCGCCGAGTACTTGACCAGGTTGTAGTCGAGCGAGGCGACGAGCCGGTGCGTCGCCTGCCAACCGAGCCCAAGGCCGACGATGTCCGGCACGACATACTCCGCGATCCGGGTCTCCCCGGCGCTCTCGATGGTGACGTCGAAGCCCGGCGCGTCCCGGAAGACGAACCCGAGCGACCAGTCTTCAGCCAGATCGAGCTGATAGCCGAGCGTGTAGCCGAGCTCGGTCTCCTCGCTCGTCACCGTCTCGCTCGCGCCTCCGAGACCGATCGAAGCTCCCGTGATGTTGCTCCGGTAGCCGACCAGGGCGACGCCGACGCGGAACCAGGGCATGATCTTGAATCCCGCCGCCAGCCCGACGCTGCCGATACCCAGATCGAGGTCGGCCGCCTGGAATCCGGCTCCCTGGGTGGAGACGTCGAGAGTCGCCAGGTCGTGCAGGAAGAGGGCCAGGGTGATCCTGCCCAGCGGATAGCTCACCGCCGCGAACGACACACCACCGCCCGAGCTGTCGAGGACCGTCCGGCCGCCGTTCGGATCGAAGACCTCGACGTCCTGACTCCTCTGCCGGCCCTCCAGCGCGATCTCGTTGAAACGCAGGTGGATGAGCCCCGCCGGGTTGATGTAGGCGGCCGTCGTGTCATCGGTGCGAGCGAGGAAGGCCCCCGCGATCCCGAGGCTCCGGGCCCCCGGATTCGACAGATCGAGCTCCCCCTGGAGCCTGAAGGGTCCCAGCGGCGCGATCTGGCCGGCGGCCGGCACCGACACCACCAGCGCCAGGAGGGCCAGTGCCGCCAGGCTTCGCGGGACGAGGTGCCGTACGGACGTCTTCCGTTCGCATGTCATCGCGAAGCTCCGCTCGGTTGCATCGCGTCTCCCTGCGCCCCGCCACCGTTCCTACCAACCACCAGCGCGGACAGCACGTCTCTGGTTTCCGAGTCCTCGATCACCGCGTTGCCACCCGAGAGCGCCCTCGCGGCGAGCGTGCCCTCCGGCGAGTTGACCTCGCACACGGAGCTCAGATCGTCGAGATCGGCGAGGTGGCTCCGGAAGCGTCGGCGGTAGACATCGTAGGTCTGGCCTCGTCGGTCGAGCGACTGCGTTCGATAGTGCAGCGCGTCGGGACAGCTCATCTCGCTCTCGAGCAGCTGCTCGCGACCGAGGTAGAACGACCGCGCCAGATAGTAGTAGGGCAGATAGTAGGCTTTGCTCTGCGGCCCGCGACCGTAGAGCTGCACCGTACAGCTCGGATCGGGCTCGCGACGAGCGTCGCGCGACTCCCGGAAACGCTCGATCGCCAGCGAGTACTCGCCGTCCTGGAAAGCCTCTATTCCTTCACGGAACGCCCTCTCGGCGCGCGGGAACTCCTCCCAACACGCCTCCGCCGGAGCGGCCACCAGGCCAACGCCCACGGCGATCAGCGCCGCCATCGAGGCACGTCGCCAGACGACGCCCCAGCCCACGCCCACTGAAAGCTGGTGCATTGGCGTGATTGTACGCTACACTCTGCGCCCCGTGGGGCCGTAGCTCAGCTGGGAGAGCGCCTGAATGGCATTCAGGAGGTCGACGGTTCGATCCCGTTCGGCTCCACCAATAAGATCAGCCGCTTGCATGGCGACGCGATCGCGACGCGCCTTTCCCAGCAAGCAGACAGCGCCCTACGGCGACACCCGCCGCGCCACCCAGCTGGTGAAGGGGGTGCCGTTCAGGAGCAGGGTGAGCTCCGCTTCGCTTCCCCGGCAGACGAACTGGTAGTCCCAGTCCTGGGCGATCTCCGGCTCCTCGGGGATCGGGAAGGGCCCGCTCGACTGGACCCGTCCGCCGACCTCGAGCCGGCTGATCATCTCGGCCTTGTAGGACTCCTTGCAGATCGCGAGCTCGTTCTCACCCCGGGTCTTCCACCGGCCCTCGGATGTGCTCATCATGGTCACGGTCTGTGTCGACGGCTCGCCCCCGATCCGGCCCTCGAAGGTCGAGACCTGCTCGCGCTCGTGGAGCTGACTGAAGGTCCCGTCGGCGCCGAAGGTGATCTTGTTGACGCCCATGTCCTGGCCCGTCCAGCGCTGCGGGTTGCCCGGCACGGCGTTGACCTGGCTCGGCAGGCTGCTCGACACCGCCTCCCAGGTGCCGATCATGCAGTGCCCCTCCGGGATCGGCTGGCGGCAGCAGCGCTCGGCCTCGCCCTCCGGCACGGCCGAGCCCTCGAGATCGGTGCCGTCGAGGCTGATGGCCGCCATCACCATCGGCTCGGGCGGGCAGTCGACCTCGCGCGGGAAGGTCTCGCCGTCTGCCTTGCGCGCCCAGGTGTCCTCCTCGAGGAAGCTGATCCACGGGCTGGTCGTCTCCGAGCGTACCTCCCACTCTCCCGGCTCGAACTCCATCTGCAGGCGGGGAATCGCCAGCTCCTGGCCGGCCAGCTCCCAAGGTGAGGGCGTCTGCGGCCCGAGATCGGGGTCGGGAAGCGCGGCACGACCGTCCGGGTACTCGAGGCCACCACCCAGATAGGTCTCGATGAAGCTCTGCCACGCCTCGGGCGGCAGGGACTCTCCGATCGCCGCCGCATCGGCCAGGCCCTCTTCCCCCAGGCTGCCGAGATGGATCGGATACCAGGAGCCGTAGGAGTCGTCGGCCCAGAACCAGAAGGCGACCGCCGCGTAGTCGAGGTGGGTCAGCGGCGCGGTCGCCGATTCCCGGTCGAAGTGCTCCAGAAAGCCGGCCGAATAGCTCTGCCCCGGCACCACGCGATTGGCGAACCACTCGGCCGTGCCCTCGATCCACCAGTAGGTGCCGCACTGACCGACCTCGGGCCAGATCAACGCCTGCGCCACGTGGTAGACCTCGTGCGCGAAGGTGAAACGCAGGTTGGTGGCCTCACCGTCCCAGAGGTTGCGGAACACGTTCATGGTGCACCTCGGGCCACTCTGCGGCCATGGCCCCGACACCTCGGGGCAGCCGGCCTCCGCCTCGGTATCGACCGCGCTGACCACATCGCCGAGAAAGATCTCGAGGGTCGGTGGCGAGGCGTAGCGAGCCGAGCTCTCGGGATGTGGCAGTTTGGCTTCCGTCTCTCGCAGGTGGCGATCGACCTCCCCGATCACTCCGGTCAACGTCGCCACCGCGCCCTCCGATCCGTCGGGACCGTAGATCGTGACGCTCGTGCCGAGCGAGGCGATCTCGACCCTCGCCCGCTCGGTGAGCACGCCCCGCGCCCACTGATTCCGCACCGTCCGCGTCTCCCGCCGCCAGATCTCCAGATTCTCGGGATCGCTGTGGTACTTGCAGGAATTGTAGTCGCCGCGGACGGCGGCCGGCAGCAGGGCGAGCGACAGCAACATCACGACCAGAGCGCCTCTCATCGGACCTCCTCGGGAAGCCGACAGGATAGCAAGGCGGTCAGGGGAAGCTATTCCTCATGAATCGACTGAGGGCGCGCCGGGCAAGGTAGTCAAACCTGCCCCAGAGCCCCGGAGAGGAGCTCTCTCGCTGCTGCCAGCATTTCGTCCTCAACGGCGACCCCCGCCAGCGAGAGCCCGAGAACAGCGTCGTTGCTACACGCCCAGAGCTGGCCTGTATTGAGTGCCGGGGTGGCGGTGAAGGTCCACCAGGCCTCTTCACCCACGCCCGGCACCTCCACCGGAGCCGGACCCCATTCGTCTCCCGACGCCCTCAGGTCCGCGCAGACCTCCACCATGTCGCGACTGCCTTCCCGGCTGACGAAGGCGGTCAGGCTCACGCTGGTTTCGTCGATGCCCTCCGTGTCCCACAGGCAATTGAGCGATCCCATTGCCCTCCCCTCGAGGACCTGATGTCCCAGCGTCTCGGCGATCTCCTCCCGCGCCAGCAGCCGACAGGCATCCCCTCCGAGCCCTTGCCAGGCTTCACCGGCCTGGTCGCCGATCGCCCGGCTCGATCCCCTTCCGCTCTCCCCCGGAGTCGCCTCCTGCTCGGACCCCCGGCAGGAGCCCAGCAGGACCAACGCCAGCAGGATCGGCCCCAGGACCCGGGCAGACCGTTTCGCGCTTCGCCAACGCATGTCTCGGATCTCCTTTCCCTCGACCTCGAGCTCGACGCCCTCGGGAGCGTCGCTCATCCCTCTTCACCCAGCTTCAGCACCGTTCTCTGTTCACCGGTCACGCCGACCCCCTCGAACACCTCGGCGATCGAGCCGCCCACCCGGACCTCGTAGACGCCGGCAGGCACCTCTACGGGGCCACCGCCGACCGTGCCGGTGGCGACGACCTCTCCGTCACCACCGACGACCTCGAAGGAGCGGCTGACCGCCGCCGTCAGAGACTCTTCGAGCTCTGCCGCACTCGAGGCATCGAAGTAGCGACCCCCTCCGAGCTCTGCCCAGCGCCGGAAGCGCTCCCGGGCCGCCTCTCGATCGATCGCGTCGACGTCGAAGCCGACGATGTTGAGCTCGACGTCGAAGCCACGTCGCCGAAGCCCTTCGATCGCCGCTTCGACATCACCATCGCAAGACTCCTCGCCATCGGTGATGAGGACCACCCGGCGGCCAGCCGAGGCCGAGCTCAGGTCGCTTTCGACCTGTTCGAGGGACTCGGCGATCGGGGTCCCCGAGTAGGGTTGCGGTTCGATCGCGTCCAGCACTCGCTCCAAGGCCGTCGCGTCGAGCGGTCCCAGCGGCACCTCGAGGTCGGTGCGGCAGGCCCTCGCCTTCCGATTCCCGAAAACGCGGAGAGCGAAAGGAGTTCCTGGAGGCAACATCTGGTGGACGAGCTCGCCCAGAACCTGTCTGGCGATCTCGATACGGAGCTGGTCGCCGACTCTGCGATACATGCTGCCCGAGGCGTCGAAGATGACCTCGATAGCCTCTGGTCGAGCGACTCCCGACGGGCGCCGCGCGCCGGCGACGACCTCGATGCTTCCCGGTCCGGCCGGCTGCTCGAAGCCGGTATCGTAGAGCACTCGATAGCTCTTGGGTCGCCGCAAGTAGCACGAGGCCCGCGAGAAGCCGACGTCGAAGTGACCAAGACTCCTGGCAGCGTCATAGAACCCTCCTCCGGCCTCGGCCCAGCTCTGCATCAGATCCTGGCTAGCGGCCGAGCCCGCCGAGCTATGCTCGATGGAAGGCGTATGCATGGAGAAGACTTGCGGCGAGACTTCAGAGAAGCTGTTCCAGAGATCGGGCGTCAGAGAGTAGCCGTTGCTGAAGGCGTCGGTCAGCAGGAGGATCGCTCGGGCACCTCGTCTCTTCTCCAGCGCCGCGCTGGCAGTAAGCAGCGCGAGCTCCGCGTTGCTCGAGAAGGCTTTGGCCTCGTTGTGGCCGTTCAGTCCCTCCATCACCAACGCCGGTTCACCCGACCACTCGGGCAGCAGAAACCGCGGCGGCTTGTCGAAGGGCAACAGGTTGACGATCTCGCGGCCCGGCTTGACGGCACGCGAGAACTCGGTGGCGGCGGCGCGGATGAAGTCGCGGTACGGCCCGATGCTGGCGCTCGTATCCCACGACAGGACGACCGACCGCGGCGGCTCTTCGAGCCGCAGGTAGTGCTCACCGTGAGCGACCTCGGCGAGCAAAGTCACCTGCTCAGGTGACCGTTCGATCGCGGCGGGCACTGGTCGACCGCGAGAGTCCTCGAGCTCCCAGGAAACGGCGACCGCGGGATCGCCTCGGAGAGTCACGCGCAGAGCGTTGTGCCCCTCCGGCACCTCGAGGCGATACCAATCGACGTCTTCCTCGACCAGGACCCGACCGTGCGCCTCACGTCCAGCCGGCAGGCTCTGGGCGCTCTGGCGGCTGTCGTTGTCGACCGCCTCGGCAAGCGGCGGCGCTTCCGAGAGTCGCAGTCCCGCCTCGAAACCCGCCCGGCGGCTGTAGAAGCCCCACTCACCGAGGATCGACCGATAGTCGCTGTCGACCTCCTGCTCGAAGATACCCAGTCGCTCCGGGTAGCGATAGTCGGTCTCTGGCTGGAGCCCCCGCGCCGTGAAACGGACGAATCGTGCCCAGAAGGGCTCCGGCAGCGTCAGGCGCTCAGCCCTCCCGGGCTCCCAACTCGCCAGCGGCTCCCACGGGCCCAGGGGACCGCTCATGGAGACGGCGATCTCGATCGAGTCGAAGGACTGTGCCCGGTGATTCCTGCTCTCGCTCGCGATCCACTCCAAACCAGTGATACGTGCCGCGCGGTTGTGGTGAAACGCGACCACCCAGCTCGCCTCGCTCTGGTCGCTCAGTGTCGTCGCGAACGGCCGCTCGGCGGCGGCCGAGAGAACCGGGTGTCCGTTCCCGGCGATTCCATTGACCGGTCCGAACTCTTCGGTCTCGATGAGCGGATCGGACCACACCACGTACCCTCCGAGCACCGGCCGCGCGAGGTTCCGGGGCTGCCGGATCGGCAACGCTTCCGGGTGGGCGACGACCTTCCACTCGCCGAGAGTGATGTCGGCGCCGCCGCCGTGACTGTTCTTGAGCTCGAGCCTTGCGTGCCGCGCTTCCACCGGCTCCTCGAAACGGAAGACCTGTTCCTGGAGCAACGGCTGCAGTCGCCCTTCAAGAACCGTCTCGAAGCGGCGGCCATCGAGCGACAGCGACACCGCGAACTCCGCGAGTTGCTCGGTGGAGCCCTGGATAGACCGACCCAGAGGATGCAGGAGAGTGCCCACGAGGAGCACGGGCTCCTCCCCGGCCAGGTCGATCGTGATGGTCTGCCCGCTCTCGAAGCGGGGCCGATCCCGGAGCGGCACCACGAGACCGTCGAAGAGCTCGGCCACGAAGCGATCGTCGCCCTCGGGGTCCGCACCGAGCGCGGTCGCGGCGACGTTGAGCCCTCCGAGAAAGCGGTCGGGCAGCGGCCACGACCGACCCGCTGCCATGGGCTCGGCTCCACAGGCACTGAGCAGCTCGACCGAGCGAGCCTCGACGCCGCCCGACTCAGACCGCGCGGCGACGGTCAGCAACACGGGCTGGTCGTCCCGAGCGTCTGGGAGAACCTCCACCTGAAGAGGAATGGCGGTCGCCTGAGCCGGCCCGAGGTCGGCGACCTGACGCAGGATCCGCGCCTTCCAGCCGACGTCGCTCGTCGCCGCCTCGAAGCGCAGGGTTTGCCTGCTGGGCAGGAGATTCTGCACCCAGAGTCCCAGATCGAGCACCTGCGACTCTCCCCAGTAGGCGGCGACGGCGTCGGCGCGCCCCTTGATGCCGATCGCGACCCGAGGACCGCCGCTCCCGGTCTCGCGCGCCACCTCCGGCTCCCGAGCGGCAGCTCTCGGAGTCAAGAAGGGATCGAGCGGTTCCAGCTCGATTTGGTAGAACCCTTCGAAGGCTTGCTGCGGGCGCAAGGAGACCCAGTGATCGCCGGGACGGAGCCAGCCCTCGAAGAGGGCCACCGCGCCCGGTGAGGCGCTGTTCGACCTCTCACCTCCGGTGACGTCGAAGACCACCTCACCCTCCGGCGGGGGTTGCACCCTCACGCGCACCGGTTGCTCGGCCGCCAGGTGGAACCGATACTGGTCCGTGTCTCTCGGGTCGGTGAGCAGTCCCACGCGTGGCGACCCGAATCGCAGGCGGCCGGCGCGGTCCGGTAGGTCATTGGGCTCGTACTCGCTCAGGCCCGGCGGACGCACTCCGGGAATCGCCACGTCGTCCGCTACCTGCAGCGCCGCCTTGCGGCCCGCCTCCGAGTCGGCCGGACCGATGGCAACGATCTTGAGCAGATAGCCGGTGTCTTCGCCTTCGATCGACAGAGAGTGCTCACCGGGGAGAAGCAACAGGTTGTCCAGGCGAGCGCGCCGCTCGCCAGAGGCCTTCACCATCGCGCCGCCGCTTCCACCACCGTCGTAGTGCCGCAGGGTCTCCACCGGTCGGTCCCTGGCCAGCACCTGCGCCCGCCACAGCCGCGGCTCACCCTCCACCTCGAACCGGAAGGTATCCGTCTCGTGTCCCACGAGGCGCCCACGGACGGTCAGTCCTTGGTCGAGGCGAAACGCCGCGTCGAGCGTGTCGTTGGGTTCGAGCTCGTGGCCGTCTCGTCGCTCGCCCGGGTCGTCGGCCTCAGCCTGCAGGAGGTATGGTGCCGGTCCCCGATCGGCGCGGGTGAGCTCGACGACGAGCTCTCCCGCCGCCGACGACAGGTCGGCCAGCACCATCTCGCCGGCGTCACCGGGTCTGCGCTCGGCGAGAAGCCTCCCCTCCCCGTCCCGGACCATCAACTTGACTCCCCGTCCCAACGCCGTGCGGACCGACAGGCGCCAGAGACGCTGGGCGTTCTCGGCGGGCGGTTGCCAACGGAAGACGTGGCTCGACTCGGCCAAGTCCCCGGAGAGTGCGAAGGCGCCGCTCAGAGCGCGCGGCTCTGCTCCGCTCGCATCGGCTTCGACCGGCGGCGGCAGCTGCCCGGCCTCCCGCAGGTCGAAGCGATAACCACCCTCGCCGCTGCTGCTGACTCCCAACAGATACCGCCCGGGTGCGATCAGCAGTGGCTCGGTGGCGAGCGACCGAGCGCCCTGCAGGTCGAGCGAGAAGATCCTGGAGCCGGCGGTGATCCCTTCGCCCTTCGGGGTGGCGGTACGGATCTCGACGATCGTCCGCTGGTTCGGGATCCCCTCGAGCTCGAGCACCCACAGTTGCGCCCTTTCACCTGGAGGATTCCAGAGAAAGAGGTCCTGATCGTCGGGCCCGAGCTCACCGATGACACATGTGGCCTCCAGGTTCTGCGCGCTCGCGGGTTCGTCGTTGGGCTCAGCGTCTGAAAGGCACGAAGCGACGCTCGAAGACGGAAAGAGAAGGGCCATCCAAAGCGCCAGCAAGCCGAGCGGCCGGAACAGGAGCGCAACCCGACTTTCCGGCCAACCGGAGCGGATCAGCATTCGCTCATCCCGGGGTCGACGGAACCGATCACGAAACCGATGCCGCTCCCGACCAGGCTGGCGATCACGCCGGCCTTCGCAAACAGGCTGGCGGCTCCCAAGGCGCACCAGACCAGGCCCATCGGCTGCACGCACTTGACGCCGGACACCGCACAATGAGCGGTGAACAGAAGGCGAATCACCCAGCCGACAACGGCCAGGTACTCCGTGGCAACCGAGCCCCAACCGCGATCGTCGATTGTCAGAGCGTCGCCGCGCACTGGATCGACACGCCACCAGTGCCCACGGGTCCAATCCGGTGACTCCCCCGGCGACGGCGTAACCAGCCAGGTACCCTCACCCATCGCCTCCTCGAGCCGGATCACCTCCGAGCGCGACGCACCTCCGGCGAGACGGTCGAGGTCATCTCTCGAACGGACGACGGCCCATTGACCACGAGAGGGCCTCGCGGAGAGCACGTCGGCGAGGTTGTTGCGCGGCCGGCACTCGGCCGAGCTCGTGCTGCGGTCGCACAGCGCGGCCGCCAGCAGCGCTTCGGCGTTCGAGTCGATCACGCCCTGCGCGAGCCTCGCCCTCCAGGCCGAATCCGCGCCGCGCTCCACAGCGCCGACTCTATTGGTCACGATGTCAAAGGCCTGGATCGTCGCCAGCTCGTCGTCGCCGACGAGCTCGAGCTGACGATGAAAGGCCACCACGTTGGGGCGCTCGACGAAGGTCTTCAGTTGAGTCGTCCCCGGTTGCCGGCGCAGGAGAGCCAGGGCCAGGAGCTCGATCGCAGGGATCTCGAGATTCGGAAGAGCCTCCAGCGTCTCGACGTCGAGACCCCCTTCGAGAAGCGTGCGCACCGGGGCTCTCAGGGCTAGCAGAGCCGACGTCACGCGCTCTTCGACGAACGCCGGTGAGAGCCCGGAGCCGAGCAGCAGGAGGTCTGTCTTGCCGATCAGCGCCAGGGGCCAGGTGGGCTTCTCCCGGCCTGGTGGCAGGTCGCCGACCGGATCGTGCCGGGCCTCCGTGCCGATGAGATCGAAGATCTGGCGCCGGACTCTCTCGGGCTCCTCGCCCGGGGTCCGAATCTCGTATTCGATCCACTCGGCGGTGATCCGTCCCGGGGCTCCTTGGCCGCCGGCACCCTCCTCCGCAGAGCCGCCGAGAGCGGCAACGGCACCGGCAAGGCCTCGGGCCTTGCGCTCGATCGACTTGCCTACCTGCGCCATCGCATCGAGCGCCTCGCTCGCCGGGCTGAGCTCGCAGGAACTGCGAAACGCCTGGCTCGCGACCCGCTCGGAGCCGACGGCGAGCACCGGCACCCAGAAGTCCTGTCGGGTCGCGGTCTCCAGCAGGGTGGAGCCGAGATCCGCTCTCCCCAAGAGGTCCAACTCGGACGGCCACTCGACGGGTAGATGATGCAGGGCGAGCGGCTTGCCGATCGAGTCGGCGGGAAGCAGGGGGGCGCTCTCGAGCAGGGTGTGCTCGGTGAGCGAACCGTCTTGCCAGCACTCGAGGATCAAGCGGATCTGTACCGTGTGGAGATCCTCTCGGTTGAGCTCGGTGATGCCCTCGACCGCGACGGTTCGCCGCGCGACGGTCGGTGCCCAACCCATCGGAGCCGTCGGATAGCTCGGATCGAGGTCGATCCAACGTCTTCCGTCCTGAACCTGCACCCACCAGTGGTCTTCCAGGGTCGCGAGCTGCCGCTTTTGCACAGCTTCGACCGCGGATTCGGAGGGCGCGCCGATGAGCTCAGCCAAGAACTCGGTCTGCGTGCGAACTCGCTTTCGAGACTCCTCGAGCAGGTCCCGCCTGAGCCTCGCCGACTCCCGATGGGCGTCGAGGAGGCGTCGCTCGTCGAGGCCGAACTCGGCGGCGTAGCTCCGTAGATCCGCCAACGCACGTTCTTCCGTCGCCGCTGACTCCTCGAGAACCTCTTCTTCCGGTAGCTGGCGGGCGAAGGCCAGGAGGTCCCGGGCGGCCTCCGGGAGCAGCCGACCGTTGGCGAGACGGGTCTCGTATCCCACGAGGCGAAGAAGGGTATCGAGAAGCAGCGCCCGGTCCATGCTGTTGCCGACGCGATCCATCAGCACGCCGACCGGTCCACGCAGGGCCCCCCGGTAGGGTACCAGGGCGGTGTTGTCCCGCACCCACTCGAAGAGTGGCTCGATCTCGGGATCGACGAGGTCGAGGATCGCCTCGGGGTCGAAGGTATCGCGCCGGATCCCGGCGGCTAGGTCCTCCAAGGCATCGAACGCGCGCTCGAGTTGCTCGATCTGTACCTCGCTGACCGGCAATTGCCGCTCCTGGGCCGCAACGGCCACCAGCTCGGGGGGCGCGACCAGGTTGAGAACCAAGACGGACAGAGCGACCTGGGCTGCGAGAGAGCGGGCGATCGACTTCCCCATGTTCGAGTCCTCCCTGCCTCGAGGAACTCGATGCCCGTTGGCGCTCTCTCGACCGCTGGAACCAGAGGGAACGAAGGTTGAGGTCGCGCCTGGCTGACGGGTCAGCCTCGGATCGGCGGATCGAGAGCCTCGGTGAAGCGATTATCACACAGGTCCCCCCCTGTGGGTTCTTCTCCCTTCCCCTGACTTGCTACCCGCTACCCTGTCCAGCCTGGCGGTTGGTCCCGTTGCTCATCATCTGAGCATTCTCTCGGCGTCGAGGAACCGTGCGATCGCCTCGGCTGCCAGTTGGTGGGCGACCTCGTTGGGGTGTGCGTCGCTCGGATGAACCCAAAGCTCGGTCTCGTCGTGACCCGCTAACAGCTGGGGACCGAGATCGAGAACCGGGACCTGGGTGCTCTCGAACCCTGCTGTGACTTCCGAGACCAGTCGCTCCCATACTGGCTCCCGACCGATGCGGAAAATGATGACGGCGAGCCGCGCGCCGTGGCTCGTTGAGGTCTGGGCGAGCTGCCGGAGTGCTGCAACGCTCCGAGAGTAGTCGGGCGGCGGATCTTGGTAGCGGAGCCACAGGAGGCTGGCAGGCGACGGAGACTCACCTCCGCCAGCTCGACCGGCCATCGATCCTGTCCCACATGAAACTCGACTCGCGCGCCGGAATGTCGCTCGGTGGCGATGCACCCGCGCGATCCGGTCCATCGATCTCCAGAAGGCGCGCCAGTGATACGAACAGGCCGTCCCTCCCCGGTAGCAGCGCCATATAGTCGCCGGGCCAGACGTAGTCTTGCGAATGGTCTATGGCAACCTCCGGGGGCTCCAGCTTCCCATTCCGTTCCCTGAAGCGCGCGTGCTCGCCGGCAGATGCCTGCGCCGAAAGGGCCAGGGTAAACACCGTCGCGATGAATCGGCGCACGGACGTACCATGCAACAACGGCAGCAGGCTGACAGACCTACTCCGTCGCTTCTTTGTCTGACCGTTCACGCTGTGTCCTTCCTCCGGGGCCGGCTTTACGAGGATCCACCCAGCGTCTTAGGTCGAGTGTCAACGGACCCTCCTTCTTGAGGAACGAGGTTCCAAGAGCGCCGTCGATGATCAGATCGTCGGTCTCGAACGGCATAGTCGTTGACAAGCGGTTGCCAATCCGAAGCCTGATGGTTCCGTCGGATGGCAGATCAAGTAGCTGTTCTTCCAGGGCCTGCGAACTCACCAGAGTCCCCCGGATGTTGCCGCTGTCCAGCAAGAACCAGGTGTCCCCACGGACTGCCGCGACGGGGATGAACGCCGAAAACGTCCGGCCGGTCCCTCCCGTCGACACCCGAATCGGCAGGCCGTTGCGCTCGAGCGCCGCCGCCGCCGATGCCTCGGAGTGGACCACGAGAACTCCCGCCGTCCAATCGATCGTGACCACACTGCCGCGAAACGCGTCGAGCGCCAGGACACCGTCGAGTCTGGGCAGTTCGTCCGGCAACAACGCATTGACGTCGAAGACCGCTACTGGTTCGAACCGTTTCCGCCACGGACCAGCAGTCAGTTCCAACTCCTCACAGCGCCGGAACTCGACTTGCTCGCCAGTCATGCGATGACCAACGTCGCGCCCGAAGGGCTCACAGCCCAGGCGCTCTGCGACCGAGGGCACGATCAAGGTCGCGCCGCCGCCTGTATCCACCAGCATGACCAGTGGTCCCACGCGCGTGTCGAATCGTGCGGTCCTGAGGTCACGGAAGTAAGGCTGAAGGGAGATCGTGATCGCTCCGGACATCGGCGGAGCCGGAGGAGGGACTTCCGGAGCGCATCCCACGATCAGTGTCGTTGTAAGAGCGCAGGCCGCTACCTTGGAAGGGAACATCTCTGGTGCGACTCCTTTCCCCTGCGACGGTGCAGGGCAGCTGGACAATGGGCGGCGTCACTCTCGAACCAAATCGACTTCGCCAAACCCGTCGAGCGTTTCGAGTGCGAGGACGAGCTTGCTCCTTGAACTTCGCAACCCGCCCTGCCCCTGGCGGATAATTGCAGGCTGTCTGCGAGTCGAGGACCCGCCACGCGAATCCCATTCAGCCCGGTCTCGCCGAAACTCTCCACAGTCTTACAGACAAGCCGCTCGACGGCTCTCAGGGCGTCGGGATCCAGCCGTTCGACGGCTGCCAGTCCCAACGCTTCCCCTTGGGAATCTACTACGACTATCGCTTCCATCTCCTCTCCTCGATAGAGCTCGAAGTGAGCGAGCACGGCCTCGAAGGCGAGGACCCACTCCTCGAGCTCTGAGGGCGAGAGCCGGCGACAACGCCACAGGTCCGCGGCGCCGAAATGGCGTTCGGGTCTGTACAGATGCAGAGAAAGGCCACCCCTTTGGAAGAGAGCGATGTCTGCCCGGCTTCGCGGGGTTCCTTGGGACTCCGCAATCAAGGAGACGGCCATCAGTAGGGGTGATGAGCGGAGCTCTCTACAGTCTCTCGAGTCTG
Organism: Candidatus Multivoradales bacterium; assembly: GCA_965223875.1. Lineage (GTDB taxonomy): Bacteria > Acidobacteriota > Thermoanaerobaculia > Multivoradales > JAHEKO01 > CBDCXS01. The sequence continues at coordinate 4,199,061 of OZ245024.1, read as the reverse complement.
GATCGAGAAAGGAAGCACACGAAGCCGTCAGCATCGCGACGGCTGCGACACAGAATGGACGGACCGAACTCCTCCTTGCTGTCGCCTCCCCGGTATCCCCAGGCAAAACAGCGCCTCGATTCGATGGTCGGTCCAGATCGGGTTCCGCAGTCACGAATCAGCTAGCGCGTCAGAAGCACCGAGCCATGCTGGCAGCAGGAAGCCGGTCCGGTTCCGAAGGTCGTCAGAATCCTCCCAGCGGCCTCCAACTCGAGGCCGCCCTCCGAAGGGTTCGGACAGGAGGGGCTATTGCCCGGCGCGTTGGGTCCGAACTGAAGCGACAGATTCGGGTTACTCCTGCTGCCCTCGAGTGCAGCCGGAGAACTTGCCCAGACCGGCAACCGCGAAGGTCACCGCACAACCGGCTTGCGTGACGGTGGTGTTTACCGTCCGCATTGCGTCCGGTCCACAGAGGGGCATTTCCCAGGACGCCCGCCAGCCGCCGGCGATGCTCACGCAGGCTGCCGACCCTTTTTGGGGACGTCCCTCCGCCTCCGCCTCCACACGTCGCTGCTAGCAACACCAGGACGCTACCCGAGAGGATCGAGCTCCAGGATCGCGTGTTGTTCACTTCATGCTCCTTCTCGAGGATCGGAGTCCCGCCAACCGGCGACAAGAGCCCGGCCGCCCCGCAGTGAGGCGACCGGGCAACGGAGAACCGTATCGAGTTCTTGGCTCAATACGGGAGCTGCTCCTACTTCCAGCTCACACGAACACTGAGCTTCCAGATCTTCGCGGAGATGAGGTCCTGCAGGTTGTCCGCGGTGCCACCCGAGAGGGTTGGCTCACGGGCCAGCGTGGTGGACTCGTTGAGGGCGTTGAAGAGATCAACACCGAACGTGAAGTTCACGTTGCTGGTCGCGGCGAAGGTCTTCTCCGCCCGCAGATCGATCGTCGTCACCTCAGGCGTGCGCCAGCGGTCGATGTTGCCACCGACAGCGATCGTGCTGATGTTTCGCGTCACTCCGTCGGGATTGCTTCCGATCGCGGTGTCGTAGGGAATCGGGTAGCCCTCGCGGCCGTAGATGTTGGCCGAGAGATTGAAGCCCCACGGACGATCCGGAGCGAGCTGATAGATACCAGTGAGGTTCCACTGCCAGCTCGACTGGAGGTAGATGTCACCACGACCCGAGCCCGACGAACGCTCGATGAAGAGCGCGCCGTCATTGTCGCTCGAGTTCTGGTGATCGTTCGGGTCCGACGTCTGGAAGTACTGCGCCGGCACATCCCACTCGGCTTCGCCCCAATTGACGAAGCCACGAAGGGCCCAGCGATTGGCGAGACGCTTGTTGAAGGTCAGCGCCAGGCCGTTGTAGTCGCGCTGTCGCGCGCCATTGAGGACCTCCGTGAAACCGTTGAACTCGAAGCCGGTGTTCAGGTTGAAGCGATTCGAGTCCGACGGGTCGCCGTTCGGCAGCGGCGTCCTACCGGTGACCACCGACTCGAAGTCGTAGTCGCCACACGACGATCCCGCTGCAGCGGCGGCTGAGGGGTCGGAGCAGCCGACCTCGAGAGTGCCGCGATCGCTGGCGGTCTTCGGACGGACGTACTGACGGAAGTCCTTGATGTCATCGATATTGCGAATGGTGTAGGTGAGGCCGACGACGAACTCGGGCAGGAACGAGTGCTCGACGCCCAGCAGGATCTCGCTGGTCAGCTCTGCGCTGTACCCGCTCGCGACCGTATTGAGGGTCGTGTCGGGGTTCTTGAGGTCGTAGCCGTTGCCGAACAGGAAGCTGTAGGCCTCGCCGGTACCGTCCCACCGGTTGTTGTTGTTGGCGTCCGTGAACAGGAAGTAGGCGTAGGCGGTTCCCGCCGGATTCAGCTGGTCGACATCGGTCGCACCGAGCGGCTCGGGGAACTGCGAGAAGCTGGCACGCAGCAGCGTGTCGCGATCCTCACCCAGAGCGTAGGTCACACCGATACGCGGCGTGATGTCCGACCAGTCGAAGCCCGGATCGATCTCGCTGTCGAACTGGATCTGCGGCACGATGTTGGGCAGGGCGGACGGCCCCGTGTCGCCGGGACCGATGTAGCCGTCCTGAGCGTCGTAGCGGAAGCCGACGTTGATCGTCCAGTTGCCGGTCGCGATTGTGTCCTGCGCCCACAGCGAGAAGTACTCCTGACCGATGAACTGCTCGAAAGGCGAGCGCTGGAGTACGAAGAAGTCGACCGGCCCCGGGGCGGCGTTGAAGTTCTCGCCGGCGAGATGGAAGATGTTGCGGCCGGGCCACTTGAAGTCCGAGAAACCGTCCGACTCACGCAGACGACCACCGAACTTGAGCTCGTGGCTGGTGTTGCCGGTGTTGAAGAAGTAGGAGCCGTCCAGCTTGATGGCCTCTTCGGGACGGCGACTGAAGCCGTTGAGAAAGTTGGACTTCCAGACTCCATCCGAGTCCTGGAGGGCCTCCTGGGAGATGCTGCAGTTGGTGATTCCGCCGCAAGCGGGTAGCCCCTTGGGCTGCAGGGAGAAGCCGAGATCGGTCTTCGAGTAGGTCCCGGTGAGGTAGAGGTTCGAGGAGAAGACGTGCGTGTCCTCGAACTTCCAGATCGCCGACGGGCCACGCTGATCCCAGGTGGTCGGCGTCGAGCGGGACGGACCCGCGCCACGACCGAACTTCTTCTTGTCACCGTTGTTCCACGATGCCAGGAAGCTGTTGGCCGAGCTGATCTGCCAGTTGAGCTTGACCGAGGTGTTCTCGAGCAGCGTGTCGTCGGCGCCGCCACCAGCGTTGAACTGCTTGATGTCGTTGACACCGTACGAACCCCACAGCCACAGCTGATCGACGATCGCCGCGCCGCCGGCCTCGAAGCCGTACTCGGACACACTGTTGATCGAGTTGGTCTCGAACGTGTCGCAGTCCTGGTTCGGACCGAGCTGGGAGCAGCTCAGGCTCGACTGGGACTGACCCAGGAAGCCGAGACCGTCACCCTTGGCCGACAGGAAGCGAGCCGTACCGCGGAACTCGTTGGTCCCACGACGGGTCACCATGTTGACCGAGACGCCGGCGGCGTTCTTGGTCACGTCCGGGCCACCGGTCGAAAGCTCGACGGCCTCGAACTGCTCGAAGTCGTAGTAGGTCGGGGAGGCGCCGGTGGCCGACATGTCGGTGATCTGAACACCGTCGACCAGGAAGTCGTTCTCAGAGAACGCCACGCCGGGGCCACGGAAGACCGACTGCTGACCGGACTCGTTACCGCCGACGTTGATGCGGTCGACGAGCACACCCGGGGCCTGGTTCATCACCGACCACGGATCACGAGCGGTCGGGATCTTCTCGAGCTCGACCTGTGAGATGTTGGCACCCTTGGCGAGCTGACGCTCGTCGAGAAGCGGCGACTCGGAGGTCACCGTGATGACGTCCTCGACGGCGCTCGAGAGGGTGAAGTTGATGGTGGTGTTGCGATTGATCGCGATGACCACGTTGGGCTGCTCGACGGTCGAGAAGCCGTCGAGCTCGGCCTTCAGGTAGTAGGTCCCCGGATCGAGACCCGGGAAACGGTAGTTGCCGTTCTCGTCGGTGACGGTGACACGCGGGGCGCCAACGCCCTCGAGGGTCACGGTCACGCCCGGAAGGCTGGCACCGTTGTCATCGCTGACGACGCCGTAGACGTTACCCAGGTTCTGGGAGACGCCGACGCCGGTAAACAGCAGGACCGCAAGGGCAAAGAGCCCGAGAGTGCGGCCGTATCGTGAAAATCTCATGAAAGAAGTTTTCTCCGCTTGATTTGAGTGGTTGTAGACGAAAAGGAACTGCACGATTCAGCGAGGGCTCGGGTCGATTCGTTGCCGGGCAACACCTCCTTGTCCATTCGAGAGCGTTCTTGGAACGGGCCCGATGAACCGCAAGAGGCCTGCCCCCAGGCCTCAAAACGTGCTTCGCCGCATGAGATCGAATGGGAGCCGATCAGGATCGAGGAAAGTCGAGAAAAGCGGAGAGCGACAAGCCGGCCGCTCCGCGTCTCTCAGGAGCGAGGCCAGTGCGCACTCGTGTTTCCTCTGGTCCGGCAAGGAGCTCTGACATCCATTGACCCGTGGCGCTCCAAGCCGTTGGAGTCGAAGTTCAATCTCCTGAACAGAGGCTTAGTCTCAGCCTCCCGCTGAACCCCGCCTCTGCCTCGACTCGGCCAGCGAGCTGCCTCCCACTCCTCCTGGAGCCGAATGGCTGCGGGGAGCCTGGGGCGCTGGTGTTGAATCGCCTCGACGCCCCAGGCGCCATCAACCGCTGCTCGGGGAGATGGGCAGCATCACCTGCGATGCTCCCGTGCCCGCCGGTGGGGCTATCCCCGCTTTCGGCGTACCGACTCGTTCCACTCGACGAGGACAGCGAGCGCCAACTCGGCCGACGCTCTTTCACACCAATCGACTCTGTCACCCGACTCGATCGAGTACCCCTTGACCCAACGGACCTGACCGGTCCTCGGATCCACGAAACGGAGCTGAACGCGGACCACGTCCGGCAATTCACGGGCAGCGACTTCCGCCGAATAGTCGATCTCCGGAGCCGGGGCCCCATCGTAGCCGGACACGATCGCGATTGCGCGACCATGTTCCGTGACCAGACTCTGGGTCAGCTTCTCCGCGAGGTCGAACGCCAGCCGGTACGAGGTACCAGCCTCCGGGAGGGACTCACCGACCCCTACCGTGATTCGCGGCAGTGTCTCGCCCCGCGGATCGGCCGCCCAGTAACAGGTACCGGAGCCGAGGAGAATCAGGACCAGAAATGAAAGAGCGACGGCCGGGCGCGACCACCGCCGGGCCGGAAGAAGAGGGTCTTCCCGAGAGACGAGCGGATGCTCGCCGATGGAGACCGGGGCGACGAAACGGTAGCCGGAGCGCGGGACCGTCTCGATGTAGAGCGGCTCTTCAGAGTTGTCACCCAGGAGCTTTCGAGCCTCATAGAGCAATCCGTTTACCGCTTGCTCATGATCGACGTGTCGATCGATGCCCCAGAGCATCTGTCGAATCTCGTTGCGCGTAACGACTTCGCCAGCCCTCGAGACGAGTAGTGTCAAGACCCGCAGTACCTGAGACCGAGCCTCGATGACCTCGCCCTCCAGCTTCAGTCTCGTCGGCGAGGTGCTCAGCTCGAAGGCTCCAAACCTGTAGCTCCGAAGTTTCAGTGCAGTCTCCTCGAAAGGACTGGGTGCTTGCGTCTCTGCCAGCCGACATCAACGCCCGCGAGTCTCCGGATCACCCTCCCCTGTTTCCGCGATTCAGGTACCTTCATGCCACCGTTCCTATTCTGCGAGTGCCCCTGGAAACTCCTCGTTCGCCAAAGGTACTCCCCACTCATGACGATTCGCTACGGAGAAACCGTGAGGCTTCTCACGGCTCGCAGGCTGAGGAATCATGAGTTTCCGGCGATCGCCGACGTCGGCGCCTAGCCTTCAGCGCGCCTGGGCTCTACCATTCTCGGGGTTATCGCAGCACCATTGGTCGACGCCGAGATGAGTAGCACAGAGCGCGGTGGCAACGGTCCGGCTGCATTCTGGTTCGGCCCCTACTGCATGCGAACCTGCCCTTTTCGGCTGAGCAGGAACGGCAAGGCCGTACATCTTTCGCACCAACCAGCTCGTGTGCTGGAGCTCCTGCTGCGAAGCGCGAATCAGCCGGTGACTCGGCGACAGATCAGGGACTGCCTCTGGGGCGACCATACACACGTCGATTTCGACGACTCGATCAACTACCTCGTTCGCCAGGTTCGGAAGGCACTGGGCGATGACGCAGCCAATCCGCAGTACGTCGAGACGCTGCCACGAATCGGCTATCGGTTCGTCGGCGAGGTGAATACGGAGGGACCGACAGGGAAAGGTGAGGAGCGCGCTTCCCGATTGACCAGGCGATGGGCACGAGCCGCCGCCGCGACGCTTTTGCTCTTCGCCGCAGCGGTAGGCGTTTTCACATGGGGAGAGAGGCTGATCCTCGACGATTCGGCGACTATCGCTGGCGTTTCGGCGAAGGCCTACGGTCTGTACTTGCGAGGCCGCCATCGTCTCCAGTCGGACAGGCCGGAAGTCCGCGAATCCGGCCTGGCCGAGCTACGATCGGCAGTCGCCCTCGATCCCCACTTCCTTGAAGCCCTGGTCCAGCTCTCGAACAGCCACGCCGAATCCAGGCAATGGCCGGACGCCGAGATCTGGGCCGAGCGCGCGCTGCGGGTCGACGGATCATCCGCCGAGGCTCACCTGGTCATGGCCCTGGTCCACATGAACGCTCACCGGGACTGGCACGGGGCGGAGCAGCACTTCGAGGGGGCGATCCTCAACGACCGGGCGGACCGTGCCGCGCACGTGCTCTATTCGATTTTTCTCTCATCGATGGCACGGCACGACGAGGCCGTTGCCCTGGCAAGACGTGCACTGGGGGTCGAGACCTGGTCGCAAGAGCTTCGTGCGAACCTGGGTCAGAGATACTTCCATGCGCGCCGGTACGGCGAGGCGATCCTCGAAGCGACTGGGATACTCGAGCTGGAGCCCAGGAATGCCCACGCCCACTGGTTGATCGTCAATTCTCTGCTGTTGCAGGGAAAGACCGATCTGGCACTCGAGAAGATGAACGCCTTTCTCGAGGCCTGGGGCTGGGAGAGGTTCGAGGAGGCCTCGGTGTTCTGGAGCCGAACGGTCTCCAATGGGACATACCTCGCGCCCAATCTCTGGGCCTGGGTCTATCTGCAGCAGGGCAAGCGGGAAAGGGCCCTCGATGTCCTTCACCAGGCATCCTGTGGCGGAGAGTCCGAAGACATCAGGCTACTGCTGGTGGGTGTCGATCCCCGCCTCGACGATCTCCGGGGAGACCCCGCTTTCAACGAGGTTCTCACCTGCCTGGGTCTCTCCTGATCGACTGTGACGCCGAGGACCTGCGCCATTCACTGAGCATCGGTTCGATACCCATGCCTCGCCTGACGATGCGGCCCCACGTGGCATTGCGCCGCCAGCGGGTTCTCAGGCTCGCCCGTCCCGCCATCCACGCAGAATCCCCGACCACGCCTCGGTCAGTACCACCGCCAGCAACGGCGGAATGAAGACGACGGTGGAGACGAAGTAGCGCTCGAAGGGGAACGAGACGAGCGAGATGCCGAGGATGTAGGCGGCGTAGAAGGAGAGGGCGGCGAGGGCGAAGCAGGCCAGAGCGCGGTGGCGCTGGCGATCGTCGGCGTCGGGCTCGTTGCCGGATCGGCGGGCGACGAGGAAAGCGATCGGTAGCGAGACGATCAGCAGAAAGTAGGGAATGGTCACCAGGCGCCAGACGGCGAGTTGCGCGACGCCCAGACCGAGCGATGCCCGGACCCAGTGCAGATATTCGGCGCGGTGTCAGCTGAAGACCTCGCTGGCGAAGTCACCGAGCCGCCGGTTGACCTCGATCAGCCAGGACTCCGGCTGCAACGGGTCGGTCTCTCCCTTCAGGGCGAGTCGCTTGATGCGGCGGGTTCGCTGGGACCTGGCCACGGCCATGGAGACGCGGAAGACGTTGGTGCTGTACTCGCCGTAGAACTCGGCCGGGTCGTCGTCGAGCGTCATCGGCCGCAGCCCCTTCCGCTCGCGCGCGGCCAGGAGCTTCCTCCCCAGCCTGTCGACACCGTCCGGCAGCTCCTCGACCAGCGACTCGTCGAGAAACGTGACGGCGACTCCGGCCGCGTTGCAGCCGCCGAAGGAGACCAGGCCGAAGTGCCCCACACGAGCCAACCGGAAGCCGGCGAAGGCGACGTACGGACCCAGGGTGGCGAGCGCCATCAGGAATCCCAGGCCCAGCGCCCACGAGGCCCGTTCGCGATTGCGCACCAGCAGCCAGATCGTCCCGAGGACCGGCAGCAGGACGACGATGAAGAACCCCGATGGACGCAGCTGATAGCTGACGAAGACCGACACGATCAGACCGAGCCAGCGCGGCACCGTGCGACGGTCGACGAGGAGCATCAGACAGGCGAACGCCGCGACGACGAAGGCGAGAGCGAGAAAGTCGGGCTGTATCCGCTCGTCTACTCCCTGCTGTCGGTCTTCTTCCTCGCCGTCTTCTTCGTCAAGTACCGCATCGAGTACCTGCTGGCCCTGCCGGTCCTGGCGCTTCTGTTCGGCTCCTACCTGAACGCCGGACTGCGCGAGAACTCCCGCGTCCAGGCACCGGAGACGCTCTTTCGCGAGGGCCGCATGCTCGCGGTGGCCGCCCTCTTGGTGGCTCCTGAGCTGGGTCGACATCCCCTGGCTTCACCAGCTGACCGAGCCACGCTACCTGACACTGCCCTGGTCCTGAGCGGTTCTTGCGGCAAGCCTGGACGGGAACGGGTCAGGAAAGGACGGCGACGCTCTTGATCTGCGCCCAGACGTCGAGCCCGGGCGCGAGATCGAGCGCCCGTGCCGATCGCCGCGTCACCCGGGACAGGATCGGCACGCCGCCGGCATCCAGCCGGACGATGACCTCGGCGGGACCGTCGGGACGCAGCTCGCTGACCCGGGCGGGGAAGATGTTGAGGATGCTGGTGCTCTCCTGACGCTCGAGAGTCAGACTGACGTCTCGGGCCTGGACACGCAGAGCCACACGGGCTCCGGGTGCGAGGTCGCGCCGCGCTACCAGCAGCCGACCGCCGCCGAAGTCGAGCCGCGTCAGCTGGTCCTCGTCGTCATGGCCGGCGACCGTGACTTCGATCAGAGCTTCGGCGTCGGGTCCCTGGGCGAGCGGCAGATCGAGCCGGGTGAGGAGCTCGGCAACCGGACCCTCGGCGCGAACCCTCCCCTTCTCCATCCATGCCATGTGCCCGGCGATCCGCGCCACCTCGTCGAGGGAATGGCTGACGTAGAGGACCGGAATGTCGAGGTCGGCCTGGATGCGATCGAGGAACGGCAGGATCTCCGCCTTGCTCTGCCGGTCGAGTGACGCCAGAGGCTCGTCCATCAACAGCAGGCTGGGGCCGGCCAGCAGTGCGCGGGCGATCGCCACCCTCTGCCTCTCGCCCGCCGAAAGCTCGGTCGGTCGCCGCTCGAGGAACGCGGCCACGCCGAGCCAGGCGGCGGCCTCCTGCGGATCGAGGCGACGCTCCTCGGCCGGAACCCGCGTCCAGCCGTACTCGAGGTTCCTGCGCACGCTGAGATGCGCGAAGAGGCTCGACTCCTGGAAGACGTAGCCCAGTCGGCGCCGATGCACCGGGACGAATCGGTCCCCGTCCTGCCAGATCTCTCCGTCCACCGAGAGGAAACCTCCCGGACAGCGCTCGAGACCGGCGATCGCTCGCAGCAACGTCGTCTTGCCCGCCCCCGAACGACCGAAGATCGCGGTCACCCCCCGACCGGGCGCCGCGAGCTCTGCGTCGAGGGTGAAGTCACCTCGTTCGAGCCGGAACCTCGCCGCGACGGTCACGACCGCTCTCTCCCCTGGCGGGAGCGCTGCCGGGCGCTCCCGGCCCCCAGCCCGCGCGCGACGCGGAAGCGCCGGTTCGAGGCGTAGACCGCCACCAGCAGCACCAACGAGAGCACCAGGAGCCCCGCCGCGAGCAGGTGGGCGCGAGCGTAGTCGAGCGTCTCGACGTGATCGTAGATCGCCACCGAGAGCACCCGGGTCACGCCGGGAATGTTGCCGCCGATCATCAGCACGACCCCGAACTCCCCCACCGTGTGGGCGAAGCCGAGCACCGCGGCGGTCACGAAACCGGGACGGGCAAGGGGCACGGCGACCGAGACGAAGCGGTCGAGAGGTGAGGCTCGCAGTGTCGCGGCGACTTCCATCGGTCGCTGGCCGATCGCCGCGAAGGCGTCTTCGAGCGGCTGCACGACGAAGGGAAGCGAATAGATCACCGAGCCGATGACGAGCCCGGTGAAGGTGAAGGCGAGCGGCGCGGCCCCGAGAGCCTCCATCGATCGCCCGATCGGACCGCGCGGGCCCAGCGCGATCAGCAGGTAGAACCCGAGAACGGTCGGCGGCAGGACCAGAGGCAGCGCCACCAGGGCCTCGATCCACGCCTTGTGACGGAACCGGGTCCTGGCCAGCCACCAGGCGAGTGGCGTACCGACCACGAGAAGCACCAGGGTACTCACCGCGGCCAGCTTGAGCGTGACCCAGACCGCGAGGAGGTCGTCGGCCCTCACACGCTCCTCCCCGGCCTCGCCTCCCGGAGGCTCATCTTTCGCTCAGGGGGCTTCATACCCGAAGTCCTCGAGAACCCGATGCGCCGCCTCGCTGCGCAGGAAGGCGAGGAAGTCGCGCGGCCCGGCCCGATCGCGAAGCAGGACGGCCTGCTGGTCGATCGGCGAGTGGAGTGAGCCCGGCACCAGCCACCAGGAGCCGGCATCGGCCTCGGCCGCGATCGCCTGCGAGTAGGCCACCAGACCGAGCTCCGCGTTGCCGGAGGCGACGAACTGGAAGGCCTGGGTGACGCTCTCGCCCCGCACCAACCGCGGGAGCAACGCGTCCCACAGGCCGCTCGACTCGAGAGCTTCACGCGCCGCCCGGCCGTAGGGAGCGAGCTCGGGCTGCGCGATCGCCAGGTGTCTGAAGGGGTGGCGATCGAGGCCGGAGAGACCGTCGGGGACGGAGCCCGCGCGACCACTCCAGAGCACCAGGCGCCCCCGAGCGTAGGTGAAGCGGCTCCCGGCGACAGCCAGACCCTCGTCCTCGAGACGCCGGGGCCGCTCGATGTCAGCGGCCAGAAAGGCGTCGAGCCTGGCACCGTTCCTGATCTGGGCGTAGTGTTTTCCCGTGGAGCCGGCGATCAGCACGATGCGGTGGTCGGAGCCCTCCTCGAAGAGGCTCACCAGCCGGCGCGCGGCACCGGTGAAGTTCGAGGCGACCGCGACGCGCGCTTCGGCCGGCGGTGTGTCGGCCCGCCCGGCGGCGGCCACGCCGCCCTGCGCCGTCGGGCCGACTCCCGACAGCAGGATGAGCGTCGGCGCGAGCCATCGCAGCGCCGGTGGTCGCCGACCCGTCACCTCAATCCCAAGGGTGCTCGAGCGGCTGTCGTACGGCCTCGCAGGCTTCGAGCAGCTCGACGAAGCGTCGCCCCTCACGACCGGACACCACCGGCTCCCTCCCGGTGGCCACGGCGTCGAAGAAGTCCTGCATCTGGCGCACGAAGCAGTCGAGCCCCTCCTCCTCCGGCTGGCCCGGCACCTGGACCCGGCCCTCCAGCCTCTCGTCCTCTCCGGCGAACGACCACCGCACCACCGGGTCGAACAGGGTGTCGATCTCGAGAGTCCCGGCGCTGCCCTCGAGGATCCAGCTGTTGCGGAGGTTGCGTGTGCGGCTGAGCTCGGCGAAGCAGCGCACGCCGCTCGTCATGGTGAGCTCGACCTCGCAGTCGGCGCCGACGCCTCCCCGGGCGTCGTCGCGGTAGCTGACCCGCTCGAAGTCGCCCATCCACCAGAGGAGATTGTCGAGGATGTGTGCCCCGGCGTCCGCCAGCACACCGCCGCCCGCCTCCTTGCGAAACATGAACTCAGAAGCCACCGGCCAGTCGTAGACATAGCCTTCGCGTACGTCGAGAGAGCGGATCTCGCCGAGGCGACCGTTCTCGATGACCCGCCTGACGAAGGCACCGGCGCGGTAGAAGCGCCGCGCCATCCCCACCGCCATGACGCTTCCCGAGGCCTCGGCGGCGGCGATCATGCGATCGCACTCCTCTACCGTCATCGCCATCGGCTTCTCGACCAGAACGTGCACGCCGCCCTGCATCAGATCGATCGAGATCGGCGCGTGGAGGTGATGCGGGAGGCTCAGAACGGCCGCGTCGACCTGGCCGATGGCCTGGCGGTGGTCGGTCGCTGTACCGCCGCCGCCGTACTTCCCGCGCAGGATCTCGGCCCGCTCCGGGTCCTTGTCGACGAACAACGCCGCCTCCAGGCCGAGCTGTTCGAGCACCATCAGGTGCACCTCGGCCGCGGCGCCGCAACCGACGACCGCGAGGCGGGGGATTGCGGGCACGGACTACTCCTCCTCCGAGGCGCCGGGCTGCGAGGAATCGGCGCCCGACAGATCGGCTCCCAGCGAGGCGAGATGGAGCGGAGCCGTCGCGTGCGGGTCTTGCTCGGGCTCAGCGTCGGCCGGCGGGTAACCGTAGGCGGCCAGCTCGCCGCCGATGATGGCCTGCAGCTCGACTCTCTCCTCGGGCGAGAAGAATCGACGTCCCTTGCCGATGTTCCCCGCATGGATCGGTCGCGCCACTTCCTCGTGCCAGTACCACTCGGGAACGTCACCCAGATCGCTCGCGCTCCGTTCGGAGGCGAGCATGGCCGGCTCCGGCTCGACGCCTAGAAACTCCGTCAGCCGCCCGATCTCCCCGTCCGGATCCGAGACCAGCGACTCGTAGCGCACTTCGATGGCCGAATTCGGATGGGCCGCGACGAACTTCCGCGCCCTGCCCGCCATCGCCACCCAGCGCTCCGCCGCTTCCCGGCGGTCGCGCATGAAACCCCCCGACAGATGCGAGTAGACGACGTCGCAGCCGTCGCGGACCAGGTGGATGAAGCGGGCGTCGGGGAAGACCTCGAGAAGTCCCTCGAGGGTCCCCGGCTCCAGGGTGTTGAGCGGCGTCTTGTCGCCCCAGCGCACCTTCGGCTGGCCGTGCTGTTCGGCATGGAATCTGTAGAAGCCGTCGAGGATGTGGGCCAGATTGCGGTCCGCGACCGGCACGCTCGAAAGCCGCGGCACCAGGGTGCCGAGCCAGAGATCGAAGGTGTGGAACTCGGGATGGAGCTCGAACTTCGACAGCACCAGGCTCACCAGCTCGCGCCAGGTCAGGTTGCGGCCCCAGCGTCGGAAGTTCCGGATGACGTCGCCGAGCACGAAGGTCTCCGGAGGGATGTGGAGCTCGGAGTGGGATGTCAGCACCCGCCGCAGCAGGGTCGTTCCCGACCGTGCCGCGCCGATGATGAAAAATGGCGCGTAACGCCGAGAGCCTCGCAGCGAATAGGAGACGAACGGAATCTGCCGCCGCACCTCTCCCGAGCTGAGCTTACGAGCCAGATCGGTCGACAGGACGCATCGCGCCAGCAGGCGGAGGTTCGACGTCGACTTCTCGTAGCGGATCGCCTTCCAGGCGAGGGCGATCGCCGATCCGCGCTCGGCGTTCTCGTGTCGCGCCAGCGCCGATCGCGCGTACCCGCGCGAAATGAAGCGCCGCCGCTGCGCTTCGCCCTCGAACAGAAGGGCGTGCTTGTCGGCCATGTAGGCCGTCACCTTGTGGTCCTCGCGGCGAGCCGCGAGGCTCATCGAGGTGTGTGAGATCCGGTAGAGGTAGAGCGGCGCGGCGATGCGACGGACTTCGAGCTCGGCGTCGAAAGCGCGCATCCAGAACTCGAAGTCCTCCCTACCGGTGCGCAACGCGTCGTTCTCGTCGTAGCCGCCGAGCCGCGCCCAGAGGCCACGCCGGATCATCGTGCCCGCTCCGGGGATGGTATCGGCGATGTGGAGAAGCTTGCCGCTCTTGGGGCCCGGGAACGTGAGCACATCGTGCGCCCGCCCGAACAGCTGCACATCAGCATAGGCCCCGTCGAGCTTCGGATCGGCCTCGAGCGCCCGCAGCAACAACTCCAGAGCGTTGGGCGCCAGCTTGTCGTCGGCGTCGAGAGGGAGAACGAACTCGGTTGTCGAGACGCGGATGCCGGTGTTGCGCGATGCCGCCAGGCCCTTGTTCTTCTCGTGGCAGACCAGGCGGACCCGCGGGTCTTCGAGCAGAGCGATCACCGACTCGACCAGTGGTCGATCCGGCGAGGCGTCATCGACGACCACGGCCTCCCAGTCGGAGCGCGTCTGGTCGATCAGGCTCTGCAGGCACTCGCCGAGGTAGTGCCCGTGCTTGTAGCTCGGGATCACGACCGTGACGGCCGCCTCGCCGTCCTGCCGAGGCTCGAAGGGCGCCGACGTCATCAGGCGTCCTTCCGCAGGGTGTACTTGGCGATGTAGTTGACGGCGGTGAATCCGAGGGTGCGAGGCGCGATCCTGCCCGCCAGCTCGGAGAGCGACATGTAGAGCTTCGGCAAGCGCCTGCGGACCGGCTCCGGCAGCAGATAGAAGTTGTTGTAGGTGTAGTCGCTGCGCTCGAACCCGAACGGCGCCAGGGTCGCGTCGAGCTCCGGCCCCTGGTACTTCTTGTCCACCCAGTCGGTCGGGAGCCTGTCGTCGGGACCGCTGTCGCCGCCGCGCTTGAGACCCTCGTAGCGCCGGCGCAGACTGCCGAGGAGATCCCACTTGAAGGCCTGCATGATCAGCGTGCCGCCGGGTCGCATCACCCGCCGCAGCTCCTCGAGCGTCTCGCCGGGGTCTTCGAAGTACTCGATGTAGCCGAGCCCGATCACCAGATCGAAGCTCGACTCGGCGAACGAGATCGCGTCGCCGGCACCGACGGCGAGCCGGTAGGTCCCCGGCTCCTCGGCGGTTCTCTCGACCGCCTGCTCGATCATCGACAACGAGTAGTCGATACCGACGTACTCGGCCCCGTGACGCTCCCCGAGCGGGCCGTAGTCGGCGGTCCCGCAGCCGATATCGAGCATCCGGTCGAACTTGCCGTCGTTCTCGAGAAGTGAGAAGACGCAGGCTCGGCGGGTGAAGAAGTTGTAGGTACGCTCGTCGGGCGCGCGGTCGTAGTAGCCGGCCCAGGTTCCACCCCGGGCGATCGACTCCCAGTACGAGCGCGAAGAAGCGGGCTTCCCAGTGATGTCGGAGCGGCTCATGGTCACACGAATCCCGTCGGGAGATTACCCTCCCCGCAGCGCCCGCCGCAGTGAAAGCAGCGACGCGACGACGGGGCCATGGACCTCGTCGACGAAGCGGGGTTCATCGTAGCTAGCGAAGATACCGCATCGGTTGAGCGTCGGGGCCCCGGAATCGGCCCAGCCCCAGTCCGAGGTCAGCACGGCCTCGTAGCCGACCTCGCCCGCCTGGCTCACCAACTCCTCATCGTAGGAGCCCCCGGGAACGCAGAAAGCCCGGCACCGGCGGCCGGTCAGCTCCTCGACCGTCTTCCGCGAGACCTCGAGCTCGCGGCGCTTCACGTCACTCGGCAGTCCCGCCATCATGTAGTGCGACACCGAGTGCGAGGCGAACTCGGCCAGACGTCCCTCGGCCATCGATCGGATCTGCCCCGCCTCGAGGGGTCGGTAGTCCTCGTTGTCGAACGGTGCCGGTCGTTCGGGATCGACGTCGAGCGCCTCGCAGGCCGTCGCCACCAGCTCGCCGCGACGCTCCGGATCGATCACCGCGGCCCGTCGCATGAGCCACACCAGGAGACCGGCCCGACTCGTCGGCCCGCCGAGATCGAAGTGCTCCCGATCTCCATCCCAGTCGATCGTCGCCTCGCTGCGGGAGGTCGCGACCACGGCCCGCTCGATCAGATCGTTCCATAGCGGCTCGCGGCCGCAGACGAACCCCGTCGGCAGCGCGAAGAGCGCCGGGACTTGATGACGCTCGAGTACCGGGTAGGCCGAGGAGAAGTTGTTCTCGTAGCCGTCGTCGAAGGTCACCAGGACGTTCACCCGGTCGCTGGCCAGACGACCCGCGAGCACGTCGTCGAGCGAGACCGCGTGACAGTGCTTGGCAAGGTAGGCGATGTGCTCCTCGAACAGCCCGCGAGGCAGGTTGTAGCCGTAGTGGTTGGTGACCCCTGGGTAGTCCTCCGTGGCGGTGACGCCGTGGTACATCAGCACCCGCAGGCGGCGGCCGCTCAATCGGTCGCCGAGCCGCGGCAGCCGCAGGGCGTGCGAGCCCGTCAGCAGAAGCCGGACCAGCGGGGACTGACGAATCATGTCGAAGTCGAGAGGTGCGAAGTCGATGCGTGCAAAGTCGGGCGCCGACGGAATCGTCGACGCCGCTGGGGATCGGGATCAGGCGCGCGGCCCGAAAACGACGCGGATGAGCTCCGCCCAGGCCTCGCGCGGAGCCTGGGTGAAGACCCGTGACGGGTCGCCTGCCATGACGTGCCAGACGCCGCGCGCGATCTCGTCTTCGAGCTGCCCAGGGCTCCACCCCGCGTAGCCGGCGAAAAAGCGTAGCGTCCCGCTCGAAGGACCACCGTCGAGAACGCCGTCGAGCCCCTCCCGGTCGGCCAGCAGGTAGACATCGCCGACGACCGGCGTCGCCCCCTCGGCGGGATCGGCTCCTCGCTGCAGGACGAGGATGCTCTCGACCGCGACCGGCCCCCCCAGGTAGAGCGCCTCCTGCCGACCGGCGAACGGGCCGTCCTCCGAGACGACATCGCCGACGGAGAGCCCGGTCGGTCGATTGACCACCAATCCGGCGGCACCCTCCGACTCGCCGTAGGCGAAGAGCACGACGATGGTCTCGAAGAAATTGGGATCGGGCAGGTTCTCGCGCGCGACGAGGAACGTTCCGACGCCGGGAGTCCCGGCCCCCTCTGCCAGGCTCGTCCGCGCCGCTGGCAGGGTCGCGACCAGGAGCACGGCCAGTACACGGCAGATCCCGGTCGGCCGGTACGTCCTCGTGCCCATCGTCATGAGTTGAATTCTAGCCGCTGAGCGTCTTGGGGAATAATGACTCCGCCACCCCGGCCGGTCCCGCGATGAGCCCGAAACGATCCTCCAGCCTTCTCGCCCTCACCGGCCTGCTGGCCATGGTGGCGCAGGTCTGGCTCGTCGTCGCCACCGGGAACGCCGGCTCCGCACGGGCTGCCGTGCTACTGGTCGGCGTGGGCGCGGCCGTATGGGCTCTCGCCGGCCGGGCGAAACGGGCCGGCGATCTCGAGCGGCTCTTCGTGGTGCTGGCGGCGACGGCGGCGTTCTGGGTCGGGGCGCTCGAGATCGTCCTGCGCCAGACGGTACCGATGGCGCGGGGGCTCCTCGTCCTGCTGACTCTGGCAGCCATCCACGCGGCCCTCCTCTACGCGGTGGTCGGCTCCGAGCCGCGCGGCGGCCTCGGACGAGCGGCCCGCGGCCTCCTCGCCTCGCTCGCCGTCCTGCTGGGCACGCTGACCCTCATGGAGGCCGCCGTGCGGGCGGTCTCGCCGATCCGTTCCTACGAGCTGGTCCCCGACGACCCCGCGGCGGGACCCTGCCTGCTGCGAGCTCCCGACGGGCGACTGGTCGGCGTGCCCGGCTGCTCGGGTCGCTACGTCCATCGCGACTTTCCCGGCCTCAGGGTCGAGCTCAACGATCTCGGTCTGCGCGACGGCCTCGACGAGGTCGCGCCTCCGGACGACGCGACACCCTCGGTTCTGGTTCTCGGCGACTCGTTCGCCTACGGCATGGGTGTCGAGCTCGGCGAGACGTTCCAGCAGGTCGCGCAGGAGCGCCTCTCGGAACGTCTCGGACCGGTGCGCGTGTTCGGAGCGGCGGTCCCGGGCGCCGGTACGGGCCACGAGCACGCTGTGCTCGAAGAGCTGGGCGAGCTCGCCTCACCCGACGTCGTGGTTCTGGCGCTCTTCGAGGGCAACGACATGCAGGATCATCAGGCCGCCCTGGCGCGGCGCCACGAGCCCGGACCGGCGCAGCGGCCGGAACCGATGTCGCCCTGGCGATACCTCGCCTCGACCCTGCGATACCCCTTCTGGCGTACCTCCTCCTCGCTGCTCCAGCTGCGGCGCATCGACGGCCGGCCGACGTTGGTGCTACAGAAGGCCATGCTGGAGGAGCCCGATCCTTCCATCGAGCCTCTCCGGGAGGCGATGCTGGAGGAGCTCGAGGCGATCCAGGCGACGACCCGGGAGCTCGACGCCGAGCTTCTCGTGCTGGTGATCCCGGGCAGGGTACAGATCGACCCGGCGAGCTTCGAGACCTTCGCCGCGCGGCATCCCGAGCGCCGCTTCGACCGCCGGGCCTTCCACGAAGGACTCGTCGCCGACATCCGGGCGCTCGGTATCCCGGTGATCGACCCGCTCCCCCGCCTCGAACGGGAGGCCGCCGCAGGGACGATCACGTACCACGACGAGGGTCACTGGAACCGCGACGGGCACAGGATCGCCGCGGAGTTGCTGGTCGAAGCCCTCGAGCCGCGACTGATGACGTCGACCGGTACGGCCGAGTCGCGATGAAGCGCGGCTACTCGATGCCCATCTGCGCTTTGGCCGACGCGATCCGTGAGCGCAGCGCCTTCGCCTCGGCCTTGCCGGCCTCGTCGAGCCGCGGCTCCAGGGCGGCCAGATCGCGCTCGACGCGGCGTACCGCCGCCGCGCTGCTGTCGGCGGTCGAGTCCGGCGCCATTCCGCCGATCGACGTGCCCCGGCCGGCGACGCGATAGGCGCTGACGGCATCCGAGAGGCGGTCGTCGAGGCTGCGCAGCTCGGCCTCCTCCTCGCTGAGCGAGACGTTGAAACCGATCTTCCCGGTCTGCAGGTAGTTGTGTCCGAGCATCAGGGCTCCGATCACCAACAGGACGATGACGAGTGCTTTCATGGTCGACCTCCCTCCGGAAGCTGGTTGCAGTCTAGGCAGCGACGCGCCCCTCCCGCAGTGAGCCTGCCCCCCAGTGAGCCTGCCCCCCAGTGAGCCCGCCCGGCACCCGCAGGGCCGCGCCGGTGCCCTTTTGCGCCGGAATGGAGTAACGTCCAGCCGGCCTCTGCCGAACCGATCATGAAGCTCGCCATCCTCTTCTGGTGCTACAAGCGACCGGAGATCTGTGAAGATCGGCTCCGACACCTGCGAGCCGAGTCGCCCGGAACTCCGATCTACTGCCTGTTCGGCGGCGAGGCGGAGGACATCGAGGAGTACCGCACAAGGCTCGGCCCGCTGGTGGACGACTTCTACGCCTTCCAGGGCGGCCCACCCCCCGGCAGCGAAGAGCTGCTGGCGGGCTTTCGGGGCGGCGTCTGGTGGAAGTACATCTACGGCGACCTGCTGCTCGGCGCCTGGTACCGCGAGCGTGGGCACGAGCTCGAGTGGGACACCGTCGTCGTCATCCAGTGGGACATGCTGCTCTACGGTCCGGTCGACGATGCCTTCGCCTGTCTCGAGCGCGGCCAGATTCTGCTCTCGGGACTACGACCGATCGCCGAGGTGAGGGAGGGCTGGGGCTGGCTCGACGCCGGCGGCCCCGCCGGGCGGCCGATGTACGACGAGTTCCTTGAGCACATCCAGGAGCGCTACGGCTACGACGCCGAGCCGCACTGTTGCGTCGCCGTGGTGCTCGCCCTGCCGCGCGAATTCCTGCGGCGCTTCTCCGAGATCGAGCGGCCCGAGCTCGGCTTCATGGAGTACCGCCTGCCCATGTACGCCCAGGCGTTCGGCATCCCCTTCTGCACCGAACATCCCTTCCGGCCCTGGTGGGGAGCGGTCGAGAAGTACAGCTGGAACCACACCCTGCGTGCCCGCCCGCGCGAGATCTGGGCCCTGACGATCCACCACAACGTCTTCCACAAGGATGGCGCACGCGTCTTCCACCCCTACTGGTCGAAGGCGCCGCGCGGATTCTGGGGCTGGGCCCGGGCGCTGCTGATCGCCCTGGTACGGCCGATCACGACGCGGCTGACGCCGCACTGGAACCACTAGCCTCACCCCGGTTGTCGTCTCGACCGGAGCGACCGCGGGGAGCGCAGTGGAGAGACCCCTCCTCCGAAGTCCAGATCGCGCAGGAAGAGCGATGGCAGCCCGAAGGCTGCCGCGGGATCTCTCGACTACGGCTCGCTCCGCGAGCCTTCGCTCGAGATGACAAGAGGGGGGTCGCCGCATACGCGGGCCTCCTCTCGAGATGACAAATGGGGAGGCCAGCTTCCCCTTGAAAAGAACGTGGGCTCCCGACCGTCTCCGGCCGGGAGCCCACGAGAGACTACAGAACTGCGAGAGTCGCGGATCAGTCGCCCGCTTCGAGCACCAGCTGCTCGAGCTTGGCGAGCCGTGCCTCGAGCCAAGGGCCCCGACTCGAGGGCATGAGACAGGTTCTCGCCCGCACTCTCGCCGAGATGCCGGCCGATCTCGAAGCCTCGAGCGCCACCGACGATCTCGGGGCCGAGGAGATGGCGAAGCTGGAAGCCCTCGGATACACTCCGCCTCGCACGACGAGACCGACCTCGACGATCCACTCGAAGGCGTGGACCCCAAGGACAGGGTCGAGATCGCCGAGGCCTATCAGCTGGCCCGACTCGCTCAGCGGATGCAGCGGCTCGACACGGCCGAGGAGCTCTTCCATTTCGTCGTCACGGCCGACCCGGACAACAACGCCGGCTGGATCGAGTACGGCGGCGTGCTCAGGCAGCAGCGCCGCTTCTCCGAGGCACGGGATGCACTCGAGCGCGCAGTCGCGTTGCGCCGCGGAAGCTCCGGCCTGGTCCTCCTGGCCTCGGCCGAGCGGGAGCTGGGACGTCATACCCAAGCCCAGGCGCCGCTCGAAGAGGCGCTGAGAGCGAGCACATCCCCGACCGAGGTCTGGCGCGAGCTGGGTCGCCTTCGCCTCGTCCTCGAGGACTGGGTGGGAGCCACGGAAGCCTTCGAAAAGGTCCTCGAGCTGAGCCCTCGCGACGAGCGAGCCCGGCAGGCGCTGGAGGCTCTGCGCCAGCAGAGCTCGGGCGCAGCGGACTAGCGGCCCGAGCCCGGCCCGCGTCAGGGTTTCGCCGGGCCCTGGCCGATCAGCGAGCCGAGGATCCGCAGAACCCGGTTGAAGTCGGCTCGGTCGTCTTCCTGCAGGCAGAAGAGAACGAGCGCGGCCGCGTAGACCGCCAGCCCGGCCGCGGCGACGAGCAGGAGCCCGAGCCAAGACGTCGGCTCGAGCCACCAGCGCAACCCCAGCCAGACCGGAAGCGCGACGACCGCCGGGACGACCCCGGGCAGGAGCGTCGCCTTCCACCACTCGTCGAACCGCCCGCCGGTGAGCTGGAGGCCGAGAGTCCAATGAAGCAGCGGTGCTCCGACGACGGCGACCGCAAGCGAGGCCAGTGCCGGTCCGATCGCCCCCATATCGCGAACGATGACCACGTAGGCCATCGCCAGGACCGTGGCCGTCTCCATCGCCAGGACCCGCACCGCCATCGGCTTCGTCCGGTCCCTGGCGGCCGCTATCTGGGCGACCACCGGCTGGGGGAAGACCAGGGCGACTTTGAGAAGTAGAGCCAGCATCACCGTCGCCGCGGCGGCGTACTCGGGATAGGTGGCCCCCAGATAGAGCTGCCACAACTCCTGGTGGAAGGCCATCAGCGGTGCGCAGACACCGAGGAAGATCCAGGCGAGGTAGCGCGTCAGCCGGTAGTAGCTGAGCTTCAGTCGGTGGAGCTGACCGGTCGCGTGCATCGCAGTCAGGATCGGCAGCGTGGTGATCATCGGATGGATGATGTTGGGAAAAAGCCGGGTCTCGACCATTGCACCGAGGCTGTAGGAGCTGACGGCGACCGGCGTCGAGAAGCGATTGAGCAGCAGCGGCCCGGCGGCTTCTCTCGCCGCGGCGCCCATACGACCGAGCAAGGTCCAGCCACCGAAAGCGAGGATCGGCTGCAGTAACCTCTTGGCGATCGCGTCGCGCGAGAAGCGAAGAGCGGGCACGTAGCGGTGCGACAACCAGATCGAAACGAGGAGCTCGAAGAGCGTCGCTGGAACGGTCGCCACGACCACCCATAGCGCCCTCGTGCTGACGCCGAAGAGCAGGATGAACAGGAACGCAACCCGGATCAGCTCGGTCAACAGCGCGATCAGATGGATCCAGACGAACTTCTGGCGCACCAGCAGGCCGACCGTGAACGGCATCGCGACCATGCGCAGCGCGGCCAGCACCGTCAGTAGACCGAGCATCCAGCTCGCGTCCGACACCAGCCCGGGCGAGATCGTGAGGACGCGCTCGATCTGCCACACCAGCGTCAGACCGATGAGAAGGATCGAGGCCCCGCCGACGGTGCAGGCGATCGAGCTCGTCGAGGCGATCTGCGTCACCCGCTCGAAGTCGCCCTGGGCGTAGGCCTCGGTGACGAAGCGCGCCAGGCCACTGCCGAAGACCGCGGCGACCAGCGGCACGAAGACCAGAAGGGCCAGCACCACCTGGTAGATGCCGTACTCCTCGGCGCCGATCCGGCGCACCAGGTACTGCTGCAGCCAAACCAGGACCGAGACGCTCAGCAGCCGCTGGACCACGGCGCTGATCGAGTTGATCAGAACCAGCTTCGAGGAGATCTCGACGTGCGCCGACATTGGCTCGCTGGGTGTTCCGGCTAGCCGCCCGCCGGGACGAGGTTCGCCCAGCGCACCCATGCCTCGGTCAGCCGCATCCCCTCGTCGAAGCTACGGCGCGGCGCGTAGCCGAGAAGCCGCCGGGCCTTGTCGATGCTCGCCACCGATTTCGCCGCGAAGAGCTGGCGCGTCTCGCGCCCGAGCATCAGGACCGGCTTCTCGGGCGGCGCGCTCGGCCCGCTCGGCGCGGCTCCTGAGCTGAAGACCCGCTCCACGACCGCCTGCTCGACGTGCTCCGGCACCACCTTGCGAGCCAATCGCAGCACGGCCGCCGGCTCCCGGGAGTCGAGAATGCGCCGCCGCAGGTCGAAGTCCTCACCCAGCGCCGCCAGCGACTCGCTCACCAGGCTCCGCGTCGGCTGCCGATACTTAGAGACCTCGGACTCGTCGACCTCGATCGTGCTCGAGAATCCGAGCATCGCCTCGTAGCGGCCGTAGAACGCCTTCCAGGTCACCGGATCGTCGCCGGAGACGAGGAACGCCTCCCCGACGGCCTCGGGACGGACGGCGGCCGCCAGCATCGCGTCGATCAGATCGTCGATGTAGACCGCGTTGCAGATGCCCTGCCCGCCGTCGACCAGCATGACCCGGTGGGTGGTCAGGGAGCCGATCGCGTTGACCGTCCACGCCGGGGCGAACGGCCCATAGACGATGGTCGGCTGGACCACCGTGACCGGGGCTCCCTCGCGGGCCGCGGCGAGCGCCACCTCTTCGCCTTCAGCCTTGGTCTTCGAGTAGAGATCGCTCGCCGGCCGCCGTGGCGTCGACTCGTCGATCTCCCCCTCGGGGACCACCCCGTAGACCGAGACGGTGCTCAGGTGGACGACGCGCGAGGCACCGCCGGCGACCGCCGCGTCGACGATGTGGCACACGCCGTCGACGTTGACACTGGTCTGATGCTTGTCATTACCGTCGCTCCCGTAGGCGCAGTTGACGATGACGTCGCACCCTTCGGCCGCGGATCGAACCGAAGATTCATCGGTGACATCACCCCGCGCCACCTCGAGGTCGAAGCGGCCCAATCGCGCCAGACGCGAGAGGTTCCTCACCAGAACGCGGATCTCGACGCCGCCCTGGCGCGCGAGGCGCTCGACCAGGCGGCCACCGATGAAACCGGTGGCTCCCGTCACCAGGACCCTCTTTCCTTCCAGCTCGCTCGTCATGGGGCGGCCCATTCGTATCACAGGAGGTGGCGTTCCCGGCACCCTGGCGACCGGTCCCGGGAGCACCGTCCGGCGCCACAGCCGGAGCACCGGACCGTGGGGTACACTGCGCCGAATCTCTCGCAGGCGCAGGGTGATGCCCGAAGACCCCTCCAACGCACCTGGAGCCCCGCTGCCCCAGCGCGTCCTGTTCTGGCGCTATTCGCGGCTGGTGGCCCTGTCGATCGGTGCACGCGCCATCGGCTTCGCCGCCGTGGTGGTGATGGCTCGCGGCCTCGGCGTCGAGATGTTCGGCGAGGTGAACTACGCCAAGGCCGTCGCCGGCTATGGCCTGACGATCACCATCTTCGGGCTCGGGATCTACGGCGTCCGAGCCCTGATCCACCAACCCGATGCGAAGGGTCGCATCACCTCGACCATCATCGTGATCCGTCTGGCGTTGGGATCGATGGCCTTCATCGGGCTGGCGCTCATCTCTCTGCTGCCGCCCTTCCGGCCGGTGGCACTGCTCATCATCCTCTACGGCGCCACCCTCTTCACGGCGGCGATCTCGGTGACCTGGGTCGCCCAGGCCGAGCAGCGCACCGACGTCATCGGAGTCTCGAACATCATCTCGCAGCTCCTTTTCACCGGGCAGGTCTTCCTGGCGCTCCACCTCGGGTTTGGCAAGCACGCGATCCCGGTGGCCCTGGTGCTCAGCGAGCTGGTGGTCAACATCGGCCTCATCGTCTGGATGTACCGTAACGTGGCGCCGCTGGAGCGTCCGTTCGACTTCGCAGTGTGCCGTCGTTTCGTCGCCGAGTCGGCGCCTATCGCCGGCGCGCAGATGCTGCGGGTCCTGTCGCTGAGCTCCGATCTCATTCTGCTCGGCATCCTGGTGTCGATGCAGGACGTCGGCGCCTACGGAGCGGCCTACCGGATGCGGGTTCTGGGTGTGTCGGTGGTCAGTCTCTACATGACGGTGGTGCTGCCCCACCTGACGCTGCACGGGCGGGACTCGGTTCGCCGGCTCTCCGACGAGGTAGTCTCACTGCTGTGGAAAATGCTCGCCCTGGCGCTTCCGGCCGCCACCCTCGCCATGGTTCTGAGCCCGTGGATCCTGGCTACCATCTTCGGTACCAAGTTCCTCTCCGGAACCATGTCGATGCGGCTGCTGATCATCGCCACCTTGGCGACTCTGGTCGGCTCGCACTACCGACCGGCGGTCCTCGGTCTGGGGAAGAACCGCAGCGACCTGCGCAACGTCGCCTTCGGCACGGTGGCTCATGTGGGCTCGAAGCTGGCGTTGATCCCGCTGATCGGGATGGCCGGAGCGGCTCTGGGGACCCTGGTCGGCGAGACAGTCTACGCGCTGGCGAGCTGGTGGACGCTCCGTCGCCTACTGGTTGCCGATACCGCGGGACCGGTCGATCGCGACAACATCGAGGGCGGTTCCGGTGGCGGGCCAACGGTGGGAGGATTGGGACTCGACTGAGGAGATCTCGATGATGCAGAACGACACTCACGACGACCGGGTGAGGAGCTACTTCGACGCCCACGCCGAGGACTGGTCGCGCGCCTACAAGGACCGCGACGAGTCTCCCGAAACCGAGGTCCGCGGAGCCAACGACGCCGTTCTCGGTGAGAGACTCCGTCTGGCGGTCGAGCTCACCGCCGACGTCGACCCCTCGGCGAGGGTGCTCGACGCCGGCTGCGGGGCGGGCCCCCTGACCGTCGCACTGGCCGAACGGGGGCACAATGTGCTCGCCGTCGACATCGCCCCGCAGATGCTCGAGCTCTGCTCAGCGGACGTGGCACGCCGCGGTCTCGAAGACAAAGTCGAGCTGGCCTGCGGCAACGTGCTCGAGATGGGCCTCGAGCCGGGCAGCTTCGGCGCCATCTACGCTCTCGGCTTCCTTCAGTATCAGGAGGACGAGATCGCCTCTCTGCGGGAGCTGCTGGCGTTGCTCGCGCCGGGTGGTCGACTGATCGTCTCGGGACCCAACAAGCGCCGTTTGGGCAACCTGTTCGGACTCTGGGATCACGTCACCGGTCTGCGCCGGCGCATGGCCCGGAAGCGCGGCGCCGGACCGGACGAGCTCGACCGGCTGCTCGCCATCTCGACCCACAACTACTCGCCCGGCCGACTGCGTCGCCTGGTGACGGAGGCCGGCTTCGAGCACCGCGCCACCAAACCTCACGGTTACGTCAACTACGCGCTGATCGGCCCGATGCTCGGCACCGGCGGTGAGCTGGCCCTGCACCGGTTCTTCACCGGCGCCTCCCGCGTCCTGCCACTCGGGTACTTCGCCAACGACGTGGTCGTCCTGGCGAAGCGGCCCCAGGGGTAGCCGCATGGCGAGCTCCACCGGATCTCTGGGGCGTCGACTCGCCCGGCTGCTCTCCGGCGGTCCGGGCGCCGCCTGGCGCTCGGTGCTCGGGCACCTCGGCGGCGCGCCCGCCTTCTCCGCCACCGGCGTCGAGATCCTCCGCGAGCTACCGCGCCAGCGGGTCCTGGTGCTGGCGCCCCATCCCGACGACGAGATCATCGGGCCCGGTGGGGCGCTCGCCCACCACATCGACGCGGGCTCCGAGATCACGGTCGTCTACGTTACCGACGGTGGCGGGCGGGACGGGGATCGCGACAGCCTGATCCGCACGCGACGGCGCGAGGCCCGGGCGGTCGCGTCCCTCTACGGCTTCGAGCCGGTGTTCTGGGACCATCCCGACACGCGCCTCGATCCGGTCGCCGCACAGGCGGACCTCGAATCGCTCCTCAGCGAACGGCGACCCGACGTCGTCTTCGTCACATCGCTCTTCGAGCACCACTTCGACCACTACGCCACCAACGCCGCTCTGGCCGGCGCGCTCGCGGCGAGGCTCGATGCCGGCGAAACCGGTGAGACCACCGTCTGGGGATACGAGGTCTGGGACAACCTGCCGGCGCCGAACCGGGTCGTCGACATCACCGGGCAGCTCGGCCACAAGGTCGCGGCGATGGAGCTCTACGAGACGCCGATGGCCTACACCGATTTCGCCCAGCTCTTCCGGCATCGTGGGGCGCTCCACTACCTGCTCCACATCGACTCGCGCAGAGCCGAGCCGGAAGGCATCGCGGAGGCCTTCTTGACCCTGGGGGCGAGGAAGTTCGTCGATCTCTTCGGGCGCTGGGACGAGCGCCTGCGCGACGACAGGAGCCCTCTGACCCGCCGCCCATCGTGATGGCGTCCGGTACCACCCTCGACGCGGCCTCGCGCTGGATCTCGTTTCGCCGCGACCTGCCCCGAGCGCGACTGCGGCTCTTCTGCTTTCCCTTCGCCGGCGGCGGCGCCAGCGCCTACCGGCTCTGGCAGTCGGCGATGCCGGAGGGTGTCGAGGTCTGCCCGGTACAGCCGCCGGGACGGGAGAACCGCGTGCGCGAGGCTCCCTTTCGGCGAACGGAGGCGCTGATCGAAGCGCTCGACGAAGCGCTCCGACCCTTCGTCGATCGACCCTTCGCGCTGTTCGGATA
Source organism: Candidatus Multivoradales bacterium (assembly GCA_965223875.1). Lineage (GTDB taxonomy): Bacteria > Acidobacteriota > Thermoanaerobaculia > Multivoradales > JAHEKO01 > CBDCXS01. Next base: position 4,172,292 of record OZ245024.1, on the reverse strand, counting down.
CAGCATGGGAGCCACGTTGGCCTTCGAATGGGCCCATCGACTACGCCGCGAGCTCGGTGTCGAGCCGGAGGTTCTCCTGGTCGCCGCCCGCGCCGCACCGCACCTGCCCAGACTCTGCCCGCTGATGTACCAGCTTCCCGACGATGAGCTCAAGGCCCGCCTCGAGGAGCTCGCCGGCACCCCGAAGGAGATCCTCGGCAACGACGAGCTGATGGAGCTCCTGCTGCCGATGGTGCGTGCGGACTTCGAGATGCACGACACCTACCGGTTCTCCGAACGCGAGCCCCTGCGCTGTCCGGTGGTGGCGTTCGGCGGCGTCGAGGATGCCGCCGTCCCGACGAGCGAGCTCGAGGCATGGGCGAGGGTCAGTCGCGGCGACTTCGAGCTGCTCAACCTGCCGGGGGACCACTTCGGTCTTCTCCAGGGGGAGCGGCTGGCGGGCGAGGTCGCCCGCCGTCTGGCGTCCCGGCTACCGGATTCCCGACACCTGGAAGCCCCAGACCGGGAAGGCCTCGACCGGGATTCCCTCGACCCGGATTCCCGTCTCTCCCGATGAGTGATCCCATCGAGTTCGCCGCCTTCGATGCCGCCGCCACGGCCGTCGAGCCGGCGCCGCCCCTTGCCGACGGAGACGTCCACCTGTGGACCGTCGATCTGCTGGCGGCACCGGCCGAGATCGAGCGCCTCGGCGGCTTTCTCGCCGACGACGAGAGGCAACGGGCCGCCCGCTTCCATTTCGACCGGCACCGGCGTCGGTTCATCGTCAGCCAGGGGATGCTGAGAGTCGTGCTGGCCCGGTATCTCGACCGCCGGCCGGGAGAGATCCTCTTCGAGTACGGTCCCAAGGGGAAGCCCTCACTGGCCGACGACCCGGTGCTCCACTTCAACGTCTCCCACTCGCACGAACGCTCGGTGATCGCGGTCTCCTCGACCGGAGCTCTGGGTGTCGACATCGAGCGTGTGCGCCACCTCCCCGATGCCGACGACATCGCCCGCCGCTTCTTTTCCCGGCACGAGGCCGAGGCCTATGCCGGCGTCGCCGTCGAGCGTCGCGCCGAGGCCTTCTTCAACTGCTGGACCCGCAAGGAGGCATTCATCAAGGCGCTCGGGGAGGGACTCTTCCTCTCTCTCGACCGCTTCGACGTCTCCCTCGTGCCCGGCGAGCCGGTCGAGATCCTGTCGATCGACGGTGACCCGGATCGCGCCCGCGAATGGAGCCTGACCGAGCTCCGTCCGGCCGACGGCTTCGCCGGCGCCCTGGCCACGCCCTGGTCACCGAGTGGTGTCAGCGCCTGGCACCTGCCGACCCACGATCTGGTCCACCCGGCGACCTGAGTCCGCACAGATGGTCCTATTCGGGCGCGCCACCCAGCCGCTCTCGGACGGCTGCCGGCCTCATGTCGGTCCAGACCTCACCGATATGGGCCAGGCACTCCTCGCGGGTTCCGGACTTGCCGACGGCCCTCCAGCCGGGGGGCAGCTTGCGGCCGTCGTCGGGCCAGATGGAGTACTGCTCCTCGTGGTTGATCACCACCGAGTACTGCAGGTCGGGTGTCTCTTCGCTCACCGGATCGGCCTCCTCGAGACCTCGATTGTGCCCCGCTCAGTCGAGGCTCCGCAACCCTCGCAGAATGCGCTCGGCGGTCATCGCCCAGGAGAAGCGGTCGGCGATCCGCTTGCGGCCCGCGAGCCCGGCCTGGAAGGCGGCCCGCGGATCGGCCATCGACGCGGCCAGAGACCGCCGCAGGCCGTCGACTTCGCGGAACGGCGCGAGCCAACCGGAGACGCCGTCGTCGACGATCTCGGGAACCGAACCGCATCGATAGGCGACAACGGGCAGGCCGGCCGCCTGAGCCTCGGCGATCGACAACCCGAAGGACTCCGAGTGCGACGGCATGAGAGCGAGGTGTGCCGCCTCGAGCTCCCGCGACAGGGCCTCGAAGCCCTGGAAAGGAAGGACTTCGACATTGGACTCGATGCCATGCCCGCGGGCCAGGGCGAGGACCTCCGCCGCATCGCCGTCCCCCATCATGCGGAACCTCCACGACCGCCGACCCTCGGCGGCGAGTCCCGCCAGCGCCTCGAGGGCATCGGTAACGCCCTTGCCCTCGACCAGGCGCCCGAAGAAGAGCAGGCGCTCGATCCGCTCCGGGCGTTCGCGGCGCAGAGTCGCGAACCGGGGGTCGAGTCCCTGATAGGCGATCCGGATCCGCCCGGCGTCGACGCCGACGACGTCGATCAGCTCGGAGCGGGTGAACTCCGAGTTGGCGAAGACCGCCTCGGCACGCCGGAGGGGCTCGACCAGAACCCGGCGGTTGAGACGCTCGACCAGTCCCCGAGCCATCCCCTGACTGGCGGGGGCATCGCCAAGCGCGATTCGGTACGACTGCCAGATGGCGATCATTCCGAAGCGCGCCCCGAGCCTCGCCGCCAGGTCGGGCAGATGCGACGATTCGTGGTGGAACCCGAGGATCGCGTCGATCGGCCGACGGCGGGCCAGGCGGGCCAGCGCCTTCGCCACCCGACGCCCGTCCCACCACTGGGTGAGTGGATGGGGCGCCACCCGGACCACCTCGACCCCTTCGGCCTCGAGAGCCTCCTGCCGCTCCTCGCCGAGAAGCTCTCCACCGACCCCGGTGCGCGGAAAGGACGTCCACTTGGCCGTCGACACGGGCAGCACCGCCACCTGGGCACCAAGGCGCGCCAGCTCACGAGCCGTCTCGAACACCGACACCGAGCCGCCCGATCGGGTGCCGAGAGCGAAGGGGTAGGTGATCGCTATCGTAGGCGAGCCGGCCGAGCTGTGTTCGTATTGCATGACGAAACGAGCCCGATAGCGCTGACGGACCGATCTTCGTTCACGTACTCTGAATGTACCCGTGCGAACGCCGTGAAGTGTACTAGCATCGACCTGATGATTGGGGTTCGCCTCTCATGAAGTACCTCTTCGTCGTCGGCTGCCCGCGAAGCGGCACCACCTGGGCTGCCTGGCTGATGGCGCAGCACCCGGCGACGGTGTCTGCGTTGCACACCGGTTTCTTCGAGGGGCTGCACAAGAACCTCGCGGGTCTGAGCCGGCCCACCAGCTTCGGCAACCGCATCGTCGGGGCGAGCGGCGCCAAGGCCTCCGACGACGGGGGCCAGGCCACCCTGCTCGACGTGGTCTCTTTAGAGGAGCTCCACGCCGCCACCCGACCGCTCGCGACGACACTGCTCGACGGCGTTGCCCGGGCCAATCCGGAGGCCGAGTGGGTTATCGAGAAGACCCCCGAGAACCTCCTCTTCTCCGACCTCGTCCGGTCGGTCCTGCCGGAGGCCCACTTCCTGCACATCGTGCGCGATCCCCGGGCCGTCTTCTCGTCGATGAAGGCCGCTGCCAAGCAGTGGGCCTACCCGGGCGACCTGTCGACCCATCCGGTGGCGTTCTGCCGCAGCTACTGGAACCCCTGCATCGATGCCCACCTGCGGCTGCTCGAACACCATCCCCACTACCTGACGGTCAGGTACGAGGACCTGCTCAGGGACGGGGTCAACGAGCTCGCCAAGATCTACGACTGGCTCGGGCTGGAAGCCGATCGCGTCCTGTGCGAGAACGCCGTGGAGGCGAGCTCGATCGACAGCATGCGCTCCAAGCTGAAGGCGCCGAAGGGCTTCTTTCGCGCCGGACGCGCCGACACATGGCGCGCCGATCTCTCGGGCTACGAGCTGAAGGTCATCGAGTACCTGTCCGGCGAACGAATGCAACCGTTCGGATATGCTTGCAGCAGTCCAGAACCGAGGCGCGAGCCGTTGCGCATGAAGATGTCCGATAGCCTGGCGGCGTTCGGACGGAAGCTCATCCGGGGGCCCCTGGCTCGCCCCATCGACAGTCTGTTCGGTCAGGCGAGACGGTCATCCGAGACCATCCGCCGCATGGCCGACGGCGACTGATCGCGAGTTCAGTTCCAAAGCCCCCCGAGCCGACAGGCCGCTACCGGCCGCCCCGACCCCTTGCCCCCGACGACAGCCGAGGCCAATCCATGAAGAAGCTGCCCAACATCCGGCGCCGACAGGTCGACAGCTCCCCGACGTCGCTGGTACGTGTCGAGCCGATGTTTCCCGATCGCACCATTCCGATGGTGGTCCGTCCCGCCGTCGACGGCGTCAACCTCAACCGCTGGGTGGAGGACGATCCGGCGGCCGCCCGTGAGCTGGTGGATCGACACGGAGCCGTCCTGTTCCGCGGCTTCGGCGTCACCGACGTCGAGGACTTCGAACGGTTCGTGGAGCTCACCTCGGACGGCCCGGCACTCGACTACAAGGACCGTTCGACGCCGCGCGAGACCCGGGGCAGCAAGGTCTACACCTCTACCGTCTACCCCGCCGACCAGACCATAAGGCCCCACAACGAGGGGACCTACTGGATCACCTGGGCGATGAAGCTCTTCTTCTGCTGCCGTGTCGCGGCGACGACCGGTGGAGAGACCCCGATCGCCGACGTGCGACGGGTCCATGACCGGCTGCCCGAGGACCTGCGGCGGCGCTTCAGCGAGAAGGGCATGGCCCTGGTGCGCAACTACAACGATGGCTTCGGCCTGTCGTGGCAGGAGGTCTTCCAGACCGAGGACCGCGCCGAGGTCGAGGCGTACTGCCGGCAGAACGACATCGATCTCGAGTGGAAGGACGGGGACAGACTGCGCACCCGCCAGGTGCGCCCCGCCATCCGTCGCCATCCCGGGAACGGAGACTCGGTCTGGTTCAACCACGCCGCCTTCTTCCACATCACCGCGCTCGATGCCGACCTCCGCCAGGCGCTGCTCGACGACTTCGGAGAGGACGGTCTTCCCTACAACACCTACTACGGCGACGGCTCGCCCATCGACGAAGAGGACATCGCCGCGATTCAGGCCGCCTACCGCGACGAGACCGTCATGTTCCCCTGGGAGACGGGCGACGTGATGATCCTCGACAACATGTCGGTGGCCCATGCTCGACAGCCCTACACGGGCGATCGTGAAGTCGTCGTCATGATGACCGAGCCCTATACCGGGGCCGAGGCCGCGCCGCCGCGAGCGGCGACGTCCTGAGGAGCCGACATGCAGCACGACGATTCGATCTCCTTCTGGAGAACTCGTCTGGAGGGCGTGCCTCCGGTACTCGACCTGCCGGTCGCGGGCGCCAGACGGCAGAACCAGGACTACGCACTCGGCCGCACCACGGCCCCACTCACCGGAGCCGAGCCCGCCGAGACCGAGAGCCTGCTGGCGGCACTCGCCATTCTGGTGCGCCGCTACTGCGGCCAGACCGATGTCCTGCTCGGGGTCGATCGCTCGACCCTCGACGGTGGAGGGACGGCGGATCTGATACCGCTGCGCCTCGACCTTTCGGGCAATCCGCCCGCCGATGAGATCACCCGCCGGGTGAGCGAAGGCCTCGACGCGCTGCGCCCCCACCTGGACGTCGACTTCGCCGGGATTCTCGACGCGCTCGAGATCGAGCGCGGCACCAGCCACCACCCGCTCGTCCAGGTCGTGGTCGGCGACCTGCCGGAGACCGCGGACACAGCGCTACCGCCGGACCTGGCGGTGAGGTCTACCGCCGACGGCGGGAAGGCGAGTCTCGAGCTCGACTACAACGCCCGACTGATCCCCGAGCCGGCGGCGCGACAGCTGGCCGGGCACCTCGCGGCGGCACTCGCCTGGCTTTCCCGGAGCCCGGGGCTTTCCGAGGGCCCGGGGCTTTCCGAGGACCCGGGGCCTTCCGAGGGCCCGGGCGGCGGTGTCCTGGATCTGCCCCTGATCGTCGATGACGAGTTGCGCACGATCACAGGCGCTTGGAACGCGACCGGTACCGATTTCCCAGACGACGTCTGCCTCCACCACCAGTTCGAGCAGCGGGTCGACGACCACCCCGACGCCGTCGCGGCCATCTGCGAGGACGAGTCGATGACCTTCGCGCAGCTCGAGGAGCGCAGCAATCGCCTGGCGGCCCACCTGCGAGGCCTCGGCGTCGGGCCGGGCGAGCTGGTGGGGATCTGTGTCGAGCGTTCGCTCGAGATGGTCGTGGGGCTGATGGCGATCGCCAAGGCGGGCGGCGCCTACCTGCCGCTCGATCCCGCCTACCCGGCCGATCGCCTGGCCTGGATGCTCGAGGACGCCGACCTCGGGGTCGTGTTGACCTTCGAGCGGCTGAGCGACCGGCTTCCGGCCAGTGCCGCGCATCGGGTTCGACTCGATGCCGACTGGGAGCAGATCGCGGCCCGCAGCGCCGAGCGCGTCGACAGCGGCGCCACCGCGTCCGATCTCGCCTATGTGATCTACACCTCGGGCTCGACCGGCAATCCGAAGGGTGTCGTGCTCGACCATCGCGGCCGGGTGAACAACTTCGGCGACTTCAACCGGCGCTTCGGTGTCGGTGCCGGCGACAGGCTCATCTCGCTGTCGTCTCTGTCGTTCGACATGACGGCCTACGACGTCTTCGGGATCCTGGCGGCGAGCGCGACCATCGTCATGCCATCGGCACGACTGGAGCGGGAGCCCTCGCACTGGGCTCATCTGATCCGGCGCCACGAGGTCACCATCTGGCACTCGGCGCCGGCGATGCTCGAGATGCTGGTCGAGAACGTCGGCGAGCGCCCCGAGCTGCACCCGGCCTCGCTGCGACTCTGCCTGCTCGGAGGCGACTGGATCCCGGTGAGCCTTCCCGATCGTCTGCGCGCGCTCGCCGGCGAGCTCGAGGTGATCAGCCTGGGCGGAGCGACGGAGGCCTCGATGGACTCGACGATCTACGACGTCGTCGAGACCGACCCGAGCTGGACCAGCATTCCCTACGGACGCCCGATGGCCAACCAGCTGGCCTACGTGCTCGATCCGCTCTACCGGCCGCAGCCGGTCGGTGTCCCCGGAGAGCTCTACCTGGGAGGCGTCGGGGTCGCCTGGGGCTATCTCGAGCGGCCCGAGCTGACGGCCGAGAAGTTCCTGCCGAACCCCTTCTCCGGCCGTCCCGGCGACCGCATGTACCGCACCGGAGACCTCGCTCGGTGGTTGCCCGACGGCAATCTCGAGCTTCTCGGGCGTATCGACAACCAGATCAAGATCCGCGGCCATCGCATCGAGCTGGGTGAGATCGAGGCGGCGCTCAAGGAGCACCCGGCGGTTCGCGAGGCCGTGGTGGTCGCCAAAGGAGACCGCGGCACCGACAAGCGGCTGGTCGGGTACGTGGTGCCGGAGGTGGCCGACGACACCGACGATGACGGTCCCGACTGGGACCGCGAACAGGTCGGAGAGTGGCAGGCGGTCTACGACGAGACCTACGGGCAGGAAGCCGAACAGGCCGACCCGACCTTCAACATCATCGGCTGGAACTCGAGCTACACCGGCCTGCCGATTCCCGACGAGGAGATGCGCGAGTGGGTCGACTCGACCACCGATCGCATTCGCGAGCTGGGAGCGAAGCGGGTCCTCGAGATCGGCTGCGGCACCGGTCTGATGCTGTTCCGGGTGGCCCCGGACTGCGAACGCTACGTCGGACTCGACCTGTCGGCCGTCGGACTCGAGACCATCCGCCGCCAGCTTCCCGCGCTCGGACTCGAGGGAATCGTCGAGCTGCGTCACCAGATGGCCGACGATCTCTCCGGCATCGAGCCGCGATCCTTCGACCTGGTCATCCTCAATTCGATCACCCAGCTCTTCCCCAGCGTTTCCTACCTGCTCGCGGTGCTCGAGGGCGCCGTCGAGATGATCCACCCCGGCGGCTTCCTGTTCGTCGGCGACAATCGCAACGGCAGGCTGGGTCACACGCTCCACACCTCGATCCAGCTCTTCCAGGCCCCGTCGGCGGTGCCCCGCGCCGACCTGCCGGAGCGCATCACCCAGTCGCTGGGGCAGGAAGAGCAGCTTCTCCTCGACCCGGAGCTCTTCAGTGCCCTGCCGGCGCGCATTCCGCGGGTGTCGTCCGTCACCGTACAGATCAAGAAGGGCGTGCACCACAACGAGCTCACCCGCTTCCGCTACGACGTCATCGCGGCGATCGAGGCGGCGGAGGAGAGCGACGGGACCGGCGAAGCCGAGCCGCTCGACTGGCGGGAGGACGAGATGGATCTCGCGGCGCTCGAGCGCCTGCTGGCCGAGGACCGCGAACGCGTCGATATCCGGCAGGTGCCCAACGCCCGACTGGCCGACGACTGCCAGGCCGAAGCGATGCTCGATAGGGCCGACGGACCGGAGACCGCCGGTGAGATCCGTTCCCACATCCAGGCGTCACCGACACCCGGAGCCATCGATCCGCAGGAGATCTGGAAGCTTGCCGAGGCGACAGGCTACGAGGCCTTCCTCGGAGACTCGCCCGAGGCGCCGGGCCACTTCGACGTCGTTCTGCGTCGCCCCGGGAGCTCCCGGGTGCCTCCGGCCCTACCGGGTGGCGAGGTCACACCCAAGCCCTGGTCGAGCTACGGGAACCAGCCGCTCCAGGGACGCCTCAACCTGCGCCTGCCCAGCGAGCTGCGCGACTTCCTCCGGCAGCGACTGCCCGACTACATGGTCCCGGCGACCACGGTGTTGCTCGAGCGGCTGCCGCTGTCGCCGAACGGCAAGGTCGACCGCAAGCGGCTGCCGGAGCCGGAGCAGACGCGACCGGAGCTCGACGCGCCGCTCGTCGAAGCTCGCACACCCCTCGAGGAGCTGCTCACTTCGATCTGGCAGGAGACCCTGGGCCTCGACCAGATCGGCGTCAAGGACGGCTTCCTCGAGCTCGGCGGCCACTCGCTGCTGGCGACCCAGGTCCAATCGCGGATCCACGAGCTTTTTCCGGTTGAAGTACCCCTGCGGCACTTCTTCGGAGCGCTCACGATCGAGGGTCTGGCAGAGACCCTGAAGACCGCCGGAGAGGGCGTCGGCGTCGACATTGAGGCCGCCGCGGAGCTGGTGCTACAGTACTCCGATCTGTCGATAGAAGAGCTGGAATCGGCCCTCCAAGCGGAGGAAATCGCCGGGTCCGGAGCCCCTGAACAATGAGCCAGAATCTTATTGCCGATCTTGCCGCCGCGGGCGTCGACATCCTCGAGCGCGAGGACCCGGCGCTCTTCGGGTTGCTCGAGCGCGAGTACCAGCGCCAGTGCGAGGTTCTCACCATGGTGGCGGCGTCGAGCATCGTCGACCCGTCGGTGCTGGTCGCCGAATCGTCGCTTCCCGTCAACGTCACGGCGGAGGGCTATCCGGGCGCCCGCTTCCACGCCGGATGCGCGGTCATCGACGAGGTCGAGAGCCTGGCGATCGAGCGCGCCAAAGAGGCCTTCGGCGCCCGCTACGCCAACGTCCAGGCGCACTCCGCGACGACCGCCAACCAGGTCGTCATGTGCGCGCTGCTCAAGCCCGGCGAGACGCTGCTCGGACTCGAGCTCGACTCGGGCGGCCATCTGACCCACGGTGCCAGGCCGTCGCTTTCGGGTCAGTACTTCAACGCCGTCGGCTACGGGCTGCTCGAGGACGGAGCCATCGACTACGAGGGCGTGCGTGCGCTCGCCCACGAGCATCGACCGCGGCTCATCATCTGCGGCACCACCGCCTATCCGAGGGTGATCGATTTCGAGAGGTTCCGCGCCATCGCCGACGAGGTCGACGCCATTCTGCTGGCCGACATCACCCATATCGCCGGCCTGGTCATCGCGGGCCTGCACCCGAGCTCGATCGACCACGCGCACATCACCACGACCTGTACCCACAAGCAGATCTACGGCCCTCGCGGCGGGCTCATCCTGATGGGCCGCGACTATGACCGGCAGCTTCCGGGAAGCAAGCGGACGCTGGCGATGATGACCCAGAAGGGCGTCTTCCCGTTCTTCCAGGGGGCCCCGAAGCTCAACTCGATCGCCGCCAAGGCACGGGCACTCGACCGGGTGCTCGATCCGGGCTTCAAGGACCTCATGCAGCGAATCGTCGACGACGCCCGCGCGCTCGCGGCGACCTTCACCGAGCTCGGCTACCGGGTGATCACCGGCGGTACCGACAACCACCTGGTGGTGATCGACGTCGGCTCCACCGGCGTCACCGGCCTGGTCGCCGAGCGGGCGCTCGAGGACTGTCACATCGTCGTCAACAAAAACCGGATTCCCGGCGATCAGCGACCCCCGATGGTGACCAGTGGCGTCCGCATCGGCACCAACAGCATGGCCCTGCGCCAGATGGGTCCGGAGGTGATGCCGCGGTGCGCCCGTCTGGTCCACCGGGTCCTCACCTCGGTCGAGGCGACCGGGGACCGGGAGTACGAGATCGCCCCGGAGGTCCGCGACGAGGTCCGGGCCGCCGTGCGCGAGCTCTGCGACACCTATCCGATCCGCTCGTATCCGCTCTCCCTATCGCAAGCGCACTCGGCCGCGCAGGACCCCGTCGGAACTCCCACCTAGCGCTCGGGCTCTGGCAGAATGCGCCGGCTGCCACGACTGACGCCCGAGAAGCGTCGACTGCTCTCCGAGCTGGTCCAGCAGCGCCAGCAAGCCGCCGGTGCGGCCGCCGGAGGCATTCCGACGGTCGACCGCTCCGCTCCGCTGCCACTCTCCTACGGGCAGGAGCGCCTCTGGTTCCTCGACCAGCTCGTCCCCGGCAATCCCTTCTACAACGACTGCGAGGCCTTCCGGCTACGGGGCCGGCTGGATCCCGGGGCGCTCGAGAGGGCCCTCAACCGGGTGGTGGACCGGCACGAGATCCTCCGCACCTCGTTTCCGACCCTCGACGGACGGCCCCACCAGCAGGTCGCTCCCGAATACCGCCTCGTGCTCGGCCGGGACGATCTGAGCGGGCTTGCCGCGGATCAGCGACGCGGCGCGGTGGCCGAGATCGCCACCCGCGACCTCGATCGCCCCTTCGATCTCGAGAGCCTGCCGCTGGCTCGCTTCCGGCTCGTCCGGCTGGCCGACGAAGAGCACATCCTGCTCTTCACACTGCACCACATCGTCTTCGACGGCTGGTCGCTGGGCGTGTTCGTGCGCGAGCTCGGGGCCTTCTACGAATCGGAGATGACGGGAGTCTCGGCCGATCTGCCGCCGCTGCCGATCCAGTACGCCGACTTCGCCTCATGGCAACGCAGTCGCATGAGCGGCGAGCGCCTCGAGTCCCATCTCGACTACTGGCGCGACAAGCTCGCCCGACCGCTACCGACGCTCGAGATCCCCACCGACCACCCGCGCCCGGAGACGGCGACCTTCCGCGGCAAGCTCCACGAGATCGAGCTCGGGGATCGCCTCACCGACGCCGTGCGGCGCCTCGGCCAGCGCGAGAGCGTCACCCCGTTCGTCGTCCTGTTGGCGGCCTACAAGGCCCTGCTCCTGTCGCTCTCCGGGCAGCGCGACATCATCGTCGGCACCCCGATCGCCAATCGCAACCACAGCGCCACCGAGCCGCTCCTCGGCTTCCTGCTCAACACGCTGGCGCTGCGCACCGATCTGTCCGGAGACCCCTCCTTCCGCGAGCTGCTGGCGCGCGTCGCGGCCACCAACACCGAGGCCTCCGAAATGCAGGAGCTGCCCTTCGAGCGTCTGGTGGCCGAGCTCAATCCAGACCGGCAGCTCAACCACAATCCGCTCTTTCAGGTCTGGTTCACTCTGCTGAGCGCTCCGATGCCGAAGCTCGAGTTCCACGGCCTGGAGCTCGAGTTCGCCGATATCGAGACCCGGACGGCCCGCTTCGACCTCGCCCTGATCGTCTGGCAGGAGGGGGAGAGACTGCGCGGCCACTTCGAATACAGCGAGGACCTGTTCACCGAGCGAACGATCGCCCGATTCGCGCTCCACTACCGGACGATCGTCGATCGGGCGATCCAACGTCCGGAGGCCCCCCTGTCCGAGATCGCTCACCTTCTCGACGAGAAGGACCGCACCGCCGCCGAGGCGAGTCGCCAGCAGCGTCGCAGGGCGAAGGCCGACAGACTCTCCCGATTGCGTGGAGGCCGGCGCGGCGGGCGGCGTTCAGACGCCGACCGATGACCCCTCACGTCGTTCTGACCTGCCCTCACGCCCTCGGCGTGCCCGGTGGGGGGATCGTCCACTGCCGGCGCCTGGCGGTCGACCTCCGACGCGCCGGGGCCGAGGTCACGCTGATGCCGATCGAGAGTACCGCCATGTCGATGTGGCCCCGGGCGACACCGACGGCGGAGACCAGGCGCGGTCCTTTCCTCGATCGGCTGGTCCAGGCCGGCGTCGAGATCGTGCCGCTGCGTCAGCATGCCGTCGGATGGTGGTTCGACGGCCTGGGCGTGCGCCGGGCGCTCGAGCGCCTGATCGCCGAGCGCCCGGTCGACGCCGCCCTCGGCTGGTGGAACGAGCTCGCCTGGTCGACCTCCCTGCTGGCCGCGCGGGGTGTCTTCACCGGCACTCTCGCGGCCGCCCCCTATTCGCTCTGGTGGGAACGGCGTCCCGGGCACCCGCGATGGCTGCATCGACAGATGGACGACCGGATCGTGGCGCGAACCGCCAGGCGCTCCGATCGCGTGTTCGCCAACTCGACGCACACGGCCGATGACGTGGCCTCGATTCTCGGCGTCAATCGTCGGCGGATCGAGATCGTGCATCCGCCCGTCGACGGCCGCTTCTCGCGTCCGGAGCGGGTCGTCTCCGGTAGAATCGAGAGGCTGTTCTACTTCGGCCGACTGAGGCCGAAAAAGGGCATCTTCGACCTGATCGAGGCCCTGGGTGCCCTTGAAGAGACAGCGTGGAGGCTGAGGGTGGCCGGTTCCGGGGACACCGAAGGTGTTCTTCGTGCCGCCCGCCGGTCAGGCATCGTGGAGAGAGTCGAGATACTTGGAGAGCTCACCCCCGACGCGCTCGCTGACGAGCTCGGGTGGGCGCAGCTCGCGGTTCTGCCTTCGCACGAGGAGTCTTTCGGTCTCTCGGTCGCCGAAGCGCAGGTCGCAGGTCTGCCGGTCATCGCCTACGACGTCGGCGCCGTTCCGGAGATCCTCGCCGGCGACAGGGCCGGCTGGGTCGTTCCCGCGGGCCGCGTCGACCTGCTGACGGAGGCCATTCGCGAAGCCATGGCACGGCCGGAGGAGACGAGCCTCAGAGCGCGCGGCGCCCGTCGCGGCGCCCGGCGCCTGCTCGAACATTCGCCGGGTCGGACCATCCTCGAGATCATTGAGAACTGGCGCTCGCAGCGCCATGCTCCGGGTAACGAAGTTCACACAGACGAATCACCCCGATTCGGAGCGGAGAAATGAAAGGCTTTCGACTCTCACCGCAGCAAAGAAGACTCTTCCAGCACGGCACCAGACTGCCGGCCGAGCGCTCTCGCCGGGTCGGTGTCTTCCGACTCTCGGCCGGCCTCGATCCGGCCCGCCTCGACACCGCCCTGGCGGCCCTCGTCGAGCGCTACGAGATTCTGCGGACCGCCTTTCCCCCCGTTCCCGGCCTCGAGGTACCTCTCCAGGTACCGGGCGAGGCCCGCGAAGCGCGGGTCACCTGGTTCGACTGGTCCGCCGAGTCCGACGAGTCGGTCGCGGAACGCACCGAGAGTCTGCGCCGCGAGCTCCTGGCGCAGCCGGCAGGCGTCGCCGACGGCGATCTGCTGGACGTCCGCGCGGCGCGCCTCCCCAACGGCCAGACGCTGATCGTCTGGTCCCAGGCGGCGGTCGGCGCCGACGCCGAGAGCCTCCGGCTGCTGGTCGAGGAGCTGCTCGGCCGCTACACGACCAACGGCTCCTCTCCGGTCCAGGACGAGCCGCTGCAGTATGCCGATCTCGCCGAATGGCTGAACGAGATTCTCGAGGACGAGGACGCCGAGGAAGGCCTCGCCTTCTGGAGCGACCTGGCGACGCGTGCGACGTCCCGGAAGTTGTCGATCGAGACCGCACAGGGCGACGAGAGCGCCGAGGTCGGATCGCTGCGGGTGGAGCTGCCGGACACGGCACGCGAGGCGCTCATCGCGCGACCGGTCGAAGGCGCCGGCTCGCGGCGCGACGCGCTGCTGGCCGTGTGGAGCCGGTCGCTGGCTTACTACGCCGACGGCGACAGCGTGACCATCGAGACACTCTTCGACGGCCGCTCGTACGAGGGCCTCGACGAGGCAATCGGTCCCTTCGCGCGGTACCTGCCGATCGTCATCGACCTCGAGTCCGAGGACCGTCTGGAGGATCTCGAGGCGCGCGTCTCGGCCGCCTGTGCCACGGCCAGCGAGTGGCAGGAGTACTTCAGTCGCGAGCGGCTCGAACGCTCGGAGGCGCCGGCGCACGCCTTCTCCTACGTGACGGCGGCGGAGATCCGACTCGGTGACGGCACCAAGCTGAGCACCGAGTCGCAGGCGGGCCGCATCGAGCCGCACAGCCTCGAGCTCGCCTGCCTCGATCGTGGTGACTCGCTGACACTGGAGCTGCGGTGCGACACGGGGGCTGTCTCCCGAACGGCCGCCGAGCGGGTCGCGGCGAGCTTCGCGACGCTTCTCGACGCTGCCCTGGCGCTGCCCGACCGCCCCCTGGTAGAGCACTCGCTGGTGGATGGGCAGGACCGTCTGCGCCTGATCGCGGCGGCCGCCGGCGATGACGTACCGGCGCCGGAGACGAGCAGCATTCTCGAGACCATCGCCCGGAGCGCCGGATCGAGCCCGGATGCCACGGCTCTGATCAGCGGTGGCGACAGCCTTGACTACGCCGGGGCCTGGGAGCGAGCCGGCCACATCGCCGCCGAGCTTCAGTCGCTCGGCGTCGAGCGCGGCGAGATCGTCGCCGTCTGCTGCCATCGCTCGGTCGACATGGTCGTCGCCCTGCTCGGCGTGATGCGAGCCGGCGGAGCCTACCTGCCTCTCGACCCGGCTCATCCCGACGATCGGCTGGACTTCATGCTGGACGACGCCGGAGTCCGCTTCACCGTCTGCCACGAGCCGACGGCCGAGCGCGTGGCGGCGCTCGCGACGCGGGCGGTGAGGCTCGACCAGGTCGCCGAGCAGGGCCCCCGGGACCACGTCCCGGAGGGCGACGACCTCGCCTACGTCATCTACACCTCCGGCTCGACCGGAACGCCAAAGGCGGTGGCGGTGACACACGCGAACCTCCTCCATTCGACGACCGCCCGCGAGCACTTCTACGAGTCGTCGCCGCGGCGGTTCCTGCTGCTCTCTTCGTACGCCTTCGACTCGTCCGTCGTCGGCCTTTTCTGGACCCTGTCGAGCGGCGGAACGCTGATCGTTCCCGAGGAGGGAAGCGAGCAAGACATCGGCCTGCTGGCGGACCTCATCGAGGAGCACCGAGTCACTCACACGCTCTGCCTGCCGACCCTCTACGGCGTGCTCCTCGAGCAGACGCCTGTCGCGCGGCTACGGTCACTCGAGCTGGTCGCCGTGGCCGGCGAAGCCTGCAGCCCGACGCTCGCTCGCCGCCACCTCGAAACGCGCCCCGGCGGCAAGCTGGTCAATGAGTACGGCCCGACCGAAGCGACGGTCTGGGCGATCGCGACCCACCTCGACGCGGAGACGATCGATCCGACGGTGCCGATCGGGCGACCGGTTCCCTACGCCCGCGCCTACCTGCTCGACGGTTCCGGGCACCCGGTCCCCGAGGGTGTGGTCGGCGAGATCTTCCTCGGCGGCGCCGGGATCTCGAGCGGCTACCTCGGTCGGCCGAACCTGACGGCGGAACGCTTCGTGCCGGACCCCTTCTCCCCCGGAGAGGGAGGCCGGCTCTACCGCACCGGCGATCGCGGCAGGATCCGCGTCGATGGCGCGATCGAGTTCCTCGGCCGCCTCGACCATCAGGTCAAGATCCGCGGCTACCGCATCGAGCCCGGAGAGATCGAGAACCGCCTCGAGGAGCTCGACGCGGTGCGCCAGGCGGTGGTGGTGCCACGAGCGAGCGAGTCGGGCGAGCAGCGTCTGGTGGCCTACCTGGTCGGCACCGACGACTCGATGCCAACGGTCTCGGAGCTGCGCGCCTCGCTCCAGGAGAACCTTCCCGAGTACATGATCCCGTCGCTCTTCGTCACTCTCGAGGAGATGCCGCTCACTCCAACCGGCAAGGTGGACATCAACGCCCTGCCCGAGCCCGAGCAGCAGCGCCCCGACCTGGCGACGTCCTACGAGCCGCCCGAGGGACGGCTCGAGACCTACCTGGCCGGACAGTGGCAGGAGATTCTCGAGACCGACCGCATCGGCGTGCACGACAACTTCTTCGAGCTCGGCGGGAACTCGATCCAGGCGGCCATCTTCATGAACCGGATCCGTGGTGAGATCGACGAGTTCATCCACGTCGGCCGGCTGTTCGAGAACCCGTCCATCCGCGAGCTGACGGACTACCTCGAGCGGGAGCACGCCGAGGCTGTCGTCTCGCTCGGGACCGGCTCGGCTTCGCCGGGCGCCGCCCAGGCGGACGAGCCGATCCGTCCCCGTGAGGGCGACGCCGAGCGCGTCGACGAGATGAGCGACACCGAAGTGGACGAGATGCTCGAGACCCTGCTCTCGGAGGAGGAGAGCGACGGGTGAGCGGCGATCGTCCCGGTGCCGGCGCGGAGCTCTCGGCGGCCGAGCGGCGTGAGCTGCTGGCGAAGCTCCTCCGCGCCAGGGCGGCGCGCAAGAGCCTCTCCTTCGCCCAGGAGCGCCTCTGGTTCCTGCATCAGATGGTGCCGGACTCACCGGTCTACAACGTACCGGCGGCGGTACGCCTCGAGGGCGATCTCGACACGGGAGCGCTCGAGCGTGGGCTGCGCGAGATCATCAGCCGACACGATGTCCTTCGCACCCGTTTCGAGCGTCGTGAGACCGGCCCCGTGCCGGTGGTCGACGAATCGATCGAGTTCGCGCTCGAGCGCGTCGAGATACGGGACGTCGACAACGGCGACCGCGAGGCCGAGGCGCTGGCGCGCGCCAACCTGGAGGCCAGGCAGACCTTCGATCTCGAGCGGGGACCGCTGGTGCGCGGGCTGCTGCTCGGCCTCGGCGCCCGGGATCACCTGCTCGTCCTGACCTTCCACCACAGTATCGCGGAGGGTTGGTCGGTCGCCTTGCTCTTCCGCGAGCTCGAGGCGATCTACGCCGCCTTCCGCGACGGCGCCCCTTCGCCTCTCGAGCCCCTTCCGATCCAGTACGGCGACTTCGCCAGGTGGCAGCGCGAGCGCGGCAAGGGCGAGATGGCCGAGCGCGAGTTCGACTACTGGCGGCGGCAGCTCTCCGGCGAGCTTCCGGTGCTCGAGCTGCCCGCCGACCGACCTCGTCCCCCGGTCCAGACATTCGCCGGAGCCTGGAAGGCGCGCCCTCTGCCGGCCGCGCTGATCGACCGACTGAGCGAACTCGCCAGTGCCAACGGAGCGACGCTCTTCATGGTGCTCCTGGCGGCATTCCAGACGCTTCTCCACCGCTACAGCGGCGTCACCGACGTTCTCGTCGGCTCCCCGATCGCCGTTCGCAATCGGGCCGAAGCCGAGCAGCTCATCGGCGTCTTCATCAACACCCTGGTGATGCGGGCCGATCTGTCGGGTGACCCGAGGTTCGAGACCCTGGTCGAGCAGGTTCGCGATACGGCGGTGGGCGCCTTCTCCAACCAGGAGATGCCCTTCGAGCGCATCGTCGAGGAGATACAGCCCGAGCGGAACACCAGTCACACACCGATTTTCCAGGTGATGCTCGCGATGCAGAACACGCCGCTGCCGACCCTCGAGCTGGCCGGCCTCGAACGGGCGCGAGTGCTCGACCCGAGCCAGGTCCACAACGGCACCACCAAGCTCGACCTGGCGATGTTCATCGACCAGACTCCGGAGGGACTCGAAGCGGCGTGCGAGTACTCGACGGACCTCTTCGACGAGTCGACCATCGAGCGCCTCCTCGGCCACTTCCAGACACTGCTCGAGGGCATCGCGGCCGACCCCGAACAGCGGCTGTCTCGCCTGCCGATCCTCGATGAGGGCGAGCGCCACCGGTTGCTCCACGAGTGGAACGACACCGCGGAGGACTATCCCACCACACCCGTGCACCAGCTCTTCGAAGAGCGGGCCGCCGAGCGACCGGAGGGGCTCGCCGTCGTCTGCGCAGACAGGAGCCTCAGCTACGCGGATCTCGATCGAGAGGGAAACCGGCTGGCCCGCTACCTGCGCGACAACGGCGTGCACCGGGAGGCACGAGTGGCGCTCGCCGCATCGCCCTCGACCGACGCGATCCTCGGCATGGTCGCGGCGGCGAAGGCGGGGGCCTGCTACGTCCCACTCGATCCGGCTCACCCCGCCCAGCGGCTCGCCTATCTGCTCGCGGACGCCGGCGCCGAGATTCTTCTCACCCAGGAGCATCTTCTCGATCAGCTTCCCGAGACCTCGGCGCGAATCGTCTGCTTCGACCGCGACCACGACATCTGGAGCCGGATGAGCGACGAGCCTCTCGGCCTCGAGTGCCGTACGGACCAGCTCGCCTACGTCATCTACACTTCGGGCTCGACGGGCGAGCCGAAGGGAGTCGAGGTCGAGCAGCGTGGACTGGCCAACCTGGCCGCCTGGCATCGCGAGACCTACCGGGTCGCGCCGGGGGATCGGACGACGCAGCTCGCCGGCCTCGGCTTCGACGCCTCGGTGTGGGAGATCTGGCCGACACTGTCGGCCGGCGCGACGCTCTACGTCGTCGAGGAGGAGACGCGTATCTCGCCCGACGCGGTCATCGAGTTCCTGACCGACAACCAGATCCACGTCTCGTTCATCCCGACGCCGCTCGCCGAGCTCGTGCTCGAGCGCGAGGTACCTCGGGACATGGCGCTGCGCGACCTCCTCACCGGTGGCGCCCAGCTGCACCGCTACCGTCCGGCGGGAGTCCCGTACAGGCTGATCAACCACTACGGGCCGACCGAGAACTCGGTGGTCTCGACCGCGGGCGTCGTCGAGACCCGAGAAGACGCTCAGAGTCTCCCTCCGATCGGACGGCCGATCGACAACCACCGTGTCTACATCCTCGACGGCAACCTCGAGCCGACGCCGATCGGGGTCCCGGGTGAGATCTACGTCGGTGGCGCCGGACTGGCGCGCGGCTACGCCGGGCGACCGGAGCAGACCGCCGAACGGTTCATCCCCGACCCCTTCTCCGACGACGACGCGCGGCTCTACGCGACAGGTGACGTCGCGAGGTACCTCAGCGATGGCCGCATCGAGTTCCTCGGTCGCCGCGACGGGCAGGTGAAGGTGCGCGGTTACAGAATCGAGCTGGGAGAGATCGAGGCCAACCTGCGCGACCACGCGGACGTCGACGAGGCGGTCGTCGTGGTCAGGCAGGATCACGGCCTCCAGGCCTACCTGGCCGCCTATGTGACGACCACGGGCGGCGCAGCCCTGCCGGCGGAGGAGCTGCGCGGCTTCCTTCGCCGCAGTCTCCCCGACTACATGATCCCGGCGACCTACAACGCCCTGCCCCGGATGCCGCTGACCCCGAACGGCAAGATCGACCGCGACGCGCTTCCCGACCCAGCCTCGGACGTCGACCCGGACGTCGACCCGGCTTCGCAGAAAGCTACCCACGGGGCGTCCGACCCGACGGCGGAGAGAATCCCGAGCGGGGCGCCCGCCGGTGAGAGCCCGACCCGACCGGCCGGGACGCCGCTCGACCTCGAGGAGACCATCACGGGACTCTGGAGCGATCTTCTGCGAACCGACGACATCGGGCTGGACGACAACTTCTTCGAGATGGGCGGCCACTCGATGATGCTGGTGGAGGTCCACTCGCGCCTGAGCGAGATCGTCGACGCCCGCATCACGGTCGTCGACCTGTTCCGCTATCCGACGATCAGCGCGCTGGTGAGCTTCCTCGAGAGCCGACTGTCCGTCGCCCAGGAAAGCGTCGAGCGAGACGCCTAGGAACGACGACATGACGCCTCCGCGAGGCATCGACATCGCCATCATCGGTCTGGCGGGACGCTTCCCGAAGGCCCCCGACGTCGACACGCTCTGGTCGAACCTCCGCCAGGGCGTCGAGGCGCTGTCGAGGTTCTCCCTCGAGGAGCTCGTCGAGGCGGGCGTCGACCCCGAGCTGGCGCGCGATCCACACTATGTCCCCGCCGCCGGACGTCTCGACGGAGCCGCGCTGTTCGACGCCACCTTCTTCGGCTACACCGCCCGCGAGGCCCTCATCATGGACCCGCAGCAGCGACACTTCCTCGAGTGCTCGTGGGAGGCGATGGAGAACGCCGGCTATGGCGATCCGCCACGGGACGTCGGTGTCTTCGGCGGCGTCAGCGTTAGCACCTACCTGCTCAACCGGCTGGTGACCCGACCCGGACTGCTCGAGGGCTTCGCCGACATCGAGACGACGCTGGGCAACGACAAGGATTTCCTCGCCAACCGGGTGGCGTACAAGATGAACCTCGAGGGCCCCGCCGTGGTGGTGCAGTCCGCCTGCTCGTCGTCCCTGGTGGCGGTACACCTGGCCTGTACCGCGCTCGCCGCCAGTGACTGCGAGATGGCGATCGCGGGCGGCACCTCGATCGACGTGCCCCAGCGCGCCGGCTACCTCCACAAGCCCGAGGGCATCTACTCTTCCGACGGTCACTGCCGGCCCTTCGATGCACGGGCGGACGGCATGGTCGGCGGCAGCGGCGCCGCCGCCGTCGTGCTCAAGCGACTCGACGACGCGATCGAGGACAGAGACACCATCCACGCCGTCATCCGCGGCTCGGCGGTCAACAACGACGGATCCGCCAAGGTCGGATACTCGGCGCCCGGCGTCGACGGTCAGGCTCGCGTGATCGCCCGCGCCCAGCGGAGGGCCGGTGTCGAGGCCGAGAGCATCGGCTACGTGGAGGCTCACGGGACGGGTACCGCTCTGGGAGATCCGATCGAGGTCACCGCGCTGACCGAGGCCTTCGCGACCGAGCGACGCCGGGTCTGCGCGCTGGGCGCGGTGAAGTCGAACGTCGGGCACCTCAACGCGGCCGCCGGAATCACCGGTCTGGTCAAGGCGACGATGGTCGTGCGCCACGGCGAGATTCCGCCGATGATCCACTTCGACAGCCCCAATCCGCACCTCGATCTCGACAACAGCCCCTTCTACGTCAATCGCGAGCTCGAGGCGTGGAGCTCGCCGACGCCCCGCCGCGCCGGAGTGAGCTCGTTCGGCATGGGCGGAACGAACGCTCACGTGATTCTCGAGCAGGCGCCGCCGCGCTCCACCCCGGACTCCGACGGGAGACCACGCGTCCTGCCGCTCTCGGCCCGCACTCCGACCGCCCTCGCCGCGATGCGCGAGCGTCTCGCAGTGGCGCTCGGCGACGAGGCACCACCCGACCTCGGCGACGTCGCGTTCACACTGCAGACCGGGCGCAAGGTCTTCCCCCATCGCACCGCCGTCGTCTGCGGCTCGATCGAGGAAGGGTGCGAGGCGCTGCGCTCGAGCGGTCCGGCGCTCACCGGAGAGGCCGGGAAGAGGCGACCCAAGGTCGCCTTCCAGTTCCCCGGCCAGGGCTCGCAGCATCCGGGTATGGCCCGCGAGCTGTACGCCACCCGCCCAGTCTTCACCGAGGCCCTCGACCGCTGCCTGGAGTGCCTCGAGGAGCCGCTGGCCGCCGAACTGCGTGAGCTGATCCTCGCCGCCGATCCGGCGAGCGACGCCGGCGAACGGTTGGCGCGGACCGAGGTCGCCCAGCCCGCCCTCTTCGTCGTGCAGTACGCGCTGGCGCGCCTCTGGCAGTCCGTCGGCGTCGAGCCGTCGGCGCTGGTGGGGCACAGCATCGGCGAGTACACCGCCGCCTGCCTGGCGGGGGTGTTCGGTCTCGAGAATGCCCTGACCCTGGTCGTCGCCCGTGGGCGCCTCATGCAGGAGCTGCCGCCGGGCGCGATGCTGGCCGTGTCGCTGCCGGAGTCGGAGGTCGAACCCTACCTGGACGAGGGTCTCGCGGTGGCGGCGCTCAATGATCCCCAGACATCGGTGATCTCTGGCCCCTTCGAGGCGATCGAGGCACTCGAGTCGCGTCTGGCCGCCGAGGACGTCGCGGTCCAGCGGCTCAAGACCTCGCACGCCTTCCACTCGACGATGATGCAGCCGGCGGCCGAGGCGCTCAGCGAGGTCGTCTCGGGGATCGAGCTGAGCGCCCCGCGTGTCCCCTTCGCCTCCAACGTCACCGGAACCTGGATCACCCCCGAGAACGCGACCGACCCCTCATACTGGGCCGAGCACCTGCTGCGAACGGTCCGTTTCCAGGAGGGGCTCGGAACCGTCCTCGAGGGTGCCGCATCGGTCCTGCTCGAGGTCGGCCCCGGGACGACGCTGACCAACCTGGCACGGCGGCATCCGCTGGGCTCGAATGCCGTCAGGGCCGTCTCGACACTGTCGCACCCGAAGAGCCGACAGGACGCCGAGAGGGCCTTCCTCGAAGCCGCGGCGAGCCTGTGGACGGTCGGAGTCGGTCTCACCTGGGAAGAGCTCAACAGCCACCAGGGCGCCGGCAGAGTGCCGCTGCCGAGCTATCCGTTCGAGCGCCAGAGGTTCTGGGTCGATGCCGTGCCCGTGGCTAGCCCGGTCGAGCGGCTCGATGCCGAGCAGTGGTGCTACCGAACCTCCTGGACGAGCCACGAGCCGTCACCGCAGCGATCCGGTCCGGCGGAGGGGACGGGACTGGTGGTCGTCTTCGACGAGGACGGCGCGCTGGCCGATGGGCTCGGCGAGACCTGGGGTCCCGCTGCCCGCGTCATCGAGGTCCGGCAGGCCGATAGTTTCCGGAAGGTCGCTCCGGGGCGGTTCGAGATCGAACCGTGGAACGAGTCGCACTACGAGCGCGTCCTCGAAGCGGCAGTGGATACGGACGGGGACCTCCTCGTCGTCCACCGCTGGGCCGACAGAGACGCGGCGGGCGACGACGGCTGCGATCGGGGCTTCGACAGCCTCCTACTCGCGTCGCGGGCGATCGGCCGGCGAGGCCTCCGGGCCGACTGGCTGGTGGTCACCTGCGCCGCGCGCCGGGTCACCGGGAACGAGCGCCTCGCACCGCACCAGGCGACGACCTTCGGGCCCTGCAAGGTGATTCCCTTCGAGTACGAGGGGCACCGCTGCCGCAGTCTGGATCTCGAGGCGAGCGCCGACGGCGCGACCGTCGTCGACGCGGTGCGCCGCGAGTGCGACCTCTCGGTGAGCGAAACGGTGGTCGCCCATCGCGACGGGCGGCGATGGCTGCCCGAGGCGAAGTCACTCGACACCGACGCCGCCCCGTCGACACCGGGCGTCCTGCGTGACGGAGTGCGCTGTCTCGTGACCGGAGGAACCCGCGGAGTCGGCGCCGCCCTGGCGGCGGCGATCGCAGGCGCCTGCAAGGCCCGCATAGCCCTGGTCGCGCGCACGCCCCTTCCCTCCCGGTCGCAGTGGGAGGCGCTGGCGCAGGGCGACGACACCGACGCCGGAACCGAGGCCGTCCGCGGAGTCGTCGAGCTCGAGTCTCTCGGATGCGAGGTCCGAACGCTGGCGCTCGACGTCGCCGATGCCGAGGCTCTCGACGCCGCGGTGGCGGACCTCGAGCGGGACTGGGGAGGTCTCGACCTCATCGTCCACGCTGCCGGTGTCGCCGGAGGCGGAGCGATCGAGCTCAGATCGCTCGTCCAGGCTCGGGCGACGATGGCGGCGAAGCTCGCCGGGACACGCCATCTACGGCAGGCTGCGCCAACGGCCCGAATGGTCCTCTGCTCGTCACTCGCTTCGGAGATCGGCGGCTACGGCCAGATCGACTACTGCGCCGCGAACGCCTTCCAGGATGCCTTCGCCGAAGCCGCCGGGCCGGGCGTTCTGGCGATCGACTGGGACACCTGGTCCGAGACCGGGATGGCGGTGGACACCGAGGTGCCGCCCGAGCTCGCGGCCGAGCGCGAGGAGAGCCTCCGGCTCGGGATGACGACACGCGAGGCACAGGAGGTGTTCCTGCGCCTCCTCGACGTGGGAGAGAGCCGCGTCATGGTCTCGACCCGACCGCTCGCCGCACGTCTCGAGGCAGCCCGCTTGGATGCAGCCCGTCTCGACGCCTCGCGAGCCGACGAGGCGACGGACGCGACGGGCTCTCCGGGCACCACGGTGGAGCCCTCCGCGGAGATCTCGGTTGAGCGGCCCGACCTGTCGACCGGCTACGACGCTCCCCGCAACGAGCTCGAGCGCGAGATCGCCCAGATCTGGCAGCGACTCTTCGGTGTCGACAGGGTCGGCCGCGAGGACGACTTCTTCGAGCTCGGAGGCCATTCCCTGCTGGCGACGCAGCTGCTCAACCGGTTGCGAAAGGTCGCCGCCATGCCGACTCTGTCCATGGCCGAGCTCTTCGAACGGCCGACGGTCGCCCTGCTGGCCGAGCTCGCCGGCGGAGACGATTCCGCGCCGAGCGACGCGGAGCCGGCCTCGCTGCCCGACCTCGAGACCCTCGCCGCCATGCCGGAGAGCGACCTCGTCGCCTGGCTCGGCGACTACCTGGCCGCCCGACTCCCCGAAGGAACCACCGATGGACCGCTCGATACCGACTCCCTGGCACCCGGTATCGTCTGGGACCTGCGAAGGGACCTCGGACTGTCGGTCTATCCGCAGGAGCTGCGTGGAGCGGGCACGGTGCCGGAGCTGTCCAAGGCGATCTCGGTGATCGTTCACGGCGGCAGGCCGCAGGCGCCCCCGCCGGCCGAGACCGCCGCCGGCTCGACTGCGCCACTCAGCCCATCCCGCGGCACGGAGCCGGCGGACCGGCGCAACGAGTCGATGATCTTTCTCCTCTCGGCGCCCCGCTCGGGCTCGACCCTGATGCGCCTCATGCTGGCCGGCCACTCGGAGCTCTTCTGTCCGCCCGAGCTGGCGCTGCTCTCGGCAATCGACATGGCCGACTGGAAGTCCAGGCAGCACGGCATGTTCGCGCGCGATGGGCTGACCCGCGCCCTGATGGAGCTCTTCGACGCCGACGAGGAGACGGCGCTCGAGATGGTCGACGAGCACGTGTCGCAGGGAGACTCCGTACAGACCGTGTATGGACGGCTCCAGAACCGTCTCGGCTCGCGTCTGTTGGTCGACAAGAGCCCGGCCTACGCCCTCGACGCGCCGACGCTCGAGCGCGCCGAGGCGCTGTTCGAGGCGCCGCGCTACATCCTGCTCGTCCGCCACCCGGCATCGGTCATCGACTCACTGGTGCGACACCGCATGGAGGTCCTCCTCGCTCCTGGCCCGGTGGACGATCCCTGGCGCTTCGCCGAATCGGTCTGGAGGGACGCCTACCGCAACCTACTCGATCTCGAGCGCCAGCTCGGGAAGCGTTGCCGACGAGTTCGCTACGAGGATCTCGTTCGCGACCCGGAGCCGACGATGCGTGAGACGGTGGCCTTCCTCGGCCTCCCCTACGAGGCGGCGCTGGTCGAGCCCTACGGCGGCGGACGCATGATCGACGGGCCGGGAGACCCCGACATCTTCCAGCACGACGGCATCGATGCCAGCCTGGCGGAAGCCTGGAAGTCCGTCTCGCTGCCGATGGATCTCGAGGACGAAACCCTGTCGATCGCCGCCGAGCTCGGCTACTCGGTCGCCGGTGGCGAGCAAGCCTCCGACAGGACTTCCGACAAGGGCTCCCGCACGGGCTCCCGCACGGGCGGCGACGCGGCGTCGCTGCTCGACCGCCTCGACGATCTCTCCGACGACGAAGTGGAAGCAACGCTCGCGGCGCTGCTCGACGACGAGAGCGAGACCCGATGACGGATTCCCCGGGAAGCGACACCACCACCAGCCCCGAAGCCCGGCGTGAGATGCTCCGGCGACTCCTCGAGCGCCGTCTGGCCGCAGAGAGCGCCGAGCAACCTCTCTCCGCCCAGCAGGAGCGGCTCTGGGTCGCGCATCACCTCGACCCGGACGATCCGAGCCAGAACCTGCGGACCGGTCTGCACGTCCGCGGACGCCTCGACCAGACGGCTCTCGAGGCCGCGTTGCGCGCCGTCGTCGCGCGTCACGAGCAACTGAGCGCCACCTTCCACGAGGTCGATGGGCGCCCCATAGCGAGGATAGCCCCGAGCGTCGACGTCTCGCTCGAGACACACGACGCCACGACCGGGGCCGATGTCGATACGGAGCTCCTGCGGTTCGCCGGCCGGCCGTTCGACCTCACCCGCGCCCCTCTGGTGCGTCTCGGCCTGTGGACCGCGTCGAACGATGAGCACACGGCCGCGCTGGTGGTTCACCACATCGTCTGCGACGCCTGGTCGATGGATCTTCTCCTCCGTGAGCTCCTCGAGACCTACGGGGCCCTGGTCGATGGACGGCGTCCGGAGACGTCTCCGGCACCCAGCCACCGCGACTACGCGGTAGCCCAGGCAGAGGCTCTCGAAGGTGCCGAGGGCAGGCGGCAGGTAGCCTTCTGGAGCGATCAGCTCTCCGGTCTCGAGACCGGTCTCCTCCTCCCCTACGGCGACACGCCGTCCGGTGGGCAGCAGATGTCGTCCCGGCGCCTCCCCTTCATCATGCCGCCACCGCTGGGCCGTCGCCTCGACGAGCTCGCCCGCTCGCAGGGGGCCACGCTCTACATGGTCCTTCTCACCGGTGTGGCGGCGCTTCTCCATCGCCTCGGAGCCGGTGACGAGGTGGTTCTCGC
Organism: Candidatus Multivoradales bacterium; assembly: GCA_965223875.1. GTDB lineage: Bacteria > Acidobacteriota > Thermoanaerobaculia > Multivoradales > JAHEKO01 > CBDCXS01. The sequence goes on along the minus strand of OZ245024.1, from coordinate 4,145,802 downwards.
CACTCCGGTCGCCAACCGCCAGGAGGAGGACTGGGAGGCGATCGTCGGCTACTTCGTCAACCTGCTGCCGATTCGGATCGACGTCGCGACCGACGCGACCTTCCGCGAGACTCTTCTCCAGACCCGTCGGCGCGTTCTCGACGCCCACGACCACCAGATGCTGCCGGTCCACCGCATTGCCGAGGCTGCGGGCCTGCGTCCGGCGACCCTGGTTCGCGGCCTCTACCAGCACGTCGCCGCCCCGACCCGCGGAATCGACGTCGCGGCCACGGAGCTCGCGGTCGAGCCGCATCCGATCGACCTAGGCAGAACCCGTCACGAGCTGGCGCTGACGACCTGGCTCGACGGCGACGGTGTCGCCGGCATCCTCGAGTACGCGAGCGACCTGATCGACGCCGAGAGCGCCGCGCGGCTGATCTCCGACCTCGAGCGCGTCCTGGGCTCGATCCTCGATCAGCCCGACGCCCGTCTCGGGGCGCTGCCGCTCTCCCCCGAATGGCCGACCGCGAGCCCCTCGGGCGGGTCGTCCACGACCTCGGGATCACCCGCCGCTGCGACGGCGCAGAGCGAGCCGGACAGGTCCATGACCCCGGCACGGGAGAGCCCCACCCAGGAAAGACCGACCGAAGGAACGACCGCGGGCGAGCTCACCGCGATCTGGAGCGCGGTGCTCGAGACCGACGACATCTCGCCCTTCGACAACTTCCTCGACATCGGCGGCGACTCACTGCTGGCGCTACAGGTGATCGAGCGAACCGAGGCGAGCCTCGGGGTACGGATCGCCCCGGCCGATCTCTTCACGCAGACCCTGACCCAACTCGCCGCCAGCATCGAGGCACGGCGTGGCTGACACTCAGTCGATCCCCTCAGCTCCGGGCCCCACTCCTCCGGGCATCGTCGAGCCCTTCTACTTCGGCGAGCCGCCCCTCTACGGGTCGCTGCACGCCGGCAAGACGAGCGACACCGGGATCGTCGTCTGCAGCCCGGTCGGCCACGAGTACATCACCTTTCATCGTGCCGCCCGGCAGATCGCCAATCAGGTCTCGCGCGGCGGGCGGCCGGTGCTCCGCTTCGACTACTCGGGCACCGGGGATTCCGCTGGCGACCTCGCCGATGCCCGGCTCGAGACCTGGGTATCCGACGTGCGTCGCGCCATGGACGAGCTGCGCCGGCGAACGGCAGTGGAACGGTTGTCTCTCGTCGGAGTCCGCCTCGGCGCGTCGCTGGCCCTGCTCGCCGCCGCCGAGCGCGACGACGTCGAGTCGATCGCGCTCTGGGACCCGGTGATCTCGGGGCCAGCCCATCTCAAAGAGCTCGAGCGCGACACCCGCAGGATGCTCCGTGTCGCTCACGTGCTGCCCTCGCCGCCAGGCGAGCGCCGCCCGCGCCGGGGAACCCGCCGTGGGGACGACTTCGAGCTGCTCGGGTTCACCTTCCCCGGAGCACTGGTCGGGGACCTTCGCGGCCTCGAGCTCGACGCCGGGAAGCTCCCCGACTGCGACCGGATCCTTCTTCTCGAGACGACACGGGCCGCCACGGCTCCACTCGGCGCGGTGCTGCGCGGATCGGACTCGGAGGTCGAGACCCTGACCGAGGCCCTCCCCCATGCCTGGAGATGGAGCGAGGACATCACGCGCGTCCAGCTGCCTCACGCCCAGGTCCGGGCGGTGGCTCGCTGGATAGCGGGAGGGACGCGATGACCCTCGATGGGACCCGCGAACAGGCCGTCCGCTTCGGCGGCGCCGCGCGCCACGTCGGCGTGCTGACGGAAGCGACGATTCAGGTCCCGGAAGGCCCCGCCGTGCTGCTGCTCAACTCCGGTCTCATTCACCGCGTCGCTCCCAGCCGGCTCTACGTCCGCCTCGCCCGCGCCCTGGCCCAGCGAGGGCACGAGTGCCTGCGTTTCGATTTCTCGGGCATCGGCGACAGCACCGTGCGGACCGACGCCCTGCCGGTCGAGGAGAGCGGTATCGCCGAGACCATCGAGGCGATGGACTGGATGGAGCGCGAACGGGGGTCGACGCGTTTCGTTCTCATCGGCCTGTGCGGCGGCGGCTATTTCTCCTTCCGAACCGCGGTGCGGGACGAACGGGTCAGTGGGCTCGTGCTGCTCAACGTCCGCGGCCACCTCGAGTCCGACGACGCACGCAACAGCGAGGCCCTCGGCGTGCGGGCCATGCAGATCCACTACCGCCGTATCGCCACGGCGGCGAGTTACCGCCGCAAGAACGTGCTCAAGATCCTGCGGGGTCAGTTCGACCTCGGGGGCGCCCTGAAGAGCCTCTTCCGTCGTTCCTCGGCCGAAGATGGCGAGGAGATTGCAGTCAAGGGGAGCTCCGACGCATACCTGGCCCTTCTGGCACGCGGTGTGCGCATTCTCAATATCTACTCCGAAGGTGACTGGAGCCTCGACTACCTCCACGCGGCACTCGGGCCCGGGGCCGAGCAGTGGCTCGAACGCCCCGGATCGAGGTTCGAGCGGCTGGACGGCACCAATCATGTGTTCACACCACCCTGGAGCCAGGACCACGTGCTGCGGAGCGTCGTCGACTGGAGCTCCGCCACGGACGACGAGGACCATGTCGAATAGAGCGACCCTGGGCGCGGCCCTGCTTGCACTCCTGTTCAGCGCGACGCTCGCCTGGGCGGCCGAGGTCGAGGTGCTCCGCCTGCCGGAGCGCGCCATCAAGCCGCGCGCCGAGATCGGCTCCGACGGCACGCTGCACGTCGTCGCGTACCGGGGCGGGCTGAAGCAGGGGAATCTGATCTATCTTCGTCGTGCCCCCGGCGAGAGCCGCTTCATCGGACTGGTGCCGGTATCGCGGGGCATGGGCACCGTCAACGGCAGAGGGCCGATCGCCAGTCCGCATATCGCCCTCGGCCGGAACGACCGCGTCCACGTGGCCTATCCGGGCTCGGAGCTCGCCCGGCCGCTCGGTCCGTACGACAAGCCCGGAATCTTCTACACCCGATCGAACGACGACGGCACCGCCTTCGAGCCGCCGCGCAATGTCCGCCTCGAGACCCAGGGCGGCAACTGGGGCGGACAATCGATCGCCGCCGATCGGCAGGGCAACGTATGGGTGAGCTTCTACGGCGTCGACGAACCGCAGGGCTCCGAGCCCGATGCCCGGATGTTCGTCGCCCGCTCGACCGACGACGGTCGGACTTTCTCGCCCGAGGTCGCTGCCCGCGAGGAGGTGCTGGGCGCCTGCTACTGCTGCGCCATGAAGGCGCTGGCGACGCCGGCGGGGCGACTCATGCTGTTCTATCGGGCGGCGGGCGAGGGACGCCACCGGGACATGCACCTCTTCGACTCGTCCGACGGTGGGGTCACCTTCGAGGACCTGCTGATGGACCGATGGGAGTTCGTCGGCTGCCCCGAGACCGGAGGAACGGTGGCGCTGACGACGGGTGAGCCGCTGGCGGTCTGGGAGGCTCCCGGGAGGCTGCTGAAGCTCGCCCGTCTGCCCCGTGCGGGCACCGGGCCGGAGGTGATCGAGATCCAGGGCCAGGGTCTGCCGCGCTACCCGGTGGCGGCGACCAACGAGCGCGGCGAGACGCTGGTCGCCTGGGCCGAGGGCGTCAGTGCCAAGCGCCCTGGCGACGCCGTCTGGCAGCTGCTCGACCCGACCGGACACCCGGTCGGAAAGCAGGTCCGGCGCCGCGGCGCGGTCAAGCCGAACAGCCTGATCGCCCTCGTCGCCAGGCCGGACGGTACGTTCCTGGTGATCGTCTAGTGGCCTGCAACACTCGAACGGCTACCGCATGAGTGAGCCATCGGAGCCGAGACCGAGGTGCGCTGACGAAGGCATAGCGGGACTCTGTCGAGGAAGCGCAACGATGGGACCGGCTCCGAGGTGGGACCGGCTCCGAGGGCCGCTGAGGCGGTATCCGTTTGGGTGTTGCAGGCCACTCTTGGCCACTAGCGCGGCGCCGCGGCCGGCCGTCTGACCGACCGGTGCGCCGCGACCAGGTAGACCACCGGCAGCAGAACCAGAGCCCACTTCCCGGCGCGGTATCCCGCGTACCACCAGGGAGTCGCCCGCTCTAGGACCTCGATCGACTCGACGAACACCACCTCGCAGCCGTCGTCCGTCCGCACTGTGCTGGTCTCGCGCCAGAAGCCCCTCCAGTCGTCCATCTGGTAGTCCACCAGCAGTCCTCGCAGACGTACCTGGTCGCCGACCCGGACGTCGGCGATGCGATCTCGAATCCCCTCGTCGTCGGTGATCAGATGGTTGTTGCCGAGCCCCCGATGGCGGAACTTCACCCCCGGCGGGTAGCGGAAGTAGCAGGTGAAGGAGCCGCTGCGATAGTTGACCCTGCGGTAGTCGGTCGTCTCGAGATTGACGCCCCAGACGACGCAGAGGTCCTTGGTGTCGACCGAGGTGCTGTCGTGATAGAGATCGGCGAAGCTCTCGATGTTGTTGTGACTCACGACGACGCCGGTGAGCTCGTACTCGGCCACCGGGCGCACGCGACAGACCTTGCCCTTGTATTCGAAGGCGAACGGTTTCTCGTCGGTCGGCGACTGAATCGGCTCGACCAGCATCTCGGGACGGATCCGGGAGGGCTCCGGAAGCCTCCCCTTCATCACCCACGAGAGGCCGGTCAGACCGACCGCGAAAAACAACAGAAGGCCGAGTGATCTGCGCATTTCTCACACCGCTCGATCTGTGTAACATAGCGACTCAACCAACTCACGGCAGTAGCGGGGAGCATGACCCAGTCGACATCAACGCCCGAAGACCTCGAGCGTCGGCGCGCACCGCGCGTCCGCGCGCTCTACCACGTCGTTCTCACCTCTGAAGGGGACACCGAAGAGGTCAACGTTCGCGTCGGACGGACCGTCGACATCAGCGAGACCGGTGTGCGCGTCGAAGCCCCGGGCGGACTCTGTGTCGACGACAAGGTACGCCTCGAGATCGCCGTCGAGGAGACGGTGGTCAACGCCCGCGGCCGCGTCATCCGGGCCGCACGAACGGGTGAGCTCATCGAGGCCGGAATCGAGTTCACGGTCATCGCCGACGAAGACCGTCTCGCCCTGCTGCGCCCCTTCTAGCCTTCAATGTGCATCAGGCTCCGTGGCGAGCCGCCCGTGGGGACGAGCCGGAGATGCCCGTGGCCCCGCACCGAACGAGGTGCCGCACCGATCGAGGCCCAGGGGACCGTCAGTTGAGGAAGAGCGCCTCGACCGAGCGCCCCTCGAGGGGCTTGTAGTAGAAGAACCCCTGGCAGTACTCGCAGGCGAGGGCCTTCAACCCTTCGGCCTGCTCGGCCGTCTCGACCCCCTCGGCCGCGACACTCATTCCGAGATTCCGCGCCAGCGTGATGATCGCGCTCACGATCTCGGCGCTCTCGGTCTGGTGGGTCAGCTGTGAGACGAAGGTGCGATCGATCTTCAGCGTGTCGACCGGCAGCCGCTGCAGGTAACTGAGCGACGAGTACCCGGTGCCGAAGTCGTCGACATGTGTCTGCACGCCGCGGGCGCGAAGCTGGGTGAGCTTGGTGACCGCCGACTCGGCGTTGTCCATCAGAACGCTCTCGGTCAGCTCCAGCCGCAGGCAGGCCGGATCGAGACCGGTGGATTCGAGAACGCTCTCCACCTGCTCGACGAAGTCGGGCTGTATCAACTGCTTGCTCGACATGTTGATCGACATCGTCAGACTGCGAGCCGCCTCGTAGCGCTGCTGCCACTCGACGATTCGCGTGCAGGCCTCCTCGAGCACCCACTCCCCGATCGGTACGATCAGACCGGTGTCCTCGGCCACGGAGATGATCTCCGTCGGATAGATAAGGCCGCGTTCGGGATGCTGCCAGCGCAACAGCGCCTCGAAGCCGACGACGGCATCGCGGTCGAGCGCGATGACCGGCTGGTAGTGGAGCCGCAGCTCGCCGCGCGCCAGAGCCCGGCTCAGATCGCTCTCCATCTTCAACATCGCCGCCGCACGGCTGTGCATCTGCTTGTCGAAGACCTTGTGCCCGGCCCGTCCCTCGGCCTTGGCCTGGTACATCGCGATGTCGGCGTCGCGCAGCAGGTCTTCAGCCCGCTCGTAGGTTCCGGAGACCTCGGCGACACCTATCGAGACGGTCGCCAGCACCTCGTGCCCGTCGACGTCGAAGGGCACCGCGAGCTCGCGATGGATACGACCGGCCAGCTTCTCCGTGTCCTCGATCGACACCACATCGACCAGGATCGCGAACTCGTCTCCACCGAGTCGGGCCACCGTATCGCCCGGGCGCAGGATCGACTGCAGCCGGCGCGCCATGGCGACCAGCAGGCGGTCGCCCGACAGATGCCCCAGACTGTCGTTGACGTGCTTGAACCGATCGAGATCGAGGAAGAGCACCGCCGAGCTGGCACTGCCTTCGTCGCGGCGCCGGCGCGTGCGCGCCAGCGCCACACCGAGCCGATCGAGAAACAGAGTCCGATTGGGAAGCTGGGTGAGGGCGTCGTGCAGGGCGTCGTGCAGCAGCCGCTCCTCGGCGTTCTTGCGCAGGGTCACATCGGTGAGCGAGCCCGCCATGCGCACCGCCCGGTTCCCTCGATCCCGCTGTGCCAGACCCCGGGCCAGCACCCAGCGGTAGCTACCGTCACGATGGCGGATCCGGTGCTCGTTCTCGAAATGGGCGGCGAACAGCGATGCCGGCTGGTCCTCGCGGCCGAGGTGTGCCTCGATGTCGGCCTTCAGCCGGCGCACGTCGTCCGAGTGAACCCGTTCGAACCATTCCGCTGGACGGTTGGTGAGCTCCGACTCCTCGTAGCCGAGAATCGCCTTCCATCGCGGCGAGAGGAAGATCCGATCCCTGACGAGATCCCAGTCCCAGAGGCCGTCATTCGCGCCACGCACCGCCAGGGCATAGCGCTCCTCGCGCTCTCGCAGCTCCTCTTCCGCCTCCTGCCGCTCGATGGCGTAGAGGATCGCACGGGTGAGCTGCTCGCCGCCGACGTCACCCTTGACGAGGAAGTCCTGCGCTCCCAGCCTCACGGCGCGCGCGGCCAGCCGCTGGTCGCGCATTCCCGTCATCACCAGGATGGGTACACCGCTCGCTGCCGCACGGACGCGGTGGTAGGAGTCGAGCGAGTCGGGATCGCTGTCGGGAAGGGACAGATCCAGCAGGATGACGTCGGGCGTTCCGGTGCTGTCGATCGCCTCGAGACCCTCCGCCACGCTAGCCGTGGCCGAGACCTCGAATCGGGGCCGCTCCGACATGGCCAGCAGCCGCTCGATCACCCGCACATCGGAGGGATTGTCCTCGACCATCAGGACGGCGACGCTCCGATCGCTCATCCGGCACCACCTTCGGCCGGACGCTGGTCATCCGACGGCCTCGCCACGCTCAGCGGGATGGTGAACAGAAAGGTCGAGCCGCTCCCCGGCTCCGACTCGACCCAGATACGCCCGCCGTGTCGCTCGACCACGCTCTTGCAGATCGCCAGCCCCAGACCCGCACCGGATCCTCGATCGCCGCGCGCGAAACGCTCGAAGATTCTCTCCGATTGCTCGGTGGGAATGCCGACGCCACGATCCCTCACTCTGAAGACCCAGTCGTCCCCGTCCTGACGAGCGGAGACGCGGACTCTCGGCGGCGAGTCGCCGTGGAACTCCAAGGCGTTCGCGATCAGATTGCGAAACACCAGCCGCATCTGGGTCGGGTCGGCCCTGACCGTGGGCAGCGGCTTCACCTTGACCCTCCCATCGGTCTCCGCGATCTTGGCGCGGAGGGACTCGACGACCTCGGCGACGATCTCGTTGCAGTCACAGGGCTCGCCCAGTTCCCTGCGGCCGCCCGAGCGTGCCAGAGCGAGGAGTCCCTCGACCATCGACTGCAGTCGCCGCGCGCCATCGACGGCGAGCTCCGCCGAGCGGCGGGTGTCGTCCCGCAGCAGTGGTCCGGCGTCTTCGAGTAGATGACTGGTCGACTGTTCGATGGTCCGAAGCGGCTCCTTGAGTTCGTGCGCCGCGAGGGAGGCGAACATTCGCAGATCCTCGTTCGATCGCACCAACCGGTCGGCGTCGGCACCCGTAGCGTCCGCTGGCGACTCCATGGGCGCGGTGTGTCTGTCGGAGATGTCCTCGAGCAGGCCATCGAGAACCGGTAGTCCGTCGGCGTCCCGGTTCACCACCTCGGCGACAGCGACCCGGATCGGCTCTCCCCCGCCTCCCTGGAGCCGGATCTCGCGCTTGTAGACCCGTCCACTCTCGGTGAAACCTCCCTGTACCTGCGGGGTCAGACCGTCGAGGTCCCGCTCGCGGGCCTCGTCTATCGTCGACGCGCCCAGAATGCGCAGGAACGTCTCGTCGGCCTCGAGCAGGCGCCCGTCGAGGGTCAGGCGGAAGACGCCGATCCGTGAGCGATCCAGCAGTCCCCGCACCCGAGGCTCGATCCCCGGGGGCGACTCCGGCGTCGACGCGTCGAACACGCCGCGGAGCACCTCCGGAACACTCAGGAAGGCGTCAGCGGACTTCCGCAGCGTGGTCCGCGTCAGGCCGTCGGAGGCGGTGTCGTAGGCGGTTTCCGCTTCGGTCAGAACCACGACGCGGGCTTCCGGTCGAGATCCCTGGACCTCCACCAGAACGCGCGCCGCGCCGCACCAGTCGAGGCGCTCGTCGCAGACCACGAGATGGAAGTCTCCGCGCTCGATCTCGCGGCCGAATCTCACCGGATCGTCGACGTGCACGACCTCGGTGCCCGGTAGCTCGGCGGCAAGCACGATGCCCAGAAGCGACGCGTCGGCACTGTCGTGGCCGACGTAGAGGACTCGGGCCCTGGGTCTCATTCGATACCGCTCAGCAAACCTCGCTCACGGATGAGCGATGCACACGCCGCCCGGCCGACGTACCCGTTGGCGGTCATCTGGCCGCGCCACCACGGGTTTGTAGCATTTAGCGCAAGGCGCCCGACGAGCCGGCCGACACTCACCGCGCACAGGAAGGTGCGCCAAAGTTACGTTGCAACGTTCTGACTGTCAAGAAGCGCCTGATCGGTACTCGGAATCGGCCCGAACAGCCGCACATAGATCGCCCGACGGAGCTCGTCGAGTCCCTCACCCGCTGTTGCCGAGACACCGACCGCGTCACCGGTCGGCACCCCGGCGCCGGCCCGGTCCATCTTGTTGAAGACCTCCAGCACTCTCTCGGACTCGACGCCGAGGTCCCGCAGCACCTCGTTGCCCACGCGCCGCTGCTCCTGCCAACTCGGGTGACTCCTATCGATCACGTGCAACACCAGATCGGCGTGGGCGACCTCCTCGAGGGTGCCGCGGAAGGATGCCACCAGATGATGCGGCAGCTTGCGGATGAAGCCGACGGTATCGGCGAAGACGGCGACGGTGCGGCCTACCAGCGCGCCGCGCCGGAGCCGTGAGTCGAGGGTCGCGAAGACCCGATCCTCTACCAGCACGTCGCCGTGGGTGAGCCGGTTGAAGAGGCTCGATTTCCCGGCGTTGGTGTATCCGGCGAGAGCGACAGACCGCACACTGCGCCTGCCGGCGCGTTGCACCCCCCGGGTGCGCTCGATCTTGGCGAGATCCTTTCGCAGCTTGCGGATCCGTTGCCGCAGCATCCGGCGGTCCGCCTCGAGCTGCGTCTCGCCCTCGCCACCGCGCACGCCGATTCCGCCGGCCTGGCGCGACAGATGGCTCCACCGACGGGTCAGACGGGGTAGCTGGTATTCGAGGTGTGCCAGCTCCACCTGGGTCCGCGCTTCCCGGCTGCGAGCCCGCGAGCGGAAAATCTCGAGAATCAGGCCGCTACGGTCGAGCACCGGCTGGCCGGTGAGGTCCTCGAGCTTCGCCGTCTGGCTCGGCGAGAGGTCGTCGTCGAAGATCAGAAGATCCGCACCAAGCTCGCGACAGGTGCCCGCCAGAGTCTCCGCCTTGCCGGGCCCGATGAAGGTCGCCGCGTGAGGGCGGTTTCTGCTCTGAACGCTACGCGCGAGGACCCGGGCACCGGCGCTCGTGGCAAGGTCGGTCAGCTCGTCGAGATGCTCCTCGACCGTCGGCGACGGCTGGCCGGGCAGGACGACGCCCACCAGAACGGCCTTGCGTCCGGCCACCAGGGCTGGCGCGTCGGACTCCACGGGATCAGAAGCGGTAGCCCACGCCGACCTGTAGGTTGGCGAAGATCTGGGCCACGTCGAGGCCGGTGTAGGACGCCATCCCCTCGCCGTAGATGAACCACTTGTCGGCGACCTTGAACTCGCCGAGAGCTCCGATCACCAGGCCGATGCTGCCCTCGTCGACAGTTCCCCGACCGTCGAGCCGGGTGCCGTCCATGTCGAAGAAGCCAAGGCCGATGTAAAGACCCGATTGGTGGCTCGGCTCGTCGAACATGTACTCCCCGACGACCGAGAGGTAGTCGACCGTGACGTCTTCCACCCTGCCCCTCACCACCTCGTCGAACTCCATCCGGCCCAGGCGGACACCGAGGTTGCCGCGATCCGACGTCTCGACGGCGAAGCGGAGCTGCACCACGGGATTCGAGAAGCCCGTATCGCCCTCGTCGATAGAGCCCGAGAGGCCGCCCGAGAGCGTCAGGGAGCGGATGGGCTGCTGCGCGCTCGCCGGAGCGGCCAGAACCGTCCAGAAGAGTGTGGCCGCAATCAAGAGGCCTGGGATCCGAGTCACCTTTGTCTCCTTCGTAGTCGTCGGCGAGCTCCCCCCAAGCCGAGCCGCGCTTCGCTGCGGCGGGAGTATACCGTCCCGCATTCCGTCCCAGGTAGTGAGAAGAGTAGTGAGAAGAGCGGTCGGGAGAGCGATTCGCGGGGAGAGCGGATTGCGGTGGGGCCACACATATGGAGATACCCGGATGGCCGTGCGCCATGGCGAGCTTCGTTGACGACACGCTGACAGCCCTGATGGTTCTCGCCATGCCGTCGCCCTGCCTGGGCTGCGAGCGCCCGGTGCGCGAATGGCGTCCCCGATTGGGGCTCTGCGTCCACTGCAGAGGTCGAATCCGGCCAACCGGAGCCTGCTGCCACCAGTGCGGGCGATCGCTCTCGGCGAGCGATCTGCCGACGGGCTTTTGCTGCGCCGGCTGTCGCCGCTCACCCCCGTCCTGGGACCGCCTCCTGGCCCCCTACCGCTACGAGCCGCCGCTCGACGCCGTCGTTCGCCACCTGAAGTTCGGCGGGCTCGCCTACCTCGGCGGACACGCCGCCGAGGCGATTCACCGACACCACGCGCGAGCGCTCGACGAGGTCGAGGTGGTGGTACCGCTGCCCCTTCATTGGAGACGACGCCTGGCTCGCGGTTTCAATCAGGCGCGGGAGATCTCACGCCCTCTGGCCCGACGGATCGAGCGCCCCCACGAAGCGTCCCTGCGCAGGAAGCGCCCGACGACGGCTCAGGCGAGACTCTCGCGCGCCGACCGCCTGAACAACCCCGCCGGAGCCTTCAGGGCACACTACCGGCACCGGCTCGCCGGTCGGCACGTCCTCCTAGTGGATGACGTCGTCACCACCGGCGCCACGCTCGAGGCCGCGGCCACCGCGCTGAAAGGAGCCGGAGTGTCGCGGGTGACGGTCGCCGTCCTGGCGCGGACACCGCCACCGTGGGACGCGGATCGGCCACCCTGGCAAGAATCTTGAAGCCTCTGATCGGGTCTCAATAACGGATCTCGTCGTGAAACGATCCCAGAACCGTATCGCGCACCCGACTCATCCTCATCGAGGAGCCCTTCCGCGGGCTCGAGACGGAGGGAATTGACGGGTTGAGGACGCCTCTCTATACTGACAAGTGGTAGGCATAGTCCCTATGCGTATCCGAACCGCATCTACGGCATCGGCAGCCTGTCTGGCTGTACTGCTCGCACCTTCCGCCTTCGCGGCGGACGCGCCGCTCTCCGCCTCGAAGCAGCTCCTCGAGCGACAGACGGCGGCGGGCACGGTCGCGGCCTCCGAGACGCGGGCCGCGGCGGACCATGCCCTCATCGGCAAGGTGACCGCGAGGGCGATTCCGCTGGCGCAGGCGCGCGTCTACGCCTACGAGATGAACGATCTCAGCCTGCGTCGGGTGGATACAGACGGCATCGGCACGTTTCTCTTCAAGGAGCTGCCGGCGGGCCTCTATAAGATCATCACGGTCAAGCCGGGCTTCGTTCCGGCGATCGTGATGCTGCAGCGCCGAACGGCACAGACCAGCCAGTACCTGGAGGTCGACCTGGCGCCGCAGGACGCCGCCGCCAACGCGAGCGAGCAGTCCTTCTGGAACCTGCGACGCAAGATCCCCACCGATGTCCTGCGAGACCTCGAAACCCTCGAGCTGGCCGAGACCTCGCCCAGAACCGACAATGGCTTCGCTCTGGAGGAGACCCGATTCCAGGCGATGACCGGCACGGACGACGCGGTTCCGGGCTCGGGTCAAATGAATCGCAGCACCCTCGGAATGAAGGCCTCGGTCGGCGCGACCGAGCTCGACCTGACCGGCGACCACTGGGTCGCGCGAGCCGATCCCCAGGGCGAGTCGAGTCATTCGAACCAGCTCTCACTGAGCGTGAGGAATCCCGAGGGCGCCAGCGTCCGGATGCACTCGAGCGACAATCGCCTCGATCAGGACGGCGCCTACGCCCCGGTCGACCTGCAGCGCTACCAGGTCAGCTGGTCGCAGCAGCTCGGCCCCGGTTCTTCCGAGGTCCGTGCCGAGGTGGTCGACGAGAACAACTTCTTCTCCAGCGGTCCGCTGCAGCCGGTCGGCCTGCCCGCCGGCTCGCGAACGCTGAACCTCGAGGGCAGCTATCAGGGGGCGAAGATCGGCGCCAATTCCTTAAGCGCCGGATTCCGCTACCGCCAGATTCAAGGCACGGAGGACGACCTCTCCAGCCTGATGCCGACTCAGCGAGTCGACCTCTTCGGCAACGGCCAGCTCGCCGTGCAGCCCAAGGTCTTCGTCCAGTACGGCCTCTACTCGACACTGCGTGACGGCAGCCTGTCCCTGGTTCCCCAGGGCGGCGTCGTGGTCTCGCTCGGCTCCGCATGGACGGCGTCGACGCTGGCCAGCCACAAGGTTCACGAGGACGATCCGTCGGTCTTCGACTTCGTCCCGATGCAGTACACCAGCGCTGGCTCGGGATGCCAGGCGGAACAGTACTGCTATCAGCTCCAGGTGTCTCGCAGTCTCAGCAACGGCGGCGAGCTCTCCGTCGGGGCGACTCACCGCAAGTTCGACGAGACACTGCGGCTGTACTTCAGTGACGACTTCTTCAGCCACCTCGAGAGCCTCTACCTGGTCGATGGAGACCGATTGCCGGAGGTTCAGGTGACGATGAGTCATCGCATCGCGCCCCATGTCATGGCTCGACTCGAGTCGAGCCTGGCCTCGGGCGGCGGCGGGATCTTCTACGCCACCGACGACAACTCGTACGAGCACTCCGTACGCTATCTGGTGACTTCGCTCGACACCCGCTTCGAGCGGACCTCCACCGGAGTCTTCCTGGCCTTCCATCATCTGGAGCAGCAGTTCCTGCCGATCGCCGACTACGGAGTCGGCACCCAGGGAACCGATCTCGAGACCCAGAGACTCCAGCTGATGCTGACCCAGGACCTGACGCCGATCAACCTCGCCTCACTCGCCCTACGCCTCAACATGGAGGTCAGCCGGGGTGGCGAGGCGCTGCTGCTCGGCGAAGTCGGTGACGAGCAGCTGCGCAAGCGCGTGATGGGTGGCGTGGCCGTCACTTTCTGACGCCCCGTCGCTTCTGGCACCCGTCGCTTCTGGCACCCGTCGCTTCTGACACCCGTCACTTTCTGACACCGCAGCTGCCGGGCAGGCGCCGAATAGTGGCACCGCTCCCGCAGCGGACACCCCGGACGTCCCTTTCCGGCCGTCGCGGCGGCCTCGTCGGCCGTCGCCGCGGAAGAACGTCCCGAGACGTGGTTCATCCAAGCCGTTGAAGCAAATCCAGATTTCTGGACCGATCGGCGAAAACGCTTCTGCCAGTTGCGCTTAGAGCGCATTCAAAATTCCGGGGCGGTGGCATGATTTCTGCTTCTACAGGGTAGCCGGCATCACCGCCGACCGATCATGAGTGTGCGCAGTACCACCGGAAAAAGCGTCCTCGCGGTACTGCTCGTACTGGCGCTGGTGGCCATGGGCGCCGCGGCAGCGAGCTTCCTGCGCAAGGTCGAGAGTTTCGAGACCCTCGGGTTCGAGGCCAAGGCCAACGCCGGGCAGTGGCTGATCACCTCCGTCGACGCGGAACAGGCGGAGCGCCCCTCCGGTCTGCGATCGGGAGACGAAGTGCTGCTGGTCAACGGCGAGCCGGCGACGAGCGTCGCAGCGCTCGGCGAGGCGCTGCGCCTGCGCCAGAGCTCGGAGCTTCTGCTGCTGCGCGACGGGGAGATGCTCACCATCACCTACGAGCGCCCACGGCTGCGTCTCGACCTCCCCTACCTCGCGCTGTCGCTGATCGGTCTGTGCTACCTGCTGATCGGCTTCTACACGCTGTGGAAGGACCGCCGCCCACCGGCGACGCTGTTCTACCTCTGGTGCGTGACCTCGGCGGTCTTCTACCTGGTGACGCCGACGCCGCCCTTCGACCGGATAGGACAACTGCTCTATGGGCTCGACCACGCCGCGCGCCTGTTGCTCGCACCCTTGACGCTGCACCTGTTCGTCAGCTTCCCGCAGCCACTCGGTCAGCGGGCGCGGATGCGCCGTATCGTGCCGTTCTTCTACCTCCCGGCCGCGGTACTGATGGCTATCCAGCTCGATCTGATGGCCGGCGGCACCTGGTTCACCAATCTCGACATGGCGAAGGCGATCGTCGCCCTCGATCAGCTCGAGCTCGTCCATCTCTGGGCCTTCGCACTCTCCTCGCTGGGAGTCCTTATCTGGCGGTTGGCGTCGTCAGAGGAGTGGGATCAGCGTCGTCAGCTCCTGTGGATCGCTCTTGGAATGGCCGGCGGATACCTGCCGTTCCTGGCTCTCTATATCGTGCCGAGAGCCCTCTCGATCCAGCCGCGGCCGGCCCTGATCCTCGCCGCCGTCGTACCACTGGGGCTGGTGCCCCTCACGTTCGCCTACGCCATCCTGCGCTACAAGCTGTGGGACATCGGCATCATCGTCCGCGACACCATCTCGCTGACATTGACGCTCCTGATCGGCGTCTTCACCTTCTCGCTGGCGAATCTCGCCATCGGTCAGGTCTCGACGCAGATCTCGTCGCTCAGCCGCAACATGCTCACCTTCACCGCCGGCCTCGCAATCGCCGGCCTGCTTGTACCGGCGCGGCGCGGCCTCAACACCTCGCTCAGCAGGCTGCAGTACGGGCGTCAGTACCATCGTCGGCGTGCCCTGGCGGAGTTCGGTCAGGAGCTTCTGGGCGAGAACGATCTGGAGCACGTCAGCGCCTCGCTGCTCGAGCGGCTCGAGGAGACGGTCGAGATCGATCGCGTCAACCTCCTCCTGACTCACGGCCACGGACTGCGCCCGGTCCGTCCGGAAGACGGGCTGCCCGCCTCGGTCTCCGCCTCGTCGCTCGACGAGCGCCTCTGGAAGGCGGACGTCAGCAGTCTCTCGGGCGTCGCGCTGCCCTCCGAGGAACTCCCCCTCGAGCAGCGCCTCTTCGCCCTCGACTATCGCTACCTGATGCCGCTCACCGTCCGTGACAAGCGGGTCGGCGTTCTGGTGACGAGCTACAAGATCGACGGCTCGCCGTTGTCGAGCGATGATCTCGACCTGATCCGCAGTCTGCTCGGCCAGACGGCGCTGGCGATCGACAACGCCAAGCTGCTCGCCCAGGTACGCGATCAGCTCGACGAGGTGTCACGCCTGCAGCGCTTCAACCAGGGGATCATCGAGTCCTCTCCGGCAGGAATCGCGGTCGTCGACCGCGAGGGTACGATTCTCTCGGCCAATGCCTCGTTCGCCCGGCTCACCGGCCGCAGCCCCGAGTCCATCTCGGGCGCCGAGATCCGTGAGGTGATGCGGGGACAGCCGCTGCCGAGTCCGGAGGAGGGCATCCTCGAAGCGCACTTCACGACCCACGACGGCGAGGAGAGGTATCTGCAGCTGTCGAGCGCCGACCTGCGCCGCACGGAGCGTCCAGCGCAGCGCCTGCTCATCCTGCAGGACGTCAGCGAGCGGGTGGCGATGGAGAACGCTCTCAAGGAGAAGGATCGGCTGGCGTCGCTCGGCATGCTGGCTGCCGGCGTCGCCCACGAGGTCAACACGCCGATCACGGGCATCTCGAGCTACGCGCAGATGCTCCTGGCCGATACCGACGAGAGCGATCCGCACTACGACATCCTCAAAAAGGTAGAGCTCCAGACCTTCCGCGCCTCCCGGATCGTCAACAACCTGCTCGACTTCTCGCGCAACAAGAAGACCGATTTCGTCCCCTTCGAGATCGGTCCGGTGATCCACGAGGCGCTCGAGCTCCTCAAGGAGCGACGCCTCGACGCGAACGTGCGACTGGGCGACGTCGACCTGCGTGACGGCGTCGTCGTCAGCGGCGACGCGGGCGAGATCCAGCAGGTGATCACCAACCTGCTGGTGAACGCCATCGAGGCCATGGATCCGGCGGGCGGAGAGCTTTCATGTACGCTGTCGGGCGACGACAAGTGGGTCTGGATCACCGTCGCGGACACCGGACCGGGCATTCCGCCCGAGCAGCTCGAGCGCATCTTCCAGCCCTTCTTCTCGACCCGTCTCGGTAAGGGGGGCACGGGATTGGGCCTTTCGATCAGCTACAACATCATCCGCCGGCACGGCGGTGAGATCCGGGTCATCAGTCTTCCGGACGAGGGAACCCAGTTCATCGTCGAGCTGCCGCGACACACCGCGACATCGCCCGGAACCGCATGAGAATCCTCATCATCGACGACGAAGACGTCCTGCAGGACGTTCTGACGTCGCTGTTGACGCGAGAGGGCTACTCGCTGTTCAACGCCCGGACCGGCCAGGAGGGCCTGGACATCGTCGCCAGCGAGGAGATCGACCTCGTGCTGCTCGACCTGATGCTGCCCGACATCAAGGGCCAGGACGTGCTGCGCAACATCCAGCAGCGCAACCCGGACATCGTGGTCGTGGTGATTACCGCGTACTCCTCGGTGGAGAGCGCCATCGAGGCCATGCGGCTCGGCGCCTTCCATTACATCCCCAAGCCCTTCAAGAACGAAGAGGTGCTGCTGACGATCAAGAAGGGGCTCGAGCAACGCCGGCTCACGGCCGAGAACCGGGCTCTCAAGAAGCAGCTCAAGGAGCGCTACGGGCTCGACGGCATCATCGGCAAGAGTCGGCCGATGCAGGAGGTCTTCGAGCTCATCCGGCTCTCCGCCCCGGCCAAGAGCAACATCCTCGTGCTCGGCGAGAGCGGGACCGGCAAGGAGCTCGTGGCCAAGGCGATCCACCATCACTCCCTCAGATCGGGTGGACCGTTCGTCACCGTCAACTCCGGCTCGATGCCCCCCGATCTGCTCGAGAGCAATCTCTTCGGGCACGAGAAGGGCGCCTTCACCGGGGCCGTTTCACGCAAGCAGGGCCTGTTCGAGGTCGCCTCGGGAGGCACCATCTTCTTCGACGAGATCGGCAACGTTCCGGTCGACACCCAGGCCAAGCTCCTGCGCGTGATGCAGGACCGCGAGTTCATGCGGCTCGGCGGCGTCGAGACCCTGCGCGCCGACGTGCGGCTGGTCGCCGCGACCAACGCCGACCTGGAAGAGCTGGTTGCCGACGGACGATTCCGGGAGGATCTCTACTACCGGCTCAACGTCATCAAGGTCGTTCTCCCACCGCTGCGCGACCGGGCCGAGGACATCCCGCTGCTGGCCAGGAACTTCCTCGCCCGCTTCGTGGCGGAGAACGAGAAGGCCGTGAGCGAGATCTCCTCCGGGGCGATGCAACAGCTCATGGACTACCACTGGCCCGGCAACGTCCGTGAGCTCGAGAACGTCATTGAGCGAGCCGTTGTCCTGTCGACCGGTCCGATCCTCGACGAGGAGATGCTTCCGACGCAGATCACCGATCCCTCCTCGACGCCCCATACCCGCGTCGAGCTGCCCAAGAACGGCTTCTCGCTCAAGGACGCGGTCTCGAGCTACGAGCGCCAGTTGATCGTCAAGGCGCTGCAGGCCTCCGACGGTGTCCAGAAGCGCGCCGCCGCCATCCTCAAGGTGAAGCCGACGACGCTCCACGAGATGATGAAGCGACTCGAGATCACACCGGAGAAGGGGTCCAGCGCGACGGACCGCTGATCGCCCCGGGCTTTCCGATCCGAGGGGAGGAGCGGCCGATCCCCGGGGTGGAGCGGCTCACAGGATCCACGAGTAGCCGATCTTCACGAAGATCGAGCGATCGTCGGCGATGGCGCTCGATCCGTTCTCGCCGACTCGCGTCTCCGAGTAGCCGACGAAAGCGACGGTTCTCGGGTTGAGCTTGTACGAGAAGAGAAGCTGCGTGAAGAGCTGCTCGTTCTGGGCATCGACCTCGTCGTCGTAGAGCTCCGGGTTGCGGGCGATGTCCGAGTACTGGGCGATCAGACGGGCGAACGTCCGGACATTGAACTGATAGACGAAGCGTAGCTGCGTCAGGCTGGCCTCGAACAGCTCTCCCTCGTCCCGGTCGAGACGCTGCATCTCGAACGACAGGTTGATCTTGATGTGCTTGCCGATGTTGTAGCGAACCTGGGGCTCCCAGATGATCCGCTCGGCCGGTTGGGTGTTGGCGAAGTCGATGGTGTCGCCGAGCCCGGTGAACATGCCGAAGAAGAGCGAGCCGGTGGGCTGTATCTCGAACCACGAGTTGACGAAGCGCTGGTCGTCGAAGTCGACGCCGTCGAAGTGGCGATCCCGTGTTCCGCCTCCGAGCCACAGGAACGACTGCCTCGGGCCCGACAGGGTCCCGAAGAGCTCGGTCTCCTGCTCGAGGACCTGCCCCGATTGGTCCCGGGTGCGATCCCAGTCACCACCGAAGCGAATCGAGGTCCACCAGTCCTTGTCCTCACCCCACCAGATGTGCTGCGCACCGCCGACCACCATCTCGTAGTCGACCCGCGGCATGAAGCCCATATCGGAGCGAAAATCGGTTCCGATGTCCTCGTAGCGGGCCCAGGCATTCCAGTTGCGGGAGTTGTGATTGAGAGCGACCCTGTAGGCCTCGTCGCTGAAGCTGCCCAGGGGCTGCTCGTAGTCCTCGACGATCTCCATCGGGTACTCGGTCTGCGAGCCCAGGTACTGAAAGGTGACCGAGTTCGACTCCATGAAGCGGATCACGCCATCGATGCCGGCGACCAGGTTCGAATAGTCGTCACCGGCCCGGTTGGTGACGATGGCACCCAGGGCCGAGTTCTCGCCCACGTCACGGCGGTAGCGCACCACCGAATCGAGAGTCTCGAAGTCGAAGCTCCCGCCGCTCGATCCCTGGCTTCCCGGGAAGATCAGATTGGTGACGGCGTCCTGCGCCGCGAAGACCCCGACGCCGTTCGCCTGCATCTTGCCGGTCAGCTTGACGCCCCAGTCCGGGTCGGCGACATTGCGGGTGAAGACCGCGCCGAGCGGCGTGTCGAAGAAGTCCGCCCCGTCCATGAAGAAGGGTCGTCGTTCAGGAAAAAAGAGCGCGAACTGGGTGTTCACGTCGAGCTGTGCGACGTCGGCCTCGACCTGCGAGAAATCCGGGTTGATGGTGCCGAGGAAGGTCAGGTTCGGCGTCACGCCCCACTTGGCGGTAAAGCCGACCTCGCTCTCGAAGTCGCCCTCGGCAAGCTCGGTCGAGCTCGAGTCCTCGCGAGCGTCGGTTCGACCCGAAACCACCGTCGGCACGAGCTCGATGTTGCGCCCGGCGGTGATGTTGTCGAAGCCGCTCATCTTCGAAATCTGGCACAGGTAGCAGTTGAGGTCGCGATCCTCCGGCTGGCTGCGCAGTCGCACGCGGTCGCTTCGGGGGTAGTTGCGCAGCAGATCGACACCCCAGGTCTGGACGCCCGAGCCCGACGGAAAGCGCAGCGAGTAGAAGGGAATCGCCAGCTCGACGACGTAGCCTTCCTCTGTCAGCCTCCCCTCGGAGCTCCAGATGGCGTCCCAGGCCGCATCCTCGCGCCGCGTGACGTCGTCCTGGATCATGTCCATCTGCACGCCGAGCGGGTTGACGAAGAACTCGAAGGCCCGGCGCTCGTCGTTGAACGTATCGAGCACCACGCCGACCCAGTCGTCGTTCCAGGCGGTGTCACGGTCCGACAGATGGGCTCTGATCTTCTTCGGATCGGGATCGAGTGCCTTGAAGGCGACGTAGAGACTGCGCTCGTCGAAGGTCACATAGGCGAAGGTCCGGACGCGAGCCGGAACGTTCTCTCCGGGGCGGGTCTCGTACCTGATCTCGACCTCGAGAGCCCGTCCCCAGGCCGGCTCGTCGAGCCTCGCATCGATCTTGATCTCGCTCTCCGTGCGGGGGACGAACCAGGTTCCGTCGACCGTCACTCCCTCTGCGGCCTCCGCCGCCGCACCTTCGATCCGCGCCGCCGCCTGGACCTGGTCGGTCTCCTCCGGGGGATCTCCGCTCTCGGCCGCCCGACCGACAGCGGCCACCAAGAGCGCCAGGACCAACGCCACGGCGACCATCGACCGGCGCGCCGACACCACTGCCGGTGCCGGACCGGGCGCGTCGGTCGATCTGAGGTGCTCCTTGTCGCTCATTTCAGCTGGCCCCCTCATCGGCCCCAGCGCCCAGTCGCGGGCGTCGGTCCCGGATCGGCTGTCGATTGCTGCATGTACGTACGGCGACGAGCTCTCCGGGTTCCGATGTGTTACAACTTTTGACAAGGCCCTGATCACCCTCGCTCCTGTCAACTCGAGCCGCCTGTTCCGGTTACCGCCAGACTCGGGCCACGCCTCCTGAGACGGCGCCGACCGGCCCGAGGTTTACCCCGGTACGACGATCGGCGCTTCCTTGTGTTGCCGCAGGCCAATCGGTAGAGTCTCTGCGCGCCGTCGCTCGTCACGGCACACTCCTCCCCCGATGCTCGACAGACTCGAAGAGCTGGAGCGCACCCACTTTCGGCTGACCGAGAAGCTCGCCGATCCCGAGGTGCTGGCCGACCGCAAGCTATACCAGGAGACGAATATCCAGCTCGCCGAGATCGGGCGCGCGGTGGAGCTCTACCGCGAGCTCAAGGAGGTCGACCGCGAGCTCTCCGGAAACCTGGAGCTGCTCGAGGGACTCTCCGCAGGCGACGATCTCTTCGAGCTGGCCCGCGACGAGCGAGCCGAGCTCGAGGGACGCAAGGAAGAGCTCGAGGGCGAGCTGCGCAAGGAGCTGACACCCAAGGATCCCAACGACCGTCGCAACGTCATCCTCGAGATCCGCGCCGGAACCGGTGGAGACGAAGCGACCCTGTTCGCAGCGGAGCTGTTCCGCATGTACAGCCGCTTTGCCGAGGCCAAGAGGTGGAAGGTCGAGGTGATCAACCTCTCGGAGTCGGGAATCCGCGGAGTCAAGGACGTCTCGGCCATCATCGAGGGCCGCGGAGCCTACAGCCAGATGAAGTTCGAGGGCGGGGTCCACAGGGTGCAGCGGGTGCCCGAGACCGAGGCGTCGGGGCGTATCCACACGTCGGCGGTGACGGTCGCCGTGCTGCCCGAAGCCGACGACGTCGAGGTCCAGATCGCCGAGAAGGATCTGCGCATCGACCGCTTCTGCTCCTCCGGACCGGGAGGCCAGGGGGTCAATACCACCTACTCCGCGGTGCGGATCACGCACCTTCCGACCAACATCGTCGTCACCTGCCAGGACGAGCGCAGCCAGATCAAGAACCGCGCCAAGGCGTTGCGGGTCCTGAAGTCCCGACTGCTCGAGATCGAGCAGGAGAAGGCCCAGTCGGCGCTCACCGAGGAACGACGGCGCATGGTCGGCTCGGGCGACCGCTCGGAGAAGATCCGCACCTACAATTTCCCGCAGAATCGGGTCACGGATCACCGGATCGGCCTCTCGCTCCACCAGCTCGGAACGATCCTCGAGGGCGATCTGGAGCCGCTGATCGAGCCCCTGACGGAGCACTTCCGGGCCCAGCAGATCGGCGAGCTGGCCGACCGCGAATCGTGATGGACGCCGGTGTCGCTCCTCGCTGCCAGGCCGACGACCGGAGCGTGGACTCTCCACGTCGCCGGGTGGCCACAGTCGCCGACGCCCTCGCCACCGCCCGTTCGGAGCTCGGCGCGACACCCTTCGACGCCTCGCCCCGCGAGGGCGCCCTCTTGCTCGGCCATGTCCTCGGTGCGACCGAAGTCGAGCTCCTCGCCCACGGCGAGCGAGCCCTGACGGAGGCCGAATGGAGCGAGTTTCGCGCCCTTCTCGATCGCAGGATCGCGGCCGAGCCGGTCGCCTACCTGACGGGCGGCCGGGAGTTCTACGGCCGCCTCTTCGCCACCGACAGGCGGGCTCTGATCCCGCGCCCGGAGACCGAGCACCTCATCGAGCTGACGCTCGACCTCGATCTGCCCGCTGACGCCAGGGTCCTCGACATCGGAACCGGAACCGGGTGCATCGCCCTCACGCTGGCGCTCGAGCGTCCGCGCTGGCGGGTCACCGCGGTGGATCGAAGCCATGGAGCCCTGGCCCTCGCCAGGGAGAACGCCGCACGCCACGGCGCCGGGAATCGGCTGGGCCTCGCGCTCACCGATCTCGCCAGCGGGCTGGCACCGCGGTCGTTCGACCTCGTGGTCAGCAATCCGCCCTACATCGCGGCCTCCGAGATCCCCGCGCTGTCGCCCGAGATAACCGACTACGAGCCACACTCCGCCCTGCTCTCCGCGGGAGACGACGGCACCCGCCTGACCGGGCGACTCCTCGACTCGCTCGCCGACTGCCGCCCCGGCACACCGGTCGCGGTCGAGATCGGCGCCGGGCGCCTCGGGCCCGTGTCACGACTGGCCGCCGCCAGGGGGTTCTCCGTCGAGCGGGTCGTCGACGACTACGCTTCCATTCCCCGCGTCGTCCTGCTGCGACGTCAGACCGCCTGACCACCGGACCGCCTGACCACGAGAGAGATGGATCGCCTGCAGATCGAAGGACCGACGACACTCCGGGGCTCGGTGCGCGCCGGTGGTGCCAAGAATGCCGCCCTGCCAGCTCTGGCGGCCTGCCTGCTGACCGAGGGGGCGGTCGAGCTGAAGGGCCTTCCGGACGTCCGGGACATCCGCACGATGATGAGCCTGCTCGCCCACTTCGGTATCGAGAGCGAAGTGGCCAACGGACACGCGAAGCTGGTGGCGCGCCAGGACCCTGCCGTCGACGACGCTCCCTATGCCCTGGTCAAGACCATGCGCGCCAGTGTCCTGTCGCTCGGTCCGCTGCTCGCCAGACTCGGTCACGCCCGCGTCTCTCTGCCCGGCGGATGCGCCATCGGAGTCCGGCCGATCGACCAGCATCTCGCCGGACTCGAAGCCCTGGGCGCCGAGGTCGAGTTGGCTCACGGCTACGTCACGGCCAGGGCCCGGAGGCTCGAGGGGGCGAGGTACCGATTCGAGGTTCCCACCGTGACCGGAACCGAGAACCTCCTCATGGCGGCGACCCTCGCGCGAGGCACGACACGACTCGACAACTGCGCCCGCGAGCCCGAGATCGAAGATCTCGCCGGCCTGCTGGTCTCGATGGGCGCGCGAATCGAGGGTGCGGGGAGCGAGAGCATCGAGATCGAGGGGGTCGAGAGCCTCGCCGGGGCGACGCACCAGATCATCCCCGATCGCATCGAGGCGGGAACCTACCTGATGGCCGGCGCCATCACCGGAGGCGACGTGAGGGTCGCGAACGCCGTGCCGGAGCACCTCGGTACCCTGCTCGAAAAACTCGACGAGGCGGGGTGCCAGATCGACACCGGGACCGACGGAGTCCGCCTCCAGGGCGCTCGCAGCCTGACCGCCAAGGACATCGTCACGGCTCCGCACCCCGGCTTCCCGACCGACCTGCAGGCCCAGTACATCGCCCTGATGACCCAGGCCGACGGCGTGTCGATGGTCTGCGAGACGGTGTTCGAGAATCGCTTCCAGCACGTTCCCGAGCTCATGCGAATGGGAGCGAACATCGCGATCGACGGCTCCTACGCCCGCGTTCGGGGCCGCATACCACTGTCGGCCGCAAAGGTGATGGCCACCGACCTGCGCGCCTCGGCATGTCTCGTCCTCGCCGGGCTGGCGGCCGACGGAACCACCCTGGTCGACCGCATCTACCACCTCGATCGAGGCTACGAGAGGATGGAATCGAAATTGCAGGCTCTGGGCGCCCGAGTTGAGCGCGTGAGCGGCGGCTGAGGCGCGCCCGGCGCGCTTTTCCCGGACCGTCCGACGCCGATCGTGCAAAGCACCGCCGCCCTTCTCTGTGCCCTGCTCCTGTCGTCTCCCGACGGTGACGGCGATCCTCGTCTGGCGCTGGTCGAAGAACAGCTCAAGGGCCGGCCGCAGAAGGCGCTGCACCGGTCCGGCGAGCTCGCCACGCAAGACCCGGAGCTGGCGCGAGAGCTCTGGCTCGGATACCTGCGGGGCGACCTTTTCGAGCAACTCGGTCGACTCGAGCACGCCAACACGGCATTCGCCCGCCTGCTGTCGGCAGAACCAGAGCTCGCCGCCTACAGCCGGCTGAGAATGGCGGCACTGCAGGAGGCGATGGGCCACCCCGAGGTCGCCGCCGGGTTGCTCGCCAGCCTGCTCGGCCGGGGAGCGCCGGATGCGCTGGTGCCGCGGGCCGTCGAGCTGCTGGCCCGAACGCTCGAGGCCGGAGCCGACTGCCGGCTGTTGGGTCGACTCGATGCCTGGAACATCACCGAGACCGACCGGCGGCCGCTACGCCTGGCGCAGGCCGGTTGTGCGCTCGATGGCGGCGACATCGAGGGAGGCGGAGCCATTCTCATCCAGCTCCTCGAGCGGGAGAACACCGATCTGGTGGCGCTACGCGCCGCCCAGATCCTTGCCGGGCGCGACCCCGCGGCGGCGCAGAAGGCCGAAGTCCAGATCGCCATCGGGCTCGCCTTCCATCACAATCGCGAGTTCGAGCGGGCCATCGCCCACCTCGAGCGCGGCCTGGCCGGACTCGACCCGGAGCGTCTGACGGTCAGTGCAGATGCCATCGACGAATACCGCTACGCCACGGCGCGGGCCTACTTCTGGCAGCGTGACTACGCCCGCGCCGCGTCCCTGTTCCGCGAGCTCGCGGCCACCGTTTCGAAGGGCGAGACGGCCGCCCGGGCGCTCTACCAGGCGGCCCGCTGCCACGAGCTGGCCGGGGAGTGGGCGCACGCCGGAGCGACGTACCGGGAAGCCTTCGCCGCCCAGCCGACTGGTGACTGGTCGGGTGCCGCGCTGTTCTCGGCGATGCGCATAGACTTCAGGCTGGGCCGCGAAAGCGCCGCACTCGAGCTCTTCTCCGCCCTCGACTCCCGGCCCGCGTGGCGCGACCTCGCCCGCCGGGCGGCGCTTTTTCTCTCCGCTTCGGACCTCGAGCGGGGTCGCGCGGATCGCGCGGCGGGGTGGCTGCGCCGGACACCCGGCAAGCACGATGCCGAGGAGTTTCTCTACTGGTCGGGTCGCCTGGCCGAGCTGCGGCAGCAGCCGGAGCGGGCTATCGGCGCCTACCTCGAGATCATCGCTCGCGGGGAGCATCACCCCCTCGCCGGAGCGGCTCGAACGCGGCTCCAGGACGAGGCGCTCCAGCCGCTGCTCGAGCCTCTCGCCCAGCGCCTCGCCGCCTCGGGGCGTCGTCAGGACCTGCTCGGCGCCTGGATACTGCTGGGCGACACCTCCGCCGCCGGGCAGGCGGCACGCGGAAGGCTCCTCCAGTCACTCGCGGCCGACGCTCGGGCGAGCCAGTACCTCGCGATCCAACGCGTGCCACCACGTCACTGGCCGCTGTGGAGCAGCGAGCTGACCCGCTTCGAGGACCGCATGCTGGCCCTCGGACTCTGGCCCGAGGGAGAGTCGAGGATGGGTCACTTCTTCCCGTTCAGCGAGCCCAACCTGGCCTTCTCGGCCGCCACTCTGCTCGGCCAGGCCGGACTGACCAGGAAGTCGCTGCGAGTCGTCGAGATTCTCGCCAACGGCGCGCCACGCGTCCTGCCGGAAGCCCTCTGGCCGCTGGACCTCCGACGCCACCTCTATCCGCACCCCTACCGCGAGGCGATCGAGAGCCAGTCGGACCGCCGGGGGATCGAGCCGGAACTCCTCGCCGGACTGATCCGAGAAGAGAGCCGCTTCGATCCCGACGCCGTCTCGGTTGCCTCGGCACGCGGTCTGACCCAGTTCGTCCAGCCGACGGCGAAGCGGATCGCAGGCATCATCGGGCTCGACATCGACGACCCGAGGGACCTCCACCGTCCGGGTGTCGCGATCGCCCTGGGCGCGGCCTACCTCGCCGAGCTACTGGAGTTGTTCGACGGTCGCGTCGAGGATGCGGTCACCGCCTACAACGCCGGCGAGGACCAGACCCGGCTCTGGCGTAGCTACTGCTACAGCCGCAACCCCGCCGAGTACTACACCAAGGTGGGCTTCGCCCAGACGCGGTCCTATCTGCGCAAGGTCCTGACCAGTCGCAACCAGTACTCGGAGCTCTACGGAGCCTCCTGAAGCCCCGCCTGAAGCCGCGGCGCCGGATCTACTCGACCACCGGGGGCAGCTCTCTCGGCTCGCGCTCGAGGTAGTCGATGATGTCGGCATGGAAGTAGAGGTCCTCGGTCCAGGCCTCGAGCTCCCTGTTCAGGCGCTGCTCGCGAACGACGGCGCGAATCTGCTCGCGGACAGCGGCGAGCTCCGGCACCGGCTCTCCCTGGCGGCGCATCTCGACCGTCAGCACCTCGTCGTAGTAGGTCTGGATGTCGTCGAGCGACACGAAGACCCTGGGGCCCAGGCGCTCCTCCACGTAGGTGAACACCATCAGCTGACGCGCCAGGATCTCGCGCAGGTCGTCGCGGCTCAGGCCGAGATCATCCAGGGCGGCCTCGAAGGCCGCCTCGTCGACGAAGTTGAGTCGAATCCGGTCCATCTGGGCGTCGACCTCGGAGAGAGGCAGATCGCGGGCACCGAACCGGTCGACCTCGTGGGTGCGCAGTCGGTCGATGATGATCTCGTCCAGGACCCGACGCTCGAAGTCGGCCTCGCTCTCGCCCTCGTCGGGCCGCACGAGCCCGAGGCTGATGGCGCGATCCATGTCGGATCTGAGGATCGGATCCTCGTCGACGATCGCGACGATCCGGTCGACGAGCTCCGTCTCCGTGGCCTGTGCCCGAGCGGCCACAGCCACCGACAACAGCAGGAGCGCGATCATCAGAACGCGCCGCGGCGACGCCGTGCGGGACCGGTCAGCGGCGCCGGTGGCAGTGGTGCGGCGTGCTAGTGTAGTGCGTCGCAATTCCTCGGGCTTCTTTTCGGGCCCTACCGCCCCTGTCCGCGTTTGCCCCCCCTCGCAAGACACCCGGTACTGCTTCGTCGGTGCGCCTGGCCAGGAACGATCATGACCTCGAACCAAAGCCCGCGGGCTTGCCGCGCGCCACATTAGCATAGCTCTGTCGGCCTTCCGGCGACTCTCCCCTCCGAGCGGTCATGTCCACCTTGCTGCCGTCCACGCAACTGACGGTCGGCCTCGCCCAGATCGATGTGCGGCTGGGCGATCTGGCCGCCAACGTCGACAAGCACCTCGAGTGGATCGAGCGAGCGCGGGAGCGAGGGGTCGAGCTTCTCGTCTTTCCCGAGCTGTCGCTCACCGGCTATCGCCTGCTCCACCTGACCTCGCGCTCGGCCAGACGACTCGAGAGCTCGACCGAGATCGACCGCATCGCCCGCGCCGCCGGCGAGATGCAGGTACTCGTCGGTCTGGTCGAACGCGGCGCCAAGGGTGTGCTCCACAACACCGCGGCGCTGCTCCACGACGGGCGTATCGCCCACGTCCATCGGAAGCTCTACCTGCCGACCTACGGAATCTTCCAGGAGGGGCGGTTCATGGGTGCCGGTCGACGCCTCGATCTGGTCGCGGGGGCCGAGCCCCCCACCGGGGTACTGATCTGCGAGGACCTCTGGCACCCGCACCTGGCGCAGCGCCTGGCCATGGCGGGAGCCCAGGTTCTGCTGGTCTCCTCGGCCAGCCCCGGCCGCGTCGGCGCCGGACCCGAGCCGGCGAGCCAGAGCGACTGGGAGTCGCTCACGCGCTCCACCGCGCTGGTCAACACCATGTGGGTCCTCTACTGCAACCGGGCCGGCTGGGAGGAGGGCTCGTTCTACACCGGCGGCAGCCACATCGTGCGGCCCGGTGGCGAGATCCTCGCCCGAGCCGCTTTCCTCGACGAGGAGTTGCTCGTGGCGACCCTCGATATCGAGGAGGTCGACCGCCTCCGCTGGCGCCTGCCCCTGCTGCGCGAGCAACGCAACGACATCGAAGGCCCGCAGGACATCGAGGGAGCTGAATGAACGACGCGCGACGATCGACCGGCAGCGACATCGCCGGCTGGGGACTGGCGCTCGATTCGGCACTGGCGACCAGGGTACTCTGCGACTTCATCGCCGACGCCGTCGAAACCACCGGCATGCACGGCGTCGTGGTCGGCCTGTCGGGGGGCATCGACTCGGCCCTGTCGACGGCCCTGGCCGCCCGCGCCCTCGGTCCGGACCGGGTCACGGCGATCACGATGCCCTACCGCAGCTCCAGTCCCGATTCGGCCGGCGATGCCGGTGCGGTCGCGGCGTCGCTCGGACTCGAGATGATGACTCTCGAGATCACGGCCATGGTCGACGCCTATTTCGACACCCACGCTCCGGATGCCGACCCGGTCCGTCGCGGCAACAAGATGGCCAGGGAGAGGATGTCGATCCTCTTCGATCTGGCCCAGAAGCAGGGCGACCTGGTGCTCGGCACATCGAACAAGACGGAGATTCTGCTCGGGTACTCGACGATCTTCGGAGACAACGCCAGCTCGATCAATCCGCTCGGCGACCTCTACAAGCGCCAGGTGGTCCAGCTCGCCGAGCACCTGGGGTTACCCGAGAGCGTCATCGTCAAGCCCCCTTCGGCCGACCTCTGGCCCGGCCAGACCGACGAGGAGGAGCTCGGGCTCTCCTACGCGACCGCCGACGAGGTGCTCTTCCTGCTCTTCGATCTCGGTCTGACGCCGAGCGAGGTCATCGACCACGGCTACGAGGCGAGCGTCGTCGACCGCATCCTCCGTCTCGAAGAGGCCAATCGATACAAGCGGCGCCTGATGCTGATCGCGCGTCTATCGGGCAGCGCCATCAACCTCGACCGGGAAATTCCGCGGGACTGACCCGGCCGGGCGGCGGCGACCACGATGTCCGGAGGTACGCTCTACATCGTCTCGACGCCGATCGGCAATCTGGGTGATCTCTCCGAACGTGCCGCCGACATTCTCGGCGAGGTCGACCTGGTGGCCTGCGAGGACACGCGGCACACCGGTCGACTGCTCGCACATCTCGGGATCAAGCGCCGTCTCGTGTCGCTCCACGAGCACAACGAGGCCCGGCGGGTACCGCGGCTCCTCGACGAGCTCCGCGAGGGCACCTCGATCGCCCTGGTCAGCGACGCCGGAACGCCGCTCCTCTCGGATCCCGGCTACCAGCTGGTGCGCGAGGCGACCGTAGCCGGAATCGACGTCCGCGTCGTCCCGGGGCCGTCGGCCGCCGTCGCGGCGCTCTCTTTGTCGGGGCTGCCACCCCACCCCTTCACCTTCCTCGGCTTCCCGCCGCCGAAGTCCGGTCGGCGCCGCCGTTTCTATCGACGCTGGGCGCAGCTCGACCACACCCTGGTGATCTTCGAGTCGCCACACCGCATCCTCGCCAGCCTGCGCGATCTCCTCGCCGAGATGGGAGACCGTCCGGCGGCATTGGCGCGCGAGATGACCAAGCTCCACGAGGAGGTGATCCGGGGCACCCTGGAGGAGATCCTCGCGGCGGTCGAGGCACGGGAGAGACTCAAGGGCGAGCTGGTTCTCGTCGTCGGCGCGCCGCCCTGAGCCCGCGCCGGGCGGTGTCGGGCGGACGCGGGTCACCTCACCCGGCGAAGGGGCTGCGGATCCATCCACCACCCAGAACCCGGGAACCGTCGTAGAAGACCGCCGCCTGACCGGGTGCGACGGCCTGCTGCGGCTCGTTGAAGCGGACCGACACGATGTCGGCGGACTCCACCTGGACCCGGCAGTCGACACCCGCGTGGCGGGCGCGGATCTTCACCCGTGCCCGAAGCTCGCCCGCCGGCGCCTCTCCGATCCAGTGAACGCGGTCCGCCGTCAGACCGTCGGCCAGCAGCTCCTCGCCACCCCCGACGACGATCTCGTTCTCCTCGGGAACGACCCGGAGCACATGCAGGCGGCTGCCGGTCGACACGCCCAGGTCGCGACGCTGACCCACCGTGTAGCGATAGTAGGGCGCCCCTCGACCGAGACGGCGACCCGAAGAGTCGACGACCCGGGCCCCCTCCTCCGGGAGCCGGGCAAAGGCCTCCGGCCGCTCGGCGACCCGCTCGGCGACGAACTCCTCGACACCGCCGGCGACGAAACAGAGCTCCATGCTCTCGCCCTTCTCGGCGACGATCAGCGCCGCCTCCCGGGCGAGATTCCGTGCTTCGTCCTTGGATATCTCACCGAGTGGAAACTCGGTCGCGGCGAGCTGCTCCTGGGTGAGCTCGAACAGGTAGTAGCTCTGGTCCTTCTCGGCGTGAGCGGCCGTGTGCAGCTCGAAGGTCCCGTCGCGCCGGGCGATGCGGGCGTAGTGCCCGGTGGCGAGACGCGAGGCACCGAGCTCGCGTGCCTTGTCAAGCAGAAGCCCGAACTTGAGCCAGGTATTGCAGGCCGTGCACGGTACCGGAGTCTCCCCGGCCAGATAGCTCTCGACGAACGGGTCGACCACGGTGCGCTGGAACGCCTCCTCCATCGACAGTGTGTAGTGCGGGATTCCGCACTGCGCGGCGACCCGACGCGCATCCCCCAGATCGAGCGCGCCACAGCAGCGACCGTGCACCGCCTCGTCACTGCGGTCCCAGAGCAACATCGACAGTCCGACGACCGGGCGCTCCCGCTTCGACAGCATCAGCGCGACGACCGACGAGTCGATCCCGCCGCTCATCGCCACGGCGATCATCGCGTCCGACGGCATGGCACTAGTGTCCCGTGCGGTAAATAACTTTACAGTCAGATGCGTTCATGATGTACTGCTGGCATGGCAGGAGATCAAGAGTTTCGATTGGCGAAGCGGGATCGGGCGGAGCTCGAGCGATGGCTTCGGACGAAGACCGCGCGCAGTGGAGAGACGTTGCGAGCACGGATTGTCCTGGCGCTCGAAGAGGGCCACTCGATCCAGAGCATCGCGAGCACCTTTCATGTGAGTCGACCGACGGTCTACCTGTGGAAGCGGCGCTATGCTGCGGAGGGCATCGCCGGCTTGACGGACCGGCCTCGACCCGGACGACCGACAACGATCGACCCGGAAAGCGTGGAGCGGATTCTGTTCTTGACGACGCAGCGTATTCCACGGGAAGCCACACACTGGAGTACCCGCCTGATGGCCGAGTACGCTGAGGTGAGCCAGTGGCAGGTCCGCAAGGTGTGGGCAGCGGCGGACCTCAAGCCCCATCGGATCAAGTCGTTCAAGATCAGCAACGACCCCGAGTTTGCCGAGAAGGTGATCGATGTCGTCGGGCTGTACTTGAATCCGCCGGACAATGCCATGGTCTTGTCGGTGGACGAGAAGACCCAGATCCAGGCGCTGGATCGTACGCAGCCGATGCTGCCGATGCGTCCTGGTCAAATCGAGCGGCGAACCCACGACTACAAACGGCACGGAACGACGAGTCTCTACGCTGCCTTCAATGTGGCGACTGGGGAAGTCCTCGGCCGGGTCACCCAGAGACACCGGGCAAAGGAGTTTCTCGACTTTCTGCACCAAATTGAGCGCTCGACGCCTCGGCAGCTCGACCTCCATCTCATCTTGGACAACAGCAGCACACACAAGACAGAGGCCATCCAGCACTTCTTGTCCGACCATCCGCGCTTCCACTTTCACTTCACACCCACCAGTGCGTCGTGGCTCAACGCGGTCGAAACCTGGTTCTCCAAGCTTGAGCGGCGAGCGATCCACCGCGGCGTCTTCACCAGCGTCGAAGATCTCAAGCACGCGATCCGGCGCTACATCGAGATCCATAATCAGCGCAATGCCAAACCCTTTCAGTGGACCAAATCGGCACAGACCATCCTCGACGCCGTCAACAAAGCCAAGTCGGCCCATGTGTAAACAAACTAGCCGCACGGGACACTAGGCGGCGCGCAGCGCCGCGACTTCCGTCTCGAACGCCGCCAGCAGCTCGTCCACCTCGTCGGCACTGTTCGTCATGCCGAAGCTGACCCGTAGCGAGCCGTGGGCCGCAGCCTCGTCGAGACCGATGGCCGCGAGCGCCGGACTCACGCGCGACGTGCCGGAGGCGCAGGCCGACCCGGTGGAGACCGCGAAGCCACGCAGATCGAGGCGCATCGTCAGAAAGGAGCCGTCGACGCCTTCGAAGGCGACATGGGACGTGTTCGGCAGGCGCGGCGCCTCGCGACAATGGACGACTCCCCCGGGGATTCCCACGACTCCACGTTCGAATCGGTCGCGCAGCGCCGCCAGGTGGGCGATCCGCTCGTCGAGCTCGCGGCGGGCCAGGTCGGCCGCCACCCCGAGGCCGACGATCGCCGGGACGTCGGGCGTGCCCGAGCGCCGTCCGCGCTCCTGGCCGCCACCCACCAGCAACGGCCGCAGCTCGCGACCGCCGCGCACCCAAAGGGCGGCGGCGCCGAGCGGGCCGTGGAACTTGTGGCCGCCGAGGACGAGGAAGTCGACACCCAGCTCGTCGACCGCGAGCGGCACCTTGCCCGCGGCCTGCACCGCGTCGGTCATCAGCGCCACGCCACGCTCGCGGCAGACCGCCGCCAGCTCGGACACCGGCTGCAGGGTTCCGAGCTCGTTGTGCGCCAATATCAGGCAGGCGAGGACGGTCTCGTCGCGCATCCTCTCGGCGAACGCGCTCGCCTCGAGACATCCGGAGGGTCCCGGCTCGATGCGGCTGACGCTGCCACCGCGTCGTTCGACACGAGCCGCCGACTCGCGAACGGCCGGATGCTCGATCGACGAGACGACCACGTGCGGCGACGGACCGTCCAACTCGCAGCACGACGTGATCACCGCGTTGACCGCCTCGGTCCCCGAGGCGGTGAAGACGATCTCGGCGCTGGTGCCGCCGACCAGGGCCGCCACCCGGTCTCGCGCCACCTCAACCGCCTCCCGCGCAGCACGGCCGAACCGGTGCACCGCGGAGGGATTCCCGAAGGAGTCGCCGAGCCACTCGAGCATGGCCTCGCGCACCCGCGGATCGAGCGGGGTCGTGGCGTTGTGATCGAAGTAACCTGTCTGGCAGGGCAATTGCACCGACCTCCCGCGCCAACGGGCCGAGCGCCCCGGCGCCGTCCCGTCCACCCGCGGACGGCAGGCTAGGATACCAGCATGCGTCTCCGTTTCTCCCGCGCCCCGACGGCACTCTGCCTCCTGATGGTGGGCTGTCTTCTGTTGCCGTTGGCGCCCCCGGCGGACGCGGCCAGCAAAGCGCAGAAGAAGATCATCGAGACCCTGCCCCAGAAGTACCAGCTCTGGCTGGCGCAGGTCGAGCTGCTGATCACCAAGGAGGAGCTCAGGGCCTTTCTGGAGATCGACGAGAACTACGAGCGGGACGCCTTCATCGACGAGTTCTGGAAGCAGCGCGACACCTACAAATCGACGGCCCGCAACGAGTTCCGCAACCGCTGGGAGCGCCGCTTCGAGTACGCCATGGCCGAGTTCGGGCACGTCAACGACGACCGGACGCGGATCTTCCTGCTCAACGGGCAGCCGGCGCAGCGCATCCCCAGCACCTGCTCGCCGCTCTGGCCGCTCGAGATCTGGTTCTACCAGCCGCACCAGCCGGAGGGACCCGGATTCGAGCTCCTCCTCATCTTCTTCCAGCGCTTCGGAGACGGCCGCTACCGCCTGTGGGACCCGGGCGAGGGTGTCGCCACGCTGACCAAGTTCATGACCTCGATCTCGACGGGCAACCGGGTGTACGAGGAGGTGCAGAGCAGCTGCACCGACTCGGACGTCATCCTCGGAGCGCTCAACTACCTGTCGCGCCAGGGGACCATGGACTACAACATGCGGCTCGCCGACGCGACCGAAGCCCGCCATGGGCCGGAGAGCGGCGAGTGGACGGCGACCTTCGCCAGTTTCAGTACCGATCTCGACGAGGGTACGGAGGTGTTCCCGGCCCGTTTCGAGCTCGCGTTTCCCGGCCGCTACCAGACGCGCACCGTCGTCCAGTCCTCGGTCTTCGTCGACACCAAGGAGATCGGACTCTCCGATCTCGGCGAGGCGGCCAGCTACAACTTCGTCCTGGTCGGGGAGATCCTGCGCGACGAGAAGCTGTTCGACAACTTCCACTACCAGTTCAACATCCCGGAGGAGGACGCGGTCAACGACGAGATCCCGCTGATCTTCGAGCGCCGTCTCCGGCCCGGGAACTACCGGGTCATCGTCAGGCTGGAAGACCTCAACAGCGGCAAGGTCTTTCGCACCGTCAGAGAGGCTGAGATTCCCTACGTCGAGTCGAGAGCGCCGACCCGGCCCGACGACCCGGAGACCGCGCGGCTCCTCGCCGAGGCCAACCGGGCGCTCAACACCGGCGACAACTCGGTCGAGATCGTTCCGCCGAGCGGGAATCTGCTCGCCGGGATGGTGCGCTTCAACACCCTGGTGACCGGCCCCGACGTCGACCATGTCGAGTTCTCCTTCGAAGGCAAGCGTCTGTTCAAGAAACGCAGTCCTCCGTACAGCGTCGAGCTCGACCTGGGGAACCTGCCGCGCCGTCGCACGCTCACCGCCGTCGCCTACGACTCCGCCGGCAACGAGGTGGCGCGCGACGAGCTGGCCCTCAACTCCGGCGCCCACCGCTTCGAGATCCGCCTCGTCGAGCCGCGCAGGGGCGCCAGCTACTCGGGCAGCCTCCGCGCTGTCGCGGACGTGCTGGTTCCGGAGGGCCGGCAGGTCGAGAAGGTCGAGTTCTACCGCGACGAGACTCTCCTGGCGACTCTCTTCCAGGAGCCCTGGGAGCACCCGATCATCCTCCCGGACGACGAAGAGATGGGCTACATCCGCGCCGTCGCCTACCAGCCTGATGGCAACTCGACCGAGGATCTGGTCTTCATCAACGCTCCCGACTACCTCGAGGAGGTCGACGTCCAGTTCGTCGAGCTCTACATCACCGTGACCGACAAGGAGAAGCGGCCGGTGACGGGACTCGATCAGAGCAGTTTCCAGGTGCGCGAAGACGAGGTGGTCCAGCAACCGATGCGCTTCGACGTGGTCACCAACCTACCCATCCACGCCGGCATCATCGTCGACGTCTCGGCCTCGATGGAGCCCAACATCGAGGTCGCCAAGCAGGCGGCGCTCGGGTTCTTCGAAGAGGCGGTCGGGCAGAAGGACCGGGCGACGCTCATCACCTTCAACGACCACCCGAACCTGACCGTCAAGTTCACCAACGAGAAGGACGATTTCACCCGCGGCCTGGCCGGAATCAAGGCGCAGCGGGGAACGGCCCTGTGGGACACGGTGATCTTCTCGCTCTACTACTTCAACGGCGTCAAGGGACAGAGAGCCCTGGTTCTGCTGTCGGACGGCAAGGACGAGAGCAGCCGTTTCAGCTACGAGGACGCCGTCGAGTACGCGCGTCGGGCCGGAGTCGCCATCTACACCATCGGGCTGGCCTACGAGAAGGCGCAGCGAGCCGACCGCAAGCGGCTCTCGACGCTGGCGCGAGAGACCGGCGGCCGCAGCTTCTTCATCGACTCGGCGCTCGAGCTCGGCTCGATCTACGCGGCCATCCAGGAGGAGCTCAGGTCGCGCTATTACCTCGCCTATCAGTCCAACAGCGACGCTGCCGAAGACCTCTTCCGCACCATCGAGGTCGACGTGAACCAGCCCGGCCTGGAGGCCAAGACGCTACGCGGGTATTATCCGTAGCCTGACATGCAGGCGACGGTGCGCCCCTGGTTGGTTCTCGCTCTGGCTCTCGCGCCCTCTACCCTCGTTTCCGCGACCCCCGATGTCGCGCATCCCCTGCTCGAGCGCCATGCGCGATGGCTCGAGGAGGTCGCGGCGCTGATCTCCGACGACGAGCGCGACGCCTTCGAGGCGATCGACGAGACCTATCGTCGTGACGCCTTCATCGAGAGCTTCTGGCGGGTCCGGGACCCGCACCCCGAGAGCCCCCACAACGAGCTT
Organism: Candidatus Multivoradales bacterium; assembly: GCA_965223875.1. GTDB lineage: Bacteria > Acidobacteriota > Thermoanaerobaculia > Multivoradales > JAHEKO01 > CBDCXS01. The sequence continues at coordinate 4,109,544 of OZ245024.1, read as the reverse complement.
CGCGACGCCTGGGAGACGCGCCTCGACCTGGCGCGCGAGCGCTACGGGACGCTGGCGGACGTCCGCGCCCAGGTGCTCCTCCTGGTCGGTGACCCCGAGGAGCGCCGACGCACCGACTGTCCGTCGCTGCTGCGACCGGCCGAGATCTGGACTGTCCAGCCCACCGCGGCGCTGCCCTCGGGTGCTTCGGTCGTGTTCGCGAAGCGTCCGGATCGACCGAGCATCTACGAAGGATGGACTCCGACGCCCGACCTCGAGGGCCTGACCGCCGAGGGTGCCTCGCGCAAGAGGACGACCGAGAAGCTCCGCGCCGAGATCGCCAAGGAGTGTCCGAAGGGCCGGCAGCTACTCGACGCTCTGGCGCTCTCGCTCTCCGTTCCCGAGCTCCGCCGGCGCACCGTCCCACACCCGGGCACGGAGTGGCTCGTGGCCTTCGCCGAGCGATCGACAGCGGTCGAGGACGACGCCAGGCCGCTTCCCGCCGCGGTCGGCCTCTCCTACCCCGGACGCCGCCAGGGCCGGACGATCGTCCAGCTAGCCCTCACCGTGCCGAGAGAGAGCCTGGCCGAGGCCGGCTCGCCGGAGATCTGGCGTTTTGTCGTCGACGGTGAGGTGCTGCGCCGGGATGAGCTCCTGGAGAGCTTCCGCTACCGCTTCGAGCTCCCCGCGTTGGCGGCGGACTCCGCCGAGCAAGACAGGACCGAGCCAGAGACGAGCGAGCCACGGATGGGCGAACTGGGAATGGTCATCCAGAGACACCTCAGGCCGGGCGAGTACTCGCTGCGCCTGCGCCTCGAGAGTCTCGACACGCAACGCTTCTTCCGTACCAGCCGCGATCTCGTCGTGCCGATAGTGGGCGCCGACACCGCAGGCGCCGACACCGCAGGCACCGCGGCCGCTTCGGAGGACCCGATCGCCGAGAGCTTCCAGGCCTCGATGGCCTCGATCGGCGCGTCATCCACGCAGGTCCACTCGATCACACTGTCACCGCCGCCGCCGGGTCTTCACACCGGCCGCCTGCGGGTCGAGGCCCGCACCACCGGCGACGGGGTCTCCGGGGTCGCCTTCGAGCTCAACGGCCGACGGCTCATGACCAAGAGACGTCCGCCGTGGTCGATCGAGGTCGATCTGGGACAGGCACCCCGCATTCACGAGCTCCGTGCGGTGGCGCTGGCAGCGGACCGCTCCGAGCTGGTCAGCGATCGCATCCGGATCAACGCCGGAGCGCAGAACTTCTCGGTCCGTCTGGTCGAGCCGAGACCCGGTGGGAGCTATCGCCGCGCGCTGCGCGCCCGCGCCGTGATCGACGTCCCCCGCGGCAGTCGTCTGGATCGCCTGGAGTTCCATGTCGGCGAGAGGCGGGTGGCGACGCTCTACCAGCCTCCCTTCGTCCAGGTGCTCCCCCTCTCCACGGTCGAGCAGATCGAGTACGTCCGCGCTGTCGCCTACCTCGACGACGGCCTGTCGACGGAATCGCTCGTTTTCGTCAACTCGCCGGAGAACCTCGACCGCATCGATATCCACCTGGTCGAGCTCTACACCACGGTCGTCGACCGCAAGGGCCGCCCCGTCGAGGGGCTCGTCGCCGGCGACTTCGACGTACGCGAGAACGAGGTCTCGCAACAGATCCGCCGCTTCGAGCACGCCAGCGATCTTCCCTTTCACGCCGCGGTCGTGCTCGACACCTCGACGTCGATGGCCGAAGAGCTACGCGAAACAGAGCGGGCGGCCCTCCAGTTCTTCGAGAACCTGGTGACGCCGCGTGATCGGGCGGCGGTCGTCACCTTCGCCGACGAGCCCAGCCTCGTTGTCCCGTTCACCAACGACCTCGACGTTCTCGCCGGCGGGCTCGCCGACATCGAGGCCACCGGGGAGACGACGCTGCACGACAGCATCGTGTTCACGCTCTACCACTTCGGTGGGCTCAGCGGCCAGCGCGCCCTCATTCTGCTCTCGGACGGTGAGGACTCGATGAGTCAGTATTCCTTCGAGGAGACGCTGGCTTTCGCCCGCGAGACCGGGGTGGCCATCTACGCCATCGGACTCGACATCCCGAGCCGCGCCCACGAGGCGCGATCGAAGCTGATGCGACTGTGCCGGGAGACCGGCGGCCAGCACTTCTTCATCAGCCGCTCAGGCGAGCTCGAGCGTGTCTACCGGAGGATCGAGAACGAGCTGCGCTCCCAGTACCTGCTCGCCTATCAGTCGTCGCTCGAGGGCGAGGGGTACCGGGAGATCGACGTCCGGCTGTCGCAACCGGCTCTCGAAGCCAAGACCATCGCCGGGTACGATCCATGAGCCGACTGATTCTGGCCTCCGCCTCGCCCCGCCGGCGCGAGCTGCTCGAAGGGCTGGGACTGGCCTTCGAGGTGCGTCCCGTCGACATCGACGAGTCCCCGGGGGAGGGAGAAGAGGCGCCCGCGCTGGTGCGCCGGCTGGCGCGCGAGAAGGCTGCCGCGATCGAAAACGACGGCGATTCGGACGACGTCGTGCTCGCCGCCGACACCCTGGTGGTTCTCGACGGGCGAGTGCTCGGCAAACCGGTCGACGCGGCCGATGCCCGCCACATGCTCGGCCGCCTCGCGGGACGCACCCACACGGTCCTCACCGGGGTGGCGATCCGAGACCTCGGCAGCGGCGACGAGCGGGTGACGGTCTCCTCGACCGAGGTGACGATCGGCGCTCTCGATCCGGAGCGCATCGCGTGGTACGTCTCGACCGGGGAGCCGATGGACAAGGCCGGCGCCTACGCCATCCAGGGGCTGGGCGCCCTGCTGGTCGAATCGATCCGCGGCAACTACACCAATGTCGTCGGCCTGCCGCTGCCCGCGGTACGCGCCACGCTCGCCGCTCTCGGCCGCGACCTGCTGGAGTTCCGCTGCTGATGAGGGTCTCCGCCGTGCCTTCGTTCGTCTGGACGCTCATCGTAGGGGCGGTCCTCTTCGCGCTCGCCTTCGGACTGTTCGTCTGGGCCTCGAGCGCCCCGAGCGAGTCGATGGAGTCCATGCCCTGGATCGCCAAGGTCGTCATCTACGTCGCCGGCACGCCGATGGGGTGGATGCTCCTCGCCGCTCCGCTGGCCTTCATCGCCGTTCTTCAGCTCCTTCGCTGGCTGCAGGCCGGAGAGTCGGGGTGACGGCGGCCGAGCGACCCGCCGTCGTCCTGGTGCGGCCGAAGCACGAGGGCAACATCGGCGCGGCGGCCAGGGCGATGGCCAACATGGGACTCGACGAGCTCCATCTGGTCGAGCCGGCCCCGGAGCTCGGCTCTACGGCGGAGGCGTTTGCCGTGGGCGCCTCCCACGTCCTCGGCGGCGTCCGACGGTGGCCCGGGCTGGTGGCGGCGCTGGGCGACTTCGACCGCGCCGTCGGAACCACCTCGGGTCGTAACCGCCACCTCCAGCAACGTGTCGTCTCGGCGCGGCAGCTCGGCGATCTGCTGGCGACCGAGCCCGGAACGAGGGTCGCGCTGGTGTTCGGCCCGGAGAGCTCCGGACTCACCCGGGACGAGATCGCCCTGCTCGACCCACTGGTCACGATCCCCTGCTCGACGACACAGCCGACACTCAACCTCGCCCAGGCGGCGCTGCTGGTCAGCTATGAGCTGCAGCTCGCCGAGCGCGATGCCGACAGCGCGCCGCCGGCGCTGGCGGCACCCGCCTCGCTGGGAGAGGTCGATCGTCTGCTCGGACACGCCGAGGACCTCTTCCGCGGCATCGGATTCGAGCGCGACGACACCTACGACACCGTCGTTCGCGACCTCCGGCAACTCGCCGCCCGTGCCCACCTGAGCGAGCGCGAGGTCCAGATCCTGCACGGCATCTGCCGGCGGGCTCTCCACGCGCTGGCGCAACGGGTCGACTGATCCCTATCGCCCCCCCGGCGAGGCGTTCCGGCTCGTGGGTGCGCGGTGATAATGTGCGGGCCGTCGATGACCGCGGGGTCGCTGGCCCCGCGCCCTTCCGGACCACCGTGACCGAGACTCCGCATCACGCCGCAGTGGCGGCGAACCTCGCCGAGGCCCCGGTCATCGGAGTCGTTCGCACCGATTCGTACGAACGTGCCGCGCTCAGAGCCGACACCTTCGTCGCCGCCGGACTGCGGATGATCGAGATCACCTTCACCGTGCCGCGGGCGACCGAGCTGGTGGAGCGGCTCAGGGCCTCCTCCACCACGCAGGGTCTGTCGATCGGCATGGGCACGGTGACCACCCCCGAAAGAGCGCACCGTGCGGTGGCTTCCGGGAGCGATTTCATCGTCTCGCCGAACGTCGACGCGAAGGTCGCCGGCATCGCTCGCGACGCCGGTCGGTTCCTCATCCTGGGCGCCCTGTCGGCCACCGAGATCGTCACCGCCCATACCCTCGGCGCCGACCTGGTCAAGGTCTACCCGCTGGCTCCGGTCGGCGGTCCCGAGTACCTCGAGGTGGTTCGCCAGCCTCTCGGCGACATTCCGATGCTCGCCGCCGGCGGCTACGGAATCGAGGAGATCCCCGCCTATCGCGCCGCCGGTGCCGTCGCCTTCGGGCTCGGCCCACCGCTGGTCGGAGAGACGGAGGACGAAACCAGGGAGCTCATCCACAGAGCCCTCGAGCTGGCCAGACCGGCCGGGAGATCCTCGTGAGAGAGACGGTCGCTCCCCTTGCTGTCGCCTTCGAGCCGACGCCGGAGATCTTCGCCACCGGCGGCGACGGACGCTTCTCTTTCGAGCTGCGTCACGAGGGAACCGAGTGGCTCGACACGACGAGCTACGACGAGATGCGGATCCTCCTGTCGCTCTGGCATCCGTCCGCGCAGCGGTCGATCGACCTGGATCGGGCCTACGTCGAGCTCCAGGGCCGCTTCGACTCGACGGAGGATCACTGGACACGAATCGCCGAGATCGAGCCCATCGTTCCGGCCTACGACGCCGGTCGCAGCTTCGACGGCTGGATCGTCCTGCCCGTTTTCGGAGCCCGATCGTCCTTCCGACTGGCAGGCGCCGGTCTCGAGTCGCGCGCCCGCCTGCAGATCCGTTCCTCGGCCTACTTCGTCGCCTGAGTGTCGAGTTTCGACAGGAGCCCACAATGTCCCATCAGGCCCTCCTCTCCCGCCTGGCTCAGCCCAATGACAGCCGCCTCGTCTTGCTCGTCCTCGACGGAGTCGGCGACCTCCGCACCTCCGACCAGCCGCAAACGGCACTCGACCGGGCCCACATCCCCAATCTCGACGCGCTCGCCGCGAGATCGGCACTCGGTCGCATCGTCCCGGTGGTGCCCGGCGTCACTCCCGGCAGCGGCCCGGGGCATCTGGCGCTTTTTGGCTACGACCCGATCGCGCCCCACGTCGACATCGGCCGGGGCGTGCTCGAGGCTCTCGGTCTCGGCCTGACCGTGGAGCCCGGAACCGTCGCCGTGCGCGGCAACTTCGCCACCGCCGACAGCGCCGGCCAGCTCCTCGACCGGCGCGCTGGCCGGATTCCGACGAGCGAGTGCCGGCGTCTCTGCGAGATGCTCAACCGGGTGCTCGTCGACGGAGGCCTTCCGGCGGTGGTCCACCCGGGCGAGGGACACCGGTTCGTGCTTCTGCTCTCGGGCGATGGGCTGTCCGACGGTCTGCTCGATACCGACCCGCAGGCGCTCGAGGTCCCGCCGCTCGACCCGACTGCGACCTCGGAGGAGGCCCGGGAGACCGCCGAGTTGGTGGGCCGGGTCGTCGACGCGATGAACGCGGCGATCCGCGACGAGCCGCAGGCGAACCGGGTCCTGCTGCGCGGCTTCTCCACCAGCCCCGATCTACCGCAGCTAGGCGATCTCCACAGCGCCAGGTTCGGCGCCTTCGCGGGCTACCCCCTCTATCGAGGCGTCGCCGCCGCCTGCGGCATGGAGGTCGTCGAGTGCGGCAAGACCATCGGCGAGCTCATCGACGGGGTGGAGCGGAGCTGGGACCGCTTCGACTACTTCTTCATCCACGTCAAGCAGACCGACCAGGCGGGTGAGGACGGCGATCTGGCCGCCAAGGCCACGGTGCTCGAACAGGTCGACGCCGAGCTCCCGAGGCTGCTGGCGCTGGGCCCGGACGTCGTAGCGATCACCGGAGACCACTCGACGCCCGCCCCGATGCTCGCCCACAGCTGGCACCCGGTACCCCTGCTGCTCGCGGCAGACCTCTGCTTCGTCGACGAGGCCACCGAGTTCACCGAGACCGCCGCCACCGGCGGCCACCTGGGAACCCTCCCGGCCTACCAGCTGATGGGCCTGATGCTCGCCAACGCCGGCCGCTTGGCCAAATTCGGCGCCTGAACTCTCGCTCGACCCCTCCCTCGAGCCACCAAGCTTCCGCTAGCTCTCGGAGTCGAGATCAGGGCGCGCCGACGCAGACATGGCGGCGCCATGTCAAGGAGAAGCAACGCCGAGATCTGCGCCTGAGCGAGCGATCGGGGCCGAGGTCAGGGCGCGCCGACGCAGACATAGCAGCGCTATGTCAAGGAGAAGCAACGCCGAGCTCGGCCTCGAGAGCCGCTCAGGCCGAGCGCTAGCGGAAGCCTCGGCGTAGCTCGCGGCGGAACGTATTGAATGCTTCCTCGTCGAAGAGGCAGACGACGACGCGGTGCAGCTTGGTCCCCCCCTGGAGGTAGCGATGCACCTCCGTCAGGGTGATCCGGGCGCTGCGGTCCATCGGGAACCCGAAGACTCCGGTCGAGATCGCGGGGATGGCGATGGAGCGCAGGCCGTGCCTGTCAGCCAGGGCCAGCGAGGAGCGAACGGCGGACGAAAGCTTGCGATCCTCGTCGCCCTCACCCATACGCGGTCCGACGGCATGGATGACGTGTTTGGCACCCAGGGTGCCGGCTCCGGTGATCACAGCCGTGCCGACAGGAGTGCCGCCGATGCGATCGCACTCCTTCTGAATCGACGGGCCACCCTTCTCACGAATCGCCCCGGCCACCCCGGTACCGAGCTTGAGATCCTCGTTCGCCGGGTTGACGATCGCCTCGACATCGAGCTCGGTGATGTCCGCCTCGATGAGGTCGAGCTGCGTCTCGTTCAGCCGGATGGTCAGTCGGTTCTGCGTCGCCTGTGCCTGGTTCTCTGCCATTGATCGCCCTCTCAAGATCGCTCAGACCCTCAATAATATCAAGCCCGGCTCCCGAGCCGGCATTCACTCCTTCCGAAGCCCCTCCCTGGGGTACACTCCGCGCCATGCTGAGCGACTGGCAGAGGCGCCTCTCGACCGCCGTGGGCGCCGCTGTGGCGCGCCTCTATGGACTCGAGCCGACGGTCGTGGCGCAGATTCCGCCCTCCAGAGCGATGGGCGATCTGGCCTTTCCCGTGGCGATGGGTCTGGCGCGCGAGCTCAAGCGCAACCCCCGCGAGATCGCCGGCGAGATCCTCGAAGCTCTCGAGGTTCCCGACTTCGTGCGCGAGGTTCGCGTCGAAGGGGCCGGCTACCTGAACGTCTTCCTGAGGCGCGCCGGGTTCGCCGCCGAGATGTTGCGCCACGGCATTCCAGCGCCGACGACTCTCGATCAGAAGGGCCGCAAGGTCATCGTCGAGCACACCAACATCAATCCGAACAAGGCGGCCCATATCGGCCACCTGCGCAACGCGGTGCTCGGCGACGTGCTGGTTCGTCTGCTCCGCGGACTCGGCGACAGCGTCGAGGTCGACAACTATATCGACGACACCGGCGTCCAACTCGCCGATGTCGTCGTCGGCTTCATCGACGTTCGAGGTCTCGACCTGACCGCGGTCGAGGCGCTGCCGGAACCGTTCGACCACTACTGCTGGGATCTCTATGCCGAGGTCGGTCAGTGGTACGAGGGCGACGCGGAGCGGCTGGCGCTGCGTCGCAGCACGCTGCACGAGCTCGAGGGCGGCGAGGGCGAGCGCGCCGAGGTCGGTCGTGTGGTGGCCCGTCGGGTCGTCGCCTGCCACCTGGCGACGATGCGTCGGCTCGACGTCGACTACGACCTGCTGACCCACGAATCGGCGATTCTGGGCCTCGACTTCTTCGCCACCGCCTTCGAGCAGCTGCGGACGAGCGGAGCGATCCGCCTCGAGGAGGACGGCAAGAACGCGGGCTGCTGGGTCATGCCGCTGGCCGGCAGCGAGACCTTCGCCGGGCTCGAAGATCCCGACAAGGTCATCGTCCGCTCGGACGGCACCATCACCTACGTCGGCAAGGACATCGCCTACCAGCTGTGGAAGTTCGGGCTCCTCGGGCAGGACTTCGAGTACCGACGCTGGGAGGAGGAGTCGGTCTGGCAGACGGTGGTCGAAGGTGTCGCCGAGCATCCGGTCTTCGGCGGCGCCGAGTGCGTCGTCAACGTGATCGACGCCAGGCAGAGCTACCTGCAGAAGATCGTCAAGGTCGGTCTGGAGTCGCTCGGCCACACGCGGCAGGCCGAGCAGTCGATCCACTTCGCCTACGAGATGGTGTCGCTGTCGCGCGGCACCGCCAGACAGCTCGGCTTCATCACCGAAGGCGACGACGACGCCTCGCTCGAGATGTCCGGACGCAAGGGGATCGGCGTCAAGGCGGACGACCTGCTGGACCAGCTCGAGACGAAGTGCGAAGAGGAGATTCGCCAGCGCAATCGCGAGATCGGGGGCGAAGCGCTGTCGACGCTGGCCCGTCAGATCGCCACGGCGGCGCTGCGCTTCTTCATGGTCAAGGCGACGACCACCCGGGTGATCGCTTTCGACATCGAGGAGGCGTTGTCGTTCGAGGGCGAGACCGGACCGTATCTGCAGTACTCGGTGGTCCGGGTGCGCAATATCGGTCGCAAGCTCTCCGCCGCCGGCCTTCCCACCAGCGTCGCGCCGGAGACGATCGAAGCGATCGGCGATGAGCCCTGGAGCGACGATCTGTGGGACCTCGTTCTCGCCCTCGCGTCGACGCCCGATGTCGAGATCCGTGCCGGAGAGAGCCTCGAGCTCTCCCTGCTGGCCAGGCACGCCCTCGACCTGGCCCAGAAGCTCAACGCCCTGTACCACAAGCATCCCATCCTGCACGAGGAGGACGAGAGCCTGCGAGCGGTACGGCTCGCGGCCACCGGGCTTTTCGAGTCGGGCATGCTGGAGCTCGCCGACCTGCTCGGGATCCCGCTGCCCGAGAGGATGTAGAGGTGGCCGGCTACTCGGGCACGCCGCTGGCCCGCAAGCTCGGCATCAAGCCGGGATCTCGCGTCGCCCTTCTCGGAGTGCCCCGCCGGCTCGATGGCGAGCTCGAGCCCTTACCCGAGGGTGCGAGGCTGCTCCGAGGAGCTCGGAGTCCCGTCGACGTCATCGTCGCCCTGGCCACCGACGAGGGAGTCCTCGCTGACCGGCTGGCGCGCGGCATCGACCTGCTCGACGCCGACGGCGGCCTCTGGATCGGTTGGCCGAAGAGGTCATCCGGCGTCGCGACCGATCTCGCCTTCGACGTCGTCCAGAGCGCCGGACTCGCGGCCGGCCTGGTCGACAACAAGGTCTGCGCCATCGACGAAACCTGGTCCGGACTACGGTTCGTCTATCGTCTGGACGATCGCCAGGCGATCCGACGGCGGCTCGCCGGTGACTGACGACGACCGCTCTGCCCCATCCTTGCCCGAACTGCCGTAGACTTCGCCCACCGAACCAACCACCTGGAGGACGCATGCTCTCGTACGAGGTCTACAAAATACTCCACCTGCTCGGGATGTTCCTCGTCTTCGTGGCGATCGGCGGTGTCTGCGTTCACGCGGCTAACGGAGGCGACAAGGATTCGAACTCGCTACGGCGCTCCCTCGCGGTGTCGCACGGTATCGGGCTCGTGCTGCTCCTGATCGCCGGCTTCGGGATGCTCGCCAAGACCGGTCAGTCGCCGGCGGCCGGCTGGGTCTGGGGCAAGGTCGCGATCTGGCTGGTCCTCGGTGCCAGTACGGCCCTCCCCTACCGAGCCCGTGGTTTCGCCGGAGTCCTCCTGACTCTCGTCCCGCTGCTGGGTGTGGTCGCCGCCTACCTGGCGATCAACAAGCCCTTCTAGGAGGAGACCTCTTGGGCCTCAGTCGACTGGCGACCTGGCTCAAGCGGCCGAGTCGCTTTCGCGCCCGGCACTTCCATCGGCGCGAGGTGATGCGGCCGGACTATCTGCTGCTGGCGCGGAGTCTGCTGCGCCATCTCGAGTTCGACTCGGCGGCCGACGTCGGCTGCGCCAACGGCTTCCTGCTCGAGGAGTTTCTCGACAGCGGCAAGCAGATCGCCGGCATCGAGCTCTCGCCCGAGGTTCACGAGGTCCTGCGCCACGACATCCGCCCCTTCGTCGCCATCGGCGACTTCGCCCAGATGACCGGGAGCTACGACCTGGTCTGCTGCGTCGAGGTGGCCGAGCACATCGAGCCGTCGCGCAGCGAGGATCTGGTCGACACCCTGGCGCCGCTGGCCCGCCGGTGGCTCTATTTCACCGCCGCCCCGCCGGGACAGAGCGGACACGGTCATATCAACTGCCGGCCGCACGAGGAGTGGTTGGCGATGTTCGCCGAGCGCGGCTGGGCCGAAGCGCCCGAGCTGACCGCGGCCCTGCGCGACGATCTCGGCGCCCTCGAGCGGGCCACCTGGCTGCGCGGCAACAGCTTCATCCTCAGACCCGCCGCCTGAACGGACGGTCCACGGCTCCGACGGACGGCCGGCAGGGGCGCCGGCCGCTTCAGGACATCCACCCGGACTGAAGCGGCCGGCGCCCCTGCCGGCCGTTGGTCACGAGGCAGAGACCGTCCCTCGCCGCGTCTACCGTCCCACCGCCCGCATCACCGCCGCGACGATGTCATCCGCACCGGGCAACAGCTCGCGCTCGAGCACCTTGGCGTAGGGGACGGGCCGATCGGGGTAGCCGACGCGCTCGATCGGCGCGTCGAGCCAGTCGAACGCCCCAGCCGCGATTCTCGCCGCGACTTCGGCGCCGAAGCCCGCCGTCGTCTGCGCCTCGTGTGCCACCACGACCCGTCCGGTGCGACGCACCGAGTCGAGGATGGTCTCCTCGTCCAACGGCACCAACGTGCGCACGTCGACCACCTCGAGATCGACGCCCCGCTCCGCCACCGCCTCGGCCGCCGTCAGGGCCGCCGGAACCATCGCGCCGTAGGCCACCACCGTCGCGTCGCCGCCCGGGCGGGCGACACGAGCCCTGCCGAGCGGAACCACCAGGTCACCCGCCGGAAGCGCCTCCTTCACTCTCCGATAGAGGAACTTGTGCTCGCAGAAGATCACCGGATTGGGACTGCGAATGGCGGCCTTGAGCAGTCCCTTGGCATCGATCGCCGTCGACGGGCAGACCACGTCCAGACCGGCGACGTGCGCGAACCAGGCCTCCGGGTTTTGCGAGTGGAAGGGGCCCGCTCCGACGCCCCCGCCGGACGGTAGCCGGACGACCAGCGGGCAGGGCATCTGCCAGCGGTAGAAGAGCTTCGCGGCGACGTTGACGATCTGGTTGAAGCCACAGCTCACGAAGTCGGCGAACTGCATCTCGACCACCGACGGATAGCCGGCCAGCGCCGCCCCCACGGCGATTCCCAGGGTGCCGCTCTCGGCGATCGGCGTATCGAGCACGCGCTCCGGCCAGCGCTCGTGGAGTCCACGCGTCACCCGGAAGGCACCCTCGAAGACGCCGATGTCCTGCCCCATCAGCAGCAGCCGTTCATCGGCCGCCATCTCCTCCTCGAGCGCCTGGTGGATCGCTTCGACGTAGGTCACCGGCTCTCCGGAGGCCTCGCGCGGGGGCTCGTCCGGGATCTCATCGGGCGGCGTCACCACGCGGGCGGGCCGGCGGGCGTTCTCCGGCCTTGGAGGCTCCGCGTCGAGGGCGCGACCGAGGCCGGTCTCGACGAGGTCGTCGATCCGCGCATGGAGCGCCGTCTCGATCTCGTCGTCGAGCACGCCGTCGGCCGCCAGCCGGCGGGCGTAGGCGGGGACCGGGTCGGCCGCCTTGTAGGCCTCGAGCTCGTCCGGCGGCACGACCTTGAGTGAGTCGTCGCCCTCGCTGTGCCCGCGCATGCGGCCGAGCATGGCCTCGACGAGCGTCGGCCCCTCGCCGGCGCGAGCGCGGGCGACGGCACGCTCCACGGCCACCGCCATCGCGTCCGGATCGTTGCCGTTCACGGTCTCGCCGAGGATGCCGTAGCCCACCGCCCGGTCGCTCAACCGGCGGGCCGCGTACTGCTGCCGCGTCGGCGTCGAGAAGGCGTAGCGGTTGTTCTCCACCACCAGCACCAGCGGCAGCTTCCATACCGCGGCCATGTTGAGCCCTTCGTGGAAGTCACCCGTCGAGGTACCGCCGTCGCCGATGAAGTTGATCGCCACCCGATCGCCTCCGCCGAGTCGACGTGCCAGGGCCGCTCCGGCGGCGACCGGGATCATCGCCCCGAGGTGACTGATCATGCCGACGTGCTCGATGCCGGCCTCGCGGTCGAAGTATCCGTAGTGGAACGAGCGCTCGACGCCGTTCGAGAATCCGGGCTCGCGGCCGAGCAGCTGGCAGCAGAGCCGGTAGAGAAGCTCACCGGGCTCGGGCCGCGGGTCAGGCTCGGGCCACAGGTCGCGCTTGGGCCGGTTCCAGTCGGTCCCGAAGTCGATCCCGCGAAAGGTGCGAGCCGGATCGAGATAAGTGGCCAGTATCGCGCCCAGGTCGCGATGCAACGTGCAGAGGGCATCGCCCGGCCCGAGGGCCAGACCCACCGGAACGGTTGTCGCCTCGTTGCCGACTTCGCTGTACCACTTCGCCACCCGTCCGGTCAGCAGGAGCGACTCGAAACGGGCATCGAGCTGGCGAGTCAGCTTCATGAAGGCGTAGCGCAGCAGGCGCTCGCCGGGGGTGGCCTCGCTCATCGCGGCGAAGTCTACGGCTACGTCTTCCGTCTTGTCACCTCGGGACGGGACGAACCCGCCAGCGAGCGGAGCGATGCGGCTGCAGGGCGAAGCGGGCCAGCGCCGGGCGAAGATGACAAACTCTGGCAGCCATGAAACGCCTCGCGATCGCCGCTCTGCTGCTGGTTGTCGTCGCCGGGCTCCTCTGGCTCCTGCTCGCAGGCGGTGGCGAGAGGCGACCCGGTGACCAGCGGGCGATCGAGGCGCTCAAGTCGCTCCCTTACGCCACCTGGACGGAAGTCGCGGAGGACGACGAGCTCAAGAACGGCGTCGTCTTCCACGACGCCGAGCGTGCCTGGCAGGGCGTCAATCTCTACTCGAGCGAGAACGAGCCGGGGGCCTTTCTCCTCGACATGCAGGGGAACGTGATCCTCGAGCTCAAGGACACCCGAGCCGACCCGCAGAGCTGGAAGCTGGTCAAGCCGGCCGGTCCCGAGACCTTCCTGGCCCTGGCTCGCGACAGCGCCATCCTGCACGTCGACGCCCGCTCGCGGGTGCTCGCCGAGCGCAAGCGCACCTTCCATCACGATTTCGACCTCGGCGACGACGGCCTTCTCTACGTCATCGACCGCCGGATACGAGCGATACCCGAGCTGGCCAGCGTCAAACCGGTCCGTGACGACCACCTGGTGGCGCTCGATTCCGATGGAGAGCCCGTGCTCGAGATCTCGTCGGCCGAGCTCCTGCTCGCCGTGCCGGAGCTGGTCGAGATCGCCGGCCGCCAGCACCGGCCGCCCCTCGACCGGGAGGTCGACGTCTTCCATACCAACACCATCTCGCGTTTGCCGCGCGACGTCGTTCGCGACGGGCGGCGGATCTTCACCGAGGGCGACCTGCTGATCTGCTGGCGCAACCTGAACACCATCGCGGTCGTCGACCGGAAGGCGCGTCGGGTCCGTTGGCACTGGGGAGACGGCGACATCGAGTGGCCGCACCACCCGACGCTTCTCGACAACGGCAACCTGCTGATCTTCGACAACGGCAGCGTTCGCGGTTGGTCGCGGGTGATCGAGCTCGACCCCGTGGACCGGACGATCGTCTGGGAGTACCGGGGCGATCCCCCGGAAAGCTTCTACTCGTCCTCTCGCGGCTCGGCGCAGCGCCTGCCCAACGGCAACACCCTGGTGACCGACTCGATGCCAGGCCGGGTCTTCGAGGTCACCCCCGACGGCGACATCGTCTGGGAGTTCTTCGAGCCGCGGACGCGCAAGAAGTGGCTCCGTACCGAGCGGGCCACGATCTACCGCATGATCCGCCTGGCGGAGTGGCCGCTGCCCGAGCCGGGTGTCGACGCTCCGGACCCGGTGGCGTTCAGCCCCGATCAGGAGGCCCAGTAGACTCCGACCCGTCTCGCGCTCTGGCAAGGGCGACGACGACGCCGACGGCCAGCACGCCCGCCGCGGCGTTCAACGCGACGTCACGAAGGTCGTAGTGGCGGCTGGGGAGTATCGCCTGGATTCCCTCGTCGATCCAGCCGAGCGCGGCGGTGACGAGAATCGCCACCAACCAGGTGGGCGCTGGCGGCGGGCGTCCATGTCGACGCCGCTCCTCGAGCGCCAGGTAGACGAGCGCCCCGACGACACCGTACTCGAGGATGTGGAGACGTTCCTCGGCACGCTCCATGGTCACCAGAATCACCGTGTAGAGCACCGCGAACCCGAGAGCCACCGCCACCTCGGCCCGCCCGGGACGCCGACGGGCCAGAACCACAGCCACCGCGACCGCCGCGGCGAGGAGCACGGCGGCGACACCGATCCGCAGCAGGTTGCGCTCGCGCAGCGCATCGACCGCCACCCGCGCGACACCGAGCGTCGAATAGATGGCCAGGACAACCACCAGAGCCCAGAGCCAGAGGGCGCGCTCGCGGGTGGAAGTGAAGAAGGGCATGGGTCAAGACAGGTGATACCACATTGGACGACCGGGCATGTCGCCGCCTTGCGACCGTCGGGTAACAGAACCTCGCCCCGACCATGGCGAATGCCGAGCGGCCCGCATGCCATGTCGACCGGAACCGCCGAGCGGCTACTCGTCACCTCGACCGGAGCGACCGTCAGGTCGCGGAGTGGAGAGATCCCGCGAGGACGCAACGTCCGGGCAGACCGCGACATCGTCGCGGGATCCCTCGGCTCCGCTCGGGATGACAAGGGGGCGTTGCGGCGGGCACCGATGCACAGCCTCACCGTCAGGGCGTCGCGGGTTCCTTCGGCCTGGTCGCATTCGCTCCGGCGCTCCGGGATGACTGGCCGATCGGTGAGGCGAGGACGGGAGGCACAGGCCGGCCGTGAGCGCATCGCGGGATCCCTCGGCTCGTCGCGTTCGCTCTCTCGCTCGGGATGACAGTTGCTGTCGACAGCGCGGGGCGCGCTGACGGGTATGGACGGCCGGCCCCCGGAGATTTGGGGGGCCGGCCGCACTCGGTGGGTGGGCCGAGTGTTTTCCCGGAGCGCTGCCCTCAGTCGAGGTTCTTGCGCAGTACTGTCGGAATATCGAAGTCGTCGACCTCGGACCAGTTCGGACCGAAGCCGCCGGGATCCTCGTTGGTCTGCTGAGCCAGGACCTTGCGATAGAAGGGGATGTCCTGCTCCTCCTCGACCGGCTCCGGCTCGACCTCCGCCATCTCCGGCGGATGCTCTTCGCCCTCCTCCGGCGCCACCTCGTCGAAGGTGGCATCGAAGCTCTCCCTGGTGGCCACGCGCTGGAAGGGTCGCATCGACCGCAGCTCGTCCTCCCCGTTGAACCCGGTGGCGATCACCGTCACCTTCATCTCGTCGCCCATGTCCTCGTCGATCACCATGCCGGAGATGATGTTGGCATCGTGGTCGACCGCCTCGGCGACGACCTGGGCCGCCTCGGCGACCTCGTGGAGCGTCAGATCGCCACCGCCGGAGATGTTGATCAGCACGCCTCGCGCACCCTCGATCGAGGTGTCCTCGAGCAGTGGCGACGACACCGCTCGTTGGGCCGCTTCGAGCGCCCGGGTCTCGCCCTTGGCGATACCGGTGCCCATGAGGGCCATTCCCATACCGGTCATGATGGTCTTGACGTCGGCGAAGTCGACGTTGACCTCGCCCGGCACTGTAATGAGATCACTGATGCCCTGGACGGCCTGGCGCAACACGTCGTCGGCGATACGGAAGGCCTCCGACAGCGGCGTGCCGCGATCGACGAAGGAGAGAAGCCGCTCGTTGGGGATGCTGATCACCGTGTCGACGGCGCTCTGCAGCTCCTCGAGCCCACGCACGGCGAGCTCGCCCCGGCGGCGTCCCTCGAAGCCGAACGGCCGCGTCACGACCGCCACGGTCAGGGCGCCGATCTCGGCCGCGAGAGACGCGATGATCGGCAGCGCGCCGGTGCCCGTGCCTCCGCCGAGGCCCGAGGTCAGGAAGACCATGTCCGAGCCCTCGAGAATCTCGAGGATGGCGTCGGTATCCTCGAGCGCCGACTCGCGGCCTACCTCCGGGTCGCCCCCCGCACCCAGCCCGCGCGTTCGAGCCGCGCCGAGCTGGAGCTTCACCGGTGCCCGGCACTTGCGCAGTGCCTGCAGGTCGGTGTTGGCGGCGATGAACTCGATGCCGCCCAGCTGTGAGTCGATCATGCGGTTGACGGCGTTGCCGCCACCGCCTCCCACGCCCACCACACGGATCGTGGCCGGGGCCATGTCGCTGTCGTCGTCCAAGTTGATGGCGAGGTTCTTCGCCGGCTCCTGGTCCTGCTCCTGATCCTCGAACAAAATCATCTCTGACTCTCCTTCCGGGGTTCTACAGCAAGTCCGAGAACATGCCGCGCAGGTTGCCGACAACGCCTCGTACGCTGAAAGGTGCTCTTCTCGCCTTCTGCTTCTGGGTCTGCTCCGCCGTCGCCGCGTAGAGCAGCAGCCCCGAAGCCGTGCTCCAGGCCGGCGACTTGATGACGTCGACGAGCCCCCCCAGTCCGCTGGGGAGCCCGTAACGGACACTCGCGTTGAAAACCTCTTCGGCCATCTCGAGGAGACCGTCGAGTTGTGCGCCTCCGCCGGTCAGCACCACGCCGCCGCGCAGACTCTCCTCGAAACCGTTGGTCGCCAGGTCGTCGCGCAGCAGGGTCAGCATCTCCTCGGCGCGTGGCTGCAGGATCTCCGACAGCTCACGACGGGGAACGACGCGATCGCCGCCGCCGGCGACGGTCGGCACCGAGACACCGTCCTCTTCGTCGACCATCGAGGCCAGGCAGCAGCCCTGTTTGACCTTGATGCGCTCGGCCTCCTGGAAGGGGGTGCGGAGGACCATGGCGATGTCGTTGGTGAAGTGGCCGGCGCCCATGGGCATGACGCCGCTGTGCTGCACCTCACCTTCACAGAAGAGGGAGTACTCGGTGGTTCCGACGCCGATGTCGACCAGCAGCACGCCGAGCTCACGCTCGTCGTGGGTCAGCACCGCCTGGGCCGTCGCCAGCGGCTCGAAGACCATTTCGATCACCTCGATGCCGGCACGGTTGACACACGTGAGAAGTGTCTTCGACCGGGTGATGTTGCCGGTCACCAGATGGACCGCCACCTCGAGTCGATTGCCCAGCATGCCGAAGGGGTCGTCGATTCCGCCCTGCTCGTCGATGATGAACTCCTGCGGTATGGCGTGCAGGACCTCGCGATCCGACGGCAGGGCCGCCGACTGGGCCGCTTCCAGGACACGCTCGATGTCCTGCCGGGTGATCTCCTTGTCCTTGCGCGCCACGGAGACCATGCCGCGCGAGTTGACGCTGCGGATGTCGCTCCCGGCGATGCCGACGTAGGCCTGCGAGATCTCCATCCCGGCCATCACCTCGGCTTCCTCGGTCGCCTGTTTCAGCGCCTCGACGGTCGCCTCGACATTGACGATGTTCCCCTTTCGGGTTCCTCTGTTCTTGGCTCCGCCGCGACCGACGACCTCGAGTCCCCCCTGGCCGTCGTCGTGGCCGATCAGGACTCCGACCTTCGAGGATCCGATGTCGATGCCCACGACATACTCACTCGGTTTGCCCATTGACCCGTTACCCTTCCTTACCTGGTTGAATGACGATGAAACGCTCGAAACGGAGATCGACGGCACCGACAAACGCCAGGTGCTCCTCGATCTCCGGTAGACGAAGGCGCAGACTCTCCAGCCCCTCCTCCAGGCGGTCGCCACTGACCACCAGCGGGAACGGAAGATCGGCGCAGTAGATCCGGAAGTCGAGGTGACCGAGCACCTCGATCTCCGAGAGCGATCGGGCCAGCTCGGGACTGACCCGGTCCATGACGCTCGCGACCCGCATTGCCGCGAGCAGGTCTTCCGACCGGGAGCTGCCCGACAGGACGAGCAGGTCGGAGACTCCGATCGCCGGATCGAATTCGGCGAAGGCGACGCCCTTGGCGTCGACGAAGCGCAGGTCGCCATCGAGCTGCAGCAGAGCGACCGGTCGGCGCTCGACCAGATCGACCCGGAGCTGATCGGGCAGTCGCTTGCGGATGCTCGCCGACTCCACCCAGGGATGCGCCTCGAGACGGCCCTCTAGCAACTCGGTCGGCACCTCGAAGAGCGGATAGCCGAACAGGCCGGCGAGCTCCCCTTCCACCCAGCTCTCGGACACCCTCGCCGCACCCTCGATCTCGAGCTCCTGCAGAGTGAACTCGGGCGCGGTCATCACCCAGGCCGCCAGGGCCGCGGGCGATCCCACGAGTACCACGGCGACGAGGAACGGCTTCACCAGCTTGAGCAGCGGGTTGCGGTTGCGATGCCGGGCGGCGAACAGCCGGCGCCGGTACGGAAGGCCGCGCTGGAGCTCGGTCGAGGACTTCACGAGTCACCCCCATCCGTGGGGATTCCGTCGGTGGAGATTCCGTTGGTCGCCGCCTCGTCGGTCGAAGCGCCGTCCGGCGCCATCCCGACCAGCTCCTCGGCCAGGCGATAGACGTCTCCCGCCCCCAGGGTCATCACCAGATCGCCCGGTGCCACCCGCTCGCGCAGCCGCTCGATCGCCTCTTCGGGACCCACGACCAGCTCGGCGTTGCGGTGGCCGCTACGGCGCGCCGCGTCGACGATCAGGTCCGCCGAAACGCCCTTGATCGGCTCCTCCCGGGAAGGGTAGATCGGCATCACCAGAGCGCGATCCGCGCCCAGCAGCGAGCGACCGAAGTCTTCGGCCTGGTCTCGCGTGCGCGAGAACAGATGCGGCTGGAAGACGGCGTGAATGGTCGCGCGCGGGAACGCCTCGCGCGCCGCCGACAGCGTCGCCGTGACCTCGGTCGGATGGTGGGCGTAGTCGTCCACGACGGCCGCTTCCTGCCAGTCGCCGAGCCGTTCGAAGCGCCGATGCACTCCGGTGAATCGACCGAGTGTCTCGACGATGGTCGGGAAGCCGAGACCGGTCAGCAGGCCGACAGCGACGGCCGCCAGCGCGTTCTGCACGTTGTGCAGGCCGGGCAGCGGGATCTCGATCTCGCCCAGCTCGCCGTCGCTCGCATGGCGCACCCGGAAGCGGCTGCCGCGGGCGGTGGTCTCCACCTGGTGGGCCATGAGGTCGGCCGGTCGCGACAGACCGTAGGTCACCAACCGTCGATCCGCCAGGCGGGGCAGGATCTCCTGGATGCGCGGGTCGTCGAGGCAGACGATCGCCCGCCCGAAGAACGGAACCCGGCTGGCGAAATTGACGAAGGCGTCCTGGATGTCTCCGAGGTCCCGGTAGGTATCGAGATGGTCGACGTCGATCGAGGTGATGACGGCGACGATCGGCTGCAGGCGCAGGAAGCTGCGATCGAACTCGTCCGCTTCGGCCACCAGGTAGTCGCTCTTGCCCAGTCGCGCTCCGGTGCCCGTCACCCGCAGACGTCCACCGACGATGACCGTCGGGTCGAGCCCGGCGTCGGTCAGAAGGGCGCCGATCAGAGACGTGGTGGTCGTCTTGCCGTGCGTCCCCGCGACCGCGACGCTGTACTTGAGGCGCATCAGCTCGGCCAGCATCTCGGCGCGGCGCACCACCGGGATGCCGAGCCGGCGGGCGGCGGCGACCTCCTCGTTGTCGTCGTCGATCGCCGAGGAGACGACGACGAGATCGGCGTGACCCACATGGTCGGCGGAATGGCCGATCGAGATATCGATGCCGAGATCGCCGAGCCGCCGCGTCGTCTCGCTCGCCGCCATGTCGCAGCCGCTGACCTCGAGGTCGCCCTCGCGGCCGGTGGCGTCCGAGACGGCCAGGACCTCGGCGATGCCACTCATCCCGGCCCCGCCGATGCCGACGAAGTGGACCCGCGAGAGGCCGGAGAAACGCCGGAACATCATGCGCTCACCGCCCCCTTTCGTCCCGTCAGTGCCTCGACGCGATCGGCCAGCGCTCCCACGGCATCGGGACGACCCAGCGCGCCGGCTGCCGCCGACATGGCCGCCAGACGCTCCGGCCGCCACAGGATCGACCGCAGGAGCGAGCCGAGCTCGGCGGCATCGGCACCGCCAGGCAGCAGCTCGGCGGCGCCAGCCCGCGCCAGGGCTTCGGCGTTGTCGACCTGGTGCGCGCCCGCGATCTCGAGCGGCACCAGGACCGACGCCCGCCCTACGGCGCAGATCTCGGCCAGCGTGATAGCGCCGGCACGCGACACGATCAGACTGGCCCCGCCCATCGCCGTCGCCATGTTCTCCAGGAAGGGCGTTACCTCGAGGCTGCCGAGGCGCGGCTCGATCGCTCGGTATGCCTCCCGGGTGGCCTCGACGTGGCTGGCGCCACACTGGTGGACGATGCGCAGGCGCTCGATCGGTTCCTCGAGGCCGGCGACGGCCGCCGGCACCAGCTCGTTGATCTGGTTGGCGCCCTGGCTGCCGCCGACCACCAGGAGCCGGGGATCCTCTCCCCGCGCGGCGACAGCCTCCGCCGTCGGCTGAGCGAAGAACTCCGGACGAACCGGTGTTCCGGTCAGACGGGTCGGACAGCGCAGCGTGCCGGCGGCGTCGGGATGGGCAAGAGCGGCCTCGTCCGCCAGTCGGGAGAGCCATCGATTCGCCACGCCGGCCGACGCGTTGGGCTCGAAGAGGAGGATCGGCCGGCCCGCCAGCCGCGCCCCGACCACCGCCGGCACCGAGACGTATCCGCCGAGCCCGACGACGACGTCGGCGCGCTCGCGGCGCACCAGCCTCCGGCCGGCCGCCGAGGCGCGCGCCACGGTCGCCAGCGAGCGCACCTTTCCGAGAGCCGACGCACCCACCACCGGCCCGGCGGGAAGACTGTGGAAGGGCAGACCCCTCGCCGTCGCGGCGCGGTCCTCGATTCCGCCGGCCAGTCCGACGAAGCTCACCGTCCACCCCCTGTCGACCAACTCGTCGGCGAGGGCGAGACCGGGGAAGACATGTCCCCCGGTGCGTCCTCCCGCAACCAGCGCATGTCGTCGTTCACCATTCCCCTGCTCCCTGGTCATTTCTCATCCGTGCTGTGAGACGTTGATCAGGACACCCAGGCCCGCCAGGGTGATGACCATGGACGAGCCGCCGTAGGAGATGAGCGGCAGCGGGATTCCGGTGGTCGGCATCAACGCCGCCGCCACACTGGCGTGGATGAAGGCCTGGACCCCGATGACCCCGGTGATTCCCCAGGCCAGATAGCGGCCGAAATCGTCGGGCGCGTTGAGCCCGGCCCGGACGCCCCGCCAGACGACCACCGCGAACAGGCCGAGCATCGCGACGGCGCCGATCAGACCGAGCTCCTCCGCCACGATCGAGAAGATGAAGTCGGAGTGCGGATAGGGCAGGAAGTGCAGTTTCTGCAGGCTCTGGCCGGGGCCGAGACCGAGGACACCGCCCGAACCGATCGCGATCAGGGACTGCATCGCCTGGTAGCCGGTGTTCAACGGGTCCCGCTCCGGGTCGAGGAAGGTCATGAGCCGCGCCCGCCGGTAGGGCACCGCGATGATGAGCACCCAGATAGCCGGCGCCAGAGCGGCCGCACCGGCGACGAAGTAGCGCCACTTGAGGCCGGACAGGAAGAGCAGCAGTCCACAGGCGGCAATGAGCACGAAGGCGGTCCCGAGATCGGTCTCGAGCAGGATCAGCACCACCATGAGGCCGGTCACGAAACAGGCCGGCAGCAGGAGCTCGC
Source organism: Candidatus Multivoradales bacterium (assembly GCA_965223875.1). GTDB lineage: Bacteria > Acidobacteriota > Thermoanaerobaculia > Multivoradales > JAHEKO01 > CBDCXS01. The sequence goes on along the minus strand of OZ245024.1, from coordinate 4,087,611 downwards.
GGTCCCGCTCACGATCGGCACAGCGCTCGATCAGGTAGGTCAGATAGACGACCAGCGCCAACTTGGCGAACTCCGACGGTTGGAAGGAAAAGCCCCCGGCGAGGATCCAGCGCCGGGTTCCGTTGATCGGCGGCGAGAAGAGGACGATGATGAGCAGCGCCACCGCGACCCCGAGCAGAGCGTAGACGGCCGCCTGACTCTTGTACTTGCGGTAGTCGACGTGCATCACCGCCAGCATGGCCAGCAGCCCGATACCCACCGCCAGCACCTGCTTGACGAAGACGCGGTTGAGCCCGTACGCCGCTTCCCCGCCGACGACGGCGCTGGCGGAGTAGACCATCACGAGCCCCAGTCCGACCAGCACGATCAGGGTCGTGAAGAGGACCTTGTCGAACGCCAGCTTCTTAGCCAACGCCACCTCCCCGCCCGGCCGCGGTGGCCGCGTCGGACTCGATCTGCGCCACCAGGCTCTGGAAGTGGCGCCCGCGCTCGCGGAAGTCGGCGTACTGATCGAAGCTGGCGCAGGCCGGTGACAGCACGACCGCCTCGCCCGGTCGCGCCCGCGAGGCGGCGTCCGCGACCGCGGCCGGCAGGGTCTCGACCACGGTACCCGGGACGATCTCGCCCAGGGCGCGCTCGAACTCCTCCGCCGACTCGCCGATGTAGTAAGCGTGCCGCACCTTGCGCTCGACCATCCCTGCCAGCGAGCCCGGATCGGCACCCTTGTTGCGGCCTCCCAGGATGATCAGGACCGACCCATCGCGGAATCCCTCGAGCGAGCGCCGGGTGGCGTCCATGTTGGTGCCCTTCGAATCGTCGTACCAGGCGACGCCATCCCGCTCGGCGACGAGCTGAAGCCGATGCGGCAGGCCGCGGAAATGCTCGAGGCCGACCCGCAGACTCTCGACCTCGACACCCATGGCTCGCGCCAGGAGCGCCGCCGCCATGGCGTTCTCGAGGTTGTGCAGCCCGGGCAGACGGAGGTCCTGGCGCGAGAAGAGCTCCACCGCCTCGGTCTCCGGGGAGACCTCCATCACCCGCGTGCCGTCGAGATAGCAGCCGTCGGCGACCCGCTGGCGGCGCGAGAAGAAGCGCCGCCTCGCCCTCGTCGCCACTGCCGCCACATGGGGATCGTCGGCGTTGAGCACAGCCACGTCGTCACCCTCTTGCTGGGCGAACAGCGTCGCCTTGGCACCGGCGTAGAGCTCGATGTCGGGGTGCCGATCGAGATGGTCGGGAGAGAGATTGAGCCAGGCCGCCGCCCGAGGCCTCAAGGTCGAGACGGACTCGAGCTGGAAGCTCGACAGCTCGGTGACGAAGATCCGACCCGGCGGCCCATCCACACAGCTGGACAGCGGCAGACCGATGTTGCCGCAAACCTCCACCTCCCGTCCCGCCGCCTCCAACAGCTCGCCGGTCAGGGCCGTCGTGGTGCTCTTGCCGTTGCTGCCGGTGATTCCGACCAGCGGCCCGTCGAGCAGCCGGAAGGCCAGCTCGACCTCGGCGATGACCGGAACGCCGCGCCGCCGCGCCGCGTCGATCAGGGGCCTGTCGAGTGGCACGCCCGGACTCACGACGACCGCGTCGAGACGCTCGGGCAGCTCGCTCGGCTCGGCGCCGAGGGCCATGGCCAAACCCGGGTCTCCGGCGAGCTGATCGGCGCCCGAGCCTTCGAGATCGAGCTCGGCGGCTCCCCGCCGGTCGACCCCGAGCACCTCGACGCCGCGCGACCGCAGCAGGCGGGCGGCCGCCGTACCCGAAAGACCGAGCCCGTAGACCAGGGCGCGGCGCCAGCTTCCGATGTCGGTCGACGTCGTCATCTCAGTTTGAGCGTCGCCAGGCTCATGAGCGAGAACATGATCGCCAGGATCCAAAACCGAACGATCACCTTCGGTTCGCTCCAGCCGACCTGCTCGAAGTGGTGGTGGATGGGCGCCATGCGAAAGACGCGTCGCCCGGTGGTCTTGAAGGAGAGGACCTGGACGATGACCGAGATCGCCTCCATGACGAAGAGACCGCCGACCAGGACCAGAACGATCTCCTGTTTGGCGAGGATGGCCACGATGCCGATGGCTCCGCCGAGAGCCAGCGAGCCCACGTCGCCCATGAAGACCTCGGCGGGGTGGCAGTTGAACCAGAGGAAGCCCAGACTCGCGCCGACCAACGCGGCACAGAAGACCGTGATCTCACCGACGCCCGCGACGTAGGGCACCTGCAGGTACTCGGCGAGGACGGAGTTACCGGCGATGTAGCTGAAGATCGCGTAGGTGGCCGCGGCGATCAGGGTGGCTCCGATGGCCAGGCCATCGAGCCCGTCGGTCAGGTTCACCGCGTTCGACGCTCCGGTGAGGAGCAGCGCGGCAAAGGGAACATAGAGCAGACCGATGTCGAAGACCGCCTCCTTGAAGAACGGGAAAGCGACCGTCGAGCCGTGTTCCGAGGGCATCGAGACGACGACCCAGCCGGCCAGCATGCCGACGACCATCTGCAGGGTGAACTTGACGCGCGCCGAGAGGCCCCGATTGTGCCGCCGCCGCACCTTCAGATAGTCGTCGAGGAACCCGACCGCGCCGAAGGCCACCGTGGTCGCGACCACCAGCCAGACGTAGGCGTTGGCGAGGTCGGCCCAGAGCAGGGTCGGAACCAGCAGGGTGGCGAGGATCAGGACGCCGCCCATGGTCGGCGTGCCGGCCTTTGTGCGATGCGACTCCGGAGCGACGTCGCGAATGCTCTGTCCGACCGACAGACGCCGCAGCGCGCGGATGAAGGCCGGGCCGAGCCAGAGGGCGAGCACCACGGCCGTGACGACTCCTCCGGCGCTCCGGAAGGTGATGTACCGGAAGACGTTGAAGACCGGCAACGACTCCGACAGCGGAAAGAGGAGGTGATAGAGCATCAGTTCCCTCCTCCAGCCAGCACCGCTTCGACGACCCGCTCGAGGCCGACCCCGCGCGAGCCCTTGACCAGCAGCACGTCGCCTTCGGCGAGCTCCTCCGCCACCGCCGCAGCGGCCTCGGCCGCGGAGGAGAACCAGCGCGTCGCGGCGCCGCCCTCGCGGGCCGCCTCGAGGAGCTCGCCCGCCTGCTCGCCGACACCCCACACCGGCGAGATGCCCAACGTCGCGGCACGACGTCCGACACGGCGGTGGAGCCGCGGCGCGGTCGGCCCGAGCTCGAGCATGTCACCCAGAACAGCCCAGGCCCGCCGACCGGCCGCGAGCCCCGCCGCGCTGTCGAGCGCCCGGAGCGCCGCGTCGGGGTTCGAGTTGTAGGAGTCGTCGATCAGGGTCACGCCGCTGTCGAGCTGGTGGACCGAGCCCCGCATCGGCTGCGGCGTCACCTCGCGAGCGCCGTGGGCGATCTCCTCGAGTCCGACGCCGAGCCGGTGGGCGCAGGCGGCGGCCGCCAGACAGTTGTCGATGTTGTAGTCGCCGTGAAGCGGCAGCTCGACGACGATCGACCGCTCACCCGCCTCGAGGCGGAAGCGGGTACCGACACCCTCGAGCGGCTCGACCTCGGAGGCGGTCACATCGCCGCCCTCGCGGCCGTAGAGGACGACCTCGCCCGGGTGCTGTGCCGCGATCCAGCGCACCCTGGGATCGTCGGCGTTGGCCACCACGATGCCGTCGTCGGCCAGCCCGGCCAGAAGCTCGGCCTTGGCGGCGGCGATTCCGTCGAGCGATCCGAGCCCCTCGAGATGGGCCTCTCTGACGTTCGTGAAGACGGCCACGTCCGGTCGGCCGAGCAGGCTGATCTGCCGCAGCTCGTCGGGTGTCGACATGCCCATCTCCGCCACCATCCACTCTGTGTCGTCGTCGATTCCGAGAAGCGCGAGCGGAAAGCCGTAGAGATTGTTCAGGTTGCCGGGGCTCGCCGCGGTCCGGAACCGGCGTCCCAGCATGGCGGCCAGAAGCTCCTTCGTCGTGGTCTTGCCGCTCGAGCCGGTCACCGCGACCAGCCTCTCGGGAACCTCGGAGCGGATCCGCCGGGTCAACCGGTGCAGCGCCTCGTAGGGGCTGTCCACCCGTATGAGCCCCCCGCCACCCGGCGTCCCGCCGAGCTCCTCGAGGGGACGCCCGTCGATCACCGCCGCCGCGGCGCCGCTCGCCAGGGCGTTGCCGACGAACCGGTGTCCGTCACTCGTCTCTCCGAGCAGGGCGAAGAAGAGCTCGCCGCCCGCGACCCGGCGCGAGTCGAGACTGGCCCCCTGCCAGAGGGCGGCGGGGTCTCCGGAGATCAGCTCGCCTTGCATCGCGCTCACGGCGTCATCCAGCCTTCGACGGACCAAGCCGATCCTCCAGGGCCTCCAGGAGCTCGTCCTGGTCCGAGAACGGGATCGTTCGATCCCCTAGTGTCTGTGTCCGCTCGTGCCCCTTCCCAGCGACCAGCACCACGTCGCCCGGGCGGGCGCTCTGCACCGCGAAACGGATGGCCTCGCGGCGATCGACCCGGATCTCGAACTCGCCACCCGAGGCTTCGAGGCCCGGAAGGACGTCCTCGACGATCGCGTCGGGTGATTCGCTCCTGGGGTTGTCCGAGGTGACGATGGCGAGATCGGCGAGCTCCCCGGCGGCGCGGCCCATCGGCACCCGCTTGCCCCGATCCCGGTCGCCGCCGCAACCGAAAACCACGATCAGCCGTCCGTCGCCGAGACTCCGTGCCGACTCGAGCGCGGCACCGAGCGCCGCCGGCGTGTGGGCGAAGTCGACGAAGGCCGCCAGGGCGCCGCGGCTCGACACCAGCTCCATCCGCCCGGCCAGCGGTCGGCAGGCGGCGATTCCGTCGACGATCGCCGTCCGGTCGAGCTCCAGGGCCTCGGCTCCGGCTACGGCCGCCAGGATGTTGGCGAGGTTGTAATCGCCCACCAGGCCCGAGGTGATGTCGATCCGACCGCGGGGCGTCGCCAGCCTGGCGCGAAGTCCCTCGACGTCTCGATCGACCTCGAGCGGCCGGACGGCGGCCGACGAGTCGGCTCCGAATGCCACCGCATCGGACAGCTCGTCTCGCAGACGGCTCCCGAAGGGATCGTCCACGCCGACCGCGGCGCGCCCCTCGCCGGCCAACATACGGAAGAGGATCCGCTTGGCGGCGAAGTACGACTCCATATCGCCGTGGAAGTCGAGATGATCCCGGGTCAGATTGGTGAACAGCGCCAGGTCGTAGCGCCCGCCCGCCACGCGCCCCTGAGCCAGGGCGTGCGAGGAGACCTCGGCGACCACAGCATCGGCACCGGCGTCTCGCATGGCGCGCAGGAGCCGGAAGTAATCGCTCCCTTCCGGTGTCGTGCGCCCATCGCCGACGTTCAGCTCGTCGAGATCCAGCTCGCCGAGCCGGTAGCCGAGCGTGCCGATCTGTCCCACGACTCGGCCATCGGCCTCGAGGATGGCGACCAGGAGCGCCGTGACCGTCGATTTCCCGTTGGTACCGGTGACGCCGACGTGCAGCAGCTCCCGATCCGGATGGGCGTGAAGCCGCGCCGCCAACGGTCCGAGCAGACGGCGCGGATCATCAGCGACCAGATGAGGGACCGGAACCTCGATCGCGGCATCTGGAGGCGTCAGCACGGCGACCGCCCCTCGCCGCACGGCCTCGGCGGCGAAGGCCGAGCCGTCGCTCACCTCACCGCGCCAGGCGACGAAGAGATCCCCGGCTTCGACCCGCCGCGAGTCGTAGGCGATTCCACCCACGTCGACACCCAGGGCGACCGCGGGCCGCCCATCCTGGGACTCGATCGGAAGCTCTCGCGCCAGCTCGCTCATCCGCATCCGCACTCAGAGGAGGCCGCGCTCGGCCGTGAGCCAGAGCTCCGTCTGACCTTCGATTCGAGAGATGGGGGTTCCGGCAGCCGGCTGCTGGCGGACAACGAACCCGGCGCCATTGAGCCGCGGTGCGACGCCGATGGCGGCGAGAGCGCTCATCGCCTGACGAGCGGTCAGGCCCGAGAGATCCGGCAGCACGAGCTCGCCCGAGGCGTCGAGATTCGAGGCCACCGCGGTGGTGTCCATCGGGCCCGGGACCCGTTCATCGAACGGCGAACGCTCCGAGGCTTCCCGGGCCGCCACCAGCTCCGGCCAGGCCGGCTCGACGGGATCCTCGGGGGGCACCTTGAGGTAGGCGAGGACCGAACGCACGATCGCCTGGAAGGTCGGCGCCGCGACAACGCCACCCTCGGCCCCTCCTTCGGGCTCGTCGATCATCACCAGACAGACCACGGCCGGGCGACGGGCCGGGGCGAAGCCGACGAAGCTCGCCATGTAGAGGCTGTTCGAGTAGCCCCGTCCGCCCTCGGCGAGCTTCTGCGGCGTACCGGTCTTTCCGGCGACGCGGTAGCCCGGAATCTGGGCCCGCTTCGCCGTGCCCGTCTCGACGACCGCCTCGAGCAGGCGCTCCACCGAGCGTGCCGTGGCCGGGTGGAGTACCCGGCCCAGCGCCTCGGGAGCCGCCTCCTCGGTGATCACCCCGTCGCGTCCGGTCGCCGCGACGATGTAGGGCCGGTAGAGCACACCGCCATTGGCGACGGCGGCGAAGGAGTTGGCGAGCTGCAGCGAGGTCACCGCCAGGCCGTGGCCGAAGGACATGAAGATGTCGGCGAGCGGAGCCCACTTCTCGCGCGGCATCAGCAGGCCGGCCGACTCGCCGGGCAGATCGACACCGGTGAGGCGGCCGAAGCCGAAGGCGCGCATCTGGCGGTCGAAGCGCTCGGGACCGGCGATCATGCCGATCTTGATCGCCCCGACATTGCTCGACTTGGCCAGGACTTCGCGCACCGTCAGCATGTCGTAGGCGTGGTGATCGCGAATGCGGACCCGCTTGATGGTGATCCCGCCCTTCTCGCAGTCGATGAGGTCGTTGGGATCGACCAGGTTGCCCTCGATCGCCGAGGCGACGGTGATCATCTTGAAGGTCGACCCGGGCTCGAAGACGTCGGTGATCGAGCGGATACGCCAGTGCGACGCGTCGACCTCCGAGAAACGGTTCGGGTCGAGCATCGGCAGCGAGGCCATCGCCAGGATGGCTCCGGACCAGGGATCGAGAACGACCGCGCTGCCGCCCTTGGCGTTCGAGCGCTCCACCGCGGCCAAGAGCTCGCGCTCGGTGATGTGCTGAATCGTGGCGTCGAGGGTCAGGTACAGGTCGAGGCCGGGCTCGGGATCCGGGAAGCGCAGCTCGGGCGACGCCAGCGCCTTGCGGTAGGCGTCCCGCAACACGGTCCGCCGGACGCTCTCGCCCGCTACGACCTTGTCGTACTGGGCCTCCAGACCGGACAGCCCGGTGTGATCGGTGCCAACGAAGCCGAGCAACTGCCCGCCCAGACGGCGCATGGGGTAGTAGCGCTTGCTCTCGTCGACGAAACCGAGTCCCCTGATGTCGAGGGCGCGGATCGCCTCGACCTCGGGCGGGTCGAGCTTGCGACGGATCCAGACGAAGCTCCGGTCGCTCTCCATCCGCTCGGCGAGTGACGCGGCGTCGACCTCGGGGATGATCTCGGCGATCCGGCGAGCCGTCTCGACCGGCGCGGCGATCATCCGCGGATCGGCGAAGAGCGACTCGGCCGCCACCGACACGGCCAGCTCGCGGCGCCGTGAGTCGAAGATCGTGCCGCGCGGCGGATCGAGCTCGACGATGTCGAGCTGCTGCTTGCGCGCGATCTCGGTGAAGTGATCGTGCCGCACGACCTGAAGCTGGTACAGGCGGGCCCCCAGCGCACCCAGCCACACGACCAGGAGCGCCAGGACCACCCAGAGTCGCGACTTCACCGACCGGCCTCCACGAACAACAACTGCTCTGGCGCCGGCTCCGACATGCCGAGGCGCTCGAAGGCCAGGGACTCGACCCTCTGGGGACTGGCCAGGTAGGAGGCCTCGAGACGCAGGCGACGCTCCTTGCGCTCGAGCTCGCGCAGCGTCCGCTCGAGCTGATTGAGCCGGTACCCGGTCTGGATGACCCTCATGTGGATCCAGATATCCGCCAGCAGACCGAGACCCAGAGGCAGGACCAGGAGAGCCACGAGCAGCAGCTCGCGCAGCCTCTTGCGGTCGCGCTCCCGGACCAGGTAGGCGTTGACCACCGGCCGGCGGATGGCGTACTCGCCGCGCATCGCTAGACCGATGGCCTCCCTCCGGATTCGCGACCGGGGGACGCTCTGCAGTGGAACGAGCGACTCGGCGGCGTCACTACAGTCTCCTCGCGGCTCGCAGGCGGGCGGAGCGGGCGCGCGGATTGAGGGAGATCTCCTCGTCCGACGGGCGTGCCGGCTTACGGGTGAGGACCTCCAGAATCTGCGTCTCGACGTGAGGGCGCCCGGTGATCTCGTCGACCTCACCACGCTCGTCCCGGCGCAAGCGATGCTTGACGATACGGTCCTCGAGGCTGTGGTACGAGATGACGACCAGTCGCCCGTCCTGGTCGAGCAGACGGATCGCCTGATCGAGGAGCTCCTCGATCCCGGAGAGCTCGCGATTGACCGCGATACGCAGGGCCTGGAAGACGCGGGTCGCGGGGTCGATCCGGCCCTCCCTGCGCCCCGGGGGGAGGCGCTTGGCGCGGGCGACGATCTCGCGCAGCTCGGTGGTGGTCTCGATGGGCGCGTCCTGGCGCGCCGCGACGATTTCCTTCGCGATCCTGCGGGCCCTTCTCTCCTCGCCGTACTCTCTGAGAATCTGCTCCAACTCGCCCTCCGAGGTTCGATTCACGATGTCGGCTGCGGTCAACCCTTCGCGTCCCATGCGCATGTCGAGCGGACCCTCCAGTCGAAAGCTGAAGCCGCGCGACGCGGTATCGAGCTGCATCGATGACACACCGAGGTCCGCCAGGACCCCGGTGACACGGTTGATTCCGAGCCCGCGCAGATGATCCTCGAGCCGCTCGAAGCCGCCTTCGACCAGCCGTAGCCGGTCCGAGAAACGCGACAGCCTCGAGGCGGCGCGGGCGAGCGCCTCCGGGTCGCGATCGATGCCGACGAGACGGATCTCGGACGACGCTCCGAGGATGGCCTCGGCGTGGCCGCCGAGCCCGAGAGTGCAATCGACGATGACGCCCCGTCGCGGCGCGAGGAATCCGAGCGCCTCCGCCAACATGACCGGCTCGTGAAGGACGTCCACTCTGCTCCCTTGCTCTTCGGCACCGTTGGCGGTTGTCCTTCCGACCGGGAGATCAAATGCCCCTCTCGCTCAGGTAGGCGAAGTCCTCGTCCGCGAACGGCTCGTCGTCGAACTTCTGCTCCAGACGACCGCGGTTCCAGACCTCGAGATGATCCAGACGCGAGCTGACCACCACCTCGCCGTCCATTCCGGCACTGTCACGAAGGATCGGCGGAATCACCACCCGCCCCTGCCCATCGAGACGGCTCTGCTGACCGAAGTAGCTGATCCGCTCGAGGAATCGCTGCTTTGTGCGGTCGGTGGACGGGAGCGCCGCCAGACGAGCTTCGATCTCCTCCCAGACGGCCAGCGGGTAGACGAGAACCGACGTCCCGAGCACGGACGTCAGGAAAACCTCCTTGCCGTACTGGTCCTGGAAGTGCCTGCGCAGATCCGTGGGGATCTTCAGGCGCCCCTTGTCATCGATTTTGGCTGACGCACTACCCCGAAACACGACTCCGGCCCACCCCGCACAAGAGTTCGAGCCGGAGTGTAGCAATCAGGTCCACTTTTGTCCATTTTTCTCCACTTTTGGCCCGAAGAACTCCCTTCGGGCGTCCCGGCGGCCGAAAACCGGCTACCGGAGGGCCCGCCAGGGCGAGCGCCGCAGTGCTCTAGCGCTGGCCGTCGTCGGGGGTCAGAATCGCTCCATCCGGGTCGAGAGCCACGTCGTCGCCGGGGTAGAGCAGGTCCTCGATCTCTTCCGGCTCGCGCTGCGCCAGATCGGTCTCGAGGGTGAGCCGCGATGCCGACTCCTGAACGTTGAAGCCCTGCGCGTCGGGCGGCAGGTAGGCCACACGGATGTAGGCGGCGTCGCGCAGCTCGCCCAGATAGACGTCGTACTCCTCGGTCAACAGGCGCTGTCGCTCGTGCGAGTCGATCGCATCGGCGACCTCGGCGAACTCGAGGACCTTCGACTCCTCGCGCTCCTGCACCTGCAGCAGGTGCAGACCGCCGCGGCCCTCGACCGGCGCGCTCACGCTTCCGGCCTCGAGATCCCAGACGGCGGACTCGAGCGCCGGATCCAGATCCCCCGCCTTGATCCACCCCAGGTCCACCAGGCCGCTGGTCGACCCTTCGGTGCTGTACTCGGCGGCGAGGTCGGCCAGCGAGGCTCCGGACTCGACCGCGGCACGCAGCTCGCCGGCCAGCTCGGCGCGGCGCTCGGGAGTCAGGCTCGAGGTCTCGAGGACGACGATCTCCTGAAGGCGCAGGCGCTCCGGGGTGGTGAACTCGTCCGGATGCTCGTGGTAGTAGCGACGCAGGTCCTCCTCGTCGAGGTCGACCCGCTGCTCCACCTCCCGGCCCATCACCTGACTCACACGCAGGTTCATCGCCACCTGCTTCTCGAACGCTTCCGGTGTCATCCCACTGGCCGTGAGGGCCTGCTGGAACTGCTCCTCGCTGCGAATGCCGAAGTTCTCTTTCGCCCGGGCCACTGCCTCGGCGATCTCGCCGTCGGTCGGCCTGTAGCCGATCTGGTCGGCGCGCGACAGCACCAGGAGCTCGTCGAGCATGTTGCTCAGCACTTCGGCGCCGAGGGACTCGACCAGCTCGGCGCGACGCTGCGGTTCGAGGTCCGCCGCCTGAATGGCGCGCAGCCGCTCGTCGCGACGGAACTCGTAGTCGTAGAGCGTCGCGATACGGTCGTTGACCCGCAGGATGATTCGGTTCGCGTCGGTCGCCCCCAGCGGCGCGACGCAGAGCCACAGCGCCACGAGGCCGCACAGAGTTCGCCCGGAGCGTCCGGGACGCTCCACTCCTTCGAAAGGTTTCATATCTTTGCGGTCCTTCATGTCACGAGGAGACCGGTGACGGTTCGCCGCCGGCCTCCGTATTGTAGCTCAGGAGAGGGCGTCGAGCAGGCCGCTCGCGGCGGCCACCATGTCGGCCGGAGCGACGTTGTCGAGGGTGAGAACTCCGGACGGAGTGAAGGCGAGATCGTCGCGTTCGGAGACCAGGCGGACCAGGGTGTCGACATCGATGGTCGAGTCCTGGCGCAGGCGCAGGCGCAGGCTCCGCCGCCCCGCCGAGATCGACTGGATGCGCAGGCTCTCCGCGTGGCGCTTGAGCGACAGCACATCGAGCAACTCGTGAACCTCCTTCGGCGGCGCGCCGAAGCGGTCCCTGAGTTCGGCGAGGATCTCGTCGTGCCCCGAATCCCCGCGCGCGATGCGCCTGTAGAGCTCCATGCGGAGGTTGGCGTCGGAGACGTAGTCCTTGGGTATCGCCATCTGAACCGGCAGATCGATCGCCGTGGAGACCCGTTCGAGCACCGGCTCGCCGCGCAGCTCACGGACCGTGTCTTCGAGCATCTGCAGGTAGGTCTCGATGCCGACGGCCGCCATGTGACCGCTCTGCTCGGCACCGAGCAGGTTCCCCGCTCCCCTGATCTCGAGGTCGCGCGCCGCGATGCGGAAGCCCGCCCCGAGCTCGGTGAACTCGCGGATCGCCGCGAGCCGGTGCCGCGCGACCTCGGAGAGGGCGCGGTCGGAGGGCACCAGGAGATAGCAGTACGCGAGCTGGTCGCTGCGTCCGACCCGGCCGCGGAGCTGATAGAGCTGCGCCAACCCGAAGCGGTCGGCCCGATGGACCAGCATCGTGTTGACGTTGGGGATGTCGATGCCGTTCTCGATGATGGTGGTCGCCAGCAGAACATCGTAGTCGCCCGCCTTGAAGCCATGCATACGCTTTGCCAGCTGTCGCTCGTCCATCTGGCCGTGCCCGACCGTGACGCGAGCGTCGGGCACGATCTCGCGCAGGGTCTCCTGGATGCTCTCGATCCCCTCGACGTGGTTGTAGACGTAGTAGACCTGCCCGCCGCGGGCGAGCTCGAACTCGATCGCCTCGCCGATGAGCTGCCTGTTGAAGGGCACGATGGCCGTCTCGACCGCCATCCGGTCGCGTGGCGGCGTCTCGATCACCGACAGATCCCGCACGCCCGCGAGTGAGAGCTGCAGCGTCCTCGGCACCGGAGTCGCCGACATCGCCAGCACGTGCACGTTGCGCCGCAGCTCCTTGAAGCGTTCCTTCTGGGCGACGCCGAAGCGCTGCTCCTCATCGACCACCAGGAGACCCAGGCGCGGCAGGTCGAGATCCCGGCCGAGGATCCGATGGGTGCCGATCAGGATGTCGATCTTCCCCGCCGAGACCCGCCCGGCGATGTCCCGGATCTCGGCCTGGCTGCGGAACCGCGACACCATCTCGACCGTCACCGGAAAGCCCTCGAGGCGCTCGGTGAACGTCTCGTAATGCTGGTCGGCGAGGATCGTCGTCGGCGCCAGGACGGCCACCTGATAGCCGCCTCGAACGGCCTTGAAGGCGGCTCGCATCGCCACCTCGGTCTTGCCGAAGCCGACGTCGCCGCACAGCAGCCGGTCCATCGGCCGTTCGAGCTGCAGGTCGGCCTTGATCGCCGCCGTCGCCTCGAGCTGGTCACGCGTCTCCTCGTGCTCGAAAGCCGCCTCGAACTGCGCCTGCAAATCGTCGTCGGCGGGCATCACCGGCGCCTTCTGTACCTGACGCTCGGCGTAGAGCTTCAACAGGTCGACGGCGAGCTTGCGCATCCCCGCCTGCACCCTGGAGCGGGTGCGGTTCCAGGAGGTGCCGCCGAGGCGGTCGAGGCGTGGCGCCAGTCCCTCGACGCCGCTGTACTTCTCGATCAGATCGAGCCGCGTCAGCGGCAGCAGGAGACGTCGACCGTCGGAGTACTCGAGCTCCATGACCTCGGCGTCGACCGTGGCCTCGCGCATCGCGGCGAGCGACTCGGGCAGAGGCGCCGCCGAGTCCGAGCCGGTGGCGACGTGCCGGAGCGCCACGTAGCGGCCGATCCCGTGCTCGGCATGGACGACGAAGTCACCGATCCGCAGATCCCGCAGGCCCGAGACGAACGGTCCGAGATGCGAGCGCCGGCGTGGCGCCGGAGGCCCCAGATCGCGGAAGAGCTGCCGCTCGCTGAATACCGCCACGCCGGCCGGTGGCAGCCGGAAACCGCGCGCCAGGCTTCCGGTCGCGATCAGGGCCGTGGTGGCCGCCGGCTGCCCGGCCAGATAGGCCTCGACCCGCGCCCGGTGTCTCTCGGGGGCGACCAGGATCACCCGCTCGCCGCGCTCGGCGGCGACCTCGAGCTCGTGGGGGAAGCGCGGCAACTGGCGAACGAAGTCGTCCGTGTCGCCGCCGCCGAAGTCGATGGCCGCACCTCCCCGGTCCTTCCCGACCGGCAGCTCGGTGTCGAGACCGAGGGTGTCGAGCTCGACCCAGGCGTCGTCCAGCCGTCGATCGACCTCCTCCGCCGGCCACTCGAGAACCTCCGGCGCCAGCCCCAGCCGGCGCTCGGCACGGGTCGCCTCGAAGTCCCGCTGGTGCAGCTCCCAGTAGGCGCGGGCCGCCTCCCGCGCCGGAGCCGGCTCGGAGACCACCAGCCGCGCGTCGGGACGCAGTGCACCGAGCCACTCGGTCCGCTCCTCGAGCGCCGGCAGGAACGCCATCCAGCCGGGGAAGCCACCGCGCGACCGCAGCGCCTCGAGGTCGGCCAACCCGTCGCTGGCCAGGCGTCCGGAGGCCTCCTGGAGACGATCGGCGAGAACCCTGGCGACGGCGACGGCGAGCGGAAAGAAGCTCAGCGGCAGCAGCCGCGCGAGCTCGACCGGTTCCGTCGAGCGCTGACCCTCGATCTCGAAGGAGCGCAGGCTCTCGATCATCTCTCCGAACAGATCGAGGCGCACCGGCGCTTCGACTCCGGGCGGAAAGACGTCGAACACCCCTCCTCTGATGGCGAACTCCCCCACCTCGCCGACCAGGTCGCTGCGCTGGTAGCCCGACGCCACCAGCCGTTCGCCGAGGACCTCGAGCGCCACCTCGTCGCCCACCCGCAGCTCGATCGCGGAAGCGGCGAGCCGCTCGGGCGGAGGCAGTCGCTGGAAGAGCGCCGTCGCGGTGCAGACCAGCGTCTCGACCTCGCCGCGTAGCCACCGGTCGACCGCGACCACCTGCTGGGCGCGGACCGGCAGCGAGACCTCGGCCGCCTGATAGGGCGACAGCCCTCCCATGGGGAAGAACTCGGCGTCGGAGCCGAAGAGTCGCGTCGCCTCGATCCACACCTGGGCGGCCGGCTCGTGCGGCACGACCACCAGCAGAGGGTGGCCCGACCGCTCGCCGACCAGCGAGACGACCCACGCCGCGGCGGCGCTCGGCAAGCCGACGGCCCGCCCACCTTCGCGGACCATCCGCTGGAAGGGCTCCGAGTCGGCCAGCGCCCGTGCCGCCTGGTTCCAGATCGACGCTCCGCGCACGCGCGCAGTCTACCCGCTGAGGCCTCGGCACCGTCCTTCGGAGGCCTCCCCACGGGCCTCCGGAGGCTGGGTTAGACTACGGGCACTTTTTGCGGACGAACCGGGTGCGAGTGGGCCCGGGCAAGGAGGCAGGCGATGCGGAGAGCGGTCCTGGCACTAGCGCTTCTCACCCTCTTTCTGTTGGGTACGGGCACCTTCTCGCCCGGCACGACGGCCGAGGCCAACCCCTCGATGCCCAGTCCGGCGATGGCCGCCGAGGCGGCCGCGGTCGAAGGGAGCCACGACGAAGGGGGCCACGGGGAGGACGACCACGGCGGCGGGCACCAGAGTCCGGTGACGCCGGTCCTGCTGGCGCTCGTGATCATGCTCTCCGCGGCCAAGATCGGCGGCGAGATCGCCGAGCGCCTGTCGCAACCCTCGGTGCTGGGCGAGCTGCTCGCCGGAGTCGTGATCGGCAACCTGGGTCTGATGTTCGGCTTCTACGGCCTCGATTTCGTCGGCCAGAACGAGACCATCATCATCCTGGCCGAGATCGGCGTCATCCTGCTGCTCTTCGAGGTCGGTCTCGAGTCGAGCGTCCACGAGATGCTGTCGGTCGGCACCTCGAGCCTGCTGGTGGCGCTTCTCGGAGTCGTCGCTCCCTTCTTCCTCGGCTGGGGCGTCTCGTCGTGGCTGCTGCCGGAGGAGGACCTCCTGGTCCACCTGTTCATCGGCGCGACACTGTGCGCCACCAGCGTCGGCATCACCGCACGGGTCTTGTCGGATCTCGGCAAGACCCAGGCGCGGGAGTCGAAGATCATTCTCGGCGCCGCGGTCATCGACGACGTCCTCGGTCTGGTCATCCTCGCCGTCGTCTCCGGCGTCATCACGGCGGCCAACACCGGCGGCACCCTGGCGGGGACCGACGTGCTCCTGATCGTCGGAAAGGCGGCGATCTTCCTCGTCGGCGCGCTGGTTCTGGGAGCCTGGCTGTCGCCGCGGCTCTTCCACTTCGCCTCGAGGCTGCAGATCAAGGGGATGCTGCTGACCGTCTCTCTGCTCTTCTGCTTCCTGCTCTCCTACCTGGCCAACGCGATCGAGCTGGCACCGATCGTCGGAGCCTTCGCCGCCGGCCTCATCCTCGAAGACGTCCACTACAAGACCTTCCTCGATCGCGGTGATCACCAGCTCGAGGAGTTGATTCACCCGCTGACCACGTTCCTGGTGCCGGTCTTCTTCATCCTCATGGGCATCCGTGTCGATCTGTCGACCTTCGGCGAGACCGGGATCATCGGCTTCGCCCTGCTGCTTTCGATCGCCGCCATCATCGGCAAGATGATCTGCGCCCTGGGTGTCGTCGAGAAGGGTCTCGACCGCATCTCGGTCGCGGTCGGCATGGTGCCGCGTGGCGAGGTCGGCCTGATCTTCGCTTCGATCGGCGCCGCGCTGGTGCTCAAGGGCGAGCCCGTGATCAACACCTCGACCTACTCGGCGGTCGTGATCATGGTGATCATCACCACGCTGATCACGCCGCCGGCGTTGAAGATCACGCTGGCGATGGGGGACAAGAAGAAGGCCCGAGGCTGACCGCGCCGACCCGAGACTGAAGCGGCCGGCGCCCCTGCCGGGACGGCCAACCTCCGCCGACTCCCCTACTCTTCCGGCAGAACGATCACCAGCTCCCCCTCCCGGACCAACCCGTGATTCTCGCGGGCCAGTCGTTCCAGGGTGGCGGGATCGTCGCGCAGAAGCTCGACGCGATCGCCGAGCTCCTCGAGCTTCGCCTCGGTCTCGGCGATGCGCTGCTCGAGCTGCACCTCGCGCTGCTTGGCGATGGTCAGATCGCGGAAGCTCTTCAGTCCGGCGACGGCCAGAAGCGCCATGCAGCTGAACATCACCGCGGCGAACAGGGAGCGGAAGGGATTGAAGCTCGGCGCCATGGGCTCGGCTCGGATCGATCAGACAGAGAACAACGGATAGGCCTCCAGCCCCGGGTACGAGGCGACGCCCTCCAGCTCTTCCTCGATACGTAGTAACCGATTGTACTTCGCGACCCGGTCGCTCCGGCAAGGGGCCCCGGTCTTGATCTGTCCGGCACGCGTCGCCACGGCGAGATCGGAGATGGTCGTGTCCTCGGTCTCACCCGACCGATGGCTGATGACGTTGGCGTAGGCGTTGCGTTTGGCCAGCTCCACCGCCTCGAGCGTCTCGGTGACCGAGCCGATCTGGTTGAGCTTGACCAGCAGGGCGTTGGCGAGTCCCTCGTCGATACCGCGGGCGAGGATGCCCGGGTTGGTGACGAAGAGGTCATCGCCGACGAGCTGGACGGTATCCCCCAGTGCCGTCGTCATCGCCTGCCAGCCGCTCCAGTCGTCCTCGGCCAGGCCGTCCTCGATCGACACCAGCGGGTAGCGCTCCACCCAATCGGCGTAGAGCGCCACCAGATCTTCGCTGGCGAGACCCGTCCGCCCCTCGCCCTCGAGGGCGTAGGTGACCTGGTCTCCGTTCTGCTCCACCAGCTCGCTGGCGGCGACGTCGAGAGCCAGCGCCACCTGCGAGCCCGGCACGTAGCCGGCCGCGTCGATCGACTCGACGAGCAGATCGAGCGCTTCGCGGTTGCTGTCGAGGTTGGGCGCGAAGCCGCCCTCGTCACCCACCGCCGTGACCTGGCCGCGCGCTTTGAGCACGCCCTTGAGCACGTGGTAGATCTCGACCCCGGCGCGCAGCCCCTCGGAGAAGCTGTCGAAGCCGACCGGCACGATCATGAACTCCTGGATGTCGACCGAGTTGTCGGCGTGGGCGCCGCCGTTGAGCACGTTGAGCATCGGCACGGGCAGCACCGTCGCCGCCGTCCCCCCGAGATAGGCATAGAGCGGCAGGTCGGCGGTCGCCGAGGCGGCCTTGGCGACGGCGAGCGAGACGCCGAGAATCGCGTTCGCCCCCAGCCGGCTCTTGGTGTCGCTGCCGTCGAGGGTGAGCATGGTGCCATCGACCAGAGCCTGGTCGCGCGCGTCCATTCCGATGAGCGCGTCGGCGATCTCCGCCTCGACGTTGTGGACCGCCTGCTGGACGCCCTTGCCCGAGTAGCGATCGTCCCCGTCACGCAACTCCAGCGCCTCACGAGCGCCCGTCGACGCTCCCGACGGCACCGCCGCCCGACCGGCGACCCCACTCGCCACCACGCACTCGACCTCCACCGTCGGATTTCCCCGCGAATCCAGAATCTCGCGGGCCCTCAACTCCTCGATCGTGAACACTCTCTCTCCCCTGTGGTCGAATCGGCGCAAGAGTATCGCAGTTGTGAGTGGAGCTGGCGGGCGGAGGTTGGTATGCGCTCCGACGGGGGACAGGCACCAACTACCGGAAGCTGGGGACTGGCTCCAACTGATGCGGTGCCGCATCAGCCATCTGGTGCTGTAGCTCATCAGTTGGAGCCAGTCCCCAGACTTGCCCTGTTGGTGCCTGTCCCCCGTCGGAGGGAATACCAGCGCCCGCCCGCCAGCAAATTGTTGACTTCCCCTCAACCCCTATGCCATCATCGCCGCCCGCCGCAAGCGGCGGCCAAATGACGCGGGGTGGAGCAGTCTGGTAGCTCGTTGGGCTCATAACCCAAAGGTCGTAGGTTCAAATCCTACCCCCGCAACCAACAGATAATGCCCACCGGGCTTGGCTTTTCGCCGAATCACCCGGTGGGCTTTTTGTTTGCATTGGCGGCGAGAAGTAAGAGCGAGGAAACAAGATTCCAGCGAGGAGAAGTCCTCGCCCGAGCAGTCCGGCAGCTCGAGAGTTTCCTGGTGATGCCGGCCTTAGCGAGGGTTGGGCGAGGGTTGGATGGCTCTTCGAGGGAACCATCTACCTGACGCCTGCCTCCACGCCCGCCACCGGCTGCTAGCCCCACTGTCACCCTCAGCGCCTGAATACGGCGCTCGGCTGTCGGCGGTCGCCGCAGCGTAGCTCCCGGTTCGCGAGATCGACGATGGGGCGGTCGAAGACTATTCGACCTTCGGTCGGACGCGGACTCGAGTCTATGGGCGACAACGAACGCAGGCGTTCACTGCTCTTCAGAAACGGTTCAGACGCCGTGACCAAACCGTTCGCGCGGCGCGCCGTAGACTCTGGGAAACGAAGGAGGTTCCATGCACCGCATCGTTTGTGTAGCCCTCGGCTCGCTCTTCGTCCTCGCGACGACATCGGGCGCCCAACCGCCGCGAATCGAACCGTCGCCCGCCCTCGAGAAGCTCCACTTCCAGATCGGCACCTGGGAGGTGAAGACCGACACGCTCGATCCCAACGGCAAGGTCGTGAACACATTCCGCAACCGCGCCGTCGTCACCCTCGCTCATAACGGGCTGATGCTCCTG
Organism: Candidatus Multivoradales bacterium; assembly: GCA_965223875.1. Lineage (GTDB taxonomy): Bacteria > Acidobacteriota > Thermoanaerobaculia > Multivoradales > JAHEKO01 > CBDCXS01. The sequence continues at coordinate 4,068,841 of OZ245024.1, read as the reverse complement.
CATCTGCATTTCGGCGATGGCCAGGAAGAGTCGTCCTACCGCATCTGGCAGTACTGGGACCGCTACGACCAACAGCTCTACGACGTCAGTTTCGACCAGGTGGGCCATTTCGAGCACCGCATCGAGACCACCAACGACGGCAAGCTGGCGTTTCACTTCGCCGAGCCGCAGGCGTTCCAGGACGGTGTGCCGCGCGACTGGCGCAAGACCTATTCCGAGATTACGCCCGAGTCGTACCGGCTGGTATGGGACTACTCCGAGGACGGCGAGCACTGGACCGTAATGTTCGACATCCTCTACCAGCGTGTGAGCGATCCGGCTGCGGCTGTCGAGCCGGCACGGCCGTCGGGCGAGCTCGATCGCCTGCATCCTGCTCGCTGATTGGAGCGTGGCAATCGAGGTACGGATCGCCGGCGACGAGATGGCTGCGACCGGACGCGCCGCTACCTCGACGAACGTGCGCTCAGACGGTATTCGTTTGGGTGTTGCAGGCCACTAGACAGTATGGAACGACCGGTTCCCCTCGGTCATAAAGTACCCGTTCTCGAGTAGAGATCTGGGTCGGCCCCGAGGGGCCATGGTTTTCCGCGGGTTGCCCACTGAAGGGCAGGGCCGCATATGACGGAGGAACCGGTCGTGAGAGAGAGTAGCACCTGGGTGGGTCTGGACGTCCACAAGAAAGACATCGTGGCGGCGCGGTTGGTTGGATCAAGTCAAGAGCCAGAGATCTGGCGGTTTGCGAATGAGCCGCGGGCAATCGGACGTTTCGAGAGGAAGCTGCTCCGCGAGAGCGCCGGCGAAGTGCACTGCGCCTACGAAGCGGGTCCGTGCGGCTATCCGTTGCAGCGCCGGCTGCAGAGCTCAGGGATCTTGTGTCAGGTCGTCGCACCGTCTTTGATTCCGGCCAAGCCCGGCGAGCGAATCAAGACAGATCGTCGAGACGCGGGGAAGCTTGCGGAGCTTCTCCGCGCGGGCTTGTTGACCGAGGTCGTGCCGCCGGGCGAAGACGAGGAGTCGGTCCGCGATCTGTGTCGGTGTCGCGATTCGATCCGTCAGGATCTGACCCGAGCCCGGCATCGCTTGAGCAAGCTCTTGCTTCGGCGCGACGTGCGCTACGGCCCGGGCCGAGCTTGGACTCGTCGTCACCGGCAGTGGCTGCTCGGTTTGAGATTCGAGCATGCTGCCGCCGAGGCAGCGTTTCGCGCCTACCTCGGGAGTGTGGAGCAGCTCGAAGACCGATTGCTGGAACTCGACGAAGCGATCGCGCAGGTCGCCGAGACAGATCCGTACCGGGAGTCAGTCGGTCGTCTCCGCTGTTTTCGCGGCATCGACACCTGGAGCGCGATGCTGATCCTCGCCGAGTTGCACGACGTCCGTCGCTTCTCATCCCCTCGCCAGCTCATGGCCTACCTCGGCCTGGTCCCCAGCGAGCACTCGAGCGGCGAGCGGACCCGGCGAGGAGGGATCACCAAAGCGGGCAACAGTCGCCTGCGACGAGCGCTGATCGAGGCAGCCTGGCATGCGAGACATCGGCCTGCGATCGGCAAGCAGCTACACCGACGCCGACAGGGACAGCCCCCGGGGGCGATTCTCCTCGCCGATCGGGCCCTGCGCCGGCTCTATCGCCGCTACTGGCGCCTGCTGTCGATGGGTAAACCCCCACAGAAAGTCGTCACGGCGGTCGCCCGCGAGCTCACCGGGTTTGTTTGGGCCGCATTGATGGCTGACTAACACAGAAGACATCACCGAGCTGGAGCACAGAGACGGCGGATGACAGCGGAGACGATTCGGAGGATGCGCGTTGGGACTATGCGGCAGGGAGCCCGCTCCCCAATCCGCGATGCTAGACAGCGAGCCCTCCCGACGAAGAACGGTCATGCGGCTCTGTGGCCCTCCCAGGCCACAACCCGCGAATATCAGAGTGACTCGTCGTCGAAGAGATCTGCTTCCTCATCCGCCGTCTCGGTGCCCCAGCTCGAACTGACGAGACCACCCCCTCGACAACCAGCGATACCTATTGACAGGGTCGTTCCATATCAGTCCCGCAGGAACTCGCGAACCAGGCTACGAGACCGGAACATCTCGCAGCCGGGTATGTCGTGGCCGCAATCGTTCTCGAAGACGATCAGAGTCGCGCGGTCGCCCAGAAGCTCTGCGAACTCGATCGCCGGACCGGGGGTCACCACGTGATCACTCGCGCCCACGATCACGAGCATCTCGGCCTGAACGGCGGCAGCCGCCGCGGACCAGTCGCCTTCAAAGGAGCGGGCCACGTCTGTGGCCATCATCGCGTCGGCCTGACGAATCAGGTCGATGGCCCGACCCAATGGCAGGGGGTCGGTCGAAAAAACCTCTATCTGGGCCCTGATGTCCTCGGCCGAAGCGCGGGCCTGGGCCTGATCGCTCGTCGTGCTGTTGAGCGCTCCGAGCGCCGCCATCGTCTCCGCGGCCTCGGGGCATTCACACTCCGCGGACCACCGGAAGAGCCGTTTGTAGGCCTCCCAGAGGGCGACGTCGTGCCCGTCCAGATCGGGGGACCCCGCGATGGGGACGAGCTTCTGCATGAAGTCCGGATAGAGGACCGACCACTCGAAGGTCTGCATGCCACCCATCGAGATCCCCATGACCGCGTGCACGCCCTCGAGCCCGAGCTCCTCCGTGGCCAGCCGGTACTGACTCCGCACCATGTCGCGGGTGGTGATCTCCGGGAACTCGTCCCCAGGCTGCCCACTGCTGTTCGAGGGGGAGATCGAAACCCCATTGGCCAGAGCGTCGATGGCAACCACGAAGTAGTCGTGGTCCTCGCCGAGCAACTGCGCCTGCAATTCCACCCAGTCCTTGCTGGCGCCGCTGTACCACGTGGGAATCAGAACGGCGTTGTCACGGTTGTCATTGAGCTCACCGATGGTGATGTAGCCGATCCGGCAGTCCTCGAGCTGGACGCCGCTCTCCAACTCACAGGTTCCAAGATCTGCGAACTGCTGCTCCTGAGCTGCGAGCGGGGCCGCAACGCAGAGCATCAAGAGGACGGATCTGATTCGCACCTGCACCTCCGGGGGACATGGGTTGATATCTAGACATCATACGCCGCCACGGATGGGCAGGAACCAGATGAGGGGCCGGCTCGGACGAGCGCGACCTCCGATTGATGAAACAATCGCGTCGGTCGATCGTTTATAGTACGAATCGCACTATTCTCGATCAAGAAAGACTCATGACACGTGCCCGAACCCAGCAGCCCGACCCGACCGCTCTCCTGCTTGTTCTGATCCTGGTCTTCCTCGTCTCGAGTCCTCGCCCGATCCCGGCGAGCAAGGTCGATTCGCAGGCGGATCCGGCCGAGATCCCCCTCGACATGGTCGGCGGACGACCCCAGGTCGATGTCTACATCAATGGCGAGGGCCCCTACCCCTTCGTTCTCGACACGGGCTCCAGTCTGAACGTCCTCGATTCGGGCATCGCGCGGGAGCTGGGACTCGAGGTCATCGGAGAGCGTGAGATCGGGGCGCCCGGGATGCCACAGATTCCCGCCGAGATCGTCACGGCCGGTGAGCTCGCTGTCGGGGGCATCGAGGTCGGGGGCATCGAGGTCGGGAGCATCGAGGTCGGGGGCATCGGGGTCGGGGGCATCGGGGTGGAGGCCGGCGAGCTGGTCACCATGGATCTCGCCGGCATGAGCGGTGGTCTGTTCCTCGGGGTCCTGCGTTTCAGCGCCTTCGCGGACCGACTGGCGACCCTCGACCTGTCGGCCGCCAGGCTGATCCTCTCCTCCGGTTCGCTCGACCCCGACACGGACGGAGTCATCGCCTTCGATCCCGAGGACGGGCTCATCGACGTGCCGGTCTCGGTCGGTGGCCGCCAGGTGACCGCCCACATCGATACGGGATCGCCGGGGGCGATCTCGATCCCGGCCGAGATCGCCCGGGATCTGACCTTCCTCGAGGCACCTGTGGAGGCCGGCCAGGCGAAGCTCGTCGGCGGACAGGGCACCGTCTCGAAGGGGCGACTGCGGGGCGACGTCGTCCTGGGCCCCGTTCGCCTCGAAGACCCGGAGGTCATGGTTCTCGACCTACCCGTTCCCAAGGTGAACATCGGCAGCCGTCTCCTGGCCGAGTACCTCGTCCGCATCGACCAGCGTCTGGGGCTTCTCCTGTTCGAGCCCAGGCCCGCTCGGCGCGTCGCGATACAGCGTCCCGCCGCACCCGCCGGCGGGCGGCGACTCGGGTTCAGGCCTAAGCCGGGTCCCCCTGGGCCGACCGGCCTCCACCTGCTCGATGGAGGACTCGCCGTCGACTGGGTGGAGGAGGGATCGCTCGCCGCCGTCGCAGGCCTTCGCCAAGGTGACCTGATCCTGTCGATCAACGGCACTTCGATGCCGGACTTCGACGCTCGGTCGCTGGTCACCCTCCTGGGCAGCGACGAGACCCTGCAGATGATGGTGAGGCGTGACGGCAGCGAAGAGCTGATCGAGATCCCCTGAGCCGCGCCCCCCGACAGGGCCCTCCGACCTTCAGTCGACCTCGTCAGCGAGCACCACGGCGATCTCGTGCAGCCAGGCGAGGCGGGCACGCGCCGTGGCCGCCGCACCCCGGGCCGCGAGCAGGCCGAAGCGGTCGCCCGCCGCCTCACGCCGCTCCATGTCCTCTCGAATCGCGGCGGCGTGCTCCTCGCAACTCTCGATCGCGGAGCGGACGAAGTCCCGCCGATCCGCTTCAGGCAACAGCTCGAGAAAGAAGATCCGCGTTCGCACGGCGTCGTGCACGGAGGCGGCGACACTCGGGTCCACTCCCTCGGCCAGCCACTCGCGAAGCTGCTCTCGGCCCGACTCCGTGACCGAGAGCATGCTCCTCGCTCTCGACCCGGTCGTCTCCCGAGCGCCCTTCACCAACCCTCCCTGTTCGAGCCTCTTCAGCAGCGGATAGATGGCACCGGAGCTGCCGGACCAGTGCGACGAGGGCGACTCGAGAAAGCCCTGCCGGACCCGGTAGGCGGTGCAGGGCCCATGGCGCCAGAGGTACCCCAGAGCCGCGAGCTCGAGCTCGCTCAGCGAGCGTTGGCTGGGGCCTGCTGGCATTCGGCGATCGGCTTCGAGAGGTAGTGGCAAGGGGAGTCTACTCGACCCCTCACTGGCCGAGCTCTCCGAGGCGAGACAGCTCTCGCCGGGCGGAGGCTTTGATGGCCGTGTGAGCACCGCCGGCACCGGCACCATCGTGTACGCACCGACCTTACCCCTTCCCTTCGGGTGCCTCCCGTACCAGGGTAGCGCGCTCTTACCTGCCGGGAGATGGGGGAACGACCCGACCCCGTTGATTCACGACTCTTCTTCACAATACAATATATACATTGTGAACGACCCGAAGTTCGCCGAGGCTATCTCTCTCGAGGAGGGCCCCCACAGGGTTGCGGCTCTGTCGGAGTGGGTCCAGTCGTTGTCTACCGACAAGGCCTCAATGCCGATCCTGGTCGGCGGCGGCGCCGTCGAGCTCTACACCGGCGGTGCCTATCGAACGGGCGACCTCGACTTCGTTGGAGACCCTGGAGCAGACGCCGCACGGAGGCTCGAGCAAGCAGGCTTCCAGAAGAGAGGCAGACATTGGGTGCACGAAGAGCAGCAGGTGTTCCTCGAGTTCCCCAGCGCCCAACTCGGAGACGGTGAGACCTCTGCTCTGATCACCGTCGGACCCTACAGAGTCTTGGTGATCGGGCTCGAGGAGTTGATCGTCGATCGCCTGGCCGCCTGGCAGTTCTGGAATTCCGAAGTTGACGGTATCAACGCCTTCCTGCTGGTGAGCTACTCGAACGTGAGCCCGGACGAGGCTCGTCTGCGGGAACTGGCCGATGCCGCCAGCGTCATGCTGTCGCTGGAGCGCCTGGAGCGATTCCTCGCCAAGCTGGATGGCAAGCCCGCAAGTACTGGTGAGCTGGAGAGCTGGGCAAAACGAGTCAGGGATGCAACGGAATGAAGACCTACGAAGCTCCTCCGCCACGTCGGGTCGGGCATCTCTCCCCCGGCGTCAAACGACGCAGGCCGCGCAGCTATCTCGAGTGGAAGACTCTGCGTCGGTGGGATGCGATACCTGACTGGGAGGAGGTGGTGCCAGGCTATCTGCTGCGCTACGCGCGCGAGGAGGCGGGGCTCACCCAGCAGGAGATGTCGAGGCGCCTGGGTTGTTCACAACAGGCCGTCGCCCAGGCCGAGAGATGGAAGAGCAATCCAACGGTGGGTTTCGTTGGCGAGTGGGCGCGTGTTCTGGACCTCAGGCTTGATGTCTCCCTGGCTACTCGCTGACCAGTAGCTGAGACTGGCCCGCGACTTCCCTCAATTCAGGAGCATATTCAGCGCCCAGTGCAGATCGAAGGCTCGCCCATCCCAATCGGGGATGCTGGTCCTCGGGTCCACTTCGACCTCGACCTCATCGAGTAGACCGGCCAGAAGGGCGGTCGCGGTCTTCGGCGAGACGGGCCGTTCCGGCAGCGGTGGCGGCGCCGGCGCGTCGGGAATCTCCCGTCCGTTGGGATCGAGGAAACGGACCGAGCCATCCCCATTGAGCTCGACCCCATACCCCTCCTCGTGCACGCAGCGATGATGGCGACGGCAGAGCAGCACCAGGTTGTCGAGCTTGGTCTCGCCTCCGTCAGCCCAGTGCTCCACATGATGGGCGTCGCAGAAGGTCAGATCGCAGCCCGGGAAGCGGCATCCACCGTCCCGATGCTCCAGAGCGCGCCGCAGAGCGGGCGAGACAGCTCGGGTCTTCCTGCCGACATCGAGAATGTGGCCCGTATCGTCGTGGGTCATGACCACACGGCTGGCATCACAGGCGATGCGGCGAGACGTTTCCGCGGAAACGTTTTCGGGCGCTCGAGCGACGCCCTCGATGGTCGTTGAACCGGGACCTCCTTTCTCCTCGCGGTCGTTCCCATCGCTCTGGCAGGTCCCGTCGCTCGGCACCTCCACGTGCAGCACCACCTGATAGCGTTCCCCTCGGGTGCCCTGGTCCAGTCCTCCCGCGAGCGCCGCCTCGGCGACGCGGCCGACAGCGTCGGCGCGGCGCTGCGACGCCGATGGCCCGCGGCCGCGATTGCCGGCCTTCGTGGTCGTTTCATCGAAGAGCTCCTGCTCGGCCGCCTCGAGAGCCCGTGCCAGCGCCGCACCGGTCTCCGCATCGAGCCGGCCCCGAACGGTCACCATGCCGTCGTCGTCGGTGTGTAGCGCCAGATGCCGGCTGGCGTGGCGCTCGGCTTCCGCCTTGCGGTCGTCTCTCCCCTCGACCGACCTCCAGGCTCGCACCAGGCGCTCGACGTGGGCCGCCGGCCCGGCGTGCGCGAACGCCAGCAGGCTCTCCTCATTCGAGGGGTTGGCTACCCGCGTCAATGCCCGCACTTTGGAGAACGAAACCTCGCCGTCGCGCATCGCCGCCGAGATCAGCGGCAGCTCAGCCAGAGCCTTGGCGACCCTCACCTTCTCCCGCGCCGCCCCCATGGCGAGCCCTGTGCGCCAGTTGAGCCAGTGAGCGCAACTGCGAAAACCGCCCCGCCAGCCGATCCGCTCATCGAACTCGCGGATCAAGGTCAGCAGCTGATACTCGGTCGCCGTGAGCAGCGCCGAGAGCTCGGCGATGCGCTCCCCCAGAGCCGCGATCTCGACTTCATCGGGCGGCTCCGGGGGCAACGGCGGGCGAGTCGTGAGGGTTTCGGGAATCGTCTCCATCGGGCTCTCCTGGTCGTTCAAGACCCATCATAAGCCCGACTTTTTCGGCCCTCGAGGTTGGACCGAGAGGCACGATCTCGAGGGTTTTGGCGGCGGCAAAGGAAACCGATGAGAGCGGTTGCGAGGCGTCGCGGGGAGCGCTCCAGGGGCGGATCCTCGCCCGATCCTCACTTCCTGGAAAATGGTCCCGGAAAACGTGTCAAGAAGAAGCTGTGCCTCTTGGGGCGCCGTGTTCCGTCTTGGCGATGGACGGCCGGCGTGTTCTTCGAGGTGGCGATTGGACCAGGCGGGGCGAGTCGGAATGGGAATCGCCCCCGCTATTCCCCGGCCGACTGCTCAGTGCCCCGACCGTTCAGAGACCCGACTGCTCGGCGATCCGCTTCTCGATCTCCGTGAGCCGGTTGATCACGACACTCAACTCGGTGGACTCCTCTTCCTCTTCGCCGCCGAGGATCATGAGCAGCCTTCCGTCGGGCAGGATGTCGAAGACCCAGAGGCAGTCCACAACCTCCAAGATGCTGCCGTGAGGGGTCGGGCGCTGGTAACACTTGACGTTAATAACGCGACGCGTTACTGTTCCTCGGTGATTCGGAGCTTCCGCGACAAAGAGAGTGAGAAGCTCTTTCGTCGAGAGAGGAGCCGCGCTGTTTCAGGGAATCTCAGGAAGGTGGCCCTTCGAAAGCTGCTGATCCTGGATGCAGCGGAGAGTCTCGCGGATCTGCGAGTGCCACCAGGCAACCGACTGGAGAAGCTCAAGAGCGACCGAGCGGGCCAACACAGCATTCGAATCAACGATCGATACAGGATCCGTTTCACGTGGCGGAACGCCGGTGCCGACGCAGTCGAGGTCGTCGACTACCACTAGGAGTACTTGATGAGGAAAAAGGTCCAAGAGCCGATCCACCCGGGCGAGATCCTTCTCCAGGATTTCCTCAATCCTCTCGACCTGAGTCAGTACCGGCTTGCCAAGAGCATCAGCGTCCCACCACGCAGGATCAACGAGATCGTGCATGGCAAGCGCGCCATAACTGCGAACACGGCACTTCGCCTGGCGCGCTTCTTCGGCACCAGCGATCGCTTCTGGCTCAATCTCCAGACGCGCTTCGATCTCGAGGTCGAGAAGGACCGCCTGGGTGAGTCGCTCGAGGCTCAGGTCGAGGTGCTGGCGAGAGCGAGCTGACGACGCTATGGGCCTCGACTGGCCAGTAGACCTAGTCGATCCCGGGCGCAAGGACTCCAGCCATTGTTGGCCTGAGGAGGGGTGCTGCGGCTCTTCGGGCCTCGCCGCACCTAGCCGCCAGCCAGATTCGTCAGGATCACGTACCAGTGTTCGAGGGCGCCGTAGAAGGAGACAACCGGGACGCGCTCGTTGAGCCCATGGGAGAACTCGTCTTCCGCCTTGATGAACAGGCCCATGACACCGTACGGCGGCATGCCCGCAATGCGCATGTGCTTGCCGTCGGTTCCGTACGGCGCCATGTAGGGAATGATCGGAACTCCGGGGTGGCGCGCATGAGCCGCTTACGTGACCGCCGCTGTGACCTCGTCGTTGAGCGGTGATACAAGACTGGCACTTGGAGTATCCAGAGTCTCGATCTCCACTGCCGGATTCGCAGCGACTTCGAACAGCGTTTCGCGAACCTCCTCGACCTCGACGCCCGGGAAGATCCGGCAGTTGATCGTCGCCGTTGCGGAGGATCAGGCCTTCTGGGTCTGACGCCGCCTCAGCTGCCGCTTCACCAATCGAACGACGAACCACAGCAGAAGAATCGCGAGAGCCAGCGCCAGCACCACCCCACCCAACGCCAGCTTGGCGATCAGTGGCATCCCCCACTTGGCGTTGAAGTCGACCGTGTTGGGCTCGAACAGGGAATCGTCCACCTCGCCGGTGGCGAAGAAGGTCGCAAGCAGATGCCGGGTCGCCTCGGGCTGGAGGTTGTAGAGGTCGCCGGTGTGGGCGAAGTTGGTCAGGACGACCTGCTCGCCGTTGTCGAGCACCGGCAGCAGCTGTTCGCGGGCGTGCCGCGCCGGGGTGGAGACGTCGAGGGTGCCGCTGAGCATCAGGGTCTCGACGCTCGACGGCTGGGCGACGCGGTACTCGGCGGGGATCTTCTTGGTCGGCCAGACTCCGGCCGCGGACCATCCCAGCACGGAGCCCGGAGACCCGATGAGATCGGGTCCGGGAGTGACCCGGGCGATGTAGTCGACCGACGGGTCAAAATCGTAGTCGCCGCTGAAGGCCTTCGCCGAGCTGTCGCCCCAGGCGAAGCCGGCCGGCAGCATGTACTTGAACGCGAAGGTGATGAGAGCCCCGCCGCTGTAGTCGCCCTCGGCCGCGGCGAGCCAGAGATCGAAGGTCGTCGCGGCGCCACCGGTGGAATAAAGGCCCAGGAAGGTGCCGAAGAGCATTGCGTCTCGATCGACCGGAAAGAACAGCCAGCGCTCCGGCATGTTGTCGAGCGCCTTCTGGATGGACGAGGCCAGATCGTCGGTGCGCGAGGAGCAATAGTCGTCTTCGGCGCACAGGGCGGCATAGCGCCGGATCTGATCCTCCAGGACCGCTCCGTCCCATTCGAAGCGACCGGGCGGGTTGACCGCCACCATCGCACTGCGATGCACCATGTCGGGGTAGCGCCAGGTGTAGATGAGAGCCAGGCGGGTACCGTAGCTTCCGCTCTCGAGGTTGATGCGCTCGTAGCCCAGAGCCTGGCGCGCCGCTTCGATGTCGTCGACGACCTCGAGCATCGTGTAGCCGTGGAGATCGATACCCTCCTCGGCCAACCGCGACGCGCAGCCGGCGTAGGCTTCGGCCGAGACGGCCATGGCCTCCCGGCTCATCATCGGCAGCCCGAGAGCCATCGCTTCGCTGACCTCCGGACAGCCCAGGTAAACGCTTCCGTCCACGCCTCGATAGCCGACCAGGACGATGTCGTAGTTCTCGTGAAACCACTCGACCCGGCTGTACCCCAGGTTCGACTGCCCGGGCCCGCCGGCGAGAAAGAAGATCGGCTCCGCGGGGGCAATGCCCGAGGCAGGGATCCTCTTGACCGGCAGGGCGATCAGGCGCGAGTCCGGGTCGTCGCGGTTCTCGGGCACCATCAGCAAGCCGCACTCGGCCTCGTACTCGACGTCACCCGCCAGGTGAAGGCAGGGGGTCGTGCCGAAGTCACCGACGACCGCACCGACCGGAGGCCGAGGACGGAACTCGGCGACCTCCTCCCTCCCACAGGATGCGAGCAACGTCAGTGCAGCCAGAACGAGCGCGACGGACGACGTTCGATTCACTCCTCTCCTCATCCGCTGTCGATTCATACCGGGCGCCGCTGGGCGTAAAGCGGTAGGGTGCCCCCACCATACCCCGGACGTAAGAGTCGCGACCTCTCGAGCGTGTTCATACCGACGGCGAGGGAGCGACAGGAGGGTGCAGGCGACCCGCGCCGGCACTACGGAGGTTTTGATGGCCCTACTGATTCGAACCCGAGATCTCCGCAAGGAGTTCCAACTGGGCGAGCAGACGATCGCCGCCGTCGATGGTATCGATCTCGACATCGCGGCTGGCGAGATCGTCAGCATCATCGGTCCGTCCGGCAGCGGCAAGAGCACGCTGCTGGGCCTGATCGGTGGCCTCGACACCCCGACCGCCGGCTCGATCCGGATCGGCGGGATCGAGATCTCCGGCATGAGCGAGGGCCAGCTCACGGATATTCGAAACGAGAAGCTCGGCTTCGTCTTCCAGTTCTTCAACCTCATCCCGAGCCTGTCGGCGACCGAGAACGTCGCGCTGCCGATCCAGTTCGCCAACGAGCGGCAGTTCGAGCCCCAGAAGCGGGCGGTCGAGCTGCTGACCCAGTTCGGCCTGGCGGATCGGCTGGACCACCGCCCGAACCAGCTCTCGGGCGGCGAGCAGCAGCGCGTCGCTATCGCCCGGGCGCTGGCCAACAACCCACCCATCCTGATGGCCGACGAGCCGACCGGGAACCTCAACACCGAGGCCGGCCGGATGGTCGTCGACACGCTGAAGCGGGTGCGCGAGGACTTCGGCACCACCATCATCCTGGTGACGCACGACAACGGCCTGGCCGCCGAGGCCGACCGGATGGTGACGCTGGTCGACGGCCGGCTTGTGTCTTGAAGGGACAGCGATGAAGCACGTCTCCTTCTTCCTTCGCCAGGCGTTGTCGAGCTTTCTCCACAATCGCCAACGGACGCTCTTCGTCCTCTTCTGCATCGCGGTGGGCGTGGCCGCGGTGGTGTCGCTGCGAACGGTGGGGCTGATGATCGGCGACGGGTTGACGCAGGATCTCAGAGCCGACAACCGGGCCGACATCGTCGTGCGACCTCCGGTGGTGGACGAACGCTTCAGCCAAGAGAGCTACGACGAGACCCTGGTCGAAGAGGGCGGCGAGGTCTCACGGACCCGTTTCAGCGCCCCGGGTCTCGAGCGCATGGAGGGCTGGGCGCGAGAGAACGGCGTCCGGATGCAGCGGTCGATCCGCAGCCTGCAGCCTTTTCCGGTCTATCCGGTCAGGGACACCGGGCCCGTCAGGAACAGTGGGCCCGCCAGGAACAGTGGACCCGTCAGGGAGAGCGGGCTGGTCGCAGAGAGCAGGCCCAGCCAGACCACAGCGCTCGCCTTCTTCGTCGAGCCGGAGGTCTACCCGTTCTATGGCGACGTCGCGGCGGTCGAACCCCCGGGGATGGCCATCGCGACCGCGCTCGCCGAACCCGGCGGCATCATCATCAGCCGACGCCTGTCCGAGATGCTCATGGTCGGCCTCGGCGACCAACTCCACGTCCGCGGCCCCGAGCCCTTCGAGATCCGCGCCATCCTCGCCAACGAGGTCGAGGCACGGATGCGCGAGATGGAGGCGGTGGTGCTGCCATGGTCGATCCTCTCCTACGAGGACGGTGAGAGCGTCTTCGGCCTGCGAGCCGACACCGTCTACCTGGCTATTCCGGAGGAGGCACGGCTGGCCGAGGTGAAAGAGACGTTCGAGGCGGCCTTCGAGGGCGCGCGGCTGCGAACCACCGAAGCCCTCCTCGAAGACAACGAGGAGGTGTCGAGCGTCTTCACCCGCCTGATCACCACCCTCGGACTCGTCTCCCTGTTGATCGGGGGTATCGGGATCGCCAACACGATGCTGGTGGTCGTCGGCCGCCGCACCCTCGAGATCGGCGTTCTCAAGACGATCGGCCTCCGTGGCCGCCAGATCACCACCATGTTCCTGCTCGAGGCACTGATCCTGGGCGTCATCGGCAGTCTCCTCGGTCTGGCGATGGGGCTCGGCATGGTGGCCCTCCTGCGTGGCGCCGCCGAGAGCATGGTTGCCGAGACGCTGCAGTTCGCCGTCTACCCCGAGGCACTCGTCATGGGGCTCGTCACCGGCGTGCTGGTGACCCTGGTCTTCGGCTTCCTACCCACCCTGGCCGCCGGGCGCGTACGGCCCAACGTCGTCCTGCAGCCCGACCAGCAGGTGCCTCCCAAGGCCGGATTCTTCCGCTCGCTCGGCGTGATGGTGGTCTTGACCGCGATCGTCGGCCTGATGGTCGGCCAGATCCTCGACGAGCCGCTGATGGGCATCGGCGCCACCTACGCCGCCGTCGCCGGCCTCGGCGTCATCCTGTGGATCTTCCGCCTGGTGGTGCTGCTCTTCGGCAAGCTACCGTCACTCGGCAGCACCTACTTGAAGCTCACCCAGCGGGCCATCAGCAGCCACCCGGGCCGGGCCGCCAGCACACTCCTGGCGCTGGTGGTCGGGATGTTCGCCCTGAGCTCGATCCTGCTGATGACCGAGTCGCTGCTCAACGTCATCGAGGACGTCATGGAGGAGCGGATCGGCGGCGACGTTCTGGTGGTGCCCAACTCGCCCGAGGCGAGCGAGCGGGCGGCCGCGAGACTCGCCGCGATCGACGCCGTCGAAGACGTCCGTCATCAGGTGGTCTGGACGGCCGAGATCGTCGCCATCGACGGCAACACCGACATCGAGGCGCTCGAGCAGAGAGCCTACGAGCGCGGCGAAACCGTGCGGGAGGAGGACACGGAAGAGGACGAGGTGGCGGCGCGCGAGGACTCCGCGACCGAGGGGCGCGGCGAGCGCGAGTTCGACCGGACTCGGTTCCTGCTCAAGGACCTGCTGGGCGAGACGACGGTCTCCCTGGCCGGCGACGAGATGCTCGACTACGAGATCGGCGACGGCACCGACGTCCACCCGGGTGGTGACCGGCAGATCGTTCTTCGCCCCAACGATGCCACCGAGTGGCTGGGACTCTCTGTCGGCAGCCGGCTGACGCTGCGCTGGGCGGACGAGCAGGAGCGCACGGTCACCGTGGGCGGGCTGATGGCGAAGCCCGAGGACGACAACTTCAACGTCGACGTCGGCGAGAGCACGCGGATCGTGGCCTCGCGCAACGTCGTCCCGGAGGGCCTGACCCCGAAGCCGACGGTCTACATCGTCGACGTCGACGACGAGCGCATGGCCGACACCATGCGGACGCTGTCGGAGGACAAGGGCCTGTTCGTGCTTCCCGTCGCCCTGATCAACCAGATGCTGACCGGCATCTTCGAGAAGATCACCGCCCTGCCGATGGTCATCGCTCTGCTGGCGCTCTTCGCGGGCGGCGTGATCATCGCCAACACCGTGTCCCTCGCCGTGCTCGAGCGTCGGCGTCAGATCGGCATCATGAAGGCGATCGGACTGCACTCGAGCCAGGTGCTGGCGCTGCTGCTGCTCGAAGGCGGGATGGTGGGACTCTTGGGCGGCATCATCGGCACCGGCATCGGCGCCGGAATGATCCTGTTCATGGGCGTGCTCTCCGAGAGTCCGGGCAGCTTCCCGATGATGACGATGATCGGCCTGATCGCGCTGTCGGCCGGGATCGCCCTGGCGGCGACCCTGCTGACCGCCTGGGAGGCTTCGCGGGAGAAGCCTTTGATCGTTCTGCGCTACGAGTAGCGCGAGCCGCCTTTCCGGGAGAGCAGGGGCGACCACGATAGAATCACCTCGTGTCGGAGCCTCGTGCAGCGCAGTCGTCGGCAAGGACGAAGACCAGGGGACCGGACTCGAGCCGCGAGCCCAGCCTGCGGGGCGCCTTCGCACCCGACGGAATCGACCTTACGGCCATCCACTGGATGCTCGAACGTACGCCCACCGAACGGCTGCTGGCCGCGCAGGATCTCGCCGCCTCGGCACTGGCGCTCCGTCGTGACCGCCGGCCCTGACTTTCTCGGCCTCCTGCGGGCACTCGATCGATACGGAGTCGACCACGTCGTGGTCGGTGGAGTCGCGGCGATTCTCGAGGGCGCCCCGATCGCGACGCTCGACGTCGACATCGTCTTCGACCTCGACGAGGCGAACGTCGAACGGCTCGCCACAGCACTCGCCGAGCTGGACGCACGCTACAGGGACCCTGCGGGCCGACTCATCCGCCCGACAGGCAAGCGCCTGACCGAGAACAAGGTCAATCTGCTGGAGACGAGGCTCGGACTGCTCGATGCGCTCCACGAGATCGGAAACGCATGGACCTTCGAAGACGTTCGAGAACGCTCACGAGCTCTAGAACTGGACGGCTTCGAGGTGTCGGTGCTGAGTTTGGCGTCCAACATCGAGTCGAAGCGCGCCGCCGGACGAGAAAAGGACCATGCGATGCTGCCGCTCTTGATCCGCACGCTCGAGGTCGGAGGGGAGACATCGTGAACACGACCCTCGGCAGACCGGCCGTCGCGCTCGCCCTGTACGCCGCTCTGGCTCAGGTCGCGCCGGTCGCGGCACAGAGCAACGGCGCCTACACCTCGCCCTTCCCCGCCGGCACCACCGAGGGCTACAACGTCCTGTTCTTCGGCAACAGCTTCACCATCAGCGCCGCCAACCCCAAGGTCAGCAACCCGCCGTATCCCGGGGCGCGAGGGATACCGGAGCTGGTGCGGCGGATCGCCATCGCCGGAGGGCACGAGCCGCCGTTCGTCAAGAACGTCTTCCACCAGGGGCGCGGCTACGACTATCACGTCGATCCGGGCAAGGAGTCGCTGGCCGAGATCGACGAACCTCGGCTCGATGGCGAGACCTGGGACTTCGTCGTTCTGCAGGGCTACAGCACGCGGCCGACCACCCACCCCTACATGGGGAACTTCGCCAAGCATCGGGCGAACGGGCTGAAGCTCTTCGACGAGGTGCGGATCGGCACCACCAACCACGTCACCCAGAGCCCGGAGGTGATCCCGGTGCTCTACCAGACCTGGGCCCGGGAGCCCGGCCACTGGCTCTACGATCCCGCCTCCTCCTGGACCGCCGGCACCAACATCGGCATCGGCACGTCGAACTGGACGCTGGGACCGGTCTTCGCCGGCGGGGCCGAGCAGATGGCGCGCCAGATCCGCGCCGGCTACGAGACGACGCGGGGCTACATCGACGATGCCGTTCCCGGGATACAGACGCGGATCGCCCCCGCCGGTGACGTCTGGCGAGCCGCCGGCTGGCCGGCGGCCTTCTACTCGAGCGATCACTATCACGCCGACAGCCAGGGTGATCTGGCCACCGCGCTCGCCATCTACGGCACCATATGGGAGGACGACGACACCTCGGCGCTGATCGCCTCGGGCGAGCTCGATCCGGTTCTCGCCGCCATCGGCGTGAGCCCCGACGACGCGCTGGTGATCGCCGGGCTGACCGACCAGATCCTGGCGAATCGGCCGACGGCCGAGGCGTTGCCGGCACGGCCCCTGGCCCTCCTGGTCGACTTCTCCACGGCGGCCGGCGCCGCGGAGGGAGCCGAGGTCCTGCCCCAGACCGGACGTCACTACAACGTCATCTCGGACCTCGCGGCGGGTGCCGTCCTCGACGCGGTGGACACCCGAAACCGTCCTACCGGCATCGACATCCTCATCGTCGACGGCTTCGCCGGCGAGACCGGCGGCGGCGCCACGGGGGCCTGGAACGGGGCCGTCGACATCAGCGGCTCGCTCTACGACGAGCGGGCCCAGCTCGATGCCTTCTTCGTCGGCCAGGGCTCGGGGTTCAACGACCCGCAGGCGCGGATCGAGGTCCGCGGTCTCAATCCGGATGGCGCCTACAGGTTCCGCTTCCACGGGTCGCGCAACAACCAATCGAACCGGAGAGTCGGCTCGTACACCATTCGTCAGCGCACCGAGGTGCTCGACGCCGCCTTCAATCTCAATATGGAAGCCACCCTGGCTCCGGTGCGCCCTGATCCGAGTGGTGCCGTCGAGATCGAGATCGACAACGGATTCACCGCGTCGAACTTCGCCTATCTCGCCGTACTGGAGATCACCCGGCTCAACCCCGACGCCGCCAGCATCGAGCCCCTGCCGCGATAGGCCGGTGCCCGGCGCTGGTCACCCGGTCAACCGGCGAAGGCCTTGCCCGGCAGGCCCTCGGCTCCGGGCCGACAGGAGAAGAGGCTCCCCGCGAGCGGGTAGCGCTCGAGCGCCTCGGTGTCGAGGTGGAGGCGCGCCGTCGTGATGTAGAGGGTCGCCAGGTCGGTACCGCCGAAGGTGCAGCTGGTGACGTTCGGCACCGGCATCGGCACCGCCTCGAGCGCCTCTCCCCGCGGCGAGAAGCGCGTCAGCCTGGAACCTCCGAAGTGCGCCAGCCAGAGGCAACCCTCGGCATCGACGGTCATGCCGTCGGGCTCGCCCTCCTCGCCGCGCAGAGCGATCAACTCGGACCTGCCGGAGATCGAGCCATCACCTGCGAGATCGAAAGCGTAGACGACCCGCCTGACCGAATCGGTGTGGTAGAGCGTGGCACCGTCCGGACTGAAGGCGGGACCATTGGCGATGATGTAGCCGTCATCCATGAGGTGCAGGGAGAGATCCGCGTCGAGGCGGTAGAGCGCGCCGGTATCGAGCTTGCCGGCCGAGTCCATGCTGCCCGCCCAGAAGCGCCCGCTGCCGTCGACCTTGCCGTCGTTGAAGCGGTTGCCGGAAAGCTCGGCCTCCGGCAGAACGATCGGGGCGACAGCCCCTCCGGACAGGTCGACGGACGCGAAACCGTCCCTCACGGTTCCGAGGAAACCACCGCCGGCGCGCGGCACCAGGCTGGTCACCATCTGGTCGAGCTCCAGGACGCTTCGCGAGCCGTCGTCGACCGCCAACCGATAGAGGCGCTCGCCGAGGATGTCGAGCCAGTAGAGGGCACGCTCCTCCTCCACCCACAGCGGCCCCTCGCCCAGGACGGCCGGCTCGCGCCATTCGCAGATCACTTCGTTGATCTCTCTCACCGCCAACTAAAGATACAATCTCTCTCCCGTGCCGAACCCGCTGGCCGACCTCGAGACCCCGGTCCTGTTGGCGGCGATGCCGCAGATCCAGGACCCGTTCTTCGCCAAGAGCGTGGTCCTGCTGGTCGATCACCAGCCCGAGGGCAGCTTCGGTCTGATCGTCAACCGTCCCACCGAGCTCACGGTTCAGGAGGTCCTCGACGGCCTCGAGATCGCCTGGAACGGCGGTGACACCACGATGACTCACTTCGGCGGCCCCGTGCAGCCCCAATTGGGGACCGTGCTCTTCGACCAGAGCGGCGCCGATCTCGACGAGATCGACGAGTCGGCGCTCGAGATAGCCACCGACATCCGCATCACCCAGCACGTCGGCGATCTGTCGATCATCGCCGCCCGGCCACCGCTGGCCTTCAAGCTCTTGCTCGGTTACGCCGGCTGGGGCGAGGGACAGCTCGAGCAGGAGATCCACCGGAACGACTGGCTGATCGCGCCGCTCGACAACGAGCTGCTCTTCGCCGAGGACCCGGAGTCGATATGGACCCAGGTTCTGGCGTCGATCGATATCGACCCTGCGGCCCTCCCGGCCTGGACCGAGGCCTCGGACCCCGACAGCGTCAACTGAAAGAGGAGCCAGTGAGTGCGACCCAGCCCGAAGCTCGCCGCCGGCTGACCCCGGGACGCGCCCGCCGGGAGTCGAAGAAGGCGCGCCGGGAACGAACCGCGGAGATCCTCCGGCGTCTCCTCGAGGAATACCCGGACAGCCAGTGCGCGCTCGTCCACCAGGATCCGCTCGAGCTGCTGGTCGCCACCATCCTGTCGGCGCAGTGCACCGACAAGCGCGTCAACATGGTCACGCCGGCGCTGTTCGCGCGCTACCCGACGGCCGCCGACTACGCCGGGGCGCCGCTCACCGAGATCGAGGAGATGATCCGCTCGACGGGTTTCTTCCGCAACAAGGCGAAGTCGCTCAAGGGGCTCGGTCAGGCGCTGGTCACCGACTACGGCGGCCGCGTTCCAGAGACCATGAAAGAGCTCAACGGCCTGCCCGGCGTCGGGCGCAAGACGGCCAACGTCGTCCTCGGCAACGCCTTCGGCGTCGAGGAGGGTGTCGTCGTCGACACTCACGTCGGACGCATTTCTCGGCTGCTCTTCCTCACCGGGGAGACGGACGCCGTCAAGGTGGAGCGCGACCTCGTGGAACTGGTTCCGCGTGGCTCCTGGACGATCTGGTCCCACCTGCTGATCGACCACGGGAGGGCGGTGTGCATCGCCCGCCGCCCGCGCTGCGCCGACTGCGTCCTGGCCGACCTGTGCCCATCTGCGGAGGTACGATGACGACCGACGACGGCTCAACCCCGACCCCACCCAAGAGGACCTCACCCTCGACGGCTTCACCCGTCGCTCTCGTCACCGGCGCCAGCTCCGGAATCGGAGCCGCCTCGGCACGAGCGCTCGCCGAGGTCGGGTTCGATGTCGTCCTGGCGGCGCGGCGACTCGATCGGCTCGAAGCCCTGGCGGCCGAGACGGGCGGGCGCCCCCTGCCGCTCGACGTCACCGACAAGGTCGCCGTCGACGCGGCCGCAGCCTCGATCGATCGCCTCGACCTGCTGGTCAACAACGCCGGCGGCGCCTTCGGCTTCGAACGGGTCGAGGCACTCGACGAGACCCACTGGCGGGACATGTTCGAGCTCAACGTCCTGGCGGTGGCGCGCATGATCGAAGCTCTGCTGCCGCGGCTCACCGCCTCACCGCACGGGCAGATCATCAATATCGGATCCACGGCGGGCTTCGAGGTCTACCCGGGCGGAGCCGGCTACACGGCGTCGAAGCACGGCCAGCGCGCCCTGACCCGCACGCTGCGTCTGGAGTTGCTGGGCAGCGGCGTCAAGGTGACCGAGATCAGTCCGGCCCTGACCGAGACGGAGTTCTCTCTGGTGCGGTTCGAAGGTGACCGCGAGAGGGCCGCCGGCGTCTACGAGGGGATGACCCCCCTGGTCGCCGACGATATCGCCCGCTGTGTCGTCTTCGCGGCGACGCAGCCGCCCCATGCCAGCATCGACGAGATCGTCGTCCGACCGCTCGACCAGGCCGATTCGAGGACCGTCTTCCGACGGACGGATGTGGCCGGATCCTGACTCGAAACGGGGTGGTCAACAGGCATGACCGGTGTTACCCTGCACGGAACGTAAGAACCACAGTGAAACAAGGCAGAACGGGCACGAAGGAGGGATCGATGGGTCGCCGTCAACACATGTTCGCAGTCCTCTTGCTGGCTTTGGCTCTGGCCATGCCGGGAACGCTCCTGGCACAGGGCGACGCCGCCAACGGAACGGTTTCCGGAACGATTACCGACCAGGACGGCGCGGCCCTGCCGGGAGTCACGGTCACCGCGACGAATCCCGACACCGGCTTCTCGCGCAGTCGTCAGACCGACGCGGCCGGCCGTTACTCGCTCCGTCTCCTGCCTCCCGGGACCTACACCGTGACCGCGGTCCTCGACGGCTTCGGACGCTTCGAGCAGCAGGGTGTGAGCGTCTCGGTCGGATCCCTGGTCGAGCTGCCTGTCGCTCTCGGCCTCGACAGCGTCACCGAGGAGATTATCGTCACCAGCGAAGCACCGGTCCTCGAGACCACCAAGGCTTCGCTCACCGCGACCGTCTCCGACGAGGAGCTCGAGGCCCTGCCGCTCAACGGCCGCGACTTCACCGACCTGGTGGCGCTGACGCCTCAGGCGGTCGAGGTCGATAGCGGTCGCGTCTCGGTGAACGGCCAGCGCGGCATCATGAACTCCTTCAACGTCGACGGCGCCGACTCGAACAGCTCGTTCTTCGGTGAGCAGCGCGGCGGTACCCGCCCGGCCTTCACCTACAGCGCCGCGGCCATCAAGGAGTTCCAGGTGGTCCGCTCGAGCTACAGCGCGCGCTACGGCAACGCCTCGGGCGGCATCATCAACGCGGTCACCAAGACCGGCACCAACAAGACCCATGGTGAGGTCTTCTACTACAACCAGAGCGACGGCTTCATCGAGTCGAAGGACGCTCTCGGCAACGAGATCAACACCTTCGACCGAGATCAGGCGGGCTTCAACCTCGGCGGTCCGGTCGTCCAGGACAAGTTCCACTACTTTTTCGCCTACGACTCCCAGCGCCGTCAGGAGACCTTCCCGCGCAGCCCCGACTTCCAGGACGACCTCGACTCCGATCCGGCGCTCAACGCCGCCTGGAATCAGGCGCTGGTCGATCTCGGGATCGACCCGAGGACCGAGTTCAACTACGACACGACCAACGACCAGGACGTCTTCCTGATCCGCTTCGACTGGGCCGCTTCGGACAACCACCAGTTCTGGCTGCGCTCCAACTGGTCGACCAACGAGGGCGAGAACCTCACCGACACCACGTTCAACACCACCGGACGATCGAACAACGGCTTCGAGGAGAACTCCTTCAATACCACGGTCGCGAGCCTCAACTCGGTCATCGGCGCCTCGAGCTTCAACGAGCTCAACGTGCAGTTCTCGGGCGAGGAGCGGCCCAGGGCCGAGAACGAGAACGGCATCCCGGAGATCAACATCGACTTCTTCGACGCCGTCATCGGTCAGAACCAGTTCCTGCCCAACTTCCTCGACGAGGACAAGCTCGAGATCCAGGACAACTTCTCGACCTTCGCCGGCGACAAGCACACGATCAAGGCGGGCTTCAACTACACCAACATCTCGTTCAACGACGGCTTCTGCCGCTACTGTGACGGTCAGTACGAGACCATCTTCCTGAGCGACTTCGTCCAGGGGCGCGACTCCTTCCTGACCGACTTCACCCAGGCCTTCTCCGACTCGAACGGTACGGTCGACTACGACACCGACTTCCTGTCGATCTACGTCTCCGACGACTTCCGCGCCTCCGACTCCCTGACCATCCAGGCGGGGCTGCGGTGGGAGAGTCAGGACAACCCGACGCCCAAGGAATCGAACCCGCTCCAGCCGCTGACCTCACAGATCCCAGACTTCGACGGCATCGCGCCGCGCCTCGGCTTCTCCTGGGCCATCGACGAGAACTCGTTGCTGCGTGGCGGCCTCGGTGTCTTCTACGCCCCGACGCCGTCGCTGCTTGTGGCCAACGCCCTGTTGACCAACGGTGTCACGGTCACCCGAGTCGAGCTCGACAAGGGCGATCCGGGCTATCCGGTCTACCCGAACATCATCACCGATCCGAGCACGCTCCCCTCGATTACGCCAGACATCTTCGTCTTCGAGCCGGGCTACAAGAATCCGCGCACCGGACGCGTCTCGCTCGGTTACGAGCGAGCGCTTTCGAGCGACTTCACCATCGGTGTCGACGCGGTCTACTCGGAGTCGGATCACCTGGAGCGCAAGAAGGACATCAACCTCGATCCGACCCCGATCGACTTCACCTCCGACGGTCGCCCGATCTACGGCGGGCGCAACGCGCGACTCGATCCGAACTTCAACAAGATCATGCAGTTCACCGACGACGCGGAAGCCGAATACGTTTCGCTGTCGCTGTCGGCCCGCAAGCGTTTCAGCAACAACTGGCAGTTCCAGGGCAGCTACACCTGGGCCAAGTCGGAGGATCACGACACCAACGAGCGCAGCGTCTCTTCGTCGAGCGCCGGCTGGCCGTCGGATCACTTCAATCTCGAGCAGGACTGGGGCTACTCCGACTACGACGTCCGCCATCGGGTGGTGCTCTCCGGAACCTGGGTGTCGAACTTCGGCCTCACCGCATCGGGCATCTTCCGTTGGCGCGACAAGCTGCCGGTCAACCCGTTCACTGACGAGGACTTCAACAACGACAACTTCGACCGCGATCGTCCGGGTCCGGACCAGGGCTACCCCAGCTTCCTGAAGCGCAACAGCTTCCGTGGCGACACGTTCTCGACCCTCGACATTCGTCTGTCCTACGTCTTCAACATCGGCGAACGCTACGACCTCGAGCTCATCGGCGAGGCCTTCAACGCGCTCAACTCCGACAACTTCAGGAGCTTCGAGAGCACCATCTACGACGGCGGTCCGACCGACGACTTCCTGGAGCCGCTCAGCGCCGGCCAGCCGAGGTCCTACCAGCTCGGCATCCGCTTCCGGTTCTAGCCGAGGCGAGGCGACAGAGTTGTTTTCTCGAGCCGCCCCACTCCCGTGGGGCGGCTTTTTTCGTGGCGATCCCTGCTATCTTCCACACATGGTCAGGGTGACGGTGGTCCTCCTCGTCCTGGCGCTCATTGCGGCGCCTTCGGGGGGCCAGGAGATCGAGAGCGTTCCGGAGCCCGGCGGCCAGCACGTCCGTGATGGATTCGAAGATCTCTACGCCAAACTGCGGGTGGACGCCGACGACTGGGAGAGCGAAGAGATCGCGGCCCGGATCGACGGGAGACTGAAAGCCTGGGGCAAGGTCCTGACCGCCCCGGAGGCCGATCTGGCCGGACCGGTGGCCGACTGCGCGAACTGCGAGCTGGCGCCGCTCACGCCGCCGACAGCGGTGGCCTTCGAGAGCGCCATCTTCACCGTCCGCCGCAGCGCCCCCGACGCCTCCGTCGAAAGCGCCGGCAGCGGCTCCGCGGCGCTCGTCACCGAGCTCGAGAGCCTGATCGACGCCCTCGGCCCCACGGAACGTCGTGTCAAGTTCAAGATCGTCCGCGTCGAAGCGCTGGGCGACGATCAGGCGCGCGTCGAGGTGCTGTTCTCGGGCTTTGGACAGAACGCCTCGGGTGCCACCGAAATCCACTCCACCTGGTCGATGGTCTGGGCGCTCGATCCGGAACCGGCACTTCGCCGCCTCGAGGTT
This sequence comes from Candidatus Multivoradales bacterium, assembly GCA_965223875.1. Taxonomy (GTDB): domain Bacteria; phylum Acidobacteriota; class Thermoanaerobaculia; order Multivoradales; family JAHEKO01; genus CBDCXS01. The sequence continues at coordinate 4,045,102 of OZ245024.1, read as the reverse complement.
CTGGCCCACGACGAGATCGAGCGTCGCGACGCCGCGCTCCTCGCCGATTGCTCCCGCTCGGTGCTCGGCGGCAACGCCTCATGGGAAGAGCAGCTGGCCCTGCCACTCCACCACTGGTGGCGATACCTCGATCGCATGTCCGGGGTGACCTTTCGCGGTTACCAGGGCCTGACCGTCGCCGACTTCGACGGTGACGGTCTCGACGACCTTTTCGTCGCTCAGCCGGGCGGTCTACCCGACCGCCTCTTCCTGCAACAGCAGGGCGGCACCGCCCTCGACGTCTCGGCGCAGGCCGCCGTCGACTACCTGGAGCTGACGCGCAGCGCTCTCGCTATCGACCTCGACAACGACGGCGACCAGGATCTCGTCGCGGTGCGCTCGGCGCATCTGGTCGTTCTCGCCAACGATGGGACGGCCCGCTTCCATCCCGCCGCGGTTCTGCCGCTCGAGGGTGCCGTCAGCGCCTCGGCCGCCGACTTCGACGGCGACGGCGATCTCGACCTCTACGGGACCGGCTACCGCAATCCGGACGAGGGACTGCCGCCGACGCCCTACTACGACGCCAACAACGGGCAGCGCAACCGGCTGTACCGCAACGACGGCGGCCTCGAGCTCACCGACGTGACGGTCGAGGTCGGCCTCGACAGAAACAACAGCCGGTTCAGCTTCGCCGCAGTGTGGGAAGACTACGACGACGACGGCGACCCCGACCTGTACGTCGCCAACGACTTCGGCCGCAACAACCTCTACCGCAACACCGACGGCATGTTCAGCGACGTCGCGGCCGAGGCCGGAGTGGAGGACATCTCGGCGGGCATGGGAGCCAGCTGGGGTGATTTCGACCGCGACGGCCGCATGGATCTCTACGTTTCCAACATGTTCTCTTCGGCCGGAGGCCGGGTCACCTACCAGAGGCGCTTTCGCACCGACGAAGACGCCACCACGCGCGACTACTACCGGCGCCACACCCGTGGGAACTCGCTGTTCCGCAACGCCGGCGACGGCGGCTTCACCGACGTGAGCGAGGAGGCCGGCGTGACCATGGGCCGTTGGGCATGGGGCGCCAGATTCGCCGATCTCGACAACGACGGCTGGCCCGACATCGTGGTCCCCAATGGGTTTCTGACCAACGATCTCACCGACGACTTGTGAAGTTTCTTCTGGCGGCAGGTCGTGCCGCAGTCACCCACCGAACGGGGCACCGAGGGACTGACCGACTATCTGAGCGCCTGGCTGGCGATCGGCGAAATGAGCCGCCAGGGCAACTCGTGGAGCGGGCGCGAGCGCAACAACATATTCCTCAACACGACGGACGGTCGCTTCGCCGACGTCTCGGCATCGAGCGGCGCGGACTTCCTCGACGACGCCCGATCGACCGCGGTCACCGACTGGGACGGCGACGGCGACCTCGATCTCTGGATCGCCAACCGCACCGGTCCCCGGGTTCGCTTCCTGTCGAATCGCAGCGCCACGCCGACCAACCATCTGACCCTCCGCCTCGTCGGCACCGGTGTCAACCGCGACGCCATCGGAGCCCGCGTCAGCGTTTCGCTCGCCGACGGGAAGCCGCCCCTGGTCCAGACGCTGCGCGCCGGCGAGGGCTTCCTCGCCCAGTCGAGCAAGTGGATTCACTTCGGCCTCGGTGACGCCGGCTCGGTCGAGCGCGTCGAGGTCCGCTGGCCGGGCGGCGGAACCGAGAGCTTCTCGGACCTCACGCCCGGCGGGCGCTACCGGCTGGTGGAGGGCTCCGGGGTGGCGCAGTCGCTGCCCACCCGCTCGCCGGCGCCCTCCCTCGAAGCATCGCCGATCGAGACGTCGATCGAGTCCGGCGCCTCGCATGTCCGTCTGACGGCGCGGCCGATACTACCGCCGGTGGACTACCGGGCCCTCGACGGCACGACTCGCCGTCTGGCGACGGGTCGAGCCGTTCTGCTCAATCTCTGGGCCAGCTGGTGCGCTCCCTGCGTCACCGAGCTGCGGGATCTCGAGGAGCGTCGTGAAGAGCTGGGGCGTGCCGGTCTCGAGATCGTCGCGCTGTCGGTGGACGAGGACCCGGAGCGCGCCCGCGCGCTGCTCGCCTCGATCACGCCCGGCTACGAGGTCGGCTTCGCGTCGACGACGTCGATCGACGTTCTCGACATCCTGCAGAAGGCTCTCCTCGAAGAGCGCCGCCGGCTGGCGCTGCCGACGAGCTTTCTGATCGACGCCTCCGGACGCCTGGCGGTGCTCTACAAGGGCCCCCTCCGGATCGACGACCTGATCGACGACCTCTCGATCCTGCCGCTCGACCCCTACCAGACACGGGCCGCCACGGTTCCCCTGGCGGGCCTGTGGGCCACATTCCCGGCCCCCTTCCCCCACGCCAAGCTGGCCGGCGAGTTCGCCTCGTTCGGCCATGCCGACGTCGCCGGGGTCTATCGACGCCTGGCGGGGCGGGGCTCGATCGCCGCGAGCGGAGACGATCCGATCGCCGACGACATGGCCAGGGCCTTCGACCTGCTGGGACAGGGAGAGCGGCGGGAAGCGGAGCGCATCTTCGGCGGTCTGGTCCAGCGCCTCGCGGAGCAGAGCCTGGCGCAACCGGGAAGCGCCGCGCCGAGGGTCAGGCTAGGCGTAGCCCTGATCGGCCTCGACCGTCCCGCACAGGCGTTGCAGGCCTTCGAGCAGGCACTCGAGATCCAGCCCGACAACATCGAAGCCCTCACCAACGCCACCGTCCTCAACTGGCGCGGAGGACGCGGCGAGCGCGCCCGCGAGCTGCTCGAGCGCCTCTCCACGCTCGACCCGGCGGGAGCCACCGAGGTCCGCCGCTGGATGGCGGTCGACCGCCAGTAGTCGGGTACCCAATTGTCAGGTACCCAGTCGTCCGGTACCCAGTCGTCCTGTACCCGGTCGTCCGGTACGGGAGGCCCTATTCGACCCCGGTGGAGCCGAAGCCTCCGGCGCTCCGGTCGGTCTCGCCCAGCTCGAACCGCTCGTCGATCACCACCTCGGCGACCGGAGCGAAGACGATCTGTGCTATGCGGGCGCCCCGCTCGACGCGGAACGCCTCGTCGCCCAGGTTGATCATCAGCACCTTGACCTCACCGCGGTAGTCGCTGTCGATGGTCCCGGGCGTGTTGACCAGGGTCACGCCGTGACGTAGCGCCAGTCCGCTGCGCGGCCGCACCTGTCCCTCCCAGCCGGGAGGGATCTCGAGCACCAGCCCGGTCGGGACGAGCGCCCTCGCGGCCGGCTCGAGGACGAGAGGCTCGTCGACGGCGGCGCGCAGATCGTGACCGGCGCTACCGGCCGAGGCTCGCTCGGGCACAGAGAGGCCCTGCGAGTGAGGAAGACGCTGGAGACCGATGCGTACGGACACGGAAGCCGACCAGGGATCAGAAATCGTCGGATGACCCCCACTCGGAGGCCTCCTCGCCCTCGGCGCCGCCGTGCGGAGACGAGCCTGGCGCCGCCATCAGCCAGGACGGGAACGGCCTGCCGAGCGCGCTCGGGTCGAGACGGGGTGTGAGGGGGACACCCTCGGGACTGACACGGGGCTCGGCCAGCATCGAGGCGCGGAACTCCCAGCTCGAGTACTCACCGAGGCCGAGAAAGTGCTTCGCCGCCTGGCCGACCGCGGTCGGCTTGACACCCTCGATCGGTCCGAGCTGACTCTGCTCGGCGTCCGCGGCGAAGCTCGAGCCGGCTCGCTCGTCGAAGGCTCTGGACAAGTCGTCAGCGCTTCCCGACTGGCCCTCGGACCGACTCTCGTCGGAGCGACCGGGCCGGCGACGCGAACGACGCGACCGGCCCGAGTCCTCCCGCTCACTCTCCTGGCTCCCGAACCCGTCCCCACCACGCCGCGCGGGATCGGCGCCGCCGCCCGCCGCCTCGCCCGGCGCGTTGCCACCCGCGACCTGGGTCACGTCGGAGCCGGAGCCGGCCAGGATCGTCCGCCACTCGCCACTGTCGGAGAGGGGATCCTCCCAGCGCTGCCGCAGCACCCTGGGCCGGACCTTCATCAGCTCGTCGAGCGAGGTCGGCGCCCGCTGGTAGCGTTGCTGGTAGACGCGGATCGCCTCCGCGTACTGCAAGCCCCGGAAGATGAGCTCTTCTTCTTGCTCGCGCTGGGCGACCTTTGTCCACAGCTGCATCGCCGTCGCCACCGCGACGTTGAGAACGATCAGGATGATCATCAGCGCGACCAGGGTGAAGCCACCCTCTCGCACCGCCCCCAGCCGGCCCTGCCCGATCTCAGAGCTCACTGTATGGGTCCCCGTCGAGGCTCAGGCCCTCCGCACCCGACTTCACGTCGAAGACGCCCGGCTGGCCACTCTCACCCAGATCGGTCTCGGCGGGCTGCTCCTCCGGGTCGAACTCCTCGTAGATCAGGACCCAGGTGTCGACGCGCTTGGTGATCGGATCGACCGGAATCGAGCGCAGGTACCCCTCGTCGACCAGCACCTCGAGACTCTCCGGGTAGTTGCCCTTGTCCGCCTTGTAGAGATCGATCGTCTTGCGAAAGGTGTTGAGGTTGGTCTTCAGAGCCGCTTCGGCGGCGCGGCGCGGGATGTTCTTCAGATTCGGCAGCGTCACGGTCATCAGGATGCCGATGACCGCCATGACGATGATCAGCTCGAGCAGAGTGAAGCCGCGGCGGCGGATATTCGAGGTCGAGCTCGGGATGCGGGATTCCATCGTCGCGTTCACCATTCCGAATACGGCACTCCGTTGAGTCCGACGCCCTGGGACAGTGAGTAGACGTCGAAGATGTTCTCACCACCCCAGCTGCTCGAGTCGGGCTCGTCCTGGTAGCTGCGCAGTCCCCACTCCGCCACGCCGGTCATCGGGTCGACCGGAACCCGGCGCAGGAACCGGGCCCTCTGCCCCACCTGCCCGACCAGCTCCACGCCCTCCCACAGCTGCTCCATTTCGGTCGGATAGCCGTCGCTGGTCAGTTCCAGCTCGATCAGTCCGGCGTCCGAATAGCGCTTGTACTCGTCGATGGCGAAGCGCAGGTGGCGCAGCGCCTGACGAAGCTCCATCTCTTTCTGGCGCTTGACGACGTACTTGCCGGTCGGCAGTGCGACCAGCGCCAGCGTGGTCAGAACCAGCGCCACGATGACCAGCTCGACGAGACTGTAGCCTCTCTCTCGCCGCATTCGAAGTCTTCCGGAGCTTGCCCTACGAGATCCGTGGACGCGGGGGACGTTCCGGGACCACGAAAGGCCTGACACTGGGATCGGCCAGGATCGTCAGGCCCCGTCCCCGGATCGGACCGAGGGGGCGAAGCTCCCGATCGAGCGCCTGGCGCTGCTCGAAGCGCAGTCCTGTACGTCCCTTCTCGAGTGCCTTGAAGAAGATCGTGACCACCGTTCCCTTGCCGATGACGCCCGGCCTCTGTCCGAGAAGGCTCGCGCCGAGCACCAGGCGTCCCGGGGTGGAGTGATCCGCAAGCATCGTGCCAGCGCCCTCGAAGAAGTCCCCCTCGTAGACCGACTCGACCTCGAGCACCCGGGAGTCGTAGCCGACGATGATCGGCAGATGGTTGACCTCGATGTCGGCCTCCACCACCAGATCGACCGCGAAAAGCTGCCCGACCGGAACCGAGAGCTTGCCGTGCGGCGCGAACCCGATGCGCACCGGAGCCGCCACGGCGGGCTGCTTGTTTCCCGGCGCAGAAACCGCGAGAGCCAGCTCACCGAGGGTCGTCGAGAGTCGGCCGAGGCCGGCTGCCGGCGCGAAGGATGCCATTCCGACACCCGGTGGACCCGGTGGATCGTCGCTCTCCTGCTCACTCTGATCGAGGACGTTGCGCTGCGGCGCCGCCGGCGCCTGCCCCTGCTCGTCTGTCTGCTGCTCCTGCAGGCCGCGCGGCAGGTTCTCGAGCCGCTCGCGGATCATCTCCTGCAGCTGCTCGCTGTCTTCCTGCCCCTCGAACGGGCTCTCCGCGCTCGACTCGACCTGCGGGCTGCCGCCGCGGAAGGTGATGTTCGATTCGGTCCCGACCCAGATCGGTGCGAGATCCTCCTCGGTCACGTCCGCCGCCCTGACGATGTGCGGGGTGAGAGTGATCACCAGGTCGGTGCGCTGTGTCTGGCTGGTGTTCTTTCCGAACAGCCGACCCAGCACCGGGATGTCCGAAAGACCCGGGATCCCCACGCGGCCGTTGATCTCGTCGGTGCGCAGCAGGCCGGCGAGGAAGTTGGTCTCGCCGTCGCGCAGCCGGATCGTCGACTCGATGTCCCGCGTCGAGATGATCGGCTGGGTCGACCCCTGTGAGCCCTGGACATCTCCGGTGACCTGGCTCACCTCGACATGGATGTCGAGCGTCACCTCCTGGTTGTGGTGGATGCGCGACTCGATCTCGATGCGGATGCCGACGTCCTGGTAGGAGAAGGTCGTCACCGGCACGATGTTGCCTCCGACGGTGTTGGCGGTGTTGAACGTGGTGACCGGAATCGGCACCTGGTCGCCGATGTGGAGTCTCGCCTGCTCGCCGTCGCTGATGCGAAGCTGGGGACGCGCCAGAAGCTCCGCGTCCGAGCTCGACTTCATGAAGTCGTAGATGAACGACGGAATGGTCAGCATCCAGTTGCTCTGATTGATGAACTGGAGGTCCGACATCGAGATCGGGTTGGGGTCGAGCTGCTGCACGACCTGGTACTCCGACAGCGAGAGGCCGAGCTCGAGCATGGTGTTGGTGTTGATCTGCAACAGCTCGACGTCGACGACCACTTCACCCCGCGCCTTGTCGTTGGTCTGGATGATCCGCTCGGCCACCTTGACTCGGTCCGCAGTGTCACGAACGACGATCGCGTTGAGCTCTTCGTTGGTGGCGATGTTCTTGGCGCCAACGAGCTGCCGAAGCATGTTGAACGTGTCCTTCGGCTGGGCGTTCGAGAGGAAGAAGGTCTGGATGACCAGGTCCTCGTAGGCTCGACGGTTCTGTGGCGTATCGGCGGCGATCAGGATGCTGCGCTCGTCGACCACCTTGTAGAAGTGCCCCGCCGACCGCATCAGAATCTCGAGGGCGTCCTTGGCCACCACGTCCTGCAGAGTGATGGCGATCTCCTGGTCCCTCAGATTGGGATCGAAGATGATGTTGATGCCGAACGCCTTGCCCAACGCCCGATAGATGCTCTGCACCGAGACCGGCTCCGGGAAGTCCATCGAGATCGGATCGGTCGAGCGCGGGCTGAGCTCGGGCGGCTGGCTGTCAGCGCGCACCTTCTCCTTCATCTCCTGCAGGGTGAGGACCTCCGCACCGCCCGCCGCCGCGGCGACCTCCTCGCGCACCTTTCGCAGCTCCACCTGCGCGTACTGATTGGTGGTGTCGAGCTGCACGGCCTGCTGGAGCTCGATGAGAGCCTGATCGAGGACTCCGGCCTCCTTGAACTCCTTGCCGAGCTCGAAGTGCATCTGGGAGGCGCGGATCCTGGCGCGCATCAACGCCGCCCGGTAGGAGATGTTCTCCGGCTGGTCCTGCACCAGCTCGAGGTAGTACAGAACCGCCTGATCCCAGTCGCCCTCGCGCTCCGAGTTGTCCGCCATGCGCTGGGTGGACTGGCTGCAGCCCAGGCTCAGCAGAGACAGAACGACAACGCCGATGATGGCTCTCTTCATGATCCTCTCGTCTCGATGTCCACCGTCTCCCCGGGGTGTCTCAGGACGCTCCGGAGGCGTGCCAACCTTACCGCATCCTCCCCGCTGCCAGACGGCTCGGAGCCGCCTCCGGAAAGCCGACGAAACCGAGGTCCGCGGATTCGTATCCGATCGCCACGAGGACGAACTTCTTCTTGATCACATCTCCCAATAGGGCGTTGTAGACGTTCTCGCCGTCCGCGAAGACGGCGATGCGCCGACCCTCGGGACCGAAGCTGCCGAGGTAGCTGACGTCGATCGGCGGCGGCTTGGGGCCAGCCGGCTCGGTCGCCGCGGGCTTCGCCTCGGTCTGTGCCGGCTTGGGCTTCGGAGGCTGCCGTTTCGGGCGCGGCCGCTGAGCCTTGGGTCGGTTCGCGGCGCCGTAGGTGAACAGATCCCTTCCGTGCTGGTAGACACCCGGTTTCTTCTCGAGGGCCTTGGTCGCGAGCTCCTCGACCTCGGCCACCGTTCGACGCGTCCCGACGCCGCTGCGAGCCCGCGCCGAGAGCCCACCGGAGCCCGATCCGCCGCCCGACAGCAGGTCGAAGGCGTAGTAGGCGGCCGCCGCCAGGAGAACCAACAACAGGATGGTGGTTCGCCGGCTCGAGCTCACGACGCCGCCTCCTCACTCGTCGGGTCGACCGTACCGGCCTCTTCCTCATCGAGGACGAACAGTGTCGATAGCCTGAGGCTGATGCGCAGCTCGGCCTGGTTGCCGCGCCCGGTCATCTGGACCTCTTCCAGGGTGAGGAACGAATCGGTCAGCTCGAGGAGGTTGATGAACTGACGAAGCTGGGCGTAGCTCCCCCGGACGGCGAACGAGAAACTCCGCTTGACCAGACCGTAGTCCTCCAGGTCGTCGCGCGGGTAGTCGATAGCCGAGGGCTGGAGACCGGCAGTGCGCGCCAGACGGCGAACCTCGCGGATGACATCTGTCAGGCGCTCCGAGGGCGGCGCCAGCCGAGTGGTGTAGAAGGCGCCGAGCTGATCCGCGTTGGTGCGCAGCCGCTCGGCGGTCTGTTGCTGCCTCTCGAGCGCCGCCTGGGCGCCGGCCAACTCGCGGCGACGCTGCTCGAGCTGCTGATCGACGCTGCGCGCCAGTCCAGAGTAGACGGCCGTGTACCAGACGAGCGCGATGAGATTCAGCACGACGACGACCAACAACGGCAACCACCACCAGCGCCGCTCGATCCAGGCACGCGCGCTCACGAGGCCTCCTCGCCGCCCTGGGCCCCAACCGGCGCGGCCTTCGCCGCCCCGTCCGCGGACTCCTCCGCCGCGGGCGGCTTGTAGGTCACGGTCAGCCCGAAGCGCAGCTCACCCTCCCGGCGTGCCTCGCGGCTCGGATCCGGCTTCTCGAACCGGGGGTGCTCGAAGAGCGCGTCGATGAAAGCGAGCACCGCCTCGTCGTTGCGCGCAGCGCCCTCGATGGTCAGCACGACATTGGTCGGCGCGCCGCCGCGACTGGCGCGACCGAGCCGGGGCGACAGGCGGACCAGCCGCACCTGGGCGGGCAGCACCTGGCCCAGATCCTCGAACAGCCCACTCCAGCCGAAGGTCCGCTCCGCGATGCGCATGTTGAGGAAGCTCACATGGGCGCGGAGAGCCTCGACGTCGTGAGTGGCGATCTCGCGATCGAGAGCCTCGAGCTCGGACTCGACGCGCGAGATGTCGCCGTCGATCACCGCCAGCTCCGCCCGCGCCTCCTCGCCCGAGCCCGAGAAGTAGCTCCAGTAGAGCGCCACGTTGAGTGCGACCAGCAACAGCGCGACGACTCCCAGTCCGATCGCGGCGCGCAGGACCGGCGTCTGGTTCGAGAAGGGCCGTGAGGCCAGATTGACCGACGTGAAGCTCATGAAGCTACCGATCTCGAGGCCTCTTCAAGACACCAGGGCGCAGGCGGCGCCCATCATCGGCGCGACCCGCGCGGCCGGCACCGCTGCCGGACGACCACCGGCGGGCACGAACTCGCTCCCCGTCTTAATCTCTCCCTGCGCCAGCTCGCCCGAGATCAGTTCCTCGCTGAGCCAGTCACGCCAGCGCTCCTCCTCCTCGGGCGGCGAAAAGAGATACATCCGCAGGTCCGCGATCTCCTCGATGTGGCGGGTGATGAAGGTCCGAGTCAGGCGCAGCTCACGGCGTACTGCGTCGCCGAGGGAGCTCGCCTGAGCATTGCCGGTGAGTGGCTTGTGGCGGTAGAGGACAGGACGCCCGGAGTCGGCGAAGGCGATCGTGTAGGAGTCCTCCTCGACACTCACCACGGCGATGACGCCCTCCTGCCCGCTTCCCTCCCACACCGCCTCGAGCAGAGAGAGGCTGACGTTCGAAATCCGTCCCAGCCGGATTCCGTAGGACGAGAAGGAGGCCTCGAGGCTGCGCAACAGGGAATCCGCGCCGAATGCCAGCAGAACCGTTCGAGTCGTCTCCTCTCCCAAAGGGGCCAGCTCGACCGCCCTCAGGCGCAGCTCGTCCACCTTGAAGGGCACGAGGCTCTTGAGGCGCCAGCGCAGGACCTCTTCGCGCTCCTTGCCCGACCTCGGCAGATCGTCGATGTCGGCGAAAGTCAGCCTCAACCAGGAATCCGGCACCACCAGCGAGGCTTCGGAAGGCACCCCGCCGAGCCGGCTCAGAAGATCCTCGAGCCCGGCTCGCAGAGCGCCCTCCTCCTGCAGCGTCGGTCCGAGCACGCCGGCTCCGAAGATGTCCTTGTTGAGCTCGACGTCGTGGAACTCCCGAAACTGCAAGCCTCCGCCCGGCGCGCGCGGGAAGTCCCCGTAGCGCACCGACCGCTCGGTCAGCGCGAAGACGTTGGAGGGACCCGCGACCGCCTCGAGACCACCCAGGCGTCTAATCCACGAAGGTAGTCTTGTTGATCTCACGCAGCGTGGTGACCCCTTGGAAGACCTTTTCGAGCGCGGACTCGCGCAGGAAGGTCATACCTTCTTCTTTGGCGACCCGGCGAATCTCCGAGGCGGGACGTTTGTCGAGAATGAGCTCTCGGATGCGGTCGGACAGGTTGAGCAGCTCCGAGATCGCCATCCTACCGTGGAAGCCCGTGCCGCTGCATTCGAAGCAGCCCTTGCCCTCGTAGAAGATGGTGTCGCGATACCTCTCGGGATCGAGACCGCTCTCCTCGAGCAGTTCGCGCGAGGCCCGGACCTCCTGCCGGCAGTGCGGGCAGATTCGCCGCACCAGCCGCTGGGCCAGAACGCAGTTGAGCGCCGAGGCGAAGTTGTAGAGATCGACGTTCATGTTGAGGAACCGCCCCAGAACGTCGACGACGTTGTTGGCGTGAACTGTGGTGAAGACCAGGTGGCCGGTCAGCGCCGCCTGGATGGCGATCTGGGCCGTCTCCTCGTCGCGGATCTCACCGACCATGATCTTGTCCGGGTCGTGGCGAAGGATCGAGCGCAACCCGCGGGCGAAGGTCAGTCCCTTCTTCTCGTTGACCGGAATCTGGGTGATGCCGTCGAGCTGATACTCGACCGGATCCTCGATGGTGAGGATCTTGTCTTCCGAGGACTGGATCTCCGACAGACAGGCGTAGAGCGTCGTCGTCTTACCAGAGCCGGTCGGACCGGTCACCAGGACCATGCCGTAGGGCTCGCGAATGAACTTGCTCAGCTTGCGGATGGTGTCGTCGTCGAACCCCAGAATGCTCAGCCGCAGGTTCTTGAACTCCGTCGACAGCGACTCCTTGTCGAGGATACGGATGACGCAGTCCTCACCGTGCACCGAGGGCATCACCGAGACGCGGAAGTCGATCGTGCGGCCCTGGAAGCGCATCTTGAAACGACCGTCCTGCGGCACGCGCTTCTCGGCGATGTCGAGCTCCGACATGACCTTGATGCGACTGACGATGGTCTGGTGGTGCTGCTTGTCGATCGGTTCCATCGCCTGGTAGAGCACGCCGTCGATCCGGTACTTGATGATGACCTCGTTCTCGCGTGTCTCGATGTGGATGTCGCTCGCTCGACGCTGAATGGCGTTGAAGACGGTCGAATCGACCAGCTTGATGATCGGACTGGTGTCGGCCGAGATCCGATCGATCGACAGCACCTCGTCGCCCTGGGTGTCCTCCTGGAGCAGCTCGAGCCGGAACCCCTCGGTCGCCTCGTCGAGGACCCGCTGGGCTCCCTCGGACTTCTCGAGGATCTCCTCGATGGCGGAGCGAACGCCGACCTTGGCCTCGACCGCCTGTCCGAGCAGCAGCTCGAGCTCGTCGATCCGGGTCACCTCCGTCGGATCCGCGACCACGATCGACATCCTGCCGTCGACGACCCGCTCCGGCACGAAGCAGTAGCGCAGCATCAGGTCCATCGGCACCGAGCGGAAGAGGTCGTTGTCGATACGGAACTCGTCCATGTCGACGAGCTCGAGGCCGTAGAGGCTTGCGAGCTCGGCCGCTTCCCTGAGCTCCTGGTCCGCGTCCCGCTCTAAGCCGCTGGAGACCGGCGGGCTGGATTGGATGTCCGTCATGACGACTCCACGAACCTCGGGCGGACGCTAACGCTTACTAGCGGACACCGCTAAGCGCTGACGACAGAGGAAGATACACGGAAACGAGCAGGGTCGCGATGACCACGCCCATGAAGATCAGCATCACCGGCTCGACCAGGCTGAGAATGCGCTGCAACGCCGTCTCGACCTCGTCGTCGAAGAAATCGGAGATCGTGGCGAGCATCCTCGACAGCTCGCCGGTCGCCTCACCCACCTGGACCATGTCGATGGCGAGATCGGGGAAGACACCCGACGCCTCGAGCGTCTGGTGCAGCGTCGCACCTTCGCTCACCCGTCCGGCAACGGGCTGCAGCATCTCACGCACGTGGGCGTTGCCCACAGCTCCCGCCGACACGTCGATGGCCGCCACCAGGGGCGTGCCGCCGGCCAGCAGCGTCGACAGCGAGCGACAGAACTCTCCGAGCCCGAACCGGTGCAGCACCTTGCCCAGGAAAGGGATGCGAAGCTTGACCCGGTCGAGCCAGGCGGCACCCCGCACCGTCGAGGCGGCACGCAGCAGGACCAGTACGGCGGCGACCAGCGCACCGACCCACCAGGCCCAGTACGCGGTGAGGAGGTCGGACAGGCCCACGACGACCTTGGTCACGAAGGGCAGCTCGCTGCCCAGAGTGTCGAAGAAACCCTGGAAACCGGGCACCACATAGAGCAGCATGACCGCGATGAGAATCAGCGACAGCGCCACCAGCACAGCCGGGTAGACCAGCGCCGAGGTGACCTGCTTGCGAGCCTCGAAGACGAGCTGCTGGTAGCGGGCGAAGCGGTCGATGACGTCTTCGAGCTCGCCACTGCGCTCACCGGCGAGCAGCGTTGGCGCGTAGAGCGGCGGAAATATCTCGCCCAGCGCCGCCACCGCGCTCGACAAGCTCTCACCCGACTCGACCTGGTCTCGAATCTCGACCAGCGCCGCCCGGAAGTCGCCGTCTCGCTGCCTCTGGAGCAGCAGGTCGAGTGCCTGCAGGAGTGGCAGGCCGGCCCGCAACAGAGCCGAGAGCTCGCGGTTGAAGACCAGCAGGACGCGCGGATGGATCTTCTTCGGCCCGGCGTTCAGCGAACCGATCCGATCGAAGCCCAGCACACCGCGCTGTCGAATCTCGAAGATGTGGTAGCCGATCTTCTCCAGATCGCGCCGCACAGCGGACTCGTCGCGAGCCTGATGGATCTCCTCGAGCACGCGCCCCTCGGGCGTGCCGACGCGGCAGACGAACTGCATCCCTAGGGATCTCCTGCCTCAGGGGCGCTGCTCGCGCCTGGGTTTCTGTTCAGAGTCGCCCTCTCTTCGAAACTCGCTCGTAAGCCACGCCGCGCAGAGCGCGACAGCCCGGATTGAAAGGCATTTTATGCGATTATCGTGCCCGTCGTTGTCGCGCCGGAGACGATGGTCGGGGCCTCCCGGAGGCACGAGGAGGGTCGGGTGGTGGATAATGCGAGCCGTCGTGTGGATCCTCTATCAGCTCGCCTACGCGGTCGTTCTGGTCGTAGCCGGGCCGGTGCTACTGGTGCTACGAGGGCGCCACTACCTCCAGAGCCTGCCCCGCCGTCTCGGATTCGGGCGCTCGCAACCGCTCGACCACCCGACTTGGATCCACGCCGTCTCCGTTGGCGAGGTCGGCGTCGCCGCGACACTCGCGTCGCGCCTATCTGGCATTCCGCTGCTTGTCACCACCATCACGCCGACGGGCCAGGAGCGGGCTCGCGCCGCCTTCGAGCCCGGGGGTCGCGTCGACTATCTGCCCTTCGATCTCGGCTGGCCGGTCCGGGGATTCCTCGCTCATCATTCGCCACGCGCCCTCATCCTGTCGGAGGGGGACTACTGGCCGCTGTTGCTGCGAACGGTCCGCAGACGCGGGCTGCCCGTGGCGGTGATCAACGGCCGGGTCGGAGACCGTAGCTTCGCCAGGATGCGGCGGCTGCGCTCCTGGCTCGGACCGCTCTTCGGCGGCATCGATCGTTTCGGCGTCCAGACACCGGAGGACCGTGATCGGCTGGCCCTGCTCGGAGTCGACCCGGCACGCGTCACGGTCACCGGCAACCTGAAGTTCGAGGCCCCGGAGCCCGAGGCGCGACCCGAGCTCGAACATCGTCTGCTCTCCCTGGCCCACGAGCGCCCCATCATCCTCGCCGGTTCGACGATGGGCGGCGAGGAGGCGATGGTGCTCGACGCGTTCGCGGCGGCCGGTGGTGCCGACAGCGCCATGCTCGTGGTGGCTCCCCGCCATCCCGTACGGTGGGACGAGGTGGCTCAGCTCGTCCGGTCGCGAGGGCTCGCGATGGTGAGGCGCTCTGAGCTGGCCACCAGCGAGCCCGGCTCCGAGGTCGTCGAGCCCGACAGCTCTCCGGGGGTGGTGCTGCTCGACACCATCGGCGAGCTCGCGGCGCTCTACCGGCTGGCGGCGGTCGCCTTCATCGGCGGTACCCTGGCGCCGACCGGCGGACACAATCCACTCGAGGCGGCACGGTTCGGCGTCGCTCTCGCGGTCGGCCCGTCGATGGAGAACTTCCGCGCCATGGCCGAGCAGTTCGACCGAGCTCACGCCTGGCGGCGGGTATCGAGCGTCGACGAGCTCGGCAGAGTCTGGCGACGCTGGCTCGACGACCCGCGCGAGGCGGCCACCGTCGGCGAAGCTGCGTCCCGGCTAGTCGCAACGAACCGCGGCGCCCTCGACAGGACGATGGAGATGCTCGCCGGTGTGCTCGAGCTGCCAACGACTCGACGACCGTCGGCCGGGTCGGCTCGATGAGCACCGCCCTCACCGCACCCGGACCTCCCCGGTCACCGTGGCAGCTGTTCTACGGTGCGGTGCTCGGCCGGCGCCGTCGATGGCACGCGACTCGGGCACGCAGCCTCCCGAGACCCGTGGTGAGCATCGGCAACCTCCATTGGGGAGGCGGCGGCAAGACCCCGTTGACGATCGCCACCGCCGCCCAACTGCGCGATCGCGGGCTCAAGGTGGCGATCCTGTCGCGCGGCTACGACGGCGACGGCAGGGGCATCCGGACGGTCAGTACGGGTGAAGGCCCACTCATCACCGCCGACATCGCCGGCGACGAACCGGTGCTCATGGCACGCGAGCTCCCCGGGGTGGCGGTTCTGGTCGGCCCCGACCGGCACGCCGTCGGAGTGCACGCGCTCGAATCCGTGGAGCCGGCGCCCGACGTCTTCGTTCTCGACGATGGCTTCTCCCACCTGCGATTGGCGCGCGACCTCGACATCCTCGCCTTCCCCGCGGCCGACCCGTTCGCCGGCGGGCGGCTGGCGCCGGCAGGACGACTGCGCGAGCCGCTGTCGAGTGCCCGCCTGGCGGACGCGGTCGTGCTCACCGGCGCCGAACCGGGAGCTGGGGAGAGTCTGGCCGCCGCGCTGGCGCCGCACGGCTACACCGGTCCGGCGTTCTCGAGCCGAACGCTCGCCCACGGAGCACGCTTCGACGCCGAGCGCCGTCTCGAGCCGCCGGCTCGAGTCATCATCCTGAGCGGCATCGCCCGTCCCGCCAGCTTCCGCCGACTGGCCGAGACATCGGGGTTCGAGCCGGTGGCCGAGCTGGCTCTCGGCGACCATCACGCGTATCCGGAAGCGACGCTGGTCGAAGTCCGCCGCCTGTGGGACGAGCACGATGCCGAGGCTCTGCTGACCACTTCGAAGGACCTGGTGAAGCTGGTCGGACGTCTCGACCTCCCCCTCGCCGAGCTACCGATCGAGGCCAGACCCGAGCCGGAGCTCTGGCGCTGGATGGACGAGCGTCTGGAGTCGCTCCGATGAAGGACGCTCCACGTCTCCACGCCTTCGAGTACACAGCGTTCAGCTCGCTACGTGGCCTGCTGACGTTGCTGCCCCACCGAACCTCCCGCGCTCTCGGTCGAGGGCTCGGAGACCTCGCCTGGGCGGTCCTGGGACGTCGACGACGAGTGACCCTGGACAATCTCGAGCGGGCCCTTCCCGAGCTCGGCGCGAGCGAGCGGCGGCGCATCGCCCGCGAGTCGTTCAGGAACCTCGGCCGCATGGCCTGCGACACGATTTCGTCCCACCGCTTCGACAGCCGCGAGGTCTGCAAGCGTCTGACCCTGGCCGGATGGGAGAACTTCGCGTCGGCACGGGACGAGGGGCGAGGCGTGCTGGTGATGAGCGCCCATCTCGGCAGCTGGGAGATGGCGGCGCACGCCGTCGGCCTCTACGGCGAGCCGATGCACGTCATCGGCAGACCGCTCGACAACCCGCGCATCGACCAATCGCTGTCGTCCCAACGCAAGCGCTTCGGCAACCAGACCATCCCGAAGCGCGGCGCGGCGCGTGGCTCCATGCGGGTGCTGCGCGGCAAGGGCGTGGTCGGGATCCTCATCGACCAGCGGGTTCGCCCGGAGCAGGGCATCCTGGTGCCGTTCTTCGGACACAACGCCCTCACCAGCCCGCTGCTGGCCCGGCTGGCGCTGCGCACCGGAGCGCCGATCGTTCCCCTCTTCGGTGAGCTCGCGCCGGGAGGGCGCTACCGGATCGAGTTCGAGGAGGCGATCGAGTCACCCCCGGACGGCGAGGACGCCGTCGAGGAGCTGACGCGACGCTGTCTCGAGGTCGTCGAGCGGCGCATCCGGCGGGCGCCGGAGCAGTGGCTCTGGCTCCACGAGCGATGGAAGCGATACGGCTCCGAGGCCCCCTGAGCGACCGGCCCTCCTTCGAACCGAGGGACGGCGTGCCGGCCATCGTCTCGACCGGGCTCAGTCGGCGGAGGCGGCGGCGATCTCGAAGAGGTCGTCGCCACTTTCGACCGCCTGCCCCTCCTCGACGAAGAACCGGCTCACCACACCGCCCCGCTCGGCGGCGATCTCGTTCTCCATCTTCATCGCCTCGAGCACCAGAACACCCTGGCCGGGCTCGACCGTGTCGCCGGCCTCGACGAGAAACCCGACCACCCGACCCGGCATGTAGGCGGAGGTCCTGCCGCCCCCCGACCCCGCGTCGCCGGCGTGCGCCTGCCTCGCCAGGTGGGTCAGCGGATCGACCACCTCCACCTCGTCGAGTCCGTGAGCCGAGGAGACCTGGTAGCGACCGCTGGTGAGCGATCGGACGGCGACTTCGTGCTGGACGCCCTCGATCACCAGGCTGCGCCCGGTCTCCGCGAACCGTTCGAGATCGACACGGTAGCTCCGCTCGGCGATCGAGACCCGGTAGGCGTCTCCATCGCGCTCGACGAGGATCCGCTCCTCGCGACCGTCGAGTCTGGCGATCAGCTCCATCGTCCCGCCCCGGTGGATTCTCTTCGACCGGCGTCGCGCCAGTGCCCCCGACGCCCGCCGGACGCCGCCGGCACCGCACTCGAGCGACTGACGCGCTCGCTGTGCTCGATCGCGGCGACGATGAGCGACAGGTCACCGTCAGCGACGTCCTTCGGCGGCTCGAGCTCCCCGGCGGCCAGCTTTCGATCCAGCATGCCGTTGTCGAGCCGCCCGGCGCGAAAGTCCTCATCGCGCAGCAGGGCCTGGAAGAGCAGCTTGGTGGTCCGAATCCCCTCGATTCTGGTCTCGAAGAGCGCCCGATCGAGCCGGTCCATCGCCTGCTCGCGATCGCGCCCCCAGACGATCATCTTGGCCAGCAGCGGATCGTAGTGGACGGTCACCTCGGAGCCCTCGTAGACGCCTCCATCGATCCGCACCCCCGGGCCCTCCGGCCACCGCAGGACCTCGATCGTCCCCGGAGAGGGAGCGAACCCGTGGTAGGGATCCTCGGCGTAGACCCGCAGCTCGATGGCGTGCCCATTCGGCTGGATGTCGTCGAAGGACTCATCGAGTGGCTCGCCGCGGGCGATACGCACCTGGGCCTCGACCAGATCGATACCGGTCACCAGCTCGGTCACCGGATGCTCCACCTGGAGCCGCGTGTTCATCTCCAGGAAGTAGAAGCGCCCGTCGGCGTCCATCAGGAACTCGACGGTTCCGGCGTTGGTGTAGCCGACGGCCGCGGCCGCTCGCACGGCGGCCTCGCCCATCTCGCGACGCAGCTCGGGACCGACCACCGCCGAGGGCGCCTCCTCGACCACTTTCTGATGACGCCGCTGCATAGAGCACTCGCGCTCGCCGAGGGAGACCACCTTGCCCCAGGCGTCGCCCAGCACCTGGATCTCGATGTGGCGCGGATCGACGATCGCCTTCTCGACGAAGACCGCGTCGTCCCCGAAGCTGGCCATCGCCTCCGAGCGGGCGGCGCGAAAGGCCGAAGCGAGGTCGTCGGGCCGGTGCACCAGCCGCATGCCCTTGCCGCCGCCGCCGGCCGAGGCCTTGAGCATGACCGGATAGCCGATATCGGCGGCTTCGCGCTCGGCCTCCTCGAGGCTCGACAGAGCCTCCTCGCCACCCGGTATGAGTGGCACACCGACCTCCTTCATACGACGCCGGCTCTCGATCTTCGAGCCCATCAGGGCGATCGCCTCGGGCGGCGGACCGATGAAGACGAGGCCCGCTTCGGCCGTCAGGCGCGCGAACTCGGCGTTCTCCGACAGGAAGCCGTAGCCGGGATGGATGGCGTCGGCCCCGATGTCCCGGGCCAGGGCGATGATCTCCCCCGCCTTGAGGTAGCTCTCGGTCGATGGCGCCGGACCGATCCGGTACGCCTCGTCGGCCAGAAGCACCGGCAGGGCCGCCCTATCCGGATCGGAGTAGACGACGGCACTGGCGATCCCCATGTCGCGCAGGCCCCGGATCACGCGGACCGCGATCTCACCGCGATTGGCGACCAGGACCTTGTCGATGCTGTGGGACTTCGGAGTCGAATCGGTCGTCATTTCGGGGTCGTCCACCTCGCCGCCGGGCGGCGGGAGAATATCAAGCCGGACTCCCGCTCCGGGAACGGAGACCCAGCAGAGCCACGCCCAGCAGTGAGAGCGCGAAGGAGGGGGCCAGCGTGCGGCGATCTACCGACAGCGTGAGCAGGTGCTCTCCGGCTCCGACCTCTACCGCCATGCGGTGGATATTGGCGACAGAGATATCGACCGGCTCGCCGTCGAGCTCCGCCTTCCAGATGGGAAGATAGCTGCGCTGCACGAGGACCGCTCCGGGGGCCTCGGCGCGCACCTTGATGGTCAGGGACTCGGGCCCCGACTCGACCACCTCGACCGACCCCCTTCCTCCCAGGACCGGAGGTCCCTCCTCGGCCAGCACGGCGGCACCCCCCGGATCGAAGGTCGGATCGGTGAGCAGCAGCAGCGCCTGCCTGGCGTCGGCGGCGCGCAGAACCCGCCCGACGAAGCCGACCTCCGGGGCGGCTCGCGGCAGATGGTAGACGCTCAGGTGATAGTTGTCCCTGGCGAGCTGCCCGGTGAGCTCCGCCCGCTCGCTGGAGACATCAGCGAGCCTTCGCGTGAGCAGCAGATGGGTCACCCCCGAGGCCTCGAGCAGCGCTACCCGACGGGGATCGTCGAGCAAGGAGATCGCCTGGCTCGCGGCGCGGGTCAGGAACGAGTCGAGTCCTTCGGGTGACGACCAGAACTCGTACCGCCTCCCGGCCATGATGCCCGCCGGTGGATAGAGCTGCTCGAACGTCTCGCGAAGCAACCAGCGCAGGTCGCCGTCGCGGTAGCCCGCCGGATCGACACCGACCCTGCCGAAAAGCGCCCCGGCGTCGCCGTGAACGACCCTCCCTTCGACGGGGATATGACGCAGCACGGATTCGCGATACTGGTAGCCCCGGATCGAGTCGGTCGGCGCCAGCCCGGCCAGCAGCACGACCTGCCCGAGGACGTGGACGGCGAGGAGCAACCCTCCGGCGACGACCGTGCCCCGAGACCACTCGCGAGCCCGCGCGGTCCCGGCGACCAGCACCACGCCGAGCGCCACGGCGACCAGCCCGGCCGATATCGACAGCGCCTCGACCCATCGCGCCACCTCGAGAGCGGCGTGTCCATCGATGGATCGCGGCGGCATCCAACCGCCGACCAGGGAGGTCGCGGTGTCCGCGGCGAGATGGAACCAGCCGGCGAGGGCCGCGACGAGAGCCAGGGTCGCTATCAGCCAGCGGCGCAGGAGGCGATCGGCCGAACCGTCGACGAAGCGCTGCATCCCGCCGCCCGCCAGCAGAGCCATTCCCACGGCGACCAGGAACCAGAGTTTCACCGGCAGACGGAAGATCTGCATCCCGGGGAGCGAGAGGAGCCAGGACGCGAGCGGGTTGTACGACCCCATGACGAAAAAGAAGCCGACTGCGATCAGCACCCAGCCGATCTTGAGCCAGTCGGTCGACCACTCGCCGCCCGCCAGCTTCGGGCGCGGACCCGAGCCCTTCCGACCGGAACGCCAGGCGGCGCTTCCGACGAGTGCCAGCACCAGCGCCAGAAGCCCCGGATAGAAGGAATAGAAGAGCGGCAGGCGCCCGGCATGGAATCGCGATCCCCAATAGAACAGGTCGGGCTTGCCGAAAGCCATCGGCACCAGCCATTCCCAGAGGTTGACGGGACTCCAGCTCGCCACTGTCGCCGCTTCGGTCGAGTAGCCCTGGACGCCGCGATACGAGCCTGGAGCGATACGCAGGAACTCGACCACCTGCGGTGCCGCGACCAGGGTCCCCAGAACCACCGCGATCAGAATCGCCCGCATCGACCGACCTCGTGCCCCACTCGTCCAGAGTCCGAGGCCGCAGCCCGCGAGCAGCGCCGCGACGGCCGTCATCGGATCGCCGCCCAGAACCAGGAGCGCCCACAGCAGACCCGCCGCGACCGGCGTCCAGCGGCTCCGGCCCGCGTTTCCATCCGGCGGTCGACCCAGGCCGATACAGGCGCCGAGAAACGCCGGGGCCAGGGTGGTCGAGGCCGTGAGGTTGTAGAGGTTGAGCGTCGACAGATAGTAGCCGCCCGAGGCGTAGACGACTCCTGCCGTCCAGGCTCCGGCACGCCCGAGGCCGACCCGTCTGCCAAGGTAGAAGACCGCCAGGGGGGCGAGCAGTAGATGGAGCCAGAAGTGGGCGTTGAGCACCCAGACCGGCGGCATCACCAGATAGAGCAGATTGTCGGGGTACAGCGGCACCGTGTTGGGATTGCCGAGATGGGGTTGGCCGCCCGAACGGTAGGGATCGACGAGCGGCAGCGTTCCGTCGCGCATCGCCTCCGCCTGGAACCATTTCATCTCCAGGTGGGTGTTGAGAACGTCACGCAGAAACAGCGTCTGCTCACCCGTGATGACAGGCAGGAAGAGCCAGATCATCGCCACCAGGAAGGGCGCGACGTACAGTAGACTCAGAGCTCTCGACCGCTTCATCCCGTGCGGCCCGTCGGCCGCGATCCCCCCTCCTCGAAGAATGCCAGGCGCGCTCTTCCGTACCCTGCGACCGGCTCAGTGGCCGAAGAACGTCTTCGTTCTGGCACCGCTCTTCCTGGCCCAGAAGCTCGGTGAGCCGGAAGCTCTCAGAGCCGCCGCCATCGCCTTCGTCGCGTTCTGTCTGACCTCGAGCGCGGTCTACATTATCAACGACATCCGTGATCGGGACGAGGACCGTCGACACCCGCTGAAGAGCCGCCGACCGATCGCCTCGGGCGAGCTCGGGATCGCGTCGGCAGGCGTCGCGGGGATCCTGTTGCTCCTCGTGGCCGGATCTCTGGCCTGGTCGCTCGGAGTGACGTTCGCCGGCCTCCTGGGCTTCTACCTGCTGATCAATCTGCTCTACTCGACGGGCCTGAAGAGGATCGTCATCCTGGACGTGATGATTCTGTCGCTCGGCTTCGTCCTGCGGGTCGCCGGAGGAGCGGCGGCGATTCGGGTCGAGGTGTCGAGCTGGCTGTTTCTGTGCACCATCTTCCTCGCCCTCTTCCTGGCCTTCTCCAAGCGCCGCCACGAGCTCGTCCTGCTCGACGACGGCGCCGCCGGTCAGCGCCAGGTTCTCGGCCAGTACAACAAGACCTTCCTCGACCAGATGATCAACGTGGTCACCGCCTCGTGCGTCATCTCCTACGCCCTCTACGCCACGGACGCCGAGACGGTGGCCAAGATCGGCACCAACAACCTGGTGTTGACCGTCCCGATGGTCCTCTTCGGTGTCTTCCGCTACCTCTACCTCGTCTACCAGCACACCGACGACCGGAGTCCGACAGAGGTGTTACTGCACGATGTGCCGTTCCTGGTCAACGTGGTGCTCTGGGGACTGGCGGTGTTGTGGATCGTGTACGGGGGCGGCGCGAGCTTCTCGACGCTCGGGTAGGGGTGGGGGCCGGGGAGGCGGGATGGAACGAAGGCCCTGATCGGCTCGAAGTGAAAGCCGCTCTGAAGCGGCCGGCGTCCCTGCCGGCCGACACGGGGCCGGGAGCCTCGAGCGCCGGCCCACCCCCCAAACCACCGCCGGAGGTCGGGCGGGTAGGCGTGGGGTGGGGTTACTGGGGCGTCCCGACGAGCGCGGCGGGACAATCGTAGGCCACCACGGTCCGGCGCGAGGAGGGCGAGGCGGGCAGAGGAGGGCTGCCTATCTTGTGTCGCCCGCCGTCCCCAGAGACCCCACCCCACGACCACCCGACCGACCGGCCCCCCCGACACCAACCTCAGTTGACGTATCCGAGCGCCCGCAGCGTGTCCTGGTCGAGCTCGGCCTCCCCCTCTTCGGGAAGCTCCGGCGCCCGACTCCGATAGTCGGCAAAGAGCTCCTCGAGGCGCGCGTGAAGCTCCGAGGTGAGCTCCGGATGCCCCGCGGCGATATCAGTGGTCTCTCCCCCATCGGCCGCGAGATCGTAGAGGGTCAGGGTGTCGCGGTTGCCCTGATAGTCGACGACCGTTTCGACGAGCTTGTGATCGCCCGACAACAACGCCCGTCCGAGAAATCGCTCGCGGTTGTTGAGCTCGAAGACGAGCTCGCGGCCGGGATCGGGTGGCGACAGGAGCGATCTCCCGTCCAGGTGGCCCGGCACCTGCTGACCGAGAACCTCCAGAACCGTCGGCACGATGTCGGCCAGCGAGACCCGGTCGGTTCGCACCGCGGCCTGGGTCTGGTGAGGCAGCTTCACCCACAGCGGCACCTTCACCACCTCCTCGAACAGGGTGTACCCGTGGCTGAACCCCTGGTGATCGTAGAGCTCCTCGCCGTGGTCCGAGGTCAGAATCACCAGCGACTCATCCCACAAGCCGAGCCGCTCCAGGTCCGCGAAGAGATCGGCGACCATCTCCATGGTGTAGCGCACCGCGGTGTCGTACTGGTCGCGCAAACTCCCGATGTAGGCCTCGTCGATCGTCTCGCGCTCCCGCAGCCGGCCGCCCATGAGCGTGGTGCGGGGCGGCCGCTGGTAGTCGAACACGTCGCTCGGCGGGCGACCGAGCAGGAGCCGGCGATACTCCGGCGGCACCCGGTAGGGACCGTGGGCGTTCATCGGCTGGAGGTAGAGAAAGAAGGGGCTGTCGGCCGCCATCAACCATGAGCGCGCCTGGCGCATCATCACCTCGATATCGGGATACGCCTGGACGCCCCCCTCGTAGTCGAGGAACCGGTCGAATCCCTGATCGAACCCCGAGGCCCGCGACACGACCACGTTGGCCGAGTAGCCGGCGGAGGCGAACCCCACCTCGCCCAGCATCTCGGCGAGTGTCGGAATGGCTGCCGAAAGACGGCTGGTACCGCCGATCTTGGCCTGGTGGCGCGCCGGCACCATGCCGGAGAAGATCGTCGCGACACTCGGCCGGGTCCAGGAGGCCGGGGCGTAGGCGGCGGTGAAGCGGGTCGACTGCCGGGCCAGGTCCGCTAGCGGCCCCGACGTCGCAGGTAGCTCTCCCTCGCCATCGAGCCGGTCGGCGCGCAGCGTGTCGACAACGACCAGGACGACGTTGGGGAGATCCGGGGCCGGGCGCCCGCAGCCCACGGCGACGACGAGGAGACAGACAACAGTCGCCAGTCTCGGAACGCTGTCTCTAAGACCCATGTCCCGGAGAGCCGTCACGAAGGCACCAGATTGCTGTCCCTCACCCTCACCGGTACACAGTACGGCTGCCGGCGACGGAGCTCACGTACGAGCGTCACAGTCGTCACGCACATGGTTGATATCGTTGACAACGTACTGTTTACGCCGAGCGACAGGCTAGATGACCGGAGCTCCGGAAGGCCGTTGACGAGTGGACGGCGGGTGGACGCACGAGTCATCGCGCCGCCATGAAGATCGTCTGATGGATGGACATTCCGAGCCGCGCGACCTCGCTTCGGCCACGAGCCTGGCCGACGCCTGGGTGGTGATCCCAGCCTACAACGAGGCGCAGTCGATCGCCGGCGTGATTCGAGATCTACGGCGCCGGGTACCGAACGTGGTCGTCGTCGACGACGGCTCGGTCGATGCCACGCTCCGGGTCGCCAGACGGACCGGAGCGAAGGTCCTGCGCCACCGCGTCAATCTCGGTCAGGGCGCCGCGCTGCAAACAGGCATCACCTATGCCCTGCGACAGGGGGCGGGACGTATCGGCACCTTCGATGCGGACGGTCAGCACCGCTGCGAGGACATGTTCGCGGCCCTCGAAGCCCTGGAAGTCGCCGACTGCGAGATCGTCCTCGGCTCTCGCTTCCTCGTCGATGCCGACGCGGTGCCGATGGTGCGGCGATGGCTGCTGCGAGCCGCGGTTCTGTTCACCCGCGGCATGTCCGGTCTGGCCGTCACCGACGCCCACAACGGACTCCGAGCGCTGTCGCGCCGAGCCGCCACCGAGCTCTCCCTCAAGAACACCCGCATGGCGCACGCCAGCGAGCTCCTCGACCAGATCGCCCGGACTCGGCTTCCGTACCGCGAGCTACCGGTTCGGATCGTCTACACCGACTACTCGCTGAGCAAGGGCCAACGATCCTCCGCCGCCCTGCGGGTACTGTTCGACTACGTGGTCTCGCGAGTCTTCGACTAGCCGCCTGAAATCCATGAACGGTTTCCAGATCATCGGCGTCTCGATCGCCGCCATCTTCGGCCTCGTCGCTGTCGTCGGCCTCGTCAGGCGCCGCATCGCCCTGCCGAGCGGCCTCTTCTGGCTCACCATCTGGACGACCGCCGCCATCGCCATCCTCAATCCGGAGTGGACCCGCATCGTCGCCGAGTCGCTAGGCATCGCTCGCGGCGCCGACTTGGTCTTCTACTGCGCCATCCTGGCGATGTTCGTCGGTTTCTTCCTGGTCTACGCCAAGCTCAGACGACTCGATCATCGACTCACCGCGATCGTGCGAGAGATTGCGATCGACGAGGCAACGGGTCGTGAGGCCGGCCGAGATGAGCCGACGACGGAGGCCTAGGGCCAGCCGACCAGGCGCCAGGGCCAGGACTTCGGGCTCCGCCGTGCTGTCGAATTCGTTGGGACGCCTTCTGGGCGGCAAGACTGAATCGGAGGCACGCCACGCCGCCCACCTCCTGGTGGGCACGGGTGCAACGGCGCTCCTGGGAGTCATATACGGCGTCTACGCCACTCGCAGACTGGATACGGCATCGGTCGGCGAGTTCACTCACGCGCTGTCGATCATCGCTCTGCTGCGAGTAGGCCTGGGTCCAATCAACGCGACGGTGGCCAGGTTCGCCGCCCAGTACGCTTCGACAGGGCCTGTTGGGAAGGTTCGTACGCTCGTCCACGAGGTGGCCCGGCGCTCGGCCCGCTACGGACTGGTGGCCCTCATTCCAGCCCTGCTACTCAGCGTGCCGTTGGCGGACTTCTGGAGGTACCGGTCGCCCGCACCCCTCCAGCTGGCCTTCCTGACCATCTACGCCACCTTGTTGCTCAACGTCGCCCGTGGAGCACTTCGAGGGTTGAAGCGATTCGGATCCTTCAACGTCAGCACGATCTCCGAGGCGGCTTGCCGACTGGTCCTCGGCATCGGCTTGCTCTCCATGTGGGTTGACACATCGGCGGCAGTGGCTTCGTACCTGTTCGGCGTCGTCGCGGCCCTGCTGCTGTCGATGCCGAGCCTCAGGAAGGTCTGGGACGGGATCGCTCCAGAGCCCGTGAACGGGACCGCCATACGTCGCTTCGTGGGGCCGATGGCCCTTCTGATGGCTACCTCCGCCGTCCTTCAGAACATGGACATGCAGGTTGCGAAGAGGTTCTTCGATGTAGAGGCGACGGCTACCTATGGGATCGCCTTCTACCTCACCGGCCAAGCGATGGCAGTACTGGTCGCACCGTTCAACACGCTCATCCTGCCCTTGGTCGCCGGCGCGCCGGGCCCGGCCCGAAAGCGTCGAGCGATCGTGTTCAGGGTGTCCGCGGCGTTCGTCTCGCTCGCGGCCCTGCCTCTCTTCGTACTGGCGATCTGGCCCGGAGAGTTGATCGAGCTGCTCTACGACGACCGGTTTATCCAGGCCTCTCCGCTCTTGCTTCCGCTGGCTGGGGCTCGACTGATGGGAAGCCTGAATCACCTTCTGGTACTCGCAGGAGCTGCCACGGGCCGGTTTTCTTTCCTCGCTGTGTACTGCGCAGGAGCACTGGGAGAGTTGGTCGCCCTGGCGATCTGGCACGCAACGCCGGCACAGACCGCGGTCGTGGTGCTTGCCGCCCAGACACTCCTGCTCGTGAGCCTGCTGGCACAAATGTGGTCGCCGCTTGGCGGACCGTCAGCTCGATCCACCGGTCGCGACGCGTGAGACCCGCTCCACCTCGTGGCCTCCCAGACGAAGGCGGAGAGACTGTGCCACATAGGCGGCGACGCGCACGTGGTAGTACGCGAGCAGGAGCGGCAGAGTGGCGATCGAGGACCAGAGGCTCTTCCCCTTGCGGAAGACGTCGGCGTAGAGGAGAGCGGCGATCTGCAGGGCCATGAAACCAGAGGGCAGCAACAGTGCCCTCGGGTCCAGGATCGCCAGGGGGAGCGTTGCGTAGCTGAGGATCAGCGGCGTCACGTCTAGCCGGCCCCACAGGCGGAACTTGTAGACGAACCAGGCCGCTCCGACCCCACCGCGCCACGCCTGCCGGAAGAAACGGCGTGCATCGAAGCGATGCACGTGCTGAACGATGGCCGCGGCGGCGAAGACCTGTCGGATCCCGGCCTGACGCAACCTGAGAAAAAGGCCCTCCTCGTCACAGCCGTACTTGAGATCCTCGTCGAAGGGAAAGCGCACCAGAAACTCTCGGCGAACGCAGAGGTTGCCCGCCACGAGTCGCCCGGCGTCACCATCGCCGTGGACTCTGTTCATCCCCCACAGCGTCAGTTCGAAGGCGTTCCGCGGCTCGTCTTCGACGACGAGCCCCGTGACCGCCCCGACCCGCGGATCGTCGAATGGCGCCATGATCTCGCGGGGCCAGTCCGCGGCCGGCAGGCAATCGCTGTCAAGAAAGGCGATCCATCTGCCTCGCGCTCCCCGAATCCCGCGGTTACGACTGTGGTTGGCGCCCCTGTTGCTGAGGTTCTGTTTCCACCGCAGCCGTAGTCGTGGCTCGGACTCCCGGAGCTCTTCGAGCATCGGCATCGTTCCGTCCCCCGAGCCATCATCGACAACAATCACTTCCAACTCGGGACCGACACAACGGCAGAGAGCGCGCAGACAACGCTCCAGCGCATCACGTCGGTCATAGCTTGGAATGACGATGCTGAGCTCGACAGACCCGCAGTCGCGCCGGGACGGCTCGCCCGGCTCTCCAGCCCGAGTGACGCCCGCCGGTCCTTTCTGCGCCCGCGCTCTGTCGCTACTCTGCAAGGGCGACTTCCTTTCGCGCGAGCTGTAGGAGGCGACTCATCCGCCACCGCGCTCTGCGTGCCTCGAGCCTGAGGCGAAACAGAGTCGGCAGCCTGGCTCGGCCGTCTGTCTCGAGCATGTAACCGAGATCCTCGAGCGCCTCGCCCCCCCAGCTTTCCAGGACTCCGACCTCGAACGGTGTCAACTTGCGACGCCACACATTGATGCGGGTGGTGTTGATGGCCGCCACGGCACGCTGTTTCCACGCTTCACGATCCAGGATGCCCTCCTTGTTCCCCGAACCCTCCGCCATCGCGACCTCGAACTCGAGACCCAGGAACTCGGAGATTCGCGCCAGCTCCTCGTCGGGTCTCTGAACGAGAGTCTCGTACCGGATGCAGCAGACGTCCACGTTGCCGTGCCGTAGCAGCCACCGCTGGGCTCGCCAGAATTCGAGCCACCAGTCGAAGTTGAGGTAGATGTCGGAGGGTGCCCAGGGAACTGCCTGGAGACTGACGGCGACATCTCGCCCGTCGCGATAGATCACCAGAAACTTGGCGTCCGGACACAGTCTGCACAGTCTGGACGCGACGAGTAGGTGCCGCGGAGACTTGTCGCCGAAGTAGATCGCGTCTTCACGGTTCAGTCGACGCGCGTAGAGACGGCCAATCTCGCCGTAGATCCGCGATGCATTCTCCAGCGTCGTGACAGCTGGCACCCGAGCGGGTAACTCGATGCCGAGCTCCCGCTCGATCTGCTCCAGCCGCAGGCGCTGAAACCAGGCGGATCTTCCCACCACCTCATGAAAGAAGTCCGTCTCCGGTGGTATGACGATCTTCGAGTGCCGATTCAGGGCCTGCTGAAGCATCGTCGTGCCCGATCGCCCGCAACCGAGAAGAAAAAGCTTGTGCATGTCTGCCGAAGAGCCCTTGGTGCAGGTCCGCGAGCTGTCAGGTCGAGCGACGCCAGCTCTCGACCGACCACCCCAACATCGACTCCAAGTCTCTCAGATCCGGCTCGAAGATGGTCGAGAGTCGCGCCTCGGTGTCCTGAGAGATTCGGGGGCGGTCGGTCAGGGGCCTCTCCAGGAGTCTGAGGCTCTCTCGGTAGAGGTGGCGCTGCACCCGATAAGGGAGCAGCTTGCGAAGGAGCTTCTTGGTGCCCGTCTCCGATCCGATCCAGCGAGCGAGGGAGGTGAATCTGGGAGCGCGGGCTTCGTTGCGCCTCGAGAGAGTGACCTCGTCGCTGACATCTTCGAGGTCGAGGAAGCTGAACACCCGGGAGATCACTTCGCGGGGTCGATCGCGAAGATCCTCGTACCGAATCACGAGAAACACCTCTCGTCCGAAAGCCGAGAACCACCGTCTGAGATGAGCGGCGTACCGCCCATCGGCCAGATATGTCAGCCACGTCTCGTCCGCCTGTCGGTTCCCCGCCAGTTCGTCCCGGACAGCATCCTCGAAAGCCATCGACTCGCGGCCTCGGCGTCGCTGGTGGAGGTAGTGCGAGAACGCCCGTTCGATCGGATTCCGCAGCAGCACGAGGAATCTGAGCTCTTCAGCGACCAGGCACTGCTTCATCCTGGGGATTACCCGATCGGGAAGGTGAAGGTAGCTCGGAGACGCGTCCACCAGGACACGCTCGGAAGCGGCGTGAGAGAACTCGTTCTTCAGGTAGGTCTCGAGACCGAGCGAATAGTAGGCGTCCGAAGTGAAGAAATGAGACTCCTTCGAGGGCGGAACGAAGATCTCCGGATGCTGACCGATCCAGTCCGCCAGAGACGTCGTCGCGGACTTTGCCGCACCGATCAAGAAGCAGGACGGTGCTCCCACCGGAGTACTTGGCGAACTGTTTCTCAAACCGAGCCCAAGTCTAGACCGGCCCGGGCCCTGCCACAGTGAGTCGCGCACCTGCCCTCAGACCAGAGAGTCGCCGCAGCACGATCATCGCCGGAGCTCCGGTACCTTGAGTAGATTGCCCACAGGACTCCCGACATTGAGGTCACGCTGCAAATGGTACGTGCGTCCGGACCCGGGTGACGACCGTCTGCTCCAGATCTCGATGATCTCCATACTCGAGCGCCTCGCCACCCCCTCGCCGAGCCGGAGCTCTGGTCTTGTGGAAGCACCCGTGCGACGAGCCGGCCGCGGCCGCTCCGTCAGCTCCCAGCTAGCCTGACCTTCTCACCGATCTCGTTGCGAGATGCCGTAGGTGCTTGAAGATGCAAGACTTGCGAGGGAAGAGACCGCCGGCGTACTGTCTGTACGGCGAGGATCTCTGACCGAGGGAAACGTAGCAGATTCAAGCAGATGCGGCATCGCCGTAGACACTTGGTGAGAAGGTCAGGCTTGCTCGACCTCGGGAGATCGCCTATCGCTTCGTCGCGTAGACGATCATCCGATAGGGCTCTCCTACAAAACGCGAGGCGACATCCAGAGCGCTTGTTCCCAGAGCCAGAAGCCTCGGAATCGGCACGTTCTGCCAGCGCTCGATGTGTGCCTCCAGCCAGTCCATCTCATGTTCGTCGAAGCCGCCGCGCGACAGCATGCCGGCCATCGTCCGGGCGTCGAAGAAGAAGTTGTGGTGGATGTCGTAGAGCAACACCAGCGGCTTCGTCCAACGACCCAGAGAGGCACGGTATCCGAGGTCTCCCACCCGATTGATCAGACTGCCCTGATTGATGGTGAACAGCACCATCGTCCCGCCCGGAGCGAGAATGCGGTGGATCTCCCGCACCGTATCCAGCGGACGGTCGAGGTGCTCGATGACGTCCCACAGGGTCACGGCATCGAAGGATCCGGCCGGTAGCGCCGCGTCCTCCAGCGTCCCCCGGTAGACCTCGAGCCCGCGCTCGGCGGCCGCGTACTCGCACGCCTTGCGCGACAGCTCGACGCCGAACGGTTTCCAGCCGGCCTCGGCGGCCATCTCGAGGAAGGCCCCGTAGGAGCAGCCGAGGTCGAGCAGACGCCCGACGGGACCCTTCTTCGCCAGCCGGTCGAGGACGCGCCGATAGACCAGGTAGGGCTCGCGGTCCCGCGCGGCCCCGACCTTCACCGCATCGAAGTAGGGCGCTTCGAGATAGGCGTCGTCGTCGTAGAGATCTTCGGCCGCCTCGGCCTCGACGAGATTGCTCCGCTGCACGGTGCCGCAACCGACGCAACGCTCGAGGTCACCGGCGGGCAGAGCGTAGAGGAGCTCGCGCCCGGTAGTACCGCAGATCGAGCAGGCTCTCACGGGCTCCTCCGCGGCGTCGTCTTCCGTAGGCCGGTCTTTCATGCGACGTCCAGCGGAGCGATCCTCATCGACGTGGCCGCCATTCTCCGGGAGTCACCATATCGAGAACGCCCCACACCAGCCCCAGGCCACGAGCAAAGGCGCGTACCGTGGCGAGTGGTGCGAAGGCGAGCATCGTGGCACCCCGACGCCGGACGAGACGTAGTGTCATCGGCAGGGTCGTCGCGACCAGGAGCAGCAACAACGCCAACGGCAGCCACCACGGCCCCGTCGCCCAGGCCACCGGAATCGCTCCCAGGACAGCCAGTGCCAGGAGAGGCTGGAGATGG
Source organism: Candidatus Multivoradales bacterium (assembly GCA_965223875.1). Lineage (GTDB taxonomy): Bacteria > Acidobacteriota > Thermoanaerobaculia > Multivoradales > JAHEKO01 > CBDCXS01. Next base: position 4,013,817 of record OZ245024.1, on the reverse strand, counting down.
TCCAGGTGGCCGCTGTAGGCGTTCGCCCGCCCGCGACCGGGATGCCGGCGATAGAGCCGGACTCCCCAGAAGCCGTGCAGACGCTGGGCGCGCAGGTAGCGCCACAGCGACACCGGGTGGTGATGCGCGACCCTCGCGTCCGAGCGGAAGAGGAGTCGGTGCCCGGCCGCGGACAGCCGGTAGGAAAGGTCGGCGTCCTCGCCGCCCGGCGCTCCCGGACCGTTGACCCAGCTCTCGTCGAAGCCACCGACCTCGAGCAGCGCGTCGCGACGGTAGAGCACGTTGAAGGAGCCGAGGTAGTCGGTGCGGCCCCCCATCGCTTCGTGTCGCTGACGGATCTCGGCGTGGATCAATCCCGCCAGGAGGGAGTCGGGCACCGCGTTGGCGTAGGAGCCGCCGACTCCGGAGATCCCATCGGCCGCGGCTTGTGTCGCCACCGCTTCGAGCAGCCGATCGAGGGCCCGGTCGGCGACCACGCAGTCGGCATCGATGAACCAGATCCACTCGGTGCTCGCCGCCCGCCAGCCGATGTTGCGCGCCGCGCCGGGACCGACACCGCCGGCGGCGAGAACCGTCGCGCCCATCCGACGCGCGATCCCGGCGCTGTCATCGCTCGATCCGTCGTCGACGAACAGGATCTCCCGCAGACGACCCGCTTCCAGCAGCTCGCGCGCCGAGCCGAGCGCGTCGGGAAGCGTTCGCGCCGCGTTGCGACCGGGGATCACCAGGGAAACGCCGGCGACGCCGGCCGCCGACGGCAGCTCATCCCCTCCGCTCCCTGACTCGCTCCTGGGCCCGCTCCTGGGCCCGCTCCCTCCGGGATCACCGGCCGAGCCGTCACTTGAGATCCCCCCCGGGGTCGGTATCATCCGGCCGATTATAGGCAGATGACATCAGGGACTCCGTCGGGCTCGAAACGCTCCTTCAATCCCGACCGCCCGGAGGTATTCCGGCGTGCGGTGGTTCTCTGCTGCCTGCTCTTCCTGCTCCTTCAGGTGCTCTACGTGAGCCGGCTGCCGCTGGTGATGGACGAGTTCCAGGGCGCCCGATCGGTCCGCGAGCTCGCCGACCGACTCCCCTATCGCGATTTCGCACCGTACAAGACGGTGCTCGGCTACTACGCGCAGCTGCCGGTTCTGCTGGCGGCCCAGCGTCCCTGGCGGGCCCTGCTGGCGGTCAAGCTCGAGATGGCCCTGGCGGTGTCGGCGGTTCTGGCGCTCTCGGCGCTGGCGCTCGGCCGTCGCTTCGACCGGCGGGCCGTGCTGTGGGGCCTCGGCCTGCTGCTCGTCATGTCGACCTTCGCCGAGCGCTCGGCGGAGCTTCGGGTCGATGCCCTGACAGCGCTCGCAGGTCTTGGATCGCTGATGCTTCTGCTCGGTCGGCGGCCGGTGGCGGCCGGGGCGATCTGCGCTCTCTCCTTTCTCATCTCGCAGAAGGGTGTCTACTACCTCTTCGCCAGCAACGCCGCCCTCGGCGTCGTCTGGCTTCTCGTCGACCGGACCCGTCGCCGCTTCGTCGATATCGTCGGCTTCAACCTGGCGGCCGTCGCCGTCCTGGTGAGCTACTTCGGCTTCTGGGCGCTCGTCACCTCGGGAGAGGAGGTCATTCGGGCGACCTTCTTCTCCCACGGCGACATCGCCTTCAAGCAGCTCTACGACAACCGGCTGAAGTACTGGAGCCAGACGCTGCGGCGCAATCCGCTCTTCTACCTGCTCTCCATCCTCGGCCTCGTGCGGCTCGCCGGAGCGAAGCTAGGAGGAGTGCCACGTCCGACGCAGATCACCCTGGCGGTGTACGGAGCCACCATCATGGGGCTCGCCATCCTCCATCGTCAGCCATGGCCCTACTTCTTCGTGCTCGTCATTCCCACCCTGTGGCTGCTCGTCGTGGCCTTCTTCCACGTCGAGAGCCTCGAGTGGGCGTCGCGGCCGAAGCGCTATCGGCGCCTGGCGATCGCAATGTTGGTCCTCCTCGGCCTGGCGCTCCCAATGGCCCGTATCCCCGTTGTTCTGGCACGCTCCAACGGCTACCAGAGGGCCAACGTCCTGCTGGCCGACGCCCTGCTCGGACCGGACGAGTCCTACCTGGCCGGCACGGAGCTCATCTTCGACCGCCGTCAGGTGGTGCGTCCGCTCGCCTGGCTCGACATCCCCACCAGTCGGGGCATCGCGGATCGTGAAGTATGGGAGGTCGAGCAACTGAGGCGGGAGCTCGCCGGGTCGTCGGTGAAGCTGGTGGTCAACAACCACCGGATCTACCGCCTGCCGCGTGCCCTGCGCAACCATCTCTCGCGCACCTACGAGCCCTGGTGGGGCAGTATCGCCATCTACTCGCCCTCGGGCGACCCTGGCCAGGGAGTCCTCGACATACGTTTCGACGGAACCTACGAGCTGGTCACGGCGACCGGCGCCGAGGTGGTCATCGAGGGCCTGGCCGTCGCTCCCGGAGAGCGGGTTTCTCTGGCCGCCGGCGAGCGGACGTTCGACAGCGACCGGCCGTTTCGCCTGCGATATGTTCCATCCGGCGTCGAGGATTACCTCGACCCGGACCATCGTCACTCCGCCCTGATGTTCCCCGAGGTCTACACCTACTAGCGACCTGTAGCACCTGAACGGATAGCCGCGCCTGGAGAACCCTTGAGCTCGACCACCGCTACCGGGAAGCGGCCGCTCGACCTCCTGTCGCGGGTCGGCGACGCCCTCTGGATCGAGGAGAAGGTCGTCTGGACGGCGGCCCTGGTGACGGTGCTCGTCTTCGCCATCCTCGACCTGCCCTTCAGCGTCCGGCGGGTCGCTGGGCCCTACGCGCTCTTCCTCGGCCGGATCGCCGCCATCGTCGTGATCATGGTCGCCGTCCAGCGACTCTGGCTGCGCTGGGTACGCGGCCGGCGAGGCGACCCCTTCACCCCGGCGGACGTCTGGTGCTTCCTACGCACCCTCGGCTTCTACCTCGTCGCCCTGACCACCTACACCAATCTCAAGACCCGGACGCTCCTGCTCCATCCGCGGGTCTTCGACGGCGCGCTCGAGACGCTCGACCGCTGGCTGCTGCTCGGGGCCTCACCCACCCAGATGGCGCTCGAGCTCTCCGAGAGCGGAACGCTCACCGGCGTGATGGACACCGCCTACACCTACGCCTGGGTGCCGCTGGCGATCATCTTCGGCGTCGTCTTCTCGCAGTCGGGAGGCGAGGGCTTCCGGCGTCTCGCCCGGGTGATCTCGCTCAACTACCTGCTCGGAGCCCTTCTCTACGTCGTGCTACCCGCGGTCGGGCCCGCCTTCGCCGAGCGTGAGCTCTACGAGGGACTGCGCCAGAGTCGCTCCTTCCTCATCCAGAACAGCCTGATCAACGTCCACAACCAGATCGTCGCGTCGCCCAGGGAGTTCCTGGTTCCGGCCTTCATGGGAATCGCCGCGTTTCCCAGCCTCCATGTCTCGCACATCTATCTGCCGCTGATCGAGGCCTGGCGGCGAGCCCGAATCCTCCTCGTCCTCTTCATTCCCGCCTTTCTGCTCGTCGCGCTGAGCACGGTCTATTTCGGCTGGCACTGGCTGATCGACATCCCCGCCGGAATGGCGACGATCCACGTCTGCTACTGGCTGGCGCGCCGCATGGAGCCGGCCGAGCAACGCGCGAGCGCGCGGCGAGAGGCTCGGCGGGTCGCCTCGGAGGCAGCGGGCCGCGGCACCACGCTCACTCCCGAGGCGCTGGGTCAGTGGCCGGTGATCGCCGCGCTCGGTCTCCTCCATCTCGTGGGGCTGGTCGCCGCCCTCGTTCTGCTGGCGCCGGACTCGCCGCTCTCCTGGGGCTCAGGAGCGGCTCTCGTCTTCTTCCTCTTCTTCTGGGTCCTGCTCGAAGTCTGCCTGGTGACCGCTCTGGTGGGACTTCTCGAGATCAAGGCGCCGCGGGGCTGGCTCGCCTGGCTCGACGGAGCCAAGGCGACGCTGCTCGGCCTCGCCTTCACCCTCGCCGCGGCGTCGCTGCTCAAGCTCAGACTCACCGGGAGCCACCTAGGAGAGCTCGACCTCTGGTTCCTGACCTCCAATCTCGGACAGATCGCCGGGGAGTCCTCGGCGGCAGAGCTCGGGTCCGGGGTCGCCCTGATCGTGCTCTGGATCGCCGTCGGATGGGCGCTCTACCGAGGTTTCTCTCGCCGACGTCGACGACCCTCGCCGCTTCCCGTACGCCACCTCTTCCTCCTCGTGGTTCTGGCGCTTCTCGGTGCGGCGTATCCCGTCTACCGCTACGCCGACGCCCGCTACATGGTCCCCCGAGTCGTCCCGGAGATCGGCTGGCTGACCAGTTCGCCGGCTCCCCCGGCGGTGGCGGCCGCCGCGGCCGAGCCGGTCGCCATCGACGGTCCGGCGATCCGGTCCTGGGAGCCAGAGACCCCCCAACAGCGCCCCAACGTGCTGATCCTGATGCTCGAGTCGGTCCCGGCGAACGTGCTCGACTGGCCAGAGGCCGAAGACGCCCTGCCGAACCTGCTGGCGCTGTCGCGTCGGTCGGTCCACTTCCCCCGCGCCTACGCGCCCTCGGTGCATTCGGACTATGCCCAGATGGCGATCCTGTCGTCGCTCCACCCGAGGAAGTACGAGAGCCACGACTACTACCAGCAGCTCGACTACCCGCGGACCCTGATCTGGGACCTGCTCGCGCCCGCCGGCTGGGAAACGGCGGCCTTCTCGTGCCAGAACGAGGAATGGGGCAACATGCTCTCCTACCTGCGAACGCCGGGGCTGGGCGAGATCTCCCACTCGCTCGACTGGCCGCAGGCGCCACGCAAGGGGCGGGGCAACGAGACCAAGGTCTTCGAGCCGACCGTGGTCGGCGCCTGGCAGGAGTGGCTGGCGCAACGGGGCGAGGCGCCCTGGCTCGCCTACCTCAACTTCCAGGCGACCCACTTCCCCTACGAGATCCCGCCGCACGCGCCACGACCCTTCCAGCCGGACGAGATCGACTTCGCGGCGAGCTTCCTTCACTATCCGCAGGACAAGATTCCGGTGATCCGGAACCGTTACCTCAATGCACTGTCCTATTCGGACCTCTACCTCGGAGAGATTCTACGGGTCCTCGGCGAGCGGGGCGATCTCGACGAGACCATCATCGTCGTCGTCGCCGACCACGGCGAGGCCTTCTACGATCACGGCCAGCCGACCCACGGCACCCAGCTCTTCGAGGAGCAGGTCAACTCTCTGTTGGTGATCCGCCTGCCCGACGGCGAGCCGCGACGGGTCGAGGAGCCGGTGAGCCTGATGGACGTGGTGCCGTCTCTGGCCCGGACGCTGGGGCTGCCCGACCACGGCAACCTCCAGGGCCGGGCCGACATCCTCGAGCCCGGCTACTCGGCGCGCGGTCGCGCCTTCTACTTCACCATCCAGGGCATGACCTCGGAGGACGCCATCCTCGAGGACGACTGGAAGTACACCTTCAACTGGCGTACCGGCGCCGAGCAGCTCTTCCATCTCGTCACCGACCCCGAGGAGCGCCACAACCTCGCCGACGAGCACCCGGACCGAGCCCACGCCCTGGCCACCAAGCTCGGCCAGTTCCTCGGCCGCCAGCTCACCTACTACGCCGAATCCGGCTGGACCTCGGGCGTCTACCCGGCGCCGCTCCCCTGACGCTGGTGAGCATGGCCGATGTGTGCCCCGGCGTGGCGGTCCGGGGCATCCGGGGGCCTCGACTCAGCCACGGCGACGTGTCGCCAAAGGCCGGCGGGCCGTACCCTCGAGCACCCTGTACTGGTTGTCATCTTGACCAGAGCGAGCGTCAGCGAGCGCAGTAGACACATCCCACCTCGTCGCGGGACCTCTCCACTACGGCTCGCTACGCTCACCTCCGGTCGAGATGACAAGGCACGAGGCCACCTGTGGCTGGTACCCCTCCGGTCGAGATGACGACACGACAGTTGGTCCCCCCAACCACTGACCACTGGCGGGGCCTCCTCACTTCAGCAACCTAGACCCCTCCCCTTCGGGCAACACGGAGGTGCGGGTACGAGGTCGGGGGGTGGGGTTGATGGGGCGTCACGACGAGCGCGGCAGGACGCTCGCAGTCCACGAACGGATCGGCGCGAGGAGTGCGAGGCGGGCAGAGGAGGTCTGCCTATCCAGTGTCGCCCGCCGTCCCCGGCAACCCCACCCCCCGACCTCGCCCCCGCACCGGCCCCAACCCCACCCCTCAGCCGACAACGAGAACAGCCGCCCCTTCGAACCTGCCGTGCCGAAGATCATCCAACGCCTCGTTCGCCTCTTCGAGCGCATAGGTCCGCGAGCGAACGCGAATGGGAATCTCCGACGCCAGAGCCAGAAACTCCTCGCCGTCTCTCCGCGTCAGGTTCGCCACCGAGCGAATCGAGCGCTCGCCCCAGAGGATCTCGTAGGGGAACGAGGGGATGTCGCTCATGTGGATTCCGCCGCACACGACCGCGCCGCCCGGACGGACGTCGCGCAGTGCCTTGGGCACCAACTCGCCGGCGGGCGCGAAGATCAGCGCCGCGTCGAGCGGTCGCGGACTCGACTCGTCCGAGCCCCCGGCCCAGACCGCCCCGAGACCGCGACCGAACTCCTGGCACGCTTCGTCACCCGGTCGGGTGAAGACGAAGAGCTCGCGCCCCTGGCGAGCCAGGACCTGAGCCAGCATGTGGGCCGCCGAGCCGAAGCCGTAGATACCGACGCGCTCAGCCTCTCCGGCCAGACGCAGAGTGCGGTAGCCGATGAGGCCGCCGCACAGAAGCGGAGCCGCGTCGACGGCGTCGAGGTCGTCCGCCAGCTCGAAGCAGTAGGAGACGTCGACCACGACGCGCTCGGCGAAGCCTCCCGGCCGGTGGAAACCGGTGAACTCGGCCTTCGAGCAGAGGTTCTCGCGGCCACCGCTACAGTCCGGACAGACACCGCAGGTCCAGCCCAGCCAGGGCACCCCGACCCTGGCACCGATCGGTGGGGCACCGATCGGTGGGTGCCCGACGGCCCCACCCCTCTCGACCACCCGCCCGACGATCTGGTGACCGGGAACCACCGGGTACGGAATCTCCGGCAGCTCTCCGTCGAGGATGTGCAGATCGGTCCGGCAGACGCCGCAAGCCTCGATCTCGAGCGCCACCTCTCCCGGCCCGGGAGCGGAGATCGGGAGGTCGCGCAGCTCGAGCGGCGCATCCGCTCGCGGCAGCACCATGGCACGCATCGTTCGACTCAAGGGTCTGCGCTCACCGCGACTCGCCGGACTCGGGATCGGATCCGGGGGCCGGCTCGGAGCGCAGCACCCGGTAGGTGAACGGCAGCGCCGCCAGTCCGAGGAGAACGGCGAACCAGAGCGTCGCCGCGCGCACGATCAGCGTCGCCGAGGCGGCCGCCGAGGCCTCCATGCCCTGCGACCCGAGGAGCGCGGTCAGCACCCCTTCGGTGGCGACGAGACCGCCCGGCAGCATGGCCAATCCGCCGGCGAGGCTGGCCAGACTGTAGTTGAAGATTCCCGCCAGCCAGGAGGCCTCCGCGGAGTAGACGCCGACCACCAGCGCGAAGCCGAGCCCCTCGGCGCCCCAGGCGAGAATCGACAGAAGCAGTCCCGTCGCGAGCAGCCCCGGTGTCAGCAGTCGCCTCAGCAGCTCCTGGATATCGACCAGGATGGCGATCCGAGATCTCAGGAAGCTCACGCGACCGAGCAGCGAGACCACGGTGTTGACGAATCCGGGCCAGGCCAACAGCGCGGTACCGGCGGCGGTCACCGCCAGTCCGATCCAGGCGACACGGGCCATCCCGGGAAAGGCGAAGGAGCCCAGACAGGCCAGAACGAAGACGCCGAGCAGATCGGTCAGCCGCTCCGCCAGAACCGCCGCCACCGCCCGCCTCGCCGGACCACCGCCCATCTCGCGCACCAGCCAGGCCTTGCCGAGCTCCCCCACCTTGCCGGGAGTGATCGTGAGGACGAAGCCGACCAGGAACACGAGCAGACTGCGCCAGAGCGACAGCCCCAGCTCGAGGCGCTTCAGATAGAGGTTCCAGCGCACGAAGCGCAGCCCGTAGTTGACCAGCGAGAGCCCGAGCACCGGCCCGATCAGGGAGGTATCGAACTGGCGCACCTTCTCCACCACCAGGCGCGCGTCGGCGTAGATCATCAGCCCCACCAACACGACGAGCGCCAGACCCAACGGCAGCACAAGGCGCCGGACCATGTCCGACATCCGACGACCGATGGACAACTCGGGTTCGGACTCCGACGGCATGCTTTCGGTGTCGATCGACATACTCCCCGCTCCGGGACGCGGCTATTATCCTCCGTAGGATCGCCGACAGCCACCGGCCCCTTCCCCATCGACCGAACACCTGCCAGGCCACCGGCAACCAGGGTTCCGACAGCCTCAAGACGTGATCTCGAAGTCGACAGCCGTGGTGCTCGCACTGGTTCTCGCGATCGCGGGCGTCGTCTACTGGTGGTCTGAGCGCGAGAGCGGCGAGCCGCTCGCCATCCCCGAGGACGCCTATCCTCCGGGTCGATGGAGCCGTGCTCCGGTCCTGGCGACCTCCGACCGGGCGACCGAGGAGGGCGAGAGTCTCGCCCGCGTCCTGTCACTGCCCTACCTAGAAGGCAAGGTCGAAGCGGGCGAGGCGTCGGGCGTCATGCTCCACGACACCGACCGCGCCTATCCGGGGCTCAACCTCTACTGTTCGGGCCACGCGCCCGAGGCCATCCTGATGGACATGGAAGGTCGGGTGCTCCATCGATGGCGGATGCGCTTTCGTGAAGCCTTCCCGAACCAGGAGACGATTCAGGAGAGCGCCTTCTTCCGGCGTGTCGCGCTACTGCCCGATGGCGCTCTGCTGGCGCTGTTTCACGGCACCGGCCTGATCAAGATCGACCGGGACTCGAATTTGCTGTGGGCCCGGCCCCTGGCCGGCTTCAACGACTTCTTCGTCGAAGAGGACGGTCGCATCCTCCTGCTGGGAAAGCAGGGGCGGATCATCCCGGAGATCAACCCGGACGCCCCGGTTCTCGAGGACTCGATCGTCGAGCTCACTCCCGAAGGCGAGCGCATCGGCTCCGCCTCGCTCCTGGCCGCCTTCCGAGAGCCGCCCTGGAACGAGCTGCTGGCGACCATGGGGTCGAGCGGTGACATCCTGCACTCGAACACCGTCACCCGGCTGGCACCGGGGAGCTCGTTCCCCGCGGGAAGTCTGCTCGTGTCGCTGCGCGAGGTCGACGTCATCGGCGTTCTCGACCCGTCCGGCGCCGAGGTGCTCTGGGGCCGACGCGGCGACTGGCGACGCCAGCACGAGCCCGTGCTTCTCGAGAGCGGTCGGATTCTGCTGTTCGACAACAAGGGAGGACCCGGCGGCGGCACCAGAGTCGTCGAGATCGAGCGCGGGACCGGCGAGGTCCTCTGGACCTACGGCGAGGACGACGGCGAGGCGATCTTCTCCCCCGAAGGCGGTACCGTGGCGCGGCTCGGCAACGGCAACACCCTCATCACCGCCTCGGAGAGCGGTCGGGTGATCGAGATCGACCCGGACGGGACGGTCGTCTGGGAGTTCTGGAGTCCGCACCGGGCCGGACAGAAGGACGAGCTGGTCGCCGCGATCTGGGAGGTCCAGCGCCTCGACCCGGCGAGCGTCCCCTGGCTCGGCGCCAGCTAGCCGAAGGCGAGGACGCCGGCGCAGACCTCGTCGACCTCGGCGTCGGTCAGCTCCGGGAACATCGGCAGGCAGAGAACCGTCTCGGCGGCGCGCTCCGCGACTGGAGCCTCGACGTCGCGCGACCACGCCGCCAGCACCTCCTGGCGATGGATCGGCAGCGGGTAGAAGACCGTCGTGCCGATGCCACGGTCGGCCAGATGCTGCCTGACCGCGTCTCGGCGCGGGTGGAGAACGGTCAGTTGGTGATACGAGCACACATCGGCGTCCCGATCTGCCAGAAAGGTGAGACCCTCGACCGACGCCAGTCGCTCGCGGTAGGTCGCGGCGATCGCCCGCCGGCGCGTGTTGTCCTCCTCCAGCAGCGGCAGCCGGCAGTTGAGCACGGCCGCCTGGAGGGCGTCGAGCCGGCTGTTGCGGCCCAGGTCGCCGTGGGTGAAGTGATCCACCCGACCATGATTGGCGAGCTGGCGGAGCCGGTCGAGCAGTTCGGCGTCGTTGCCGGTGATCGCGCCGCCGTCGCCGAAGGCACCGAGGTTCTTGGAAGGATAGAAGCTCCAGCTGGCCAGGTCGCAGAGACTCCCCACGGAGCGACCGCCGTACGAAGCGCCGTGTGCCTGGGCGGCATCCTCGATCAGGCGCAGATCGTGGCGCCGGCAGAGGGCGGCGATCGGATCGACGTCGAAGGGCCGGCCGTAGAGATGGACACCGATCACGGCCGTGGTCGACTCGTCGATCGCCGCCTCCACGGCGGCCGGGTCGATGTTGAGGGTTTCCGGATCGACGTCCACCGGAACCGGCTCGGCCCCCGCCAGCAGAACGGCCGTACCGGTGGCGACGAAGGTGTAGGCGGGCACGATGACGCGGTCGCCGCGACCGATCCCGAGACCACGAAGCGCCAACTCGAGCGCGTCGGTGCCGTTGGCCACCCCGACGCAACCGGCGCTCCCGGCGAGGCGGGCGAAGGACTCCTCGAACCGCGCCACTTCGGATCCACCGATGAACGAAGTGTCGTCGACGAGCGCTGCCCAACGCTCTTCGAGGCGAGGTCTGATGCGAGCCGCAGCGCGGCCGAGATCGAACTGCGGCACTCCCATGGCGCGCATTCTACCGATGCCGACTCCACGGGGCCGATTCCATCCTCGACTGAAGCGGCCGGCGTCTCTGCCGGCCATCGGTGATCGAGGGGGACAACGGCCGGCACGGAGACCGGCCGCTCCAGCCGAGCCTGTTCTGAAGCGGCCGGCGGCCCTGCCTGCCGTCGGTGGTCGATGCGGACAACAGCCGCAAAGGAGACCGGCCGCGTCAGCGTCCGTTCAGCGGATGACGCGTCCAGGGTGTGGAATAGACCGCCAGCTCGTCGCCGCCCATGGTGATGTTGTGCGGAATCGATATCCGATGGATCGGACGGAAGCGCGACTCGTCGGCGACCAGGTCGGGGAACCAGGATGGGAAGACCACCAGATAGTCAGGCCGCTTGTCTTCGAGGAAGGACTCGATTCCGGCGCGCCAGTGTTGCCCCCGCGCCTCGGCGGCGGCGAAGTGCTCTCCGATCTCCGGATTGCCGATCCCGGCCAGGTCGACGACCTGGTTCGGCAACAGGTAGCGCAGCGCTCCGATATCGTTGACCGCCAGCACGGCTTCCGGTGCCAGTCGGGTCTCCAGCCAGCGGGCCATCGCTACGTCGCTGTCCTCCACGTTGAGAACGCTGCGCGTGTAGCGCTCGGCGCCGCGGCCCAGGTCGAGGAGAGTCGGCAGAAGGAGCGCGGCGACCGCAAGCGGCGCGATCAGGCGCCTCCACGGCCGGCCTCCGCCGGGGAGCCCGGCGGCGAGCCGATCGATCGCCACCGCGCCCGCGACGACCAGCATCGGGACGAGGGGAAAGTAGTAGCGTCCGAAGTTGCCCACCAGAACCGCAGGACCGAGATAGCTGATCAAGCTGTAGGCCAGCGGCAGGCCGACGAGCCAGAGCGCCGGCAGGAAGGCGGCCCGCGACCTGTCCCCCAGCCCCTCCGCGACCAGCGTCAGACAGCCGGCCAGGGCCAGCAGAGTCATCCAGGGCTGAACCGGGAAGAAGATCCCGGCCACCACCCAGAGATAGCTCAGACTCGGCACCAGCCGCTGCAGACCGGGAGACTTCGCCGAGAAGGTCGTCGGAAGGAATCCGTCACCCACGGCCCGGTAGAAGATCATCGTCGGCACGAGCACGATGGCGGCGATGAGGAGCCACTGAGCGAGTGTCGCCAGCGCGGCCTTCCGCTCGGCTCGCCGCAACTCGCTTCCCCACAACTGGGGCCAAAGCCCGACGACCCGGTCGGCGAAGGCGGCGAGGACAAGCAGCAGCCCCTCCGGCCGGGCCAGCATCGCCAGTGCCAGCAGCAGCGCCGAGAAGGGAGTCCCGGGGCCGCGGCGGCGCTCCGCCAGGTGGCGCTCGATGCCCGCAACCGATAGCAGAGCGAAGAGGGGAATCTCCATCCCGGAGAGGGCCGACCAGACCAGCCAGCTGGTCGCGGTCGTGAGGGCCGCGGCCGCGGCGGAGACCCCGCGCCCCACCGACAGGGCCCGGGCCAGGCGGTAGGTGGCAGGAATCAGCAACAGGAAGAGCGCGATGCCGAGAAGCTTGCTCCAGACCAGCGGCGAGCCCGGCAGCACGAAGGCGAGCGACAACAGTGCCGTCCACAGCGGTGCCGTCGAGCCGGTCACCAGAGTGCCCGGGTTGTAGGAGAGCCCCTCGCCCGCGGCCAGGTTACGGGCGAACTGGAGATGGATCCAACTGTCGTCGAGCGGAAAGCCCAGACCTCCGTCGAGCAGGTAGATCTCGGCCCCGAAGTAGCCGGCGACGGCGAGCGATCCCAGGGCGACGCACCAGGCCGCGGGGTGGCGCAGGAGGAGGAGCACGAACGGAGAATAGCAAGGCGGCCAGACGCCGTAGATGATCGGTGACAGTCGCCCGCGGGCACCACCATGATTCGGCGAGCCGATCCCGAGGGGGTCACCGAATGGGGGTGCCGGGCGCTGCTACTATCCGTCGCGATGCCACCATCCGCGCTCGAGGTGAAGCGTCGGCGGGCCGCCCGATCGGCGCTCTACGGGGGCCTTCTCGCGCTCGTCGTGGTGCTCGGGCTGTTCACGGCGCTCCTGTCGAGGGCCATCGAGTACCGGGCTCAGTGGGGCGAAACCGACTGGGCGGAGAAGCCCGAGGTCCAGCTCCTTCAGGCCTACGCACGCATACCGACGACCGCCGGGCAGGAGATCCTCGGCGCCGAGTTCTTGCGCGACCTGCTGCGGGAGGAGGGTATCGAAGCCACTCTGGAGCCCCTGGGCGACGGCAGCGCCAACCTCTGGGCGATCCTCGAGGGAGAGAGTCCGGAGACCCTCGTCCTGCACCATCACATCGACGTCTACCCCGCCGAGGACGCCGAGCAGTGGCTCCATCCTCCATTCGAGGCCGAGATCGAGGGGCCCTGGCTCCACGGGCGAGGCGTCTTCGACATGAAGAGCTATGCCGTGGCGCAGCTGTCGGCGTTCCTCGACATCGCCCGAAGTGAGGTCCCCCGCAAGCGCAGCCTGATGCTCCTCGCCACGAGCGACGAGGAGTCGAGCAGCCGCCTGGGGACACAGTGGGTGCTGCGCGAGCATCCTGAGCTGGTGGAGCGAATGTGGACGGTCTTCACCGAAGGCGGCATCGTCGAGGCGCTCAATCCGGACGACATCAAGTACTTCGGCATCGAGACCTCCCAGTTCCAGCTCGTCCGAGCTGTAGCCTGCAGCCCCGATCGGGAGCGGCTGGAGACGCTGCACCAGGATCTCGAGTCCTGGCCCGCCAACGAGCTCGAGCCGATACTGTCTCCGGAGCTCGAGGGCTTCTTCGCCGACTACGGACCGACCCGGTCGAGGCGGTTCACCAGGCTCCAGCTGTCAGCGCCGCGAGACCTCCTCCCCAACCGGCGCGGGCTCGACCGACTGCCCCGCTTCGCCCGCGACCTGATGGGCGCCTCGATCGGGGCCTGGCCGATCGCCCGGGCCCGGGGGGGTGGCTGGAAGGCCGAGCTCAACCTGCTGATCCCTCCCGGAGCGGATGCCGAGAAGACGGTCGAGCGCCTGCTGCCCGAATGGGTCCGGCACGGTATCGCCTGGCGGATCGGCGAGCCCGAGGGGGCTTCCCACGGCAGCCCCGGCGACCACCCCGCCTTCCGCGCCGCGGCCAAGGCTCTCTCCAGCGCCTACGAGAATGCTCCCGTGGGCCGGTACTTCATGCCGTACAACCTGACCGACGCGCGGTTCTTCCGCCAGGCCGGAATCGACTCCTACGGTTTCTCGCCCTTCCTGTTCTTCACCACCGACACGAGCCGGGCCGATCAGATCAACGAGCGCATCCCGTTACCCGGCTTCGTATCGGGCGTTGCCGCCTACGTCGATGCGGTGCGCGGGCTCGTACTCGACGCAAGCTGACACTTGTTGCCACCCGGTGTGCCGGTGAGGGTCGCTCGACACGCTAGACACTCCGAAAAACCAAGCAATCAGAAGGGTTTCTGGCTTGGCACGCTTCCTGCTCAACAGGAGAACAAGCCCGATAAGGGAAAACACTTTTGATCCAAGACGGAGGACGACGAATGAGCAAACTGACTCGCAGCCGGAGTGAGAAGGGTTTCACCCTTATCGAGCTCCTGATCGTGGTAGCCATCATCGGCATCATCGCCGCGATCCTCATCCCCAACCTGATCGACTCGCTGCAGAAGGGCAAGCAGAAGAGGACGATGGGTGACATGCGCAACACCGGAACCTGCTGGATGTCCTGGCTGACCGACCAGATCGGCGCCGGCGCCGCAGGCACCAAGGCTCGCACCTACGACATCGCCGCAACTGGACTCACCCAGATCACGGCCTCCGAACTGCTCACCAGTCTCTATCAAACCCAGCAGTTCTTCTACTGCCAGGAGGTTCCGGCCGTCGACGGTTGGGGCAACCCGATGGAGTATCGCCTGAACTCTCAGCTGCTCGCCGCCAACGTGATGAACATCCGCAGCCCGGGTCGACACGGTGCCTTCGAGAGCACGGTCTACACGATCGGCGCTTTCGTCGCTACGCGCTACGATGACGACATCGTCTGGGCGGACGGCCTCTTCATCCGCTACCCCGCGGGTACTCAGTACGTGCAGGGTCAGGCGAACGTTCCCTGATCACCGCCTGTCAATCTCTACAGTATCGAGGCGTCGCGTGAGAGCGCGACGCCTCTTCTTTTTTGCGTCCGGTTGCTATCGTCAAAGGCAGCAACGATTGTGAGTCGGCAGTGCCGTTTCCTGTCGCTCGGGTCCCAGGAACCCAACGAACACCTGCCTTTTCGATTGGCACAGAACCTGCTCCCTTGTTGTTCCGAGCTGATACGAAGGCTCTTTCTACGCCACAGGAGCGCGACTATGAGATTGTCCATCCTTCGACGCCGCAAAGGGTTCACTCTGATAGAGCTCCTCATCGTGGTGGCCATCATCGGCATCATCGCCGGCATCCTCATTCCATCCCTGATCGACGCGCTCAACAAGGGTAAGCAGAAGCGGACCGTGGGCGACCTACGGAACATCGGCACCTGCTGGATGTCCTGGCTCACCGATCAGGTGAGCGCCGGAGCCGCCGGCAGCACCGCGCGCACCTATAGCCTCGACGATCTCGAGCAGGTCCCGGTGGAGTCGCTGAGAAACAGCCTCTACCTGAGCCAGGACTTCTTCTACTGCCAGGAGCTTCCCGGCTCGGACGGCTGGGGCTACGGCATCGAGTACTACGCGAACCCCAACACCCTGCTGGGTGCCAAGGCCATCGCCATCCGCAGCGCCGGGCGCAACGGCGAGTTCGAGGGCCTCACGTACACGGTGGGTCCCTTCATGTCGACCGACTACGACCAGGACATCGTCTGGGCGGACGGGCTGTTCATCCGCTATCCGGCTGGCGTCATCGCGGCGTCCCAGACACCGTAGATCCGTTCGCGGCGAAGGTGCAACTCGCTGTCAATCAGCGGGTTACGCTCACTGAGAGGGTGGGTGACGGCTGCTAGACTCCCCCACCGTGAGCTCCCAGCTTCGCCTCGCGGCACTGTCGACCGCACTTGCCATCGGCCTGCTCGCTGCGACCCCATCGCCGGCGAACTCGTCGCCGGCCGACACCTCAGCCGGTCTACTGCGCGCCTATCTGCGCATTGACACCTCCAACCCTCCGGGCGGCGAGGCGGCGGCGGCGGCGTTTCTGGCCGAGCTCCTCCACCGCGAGCGAATCCCTACCAAGCTCCTCGTCAGTCCCGGTGGGCGCACCAGCCTCTACGCCCGTCTCGACGGTGGTCCCGAAGCCTCGGGCTCACTGGTGCTTCTGCATCACATGGACGTGGTCCCGCCGGGTGAAGGCTGGAGCGTTCCCCCTTTCGCGGGAGAGCGGCTCGACGGGTTCATCTGGGGGGCCGGGGCGGTCGACGACAAGAGCCTCGGCATCGCCCACGTGACCGCGCTCATCGAGCTCAAACGGTCCGGAGCCGAGCTGGCCCATCATGTCGTGCTGCTGGCCGTCGCCGACGAGGAGACCGGCGGTAGCGAGGGGACGGAGTGGATCCTCGAGCGCCACGCGGATCTGTTCTCCGATGCTCGCGCGGTGCTGACCGAAGGCGGCGGCAACCGCGTCTTCGACGGGCGGACACAATGGTGGGGTATCGAAGTGGCGCAGAAGCGGCCTCTCTGGCTCGAGATCGTCACCGAGGGGCGGGCCGGCCACGGCTCGAGGCTCGATCTCCACACAGCGCCCAACAAACTGGTGCGCGCGCTCTCGGCGCTGCTCGAGATGCCCCGCAAGTACCGCGTCACCGGCGAGGCGCGGATGTTCTTTGACGCTCTCGACGCGCTCGAGCCAGCCGGCACGCCGAGCTGGATCGGCAAGGTCGAGTCGGCCATCGACAGCGGTCGGGTCGAGCGGATTCTGCCTCCGGGACAGCACAACCTCTTTCTCGATACGGCGCAGATCACCCTGCTCGAGAGCGGGCGACAGGTCAACGCGATCCCCGGCCGGGCACGCGCGCTGGTCGACGTGCGCGCCCTCCCCGACACCGACACCGCCGAGCTGCTGTCGAGGATCCGGGCCACCCTCGGTAACCAGGCGAGGGTGCGGGTGATCCTCGACGAGCCGGCCTCGGACCCGTCACCGACGACGGATCCGACCTACCGGTGCCTGGAGGCAACGCTCGGCCGGGACGCCGCGGTGGTGCCGACCTTCATCGCCGGCGTCACCGATGCGCGCCACTTCCGCAGGCGCGGCATCCCCGCCTACGGCCTTTCTCCCTTCCCGATCGGCGCCGAGGACGCCCAGGGCGTCCACGGAACCGACGAGCGCCTTGCCGAAACCGTCTTCGAGCGCGGCGTCACGACCATGGTGGACCTGATCGAGGCCTGCGCCTCCCGCCCGGTGGGCTCCCCCACGAACCGGTGACCCGGTGATGAGCCTCTACCAGCTTCCCTTCTGGATCCAGGCGACCTACGCCGGCCTGGTCGGCCTGGTGGTTGGCAGCTTCATGAACGTCATCATCTATCGCCTGCCGAGGAAGGAATCGACCATCCGTCCACGATCGCGCTGTCCGGCCTGCGGCGAGCCTATACGGGCGCTCGACAACATCCCGGTGGTGAGCTGGTTGGCCCTCGGCGGCAAGTGTCGCCACTGCAAGACGGCGATCTCGGCGCGCTACCCTCTGATCGAGGCCCTCACCGGCTCGCTCTTCGCCGCCTGCGTGGCCCGGTTCGGGTTCTCGACACAGGCCCTGGCGGCGACCGTCTTCTGCTGCTTGATGGTGGTCCTGGCGGCGATCGACCTCGAGCACTTCCTGCTTCCGGACCGGCTGACCCTGCCGGGCATCGCGGTCGGACTCGCCCTGCAGCCCTGGCTGCCAGGCGCGACGCTTCTCGACGCCGTCATCGGCGCTCTCTGCGGCGCCGGTGCGCTCATCCTGCTGATCAACGTCTGGTTCTGGCTGCGCGACGAAGAGAGCATGGGGCTCGGTGACGTCAACATGCTGGCGATGATCGGTGCCTTCCTGGGCTGGAAGGGCGTTGCCGCGACCCTCCTGTTCGCTAGCCTGACGGGAGCCGTCGCCGGCCTGGCGCTGATGGTGGCGCGGGGCCTCACCCTCAAGTCCAAGCTGCCGTTCGGCTTCTTCCTGGCGATCGGAGGGCTGGTCTCGATGTTTGCCGGCGACGCGCTGTTCGACTGGTACCTGGGCCTGCTGTGAGCCGCTCCGGCGGACGGCTCGGGTTGCGGACCGAGGTGGTCTTCTTCGTATCGACCGCCCTCTTCCTCCTCATCGTCATCGCCTCTTTCAATCTCCTCGCCTACAGGAACGCGCTGCGCGACATCGAGACCGAGCTCGTCGCCGGCGCCACCGAGTGGGCTTCCACCGCCGCGGCCCGCCTCTCGGCAGAGACCCAGCCAGCTCCGGAGCGCATCCGGGACCTCGTGCCGACCGCGGTTGCCGCCTCGGTCGTACGAGGCGAGGGCTCCCGGTCGAGCGGCTTCGGCGAGCCGACGGAGCTCGACCTGACCGAGCTCATCGATTCCGAGCGACCGCTCCGGGCTGTCGGCTTCGGGCCGTCGACACTCGGAGGCGGGCGCGTGATCGCGGTGGCGCCCTTCGAGCACCAGGGGCGCCCCTACCAGCTCCAGCTCGAGCTACCGGCCGATCGGCTCGTCGCCCGCCAGACGGAGTCGCGTCGATTGCTGATGCTCAACGCCGCGGCTCTCGCTGGGCTCACCATCCTGGTGCTTCTCTTTCTCCGTCGCCTCCTGGCACCCTTCGAGTCGCTGCTCGAGAGCGCGAAGCGCGTCGAGCCCACACAGGGAGGCGACCTCGACGAGTCCCGCTTCCTGATCAAGACCTTCGACCGCGCTCTCGACGCTCTCGCCGGAAGGGGGGAGGCCCGAACCGACGAGATCGACGTTCTTCGCCAGACCCTGGCACCCAGCCTGTCGAGCGGCTTCATGCTGCTCGGCCCGGCCGGGGATGTCCTCTCGATCAACAAGCTGGGTCGCCAGCTGCTACGACTGCCGGAGACGGTACTGGGCATGCCTCTGGAGGAGCTGATCCCGGAAGAGAAGGCCTTCACCGCGGTGGTCGCCCAGGTGGTTCGTGGCGGCTCGTCCATACAGCGGCGCGAGTGCGAGATCGGGGCCGGCGAGGAGCGCAGCATCCTCGGCGTCGGGGTTCACCCCCTACGACGCGACGACGGCGTCCTGCGCGGCTTCATCGTCCTGTTCGTCGACCTCACCGAGGTCAAGGCACGCCAGCGCAGCGCCGAGATCTCGCGCAGCCTGCGCCAGATCGGCGAGGTCGCCGCCGGCGTGGCCCACGAGATGCGCAACGGACTGGGCACGCTGAAGGGATATCTGGCGCTGATCGAGCAGGACCCCGAGGGTGAATCGGTGCGCGACTACCTCGGAGAGATGCGCCAGGAGAGCGCCCACCTCGAGCGCGTGGTGGGAGACTTCCTCTCCTTCGCCAGACCCGGCAGCCTCAGGGGAAGCGTCGTCGACCTCACGAAGATCGTCCGGCGAAGCGTCGCCGACCCGGCGCTCGCGGCGACCCGCATCGAGTTGACGACGCCGGACGGAGCGGTCGAGCTCACCGGTGACGAGCAGCTCCTCGGTCGAGCGCTGAGGAATCTGCTGCAGAACGCCTGCGAGGCCCAGGCGGCCAGCGATCGCACCGAGCCCGTCGTCGTGCGTCTGGAGGCCGTCGCCGACACGGCGAGCGTCGTCATCGAGGACAGCGGGCCCGGCCTCCCGGACGACCTCATCGACTCGATCTTCCAACCCTTCGTCAGCGGCCGACCCGACGGCGTCGGGCTGGGACTGACCCTGGCCCACCGCATTGCCGAGCTCCACGGCGGCGAGCTGACGATCGAGAACAGGGACTCGGGAGGGGCACGCATCGCCTTGAACCTCCCGATGGTCGTCGGTCCGCAGCCCGACGAGTGACCTCCCGCACGGGCTCGGGCTTCGAGTCCAGGGTCCGAGTTCGAGATCCGAGTTCTGGACCCCGGCCCGCAATTCCTGCTTCCTCCTCAACGGGGCAGCCACAGGCCGCGCCCGCCAGATTGGGTCGCCAGACTGGGGAACCCGGTCTTCAGACACGGGAATCCGGGAGCCCACCTAAAGGTGCGCCCCCGGATCCAGGAGTCTGCGCGGACGGAGTCGGCCCTAGTCGATGAAGAAGGGCCTCGTCTGCCAGTGCCAACCACTCATGCCGCTGAGGCGCATGACCAGCAGGTAACTGCCGGCCGGGAGCGAGCCGAGACCCGGAATGCGGCCGATGAAGCGGTAGGTGGACAGGTACTTGAAGGTGATCGGTCCGACCTCCCAGCGATGGACGATATTGCCCTGCGAATCCATGATCCCGTACTGGATCGCCCGAACGACCGTCTGCGGGCGGTTGTGCTGGAGCAGCACACCCATGCCGATCTGTCCGTTGCGCTGGATGATCTCGATGTTCGTCACGCAGTTGTTGCAGACCGGGCCACAGATGTCGCCGAACAACGTGTTGTTCCCGGCCTTCAGGCCGATCTGCACGTTGTCGATCGAGTCCGTCCAATCGCCGACCAGGGTGAAGTCGAAGCACTCGGTCTCACCGGGGTCGACGCTGGTGTCGTCCCACTTGATACCGGTGATGCCGGTCGTCGGATCGTTCACCTGGTAGAAGCAGGGATCCGGACCGCAGTCGACCAGATCCTCCGGGTCGATGCACCCGAGCTCCAGAGCCAGCACCCAGTGACTGAGCGCGGCTCCACCGTTGTTGGTGACGCAGTACGAGAACTGACTGTTGGTTCCGTCGAAGAAGACACCTTCGAACTCGACATCGAACTGGCCGACGGTGATCTCTTCGTTGCAGGTCTGGGCAACACTCGCTGATGCGGTGACCAGACCGAGGACGAGAAGGGCGAAGACTACTCGGCGCATAAAGCACACCTCCTGGAAGTCGTGGGAGCGGGAGCTCCCGTCCCTGGATGCCCTTCGGCAACCGCTCGCCTCGATGTCGACTCGAGTCGCGGCTTTGCTCGGCCGGTCGATGACCCGCCTCGCCCTTTCGGGGCCCATCAAATGTTGATCGCACCCTACAGGTGCCCCGTCAGGAATTCGTCAGGAGTCCGTCAGGGTTCGCGAGACACGAAAGCGCCGCTCGAGAGCGGCTCTGTCGGCGGACATCCCGAACGGTCTCGCAGACCTCTGGGTCGTTGTCACATCTGATACGAAACGTAACAGTTCGCCTCTGTGACGAACGCCAGCGCCCCGCCTCCCTGAACTCGCTAACCTGAGCGAACGAAAAGCACTTACACGCCAATCGCACTAGGTGCGAGCGCCTGGAACGGAGCTTGCTCTGAAGGAGATCACGATGTCATCGCAAAGACGCGTTGCCGGGCAAAGAGCAGGGAGCGGCTTCACGCTGCTCGAGATGCTCCTCGTCCTCTTGTTCTCCGCTTCGCTCCTCGTCATCGGCCTCCCGGCCCTGCAACAGATGGTCCACCGCAGCCGGCTCGAGGGAGCGGCGCGCGAGTGCGCCATCATGTGCCAGCGAGCCCGTCTCGAGGCCATCACACAGAGTGTTCCTGTCGTGGTGCGCTTCGACACCACCCGACGCCTGATCGTCTCCTGGCTCGATGAGAACGGGGACGGCGTCCAGGATCCGACCGAGGCCGAGATGATGGCGGTGGGCCTGCCGGGCACTCTCGATTTCGATGGACCCGGTTCGATACCGGCCATCGAGGACATCAACATCGACGCCGACGGTGGCTATGTGACCTTCTTCACCGACGGGTCGATCGACCTGGCGGGGTCGGTGCGCTTCGGAGACCGGCGCGACAACTACCTGCAGCTCGAGCTCGGACCGCGGGCCACGGGCAAGACGTCGATCCAGAAGTGGGATCCGATCACCAGCAAGTGGCTCGAGCCACGTGAGGAAAAGCCATGGAAGTGGTACTGACGCGTGCACGTAGAGAGCGAGGCCTCTCCCTGATCGAGGCGACCATCGCCGCGGCCCTGCTGCTGATCATCGCCGCCGGCGTGCTGCCGATGTTCACCCAGGCGATGGTCAACAACCTGGCCGGCGCCGACTCGAGCGCAAGCAGCAACGGCGCTCGGACGATGACCGAGGAGCTCTTCCAGCTCCCCTGGGACAACGTCCGGCTGACGCTGGTCGCCGGTAACGAGCTGGTCGCCGAGGAGTACTACTCGCTGGCCGACAAGGAGTGGAAGGCGGGGGTGGAGCCCTCCGGCGACCCCGCCCTGTGGACGCGCACGGCAACCGTGCGTCAGTACAGCGTCCTCGCCCTCGACGACGAGATCATCGATCCGGCCGAGGCCCTCGACTTCGACGCCGACCCCGGCCAGATCCACCTCAAAGAGATAGAGGTCGCGGTCGTCGGCACGCGAACCGGGGGACCGCTCGGTCCGAGCCGCCGGGTGACGGTCCGCATGCTCAAGTCCCAATGAGGTCGCCGAATAGTGGAACCAGGGAGACGAGTACGGAAATGAGATCGAACCGACCTGCCGTCCAGAGCCTGACTGCCCATCGCGCCTCTCAGCGGCACGCGGCGCAGGCGGGCGCCGGCTTCACCCTCTTCGAGGTCACGCTGACCCTTCTGGTGATCGTCATGGTGCTCGGCGGCGTTCTGGCGCTGTTCGACGCCAACAGCCGTCTGGCCCGCGGCCAGACCCATCTCGCCAACATGCAGCAGTCTCTTCGCGTCGCGCAGTACGACATCTTGCGCAACGTGCGTATGACCGGCCGCGGGCCGCTGCTGCAGACCACCATCGGAACGCCAGCCGAGGACAAGCACGACATGCTCGCCGTCGCGGTACGCAACGACGTCGACGCCGATGAGCACATCGCCATCGGCAATACCGATTCGCCCGTAGTCGTCGAGGGCACCGACGTGCTCACCATCCGCGGTGTCTTCACCACGCCGCTCTACCAGTTCGAGCCGGCGAGTGCCTACTCGGTGACCGGTAGCCCGCCGACCAGCGGCACCCTGATCATCAGCCAGAAGACGCCGACCGGGATTCCACAGGACCTCCGACCGCTCGCCGACGCCATCGACGATACCGACGAGCACCCCGAAGCGCTTCTGGTGGTGAGCCCGATCGACGACGCGGTCTACGCGGTAGTCGAGCTCGACAGCGCCTCGACCTACACCGAGGTGGCCGGCGAGGTCACGCAGGTCAGCATCGCTTTCAACATCACGGGTGGCCAGCGCACGGCCGAGTACGGCCTGATCTCGGCCGGCGGCAGCTATCCGAGCAACATGGCGACCGCCGCCTTCGCCGGCATTCTCGAGGAGTACCGCTACTTCGTCCGCGAGGACCACGAGATCCCGGGCGACGACGACAGTCGTCTCAGCCCTCACCTGTCGCGAGCGCGGCTCTACCCGGGCACCGAGATCGCGCACAAGGAAGAAGAGACCAATCTCGGCCTCGATGTCGCCGACAACATCCTCGACCTCCAGGTGGCGCTCGGCATCGACATCCAGGGCGATGGGGTCCTGGTCGAGAACGAGCCCCCGGACGGGGACGACGACTGGCTGTTCAACAGCTCCGACGACGACTCAACCGAGACCCAGTGGATCACCACGGCAACCGGCGACCCATCGAAGCTGTTCTATGTCCGCGTCAACACCCTGGTGCGTACCGACCGCCAGGAGCGCGGTTTCGAGGCCGAGCTGCTGACCACGGTCGAGGACCGGGACTACTCGACAGCGCCCGGCAACGAGCTCAACACGACGGACCAGCGAGCCTTCCGGCGCCGCTGGATGCAGACCGTCGTCGACACGAGGAACATCTCATGATCTCGAACGGGATCCCGCCGAAGAGTCACCGCCAGCGGGGCAGTGCCTACGTCGTCACCCTGCTCGCTCTCGTGGTGCTGACGATCCTCGCTCTCTCACTGACCCTGGTCACCCAGAGCGAGATGCAGATCGGCGTCAACGAGCGCATCCTTCAGCGGGTCTTCTACGCCGCCGACTCCGGAATCGCCGTGACGACCGCGAGAGCCCTGGTCACCAACGATTTCTCAGGACGCACCGTCGTGCTCGAGGAGCCCGAGACCAGCGCGCTGCTCAACTTCAGAAACAGCATCGAGATCACCCCGCTCGTTCCCATTCTCGACTCGCCCTGCAATCTGTGTGAGATCAACAACGCCGGGACCTACAGCGAGCGCGCCTATCGCAAGATCGGGCACGCCGTGACGGTGAACGCCTCACGACTGGGCGGTCCCAACGACACCCAGACGGCCTTCAAGTCGATCTCCGCGATGATCGACTTCCAGCCCTGGAAGGACCCGCCACAGGCCTACCTGCCGATCGACGATCCGGCGGCCCTGGCGAAGCTCAAGTTCTAATCGAGGAGCGAGAAATGTCTCTACTCACAAATCACTCCAGGAAGCACCTCGCCCCGCGCCTTGCCATCCTCATGGCGCTCGTATTGGCGCTCGTCAAGCCCTTCGGCGCCGAGAGCGATGACACCTTCCTCTTCCGCGTCCAGACCGGAAAGCCCTACGTCTACGTGATCTTCGACACCTCGAGCTCGATGAACATGTCGAACGATCTGCGACCCAACAAGAACGCCCCGCCGGTGTGGCTCGAGACCGGAGGCGACGACCCGTTGTCGACCTTCCACACCGCCAAGTCGGCGGTCGCCGAGGTATTCGAGAGAGCCTTCAGACAGAACGGCGACTTCATTCACTTCGGCTTCATGGGCTACAACCAGAACGCCCTGCGGATGCGCGGCAAGCACTGGATGTACACCGCGACGGGAAGCGGCAGCGTGACGATCGGCAACAGCGAGTACCCGGTAGTCAACGAGAACCTGACATTCGGCACCCACCTGCCGACCGACGCCTCCCCAGGTACCGCCCTGCCGATTCCGACAGTGGGCCAGCTCGGCTCCTGCGCCGATCCGGTGGCCTTCTCCGCCCAGCGAAGCGCGGTCAACCGCTTCCCGAAGCTCCAGCCGATCGACAACGACGGCGACGGCTATCTCGATGACCTAGCGCCGACCACTCTCTGGCTGCAGGAGAACGGAACGACCTACGAGCTGGTCGTCGGAAAGCACTCCAGCTCACCGAGCAACTTCCTGCTCAAGGAGAGCCCGCTCCTGGTCAACTTCACTCTCAAGGAGTGGAACAGCGCCTGCACCGACGTCGCCAAGACGGAGAACTCGGTCATCAGCTTCACCCTCATACGGGAGTTCTTCATCAACGACATCATCGACGACGTGGAGTTCGGCATCAAGCAGAATCTCGAAGAGTTCGACGGCGGCGTCTGGCACTACCAGGACGGCACCGCGATCGCGCAGTGTGGCGCCGATCCCCATCCGCACACCGGCGCCGGCTGGGAGGGCAACTACGACGGCAACGGCCCCGCAAGGTGGAACCCGGTGACCGGCTTCCCCAACGACGACCCCTTCTACTGCGACCCGTCGAGCGGTGTCTGCGACACGCTGAAGCGCGCGACGCTGCTCGAGACCAATCCCATCTATCCGACGCCCGAGGTCCGGACGATCGACCGTGGCGACCAGCTGCCCTACCACTGGCAGGACACCCATCGCGAGCAGCTCATGCGGCGCATGGCGCCCAACTACGCCGACGGCAAGCCGCTCTCGGAGCTCGACTTCGGTGTCGCGTCCTACTTCAAGGACGTCCCCAACGCCAATGGATTCCTCGAGTTGAAGAACCGGGAGCAGATTCCGCTGGTGCCGTACGGCGGCAGCGGGCTGGCCGAGGTCCTGACCGACTATCGTTGCCTGTTCCTCGGCAACGACGAGGGGGGCAACAAGTGCAAGCAGCAGTTCCAGCCGTTCGGCCGGGGCTTCGACTGGCTGGCACCGCAGTACGACCTCGAGTGGGGTTGTCGCAGGCCGCGGATCCTGGTGATCACCGACGGTGAGAACAACTGCAAGGCCAACGATCCTGCGGCAGGATCCGCGAATCTCAAGCGCAACGGCATCGAGGCCTGGATCATCAACATCGGCCCGCCCAACAACAAGTTGAAGGTGCTGGCGAACAACACCGGCGGAATCTACGTCGAGGCCGCCGACAGGGCACAGCTCGTCGCAGCGCTCGAGCGGTTCGTCGGTGCGATCCTCGAGGAGACCAAGGCGTTCGCCTCGGCCGTCGTACCAACCGTTCAGGCCGAAGAGGCCGACAAGATCTTCGTGTCCAACTTCAAGCCGCTCAACAGCGAAACCGTCTGGCCGGGCGAAATCCAGGGTTTCCTGAAGCCGGTGCCACTCGACGTCGACGGACGGCCGAACACGAACATCCCTTGCGGCTCGGGACCGGGGGTCGGCCCCGAGTCCGAGTGCTTCCTCTGGAGCAGCCGCGAGGAGATGAAGGCGCAGGTCAACGCGAACATCAACCTGCAGTTCGGGAACCAGCCGACCCAGCGACGCGTCTTCTACTCACGGCTGGCGCCGCCAGGGCAATGGCCCTCCGGTCGCCGCTACCTGGCGCCGACAAATCCGTCGAACTCCACCGCCGAGCGCTACGACCTATGGCGCGGCTTGGGCCTGATTCCCCAAACGACGGTGAACGGTTCGCTCGACCAGGGTACCGAGCTCGCCAAGGAAGCGCTCGCCAATGCCGCTATTACGGAGATGATGGCGATGAAGGTCGACGACAACGAGACCGCGGCAACCGAAGACGACGAGACCTACATCCTCGGCGACATCTTCCATTCCGATCCCCTGATCGTCGGCGCTCCCTCGAACACCCGCTTCTTCTCCCTCAATCTCCAGGACGACGGTACGGCCTGCGAGGACGGCAATCCGAGCTATCGCTGCTTCTTCCGCAAGCACCGGCTCCGCCGCAAGGTTCTGATGGTCGGCTCCAACGACGGCGAGCTCCACGCCATCGACGCCGGCATCTTCCGCACCACCGGCCCCTTCGCCGATGAGTTCGATCGCGGCTCCGGCAAGGAGGTCTTCGCGTTCACGCCCCGCGGCGTTATGGACACGGTCTGGCAGATGTACGGCGAGGGCCTGAATCGCACCTGGACCGTCGACGGCCCGCTGGTCGGTCACGACGTCTTCATCGATCCGCTCAACGACAGCGCCACCTTCCCGGACGTGGACGAAAGGGAGTGGCGGACCGTCGTCATGGGCGGCCTGCGGCGCGGCGGCGAGAGCGTCCTTGCTCTCGACGTCACACAGCCCGATGAGTACGACAGCAACGGCGAGCCGACCGGGATCACCGGCTACGTTCCCTCCTGCATGGACGGTGGTACTGGCTGTGGCCCGCTCCCCTATCCCGCGCAGCTCTGGGAGTTCACCGACTCCGTGATGCTGGCGAACCCGCTGCGCGAGGCCGCGCTCGACAAGGATCTCGACGGCTTGGACGACATGGTGGCGACCTGGTCGGTGCCGAATGTGGGTCTCATCAAGGTCTGCAACGGCGTCAACTGCGATCCGACCGATCCCGACAACGACATCGAGGATCGATTCGTCGCCACCTTCGGCGGCGGTCTCGACAAGACGAACGCGACGGGCAACTGGCTCTTCATCGTCGACATCGAGACCGGTGACTCGATCTACAAGCGTCAGCTCCTCGATGGCGATCTGAGCTCGGGAGGTGCGGTCGCAGCCGAGGTCGCGGCGGTCGACTCCAACAACGACGGCTATCTCGACCGTATCTACGCGGCCACGCTCAAGGGTTTCATCTACAGGGTCGACCTGATCGGCCCGAACGGCGAGATCCCCACCCTGGATGACGACATCGACTTCGTCAAGATCTCCGGAACCCAGGTAACCAAGAGCCGTATCATCGATCCTCTCTTCCGGCCGCATCTGGTCTTCAAGGCCCAACCCAACGCCACCACTTCCGGTCCGGTGTCGCGAGCCGTCTACTACCGTCCCTCGGTGATCTTTTCGGCCGCCCTGGGTTACCACGTGGTGGCTTTCGGCACCGGCGATCGCGAGGACCTGTGGACCAACGACGGCTCGCGAGGCGCCTTCTACGTCTTCCGTGACGACATCCCGCTGGGCGACTTCACCACCTGGTACACGGAGGACGACCTGGTCGGTATCGACACCGAGATCGACGACGAGACGGAGCTCAACCTCCTGACCGATCCCACCCTGACGACCAAGGGCTACTTCATGGTGCTGCGAACCCAGGAGCGCCTGATCACCAATCCCTTCGCTGTCTCGGGCGTCACGGTCTTCACCGTCTTCGACCCAGACGTCGAGGTCAACTTCGAGGAGCTCACCTGCTCGCGGACAGGCAAGAGCCGCATCTTCGGCATCACCACGACCAACGGTAACGGTCTGCTCTTCGACGAGGCCCAGAGGGTCCGCGCCTTTACCATCGCCGACTTCGTCACCGAGCCGTACATCGAGCCGTCGGCGACCAAGAACCCCGAGAGCGAAGTTCCCGGCGAGAACGCGGACGACCTCACCGCGGATCAGATCGCCGTCATGGAGGAGCTCAAGAAGCTCTTCCCGTCGAACTGCAAGTTCGCCAACTACCGCCTCGATGTGAAGACACTGAGCTCTGACACCGGAATCCATCTGATCGCTCCGATTCCGATCTGTATCGTCGAGAAGAACTGGAAGGAGTTCTAGCCATGGCTACAACGACGACCCTCCGAAACGAGCCGGCTCGCTCGTGGGCGAACGCCGCCGTGCTGACGCTGGCCCTGCTGACCATCGTCGCCGG
The DNA here is from genome assembly GCA_965223875.1 of Candidatus Multivoradales bacterium. Classification (GTDB taxonomy): domain Bacteria; phylum Acidobacteriota; class Thermoanaerobaculia; order Multivoradales; family JAHEKO01; genus CBDCXS01. The sequence continues at coordinate 3,985,470 of OZ245024.1, read as the reverse complement.
CCCTCTCTCAGCCGACTGGATCGTGACTGTCGACGGGGCGCGAATCGAGACCGACGGACCGTGGGCGGAGAAAGGCAAGATGGTCGTCTTCACCAACGCTGAGGGCACCCTGATGTCGCTGCGGCTCTCGGAGGTCGATCTCGAGGCGAGCCGCTCGCTCACCGCGGAGATGAAGCGGCCGCCCAGCGCAGCGGCGACACCCGACCCGGCGTCGCGCCCCTCGGTCTTCAAGCTCACCGACGCGGACGTCGATCATGTCGACGACGCCGAGTACTTCGCCGCCACCGCCCAGGCCGACGCCGCAGACTCCGCAGAGACCACCGGCGCGGCCGAGGAGGCGATCCCCCTCATCGACGTGGTGGCCTGGGACCGGACCGATGCGCCCTCCGGCGACGGCCTCGCGGTTCGGGCAACGATCACCAACCAGGGCCAGGACGTCGCTGTCTCCATCGTGGTCAACGTCGCGCTCTACGACGAGGAGGGGAGACTGATCGCCAACAACGAGGGACAGCTCGCGTCGAGCGGGCTGGCACCGGGGCAGCAGACCGACCTGGTGGCGAACTTCCCGGGAGTCGTCGATTTCACCGCGATCGATTTCGACATTACACAGCAGGCCCTGAAGACACGCCCGGCTTCCGAGGCACCGGTCCTCGGTGAGACCACCTTGGGGGAAGAGCCGGACGCCGGCTAGCCTGCATCGTTCATCAGGCTCCGTAGCGGGCTACCGGTCGAAGCGATCGAGGCGCCGCAACAGGGTCCTGTAGCTGATTCCCAGTTCCCGCGCCGCCCGTTTCTTGTCACCGTCAGCGGCTTCGAGGGCTGCCAGGATGCGGTTCTCCTCCGCATCTCCGGCCAGCGGGTCGAGCACCGCGAGGATGTCGGCCTCGCTCACGGCCGGTCCCTCGGCCAGGATCACGGCACGCTCGAGCACGTTGGCCAGCTGACGAATGTTGCCCGGCCAGGAGCTGTCCGAGAGACAGTCGAGAGCCGCCGGCTCGAGACGGGGCACCTCGACGCCGCTCCGGCGTGCCGCGCGAACCGCCAGGTATCGGGCCAGGGCGGGAATGTCGGACCGCCTCTCCTCCAGCGACGGGAGGGGAATCGGGAAGATGTTGAGCCGGTAGTAGAGGTCGGCCCGGAAGTCGCCGGCGGCGACCATCTCTTCCAGGTTCCGGTTCGTCGATGCCACCAGTCGCACGTCGGCCTGGATCGATCGCGAGCCGCCGATGCGCTCGAAGGTCCGCTCCTCGAGCGCCCGCAGGACCTTGCTCTGGACGCCGAGAGCCAGCTCGCCGATCTCGTCCAAAAGCAGCGTGCCTCCGGAGGCTTTCTCGAAGCGCCCCATCTCACGCCGCGAGGCGCCGGTGAAGGCACCCTTCTCGTGGCCGAAGAGCTCGTTCTCGAGCAGGGTCTCGGGGATCGCCGCGCAGTTGACGGCGACGAACGGTCCACCGGCACGCCCCGACTCCGCGTGGATGACGCGGGCGAAGAGCTCCTTGCCGGTGCCGCTCTCACCGGTGATCAGCACGGTGCTGTCGGTCGGCGCCACACGCCCGGCGAGGCGTAGGGCGGCGCGCAGCCGAGGATGGCTGCCGACGATCTCGGCGCCATCCGGGAAACGGTAGCCCGCCGCGTCCGAAGGTGGACCGACCACCGACCCAACGACCTCGAAGAGGTCCTCGATCTCGACCGGCTTCTCGAGGAAGTCGACAGCCCCCGACTTCATCGCGTCGACCGCCGTGCCGACCGTTCCGTAGGCCGTCATGACAACGACCGGCGTGGGCGGGCGACGCTCTCGTGCCGCTCGAAGGACCTCGAGTCCGCCGGCACCCGGGAGCTTCAGGTCGGTCACCACCAGATCGAAGGCCTGCCGCTCCAGTCGAGCGATCCCGTCGAGGCCGTCGACCGCCTCAGTGACCTCGTGCCCATTGCTCTCAAGCGCCCGCGCGAGCATGCGCCGCAGGCTGTCGCGGTCCTCTACCAGCAGGATGTGCGCGCCGCTCATTTGGAAGGCCCTCCGGCCAGGGCCCGCTCGAGCCCCACGATCAGAGCCGCGTCGTCCTCCGGATCCACCGTACGAAGGTCGACGACGACCTCGTCCTCGCGGATGTACCCGATAATGGGCGGCTCCCCGGCCCGAAGCCTCGCGAGGAGCTCCTGGGCGCCCGGCAGGGCAACGGCGAGGCCGTCGATCGGAGCCTCGGGTGCGGCACCACCCCCGATGAATGCCGCGACCTCGACGATCCTGCCGCCGACCCGATCGAGCACTGTGTCCAGCCTGCGGCGATGCGCCTCCGGCTCGGCCCAGAGCCGATCCATCGGTAGCGCGTCACCGGCGAGATGGAGCCTCAGCACCGCCTCGAGTGCCGCGAAGCAGGCCCGGTCGGGCCGCATGGCCCGGTAGAGGGGATGACCGTGACAGGCACCCAAGGCTGCGGCGCGTCCGAGCAGAAGGCCCGCTTGAGGCCCTCCCAGAACCTTGTCGCCACTCCCGCAGACGAGGTCACAGCCCTTCTCCAGCAGCTCGCTCAGGCTCTCGTGATCGCGTAGCTGAGGTGCATCGTGAGGCCGCAGCAGACCGCTGCCCTCGTCGACCATCAGAGGCACTCCGGTCTCCGCCGCGAGTGCGACCAGCTCCTCGACGCCGACCGACTCGGTGAACCCGCTGATCCGGTAGTTGCTCGGATGGACCCTGAGCAGCATCGCCGTACCTTCCGAGACGGCCCGGCGATAGTCTTCGATTCTGGTCCGGTTGGTGCTCCCCACCTCGACCAGGGTGGCCCCCGAGGCCTCCAGGATGTCCGGAATGCGGAAGGACCCGCCGATCTCGACCAGCTCGCCGCGCGAGACCAGAACCTCCCGGCCCTTCGCATGCGTCGCCAGGGCGAGCACGAGGGCCGCCGCGTTGTTGTTCGTCACCAGCGCGGCCTCGGCGCCGGTCAGGGTCTCGAGGAGCCGGGCCGCTCGCCGGTTGCGGTCACCGCGCCGGCCCGTTCCCCGCTCGACCTCGAGGTCGCAGTAGGCGTCGAGCCACCGGGGCAGGACCGCGGAGACGCTCCGCGGCATGGGTGCCCGGCCGAGATTCGTGTGCAGGAAAATGCCCGTGGCGTTCAACACCCGCCGCATCTCGGTTCCGAGGCGGCCTTCCAGGGTCGCAGCGACCGTCTCGACGAGGCGGTCGAGAATCTCTCCCGGCCCGCCATCGAGATCGCCGGCGCCCGCTCGCTGGCGCATCCCCGCCAACGTGTCGCGGACACAGATCGTGACCGCCTGCCTTCCGTATAATTCCGACAGTTCCCGCAGACGCGGCTGTTCGAGGGCCGCCGACACCGCGGGGAGGTGACGGCGTCCGTCCGTTGGCTCTGTCTCCGTCATGTTCGAACCGAGGATCCGGTGAGCTACTCAGCAATCATAGATCGCCTGGAAGAGGACATCCGACAATACCGGATCGAGTCCCAGCGATTCTTCAACGGTGACACGCCGATACCGCCCGAGGAGCTCCGCGCCGAGATCCGCAAGCGCTTGACCCACCTGATCGGCCAGCCCCAGCTGTCCGCCGTCGAGCAGTTCCGCCTCGGAGCCCTCGAGGGCCGATACAACAGCCAGACCGAGCTCTTCCGACGACGACTCCGCCATGCGACAGCCGCTCACCAGCCGAGCCATCCGAGTGCGGAGTCGCAGCGCGCCGTGCTCGACCTGGGCAGCGACAGCCGCGTGGACGACGTCAGAGACATGTACGAGGCCGTCTACGCGGACCGATCCACGAGTGTCGACATCGATCGATTTCACGACTACCTCAGGCAGCGGGCCGCCGAGATGCGTGACCGAACCGGGTGTGAGAAGGTAAGGTTCAGCGTCGATGCCGCGGGCGGCAAGCTCAAGGCCCGACCCGTGCGGTCCTAGCGTGCTGTCCCGATCGAGCTCGCGACTCAGGTTACGGAGGTATCTTGGTGACGAAAACGCTGGCGGTCCTGACCGTCTTGTTCCTGTCGGCGGGCATCGCAGCGAGCGCGCCCCAGAACCTGACCGACGCGATCGACGAGCATCGCCGGTTGGCGGCCGAGTCGTCGACACCGGGAGTCCTCAACGACCTGGCCAACCTCCTGGTGCTCGCCGGCCACACGATCGAGGCGGAGTCGATCTACCGGCGCGTTCTCGAGGTCGACGCCACGAACGGCGAGGCTCAGTTCAACCTCGGTCTGCTGCTACAGAACCAGGGCCAGATCGACGAAGCGGAGCAGCTCTTCCTGGCGGTCCTCGAGCTCCATCCCCGACACGAGTGGGCGCTCTACCAACTGGGTGCGGTCCACGAGGCGCGCGGCGAGCGCAACAAGGCGATCGAGGCCTACGCCAAGGCGCTGGCCCTCGACCCCGAGCTCTATTTCGCCGACGTCAATCCACAGGTCGTGACCAACAGATTGCTGACAGAGGCCCTGCTCGAAGCCGCCCGTCTGCGCGATTCGACCTCCATGGCGCCGATGAAGTACGCCCGTCCGAGCGAGATCACCGAGATGCTGCTCAGTCTACCGGCTCCCGTGAAGCCGGGAGTCGCAGATCCGGTGACAGCGGATCCGGTGGATCCGGACGAGGACGGCTCCTAGTCGTTCAGGCGTTCAGTCGTTCAGCCGCGCAGCTCGAGTCCGGTCAGAACGACCGTGGGGCTACCGAACACGCCCCCGGGATGCCTGACGAACCGCAGGTCGCGACCGGGAGACCGGAGACCATGCAGCAGGCCGCTGACCCTGCCGGAGAGGGTCACACCGGAGACCGGGCGCCGCTCGGTCGGACGCAGCTCGAGACCCCGCGCCTTGAGCTCGAAACGATCGCCAGCCAGATCGAAGTGCGGCTGACCCTCGACACCGACGAGGTAGACGCCGGAAGCCACCGCACCTACGATCTCCTCCACGCCGGCCGTACCGGGCCGCAGATAGAGGTGACTCGGTCCGACCGCCGGCGGCTCGCGCCAGCTGTCACGACGGCTGCACCCTCCGGAGCGACAGCCCGCACGCTCACGCCACCAGGGCAGGAGAGGCTGCCTGAACACCCCCTCCTCGACCAGAACCACCTCCTGAGTGGCCGTTCCCTCGCCGTCGATCGGGCTCGACAACGGGCCGCCCTCGAGGCCCCCATCGTCGAGAATCGTCAGGTCGGAGCTTCCCAGCCCCTCGTCCGCCGCCAGGCGCTCGATCAGTTCCTCCGCCCCGGCTCCCATCACCAACGGTGCCAGGCCCGCGAGCAGCGTGGTGGCAACGACGGGCGACGCGACCACCTCGCTATGCGCCTCCTCGAGCGGCCGCCCCTCGCTCTCGAGGGCGAGCTGTCTCGCCACGGCGGCGCTCAGACGCTCCGGCTCGATCGAGCGCAGCCCTGCCAGGAGCCACTCACAGACGATCCGAACGCGCTCGCCGCCTCTCCAGGCCGAGGCCTCGACCAGCACGGTGGCGAGTCGCGTCCGCCATCCCCCTCGCACGCCCCGCGTGCTCGCGATGCGGCTCTCGCTCTCACCATCCGTCATGTCCAGCCGCTCGACTCTCGCACCGGGCACGGCCCGTTCGATCCCCGTCGCGAGACTGCGAGCCAGCCGTCTCAGCTCGCCCTCCGATGCGATGGGAAGGGCGGCCCCATCGACACTCGACGTCACCCCGCCGGAGGCGGCCTCGGGCAGGCGGATGGGGCGGCCCTCGGGCACCGGCCAGGGTGTGCCGAGACGAGGCTCGCCGGTGCCGCAGGTGAAGAACGAGGCCCGGCGTGTCGTGGCGCGAACCGCCCAGCCCCGCTCGTCCGCCTCGCTCTGCGCCTCGATCCCACCCTCCAGGACCAGCCGGCGCGAGCGGCCGTGCTTGACGAAGAGCTCGAGCGCGGCAACCTTCGCCTCGCGGGCGAGCTCGGTCACGAGGCAGGCGTCGATCGGCGCGAGCGTCATGCCTTCACCCTCACTCGCCCCAACCGTATCGCCGGCGCCGTCGCCCACACCGGCAGGCGCTGGCGCCCCTTGACGCACCATCCGGCACCGGTCTCGCGGCTCTTCGAGCCGATCGCCTCGACCTCGTCCAGCAGCTCGGCGACGTTGCCCTCGAGCTTGAACGCACCGACGATCCCCGCCAGCTCCCCGTCCCGGAACTGATAGCCGTAGGGCGCCCGCAGCCGACAACCGCCGCTGTCCACGAGCAGGCGACCACGCGATACCTGCGGGACCCAGAGCCCCTCACCCGCCAACAGCTCAGCGGCGTCACTCTCCCCCGGGAGCAGAACCAGATGACTCGATCGAGGCGACGGCGGATCGAGCCGGCCCCCCCGGCGGCCCGCCCCCGGGAGAACGGCGGACGATCGCTGCGCCCAACGAGCGTCGGCCAGCGGCTGCTCGACACGACCGTCCCGGAGCAGCCACCGTCGCTCCACCGGATGCCCCTCGTCGTCGGTTCGGCGCCGCACTCCCTGGGGAGCTGCCGCGGGATCGTCGAGCACGCTGAGACCGGTCGGCCCCATGCGCAACCCGATGGCCGCCCCAACACGCCCGCCGAGCGCCAGAGTGTCGGCTTCCAGCGCGTGCGAGACGACCTCGTGCAGGAAGATGGCCGTCGCCTGCGACGAGAGCGTGACGCAGCGCTCTCCGGGCTCCGGCGGTGGCGCACGGCGGGCGTCGAAGCCGGCGGCCAGACTCTCCGCCAGGCTGTCGACCGTGGTCTCCCCGAGAGAGGTGGCAAGGACTCCCCGACGCCCCCACCGGGTCACCACTTCGACGCCGAAGTAGGTCTCGCTCTCGGCCTCGGGAATCAGGTGCGCCCCGACGACCTGGATCCATCGCCGAAAACGCTTCACCCTGACTTCGAGCGGGAACGCCACCATCCGCCGCCGCAGTGCCCGGTTGAGCGCCGCGGGGAAGCGGCGCATGTTTCTCGCGACATCGACCGGCTCCCAGGACCCGGCGCGAAGCTCCGGGGCCGGATAGGCGGCCTGGGGCCAGCTCCTCGCCACCTGTCGCAGAGCGGCGAGAAACGCGGCGGGCTCGAGAGCGTCACCACTCGCCATCCAGCTCCGGTCGTCGCGCGCGAGACGGACCGCGAAGCCCTCCTCGCGCCGGACTTCGATGCCGGCTCCCCTGCCGATCGGCGGCAGATCGACGACCTCGAGGCGCTCGAAGTAGGCGTCGACGAGGTCCTCGTCCCGCTCGACGAGCTGCGACAGGCTCCTGGAAACAGCGACCAGATCGAGCCCCTCTAGCGACACGGCCAGCGGATTGTGACACAGCCTGGAGCCGTCTGGACAGAAGGACGGGAACGCGTGAACCCGACGCGGGAGCAGGGTAGAATAGCGCTCCCTCCAGACCATGCCGGACGAGACCACAGGCGTCGCCGACGCCAACGACGAGACGCGGGCGAATCGCCGCGGCGAGCTCGAGCGTCGCCTGGCCGCGGCCCGTGCGGGAGGCGGTGAAGCGCGTGCCGAGCGACAGCACGCCGCCGGCAAGCTGACCGCACACGAACGCGTCGAGCTGCTGCTCGACCCGGGCTCGTTCGTCGAGGTGGACGCGCTGGTGACCCACCGGTGTCGCGACTTCGGAATGGAAGACAAGCAGGTGCCGGGCGACGGCGTGGTCTGTGGCTACGGCACCATAGAGGGCCGGCTGGTCTACGTCTTCGCTCAGGACTTCACCGTCTTCGGCGGATCGCTGTCGGAGACCAATGCACGAAAGATCTGCAAGATCATGGATCTCGCCGTCGACAACGGCGCCCCGATCATCGGGCTGAACGACTCGGGCGGGGCGCGCATTCAGGAGGGCGTCGCCTCGCTCGGCGGCTACGCCGACATCTTTCTGCGCAATACGCTCTCCTCCGGCGTGGTGCCGCAGATCAGCGCCATCATGGGACCCTGCGCCGGAGGCGCCGTCTACTCGCCGGCGATCACCGACTTCACCTTCATGGTGGAGGGAACGAGCTACATGTTCGTCACCGGGCCCGACGTCATCAAGACCGTGACCCATGAGGACGTCACCATGGAGGAGCTCGGTGGCGCCGCGACGCACAGCTCGAAGAGCGGGGTCTGCCACTTCACCGTGCCCAACGACGCCGCCTGCCTCGCCGCGGTGCGCGACCTCCTCTCCTACCTGCCGAGCAACAATCTCGAAGACCCGCCGGCGACGGCGAGTAACGACCCGCCGGATCGCGAGGATCCGTCGCTCGACGAGCTCGTTCCGACCGACCCCAACAAGCCCTACGACATCAAGACTCTGATCGCGTCGGTCGTCGACGACGGGCGCTTTCTCGAGGTGCACGCCGACTACGCCCGCAACATCGTGGTCGGATTCGCGCGCATCGCCAACCACAGCGTCGGCATCGTGGCCAACCAGCCGGCCTTCCTGGCCGGTGTCCTCGACATCGACGCGTCACTCAAGGGAGCCCGCTTCGTTCGATTCTGCGACGCCTTCAACATTCCGCTGGTGACCTTCGAGGACGTACCGGGCTTCCTGCCCGGCACCCAGCAGGAATTCGGAGGCATCATCAAGCACGGCGCCAAACTGCTCTTCGCCTTCGCCGAGGCGACGGTCCCGAAGATCACCGTCATCACCCGCAAGGCCTACGGCGGTGCCTACTGCGTGATGGCCAGCAAGCACCTGCGGACCGACGTCAACCTGGCCTATCCGAGTGCCGAGATCGCCGTGATGGGACCCGAGGGGGCGGTGAATGTGCTCTACCGCAAGGAGCTGGCCGAAGCCGGGGAGCGTGCGGAGGAGCTGCGCCAGGAGCAGGTCGCCGAATACCGCGAAAAGTTCTCGAACCCCTACATCGCCGCGGAGCGCGGCTTCGTCGACGCGGTGATCGAGCCGAGACAGACGAGGGGGCACATCGTCCGGGCACTGCGGCAGCTGGCGGGCAAGCGACAATCGACACCGCCCAAGAGGCACGGCAACATCCCGCTCTAGTCCCGGCGGTGCAGTTTTCTTGACACCCATCCGGGCTTTCGGCAAGCTCGGCGAACCTGAAGCGGTCCCCGCATGCCCCTTCCAGGAGACCGCACTTCCAACAGAGAGAACGTCCCAGTTCCGAGGAGAATCGATGCGCGAGAAGGACCGTGAGTTGCGCCGGCGCAGACACCGCCGCGCCAAGCGTCTGAAGAGGCGGCGACAGCAGGAGATCGCGGCGGCCGCGAAGCCCGCCAAGAAGAAGACCGCCAAGAAGAAGACGGCGGCGAAGAAGAAGACGGCGGCGGCGAAGAAGAAGACGGCGGCGAAGAAGAAGACGACGGCAAAGAAGAAGACGGCAGCGAAGAAGAAGACCGCCGCGAAGAAGAAGACCGCCGCGAAGAAGAAGACCACGAAGAAGAAGGCCGCCGAGGCCTCCGCCGACTGAGGAGCACGCCGCCATGGTCCTGAGCGGGGCACATCTTCGCGACGTCGATCCCGAGATCTACGCCGCCGTCGTCGGCGAGGAGCGTCGCCAGGCCGAGGGTCTGGAGCTCATCGCCTCGGAGAACTTCGTCAGTCGCGCTGTGCTCGAGGCGGCCGGCGGCGTGATGACCAACAAGTACGCCGAAGGCTACCCGGGTCGGCGCTACTACGGCGGCTGCGAGTTCGTCGACGTCGCCGAGCGACTGGCCATCGAACGGGCGCGGAAGCTCTTCGGCGCAGAGCACGTCAACGTGCAGCCACACAGCGGGACCTCGGCCAACATGGCGGTCTACTTCGCCGCGCTCCGGCCGGGTGACACGCTGATGGGCATGGACCTGTCCTGCGGCGGCCACCTGACCCACGGCCACCGGCTGAGCTACTCCGGGCGCGATTTCGACGTCGTCGCCTATGGGGTCGACCGTGAGAGCGAGCGTATCGACTACGACGAGGTCGAACGTCTGGCGCGCGAGCACCGTCCGAAGCTGATCGTCTGCGGCGCCAGTGCCTACAGCCGGGTGATCGACTTCGAGCGCTTCCGCGCCATCGCCGACGGGGTCGAGGCCCTGCTGATGGCCGACATGGCTCATATCGCCGGTCTCGTCGCCACCGGGCTCCACCCCTCTCCGATCCCCCACTGCCACTTCGTCACCACGACGACGCACAAGACGCTGCGGGGACCTCGGGGCGGCCTGGTGTTCTGCACCTCGGAGCACGCCAAGATGCTCGACCGGGCCGTCTTCCCCGGCATCCAGGGCGGACCGCTCGGAGCACGCCAAGATGCTCGACCGGGCCGTCTTCCCCGGCATCCAGGGCGGACCGCTGATGCACATCATCGCCGCGAAAGCGGTCGCTCTCAAAGAGGCCGCCAGTGACGAGTTCGAGGCCTACCAGACCAGGATCGTCGAGAACGCGTCGTCGCTCGCCGACGAGCTCACCTCGCGGGGCCTCAGAGTCGTCTCGGGCGGCACCGACAACCATGTCTTCCTGCTCGATGTCACCTCGGTCGGGCTGAACGGGAAGATCGCCGAAAAGGCGCTCGAGGCGGCCGACATCACGGTCAACAAGAACACCATTCCCTACGACCCGAATCCGCCGCTGATCGGGTCGGGAATCCGCCTCGGGACTGCGGCCGTGTCGAGTCGCGACATGGGCGCGGCCGAGATGGCGACCATCGGCGGCATGATCGCCGAAGTCCTGGCCGACCCGGAGGACGACGCCATGCACGCCGACGTCGGCCGGCGCGTGCACGAGTTGGTCGCTCGGTTCCCGCTCTACGGCTAGCCTGCATTATTCATCAGTCTCCGTAGCGAGCCGCCCGTGGAGACAAGCTGGAGATGCCCGTGGGTCCAAGGGCGCGCGACCGAGGGCCCCGCGGGCGTATCCGCTGCGATACGTCGAGAAGCCCGACCGAGCGCAACGCAGCAGACACGGGTAGAGCCGACGGCGCAGTAGGAGGCTGGTGAATCATGCAGGCTAGCGGCGTCGGACCACGGCGGCTGTTGCTGGGGCGCTAGCTCGCGATTCCGGCCTGTTCGCCGGGTCGCTGGACTCCGGGATCGACGGGCTCCTGGCTGAAAAGAGAGTCGGCGGCAGGCGGAACGCCGTGGGTCCGCCGCAGCCAGGTGCGCAGTTCACCGACCAGGTAGAGCGAGCCACAGACGACGACCAGCTTGTCCGCGGCGAGGGCCCGCTCGATGGCCTCACCCGGTCGGGCGACGATCGCGTCCGGGATCGATCCGACCTGTTCGACGAGCTCCTCGGGTGCCAACGCCCGGTTCGAGTCGGGACGCGTGACGACGACGCTCTTGGCCGAGCGCCAGAGATCCCGTACCGCCGCCGGATCGACCTTCTCGCGGAGCATCCCGAAGACCATCCCGAAGGGCACGTCGAGAGCGCGCAGGTAGGTGCCGAGCGCCGCGAGGCCCGCCGGGTTGTGTGCCGCGTCGAGCAGCACGCGGCGTCCCTGCCCGAGCTCGACCCACTCGAGCCTGCCAGGCCAGTGGCAGCGGGCGACGCCGCGCTCGATCGCCTCGGCGTCGATCGCCGGGAACCCCTCAGCCGCGAGGCGTTCGGCAGCACAGACCGCCAGCGCGAGGTTCTCCGTCTGATGCTCGCCCGCGAGGCGAGGTGCCAGGCGGTGTCGGCGCCCCCGGGTCCGCAGAACCACCTGCTGTCCCCCGACGGCGGACGGCTCCCGCCTCTCGATATCCACCAGGTCGGCCGAGAAGGCGAGCTCGGCACCGACCTCCGCCGCGATCCCGGCGAGCGCCGCCCGGGCGCCCGCGTCGGTGGCCGAGCTGAGCGCCGGGCGGCCGGGCCGGAGGATCCCGGCCTTCTCGGAGGCGATCTCGGGCAGCGTCTCGCCGAGCTGGCGCTGGTGATCGTGGGCGATCTGGGTGATCACCGAGAGCCGCGGGGAGGTGACGTTGGTGGCGTCGAGACGACCGCCCAGCCCGACCTCGAAGACCGCCAGATCGACCTCTCGACGAGCGAAGTGGCACAGCGCCGAACCGGTCATCGCCTCGAAATAGGTGACCGACTCGCCTTCAGCGCGCTCCGACGCCGCCACCACCTCCAGGAGGAGACTCTCGAGCTCGTCGGTGGCGATCGCCTCGCCATCGACACGTATCCGCTCCTCGACCCGCTCGAGATGGGGCGAGGTGAAGAGGCCCGACCGGTATCCGGCGGCGGTGGCGATCGCCGCGATCCAGGCGCTGGTCGAGCCCTTGCCGTTGGTCCCCGCGACCAGCACGACCGGAAGCCGGCGCTCGGGCGAACCGAGCTCGGCCAGGACGCGGTGCATCCGCTCGAGGCCGAGCTTGAGCCCGAAGTGCTCGAGATCCGCCAGGAGGCGATCCACCCGTGCCGCGGAGTCGGCCGTCACGTCCGCCGGTCTACCGCTGTTGGGTCTGGTGCCGCTCCGGCGTGTAGAGGTGCCTCAGGCTCCGCGCCACGGTCTCTTTGAGCTCCGTGCGTGGGACCACGGCATCGAGAAAGCCGTGGTCGAGCAGGAACTCGCTGCGCTGGAAGCCCTCGGGCAGGTCCTCCCGGATCGTCTGCTGGATGACCCGCGGCCCGGCGAAGCCGATCAACGCCCCCGGCTCGGCCAGGTTCAGATCTCCCAGCATCGCGAACGACGCGGTGACGCCGCCGGTGGTCGGATCTGTCAGGACCGAGACGTAGGGAAGTCCCGCCCGGGCGAGGCGCGCCAGGGCCGCCGAGATCTTCGCCATCTGCATCAGCGACAGGACGCCCTCCTGCATCCTCGCTCCACCCGAGGCGGAGACGATCACCAGGGGGAGGTGGCGCTCGACAGCGAGCTCGACGGCGCGCGTCACCTTCTCGCCGACGACCGAGCCCATCGAGCCGCCCATGAACCGATACTCCATGACAGCGACCACGGCCGGAACGCCGTCGATGTGCCCTTCCGCTATGCGAACGGCATCGCGCGTACCCACTGTCCGTCGGTACTGACGCAGACGATCCTTGTAGCTTTTGGTGTCCTTGAACGCCAGCGGGTCGGTCGACTCGACGCCGGCGAAGACCTCTCGCGGCTGCTCCTCATCGAGCAACAGTCGCAGCCGCTCGACCGAGTCGATACGGAAGTGATGTCCGCACTTGGGGCAGATCTGCGAATTGATCTCGAGCTCTTTCGAGTAGACGACCTCGCGGCATCCGGGACACTTGACCCACAGACCCTCAGGGACACTGCTGCGCTGCGAGGCCTCCCGAACCGGCTTGGGCTGCTTCGCTTTCTTGAACCAGGGCATGCCGAGCAACGAAGAACGAAAAGGCCGGCCCCGCTGGCCGGCCTCTCATTCGCCCGACGACGCTGCCCGGGAAGGTCCGAGTCCTCCTCGGCGCCTGCGTCGAGCTCGCACGCCTCGTGCATCAGCCGCTCCCCGCGGGGAGCGACAAGTCTACCCTGCCTCAGCGACGGTTACATCCTCTTCGTCGCGCAGGTCGTTCGCCACACCGAGCCGATTACAGGTTGCGCTATAGAGCTGCAGGGCGGACTTCTTCTCGTTCTGAAGCTCCATGATGCGATCGCGCACCTTGGCCAGCTCGTTCTCGACCTCCTGCTTGATGTCGAGCACCTCGGTCCGAATGACCTCCAGGTTGTTCTCGTAGAAGCGTCTCTGTTCGTCTGTCAGTGGCATCTTCTGTTACCTCCGCTTGCCTTTGGCCGCCGACCAACCACGCGGCCACACTCGAGGGATTCGTGCCCGGGACCATCCCGCGGCTGACTCCTCCCACTATGTCGCTATGAGAACGATGGCGCAGTGCCGACGGTCGGCGTGTCGCGCCTCGAGATCTCCTCCTTCGTTTCGCCCTCGTCGCTCTGAGGAGCCGGCTCCTCGGTCGGAGTCACCGGCTCGAGCGGCGTGACGGCGGCGCCGCCCGGCGGCGTGGCCGGCGCCACATCCGAACCGATCTGACCGCTGACGACGAAAGCCACGATCGCCAGGACGACGATGATGACGATCGCCAGCGCCAGCTTCATACCCGCTCCGAGGCCGCGGTTGGCGTTTTCGCCGAAGACCTCGAGAGCGGGCGACAGGTCCGAGTGGGCCGGCTCGATGGGCGCCAGTCCCTCGATGAGCACCGGCTCGTCGACGACCGGCGCCTCCCCTACGGGCTCTGGCTCCCTTGCGGACTCCGGCCCCCCGGGCGTCTCGGACCCTGCCGCCGCCTCCGAGGCTTCCGCCGGCGAGTCGGCTCGAGTCTCGGCCGGTACCTCCGTCTTGACCACCGAGCTCAATAGGGCGTCGATCTCCTCGCGGGTCGCGCGCGCCGGGGCGGCTGTCGACTCGGTGGTCGGCCCTATGTTGGGCATGACTTCGCGCAGCAGTTCGTCGGCGGACTCGGCTGCGCCACTCGCCAGCCCGGGGGTCGACCGCGCCGCCAGCCGCTTGCCCTCTTCCGCCGCCTGGCGGATCCGCTCCTCGAGTACCTTGGCCGGATCGAGTCGCGGCGGCGCTGGCCTCGCCCCAGGCTCCGCCCCCTCGGCATCGGTCTCCTCCGCGGCAGCCTTCGCGTCCTCGGTTTCGGGAGCCTCCTCCGACTCCGCCTCGGCCGCGACCGGCTCGACCTCTTGCTCTTGCGCTTCCGCGGCCTGCTCCTCCTCGTTTGACGACGCTTCGGCGACCTCTTCGGACGAGGCCTCCCCGGCTGGTAGCTCCTCAGTGGGCGGCTCCTCGGCTGAGACCTCGGCGGCTGGGGCCTCGGCCTCCAGAACCATCTCTTCGACAACCTCGGCGTCGTCCGAGGTGGTGTCCTCTTCCTCGGCCGGCGCGGCCGTCGCCACGCCGCCGGACAGGGCGCTCTCCAGCTCAGAGACGACGTCGCCGAAGATGTCCTCGGAGGTCAGCAGCGCACCCAGAGAGCCCGACCCCGCCTTACCGGGGTCGCCTCCGGCCGCGACGCCCGCGGCGACAGAGCCTGCCGATCCGTTGGCACCGCTGCCGGACGAGACGCCCGTCGAGACCGCCTGCGGCTCACCGGTCGATCCGTCCCCGCCTCGCTTCGCCTCGTCGGCAAGGCAGCGACGCACCGCCTGACGGATGGCCTTGGCGGTGAATGGCTTCTGGACGACCTCGTCAGCCTCGAGCTCCGCCACCTCCTTGTCCGGGTTTTCCGGAACCAGCAGCACCGCACCGGGCCCGCCCGCCCGACGAACGAAGGTTGCCAGGAGTTCCGAGGCACCCGACACATCACTGGCCACGACCAACAGGTCGACCGGACCGTCGTCCACGTGCTCGAGCGCCGACTCCCGGTCCCGCACACCTTCCACGGCCCAGCCATAGGAGCTCAGGGCTTCGCTGATTCGTTCTATATAGCGCTGTTCCTGCTCGACTACGAGGATCAATGGCATCGCCTACCTCCGGGTGCGATTCGCAGTGTTCAAGTTCTAGCACCCGTCTTTTCGGAACGTCAATGAAATCAACACGATAGGCCGACCGGCTCCTCGTGGGTGCCATGCTCGGCCCGATCGCGGACTCCCTTCCAGGGCTGGCCTCCGCTACAATCGTGCCGATGGCCGGACACAGCAAATGGGCGCAGATAAAGCGCAAGAAAGCGGTCACCGACGCCCGTCGGGGAAAGCTCTGGACCAAGCTCCTGAAAGAGGTCACTGTCGCGGCGCGCCTCGGCGGAGGGGACCCCGACGGCGACCCGCGACTACGTGTCGCCGTGCAGGAGGCCAAGGCGAGCAACGTCCCCAACGCCAACATCGAGCGAGCGATCAAGAAGGGAACCGGTGAGCTCGAGGGCGGCGCACTCGACGAGATCTCCTACGAAGGCTACGGCCCCGGCGGCGTCGCCATCCTCATCGAGACGCTGACCGACAACCGCAACCGCACGGTCTCCGAGGTCCGTCACATCTTCGCGCGCAACGGCGGCAACCTGGGAGAGAACGGCTCGGTCGCCTGGATCTTCGACAAGCGGGGACAGTTCAGCATCGCCCGCCGGTCGATCGACGAGGACGAGCTCATGGAGGCGGCGATCGAGCTGGGTGCCGACGACCTCACCACCGAAGACGACATCTACGAGGTCGACACTCCGCCCGAGGCCTACCTCGCCGTGCTCAAGGGCTTCCGCGACCGCGACCTCGAGATCGTCGACCACAGTCTTGCCATGGTGCCCGGAAATACCGTGAAGGTCGACGTCGATCAGGCGACCCAGCTTCTCCGACTGATGGAAATGCTCGAAGATCACGACGACGTCCAGGACGTCTGGGCGAACTTCGAGATCGACGAAGCGGTGCTCGCCGAGATCGGCTGACCGGATGCTGGTTCTCGGCCTCGACCCGGGAAGCCGCCACACGGGCTACGGTCTGGTCGAGGCCGAGGGGGATCGCCTCCGGGCGCTCGCCCACGGTCGGCTCTCCTGCAGCCCGAAACAATCGGTGCCGCTTCGCCTGCACCGCATCGCCACCGGGTTGACCGAGATCCTCGAGGAGTGGTCACCGCAGGCGGTCGTCCTCGAAAGCCTCTTCCATGGCATCAACAGCCGCTCGCTGATCGTCCTCGCCCAGGCGCGAGGAGCGCTGCTCACTTCGGCGGCGGCGAGCGGTGTCGAGATCGTCGAATACTCGCCGGCGGAAGTCAAGTCGGCGGTCACCGGACACGGACGAGCCGACAAGTCCCAGGTCAAGCGAATGGTCTCGATCCTGCTCTCGCTACCCGCCGACGACCTGTCGGAAGACGCCGCGGACGCCCTCGCCGTGGCGATCTGCTACGCTCACCGAAGTCGTCTCGACAGGCTCGAACAGCGGCTCGATTCCGCCCGATGAGGCTGTTTTGACCGCGTTTTTTCCGCTGTGCTAACATGCCGCGCCACCTAATTCTGACCTTGGTTCTTGAGCGAATCGAACGCCTCGGTGCCGCCACGCATGCCCAGACCGCTCGCCCCGATCGAGAATCGAGGCTCCCTGAGATGAGCGCTGATCAACGGATCGCGCGCAGAGTGGGAACTTGACGAGGCGAGGCCGAGTCCAACCCTAGAGGAGACCGAACGTGGAATCATTCGTCGAACTATTTCTCAAAGGTGGCGGGGTCATGTATCCGCTACTCGCCATGTCGTTGTTGTCCCTCGTGTTCATCATCGAGCGCCTGTTCGTCCTTCGCAAGGCGAAGATCAACGTCAACGAGTTCCTCGCCAAGCTGCGTAAGTCCCTGATCGTGAATCGCTCGATCCGCGACGCGGTCAAAGTCTGCGAGCAGTACCAGGGACCGGTGGCGTCGATCATGAAGGCCGGGCTCCTCAAGCACGGGCAGCCGCGCGAGGACATCGAGAAGACGATCGAGAACGCCGCCCTCTACGAGATGGGCCGCCTCGAGCGTGGCCTGGTCGTCATCGCGACGGTCGCCAACGTCGCCCCACTGCTCGGTTTCCTGGGTACCGTCTGGGGAATGATCAAATCGTTCGACGCCCTGGCCGAGGCCGGTCTGTCGAACCCCGGCCTGGTCGCGGCCGGTATCTCCGAGGCCCTGATCACCACGGCCGGTGGTCTGGCCGTCGCGATTCCGGCTCAGCTCTTCTACAACTACTTCATGAGCCGGATCAACAAGTTCGTGCGTGACATCGAGACCTCGACCAACATGCTGCTCGAGACCTTCGGTGAGATGGAGCGTGGCGGAATCACCGCCGACGCGGCTCCGGCCGCCGCATCCGACGCCAAGGGCTCCGCGCCCTCGGGCGGATAGGACGGACACGGTCACGCAGGAAGAGGCATCCTCATGAAACTGGCATCCCGATCGACACAGAACCCCATCATTCCGACGGCGTCGATGGCGGATATCGCCTTCCTGCTGATCATCTTCTTCATGGTGACCATCTCCTTCGAGGTCGACAAGACCCAGGTGATGTTGCCGAAGACGGCGATCCGGCTCGAGGTACCCAAGAAGGCCGCCTACATCTCCATCACCGAGAACGGCAGTATCCGAGTCTCCTCCGGTGAGGAGATCAGCGTGCCCGTGCCGGGACCTGAGGATGTCCTTTCTTTTGCCGCCGGCGTCGTGGCGCAGAACCCGCAGAAGGAGTTCGTGCTGAAGGCCGATCGCGGCGTTCCGTATCAGTACGTCGACCGCGTGATCGACGCGCTGAAGCAGTCCAAGGCCCCGGTCATCTACCTGCTCTCGCAGCAGGAGACGGTCGACGGGGACGGGAGCTAGCCGATGAAGCTCAAGAAAGACACAGTCTCTGACGAGATTCCGACGTCATCGATGGCGGACATCGCCTTCCTTCTCATCATCTACTTCATGGTGACGACGACGTTCGCGGCGACCCGTGGCCTCGACTTCGCACTGCCCAAGGACGACGACTCGCCGCCGCAGGTCGAGAAGGAAGAATCAGTCCTGATCGAGATCCAGCCCGGTGGCGCCCTGCTGGTCGATACCAAGTCGATGCCGCTCGACGAGGTCCTCAACTACCTCAAGCCCAAGCTCGAGAACAACCCGATGAAGCCGGTGATCATCCGTCCGATGGAGACCGCCGAGTACGGCTACATGGTCGACGTCTTCGACGAGTTGCGCCAGGCCGAGGACAAGATCGGGATTCAGGTCAAGAACATCTCGATTCCGACACAACGAGAAATCGACGCCTTCTGGTATTGAGTGAGGTGAACGATGGCGAAGGAAGACAAAAACGCTGCTCCCAAATTCGCGCAGGAAGAGCAAGGTACTGCCGCGTTCCTGACCTTCGCTGAGGAGGACTCTCAGGACAAGAAGTTCAAGCGCATCGCCTTCATCGTCGCGGCGGTCCTCCACGTCGCCCTGTTCGCTCTCAAGTTCCCCGAGCTCGCGGCGCAGACCGGAGAGCAGAAGAAGCAGAAGGTCTACGTCGTCCAGCAGGTTCGATTCCGTCCGCCGCCACCGGAGCAGAAGCAGGAGATCCCGAAGGCGCGCTCCAAGCGAGTCCCGATCCCCGATCCGACGCCGGACGAGCCGGAGCCGATCGTGCTCCAAGAGGAGATCGAGGAGCAGATCGAGCTGCCGACCGACGACATCGTCTTCGGCATTCCCGAGGGGCCGCCGCCGAGTGAGCCCAGCGGACCGATCCACGTCGGTGGCGACATGAATCCACCGGTGAAGATCAACGCGCCGCAGCCCCAGTACACGGAGATCGCCCGCAAGGCCCGTATCCAGGGCGTCGTGATCGTCCAGGCCATCATCGACAAGGATGGCAACGTCACCAGCGTGAAGCTGCTCAAGGGGCTGCCGATGGGGCTCGACACCGCCGCGCTCGATGCGATCAAGCGGTGGAAGTTCAAGCCGGCGACGCTCGCCGATGGGCGACCGGTGGCGGTGTACTACACACTGACAGTCAATTTCCAACTGCAGTAGTGCCCAATCGATGGCCTTCCAGGGGTCGCTGAAGGAGCTCCCCCTCCCCGACGTAATTCAGCTCGTCGCGGCATCCGAGAAGACCGGCTCGTTTCTCCTCCGGGATGATGCCCGTGGAGAGGGGCGGCTCTTCCTGCGCCGGGGGAAGATCGTGCACGCGGAGGCGGGCGCTCTGTCGGGCGAGGAGGCCGTCTACGCGCTGGCGGCGTGGATCGGAGGCGAGTTCCGCTTCGAGAGCGGTGACTCGCCCGAAACCGAAACGATCGGCAAGTCCAACACCGAGCTACTGATCGAGGCGGCTCGCAGAGTGGACGAGTGGCGGGTCCTCCAGAAGAAGATCCCGTCGACCAACCTGATCCCGACGTTCACCGCGCCCGACAGCGAAGGTAGCGTCTCGTTCAACCCAAAGGAGTGGCGTGTGGTGCAGAAGATCGATGAGCGACGCGACATCGAGCAGATCGCCGCCGTTCTCGACGAGTCCTCTCTCGACACGGCCAAGGTCGTCTACAGCCTGGTCACCTCCGGCGTCGTACACCTGGCGGAGCCTGGAACCTGAACCTCCTCTTGGCATATTCTTTGCGACCTACCGCACCCGTAACGCCCGATACCGACAGCCACCGGAAAACCCAGGCCTGGCGTTCGATCGGCAGAAAAAGGAGTACCGATATGCGACTCAAGACCATCAGCCTCGTGACGAGCTTCGTCCTTCTCTTGGCCGCGGGCGGCGTGGCACACGCGGGTTGGGAAGAGGGTGTGGCGGCCTTCAGATCAGGAAACTACGCGCAGGCGGCGGAAGAGTTCCGAGCTGTCGTCGAGGAGCAGCCGGACTGGCCGGGTGGGCACCGGATGCTCGGTCAGGCCCTGCTCAAGCTCGATCGGAGCCAGGAAGCTCTGACCCATCTGCGAAAGGCCTACGATCTGGGCCCTGACGACATCGCGGTCCAGATGGTGCTGGGTCAGGCCTACGTCCAGGCGGGTCGATACCGCGACGCCGCCGAGCTTCTCGGCAACGTCAACGCCGCCTCCCTCCCCAAGGCGCAGCAGGGAGCCCTGCACCAGATGTTGGCGATCTCCCTCGACAAGACCGGTCAGCCCAGCGCAGCGATCCGCGAGATGGACCGCGCCGCCGCGCTCGATCCCAACAGCGCCAGCCTGCAGTACCAGTTGGGGACACTGCTGTTCAACAGCGGCGACACCGCCAAGGCTGTCGGCGCCCTCGAGAAGGCCGCCAGCCTCGACTCCGGCGATGCCCGCAAGCAGAAGGCCTACGCCGACGCGCTACTGCGGCTCGCTCGCGAGCAGGGCGGAAGCGCCAAGGAGGCGACCTACCGCAAGGCCGTCAGCGCGGCATCACGGCTGGTGGCGGCGCAGTCGAACTACGACAACCTGATGCTGCTCGGCGGTGCCCAGCTCGGCTCCAAGGCCTACAGCGATGCCGCCGCGACCTTCGGCAAGGCCGCGGCCCAGAACTCCCGCGACTGGCTGCCGCAGTACTACATCGGCCAGGCCCAGACCTCGGCCGGCAACTACTCGGCCGCCGAGTCGGCGCTCCAGCAGGCGCTCGGGCAGACCGAGTCCAACGAAGACCGCAATCGGATCTGGAAGCAGCTCGGATTCGTCTTCGAGAAGCAGAAGAACTTCACCCAGGCGATCAACGCCTACGAGAAGGCCGGTGACGCCGGAGGCGTGCAGAGGGTCCGGGACAACCAGGAGACCGAGCAGTACAACGCCGACGTCGAGGCTGAGCAGGCCGAGATCGAGCGCATTCGGGCCGAAGAGGAGGAGCTCGAGCGCAAGCTCCGTGAGCTCGAAGGCGACACGCCGCCGCTCGACTGATCCTTCGACCTCCCCACCATCCAATCAA
The DNA here is from genome assembly GCA_965223875.1 of Candidatus Multivoradales bacterium. Lineage (GTDB taxonomy): Bacteria > Acidobacteriota > Thermoanaerobaculia > Multivoradales > JAHEKO01 > CBDCXS01. The sequence goes on along the minus strand of OZ245024.1, from coordinate 3,964,376 downwards.
CGGCCGGCCATAGCGCCGGCCGTTTTCTTTTCTGCACTGAAGCGGCCGGCCTCCGTGCCGGCTTCAGAGGTACCCCGGCTGAAGCGGCCGGCCACCGTGCCGGCCGTCGTCCCCGCGACCACCGACAGCCGGCAGAGACGCCGGCCGCTTCAGCGCGGCACCCGGCCGAGAATCTCGCCCCGCAACGAGATGGCGGCGCCGAGGATCCCCGCCAGGCATCCGACCGCGACAAGGAGCACGAGCTGGAGCGGCGAGAGGAAACGCCCGAGGAGCAGCTCGCCGAGGAGGCTGTCGGCGGCCCGGTGGGCGACAGCCCAGTAGCCGCCGAAGAGCGCGCCCGCCGCCATCAGGGCACCGAGACCGCCCTGCAGTACCCCTTCGCCGTAGAAGGGGCCGCGGATGAGGAACTCGGTCGCACCGACGATCCGCATGACCGAAACCTCGTCCTTGTAGGTGAGGGCGGTCAGGCGGATGACACTCGCGGTGGTGAGGGTGGCCGCCCCGAGCAGGACCATGCCGACCACGAGCCCGATCGTCCGACCGGTGGTAGCAATGTCCTCGAGTTGCGACAGCCAATCCCGATCGTCGTCAAGGCTTTCGACACCCGGCTTCGAGCCGAGCTCCGCGATCCACTCGGAGAGCTGCGCAGGCGGTACGTCCGCCTTCAGGATCACCTCGAGGGAGGGCGGCAGGGGGCTCTCCGACCACCCCTGCATCAGCTCCGACAGGCTGGGAAAGGCCTCGATGAGGCGCCTGCCCGCCTCGGCCGACGACACCGAGCTCACCGACTCGACCCACTCGGCCTCGGAGAGCCATGATTCGACCTGGCGCTGGAGACCGGGAGATGTCGACGGCTCCATGTAGACGATCAGCCGCGCCTCGCTGCGCCACCGCTCCATCGCCGCCCCCAGATTCCTCTCCGCGAGCAGAAAAGCGCCCCAGACGAAGAGACTGACCGAGATCGTCAGGACGGCCAGCAGGCTCGATCGCCAGCTCCGCAGCAGCCCTGACGTCGCCTCCTCGAAGAAGTAGGCGACGACCTGGAGAGGGTTCAGCGGAGGACCTCCCTGTCGTACCGGGAGATGGCCGCGTCGAGAGCCGCGACAGCCTCGGGTGCCGAGTAGCCCGGATACTCGTCCCCGACGAGTTGTCCGCCCCGCAACGTCAGCACGTGATGCCTCTCGGGCGGTCGCAGGAGCGGATCGTGCGTCGCCACGAGCACGGTGGTGCCCCGACGGTGGATCTCGCGGAAGAGAGCGAAAATCTCGCGCGACAGCTCCGGATCGAGATTGCCCGTCGGCTCGTCGGCGACCAGCAGTTCCGGACGATGCACGATCGCCCGCGCGATCGAGACCCTCTGTTTCTCGCCACCGGACATCTCCGCCGGGTAGGCATCGGCTCGCTCCCCCAGGCCGACGCTCTCGAGCGCCGCCATCCCCAGCAGCTCCTGCTCCTCCGCTCCGACACCGAGGATGCGCGGCAGATAGGTCACGTTCTCGAGCACGGTCTTGCGCTCGATCAGCCGGAAGTCCTGAAATACCACCCCCATCGTCCGGCGCAGGTAGGGCACCTTGCTGCGCGGCAGCGACGAGACGTTCCTGCCGTTCACCAGGATGCGACCGCTCGACAGCGTCACCTCGCGGAAGAGCAGCTTCAGGAGCGACGTCTTGCCCGCGCCGCTCGATCCGCGCAGCAGGGCGAACTCCCCCGCGCGGATGTGAAAGCTCACATCGTCGAGGCCGAACCGACCGTTCGGATACTTGAGGGAGACGCGAAAGAAGCGGATCAAGTCAACCTCGAGGACGGCGCGCTGACCGGTATAGTTTAGGCCAGCCGTGGGGCCGCCTCAATGGTCCGCGGTCGTGCCCATGTGCGGCGAGGATCCAATGCCGGGAACCGCCTGGAGCCAGGAAGCCTCATCCGGCGGTGTGGAGGTTCGTTTCCTCGGTCGCGGTGGCCCACGCCTGGCCGCGGATCTGGACCAGCACCTCGGCCCCGAGCCACCGATTCTGAGCTGGCTCGAGCAGATCCACTCGAACGGGGTCCTCGAGGCTCGTCCGGGAAGGGTCGGCCGCGCCGATGCGCTGGTGACGGACGATCCCGGTGTGGCTCTGGCGATCGCTAGCGCGGACTGCGTCCCGGTGCTGCTTGCCGAGGGCGACCGCATCGCCGCGGCCCACGCCGGCTGGCGCGGGCTCGTTGCCGGAGTCCTCGACACCGTGATCGACCGCCTTTTCGATCCCACGGTGGTCGAAGCCTGGATCGGTCCCGCGATCGGGCCGTGTTGCTACGAGGTCGGCGACGACGTCGCCGGCCAGCTCGCCGACGCCTCCGATCCGGATGTCGTCTCTGAGCCCCCGGGCGGCAGGACCCACGTCGATCTGCGGGCGGCGGCGATCCATCAGCTCCGCTCCCGCGGCATCATGAGCCCGCACGTCGTCGATCTCTGTACCCGCTGCAACCAGGAAATCCTCTGGTCATATCGCGGCCAGGGGGCCGAGGCGGCACGCAACTGGTCCGTCGTCTGGCGCCGAGGCTCCCGGAGCCGCTGACGAATCCGGCCCTGGCGTATAACCGGCCCGCGATCAGAAGCTCAGGTTGCTGCGCCGAAATCCCCGCGGTTCGCGCCCGGGGGCGCGCAGCTGTCCGCAAGCCGCACTCACGTCGTCACCCCGACGGCGCCGAACGGTTGTCGCGATGCCGAGATCTCTGAGCCGCTTCGAGAAGGCGTCGACGCGGCGCGCCGACGGCGGCCGCATCGCCTCGCCGAGCACCGGGTCGGGATTGATCGGAATGATGTTCACTTTGGACGGCAGTGTGCGCATCCGGACTGCCAGCGCCTCGGCGTCCGCATCGGCATCGTTGAACCCGGCGATGAGCAGGTACTCGAACGTGATCCTGCGGCCCTTCTCGAGGGGGTACTCGGCGAGACAGGCAAAGAGCTCTTCGAGCGGATCGGTGCGGTTGATCGGCATGATGCGGTCGCGCCTCTCTTCATCGGGGGCGTGCAGCGACACGGCCAAGTTGGGGCGCTTCGGCCAGGTGCCCATCTCGGCGATGCCCTCGACGACACCGACCGTCGACAGCGTCATGTGTCGCCAGGAGATGGCCTCGGCGAGCTGTTCGAGCGCCGCCCTCACGTTGCCGAGGTTGTGCATCGGCTCCCCCATTCCCATGAGGACAATATTGAGCCTCTCCACTCCGTAGGGGAGGTGCCCCGAGATACCGAGCACCTGCCCGACGATCTCTCCGCTGGTCAGATTCCTCCCGGCTCCCCAGTAGCCGGTGACGCAGAAGCGGCACGCCAGGGCGCATCCGGCCTGGCTCGACAGACACAGTGTCGTCCCCCAGCGGCTGGGAATCTCCACCGACTCGATCGTCGCCCCGTCCGCCAGGCCGAAGAGGAGCTTGCGCGTCCCGTCGGCCGAAGTCCGGGACTCGACAACCGACGGCAGGCCGATGACGAAGCCCGCCTCCAGGCGCTCCCTCAGGGCCAGGCTCAGCGAGGTCATCTCCTCGAAGCGGCGCGCCCCCTGGCGGTAGATCGCCTGGTGGATCTGGTCGGCGCGATACGGCCGGTCGAGTAGATCACCGAGGACCGAGGCGATCTCGTCCCGCCTCAGCCCGAGCAGATCGACCCGCCCAGGGGTCGGCTCGGGCGACTCGGGACCGCTCATCGGCGTCGCCGCGCGCGGCGCGTCGGATCGATGCCGATGGAGCGCAGAAAGCTCAGATCGTCGCCATGGATGCGGAACGCCGGATCGAGCGCCCGGTTGGACGACCCACCGAGTCGCGAAGGGAGCAGACTGAGCGGACGCTCACCGGCGCCGCCCTTGTCGGCTCCCCGCTTACAGTTGACCTGCATCGACAAGGAGTACCCCTCGGCGCGGATGAGGTCCATGGCCTCGCTGACATCGGGCGATTCCGAGATCGCCTCGAAGACGGCGCGACCGAGGTCGCGGAGCTTGCGCTGCAGTGTCTCGTCCATGGTCATCGAGCTGCCTTCCACTGGCGAGGATTCCACCACCGGCTCCGAGCGGCTGTCAAACCCGTTCGACACTATCGCCGCGGCGCCCTTGTGTGATAATGCGCCCGCTCCGCCCGTATCTCCTCCGGAGAACCGGTCCCGCAACCTGGCGATGCCGAGCCCACCATCGACGAACCGGCCCGATCCGGGAGCCATCGATCCGAGCGCCACCGGTCCGGGCGGCGCCATCGATCCGCGTGCCATCGAGTGGCTCACCGAGGTCGGATGGGCGCCCTCGAGGCTCGAGCCCCTGCCCGGAGACGTCTCTCCGCGTCGCTACACCCGCGTGCGCGGGGCACACGGCGCCTCGGCGATTCTGGCCACCTATCCCGAGAGCGTCCGCGACGCCTGCTCGCGCTTCGAGAGCACCGCCACCCTGCTGCGCGAACAGAGTGTTCCGGTGCCTCGCATCCTCGCTGTCGACCACGACGCCGGTCGCATGCTGGTCGAGGACCTGGGAACCGAAACGCTCTACGAGCGCCGCGACAGGGGCTGGGGCTACCTCGGGCCACTGATCGAAGAGGCGGCAACACTCATTCCCCTGATCCAAGGTCTTCCGGTCGACCCCGTGGCGGCGACCAACCCACCGCTTGACGCGGAGTTGCTCGCCTGGGAGCTCGAGAACACCTGGCGGCTCGGGCTCGGCGGACGAAGCCTCCCGCCGGCACTCGGGAAGGCCACCGAGCGGATGATCGAGCGCCTGGCCGCGTCTCCCCGGGTCCCCTGCCATCGCGACTTCATGGCCAGGAACCTGATCCCGCCGGCGGCCGGCGACGACCCACCGCGCGTGTCGCCCGCGGTGCGGGTCATCGACTTCCAGGACCTTCGCCTCGGACCGCGCGGGTACGATCTGGCCTCGCTGCTCAACGACAGCCTCTTCGCCCCTCCCGACCTCGAGCGGAGGCTGCTGGAGCGGATGATGCCCTCGCCGGAGGACCGTGAAGACTACCACCGCAACGCCGCCCAGAGAGGCCTCAAGATCGTCGGCACCTATCTCGGCTTCGCCCGGCGCGGCGCCCCTCGCCACCTCCCGCTCGTCGAGCCGAGCCTCGAACGGACGCGTCGCCATCTCGCCGTCCTTCCCGAGCTGGACGGTCTCGAGACAAAGGTCGATGACCTCCTGAACGCTCTCGCCGCCGCGAGGGCCTGAGGACCGGCGCCTGGCCCGCACTGGCCATCTGCTAGACTGACGGCCCGAGCGGCAGCCTCCGCCGGCGCTCGAAGGACACGGACATGTTCGGCCCCGCGGAACTTCTCGTCATCGTAGCGATCATCGTGATCCTCTTCGGAGCCTCGAAGATTCCGGCACTCGGCAAGGGCCTCGGCGAAGGCATCCGGAACTTCAAGAAGGGCCTCTCCGGCGACGAGTCGCCGGACTCGGACAACGGCACCGGCTGACCTCTTCGAGGTCGGCGCGACCGGTCCGCGGCGAGTGCGCTGCGGAGCGCTCCAGTGCTCGCGACGGGCCTTCGGTGCTCGCGCCGGGCCTTTGGTGCTCGCGCCGGGCTTCAGTGCTCGCGCCGGGCCGGCGCCGTGAAGTCTCGGCTCTCGATGCCCAGAGTTCCGAGCTTGTTGCGCAGCGTGTTGCGATGTACGCCGAGGCGCTTGGCGGAGCGGGAGAAGTTGCCGGAGTTCGACTTCAGGGTCGACAGGATGTACTGCTTTTCGAACTCCCGGCGTGCCTGCTCGAGCGTGACGCCCTGCCGAACGAGCTCGTCCACGATCTTGTACAGCCGACCGTTCAGATCCTTCTTTACCGCCACCGCTGGCCGTCCCCCCGTCCGTTAGAGGGCGAGAGGTTATCACAGTCCTCCGGGGCGACCGGATCGCCCATCGAGGCCCGCCGAAGACGAAACGGCCGGCTGTTTCCAGCCGGCCATCACGTCTCCTTTCACCGCTTTTCGATCGGACTACTTGACCTCCAGACGGTCGCCGACACGAACCGCATAGCGCGACGAGAGGATTCTCGCCACCGAGGTCTCCTCGTGGACGGCGAGGACGGCGAGCTCACCCATCACGACGGCCGGCAGGCCCGGCACGTTCATCCTGTAGATGGTGTAGATGTCGCCCGGGGTGACGTCGTGCGCCTCACCACGATCGATGAAGACCACGTTGCCCTGGCCCAGGGACTGGAAGTTGAAGTCGACATGGACGATGGCACCCGACTCCGCCAGGACGTCGCCCGACGCCGGCCGGTTGACGGGTCGCATCGCCGTCCGCCGGCCGAGCGGTACCGGCTCCGCCACGAAGGGCATCAGCTTGGCGCCGATCTGCGCCGGATGGCACGAGTCGGTGATCTCGGCGATCGCCGTCTCCTCCTGCACCGAGAGCACCCGCAGGCGGCCCAGGTAGCGATAGTAGCGCCCGATCCGCTTGCTCGTCAGCGGATGGCGAACCACGTCCTTCTCCTCGACCATCGTGAACATCGAACCGGCACTCATCCCGGCATTCCGACCGCCGTCGAGGTAGATGATGTCCGGCGTCGACAGGTCGTTCTTCAGCGTGTTGACCACACCGAAGCGGGTCTCGATGGCCTTCTTCTTGCGCTCGCCGTAGATCGTCGGCGCCAGCGCGGCGGCCTCCGATCCGACGATCTCGAAGGGAAACTCCTGCTTCATCGGACCGATGAAACCGGAGCAGTAGATGTCCGTCTCCGAACCGAGTGGAGTCGGCGTGACCGACTCCTTGCCGAACATGCTCTCGTCGTCCTGCATCGGCTCGGCCGCAACGGGCTCGTCGCCCGTCTCGCCCGTCGTCGCCTCGGCGAGGGTATCGACAGGCACCACGTCGACGCTCACGACCAGCGGGTCGCCGGGATAGATCCAGTGCGCATCGAGGATGTACTGATTGCGCTCCCACAGCTGCGGCCACAGATAGGGGTCGCCGAGGAACTCGGCGGCCAGGTCCCACAGGGTGTCGCCCCGCGCGATGATGTAGACCTCGGCACCCTCGGGATACTCGTCCGGCGGGTCCCAGGCGGTCCAGTGATCTCCCTCCAGGTGGAGGTTGGTTGGCGGGTCGTCGTGGGCTACGGCGAGTCCCACAGTGAGCAGAAACGACGCGACCAACGCGACGGCCAACGACGAAACTCTTGAACTCCCGGTATCTGGAGCCATAACAAGGCCTCCTCGGCACGTTCGGCGGGTCGCGACAGGCCACCCACCGGTTGTCTGCTTGTCGACACGAAAACTACGCCCCGGCGAGCCGGGGGGCAATGATCGTCGTCAACGGCCGTCAGGAGGGGCCTGGCTTCGGGATCTTGCGAACCCAGCGGCTATCGGGGAACTCGGTGGCGAGGCGATCGAAGGTCTGCTGCGACTCGTCCTCGCGCTCGCTCTTGCGATAGGTCATCCCCAGATAGAAGAGGACGCGATCGGTCTGATCGAAGTCCGGATACTGCTCGAGCACGCCCTCCAGCCGGCTGGTGGCGCCGTTGAAGTTGCCGTAGCGCATGTAGAAGTGACCGACGAGCATCTCGTGCGCGGCCAGGTTCTGCCGCAGCACCACGATCTCTTCCTGGGCCCGCCCGACATACTCGCTCGTCGGGTAGAGCTCGATCACCGACCGGAACTCCGCCAGCGCCTGGCGGGTATTGGCCTGATCCCGATCGGCCCGCAGAATCCGCTGGCTGAGCGCGCTGGCGATCTGGAACTGTACGTAGGCCGCGTGTTCGGCCGTCGGGAAGCGCGTCTGGAAGTCACGGTACTTCGCCTCCGCCCGCACCAGGCTGTCGTGCCCACCTTGCTTGTAGTAGGCGTCAGCGGCGAGCAACAGCGCCTCGCGTCCGCCGCGGGAGTTGGGCTCGACCTCGAAGGCATGGGTCAGGTACTCCCGCGCCCGCGTGTACTTGCCTTGCTCCATGAGGGCCTTGCCTTCGGCCAACGCCTCGGCCGAGGAGAGTCGCAGCAGCGGATCCTCGTTGCCGCCGCTCGAGCACCCGAGCCCGACGATCGTCGTCACCGCGACGAGGAACGCGGTCAGGACGCGTCGAATGGACAGCGGGCTCATGCCACCTCGCATTCCGCGGTCGTTCGCAGCCGCCGCATCGTGGCAACCGGGTCGTCGGTGCCGAAGATCGCCGAACCGGCGACACACGCCTCGACGCCGGCGCCGACGACCGTGGCGATGTTGCTCTCGCCGATCCCTCCATCCATCTCGATGGTCACGTCGAGCCCGCGCTGGCGAATCGAACGGTGCAGCCGACGCGCCTTGTCGAGAACATACGGAACGAACGCCTGTCCGGCGAAGCCCGGATTCACCGACATCAGGAGCACGAAATCGAGCGCCGGCAGCACGTCGTCGAGGACCTCGACGGGCGTCGCCGGGTTGAGGGCGACACCGGCGCGCACGTCCCGGTCGCGCAGCCAACCCATCGTACGGTCCAGATGGTCGGCGACCTCCCAGTGGACCGAGATCCAGTCGGCCCCGGCATCGACGTACTCGCGCAGCAGCGCGTCGGGATTGCTCACCATCAGGTGAACGTCCATCGGCAGCGACGTTGCCTCCGCCAGCGCCGCCAGCACGGGGATACCGAAGGTCAGGTTGGGCACGAAATGACCGTCCATCACATCGACGTGAACCAGATCGGCACCGCCGCGCTCGCAGATGTCGAGAGCGCCGCGGAGGTCGGCCAGGTCGGCCGCGAGAATCGAAGGAGCCAGTTGCATTCAGACCTCTCCGGGCTCGATCCGGTCGCCCGCAGGCGTCGCGACCACGACCGAAATCACGTCGTTGCGCGTCAGCGGATGCCCGGCGAGAGGATACTGTCGCAGAATCACTCCCGGTGCCACTCCTTCGTAGACTTCCGGCTTGACACCGCCGAGCTGAAAGCCGCGTCGCTCGAAGAAGAAGCGCACCACCTCGTAGTCCCTGTAGATCAGATCCGGCATCATGTAAATCTCTGCGTGACTCTCGTCGCCGACGTAGATGTCGATGGTCTCCGAGTATCCCACCACCTCACCCGCCAACGGGCTCTGCTCGACCACCGTGCCGGGCTCACCCGTCAATCGGAAGACGCTCACCACTCGCCCCAGAGTGAGGCCGGCTTCGGTCAGCTCCACCTGAGCCACCGCCAGAGGCAGGCCCGACAGATCGGGAACCTCGGCGACTTCCGGCCCGAGCGACAGATTCACCCGCACCGAGCTGCCCCGCTTGACGAGGCTTCTGGCGCCCGGTTTCTGCTGCAAGATCCGGCCCACCTCGACCTCGTCGTCGTGCCGCTCACCCGCTTCGTCCACGAGCATTCCGAGGCCCGAGTCGGCCAATGTCGCCTCGGCCTGCGTCCGGGTGAGACCACTCACGTCGGGAACCGGAGTCACCCCACGACGCACGAACTGACTGAACGAAAAATAGGCGGCGACCGTGAAGATCAGCGCCAACATCAGAACGCCGCCCAGCCAGGCCGCCCAGCCCAGAGCCTTCCTCCACACGGCGGACGAGTCTAGCAGAGAGGAGCCCTCGAAGACGCCCTCGGGGCGGCCCTCGCCCAGGTGCGGGCGGGCGCTCTCGTGCGATGATACGCCGCCATGAGCGAGCCCCTCCTCGGAGCCCATGTCTCGATCGCCGGCGGTACGCCCAAGGCCATCGACAGAGCCGTGGAGCGCGGAGTCGACACATGCCAGATCTTCGTCAAGAACGCCAGTCAGTGGCGGGGCAAACCGCTCCGAGCGGCTGAGATCGAGAGCTTCCGCGTCAGCCGCAGCGAGGCACGCATCTCACGAGTCGTCGCGCACGGAACCTATCTGGTGAACCTCGCGGCCACCGACCCGGCGAATCGCGAGCGGTCCGTGGCCACGCTCGGCGATGAGCTCGACCGCGCGACGGCCCTCGGGCTCGACGGGCTGGTGGTCCATCCGGGAGCCCATCTGGGAGCCGGCGAGGAGATCGGCCTCGAGCGGATCGCCCGGTCTCTGGACCGCGTCCTCGACCGACGACCGGCGACCGCGACGCCGATCCTGCTCGAGTGCACCGCCGGCCAGGGCACCGTGCTCGGCTATCGCCTCGAGCAGCTCGCCCGGATCATCGAGCAATGCGAGTCAGGCGACATGCTCGGGGTCTGTATCGACACCTGTCACGCGTTCGCCGCCGGCTACGCGATCGAAGCGCCTGGAGGGTTCGAAGAGCTGCTCGAGCGGGCCGACGAGCTCTTCGGCATCGAACGGCTAGGCTGTCTCCACCTCAACGACTCACGGCATCCTCTCGGATCGCGCCGCGACCGGCACGCCAACATCGGCGAGGGCGAGATCGGCCTCGAGCCCTTCCGCTGGATGCTCAACGAGCCCAGGCTCCGCGGTGTGCCGATGATCCTCGAGACACCGATCGGGGACGACGGCGAGGGCCACGCCAGAGACCTCGCGACTCTGCGGGGGCTGATCGAGAAGGCTTGACGGGGCCTCCTCGGCTTCGTCGCGTTCGCTCCTCGGCGACACCGCGAGTTGTCACTTCGACCGGAGCGACCGTCAGGTCGTGGAGTGGAGAGATCCCGCCTCGGCCTGGCAGCCGGCGACCGTTTCCAGGCCAGCGCGGGATCCCTCGACTCCGCTGGCGCTCCGCTCGGGATGACAAGGCCTCAGGAGGTCGCCGACTCGACGACCGGTCGATACCCACCCGTGTCATCTCGACCGGAGCGGCCGACAGGTCGCGGAGTGGAGAGATCCCGCGAAGACGCGACGCACTGGCGCAACGTTGCCACACCGCGGGATCCCTCGGCTTCGCTCGCGCAGGGCGCTCGACTGCGCTCGGGATGACAGTCGCTGGGGACAGCCCGCTGCGCGGGCTGGCTTGGGTCTAGTGGACCCAGCGGTCGACCAGGCGGTTGATGACCTTGCCGGGGTAGTTGCTGGTCGACGAGGCCTTCGGGTCGATCGCGCCGCGCAGGCCACCGAGAGCCTGTTCCACACCGCCCGCCGGATTGGCGACCCAGAGGACCTTCTGGTCGCGCCCGACCAGCACCAGCGCCGGAGCCGCCATGCCCTCCTCGGGCGCCTCGATGCCGTAGGACTCACTGAACTTCCGGTCGTCGCGCAGCAGAGGAAAAGGCAGATCGAGATCCGCCTGCATGGCCTTGAGGATCGGCATCTTGGCCGGTGCCACGCCGAGGATGTTCACCCGTTTCGAGGCCAGATCGTCACGGGCCGCCTTCAGGGCTGTGAGGTCCTCCCGTACCGCCGGAGCCTCCGTGTCGGCGAAGAAGTAGAGCACGACGAGGTTGCGCGGCACCTCGTCGCAGAGCATCAGCAACGAGCCCTCGGTGGAGCTCAGATCGAAATTCGGTGCTTCGTCGCCTACGGCAAGCTGTCGTCCCATGCTCTCCTCGCTAGCGGTCCGGAAGCCTGCCGAGCGCGACGCTCACAACGACGCGAACCACTCAGCTACCCGGCAGCAGTCCCTCGGGAAGGTTCTTGACGAGGTCGAAATATAGCACCACGACCATCAGCATGACGATCATGTAGAAGCCCACCTGCTGGATGCGCTCCTTGACCACCAGAGAGAGGTCGCGCTGCCGGACGCTCTCGATCAGGAGGACGCAGATCTGCCCGCCGTCGAGCATCGGTATCGGCATCAGATTGAGAATCGCGATGCTGATGCTGATGAGTCCCATCAGGTAGATCAGGTTGCGAAAGCCGCTACGAACCGCCGCCCCGCTCATCGCGGCGATCTCGATCGGACCGGAGATGCTCCGCGCGCCGAGCTGGCCGGTGAAGATCTTGCCGAGCACCGCGAAGGTCTGTTCGGCGATGTCGATGTTGTACTTGACACTCTCGACGACGGCCTGCACGGGACCGTAGCGCTGCAGCACGCCGAGCCCGATCCCGATACGCGCCTCGCCCGCCGGCCCGTCCGGAACCACCGTCAGCGTGGTCTCGACTCCGTCGCGCAGAACCATCACCTCGACCTGCCGTCCCGGGCTCTGCTGGATCACCTCGACGAAACCGTTCGAGTCGATGATCGGACGGCCGTCCACGGTACGGATCTCGTCTCCTACCCGGAAGCCCGCCGCCTCCGCCGGGCTGTCGCCGAAGATCTGCGTCACCCTCGGCAGGTACCGGGGACCGAGCCCCGCATCGCCGAACTCGTACTTCTCCACCTTCTCGGGCGTTACCACGACATCGAGTCGCAAGCCGTCCCGGTCGATTCCCAGGGCCACCGCTTGCTCGGGCGAGGTCATCAGCGCGAACTGGACGTCCTCCCAGCTCTCGGTCGCCTCGCCGTCGACCTCGACCACCCGGTCGCCCACCGTCACACCGGCCGCCTCACCCGCCGAGCCCTCCTGGACGAAACCCACGATCGGCTCCACGGTCTGCAGCATCGGCACCTGGATGCCGACCATGAAGAGGCCGGCGATGAGCACCACCGACAGGACGATGTTCATCGCCGGGCCGGCGAGGTAGACCAGAATGCGCTGCCACCGCGGCTTGTTGAGGAAGTCCCTCGGATCGGCGCTCTCCTCGCCCGGGTCCTCACCGCCCAGTCGGACGTAGCCGCCCAGCGGGAAGAGCGACACCTGATATTCGGTCTCGCCGCGCCGAAAGCCCCACAGCCGCTTGCCGAAGCCGAGAGAGAAGGTGAGGACGCGCGTATCGAACATCTTCGCGACGATCAGATGCCCGGCTTCGTGGACGAAGATGATGACGCCCAGGGCCAGGATGAAACCGAAGGCGTTGCTCAGCAGGTCAGGCATGGAAGGACTCCAGAAAGGGGAGGAGGATCAGGGGAGCGAGGAGGATCAGGTCGACAGAAGCTCGGTCGCCTTGCGGCGACCCCAGTCATCCCAGTGCAAGGCATCTGCCAGGGTCGCCACCGCCACCGGATCGTGAGCCGCGAGTGAACGCTCCACCGTTCCAACAACCTCCGGAAACGAGATCTTCCCGTCGAGAAACGCGCCGACCGCCACCTCGTTGGCGGCGTTGAGCACCGCCGGCGCGCTCTCGCCCATGGCGAGAGCCTGGCGGGCCAATCCTACAGCACCGAAACGGCTCTCATCCAAGGCCTCGAAGGCGAGCCGGCCGAGCTCCTCCGGGCGCAACCGTTCGAACTCGTTGCCCCAGCGCTCCGGGTACGACAGCGCGTACTGAACCGGAAAGACCATGTCGTTGACCGAGATCTGCGCGATCCACGAGCCGTCCCGATACTCGACGAAGGAGTGCACGATCGACTGCGGGTGGATGACGACATCGATCCGGTCCCCGGGGAAGCTGAACAGGTGGCTCGCCTCGATCAACTCGAGCCCCTTGTTCATCAGGGTCGCGGAGTCGATGGTGATCTTGGCGCCCATCTCCCAGGTCGGATGGGCCAGCGCCTCGTCGCGCGTGATCTCCCCGAAGGTCCCCGCGGGCCGCTCGCGGAAGGGACCGCCGGACGCAGTGAGGACCAACCGGCGCACCTCGTCCCTCGCCCCACAGCGCAGCGCCTGATGCAACGCGGCGTGCTCGCTGTCGACCGGGAGAATCTCGGCCCCGCGCCGCCGCGCCAGATCGGTCACCAGATGCCCGGCGACCACGAGAACCTCCTTGTTCGCCAACGCGACGTCCTTGCCCGCCTCCAGTGCCGCATGGACCGGGGGCAGGCCGGCCGCGCCGACCATCGCCGCGACGACCCTGTCGACCTGCGGCGAGGTGGCGAGACGTTCGAGGCCTTCGTCGCCCGGGACGATCTCGACACCGGCGCCCACTCGTCGTTCGAGATCCACCGCCGCCGCGCTGTCGTAGACCGCCACGAGGACCGGTGAGAACTCGTCGATCTGGCGCTCCAGAAGTGCCGGATCGGATCCCAGAGCGGCGATCGCCGTCACCTCGAGCCGCTCCGGATGATGGCGGGCGACCTCGAGAACGCTCCGCCCCACCGACCCGGTCGAGCCGAGGATGCCCAGGCGAACCGTCACGGCAGCGAGCTCGAATCGAAGCCCAGCAGCCAGAGGCCGAGCAGCATCGCCGGCGCGGCGAAGAGCAACGAGTCGAGACGATCCCACATGCCGCCGTGGCCCGGCAGGATCGAGCCCGAATCCTTGACGCCGGCACCCCGCTTGAACATCGAAACCGACAGATCCCCAATCTGCCCGACCGCTCCGGCGACGACGGCGACCGCGATGACGTCCCACCGGAACGCGTCGAGTCGGAGCCACGACCAGAGGACCGCGGCGGCGAGCGAGGCGAGCACGCTCGCCGCGGCCCCTTCCCAGCTCTTCTTCGGGCTGACCACCGGCGCCAGCCGGTGCCTGCCGAACGCGCGGCCGAAATAGTAGGCCGCGCTGTCGCCGACCCAGATGACCGCGAACAGCAGCACCAGCACCCACGGATCGATGATCCGCAGGGCCCACAGACTGACCGCGGCGGTGGCGAAGTACACCGTGCCCCACCCGAGGATGCCCAGCGCCGGGGCCGTCTCCTCCACCGGCGTGCGGCCGAACAGAACGAGAAGGCCGCTACCGACCCCGAGGAAGACACAGATTCCCAGCGCCGCCGCCCACCAGACCTCCGACCCGGTCTCCGAGTAGATCAGGCGTGTCAACAGGGCGCCGGCGGCCGGGACCGTCACCATGAGCAGCCAGCGCGGCGTGCGCGGCGCCCAGTGAGCCGAAATCGTGACGCACTCCCAGACCGCGATCTCGACCACGGCGAGGCAGAAGATCCAGAGTGCCGGTACGGGCAGGTAGAAGACAGCGGCGAGTGCCGCCGGCAAGAGAACCGCCGCCGTCAGAACGCGCTTCATGCGGCCGGCCGACCCGCTCAGCGCCCTCGGGACTCGGAGCCGACGGGCTCCGCGTCGGTGCGCACCGCGCCGAATCGCCTCTCGCGATTCTGGTACTCGCAGATGGCCTCGAAGAGCTCGCGACGTCGGAAGTCCGGCCACAGCGCGTCGGTGACCCAGAGCTCGGTGTAGGCGATCTGCCACAGCAGGAAGTTGCTGACCCGCATCTCGCCCGAGGTGCGGATGAGCAGATCGGGATCGGGACTGCCGGCCGTGTAGAGATAGCGGCCGATCGTCTCCTCGTCGATGTCCGCCCCCTTTCCCGAAGCCCAGTCGCTGACGATCTGGCGGCAGGCGTCGACGATCTCGCAGCGTCCCGAATAGTTGAGCGCGACGTTGAGAACCATCTTGTCGCACTCGCGGGTCGCTTCCATCGCGTGCTCGAGCTCCCGCACCACCGAATCATCCAACTCGCGCCAACGCCCGACCACCTGCAGGCGGATGCCGTTGGTGCGCAGGTTGTCGAGCTCCCGACGCAGGTACTCCTTGAGCAGATTCATCAAGGTCCAGATCTCGAACCGCGGGCGCTTCCAGTTCTCGGTCGAGAAGGCGTAGAGCGTCAGAACCTCGAGACCGAGCTGCGCCGAGGCCTCCACGATGTCGCGCACGGCGTCGACGCCAGCGCGATGGCCTTCCACTCGGGGACGGTCACGCTGCCGGGCCCAGCGGCCGTTTCCGTCCATGATGACGGCCACGTGCCGGGGTAGCGCCGCGAGATCCAATCGACGTACGAGGATCTCCTCGGCCGAGCCGGCCTCGGCAAGCTGCGCCAGATCAACCATGATTCTGAGATTCTATGCGAAAAGCGGATGAGCGAGCACTGACGCTCGGCGGTTCCGGCGCAGTGGCACGGCCCTCATCGGCCCGACCAGCGGGGCTCGTAGAAGACCTGCTCCAGGACCAGGCCGTGCGCCGGTGCGGTCGGGCCGGCTTCGGCTCTCGGACGGCCGTCGAGAAGTCTCCCGAAGGCCTCGACATCCCGCTTGCCGTAACCGACTTCGAGCAAGGTCCCGACCAGGCTGCGGACCATGCCGCGAAGGAAGCCGTCGCCGACGATCCTCAGCTCGAGAGTCGGACCTTCCTCGTGCCAGTCGGCGCCGAGGATTCTCCGAAAGGGCTGACCGTGCGCTCCTCCGGCGAGTGCGAAGGCGGTGAAATCGTGGCGACCGATCAGTGCCCGGGTCGCGGCGCGGAGGCCGTCGACGTCGACGGCGCCGATCCCCAGCGTCCAGCCGGCCTCGAGGGGCTGGAGCACCGGGCTGCGGCTCAGCCGGTAGCGGTACTCCTTGCCCAGAGCGCACTTGCGCGCGTGGAACCCGTCGCGCACTCGACGGGCGTCGAGGACCCGGACGGCGCCGGGTAGGTGATGGTTGACTCCCCGGACCAATGCCCGGGACTCCACCTCCCGATCGAGCTCGACATGCGCCACCTGTCCGCGCGCATGGACACCCGCGTCGGTGCGCCCGGCGCCGACCACCGGCGCCCGCTCGCCGACGATTCGCTCGAGCGCCTCCTCGAGGACCGCCTGGACCGTCTCGACCTCCGGCTGGCGCTGCCAGCCGGCGAACCGCGACCCGTCGTAGGCGATGGTCAACTTGTGGATCATCGCGAGCCCTCGGTCGACCATCGCGGAGTGAGGGCCAGGAGGACGGCGAACGGCACCCAGATCGCCATATGGATCCAGGGGAAGAGCTCGACACCGATCGCCTGTGGCAGATAGCTGAGCTGGACGAGAAGCGCGAGAGCCAGCCAGGCGCGCTGGCGGCAGAGTGCGGCCCAGGGGAGGACCCACATCAGGTACCAGGGATAGACGGTGGCGGACAGCAGCATCACGGTTGCGAGGAGTCGCCCGCTGCCGGCGATCGGATCCCGGTGGCCCAGCGAGCGGCCGACCGCCCAGAGCATCCCACACCAGAGGACCAGCTTGGCGAGGAACTGCGGATAGCGGTAGTGGTAGAGGCCGTTGAGCGCCTCGTGAAGACCGGTGATCTCCTTGAGCCGGTCGAGCGCCAGCGCCACGCCGCCGGGCGCGCCCACCGCCGCCAGCAGCCGCCACAGGGGTTCGAAGAGGGGGCCGTTGAACTCCCAGGCGACGGCGTAGCGCACCAGTCCCGGCGGCACGCCACCGGTCGCTACGAGCACCGGTACAGCGCCGAGCCCGACAACGAGCAGAGACAGCGCCAGGTAGCGTCCCGCTCCGCCGCTCTGGCGAGCCCACATCGGCATCGCCACCAGCGGCACGAGCTTCGCCAGAACGCCGACGCCGCTCCACAGGGCGGCTCGGGCCGTTCGCGAGGTCGAGCCGCCACCCGCGCACAGGTAGAAGACCGCGGCGATCATCGCGGTGACGCCGAGAGCGTCGAGGTGCCCCATACCGGCCACCTCCAGTGTGACCAGGGGATTCCAGGCGAACGCCGCGGCCCTCGCCAGAGGCAGACCGCGGCGGGCAGCGATCGACGCCAGCAGAGCGCATCCGACCAGGTCGACGCAAGCCAAGATCGCCTTCAGCGCGTACAAGGAGAAAGGAAGATGCCCGGCTATACTGAACACCGACAGGGCGACCGGCGGATAGACCGTCGCGACGTCCTTGTGGGGCATCACCTCCCAACTGGAGTCCCGAAGCTCGGCCAGGGCCGGGTCCTCGGGCGTCAGTTCGTACGGGTTCGCGCCCGAAGCCACGACGCGGCCATCCCAGACATAGCGCAGGACGTCGTCGGACAGCGTTGGAACGAGCGGTAGCAGCAGCAGTCGCAGGACGATGGCGATCAGCATCAGTGACCGCCGGGAGATCCCGGCACCCAGCCGGCACCCTCGCAGGAAGAGACCGAGCCCGGCGAAGCCAGACACCATGAAGCTCAGCGTCAGCCAGGGATGAGCGGCCAGATCGGACGTCACCAGGAGCCCGAGGTGGGCCGCGACCAGAACGGCGATCCCCAGCCGGCGCTGGCGCGGCGCATCCCATTTCAGTGAGTCAATCAATCGAGGTTCTCTCGCTGGCCGCTCTGGCCCTCTACTACGTGGCTCTCGGCGGCCTGGCCCTGTTCGGTATGCACCGCCTGCTGCTTCTGGCGCTCCTCGCCAGAGCGTCCTGGAAGCGACGCGCCGAGGCGCCGGCGCCCCCAAGGGACGCCGAGGTGCCGACGGTCACCGTCCAGCTACCCGTCTTCAACGAGCTCTACGTCGCCGAGCGACTGATCAACGCCGTCTGCGCCTTCGATTATCCCCGTGAACGCCTGCAGATCCAGGTGCTCGACGACTCGACGGACGAGACCCGCGATCTGATCGCGAGGGCGGTCGAGCGCCACCGCCGGGCCGGAGTCGATATCGAGCACCTGCATCGAGTCGATCGGACCGGCTACAAGGCGGGAGCCCTGGCCGCCGGCATGCGGTCAGCCCGGGGCGAGCTGGTGGCGATCTTCGACGCCGACTTCGTACCGCGACGGGACTTCCTGCGCCGCACGGTCCCCTGGTTCCGCGACCCCGCGGTCGGCATGGTCCAGACACGCTGGGACCACCTCAACCGCGGATATTCGTTGCTCACCCGGATCCAGGCGATCTTTCTCGACGCGCACTTCGCGATCGAGCACGTCGCTCGCGCGGCGACAGGGCGATTCTTCAATTTCAACGGCACCGCGGGCGTCTGGCGGCGCGATGCCATCGAGCGCAGCGGTGGCTGGACGCACGACACCCTGACCGAGGACCTCGACCTGTCCTATCGGGCCCAGCTCGACGGCTGGCGCTTCGTCTTCCTGCGCGACACCGCCTGCCCCGCCGAGCTGCCGGTCGACGTGCACGGCTTCAAGCGCCAGCAGTTCCGCTGGGCCAAGGGATCGATCCAGACCGCGCGCAAGCACCTCGGCCGGGTGCTGACCGCCGAGCTGCCGGCGCCGGTCAAGCTCGAGGCGTTCGTTCACCTCACCAACAATGGCGCCTACCTGCTGATGATTCTGCTATCGCTGCTCGCCTTCCCGGCGATGGTGGTGCGCCACAACCACGAGATGCACTGGCTGACGGCGCTCGACGTCGGGCTCTTCTCCGTCTCCTCTCTCTCGATTCTGCTCTTCTACGTCGTCAGCCAGCTCGCCGTCCGGCCCCGCCGCCCGGCACAGATCGCCCATCTGCTGCCTCTCATGGCGCTCGGTATCGGCCTCTCGGTCAACAACTGCCGCGCCGTCCTCTCGGGACTGATCCGCGATGGCGGCGCCTTCGAGCGCACTCCCAAGTACCGCATCGAGTCACGTGGCGATCGCTGGCGACGCAAGCGCTACCGCGCCGCCCGCGACGCGAGCTACGCCATGGAGGGACTGATGGCCGCCTACCAGGCCGTCGCGCTGTGGTTCTCGTGGCAACTCGGAATGTGGACCTCGATCCCCTTTCTGCTGCTCTTCTTCACCGGCTACGCCATGGTCTTCGGCCTGTCGCTGGCGCGCCGCCTGCAACTGGCCACCCTTCCGCCTGGAGAGCGCGAGAGCTCGGACGATCTCGGAGCCGAGACACTGGCCGAACAGGCCGGCTAGCACTGACCCCTCGAGACCGGAGTACCAGCCTGCATTGTTCATCAGGCTCCGTAGCGAGCCGCCCGTGGAGACAAGCCGGAGCTGCCCGTGGGTCCAAGGCGCGCGACCGAGGGACCCGCAGGCGTATCCGCTGCGATACGTCGAGGAGCGCGACCGAGCGCAACGCAGGAGACACGGGGAGATCCGGAGGCGCAGTAGGAGGCTGGTGAACAATGCAGGCTAGAATGTGTGGCGTGGCGGAGCGGCTCACAGTCCCCTTCTCGACCTCTGGGCGCGACGCCGTTGCGGTCCGGCCCGCCTATCCGCGTGACGCGGCGCTGCTCTACCGCTGGCGATCCGAGCCGAGTGTCCGCAAGTACCAGCCCCTGACGCATCTCTCACTGGCGCAACTGCGCGCGGAGCTGGCGTCGCAGAACACCGACGACCTCCATCGTTCGCGGGGCGAGAAGTTCCAGTGGATCGTCCAGACCCCCGACGCGGCCGGCTGGATCACCCTGGTCGTCGCCAACTGGGACCACGGGCTGGCGGAGATCGGCTACGCCCTGGGTACGATCCACCAGCGTCGCGGCATCATGGTCCAGGCCCTCGAACAGCTGCTGACCGACCTGTTCGATCGAACTCAGCTGCGTCGCCTGGAGGCGCGCTGCGCGGTGGACAACCACGCCTCGATGAGTGTTCTCGACCAACTCGGCTTCCGCCAGGAGGGCTGCCTGCGCGACTTCTTCATGCTGCGCGGCAAGCCCGTCGACAACTACCTCTACGCCCTGCTGCGCGACGACTGGGAGCAGCAGGCTCCCAGGAGGGTCTAAGCCTCTGACTCGGCCTTGAGCTCGACCAGCCGCCGCCCGAGCGGTGGGTCGGGGATTCCGAGCTTGGCCGCGTTTCTCTCGAGCGTGTCGATCTCGGCCGGGTAGAGATTCCCCCGGCCGGCGTCGGCGAGGCCGGCGACGTCGAATGGCTCGATCGTCCGCGCCACCCAGTCCTCGTATCCGGCCACCTCCTCCTCCCCCGCGAGCGCCGCCTCGACGCGACGACCCGACTCGCGGAAGTGCGCCTCGGCCTCCGGCTCCCCCGCGCCCAGCAGACCGCGCCAGCACGCACCCTCCGGCCGCCCGAGACGCTCCAAACTCTCGGCGAAACTGACCCGGGCGAAGTAGAGGAGGCTGTGGGGAGCGAACAGATCGAGGCGCCGGCGCGCCCGGTAGGCGGCAGCCACGAGGCGATCGATCTGCTCGATCTCCGCCGCGAGCAGCGAGGAGTATCGATCGAACGCGCGACCCGAGACGACCGCCTCGTCGCCGGGCTCCGTGCCGAGCAGCACCTCGGCCAACCGCTCGACGGCGCGCAAGCTCCAGGCGATCCCGGTCGAGAAGAACGGATCGACGAATCCGTAGGTGTGTGGGGTCGCCACCCAGCGTGGCCCGTGACTGCGCGACAGACGGCGCTGCAACCGCGGATGGGAGCGCAACGGAAACACAGGTCGGGCCCCTTCGAAGAGAGTCGTCAGGGTCGGATAGCGGTCGATGACGCTCTGCCACAGGGCCTGCGGCGCGACAGCGCCCGCCGGCTCCGTGTCGTCCAGCAGGAGACCGGCGCTGGTGACGCCGTGATCGAAGGCCAGCAGGTAGCCCCAGCCCTCCTCCAGCAGGTGGTGGACGGCGGCGCGATCCTCCGGATAGGGCGCGTCGTCGAGCGCCCGCGGGTCCTCGACGGCCCCACCGAGCTCGCCGACGCCCTCGAAGTGGCCATAGACGAGCGCAGACTTCGTGCGCAACGGCGGCCCGGACGTCGCGCCGAGGCGACTCGCCACCGCCGCCGAGGCGCCCGACGCGTCGATGGCGAGCCCCGCCGTCGTCACACGGGACGCTCCGCCGCCGCGTAGCTCGAGCCGCAGGCCTTCGGGCGAGCTCTCGATGCCCTCGATCCGGGTCTCTTCGGCGATCTCCGCTCCGTCCTCGACCGCCCACCCGGCAAGCAATGCGTCGACGTCGGCGCGAAGCCAGTGGGTATCGGCGACCCGATCGTTCGGGCTCGCGGCGACCAGCAGCCGGCGCGAAGGGCCGGGGCGAAAGAGCCGGTCGGGAGTCTGCAGGTAGAAACTGAAGCCACGCTTGAGCCCGCGCCGGACCTCCGGATAGGCGTCGAGCCAACGCCCGTAGGCCGCCAGTGCCCACATGTTGTCGAGACCGTGCCCGCGGGCGAGCCGCTCGAGCGAGAGATTCGCCAGCGGCGTGGTCGACTCGCCGATGGCGAAGCGGGGGTGGCGCGTCCGATCGACCACCAGGACCCGCCAGCCGCCGCGAGCCAGGATCCTCGCCAGTAGAGATCCGGAGAACCCGGACCCGACGATCACCACGTCCCAATCGGTTCGACTCACTGCCAGCCGCACTCCTCACAGCCGCGGCGTTCGATCACCCGGCCCGTCAGGTTCATCGTCACGAGTCGCTCGCGACGATCCGCGAAGCAGGAGGGACAGCTCGAGAATCGCTCCAGATCCCAGGTATCGACGCTGACGACACCTCCCGTCTCCACGTCGTCGGCGGCACCGCTCTGGGCGAGGAGAGTCTCGAAGGACCGCTCGAGCGACTCGAGTGTCGGCGCCTGCCAGTCGCCGGCGGCCTCCAGGCGCTCCATCGTGCCGTTGCCTCCGCGCACAGGGATGAGCGAGACGTGGCGCGCGCCGAGCCGCAGGGCGTCGCGGGCCGAACGGACGGCCCAGTCGACCTGCTCGGCGGCGGCGAGAAAAGGCACCCCGACGAGGACGAACGCGCGCACGGCCGCACCGGCGCCGAGCAGTCGGTCGGTGGCGGCGGCGAAGTCGTCGACCGACATCGCCTTGTTGAGTCGCGGCAGAATCTCGGGGTTGGTCGTCTCGAGCCCCATGGCGACCTCGAGGGCGCCGGGAAGGCGGCGCGCGAGCTCGACAGCGCGCTCCGCGACGAGAGTCGGATGGCTCTCGACCGTGACGACCTCGAAGCCGCCCACCGCCTCGACGATGGCGTCGACGTCCTCGTCCGGCACCGCCAGGGGATCGAAGAAGTTCGACGCGTTGTAGAGCTTCACCGCACGGACGTCACGAGAGGTGTCGCCGAGCGACTCGAGACCCGCGAGAATCTGCCGTGGGAGGCTCCCGGCCGGTGTCGGCCCGTCGAGCGTGTAGCGCCAGAGGTCGCAGAAGACACAGGTGAACGGGCACTCCCTCCCGGCCAGGAAGAGCGTCGCGACGGTCCGGACGACACCGTCGCCGCCGCGCTCCGCCTCGACCTCGGCACCGAGCGGTCGCCAGGGGTCGATCCGCGGCTTGAGCGGCCGGGAGGCGCGGATGCGCGCCGAGGTGGGCCGCGCCCCGGTCGTACCTATCCCCCTTCGGAGAGCCGCTGCCCCTCGTAGAGGCTCTGCCCGTCGTAGAGGCTCTGAAAGTGCCCGCGGTAGCGCGCCTCGCCACCGGAGAAAAGCTCCGCGAAGACCGAGTCGTCGACCGCCCCCTCCTGGAAGCGCCGCTTTTCGAACAGCGGCATCTCGAGTCCGGTCACGGCCTTGATCCCCGCACCCACGACCCGACCCTTGAGGGCGTAGAGCCGCTCGTGGGAGCCGTCCGCCATCGCCCGGAAGGGAATCGCTTCGGCCGCCTCGATCAGGCGCGGCCGCGTGTAAGGGCTGAAGCCCTCGAAGCCGAGTCGGCGCGCCGGCGCCCAGGTGCGCACGCACGAGCGGCTGTAACCGCCGCTGTAGGTCAGCGAGTGCTTGATCGAGTGAACGCCCCAGCCCTCCTGGTAGAGCATCGGGTTGTTGACCACGCTGACAATGGTCAGCTCGGCGTTCTCCTCGATCGGATAGTCCTTGAGATTCTCGTCGCCCCCATCGCCGTCGACCATCAGGGTCCAGTCGGGGTAGCGCCGCCGCACCGCGCTCAGCAACGCCAGATTGACCGTGGCGCACTCGACGTCCCGTTCCTTGTAGTCCTCGATCGTCTCGACGGCCTCGAGCGGGTCGAGCTCGGCGGCGGAGACGTCGACCTCCTCACCCAGCATCTCGAGATCGAGCCGGCGGAGGAACTCGCGCGCCTGCCCGGTGTCGCTCCCGGCACCGTCCACGGTGAGTGTGAACGCCTTGAGCCGGGCCGGGCTGCGGCCGGTCGCGAGCAGACGATGGTGGAGGCAGAGCAGAACCGAGCCCGAGTCGATGCCTCCCGAGAAGGCCACGCCGATGGGCGCCTCCTCCGGCTGGGTCTCCAGCCAGCGAGCCACCTCGTCGTAGAGCGCACCGACATAGCGGCGGCCGATCGACTCGACATCGGACTCCATCGTTCCCATCTCGGGAGCGAGAAACCTCGTGTAGACGGGATTCGGATCGGGGCAGCCAACCAGACGCAGCGTGGTGACGTGATGCGCCGGCGCCATTCGCGTGTAGGAGGGATGGAACTGGTCCCCGTATCCGTTGCGGTCGAGCTCGGCGGCGATGTCCGCGATCCTCTCCGCGACGATCAGCATCGGCCCGGCCGCCTCCTTGGCCAGGAAGTAGCGCAGCGGCCGATCGAGGCTGCGCGCCAGCCTGACGAGCTCGCCACGGCGCGCCACCAGGGCGAACGAGCCGCCGATCGCGGAGGCCGCGGCCGGATCGTCCGCGAGCAGCAGCTCCCGGGCCTCGTCGAGGCTCACGCCGTCGAGTCGTTGGGTTGCCGGATCGACCAGGTCGATGATGCGAGCGATCGGTTTCTTCATCTCGGTGACTCCTCTCAGACCATCTCCAGGTTGGCGTAACGCGCGATCAGCTTGCGCTTGCCGGCATGGTCGAAGTAGACCGTCAGCTTGGCGTCGTCGCCTTCGCCGTCGAGTCCCATGACCACGCCCTCGCCGAGGCTCGGATGACGGACCCGCGCGCCCCGCCGTACCACCAGATCGCCGAACTCGCCCGACTCGTCAGGACCGGTCAGCTCGCCCTCCGGCTGGCCGAAGAAGGACTGGATCCTCCGCGCCTGGGACGTCTGGAAGAGCTCGGCACTCTTGGTGACCGTCACCAGCTCCTCGGGAAGCTCGACCAGGAACTGCGACTCCATCTGATCCTGGTAGCGGCCCGCCACGCGACGGCGGCGGCAGACCGACATGAACAGCCGCCGCTCGGCCCGCGTCATGCCGACGTAGAGCAGCCGCCGCTCCTCTTCGATGTCCTCCAGGGCGCCGCCGGCGTTGAAGTGCGGCAACAGCCCCTCTTCGAGGCCGGGCAGACAGACCACCGGAAACTCGAGGCCCTTGGCGCTGTGGAGCGTCATCAGCGACACGCCCCGTTCCGGATGCCAGCCGTCGATGTCGGCGACCAGGGCGGCATGATCGAGAAAGGCGGTGAGCAGGTCCTCCTCACCGTCGGCCTCGCGCATCTCGACGAACTCCTGCACCGCCGAGAGGAACTCGCGCAGATTCTCGAGCTTGGCCTGCGACTCGGGATCGTCCTTGCGATAGAGATCCGGATAGGCGGTCGCCTCGAGCATGCGCTCGAGAAGCTCCGGCAGCGGCAATCGATCGAGCTGCTCGGAGAGCTCGGCGATCATGTCGCGGAAACGTCGCAGAGCTCCGGCCGCCCGCGACGCAAAGCCGCCGAGCCGCTCCTCGGCCAGCGCGTCCCAGATCGACAGCTCCTCGGAGGCCGCCAGATCTTCGAGCTGCTTCTGGGTGGCCTTGCCGATACCGCGAGGCGGCCGGTTGAGCACCCGCAGCAACGAGACGTTGTCGCGCGGATTGGCGAGCAGGCGCAGGTAGGCGACGACGTCCTTGATCTCGGCACGCTCGTAGAAGCGCACCCCCGCCACCAGCACGTAGGGGATCTGTTGGCGCAGCAGCTCCTCCTCGAGCACGCGGGTTTGGGCATTGGTCCGCACCAGGATGCCCATCTCGGAGAGCGAGTAGCTGTCGCGCAGGCTCTGCAGGGTATTGACCACCCAGCGGGCCTCGTCGATCTCGTCGCCGGCCCGGTAGAGCTCGATCGGCTTCCCTGCCCCCGAGTCGGTCCATAGGGTCTTGCCGCGCCGCCCGGTGTTGTTGGCGACGACCGCCCCCGAGGCCGAGAGGATGGTCTGGGTCGAGCGGTAGTTGCGCTCGAGCTTGCGCACCGTGGCGCCGGGGAAATTGCGCTCGAAGTCCAGGATGTTGTCGAGATCGGCCCCGCGCCAGCGGTAGATCCCCTGGTCCTCGTCGCCGACCGCGGTGATGTTGCCCTCCCTTCCGGCGAGCTCCAGCACCAGCCGCAGCTGCACGAGATTGGTGTCCTGGAACTCGTCGACCAGCAGGTAGCGAATGTGCTGGCGCAGGCGCTCCTTGACGTCGGGATTCTCGGTCAGCAGCCGCACCGCGTGGACCAGCATGTCGTCGAAATCGACCGCGTTGGCCTGGATCAGCATCGACTGGTAGGCGCGGTAGACCCGCGCCACGCGCTCCTCGAAGAAGCCGCTCGCTTCCTGATCGTAGCGGCCGACGTCGATCATCTTGTTCTTCGCGGAGCTGATCGCCGAGAGGATCGGCTTGGGCGGGAACGAGGACTCGGAGAGCTGCTCGGCCTCGAGCGCCTTGCGAACCAGAACGATCTGGTCGGCGCGGTCGAGGATGGAGAATCCGGGCCGCACACCGACCCGTTGCCCGTAGCGACGCAGCAGGTCGAGCGACAGTCGGTGGAAGGTGCCGACGAACGACGTCAGCCGATGGATGGCCACTAACGCCTCGATGCGCTCGCGCATCTCGCCGGCCGCCTTGTTGGTGAAGGTGACCGCCACCACCGAGTGCGGATCGACCCCCAGCCGATGGATCAGATAGGCGACCCGGTAGGTGATGACCCGGGTCTTGCCGGAGCCGGCGCCGGCGAGCACGAGCTGCGGCCCGTCGCCATGCACGACGGCCTCGCGCTGCTGCTCGTTGAGCTGGTCGAGGAAGGGATCGGAACCCGGTGCGTCCATCTGCCGGAGTTTCGCCGATGGACCCCCTGCATTCAAGAACCCAGTGGCAGAAAGACGGGGCAGAGGCCCCTTTTCCGACACCGGGCTACTCGACGGTGACGCTCTTGGCCAGATTCCGCGGCTGGTCGACGTCGCAGCCGCGCCTGACACCGACGAAGTAGGAGAGAAGCTGCAGCGGCACGACGTTGACGATCGGCTGGAGAAGCTCCGACACCCTGGGCACCCGGACGACCTCGTCGGCCACGCCTCCGAGGTCCTCGGGATCGCGGTCGGTCACCGCGATGACCACCCCGTCGCGAGCCTTGACCTCCTGCATGTTGCCCAGCACCTTCTCGAACACCCGGTCTCCCGTCGCCACCGCCACCACCGGCAGGTCCTCGTCGATGAGCGCGATCGGGCCGTGCTTCATCTCGCCGGCCGGGTAACCCTCGGCGTGGATGTAGGAGATCTCCTTGAGCTTCAGCGCGCCCTCGAGCGCGATCGGATAGTTGAGTCCCCGGCCGAGGTAGAGGAAGTCGTTGGCGCGGAAGAACTTCCTCGCCAGAGCTTCGGTCTCGGCCTCGAGCCGCACCGCGAGCTCCATCGCCATCGGCAGATGGGCCAGATCGTCGAGCATGCCCCTTTCGATCGGCAGGCCGAGCCGCTTGCGCAGCCACAGCGCCAGCAGATAGAGCGCCACCAGCTGGGTGGTGAAGGCCTTGGTCGAGGCAACACCGATCTCCGGTCCGGCGTGGGTGTAGATGACGCCGTCCGACAGTCGCGTGATCTGGCTCCCGAGGACGTTGCAGATGGCGACGCTCGGGGCACCCTTCTCGCAAGCGGCCCGCAGCGCCGAGACCGTGTCGGCGGTCTCGCCCGACTGCGAGATGCCCAGCGCCAGAACGTTCTCACCGACGATCGGGTCGCGGTATCGGTACTCCGACCCGTAGTCGACCTCGACCGGCACCCCGGCGAGCTCCTCGAGCATGAACTTGCCCACCAGACCCGCGTGCCAGGAGGTGCCGCAAGCCAGGATCTGGATGCGCTCGATGGCATCGATCCTCTCCTGGGCGAGATCGAGCGTGTCGAAGCCGACCTCGAGCTCCTCGAAGTCGACCCGGCCGGCGAAGGTATCCTGAACCGCCTGCGGCTGCTCGTGGATCTCCTTGAGCATGAAGTGGCGGTAGCCGCCCTTCTCGGTCTGCACCGGATCCCAGTCGAGGACGTTGACCGCCCGCTCGACAGCGCTCCCGTCCCGATCCCAGATCTCGACCTCGCCGCGACGCAGCCGGGCCACGTCGCCGTCCTCGAGAAAGACCACCCGCCGCGTGTGCTCGAGAAGCGCCGTCGGGTCGGAGGCGAGGAACTGCTCGTCCTCGCCCAGTCCGATGACCAGGGGCGGGCCCTTGCGCGCCGCGACGATCTCGTGCTCGCCGCTGCTAACCGAGACGACGGCGATGGCGTACATGCCGACGAGCCGACTCACCGCGGCTTCGACCGCCGCCATGAGATCGTCCTCGAGCAGCGACGAGACCAGGTTGGCGATCACCTCGGTGTCGGTGTCGGAGGTGAAGCTCCAGCCGTCGGCGATCAGCTCGCGCTTGAGCTCGAGGAAGTTCTCGATGATCCCGTTGTGGATGAGCGCCAGCTTGCCCTTGGAGTCGAGCATCGGATGGGCGTTGCGCTCGGACGGCACGCCGTGTGTCGCCCAGCGCGTGTGGCCGAGGCCGTAGGCTCCCGAGAGAGGATCGGTATCGAGCTTCTCGCGCAGGCGCTCCAGCTTGCCCTCCGCCTTGAGGGTGCTGAGCTCGCCACCGTCGATGACCACCACTCCGGCCGAGTCGTAGCCTCGATACTCGAGACGGCCGAGTCCGTCCATCAGCAGCGGGACGACCTCCTTGTCCCCCACGTATCCAACGATGCCGCACATCCTGGCTGCCCTCCGTGAACCCTGGTGTCTGAGCTGATAGCGACTAGTCGCGCTTGCGGCGGCGCCTCGCCCAGCCGTCGACGGTGCGCTGCTCGGCTCGCTCCACGGCGAGCGATCCGTCCGGAACGTCGCGGGTGATCACCGAGCCCGCTCCGGTCGTCGCCTCGTCGCCGACCTTCACCGGCGCGACGAGCATCGTATCGCTTCCGATGAAGGCGCCGCGACCGATCTCGGTCCGGTGCTTGGCGCTGCCGTCGTAGTTGCAGGTGATCGTGCCGGCGCCGATGTTGGCGCCTTCACCGACCACGGCGTCGCCGAGGTAGGCCAGATGGCCGGCCTTGGCACCGGGCTCGAGCCGGGAGTTCTTGATCTCGACGAAGTTGCCCACCTTCGAGCCTTCGCCGACGTCGGCTCCGGGACGCAGGCGTGCGAACGGCCCGACGCGCGCCCCGGCCCGGATGTGAACGCTGTCGAGGACGCAGTAGGGCTCGAGCGTCACACCCTCGTCGATGCGACTGTCGCGCGCCCATAGTCCCTGGTTGAGGACGCAGCCCGAGCCGACCTCGGTGGTGCCGCCCAAATTGACCTCGGGGTGGACGACCGTATCGACGCCGACGGTCACCGTCGGCTCGATGAGGGTGCGCGCCGGATCGATGATGGTCACGCCGTCGGCGGCCAGGGCGTCGAGGTGCCGGCCGATCATCCGCCGCGACACCAGCGCCAGCTCGCGCCGATCGTTGACTCCCTGCGCTTCCATCGCGTCGTCGAGCTCGACGAGAGCGACACGCTCGCCGTCGGCGGCCGCGCCGCTCAGCGCGTCGGTCAGGTAGATCTCGCCCTTGGCGTTGTTCGTACCGACCTGGCGGAGGTGGTCGAAGACCCCGGGGGCCGGCAGGGCGTAGAGCCCGGCGTTGACGAGATCGATGGCGAGCTCCTCCTCGCTCGCGTCGGCGGCCTCGACGATCCGTTCGAGGCCGTCCTCCACCGCACGCACCCGACCGAGCGAGCCGGGCCGTTCGAGCCGCGAGACCGCCATCGCTCCCCACGCACCCCGCGAGGCCGCGGCGAGTCGCTCGAGGGTCGAGGCTGTCACCAGCGGCACGTCGCCTGAGAGAACCAGCATCGTCGCCGCGCCGAGCCCGGCCACCGACGACTCGACCTGGGCCAGCGCATGACCGGTGCCGAGCTGTTCGCGCTGCTCCACCCAGTCCACGTCACGCCCTTCGCACGACCGGCGCACGGCCTCGGCACCATGCCCGACAATCACGAACTGGCGTGTGCAGCCGGCCGCCGCGAGCGCATCGAGCACCCAGTGGAGCATCGGACGGCCGGCGACCTCGTGGAGCACCTTGGGGAGCTCGGACTTCATCCGGGTTCCCTTGCCCGCCGCCAGAACCACCCCGACGAGCGCGTCAGTGGACGCCATGATCGCTGACCTCCCCCCGCCTGGCGGAGTCGTCGTGGACGATCGACTCGCCGGCGAGCGCCACCAGCTCTC
Organism: Candidatus Multivoradales bacterium; assembly: GCA_965223875.1. Lineage (GTDB taxonomy): Bacteria > Acidobacteriota > Thermoanaerobaculia > Multivoradales > JAHEKO01 > CBDCXS01. The sequence continues at coordinate 3,934,739 of OZ245024.1, read as the reverse complement.
TGCTCAGGAGTCCCGGATCGTGCCGTACCAGGTCTCCCGAATCGAGCATTCGCGCGCTCCTCACCTCGAGACCGCGGGCCGCAATGGCGTCGGCGTCGACCCGTACCGGCACCGAGCCGACGGCCCGGTAGGGACGCAGATGAGCCTCGTCGACGACCCCCTCGTTGACCAGGACGACATCGACGATCCCCTCGCCGGCGTGCTCCTCGATCGCGTCCAGGTGAGCCACACCGTCCATCGAGTCGGTCTCGCCCGGCTGCGTCATCAGGTTGACCGGCAGAACGACCTTCGCGGGACCGTTGCGCAGGGCGTCGCGCAGCTCGGGAATGAGCAGGTTGGGCAGAACCGAGGTGTAGAGCGAGCCCGGCCCGAGGACGACCAGGTCGGCGTTCCGGATCGCCTCGACAGCCGGCGGAAAAGCCGGTGCGGGCGAGGGATCGAGCTCGAGATGGGCCAGTGGCTCGGCCGAGCTGCCGATCGCCGATTCGCCGTCGTAGCGGCGGCCCGAGGCCCCGACACCGAGCAGCCGCACGTCGGTCAGTGTCGCGGGCAGAATCCGCCCCCTGACCGACAGGATCGATTCGGCCGTCAGGACCGCCTGGTAGAAGTCTCCGGTGATTCCGGAGAGCGCGGTGAGCAGCAGATTGCCGAACGAGTGGCCCTGCAGGCCGCCGCCGTCCGGGAAGCGGTACTGGAACAGCCGCGCCAGAAGGTCCTCGTCAGGAGCGAGGGCGACGATGCAGTTGCGGATGTCGCCCGGAGGCAGCACGCCCAACTCGCGTCGCAGGCGACCGGACGAGCCGCCATCGTCGCTCATCGTGACGACCGCCGAGAGATCCGAGATCTCGCTTCCTACGTGCCGCTTCAGGCCCCGCAGCAGAACCGCAAGGCCGGAGCCACCGCCAATCGCAACCAGGTTCGCCGGCATGACCTACCACTGTACGCCAGACGTCCTCGATAGGACAGCGATCTCCGCCGGAGGTCAGGCCAACAGCTCGACGAACGCCTCGTCCTCGCGCATGGCCTCGAAGTCCATGTCCTCAGCCGCCTGGATGCGGTTGCGCGGGTTGAGGTCGATCGCCGTCTCGAGACGCGCCGTCGCCGCTTCGCTGTCGCCCCGCAGCGCCGAGATGGCGGCGGCGAGATAGGCGAACCGCTCGTCCGAGTCGAGGCGACCGCTCGCCAGGCAGAGCTTCTCCGCTCCATCGAGATCGCCCTGGTTGTGGAGCACCACGGCCTCGAGGTAGGGGTCCTCGTTCGCTGGCGGCGCCGACTTGTAGCGATCCACCAGTGCGAGATACTGCTCGGCACGGTGGGCGACCTCGGAAAGGCTGCTCTCGGCCACGACCTTCTGCAGAGCTTTCTCGGCCTCGGCCCACTTGCCCGCGTGCACGGCGCGCACACCCCGCTCGAAGGTCTTCACCACCGGGTCATCGGTGAGGTCGAACTTCCCGCGGCCGTCCTGCGTTCGCAGACCGAGCTCGGTGAGCTTGTTCTCCATCGCCTCGGCGTCGATCTGGTAGCGCGCCGTGAGCTCCTCGAGCGTACGCTGCTTCGCGTAGCGCTTGAGGTAGGTGATCTCCTCTTTCTTCCACCGCTTCGCCATTCCTCTTCCCCCAGCCCCGGATTCGGCCGCCTCGGATACCTGAAGTACCCGCCGTCGTTTACCGGGGATTGTTGACGGGTTCCTCGCAGCGGCGCAAAGTATCACAGACGCCCGGATCACCGTCAAAGCGTCACCACCCTCCGAAGATGCTCGCTCTCGCCCCACCGATCTCACCCGCCGACCGGGACCTCTCGCTCGACCTGCTGGCCGGACGCCGGTGGGACCTTGTGGTCGTCGGAGCGGGGATCAGCGGTGTCGCGGTCGCCCGCGACGCGGCCCTGCGCGGGCTTTCGGTGGCGGTCGTCGAAGCCTCCGACATCGCCTTCGGCACCTCGAGCCGCTCATCGCGCCTCGTCCACGGGGGCCTGCGCTATCTCGCTTCCCTCGAGCTGTCGTTGGTGCGCGAAGGCGTCGTGGAGCGGGCTCGTCTGCTCGACAACGCCCCCGACCTGGTCCGGGCGGAGAGATTCCTCTACCTCGTCTACTGCGCCGATCCCGACTCGCTGTGGAAGATCCGCCTCGGAGTGCGTCTCTACGGCCTGCTCGCCGCCGGCCGCCGACTCGGTCGCAGCGCCAAGGTCACGACCCGGCGACTGAAGGAGCTGCTGCCGGGGATCGAGACGGACTGCCTCGACGGCGCCGTCGGCTACTACGACGCCTCCACCCACGACGCACGACTCACCCTGGCCGTCTCTCTGGCCGCCCACGAGCTCGGTGTGCCGGTCGTGACCCGCTGCCGCGCCGAAGAGCTGACAGGTCAGGGCGGGCGCACGAACGGCCTCGTCGTCGACGACACCATCGCCGACCGGAGACTCGAAGTCCACGCCCGGGCCGTGGTGCTCTGCACCGGCCCCTGGCAGACGCTGCACGCCGACGTCAAGCCGCACATCCGCACGGCTCGGGGCACGCACGTGAGCGTCCCCGCGAGTCGGCTGCCGCTCCCCTTCCACCTGGCGATGCGATCCCCCGACGACGGACGGCAGACGTTCGCGCTGCCCTGCGGCGACTACACGATCCTCGGCACGACCGACACCGACGACGACACGTCGCCCGGTCGTGTCGCACCGACGACCGGGGACACCGACTACCTGCTCGCGGTGGCGAATCAGGTCTTCCCCGACGCCGATCTCGAGCGGCGCGACGTGGTCGGCGCCTGGGCGGGCCTGCGGCCGCTGGTGGCGGACGGGAGCGCCAGGTCGCCCGACGCCCTGTCGAGGCGACATCGAGTGGTTCGGGTCGCGCCGGGCCGTTGGGTCCTCGCCGGCGGCAAGCTGACCACCCACCGCCGTATGGCGGAGGACCTCCTCGACGCCGTCATCGAGGCGGAGGACTTCGGCGACCGCCGCCTCCGCGCCTGCTCGACCCGCCGAAGGCCCCTCTTCACCACTCGAGCCGACGCCGGCCGCGAACAGCTCCAGCGCTACAAAGCGGACGCCGCGACCATCGAGCGCCTCGCCGCGCTCTACGGCGGCCGGCTCGGACGGTTGACGGCCTGTCTGGGCCGGGTCGAGCCGGTGGCGCTCGACGAGCGCATCGCCCTGGCGCAGGCGAAGCTCGCCGTCGAAGAGGAAGGAGCTCTCGCTCTCGACGACGTGCTGCTGCGCCGCATGGATCCCGGACCGCTCGATCTGGAGCGCTGCCTGCGCCTGGCCCGCCCCGTCGCGGCAGAGATCGCCGGTCCGCTGGGGTGGAGCCGGGCTCAGATGGAAGCTCAGGTCGAGGCCTTCCGCGACGCCGCGAAGAGCGACCTGCTCGCGGCGCGGGGAGAGATCCCTCGACCCGCTACCGACTGAAGACGCCTACCGGGCGACCCGGACCCCGGAGGCTCGGCCCCCGGGGAACCGGGCGACTCGGCGGATCAGCCGCCGTTCGTAGCCGCCTTGGCCTGCGACGAAGTCTTCGCCCTGGACGCCACCTTCGCCCGACTGGAGCGCTTGCCCCGGCCGCGCGAGCTCCGCTTCTTCTTCGCGCCGCTGCTCTGGTCGAAGCCGGTGACGACGTAGGTCCCCGAGCGGGGGTCGGTCTTGAGCGTCACGAGCTCGTTCTTCTGAGCGTCCTCGAGCAGCTCCGAGAAGGTCGAGTAGCCGTAGTAGCCCTCGTTGAAGGAGGGGCTCTTGCGCTGCATGGTCTGCTTGATCATCGAGCCCCAGAGAACGTCCTTGTTCTCGCGCTGGAGCGCCAGGATGGCGTCGATCATCAGGTTGAAGGCCTCCTCGGACTTCGAGCCCGCCTTCTTAACCTGCGGCGCCTTGCGGGCACTGCGCCAGATGTCCTCGTAGAAGATGAACTCGTCGCAGTTGTCGATCAGAAGCTTCGACGAGGAGTTCTTCACCCCGACGCCGATGACGTTCTTGTTGTTCTCCTTGAGCTTCGAGACCAGCGGCGAGAAATCGCTGTCGCCCGACAGGAGCACGAAGGTGTCGAGGTGATCCTTCGAGTAGCAGAGGTCCATCGCGTCGACCACCATCTTGATGTCGGCGCTGTTCTTGCCGGAGTAGTACTTCTGCGGGATGTCGATGAGCTCCATCGCCGCTTCGTGGATCTTCTTCTTGTAGTCGGAGTAGCGCTCCCAGTCGGCGTAGGCCTTCTTGACGATGATCTTGCCCTTCTCGAGCAGGCGCTCGAGAACGAGGTGGATATCGAACTTCTTGATCTCCGAGTCACGCACGCCGAGCGCGATGTTCTCGAAGTCGCAGAAGACGGCGAGCTTTTGTTCGTCGTTCATGTATTCGTCTGGATGACGTCCTTTTCAGTGCTGCGGTCGTATGGCTTCCCGCGGACGAGACCCGCCCGTCAGGGCGTTCGCATCGAGGTCGTTCGTCTGTGACAAGAGGAACCCGGTAGCTGGCGGGAAGCGGCGGATTGGCTACCGGAGCCGTAGTGTATCATCCGGCCACCTCGAAATCGCTGCTGTAGAGCCTCCCACCGGGAAGGAGCGCGACAATGTCAGACGAAGGCAACCTGGTCGACAAGCCACTCGTCCCCGCCGAGGTCCGGCTCCAGGAGATCACCATGAAAGGCCTCCTGCTGGGGGCCATCCTGTCGATGGCGCTGGCGGCCGCCAACGCGTACATCGGATTGCTGGTCGGACTGACCGTCTCGGCCTCGATTCCGGCCGCGGCGGTCTCGATGGGCGTCCTGCGCCTGTTCAAGCGCTCGAACATCCTCGAGAACAACCTCGTCCAGACGGCCGCATCGGCCGGTGAGTCGCTGGTGGCGGGCATCATCTTCACCATTCCAGCACTGGTGATCATGGGTGCCTGGGGCGGCTACGACTACGGCCCGATGCTCGCCATCGCAGTGGTTGGCGGCATCATGGGTGTCGCCTTCACCGTACCGCTGCGCCGCGCCCTGATCGTCGAGGCAAAGTTGCGCTATCCGGAGGGAGTCGCCACCGCCGAGGTGCTCAAGACCGGCGGCATCGAGACCGGTGGCTTCACCCACGGCGCCGAGGAGAAGGCCAAGAGCGACGAGGCCTCCGCCGGCTTTCGCCGCCTCCTCCAGGCCGCCGGCATCGGCGCGACGGTCAAGCTGCTCGAGTCAGGGTTCGGATTGCTCAAGAGCTCGATCGCGACTTCCCGCTCGTGGCTGGACGGCTCCTACCTCTTTCTCGGCAGCGTCAGCCTGAGCCCGGCTCTCGTCGGTGTCGGCTACATCGTCGGCCTGAACATCGCCGTGCTGGTCTTCATCGGCGGCGTCATCGGCACCATCATCGGTGTGCCGCTCAACTGGCTGTTCAACAACGAAGCGGTCATGACCGCCGCCGGGATCGACCCGGCGACACCGTGGGCGAACCTGACCCAGAGCGAGTGGGGCACGCTCGCCGGCCAGGCCTGGCAGGACTGCCGCCGTATCGGCGTCGGCGCCATGATCGTCGGCGGCGTCTGGTCGCTGATCTCGCTCGCCAAACCGCTCATATCGGGCGTCAAGGCGAGCCTGGCGGCCTACAGGAGCGCCAAGTCCGACGGCGGCGCCGGCATCCCGCGCACCGAGTACGACACACCGATGAACTACGTCATGACGGTTGCGCTCCTAGGCCTCATTCCGGTGTTCGGCATCTTCTACTACGCGCTCGCTGACTACCCGGGCAAATTCGGCATCGCCGCGGTGATGACCGTGCTGATGCTCTTCTTCGGCTTCATCTTCAGCTCCGTCGCCGGCTACATGGCCGGACTCGTCGGCAGCTCGAACAACCCGATCTCCGGCGTGACCATCGCCACCGTGATCATCTCCGCGCTGATCCTGCTCAAGCTGATGGGCAACGAAGGCATCGCGGCCACTCTCGGCCCGATCGCGGTGATCTATCTGGCCGGGCTGATCTGCTCGGCGGCGGCGATCGCCGGCGACAACATGCAGGATCTCAAGTGCGGCCACATCGTCGGAGCCACACCTTGGCGGCAACAGCTATTCCAGGTCATCGGCGTCCTCTCGGCGGCTCTGGTGATCCCGCTGGTTCTGCGGGTTCTCGACGCCGGCCACGGGATCGGTCGGGTCGTCCAAGAGGGAGTCACGCCCCTTGCGGCACCGCAGGCAGCCCTCATGGGATCTCTCGCCGGTGGCATCTTCGGCGCTGGGATCAACTGGAAGTTCATCTTCATGGGCTTCGGGCTGGCCGTCCTGCTGATCATCCTCGACGAGGTCCAGAAGAAGCGTGGGTCGAGCTTCCGCTTCCCCGTTCTGGCTGTAGCAGTAGGGGTCTACCTACCGCTGAGCTTGTCGGTGCCGATCTTCATCGGCGGCTTGATTGTCCATTACGTGACCAAGAACTCCGCGGGCGCTAGCGCCGAAGTCAAGCAAAAGCGCGAGAACGCCGGCCTGCTCATCGCCTCCGGTCTCATCACCGGTGAGGCGCTGATGGGGGTGGCGATCTCGTTCGCTGCGGTCATACTGTCCAAGATGGGCTCAGGTCTTCCTACGCCAATGAGCTTCGCGGGCTGGACGGGCACGGCCGTGTTGATCGCGATCTGCGTCTACCAGTACCGCAAGACAATGAGCGCCGCGTAGCCGGCATCCGCCAGAACAGGAGGACCAGGCATGCCTGGAGGGACTCACCTGGGAGAACCTCGGACGCCTGGTTCGCGCGTTTCTCGTCCCGACCCGTGGTTACGCCTGGGGGTCGTGGTCCCTGATCGGGCATCCGCCAACCGATGGTGACTAAGGTGCACTTCGTCGTCGCCAAAGCGGACAAGGCCTATCTCGACAGCGTCCTCCCTCTCGAGGACGTGCTCGACCTGGGCGTACGCTGGAGACCCCTGGCGGTCACCAACGTCATCCAGGGCACCCGACCGGTGGGACCGATTCGCAGGACGATGCCGCAGAACGTCTGGGGACCTGACGTCGTCATGCCGATGTTCTAGTGGCCAAGGCCAGCCGGGTGGACGCCGTCGCAGAGCGCCACCTCGAAAGACCGGCATGCCTTGCTACTATCTGCCGCCATGGCACGGCGCATCGCACTGCTGGTCTCCGGCGCCTCGGGAATGGCCCTCCCGCGCGCTCTGCTCCAAGCCCTCGGAGCCCACGACGAGGTCGAGCGGGTCCACCTGGTGGTCTCGCGCGGAGCATCGCAGGTCCTCCACCACGAGCTCGGCGCCGAGCGCACCGGAGCGGACGATCTGATCGAGGCGTCCGCGCTGGCCGGCGACGCGGCCGGCAAGGTGCTCGTGCACCGCGACAACGAGCTCGACGCCGCCATCGCCTCGGGCTCCTACCGGCTCGACGGCACGGCGATCGTGCCGTGCAGCGCCGGTAGCCTGGGGGCTCTTGCCACGGGCTCGGCCCGCACCCTGATCCACCGCGCCGGAGCCGTCGCCCTCAAGGAGGCATGGCCCCTCGTGATCGGCTTCCGGGACACGCCTCTCAGTGCGATCCACCTCGAGAACATGCGGCGATTGGCCTACTGTGGAGCGACCATCATGCCTCCGGTACCGGCGTTCTACATCGGCGGTGACGACTTCGATCGCTTCCTCGAGCACTACGCCCTGCGGGTGATGGACCGCTTCGGTCTGAGCACGACGAAGGAGACCGACCTGCGCTGGGGGGACCCGGCGAGGTGAGCGCCGACGACTCCCGGCCCGACCGTCTCACCCGCATCGGCGGCGGAATCGGCAAGGCCGTCCTCTCGGCAGTGGTCGTGTCGCTCCTCACCACCCGGGCCCTGCTCGCCGAAGAGGCGCCGGCCGAGGACGCGCCGCACCCCGGAACCGCCGCGGCGGCGCGCGAGGCATGGGCCGACCCGTTCGAGACCGATCACGCCATCCGGGTGATCACCGGTGAGGAGATCTGGCGCGGCAACGCGCGCAACCTCCCGGATCTGCTCCGCCAGGAGCTCGGCCTCTGGATGACCTTCGCCAACGACGCCGGCGGCAGCCCGGTGGTCCGGGGCCTCACCGGTGAGGACGTGTTGATCCTGCTCGACGGGATCAAGGTCAACGTCACCGCCTACCGGTTCGGCGCGCTCGAATACCTGTCGACGGTCGATCTCTTCATGCTCGAGCGCATCGAGGTGATCGGCGGCGGTGCCGGGCGCTACGGGGGCGACTCCTCCGGACCGGTGATCCGCCTCTACACCAAGCGCGACGCCGCGCCCGCGTCGGGCGACAGCGTCGCGCCGGAGGAACCCGTCGCGAGGACCTTCTTCCGCTACTCGACGGTCGACAAATCGTCGATCGCGCATGTGGAGGCGCACGGCGAGGAGGAGCGCTACGCCTTCATGTTCGGGCTCACCTCACGCGACATCGGCGACCTCAAGGGCGGCGGCACGGTCGGCTTCCAGCGCATCACCGCCTACGAGGAGGTCGCCGGGAACGCCCGTCTCGACTACTTCCTGACCGACAGCAGCACGCTCGAGGTCGAGGCCCAGATTCACGAACAGCAGAACGTGCCGCAGTACGACCGCGTCGAAGGCGGCTCGCACCTCGTGTTCGACCTCGACCCGCGCAAGCGGGCCCTGTTCTCCGTCAACTATCTCGACCGGACCGATCGCTCCTGGGCCGACGGTCTACGCGCCAGCCTCTATCTGCAGCAGCATCGTCAGCGGGCCCTCGAGCAACTCACGGCGACACCGGAGGTGAGGTCCCAGACCAGCGACAACAACGACGTGATGGGGCTCCTGGCGGAGGGCAGCGTGAGGCTCGGTGAGCGCCATCGACTGCGCTACGGCCTGGAGCTGACCGAGGAAGAGATCTCCGCCGTACGCCGCGAGATCGAGGTACTGACCGGCAAAGAGCTGACCCGCGGACCGGACCCGCGCCGCGACGGGCAGGGCAGGGACCAGACCTCCGTCTGGATCGAGGACAGGGTGTCACTCGGGGAGCGTGTCGACCTGCGCCTGGGCGGACGGTGGGCTTCCTACTCGGTGTCGGGCATGCAGGCCACACCGGCCGGGACCTTCGAGCTCGACGCCGCCGACAGCGGCGTCTCGACCTGGATCGGCCTGCTGTGGCGAGCGTCGGAGACCGTTCACCTCTTCGGCGGCTTCGATCATGGCTTCCGCCTGCCCGGGATCGACGAGGTGACGAGCCACACCCCGGACGAGGAGCTCGTCAGCCTGCCGAACTCAGAGCTCCTGGCCTCCTCGATCGATACCCTCGAGCTCGGCGGCCGGTGGCGCTCGGAGAACCTCTCCGTCGATATCGCGCTGTTTCGTCGGCAGGTGACCGACAGTCCGCTGCTCGTCCCGGCCGCGGGATCGGGTCCTCTCGCCGGTCCTGGCTCGAACGCTCCGGTCGGGCTCCCACGATGGGTGAGAACCGAGAACCTGGGCGAAGGTGAGGTCGATGGGATCGAGCTCTCGTTCGACGCCACGCTGCCGCTCGATCTGCGCCTCTGGGGCAGCTACCTGGCCGCTGAAGGCAATGATCCGCGCACCGGAGCCGCGTTGACCGGCATGCCGCCCGCCCACGGGGCCATCGGCCTGCGCTGGGAGGGTCCCTGGACATGGCGGCCCTGGGTCGAGGGTCTCTACCGCCACACGTCGCGCAAGGACCGCCTGAGCCCATCGGAAGAGATCGATCCCGACCTCGATCCGAGCTCGCTCGAGAGCTGGGACACCTTCACCCTACGCGGCGGTGTCACCCTTCCACCCCGGCTGCGCATCCTCTTCACCCTCGAGAACCCGGCCGACGAAGCCTACCTCCCCTACGGCTCCTTCCTCTACGCCCCGGGCCGCAACCTCGCCCTGAGCGCCGAGTACGTCTTTTAGGCCTCCAGGTCCTTTCGGCCACGACCGGCAGGGACGCCGGCCGTCAAGCCCGAACCCCAGACTGAAGCGGCCGGCGTCCCTGCCGGCCGTCAACTGAGCGAGTCGGCAACCGAGCTCCGTCTACAGGTACGGATGCCCCGAGCTCCCGACAGTTTCCGTACCTACGGCCGCTCGCGCGGAAATCGGCTCCCTCGCGACAACTACATCGACGAGCTTCCGGTTCACGTGATCCTCGGTACCTTTCGAGGCGCTCGGTTCTTCGCTTCCTCCCGGCTCGCCGGCCAGGTCTTCCCCCTTCTGGCGGCACATCCCCGTACCCTTGCCGCATGCCTGATGCCAGATCACGCCCACTGGCTCGTCTCGGGCGAGACGCGTTGGCCTGACGACGTGAGGAGGCTGAAGTCCCACACCACCCAGATCGCCTGGCGGGCCGGCCATCGCGGCAGACTGTGGCAACGGTCGTACTGGGACAGGATCGTCCGCTCGCGTGAGGACCTTTTCGCGGTTTGCGACTACCTCGTCACGAATCCGGTCAGGGCGGGACTGGTCTCTTCTGTCGAGGAGTACCCGTACCAGGTCGTTCGGCTGCGCGACCGACAGCCGTAACGGCCGGCAGGGGCGCCGGCCGCTTCAGTCCGGGTTATTGAAGCGGCCTGCCCCCGAAGCCCAGGCTGAAGCGGCCGGCGCCCCTGCCGGCCGTCAAGCCCCGAACCCCAGGCTGAAGCGGCCGGCGCCCCTGCCGGCCGTCAAGCCCCCCGAAGCCAAGCTGGAGCGGCAGTCGGTCGCGATCAGGCCTTTTCGATCTCGACGCGGGCGTCGTTGAAGCAGGCGCCGTTGGCGACCGTCTGGAGGTCGTCCGGACACAGTGCGGTGGAGGTCTGGCCGTTGATCGAGGAGCGGCGCCAGGCGCCCTTGGGCATCGACACGACGCCCTGGCGAACCCTCTCCGTCACCCGGGCCTCGCAGACGACCTCGCCGAGGTCGTTGTGGACGCGGACCCGATCGCCGCTGGCGATGCCCCGGGCCTCGGCGTCCTCGGGATGGATCGAGGCGCGCAGGACCGGAAGCTTGTACTCGGCCATCATGCTGCTGACCGAGCGCGACGATGCCGGACTGATCAGGGCCAGCGGCCAGCGGCTGTCGAGCTCGAGATAACGATACGGCTCCGCACCGAGCACGGCCGGAGTCAGGTGGGCCTTGCCGTCGGACGTCAGCGGATGAGTCGAGGCGAACTGGTTGGGAACGCCCTCGGGGAAGGGTACGCGCTGGCGCCCCTCGGTCGCCAACGTTCCGGGATGGGCCGGCTGCCCGGCCATCTCGACCGCCGTCGCCGCCCTCTCGAACACCTCCTCGTCGGTCCAACCGAAGGCCTCGTCGGCAAAGTCCATCGCCCTCCCCAGCCGACCGAAGAGCTGCATGTTGCTGACCGATTCCCCTCTCGCTTCGACCACCGGACGCATCGCCCCGAGGACGTAGCTGCCGTAGCCGGCACGCAGGTCGGTCGACTCGAGAAAGGTCGCCGCGGGAAGGAGGACGTCGGCATAGCGCGCCGTATCCGTCATGACGTGCTCGGAGACCACCGTGAAGAGATCCTCGCGCTCCAGGCCGCGAAGGACCGCGTTCTGGTCGGGGGTCGTGGCCGCGGGGTTGGCGTTGTAGACGAAGAGCGCCTTTACCGGTGGGTCGAGATCGACAGAGCCGAGCGTCCGGGCGAGCTGCGTCATGTCGAGCTCTCGGGTCGACCAGTCCGACAGATCCACCAGCTCCTGCTTGCGCAACGCGTAGGCTCCCGAGTTGCTCAGGGTGTAGCCGCCGCCCCGCACCCCGAACTTCCCCAGCAGGGCCGGCATGGCGAGAATCGCCGCGACAGCCTGACCACCGTTGCGATTTCGCTCCAGCCCCCAGCCGCAACGGATCAGGGCGGGGTCGGTCTCGGCGTAGACGTCGGCGAGTCGCTCGATCGACTCGACCGGAACACCGGAGACCTCGGCGGCGCGCTCGACCGTCCACTCGCCGGAGCGCTTCAGAAGCTCCTCGGCACCCTCGGTGTGCGCCTCGAGAAAGGAATCGTCGAGCCGACCGCTGCCGTGCCACCGCCCGATCATCGCCAGAGCCACCGGCAGGTCCGTCCCCGGGCGTACGCCGAGATGGAGATCCATTTCGAGGCTCGAGAAGTTGCGTCGCGGATCGACCGTGGCGATGAACGCCCCGGCGCGCTTCGCCTTCTTCAGGTACGGAACCAGATGGATGTTCGAGGCCTTCGGGTTGGCTCCCCAGACGATGATGCACCGTGCCCTGGGATAGTCCGAGAAGGCCACGCCGGGCATCTTGCCGTACATGCCCAGCGCCACCTCGGTCGTCGGGCTGGCGCAGATCGTCTTGGCGAGTCTAGACGCTCCCAGGCGGGCAAAGAAGAGGTGATCGACCAGCTCGTCCGAGAGCATCCCGTTCGAGCCGCCGTAGTGGTACGGCAGGATCGCTTCGCCGCCCCATCGATCGCGCACCTCGCCGAGCCGCCGCGTGACCTCTTCCACCGCCTGGTCCCAGCTGATGCGCTCGAAACGACCGGAGCCCTTCGTGCCCACGCGACGCATCGGATAGAGGATGCGCTCCTCGCTGTAGAGGCGCTCGCCGAAGTTGGCGACCTTGTCGCAGATGAAGCCACCGGTGTCGGGGTGGCCCCCACCCGCTTCGATCGACACGACCCGTCCGTCGTCCACCTCGACGTCGAGGGCGCAGACGTCCGGACAGTCCATTACGCAGTGCGTGCCTCGGATCTCGCTCATCGTCGGGAGAGTCTATGACAGCCCTCTCCGGCATGCCCGGTCCCTCGGGCCGCCAGGTTGGCGGCCAGGCGGGCAGCCAGACGGGCAGCCAGACGGGCGGCCTGTTTTTCCCGTCGGCTGGACGGGGGTGCGGAATAATGCGTCGCAGATGAGCGAACGATGGCTGGTCAGCGGGGCCCGGGGGTTTCTCGGCCGTCACGCCTGCGACGCGCTTCGCGGTATCGGCTACGAGGTCGTGCCGCTCGACCGTACGCCGCCGGCGCAGCCCGACGGTCTCGTCGCCGACCTCACCGAAGGGCCCCCCGACCTCGCCTCGAAGGCACCCGACGTCGTCGTCCACCTCGCCAGTCTCGTCTTCCACGCCGCACCGGGTGACGCCTTCGAACGCGCCATCGTCGGTGGAACGAGGAACCTCCTGGAGAGTCTCGACGCGCGACCCACGCCGCCACGGTCGTTCATCTACGCCAGCACTGTGGCCATCTACGGCGCGCTCGAAGGTGAGCTGCTTGCCGAATCGACCGAGGCCGCGGCCACCTCGCCCTACGGGGCGTCGAAGTGGAAGGCCGAGCGCCTGGTCTCGCAGTGGGCCGAAGAGAGGGGGGTGCGCGCCGCGATGTTGCGTCTGCCCGGAATCGTCGGCCGAGGGATGGTCGGCACCATGACCACGCTGATCGACGCTCTGGCCCGCCGGCGCTACGTCGGTATCGGGCCCGGTACGGCGCGACGCAGTCTGGTGCTCGCCGATGAGGTGGCGGCGGCGCTTCCGGCCCTGTCCGAGGTCGACGGGCCACTCCATCTGACCGACCGCGCCCATCCATCGTTCCTCGAGCTCGAAGCGGCGATCTGCGGCCGTCTGGGTCGCCGTTGGCCGTGGCGCATCCCCGGACCGGCGGCGCGCGCCGTCGGCCTGGCCGGCGACGCGGCGCAGGCGCTCGGCATGAACCCGCGGTTCACCACCGACACCTACGAGCGAACGACCAGCACGCTGACTTTCGACGACACCCGGGCCGTTCGACACATCGGGTGGTCGCCGACCCCCGTCGTCGAGGCGATCGACACCTGGATGGAGTGAGCCGGCTGTCGGACGCGCGGTAGACAGTGGTAGCGGTCAGCCGTCGGAGTGACTGTCGAGGATCGCGCCGATCTCGTTGGTGAAGAACCGTCGCAGCCGGATGACTGTGGCACCGCTGCGCATGAACGGCGGCACGATCGCCTTCGCCTGTTCACGCGTGTCGGTCTCGACGATCATCCAGGCTTTGTGGACGCCGTCCGCGCAGCCCCACTCGGCGTGCGAAAGGTAGTGCGAACCCGTGTCGAGGAACTCCTTGACGACCCGCTTGCAACCGGTCGAATCGGGCTCGTGAGCGACTTCGATCAGATACCTCGGCAAACCGACCTCCCGGCGATCATTCTACGGTCTCGAAGCCACCACGCCAACACGATCGCGCTCGCAGCTTCGCCGCCGAAGGGGGCGTAAGCACGGAACATCGGCAGGGCGTGGACGGAGGTGGCGATCGAGAACCGCGTCACCCGCAACCATCTCTACCGCGTCGAGTCCATTCCACGCATCCCCTCGATTCTGGGAACAGCGTGGCCGATCCTCGGGTTCGTCCTTCTCCTCGGCTCGGGCTGGCGGCGATGATGCGCGAGCGCCGCCAGGAGATCGCCGGCTGATCCGGCCGCAGTCGTCGTCGCCTCGACTATCATCGGCCTGTGCGCCGACTTCCTACCGGACTCGCCATCGCCGCTGCCACGATCCTCGCGATCCGGCTGCTCTCGGTCGTCACCCCGGCGACGGCCGATGACGAAGCCGCCGCGGACGCGCCGACGGTCAGCTTCGCCGTTCAGATCCAGCCGATCTTCGAGGCGCGATGCGTCGAGTGCCACAGCGGGCCCGACGCCGAGTGGGGACTCGACCTGACCTCCTACGAAGGCGCCATGAAAGGCTCGGACTACGGTCCGGTCGTCGAGCCCGGAGCCCCCGCGGAAAGCCTGATGATCAAGCTCCTCGTCTCCGAAGACATGCCCGGAGAGGGCGAGCCGGTGCCTCCCGAAGAGCTCGAGCTTCTGGAGATCTGGATCGCCGAGGGCGCCGCGCCCAACTAGGCCTGTGCCGACGATGAGACCTCACCGCGGAAAGCCGACCGGACCGAGAGGCCTGCCGACTCGTCTCGGCGCCCTGGTCGTCGTAGGCCTCGTGGGGCTCGCCTGTGGCACCGGAGAGGAGGCGACCGACCGGAAGATCGGACCCCGCGCCGCGCGAGCTCGGGAGCTCACCCTCGAGCTCCCGGACCGGATGCGAGACGACGCCGGCGCGCTCATCTCGTGGGTCCGCGAGGAGATGCTCCCTGCCATCGGTGCCAGAGAGGCCGAGCGACTGCTGTGGACGGCACCCTACCCGGGATCGAGCACCGAGGACCTCGGCAAGCTCTGGCTGGCGCTCGAGGCGGTCGGCCGGCCGGCAGATCGCGAGCGCCTCTTCGGGCGCGCTCATCGACCGCTCGAGAACCAACCGGCGATCGAGTTCGTCGCCGTAGCCGGAGGATCGTTCAGCATGGGGTCCGAGCCCGGCGAGCGTGGGCGCCAGGAGGCCGAGGGCCCCGTACGCGAGATCCGCGTCGCCGCCTTCGAGCTCGCCGCGACGCCGATCACCAACCTCCAGTTCGAGAGTTTCGATCCGCTGCACGCGCGCCGGGACCGGGAGGGCCTCACGCTCGACGAGCTCGACGACCATCCGGTCGTCGACGTCAGCTGGTGGGACGCCTTCGTGTTCTCCCTGTGGCTCGACGCCCGCCTGCCGAGCGAGGCCGAGTGGGAGTACGCCTGCCGGGCCGGCAACACGACGCGTTTCTGGTCGGGGGACTCGAGCCAGGATCTCGAGCGCGCCGCCTGGTTCTTCGACAACTCGGCGCAACGGACCCACTCCGTGGCGACCCGGGCTGCCAACCCGTGGGGCCTCTTCGACATGCACGGCAACGTCTTCGAGTGGTGCCGCGACGCGTGGCGAGACGGCTACGACGCGACGGTTCGAGACGCCAGACCCTACACCGCCGCCGCTTCGGCGATGCGCGTCTACCGTGGCGGCGCCTGGAATCGCTACGCCGAGTACTCCCGCTCCGCCTTCCGCGGCGGTTGGCTGCCCGGCGAACGCAACGATCACCTCGGGTTCCGCATCGCGCGAGCCGCCTCCCGCTGAGGCGGAGAACGGCCGGCAGCCGTCGTCTCGTCATCTCGACCGCAGGCGCTCGCTCCGGTCGAGATGACAAGAAGCAGGGACAACGCAAGCTCTCACCTCTGGTCGATGCGACGGCCCGAGACTGACGCGACGGCCTCCCTTCGAACGGAGGGCACGGCGTGCCGGCCGCCCAACCCAGGCGCATCGCCCTCGGCAGCATCGCCGAACGCTGCCAACCGCACCTCACCTGCGTTATCGTGGTCGGTAGCCGCCAGCGCCGCTTCAATCGACGGGCCGTTCGAATGACCTCCAAGCAGAAACAGCCGGGGCCGCCAGCGGGAAGGGCCTTCGTCTGGCTAGCGCTCGCCGGGGTGCTGGCCGCGGGCCTCGCCGCCGAGAGCCCCGGGGTGTCCGCGGCGGCTTCGCCTCCCGGCGCGGCGACGATCGCACCGGAGCGCTTCGAGAGCCAGCTCGCTCTCTTCATCGATCGACACTGCCTCGCCTGTCATGACGAAGCGCGCCAGCGCGGCGGGCTGGTGCTCGAGGACCGCGAACCACACTTCGACGGCGAGGCCGCGGCGCTCTGGACCAGGGTCTACGAGAAGCTCGAGGCGGGCGAGATGCCGCCGCCGAAGCGCAAGCGGCGTCCCCCGGAGGAAGACGTCCGCGCCGTGCTCGCCTGGCTCGGCGACAACCTGCGCGCCGCGGACCTCGCCCATCGGAGCTCGATCCGCCGGCTCAACCGCTTCGAGTACGAGAACACGATCCGGGATCTCCTCGGCGTCGACGTAGCCCTGGCGTCCATGCTGCCGGAGGACGGCGTCTCGCACGGCTTCGACAACGTCGGATCGGCACTCAGCATCTCGACCGAGCTCATGTCGGCGTATCTCGAGGCGGCCGATCGAGCCATCGACGCGGCGCTCGGTCCCGCCGAGCCGCCCGAGGTCGTCCAAGAGATGCTGACTCTCGAGGAGAACGCGCGAACGGACGCCGGCGCCGGGCTCCTCGACACCGGCGACGGCGTCGTCGTCTTCAACTCCGGCGGCTACGTCGCCACCGACTTCCCGTTCGAGGCGCCGCTCGCGGGTGACTATCGACTGCGCGTCTCCGCCCGGACCTGGCAGAGCGACGAACCGCTCGTGATGGTCGTGCGCACCATCAACTACGAGAAGGACCTGCGCAGCGTCGTCGGCTTCTTCGAGGTCGGCAGCGAGTCGCGCACCCACGAGATGGTGCACCGGCTGGTCCCGGGCGATCAGATCAAGATCACCCCCTACCGGCTCGGTACGCGCATCCTCTACCCGTCACCAGCGCTCTACCCGGGACCGGGAATCGCCATCCAGGGTCTCGAGATCGAGGGACCCCTCCGGGACCAATGGCCGCCGCGAAGCCGCGAGGACCTCCTGGCCGGCGCCGATCTCGAGCGCGGTACCGCCGAGGACGCCGAGAGGATCCTCGCCGAGCTACTTCCCCGCGCCTTCCGCCGCCCCGTCGAGAAGAGCGAGATGGCGCCCTACCTGGACCTCGTCGAGCGCACCCTGGCCGAGGGTCGTCGCTTCGAGGAGGGGCTGCGGATCGGTCTCCAGGCGGTCCTCTGCTCGCCCGAGTTCCTCTTTCTCGGCGACCCGGAGCATCGCCCCGGGGAGCCGCTCGACGACTGGGCTCTCGCCTCGCGCCTGTCGTACTTCCTGTGGAGCACGATGCCGGACGAGGAGCTTCTCGCCGAGACTGCGGCCGGACGGCTCCGCGACCCCGGCGTTCTCGACCACCAGGTCGAGCGAATGCTCGCCGACCCGAAGGCGGCGGCGTTCACCGAGAACTTCACCGGCCAATGGCTCGACCTGCGATTGATCGACTTCACCACGCCGGACGAAGAGCTCTACCCGGAGTTCGACGAGCTGCTCCACCTGTCGATGGTCGAGGAGACCGAGCGGTTCTTCCAGGAGATCCTCGACAACGACCTGAGCCTGCTGAACTTCGTCGACTCCGGCTTCTCCATGCTCAACGGCCGGCTGGCCGATCACTACGGGATCGGCGGCGTCGACGGGCTCGAGTTCCGCCGTGTCTCGCTGCCGGCCGACTCGAAGCGTGGCGGCGTGCTCACGCATGCCAGCGTGCTCAGAATCACGGCCAACGGAACCAACACCTCGCCGGTTCTGCGCGGCGTCTGGGTGCTCGAGAACATCCTCGGACAACCCGCGCCTCCACCGCCACCGGGCGTCGGCGCCGTCGAGCCCGATACGCGCGGCGCCACCACCATCCGCGAGCAGCTCGACCTGCACCGCAACGTGCCCTCGTGCGCCTCCTGCCACGTGCGGATCGACCCGCCCGGCCTGGCGCTCGAGAGCTTCGACGTCATCGGCGGCTGGCGCGAGCACTACCGGTCGATGATGGGCACCGGCGTCGCGGTCGACGCCGAGATCGAGGGCAAGCGCGTGCGCTACAAGCTCGGACAGCCCGTCGACTCGACCGGCTCGATGCCCGACGGAGCGGCCTTCACGGACATCGACGGGTTCAAGCGTCTGCTGCTTCGCGACCGGGATCAGATCGCCCGAGGCCTGACCCGCAAGCTCTACATCTACGCCAGTGGCCGGGAGCTCGGCTTCGCCGACCGTGACATCATCGAGGGCATCCTCGACCGGGTCCGCGCCGAAGACTACGGCTTCCGGACCCTGATCCACGAGATCGTCAGGACCTTCTGAGACCCCCATGGAGCCCCTTCGAGTGAGACCCCGCAAGCTGTCGAGACGCACCTTCCTGCGCGGCAGCGGAGTGGCGTTGTCGCTGCCGCTGCTCGAGGCGATGCTTCCCTCGGGGCTGCGAGCCGCGGCGAGCGTGGCTCCGCCCCGGCGATTGCTCGCCATCAACATCGCCTTCGGCCTCCACGCGCCGTTCCTCTTCCCCGAGGCGACGGGACGCGGCTACGAGCTGACGCCGTACCTCGACGTCATCGGCGACTTCCAGGACGACTTCACCATCTTCTCCGGCCTCTCCCACCCCGGAGTCGATGGAGGTCATCCCGCCGAGGCCTCGTTCCTCACCGCCGCCAAACATCCGGCGAGCGGCTTCTTCAAGAACAGCGTCTCGCTCGACCAGGTCGTCGCGGAGTCCCTCGGCGAGCAAACCCGCTATGCCTACCTGAGCCTGACGACGGGCCAGCGCAGCATGTCATTCTCGCGCTCCGGCATCGAGATCCCGGCAGAGAGCTCGCCGTCGGCCCTCTTCGCCAGGCTCTTCTTCGCCGGCGGCCCGGAGGCGCAGCGGGCGCAGCTCGCCGCCATCCGCGACGGCCAGAGCGTCATGGACACGGTGCGCGAGGCCGCCGGCCGGCTCATGGGCAGCGTCGGCAGCGTCGATCGCGCGCGGCTCGACGGCTACTTCACTTCGGTGCGGGAGACCGAGAGACGATTGGCGAAGGCCGAACAGTGGACGCACAAGCCGAAGCCGACCACCGACGCCGAGCCACCGGTCGACATCACCGACCGCGCCGACGTCATCGGCCGCGTCCGTCTCATGTACGACGTCGCCCACCTCGCCCTGCAGAGCAACTCCACCCGCGTCGTGGCCCTCAAGGCCTCGGGGCAGAACCTGCGCCCCCCCATCCAAGGCGTCCAGCTCGACTACCACAACCTCTCGCACCACGGAAAAGTGCCGGACAAGATCGAGCAGCTTCGCATCATCGAGATGGAGCACATGAGGGCCTTCGCCGAACTGCTCACCAAACTGCGGGACTCCGAGGAGGAGGGCGGCACACTCCTCGACCAGACCATGGTGCTGCTGGGTAGCAACCTCGGGAACGCCAGTAGCCACGACAACAAGAACATGCCGATCATCCTGGCCGGAGGCGGCTTCCGCCACGGCCAGCACCTGGCCTTCGACCGCAGCAACAACCACCCCCTGCCCAACCTCTACGTCACCATGCTGCACCGTCTCGGCATCGAGGCCGACAGCTTCGCCAGCAGCACCGGAACCCTTCCGGGTCTCGAAATGGCCTGAGGCGCTCCACCCGGTCCGCCCCATGCCCAGGCTGAAGCGGCCGGCCCCCCGTGCCGGCCGTCCTCCAACAGACAACCGCCGGGATCCGCACCCAAGAACCCATCACAGCCGACCAGCACCGCTGTGCTAAACTGACCATCAAACTCGGTCACTTTCGACCGTGTTGGACATACTTCGGGGAGTGTGTCCTGCGTCGGTACGACCCTCCGGATGACGTGGGGCGCATTGGGTAGATGAGTGTGCCAATGCCAGAGTCGAGTGTCTCGGGAACGCTGGAACAGTTTCCCTTCGCCGAGTTCGTACAGACCCTCTCGAACCTGAGGAAGTCAGGGCGGCTGACCCTCTTTCGCTTCGGCGAACGCGGCGTCGTCTTCTTCCGCGACGGACGGATCATCGGCGCGGCCTCTTCCTCGGTGCGAGAGACCCTGGGGAGCCTCCTGGTCGGACGGGGACTGATAGACGTCGATCAGCTTCAGCAGGCTCTGGAGGTGCAAGGGACGCTCAGCGAGTCGAAGCGTCTAGGCTCGATCCTGCTGACGCTAGGACTCCTGGCACCTGAGGACCTCAAGTCGGTCGTCCGGCAACAGACCCAGCGGGTAGTCAACGAGCTCATCCGCTGGAAGCACGGTCACTTCGAGTTCGAGAACCTCGATCTCGACCCGGTCAGCGACTCGGAGCTCGAGGGAATCGAGCTGCCGATTCCGGAAGGACTGAGCGTCGAGGGTGCTCTGTTGACCGCCGCGGTCGACCTTGACAACAATGCCCAGGCGAACGACTCGCTGGCTTCCGTCGAGCCGTCGGAGGAGGCCGACCCGGCGCCGAGCGCGTCACTTCGCTCGCTGCTCCACGAGCTTCGCTCACCCGAGCTCACCGGAGAGCTGACGGAGACGATCCTCCAGAGAGCGGGAGAACTGGCCGATCGATGCGTCCTCTTCTCCGTCCACGCGGACCACTTCTGCGGCATGGGCTATTGCGGCCCTGAGGCCGAAGACGGCCTGATCGAGGCCGTTCGCGACCTGAGAATCGGTCTCGACGAGCCTTCGATCCTGTCCGACGTGCTCCGCACACGCAAGGCGTTCGTCGGCAGCCTGGCCGAGGAGTCGGGCAATCGCAATCTGGTCGACCGGCTCGGCGGCGAAGCGCCACAGAAGGTCCTCGCAGCGCCGCTCCTGGTCGGCGAGCGGGTGGCGATGGTCGTCTACTGCAGCGGCTTCGCCGACGTGGACCTGGTGCAGTCGACGAGCGCTCTCGAGGGCCTGCTGCGCGAGATCGGGCACTCGATGGAGAAGAAGCTGGGCGAGACCGACGTGGCTGGCGTCCAGGAGGAGGCGGAGGTTGAGACGGAGGTTCCGACCCTCGGCTCGGACGTATTCCGCTCCTTCCTCGATGCCGATCCGGAACCTATCGCGGTGGTCGACCTGCGAGGGATCGTCCAGTACGCCAACCAGGCCTTCGCCGCTATTGTCGGCCGTGACGTCGAGAACCTGCCTGGCGAGGAGATCGGCGACAGCGTCCATGGCGAGGACCTGCCCGAGCTCATGGA
Organism: Candidatus Multivoradales bacterium; assembly: GCA_965223875.1. GTDB lineage: Bacteria > Acidobacteriota > Thermoanaerobaculia > Multivoradales > JAHEKO01 > CBDCXS01. The sequence goes on along the minus strand of OZ245024.1, from coordinate 3,913,433 downwards.
GGTGATTCTCGAGGCCGGTCGAGGCGGGGCTCCGGGAGGGCAGACCGTCCGGCTCGGCATCGCCGAGGGCGACAACAGCGAGTGGTGCAGTGCCTTCCTGCTTCCGGTGGCCCTGGGGCTTCGGGACGAAAGCCGGCTGGTTCTCCTCCGATCACTGGGCAACGGAATTGGCGGCTCCCGCCGTGATCTGCTGACCGGACTGCTCGACTACGGCTCTTTCGTGGAGCGCCTGGCGAGAAAGCTCGAGCGGACCCGACGTACCGACGGTGTTCCCTTCGGACTCCTCTTCCTCGGCATGGACAAGTTCAACGTCATCAACGTCCGCCACGGCTGGGCTTGCGGCAACCGGGTCTTGCGGGTGATCGCCGACCGGCTGGCCCGCTACCTGAGGCCAGGCGACCTCGTAACCCGGGTCGGTGGAGATCGCTTCTGCGTCCTGCTCGACCGACTACGCGAGTCCGACGACGCCCTGCTGGTGGCCGAGCGGCTGGCCTCCGTGCTGGCGGAGCCCCTGGAGGGAGAAGACGACGACATTTGTCTCTCGGTGAGCGTCGGTGTCGTCACCAGCCGGGGTGACTACGACGACGCCCAGGCCGCTCTGGCCGACGCCCGCGAGGCCCTTCACGAGGCCAAGCTCGACAAGGGCCAGAGATGCGTCCGCCGCTCGTGAGCTCGACCCGCCGCGCGGGTGTGCATCCGCACTGACCTGAGACGGCGTGGTCCCTACCATTGACCTCGCTACGGTCCCATGCGCGGCAACCTCCAGCACTTCCAGCTCGCTGAAGCCCTCCAAGTGATCGCCGACCTGGGCAAGAGCGGCAAGCTCATGCTCGCCCGGGACGACGAGGAGGCGGTGATCATCTTCCGCAATGGACGGGTCATCTGCGCCGCATCGAGCACCGTTCGGGAGACCCTGGGCAGCCTTCTCATCGGCCAGAACCTGACCACCGGAGAGCGCCTGCAGGAAGCGCTCGACATCCAGCGGGGCTCGGCCGGCGAGCAGCGCCTGGGCAACATTCTGGTTCGCCTCGGCTACCTGTCTCCAGACAACCTCCGTCAGGTCGTCACCCAGCAGACCCGGGGCATCATCCTGGATCTCCTGCAGTGGCAGTACGGCACGTTCGAATTCGTGGCGCTCGAGGTCGAGGACCGGGGAGAGGTTCGCAGCGAGGTCTCCGACCTGCTGGTCGAGGAAGGTCTCAGCGCCACGGGACTCCTGATGGGAGCGGCGCAGGCCTACGCGGAGACCTCCGACGATCTCCCGGGTAGTGACGATCGCGCGCAGACCGAGGAGCTCGAGGACCCCGAGGAGTTCGGGCACACCGGGGACTCCGGGCACACCTGGGACTCCGGGCACACGGGGGATTTCGGGCACACCGGGGATTCCGGGCCCGCCGAAGTCGCCGAGCCCGAGCCCGTGGCCGACGCCACGAACGACCACGAGACGGCGCCCCCCCTCGACACCGATGAGGAAAGACCGGCTCGCGACGCCGCGCTCCTGCCCGCCGAGTCGCTGCAACGCCTGCTCGAGGCGGACACGGTGCCGACACTCGCCGTCGATCGCAACGGGAAGATCCTGCTTCTCAACGAGTCCCTTGCGGCACATCTCGGGTCGAGCATCGCTTCCGTAGCTGGCCAGGACCTCTTCTCCTTCGTCCACCCCGAGGATCGCATCGGGCTGAGCCGCTGGCTCTCGGAGGAGGGCGAAGCGCCAGTCGAACTCGATCGAGGGATCCGGCTCCGCGCCGGCCGGGGAAGCGACCGGGAGAGCGACCGCGACGTCTATCTCGTGCCGACATCCGACGGCCACGTGAGCGAGGCCCTGATGCTGCGGGCCAGCTCCTGGAGCGCCGTTCGGCCCCGCTTCGACCCACTGACGGGACTCCTGGCACGCGATGGATTGGTCCAGAGGGCCTCCGCGGCGATCGACCGCGCGCAGAGTGTCGACGCCCTGTGCGCGGTCCTCTTGATCGACCTCCACCGCCTGCGCACCGTCAACGAGAGTCTGGGCTGGCAGGCCGGCGACGAGCTGCTCCGCGCCGTCGCCGACCGAATCGCCGACCACCTCCGGCCCGGCGATGCCGTGGCCCGGATCGGCGGAGACCGCTTCGCCCTCCTGGTGGAGAGCCTCCCCGAGGAAGGCGATGTCGAGCTGGTCGCGCGCCGGCTGGAGGCCCTTCTCTCCAAGCCGTACACGATCGCGGGCGAGGAGGTCGCGGTGACCGTCCGCCTGGGCGCCTCGGTCGCTCGGGAGGGGTGTGCCGGAGGCGAGGAGCTGCTGGGCGATGCGGAGTCGGCCTTGAGAGTCGCCCGATCCGAGCCCGGCCAGCGAGTCCGGATCTTCACCAGCCGCGGCGACCGCGCCGCCAGAGCCCGCACGCGACTCGGCCTCGCGCGAGACTTGCGCCACGCTATCGACAAGGACCAGCTCGCCGTCAGGTACAAGCCGCTCGTCTCCCTCGAGACCGGTGCGGTGGTGGCTCTCGAGCTCTCCGCTCGATGGCGCCACCCGAAGCGCGGCGTCGTGCGGCCGGGAGACTTCCTGCCGGGCGCCGAGGCCGCCGGCCTGCTGGCGCCGATCCGAAAACAGCTCCTCGAGCTCGCCCTCGACGACCTCGAAGAGCACTTCAGCGATGCCGAGTCTCAGCCTGTCGACCTCGTCCTGGCCCTCCGCGCGCCGGACGGTCACCTCGAGGAGTCTGTCCGCTGCGTCGTCGAGATCCTCGAGGCTCGCCGGCTCGAGGCCGAACGACTCACCCTCGAGGTCCCGGCCAGCGCAGTCGAGCCCGAAGAGTGCGAAGTCCTCGCTCCACTCACGGACCGAGGCGTCCGGCTCAGACTCGTGGCCTCGGAGCTCTCGACCACCGGCCTGCCGCGACTCAGCCACCCCGCCGTCGACTCACTGAGAATCGACGGCGAGCTCGTGAGAAGGGCGCCATCGGACCCGAGCGCCGCCGCGACCCTGCGAGCCCTCACCTCGTTCGCCGCCGAGCACGACGTCGCCTCGATCGCCGATGGAGTCGACCTACCGGAGCATCTGAACACAGCAGGGACAGCCGGATGCCAGATGGGCCAGGGCGCGCTCTTCGGCGCACCGAAAAAGAGCAAGCATCTCGGCAAACTGCTGAAAGGCTCACCCCCCTGGCAGGCGCTCGTCGACGCTCGTCAGTCCGGCTGACCTCACTCGCCCCGACCGCGCCAGCCCAAGGCTGAAGCGGCCGGCGCCCCTGCCGGCCGAACCGCGGCCCACGAATCCAAAGCCCATCCGCACAGAAGCGACGCGCCTCCACGCCGACCCCGAAGCGGTTCATCAACGGCGCCGCTCGAGAAAACAGGCGTAGCGGTACAACATCGCCCCGGCGAGCATCGTCAGGATGGAGCACGAGAAGTCGTCCATGGTTCGTCTCGAGTAGATGGTGACCTGGGACCGTGTGGAGGTATTCGCCGGTCCCCCGGCCCGTCCATTTCACTCTACGCATGGAGCTCCCCCGCTCTTCGCCGGAATGCCGCCCCCGACGTCGGCCACCGCCAGGACCGTCATCACAGCTCCTTCTCGGGGCCTCGGTCCCTCGCTCGACCGCAATGAGGCCGACTGAGGCCATCGACTTCTGAGTCTCAAGTGACCGGGAGTGCCTCGAGGCATGACTGCTTCCAAGCCCAGGGCTTGGTCTGCTTGTGAGGGCGCCATCGACAGGTGGGCTGACAACGGCTACCCGGTGGGCCAGGTGGCCGAGAAAAAGTGCTGGCTGGGGCCGTCCAACACACTAGACCCACATGATCGATTGACTTCTCGAGTGCCCTACGAATCCAAGAAGACCTGACGGAGGAGCAACCGGACCGGAATACGGCCGATGTCGCTGTCTCGACGTCAGTCGGGCCGACCTGACCAAAGGAGGAACCCATGAAGCACCTCACCGCAACCGCTATGACTCTCGCGGTCATCTTGCTGGTCCCTGGTAGCGCCAATGCCCACAACGTCTGGGCCCATGGCAACTACACGGATCCGCTTCTGACTGTCGAGTTCTACCGCCAGTCGGGTCTCGTCTACAAGAGTCGCTCGAACATGGTCGAAGTCTGGCAGAAAGCGAACTCGTATCTCGAAGACGGAATCATGGCGGAGTTCGAGAGCAAGGTGAATGCCCAGGCCGAAATCCAACCGGAGCTGTTCCGGGAGGCGCTCGAGGGCTACAAGATGCTACGGAAGGCGATGGCAGAGTTTGACGAGTCCATCCGGCTCCTCCAGGAGATCGACAGCCGAGGGGAGAAGACCAAGCTTCATCAACAGACCTTGGAGAAAGTCTTGGCGGAGGGCAGGCCCATTCCCCGATTGGCCAGGACCGGAGTGCGGTACTCCGATGCGGCCGGCGTGACCCAGGGGAAAGTGTCCCCTCTTCGAGGGACGACAGACATCATTGTCGCCTGGCGAGAAGACCTGAAGGTCCTCTCGGAGACCCTGGACGAGGTTATCGATGGTCTACGCGACGCCCTCCCGCTCGCTGAGAAGGGCGAGTTCGGCGCGGTGATGCTCTCGGGCCGCAACGCCTTTGGCGACAAGATGCCTCAGTTCACGGAGATGTTCAGCGCCTATCACCGGTTCTACGTGCGCACGGTCATGGCCACTATCGTGACGACCATGCAGGTCTATCCGGCGGGCTACGAGTGGTTGTCCGGCGACTGGCTGAAAGGCCAGGAGCAGTGACCTTGTCGCCACGAGCTCTTCCGTCGCCTGTTTCTGACTTCGGTGTAGCGCGCATGTGCAGATGAGGACTTGCCGAACAGGAACGCGGCAGCTCGCGTTTGTGCTGGCTGCATACCTCTGTTTCAGCTCCTGGGCCGTCGCAAGGGATGTGTCGAGCCCGGCTTCCCGAGGCGCAACTCCCGTTGCCGAGAGGCCCGTGGACTCCCTTGTTGAACTGGGAGAGTCACTCTTCCGCAAGAAGTTCACCCAACACGACGGGTTCGGAAGGCCGGGCGCCACGGGCGACTCGAAGCCGACCACCCGAAACGTGGCCCACAACAGACTCTTCATCCGAACGTCCGGCCCGGACGCGATGTCGTGTGTGGCTTGTCACAACCACCCGAGTACGGGCGGATCGGGCGATTTCGTGGCCAACGTGTTCGTCGGTGCCCACCAGGCCGACCCACCCTCGACCAGTGTGGGCTTCGAGCACACGAGCGAGCGAAACACCATCAGCATCATGGGCGCGGGCCTGATCGAGCAGCTGGCCAAAGAGATCACTCGCGAGTTGTGGTCTCAGCGCGACGAGGCTCTGGAACGAGCGGCGGCGAGCCAAACCGACGTCGAGGTCGATCTCTCCGCGAAGGGCATTCGGTTCGGTTCCTTGGTGGCTCGCCGCGACGGCACCTTGGACATGTCGAAGATCGACGGCGTCGACTACGACCTCGTCATCCGGCCCTTCGGCGTCAAGGGAATCGCCGCCTCGATCCGGGAGTTCACCATCGGGGCCCTCAACCAGCATCACGGAATCCAGGCTGTTGAGAGGTTTGGCTGGGAACGCACCGGCAGGAGGGATTTCGACCTGGACGGGATTGAAGACGAATTCTCCGTGGACCAACTGACGGCGCTGGTGTTGTTTCAGGCGTCCCTTCCACCACCGAGCCAGACGTTCTCGAGCGAGCCGGCCGAAAGGCAGAAGGAACGGGACGGCGAGCGAGTGTTCTCGCAGATTGGATGTACTGAATGTCATGTCCCGTCAACCATCCTGGAGAGCAGTACGTTTGCCGAGCCCAACGAATTCAATCGGCCCGGGGCGGTCACACCACGCGATATCGGCGGAACCATCAGCTTCGACATGGACACCGCGCAGAACGGACTGGTGGCCGCCTATACGGACTTCAAGAGGCACGTCATCTGCGATGACCAGACGCCTCACTTCTGCAACGAGACGATCAAGCAGGACAACGTCGCGACCGACCAGTTCCTGACGGCCAAGCTGTGGGACTTGAGCTCGTCCGCGCCGTACGGCCACAGGGGAGATCTACTGACCATTCCCGAGGCCATCCTGGCCCATGGCGGCGAAGCGAATCGGAGCCGGGAAGAGTACAGTGCGTTGGACGAGAGTGCCCGGGAGTCTCTCGTCGCCTTCCTCTTGACGCTGGGGCGAGAGTAGGCGCGAGGCTCGGGGTTCTCTGGCTTCCCTCAGAGAACGGCCGGCACGGAGGCCGGCCGCTTCAGAATCCGGAATCCAGACTGAAGCGGCCGGCGTCCCTGCCGGCCGTGAGACCCAGGGTGCGTCCGGTGTCGGATAGAGTCCACCTCGCCGATGAGCCCCCGCAGTCAGCTTCGCACCGTGCTCGAGATGATCAAGTTCGAGCACACCGTGTTCGCGCTTCCGTTCGCCTTCCTCGGCATGATGCTCGCGGCCGAGGGGTGGCCGAGCTGGGGGACGGTGGGGTGGATCGTGGTGGCGATGGTGGGAGCACGGAGTGCGGCGATGGGGTTCAATCGGCTGGCCGATCGGCGGATCGACGCGGGGAATCCGCGCACGGCCGATCGGGCGTTGCCGGCGGGTGAGGTCTCGGCGGGATTCGTCGTCGGTTTCGTCGTCGCCAGCCTGGCGCTCCTGGTGCTCGCGGCCTGGCGTCTGAACCCGCTGGCGCTGAAGCTCTCACCGGTGGCGATCGTCGTGGTTCTCGGCTATTCGTACACCAAGCGCTTCACCTCGCTGTCGCACTTCGTCCTCGGGCTGGGGTTGGCGGCGGCGCCGATCGGAGCGTGGATCGCCGTGCGTGGAGACGTCGCGCTGACACCCCTGGCCCTGGGCGCGGCCGTGCTTCTCTGGGTCGCGGGCTTCGACATCCTCTACGCGCTCCAGGACCTCGCGTTCGACCGCGCCAGCGGGCTCCACTCGATTCCGGTGACGATGGGCGTGCCCCGAGCGCTGATCCTCTCGGCGATCCTCCACCTCGGCATGCTCGTGCTGCTGGTGAGGATCCCGAAGCTCTACGGCGATGCTCTCGGCCTCTGGTACTGGCTCGGTGTCGCCGGCTGCGCGGCACTACTCGCCTACCAGCACTGGATCGTTCGGCCGAACGATCTGTCGCGGCTCGACGCGGCGTTCTTTCAGGCCAACGGGCTGCTCGGGGTCTGGCTGTTCGCGCTGACCGCGATCGACATCCTGATCTAGCGACTCCGGTCCCGGTGGCGCCTCTCCAAGACTTCACCGGGCGATTCCTCACCGGGGCGACTCCTCACCGGACCGCCACGGTCCTCGCCGCTGGCTCCACCCGGCCAGGTCGGATCGACGCGAATGCAGCGGTAGATCGACTTGTCGGCCGGCAGGATGTACTCCCAGACGATCGCCCCTGTCGGAGTCACCTCGAAGACCCGGCCCCAGGTCGCTTCGGTGATGAGGGTGTTTCCGTTGGGAAGTCGCTGGGCGCTTCCCATGAACGGCGTCAGGAAGGCCTCGGCCCGGGGCAGGTTGCTGTTCGTGGCGTCGTAGCTCCAGGTGGTGGCCCAGCTCGGCGGGTCGATCTCGAGCGCCTGCGACCACAGCCTGGAAGTTATCGGGTAGCCGGCCTGGCCACCGTTGTCGAGCATCAGGATGTTCCCCGCTCCCGGGAACGAGGCATCGAGCATGTAGGGCATGTGCTGCCCCACCGCCTGCTTGTAGGACCACACCATGTCCCCGGTCGCGCGCTCGATGATGAAGACCAGGTTGGTGTCGCGCTGGCTGAGAAGGAGGTTGCCGGCGGCGAAGCGGGGGTCGGTCGCTTCGTGCGGATTCGGCGGCAGCGTCGAGACCGAGTTGGTGTGGAAGATATTGGCCTTCTGCTGCTTGCTGGCCAACCACATGTAGTTGCGCTCGACATCCGAGTAGGGCAGCTCGTCGTAGTGCTCCGCGGTGGACCACTCCCAGACAACCTGACCTGACGGGTTCACCTCCAGCACGATGTCGTCGCGGATCGGATTCGGCCCGATGACAGGGTCGTCAATGGTGACCGATGCGAGCAGGAGGGTATTGCCGTTGGCCAGGCGCTCGAAGTCGTGGTGGAGCTTGGTGCCCACTGGAGGCGTGTACTGCCAGACGATCGTGCCGTTCCAGTCGAGCTCGACCAGCACCTCGGTGCCCAGGGCCGGGTCCTTGAAGTGCACCAGCACGTTTCCGTTGTCCAGCGCCTCGGCGAGCTCGGCACGGTCCATCCCCGAGAAGGGGCTCGTCCAGACCTGAACGTCCGAGCCGTCCATGCCCAGGAGAACGACCTGGCCGAGTGCCGGATCGCGCGACGCGTCCACTAGCAGATTCAGCCCCTGATAGGCCCTCAGAGGATTGTGGATCGTCACTCCGCGCGGGTACAGGAAGGGCGCGCCCTCGAGCGTCGACGGCGCGGGAAGGAGACCCACCGCCAGCACTGCGACGGCGATCGGGCACAGCCGCAGCAGCCAGCTCGCACCGCGGCGGGGCCGGCGACCCTGACGAGGCGCGGGTTGGTCGCGAACGGGCCGGCCGGACACGGGCTGGCCGGACACGGGTCCCCGAATCAAGACGCCGCGGCACGAGCGACGAGTCCAGTCAATTCCAGGCATCCAGATACTCCCCAATGCAACGGTCTAGACCGCCCTGCCTTTTGACCCGGACGCCGAGGATACACCAAGACTCTCTCGCCTTCAAACCAGCTCCACGCGCGAACCGGAGTTGCCGACGCAGCGGATATACTCCGCTGCGGAGATTCCTCGGGAATGACACGCCTGCCAGATCCCTCAGAGTTCCCGCGCGACCTGCAGGAGCTCGCAGCCAAGGTCCGCGAAGGAGAGCGGCTCGACGAGAACGATGCGACGAGTTGTTTCGAGACGCCGCACGTCCTCCAGCTCGGGCGCCTGGCGGGTCACGTGCGGCGGCGCCTCCACGGCGACGTGGCGTTCTTCAACGTCAACCGGCACATCAATCCGACCAACGTCTGCGTCTACACCTACGACTGCAAGTTCTGTGGATTCGCGGCGCTGCCCGGCGAGGACCACGCCTGGGAGATGACCCACGAGCAAGTGTGGGAGCGAGCTGCCGAGCAGGGCGGCGACGCGGTCACCGAGTTCCATATCGTCGGCGGACTGCATCCCGGCCTGTCCTTCGAGTGGTACCTCGAAATGATGCGCGGCCTGAAGGAGCGCTTCCCCACGGTCCATCTCAAGGCGTTCACCGCCATCGAGATCGGTTGGCTCGCCAAGGTCGAGAAGATCTCGATCCGCGAGGTGCTCGAGAGGCTCCGCGACGCCGGGCTCGGGTCGCTGCCGGGCGGCGGCGCCGAGATCTTCCACCGGGAGGTGCGCGAGGTCATCTGCGACGGCAAGCTCGACGCCGACGAGTGGTTCGAGGTTCACCGCACCGCCCACCGGATGGGCATCCGCAGCAACTGCACCATGCTCTACGGCCACATCGAGCAGCCGGTGCACAAGGTCGATCACCTGATGCGGCTGCGAAACCTGCAGGACGAGAGCCTGCGCCACGGCGAGGCCGGCTTCAACGCCTTCATTCCCCTCGCCTACCACCCCGAGAACAATTACATGGGGCTCGAGTTCCACACCACAGGCACCGACGATCTGCGCCACATCGCGACGTCACGCCTGCTGCTCGACAACATCCCGCACATCAAGGCCTACTGGATCATGGTGAGTCCGAAGCTCGCCCAGGTGGCGCTCTCGTTCGGCGCCGACGACATCGACGGCACGGTGGTCGAAGAGACGATCTACCACATGGCGGGGGCCCGAACGGAGCAGCACCTGGTGCGCTCCGAGCTCGAGCGCGTGGTGCGCGAAGCCGGGTTCCGCCCGGTGGAGCGCGACACCCTCTATCGTCCCATCGAACGCGCGGCAGTCAGCGCCTGAGGTCATGGCCGAGTCTCTCCCCTTCCACTATCTGGCCATCGACGGCTGCATCGGCGTCGGCAAGACGACGCTGGTCGAGAAGCTGGTCAAGCGATTCGAGGCGGTCAAGGTCCTCGAGGACATCAACAACCCGTTCCTCTCGGACTTCTACGACGACCGGCCCGGCTCGGCGTTCCAGACCGAGCTCTACTTCCTCCTGTCGCGCTACAAGCAGCAGCAGGACGTCGTCCAGCGCTCGCTGTTCGACAAGCTGGTGGTCTCGGACTACACCTTTCCGAAGAACCGGATCTTCGCCTACCTCAACCTCTCGGACAACGAGCTCATGTTGTTCGACAAGCTGTTCACGCTTCTCGAGCCGCAGGTTCCGACGCCCGATCTGGTGCTCTACCTGGTCTCGGACGTCGAAACCTGCCAGTCACGCATCCGCAAACGCGGCCACAAGTACGAGCGCAGTATCGCCGACGACTACCTGGCCGAATTGATTGACGCCTACAACCACTACTATCATTACTACAACAACTCCCCGCTGCTGGTGGTCGACACTCGGCAGTTGGACTTCGTGGCGCACGACGACGACTTCGAAGAGCTCGTCCGACAGCTCATGAAGCCCATAAAGGGGACGCAGTACTACGTGCCGCTTGGATCCCGTTGATCGCCAGTTCTGAGACAGGAACAGGCGTAGGGACCGAGACGGAAGCGTCGAAGCGGATCGCACCGCGTCGGCGAGCTGGCCGGGCCTGATCCTTCCGGGGACAGGCACCAAACAGAAGCTCGAAACGCCGAAGCGAGGTTGTCCGCTCCAGTAGAGACCCTTCCGGAGTCAGCGGAAGGGTTTTTGCGCTTCTGGAGAGTGGCGACGGAGCTGTGTCGAACCAGACCGCTGACACACAGGAGTCGCAAATGACCGAGAAGCACACCAACCCGCCGAAGAAACTTCCCAAGAAGGTCACCGCCCCCTGGGTGGCCACCGCACCCGATCGGGATCATCGCCTGACCATGGTGACGGCCTACGACTACCCGCAGGGCCGCCTGGTCGACGCCTCGGGCGCCGAGATCGTCCTGGTGGGCGACTCGCTCGCCATGGTCGTCCTCGGCCACGACGATACGATGTCGGTCACCCTCGGGGAGATGCTGCATCACGTCAAGGCGGTGCGGCGCGGCGTCGAGAGAGCGCTGCTCGTCGCCGACATGCCCTACGGGTCGTTCCACCTCGGGCCGGAGCAGGCGGTCACCAGCGCGCTGCGCTTCGTCAAGGAGGGCGGCGCGCAGGCGGTGAAGATCGAGGGCGCCCGGCCCGAGGTCATCGCGGCCCTCACCAACGCCGAGATCCCGGTGATGGCCCACCTAGGCCTGACGCCACAATCGATCCATCGCTTCGGCGGCTACAGGATTCAGGGGCGTGGCGTCTCGGCCCGGCGGGCCCTGCTCGACGCCGCCGACCGTGCCGAGGCCGCCGGTGCCTTCTCGCTCGTCCTCGAGTGCGTCCCGGCCGACCTCGGCCAGGAGGTCTCCGAGCGTCTGGCCATCCCGTCCATCGGCATCGGCGCCGGTCCGGGTTGCGACGGGCAGGTGCTCGTCTTCCACGACCTTCTCGGCCTCGAGGACAGGCTGAGCCCCAGGTTCGTGCGCCGCTACGCCGAGCTGGGAGCCACCGCCGCCGACGCTCTCGAGCGGTTCGTCGCCGACGTGCGCAGCGGTGAGTTCCCGAGTGCCGACGAGAGCTACGACGACCCGTCGCTCATCGAAGGCTCGGTGCGCAAGATCTACGGTTGAGCTCGGCGCGAGCCGAAGACGATGAGCAACGCCGAGGCAGAGGTGTCGACAGCGCGCACCGGAAGACCCCGCACAACCACTCGGGTCGACGAGCTCCGCCGCGTCGTCCGCGGCTGGAAGCGGGACGGAGCGCGCGTTGCCCTGGTCCCGACGATGGGTGCGCTCCACGAAGGGCATCTCTCCCTGGTCCGTCTGGCCAGCGAGCGGGCCGAGCGTGTCGTCGCATCCGTCTTCGTCAACCCGACCCAGTTCGGGCCGGACGAGGACTTCGAGCGCTACCCCCGCCGTCCGGAAGAGGACGCGGAGCAGCTCGCGGCGAACGGCTGCGACCTGGTGTTCCTGCCCGATGTCGCGACCGTCTACCCGCCGGGGAGCGTCACCTTCGTCGATCTCGGCGACAGTCTCACCGGCGAGCGACCGCCCTCCGAAGGCATGGAGGGGGAGTTCCGTCCCGGGCACTTCCGGGGTGTCGCCACGGTGGTGGCCAAGCTCTTCAACCTGGTCGAGCCCGACGTCGCGGTCTTCGGCGAGAAGGACGCCCAGCAGCTGGCCGTCGTGCGGCAGATGGTGCGCGACCTCCACTTCGACATCGAGGTCGTCGGTCATCCGACGGTGCGTGAAGCCGATGGACTCGCCATGTCGTCCAGAAACGCCTATCTGTCGCCCGAACAACGCACCGCGGCCGGCCGCATCAGCGCCGCGCTACGCGCTGCCGCCGCCTCGATCGAGGCCGGCGAGCGGGATCCGCGGGTGGTGCGCCGGGCGATCCACGAGAGCTTCGCGGCCGAACCGCTCTTCACGATCAACTACGCCGAAGTCGTCGACGCCGGGACATTCCGCCCCGTCGACAGCATAGAATCCGACGTCATTCTCCCCGTCGCGGTCGACGTGGGCGGGACGCGTCTGTTGGACAACCTGAGAGTCGAAATATCTCGAGGGGACTCACGACCATGAACAGGACACTGCTCAAATCCAAGATCCACCGCGCCCGCGTCACCGACGCAGATCTCCACTACGAGGGCTCCATCGGCATCGATCGCGACCTGATGGACGCCGCCGACTTCCGTCGCTTCGAGAAGGTCGAGATCTACAACGTGACCAACGGCGAGCGCTTCGCGACCTATGTGATCCCGCTCGATCGTGGCTGTCGCGAGATCGTCATCAACGGTGCCGCGGCGCACAAGGCCTCGGCCGGCGATATCGTCATCCTGTGCTCCTACGCCGAGTACGACGAAGCCGAGGTCGATCGCCACCGCGCCCGGCTGATCTACGTCGACGAGACCAACGCGATCACCAAGACCATCCCCGAAGAGCTGGCCGTCGCGTCGTAGTCGGCGGCGCCGGCCCCCGACCCGGGCTCCCCGGCTCGCGCTCCTCTACTCCTCGCGCCCCGCTACTCGGGGTGAAGGACTTCCCCCGCTACTCGGGGTGGAGGACTTCCTGGACGTAGGTGACCGTCTCGCCCTCGAAGATGTTGCCGACGTCGTAGAGGCAGGTGCAGTAGGTGCCCGCCGCCAGGTCCGAGGAGCGGAAGGTCTGGAAGATGCGCACGGTGTCGTCCTGGGCGAACATCGCGCACCCCGAGGGGTTCGAGGAGTCGGGCCGGCCGACGCCCATGCCCATGGTGATGGTGGCGAGTGGCTCGAGCTCGACGATCTCGATCTCGATCGAGCCTGGATTGCCCATCGAGAAGGACTTGCAGGTGAGGCCGAGTTGCTCGACGCTGCCGCGAAGGGTCGTCGTCACCATCGGCACTTCCGGCCCCGGCTCGGGCTCGGTCGGGTTCTTCTTGTCGTCGCTGCACGCTCCGAGCGCCAGGCCCAGAACCGCCGCACACACGACCATCGACTGCTTCCATCGGTACTCGAACATCTCGGAGTGCTCCCTGTTAGCTCTTCACGTCCTCGACCGTCACCGTGTAGCGAACGACGGCATCGGGCGGAAGACTCTGATCGTCGAAGAAAACGAGGCACTTGTTCGCGTCCTCGACGAGGACCGTCAGGTTCTCGCCCTCGGCAAGGCTGGTGCCGAACGTGATGCCGCATCCGCCCGGGCCCGGATCGCCGATCGCCACACCGATGCTGACCACGGGCAACTCACCCGTCGGGGGCAGCTGGATGAACAGCGGCGTCAGCTCCGTCGCGGTGATACGGATCGTGCCCTCCTCATCGAGCACCAGCGGGACCTCGGTCGTGTCGCCGTCTCGAAGCAGTCCCTGGTAGACGATCGGCTCGCCTCCCGGAGTCGTGACCGGATCGTCCGCGCAGGCCACCACGGCGAGGACGCCGAGGAGCACCGGAAGGGAACGGAGCGATTTCGAGATCGAGAGCACGGTGGGAGGAAACCTCGTCCAGCGACATCGAAGATTAGCACCTCGAGCCTGCAAAGAGGAGGCCAGAGACGCCGCACGGGTGGCATTTGGCGCCACCGATCTCCTGACGAATTCCTGACGGGGCGCTGCTACATTTTCTCCTGCACCAGAGGGGCGGACCTCCCTGCCTGAAAATCTGCTCATCTTCCGCCTCCTCTGAGGGATCGGCTAAGCGTCGGTCCCTCTTTTTGTTGGGGGCCCCATCGCCCCTGCCTCCTCGCCCTTGAAGCGGCCGGCGCCCCTGCCGGCCGTTGTCCCATCGACCACCGACGGCCGGCAGACCATGCCCTTTGTTCGGAGGAACGCCGGCCGCTTCAGTCCTTTGTCATCTCGACCGGAGTGAGCGACAGCGAACGTAGTGAAGAGATCCCACCTCGGCGCGGGATCTCTCCACTACGGCGCTTGAGCTCACCTCCGGTTGAGATGACAAGAGTGAGATTGGTCTGCCCTGACCTCCGGTCGAAATGGCATGGAGGAACTCGGCCTCTCGGCGCTCACCTTCGATCGGGACGATCACGATGGAGGCGGTCGAATGCTTGCCTCTCGGGGCGAATCACGATTCTGAAACAGAGCATTTGCATATATGCGCAATTGTGCTATAGTGCATTCATCATGACGGCGACCCCTTCCGACTCCCTCCCCTGCTGCGACCCGGCCGACTTCCCCCGGGCCGACCTGTTCCGTGCCCTGGGCGACGCCAACCGCCTCGCCATCCTGGCCGGAATCGCCTCCTGCTGCGGCGCGTCGAAGACCGTCAGCGAGGTCGCCAGCGAGATCCCGAAGGATGTCTCGGTGGTCTCGAGGCATCTGAGTACGCTACGCAATGCCGGCGTTCTACGCGCCGAGCGGCGAGGCAAGGAGGTCCACTACTTCTGTTGCTACGAGGAGCTGGTCTCGACGCTGCGGTCCCTGGCCGACGCGATCGAGTCCTGCTGCCCAACTGATAGCTGCGGCACCCCTGAAACCAGCGGATCCACCTCGTCTGTACGCGCGCAGACCTGACCCGCGACAACCAAGGAGATCAATGCCATGAAGCGATTCACGATCCCCCGTGTGGCGCACTGCTGCGAGGGCGCCTGACCATCGTCCCGGGCACGACGCGAAACTGCCCTCATGCAACGGCCGGTGGCGATCCCACCGGCCGTTGTCGTATGCCGACACATCCTCTGAAGCGGCCGGCGTCCCTGCCGGCCGTGGCCCCAACGACCACCGACGGCCGGAGGACTTCCCGGACTGAAGCGGCCGGCCTCCGTGCCGGCCGTTGTCCCATCGACCACCGACGGCCGGCAGAGGCGCCGGCCGCTTCAGTCCGGGAAAACGAACAGGGGCGGGCCCGAAGACCCGCCCCCAGGGAGGGATCGGCGCCCCCCAAGCGCGCCGACCACTTGCTACCTCTCGCGACTTCTTGCCGCAGGTCGCCTGACCGGCGTCGGAGACGAAGGTGTCCTTGTCGGACTCGGAGATGAGACCGGCATCGACGAAGTCACCCGCCCGCCCGAAAGCCTGGCCCAATTCATCAGCATCTCCCTTCCTCGTACAACCGTGGCGTCATTGCCCGGCGATGCTCGACTGCTTGTCGGAGCGTTACCGGGTAGACGGACGGCTTCTCCGGATTCCGGAATACCTCCAGGAGCCGGGCAGCCGGGGACGGCCGGCACCCGTTCGGCTCGCTCCGCTCGCTCAGGGCAGGCGGAGGCCGGCCGCTTCAGATGGGATGCGGCGGGAGTGGGCGGTTACCGCTTCGCCGCGGTCCCGAACACGTAGTCCCAGATCTGCGAGCTGACGCCGAACCAGACGTCGTCGCCGCCGAAGTGGTGCGCCAGGTGGCGCTGCCGAAGTGTGCGTCCGAACTTGCTCTTCGGCTTGCCGAAATGGGTCATGTAGTGGACGTAGTCGTAGGCCAGGTAGCCGATGGTGAAGCCGCCGGCGAACGGGAAGAGCCACGGCTCGCCCAGCACCACGTAGAAGAGCCAGAAGAACAGCAGCCAGAAGGGCACCGACATGAGCGGCGGCGTCACCAACCGGTCCCATTCCTGGACGTCGTGGTGGAGTCGATGCATCGGGTAGTAGAAGCGGCGCATCGCCAGGCTCTTCGGCTCCCAGTGGAAGACGACCCGATGCAGGAAGTACTCGGCCAGGGTCCAGAAGAAGAGACCTCCGGCGGTGAGCCCGAGGGTCGAGAGGACCGGGATTCCCTCCCTGTATCCCCAGTAGATGAGCCCGAGCGCCACCGGGCCCCAGAGCAGAATCGGCACCGCCGGATGGATGCGGCTCAACCACTCGAGCAGCGGGTGCTGGTAGAGCCGCACCGTCTTCTCGGTCGTCACCTCGCTCTTGCCCGACGGCCGGCTCGCCCAGCCGTGAACAGCCTCGCCCCGGGCCCACTGCTCACGCAGACCGGGCATCTCGGCGGACGAATCCTTGTCGGACACCTGGCCCATTCGGAAAACCTAGCAGTCGCCTCGTGGGAGGTCAAACACCCTTTCGGGTAGCGCCCGGCCTTCGCTCCCTGGCACGCAGCCGAAGCGCGACCCAGCCCGACGCGGCGAGTCGACCGAGCAGATCGATGGGGCGCCAGATGCGCCATCCGAAATAGCCGAGACGGGACCCGGGAGGCCCGTCGATAGCATCGATCCGGGCTTTGCTGAGGACTACAGCCCGTGACGCCGAGTCGAGGTACGCGCCGACGCGCCCCGCCCCAGCCGGAACCTGAAGCTCACGCCTGACCTTGAGGGTACGTCGGTAGTCCTCGTCCAGGAGGCCGGCCAGGAAGTGCCGCAGCAGAAGAGCCGGATCGCTGTCCCCGGCAGCGATCCCGGAGGCGGGTCGCCCGGCTGCCAACGCCGAGGCCAGCTCTCTCAAGGCAGCAATCTCACGCGCGCTCACCGAGTGAACGACCCACATCCGGGCGGCCCCTCAGTCCGGCTCCCGCCCCCCCCTCGAGCACGCCGAGATCCTGCAGGTCGGCCACGATACGGAAGGGCCAATAGGCCTCCGGGGTCATCGCGTGCTGATCCAGAGCGTGAGCGAGGGGATGGGCGAGCAACAGGGCGGGCGTCGGAACGAAGCTCGAGTCACCCAGCGCCTCCACCACCTCACACCCCTCGAGGGCGAAGCAGTCTTCCGCCGTCGCGTCGGGCTCCAACCCGCGGATGCCCCGCAGGCGATGATGGATCTCGACGACAACTCCCGACACGTGAACCAGACGCGGCAGGTGATGGCGCGGGGCCGGCTGGCCGGACTCCTCGTAGCCATGACGCGTCAGGAAGGCATGCAACTCGCGTGCATCCTTGTCGGACACGAGCACGTCGATGTCACCCATCGGCCGTGATCCGGGTCGAATACGACCCATGAGATCCAGCGCCGCGCCCTTGAGAAATACCAGCCGCAGGCCCAGGGTTCGAGCGAACTGCGCGAGCTTGGCTGCGAGACGGCGATGGAGGAGCGATACGACCGTTCTCCGGCACAGCTCGGCGTCGAGCTGGCGAGCGCGTCGTCTCCCAGGTCGGCTGCGAGCCGTCTTGCGTCGACGCGCGAGCGCACCCGGGCGAGCAGACCGGGCGCGGCGCAGGCGCTGAGAACTCTCCGTGGGGTCCCGCGGGCCGCTCACGGAGGCCATCGCCTCCTCTCGATCCAAACGCGCCCCCTTGCCGACCCGGCCAACGCTACCAGCCCTGCCACCTGAGATAATCGGCAGCTGATGGACCGACATACCTACAACGTCTACGGCTTGAGCGTGGAATCGGCGCTGCCCCTGCCGCCCCTGCCGCCGGCAATCGACTCCGGCTCGGTGGACGTCACCATCAGGGTCGGCGACATCGGCGATCGCACGGCGGCCCCGACAGACGAGGACGGCCCCGTCGTACGTGACTCGACGATCCGGCTCGAGGTGCCTGGCACCGCGACGTTCGAGGCGCGGGGTGGGCGCGAGATCGTCGTCGAGCCGGCGCCCGATGCCGAGGTCGCGACCATCAGGCTCTACCTGCTCGGCTCCCTGATGGGGGCCGTGCTCCACCAGCGCGTGCTGCTTCCCATCCACGCGAGCGCCGTTCGTCTCGGTGACTCGGCCGTCGCCTTCGCTGCCGATTCGGGCGGAGGAAAGTCGACGCTCGCCGCTCTCCTCCATCGCCGTGGCTACCCGCTGATGTGCGACGACGTCGTAGCGCTCGAACTGATGGGCGAGGGTATCGCGCTCCACCCCGGGGTCCCGAGGCTGCGGCTCACTGCCGAGGCGTTGATCGCGCTCGGGCTGGAGGCCTCTCCGATCTCGCCAGGCCTCCCGGTCGCAAGGGCCGAGATCCCTATCGACCCACGGGAGGCAACGTGGCCTCGTACGACGCTGACGCGCCTCTACTTACTCGACTACCGTGATGACAACGAGGTCCGAATCGACCCCCTCGACGAGTGGCAGGCCTTCCTGGAGCTACGGCGCAGCATCTATCGCTCGGCCCTCATTCGCAGCCTGGTCAGGGAGCCGGAGTTCCTTCGCTGGGCGAAAGCCATCGTCCGAACGGTCGACATCTTCCGCCTCGGCCGGCCCCGGGACCTGAGCCGCCTCGAAGTGGTTCTCGAGCCGCTCGAAGCACACCTGGCGACGCCACCGGAGACAGACCGACATGAGCTCGAGCCGGCATAGCCGTTCCCGAGGCTCCATCCTGGCAAAGCTCCGCGCCCTGTCGCCGAGCGAGCGTCGAACCCTGCTACAGGCGGCAGCGGCTCTCGGACGCGCCCGTATCGAGATCCGGTTTCGGTCGTTCCAGAGAATCGCGAGCTCTCTCGAGCCCCCTGCCACCGGTGTGGATGCGGTGCCAGCGCCGGTCGATCCGGAGCCGGTCGATCCGGAAGTGCTCGTCGCCGTGTCCTGGGCCTTTCGCGTTCTCGGGGGGCGAATTCCGTGGTGGAGCAATTGCCTCACCCAGGCGGTCGCGGCGAAGCGGCTCCTGACTCGGCGTGGTATCCCGTCGACGCTTCATCTGGGCGTCGCCGAGGGCGGCCAGGAGCGATCGTTCGAGGCGCACGCCTGGCTCGAGGCCGGAGGCCGTGTCATCACGGGTCAGACCGAGCGGTCGTTCGAGGTGCTCTACTCCCACCCATGACTACGGTGAGCCCTTCGGCGATCGTCTCGCGTTCCAGCACTCTCGAGGCGGCTCGGTTGAGCCCCCGCGAGACCGTCGTCCTCTCCGCTGACCTCGACAACTACTACGGGCTCAACCGCGTCGCCTCGCGCGTCTGGGAGCTGGCGGAGACTCCCCGCTCGGTGCAGAGCATCTGCGAAGCGCTCGTCGAGGAGTTCGAGGTCGAGGCGGAGACCTGCCGGGTGCAAGTGACGGCGCTCATCGAAGAGCTCGTCGCGGAGGCTCTCTTCGTCGTGCACGAACGCCCGTGAGCGGCATCTTCGGCCAGGTTCATCTGACGGGCGCAGAGCCGGACCGGGCCGCGCAGGTGGCAATGGCCTCGAGCCTCGCATCTCTTGGGCCCGATGGCTCTTCGGAGGTCGAGCCGGCGTTCGCCTCGGACACCTCTGCAGGGACAGCGGTGTAAGAGGACGGCGACCTTGCCGGGCGATCGGGGACGACTTCGAAACGCGACTGGCCGAGGCGCACGCGATCGGCCTCGCTCGACGCGCAGGAGCCGGGTAGCACCAGGGTCCCTTGACACGAGCCTGCTCGACAGGAATAATAGGAAACCCTATGGTTACCAATCAAGCGACGACCCACGCCCCCACCCAGTCCCTCGACCACCTCTTCGGAGCCCTCTCCGACCCCACGCGCCGGGTGATCGTTGACCGACTGACCCTGGGAGAAGCGACCGTCGGCGAGCTCGCGGCGCCTTTCGAGATGTCACGGCCGGCGATCTCCAAGCACCTCCGCGTGCTCGAGCGCGCCGGCCTGGTCGATCGTCGTATCGAGGGGCGGGTCACCCGCTGCTCGCTGCGCCCCGACTCGCTACGCCAGGCTTCCGAGTGGGTCGACCGCTACCGCCGCTTCTGGGAAGACCAGCTCGACCGCTTCTCGGCATATCTCGACGAGACCGCCGACGCTTCCGAGCGAGACCTACCGAATCCACAGTACCCGTCAGACAAGGAGCCCCGAGAATGATCGCTGACACCAGGACCGCCCTCCGCCTCACCCGAATCGTCAAAGCCGATCCGCAGACCGCTTTCGACGCCTGGACCCAGCCCGAGCAGATCCGTCGCTGGGCCTGCCCCGAGGGCCACACCGTCGCCGACTCCCAGGTCGACCTGACCGTCGGTGGCCGCTACCTCCTCAAGATGCGCAACGACGCCGAGGGCAGCTTCCACACCGCCGTCGGCGCCTACCGCGAGATTGACGCGCCGCGCCGCCTCGTCTACACCTGGGACTGGGTCGAGGAAGACCACCACATGGGCGGCGACACCCTGGTCACCGTCGAGTTCCGTCCGCACGCCGAAGGCACCGAGATCGTCCTCACCCACGAGGCCTTCCCCGCCGAGGAGATCACCGAGCTGCATGTCGAGGGCTGGGAGAGCTGCCTCGACAAGTACGTCGCCCACTTCGGTGGCGTACCGACCGCCGTCAGGGCCTGACACGGCCCACCGACAGCCGCAAGAGCAGATAACCGGCGGCGTGGGGCGAGACCAGAGAAACCTTGCCCTACGCCGCCGAATTGTCTACACTCCCCACCTTCCGTAGTCCCTCGTGCACCGATAGCTCAATTGGATAGAGCACCTGACTACGGATCAGGAGGTTGGGGGTTCGACTCCTCCTCGGTGCACCATTTAGAATCAGTACTTTACGGCCCGCCGCCATGGCGGGCCGTTCCGCGTTGGTAATCACAGGGTAATCACAATTGGCTGTTTCGCGCCGTTCACGAGCCGCCCGAATCGTCACTCGTCGATGCCCGACGTCGCTCGGTAAGCCACTCATCGAGGTCTTCGCGGCGGTACACGACGCGTCGACCTAGTTTCGAGAATGGCGGTCCGCCACCGCGAATCCGCATGGTTTCCAGGGTCGCCGGACTGAGGCCGACGTACTCCGCGGCAAGCGGTGTCGACAGCGCTCCTGGCTCAGAGAGCGCATCCGACAGGCTCGGGCGAGTAGCTGACCGTCGGGGTTTGCGCCGGCGTCGGCGTCTTGGCTCTTCGTTTCGGTTCGGCGGTCGTAAGGGAGCAGCTATGGGAGTGAGCGGCGGCGCGAGGATCTCCTCGTGTTCTTGAAGACGTCCTATATGGACCTTCGGCCGAACAGCGTCTTCAAGCTGTGAGGCCGAAGCCTCCTTGATGCGTTCGAGTGAGATTGAGTCATCGAGGAGAGTGACGACCAGGTCGAAGCCTGCATTCAGGTCCTTGCGAATGTTCTCGAGAGCGTGGCCCTCTGCCATCTCAACCTCGATGGCGATTCTTCGTCGCCCGCTGGACGCCAGAATGTCGACGCGGGCTCCTCGGGACTCGTCCTCGATCGTAGCCGGCACACCCTGATCCTCGAGCCAGTCGCCGATCGTTTTGACCCACCACTGATGCGCGATGCCGCCACGTCCGAATCCCGAAGGGGTTGCGATCCGGTAGTCATCGAGCACTTGCCGCCCGGCCGTCGTGAGTTCGACAAGCTTGAAGCGCTCACCCCGGCCACCAGGATTCACTGGGACCTCGCGGAGAAGCTGGGCTTCGAGAAGGTCCTTCTTGATCCTCTGGCCCTTCCAGGAACTGAGACCGAGGAAGTTGTTTCGTTCTCGGACCGAGAGGAAGGGCTCGACGGCTACGGACTCGAGGTAGTCGAGTTTCTTCTTGTTCAGCTGAGGCATGGGCTCAGCCGCCCCCGTTACTTCCTGCGCTGGATCGGCCGTCTCGACTGGAGCAGATTCGGCGGGTTCGCGTTTCTCCCTGTCAAGAGTCGCCGCCTCATTCGTCGCTGCCTCCGAGACCCGAAGCGCCGGTTCCAGCTCGTTCTCGTCGCTTACCAGCCATCTCGCACTCGAGAGCTCTCGGAGACTCGCCTTTCGCTCCAGCGCCGCCGAGACATCGATGGGATGGATGTTCTCAGTCTGGAGGTTGAAGTCGTCGTCGCGCCCGCCGGTTCGACAGATCGCTTCACCAAGTCCGAGCTTCATCAGGTCCTCAGCCTCAAACAGGCTGAAACCCTTCGAGAGCTGGCGAGCATCCTCTTCTGCAACCCGGAAGCAGATGCGCGTGTATGCGTTTGCCAGGAGCGACCGTTCGACCTCGGGAACCGATCGATGCAGCTGATACAGGTCCTGATGGGCCACCGTAAGGCCGAGCCGGTACTTCCGCATGCCAGAAAACAGCGACGCCATGGACGACGTCGCGACGTGGTGGAACTCATCGATGTAGAGGAAGAACGGCCGCCGCTCCTCCGCCATCTGTGACTCGCGGGCAAGAGAAACCTGGTGGAACTTCGAGACGAGCAGCGATCCAAGGAGAGCAGCGTTCTCCTCACCGATGGCCCCAGCTGCCAGCTTGCCCAGGAAGATGTAGCCCCGGTCCGTCACGTCACGAAAGTCGAGCTTGGGATTCCGCACAGTCACGACTCGGCGGACCAGTTTCGAGCGCAAGAAGGTATCGAGCCGGGTGAGGATGGGAGCTTGCGGCTTTCGGCCGATCAGGAGCGGGTACTCCGTCTCCCAGAATGAGGCCACATGGCGATCGGCAACGGTGTCGAGCATTCCCTTCCTGAACTCCGCGTCGACCAGGAAACGTCTCAAGTCCTCCAGCGTGCCTCCTCGGTCAGACTCGAGGAAGACGAGAACGGCGTTCGCGAGCACCGCCGTCATCTGGTCGCCCCACGACGTGCTGAGCCTTCGAAAGACGCCAACCAAGTCTGAAGCCAGAAGGCCCTTCTCGACCTCGGAGCTCGCCCCCAGGATGTTCCAGCCAATAGCTGTGTCGTCTTCACTCGGGTCGAAGAACACGACATCCGAGAGCCGCCCGTCAGGGATCCGAGCGGCAACCTCCTCGATGAGATCGCCATGCGGATCCAGCACTCCGACACCGTGCCCCGCCTCGATGTCCTCAAGGATCATCCTCACGAGAAGTGTCGACTTGCCCGTTCCGGAACTCCCGACCACGTGGACGTGCTTGGTCTTGGTGTCGACCGAGAGACGAACCTCGGTGGCCATGGCGTGGTGCTCATTGGCTCCGAGATAGCAGCCGGTGCCGGTTATCACCTCGCGCGGCGGAGCTTTCGTCTTCTCGGCTGCCCGCCAAAGGCCGGGTACCTGAATGCCAGCACCGGGTAGATGAACCAGCGACATCAGTTCCTCACCTGAGAGCAGCATTCCCGACCGGTGAGTCGTCCGATCCAGAAGGTCGGACTCAAGCGCCTCCAGATCATCATTGGGCAGCGGCATCAACTCGTTGGTATGCGGATTGCCGAAGTGTGAGAGGCCGGCGGCAATCCGCTGCAGGATCTCCCATGCTCGTTCGCCTGAAGTCGCTCTCGCTCCGATCCGCACGGCGACCGCGAACAGGGGTGAGGACACCTTCTCCTTCGCCAGCGCCGTAATCTCCGGAGCATCGGCGAAGAAGGGCTGCCCGCTCGGAGTTACCACTGCCCTCAAAAGACTCCTCTCCCACGGCTCTCGGGTCTCTTCGAAGAGCACTTGAAACAGGCCGAGTTCCTCGAGCCCGACATCGGCAAGTGCCGCAACCAGAGGCAAGAGCGGTTCGTCGTGCCGACCAAAGGAAGCTAGCGGTACAACAAATTCGGACGCAAGACCGAACTCGACTGCCGCGAGGCACTGCCCTTGAGCTGAGGTCCATCGCTCCTGGAGCGAGTGCCGTGCCGGGAGAACCACTGCGGAGGGAAGAGCGGCTTCGATCTGGCCTTTGACGTGAGAGGCATCTCGCTTCGGCAGAGCCAAACGCGTCTCTACTCGCCCGACTGCCCCGAGGAGCTCGAACGAGAACGGACCGGACGCCGTGGAGAGGGACCGTAGCCAACTGAGCAGTGCGACTTGTGACACCCTAGCGTCCTCTGGCAGCCCAACCAAGAGCTCTGCCATTTCGACAGGCTCAGATCGCATAGGGTCCGGCTCGGAGACCGCTCCCTCGGTTGGCACCAGCGCCTCTGCCGGCACCCGACCCTCACCGCGAAGGCCGGTGAGCAGAGATGAGAGCCACGTCTCTCGGCGCGCGTCGTCGCTTGGGCGGTCTGTCGATTGCTGTAGGCCGGTGAAGGGTCTGAATGGCGGTTCGAGGGCAACGCAGTGTGGGTAGGTGGCCCACCCGCGACCACGCAACTCCCACTGGTAGAAGTTCCGCGTCAGCTCGACGGCACGCGGGTTGATGAACACGAGTTTCTACCGTGCGAGGTCTCGAATCGTTGGTTTCTTCTGCTCCTCACTCAGAGCGCGTAGTCCCTGGTCGGTGAGCAGGGAGTCGATGACCTCGTTCACGGCCCGTCTCACGGACTCCTGAAACATCAGAGCAGTATCGAAACGGTAGTAGGTCTGGGGGCTGAAGAGCCGCTCGTATAGCCACCCGATCACGGGCAGTGCCAGCACCTGCTCCTCATCGAAGATGTAGCCCTCGCGGATGCTCCAACCGAGACCGAAGACACCAGCGGGGAAGGAAAGAAGCACGATGAGAAAGAAGCACCCGGCACCGGTCTGCTGTCCAAGCAGAGAACCCGTCACCATCTGCGAGAAACTGGACAGGAGCATCAGCGACCAGATGAAGAAGGTGCCAAGGACCGCGAGCACCCAGAGCCAGGGATGTGCCGGACCGAGGCGGATCAACCACCATGAGAAGAAATACCCGTTACCGAACGGTCCAGCGCAGATGTCGAATGCAGTGTTGCCACGCTCGATCCGGAGGTACAGGCGCTTCGCAGAGAGAGCGGCCCCTTCCTTGAACTCGACGCGAGAGAAGGTCGCCTCCGGGACCTCACGGCTCTTCACTGCCTCCTCTGCAGCTTTGTAGAACTCCAGCCCAGAGGTGTCGAAGTCGTCGATTAGCGCGTGCCAGTGCGAGAGCACAGGACCGGACTGTGCCATTGTCATTCCTCCTCCGCCCAGATACAGGTTTCCCTAACATGGTTGCTAGACGGACATGGCAGCATTTGTTACAACGCCCACACCTGCTCTCGGAGTCAATGAACAGCGTCGATCTTGCACGATCTAGGGACTCGCAGCTCCACGCGACGGCTGCCATTGCGCGCGTGGTTTGGCGGGCCGATCCAGGACAACGATCCAATTGAGCAAAGCGGCTATACTGCCGCCCAAGAGTGTGGGTAATCTGTTTAGTGGTAGTTATGCTGATGGTCCGGCATCGTCCTCCTTTGAGGACGATGCACTCGCTCGGAGCAGAGCCGCGGCCATGGCAGCCTTGTTCGTAGCTTGGCGCATCTTGTGCTTTGTGAAGGCTTTCGGGTAATGCAAGGGACTTCTCACGAACCGAGCCAGCCACTAGTCCGGAGCTCGTTCTTCCGAGAGATTACGGCTGACCTCCCGCTTCGCATCACTCCTGGGCCGTTCGAAGTCTCGCCAGGTGTGCTGGAGGCAGCCGCCCGGCCCTATGCGGGGCATCGTTCCGAGACTTTTCGCCGAATCGTCGGTGAGATTCGGACGATGCTTCTCCAAGCCTTTGAGATCCCGCAGGAGGCATCCTACACTTCGGTCGTTCTTACTGGCACAGGGACCTCAGCGATGGAGGCGATGGTTGCTGCTGTCGCTCCGTCTCACCGCCCTGTGGTGATCGTCAATGGCCGATTCGGTCGCCGACTGGCGGACATTACCAGGCTACACAACGAGCGGACCGTGGTCATCGACATGGGCGTCGGCCGGACTCTAGCGATGGATCCGGTGATCGAAGTACTTGAGCGGAGACAAACCGATCTCCTGCTCTTCTGCGCGCAAGACACTCGTGAAGCGATACTGAATCCGATTGATGAATTGTGCTCCCTTGCTAGACGGACCGGACACCGACTCTGCGTAGACGCGATAAGCGCAACCGTGACCGAGAGACTCTATGCGCACGAGAACTCAATCGACCTTTTCTCTGCGAGCAGCGGAAAGGCCATTCGAGGCTTGCCCGGTCTTGGAGTCGTCTGTGGCAAACGTGAGGTCTTCGAGGCCCTGGAGCCTCGTGACTCCAGGACCTACTACCTAAACCTCAAGGAACACCATCAAACTCAGAGCCTGCGAAGCGAACCCAGATTCGCGCCTGCCACAGCTTTGTACTACGCGTTGCATCGCGCGCTGGTTGAGCTACTCGCAGAGGGCGTCGAGTCTCGGCGTGAAACCATCTTGGACAGAACGTCACTCGTGAGAGCTGCGGCAGAAGATGCAGGTCTGGAGTTCCTGAGGCCGGCTGCAGAAATGCCCGGGTCAGTAACCTCTATCCTGCTGCCGCCTGGCTACTCGTACGAGACGTTTCGGCGTCAGTTCCAAGCGAGGGGATTCCTTGTGTACTCAGGAAGCAGCCGAATCCCCGACTGCTTCCAAATCGGCACTGCTGGTTACCTCACTGACGAGATTCTCCGAGAGGCGCTTGAAGTACTCGTGCAACTACTTCAGCCGGCAAGAAGGGCCAAGGAGGTGTAGGTATGCACGTGAAGCCGACCTGCCAAAGACTGGGACTGCTGTTACTCGTCGTTCTCGCGTCCTGCGGCCGAGGGGAAGCTCCAGTTGCACCGCAAGAGTGGGTGAACCTCTCTTCGGCGGCCGCCCCGTACTCGGGCACTACCCTGCGGATCCTGGGCGAGGATCTTCCGCCTCTCCACTCATTGAACAAGTTGAGGTCCGAGTTCACGGATCAGACCGGTATCTCCCTTGAGATTGACTTCAAGAACCACTCAAGAGTAATCCAGTCCATCCTCGAGGGCGCCGTCAGCCGTGACTTCTCGTACGACATCATCTTCGTTCCGCACAAGGAACTCGGCCGTCTGATAGCTGTAGACGCAGCTACACCTCTATCGGTTCTTGCTAGCAACGCTAGCCTTCGAGATCCAGACTTCAATCCCGGCGAGGAGTTCTTCGAGCCTTTTTGGACAGAAGTATCCACCTACCAAGGTCGCTGGTACGCTATGCCGCTTTACCTAGGTGGGAGTATCGTCGTCTATCGGAAGGACCTCCTATCGTCGTCCGACGAAGCTGAGCGCTACCGCCAAGCGTTTGCAGGCCAGGAACTCAAAGAGCCTGAGACATTCGACGAATGGCTTCGGCTTGCTGAGTTCTTCCACAGACCGCACCATGATCCACCACTTTACGGAATCAGCCTGCTCATGTCCGATGAGTCACTCTGGTACAACTGGCAGAGTGTCCTGTTTTCGTTCGGGGGCGATGTTATTGACGCAGAACACGGCTGGGAGTACGGAGAGGTAGTGGCGGATTCCGAGGCGGCCATAGAAGCTACCAAGGCATACAAGCAGCTATCGACATACGCCCCACCCGACGCAGCCACCTATTCGTGGGGTCTCGGAATCACCAAGCAACAGGCTGGTGTCAGCTTCATGACACTTCTTCAGTACGACGTAGTAGCTGAGTTCGAGGATCCGAACAAGACGCCTTTCGCCGGTAAGTTCGGTTACTTTGTTCCAAGAGCTGTGGGGGGTGGGTGCGCAAGCCAGCTCGAATCTTGGGTGGGGTTTATTCCCAGCACCTCTACCAACGCTGAGGCCGCGTGGCTCTTACTTCAGTGGATGATGGGAGCCGACGTGCAGCTGCAGATGCACCTGGAAGGGAACATCTCTCCACGGCGCTCTACCTATGAGGATGAGGCGGTCATGGCTATGGAGCCGACGCCCGCAATCCTGGAGTCCCTTGGCTGCATGACGCCCAAGCCCACGTTTCCTGAGGCGACCGCGATTCAGGACATCTTGACCCGAAAGCTGCAGGCGGTTCTCAGAGATGAGCTGGCGGCCGAGCAGGCGCTGAGCGACGCAGCGGCACTTATCCGAGCGCGACTGAGCGCACGAGAGTCGAGTGTCCCGGTTTCCAGTTACTGACCAAGAGACCTCCTCTTGAGTTCTGCCGCGTGCTAGATAGGAGAGTCAAGGTCGCGGGGACCCTAGTTGGCCTGGTGGTTGTCGCTCCGTTTCTCGTACTTGTTTGGCAGTCGACCCGGGACCTGAATCCCTTCGAGGCACGAGACTCCTTTGTTGGAGCTCGGAACTTCGCTCAAGTCCTGAGTGACTCCGAGTTTCGCGACTCACTCACCGTCACAGCGACGTATAGCCTCAGCAGCGCGTTGCTCTCCGCGCTGGTCGGGTTGGCTGCGGCATGGGCCTGCTACTCAAGTGGTTTGAGCGCTCGCGTCATGACCCTTCTCGTAGCGCCTTTCTTCGTTGCGCCCATCGTGTCGGCGATCATCTTCGCGTTCGTGCTTGATGGCCAACTTGGCTTGGCACCCAAACTACTGGATGCCTTGGGCGCGGAGGATCCCATGAACATCGTCGGGCATCCCACTCGTAGCTTCTGGGCGCTCGTGGCCATAGACGTTTGGCAGTGGTTCGGAGTCGTAGCCCTGCTGTCATACGCGCTCATGAGGAGAGTGCCGAGGTCACTCCTGGACTTGGTCGCTACCAACGGCGGGGGCAGATGGCCTTTGTTGCGCGAAGTCTGGTGGCCAGCGCTGTCTAGACCGTTGATAGCTATCGTCTTGTTTCGTTTCTTCTGGTGCGCTGGCGATGCGGAACGCATCGATGCCCTTACGGCAGGCGGAGGACCTCACGGCGCGAATCGGGTTCTGTCCATTTGGCTTGAGCGGACGTATTTTCGCTACGCAGACTACGGATACGCTGCGGCAGCCTCAGTTCTCGTGTATGTGGTCTGCCTACTGGCGATCAGAGCATTCACGCTGCTCACAGAGAATAGGAGCAGAGTCCTTTGAGGGAAGACAGGATCCGACCCGCGGGCTTCCTGGCGTTCATACTGCTGGCAGGAATAAGCCTTCTTCCGATCGCTTTCATGCTAGTCCTCTCGCTCCTGCCACAAGCCGTGTACATAAACGTCTCCGCTTCCCCGCCATCTGTCATCGAGAACCTCACGCTCGCTAACTTCGGCGCGGCCGTCCAGAGAATCCAGTTCTTCCAGCGAGCCTCCACATCGCTGATCGTCGCCACGGTTGTAGTTGGCCTGTCCGCACTTGTCGGCCTTCCCGCCGCTCAAGCGATCGCGAACCTCAAGACTTCCCAAGCCATGAGGTTGTCTTCTATGTTCCTCGCCGTCAGGCTGTTACCGCCGATAGCAATTGGGATACCTATATTCGCTGTCTTTCATCAGCATCTCCGATTCCCTGGAGGCCTGTCCTACCTTCTCCTGCAGACTGGCCTGTCGATTCCGCTCTTGGTGTGGTTGGCCGTGCCAGTCTTTGCCGGAGTCGGGCGACGAGTACTGGAGGAAGCAGCAATGGACGGTTTGGCGCCATCACAGGTTCTCCTAGTTGTCCTACTTCCTGTCTTGAGCCGCCGGCTCATTGGAGTATTGCTGATTATCGCAGTCATTGTCTGGAATGAGAGCTTCTTTTCGTCGGTCTTCGGAGTGAGAACGGTTACCGAGGCTATTCCTTCCCTGATAGGCCACAGAGGTGTTCAGTGGCCACTTGTGATGGCCGTTGGCGCACTTGTGACTCTTCCTGCGCTCGCTGTCGCAATACTGGGATTCCAGGCTGCTTCCAGCACGACGAGGCAGGGGCGGGAATGCTAGAGGTGTCCAACGTGAGCCTCTCGTTCCCCTCAGGCGGAGGCGTCAAGGACATCAACTTAACGGTTGGGGAAGGCGAACTCGTAGTCCTTGTCGGACCGTCCGGCTGTGGAAAGACAACACTCCTTCGAGTCATTGCTGGTCTCGAAAGGCCGGACTCCGGACGGATCCAGATCGACGGGCGTGATGTGAGTCACCTTCCTGCTCACGAGAGAGACATCGCACTTGCCTTTCAAGAGCCAGCCCTCTTGCCGCACAGAAGCGTTCGGGAAAACATCGTTCATCCCCTAGTCTGCAGGGACGCTCGGTGGTGGCGCTATATCCTGCGACGGGCCTTCGACTCTCACCAGTCCACAGCGGAGGAGTGGGCAAGTACGCTCGCTGTCAGCCATCTCCTCGCTAGATTCCCTGCGCACTTGTCGGGCGGCGAGTTGCAGCGAGTCGCTCTCGCCCGGGCCCTAGCAAAGGAGGCGGCCGTCCTGCTTCTCGACGAGCCTTTGAACAGTGTTGATTCAGCGCTTCGAGATGAACTCCGGCAACGACTGCTGCTGGCAAGTGCAAAGGTGAGAAGTGGGCGAACCAAGGCTGTCATCTATGTGACGCACGATAGGGAGGAGGCTCTACTAGTCGGAGATCGCCTGGCTGTGATGCGAGGCGGCCGCATTGTGCAGATCGGTTATACCGAAGATCTCTGCAGTCGAGCAGTCGATGCTGAGGTTGCCAAATTCATCAACGGCCCGTCGTTCAACGTTGTACCGTGTACTCTGACCGGTTCAGCAGAGTCCGAGGAGCTTCAGCTAGCAGCAATTGGAGGTACTCTGAGCTTTCGCTCCTCCAAGACACCGAAACCACAGAAGGAGCTACTTCTTGGATTCCACGGTGATGAAGCGACGATTCGGGATGAGGGCGAGTTCTCTGGGACGTTAGTAAGGCAGCGGCCATTCGGGGCGCGACAGCTGCTCGAGGTCGAAACGAACGGTGCACATATTCGCCTCTCAACCTCCAGTACCACGCTTTATGCGGTTGGCTCTCCGGTCTCGTTTGACCTGGATTCTCGCACGTGTCAGCTCTTCGATGCGGACACAGGCAAGGGAATCGAGGTCCCTCCCTAGGGGTTCCTTGGGTTCGAAGCGACCCCTATCGCACGATGGCGGAAACTGACCGAGTTAGAAGCTCTCTCGATACAAAGGCAGGGCGATAGCGACGGGAAGACGACCTTGAAAGACATCTCTGAGAGTTACGTTGGCCGGGAGTTCGAGAAGAACTTCATTCGCTCGATTCTCTCGGAGGTAAGGGACGGTAAGAAGGCAAGGCACTTCTCGGTCATTGGGGAAAGGGGACTTGGAAAGTCCACTCTGCTTCGATATGCCAGGAAGCTCGCTCGGGGCGAAACGGGGCATGTCTCGGGTCACCCGGAGAAGAAGTTCAACTTCCTGGTCGTGATGGCGGCTCTGCAACCCGACATAACCCTAGACCATCTACTTGCGCAGTTGAACCTGAGCCTCAGGCATGAAAAGGCTCGCTGTAACCTCTTGGGGGAGGCCACAAAGAAGGTGGGCGAGGCCACGGAGCGCTTTGGTGGTGCCAGTGCCTTTGGATTCGGTCTCCAAGTGCTCGCGTCGGTCCAGTCGGAGATCGCACTCGAGGAATTTGCATACGACTTGGCGAAGCTGGCACGTTCTAGAGTAGGAACGCGAAAGAAGCAGGAGCGATCCGTGTTCCGCAAGTCAAAGCGGAACTTCGATGGCATCCTGCTGATGTTTGACGAGGTGGACACAGCTCCAGAGGAGCTGAGGTTTGGAACTCAACTCAAGCTACTCGTGGAGCGCCTTGAGTACTTCGACTGTACTTCGGTCGTCATTGGGGTGGCAGGGCTCCCGAGGCTACATCGAATACTGACTGAATCTCACGGCTCTTCCTGGCGGCTCTTCGAACACCTCAGCTTGAGAAGGCTCACCGACCCGGAGTGCACCGAGCTGCTCGATTCCTATTGTGAAGGAGGAGTCAGCTTCAGCAGCGAGTGCCGAGAGATGCTCGTCCATCGAGCCCGAGGTTTCCCACACTTTGTGAAGCTTCTAGCGAGAACAGCAATCGCATGCGCCAGAGAATCAGGTGCGGCGCTGGTGCCTTCCGGAGTGGTCAAGGCCGGCGTAGACATCCAGACAGAGGCGACAGAGGCGGAAAAGGACGAACCAGCCTTTGTAGGTGCAGATCCGCCCGAGCCGGGAGGACCTCAGGCGTGCACCGACCCTGTCGAGGTCTCCGGACACCACTTCTTCATGGCGCGGTCAGAGGCTCTACAGGAGATTGGGGATATCTACTACCGTCACGAGTACAATGCTCTCCCCGTCTTCGCACGCTTCGCTGCGTACGAAGCTACGAAGAGAGGTGGCGAGCACACTGTAGAAGACCTCCTCGGTCAGCTCGAGGGAAGCGAGGCTTCGGAAACACTTGCTGCATTGCGAGAGTGCCCCTTTGCAGGAGTGCGTCGGATCGGCAGAGGTCCGGAGAAGGTTTCAATCGACTCAGAGGGCTTCGCAGAGTGGCTGCAGTACGAAATGGACGACATCTGGGAACGTACGGAGTTCCCAGATCCAAGAACCGCACTTCATAGCCTCGGCAGGTCTCTCCGGATTCATGGCGAGAACGTCCCATCGTTCGATGTGGCTTTTAGGAAGGGCGTGAATGCACTGCAGGAGCCTGAAGACGAGGTCCTGATCAGCACCTATGACCACGAAGATCTCTTTGAGAGCTTGGAAGTCCACGACTGTGTAAGAACTTTTCAGTCGGAACTGGGCCTTCAGCCCCACGAAGGGGAGCGAGAAGCTATTGCCAAGCTCTTCCGCGACCACGATGTTGTGGCGATCCCTCACTATCTCCTCGGTGCAATCGCTCCGCTGGTCGTTCGCTTTCGTGACTACCTCGACCTCGTGGGCGACGATTGGAAGTGGTTCCTCCAGGAGACAGTCCTTGGATACGAGGAACTCTGTGTCTTCAGAGGCCAAGGAATAGCCATGCCGTTTAGCGTTGTCTCTAAGGTCCTCTTCTCCAAGCAGTCGATGGGTAGCGTTCCCCTCGACTTCTCGACCTTAATTGAGGGGGGCGGCCCTCGGGTGCTTACCGAGGGAAAGGCGGGCTCGCTTTCACTTTGGTACGAGTGGCAACAGCTGATGGCTGGGGGGACCGCCCGGTTCTTACATCGTCAGAGAGGCGAGCACATCCCTGACGTATCTGATGCCGTCCGCCTGCAAGCGCCAGCCACCGAGGCGCAGAAGCTGCAACGGTGCCTTGTCGCTTACTGGAAACTTCTGCGCCAGCAGCATGAAGAGGACATTGGAAGGCGCAGCTGGATTGATGCTTGGGAACGTTTCGATGACTACGACGCCTACCTCGGCTGGACCGATTTCTCGGCACAACTCCGGGAAAGCCACCCTGATGCACAGATGACGCTTGTCAAACATCCTGTCGAGAACATAGTTACCCAAGCTCTCGAAGGGTGGGGCTTCGTCATTCCGAGCGAGACCGCCTCGAGGGAAGAGATTGGACACATAGTCAGCTTCCTTGGAGGCTTGATGACGCGAGACAGGGTCGACGATTTCCAAGAGGTGGCCAGATGCTCGCCTTTCCGAGAGGCCGTAAGGACACCAGCGTCAGAAACAGCGGGCTGGAATCCCGTCTTGCTAGAAGCAATTGAGGAAGGGTGGCCGAAAGGCAAGACCAGCCTAGAACCGTCATATATAGCAGTCGAGCTCTCCCTTCTCTCGTACGTATTCTTCGGTACCAGTACTGAGGAGCCCGTGCTAGCCGAGAGCCCAGACGAGGTTCTCTCGAGATTCGAGGGAGCGCGCCAGAGTTTCGTTGCAACGATTGACGCGCTGAAACAGGCCGATCTCGAGAGCTGACTCTAGAGAACGCTGTCAGCTCGCCAAGCAGAAAGGAGCCCCGACAGCCAGAGAGGCTTGCCGGGGCAGAGGTCCTGTTTATCAGTCGCGAGATCGTCTTTCCGCCGAGGAGCCAAACGAGCGGACAGACCCCCACAGCCACTGCGAGTGACAGCAGCATGGAGGCAAAGTCGCGACCGAGGATGGCATGCACCCGACACACAAACGCCAAGGCGAAGAGTGCGCCGGAGAGGCCAGCGGTGTTCCGAGGGCCTAGTTTGCCTATTCCGACGAAAGCGATCAGTCGTTCCGATTGATTCCGGTCAGTTGTCGGAGCGAAGCGACGCCGCGGGATCCTCAGTTTAGGGTGACCGGTTTGGGTTGTTGCTGAGCCTCCTTTCGGTCGAGTGATCGAGTGTATCTGTCATCGTCGTCGCCGGGGCTGTGGCAGCTGTGCGAGACGCGGGGTGGGGTGGTTGGGGGGAGCGTCTTGCAAGGCGGCTGTGGGAATCGCGTAGCGATTTCCAGCAGACGACGGCAGCTTCCATAGCCCTCCCGCGGGCGGTCACTTGTCGCCGCCTTCCGGCTCGGCGGCCGTCTTCGAGCAGCGGGCTCGGGTCTTGCGCATCGACTCGCCCTCGAGCACGATCCGATAGGCGCCGTGGACGAGCCGATCGAGGATGCCGTCGGCGAGCGTCGGATCGCCGATCGCCTCATACCAGCTCTTGACCGGTAGCTGGCTGGCGACGACGGTCGAGCGCCGGCCGTAGCGATCCTCGAGGATCTCGAGGAGATCGCGGCGATCCTGGGCGCCG
This sequence comes from Candidatus Multivoradales bacterium, assembly GCA_965223875.1. Taxonomy (GTDB): domain Bacteria; phylum Acidobacteriota; class Thermoanaerobaculia; order Multivoradales; family JAHEKO01; genus CBDCXS01. Next base: position 3,879,113 of record OZ245024.1, on the reverse strand, counting down.
ATCTGAGCCAGTCCCCAGTCGTCGAGCACCAGGACCTGGGTACGAGCGTAGCGCTTCAAGAGCTTCTCGTAGCTGCCGTCGCCGCGGGCGATGGCGAGCTCGCGAAACAGCCTAGGCACTCGCAGATAGAGCGCCGTGTAGCCCTCGCGACAGGCCTTGTGGGCCAGCGCACAGGCGAGGAAGGTCTTGCCGACGCCGGCCTTACCGGTGACGAGGACGTTGAGATGCTCGGCGACCCACCGGCAGGTGGCCAGAGTGAGGATCTGGCGTTTGTCGAGACCGCGCCGGGCTCGCCAGTCGATGTCCTCGATGGCGGCCTGCTCGCGCAGCTTGGCGCGGCGCAAGCGAGCGGTCAGCTGGCGGCTGGCGCGCTCGGTGGCTTCGCGCTCGACCAAGAGGCCGAGACGCTCCTCGAAGCTGAGATCGGTGATCTCGGGCATCTCGAGCTGCTCTTCAAAAGCCCGGGCCATGCCGTGGAGCTTGAGCTCGGCGAGCTGATCGAGCGTCACGTGCTTCAGCATGGCGTCACCTCCTCAGAGTCGTTGCCGCCGTAGTAGCCAGCACCCCGGACATTGCGGTGCTCGATGACGCTGTCTTGGCGCTCACCGAGAGGTAGCGGCTGCTGGTCGAGGCCGGTCTTGAGGATCGACTTCACACTCTGGTACGAGTAGCTCTCAAGCTTGAGCGATCTGCGGCACGCCGCCTCGAGCCGCTTCTCGCCGTAGCTCTTGCCCAGGCGCATGACGCCCAGGCAGGCGCGAAAGCCCTGCTGCGGATGAGGCCTCGTCTTGAGGATCTGCTCGACCAGGCGAGCGGTCGCGGGCCCCGTCTTCTGCGCCCAGCGCACCAGCCGCCGCGGCGTCCACTCGAGGTACTTCTGATGGGCCTTGGGCATGTGCTCGCGCACGGTCGTGTGCCGGCCACGCTGGCGGGATCTGGCGTGCCCCGCCACCCGCTTGCCACGTCGCAAGACCTCGACAGTGGTCTTGGTGAAGCGCACCTCGAGCTGCTCGCGCACCAGCTGGTACGGCACGCTGTAGTAGTGACCGTCGAGCTCGACATGGTAGTCCGGTCCAACGCGCACCGTCTTCCACTCGGCAAACTCGTAGCGGTTGGCAGGCAGTGGCGAGAGCGCCGGGCGATCCAGCGTCTCGTAGAGCGCCCGGCGTGAGATCTTGAGCACCTTCAAGGGTCGGTCATTGAGTTCGTCCAGAAGCCCCCGGATCGATCGATTGAGCTCGCGCAGCGAGAAAAACGTCTGGTGCCTGAGCCGCGCCAGGATCCAGCGCTCGACCTGCAGCACCCCGCTTTCGACCTTGGCCTTGTCGCGCGGCCGCTTGACCCGTGCCGGCAGTACCGCCACGCCGTAGTGCGCGGCCATCTCGGCATAGGTCGGATTGACGTCGGGCTCGTAGTAATCGGGCTTCGTGACCCCGCTTTTCAGATTGTCGGGCACCACCAGCTCGACCACACCGCCGATCGCCTCGAAGGCGTGCACATGGGCGCCGATCCAGTCGCGCAGATCCTGGCTCCAGGTCGCCTCCGCATACGAGTAGTTGCTCGCCCCCAAGACGGCGACAAAGATCTGGGCCGCTCGCACCTCGCCGCTCGTGCGGTCGATGACGTCGACCGTCTGACCGGCGTAGTCGACAAAGAGCTTCTCGCCGCCTCGGTAGTCCTGGCGCAGGCTGACGTCGAGCCGGCCCTTCCAGGCCCGGTACAGGTCGCAGAAGCGGCTGTAGCCGTACCCATCTGGATGGACCTCCCGGTACTCCTGCCACAAAAGCGACAGGGTCACGCCCTTGGTCTTGAGCTCCTGATGCATCGCCGACCAGTCCGGCAGCGCTCGCTGGCCCTCTGGCGACGACCGCTCGGAGGGAAACAGGCACTGCTCCAGAGCCTCGTCGTCCAGCGCCTCGACCTGCTCCCAGGTCAGGCCCGAGACCTTCCACCGCCTCAGGTAGTCCCACACCGTCGACTGGCCCAGACGGACCGAGCCCGCCACCTGGCGCTGCGACAGGCCCAGCGCCTGGCTCAATCTCAGTACGTCTCGTATCTTGCGCATCGATGTCCTCGCTTTCGGCATCCCAGCTCCTTTCCGAAGCCGAGATACTCGCTTGCGAGGATCACCGCAGCGTCAAACCGTTTTCCACAGCCCATTCCGATTGATTCCGATCACCCTTTCCGACGACCCGGAAAAAGTGACCGGAATCAATCGGAATCGGTGATCGGTTTGCGTCGGAATCACTGATCGGATTCGATCGGAATCAGTGACCGGATTCCGTCGGTGCAGGCACTAGTTCATCAACGCGGTGAAGATAGCCGGAGAAGGCAAGGAGCGCGACTGCTGCGGATAGGCTGAAGAGAAGAAAGACCATAGTAATCCCCCTTGGAAGTCGTCCTCATGGCCCCACGACTACACGTCGGGGCGACCAGGACGACCTGCCAAGGAAGTGCCGAGTCGGGGAGGGTCTGGGTTCACTCTACCCGCCACTCAGGACTTTGCAAGTGCAGCACAAGCTCGGCCACATTGAAGGGCCCCTGTCAAGCTGAACGCCTACGTTCTCTCCACGGCCATTTGGAGGCCCTCGATCACAACCTCAGTCACTCCGTTCGCGCTGTGGCGGATGTGCTCACGACCGGACACTCTGATGTGATCGATTAGGTCACGCTGAGCGTCTAGCGGAATGAGGGCTCGATCGGTGCCCAGCAGCAGGTCCGCGTCGTTCATGGAGTCAGCGATCGCGAACGTGTCGGTAGATCCCGCTACAAAGAGCAGGCCAGTAAGCTTGCTATGACCCACTGGAACGACATCGACTGCAACACCGGCCTTCATCACAGAAACTCGACACTCCATATTCATCTCCGCGACTACGCTGCGGACGGTGCTGGCCAGTAGGTCAAGCGTTTCGGCGCTCGCTTTGCTGCTAGGGTCACCATCTGGCCAGGCGTTGAAAGCGGTCACAATAGCCTCTCGATGCCCGAAGAAGCGAAGACCCGGGAGCCTCGCATTCCGGAGCTCGGTCTCGAGGCGACGCATCGAAAAAGTCGTCTCTGGGGACACTAAGACTTCGGTGGTTGACCCCGACCGAACAACGCACCCGCACTCAAGCACGAAGCCTGTGAACTCGGAGAGAACGGCCGGGTTCAATCGCTCACGGACATAGGCAAAATCGTTCCCGGTGCAAAGGTAGAGTCGAGCGCCTGCTTTCACCCTGGCTGCTCTCATGGCCTCAATCAACGCGCCTACGTGTTGTGCAGCAACGTCTTCGGTGTCTGAGGGCACCAGCGTGCCATGCATGTCAATGCCAATCGTCAGCATCTCGACCCCTGATTGAGTCTCAGTTCGAGAGACGCGGATTGACGATGTCGCCTTGAGCCACCCCGCCCGCAGCGCGATCGTCTTGGGAGACAGCTTTCAGGATGAGGCGCTCAAGTGACTCGCCTAGCCCATCTCGTTCGAGTCGAGCAAAGACACCTCGCAGCAGCATGCGCTCTTGATCGGAAAACCCAAGCAACACGTCGGCAGATTGGGCAGGACGATACTCCTCAAGGTACCGCAAGTGCGCAGGGAAATACCTCTCGACTATCCGGCGCTCTATCTCAAGCGACGGCCGTCCTTTAGATGCGAGATCTCGCTCATGGAGTCGCAATCGCGCGCGCTGTAACGGAAGATCAATGAAGATCCGAAAAGCATCCATCGCGTCAGTCAGTCGAGCCGTGAAGACACCCTCGGCTACGACTAGCTCAGTTCCTTCGCCTCCAACGGACCTGTGCTCTTCAACCTCATCAGTGACGGAGCTGAAGACCGGTACGAGAAGGCGCCCCCTCCGTAGGAGGCCAGAGAGAGCCTCCCGGGCGCCCCGGTAATCGAAGTAGTCCTCGTAGTATTGATCGGCCTCTGTCTTTGGTCCTCGCCATGACAGGGCGCGCCTGTACCAGTCGAATTGGAAGTGCAGTGCTCGATACTCCGCCTTGCGAAGCCCCTCAACAAGGCGCTGCGCGAGGGTCGTCTTACCACTCGCATCAACTCCATCGATGGTGACGAGTAGTGCTTCATCGCTTCGGGCGATTGAAGAGGCGCTCATGCGTCAACCGCCCCCCCTACAACCTTGAGCGCCTCAGAGTGCAGAATGCCATTGGTCGCTAGCACAGCACGAGGAGTCATATGACCAACAGCGTCTCCTCTGAAGTCAGTAATAGTCCCCTGCGCCTCGCTGAGGATCAGAAAGCCTGCAGCCACATCGTACGGCTCAAGGCCCAACTCGAAGTAGCCGTCTACTCGACCAGCTGCGGTATACGCCAGGTCGAGCGCGGTGGAGCCGCCACGCCGCAGGTCACCGCACCTTCCTAGCCAGGCCCTGACTAGGGACATCGTGATGTCAGTTCGAACATCGCGAACCTGAGGGAAGCCGAAAGCGAAAAGAGACATTGGGAGCTGGTCGACTCTAGATACTGTAAGTCTCTGCGCTCCAAGGAACGCGCCATCCCCTCGCTTCGCTTCGAACAGTTCATCACGGACTGGGTCCAGAATCACGCCCGCTTCTAGTCGACCATCGACTTCCACTGCGACTGATACTGCGTAGTACGGGAACCCGTGCAGGAAGGAGTTCGTTCCATCAAGTGGGTCGATGATCCAACGGCGACCGTTGACGCCAGGTGAACCCACTCCCGCCTCTTCAGAGAAAAGTACGTCACCCGGAAGCTCAGCACCGATAACGGAGAAGATTGCCTCTTCTGATGCCAAGTCGGCGTCAGTCACAAAGTCGAGAGGCCCCCTCTTGGTGGAGACTCTCGGAGTCTTGTCCGCACGGGCTATCAGAGCGCGACCGCCGGCTCGAGCGGCAGTTCTTGCTATATCCAACAACAGCGAGTCAGTGCTCATCTCGAGTTGTCGTCTGCAAGCACCTTGCGAAATACGAAGGCGTACTTGTCGTAGTAGGCGTGATCTTCGTAGAACCTATGGCGATCCAGACGGGCCACACTCGTGTGGAGGCAGATGCGGTAGCAACCGAGTTCTTTGACGTGCAGCTCAATCATCTGTAAGAAGCGACGCCCCCAACCCCTCCGGCGACTTGGCTCGTCCACAACAAGATCGTAGAGCCAGAAGTCGCGCAGGTGGAGGACATGCGGGCATATAGCACCACCAGCTATCCCTACTAGATCTTGGCTCTCCTGGAGTCCAAATAGAGTGTAGCCTAGAGATTCCAGCCGTTCCTTGCGGGCGAGCAAATCCGACAGACTCAAGTCCCGACGCAGCTGAGCAAGGATCGGCCACGCCCGTTTCCACTCCATCGAGGTTCGTAGCACCTGAAACGACAAGTTCTCGTCCGTCAGATCCAACCTCCAGTTCTGAGTGAGGCTCAACCGCATTGCGGGAAGCAGACTACAAGGAGGGAATGCTAGCAGGATCGTGGCCCCACGAGAGAGCCAGGAGTCCGCGGTTCGGGCCGTCTGGAGTAAGGCGTTAGATTGACTATCGGAAGAGATTGGTTCTGGCCAATGCTGAGTTTCTCTCCTGGAGAGGAACCTTGAGCTGCGGTCCGCTCCTCAAAGAGGTGTGCGATCCAAGATCTGTCAGCGACTTGGACGTCTGCGCGCTAAACGGCTTGCTGGGCTGGCCTCCTATCAACAGTTTCAAATAGACATGGAAGTTGGGGAGGCGGATCAAATCATCGGCATCGAACACCGGCGCAAGCTCTCTTGCTACGAACGGCGCGTCAGCGGCACCAAGTCGGAACACGATCATTGTGCCGACATTCCCGATCACGGCATCGCGTACGTCCGGTACCAACTGCGAGAGGAACTGGTGGGATAGCGTGAAGCTGACTCGGTACTTCCTGAGCTCCGCGAGCATGTTGGCCAGCGAGCGTGTACCGAAGGTCTGAAACTCGTCGAGGTAGACAATGAAGTCGCTTCGCTGGCTCTCGGGCTGGTCGGCTCGGGCGATGCCCGAGAGCCCGAGATGAGAGACCACAAGCGAGCCCAATAGAGCAGCGGGTCCTTCGCCGATCTGCCCCTTGGAGAGGTTGACGAGCAGAACCTTGCGGAGGTCCATGACTTCACTAAGATTGAACGAACTCTGCTCTGCCGTCAGGACTCGCCTGAGCCTCGGATCGGCGAGCATCGCACCAATCTTGTTCTGGAGCGGCGCGATGACCACCGAACGGAAGCGTTGCGAGTAGCGTTCGTACTCGGAAAGCCAGAAGTCGCGTACAACCTCGTCTGTGACGTGCTCGAGAGCCCGCCTACGCACACTTCTGTCGGTCAGGAGTCGAGGCACGTGACCGAAGGTCGACCCAGGCGCCTCAAGAAGCGTGAAGACGACGTTTCGTAGGAGATGCTCAAGCCGTGGCCCCCAGTCATCTGGCCAGAGCTTGCGGAAGACCTCGACCATCCCCGCAGCGGCTAGGGCGCGCTTCTTCACCGGCACTCCTGCAAACGGATTGAAGGTCCACTTGGGCTGCGAAGGCGTGGCATCTAGGTAGACAAGGTCTTCTCGTCGTTCCTCGGGAACGATCCCAAGGACGCCCTCAACGAGATCCCCGTGGGGATCCAAGAGCGCGACCCCGCGACCAGCAAGGATGTCCTGCTCGAGCAAGACGCGAAGCAGCGTCGACTTGCCCGTACCGGTCTTCCCGATGATGTACATGTGAGAGCGTCGGTCCCTCTGCTTGATCCCGAAGGGCCGGAGCTTGGCACGGTGGTTGGCAAGAGCAATGTAGGTGATGTCATCGTTCACATTCCTCCGATTCTCGACCCTGCGGGGCGCGGCGCAAAGGGGGGACATCCGGAGCTCTCAAAAAGAATCGCCCCAGACATGTGATCTGGGGCGATGAGCTACCATCCACCTTGTCGCGCAAGCGAGACCCACGACCCCGGACCGCCGAGGACGAGGTGGTCGACCAAGCGCACTCCAAGGATGTCTCCGGCCTCGGCGATCCGCTTCGTGAACGCGAGATCTTCAGCCGATGGTGAGGGATCCCCGCTTGGGTGGGTGTGGAACAGAACGAGACCCGCCGCGTTGAGGAAGAGGGCGCGCTTGAGTATGGCCCGTGGCTCGACAGCCGCGCGACTGATGGTGCCGCGGAAGACCTCTCCCTCCGCGAGCAGTCGATTGCGTCCATCGAGGTAAAGAGAGCCCATTACCTCTTGATCGCCCACTGCGTAGCGGAGGGAGAGGTACCGAGCAACGGCGTCGGGCTGTTGCATTGGCTCCCGCGTTTGAAGTCTCGACTTGGCAATGCGACGTGCCAGTTCCAGCGCCGCCAGCAGGATCGCACTCTTCGCAGGTCCGATTCCGGGCTCGGCGATCCACTCAGGCGCGGTCTTTCCAGCAAAGCCACCCAGTCCTTGAGTCCGCTCAAGCAGGCCGCGGCTCAGATCGATGACCGACGAGCCATTGCTCCCGGTCCGCAGGATCACGGCAAGGAGCTCGGCATCGGCAAGAACGTGAGCGCCGTGAGCCAGCAATCGGTCGCGAGGGCTTGGCAGCTGGTCGGTCTTCGGTTGCTTCGATGACATTCAGATCTCCTCTTTCGGGTTCAAATGGACGCACTCCGGCACGGCCTCCACGAAGGAGGCGAGGTGAAGGCGCGGGTCTGGACGGATTAGTGGCTAGGCTGCTCGGGAGCGCTCTTGCTCACGCAGGAAGGCGAAGCCAGCGGATACGGCAACGAAGATCCCGGCACGCTCGTCTTCCACATCGCCAAGTTTGCGCTCGCGCGGCAGCCAGGGCTTGAGTTCAGGGAAGAGGCGAGCAGTGGCAACGGCGATCTGATGCTTGGTTGTGCCACTGACCGCGTACTCGCTTCGGATCAGCGTTCGCGAGACGACCTCGGGCTTGATCTGGAGTCGATCCAGTGCTGCCAGAAGGCGTTTGGTCGAGGCGTCGCGACGGGGATCATCGAGACTCGCACACACAACGAGCGAAGGTCGGGAGCGGCCAACCAGCCTCTGGAGGCCGTTCTCCAACTGCTGGCGGCGGCGAGAGCGAGCCAGGCCCCAATCAAGAAGCCGCTCGCTTCCCTCGAGCACTCCGTAGGCCAGCACGCGGGTGGTTAGGTCAAGGGCAACGACTCGTTCCATAGGCGAACGATGACGGGATCCTCTGGGTAGGCGAGGATGGAGAGCACCTCGAGCTTGCGCTCTACGATGGGCTCCCGCTGCCCGCCCTCGTGCACCCGCTCGATGAGCTCTGCGGCGCGCTTGCGCACGGAGAGCTCGATCTCGGAGTAGGTGCCCTCGAAGAGTCCGGCGAAGGGTTCCCGGTAGATCGCCCGATAGGCAAGAAGGGCCTTGGTGCCCGGGAGGCGTTCGAACACCTCATGTCGACCGACCGCCGCCGCGTCGTCCAGCCCAAGCAGGTATGCAACCTCGCGCTGCGACAGGCAACTTTGCTTCCGGTAGCGGCGAAGGTAGTTTGGTAAAGGAACATGTGACATAGGTCCACTACTCAGAGTACCCGCTCCCCGCCAGGACGTAAGGGGGGACAACCTGCCGCTCTGGCAGAGCGTTCCCGTCGAAGGTGGTGTCCGCGACGGTCGATATCAAGTTCTCTTTATCTTTCTCCTTATCCGCCCGCCATCCTGTCGGCATCCGTCGGACAGACTGGCTGTGAGCGGCGTCAGGCTGGCCGCTACAGTCCCTGTGCCTTTCGCACGGCCTCAATCCAGCGCGCGGAAGGCCGCAACAGCCGGGGCCTGTCCGGATGCCGTTCGATCAGGCCCGCTTCGTTGAGGCGCTGTAGCGAACGCTGCAGCGAGCGTGATGAGACGCCAAGCAGTCCTGCGAGGTAGTCCCGCGAGGCATAGCACCAGCCTCGGCGCCTCGAAAGCACGAAGACGACCTCAGCTAGGAGATAGTCGGTGACGGATATGTTGAGATCGGCCCGGGTATCGAAATAGATGCGGGCGTATCGAGGCGCCCGCCGAGGCTGGGGACCAGGGGTGATCGGCAGGCCCTTCACGGCTTCGCCCAGAAGTCCGCGAGCTCTTTCTTTGTCCCTCGACCCCGGGCGAAGAACTCGACCGCGCCACCGTGCCGGCCGACGGTTTCGGGCCAGCTCACTCGCCGGGCCTGGGACAGGCGTTCAAGGATCTTCTCGGTGACCTCATCTCGATCGAGGATCCACTTGCGCCGCTCCGTCAGCGGGCCATTCTTGAAGGCGACGAGTACTTGCGGGATCTTGTCAAGAAGCGGTCCCCATTCCCGCCTCTTGAAGTAGCGGCCCGACCCGGTTGAAGATACAGCACTGAGGCGAGCTGACTGGAGGACGAGAGCCTCCAAGATCCCCTCAGCGATCACCACTCGATAGGGGTTGGCTGCGAGGATCTCGGCACCAAAGAGCAGAACGCTCTTTTCGGGAGTGACCGGTTCGCCGGGCTTCTCTGGCCACCAGGACTCCACAAAGACGACACGTCCGGCGGCGTTACGGACAGGTACCGTGAAGTGCGCACCGTTCCATCCGAGCCAGTGCCGGTCGATGGTCTCGCTACCCAGCCCATGGTCGATGAGGGCAGCTCGAGCAATGCCGGGAAGCGCCTGGTGCCAATCAAGTGTAAGTCGCTCCAGATCATGGTTCATTCCTCCAGCCTAGAACTGGAGGATGCTGTGAACTAGGGGGAGCAAACGCCCACCGAGACGAGACCGCTCCCTCTTGTTCAGTGGAGGACGAGCCATCACGATGGACTCATGTCAGTCACTCTTGAGGAGTTGTACCCAGATCTCACACCCGAGCAACGGAACGAGGCGGCCGAGCTGCTCGATGAGTACTTGCGCCTTGCCATCGAGATTCACCAGGCTCGCGTTGACAGACCTAGAATCGAAGCCCATCATGAGAGGCGGTCGAACTCCCCATTATCAGACTAGTTTCGGGCACACCGCCCACCATCATGAAGCACTACTACATCGTGCCAAAGGCAGTGGCCGATCGTTCCTACGTGGACAACGAGGCCGCGGCCGGCACACCCGGCGCCCGGCATCTGCTGAGCTTCGTTCTCGGCGAACAGCTCGCCGACCACGAGGTCACCAGGACATCGATTCGAGACGGCTGGCAACAGCCAAACTCTTGGAGTGAAGAAGGGGTTGACGAATGGCGGAGAGCGCTCCTCGACGCTGGCCTGGTTAAGCGCGCCCCTGAAGGCACATGACACGCTGTTTCGCCTACAAGCGCGTCTCCACTGTCAAGCAAGGCGAGCAGGGCGTCTCCCTGCAGGAGCAAGAAGCGGCCATCCGAGCCTACGCTGCTCGCCACGGACACGAGATCGTTGACTGGTTCGAAGAGCGGGTAACCGCAGCGAAGCGCGGTCGACCTGAGTTCACGAAGATGCTTCGCCTACTCCGCAACGGGAAGGCCGAAGGCGTGATCATTCACAAGATCGATCGTGGCGCGCGCAACCTACGGGACTGGGCAGAACTCGGCGATCTCGTCGACGCCGGCATCGAGCTTCATAGCACCAGCGACTCCCTAGATTTCGCGTCCCGCGGTGGCCGTCTGTCAGCCGACATTCAGGCTGTCGTCGCTGCCGACTACATCAGGAACCTCCGCGAGGAGACCCGGAAGGGCTTCTACGGAAGGCTCAAGCAAGGGTACTTTCCCTTGCCAGCGCCCATCGGCTACCAAGACCAAGGCAAGGCCAAACCCAAGACGATCGACCCGGTCTCTGGCCCACTTGTTCGCCAAGCCTTCAAGCTGTATGCGACCGGGAGCTGGAGCCTGCGTGATCTCGCGGAAGAGCTTCACCGAAGGGGACTCAGAAACAAGCGGGGTGGCCGCGTTCGTGCTACCGGCCTCAACTACTTGCTCCGCAACCCCTTCTACATTGGCCTCATGCGAATCGGCACCACGGGCGAGACCTTCGAAGGAAGCCACGAGCCGCTCGTCACTAAGGCCCTCTTCGATCGAGTGCAGGCCACGCTATCTGGCAAGGCCGTCGGCAGGACCGTGCGTCATAACTTCGCCTACCGCAGGCTCTTCAACTGCGCACACTGTGGGTACTCGCTCGTAGGCGAACGTCAGAAGGGGCACATCTACTATCGCTGTCATACGAAGGCCTGCCCAACCAAGAGCGTCCGGCAACACAGGATCGAGGAGGTCGTTCGACGGGAGCTCAATCGGATCGTCTTCACGCCAAAGGAGATGGAGTACCTCCGGAATCGACTCGAGGCTCTGCGAGAGTCGGCAACCACTGAAGGAGAGGAGGCGCACCTCGCGATCAAGCGTGACCTGGGAGCCTTGCAGGGTCGACTTGCCCGCCTCACGACTGCCTACGTGGACGGGGAGGTGGACAAGGAGACGTTTCTCGTCACCAAGCAAGCCCTTCTCGAAGAGCGACTCGCCAAGGAGGAGAGTCGTGTGGCGATCACGGCCAATCCAAGCCTCTACGTCGACTCCGCCGCAGAAATCCTCGAACTGGCAGGCGCGGCCTCGTTGAGCTACACGGAGGCGAATGACGATCAGAAACGTCGTCTGATCCAACAGACGACCTCGAACCGAACGCTGATGGGAAGGGAGCTCTCCGTTGAGCTGTCGTTCCCTTTCACGGTGATCGCTAGTTCAACGTGCGTCCAATCGGGTCCCCCGAATCAGGACAGACCTCGAACCGCATCTAAGCTCGATTACTCCCGACTCAACTCCATATTGCAGGAGATTCTGCATTGGGTAAAGAGGGAACAACCTGCCAGCGTGGCGTCACCATTAGATTCGGCTCCTCGGGGAGTCGAAGAACGCTCACGCGCCTGGTCATCGAGACGACCGTAAGGCCCAGGCCAACTTGAACCCGTACTCGACTTGGAATCGCTAACTCGTGGAAAGCTTGCGACGATCTTGAGCGCGCGTGACAATTAGAGGATGAAGGACAGTTCTGTCGGCGGCATGAATCGTGGCGCGGAATGGCTGCGGTGGGATCCTCATGTTCACACGCCAGGTACTGTCCTGGAGGATCAGTACCCGAAGGCAGGCGGTTGGGGTCCTTTCTTGGATGCGCTCGAGGCGGCCTCACCGCCGCTGCGGGCCATCGGCGTCACCGACTACTGCATCACAACTTCGTACGAGCGGGCGAAAGAGGAGAAGGACAAGGGTCGCTTAGCGGGGTGCGACCTGCTGTTCCCTAACATCGAGCTACGACTTGGCACCGGTACGGTGAAAGGAAACTACGTCAACATCCACCTACTCGTGAGCCCAGACGATGCGGATCACGTCGACGAACTGAATCGGTTCTTGAGTCGGCTGTCGTTCGCTGCCCACGGTGACAGCTTTGCCTGCACTCCAGCCGATCTCATTCGCCTTGGGCGGATGGCAGACTCGGCAAAGACCGATGACGAAGCTGCGCTTCAGCATGGGTGCTCGCAGTTCAAGGTCTCTCTCGACAACCTGCGCGACGTGTACAACAGCATCGAATGGGCTCAGGACAACATTCTCATCGCGGTCTCTGGCACTGCAGACGGTACATCGGGAGTGAAGGAGGCCGCTGACAAGACGTTGAGGCAGGAGATCGAGAAACTCGCACACGTCATCTTCGCGAGCAGCCCGAAACAAAGAGAATATTGGCTCGGAGAGGGAGTTGCAGGTGTTCGCGAGCTTCAAGATAGGTACGGTGGCTCTAAGCCGTGCCTTTGGGGCTGCGACGCTCATGACCTCTCTCGCGTCGGCAAGCCGGCAGAACATCGCAACTGCTGGGTCAAAGGGGCACCGACCTTTGATGCCCTTCGCCATGCCTGCATCGAACCACATCGCGCCTACGTTGGCCCGTCACCTCCAACTTCTGCGGCTCCCTCACAGACGATCGATGAGGTCTTGGTCGAGGGTACCCCCTGGCTCAAGACGCCGAACCTGAGACTGAACCCCGGCTTGGTAGCCATCATCGGCGCGCGCGGATCGGGCAAGACGGCACTCGCTGACATGATCGCCGCGGGCTGCGATTCCTATGAAGATTCGAGCCACTACCCTTCCTTCCTATCGAGAGCCAGAGAACACCTTGCGGGCTCACGTGTTTCCTTGAAGTGGGGCGATGGAGGAGACCCGACATCTCGGCGACTGGACTCACCGGTAAGTCAATCGTCGGACGCCTATTCTCGTGCCCGGTATCTGTCTCAGCACTTCGTTGAAGAGCTCTGCTCCGTCGAGGGCATGCCTCGCTTGATCAAGGAGATCGAGCGTGTGATCTTCGAGACTCATCCGGCCATTGACCGTGACGGCACGGTTACCTTCGACGAGCTTCTCGAGCTTCGGGCAAGACGCTATCGCGATTCCCGCCTTCGAGAAGAGGCAGCCTTGGCCAACATCTCTGACCAGATCGGTATTGAGATGGAGAAGTCGAGGCAAGTCGAGCCCTTGAAAACGCAGATCGCCGAGAAACGGAAACTACTCCAGCGCTACGAGTCAGACCGCCGCAGGCTAATGCCCAAGAAGGCCAACAAGGCCGCCGAGCGACTCGAGGAGCTCGTGGCTGCTGCTGAGAAGGCGAGAAGAAACATCAGGTACTTCGCGAACCAAAGCGCCTCCGTCGCCAATGTCAGAAACGAGGTCGACGATCTGAGGAACAACCGCGCGCCAGAGTCTTTGCGATTGATGAAGGCGCGCCACCAACGCAGCAAGATTGAAGACACCGATTGGGAGGCCTTTCTCCTGAAGTACTCCGGCGACGTGGACGCGATCATTGGTGCGAAAGCTGCGGAAGCCGCCAAGGGCAAGAAGTCGTGGAAGGGAACGAGACCCGCGAAGCCGGTGAATGACACTGGCGCTTTTCTTTCGGAGACCGCCGACCTCGCGAGGACGCCTCTTGCTGTCCTCGAGGCAGAGATCGAGCGACTTGAACGGTTGGTAGCCAGGGACAAGCAAACAGCCCGGAAGCTCTCGGCGGTCTCCAAGAGGATCATCGAGGAAAAGGCCACGCTGGAGAAGCTGACAGAGAAGCTAGCCGATTGTGAAGGCGCCAGCGACAGAGCCAAAGCGCTGGTGGTCGACCGCGAAAAGAGCTACACAAGGGTCTTCGATGCCATTCTCGGCGAAGTGCGTGTGCTCAACGAGCTCTATGAGCCCTTGACGATGCGCCTGCAGACAGCCGGCGGGACACTGGCGAAACTGTCCTTCGACGTGACCCGCGTCGTCGATGTCGACGGATGGGCCAAGCGAGGGGAGACAGATCTCTTCGATCTGCGTAGCGGCCCATTCAAGGGGATCGGCTCGCTCGCGAAGGAAGCAAACGAGTCTCTAGGGAAAGCATGGAAAACAGGCGACGCTGTAGAGATTTCGGCGGCGATGACCCGCTTCAGGGACAAGCATCAACAGGCGCTCCTCGAGAAGGCTCCGTATCCTCGCACCGACGAACCAAAGTACCGCCCGTGGTCCAGGCGCTTCGCCAAGTGGCTCTACAGCACCGATCACATTTCGATCGAGTACGGGATCAGGTACGGCGGCATAGACATCCGAAAGCTGTCACCTGGTACGCGCGGAATCGTCCTGGTGCTTCTATACCTAGCACTCGACGACGCCGATGACAGGCCGTTGATTATCGATCAGCCTGAGGAGAACCTCGATCCGAAATCGGTCTACGACGAACTCGTCCCGCTGTTCAAATCGGCCAAGCAGGAGCGGCAGGTCATCATGGTCACTCACAATGCCAACCTGGTTGTCAACACAGATGCCGACCAGATTATCGAGGCGGACGTAAGTGCGCACTCGGCACTCGGTCTCCCTCCGATCACATACCGTTCGGGCGGCCTTGATGAGGCACCTATCCGCAAGATTATCTGTGACACCCTGGAAGGAGGAGAGGAGGCCTTCAGGGATCGGGCGCGACGGCTTCGGATCGCACTCGGTCGCTAGTGGGCTGGAGAGAGTCAGTTGAGTGCGCACCCCCTCACGTATTCCGAAACGGGCGAACACCCACCTCCGCCCGCTCGTCATCGTGAGGATCCTGTAAAGGAGCCGGAATGACGTTAGTTGTGGGACCCGAGGTATCGGCGCTTGAGGTCCTTCGCCGAGTACCGGATCGGTTTCCCGAGGGCAAGGGCCTAGTCGTGGTGGCGTGGGCTAGGAAGACTGGTGTTGGCCTGTTGGCTGATGCCCTGGGTGATCTGATCGAGCGGGTAGAGGTGATCGTCGGCCTGTCGAACCAAGGAACTAGCGCAGAGGCCCTTGCGTACCTTGAGATGCTGGCCGGGTGCGTGTACACCTTCCACAAGCACCCTAGCCAGACCTTTCATCCCAAAATCTACCTCTTCGAGGATGGCCTCGAGCCCCCCGAGGCAGCAGACCTCCTCGTTGGCTCGTCGAATCTCACCGGAGGAGGACTCGTTCAGAACATTGAGGCGAGCATCCTACTCGAGCTGCGGCCGTCTCAGGAGCAGGCGGACTTCGAGATCTACAGATCGGTCATTGAGCAAGCTCAAGCTGTCATCGACTCTCCCTATTGCGAGGAGCTCGCTGACAATGAGCAGATTCAGGAGCTCCTCCGAGCCGGCCTCGTGTCGACGGAGTTAAGGCTCAGGCGACGACGCGCTGTGACCAGGCCTCGTGGAAACCTCACCTCGAAACATCACCGCACCCAGGCGCCTCCCCCACCCCTACCTACCGTTGTGTTGCCTGAGCTAGCAACTGACTTCGCGGAGCCAGACGAGGTCCGAGAAGGCCCGCCGATGACTGAGTCTGAGGGGGCCGTCTCTCACGCCCTACCGCCCGAGGAGCAGTTCTACGTCAGGACGCCTACCGGGAACGACGTGAACAAGCTGCTAGGCCATACACCGGGGACAGCCGAGTGGGACATCGGGGAGACGGCACGCGACGCAATGCCGGGTTTCTGGGGTTGGCCTGACGAGTACGAACCAGTCATGAGGACGGTCGAACGCCTGGAGTGGGCGACCAGGGGACTCCTGCGGTCATCCGAGACCCCACTCGAGGGCGTTGCAGTGGATGTTGTTTTGTGGCATCGAGAAGCTCGACCGGGGCACGCTGCTGAGCACAGGCTACGGATTGGTCCGAGGGCGACTCTCTCTCAAGCTACGCCTGCCGGCTTCGATACAGACTGTCTAATCGTGGTAGAGCGACTCAGTGCGCCTGGAGGTGCGATCCCATTTCATGTCCGCCTTCTAGCACCAACGGACCCTGAATACTCGGACTACGCAAAGTACCTCACCACTGAGAGGCCGCAGCATCGCTTTGGCTACGGTCCGTAGTGGCTCTGATGAGCAACGCTACCGGCGTTCCATGATCAAGAGTTGTTCTCGCCGGATCGAATTGCGGCTATGAACATCGTAGCGGCTGTAAGTGTCAAGGTCATGGACTTCAACATTGTGCAGTCCTGCGGCCTCTCCTGAGGCGGCAAGCAGCCTGGGCGTGTCGATTTCGAACTTCTGCCCTCCGAGAGTGGTTCTGCTCGGTCCGATGACAAAGGCGAGGCGACCGCCAGGCCGTAGATGCTCCCTTGCGAGACCCATCGCCTTCGTCATGCCGGTGAAGTACCGATACAGAACTGAGGGTGTGTTCCGTCGACGGAAGCCATCGCGCGACGGGTCATAGGCCTTCATCAGGCGCAGGCAGAAGTCTGCCACTGCCGGCGCAAGCCTCGACGAGTTCTCAGAGATCGCCACTTCCAGCCGTCGCCGTTCACGAGTGGACACCTCTCGACTCCCAACCAGCGATGCGTCCAGGCTCCTGATCTGCGAGGGCGACGCTAGGTCAAGTAGCGCGAGGCTGAGCCTCTGGGTATCGACGTACGGCAAGGCGGTAGCGTAGGGAGGACTACTCAGGACGCAGTCGACTCCTCCTTCCAGGAAGGCGCGCCCCCTGGCGGGTAGTCCCAATGAGCCGCAGCTATCGGCTCGATAGGCGCGCTGCCATCGTCGCTCCGGCGAAACTAGCTCACGTGCTGCGACAATCGGGGAAAGCCGCTCTTGAACCCGGTCCAAGAATAGAGCGACCGCCGGGTAGTTTGAGGCAGGATCCCGACGCCTCCGAATCCGTAGATCCCCGGGGTCCTGCCAAGAAACGTCCCTCAGGATGTCGCTCAACAGGATCCGGAATACCCAGCGCAGCCTCGGAGTCACCTGCTCGTCGATGGCGTCCAAAGCAAGGCGGAGTTGACCGAGGACTGGAAGCGGAAACCACCGCGAGAGGTAGTCAGCGCAGGAGAAGTCGTCGAGCCATCGTTGCCCAAGGACTTGGTCTAGGTGGGCCTTACTGACGTCCTCGCCATCAAGGCCTCGTGACGTCGCCTTCAAGGCCTCAACGAGCCGGGTTGCCGACTCGATCAGTCGATCTGGCCTCGCTCGCAACGCTGCCAACTTGGCGTTGCCGATCGCGGTAGCCAGTGGGTTCATGTCGACGCCAAGAGCGTCGAATCCCTGATGCAGAGCTTCTAGCAGGACAGTTCCGCTTCCGCAGAACGGATCCAGGATCTTGGCACCGCGCTGGGCTTCCAAGAGATTCAGCGAGGCACGCACGATCTGCGGGTTGAACTTGCCCCTGTACTCGTGGAGGCCGTGTGCTGAGTACCTGGTGCTCTGGCGCCTTGGTCGCTTGTCGGGTGAGCTACTGCCATTGGCGCCTTCGAACTGAGCTTGCTTTGGGACTAGAGACAAACCGTTGCCATCAGTGATGGCCCGGAAATACGTCAACCTCTCGAGTGCCTCTACCTCGACGCCGTTGCTCGTGGGGACACGGAGGGCCTCGTCGTCAGCTTCCACTCGCGTGCCGAGGAGGCGCTCAGCTTCCAGTCGAGCCAACCTGCGCTCATATGGGAGATAGCGGTAGGTGTGGAACTGCAGAGTTAGGACAGTCATCCGATGCCTCGGGAGAGCACGAGGAGAGTCTCGTCGTTGATCGACCCGTGCGCCGGGTTGAACGTCTTCCGCGTAGTGGGAATCTGCCGCTTTGCAGACGTCAGCAACGAGAAACCGTGCTCGCCGGCGGCTTGTTGCACAAGCGCAGCATTGTCAACGTGCTGGCCCCGGATTACCGAACGCCCGACGAGGATGCATACAAGCGCAGCTGGCCGGACGATGCGTGCAAAGAGGGCAAAGCACCTAGACATCTCGCACCTGAAATCCTCGGCTGTGGCAGGGTTGGATCCGTGGTACTTCGGGCGGGCTCCGATCTCCGCCCTACGGACCTTAATCGGGTCCTCTCCGAGCCAGTACATCCGGTACTTGTGGTACAGCCAGTACTCGTATGCATTGGGATAAGGCGGTGAGGTGATGACCATGCCGAAGTCGTGCGGAAGATCTTCGGGTCGGATTTCGAGGATGTTCCGAGTAAGGACGTCGCACCGGGCGCGGCCGTGAAAGAGATGGGCCGCCTCGTCGGCGAGCACCTTGTCCAAAGAGTGCGCGGACTTGAGGAAAGCGTCTAGCACCTCTTTCTCGGAGATGTTCACGTCGACCGCCGCATATCGTGTCTCACTCTCTTGCCGGGAAACACGCACGATTACGCGTGACAGTGCCAGTTGAAGAGCCTCTCTTTCGACTAAGTCTTCTACGTCTTCGATCACTTTGGTGAGTCGTGCTAAGGCGCGAGCCACCTCCTCGGTAAACCAGTGGAGAAGTCTGGGAATTGAGGGCAACTCAGGAACGTCCGATGCCGCTGCGCGATCCACAAGCAGCTCGGCCGTACCGCCTACGTTGACCGTACTCGTGCGGGTCTTTACCCGCGAGACCAAAGTCGCGATGGGATTGAGGTCGACGCCCACAGATTCGATGCCACGCCGTCGACACTCGACAAGCGTGGTGCCGGAGCCGCAGAAGGGGTCAAGAACGGCGCCTCCGACTGCCTCGTGGAAAAGATCCAGTAGCTTCCCCGGAATCTGGGGGATGAACTTTGCCGGATAGGGATGGACTCCATGAATACCATCGTTGGCCTTGGACTTCGGGAACGTCCAGTCCAGATCTCGGAACCGTCCAAGCGCCGCCGCAACGGTACGGGCTTCTCGAGCAACACTCACGTCTGCTCTTGCCCTTGGATCGGAAGCTCACGCTGCCTCCGAAAACCGGCCTCATCCAGGTGATCGCGAATCAGCCGAGCTGTCAGAGTGCTCTTCTTGAAACCTCGCTCGTGGCAATACGCGTCGAAGCGATCGAACTCCTCGCGGTCGAGCAAGACCGTCACCTTGGCTCGCTTCTCAACCACCGACTCCACCCCGTGCATCGCATCCTTACGAAAGACTGCGGTGAAGTCAAGAGAAGTGCGTAAATGTACGCACTCTCGAGGCCGGGTGCCAGTTGTATGGGGACGGTGCCGCCAACCTTCGGCCGAGAAGATCAGCTAGTTGCTCAGCGACAATTAGTTCTGTGCACTGACGACAACTATTCCTGTGCAACCTGAAGGGCCTCGGAAGCAGCGGGAGCGGCCTTCGGGGGGGAGGGGAGAAACTCGGCTCTTTACCGATGCGGAGAGGAGCCGGGAGGTGGTCACGGATGCACAGGTGAGGAGACTGCTTGAGGAGATGAGCGACCACGGCCAGATTGGACTGGCGGCGCTGCGGTCGGGGATGCATCGCAACACAGCGCGCCGATATGTGGCGGCGGGCAAGCTGCCGTCTCAGCTCCAGGCCCGGCGGACGTGGCGCACACGCGAGGATCCGTTCGCGGAGGGCTGGGAGGAGGTAGCGGCGAGGCTGGCGGATGCGCCGGAGCTCGAGGCCAAGGCGCTGTTCGAGGATCTGATGCGCCAGTATCCGGGGCGCTACCGTGCGGGTCAGCTTCGCACCTTCCAGCGCCGCGTCAAGCAGTGGCGCGCCGAGCACGGGCCGCCGCGAGAGATCTTCTTTCCGCAGGAGCATCGGCCGGGCGAGGCGATGCAGACGGACTTCACCTGGGCGAATCGGCTCGGGGTGCGGATCGCCGGCGAGACGTTCGATCACCGGCTGTGCCAGTCGGTGCTGCCGTACAGCAACTGGCAGTCGGTGGTGGTGTGCCAGTCGGAGTCGATGCTGGCGCTGCGTTGCGGCGTGCAGCGAGCGGTGTTTCGACTCGGCCGGGTGCCGCAGTGGCACCAGACGGACAACTCGACAGCGGCGACGCATGATCTGTCGACCGGCAAGCGAGGCTTCAATCGCGAGTACGAGGAGCTGATGGAGCACCTCGGTATGAAACCGCGCACGATCGCCATCGGCGCCAGTCACCAGAACGGTGACGTCGAGGCCTTGAGCGGGTCTCTGAAGCGCCGTCTCGAGCAGCATCTGCTGCTGCGAGGCAGTCGGGACTTTCCGAGTGTCGAGGCCTATGGGGCCTGGATCGACGGTGTGCTCGAGCAGGCCAATGGCTTGCGCTCGCAGCGGTTGGCCGAGGAGCTGGCGCAGATGCGGCCGCTGTCGAAGCGGCGCCTGCCGGAGTATCGGGAGCAGTGGGTGCGGGTGACGTCGAACAGCACGATCCGGGTGCTGCGCAACACCTACTCGGTGCCGTCGCGGCTCAAGGGCGAGCGGGTCAAGGTGCGGGTCTCGGAGATGGAGATCGAGGTCCTCTACGGCGGCCGTCGCCAGCTGGTGATCGAACGGCTCTTGGGCGAGGGTCGAGCGCTGATCGACTACCGGCACGTGATCTGGTCTCTGGTCCGCAAGCCCTGGGCCTTCGCCCGCTACCGGCACCGCCAGGCGATGTTTCCGTCGGCGGTGTTTCGCCTCGCCTACGATGAGCTCGCCGAGGCCCTGCCCGAGCGCCAGGCGGATCTGGATTACCTCAGGATCCTCCACTTGGCCGCGGCCACAATGCAGTGCGAGGTGGAGGCCGCGGTCGAGCTGCTGCTCTGCCAGAAGCGGCTGCCGCGCTACGAGGCGGTGCGCTCGCTGGTCTCGACCGGCAAGCCCGAGATCCCGGCGATCAAGCCCCTGGCGGTCGACCTGCGGAGCTATGACGCCTTGCTGGTTTCGGAGGCGGGCTCATGAGTACGGCGACGGCCAGCGTCGAAATCCTGCTGCGCTCGCTCAGGCTGCCGAGCTTCGTGCGGGAGTGGAGAGAGGTCGCCGAACAGGCCGAACGCGAGGGCTGGGGCTTCGAGCGCTATCTGTATCAGCTCGCCGAGATCGAGGTCGAGGATCGCCGCGTGCGGCGCATCGAACGGCTCCGCAAGCGCTCTCAGCTGCCCCACGACAAGACACTGTCGACGCTCGAGCTCAACCGGCTGCCGGCCACGGTCCGCCGGCGGGTCCCCAGGCTGTGCGACGGCGCCTTCGTCGAGCAAGCCGAGAACCTCCTTGCCTTTGGCCTGCCCGGACGCGGCAAGACCCATCTGCTCTCGGCCATCGGACACGAGCTGGTCGAGCGCGGCATCGCCGTGCTCTTCGTCCCGGCCTTCAAGCTGGTCCAGCGGCTCCTGGTCGCCAAACGAGAGCTCGAGCTCGAGGCGATGCTCAAGCGCCTCGACCGCTTCGAGCTCGTCATCCTCGACGACATCGGCTACGTGCAGCAGAACCGCGAGGAGATGGAGGTGCTGTTTACCTTTCTCGCCGAGCGCTACGAGCGCAAGAGCGTCGCCATCACCTCGAACCTCGTCTTCTCCGAATGGAGCAAGATCTTCCAAGACCCGATGACGACCGCCTGTGCGATCGACCGGGTCGTCCACCACTCGATCATCCTCGAGCTGTCAGGTAAGAGCTACCGCGCCGAGGCGGCCGAGGGCCGCACTCGCAGGAAGGCCAAGTCCTGAGGCCCGACCTGTGGAAACCGCCCCCTCTTCCCCCGGACCCCCATCACCCCGACCGCCGGTCTGCCGGGGCGTGGAAGGCTGCTCCCCCGAGCCCCCACCCGCACCCTCCCACACCCCTTGGAAAACGCTCCGCGTTTCCCACAGCCCCGCGGCCTCGGCGGCGACGGGAGTGCACAGATCTAATTGTCGCCGATGCACAAAAGTACTTGACGCCGGGGAGCTAGTGCTTCCGATCGCGAGGGGGAAATGGGTCGTTCCCCCGCGGAACGGTGTCTGAATCTCGCCACCGGCCGTGCCGATCCTGGATTCGCACCTCACCTCCGCCACGGTTCCTTACGATCTGCTTGGCGCGCTGCTCAGCTTCGCGCTGCGTCGCATGGAGTGAGCTTGCTCGCGCGGCGCGGGGTCGTACCACCGCCCATCCGTCCTGACGCTTCACGACGTAGCGATCGTTATCACTCATAGCGCTCGCTCCTACCACCGAGAATAGGCTGTGGCCGTCCTGGTCGTGTCCTCCACTCGCGCGGAACTCGCACCCCGCTTGATGAGGTCAATCGCGGCGAGACAATCGGCTCGATTCCGATAGCCCTCTCCGGAATCGGCAACGATCTTCCCGTTGGCGGCCTTCAAACGCCAACGAAACTGGCCACTACGGTCCTTGTACACGATGAATCTCATACCGTCTTGACTCCTTGTCGATGCGAGGGCGGCTCACATCCTGTTTATCTATCGGCCTCAGTGCCCGCTCCTGATCCGAGATCGCCTCGGCGTCCGACCGTATTTGACTTGGCGCTTCAAGCATGAAACGCTCCACTTGAGCGCAGAGCGTACCGCGTTTTCATCGTTGCGTCAAACATGAAACAAGGAGGCCTGGTGGACTTCGACCGCGATCAACTTGCCCATTACTTGAAGGCCAAGATGACGGACGAAGATCTTTCAGTCCGCTCCGCAGCGAAAGAGATCGGTTGTTCCGCGGCGACATTGACACGGCTACTCAAGGGGGGTAATTCCCCGAACTACCCCCAGGGCCGAAACCTGGTGCGCGCGGTGAATTGGCTTGGCAGGTCCCTCGCGGACTTCGAGGCCCCCGAGGGGCCACGGCACTCGACAATTCAAGATGTCGAGGTGCACCTCCGTGGTCTTCCAGATCTACCGTCGGGGACGGCGGATGCACTCACGGCAATAGTTAGAGCCATCTACGATGAGCAGCGGATTCGCTCGAAGAAGAGCTAGAGCCGGCACCGGGCTGCTTCCCGGGAACCCAAGGGTTTGGGAGTGTGAACACAATGGTCTCGATCTACGTGAAGACCTTCGGTTAGGCATCAAGGAGCCGCTGCCAGTCGAGAGGGCCTTCCATGAACTGCTCGACGGAGTCACAGTACGACCCTTGACCGACGTTCCGTGCGCGAAGGTCTTTGCCGACGAACTTCGTCAGAACCAGTGTCATGCGTGGTCAGCCCTTGCACTACCGCTTGGGGATGGACGAGTTCACGTCGTCTACAATGACGCCCACAGCCGTCGCCGAAACCGCGTGTCACTGATGGAAGAGTTCTTCCACTTGCGACTCGGTCACCCACCGACCAGCATCCGCTGGTACAACGGCGATGGACCCAACAGGTCGTACAACTCCCGCGTCGAGTCTGAGGCGTACGGAAGCGCGGCCGCCGCCCTCATACCCTACAAGTCGTTACGGTCAATGGTCGTCGTGGGTGACGACTGTCGCGCGATCGCCGAGCACTTCCGCGTTTCCGAGCCTCTGGTCGTCTATCGGTGCAAGCGAGCGCGCCTCTATCGTCAGCTTCGTAGCCCCTAGGCACGCCCCAGCTCTACCGTTCGACGACCCTCATTACTTCGAGACGTTCTCGACGGCGGATCGCATTGCCTCCGCTCGTTCCTCAGCGGCTCTCCTGAGGGCGTCAGGTGCAAAGTGAGCATAGACCTCAGTGGCCTGCCGCGATCGATGCCCCACGTTCTTGCCAGCTATCTCTAGCGGCACCCCCCGAGAGACGTCCCAACTGACCACGTTGTGCCTGAGATCGTGAAGCCGCAGGGCACCGAGTCCTTCCAGATCGTCGAGGCTCGCTCGCTTGCGAATTCGTAGCCACGGACCTTTCACCGTGGTGAGGTGACCGCGGAGATCTCGACCTGGGAACACATAGGGACAGCCAGCGACCGGCTCCAAACCTCTTAGCACCGCCAGTGCCTCAGAAGCCAATTGACGATGTTCCTCGTCCGCAGTCTTGGTCAGCAGGAGTCTTGCCGCTCCACGGTCCAGATCCACGTTCTTCCACTCAAGCCGGAGCACCTCACTGATCCGCCAGCCCGTCCAGAAAGCCAACCGGAGCGCTGCGCACGCACCCGGGTCAGCCCCTTCGGCCTCCTCGACGTCGATCGCCTCGAGAAGATCCTTCATCTGTTCGGCGCTGAGCATGACCTCCTTGCGGCCACCCCGGCGCTCCTCCCGGTAGCGCTCAATGTGCCGCGCAGGGTTGGAGTACTGCGGTCGCCAGCCCCACGCTTCGGCCTGATCAAAAGCGTGCCGGAGGACAGCAAGGACACGGTTGGCTGCGTACGGCGTCGATCGCATGCTTGCGTGAAGCCGCTCGATATCCTTCATCGTTACGGCTTTGACCGGCATCGAGCCCAAGGCCGGAATCACCTTGCTCTCGAGGTGGTATCGGTAATCCTTAATGGTCGTTTGCCGTGGTGGTTTCTTCTTGTTCGGAAGGAACTCCGTGAGGAATCGCTCGACGAGGTCGGCAACACTGGCTCCATCCGACCCTCGCCGGGCAACCGCTGGATCGGCACCGGACTTGACTGCGAGCAACTCGTCGGCCGCGAGCTTGCGCGCTTGATCCGGCGTGAGCGCTCCATGTGCTCCGAGCGTGATTCTGCGCGCGTTGCCCCGGCGCCCGACACCGGGCCTCCGGTACTGCAGTACGTAGGACTTCTTCCCGGCGGGAGTCACCATCAGGCCAAAGCCCGTCAGATCCGTGTCCCAGAGGTAGTAGCGCTTCGCCGCGGGCTTTGCGGCGTCGACGCTGCGCTTGGTGATCCGCCTCTGCATTCTGGCCTTCGATTCGGAGCCGTGAAGACCCACCCGACACCAGTCAGGAGCTTGCCCAGGTAATCACGGGGTAATCACAGGGCAATCATGGGGTAATCACGGGGTAATCACGGAGACACAGATCGTCGCATACTCCGGCGAACCGAATCAAGAGGGATGCTTTATTTGAAGGGCCTTCTCAGGGTTGATCCGACTCTGGCAGACCTACTGTTCCTGACTACGGATCAGGAGGTTGGGGGTTCGACTCCTCCTCGGTGCACCATTTACAATCAGTACTTTACGGCCCGCCGCCATGGCGGGCCGTTGCCATCTCCGTCGAACGCGGTCCAGCAGGCCGAATCGACGCATTCCACCGGGAATCCCACCCGGGCCAATACCTCCCACGGCCTCGGGCCGGTAGCTCCCCAGACCCGGTGCGCCGTACAGAAGGTCCAGGTCTCTACTGAGTGAGCGCCGGGCAGGGGACCGCCTTCCAGAGCTACTCGCAACCGGTCGCGATAGCGAGCGCTCGGCAAACCTCTCGCATCCGCTCCGGCTTGACGGAGCCGACGAAGTGACGAAGCCTCGATCGGGGCACGGTGAAGAGGTTGCACAGGTTTGCACAGGACTCCTGCTTCAGTCCCTCGTCGATTCCCAGCGCAACCTCCGTCGGAGAACCTCGCAGGGTCGAGGTGATCGCGGCCACGTTTACGGTGTGCAGGCTCTCGATCAGGGCCTGCCGACTGAGGATCAGCACGGGCCGCCGCTTGTCCGGACGACCGAACTCCAGCAGCCAGATCTCCCCACGCCTCACCTCTCGGGCCATTGCTGCAGATCCATGAACTCCGCCACCTCGGCGATCATCGCTTCGGCTTGGTCGCCATAGGCGGCAGTGATCTTCTGATCGATCTCGCGACTCTCCTTGGCCGCCAGATAGAAGCTGGCTGCAGCACGCAAGAACGCAGAGCGACCTCTCTGGGTCACCTCAGGGTCGCGATCGATTCTCTCCAGGAGCTCTTCGTCGATTGAGATCTGAATCGGCCGGGTCGCCACACCACAACTATACCACCATGATATCCATCATCATTTTGATGATCCCAAGCAGCACGCTCCGCTTTCCCCGCCTTCGGTCCCGGTCCCAGAGGGCCCCCGGCGCGCGCGGGGCCTACAAGACCGGGGCCTACAAGACGGTGGCACCTATTCGGGGCCGGCGCGCGCGGGGCCTACAAGACCGGGGCCTACAAGACGGTGGCACCTATTCGGGGCACCTATTCGGGGCAGCCCAGACTGGACCGAGCCCGCCACCTGGCGCTGCGACAGGCCCAGCGCCTGGCTCAATCTCAGGACCGAGCCCGCCACCTGGCGCTGCGACAGGCCCAGCGCCTGGCTCAATCTCAGGACGTCTCGTATCTTGCGCATCGATGTCCTCGCTTTCGGCATCCCCGCTCCTTTCCGAAGCCGAGATACTCGCTTGCGAGGATCACCGCAGCGTCAAACCGTTTTCCACAGCCCATTCCGATTGATTCCGATCACCCTTTCCGACGACCCGGAAAAAGTGACCGGAATCAATCGGAATCGGTGATCGGTTTGCGTCGGAATCAGTGACCGGATTCCGTCGGTGCAGGCAAGAGGGCCCCCGGCGCGCGCAGGGCCTACAAGACCGGGGCCTACAAGACGGTGGCACCTATTCGGGGCGCAGCACCTATTCGGGCGCACCCTATTCGGGCGCACCACGACAGAGTGAGAGCACAACGGTCCGGTCAGGAAGGGATCATCCGACCGAAGTGACGTAGTCCTCCGGGAACCCCAGCCGGCCCAACACCTCACGCAACTTCGCCGAATAGGCATTGTTGCGCTCATGATCTTCCGGGGCCTCGAGCAGGTTGTAGCAAAGGGCAGGTACGCTGCCGCCGTCCATCAGGGTCACCTGCAAGGCCTCGGGCCGGTAGCTCTCCAAGCCCGGAGCGCCGTACAGGAGATCCAGCTCACCATGGGTCAGCGCCAGCACCATGCCGTAGGCCCTGCCCCCCTCGGCGGGAACCAGGGTGGCCCGATCGCCGATCCGCAGCGAGTACCCGTCCACATAGGCCTTACGCGGGTTCTCGGCCGTCACTCCGCTGGCCTCCAGGAGGCCGACATCCATGAACAGGCCGTAGAAGAATCCATCCACTCGTCTGCTGCTCACATCCCTTCTCCCTGGTCGTCCGTCGGCACCCCAATTGGTGATGCAACCATGATAGCGACCTCCCTCTCCCGTGGGAGAATGGATCGAGGAGTCGACGATGGGTGGACCGAAACGCGGCAGTGGCACACGATCGAACTGGTACTCGAGGTCGAAATACACGAACTGGATGCCTTTCGATCCCTACTGGTCCGAGGCGAAAGCCGCCGTCCTCAGCGCAAGGGCTGCGGCGACTGTCGAGGCGAATGGCCAAAGCTCGCCCATTCCGATCTTCTGCGAGCGACCACACGAGCGGTTCATCCAGCCCTGCACCGCGAGCGAGGTCCGCGAGGTGCTGATGTCGTGCCCTTCGAAGTTCCTCCATGGTCTTCGATCGGTGCACATCCTCTCCGGTACTTCGAAGCAAGAAAAGGCCTTGGGGCTCCTTCACTACGGTACCTATTCGCCGCAGAGGATCTTCCTCCACGCGTATCCCAAGAGGCTCATGGAGCAGCGTTACGCCACCCCACCACCTCCTCACATTCGCCGTACGTACGAGCGCTTCGGCGCTCAGGTGAAGCGGTGCCATGGAGGCTGGTCGCTCCGATTCGACGCCAGGAGTCTGAGACTCTTCTACCTGTTCGACGTGCTCCTCCACGAGCTCGGGCACCACGTAGACAAGCATGTCTTCTCACGAACCGACGCATCAGCTGAGAGGTACGCGGAGTGGTTCGCCGACGCGCAAGCACGCCAGATAGCAGGCTCGAGCGACGGGCTACGACCCCGATGAGGTCGTTTCGCCCGCTCTCAGGCGTCTAGGGAGCGGTACAAATGGGTCCTCGGCCCTAGACTGCATGATTCACCAGCCTCCTACTGCGCCGCCTAGACGTCCCTGGGTCCGCGAGTGGGCTCCAGTGCCTTCTCGGGCACCTCGAGACCATCGCCGTCATCGAGCACCATGAGATTAGAGGACCTCTCCGGATCGCAGCTCTCGAGATAGTCGGCCCCAGCGCCGGCTTCACCCACCGGTCGTCGCCGAGACCTCGCGCCTCACCTCGTGCCGCAGGAGCGACGTGGCGGTCAGCAGGAGAGCGGCGAGGACGACGTGCGCGACGTGCAGCACGGCGAACCAGTCCGGCGGCGGCCACTCCTCATCGAGAGGCTCGGGCGCGATGATGAACAGCGGCCCGGCCACCGCGAGCTGCAGAACGAACAGGGTGACGAGGCAGACCGCGATCGGACGGGCGAGGCCCCCCGACCGCCGGATGGTCGAGATGGCCGTGACCGGCAGGACGATCAGGAGCGCCAGGCCGTTGGCCAGATGGCCGAGGAGCGTCACGATGAGCATGGTCTGGCTGGATGGATGACGCGCCAGGGTCCCGAGAAGCACCTGGAGGACGAGCAGAGCCAGGGTCCACCCGGCCAGGCGGACCTGCCGGCCGCCGAGGCGCGCTCCGCTGTCGACCGGCTCCCGACGCCAGAACCCGAAGGGCACCAGTGCGAGCAGTGCGACACCGACCGTCAGGGTCTGCCCGACGAGGAAGTGGATTGCGGCGAGCCAGGGCGGAGCGTGCATCAGGACGACAGCGCCCCCCAGGAGAACTTGGGTGACGTAGAGCGCCGCGACACAGAGCGACGCAACTCGCGTCCGCCGACCCACGGAGGCCCGCCAGAGAAGGCGCAGGAAGACGGCGAGACCGAGTCCCACCAGCACGGCGAGAAGTCGATGGACGTGCTCGTAGACGGCATTGCCGACCAGCCGATCGAAGAGTAGCCACTGGCCGTAGGAGCGCGGCCAGTCCGGAACGGAGAGCGCCGCCTGGCGGCTGTTGATGAGTGCACCGGCGCCGAGCAGCGCGAGCGTCAGGCCGGAGGCGAACAGGGCGGCCGTTCGAACGGTCCACTGGTTCAGTTCGTGGTTGCCGGTCATCTTCCGCGGGGCCGGGATGTCAGGCGGGGCGACCGTTACCGGACACCGAGTGGAGGGCCCCCGCGGTCGTCGTGGCCGCGGCGAGGGCCGCGACGAAGGCGATCGTCAGGAGTCCGGTGATGGAACGGATGCTGCCGAAGGCGACCCAGGCGACCAGGCCGCCGAGGGCGGTTCCGATCGCCAGACCGGCGCTACTGCGCCCGATCAGACCGGTCCCGGGCCGCAGCCGCGTGCGCAGCGGGATCCACTGGCATAGCCCCAGCACGCCTCCGGTCCCCAGGCCGATGACGATGAGGGCCGCGAGCTCCGGGAGCAGCGACCCCTTGGCGAATCCGAGCGCCTCCACCGTGACCGTCGAGAGCGTCAGACCGAGCGAGAGCCCGAGACCACACGCCGGGACCCACGTCCAGGGACTCGGCAGAACGGAGCGCAGCGGCAACCACTGGGCCAACCCGGCGGACGCGCCGACGACGAAACCGACCGCCGGGAGAATCAGGTACATGGCGACGAAACGCTCGACCGAGTCTCCGCTGGCGAGCACCGTGGCGAGGCCGAGGACGCTGCCGATGGCGGAGCCGGCTGCCCAGTCCGCCTTCCAGGCCCGGGTGAGCCCCCTGGCGCTCAGGGGATCGGCCAGCCAGGCCTTCGCCAGCTCTTTGGGACCTCCGAATCGGCGCACGGCTTCGGCTTCCGCTTCCAGAGAGGCGATTCCATCGTGGCGCAGACGCTCGGCCGCCTGACGTAGGTGAGCCTCGGCTTCAGCCAGGATGCGTCGGCGGCACCTCCAACTCCCGATGTGGGATCGACCCAGCTCCCGACGATAAGCGTCGAGGAAGCCGCGGATCGTCGACACGGCCCTCATGGTGCCAGGATGCCCTCGACGACGCGGTTGAGCAGGCTCCACTCCTGCCGCTGCCTGTGGAGGTAGTCGTGCCCCTCCCGCGTCAGCTCGTAGACGCGACGCTTGCGACCGTTGCGTGTCCACGAACTGGTGATGAACCCCCGTCGTTCGAGACGGTGCAGAAGCGGGTAGACCGTACCTTCCGGCAGGTCGAGGGTACCCTCGCTGAGGGAGCGGAGGGTCTCGATGATCGCGTAGCCGTGCTGGATGCCGCGGTCCACGACGGCCAGCACCAGCATGTCCAGGTGTCCCTTGAGAGCTTGTTCGCCAATGTCAGGCGGTGTCTCACTCATACCTAGCAATGCTAAGTATAAGTGCCCTTCCTGTCAATCAGGCCCCCTGCTTACGAGCCTGGCCCCTTAAGAAGCCCTGAAGGCGGCGAGGGCATCCAAGCCACGCTCGAGACTCTCACCGAAGGCGGGGGGCATCTCTCGTACAGCGTCATGGGCCTGCTCGAGATCACCCGGACGGATCTCTTCCAGAGCTTCGATCAGCTCAGCGGCCTGCGCGATGTCCTTGCGCGACTTCGTCGCCATCGCTCTCGGCCGGCGCTGGGAAACCACGAGCTTGTGCAACGCGAATCGAGCCGGGTCCGGCACCCGAGCGAGGATCCCCGTACCGGCAGGGATCGCCGCCACGATCGTCTCGGTGGTGAGGAAATCGAGGAATCGAACCGGCTCGGCTGCCACATTGAGACCAGGGATCGGTACCGGCCCCTGCCCTGGCCGACCTCGAAGCGGCGTCAGGATGGAGACTGACAGCCTCTTTCCACGAACCTTGAAGGCCGTCGTCGCCTGGCCGCGATCGAAAGCAGGAACAGGCACGAAATCGGGCTCGCGCTGCCGAAGCGCCTCGAGAAGGTCCTCTCCCGGAGCGTCAATCGCGACCCGCAGTGCCGGGTCTCGAGCCACATCGATGTCCTCGGTCCGAGTCGTGGTTGACGTCCACTGAACACCGAGCACGTTGCCCAAAGCCATGAACGCGTGGGTTCCGACGAGGACGCCTCCCACCCCGAAAAAGCCCGCTTGGGCGATCGCCTCGTAGGCCCTCGTCTCGATGGCGCTAGGAGCCCAGAGTCCCGTTGCGCGACATGTGGCAACGACGCGCTCTCGCGTCGCACGCTCCGTCCCGTCTTCTTCCGCCCGTTGTTTGACTCGGCGAACCAGTTCGCGTGTCGGCTCGTCGTCGGATCCCAGGTAGAACGATCGCTTCCGCGATCCGACGACCTGCTGGACGTACCAGTACTCCCGCTCATCCACCGTTCGCTTGAAGTAGCTCACGCCCCGAGACGGCGGAGGCGCGCCGATCAGACTGTCGAGCAACTCGGCGTAGGCAGTGAGAGCGCTGGACGGAAGTGGAACCATGAGACTTCTTTGACCGGCGGTGGCAGGCCTCCATCACACTCATTCTATTACTATAAGCAGCTTATTGAAAACTGCTTATAGCCCTCTCTTTCGGACAGTGTACGAGATCTCCCGCCAAAGAGGTTCCCCGCCAAAGAGGTTCCACCCTTTTGTCGGGAGGAGTTGCTCCCAAAGAGGTTCCACCCTTTTGTCGGGAGGAGTTGCTCCGTGGGCCCGTCTCCAGGTATGTGGGACGTCGACTGCGCCATCTTCCCTTCCCAAAGACCCTGGTTGAGATCACTAATCGCACCTTCCAGGGCCGCATGCTGCTCGCCCCCTCCGAGCCGCTCAACCGGCTCGTCCTCGGAGCT
Source organism: Candidatus Multivoradales bacterium (assembly GCA_965223875.1). Taxonomy (GTDB): domain Bacteria; phylum Acidobacteriota; class Thermoanaerobaculia; order Multivoradales; family JAHEKO01; genus CBDCXS01. Next base: position 3,847,721 of record OZ245024.1, on the reverse strand, counting down.
ATCGGCCGAGCCCAACGCCGCTATGGCGTCGAGGTCCACGCCTTCGTCTTTCTGTCGAACCACTACCACATGCTCATCTCCGTGCGGGACGTCCACCAGATGGCCCGGTTCGTCGGCTACTTCGAAGCCAAGATCGCCAAGGAAGTCGCCCGCCTGACGCAGTGGCGCGAGAAGATCTGGGGACGGCGCTACACGGCGATTCCGGTCAGCAACGAACAAGCCGCCCAGGTCGGGCGTCTCAGATACCTGCTCTCCCAAGGCGTCAAGGAGCGTTTCGTATCCCATCCCGGGGAGTGGCCCGGAGCGCAGAGCGTCGCTGCCCTGCTCGAGGGCACCACGATCGAAGGCATCTGGCATGATCGCACGGCCGAGTACCGGGCCAGACTCCGAGGCGACCACCCCAAGCCCGGTGAGTACTCCCAGCGCGAGGTCATCGTATTGAGTCCGCTACCCTGCTGGCGAGACGAGTCGGCCGAGAGAGCGCGGGAGCTTGCCCACGACCTCGTCGAGCAGGTGATCGAGGTGGCTCGAAGGACTGTAGGGGACAAGCCCAGGCTTCCCGATAACGTGCATCCCACGGACCGCCCCAAGCGCTCGAAGCGCTCCCCGGCCCCTTGGTTTCACTGTGCCTCGAAGGCCGTCCGACTCGAGCTCAAAGCGGCCTACGGGGAGTTCCTGGCAGCGTATCGGACAGCTGCCGAGGCCCTGCAGAGCGGAGATCTGACGGTACCGTTCCCAGACGGCTGCTTCCCGCCGCCAAGGCCGTACATCGCGACCGCCTGACAGCGCACCCACTGCGGCGCGTTGGCAAGGGCTGAGCCCAGAGCTGCTGTAGAGCGCGTTGACGCACGCTGCGCGACTTTTCACTGGCTACTCGACCATGTACAAACCGGCGAAAGACCCTCAAACCTCGCCGGAGTCTCCTCGTCGACATCGCTCGGCACAGGTGGCACAGGTGGGCACCTGCCAAGAAGCCGCTCCTTCAACACAAGGGTGGAACCAATGGTGGGTGGGTCGACGTTCCCTTCAAACACAAGGGTGGAACCCTTCCCGGGGGGCCGGGTCGCTCTTGATTTCGCGCAACACCTTCCCGTCCAAGTCCCGCAGCGTGAACTCGTACTCGAAGGGCCCACTGACGGTCAGCAACCGCTCATCATCGGCCGTGTAGGCGTAGGCACGATCGACGGGCCCGCTCGAGCCCGGCGAACGCACCTGTTTGATCATGTTGAGCTCGTCGTACTCGTGAAACTCCTGCGCACCCCAGTACTTCAGGTTGCCGCGACCGTCGTAGAGATGCGCTCCCTGAAGACGGTTCGTACTCGAGTTGGCGGGAATGTTCCGGGTTGAACCCCCGGTGGTAACCGACAGGAGGTTCCCGTAGGCATCGTAGGTGTAGTCCTGAGTGGAGCCTGAAACGACGCTGGTGACGACTCGGCTCACCTTGTCGTAGGTAAACTCGTCCTGGCCCATTTCCCAGATATTCCCTGAGCCGTCGTACTTGTAGGATCCAGTGCTCCAGTTCTGACCGGACTGGACACCGGTGGTGTAGAGGCTCGCTGGGCGGCGCATCGAGTTCGGGTCGATCGCCTGGTTGTCGGTGACACCGTTGCCATGGACGGCCGTGGCCCAGGTTCCGTTGCTGTTGAAGGAGACACTAGAGATCCAGCTGCCGATCGAACCGTTCGAGTCGTCTACGCGAGTGACTCGACCGTCCGTGTACTGGTAGCTCACCGTCCTACCTTGATTGGGCGCAGTACAGACAACAGTGCATGTCGGATAGCCGAGGTTCTCGACGCCACCCAGAGCGTGATACGTGAACGTCTGGTCGATCTTGTAGGGATTGCACACCGACTCACGCAGCGTGACTCGCCCCTCGCCGTCGTAGGTGTACTTCTCCTCGACCCAAAGGTCGACGTTCTCCTGATTCGACGGATTGAAGACGTAGTTGTGCCGCTTGGCGCTTTTTAGCCTGCCGTTAACCAGCCCCGACGTGCCATACGTGAACTCCTTGAGCTTGGTGCCGCCCGGGGCGTCCTTCGTGATCTTCTTCAAGCGCTCGGCCTTGTCGTAGTCGAAGTAGAGATCAGCTCCAGCGTCGGCTTTGTTGCCCGCATGCCCCTTGGCGTCGTAGTCGAAGTACGAGTGCCATCATCGATGTCGGCTTGGATCACCCAACGCCGGATCGACTCCGCGCACGGCTCGTACTCCTGCGCCAAGGCGGCCGGACTGCGTCCTGACCGCACCAGCTCAACCAGCTGCTCACGGTACTCAGACGGGTACGCGCTCCGCTTTCTTCCCATCGTCGACTCCTTCCTCCTGCAGAACCTTCTCCCACAGGATGAGGTGTCCACGAAAACGGGTCAACTCCATTGTGAGAGTTGCTGTCGATCCGTAGGTGCTGCACTGGTTCCCTCCGGCGACATGGCGATCCGCTCTCCCTTAAGCCCCTCACTGTCTTGGATCGACTCGATAAGACCCTGGAACGGTGGCTCAGAAGGCGCCACTGCCGGTCGGTGCGACGCGGGGCGCCTATGAAGTCGACGAGCATGAGCTGAGGCTCTTTGGGCAGGAGGGATCGGAGTCTACTGCGCTGCGGGTTTGTGCCTGTCCCCCTTTCCTCCCTTTCCCCTCACACCGATGACGATGCCGGAAACATGAGACACGAGGAGAACTACGGTCGCCGCCCAAGCGCCGACCACGTACGACCAACCCGCTTCTCGAACGATGTGGGGACCGATGTTCCGATCACCCAGCTCAAACAACACGGTAGCTGGCAGGATCAGGGATACGACGAGGAGCACTCCTCCAAGCCAAGGCTTCCACCTCCCAGCAACAAAGCCGATCAGGCTTGCTCCTAGACACCAGATCCAGATAACTCCCTGGCCGAGTTCCTTGTCCATCACCTCGGCGCTAGCCGAGGAAGCTACGAACCAAAGGGCGCCGAAAATGGCCATGATCCGCGAACTTCGCACCGCATCGTTCATTACCCTCTCCCCGGATAGCGCACGCTAACTCGAACTGGCCCGTCATGGTTCTGTAAGAGCGGAAAGAGCGCATCCTCATTCGTGCCTACATCGATGCAGCCCATGGTTCCGCGCTTGCGGCCACCGTGTAGCAGAAAACCGTCCCGACCAAGCGTATCTGTATCCCCGATAGGATGGAGAGGAACTCGGTAGTTCCCCCAGTCCCCAAGCCTATTGCGGAGCCAGTAGCGCAAACCGCGTACCTCGCTGATTTCTTCGGGATACAACAAGTACTCCCCGGGCGGGATGGGGCCGTTGAAGGGAATCGAAGGATCGGTCACGCCGTCACGGCCCGAGTCGGCGGGATACGTTCCTTGTCGATTTCCAGCATCATCGAAGACTTCCACGGTTTGGCCATCGAAGAAGATTGAGTGAAGACCGCTCGGATCGACGGAGTTCACCGGATCGTTGAAGACGTACACGTACAGGTCCGCGTCGCCGCCCCGGAAACCGACAGGATCTTTCGCGGTCCACCGCCCGATCTCCGGGTCGTAGTCCCGAGCGCCAAACCTCACCAACCCCGTCTGATCGTCGTACAGCCCACCAGCGAATCCGAACGGCTGGAAACCCGAGGTTGGATAGCCCGGCAACACACGGCCAAACTCGTCGTAGTCGATCCGCTGCACCACTGCCCCTGTCGCCGTATCAACTACCAATCGCACGCTCCCCAGGTGGTCCGTGATGATCCGATAGGTAGAGCCGTTCTTCTCCATGTACGCCGGCACGTTCGAGCGTGGCCCATACACAAAGCGAGCGCTCACGTTGCCTTGGGCGTCGAGCTCGGCGACCGGATTGAGTTGGTCCCCGTAGAGGAAGCCCTGCGAGAGCACTCCGTTGACCTTCTTCCCAATACGGCGTCCCTGGCCGTCGATCACGTAGTCGATCGTGATCCCGTTCGGTAGAGCCACCGTCCGCAGCGCCCCAAAGGCGTCGTAGGCGTACGTGATCGTCGCTATCCCGTCCGACTTCGTGGCCAGCTCGCCGGCCAGCGTGTAGGTATAGGTGAAGTTATCGTAGCTCGTCAGCCGGTCCTGTTGGTCGTAACTCCCCGTGGCGGGGCCGAAGGTCCCCGCGTAGGTCTTCCGGTTGCCATTGTCGTCGTAGGTGTAGGCGGCGAACAGATTGCCGTCTTTGTCGACCTGCTTCAGCTGGCCAGACGGGAAGTACTCGTAATCCCAAACGACGGTGACACCCTGGATGGTCTCGGTCTTCTGCTCGATGCGCCCGAGCTTGTCCTGGATGTAATCGGCGCGGTAGATCTCGCTCCCCAACACCGACGCTGTCTCGTACTCGAGCTCGCCGAAGCCCGTCAGGTCGCGTGCCGTTGTCACAACACCGAGGCTCGTCGCAGCGACGAAGGCGTTGTCAGGGTCCGGCGTGACGCCGAGCGAGCCGGCCTGTGTCATCACGCTGTCGCCGTCGTATTGATAGGTGACCGTGTCGGCTACACCGTTGACATCCACAGTCTCAGAATCAACACGAAACGAGCTGTCGTAGCCGTGGCTGACAGAGCCCGAGACCGTGCCACTCCATGTGGTGCTCATGAGCAGTTGGCCATCGTAGCCGTAGGTCAGAGTCTCTCCCCCAGGGGCGGTGACCGTCGAAAGCCGACCCTCCGGGTCGTAGCCTACGTCCGTCGTGCCGACATCGGCCGTCACGTAGTCGAGTCGGCCTGTCGTGGGCTCGTAGACGAAGGTGACGACCTCACCGCCGGGGCGGGTGACGTCCTTGACGTTGCGATCGAGGTCGTACTGCGTGGTTGTCACCGTCGCGCCTTGCGAGACGACCGGTGCTGTGTAGCTCGATTCGAAGTCGAGCGGCGTGTAGTCGAAACCATGCTCCGGCTGACCCGGTGGCGTCAGGGTTTGGAGGTTGCCGTTGGGATCATAGGTGAAGCCTATGACTTCGCCGCCTGGAAGAGTCTGACTCTCGACCCGGTTTGCGTCGTCATATTCGAACTCGGTGACCTGCGACAAGGGATCAGTGACGAACTCGAGACGTCCCAAGGTGTCGTAGCTGAACTCAACCTCACGCAGCTCCGCTCCCGTTCCTTGCGTGAGCTTCCACAGACGACCGAAGGTGTCGTAGGTAGCAACCACCGGATCAAACCCTCCGACGGTGGTCTGTTCCACCCTCCCTAGAGTGTCCAGCTCGAGATAGGCGGTCCGGCCTGCGGCGCTCGTGAGTGTCCATTGGCTGGTCGCCGCATCGTAGTGGCGTGAGAACGTCCTGCCGCTCACCGTAACGGTCTCGTCGAGCGTCGTCAGGCTCAGCGGGTCGTAGGGGTCGTTGAGCGTGACATCTCGCGTCACGGCCGTCGTGCGAACCAACCCTCCCGGTGCCGCGATCGTGACCTTCTCGGCCACGGGCGACTGCATGCCGAAGCGAGGATCTCCATCGGGATCGTAGGCAACGGAGGTGCCGTCGGGATACGTCTTCGTGTAGCCCCCATTGGTGTGCAAAACGGTGGTCGAAACGTCGCCCGCCGGGTTCGTGACCCGGCGCTCAAGCTCGTTGCCAGACTGAGCCTCGACTTCGTAGAGCGTGGAGCGGCCGAGCGGTGAGGTGTGGTTGACCTGAAGGAGCCCGTTGCCCTCGACTCGTGCCAGCTGCTGGACGCCCCCTGCCCGATCCTCGTCACTCTCGAGGTACCCCATCGGATCGTAAAGAAACGTCGCTTGGAAGCCGCGGGCATCGGTCATGGTTCCCATCAGTCCCTCGGGACCAAATCCGAATCCTGTCGTCTCTCCATTCGGATTGGTGACCGAGTCGATGAAGCCGTTGGCGTCGGTTCCGAGCAAGGTGCGTTGACCGTAGGGGGAGACGATGCCCGTAGGCTTCCCGAATCCGTCGCGATCGATCGTTGTGGTATTTCCATCGCGATCCTGAATTCCGACGATCAACCCTGCGGTGTCATATTGGAACTGATAGAGCGTCACGGAGGTGAGCGTGTCGATCGTCTTGAGGTGTCTTCCCTCGAGATCGAACTCGTAGAGCTCTCTCCCGTCTTCGGAAGCGACGTGGACGGTCCCAACGCCCCCTTCCAGAGCATCGCGGAAACCCCAAACGACTAACTGCGACTCTCCGATCAGGCCGTCGCCGTCCGGAGAGAGGAAGCTCGCCCGGAAGCCCGAGAACTCCGCATCATCGGCCGGCGCACCCTCCGCGGGATCGGGCCCCTGACCTGCATTCCACGCCTTATAGCCCGGCCCTGGATGCACATAGCCATCGCGAATGAGCCTCATGGCTGCCGCCGACGCCAGGTAGACCGTGCCATCGTTCGAGACATTCAGGCCGTGCTGGCCTGTGTACCATGAAATGCAAACGGAGTTGGTCGGTCCGATCTTCGGCAACGAGGAGGGGAAGCAGGACCAATCGCCTGCGTAATGCTCGATGAATCCATCGGGCGTCACACGACGGATCTGCCTCTCGCCACTGACAACGTAGAGGCTTCCGTCGGGTCCGAAGGCGATTTCGCGGGGATCGGGGATGGCCGCGTCGATGGCGGGGCCTCCGTTTCCAGTGGGCGACCCCAAGCATGGCCAGATCCCTACACGCGGCAGGCCGGCGAAATGCGCAATCGTGCCATCTGGACCTACGCGGTTAACAACGCAGTCGTTCTCAGAGACCGAGTAGTAGACGTAGCCGTCTGGTCCTAGCGCCAAGCCCCCAATGCTCCCGTTGGTGGAAGCGATCGTCCAAATCCCTCCCTCAGTGTCGATCTTTCGAACGTAGTGGGTCATATTGCTGGTCCCCGTATCGGCAAAGTAGAGCGTGCCATCGGTTCCTAGCGCGAGATGGTGGACATCCCGAACCTTGGCCTGTATCGCCGGACTGCCCCCTTCTCCCTCGTACTCCCAGTCGTCGTCACCCGCCACTGTGTTGATGATCCCGTCCTTGTCCACACAGCGGATTCGGGCCCCACCACCGATGCAGAAGCTACCGTCCGCCCCGACGGCAAGACCCTGAACCTGCTTGAGCGTTGCCTCGATCGCTGGACCTCCATCACCAGTGACGCTGGACTGACCTCTAACACCGGCGAGCCGCTGCAGAGCGTTTCTCGCCACGCCTGTCCCTCGCCGGGTTCCGTTGCCCAGATGGATCACCCCCGCGTCGCGGTCGTAGTAGTGCAGCGGCGTAACGGACCAGCCGCCCATCATCTCTGTGACTGGGTCGTTCGCCATGACCCGGGTCCGGTAGGCCGTCCAGAGTGTGACGTCCGGAGCACTGGTTCGGACGCTGTTCGTAGCAGCGCCTCGAGCAGCTCCCCAAGACAGTTGTGCGGAGATGACCGACCTATAGTAGACGATCGGATATGTGTACCCCACCCGAATGTCCACTGGAACGCTTCCGTAGACCGTCCGGCCATACGCATCAAGCCCGTCCCAGGTGAATTCGTACTCCTGGCTGGGGTCGGGCGGGAATGTCTGAGTGAAGATCGTGCCTGCCACGCGCACCTCGAGGCGCACGCCACCCAAATCATCCGGCGTTTCGTCTTCGGTCAAGACGATACTCACCGAGCGCTTGACCTTGCGGCCGGGCACTCGCTCGGAGCTATAGTGGAGATCAGCCGGTGTACCGACGACGTCCACGCGTTCGTGAAGCACTTGGTTCTCACACTCGATGATCGAACCCGGCTGACACTCAGGCTTGTCGGTCGGCTGCGGAATATTCTCTTTCTGAGGGTCTGGAGGCAGTTCGGTATTGGCCGGAGCGTAGGGCCAGTTCAGATCGGGCATCGAGAAGTGTGGCATCGGCGCTCGCCATAGGCTCTGACCAGGTGCATACAGGCCAGCCAGCTCGGCCCGCTCCTCGTCGGTGATCCCGAGAGCAGCCAACTGCGGTGGAGTTGCGGGAGTGCCGTTTCCGATATCCAGCTCGGCCAGGCCCTGGTTGATTGACAGGATTTCGATCACCAGCCCGTCGTCTGAGCCAATCCACGTGCCGAGCTCCTTGTCGTAGAAGCCAACCGGAACCGGCATGCCAGGGTCGAAATCGAGGAAGTTCTCGGAGTAGTGAATGACGGACTGACTGAACGCGACGGACAGGGCACCGACCGCCTCGGCTTCATCGATTCGGAGATTGGTCGCGTAGGTGTAGCCCGAGACCGGCGGGAGAGAGGCGGGCATGGCATCCGGACCGCTCGGCCCCACCGTGTACTCGCTGGACCTGAAGGTCATCATCGACAGCGCCTGTGTCCCTCCCCCAGGCAGGGTCATCGTGGCCGTCGTTCCGGAGGGCACGATAATCGTCGACTGCCTGTTCCCGTCAGCGTCTGTTTCGACACTGCCACGAACCACCTGGTAGACGGGCTGGCCCAACAGAATCGTCGTTGCTTCGTCATCGGCCGGAATGAGCGCTACGTCTTCGACGACGACGTAGTCTCGCCAGTGAGCGTCGATAGCTCGCTGCGCGGTCAGCAAGTCGGGCCGCTCGAACCGAAGCGTCACCAGGTCGCCACCATTGACGACCAGGTCGTACTTGCCATCTGCTCGCGTCAGAGTCTGCCCAAACTCAGGACGATCGAGAATACTCACCGTGACGCTCGGCAGTGGATTTCCGTCGCGGTCGAAGACCTGGCCCCTGAGCACCGAAACGTGTCTGGCATCCATCGTGCCTGCCGCGACGCCCGTCTGGATGGGGGTCGGCCCCTCGTACAGGAATGCAGTGTCCCGCGCGATGTCCGATGGCACGGTGGGATCGATCGGCGAGGGCGTGGGGTCTGGCGGCGGAGCTGGTAGCTGGTCTGTCGGAACGACCACATTCGTGGGGACGCTACTGTTGCTCGCCGGATCGGTCAGGACCAGACTGATCACGTCTCTCGCTTGAGCCGGAACCGTGACGGTGAAGCTTCCGTTGGGCGCGACCTGGGTCGTGTCTGAGTCATTCGTCCTGAAGTTCGTGGCGACAAGAGTTGTCCCAGCCTCAGCGGCACCCGCGGATCCCTGGACCGTGGTGTTCCCCCCCGAGACGGCTCCGACCGAAACCAGTGAGCGTTCCACCGCATTGGGAGCGATGGAATCAAGGGTCACGTTGACGACGACAGAGCCCTGGTTTCCGGCGGGGTCGGTCGCGACGTAGGCGAGAGCATTGGCACCCTCTACGAGGATCAACTGGTGAGCAAAGGTCAGTCCAGGATCCACCGTGACCGACTGTCCACTGAGGGTCAGAGTTGCGGTTTCACTGAGGCTTCCAGTCGATGTCAGCTGAGGCACATTCGTCAGTAGGCCATCAGGCGGGTACGTCACGGTAATGACAGGTGCAACGGTGTCGACCGTGAAGTTGACCGTCGCCTGGGTCGAGACGTTGCCAGCCTTGTCGGCGACTGTTGCGGCTACTGAGTTGGCACCTTCCGGCAAGTTGGCGATCGGCTGGCACGTGGCCGTCGTTGGAGTCGTGGTACACGAGGCTTGGCTTGATGCACCGTTGATTTGCACATCAAGGCTGCTCTCGTCGATTCCGGACGCGGGATCAGAATACGAGATCGAGATGGTCGGCTGAGCGGTCGCGACGGCTTCACCCTCAGTCGGCGAGTCGATAGATATCGTCGGCGGATCGCTGTCATCAGCGATGTAGTCGAGAACAAGCTCTGGGAAGTTCCCGGATGAGCTTTCTCGGGATGCATAGTCGACGCTCCCGAGACTCTCTCCAGTGCGAACGATGATCCAACCGAGGTTGCTCGTCCCGCTGATCATCGCTGAGACGTCGGCAGTCACGTCGTACTCGACCCAGCCTGTCGTTGCGCCGTGATGAAATACGGAGTCGGTTGCTGTAGCGACATAGTCGCCGCCTCCCCACCCTTGCGAGCAGTCGGGCTCCGTATTGCCCGGATTCGTGTCGTCCGGACAATTCCAGGTCGCTCCGCCCTCAGTCCAGGCAGTGGTGACCCGGTGGGCTCCAACCAGAGCGCCGTCCCCCCAGCTGCCGTTGTTCGCCTCGATGTGAAGCCTGAGAGTCGCCGAGTTGAGGGTCACAATCGACGGAATGACGCTCTCCACGTCGAACAATGCAAGACCTCTGTCGGAGAGACCCACCACGATGGCTTCGTCGCTGCCGAAGTTCGTGTTCTTGCTGGTGAAGGCGATGTAGGTGTCAGCAGTCGGATTCAGGGTCGTCTGCGTCGGGTAGGGAGCGTTGGGAGCACCGCCTGGCATAGACCCTTCCCCGTCTGCATCCAGCGTGAACGTCACACGTGCCGGGAGGGACCTGTTCCCCGCTCTATCCGCTACTGATGCCTCCGCGGTCCATGAGCCGCTCGAGATCGGCGTGGCTGGTGTGCAGGTCGCGGTGCCGCGAGCCACTGAGCACTCGATATCCACCTCAGACTCGAGGAGTACGACTTCCAGCGTCGACGTGTCGGGCCCGATGCCGACATCCTCGAAAGCAAGTCGGAGTCGGGGCTTGGTCGCCGTCACGGTCTGCCCCGAAATCGGGTCTACGAAACTCAGCTTGGGTGCTACGTTGTCAGCAGGTGAGAAGACAAGGCCCTTGATCGGTCCAAGGTCGGGAGACAAGGCAAGAAGCCGGCCTGAGGTGTTGATCCGTGCGACGCGCGCGCCGTCGGTCGCCCAGATCGTCTCGCCCTTGACCGCGAGATCAATGAGCTCTGACATCCCGTGAAAGGAGGCCGTGACGCTCCGGACCTCACCGTCGAGTCCGATCTCGGCTAGCCCCTCCCGCCCCACGGCCCAGAAGCTATCGGAGCCTCCATGGACGAGGGTCCGTACACCTTGAATTGGGTAGCTCTCGATGTAGCTCCCAGCTGAGGAGTGCCGCTCAATCGCGAACTCGGTAGCGATCCACAGTTCCCCGTGGAGCGGGTCCAGTGCTGCGCTGACAATCGGATCGAGGGTCGGACGGGAAAGAGACTGAAGGCGAAGTCCTTGAACAACGTCGTAGGCCGTCGCCTGCTCCCGCCCGATGACCCAGAGCAGCCTAGAACTGGAATCGACAAGAAGATGCTGAGCCACCTGCGGCAGTACTTGGCTGCCCACGAGAGTTCCGTCAGGACCCACAGACAGGAGAGTCCGTTGGTCGAGCATCCAGAGCGCTCCGTCCTCAGCATTGACGGCGATTCGACCGACGGATGCAACGCCATCTTCCCGACTGCCCAGCTCTACTCGGAGCTCTCCCTCGAGGGAGTAGTGGTACTGACGCTTCCCAGTCGAAATCCATAGACCTTGTCTCAAGTCGTCGACCGCCGCCGCCACCACATTCTCAGCCTCGATCCTCGACACCACTCTGCCTAGGTCGACCGGGTCCAGCCGCAGCAGGCCGTCTCCGCGGAGAACCCAGAGCACATCCTGGTGTGAGCCGTCGTCTGCCAAGACAATCTGCGCCGGCGAGAGCATCGCCAGTGACGCAGCCAGAACCCCAAGGACTCCCCGAGCTTTCTTCGCCAATCCAAACACGGCACCCCCCCTCTTGACAGAGCTTCCAGCCGGGCGATCGTGTTCGCTTTCGCCCTCACGCCTGGTCCCGAGCCGAAGGCTTCGACGGCCTATAGAGGAATAGACGGACGTCGGGGGAGTCTTTGCGCGAAAGCGGGAAGATCGTGGGAGCCGCTCTCGGTCCACCCGCCAGATCCACTACCATGAGGCGTGAGGGGCGCGGACGCTAGGTACCTCCATTCGGCGCAGCGCGATCCTTCTCACGACGGGCAGCGCCCTGCTAGTCGTGGGACTCGCGGTCATCAGAGACCATCGACGGTCAGCGGATACTCTCGTCCAGGCAATCCCTCCTCCACCGAAAGCCGAAGTCTGGCTGGAGATCGCAACGGAGAACCAAGGTATCCAACAGACTGGTCGCGGTGACCTGCTCTGGCCTCGAATACGGATTGAGAATCGCTCGGAGGAAACCGTTGGAGCCGTATTGCTCCGGACAATCGTCTACTCGCAATGCGGGAAGCGGATCGGTCACTTCTCGAAGCAGATCCAGTTTGGCCGATGGGGCCTTGCTCCGGGCTCCTCGACAGAACAGCAAGTTCCCGGACGTCTCCTCCAACCAGGTCGCCAGATGGTCCTGCTGCTGGAAGAGTGGCTCGTCTGGATCGATCCATACGAGGTACGAACCTCCCGACAGCTCCGCGAGATCGGGGCACCGGGACCAACCGTCGCTGAACCGGGCTGGAGGACTCCCGATCTCGGGAACGCGTTTGACCACGCCGACGAAGCGGCAAGTCGGCGCCTCTGCTTTGACCTGTTCTGATGGCGGATCCAAACTGCTCTTAGCTCTCCTCTTCGGCCCCCCTCTTCGGTGAGTGCACCACATCGCCGAATCGTTCAGAATAGGCACGAACCATCCGATGAGACCATCTGCCGGAGTCGTGGCCGCCCTTGTGGTGGGATCGGCATTCCTGGGGGTCGTCGACCTCGCGGGACAGCCGGGTCCCCGCGACAAGTGGGTCCAGGATAGGACCGAGAACTTCCTCGTCTACAGCAGTGCGGCCCGGCCCAAGACCCGTGAGGTCATCGAGTCGCTCGAGCACCTCCGCCAGGTGATGGCGAGGTTCGGAGCGAGCGGCGACGATCTCGAGCGGGCTCCCATCACCTTCATCTTCTTCAGGAACCAGAAGGCCTTCGTCCCCTACATGCGCACACCTCCCACGCCGGGCACCGTCCGCAGTTGGGACTCGCACTTCGGCGAAGGGCGGGACTACCTGCTGGTCGACGGCTCCCAACCGCCGAACGAGATGCTGCCGAAAGCCTATGAGGCCTACGCCGGGTACCTCATCAACCTCAACTACCGTGAGCTCCCCTACTGGCTCCAGGTCGGCATGGGTCGCTTCTACGGCGCCGCCGAGATCGAGCCCGGTCGCACCGTGCGCATCGGCATGCCGGTCGAACGGTACGTGCGGCGGATCCGCGAGTACTCGATGCTGCCCCTCGAGCAGTTCTTCCGCGTCGAGCACGACTCGCCCTACCTCGACAACGTCGACAACCTGCGCACCTTCAACGCGCAGTCGTGGCTCATTACCCACTATCTGCTGACCGGAGGCGGCGGCGACGCCGAGCGCAGCCGCGCCACCTTCAACGCCATGCGGGGTGGTGTCTCGACGGAGGAGGCCATCCGGGCCAACCTCGGCATGGACCTCGATCGTTTCGAGCGGACGCTGACCGCATACGCCCGTGAGAGGACCCTGCCGGTCTTCACCCTGGAGGAGAACTTCCTGGTCGAGCAGGAGGTCCCCCTCGAGGAGATGTCGACGGAGGAGATCTCCTACGAGCTCGGTCTCTATCTCACCTCGGCGCACCGGCCGCCGCCCGTCGCCCTGGTCGAAGCGCACCTCGAGCCGCTCACCACCGAGGGATCGCCCTGGCGCGCCGATGCTCTGGCGGTGCTGGCTCAGCTGCGGGTCGAAACGGGGCGCCTCGACGAGGCCCGGTCGCTCTTTGCGCAGGCAACGGACCTCGGACCGCAGGAGGCGACCAGCTACTACCGGTACGCCAGCTTCCTCGAGGAGCACGGCGGCGGTGAGGCCGACGTCGCCACGACGCGGGAGTGTCTCCAGAAGGCGGTCGAGCTCGAGCCCGGCTTCGGCGAGGCCTGGGCGCTCCTGGCCTCCTCCTACGGCACGGCTGAACCGGCGGAGGCCCTCGGCTACATGGAGCAGGCCGTCACACTTCTCCCCGACCGACCCGACCTGGCCTACAACCTGGCGATGATGCACCTGCGCAATCACGACATCGACTCTGCGCGTACCGTGGCGAACTCATACCTGAGGGGTGAGCCCAGTTGGTACGAGCAGGCTCTCGAAGTCATCGACAGGAACGCACTCGTCGAGAAGACCAATGCCGCCAACCAGGCCGGCGACCTCGAGACCGCCCTCGAGCTCTATCGCGAGCTCTTCGAAGCGACCACCGATCCCGGCGAGCGAGCGCGGCTGCAGATCGAGATCGAGCAGTATGAGAAGGCGATCGCGCGCAAGGCTCAGATCGACCTCTACAACCGCGCCATCGAGCTCGCCAACGCCCGGGACTACGCGGGAGCGAGCGAGGTTCTCCGCGAGCTGCTGCCGTCGGTCACCGAGGTCGATCTGAGGGTGCAGATCGAGCAGATGCTGGAGCAGCTCGCGGCACTCGAGTGACCGGCATTCGAGTGAGCGGGGTCGCCTGCCGTCACTTCACCTGGCGGTGATGGTCCGTACTCTCAGGTCGTCCGACTCGCACCCAAACCAGGCCGAACAGCGCCAAGTGACTTCCAGCAACGCGGGTCCCGACAGTCGGAGTCGTCGAACGTCCCTCCTGCTCGGGCTGGGCCTGGTCGCCCTCACGCTCGTCACCTTCAGGGCCGTCCCAGAGCACGACTTCGTCAACTTCGACGACGGGCTCTACGTCACCGAGAACCCCCGGACGCAGGCGGGGCTCGAGCCGGAGAATCTGGTGTGGGCCCTGACCAGCCTGGAGCCCAGCAACTGGCACCCGCTGACCCTCTGGTCCCACATGCTCGACTGCGAGCTCTATGGGCTCGATCCCAGGGGTCACCACCTGACGAGCCTGCTGTTGCACGCCGCCTGTGTCCTGGCTCTCTTCCACCTGTTGGCGACCTCGACGAGCCGACCCTGGCCGAGTGCTCTCGCGGCCGCTCTGTTCGCGATCCACCCGCAGCACGTCGAATCGGTGGCCTGGGTGGCCGAACGAAAAGACGTCCTGAGCACCCTCTTCTGGTTTCTGACCATGATCGGCTACGTGGCGTTCGTCCGCCAGAGGACGGTGTGGCGCTACATGGTGGTCGTCGGGCTCTTCGCCCTCGGGCTCATGGCGAAGTCCATGCTCGTGACCCTGCCGGTGGTCCTCGTGCTGTTCGACTACTGGCCTCTCGGGCGACTCGACTGGGGTTTCTCGACACCACATCGAAAGGCGCTCCTGGCATCGATCGTCGAGAAGACACCTCTCTACCTGATGTCGGCCGCGGTGTGCGTGGTGACCATCGTCGCCCAGACCGGCGCGATCTCGTCTCGGGAAGTGGTGCCGCTGGGCCTACGACTCGCCAACGCCGCCGACTCCTACCTGACCTATCTCGTGAAGACAGTCGTCCCGACGGATCTCGGCGCCTTCTATCCGTTGCAGCAGGAACCGGCGATCTGGAGGGCTCTCGCGGGAGTGGGACTCCTGCTGGCAGCGACTATCGTGGTCCTCCTCAGGAGACGCATCGCGGGCTACTGGACCACCGGATGGCTGTGGTACCTGGTGACGCTCCTCCCGGTCATCGGCATCGTCCAGGTGGGTGCCCAGGCACGGGCCGATCGATACACCTACGTCCCTCTGGTGGGTATCTTCATCGGCATCGCCTGGAGCCTCGATGCGCTGGTGGGCAAGCGACGGGCCTGGCGAGCCGCGGTCGCGACGCTGGCGGTCTCCTGGGTCGTCGCTCTCGCGTTCGTCGCCTCGCGACAGGTCTCGTACTGGGCGGACAGCGTCACTCTCTTCGAGCGTGCCATCGCGGTGACGAACGACAACCGGGTGGCCGAGCTCAATCTGGCCGAGGCCTACAGCGACCGGGGTGATCCGGCCGCACTGGACCACTATCGGAAGGCGATCGAGATCGATGCCGAGTGGCCGCAGGCCTGGGCCGGGCTCGGCGAGACCCTCCGGCAATGGAGCAGAATACCGGAGGCCCTGCCCGCGCTGGCGCGAGCCGTCGAGCTGGCACCGGAGGACCCACGCTTGAGGTTCTCCCTCGCCAGGACGCTTGCGGCCGCGAATCGCCCGTCGGAGTCGATCGAGCAGCTTCGCCGGGCCCTGGAGATCGATCCCTCGTTCGCCGCCGCCCACCAGGGGCTCGGAGTCCTGTACGAGGAGGAGGGCGAGCCGGAGGCGGCGCTCTCCCACTACCGGACCGCGCTCGAGCTCGACAGCTCTCGAGTGGAGCTCGAGGGTCGTATCGAGCGGCTCGGGCGACGCCAGGGCGAGGAGGGTGGCTCGCCTCGACGCGACTGACCGTCAAGGCACCCTTTGCGCCTCGATCTCGACCGTCGCTCCGGAGCGCATCATCGCCGCAACGACCGAGCAGACGAGCCCGACCGGCATTCCAGCCAGGAAGACGGCCATGCCGGAGGCCCTCTTGATCGGGTGGAGCTGCTGCCCACCTGTGTTCTTGAGCACCGAGTAGAGAGCATCCCGCCGGGCCCCCGGGATGTTGTTGAGGACACTCTGAACCCAACCGTAGGGATTCTGTAGCAGCGAGAAGTGGCTGACGCTCACGACGCGAAAACCGCACTCCGAGAGCATCCTCCGCAGGGCGCTCAGCGGAAAGTGGAAGATGTGACGCGGCGGATCGAGATGAAACCACCCCCCGCCCATCCAGCGGGCCTGAGCGCTCGCGAAGTTGGGAACAGCGATCGCCAGACGACCACCAGGCTGGAGAACTCTGTGAATCTCCCGCAGGGTGACAGTCGGGTCGGGAAGGTGCTCGAGGACGTGCCAGAGAACCACCTGGTGAAAACGTTCCGGCGGATACCCGGCGTCAGCGAGCGCGCCGATGGTACGGATCTCGGCTCTCGGGTCCGCCCCCCTCGCCGCCTCCTCGCTCACCTCCGTCCCGTGGACCTCGAAGCCGAGGTCGGCCAGGCGACCGAGGAGAACACCGCGACCGCAGCCGATATCGAGAACGCGCGCTCCGCTCGGCAGGCCTCGAGAGAGACGACGAGCGCGCCTGGAGCCGAAGAACCGCACCAGGCGCTCGATGACCGGATTGAACTTGCTGCCCCTGTCGCCGTAGTAGCTACTCGGATAGAAGGCGGCAATCTCCTCACCCGAGGGTAGGGGTTCCAACCGCCCGGTGCCGCAGCTTGCGCAGACGACGATGGAGTACGCAGAGCCCTCGATGCTGAACGCCCGTGTCGCATCCTCTGCATCGCAGACCGGGCAGTTCGAGTGCCCGAGCGTCTCGGGCTCTTGCACGCGGCGGACCTCGATGCGGGCTTCAGCATCAGTCATTGACGCGATCGTAGCTGACACCGGAGGATGGCTGAAACCGCTGTGGCACCCGGACACGACCGGGCTTGGAGGTTCCACGTGAGCGAGAAGATCATCATCGTCATGCCGGCGTACAACGCCGAGCGTACCTTGATGAGAGTCTTCGAGCAGATCCCGAGCGACTGCTACGACGAGCTCATTCTGGTTGACGACTGTAGCCAGGACGGCACCGTCGCGCTGGCCGAAACCCTCCCCATCACCGTGCTACGGCACGACGAGAACCGCGGCTACGGTGGCAACCAGAAGACCTGCTACCAGGCCGCCCTGGACCGTGGTGCGGACTACGTCGTGATGCTCCACCCCGACTATCAGTACGACGCCAGGGTGATTCCGGCGGCGATCTCCATTCTGCGCCTCGGTATCTGCGATGTCGTTCTCGGCAACCGAATTCGGACCCGGCAGGAGGCTCGCCGAGGAGGGATGCCCCTGGTCAAATACCTGGCCAATCGCGGCCTGTCCCTGATCGAAGGGTCGATCACGGGGCAGAACCTGGGCGAGTGGCACACGGGTTTCAGAGCGTATCGACGAGACGTCCTCGAGACGATTCCGTTCGAGCGCAACAGCGACGACTTCGTCTTCGATTCCCAGGTGCTGTTCCAGTGCGTTTCCCTCGGTTTCAAGCTCGGAGACATACCCGTCCCGGTCCTCTACCACGGGGACGCCAGCAGCATTCAGCTGTCCCGCTCGACGAGCTACGCTCTGTTGACGCTGTGGACGCTGGTGCGGTGGATCGCCCACCGAGCGGGCCTGGTGCGATGCGCTCTCTTCACCGCCGGTGCTCGAGACTCGGCTTCACAGCCGGCGGTGCTCCGAGCCCTACCTGCCGACGAGCTCGATCGACAGGCAGTGAGCGATTGACCTGAAACGAGATCCTGCGGGGACTCAGTGGTCGTCACCCCCGGACGGCCCGGAGAAGCGCATGCGAATGCGGTCGAGCTCGGGGGCGTAGCGATCACGAAGCAGTTCGACGACTCCTTCGGCCTCTCTACCCATCTCCCCGACGTTCTGCATCATGACGATCCCCAGATCGGCCTCGGGGTAGAGCGCGATGTACGAGCGGAAGGTGGACGTGCTCCCGCCGTGGCTGTGCACGTCGCGCCCGACGCGCCAGCCGCCGTAGGCCCAGGGACTGGAATCGTCGCCGGGGAGGGTGTGAAGCCATCGGATGGTCTCGGCTGCGAGCAGACCGTCCTCGCCCTTTAGCCCTCTCAGATGCAACGCGGCGAAGCGCGCGAAGTCGAGAATCGAGCCGTGCAGGTGCCCGGCGGGACCGAAGAAGGCCGGCATTCTCGCGGGAGACCCTAGAACGGCCGGCCTTACCTCACCCGACTCGCGGAAGTGGCCCCGCGGGGCGTCGGGGCGCGCCGGCGTCGCGGGCCAGCCGAAGGCGAAGCTCTCCAGACCGGCAGGCTCGAAGAGCAGCACCTCGGCGAGCTCTTCGAAGCTGGTGCCCGTCACCTGTTCGGCGATCGCTCCCGCGACGATCAGGCCGCCGTTCGAGTAGGAGGCGCCGTCATCCCTGTCGGGACGTCTCCCGAGCACCCATTCGGCGAACTCTTGCCTCGTCTCGCGCGCCGCGGGCCTCGACTCCCAGGCGACCGTCTCGCTCGACGGTGAGACGAAGCGAAAGACACCCGCACGATGGCTGAAGAGATCGCGCACCTGCACGGTCTCAAAACCGGGATGCATCTCGATTCTCGGGAGGCCGCGGGCAGTGTCATCTCCCAATCGAGGACTCCGCGCTCGACCAGCCGCGCCACCACGGTGGCGGTCACCGTCTTGCCGCACGAAGCAAGGTAGAACGGATCGGTACGAAGCGCCGGGTCCGGCGAGCCCGCGACGCGCACGCCCACGACACCGGCGGCCACGATGCGGCCGTCTCGCACTACAGCGGCAGCCAACGCCGGGACTCTCCACTCACGAGCGAGCGGCTCGAGCAACGGCTCGAGCGCCTCCGGCTCCCGGGCCTGCGCGAGGCAGACAGGTGCTGCCAGCAGGGCGAGCGCCAGGGTAGAGCTCAGTGCGAGTCTCGGTTGCGGGCTCTCTAGCATGCTCGCCCAGCGCGGAGGGTCGCGCTGGGCCTCTCCAACCTCGTAACCTGCCGATCCGTCGAATCGCGACAGTTCCGTCGCTTCCTCGATTGTTCTTCAGCGTTCACGGGAATGAAGTGATCGCCGAAGGTCGGTGAAGCCGGTTCCGTCTTGGGGGCCCGCATTCAGCGCGGATCGACGTTTGGCGCGGAATCGATGCCGAACTCGACGGGGCCGACACCCACACCCGGCTTGATAGGGAGCGGCTCGTTTGTGCGAGCGGCCTCGACCAGTCGGACGTTCAGAGCTTCCGGGTCGGCCTCGAGCGTCTCGCTCGCGGTCTGCGGCGAGCAAGCGGCCAGCGCGAAGACCGCGGAGGCGATCGTGAGGCCGAACCCAGGTCTGTGGGCGTCCGGCATCCCTAATGCTCAGCGACGCTCGAGAATCGGCGGCTCACCCTCTGTCCGAGATCATGAAAGACCGCGATCGTCGCCACAGCGACGAGGGTCCAGATGATGACGCTCACGCGTGACATCTCGGGGTAGTTCTTCTCGAACCACAGCAGAAACTCCCCTTCGACCTGGTTGACCAGAACCACGTAGAGGACGAAGTAGACCAGGCAGACGCCGTACAGTAGCCAGGCGGCAGCACCATCACCAGGCTTGGCGATCATCCCAGCCAACAACGCTGAGACGGCCAGCTGCACCAGGCCCACCGACATCTGGAACAGAGTCGTCTCCAGATCGCTGGGCTCCGGACCGAGAACCCGCGCTGAGACGTCCCGCAGCCCAGCCTCCCCGAGGAGGAAGAAGAGGAACCCGATTCCGAGTACAACGAGAATACTGAGCAGTCGTCTCATGTGCAGGCGGCTGTCGATCGAGGATCGCGCCCTAGTGTAGCGACAGTCAGCAGGGGCCCTGGAGTGCTCTGTCGCTTCAGTACGAAACTGTCCGAGGGGGTACGCTAGGCGACCGGTCATGAACTCCCGCGACAGCAAGATCGCTCCTCCTGCCGTCGTCCGCGCAACCGCCGCACTGCTCGTCATCTCCGCAACGACGCTTGCCGGCGGCGTGCCGCAGAAGCACCCGGCCCCAGACACCGTCGAGGTCGATCTCTCCCCCCGAGCCTGGCCCGAAGGCACCCTCGACGCCTCGCTGGCCGCCAATCAGCGCTTCTTCGAACGCCACGCCGCCGAAGGCGAGAGCGGGATGGTGGTGGCGACGACCGGCGCACCGGCGGTGGAGGCGGGACTGGCGGCGCTGCGGGCCGGTGGGTCGTCGGTCGATGCGGCGCTCACCACGGCCCTGACCCAGGTGACCCTCGCCGGGGGCGCGTGGGTGTCCTACGCAGGGTTCCTCTCCCTTCTCCACTACGACGCGGCCACCGGCACAGTGCACTCGATGAATGCCGCCTATGACACGTTGCGCGACGAGATCGAGCCCCTGTCGATCCCCGAGCCCGCTACGCCGAGCGGGCGCACCGTACTGGTCTCGGGCTTCATGGCCGGCGTCGAGTCGGCGCACCAGCGCTTCGGCCGACTGCCGTTCGCGGCGATCTACCAGCCGGCGATCTGGTTCGCCGAGGAGGGGTTCGCGGTCGGGCCGATGCTCGCAGGGATGATCGGGTACCGGGCCGAGGTCCTTTCGCGTAGAGCCGCGACGCGGGCGGTCTTCGAGACCTCCGAGGGCACCCTGATCGGGGCCGGCGAGCGCTTCCGGCAACCGGCGCTCGCCAAGACCCTGCGCGGGGTGGCGGCGCGAGGCGCCACCTACATGTACGAGGGCGAATGGGCGAAGGCGCTGGTCGCCGCCGTCGGCGAGGAGGGCGGTCTGCTGTCGCTCGAGGACCTGGCCTCCTACCGGGTCCTGTGGGACGAACCGCTCTCGGCCGCCTACGGCGACTACCGCCTGTACGCCCCCGCTGCACCGAACTTCGGCGGCGCCGGCCTGATCGAGGCGCTCAACGTTGTCGAGGCGAGCGGGATCCTCGGAGAGTCCCACTACTCGATGGATCCCGCTGCCCTCTACGACCTCATCCGCATCAGCCGACTCGTCGAGGTCCTCGGCGTCCCGGGCCAGGGTCGCGTCGACGCCCGGCCCCTGGTCGCCGAGCGCTTCCCACAGCTCGCTGTCGACACGCCCGCACGGGTCACCGGGGAGCACGCCGCAAGGGTCTGGGCGGCGATGTCCACCGAGGATTGGAACGCTCTGGTCCGTGACGCGCTCGAGGCGGCCGTGAAGACTGGACCGCCCGATCACTCCGACTCGGTGATCGTGGTCGACCGGGAGGGCGATGCCACGGTTCTCACCCATACGATCAACACCAACACCTGGGGAACCACCGGCATCTTCGTCGGCGGCGTGTCGATCCCCGACTCGGCCGCCTACCAGCAGGAACGCATCGCCGAGGCCGGTCCCGGCGCCCGGTTGCCCGACGCGACCAACCCGATTCTGGTCCTGGACGAGGACGGCCTGCGCCTGGCGAGTGGCGCCATCGGGTCGGGGCTCCACGCCGCCTCGATGCAGAGCCTCCTCGATGTTCTCGACTACCGGATGACACCCCACCAGGCTTCGGAGGCGGCCCACTTCGGCCGCTCGTTGATCGACCCCGAAGAGGCCCACCTGCAGGGCATGCCCCAGGGCCGCTTCTCGCCCGAGATTCTCGCAGCGCTCGGCGAGCGCGGGCAGGAGACCCGCGAGATCGCCGGACCCGCGATGATGCGCATCGCCGGCTACTGGGTCGGCATCCGCATCGACCCCGAAACTGGCCGGCGCCAGGGTGGCGGCCAGACGCTCAACGGCGTGGCCAAAGGGGAGTAGAGACCCGCCCTCAGTCCCGCCGGTCCGCTTCGCGCCCTCGTCCCGCGGCGCGGCCAACCAGGGAACGGAGCTCCTCCATCGTGACCTCGAGCCACTCGAGCCGCTCCGCAGGGCTGAGCTCGAGCCCCCGACGTATCTGTGCCATTCGGTTCTCGTCGTGGGTCCACTCGTACCCGCGTGAGGTGGTGGAAGAGCTCATTTCGATCATTCTAGCGCCTGGTCCTGACCCAACGCTTCGAGAGCGTCAGCGTCCTCCAGGTCCCGCGGCCGACCCGCCAGGCGCTTCATCTCGATCAGGGTCTCCCGTGGGACGACCCTGGCCTCGCAAGTCCTCAGAGGGACTCGCTCGGCTCGGGCCCAGACCGTTTCAAAGTCGAACGGCTCCCGCACGAAGATATCCACCTCGAGCCGCGGCAGGTCGTTACTCCACATCGAGAAGACCTCGAGTCCTTTCTCCCTGATCCAGGCCTCCCTCGTCGGCTCATCAGCGAAGTCCTCTGCCGCAACGGGAGCCCGCGGCTTGTAGCCGAGCGACTGAAGGGCCTGCAGAGCACGGCGTAGATTGCTCTGGTCGAGCTGCACCACGAGGTCGAGGTCCGCCGTCGTTCTCAGGTAGCCGTGCAGAACCACCGCGACCCCACCGGCAACCAGGTAACGGACCTGAGCGCGGTTCAGCGCGGTGAGAACTCGCTCGATGTCACCGACCATGTAGCTAGTCTAGTCTTCTTCGCACCGCCACTCCGCGGGTTCCGCGGGAGCCAGCGACACTCAGATATCGGCGCTGACCGCTTCGCGCACTCTCTTCAGGAAGCCGTCCTGCGCCGGCCGCGCGATCCAGCGCACCACCACTACAAGGTCGGACGTCGGGTCGATCCAGACGACGTTGTCGCCGCCGCCGAGGGCGGCGTAGGAGCTCTCGGGGAGACTCGGCCACTGCAGCCGGTCGGTGTTGAGCCACCACATGTAGCCGTAGCTCGGGTTGAGCGGCTCGGGCTCGCGGATGGCCTCGATCCAGTCTTCCGAAAGGAGGCGTCGATCGCCCCACAGACCGCGCCGCAGGTGCAGCAGACCGAAGCGCGCCAGATCGCGGGTAGAGATCCACATCCCGCCGCCCCAGTGACCGCCGCCCGAGACCGACTGGACGCGCCTGCCGTCGATCTCCACCCAGGAGTTCTCGTAGCCGTGCCACTGCCAGGTGTCGCTGGCACCGATCGGCCTCATGATCTCGCGATCGAGCACCTCCGGCAGGCCCTCGCGCCAGACCTGGAGCAGCGAGTAGGCGGTCCGATTGACCCGCACGTCGTTGTACTCCCAGAAGGTGCCCGGCGACTCGAGCGCGCGCTCACGCCCCTCACGCCGGTCGGCGGTGTCGGGCTTATCCCACAGCGTGCCCTCCCACTCGTTCGTCTGGCGCAGCATCATGTGCCAGGTGATCGGCGCGTTGTGGGCCGACGAGAAACCCGGATCGTCGACCGATTCGGCCACTCGGTCGTGGACATCACCGATCAAGCCCCGGTCGAGGGCCAGCCCCGCAATGGTCGCCAGAAAGCTCTTGGTGACGCTGAAGGTCATGTCGACGCGGCGCGTGTCGCCCCATTCGGCGACGATGCAGCCGTGGCGCAGCACCAGCCCCGCCATCGGACCGCGGTCCTTCATCGGGCCGAGGATCTCCTGATCCGGGAGTCCCGCGAAGCGGCCCTCGAGGAAGCCTCTAAGGTCGGTCGGCGTCTCCGCCTCGTTAGCCAGAGCGAACTCCAGCGCACCGGCGAGCCGGGCCCCGTCCATACCCACCGCCTCGGGCGCGCACCGTTCCCAGGCGTCACCTGGCCGGGGCCAGTAGGCCCCCTCACGATCCGTGGTCTGTCCAGCGACGGCTGAGACACCGAACGCTGCACAGGCAACGAACACTGTCAGGACCGTTCTTGGCATGGCTGCCAGCCGAGTAGATCACAGGGCCAGTGAGCGTCCTGACTGAAAGACAGGCATCACGCCCGTCTAATGCAAGCAAGGACGCGTTCATCAGGCGGAGGTGCTCGGAAAGGAGAACACATGGGAGCGAGACGCTTCATCCTCTGGTGCCTCGGCACCGCGGCCCTCGTGATGTCGGTCGGCTGCTCGGCGTGCTCGAGCCCGTTGGTCGACGGCTCCCAGTGTCCGCCAGGTTCTTCTTTCGACCTCGATCCATACGGCCTGAGCCCCTACGTCGTCGGCCAGCCGGACACGCCGTTCAAGAGGCAGACGGTCGATACAGGGCTCTTCCCGAATGCACTGTGCAACGACGGCTCGCCGGCGGTCTTCTACTTTCGCCCGGCTGACGCCACTTATCCCGCCGGCGCCGCGACTCCGGCGGCGAGCACCGAGTGGTTCATCTTCCTCGACGGCGGAGGTGGCTGCGCGGACACCACGCAGTGCTTCGTGGACCGGTGGTGCGGAAACGGGCGCGTCTTCGAGGTCGCCGGCAAGATGAGCTCGGTGGGCGCGTGGGACGCGATCGCCTCGCCAGGCGGGATCTTCGACCAGACGCCAGGACCGCTGGGGATGACCAACCCGATCGCCGAGCGCAATCAGGTCTTCGTCCACTACTGCAGCTCCGACATCTGGATCGGATCTGAAGAGTACGTCGGCATCTTCGAGCCGACGACGGGCGTCCAGTACGACATCCAGTTCCAGGGTGAGGCGATCGTCAACGGCGTCTTCGAGATGCTGCTGGCGCCGGGCGGCGTGGCCGGTGATCTCGCCGGCGCCGCTGGCGAGCCCTACCCAGAGGGTCTGCCGAGTCTCGCCGATGCGACCGACATCTTGCTCGGTGGCGAGTCGGCCGGGGGCAGTGGTCTGCGCCATCACCTCGACAGGCTCGCGGGCCACCTCGACGGTGCGATCTGTCCGCCAACGGTGCCCGACTGCGATGTCGAGATCCGCGCCGTGATCGATGCCGCAGCGTCACCGCCCCTGTGGGACGGCCACGGAGTCAGCTGGGCCGATCCCGGATCGCCGTCGAGCTACGCCGACTACCTGACCAGTGAGTCCGAGCCACGAGTCCGGGACTTCTGGGGCGCCGAGGATTCGACGCTGGACGCGAGCTGCCTGGATCCGACGCACTCCGCCGCTCATCTTGCCGACGGAGGACTGCATCCGGAGGTCTGTTACGACACCACCTATACGCTCGAGAAGCACATCACGACACCGGTCTTCCTGCGCCAGGACATCAATGATCCCTTGGCGAAGGAGCTCTACGACCTGTGGATGCTGTTCCCTTCGAGCATGGACTACATGGTGGCCCAACACGACATGCTGTTGAACCTGGGCAACGCCCCACTCGAGCCGGGGTTCGCATCGTTCGATCGCGGTGTGCTGGGCACCAAGTGCGACGAGCACGTGATGATCCAGCTCAGCGGCCCGTTCTTCCAGTGGCAGGTGGATGATCCCGCGTACCCGACGCCGTTGCCCTTCGATCAGCTGCTGCTCAACTGGCTCGCGGGGACACCAGCGGGACCCGACACCCGCCAGATCCAGGGCGACGACCCGACGACGCTGCTCTACGACCCGTCGACCTGCCCCTGACACCAGGTCGGCGTCTCTGGAGGGCCGTTCCTGGCATGGTTGCTCGCTCGGCAGGTCACAGGGCTAGGACTCGGCGAACGGATCGAGCACTGCCACTCCGGCCGCCTCGACGTCCCGCACGTTACGAGTCGCCAGAACCAGACCGTGGACCCTGGCTGTAGCGGCCAGAAGACCTTCGACGACCGAGGGTGATTTGTACCTGTCCCCCCCGGAATCGGCGCGGGCAATCAGCCGGGTGGAATCGGCGCACCGGCGGTCGCAGCCCCGGTGGCTGACGTCCCCAGGGGTCGGGTGCAGCGGCCTACTTCGCCGCCATCGCCTTCTTGATGAGCCCGATGATGGCCATCAAGACGCCGCCGCCGACACCACCTGAGGCAATGCTCGAAATGATGCCAGCGAGGTCCATGCCGCCGCTAGTCGCGACGCCCAGGAGGCCAAGCAGCTGCCCTCCGATGCCTCCACCCAGGATTCCGGCGATCGAGTTCCCGAGAGTGCCCAACGACGCATTCTTCATCAAGGAGCCTGCCACATTGCCTCCAACGGCTCCACTGATCAACTGAATGATGACTGGCAGCAACGATTCCATAGGATCTCCCTCCAGAGTGGTTATACCGATGTGGCCAACAAGCCTCTGAATCCTAGCAGCCTTCACAATCAGAGGCCCGAGGCGTTGTTTCGTGGCGCGTCGATCACCGAGTTGACGGTAGCCCCAGCTGCGCGGATCGAGCACGCGGATGGCCTCGATTCAAGCCTTGGTCAAAAGGTTGGTCAAGAGGGGGACAGGTACAAATCAGAGTGGAGGTGATTTGTACCTGTCCCTCTTTTGGGAGGGCTTTGACCCGGAGGGCCTCCTCTGGGAGAATCTTCTCGTGCGTGGGCCGCTTGATCGGACGCTTCTGTTCGTCCTGCTCGTGTCCTGGATGACACCCGGGATCGCCGCTTTTGGGATGGGTCTGCACGTGGCGCTGGACCATCACCAGGCCTCGCCGGCCGATCACGCGAGGGAGCTCTCGGAGCTGATCGACGCGATGTCACACGGCCATCGACACCCGGAGAGCGCCGTGCCCGACCACCGGCACGATCTGCGACTGGGGAGTGGGATTCCGGCCATCAAGACGTCTTCCAAGCTCGCGGTCCTGCCGGCGCTCGACCCCTCGGACAGGGGGCGAGCGCACGACCGCCTCACCAGTACGACGGCCCGGTACGGTCCGCCCGCGACCCTTTTCGCCACCCACTCCTCCCTGCTGCTCTGATCGCAGACCGCTGCCGGGCTCGAAGCGAGCCCGTCTTCCGGATCTGAATCAGGAGTCAGCATGTTCCGAGGCCTATCGATCGGCTTCTTGACCGGTCTACTTCCGGTCCTGGTGGCAGTGCCCAGTGCGGGTCAGCCGCCGACCACGACAGCACCGGACCCACCTTCCAAGGGCGAGGTCCAGATCATCACCGAGACCGAGTTCCTCTCGGTCCTGGACCAGCTCCATCCGGCGGTCGTCGAGCGATCGCAGGAGCTGGCCGCGGCGCGCGCGCGCGTCGTCGCCGCATCGACGCTCGAGAACCCGGTTCTCGGCGTCGTCCGCGAGGAGCCCGGCGACGTCGAGCAGACGGACTGGCTGCTTTCGTGGCAGCTCCCCCAGCCCGGCCGGCGAGCCCGCATCTCGTCCAACGACGAGGCGGCGCGCGCCGCCGAATCTCGACTGTCACAGGATCTCGTGGTCCTGCGGCTCGCCATGCGCGACGTCTACGCCGACTGGGCTTCCGCCGCGGCGCGGGCGCGCCGCCTCGCGACCCACGCCGAGCGCGTCGACCAGCTCGCCACCAGGGTCTCCGCGAGGGTCGAGCGAGGAGAGGCTTCCGGGCTCGAGGCTCATCGACTCCGCCTCGCCGCGACCGGCCTCGCCTCGGCCACGGTCCTGGCGCAGGCCGACGCGGAGACCGCCCGGGCCGGGGTCGCGAGCTGGCATCCGGCGGTCCCGACGAACGCCCGGCCGGCAATGCCCTCGCTGCCGCCGCCTCCCACCGAGATGGCCGAGCATCCGCTCGTCGCGGCCGCGCGGGCCGATCTGGCCGCAGCCGAGTTGGAGCGCAAGGCTGCGGGCCGCTATCTACGCTCGCCCGAGCTCAGCGCTGGATGGCAGCGCCAGGAGATCGGCCGAGACGTCATCGACGGACCGACCTTCGCTTTCGCCTGGCCACTCCCGCTCGCCGATCGCAACCAGGCCCCGAAGGCGCTCGCCGATGCGCGAATCCTCGCCGCCGTGAGCCGTGTTGAGATTCTCGAGGAGCGCGTCGCCGCCGAGCGAGCCGCGGCGCTGGCCAACTACGAGCGGCTGACCGCCGCCGTCAGCGCTTCCCGAGTCGCCCTCACCGACAACAACCGAATGCTCGACGCCGCCGAGACCGCCTTCGGCCACGGCGAGCTGACCCTGACCGACCTGCTGGAGACGCTGCGCTCGGTCAACGAAGCCGAGCTGACCGCGCTGGAGCTCCAGATGGCCGCGCTGGCCGCGCACCGAGAGCTCGAGCGAGTCAACGGCATCGTCCTGCAGTCCGAGAGGAGTCCTGACCCATGACCCACAGACCTTCCGTCGTCGCTGTCTCACTCATCGTCCTCTGTTTCGGCCTGGGTGCCTGCGGCGATGCCGAGACGACGCCCCGGGCCGAGTCGACTCGCTCCTCGGAGCCGGACCCCTCCCCCGAACCATCCGAGGGGGCCGTCACCTATGTCCCGGCCTATCCCGAGGACGTCAGCTCCGAAGACCTGAGCGAGGACGACGTCGAGCAACAGCAGTCGACCCACTCCCACGGTGGCGAAGAGCACTCGCACGACGACGAGACCCACACCCATAACGACGACGAGGAGCACGACGGAGACAACCATGACCACGGCCCAACCATCTAGCCGCCTTCGGGTCGTGATGCGACGAGGGAGCGTCGCACTCGGCCTGCTGGTGCTCGTGAGCCTCGCGGCTTGTGCCCAGCCTCCCGAGCGCGAAGAGACCCACGCCGGCGAGAGTTGGTCGGTCACCGGATGGGGCGAGAGCTTCGAGGTGTATCCGGAGGCCGAGCCGCTCCGGGCCGGATCGAGCTCGATCGCCTACACCCACGTGACACGACTGGAGGACTTCTCCCCTCTCGACGTCGGTCGGGTGGAGATCGTGCTCCGAGGAGCCGGCGGCGAGCAGGTCTTCGGCGCCGACGAGCCGGCCAGTCCGGGCGTCTTCGAGATCGCGATCGAGCCGGACGCAACCGGTGAGTTCGATCTGGCCTTCCGAGTCCGAATCGGCGACGAGGTCGAGGAGATCGCCGGCGGCAGCGTCCGCGTCGGCGACGCCACGACGCCCGGCGCTCTCCTGGTGGCTCCCGCGCCCCGCGGCTCGGCCGATGCCGGGGAACCCCTGGACTTCCTCAAGGAGGAGCAGTGGCGCGCCGACTTCGCCACCGGATGGGTCCGCTCGGGAGCGCTCGCCGAGAGCGTGGTCGGACTGGCGCGGGTGCGCCCGTCCGCCGGCGGCGAGTCCTCGCTGACCGCTCCTGTCGCCGGTGTTCTCGAGGCCGGCGACGCCTGGCCGTTCGTCGGGCTCGAGGTCGCCCACGGGGCACCGCTGTTCCGGCTGGTTCCCCATACAGCCGCCGAACGCAGCCTGGCGACTCTCGAGGCCGAACTGGAGAGCCTGTCGAGCGAGCTCAACGCGGCGCGACACCGACTCGATCGACTGGTCGAGCTTCTCGAGCTCGAAGCCACCAGCGATCGGGAGGTCGAGGAGGCCCGTACGCTCGCCGCGACACTCGAAGCCACCCACGCCGCCGCCCAGCGCGACCTGGCCGCCGCCCGTTCCTCCCGCGAGGGCGGCTCCGCGGGCGCCCTGACGCTGCACGCCCCGTTCGCCGGCGAGATCGCCAGCGTCAGCACCACGCCGGGGGCGACGGTCGCCTCGGGCGACCCGCTCGCGCGCCTGGTCAAGACGGACGTCGTCTGGCTCGATGTGGCCCTCGCCCCGGCGGACGCCGTGCGGCTGCCGACGGAGGGCATCGTCGGCGTCATCCTGACCGTACCCGAGCGCGAACCGTTGCGTATCGACGAGGGGCTGCGGCTGGTGTCGGTGGCGCCGGAAGTCTCGGCACGAACGGGCACCGTCACGGCTCTGGTCGAGGTCTCGTCCTCAGAGGGCCTGATCCTCGGCAGTGTACTCGAGGCCAGGCTCCTTCTTCCGACCGAGCGAGACGGCGTCGTCGTGCCCGCTTCGGCTCTGATCGACGACAGCGGTGTGCCGATCGTCTACCTGCAGCTGGCCGGCGAGAGCTTCGTCCGTCAGGAGGTTCGGCTGGTCGAGCGCCACGGCGATCGAGCCCTCGTCGAGCTCCTCGTTCCCGGGCAGCGACTGGTCGAGCGCGGCGGAAACGCCATCCGGCGTTCCTCCCTGATGGCCAGCGGCGACAGCCACGGCCACATCCACTGAGATCATGGGACCGCTCGAACGCCTGATCCGCGCCTCTCTCGACCAGCGATGGCTGGTGCTGACGGTCGCCGCCGTCCTGTTGATCCTCGGCTCGCTGTGGATCACCAGCCTGCCGGTCGACATCTTCCCGGACCTCTCCGCCCCGACGGTCTCCATCATCACCGAGGCGACCGGAATGGCCCCGGAGGAGATCGAGCTCCTGGTGACCTTCCCCGTAGAGTCGGCCGTCAACGGCTCGCCGGGGGTGCGCCGCCTGCGCTCGGTGTCGGCCGATGGAATCTCGGTCATATGGGTGGAGTTCCGCTGGGGCACCGACATCTACCAGGCACGCCAGGTCGTCGCCGAGAGGTTGCAGCGCCTCGACCTGCCGGAGCAGTCCGGCCGGCCGGAGCTCGGGCCGATCTCGTCGATCATGGGAGAGATCACCTTCGTGGCCCTGACCGCCGAAGGCATCCCGGCAATCGAGCTGCGCCGCCTTGCCGAGACGGTGGTGAGGCGCAACCTGCTGTCGATCTCGGGCATCTCACAGGTCATCCCGATCGGCGGCGAGATCCCGCAGCTCCAGGTCACCGTCCATCCGGCGGCGATGACCCAGAACGGCATCCCGCTGCGCGACGTCGCGGACGCCGTCGGACGGGCGAGCCGCAGCCCCGCCGCCGGGTTCCAGGTCGAGGGAGGCCAGGAGTACCTGGTGCGGGGTCTCGGCCGCGCCCGCAGTCCCGAGGAGATCGGAGCCGCCGTGGTCAGGGTGGCGGAGGGCGTTCCGCTCCGGGTCGGCGATGTCGCCGACGTCGCCTGGGGCGCCGAGCCGTCGCGCGGTACGGCCTCCTACCGCAACAAGCCCGCGGTCGTGCTGTCGGTGCAGAAGCAGCCCGGCGCTAATACGATCGAGTTGACCGGAGAGATCGATCGCGTCCTGGAACGGCTGCAGCGGACACTGCCCGAGGGCGTCGTCATCGAAACCGAAAACTTCCGCCAGGCCGACTTCATCGAGACGGCGATCGGCAACGTCACCGACGCCCTGCGCGACGGCGCCATTCTGGTGGTCATCATTCTGGCGCTCTTTCTCGGCAGCCTCAGGACGACCCTGATCTCATCGCTCGCCATACCGCTGTCACTGGTCTCCGCCGTCATCGTGATCACGGCGCTCGGGCTTCAGATCGACACGATGACCCTGGGAGGCCTGACCATCGCCATCGGTCTGCTCGTCGACGATGCGGTGATCGCGGTGGAGAACGTCTTCCGCCGCCTGCGCCAGGAGCGGCTCCTCGACGAGCCCGAACGCCGCACGCCCGTCGAGGTCATCGCCTCCGCCGCGACCGAGGTGGTCAAGCCGATCCTCTTCGCCACTCTGATCATCATGCTGGTCTTCCTGCCGATCTTCTTCCTGCCGGGCCTCGAGGGCCGGCTGCTGCGCCCCCTCGGGCTCGCTTTTGTGATCGCCATCGCAGCCTCGCTGCTGATGGCCCTGACCGTGACCCCGGCGCTCTGCGCCCTGCTGCTCGGCCGCACCGGAGGCAGGGGGACCAGGGAGTCCTGGCTTCTCCGGCTCTGCGGCAGGCTCTATCGTCCGGTGCTCGACTGGTCGCTCGGCCACCGCCGTGCGGTCATCGGGGCCTCGGTCCTTCTTCTGCTCGGCGCTCTCGCCCTGCTCCCCGGTCTCGGACGCAGCTTCCTGCCTCCGTTCAACGAGGGATCGCTGACCATCTCCGTGGTCAGTCCGCCGGGAACGCCGCTGGCGGAGAGCGACCACCTCGGCAGCCAGGTCGAGGAGGTCTTGCTCTCCTTCCCGGAGGTGGTCTCGACCAGCCGGCGCACCGGACGGGCCGAGCGCGACGAGCATGTCCAGGGTGTCAATGCCTCCGAGCTCGAGGTCGTCCTGACGCCGCTCGACGGCGACCGGACGAAGGACGACGTCGTCGCCGAGATGCGCCGCGCCGTGGCGACGATCCCGGGCACGACCGTCTCCTTCGGGCAGCCGATCAGCCACCGGATCGACCACATGATCTCGGGCTCCAAGACCAACCTGGCAGTCAAGATCTTCGGGCCGGATCTCGCGGTACTCCGAGGACTGGCGTCGCGGGTCGAGCAGATTCTCGGCGGTGTCGAGGGCATCGTCGATCTGTCGAACCAGGAGCAGGCGGCGATACCGCAGCTCATTCTCGACTTCGACCGCACCGCCATGGCGCGTTTCGGACTGCTGCCCGCCGATCTCGCCAGGGGTGTCGAAGCGCTCTTCCAGGGTCTCGTGGTCGGCCAGATCACCGAACGGAGCCTGACGTCCGACATCGCGATCCGTCTGCCACCTGAGCTGCGCTCCGACCCCGACCGTATGGCGGCGCTTCCGGTCACCACGCCGACCGGGGACATCCTGCGGCTGGGCTCGGTCGCGACGGTGCGTCGCTCGATGGGACCGTCGCTGATCCGGCGAGAGAACGTGCAGCGGATCGCCATGCTCACCGCCAACGTCGAGGGGGCCGATCTGGTCGGAACGGTCCAGCGCGCCGCCGCGGCCGTCGAAGCGGAGATGGACCTTCCGACCGGGTATCTGGTGACCTTCGGAGGCCAGTTCGAAGAGGGAGCGCGCAGCGCCAGGCTGATGGTCCTGCTGGGAGTGCTGATAGTCGCCGGAATGTACGGTCTGCTCTTTCTCGCCTTCGGCAACCATCGCGACACCCTGGTCGTTCTGGTCAACCTGCCGCTGGCACTCATCGGTGGCCTCGTCGCCGTCGCGCTCGGTGTCGGGGTGCTTTCGATCGCCACCCTGGTCGGCTTTGTGACGCTGTTCGGGATCGCGACGCGCAATGGCGTGCTGCTGGTGAACAACTACCAGAGGCTCCTGGCCCTCGGCACCTCTCCCGCCGAGGCGGTCCGTCGCGGCTCCGAGGAGCGGATGGCACCGATCCTGATGACCGCTCTCACCGCCGGCTTCGCGCTCATCCCCCTGGTGCTCGCGGCGGGCGCTCCGGGCAACGAGATCCAGAGCCCGATGGCGCAGGTGATCCTCGGTGGCCTGCTGAGCTCGACCTTCCTCAACCTGGTGGTGGTCCCGGCGCTCTATGTGCGCGACGAGAAGTGAGGCGACGAGCGCGGGAGGGGGCGCGAGCACGGAGTCTGCTGATTTGTACCCACGCGCCCCTCCCGGACACCAGGATCCGAGGAGAAAGATGGGCCGGTGCGAGGTGCGCTTCCCTCTCCGGGTGGGGAAGAAGACACCCCACACCGACCCGCGACAAGTGGCCCGCTACTGAAGCACGACCAGAGAGACCCGGCGATTGCGCGCCCGGCCCTCACGGGTGGAGTTGTCACTGAGTGGTGCCGACTCGCCGTACGAGATAACTGCCATCCGATGCAGGGCGAGCTGATGCTCGAG
The DNA here is from genome assembly GCA_965223875.1 of Candidatus Multivoradales bacterium. Lineage (GTDB taxonomy): Bacteria > Acidobacteriota > Thermoanaerobaculia > Multivoradales > JAHEKO01 > CBDCXS01. Next base: position 3,814,482 of record OZ245024.1, on the reverse strand, counting down.
CGACAGATACCGGCGGACCGACTCGGCGCGCCGCTCCCCGAGTATCAGGTTGTAGCCCTCGTCGCCACTGGCGTCGGTGTGGCCCTGGATCTCGACGTAGACGTCCTCGTCGCGGTCCTTGAGACCGGTGGCGAAAGCGTCGAGCGCCGCGCGGGCCTCGTCCGAGAGCGTCGCCTGCTCGAAGCCGAACTTGACACCGTCATCCGAAAGAACGGTTTCGTAGAGGAACTTGCCCTCCGCCAGCTTGCCGGCCTCGACGGCCCGTTCGAGCGCCTCGCGGGCCGTCACCGAGAGCGACTCGATCTCTCCACCCTGTTCATCGACGGTCCCCTGGAGCTGCTCGACGTCACCCTCGACGGCCTCGACCTGGTTGGCGACGCCCTCGATCTGCTTGCTGAGGTGGACGCGGCCCTCCTCGTCCTGTGTGCGCACGAACTTGTGCGACGCGCAGCCGGTGGCCAGGACCGCCACAGCCAGGGCCGGTACCAGGACCCACAGAACGCGGAGCCTCTCTGTGTTGTTGATCATGACTCTATCCTCCATTCTCCAGATGCTCGAAGACGTCCAGAAGTCTCAGAATCGAACGCCGAATGCGACCACACCCTCCGACTCGTCGGAGAGCAGGAGCTTGCCTTGCAGGAACGGCCGCAGAGGACTGTCGCGCAGAAGGCCAATGCCCGCGAACAGGTTCACGCCGAAGTCGGTGGAGTCGTGACCGCGGTCGTTGTCGCGCAGAACCAGCGCCGGGCCGGCACCGAGCCAGAAGTCGACCGAGCCTTCCGAACCGATGTCGTACTGGAAGTCGGCGTTCACGGTGAGCAGATCGCCGCGGTCGACGAAGACGTACTCCAGATTGGGGACGAAGGACCACCTGGAGCCCTCCTGGAGAGGAACGACCAGACCGCCTCCGACGAACGCCTCGCTCACGTCGGTGTAGACGCCGAGCCGGAGATCCCCCTCGATGCCGCCGGCTCTGGCTACGCTCTCTCCACCGAGGAGCGCCAGGAGCACGCAGGCCGAGACGATCCACCAGTGGGACCCACGCGGGCCACCCTGGCGCGGCCTTCCCGACCCTCTCACCGCGCTCACGAGCCTCCTCCCAGGGTTACCGCGCTGTCGAGCGTCAGCCCGAGCGGTGTGCCGGCGGGAAGAACCACCGGCTTGCCCTTGGTCTTGAGCGCGCCGACGGTGCCGGCGATGCCTCCGACGATGGCACCGATGGTGCCACCTTCGCCCTCGTGAATGGCCTCTCCGATGACGGCCCCACCGATCGTGCCGCCGCCGATGATCGCTACATCGCGGAGAACCTCGCTCTTGCCGACCTCGGTCAGATGGCTCGAGATCGCGACGACCTCGCCATCCCGGACCTCGAGCTCGTCGAAGGTCAGCGACAGAATGGGGCGACCGCCGATCTTCTTCGCCGGCCGAGCTTCGAGGACGCGTCCTCGAACGACGGATCCGGCCCGTATCGCGACGCGTCCGTCGACCGAGACCTCCTGGGTGACCATCGCGGAGATGGTCTGGCCCACGGGTGTCTCATGACTCGACAGGGTGTTCTCGAGGCGAAGGGCGAGAAGTGTGCCAGCGGGCACCACGATCGGCGGCGGAGGCTCGGGCCGGGGATCGAGCACACGCTCGATGAAGCCTCGCTCCTGCGTGGACGCACCGTCCCGGACTTCGGTCTGGTCGTCCGTGGCCAGATGATTCTGTGCATCCGCCGCGCCGCAGGCCGTCCAACCGAGCGCGAAGAGCGTCGCGATGCCGAGGAATGCGATGGATCGAGTGGAACGCATGATTCGCCTCCTTCTTCGGTCGTTTCCGGGGCCCGGTGCCGTGCCCCACGTCTCCTCTTGCAGAACAGCAAGGGCGATGCCATACGCCACGAGACCCACAACCAGATAAAAACAAAGGAGTTACGCGACAGGCCGAGCTGAAACCGCTCGAACAAAAGGCCGCGACAGAGGAGAATCTCCCCACCCCCGGCAAGACTTCCCGGTCGACAGGTGGCAGCTCGTCCGTAGCTAGCCGTCGTTGCCGATATCGATCTGCTTGAGCCGGTCGAGCTGGGCCTGGAGCTGGGCCGCCACCTGGCGCAGATCGGTGTTCGTGTCGGCGAGCCGGAGAATGGTCTCGGACGCCAGACTCCAGGCGGAGTCAGGGTATCCGTCGACGAGATTGCGCAGCAGAGCGATGCCCTGAGAGCCGTCGTGCAGCGGACTCCCCGGAGCCAGATAGACAAAGGCGAGCTGGAACAGCGCCTGGGGTGCCTCGGGGCTCGACGGATGCGTCTCGACGAGCGAGTGGAGCTCCCCGGCCGCGGCGTCCAGTTCGTCGCCGGCGAGCAGAGCCTCGGCTTGCTCGAGCTGACGCGACGAAGCGGACTGTACCGGTGCGCTCACCGTCGGTTCCGGGGGCCGGAACAGGGCGCATCCGGCCGCTGTCAGACTCGCGCTCAGGACGAACCCTGCGCGACCCGCCGCGGTGCGCCAGCCGGTCCTGCTCACGCCGGCCCCGATTCTTCGGGGCGCGAGCTCGACTCGGAGTTCTCGGGTAGCTCCACGAGAAAAACACTACCACCCAACGCCGCGTCTTCGACCCAGACCCGACCGCCGTGATGGTCGACGACCGAGCGGGCGATGGCCAGCCCGAGGCCCGTGCCCACGCCCGCCGAGCTGTAGAAGCGATCGAAGATACGACGCTTCTCGTCGTCGGGAACTCCCGGTCCCCTGTCCTCTATCTCGACCCGCAGCGAAGATAGCTGGCGCCTGAGATCGAGCGTCCTCAGGCGAATGACTCCGGCCTCTGGTGAGTACCTGGCGGCATTGGAGAGCAGGTTCCCCAGGGCCTGGAGCAGGAGTGCCAGGTCGGCGCGAATCGACAGCGGCCCGGGCGCCAGGTCGAGCGAGACCTCGAGACCTCGGGACGCCAGGACGCTGTCCGCCTCCTCGACCGCGCGCTCGCAGCAATCGTTGAGATCGAGCGGCTCGAGCTCGAAGTTGACGGCATCGGCCTCGAGCCGAGCCATGTCGAGCAGATCCCCGATCATCCCGCGCAGGCGGGCGGCGGACGACGCGTTGAGCTCGAGAAAGCGCCGCTGCTCGGCGGAGAGCGCGGCTTCGTCCTCGAGCAGGAGACGGGTGGTCTCCTCGATCGATGCGAGCGGCGCCTTGAGATCGTGCGAGACGCTCGAGACGAAGTCGCGCTTCATGCGATCGAGCTCCCCCAGACGCGACGCCAGCTCGTTGAAGTCTCCGGCCAGACGCTGAAGCTCGCGCGGCGAAGAGACCTCGACGCGGTGGTCGAAGTCGCCGGCCGCCATCGCCTCGGCCCCTTCGGTCAGGGCACGCAGCGGCTTCGCCGTCGAGCAGCCGATCCACCACGCCAGTGCGGCGGCGAGTATCAGCCCCGCGATGGCGGTGACCATCGCCACGCGGCGCGCGGTGGCGGCCCTTGCCGCACCGGCTTCGATGAGCTCGGCGGCGCGCTCGGAGGCCGCGTTGTCGAGTCGACGAACCAGCTCGCGCGGTTGCGCGATCGAATTGAGAAGATCCTCGAGCATGGCATCCGTGGCTCCACCGGCATCGACCGTACGCTCGAGATCTCCCGCACGTCGCGTGTACTCGCTCCAGAGCTCGCGCAGCGCCTCGATCGGCCCCACATCGTCGAGTGGTAGCGACTCGAGGTGGCGGATCTCGACCTCGATCTCCTGGCGGAGTCGCTCGAGCTCACCAACGTAGTCCGCGTCGCGCAGGACGACGTAGCGCTGGGTGAGGCCGGTGAGCTGGTCGATGTGGCGGCGCACACGGAGACTGGCGCGCGACAGCTCGAGATCGGCCGTCGCCAGCTGGCGGTTGGCCGCGTGGAGCTCGCGGGTCTGGACGAGCAGGTACAGCGTCAGGGCCGCGGTCAGCAGCAGCAGCGCGGCAAGACCGCCCGCGACCTGGGAGCGCAGCGTCATCGCGCACCTATCTTGACGCGCCAGCGTCCCTGCCGGCGTGACGAATCGACCCGCGACGGTGACCGTCGCCGACGAGGCTCCCCGTCCTAGCGCTCGATGCCCCACGCATGGAGCTTGTTGCGAACGGTCTTGACGTCGATTCCGAGACGGCGGGCCGCCTCGGACTTGTTGTTCCCGGTCTCGTCCAGCGTGCGCAGGATGAGCTCGCGTTCGGCCTCTGCAATGGTCATGCCGGCGGTCGGCGTCTCGACCGCGCCTTCGGGAGCGGCCGCAAGCGAGGAGAGGTGCCCGGCCTCTATCTGTCCCTCCCTGGTGAGGACGACGGCTCGCTCGAGGACGTTGCGCAGCTCGCGCACGTTCCCTGGCCAGGAGTGACCGCGAAGCGCGGCGAGTGCCTCGTCGGTCGGTCTCTCGACCGCCGCGCCGTGCTCCCGGTTGAGTCGGGTGATGAAATGGTCGATGAGTGGTGGAAGGTCGGAGAGCCGCTGGCGCAGGGGCGGCAGCTCGATCTCGAAGACGTTCAGCCGGTAGTAGAGGTCCTCGCGCAGGAGCTTCTCGTCGACAGCCTCCGCAGGGGGACGGTTGGTCGCCGAGACGAGCCGGGCATCGACCTCGATCTCGCGGGCCGAGCCGAGCCGCCGCACACGGCCGTCCTCGAGGACACGCAGCAGTTTCGGCTGCAGCGCCATCGGCATCTCAGCGATCTCGTCGAGGAAGAGCGTTCCGCCGTCGGAGAGCTCGAAACAGCCCCGCCGCTTGCCGACCGCTCCGGTGAACGCTCCCTTCTCGTGACCGAAGACCTCGGACTCCATCAGCTCGGCGGGAATTGCGGCTGTGTTAATGGCGACGAACTCACCGTCCCGGCGCCGGCTGAGCCGGTGGATCGTACGAGCCGCCAGCTCCTTGCCCGTCCCGCTCTCACCCGTTAGCAGCACCGACGCGTCGGTCGGCGCGATCTCCGAGATGACGGCGAAGATCTCGCGCATCGCCTTGGAGACCCCGACGAGCTCACCCAGCCCGCCCTGGCCCGTCGACTCGGCGCTCGCCTCGCGGGTTCTCTCACGACTGCGAACAGCGGCCAGCGCCGCTTCGATGGAGCGGCGCAGGCGATCGTAGTCGATCGGCTTGGTGAGGAAGTCGAGGGCACCGCGTCGCATCGCCTCGACCGCCAGGTCGATCGTGCCGTGCGCGGTGATGAGAACGACGGGAGCCTCGAGAACACCTTCGGCGAGCCGATCCAGGATGTCGACTCCCGACCCATCGGGCAGCTGGACATCGCTGACGACGACCGACGGCCGGAACCTGACGAGCTCACGTTCGGCGGCGGCGAGGTTCTCCGCCGTCCGCACGTCGAGCCCCCAGGCGGTCAGCCGCGACTCGAGGACGGCACACATCGCCTCCTCGTCGTCTACGACCAGAGCTCTGGCGCCTCGGAGTTCCATCGGTCTCAGCCCCGCCGCCGCACGACCGCGGCTCGACTACTCTCGCAGCCAGCGCAGCGCCTCGTCCACCTCGTCCGGCTCGAAGAACCGCTCTTTGGCCTTGGTGAACGGACTGACCATGGCGACCGCGACCTTCTGCCAGTCGAGGGCGCCGACGACGCCGATCTTCTCCACCCGGTCGCCGTAGTGGGTGACCATCTTGAAGTGCCGCCAGGCGGTGGAGAGATCCTCGGAGCCGTCGAAGTGGCGCAGATCGATCAGCAGCGGCACGTTCTCGTTCTCCGCCATCTTCTCGTCGATGAGCTCGGCGCTCTCGTCGAGGTGCTTTCCCTTGAGCTCTCCGCGGAGCCTGATGATCAGAATCTTGCCGCGACGGTCGACCGATAGCATCCCTGCGTCTCCTCTGATTGGCCTCGTGCAGCGCGAGTCTAGCCTGACCGTCTCACCAAGTCTCTACGAGCGAGGCGGTAGGAACCGCCGGACGCGTCCCCCGGGACTCGAGAGACGCTAGCCGTCGGCCGGGTCGGTGCCGTCGCAGACACCCCCGTCATCGATGTGGCCGTCGCAGTCGTTGTCCTCGCCGTCACAGACCTCGGGACCGATCAGCCAGTCACCGTGCTGAAAGTGCTCCTCGAGATTCTCGATGAGGACGTCGATCTTGGTCTGCGCCAGGTGGCAGACCTCCTTGGTCGCCTCGCCACCGGCCTGGAGGAGCGCCTCCGGCTCGGAGGGGGTCGATGAACCGCCGCCGCAAGCAGCGAGGAGTCCCGCGAGGATGATCGCGCTGGCGCTGTAGTCCATGGTTCGCATGGCCCTGCTCCTTTCGCAGACTCGACTCGATTGTGAGCGCCAGCCGGGAGTGGTGTCAAGTCGCGCGCTCACTCGGCGCGCCAGCGATAGAGCGACAGGCTCCCGGCGCCGAACACCGGCTCACCATAACGACCGCCGAGGGCGGAGCGGGCCCGTTCGTCACCGCTGTCCGAGAGCAGGAAGATCGGCCGGCCGAGCGCTCGAAGCGCTTCGACGACGGCGGGTCTCACGGCCTCGCCGCTCACCAACCGGGAGGCGACCAGACGTCGCTGTCCCGCGCTCGGATAGGGATCGGTCATGTAGCCCTCGATACCGACGAACAGTACCCGCCCGGTCATGGCCGGCAGTTCCGGCATGTTGCCCGATACCGCCACCTTGCGTCCGGGATCGATCACCAGGATGGCGTCGGCCGGAGTCTTGGCGCGGATCCACGAGTACATCCGGGCCATGTCGGGATAGACGTCGGCGGCGCGGTTGATCTTCCCGCCGGAGAGGTCGACACCGAGCGGAGCTCGATCGGTGAAAGCGTGCGCGATGAACGGAATCGGTAGGGCGAAGAAGAGGACACCGAGGACCTGGGCCCAACGCCTCGACCCTGTCCTTCCCCGGATCAGAGCTCCGTCGTAGCCGGCCGCCGCGACGGCGAGCACGGTCATCGCCGCGTAGTAGAAGTTGCAGTTGTTGTCGCTCGGAAGCTCGAGACACATCGAAGCCAGCAGGAGGAGAAGCCCGGCCCTGAGCACCACGTCGAGCAGGTGCCCGTCAGCGGCCGTGAGCCCCGCCAGCCGCGCCCGCGGCCGGGCCAGGAAGAGGACGGGTCCGGCGCCGACCGTTACCGACAGGACCAGGGTCAGCCCGGTGCCGGAGAAGAGGACGAGGGCGTAGCCACCCTGGGAGACGAGGAAGAGATGGTAGTAGGTCGGCAGCACAACCAGGACGCCGGCCGCCAGGCAGAGCATCAGCCTCCAGGAGAGCGCCGAATCGTCGTCTCGCCCATCACGCCCTCGACCCGCCACCCACGCTCGCCCGTCGCGCAGCAGGTAGGCGGCTCCCAGCGCTCCGATTCCGGCGATGCCGATGACCGGGCTCAGAGCCGTGCACAGCGCCGCCGCCGCGACCACCAGGGCGTAGCCGGCGGCGTCCGGACGCCGGTGAGCGCGCGCCAGTGCCCAGACCGCTATCAGGAGCATCGCCAGAGCGACCGCTCGCGACGACTGGGTGAAGAAGAAGTAGAAGATCGGCCCGTAGCGCACGTTGCCGACCGTGGCGGTGAGCGCGTAGGCGCCGACTGGCGCGTTGGCCTGGGCCGGGAGGAACTCCCCGCCCCTCTCGAGCCAGCGACCGATGGCGATCAGCGGCCCGAAGGGACCGCCTCCGACGAGCGCCAGCACCGCGACGAAGACACCCCGCCACAAGCTGCCGAAGAGGTGACGCCCGAGCGAGACGGACGCCGCGACGAGGGCGAAGAGACCGGAGAGGCCGACGGCCTCGAGCGCGTGCAGCGCATCGATGCCTGTCGTCCGGGCGATGAGGGCGCCGACGGCGTGGAAGAACCAGTAGTAGCAGATGGTCCTGCCGGCGAAATAGGGGTTCTCCGGCGGCAGCTCGCCGAACGACATCGTCTCGACGATGCCGGCATGCAGGAATCCGTGGAAGGAGCAGAGCGCTCGCGGATTGGCAGCGTGGACCGAGAAGACCGTGACGACCAGCGCCGCCCCGAGCAGAACGGTGACCAACAGGGTCTGGCGCCGGCCGGGAGTCGAGCCTCTCACGTCGGCGCGGCGCTCAGCTACCGGAGTCCGGGGCGCCGCCGAGAAGCGGTGCGACGTACTCCGCCGGGTAACGATTGAGTCGCGAGATGCGGCGTCGCTTGCCGTCCGTGATCATCGGGTTCCAGTACTCCCAGACGGTGCGGCCGTCCCTCGTCACCTCGAAGACGCGTCCACGCTCCGACTCACAGATGAGCGTGTTGCCGTTCTCGAGCCTCTGGTTGCAGCCCCGGAACTTGGTGAAGAACGATTCACGGGGGTCTCCCTCATAGCTCCAGACGATCTCCCCCGAGACCGGCTCGACCTCGACGACCCGGCTCCAGCCCCTGTGCGATCCGTTGTCGAAGACCAGGATGTTGCCGTCCTCGAGCATGGTCGGCATGTGCGGCCAGTCGAGCTCGTCGCCTCCCCAGGCCCAGGTAACCGACATGTCGTCCTGGTCGAGGATCATCACCAGATTGACCTGGTGGAGACAGACCATCAGGTTGCCGGCCCGGAACCGGGGGTCGCGCCGGCCGAGCGGGGTATCCGGAAGCAGCTCGATCGAGTTGGTGTGGTAGTAGTCGCGGCGGACCTTGGCCCCCTTCTTCCCCGGAACGGGTGGCCGGTCGAGCTCGCGCTCGGCGTGGTACCGGGTCAGCTCGGGCAGGAAATCGAAGCTCCACCACTGGCTCAGCAACCGACCGTCGGGAGAGACCCGTGCGATGCCATCGAAGAGAACGCGCCGCTCCTGGTAGACGATCCAGCGGCTGGTGACCACGTAGAGCGTGCCGTCGTCGGCCACCGCCACGTCGTGGTGGGCCTGGAGCGGAAGCTCCCAGACGAGCTCGCTGTCCGGGCCTATCTTGGCGAGCGTGTCGGGCCCGAGAGTGACGATGATGCTGCCGTCATCGAGGAGCTCGGCGAAGAGGCTCCGTTCCGTCTCGGGCAGCCGCCAGCGATGCACAGGCTTGCCCTCCATGTCGATCAGGAAGACGGACTCGGCGTGATCGGTGTAGAAGTTGTAGCCCGGCGCGGCGGCCTCGGGGTCCTGAGTCACGACACCGCGCAGGTCCTCGTCGGCACCGTCGTCCCAGTTGACGTAGCCGAGTGCGGCCAGCTCGGCCATCACCTGCGTGTCGGCGGCGGACTCCTCGGGACCGGACCGCGACGCGGACGGATCTCCCGCCACGGGCGTTCCATCCGGTTCTCCACAGCCGCCGGAAGTCAGCGCCGCGAGCAGCAGGAGCGCAAGGGCGCTTCGGATCGGCGTCACCTTGCCATCAGGTCGGCCGCGATCGCCTCGGCCTTCGGAGGCAGCGAGAAGCCGCCCTCGGCCTCGATCCGGTCGTAGAGCTTCAGGATGCGCTCGTAGTGCGCTTCCATGTCGCGCTCGAGGACGTAGTACTTCGGCTTGTTGTAGACGCCGAAAGCACCGTCCGTGATCATCTGGTAGGGCTGGGCGTCGCGATCGTCGGGGAAGACGAGATCCATGAACTCGTCGAGGCTGTCGTAGCCGGCCGCAAGCATCAGGAACTCGAGGTTGGCCTTCTTCTCGGCCCGCTTCTTCTCGGCGTTCAACATCAGATCGATGCCGCTCTCGATCTTCGGGTTGGGGTACTCGACGCGCGAGAAGCAGCGGATGTCGATGGTCACCCGTTCGTGCTCGGCCGGGGGCAGGGTCCCGTCTCCGTGGGCCTTGTAGTTGTCGAACACCAGCGCGTCGCCCGGCTGGCAGGGATAGTAGTAGCCCTCGGCGTCGCTCGGGTCCGCCGTGTACTTCTTCTCCCAGTACTTGCACAGCAGGTAGTCGCGGATCGAGACGACATCGACCTGGTTGAGCTGGCTCGAATCGTGGAGGTAGTAGGCCTTGTCGACCTCGTCGGCCTCCTCGGGGGTCAGATCGTGGGCGTGGATCTGCTCCCACAGGTAGGAGGTGTTCGGAGAGTCCGAGGGGACCTTCTCCCAGATCGCCAGCGGCTGCGCGTGGAGTGGTGTCGGGGTCAGAGCGCAGTGGAAGCTCTTGTGGATCTTCGGATAGGCGAATCCATTCTCGGCCAGCTTGGGGATCTGGAAGGCGATGGCGCCGGCGCTGTGGGCGCCGTAGGGCTTCTTGCCGGGCGTCACCACGAAGGCGTTGACGACGGCGGTCTCGATCTCCGGGAAGTGCTCCTCGATCAGATGCCGGTTGCGATTGTAGAAACGTTGCGCCGAGGGCAGGAAGTAGATGCTGTGCTCGAACTGCGTCGAGAGCGGGAAGTAGGCGCCGGCGGCCATGTCGGAGATCGCGGCGTCGATCTTGCTCCGCAGCACCAGCTCGCGCTTGAGACTGGCGATCAGATCGTCGTCCACGTCCATGTGGATGACCTTGGTGGCGTACTGGTGCTCGTGCACCAGATTCATCGGATGGAGGTCGCGGTGGGGCGGAAGAAACGCCGCGACGCGATCCTTGTCGACGTCGTACTTGGTCAGGGTCTGAGCCAGAATCCCCGCGTGGTCCGCTGCCGAGAGATGCAGATAGTTTCCCGTCTTCTCGAGCATGGATCCTCCCTGTATGCCGTATGACTAGATAGACGAGCCTATAGAAACGGGCCTCGCCCTTTCAAGCCGCCGACGCCCCGCCGCGGCGGGATCGATCCGACCTCGATTCCCTCAGGTCGCCACGCCGACAGGCTCGAACTGCTCCTCTTCGGTCGATCCGGTCAGCGCGGCCAGCGAGCTGGTGCCCCCGGCGATCGTCTGGGTCAACGCGTCGAAGTACCCGGCGCCGACCTCCCGCTGGTGCTTGGTGGCCGTATAGCCGACCGCCTCGGCGGCGAACTCCTGCTCCTGAAGCTCCACGTAGGCGCTCATCTGCCGGTCGCGGTAGCCCCGAGCCAGATCGAACATCGTGTAGTTGAGCGAGTGGAAGCCCGCCAGGGTGATGAACTGGAACTTGTAGCCCATCGCGCCGAGCTCGCGCTGGAAGACGGCGATGGTCGCGTCGTCGAGGTTCTTCTTCCAGTTGAACGAAGGCGAGCAGTTGTAGGCCAGGAGCTTTCCCGGATACTCGGCCCGCACGGCCTCGGCGAAACGCTTCGCCTCGTCGAGGTCCGGATGCGCCGTCTCGCACCAGAGAAGGTCGGCGTACGGCGCGTAGGCCAGACCGCGGGCGATGGCCTGATCGAGACCGGCGCGAACGCGGAAGAAGCTGTCGACCGTCCGCTCGTCGACCAGGAATTCGTGGTCGCGCGGATCGGCATCGGAGGTGAGCAGGCCCGAGGAGTTGGCATCGGTGCGCGCGACGAGGACCGTCGGCACGCCGCAGACGTCGGCGGCGAGTCGCGCCGCCACCAGCTTCTCGATCGCGTGCGCGGTCGGCACCAGGACCTTGCCCCCCATGTGGCCGCACTTCTTCGCCGAGGAGAGCTGGTCCTCGAAGTGCACGCCCGCCGCCCCGGCTTCGATCATCGCCTTCATCAGCTCGAAGGCGTTGAGCACACCGCCGAATCCGGCTTCCGCATCCGCGACCAGGGGTTTCAGCCAGTCGACGGAGTCGTCCCCCTCGGCATGGTGGATCTCGTCGGCGCGGCGCAGGGTGTTGTTGATCCGGCGCACCAGGTTGGGAACCGAGTCGGCCGGATAGAGCGATTGATCGGGGTACATCTGGCCGGCGTCGTTGGCGTCGGCGGCGACCTGCCATCCGGAGACGTAGATCGCCTCGAGGCCGGCCTTGACCTGCTGCATCGCCTGATTCCCCGACATGGCCCCGAGAGCATTGACGAACGGAAGCTCCCGCATCGACCGCCAGAGCTTCTCGGCGCCGAGACGGGCCAGGGTGTGCTCGACCTGCACGGTGCCACGCAATCGCACCACGTCGTCAGCGGTGTAGGGCCGCTCGACACCGGTCCAGCGCTCGTTCTCTATCCAGTCCTGCTTCAGCATCGCCGTTGCCATCTCACTCATGTCGTTCTCCCTCGATCCTGGTTGTCACGGATCCTTGGTTGTCACGCCCTCGCTGCCCGTTCGCTTGAGCCCTCGAGCGCTAGAGGCCCGTCTCACCCCCGACGACTTCGGACGAGGAGGTGAGGAAGGGCCGAAAGTCCGTTTCAGTGAAGATGCGCTCGGCGAGGGCCGCCGCGCGCCTGTAGGCCGCGACCTCACCTGCCGCGGGGTCATCGGCGGCGGGGTCATCGGCGGCGGGGTCGAGACCGAGCTCGTCGAGAATCCTCGCCAGTTCCTCCGCGAACACCCGCGCCACGGTCTCGTTGTCGACGAAACCGCCGTCGTCGAGCGATACGCCGTGGCGTAACCACTGCCAGGTCTGGGCACGGGAGATCTCGAGCGTCGCCAGGTCCTCCATCAGATCGTCCCAGGCGACGCAGCCGATGTCCTGGATCCAGCCTCGCAGGTAGGCGATTCCCACTCGCGCGTTCTTGCGCAGACCCTCCATCGTGTAGGGACCGCCGCCGCGCGGCAGGAGGTCCGGCCGGTCGTCGATCGTGGGACTCACTCCGAGCTGGTTGGTCTCGGGGAAAGCCGACAGGGCCGGGCCGATGAAGTACGGGTGCGACACCCAGCATCCGTCGTGTCCGAGCGAGAACTCGAGCTCCTTGTCCTCGACCACTTTGCGCGTCTGCGCCTCACGCAGCTCCGGTGTGCGACCCGGCGTGAAGGCGGCCATGCCGCCCATGGCGAAGGCACCGTGCCGATGGCAGATCTTCACCAACCGCTCGGCGTAGTTGCGCATCCAGGGCCGGTTGAGCGATATCGACGCCCGATCGGCCATCACCCGGTCCGGATGCTCCTTGAGGACCTTGATGTCGCTGAAGATCTTGTCCCATCGCCCGACATTCAGCCCGGCGGCGTGCTCGCGCAGCTCCCAGAGGATCTCCTCCATCTGGAAGGCCGCCGGAAGCGTCTCGATCAGGAAGGTGGCGCGAATGGTGCTGGTGGGAACACCGAGCTCCTCCTCGAGCCGGCCCAAGAGCGCATTCCACCAGCGGGCCTCCAGATGGTGCTCGACCTTCGGCACGTAGTACTTCGGCGTCTTTCCCCGGGCGAGGAGCGTCGCCGCCGTATGGAAGGCCGAGAGGGCGAGATCGAGCAGCCCACCCGACACCGCGCGGCCGTCGACTTGCAGATTGGCCTCGTCGAGGTGGAGTCCCCGGCAGCGGGCCATCAGCAGAGGCATATCGTCGGGGTCGAGCCGGTAGCTCTTCTCGGGCTGGCCGCCTGCCGCCGGTTTGACGAAGCTGAGCGTCCCATCGGCCGCGCCGATCAGGTTCTCGACTCCGGCCAGGACGTTGGCCCAGGAGGGCTTCATCGAATCTTCGAAGTCGAGCATCGCGGCATCGGCGCGATCCCCCGCCGCCGTGCGACTCAGCATATTGATGACCATCTTGGTATCGCTGATTGGCCCGGTGATCTCGACCCGTCGACAGAGAAGGTCATCCGGTAGTGGAGCGACGCGCCACTCGGAGCTCGCGACCTCGGCGATCTCCCCGGTCATGTAGGCGGGAAGGTCGCCGGCATCGAAGTCCGCCTGGCGACGGCGCCGAGCCTCGAGCAGCTCCAGCCTTCGCTCACCGAGCTCGCGCTCGAGGCGTGCGATGAGGCCGAGGACCGGCCCGACGATCCGTTCCGCGGCCGGCGTCCAGGCTTCCGGATTGATCTCCACCCCCCTGTCGAGGCGCTTCCAATCCATGCCGAGCGTCATCTCTTCTGTCGTTGTCATTACCCTTCATCGTAGTTTGAGCGAAAATCCCCTGTCAAGCGAAATTTCGCCAACGAGGAAATCTCGCCTGACTCTGATATCGTCTTCGCCGCCAGCGGATTCGTCCCCAGCCTCCCAGCCGATGCCCGCCAAGATCGAACCCGAGAGCCTGCGTTTCATCCTCGGCCTGAAGCTCCGGGCGCTGCGACAGGAGGCGGGCGCCTCGCTGCAGGAGGTTGCCGGGCGGGCCGGGATGTCGGTCTCCTATCTGAGCGAGATCGAACAGGGCCGTAAGTACCCGAAGCCCGACAAACTGTTGGCACTCGCCGAGAGCCTCGACGTCGGCTACGACGAGCTGGTGTCTCTAAGCCTCGGCGACGAACTGGGCCCGCTCGCCACCGTCGTCTCGTCCGCTTTCGTCCGCGAGTTCCCCTTCGAGTTCTTCGGCGTGGCGGCCCGGGACCTTCTCCGCCTGATGGCCGACGAGCCGGAGAAGGCGGGCGCCCTGGTGAGCACGCTCTTCGAAGTCGGGCGCGCCTACAACGTCCATGTCGAGCACTTCCTGCTCGCCGCCCTGCGCTCCTACCAGCAGGCGAACGCCAACTACTTCGACGATCTCGAACGGGAAGCCGAGGCGTTCCGGCGCGAACATGGCTGGGAGAACGACGACGCCATGCCGCCCGAGCGGCTGCGACGTGTGCTCAAGGAGGAGCACGGCTACGAGATCGACCGCACGACCCTCGCCGCGGATCCCGACCTCAAGCAGTTCCGCTCGGTCTTCCGGGCCGGATCCCCGCCCAGGCTCCTGATCAACGAGCGCCTCAACATGTCCCAGGAGGCTTTCATCCTCGGGCGCGAGCTCGGCTACCTCAGGCTCGGACTCGAAGAGCGCGCGCTCACCTCTTCGTGGGTCAAGATCGAGTCGTTCGAGCAGCTCCTCAACAACTTCAAGGCCTCCTATTTTGCCGGCGCGGTGCTCCTCGACCGCACCAGCGTCGGCGGTGCGCTCGGCGAGCTCTTCGCCGAGACCGACTGGCGACCCCGCTCGTGGGTCGACTGCCTGCGCCGCTACCACGCCACCCCGGAGATGTTCCTCTACCGGATGACGGAGCTGGTTCCGGAGCTGTTCGGTCTCGGAGAGATCTTCTTCGTCCGCTTCCACGCGGCGCCCGAAGGCGGAAGCTACCACCTCACCAAGGTCTTCAACCTCTCTCCGGTCGCCGTCCCCCACGGTGTCGGGCCCGGCGAGCACTACTGCCGGCGCTGGTCGCCACTCGCCGCCTTGTCACGCATGGGCGCCTCAGTCGCTCCCGGGCGGGTCAGACCACGCGTCACCGCCCAGCGCGCCCGCTTCGTCGAGGAGGACGTCGAGTTTCTGGTCCTCACCATGGCGCGCCCGCTCCTGCTCGGCGGGGGCGCCAACTCCAGCGTTTCGATCGGCTTCCTGGTCAACGATCGCCTCAGGGAAGTCGTCGGGTTTCTCGACGACAAGCGGGTCGGGTGCGTCGACGTGAGCCTGACCTGCGAACGCTGCCCTCTCGGTCCCGAGGCCTGTAGCGAACGGGCGGCGCCGCCGCACCTGCACGAGAGGGCGGTGCAACGCGAGCGGCGGGAGCGGGCTCTCGCCTCCCTCCTCTCCTCTTGAACGGTCCCGACTCCTGAACCACCCGACGAGGCGAAAACCCACCGCGACGGTGGACGTATCTGTCGCATGCTCCGAAAGACCGTGCTCTACGCTCGCGATCCGCTCATGCGCCGAAGTGAGGTCCCCGGTAGGCCTCCGGACCGTCCCGCCGCCCGCGCCTTCCAGGTCGATCTTCTGGTCGTCGGTCTTCTCGTCGCCGGTCTACTCGTCGCTGGTCGGGCCGGCGCCCAGGAGACCGTCGAGTTCTCCGGGCGCTCCTGGACGGTCCGCGGAGACTGGACTCTCGGCGAGCATCTCGGACGCGAGGCCCTTCTCACCCGCAACGCAATCCTCTCGCTCGACGACACGACCTTCGCCAACGGCACGCTCGAGTTCGACGTCGCCGTCGCCGGACACCGCTCCTTCGTCGGCGTCGCGTTCCGCACTCAGGAAGACGGGTCGTACGAGGATTTCTACCTGCGCCCGCATCAATCGGGTCGTTTCGACGCGCTGCAGTACACGCCGGTGTGGCACAACGCCAGCGCCTGGCAGCTCTACCCCGAGTACAACGCCGAGGCGCTGATCCCCCGAGGCGAGTGGCTCCACGTGCGGCTCGAAGTCACCAACGGCGAGCTCGAGGCCTTTCTCGACGACGCGGCCGAGCCCGTCATGGTGATCGAACGGATGCGGGGTCCCGACGCGCCCGGAGGCCTGGCCCTCAAGGCCTTCTTCCCCGACGCGGGAGACGCTCCGGGCTTCTTTCCCAACGCCTTCTCGAACGTCCGGGTGACCTCCGGGGGAGCCTGGCGGCGACGTGACAGCGAGACGGTCGCGACCGACCCGGGGCTCATCACGCGCTGGGCGATCTCGCAGAGCTTCCCCGGCGTCGGCGAGCCGGTCGAGGCCTATCCGGATGATCTGGTCTCGCGGGCGACCTGGCAGACCGTCTCGACGGACGGCATCGGTCGGGTGAATCTGGCCGAGCTCGAGGGAATAGCGGAGGACCAGCGGATGGGCTTGAAGCTGGCCCGCGTCGTCGTGCCCAGCGAGACAGCGCGCGATCTGCTCCTCGATTTCGGCGCCAGCGACCGGGTGAGTATCTTCCTCAACGGTCGATTGCTCTTCTCGGGCAACAACACCTACCGCTCGCGCTCGCTGCGCTACCTCGGCGTGATGACGCTCGACAACGACACGGTGAGCCTGACTCTCGAAACGGGCGACAACGAGTTGCTCTTCGCCGTGACCGAGGCGTTCGGCGGCTGGGGCGTGACCGCCCGGTTGCGTGACCCCGGAGGGGCCGAGCCTCCCGCGAGTCGCCCATGACGCCGCCACGTAGCGGTCCCGGTGGAGCACCGGCGCTGCGATACGCTAGATATCGATGATCAAGAGCACCGTACGGCTCCTGCTGACCCTGGCACTCCTCGCTCCGGCACTCCTGGCTCCGGTCGCCCTGGAGGCACAATCGAACATTCGCTCGCTCGACGGCGGCGACCCCGCCGAGGCGAATCTCGACCAGGTGGCCTGGATCGCCGGCTCCTGGGTGGGTCGCGGATTCGGCGGCACCTTCGAGGAGGTCTGGACGTCGCCGCGCGCGGGCTCGATGGTGGGGCTCTACAAGCACGGCAGCGACGAGTCCGTCAACTTCTACGAGATCCAGCTGATCGTCGAGGAAGAGGGGACGCTGCTCTGGAAGGTGAAGCACTTCAGCGCCGAATTCGTCGGCTGGGAGGAGAAGGACGGCTACGTCACCTTCCCGCTCGTCGAGGTTGCCGAAGACACCGCGTGGTTCGACGGCCTGACCATCAAGCGCGACGGTCCCGACAGGATGACGGTGTGGCTGCGGGTCTCGTCGGACGAGGGAAGCCGCGAAGAACGACTCGACTACAAGCGTGTTCCGCTGGTACCCGCGAACGACCCTACTGCGGAGTGAACTGCAGCAGGTTGCTGATCCGGCAACTACCGCGCTCGACGGCCTGGAAGAGGACGTTGCGACCGCTCAAGGGCCCCGGCAGCTCGCGCGAAATCGAGGCCGAACCCGAGCCGTCGGCGACCGCGCTGCCGAGCGGCACGATCTCCTGGATCCCGAAAGCTCCCGGGCAGCCCGGTACCTGACTCGACCCGGCGACACGCCCGGCGACGAAGCTGATCTCTTCTCCCGGCGCCGCACCGGAGACGAAGAACGTGTTCTGCTGGCCGGCGATGCCGGGCTGTGGCGGAAGCATGGTCAGCTCGCCCTCGCACTCGTCGGGGATGTTGTTGCCGTTGATGTCGGCGCTGGTCTGGTTGGCGATGTCCTCGACGTCCGAGGTCCCGTTGCCGTTGCAGTCGGGAAAGACACTGACGTAGTAGACGTCCTGCTCGCCGTTGAAGGTCGCCGGATAGGCGACGTCGGCCTCCGTCTCGTTCGAGACGATGGTGATGTAGTCGCCGATCTTGTTCTGGCTCGGCCAGCCGATGACGCTCGAGAAGCTCGGCGACACCTGAACGTTCTCGAACCAGGTGGAGCCACCGTCCCAGGAGTATCCGTACCAGAGCTCCGAGATGGTCGACGAACCGGTGTTGCGGGTGTCGAACCAGACCGCGTCGATGCGTCCGTTGGGCGCCACCGAATGCGCCGCCAGCCACTGCCAGGTGTTGGTCGAGTCGTTGTTGACCCGCACCGGCGAGCTCCAGGTGGCGCCTCCGTCGGCCGAGCGGGCGATATTGACGTCCTGGGGATCACTTCCCGGCGGGTTCACCGACGCCAGGAGATAGACGTTGCCGGCCATGGCCGACGATCCGGAATCGACCGCCACGTTGGCCTGACCGAGGAGACCGCCCGGATTGGGTGAGCCACCGAAGCTCATCGAGCCGCCGAGCGGCACACTGGTGCCCGCCCAGCTACCGCCCGGGAGCCGGCGGTCGACAACGAAGTCGCCGAAGCTCTGGCTCGGGAAACCGCGATGGCCGGCGGCGTACAACGTCCCGTCGGGCCCAACAGCCAAGGTGCCGAAGGTCGGGTTGGAAGGGGGTGGAACCGGCGTCAGGTAGCTCGCGCCACCGTCGATCGAGCGCGTCAATGTATTGCGCCCACAGCACGAAGAGAAGCGCTGCCAGATGCCGTAGATGTGGCCGGCCGTCCCGGTGGCGCTCTTGTCGACCGCGATCCAGTTCTTGTCGCCACCGAAAGCCGGCACCGGAGGAAGCCATGACATCCCGCCGTCCGATGAGCGCCAGACGTCCATGGTTGAGCCCAGCAGACTGTTGTAGTAGAAGACACCCTCGAGATCGGTATCGACGACCGGATCGGAGCGGAAGACGCCAGCCCCCAGCGAACCGGGGAAGGTCCAGGTCGCGCCTCCGTCCGTCGAGTAGGCGTGACCGGCCTGGCGGAAGTTCGAGGAGACGTTGTCGAACTGGCGCCAGCCGATGACGAGATTGTCGCCATCGAGCGGATCGACCGCGATCGATGGCTCGTTCGCCGCGTCGCCGGTGATGTTCTGGCCCGACGCGTCGACATTGACCTGAACGCTGACGTACGAGCCGACGCGGACTCGCGCGCCGGGTGAGCGCGCCGCCAGGTCGGCCCTGGGATCGAACGCCGCGGGTGGGTCGTCGGGCGCCTCGCGGTACCGATGTTCCTGGGCGATCGCCGGACCGAGAGCGAGCGACAGGAGACTGACGGAGAGGAGAAGGCGGACTCTCGGATGCATGACTGACCTCCGTTTCGGGACGTCGAGGTGACCGCGGGGATTGTACGACAGCCTCCGCCGGCGCGCCGGCTACTGACGATTCCCTGACGGGCGACTGCTACCTTGTGAATCGGTTCTCCCAACCCCCAGCGACGAAGGAGAAGAGTCTTGCCACAGAGGACATCGAGACACGTGATCTCCGAGCGACTCGTCCAGGCCGCGCCATCTCCGGCGCGACTCTTCCGGCAGGTCCCGCCGAGCGTGCGTCTGCGCATCGGTCCGCCGCGACCGCCGAGCGGCGGTCCGATCGAGGGCGCCCTGACCTACGCCTCCTGGGCAACGCCTCGTTCCGGGCGTGAGGTGCGCGTCACTCTCGACGCCCAGGGCGCCTACTGGCTCTTCGAGGCGGCCATCGGCGAGGTCCGCCTGAGTGGCGAGCTCGGGCTGATCGAGGCATGGCCCTCCCCCACTGTCCACCCGCGACGCTTCATGGAGACTCTCTTTCTGGAGTGGCTGTCGCCGATCTACACGCAGTTCGGCTGGTCGGTTCTGGAGGCGAGCTCAGTGTGGCGAATCGGCTCGTCGAGTGCCGTCGCCTTCGCGGGCGACAGAGGCTCGGGCAAGTCGACGCTCGCCCGCTCGATCGGCATGCGTCCCGGCTGGGGCCAACTCGCCGACAGCTCGCTCGCCTTCGACATGCTGGGAACCATTCCGGAGCTCCTGGCGATGCCGAACCGAACCGATCTCTCGCCACCGGCATCGGTCCGGCTCGAGTACGATCCGACCCGCCCGATCGATCTCGAGTGGCCGAATCCGGCTCCCAGGCTCGAGGCGATCTACCTGCTCCAGGACTCCGGCGTCCCAGCCAGTCGCGCCGAGATTCGCCCGGTCGGCCTCAACGAGGCCTACGACGCGCTCTACGAGTCGGCGAAACGTCTGGCGCTACCCGACGCCGCGGTCCACGACACCGTTTCCCGCTCACTTCGCGAGCTGGTGGCGAGCGTGCGGATCTTCAGTCTGACTTACAGTCGGAACATCTCCCAGCTCCGGTCGCTGACCAATGGCGTCTCGCAGCACGCGCTGGGCGTGATCCATCAAGCTGAATCACTACGCGCCCGCGCCGCCGAGCTCGCCGCAAGACGCGGCGCGAGCCCCGCCGCGAGCGAGGTCCTCAGGCCCAGACTCTGGTAGCCGGCCCTCGACTCGAAGGCCATGCTCTCTGTTTGAAGGGAAGGCCGGCCGCTTCGGAGAAATCCCCGGGCCGAAGCGGTCGGCGCCCCTGCCGCTCGGCACCCGCTCAGGCCCGCCTCGTCATGTCGCCCATAGACTGAACCGGCCGGTGCCCGCTCGGGTCCACCTCGTCGTCTCGCCCACCAACTGAAGCGGCCGGCAACCGCTCAGATCCACCTCGTCATCTCGCCCACGGACTGAAGCGGCCGGCGCCCCTGCCGGCCGTGGCCCAAGGATGGCCAGATGGCCGGCACCCACTCGAGTCGCTCCGCTCGCTCGAGCTGGCGAAAGCCCACGACCTCAAGAACCCCACAGGCGGCACGGGCTAGAATCCGAGCCTGCACTACTCACCAGCCTCCTACTGCGCCTCCGGATCTACCCGCGTCTCCTGCGTTGCGCTCGGTCGCGCTCCTCGACGTATCGCGGCGGATACGCCTGCGGGGCCTCGGTCGCGCGCCTTGGATCCACGGGCATCTCCGGCTCGTCTCCACGGGCGGCTCGCTACGGAGCCTGATGAATAGTGCAGACTAGCGTTCCGACGAAAGGAGTCTCCCGTGCCCACGAAGCTCGCTGCGCTCGCGATCAGCCTCGCAACCCTCGCCTCGTTTCCCGTCTTCGCCGAGGAAGTCCCAGCCACAGCCGAGGGGCCGATCGGCTACTACCGCCAGCCCGACCTGCACGGCGATCTGCTCGTCTTCGTCGCCGAAGGTGACCTCTGGAAGGTCGCTCTCCCCGGCGGTGTGGCGACGCGGCTCACCAGTCATCCCGACGCGGAGACCGAGCCGCGCATCTCTCCCGACGGCTCGACCGTCGCCTTCGTCGGGCGCTACGAAGGCACAAGCGAGGTCTACACCATGCCCCTCTCCGGCGGTCGTCCGACACGCCGGACCTACCGTGGAACCGGCGTGTCGCTGATCGGTTGGGCAAACCCGAACGAGGTTCTGATCGCCACCGAGATCTTCTCCACCCGGCCGAACTGGCAGCTCGCCCGGCTCGACATCTCACGGGACGGCGCCGCCGGAGAGGCCATGGTGGTTCCGCTCCACCAGGCCTCCGACGGCGAGTGGGACGCCGACGGCACCCTCTATTTCACCCGCCTGGCCTTCCAGGGGAGTCACACCAAGCGCTACCAGGGCGGCTCCGTCCAGTCGTTGTGGAAGTTCGACGGTGTCGACGAGGCCGTCGCCCTGACCACCGACTACCCGGGCACGAGCAAGCGTCCGATGCTCTCGGGCGGCCGGGTCTACTTCGCCTCGGATCGCGACGGGACCATGAACATCTGGTCGATGGCGCCCGACGGCACGGACCTTCGACAGCACACCCACCACAGCGGCTGGGACGTCAAGTCGCCGTCGCACGACGGCGGGCGCATCGTCTACCAGCTCGGCGCCGACCTCTATCTGTTCGATCTGGGCAGCGGCGCGACCCGAAGGCTCGACATCACCCTCGACAGCGATCTCGACCAGACTCGTGAGGACTGGGTCGAGAGCCCCTTCGACTACGTCAGCGCCTCGCACCTTTCCCCCGACGGGGACCGGGTGGCTCTGACCGCACGCGGCAAGATCTTCGTGGCGCCGGTCGGGCACGGGCGCCTGGTCGCGGCGACTCCGGAAGCGGGTGTGCGCCATCGTGAGGCCCGCTTCATGCCCGAAGGCGACGAGATCCTGTCGCTCGCCGACGCTTCAGGCGAGGTCGAGCTCTGGACCCGGCCGGCCAACGGCGTCGGCGAGGGCCACCAGCTGACCGACGACGGCGACATCCTGCGCTGGGCCGCGCTGCCCTCGCCGGACGGCAGATGGATCGCCCACTACGGCAAGGGGCAGCGACTCTTCGTCTACGAGGTCGAGAGTGGCACCAACCGGCAGGTGGACGAGAACCGCCTGGGAAGCTTCTTCTCCCTCGCCTGGTCACCGGACAGCCGCTGGCTGGCATACACCGAGTCGGCGGAGAACACTTTCGCCCGGGTCGTGGTGATGGACGCGGCGAGCGGCGAGCGGCGGGCCGTGACCACCGACCGGTTCGACAGTTGGAGCCCCGCCTGGAGCACGGACGGCGAGTGGCTCTATGTCCTCACCGATCGCAACCTGCGCTCGGTGGTCGGGAGCCCCTGGGGCAACTACCAGCCGGAGCCCTTCCTCGACAAGCGGACGAAGATCTTCGGCATCGCCCTGCGTGACGATCTGCGCTCGCCGTTCATGCCGCCGGACGAGGTGGCGGCAGCGGCCGAGGCGGCGGCGAAGGAAGCGGAGGATGGGGCCGACGAGGCATCGGACGATGAAGACTCGGAGGACGGCGCCTTGGTGGTCGAGATCGATTTCGACGGCATCGCGGCGCGCCTCTACGAGGTCCCCGTTGCGCCGGGGAACTACTCCTCCCTGTCGGCCAACGAGGGCGCGCTCTTCTGGCTGTCGGGTGAGGCCGGGAGCCGCGAGCGATCGCTCGAAGCGCTGAAGTTCGACAACGATGATCCGGAGACCGTCACCGTCGCCTCGGGCCTGGCCAGCTACGAGCTCTCGGCCGACGGTGAGAAGGCTCTGCTGCGCAAGTCGGACCGCCTCTTCGTGGTCGACGCCGAGGCCGCCGAGGCCGACCTCGGTGACGCGGCCCTCGACCTCTCCGGCTGGCACCTCTCGGTCCAGCCGCGCGAGGAATGGCGACAGATGTTCGCCGAGGCCTGGCGGCTCGAGCGGGACTACTTCTACGACCGCGGCATGCACGGCGTCGACTGGAACGCCATGCGGGCGAAGTACGAGCCCCTGGTCGAGCGGGTCACCAACCGGGCGGAGCTCGCCGATCTCATCGCGCAGCTGGTCTCCGAGCTTTCCGCCCTCCACATCTTCGTCTGGGGCGGTGACCATCGCGAAGGGCCCGACGACATCGCGGTCGGATCGCTCGGTGCGCGGCTCGCGCGCGATCCCGAGGCGGGCGGCTACCGGGTCGAGCACGTCTTTCTGAGCGACCCCGACGAGCCGGGGCGCGCCTCACCGCTGGCGCGTCCCGGAGTGGACATCATCGCCGGCGACGTCATCGAGACGGTGAACGGTCGCCCGACGCTCGACGCGGCAGGACTCGGGGAGCTCCTCCGTCACCAGACCGGTCGCCAGGTCCTGCTCCGGGTGGCGCCCGGTGCCGGCGGCGCGGCGCGCGATGTCGTCGTCGAGCCGATCTCGCAGCGCGACGAGTGGGATCTGCGCTACCACGAGTGGGAGTACACCCGGCGGCTGGCTGTCGAGGAGATGGGTGGCGGCGACATCGGCTATGTCCACCTGCGGGCGATGGGCGGGGGAAACTTCACCGAGTGGGCCAAGGGCTACTACCCGGTCTTCACGCGCAAGGGTCTGATCATCGACGTGCGCCGCAACCGGGGCGGCAACATCGACTCGTGGATCCTCAACCGGCTGATCCGCAAGGCCTGGTTCCACTGGTCCCAGAACGTCGGCGACGCGCCGAGCTGGAACATGCAACAGGCCTTTCGCGGCCACATGGTGGTCTTGATGGATGAGCACACGGCGTCGGACGGCGAGGCTTTCGCCGAGGGCTTCCGCAGGCTTGGGCTGGGTAAGCTCATCGGTACGCGCACCTGGGGCGGCGAGATCTGGCTCACCAGCTCCAACTTCCTCGTCGACCGGGGCATCGCGACAGCGGCGGAGTTCGGCGTCTACGGCCCCGAGGGCGAGTGGCTCATCGAAGGCTGGGGCGTCGAGCCCGACATCGTCATCGACAACCTGCCGCACGAAACCTTCAACGGTCGCGATGCCCAGCTCGAAGCGGCGATCGAGCACCTCCGGCAGCGTCTGGCCGAGGAGCCGATACCCGACTACGAGGTCCCCGAGCACCCGGACCTGTCGTTTCCACCCGACCCGGAACGCTGACCCTGCGGCCCCTCCCGTCATCTCGACCGGAGGTGAGCCAGCGACGGCCTGGTTCCTCGTCATCTCGACCGGAGCGAGCGTCAGCGACGCTTGTGTGGAGAGATCCCACCTCGTCGCGGGATCTCTCCACTTCGGTTCGCTCACGCTCACCTCCGGTCGAGATGACAAGGACTGAAGCGGCCGGCGTCCCTGCCGGCCGTACCACCTTGGCCGCAGCATCAATCGTCGCCATAGACCGCGACGATCTCTCCCACCACCTCGTCGACGAAGAACTCGTTCTCGAAGAAGAGACCGTGAATGTTGGTCAGCGCCACGACCACCACACCGGTCTCCGGGTGGTAGGCGAGCATCGAGTTCGAGCCGCCCGGCCCATCGCCCTCGGCGGCGACGAGTACCCCGTAGGGCTTTGAGTAGGCCCGCAGGGCACGGACCCTCTCGGTTCCCGACGGCTCCGCTCCGAGGCCGTCGGCCACCGCCATCAGCCAGGCGTGGGAGTCTGGCTGCAGAAGCTCGCCACCGAACAGCGCCCTGCCGAACCGGTGGAGATCCCGGGCCGTCGTCACCAGGCAGGCCGCCGCGTCGATGGTCTCGCCCGCCTCGGTCGTCTCGGCGAGGTCCTCGCGCACCCGCGGGAACTTCTCGTGCACGTCGAGGACACCCATCAACTTGGGCGACAGCTTCAAATAGCCGCGGGCGACGTTCGTCGACACCGGACCGCTTCCGTTGACGAAGTCGCTGCGGTAGTAGGTCGACCCCATGCCGAGAGGCCCGAGCAGTGACGCGCTCACTTCCTGCTTGAGCGAGCGCCCGGTGACCGCCTCCACGACCATCCCGAGGAGCACATAGTTCGTGTCGCCGTAGCGATGACCCTCTCCCGGAGCGCCGAAGGGGTCGTTGACTCCCTCGTGAGCCAGAGCGACGAGGTCCCTGGGTGTCCAGGCACGGCCCTCTCCGGCCCCGGGTCCGATGAGCGTGCGGAGGTACTCGGCGTTGTTGTTGAACCCGTAGATGCCGCTCGAGTGGTCGAGAAGCTGCGCGACGGTGACCTCCTCGACGTGGGGGATTCGGTCGATGACCTCGGTATCGACAATGTCGACCAGCCGATCGTCGAGCGACAAGCGACCGGAGTCGACCAACGCCAGCGTCGCCACCGCCGTGAAGCTCTTGGTGATCGACGCCATGTGCACAGCGTCGTCGACCTCGGCCTCGACGGTGCCGGCGAGGTCCGAAAAGCCGGCCGCCCCGGACCAATCCAGCGACTCGACCGTGCCCACGGCCAGCCACATCCCGGGAAGTCCCCGGGAGACACCCCGGGCCAGCAGGTTGGAGAAGTCGCGCGACTCAACCTGCGGCTGCCGCTCGGCGCACGCCAGCGCCAGCGGCAGTAACAGAAGACAGCAAGCCCTGGAGAATCCCCTCATCCCGGTCCAACCCCTCCCCAAGGTCGAAGTGCTTTCAGTCCTCATACGCGAAGGGGGCGGGATATGTTGCGACGGATTTCGACGAAACGAAACGCGACCGTCGACGGGCTTCCAGCGAGCCTGCATTCTTCATCACGCTCCGTAGCGAGCCGCCCGTGGAGACAAGCCGGAGATGCCCCGTGGCTACAAGGCGCGCGAACGAGGGCCCCGCAGGCGTATCCGCTGCGATATGTCGAGGAGCCCGACCGAGCGCAACGCAGGAGACACGGGGAGATCCGGCGGCGCAGTAGGAGGCTGGTGAAGAATGCAGGCTAGAGCGTTTCCGCCGCACCGCGCGGCGGCGGGTTTTCACACTTCGGTGACAACTCATGCTGCGCGAAGGCGTATGAAGCCCCGAACGACGCCGGGAGGCGTGCGACGACGGGTATTCTCATGCGAGTGACAGGACGATTCCACAACCTCCACCATCGCAGGGCTGTAGCGCTCGTACCGGCGGTGCTGGCGCTCGTCTCGATCGCCTGCACCGGGTCGCACGCTTCCCCGGCGAGGCATCGCGTCGGCAAGGTGACGCTCCACAACACCGGCAAGCCCGAGGCGCAGCGGGACTTCCTCGACGGCCTCGCCGCGCTCCACAGCTTCTGGTACGAGGAGGCACGTGATCTCTTCCGGAGCGCTCAGCAGACCGACTCCGGCTTCGCGCTCGCCTACTGGGGCGAAGCGATGACGTACTACCAGCCCATCTGGCGGACCACCTCCACGGGCCCCGGCCTGGCCGCGCTCGAGCGTCTCGACGACCGCGCCGGTGAGCGGCTGGCCCGCTACGGCACCGACGTCGAACGCCTGTTGGTCGATGCGGCGCGTGAGCTCTTCGACGGCGGTGGCCAGCAGGGCTTCTCGACCAAGCTCGCCGAGGGCCACGAGCGGTTCCCCGACAACACCGAGATCGCGGTCTTCTACGCGCTGTCGCTACAGGGCCTGGCGGCCGGCTGGGGGAAGCGCAGCGCCGAGGACGAGCGCCGCGTCGCCGAGTCGGCGGCGCTGCTCGAAGTGCTCTTCGAGAGCCACCCGCGCCATCCGGGGGTGCTCCATTACCTCATTCACTCGTTGGACGAGCCGGAGCATGCGGCGCGGGCCCTCGAGGCCGCGAACATCTACAGCACCGTGGCGCCGGATGCCTCGCACGCGCTTCACATGCCGTCACATATCTACGTGCAGGTCGGTGACTGGGAGGGTGTAGTCGCTTCGAATCGCGACGCCTGGGCCGCCTCCGAGCGTTGGGTGGAGCGCAAGGGCCTCTCCGATTCGAAGAAGGACTTCCACGCTCTCTCGTGGCTCCACTACGGTCTCCTGCAACAGGGCGACTTCGAGGGGGCCGACGAAGTACTCGAGATCCTCCGCGACAACGGCGGCGGCCGCTGGAACAGCGAGCCTGTCTGGCGGGCACGACGACTGGTGGAGTCCGAGGAGTGGGACGCGAAGCTCCCCGACTCGAGCCGCGAAGAGATGCGCTTCGCCCGTGCCTATGCGGCGGCGCGGCGCGGTGACCTGAAGACGGCTCGCAAGGGCATCGAGGAACTCAGCGGCGGCGGCGAGACCGAGATCCTACGCCTCGAGCTCGAAGCGCTCGTAGCGGCCCGCGAGGGCAAGTCCGAGCGCGCCGTGGAGCTACTCGGAAGAGCCGCCGACCTCGAGGAGGACACCCGGATCCCATCGGGGCCGCCCGATCTGGTCAAGCCGGCCCTCGAGCTCTACGGTGAGCTGCTGCTCGAGATGGGCTACTGCAATGAAGCCATGGCCGTATTCGAGCGCTCTCTCGCCCGCATGCCCAACCGGAGGCTCTCAGCGCGCGGCGCCCGGAAGGCCGCTGCCTGCCCGGTCGGTTGAGACCCTTCTTCCGCAACCCGCCGGCGGCACCTGCCGCGACGCCTGCCCCTCTCGACCCGGGCACGTGTGCGACCTAGCTCCCTACTCATCTCGACCGCAGCGAGCCGAACTGACCTTTCGCCTCGTCATCTCGACCGGAGCGAGCGTGATCCCGGCCGTCCCCTTGTCATCTCGACCGGAGCGAGCATGATCGAGCTTGAGTGGAGAGATCCCACCTCGTCGCGGGATCTCCACTACGGCTCGCTACGCTCACCTCCGGTCGAGATGACAAGGATGCACGGGTTGCCTGCGCTGACCTCTCGGTCGATATCGACGGGCGAGGAACCTCCACCCGGCGCGAGGACGGCTGAGAGGCCCGGCCCACAACGGACCGCGCGGTATCATCTGACCCGATGCTCGCTGACCATCGCTTCGTCCGCGCGGCCGCGGCGAGGATCGCCGAGGCGGCCGACGCGACCTGTTCGGGTCTCGCCGAGGGGCTCGTCAGGAGTCCCCGCGTGTTCACCGACCGGTTCGTTCGCCGGGCGGCCAAGCAGGTCGACCGCTTCCGCTCCCACGATCTACGGTGGAGCGCCCAGGCCTTCGTCGACAGGGACTGCGTCGAAGACCCTGTGGCCGAAGTGATCGGCACCCTCGAGGTCGATCTACCCGACTACTCGCTGCGAAAGGGCTTCCTCGCGCGCACGCTGCTGGTCTCCGGCGAACGGGCTCCCGAGCACCACGAGCTCGAAGAGCTGCGAGAGGGCTGTGCCCGGATGCTCGAGAGAACTCCGGCCGCGTACGTCTTCGTCTATCGTGCCGCCGGCGTCATCGTGGTCCCTGCCGGGGCCGTGGTCGGCTCGGTCGGTCGACCCGATCGGCTGCACCGACGTCAGATCGGCCGCTTCTATGAAGAGCACTTCTCCTGCTTCATCGGCGATGGTGGCGTCGCCGGTGACTCGGGGAGCACTCTCGAGGATCTGGCCCGCTCGTGCGGCGTGCGAACCGGTCTCGCCCTCCACGTCGAGCCGGCTTCGACGCCTCGCCAGGAGAGCCTGTTCCGCCGCTGACCGCCACGTCCGCCCTGCCGGACCGCACATACGAACAGCGCCCACCATGACGCCTTCGATGGAAATGGCCCTTCGACTCGGTGCCTCTCTCGGCATCTTCCTGGTGATGGCGGTCTGGGAGGTCGCGGCGCCGGTGCGTCAGCTCACCGCTCGCAAGCCGAAGCGCTGGTTCCGCAACATCGCGGTGGCGGTCATGAACGCCTTCGTCGTCAGGCTGGTCGCTCCGGCCGGGGCGGTCGGCGTCGCCTGGTGGGCCGAGAGCCGGGGCGTCGGTCTGCTCAACAGGATCGACGTCCCGCCGGCAGTGGCGGTGGTCGGCTCGATCGTGCTGCTGGACCTGCTCATCTACGTCCAGCACCTGGTCTTCCACAAGGTGCAGGTGCTGTGGCGGCTCCATATGGTTCACCACACCGACGAAGACGTCGACGTCACCACCGGCCAGAGGTTCCATCCGATCGAGATCCTGCTGTCGCTGGGCATCAAGGCCCTGGTGGTGCTGGCGCTCGGGGCGCCCGCCCTGGCGGTGCTGCTCTTCGAAGTCATCCTGAACGGCACCGCGTTGTTCAATCACAGCAACGCCCACATCCCGCGCCCTGTCGACCGGCTACTCCGTCTCGTGGTGGTGACGCCCGACATGCATCGCGTCCACCATTCGGTGCATCGCTACGAGCACGACAGCAACTACGGGTTCAACGTCCCATGGTGGGACCGCCTCTTCGGCACCTATCGCGACCAGCCCGACGAGGGACACCAGGGGATGCGACTGGGGCTCGACCATCAGCCCGACGCCGAGGGTCAGAGCCTCCCCTGGTTCGTCGCCGCGCCCTTCCGGCGCATTCCTCCCAGAGACTGAAGCAGGGCGGTGCCTCTGCCGGCCGACGGCGATCGCTGGGCAAACGGCCGGCACGGAGACCGGCCGCTTCAGAACAGCCCACAGGCTGAAGCGGCCGGCGTCTCTGCCGGCCGACGGCGATCGATGGAAAACGGCCGGCACGGAGACCGGCCGCTTCAGAACAACCCGCAGACTGAAGCGGCCGGCGTCTCTGCCGGCCGACGGTGACCGATGGGCAAACGGCGGGCACGGTGGCCGGCCGCTTCAGAACAGCCCACAGGCTGAAGCAGCCGGCGTCTCTGCGGCCGACGGTGACCGATGGGCAAACGGCGGGCACGGTGGCCGGCCGCTTCCGAACAGCCCACAGGCTGAAGCGGCCGGCGTCTCTGCCGGCCGACGGCGATCGATGGAAAACGGCCGGCACGGAGACCGGCCGCTTCAGAACAGCCCGCAGACTGAAGCGGCCGGCGTCTCTGCCGGCCGACGGCGATCGCTGGAAGACGGCCGGCACGGAGACCGGCCACTTCCGAACAGCCCACAGGCTGAAGCGGCCGGCGTCTCTGCCGGCCGACGGCGACCGATGGGCAAACGGCCGGCACGGAGACCGGCCGCTTCAGTCACACGCGGACCGTCAGCCGGTCCCTGCTTCCACCGTCTCGTCCGGGAACGGCCGCTCGACCGGAATATCGTAGGCGTCGGTCAGCGTATTGAGCATCACTCCGAGCAGTCCCTGCGCCAGCAGCTCGTCGATCTCGCTTTCTGAGAAGCCCTCGTCCCGCAGTTGCTCCTCGAAGTCGAAGTCCTCGTCGGCGACGCTCTTGGGCGACAGTGCGACGCGCGAGACCACCTCGATTGCGACCTGGAAGGCCGCGGGCAGCTTGGGGCAGGTGCCACTCGTCAGTGCCGTCAGATCGTCGTAGGTGAGGGTCGAGTCGAGGTTGAGCGCGTCGTGGCCGTGAAGAGAGGTGCAGTACTCGTTGCCGGCGACCACCGAGATCTTGAACAGGATGAGCTGCTTGAGGAGCGCCGGGATCTCGCCTTCCGCAATCGTCCCTCGCACCATCCCCCACACCGCTCCCAGAACACTCGCGTTGTGTCCCAGAGCCTTGAAGGTGTTGAGAACGTCGGGCGTCCCCATGGTGGTCCGGATCTCGTCATAGACGGCCCGCACGTCCGGCGAGGCCTCGTCGTAGTGGACCAGTGCATCGCGCTTCACGGAAGCTCTCCTCTCATACCGTCTTGAGGTACTGGTGGACGAAACTGACCACTGCCGATCCCTGGCCAACCGCCGACGCCACCCGCCGGATCACCCCGTGCCGAACGTCGCCGGCGGCGAAGATACCCGGCACACTGGTCTCCATCAGATACGGATAGCGATCGAGCGCCCAGCCGGCCGGGCGCATGTGATTCCTGACGAGATCGGGGCCTGTCAGCACGAACCCCGCCTCACTCAGCTCGACCACTCCCCGGACGAGATCGGTGTGGGGCTGTGCGCCGATGAAGATGAAGACGGCCGGAGTCTCCTCCGTACGACTCTCGCCGGTGTCGCTGTTCCGGTAGGTGATCGACTCCAGGTACTCGCGACCCTCGACCTGCTCCACCTCGGTGCCGAGGATGACCTCGATGTTGGGCGTCGCCTCGATCTGATCGATCAGGTACTGCGACATGCTCTTGGCGAGCGAGCTGCGGACCAGCATCGTCACCTTGCTGGCGTAGCCGGCGAGGAAGATGGCCCCCTGGCCGGCCGAGTTGGCGCCGCCGATAACGAAGACGTGCCGGTCGCGGTAGGAGGCCGCCTCCGAAAGCGCGGCGCCGTAGTAGACACCCGCGCCGGTCAGCGCCTCGATACCCGGCAGATCGAGTCGCCTGACCGCGACTCCGGTCGCCAGAATGAGGGCCTTGCACGAGACCTCGGTGCCATCGGAGCAGGTGGCGATGCGGTAGTTCTCCTCCACCCGGATGTCCGTGACCTCCTTTGCCGTCAGGATCTCGGCGCCGAGGCGCCTCGCCTGAGCGGTTGCGCGGCGGGCCAGGTCGGCCCCGCTCAAGCCCTTGGGGAAGCCCAGATAGTTCTCGATTCGCGAGCTCGTCCCCGCCTGGCCGCCGGTCGTCTCCATATCGACCAGGAGGGTATGTAGCCCCTCGGACGCTCCGTAGACGGCCGCGGCGAGCCCCGCCGGTCCGGCTCCGACGACCAGCAGATCGTAGGACGCGGTGCTGGCGCGGGTTCGCTGCCCGACCTTCTCGGCCAGATCGGCCAGGCTCGGATCGATCATCGAGGTACCGTCGGGGAAGAAGACCACGGGAAGCCGACGCCCCGTGCCGTTTCCATTCGGCTCGGCTGCGAAGTGGGCGGCGTCGACCTGATGGCGCGCCGTTTCGTCCTGTTCGATATCGGCCCACTGGTAGGGGATCTGGCTACGCGACAGGAAGTCCTTCACCCTGTGCGAGCTCGGCGACCAGAGGGTGCCGGCGACACGGATTCCGTCGTACGGCAGCGACGCCGTCGCCTGCCAATCCGAGAGCAGATCGTCCAGTACCGGGTAGAGCTTCTCCTCCGGCGGATCCCAGGGCTTCATCAGGTAGTGGTCGACGCCCACCTCGTTGATGGCCCGGATCGCGGCCTCGGTGTCGGCGTAGGCGGTGAGGAGCACTTTGCGGGCCTCCGGAAAGACCTCCTTGGCCTCGGCCAGGAACTCCGTCCCCCCCATCCCGGGCATCCTCTGATCGGCCAGGAAGAGCGCCACGACGTCGTTGCGGTCCCTTAGCTGCCGCACCGTGTCGAGCGCCTCGTCGCCCGAAGAGGTCTTGATGACCCGGAACTCACGACGGTACTGGCGGCGCAGGTCGCGCTCGACGGCGTTGCGCACCTGCTCCTCGTCGTCGACGGTGAGAATGATCGGCTTGCCCAATCCCGACGCTCCTTCTCGGATGTCCTATTCCGCCCGTTCGCCCGGCGTCTCCGGGCTCGGGTCCGCTGTCGCCGAGGCCGATTCGGCCTCGCCCCGCGCATCGTCCTGTCGCCTCTTCAAGGTGAGCGGGAGCTTAGCAGCAAAGCGCGTCTCGCCCGGTCGCGAGTCGACCGTCAGCTCGCCGCCGTGCTTCTCGACGACGATGTTGTGGCTGATGCTCAGCCCCAGCCCGGTGCCCTCACCCGGTGGCTTGGTGGTGAAGAAGGGATCGAAAACCCTCGGCTGGACCTCCACTGGAATCCCCGGCCCGTCGTCGACGACCTCGACCACGACGTGGTCGCCTGGCGCACGAACGCGCAGGACGAGGCTCCCCCGGCCCCCCATCGCCGTGACCGCATTGTCGATGAGGTTGGTCCACACCTGGTTGAGCTCGCCGCCGAACGCTTCGATCGACGGCACCTCCCCGGCGTAGTCGCGGTCGACCGCGACGCCTCCCTTCA
Source organism: Candidatus Multivoradales bacterium (assembly GCA_965223875.1). GTDB lineage: Bacteria > Acidobacteriota > Thermoanaerobaculia > Multivoradales > JAHEKO01 > CBDCXS01. Next base: position 3,781,834 of record OZ245024.1, on the reverse strand, counting down.
GTCTGGCGCGTAGCATGACCAGCGTGTCGTCCAGCCCCTGCCGCACGTCGACAGCCTGGATCTCGGCCTGATCGAGGTAGGAGTAGGACTTGAGGGCGCGAACGATCCCGGTGATCCGCCCCGTCCCCTGACCGATCTCCTCGAGCAGTCGATGAACCGTGTAGTGACTGCTCAGTGAGCTCAGGACAACCTCGAGCTGGTCGGCCTCGAAGCGCTCTGCGAGCCCACGCAGCGAGGCAACGCCGTGGCCCATGGAGACGAGCCGCGACGCGACCTCCCACGGATCCTCGACGTCGATGCCATCGAGCCAGTCCTCGAGCTCCTGCTCGCGATCCGAACGCGCCAGCGGATCGAGCGCCTCGGGCTCGGTGGCACGAGCACAGGCCTCCCTCTCGAGCTCCCGTATCTCCTCCATGCGCTCGGACGTCAGCCGCATTCGCCCGAGCCGGAACTGTGCCGCCCGCATCTCGTCGATGACCTCGCGTAGCTGCTCGCCGCTCCGTCTCGCCGCCGAGGCCGGATTGTTGAGCTCGTGGGCCATGCCGGCGGACAGCCGTCCGAGCGTGGCCAGCTTCTCGCTCTGGCGCAGCGTCATTTCCTGCTCGAGGTACGCCATCTCGAGACGGCGCAGCGCCTGCCGCGCCCGCAGCATGTGCACCCGGCGATGAAAGAACGGACCGGCCAGGGCGATGAGCTTGAGGTCGAGCTCGTTGAACGGCTCGCGCCGCTTGCAGAGCAGAAAGAGCGCCCGGTCATCCGCCGAGCCCACCAGCGGATGAGCGTAGATCTGCGAAACGTCCGCGCGCCGGAAATGATCGGGAAGGCTCGCCAGCAACGGGTCTTCGGGCCCTTCGCAGAGCACCCGGGCCCTCGGGTCGTCCCAGAGGGCCGTCTCGAGATCGGAGAGAGAGGTGGTCGCCGCCTCGAGAACCTGCGCGCGACCCCGGAAGCCGTCGATGATCATGGCACTTGCACCCTCCCCTTCGGTAGCGCCGGCGTCTTCGTGAACGCTGATGTAGCGCCAGGCGAAGACGTCGGCGACGTACTTGAGGCGGCGCGCCAGGAGCTGGGCACTCTCGAAGATGTCGGCCGAAGCGTTGATCGCCGCCGTGAGCTCGAGCAGCGCTTCGTAGCGTCCGAGCTTGGCGAGCTGATCCTCGAGACGTCCAGGATGCTCTGGGGAGTGGTTCACTTCCCTCCTCGTCGTCCCCGGCCCACCGAGAGCGACAGGTCGGAGACTTTCTGTGCTGATAGCCTGCCACCATGCTATCTCGCCTCTTTGCCAGGAAGAAATGCAGCCACATGGACTCCCTCAAGCCGGTCGAGCCGAGCTCTCCCGACAGCTGCCCGACCTGTGTCGAGATGGGCGATACCTGGGTCAACCTCCGTCTCTGTCTGACCTGTGGGCACGTCGGCTGCTGCGACAACTCGAAGAACAAGCACGCTTCGAAGCACGCGGCGGACACGGGCCATCCGATCATCCAGTCGTACCAGCCGGGTGAGACCTGGCGCTGGTGCTACCCGCACGAGCAGAAGCTGCCGGATGCGGACGAGCCGGCCCGTCGCTGATCGATCCTCCCGGGGTGAGCGACACCGCCGGCGCCTTCCGTCCTCAGGAGCATGGGGACGCGAACGGGAGAGGCTGGCGTGACGGTTGCCGTCGTCCTTCGCACCTGGAAGTCCAGACCTGCCTTCGGCCACCACGTCTTCCGGCGGCACTGCACGGATTTCCTCCGCGCCCTCTCAACCATCACCGGGACACGGCTTCACGCACACCGCTTCCGTCCCGACAGGGTCGAGCTGCTCCTGGGCCCTTCTTCAGCCGGTTCGATCGAGATCTACGTCATCCGGTGGAGGGCACTCTGCTCGCGCGAGTGGGAGAGGCGGGGCAGAAGGACTCCACTGTGGGAGGGCAGGCTCGAGGCGCACCGGATCGACGCCTCCGACGACGGTCGCCGGATGCGGCGGGACACCCCAGATCATGTGGATGAATCATGTCGATAAGCTATCCACATGAAAGCCGTACAGGTCATGCTGGATGAGCGGCTCTTGGCGGCGCTCGACGACGAGCTCGAGGGCTGGGCGGACCAGGGTGTGTGGCCGAAGGGGTGAACAGAGGAGAGACCTGGCTGTACACCGTTCAGGCCGCCGACAAGCGCCGACCGGTCCTCGTGCTCACCCGCCAACAGGTCATCGGCCTACTCGACACCATGACGGTCGCTCCGGTCACGTCGGTGATTCGCGGGGTCCCGGGAGAGGTGAGCCTCGGCGAGGACGAGGGCTTGGAACGCGTTTCGGCAGCGGACCTCGACCGCGTCCAGACGGGTCAGACAGAGCGATCTCGGCCACTTCGTGGGCAGTCTGAGCGAGACCAAGATGGCCGAGGTCTGCGCGGCTCTGGGCGTTGCCCTGGGCTGCTCGGGTAGCCGGGAACGGGTGCCCTGGGAACGGGTGCCTGGAACGGGTGCCTGGGATGCCTCTTGACAAATCCGATGAAACCTACATACTAGTCGGTACGTAAAGAGACCCGAACCGGAGATGCGACCATGAACGCCCTCGCCGCCCATCAGAGAGATCCCGACCGGACCCGCCAGATTCTGCTCCAGGCGGCGTTCGACGAGATCCACATGCATGGGTTCCAGGGGACCAGTCTCGATCGCATCCTGAAGGACACCGGGGTCACCAAGGGGGCGCTCTATCACCACTTCCGCAACAAGACCGAGCTCGGCTACGCGGTGGTCGAGGAGGTCATCAAGCCCTGGGTGGCGGCGATCTGGTTCACCGCGCTGGCCGAGACCGACGACCCTCTCACCGCGATCCTCCAGGTCCTGCGGGAACAGGGTGAGCTCCAGAGCGAGAACATGGCCGTCTGCGGTTGCCCGATAAACAATCTGGCGCAGGAGATGTCGCCGATCGACGAGGGGTTTCGTACGCGCATCCAGAAGCTCTTCGACACCTGGCAGCGCGGCATAGCCTCGGCTCTGCGCCAGGGCCAGGCACACGGCAAGGTTCGCGACAACGTCGACGCCGACCAGGTCGCGACCTTCATCCTGGCCTCGATCGAAGGCAGCATCGGCCTGGCCAAGAACGCCCAGAGCCGCGAGGTGTTCGAGAAGGCGATCGCCGGTCTCGGGTCGTTCTTCGACTCGCTACGACCGCTCGAGGCCGCCGAGGCCTGAGAACGTCATGCAGACCGAGCCCTCCGATCGAATGCCCAAAGACATACCGACCGGTATGAAGGTTACCGGATCGTCGAACAGTGAACCGACAGAGGCCAAACAGAGGGAGACACTCCGATGAACTCCGAGCACACACCATTCGAACAGCGCATCGTCCGCTACGGCCACTGGCTGACCAGAAACCGCTGGTCGGTCGTACTGGCCAGCATCCTGGCGGTCGTCGCCCTGGCCGCCGGCGCCACCAACCTGGGTTTGTCGTCCAACTATCGCGTCTTCTTCAGCGCCGACAATCCGGATCTCGCCGCGTTCGAGGCGGTGCAGAACATCTACACCAAGAACGACAACATCCTCTTCGTCGTCACGCCCGAAGGTGGCGACGTCTTCACCGCCGAGACCCTCGCCGCCGTCGAAGAGCTGACCGAGGAGGCGTGGCAGATCCCCTACTCGATCCGCGTCGACTCGGTGACCAACTTCCAGCACTCTGAGGGCGTCGAGGACGACCTGATCGTCGAGGATCTCGCCTTCGGTGCCGCCTCCTACTCGGCCGACGAGCTCGAGCGGGTGCGCGAGATCGCCCTCGGACGTCCGGAGCTGCTCGACCGCCTCGTCTCGCACGACTCGAGAGTCACCGGCGTCAACGTCACCCTGCAGCTTCCGGGTGAAAGCCAGGCCGAGCTCCCGGCGGCGGTCGCCCATGCCAGAGAGGCAGCCGAGCGGCTCGAAACGACGCATCCCGGCCTCGAGGTGAGGCTCACCGGCCTGTCGATGCTCAACCACACCTTCGTCGAAGCCGGCATGCGCGATGTCACGACCATCATCCCGCTCATGTTCCTGGTGCTGGTCGTGGCGATCACGCTGCTGGTCCGCTCGCTCGCCGGGACCCTCTCGACGCTCGCCGTGATCGCGATGTCCTCGGCCGCCGCGATGGGCGTCGCCGGATGGTTCGCACTCGTCTTCGGCGGTTCGAAGCTGCTGCTCTCCCCGATCGGACTCCAGGCCCCGACGATGATCCTGACGATGGCGATCGCCGACTCGATCCACCTGCTGGTCACCATGCAGGGTGAGCTCCGGCGCGGTCGCGAGAAGTACGACGCCATCGTCGAGAGTCTGCGGGTCAACTTCGTCCCCGTGATGCTCACCAGCCTGACGACCGTCGTCGGCTTCCTGTCGATGAACTTCTCCGACTCGCCGCCGCTCAACCGCCTCGGGAACATCACCGCGGCCGGTGTGAGCCTGGCCTTCGTGCTCTCGGTGACCCTGCTGCCGGCGACGATGGCCATCCTGCCGGTCCGCACACGCCACAGACACGCTGCGACCGGCCCCGGTCGGATCGGTGTCTTCGAGCGCCTGGGTGACTTCGTCGTCGCGCGCCGCAAGCCTCTGTTGTGGGTGACGGCGGGCCTGGTGCTGGTCCTGGCGGTCGCCGTGCCGACCAACCGAGCCTCGGACAAGTGGGTCGAGTACTTCGACCACTCGATCCCGTTCAGGCCCGACACCGAGTACACCATGGACAACCTGACCGGTATCTACAGCTTCCAGATGTCGATCGAGGCAGGAGAGCCGGGTGGCATCTCGGACCCCGCCTACCTGTCGAAGCTCGACGAGTTCGCCGGCTGGCTGCGCCAGCAGGAGGGCGTCGTCCAGGTCTCGACGCTGACCGACACCATGCGCCGCCTCAACATGAACCTGCACGGAGAGGACCCCGCCTGGTATCGGATTCCCGACAACCGCGAGCTGGCGGCGCAGTACCTGCTGCTCTACGAGATGTCGCTGCCCTACGGGCTCGACCTCAACAACCAGATCAACGTCGACAAGAGCTCGACGCGGCTGGTCGTCACGGTCGGCGACATGCAGACCGATGACTTCCTGGCCCTGGCCGGCCGGGCCGAGGACTGGCTCAAGTACAACGGCCCCTACGGCATGAACGCCAAGGCCACCGGCCCGGCGGTGATGTTCTCGCGCATCACCCTGCGCAACCTCGAATCGATGATCCTCGGCACGCTACTGGCGTTCCTGCTCATCTCCGGGGTGCTGGTGGTGAGCCTGCGCGACGTCCGGATGGGCCTCGTCTCTCTCGTGCCCAACCTGATGCCGGCCCTGATGGCCTTCGGCGCCTGGGCGATGATGGTCGGGCAGGTCGGCTTCTCGGTCTCGGTGGTCGCCGCGATGACCATGGGGATCGTGGTCGACGACACGGTCCACTTCCTGTCGAAGTACCTCCGCGGCCGGCGCGAGAAGAACCTCGACGCGCCCGATGCGGTTCGGTACGCCTTCTCGACCGTAGGCCGTGCGCTGGCGGTGACCTCGACCGTCCTGGTGGCCGGCTTCCTCGTCCTCGCCCAGTCGACGTTCAAGCAGAACGCCGATATGGGACTGCTGGCGGCGCTGACGATCCTGTTCGCTCTGGTCGCCGACTTCTTCCTGCTGCCGCAGCTGCTGATGCTCATCGATCGCCCGAAGCGGGCCCGCATCCCGGCGGGCAACCTCGAGCCCCAACCCGTTTACGTTCGCCGCGACTGACTCCACACCCGACGACACGGCCGGCGCCCCTCGCACGGAGGGCACGGTCGGCCGGCTGAACCCGAGAAACCCAAGGAGCCGAAGTATGAACAAGATATTCGCAATCGCCATCCTCGTCGCCCTGGCCCTGGCCGGTGGCGCGACCGCCAACGACAACACAGTCGGCCCTGAGGCCCGTGGCCTCGAGATCGCCGTCGAACGCGACGCCCGCGATCTCGGCTTCCACGACTTCGAAGCCGAGCTCCGGATGACGCTCAGGAACCGCCATGGCGAGACGTCGGAGCGCACGCTGCGCTCGAAGACTCTCGAGCAGGAAGACGACGGGGACAAGGGACTCATCGTCTTCGACGCCCCGGCCGACATCGAGGGCACAGCCCTTCTCACCTTCAGCCACAAGACGGGCGATGACGACCAGTGGCTCTACCTACCGGCACTCAAGCGGGTGAAGCGGATCTCGTCGTCGAACAAGTCGGGCCCCTTCGTCGGCTCGGAGTTCGCCTACGAGGACATCTCCTCTCAGGAGGTCGAGGAGTACACCTACCGGTTCGTTCGCGAGGACGAGCTCGACGGGCGACCGATGTACGTCATCGAGCAGTACCCGGTCGACCCGCGCTCCGGGTACACGCGACAGGTCGCCTGGATCGACCAGGAGGAGCTCCGCAACTTCAGGGTCGACTTCTACGACCGTAAGGACTCGCTGCTGAAGACCCTGACCTACGAGGGCTACCGCCAGTACCTCGACAAGTACTGGCGCCCCGACTACATGCGGATGGTCAACCACCAGACCGGCAAGTCGACCGAGCTCCACTGGGAGCGCTACCAGTTCCAGGTCGGTCTCGAGGAGGGCGACTTCAACCGGGCGGTATTGGCGCGCACGCGCTGAGCGACAACGGAGGAAGCTGCGATGATCCTCTCGAAGGGTTCCACTGTTGAAGCCCTCCCCGTTGTCATCTCGACCGAAGGTGAGCGAAGCGAACCGGAGCGGAGAGATGCCGCGAAGAAGTGGGCTCTCTCCACTGCGCCCGCTCCCGCTCGCTCCGGTCGAGCTGACGCGGGGGGAAAGCTCTCGGCTCGAAAGGCCAAACGGCGAGGCCTCGCGCTCGTCCTGCTCCTCTTCGCCGTCACCCCGCTCCTCCCGGCCTGGGCCTCGGCCGACGACGCCGGACCGGGCGACGCCTCGTTCGATCTCGCCGGCTCCTGGCTCGACGATGTCCGGCTCTCGGGCCATGTCGCCGTCGAGGTGAGAGGCTTTCTCGAGTCGCCGCAACTCGACACACAGGAGACCGGACACGGCACGTCTCTCGTTCTCGACCCGGAGATCTACCGTGAGTGGAAGGGAGGCGACCGATCGCTGACCTTCGAGCCGTTCCTGCGCCTCGACAGCGTCGACACCGAACGCACCCACTTCGATATCCGCGAGCTCTCCTACGTCCACGCCGAGCGCTCCTGGGAGCTGACGCTCGGGATCGATCGCGTCTTCTGGGGCGTGACCGAGTCGCAGCACCTCGTCGACATCGTCAACCAGACCGATCTGGTCGAGAACCCCGACGGCGAGGACAAGCTGGGCCAGCCGATGGTGCGGCTGACCTCGATCAACGCCTGGGGCATCGTCGATCTCTTCGTGCTCCCGGCCTTCCGCGAGCGCACCTTCCCGGGCGTCGAGGGGCGACTGCGCCCGGGCCTGCCGATCGATACCGACAACCCCGTCTACGAGTCGGTGGCCGAGGAGTGGCACACCGACTGGTCGGTCCGCTGGTCGCACGCCGTCGGTGCCTTCGACATCGGACTCAGTCACTTCTCGGGGACCTCGAGGGAGCCCCTGCTGCTGCCCGACTCCCCGACCATGCCGGCCTCGCTGCTCCCCTACTACCCGCTCATCGACCAGACCGGCCTCGACGCCCAGATGACACTCGGCTCGTGGCTGCTCAAGACCGAAGCCATTCACCGCACCGGCTTCGGCCTGAAGACCGGGGGTGTCGAATCGCCTCGCGCCGACTACACAGCCGCCACCTACGGCTTCGAGTACACCTTCTGGTCGGCCTTCGGTGCCATCGACGTCGGCGCTGTCGGCGAGCATCTCTGGGACGAGCGCGGCGCACTCGCCACCTCGCCGTTCCAGAACGACGTCTTCGCCGGCACTCGTATCGCCTTCAACGACACGCAGTCGTCCGAGATTCTCGGCGGCGTCATCTACGACCTCGACAACCAGGCGAGGCTCTACCTGCTCGAGGCCAGTCGCCGTATCGGATCGAGCTGGGTCGTCGAGCTCGAGTTCCGCGGCTTCTCCGGCCAACGCCCCCTCGACCCGCTGGCGGCCCTACGCACCGACGACTACCTCCAACTGAGCCTCCAGAGGCACTACTAGCCAGCCAGCTCGCTCCAGCGAGCTGTCGACAACGACTGTCATCCCGAGCGCGGACGAGCGAAGCGAGCAAGTCGAGGGATCCCGCGATGAACTGACAAGTTGCCAATACGTCGCTTCTTCGAGGGATCTCTCCACTCCGCGGTCTCCGACCGCTCCGGTCGAGATGACAAGAACGCGGGGGAGTCGCAGACGAGCGAAGTCGAGCGGAGCCGAGGGATCTCTCCCCACCACGACCCGGGGCCAAGGCTGGACCGCCTTGTCATCCCGAGCGAAGTCGAGGGATCCCGCGATGAAACAACGATCCACCCGTCCGTCACATCGCCGAGGGATCTCTCCGCTCCGCGACCTGAAGGTCGCTCCGGTCGAGATGACAAGGACGCGGAAAGGTCGCTCCGGTCGAGATGACAAGGACGCGGGAAGGTCGCTCCGGTCGGGAGGACAGAGCGGCTCGGCGATCGCTCCGGCCCCAGCCAAAGGGCGGATCGTCCTCAGTCGGGCAGTTGCTCCCGGAGCTTCACCAGCGCCCGCAGTGCGTCGTTGGTCGGCGTCGCGATGCCGAGCTCGGCGCCGCGCCTGGCGATCGCTCCGTTCAACGCCTCGATCTCGGTCCGCCGTCCGGCCGCGATGTCCTGCTGTGTCGACGACGTGGCCTCGCCGATCTTGTCGACGATCGACCTCGCCAGCTCCACGATCTCGTCGAGCTCGAGCCGCGTCCCCTCCGCCGCCGCGACGTCCATCGCCTCCCGGGCGACGGCCAGCGCCAGCCCCCAGGTCGGCTCGAAATCGGCCACCCGGCGATAGCTCGCTCCCGTCAGAGCGCTCGTCGCGTTGGTCATCGAGTTGAGCGTCAGCTTCATCCACTGGTCGCGGCGGATGTCGTCCGAGACGGGACAGGGGACGTCGGCGGCCTCGAACCAGGCGGAGACCCTCTCCGCCGCCGCCCGCCGCTCGGGATCGCCGGTCGCGTCACCGATCACCAGATCGCCCCGGCCACGATGGCGCACGGCGCCGGGCCGCTCGATCGCGGCGGCCACGTAGACCACGGTCGGCAGCGCGTCGATGCCGAGCTCGGCCAGGGCCTCGACGTTGTCGATCCCGTTCTGGAGGCTGACGACGACCGCGTCGGGCGCCAGGTGGTCGCGGATGCCCCTCCCGGCCGTCTCCGTGTCCATCGATTTGACGGTGAAGAGCACCAGCTCGGCCTCGCCGAGAACAGGCCCCGTCTCCTCGACCCGGGCCGGAAAGGTCTCCTGGACCGTGACGCCGTCGATCTCGACTCCGCGACGCCGGAGCTGCGCGACATGCGGGTTGTCTGCCCCCGGCCGACCGAAGAAGGTCACCGGGGCACCGGCGCGCGCCAGCATGCCGCCGAAGTAGGAGCCCACCGCTCCGGCGCCGATCACTCCGACTCTGGGCCAATCCGTCATGCCTCTATCCTATGCGCCGCCCCTGAGCCTCGTCTGAAGCGGCCGGGTCCCTGCCGGCCGGCGTCCCCTACTGGACCGAACGGCCGGCAGGGACGCCGGCCGCTTCAGAGGCGTAGCAGTGCACGCATCGGCCGACAAGGGTGCCGGCCGCGCCAGGCAACACCGCTTCCACCAGCGCCTACGACTCCCGAACGACCCGCCCGGTCCTCGTATCGAGGACCGAGACCATTCCGATGCGAATCGCGGCGCGCAGTCTCGGACTCATCCGATGCCGCTCGAAGACCTCTCCCTCGCGCAGCCGCGTACGGGCCACTCCCGCGCGCAGGTTGGCCCCCGAGCCGGTCGACCAGGCGACCTCGCTCGCCAGCACCGTGCAGCGGTAGCGTGCCGCCGGCATGGTCACCTCTTCCGTCTCGTAGCACCGCCGCGGCTCGGCGCCGGTGACCCCGCACCACCGCCGCCAGGCTGGTCCGTGACCGACAGCGCGATCGCGCTCCCAGGCGAGCGCATGGGCGACCTCGTGACGGATCGTGTCGAGCACGACCGGATCGTCGTTCATCTCGACGAAGACGCGCGACAGGCTGATCCTCCGTTCGCGGTAGAAACAGGCGCCGACGCGGCGCAGGGCGCGGTCGAAGGTGAAGCTCCAGCCGTCGAGACCGTGCTCGCGCAGCAGGCGGAGGGCCGTCCGCTCGGCATCGTCGGGAGTCATCGGGGGGAATGGTAGCTCGGAATCGTTCGCTGGGGCCTACGCCGGCACGCAATGCCCTCCGTTCGAGGGGAGCCCAGCCGCTTCAGTCCGGGGCATGTACACTCGCGTCTTCCAACCGCTACGGGAGTTTCCGATGCCGAGCCGACCCCTCCTGCCGATCCTCATCCTGGCCCTTCTCGCGGCACCCCTCGCCGCGGAGGAACCCAGCCGACTGCTGCGCCAGCCGACCCTCTCGGCCGAGCACGTCGCGTTCGCGCATGCCGGCGACATCTGGATCGTCGCCCGCCAGGGAGGTGAGGCGCGACGGCTGACGGCAACGCCGGCGGTCGAGAGCGATCCGCACTTCTCGCCCGACGGCTCGGCGATCGCCTTCACCTCGAACCGCGCCGGGACGCCGGCGGTCTACACCGTGGGCATCGACGGAGGGAATCCCGAGAGACTCACCTGGCACCCGTCGGGCGCCACGGTCCGCGGCTGGTCTCCCGACGGCTCACGGGTTCTCTATACATCCTCCCGCGACACGGCGCCGAGCGGTTTCAACCGCCTCTGGACGGTGCCCGCCGACGGCGGGCCGTCGCAGATGATCCCTTCGCCATGGGCCAACGACGGCTCGTACGCCTCCGACGGATCCCGGATGATCGTCGATCGGGTCTCGCGCTGGGAGACCGAGTGGCGCCACTACCGGGGCGGGCAGAACTCCTCGCTCACTCTCCTCGACCTGGGCGACCTCTCGGAGCTGCACCTGCCCAACGAGCTGACCATCGACGTTCAGCCCCTCTGGATGGGCGATACCGTCTACTTCCTCTCGGACCGCGACTGGACGATGAACGTCTGGACCTGGACGCCGAGCACCGGCGAGCTCGCCCAGCTCACCGACTTCAGCGACATCGACGTCAAGCACCTCGCCGGCCACGACGGGACACTCGCCATCGAGCGCGAGGGCTGGATCCATCTGGTCGACGCGGCGACCGGCGGCGCGACGAAGCTCGACATCACGGTGCGGGGGGACTTTCCCTGGGCTCGCACCTCCTGGGTCGACGTCGGAGACAGCGTCCGTACCTCGGCGGTCTCGCCCACCGGCAAGCGCGCCGTCTTCGAGGCGCGTGGTGAGATCTTCACCGTGCCCGTCGACAAGGGCGACGCCCGAAACCTGACGCGCAGCTCGGGCGCTGCCGATCGCGCTCCGGTCTGGTCGCCCGACGGCGGCGAGATCGCCTGGGTCTCGGACACGGGTCAGGGCTACGAGCTCCTGATCGGCGAGCAGGACGGCCTCTCCGAGCCGCGGCGGCTGTCGCTGGGCGAGTCGGTGATGGTCTGGGAGACCACCTGGTCGCCGGACGGGAGGTACATCGCCTTCGTCGACGACGACGTGCGGGTGCGCCTGATCGACGTCGAGACCGGCGAGCTCACCACCGCCGACATCGGCGGCGTCAACCTCGAGCGCGGCGGCATGGGCCTCGTCTGGTCGCCCGACTCGAAGTGGCTGGCCTATGCCAGGACCTTCCCCAACAACTTCCGCCGCATCGTCGTCTGGTCGCTCGAGACCGGCGAGGCGACCGCCCTGTCCGACCCGATGGCGGACGCCGCCTCTCCCGCCTGGGACCGCGACGGCAAGTACCTCTACTTCCTCGCCTCGACCGACCTGGCGCTGCTCTCGGGCTGGGCCAACACCAGCGTGATGCAGGCGCCCGACCCCACCTACGCCGCCTACGCGGCGGTGCTGTCGGCCGACGAGCCGACGCCCTTCGCGCCCGAAAGCGACGAGGAAGAGGTCGAGACGGAGTCCGACGAGAGCGATGGCGACGCGGACGAGGCCGAGCCGAAGAAGGAGGGCAGGAAGAAGGGGAAGAAGGCGGCCGAGGACGAGGGCGCAGGGGACGAGGACGCAGGGGACGACGAGGAGGCCGAGGAGGGCGTCACCGTCCGCATCGATCTCGACGGCATCGAGCGCCGCACTCTCGCTCTGCCGATGCCCGTCTCCACCTACCGGGCCGCCTGGGCGGGTCCCGCAGGAAGCGTCTTCATCGGCGAGTCCGGTGGAGGCCGCGGGCTCACCATCCACAAGTTCACCCTCGAGGAGCGCGAGTCGGAGGTCTTCGTCGAGGGCGCCTCGCGGGTGTCGATCTCGAACGACGGCGAGAAGATGCTCTATCGCACCGCGCCGACCGCGTGGGCCGTCGTCGGCACCGGCGGCGCGCCCGGGCCCGGCGACGGCGCTCTCGATCTGTCGCTGCGCATGCAGCTCGATCGCCGGACCGAGTGGCGACAGATCTTCGACGAGGCCTGGCACTACCAGCGGGACTTCTTCTACGACCCCGACCATCATGGCCGCGACTGGGACCGGGTCTACGCCCAGTACGCGCCGCTCGTCGACTGGGTGCGCCACCGCACCGATCTCACCTACATCCTCGACCAGGTGAACGGCGAGCTCTCGGTCGGGCACAGCTTCGTCTTCGGCGGCGACTATCCGGAGGTCGAGGAGGCGAACGTAGGCCTGCTCGGCGCCGATCTGTTGGCCGACTCCGGCCGCTGGAGGATCGAGCGCATCTACACCTTCGAGAGCTGGAACCCGACCGTCGACGCGCCGCTCGACCGACCGGGTCTCGACGTCTCCGAGGGGGACTACATTCTGGCCGTCGACGGCATCGAGCTGACCGACGACGAGGACCCGTTCCGCCATCTGGATGGAACAGCTGGCCGTCAGACGGTCCTGCACGTCAACAGCTCACCGAGCATGACCGGGGCGAGAACCGTGACGGTCGAGCCGATCCCCAGCGAGTCGGAGCTTCGCCGCCGCGCCTGGGTGGAGGACAACCGCCGCAGGGTCGACGAGCTCTCCGACGGCAAGCTCGCCTACGTCTGGGTGCCGAACACGGGCGGCCGCGGCGTCACCAGCTTCAACCGCTACTACTTCGCCCAGCAGGACAAGCTCGGGGCGGTCATCGACGAGCGCTACAACGGCGGCGGTCTGCTCGACGACTACATGGTCGACCTGATGACGCGCGACGTCCGCGCCGCGATCACCAACGAGGTCCCGAACGGCAAGCCTTTCCGCCTGCCCGCGGGGATCCTAGGTCCCAAGGTGCTGCTCATCAACGAGCGCGCCGGATCCGGCGGCGACTACTTCCCCTGGGTCTTCCGCCAGCAGAAGGCCGGACCGCTCATCGGTACGCGCACCTGGGGTGGCCTGGTGAAGTCGTCGGTCCACTACCCACTGGTCGACGGGGGCGCGCTGACAGCCCCTGACAACGCGGTCTTCGACCCCGTCAACAACACCTGGATCGGCGAGAACGAGGGCATCCCGGCCGACATCCACGTGATGCTCTCGGCGCAACTCGCCGCCGAGGGCCGCGACCCGCAGCTCGAGCGCGGTGTCGAGGAGGCCCTGAAGCTGCTCGAGGCCGCGGGCACCACCGAGATCATCGCCCCACCGTTCTCCACCCCGACCAGACCGCCCTCACCCTGAAGTCGATCACGGAGAGCGACCGCTTCATCCGAGGAGAGACCTCCGAAGTGGCCGGCGTCCCCTCGAACAGGGGGGCATGGCCTGCCGGCCGTCGGTGGTCGATGGGACCACGGCCGGCACGGAGACCGGCCGCTTCAGTCCGGACTCGTTGACCTCGGGAGTGGTCATGACTTATCATGATATGTCATGACATCGATCAAGATCAGCTCCAAGGTCGAGGAGTCCACCTGGAACGACCTCAAGGCTCTGGCCGAGGAGTCGCACCAGAACATCTCGGGCCTACTGACCGAAGCGATCGCCGACTACGTACGGCGTCGACGCGTTCGGCCTGTGGTTCTGAAGCATCTCGAAGACTCGATCGCCGAGAACGAGGAGCTCGGACAACTCCTTGCGAAGTAGTGGCGAGTCACCGCGCTCGATCAGCTTTCTGAGTGTCGACGAGGCGCTCGCCATCTATCAACGCGTCCTTGATGCATTCGGCGGAGCGACGGGCGTTCGTGATCAGGGACTCCTCGAAAGCGCGCTCTTCCGGCCCCAGACCGGCTACTACGCGGATCTCGCTGAGATGGCGACTGCGCTCTTCGAGTCTCTGATCTCCATCCATCCCTTCGTCGACGGGAACAAGCGGGTCGCCTTCTTCGCCACGGATGTCTTCCTGCGAGCGAACGGCTGGAGGCTCGACGTCGAGGCCGGGGACGCCCACGGATTCCTGATGGAGCTCTTCGAGATCAGTGAGTGCGATTTCGCTCATCTCCTGCCGTGGATCCAGGAATCGCTCGAGCGCCTCGACTAGCAACGGTCCGGCACGTGGGCGACCGAAAGGCGCTCGCCATGGGCCGCAAGATCGGATACGAGCAGCTCGCCAACTTAGTCCGTCGCGTCCTTCGCCAGCGCGATCAGCTCGCCCGGCGTGCGGACGATGAGCATCCCTTCCGAGATCGCCGGCGTCGCCATCAGCGGAGCGCCGAAGTCGTGGACCGCCAGCTCCCTGTACTCCGGTCCGGCGGCGAAGACGTACAGGGTCCCCTCCTCGGTTCCCTGATAGATGACGCCACCGCCGGCGACGGGCGAGTTCGTGCATGTCCCCGACTGGCTGAAGCGGGCCCGGTAGACGGGACCGCCGGTCGCCGGGTCGTGCGCCACCAGTCTTCCGTTGTGGTGCACGATGTAGAGAAGACCACGGTAGAGCAGCGGCGTCGGCATGTAGGCACCGCCGCGCTCCTGCGCCCAGGCGAGAGCCGGGTCGGGCGTTCCCTTGACGATCTCGTGAGCGCCCCGGATGCCCGGTGCGACGGCGTAGATCGGCCGGGCCGGCGGGTAGCCCGAGGAGACGAAGAGGTTCTCGGGTCCGACGATCGGGGAGGCCACGACCTGCACCGAGGTCGGCGAGAGGCTCCACAGCTCCTCACCGTTCGTCGGATCGTAGCCACGGATGATCGACGCGTTGACCACCAGCTCGTCGCCCTCGGCCGTCTCCCAGATCGCCGGCGTCGCCCACGAGGGCGCCACGTCGGGACGCTCGGTCTTCCACAGCGGCTCGCCGGTCTCGAGATCCCAGGCCGCGATGTACGGTCCCTCGTGGATGTCGACCTGCAGGATCACCCGCCCGTCGTGGATGATCGGCGAGGCGGCGAAGCCCCACTGGAGGCCTGGGTCGTTGAACCCGCCGGCGTTCAAGCCGCCGAGCTCGTGCTTCCAGTGGATCGAGCCGTCCATCCCGAGGCAGGCGAGCCCCGCCGTAGGAAAGACGACCACGATGTGCTCGCCGTCGGTCTCGGGCGTCGAGTTGGCCTGGGTCGCCTTGAAGTGGCGCTTGGTGAGCGGCACGGCGCGGCCGACCTGCGTCTCCCAGACCCGCTCGCCGCTGGCCTTGTCGATGGCGAGCACCAGCCAACGGTGCTCGGTCGCCTCCTCGACCTCGTCCCCCGCGCCGGTCAGCCCGGTGCGAAGCGGCACGCTGCCGCCCTCGGCGACCGCCGTGGTGACGTAGATGCGGTCCCCCCAGACCACCGGAGAGGAGTTGCCCAGACCGGGCAGCTCCACCCTCCAGGCGACGCCCCTGCCGGAGGCGAGATCGAAGTCGACCGGCATCTCGGCGCCGTCACCGACACCCGACCGGTTGGCGCCCCGGAAGCCGGGCCAGTTGACCGTCGGTTCGGTCACGGCCTCGGCGACGAGGATCTCGGGGGCCTCGATCAGTGGCTCGAGGCCGACGCCGAAGCGCAGAGGCTCGTCGTCGCCCTGCATCACCGCCACACCCTCGATCGTCCCGGCCCTTCCCCAGAAGCGAACCACCGTCTCGTTCTCCGAAAGGAAGCGACGCTCGGCGATCGCCTTCAGGACCTCCTGTTGGTCTTTCAGATCGAGTACCAAGGCTCCATCCACGACCCGCAGTGTCATCCCGAACTCGTACTCCGGGTTCTGGTACTCGCCGGCGAAGGCCTCCAGCTCGCCCACCGAGTACTCGGGCGGCGGCGGGTCGGCACGCGTCTCGACCGAGGCGAGCAGCTCGGCGAACTCCGGCGAGAGCTCGGTGTAGCGCTCCCGCATCCACTCGAGATCCGACTCGTAGAACGCCCCGCTCGCCGCTGCCACTTTGGCGAGCCCGAGGTTCCCCTCGTCGAGAGCGGTCGAGAGAGCGTCCTCCCTGTTGTCAGCGCCGGCCCCCAGAATCAGCTTCGCCGCCGTGTACTCGGGATCGTCGGTCCACAACGCCATGCCGAGCACGGTCATACCGAAGAACCCCTCCTGAGCGTCCGGATCGGCCCCCTTCTCGAGCAGGTACTCGACGACGTCGATCTGGCCGGCGCGACATGCCAGGGCCAGGGCCGTGGTGCCCCAGGAGTCCGCCGCGCTCACCGGGACACCAGCCTCGATCAGGCGCTCGACGCCGGCCAGGTCGCCGTTGCGCGCGGCGAGGAGCAGGTCGCGGGTGTCGTCGCCGATCGCGGTTCCGGCCAGAACGAGACTCGAGAGTACGGCTACCAGCAGGGATCTCTTCATTGCGATCTCCAGGCGATGTTGTGGTGTCGAGGACGCGACTATAACCCCGTCCCGTCGCCGGGCCCGCTCGCATGGGTCGCCTCGACCGGCGGTAATCCTTCCTCCTTGTCATCTCGACCGGAGGCGCGCAGCGCCGCAGTGGAGAGATCACACCTCGTCGAGGGATCTCTCCACTGTGCTCGCTCACGCTCGCTCCGGTCGAGATGACAGAAGGCTGAAACGGCCGGCACGGGGACCGCCGCTTCAGAGACACCCGACTCCCGCAAACAGAGCCGAGTGTGCGAGATAAGATGCTCGCCACTTCCCGTGATCGGACGAGAGTTCAACCATTATCGGATCACCGCCAAGCTGGGTGAGGGCGGCATGGGTGCCGTCTACGCGGCGGAGGACTCGAAACTCGGCCGAAAGGTGGCAGTCAAGGTCCTCCCGCCCGAGCTCGCCGACGACCCGGAACGCCTCGCTCGGTTCCAGCGCGAGGCCCGAGCCGTCGCCGCTCTCAACCATCCCAACATCGTCGTGCTCCATTCGGTCGAAGAGGCCGACGGCGTCCATTTCCTCACCATGGAGCTGGTCGATGGTCAGCCGTTGTCGGAGCTGGTCCCGATCGGGGGCATGGAGACCGGCCGCCTGATCGAGCTCGCGGTGCCGATGACCGAGGCTCTCGCGGCGGCGCACGACCGGGGCATCGCCCACCGCGATCTCAAGCCGGCCAACATCATGGTCAACCGCGAGGGGCGGGTGAAGGTCCTCGATTTCGGGCTCGCCAAGCTCGCGGATCCCGCACCGGACACCCAGGCGGACACCCAAACACCGACCGAGGATCTTCTCACCCAGGAGGGTCGCATCCTGGGGACCACCGCCTACATGTCTCCCGAGCAGCTTCAGGGCCGCGCCGTCGACGGACCCTCGGACATCTTCTCGCTCGGTATCGTGCTCTATGAGATGGCCACCGGACGTCGACCGTTCCGCGGCGACTCGGCGGTGACGACGATCGCGGCCATCCTCAACGAGACGCCGCCGGTGCCGAGCTCCATCTGCGAACGGATTCCGACGGCTCTCGACGCCGTCATCGCCAGGTGCCTCGAGAAGGATCCGGCCGACCGCTTCGCCTCGATGAGCGAGCTGCGGGAGGCGCTACGACTTTCGGCGGAGAGCCCCACGACGCCTGCGAGCGGACCGGGCGTCGGGCGCTGGGTGGCCGCGGCGGTCGGGATCCTCGCTCTGGTGTTCATCGTCTATCTGCTCCGGACCCCGGGAGGGGAACCGGATCCGCCGCCGGCCGAGACTACCGCCGACATCTCACGTGGACCGTCGATCGCCGTGCTTCCTTTCGAGAACGCCAGCGGCGACCCCGATCAGGCCTACTTCAGCAGCGGCCTCACGGAGGCGCTGATCACGGAGCTGTCGAGGTTCCAGGATCTCACCGTGATCGCGAGATCGTCGACCGACCGGTACGCGGGGCCGGTCGATATCAGCTCGGTCGGAGAGGCGCTCGACGTGCGTTACGTGCTCCAGGGAAGCGTCCAGAAAGTCGGTGACGATGTGCGGATCACGGCTCGCCTCTCGGACACCGTCGGCGGTGAGCAATTCTGGGCCGAGAGCTACACCCGCTCGCTGACCGCCAGCGACGTCTTCAGCCTGCAGGACGAGGTCGCGATCGAGGTGGTCGACGAGATCGCCAACTCCTACGGCGCCATCTTCCGCGACAGACTGGCCGAGGCGCGCAGCAAGCCACCGACCAACCTGTCGAGCTACGACTGCGTGCTCCACGCCTTCGACTACCTGCAGATTCACTCGCCCGCCAAGCACCTCGCGGCGCGCGAATGCCTGGAGCGAGCCGTCGCCGCCGATCCCGACTACGCGGAGACCAAGGGCTGGCTGGCGTATTTCTACGCCGAGGAGTACCACCACCGCTGGAACGCGCGCCCCGAGGAGTACGACGCGCTCAGCCGCGCCCTACCGCTCGCCGAGGAAGCGGTCCACATGGACAACGCCAACCAGGCGGCGCACGGAAGCCTCGCCCTGGTTCTCTTCTTCACCGGCGACTACGAGCGGGCCATGGTCGAGGCTCAGCGAACCGTCGAGCTCAATCCTCGAAACGCCCTCTGGTTGGCCTTGATGGGGGTCTACTCGACCCAGATCGGAGAGCTCGACATCGGCCTCGCGATGATGCACGAGGCCGAGCATCTGAGCCCTCACCCACCCGCCTGGTTCTCGATGGGCTTCTTCTACGACGACTACCTGAACGGTCGCTACGAAGATGCCCTGGCCGAGGCTCACCAGCTCGACATGGCGGGCGACTTCCGCACCGCGATGTTCCGGGCCGCCGCTTACGGGCAGCTCAGGCGCCTCGACGAGGCGACGGGAGCCCTCGAAGAGTTCTTCGAGCTCTGGAACCTGCCGCTCGAAGGGCTCCGAGACGAGCTCATCGAGCGCCACGCCTTCTCACCGGACTTGGTCGACGCGCTCCTCGAAGGACTGGTGAAGGCGGGTATCGACGACGTGTGGGGTATCGCATGATCGGTAGGGAGCTCCTTCACTACCGGATCACCGCCAAGTTGGGCGAAGGCGGCCTGGGTGCCGTCTACGAGGAGGAGGACACGAAGCTCGGGCGCAAGGTGGCGCTCAAGGTGCTGCCGCCGGAGCTGTCCTCCGACCCCGAGCGGCTCAGCCGCTTTCAGCGCGAGGCGAGGGCCGTCGCGGCGCTCAACCACCCGAACATCGTCGTCCTGTACTCGGTCGAGGAGAGCGCGGGGACGCGCTTCCTCACCATGGAGCTGGTCGACGGGGCACCGCTCTCGGAGCTCATTCCGGCTGGCGGCATGGGGCTCGACGCGATTCTCGAGCACGGAGTGGCACTGGCTGACGCCGTCTCGGCCGCTCACGATCGTGGCATCACCCACCGGGATCTCAAGCCCGCCAAGGTGATGGTCAACCGCGAGGGGCGCGTCAAGGTGCTCGACTTCGGGCTCGCCAAACTGACCGATCCGGATGCGGCCGACTCGGAAGAAGGAGCACCGACAAGATCCTCGGTACGGTCGCCCATATGTCGCCCGAACAGGCCGAGGGGAAACCGGTCGACGGGCGTACCGACATCTTCGCGATGGGAACCGTCCTCTACCAGATGGCGACCGGCCACTTCACCAGCACCGTACTCCTCGACCACTTCGGCATCGATCTGGTGGAGGGGGACGTCACCTTCACCGGTACGCTCGACTCGAACGTCAAACTCCTCGCCGGCGACCTCGACGCCTCCTTCCAGTGGTTCGCGGCGCCCCACCCGGACCTCCACGACGTCTTCCGGAGCGGCGAGATCTCGCTTCTCACCATCGCCCCGGACCTCGCCCGCGGCCTGCAGAACTCACACCCCTTCCTGCTCCCGGGTCAGATCCCCGCCGGCACCTACCCGGAGCAGACAGAGCCCATCGACACAGTCGTCGTCAAAGCGCTCCTGGTGGGCCACCGCTCGCTGCCGGACGACTTCGTCACCGGCCTCCTCGACACGCTGTTCAACAACGTCCCGGACTTGATCGCCGCCCACCCGCGAGCCGCCGAGATCTCCGCCGACACGGCCTTCCGCCTCGAAGACGGCATGTCGATCCCGCTGCATCCGGCGGCCGAGGCCTGGCGGCCCTGACGCGGCCGGCCTCCTGTCGTCATCTCGACCGGAGGCGCGCGGCGCCGTAGCTCGCTCACGCTCGCTCCGGTCGAGATGACAACGGACTGAAGCGGCCGGCCGCTCTAAGCCACGCCCCGCTCGCGCATCCTCTGCGGCCGCCGCCAGAAGAAGTACACGAACGCCCCGACGAGCTTGGTCAGGATGATCACCGCCATCCAGATCAGTCGCTCGTAGCGCTCGTCCGACTCGTTGCGGATGCAGTCGACCAGCATCCAGATCCAGAAGCCGAGCAGAAAGGCGCCGATCGTGAGGGCGAAGACGATGAGTGAGACTTCGGTGGGATCCATGGCCTGACTCCTTTCTCGACTCTACGGGTGTCGGACTCTGCCCATTCGCCGCCCAGGCTTCGGCGCGCCAGGTCCGTCCCGCCACCGACGCCTGCTGCAAGGAACCAACGCCAGAATCCGCCTCTTGGACTAAGAAACATCAACTGGTGGTACTTGTCATACAATGGTGCACATGATCACCCAGTCGGTCCGCCTCCCCGACCCCCTCGCCGAACGTCTCGAAGCCCTCTCGCGCACGACGCGGCGCTCAAAGAGCTCGTTCATCGTCGAGGCGCTCGAGCTCTTCCTCGAGGAGCGCGAGGACCTCGAGGCCGCGCTGGCCCGGTTCCGCGACCCACGAGCCCAATGGGTGGATCACGACGACGTCCGGCGTGAGCTCGATCTCGATTAGGTGGGAGCGGCGAGCGGTCAGGGAGCTGCTGAGGCTCGACCGGCGGTTGCAGGTCCGTGTCATCGACGCCGTAGAAGCGCTGCATGAGGAACCGCTTCGCGGTCATCCACTGAGCGGCGAGTGGAGAGGCCTGCGGCGCCTTCGCGTCAGTCGGGCTCGGGTGATCTATGGCTTCGACGGCCGGGAGCTACTGATCAGTATCCTTCGCGTCGCACACCGGCGCGACATCTACCGCCGCTGACCTGGCTCCACCCGCCAAGGGCACGGCCGACAACAGCGTCGCCACCCGAGCCGATGATCGAAGATCTCGTCCACGGCGTCCTCCCGAGGGCATGGTCTCCCGACGGGCGAGCGATCGTGTTCCTGAACGGCCCGGTCGACGCTCGCAACGTGCAGGCGTTCGACATCGCCACCAGGTGAGACGCGCGACGTCATCGAGAACGCCTTCGACGTCCAGAATCCGATTCTGTCGCCCGACGGCCGCTGGTTCGTCTACGACTCGAACGAGACCGGCCGAAGCGAGGTCTACCTCGCTTCCTTCCCCGAGGCCCTCGGGAGGGTCCGCATCTCCACCGACGGGGGCTGCTGGCCGCTCTGGTCACGCGACGGAACCGAGATCTTCTTCTACACCGAGCCCGGCGGACTCTTCGCAGCGCCCGTGAGCCTCGAAAGCGGAAGCCCTCGCTTCGGCCGCCCGACCGAGCTCTGCTCCGTCGGCCTCAAGGCCCACCACACGCGCCAGTACGACACTCCGCACGGCAAGCGATTCCTCGTCAACCTCAGCCTGTGGGAAGGCGACCGAACGCCGTTGACGGTGCTGCGAGCACCTCCGCGCGGTCGGGGCCTGGACCGACGCGAAGGGCGAGACGCAGCCCCTCGGCGCGGACGACATCCTCGTCGTCGCCCCCTTCAACGCCCAGGTCTCGCTGCTGAAGGATCGACTCGGCGGCAGCGCCAAGGTCGGCACGGTCGACAAGTTTCAGGGCCAGGAGGCCCCGGTCGTCATCTACTCGATGACCACCTCGACCCCGGAGGAGGCGCCGCGGGGGATGGAGTTCCTCTACAGCCTCAACCGGTTCAACGTCGCGACGTCGCGGGCGCATTGCTCGACGATCCTGGTCGCGAGTCCGCGGTTGCTCGAGCCCGAGTGCAAGAAGCCTCGGCAGATGGAACTGGCGAATGCGTATTGTCGGTATCGGGAGATGGCGGCAGACGCGGCGGCCCTGAGGGAGCCCCGCCGGGAGGAGTAGCACGCACTTTCCGTCCTCAGGGACGGATGAAGCCCAAGGTCCTGCTCGCTCGCCTAGCCTCCGGACACCTCGACAATGTCGCCTTCCGTGATTTCACTCTCCTCGTGGAGCAATATGGCTTCCGATGCCTTCGGACATCGGGAAGTCACGCCATCTACTCGCACCCCCGAATCCCTGACCTAGTTAACCTTCAACCGCATCGCGGCAAGGCCAAGCCCTACCAGATCAGGCAGTTCCTGCGGTTGGTGCACCGATATAATCTCGTTCCGGACTGGGAGTTGGAGATCCAATGACCGACTACCACATCAACGTCTTCTACAGCGACGCCGACGAGTGCTACGTCGCGGACATCCCCGATCTCGAGTTCTGCTCGGCCTTCGGCGATACCCCCGACGAGGCGGTCACCGAGGTCCTGAAGGCCAAGGCGGCCTGGCTCGTCGCGGCGCGCGAGTCCGGCAGGCCGGTACCGGCACCGGCGTACAGGCCGGCGATCTACCAGCGCTAGAGGTGCCCGGGCCGCTATCGTCCCGTCCGCCGCTTCCTGACCCGCGCGACGCAGACGAGTGCTGTGTCGCGAACATCTCCGGTCTCGAGTCCTGCTCGAGAGGCCCCGCCAACTCACCCACCCTGGCAGCCAGGGTGGCACCCCCGAGGTCCCTGTCTCCTCGGTCCCTACCCGACGACCTCGCGAGCCCTCTCGATCCCGGGATGCTCCCCGGTCGGCTCGGGCGCGATCTCGAGAAGCTGAGCGTAGAAGCCGGCGGCAGTCTCCAGGTCTCCGGCCCCCTCGGCGGCCTGTGCCGCGCCGTAAAGGCTGTTCAGCCGATTCGGCGAGCGGGCCAGGGCGCCTTCGTACTCGGCCAGCGCCTCCTGGTAGCGCTCCTCAGCCAGCAGCATGTCGCCGTAGAGCTCGCGTGCCGGTAGCACCTCACCTGGAGTGACCGGATTCTTCTCGGTCGACGCCTCCATCTCGGCCGCCGCCGCCATCAGTTCCAGAGCTTTGTCGGTCTCGCCGCGCTCGCGGGCCAGCCAGGCCTCGACGCCGGTCCTCTGGATGGCGACCTGGATCGCCCAGTCGTAGGCTCCGGGAAGAGCGGCAGCTCCGTCTTCCAGCTCAGCGAGATGGGCGATGGCGGCCTCCGCGGCGGCCTCGTCACCGGTCCGCGCGGCGCCCAGGCCGTTGGCGAAGATCGAGATCGCCTCGAGGTGCGGGAACTTGTCCCAGTCGAGGTCTTCAGGCCAGCGGGAGGGAAGCTCCGCCGCGGCCGTCCAGTCGTGACGCTCGAGGACGATCCGGGCCGGCACGGCGGCGAAGGAATAGACGGTGCCGGCGTGGCTCTGGAAGGGCGGCTCGAGGGCCTCCATCTCGGCGAGCACCTCGGCCGCCGCGTCGTCCTCCGCTCGCTGCAGATGGGCGTAGGCCAAGTAGTCGAAGGCGTGAAGGCGATGCATCGAGATCGCACCCGATGCGAGCCGCTCGCGCGCAGCCCGCTCGGCCCGTCGGTTGAACTCGATCGACTCCGGCCACAGCCCGCGGCGGGTGAAGATGTGGCTGGCCATGTGGAGCGCGTGCGAGTTCTCGGGCGAGACCTTGCCGTAGTTGCGGGCCGCCGGCAGAGCCTGCTCGGCGAGGGGCGGAAAGTCGTAGGCGTGGATGAGGTAGTGGTGCGCGCCGGGATGGTTCGGCTGGCTCGCGAGCACCTCCTCGGCGAGGGCACCGCCCTGCCTCTGCTTGCTGTAGGTCTTGTCCGACGGCGAGGCGGTGGCCAGGATAGAGAGCGCGTAGAAGAGCGTCGCTTCGGGATCTTCCGGAAGTTGCTCGTGTGCCTGTTCCCACGCGTTGCTGAAGGCCTCCAACCGCTCGGACTCGGAGAGGCCCTCGCCATCTCCGTAGTAGGCGGCCAACGCCGCGATGTAGGCGTCGTCGCCAGCGCTCCTGTGAGCGGCCGCACGGGCGGTCTCGAGGCGGTCCATGCCTGCGGCCAGCTTGTCGGCCGGTACGACGTCGGGCCATAGCGGATGCACGTAGGTCATGGCGATTCCCCAGTGTGCCAAGGCGCACTCGGGGTCGGTCTCGGCCGCGGTCTCGAAGGCGGCCGCCGCCTTCGAATAGGTCATGTTGTGAAGCAGCGCGAGACCCCGTCGCAGGTCCTCCTGTGCCGCTTCGTCGCAGGTGCTCGCAACGGTCACCGTGCCGAGCGACTTGCCGTCGTCGGTCGTCACCTCGACTCCGCTCACGTAGGCCGTGGCCTGCGACTCCGTGGCACTCGGCGGGTCCTCGCTGGGCGCGCAGCCCGCGACCAGCGTCAACATCAGGGGAAACAGCAGTCCCCTGGGGGACTTCTTGCGTCCGGTGCTCATCGTTCGCCTCCTTCAAGCCCTGGGTTTCTGGGATTCTAACCTCCCGCTCCAGTGGGTCTTGGGCGGCACCGTGACTGGTCACCTCGCGTCCCAGCTTGCTCTCCTCGCCGTCGGTAACCTCTCGCTCCGACACGATCAATTGAGGGAGAGACCCGTCCGTCGACTCTTCGCCGGCCGGCCCTCCCCGGAGGACTCACGCGTCGCCCCCTTCTCGTAGCTGCCCTTCTCCTGACTCCGCTCCTCGGCGGCAGCACCCCTGCCGGGCCCGGGAGCACCGACCTTTGCTCGACCTGGACCCATTGCAGTAGGGTGATAATCCGATGCGACTGGCCAAGGTAGAGCCGAGGGAGCGACACCGCCTCTACGTGGAGTTCGAAGACGGTGCTCGGGGTGAGGTGGATCTTGCGGGTCGGCTCTTCGGTCCGGTGTTTGAACCGCTGAAGGACCTCCAGCTGTTTCGTCAGGTCGCGATCGACGAGTTCGGCGCCGTCATCTGGCCGAACGGTGCCGACTTGGCTCCCGACGCGCTTCGCGAGGCGCTCGCCGAGGTCACACCGCGCGGCTGACAGTGGTCCTCCCGGAGGACCCCAAAAGTCGAAAGGAGATAGCCATGCCAGACCTATAGCAAAGGAGATCTGGCATGAGTAGAACCATCAGAAGGCCGTCCTACGGATGGTGGGGCGGTCAGGAGCGCGCGTACACGACAGACAAGTGGGCCGGCTGGCATCGAGCCCCGAAGTGGTATCGCCAGTCCTTCAAGCGGCGCGACCGCCGCCATGAGAGGACCGCACTTCACCTTGGGGACTGGGATCGGCCCTCCTCCCTCCTGCGGCCACGGCACTACGCGGACTGGCTCTGGCTGTAGGGGTCCTGACCGCCGCGATTCCCCCGGCGTGCAGCTTCTCTACAGCCTCAACCGGTTCAACGTCGCCACGGCGCGGGCGCTGCGCGCGACGATCCTGGTGGCGAATCCGCGCCTGCTCGAACCCGAGTGCAAGAAGCCTCGCCAGATGGAGTTGGCGAATGCCTATTGTCGGTACGGGTGATGGCAGCAGACGCGGCGCGGCGCCCCTGAGAGAGCCGGGACCGGGAGCCCTGCGACCTTCTGATCCGTCTCTTGGGTGTAGGGGCCATTTAGGTCGACTCGGTAGTGTCACAAAGTGGTACCATGAGTCTGTCGGGCAAACATCGGAGGACACTCGAAGCGATCTTCGGTGTTCCCGTTCGTTCGAATGTGACATGGACAGATATCGAGAAGTTATTGGTCAAACTTGGAGCCGACCTTTCCGAGGGTCGCGGTTCCCGGGTACGGGTGCACCTGCACAGCGTTCGGGCGGTCTTCCATCGCCCGCATCCTCAGAAGGAGACCGACAAGGGAGCACTTCGTTCCGTCCGTCGTTTCTTGATCCACGCTGGCGTGCGACCTGAGGACCGCGACTGATGTTGAAGCACAAGGGGTACACGGGCGACGCGCGTTTCGATGCTGACGCTGGTCTATTTCACGGCGAGGTCCTGGACACGCGGGACGTCATCACCTTTCAGGGGACGACCGTCGACGAGCTGAGACACGCTTTCCGGCAGTCCGTCGATGACTACCTCGACTTCTGCAGGGAACGTGGCGAAGAGCCGGACCGTCCATTCTCCGGTCGGCTGATGTTGCGTCTGCCGCCCGAACTGCATCGGTACATCCACATCGAAGCCAGGCGGGAGGGAAAGAGCCTCAATCGGTGGATTACCGATCGGCTCGAGGGCTGAAGGACAGTCGGTCGGCGGCATCATGCTCGGCCCGGGCCAGACGCAAGACACTGCGCACCCCCCCGTTCAGGGTCATGCTGGTAGCGCCTCTCGACTCGCAGCCAGCCACAGCGCATCCGGATCGAATCGACCCGGGGGGTTCGCTGTATCGCAGCGATGGCAGTGGCCCCGCTACCTTTGAGGAGAGCGTCCTTTCGACCCGCCCGTTCGAGGATCCCGGTCGCTACACGCAGGGCATCTGGACCATCGCCATTGCCGACCTGGACGACGACGGTGACCTGGACGTGGTCTCAGCCTCCGCCTTGGAAGGGAGGCTGGTGTGGCACGAGACGAAACCGAGCAGACAATGAGCGGGTGGGGGCGGCACCGCGTTGTGAAATGAGCGCTACGCTCGATCGTTTTCGCCTACTGGCACGGCGGCATTGAAATCGACACGGACGGCTTGTGTAGACTAATGTGTAGAAACCGACCATCGGTCCTCCTCATGCCTACGAACCTCGCCCTGGACGACGCCCTCATCGACGAAGCCAAGCGCGTCGGGAATCACCGATCGAAGAAGGACGCGGTGAACAGTGCTCTGCGGGAGTACGTCGAGCGAAGGCGACAACTCGAGATTCTCGACCTGACCGGACGTATCGAGTTCGACGACAGCTACGACTACAAGTCGCTCCGTCACCGGAAGCCACGAGCTTGATCCTGGTCGACACGCCGATCTGGTCGCTGGCGCTGCGGCGCCGGGCGCGCGACCTGGGAGTGAACGATCGGCGGCACGTGGCCGAGTGGACGAAACTGATCCGGGAGGGCCGGGTGGGGCTCGTCGGGCCGATCCGTCAGGAGATCCTCTCGGGCGTACGTGATCAGCAGGTATGGGAGGAGCTTCGAGCCGCTCTCCGGCCCTTTCCGGATCTGAGGATCTCTACACCGGACTACGAGCGCGCTTCGGAGTTCTTCAACCGGTGCCGTTCACGGGGTATCGCCGCCAGCTCGGTCGACTTGATTCTGTGCTCCGAGGGACATCGGTTGAGCATCCCGATCTACACCACCGATCGCGACTTCGAGAGGTACTCGGGAGCCCTCGGGGTCAGGCTCCACGAACCCCGCCCTGACGGAGGGCCCGGCGGCGCCTAGGGCCAGCAGTCACCCTGTCCGTGGGCTCCGTCGCCGTTTGGGGAGCCACAGGTCGAGCGTCGGAACACGCCCCTGCCACGCCATCGGCCACCGACCTGGCGCACCCGGCCGTGGCCGGCTCCGAGAGCCTCGGCGATCTTCAGGGCGACGAACCGACTAGCACTGTGGCCCTCCGGGTAACCCTTTTCTCCGGCCCGGGTATCTAAGAGAAGTACCCGACGGTCGACTCTTCGCCGGCCGGCCCTCCCCGGAGGACCCTGATGCGTCGATCTCTTCTAGTGGCCGCCCTTCTCCTGACTTCCTTCCTCGGTAGTGGAGCCCATGCCGGCGAGGCGTCCGCCGAACCGCACCTCTCCGCCGACTCCTGGCGAGCCGACCTCGAGTACCTCGTCGAGACACTCGAAGTCGTCCACCCCGATGTCTACGCCCGGGTCGATCGGGAGGAGTTTCGGGAGCGAGCCGATGAGCTGGCGAGGCGGATTCCGGACCTCGACGATCGGGACATCGCACTCTCGGCATGATGCAGCTCGTGGCAATGATCGAGGACGGGCACACCTCGCTCGAGCCGACCGGTCTGGCAGCCTTCGATCGCTGGTTTCCGCTGCGTTTCTACCGCTTCACGGATGGGATCTTCATCACCGCGGCGAGCGACGCTCATGCTTCGATCATCGGCTCGAGGGTGCTCCGGATCGGCCAGCTCAACGCCGAGGAGGCCTGGCGCCGGGCAGGGAGTCTGCTCGGCGCGGACAATCGCTTCGGCACCGCCGAGCGCGCGCCCTTCCATCTCGCCAACGCCGCCGCGCTCGCCGGACTGGCGTCAATCCCGATTCCGCCTCGCTCGCTCTCGAGCTCGACGACGGCTCGGGCACCACGCTGCGCGTCGAGGTCGAATCGGTCGAGGCTGAGTACGACCTCTCCTTCCGGTTCTGGAGCGAGATCTGGGGACCGGCCTCCGACGAGGTGACCTATGTGAGCGCCTTCGGCGCCTCGGACGACCATTACGATGAAAGCTCCGCGCTGCCTCTCCACCTGCGCTACCGCTCGTCCTTCTGGTCGCACTGGCTGCCGGAGGAGAAGCTCTACTACGTCCAGATCGGCCACATGGGCGACAGTGCGCGCCGCGAACAGACTTTCGCCGAGTTCAACGCCTCGATCTGGGAGGAGGTCGACAAGCTGGAGGTCGATAGGCTCGTCCTCGACATCCGCTACAACATCGGCGGCGACGGCAGCCTGGTGCGGCAGATGGTGCACGAGATCATCAAGCGCGACGCGATCAACCGGAAGGGTGTCCTGTTCACCGTGGTCGGTCGAGCCACCTTCAGCGCCGGCGTCATGCTCGCCAGGGCCCTCGAGGAGCACACCGAGACGACCTTCGTCGGAGAGCCCCCGGGCGCCTACTGGGCCCACTACGGCGACGGCACGAGCTTCGAGCTGCCATCGAGCGGCCTGACGGTCTGGGTATCGACCATCTACCACCAGCTGTCGAGCTACGCTGGTGACCAGCGACTCCTCGAGATCGAGCTCCCGGCGCCGTTCGCATCGGTTGACTACTTCGCGGGCGGCGACCCGGCGCTTGACGAGATTCGTGCCGCTGCCGATCGCCCGCTGATCGCCAATGTCTTTCGTGAGCGGGGCGGCGAGGCCGGAGTCGCCGTCTACGACCAGCGGCTCGACGACTACGGCGGCATCGACTGGTGGGCACCGTTCACACTGCAGGCGCTCAACAGCCTGGGTCACGAGCTGCTCGACGCCGGCCGCTACGAGGACGCGCTCGCGGCCTACCGGCTCAACACGCGTCGTTACCCCGAGCACTGGCGGGTCTGGTACAGCCTCGCCCGCGCCCAGAAGAAGCACGGGGACCGGGAGGCGGCCATCGCCAACTACGAGCGAGCGCTGGCGGCCGACCCCTTCAACAACCTCGCTCCGTATCAGCGGGAAGCGCTCGAAGAGCTGCGGGCGCCCGAGACTTCCTCGCCCTGAGTCCCACGGACCTCCGATCGTCTCTAGGGCTGAGGGTCCGCCTGTGTCGCGCCAGCCTTGGTAGCCGAGAGAGCCAACCAAGCGCTGGCCCCCTACAGCCTCCCCTCTCTCACCTGACCCTCCGCCAACCCCCGCCGCAACTCGATCACCCGCGCCGGCTCGGCGCTCTCGTTCTCGGGCAACGGGTTGTCGCCGGTCTCTTTCGCCAGTCCCAGAACACTCTTGAGCTTCCGTAACCTCTCTCCCCCCGGGCGAACGCCGGCGCCGTCGTCGTCGTAGTCGTACCAGGGCAGGCCGGCGTCGGAGTACTCCTTGGCCGTCGGCGGAACGGTCGGGGGATAGTCGCCGGTGATCTGGCGCCAGACCAGGGAGTTGGTGAGGTGGACGAAGCAGCGGGACGAGTGCTCGCGGTCCCATGCGTCGAAGGCGTGGGGATCATCGTAGATCTGCTGGCGCATCTTGCCGCCCGGTGCGAGGCCCATGTCTGGAGTCCCCCGGCAAGTGCGGTGCTGGCTGAAGGCCGTCTCCTCGAGGAGTTCGAGGGCGTGGGTTCCGAAGTGGCGTTCATAGGCCTCGCGCTTCATCGGGTAGACGATGATCTGAAGCCCCCCGGAGTCGGCCTCGCCGGTCAACTGCTCCTCGGCGCTGTAGCGGGAGCCGAGAGGCATGGCCACGAACTGACGGATGAGCCCCTTCTCGATCGCGAAGCCATCGAGCCACGGCTGGGTGGGCGAGACCATGTAGTCCTGCGGACGCTGGTGGAGGCGGTCGCTCCAGGGGTCGCCGGTGACGGCGTTGATCTTGCCCGCCGCGACCTTGATGGCGAACGGATAGAGCGACTCGAAGCTGATCCAGAGGGCTTCGGACTGGTACATCGGCAGCATGACGCCACCGTGATCGACCCACGGCGCCGGGACCTGCGACGGGTAGTCGTCGACCAGGCGGACCGGAAAGCGGCCGAGGCCTGGTGGAAGAGCGTAGTCCTCGTCGTCGTCGGGGATGCGGAGAGTGCGCTGGAAGTCGACGGTGAGGACCGCCTTCGGGTGCACCTCGGGAAAGGTGATTCTCAGGGCATCGTGTTCGAGCTTGATCATGTTCGTACCTCTCTTTCCTGTCCTACCAGTCTCCGTCCCGAACCTCCCGGCCGAGGCGTTCCACCACCCGGTCGGGGGCATCGCGCAGAGAGCGGATGAGCTCGGCGAAGAGCTTCGGTCGGTGACGAATGGCCTCCTGGAGATCGCTCGAGACCTTGCCCGCCAGGGCGAGAAGCACATCCGGGTCGTCGTCCAGGATCTCCGCGAGGAGACGGATCTTCGGCTCCGAGGGCGGCGAATCCTGGCCACGCTCCACCTTGCTCAGAAACGATGGCTGAACCCCCATCCGGGCTGCCACCTGACGCAGGGAGTAGGACGGGTCCATCGTGCGAAGGGACTCTCGTCTTTCGCGAACGTAGGCGCCGAAGCTCGTCATATCGTTTAGTATATACTAAACACTCTACATCACAACCTCCTCAACCTACGGCCTCCACTGGCCATCTACCTAGTCCATAAGGAGGCGGACCCGTTCGTTACGGATCGCTCGGCTCGGACAAGCGTCTGGACGCGGACGCTGCCCGGGCCGCTCACCCGCCCCCGGGGGCGTCCCTGAAGTGAGCGACGTCCGCTAGCGCCGCCGTCTCCAGGTGAGAGGGGCCCGAGGAGTACACCTCGCTGCCTGCGTAGTATGATCTTGATCATACTGAAAGTATGATCATGGCGATGTCACGAGTCACCGTCACCCTTCCCACGAAACTGGTCGAGGAGATCGACCGGCTGGAGTCGAACCGGAGCCGGTTCGTTGCCGAAGGTGTGCGCCGAGAGATCGAGCGGCGACGGCGCGAGGCGCTCGAGAGATCTCTGCGCCAGCCGCATCAGGAGGCCGCCGAGGTGGCTGAGAGCGGGCTTGCCGAATGGAGCGACGGGCTACCCGACGATGACGCTTCGGATCTCCTCGATCGCGGGGCCGGCGAGTCGGTGCGCTGGAGTCCGGGCGAGGGATGGGCGGGCGAAGAGACGTGACCCCGGATCGCGGTTCCGTCGTATTGCTTCGTCTCGATCCGACCATCGGCCATGAGCAGCGGGGCCTCCGTCCCTGTGTCGTCGTCAGCGACCCTCAGGTCATTGCCGACCAGCGATTCCCGCTCATCGGCGTCGTGCCGATCACCGCGACACCGGGCGATGGGGCTCTCTACCCCGAGTTGAGCGCCGGCGAGAGCGGTCTGCGGCGAGACTCCTGGGCACTCGTCGATCAGATCCGATCCGTCGACAAGCGTCGTGTCCTCCGGGTGTTCGGAGCGCTCCCGCCCGACGAGCTTCGGGCGATCGACGAGGGGCTGCGCCTGTTCCTGGGTCTCGGGGGCTGAACGGGAGCTGAGTAGGGGCTGAGAGGCCGTCGCGCGGCGGATAGACTGCGTCTCGCAACCTGGGCCTTGCCGCAAGACAGCTCGCCGCAGGGCAGTTCACCGCAGGGCAGTTCACCGCAAGAAGGGAGATCCGATGAGAGACACGATCGCGCTGCAACTCGAGATGGCCAAGTGGGCCCTGCACCAGAACGTCGACGGCCTCACGCACGACGAGAGCCTCGTGCCGCCGGCGGGCGGAGGGAACTGCGCCAACTGGGTGGTCGGCCACCTGGCGAGCACGTTCGACCGGATGCTCGAGGCGACCGGTGGCGAGCCGACCCTGGCGGCCGAGCGGCGCGAGCCCTACGCGCGAGGCAGCGATCCGATCGCGATGCGCAACGCCATCGGGTTCGAGGAGCTTCTGGCGGCGTTCGACGAGAGCCACGGGAAGCTGCTCGAGCGGCTCACTTCGCTCAGCGACGAGGAGCTGGCCGCCCCGGCGCCCTTCTCACCGCGGAGCGACCCGGACGAGACCGTGGGGTCGTTGTTGACGCTGATCGCGTTCCATCAGGCGTACCACACCGGACAGACCGGGATTCTCCGGCGGGTGGTGGGGCGCGACGGAGCGATCGGCTAGAAGCTCGAGCGATCGCCGCGACATCGGCTCCCGGGACCGTCTAGTGTTGGTAGCGGTTCGGAAGGCACCATGTCTGCGCTCGGCGTCATCGGGTTCGCCCTCAGCACCCTCGTGATGTTGGGCCTCATCCGGCTGATCAAACGAGTGAAGCAGGGCCCACGTCAGCGGCAGGCACCTCCCGATGACCCGTTCAGTCGGTCGTTACCGACACGTCCGAGACGTGCAGGTTCAGGCGATGGTTGACGCGCAGACCAACGTAGCCATCGGTCGAGATCTCGGAACGTGGGACGGTCGCCACTTCGGTGCCGTTGACGCTGAACCGCACGCCGTCCTCACCGGCCTCGATGGCCAGTGCGTTCTTGACCGAGCCCTCGTCGTCGCGCCCGAAGGTGACGATCGCGTCGTGCGGCGTCCACTCCCGGATCACCTCGGTCTCGGCGCCGCGTCTGCGCTTGATCAGGAACTCCCCCGCTCCGTCCAGGCTGTTGCGTAGGACGAAGTAGTCGTAGGCGACCGCTTCGCCGTCGAGATCCGAGCCGCCGAACAGGATCCCGTACGCCTCGCGCCGCTCGCCCGGGTCGAAGAGGTGGATCGTCGACTCGACCCGGTAGCTCCCCTCGGCCGAAAGACCAGGGTGCCAGAAGATCGCCCGCGGTCCCGTCGTGATGTGCCAGCCGGGGACCATGGCGACGAAGAAGATGTCGGCCTGGTCGTCGTCGCCGATGACGACCTCGTCGTTCAGCTTGTCGAGGCGAACGTGCCAGTCGGTCGGAGTCTTCAGGTTCTCGACGGTCGGCGCTTTCGGGTCCGGCGCCTCCTGCCCGGATGCGGGCACGACGAGCAGGCAACTGAGCAGGCACAAGCTTGTCCAACGCATGGTCTCTCCTTCGATCTGTCTGGTTGGCGACATGGTACATCCAACAGACAGGCGACCTGAGCGCGCTGGTGACCCAATCCCGTCTCCTGGTGCAGGAGAGTCCACCTCGAGAGAGCAAAATGCTACGAAACGCTACGCGTGCTACTCTCGTTTCATGGATCGCAAGATCACCCAAAGAGAGCTCCGCAACGACTCCGCGGCCGTGCTGCGCGAAGTGCAGGCCGGACAGACGATGATCGTGACCCGGAACGGCACGCCGGTTGCGGAGTTGCGGCCCGTATCGCCCAGGGCCTTCGTCCCGAAGGAGATCGTCGTCGCCGCCGGCGCGCGGGCACCGCGCATCGACTTCGGTCGCTTCCGCAGCGACATCGAGGAGGTCGTCGACGCCTCCCCCGATGGCTGAGCCGACGCGCGGTTTGCTCGACACCTCGGTGGTCATCGACCACGAAGGGCTGGACGCCGAGCTGCTGCCGGACGAGACGGCGATCTCCGCCATCACGCTGGCCGAGCTCTCGGCCGGTCCGCACGCGACGACCGATACCGACGAGCGCGCCCGGCGTCAGGACCGACTCCAGTGGGCGGCGGCGACCTGGGATCCGCTTCCTTTCGACGCGGATGCCGCTCGCGCCTACGGCCGGCTCTACGCCGCGGTTCGAGTCGCGGGCCGGTCGAGCCGCGCTCATCTCGCCGACCTCATGATCGCCGCGACCGCGGCCGCGAACGGGTTGGCGCTCTACACGCGGAATCGGAAGGACTTCAGAGCGGTCGCGGGGATCGTCGAGGTCGTCGAGGTTTGAGGAGCCTTCGTCGAACGGGAGACAGGCCGTGCCCCTCCGCTCGAAAGGGCGCCGACAGCTTCTGGTCGCCCTGTCATCTCGACCGGAGCGAGCGGTAGCGAGCGCAGTGGAGAGATCCCTCCTCGGTGTGGGATCTCTCCACTACGGTTCGCTGCGCTCACCTCCGGTCGAGATGACAAGGCGGAGGGGCCATTGCTGCTCTCACCTCCGGTCGAAGTGGCAAGAATAGGGAGCAGTTGCAGCGCTCAGCTCCCGTCGAGGTGGCGAGAGCTACCTGACCCGCTCGCCGCCCTTGAAGACCATGTCGACGTCGCGCAGCACGCTCATGTCGGTGAGCGGATCGCCGCGCACCGCGATGACGTCCGCGTAGCGGCCGACGGCGAGGACGCCGATGTCGTCCTCGGCATCGAGGAATCGAGCCGGCCAGAGGGTGGCGGCCTGGATGACCTGCATCGGGGGGACGCCGTAGTCGACCCACAGCGCCATCTCACGCCAGGTGGAGTCGTTGTGAAACATGGTCGGGATGCCGGAGTCGGTGCCGATCATGAGGGTGACACCGGTGTCGCGGAGCTGGGCGAACTTGTCGGCGAGCTTGGGGATTCGCGACGGGAAGAGGGCGTAGTACGGCAGGTGCGGAATGGCGTCGAGGGAGGTGCGGATCTCGTTCGCCAGGTCGTCGGGCATGCCGAGGCGCCAGCGCGGGTCGTCCAAGCGCTCGGGGAAGACCTCGCCGGTGTGGTGCATGGTGAGGAGCGGCGAGACGGTCGGCGTCCAGAAGAGCGAGGCGTTTCTCTCGCGCAGACCTTCGAGGACGTCCTCCGGGTAGCCGGGGGCGGTGCCGAGGCCGGTGTGCTCGAAGTTGTCGACGCCGTGCTTCAG
The DNA here is from genome assembly GCA_965223875.1 of Candidatus Multivoradales bacterium. Classification (GTDB taxonomy): domain Bacteria; phylum Acidobacteriota; class Thermoanaerobaculia; order Multivoradales; family JAHEKO01; genus CBDCXS01. The sequence continues at coordinate 3,746,761 of OZ245024.1, read as the reverse complement.
GCCGGCGCGGATCTCTTCCATCCGGTGGCCGTGGGCGACGACGGGAAGACCGAGATCGTGGGCGGTCTCGACGATCGCCGCGACGACCTCGTCCGCCATCTGGTCCTGATCGATCAGCTTGATCGTGTCGATTCCCTGAGACGCGAGATCCTTGACGGTCGCCCGCGCCTCGGCGGCGCTGCCGATGCCCCAGCGGAAGGGAGCCTCGTACTCCTCGTAGGGGGCGACCTGGAGAAAGGGCCCGGAGACGAAGAGCCGGGGACCCGGGATTTCGCCCTCGTCGATCTGGCGACGAAGCTCGAGGATCTCGCCGGGCTCGGCGCCGAGGTCGCGTGCCGAGGTGACTCCGGCCCAGAGAAGCTGCTGGGCCGCGATCGGCATGATGAGGTCGTTCTGGCGGTCGGCGTAGAGATCGCCCCAGCGTTTGTAGTCGCCATGGCCGAGCAGCATCATGTGGACGTGCATGTCGATGAGGCCCGGCATGACCGTCATGCCCTCGGTGCTCACCCGCTCCGCGCCCGCGGGGATCTCGACCTCGCCCAGCCGACCGATCGAGGTGATGCGCTGGTTCTCGACGACGATCACCCCGTCATCCATCGGCGGGCCGCCGTAGCCGTCGAGGATGCGGCCACCGACCAGAGCGAGCACGCCGCTGGCAGGGATGCCTGATGCCGGACCGGTCTCGACCGAAGGGGACGCCGTGCCCGGTGCCTGGGCGGGAATCGACTCGGTGGTCGTGTCGGGAAGCTCGCAGGCCGCGAGGAGTATGGTGAGAAGGGTGATGGGGACGATCGGGCCGCGCAACATGGGCGGAGTCTACCCGGTGGCTTCTGGGGCGGTCCGACAGAGATCCGCTACCTTGGCCTCACCTCTGGTCCACTGAAACGGCCGATGCCCTTTCGGACAGAGGACATCGCTCTCGAACGGAGGGTACGGTCTGGCGGCCGACGGTGGCATGCGGCAATCGGCCGGGACGCTGTGCCCCCCTTTCGCAGGCGGGACGCTTCGATCCTTGTCATCTCGACCGGAGGTGAGCGATAGCGAGCCGTAGCGGAGAGATCCCACGACGGGGCGGGATCTCTTCCACTGCGCTCGCTATCGCTCGCTCCGGTCGAGATGACAAAGCAAAGGGCCCGTTCCCGCTGGTTCCGGTCCAGATGACAAAGCAAGGGGGCCCCGTTCCTGCTCGCTCCGGTCGAGATGACGAGAACAGGGTCAACGCACGGCCCATCGAGATGACCAAAAAACGGGCCATCGCCCCGGTCCGAGTCAGCGAGGATGTCGTGCGACCGCCGCGTTCCCGATCAGGGCGCGAAGAGGGCGATGAGCATCGGGCCGCACTCGCGCCGAATGTAACCGAGCTTCTCTTCATCGAGACGGATCTCGCGCGAGAGGCGGTTCATCTCGTCGGAGCCGAGGAGCGACTCGAGCTCGGCGTCGTCGCCACCCGTGTCGACGAGCCAGTCACGCAAATAGGCGGTGACCAGCATGATGAAGTATTCGCTGAGGACCGAGGTCACGCGCTCGTCCCGCGACTCGGCCTGCTCCGGTTCGAGCATCAGAGAGCAGAGGCCGTAGCTCGCCATCGTCTCGACCAGCGGGTTGCCGAAATCCGGCAGCTCGATCTCGGGGATGTCGGGCGCTCTTTCGATGACACCGTCGATACCCCAGTCGTCGATTCGCGTCGCGATGTCGCGGACGAGGGCGCGCGCCTGATCGGCCTGCTCTTCGAGCGATCCCGGTATGCCTACGCCGACCTCGGCCAGGCGCACCACCAGGCCACCGGCCGCGGCCTGCTCCATGCCCTCCGTCATCCAGTCGACCTGGGCGGACAAGGCCGGCGCGGCCAGCGTGGGCAGCAGCAGGGTCGCGATCAGGATCCCGGCCGCACGGGCGGGGAATGCGCGACCGATCCGACGACAGGCAGGAGGGCCGGTCGCCTCGGACCCGGGGGGCGGGGAACCCCTCAGCCGCTCTGCTCCTGCTGATCGATCCAGTCGGCGAGGCGCTGCACGTCCTCCGGCCGCAGCTCGCCCGGGTCGGCCTGCTTCTCGACCAGCCACGTCTTCATCGCGTCCATCAGGATGGCCGCCCTCGGGCTGCCCTCCTCGACGTACTGGGTGTAGGACGTGGTGGCGTTGCCGAGCATGTTGAGGTTCATCAGCGACTCGGACCAACCGCGGAAGTTCTCCATGCTGTCGGGATCGCGGCGCAGGGCGATGGCGTGGACCTCGAGCGAGGCCTGGTCCTGCCCGAGGCGGCGGAATGCCAGCCCGAGGGCGTCGTAGGCTTCGATCATCTTGGGGTTGAGGCGCAGCGCTCCCATGAGCTGCTCGGTGGCCGACTGATAGGCGGCGACGCTCTTCTTGTTGAGTTTTGCGGCCTTCGCCTCGTCGGTCTCACCGGCCGCCTTCTCCGCCAGGTCCTCGGCACGCTCGATGTCGCGCATGCCCTGGTGATAGCCGGACTGAGCCGACTGGACGGTGTTGCCGCGACTCGACTGATCCATCAGGGTGTCGAATGCGCTGCTCTCCGGAATTGCGCCACCTTCCTGGGCACTGAGAGCAGCCCCGCCGGATACGGCGAGTACGCAGCTCGCCACTACGGCCAGAATCGTTCGCTTCGTCATGTTGTCCTCCGCTGCGCCCTTCTCCGTCGCCTTCCGCCGAGAATTCTATCCAAACCGACGCTCGGAGCCCACCACCCCATCGGAGAGTCGACCGACGTTCGTACCGGGTAGGTCAGCGACCGAACAGGTCTTCAAACAGAGGCCCACACTCGTCGACGACGTACTGCCGCAGGATCTCGTCCGACTGGATGCGATAGGAGAGCTGGTCCATCTGCGAGGTGGCGAGCAGGTCGCGTAGCTCCTCGTCGGTTCCGCCCCGGGCCAGATAGCGGTCGCGCAGAAAAGCCGACAGGAGCATCACCGAGTACTCACCGAGAACGACGGTCGTCTTCTCCTCCTCGGTCGTGACCAGCTCGGGGTGGAGCGGCAGCGAGCAGAAACCGAAGCTGGCGATCGCGCCGACGATCTCGTCGCCGTCGAAGTCGGGACGGACGATCCTGGCGAGGGCCGGGGCCCGCGCGACGACTCCGTCGAGACCCCAGCCATCGATCCGCCCACTCAGATCGCGCACCGCCCGTATCGCTCCCTGCCGCTTCTCGAAGGGACTGCCCGGGATCTCGACGCCGGCCTCGGCGAAGCGTTCCAGCATGGCTTCGGCGGTGGCCTGCTCGACGTCGGGCGGGAGCCAGGGGACCTGGGCGAGACCGGGAGTCGCGGCGAGCCACAGACTCATGAAGACGATCCTCGAACGTGTCATCGGCAACCCTCCTGGTCGACTACTCATTGTCCCCCACCTCGAGAGTGGCGAACAGCTCCTTGAGCTCGCGAAGCCTGTCGGCGGTGCCCTCGAGCCGCGCCGTACCGATCACCCGGGACAGCTCGTCGACCAGCGGCCGCTCGCGCCGCTCGATCTCCGCGACGATCCGTTCACCCTCGGGAGTCAGCGAGACGAGCCTCGATCGTCGGTGGTGCGGATTGTCCATCAGCTCGACCAGACCGGCCTCGAGAAGAGGGTTGACGTGGCTCTGGATGTGCTGCCGCGAAACCGGTCGTGCCCGGGCCAGTTGAGGCACCGTCTGCGGTCCTCCCTGGGCCAGGCTCTGCAGCACGCCCCGCCGTCCGCCGGTCAGGCCGAGGTCGGCGTGCAACTGCTCGACGACTCTCGCCAGACGATGCACGAGCTGCCGCGCCTCGTGCATGACCTTCACGAGGGCGGCAGCCCGCCGCTGCTGGGGAGCCCCGCGTGCGGAGCCCCTGTTCGTAGAAGACGTCAGCGACCCTCCCAGTGCTTCACCAACTCACGTCGCTGCTCGACGGTGAGATCGTCGGCCAGCGCGATCATCGTATCGAAGCCGAGGGCCACTGCCTGGCCGGCCAGCTCGACGGCGGCGGCGCGCAGCGCCTTGCTCTCCTCGGCAGGAATGACCTCCCGGCTCAGCAGCTCCTGGATCTCCATCTCGAGACGCTCCCGCTCCACCTGCATGCGGTCGATCTCGGGCTGGAGCGTGCGATGCTTCACCTCATTCTCCGTGATGGCTTCTCGGCGATGGCTCCTCCGCTATCGAGAAGAGGTATCAGCCGGGCCCGGATCAGTTGCTCTGCTCGACCACGGCGATCGCCTCGACCTCGATCAGCGCATGGGGACTGTAGAGCGCCTGGGTACCGACCAGGGTGTGGGCCGGAAGTCGGTCGCTGTTGCCCTCGTAGATCTCATAGAAGCCGGCGAAGGCGGCGGCGGCCTTCTCGGAGTTCCAGTCGACCACGTAGGTGACCAACTTCACGACGTCGTTCGGGGTCGCGCCGGCCTTCTGGAGGCGCGCCTTCAGGGCCGCGAAGGCGGCCTTCGACTGCTCTTCGAGAGTCGCGCCGCGACCGACCTGGCCGGAGACGTAGAGGGTTCGAACACCGTTGGACTCGACGGTGACGATCTGTGTGTAGAGGCCTCCGACGGGCTCGAGGAAGTCCCGTTCGAGGGTCCGCTCGGAGGACGAGGCGATCGGAGGGCTGCCGAGGGTCGCCAGCACGGCGACGGCGATCAACGCGGACAGGCGGGTTCGGGTGGGTGACATCAGACGGTCTCCTTTCTGCCCCGAGAGCCGGGGCTCGGATGAGAGGATAGCCCCGCGATGAGCGGCACGGCACGCGAGTGCGAGACCACACGCCTCGGCGAGGCCTTCGATCTCGCGGTGCGTCTGCACGACAGCCAGCTCAGAAAGGGCACTCCGATTCCCTACGTATCGCACCTCATGGCGGTTGCGTCGCTGGTCCAGGAGCACGGCGGTGACGAGGACCAGACGATCGCGGCCCTTCTCCACGACGGGCCTGAAGATCAGGGAGGAGAGGCGACGCTCGCGCTCATCCGCGAGCGCTTCGGCGACAGGGTCGGTCGGATCGTCGCCGAGTGCTCCGACACGTTCGAGACGCCCAAACCGCCCTGGCGGGAGCGCAAGGAAGCCTACGTCCGGCACCTCGAGGAGGCGTCCCCCGAGACCGTCCTGGTCTCGCTAGCCGACAAGACCCACAATCTGCGCTCGATCCTCGCCGACCACGAGGAGATCGGCAAAGCGCTGTGGGAGCGTTTCACCGGGCGCAAAGACGGGACGCGGTGGTACCACGAGGCGCTCCTCGAGGTGTACCGCCGCAGGGCGTCGGGAGAGGCGATACGGTTGTTTCGGACCTATGAGGAGATGGTCGGCAGATTGGGACGCCTGTGAGGATCAGGTGGACGAGCTGCTTCCGATCGACGGGTTGCCGGAGCCGGGGGACAGGAAGCCCCTCTGACGCGGGTATCGATCCCCCGCTAGACATCTCGATCGGAGCGAGCGCCACGGCTCTCTCTTGTCATCTCGACCGGAGCGAGCGAAAGCGAGCTTGAGTGGAGAAATCCCACCTCGGCGCGGGATCTCTCCACTACGGCTCGCTTGCGCTCACCTCCGGTCGAGATGACAAAGACCGCGGGAGTGCCTGCACTCACCTCCGTCGAGATGACACTGACCGGCGACTCCCGGAAGGGGTGGGGCAACGTCAGCCCTTCCTTCTTATACTTGCCGACGATGACCTTCGAAATCGTCTTCGTGCTCGGCGTTCTCGTCGTCGCGGTGGCGCTGTTCGTCACCGAGCGTCTGCGGGTCGACGTGGTGGCGATGCTGGTGCTGCTGTCGCTGATGCTGGCGGACGTGCTCGGTTTCGAAGAGGCCGTGGCGGGCTTCTCGAACGAGGCCGTGATCACCATCGCGTCGGTCCTCGTCCTGAGCGGTGCCCTGGCGCGAACCGGTGTCGCCAACATCATCGGCGATCGGGTCCTCGGCCTGGCCGGCGGGAGTCGCACCGGGCTGCTGGTGACGATGATGGCGACCGTCGGCCTGCTGTCGGGCTTCATGAACGACATCGGCGTCACGGCGTTGCTGCTGCCGGTGGTCGTCGACCTGGCTCGCCGCACGGATCAACCGCCGTCGAAGCTCTTGATCCCGCTCGCCTTCGCGTCGCTGCTCGGGGGGATGACGACGCTCATCGGCACGGCGCCGAACATCCTGATCAGCGGCGCGCTGCACGAGGCCGGGCTCGAACCCTTCTCGCTCTTCGATTTCTCGCTGATCGGCTACGCGGCACTGGCGGCCGGCATCCTCTACATGGTGACCCTGGGACGCCGCCTGCTGCCGACACGGCGCGGAGCCGAGAGCGACCAGTCGATATCGCCGGACAGGCTCGGCGGTCTCTACGGGCTCGCCGGCGTGCTTTTCGCGGTGACCATTCCGAAGGGCTCGTGGCTGGTCGGGCGCTCTCTCGCCGAGATTCGTCCGGGCAGCGCGCTCGGTATCACCGTGCTGGCCGTGCGTCGCGAGGGCAAACGCCATCTCGATCTGGATGGAGCCTTCCGCGTCGCCGGTGGCGACCGCCTGCTCCTGTCCGGGCGTGACGAGCTGCTGCGAGCGCTCCAGACCTGGGACCGCCTGGAGGTGACGCCCGCGAGCACCACGCTGAGAGAGCTGGTCCCGGCCGGCGTGGTCTTCACCGAGATCTCCGTCCCCGCCGGGCTCGCGGGGGCGAGGTTGGCCGACTGGGATCTGCGCCGGCGCTTCGCGGTCGCGGTGCTCGGCGTGCATCACTCGGGCAGGGTCCAGCTGACGCACCTCTCCGGGCTCGAGCTCGACGAGAACGATCGTCTGCTGCTGATGGGACGCGAGGAGGACATCGAGCGCCTGGAGAGCAAGATGGCCTCCGCCGCCAGTCGCCGACAGCTCGGAGGCGGCGAGATGGAGGTCGAGTACGGGCTCACCCGCCGGCTGGTCGAGGTGACCATCCCAGCCGACTCCGAGCTCGATTCCATCACGCTCGCCGACAGCCACCTTGGCGAGTCTTTCGGCTTCAACGTGGTGGCCATCCGCAGGGGCGACACCCACCAGTGGCTGCCCGGACCCGGCGACCTCCTGCACGCCGGAGACGTCCTGCTGGTCGAGGGACGCAACAGCGACTTCGCGCTCCTCGAGGCCTTCCAGGAGCTCGAGCCGATGCCGCCGCAGTCGACCGTCGAGTCGCTCTCTACCGAGCAGCACGGGTTCGCCGAGTTCATTCTCGAGCCGCGTTCGACGATGATCGGATCGAGTCTGTCCGACATCCTGTTTCGCCAGCGCTTCGGGCTCAACGTCCTGGCGATGTGGAAGGGCGCGCGAGCCTTCCGCACGGGGCTCGCCGACCGGGCGCTCGAGCTCGGCGACGCCTTCCTCGTCCATGGACCGCGCGATCGCATCGAGGGTCTGGCGGCCGACCCGAACTTCATCTGTCTGACACGCGCCGATGCGACCCCGGTTCGCCGTCAGATGGCGCCGGTCGCCGCCGCCATCATGGGCGGCGTCCTGGCGCTGGTGATCACCGGCGTACTGCCGATCTACATCGCGGCGCCCGCCGGCGCACTGGCCATGGTGATCTCTCGCTGCGTGTCGATGGAAGAGGCCTACTCCCTGATCTCGTGGCGGGCGGTGCTCCTCATCGCCGGGATGCTGAGTCTCGGGCGAGCGATGGAGGAGAGTGGCGCGGCCGAGCTCATCGCCACCGGGGTCCTCGGCTCGGTCGCCAGCTTCGGCACGCCCGCCGTGGTCGGCGCGCTCTTCCTGGTGACGGCGCTCTCGGCACAGGTGATGCCGACGGCCGCCGTGGCGGTCCTCATGGCGCCCATCGGACTGAGCACCGCCGCCAACCTCGGTCTGTCACCGCACGCCGTGCTGATGGCCGTCGCCATCGGCTCCTCCTGCGCCTTCCTGAGCCCCGTGGGACACCCCGTCAATCTGCTGGTCATGGGCGTGGGCGGCTACCGGTTCACCGACTACGCCCGGGTCGGACTGCCGCTGCTGGTGATCGTCTTCCTCGTCGTGGTCCTGCTGTTGCCGCTCGTCTGGCCGCTCGGCTGAACGGTCTCGCCCGGCCCCGTTCCCGGCCCCGTTCCCGGCCCCATTCCCGGCCCGCGGTCCCCGGCTGTTCACGGATCTGTAATCCAGGGGGCCCTACTCTCGACGCATCCTCCACCATGAAGCATCCAGGCCGTGATGCGCGGGTGAGACGAGTGAGCCGAGGCAACCGGACGGAGGGCAGGGAGGAAGCAATGAGGCAGAGCAGAAGGACGAGGGCCGTCATGGCCGTCACCCTCGGGGTCTGTGCGCTCCTGTGGAGCGCGTCGGCCGAGGCGCAGGACCGGGTCCGGTTCGAGCTCACCGACGAGCCCGGGCCGTGGTTCAAGAACGAGGATCCGATCCCGGGGACCACCGAGTCGCTCGCCATCGCCCAGCCGGGCGTCCGCGTCGAGTTCAAGATCGGCGGAGAGACCGAGACCGTTCACACCATCACGAGTCTAATGTGGCCGCTCCAGGCCAACGGCGAGAACGCGGTCAACATGCCGTTCGACCAGGGTTTCGCCCACAAGTCGGGCGGCTTCGATGTCGACCTCGAGACGCCGGGACTCTACGTCTTCTTCTGCAATGTCCACCCGTACATGTTCGCCGCCGTGATCGTCGACGACTCCTCCACGGAAGGCCTCGACCTCGGCGAGCAGTTGCGCCTGTTCTCGGGAGTCACGGTGCCGAGCGCGAGCGATCTCGCCTTCCGGCTTCTGCGGACGTTCTTCGTCGTCACGGACCCCGACAACTGGCAGGACTACACAGATCCCAACGGCTGGAACGTGACGCTTCCGGCCGTCGATGTCCGCCTGAGCGGCGGCCAGGTGGTCAACCTCTCGGCGCTCAACATCGTCAACATGCCCCTGCAACTGGCCGACCCGCCGGGTCCCGGTATCGGCCAGGTCTGGGTCGACACACAGTTCGAGATCGCCGCCGACAAGGAGAAGTTCGGCTCGGCCACGGCGGTCGACACCCGTACCTGGGAGGTCGTGCGCAAGGTCACCATGCCCGCCGACGAGATGAACCACCCGCACAACATGTGGGCCGACCGTCTGCAGGAGGTGATCTACCAGACCCAGTGGTTCGATTCGAAGCTCGCGGTCTTCGACCGGGCCACCGGCGCGCCCATCGCCAACGTGAGCGTCGGGGACGCACCCTCGCACGTCATGACCAGTCCGGTCGACGACACCATCTACGTCGCCCTGAACGGCTCCAACGACAACGACTCCGTTGTCGAGATGGATCCCGTGACACTTGGCAAGACGCAGGACATCGACATCGGCGCTCCCCATCCTCACGGCCACTGGATCAGCGCCGACGGCAGCGCCATGGTGACACCGAACCAGTTCACCGACGATTCGTCGGTCGTCGATCTGCCGAGCGGAAACGCCCGGGTCGTCGAGCTTCCCATCGCCGAGCACGGGCACCCGCTCGCCACGGGAATGACTCCGGACGGCAGCAAATACTATGTCGCCAACTTCCTCGGTAACACGATCTCGGTGGTCGACACGGCGAGAGCCGAGCCGATCCGGGAGATCGATCTGATCGCGAAGTACGATCCGGTCAGCGGGGCCACCACGGGTCCGGTGGGAGGCCTGCCCATTCAGACCCCGGTGAGTCCCGACGGCCGCGTCATGGTGACCGCCAATGTCCTGCTACCGAGCATCACGATCATCGGCACCCGGTTCGACGAGATCCTGTTGCAGATCCCGTGCGACGCCGGCTGCCACGGCGTCCAGTTCGGAGCCAAGCGGGGCGGTCGCTACTACGCCTACGTCTCCAGCAAGTTCTCCAACGCCCTGATCGTCTTCGACCCGGTCGCCGCCGTCCACGCCGATCGCGACGGGAATCGGAACCGCATCCTCGATCCGGAGGAGGCCGAGGGTGTCGTCGGTAGAGTCCTTCTGTCGACAGCCAACGCCTCGGCCGGATTCCAGACCGACTCGGAGATCATCGGCTACGACGGAATGGGCGGACAGGGCACCCTGGCCGTACCCAATGTCTACAACGGATGGATCCAGTCGACGGTGAACTCGTACTCCGAGCTCTCGCCCGACGTCAGGGGCTGGGTCTGCGCTCTCGCCCCGAATCAGCGGGACCCGGACGGGCCGGGAGGCATCCCGGCGACGGTACCTCCATGTGGATGAATCGGCGACCCGGCAACGAAGGGCCCGGCAACGGAGGGCCCGGCAACGAAGGGCCCGGCAACGGGGGGCCCGACGAGCCGCCGTCGGGATGACACCTGAGCTGAGGTGGCCGGTCTTCAGGTAGCCGGCCGCCTCAGCGCGGCACCAATCGGATACCGCTGACCATCTCGGAGCTCATCCGGAGAGCCGCGACGCCGCCCTCCGCGTCACGCTCCACCACCAGCCGAACCGCCTGCGGGAACCAGGGGACCGGGATGAAGGCCGGCGCCAGGAACTCGTCGACGCGAATCGGCTCGGCGAGCCGACCCTGCTCGCCGACCCAGGCGATCCTCGGGCCTCCGGTCTCGACCGAGACGACCAGTGCCCGCTCGAGCTCCTCGCTCCAGTAGCTGCCCGCGAGCTCCGAGTAGTCGGCGTTCGCGGACACCTCGACCCGTTCGAAGACGAGGTCGTCGTCGCCGTCGTTCACGGTCATCGTCCCCGCCTCGGTGTCGAAGGAGACCCCGACCCGGAAGGGCAGACCGGTCATGAAGAAGGCTCCGTCGCCGAGAGCGCCGAGCACCGTCGCGCCGCCGCCGGTACGCACGTAGCTGAGCGCGCCGTCGCGGACCTCGATGTGGCGCAGCAGCTCTGCCTCCTCGGCCCAGTAGGCTCCGCTGAAGCTCGCGAGCTCCTCCACCGGCACGCTCACCGCCTCCGGCGGCTCCCAGCCCTCGCCTCCTCCGCCGGCCGCTCCTGCGCTCGCCAACGACTCGATCACGTCGCTCAGGAAGACGCGCGCCACCCTCCCCGAGCCGACATCGAGCGATGCCGCGTTCGACAGCACGATCGTGGTCAGGCGCTGCTCGGGGAAGCGCATGACACCTGCCCGGTAGCCCATCCAGGCGCCACTGTGACTGAGCGACGGGAGTCCGAAGGGACGACCGGAAACCAGGCCGGCGGCGTAGCCGACGCTGTCTCCGCCATCGAGGGTGCCCGGCGTCTCCATGAGCTCGATGAGCTCGGCTCCCCCACCGAGGCGGTTGTCGTAGAAGTTGGCGTCCCAACGCGCCAGGTCGCCGATCGTGGTGTAGAGACCGGCCGGCCCGACGAAGGGCAGGTTCCACATCTCGAGTCCCCAGTCATCCTCGCCCACTGGCGTGTAGGCCAGGGCGCGGTTCGGCACGAGCTGCTCCGGGCGCTCCCAGAAGACGGTACTATCCATGCCGAGCGGAGCGAAGATCCTCGTCTCGGCGAAGTCGGCGAGCGAAAGGCCGCTGACACGCTCTACCACCAGGGCCAGCAGCAGGTAGCCGGAGTTGCTGTAGAGATGCCGGCTGTTGGGCTCGAAGTTGAGCTCGCGCTGGCGGGCGATCAGCGCCAACTGCTCCTGGTGCGAGAAGGCGTCGACCCAGCGAACGCCGGCGAGCGGAATGAGGGTCTCGACGTCACGCACGCCGCTGGTGTGGTGGAGCAGATGACGCAGCGTGATCGTCTCGCCGTAGTCCGGTAGCTCGGAGATGTAGTCCCGCACGTCGTCATCGAGGGTCAGCGCTCCGTCGTGCGCCAGCAGCAGGACGCACATCGCCGTGAACTGCTTCGAGACGGAGCCGATCTCGAACGCCGAGTCGGTGCTCAGGGGCACGTCGCGCTCGAGATCGGCCATGCCGAAGGCGTTGCTGTAGACGATCTCGCCGTCCCGGATCACCGCAACGACCGCGCCGGGAGCATCGTTCCGGTCCCAATGGGCGAAGAGCTCGTCGACCCGCTCGCCCAGCGTCGGCTCGCTGGGTGTCGGCTCGCTGGTCGTCGCCTGAGCGGAGCTCGGCTGGCCGGAACCCGACTGGCTGGCGCCGACCGCGATCGCGAGGCCGAGGAGCAGGACGATACAGGTTCCGGCGACAAGGGTCGCTCTCGGTCTCATCGTAGGGTCTCCGTCAGTATGGCCAGGGCCTCGTCGAGCAGCTCCATGCCCCGGTCGTTGCCCCTCATGTGGCCGAGACGCACCACCACCAGATCGAGCGACGGCACAATGATGGTTCGCTGGCCGCCGGCGCCGGCCATGTAGTACGCGTCCTCGGGCAGGCTCATGCCGTCGTCGCGGTTGAGCCAGACCATGCCGCCGTAGACCGGAGCCTCCCAGGCCGGGGCGGGGGTGCTGACGAACTCGGACCAGCCCTCGGGCAGAATCCGCTCGCCCTCCCAGACGCCATCCTGCAGGTAGAGCATCCCGAGGCGTGCCCAGTTGCGAGCAGTGCCGTAGTCGTAGCCGGTGATGAGGAAAGTGCCGTAAGGATCGGTCTCGAGGACCTGGCGCCGGATGCCGATCCGGTCGAAGAGGGCCCGCTGGGGAAAGGTCAGCGGCTCCTCGCCACGGACCTTCGCGATCTCCTGGACGATGTGGATCAGGCTCAGCGGATCGGAGTTGCGGTATCGGCCTTCGGTTCCGGCGTCGAACTGCATCGGCCGGCTGATCGAGAAGGCCGCGCTGTCGATGCCGCCGGTGTAGACGTACATGTGATCCGGGTACCCCAAACCCGGGTTGTAGTCGGGATCGCGCGGCGCGATGAAGCGGAGTCCGCTCGACATGCGCATCAGGTCTTCGATACGAATGCCACCCCGGGGATCTCCCTCCCGCCTCCATACGCCGATCGGAGCGAGCTGGTCGAGGGTCAACGCGCCCTGCTCGACCAGGACACCCACCAGGGTCCCGGCGATGCTCTTCCCCATCGACCAGCTCTCGAGCTGGGTGTCCTGAGTGACTCCGCGGGCGTAGCGCTCGGCCAGGATCCGTCCCCGGTGAACCACGAGGAACGCCGCCGTGTGCGCGTCCGGATCACCGAAGGCCTTCGCCACGGCGCGGCGGATCGCCGGCCGGTTGACGTCGGCCGGCCAGTCGCTCGCCTCGATCCGATCGCCGGTGGGCCAGTCCTGCTCCGCGGCGGGGGGTAACGAGCTCTTCACGGCGACCGGCTCGAAGTGGATCTCGTCTTCCCCGATCGGCAGCAGGACGCAACCCTGGTCGCCGACGAACCGGGCCGTACGGCTCATCTCCCCGAGCGAGGCTCGCACCTCGCGGCGGCGCCGGTCGATCCGCGCCTCGACGTCATCCCAGGAGGTCTCGGGCAGGAAGAAGAAGGCGCTGTTTCGCCGCGCCTCCTCGGCATCGCGCAGCGAGACGAAAACGGCCGAGCAGAGCACTTTGGCGAAGCCTCCGAGCCCTAGCTCGAGGACGTTCTCCGGGGGCGGGAACTCCGGCGCCCGTTCGGCGAGCGGGGCGGTCGAGGCCTCGACCCAGTCGAAGCGTCCTTGGGCCGCCACGACCCGCGTCAGGCCGAGCGGCGCGACAGCGGCCAGAAGGCAGGTAATCGCCCACGATCGCCTCGATCCAGGGAGCACCGAGGCAGGGTAGCACGCCATCGGGTCTCACCGACCCGCTCAGAGACGGAGCCGGTCGAGTCTCCGTTTCACCGCGTCGCGCTGGCCACGGCTGACCGGAACGCGACCTCCGCCACGCAAGATGAGCGTGGCCGTTCCGTCATCGGAGCGAATCTGCTCCACCGCATCGACGTTGACCAGGAAGCTCCGGTGGGCGCGCACGAACAGCTCCACGGGCAGCCGCTCGGCGAGGTCGGCCAACGGGCTGCGCACGAGGTACTCCGCTCCGCCGGCATGCACAGCGACGTAGTTGCGGGCTGCCTCCAGGTAGTCGATCTGGTCGATGTCGAGCAGCAGCTCGCCGCGGGCGGTCTGCACGGCGAGCTTGGGCACTCGTCCTTCCCGGGCGGGCTCGAGCGGGCGATCGGCCGACCCTTCCGGCGACTCGTCGGCGCGCTCGCCGCGGCCGCGAACGTAGTGGTAGGCGGCGATGATCGCCACCACGGCCAGATAGATCTTGATGTCCTTCTTGTACTCGTAGACGAGGTTGGGCAGGTGATTCTGGCCCTGCATGTAGGCGAGGCCGCGCAGGCCGTAGACGACGCGCCGAAACGACACCATCAGCGCGTAGTGGCCGATGGCGAACAGACCGCTGCCGACGAGATGCCCCAGCAGAACGGTGAGGGGAGGTCGCGAGCGATCGAGCGGAAACTGGCGAAGCCACCAAGCGACGAAGAGGATCATCAGCAGGACCGCGACAGCGCTCGTCGCCTGGTTCGCCACAAGGCGGAACCGATCGACCGTGGCGCCTATCCGACCGAGGTTGTCGAGCTTGGTCAGCGTGTCGAGAGTCCAGAAGAGCGCCACGACACCGACCCAGAGGCCGATCTCGAGCAGGCGCCGCAGGTGCGGTGTCTGGCGCTCGGTCATGTCACCGCTCGTACCGACGGTTCGTCCATTCGTCCCCGGAAGCCGTTGATCCGTCCCAAGGCCCGATCCGCAGGGCTCGATAAGAGTATACGTAGGGTGAATCAAGGCTGGTCCGACCATGGGAGAGATCATGCGCACACCCCGTTCGATCCGATCGACGCGCCGACTGCTGGCGCCCGTTGTCCTTTTCGTAACCGCCGCCGGCTGTAGCGGCTCTTCACCCACGGCGCCCGGCGGCTCCGCCAACGGCGACGGTGTTTCGATCAGTTTCAACAGCTCGGCGCTCGTCGAGCTCGAGCCGGTCATCCGACGCGAGATCGAGTCGACCTTCGACCTCGCGCGACGGGAGATCCCGATCGGCGGCCTCAAAGTCGTCGTCGACGCCGGACGCCACCTGGTCCCTGGATGGGGCGTCGGAGGCTTCGCACCGTCGCCGGGACGCCGCATCGAGCTTTCGGTCGACCGGTCTCTTGCAGAGGAGCTCATCATCGAGCGGCTCCCCTCGATCACGGCCCACGAGCTCCACCACGTCGGCAGGCACAGGGGTCCCGGCTACGGCGGCACGCTGCTCGAGGCGATGGTGTCTGAGGGGCTCGCCGACCACTACGCGCAGGAGCTCTTCGGCCGGCCGACACCTCCATGGGCCATGGCGATTCCCGCCTCGCAGATCGACCTCTGGATCGAAAAGGCGCGGCCCGAGCTCGACTCGCGTAACTACGACCATGGGCGCTGGTTCTTCGGCCGCAGCGCCCTCGTTCCCCGCTGGGCCGGCTACACGATCGGCTTCGAGCTGGTGCAGCGCTACAAGGACGCGAACCCGGGGGCGACAGCGGCCTCCCTGGTCGATGCGGAGGCCGACCTCTTCAGGCCCCCTGCAAACTCGAACAGCTAGCCGAGCTCGAACGGCCAGCAGAGTTCGAACGGCCAGCCTACCCGAGGTCGACGGCGAGAATGAGCTCGTCGTCGCGCACGTACATCGTCCGCCCGACGACGGTGGGCGCGGTCCAGGCCATTCGCTCGAGCAGCTCGGTCTTGGCGTGGACCTCGATGCCCTCCGGAGTCGCGCTCGCCAGGTAGAGCACGCCATCCTCGTCGAGAATCAGCAATCGCCCGTCGACACCGACGCAATTGGCCTTGGCGAAGCCCCGCTCGCGCCAGCCGATCTCACCGGTTCGAACGTTGATCGCCGTCATGAAGGCCGGCGTCGCGGTGCCGCTCGAGCCGTAGAGCCAGTCGCCGTCGCGCACCGTCGCGGCGTGGTAGAACTGAACCCGCCGCGACGCCCAGATCTGCTCGACCTCGATCCCGTCGTCGACGCGACGCAGTCGCAGGCCCCGGGCTCCCGCCTCCGGGGAAGAGATGACAACGAGGTCGTCGTCGACGACCGTCGGCAGAGTGATGTTGTGTTTCCACTGATTGACCTGCGGGAAGCTCCACAACAGCTCGCCGGTCGCCGGCTCGACGCCGACGATCTCTCGTGCCATGAGGACGACCAGCTGCTCCTCGCCCAGGAGCTCGACGATCCGCGGCGAGGAAAAGCTGTTGCGCAGATCGAGGGCGCTCCAGGCGACCCCGCCGTCCTGCTGCTCGAAGGCCACCAGCCCGGCGTTCTCGCCGCCCACCGGAACGATGACCAGGTCTCCCCAGGCCACGGGGCTCGAGGAGTAGCCGTGGCTGAGCACGTTGCCGCCGAGCGCCTCGCCCCAGAGCTCCCGCCGCCAGAGCAGGCGACCGTCGCGCTTGTCGAAAGCCGAGAAGATCCCGCCGACGCCCACGGTGAAGAGCCGCTCCCCGTCCAGCAGCGGGGTGGCCCGCGGTCCGGTGCCGTAGCCACGCTGGCCCTGGTAGGGAGCCGGGTACCGATGCTCCCAGACGAGCTCGCCGCTGCCGGCGTCGAGGCTGACCACCACCTCGTCGTCGCCCGTTCGGTACATCGTGTAGAGCCGGTTCTCCTCGAAGAGGATCGCCGACTGCCCCTGCCCGAGCTCGCGCTGCCACAGCCTCTCGGGGCCCCCCTCCGGCCAGACCGCGGCCAGGCCGGCGGCCGGGGCGAGGAAGTCCCGAGTGGGACCGCCCCACTGCCGCCATGCCGCCGACTCCTCGGCGATTGATCCGGGAGCGGCGAGCGAGATCGCCAGCCAGGCGAGCGCCGCCACCCAGGCGTGGCTCACTGTTCGCTCTTGCAAGCCTCGAAGACCTCCCGGCAGGCGGCCGCATCGCTGGTCTGACCGTTGCGCGAATAGCGCTCGAAGATCCTGTCGGCGCCGCAGGTCGTCCACGCCCTCTCCCGGCCGGGGTCGATGCCGGCGCTCTCGGCCAGGCTCTCTTCGCAGAAGGCGATCTGCTCCTCCCCCAGCTCGGTGAGCAGATCGAGGCCGGAGCAGTGGATCTTGTAGACGTTGTCGCACCAGCCGAACGGGATCGGCAGATTCATGAGGTCGAGATCGCCCGCCACGCAGGTTCGCAGCTCGGCGATCCGGTCGGTCCGATCGAGTCCGAACCGCTCCGCAGTGGACGCCGCACGGTAGGTCTCGTCGAGCCAGGTCAGACACTGCTCCTTGCCCAGGCGGTCACCGGCCGCGGCCGTCTCGGCCGAGCCGATCGCCTGCGCCTGCATGACCTGGAACGAGACTCCGAGGGCGGTCCGTCCGCCGTCGCGCTCGCCGAAGACGAGCTCGAGCTCGACCGGACGCCCGTCGCGGATCACCACCAGGGGCACCCGATCTCCCGGCTCGCGCTGTCCCATGACCTGCTCGAGGTCGCCCAGGGTGATGATGTCCCGGCCGGCGAGCTTCGCCAGGCGATCGCCGACCTGTACCCCCGCCGTTTCGGCGGCGCTGCCCGGGGCGACGGTGAGGATGGACATCGGCTCCCCGTCCATCGCCTCGTGACCCTCGTGACCTTTGTGGGCCTCGAGCGCCAATGGAAGCAGCAGAAGGATGCCGAGGACGACTCCGAGGGACTTCGTTCGTTTTCGCATGACTTCGTGCGCCTATCCTCGCATTGCTACCTGATGTAACACCTGGACGCGGCCCCGGTTCCCTGAAGGGGTCGCCAGCGGGACCGCGGAGCGAGGCGCTCGAGCCTGCTTCCTTGCCATCTCGACCGGAGCGAGCGATAGCGAGCTTGAGTGGAGAGATCCCACCTCGTCGAGGGATCTCTCCACTGCGGCTCGCTCCGCTCACCTCCGGTCGAGATGACAAGGGGCCAGGTTCTCCCTCGCTCACCTGCGGTAGAGACGACAAGGTGAAGGTCGTCGCTCTCGCTCGCTCCGGTCGAGATGCCTCTAGCCCTCTTCGAGCTTCGTCCGTACGATGACGGGCACCAGCAGCCAGTCGCCGTTGCCCCGGCGCCGGAGCGATCGGCGGGCATCGAAGTCGAGGCCGATCGTGGTGTCGCGATCGCGTCGCACCGTGAAGCCGCCGTTGACCTTGACCTCCTCGCTGGCGATCTTGAGCGGCTTCTCCGCGCCGCTTCCCTTCTCGACGACGTTGCTCCTCGTCTGATCGAGATCGATCCGCAGGTGGTCGTAATCGGCCACGTCGACCGAGGCGATGATCTCGAGGAACCGTCCGTCGGTCAGCGTCAGCAGGTCGACCAGGCCGATGTCGGCGGCGACCCGGCGCACCGGTTCGCCCGACGGCTTCACCGTCAGACCGACGATGTAGACGTTGATCTCGGAGACCTCGTCAGCCGGGGCGTCGGTGATCTCGACGCGGAGCGTCCCCGTCCTCGTCGATGCCGGGCTGTCTCCCGAAGAACAGCCCAACGAAACGACCATCAGAGCGAACAGCGCGACCGATGCTCTGCGCACTCCCATGCCAGGACTCTACGCCGAAGCAGATCACCCCTCAGTGACAGCGGCGAGCCGCAAGACGTCCGAGCCGGGCGCCATCGACAGGGGATGCGATCAGGACGGCTTGCGGGCGCGGAAATTGATGCCCTTGGTACCGAACTGAGCCGCCGAGGACGCCTGCGGCGCATCGTCGAACACCGCCGCTCGCCAGGTGATCTCGAAGTCCCTGAAGCCGACCGCTTCGACCACGTACCCGAGCTCTGCTTCCAGCAGAGCGCCCGCCACTCAGCCCTTCCAGAGGTCGATGTTCTGCTTGGCGGCGTCCGCGACCGGCGTCTCCACCAGGATGTCCGCGATCTGGAGGCGCCCACCGGGCTTGACGATGCGGAAGATCTCCTCGAAGACCGCCATCTTGTCGGGGCTCAGATTGATGACCCCGTTCGAGATCACCACATCCGCCCAGTCGTCGTCGATCGGAAGTGTCTCGGTGTAGCCCTTGCGGAACTCGACATTGTCAACGCCGGCCTCTTCGGCCGCGGCACGAGCCTTTGCGAGCATCTCATCGGTCATGTCGACGCCCACGACCTGTCCGCCGCTGCCCACCTGCCGCGCCGCGACGAAGCTGTCGATGCCGGCGCCCGAGCCGATGTCGACGACGCGATCGCCCGCGGCGAGCGAGCCCATCCGGAAGGGGTTCCCGGTGCCCGCGAAGGACTCGATGGCGGCCTCGGGGACACCCTCGAGGAGCTCGTCGTCGTAGCCGACGATGGCGGTCAGGGAACGACCGGTGTGGAAGTGGAATCCCTTGTCGGGACGGCTCGCGACCTCCGCGTACTCCTTGCGGATCTCGCAGCGCAACGCTTCGACGTCGAGGTCCGGGACGTTGATCGGATCAGACATCGCTGCGTGATCCTACACGAGCGCCGGACGCGGGGTCGCCGCCGCGGTTCGGGCGTGATTTACTCGGATCATGAGACCGAGATCGATACACACCCTCGCTGTCCTGGGTTTCGCGGCCTGCCTGCTCCCTACCGCGCCGTCATCGGCCCAGGAGGATGTCCCGTCTCTCGACGTCGCGGCGATCGATGCCGTGGTCGCATCACGGATGGACGCCGAAGGGACCCCGGGCGTCGCCGTAGCGATCGTGCGCGAAGGTGAGGTCCTTCTCGCCAAGGGATACGGACTGGCGAACCTCGAGCACGAGGTTCCGGTAACGGCGAAGACCATGTTCCAGTCGGGATCGGTCGGCAAAATGTTCACCGCCGCCGGCGTCATGGTCCTGGTCGAGGACGGCGATCTCGATCTCGACGCCTCGATCCGGACCTATCTGCCCGAGGGTCCCGAGAGCTGGCAGCCGATCACGTTGCGCCACCTGCTCTCGCACACCTCCGGAATCCCCGACTACACCTCCGATGCGATGGACTACTCGCGTGACTACAGCGAATCGGAGCTGGTACAGATGGCCGCCTCCCTCGAGCTCGAGTTCCCCGCCGGGACGCGCTGGAACTACTCGAACACCGGCTACGTCCTGCTCGGCATCATCATCGACCGTACGGCCCGGAAGCCCTATTGGGAGCACCTGCGCGAGCGCGTCTGGGATCCGGCCGGCGTACCGACGATGCGGGTCAACTTCGCCGCCGATGTCGTCCTCCACCGTTCGGCCGGGTACGAGCGTGAGGGTCAGGTCCTGCTCAACCAGGCCTGGGTCGCGCCGACGCTCAACTCGACCGCCGATGGCTCCCTGCTCTTCTCCCTCGAGGACATGATCGCCTGGAACGAGGCGGTGCGACGGGGCGCGGTGCTGTCGCCCGCAAGCTGGGAGGCGACGCTGACGCCGATCGAGCTCACCAGCGGCAACACCTTCCCCTACGGTTTCGGCTGGGCCGTGCGTGAGGTCCGCGACCGACCGATTCACGAGCACGGCGGCGGCTGGCAGGGATTCCGGACCCACTACACGCGCTACGTCGACGTGGATGTCGCCATCGTCGCCCTCGCCAACTCCGCCGACAGCGACCCGGGCAGCCTCGTCGAAGAGATCGCTGTCGTCATCGACCCGAGCCTGGCTCACGAGCCGACGCCGACGGAGCCGATCGACGACCCCGACCCGGAGGTGACGGCGTTCATCGCCGGCATGCTCGAGAAGGCCGGCGGCCCGGGCCTCGAGCTGGCCGACTTCGCCTTCATCCGCCAGACCAGCTTTCCCTGGATCCGGGACATGCTGAAAGAGCGGCTGGACGGCCTCGGGGCCCCCGACCGGCTCGAGCTCCTCCAGAGCAGGCAGGTCGGCGACGACACCAGGCTGGTCTACCGGGCAGCGTACGCCGAGCGCACCTTGCGAGTGGACGCGGCTATCGGGCCGAACGGCGGTCTCACCCGGCTTCGGGTGGGAGCAATGGACGGGTAGATCGGTCCGGCCCGGGGACCGAAGCGGTCGGTGTCCCCTCTTAAGTCCCCGGGAGCCGACGACGGGCGACTCGGCTGGTATCGTCACGGCTCCCGACCCGAAGAGGAGATGAACATGAGAGCAAGCGCCCTGGTCGCCGTGGCGACCCTGTCGAGTCTCGCCCTGAGTCCGGATTCCGTCGCTGCGAGCGACCTGCGGGAATCCGTCGCGACCCGTGCCAGCGAGGTCATGGACGACGTCATCGCCTGGCGCCACGACATCCACCAGAACCCCGAGCTCTCGAACCGGGAGTTTCGCACCGCGGCGCTGGTCGCCGACCACCTGCGGTCCCTCGGCTTCGATCGGGTCGACACGGAGGTCGCCCACACCGGCGTCGTCGGCGTGCTGGTCGGGGGAAAGCCCGGGCCGACCGTGGCCCTTCGGGCCGACATGGATGGCCTGCCGGTGACCGAGCAGACCGGGCTGCCCTTTGCCTCGACGGTGCGCTCCGAGTTCAACGGCAACGAAGTCGGGGTGATGCACGCCTGCGGGCACGACGCCCATGTGGCGATCCTGATGGGGGTGGCCGAGGTCCTGGCCGGAATGCGCGACCAGCTCCCGGGAACGGTCAAGTTCGTCTTCCAGCCCGCCGAAGAGGGGGCACCGGCCGGTGAAGAGGGCGGTGCCGACCTGATGGTGCGCCAGGGCGTCCTCGAGAATCCGGCGCCGGAGGCGATCTTCGGCCTCCACGTCTGGCCCGGTCCACAGGGTTGGATAGGCTATCGGCCCGAAGGAACGCTGGCAGCCGCGGACGGTCTGATGATCAAGATCAAGGGCCGCCAGACCCACGGCTCGGCGCCCTGGGCCGGAATCGATCCGATCATCGCCGCGGCGCACGTGATGGTGGCGCTGCAGTCAATCCCGAGCCGGCAGCTCGATGTCACCAGGGCACCCGCGGTGGTCTCGATCGGGAGCATCCAGGGCGGCGTCAGGGGGAACATCATCCCCGACGAGGTCACCATGTGGGGCACGATCCGGACCTTCGACAGTGCCATGCGCGAAGACTTCATGGAGCGCATCAAGACGACGGCCGAACGGGTGGCCGCGGCTTCGGGCGCCGTGGCCGAGGTCAGCTTTCCAGGCCACGCTCCCGTGACCTACAACGATCCGGAGCTCACCGAGCGGATGGTGCCGACACTCCATTGGGCCGCCGGAGCGGACAGCGTGAGCATCGCGCCACGGATCACCGGAGCAGAGGACTTCTCGTATTACCAGCGGGAGATCCCGGGGCTGTTCTTCTTCCTCGGCGTCAACAAGAAGGGCGTGCGGCCCGGCGAAGCGGCGCCCAACCACTCGCCCTTCTTCCATGTCGACGACGGCGCGCTCGAGGTCGGGGTGCGGGCACTGGCGGGGGCGGCGGTGGACTACCTCTCGGGGCACTGAGGCGCTCTCTCCGACAAGGACTGAAGCGGCCGGCGCCGGCCGCTTCAGTCAGGGTCGCTCGTGGAGCGATGCCGCGTCACCGAGCGGAGGTGTACGACCGGTAGGGCGGCGAGCTCAGGTACTTCATCCCGGTGTCGCACATGATCGTGACGACCGTCGCGTCGGGACCGAGGCGCTCGGCGAGACGGAGGGCCGCGATGACATTGCCACCGGTGGACGTTCCGGCGAAGAGACCTTCCTCGCGGGCGAGTCGCACCGCCATGGCGACGGCCTCCTCGGTCGAGACCCGCTCGATGGCGTCGGCGACATCGTCTCTCCACAGAGGCACGACGAAGCCGGCCCCGATGCCGTCGATCCTGTGCGCTCCGCTCGGTCCACCGGAGAGGACCGCGGACTCCGCCGGTTCCACCGCCACGACGGAGATCTTCGGCTGGTGTCGACGCAGGCCTTCGGCCAGACCCCGGATCGACCCGGCGGTCCCGACGCTCTGGACCAGGCCGTCGACCTCTCCGCCGGTCTGCTCCCAGATCTCGTCGGCCATGCGGTGATAGGCGCCGATCGGATCGGTGTTGCGGAGCTGATCGGTGAGGAAGGAGCCTTCGCGTGCCAGGTCCTCGGCGGCGGCAACCATATCCCTGGTGAGCTGGCCGGTCATACGACCCCCGTCGCTCTCGATAACCTCCAGCCGGGCGCCGAGCATCTCCATGTGGTCGAGCTTCTCGCGTGAAAAGGCGTCCGAGGTGACGATGGTCAGCGGATGACCCTTGACGGCGCAGACCAGCGCCAGCGACACCCCGGTGCTGCCACCCGTGTACTCGACCACGGGACCGCCAGCGGCGAGGCGCCCGTCGCGCTCGGCCCCCTCGACCATCGCCAGGGCCATACGGTCCTTCATGCTGCCGGTCGGGTTCTGCGATTCGACCTTGAGCAGCAGACGGGCGCCGTTGGCCGGAACGACGTGGCGTAGCTCGAGCAGTGGCGTGTCGCCGATACCGTCGAGGACGTCGAGCTGCCGCGAAGAGCCCATCGCGGTTCTCAGTTGACGATCTTGCGTACCCCGGAGCCGTCCCCGCTCCGGGTGTAGATCGCCGACTTCGGCCAGCGGCCGTGGACGAAGGCCAGGGTCGACCATTGCACGTCCTGCTGGAAGACCTCCCGCTCCGGTGCCGGCAGCTCCTGCGCCGGAATCGCCAGCGCGCAGAGCAGCAGACAACCGAGTGTGGCTCCACATCGCGGTCCTGGTCTCATCACGGCTCCCTCCGGGACGAGTGTACGATGCCGAACCGACTCTCGCCTTGGCCGGGCGCCCACGAGGCGCCCCCGACAGGGGACTCAGATGAACCGCTCGAAGGTGAATCCGTCGGACTGGAGCCCGGCCTTCGACATGGGCCAGGGGCACATCATCGAAGGTGCCACTGACGTGGCCGGCGGTCAGCTGATTCGCGTCAGGCGGCGTAGATCGAGCTCCGCGTCACACAGATCCGGCAGCCGTGTCACGGCGGCGCCGATGTGCGGCGTCTCGAAGTGAGCGTCGAGCGCGGCCCCGTCCTCCCACTCCTCGATGAAGACGAACTCCGCCGGGTCGGCATCGTTCGAGTGCAGGCGATAGCCGATGCAGCCCGGTTCGGCGCGGGTCGGCTCGATCAGTCCCTCCAGCAGCTCGCGTAGCTCACCTTCTCTACCCGGCTGCGCGTGCAGCACGGCGACGACATGCAGTGACATCTGGCCTCCTTTGTTTCGGGAATCCTATCCCGTCCCGGGCCGCCACTGTGAAACCGTACCGGGTCCGACCCGGTCATACGAGAAAGACCAACGATAGAGTCCGTCCCCGGAAGGAACACCATGCGCCATCGAACGAGCGAGTCAGGCGGGCCACGTGCCCGCATCCAAGCAGTCACCACAGTGGCCCTTCTGGCCGCGCTACCCCTGACGGCAACGGCCGACGATCTCCTCATCGAGAACGCGCGCCTCGTCGATCCGAGCGCCAGAACGGTCGAGACGGGCAACCTTCTCATCGTCGACGGCGTCATCGCCGGTCGGCCGGCAAAGGCTCCGGAAGGGTTCGCCGGCCGCCGCCTCGACGCCGGCGGGCGCTGGGTGATGCCGGCGCTGCGCGACATGCACACGCACTCGTTCGGCAACCAGGGGATCGGTCAGGTGGAGTTTCTGGGGACGCCGGTGGTCGCCCGGCGCATGCTCTACGCCGGCGTCGCCGCATTCCTCGACCTCTTCGCCCTCGAGGACGCGATTCTCGGGCTGCGCAACCGGCAGCGCACGAAGGGCCTGCCGGGGGCCGACATCTTCGCCTCGGGGCCCTGCCTCACCGCGACCGGCGGGCACTGCTCGGAGTACGGCGTGCCGACCCGCATCATCGATACGCCGGAGGACGCGCGGCGCGAGGTGGGCGAGCTGGCCGCGAAAGATCCGGACGTGGTCAAGGTCGTCTACCACCATACGCCGGGCGCCATGCCGTCGATCGACCGGCCGACGCTGATCGCCGCGATCGACACCGCACGCGAGGCGGAGCTACCCACCGTAATCCACGTGGGCTCCTGGGAGGACGCCTGGCATGCCGTGGACGCCGGGGCCACCGCGATCACCCATATCCCTCGCGGCTCAGTGGTCAGCGCCGAGATGGCCCGCGCGATCGCCGAGCGCGGGACCCTGTGGATACCCACCATGGCCGTCCACTTCGACCGCCCCAACTTCTCCTCGGGCGCCCTGTCCGACGATCCGATGCTCAGCCGGCTGGTCGCCGCCAATGTCCTGGCGTCGTACACCGAGCCGCACGGTGGTGACCATTCACCGCCCGCCGACCTCGAGGCGCGCCGACGCGACCGCCTGGCGTCGCTCGCTGTCATGCTCGACGCCGGCGTGCCGCTGGTCGCCGGCACCGACTCCGGCAACGTCGGCACGGTGCAGGGCTACTCGCTGCACCGGGAGGTCGCACTCATGGTCGAGCAAGGTGTGCCGACCTGGGACGCCCTCGCCGCGGCGACGGTAACCGCGGGGCGACTCCTAGGACGCGGCTGGGGACTGACCGATGGCGACGAGGGCAGCGTTCTGATCCTCGACGCGTCGCCGATCGACGACATCTCGGCGACCCGGAGCATCTTCGCCGTCGTCCATCGAGGCGTCGAGATCGACCGCGACGCACTCCTCGGCGGGGACTCCTGAGCCAGGTCCACAGATCGGACGGAGATCGGGCGGCGGGCCTGCGCCTCAGCACTGGTCTGCGCGCGACGCTCGTCGCCGAGGCGCGCATGGCGCTCCCCTCGGAAGCCTGCGGAGCGCTCGTCGGCCGCTCCGGCGCGGACGCGGTCGAGGTGCTTCGCGTCCAGCCTCTCGCCAATCGGGCGGCGGCACCGAACCGCTTCGAGATCGACCCCCTCGACCTGCTGGCCGCGGAGAAGAACGCGCGCGAGGAGGGGCTCGCCGTGGTCGGAGTCTGGCACTCACACCCCGGTCGCCCCGCGATTCCCTCGACCACGGATCTCGAGAGCGCGTGGGAGGAGCTCTCCTACCTGATCGTCTCGGTCGAACCGGACGGGCCCGACGAGCTGCGCTCGTGGCGCCTCTCCGACGCCGCCTTCCGTGAGGAGGCCGTCGAGTATCTCGAGGCTTCGATACGATAAGCCGGTGAGACCGATCCAGGTCCTGACTTGGACGCTCCTAACCCTGGGGTGGCCGGCCCACGCCGCCGGCCCCCTTCCTTCCCTGCTGTGGAGCTACGACACGGGTGGATGAGTCTACGTCTCGCCCACGGTCGTGGGTGACTCGCTCTACATCGGCTCCTGCTCCGGGAACTACTATGCCTTTGACCGGGCCAGCGGTAAGATCCGCTGGCGCTACGACACCGCTGCCGACGGTGCGCCGGCGAGCTTCCACGGCGACCCCCTGATCACCGACGACGTGGTGATAACCGGGAGCGACCACGCCCTCGGTGGACACGTCTACGCATTCGACATAGCCACCGGCGAGGTGGTGTGGAAGCGGGATGTCGGAGGTCTCGAGACCGACCTCGTCCTCAGCGGATCGGCAGCCATCGGCGGGACGTCCGAAGGCGGGTTGATAGCTCTCGACATCGAAAGCGGCGCTGTGGTCTGGCGATTCGAGAGGGAATCGCTGACGCAGCGGAACGCCTTCGCCCTCACGCCTGCCGTCAAGGGGGAGACGATCTACTTCGGTGGCCGTGACGGGGTCCTCTACGCCCTCTCGGCGGCCAGCGGCGAGGAGGTCTGGTCGACCCAGCTGGGAGGCACGGTCTCGACACCGACCCGGATCGTCGGCTCGCAGCTGTACATCGGCACCCACGGCAACGAGCTCATTCGCCTCGACGCAGCGACAGGTGAGATCAGGGCCCGCCTCGAGCTCGACGACTTCCCGCACCACTCCCTGGTCCCGGTCGGAGACTGTCTCGTCGTCCTCATCGGCGAACCCCTCGCCGCCTGCGTCGATCCCGATCTCCGAGAGGTGCGATGGAGCCGTGCGACCGAGGACGAGTGGACGACCTACAACCCACTGGTGCTGGGCGAGACGGTGCTGCTCGGGAGCGCGGCCGGCGACCTGGAAGCGATCAATCTCGCAGACGGCACGCTCGCCTGGGACATAGAGCTCGAAGGGATGTTGCGCGGCCTGGGCGCGACCGGGGACGCTCTCTATGTCGGGACGTTCTCGGGCACTGTCTACGCGCTCGCCTTGGAACCATGAGGCCGCCGAAGAACCCGGAGACTCACACCCGCCACAACTGGAAACGACCCGGTCGCGCCGGGTCGTGGAACGTGGCTCTAGGAGCAAGGCGAGCGGCCGTGGCCGGGGCTAGGCTCGAGCGGGCGGCCGCTCGCCGGAACTATGCACTCATGCGTCAGGGCGCATCGGGAGTGCGGCACTTCAGGACGCGATAGGCGGGTGTCCAGTCCCTGCCGTCCTTGCCGTCTTTCCTCACTGCCGCCCAGAAGTCGGCACCGGTCCAGAGGCCGGCCCCGTCATTCATCGTCTTGCCGTAGAACCGGAACACCGCCTTGGTGTCCGGGCCCTCGGGGCTGTGACGGCACGCCACGACGAGACGAATGTACTGCCGGTCACCGTTGACGATCAGCTCCGGCTCGCCCATTGCGGTAGCCCAGAACCTGTAGATCGCCACGTCGCCCGGATCGTCTCCGATGGCGGTTGCGCTGGCGGGCAGAAGCAGCGGCTCCGACTCAGTCGCGACGGGCGACGTCGGGCTGGTCGAGTCGCTGCAGGCAAAGCCGATGATAGCCAGGCCCGCCACCAATGCGATGACCTCTTTCCTGCTTCGTACCACTCTGATCATGACTGCCTCCTCTTCGGAAAACGGCTGACCGCGCTCCGCGAGCCCTCCTAGCCCGGGTCCGACCGAAACGTCTCGAGGCCGCCTCACCGAGCAGGATCCCCTGATAGCTCGGCTCGGCGGCCTCCGTGGTTGCGGTCAGCCGTGGATGATCGGAATCGCTAAGGGAACTTCACCTTCTTTCTCGTCAGCTCAGCCAGGACGGGAACGCCGTCCTGGATCTTGAGCCGCTCCAGCTCGCCATGTTCGAGAGAGCCGCAGAAGTCGATGAACGAGCGCCATGCCGGCGGTAAGTCCCGCTCGGACCGAGCGGAGCGCCAGGCGATGCCACCGTACCGGGACCCGACTCGTCGTCGAGTATCGGTCGCCGCTGCCGTCATGTCCGCCCCCCTCTCTGCGCCCTGCACTACTTTCCTATCCCAAGCCGATCGGCGCCACAATACTCACGCGGGTGGGATCGGGCCCGCCCTCGAGGTGGGACACGTTGGCGCGATGGTAAATCCTTCTCCAGGTCGCGAGCCGTAACGTTGGTTGGTCGGCGGGCGGCCGACCGCTCACACCTCAATCCGCTTTCACAGTAGCCTCGAACTACCAGAGAGGAGACTCTCATGCATCGACAATTGCTATCGACCGCCCTTTTCGCATCCCTGCTCGCCACACTCGGCTGCCTGCCGGCTCAGGCCGGACCCGACGCCACCGAGATCCCGGGACCGGTCGAGATCGCCACCCTCGCCGGCGGCTGCTTCTGGTGCATGGAACCGCCCTTCGAGGGTCTGCCGGGTGTGAGGTCGGTGATCTCCGGCTACACCGGCGGCCCCGAGAAGGACCCGACCTACCGCCGCGTGTCGAGCGGACGGACCGGGCACACCGAGGCCGTACAGGTCGACTTCAACCCCGAGATCATCAGCTACGAGGAGATCCTCGAGGTCTACTGGCGCAGTTTCGACCCGACCGACGGAGGAGGCCAGTTCGCCGATCGTGGCAGTCAGTACCGTCCCGGGATCTTCTTCCACAGCGAAGAGCAGAAGCGTACGGCGGAGGCCTCCAGGGCCAGGCTGGCGGCCTCGGGCCGCTTCGAGAAGCCGATCGTCGTCGAGATCACCCCGTTCGACGCCTTCTACCCGGCCGAGGACTACCATCAGGACTACTACCGGACGAACTCGTTGCACTACAAGGCCTACGCCATCGGCTCGGGGCGCAAGGGCTTTCTCGAAAGGGTCTGGGAGGACGATGCCTGGGAGCCCTCGGCCGCGAAGCCCGGCAACCCGAAGTCCGGCACCCCGAAATCCGGCACCCCGGAGCCGGCCCCGCCGATGGAGCGAGCCGGAGCGGACGGCTCGAGCGTCTGGGAGCGCCCCTCCGACGACGAGATCGAACGGCGGTTGACGCCGCTGCAGTACCGCGTGACCCAGGAGGACGCGACGGAGAGGCCGTTCGACAACGAGTACTGGAACAACAAGGAGCCCGGGATCTACGTCGACATCGTCTCCGGCGAGCCACTCTTCTCGTCGAAGGACAAGTTCCGCTCAGGCACCGGCTGGCCTTCGTTCACCCGCCCTCTGGTCGCCGACAACATCGTCGAGCACAGCGACCGCTCCCTCTTCATGGTGCGTACCGAGGTGCGCTCGAAGTACGGTGACTCGCATCTGGGACACCTGTTCGACGACGGCCCGAAGCCGACCGGCCTGCGGTACTGCATCAACTCGGCGTCCCTGCGGTTCGTCCCCGCGGCCGAGCTCGCCAGCCAGGGCTACGCGGAGTTCGTCGCCGACTTCGAGTAGTCGCGCGATCGGTCGCCCCGCCAACGCAGGCACATCGCGGTCGCGTCGTCGGACCTCGGCGTTCCGTTCTGGTAGCTGTTGACGTCACCCAGAACCGCATCGACGACAGCACGGGCCGGCTCACCATGAAGTCCGGGGAGCGGCCCGCTGAGCCGTGCCTCACCGTACTCCTCGCCCCGGCTGTCGACAGCCTCGGAGACGCCGTCGGTATAGAGGAAGAGGAAATCGTCGGGGCCGAGCTCGTGGTGCGTCGCGGTGAAGCGGGTCCCCGGAGCGAACCCCAGGGGCAGCGCGCCGGCGGGCAGCGGCGTCACCGCCCCCGGCCGGACCAACAGGGGCGGGTTGTGGCCGGCGTTGACGATCTCGACTCCTCCGTCACTCCCCAGCCGGCCGGCGACAAGGGTGGCGAACGAGGCCGACCCGGTGCTTGCGGCGAAGATGCGGTTGGCCCGACCGACGATCACCGGCAGCGGCAGCTCCTGACTGACCAGGCTGCGGAAGAGCGCCTGCAGGTTGGCCATCAGAATCGACGCCGCGACACCCTTGCCCGAGACGTCCCCGAACAAGAAGTGGAGCGCCTCGCCGGTCCGGTCCGGGCGGATCAGGTCGATGTGGTCGCCGCTGACAGCGCCGAGCGGCTGGTAGTGATAGTTGATCTGCCACCGGCCGAAGGAGAAGTTGCGCGCCGGCAGCAGGTTGGCCTGGATCCGCGCCGCCGAGAGGAGATCGTGCTCGAGGGCACGACGCTCCCCACTCGACAGGCAGGCGAGACAGAGTCGGTCGAGCGGCGCGACGCGCAGGCGCTCGTCGTCCAGAGCCTCCGCGCAGGCCTCGCAGACGTCGGTCATGACCTCGCGGCCCGCGCGAGCAGAGCGATCTGACCCGCGTGATATAGGTTGTGCTGCACGACACCGTGGAGCATCTCGTAGACCGTGTAGCGCTGCCCTTCGGTCCGCTCGTTCAGATCGCGCCCGCACCAGCGCCGGGCCTCTGCCCGCAGCCGCTCGTACTCGAGGCGCAGCTTTGCGACCGCCGCGGCCCAGGATTCCTCCGACGCTTCTCCGGCGGAGGGCCAGTCCTCCTCGTCCGGAAGCGACCGGATCGGCTGGCCCTCGAGACGCTCACGCACCGTTCGCTGCCAAACGGTCGTGTGGTCGACGATCTCCCGGATCGAATGGGCCCCGGCGATCGGACACGCCGCGGCCACCTCGGCCGAAACGCCGGAGAGGATGTCGCTCAGCGACGGCCCGTGCCAGGCGTCACCTTCGAAGGCGCGCTCCATCTGGTCGACGATGCGGTTGATCTCGGAGTCGGTAGCGGGCTCGGTCGACATCAGAATAACCTCCTTAAATCACTTTTCCGGTTAGATACTAGACCTCAAAGAATAACCTGTCAAGCACACCAATATGGTTATAATCGAATCGTGAACCGCGACCGGCCCAACGACGCGCGACCCGAGGAGTTCGAGCTCAGTGGAGGAGCCCTCTGTCTCGACCTCGCCAACACGGTCGGGGATCGACCGGCGTTCGAGCGCGAGCGCCTGCATGACTACGAAGATCTGCTGCGGTGGAGCCGCCAGGCCGAGCTGCTGACCGACGAGCGGCTGGCGTCGCTTCGCCGGAAAGCGGAGCTTCACCCGCGGGGCACCGGTCGGGTCTTCGATCGGGCCGTCGCGCTGCGCGAGTCGATCTACGATCTCTTCTCCGCCCTGGCGAGGGGCGAGGATCCGGCCGAAGGCGACCTCGACAGAATCAACCGCGAGCTTGTGGGCGTCCTGCCGAACCAGCGGCTCGTCCGCCGCGGTGAGACCTTCGAGTGGACCTGGGAGGTTCCCGCGAACGTGCTCGACGAGATGCTCTGGCCGGTCGTACGCTCGGCCGCCGATCTGCTCACCTGCGGCGAAGCGTCGGCCGTACGCGAGTGCGCCTCACCGGCCTGCAGCTGGCTTTTCGTCGACCGCAGCCGCAGCCGACGACGCAAGTGGTGCGACATGTCGGTATGCGGCAACCGGGCGAAGGCGCGGCGCCACTACGAACGACACAAGCGCAACCGGGCCGACGACACCTGACGTCGGCCCCTGGCGACCCGAACCGTCCTGACGACAAGGGAGATCCACGACCATGCTGCGACACCCCGACCCGACCGAGTACGACCCCTTCTACGAGACCTACGTCGGCAAGGTGCCCGACGGTGACGTCGTGACCTCGATGGGACGCGAGCTCGAGGCGCTCGTGTCGCTGCTCGGAAACCTCCCGGCCGAGCGGGAGACCTACCGTTACGCACCGGACAAGTGGTCGATCCGCGAGATCGTCGGCCACCTGATCGACAGCGAGCGATTGTTCGGCTATAGGGCGCTGAGCTTCGCTCGCGGCGATGCCGGGCCTCTGCCCGGCATGGAGGCCGACGACTGGGCCCGGGCGTCGAACGCCAACGAACGGCCGCTCGGCGAGCTCATGGACGAGCTGAGGCACGTTCGGCTGGGGCACGTCGCGATGTTCGGCGGCTTCGACGAGACGATGGCGATGCGCACCGGAATCGCCAGTGGGTGCAGCGTCTCCGTTGGCGCCCTCGCCTACATCATCGTCGGCCACGAGATGCACCACCGCGGGGTCCTGCGGGAGCGCTATCTGCGGGACTGACCGGAGCGCCATCGCGACGCTCGCGCAGGCACCAGGGACTCAGCCCCGCGGCGACTCGTCGACGCTTCCGTCGGCATAGTGACCGATGAGGCCCTGCGGCACACCGCGGGCATCGACCTCGACCTCGAGTCTGAAGATCACCAGCCCCTCGAGGACAAAGAGGGTCTCGCTCAGGGGTACCAGAAGGAAGCGCTGTCCGCCGCCTCGCTGATAGAAGAGATCGCCATCCTCGAAGGTGAGCGTCCTGGGGCCGTAGCTGCCGGCGTAGCGGCGCAGCACGCCTTCCGGCACGTCGAGCGGTCGCTGCTGCCGGTCGAGGATGTCGGTCAGCCACTCGACACGCCGCGCGGTGACCTCGTCCTCGGGGTCTGCCACCAGGGCCAGCCGGAAGGCCGCCGCGGCCTCGCCGTAGCGCCCCTCGCTTTCGGCCAGGGAGCCCTCGAGCCGCTCGGCGAAGCCGGGTGCGTCGTAGCGCTCGTAGACGAGCCAGTCGAAGGTCGGTGCCATCGCCCCCACGACCCCCTCGACCAGGGCCGGACCGGGAGCGAGGCCGTTCATCCCGTTGGCGAAATACACCACGCCCGATCCCCCCTCGCGATCCAAGGCGACAAAGGCCTTGAACGGGCCGTTGTCACCCCAGTGCCAGTAGATCGGCGCCCCGCCGCCACCCGGCGCCGGCTCCTGGATGCCCCAGCCGAGGCCCCAGGCGAGCGAGGTCTCGACACGCGGCGCCTCGGGCCCATCGTTTCGCCTTTCGGTCTCGATCCGCACCGCCGGTGCCAGCGCCATATCGACGGTCTCCGGGGCCAACAGGCCACCGGCGATCCAGGCGCGGACGAATCGCGCGTACTCCTCGGCGGTCGTATGGAGAGAGGCGGCGGCGTTGCCCTCGTGCTGCTGCCGCTTCTCTCTCGCCGCGCCGGCCTCGTCGTGGGGGGTCGCGAGCGCCAGCTCGGCGCCCTCGGGCCAGGAGAAACGGCTCTGCTCCATACCGAGAGGATCGAAGACCTCTCGCCGTGCGAGCTCGTCGAGCGGCAGGCCGGTCGACGCCTCCACCGCCCGCTGCAGGTAGACGTACCCCTCCCCCGAATAGCCGAAACCGGTTCCCGGATCCCGCTCGAAGTCGAGCCTTTCGCCACCCCAGTTGGGCAACCCGGTCTGGTGGGAGAGTACGAGCCGTGCGGTCAGTGTTCCGGCGCGCGGATCGTGGGCCAGACGGGGGTCGTCGACGAGCTCGCCGAGCGGCCGATCGAGATCGAGCTCGCCGCGCTCGACCAGGCGAAGGACCGCGGTCGCGAAAACCGGCTTCGACAACGAGGCGGCTTCGAAGAGCGTATGCTCGGTCAGCAGCTCACCGGTCTCCGCGTTGGCGACGCCGAGCAGGTCCACGCGTTCGATCTCGCCGTCCCGTATCTCGGCAATGGCCAGACCCGGCAGACGGGTCCTGCCCATCAGCTCTTCCGTCGAGCCTCTCGCCTCGGCCCGGGGCTCCGGAGCCGCCGCCTGACGCGACGGAGAGCAACCAGCGGTCGCCACGACCAGCCAGAGGACCGGAACGATCGCAGCTCGACGCATCGGCTTTCGGGTCTCCTTCGGTTTCCTCGACATTTCGCCTACAATCGCGCCTGCACTTTACCTGCTGGAGGAGGTTTCCATGTTTCGAGGGGTTCTCGTTCTCGCTATCGCCACGTTCCTACTCATCGGTCTTCCCGCCGGAGTCTCGGCGCAGGACGCCAAAGTCCAGAAGCAGCTCGACGCGGCCCAGGCCGCATTCGACAAGGGTCGATACGAGGACGCCTTCGAGAAGTTCCAGAAGGCCAATCAGGCGGCGGGCGGCACCAACGTCGGCGCCATTCTCGGTGCGCTCGAGGCTTCGCTGCAACTCGGACGCTACGACGGCATCATCACGCAGATCTCCGGCGCCTCGTCGGACATTCCGGCCGAGCAGGCGCAGATCGACGCCCTGGTGGGTAGAGCCCATCTGCTGACCGCCTATGTCGTCGACCCGACCGCCTCACCCGCGAAGCGGGATGCGCTCGCCGCGGAGCACCGGAAGCGCGCCGCGGGGCGCTTCGAGAGGGCCGCGGCAGGCGAGGGTGATTGGTCGATTCGCGCCAACTACTATCTGGCCGAGGCCAGGGCCGCCCTCGGCGACGAGGACGGCGCCAAGAAGGCGCTCGACGCGTTCATGGCCGGCAGCAACAGCGGCTTGATCGAGTCGGCGTCGGCGGCGTCGCTGAAGAAGTGCATGGACAGCGGACAGTGGGTGCCGGCCGGCAACCCGGCCAAGGTCCTTCCCAGCAAGGTCAAGGGACCCTCCCCTCGCCGTGCCGCCGACGGCGCGTCGATTCTCGCCGCGGTCCTCACCAGCGAAGGCGACCTGACCTGCATGCGCATGCTGCCTCCACTCTCGGAGAAGGCGAACGAGATCGTCTATGAGACCCTCGGGGGCTGGAAGTACGACCCGGCGGAGAACGCCTCCGGACAGCCGATCAACGTTCCCTATACCGTGACGCTCGACTTCACTACGGAGTGAGGTCGATCGCAGAGGACGTCGAGGCCCCGGAGGGGTTCGAGCGGCTCGCTGGCGTACCCGGCCCTGACTGATCGGGCCCCAGCTCATCGGGGCCAGATCATCGGGGGGCCAGATCATCGGGGCCCCAGCTCATCGGGGTCCCAGCTGGACTAGCTGTCCGAGATCTGGACGCTGCCGTTGGTGGTCCGCACGCGGACCGGAGCGCCTCCCGAGCCCAGGGTGGCCCGCAGCTCGCTGCCGATCCGCCCCTGAACCGTTACAGGGAAGTCGATCGCGACCCTTCCGTTGACGGTCCCGGTATCGAGCTCGGCCGAGTAACCCTCCGGAATCTCGATCTCGATGCCGCCGTTCCGGGTCTCGACATCGAGTCCCGCACCGTCCCAGAAGTCGCCCACCAGCTCCACGTGGACGCCGCCGTTGCGCGTCCTCGCCTCGACGTCGCCCGCGAGCGCCGCGAGCGAGAGGCCACCGTTGTGGGTCCGCAGCCGCAGTATCCCTTCGATGCCGGTGACGGAGATGCCGCCGTTGTGGGCCTCGAGATCGAGATCGGTCTGGCGGGGTGCCTCGATCCGGTAGCTGACCGACCAGTTCTCGTCCGGCGCGCCCTCGGCGCGCAGAGTCCCGCCACTCTCGACGATCTCGATGTCTCGCGCCGTCGCGACCGCCCGCTCCTCGGAGTCGTCCCAGATGGAGATGCGCGCGACGACCCGGATGCCGGCCTCGTCGCGGGCACGGACCTTGATGCCGCCGTTTCGACCGGCGTCGACGGCGAGGCTCGGTAGAGACGCCAGCTCCAGCTCGCGGATCTCGCAGTAGCGCCCCTTGCGACCCCAATCGCGGTGGCGCTCGAATCCATCGCAGTCGTCCCAGCCGGCCGAGGCACCGGCGGGAAGCACGAGAAGGGAGAGTAGAAGGGCGAGAGTGACGGTTCTGGTCGTCATGATCCGGATCTCCACGGGAGAATGGCTGTCGAGGCTCTGGTGATTCGACGGTTGTCGAGGCGGGATGGTTTACTGCCGATGCGAGACGCGCCGACGAGAGCCCAAGACATCCCATGAGAGCCCAGGAGGAAGGCTTCGCTCTGAAGGCGGCGGCCCTGACCGCACCGGCCCTGATGGCACCGGTCCTGGTCGCGGTGCTCGCTGTCGCCCTCGCCGGCGCGGTTCAGCTCGTCAAGCCGACGGTGCCGGAGGTCCAGGACGAGTTCAGCTACCTGCTGGCCGCGGACACCTTCGCCTCGGGGCGTCTGACCAACCGGCCGCACCCGCTGCGGCGGCACTTCAACGCGGCCCACGTCCTCCAGATGCCGAGCTACCAGTCGAAGTACCAACCAGCCCAGGGACTCGCCCTGGCGCTCGGCCAGGTGACCACCGGCTCGCCGCTCATGGGCGTCTGGCTGAGCTTCGCGCTCGCCTGCGCCGCCGTCTGCTGGATGCTCCAAGCCTGGTTGCCGACGCGGTGGGCTCTGCTCGGCGGGGTCCTGGCCGCGACCAGCGGACCCTGGCTGCGTGCCTGGAGCGCCACCTACATGGGGGGCGCGACGGCGATGCTGGGAGGCGCACTGCTCTACGGCGCGCTCGCTCGCGGCCTGCGCGACCCGCGGCGTCGCTGGGGCGTGCTGGTCGGCGCCGGGCTCGTCGTCCTGGCTCTAAGCCGCCCCTTCGAGGGTCTCGTCTCGAGCCTCCCCGCGGCGGTCGTTTTGCTGGTCGCGCTCCTCAGGCCCGGCAACCGGCCGCGGCGCTCGATCGTCCAGGGCCTGGTGGTACCGATCTCCATCGTTCTCCTCCTGGGCGCCGTCTGGCTCGGCTATTACAACTTCCGCGTCACAGGAAACGCCCTCGAGCTTCCCTACCAGACCTACCTCGAACAGCACGGCTCCGACGTCTTCTCCCACCCGAAGGCGAGCCAGTTGAGCGAGCGCCGCATGACCAGGATCTCGAGCCCGCTCGCCGCCAGGCTGGCGCGCCAGGCCGAAGCGCACATTGGACACCAGTGGGTTTTCGCGCTGCCGATCCTGCTCGCGACGCCGGGCCTGCTGCGCAGACGCTGGGGCCGTATCACCCTGGCCGCGACACTACTCACCCTGGTGGCCGCATCGCTGACGTTCGGGTCTTTGGCTCACTACTCGGCGCCGGCGGCCGCCCTCATCGTCGGTCTGCTGGCGCACTCCCTGTCGATCCTCTACCAGACGCCGCGCTCGAAGAGGGTCGGAGCTCTTCTGGTGGCGGGGTTCGTCGCCGCCTGGTGGCTCAACTCCGTCACCGTCCTCAAAGCCGCCGTTGATGACGCCCGCTTCGCCGTACAGACGAGCCGCAGGGCCGCGCCCCCCGCCGAGCCGGTCCCGCTACTCGAAGACGACAGTCGCCTCGACGAGATCCTCTACTGGCGGTGGTACATGACGCTGGGCATGACGGCGCGCCAGACCCACCTCGACAGGCTCGAGGGCGAGGGCGGTCGGCACGTGGTTCTGGTGCGCTATCTCGACGGCTCGACACGACATCGGGAGTGGGTCTACAACCGGGCCGACATCGACGCCTCGGCGGTCGTCTGGGTCCGTTGGACGCCCAACGAGCCTCTCTGGCCGATCGTCGCCTACTATCCGGATCGGCAGTTCTGGTTGGTCGAGCCCGAAGTGGATCCGTGGACCCTCCACCCCTTCGCGACCGACAGCGTCCCGAGGTGGCACCTGCGTCAGCACTCCGGCGCCAGGGCCCGGATGGAGGCCTCCGAGGACCCGCGGGGACCGGTCATGGTCGAGATCGGCGAGGCCGGCGAGAACATCTGGCAACTACAGATCGAGCGGCCCCACCCGCGGATCGAGGAGGGAAAGGCCTATCGGGGTAGCTTCACCGCCTCGGCATCCACCCAGCGCCACATCCGGGTCCGGATCTCGCAAGGGCATCCGCCCTGGCGCGATCTCGGCTTCCTGCGCTCCTACAGCATCGACGAGGAGAGGCGCACCTTCCCGTTCCGCTTCACCGCGAGACGAACCGAGCCGATCCCTCGACTGGTCTTCGAGCTCGGCCTCTTCGACGCCGACGTCGAGATCTCGAACGTCCACGTCGAGGCCGTTCCGCAGTAGCGACAACAGCACGTACCGGCGGCGGCGAGCCCCTCATCCCCGGCCGATCGCGAGACGCGGCCAGCCGCTCGTCCACGAAAGGAGGGACATCGACGACCGTGGCGTGCCCGGCGCCGCCCGGCGCTTGCGGCCGACCGGCGAAGCCACCTCGATAGCGACTGCCACTA
Source organism: Candidatus Multivoradales bacterium (assembly GCA_965223875.1). Taxonomy (GTDB): domain Bacteria; phylum Acidobacteriota; class Thermoanaerobaculia; order Multivoradales; family JAHEKO01; genus CBDCXS01. Next base: position 3,709,233 of record OZ245024.1, on the reverse strand, counting down.
TACTTGGCGCTCCGCCCGTACGACGCAAGCGCGATGAGCACGATCCAGGCCCTGGCTGGAGGCATCGGCACCTCCGCGGTTCTCCTGACCCTCGTCTGGGTCCTGCACCGCCGTCTGCGGGTCGTGCGGCAGCTCTCGTTCGCTCTCGGCCTGGCGTCGGTGGCGGCCGGTCTGCGTGTCTTCCTGACCCTCTCCGCCCTTGGGGGAGCGCCGGAGACGATCGCCGGTACCGAGCTCGGCAACGCGCTCACCTGGCTCCTGCTGCTCCTGGTGGTGGTGCTGGTCCTGAAGATCCTCGGGCTCTACTTCTTCGACGTCTACCTGCGCTCGCGCGGTTTCCGGCTACCGCCGCTGCTGCCGAAGGTGGCCTTCGCCACCGCCTACATCCTCGCCGCCTTCATCACCCTGAAGCGGGCTTTCCCGGAGGAAGACTTCGGACCGCTGCTGGCGACCAGCGCCGTCACCTCGCTGGTTCTCGGTCTCGCCCTACAGCCGATCCTGGGCAACTTCTTCGCCGGGCTTGTCATCAGTGTCGAGCGACCCTTCCGGATCAACGACTGGATCCAGTACGAGGGCACCGAGGGACAGGTGGTCTCGATCAACTGGCGCACGACACACCTGCGCACGCGCGACAACGACAACCTGGTGGTGCCCAACTCGAACATCGCCGGGCAGGACGTCGTCAATTTCTTCTATCCCCACGCGCTGCACATGGAGCGCATCTACGTCGGCGCGCACTACCGGCACCCTCCCTATCTGGTCAAGACGGCGATGCTCGACGCGGCCAGGCGCGCCAAGGGTGTGCTCGACAAGCCGTCGCCGCAGGTCTTCCTCCACGACTTCGACGACAGCGCCATCACCTACGAGCTGCGCGCCTGGATCGAGGATTTCGGCAACAAGCCGGCGATCGTGAATCGGGTCAGGAGCTACATCTGGGAGGAGTTCCGCCGCCACGGAATCACCATCCCCTTCCCCATCCGCACGCTCGAGATCGAGCCCCGGGTCAACCGTCTCGCCGTCGAGCAGACCGAGCCCGTCGCGGCGGCGGCATTGGCTCCGACCGGCCGCCTGATGATCGTAGAGGGCAAAGGCACCGGACATCGCTTCGCGATCGGCATGGGATCGTTCGTCATCGGCCGCGCCGGCGAGTGCGACCTGACGCTCGACGACTCCCGGGCCAGCTCCCAGCACGCCTCGGTCACGTGGGACGAAGGGAAGGGCTATGTTGTCCAGGATCTCGAGAGCCAGAACGGCACTCTGGTCAACGGGCACCGCATCGAAACGCACCAGTTGAAGGATCTCGACCGCATCGCGATCGCCGATACCGTTCTCGTCTTCGAGTCGCATGAGTGACGCTCCCGAGACAGTAGGCCAGTACCAGATCGGGGAGCGCATCGCGCGGGGTCCCCTCGGGCACCTCTACAGTGCCACCGACGTCGCGTCGGGACGGACCGTCGCCATCAAGTTGATGCCGAGCGATCTCGCGCGCGATCCGGAGAGTCTGGAGCGGTTCACCCAGGAGGCGGAGCAGGTCTCACAGCTCGAGCACCCGAACATCGCGCGGATCATCGACCACGGGCAGGAAGGCGACCGCGTCTACTACGTCATCGACTACTCCGGAGAGACTCCGCTCGGTCAGCGCCTGAAGAAGCGTGACCTGTCGCTGTCCGAGGCCTTCACCATCTTCAAGGGTGTCGCCCTGGGACTCGAGGCCGCCCACCAACGGGATCTGCTGCACCGCGACCTGCATCCCGCAAACGTCCTCGTCTCGTCCGATCTGTCGACCATCCGGGTCACCGACTTCGGCATCAGCAGCGCCGCCGAGGAGTCCAAGAAGGACGGCACGGCGACATCGATGACGACCAAGGCCCTCCACTACCTGGCTCCCGAGCAGGTCGGAAGCGACGGCCGGGCCGACGAGCGCTCCGATATCTACTCGCTGGGTGTCCTCTTCTACGAGATGCTGACCGGCCGGGTGCCGATCGGTCAGTTCAACCTGCCGAGCCGAATCGACGCCGACATCCCAGCGGAGCTCGACCCCGTGGTTCTCAAGTGCCTCGAGCGGGATCCTTCGTCACGCTACGCCTCGGTCGCCTCCCTGTTGCGCGAGACCGAAAAGCTCGAGGACCGGCTGCGTCTGAGGCTCCACAGCGAGCTCCGGGGGATCGGCCGCTCGATCAGCAGGCCGACGAGTCACATCTTCAAGCATCGACGCGTCCTGATGGGTGGCCTTCTGGCCCTCGGCATCCTCGCCGCCGGCGCCGTCAGCGTCCGCTACTGGATGAACCGTCCCGTGACGACCGCTCCCGAGATCGTCGCCGCCGACGCCGTCGAGCCACGACCGACCGAGTCCCCGAGGGTCAAGCTCGACGACGTCGTGCCGCCGGAGCCGGAGGGGACCCCGGACGACACGGACCTGGAGACGGCAGAGACGTCACCGAGCGAAACGTCCCCGGGCGAATCGAGTCCGCCGCAAGCCGACGGCGACGGATCGGAGCCGGCGGAGCCGACTGCCGAGCCCGCCGATGCGACAGCGGCGAGCACGGCGTCGACGCGAGACCTCGCGGCCGAGATGCTGCGCGCCGCCCAGGCCAAGGCCGGAGACGGGCGTGCGGATCAGGCGCTCGTCGACATCGAGCGCCTTCTCGCCACTTACCCCGGCACCAGCGCCGCCGCCGAAGCGCTCTTCCTGCGCGCCCGCATCGAGGAGGCCGGGAGACGCTGGGACGACGCGATGGACACCTACACCCAGATCGGCACCGATCACGCCAACGAGGCGATCCGCGCCAAGGCGCGCTATCGCTTCGGAAGGGCGGCCCTCGAGTCCGATCTGCCGAACCGCAACCAACTCGCGCTCGGTGTCTTCGACGAGATTCCCCGCGCCTTCCCCTCCACCGAGTACGCTCCGCTGGCGCTCGCCTCGAAGGCCGGCATCGAAGAGGCCGAGAAGACCCGATTCGACAGCCGCGAGTTCGGCCGCAAGGTGCCGGCCGCTTTCGTCACTTCGATCCAGATCATCGAGGACTACCCGGACAGCGCCGCCGCGGAACGGGCATTCTGGACGGTCGGCGCGCAGTACGAGGATCTCAAACTGTGGGATCGTGCCGCGGATGCCTTCTGGCAGCTCGCCACCCGCTTCCCGGAGACCAGGCTCGACGCCTGGTGGAAGGCCGGGCAGATCTTCGATCGACGACTCGACGACACCACGAGGGCACTCGAGGCCTATCGGCGGGTCCCCGAAACCTCGGCACACGCCGACGATGCCCGCAAGCGCATCGCGCGGCTCACGAAGTAGCTTCGTCGAAGGCCCGTCGGACGCCCGCGTCGAAGACATCGCGCGGCACGAAGTCGGCCCGCATTCCGGCCATCGCCAACCCCTCCCGGGTCAGGTCGTGGAGCGACGGTCTGCGAGTGGCGCGCTCCTCGGTCATCCAGGCCTCGAGGGTGCCGAGAGCGGTCGAGCGTGCGAATCTCCGACCGCGCTCGTAGCCGGCGATGAAGACCTCCAGCTCGGTGTAGGGGTACTCGTCTCGCATGATCGGTAGCGGCAGCACCGCGGTTCGCATGCGAACAGCGTAGGGCCTTCCGGTTCCTCCACGGCAGGCTCGACGCGCCAATCGAGCCGCGCCCGGCGCCAAGTATCGGACCGCGACCGGCTCGACATCTGTCCAAAGTTGTCGAAAAGAGTCGAAATGACGGCCACCGGCGCAACGATTCCCCCGCTCGCGCGTCATAGAGGTCAGAGCGAGGGACGGTCACGAGACAGCGACGACGTTCCGGACTCCCGAACCCCATTCCCGTATCGGGAGACGCACTCGATACGGTTCTCCGTTGGCCCGGTCGCCCACAAGGCGGCCGGGTTCTTTTCTGCCCGCCTCCCGCGCCCGAAGAGCGACCCGCATCCGAACGACGAAAGATGGGCGCCGCAAATCGTTCCCTGGTTTCCTTCGCCCTGCGACACAGATCGCACGCGGCCATGGGCGAGGTCGCACGCTCGACTACGGCTACAATCCCCTTGCCCCTGGAAGGGAATCGGGCGATGTCCCGCCCGGAAACGCACCTCGAGGAGGAACCTGATGCATCGACGGGTCGGAATCTGGATCGCCAGCGCCTGGATCGTCTCGGCCGTCGGGACTGGCTCCGGTCGGACCGATGACTGGCCGCAGTACCGAGGTCCGGAGCGAAATGGAATCGCCGGCGAAAGAGGGCTCGCCACCGGCTGGGGCGACGGTGGTCCGACCGTGCGGTGGCACCGCGAGATCGGGCACGGCTTCTCGTCGGTCGCCGTCGCCGCCGGGCGCCTCTACACGATGGAGGCCGTCGACCTCGAAGAAGCGGTGCTGGCGATCGACGCCGGGACTGGCGAGACCGTCTGGCGCCATGTGGTCGGCGAAACCGACCCCGAGTTCTTTCCCGAAACGGGCCCCCGGTCGACACCGACGATCGTGGGCGGAGTCGTCTACGCGGCCAGCTCGCGGTCGAAGATCCTGGCGCTCGCCGCCGACAGCGGTGAGCTCGTCTGGGAGCGGGACCTCACCGAATTCGGACCTACACCCCGCTTCGGCTACTCCATGTCGCCCCTGGTCGACGGCGACAACGTCATCGTCCTGGTCGGGGATCGGGAGAAGCAGCCCGGGATCCTCTCCCTCGACCGCACGACCGGAGAAGAGCGATGGCGTGCCCTCGACGGGCCGGCCGGCTACAGCTCACCGATCGCCGTCGAGATAGGCGGCGTCAGACAGTACGTATTCGCCACCGGGGTCGGCATCACCGGCATGACACCGGACGGCGAGAGACTCTGGGACCATCCGACCGGTCCGAAGGCCGCACTGCCGATGCCCGTCCTCGGACCGCCCGACCGGATCTTCGTGGCGACGGCGGACGACCACTTCGGCGGCATGATGATCCGCGTCGTCTCCGAGAACGGTGCGTTTCGCACCGAAGAGCTCTGGACCGAGAGATTGATGAGGAATCACTTCAACACCTCGGTCATCGTCGGTGACCACCTCTACGGCTTCGACAACGCGACCTTCCGCTGCCTCGACGCCACGACGGGGGAGAAGAAGTGGGCCATGCGTGGTTTCGGCAAGGGCTCGATCGTCGCCGCCGGTGGACGTCTCTACGTCCTGAGCGACAGCGGCGTGCTGGCGTTGGTGCACGCCGATCCGGAGGGCTACAGCGAAGCGGGCCGGATGAAGGTCACCGAGGGTCGAAGCTGGACCGCGCCGAGCCTGGCGGACGGCTACCTCTACGTGCGTGACGGGGACGAGCTGGTGAGCCTCGACCTGCGGGCCGGGGAGTCGAGCGCCGTCGCCACCACCGCAGCCGCGGACGGCGATCCCGAGACTCTCACCAGAGTCACCTTCGGACCCGATGGGCTGACCGCGGAGCAGGTGATCGAAAAGCACATCGCCGCCAGGGGCGGCACCGAGCGGTGGAGCGAGGTGAGCTCGTTGCGCTTCACCGGCGTCTATTCGGCGTTCAGCGAGGAGTCCCCGTTCGAGCTGGTCCGCCTTCGCGGCGATCTGTACCGGCTCGACTTCGAGATGCTGGGCGGACCGGCGATTCGCGCCCGGGACGCACAGACCGCCTGGTGGCGGCACGCCCTCCTCCAGCCCGAGCCGGTCCCGGTCGGCGAGCACCCCTACCGGGCGCAGTTGGAGCGTGAGTCGGTCTTCGGTCCGCTGCTCCTCGGCTGGGCCGAGCGCGGGCTCGAGGTCACGCTCTCCGGTCAGAGTGAGGTGAACGGCATTGCGACGATCGATCTCGACGTCACCCTGCCGGGCGGCGGCAAGGAGATCTGGCACCTGGACGCGCAGACCTTCCTCGAAGTCGCCGTCGACAGCTCGATCTACGATTTCACCCAGTTCGAGGGGCCCACCGCCCAGCGCGCCTTCTACTCGGACTTCCGCGAGGTCGAGGGCCTGGTCCTCCCCTTCCGTATCGACACCGAGTTCGGCGCCCGGCTCGAAGAGATGCGGGTCGATTCGGTCGAGGTCGGTATCGCTGTCGATCCGGCCCGTCTCAAGGCGCCTCCTCCACCGCCAGCGACCGAGGAGACCGGAAGCACCGACGAGGAGCGTTGACGCGACGGCCGCGAAGAGACCGGAGACAGGCACAAGCCCGAGGCGAAGGGAGGGAGAAACCCCGGGGTCCGGTTGCCTTGTACCTGTCCCCCGTCCTTCCGGGGTGATCTGAAGAATAGGCTCTACGGGCTCCACGCCTACTCGTCGAGGGCGCCAATACGCCGGCAGCTCACGCCAGCCCAGGAGCGTCGCTGCGGGCTAGAATCCGGCCATGCTCCCCCCGGACACCGGTCGTGCGATGCGCGCCATCCGGCTGCTCGACGCCGCCGAGCGCTTCGGCCTCGACCGCGAGGAGATCCGCCGCCGAGCCGGAATCTCGACCGAGCAGATCGCCGACCCCGACCTGCGACTCCCTTCGTCGCTGGTGATGGCGCTCTACCGCGAGCTGGCGCGTGAGCTCGAGGATCCCGACCTGGGGCTCGACATCGGGACGCACGGCGACATCCGGCAGGGAGGCGTTCTCGGCTACTCGATGATGCACTCGAGCAACGCCGGCAGGGCGCTGCGCCGGCTGACCCGCTTCAGCCGGCTGATCAGCACTCGAATGGAGTTCTCCCTCGTCGAAGGCCCCGACGTCTGGCACCTGGCCTCCAGTCGACCCTCCGACAGCCCCGGGTTCCGACTTCCAATCGACACCTCGGCCGCCAGCCTGGTGACGATCGTCCGTCAGATCACGGGCCGCCAGATCGACCCCGTCCAGATCGAGTTCCCCTACCGCCGGCCGGACGATCTGGCCAGGCTGCGGGCGGTCTTCCGGTGCGACCTCGTCTTCGACGAGCCACGACCAGGAGTCCGCTTCCGGACCAGGGACATGGCCACGCCGCTCGAGCGATCGGAGTCGAAGTTGGCCCTCTACCTCGATCGACTGGCGGAGCAGGATCTCGCCGCTCTTCCTCGTTGGGAGACCTTCACCCGGCGCGTCGGGCACTGCGTCTGGAAGCAACTGTCAGAGGGGCAGCCGACCATCTCGGACATCGCCCGGGAGCTCGGTCTCAGCACCAGGACGCTGCAACGGCGCCTGCGCGAGGAGGAGACCTCGTTCGCCCAGGTCGTCAACGACCTTCGCAGACAGCTGGCACCGACGCTCCTGCGCGACGAGACGCTGGCGGTCTACGAGGTCGCGTACCTGCTCGGCTACGCCGACCCGAGTGCCTTCTTTCGCGCTTTCCGTCGCTGGAACGGCTGCTCGCCGGCCGAGTTCCGACAGATCGAGCTCAGAGCCTAGCCTGCATTGTTCACCAGCCTCCTACTGCGTCGCCGGATCTACCCGTGTCTCCTGCGTTGCGCTCGGTCGGGCTCCTCGACGTATCGCAGCGGATACGCCCGCGGGGCCCTCGGTCGCGCCCAGTGACAGGCCACTCGTACCCACGGGCAGCTCCGTCGCGGCTGGAGACCCTCAGTTCCAGTAGGGTGAGAGAGCGATCTCACGAAACGGAGCGTCGATGCCCAGCGCCTCGGCGAAGCGAGTCGCCGACTCCAGGTCGGTGAACGTCGCGATCGGCACCGGTGAGACGATCCCCTCGTCACTGAGCGTACGGTACTCCTCCGTCTCCGTGTCGTACTCCTCGATCTCGATCCACAGCTTGTACGTTTTCAACAAGACCTCCGTCGCCGCGCGACGTTAGCGATTCACGGTCGCCGCGCGACGTTAGCGATCAACGGTCGCCAGGCGACGTTCGCGATTCACGCCGTCCGGGCGTCGACCAGCCAACCCGGAAGAACCAGGGGCTCGAGGACCGAGAGCGGGTAGGTGTCGTCCATGGCGATGAGAGCCTCCTCGAGATCACCCACATGGCCCTCGAGGCGGCCGGCGCGATAGAGGGCGCCGACGGCCTCCAGCCAGGCCGGTTGCAGCATCAGCATCGTCGGCAGATGACCGGGCTCGAGCGCCCAGGGTCGGCTCGAGTGGCGGACCAGCGACCGGTATGCTTCGCGTAGGTCCATCCTCGACAGGCCGAGGTCTCGGACCACACGGTCGAGTGGGGCGTTCGAGACCACCAGGGGCACGATCTCATCGACCAGCTCCCGGCGACGGACCGAGTAGATCTCCCACGCCTCCTCGCTTCGGGTCGTGTCTCCCAGAAGCCCGCCGAGATCGAGCCATGCTGCCGACTGGCGGCGCAGATCGCGCCGTAGCCTGGCGTCCTGAAGCTTGTTCCGGAGTCTCTCGAGCATCGGTCTGTCCTCGACGAACCTAGGCTATGGCCGCTCTCGATTCGCCGAAGAGGCGTGGAGCGCCAACGAACTGGTCGCGCGCGCCAGACAGACGCGCCAGACAGGAGCGCCAGACAGGCGTCCCGAATTGGCGCGTTGCAGGAGCCAGAATGGCGCCTGTGCCGTCGCCCCGGCCGGCCCGGCGCGGCGGCGCGGGCGCGCGAGTTCCCCGACCGGCCCAAGCGGTAGGCTCGAGAGCTCGCGCCGGCCGGAGCAAACCCCTGGATCCATTGGGATTTCCGGAGCTCGCCAGGTACACGACGTCGCGCCTGTCCAGGGTTGGCACGACCCGTGCTCTAGATCGGGAACATGTAACGCTCTCCGCGACGAAACTCGGGCAACACGGGAAACGGGGGTCCTACGAGAGGGACCCCCGACCTGTTTCCGGGCCTATCGTCTTCCGGGCCACCTATCGTCTTCCGCGCCGGCCGTCACACCGCGAAGCGCCGCCTGCCGACCCGGCCGCCATCGCCAGGCACGCCGAGGCAGGGCGGTCTCTCAGCGGTAGGGGCCCCCCAGTGCCACGGGTCGCCCGGTGCCACGGCCGCCCGGCGTCACCGACCGTCGACGCGGTGCCACACTTCGAGGACGCGGCTGCGCTCGTAGCGACTGCCGATCGTCGCCAGAGCCGCCTCGAAGCCCGGACGGGTCCGCTCGGAGATCCCCTGCTCGCCGATCAGCAGCACCAGCAGGTTCGCCAGCTCGTGGTCCGAGCCGATCCTCTCGGCGGCCTCGAGCAACTGCACCAGGGACGCCTCGTCCAAGCTCCGCCCGGCGACCTGCTCCAGAGCGCGACGCATCTCGTAGTCGGAGCCGATGGTCGTCGCCACCTCGTAGTAGACGGGCGGAAGCGCCTCGCCAGGCGGGAAGCGTCTCGCAATGCCGACCAGGAGCTCGGCGCACTCGTAGTCCGAGCCGATCGTCGCGGCCGCTTCGAGCATCGGTTCGAGGATCATCGCCGACAGCGTCTCCTGCTCGAGAATCCGGGTCAGGGTGCGGCGCATCTCGTAGTCGGAGCCGATCGTCTCCGCCGCCCCGACGAAGCCCGCCTGAATCTCCGGCCGAGCCAACTCGCCGGCGGGGAGACCGCTCAGCGCCTCGGCCAGTTCGTAGTCGGAGCCGATCTCTTCACCGGCCACGGCGAGCCAACGCGCGGTCTCTTCCGCCGAGAGACTCGCCTGCTCCATGAGCCGCTCCAGGTAGACGCGCTGCACGTGGTCGCCCCCAATCAGGCGGACCTCTTCGAGCACCGCGTCCACACCGCCCGCGGCCAGAATGCGACCGACCCGCTCCTCGGCCTGAATGCCGGTCATCCGAAAGAGGTTCGGGATCATCATCGCGACCCATGCGCGAGCCTCGTCGTCGTAGGTCGCGCGGCGACCATCCAGGCGCCATTCGACCTCGGGCTCACCAGCCGCGCCCGGTCGAAACTCCACCTTGCGTCGGGTTCCCTCGAAGCGCTCGTCGATCGCCAGATACGAGCCCCCCGGCATCCGAGCCACGCCGGTCTCGTCGGCCTCGAACTCGATCTCTCCACGCATCTCGATGTCCAGCTTGCAGCGCCCGGTGGTCACCTTGATGCGCTGGCGATCGTCCTCTCCGTGGATCGAAACGGAGCGCGAGCCGTCGCCGCACCGGTCCGACAGCGCGGCGATGGACATCGGGGCGGCCGGCGGTGCAGGTGGTGAGGGAGGCGAAGGTGGAGAGGGCGGCGAAGGCGGCGTCTGACCATCCAGCCAGCTCTTCCGGCTCGCCGCCGGAGGACGACCGGCTGCCACATCGGGCGAACCGGCCTCGGCCCGCGGCCGGTCGACCGGGCCGCCGATGACCTCGGTCGCCGGCGCAGGAGCGGCAGCGACACGATGCTCGGCGAGAGGGTGCTCGGCAAGAGGCCGCTCAGCGGCCGGAACCTCGGACGACCCGGAGTGGGGCGGCCGTTCCCCGTCCGTCCACTCCCTACCCATCCACTCCTGATCCAGCCAACCGGTCGCGAAGCTCGCCGGCGTTCCCGGCGGCTCGGAGAGCTCCTGCGTCGCCAGGCTCAGCGGCGCGCCGGCGACCAGTGCCAGCGCCGACATGGCCACGACACCGGCGGCGGCGCGCAGTGCCCCGGGCCGTGTGCGGTCGCGGTCATCGTCGAGGATGGCCAGAATGCGACCTCGCAGACTGCCTCCCGATGCCATCGCCGCCACCCCCGTGAGCAACGGCGGTCGCAGCGAACGCGTCAGCTCGAGAAGATGCTCGGCGTAGTCGGCGGGTCTCGAGCCGCTCGATACCACGACGTCGTCGCACGCCAGCTCGCTCTCGCGCCGCATGGCGCCTGCCGCCCTCCAGACCAGTGGATTCGGCCAGTGGAGAGCGCAGACGAGCCCGGCGAGTAGCCGCTGTCCGGCATCGAAGCGGCGCACGTGCGCCAGCTCGTGCAGGAGAACGCTGCGCATGACCTCCCGGGGCCAAGCCCGATAGCCGGCGGGAAGCACGATCAACGGCTTCAATGAACGCCAGGTCGCGGGCACCTCGAGCCGCGACGAGGCCAGGAGCTCGACCGGCCGGCGAATGCCGAGCTCCCTCGCCGTCTCCTCGAGCTGGCGACGGCACGACGGATCATCGACCTTGGCCGCGGTCGCTTGGAGCAGGAACCTCGATCGTAGGCCGAACCCCAAGCGGGCCAGCAGCCAGATCGCGCCGAACGCCCAGACCATAGCCGGCGCCCAGACGATAGCCGGCGCCCAGACGAAAGCCGGCGCCCATGCCAGGATGCCGAGCGTCCGCACGGTCGGACTGTCGAGCGGTGATGCCGGGGCCTCGACGGAGGCGGCCGATCGGCGCTGAGAGTCGACCTCCGACGCTGCCAGGGCGGCCACCTCCTCGGGCGCTCTCTCCCCTGAGGAGTCGGCCGGTGGCGAGGCAACGCCCAGGCGGAACCCCCGATCGGTCCCATCCAGCACTGATGATCGGGGCGCCGCACCGGCCTCGGATCTCGACGAAGCGACGCGAGTCGTCCCAGGTTGCGAATGGCCGGTGCCGGAAGACGACCGCTGGTCCTCGGAGACGCCTGAGGAGTCTGTGGAGATGCGCGGGCTCTGCCCGAGAGGTTCCGGATGTTCTTCCGCAAACGGGCTGGGCGGCAGGACGGCGAGCTCGACCTCGGGAAGGGTCAGCCTTCCGATCGGCGCCAACAGGGCACCGACGAGAGCCGATGCCCACAGGAGCGTCCGCGCGGCCGAGCTCGACACGAACCGCGTCGCCAGCCACGCGACGAGCACCGGGACACTGCTCATCGCGAGCATCGTCAGGACCCACAGGGCGCTCGAGATCGGTGCCCCGGATGCCGGATCACCAGACAGCAGACCACCGAGGCCCAGGGAGTCGGCGGCTTCGGCCAGATGTTCGAGGTGGAGATGCATGGTCAGGCTCCCTTCACGCCGCGCGCCGCGGCGACCAGATCAGCCAGCTCTTCGAGCTCGCGGTCGCTCAGTTGCCCCTCCTCGAGCTCGAGCAGCGCGGCAACGGCCGCCGTGGGCGATCCATCGAAGAAGGTGCGCATCAGGCTGCGCAGAGCGTTCCGACTCTCGCGGGCCGTCGACTCGGTGGCCGCGTAGACGTAACGCCGTCCCTCCTGACGATGCTCGAGATGACCCTTGGCTTCCAGGATTCCGAGCTGGGTTCGTACCGCCGAGTAGCTCGGCGGATTGGGCAACGCCGCCAGCACGTCGTTGACGGTGCCTTCACCCAGCCGGTAGACGGCCGCCATGATCTGTCGCTCGCGGCGGCTCAGGTTGTCGAGGGTCGATGTCATGCGGCTCCCTGGTCGAAACAGCAGGCCAATGTCAAAAACTTGGCATATGCTAAAAACTTGACATGCAGCTGTCAAGCACCCTCTTCCGGCGCGCTCAGAGCAGGACGATCAGCAACACGATCGCGACCAGCACCAGGACCGCCCCCGCGGCGATCTGCGCGATCCGCCGGCGGCCCCCGTGGATGGTGATGATCGTCGTGGTGTCGTCCTGGAGCCACTCGATCGTCGACCGGTCGACACTGGTCGTCTCCCTCCCCTCGAGATCCTGGTGGAGGTCGACGAGCGCGTTGTGGACCTCCCGTGCCGATGGATAGCGCCGCTCGGGATCCTTCGCCAGACACCGACGCACGAGGCGCAACACCGGCTGTGGCAGATCGGGCCGCGACGTGGCGACCGGCTCGGGATCGGTTCGCACGATACGCGAGATGATCTCGATGGCGTTCTTGCCCTCGAACGGTCGGCGTCCGGTCAGCATCATGTAGAAGGTCGTCCCCAGGGAGAAGACGTCGGACGGAGGACCGCAGGGCTTCCCCACGACCTGCTCGGGAGACATGTAGGGAATGGTCCCGCGGATCTCACCCTTCTTGAACAGCGTCTCGGTCGGCGCTCCGGAGTCCTTGCCCGATCGCTGCCTCAGCTTGGCGAGCCCGAAGTCGACCACGATGACCCTTCCGTCATCGGCAACCATGACGTTGCGGGGCTTGAGATCCCGGTGGATGATTCCCTGCTCGTGGGCCGCCGCCAGGGCGTCGGTGAGCGGTGTGGCGATACGCAGGAACCTGTCCAGCCTCATGCCGTTTCGCGTCAGCTTCTCGCGCAGCGACCTGCCCTCAGCTCCATGGTGAGAAAGTGGGTTCCCGCGACCTCTTCCACCGAGTACACGGTGACGACGCCCGGATGATTCAACGCCGCCAGAGCCTGGGCCTCGCGCTTGAACGAGAGCATCAGCATCTCGTCGTCGGAGACCGACGGCTTGAGGATCTTCAGCGCGACACGCCGGTTGAGCTTGTTGTCCTCGGCGACGTAGACATCGCCCGCCCCACCCCGTCCCAGGGGCTCGAGGATGCTGTAGTGCCCGAGACTCTTTCCGACCATCCCTGTCCCGGCCGGCGCGGCCAGCCGGCCCGCGAGAGCGCGACCAGTGTATACCCTCCACGCGAAGGGACGGAGGCCGGCCCAGCCGTCGGGACGACGAGCGAATCGATAGTCCCCCGACCGGTCGCGGCGGTAAGATCGCGCCGGGTCCACTCGACGCCGCCGAGACATGCCGATCAAGCCCCATCCGCTACGGCGCCACGCCGACCAGGTGAGCTGCGCTCCCTTCTTCGTCGTCACGGCCGGCCGCTCCGGAAGCACGCTGCTGCGCGCGATCATCAACCAGGATCCGACCATCTGTGTCCCGCCCGAGTCGCACGTGCTCGGACCACTGGCGCGCAAGTTCCAACGCGCCTTCCGGTTCCTGCCCTGGGACTATCTGGTCCGCGCCGTGGCCTCGGAGTTCCAGAGCAAGATCCCGGGATTCGGGTTCTGGCACATGGACATGCATCCCTACTACGCCGAGGCCCTGGCCCTGCCACGGGATGAGCGCAGCCTGGCGCGACTGATCGACCTGGTCTTCGTCCACTACGCCCGTGACAAGAAGCCGGGGGCGAGCCGCTGGGGTGACAAGAGCATCAGCAATGCGTTCTTCCTGCCGCTCATCGATCGGCTCTTTCCCGACGCCTCCTACATCGTGCTCGTTCGCGACGGTCGCGATGTGGCCGTGTCGCTGGTCAAGGCCGACACGACGGCCGTGACCGAGGTGAGCGTGGCCGCCGACTACTGGCGACGCAACGTCGAGCACTCGCAGAGATTCGTCGCCGGACTCGAGTCGAGCCGGTACATCGAGGTACGGTACGAGGACCTGGTGCGCCAGCCCGAGACCACGGCGGAGCGGGTCTACGAGTTCCTCGGCATCCCCTTCGATCCGGCGGCGCTCGAGGTCTCGGACAGTGTCGAGAGCCTGGGAGACGCCGACCGGGAGATCCACCGCAACCTACGACGACCGATCAACGCCGACTCGATCGGCAAGGGTCGCGAGTCGCTCGACGCAGCACAGCGGGCGGCTCTCGACGAGCAACTGCGCGCCAAGCTCGGGGAGCTGGGGTATGACGTCGACTGACGAAGCGATCACCACCTTCCGGGGCAAGGTCTTCGGGGTCGGTTTCCAGCGCACCGGGACGTCGTCGCTGACCCGAGCGCTCAACCTGCTCGGCATTCCGACCCTCCAGTTCCCCAAGGAGCTCCATCGCGACATCGAGGACGAGGTCATCCACAGGTATCGCGGCTTCACCGACTCGCCGATACCGCTGCTCTACAGGGAGCTCGACCGGCGCCACCCGGACAGCAGGTTCATCCACACCCTGCGCGACGAGGAGGCCTGGCTGCGCAGTGTCGAATGGCTCTTCACCACCGGGACGGTGAAGTTCAAGGAGAGTCACGAGAAGTACGGCAACGAGCTCAACCGAGAGATCTTCGGACGCACCACCTTCGACCGCGAGCACTTCCTCGAGATCTTCCGTCGGCACAACCGTGAGGTCGTCGAGTACTTCTCGGAGCGTCCCGACGACTACCTAGCGATCGACGTGACCGCCGGCGAGGGCTTCGAGAAGCTCTGCCCCTTCCTCGGCATGGAGATCCCCACCGAGCCATTTCCGCACCGCAACAAGCGCGAGAGCGCCCTGCGGGTTCACGGCGGCCGGATCTACCGCGCCGTCATGAGCGCGCTCGGACGCCGTTGAGGCGGCCCGACAGAGGACCTGAGCGCCCCGCTCAGAGACCGAGCCAGCGGGCGATCATGTTGCGCTGCAGCTCCGAGGTGCCGGAGTAGATCGTCGAGGCGACCGCGTCTCGCAGCTCTCGCTCGATCTCGTACTCCGTCATGTAGCCGTAGCCACCGTGGAGTTGAACCGCGTCGAGGGCTGTCCGCAAGAGCGACTCGCTGACGAAGAGCTTGGCGATCGCGGCGTCGAGGGTCACGGTGCGCGACCGCTCGAGATTCCACGCGGCACGGTAGACCAGCAGGCGAGCCGCCTCGAGGGCGACCTTCATATCGGCGACACGGTGGCTCACCGCCTGGAACTTGCCGATCGGCTGACCGAACTGCTCGCGGCTGCGCGTGTACTCGACGGTGGTCTCGAGGAGCCGCTCCATCGCCCCGACCTGGGCTCCGAAAAGGCAGACCCTCTCCCAGTCCATCGAGCTCATGAAGATCTGCGAGCCGCCGCCGACGCCGCCGAGGACCGCATCGGCCTCCACACGAAGATCGGTCAGCGCCAGCTCACCGATCGGGGAGGTCCGCAGCCCCATCTTCTCGAATTTCGCCCCGGCGTCGAGGCCAGGGGCATCGGATTCGACGATGAAGGCGGTCACACCGCCGTGGAAGGCCTTCTCCTCGTCGGTCAGCGCAAGGACCACGAGGACGTCCGCTACGGGGGCGTTGGTGATGAAGGTCTTCGAGCCGTTGAGAATCCACCCGTCGCCATCCGGCTCGGCCCTGGTGCGCAACGCGAAGGCGTCGGAGCCGGAGTTCGGCTCGGTCATGGCGTGGATCCCGATGAGCTCGCCCGAGGCGAGCCCTCCGAGATAGCGCTCGTGCTGCTCGGCGTTGCCGAACTTCCAGATCGGCACGACGCAGGAGACCACGTGGGCGGAGAGCGAGAAGACCAGGCCGCTGTCGCGACAGGCGTAGCCCAGGGCCTCGAGAGCGATGGTCGTGTCCAGCGCGTCGAGACCCGACCCGCCGAGCGCCTCGGGCACCGGCAGCCCGGCCAGCCCCATCTCGCCGCACCGGTTCCAGAGATCGCGATCGAACACCTGCTCCCGGTCGCGGGCGATGACGTCGCCGTTGAGCTCCTCGCGGGCGAACTTGGCGATCTGCTCCCGCAGCAGCTTCTGCTCGGACGACAGCGAGAAATCCATCAGCTCACCTCCTTGAG
Source organism: Candidatus Multivoradales bacterium (assembly GCA_965223875.1). GTDB lineage: Bacteria > Acidobacteriota > Thermoanaerobaculia > Multivoradales > JAHEKO01 > CBDCXS01. The sequence goes on along the minus strand of OZ245024.1, from coordinate 3,693,157 downwards.
CTTCTGATAGTCGACCTTGTCGGTCGAGGTCTTGGGCAGCTCCGGTAGGAACAGGAAGCGATCGGGCACCATGTAGAGGGGCAGGACCTCGCTGCAGTGGCGCTTGAGCTTGATGATCGACGGCCGCGTCTCTCCGGAGTAGCTGATGAAGGCGTCGATCCTGATCCCGGCGTCGTCGTCCTCGGCCGCCACGACCGCGACCTCGCTCAGATCCGGGTGGCGATAGAGGCCGGCCTCGATCTCGCCGAGCTCGACGCGATAGCCGCGCCGCTTGACCATGCGATCGCGGCGACCGACGTAGTCGTAGACGCCGGTCGGGCCCTCGACCACGACATCGCCGGTGCGATACCAACGTCGTCCGTCGGCATCCTCCGCGAACGCTCCGGCGGTGCGCTCGGGGAGGTTCCAGTACCCACGCATGACGCTCGCACCGTTCACCAGGAGCTCTCCCTCGCTGCCGCTCGCCACGTCCTCGATCCGTCCACCCTCACCGACATCGGCAACCCGTACGACATCACCGCTACACACCCGTCCGATCGGGAAAGGACGATCGCGCTCCTCGGGGATGGTCGCCGGGATCCGATGGTAGGTACAGACGTTGGTCTCGGTCGGACCGTAGAGGTTGTACATCTCCGGGTCCGGGAGCCGTTGCCGCAACGAGCGCAGATGTCTCACCGGAAAGACCTCACCCGCGAACAGAACCGTGCGCAGCGACGACAGGTCCCGCGACTCCAGGTCGCCGTGCTCGACGAGCAGGCGCAGGATCGACGGCGTCGAGTACCAGACCGTCAGGCCGGTCTCTTCGATGAGGGCACCGAGTCCCGCCGGATCCTTGCCGAGTGCCGACGAGATGAGCACGACACAGGCACCGTGCCCCAGCGGCACGTAGAGATCGAGAATCGACAGGTCGAAGTGCAACGGCGCGTGCGACGAGAAACGGTCCTCCTCGCTCGGTCGGAACTCCTGCGAGCACCAGTCGACGAAGGCCAGGGCGTTGCCATGGGTGAGCATCACCCCCTTGGGTCGGCCGGTCGACCCCGAGGTGTAGAGGATGTAGGCCAGATCGTCGTCGTCGATCCCGGGCTCGGGCGGAGCACCCGCCTCCCCATCGATCAGCTCCCCTTCGACCAACGCCCCGAGGCCCGCGCCCCGCGACGCGGGGTCGACGATCAGCAACTCGGTGCTCCACCCCTCCGCCGCCAGGCCGGCGCCGATCTCTTCCGCCCGGGAGCGGGCGATGAACGCCGCGGCCACTTCGCAGTCGGCCAGTATCAGGGCGTTGCGTGAGGCCGGTGCGTCCGGGTCGACGGGTACATAGGCCGCTCCGGCCTTCATCGCGCCCAGCACACAGGCGAGCGCGTCGACCGATTTCGGTAGAGCCACCCCGACCCGATCGCCCGGGGCGACGCCACGCCTCGCCAGTACGGTCGCCACGCGATCCGAGAGCTCATCGAGCTCCCGGTAGCTGACCGGCTCACCGGAGCCTTCCCGCGCCGCCGGCCGATCGCCCCAGCGGGCCGCCGCATCGCGGAACCGCCCGGTGAGGCCGCCCGACGCCATCAGGTCTTCGACTGGACGAGCTTCTCGATGAGCTCGATGGTGTCGAGCTTCTCGGCGTCAACCTCGAAGGCCGCGAGCTCGATGCCGAAACGCTCCTCGATGAAGCCGACGAGCTTGAGCGTCGATACCGAGTCGATGATGCCTCCGGTGATCAGAGGTGTTGAATTGGTCAGCTCGTCCGGGCTCTCACCGGCGAGGAATTCCTCCAGTACGTACTCCTTGACGGTCGCGGCGATGTCCTTGGCCTGCTCGTTCATTCCTTCCTCCTTGGAGCTACGGCGCCGAGCCGCCCTCCCGGGCGATGTCGAACAGCGCCGGACGTTCCAGCAACGCTTCATGCAACCGATCGGCGATCAGCGCATGACCTCTCACATTGGGATGATAGTCCCAATCCGCCACGCGAAGTGTGAACAAGTCCCGTCCCTCCCAGAGGCCCGCCAGGTTGATGACCTCGAAGCCTGCTTCACGGGCCATGTCGAACATCCACTCGATGTCCTCCGCGTCGCCGCGAATCTCGAGCGAGGGCAGAAAAACCCAGATCGGCACCGCCCCTGCCTCCCGACTCACGTCGACGAACCTTCGGTAGACGAAGTCGAGGATCTCCTCGGCGTACGGCTCGAGTCGACGCTCGAAGACCTCGTCCGCCATCGACGCGTCGGCACCGGCACGCTCGAGTAGCCGTCTCAGATCGGGATAGGGAACCTCGACACCGCGTCGTCGGGCCGCGACCAGGTGGCGATTGATGCGATAGATCTCGTTCTCGTGCGCGACGTAGATCGCCAGGTCGGGTGAGAAGGGCAGCCCCTTGACCTCCAGGGACCGCAGCCGTTGCAGCGGCGAGTAACCGCCCACGGCGAGATTCAGCAGCTCGAAACCTCCGACCCCCCGCGTCGACAGCTCCCCGTCGAGGCGGCGCTCGACGATGGCTTCGAAGGTCTCTTCGTTCGAGACTCCGGAGCCCATGACCAGTGAGCCTCCGGTCAGGACTCCGCGAACCGTCCCGGCCGGCTTGGCCGTCTCGTACTCGCCGTCGCGCAGACCCGCCGAGCTCACCTCCAGCACCGCTCCCTTGTAGGTCATCCGGGTGCCCGGGGTCAGCTCGCTGAGCAGGAAATCCTCGCTCACCCGCAGTGCCGAGGTCTCGCGCAGCTCGCGCCAGCCCGTGGGCCGCGACTTGAGGACGGACCAGAGCTCGGTGTTGAACTGATCGACGTCGAGCAGGTTCTCGTAGTAGCCCTTCTGCAGTTTCTCGGCGTCGAGCCGGTTCAGCTTGGCGACACGCAACGACTGCACGATGCTCGAGGCCTGATCGCCGAGGCGCGAATAGACCGCCGAGGTCGACAGGAGAAGCAGAGCCACCAGAGTGATGGCGGTCCGCGCGGCCCGTTGCGACGTCGTCCGGTCGCGGTTCAGCAGACCCCTCTCGGCGAAAACGGAGCCCAGCATCAGGGCACCGAAGACACCGACGAGCAGCGCCAACGCCGGACCGGCTTCGCCCTTGGTGACCGCCGACCACATCGCGAGCCAGTCGTCGAAAGACTCGCAGGTCCACAGTGACCAGAGGACACTGATCAGAGTGAAGACCACCACCGTCGCGAGAGCGCGGCGCAGGGCCTCGCCGGCGCTCGACGCGTCGAGCGACGCGCGGCGCCCACGGGCCTTCGTGTGGCGGTTCTCGTAGAGAGTGTTGATCAGCATCGCCGTGCCGAGAGCGGTCCAGAAGACACCGTCCTGCCATCGGACGGGGAAGTCGCCACGCAGCCAGAACCACTGATAGGAGTGCAGGCTCCAGGTCGCGACGACCACGATCAGGGTCGACAGCATCAACGCCCGCACCTCACCCAGGCGTCGCAAGCGGAAGTACGCCGGGAAGTAGAAGATCTTCGTCATGAAGTCCTTCCAGTAGATGTTGGCGCGACGCCAGAAGTCGTTGACACTCGAGGCCAGGTAGTAGAGGAAGTTGGTCTCGGGCAGCGCCCAGCCGAACAGGCGAACGATGCCGATGACCAGATGGAAGGCGCCCGACACCCGCAGGTAGAGGGCGTAGTTGCTGAGCACGTAGCGCGCCAGGTCGAACGCCGACTCCACCTCCGTCGGAGCCAGCACGGCGTAGTAGTAGACCAGCCTGTAGAGCAGCAGCTGAACGATGCCGCGCGTGATCCACTCGACGCCAACCTGATGGCACCGCCAGGCTTCCTCGCTCTCGTAGCTGCGCCGGAAGGTCTTGTAGTCGACCACCGGGAAGAGGGCGAAACAGACGTTGGGCAGCATGAAGAAGTAGGACAGCGTCTGCCAGATCGAGCCCCGGGAGACGCCATGGGTCCGGTCGTAGAGATAGATGATCATGCGGAACATGAACATCGATCCCAGCACCGGCCAGAGGGCGCCGGAGAACGGAGCGTGCAGCACGTCGAGCCGCAGCAGCGCGAGGCCGGCCGCGGTCACGCACATCAGGCCGATCCGCAGCGACCAGGCGATCGGCAGATAGGCGATCACGATCAGGCCGCAGCCCACGGCAAGCACCCAGGAGGCGTTGATCCAGCCCAGCGCGAGGCCGATGCCGGCCATCGAGATCAGAGCGAAGAAGGCGGCTCGAAAGCGTCCCGGCAGCAGCGTGTGGACAACGTAGCCGGCGAGAACCAGCAACGACAGGCGCCCGAAGGCACGGCTCTCGATCTGGAACCGCGCGATGACCCAGGTCGCCAGGGCGAGCTGGGCGACCAGCAGGGCGTAATGCCCCCAGGCCGGACGTCTGCCGATGTCGGTGCTCACGCCGGGCGCGGGCTCAGACCAGATGCGGGTCCGGTAGTCGCTTTGCCCAGCGCTCGTGAAGATCGGGAGCGCCCAGCATGAAATCGCGACAATCGGGGTTTCTGAGCGCCCACTCGTGTCCCTGAACCCTGTCGGGCAGTGCCATGTCGAACTCGTAGCCCGAGAGGATCGCCTCGAGCTCCCTCGTCGCCGTGGCGGCATCGACCTCGCCGCGCGCGTAACGGTCGATCACCACGAAAGAGCGCTCGAAGTACTCCTTGTACCCGGGGTCTTCCCAGTCCGACAGGATGCGGCCCTCGGTAGGTTGCCAGGTCGACCGGCGGCCGGCGATGACATGTCCGCCGAGATTCGACTCGACGACGCCGCTGCCGATCGCCCAGACGCGCATCCAGACGTTCCAGACGTCGAAATCACGCCATGAGGCGAACGAGCCGTAGGCCAGCCGATCCGCGTAGTCGAAGCTGCCCAATTGCCGCGCATCGAGGTCCTCGAACCTCGCCTCGTCGAAGTCGTCGTCGTCGAGCGCACCGAGAAGAGCCGGCGCGAGAACGCGGATCACCTCCATCGTGTTGATCAGTCCGCGCGAGAACAACGCGTCGACGAAGCCGGCGGCATGCGAGAGCAGACAGAAGCGCGGACCGATCGTACGACTGGAGGAGTACTGCAGGCGGCCGGTGCGAACCCACGGCCTGACGGCCTCCGCATCGGCGAACTGCCGATCGACACTCGGCAGGCGGTGGAGGAAGTCGTTGAACTCTTCTTCCGGTGTCGACCCCTCGGCCTCGGGATAGATCCTGGGGTCGAGAGTGAGGCCGACGCTCACCAGCGGGTTGTCGGCGCCTTCCCAGTTGTTGAACGGGATGACCCAGACCCAGCCGTCGGCGAAACAGTGATGCAGAGTCCCCTGGGACCATTTGACGTGCAGCTCGTTGGTCGCCACCTCCTCGAAACCCTTGACGCCGCTCATGTGGGTGAAGAGGCACCGGGAGTGGTGGCGCAGATTCGGCGGCGAGTCGCGAAGCCCATAGTGCTCGGCCAACAGGCTCCTGTAGCCCGTGCCGTCGACGATGAAGCGAGCCGAGATGGTTCCCAGGCGGTCGGTCTCGACCTTGGCGCCGGAGTCGTCGATGTCGATGGCCTCGACCATTACCCGCTCCTGCACCTCGCAGCCGTACTGCTTCGCCACACCGACCAGGTAGGTGTCCACGTCCTGACGGAAGAAATGATTCTCGTCGCGCCAGACGTTGCCGATCTGGAAGGCCTTCTTCGGATCGTGCTCGGCGTCGAGATCATGATAGGCGAACCCGACGGTGCGCTTGATCCCGCAGCAGTTCCCGATCTCGCGTCGCACCGCCCCGGGGGAGTCCATCCCCAGGGTCGACAACTCCGGAACATCGAACTCCTTGGCCAACAGGGTCAGCATCTGCGATGTCTGGCCGATGGTCGACTCGCCGATGGCGAATCGCGGGTGCGCCTTGGCGTCCAGAATTAGAACGTCGTGCCCGGCCCGGGCGAGAATCGAGCCCAGGATGGTCCCTCCCATCCCGCTCCCCAAGACGACGACGTCGCGCTGGTTGGAATCGTCAGCTTTCATCGCGAATGACAATACAACAAGATTCCTCACACCTGCTATGAACTTCGCCGGATAGAATCGATTGGAGGCAGCAGCCCGATCCCTGAGCCCGTCGCCTCCCGAGCGGTACCCCAAAAAGAGCCCCGAACAGAGAAACACCGGCCTCCATGTCTCGGCTTCGCCAGGCCCGCCGGGCCGTCACGCTCGCGCTCCTCGTCGGCCTCGCGAGCTGGTCGCCTGCGAGCCCGGAGACCTGGGAGATCCCCCGTAGCGAGGAGACCGTCAGGGTCGACGGTGTCCTCGACGAGCCGGCCTGGGAGAACGCCCTCGTCTTCACCCTCGACTACGAGACCGACCCGGGCGAGAACATCCCTCCGCCGGTCGAGACGGAGTGCAGAATGGTCTACACGCGTAGCCATATCTTCTACGGCTGCCACGCCTTCGATCCGGAGCCCGAGAGTATCCGGGCTCGCTTCAGCGACCGCGACCGCTCGTTCCCCACCGACGACGTCGTCGGCCTGGCGATCGACCCGTTCAATCAGAACAACACCGCGTTCGTCTTCGACGTCAACGCACTCGGAATCCAGAACGACCGGGTCTACTCCGAGGTCGCCGGATTCTCGGATCCGTCGTGGGACGCCCTGTGGGACTCCGCGGGACGAATCGTCGAGGACGGTTTCGTCGTCGAGGCGGGGATCCCGTTCTCGTCGCTGCGGTTTCCGCGGCCGGATGGCGGCAAGCAGACCTGGGGCTTCAACTTCCGCCGCTATCATCCGCGCGAGGTCTTCCGCCGCATCTCCATCTATCCCTTCGATCGCGACAACTCCTGTCGCCTGTGCCAGAGCGACGAGCTGGTGGGCTTCGTCGACGTCGACCAGGGCACCAGCCTCGAGATCACCCCGACTCTGGTCGCTGTCGAGAGCTCCGAGATCGACGAGTACCCGGACGGTGAGCTCACCAGCGACGGAGGGAACCTCGATCCGGGGCTCTTCGTCTCGTGGGGGATGACACCGAACCTGAATCTCTCGGGCACCATCAATCCCGACTTCTCCCAGGTCGAAGCCGACTTCGCCCAACTCGACTTCAACCGCCAGTTCGCCCTCTTCTTTCCCGAACGGCGACCGTTCTTCCTCGAGGGCGCGAGCTTCTTCGACTCGAGAATCCGCGCGGTGCACACCCGCACCATCGCCGACCCGAACTGGGGCCTGAAGCTGACCGGCCAGGAGGGCAGCAACGGCATCGGACTGCTGGCCGCTGAAGACGCCGTCACCAACATCCTGCTGCCCGGCTCGCAAGGCTCCGACCTGACCAGCCTCGACGAAGAGTCCCTCGGCGGCATCCTGCGCTACAGGAGAGACGTGGGCGAAGCCTCGACCGTCGGCCTGCTGGTGACCGCACGCGACGCCGACGACTACTCCAACGTCGTGGCGGGCGTCGACACCAAGCTGCGCCTCACCGAGAGCGACACGATCCGGGCCCAGTACCTGCGGTCGACGACCCGCTACCCGGACGATCTCGCCGAGGAGAACGAGCAGCCCATGGGCGAGTTCGACGACCGGGCCATCTCGTTTCGCTACGAGCACAACACGCGCAACTGGGACGCACGCGCAAGCTACCGGGACTTCGGCGATGGCTTCCGCGCCGACCTCGGCTTCGTGCCGCGAGTCGACTTCAGAATGGCGGTCCTGGGGACCAGCTACGAGTGGTACGCCAAGGACGACACCTGGTGGACGAACATCGAGGTCGGCGGCGATTGGGATCGCTCGGAGACCCAGGACGGCGAGCCGCTCGAGGAGGAGTGGGAGGCCTTCGCCGGTTTCAACGGCAAGCTGCAGTCCAGCCTCTTCTTCGGCGGCTCACGCGCCGAGGAGCGCTATGAGGGCGTCGACTTCGATCTCGAGCGCTACTGGCTCTTCGGCCAGTTCAAGCCGGTACCGTGGCTTCGCCTCGCCATCGAAGCGAGCTCCGGCGACGGCATCGACCGCAGCGAGGTGCGCCCCGGCACCGAGGTCGTCTGGTCGCCCGGGATCGGCTTCACCCCGGGACGCCATCTCCAGGGCAGCCTGTTCTACACCCGCAACACCTTCGACCTAGACCTCGGCGAGCTCTTCGACGCCGCGATCACCGAGCTGCGTCTCGTCTACCAGATCAACTCGAGAGCCTTCTTCCGGCTCATCGGACAGTACTACCGCCTGACCCAGAACCCCGACCTCTACACCGACGAAGTCGTGCCGCGCAGCGAGGAGATCTTCGGCCAGCTCCTGTTCTCCTACCGGCTGAACGCGCGAACGGCTCTCTACCTCGGCTATTCCTCCGGCTATCTCGACGAGCTCGACAGCGGCCCCGTGCGCACCGACGAGACCTTCTTCTTCAAGGTCTCCTACGCCTGGACGCCCTGAGCGAGGGTTTCGGCACCCGCTCCCCCTCATACAATAGGAACGGACGTCGTGTCATGACCCAGGTGACCGCAGACCGCCATCTGGTCAAGCGCTTGCTGGCCGGAGACGAGAGGGCCTTCGAAGAGTTCTTCGAGGCCTACTTCCCACGCCTCTACCGGTTCGCGCTCGTCAGGACCCGTCACGATGCGCATGCGGCCGAGGAGATCGTGCAAATGACCCTGACGCGGGTGGTGCGCAAGCTCGACACCTACCGGGGCGAGGCGGCTCTCTTCTCCTGGCTGTGTACCTTCTGCCGGCACGAGATCAGCGCCCACTACCGACGTCTGAACTCGCGGCCGCAGCCGGTCGACCTCGTCGAGGATCTTCCGGAGGTTCGCGCCGCTCTCGAATCCCTGATGGCGGCGGGCGGCTCCGACCCCGAGAGCGACCTGCAGCGAAAAGAGTTGGCCAGGCTGGTCCAGGTCGCTCTCGATCAACTCCACCCACGCTACGGCGACGCACTCGAGTGGAAATACATTCAGGGCTTTTCGGTGAAGGAGATCGCCTCCTTCATGGGCGTCACTCCGAAGGCCGCGGAGTCGGTCCTCTCACGAGCTCGGGAGGCGTTTCGGGACGCCTTCTCGGCCCTCAGTGGAGGCTGGAAGGCGACACAGATCCCATCGGCACCCGGCTCCGGAGGTCAGGGGGACTAGTTGGAACCGAAGGAGTCGGCGACCGTCCGAGCCCCGCTCCGTCAAGCGGCACGATCAAGCAAAGCAGGATCAGGAAGCAGAGCGATGAGCGAACGAAACGAATCCAGACCATCCCGGCCCGCGACGCAGACGCCGCCCACCCCGGACCGCGACACCATCGCGCGGCTTCTGCGCCTGGCCGGACCACGACCCTCGGTGCCCGAGGCGGCACAGCGCAGGGTCCGCGCGGCGACTCATCAGTCCTGGCGGCTGGGTCTGCGCGCCACACGCCGGCGCCGGTACCTGTTCGCCGCCGCCGGGGCCCTTGCCGCCACATTGGCGATCGCCCTGATCTCGTTGCCCAGCCACCGCGAAGTCGCCACCGAGATCGCCGTTCCGGTGGACGTGGCAACGCTCCAGTCCATCACCGGAACCGTCACCCTTCTCGAGGCAGGTCGCGATCCGCGAGTCCTGCGCGCCGGCGAGATCCTGCGGTCGGGAACAGAGATCGAGACGGGTGTCGGAGCGCGAGCAGCTCTGGAGCTCGTCGAAGGCGGCTCTCTGAGACTCGACCATGCGACGAGGCTTCGCCTGCTGGAAGGACGGGTCCTGGCCCTCGAGGCGGGACGTCTCTATTTCGACTCCGCGGACGAGAGAGCGGTGGTCGCGGCGCAGCCCGCTGAGGCCATCCCGGTGGAGATCCGCACCGAGCTCGGCGTGATACGCGACATAGGCACCCAGTTCGAGGTCCGCCTGGTCGATGGCCTCGGCGTCCGCGTCCGCGAAGGACTGGTGAATCTCGACAGCGACGGCGCCAGTCACGAGGCCGGAGCGGGTGTCGAGCTGCGCGTCAGTGAAGCCGGCGAGCTGTCGCGCCACGCGTCGGTGAACTTCGGTCCGTCGTGGGAGTGGATCCTCGACGTCGCGTCGCCCTTCGAGCTCGACGAGTACACGCTCGAGGCGTTCCTGGCATGGGTTTCGCGTGAGACAGGATGGAAGATGGAGTTCGTGGATGCCGACCTCGGTGCCGCCGCCTCGGACGTCGTGCTCGTCGGCTCCCTCGAAGGACAACGTCCGGATCGGGTTCTCACAGGAGTTCTGCAGACCTGCGGCCTGGAGCACCGGTTCGAGGACGGCGTCCTGCTGATCGAAGCAGAGACCCGTTGAGTGACACCCGGCAGGCTTTTCTCCCCACGTTCGTCGCCTGAGCTGTCCGCTGGCTCCGGACGCTCGCGACGAAGACTCGCCACACCCGGACCGTTCGCGCTGGCCGGCTCGCTGGCGTTGGCTAGCTCACTGGCGTTGGCTAGCTCACTGGCGCTGGCCGGCTCACTGGCGCTGGCCAGCGCGGCAACCGGTGCGGCAGCCAGTGCCGCTCCCGCCGCCCGATCCTCGATCGCCGACCGGTACCTCGCCACGCTCGATCTGCTCGCTTCGGGCAACATCGAGGCTGCCCTCGAGCATCACCTCGCCGCCGAAGCGGCCGCGGTTCCCACCGGGGAAAAGGAGGAGATCGAGAGTCTCGAGGACCGCCAGATGGCTATCGCACGACGCCTCGGATCGACCTCGAGCGAGAGTCTCGTGCCGCTCGTACAGCTTCACGAAGCGGCCTATCTGGCGCACCTCAAGACGCGTCACCTGCAATTGGCGGTGCGCTCGCGACGCTTCGCCGCCGAGCTCGTCGAGCTCTATGTGACGCTGTCACGGCGCCCGGATGCCGAGCGGGTGGGCAGCAACCTCCTGACCAGCCTCGGAGGATATCTGCAGCACTCGACGATGGACTCGGCCGCCATCCGGCTCTACGAGCGAGCCCTCGAGCTCGATCCGGACAGCGCCACCGCCCGTCTGAACCTGGTCACGCTCTACGAGCGACAGGGACGCTACATGCACACTCTTCCCCACCTCGAGGCGATGCTCGACCACGCCGACCGGTACTCCGAGGACCGCACAAGAGAGGCGAGCCTCAGACTGGGTGTCAATCTCCTCCGCCTCGACCGGGTCGACGAAGGCCTCGAACAGCTGGAGTCGCTGCGCGCCGAGCCCCGGGAGGACTGGATCCTCTCGCTCGCCTACCAGGAGCTGGCCCGACACGCCTCCCTCGTCGGCGACCACGCTAGAGCCCGCCGCTTCGCCATCGAAGCCGTCGAGCGCCTTCCCGACGATGCCTCTCTCGCCGTGCTGGCGGCCTTTCTCGACGATCGCACGGGGGGGCGGCCGACGACAACCGACCTGCGCGGCACCTTCCAGGCGACGGCGGCCGCCGCCAGTCCGTCACCCCGGGCGCTCTACGCGAGCTCGTCAGGGGTCGCGTTGACCGAGCTGCGGCAGTCGAACGCGGCGGACAGCCAGAGACGGCTGGCGCCGCTCGCGGAGGCACTGTCGCGGCGAGCCGCGCGAGCGAGGTCGCAACGGTGACGTGGCGAGATCGGATGCGGCGAGTGGCCCTCGCGTCGACTCTGCTGGCGTGCCTCTCGGCCGGTCCCCCGGCACTCCCGGCGAACGAGCTCCTCGAACCGCGCTACGCCGGCAAACCCCTCGTCGAGGCGCTTCAGGACCTGCGTGCCCGGGGGCTCAACCTGATCTTCTCGAGCGAGCTGGTCAGGGACGAGATGGTCGTCCAGAGCGAGCCCGAAGGTCCGTCGCTACATCGCAAGCTACAACAGATCCTGGGGCCCCACGGCCTCGAAGCGCAGATCGGGCCGCAGGGCAGCGTCCTGGTGGTCAAGCGTGACCTGGCTCCGATCGAGGTCACCCTCGAGAGCCCGAGTCCCCGCCAGGCGGTCTTCGGAACGGTCGAGATCCGTGCCAGCGTGGTGAGCGAAGAGGCGATCGATCACGTCGAGCTGCGAGTCGACGGCCGACCCGTCGAGGTCGTCACCCGACCGCCCTACAGGGCGCTCGTGGACGTCGGAGAGGACAACATCGACCGCCGCTTCGAGGCGATCGCTCGCGGCCGGCGTGGCGGGCTCGGAAGCGCCGTCCTGCAGACCCACAGCGTCGAGATCGTCGATCAGGTCGAGGTTGCCCTGAAGCAGCTCTACGTGACCGTGAGCCGCGACGGCGATCCGACCCTCGAGCTCGGCCGGGAGAGCTTCACGGTCTTCGACGGCGGCAACAGGCAGGAGTTGGTGACCTTCGAGCGCGGCGATGTGCCGATCACCGCGGTCCTGCTGGTCGACGCGAGCGAGAGCATGAAGGGCGAGCCGCTAGAGGCCGCTCTCGACGGTTCGCGCTCGTTTCTCTCGCGGTTGCGCCCCCTGGATGAAGCGATGGTGATGCTCTTCTCGGACCGTCCTCTGGCGGCGACGGGCTTCTCGAACCACCAGTCCGAGCTCCTGGCCGAGCTCGACGGGGTCGAGGCGCGCGGCGGCACCGCGCTCAACGATCACCTGTACGCCTCTCTTCGGCTGCTCGATGAGCGCCGTGGGCGGCGGGTCGTGGTCCTCGTCTCCGACGGCGCCGACGTCCTCTCGACACTTCGCATGGAGGACGTCGCCTGGAAGGTGCGCCGGGGTGACGCCTTGGTCTACTGGATCCGCCTCGATCGGGAGCGTGCGTCGTTTTCTTCCGCCTGGAGGAACTTCGAGCAGAACGAGGCCGAATGGGAGGGTCTCGAGGCGGCGGTCGCCGAGAGCGGCGGCCGCATTCTGACACTGACCGGTATCGACGAGATCGACGCCGCCCTCGAGAGCGTGATGGCCGAGCTTCGTGACCAGTACGTGCTCGGCTACTACCCAGACGAACGCCGGCACGACGGCGACTGGCGACGCGTACGAGTCAAGGTCAGAGACGGCCAGGCCAAGGTTCGGTTTCGAGCCGGGTACGTCGACGACTAGGGGTCGTCGATCGAATTCCGCCCCTTTTTCCGGAACCGATCGGCGCCGGCACAGTTAGAAGTAGTTGGAGGCAAGCCGCGACATCCGGTGCGCGGCGAGCGTCCTAACCAGCGAAGGACCGAGCTCAGCGATCGACTCCTACCAGTGATGCCAATCGCGGCCGATACCAACCACGAGAGCTGCCAATCGCAGGTAATGCTAAACCTCAGGGGCGCTTTCACCGTCTATATGGGTGGGGGAGTTCGGACTCGTGTCGAGCCTCCCCCTTTCACGTCCGACTGAGCCCACAACTTCCACTTGGAGCCCTTTTTACAAACCGTCGGCCCGGATATTGCGTACAGGTGAAACAGACATGTCGATGCCCGCTGGCGTAGCCACCCTGCATGAGGAACCGACACGGACCGAAGGGCCTGTGCTGGCAACCGCGAGGCATTTCCGCTTCGAGACGTTCGAGTTCCACACCTCTCCGGCCCGGCTCGTCGAGCGCGGCGAGTCGATCAAGGTCCGCCCGCAGGCGCTCCAGGTCCTGGAGCTGCTGCTGTCGCGAGCCGGTGAGACGGTGAGTCGCGAGGAGATCCGCCGTCATCTGTGGGGCGACGAGGAGTATCTGGATCACGAACGCGGCATCAACAGCGCGCTGCTGCACCTGCGCAAGGCGCTGCGAGACGAGCCGCAGAGCCCACGCTTCATCGAGACGGTTCCCCGCCAAGGTTACCGTTTCATCGCACGCGTCGAGCTTTCCGAGACGCCGCTCGTCTCCCGAGCCGCCACCGAGCCTGCGAGAGCCGAGGCGAAGACGTTCCCTTGGCTGCGGGTCACGACCCTGGCCGCCGTTCTGCTCGCCGTCGTCGGCATCTCGGTCCTTTGGGGCCGGCTCCTGCCGGCGTCGAGCCAGCCGATGCCGCGGGTCATGATCTACCCCATGCAGGATGCCAGCTCGGGGGTCGCCGCGCGCCCGTCGGCGGTCTCCCTGACCGACGACCTGGTCCGCATCCTGGTGACTGACTACGCCGGCCGCCTCGACCTGGCTGCACCCTCGCCCGAGCCCGTCGACGGCGTTCCGGCCAAAGCGCCGGAACCCGCCGCCGGCTTCCTGGCGATGAGCTCGCTAACCTTCGACGAGCACGGCGACTTCGGTGTGACGCTCAAGCTGGTCCGCGCCAGCGACAGCACGATCCTGTGGGCCGATACGCGGCACCTGCCGGCCGACCAGCTCGCCCAGTGGCCCGCCCTGGCCGCCGCCGACCTCGTCCAGGCACTCGAGACGCTGCCGGCACAGCGGTAGAAGGTAGGGCGCAGTCGTCGGCGAAGGGTTGATTGCCCTCCGGAGGGGGGAGAGTCTGTGCTGGCGGGCGGAGGCCGCGATTCCCTCCGATGGGGGACAGGCACCAACCACCACAAGCCGGGGACTGGCTCCAACTGATGCGGTGCAGCATCCGCCATCTGGTGCTGCAGCTCATCAGTTGGAGCCAGTCCCCGGACTTGCCCTGTTGGTGCCTGTCCCCCGTCGGAGGGCAGACCGACATCCCGCCCGCAGCCCCAACCTGCCTCCCCATCAGCCCTCCTGAGCTGACCCGAACCCACCTTCCTCGATCTCGCTTCCACAGGTCGAATTCAGTCAATTGAAGTTCGATTCAACCCCTTGAAAATCAAGCACCTACAGGCATCTGAGCCGACATCTCGACATCTTGACGACCCCGCCGGAGACCCCGGGAAACAAGGGCTTTTCGCATTGAAAGATGTCGACAAGACCCCAAACCGGTCGATCTTCGTGGAATCTCGCTCGTCATCCGAGGGTCGGTCCCTCGAGGGCACCCTCCTTGCCCTACCTGAGCGCCGTGGATGAAGACCTGTCAGTCCTAGCGGACAACCGAGAGGAGGTTTCGAGACAGACGACGATCTACGCGCATGTACGCAGCAACCGTGTTGTTCCGAAATATCCATGAGTCAAAAAAGGAGAGTCAATCCAATCATGAGCTTTACGAACCGATGGCGCATCGTCAGCGTCCTCGCGATCGGCGCTCTGATGCTTGCCGGGGTGGCTACGGCCCAGAACCTCGGTAACGTCTATGGCGTCGTCAGCGACGACAGCGGTGCCGCCCTTCCCGGCGTGACAGTGACCCTCGAGGGCGTTGGCGCCCCGCGTGTCACCGTCACCGACGAGAACGGCAACTACCGTTTCCCGGGTCTCGATCCGGGTACCTACTACCTGAAGGCCGAGCTCGACGGCTTCTCGACCGTCGAGCAGCCCAACGTGGTCATCGCGATCAATCGCAACACCACCATCAACTTCACCCTCTCGAGCGCTGTCGAGGACGTCATCACGGTGACCTCCGAGTCGCCGCTCCTGGATGAGCGCAAGCTCACGCAGGGTGCCAACATCTCGCAGGTCGAGCTCGAGAAGATCCCGACCGCTCGTGATCCGTGGTCGGTGATGAACCAGGCCCCGGGCGTGCTCGTCGATCGCATCAACGTCGGCGGCAACGAGTCCGGTCAGCAGTCCAACTTCCGCGGTCTCGCGGTGGGCTTCTCCGAGAACGACTTCCTGGTCGACGGTGTTCAGATCACCGACATGGCCGCCACCGGCGCCTCCCCGACCTACTACGACTTCGAGCAGTTCGAGGCCGTCGAACTCGCCACGGGCGGTCCCGACGTGACCAAGAACTCGGCCGGCGTCTCGGTCAACATGGTGACCCGTCGTGGGACCAACGAGTTCCGCGGTACGGCTCGCTTCCTGTCGGCCAAGGGTGACGGTCTCGGCTTCCTGGGTCAGTCCCAGTCCGACTTCAACTGCAGCCAGCTCGGTCCGAACCAGGACTGCGACACGTTCACGACCAACTCGATCAACAGCGTGTCCGAGTACGGCTTCGAGGCCGGCGGCGCGGCGATCGTCGACAAGCTCTGGCTGTGGGGCTCCTACGGAGTCAACGACATCCAGCAGTTCAACGCTGGCGGCCTGCCGGACAACACCCTGCTCGAGAACACCTCGGTCAAGCTGAACGCCCAGCTCTCGTCGGCCAACAGCTTCCTGGCGTCGTGGAACAACGGCGACAAGAAGAAGTTCGGTCGCGGTGCCGGTCCGGGTCGTGCCTCCGAGACCACCTGGGATCAGCGTGGTCCGTCGGCGATCTGGAAGTTCGAGGACACGCACGTCTTCTCCTCGAACCTCTACCTCACCGGTACCTACTCCAAGACCGACCTCGGCTTCGCCCTGCGTCCCAAGGGTCTCGACAACTGTGCCGACGGCAGCCCGACGGCCTGCACGCCGAGCCAGGAGACGCTCTGGGACACCGACGGTGTATGGCGGCAGAACTACCTCAACGGTTTCGCCCGTCGTCCCGAGGACACGATCAAGCTCGATGGTTCCTACTTCTTCAACACCGGCTCCAGCACCAGTCACGAGCTCAAGTTCGGCGGCCGCGTCCGCCAGACCTCGGGCTTCTCCGACTTCGGCTGGCCGGGCAGGAACATCGTGAATATCGCGGGTGAGAACTTCGGTGCCTCCCCGGGCCCCAACGACTTCTTCTTCCTCTATCGCCGGGGCGTCGAGCAGGACATCGATGCCGACTACACGTCTTTCTGGGTGCAGGACACCATCGCGACCGGCAACTGGACGTTCAATGTCGGCCTGCGCTACGACCTCCAGGAGGGAGAGATCCAGCCTGGTACCACCGGTCCCAGTGCCGCGCCGGAGGTCTTCCCGACGGTGACTCTCGACAGTGCGCTCGATCCGGGCTTCGACTGGTCGACGATCACGCCGCGTCTGGGTGCGACCTACGCCCTCGGCGAGGACCGTGACACCCTGCTGCGCGCCAGCTTCTCGCAGTTCCCGCAGGCGCTCGGTATCGGCACGGTCTCCTGGCTCAATCCGCTGTCGCCGTACAACTACGGCGCCTACGCCTACTTCTCCTTCACCGACGACAACAACAACAACATCTACGAAGATGGTGAGGCGTACTCGTTCCTCTTCGGCACGGGCTACGATCTGGACAACAACAGCACCAACGGCAACACGGTGGCCTCGGGCTACGACCCGGAGATGGTCAACGAGTTCATTCTCGGCGTGGAGCACTCGTTCCTGCCAGAGTTCGTCGTTGGACTCAACTACACATACCGTCTGACCGAGGACATCTCGGAGCAGCGCGCGCGTCTGCGCCCCGCCGGCTCCGGCCTCCAGTTCGGCTTCGTCAACACCATCGACAACTACGTTCCCGATGGCCAGACGACCAACGAGCTGCCGGACGGTTCCGAGGGCTCGACCGATCTGTTCGCCGTCGATCCGCGACTCGAGACCACCGGGTTCTCCCATCTGGTCACCGGCTCGCGTGAGATCGAGTACAACGGCATCGGTCTGACCTTCAACAAGCGCCTCGCCAACCGGTGGGCCCTTCGCGGGTTCGTCAACTGGGGCGAGGGAGAATGGAGCGTCCCGTCCTCCTACACCCAGAACAACGACCCGAACGATTTCATCAATCAGACGGGCCTGGGTGAGGACAACGACGGCGCCCTCTTCTACACGCGCTCGTCGGGCTCGGGCCGTGGCGACATCTACCTGCAGTCGAGCTGGCAGTGGAACATCACGGGTATCTATCAGGTCGCGGCCGACCGCCCGTGGGGCTTCAACCTGTCGGCCAACCTCTACGGCCGTGAGGGCTACCTCATCCCGTACAACAACAGCGTGGGCGGCTCGGACGGCATCCAGCGCCTGGTTTCCCTGGTGCAGGGTGATGTCGACCGTTTCCGCAACCCCGATGTCACCACGATGGACCTCCGCGCCGAGAAGACGTTCGCGGCCAACAGCAATGTGAACTTCACGTTCGGTCTCGACCTGTTCAATGCTCTGAACGAGGCGACGACCCTGGCTCGCGAGCCAACTCTCACCGGCGGTACCGCCGACAACCTGCAGGACCTGATCTCCGCTCGTATCTGGAAGCTCAGCGTCCGCGTGAGCTGGAAGTAGTCACCAGCAAGCTGGGGGGCTTCGTGCCCCCCAGCTTTCCTTCGAATCGTCATCCCGCCTGCCCTGAGCGAACGGAGTGAGTCGAATGGGAGCGCAGACGAGCGAAGCGAGCGAAGCCGAGGGATCCCACGCACGACCAACCGACTGGTGATGTCGGTAAGACGAGGCAGGATCTCTCCACTCCACTCCCTGACGGTCGCTTCGGTCGAGATGACAACGCAGAGTTCGGACCCCAGGAATCAGCTGTCCCGGCCAATACCAGCACCTCCGAGTCTCCCCCTCGAGCTGGACAACCGAGACAGCTGATTCGTGCGGTACCGATCCCTCGCTAGCGACCCACCCGTCGCCGGATCATTCCACCCAGCTGTGAGCTGAACCTCGAGCGCAGCGAGTCCCGGGTCTGCTCGGCGAGCCACCGGGTGCGCTCCTTGATGACCTCCATATCCGGCGCGAAGCGGGGGTCGTCGACGGTTCCCGTTACGTGCAACGGTATCGTCAGCCAGCCGCGCCGGGTGAGGGCGTCGAGGACGTCGTCAGAGACATCACTGGCGGTGAACGTCTCGCGCGGAATCCCCACGCCGGCGCGCAGGTCGATCCCACCACCAAGCTCGATCGACCCGGACAGATCGAGTCTCGCCACCTCGGTGACGACCTCTACAGGGTCGATCTCCAGCACATCGTCGGCGAGCGAGAGTCTCAGGTCGAGAGCCTCGTAGGCGGCCCTGTCGAGAGCGGTTCCCACCAGGCGATCGATCCTGTCCAGGAGCGCCACCGAGGGAAGCGTCCCCTGGTCGATCCAGATCGTCATCTCGGCGACCGCCCCACCCATTCCCGGACCCTCTCCGTTGCCTCGCAACTCGAGACGCGCGGGGCCAATGCCACCGGGAAGATCGAGGATGTGGTTGAGATCGATGCTCTCCGCCTCGATGGATACACGGTAGCGATAGGGATCCTGCGCCAGGTCGATGTCGATCTCTTCGACCAGCAGCTCACCGGCCGACGACGAGCTCTCGAACTCGGCCAGACGCAATCGTCCCCGATCCGCCTCGAGCGCCGCGGCGATGCCGTTCAACCGGTACTCGTCGACGGAGAGACTCTCGGCTTCGAGCCAGCCCCGGCCACTCACCGCCAGGGGGAGCGACGGCTCGCTGGCGTCGACGGCGATCTCGCGCAGCACCAGGTCCAGGCCGTTCAGCACGGTCGAGCCCGCCGAGCCCGAGGTCGTGCTCGACAGCCGGCCGTCGGTTATCTCCATCTCGCCGATCTCGAGGTGCAGGCGGCCTCTGGACGCGGAGTCGGTCTCGGTTCCCGGACCTCCGACCCCTCCCGTCGGAGGCGGTTCCGCCCTCGGCTTGACGGTCGGTCCCGCGGGCAGCGCCGAGACCATATCGATCCGCGGCGCGTCGAGAACCAGCCTTTCAACGACCACCTGCCCCCGCAACAGCGGCCACAACCGGTGCTCGAGAACCAGCCGGTCGACCGACACCTCGAGGCTTTCGTCACCGGCATCGGAGCTGGCCGTGACCCCCTCCAGCAGGAGTCCCTTGCGGAGATTCAGCCTCGCCTCTTCGACCTCGAGCTCGACCCCGCCTCTCGAAGCCGCGAGATCGATCAGGGCCCGGGCCAGGCGTGGCGAGGAGAAGTCGGTGAAGAGCAGCGCCACTACGCCGATCGCTCCGACCAACAGGAGCGACAGGAGAATCCTTGTCAAGGTGCGCATGTGTCGTCCGCCTGCACGGCGTGCAGGATTCTACCCGGGTCCGGAGGGCGAGCGAGCGCCCTGGGACCGTTCGCCGAAGCTCCGGACGCGTCAGGCGCCGGAGTCCAGCTGATCGGCGAGCATCGCGAAGACGGCGTCGGGGCTGGTGCTGGCGCCGTCCCAGGACTCCCAGTGGCTCGACAGTGGGGACATGTCCCGGTGCATCAGCCGGCGGACATCTCCCTCCGCGACGGCGCCCGGCGGCACCCAGTCGTCGCCGCGAGCTTTGAGCGCCGCTTCGAGCAGCTTCGTCGCTTCACCCTCATCGCCACCGCTCCAGGCGACATAGGCCCTCAGATAGAGCGCCCCGACGGCCCTGGGATTCGTCTGGTTCACCCGTTCGAGCCGTGCCCTCGCCGCCTCAGGCCGTCCCGAGATGAGGTCGATCTCGGCCAGGACCTGAAAGGCACCGGTCTCCTCGGAATTGACCTCGACGGCGTCCTCGAGCGCCTTGCGCGCCGCGGCGAGATCCTCCGTGCTGCGCGCGTTGGCGGCCCGCAGCACCCCCCATTGCTTGTGTGCCCGGTGACTCATCGGAGCCTGCCGACGGAGCTCGTCGAGCTCGTCGAGAGCCTCCTCGACCTCACCTCGGGCCGCCAGGCAGTTCGCCAGGTAGTAGCGGGAATCCTCGTGGGTCGGATCGAGCTCGAGGGCTCGACGAAAGAGCACAACGGACCGGTCGAGGTCGCCGTCGCGCTTCATCGCGTCCATAGCCGCCCGCTGGGTTTCCCAGAACTCGAGAATCCGCTCCCGCTCGTCGGTCGGCACAGCAGCGCCCGCCACGGCAGCCGAGTTACCGACACGCCGGGGTTGTGGATCGCCTTCTGTGAGCCTCCATCGGCCGTTGATCTCCGGCGGCTCGAAGCTCTCGGTCTCACCGCTGAGCCAGGTGACCTCCACGGCGTCGACCGATGTGGCGTCTCCCAGGCCGAAGTGGAGGGTGCGGCTGCTCTGCGAGAGATACGAGGCCGAAGTGACGCCGCGGCGAATCTGATGATCGCCAACTCTCACCGTCACCGTCGAGCCGTCCCCGTGGCCGTTGGGCTCCCCGTCGGCGGTGAGGCTCGCCAGATCGAGACGCAGCCAGTTCCCCGACTGCATCCCGTTCTCGAGCAGCTTCGGCGGCCCGTCGAGGCGCACCACCAGCACGTCCTGATCGCCGTCTCCGTCGTAGTCGGCGACGGCCAGACCGCGGCTGACATCGGGCGTCGACAACGATTCATCGAGAGAGGCCAGGTCGTGAAAGTACTCACCCCGCCGATTCCACAGCACCATATCCGGCTGCGGCTTCAGTGTCTTGGGAGTCGTCGCTGTCTCCAGCGTGCTGCCGTTGGCGACCATGAGGTCGAGCCAGCCGTCACCATCGAGGTCGAGGAACTCGCTGCCCCACCCCACCGACTGGAGCGCGATCTGCCCCAGGCCGAGCGGCGCCGCCTGGTCAGCGAAGGAGAGTGGAGCAGCCTCGGCACCGGCTTGGCGCAGGTCGACGAGTCGCGAGTCGTAGAGCGCGTTCTCCTGGGCGACCCAATGGCTGACGAAGAGGTCGTCGTCACCGTCACGGTTCCAGTCGCCGGCCGTGAGGCCCATGGCTCCGCGGTAGTCGGCCACCCAGGCCGAAAGGCCGGCGTCTTCGAAAGTGTCGCCCCGATTGAGGAAGAAGGCGTTGTCCGAGATGTCGTTGGCGACATAGAGATCGAGCCTGCCGTCCTGATCGAAGTCGTGCCAGAGGGCCGTGAGACTCCGCCCGGCCGGGTTCGACACTCCCATCAGTTGGCCGACTTCGGTGAAGCCTCCGGCGCCGTCGTTCTCGAGCAGGAGGTTGCGCTCGGGCTCGAACGAAGCCGGGTTGAGCGTGTAGGGCACCGAGGTGCCGTACTGCTCGGTCGCGGGACCGCCGGCGGCGGGACCTCCTCCGGCGGCCGGCGGCTCGTAGACGACGTAACCGCAGACGTACAGATCGAGATCACGATCGTTGTCGAAGTCGCCCCAGGCGGCACCGGCCCAGAAGCCGGGAAAGCGAGGGAAGTCCGGATCGATCTCGAAGCGCCCCTCTCGATTGCGTAGCAGTTCGAGCGTCTCGTAGCCGGTCACCGCCAGATCGAGCCACCCGTCGCCGTCGACGTCGCCCCAGGCGGCACTCATGCCGACGATGCGCAGATCCGGGAAACCCTCCGCCGGCCGGAAGGTACCGTCTCCGAGGTTCTCGTAGAGCATCGATGGAGCACGCTCGTCGTCCGCGAGACCGAGCGCCCCGCCGATACTGACCAGGAACAGGTCGTCGTCGCCGTCCCGATCGTAGTCGCCCCAGGCGGCGCCACTCCCCATGTCCTCGGGGAGCTGTGAGGAGCGATCGCCGACGAAGGCGTCGAAGTCCGACAGCCCGGCTTCCACGGCGCGATCGACCAGCGTCGGCGTCGGAGCGTCCTCCGGCAGGCCGCGAGAGAGACGCTCGGTGATGTCGGAAAGCGCCTCTCCCGGCCGCCTGGTCTCCGGACGGGTCGCCAGATACCAGATCACCAGAGCCGCGCCCACGACGAAACCGATGGTCGTCAGCGTCCACGACATGCGGCGCAGACGCCGCTTGCGCCGCCCCGGGCGCAGAGTCCTCCTGGGCTCGCCGCCCTCTCCGCTCGCCACGACTCGAGTGCCTAGTTTCCCGCGGCGGGCAGCGTGCCGCCGGGCGCCACCGCGACCGTGGCCCGGGTGGAGGTCATCTCCACGACCGGCGCGGTAAGCCCGCTGTCGTCACCCAACATGTAGTTGATGAGGAACTGATCGGCCTTCCGGTACATCAGCTTGGCGACGATCTCGTAGTGTCCCGGCGTGTCGAGCTCGACCTCGAGCTCACGAACGTCCCTGCCGCTCCTGGCCAGGTCGGACTCCTCGCCGACGCCGACGGCTCCGGTGCAGTCGATCACGTACTCGACGGTGTCGGAGTATCCGGGGAACAGCGCCCGCCGGAAGCGCACGCCGACCATCTCCCAGAGATTGTGGCGATCGATCAGGTTGCCGTACTGATCCACCGGCTCGGCCTTGAACAGGAAGCTTCCCTCTTTGATGAAGTTGCGCTCGTCGCGTGTTCCGGACTCGTGGATCACCCGCCCCTTGTCGTCGTAGACATGGAGCTCGATCCAACTCTGGATGATATCGAGCGGACCGGTCGGAAAATCGTGGCCCACCTTGTTCGCCGTCATCACGACCCGAATCGGCAGATCGGCTCCGGGCTCGACCGACTCGGGCACGTCGAGGACCAGGGTCACGACCGGGCCCGGACTCCACTTGTCGGCGATCTCGGGAATCTCGAGCTCGCCACGCAGCCACTCGTCGGTGAGCCGAACCTGCTCCTCCCAGCCCTCGAGCTCGAGCAGTCCGGGGACCAGACCGTTGGCGGCGATGAAGCGGTGCGACCGATGCATGCCGTCGTGCGGCGTGCGGTTGTAGTCCGTCGGGTCACCGCTGGCCGGGTCGGACGAGGCGACGAGCGGCATGTGGCACTCACGGCACTCGATCGTCCGCTCCGGATCGCCTTCCACGTACCAGTGGCTCGCCTTCCAGTTATCGAACTGGTTCTGTAGCTGCACCCAGCCGACCCGGTTGACCTCCTGGTCGATGAACTGCTTGTGGCAGGCGGCGCAGTACTCGGGCGCCTTGAACACACGCTTCGAGAGTTTCTGGTGCTGCGCCGGATAGGTGCGGATCAGGAAGTCGCTCA
Organism: Candidatus Multivoradales bacterium; assembly: GCA_965223875.1. Classification (GTDB taxonomy): domain Bacteria; phylum Acidobacteriota; class Thermoanaerobaculia; order Multivoradales; family JAHEKO01; genus CBDCXS01. The sequence continues at coordinate 3,669,915 of OZ245024.1, read as the reverse complement.
TCCGCTTGCCCAGGCCCTCCTCCTGCCACTGCCAGAGGTAGGCGGGGGGCTGGTTCATGACGTAGTTGGCATTGCCCTGGAGGTCGGTCTCGCGAATGGCGTGACAGGACAGGCACGAGACGCCCTCCTGATAGCCCTGCAGGCCGGTGAGGTTCTCGGCGAAGATGTTCTTCGTCCCCGAGAACAGCGAGATCGGGTCGTGGCAGCCACCACAGTAGCGGGTCGACTCCGGTCCATTCTGTTCCGCCATCACGTCCTGCACCTTGCGGAACAGCGGGTCCATCGCCGCGTAGCGATGGGCGCTGGGCAGCCACTCCTCGAGAATCTGGCTGTGGCAACCGCCGGTGCCGCAGGTTCTCGACCCGGCCAGCGAGTCGGAGTCGAAGGCGTGACCGGTCGAGGTCATCGCCAGGCTGGGGGCGAACGGACGATCCTCGCCGTACACCAGGCTGTAGTCCTCGGGGAACTCGTTGACATACCGCGGCCCGGGATAGACGATCCCCGCCACCACCGCGGCCAGGACGCCGAGGCCGCACCATGCCAGGCTTTGCAGAGCGCGTCGCCGCGCGGCCGACTCGACCTGCCCCCGGTGGTCGCGCAGGACGACCAGCAGGATGTGCGGCAGTGACGTCGCGATCGCCGCCACGGTGGACCAGAGGTGGAGGTTGCGCCACAGAGGCGACATGCTCAGGGCGAAGAGACCCTGCCAGGTCACCACCAGCCCCGAGACGAGACAGACCAGCAGGGCGATCGTTCCGACATAGCCGAGCAGCAGCGTGTCGGACATGTTGTAGCTGCGATAGTCGACCCAGTGGTAGACCAGATAGACACCGAGGGGCAGCACCATGAGAAGCCCGACGGCCGTGTGCAGCAACAGTCCCCACTCGACCGCGGCATGGAACGGCGCCAGCGTCACGGCGAATCCGGTCACCGTCAGGAACAACAATAACGCCAGACCGATCAGGGTCCACTTCGAGGCCCATCCTGTCTTGACGGTTTCTTGAGTCGGCATAAAAAAGCCCTCTGCCCCGTGAGGACACGAGCCTACAATCCGAGCGACGAGAAAGACACCGTGCCGCGATCTTCCGATCATACTTTGAGGCCCCCGACATCACGACCGGAACAGCCTTCGGGGCGGGGCGGGAAACCACCCTTCGGGGCAGGTTCGGAGACGTCGGTAGAATCGGGCACGGTGCGCCTCGCATCGATCAAGATCCCGTTCTGCCTGATCCTCGGCGTCTCGCTGGGGACCGCCGCGGTCCCCGCATGGGCCCAGTCGCAGCCGGAGAGCCTCCAGTCGGCCGATCGGGTCGATTGGTGGCCGAAGCTCGAGGCCATCGAGAGCATGCTCTCGCGCCACAAGTGGAAGGGGGCCCGAAAGCAGGCGGAGAGAGTCACCGAACAGGCGCTGAGAGAGGCCTGGTCGGGCCACGGTCTCGATCGCGTGATGGCCGAGCTCGCCCTGCAGCGAGCGATCGCCGAAATGAACCTCGGCCGGCCGAATGACGCTGTCTGGCACTGGTACCTCGCCCTCAACCTCGCTCCCGAGATCGCGAGCCGCGATCTGTCGGTCTACGGGCTGGCCTCGACGCTCAGTGGCATCGAGCTGCGCCGGGAGGCCGAGATGCCGCGGGAGTTCGGTCGCGTGAGCGACCTCGAACGTCTGCACATGGAGCCGGTGGTGTTCCCGCAGATCGCACCACCCGATCTGGTCACCAACACCGCCGCGGCACTCGACCGCCAGCCGGACATCCTCATCGAGCTGATCGTCGACGCGACCGGGAGGCTGCGCCAGCCGGTGCTCCTGACCGATGACGCCCACCCGGTGCTGGTGTTCGTGGCCTTCGAGTGGCTCGCCGGAATGCCGCCCGCGCAGCCGGCCCGCCTCGACGGCCGGACGGTCGACTCTCTCGAGATCTTCAACGCGAGCTTCGCCGTCGAGCGCACGGGTGGGCAGATCTTCCTGCCTCCCGTCGAGCTTCCCGAGCCCCGCACGCCTCCACCAGCCGGCGGAGGCGCAGCCGTGCCCCCGTCTTCCGACCGAAGCCGACCCTGACCCGACCCGGAAACCGACCCTGGAGATCCCTGATGCGACAGCTCCGCACCCCGCTCACCCTCGCCGCTCTCGCCCTGCTCGCGATACCCGCGTCGCCCCAGGAGGCCAGGCGGCGCTGGGAGACGATGAATCAGATCCGGCGCGACAAGTTCGACCTGGTGCTTCCACAGGCGATGCGCGAGAACGACATCGACATGTGGATCACCATGATCCGTGAGGCGAACTACGAGCCCCTGTGGCCAGATCTCGGGTTCGGCTACACCGGACAAACCGGGTACTACATCTTCACCGACCGGGGGGAGCCGAGGATCGAGCGCGTGGCACTCGGCGTCAGTGGACCTCTGCTCGAGGGAAGCGGCGCCTACGACTATTTCGGCTCGGCTGACGAGCTGGCCGATTTCGTCCGCGAGCGCGATCCGCAGAGGATCGGCCTCAACATCTCGCGCCAGATCGGCGGCGCCGACGGGCTGTCGCACAGCGGCTACCTCGAGATCGTCGAGATTCTCGGCGAGCCGTACGCCTCGCGGCTGGTCTCGGCCGAGAAGTTGGTGTCGGACTTCCGCTCCCGGCGCGTCGCGACCGAGATCGCGGCCTTCGCCGAGGCGGGCGAGATCTCACGCCAGATCGCGGAGCGCGCCCTGTCGAGCGAGGTCATCACCCCTGGCGCCACAACGCTCGCCGACGTCGCCTGGTGGATCCGCGACCGCCTCTTCGAACAAGGCCTCGATCTCTCCTTCGGCATGCCGTCGATCTACATCACCGGCCCCGAGGGCATCGAAGCGGTCTCGAACGACCGCATCATCCAGCGCGGAGACCTGATGATGATCGACTGGGGCGTCGGGCTGATGAATCTCTATACCGACATGAAGCGCGTCGCCTACGTCCTGCGCGAGGGCGAGACCGAAGCGCCGGCCGGTCTGCGAAACGCCTACGACAGGGCGCTCGAGGCTCGTGCGGTCGTGCGCGGCGCGATCCGCGCCGGCATCACCGCAAAACAGGCCGAAGAGGAGGTCTACGCCGCCCTCGAGGCCGCCGGATTCCGCCCCATCGGGTTCAATCAGCCGACCGACGATCCCGCCACGACCGACGTCGTCATCGGATGCCACTCGGTCGGCAACTCAGGCCACGGCATCGGACCCTCGATCGCCTTCTTCAACCCCAAGCGCATCACCTTCGAGATCCGCCCCTCGAACCTCTTCTCGATCGAGCTCTTCGCCTACACGGCGCACCCCGACTGGGGCGGCGCCAAGGTGCGCATCCCGATCGAGGACGACGCGGTGGTCACCGAGCGCGGGGTCGAGTGGCTGTACCCGGTGGCGGACAAGGTCCTACTGGTTCATTGAGGCGCACGGGCTGAGACGGGTCGGCCTGCAGAGACGCCGGCCGTTTCAGGCGGGCGCACTGGCTGGGTCGGGACGGCCGGCAGCCATGCCCTCAGTTCGAGGGGACGCCGGCCGCTTCGGGTGAGGCGTGCCGGCCGTTGGTTTCGAAGAGCATGAAAAGTACGGCCGGCCCGAAGGCCGGCCGTCTCGGAATCGCTGTCGACCTCGTCAGTCCTTGACCAGATAGACGTTGCCGCTGAAGGTCTCGACCGAGATTTCGGCGCCCGAGCCGGTCGAGGTGTAGAGCTCGCGGCCCGGCGCGTAGCGGCTGGTGCGACGAACCTCACCGCCGAAGTCGGAACGGATGTCTCCGGCGAAGGTCTCTATCTCGAAGCTCGCCGCGGTGCCAGAGGGCAACCTCAACTCGACGTTGCCGCTGTGACTGGTGAAGTCGATGCGGGCGTTGCTCGTCAGGTCGGCGCGAAACTCGATCGATCCGGAGACTGACTCGAAATCGGCGCGCTCGATCGACTGGCCCGTCACCTCGACGTTGCCGCTGACCGTGGAGACGTCGACGTTGCGGGCGACCCCGTCGAGCTTCACGCGCCCGCTGACCGTCTCGGCGTCGACCGCTGTCGACGAGCCGGCGAAGTCGATGTTCCCGGAGACCGTCGCCAGGTCGGCATCGCTCGGTGAGCCGGTCGCGTCGACGTCGCCGCTGACGCTCTCGAGATCGAGCGATCCGCCGATGTCCCTGACGTCGATCGAGGCGCTGACGGTCTCGACCTCGACCGAGGCGCGGGTCGGCACCCAGACCTTGACGTCGGAGTTGATGTCCCAGTTCCGTCGCCTCCGGCTGCTCTCCGGAATCTCGACCTCGATCCGCACTTCGTCACCGTCGGCGTCGATGTCGAGGCCCTCGACATCGTCACCCAGATCGGCGACCACGCGGATCTCGGACTTCGACCAGACCTCGACCTCGACCGAGCCGGCGACGTTCTCGATCTCTACATCGACGTCTGCAGCGACGTCGATCGTCCGATCGACCGTTTCTCCCGCCCACGCCGCGGCGCAACTCAGTAGTCCAGCGACTGCCAGGATGATTGGCGTCCTCATGGCGTTCTCCTGTCTCTCTACGACTCTCATGGAGCTTAGTTCACACATTCGCTGGTTCGCTACAACGTGTTGATCTGCTTCAGGAACTCGGCTTCCCGCTGGTGGGTGGCCGCCAGCAGCTGCTCGAGCACCCTGTTCTCCGGATCCGCTTCGAGGGCCTGGTAGATCTCGCCGATGGCGAGATCGATGATGCGCAGGTTGCGGTCCACCATCTCCTGCGTCTCCTCGTCCAAGTCTCCACGGCGCTGGTGGATCGTGCGCAGGAGATCCTCGCGCACGTGCATCAGACCTCCTTCGGCGCGCGCCCGTTCCGAAGCGAGAGCCAGGGACAGGTTACCGACGGGAGGCGCGGGCGACGGCTCTGATACGCCGACATCCGCGGCCCGCGGTGTGTCCGGCTGGCGCACGGCGACAAGGGCCACCACGGCGATCAGCGCCGCGGCCGCGGCCAGCGCCACTCGATGCCGCGCCGTCCAGCGGCCGCGCAGGACGCGAGGCGGACGCGCGCGGATACCGGCCTCGATCGCCGGCCACAGATCGCGCTCGGGCTCGGCGTCACGACGCCACTCGCGGGCGAGTCGAACGATCTCGCGCTCGCGGTCGAGCTCGGCTCGGCACGAGGGGCAGTCCTCGAGATGCCGATCCACCTCCTGGCGCAACGCCGGCGGCAGCTCACCGTCGTGGTAGTCGGTCAGGTGCTTCTCGAGCTCACGGCAGTTCATCGTTCCAGTGCCTTCCTGAGGAGCTTCCGGGCCCGATGCAGATGGGCCTTGGAGGTGCCGACGGCTATGCCGGTCATCTTCGAGATCTCGACGTGGCTGAAGCCCTCGACGTCGTGCAGTACCAGGACCCTACGTGCCCCCGCGGGGAGATCGGCCACCAGCTTCTCGAGGTCGATGCCAGCGGAGGGGCCTGGGGTGGGTCGCGGATCGTCGTGGACCTGCGGGTCCTCGACCGCGACGATGCGTGACTCCCGGCGACGCCGCGACCGCTGACGGCTGAGCACCACGTTCACCGCCAGCCGATGCAGCCAGGAGGTGAAGGCGCTCTCGCCCCGGAAGGTCGAGAGCTTCTCCCAGGTGCGAATGAAGACCTCCTGAACCAGGTCCTCGGCCAGCGCCCGGTCCCCCGCCATGCGCAGGCAGAGGCCGTAAACACGCCCGTGATGGGTGCGGTAGAGTCTCTCGAAGGCCGCGATGTCACCCTCGCGGGCCAGCCGGACATCGGCCGCATCGGCCGAAGTATCGACTCTCGACACTTTTCTGACTCCGAGGGGTTTCGCAGCTTCGAGGAGCCTCGCGGCTCCGCGGGCCGGCCACACCACCGAGGGGCGCATGCACGTCTCGTTCAACACGCCTTCTTAGATGCCAGACGCACCGCCCCGGTTTAGACCCGAGAACGCGACGCAGCGTACCATCAGGCGCCTCGTCGCCTTTCTGGTCGCCCTCCTGGCAGCGAACGGTGGCACGGCCGCCTCCGAGGTCGAGAGCCCCGCTGCGGACGCCCGGTTTCTCGTCGTCGTCCTCGACGCCGTGCCGTACGCCTCGGCGGTCGCGTTCACCCGGCCCGGAGACGAGACGCCGACCCTCCTGGCGACCCTCGACGGACCGGTGCCGCTGGTCAGCAGCTTTCCGTCGAGCACCAGCGTAGCGCTGACCGCGATCCTGTCCAGGTTCGGACTGGAGATTCCTCCCGGCTACGAGAACAAGTTCTTCGACCACGACGAGAACCGCGTGCGTGGAGGAACGCTCGGCTCGTACGGCAAGATCCGTTTCGATTGGCACCACTTCTTCGACTGGCAGCTGCGCGGTTTCTTCAGCAAGTCGAAGGCATACGCAAAGCCTCTCAAGTACAACGTGCGCGAGATCGACCGAGCCTTCGAAGCCTTCGAGCAGAATGACGACCGATCGTTCTTCATCTACGTGAACTCGACCGACGCGACCGGCCACGCCCACGGTCCGGACGCTCTGCGGGCGACCTTCGAGCACCTGGACGCGGCGCTGGGCGACCTGCGCCAGCGAAGCGAGCGTCCCATCCACCTCGTGCTGCTGTCCGATCACGGCCTGGGTGGCGGCGAGCCGCTCGCCAACGCGTACGGCGGAGTGCGTCGTGCCCTCAAAGACGCCGGCTACCGGCTCCGCAAGCGACTCGACCGTGACGACGCGGTGGTCCTGACGCCGTTCGGGTTGGTGTCGAGCTTCGAGATCTACACCCATCCCGGAGACGAGGTCCGGGTGACCGGGATCGTCGTGCGGGAGCCGGGAGTCGACCTCTGTGCCTATCGGGAGGACGACGGCTGGATCGTCGTCGATCGCGACGGTCGTGCGGTGATCGATCGTCGCGAGGGTCCCTCCGGCTCCTCCTGGGCCTATCGCATCGAGGACGCCGACCCTCTGGAGTACGCGGACGTCGTACATCGTCTGACGGTGAGATCCCGACGAGGCGAGTTCTTCAGCGAGCAGGAGTGGTTTCGCGACACCCACGAGGAGACCTATCCCGACGGACTGTTCAGACTGGCCTCGGCCTTCGAGTTGGTGCAGAATCCGGCCTCGGTGGTCTGTTCCGTCGCCCGAGGACACCTGTTCGGATCCAAGTCGGCCGTTTTCGGCGCCAAGTTCTCCGTCGGCCGCTTGCATTGGACGCACGGTGGCCTCGGGCGGGACGAGACGCTCGGGTTCCTGATGACCGACGTCCCCGGCTGGGCCGCCGACGGTCCGGTTCGCTTCGACAACGCTCTCGATTTTCTCGCCGAAGCTCTCGATCCAAAGCCGAAACAGCACGCCAGCGAATGAACCGACGACGACAGCCAGACGCCGCGACCGCCGGGCCAACACGCAGCCGAGCGGGCGTGGCACTGTTGCTGGCCGTGCTGACGCTCGCCGCCGGGAGCTCCGCTCACGAAACCGATCAGTACACGATTCGGAAGCACAAGGTCGAGGACTCGACCGACTACCTGAACGAGGGCTTCAACCGGATGCTGGGCGAGATCGCCGACCGCTGGCTGGGCGGGCCGGATCCGAGGGCCTTCGCCAAGCAGGTCTTCGAGGGAATGGGCGGTATCACCCACATCGACAAGTACGAGCGCTGGGCCCGGCGCGATCCGGGCGTCGACCGGATCCACCTCTCACGGCAGGACAGCATCTACCGCGGTGGTCCCTTCTGGGAGACACGGGTCATCTTCTTCTACGGCCTCGGACCGATCCTGCGGGTCAACGAGACCCTCATCGGCGTCGACAAGATGGGGCACTTCTTCTCGCTCGGGTGGAAGTACTACAAGCGCTACCTCAAGGGTGTCGAGGAGGATCTCGTCGTCGGGATCGGCAAGCGTAACGAGGCCGGGATCTTCGGAATGTGGACGACGGGCGTCTTCTCCAACGCCGACCTCGTCGCCAACTACGAGGGCTTCCGTTTCTACCGCAGCCTGTTCGAAGACGACATCGTGCCCGGCAAGCCGGCGTTGATCGAGTGGATCGGAGCCGGCGCCCGGCTGCAGCGTGAGTTCGACTGGCGCGACCACGTCAACGCCTACTGGGACGAGGCACGCAACCCGAGCCTCTACGATCCGTTGCTGCGCAGTCGGGTGAGCCGAAACCTCGAGGCGCTCTGCTCCATCTACCACGAGATGCCGGACGAGTTCGCTCCCGTCGACGACGAGGAGCTGGCGGCGCAGTACGCGCACCTGGGCCTGCGCGACTCGAGCTCCTATTCGCTCGGCGCCCGGTGCGACACCGAAACGCCGCAGTCGACCGACGAGACCGCCGTTCCGAGCCAGCACTAGGCAGGGCGATCCCCGCGGGCAGAGGAGGCAAGAGATCCCGCGACAGCGATCCGCCGGCGCGGGACCCCAGGACTCGAGCCCGGGCGACGAGTTGGAGGCCTTGCCGACGACAGCGATCAGCGCATGGACCGCGCCGCCCACACGGCCAGTCGCTCGCCGAGCGAAACGACCTGGCTCCGCTTGACCTTTCGACCGGTAACCGCTCCGTCTCCGCCGCCGCCCTCCTGCTCGGCTTCCCACTCCTCCCGAGTCATCAGAGTGAGTGGCTCGCCGATCTTGGCGTTGACCGCGTCGAGGTCGGCTCCGACGAGGCGGGCGAACCGCGCCTCGGCCTCGTCGAGCTCGGCGAGGAGTTCCTCGGTGCGCTCGAGCTGCGTCGCCGTCGGTCGTCCCTCGTAGGCGACGATCGACCCGTACAGATTCCCGAGATGCTCGCGCAGCTTCTCGTCGCCCGAGAGCCAACCGGCGGGATGGGTCGAGACGATGCTGCCGCGGAAGGTCTCGAGCTTCGCTGCGTACTCCTCGAGCGCTCTCTTCGAGGCCTTGCGGCTCGAGGCTTCGCCCCGCTCCGCGGCCTCCTTCTCGAGCTTCAGCGACGTCTCGACCAGGTAGGTCAGGTCGGCCAGCCGCCGATAGAGGCTCATCGAGGTCTCCTGCTGCAGCTTGCGGTCCTCCGCCGAGTGCGGCGAGCGGGGATCGGCAATCAGCGAGACCGTGCCGTCGAGCGTGGTCTTGCCCTTCGTGAGCTTGTAGCTGTAGTCACCTTCGAGCAGACGCGGCCCCTGGAAGGCGAAGACGAGACTCGAAGCCGGCGGCAACTTCGGCGGTGGCATCCGGGTCGGCAGGTCGACGCGGTTGATTCCACGCCGCTTCCCCGCCGGGATGGTTGCCAGCAGATCGCCCTCGGTGTCGTAGATCTCGACGTTGAGGTCGCCGAAGAGGTGGCGCTTCTTCTGGTAGAAGAAGATGCTGGCCGCCTCGGGCAGTCCTTCGCCGACGAAGTTGGCGTCGCCGCCGAACCAGCTGGGGCCACTGGACATCATCAGCACCGCCGGGCGCGACGGGAGCAGAGCGACCTCGGACTCGAGGATCTCGGCCGTGAGGGCGCGCAGCGGCGTGATGTCATCGAGAATGTAGATGCCACGGCCGTGCGTGCCGATGACGAGGTCGTGGTCGCGTGGATGGATCGCGAGGCCGCGCACCGAGACCCGTGGAACATTGCCCGAGAATCGGGCCCACTGCGCTCCGCCGTCGATGGAGATCCACAGGCCCATCTCGGTACCGAGGAAGAGCAGATCCCCGTTGACCGGGTCCTCCCGGATCACATGGGCGTAGCCCTCGATGTTCTCGGCGGCCAGCGACTCCCAGCTTGCACCGAAGTCGCTGGTGCGGAAGACGTAGGTCGTCATGTCGCCGCTACGATGGCCGTCGACGGTGACGTAGGCCGTTCCCTCGGCGTGATGGCTGGCCTCGACCTCGGAGACCCAGAGCCCCTCGGGAAGTCCGTCGATGTTCGCGGTGACGTTGGTCCAGCTGGCGCCTCCGTCGCGCGTCACCTGGACGTATCCGTCATCGGTCCCGACCCAGATGACGTTCTCGTCGAGCGGCGATTCGCTTATGGTGAAGAGCGTCGCGTTGTTCTCGGCCGTCGAGTTGTCGATCGTCAGGCCACCGGATTCCATCTGGCGCTGACGCTCGGGATCGTCGGTGGTCAGGTCGGGCGAGATGGTCTCCCAGCTCTCTCCCCGGTCGTAGGACCGGTGCAGGTGCTGTGAGCCGAAGTAGATCGCGCCCTTTTCGTGCCGCGACATGTGGATCGGCGCATTCCAGTTGAAGCGCAGGGACTCCTCGCCCTCGCCAGCGAACGGCTTGATCGTCTTCGTCTGGTCGGTGACCAGGTTGTAGCGACCGATGTTGCCACCCTGGCTCTCGGCGTAGATGTAGTTGTCGTCCTTGGGATCGGCGACGACGACGAAGCCGTCACCCTGCGGGCCGATGATCTTCCAGTCGGCGTTCGAGATGCCGAAGGCCTTGCGCGAGGGGCCCATCCAGTTGCCGTTGTCCTGCAGGCCGCCGAAGACGTTGTACGGGAACTTCATGTCGTGGCTGACGTGGTAGAACTGCGACAGAGGCAGGGCACCCACGAAGCGCCAGGCGTTCCCCTGGCTGTTCGAGATGTAGACACCGCCGTCGGTCCCCAGAAGCAGCTCGTTGACGTTGTTCGGGTTGATCCACAGGGCGTGGTGATCACTGTGGACCCCACCGCCGAGGCCACTGGTGAACATGTTGGAGAACGACTTGCCGCCATCGGTCGAGATGGTCAGCGAGAAGCCGGGCTTGTAGACCCGGTTGTGATCGAGCGGATCGACGACCAGATAGGCGAAGTAGAACGGACGGGCCGCGACGTTGAACGAAGTGTTGAGCTTTGCCCAGCTCCGGCCCAGATCGTCGGAGCGATAGAGCGCCGTGTCGTCCGACTCGACCACCGCGTAGACGACGTTCGGTCGCGACGGCGCCACGGCGATGCCGATGCGCCCCTTGTCCCCTTCCGGAAGGCCCTCGGTCATCTCCTCCCACGTGTCGCCCCCGTCCATCGATCGGTACAGCCCGGACCCCGGACCACCCGATTCGAAGAAGTCCGGATAGCGGCGAAACTGCCACATGCCGGCGTAGAGGATCGAGGAGTCCTGGGGATCGGTCGCCAGGTCGGAGCAGCCCGTGTCCTGGTCGACCGCCAGTACCTGCTCCCAACTCTCTCCGCCGTCCTTCGTCCGATAGACGCCGCGCTCCTCGTTGGCGCTCCACAGCTGACCGGTGGCGCAGACCAGCACGGTGTCGGAATCGGTGGGGTCGACGAGGATGCGCGTGATGCGCTCGGATTCGGTGAGGCCCATATGAGTCCAGCTCTTGCCGCCGTCGGTCGTCTTGTAGACGCCGTCGCCGACCGAGGTCGAATTGCGTGTCCAGCCCTCGCCGGTGCCGACCCACACGACCTCCGAGTCGTTGGGATCGATGCGGACGGCGCCGATCGACTGGATGTGGTCGTCGAAGACCGGCTCGTAGGTGACGCCGCCGTCGATGGACTTCCAGACGCCACCGCTGGCCGAGCCGACATAGATGGTGAGCGGATCCTCGGCGACGGCGTCGATGGCGGCGACACGGCCGCTCATCGTCGCCGGGCCGATGGCGCGAGCCTCCAGACCACCGAAGGTGTTCGAGTCGATCTCGACCGCGGTCACCGCGGCCGGCATGGCGAGCGCGAAAGCGCCGACGAAAAGACGATTCAGGGTACGCATGGGTCCTCCTCCCCGCAGGAGCGGTTGCGTTGTTCTCCGGAGCCCTCGCGGCTCCCTGCTGGAAAAACGGGAACGGCGGCCACTCGGGCCGCCGCTCGGAAACTGCCTCTAGCCCTCGGCCGGAGCCTCGGCGGGCTCCTCGACCTCCGGCATCGCGAAGAGCTCGTCGTCGATCTCTCCGTTGACCTCGATGTCCTCGAGGATGAGCGAGACGCCGCCCTGACCGCCGGAGATGTCGATCGAGTGGGCGAACATCATGCCGTCGATCTCCTTGTAGTCGCCCATTACCATGGCGACCTCCGTCTCCTGGCCCATCGCCTTCTGCGTGCGGGTGACCTTGATCGGGATGTAGTACTCGCCGTCGAGATAGTGGTGCTCGACGTCGCCGTTCTCGCGCGTCACCTTGATATGGAAGGCCTCGGTGCCCTCGACGTCCTCCGAGCCTATGAGCTCGAGAGTGATACCACGCGCTTCGGCGTCGATCAGCGGGCTGTCCATCTCACCGCCCTCGGCGAACTCGCTCGCCATCTCCTCCGGCATGAGCTCGGGTGCGGTCTGCCCCATGAAGGGCATGTGCATCCACGCCGTCTCGCCGTCGTAGGCCTGGATTCCGGTCATTCCCTGGAAGGTGAACTCCTGACGGACCTTGTTGGGACGCTTCTGCATCATTGTCGCGGGCGCTTCCATTCCCTGGCCCATCGACATCTTGCCCGTCAACTTCAGGGTCTCGACCGACTTCAACTTGTCGAGCCCGCCCATCGCTTCGTAGTAGTTGGCAAGTACCTCGTCCAGCTCCTGGGCCTGCGCCACGCCCGCCAGCGCCAGCACCAGACCGAGTACACAAATCGCCGCTTTCTTCACTTCTGAATCTCCTTGCTGTTCGGTGGAACCCCCCAAGCTCGAGGGTGGGACACGCATCATACCGTACCGTTACGTCTCCCTAGGTGGCAGGGTTGCGGTCCATTCGGCGAACGGCCGGCCACCGTCGGTCGATGCCGGATCGTCACACCGCGGAGAGACTCCTACACCCCTCCGGATGATAGAAAGTGATGGTGACTCACCGCAGAGGCACAGGGACTGTGTCGAGAGCCGCAGCGTGCGTCCTCCATCCTCGCCAGCATCGTCCTGGGCCTCGCCGTGGGACTCTTTTTCGACGAGCGTGTCGGATGGCTGCAGGTCATCGGAGACGTCTACGTCGGTCTGCTGCAGATGACCGTCCTGCCCTTCATCGTGGTCTCCCTGGTGACGAACATCGGGCGCTTCTCGATCGATGAGGGGCCGGCCCTGGCGAAGATCGGCGCGCTCGAGGAGACGGCTCCGCGCTGGAGCGTCGGGAGGGACCTGCTCGGTCTCTGGTAGGACCGAGGGGTGGGGTCTACGGAGCGGGGCTGTAGGCGAGACCGATGCCGACCGAGCGGCCGGCGGCCAGGGGGACCTTGTCGTCGGCGGAGTTGAAAAAGGTCTCGTCGAGGAGGTTGTCGCCGGTCACCTGGACGGAGAGGTCCGCCGTGACCTGGTAGCTGAGATTGGCGCTGAGAAGATCGGCCGCGGGGATCGGCTTTTCCCCCGAACCCGGATCGTCCTTCGACGAGCGGTACTCGTAGCGCACCCGCCAGCCCCACTTGCCGTGCAGACCCTCAGCGCCGAGGTCGAAGCGGTTCGCCGGCACATCGGCGAGTGGAAGTCCCTTGTCGTCCTCGCCGGAGATCAGGTGCCCGCCGAAGGTCAGCTTGACCTCCCGCGACGCCGAGTACGAGCCGAAGAGCTCGACCCCTTCGATGGTGCCGGAGACCAGGTTGACGAAGGTGAGAAGGTCATCGGCGATCTCGACGCGCTCGATGTAGTCGTCGATCTCGGTGCGATACAGATAGCCCGAGATGAACAGGCGCTCACCGTAGAGTCGCGCTCCGAGATCGAAGGAGAGCGAGCGCTCGGCCTCGAGATCCGGGTTCCCGACAACTCCCCCCCGCCCCGTGGTACCGGTGAAGAAACGCTCGGACAGGGTCGGGAAGCGCAGCCCGGTGCCGACGTTCCCGGTGAGCTCGAAGCCGTTGCCCACCGGGGCGACCAGCCCGATGAAACCCGAGACCGCCGAGTCGTCGCGACTCGGAGTCTCGCTGTTGACCTGGCGCTGCCAGGTACCTCTCACACCTCCCACGCCGCTCACCGGCCCCCAGCTCCACTCGGCCGAGGCGAACCCACCGAGCTGGTCCTCCTCGCCATCCTCGAGCGTCTGCAAGGTCTCGGTCGCCGCTCCGGAAGCGGAGATGTCCGTCACCCGCTCGCGGGAGTTCACGTCGCGACGACCGAAGTACTCCGCTCCCAGGGTCACCGACGAGAGTCCTGCGACCTCGAACCGTCGCTGCCAGTCCGCGCCGAGCTCGGTCGATTCGTTGTCGACCAGGGTGCGACTCCGATCGACGCGCAACACGTCCGTCTGGAGATCGTTGGGGTGAAGGAAGGCCGAGGCCGACCAACCGCTGTCGGCGGCGATCCCGAACCGCATCAGCAGATGATTCTCCTCCGGATAGACGGTCTCCCGCTCCGGGTAGTCGGTGCTGGCCTTCTCGATATCGCGGCCGCGTGAGCCCACGACCAGGGCGTTCCACTCGTGAGTCTCGGCCTCCCAGACCCGGCGCAGAGTGCCGGAGATCTGGGAGAAGCCCGACGGGATCACATCACCTTCGGGATCCTCCGAGCGGCCGGTGTCACGGCGAGCCAACCCCAGAGACCACTTGCCGTCACCCCAGCCGACGACCTGGTAGTTCTCGTCGCCCTGATTCTCGTAGCCGGCGCGGACATCCAGCCGCTCGTACTGACGGGGGAAGAGTTGGACCACGCCTCCCAGCGCTCCCGAGCCGTAGAACGTCGAGGACGGTCCCTGCACCACGTCCACCTTGCCCAACAGCAGCGGCTCGATGAACGACGCCGACACACCGGCGCGCCGATCGCTCACGACGCGGCTCCCCTCGACCAGGGTGAGGACGCGATGGCGCGAGATGCCACGAATGGAGAAGACCTGAAACAGGCCGCCCTGGCCGTTCTCGGAAACGCCCGGCACCTGGACCACGGTCTCGGTCAGGGTGCTCGGCGGCACGGTCGCCTCGGTCGGCTCGACCAGAGTGGCGGCGACGCTGACGGGGGCATACCCCGACTCACCCCGATTCGCCGAAACCACGATCTCTTCGAAGATCTCCTGTTTGGCGACCAGAATGATCTCGAGCTCGGCGGTATCCCCGGCGGCAAGCTCGACGACCTGGGCGTGGAAGCGCGGGTGCGACGCGACCAGCTGAACCGGAGGGTCGGCATCGGCCAGCTCGAACCGGCCCTCCATGTCGGTGAAAACGTGCCCTCCCGCCTCGACCGCATCGACGCGCGCTCTCTCGATGGGCCGGCCCTCGGCAGAGACCACACGACCACGCACGTCCGCGGCCGCCGGCAGCACCGAAAGGAGCGACAGGG
Organism: Candidatus Multivoradales bacterium; assembly: GCA_965223875.1. Taxonomy (GTDB): domain Bacteria; phylum Acidobacteriota; class Thermoanaerobaculia; order Multivoradales; family JAHEKO01; genus CBDCXS01. The sequence continues at coordinate 3,654,885 of OZ245024.1, read as the reverse complement.
CTGCAACGACGCAGAGAGATCTCGTCGCGCGTAGACGGTGCAACCTGGGCATGCCTGGGTGGAATCGATTCAGCAACGAGGTACGAGCGAGATCCTGGAGGGTGGCCGCGAGCTGCGCCGAACTCTGGAGTGTCGCCCCGAAACGGCCGCCCGAGAGGATGTCATGTCTTGGTGCCGGGGCATAGAGATTCGGTCCGCTCCGAGGACTGCAATCCCTGTGCCCGACTCGCCCCGCGCGTGCCCGGTGGTAGCCTAGCCGGGAGGCGGTCGAATGAGGCGCTGGTCCTGGAGAATCGGCGAATTCGCGGGCATCGGCGTGTATGTCCACGCCACCTTCCTCCTGCTCGTCGGCTGGCTCGCCTTCCGTCACTACCGGGCTGGCGACTCCCTCGCCGCTACCGTGGAGGGGATCCTCTTCGTGCTGGCCATTTTCGGCTGCGTGATTTTGCACGAGTTCGGCCACGCACTCACAGCGCGTCGTTACGGCGTCAAGACGCGCGACATCATCCTGCTGCCCATCGGCGGCGTCGCTCGGCTCGAACGCATTCCCGACGAGCCTCGGCAGGAGCTCTGGGTCGCGATCGCGGGACCGGCGGTGAACGTGGCGATCGCGGCCCTGATCTACACCTGGCTCGAGTTGACCGGAAGTCTCATCCCGGCCGAGCAGCTGGCCGTGGCCCAGGGACCCTTCCTCCAGCGCCTGATGCTGGTCAACATCTTTCTGGTGGTCTTCAACATGCTGCCCGCGTTCCCGATGGACGGAGGCCGGGTGCTGAGGGCTTTCCTGGCGATGCGCCTCCCCTACCCGCGCGCCACCCAGATCGCCGCGACCGTCGGTCAGGGACTGGCTCTCCTGTTCGGCTTCCTCGGCCTGGTCGGCAACCCGTTTCTGCTCTTCATCGCCCTCTTCGTCTGGATCGGCGCGGCGCAGGAGGCGAGCATGGTGCAGATTCGGGCCGCGCTCGGCGGGATCCCGCTGCGTAACCTGATGCTCACTGACTTCTATCGCCTGGCCTCCGGGGATCCGCTCTCCCACGCGGTCGAGCTCACCATCGCCGGCTCGCAGAAGGATTTCCCCGTCGTCGAAGGAGAGCGTGTCGTGGGCGTGCTGACCCAGGCGGCGCTTCTGCGCGGGCTTCAGGAGCGCGGCGACGATGCTCCGGTGGCTGACGTGATGGAGAGGGAGTTCGAGCTCGCCGACCCCAGCGAGCTGGCCGAGAGTGTCCTCGTACGGCTGCAGACCTGCGGCTGCCGGGTGCTGCCGGTGGTCCGCGACGAGCGGCTCGTCGGCTTGATCAATCTCGACAACGTCGGCGAGTTCCTGCAGATCCAGACGGCGCTGCGGACCTGAGCGCAGCCGGCCGGCAGCTGGTCCGGTCTCCGCCGCCGGACCCACCGACATCGGGTATCGGTCAAACCGAAGGATCCCGCGAGCTCAGCTTCTTGCCGAACCGGGCCACTTCGAGCTCCAGCCGCTTGACCTCCCGCAGGATGCGATTGCGGTTGATCAGCATCCACTGCATGAGCTTCAGCATCGAGACACCCACTCCCGACATGAGGAAGATGGTCGCCCAGAAGATCGGCTCGTTGCTGCCGACCATGGTGAAGAGGCGAAACCCGGACCAGAAGAAGATTGCCGTGAAGAGCAGCTGCCAGAAGGTCGCCAGGACGAACATCCAACGCAGGCGCCCCTGGTAGGCGTCCGAGATCATCATCTTCAGCGAGTCGTCCTCCTCACTGCCGAGCTCCGAGGTGTCGATTCCCGTCTCGTTCAGTGCTTGCCGAATCTTGTCGTCGAGCTCAGTCATCGTCTGCTCCTTCCAGCGCGCTCTTGAGCTGGTTGCGCGCGTGAAACAGCCGGGACTTGACCGTCCCGGCCGGAATCTCGAGGATGTCGGCGATCTCGCCAACCGAAAAGCCGTCCTGGTAGTAGAGGGAGAGGAGAGCCTGGCGCTCTCGCGGCAGGCCGTGGAGCGCCTCGATCAGGCGATCATGGTCGCCGTCACCGGCCGCCCCGTTCCGCGTCAGCTCTTCGGCGTGGCGCTGCTGCGCCTCGAGCTCCTGACTGACCCGCCGCTGCCGCCCCTGTCTGCGGATCCAATCGATGCTCTTGTTGCGCACGATGCGGTACGCCCACGGCGCGAAGCGAGCCGGATCGTCAAGATTCCCCAGCCCGCGCACGATCGCGACCCAGGCCTCCTGCACCGCGTCCCTGGCCGCCTCCGGCTGGCCCATCAGTCGGCTGGCATGGCCCAGGAATCGCGCCTGCCAGCGGTCGACAAGCTCGGAGAGCGCTCCGGCATCGCCATCCTGGCAGCGCAGGACCAGCAGCTCTTCGTAGGCCTGATCGCGGGTCATCGGTGACTCCTCATCTAGGGAGTCGACCGATGAGCCGCCACGGTTCAAAGGGCGCGACCGCCGGCGGGAGTCAACGGACGCGTCCGCCGGCGACGATTTCGTAGCCCTGGGCTCTCGGCGCGTGTCCCGCCGACCCGCTGGCCGCGCCGAGGGCCGTCTTCCACGAGTGGTCCGGAGACAGAGTGTCCTGAAGCCGCCGGGTGATGGCGTCGAACTTGCCCGAGACCTCGTACTTGAGCGCCAGCTGCTGGTTGTCCCAGATGGTCACCGACAGCATGTGGTGCCGGTCGCGAACGCCTTCCGACAGGAAGGCGAAGCGGCAACCGGGCGTCTCATCGAGGGTCGGAATGACCACCTCGTCCCAGCGCGCCTTGAACTCCTCGATCTTCTCTGGGTCGGCCTTCAGCGAGACGATTCGGACATAGGTGTAGGGCTCCGGTCCCCGGCGTGGATCGATCCGGCCGCCGGCGTCCTCGATCGAGAAGCTCTCCACCGCGATGGCTCGCATCGCCGTCTCGAACTCGACACCGAGATCCTGCTGCAGGTCGACCTTCATGTGCGTCTCGCGCTCGAACAGGTCGCTCGATTCGGCCACCAACCGCTCCGGCACACCGCTCTGCTCGTAGGTCGCGGCGTCCTCGTAGGACTTCCAGAAGGTCGCCGAGAGCCACTCGTCCGACCTGTCGACCCCTTCGAGCAGCGCGGCGTGCTTACAGCCCGGCGTCTTGGCCAGCGCGTCCATCACGCGGTTCTGGAAGAACTCGCGAAACTCCCGCCGTTTTCCCGGTTTGGCGTGGAGATGAACGAGTCGCAGGTACATGGCTCGCGCCCCGTCGGGGAGACCGATCAGCGCATCCATTCGAGAGGCCGCTGACGATCTTACACCCGCACGTCCCTACACCCGTACGTCGGGCACTCCTCGCCTGGCCTCCATTGTTCACCAGCCTCCTACTACGCCGTCGGATCTACCCGTGTCTACTGCGTTGCGCTCGGTGGCGCTCCTGGCTAGACCACTTCGACCGCGTCGAGCCCGCCCGAGAAGTAGCGGTCGACCACCCGATCGAGCTCCGCCTCCAACGCTTCGCCGGATCCCCGGTGGTAGCGCCTGAAGAGCTCTGGAGCGATGCCCTCGAAGGCGTCGAGCAGCTTCGGATCGAAGTGCGCGCCGCGTTCCTCGCGCATCGACTCCATCGTCCGGTCGAATCCGATGGCCTCTTCGTAGGGCCGCACCGATGCCATGGCGTTGAAGACGTCGACGATGCTGAAGATGCGTGCCGCCAGTGGAATCTCGGTTCCCTCCAGCCCGCCCAGGTAGCCGCCGCCACCGAACCTCTCGTGGCGATTCTCGACCACGGCGCCGGCCGGCTCGAGCCACGACGAACGAGTCACGATGTCGATCCCGTGCGCCACGTGGCTCTTCATCACCTCGTACTCCTCGTCGGTGAGCTTCCCCGGCTTGAGCAGGATCTCGTCCCGGATTGCGATCTTGCCCACGTCGTGCAGGCCGCCCCTTGATCAGGCTCTGGATCCCGTGCCGGTCCACGCCGATCTCCTCGGCCAGGCGCACCGCGAGAAGGGTCACCCGCATGCTGTGCTCCTCGGCGTCTCCGTCGCGCTTGGCGAGCGCACGGCCCAGAGCGTCGAGGGTACCGAGCTTCGCCTCGAGCGGGCTCCCAGAGAGCTTGGCCAGACGATCGACCAGCCGCGAGACCAGTGGCCAGAGGCTCGCGGCGAGAACACCCATGACCAGCAGAACACCCATCGCCGCCCGCAGAGCCCGGCGGCTGACGCGATCGACGATCTTGTCCGACGGCTCGAAGACACCGCCGACCCAACCGACCCTTTCGAAGGAAGTGCTGGTAAAGGGCATCGGGACCAGCAGGTAGGGCTCCCCGTGCCGTCGCTCGACTGTCGACCAGCGCTCGAACACGGCGGGGAATCGTGAGGACTCGAGAAGCCCTCCGACCGCATCACGCTCGGCGGTGTCGTCTCGGATGAAACTGCCCACGAGCTCACCCGGCTCGAGGTGGATCGTCACCCCCTCGAAGCGCCCCAACCGGCCCCCGGCATGGCGCTCGGCGAACTGTGTCAGCGCCCTGTCGAGGGCCTCGGGCTCGACCTGTTCGAGGTCGTCGAGCAGTCCCCCCTGCTCGGCGTTGAACAGGGCCGCCTGCGTCAACGTGTAGGGGCGGACCTCGTCACCGAACCGGTCTCGCTCGATAGGAGACCGTAGCCGAAGCGAGCAGCGCCAGCGGGCGCACGCCATCAGGAGACGTAACGCCAGCTTGCGCCGGATCGACCGTCGAAGGTCGCTTTGGGACTTCTCGAGCATGGGTGCCCACCCTGGGGGTTTCCCTTAGCCTAGACCGACAGGGACCTCGTCGACGCCGACCCCGACGACAACCACTCGGAGCGGCCGGCCCGCCCTAGCCGCCGAGTCCGCTCGCCGGCTGCGGCGGGGGTGGTGGATCACCGGAGGGAACCGGCTCGGCGGTCTTGCTGCCGCCGATCTTCTCGGCCACCTTCTGTACCACGACGTAGAGCAGCGGAATGAGGAAGACGCCACCGACGGTGGCGATCAGCATCCCGCCGAACACCGCGGTTCCCAGGCTCACGCGGCTGTTGGCGCCGGCACCCGAAGCGAACACCAGCGGCAACACGCCGAGAATGAACGAGAACGCCGTCATCAGGATCGGCCGGAAGCGCAACAGAGCCGCCTTCTCGGCCGCCTCGACGATCGTCAGTCCGCCTTCGCGCTCGGCCTTCGCGAACTCGACGATCATGATGGCGCTCTTCGCCGACAAGCCGATCAGCATCACCAACCCGATCTGCGTGTAAATGTTCAGATCGAACCCGCGCAGCATGGTGAAGATGCCGGCACCGAGGATCGCCAGCGGAACCGAGAGCAGGACCGACATCGGTGTCGACCAGCTCTCGTACTGCGCCGACAGGAACAGGAAGACCATCAGGATGGCGAGCGAGAAGATGACCGGCGCGGCGTTGCCGGCCGCCTTCTGCTGCTGCGTGACTCCCGACCACTCGTATCCCATCTGGGTCGGGAGGCGCTCCCTGGCGATGCGCTCGATCTCGTCGACCGCCTGACCGTCGCTGAATCCGGGCGCCGGCTGGCCGGTGACCGTCGCCGCGGGGAACATGTTGAAGCGCTGAACGGTCGAGGGCCCGACGGCCTGCTCGACCGTGAGCAGCGTCGACAACGGCACCATATCTCCCGCGGCGCTACGCACTTCGAGTCGATTGATGTCCTGGGGCGCCGAACGGAACCGCTCGTCGGCCTGCGCCAGCACACGCCAGGTTCGCCCGAAGATGTTGAAGTCGTTGACGTAGGACGACCCGAGGTTGACCTGGAGCGTGTTGAAGACCGTCTGGAGGGGGATGCCCAGAGTCTTCACCTTCTCGCGGTCGACCTCCACATAGAGCTGCGGCACGTTGGCCCGGAAGCTCTGGTTCGGCTGCATGATGATCGGGCTCTCGCGCGCTCCCTGAACGACGTCGTTGGCGAAGACCTCCATCTGCATGAGGCCGACGCCGCCGAGGTCCTGAAGCTGCATCTCGAAGCCGCTGCCGCTTCCCAGTCCCTGGATAGGCGGCGGACCGAAGGCGAAGACCTGACCCTCCATGATCCTCGACAGCTGGGCGTTCGCCATCGCCATCGTCTCGAAGACCGTGTGCTCGCGCCCGGCCCACTTCTCCAGAGAGACGATGCCCATGCCGTAGTTCGGTCCCTGAACGGCATCGAGCAGGGAGTAGCCACCGACGATGATCACGTTCTGAACGCCCGGCAGTTCGCTGACCGTCTGGTTGACCTGGTTCATGACCTCGCGGGTGCGGTCGAGGGACGACGCGTTGGGTAGCTGGGCGTTGACGAAGAAGTAGCCCTCGTCCTCGGAGGGGACGAAGCCGGTGGGCAGGCTGGTGAGGCTCCAGCCGGTGGCGAAGAGCACGCCGACGAAGATCAGCATCATCAGGGCCGCACGCCGGATGAACATCTTCACCGACGTCATGTAGCCCTTGGTCGAGCGGTCGAAGACGTTGTTGAACCAGGTGAAGAACCTGCCGCGCTTGCCGCTCGAAGGCCGCAGCAGCACGCCGCACAGCGCCGGGCTCAGCGTCAGGGCGTTGATCGACGAGAAGATCGTCGCGACGCAGATCGTGATGGCGAAGGGCCGGTAGAGCCGACCCGTCAGGCCCGGCATGACCAGGGTCGGCGCGAAGACCGCCAGCAGCACCAGCGTGGTGGCGACGATGGCGCCACCGACCTCGTCCATAGCCTTCGCCGTGGCCTCTTTCGCGGACAGGCCCTCTTCGTCGATCAGCCGCATCGTGTTCTCGACCACCACGATGGCATCGTCGACCACGATGCCGATGGCCAGAACCAAACCGAACAGGGTCAGGTTGTTGATCGACTGTCCGGTGGCCAGCATGACCCCGAAGGTGCCGATCAGCGACACCGGGATGGTGATGGCCGGCACCAGGGTGGTGCGGAAGTCCTGCAGGAAGATGTAGACCGTCAGCACCACCAGGAAGATCGCCTGGACCAGTGACGAGATCACGCTCTGGATGGAGGCGCTGATGTAGCGGGTGGCGTCGTACGGGATTGACCAAGTCAACCCCTCCGGGAAGCGTTCGGCGAGCCCCTCCATCGACTCCTGGATCCCCTGGGCCACCCCGAGGGCGTTCGAGCCCGGAAGCTGGTAGATCCCCATGGTCACGGCCGGTGCGCCGTCGAGCTCGGCGTACCAGGCGTACGTCTGGGCGCCGAGCTCGATACGGGCGATGTCGCTCATTCGCACCAGTTGTCCCTGCTCACCCGTCTTGACGATGATGCGCTCGAACTCCTCGACCGAGCTCAGCCGGCCCTGGGTCGAGATCGAATACTCGAAGTTCAGTCCCTTCGAGTTCGGCTGCTCGCCGATTTTTCCGGCCGCCACCTGCACGTTCTGCTCGCGCAGCGCGCTGACCACCTCGTCGGTGGTCAGGCCGCGGGCTCGCAGCAGGTTGGGGTCGAGCCAGACCCTCATCCCGTAGTCCTTGGCGCCGAAGATCACCACCTCTCCCACACCCTCGACGCGCGCCAGCACGTCGTTGATCTGGGTGGTGACATAGTTCGACAGGTAGAGCTCGTCGAAGCGCCCGTCGGGCGAGAAGACCGAGACCACCATGACCATGGCGGTCGACTTCTTCTTCACCGTGACGCCCTGCTTCGTGACCTCCTCGGGCAGCAGCGGCTCGGCGATCGCGACTCGGTTCTGCGTGAGGACCGCCGCCATATCGACGTCGGTACCGACCTCGAAGGTCACGGTCAGATCCATCGACCCGACGCTGGAGCTCTTCGAGCTCATGAAGAGCATGTCCTCGACGCCGTTGACCTCCTGCTCGATCGGCTGTGCCACGGTCTCCGCCACCACCTCGGCGCTCGCCCCCGGGTAGGTGCCACTCACCGCCACCGTCGGCGGCGTGATGTTGGGCACGCTCTCGACCGGCAGGATCGGGATCGAGATCAGGCCGATCACCACGATGACGATCGAGATCACCATCGCGAAGATGGGACGGTAGATGAAGAACTTGCTGAAGCCGCCCATGGACTAGTTGGCCGCCCCTCCCTGCTCCGTCCCACCCCGCTGCGGGTTGACCGGCATGCCCGGTCGCGCACGCAGCACGCCGTCGACGATGTAGCTGTCCGACAGCTCGAGACCCGCGGTCACCGGAACCATGCCGTCCTCTTCGGTCGGCCCGAGCTCCACGTAACGCTGCTCGACGATGTTGTCTGCCCCGACGACATAGACGTAGCGACCGCCGAGATCGGTACCGAGGGAGCGCTCGTCGATCAGAATCGCGTCCTCGACCGTGCCCACCGGGATCCGGACGCGGACGAAGAGCCCCGGCAGCAGCAAGCCCTCGGCGTTCGGCAGCCGGCCTCGCACCTCGATCGTGCCGGTCGCCGAGTCCACGGTGTTGCTGAGGAAGTCGAGCTCGCCGATATGCGGGAACCCTTCGTCGGCGGGCGTACCCACCTGGATCTCGACGCTCGGTCCCGAGCGCAGAGCGTCGTCTCCCGCACCCTCCTCGGTCGCCGAGTGCCCCCCGGGGCGCATCGACGGGGGCACGTCGAACTGGACACCCTCTTCCGTCCTGGTGTAATTGACCGTTCGCAGCATCTCGAGGATCGCGCGCTCGGGCACGCTGAAGTAGACGAACAGCGGCGCCACCTTGATGACCGACGTCAACACATCCTCACCCGGGCCGCCCACGACGTTGCCGACGTCGAAGAGATTGCGATCCACGATGCCGTCGATCGGCGACACGACGTTGGTATAGCTGAACTGGAGCCTGGCCTGATCCAGATCGGCTTCTGCCGTCAGCACGCTGGCGTCGGCCATGTCGCGATTCGCCCTGGCGAGGTCGACGTCGGACTCGCTGACGGCGTTCGTCTTCGCCGCCTGGGTGACGCGTCGGAGATCCGACTCGGCGCGCGCGAGGTCGGCTTCGGCCGCCCTCAAAGCGGCCTCGGCAGCATTCAGCGCCGCCTTGTAGGGACGCGGCTCGATGACGAAGAGCAGGTCGCCGGTCTTCACGGGGCGTCCCCCTTCGAAGGCGACTCGCTCGACCGCGCCGGTCACCCGGGCCCTGATCTGAACCTGCTCCGAGCCGACGGTATTGCCGGTGAACTCGGTGAAGAGGGTGACCGGCCGTGTGATCGGCTGGGAGACTCCGACCTCCGGTGGCGCCGGTGGTGGTGGCGCCTCCTGGGCGCAGCCGGCGGTCAGCGCCAGCGCGACGCCCAGCGACCCCAGCCGCCACAATCCGCTTGGTCCAGGTGTCATCGTCATTCGGTTCCCCCGGTTCCGGGCGTGCCGGGCGCCCCCGATTCGGCCACGCCGGCTCCCGGCAGGTCAGGCCCGCCGGTCTGAATGTCCCAGCCACCTCCGAGCGCCAGATTGAGAGCCACGAGGTTCTGCACCACCTGGCCCTCCGAGACCGCCAGCTGGTCCTGTTGGTTCAGCAGCGAGCGCTGCGCGTCGAGATAGCTCTGGAAATCGGTCAGGCCGGAGAGGTACTGCGTTCGCACCAGCTCCACCGTACGCTCGGTGGCGTCGACGGCGTCGGTCAGATGGTCGCGCCGCTCCTTCTCGCGCTCGTAGGCGATCAGGCTGTTCTCGACCTCACCCAGCGCCGCCAGAACGGTCTGCTCGTAGGTCATCAGCGCCTGCTGAGTGCGCGCCTCCTCGGCACGGATCAGACTACGGATCTTGCCTCCCGCGAAGAGGTTCCAGCGTAGGCCCGGAATCAGCGACCAGCCGACGCTGCCGCTCTCGAAGAGGCTGCCGGACTCGGTCGACTGGACGCCGACGACGCCGGTGAGCGAGAAGCTCGGGTAGAGATCGGCCGTCGCCACGCCGATCTTCGCCGTCTGCGACGCCAGGAGCCGCTCGGCGCGCCGGATGTCGGGTCGGCGTCGCAGCAGCTCCGCCGGCAGGCCCAGCGTGATGCGATCGTCCGGCGCCGGAATCGGCTTGGCCTCAGCGAGGTCCGGGTCGACGGCGCCCGGTGTCTCGCCGATCAGGATCGACAGGCTGTTCAGGGTCGCCTCGAGGGAGATCTCGAGCGCCGGAATCGTCGCCTCGGTGTTGGCCAGGTTCGATTCCGCCTGCGCGACGTCGCGGGCCGAGGTCAGCCCGGCGTCGAAGCGGTCACGCGTCAGCTGCAGGGTCTCGCGTTGGGCATCGACGTTGGATTCGGCATAGTCGATGCGCGTCTGGAGCGTGCGGACCGTCACGTAGCTCGAGGCGACGTCCGCCATCAGGATGACGAGAACGTCGCGATAGTCCTCGATCGAGGCGTCGACACCGGCGCTGGCCGCCTCGACCCCTCGCCGCACACGACCGAAAACGTCGATCTCCCAGGTCGCGCCGACTCCGATGTCGTAGATGTCGAACGGCTCGCCGGGCCCCGGCTGGGTGCCGTTCTCGCTCAGCTCGGTGCGGGTGTAGCTCGCGTCGAGGGCGACGTCGGGGTAGAGACGCCCGCGGGCCACTCCCAGCAACGCTCTGGCTTCGTCGACCCTCGCCACCGCCGTCGCCAGGTTCCGATTCGAGGCCACGGCCCGCTGGACGTAGGTCTGCAGTTGCGGATCGTCGAATCCGATGAACCAGCGCTCGAGCGGCGAATCCTCCTGCTCGATCTCCTCGCTGATCGCGGTCTTCCAGGCGTCCGGGACGATGGTCGTCTCGGGCGGCTCGTAGTCGGGGCCGACCTTGCAGCCGAGGACCAGCGCCAGGAGGGCGACGGGGGCCGCGAGGCGGGCCGGGAGCGAAGCGGTCACGAGAGTCGGGATCCTAGCACTCGACTACTTCTTCAGATCTTCCTGGCGCAGGTACTCTCTGTAGGAGATGTAGTACTTGAAGATGTTGGCGACGTAGGTGATCGTCTCGCGGGGAGCCAACTGTTCGACCTGGCCGAACCAGACATTCGGATCGAGCCCCTTCTCCGGCGCATCCCGTCTGAGGCCGTTGATTCTCGCCGGACCGGCATTGTAGGCCGCGATCGCGAACAGGCCCTGGTTCAAGGCTGTCATCGGCTCGTCCTTGTAGTAGCGATCCTGGATGAACCGCATGTACTTGATTCCGGCGTGGATGTTCGGGTCGGCCTTGGTGATGTCGGGAATGCCGACGTTCGGATCCGCCGCCGTGGAGGGCTTCATCTGCATGATGCCGAGGGCCCCGGCGCTGCTCTTCCGGCTCTGATCGAGCTGTGACTCCTGGTAGCCCTGGGCGGCGGCCAGCACCCAGTCGCTGTCGTACTCGGCGGCCCATTTCTCGAAACTGGCGCGGTGTTGCTCCAGGCGGCTCCGGTCCTCGAGCGGGTTTCGCACCCATTTGTTGTCCTTGAAGTAGCGGTTCATCACCACATTGCCGAGCATGGTGCCCTTCTTGTGCGTCCCGACGAACTCGTTGACCAGCTCGGCGAGCTTCGGCGTCCCCTTGCGCAGGGCCCAGGCGATCGAGTCGCCCTCGGTCAAAGCGAGATCCGAGCGCACGTCCAGGCCGTCGAGAACACCGCCCCAGAAGTCGGCCATGTGGCTGTCGGCGACCGTCATCGGGTAGATACCGGCCGCGACCATCTGCATCAGGTCCTCGGTCTCGAGAATCTCGTCGGCGGCGCGGATCCTTATCGCCGACTTCCCCTGCGCCTCGAGCTTCTTGCTCAGCGCCTCCAGGGTGCCATGGAAGCTCGACGAGGGACGGACCCAGATCTCCTGCCCCGCCAGATCCTCGAGGCTGCCAAGCGACGGTGCCTTCGGGCCGGTGACCACAACTTCCTTGACGCCGGTGAGAAACGGATCGCTGAAGTCCACCTGCTCGCGACGCGATTCGGTCACGGTCAGGTTGGCGGCCGCGATGTCGCCGCGCCCGTCGGCCAGGGCCGGCAGCAGGTCGCCTCGCGTCACCGGCACGATGGCGACGTCCAGCTTGAGGCGCCCCATGTCGACGCGCTCGTTGACGAAGTCCTGGAAGAGCCTGGCGGCCTCCGCCACGGTGCCCTTCGGCTGACCGTCGTCGAGGAAGTAGCCGGTGCGGTTGAAGGTCGTCAGCATGACGATCGAGCGCTTCTCGATCATCTCGTCCAGGTCGCCGGAGCGCTGGGGTAGTCGGGCGACGAAGCCCTGCGGCTGCGAGGCCTCCGCGTCGCCGCCCGACGAGCCCGAGCTCGACGAGCCCGCGCTCGGGGAATCCGAGGCGTTGCCGCCATCGGCGGCCCCACCGCAGGCGAACAGAAAGAGGATCGCCAGGGGGGCGAGTCGGGGAACGAATCTGGATATGCGCATGGGTCAGCTACCTTTCCTCGGCTGTCGAGGGAGTGATCGATGGAGAACCACGAAGCCGCAGACGCCGGCAACGAGCGAGGCGGTGAGAATCCCCAACTTGGCGTCCGCTACCAGCGTGCCTTCGGTGAACGCGAGGTCGCTGACGAACAGCGACATGGTGAACCCGATTCCGGCCAACCAGCCGGCGCCGAGAATATGGCTCCAGGTCATGCTCTCCGGGAGAGAGGCCCTGCCGCTGCGCACCGCGAGCCAGCTGACCAGGACCACGCCGATCGGCTTTCCCAGCACCAGTCCGGCGATCACACCCAGGCTGATCGGGTTCTGCAGGCCTTCGCTGAGCTTCCCGTCGACGGCAACGCCGGCGTTGAACAGCGCGAACAGCGGCAGGACCCAGAAGGCCTGAACCGGGTGGAGCGCCTGCTCGAGGATCAGCCCCGCGGGGCGCATCTTGTTGACCGATCGGTGGATCTGCTCCAACGCGTCGAGCTGCCCGCGCTCGAAGATCATGCTCTCGCGCGTCACCTCCCTCGCGTCGAGCTCGTCGATACTGCGGCGCGCTCTGGCCATGAACTCCGCCGGCTCGATCCGCGCCCGCACCGGAACCACCAGAGCCATCAGGATGCCGGCGACCGTCGCGTGCACGCCGGAGGCCAGCACAGCGATCCACACGCCCAGTCCGAGGGGTACGAAGAGCAGCGCCCTTGGGACGTTCATTCGCAGGACCATCGCCAGGAGCGCCAGCAGGCCGGCCGCCAGCAGCAACGCCGGCACGCTGATCTGCTCGGTGTAGAAGATCGCGATGACCAGCACCGCGCCGATGTCGTCGGCGATCGCCAGTGCCGTGAGGAAGACCTTGAGGCCGAGCGGAGCCCGGCTGCCGAACAGCGCCAGGACTCCCAGCGCGAACGCGATGTCGGTCGCCATCGGGATGCCCCAGCCGACGGCCCCCTCCCCGCCGAGATTCAAGGCCAGGTAGGCCAACGCCGGAACCACCATGCCGCCGATCGCAGCGGCCACCGGCAGCGCCGCCTGGCCGAGCGACGACAACTCGCCGACGCTGATCTCGCGCTTGATCTCGAGGCCGACGACGAAGAAGAAGAGCACCATCAGGCCGTCGTTGACCCAGTGCTGCAGCGACAGCTTGAACGACGCGTCGCCCCACGAGATCCCGATGTAGGTGTGGAGGATCTCGAAGTAGCGGTCCGCCCAGGGCGAGTTGGCCCAGACGAGGGCGGTCAGCGAGCAGACCAGCAGCACAACGCTTCCGCCCACCTCCGAGTGGACGAAGCGTTGGAAGATCGAGTGGCTCTCGGCGTCGGACGGGCCGGCCATGGTCAGGCGAATGATAGCGGCGAGGCCGTGGCGTGGCCACCGGGTATAGAGATGAACGCGGAGCTGGCGGGCGGTAGCAGCTGTGCCCTTCGACGGGGGACAGGCACCAACAGGGCAAGCCCGGGGACTGGCTCCAACTGATGAGCTACAGCACCAGATGGTTGATGCGGCACCGCATCAGTTGGAGCCAGTCCCCAGCTTGTGGTCGTTGGTGCCTGTCCCCCGTCGGAGGGCATACCAACCTGCGCCCGCCAGCACCCGCTCACCGACCTCCAGCCCTTCAGTCCAGCTCCGACTTCCACTTCTCCAGCTGCTTCGCCGCCAGGTCTCGTCCGCCGATACCGAAGGCGATCGCCGCGGCCACCGCGACGGCGCCGAGCAGCAGGCCGAACGCGAGGTTGATGATGTCCTCCGCCAGACCCGCCTGCCGCAAGGCCATCGCACCGGCCAGAACCAGAATGGCGCTCTTCGCCAGCGTCCCCAGCAGCGTCGCGTTGCGCGTCCCGCTGGAGGCGATCGCTCCGCTCGCCAGCGATCCGAAGTAGAGGCCCACGGCGAGGATGATCACACCCAGCAGCACGTTGCCGAGAAAGACCGTGAACTCGGCGACGATAGCGGCGAGGAGCTCGAACTGGAGCATCCTCATCGCCTCGATGGTGGCGAAGAGCATGATCGCCACGAGGGCGATCCAGCCGACCAGGTCCGAGGCGTTGCGGGTCGGCCCGGCGTCGGTCACCGCGGTACCGGTGATGCGGAAGCCAATCCGCTGCAGGAACCGGTCGAAGCCGACACTCTCGAGCAGGCGGGTGACGACCTCTGCCAGGAGGCGCCCGACCAGGTAGGCGACGGCCAGAATCAGCGCCGCGCCGAACAGAGCCGGCACCGCTCCCATGACCCGGTCGAGCATCGCCGTGGCCGGAGCGCTGACCGCTCGCAGACCGAGAGCGTCGAGCGCCGTCACGACGATCGGGATGAAGATCAGCACGTAGACGATCAGTCCGACCAGGACCGAGAGGCGACGCTCGCCGAGAACACGCGAGACACCCACCCGGTCACCCAGCGAGTCGGCGCCCGTGGCGCCCATCAGGCTGGTGACGATGCGTTGAGCGACCTTGGCGAGCAGCCAGCCGACGCCCAGGATGGCGGCGGCGCCGAAGAGGTTCGGCAGGAACGCCAGCACCTCGCCGACCAGCTCGTTGATCGGAGCCAACAGGCCCTGAAGCCCGAGGGCGTCGAGCACCGCCGGCAGGAAGAGCAGGAAGACCAGCCAGTACACGGTCTCCGCCAGCATGCTGCTCGGTGCCGCCGTGCCGCTCTCGCCGACCTCCTTGCCCAGCCGCTCATCGAGACTGGTGGCGGCCAGGGTACGGGAGATGACGAAGCGAAGGCCGGAGGCCACCAGCCATGCCATCGCCAGCAGGACGCCGGCCGAGATCAGGCGGGGCAAAAACGCGAAGACCCTGTCGAGGAAGGCGCGCAGTGGCTCCGCGACGGTGCCGAGTCCCAGAACCGTGAGAAACGCAACCAGAGTGAAGGCGATCAGAATCCAGTAGACGATCCTGGCCGCGGCCATCTCCACCGGCGGCCCCTCACCAGGCTCCTTTCCGGTCGCCCACTCGGCCAGCTTGTCGTCGACCGACGTTCGACGCAGCAGACCCCTCGTGACGACACGGCCGATCATCGCCACGATCCAGCCCGCGACCAGAACCAGCACGGCGATCAGCAGAGTGGGCAGGTACCCCACGACCACCTCGGTGAACCGTTCGACATACGCCTCCATGTCCGTCTCCTTTCCCGGCGTCGGACCCGAGGCACCACAGCGGACGCCCGGTGGTCCGCCTCATCTGATTGTCCTGTGCCATGAGAGGGTAGCATGCGGCTCGAAGAGCCAGCAGCGGGAAAACCGCGCGGGACGGTTTCGTGCCGTCGGCTTCAGTCGAGTGCTTCGGCACCGGCGACGCGCTGACGCTGGCGTTGTCGGCCAGCTTCGCGGTCTCGGCGCTGCCTTTCGGACGCGCGGGATCGCCAGGGAGAGCCGGATCGAAGCGAGGATCGTCGACGCCTTCCGCCGCGCGGTACTCGACCAGTACCAGCTCCGCGACCTGGAAGTCAGGGCGGATGGCGAGGTCTACGAGGTCAGCGTTTCGGTCTACACCTTCGAAGGACAGCTCGACCGGTCTCAGGTGGAGGCCTTCAGGAAGTCGATCGAGGAGATCGCCAGCGTGCCCATCCGGCTCTCGCACGTCGCCGCCGAGCTGCTGGAGGTCGGACCGGGCCTCGAAGCTCCGAAGGCCGAGCCGGGCTGAGCCCGCCCCGGAGGCCTTCGGAGCCACCGGAAGCGAGCCGGAGACGCCCGGAGCCGGCGCCGGTTCAGAGGCTACCGACAGCGTCGAGCCGGTCAGAGAGAACGGATGACCCGGGCAGACCGGACACATGCGTCCCACATCGGGTAGAGGGTCGCCCGCGCGTGGCAGTCGACCCCTCCGGTAGTGAGTACGTGGTAGGGCTGCAGTTTGGTGGGTAGCATGCCTTCCGGAAACCCGGGAGAGGCGATGTGCACGCGGGGCGGACCTCCCCGGTACCGATCACGTACCACGCGCATGAATTCTCCATCTCCGATTGCGGCTGGAACATCTGGTCTGAAGTTGTTCTTGGCAGCTACCGGATTTCCCGTGGGGTCGAGCGTTGGTCGCTCGAGCGTGCAGCCGGCTACCCGGGTCATCCCTTCTCTCTGTTGAGCCTCTTGTCGAAACAAAACCTCCATTCCGTAGTAAACTCGCGCCGCCGCTCACGTTCGACACGACCTCATGTCCGGGGGGACTAAAGAGTCTGAGGCTTGAGCGGCCGAGTCCGAGCGAATCTCGGCAGCCGTGCCTCGCAACCTCCGAACCGTAGGCTTCGCTATGGATCTACGAAAAGTCTAAAGCGTAGGGTACTCTATGTCAACGGCCAACCGATCACAGCAGCGTAGTCCCCGCCTCCACCAAGAGGACTGGCTCCAGCATGCCCTGGAGACCCTTCGCAAGGAGGGTGTCGGCGGCCTACGCGTCGAACCCCTCGCCAGGTCCCTCGGTGTGACAACGGGCAGCTTCTACTGGCACTTCGAGGATCGACGGGATCTGCTCGACCGGGTCCTCGGTCATTGGGCCGACTCGATGACACGAGCGATCGCGCGTCGCATGACCAGCCAAGAGGACCCCGACACGCAGCTCGAGAGCCTGCTCGGTGACGTCATCCGTGACGACCGCAGCCGCTATGAGATCCCCGTGCGCAACTGGGCCAACTTCGACGAACAGGCCGCGAAAGCGGTCCGCAAGGTCGACGAGTGCCGCCTCGCCTACGTCAATGGCCTCTTCCTCCAGCTCGGTTTCTCCGAGGAACAGGCGGCGGTGCGATCGCGGATGTTCATCTTCTACCTCCTCGGGGGCTCCGGCTTCTCGGTGGACGACAGCGTCGAGCGGCGCCTCGAGCTGGCCACCGAGCTGCTCGACATCCTGCTCACCGACTACACACGGCTGAGACTGAAACAGGCCTGAGATCGCTCCGCTCTCGGGCCAGCGCCTTGATCTCGCGCAGGGTCGGTCCGATGACCCGCCTCGCCACGTCCCGGAAGTCGTGGACGGTCTGGCGCCACGCGGCTTTGGCGTACGATTGCTGCTCGCCGTCGTCGCGGCGGCGCTCGAACTCCTCGAGGATGCGATCGACCTCGGAGTGGAACGTGCGATCGCTGGTCGTCATGCGAACGAAGCCGGCACCCGATACGAGCTCTCCGGGCCGCCTCCGGATTGTCCTCTGGATCGGACAGGATGCCAGCACAGGAGTCTGCCGGAGCCCCGCCATCGAGTGATGCTCGCAATCTTCCGTGGCATAGCCATCTGCTAGGATTCGACCAAGGTTTCCGGGTAGGAGAGGTGGTCCATCTCCGCACAGGGTCTTTTGTGTCCGGACCACTGTTTACTCGACCATGAGCGACTCCTCAGAGCCGCAGAGATTCGGCCGATACAACGTTGTCAAGACCCTCGGAAAGGGGGCGATGGGTATCGTCTATCTCGGCGAGGATCCAGTGATCTCACGGCGCGTCGCCATCAAGGTCATTCGCGCCCATCCGGATCTCGAAGGAACGGAGCTCGAGGAGCGGCAGGCGCGCTTCGAGCGCGAGTTCCGCTCGGCGGGGAACCTCTCCCACCCGAACATCGTCACCGTCTACGACGTCGGTAAGGAGACGAACGACTCCTTCATCACAATGGAGTACGTACAGGGCGAGAGCCTCGAGTCGGTTCTCAAGGAGGACCGCGCCTTCACCTTCCCCGAGATCTCACGTATCGCCCGACAGATCGCGAGCGCGCTCGACTACGCGCACGCCGAGGGAATCGTCCATCGCGACATCAAGCCGGCCAACATTCTCCTGACGGCCGACGGCCGACCCAAGGTCACCGACTTCGGTGTCGCCAAGCTCCAGACTTCGGGCATGACCTCCACAGGCATGATCATCGGCACGCCGATGTACATGTCGCCCGAGCAGATCACCGGACGCGACGTGAGCGGCGCGTCGGATCAGTTCTCGCTCGCCGCCATGCTCTACGAGCTGATGACCGGCGAGCCGCCGTTCCAGGGCGACAACCCGACCACCATCATGTACCAGGTGGTGCACAACGAGCCCGAGCCCCCTCACAACCTCAACAAGTCACTGCCCGAAGCCGTCGACAGAGCCGTGCTGCGGGGCATGGCCAAGAAGATCGAGGATCGCTACGAGTCCTGCTCGGAGATGGCAGAGGCGATCACCAAGGCGCTGGAGAGCCAGCCGAAGAAGGCCTCCGCAGCGCTCGCGACCGATGGCGAGATAGAGACCATCGCCCTCCGGGCGGACGAGATCGTCCTCGAGGACAAGCCCGCCCCGACGCGCGAGAAGCCCCCGGTCGTCGAAGCGCCGAAGAAGGGACTCTGGATGGGTATCGCGGCGGCCGTGGTTCTGGCCCTCGTCGCAATCGGCGGTTGGTCCTGGCTCGGCCGTGAGGGCGGCGAACCCGAGCCGGCCGAGCCGGCCGCCGAGGGCGTGTCGGCGAGCCTCGAGGTGCTCTCGGAGCCGGCCGGAGCCCAGATCTTCGTCGACGGAGCCGATGCCGGCCTGGTGACACCAGCGCACGTTCCGCTGTCGGGAGAGCCCGGAGACGTGGCCCAGCTCGAGTTGCGACGGGACGGCTCCGTCATCGCTCGCACACAGATCGTCATGGGATCGGCGATGCCCGCTCGTTGGCAGCCCGAGGTGCTCCCGGCGCCGGAGACCTGGACGATCACGACCACACCGCCGGGAGCGGCGCTCACAGTCAACGGCGAGGCGGTCGGAAACACACCGACCGAGCTCAAGTTCGCCTACGACCAGACCTATGCGCTCGCTTTCGCTCTCGATGGCTACGAGGCGGCCGAGCAGAGGATCGATCTGGCCAGCATGGACGAAGCGGCCAGGGCCGAGCGAGCCCTCGAGGTGTCGCTGCCCAGGATCGTGCCCCCGGGCGAGTTGGTGGTCAGAGCCGGATACCCCGTCAGCGTGAGTGTCGACGGAAGGCGGCGCTCCGGCACCCGAATCCCCCTTCCCCCGGGTCGGTACAACGTCAGCCTCTCGGCGCCGGAGGTCTTCTACTTCGGCAACCAGCGGGTAGAGATCCGCAGCGGTCGACCGACCGAGGTCTCGCTACCGAACGCCACGGACGTCTCGATCGCCGCCACGCCCGGAAACTGCAAGATCCGGATCAATGGACGGGACGCGGGCATCGTGCCACTCAACGTCAAGCTGGCGGTGGGACGTCACACGATCGATTTCCAGTGGGAAGCGCTCGGCCGGACCATGACCGTGACCGAGGACGTCGACTCGTCCACGGGACGCATCTTCCGCGCCGCACCCCGCCAATGAGGAGGTGCCGGGCACAAGTCGTACTCCGAACGCTCGCGGCTCTCCTATTGCTCGCGGCGGCGCACGCGGCGTACGGACAGGCGGCGGCGGAGAGACTGCTCCTCGAAGCGGCACGCAGTGAACAGGCCGGCGACGCGGGCCGCGCCATGACCGACTACGAGATGGTGGCAAGGCAGTTCCCCGGCACCGAGGTCGCTGGCCGGGCCTTGCTCAGCCTGGTCAACCTCAGGCGATCGCAAGGCGACCTCACGGGAGCCGCCGAGGCCTGTGACAGGTTGATCGACGACTTCCCAGGTACCAGCTATGCCGCCGCCGGTCTGTTCTACACCGGGGAGATGCAACTCGACAGGGCCCGAAAGCGCGACGAGACGGAGGCCGCGCGCGAGACTTTCCGCCGGATCTGGGTGCTCTTCAGCCCGGTGACCCACCCGGACCTCATCTATCGGGCCGGCGCGCGGGTGCGCAACGCCGAGCTCGATATCCGCGCCGGAGATCTGGGCGCCGCCGAGCTCTCCTACCTGTCGACGCTCGAGAGCGAGCCGATGTCCGAATGGACCATGCGAGCCCGTCTCGGACTGGCGCGCATCTATCTCGAACGGGGCGACTGGTCGCTCGCCGCCGAGACCTTCCAGCAGGCGATCAACGAAGCGGTCAGCCTCGGTCACGGAGATGTGGCCGACGAGGCCCGCCTGAATCTCACCCTGGCGCACAGACTGATGCTCCGCCCGGCGGCCGGCCGCAAGCGGTGGCAGAGCGGGGCGGTCGTCCCGGGCGCCAGGATCGGCAGGAGGCCCGCCGGAATCGCCGCGAACGGCGACGGGCGCGTCGTACACGTCGACGAGTACCCCGGAAAGGGCGTGATCCTCGAAGGGGGCAGGGTGGTCGCGTCGAAGACCTTCGAGGAGGCGTTTCGTCCCTTCTTCGCCCGCGACGGCAGGGCGCTGGTGCCGGCGGGGACAACGATCTGGGATGTCGCCAGCGGCGGACAGGCGGGCAACTTCATGGGACCGTCGCGCGCCCCGGTGCGCAGGATCAACGGCGGCGCCGAAGGCATCTTCCAGTGGTTCACCCTCGAGGAGAAACCCAACCGGGTCCTCACCTACCGCACCGAGTCGCGTATGAGCCGGACCGTCCCGTCGGGCGCGCCGATCGATATCGCGACCGACGGACAGGGACGCCTCCACATTCTCGACTCCGGCGGCGTCGTTCGTTTCGACCCGTCGGGAGACTCCTCGAACAGGCTGGTGTCCGGCGGACTGACCAGGCCGATCGCTCTCGATGTCGACCCGATGGGCAACGTCTACGTGCTCGACAGGGACGGTCGGGTCGACGTGTTCGACACGCGAGGCGCCAAGCTCGAGACCGTCGGTCCCTCGTTCCCGGGCGGCGTTCGGCTCGGATCCGCGATCGACATCGCGGTGGACGGGACCGGACGTATCTATCTACTCGACGGCAAGCCCAGCGCCCTCTACGTCCTGGAGTGATCGAGAATGCCCGCCGCGTCCCCAAGACAGCTGGTCGCTACCGCGTTGACGCTCCTGGTCATCACGACCGGCGTCGCCCCGGCCCAGTCCAGTGACGCGTCCGGCGACCCGCTGCGCGGTGAGTTCGACGCCGCTGTCGCGGTTCACCAGTCGGCCGACCAGTACGAGTCGATCGCGCTCTTGACCGCTCTCATCGGTCGGCTGGAGAGTCGCGGAGAGCTCTCACCGGAAGCGCGCGACCTGCTGGCACGAGCGTATTTCATGCGCTCCGAGGCGCACTTCAACTTCGGCGAGACGCACCAAGCCGGCGACAGCCTCGCCGCCGCCGTTCGAACCGATCCCAATCTCCAGGTCGACCTGGCGATGGTCTCGCCCAAGCTCGCGGAGTTGCTCGAGCAGACCCGCTCGCAGCTCGCCGGCGTCGTCGAGTCGAGCGTCGAGCCGGCCGACGCCGTCGCCCACATCGAGGGCGCGCCGTCCCTGAGCACCGGCGAGCGCGTTGCTCTGCTCGCCGGCCGCTACGACGTCGAGATCACCCGACCCGGCTACGAGAGTGCCCGCCAGACCCTCGACATCGCTGCCGGCGAACGACTGCTCCTCGATACGCGCCTGGTGCGTACCAGCGCGGTGCTCAACGTGCTCACCGACGTTCCCGGCCTGACCGTTCTGATCGACGGCCGGGAGGTCGGCGTCACGGAGGCGCTGGCGGAGGGCGGAGGACGCCTTGCCGTGGACGGCCTCGAGACCGGCACGCACACCGTCGAGCTCCGCGGGCGCGGCTACCGCGAGCGTCGTCTCCAACTCGACCTGACGGGCCTCGACGACTACGCGACCGACGTGATCCGGCTCGACAGCACGCGGGGAACCGTGAGGCTGGGTGGAGTCCGTCCGGGCGCCGTCGTCCGCGTCAACGGAGTGGAACAGTCGCTCTCGGGTGCCGACTCCGAGGCGTTCGAGGTGCCGGCGGGAGCCAACCGGGTCGAGGTCGACTACCGCGGCGTCGGGCGCTTCGTGCGCGACTTCGACGTCGCCGACGGGCAGGCGATCGGGTTCGAGGTGGAGCTCAGGCCGGTGATCGCGCTGCTCGGCGTCCTCGGCGGCGACCGGCGCTCGGCCGACCGCGTGCACGCCGGCGTCCGGGACTCGCTCGCC
This sequence comes from Candidatus Multivoradales bacterium, assembly GCA_965223875.1. GTDB lineage: Bacteria > Acidobacteriota > Thermoanaerobaculia > Multivoradales > JAHEKO01 > CBDCXS01. Next base: position 3,632,807 of record OZ245024.1, on the reverse strand, counting down.
GGATCGCCAGGGTGGACGGTCGCCGACCACTCCAACGAGGGAGCCGCGACCATCGCCGCTGGCGGCCTCGACATCGACACCTTCCGCGAGCTCTCGATGGCATCGCCGCGCGTCGTGTCCCGCTACGACTGGTCGAAGCTGCAGCGAGCGTGCGACCAGCGGTTCGCGGCGGCCGCATGCCTGGTCGGGGTGCTCTCGGACGACCTCATCGCGTCGACGGCTGACCTGTGGATCCTGCCGGCGGCCCCTCACCCCGCCCGGCCACAGAAGATCCGCACCGAGGTCGGTGGCGCGGATGTCGTCGCGCGGACACTCGAGCCGCTCAGCCACAGGCCCAGCTTCGCTCGACCCTGGTTGGGGGTCCGGTTCGTCGAGACCAATGCCGCGCCCGGCCTCGTGGTCCTCAACGTGACCCCTGGGAGCCCCGCGGAGACCGCCGGACTGAGGCCCGGTGATCTGGTCCGCGCGACCGACGGTCGGGAGGTCGATCGGCTCTTCGACCTCGAGAGGATTCTCGAGAGAATCGGTCCGCACGCGGACCTGCGGCTGACGATCGACCGCCCCGCGGGATCGGTCGAGGTCGACGTCATGCTGGGGACGAGCCCGATGGTGCTCTCCTGGACCGACCCGAAGACCTTTTACCCCCTCTACCTGGGCTGGCTGGAGATCGAAAGGATGACCGGCCAGTCGGAGCTCGAACCCTGGCTCATCGAGCTCAACCGGGCGAGCGCGCTGATGGGTCTCGATTCCTGGACCGATGCGATCCAGCTCCTTCGCACCATCGAGGCGCCCTCGGGCGGTGGTGTCGGCCAGGCGATGGTCGACTACTGGCTCGGCATGGCGCTGATCCGCACCGACCCGAGCCAGTACCGGGATATCGCCATCGACGCCCTCAGTCGGGCGGAGGCGGCACCCACGGCGAGGCTCTACCACAACGACGGGCCGCTGATCTCTCCCCTCGCCGCAGCGGGCAAGAAGATCGTCAGCGGCGGCTAGCCCGCGACATCCCTCGGGTCTACGCCTGCATTGTTCATCAGGCTCCGTAGCGAGCCGCCCGTGGAGACAAGCAGGAGATGCCCGTGGCTACAAGGCGCCGCGCGACCGAGGGCACCGCAGTATCCGCTGCGATACGTCGAGGAGCGCGACCGAGCGCAACGCAGGAGACACGGGGAGATCCGGCGGCGCAGTAGGAGCCTGGTGAACAATGCAGGCTATAGATCGATCACCAACGAGGCCGAGAGAATCGTGTCGGTATCGTCGAAGATGAAGATACCGTCGGGCTCTCCCTCCTCGTCTCCCGGTACGACGACGGTAACCGGATCGTTGTCGAAGTTGACCCTATAGCTGACCCTGAGCGCCAGCTTGCCGACCAACTTGGCGGTCGCGCCGATCAGGAAGTTGACCCTCAGATCGTCGCTGTTGTCGAGGTTCTGGATCAGCTCGATCTGGGTGTCGAAGCTCGACGTCTCGCCGAGAGCGCGCTCGTACCTGGAGAAGGCGCGGGCATGGAAGAAGTTGTCCCCGTCTCCGCCGACCGGATCCTCGTTGGTGTAACCCAGGCCACCCTCACCGATCAGTCGTTGGACGTCGTTGTCGAGGAACAGGTACGAGAGACCGGCGTCGAGATTCGACCTCGCATCGATGCCCGCCGGCCGGTTGCGCTCCCACCGGCCCAGAGTGAGCCAGCCGACCCGGTCGGAGATCTTGCGGTCGTACTGGAACGCCACGATGTACTGATCGCCGGTCACCTCGGTTTCCGAGCTCTCGATCACTCCCCCGTCCTCGTTGGTGAGGATGCGGGTGGTGGTCTCGGCCCGGAGCGCGAGAAAGTCGAAGGTGAAGCTCGACCGCTCCCAGCGGCGGATGAGCTGGTTCTTCAGCGAGAAAGTGAACGTCTCCGAGTTCCCCGTCGTCTGCACCAGGGCCAGCTCGGTCACGTTCGAGAGCGGATCGTACTCCTCGGCGGGCTCCTGGCCCGCGGCAGACCATGGCAGCGCCAGGAGCGCCACACCGAGCGCCACACCGGCGCATCGCCAACTCGTTTTCCGTTGCATCAGCCGCCATTTCCTCTGACGATCTCGAACTTCGATCTGAGTTGTTCGTAGAACTGCGCTTCAGCACCTTCCATCCGCTCGCGCCGGAGTGTCTCGCGAATCGCCTCGCGAGCCTGGTCGAAGTCGAGCGGCCTTGCTTGGGTCGCTTCGACGATGCGTACAAGATGGATTCCGTACTCCGAGCGCTCCGGGCCGTGCCAGGTACCGTCTTCGATCGCGAAGAGCTCCTCCGCGAAGTGCTCACCCATGTGCCGCGCCACCTCGGCACGACTCCGATCGGGATAATCGTGCTGCATGACGAACCGGTCTCCCAGCTCGGGCGCCCGGTCCGGCGACGGCGCCATTCGGTTGAGGTCCTCGAGCGTCTCCCGGGCGTCGTGCCACGCCGCCTCGCCTCTCGCGTCCTCGCTGAAGAAGATGTGCGTGTAGCTGCGCAGCTCGGGAGCTGCCCAGCGCAGGGGCTCGGCTTCGTAGCGCTCCCGGAGCTCGCTCTCGGTGGGCTCGCGCGAGGCTCGGGCATCGATGGACAGCAGCTCCATCTTCTCCACCAGCCGACGACGTACGACGTCGTCGCCCCTCTCGAGGCCGAGCTCGAGCGCGCTCCGATACAGGACCTCCTGACGGACCCAATCGTCCACCAGCCGATCGAGCTCGGCGGCGGTCGGAGGGCGATGCCAGCGACTTTCCCAGGCCCGGCCCAGGCGCTCCACCTGGTCTCCTCTCACTACGATCGTCCGATCCGCGGTCGGGTTCGGCGAGCCCGAGGTGTCGCCCGGGCCGTGGACGCTGCCAGCCACCACTCCCACCACCGCCAGGGCGGCACCGAGCAGCAGAAAATGAAGCGTCGGCTCGCGCCTCCAGTCACCCATCGCGCCCCTTCAGGCTAGCCTGCATTCTTCATCAGGCTCCGTAGCAAGCCGCTGGAGAGGCCCGTGGGTACGACCGAGGGCACCGCAGGCGTATCCGCTGCGATACGTCGAGGAGCGCGACCGAGCGCAACGCAGGAGACACGGGGAGATCCGGAGGCGCAGTAGGAGGCTGGTGAACAATGCAGGCTAGAAGATCTCGGGGACGAAGGTCCGCCCGCGCAGCGCCTCTTCCTCGTCGTAGGCCTCGTCGTCCTCCCGGTCGGGAAGCTCGGGCATCTCCCGGTCGACGGACTCGTAGGGGATCGAGGCGAGCAGGTGAGAGATGCAGTTGAGCCGGGCGCTGCGCTTGTCGTCGGCCCGCACCAGGTTCCATGGCGCATGAGGCGTGTCCGAGACCTGGAACATGGCGTCACGGGCGCGCGAGTACTCGTACCAGCGGCTCAACGCCTCGAGATCCATCGGACTGAGCTTCCAGTGCTTGCGCGGATCGTCGATCCGATCCTGGAAGCGCCAGCGCTGGACGTCGTAGCTCACGGTGAGCCAGTACTTGCGCAGTATCAGGCCCTCCTCGACGAGACCCTTCTCGAAGCGGGAGACCGAGCGTAGAAAGCGTTCGTACTCTCCGCGGGTGCAGAAGCCCATGACCTTCTCGACGCCGGCGCGGTTGTACCAGCTCCGATCGAAGAGCACCACCTCGCCTCCCGCCGGGAGCTGAGCGACATAGCGCTGCATGTAAAGCTGGGTCCTCTCCCGGTCGGTGGGCTTCGGCAGAGCGACGACCCGGAAGACCCTCGGACTGACGCGCTCGGTGATCCGTTTGATCACGCCGCCCTTGCCGGCTCCGTCGCGGCCTTCGAAGATGACGGCGACCTTCGCTTTCTCGCGCTTCACCCAGGCCTGCAGGCGCACCAGCTCGACCTCCAGCCGACGAAGCTCCTTCTCGTAGCGCTTCTTGCTCAGCTCGCGCCGTGGCTCGTCCACCTTCCTGCCCTCGGATTCACTCATCGGGACTCCCGCTCTCGGTTGTCGCTGACCCGGGTCCTCCGGGTCGGGCCGGCCGGGTTGAGCCGCTGCGGCAAATCCCCGGTAGCCTCTACAGCTGCCGGCGTCGCGCTGATCCGCCGGCTCACGGCGTCGACCTCTTCGAGAAGAGGCCCACCGCGCCACCCGTCGGACTCTCCGGCCGGGGAACGATACAGCCGCTTCTCGAGACTTTCCACCTCCGCCGCCAGCGCGGGCTCTCCGTCGCAGAGTTGCGCCAGCGTATCGACACCGGCGACGGGCCCGACCACAGCGAGCCAGCCCATGAGCTCCCGATAGCTGGCCTGCGCGTCGTCCGAGCGCGCGGAACGCTCGAAGGCGGAGAATGCCGCTCGGGCCCGCCGATCTCGCTTCGCCTCGGGGCGCGTCCCGCTGGCGCCTCGAGTCTCTCCCAGGAGGGCGCGACGACGCCGTAGGAGGAGCGCAGCGAGCGCCAGCAGGACGACCAGGACACCACCGAGCGCCAGGAGACGCCCACGATCGCCGCTCTCCGGGACCGCCGACTGGCCCGGGACCACGTCCTGCGAGGGATCGGCGAACGGGTCCTCCCGCCGCCCCGGGTCGGGAGAGACCTTGATCGTCCGCGACGGCAGCACCTCGGTTCGGAGCTCGCCGACATCCGTGTCCCACCAGGAGATCTCGACCTCCGGCCAGGAGACCGTGCCTTCCCGTTCAAAGACGTAGGTGACGCTGTCGACACGTGTGCCGCCGCGCCGCCCTCGCTCGGAGCGGTCCTCGAAGGTCGGGTCGTCGGGATAGGCGGCGACTCCTTCGGGCGCCGTCAGATCCGGCGAGGGCAGCAGCATGGCGACCGAGTCACCGACCGTCATCGTCACCCGGCGTTCGACCGAGTCGCCGACGCTCACCTCCTCGAGGCCCGGAGCCCACCTCTCGCCGACCTCGAGTGAGGGACTCGCGACGACCAGGCCGCCGGGCGCCACGCCCGGGGGCACTCCGACCTCGACCGACGACGATCGAGCGAGCAGCTCGATCTCGGGGGATCGGGAGCCATCGTCCAGAGCCACGATCGCGGTGACACCCACTTCGGGCGTCAGGAAGGTACCGGGCGCCACCGGGAACATCTCGTAACGCCTCGAGATCCCGGCGAAGGTCGCTCCGTCGATGCGGTCGACGAAGCTGCCGCCGGAGGTCGAGCCCAGGACGATGGCGTTCTCGGCCTGGAGGGAGTCGGGAAAACCGACCGGCTGCGGGAACCAGCTCGAGGTCAGCACCTCGACGTGGAGTGTCACCTTCTGCCCCACCAGGACCGGGGTGTCGGGCACGAGACGGGTCCTGACGCGGACCGCGCCGGCCGCGACCAGCTCGTCGGGCGATGGTTGGACACCCACCGATTCGGCACCCGACGTTTGGCCACACGTGGGGCCACCCCAGGCGAGTACCAAGGCTACCGAGACACCCGCCAGCCAGCGCCCGCCTCGGCATCTCGACTGGCTCCTCACGGCGGCGTCTCCTCACCGGCGGGCAGCTCGCCCTCGGCAAGCTGATAGGAGAACTTGTAGCGCAGGAAGGCGGTCGGACTCGTGCTCACCTGGGAGAGCCACATCTCGGTGATCTGCTCGTCGGTCAGGACGGTGTCCTCGATGACGGTGTCGACGCCCTCCTCGTCCAACCTCTCCTCGTCGGCGTCGAAGACGATCTCGTCCGGCCTCGAGTCCGGTCCCACCGTCCCCATCTCCCCACCTCCGTTCTCGGGCCGCCAGGGAATGAACAGCTTCACGTAGTCGCGGTTCTGCTCGGCCGCTTCCCACCCGGGTTCTCTTGCGAGAGCCTCGCCGTAGGCGGAGACGGCCTCCTCGTAGCGCTCGAGATGAGCCAGGGCATTGCCGCGGGCGAACCAGGCCTCCGCGGTGCCGAGGCGCCCGAACTCGCCGAGCGACGCCTCGAGCTCGCCCGACATGTAGAGCGCCGTGCCACGCCACATCGGATCTGCGAACCGATCCGCGGCTCGCGCGTACTCACCTCGCTCCCAGTACCAACGCCCCTGCTGATCCGGCGTCAGCCACAGATCGGCGAAACGCCACCCCGCGGTCGAGCAGCCGGCGAGCAGGGTGGCGATCGTCAGCAGGCGAACGACGCGCGCCCACCCCTTTCGCCGGCCGTCGGTCTCTACTCCCACAGGACGACCCATCCCTTCCTGAACCAGGCCAGCGAAAGCGCCATGAGGGGCCAGACCAGCCAGTAGCCCTCGTCACGCCAGCGTCCCGACGCATCCTGCTCCTGGACCGCAGCCAGGTGCGTCTCGATCCCGCGCGCGACCCGATCGACGTCGGAGTCGTCGACCGTCACCGAAACGACGAACGCCGATGTCTCGCGGCGCAACGTATCGAGCCCCGGCCGATCGAGCACCGCCAGCTCGCCGGCCCGCTCGACGCCGTCTCCCTCGGGGATCAGACCTCCGCGCTCGGTCCCCACCGCCCAGACGCCGACCTGGTCCGATCCCTGGGCTTCGTGGTCGACGAATGCCTCGACCTCGTCGCTGGCGATGCCGTCGGTGAGGAAGAGGATCGTCCCCGGTATCTCCTCGTTGGCGAGCATCTCCGCGGCGACGACGAGAGCGGCCGACGGCTCCTTGCCCGCTCGCGGCATGATGCCCGGCTCGAGCGCCGTGACGAACGCCTCGACAACCCCGGCATCGTCGGTCGGTGGCAGCACCACGTGCGCGCTTCCGGCGAAGGCCACGAGTCCCGTACGCGCTCCAGCCCTCGACTCCAGCAGGTCGCGTACCTTCTGCTGCGACCTGGCGAAGCGTGACGGCTGGACATCGGAGACTCGCATCGAGTCGGAGAGATCCATCACGACAACCAGAGGCGCCGTGTCCTCGGTGAAGGGCGGCGCCTCACGCCGCCAGCTCGGGCCGGCGAGCGCCACACTCGCGACCACGCCGACGGCGATCAGAAGGTGTACCGGCCGGATCCGCGAGCCGCGCCTCGGCTGCACCACCAGATGCTCGAGCAGATGGGGAGCGATGACCTCGCTCCAGCGGGCGACGACGTCCTGCCGGCGCAGCAACACGGCACCGACGACGAGCACGGGAACGATCGCCAGCAACCACCCCGGACGCAGGAAGTGGAGGGCAGACGGGTCGAAGCTCATTCTCCGGCACCCTCCCCGACCGGGACCGCGCGGCCCCTCGCGAACAGATCGCGACCGGCCATCGCCAGGTGGTAGCCCAGCGCCAGCAACAGGAAGCCCGCCAACGGCCACATGAAGAGCTCTCGCTTCGGTCGGTAGCTCGACGACTCGAACTCCAGAGGCGCGAGCTCGTCCAGGCGCTCGTAGACCGCTTCGAGCTCGGCGCGGTCGTCGGCAAGGAAGAACTCACCGCCGGTGGTCGAGGCTATCCGCTCCAGAGTCTCGCGATCGAGGGGCGACTCACCCGCGGCGGCAGGATCCCCGATCCCGATCGTGTGGATGGTGATGCCGTGCTCGGCGGCGATCTCGGCGCCCTTCGCCGGCGGGACCTTCGATCCGGTGTCGTTTCCGTCGGTCAGCAGAATCACCACCCGCTGCTCGGCCGCGGAGGCGTCGAAGAGCTTGACGGCCAACCCGATGGCATCGCCGATCATCGTCTGGACACCCGCCATGCCGATGCGGGTCTCGTCCAGCAGCGCCTCGAACGTCTCGTGATCGAGGGTGAAGGGCGCCTGGAGGAACGCCGCGTTGCCGAAGACGATCAGACCGAGTCGATCGGTCTCGCGGCGCTCGACGAAGTCATCGAGAACCAACTTGACCGCGCTCAGACGATCGATCCGCTCACCGTCCGGGTCGAGGAAGTCTGCTGTCTCCATCGACCCGGAGAGGTCGACCGCCAGCATCAGGTCGCGCGCCGATTCGATCCGGGTGATCGGCTCCTCCACCCATTGCGGTCTCGCCGCGGCGGCGACCAGGGCCAACCAACAAAGAGGTGCGACGAATCTCTGGATTCCACGACGGCGAGCCACCACCGCACCCTCCGAAGGCTCCAGCCGACCCACCTCGGCGAGCTCATCGAAGAAGGGCGATCGCACCGCCGGGCGTGTCTCCCGGTAGGACGGCAGGAGAGCTCGCGCCACCAGTGGCGCCAGCGCCAGCGCGAAGAGCCATGGATACTCGAAGATCAGCACCTAGGCGCCCCTCCTGATCCATTGCCGTACCAGTGCCACCAGACGGGCCGTCCCCTGATCGGTCAGCTCGGCCAGCCGCTCGGGGGTCGAGTAGGCGAGATCCGCCAGAGCGCGTCCGCTACCGTTCGAGAACTCCTCTCCTCCCAGCCCCCGATCGAGGTACGAGAGCAGATCCGCCCCCACCAGCGAGGCCACGTCCCGCCGCGGCGCCACGGCGAGTGCCGTCCGCTTGACCAGACCGGGCAGAGCGCGCAACGCCGCCTCGCGTGTCCCGGGCTCGCCCAGTCGGCGCTCGATCTCGCCCAACTCCGCAAGAGCCTGACGCCGGAACCGGTTCGCCACCCAGCGCCGGTGCAACCGCGCCACCGCCCAGACGAGCAGGGCCGCCATCGCCGCCGCGAGCACGTACCAGCCGGCGGTCTGCGGTGTCCAGGCGACGGCCTCGGGCGGCACGATCTCGCGCAGGCGATCGAGATCGGGGTTTCCGACGCCTTCCGGCAGGACGACGGGCTCGACGGTCGAAGGCATCACCTTTGTCCCAGGATCCTCCTCACCTGGGCCGCCGGATCCTCGAGGGTGTCGATCGGGAGCACTGGAATCCCGACCCGCTCGAGGTCGTCCCTGGTCCGCTTCAGGTCGGCCGCGAAGTACTCGCCGATCTCGTGCCGGGTCGACACCGATCCGTCCAGCTCCAGCTGGAGCCTGCCGTCGGTCACCACGAGCCGCCGCTGATCCGGAAGATCGGTCTTCGAAGGGTCGTAGAGGAGCGCCGCGAGGACGTCGTTGTGCGCCGCCAGCCGCGTCAGCCGCCGGCGAGTCTCCTCATCCGCCCCGTGAAAGTCGCTGATGACACAGACCAGTTGGTCGTGCCTGGCGAGCCGCTCGACTTTCGTCAGAACCTGGTTGAGCATGCCCGGATCCGGGACGACGGCGGAGTCGACTCGAAGCTCCTGGTTCATCTCGACCACTCGCGACAGGATCTCGACGACGCGCCGCCGACTACGATGGGGCCTCACATGCTCGAGGCGCTCGTCGTTGAAGACGAGAGCGCCGACGCGATCGCCGGCCGAGAAGATCCTCCACGCGGCCAGCGCCGCGAGCTCGGCCGCGACGTGCGACTTCATCGCGCGCCGTGTCCCGAAAAACATGTTGAGTCGCTGATCGACGACCAGGATCGCCGGACGGTCCCGCTCCTCGGTGTAGACCCGCACGTGGGGCTCTCCGGTCCGCTGGGTGATCTTCCAGTCGATCGTCCGGGGATCGTCGCCCGGCAGATAGGTCCGGATCTCCTCGAAGTCGAGCCCCCTGCCGCGGATCCGCGAGGCGTGGCGGCCGGAGAGCAGACTGTGAACCGGTTGCCGGGGCAGGAAGGAGAACCCGCTCGCCTTGTGCTCGAGTACGGCGAGCTCCGAGAGCTCGACGTAGACGCCGGGAGACGCGGCACGTCGATGCGACGGAGCGTTCAAACAGCCACCTGCTCCACCAGTGCGTCGACCACCTTGTCCGCCGAAACGCCCTCGGCGCCCGCTTCCCAGGAGAGGGTCAGCCGGTGTCGCAGGCAATCGTGGACGATAGCGCGGACGTCGTCCGGGGTGACCATGTCGCGACCCTCGAGCCAGGCGTGGGCGCGCGCGGCGCGATCGAGTGCCAACGAGCCCCGCGGGCTCGCGCCCACCTCGATCCAGCGAGCCAGGTCTTCGGAGTAGCGCTCCGGATAGCGGCTGGCGAACACCAGGTCGACGATGTAGCGCTCGACCGCCTCCGCGATGTGGAGCGCGAAAACCTCTCGCCGCGCCTCGAAGACGGCACTCTGCGGCACGCCTCCCCCGGGTGACGCGGCCGAGCCGGCGGAGTCGCCGTCGCCGCTCTCGCTCGGCCGTTCCTCCCGCCGCACCAGACGGACGATCTCGACCTCCGACCCCTCGTCCGGGTAGTCGATCAGCACCTTCATCAGGAAGCGGTCCATCTGGGCTTCCGGAAGCGGGTAGGTGCCCTCCTGCTCGATCGGATTCTGTGTCGCCATCACCATGAACATGTCGGGCAGCTCGTGGGTCTTGCCGGCGACGGTGACCTGACGCTCCTCCATCGCCTCGAGCAGCGCCGCCTGGACCTTGGCCGGAGCGCGGTTGATCTCATCGGCGAGCACCAGGTTGTTGAAGATCGGCCCGGGCTCGAAACGGAACTCGGCCTGCCCCGCGGAGCTGTAGTAGGCCTCGGTTCCGGTGACATCGGACGGCAGCAGATCCGGAGTGAACTGGATACGGCTCATCCCGGCTTCTAGGTTGCTGGCGAGGCTCTTGATCGCCCGCGTCTTCGCCAGGCCCGGCAGGCCTTCGATCAACAGATTGCCGTTGGCCAGCAGTCCGAGCAGAATGCGCTCGACCACCTCGTCCTGGCCGATGATCGAACGGCCCATGCGCGCCTTGAGCTCCAGAATCTTCTCTCTCGCTTCTGACATCCGCACCTCCCGGGTCTGGCCTGCACGATGCACCAGCCTCCTGATTCACAACGCCGGCTAGAGACGCGGCATTCTACTGCGGTGCTAGTCTCGAAACATGACCTCGCTGACCCTGCTGCTCGCCGCGTCGGTGTGGCTCTCCTCACCGTCCGAAGCTCCGGCCAGGACGATGGTCCTCACCTTCGACGACCTCCCGGCGCAGCGCGCCCAGGGCCTGCCCGAAGCGCGCATCTCCGAGATCAACGAACGTCTGGTGGCGCTGCTGTCCGAGCGGAAGATCCCCGCCATCGGCTTCGTCAACGAGAACAAGCTGGAGATCGACGGGAGGACCGACGAGGGACGCACCGCGATGCTCGACGGGTGGCTCGCGGCAGGACTCGAGCTCGGCAACCACTCCTACTCACACCCCGACCTCCATCGAGTCGAGCTGCCGGAGTTCCTCGCCGACGTCGAGCGTGGTGACCGGGTGACGCGCCGGCTGATGGCCGTGCGCGGCGAGGCGCCGCGCTACTTCCGCCATCCCTTCTTGCACACCGGTACCGACCTGGAGACGCGCCGGGCTGTCGACCGATTCCTCGCCGAGCAGGGCTACAGGGTGGCCCCGGTGACGATCGACAACTCGGAGTGGATCTACGCCAGGGCCTACGACGAAGCGCTCGACCGTGGCGACGCGGAGCTCGCCGGGCGCCTCGGGACGAGCTACGTCGAGTACATGCTCGCCATCACCACCTACTACGAGGGCCAGAGCCGCGCCCTGTTCGAACGCGAGATCCCGCAGGTGCTCCTGCTCCACGCCAACGCCATCAACGCGCGCCACCTGCCGGAGCTGATCGCCGGGCTCGAGCGGCGAGGCTACCGCTTCGTCGATCTCGACACGGCACTCTCGGACCCGGCTTTCGAGAGCCCGGACACCTACGTGGGGTCGGGCGGCATCACCTGGCTCCATCGCTGGGCACTGACGCGAGGCGTCGACCGATCGATCTTCGCCGGCGAGCCGACGACCCCCGAGTGGGTTCAACGACTCGCCGGCCTGCGCGAGTCACCACGCGCCGACTGACTTCGCAGCAGCCGCCAGGCGCCATCGGCCGGCGGCCGGCCCGCCCGCCGGCCACCTGACCGCACGGACGAAGTGATTCAGCCGCCGAGCTTGGCGAGGGCCGTCCTGGCCGACTCGGCGACTCCCGCGTCGGAATCGCCCGCGGCCTGCTCGAGAGCCTTCTCGACCGATCCGCCCTCGCCGGCGCTGCCGATCTTGCCCAGCGCCTCGATCGCACCGCTACGCAGGCTCGGATCGAGGGCACTGTCGCCGACAACACCTAGAAGGCCGCTGATGGCTCCGGCACCCTTGTCGCCCAGACCACCGATCGAGTCGAACAGTTTCGACGCCATCTCCGGGTCGTCGAGAGCTCCGGAAACGCGGTTACCGAACTCGGGACCGAGGCGCTCCATCGCCGCGTCCGCGGCACGACTCACCACCTTCTGGTCGGTGTTCCCGGCCAGCTCGCGCAGCTTGTCGACGATGCCACCCTCCTCGAGCGCAGCGTCGGCCAGCGAGCTGATATCGATGTCGCCGAGCTCCTTGGCCGCCTTGGTCAGGCCGCGCACGTCGCTTCCGCCGAGGTTGGTCAGAATCCCGTTGATCTTGTCGATGTCGGCCGTTGCAGCCGTCGACACAATGCACGCGACCGCGGCAACGGTCGCCAGTCTTGCGATCTTCATCTCCGCCTCCCTTGTCCTCGAAGCCACCCGCCCAGCCCGTTGATCGGACCCGATGCTCCGAGCAGGAGCGAAGGATATCGCCCTAGCCGTCGTTTGTGCTGGCGATCTTGAAGATCAGGGCCGCAGCCACGGCGCCGGCGATGTTGGCCACCAGGAAGATCCACAGCGCCGACCAGGCCGACAGGCCCATGATCGACACGCCGATCGCCACCGCCGGGTTGAAGGCGCCACCGGAGATGTCGCCGACGGCGAAAGCGCCGGCCATCACCGTCAGACCGATCGCCAGGCCGTAGAAGGAGTTGCCCTCGTGGTCCTTCGACGTCGCCACGTTGAGGACCACCCAGACGAGCGCAAAGGTGAAGAGGAACTCGGCCACCAGGGCGAGGCCGGCCGCAGGCGGTACCGGAGCGGCCTCCGGTGCACCACGGAGGTATCCCACCGTCATCGCCGCGAGGGCCGCTCCGACGATCTGTGAGACCCAGTAGGGGACGACCTCTTTCGCTTCGATGGCCCCCCGCATGCAGACACCGACCGTAACCGCGGGGTTGTAGTGAGCGCCGGATATGTGGCCGCCGGCGTAGACCATCACCATCAGCACCGCACCGATCGCCAATGGCGGAATCACGCCGGAAATGCCCGGGATCACTGTGCAGCCGATGGTCAACACGAGGAAGTAGGTGCCGACGAGCTCGGTCAGGTACTTGTTCATGTCCCCTCCTTGGTCTGGTACTGCTCGATTCGCGGTGCCGTGGCGGGCCCCTCCACGCCGCGGCCTTGGTCGCTCCTGATTCGGACGTGGCGCCTAGTCTACTCCGAAGCGCCGCGGGTCGATTCAGCGCTCAGTCGAGCCGGGTACGAATCTGTGAGAGCAGGGCCTTCGCCTGCTCGTCCTGAGGCAGGAGCTCGACCAACTTCAGGGCCCATCCCTCGGCCTCGGCAAAGCCACCCATCTGAGCGTAGTAGTTGGCCAGCGCCACCAGGACCTCCGGATTGCTCGGCCACCGCTCGTGAAGCGACTCGAGAACCCGAATCGCCCGAGGGATACGACCGGTCGAGTGCGCGGCGACCGCATGGACGTATCCGTAGCGCAGGCTCTCGGGAGCCAGCTCCGACGCGAGCTCGAGCTCCACGAGCGCCTCCTCGACCCGCGACTGGCGGACCAGGGCGAGGCCAAGCGCGTGACGAACGTCGGCGTCCTCGGGCGCCATTCGCGCCGCCTCGCGCAGCAGACGCTCCGCCTCGTTCTCGCGTCCGGCCTGGCGGTGGAGGTCGGCCAGGTTGACTCGCACCGGAACCGACCACGGCGCCATCTCGAGCGCCATCTCGTACTCGGCGCGAGCCGCCTCGATGTCCCCGGAGCGGGCATGGAGAGCGCCTAGCACCATCCTCGCTTCGGGCCGATCGGCATTGACCAGCTGCGTCGCACGCAGGTCCTCGATCGCCCCGGCGACGAGGACCGCGTCCGCCGGGCTCACCAGCTCGGCGGGAATCTCCATCAAGCTGTTAGCCGCCGCCGCACGAACCGAGAGGATCGGGTCCTCCAAGAGCGCGCGCCCCATTCGTAGAGCCGTATCGGGGTCCATCTCCTGCAGACGTGCCGCGACCGCCATTCGCACCAGTGGGTTCGGATCGTTCACCGCCCCACCCAACGCGGCCATCGCCGCGGCGTCGAGTCGGCCGCCGAGAAGCTGGATCGCCGTTCCTCTGACGATTCCCGGCTGGGTCCCGTCGGAGATCAGGGCCGTCAGGGCGGCGCCGGCCTCCGGCTCGGCCCGCCGTCCGGCCTGAAGGGCGCGCCCGTAGTGCGGCATCGCGGCCCGCTCCGGATACCACTCCCTGAAGCGATCCGCGGACCACTCGGGCGACGTCTCACGGTGGCAGTCGGTACAGGCATTCGGCGTACCGAGCTCCAGCGAGAGATCCGGACGCGGGACGCGGAAGCTGTGGTCGTGCCTCGGGTCGACGACCATGAAGTTCTCGCTGCGCATGTGACAGCGGACGCACTCGGCGGCGGGCGTACCCATCTCGTGGCGATGGTGGTCCATCGTGTCGTACTTGGCGGACAGATGGCACTTGGCGCAGGCGGCATTGCCCTCGTTCCACAGCTCCAGCGAGTGGGGGTCGTGACAGTCGCTGCAGGTCACGCCCTCCGCGTGCATGCGACTCTGCAGGAAGGACCCGTAGACATAGACCTCTTCGAGGATTTGGCCGTCGGGGTGGTAGAGGCTCTCCTCGAGCAGCGACACGCGATGGGTGTCGAGCAGAGGCCGTCCGAAAGTGTACGAGTCCGCGACGACCCCGCGCCGCGAGTGGCAACGGCCGCAGGTCTCGACCTGGACGTCGGACGAGCGGACCGGTACTCGCCTGGCGACTCCCGCCTCGTCGAAGGGCCAGGCGGGATTGTCGCTGTCCGCCAGCCGGACGACCAGCCCCATGTCATCTTCGGCCTCAGCGCGTTCGTCCACCCCCAGGGCCTCGACCTCCCTGGCCCAGGCCGCGTGACGCGACCCCGGTCCGTGACAGGCCTCGCAAGCGACATCGATCTCGGCCCAGGTCGTCTCGTAGCCTTGCGCCGTCGGGTCGTAGCCCTTGCGCAGATCGGTCGAGTGACACTCCGCGCACATGTAGTTCCAGTTCTGGTTGATCCCGGTCCAGTGCAAGGGGTCGCCGGGGCCGATGGCCTCGCCGGGATAGAGAAAGAACCAGCGTTGTCCGTTCTCCTCGACCGGCCTGGAATCCCAGGCGACCAGCAACATCTGGTAGCGGCCGCCGGGAAAGGCCACCAGATACTGTTGCAGCGGATCGACCCCGAAGACGTAGTCGATTCGATAGTCCTCGAGCTCGCCGTCCGGCCCATCGGTTCGGACCCAGTATTCGTCGCCCCGGCGCGAGAAGGTCGTGACGACGCCCTGATGCTCGAAGGTCGCGTCGTCGAAGTCGCCGAGTACCGTCTCGGGAGTCGCTTCGTCCATCGCCAGATCGTGATGTGAACCGGTCCAGGCCTCGAAGGCCTGTTCGTGGCAGCCGGCGCAAGTATCGGCGCCGACGAAGTCGGGCGTCACCGTCAGATAGGCGCTCGCGGAAGACTTGGCCCGGCAGCCCGGGAGCCCGAGCGAAAGAGCCGGGAGCAGGGCAGCGGCCGTCAGGTGCCGACGAGACAGGCGCACGGGGAGCGATGTTACCTTGTCGCGACTTTCTGCCCGCGACTCGCAAAGCTGGTGGATAATGCGACCTGTCTCATGACTCTCGATGCCCTGCTGGTCCTCGGAATCCTCGTCGGAGCCGTAGTCCTTTTCGTCTCCGAGAAGTACCCGATCGACTTCGTCGCCCTGCTGGTGCTTGGGACGCTGCTCGCTTTCCGCCTGGTGACGCCGGCCGAAGGGCTCTCCGGGTTCAGCAATCCGGCGACCGTCACGGTGGCGGCGATGTTCGTTCTCAGCGCCGGTCTGCAGAAAACCGGCGCCACCGCCGCCATCGGGCGCCTGATGGTGCGCTTCGGCAGAAGCTACTTCTCGGCCCTGGTCGTGATCATGGGAACGATCACGGTGATCTCGGCCTTCGTCAACAACACGGCCGCCGTCGCCGTCTTCATCCCGCTGGTGATGATCGTCGCCAACCGCAGGAAGATCGCTGCCTCGCGACTGCTCATTCCGCTCTCCTACGCCTCGCAGTTCGGTGGCGTGTGCACCCTCGTCGGCACATCGACCAACCTGCTGGTGAGCTCGATCTCCGACCAGGCCGGCTACGGCGCCTTCAGCATGTTCGAGTTCAGCCGCATGGGCCTGATCCTCTTCGTCGCCGGCGTGCTCTTCTTCTTCATCTTCGGCAAGTGGCTGCTACCGGAGCGACAGGCACAGGAGCTCGCGGTCACCTACCAGCTGGGTGAGTACATCACCGAGATGCGCGTCACCGAGACCTCGCCTCTGGTGGGCAAGTCGGTCCTCGAGAGCCGGCTCGGCGAAGAGCACGACGTAACCGTGCTGAAGCTCCTCCACATCACGGAAACCGTCTGGGCGCCGCTCAGGCGGGCGCTCAACGCGGGCGACGTGCTGCTCGTGCGAGGCAAGATCCGCGAGTTGATGCGCCTGCGCGACTCGGCCCGGCTCGAGCTCAACGTCGAGTTCAAGCTGCGCGACGAGACGCTGCAGACGGAGGACCTGCGACTGGTTCAGGCACTCGTCGCCCCCGGCTCCGGGCTCATCGGCCTGAACCTGAAGGAGATCGATTTCCGCAATCGCTACAAGGCGCTGGTGCTAGCCATTCAGCGACGCGGTGAGACCATCCAGGAGAAGCTCAACTCCGTGAAGTTCGGCCTCGGCGATGCCCTGCTCATCCAGGCGCACGAGGCGCAGATAGCGACGCTGCGCACGGATCCCAACTTCATCGTCCTCGACGAGGTCCCGGGGATCGCGCTGAAGCACAAGGCGCCCCTGGTGCTCGGCATCCTCGCCGCGGTGGTCGGCCTTGCCGCATTCGACGTGCTGCCGATCCTCATCACCTCGCTGCTCGGATGTCTGGCGATGGTGCTGACGCGGGTCCTGCGCCTCGACGAGGCGTACCACGCGATCAACTGGCAGGTCATCTTTCTCCTCGCCGGAATCCTGCCGCTCGGCCTGGCGATGCAGAACAGCGGCGCCGCCGGAGTCATCGCCGGCAAGGCGGTGGGGGCGGTGGGCGACATGGGGCCGGTGGCGGTCCTCGCCGTGGTCTACCTGATGACCTCGGTCATGACCGATACGATGAGCAACAACGCCGCCGCCGTACTGCTGGCTCCCATCGCCATCTCGACGGCGCAGCAGATCGGTGTCGATCCCCGCCCCTTCCTCATGGCCATCACGTTTGCCGCGTCGACCGGCTTCTCCACCCCGGTCGGCTACCAGACGAACACGATGATCTACAACCCCGGTGGGTACAAGTACACCGACTTCCTGCGCACCGGGGTTCCGCTGTCGATCCTCTTCTGGATCCTCTCGGTCATCTTCATCCCCAAGCTGTGGAGCTTCTGAGGTCGGCATGACCCTGTCACGAGAGGAGATCGCCAAGCGGGTGGAGTCCTTCCCCGCCTGGCACTACCGGTTCGACCTCGACGGCGTCGTCACCCCGATCGTCGACGACCGCTATCCGGCCCGCCACGCGGCGCGCAAGGCCTATTTCTTCGACCCGCTGGTGCGAGGGCTCGGCGGTGATCTCTCGGGTAAGCGGGTGCTCGATCTCGGCTGCAACGCCGGATTCTGGTCTCTCGCGGCGATCGAGGCCGGATGCGAGCACGTGCTCGGCGTCGATGGCCGTCAGATGCATGTCGACCAGGCGGAGCTGGTCTTCGAGGTCAACGGCGTGCCGCGCCACCGGTACGAGTTCCGGTTGGCCGACATCTTCGACCTCGACCTCTCCGACGAGGGGCCGTTCGACATCGTGCTCTGCCTCGGACTGCTCTATCACGTCAGCAAGCCGATGGAGCTGTTCGAGTGGATCAGCCGCATCAACTCCGACATCCTCGTCGTCGACACGACCCTAGTGGGATTCCCGGGCTCGCTGCTGCGTCTGAAGCGCGAGGATCTCGCCGATCCCCGCTCCGGCATCGACTACGAGATCGTCAGCTACCCGACCCGTCAGGCGGTGATCGACATGGTGCGGGTGTTCGGCTACTCGGTGCGCCTGCTCCAGCCGCGATTCTCGACCTGGACCGGATCGAGGGACGGATCTTCAGTGCACTGATCGGCGCCCGGCTCGAGGACCGCCACAAGGCGGGTCGCATGATCCTGCCGAAGGAGAAGCGTGTCCTCGGGATGGACAACACCAAATCCTTCTCGCTGACGTCGCACGTCGAGGGCATCGTCTTCGGTGCCAAGGACGTTCTCGATGTCTCGGAGTGCTCGATCAACGACCACTTCGAGCTCAAGATGCACCAGCTGGCGAAGGCGCCGCTTCGAAAGACACTCGGCGATCTGCTGAGCGAAGCCCAGATCGACGCTCTCCTGGCTCGCCGCGACGCTCTGCTCGAGCTCTGCGGGGACTGTCTAGCCGCGGAGCCTCTGCGGCGCCCCAGCCCGTCCGCTCAGGGGAAGGTCGAGCGCCTCAGTCTCTCCGCTCGAGGACGCCGCTGGTCATCTGGAGCGAGACGAGGCGGGCCAGGACGATCGCCAGGTAGAGCTGGGCGATCACCGCTTCGATGTCGGAGAGCGAGCGCGCCGGCGCCGACAGCGGCGAGATGCTTCCGTAGCCGACGGTCGTCAGCGTGGTGAAGCTGTAGTGCACCAGGCTGTTCCCCAGGGACTCCATGTCCCGCTCCGAGAGCGTGAACGACCCGGGGGCCATCTGCTCGATGAGGACGAAGAGCAGGCCGAAGAAGATCCCCATGAGCATGAAGACGCACGCCGCGGCGAAGATCTTGTCGGCCGTCACTCTCTCGCGCCTCATGGTCACGACCCCCATCACGCCGAGCATGAAGGCGAAGACCACCAGGACGAAGACCGTATCCAAGCGATAGTCGGTGGCGACGCCCACCAGATGGAGCACCTCCATCAGGGCGACGTAGAAGGCCGTCGCCCCGAGTCCCGACCAGAGAACGCGCCGACTCCGCGTCACCGCGCGCAGACCGAAGGAGACCGCGCAGATGGCGAGGATGTTGATCACCCGTGACCCGGCGTCGGGCGAAGGGAGGGAGCTCGCCAGGTAGACGGCCATCAGGACCCAGAACATCAGGAACGAAGGGCCCCTGTACCACGGTGGCGAGGTGGAACTCGGCATGGAGGTCGGATTCTGACTCATCGATCGGCGGGGATGGTCACGCCAGGGCCTCGACCAATCGGTCGATGTCGGCGTCTGTGTTGAATACCGAGACCGAGACTCGCATACGGCCCTCCGGACGCGCGACGGTCACCAGGATGTCGGCCTCCTCGAGACGCCGCAGTGTCTCGTCGACGTCCGGCACGGAAAACGCGACGATCGGCGTCGGCGTCTCGGACGGTGTCAGCGAAGCGTAGCCCAGCCGGGGAAGCGCCCCCTGCAGCCTGGCGGTCAGGCGTGCCGCGTGGGCGCCGATCGCCTCGACGCCGATACCCTGCACGTACCGCACGCCAGCGAGCGTCGCGGCGGCCAGGGGCTCGGCGATGTTCCCTGTCTCGTAGCGCGCCGCCCCCGGAAGCGCTTCCCAGGTCATGTTCAGGCGATCGAAGTTCTTCACCTGCCGGTGTCCCCAGCGCGTCGTCGCTACGACGTCCCCCTGCAGCTCCCTTCTGACGAAGAGAAGCCCGAAGCCGCGTTCGGCCATCAGCCACTTGTAGACCGAGGCGGCCGCGAAGTCGATCCCGAGCGCCCTCATATCGAGCGGCACGGCACCGACGGCCTGAATCATGTCCGCGTAGACGTAGGCGCCATGGGCGTGGGCGATGTCGCTGATCCCCGCCGCGTCGTGCAGGTACCCGTTGATGTTCGAAACCAGAGCCATCGACACCAGGCGGGTCTTCGAATCGATGGCGCGTTCGTAGTCCTCGGGCGTGACCCTGCCGCCTCTGCTCGGCACGATCCGGAGCTCCAGGCCCTGCGTCTCGAGCATCTTGTACATCAGGAAGGAGGTGGTGAAATGGAGATCGTCGATGACCACGTTGCCGCCCCGCCGCGCCAGATCCATGCCGGCGACGACGATGTTCTCGCCGTCCGACGTGCTCTGGACGAAGGCCACCTCATCGGCCCCGGCGTTGATCAGCGCGCCGAACTCCTCCTTGAGGGCCTGTTGGTCCTCGCGACCGAAGAAGGCGCGGTCTTCGCCCGCCCCGTAGACCTCGTGGTGCAGATGTCGCTCCATGGCCCGGAGCATCGGTAGGCCCAGCGGGTGCTTTGCCGCCGAGTTGAGGTAGAGCGGCGAGTCGACGCGGGGAAAGTCGGAACGAAGGCCGGACCCCAGGAGGTCGGCCGGCGGCGGCCCCTTCCGAGCCGCGGCCCCGGCGGGCGCCGCATGACTGACGGCCGCCAGCGCGGCGGCGCTCAACAGAAACTCTCGACGGTCGACGGACATGACTCTCCTCGCCTCGCGGCCCCGACGGGGCGCTTCGGACTTGCTGGATCGATTCACCGAGCATACCGTCCGAGCCGAACCCCTTCCTCTCTCGCGCACGTCTTGACCCCCGCCGAGCCAGCGGAGAGACTACGCCTGACAAGACGTTCGCCTAGGGGTGGCCGCTCGGCCTGAGATTCATACCCTCGAACCTGATCCGGGTCATACCGGCGTAGGGAACGGCAATCGATCCCCTCCTCACGGCAGGGTGACCATCTCGATCCGAGCGCACCGCCGGGCGGGAGGAAAGGGATGAGATCGAGTCGAGCATTCTGGGTCACCTGCACCATCATCGTGTTCCTGGCCGCGCCGAGTCTCGGCGGCGACCGCGAAGAGGCCACCAGCGGCGAGGACGAGTCCGCGGAGGCCGCCGATAACCCCCAGGAGGGGCCCTTCGAAGACGCCATCACCGTCGTCGGCATCCGGGCCGGCAGCGAGGTGCCCGTTACCAAGACCGATATCGACCGCGAGCAGATCGAGGCGTTGAGCTTCGGCCAGGACACGCCACAGCTGCTCCAGTACACGCCCTCGCTCACCTGGTACTCGGACTCCGGCATCGGCTCCAACTACTCGTATCTGAGCCTGCGGGGGATCCAGCAGACCCGTATCAACATGACCTTCGACGGCGCGCCGCTCAACGACCCGGCCGAGCACGCCCTCTTCTTCAACAACTTCTCCGACTTCCTCTCCACCGTCGACTCGGTCCAGATCCAGCGCGGCGTCGGCACCTCGTCGGTCGGCGCGCCCTCCTACGGCGGCTCGATCAACTTCGCCAGCCGGCCCGCCGCCGAGAAGGCCGGGGGGGACCTGCGACTCGTGCTCGGCTCCTACGACACCATGCGCGCCTCGCTCGCCTACGAGTCGGGCGTGCTCGCCAGCGGCCTGTCGGTCGGCGGCCGGATCTCGCTCGCCCAGACCGACGGCTACCGGGACAACTCGGGCACCGACCACCTCACGAGCTTTCTCGATGTCGGCTGGCAGGGCGAGCGCTCATCGCTCAAGCTGGTGACCTTCTCGGGGAACGTCGAAACCCAGCTCGCCTGGCTCGCGGTCGAGCCGGAGGTCCTGCGTCAGGAGCGGACCTTCAATCCCCTCGACGAAGAGGAGCGGGACGACTTCGGGCAGGACTTCGCACAGCTCAAATACACCCTCGCCGTCGGCTCGAGCTCGCTCGTGACCGCATCGCTCTACTACAACGGTGCCGCGGGGTGGTTCCGCCTATGGGACGACCCGGTGACACAGAACGATCTGCTGCAGTTCGGCATCGACCAGTCGTTCGTCGGCTCGATGATCACCTTCGGGACGGCCTCCGAGCGGCTCTCGACGACCTTCGGCATCCACTACAACGACTTCAGCGGCGACCATACGCTGCACATAGACGGCGAGCGCATCTATCTCAACACCGGCTTCAAGGAGACCGCCAACGCCTTCGCCAAGGCCGAGTACCGACTCGGCGACTGGATCCTCTTCGGCGACCTGCAGGGACGGTGGGCCGAGTTCTCCTATCGGGGCGGCGTCGATCTGAGCCCGGTCGACTGGAGCTTCGTCGATCCGCGTGTCGGCGTGCGATGGCACACCTCCCCGACCCTGAGCCTCTACGGCTCGCTCGGGCGAGCGCAGCGAGAGCCCTCGCGACTCGACATGCTCCTCGGAGAAGACGACGCCTCGGTGCCGCACGACCTCGGGGCGGTCCTCCCGGAGGAGGTCGTCGACCTCGAGCTCGGCGTCAACGTGAACACCGCGGGGCTGGCGCTCCAGGCCAACCTCTATCTGATGGAGTTCACCAACGAGATCGCTCTCACCGGAGAGCTCTCCGAGGTCGGGCTGCCCCTGCGCCGCAATGTCGACGAGTCCTACCGCCGTGGTCTCGAGATCGACCTGCGATGGGCGGTGGCACCCGGCTGGACGATCGTCCATACCGCCAACTACAGCCGCAACCGGATCGAGGAATGGACGCAGTTCTACGACGCCTTCGACGCGAGCGGGACCTGGATCGGTAGCGAGCCCGTCACCTACCGCGACGTTCCGGCCCTGCTCTCCCCGGAGACGGTGCTCAACCTCGGGGCCGAATGGCGACCGGGAGCTTGGAGCCTGGCGGCGATCGGTCGATATGTCTCGGAGGCGCACCTCGACAACACGGGCCTCGATGCCTTCCGCCTCCCGTCGTTCACCAGTCTCGACCTGCGCGCTTCGGTTGACCTGTCCGGATGGTGGGAGACCGGCCGGCCGCGGCTGACCCTCTTCATCAACAACGCGCTCGACAGCACGGAGCAGTTCGGCAGCGGCTACAGCTACCAGTTCCTGCTCGAGGACAGCGCCGGCGCCCGCAGTCTCGACGGGATCCGCTACTTCTACCCCCTTGCGACACGCAACGCCATCGTCTCGCTGGAGATCGACCTCTGAGCTGGCTCGAGATCGTCGCCGTCGCCGCTACGCTCGCGGCCGTCTATCTCACGACACGCCAGGTCGTCTGGTGCTGGCCGCTCGGGATGGTGAGCGTGACCCTCTACGCCCTGGTGTTCCGGGACGCCCGTCTGTATGCCGACATGGGCCTCCAGGGACTGTACTTCGTGCTCGCGGCCTACGGGTGGTGGGCCTGGCTGCACGGCGGTGAGGACCGCACCGAGCTCAATGTGTCGCGCGCCTCACCCCGTCTGCTCGTTTCTCTCGGGGCCGCGGCCCTCCTGGCTGCCGTTGCTCTCGGACAGACCCTTCACCGGTTCACCGACGCGTCGCTTCCCTTCATGGATTCGGCACTGACCACCTTCAGCATCGCCGCCCAGTGGATGCAGACGAGGAAGCTCCTCGAATCCTGGCTGGTCTGGCTCGCGGTCGACATCTTCTACGTCGGCATGTTCGTCTACAAGAAGCTCTATCCCACGGCGGCGCTCTACGTGGTATTCCTCTATCTGGCCGGTCTCGGCTTCGTGGAGTGGCGCAGGTCGATGCGGGAGGTCGCGTGATCCGTATCGCGGTGACGGGCTCCGAATGCACCGGCAAGACGACGCTGGCCGCGGCGCTGGCCGAGCACTACCGTGCTCCCTGGTCGGGCGAGTTCGCTCGACGGTTCGTCGAGGAAGAGGCACGCGCCCCGACGGAAGGTGACGTCGAAGCGATCGCTCGGGGTCAGATGGCGCTCGAGGACGAGCTCATCGAGCGCCATCCGCCACTGCTGATTCACGACACCGACCTGCTGAGCACCCTCGTCTACAGCCGTCACTACTTCGGTAGCTCCCCCCGCTGGGTCGAGCGCGCGGTCGTCCATCGCATGGCCGACCTCTATCTCCTGGCCGATGTCGACGTTCCGTGGATCGCCGAGGACCAGCAGCGCGATCGCCCGCATCGACGCGACGAGATGCAGAGCCTCTTCCGCCAGGCCCTGATCGGTCACGGGGCGCGCTTCGTCGAGGTCAGCGGAACGCCCGAGCGGCGACTGCACCGGGCCTGCATTCACATCGATCCTCTGCTGCCGCCGTCCCCCGGGAACGCATCGCAGGGGTGACCAAATGCTGTGACCGCCGCCGAGTCACGGCGGCGGGGCGAGCCGCCTCAGAACCTGAAACGCAGGAACACTTCCGGTCCGTCGTACTGATAGCCGGCCTTGGTCAACCGCGTCTCTGTCTCGCTGGATTCGCGATCCACGTCCGCATCGAGGATCGACCATCCGATGCCCAGGGAGAAACCCGGGGTGAAGAGATACTCGAGGCGGGCATGGAAGTCGAGAAAGCCGCCCTCGTACTCACCGACCTCGAGCTTGAGCCACTTGAGTCCGGTCGTCCCGCGCAGCTTGTTCGAGAAGTCGTAGTAGCCCCGAATTCCGAGGACCGGGAGCGGGAACGCCATGTCGACTCGCTCCACACGTTCCTGCAGGATCGCCCCGCCGAGGATGGTCACCGTTCCGCCGACACTCGTGTCGACCCGGATGGCGTGCACGCCCGCGGAGAGGCCGAGGGCGCCGCGATCGCTCTTGGAGACGAGATAGGTGTAGTGGACGTCGAGGTCCTCCGTCTTGACCGAAGACGCGATATCGACACCCACCGGGAAGGTCACGTTCCCGTATTCGAAGTCCTCGTCCAGTGAATACGTCCCATCACGATCGACCTGAAGGTAGTACACCTCGATGAAGTGGCGTCGACTGCGACCGAAGTTGTAGCTCAGGCCCAGCCGCAGGCTCTCGGCATCCTCCTTGACGCCGAAATCCTCGAAGCTCACGATGGGGGACTGGCCCATCTCGGGATCGGTAGTCTGGAGCTCGGTCTCGGCGGTGGGAAAGAAGCCACCGACGAAGAGCATCCAGCGACCCGGCTCTTTCTCCTCCGACCCCGCCGCTCCCTGCGCCACGGCAATGCCGGCCGATAGGCCGAGAGCCACGACCGTTCCGATTACGCGACGAACCCAACTCACCATCTTCCCACCTCCGGAGTATCGACTGTCAGCGTTCCGATACTACTCGACGGGGATCGGGTTGTCTCGCACAAGCCCTTTCGATACAACGAGTTACGGGAGAAGAGAGCGGCCGACCCGAGGGTCGGCCGCGGCGAGTCAGAACTTGTAGGTCGTGTAGAACCAGATCTTCTTCGTGTCGTCCGAGAACTCGTCGGCCGAGTAGAAGGCCCCCTTGAGGGCCAGGACCTGTCCCCAGGGCAGCGGGTAGCTGATCCGGGCGTCGAACTCGGTACCGTAGTCGATCGAGTCGTTGTCCGACGAGAAGTCATGGTAGCGCGCCGTCCATCCCCACTTGCCCGCCTTGCCGCTCAGGTCGATCCAGAGATCGACCAGGCCGTTCGGTGGGGTCACCAGGAACTTGTCCACCCAGCCGTTCCACTTGTGGAGAGTGGCGAGCGGCGTCTGGAAGGATCCGGTCTCGGGACTACCGGAGAGCGTCTCCCAGTTCAGCTTGACGGCGATCTTCTCGCTGAACGCGTCGCCGAGCATGACGTACCGGTAGTCGGCGCTGATCGATCTCGGGTTGTCGGCAACATCGCTCTGATCGGCGAACTCGAGCTCCCACAACAGCTTGGATCCATTGTCGAACGCGTGCTTGCCGGACCACTCGAGCCCGAAGCTGCCCCGAGACTTGACCAGCGACCGGTCGTAGTCGAGGTAGAGGCCATAGAGATCGAGACTGCCGAGGCCGACGTCCAACTTGGCGCTCAGCAGGTGTGACGACATCGGGTCGTTGTCACCGAAGATGCGATTGACGTTCGAGATGTAGAGATAGGTGAACTTGGCGATGTCGAGCGACTCGTTGATGGCCGAGAAGGAATCGAACGACTGGTGGTTCTGCCGCCAGCCGACCGCGCCGACGTAGCGCTGATCCGCCCAGTTGAACTCCTGACGACCGAGGGTCAGGTTCGTCTCGCTGTTCTGCCAGCGCAGGTATGTCTGGTTGACCTCGGTGATCTCTGGATCGGCGACCACCGGACGATCGGTCACTCCGTTCCACAGACCATTTCTGCCGGCGTTGTTGTACTGGTCCTCGGTCCCGATGTCGACGACGTTCTCGGCCTCCAGGAAGAGACTGAAGTTCTCCCACGGTTGTGTCCGGTAGGAGAGTGTCGTACGAAGTGTCGAGGCGTTGGCGTTCTTCTCGAAGGACTCCTGATCGACGTACTCGAAGCGGTACCGGAAGGTGACGGCGGCGTCTCCCTCGGCGAGAGCCTCTTTCAGATTGGTTGCCTTGTTGTCGTCTGCGCCCTCGGTCTCCTCGGCGAGGAGCGGGCCGACGGTGAGCAGACAGAGGCACACGGCCAACAGTTGTCTCATCGTTTCTGGTCTCCCGGGGCGCGTAATCGATGCCGCCCCCGTTGTCTCAACTGGTCGGAAAATCCGTCGTTGAAGCGGACGATTCGTCCACTCGTCTGTTGTATCTCAGGCACCCCTCGGGTAGCGACGCTCCCCCGGGCGGGGTGCCTCCCTACCCGAAAGACCAGCGCGCGGAATCAGGGGATGAGCGGCACCAACCGATCCCCGCGCTGCTACGACCGGGGCCGTCAGAGGCGGGCGAACGACCCGCAAGTGGTGATCGCCAGCTGATAGCGGAAGGAGCGCTCGCGGGGTCCTTTCAGGACGCCTCCCGACCAGCCGCTGGCAGGCCTGCCCACAGCGCCGACACCAGCAGAGGGCCGAGGACCCTGCTGGGATAGACTCCTGCGACCTTCGCAGAACGCAAGAGATCGGAAGGACACATGAGACGACACATCCATGCGACCAAGCACGTCGGGATCCTCCTCGGTCTGGTCATGGCCCTCACGGCACGACCGGCGGCGGCCGACAAGGTATTTGTCGACTTCGACCACGACGTCGACTTCGCCGCCTTCGAGACCTTCACCTACTCCCCGGTCAAGAAGGGGCTGCTGGCGCAGGACGAGCAGATCGACGGCTGGATCGTCGATGGCGTCGTCGAGCGACTCATCGCCGGAGGACTCACCCAGGTCGGCAAAGAGGACGATCCCGATCTGGTGATCAGCTACGCCATGTCCACCGAGACGAGCGGGCGGATCGACGTCACGGCGGTGACCCCTGTCGGCGTCGGCTGGGGCGCCGGCTGGGGCTGGGGTGTGGGCTACGGACCGGGCTGGGGCTATGCCGGCGGTGTCTGGTACACGCCGACCACGATGCGCTCGAGCTACATCACCGGCACGTTGGTCATCGTCGCCTACGACACCGAGACGAAGCTCGGTGTCTGGAGCGGCACGGCCGAGATCTCTCCCGGCAAGAACCCGCACAAGACCCACCAGAAGATCGACAAGGCCCTCGACAAGATCGGACAGAAGTGGCGCTCGCTGCACGCAAAAGCCAACCGGTGAGGCGCCGCGCGGGGGCCCAGAGAGGCCGATTCACACCCTTCTTCCCGAACTAGCGACTCGGCGGCAGCGGCCTTGCGCGGACTTCTGGCTCAGCCCCTCATCCACTTCCTCGTCGTCGGCGCTCTGCTCGGCGGCTCGCTCCTGGTGCTGGCCGAGAGATCCGGGCCCACCGACGAGTCGAGCATCCGCATCACGAGCACCGACCTGGCGCGGTTGGAGGCCGAGTGGACCGCGCGCTGGAATCGCCCGCCGAGCCGTGAGGAGCTCGACGGCATGGTCGACGCCAGCATCCGTGAGCGGGTGCTGCACCGCGAGGCACTGCGCCTCGGGCTCGACAAGGACGAGCCGGTGGTGCGGCGGGTGCTTGTGCAGAAGCTCGAGCGCATTACCAGCGACCTGATCGAGCTGGGCCTGACTCCCTCCGACCAGAATCTCGAGGCATGGCTCGCCGAGCGGGCTGAGACCTACCGGCCCGAGCCGCTCGTCACTTTCACGCACGTGTTCGTCGACGTCGACCACAGAGGCCGAGCGGCCGCAGCGGACGCCACCGCCCTGCTCGCCGACCTGCGTTCGCGCGGCGCCGAGGCGACGGCGCAGGTGGACGAGCTCGGCGATCGCATCATGCTCGAGCGCTACCACCCGCGGAAGACTCTTCAACGCGTCGCGGCGCTCTTCGGCTCCGACTTCGCCGCCGCCGTCTTCGAGCTCGAGCCGGGCACCTGGCAGGGGCCGGTGCGCTCCGGCTACGGCCTGCACCTCGTCTACGTCCACGATCTCGAGGCGTTTCCGACTCCGGAGCTCGACGACGTTCGCGACAGAGTGCGGCAGGACTGGGTCGACGAGAAGCGCCGCGAGATCACCGAGTCCTACTTCGCCGAACTGCTCGAGCGCTACGAGATCGTCGTCGAGGCCCGGGAACAGACGCCGGAATCCGTCGGACCAGGGGACGGAGAGTCCGGATCGTGACAGTGGCGGCGCGGATCGCTCGTGCGCTCGCGCTGATCGCCTTCGCGCTCGCGCCGGCCCTGGTTCCTCCGGCGGCCCTCGCCGACGGCGTCCCGCCGGTCACGCTCCAGGTTCGCGAGAGCGAGTCCGGCCGGTTCGTGGCCGAGTGGCGGGTCTCCGAAATGCTGCCCCCAACGGCGATCCCGACCCCGATCTTCCCGGACTCCTGCCGGCCGGTCGGAGCCCGTGAGCTCCTCGAGCGACCCGGCGCCAGGTTCTTGCGCCAGGTGCTCGACTGTCCCGACGGGATCGCGGGCGAGCAGCTCGGCATCGACTTCCCGCTCCTCAACGCGACCGTCTCGACGATCCTCCGGGTCGAGTTGCTGTCGGGCGAGCGATACGCTCACAGCTTCGCGCCGCAGGAGGGACCATGGCGAGTCCCCGACGTCTCACAGGGCGATGCTCGGGCCCGCTTCCGGGAAGTCCGTGACGCCATGCTCGCCGGAGCCCGGCACGCACTCCGACAGGGCCTCCACTGGGCGCTTCTCGCCGTCATCCTCCTCCTCGGCGGGCCCTCCGGAGCCGCCCGCCTGGCGGCGGTCTTCGCCGGAGCGCAGATCGTCGGGCTGGTGATCTCCCGGGCCCCTTTCGCGCTCCATCCGGCGCTGGCGGTGGTCGGACTCGCCACCGCGGTGGTCCTACTGGCCCGCGAGGCGCTGCGTCCGGAGGGTGAGCGGCGGCAGCTCGCCGCCCTGGCTGCCTGCGGAGGTCTGCTCCACGGGATCGGCCTGCCCGGCCTCATCGCCCTTCCTCCCGACCACCGCGGCTCGGCGTTGCTCTTCCTGACCATCGCCGTGCTCGGCATGGACGCGATCCTCCTGCTGAGTGCCGCGATCATGGCGTTGGCCCGAGGATTCGTCCCCTCAACCGGGTCCTCCAGACTGAAGACCATCGTCGCCTACGCGGCGGGTGTCGGAGCGGTGGCGCTGGTGATCGGAGCTCCGGTCACGAGTGACGACGAAGTCGACCGTGTCGCCGCACTCGAGCTGCCCGACCTCCCGATGCCCGCCGCGGGCGGCGGCGCCCCGGCGTCCCGCCGCCTGACGGCTGCTCTCCCGGACGCTTCGATCCAGAGCTTCGTGACGGTCGCACCCTTCGAGGTGCGCCACGAGATCCTGGTACGACTGAGTGCCCTGGCCGTCGAGCTGGATGTCTCACCCCGCGGCACGGTTGCCGCCGATGAGCTGGATGCCGTCGAGGAGCGCCTCGTCGGCTATCTGACCGGCCTTCACCGAATCGGGATCGACGGCGCGGAGATCCCTGCGGCGATGGTCCGCGCCGATTTTCTGACCCTCGACGACCGGGGAGCTCTGCCCCGCCCCGAGGCGGTCGACGAGCCGGTCGACGAGGCATGGATCGGAATGACCTCTGTCTACCTCACGCCGAGGACTCCCTCGACTGTGGCGCTCTCCTGGACCGCGTCTGGCGCGCACGGGACGGTACCCGCCACGGTGACTGATCCCGAGACCACTCGCTCGGAGGAACTGACGGCAGATTCGCCGGGACTCGTCTGGGTCAACGAGCTCTCGCAGGATCCGGTTCCCGTGATCGCCTCCGTCGAGGTCGAGGCTCCGGTGACCTGGCTTCCGACGCTGTCGCTGCTCGTTCTCGGCCTCGGCCTGGGCCTGGCGATGGCCGCCCGACGGCGGAGTCGGCAGGGGCTCAGCGGAGCGATCGTCCGGGTGGCCCTGGCCACGGCCTGCCTCGTCGCCCCGATGGGCGCGATCGCCGTCCCTCTGCCGGCGTCGATCGGTTCCCTCCCGGACGAGGCCGGAGCCCAGCGAATCCTGGCGCAGTTGCTTCCGAACGTCTACCGCGCGTTCGAGTTCCCGACCGAATCGGCCGTCTACGACCGCCTGGCGCTCGTCGTCACCGGGGAGACGCTCGGCAGCATCTACCTCGAGCACCGTCGAGCCGTCGAGCTCGAGGAGCGTGGCGGAGCGCGCGCGCGGGTCGAAGCGGTCGAGGTGCTCTCGATCGGTGGCGTCAGCGCCGGCGCGGACCGCGGCTTCGTCGCCGACGCCGTCTGGATGGTGGGCGGGACTGTGACCCACTTCGGCCACCGCCACTTCCGCCAGAACCGCTACGACGCGAGGGTCTCGGTCGTCCCGGAAACGGGCACCTGGAAGATCCGCGCGATCGAGGTCTTCGACGAACAGCGGCTCCAGTAGCCGCTCGCGTCGCGACCCCGCGGGTTATGCTCCGGCCATGTCATTCTCATGGACGGCCATCATCACCTGGTTGCTGGTCGGCTCGCTCGCGGGCTCGCTGACCGGCATGCTGCTGAAGGGGACCAGATACGCCTACGGCAGGTGGTCGAACCTCGCCATCGGGCTCATCGGGGCGCTCATCGGCGGATCGATCTTCAACGTGTTCGGAATAGAGCTGGGATTGGCCCGGATCTCAGTCAGCGTGCAGGACCTCCTCGCCGCGTTCCTGGGCGCGCTCATCTTTCTCTCGGGACTAGGCTACTGGAAGCGCAGCCGAAGAGCCTAGGCGAGGGCTAGACCCTGTTCCCGCTCCGCGACGAGAACCCGACCGAGCTGACGCCGGTCGTCACCTTCGCCTTCATCGCCCTGAACTCAGCCGCCTGGCTGCTGGTGCAGGGTGGAGGCGGCGCCGGGTTCGTCGACTCTCTGTGCGTCTACGGATCGATCCCGGCCAATCTCACCGGGCTCCTCCCGTCCGGCGAGTTCCTCGAGCTCGGACCGGAAGTGGTCTGCGAGGTCGGTGGACTGGGCTGGGCCACCGTGCTGACGTCGATGTTCATGCATGGCGGCTGGGGCCACCTGATCGGCAACATGTGGTTCCTCTGGGTCTTCGGGAACAACATCGAGGACTCGATGGGGCACCTGCGCTTCATCGCCTTCTACCTGATCTGCGGCTTCGCGGCCGCCGCCGCGCACCTGGTGAGCGACCCGGGGAGCGCTGTGCCGACGGTCGGGGCCTCGGGAGCGATCTCCGGCGTCATGGGGGCCTACCTGGTTCTGTACCCGCGCGTCAGGGTCCAGACCTTCATCTTCCTGTTCGTCTACGTGACGGTCCTCGCTCTGCCGGCCTGGGTCCTGCTCATCGAGTGGCTGGTCATCCAGGTGATCTCCGGTGTCGGCACGATCGGCGCCGAGGGAGGTGGCGTCGCCTTCTGGGCTCATGTCGGTGGCTTCGTCGCCGGCGCCCTCGCCGTGAAGCTGTTCGGGCGCCCGCAGCTCGTCCAGGCCAAACGCCGGCACGTTCAGCTCGGCCCCGAGGAGGTCCGGCGCCTGCGCTGGTAGGGAGGCTAGCCGGCCGCCCGGTCGTAGGCCTCGGCGGCGTCGCGGTTGGTCGCGAAGATGTAGGACCGACCGATCTCCTCGAGCAGTTCGTAGCTCTCCAGCACCGCCTCCAGCGACTCCGGCAGCCGGCTGATCGTGAAAGGTCACACCCCGCCTCTTCAGCATGCTGATGATCTGCCGGAGCATCTCGGCCCCCGAGGAGTCCATATCGACCATCGAACGCGCGTCGAGGACGAACCACCGGACCGGTGCGCGTGAGCCGACCGTCAGCCGGTCGACCACTTCCAGGAGCACATTGGCGTTGGCGAAGAGGAGGGGTGAGCTGAGCCGGTAGATGATCAGTCCCGTGCCGCTCTGCGGTCCCTCCGCCGCCACAAAGTGGTCCGCACCCGGAGGCCGCTGAAGGATCGCGGTGACGGGCCTGACGGCGCGCGACAGCAGATCGATGACCGACAGCAGGAAGGCGATGGCGACGGCGCGCAGCGGGCCGACCACGAGAACCGCCACCAGGCAGACCATGGCGACCCAGAACTCGGAGCGGCGACGTCGGTAGAGCGCTCGGATATCGCTGGCGGCGATCAGCGACACCACCGCGTTGGCGACGATGCCGGCCAGCGCCGCGCTGGGAACCAGCGCCAGAAGGTCGGTGAAGAACGCCAGCACGACACCGACCACCAGCGCGGCCACCAGGCTCGGCACCTGGGTCCGGCTCCGGGCACAGCTCATCGCCGCGGTCCGCGAGACGCTGTTGCCGGTGACCATCGAGCCCGTCAACCCGGCCGCGACCAGTGCCGCGCTCGCCGGCCCCGGGCCACCGACCACCTCCCGCGAGGAGGTGAACAGCGCGAACACCACCAGCGGAACGAGAGCCGCGTAGAGTCCCTGCGCCGCCGGCAGGCCGGCGACCTGCGCGTAGCCGATGTTGAGTGGGATGATGAGAGCGGCGAGCGTGAAACCGGCGAAGACCTCACTCGGCAGGCTCGCGGTCGTCAAGCCCTTAAGACCCGCAAGAACCTGTGGGCGGCGGGTGGCCGCCTCCGCGTGTGGACGCTCTACGCTCACGGTGCCGGAATTTCAGCTCGGGTGTACCCTGACATTCTAGTGCCGCGAGCGCCAGACCGACCGACCGTGGAACTCCGTCACTGCCGTGCCCAGCGCAACGCTGTAGGTTCCCCTCGAAACACCTTGAATCCGGGCTTACCGCGCGCCGGTGAGCAAGTGACCGAGGGAGAGAACCCATGAGGAGATCGGTATTTCAAGCTGTGCTGGTGGCGCTCGCCGTGCTGGCGTTGGCCGTTCCGGCCGCACAGGCGCAGGACGAGACCGGATGGAGCATCCGCCTCAACGGCATGTGGACGATTCCGAATACGGATTCGGTCAACACGGGCCATCCCCTGGTGCAGGTCGAAACCACTACCGGAGAGACGTTCGGCCTCGCCCTGTCCGGCGAGTACCGCTTCTCGGAGCGCGCCGGACTCGAGATCGGCGTCCAGGCCGGCTACGACGTCCAGGTCGACTACACGGTGCGCGACAAGATGTCGGGCGAGATCCTCGGTGACGACCTCGACGCGAACCCCAGCGACGACGTGCGCTTCACCCTCGTCGACGCGGCGCTCAATATCTACCTGGCTTCCCGAGGCGTCGACCTCTACGTCGGCCCGGTCATCGGGTTCATCACCTACACCGATTCGGAGGTTCGTCTGGGCGACGACGATCCGGTGTTCACGATCAGCAATGATGGTGACTTCGCCTGGGGCGGCGTCATCGGCCTCGACATCCCGTTCGTCGATTCTCCCTGGTTCGTCACCAGCAGTATCAAGTACCTGGTGTCGTCCCACGACGCCATGGTCTCGACATCGGGTCCGATCGCCACGCCCTACGCTGGCCAGGGAAGTGCCGAGATCGACTTCGATCCGTGGATCTTCCGCTTCGGGCTCGGCTACAAATTCTAGCGGCAACCGGCGGCTGACCCGCGGCCCTCAGCGAAACAAGCGGGCGCGGTCCCACGCGCGGATGGTGGTAGCGATGAGCTCCGCCATCCGCTCGTTCACTTTCCGGTAGTAAACGGCAGCCTTCTCCGGGTCGAAGTCCGGATAGCCCTGCCCCTCCTGGTAGAGGATGATCGAGGATGGGAACGGATATGCCTGCCAGCCGGAGCCTCGCGCCGAGGCCATCTCGGGCGAGTACCGCTCCGGATGGACGCGCTCAGGCACGACGGCCTGTACGTAGGCCGACTCGTTGCTCCCGGCGTGACCGCCGTCCTCCCCGAAGACCTCGAGAGTGAGATCGCTGGCCACCGCCCACCAGTTGGCGACCAGGGTGCGTACCCTCTCGCGGCGCCCCACCCTCTCGGCGGCGCGTTGCAGGATGGCCGTCTGCGGGCCGCCATGCCCGTTGAGGACGACCAGATTGCGGAACCCGTTGCGCGCCAGCCCGGAGAGCAGGTCGTCGATGAAGGCCTCGTAAGCCTCCTCTCCGATCGATAAGGTTCCGGGAAAGCCATCGAGGCTCCCGGTGACGCCGTAGTTGAGCGTCGGCGCGATGAGGGCGTCGAGGCGACCGGCGATCTCGCGGGCCATCGCTTCGGGAGCGAGGTTGTCGGAGCCGTTCGGCAGCACACCGTGAGCTTCGAGAGTCCCCGTCGGAATCAGAACCGTCTCGATGCGGCCCGGCACGAGCTCGGCGAACTCCTGCCAATCGAGCAGATTCATCTCCCGCGTAGTGGGTTCCGATTGGGCGTGAAGCAGAGTCGGGACCAGCACCACCAGCATCGCCACGAGGATTCTCAGTCGCATCAGGTCACTCCTCCGAGACCTCCCGCCCAAGGCGGGTATCGATTCGATTCACCTACCAGAGCATCGCGGTTGCCAAGATCAGAACGTACGCGGCGACGTACACCCAGCGACCGATTCGATCCATACGCTGGGCCAGTTCCTCGCGACCCGTCGTGGCGAACCGGCCCGCGGCCACGACATGGGCGAGGGCGAGAAAGACGATCACGGTACAGCCGAGGATGAAGACGTCCGCTTTGGTCAGATAGGAGACCTTGGGGAGCGTGATTCGCAACGCCGCCCGGTAGGCGATCATCGAGAACACGGCTGCCGTGCCGATGCCGACCTGGGGTGGCAGAATGCTCGGATCGATCCAGAAGATCATCCAGGCCATGAAGACGATGAGGGTCAACGGGAGCATCATCGTCCAGACGAAGTACGACGCCTCCCTGTGCGCGTCCACGTAGAAGGTGACCTGCGCCATCTCGCGATCCGCACGCGAGAGCTTGAGAACACCGATCTCGGGCTCGCCCAGCGCCAATGTCCATCCGGCCGGTGGAGTCCGGTCGAGCATCAGCAGGTGCTCGTAGCTCACCACCAGCTCGACCTCCTTCGGGGAGTGGGTCGCCGCCACGACCGAGATCGGTAGCCGTTGGCTGTCGCTCGGGAAATCACGCAACTCGAGCGGAGTCGACATCATGCCCTGGTAGCGCTGCCCTTGAACCACCGTTCCGTCGGGGCTCACCTCGACGTGATGGGGGATCCTGGCATCGACCCCCTTCTCGTTCATCAGCACGAATCTCGGGTGCCAGATCTCGGTCAGGTCGTATCGCAACACCGCGACTTCCGGCGCCTCCGCCTGGTCCCAGGCCAGCCGCTCGTCGCGCCAATGCGCCTGGAAGATGAAGTCGACGGAGTAGCTCTCCTCGGCGTCCCGGATCTCGGTGATCTCGATGATCGCCACCGAAACCTCGACCCGGGTCGGGCCCTCCGTCCTCCCCGGCCGGACCATCTGCTGCTCCTGGGAGCCGGCGGGACCGGCCCAGCCCAGCAACAGAAGAGCCAGCGGTGTCAGCCGTCTTCGCATGGTCGCGGCGCAGTATACCGACCGCCGCTAGCGCCCGAACTTCAGCTCCGCGACCAGCCCGAGGATCAGCTCCGCCTCCCGCTCGGGCTCGCCGGGACGCCGTCGAAAGGTCGTCCCCACGGTCGATTCGAGGATGAAGATCTCCTTGTAGACGGTCGTGCGCCAGGCGATCGAGCCGCCGATGTCCTGCGGCTGGTGCTCGAGCTTCGACTGGCTGACCAGGCCGACCTTCCAACGCAGTGCATTCCGTCTGCTGAGCTTCTGGAAGAGGTTCAGATAGGTCCCGTAGCTGAACCCCTCGAAGCGCTCCTCGAAATCCTTGATCGAGACGTCGAAGCGCAGCAGCAGCCGATCGCTCAGGGTGTGGTCGATCGTCGGCCGGAAGGTGTACCCGGCACCTTTGCTCTCCTGCCACTGCGGAGTGATCTTGAGGCGGAACTGGGTGCGATTCTCGTTGAACGGCAGCTGGTACAGGTAGCGAAGGCGTACGTAGGGGTCGAGACCACTCGACCAGCTCGCCCCGACCGAAGGCGACAGACGCGCCTTGTTGCCGAATTGGACGTTGTACTTGAAGCCGACGAGCCACTCGCTCTCCTCGTCGAAGAACTCCTCGGCCGGCGAGCTCGTGTCCTCGCCGTCGAGCACCTCGTCGAGGCTCCCCCGTCCGGCGACGACCTGGACACGGTTCTCGAGATTGGGGAGATTCCACTTGCCTCGAAAACGAAACTCGGGATCGACTCCGTCGTCCTCATCCCAGAAAGCTCCGACCCCGAGCCTGCCGAAGGTCGAGTCGCGGCTGTCGAACTCGTTCTCGGTGGCGAAGAAGCTGTCGAACCAGCGTGCCGAGCCGCAGACGCTCTTGGTCACCTTGCGGTTGAGCCAGTCGATCCAGTTGCCCTCTTCGTTGAGGGCGCAGGGATCGAACCCTTCCTCGCGCAGCTCCCGGTCGGAGACGTTGTGCTGCTCGTCGGGGAAGAACTCGAGATCGTCGTCGCTCGGATGGACTCTGGGGTCGTCGGCCTGCTCGGCGTCGGTCTCGGAGGCGTCGGGCGCCTCGGAGGACTCGGGAGCGACATCCGGCTCCTGAGCGCGAACCGGCAGCGGGCTCGACAGCGCGCAGAGGACGGCACCGAGAGCAAGGACGACTGAGTCAACTCGACCGAGCATCTGGCCGGGACGTTATCACCGTCCCGTTACAGGGCGAGTGGCGAGTGGGGTCTCGCTTCGACTCGCGGGCCCGGCAAGCTCAGTGGCGGGTCTGGGGGGAGGCCCGCACAGAGGTCGGCTCACCATCGGGCTCGGGCACCAGCTCCGCGACGAGCCTTCCGAAGGGAAGATCGAACTCGATGCGGTAGGGAACTCGCGCCTCGTCGTCGGAGAGCCACATCGTCATCCCTCCACCACGTCCGAACTCCTCGTCCTCGACGCGCTCCTGCACCACCTTCAGCGCATCGACCTTGCCCGAGGGGGAGTCGAACCGCTCCCAGCGCTCGGCCGTAGCCCGCGCTTCGATCGCACCCCGGGTGGTCATGACG
Organism: Candidatus Multivoradales bacterium; assembly: GCA_965223875.1. Lineage (GTDB taxonomy): Bacteria > Acidobacteriota > Thermoanaerobaculia > Multivoradales > JAHEKO01 > CBDCXS01. The sequence goes on along the minus strand of OZ245024.1, from coordinate 3,596,010 downwards.
GTCACGGCAGCCTCGTCCCCGGCCTCTCGGGCCAGCGCGCGAAACCGATAGAGCATGGCGAGGGGGTCGTGCACCCCGTCGGTCGGGATCTCGAAATGCTCGACCTTCCCGTTCCTGGTCCTCCTGGCGCGGCCGTTGCGCGCGTCGACGAGCCAGAGATCCTCCTTCGACCCATCCTTCTCGGTGGTCTTCTCGTGGTACCGGCGGGTGCTTCCGAGCTGCCGGTTGTAGACCGACTCGATGCGCGACCTGACCCGGTAGATCCTGTCGAAGAGCTCGGTCGATCGGACGGTCATGACCATCTGCACCATCGCCGGCTTGCCGTCGACCGCGGCGCTCTCGAGAGTCATGTCCCCGCAGTGCATGCCGAGCCACGAGACCCGATAGTGGTGGGGTCCGTCGAGAGGAACGGGCGCGACCCCGGCCGCGGCGGAAGGTGCGGCGCTCGTCAGGAGGGCAGTCGCCAGTGCCAGAGCTCCGGTGGTCATGCCGCCCATTCTCTCGCAAACCCCGTGCCTGACCACGTGCCCGACCACAGACAGGGGAAGCGTCATGGCCGCCGAAGGCCTCGGAATAGAATCGACACAAGCACCGCTCGCACGAGATCGCGCCGGCTGGTTCCGCGCGGTCACCAAGGAGAGACGCATGCGCAGAATACCGGTCCTTCTCACGTTGATCCTCGCCCTGATTCCGGGCGCCGTGGCCGGCCAGGAGCCGCCGCAAGCGGAGGCTGAGATGGCGGCAGCCGCCACTTCCGAGGACGATGCGACGCAAGACACGACCACCATCGAGGATCTGCGCAAGATGCTCGAAGCGCAGGCGACGCTGCTCGACAAGCAGGCGAAGGAGCTCGAGCGCCAGAGCGATCTCATCGCGCAGCAGCAGAAGGATCTCGAGAGCCAGCGTAGCGCCCTCCAGGCCCTCAACACGCAGGTCGACCAGATCAGTCTGACCCAGGACACGGCACCGGCCAAGACGAAGGAGATGATCGAAGCGCGCGAGGAGATAGCCTCGCAGGAGCTCCAGCCGGAGACACCGACCGAGATTCTGCGAGCCGGCGAGTTCCCGGGATCGATCAACCTTCCCGGCACCAACCTGAGCGCCAAGACGGGCGGTTTCGTCCGCCTGGGAAGTGTCACCAGCCTCGACCCGATCGGCTCCGACGATCGCTTCATCGTCGGCTCGATCCCTCCCGACGGCTCCGCCGTGGCCGGCTCGACGGACCGTCAGACGACGATCTCGGCCAAGAGGTCCCGCATGAACCTCGACGTCCGCATGGATTCCACCGTGGGCCAGTTCCGAGCCTTCCTGGAGGGCGACTTCGCCGGAGATGGCGGCACCGAGAACTACAGGCTGCGCCATGCCTTCGGTCAGTACAAGGGCGTTCTACTGGGCAAGACCTGGTCGACCCTGATGGACATCGCGGCGATCCCCGAGGAGGTCGACTTCGAGGGCATCAGCGCCCAGATCAACACCCGCCGGCCGCTGATGCGGTTCGGCGCTCTCAAGTTCATCGGCCAGTCATGGGCGGTCTCGCTCGAGGATCCGCAAGCTTCGTTCACCGGCGGCACCGGTACCGGCCGCTTCTGGGACGTCGCGGGACGGACCACGTGGACGACCGACCGGGGACATCTCCAGCTCGGACTCCTGCTACGGTCACTGACCGCCCAGGAGACCAGGGAGGACGGAACCGCCGGGCCGGAGGACACCGACTTCGGATACGGCCTCAGCCTCAGTGGCTCCCGGCGCCTCAACCGCTTCGCCAGCGACAACATCAAATGGCAGGTCAACGCTGGAGAGGGCATCGGTACGTACATCAACGACCTCGCCTCGGTGGGTGGCCAGGACGGTGTGTTCAATCCTGAGACGGGCGAGCTCGATCTGCTGTCGGCATTCAGCGGCTACACCGCCTACCAACGCTGGTGGCGCCCCAACGACGACGACGCCTTCTGGAGCAGCCTGCGCTCGACGTTCGTCTACAGCTACGTCTACGTGGACGACTACGACTACCAGCCCGGCGAGTCCTACAAGGCGACACAGCGGACCAGTCTCAACCTGATGGCCTCGCCGATCAAACAGCTCGACCTCGGATTCGAGGTCATCTGGGGCGAGCGCCGCAACAAGGACAGCAGCTCCGGTGAAGCCTGGCAGTACCAGGTCGTGGCGACGTTCCGCTTCTAGCCTGCGTTGTTCATCAGGCTCCGTAGCGAGCCGCCGGAGTGCCCGTGGGTACAAGTGGCCTGCAACACCCAAACGAATACCGTATGAGCGGCCCTCGGACTAGGGGCGCGACCGAGGGCGCCGCAGGCGTATCCGCTGCGATACCTCGAGGAGCCCGACCGAGCGCAACGCAGTAGACACGGGTAGATCCGGCGGCCCAGTAGGAGGCTGGTGAACAACGTCGGCTAGAGCTCCGGCGACAGGATCCGTAGGGCGGCCAGGTTGGACCGCATGACCGAAAGCCAGTCGCCCTCAGCCGGCCGGTCCGCCGCCGGGTCGTAGACGAGGACACGAAGGCCGAGGTCCTCCAGCCGACGTCGCGTCGCCGGGAGCGGCTCCGCTTCCCAGAGGATCGTCTCGGCCGGATGATGGTCTCGCATGGCGGCGAGCTCATCCCACGCCTTCTCGTCGGGCATCTCCGTGGGCTCCCAGTGGAGCGAGCGAGCGTCGAGGCCGTAGCGGGCGATCAGGTATTGGTAGACCGGGTGCGAGAAGAGCATCGGCCGATCCACGACACCGGTGAGCGCCGCTTCGAGATCCCGGTCCAGCTGGCGCAGGTCGGTTTCGAGCGCCCCGAGGCCCGCGTTGAAGGCATCCTCGGTCAACGGCCTCAACTCGACGAGGGCGTCGCGGATTGCGATGCCCATCTCGAGCGCCAGAGTCGGGTCGAGCCAGATCGTCGATGCCCAACCCGCATGCGAGTGCTCGCCCGAAGGACCGTGGGAATGGGTGACTACGGCCTCGAGCGGAACCAGCCGGTCGGCGAGCGCCGCCGAGGTGTCGACCGACCTCGACGCGGGTAGCGAGACTCGCGCCGTCCACTTGGCGTAGTTGGCTCCATTGAGGAGAATCAGGTCGGCCGCTTGAAAGGCCGCCACGGTCTCCGCATCGGGCGACCAGAGCGACGGATCGATTCCCGGGGGCGCTGGGAAGACCACATCGACGTTGCCGCCGCCGATCCGTTCGGCAAAGTACGCCAGCGGATAGTTGACCGCGAAGACGGCGAGGGGCTCGGCCGCGGGTGCCGGATCCGCGGAGACGGCCTCGTTTTCGCTCCCGACGGGACGGACCTCTTCGCGGCCGGAACAGCCCAGCCAGAGGAGACACGCGATGGCGCCGAACAGGGTGAGCATCGATCGCATCGGCCGCTACGATAGCAAGAGAGCACGCACGATCTCACCCCCGAAGCGCCGGGTGAGAAGCGTCAGGCCGGCCGCCAGCAGGGCGCTCGAGACCACGACCACGAGAACCTCGGACGCCAGAACCGCGGCGACCCGCGCCCTGGAGCCACCGATCTTGTGCATGGTTCGGATCTCGCCGCGCCGCAGTCGCATGGAGAGCAGAAACACCAGGGCCGCGGTTGCCGCGGTGGCGATCGCGACCAGGAGAATGGCACCGACGACGAACTCGCGCACGGTGAAGACCGTCGCCAGGAGCCGCTCCATGACCGCCTCCGGTCTGACGATCTGATGCAGCTCGTCGGGCGATTCGTAGCGCCCCATCAGGATGACGCCCGCCTTGTCGCTGTCGGGAACCACGAGCACCGCCGTGATCGGGTAGCCGGAGGGGTCGCCATGGAAGTGGAAGGAATCGATGTTGTCGGGCGTGATCTCGTTGTACTGCTCGACGGAGGCGTTGGCGGTGATCCGACTGCCCTCGCGCGACAGAACCGCCGAGGCGGCCTCGGGGGCGGCCAGATCCTGGTGCCCGTGGCCCAGGCCCTCGATGACCCACGCGGTCTTGACGTCGACGAAGATCGCTTCGTCGTCGGGCGTGAAGCTCGGCTCGAGAATTCCCACCACACTCATCTTGAGCGGATAGACGCCGGCCAGATCGAAGACGCTCTCGGGCGACGAGATGACCGCGTCGCCGACTCCGGCCCCGAGCATCCGCGCCGCTCGGGCCCCCAGAACACACTCGCCGAGAACCGCCATCCGACGACCATCGGCGAGCTCGAGGCCGCGAAAGTCGAAGTATTCGAGCGATGTCGCGACGATCGGCACGTCGCGTGCCGTGAATCGGACGTAGAGCGGAATGGCGAGGCCCAGGCCCGAAGCCTCGACCCTCGCGACCTCCGCCATGCTGGTCTGCCCCGGCGGATCGGCGTCGAAGTAGAGCGAGCTGAGGACGAGCTCGAGGGGGCTGCCCTTGGCGCCGACCAGGAGTGGCGTCGCCTCGGCCCGCGCGGTCAGCTCGTCGGCGCTCTCACCGACGATGACGTTGAGACCCACCGGCAGGTAGGCGATGAGGGTGATCGACGCCACAAGGATCAGCGTTTTCCACCGATGGTGAGCCAGGTAACGCCAGGCAAGGTACAAGACGTCCTTCATCCGAGCGGCCCCCCGTCTCGATCACGGTCGCGATCGTCGGCGCGCGGCCCGTCCCCACCGCCGTCGACTTCGAAGAAGTCGCGGAAGTCGACGATCCGCTCGAAGTGGCTCAACAGGTCGTGATCGTGGGTCACGGCGACCAACGTCGTGCCGTGGGCGCGGGCCTGCTCGAGCAGCAGGTCGAGGACCTTCCCCTTGTTCGCCGGGTCGAGGTTGCCGGTCGGCTCGTCGGCGAGCAGGACCGGAGGTCGGGGCAACAGCGCCCGACAGACCGCGACGCGCTGACGCTCACCCTGCGACAGCTGTCCCGGACGGCGGGCGAGTTTGTCGCCGATCCCCATCTGCGCGGCCAGCCCCGCGGCGCGCTCGCGCACCGCCGAGTCGAGCTCGAGCGAGGCGTTGATGCGGTACGGCAGAAGTACGTTGTCGAGCACCGTCAGGTAGTCGAGAAGCTCGAACTCCTGGAAGACCAGGCCGACGGTCTGCACCCTGAAGTCGCGCCGCTCGCCGTCGCCGAGAGCCGCGACATCGACACCTCGTGTGACCACCCGGCCCTCTCCCGGTGTGGTGATACCGGCGATCAGGTTGAGCAGAGTGGTCTTGCCCGAGCCGCTCGGGCCGATGACGGCCACCTGCTCGCCCTCGCCGATCTCGAGTCCCGGAACATCCAGGACGAAGTCGCCGGACGGATAGCGGAACCGGACTCCGGAGAGCGAGATCACCCGACGCGCTTCTCCTCGAGGAGGCTCAGGTCGGTGACCTTCCGGTCACCGTCCACCGGCCGGATCGTCAGATCGGCCTCGTAGCCGTTGATGCGCGTGTGCACGTGGCCCCAGTGCCCGACCGAGCCCGAGACGTTCCATCGGCAGCGGGCAACGAAGCCGGGGCCGGAGGTCGTCGCTCGCGGCTCGACCCGCTCGATCTCGATCGCCTTCACCTTCGCCTGCGCTCCGCCCTGGCTCTGCAACTCGAGGCCACGTCGCGTCTCGAGGTAGATCCGCGTCGCTCGAGTGGCTCGGCCGCGAAGCCCATCCCCTCGTAGACCTCGTCCGGCATCAGGTTGCGGAAGGCGCTGAGGTCCCGCTCCTCGATCTCGACCTCGACCTCGACCCGGATCGACTCCTGCTCGATATCGATCTCGGCGATCGTCGAGGCGGTCATCGCCTTGATTACGACAATCGCGTCGGCCTGGGCAGCGCCAGCCGCCTGCACCGCGAGCACGAGCCACGCCGCCGGGCGTATCGCGATCCCCCGACGCATCGACTTCTGAGCTACAGCTTGAAGCGGATCCCCAACTCCGGACCCGAGTGGGTCATGTCGTAGACGAAGTTGTTGTTGTCGTAGTCGAAGTCGGTTGTGTGCCAGCCGAACATCAGCGTCGTAACCTCCGACACACTCAGCCCGAAGTTGGCGCGCAGGTTCCAGGTGAGGTCCGACCCGAGTCCGAAGCCGCCTACGTCACCGCGTATCCCGAAGCTCCACTTCCGTCCCAGAGGCCCGCTGTACCGCAGTCCGATGACCGGATCGACCCACTCCTGATTGGCGTCGAACTTCCTGTTGTTGATGGGACCCGGAAACCGGAAGGTGAGAGAGTTGTCGAGACTGACGTAGCGAACGCCGAAGATGAGCTCGGTGAAGTTCGCGAACCGATACCCGGAGAGAAGCTCGGCGATGAGCATGTCGATACCGAGCTCGCCGGAGGCGCTTCCCTTGTCGAAGAGGTCCTGGGAGAGCGAGGCGTAGTTGATCTCGGCGATCAACGTCCAGACCGCGCCCTCGGCTTCGAAGTGGATCGGCACCACCATCTCCGCCGCGTCGAGGATATCGCTGAAGCCGGCGTCGACCTCGCCTCCGACCCTCCCCATCTCGACCGACCCGTTGAGCGACATGGCCCAGAGGAACGGCGTGATCGAGTACTCCAGGCCCTTCTGGACCTGGCCCTGGGCGACCCCCGCCGACAAGACGCCGCAAACCACTCCAACCGCCACTCTGCTCCGCATCATCAGTCGATCCTCCTCGCGCTCCGGGTCCCGCAGCCGCCAGCGACGGGCCAGCGGCGATGGCCGAATCATAACCCGATCTCCGCCCCGGCAACGCAGGGTGCCTGCGCCGATCGGCACCCGACCGATTGCGATACCCTCGGGCTGGTCTACCAGGAAAGGAGAGAACGCTTGAGTCGACGGGGAGGCGTGGTGATCACCGGCGCATCGACCGGGATCGGGCGCGCCTGCGCCCTGGCGCTCGACAGAGCAGGCTTTCGTGTCTTCGCCGGTGTGCGAACGCCCGAGGACGGAGAGGCCCTCCGCGCCGAGGGATCGGAGCGGTTGAGACACCTCCTGCTCGACGTCACCCGTCCCGACCAGATTCGCCGCGCCGCCGAGATCGTCGCCGACGACCTCGGCGACCGGCCGCTCAGTGGGCTCCTGAACAACGCCGGCGTCACCATCAACGGACCGCTCGAGTTCCTGGACCTCGACGACCTCCGGCGGCAGCTCGAGATCAATCTGGTCGGCCAGCTGGCTGTTACCCAGGCACTCCTGGGACAGCTGCGATCCAGTCGCGGCCGGGTCGTCAACACGGGGTCGGTCTCGGGAGTGCTGGCGATGCCGTTGCTCGGTCCCTACTGCATGTCCAAGTTCGCGCTCGAGGCCTTCAACGACTCGCTGCGCCTCGAGCTGCGCCAATGGGGAATCGATGTGATTCTCCTCCAGGTCGGGATGATCGCTACACCGATCTGGGAGAAGGGGCTCGAGGCCGGCGAGGCACTGGAAGCCGAAGCGCCCACCGGGCTGCTCGACCTGTATCGCCCCCTGATCGATGCCATGAAGGGCGTGAGTCACCACTCCCGCAAGGCCGCTCGCCCGGCCGATCTGGTCGGCCGAGCCGCCGTTCACGCATTCTCTTCACCGCGGCCGAAAGCGCGGTATGTCGTCGGCGGCCGTGCCTGGCAGCAGAAGGTGCTCTCCCGGCTGCCGACCCGACTCCGCGACCGGCTGCTGGTCAAGGCCCTGCGGCTTCCCGATCGATCCTAGCTGCACTATTCATCACTAGAGGCGCGCGACCTGTGATACGTCGAGGAGCGCGACGGCGCGCTACGCCGTAGACACGGGTAGATCCGACGGCGCAGTAGGAGGCTGGTGAAGAACGCAGGCTGTCGGCGCTCCCCACCAAACAGCCGGAGCACGGAAGGAACCGCCGACTAGAGGCGGCTGCCGCAGTACTTGCAGTAGGCGGCGTCGACGGCGTGTCCCTCCGCGGCGCACTCCGGGCAGCAGTGCGTCGAGACCGCCTCCCGGGCCCCGGCGATCTCTACCGTCACGATGCCGGTCGGCACGGCGATGATCCCGTAGCCGAGGATCATGACGACCGACGCGAGGAGCTTGCCGAGCGGCGTCTGCGGCACGATGTCACCGTAGCCGACCGTAGTCATGGTGACGATGCACCAGTAGATCGACTCGGGAATGTTGTTGAAACCGCTCTCCTCGCCCTCGATCAGATACATCACCGACCCGATGATGACCACCGCCGTCAGCACGAAACCGAGGAAGATGATGATCTTGCGCGTGCTGGCCCGCATGGCCGCCCGCAGCATCCGCGCCTCGCCGACGAAGTGCGCCAGCTTCAGCACACGGAAGACCCGCAGCAGCCGGAGCCCGCGGATCACCATGAGCGAATGGGCGCCTGGAAGCAGCAGGCTCAGGTAGCTCGGCAGGATCGCCAGCAGGTCGACGACGCCGAACATACTGCGGGCGTACGCCAGGGGATTGCCGACGCAGTAGAGCCGCAGAACGTATTCGATGGTGAAGCACCCGGTGATGATCCACTCGAAGACGCGTAGGACGTCACCGTGCTGGGCCTGGATCGAGGACACGCTCTCGAGCATCACGGCGATGACCGAGAAGACGATCGTCACCAGCAGCCCCAGATCGAAGAACCTGCCCGCCGGCGTCTCCGCCTCGAAGATGATCTCGTGGAGCCTGTCGCGCAGGCCGTTTCCCGCCTTCGACCGCGGCATCACTATCTGCCCTAGTGGTGTGTGGCCGACATGGTTTGGCGATGTGGACGAGTCATTCGGCGATGACGGCCGGGCGCGCTGACGCCGGCACAGCCGGGCCTGTTGCGAAACAACGGAGGGCCGAAAGTGGCGCTGAGGGCCGTCCAGACTGTGAGGTCATGTCGGGGGCGCAACACTAGATCGTCTTCTCGTAGACCCGGTACCGCTTCCACGCTTCGAAGCCCATCTTCTCGAGTCCCGCCTTCATCGCCGGGTTGTCCTCGAGAATCCAACCGGCCTCTCCGCCGCCGATACCGTGCTTGGCCGCCTTCGCCCAGATCCACAGGTAGAGCATGGCGTCGATGCCCTTGCCCCGCAGCTCCGGCAGAACGCCGAGAAGGAAGATGCGCAGACTGCGGAGCTTGCGGCGCTTGAGACTCCACACCAGCTTCGGTGCCGCCGGGAAGAGAGCTCCGGACCGGTTCTTGATCAATACCTCGTTGACGTTGGGGACGGCGAGCGCGAACGCCACCTCGCGACCGTCCTTCATCGCGAAGGGCATCAGATCGGGGATGACCACCGGCTTGAACTCGCCGGCGCCGTGAGCGACCTCGGCCTCGGTCATGGGAACGAAGCCCCAGTTGTCGCTCCAGGAAGCGTTGAAGATCTCGCGGACCTTCTGGATCTCGGAGGCGAACCGGCTCATGTCGGCTGGTCGCAGCGTGACGCCGAGTCGTCGCTCGAGGACCTCGCTGGCCCTGACCAACCGCTCGGGCGGCGGAACGGGTCCGGTCATGTCACCGCCGCGATAGGCGAGCAGATCCTTGACGCCGGTAAAGCCGATGCCCTTGAGCAACGGGTCGTAGTACGGGCGGTTGTAGGGCATCATCAGGAACGGGGGCTCGTCGAAGCCCTCGACCAGCAGGCCGCACTCCTCGTTCACCGAGAACGACATCGGGCCGCGCATCTCGGTCATTCCCCTCTCGGCCAACCACGAGGCCGCGCGAGAGAGAAGCGCCTCGGCCGCCTCGGCGTCGGCGACGCATTCGAAGAAGCCGAAGAAGCCGACGTTGTCGTCGTGAACCTCGTTGTGCAGGCGGTTGACGATCGCCGCGACCCGCCCGACGACCTTGCCGTCGCGCTCCGCCAGGTAGTACTCCGCCTCACCGTGCTCGAAAAAGGGATTGTGCTCCCGATCGAGCTGAGTCTTGACGTCCCGCTTGAACGGCGGCACCCAGGTCGCCACATCGCGGTACAGGCGATAGGGCAGATCGATGAAATCCGCCAGATCGGACGGGGACTTGGCGACACGTACGTTGATCATCGAAGACCCCGACTCACCTGTTGCTCGCTCCTCACCCGACGCGGAAACGGGACTCTAGATGACGCCCGTCGCCCGGCCGACCGTCTCGAAGGCCTCGAGAGCACGGTCGATCTGACTCGATGTGTGGCTCGCGATCAGACTGGTGCGCAGGCGGCACTCGGACTCGGGCACCGCGGGGGGTGCCACGGGGTTGGTGAACACGCCGGCCTCGAAGAGCTTCTTCCAGAAGAAGAAGGTGTCCTCGAGCTCGCCGATCAGCACCGGGATGACCGGCGTCTCGCTCTGGCCGATGTCGAATCCGAGCTCTACCAGACCCGACATCAGGCGACGGGTGTTACCCCACAACCGCTCACGCCGCTCGGGCTCGTCGCGGATCACCGTCAGGGCAGCGCGCACGCTCGCCGTCGAGGCCGGTGGAAGCGCGGCCGAGAACATGAACGGCCGGCTGTGGTGCCGGATGTAGTGGATGATCTCCTCGGAGGCGGCGACGTAGCCGCCCACCGAAGCGAAGGACTTCGAGAAGGTCCCGACCACGATGTCGACTTCGTCGGTCAGATCGAAGTGTGCCGCCGTCCCGTTGCCCTCGGGCCCCAGGACGCCCACGGCATGGGCGTCGTCGATCGCCAGAATCGCATCGTGACGCTCGGCGATCTCGACCAGGCCGGGAACGTCGGCGACGACACCGTCCATCGAGTAGACGCCGTCGACGACGATCAGCGAGCCGCTGCCGCTGCATTTCGAGATCTTCTCCTCCAGGTCGTCGAGATCTCCGTGGCGAAACCGCACGGTGCGACCGTAGGAGAGCCGCGCTCCGTCGACGATCGACGCGTGGTCGAGCTTGTCGATGAAGACGTAGTCGTTGCGGTGCACCAGAGCCGAAATGAGGCCGAGGTTGGCGCCGTAGCCGGTAGAGAACACCACACAGGCGTCCTTGCCGACGAACTCCGCCAGCTCCGCCTCGAGCTTCTCGTGCAGATCGAGTGTCCCGTTGAGGAAACGACTTCCCGTGCAGCCCGATCCGTAGCGGTGCAAAGCCCGCTCGGCCGCGGCGAGCACCTTCGGGTGATGGGTCAGACCCAGGTAGTTGTTCGACCCCAGCATGATCAGGCGGCGCCCGTCGATGGTCACGACGGTGTCCTCCGAACCGGAGATCGGTCGGAAGTAGGGGTAGAGCCCGGACTCCTGGAGGTCTCGCGCCTTGGTGAACTGCGCTATCTTGTCGAGCAGCCTCGCGGTGCGCCCGGCGGCCTTGTAGGACTCGATCGCCATGTCGGGGTCGGACCCGGAGAGAGCCCGAACTCCGGCACTCTATCGTGGATCGTGGCCCCCATGCAGTACCCCGCGGTGGTGGACCGCACCGCGGCGCGGACCCGTAGCGAGGCACGAGGGCTCGCCGAGCCAGCCTTTCAGCGCCCGCTCGACCGACAGGGCGCTCGGCGGCTGCCTCGAGCTGTCGCTGCCGATCAGGAAACCGAGACTCGACTCGCGGTCGAGGCCGCCGTGGGTCCCCTCCAACCGGCCACCCATCACCGACGCGCCGAACCGCACCGAGGTCTTCCCCCAGGCCCAGGTCGGTCCGAGCGAGAGGATCACCGTCGCCGGGTTTCCGACCCAACGTCCGTTGATCGAATCGACCAGCCGCTCGAGAGCGAGCGGGTACCAGCCGTCCAGACTCGCTCGTGCCCACTGGTCCGCGGAGGCGAAGCCGTGCGAGTCCAGGACACCGCGGCCTGAGAGCTCGGCGCGAGCCTCCAGAAGCCGCAGGGGATCTCCCCTCTCGATCTCGTAGGCGTACCGACGCCCGGCAGGAGTCGTCTCCCAGGACACTATCGCGCGACCGCGGGGACCGACGACCGAGAGGCTCCGCTCGCCCTCGATCCAGGCGGCCAGGTCGACCGCCTCGTGCGCCACCGCCGCGAGGGCGAGCTCACCTCGCCACTCCGGATCGGTGTAGAGGGCGCCGTAGCTGACGGCTCCATAGGTCGGGAGCGCGATCGAACGGGGCTTGACGAGGCGGTTGTCGAAACGGAAGCCCGCCCTCCGGATGGCCGCCCGAAGGCCGTCGGTATAGGCAACCTTCTCGGCGCCGTTGCCGTGATCGGACAACAGCACGACCTCGAGCTCACGTCCGTGGCGCTCGCGATGCTCGACGACGATCCGCTCGAGCGCTTCGGCCACCTCCATGACGATCTCGAGCATCGCGCCGTCCCCGCGCAGATGCGCCAGCATGTCCGTGGAGGCCATGTGGGCCAGCACGACATCGGGTGTAGACCGGTCGAGCAGAGCCTCCTCCACCAGGGCGATCACCCGTCGGGACCGCTTCTCGGGAGTCAGGTACAGCGCTCGTTTGGCTGAGAAGGAGTCGCCGATCACCGTGAAGAGCGACTTCCAGTCGTATCCGCTCGGTCCACCGCTACCCACGAGCCGGTTGGCCGCGAGGTCGTAGTGGCGTGTCTCGTAGCCGGCGATCGTCTCCGCGCCCCAGGCGTCGAGCATGGCCGTGAAGGCCACGTTGGTCATCGAGGGGAAGGTCGAGATCAGCCCGACCGGCTCACCCCATCCGGGAAAGGCCCCCCGCTCGCGGGCGCTCCGAACCACCCGCAGTGGCACTCCGTCGAGGGCGAGAATCAGCAGACGATCGCCCGAGGCCGCGACGAGCGGGCAGGGATCCGGGGCCTTCCGGTCCCCACCATCGCTCGCCGCCCAGGTCGCACCAGAGAGAAAGGCCGCGGCCAGCCAGAGCGCCGCCGCCCTGGCATCACGAGTGGCCACTGTAGTGGCCTCACTAGTCATCGATCGATTCGCCGTCGGGCCGGACGAATCGGACGGCACCGTGATCCTCGACCATGTGGCTCTGGGCCATCTCCAACATACCGGTCAGGGTCTTGCGTACGGCCCGGGTCGCGACCACGAACTGAAAGGCCCCGAGCAGGCCGCCCGGGTCGCCCTCGGTGGCGTACTCGACGAGCACGCAGTCCTCGCCGAGTGGATAGAGAACCCAGGCGCCCAGCCCACTGTGCAGGGGGCGCACGTCGTCGTCGATGTCGATCGGGGGCGACTCACCGGGATAGTCGACCATCACGTCGGTCCAGGTGAGCTCCCACATCAGACCGTCGCTGGCGCGGAACAGATCCGGGCTCATGGTCAGCTCGTTGACCCACCATCGACCCAGGCCGGCCTTCTTGAAGTACTGGAAGGTACGCCGCCCGCTCGAGGCCGGTGGCCCCTCGATGACCCGCGAGAGGCGGAGCGGAATGTAGCCGCTCTCGTCATCGTGGTGGGCATCGTCGTTGATCGCCCGCCAGAAGTCCTCGACCGGAACCGGAGCCGCGAGCACGGCCTGGCCTCTCTTGCCGTCGCGACGCACGAAGACCTTCCCCGGCTGACCCAGTGCGCTTCGGAAGAGATCCGACGGTGCCTCGAGGCCCATGGTGCGGGTACGGTAGGCCTGCTCGAGCGGCAGTGCCGCGCCCATCTGGGGCGTGGTCGGACCCCGGCACTGACCGGAGGCCGCAGCGGCCGGCGACACCGACAGAAAGGCGGCCAGCGCCACCGCCAGCGGCACGCCCCGGAGATCGACGATTCCCACTCGCATCGCCGCGATTCTAAGCGAGGTGGCCCGGCCACACCCCGATGCGATCGATACCCTTGACGCGCCCACCCCGATTTCCGCTATCCTTGCCGCACCTGAAGGCATCAGTTTGGACTGGAGGCCCGCGGTGCCGCCCTCGAGGACGACATCAACAGACAAATATCGCTGCGCCCAGGCTCTGCTCGGGCTCGCTCTCCTGGTGACCGCCAGCGGCGCCTCGGCCCAGTCGCTCTCGGGCTCGTGGGCGTCGATGAACAAGCAGGTCACCGAGGCGGCACGCCACGATTTCGACTACATCAAGGACCCCTCCGAGATCCGCGATTTCCTCGACAGCGGCGAGCTGGTGCCGATCCCCGGAAACCGGGACTACTTCCTGAAAGAGGTCTCCTACCCCTACGCCAGGCCCGAGGTCCGCGACTTCATCACCCTGCTGTCCGAGAAGTACCACGAGGGCTGCGGCGAGCAGCTCGTCGTCACCAGCCTGACCCGGCCCCAGAATCGCCAGCCGCGGAATGCTTCGCGCCGCTCGGTCCATCCGACCGGGATGGCTCTCGATCTGCGCCGGAGCTGGAACCGCCAGTGCCGTCAGCAGCTCGAGCAGATGCTGCTCCGTTTCGAGGCGCGTGGAGTTCTCGACGCGACCCTCGAGCGGAATCCGTACCACTACCACATCGCTCTGTTCCCCCGCGCCTTCCGCGCCCGGGGCGAGAGCGTGCTGGCCGACGGAGCCGAGAGCGAGTACTTCGTGGTCCGCGGCGACACACTGTCGAAGATCGCCCGGCGACACGGCACCAGCGTCGAGCTGGTGAAGACCTACAACCGCCTGCGTAGCTCGATGATCTACCCGGGGCAGATGCTCAAGATCCCGGGCGATCGCTAGCCGCGCGCTCCATTCTCGCGGCGTCGCTGCCGACCGGACCAACGAGCGACCGCGCTGGACCTCGGTCCGGTTTCGCGGCGGCTCGACCCATCCCGCAGCGCCTCCGGGGCTCGCTGCCCCACCGCGTGTCGGGACTTCGGACGGGGGCGTCCAGGGCCGGCCGACCGGCTCTGGCAGCCGGAATGGCGGCCTCTCCCGGGCAGCGCGGACCAGGTCGGGCCGAGAGGCGAAAATCGGTCCAATTACCCCCTTTCGCAAATTTCTCAGGGTGCTATCCTCGGCCGAGTGGAACCCACTGACATCTCCTCACCAAAGTCGTCTCCGCCACCCCATCCCGAGCCGGCATCGCTGGTCTCGGGCAACGGGCACACCTCTCGAAGTGAAGGCCCAGGCAAGGGCTCGCCTCCTCGAATCGGGCTGAAGCGGCACTTCACCCAACCCGGTATCGACCCGTACGACGAGGTCGACTGGGAGCGGCGGGACGCCCGCATCGTCAACCATCTCGACGGCTCGGTCGTCTTCGAGCAGGAGGGCGTCGAGTTCCCCAGCGACTGGTCCCTGAACGCCAGCAATATCGTGGCGCAGAAGTACTTCCGCGGCCAGCTCGGTACCGCGCAGCGCGAGGACTCGCTCAAGCGCATGATCGATCGCGTGGTCGATCGGGTCACGCTCTGGGGCAAGCAGGACGGCTACTTCTCCGACAGCGAGGAACGGGAGACCTTCCGTGACGAGCTCAAGCACCTGCTGGTCACCCAGCGGGCCTCGTTCAACTCGCCGGTCTGGTTCAACATCGGCGTCGAGGGCGTCCCCCAACAGGCATCGGCCTGCTTCATTCTGTCGGTGGCCGACACCATGCCCTCGATTCTCAACTGGTACGTCGAGGAGGGGCTGATCTTCAAGGGCGGCTCGGGCTCCGGTATCAACCTGAGCAAGCTGCGCTCGTCGGCCGAGTCGCTCCGCGGCGGCGGCACCGCGAGCGGACCGGTGAGCTTCATGCGTGGTGCCGACGCCTCCGCCGGCACGATCAAGAGCGGCGGGACGACCCGCAGAGCGGCCAAGATGGTGGTCCTTGATGTCGATCATCCCGACGTCGAAGAGTTCGTCTGGTGCAAGGCGATCGAGGAGCGCAAGGCCCGGGTTCTTCGCGACGCCGGCTTCGACATGGACCTCGACGGGCGGGACGGACATTCGATCCAGTACCAGAACGCCAACAACTCGGTGCGGGTCACCGACGACTTCATGCGCGCCGTCGAGAACGACGAGGACTGGGATCTCACCGCGCGCCTCGACGGCTCGGTCATCCGTAGCGTCAAGGCGAAGTCGGTCTTCCGGCAGATCGCCGAGGCCGCCTGGGAGTGCGCCGATCCCGGGATGCAGTTCGACACGACGATCAACCACTGGCACACCGCGGCCAACACCGGCCGGATCAACGCCTCGAATCCCTGCAGCGAGTACATGCACCTCGATGACTCCGCCTGTAATCTGGCGAGTCTGAATCTGCTCGAGTTTCTCGACGAGGACGGCGGATTCGACGTCGACGGTTTCCGCGCCGCCATCGAGGTGGTGTTCACAGCTCAGGAGATCCTGGTCGGCAACGCCGACTATCCGACCGAGCCGATCGGAGACACGGCGCGCAAGTTCCGCCAGCTCGGTCTCGGCTACGCCAATCTCGGCGCCATGCTAATGGCGCTCGGCCTGCCCTACGATTCCGACGAAGGCAGGGCGTGGGCGGGCTCGATCACCGCTCTGATGACCGGACACGCCTACGCCGTCTCCGCCCGCACCGCGGCCCGCATCGGGCCCTTCGCCGGTTACGAGACCAACCGCGAGCCGATGCTGAAGGTGCTCGACCAGCACCGCGCGGCCGCCGCCGAGCTCGACAGCACCCTCGTACCCCGCGAGATCCTCGACGCGGCGCTCGAGTCCTGGGACGAGGCCTGCGAGCAGGGTGCCGTCCATGGAGTCCGCAACTCCCAGGCGTCGGTGCTCGCTCCGACCGGCACGATCGGCCTGATGATGGACTGCGACACCACCGGCATCGAGCCCGATCTCGGCCTGGTGAAGCTCAAGAAGCTGGTCGGTGGCGGCACCATGTCGATCGTCAACCAGACGTTGCCACGGGCCCTCTCCCGCCTGGGCTACTCCGAGGAGGAGACGCAGGAGATCGTCGACTACGTCGACGAGCACAAGTCCATCCTCGACGCGCCCCACCTACGGGAGGAAGACGCCCCGGTCTTCGCCTGCTCGATGGGCGACAACCCGATCCACTACATGGGCCACGTCAAGATGATGGGCGCCGTACAGCCCTTCATCTCCGGCGCGATCTCGAAGACGGTCAACATGCCCGAAGAGGTCACCGTCGGTGACATCGAGCACCTTCACCTGGAAGCCTGGAGGCTCGGGCTCAAGGCGGTCGCGATCTATCGGGACAACTGCAAGGTCGCCCAGCCCCTGGCAACCGCGAAGAAGGGCGCCACGGGACTCATCCTGCCCGAGGTGACGAAAGCCGAGCATCTGGTCGAGCAGCTCGTCGAGATGGCCGAGCGCACACCGGTGCGCGCGAAGCTCCCGCGCACCCGGATCTCGCGAACCTTCGAGTTCCGCGTCGCCGATTGCAAGGGCTACGTGACCGTCGGCGAGTACGAGGATGGCCGACCGGGCGAGATCTTCATCCGGGTCTCGAAGCAGGGCTCCACGCTCGCCGGGATCATGGACGCATTCGCCATCTCGGTGTCGCACGGCCTGCAGTACGGTGTGCCGCTGCGAAGCTACGTCAAGGCTCTCGTCGGCATGCGCTTCGAGCCCGCCGGCATGACCAACGACCCGGATCTTCGGCTCGCCACCAGCCTGATGGACTACCTGTTCCGCAAGCTGGCGCTCATCTATCTCGGCGAAGGCGAGCGTGGCGACCTGGGAATCTTCTCGACCGACGAGAGGATACAACCGACTCTGCCAGGCGTCGAATCCTCGATGGTCGAGACCCGGACCGGCTCCGAGGTACGTCCTTCGCGCCACGTGGACGCGCCGCTGTGCATGCAGTGCGGCGATCGCATGATGCGCGCCGGTTCCTGCTTCGCATGCCCGAGTTGCGGTACCACCAGCGGCTGCTCTTGACGCCGGCGCTGACGCGATCCCGGCCGGCCGGGGCCTCCCGCGTGCCTGCCATGCGGATGGCATTGGTCGGTCTCGCTCTGCTCGGTCTCGCCACGGGGACGAGCCGCCAGGCCTCGGCCCAGGACGCCCGAACCCAGTTCACCATCGAGTCGCGTCTCCTCGAGTCCGACCTCGATGCCTACACCCAGGCGCGCGAGCGCGAGACCGCGGCGGCACGGGACTTCAGGAGGCTCTCCGAGGAGATCCACACGACTCTCGTCGATCCGAACGCCGCACTCTCGAGCCTGCGGGAGATGGAGGCGCGCCTCTCGGCGGCCCGGGAGACCGCCTACCTGCGCTCCAGGGAGACCAGCGCCGCGCGGCTCAGGATGTACGACCGCATGGAGCGGCTGGTCCACCTGGCCCGCGCGGTGGAGCGCAGCGACCCTTCGACCCTCGCCGAGCCGAGCGGTCTCGACGGCCTCTGGCAGATCGAGTTGGCGCCGCAGAACATCTACGGGCTGATGAAGCTGGTGGTCGACGGCCAACTCGCCAGCGGCTCGTACAGGATGAGCAACGGCAATCGGGGCTCGCTGCGCGGCACCTGGACCGGAGGGGTGCTCCGTCTCGAGGCCATCCACTCCGATCTCGGCCCTGTCGCCAACTTCGAGGGAGGTCTCGATGGGAGTGATCTCGCAGGTCGCTGGAACGCGACCGTGCTCGGCGCCGGCGAGGCCGAAGCAGGATCCTGGGTGGCCTACCGCGTCACCGACGACACCTCCCTCGATCTCGGCGAATAGCCGAGTGTCGCGTGCGGCAGGTTCGTTGCCCGGATCGCGGAGGACTCCGCACGGCCCGCCAGACGAGCCGACGCAGGCCCAGGGCTCCCAGTCGCACTGAGGAACCCAGTCGCACTGAGGAACCCAGTCGCGCTGGGGACCCTGGTCGAACTGGGGGACCTGGTAGAGCCCGGGAACCGACCCGCCGGGCGGGACACTATACGTCGAGGCCGAAGTCAGCCGCCGGTACACCCAGAAGATCGCAGACCAGGTGGACATCGCCGGGGGACAGTGGCTCGTCACGCCCCAGACCGAGGGTCTCGAGACCCGACAGCGACGACAGGCTTCCGAACTGGTGCTGTACGCGCTCCGCCAGCTCACGCAGAGTCGGAGCGTCCCAGGCCGGCCGATGCTGACGGGGCGAGGTCTGGAGGCCGTGAACGATCTGCGCCTCGGCGACGCCTTCACTGAAGCGGTGAGTGGAGCTTTGCATGAGATGGATGATAAAGCGCAAACAAGGCGTAAGTCAAGCGAAATCGCTCTTCGGACACCCGGCATAATGCCGCTCATTCACCCGGGGCGCTGATTCGGTCCACGCGACGCCAGGCGCGTCGTGTCGAAGCCTAGCCTCGACCCGACCAAGGAGGCCAGGCCGCCAGACAGGGTGGCGGCAGCGTAGCCATCTTCGGAGTCGTGACGATCATCCTCGGCCTCATCGCGATGGGAGCGCCCCTCATGGCCGGCAAGTGGGTAGCCATCATGGTCGGGTTGCTCCTCGTCGCCGCGGGCATCGCGCGTGTGATCTGGGCGTTCCGGGCCGAGTCGCTCGGCCGCGGCGCGCTCAAGCTCCTCCTCGGCGGGCTGACGCTGCTGGCCGGATTGATGGTGCTGGCCAACCCGCTGTTCGGCCTCGGCATGCTCACCTTGATGCTGGCCGGCTACTTCATCGTCGACGGCATGTTCGAGATCATGGGCGCTTCCAGATCAAGCCAGCCAAAGGCTGGGGTCCCTGCTCTTCGGCGGCCTCGTGTCGCTCGCCCTCGGCATCATGATCTGGCGCCAGTCCCGGTATCGGGAGCCTGGGCCGTCGGCATCCTGGTCGGAGTCAAGCTCCTCTTCGCCGGCCTGTCGATGGTCTTCGTCGGTTCGGCGGTCCGGGAGATGGGCCGGGCCGCGTCGTAGAGCGCTCAGCCCAGCCGGGCCACGACCACGGTGATGTTGTCGGTGCCGCCGCCGGCGAGCGCGGCATCGAGTAGCTGGCGACAGGCCTCCTCAGCGCTGTTGGTGACGCTCAGGGCGTGCTTGATGGCGCCGTCGGAGACGTGCTTGGTGAGGCCGTCCGAGCACAGCATCAGGACGTCTCCGGCGCGGAAGTCGAGCAGGCCGATCGATGGCTTGGACTCCTCGCCACCGATGGCGTGCGTCAGCATGTTGTGGAGCCCGCCCTTCTTCGCCTGCTCCTCGCTCAGCAATCCGGCGTCGACCATGAACTCCCCCACGGTCTGATCGCGGGTGAACTGCTGCAGCCTCTCTCCGCGCAGGTAGTAGCCGCGCGAGTCACCGACGTGGAAGATGTAGCCCCGTGGCCAGAACAGAGCCACCACGGTCGCGGTGCTCGCCGGTCTGGCGCCATCGACGGCGAGCTCGGTGCGGACGCGCTCGTGTGCCGCCAGCATCGCGGCCTCGAGCCGCTCGATGAACTCCTGCTCTCCTTCGGTGCCGGTCCGATAGAAGCAGCCCGCCGCGCTCGAGATCTCGTAGGCGAGCGTCTCGACGGTCTTGCTCGAGGCCAGTTCGCCTCCGGCCGACCCGCCGACGCCGTCGGCGACAACGAAGAGGTGCGCCTCCTGGGACGCTCCCACCGAATCCTCTCCATCGGCCCCGAGACTGGTGTACAGCGGCCGTAGTGACCTTTCCAGCTTGGCGATCAGGAACTGGTCCTCGTTGTGGCTACGCCTACTGCCGACGTCGGTCATTCCGAAGACGTCGAAAGAGGGAGCGCTCTCGTGCTCTTCGCTCATCGATCTCCCTGATTCGCGCCCGGGGTGCCGAGCGTCGCCGCGGCCAGCCTCATGAACGCGTCCTCGACGCCGTCTCCGGTCTTCGCGCTGGTCACGAAATGCCCGAGTCCGGCCTCACGCAGCCGCTCGAGGTCGCCCTGTTCGAGGGTCCACTCGGCGGTGAGATCCGATTTGTTGAGCGCCACCACCGCCGGCACCTCGCCGACGGTCGACACGCAGATATCGTGGAGCTCGAAGATGTCCTCTAACGTCTCGCGCCTCGTCCCATCGACCACGAAGAGAACGCCGGAGGCGCCGCGAACATAGCTCGGCTGGATATCCTCGACGCCGTCGCGACCGGCGAGGTCCCACAGCACCAGGTTCACCTCCTGGCCGTCGATCTCGACCCGCTTGCGGTCGATCTTCGCGCCGATGGTCGAGTGATACTTCTCCGAGAACATCGAGAAGACGAACTGGCGCACCAGGCTCGTCTTGCCGGTGGCGAAGACGCCCACCATGCAGATCTTCTTCTGGATCACCGGACGCTCTCTCCCGCTCACTCCCGCCCGGCGAAGCTCACCTCGAACGAGACGCTCCTGTTGACCTGATCCCTGTCGAGGCCCTGCGCGACCTCGAGAGGGTCACTCACTCCGATCCCGACGACCGTAACGGCGTCCGGCAGCAGTCCCCTGTCGACCAGCGCCGCGAGCACCGATCGTGTCCTCTGTTCGCTCAAGGTTCGATTGCTGTCCTCGGTACCGGAGAAGTCGGTACGACCGACGAGTCGAAGCTGTACTGCGTAGCGTACAGCGTCGGCGGCCTCCTGTAGACGACGAATCCTCGGCGCCAGCTCGTCGAGTCGCGCGGTGGCCTCGGCGGTGAGCCTCGCCGATCCGATGTCGAAGAGGATGCGCGCTTTCATCAGGTCGTCGGCCGCCGCCACGAGCTCGGCCGGAACCTCGACCGTGAGCCCGGAGAGGTCGAGGGACGAGACCCCGGGCAACCCCGTGACCGCGCGCTCGGCCGCCAGGACCCAGAGCGCCGATGCCCGACCCGACGCCGCCAGCGTCCCGCCGTCGAGCTCGATCTCGACCTCTGCCGGTGGGGTCAGGGCGGCCCGTGCACGCTCCAGCACCATCTCCCGATCGAACGAGAGATACCCCTCCCAGTTGCCCTCGACGCCATCCGAGTCGACACCCAGCGACGCGAGGACCTCCAGAGGATCACGCGCCAGCGGGTCCTTCAGTCCCTCGAATCTCCAAGTCCCCCAGTCACGCTCCGCGTCGATGAGTGTCAGTCCCGGCTCGCTCCTCAGGGCCGCCTGTGCCGATCGCCACTTCATCTGGGATCGAACGCCGAGAACTACTGCCGCCAGGACGGCGGCACCGAGGAGCAACCAGGCGATGCGCGGCGCCCAGCCCCGAGCCTGCGGACGGTCGGTCGCAACTACCGTCTCGAGCAGCTCGACCAGAATCGGCTCGGCCGGCTCGAGCGGCTCCGGGTCGCCGTCGAACTCCTTGAGTTGGGTGCGAAACTGGAGATGGATCGTCTCGAGAACCGCCTGCATCTCCTCGACCAGCTCGGGCGGCTCCTGTCCGCGTACGACAGCGGCGAGGGTCGCCCTGGGTCCGCTCTCGACCCGTACGGTGAGCTCACCGACCTTGAAGCGGCGCAGCCCTCCGGCCCGCGTGGTCTCGAACGAGTCGGCGACAAAGTCCTGGATCGCGGTCAGCATCCCCGAGACCAGGTCGGGGTCCTCGGTCCGCGCGTCGTCGAGCGCCACGTGTCCCAGCGGCAGGCCCGACTCCCCCTGGATGAGGAAGACTTCTTCCACCTGGTAGACCAGGCCGTGCTTGAGAACGATCTCGGCGTACGGGACGCCGGTGCGGATGGCCTCGAGGCGCCACTTGAGGCCGCGCCAGCTGAAGCTGTGCTCGATGGCGCGGTTGAGGGTCTCGACGAAACCGGCGAGGGTGTCGGAGATGGCGCGACGGATCGCCGGCCCGAGTATCGGATAGATGGCCTGCGCGATCTGCTGCGGGTTGCGCTGGACCGACTCGCTGATGCCCGCCTCGAGTGTCGGAGCGAGGGCTCGGCCGAGGCTCTCGTCCTGACTCGTGCGCAGGCCGATCGCCTCCGGAAGCTGTTCGGCGACCTCCTCGGGCGTCAGCTGCCAGTCGTCGAAACGCTGCTGCAGCTCGCCGAGGTCCTGCCGCTCCTTGCCGAGGAGGAGCTCCCTGAGTCGCTCCAGATCGGCGGCAGGGTCTCCGCCGACCTCCGGCCCAGCCTCCTCGGGGAACGGCTCGACGCCGCTCACCGAGGGTTCAGTCGGTCGCCCGGTATCGGCCACCAGGTCTCCTCTAGCTCCCCAGCCTGAAGCGACCCGCGAGCCTGCAGGCGAAGCGCCCGGGTGCGGGCACTAGTCCCCCGGAGTCTCGAGAATGGCGGCGAGCCGCCGCGCCATGTCGGTGTAGAGCTCGACCAACGACGAAATGTCGGTCTTCTCGGACCGCAGCTCCTCGGTATAGCGATCGATGTCGGCGCAGAGACGCGCCCCCAGCGCGGTGAGGTCGTCGGACATCGACTTGCCCATCGCGAGCATCTGGTCGCGGAGCTCGGCGTCCGCTTTGCTGGTGGCCTTGTCGAGGTCGGCGATGCGCTTCTCGACGTCCTTGAAGCCACCGTTCATGTCGGCCCGCAGGGCCTTGAGGTCCTCGCTCCTCTTGCTGCGCTCGGTCTTCAGTCGCTCGGTGAACGTCTCGCCCTGCTTCTTCAGACGCGCGTCGAGCGATTCGATCTGCTTCGTCAGGCCCTTGGCCGTGCTGTCGAGATCGCGCTGGAATCTGGCCTCGAGCTGCGCCAGACGCCGGTCGACCGTCCGCATCTGGGCACCGAACAGGATGTCTCGAACCTGGTCGATACTCTCGGCTTCGGCAGCCTCAGCCGCTTCGGCGGCCTGCCTGCTTCCTTTCGCCTCGGTAGCCATATTGCCCCCTCTCCGACGTCGTCGACGACGCGAATGGACATTGTGGAATCTGTCCGCTCAGGATATCACGCGCCGCTGTCCGCCAATCCCTCCGGGACCTCGAACAAGATCGGCCCGACGCCCTCGCACACCGCGCCGAGATCCTCCAGGGAGGCCGATCTCAGGAAGCTGATGGCGGCCTCGCGGGCACACCCGAACTCGGCCCCGTGAGCCTCGTTTCGCACTACGATGTGCCGGCTCCGTGGCAGGTGACTGGCCACCTCCTCGGCGATCGACGGTGGCGTCGAGGGATCGTAGGCGCCCGAGATGAGCAGTACGGGCTTGTCGGATCTGACCGGTTCGAGATAGTCGTCCGGAACCTCGCCGCGCTGCCACGACTCGCAGGCCCCGGCGTACTGGTCGATCAGCCAGGTATCGAGAAAGGTTCCGTCGGTCGCCTCCGGGACCTCGGACGCGTCGATGAATGGCCCGTCCTCGGTGCATCCCGACGAGAGGTGGACGCCGAAGGAGACGACCGGGCGCAGTGCGACCTGTCGCTGCCAGTAGCGCTGCGCGAACTCGCTGACATCGCCGGTCCGGGCCGCCTCGTGGATCAGACGGGGCAGCCCCGCGATCGAGCGAGAGCTGTAGAGGATGCCTCGGATCGCGTAGCCGAATTCCCCGCGTCCCATCCGCACATCGACGGTCGAGCCATCCCTCCGGGTGATCTTCGTCGTCACCGGCCCGTTGTCGAAGAGGCCGATGACCTCGTCGAAGTCGGCGGCCAGGTCAGGGTAGGCCGCACGGCAGGAGTCCTGGGCGGCACAATCCGCGAGGACGAGATCGAGGGCCTCCTGCGCGGACTTCGCGAAGCTCAGGGGCGACCGGAAGTAGGTCGGCGTAACGCCGTCGATGAGCAGGGCCTCGACCGACTCGGGAAAACGCCGCAGCCAGACCAGAGCGGTCCGGGTGCCACCGGAGCCTCCCCAGAGAACCACGCTCTCGTATCCCAGGGTCTCCCGAACCAGCTCCAGATCGACGACGACCTGCTCGGTGCCGTAGAGGCGCACGTCGGCGTGCTTCGAGGCCGACTCGAGACAGCGGGCGATGTTGTCCGGATCGAACAGCTGGCCGAAGACGGAGGCCGGATTCTCGACCGCCTCGTCCGCACAATCGATGAGATTCGATTGTCCCGTCCCTCGCTGATCGACGAACACCATGTCGCGCACCTCGAGCACCGAGGCCCAGGGTCCGAGCCCCAGCCCCACCAGATCGGTCGCTCCCTGCCCGGGACCGCCGGCCAGGACGAACAGCGGCGCACTCCCCTCGTTCGCCGTGCCGCGAAGGACCAGGACGTTCAGATCGATCGTCCGGCCCCCGGGCCGCGCGGCGTCTTCGGGAACCGTGACCCCACCACAGCGCGCCGTATCGGGAAGCCCCTCGTCGTCACAGGGTCCCAGCCGCGTGGCATAGACAGCCGGGGCAAAGCCAAGAAGAGCCGCGAGCAGAATGAACGTCGATCTCATGGGTCACCTCCGAAGAACGGGTCGCCCCGTCTCGTGTCTCCACGCGCCGACCCCTGTCGACGCCGTCTGAAAGAGTAGACGACCCACCGGCTCGTCGGGTTTAGACGCGCTGAAGCCGGGAACCGGAGATCGGTCCGAGCGTTGTGACCCAGGAGGCTCGTGAGACGAGCCTGGGGCCACCCGGGAATCGAAACGAGAGCGAGGACGAAGGGAATGTGGACGAGTCGAAACGTAGCCGCCCTGTTGTTGTCGAGCCTGATGTTATCGGGTCTTCGGGTCCCGAGCGCGACGGCCCGGCTCCCCGACCCTCCCACCGGCGGGGGTCCGGGCGTTTCAGCCCAGCTCGAGATGGACGGCGACTGGACGATCGCCGTGTTGAGCAATCTCGATCCGCCGTCGGGCGGCGAAGCCGCCTCAATGCTGCGCCGACTCTCGGGTGCCGTCGACCGAGCGTGCGAATGAGAACGCCGCCTGATCGGGTGGTCTACATACCCCTCGCCGCCTGCTAGCATGCCGCCTCGATGGAGGCGAGTCCCGGGGGAAGAGCGGGCCGCTCGACGGTTGTCGCAGCGGTCCTTTTCTGGTCTGTCGCGCAGATTGCGGAAGGCCAGGAGACGGGTGCGCCTCCGACGTCACCACCGGATCTGACACCGACACGGACCACCGTCGCACCGGTCATCGACGGTCGGGTCGTGGACGATCCCGCCTACGCGGACGCGACGCCGGCGCGGGGCTTCTGGCAGACCACCCCCGACGAGGGTCAACCGGCGAGCCAGGAGACGGAGGTCTACGTCGTTTACGACGACACGGCGATCTACTTCGGCGTCGTGCTCCACGACGACGACCCCGAGACCATCGTGGTCGCGGGGAACCGGCGCGACGATTCCCTGGTCGAGACCGACAGCTTCCAGATCATTCTCGACACCTACCACGACACGCAGACCGGTTTCGTTTTCGGAACCAATCCCTACGGCATCCAGTACGACGGACAGGTCAATCGCGAGGGACAGGGCGGGTTCCGTGGCGGGGGCGGCTTCAATCGGAACTGGGACGGGGTGTGGGAGGTCAGGGCCCGGATCACCGAGATCGGCTGGGTGGCCGAGTTCGCCATTCCCTTCCGCACCCTGAGGTATCCGAGCGATCAGGACCAGACCTGGGGCCTCAACTTCCAGCGCAACATCCGGCGGCGCAACGAGAACGCTTTCTGGGCTCCCCTGCCCCGGCAGTTCAACCTCTACCGGCTCTCGCTCGCCGGTACGCTGAGCGGATTCGAGCCGCCGCCGCAGCGCAACCTCAAGGTCACGCCCTACGCGCTCGTCGAGTGGCTGGAAGAGGGCGAGGAGGCCGCCGAACGCGAGGACAACCAGGAGATCGGTCTGGACGTGAAGTACAGCGTCACGCCGAGCCTCACCCTCGACGCCACGGTCAACACCGATTTCGCCCAGGTAGAGGTCGACGAGTTCCAGATCAACCTCGACCGCTTCAATCTCTTCTTCCCGGAGAAGCGACCGTTCTTCCTCGAGAACGCGGGGTACTTCTCCGTCGGTGTGCCCCGCGAGCTCGAGCTCTTCTACAGCCGGCGCATCGGACTCGGACCCGACGGCGAGGTGATACCGATCGACTACGGCCTACGCCTCTCGGGCAAGGCGGCCGACA
Source organism: Candidatus Multivoradales bacterium (assembly GCA_965223875.1). Classification (GTDB taxonomy): domain Bacteria; phylum Acidobacteriota; class Thermoanaerobaculia; order Multivoradales; family JAHEKO01; genus CBDCXS01. The sequence continues at coordinate 3,569,651 of OZ245024.1, read as the reverse complement.
AGTACAACGTCGGTGTGCTCTTCATGCAGACGGACGAGCTCGAGGATGTCGCGCCGGAGAATCGCTTCGCGGTCGCCCGGATCAGCCGCGACCTGCCCAACCGCTCGTCCATCGGCGCGCTCTTCACCGGGCGCAAGGCGAGCGGCAGCGACGTCCCGGCAAGCGAGGTCGACAACTACACCTATTCGATCGACGGTCGTTGGGGCATCGGCGAGAACGGGTTGATCTCGGGGTTCATCGCACAGACCGAGACACCCGGCGAGGCCGAAGACGAGCACGCCTTCCGTCTCGGCGGCAGTTTCAATTCCGAGGATTGGTCCTACAACCTCTTCTACACGGAGATCGGGGAGGGCTTCAACCCGGAGGTCGGCTTTCTGATCCGTGAGGGTTTCCGCAAGGCCGAGGGCTTCCTCCTGCGCCGGTTCCGGCCCAAGGACTGGTTCGGCATCCAGGAGCTCCGGCCCCACATCTCCTATACCGGCTACTGGGACTTCGACGGCTTCCATGAGACCGGCTTCCTGCACGTCGACAACCACTGGGAGTGGAAGAGCGGCTACGAGATCCACACCGGCGTCAACTTCACCACCGAGGGCCTGAAGGAGCCCTTCGAGATCTTCGAGGACATCATCATTCCGCCCGGAACCTACGACAACGTCGAAGGGCAGATCGTCTTCTTCACCAATCGCGGGGCGCCCTTCGTCTTCGAGACCCGGATCGTGGCCGGCGGGTTCTTCGATGGCCACCGGGTCGCGCTCTCGCCGGGCATCAATTTCCGACTCGGCGAGCAGTTCACCACCGAGGTCAACTGGTTCTACAACGACATCAGCCTCGAAGGCGGCGACTTCGAGACCAACCTCGGGAGAATGCGCATCTCCTACTCCTTCACGCCGCAGATCTTCGTCCAGGCCCTGATCCAGTACAACGACGTCGCCGAGGTTTGGGCCACCAACCTCCGCTTCGGCTGGCTCGACCGGGCGAGCACAGGGCTCTATGTCGTCTACAACGAGGTTCGCGACATCGCCGGCGCCGGCACGGGCATCCCCGACCGCAGCCTGACGATCAAGTACAGCAAGATGTTCGACCTGCTGCGCTAGCCTGCACTCTTCATCAGGCCCCGTAGCGAGCCGAACAATGCAGGCTAGTCGGTCCCGGCGTTCCCGGAGCGCGGTACCGTCTCGAGAACCAGGCTGGTGCGAGTCGAAGCGATCGTCGGGATGGCGCCGAAGTCCTCCTCGAGCAAGCGGGCGAGGGCCTGCGTGTCCTCGACCCGGACTTTGACCAGGAAGGTGTCGGCGCCGGTGATCTTAGCGACCTCCTCGACACCCTTGAGCGCCGCCAGCCGCGCCCCGGTCTCGGGACGGCTCGACGGATCGTTGTCGCGCACGAAGACATAGGCTTCGATCGACAGGCCGATGGCCTCGGGATCGATGTCGGCTCGATAGCCCCGAATCGCGCCCGATCCCTCCAGCTTTCGCAGCCTCTCGAGGATCGCCGCGGGTGTCAGGCCGACCCGGCGACCGATCTCGGCCTTCGAGGCGCGGCCTTCGCGGCCGAGCATCTCGAGGATCTGCCGATCGACCGAATCCACTTCGTCACTCCGCTATCAGCTCGTAGTACGAGTCCCAGACCACGGTCCAGGTCTCGCCGCCGTCGCTCGAGCTCTCCGCCATCTGCCGCACTCTCCCGTCGTCCTGCTTCGTCCAGATCCAGCGCGTGCGCGGCTGAGCGTCCGGCGAGCTCTCGAGAACCATCGAGCCGTCGACCAGATTCCCTTCGAGAGTCGGCCACTGGGCGATGTTGCCGGAGTTGTCTCTGAAGATCTGCGTCCAGGTCCCCACATCCCGGTCGTAGTAGTTGATGCTCATGCCTTCCTGCCCGCCCGACGCCGACGTCCAGTTCTCGATCAGCATGCAGCCATCGAGAGTCTCGGTGATGGTGTTGGTACCGAGCTGCTGCCCCTGCGGACCGACGACATTCCAGGCGCCCAACCAGAAGTCGAACTGGCGGTACTCCTCGGTGGCACAGGGCGTGAGCCGCGTGACCAACGCCTGATAGGCCTCGTCGGAAGCCAACGACGCGAAGTTGTCGTCCGCTGCGAGCTGCGACACGACGAACGACGACGGTCCCTGCTCGGCAAGCTCCCCGAGAGTCTGGAGGACCGCCTCCCGCTCCCCGTCCACAGCCAGCGATCGAGCGATACCGACAAGAGGTGGAGCCGCCGGGAAGCCTAGATCGACGGACTTGCGGAATGCGGCTCGAGCGGCCGATCGATCGCCGCCCGATCTTTCGGTGGCGAGACCGAGCCGATACCAGGCGGTCGCGTTCTCCGGCGCCTCCTCGACCAGTTGACCGTAGAGGTCGGCGGCCTCGGACCAGTTCGACGCCTGTAGCGCCGCCGCGGCCCGCGCCTCCAGGTCCGATTCCTGGGCCGCGCCGGACTGGGACAGCAGGCAGGTCAGGGTCAGGCAGAGCGCGGCAAGTCGGCGCTGACGGGGTATCGATCGGAAGCGAAGGGACATCGCGGGCAGTCGCGTCATGAGCTCATCTCCTTGGGACTGTGCTGAAGGTGTCGGTGAGGCTCCCCCTCGAAGACAACGAATCGACGCGTCGAACACAAGAATTGCCGACGGTTTTCAATCTACGAGCACTCGTAACCGACGTATCGAATACGAAGAGACATACGGAGCCGCTCGCGAAGGGTTTCCGAAAACCTGGTGTAAGGTGCGACTCTCGACCGACCCCGGATGAGCTCGACGCCGGAACATCTGGACCATCGGCGCCTGCGGCGTCTGGCGCTGGCGCGCGCCGGACTGCTGGCGCCCGAGCGGACCGGTCTGCCGCGACGAGCGGCCGGGCGGGGACGTCGCGCGCGACGGGCCGCGGGCGAGATCATCCGTCGCTTCGGCTATCTCCAGCTCGACACCATCGCCGTCGCCGGAGCACGCAGCCACGCGCTGGTCCTCGCCGCCCGGCTCGAGGGCTTCCAGGCCTCGTTCGCCGAGGAGCTCCTGCGCCCGGGCGAACCGCTCTTCGAGTACTGGGGACACGAGGCGAGCTGGCTTCCACTCGAGCTTTACCCCACCTTCTCTTTCCGCCGCCGCGACTACGCCGAGCATCCCTGGTGGGGCGACGTCCTGGGCGAGCACCCGCGGGCCGCGGACGAGCTGCTGCGCCGCATCCGCGAGCACGGGCCGGTCCGGACCGCCGACCTCGAGGGCGAGTCCCCGGGCATCGACAGCTGGTACCCGAAGGTCGCCAAGCGCGTGGCGGTCGCCTTCTGGTCGCGCGGCGACCTGGCGATCAGGGAGCGCCGCGGCTTCCATCGGGTCTTCGACGTCGCCGAGAGGGTGATACCGGAGCGCCTGCTCCGGCGCGAGGAACCGCTCGACGAGTCCCTCAGGACCCTCCTGCTACAGGCGCTGCGCGGTTTCGGCTGGGCGCAGACCGGGACGCTGGCCGCGACCTGGCGACTGCGCAACCTGCGCGCCGAGATCGCGCAGGCTCTCGCCGCTCTCGAGCGCTGCGGAGAGATCGTCGCCTGTACCGCGGAGGCGGCGGACGGCAGAGTCTTTCCGGGATGGACCCGGCCGTGCGACCTGGCTCTCGCCGACCGACTGGTCAGCGCCCGCCCACGTCGCGATCGCGGGGTCCTCCTGTCGCCCTTCGATCCGCTTCTCTGGGAGCGGACGCGGACCTCTCGCGTGCTCGGCTTCGAGCACGTCATGGAGATCTTCAAGCCGGCCGCCGATCGCGCCTACGGCTACTACTGCATGCCGGTGCTGGCCGGCGACCGGTTGGTGGCGCGCGTCGACTTGAAGGCCGACCGGCAGCAGGGACGCCTCGATCTGCTCGCTCGTCACCATGAGAGCGAAAAACCCGGCGCCGCGGACCGATCCGCCGTCGACAACGCGATCGCCCGACACTGCCGCGCGGTGGAACTGACGCTCGGCGCACCCGCAGGGCGCTACTGAACGTACCCCAGCGCCCGAAGACCCTCGAGGTCCTCTTCGCTCAGCTCGGGAAGGCTCTCTGCGTCGGGCTGCTCGGAGAGCCAGCGACGGAGCGCCGACTGCAGCTCGCGAACCTTCGGGTGCTCGGGGCTGTAGAGATTGACCGTCTCCTGCGGGTCGTTGCCCAGATCGTAGAGCTCCCATTCGAGCTCCCCCTCCTGGAACGGGGTCCAGATCAGCTTCCAGTCCCCGATCGTGACGCTGCGGATCCGTCCCTCGATGGTGTTGCGCACCCGGCGGGTCAACAGGGTCTCCGCCAGCGAGCGTCCGGTCTCGGCGTAGAGCGCCCGCTCGGAGAGCGCCTCACCCCGCATGCAGGGAACCAACGAACGGCCCCTGATCTGCGCCTCCAGGATCGGCGGCGTCTCCTCGCCCAACAGCTCGAACAGCGTCGGCATGATGTCGATCAGAGACGCGGGGCCGGAGCAGCGTCCCGAGCCATGGAGTGGGTGGGTCTCGGGGAGTACGAAGGCGAGCGGTACCCGCGTGCCCGGCTGGTAGACATAGTCACCGTGGTCCCAGTGGAAGTCGTGCTCGCCGAGGCTCTCACCGTGATCCGAGGTGAAGACCACGATCAGGTTGCCGTCGTGGCGCTCGCGCATCGCCTCGACCAACGGAGCCAGTTGCTCGTCCAGACGACGGATGCTGGCGGCGTAGAGCCTCCTGACGTGCTCCTTGACCGGCTCCGGGAGGTCGCTGCGGTGGATCACTGTGGCACGGACCTCGTTGAGCGCCTGCATCTCCTCGGCCGAGCGCCGACTGGCGGGCGTCTTGCCCGCCTTCTCGAGCACGACGTCGTCGAGCGCGAAACGCTCGCGGTAGGGTCCTTCGTATCCGGGGTCAAAGCTGTCGAGCAGCTCCGGTGTCGCCTCGTACGGAATGTGCGGATCGACATAGTGGACCCAGGAGAAGACCGGCCTGTCGTCGTCGAGCTGGCCGAGCTTGTGCACGGCCTTGCTGGTCACCTCCTCGCCCCGCGGAAGACCGTGGACCCTGGCGTAGTGGTCGAAGCCCTGGTCGAGTCCGCGTCGCGCCGGCATCACGAAGCTGGTCGGGACCGCCATGGTCTGATACCCCATACGCCCGAGCGCCTCGGCCAGGGTAGTGAAGCTGGGATCCAGCGTGCTGGTCAGCGTGCGCACTCCCGTCGAGTGGGGATACGACGACGTGAATAGCGAGGCGAAGGCCGGGGTGGTCCGCGCGATCGGCGTGACGGCGGCGTCGTAGTACCAGCTCTCAGCCAGCAGCGTGTCGAGGTAGGGACTGCTCTCCAGGGGATAGCCGTTGAAGCTCAGATAGTCGGGTCGCAGTGTGTCGATGGTGAGCAACAGGATTCCCGGCGGCGTCTGCGCCCGACGACATCCCAGAAGTGCCAGGAGCGTGGCCACGGACAGGAGCGAAACGAAGGAAACGGCTCGCCCGGACATCGAGAAATGATAGCAAGCCGTCATCGCGCCTCGCGACGGCGGATCACCCTCCGAACGAGAGGATCTCGCGCAAGAAGAACGCCGCGTTGACGCCCCACTGGCGAGCCGCCAGGGCCGGGAAGAACAGCATCGTCTTGACCACCCAGAGGCATAGCAGGACGTAGGCGACCGCTCCACCACGCCCGGGTGCGAAGCGGCGCAGGGCTATCAGGCCGAGAAAGACGATGCCGTAGAACCAGGGCTCGAGAAGCCTCGAGCGGACCCAGTGCGAGAGCTGCTCGCGGACGTGCCCGACCATGAAATCGTAGCCGAACAATCCGACGAGGAAGGCGAGCACGAGGAAGGCGAGAAACGCCAGAAGCTCGACGCTTCCGGTTTCGGAGCGCGCGCCGAGCGCGCGAGCCCGGCGCAACAGCACGAACGCTCCGGCGGCGAGAAGAAAGGCGAGACCGAACCGAGCCAGGAAGTCGAACGGGCCGTCCAGGTGCGTGACCAGGGGGCCGGCGCCCTCGTAGGGGCCGAACATCTCGCCCATCGTCGCCGAGAGCGCCGTCTCCACCGGCCGGGTCAGCACCCGAAGGCCCCAGAGCTCCTTCGGCTCCCCCACAAGCGCCACGGTTCTGCCGATCAGGAGATTGCCGAAAGCCAGGAGGCCGACACCAAGGCCCAGCGAGCCACCGACGAGCTGAGGCCACCACCTTGCGAGGCGACGCATGGGCTCTCGAGGCGAAAGGAGACGGCCGACCGGTACCAGGACGAGGAAGAGACAGCCCGCCGCCAGGGCGATCGTCGCGAGGAGCAGCCAGGGCGAGACCGAATAGAGCACGCGCCGGTTGAGGTACGCCACGAAGGGATAGGCGACCAGCAGCAGAACAATCAGCGGCTCGAGCCATCGCCCCCTGGCCGGCACCGCCCGGTCGAGCTCCGCGATACCAACGGTGTCGAGCAGAATCCAGAAGCCCGCCAGGGAGAGCAGCACCAGGGTGTTGGTGAAGGTCGTCGTGGCGATTCCGCAGGCGAACAGGGCCGACAGGGCCAGCGCCTGCGACCCGCCGGGTGGCCGCGCCTCGTCGCGACGCAGATAGACCGTCGCGACGGCGAGCGGCATGACGGCGCCCAGGATCCGGCCGGGGTGGAGGCAGAAGGCCAGCGGGTTCCCCGAATCGAAGAGCAGAAAGCAGTCCCGGGTCGGGCGCAGCGAGAAGGTGCCGAGGCAGAGCACAGTGACCAGCAGCACGGACTCGGCGAGGCTCATCCCCAGCAGTCGCGCGCAGGCGTAGATGAGACAGATCGCTCCCGTCATGAAGGCGGTGTAGATCACCCAGGCACAGGCCAGCGGGTCGCCGCCGAAGAGGGCCAGCGGTCCATAGACCATCGGGTAGAGGACCGACAACTCGTCGTAGTGCTGGGCGATGAGCGGCAAACGACCCAGGCCCCAGGCACCGAAGCCGGGGCTGGCGACGCCGAAGACCGGGCTGGCGAATATCCGATCGAAGAACTCGAACGCGTCACCGGCGATGTGCATCTCGCGCCGCTGCAGTAGAAAGACGGCGACACCGAGAGCTGTCGCGGGAACTCCGACGAGGCCGGCCGGACCGCCGCGGACGCCTCGATCGGTAGCGACGCCGCCGGCTCGCCGCCGCGACAGGAGCGCCACGGCAAGAACGAGCGCGGCGATGATCACCCATGGCGCGTACGCATGCGGCAGCAGCAGGGTGACCAGGCGGTTGAACCCCGAGACGAGCACGTAGCCGGGCACCATCCCGGCCGCCCAGCGCACCGGAGGGGAGACCTCGGCGAACGCCCCGAAGCGCCCCAGCACGAGCCGCTCGCCCAACAGGGCGACCAACCCGACGTAGACGACCAGGGCCAGGTACACACTCAGCCCGGTCGGCTCGTCGGTGACGAGCCGAAACGGGAAGTAGGTGACACCGACCTCCCGTACACCCCAGAGGCTGGGCGTGGAGCGACTCGCGGCCAGGATCGCCAGGGCGAGCACCGCGACGCCGAACCCGGCGTCGCGCCCGGTGAGCGACAGCGCCGGGCGTCGCTCTCGGAGTTGTGGTGACCGTTCCATGTCACGAGCCTCGCCGCGCTCGGCGGCTATGCGCCGCCTGGCCTAGGCGTTGTACTTGGGCTCGCCGCTACGCTTGATGACGTTCGCCTGCTTCTTACGCGCGTCCTTGATGCTGTCGAACTGCTCGATCCTGAGCGTCGCGCCGGGAATCTCACCGAGATGCCCCATGATGTGGTCGACGACCTTGCCGCGGGCGATCACGCCGATGTAGTTGAGGCCTCCCGACTTGGTCTCGATCCGGTAGAGGACCGACTTGTCGTTGGGCAGCTCGGCGATGCCGGTCTTGTTGTATTTGACTTTCTTGGTGGCCATTCTGGTCTCCTTGATTGATGTCTGGTCGCGAGCTTCGCCCCTCTCTTCGAGGTGCACCACGACCTTCGGATGTTCGGCTGGAACCCTGGTCCGCCCTCGCGCTCGAATCGCCTACGCTCAGGTGGCCAGGAACCTCTCGACCTCGAGAGGCGTACCGAGCGGCGTCACCGAATCGAATGGAATCTCGCTGACGGTCACCCGCCGCCCGTCTCGGATCAGCTGATTGTACAGCGGCGCGACATAGCGTTCGCCCCGCTCCTCGTTGCCGCCCTCCAGGTAGTAGGCGTCGTACGCCTCGGCGTAGAGACGGGGAGACGAGAACCAGTAGAGGCCGATCGTGCACAGCTCCGAGATCCGCTGCTTCTCGCGAACCTCGACCACGTCGCCACTCTCGTCGGTACGCGCGAAGCTCCAGTGATCGCCCGGAGCCCGAAAGCACGGAATCCAGCCGTCACCGCGCGCCTGACTCGGCCCGACCAGGCCCGGCTCCATTCCGGTGTCGATGTTGAAGATCGCCATCGGAACGTCGGGAGTGAGGGCCTCGACCGCCAGTCGAGCCGTGGTCGCCTGTCCATCGGTCGGTGCATCGAGCTCGAGGAGGCCGACCTCTCGGATTCCGGCTGCGGCCGCTCGTTCACCGATGAAGTCCCCCGCGTCGTCGGCCGCTCGCACGACGAAGTGGAAGGGAGAGCCGGCCTCGACGAAGGCCGAAAGTCCCCGCAGGGCCCAGTCGAACAGCGAGGCGCCCTTGGCCTCGATCATGTACTTGGGCTGGGTGTAGCCGGCCTCGACGAATCGGTTGCCGAAGCCGGCCATGGTGATGAGAACGCTGGTCATGATGGCGCGGGAGTCCTCCCGCAGAGAGGGGAGCTCACTGGGAGCTGATCTCGCCGAGGATATGAGCCGCGATGAGGACGAAGGCGAGGACATCCCGCGGCCGGTCCCGATGAAGCGGCAGCATGCTCAGGAAGAGCGACGTCTCGTAGAGACGGATCCGCCGCGGGTCGATGTGACGCGACTCGAGGGCCTCGACGAAGGCCGCGGCGAAGGGCTCGAAATCAGCGTCGGGCGAGCAGAGTCGAAGGGCGAGATCGGCGTCGACGACGACGTCGTAGAGGTCGTTGACGACGAAGTCGTAGCCCCCCAGGACCGAGTGCGAGAGCTTCGCGTAGTCGTACCAGGGATCGGTGTAGGCCTCCTCGAGACTCGAGGCGCCCTTCGGATCGATCAGCTTGAGCAATCGGATCCGCTTGTCGTAGAGGACGTTCGAGAAGCAGAGATCGCCGTGCCCGACGCACTCGTGGTCGGGCGGGTCGGCGGCGTACGGCGCCAGCAGATCGAAGTAGCTCTCGGCCAGAGCCGACAGCGAAGCGAACCCGGCCCCGCTGCGCAGCATGTCATCGAGGTAGGCGGCCAGCTCCGTTCCCTCGAGGGCCGCGAGACGCTCCCGCACCTTGCTGACGTAGAGAGCGTCGAAGTTGCTCCGTGCTCTCGCGAGATCGCATGGCCGACGCTCCCGCTCGTCGAGGAAGCGGAAGGCGTCCTCGAGGAACCGGCGCAGAAACGGCAGATCGACCGCGCCGTTGACCCACTGCTGCCCCATGTCGAGCATCAGCAGTCGCTCCATCATGTAGCTGGCCCCTTCGTCCGTCTCACGCAGGTCGTAGGGCATGACGAACCAGCGGCGCATCCGCTCCGGCAGGACCTGGTAGAAGTCGTGCTCGGCACGCACCTTGGCGACGTCGGTCGAGAACTTCGTCACCTGGCGCCGGGATCGCTCGATGCTGTTGAAGTGCCGACTGTTGAAGGCTCCGCTGAGGAAGTCGAGCAGCGAGACCACGTCGGAAACGTCGACGAAGGCGCCGTCGACCGGCACGCTGACCGAGGCGTCGAGTCGCGTGCGCCCGAGACTCGGTAGTGCCCCGGCCCAGGCCTCGAAGGGCATGGCGACCAGCGGCGCCGGAGCCCCGGCGAGGGCTCCCTGACAGGAGTCGGTGGCCTCGGCCAGGCGTTCGAGTCGGTCGAGAGCCAGCGATTCATCGGCGGGAACCAGCTCTGATGAGAGCTGCAGCACGCGAGTGCAACCTCGGTGGGCCATTTCGGTCGTCAGCGCCTCGGGCCGGTCGGCTGCCGACAGACGAAAGACGTTCCACTCGAGAGGACGCACCATGTCGCCGATCCGCTCGAAGAGGCTGCGGCGTCGAAAGACGATGTCGCCGAACTTCGGCGCGCCGATGAGCGGTCGGAGCTCCGTCGGAACCGCCGTCAGGTCGTCGTAGACGAAAGCGGTGGTCATCGCAGGCGCCGCCCTATCACCAGGCGTGACGGTTGAAAGGTCGGCGTCAGCCGGTAGGGCCGGCGCCTGAGTCCTTCGGAGACCACGGCCACCCGGCGGCGCACCGCCGAAGACGCCCAACTGAGCACGGTAAGCAGCAGCGTCGCCACACAGACCAGTCGGTAGAGCGCCACTTCGGGCGTCAGCGAACCCTCCCGACCGATCAGGGTGTAGCTCAGCAGGCCGACGCCCTGGGCCGCGAGCGACTCACCCGCTCCCGGCATGGCGACCGCGACGAGGAAGAGCGTGGCGAGCTCGAGGCCCCAGACTCCGAGCGTCAGAAGAACGAGAAGCGAGAAGGTCTGACCCTCGATCTTCGGCACACGCGACAACACCGTGCGTAGCCGCACGGCGGCGCGAAACGTCCGCAGAGATCGCTCGCTGCTCGACTGCAGAAGTGACCGGATGAACGCCGTGGTGGCACCGGGCAGGAGAACCGCCGCGACGATCGAGCCGACGAGGAAGGCGCCGAGTGAGATCAGGACGAGAGAGGCGGCGGGATCCGGCGGGCCGTTCCACGCCATCACCGCCACCAGCACCAGAATGACCGCGACGTCGAACAACCGGTCGATCCAGACGACGAAGAAGCCCCGTGGATCGTCCCCCAGAAGGCGGTAGAGCTCGGTCGCCCGGAGTGCGTCTCCGAGCTTGAACGGCGTCGCGAAAGTGAAGAAGGCGATCGTGACGTGGTAGCCGAGGATGGTGCCGAACGTCGCCCGGTCCGATCCCAGGATCAGCCACAGCCGCATGGCGCGGACGAAGTGGGCCGCCAGATAGGCCACCGCCGCGACCAGGATCATCGCCACCGCGCTCCCGGACCAGGCCCCGAGTCCCCGAACCGCTTCGAGGTTGCGCCAGCCGTCCGCGACCAGGAAGACCAGCGAAACCAGGACCACACCGGCCCCGAAGAGGTCCAGCAGCAGCGGAAACGACAGCGACCGACGAAACATGGGAGACCTACAGACCGCTGGCGAGCGTCTCGAACTCGTACACCGGCCGGTCCACCTCGCGGAACTCCCGGTCGAGGAAGCCCTTGCGCCCGACGACGTAGGAGCCGAGGATTCCGAGCGTCTTCATCGCCTGGCTGACCAGCTTCACGTTGGAGAGCTGGTCCTCCTCGCGCCAGCTGATCGGGAAGAAGGTGGTGCGGTCCTTCCGGTACATGTGGGCGAGGATCATGCAGTAGTTGAACATCAGATTGTCGGGGAACTTGTGCCAGTAGCGGTCGTCGAGGGGTGGCGTCCTGTAGAGGTTGAGACCGGAGCCGAGATCGTAGAGCCGGCGCCGCGCACCGATCGAGAACAGCCCGTTGAAGACGTGGTTGCCGGCGACCCGGATGCCCGAGTAGCCCTCGAGCCTGGCCTGGGGATGGAACCTGGCCCCCAGACAGCAATCATATTGATGATGCTCTTCGGCATCCAAGACGGGGAGCACATCCCGAATGTCGCCCTGATCGTCACCGTGGAGAACCAGAACGTGGGTGTAGCCGTTGGCCAGCGCGTAGGTGAACGCCGACTTGTGCGATCCGCCGAGACCGTAGTTGTCCCGGTTGCGCACCACCGAGACTCTCCTCATACCGAGCGACCGGGCACGCTCGATCGCCGCCTCCGCGGTGTCGTCGGGACTGCGATTGTCGATCACCAGAATCTCCTCGAAGCGCTGGTGGATCGAGGGCTCGCGGAACTGATCGAGCACCCGCACGACCTGCGGCGCGCACCGATAGGCGGGGATGAAGACGAGAATCCGGTCGGTTGTGGGCATGGAATCCCTAGCCTGCATTATTCCTCAACGCTCCGCTGCAAAGGGTTTGCCGCATACTCGACTGGTGATCGACGACCTCTTCATCTTCGCAGACCTGCTGCTCGGCGGCGCGCGCCTTCTCGCGGACCTGCTCATCTGGCCGGGTCGCTGGGTCAGACTGCTACCGTTCTTCCGGCATCGGGAACCCACCACCATGGTCGAGGTTCTGGGAGCATTCGCGTTTTGGGCGTCGGTGGCCGCGGGTGTCGCGCTGCTCGTCTAGCCTGACCTTCTCGCCGATCTCGTTGAGAGATGCCGTAGGTGCCTGAAGATGCAAGGCTTGCGAGGGAAGAGACCTAGCATCACCAGCCAGATCCCCGGCACTCCGGGCGGCCCGCCGGGCGACAGCGTTGGCTACATCTCCCGCCGGGCGAGGTGGCGGGCGACGAAGAAGTTGGAGAGAAGCAGCAGGGGCGTCACCAGGCACTTGGCGATGAAGGCGACGAACGATCTCGGCACGGAGACCCCGGCCGTCACCGCGAGAGCCGTGAGACCGGCGTGGACGAGGTCCACCAGGACCGAGGCGGAGAGGATCAGCAGCACGGTGTAGACGAGGTAGATCGCGAGCCTCGTCGGGACCCTCGAGCCGACTCCCGCGAAGACCCACCGACTCGACGTCAGGAAGGCGAAGCTCGCGCCACAGGCACCGCCGACGATGTTGGCGAAGAGCACGCTGAGCGGCGTGAACGACACCAGCAGGAGGAAGACCGTGGTGTCGATCACCCAACCGACGCCGGACAGGGCGACGAAACGGAGGCCCTGCCGCGGCGCCCGTGGCTGATCGGACTGCGATGTCATCCGCTCTCGCCGACGATGCTACCAATCAGCCGACGTAGCCCAGGGAGCGCAGGCGCTCGAGGTCCTCATCGCTCAGCTCCGAGCTCTCGTCGGAGGGCGCCATGGCCGGGTCGGGCACCTCGAGCGTGCATCGGGGTGCCCCATCGGTGAGGAACGGAACCGTCGCCGATGTTCCGACGTCGGGCAGCGTCGCTTCGGCGACGTGCGGCGGCCCGTCCCCCGACTCCATACGGACCGTCAGTCCGAGACTCTCCGCCGCCACCGGCAGGAAGATCGTCACCGGATCGGGACCCAGCTCGACGTCGAAGCCGTAGGCCGCGAGACCACGCGGATTGAAGCTCGACTCGAGTCCTCTGAGTGAGAACCCCGCCGCGGCATCGAGGCAGAAGGGCTCGTCGATGAACGAGGCGTCCGATCCGACGTCCACCCTGTAACCGCCCACCGCAGCACTGGCGGTGCAGGTCAGCCGCACGCCTCGCACGCTCGAGTCGAGGTATCGCGTCAGCTCCGCGCCCAGCCGGGCGACGCCCTCGGGGGGATCGGTGGCGGCCAGAAGGTCATTCAACTCGCCCGGATCCGCGGCGAGATCGAACAGCGCCGGCCCGGTCGGGATCGGGCCGAACCCGGCGAGCTCGCTGCCGCCGTCACGGTCGTCGACGATGATCGGTCGGAAACTGCCCGCGGTCATCAGGAAGCGGTCGCCGCGTCGAACGGCAAACCGTTTCGGTCCCCAGCGGGTGCTCTCGACGATCGCCACCCGATCGCCACTGGCCTTCTCTCCATCGCCACCGGCCTTCTCTCGATCGCCACCGAGATCGACACCGCGAAGCTCGAACTGCTCCGGCACCTCGAGCCCAGCCAGGCGCAGCAGCGTCACGGGCAGGTCGAACAGCGTCGCCAGGTCGCGGCGCCGCGATGTTTCCACCGCGGGCGGATAGCGGATCACCATCGGTACCCGCGTCACCTCTCCATGCAGATGCATTCCGTGCCCGATCGTGCCGTGATCGCCGAAGTCCTCCCCATGGTCCGAGACCACCGCCACGACCGTTTCGTCGAGTCGGCCGTGCTCATCGAGCCAGTCGAGCAGACGACCGATGTGGTGGTCCGTGTAGGCGATCTCGCCGTCGTAGAGACGCAGGAGCGCCGGCAGCTTCTCCTCGGGGAACGGCTCGTCCGGGTTCCAGTGGTACTTGAGAGTGTCGATCCTGCCGAGCTCCCGATCGGTCGCGCCGAAGCGCTCGGCGAACGGCTCCGGCGGGTCGTAGTCGGTGTGGGGATCGAAGTAGTGGACGAAGAGGAAGAACGAACCCTCGTCAACGCTCTCGAGCCAGCCGATGGCGTGGTCGGTGGCCGACTCGGCCCGTTGGTCGACGTGGGTCTCGTAGTGATCGAAACCACGGGCGAATCCGTACTGCTTGCCGAGGTAGACGTGGCTGGTCACACCCCCGGTCGCGTAGCCCTGCTGACGCAGCGCCTGGGCCAGGGTCGTCACCTGGCCGGAGAGCCGACTCCCGTCGTCCTCCACGCCATGCAGCGACGGCGGCAGCCCGGTCATCAGGCTCATGTGCGAGGGCAGCGTCCAGTTCGAGGTCGACAGGGCGTTGAGAAAGAGCGTGCCCTCGCCGGCGAGTGCGTCGATGCGGGGCGTCGTCGGCCGTTCGTAGCCGTAGGCCGAAACATGGTCGCGCCGCAACGTGTCGATCGAGACGATCAGGACGTTGGGGCGCTGCGGCTCACGGGAACCACATGCGGACAGACCGGCCCCGACGAGCAGGACGACGCCGAGGTGGATGAGGCGCCGCACGTTCACGCTACGCGCCGCCCTCATGCCTCCGCGGCTTCGGCCGGAGACGCCGCGACCGCCACCACGGGACGCCGCTCGAAGATGTAGGCGATGTGGGGATACGGCAGCCAGTCCGAGATCGGATAGGTCTCCGCGCTCAGCTCGTCGGATCCGACCGCGGCGACGATCGCGTCGCGGAACTGGGTCTCGTTCCAGTACCACATGTCGGTGCCGCGGGTCATCGCCACGTCGAGCGCCCAGGTCCAGAAGAGCTTCCACCACGGGCGCGGCACGATGTCCTTGATCACCAGCCGCCCGTCGTGCCCCAGGTGGTCCATGATCTGGTCGAAGAGTGGCTGGCGGCTCGGGATCGGCAGGTGGTGGACGAGGTCGACCATCAGCGCCGCGTCGTAGGCCTTCTCGACCCGCAGCGTCCGGGCGTCGCCGACCTCGAAGCGGATGTTGGGAAGCCCCAGGCGCTCGGCGGTCAGCCTCGCCGCGGCGATCCGTCCCTCGTCGAGGTCGACCCCGACGTACTCGATATCCGGGTCCGAGCTCGCCAGGTAGCACCCGATCAGCCCGAAGCCGCAGCCCACCTCGAGAATGCGCCGCCGGCCCCGCAGGCTCAGGCGCAGGATGTCGAGAATGTTGACGTTGATGATGAAGAACCGGGCCGTGCAGTACGCCCGCGTGATCGGAGATTCGTAAGCGTCGACGATTCGCCGCAGCAGCTCTCGGTGCGACGACAGCGCCGGCTCTTCACTCACGGGGTTCTTCACTCACCGGATTCTTCACGCGCCGGGTTCTTCACGCACCGGGCTACCGACCGGGCTCTCACTCACTGGCGTGAGCGAGCGCCCCCTCAGTCGAGATCCCTTTCGTCTCCGAGATGCTTCCAGGTGGCGTCCGTGACCTCTTCGTCGTCGGCATCGTAGGCACAGGTGAACTCGAAACGGTGCCAGTTGCCACCACCGCCCCGGAACCGGCCCTCTCCGGACAGGTGGCTCAGACCCTTCTTCTCGGACAGCTCGAGGGTGTCCTCGAGGAATGCGAGCTTGCCGACGGTGCTCGGAAAGCCCTCGCTCACCACTCTCTCGACCGGTTCGCGGCACGCTCGGGCGATATCGGCCTCGGAGGGAGCGTCGTCCGAGGAGCCACCACCGACCACGACGTGCTGCTTGCGATCGAACGACGACGTCCAGCTGGCTGCGGTGACCCGGTTGTCCTTGGTGTCGTAGGTGCAGTCGAAGGTATAGGTGCGCTTCCTGCCCGAACTACCCTTGTAGCTGCCGCTGCCCTGGAGATGGACCTCGCGCTTGGACTTTGTCTGCTCGCGGACCGAGTTCATGTCCCAGCCGATGCTCTTGGCCTTCGGAAACTCGCTCTTGACGTCGTCGTTGACGACGGACTCGCAGGTCTTGGTCGACGCCGCGTAGGGATCGACCTGGGCCGAAAGCGGCGCGGTTGCCAGGCCGATCACGGCCAGGATGGTGAGTAGTGACACAGCGTGAATACGAAATCTCATCAGTAGATCCCCCCTTGGTTGCCGGCCGATCATACCCTCAGCCGCCACCCAGAATCTCGGCCGCCTTCTCGCCGATCATGATCGTCGGGGCGTTGGTGTTGCCGTTCGGAATGATCGGCATGATCGAAGCGTCGGCGACACTCAGCCCTTCGATTCCGTGGACGCGCAGCCGGGGATCGACCACCGCCATCTCGTCCCTCCCCATACGACAGGTCCCCACCGGATGGTAGAGCGACTCGACCTGTCGACGGATCGAGGCCTCGATCGCCGCCGTGTCTTCCTCGCCACCCGGGTACCGCTCGGCCTTCAGGTCCTGCGCGAGCGGCTCCGACGCGAGGATTCGCCTCGCCAGTCGCACGCCTAGGACCAGAACGTCGAGGTCCGCCCTCTCGGTCAGATAGGCGGGGTCGAGACGAGGATGCTCGGTCGGGTCGGCGCTCGCCAGTCGCAGCCGGCCACGGCTCGCCGGGGTGACCAGCGTCGGACCGAGTGTCACGCCGGCGCTCTCCGGGTTGTCGAAGCCGTGGTTGACGTACCAGGCGGGCGCGAAATGGAACTGCAGCTCCGGGACCTCGGACTCGGAATCGAGGCGAACGAAACCTCCGGCCTCGGCGACGTTCGAGGTCAGGGGCCCCCGGCCAGCGGCCAGGAAGCGCGCCAGGTTCGTCGGGCTCAGTGCCGAGTCGAGGGTGATCGACCGGCGGCACTCGTGACCGATCGCCAGGCAGAGATGATCGTGCAGGTTGGCGCCCACTCCCCGCAGGTCGGCGACGACCGGCAGCCCGAGCGCCTCGAGATCTCGGGCGGGCCCGACGCCGGAGAGCATCAGAAGCTGCGGTGAGTTGACCGCGCCACCCGACAGGACGATGCGATCCGCGCTGGCCCGCTCCACCGAGCCGTCTTTCGAGTACTCGACGCCCGCGGCGCGCCGCCCCTCGAACAGGATCCGCAGAGCCAGCGCACCCGTCTCGACCCGTAGGTTCCTGTTGCCGAGCGCCGGCTTCAGAAAGGCGTCCGCGGCGCTCCACCGCCGGCCCTTTCGCTGATTCAGGTGGTAGAAGCCGACGCCCTCCTGCTCGCCTTCGTTGAAGTCGTCGTTGCGAGCCAGTCCGACCCCGGTCGCCGCCTCGATGTACGCCCGCGAGAGCCGATGGGTCTGGCGCGGCTCGACGACATGGAGCGGCCCGTCGACGCCGTGCGCCGGCGACGCTCCGCGGAAGAACGCCTCCGACCGCCGGAACAGGGGCAGGACGTCGTCCCAGCCCCAGCCCTCACAGCCCTCGGCGAGCCAGCGGTCGTAGATCGAACGGTGCCCCCGGATGTAGATCATCGCGTTGATCGAGCTCGACCCGCCGAGGACCTTCCCCCGTGGCCAGTAGAGCCGACGCCCGCCGAGCTCCGCCTGGGGCTCCGTCCGGTAGTCCCAATCGGCTGACGTCCTGAAGAGCTTCGAGAACGCCGCCGGCATGCGGATCTCGAGCCGCTTGTCCGGTCCCCCGGCCTCGAGAAGCAGAACCCGACACTCGGGGTCGGCGCTCAGACGAGCGGCCAACGTGCAGCCGGCGGAACCGGCGCCGATGATGGCCACGTCGAAAGTCGCGCTCATGGATCCGATACTACCGGCCAGCAATTGGGCGCCCGGTCCAGACTCAGATGAGGATTTCGCCTACGGCAGAACGTTCAGTCTGCAGGCCGGTGAGGTCAAAGGAGGAGAGGAATTGCGATGTCTACCGAGAATCATGCACGAAGAGTCAAGCACAGCGCTCCGGAATACGCTGCCCTGTTCGCGGGACGCAGCCTGCTTGGTCCTCACGGGGCGCCGTCCGGCCCGACATCGAGATGGGACCCGTGCGGTCAGCAGCGCGACGGTCGCGACGCCGCGCCCTCCGTGGCCCAGCCCGACGTCATCTGCCTGGCCTGCGGTGGAAACAACACGCCGACCGACGGCCAGAGCTGATCGCGTTCCCGCTCTCAGCGATGGACGCCAGCTACCCTCCACTCCTCCCCGGGGCGGAGGGTGTTCCTCGTGCCGTCGACGCCCGGCGGATCAGTCCCGGTCGGGCTCGAGACGCTCGGGGAAGCTCTGCCGCAGCTTCTCCACCTTCGGCGCCGCGTTGAAGGCCACGTAGGGCTGCCAGGGGTTGCGCGCGACATAATCCTGGTGAGCGTCCTCGGCCGGGAAGAACCGCTCGAGGGGCTCGAGCGTGGTGACGATCGGGGCGTCGAAGATCGCGGCCCGCTCGAGCTGGTCGATGTAGGCCTCGGCGACACGGCGTTGCTCCCCGTCACGGAAGAAGATCGCCGAGCGGTACTGACGGCCCGTGTCGGGGCCCTGACGGTCGAGCTGGGTCGGGTCATGGGCGATCGAGAAGAAGATCTTGAGCAGCGCTCCGAAAGTGACCCGCGCCGGATCGAAGCGGATCTCGATCGCTTCCGCGTGGTCCGTCGCGCCGCTGCAGACGCTCCGGTAGTCGGCCGTCTCTGCCGCGCCGCCGGTGTAGCCCGACGTCACCTCGACGACGCCGTCGAGGGCCTTGAACACGGCCTCGGTGCACCAGAAGCAGCCGCCGGCGAGGACAACGACCTGCTCGCCGCCCACATCTCCGGGATCGATGTCCAACTCAGGATCGGGAAAGCTCCGGGGGTCGATCATGCGGCTATGCTACCCGTCGTGCGCACCCGCGAGGTATCTCCCCCTGGCATGACGAGCGGACGTGAGCGACGCGCTCGGCCCCCGGCCTTGTCACCTCGACCGGAGGTGGGCACCGCGAACCGTAGGGGAGAGATCCCGCGATGAGGAGGGATCTCTCCACTACGATCGCTACCGCTCGCTTCGGTCGAGATGACAAGAGGAGAGTCTCGGCCTTGCTGCTGCTCCTAGCGACCGCCATCGGCTGCGCGCCGACCGAGCCGGTCGCTCGTCCCGAGGCGGGGGTTCCGCGTGCACTCGCCGTCGAGCGCGCCGAGCGCATCGAGGCGCTTCACTACGACGTCCATCTGTCGATCCCGGCCGACCACCAAGAGCCGATTCGCGGTCGCATCACCGCGCGCTTCAACCTCACCGACGGTGCCCTGCCCCTGGCCTTCGACTTCGCCCAGGAGCCGGCGAACGTGCTCGACGTCCGGGTCCAGGGGGTGCCTGTCGACTATCGGGTCGAGGCGGAGCACGTAGCGGTACCGGCCGACGTCCTGTCCGCCGGGAAGATGGCTATCGAGATCGACTTCCTGGCCGGCGACGGGTCGCTCAACCGTCATGACGAGTACCTCTACACCCTCTTCGTCCCGGATCGGGCGCGGGTGGCCCTGCCCGTATTCGACCAACCGGACCTCAAGGCGACCTGGTCGCTCGAGCTCGAGGTCCCCTCCGGTTGGAAGGCGGTCGCCAACGGAGCTCTCGAGCACCGCAGCGAGAGCGGAAACGGCGAGCGGGCGACCCTGGTCTTCGCCCGCACCAGACCGCTCCCGACCTATCTGTTCGCTTTCGCCGCCGGCGCGCTCAAGGTCGTCGAGGCCCAGCGCGGCGGCCGCACCCTCCGCATGCTGCACCGCGAGACCGACGACGCCAAGGTGGCGCGCAACCTGGAGGCGATCTTCGACCTCCACGCCGCCGCGCTCGACTGGCTCGAGGACTACACCGGCATCGACTATCCCTTCGCCAAGCTCGACTTCGCGGCCCTTCCCGCCTTCCAGTACGGCGGCATGGAGCATGCCGGAGCGATCTTCTACCGCGACCGCAGCCTGTTTCTCGACGAGACCGCGACGCAGGGCCAGTACCTCGGCCGCGCCAGTCTGATCGCCCACGAGGTGGCCCACATGTGGTTCGGCAACCTGGTGACGATGGAGTGGTTCGACGATGTCTGGATGAAGGAGGTCTTCGCCAACTTCATGGCGGCGAAGATCGTCAACCCTTCCTTCCCCGAGGTCGATCACGACCTGCGTTTCCTGCTCGCCCACTATCCGAGGGCCTACGGCGTCGACCGCACGGCGGGCGCCAACCCGATCCGCCAGCCGCTCGACAATCTCGACGAGGCAGGCTCGCTGTACGGCGCCATCATCTACCAGAAGGCGCCGGTCGTGATGAAGCACCTGGAGCTGCTGGTCGGCGAGGAGAGGTTCCGCGACGGCATGAGGCGCTACCTTGCGTCGCACGCCTACGCCAACGCTACCTGGCTCGATCTGGTCGCCATTCTCGACGAGCTGACCGGGGACGATCTCCGCGAGTGGTCAAGACTCTGGGTCGAAGAGGCCGGACGGCCCACCGTCACGGCCCATTTCGAAGCGAACGGCGGGAGCGTCGACTCGATCCGCGTCGAGCAGACCGACCCGGCCGGTGCGTCGCGACTCTGGAACCAGCGCCTCCAGATGCTCCTCGGTCGGGACTCCGGTCCGTTGACGACGGTGCCGCTCCACCTCCGCGAGGCCGCTCATGAGATCGACATCTCCGGCTCTGCGGCTCCCGACTACGTACTGGTCAACGGCGAAGGCGTGGGCTACGGGAACTTCCGCCTCGACCCGGCGAGCCGCGACCATCTCCTGCGCGAGCTGCCCGGGATCGATGCGCCGCTAGTGCGAGCGGTGGCCTGGCTGTCGCTCTGGGACGGGATGCTCGACGGGCTGGTGGCATCGCGCGACCTTCTCGAGCTCGCCGTTCGCGCCCTGCCCGAAGAAGCCGACGAGCTCAACGTCGAGCGCATCCTCGACGACGTCGTGGAGATCAACTGGCGTTACCTCGGCGACGACGAGCGGCAGACGGTAGCACCCCGGCTGGAGGAGACTCTCTGGCGCGGTCTGACGGAAGCCACCGAGTCGACGTTGAAGTCCTCCTACTTCGCCGCGTACCGCGACGTCGCGCTGACCGACGTGGCGATCGACCGCCTCGAGAGGATCTGGAGCGGCGACGAGGCGATCGAAGGCCTGACGCTGTCGGAGAACGACACGATCCGCCTCGGCCAGCAGCTCGCCATCCATCCGGGCGTCGACGGAGAGCGGGTGCTGCGGACGCAACGAGAGCGGATCGAAAACCCCGACAGCCTGGCGCGCTTCGACTTCGTGCGCCCGGCGCTGTCGAGCGACCCCGCGGTGCGCGACGCCTTCTTCGCCAGCCTGTCCGGCCCGGCCGAGCGCGAGCACGAGCCCTGGGTGCTCGAGGCGCTCCGATTCCTCCACCATCCGATGCGCGCAGCCGCGGCGCGGCGCTACGTCGAGCCCAGCCTGGAAATGCTCGAGGAGATTCAGGCCACAGGCGACATCTTCTTCCCCCTCGGGTGGGCCAGCGCGACGCTGTCGGGCCACGCTTCGCCGGAGGCCGCGGACATCGTCAGGGCTTTCCTCGACGCCAGCCCGGACCTCCCGCCCCGCCTGCGGGGCAAGTTGCTGCAGGCCGCCGATCCTCTGTTCCGCGCCGTCGAGATTCGCGGCTCCGACTAGCGTCGCCGGGAAGCCAGCGGGACGGCCCTGATAACGTCCGCTGCCATGAATCTCTCGACCTGCAAGCGCACGATCACCATTCCGACCCTCTGCCTGGGGTCGATCCTGGGACTCGCCCTGACCGGCTGTGCGGGAGATACCGACCGGGGATCGGGCTCCGCGGGAGCCCTGGTTCACCTCGCCGAGCGACTCGACGACGCCACGATCGAGAGCTCGGGGGCGCCGCTGTCGGCCCGTGAGCAGAGGGATTGGACCTTTCCCGCTGCCTTCGGAGAGTGGCGCACCCTGTCGTCGCCCGACATCGAGCGGCTCGCCACGATCACCGTCGAAACGCTCGACGACGGCACGCGCCTCGACCTCGGTCGCCCCACCAGCCGCCAGACCATGCTCTTCATGGGCGGCCTGGCCGTCGACCTCGACGACCTGAGGCTCGGCGACTGGGAAACGGTCCTGGTGCGCGCCCGCACCACCGACCGGCTCGCCGGACTGGCGGTCGCGCACAACATCTCCGAGGAGGGAGCGCTCCCGTACGACATGGAGTTCTTCTTCACCACCGGCGACGTACCGCCGGTCTTCAGCGATGGGTCGGAGCAGATCTACGCGCTGCCGCTCGAGCCGCACGACGGCGACACCCCGGAGACCGCACTCGAGAGCGTTGCCATCGTCTTCGGGGGTCCCGGGCCCGCGACCGTCGACGTGCTGTCGATCTCACTGGTCCCGCGTGGCGCCGGGTTTCTCGACGACTACGGCGCTCGCAGCGTCTCCCGCGGCGGATTCACCAGCGCCGCCATGTTCGCCCACACCCCGGCGACGCTGACCTACCCGATCGACCTCCGGGAGAACTCGCGGTTCGACGTCTCCCTCACCGCGGGCGCGGGCGACAGCGTCACCTACCGCGTCGGTCTGCGCACCGGCGACGGCGAGACGCGCCAGCTCTTCGAGGAGACGATCACCGACTCGACCGTCTGGAGCGACCACTCGGTCGATCTCTCCCGCTCGACCGGAAGGGCGGAGCTCGTGCTCGAGGCGTCGAGCGACCGCGAGGGCGCGGTGGCGATATGGGGACGGCCGATGGTGTCGAACGGGGCCGGGAACGGCCGACCCAACGTCGTCTTCTACGTCATCGACGGCGGCGGCGCCGATCTGATGAGCGTCTACGGCTACAACCGCCACACGACCCCGTACATGGAGCGTCTGGCCGAAGAGGGAGCGCTCTTCGAGTGGGGCTACTCGAACTCCACCTGGACGCAGCCCTCGACCGCGTCGTTCCTGACCTCGCTCCACCACAGCGTGCTCGGGGGACTGCGGCGGGGCGTCCACTCGACGCCGATACCGACGGCCGCGACCACCATGGCAGAGCACATGCGCGCCGCCGGCTACCAGACCATGCAGTTCACCTCCAACCCCAACGCCGGTCGACTCATCGGTACCGAGCGGGGCGTCGACTGGATGTGGGACGAGGGGACGGAGCACCACTCGACGTCGTCGGTCGATCTGCACGAGGAGTTCTGGAAGCAGCGCGAGCGCTTCCCCGGTGGCCCCTACTGGGTGCACTTCCAGACCACCGACGTGCACGAGCCCAACCACCCCACGCCGCCGTTCGCCGGCCTCTACGTATCGCCGGACGAGCGCCGGCAGTTGCAGCAGTGGGACCAGCGCTTCTTCATGGAGGCCGGCGGTGCCTTCGGCAGCACCAGCGTCTCGGGGTTCTACGACATCGCGCTCGAGCGAACGGGCGTCGACCGACAGGCCTACTTCGGTGTGCGCAGGGGGCTCTACGACGAGACGATGACCCATCAGGACTACCAGCTGAAGCGGTTCGTCGACCGCCTCAAGGCCCGAGGCGAATGGGAGAACACCCTCCTCGTCATCGGGTCCGACCACGGCCATCCGGCGGGCACCTTCGCACGCTTCGGCCGCGGCCTGTTCGATCCACAGCCGGCGGCCTGGGAGGGCGCGCTATTCGACGCATATGCCACCCGGGTGCCGTTCATCATGATCTGGCCGAACGGAATCGAGGCGGGCCAGCGATTCGAGCAACCGGTCTCGATGATCGACGTCCTGCCGACGCTGCTCGACCTGCTCGGCCGGCCAGCGCCCGACGTTCTGCAGGGCCAGTCCCTGGTGCCGCTGTTCCGCGGCGAGACCGACGAGGTGCGGCCGGTGATCTTCGACGAGTTCAGGGTCCACGAGGCGACCGGTGAGCTGCTCGGCAATCTCGAGATCATCGACGGACGGTGGGGCGCATCGCTCGAGATCGGGCCGGCTCCCGACGAGGCCGGCGACCCGCTGCTGGGACGCCACGCGGTCCCGGTCGGCGGCCGCTGGGGGGCAGTGCATCCCTACTTCGCCGAGGTTCCGAGGCTGCTGCTCTACGACCTCTGGAACGACCCATTCGCGCTCGAGGCCGTCAACGAGGAGCACCCGGAGCTGGTGGAGCACTACCAGCGGGTCCTGATCGACCTGTGGAAGGCCCACCAGGCGCTGGCACAGCGATTCGGCGAGGCCGGCGAAGTGGCGCTCTCCCCCGAACAGCTACAGCAGCTCAGGTCGCTCGGCTACATCCAGTGACCCGGCGCGCCCGCTGAAGCGGCCGGCCTTCGGGCCGCTATCGAAGCCTCAAGCCGGTGGGGTCAGCCGCCCGGAAGCCACCCGGGCGGAGCGCCCGCCAACCCGGATCGTCCACGATGCGTCGCGATGGACGATCTCGACGTCGAGGCGGCTCGGCCGGCCGATCTCGAGACCCTGCTCGATGGTGATCCGCGCCTCTCCGTGGCGCCCGGTGACGCCCTCATGAACCAGGTACGCGCCGAGCGGACCGACCGCGGAGCCCGTCGCCGGGTCCTCCGGAATGCCGTAGGCCGGAGCGAACAGCCGACCGTGGATGTCGGTCGAGGGATCGCGGGTCTCGAGCGAGAACAGAAAGATGGTCTCGGCGTCGGTGCCCGCGAGCCGGCGCCGCCACTCGGCGAGGTCGAGACTCGCCGCCTCGGCGGCCGCCACACCGGCGAGAGGGACGAAGAGAAAGGGCGGACCGGTCGCGACGACCCGGATCGGCAGCTCGGCGAGGTCGGACTCCTCGAGCGACAGCATTCCGGCGATCGCCGCGCGATCGTCCAGAATTCGTCCGAAGGTCGGCTCGGGCTGCGTCATGACGATCCGTCCCGGCCCGCTCTCCTCCCAGTGAACGACGACCTCGATCGGGCCGACTCCCTCCTCGAAGACGACCCGCGTCACCTCGCCTTCCGGGCGGATGCGGCCCTGAAGGGCGAGCACGTGAGCCGTTCCCAGCGTCGGATGCCCCGCCATCGGAAGCTCCTGCGCCGGCGTGAAGATCCGCACCTTGAAGTCGGCGCCCGCGAGGGCCGGCGGCTCGACGAAGGTGGTCTCCGACAGGTTGAGCTCGCGCGCGATGGCCTGCATGCTCTCGGTCGAGAGCTCACCCGGCTCGGTGAACACGGCCAGCGGATTCCCGGCGTAGGGCCGGTCGGTGAAGACATCGACCCACTCGAAGCCAAGACTGGTTCCAGACATCCGTCGCCTCCAGGTATGTGCTCCGAGTCTAATACCCGCGCCGCCGGATGACCCGGAGCCCCCGGCTGTCCCGGGGCCCCGAAGACCCGAACAGCGAGAGCGAGCTAGCTCGCCAGACTGCGCGCGAAGGCGATGAAGGCCTCGACGTCCTCGAGAGTCGAGACGAGACCGAGCGACACGCGCACCGCGCCGGTACCCTTGGTCGGATCGATGCAGCCCCGGAACTCCTCGAGCGTCAGGTCGCTGCCGGCGTGGGAGAAGCAGGTCTCGATCTCCCCTCTGGTAAGGCCCAGCGCCACCTCGCCGGCGCCCGGGTTGCAGAAACAGCCGGTACGCAGCGAGATCTGTCGCTCGGCCGCGAGCAGCTCGATCTTCTGGTGATCGACCACCCTGCCGTCGGGTCCGAGGAAGTTCATCGCCACGGTTCCACCGCGCATCTCCGTCTCGACCGGACCGTAGACCCGTACCAGCGGCTGACCGCCGGAATGACTCAGCTCCAGAATCCGGTCGAGCAGCCAACGCGTTAGACAGGTCACCCGTTCGTGGACCGTCTCGATGCCCACCGACTCGAGCAGCTCCAGGCCCAGTCCGACGGCCGGGATGTTGAGGTAGTCGAGCGTGCCGTCTTCCCAGGCCTCCTCGCCGTGCGCCAGCACGTAGTTGTCGGCCTGAACCGAGGCCACCTCGATGGTGCCGCCCGCGAACCAGGGCCGGTGCAGTTTGGCGAGCGCCTCGCGCCGGGCCAGCAGCGCCCCGACACCGGTCGGATAGCCCAGCATCTTGTAGAACGACAGGGCCACGTAGTCCGGTTTCACCGCCGACAGGTCGAGCCGATTGGTCGGCACGAAGGCGGCGGCGTCGAGCAGGACGTCCCAGCCCCGGCTCGAGGCCCTCTCGATCCAGTAGAGCGGATGCTGCACGCCCGAGAAGTTCGACTGGGCTGGAAAGGCGAACAGGTTGTTCCGTCCGCTCTCGGCCAGATCGAGGTACTGCTCGAGCATCGAATCCTCGATACGCATCCGGCTGTCGAGCGGCACGTAGGTGGTCTCCGCTCCGGAAGCGCGATCGTACTCGCGAATGCCGTTCACCGAGTTGTGATTGTCGAAGGTCAGCAGCAGCCGATCACCCGGGCGGAAGGGATAGGACTCGCCGATCAGCTTGAGTGCCTGGCTGGCGTTGGCGGTGAAGATGACCTCGTACTCGTCCGCCGGGGCGGAGAAGTAGTCGAGAACCTTGCGGCGGGTCGCTTCGACCAGCTCACCGGCGGCGACCGAGGTCGGGTTCACCGAATGGGGATTGCCGAAGACGCCTTCACGGAGCCGCTCCATGTGCCGCCGAATGAGGGAATCGGGGTAGAGGCCACCGCCGGTGAAGTCGAGGTAGACGTGGCCGTCCCGTTCCAGCCGTGCGTACTCGCGCTGGCGCAGACGATCGAGAGCCGAGGTGCTCTCGAAGGTCGGACAACTGGCGGCGAAGCTCTCGCGAACGCTCTCGACATCGACCGGAACGACACTCATCGAACAGAGCATAACCGCCCGCCCTACGCTCCTGCTAGAGTCGCGCTTCTGCCAAAAAAAGGAGACGATTGATGAAGACTGCAACCATCGAGACCGACCGCGGCACCATCCGGATCGAGCTCTTCGCGGACAAGACACCGAAGACCGTGGGCAACTTCGAGACACTGGCTGCCGACGGCTACTACGACGGCCTGACCTTCCACCGGGTCATCGCCGATTTCATGGTCCAGGGCGGCTGTCCGCAGGGCACCGGGACAGGCGGTCCCGGATACACGTTCGAGGACGAGTTCGACGCGGAGCTGCGTCACGACGGGCCCGGAGTGCTGTCGATGGCCAACGCCGGACCGAACACCAACGGCTCGCAGTTCTTCATCACCCACGTCGCCACGCCCTGGCTCGACGGAAAGCACTCGGTGTTCGGCAAGGTCGTCGAAGGCCAGGACGTCGTCGACGCCATCCAGCAGGGCGACGTGATGAAGAGCGTCAAGGTCGAAGACGCCTGAGCAGCCGAAACGGCGACGCCCAGCCGCTGTCGCCCAGATCGAGATCCGGTACTCGACGGTGACACTCCTGGTCGTGTAGCGCCCGCTCTCGGGAGCCCGGACGAGCCGGTGGTCGCCGAAGACGAAGATCATCCCGCCGCATTGTCTCACCCGAGATCGCCCCGCGAGCGCCTCGGCGGGGCCCTCCTGTATCCTCCCGTCGAGACCCCAGACAACAGAAGGTTGCCTCGGCGGGTCCGAGGGGCCGAAGGAGACGACGATGACGGACTGGAGCGCACGCATCGACGAGCTGGGACCGACCTTCGCGGATCGGATTCCCGAACACGACGCCAACGACAGCTTCGTGGCCGAAAACTACGAAGACCTGAAAGCAATCGACTTCTTCTCGGCCCAGGTTCCTGCCGATCTCGGCGGAGGAGGGGTCACCCACGCCGAGATGTGCGGACTGCTCCGGCGGCTGGCGAGCTACTGCAGCTCCACCGGTCTCGCCTGCTCGATGCACCAGCACCTGGTCTCGGCCTCCGTCTACAACCACCTCCACGCAAAACCGGGCAAGGTTCTCCTCGAGAAGGTCGCGGCCACCCAGGCCGTTCTGGTCAGTACCGGCGCCAACGACTGGCTGGAGTCGAGCGGATCGGCGGAGCGGGTCGAAGGAGGCTTCCGGGTCACCGCGGCAAAGCCGTTCGCCTCCGGCAGTCCCGCCGGAGCGATGGCGATCACCAGCGCGCCGTTCGAGGACCCCGAAGAGGGCTGGCAGGTACTCCACTTCCCGGTTCCACTCGACGCCGACGGCGCCAGTCTGATCATGAACTGGGAGGCGCACGGGATGCGCGGCACCGGATCGAACACCATCAAGCTCGATGGCGTTTTCGTTCCCGAGGAGAGCGTCGTGTTGCGCCGTCCCCGGGGCGCCTATCACCCTGTCTGGAACGTCATCACCACCGTCGCTCTGCCGCTGATCAGTGCGGCCTACGTCGGTGTCGCCGAGGCGGCCGCCGCGATCGCCCGCCAACGGGCTGCCGACCGCGCCGGCGACCCGGTGACACCCTTCCAGGTCGGCGAGATGGAGAACGAGCTACTCGGCGCCCAACTGGCCCTCGAAGCCGGCATCGCCAACGCCAACGACTGGGACTTCGAGCCGACCAACGAACGAGGCAATCGCGCCCTGCAGTGCAAGACACTGGCCGTCCGTGCCGCTGCCGCCACGGTGCGCAAGGCGGTCGAGGCCTGCGGAGGAGCGGCCTTCTTCCGCGGCATGGGACTCGAGCGTCTGCTTCGCGATGTCGCCGCCGGCGACTTCCATCCCCTGCCGGAAAAGCGGCAGCAGCGTTTCACCGGCAGGCTGGCGATGGGACTCGACCCGATCTCGGGCTGAGTCCTACCCGGAAGGGCATGGCGGGCACCACCCGAGTGGCCGTTGTGACCCCTGCTCGCCGAATGGTTGAATTCGGCCAGGAGGAGTGTCGCCAATGACCGAGACGCGCAACATGACCCGCTTCGAGCGCCTCGACGCGGAGCACCGCCAACTCTCGAGGGCTATCCAGGAGCTCCGCGCGCTGTCCCGCGGCTCGACACCGGCGAACGCTCTCGGCACCTGGCGCACCGAGATGGAAGAGAGACTGCGCCATTTCAAGACCCTCCTGCACGGTCACTTCGAGCACGAGGAAGAGGGCGGCTTCCTTCGCGATGTCCTGCGTGAGGTACCGAACTCGCAACGCCAGGTTCAGACGCTCAAGCGTGAGCACACCGAGATCGAGGAGGCGCTCGACCAGTTGCTAGTCGATCTGGGCAAGCTCGAGGACGCGGGCGACACCGAGCGCATCAACGAGCGCATCGAGGCGATGACGCTCCGGCTCGTCAACCACGAGACCACTGAGCAGCACCTCGTACAGCGCGCCTACTACCGCGAGTACGGCGCCGGCGACTGAGGTCGCCCTCGCTCCCGGCGTGGCCCGATTCTCCCGGCGTGGCCCGATCCTCCCGGGACCTAGTGGCCTGTAGCACTCGAGCGGATACCACTAGTATTCGAAGTCGTCGTAGGAGACGCCGAAGAACAGCGAGTAGAGCACCGGCACGACGCCCAACGTCAGGACCGTCGCGAAGAGCAGACCGAAGATGATGGCGACGGCCATCGGCTCGTACATCGGCCCGCCGCCGAGGTAGAGAGGAATCAAGCCGCCGAGGGTGGTCACGGTGGTCAAGAGGATGGGGCGCAATCGCCGCTGCGCCGCCTCGACCACGGCGCGTTGGGGCTCCAGGCCGTTGACGTCGCGCTCGAGCTTGATTCGATCGAGCAGGACGATGGCGTTGTTGATCACGATGCCGGCCAGGGAGATGACGCCGAGGAAGGTCATGAAGCCGAAATACGAGCGCATCACCAGGAGCCCGATCACCACACCGATCATGCCGAGCGGGATGGTGATGAGGATGATCGCGGGCCGGCGCAGCGAGTTGAACTGGGCGACCAGAAGCATCACGATCACCAGGCCCGCCAGCGGTAGCTGCTCCATGATCGAGGCGTTGGCCTTCGCCGACTCCTCCTCTTCACCGCCCAGCTCCCAGGTATAGCCGAGCGGCCAGCTCTCGCTCTCCGCCTCCAGCCACGGGACCATCTGGGCGCTGATCTCGGCGGCGGTGAAGCCCACCTCGAGGTCCGACTCGACGGTCACGGTCTTCAACCGATCCCGGCGCCGGATCTTCGACGGCTGCCAGGCGAGCTCGACATCGGCGACCTGGGCGAGCGGCACCGACCGCCCGGTAGCCTGGGAGAAGACGTTGACGCTGCGAAACGCCGCGGCGTCGGGAACGCCGGCTCGCCAGGAACGAAGGGTCACGGGGATCACCTTGTCGTCCTCGCGGTACTCGGTCGCGTCGAACCCGGTGAAGAGAGTCTGCAGAGAGACCGCGACGTCGCGATGCGTCACGCCGGCCCGCTGGGCTCGCGCCTCGTTCACATGGACGAGGATCTTCTTCGAGCGCGCCCCCCAGTTGTCGACGATCGAACGCGTTCCGGGGATTTCGCGCAGCCGATTCTGCACCCGTTCCACGTAGCCGAAGACCTTGTCTTCCTCCCGCCCGGAGATACGGACCTCGATCGGGTTCTTCGCCGGCGGGCCGAGCGGCAGCGGATCGATGCCGGCCTTCAGTCCGGGAAAGCGGCGGCAGAACTCCCTCAGTCGTATCGCCGCCTCGTCAACCCACTCGCGCGATGTCGCGTTGATCAACAACATCGCGTACTCGGGGGACGCGAGCTCGGGACTGAAGGGAAGCAGGAATCGCGGCGCGCCCTCGCCGATGAACGAGGCCCAGTTGACCACCCCCTCTCCTCCGGTCGCGATCTCATCGTCCGAGACCAACAACTCGTCACGGATGAAGGCCTCCACCTCGGAGACGACCTCTTCGGAGCGTGCCAGGGGTGTGCCGGTCGGCAGCCAGAGTTCCGCGAGCAGGGTCGGGCGGTCGTTCGGCGGAAAGAAGATCTTCGGCACGAAAGCGAACAGCTGCATCACCCCGACGAAGATCACCACGACCGCCGCCACCGTCAACCACCGGTGCCGCAGACCCGCGAGGAGACCTCGCCGGTAGAGGGAGTAGACGCGTCCGTTGAAGCTCTCCTCCCCGGACGTCTCCTTCACCTTGAGAAACATGACGCAGAGGAGGGGAATCATGGTGAGAGAGAGAATCCACGAGCACAGCAGGGTGATCGTCACGACCTGGAAGAGCGGTCGCGTGTACTCGCCCGTGGACGACTTCGCCAGCGCGATCGGCATGAACGCGGCGGCGGTGGTGAGCGACGAGGTCAGCAGCGGGATGCGCAGCTCGGCCGCCGAGTCGACGGCGGCATCGATTCGCCTCTTCCCCTCGGCCATCTGCACCATGATCGATTCCGACATCACGATCGCGTTGTCGACCAGCATGCCGAGCGCGATGATCAGCGCCGCCAGAGACATCTGGTTGATGCCGACGCCGAAGATCGCCATGAAGATGAAGCTCGAGACGATCGCCATCGGAATCAGCGAGGCGACCACCATTCCGGTCCGCACTCCGAGGGTCAGGAGCATCACCGCCAGCACGATGCCGACCGCCTGCAGCAGGTTGCCGATGAACTCGTCGACCTTCTTCTCGACCGCGTCGGCCTGGAAGGCGACGAAGTCGAAGTCGATGCCCACCGGGTACGAAGCGCGGAGCCGGTCGACGGTGGCGCGCACCTGGCGCCCGAGCTCGAGGATGTTGCCGCCCTCGCGCAGCGAGATCGCCAGCGCCAGGCCCGGCTCCCCGCTGGCGGTCATCTTGCTCTGCGGCGGATCGATGTAGCCGCGGTAGACGTTCGCCACGTCCTGCAGGTAGAGAAGCTCGGTCTGCCCCGGCAGGCGGATTATGCTTCGCTTCAGATCCTCGACCGACTCGAAGCTGCCCGAGGGCTCGAAGACGATCTCCTCCTCCTCGGTCCGGATGTCGCCGCCGGGGCTGATGATGTTGCGACTGCGCAGGATGTCGTTGAGCTGATAGGGCGACAATCCCAGCTCGGCGAGCCGGGAGTTCGAGTACTCGACGAAGATCCGCTCCTCCTGGTCACCGTAGATCTCCACCTTGGCGATCTCCGGAACGAGCAGCAGCTCGTCACGCACATCGTCCGCCACCTGCTTGAGCTCGGCGTAGGAGAAGCCGTCCCCCGTCAGGGTGAGGATGGTCCCGAAGACATCACCGAACTCGTCGTTGACGATGGGGCCGATGATCCCGTCGGGCAGGTCCGGCGCCGCCTTGTCGATCTTGCGGCGCAGGCTGTCCCATATCGGGCGCATCTCGGTGTAGCGATCCTGGACGTTGACGAAGATGATCGACACGCCGGTCTTCGACTCGCTGGCCAGGAAGTCGATCTCCGGCATCTCCTGGATCGCCTTCTCGAGCTTGTCGGTGACGAGTTGCTCGACCCTCTCGGGACTCGAGCCCGGGAAGTAGGTCATCACCATCGCCACCCGGATCGTGAAGCCGGGGTCTTCGGCCTGCGGCATGCTGCGGAACGCATTGATCCCCGCGGCCGCCAGAAGCACCAGCAACACGAAGGTGACGCGGTTCCTCTCGATGGCGAACCGGGTGACGCTCATCCGGCGCTTCCGGTCGACTGCACGAGAACGCGCTCGCCATCGCTCAACCGACGGACTCCGGCGGTGACCACGCGCTCGCCCCCGGAGAGCCCTTCGAGAATCTCGATGCCGCCCTCACGCGGCCGGCCGACCTCCACCGAGCGTCGTTGGACGGTGCCCTCCCCACCCGGCTCCTCCTCGAGAACGAAGACGAAACGACCGTCCCGATCCTCGCCCACCGCCACCCAGGGCACGACGATCTGATCCGAAGTCGCGCCGCCGACGTCGAACGTCACGTTGCCGGCCATCCCGGCGCGCACCGCCTGGTTCCAATCGATAAACCGCGCCGTCACCACGAAGGTCGACGCGGCACCGGTCACCGCCACCCCCACTTCGGCGACCTCGGCGGAAAACCTCTCTCCGGGGAGAGCGTCGAGCTCCACCGATACGACCTGCCCGACCTCGATCGACCCGATGAGGACTTCCGGTACGGCGACCACCACCTCGGCGTCGCTGTCCGATATCAGCAGACAGATCTCCTGGCCGGGACTGACGTTCTCATTGACCTCGACGGTCACCGAGGCGATGGCACCGTCGGCCGGAGCCCTGAGCTCCGCGTAGCCGACCTGCTGGCCGGCCTGCTCGAGCTGCTTGGTGCGCGCGTCGACCTGGGCCTGTGCGGATTCCCATGCCGCTCGCGAGGCATCGAGCTCGCTCTTCGAGGCGTTGTTGTTCTCGTAGAGCGCCCGGACCCGCTCGCGATCAGCGACGGCCTTGCGCAGGTTGGCTTGCGCCTGGGCGAGTGCCGCTCTCGCCTCCTCGACACGCAGCTCGTAGTCGATGGAGTCCAGTCGGGCGAGCATCTGCCCCCTGGTGACGGAATCGCCGACGGCGATTCCGAGCCACTCGAGCGACCCGGCAACACGAAAGCTCAGCCGCGACTCGACGCCGGAGCGCACCACGCCGGCGAGCGTGCGGGCCTGTGTCGTCCCGGACCGGCTGACCTCAGAGTAGCGCACCGGGCGGAGAACGGCCTCGACGACCGGCTCCTCCGCGCAGCCGGCCACCGACAGGGCGATGAGCAGCGGTGCGAGGCGACGCGGACGGTCAGCGTTCATTGGATCCTCCTGGCGAGGGAATGTTCGAGGCGTCGACCGGGAGACCCCGGCTCTCGAAGTAGCTGTCGATCTGATCGAACCAGGCGGTGCTCTCCGCCGGACCCATCAGGAGCTGGAAGTGGGTGTTGGCCCGCTCCGCCTCCATCAGGTCGATCAGGAAGTCGTAGACCGCGTTGGTCGCCTGCAGATCGGCGTTGACCGCGACGTTCTGCGCGTCGAGCAGGTCGATGATCGAGACCGCGCCCCGGGCGTAGGCGTCCGAGACCAGCTCCAGGTTCTTGCCGGCGGCCTCGGCGGCCTCCTGGGTGAGCTCGATACCGGGAAACGAGGCCCAGGCGTTCGCCATCGCGGTGCGGATGCGCTGCTCGAGGCGCTCCGAGACCGCGCTGCGCTCGAGGCCCAGCCGCTCGAGATCGATCTCCGCCTGCAGCCGGTCGGCCGCCCGCGCGCCGCCCCGGAACAGTGGCAGCGAGGCCCGGAAGCCGATCGACCAGTTGGTGTCGTCGCGCCGGGGAAAGAGCTCGAAGCCGGGGGGAATCGTCGAGCCGGCACCGGATCGGTCGAGAATCTCCTCGTAGGTCGCTTCCAGACCCAGCACCGGCGCCCAGTAGGCTCGCTTCGCCGCCTTGAGAACCCTCTCCTGGGCCGCGATGGCCGCATCGATCTCGGCCAGCTCCGGACTGGCGCCGAGCCCGTCCTGCACCATGAACTCGATGAACGTCGCGTAGCGGCGCGGCGTCTCGGTGTAGCCCCGGAACCGGTCGTGGCCGGTCAGCAGGCCGGGATCGGTGGCGCCCACCTCCTCGGTCCTGAAGACCTCGCCGAGCGGCCGGTGCATGATCCGGTTGAGCAGGATCTCGAGCACCTGCTGCGCTCCCATGGCGTCGATCAGGCCCTTGCGGTCGGTGGCGATCTGGCTCTCCCACCGGTAGACCTCCGAGGAGTCGGCGGTTCCGACCGAGCGCCGGATCTCGGCCAGCTCGAGGTTCGAACGGGTGAGCTCCAGGTTGTTTCTCTGCACCTGGACGAGGGACTTCGCTCGCAGCAGGTTGAGGTAGGCCGTCGAGGCGTCGAGAGCGATGTCGAGCCGCAAAGACTCGTAGTCGGAGAGTCGCCCCTCCTGCAGGCGGCTCTGGACGAAGGCGTTGGCCAGGGCCTGATCAGAGAAGAGCAGCTGGGTCAGGGTGGCGCCGGCGCTCCAGGTGGTCTCCGCCTGGGAGCCCAGGCTCGCCGCGGCGCGGTCTTCGTCGATCCGCACGCCGGTGCCGCCGACATCGATCTGCGGATAGAAGACCGAGCGGCTGCGCCGGACGTCCTGCTCACCGGACTCGACGCCGCGCAGGCGAACGGCCAGATCCATGTTGAGTCTCACCGCCTCGCTGACGGCGCTACGCAGCGTCCGGGTCTCGACGCCGGCCGACGGCTCTCGGTTGAGGATGTCGGCCTCGACCATCATGTGCCAGCTCGGCGAGACGCCGATCAGGCGCGAGGTGTCCATGTTGACCCGCAACCGCTCCCGCATCAGGAATTCGACCGGGATGGAGCCAGCCTCCTCTCCCAGAAGGATGCGCTGGATATTGAGCGCCACACGCCTGGCGAGCCGTGGCAGGAACTCGTCCGAGCCCATGCTGGCGAGCATCCCCATCTCGAGATCGACTCCTCCCAGAGCCGAGAAGGTCGGCAGCCGCCGGGCGTTGAGGCCGTCGATGAGGTGCTGCATGTCCGCCTGTGACAGGTGGAAGAGCGGCCAGACGTAGACCGCGTCGGTATCCTCCGGGATCGCCTCGAGCGTGTCGCCGACGGAGGACCCGACCGGAATCCACTCGATCTCGAGGTCGGTCCCGCGCACCTGCTCGCGTGACCGCTCGGGCAGTTGGGGCACCGCTTCGAGCAGAGCGCTGTTGGTGAGCACGACCACCCGGTCGAACGGGATCATCTCGCGGAAATAGGTGAGATCGCTGGTCAGCGTGTTCGGAAGCCACACGTAGCTCAGGTTCGGGATGCCGCTTCCGGTGGTGGTCAACGGAAAGCCCTGGAGCTGCCGGTCGATGACGACGGGAGCGATGACCGGCTTGGGCAACTCCCCGTAGCAGCAGACCGCATTCGAGGAGAGCAGGCCCCAGGTGACGACGATGTCGACCTCGGGGTCCTCGAGCAGCTGGCGCACCAGTCGCTCCGTCGTCCGCTCGGTCCAGTCGCCGACCAGGTAGGCCTGCGGAGGAAACTCGACCTCGAACTCCCCCTCGGTGAGGGTCGCGAGCTCGCTGATGGTCAGGCTCCGCAACGTCTCGTTGCCGATCCACGGCCCATCGACCAGAACGCCGATACGAACCGCCCGCTCCGGCTGGGCGAGCGCGAGCCCCGCCGTCAGACCGATCAGCAATACCGCCGCGGTCGCGATACTGTTTCGTTTCGTCGACAAAGCCCGCCGGGTCGTCCCGAGATCAAGAACCGGAGTCTCATACTACGACGAACGCCCCACCCCGCCACCCGGCCAGTGCCAGCGACGGGTCAGTAGTACTCGTTCGGCTAGGACTGCCGGGACGCCAATACGGGTACGTAGGGTCGCGGGCTGCGCGTCGCTGGCAAGGCGCGCGAGCGAGGCGTAGCCGCGGCTACGCCGCAGGGTGCGCAACGCCGCCAGCGACGAGGCGTTCCCATGCTCGCGGCCTGTCGGTAGTACTCGTTCGACTAGGACTGCCGGGGCGCCAATACGGGTACGTAGGGTCGCAGGCTGCGCGTCACTGGCAGGGCGCACGACCGAGGCGTAGCCGCGGCTACGCCGCCAGTGACGATGCAGCGTCCGGCAACGCGTGCCCGTGCTAGTGGCCCGACACTTCTCGTTCGACTAGAACTCCCGGGGCGGGAATACGGGTGCGTAGGGGCACGCGATGCGCGTCGCTGGCAAGGCGCGCGACCGAGGCGTAGCCGTAGCTACGCCGCAGGAAGTGCAACGCCGCCAGTGACGAGGCGTTCCCATGCTCGCGGCCTGTCGGTAGTACTCGTTCGACTAGGACTGCCGGGGCGCCAATACGGGTACGTAGGGTCGCGGGCTGCGCGTCACTGGCAAGGCGCACGACCGAGGCGTAGCCGTGGCTACGCCGCAGAAAGTGCAACGCCGCCAGTGACGATGCAGCCCGCGACAATACGTGCCCGTATTGGCGCCCCGGTAGTCCTAGTCGAAATGCGGCGCTTCGTCGATCTCGCGCAAAGCGCTCAGATAGAGCACCCTCTGGCGAACGTCATCGACACCCTCGAGATACTCCATCACCGCATAGACGACTTCGCGGCGCAGCACGAGTCCGACCAGGGCGCCTTCGCGGACGACCGGCAGGGCGCGGACCGAGTACCCCTTGCGGACGAAGATCTCGGCGATGTGGAGCAGGCCGTCGCGCTCGCTGAGCGTGATCAGGCCGGGGTCGCAGTACTGCCGCAGGGGTCCCGCGGGCATGCCGTGGTTGGCGATGTCGAGAAGCGCCAGCATCAGCCCCTGCTGGGAGATGACTCCGAGCGGCCGCCGCCCGTCGCCCAGCAGCACGGCGGCGGCGCTGCCGCGCTTCCACATCAGCTCGGCCGCGTCCCGCACCTGCTGAGCCTCCACCAGGGTGATCGGATCCCGATCCATGATGTCGGCGGCGCGCGGTGGCGGTCTCTTCATCAGGGTGTTCCCGAGGCCTGCTGTGCCGAGTGACTCGACTGGCAGAGATCACAACTCGACCCTCCGTCTCCCTCGCAGCGGCCGCCGATGCCGCCACAGGAACCCTGGATGCGGGTCCTACCGGTCAGCACGCCGACCGCCATGGCGAACATCGCCAGGATGAAGACGGTGAGAGTGACGAAGAAGACGGTCATCGATCAGCCTCCGAAATCGTCGAAGTAGATGCTCTCGGGCTCGACGCCCAGATTGCCGAGCATCTCCTTGACGGCGGAGATCATCATCGGCGGACCGCACATGTAGTACTCGCAGTCCTCCGGGGCCGGATGATCCTTGAGGTACTCGTCGAGCAGCACCTGATGGATGAAGCCGGTCGAGCCCGTCCACTCGTCTTCCGGCAGCGGGCTGGACAGGGCCACATGGTAGGAGAAGTTGTCGTGCGTCTGGTCGAGGCCTTCGAACTCGTCGTCGTAGAAGAGCTCTCGCGAGCTGCGTCCACCATACCAGTAGGAGATCTTGCGATGGCTGTCCTGCCCCTTGAGGAGTTGGAAGATGTGGCTGCGCATCGGAGCCATGCCGGCGCCGCCACCGACGTAGATCATCTCGGTCTCGGTATCCTGGATGAAGAACTCGCCGTACGGGCCCGAGATCGTCACCTCGTCGCCGGGCTTTAGGTTGAAGATGTAGGAGGAGACCTGGCCAGGTGGCGTGTCGGGTGGCGCACCCGGTGGCGGTGAGGCGATCCTGACGTTGAGCATGATGATGCCCCTCTCGCCCGGATAGTTGGCCATCGAATAGGCGCGCTGGACCGTCTCGTCGACCTTGGAGACGTAGTCCCACAGGTGGTAGCGGTCCCAGTCCTCGCGGTACTCCTCTTCGACGTCGAACTCCTTGTAGGAGAGCTCGTGCGGAGGCACCTCGATCTGGATGTAGCCTCCGGCCTTGAAGTCGACGTTCTCGCCTTCGGGCAGCTCGAGAACGAGCTCCTTGATGAAGGTCGCGACGTTGCGGTTCGAGCGCACCTTGCAGCGCCACTTCTTGGTCTCGAAGACCTCGGGCGGCACCTCCACCTTCATGTCCTGCTTGACCGCGACCTGGCAGGAGAGCCGGTAGCCCTCACGCTCCTCGCGGCGGTTGATGTGCGACTTCTCGGTGGCGAGGATCGCCCCGCCCCCCTCTTCGACCTTGACGAGGCACTGGGCGCAGGTCCCGCCGCCGCCGCACGCCGAGGCGACGAAAACGCCATCCTGCGCCAGGGCTCCGAGCAGCTTGCCGCCGCGCGGGGACTTCAGCTCCTTCTGGCCATTGACCAGGATGGAGACGTCGCCCGCCGGAATCAACCGTTTCTTCGCCAGGGTGATGAGCCCGATGAGGGCCAGCACGATCACCAGGTAGAAGCCGACGCTGATGAGGATCTGTTCCATGGTTCGGTGTCTTAGTGGGACCAGGCCACTAGAGGCTGATTCCGGTGAAGGCCATGAAGGCGAGAGCCATCAGGCCGGTGACGATGAAGGTCATGCCGAGACCGCGCAGCGCTGGAGGCGGATTGGCGTAGGCGAGGCGCTCACGGATTCCCGCCAGCGCGACGATCGCGAGCGCCCAACCGACCCCTGAGCCGACACCGTAGACCGCGCTCTCGGCCAGCGTGTAGTTGCGCTCGACGCTGAACAGCGTCCCGCCGAGGATGGCGCAGTTGACCGTCAGCAGCGGCAGGAAGATTCCCAGGGCGTTGTACAGCGTCGGCACGAACCGATCCAGGACCATCTCGAGAATCTGCACCATCGCGGCGATCAGACCGATGTAGATGATCAGCCCGAGGAAGGTCAGGTCCATCTCGTTCAGGGTCGGGAAAAGCGACGACGAGCCGGGTTTCAGCCAACGATTGAAGATGAACGTATTGGCCGGCACCGTGATCGTCTGGACCACGATGACCGCCGTACCCAGTCCGATCGCCGTCTTCACCTTCTTGGACACGGCCAGGAAGGTGCACATGCCGAGAAAGAAGGAGAGCGCCAGGTTCTCCAGGAAGACCGATTGGATGAAGAGGTTGAGGTAGTGCTCCATAGCGTGCCTCCCCCTCTAGCTTTCTTCGATCTGATCGGGCTTCCAGGCGCGGAGTCCGAAGATCAGCAGTCCGATGATGAAGAAGGCGCTCGGCGGCAACAGCATGAGGCCGTTCGGCTCGTACCATCCGCCGTCGGCGGCCAGCGGCAGGATCTGCAGGCCGAAGAGCGATCCCGAGCCGAAGAGCTCGCGGAAGAACGCCACACTGACCAGGATGGCGCTGTACCCGAGACCGTTACCGATGCCGTCGACGAAGGAGAGCCACGGACGGTGGCTCATGGCGAAGCCCTCGGCGCGTCCCATGACGATGCAGTTGGTGACGATCAGGCTGACGAAGACCGACAGCTGCTTGGAGATGTCGAACAGGAAGGCTTCGAGCACCTGGTCGACCATGATCACCAGCGACGCGATGATGGTGATCTGCACGAACATGCGGATGCTCGGCGTGAGCTGGTCGCGGATCAGACTCACCAGCGCGCTCGAGATCGCGATCACCACGGTGACGGAGAGCGACATCACGATGGCGGTCTCCATCTTGTTGGTGACGGCCAGCGCCGAGCAGATGCCGAGCACCAGCAGCGCAATCGGGTTGCGCGCGAAGATCGGATCGAAGAGTACGTCCTTTGCCTTGGGCTGAGCCACTGCCTACCCCCTGTTGGCCGATGCGGTGTCTGCCGATGCGGGTCCCTGTCGCTCGAGTCTTGCGAGATAGGGCTCGAAGCCGTTCTCACCGAACCAGTACTCGACCAGTTTCGAGACGCCCTTCGACGTGATGGTGGCGCCCGACAGTCCGTCGACCTGATGGTCGGCGTTCGCCCCGGCCGGGTCGACCGGGCCCTTGATGACCGTCAGCTCGACCTCTCCACTCTCGTCGTAGACCGACTTGCCCGGCCACAGCGCGGTCCAGTCGGGGTCCTCCACCTGGGCGCCCAGACCCGCCGTCTCGCCGTGCTCGTAGAAGATGATGCCGCGCACCGTGTCGAGATCGGCATCGAGAGAGACGTAGGCCCACAGCGTCGAGAAGAGGCCCCGTCCTCGCACCGGCAGAACGATCTGGTCGACCCTCTCACCCTCCCTGACCAGGTAGACCCAGGAGTACTTCTCCTTGCGGCTGATGCCGGCGATGTCCTCGTCGTTCGGAACCTCGGCACTCAGCTCCGGACTGCTGAGCGCCAGACGCTGATCGTAATCGGCCGGAATCTCGCCTTCAGGGACGTACTCGCCCGTGTCGAGATCGACCAGCCGCGCCTCGATGGTGGCGAAGGCCTCGTCCACCGGAACCTCCGGATCGTAGACGCCGGTCACCTGGAGGATCTTGGTCTTGCGGTCGAGCTCGCGATTGCGCTGCTGGCGCTCACTCAGGCCGACCGCGGCCAGCGAGACCAGCAGCGAGCAGATCACCGCCAGAATGGCGGTCACCGTGAAGTTGTGGCGTGTGGTCTCCTCAGCCATAGCGCAGTGCCCGTCGTTTGATGTTGGCCTCGATGACGAACC
This sequence comes from Candidatus Multivoradales bacterium, assembly GCA_965223875.1. Lineage (GTDB taxonomy): Bacteria > Acidobacteriota > Thermoanaerobaculia > Multivoradales > JAHEKO01 > CBDCXS01. The sequence continues at coordinate 3,529,188 of OZ245024.1, read as the reverse complement.
AGTCGATCAGCGGCGCGAAGATGTTCCCCATCAGGATCGCCAGCATCACGCCCTCGGGGAAGGCGGGATTGAGCGACCGGATGACGATCGCGACGACGCCTATCAGCAGTCCATAGATCCAGCGGCCGGCGTTCGTCTGGGCCGCCGAGACCGGGTCCGTCGCCATGAAGACGAGACCGAAGGCGAAGCCGCCCGTGACCAGGTGCCAATGAAGTGGCATGGCGAACATCGGATTGGTGTCGCTTCCGACCCAGAACAGGAGCGCCGCGCACGCCGCCGCTCCCATCAACATGGACAACATCACACGCCACGAGCCGATTCCCGTCGCCACCAGAATCGCCGCGCCGATCAGGCAGGCGAGAGCCGAGGTCTCGCCCAGCGAGCCGGACATGGTGCCGATGAAGGCCTGGCGCCAGGACACCTCGATCGCCGCCAGCCCGGTGCCGGGCTCGGCCGCCGCCAGCGCCGCCAACGGAGTCGCCTGGCTGACGCCGTCCACCGCGGTCCAGATGGCGTCACCGGTCATCCGTGCCGGATAGGCGAAGAAGACGAAGGCGCGCGCGGTCAGGGCCGGGTTGAGGATGTTGCGTCCGACGCCGCCGAAAAGCTCCTTGCCGATGATCACGCCGAAGCTGATCCCCACCGCCGCCTGCCAGAGCGGCAGCGTCGGCGGCAGCGTCAGCGGGAAGAGCAGTCCGGTGACCAGGAAGCCCTCGCTGATCTCGTGGCGCCGGACCAGGGCGAAGAGTCCTTCCCAGAGCCCGCCGGCCATCATCGTCACCAGGTAGAGGGGTAGGAAATAGAGAGCGCCGTGCAGGACGTTGGCCAGAATGTTGCCCGGATCGGGCGCGATGGAGAGAGCCGCCAGCACCGCGCCGCGCCAGCCGGGAACCTCCGAGGCCCCCTGTAGGGCCAGGGCGGAATTGGCCTGCAGGCCCGTATTCCACATCGCCATCCAGACACAGGGCAGGAGCGCCACGAAGACGGTGATCATCACCCGCTTCATGTCGGATCCGTCGCGCACGTGCGGGGCGCCCTTGGTCTGTGCCCCGGTCGTGAACAGGAAGGTATCGACCGCTTCGTAGAGCGGATACGCCCTGGAGAGCTTGCCGCCCTCGCTGACGTGGGGCTCGATCTTGTCGAAGAGCTTCCTCAGCATCGCAGCGCTCAGCCTTCCTTCTCGATGTTGGTCAACACGTTGCGCAGGTCGGCGCCGAAGTCGCCCTTGCCGGGGTCGACGAACGAGCACAGAGCCAGGTCGTCTTCGCTGAGCTCGAGGCAGCCGAGCTCCTGGGCCCGCTCGGCGTCTCCGACCGACAACGACTTGAGCAACGGCGTCGGTAGAAGGTCGAGCGGCATGACCTTCTCGAAGGCGCCGATCGGAACGATCGCCCGCGGATCGCCCTTGGCTCCGGTGTCGAAGGAGAATCGCTTGCCCGGCACCAGGGCCGAGGCGAAGATCGGCTTGACCGAATAGCTGCCGAAGCCGGGGCCGAGCCAGCCGAGGAACGGTCGACTCGTGTCGACGGGCAGCGCCGAGATCTGATTCTGATAGCGCCCGACGAAGGCGTGCGGGCCGGCCGCCTCGCGGCCGTCGAGAACCGATCCCGCGATCCAGCGGACCGCCTCCGAGACACCCTCTCCCCTCACCAGGTCGTCGATGCTCGCCCCGAGCCGGGTTCGCAGCAGTCGCGGGCGGCGCACCGGGGGGCCGCCCAGAGCGACGACCCGCTCCACCGGCAGCTTTCCGGTGGCGAAGAGTCGACCGACGGCTGCCACATCCTGGTAGCCGATCGTCCAGACCGTCTTCTTATCGCTGACCGGGTCGAGCTTGTGGATGTGCGTTCCCGGGAGCCCTGCCGGGTGGGGCCCGGCGAACTCCTCGACGCGGATCTGCTCCGAGCTCCCCGACGGAATCGCCGCACCGGGACGCCGGCAGACCCAGACCGTGCCATCGGTGAGACGGGTCAGAAGATCGAGACCACGTTCGAAATCCGACTCCGCTCCCTGCAGCACGACCACCGGATCGGCGGCCAGCGGCTGCGTATCGATCGCCTGCACGAAGATCGAGTGCGGGGTCGAGTCGATCACCGGCACCTTGCCGAAGGGGCGCGTGCGCAGAGCGGTCCACAGTCCCGAGGCGACCAGGTTGTCCCGCACCGCGTCCCGATTGACGGCCGAGAGGCTGCTCGCGGTCGCGAAGGTGCGCTCGGCGCTCCCCTCGAGTCGAATGACGATCGACTCGAACTTGCGCCTCGAACCGCGATTGATCGCCACCACTCGCCCGGCGCCCGGCGAGGTGAATCGCACGCCCGGGGTCTTCTTGTCCTCGAACAGGAGTTGCCCGAGGGCTACGTCGTCTCCCTCGCCAACAGCCATCGTCGGACGCATGCCGACGTAGTCGTCGCCGACCAGGGCGACCTGCTGGATCGAGCCGGCGCTCTCGATCGTCTGCTCCGGCCGTCCCTTGATGGGGAGGTCCAGTCCGCGTCGAATCCGGATCATGGTCGCTCCGCCTAGGCCAGCGGCAGGCCCGTGGTCCTGACCACGTCGAGGTTCTTGGTCACGAAGTAGCCCTCGCAGTCGGGAAGGCTCTCGATGAGATCGCGCGACCGCTCGGCACCGAGGACCATCGTCAGAGTCGCCAGGGCGTCAGCGGTCGCCGCGTCGGACGCGACGATGGTGCTGCTCGCCAGCTCCGGCGATGACAGTCCGGTCCTCGGATCGAGGATGTGGTGCTGGGAGTAGTCCGGTGTGAAGGGCTGCATGTAGTCGCCCGAGGTGGCCACGGCGCGATTCTTCGCGTCGAGTCGGGCCTGTACCGTCAGCCCCTTGCGGGGACTGCGGATTCCGACCCGCCAGGGCACTCCGGCGCGCTTCTCACCGCCGGCGACGAGATCGCCACCGGCCTCGACGAAGACATCGTCCCAACCGCGCCGCGCGAGCTCGGCGACACCCTGATCGACGATATAGCCCTTGCCGACACCGTCGAGCGTCAGCCGCATCCCCGGCCGGTCGAGCCGGACGTCACGGCCGGCGACGCGAACCGCCCGGTAGTCGACCGAAGCCGCGGCCGCCTCCACCTGATCCCGCGTCGGCAGACTGCCCGAGCTCTCCAGGCTCTGGCGATAGAGATCGACGACAGGCTGGATGGTGATGTCGAAGGCTCCGTCGCCCATCCGGCTCACTCTCTCGGAGAGCCGGAGGACGTCGACCAGCGCCTCTGACGCGCCATCGATGCGCCCATCGGCCATCAGTCGCGACACCTCGCTGTCGTCGCGGTAGCGGCTCAGTCGCGCCTCGAGGGCACTCATCCGGTCGAGCGTCGCCCCGACGGCGGCCTCCGCCGCCTCGAGATCGTCCGACACCACCGTCAGATTGACCGTCGTGCCCATCAGGACCCGCGACGTCCGCGCGACGGCCGCACTCGAGCTCGGGATGAGACCGAGCTTCCATGCCGCCAGCCCCGCGCCGCCCACCGCGAAGATCGACAGGACCTCGCGACGGCTCTTCGGCCCCACCGGGCCCAGGGTATTGTCCATGCTCATTCGTATGACCCGTCCAGTGACGTTCCTGTCAGGTTTCTCCGGCGGCGCCCGGCCCCTCGCGGGGCGCCGCAGCGCCGGCCATAGTATCGCAATCGGGGGCCCTTCCGAAGGCTCTCGAGTCAGGTCGAGGCCGACCGTTCGAGACGACCGCGTAACACCCGCCCCCCGGCATCCGTCCTACACAATAGCCGCACCGTTCGAGGTGCGTCGCCACCCCATGTCGAACGCCACCAGAGCCGCTGGAGTCCTCCTTCTCGCCGCGCTGATTCCAGCGGAAACCCAGGCCGCGAAAGACCGCGCTCCCGGATTCCTCGAGCAGAGCCTCGACCTGCCCGGCATGCCGGCCGCGGTCATTCCGGCCGACATGAACCGGGACGGCCGCGACGACCTGGTGGTCCTCATCGCCTACACGAGCTGGGGTGACGTGGCGACCACCGAGCAGGTGGAATTCGACGACATCGAGGGCCTGGTCGAGGTGATGAGCGTGGTCAGCGCACTGATCGACCGGCGGGAGCTACGGGTCTACCCCGCCAAGCCGGATGGCAGCGGATTCGGTCCCAACCTGCCGCCCCTCGACCTCGACACGTCGGTGCACGCACTCAGCGCCGTTCCGCCCGTCGATGGCGCGTCGCCGACGTATCCACTGCTGGCGATCACCGACGAGGGCGTCGCCGCGGTACGTCTGGAGGGCGGGCCCGACAGCGCCCGGCTGGTGCTCGAGCCGCTGCTCGAGGCCGAGACGAGCCTCGCCGGTACCGGGGCCTTCTACTCGGAGTTCGACTTCGTCGAGGACCTCGACGGGGACGGCTGGGCGGATCTCCTGTTGCCGAGCCCGATGCCCGACGACACTCGTGAGCGCGACGCCGAAGTGGTTTCCGAAGCCGAAGTGGTTTCCGAAGAGGCGGTCGGCGACGAGTCGACAAAGGAGGCCGCGAGCTCGCTGGCCTGGTCCGTCCACCGTGCCCATGCCGGCGGCTTCGCGGCCGACCCGACCACGATCCTCGAGGTTCCCCCACGATCGCGCAACTACTGGGAGGACGACGACTGGGAGGACGAGGAAGAGGATGGGCGCAACCGAGAAGCTCGAGACAACCGAGAGGCAGAAGACGACCGGAAGGCCCGCAAAAACCGCAAGGCCCGAAACAACCGCAAGACCGGGGACGAAGCGGCCCGCGAGGGTGCGGACGAGACCGAGCGCGAGGTGAGGGTCGAAGCCGACGCAGAACCCGAGACGCCACGCCGGCCCCGACAGCCCAGGGTCCAGGACGTCAACGGCGACGGGCGACCCGACCTGGTGGTCTTCAAGGCCGACCGTGGCCGCGATCCACTGGTCTACCTCAATCGTGGCGACCTGCGATTCGACCAGGCGGTCGAGGTGTCTCTGGGGCGCTCCCGTCGCGACGAGGAGATCGTCTTCATCGGCGACCTCGCGGGCGATCGGCGAGCCTCGGTCGTCGCGGCCGAAGAGCTCGAGCCCGGTGACGAAGCCGGCTTCAAGAAGGAGATCGAGCATGCCAAGGAGCCCGACTTCCACTACCGGGTCCACCCTCTCGGTCACGATCTCTCCGTCGCCGACGAGCCGACCCACGAGTTCGGTGCCGAGGGCTACATCTTCGAGGGCGACGACGAGCCCGACGAGGAGGACGTCGAGATCAAGCTCCCCGGAGGATTCCAGGATCTCGACGGGGATGGCCGCCAGGATCTGGTCGCCATCACCCTCGACTTCTCGATCATCCCGCTGATCTTCCGCGCCCTGGTGCTGGGGAGCATCTCGATGCAGATGGACTTCCACCCCTACTGCCAGCTCGAGGACGGCTCGTTCGCCCGCGTCGGGGGACTCGACCTGTCGGGGAAGTTCAAGATCAACATCCGCAATGTCCAGGTCAAGCACCTGTCGCAGTTCGAGGGCGACTTCAACGGCGACGGACGCGCCGACTTCGTGCAACTGGGACGCGGCAAGAAGGTCTCGATCCATCAGGGCGGGCCCGGCTGTACCTACCCGATCGAGCCCGACCGGAAGATCCGCCTGGCCAAGGAGCCGAGACATCTCGGACTGGTGCGCATTCTCGACCTCGACGCCGACGGGCGATCGGATATCTATGTCGTTCACCCGCAGAAGGCCCCGAAATCGGGGGAGACGGCTCCGGTGCGTCTCGACCTCTATCTGGGAGAGGCGGAGGACGCCGCGGACTAGGAGTCAGCACCGCGAACGCGGCCTGCACGCCGTGCCCTCTGTTCGAGGCGAAGTCCCGAGACCTGAAGCGGCCGGCGTCCCTGCCGGCCGTCGACCTCCCGGACCTGAAGCGGCCGGCCGTCGGCGTCACTGCAGGAAGTCGCTGAGCGCCAGACCGATGCCGAAACGCCGTGCCGGCTTGTCGTAGTCGAGGAGGCTCTCGCCGTAGCCATCGAAGTACTGCGTGTAGAGCCTCACACCGTCCTCGAGATGCATGCTCCAGGTCAGCTCGAAGGAAGTCTCTTCGGTGCCCGGACGGACCATGGCCGTCACCGCGTGGCGACCCTGCGCCCAGACGAGGCGCGCCTCCCCGTATCCCAGGTAGCGGTAGATGCCCGGGTTGTCGTCGATCTCGTCGGGAATCCGGTACCAGGCGCGAACTCCCAGCGCGAAATCGTCGCTCAGGTCGAACACCGCGGTGCCCAGAATCCGATTCCACGAGCGGGACAGCTCTCCGCCTCTGCCGTTCGACTCGTGATTGAGGCCGATGTCCCAACCGGCCATCTGAAGGCCCAGAATCTCAGGACCTCCATAGTGGCGCAGTATGAGCTCGGGCTCGTAGTTGACGTCGCGAAACGGCGCCGACAGATCTCCCGAGTAGGCCTGCCACCAGGCCTCGACGCTGAAGGCGAAGAAGAGGTCGGTGTTGGGAGAGCCGAGGCCTCTCCACAGCGGAACCTTGAGACTGATCTGGAACTTCAGCTCCTCGTCCCGGATCTCCTGTTCGTCGATCTCCCCCTGGGGGAGCGACTGCCCGTTGCCGGCGCTGTTGGACGTCACGGGGAGCACGTAGTTGGGCCGGTGCGGCGTGATCACGAACTCATTCCCCATGGTGCGGCGCTCCGCCTCCAGCCGGCGCTCGATCGCCGACGACGATTCGGCCCTGTCGCGCTCGACGAGCCCGCAGCGCTCTCGGATCTCCGCCACGGTCGTCGACGCCGCGGCGCTCTCGATCTCGGCGAGCAGGCACTGACGACTCTCCTCGTCGGCGACCAGCGACGGGACGAGCGTGAGGCCCGTCACGGCCCCCGCGGCGAGCGTCCGAACGACGATGCGACAACGGATCGGGTGCATACGTTCTCCTGATGGTGGCTCGGGTCCCGGCCAGTGAGGCATCGACTCTCGCACAAAGCCAGGGCTCGAGTGGAGAGTGTCGATTCAGCCCGCCGGGAATCGACTAGACTGCTCGGCATGAGAAAGACACTCCTCGCGTGCGCCCTGATGGCGGCGATCGCCTTTCCGGCACTGGCTCAGAAGGTCTACGTCGACTACGACGGCGCCACGGCCTTCAGTCAGTTCCGGACCTTCCAGTTCGTCGAGACCCGAGAGGATCTGCGGGACACCAGTCCTCTTCTCCACAAGGATGTCGTCTCGAAGCTCAAGGGCTACGCGGTCGACGGCGGACTCACCGAGACCGATCAGGATCCCGATGTCTACCTCGCCTACTACACGGCGGACCTGGGTCACCTGAGGCTGGTCCTGGATGACCTCGACTACACCTACGGCCCGGATTTCCAACATGGCGCCTACTGGAAGGGTGGTGTCGGCACACGCACGCCACACTCGTTCACCTTCAAGGAGGGGACGCTGGTCATCGACGTCTGGGAAGCCGAGACCAGCCGCCTCATCTGGCGTGGGATCGCCACCGCGGCGATGACCAAGAACACCGAGAAGAACGTCGCCAAGCTGGACAAGGCGCTGAAGAAGATCTTCAAGAAGTGGGAGGAAGACTACGGCGGCTACGTGAGGCGCCTGCGGCTCTACCAGGAGCAGCAGAAAGAAGACCAAGGGGACTGAGCTGAGCCGGCCGGGCCCGACCAGGCACTGCCGCACCGACCGGCACCGCCCCGATCGGCACCGCCCCGACCGGCATCGTCGCGACCGGCACCGCCCCGACCGGCACCCTCCCGGCCTACACGGCCGAGCCCGGGGAGCGCAACTCTCCGCGGCCCTGGCGACGACGGTACTGGCCCTGGCCCCCTCGGCGGCGGCTGACGAGCCGGTCGAGACCCCGGCCTACGACCGGCTCTGGGCAACCGTCAGGCTCTACGAAGGGAGCGGGGACACCCTCTTTCAGAGCTTCGACCTGAGCGGTCGGCTCCAGCTCGACCTGGCCTACGTCGAGAACGAGACCGACGATCACGGCGACTTCAGCGTCCGCCGATTCCGCTTCGGCTTCAAGACGACGTTTCTCGAGGACTTCACCCTCCACGTCGAGGGTGAGTTCAATCCGCAGGACTCCGACGAGTTCTACACCAGACTGACGGACGCGTATTTCCGCTGGGCGCCCGGCGAGCTGGCCCGGCTCACCGCCGGCAAGCACAGCGCCGGATTCACGCTCGATGGCATGACGTCATCGAAGAGACTGCTCACCGTCGAGCGCAACAACCTGACCAACAACATCTGGTTCACCGAGGAGTACATGCCCGGAGTCAGCCTCGAAGGCAGCTCGGGGAGCCTGCGGTACTTCGCCGGTCTTTTCTCGTCAGGGCCCTCCACGCCCGAGCTCGGAGACTACTCGGCTGGCGAGTTCTACCTCGGCACGCTCGGCTACGACCTGGCCGACGGAACAGGAGCGGACGAGGCGCTCCTGCGCCTCAACCTGGTCTACAACGAGCCGCACGAAGAGAACAGCTCCACCCGCGACCTCGAGAGGATCGCCTCGTTGAACTTCCAGTACCAGCGGGGCGACTGGGGACTCAGAACGGATCTCTCGGCGGCGAGGGGGTACTTCGAGCAGCCCGACCTCTGGGGCTTCGTCGTCATGCCCTATCGCGAGCTGACCGACCGCTGGCAGATCGTCGCCAGGTACACGTTCGTCGACAGTGCCGGCGACAACGGTGTGCGCCTGTCCCGATACGAGACCTCGATCGAAGACGGCCGCGGCGACCGCTACAACGAGATCCACGTCGGCCTCTCCTACTACTGGTACGGCCACAAACTCAAGCTACAGAACGGCCTCCAGTGGGTCGACATGCGCGACCAGGCCGACGATGGCGGCGCCTACCGGGGCTGGTCCTGGACCACCGGCTTCAGGATCAGCTGGTAAGCGCCAAATACGAAACGACCGGCCCGCAGGCCGGCCGCTTCCCCGAACGCTTCGATTCGAGCCCGGTCAGTCGCCGAGGAGGTTCTGCAGCTTGTCGGCCAGCTCGTTCCACTTGGCGCGAGCGTAGTTGGCCAACATCTCCGCACCCTGGATCGTGCGTACCATCGCCAGCGACCCGGCGACGTGATCCCAGTCGACCACGTTCCAGAACGCCCCGATGTAGTCGGCACGCCGGTTCTGGTAGTTCAGGTAGTAGGCGTGCTCCCAGACGTCGAGGCCGAGGATCGGCGCCATGCCGTCGGTGAAGACCGGGTTGTCCTGGTTGGGCGTCGAGGTGACGGCCAGATCGCCTTCGGAGTTGACGCACAGCCAGGCCCAGCCGCTGCCGAAGCGGGTCATGCCGGCCTTGGCGAACTGCTCCTTGAAGCCGTCGAAGCTGCCGAAGGCGCCGTCGATCGCCTCACCCAGCGAGCCATCCGGCGCGCCGCCGCCATCAGGGCTCATCGAGGCCCAGAAGAGCGTGTGATTGACGTGTCCGCCACCGTTGTTGCGCACCGCGCCGCGGATCTCGGAGGGCACCTGGTCGAGGCTCATGATGAGCTCGAGCGCCGAGAGCTTCTGCAGATCCTCGTGACCCTCGAGCGCGCCGTTGAGGTTGGTGACGTAGGCCTGATGGTGCTTGCCGTGGTGGATGCGCATCGTCTCCGCGTCGATGTGCGGCTCGAGCGCGTCGTGCGCGTAGGGCAGGTCGGGTAGCTGATGGGGCATGTATGAGTCTCCTTCGTTGGCTCTATGGTCGGGTATCGAGCGCGGGGCGCTCGTGTCTCCAGCGTGTTCGACGCTCGGGACCGCCTGGGCGCCAGGTCCCTCGCTCGTCGACTGACAAGCATACAGCCTGATCGGGGCGGACATCCCTGCGGCGACGGACCAGTTCGCGGTCCCCGCTCGCCACAACCAAGGGATAATGCCTCCGGGAGGACCTCGACAAATGGTTGAACGTCATCGACTCGTACCGGGGGTGAGCTGGCTGGCGATTGCCGCGCTGCTCTTCGCCGGTAGCGCACCGGCCGAGCCACCGACTCGAGCCGACCTCTCTCCGACGAGCTGGCAGGCCGACTACGACGCCTACATGCGTGCCCAGCTCGTCGATCGAACCAGCGCCGGCGTCGCCAGCGGCTACAACGGTGCGGTGACCGTGGCCTACAACGCCCTGGCCGCCCGTGCCGGACTCGAAGCGCTCAAGCAGGGCGGCAACGCCATGGACGCGATGCTGACGGCGGCGATGGCACAGGTGGCCCTGACCGGCGGAGCGCCGATCTCCTACTTCGGCATGATGTCGCTGGTCTACTACGAAGCGGCCACCGGCGAGGTCCACACGATGAACGCCGAGTGGAACACGGTGCTGGGCGAAGACGATCCGATGTCGATCCCAGGTGGTATCGATCTGTCGACACCGGACGGCATCTACGGCACCGCGGTGAGCGGTCGCACGGCCCTGGTCGGAGGCTTCATGAAGGGCGTCGGCGCGGCGCACGAGCGCTTCGGCTCGCTTCCCTTCGAGCAGCTCTTCGCGCCCTCGATCCACATCGCCGAGGAGGGGATGCCGATCTCGAAGAAGATGGCCGGCTATCTCGAGGCGCGCGGCGACGATCTCGCCCGCCTGCCGGAGACCCGAGCGACCTTCTTCAAGGCCGATGGTTCGCCCTATGTCGAGGGCGACGTGCTCCGGCAGACGGCGCTCGCCGCGACCCTTCGCGCCATCGCCGAGCAGGGCACCGACTACATGTACAGGGGCCCGTGGGCCGAGCGCGCCGTCGCCGCGATCCGGGCCGAGGGCGGCAAGATGACGCTCAAGGACCTCGCCGGCTACGAGGTCATCTGGGACGAGCCGCTGGTCGCTGAGCTCGACGGTGGCTACAGCCTCTACACCAATCCGTCCCCCAACGACGGCGGGGTGGCGATGGTCGAGGCGCAGCGCCTCGCTTCCGCTTCGGAGCTCGTCGAAGACGGCCACTGGACCCGATCGGGTGAGGCGCTCCGCAAGGCGGTCAACATCGCTCAACTCGGATTCATCACCCTGCTACCCGCCCAGGCGCAGATGATGATGTTCCCGGGGATCGACTTCACCTACGAAAGCCGGCTGACGCCGGAGCACGCCGCCGAGCTCTGGGAGCTGCTGGCCGCGGGGCGCGGCACGGCCGGCATGTGGGCGCCGCGCGTGCCCAGCCACTCGGACGACGTCGTGGCAGTCGACCGCTGGGGCAACATCGCCGCCATCACACAGAGCATCAACTGCGTCCTCTGGGGCAAGACGGCGATCGTCGTCGACGGGATCTCGATCGGCGATCCGGGCTCGTTCCAGCAGGCCGCCATCGCCCGGACCGGCCCCGGCAAGCGCCTCCCTTCACCGACCGAGACCGGGATCCTGTTCAAGAACGGAGAGCCCGTCCTCGGTTTCGCGTCCATGGGATCCGGGCTCCACCATCGGACCTTCCAGGGACTCGTCAACGTCATGCGCTTCGGCATGACCGTCGACCAGGCGATCGACGCGCCCGATTTCTTCATGCCGAACATGGACCCGACGACGTTCAAGTCGACCCTGAGAGTGCCGGCGGGCAAGTTCCCCCGGGAGGTCCTCGAGGCGACCGGATACTCCTACGAGGAGATCGACCCCGCGCTGGCGCGCTTCGGCGGCGAGGGTCTGTGGGTGGCGATCAGCATCGACCCGGTCACGGGACAGCTCCGTGCCGCTTCGCACAATCGCAACAACAGCGACGCGGTCGCCTACTGATGGAGGTGGGGCGCACCCCGGGTGTCTCGGGTAGAGTCTCGGTATGCCCACGCCGAAATCCGAATCCCGGGCCTACACCGCGACGCTGGTGCTGTTCGGCCTCGCCCTGGGGCTCCTGACCGCTCCACCTCCGGCCCGAGCGTACACGCGCGAGACCCACTACTACCTCCGTTTCGCCCTCGCGCTCGCGACCTGCTTCGACTACGACGAGTCCCATCTCATCGCCAGCGGCGACTGGATGATGGACGGCAACCTCTCGACGCACGCCGAGCCGACGCCGTTCCAGAAGAAGAACAAGGTCGGCTTTCACGCCTTCGGCCACTCGGACGCGCGATTCAACGAGCTCTGGGAACGATCGCGGGTCGAGCCCGACCTCGAGCTCCGCCTGATCAAGCTCGGGCAGTTCATGCACTTCCTCGAGGACTGGGAGTCGCATGCCGGATTCGGGCTGGCGCTCGGACACGCCAAGGTGACGTTCGGTGGGCGGGATCCGGACTCCCTGGGAAGCGACAAGGCCAAGAACAACCGCATGGCGCAATCGGCGCTGGAGCATCTGCTGCGCACCTGCGTCGACATCGGCCGCGTGGGCGAGCCGCCGTACGAGGGCGACGTCGATTACTACCTCGTCTGGCTGATGCGCCTGGTTCTCCAGGACGGCCTGATGGACGACCTCTACGAGATCGGCGATCCGACCTGGAAGAAGGGCAAGATCAAGGGGATCCGCAAGTCCCACCAGGTGATCCGGGAGCGCTCGCAGCAGCGGATCGAGGAGTTCGTCGAGCGGCTCAAGGCGTATCCGGACAAGAAGGTCCCGGAGTGGTTCACGGCCGGTGATCCGGAACGCGGAATCCCCCCGGTGCTGCAGATTCCGTACGACAAGGAAGGCAACATCCTGTCCAAGCCCGGCGCCCCGGACCCGGTCGAGGAGGTGCTGGCGCGCAACCGGGCCGATCGCGAGGAAGAGGACCTGCGCGTCTACATCGACGGCTACAGCCGCTTTCAGGGGGGCTTCACCGTTCGCCTCGCGGCCGCCAATGTCGGAACGGAGTCCGCCGACGCCGGCTCGATCGATGTCTACGTCATCGATCCGGACCAACAGACCGAGCTCGGCAAGGCTTCGGTCGAGCTCGAGGCTCTGGCGGCCGGCGACAGAGTAGACAAGAAGGCGACCGTCAGGGCCCAGGTCGCCGAGGGGCAGGAGGTGATGATCGGCGCCATCGTCCGGGTCGAGGACTTCTCCACTCTCGACAACGAGACCTGGCTGATGAGCGAGGAGGAGGCCCTGGCATCGGCCGAGGTACCGCTGGTCGTCGACGTCGATCCGGACCTTCCGGGCGACGAGGCGATCGTCTTCACGCAGGATCCGAAGATGTGGGTGGTCGACGGTGAGGCTTTCTGCGCCCTGGTTGGCGCGGCCACGACGGAGGGGGATGCCTCGGAGAAACTCACCGGAGTCGAGATGCGGATCGTGACCGAGAGCGCAGTCCCCATCGGAGACAGGGAGGAATGGCCTCCACGCTGGGGAGCGTCGGCGAGACAGGGACCGATCATCGGAGCCAAGAGCTTCGCCTGCGTGTCGATCGACGACGACGAGTGCTCGGCACTCTCCGAACACCGGCCGGAGTCGTTGCGCGCCAGCATCACGGTCGAGGGACGGGACCTCGAGCCGCTCCAGGGCGACTTCCCGGTCCCGGGCGAGCTGCTCGATGCGGCGAAGCTCGTCTGCGAATCGCGCTCCGGCTGAGCGAGAGCGCCGGCATCAGAGGCCTCGCGCGTCGGGAAGGGTGTCGCGCCGGGTCAGCTCCGAGGGCCGCTCAGCGGTATCCGCTTGGAGGTTGCAGGCCACTAGGGCTTGGTCTCGCTGACCACGCGGCCCGGGCTCAGCAGCGAATAGGCCCCGGACGTCCCCACCATCACGGCTTCGACGACCGGCTCGCGCACGGCCGTCTCGGCGCCCCAACGGACGATGAAGTTGGCCCCGGCGCCCGCCCCACGCTTCGTGGCCGCTGCGGTGAAGATCAGGGTGCCGACCGGACCCAGCGCGATCGGCTCGTCGATGTACTCCCTGACCAGATCTCCATCGGTGTCGAAGTACTGCACCGACTCGATGATGATCGGCTGGTCCTGATCCGAGTTGTGGATCGCGACGCTGGTGTGCAGGCCCACGGAGTCGCGTCCGCGGCGCAGCTCCGAGTAGGCGGGCACGAAGACCGTCTGACCGGTCACGATGTCGAGCTCGCGGCCCACGGGTGTGCTCGCCGCACCGCCGCTGCTTGCCGCGGGTCCGGCTGAATCGGCCTGCGGAGCACAGGCGACGAGGAGCAACGAACCGATGGCGATCATCAACCGCCGGGCGCTCGACATGCTCGAAGTATAGCCGCGTCGCCTGTGCGCTCGGTCTCGCTCGCCTCCGGTCGAGATGACGAGGAACCGAACCAGGCGGCCTTCGTGTCACCGGCAAGGGATAATCCAGGTGAAGGAGGTACCGCCATGAATCGCACCACCCAGAGACTCCTGCTCCTCCTCGGAGCGCTTGTCACGCTCAGCTTCGTCGTCTTCGTCATCACCCAGACGAGTCGTCTCGTCGAGCTCGCCGGAACGCTCCATCCGACGCTCGGCACGGTCGTGCTCTGGGGCCTGCTGGCGCTCTACGCCACGATACTGACCGCCATCGCCATCCAGATCCTGCGCCTGCCGCCGCCGCTCACGCCGCCCGCCAGCGAGGACTCGCCCGAGTTCGAAGAGCACCTGGCCAACCTGCGTCGGCGGCTCGAAGGCAACCCGCACCTCGACGGTCCCATCGAGACCCGACAGGATGTCGAGAGGGCCCTCGAGGCCCTTGGGAGCCGTGCCGACGAGCTCAACCGGGCGTCGGCCCGTCAGATCTTCTACCTCACCGCGCTCTCCCAGAACGGCGCCATCGACGCCATCGTCGTATTCGCCCTGCTGGTGCGACTGGTCTGGCGAATCGGTCACGTCTACTACCAGAGGCCGACCCTTCGCGACCTCGCCTATCTCTACTCGAACGTCGCCGCGACGGCCTTCGTCGCGGCGGGTATCGAGGACCTCGACGTCACCGAGCTCGCACCCACCCTGGCATCGACGTCCGGCGGCTCACTCGAGGGCATTCCGTTTCTCGCCGGCACCAGCCGAGTCGTCGCCAACTCGCTCCTCTCGGGAACCTCGAACTGCTACCTCTTCCTGCGCGCCGGCATCCTCACGCGCAACTACTGCGGCATGCTCGTTCTCGAAGAGCGTCGGACACTGCGCAAGTCGGCCTTCGTCGAGGCGGGCAAGCTGCTGGCCATCGTCGCCGCCGAGGGAAGCACCGCGGTCACCAAGGCACTCGGTCGCGGCGTGGCGCGCAAGGCATCCAGCGCCATGTCGAGGCTCAAGCCCCGCAGGACAGAGACCCCGGACCCGTCAGAGGAGACCGATCTCGGCGATCCCGAGCCGATCTGACACCCGTGATGGATAATCCGGGCGCGATGCGGATCTTCGTCGACGGTGAGCCGGTCGAGGTCTCGAGCGACGGGAGTCTTCTGACCGGCCTGCTCGGGGCGGATCTCCACCCGACCGGAGGCGGCTGCCTGTGCGCGGCCGGCGACTGCCCCCACTGCCTGGTGACGGTTGACGGCGTCGCCTATGTGCGCTCCTGCCAGACACCGGTGCGCGAGGGCATGGTCGTCGCCCGGGAACATCTCGGCGGAGCGCACCCCCCCTTGATTCGAGAGGACGCGATCGGTGCGGGAGCGACCGTCCCGACCCGTCACGTCCACTGCGATGTCGTCGTCATCGGACAGGGGGAGGCCGGAGTCGCGGCGGCAGAAGAGGCTCGCGCCGCGGGCAGGGAGGTCGTCACCCTCGAGACGGCGGCCGGGCAGGAGGCGGTAGGCATCTACGCCGGGCCTCTGGTGGTAGCCCGGACCGGAGAGTGCACGCTGCAGCTCCACGCTCGCGAGGAGGTCGTGGTCGCCACGGGCGCCGCCGAGATCCAACCGGTCGCACCAGGTAGCGAACTGTCCGGAATCGTCACCGCACGAGCCGCCGCGGTCCTGGCTGCGGCAGGGATCGACCTCGGCCGGGTCGTCTCGCTCGGCGAGCTGCCCATCGGCGTCGGGGTGACGCCGATCGACGGCGAGCTCGTCCGGTTCGAAGGTGAGAACCGCGTCGAGGCGGTCGTCGTCATGGACGAGCAGGGAGTCCACCGGCGCCGACCCTGCGACACCGTCTGCCTCGGTCTCGGCTACCACCCCAGGGACACGCTCTTCCGTATGGCTCGCGACATCCGGGGTGTCCGGGTTGTCGGAGACGCCGCTCGCGAGTCGGATATTCCTCCCTGTCCGCGCGACGGGACTCTCTGCCCCTGCGGCGGCGTCGAGGTCTCCGACCTGGCGAGTGTCTGGGACAGGGGCTTCAGGGAGCTCGAGCTCATCAAGCGGGCGACGCTGGCCGGCACCGGAACCTGCCAGGGATCGGCCTGTATCCCCCACATCCGCAGCTTCATCCGGGAGCACGGCAAAGAGCTGCAGCCGCCGTTCACGGCACGTCCGGTGACCCGCCAGCTGACCCTCGGCGAGATCGCCGCCGGCTCCTGGCTCCACCCGACGCCCCGGACGCCGCTCCACGACGAGCACCTGCGCCTCGGCGCCCAGATGGAGCGATCCGGAGGTTGGTGGAGACCCTGGAGCTATGGCGATCGGGGCGAGGAGTACCGTGCCGTGCGCGAGCGGGTCTCGCTCGGCGACGTCTCGACACTCGGCAAGTTCCTCGTCTCCGGCCCCGACGCCGAGGCCTTTCTGGAGTTCCTCTACCCCACCCGGGTAGCGACCCTGAAGCCGGGTCGATCGCGCTACGCGCTCCTGCTCGACGAGCGGGGCTACGTGCTCGACGACGGCATGCTCTGCCGCGACGGCGAGACCCGTTTCACCTTGAGCCTGACGAGCGCGGGCTCGACCTTCGGTGAGCTCTGGATCCGCGACTGGGCGGAGTCGGGCGGCTACGATGTCCGGATCCTCAACCAGACGGCGTCGCTCGCCGCCATCAACGTCACCGGCCCCGGGGCCGCCGATCTGCTGGCGTTGGCCGGCGTCGCCGAGCCACCTGGCTTCCTGCGACACGCCCGGGCCGAGGTCGCTGGAATCGACTGTCACGTCTTCCGGCTGAGCTTCACCGGCGAGCTCTCGTACGAGCTCCACCACGCCGCGGCCGACGCCCCGACCCTCTGGCGTCGGCTGCTGGAGCTCGGCGAGGATCTCGGTGCCGCGCCGCACGGTCTCGAGACGCTGCTCGACCTGCGACTCGAGAAGGGCCACATCGTCGTCGGTCAGGACACCGACTACGACTCGACGGCCCGCCGCATCCATCACCAGTGGGCGGTGAAGCTCGACAAGGAGGACTTCCTCGGACTGCCAGCGGTCCGTAGGACGAACCGCATCGAGCTCGACAAGCGGCTGGTCGGCCTCGAGATGGAGCTCCCGGCGCCGATCGAAGGCGAGGTGATCCATGTCGGCGAGCGCTACGCCGGCTACGTCACTTCGAGCACCGACTCGGAGATCCTCGGCCGGGCGGTGATGCTCGGCTGGCTCCACCTGATCGACGGCGAGCTCCCCGAAGACGTGACCATCGACGGCCGTCCGGCGCGGCGCGCGCCGACCCCCTTCTACGACCCGGACGGGGAGCGGGCGCGGGTGACGATCGATCCCTCCACGCTGAGGCGGCCGGCGCCTCTGCCGGCCGTCGGCGCCGCGGCTGCCGGCGGAGACCGCTTCCGAACGCTCGAATGCACGCATATCGTCGCCGCGCCCGCAGCCATCGATGCCGCCGTCGATGCCGCCGTCTGGCCCGACGACTCGCTCTGCCTGCGCCTGGCGCCGGACGAGGCGCTGATCACCGCCGAGGTCACTGCCGACGCCATCGATGACCCCCACGCCATCGTCGAGCGCGAGACCGGCTTCTCGGCGGCATGGATCGATGCGGCCGAGGCGACGGAGCTGCTGGCACGCGCGTGCGCCTGGCCCCTGCCCGATGCACGACCCGCCTTCGCCCAGGGAGCCGTCGCCGACATCCCGGTGAAGCTCTGGCTCGAGGAGGAGCGAGTGCTCTTCGTGACGCAGTCGGCATGGGTCGCGGATCTCGAGGAGCGCCTGACGTGAACGAGTACGTCGAGCGCAAGGTGACCTTCGGCTGGCCGGAGCCCCGGTCGAGCTACGACGTGGTGATCGTCGGCGGCGGCGGGCACGGTCTGGCGACCGCCTACTACCTGGCGACGCGGCACGACATCACCAACGTCGCCGTCCTCGAGCGCTCCTACATCGGCGGCGGCAACTCGGGGCGCAACACCACGGTCATCCGGGCCAACTACGGAATCCCCGAGGCGGTGCGGTTCTACCAGCACTCGATCGAGCTCTACCAGCAGCTCGAGGAAGAGACCGACCGCGTCCTGATGCACCAGCAGAAGGGCCTGCTGTGGCTCGCCCACAGCGAGCTCGGGGTCCGGGCGGAACGTGCCCGGGCGGCGGTCAACACGGCCTTCGGCGCCAAGACGGAGTACGTCGAGCCCGAGGAGATCGCCAGAATCTGCCCGCAGATCGATCTCTCCGGTGGCGGCGTGTGGCCGGTGATGGGAGGCACCTACCATCCGGAAGGGGCCACGGCGCGGCACGACAGGGTGGTCTGGGCCTACGCGGAGGGTGCGATGCGACGCGGAGCGCACGTCCTGCAGCGCACGGCGGTCGAGGGCCTGCTGACCGAAGGCGACCGGGTCACCGGCGTGAGAACGAGTCGAGGCGACATCGCCGCCGGCGTCGTGCTGGGCGCTGTCGGCGGCCACGTCACCACCCTGGGTGCGATGGCCGGGCTGCGCCTGCCGATCCGGACCCACCCGCTGCAGGCGTTCGTCACCAACCACTACGAGCTCGAGCTCGAGCCGATCGTCTCTTCGTCGGACCTCATGTTCTACGCCTCGCAGACGGCCCGGGGAGAGATGCTCATGGGCGCCGAGATCGACCGCCAGCCGAGCTACTCGTACCGTTCGGGCCATCACTTCCTGCAGCATTGCGCCCTGCGCGCCACGACACTCCTACCCTTCCTGCGGAATCTGCGGGTGCTGAGGCAGTGGACCGGCGTCTGCGACATGAGTCCCGACTACTCGCCGATCATGAGCGCCACGCCGGTCGAGGGTTTCTACCTGACCACCGGGTGGGGCACCTGGGGCTTCAAGGCGATTCCGGCGGGCGGCGAGCAGATGGCGGAGCTCATCGCCACCGGCCGCGCACCGGATCTCATCGCACCCTTCACCCTCGACCGGTTCGCTCGCGACCGAACGCTGGCGGACCGAGGCTCCGCGGGCACACACTGAGGCGAAGCATGAGCATCCACATCAAGTGCAGCCACTGCGGAGAGCGTCCGATCGAGGAGTTTCTCTACGGCGAGGTGCCGGTCGTGCCCGAGTCGATCGTCGACCCCGACGCGCGCGACGTCGATCGCGGCTTCATGCACGAGAATCCCGAGGGTCCGGTGACCGAGCGCTGGTTCCATGCCTACGGCTGCCGCCGATGGACCACGGTGAGACGCGATACGCGAACGGACGAGGTTCTCTGAGAGGGCGTCGGCCGGCACGCCGCGCCCCGGCTCGACGGAGACATCACCCATGGACGACGACAAGCTGAAGCGACTGCGCGAGAAGTACCTCGATGCCCGGGCCGAGATCTTCGATCCGCGCCACCGGGCCGTTGCCGAAGGGATCTCCTCGCAGCACGGGGACCGGCCGAAACCCTGGGCCGGCATCCCGACCCTGCTCGACGCTGCGGCGACCGACTCCTGCGACGGCCTCGACGTGGCGTTGATCGGCGTGCCGATGGATCTGGGCGTGTCGAACCGGCCCGGCGCACGGTTCGGGCCGCGAGCGCTGCGCTCCATGGAGCGGATCGGTCCCTACAACCATGCCCTCGATGTGCTGCCGCTCGACGTGCTCGCCTGCGCCGATATCGGAGACGTTCCATTCCGCAGCCGCTACAGCCTCGAGGAGAGCATCGAGGACATCGAGACCTTCCACCGTGGCGTCGTAGACGCCGGAGTGAAACCGCTCTCGGTCGGAGGAGATCACTCGATCTCCCACCCGATCCTATGCGCCGTGGGCGCCGACGAGCCGGTCGGGATGCTCCACATCGACGCGCACTGTGACACCGGCGGCCCCCTCGAAGGGGCGAAGTTCTACCACGGCGGTCCGTTCCGGCAGGCGCTTCTCGCCGGAGTGCTCGATCCCGATCGCACCGTCCAGATCGGCATCCGGGGCAGTGCCGAGTTTCTCTGGGAGCTCTCCTACGAGTCGGGGATGACGGTGATCCACGGTGAGGAGATCGAGGCGTCGGGAGTCGAGACCGTGGTCGAGCGCGCACGCCAGGTCGTCGGCGGAGGCCCGGTCTATGTCAGCTTCGACATCGACGCCATCGATCCCGCGCTGGCGCCCGGAACCGGGACTCCCGAGGTCGGCGGTCTCACCCCGAGGGAAGCCCAGGCGATCCTGCACGGGATCCGGGGGCTCGACATCGTCGGAGGCGATGTCGTCGAGGTCGCGCCGCAGTACGACACCACTGACGCCACAGCGCGCATCGCGGCCCAGATGCTCTTCGAGATCCTCAGCCTGATGGCCATCGCTCCCTGACGGAGGACGGCA
Organism: Candidatus Multivoradales bacterium; assembly: GCA_965223875.1. Classification (GTDB taxonomy): domain Bacteria; phylum Acidobacteriota; class Thermoanaerobaculia; order Multivoradales; family JAHEKO01; genus CBDCXS01. The sequence continues at coordinate 3,508,890 of OZ245024.1, read as the reverse complement.
ACACCGACCGATTCAGGACCGGGCGGAGCCGAGAAACGCCTCGGTCAATCGAGGATCGGCCAGCAGGCCCGCCCTCTCGTCCTCGATCTCGAGCGCTATCCGCTCGAGAACCCGGGGTGCTCGCGAAGCTCGCCCTTGTCATCTCGACCGGAGGTGAGCGCAGCGAGCCGTAGTGGAGATCCCGCGCCGAGGTAGGATCTCTCCATTGCGCTCGCTGACGCTCGCTCCGGTCGAGATGACAAGGCGATGAGCCCGCTCACACGCCCGGTGGGAATGGCCCCGCGGATCTGAAGCGCCCGGCGTCCGGCCACTTCAGTGCGCTTCGACCAGCCGCAGCAGGTCCTCGCGCTCGAGCTCTCCGGCGAGGATCTCCTCCTTCTTCGCCTTGGGGAGCTTCTTGAGCCACCGCTCCACTCTGAGCGCCAGTCCCCGCTCACCCAGTCGGCACTGGAAGACCAGCTCCAGCGGACCGCGCCCGCGCAGGTACTTCGCCCCCTTCATCCCTTCGCGATGCTCGGCGAGGCGGCGCTCGACGTCGGTGGCGATCCCGGTGTAGAGCGAGTCGTCGGCCGCCCGGACGACGTAGAGATGCCAGTCAGCCATCACCGCGACCGATGGCCTCGACGATCCGCCGCACCTGATCCTCGACGGCGGCGTCGATGTCGACGCGCAGGGCACCGGAAGGCGGCTCGAGCGTCGCCAGCTGACTGTCGAGGAGTGACGGCTCGAAGAAGTGCCCTTTCCGCCGCCCGAGCCGCTCCCTGATCGACTCCGGGTCGCCGTCGAGCAGCACGAACCGTACGTCGTCCAGCCCGTCCACCAGCTGCCTGCGGTAGGACTCCCGAAGCGCCGAGCAGGCGACCACTCCGGAGGCCCCCACACCGTCCAGGGCGACCATCGCCTGGCGCACCCGATCGAGCCAGGGCCATCTGTCCTCGTCGTCCAGAGCGATTCCCGCAGCCATCTTGCGCCGGTTCTCCACCGGGTGCATGTCGTCGGCCTCGACGAAGTCCCAACCGAGCGTCTCGGCGAGCCGCCGTCCGACGGTGGTCTTGCCCGCCCCGGAAACGCCCATGAGGATGACGATCATCGCTTCGTTGCAGTACTCTAACGCCCTTGTCACAACGGCGGGGTAGCGTCGGCCGCGACATGGAGACCGCGCGAAAGGGGCAGATGAGTCCAACGAGAATTGGCCTGGTCGGGATGGGGCGGATCGGTCGCGATCTGCTGCGCATCCTCTACCGCGACGATGAAATCCGGATCACCGCGATCGACGAGATCGCCGACCCGCAGGCAGTCGAATACCTGATCCGCTTCGACACCATTCTGGGACCCTTCCCGGAGGAGCTCTCCATCCGCGAGGGTAACCTCTATGTCGTCGGGAGACAGATTCCGATGCTCGCCACGACGCCTCCCGAGGCGGCTCCCTGGGGAGAGCTCGGTGTCGACATCGTGGTCGAGGCGAGCGGGCGACCCGTCGCCCGCGCCGAGCTCGAGGCCCATCTCGAGCGAGGCGCCAAGCGGGTCGTCCTCTGCGTACCGCCGACCGAGCCGCCGGACATCACCGTCGCCCACGGCGTCAACGGCGATCTGCTCAGACCGGAGCACCGTATCGTCTCGAACGCATCCTGCACGGCCCATTGCGTAGCGCCGGTCATCCGTATCCTCGACCAGGCCTTCGGCATCGAGCGCGCCTTCGTCACCTCGGTCCACGCCTACAGCAACCAGCAGCGCCTGGCCGACGTGCCGACAGAGGATCCCCGCCGGGGCCGTGCGGCCGCGGAGAACATCATTCCGCAGGAGACCAACGCGGCGCATGTGATCGCCGAGCTTCTACCGGAGCTCGACGGCAGAATCACCGGCAGCTCGATCAGCGCTCCGGTTCCGAACGGTTCCGTGGTGGACCTGGTCTGCTGGCACCAGTGCCCGGTGACCGAGACGGCGATCAACGAGGTCGTGCGCACCGCGGCGGCCGCCGACTGGGGCGGGATCCTCCACTACGAGGACGACCCGATCGTGTCGAGCGACATCGTCGGCAGCTCGTTCTCCGGCACCTTCGACTCGCAGGCCACGATGGTCATGCGCGACCGGGTCTCGAAGACCCTGACCTGGTTCGACAACAGCTGGGGCTACGCCCACCGGGTGGTCGACCTCATCCGCAGCCTGGCGGTACTCGACGACGGGGCACTCGACGATGGGGAGGTGGGCTGATGGCCATCCGGATCGGCATCAACGGCTTCGGCCGTATCGGACGGAGCGTGTTTCGCATCGTGGCCGAGCGCGACGACATCCAGGTCGTGGCGATCAACGATCTGTTCGACAACCAGCAGCTCGCCTACCTGCTCAAGTACGACACCGTGATGCGCCGTTTCGAAGGCGAAGTGGTCGCCGACGAGACCTCGATGACCGTCAATGGCGAGCGGGTGGCGATGACCGACGAGCGTGATCCGGGGGAGATTCCCTGGCGCGACCTCGGGGTCGACATGGTGATCGAAGCCACCGGTGTCTTCCGGCATCGCGAGCCGCTCGAGCGACACCTGACGGCCGGAGCCGAGCGCGTCCTGCTCACCGTGCCCTCCAAGGAGCCGATCGACGCCATGGTCGTGATCGGCGTGAACGACGGCGATCTGCGGCCCGAGCACAGGATCGTCTCGAACGCCTCGTGTACGACCAACTGCCTGGCACCACTCGCCAAGATCCTCGACGACGCCTTCGGTATCGAGGAGGGGTTCATCACCACCGTCCACGCCTACACCAACGGGCAGAGGTTGGCGGACGTGCCCCACAAGGCGCTGCGGAGGAGTCGCGCCGCGGCGGTCAACGTCATCCCGACCTCGACCGGCGCCGCGATCGCGGTCGGCAAGGTGCTGCCCCATCTCGACGGCAAGCTCGACGGGATGGCGATCCGCGTACCGGTTCCGGACGGCTCGATCGTCGACCTGGCGGTGAAGCTGCGCCAGGAGGTCACTCGCGACCAGGTCAATTCGGCGGTGCGCGACGCCGCCGACGGACCGATGGTCGGTGTCATGGAGTACTCCGAGGACCCACTCGTCTCGTCCGACATCATCGGCAACCCCTACTCGTCGATCTTCGATGCGCCTTCGACCGCGGTAGCACCCGGCGGCTTCGCCAAGGTCGTCTCCTGGTACGACAACGAGTGGGGCTACTCGAATCGGGTGGTCGACCTCATCGGGCTGCTGGCGGATCAGCGCGACTGACGTCCGCGACTCGCCGCCGGGTCCGTCTCGGCGATAATGGTTCTCTACCGCTGAGGTCACTCAGTCGGAGGTCCGGCCGGCTCCATCGGCCAGCGCCAGCGCCCCGAGAACACCGGCTCGGTCACCCAGACGTGGCATCACCACGAAGCGCTCGATCCCGGTGTCGGTCGCCGGGCCGGGCGGGTAGCCCCGCAGCCGCGACCGCAGCTCGTCGCGGATCCTCTCGATCAGACCGCGCCGGTGCATGACGCCACCGCCGAGCACGATGCGACGCGGCGACAGAACGCAGAGGATGTTGCGCAGGCCCTGCGCCAGGTACCAGGCCTCGAGCTCCCAGGCGGGATGATCGTCGGGGAGCTCCTCGGCGGCCAGGCCCCACCTCGCGGCCATCGCGGGACCCGAGGCGAGCCCCTCGAGGCAGTCGCTATGGAAGGGACACAGTCCCTCGAAGGGGTCGTCCTCGCGGCGCGACACCGATTGATGTCCCATCTCCGGATGCACGAGTCCGTGAACCAGCCTCCCCGCCACGATCGCCCCGCCGCCTATGCCCGTACCGACAGTGACGTAGACGAGATCGTCGACGTCCTTCGCCGAGCCCCAACGGTGCTCGGCCAGGGCGGCTGCGTTGACATCGGTATCGAGGACCACGGGCACATCGAGTGCCTCCGAGACGGTGCCCACCAGATCCGTCCCGCTCCAGCCCGGCTTCGGCGTCGAGGTCAGGCATCCGAAGGTCGGCGAGCCCCTGTCCAGATCGAGCGGTCCGAACGACGCCACTCCGACGGCGTCGAGAAGCCCGTCCGAAGCGCCGCGTAGGAAGTCGATCGCCCGATCGAGGGTCTCTCCCGGCGTCGTCGTGGGGAACGACGTCTCGGCGGTGAGATCGCCTGGGACCGAGCCGACAGGGGCCGAGCCGACGGCGCAGACGAACTTGGTTCCGCCCGCCTCGATCCCACCGAGCCGGCTCCCGGGACCGGAGGTCATTCGACCTCGATGCAACCGAGCATCGAGACCAACGAGTCGTGAGAGACCTGGGCGCAGGAGTTCACCGCGTCGAGACAACGCTTGCGGTTCTTCTTGCCGGCCAGCAGGTAGCAGGTCGAGCCACGGTACTGGACCCGCAGGCGCAGAAGATCGTCCTGGAGGACGTCGGTGTCGCTCGGTCGCTCGGTGATGCCGAACGTCGACGCGATGAGCTCACCAGCGCCGTCGAGCTGGAACGACGCCTCAGAAGTGCTTTCGTCGTCCCGCGTGAAGCTGACCACCAACTCCTCACCGTCCATCATCTGACGCAGCAGACCGCGGGTCGGAGATGCCTGCCGCGGCAGACCCATCCAGCAGGTGAAACGCACGTCGCTCTCGGACGCGCTGATGAGTGGTGCCACTCCGGCGGACCGGCGTGCCGCCTCCATGAAGTCGCCCCCGTCCTCCGCCGGTTCCTCGGGATCGCGCCAGGCCACGGTGCTCTGGGGGTCGTAGCCGTCGACGCGCAGACTCGGCGCCTTCTTGTCGCCGAACCGGTCCTCCCCACCGGAGGGCAGACGGAAGGTGCAGACGGCTCGTCGCCCACTCACCGGACCGATCTCGAAGACGAACCCCTGTGGATTCTCGATCGACACGGTCTCGCCGTCCGGCCCGGACCTCCACCCCTCGGCCGAGCCGGGGGAGGCCATCAGAGCCGCCGCGGCGAGGAAGAGCGTCGCGTTGACGAGCCTACGCACCGCCGCCCTCTGCGAAGTCCACCTTGAGACCGAAGAAGGATCTCGGATGCACCTCGAAACCGTGCGACTCGAGGCCGCGACGGGCGGCGTCCGACACCTCGCCCTCGACCCATGCCTCGATCGCTTCGGCGCGCTCCCTGGCGCGGAGACTCTCCGTCTGCGACGCGACCAGCACGGCCAGATCCTCCGTCCAGTGGACGAAGTCCATCGGAACGGCGATGACTACCCGATCGTTCACCGTGCGCGCGCGCGGGTAGTTCTCGGACACGACGATCTTCTCGAGCTTGCTCCTGCGCTCGTGGTACTCGGCCAGGAAGTTGATCGCGCGAACCAGGTACGAGGCCTCGACATGCGAACCGACCTCGCGCGCCAGCTCGATCCAGCTCGTCCTCCCGTCGACGCCTTCGAGCGCCACCAGGGAGGTCACCATGAACGTGATGAGACTGGGACTCTGGTGCTTGTTGTCGTAGAGCGCCTCGACGGCCTCTTCGGACACTCCCATCGCGTACAGCAGCTCCTCGTTGTGCATCCGCAGATCGAGCGGGTCCATCTTCCAGACCAGCTGATTGGCGTCTTTCATGTAGGAGAGCACTTCGAAGTGAGGCACCGGCACGAGTCGCATCGTCAGGCCTCCGGCGGTCGCCGCCTGGGAGACCCGGTTGAGCTGCTTGTTGAGCACCGGATTGTCCGTGTAGGGGTCGACCCCGAGCTCCCGGGCATAGCGAATCCGGGCCCGGGCATATCCGATCCAGTCGAGGGCGTAGGTCTCCCCGGCTTCGGCGCCCTTCTTGGCGAGCTCCTTGCCGTCGTCCTCCCAGAACTCCTCGGCCTGCTCCGTGGTGCTCTTCGTCTCCTCCGGAGGCAACTCCCCGGAGTCGATCTTCTCCTGCTTCTCGGCCTCGGCGGCCTTCTTCTCGGCCTTCTCTTCCTTGTACTCCGCGTACTCCTCCTTGGCGTCGTCGTGAAGGTCCTCGACCTTTCGCTTGGTGCGCTTGACGAAGCGCTTGACCCCACCCGGAAGCCCCTTGGCGGTCTCCTTCGGGTGCTCGACGACGTTCTTGGCGGCCCGGTACTGATTCGTCGCCGAGAGCTTCACCGCGTCGGCGAATGCCTCGCTGCGGGTGATCTCGGTCAGCTGAGCGATCGCGTCGATCTCCGCGACCCGAACCCGCAGGGCGGCGTTTCCTTCGGCGGTGAACTCGCCGTACTTCGACGAGATCTCGTAGTGGTTCATGTAGCCGTCGTTCTCGACCCGATCGTCGACCTTGTGGTTCTCGCCCTCGACGAGCTCGGCGGGAAGGATCTCAGCCGCGGAGAGGACGATCGGAGGTGTCTCGAACGGGACATCCGCTCCGAAGGCGAGGGCCGCTGCAAGCAGCAGCCCCAGCCCGACGGCGCCACGACGCCTCGAAGCGGAGCCCGAGAGCGCCTCCCGGGAGCCCCTACTTGCCCTCATTCTTGAGGATCTTCTCCCACTTCTTTCCCAGCTTGGCGATGATCTTGTCGATCTGCTTGGCGCGCTTCTGCGGGTTCTCCTTCACCGTGACAGTTCCGACACCGCGCCAGACCAGCTCCTTCTCGCCCGGCTCGTAGGCGTCGATCACCAGCGTGCCTTCGGTGAAGGTCGAAGTGGTCGTCGTGGCGCCGCCCATGCCCATCGTGCCGCCATAGCCGTATCCCCAACGCCCATAGCCGCCCCAGCCGGGACCCCAGCCGCCGTAGCCATAGGTGGTGGTGTTGAACTGCGTCTGCTCCTCGGTCGTGACGTGGTAGGTGACGACGATGTCACCGCCCGAGTCCACCTGTTCGAGCCCACCGTCGCGAAGCGAGGACAGGATCGCCTCCCGGATCCGCTGATCGTCCAGGGTCGTGCCCACGTTGGTATCCGGAGTGTCGTGGTAGCTGAATGTCTTCACCGTATCGAAATCGAAGTCGTGCGCGTAGTCGATGAAGACCTTCTGGGCCATCGCGGGTGCGGCCACGAGGGTCAGAATGACGATAAGCAGTAGCGTGATCTGTCTCAATGGTTTCTCCAGTCCGATTCGCCGCGCGTCCGTCACGCGGCTCGTGAGTTCAAGACCCGACTCTACTAGCTCGATTCGTGCCAGGTACAACCTCGTGGCGATTCGAGTTGCCGGCAAAAGAAACGAGACCCTGCGAGTGACCGTGAACCTCCCTGCGTCTCACGGTGGTCGCAGAGCCTCGCGGGTGGCCGGTGACCCCGGGGGTAGTCGCCATTGGACACCCTTCTTGTGGAACACGCTACCAGCGCACGGCCGCCCCGGATGTCGGCTGGGCGACATCTGGAGTAACAATCGGGTAACACGTGCGACAATCGCGGTGTGAAGGATCAGGAGCCAGCCGAGGGAGACAAGGGGTCGGCCCGCGACCGACGGGAAGAGCTGCTGCCCCTCCTTCGCCGGGGCTCGTGGTTCGGCGGCCTGCGCGAAGAGTTGCAAGCGGCCATTCTCGACCGCTGCCAGGAGAAGAGCTACCTGCGGGGCGAGTTGATCGTTCAGCAGGACGATCCACCGCGAGCGCTCTTCGGCGTGCTCACCGGACAGGTCTCGGTGACGCGCTGGATCGACGCCGACCAGGAGGTGCTGATCCACATCGGGGACAGCGGCTTCTGGTTCGGAGAGCTGGGGCTCATGGCCGGGATCCCGGCCGTCGGCAACGTCTACGCCCACACGGACGCCCGCCTTGCCGTCCTGCCGATACACGAGTTCGAGAGGATCGTCGACGAAGAGCCCCGGTACTACCGCGACTTCGCCCTGCTGGCCCTCGAGCGCTACGCGATCTTCCTGCGCCTGACCGCGGACATCCAGGCGCTGGCACCCGAAGAGCGATTGCGCTCCAGACTGGCCGACATCGTCGAGCTACGCCGCATCGAGGCGGGTGAGCCGGACACCCTCGAGATCAGCGCCACCCAGTCGGAGCTCGCGGCGATGATCGGCGTCTCCCGCCAGACCGTCAACGAGCTGCTCCACCAGCTCGAGGACAAGGGCCTCATCGAGGTCCAGTTCAAGAAGATCCTGGTGACGGATCCGAGCCGACTGCGGCGGCCGGCGACGCGCCAGACGGCCTGACCCCGCCGGCCGACGCTCGACCCGCTAGCCGGCACCATTCACCAGCCGCCCGATGAAGAGTGCAGGCTAGGCGCTCCGCGCCAGCCGACTCGCCGCAACCGCCAGGTATCCGGGAACGAGGACTCCGAGAACGGAGGCCCAGACGGGCGCCGTCCAGTCGCCGACCACCAGTTCCCAGCCGGCGACGATTCGCGCCAGATGAAGCAGCGCCACCAGCGCGAAGATCAATGCCGAGACCGACAGGTATGTCTTGATTCCCATGCGCCACCCCCTCAGACCTTGGTGGTCTTCGACCACATGGTCCCGACCACGCCCCGCCGACAGGCCCCGCTGCCGAAGAACTCGGCCGAGTGCCGTGACTGCACCTCCAGAGCGTCGGCCAGGGGAACACCGGTCGAGGCGATGATCGTGTCGTAGATCGCCCGCCGGGCCGCATCGACCGCCGGATCACCCGTCGCCTCCGGCATCGGGGCCTGTTCGGCGATCGACGCCAGCGGGCCGAGCGCCAGGGGTCGACGGGTGACGTCGGCCTCTTCGCCTTCGGCCGTCGACCCGGAGGCGAGCGACCACGCGAGCTCCAGCACGTCCTCCAGAGAGCCGCTCCGATCGATCAGCCAGCCCTCGGCGTCGCCGCCGGTGACCGGCCGACCCTCGAGCAGGAAGCTCACCAGCCGCGACCAACCGTCGCCGTCCACTCGCCGGAAGGGCCAGTGGCAACCCTCCATGCCGGGGACCACCGGCAGCGTCACCTCGGGGAGTCCGAGACTGGCGTCGTCGACGGCCAGCAGATAGTGGCAGTGGACCATCAGCTCCAGCATGCCTCCGAGGCAGCGCTTGCCGTGGATCACACCGACCGAGACCTCGAACTCGTCGTTCAAGCGGCGTGCCGTCCGGGTCCAGGACGCGGAGACCGCACGCCCCGCCGCCTCGTCATCGAAGGCCGGGAAAAATTCAGAGGTGTCGGCGCCGACCAGCTGTCCGGCGATGTGGAAGTCACCCGAGAGGATGACGCGGTCGACGCCGGCCGCCTTCAGCCAGTCGATCGCCCGGTTCAGCTCCGCGTCGACATCCCAGTTGTACGCCTCGCGCCCGAGCGTGATGACGCCGACCGAGCCGTCGTGCTCCGCGTTGACGAAGAGCTGCTGCCACTCGGGCGACTCGATCCGATCGAGCTGACCCGGATGCCAGGCCTTCTCGGCGGCGCGTGGCTCGAGCTCGTGGTACCGACCCACGATCCCCCGCGCGCCGTCGGCGCCCAGTCGCCGCACCAGGGCCAGGACGCCGCTGCGAAGCTGGGCGCAGATCTCCCCGATGGCGTTCATGTGGGAAAGATGCGACCGGTCCTCGGCGAGCATCAACGAGGTCATCTGGACCAGCGGACCCACGATCCTCGCCTCGAGCTCAGCCTGCTCGGACTCGTCGAGGCGCCAGTCGACCAGCGGCCGGAAGTGGTTGGGCGGATACCAGTCGGCTCCAGTGTCCTTGTGCTCGACCATCTCGGCAGCGGGCTCGAAGACCGCTCCGTACTCTCCGGCCAGGTGGTGCAGGCAGGACCAGGTGAGGAAGTTCGCACCTTTGGCGCCGATGGCGTCGTGAGCGCGGAAGGGGTTCGGCCCGAGGTGCCTTCGCACCAGCTTGTCGATCTTCCAGTACGGCATGTTGGACGCCGAGTGGTAGTGGACCGACGCGTTGGTGAGACCGCAGAAGATGACGTCGAGCACGAAGGACCAGTCGTCCGAGACCGGAATAGGGGTCAGGCCCAGCGCCCAGAGAAGCTGGTCGATCCCGTCGTCTTCGGCCGCCACGGTCTCGAAGATCTTGTTGATCTGATGCGGGAAGGCCGGATGCGCCACGCCCACACCGAGCTCGCGACTCGGGAAGCCCGACGTCACCGACCGGATGGCGATGCCCGGGAAGGTGTCCCGGAACATCGCGTAGTGGCTCTTCTTGAGATCGAGAATCTCCGGAATCGCCTCGAGCAGAAAGCGTGGATTCATGTCGGCGAGACGCGACGGCAGGCTCCTGCCGTCGTAGGTCAGACGCACGATCGAGTCCATGATGCGATCGGCCTGCTGGCGTCCGAAGGCTCGGGCCAGCCCTTTGTACTGGCCCCCGATACCATCGGGGGCGCCCGGTAGATCGAGTGCCACGATCGGCACGCCGAAGGGCTCGAGTCGCGAGCCGAGCTGCATCGTCTTCCCCGCGCCGACGATGCCGCTGGCGCCCGAGATCACCAGCGCTCCGCGCTCGCCGGCCGGACCGAAGACCCGCTCGACGGCCGCTTCGGGCGTCACCGGCAGGCGACCGTTGCGGAAGATGTCGAGCGGCGTTCCCAACCCAAGTCCCTCGAGGGTCGAGGGGCGCATCGATGTGGTCTGAGCCTCGGTGGCAACGGTCATCGGTTGGCTCCTCCCTCGGTCACTTCGAACAGGGCCGCGATGCCGACGTCGCCGGCGGCGCAGCCGAACACCAGGACCAGGCCTCCTCCCAGGTCGACCGCCTCCTCGAGCGCTTCGATGAGCACCCGGGTCAGGGTCGGGCCCTGCGGATGTCCCCAGACGAGCGAGCTGCCGGTCCGGTTCATTCTCCGCCAGTCGTAATCGAGGAGCTTCCCGAAGATGGCGTCGTTGACGGCGAAGGGATTGTGGTTCTTCACCACGGCGATGTCCTCCAGCGAGACGCCCGTTCTGGCCAGCAGCTCCTGGGTCGCGACAGCCGGAGCCTCGGGCATATAGGCGGGGTGGACGCGCGTCTCGACCTTGGCGAGGAAAGAGATCTCGATCTCCGGTCGCGGCGAGAGCTCCGCGGCCCTCTCCGGCGAGGTCACGAGGAGCGTCGCCATGCCGTCCGAGGCGTGTGTCTGGGTACCTCCAGTGACGCAGGAATCGAGCTGGCGCATCGCGGCGAGACCGCTGGCGGTGAGCCTCCGGATGCCGACGTCCGAGTCGACCCGGCCGAGCGGCCTCCCTGAGTTGTCCAGCACCTCGAGCGGCACCAGGATGCGACCTAGAAAACCGCTCTCGAGCGTGTCGAAGTACTGCTGGTGGCGGTAGAGGGCGATCTCGTCGACCTCGCGCCGCTCGATGCGGTGCTTGCGCGCCGCGTTCCCCGCCGTCTTGAGCATCGCCTGGCCGGTCGCCGGGTCGAAGCCGAAGTTGTCCCACACGTCGGCGAGCGCCTGCGTCCTCTCGTTGGACCGCCGCTCGGGGAAGACGCCCACCGGAGAGTCGCTGGTGCGATCGAAGGTGAGGACTCCGACGACGTCCTTGCCGGTCTGGATCTCGGCACCGGCGTGGATGACCGCCTGCAGGCCGGTGGCGCACGCCTGCTCGACGTGGAAGCCGGGGACGCGACGCCCCATGCAGCTGGCGACCAGAGGCGCGGTCCAGAACTTCCAGTGCCAGGGAATCGTCGAGCCGATCACCAGATACTCGAGCTCGCTCGTCGGCACGCCTCGCAGACCGTAGATCCGGCCCGCCGCCTCGCCGGCGAACTGCCCGATATTGACCTCGGCCAGCGCCGATTGCTGCCAGGCGGGGAAGTAGCTCGAGCCCCAGGTTCCGTACGGAATCCTGGCGCGTGGAAACATCGATTCGACACTCATCTTCGGTGACTCCCGGGGAGACCGCGCGCGGGACGGAGTGCCCGGCGGGGCGATGATTCTAGCGCACCGTCAACGCCTCCGAGCCGTCCCGCGTGACACACTCTAGAGCCGCCGATGACCACCACGCGCACTCCCCGCATCTACGTCGACCTGGACGACGTCCTCGCCGAGACGGCGCTGATGTTCCTGCGCGTCCTCGAACGCGACTTCGGCCGCCGGGTGGCTTTCGAGGCCCTGCATTCCTACCACCTCGGCGAGTCGTTGTCCCTCGACGAGTCGCAACTCGATGACTTCATGGAGGCGGTCCACGATCCGGAGGAGCTCGTCGGCATCGATCCGATCCCCGGCGCCATCGAGACCCTGACCGAGTGGTCACGTCTCGGCTACGAGGTCTTCGTCGTCACCGGCAGACCCGAGGTGACCCTCGAGGCCTCGCTCGCCTGGCTCGAGCGCCACGAGGTGCCCTTCGAGGAGTTCCACTTTCTCGACAAGTACACCGCGACCTATGGCGACGGCCACCACGGCTCGAAGAACGGCCTGACCCTCGCCGATCTACCAGAGATGGACTTCTGCCTGGCCGTTGAGGACTTCCCCGGCATCACCCCCCATCTCGCCGACGAGCTCGGCATTCCGGTGGCGCTGTTCGACCGCCCGTGGAACCGTGCCGCCACGTCGGGAGGGAACGGCAACGGCGCCCCCGTGGTCCGCTGCCGTGACTGGAGCGAGATCCAGGCGCGCTTCGCGGTGCCGTGACCGTCGGGCGCTCCCGGCGGCTCGCTACGGAACCTGATGAAGAAGGCAGGCTAGAACTCGTAGGCGAACGTGAGGCCGAACACCCAGGTGCCACCCTCTTCGGTGATGTCGTAGAAGAGCGACGGCTCGAGGTGGAGCTCGCCCGCCGGGAAGCCGTACTGGGCACCGAACCGCATGATGAAGCCGACGTCCCCGTCGGCCTCTCTTTCCGCTCCCGGAGCGACGCCCCCCGGGTGCGGCGCAACGCGACCACCCCGACCAGAATCGGCAGGAACAGCGTCAGTACGAAGACACCGAGGGCCCAGGGATCGGAAAGGGTCTCGTAGACGTTCATGAGAAGCGCCCGATCAGAGTGTCGAGCCCCTCGTCCTCCGGCTCCAGATAGAGCTGTGGCTCGATCATCTCCAGCTCCATCAGGTGGGGTGCGTCGTTCCAGTCGACGAGATCGACGCGCGCGTAGAGCGGCTCGCCTTCGAGCGCGGCGAGGGTTCGGCGGCAGGCGGCGACGAGAGCCTCGTCCGGAGCCTCGCGCCGACTCGAGCCACCCCACTCCGGCTGCACCCGGTAATCCCCGGCGGCAGGAAGCTTGCGCACCGCGTAGTCCAGCCTGCCGTCGAAGGCCATGAGCGACCACTCGCCGCGGGTGACGATCGACTCGATGAAGGGCTGCACCAGCCAGGGTCCCTCGCGCTCCGGCGCCAGCACCTCGTCGACGGAGCGAGCGGTGTCGACAGCCAGCCGGCGACATCCGTGTGCCGTAGCGCCGACGACAGGCTTGACGACCAGCTGGTCCGCCGTCAGCCGCGCACCGAGCGGTGGCAGATCGCGAGCCACGATCTCGTCTCGCACCAGCGTCGGCACCACCGGAACACCGCGTCCCGCCAGATCGAGCAGGTATCGCTTGTCCATGTTCCAGCGCACCAGCGCCGGAGGATTCCAGACCTGAACGACGAGCGCCTCGAGGCGATCGAGCCAGGTCCGGAACTCGTCCGGCCGCAGATGGTAGTCCCAGCAGGAGCGGATCAGAACTCCGTCGAAGCCGGCCCAGTCGGCATCGCCGTCCCAGCTCTCGAGACGCGCCTCGACACCGCGACGACCGAAGGCCGAGACCAACAGCCGGTCCTCCGGCGTGCCGCCGTCCGCCGCCAGCCCGGCGCTCACTGCCAGCGCGACGGTCACTCGGCGGCGCGAATCATCTCGACCACCGACAGGGCTAGATCGTTGGGGATCGGGATCGAGAGGTTGTACTGAACGATCTTCCACTCGCCGTCGCGCTCGACCAGGACGCCGGTTCCGCGGCAGTCGCCGTAGTTCTCGTTGTGGAGCTCTTCATCGAACCAGGCGACTGCGCCACCCGGCGCCAGGAAGACGTGGCGTGACACGACGTGGTACGTCCACCCGCGACCCTGCTCGAAGGAGGGGTCGGCGTAGCCGTGGAAGTCCTCGATCGTCCACCGCTCGGTGGGGTCGGTACCGAAGAACATGGCGTCCTCGGCGAAGAGATCCCAGTAGCGCTCCGGGTCGGGCTTCGCAGCCGTTTCGTGGAGGGCATCGAGCACCGCCTCCACGGCCTCCTCGTCGGCCGGCAGGGACACCGCCACCAGAAGTACAGGCACCGTCAGCCAGATCGAGCGTCGAACCATCTCTCACCTCCTCGGGAGTCCGGGGCGTAGCCTACCTCGGCCGTCTTCGACTCACCCGCGCCCTGTCATCTCGACCGGAGCGACCGTCAGGTCGCGGAGTGGAGAGATCACGCGAGGCAGCGACGCACACGCATGACTCCCTTCATCGCGGGATCCCTCGGCTTCGCTCGCTGCGCTCGTCTGCGACTCACCCGCGCACTGTCATCTCGACCGGAGCGACCGCCAGGTCGCGGAGTGGAGAGATCACGCGAGGCAGCGACGCACAGGCAGGACTCCCTTCATCGCGGGATCCCTCGGCTTCGCTCGCTGCGCTCGTCTGCGACTCACCCGCGCACTGTCATCTCGACCGGAGCGACCGCCAGGTCGCGGAGTGGAGAGATCCCTCGGGAACGTGACGCAGAGGCAAGCCGCGACTTCATCGCGGGATCCCTCGGCTTCGCTCGCGCTGCGCGCTCGTCTGCGCTCGGGATGACAGTTTCTGTCGACAGCTCGCTGCGCGAGCCGACTGGTTATACTCGCGCGGTTCTGATGACGAGTCCGACGACTGTCCGATACCGGTCCTTCGACCAGACCGGCTTCTCGGGGAGGGTACTGGTCGCCAATCCGGGCACGCCCCACGAGCGCAGCCTGCCCTTCTTCACCAGGGTGGAGATCGGTCGGGACCATCAGCGGTCGCACATCCAAAAGGGCAAGGTCCTCGTCGACGACCAGGCGGTGTCGGGCCGCCACTGCACCATCACCCAGCACTCGGACGGCTCCTGCCATGTGCGTGACGTGAGCCGCAACAGCACGCGGCTCGACGGTCGCCGGCTGGTCCCCAACGTGGAGTGCGAGATCCTCCCGGGACAGGTGCTCAAGGTCGGGATGGCGACCGAGTTCGTGTTCGAGCTGGCCCCCGACTCGGAGCCCGTCGAGGCGGCCGCCGCGGAGAGTGGGGCCGGTACGATACGGCTGCAGCTCGATCCGATCGAGGTCACGGTCCTGGTCGGCGACATCCGCGGATACACGCGACTGGTCCAGAACGCCCCGTCACGGTCGCTTCAGGACTCGGTCGGGCGGGTCTTCAAGGCCCTCGAACAGGAGATCCGCCGCCATGGCGGAATGCTCAAGGAGTACCAGGGTGACGCGATCTTCGCCTACTGGGAGAGCGAGCCCAACCCCGAGCACGCGATCGACGCCTGTCGCTCCGCGCTGGCGCTGTCGCGGGTCGTTCCGACCCTGGCGGAGGACAGCGAAGTGTGGTCCCTGCCGGACGAGTTTCCGCTGGGCGTCGACTGGTGTCTGGCCACCGGCGACGTCGTCGTCGAAACGGTCGGCGGCACCAGTCCCACCGGACTCTCGATGATCGGCGAGCCGGTGGTCCTGGCCTTCAGGCTGGAGAAGCTAGCCCCGGACGAGAACGGGCACATCATCGTCGCCGAATCGACGCGGGAGCGCGTCGGCGACGACCTCCGGTTCATCGATCGGGGCGAGGCCCAGGTTGCGGGCTTCGAGGCGCCGCAGCGCTTTTACGCCCTGGCCGACGATCCCGACGACACCGGACCGGTCTGAGCTCGGCGGTCGACGTGCAAGCAACCTTCGTCGGCACCGGTGACGCCTTCTCCCGCCGCTACGGGCAGACCAACGTCCTCATCGAGACCGACGACACGCGGATGATGATCGACTTCGGTCATCTGGCGCCGCAGCGCCTCGAGGCCCTTGGCGTGCAGCTCGCCCAGCTGACCCACGTGGTGATCAGCCACATCCACGCCGATCACGTCGGCGGCCTCGAAGAGCTCGCTTTCCTCAGCCGCTTCGTCCACCACCGCCGCGTCGAGCTGATGATCCCCCGGGGACTCGCGGACCTGCTCTGGGATCACTCGCTACGCGGAGGCCTCGAGATGGTCGCCGACAAGGACGGAGCTCCCGCCGACTGCGATCTGTCGACCTATTTCGACGTCGCCGAGCTCGACGAAGGATGGCAGACCGTCGGCCCGCTCGGCCTGCGACCGTTCAAGACCGATCACGTACCGGGAAAGGACTCATGGGGCTTCGTGGTCCGGGAGCTGGCGAGCGGCGACCAGATGATCTTCGGGTGCGACACCCGCACCCCCCACCCGGAGCTGCTCGCCGAGCCGATCTCCGAGGACTTCGGTCGCGGCCCTATCTTCCACGATTGCCATCTGGGTCGTGGAGGGGTGGCCTCCATCCACATTCCCCTCGAAGAGATCGACTACCCTCCCGAGGTGCAGGAGCGGATCGTCGTCGTTCACTACAGTGACCGGCTCGAGGACCACGAGGACCGTATCCTGGAGGCCGGTCTGAAGATCGCCTACCCCGGGGACGTCATCGCGCTACCGGACTGGCGATCCTCGCTCATCCGATAAGAACGCCCCGCAGAGACGCCAGCCGCTTCAGTCGGATCCGTTGCACCCGGAGCCCGACGGTCGGCAGGCGCCACACTCTGAAGCGGCCGGCGTCTCTGCCGGCCGTTGGCCCGTCAGATGACCGTCCCCGGCGGAATCCGGGCACCCCGGGGCACGACGATGATGCCGTCACGGATGGCGTAGCTCTCCCCTTCCGCCTCCTCGACTCCGGCCTCGTTGACGAGCCGACTTCCCTCTCCGATCGAGGCGTCGAGATCGACGATGGCGCGCCGTAGCCGGCAACCCTCCCCGATGCCGATGCCCTCTTCGCTCGAGCCGAAGTCGGTGGCACCCATGACGACGCTCTCCTCGATCTCGGCACCGGAACGTACGTGGGCCCGCACGCCGATGATCGCGCTGCGCACGCGGCTCCCCGAGATCACGCTGCCGTCGCAGAGGATCGTCTCTTCGATGTCGCAGTCCGTGATCTTGCTGCCGGGCAGGAATCGGGGATGGGTGTAGATGGGGAAGCGCGGGTTGTAGAGATCGAGCGGCGGTACCGGCCAGGTCAGCTCGAGGTTGGCTTCGTGGAAGCTCGGGATCGTCCCGATATCGCGCCAGTAGCCCGAGTGGAGAAAGCCGAACACACGGTGTTCTGCGAGAGCGTCCGGTATGACCTGCTTGCCGAAGTCGTCCTTGCGGTTTCCATCCAGGAGCTCCTTGAGGATGGCCAGCTTGAAGACGTAGATGCCCATACTGGCCAGTAGCTCGCCCGGCTGGGCATCGAGCTCCGCCGAGGCGATAGTCGCCTCGTCGAGCGCCAGCTCGTCGATGAGCGCTTCGTCCTGGGGCTTCTCTTCGAAGCGCACCATCCGACCGGTTCGATCCATTCGCAGCACGCCGAGACCCGACGCCTGGCTCCGCGGCACGGGCTTGACCGCGATCGTCAGGTCGGCGTCCCGATCGCGATGGAGCTGGACGAAGCCGGCAAGATCCATCAGATAGAGCTGGTCACCCGACAGGATCACCACCTCGGACGCGCCGCTGGCTTCGAGCCGGCCGAGGTTCTGTCGCACCGCGTCGGCGGTTCCCTGGTACCAGTCGCGGCTCTCCACGCTCTGGGTCGCCGAGAGCAGGTTCACGAAACCCGAGCTGAAGGCGTCGAAGCGGTAGGTCTGCGCGATGTGGCGATGGAGACTCGCCGAGTTGAACTGGGTGAGAACGAAGATCTTGTCGATGCCGGCGTGGAGGCTGTTGCTGATCGCCACGTCGACCAGCCGAAACTTCCCGGCGACCGGTACCGCCGGCTTGGCACGGTACCGGGTCAGCGGCCACAGTCGACTCCCCTGACCTCCGCCGAGAACGGCGGTGACCACGTTGTCCATCGCGCCTCTCTCGGTTCCCAAGATGCTCCTCCGGCTCTATTCGACCGACGCCGGCTCGGCCGCGAGCGGGTTCGGGCCGACGCCCATCCTCGGTGCGTAGGCTACGTCGAAATACTGGCGCACCATACGACTGGCACAGAACTGTCGTCCGACGGACAGAATCGAGCGCTTCATCGTCTCCGCCCACTCTACAGGTCGATCGGCCTCGTCGCGAGCGTAGTAGAGGGGCAGGACTTCCTCCTCGAGCACCCGGTAGAGCGCCAGGGAGTCGGTCGCGTCCTCATCGGCGCTCTCCGAAGGGAGCTCCCGGGGACCGATCGCCCAGCCGTTGGTACCGTCGAAGGCTTCCGGCCACCAGCCGTCGAGGATGCTGCAGTTGAGCACTCCGTTGACCGCCGCCTTCATGCCGCTGGTGCCGCTCGCTTCCATCAGGCGACGCGGTGTATTGAGCCACAGGTCGACGCCCTGGACGAGCTTCGACGCGACTCTCAGCTCGTAGTCCTCGAGGAAGACGATCCTGCCCTCGAGATCGGCCTCATGACTCAGCTCGACGATATGGCGGACGAGATCCTGCCCGGCTCGATCGGCCGGATGGGCCTTGCCCGCCACCAGGACCTGCAGCGGTCGCTCGTCGTGGGTGAGCAGGCCACGCAGGCGGTGAATGTCGCGGAACAACAGCTCGGCCCGCTTGTAGGTGGCGAACCGGCGGGCGAAGCCGATCGTCAGGTAACCGCTGTCGACCCGCCGGTCGAGCACCCGGAGCTCGCGCGGTGGACGTCCGTGACGGGCGAGCTGCCGTCTCAGGCGGGCGCGAACGAAGTGCATCAGCCGCTCCTTCTGGAAGCGGTGGGCGTCCCAGATCTCGGCGGCGTCGAGCGCTTCGAGCTCGTCCCAGATGCCGGGATCGTGAAGCCGCTCCTGCCAGTCGGCTCCCAGGCAGCGCTCGAACAGGCCCTGCATCTCACGGCCGAGCCAGGTCGGGAGATGGATGCCGTTCGTGATCGGCTGCACGGCCGGAGTGTCCTCGGACAGACCAGGGAACAGGTGGCGCCACATCCGGTCGGCCACCTCGGCGTTGAGTCTCGAGACTCCGTTCACGCAGGAGCTGGTGCGGATCGCGAAGGCGCTCAGATTGAGCGGCTGACCCGCCTCTCCGTGATCGGCCGCTCCCAGGTCGAGAAGAAGGTCCGTGCTGGTTCCGAGATCGGTCGCCCAGGGCTCGAGGAACCGTTCCGCCAGTCGCCGATCGTACTGCTCGTTGCCGGCCGGAACCGGTGTGTGGGTGGTGAACACGGTGTCGTCGCGGATCACCTCGAGCCCACGCTCGAGCTCCGTACCGTCGGACTCGCGCAGCCGGCGGAGGCGCTCGAGCTGCAGCAGAGAGCTGTGGCCCTCGTTGATGTGCCAGACCGATGGCCTGATCTCGAGAGCCTCGAGAGCCTTGACGCCGCCCACACCGAGAACGATCTCCTGCAGGAGCCTCATCTCGCGGCCGCGCACGTAGAGGACGCCCGAGATGGGACGGTCGGCGGGGTCGTTCTCGGGGATATCGGTGTCGAGCAGGAGCAGCGGAATCCTCCCGACCTGGGCCAGCCAGACCCTCGCCGCGACCTCTCCGTCGGGTCCGGGGACTCTCACGACGAGCTCGCGACCCCGCCCGTCGAGTGCCGGCCGGATGGGCAGGCGGGTGAAGTCGATCTCCGGGTAGATGTGCTGCTGGTACCCGTCCGCATCGATCGCCTGACGGAAGTAGCCGAAGCGGTACAGCAGGCCGACGCCGACGAGCGGCATTCCCAGGTCGCTCGCCGTCTTCATGTGGTCGCCGCTCAGGACCCCCAGGCCGCCGGAATAGACGGCCAGCGACGAGTGCAGGCCGTACTCCATCGAGAAGTAGGCGATCGGACCGGGTGTCGCCGCGCCGATCCGTGTGCCGGACCAGGTGTCCCTTTCCGGATCCATGTAGCGGTCGAAGGCCCGCACCACCCGGGTGTATTCGTCGACGAAGGCGTCCGAGTCGAGGAGCACCTCCCAGTGCTGCCGGTCGACGTTGAGCAGCAGCTCGACCGGGTTTCGGTAGCGCATCCAGGCCGCCGCGTCGACCGCCGAGAAGAGCCGCTGGGCCGGCTTGCTCCACACCCACCACAGGTTGTAGGCCAGGTCGAGCAGGCGGTCGACAGGACCCGGAAGGACGATGTCGGCGACTTGCAGCGCCGCGATTCGGGGCGGTAGCACAGGGGCCCCTGGATGGGCGGAGTGAGTCATCTCTGGGATGTGGTCCTCTCTGGGGCGTCGAAAGCCTGCGACGGCTCGGATCGTTCGGGGCGCGCAAGGATATCATCCGCACCGGTGACGAAACCCGGCTCCCAAGAACGCCGCTTCGGCGTACTGATCCCGGTGACGTCGCTGCCCGGTCCGGCCGGTGTCGGCACCCTGGGAGAACCCGCGGAAGACTGGCTGGAGTGGCTCGCCGCAGCCGGAGCGTCCGCCTGGCAGCTCCTACCGCTCGGTCCACCCGGCAGGGGCGACTCGCCCTACAGCGCGCTGTCGTCGTTCGCCGGCAACCCTCTCCTCGTCTCGGTCGAGCGACTGATGCTGGAGGACTGGGCGCGCGACGCCATCGACGCGATGGGTCCGAGGGACGAGCCGAACCGACGGGCCGACTGGATCGACTACGGCCGCGTCGCCAGGCGACGCGACGGCGAGCTGCGCGCGCTCTGGGCGGGTTTCGGGCTCGCACCCGCCGAGCGCCGGCGGGCCTTCGAGGACTTCCGCCGCGACGCGGCACGGCAGGTCTGGCTCGACGACTGGTGCCTCTTCGCCGCCGTGTCGGCCGAGCTCGGGCGCCAGCGTCCCGACGGCCGACCTCCCACCTGGCTCGACTGGCCGGAGGACCTCAGGTGTCGCGATGCCAGCGCGCTCGGAGCCGTCAGAGCCTCCCTCGCCGACGAGGTCGACTATCACGCGTTCGTGCAGTGTCTCTTCCACGAGCAGCTCCTTTCGCTCCGCCGCCGGGCCCATCGACTCGGAGTGGAGCTGCTCGGCGACCTCCCCTACTACCCGGGTCTCGAGAGCGCCGATGTGTGGTCGCGTCCGCAGCTGTTCGCGCTCGACGCCGACAGCCGGCCGGAGCGAGTGGCCGGAGTCCCTCCTGACGCTTTCACCGACGAGGGGCAGCTATGGGGCAACGTCGTCCTGCGCTGGCGGGAGCAAGCGGACGACTGCCGACGCTGGTGGATCGACCGGGTCCGCGCCGGACTCCTGGCCGCCGACCGGCTCCGCCTCGACCACTTCCGCGGCTACGAGGCCTACTGGTCGGTGCCGTCGGATGCCGAGTCCGCGGTGGAGGGCCGCTGGGAGCCGGGTCCCGGGATCGAGCTATTCGACGCCGCCCGGCGCGAGTTCGGCGGCCTGCCCTTCCTGGCCGAGGACCTCGGCTACATCACCGACGCGGTCCGCGAGCTGCTCTCGCGGACCGGCATCCCCGGCATGCGCGTGCTGCAGTTCGCCTTCGCCGAAGAGGACAGCGACCATCTGCCCCATGCCGTGACCGAACGAACGGTGCTGTGCACGGCAACGCACGACAACGACACGGCGCGGGGTTGGTTCGAGGGGCTGGAAGGTACCGAGCGGGAGCGAGCGCTGACCTACCTCAAAGGCGATCCCGAGACCATCCACCTCGACCTCCTCCGAGCGGCCCTCGACTCACCGGCTGCGCTCGTTCTGGCGCCGATACAGGACATCCTCGGTCTCGGCTCCGAAGCCCGCCTCAACACACCGGGGCTGCCGACGGGCCAGTGGCGGTGGAGACTCGACCGGCTGCCGGCGCCGTCGGTGGCGACGAGGCTCCGCAGCGCGATCGAGACGGCGGGGCGAGCTCCCGGGACGGTCGGCTCATGAGTGGTGACGCGAAACCGCGACCCGGCGCCTCCCTCGAAGACGACGGCGTCCGCTTCGGCCTCGTTTCGCGCCACGCCGAGGCGGTGGACATCTGCCTGTTCGACGGTGAGGGGCGCGAGCGCCGGCAGCCGATGTCACGCGGCGCGGACGACCTCTGGGAGGCCCGGGTGCCGGACCTCGGCGCCGGGGCCACTACGGCTTCCGGGTCCATGGACGCTGGCATGCCGAGAGCGGCGACTACTTCAACCCGGCCAAGCTTCTGGCCGATCCCTACGCGCTGCGCCTGAGCGGTGAGCCGGTCTTCGACGAAGCGCTCTTCGGTGCCGAGCCGGGCGATCCAACGAGACCCGACGATAGGGACAGCGCGCCCTGGGCGCCCCGGTCTCTTGTCGTCGACCGTCGCTTCGACTGGGAAGACGATCGCTCCCCGGCGACTCCCTGGAGCGAGACGGTGATCTACGAGTGCCACGTGCGGGGCCTGACCGCCCGCCACCCCGACGTCCCGAAGGCCTTGCGCGGTACCTACGCAGGCCTCGCCTCCGAGCTCGTCATCGAGCACCTGCGTCGTCTCGGCGTCACCGCCGTCGAGCTCCTCCCGGTGCAACAGATCGCCAGCGAGCCGCATCTGGCGCGCCGAGGCGTCAGCAACTACTTCGGCTACAGCCCTCTCGGGTTCATGGCTCCTAACGCCGGATACGCGGCCGACCCGAACGATCCGGTCGGCGAATTCAAGCGCATGGTCCAGCGCTTCCACGCCGCCGGCATCGAGGTGCTTCTAGACGTCGTCTTCAACCACACCGCCGAGGGCGATCCCTCGGGGCCGCTCCTCTCGCTTCGCGGCATCGACAACAGGCTGTACTACCGCCTGGACCCCACGAGCTCCGGTCGCTACGACGATGTCACCGGATGCGGCAACGCTCTCGACCTCAGATCCGACGCCTGTCTCGATCTCGTCATCGACGCCCTCGACTACTGGCTGACCGACATGCACGTCGACGGCTTCAGGTTCGACCTCGCCGTCACCCTGGCCCGCGACGAGGGATTCGATCCGGGAAGCCGCTTCCTCGACCGGATCACGGCCCACCCTCGCCTCGCTCGCGCCAAGCTCGTCGCGGAGCCCTGGGACCTGGGCGGCGACGGCTACCAGCTCGGCCGCTTCCCGGCTCCCTGGCGCGAGTGGAACGATCGCTATCGCGACGCCGCGCGCGAGTTCTGGCGCGGTCGCTCGGGCTCCGCCGCGGCGATGAAGGAGGCTCTCGCCGGCAGCCCGACGATCTTCGGCTCGACGCGCGAAAGGCCTTCGAGCATCGACTTCGTCACCTGCCACGACGGATTCACCCTCGACGACCTGGTCAGCTACGAGCGCAAGCACAACGAGGCCAACGCAGAGGAGAATCGTGACGGCCGGGTCGAGAACCTGAGTCGCAACTGGGGTGTCGAGGGACCGAGCGACGACCCCGAGGTGCTCGCGACGCGACGGCGCGTCAAGCGCAACCTGCTCGGCACGCTGGCGCTCGCCGGCGGCGTGCCGATGCTGTCGCACGGCGACGAGCTGGGCCGAACCCAGCGGGGCAACAACAACGCCTACTGCCACGACAGCGAGCTGACCTGGGTCGACTGGCGGCTCGACGCAGAGAGGCGCGATCTGCTCGACTACGCACGCCGCGCCTTCGCGCTGCGACGCGAGCTCGGCCAGACCGGTGAGTCGACCGGCGACGCGGCAGCCTACTCCGCCGACGGCAAGCGGATCGACGACCTGAGCTCGAGACGGCTGCCCCTGCTCGCTCTCTGGAGACCCGGGGCGTCCGGTGGGCTGTTGATGCTCCTGAACGGCTCGGACCGCTCCCGGCTCTTCCGGCTGCCCGCCGATCTCTCCACCACGAGCGGCTGGGCCATCCGCCTGGCGAGCTTCGAGACCGATGCGGCCTCGGGCGCGATCGAGCGGGCCGCGGTTCGTCTTCCGGCGCACTCGCTACTGGTGCTCGAGCCGGTTCGTCAGGTTCCTCCGCGTCTCGCCTGAAGCGGCCGGCGTCTCTGCCGGCCGTCGATCGCGCCGAGCAACAACGGCCGGTAGGGACGCCGGCCGCTTCAGGAACCAATCCCCGGAGAGACCACCAGCACCGCGCACTCCCAGGCCCCGAGCTCTACGGGCAAGCCGTCGGCGAGGGCGGCCTCGCGATCGAAGCGCAGCCGCCGATCGCCGGCGAGGTCGACGAGCTCGGCGGCCTCTCCGAGGAGATCCGTCCATGGCATCTGGACGGCGGTCTCCTCGACGGGCTCCCGAAGACGACCCGAGGCCGGCTCCGCTGTGTTGTTGAAGGCGACGACCGCGCCCTCCGTCTCCCCCCGGTTGACGAAGGCCAGAACACTCTCGATCCGCTCACCCTGCGGGTCGACCACCTCGAGAAGCCGGAAGTCCTCGACACCGGCGAAGAGCGCCCGGCGTGCCAGAAGCGGCGCGATCTCCCGGTCGTGCCGTTCGGCCAGCTTCCTGTTCGGTCGGTCCTCGGTGCGCGCCCGGCGGAACTCCATACCGTACTTCTCGTCCAGACCCTCCCACTGCCCGTGGGCGAAGAGCGGCAGACCCGGCAGCGTCACCAACAGGCGGCAGGCGCCGATGTAGCGGTCCCCGTCGCCGAGCTGCGAAACGGCGGGCTCCTCGTCGGGGTTGCTGAGGTAGTTGACGAAGCGACCGAGCATTCCCCGATCGAGGGCGAGCGTGTCGGAGATCAGACGCCTCAGCCTGGCGGTCTTCCCGTCGCGCACCATGTGCATGAAGGCACTGTTGTAGACACGGTGCAGGCCGAGCGTGCGGACGAAGTAGCCCTCCATGAGCCAGAAGGCCTCGGCCAGTAGAAGCGTGCCAGGGGCCTCCTCGCGGAGCCGCTCGACCACCTCGAGCCAGACCTCGCGGGGCATCGCCTCGGTGATCTCCTCGTCCGTCATCCCGTGCTCGGCCCGAGAGGGCACGGCGCCTGCATGCCCGGCTGCCGGGTACCAGAGGCGGTGAACGTGCTGGCGCGCCAGCGTCATCGCCGCGTCGAAGCGCAGAATGGGAAAGCGCTGGGCCACCTCGACGATCGCGTCGGCGAGTGCCCTGCGGGTCTCCGGATTCAGGAAGTCGAGCTGCGCCGTGTCGTTCCACGGCGTCGAGGTGCCGTCGTTGCCGTGGTAGACGTAGATCGATTCGCCGGTCGCGCGGTCGGCCCTCTCGAAGACCACGGCCGCGTCGGAGTGGTCGAGATAGTGATCCTCGACACGGATCCGAACGTCCGGGTCCGGCGACAGGTCGGTGCCCGTGAAGCTGTAGGCGGGGAACGGGGAGTCGGGCACGGAGAGGAACCGCTCCGGATGGCGCAGCACCCAGTCAGCGTCAATCGCCGTGTGGTTGGGCACGAAGTCGGCCGCCAGCCGGATGCCGAAGCTCCCGGCCCGCTCGCTGAGCCACTCGAGCGCCCGCTCGCCGCCGAGCTCGGGAGCGATCCGGTAGCGCCGGACCGCGTACGCCGACGGGAAGGGCCGGTCCTGCCCCTGGTCGCACTTGATCCGCGCGGACGCCTCGCTGCGCTCCCAGATGCCGACCAGCCACAAGCCGTTGAACCCCCTCGAGGCGATCCGCTCGAGCTCCGAGAGAGGAATCTCGTCGAGGCGCTCGATGAGTCGACCGTGGAGCCGCGACAGCTGATCGAGCCACACCAGCGTGTTCTTGGCCAGGAGGACCAGCTCGGGCATCCACTCCGCGTCTGGCGCCGGTCCGGCTGACGCGGCGATCGCCGGCGACGCGGCGCCGGCCTCTCGTGCGGGCCCTGCCGGGAGCGGGCCGGGAGCGGTTGCGTCGATGTCCCCCGGAGCCGGGTCGATCGAACCACCTTCGAGCGGAGCGGGTGGGCCGACATCGGCGAGACCGCCGCTGGGGGGCCCACCGCTGGGGGGCCCACCGCTGGGGGGCCCACCGCTGGGGAGCCCACCGCTGGGGGGCCCACCGCTGGGGAGCCCACCGCCGGGTGGGCCGAGACCGATCTCCGGCTCGGGCGCGTGCCCGGCGGCGAACCGGGGCGCATGCGACTCGGCGATCAGCCCGACGACGGCCTCGGCTCGTCGGAGCTCCTCGCGACGCCACGATTCGGGCTCCTCGAGCACCGCCGAGAAGGTCGCGTCGAAGGAACCATCACCCGGCTCGACCAGATGGACGAGCCGTTTCATTCCCGAGTCGGACGGTCGCGCCCGCTCCACGATATCGCCGACCACTCTCAGGCTCTCGGCGAGCTCCGGATCGGCCCCCTCGCCGAGTCCGAGTCGCCCCAGAACGCGGCGGGCCCGATCGTGCCTCGACAGCATCGCGATCAGCAGGAGCTCGCGCACACACCCGAGATCGCCGGTCCGGCTCGCGGTTCGGCTCCCGGGCCGGCTCCCGGGCCGGCCGCTGTCGGAGCGCTCCCCCTCCCCGAGTCCCAACTCCTCGCCCAGACGCCGCAGCAGGCCCCGGCCCCTCTCCTCGCCGAAATGCGCCAGCAACCCATCGGCGGCCATGCCGGTGAGATCCTCCTCCTCGACGATCCGTTCGAGTCGCGTCGAGACGAGGTCGCGCAGGAGGTCCAGCGCGGCCAGGTCGGCGGCCTCGACGATCGCGGGCTCGGCATCCGAAGCGGTCTCGCTCAGCCGCGCCGCCAGGGCGTGCGCGTCGGCGAACGAGTCCAGGCTCACCCGTCCCGCGCCGCCGAACCAGTCGTCCGTCAGTCCGAAGCGCTCACGCGCCGTTCGAGTCACCCACAGAGACACGTCGAATCACCTGTCACTCGATCGTCGAAAGATGGAGAGTACATCAGCCGACGGCGCTGATACTCTCCCGTCGCGCTTTCGGAGGAGGATTGTCATGGCCAGCGGATCGAGCAAGGGCGTTATCGGGATTCTCACCGGAGGTGGCGATGTACCCGGGCTCAATCCGGCGATTCGCGGGGTGACCCTCCGGGCGCGTCACGAGGGCTACGAGGTCGTCGGTATCCGCCGGGGATGGGCCGGTCTGGTCGATCTCGTCCGCGATCCCGAGGCGGACAACAGCTCCTGCGTCGTGCCGCTGACCGAGGAGCTGGTCGAGCGTGTAGGTCGCTTCGGGGGCACCTTTCTCCACACCTCGCGCACCAACCCTTCCAGGGTCTCCCGGGAGCAGGTCCCGGCTCATCTGCGCGATCGCTACGCCGACGAGACCAATGATCTGACCGAGGAGGTGCTGGCGAATCTCGATTTCCTCGGCATCGACTCCCTGATTCCGATCGGCGGCGACGACACGCTGAGCTATGGGGTCCGCCTTTTCGAGGAGGGCTTCAAGGTCGTCGCCATTCCCAAGACGATGGACAACGACGTGCCGGGCACCGAGTACTGCATCGGGTTCAGCACCTGCGTCACCCGGACGATCGCCATGACCAATCAGTTGCGCACCTCAGCCGGGTCCCACGAGCGCTTCCTGGTTCTCGAGGTGTTCGGGCGGTACGCCGGGTTCACCGCCATGCTCCCGACCATGGCGGGAGCGGCGCACCGCTGCGTCATCCCCGAGCACGAGTTCGATATCGAGCGCCTCGCCGAGCTGCTGCTCGAAGACCGCGCCGAGAACCCGAGCAACTACGCCATCGTGCTGGTCTCGGAAGGCGCCATATTCGAAGGCGGCGACATGGTTTTCGAGAGCGATGCCCGCGACGCCTTCGGGCACGCCAAGCTCGGCGGTATCGGCGACCGCGTGGCGCACCGCCTAAAGGAGATCTCGCGCGGCCCGCGCTACGACCGTCCCGTCAACACGCTCGGTCAGAAGCTCGGCTACCTCGCCCGCTCCGGGGATCCCGACGCGGTCGACTCGATCGTCCCGATGGCCTACGGAAACCTCGCCCTCGACCTCATTCGGTCCTCGAGCCATGGGCGACTGGTGGCCTTGCGCGACGGTCGCTACGCGGACGTCCCGATCGACATCGTCACTTCGACGAGCAAGGTCGTCGACGTCGAGAGCGACTACGACGCGGATCGCCTCCGACCCAGCTACCGCAGCTTCTCGGGGCGCTCGTTCTTCCCCATGTCGAGCGAAGGCTAGCGTCGCGGGAGCGTCAGGCGTCGGCGCCGATCACCTGTCTCGCCGCCAGCTCTCGCAGCACCTCGACCGCCAGGAGGACGTCCTCGCGGCGGCAGTCGAACTGCCCCACCTGGAACCGGATCACGAAACGACCCTCGTGAACCGTCTGCGTCAGGTAGATCCTGCCATCGTCGTTGACCGCGCGCAGCAGCCGCTCGGTCGCCCGGTCGGGGTCCTCACCCTGCGGGGCGAACTGGAAGGTGAAGAGCGACAGACGGCACTCGGTCACCAGCCGGAAGCCATCCAGGGCGGCGATCGCCGCGGCGGCTTCGTGTGCCCAGGCGACGTGACTGCGCACCCGTCGGCGCAGGTCCTCCAGGCCGTGGGCCCGTAGCAGGAACCACAGCTTGAGCGCCCGGAAACGGCGGCCCAGGGGAATCGTCCATTCGCTGTAGTTGGTGATCTCGGAGCGGCCGAGGGTCTGCAGGTAGTCCGGGCGGATACCGACCGTGCGAACCTGTGGCTCCGGATCGGCGAGAAACTGGATCGAGCAGTCGAACTGCGCGCCGAGCCACTTGTGCGGGTTGAAGACGATGCTGTCGGCGCCCTCGACGCCCTCCCACAGCGCTCGCAGCTCCGGACAGATCATCGCCGATCCGGCCCAGGCCGCGTCGACGTGGACGTAGAGATCGTGCCCGCGCGCCACCTCGATGGCCTCACGGAGGCGGTCGGAGGCGCCGATCGACGTGCCTCCGACGCAGAGCACCACGCCCGCCGGCAGATATCCCTCGGCTCGATCCGCCTCGATGGAGCGCTCCAGGGCTCCGGGATCGAGAGCCCAGGAGTCGTCGGTCGGGACCTTGACCAGGTGTCTCTGGCCGATGCCGGCGATCCTCACCGCCTTGTCCACCGAGGAGTGGTTCTCCGACGAGGCGTAGATGCGCAGTTGCGTCTCGCCCGCCGTGCCGGAGTCGATGCCGCGCCAGCCGAGCGCTCGCTCGCGCATCGTCAGAACGGCGCACAGGTTGGCCGAGGTCGCCGAGTCCTGGATCACCCCCTGGAAGCCCTCCGGCAACCCGAGCGCCTGACGCATCCAGTCGACCATCCGGGTCTCGATCTCGGTGGCGGCCGGCGACGTCTGCCAGAGCATGCACTGGGCTGCCATCACCGCGGTGAGGCTCTCCGCCACCATCGACACCGGAGCCGCGTTGGCGCAGAAGTAGGCGAAGAAACGTCCATGCTGCCAGTGCGTCATGCCTTGCGGCACGATGCGCTCGAAGTCGGCGAAGATCGTCTCCATCGCCTCCGGCTCCTGCGGCGGCGAGACCGGTAGCTTCGCGGCGATCTCTCCCGGCGCGGTCTGGGCCCGGACGGGGCGTTCGTCGAGGGTGGCGAGATAGTCGGCGCCCCATCGAGCCGCCCTCTCCGCCCACTGGTAGTAGTCTTTTCGCCTCATGCGACGGAGTGTACAAGCCGCCTCCGCTCCTCCCGGAGGATACGACCGCGCTCGCCCCGGACCCGTATGAGTCCCTGAAGCGGCCGGCCTCCCCTCGAAGCGAGGGCGTGCCGTGCCGGCCGAGCGGCTCGAACATGAAGAAACTCACCATCCTCATCGCCCTCGTCATCGCCGTCCTCGCCGTCGTCCTGCCCGGCGGCCTGCGCGGTCTCGTCGCCCGCTGGTTCGGCCCACCCCAGGTCGAGTTGGCCGAGACTCACGCCGGGGAGTCGGGCCAGGCGACCTTCGACCACTCCGACTTCGACCGCCTCCTGGCCGCCCACGTCGACGACGAGGGCTACGTGGACTACGCGGCTCTGGCCGCCGACACCTCGAGTCTCGATGCCTACATCGCCGTCCTCGCCGAGGCTCCGTTCGACGCTCTCGGGCGCGACGCCAAGCTGGCCCTGCTGATCAACGCCTACAACGCCTTCACGCTGCGCCTGATCCTCGACCACTACCCGGTCGACTCGATCAAGGACATTCCGGCGGCGCAGCGCTGGGACGCGGTCCGCTGGACCGTCGCCGGAGGCACCTGGAGCCTCAACCAGATCGAGCACGAGCTGATACGCCCGAATTTCCGCGAGCCGCGCATCCACTTCGCTCTCGTCTGCGCCGCGATCGGCTGTCCCGTGCTGCGCACCGAGGCCTACACGGGCGAACGACTCGAGGAGCAGCTCGAAGACCAGACGCTCTTCACCCACGACAGCCTGCGCTGGGTGCGCTACCGGGCGGGCGCCGAGACGATCGAGCTGACATCGCTCTACGACTGGTACCGCGGTGACTTCGAGCAGGTGGCGGGCACCGTCCTCGACTACGTCGCCCGCCACGACGAAGCGCTGGCGAGCGATCTGGCGAACGGATATCGCCCCGAGATCCGTTTCCTCGACTACGACTGGTCCCTCAACACCGCCGACTGACCTCGCCGACGCCTCTGTCCCCCTGAAGCGGCCGTACCGCGTGCTAGTCTGCGCCGGACCGGCGGCACCGGGCGCGAGGCGCTACCGGAGATTCCCGGTGGGGGCCACGTTCTCACCCGAGCAGAAGCGAACGATCCGTCGTCGACCTCCCTGCCTTGAATGAGCCAGAAGACCGAGGAGCTCGACCCCGGAGCAGGCTCCCCGGAACCGCGGAAGCGGGCACCCGAGATCTGGGTCCTGGTGATCTCGATAGCGCTGTCGGCCGCACTCGGTGTGGTCTCGACGCGCAGCTACCTGGCGCTCCACAACACGCTCGAGAACAACGGTCGCTGGGTATCGACCAAGACGACGCTCGAGCGCGGCCTGCTGGGCGCCTACTCGTTCATCACCGAGCGCCAGACGCTCGCCGGAGGTGCGCTCCAGCTCAACGCCTGGCACGGCAACAACGAAGTGACCTCGGTCGACGGGACGCTCGAGCCGGTGCGGATCGAGTTCGACCTGCGGCTCGGAAAACTGGCCTACACGGGCGTCTTCTTCGATCGCCGACCCGGCGAGGCCTACGAGGGCGTCTTGCTGAGTACGGTGCGCCGATTTCGCAACAGGGTCTTCGAGGCCTCCCCCACCGGCGAGTTCCTGGCCGCCAGACCCCTCGCCGCCAGGCTCGTCGCTGAGGACCGGTGGCAGCGAGTGCGACTCGAGCTGAGTCGGGGCTCGGTCGAGGTGTTCGTCGACGACGTCACCCTCGGCCGCTTCGACCGTCCGGAGGGTCCGAGGGGTGGGGCGATCGGCTTCCGCTGCGGCGTACGGGACGCGAGCATCGACAACGTGGTCGTCGTCGACGGCGACGGCCGTCGCTGGATCGACTCCTTCGACGCTCCCGCGGACAGCGGCCGGGTGACGCTCGGCGTCGTCTCGCTGCTGCTGGCGGCCAACCTGGGCCTGTTCGTGCTGCTGCGGCGTGCAACCCGTGCCGAGGGCCTGAACCTGGCCTTCTCGCTCCTGATGGTGAACGCGACCCTCCTGGTCGTCACGGCGCTGATCTTCTTCCTGGTGGTGATGCGAGCGGATCGCTACCTGTTCGCGGACGACCGATTGGCTGAGCAGGAGGCCTACTTCCGCAAGGGCGCCGCCGACGTGGTGATGGACGAGATCGTTCTGCGCCATGCCCCCAGCTCGAATCAGGAGCAGGAGGAAGGAGCAGCCGAGCCGGCGGCGGAACGCGAAGACAACAACTACCGGATCCTCTTCGTCGGCGGCTCACAGACCTGGGGCGCCGGCGCCGCGCGGGAGGACGAGGTCTTCGTCCGGGTGCTGGAGGGCCTGCTCGACGACGTGGCCCGCCGGACCAGTCTCGAGAGCGGCCGGCCACCGGTCCGCTTCGAGACCGTCAACGCCGGGTTCTCGGCCCACAAAGCCGCCGACCTGGTACCCCTGGTGACCGACCTGCTGGCTCTCCTGGAACCGCGGATGGTCGTGATCAACGTCTCGAGCAACGACAAGGGCAACAGCCATTTCGCGCGCCCGCTCGCGCGCCTGGTCGACCTCTCGGTCGAGTCCGGCGCGCAGGTGCTGCTCGTCCAGGAGGCCAACTCACCGGAAACGTGGAGGAAGGGCCTGGGGGTCCGTCACCAGGAGATGGCCGCCCTTGCCGAAGCCCGGGACCTGCCGATCGTCGACATGCACCACCACCTGGCGTCACGACGCTGGACCGGCTTTCTCTGGTGGGACCACGTCCATCTGACCACCTTCGGTCAGCGGCTCCTGGCGGAGAAGCTTCGCGACGAAATCCTGCCGCTCGTGCCACTCGGGCAAGAGAACCGTCGCCCTGAACCGGCCGGCGTCCCCTCGAGCTGAGGGCACGGCCTGCAGGCCGTTCGCCCGCGCATCACCGACGGCCGGCAGAGACGCCGGCCGCTTCAGTCCGTCCCTGCCCTCGTGCCTCCGACTGAAGCGGTCGGTCTGCGTTCCGGCCGTTTGCCCACATGTCACCGACGGCCGGGACGCCGTCACAGTTCGAGGGGAGGCCGGTCGCTGCAGGTGTGATCGATGGCGGAACGGCTGCTTCGGGTAAGCTCTGCCATCCCCTTCCAAGGAGGCATCGATGCGCGTTTACCTTTCAGCTCTGCTAGCTCTGGGTTTGAGCTCCGCCGCCACTGCGGACTCGATCGGCGACCAGGTCGCCGCCGACTATGAATACCTCGGGCCGCTGTTCGAGCACTTCCACCGCAATCCCGAGCTGTCGTTTCTCGAGCACGAGACCGCGAAGCGGCTGGCGGCAGAGCTCGAAGCGGTCGGTTTCGAGGTCTCGGGCGGGATCGGAGAGACCGGCATCGTGGCCATCATGGAGAACGGCGACGGGGCCACGGTGCTGGTGCGCGCCGACATGGACGGCCTGCCGGTCGCGGAGGACAGCGGACTCGACTACGCCTCGACGGCGACCCAGATGAACCGCGCCGGCGACACAGTTCCGGTGATGCACGCCTGCGGGCACGACGTGCACATCACCTCGTTGGTCGGCACCGCCCGGCGTCTGGCGGAGAACAGGGACAGGTGGCGCGGACGGGTGATGCTCGTCGGGCAACCGGCCGAGGAGCGTATCAGCGGCGCCCGGGCGATGATGGAGGACGGCCTCTACGAGCGTTTCGGGCGCCCCGACTACGCGCTCGCCTTCCATGTCGACGCCGACCTGCCCTCCGGACAGCTCGACGCGCCGGTCGGCATCTCGGGCGCGAGCTCGGACAGCGTCGACATCGTCGTTCACGGGATCGGCGCTCACGGCGCTTCGCCGCACGCCGGGAAGGACCCCATCGTCATCGCCTCGCAGATCGTCCTGGCGCTGCAGACCCTGGTGTCGCGCGAGCTGTCGCCGCTCGAGCCGGGTGTCGTGACCATCGGCGCGTTCCACTCGGGCTTCAAGCACAACATCATCTCGGACCGCGCCGAGCTTCAACTGACCGTGCGCTCCGACAGCCAGGAGACACGCGACAAGCTGCTGGCCGGAATCGAGCGCATCGCCAGGAACATCGGCCGGGCGGCCGGCCTGCCAGAGGAGATGCTCCCCGAGATGATCCACACCGGCGAGTCGACACCCGTCCTGATCAACGACGACGAGCTGACCGAGCGTCTCCGCGGCGTACTCGTCGAGCACTTCGGCGAGGAGAGGTTCACCTCCCAGCCACGCAAGGGCATGGGTGCCGAGGACTTCCCCTACTTCACCAACGTCGAGCCGCCGATTCCCGGGCTCTACTTCCAGGTCGGAGGAACGCCGTGGGAGGCGTGGGAAGCCGCCAGGGACGGAGGCGATCCGATTCCCAGCCACCACTCACCCTTCTTCAGGATCGAGCCCCAGCCGGCGATCACGACGGGGACGGAGGCGATGACCGTGGCGGTCCTGGAGCTGTTGAGGCCCTGAAGGAGCGAACCGGTCGCAACGGCCAGGGACGGCAAGACAACCGATCGTGAGGTTTTCGTGATGATTTCCCTCGCGGGCTCCAATAGGCTGCGCGAATGAGACTGAGCCGTCTCACCCCGGTCATCGGCGCCTGCCTGACACTCGCCGTGACGATCGCCTGCGGAGGCGGAGGCGGTGGAGGCAGTCCCGCCGCACCGACGCCGCCGCCCACAGGGCCCGGCCCGACGCCGGTATCGAGCCCCGACTCCACCGCCAGGTATCGTGTCACCTTCGATTCGACCTGGAGTGCACGCAGTCACCCCGACGACTTCCCGTCCAACGCGCACTTCTCGCCGTTGATCGGAGGAACCCACGACGAAGCGACACGCTTCTGGGAAGTGGGCGACTTCGCGACGGCCGGCATCAAGGCGATGTCGGAGACCGGAGCCACCTCTCCGCTCGATCGAGAGATCAACCGCGCCATCACGGCAGGCCGCGCCGAGCATCTCCTGCGCGGGCGTCCCCTCGGGCGTTCGCCGGGCAGGATCACCATGGAGTTCGACGTCGGCGTGGACTTTCCCTTCGTCACACTCGTGACGATGATCGCACCGAGTCCGGACTGGTTCGTCGGTGTCTCGGGCCTCTCTCTCATGGAGGACGGCGACTGGGCGCAGCGCATCGGCGTGGAGCTGTTCGCCTACGATGCGGGCACCGACAGCGGGACTCGACACACGTCCCCCAACCAGCCGTCGAGTCCACGCGAGCCGATCTCCCGGATCGAGACCAGTCCGTTCGTCGTCAACGGGAGTCTGCGCTCCCTGGGAACCTTCACCTTCCGCCGCCTGGACTGAGCACGGCAAGGCCCTTCTGAACCGGCGGGCCTCCCCTCGAACAGGGGGCATGGCGTGCCGGCCGTTTGCCCGTGTGCCAC
Organism: Candidatus Multivoradales bacterium; assembly: GCA_965223875.1. Lineage (GTDB taxonomy): Bacteria > Acidobacteriota > Thermoanaerobaculia > Multivoradales > JAHEKO01 > CBDCXS01. The sequence goes on along the minus strand of OZ245024.1, from coordinate 3,474,443 downwards.
CGACGGCCGGCAGGGACGCCGGCCGCTTCAGGCCGTCCTTGTCCTCGTGTCCCCATCTGAAGCGGCGGGCAGACCATGCCCTCTGTTCGAGGGGACGCCGGCCGCTTCAGTTCCTCGCGGGAACGACCGGTGCCGGCGCCGCTCCCGGTTGCGTCCGGACCGGGCGCGCGTCGCCGGGCTCGATCTCGGGGATGACCCGCGACTCCGCTGCCGCGAGGTAGGTGTAGGTCGCCGGAACGACGAAGAGGGTCAGCAACGTCCCGAGCAGGAGCCCGCCGATCACCGCGATCCCCATCGGAATACGACTCTCCGAGCCGGCCCCCAGGGCCAGCGCGATCGGCAGGGTTCCGAGGATGGTCGAGATGCTGGTCATGAGGACCGGGCGAAAACGGGCTCGGGCCGCCTCGGAGATCGCCTCTCGGACGGTGAGGCCCGTGTCGCGTCGCTGGTTGGCGAACTCGACGATCAGAATTCCGTTCTTGGTCACCAGGCCGATCAGCATGATCATGCCGATCTGGCTGAAGATATTGAGCGTCTGGCCGTAGAGCCACAGCGCGCCCAGAGCTCCGGTGAGGGCCAGGGGCACGGTCAGCATGATGATGAAGGGATCGCGGAAGCTCTCGAACTGCGCCGCCAGCACCAGATACACGAGCGCCAGCGCCAGGATGAAGACGAAGCCCAGGCTCCGCTCGCTCTCGGCGAAGTCGCGCGACTCTCCGCTCAGATCGGTGGCGAAGTTCTCGTCGAGAAGGTCGTCGCCGATGGCCCGCATCGCCGCGATCCCGTCGGCGATCGTGTAGCCGCTCGCCAGGGCGGCCGAAACGGTTGCCGAGACATAGCGGTTGAAGCGATAGAGCTGCGGCGGTGAGGAGTCCTCGTAGACCCGCACCACCTTCTCGAGCATCACCGGCCGATCGCGGCGGCCCGGTACGAAGAGATTGCGCAGATCGAGGGTCTCGTCGCGGCTGTCCCCCACCACCTGGGCGATCACCTCGTACTGTTTCCCTCCGCTGACGAAGTAGCCGACCCGCTGTTCCGCCAGCGAGAGTTGCAGCGTCTCGGCGACGTCGATGGCGGACACCCCGAGATCCCTGGCCCGGTCGCGGTCGATCTCTACCCGCAGCTCGGGCTTGTTGAACTCGAGGTTGACGTCGGTGACACTGAAGGCCGGATCGTCGGCGGCCTGCTCCATGAAGCGCGGCAGCACCTCGCGCAGGTGGTCGAGCGTCGGCGCCTGGACGACGAACTGCACCGGCAGGCCGCGGCGCCTCCCGACCGCGATCGTCGGCGGCTGGGTGACGAAGGTCTTGGCCCCCTGGACCTGCGCCAGGTCAGTCGTCAGCTGGTCGGCAATCTGAGACTGCGACCGCTGACGCTCCTCGGGAGGGGTGAGGAGAAGACGCATGTAGCCGTTGTTGACCGCGCTCGAGGCTCCGAACCCGGGGGAGGTGACGCTGACGATCACCTGCGCCTCGGGGACGGTCTCCCTCGCCAGCGCGATCTGATCGTCCAGATAGGCGTCCATATACGCGAACGTGGCGCCCTCGGGTCCGCGGCTGTTGACCCGGATGGTCCGGCGGTCCTCGAGCGGCGAGAGCTCGGAGGGCAGGCTCCTGAAGAGACCGAACACCGCCAGCAGGCAGATCGCCAGCACCGGCCAGGCCAGCCAGCGGCGGGCGATGAGTCGATCGAGGATCCTGCCGTACCCATCGGAGAGGGCGACGAAGAACGGCTCGGTCTTCTTCCACAGCCAGGAGTGACCGTGGCGTCGCTTGAGCAGGCGGGTCGACACCATCGGTGTCAGGGTCAGAGCGACGAACGACGAGATGACGACGGCCGCCGCCAGCGTCAGCCCGAACTCGCGGAAGAGCAGGCCGGTCAGCCCGCCGAGGAAGAAGATCGGCAGCAGCACCGAAACCAGCGCCAGCGTCGTCGCGATGACGGCGAAGAAGATCTCCCGGCTGCCGATCAGCCCGGCCTGCACCGGCGCGACACCGCGCTCGATCTTGGCGTAGATGTTCTCCAGCACGACGATGGCGTCGTCGACCACCAGACCGATCGCCAGCACCAGCCCGAGCAGGGTGAGCACGTTGATCGAGAAGCCCGCCATGTAGAGCACGAACATGGTCCCGATGAGCGACACCGGGATCACCAGCACCGGCACCAGGGTCGTGCGCCAGTCGCGCAGGAAGGAGAAGATGACCAGCACCACCAGACCGAGGGCGAGCGCCAGCGTCTGGCGCACCTCCGAGATCGAGGCGCGGATGAACTCCGAGGCGTCGAAGCCGTACTCCAGCACGATGTCCGGCGGCAGCGTCGGTCGGATCAGATCGACCCGCCGGCGAAACTCGTCGACCACCTCGACGAAGTTGGCGCCCGGCTGCGGTGCCGCCACCACCGCGACCATCGGCACACCCCCCTTCTTGAGCACGGTGCGACGGTTCTGGGGTCCGATCTCGGCGCGGCCGACGTCACGCAGTCGCACGATGCGCGACCCTTCGGACTTGAGGATCAGATTCTCGAACTCCTCCGGCGTCTCGAGCCGGCTCATGGTGCGGACGGCAAGCTCCACCTCCGCGCCCTCGATGGTGCCGGCCGGAAGCTCGACGTTCTCACGCCGCAGCGCTTCGCGCACATCGACCGCCGACAGACCGTAGGCGACCAGTTTCATCGGATCGATCCACAGGCGCATGGCATAGCTCTGATCGCCCCAGACCATGATCCGCGCCACACCCGGAATGGTCTGCAGACGCTCGACGAAGATGTCGTCGGCGAGCCGCGACAGCTCGAGCAGCGAGCGCTCCGAGGAGCCCACGGTGATGGCTACGATCGGTGGCGAGTCGGCGTTGGCCTTCGACACCGATGGCGGATCGACCTCGGCCGGCAGTTGCCCGAGGGTGCGGAAGACGCGGTCGCGCACGTCGTTGGCCGAAGTCTCGAGGTCCTGGCCGAGATTGAACTCGACCTGAATGGTGCTGCGGCCGTCACGGCTGACCGAGGTCAGCGTGCGGATTCCGTCGATCGAGTTGACCGCCTCCTCCAGGGGCTCGGTGATCTGCGACTCCACCACCTCGGCGCTGGCGCCGCGGTAGTTGGTGGTGATGGTGATGTTGGGAGGATCGACCGAGGGGAACTCTCGCACCCCCAGCCGGGTCAGGCCGATGCCGCCGAACAGGAGGATGGCGAGCGAGAAGACCAGCGCCAGGACCGGTCGCCGGATACTGACCGACGAGAGGCTCAAGGGGTCGTCTCCCCGCCGTCGCGCACCACGACCTCGACGCCGGCGGTGAGGCGGGCCACGTTCGACACGATCACCTGCTCGCCGTCCTCGAGTCCGGCGACGATCTCCACCCGGCTCTGGGTGCGGATCCCGGTCTCGACCTGGCGGCTCACCGCCTTGCCGTCCTCGAGCACGAAGACCTTCTTGCCTCCGAGCTCGGGGATGACCGCGATCGAGGGAACGGAGAGGGCCTCGGGCGACTGACGGACCGACAGCTCGACCTCGGCGAAGGCGCCGGGAATGAGCGCCCCGTCCGGATTGGGCGAGCGCGCCCGTACGGTAAGGCTCCGGGTCTCGGGATCCACCGCCGGCTCGGCGGCGTAGACGGCACCGTCGTAGGTCTTCTCCAGGCCCTGCACCGCGAAGCGGACCCTCGCTCCAGGAGCGATCGCACGGGCATAGGACTCCGGTACAGCGAACTCGATCTTCACCGGATCGAGCACCTGCAGCGTCGTCAGACGGGTCTGGGGAGTCACGAAGGCCCCCGGGCTCACCGCGCGCAGGCCGGTCTGCCCCTCGAACGGAGCCCGGATGTCGGCCTTCTCGAGCACCGCTTCGCGCAGCTCGAGCTCCGAGCGCAGGACATTGAGCTCACCGACCGTGGTGTCGTACTCCTCCTGGCTCACCAGTCCGTCGTCGAGCAACTCTCTCTGCCGGGCCTCCTGCCGTTCGGTGAGCTCGAAGCGGTAGCGAGCCCGGTCCCTCTCCGCGGCGAGGGTCGAGGTGTCGAGGCGCACCAGCACTTCGCCCGCCCCGACGAGCGTGCCCTCGTCGAACAGCACCGCCTCGACCTTCCCGGCGATCTCGCTGACGATCTCCACCCGCTCGTTCGCCAGAATGGTCCCCGTGACCGCCAAGTTCTCCTCGATGAGCGACGGTTCGACCCTCTCGATGCGGACCGGGATGCGCCTGTCCGCGGCGACCGGGGAGACAGTGGGCGCCTCGGTCGCGTCACCACGCTCGCCGAGCCAACGCGGCAGCACGAGGCCCGCGGCCACCACTAGGGCGACCAGCAACCAGCGCAAGGGAGTCGACAATCGGGGCATCTGACGAGACTAGCAGAGGGCGCCACGCGTCAGCGCGGGCACTCCGGGTGCCCGAGAGTCTCAGCTCTCCGCCGAGGCGCGGCGCAGAACCACCTGCAGGGTCAGCGAGACCTCATCGCCGATCATCACCTCGCCCGACAGCTCCGGTCCGTCGACATCGAAGGCTTCGCGGCTGAGCGAGCTGTACCCCTGAACCACCAGGGTCTCGCCGAGGTCGAGCAGCTCGCACTCGATCGTCACCGGATGGGTGATGCCGCGCATCGTCAGCTCGCCGAGGAGGCGCAGTCCTCGCCCGACGCGCTCGACTGAGGTGCTTCTGAACGCTGCCGTCGGGTAGGTGTCCACGGCAAGGTACTCGTCGCTCTTGAGACCCAGGTCACGGGCCCGAAAGCGCGTATCGACGCTCGCAGTGACGATTTCGAGCCACACCGTCGAGCGCGTCAGGTCGCTGCGCTCGTAGGCCAGCTCTCCGGCGAACTCACGGAACTCGCCCTCGAGCTCACCGAGAATCATGAAGTCGTACGGAACCGAGAATCCGATGCGCGAGTGCTCGGGATCGATGACGAATCGCTCGGCCGCGACCACCGGTGTGGCGAGCAGGAGACAACTGATGACGGCCAGCGGGACTATGGCCGGTGATCGGAACATGCGACCTCCCTGGATCATGGCTCCCTGGAACACGGCCCCCTGGATCGAGGGCCCCAGCCTCCGTTCGAGTCTGGATTCCAGCGGCACCGCCTGCAATACCCGAACGGGTGGCTGCCGGACCTGCCCGGACCCTGAGGCTTCAGCCGCGGGAGTCGGGCCTGGTGAAGACCAGGCGATCGCCGCTCGACAGGTCGGGCACGTAGACGTAGCCCTCGACGTCGAAGGCCCGCAGGTCCTCGGGATCGTCGACCCGGTTCTCGATCACCCAGCGGGCCATCAGTCCACGGGCCTTCTTGGCCAGGAAGGCGATGGTCTTGAGCTTGCCGTCACGCTCCTCCTGGAACCAGGCCGTCACCATGGGCGGCACCAGCCGGTCCGCCGGCACCGCCTTGATGTACTCGTTCGAGGCCAGGTTGAGCACCGCCTTGACCGGCCGTTCGCCATGCTCCTGGTTGAGCGAGTCGACCAGCCGGTTGCCCCAGAATTCGTAGAGGCTTCCACCGCGCTCGTTCTCGAGCTTGGTCCCCATCTCCAACCGGTAGGGCTGGATGAGGTCGAGGGGCCGCAGCAGCCCGTAGAGTCCGGAGAGAATCCGCACGTGCTTCTGCGCCCACTCGAGATCGCTCGACGACAGGCTGTCGGCGTCGAGTCGCCGGTAGACGTCGCCTCGGAAAGCCAGCAGGCAGGGCTTCGCGGTATCCGGCGTGAAGGGCCACTGCATCGCCTGGAAGCGCTCGCGGTTGAGCTGTGCCAGCGGCTCGGAGATCGACATCAACTGCCGCAGCGCCGCCACGTCGAGCTCTTTGCAGCGCTCGATCAGCACTTCGATATCCGCCTCGAAGCGCGGCTCCGTGGTGGCCAGGCCGTCGGGGACGGGTGAGAAGTCGAGGGACTTGGCGGGTGAGAGCAGGGTCAGCATGATGTCGGCTCCTCGGGAGGTGAGCGGTGCGGTTCGAGAGCGCAGGCGAGACTAGCAGAGAGCCCGTTGCCGCAGGACCGGTCCCGCCCGAGATATCGCTCCCCTATTCCGGTATGCTGCGCGTCGATAGCCTCTCTCGGAACCGATGATCGGCACGACTGTCTCTCACTACCGCATCCTCGAGAAGGTCGGTGTGGGCGGCATGGGTGTGGTCTACCGCGCCGAAGACATCCGACTCGGCCGCGGCGTGGCGCTGAAGTTCCTGCCCGTCGACCGGAGCCGCGACGTCGACGCGCTCGACCGGTTCGAGCGCGAGGCGAGGATCGCTTCCGCGCTCAACCACCCCAACATCTGCACCCTCTACGAGATCGGCGAGCACGAGGAGCGACCCTTCCTCGTCATGGAGCTGCTCGAGGGCGAGACGCTCGACGAGCGGCTGGCCGCGAGCCCGCTCGACGACGACCTCCTCCTCGAGCTCGCGACGCAGCTCGCTGACGGCCTGGAGGCCGCCCACGGCGCCGACATCGTTCACCGGGATATCAAGCCGGCCAACCTGTTCGTCACCTCACAGGGCTACCTGAAGATCCTCGACTTCGGCCTCGCCAAGCTGGCCGACGGCCGGCTCCAGGCGCCCAGCAGCGGCTCGAACGTCGCTACCGCGCAGTTCCCCCAGGGGCAGGAATCGGCCAGCCTCACCCAGCCCGGCTTCACCATGGGTACTGTGGCCTACATGTCTCCCGAGCAGGTGCGGGGAGAGGAGATCGACGCACGCAGCGACATCTTTTCCGCCGGCGCCGTGCTCTACGAGATGGCAACCGGAGAGCAACCGTTCCAAGGCGCCACCACCGGAGCGGTTTGGGACGCCATCCTGCACCAGGCGCCCCCACCGCCCCACGAGCGGCGCGACGAGGTACCCCCAGGCTTCGAGCGGATCATCGCGAAGGCGATCGAGAAGGATCCGGCGTTGAGATATCAGAGCGCGGCCGACCTGCGGGCGGACCTGATGAGGCTGCGCCGTGACAGCCAGAGCCGAGCTCCCGCCGTGGGTACCCGCTGGGCACAGCCCCCGGCCGATCCCCACCCCATTGCGAAGCGCCTTCCGGCCATCACCCTCCTGCTAGCCGCATTCGCGGCGCTGGCCACCGGGATCTGGTGGCTCGCGAGCCGCGAGACCGGGCCGCCGGTCGACGTTCGAGCGGTAGCCGTGCTGCCCTTCCAGAACCTCACCGGCGAGCCGGAGCTCGACCACCTGCACCTGGCGGTGCCGGACGAGGTCGCCACCGTGTTGAGCCGGACGCCCTCCCTTGTCGTGCGGCCGTTCGCGATGACCCGCTCTTACGAGGACGTCGGGAGCGGGGCGGCACGGCTCGGTGAGATCGGCCGGGAGGTCGGCGTGACACGTGTCGTCACCGGCCACTACGCCCGCGAGGAGGAGGCGCTCCGGCTCACCCTCGAGGCGATCGACCTCGAGAGTCACCAGGTGCTCTGGCGCGAGTCGCTGACCGTGCCGGGAGACGATATGCTTGCGCTGCGCGAGCATACGGCGTCTCGTGTGCGCGAGGAGCTGCTGCCGATTCTCGACCACGGGCACCAGGACCCCGGGTACCAGGAGCGCGTGCCTCTCGACCCGGGCACCGGCACGGTGCCCACCAGCGGCGACGCCTACGACCTCTTCCTGCGGGCTCTCGCCATGCGCGACGACGCCCGGCCCGGCCGGGTCGCGATCGAGATGCTCGAGCGCGCCGCGGAGCTCGATCCCGGCTACGCGCCGATCTGGATGGAGCTCGCCTTCAGGCTCCACACCCAGAGCATCTATGGCGGCGCTCCCGGGGCAGCGGAGCGAGCCCTGCGAGCGGCCGAGCGCGCCCTGGCGCTCGATCCCAAGCTGCTCGGCGCGGCGTCGACCAGCATCCTGCTGCACACCGAGAGCGGGGATCTGGTGAGCGCGCGCCGGCAGGCGGCCGAAGTGGCCGCCCTCCGCCCCGGTGATGCGGCGGCGCACTTCACGCTCGGCTACGTGCTGCGCTACGGCGGAGCCCTCTCCGAGGCCAACGACGCCTGCGAGGCCGCGCTTCGGCTCGAACCGTCGAACCGGCGCATCCGCTCGTGTGCCATCTCCTTCTACCTGAGCGGCGACTACGACCGGGCGCTCGACTTCATCCAGCTCGACGCGGGTTCCGAATGGGCCCGGGTGCACACCGTGCAGGTCCGCCTGCGCAGTGGCGAGCGCACTCGCGTGCTCGAGCTCGTCGACCAGCTTCCCGACTGGTCGTTCTCCGATCTGGTCCGAACCTGCTTCGAGGACCCCGGGTCGCCGGAGCTACCGGAGTTGGCCGCGCCGCTCCTGGCCGAGCGGACCGCGGCTCGCGATCCGGAGCTCAAGTACCACGCCGCCGCCACCTTCGCCTTCTGTGGTCAGCGCGAGGAGGCGCTGGATCTTCTGGCGCAGGCGATCGACGGCGGCTACTGCTCCTACCCCGCCATCGAGCTCGATCCCCTCTGGCGGCCGCTCGATGGGGACCCCGAGATGATCTCGCTCGCCGGTAGGAGCGAGACCTGCCAGAAGCGCTTCGCCGCCGCCGGCTGACGGAACGCCTTCACGACGGATCCTCGTAGCTGAAGAGGACCTGGCTCTCGCCCTCGGCGGCTATCTTCTCCTCCAGCCGGCGAACGATCTCGTCGCGGCGCGCCATCAACGCCGAACGCTCGGGGCGTCCCATGTAGGGCTCGAGGCGCTCGTCCACCTCGCGGGCGTCGAGCTCCTGCAGTGCCTGCCAGAGACGGCGTGAGCAACGGCGGACCGAACGCGGCTTGACGATCTTCCGCTCGCGCCCGAAAGCCCGGGTGTGATCGACCATCCAGAGTCGCCAGTCGTCGGTCCAGAGGAAGTTCCCCTGGCTGCGGTCCCGGTTGTTGATCAGGGCATCGAATATGTCCATGTCGTAGACCTGACGATAGGCGCGAATGCGGTCGGGGAAGAGTAGGCCCCGAGCGCGGCGCTCTCGCTCCGTTATCGACTCTTCGATCCAGAGCTGCAACGACCCTGTGGCACCGCCGACGACACGCACGACCGTTGGCGGCGTGTTCTCGATGCCCAGCATCCGGGCCATCTCCCACGCTGCCACCTGACTCAGATAGGTGTCGCGGAAGTGCACCACCAGGGTTCCGTCGACCAGGCGCTGGCGCGTGCGGACGATGTGGTGTTCGTGGAAGGCGGCACGCGCGACGGTTTCTCCTGACGCCAGCGTCACCCTCCGCGCTCCGGTCACACCGGTCACATCCGTGGGCATCGCCTCCACCTCGACGATCTCCGCATCTCGCAGGAAGGCGAGCAACTCCCCGGTGCTCGAGAATGGCAGCACCGAGCCATCCAAGCCGAGCCACCGCGGCGACTCCGCCGCCGGAGCCGACGCGACGCTCTGTGCGGGTGTGTCACAGCCAACGTCCCCGGGTGCGGCGAGCAGCCCGACAACCAGGACGGCGGACGAGATGCGGGGACTTCGGGATCCACGTGAGAGGAGCACGGATTCAATGCCAGGTAATGGCGCCGGCTCGATTCCGCCGTCCGGCGTCTCCTTCGGCGGGTGACCTGCGGAGATTGTAACCGTGCCCCCCCCCGCGCGGACGGACCGGACGAGAAACGACCCCGAGGCAGGCGCCCCGGGGTCGCTTGATCTCGAACGACTCGGGCGACTAGAAGTTCACCCGGGTGCTGATGCCGAACTGTCGTGGCTGGTTGGTGAGGTAGCCGACGCGCGCCAGAGTGCCACGCTCCTGGTCGAGGGCCAGGAAAGCCCGCTCGTCGGTGATGTTGTTGATGAAGAGAGCAACATCCCACTTCGCGTTGGTGATTCCCACCCGCAGGTTGAGCAGATCGTAGGCGGGCAGCTCGGGATTGAAGGTGAAGGTGTTCTGCGTCAACGGTCCACCGATGGTGTTGGGCTCGAAGGCGAGCAGGTTGACCGTCCCGAAGCCCTCGGCCTGGTCGCCGACCTGCGTGTAGCGCGAGCCGACGTGCTTGTAGGTGGCCGTGACGTAGCCTAGCCAGTCGTTCTGCATCAGCCACTGGTAGTTACCCGCCGCCGCGAGCTGGAACTCGGGCACCGTCGGCAGCCGGTTGCCCTTCTTGATCCCGGAGACGATGCTGACGTTGCCGTTGGCATCGGTCGAGGTCAGCGTCGAGCCGAGCTCGGCGTTGATGTAGCTGGTCGAGATCGCGAAGTCGAAGTGATCGGAAGCCCGCGCCGCCCACTCGAGCTCGACGCCGGTGCTCGAGGCCTCGGGAACGTTGAAGACGACCCGCGACGAGCAGGAGCCGGCGGTCACCGTCGCCTGGAGGTCGTTGATGTCCATGTAGAAGACCGACGCGTTGAGGTTGCCCCGGCCACCCATGATGGTCGACTTGGTGCCGATCTCGTAGTTCCACAGCTCCTCGTCGTCCCACTCGTCGTTGCCGCCGAAGGTGTCGAGATCCTCCGGCGTACAGAGCGGAACGTTCAGCGGATCGTTGATGCCGCCGAGACGGAAGCCCTTCGAGATCTGAGCGTTGACGCGTGTCGAGTCGCTGGCCTTGTAGCTGGCCATGATCCGCGGCGCCACACCGCTGGCGTCCGTTGACCCCGTCGTGGTTCCAGGGGACGCGAAGATCCCGTCGAAAGTCTGCACCCGGTCTTCCTGGAAGTCGTACCAGCGCAGGCCACCGGTGAGATCGAGGCGATCGTTGACGGCGTAGGTGAGCTCGCCGAAGAGCGCGAGCTGATCGAACTCGTAGTGCAGATCGGAGAAGAACAGGATGTCCTTGCCGGCGCCGCAGCAGCCCTCCGTCCCGATTCCGGTCCCATCTTCGAAACCGTCGACGAAGAGGCTCTGTCCGTAATCACGGTCGATGTTGCTGTAGAAGAAGCCCGCCACCCAGTCGGACTTCGAGCTCGAGCCGGAGAGTCGCAGCTCCTGGGTCAGGACCTCGGCCCCGGTGCCGTCGTCGAGCGGCGCGTCGAGAGTGTAGATCTCCTCACCGAGACCGATGCTGCCGCCCGTGATGCTCGACGTCAGGGCACCGGCGTCACGTACCACCAGCACGTCACGGTCGGTGAACGAGGTGATCGAGGTCAGGGCCATGGTGTCCCAGGCGTAGTTGATGTTGAGATCGACCAGGAGGAACTCGTCGGTGAACGGCTCGCCGATCTGGGTGTAGAGCTGACGCTCGCCCAGATTGACCGCCGGACGGGTGGTCGTGTACGGATTCCCCAGGATGTTGTAGTCGTCGATACGGTTCCAGCCGTCCATGTCGACTTCCTGGTACATGATGCGCGGCGTGATCGTCCAGCGGTCGTCGGGCTCGAAGCGGAACGCCAGGCGAATGCCGGTCTTGTCGCCGCTGTTGACGTCGTCGTTGACGCTTCCGCTCGGCTGCACGGCGTCCATGTAGCCGCCCACCTTGTTGTAGTAGCCGGTGACGCGCATCGCCGCGGTCTCACCCAGCGGCACGTTCGCCGCCACTTTGGCGGTGGCGCCGAAGCCGCCCTCGGTGAGGGTGCTGGCACTGACCTCACCGAACGACTCGGTGACGCCGACCTGCGGCTGATTGGTGATGTAGCGAACCGTGCCCGAGAGCGAGCCCGATCCGAAGAGGGTGCCCTGCGGGCCGCGAAGAACCTCGACACGCGACATGTCGAAGATGTCGATGTCCGGAGTGAAGAGCGACAGCGAGATGACCGACTCGTCGAGATAGACACCGACCTGCTCCTTGACGCCCGGCTGATCGCGCACGATCTGGCCCGCCGAGACACCCCGGATGGCCACCTGACTCTGACCGGGGCCGAGATTCTGTACCGAGAAACCGGCGATGTTGCTCGATACGTCCTCCAGCGTCTCCGCACCGACCCGGCGCAGCAGCTCTTCGGTCGGAGCGACGACCGAGAACGGCACTTCCTGGGCCGTCTCCTCGCGTTTGCGAGCCGTGACCGTGACCTCTTCGCCGAAGAGGTCCTCCGTACCCTGTCCAGCCTCGGACGCTTCGTCACCCTCGTTCTCGGATGCCTCTTGCGCGACGACCGGGACGGCCACCGTCAGTAGAGCGATCACGAAGCCGACGACCACCAAACGGGTGAATCCCTTCATGCCACCTCCCTGTGGTTATGAGTGTAGTGATTCTGTGGGACGCACCCTGGTGCGTCAACCAGCCCCCTGTCCTCTGGTTACGGCACCGTGACCGGGCGGGTTTCGCTAGGCGATGGAGAACTGCGCCCGCTCGATGGCCTCGATCTCGTCGGCACCGAGGTCGACGGCGGCTGCCGCCTGACTCGAGACCACATGCTCGATGCGGCGCGCCGCGGGAATGACGATCACGCTGGCGCCCTGGGCGAGAACCCAGGCCAGAACGACGGCATGCGGGGTGACCCCGTGCCGCTCGGCGATCGGACCGAGGACGCCGATGCCCGGCAGCTTCCGGTTGAGGCGACCTCCTCCGACCGGGCTGTAGGCCAGGAACCCGAGGCCGTTGGCGTCGCAGTGCGCCACGACCCCGTCGAGAACGGCCTCGCGGAAGAACGGATTGAGCCTGTTCTGCACCGAGGTGATCTCGACGATGGAGCGGGCCTCCTCGACCTGCTCCACCGAGACGTTCGACAGGCCGACCCGAAGGATCTTCCCCTCGGCGCGCAGCTCGGCGAGCGCTCCGACGCTGTCGGTGAAAGGCACGGTCGGATCGGGACTGTGGAGCTGATACAGGTCGATGCGATCGACGCCCAACGCCGCCAGGGAGCGCTCGCACGCCCGGCGCAGATGATCGGGCCGCCCGTCGCTGACCCAGCGACCTCCGGGACGTACATACCCGCCCTTGGTCGCGACGACGATCTCGTCACGCGGTCCGGGCCACGACGAGAGGGCTCTGGCGACCAGGCGTTCGTTGTGACCGACCTCGGTGTCGTCACGGCAATAGGCGTCGGCGGTGTCCAAGAGGGTGGCGCCGCCATCGAGGGCGGCGTGGATCGCGGCGACCGCGTCGGCCTCGCCCGGTCTCTCGGGACTGTCGGAGAGCGGCCAGGCGCCGTAGCTGACGACACTGACCTCGGGGGCACCGGGGCCCAGGGAGCGTGTTCGCATGCGAAGAGACTACCTGACGGTGAACAGCCGGCACCGAGAGATGGGTCGCTTCAGGGTGACCGGGGCAGCTAGCCGAGGGCACAACGGCCGGCACGCCATGCCCTCTGATCGAGGGAAGCCGGCCGCGTCAGTGGGACCCTGCCAGTGGCTGTTGACCGGCCGCGCCAGAGAGATTCAGGCTGAAGCGGCCGGCGCCCCTGCCGGCCGTCGGTGGCCAGCCTCATCGACGAGCAGGTCCGCGGCACCACATCGACCGCTCCCTGCCAGGACGCGTTCACCCCGCCGGGGACCCCGGTAAACTCGGACGATGCGCAAAACCCTCTCTCGCCGACGCTTTCTGGCCCTGTCCGCCGCCGGCGGCGCCGGTCTCACCTTGGGACTGCCTCGACTCGGGGGCTCCGGCGTCGCCCTGGCCGTCGAGGAGCCCTGGGCCCGACTGGCGACGCTCGGCGACGACGTCTGGGCGGTGGCCTCGACGCCGGTCGAAAGCGGCGACTGGCGAACCGGAGCGAACGGGGGCCTGGTCGCCGGCTCCGAGCGTGTCCTGGCAATCGAGGCCTTCGTCGAGGATCGCGGAGCGAGTTGGGTGGCCGAGGTCGCCAGAAAGCTCACCGGCCGCCACCCGACCGACGTGCTGGTCACCCACTACCACGGTGACCACACCAACGGCCTCAGGGGCTACGGCGAAGGAGGGGATCCGCCCCAGCTCTGGCTGACGAAGACGACCCTCGGTCTGATCGAGGCGTCCGACGCCCAGCGGGACGCCCCGGAGAACCCCGCGCGTCGCGCCATGCTCGAGGCCGCCCAGCTGATCGACGAGAGCCGGTCGACCACCCTCGATCTGGGTAAACGACAGGTCGCCCTCCATCCGCGGCGAGGCCACACCGCCAGCGACGTCACGGTGGAGATCGAGGACCCGAGTATCGTCTTCGGCGGCGACCTTCTCTGGAACGGCTTCTTCCCCAACTATCGGGACACGATCCCGTCGCCCTTCGCGGCGAGTATTCGCGCGGCCCTGCGCGACGGCGACGCCGTCTACGTTCCCGGTCACGGGGCGCTCGCCGACCGCGCGGCGATCGGGCGGCTCCTGACCCTCCTCGATGCCGTCGAAGGCGCGGCGCGTGGCGCCCACGAGAAGGGGGTCTCGGCCGCCGACGCGGCGAAGGAGTTCAGTCTCCCGGCGGAGGTCTCCGACTGGGTGCTGTTCAACCCCCGCTACTTCGAGGTCGCGATCGGGCGTTGGCTGATGGAGCTCCAGGGGGAGATATGAACCAGCCGGCTCGCTCCGCGAGCTGTCCACGACGTGTCATCCCGAGCGCAGCCGAGCGCGCGGCGCGAGCGAAGTCGAGGGATCCCTCCACTGCGCTCCCTCCGGTCGCTCCGGTCGGGATGACAACTGTGAGGCCGTACCCTCCGTCCGGTCACTCCGGTCGGGATGACAACTGTGAGGCCGTACCCTCCGTCCGGTCACTCCGGTCGGGATGACAACTGTGAGGCCGTACTCTCCCTCCGGTCGCTCCGGTCGGGATGACAACTGTGAGGCCGTACTCACCCTCCGGTCGCTCCGGTGGGGACGACAATTGAGCCGCCATGCCCTCTCCCCGGTCCGGGGGTGAACATCGGGCCCCTCCTCCCTCTGGTCCCTCCGGCAAGGGACGGCGACGCCGCCTACCAGGCGTCCAGCCAGTCCAGCAGCGCGCCTCCGACCGCGTCAGGCGCCTCCATCGGCGCCATGTGCCCGGCACCCGCGACCTCCACGAGCTCGGCTCCCGGAACGGCATCGGCCATCCCCCGTGACTCTTCGAGCGTGGCGATCTCGTCGAGCTCCCCGGCGATGACCAGAGCCGGCACCGAGATGCCGGCGAGCTGCGGGGTCGAATCGGGGCGCGACGCCATCGCCTCAAGCGCCTGCGCGACCGCCTCGGGAGTCTGAGCCGCCATCGTCGCGCGGACCTCCGCCTTCACCGCCTCGCCGGCCGAGGCGGAGAAGAGCTTGGGCAACATAGCGTCCGCGATGACCGTCGAGCCCTCCTCCCGGACTCGCGCCGCCATGGTGTGCCGCCCGGCGCGCGCCTCGGGTGGATCGGCGGTCGCCTTGGTGTCCACCAGAGCCAGGGCTCCGACCTCGAGCCTGCCCTGGCGCAGGATCTCGAACGCCGCGTAGCCACCCATCGAGAATCCGGCCAGCGCGACCGGCTCGGTCACCCCGATGGCGTCGAGCAGCTCGGCGACGGCGCTCGCGTAGGTCGCCATGGTGACCTCACCTTCGACGGCGGCGCTGGCGCCGAAGCCCGGCAGGTCGGGAACGATGACGCGATGGCTCTGCGCCAACGAATCGATCTGGAAGCGCCACATCTCACCGGTGAGCGGAAAGCCGTGCAGCAGGACGACGGGCTTGCCGTCGCCTCGGTCGGTATGGGCCAGCATCATGTCTCCTTCCCTGAGCGTCCCCTGTTTGTCATCCCGACCGGAGGTCGTATAGCGACCGTAGCGGAGGGATCCCTCCACTGCGCTCCCTCCCGGTCGCTCCGGTCGGGATGACAATGCGAGCTACTCGTCGCCTTCCGCCGCCTCGGCGGCCCGCTCGGCCTTCTGCGCCTCGACCATCGCGGCGACATCCTCGAGCAGCTTCTTGGCGTCGTAGACGATGCCGTCCTTGATCGTGTAGCGAACGCCGCCGACGCGCTCCACCTCCTGGGTCTCGTCGTTGAGCCGAACGGCGCCGGTGCCGTAGAGCACCTTGAGGTTGGCGATCGGGTTCTCCTCGACCAGCACCAGGTCGGCCAGGAAGCCCTCCCGGATAACGCCGCGCTCGATCGGCTCGCCGCTGACCTTGTTGATCTCCATGGCGCCGTGCATGGTCGCTGCCCGGATGACCTCGAGCGGGTGGAAGCCGGCCTCCTGCAGCAGCTCCAACTCGTCGATCGTACCGAAGCCGTAGAGCTGGTAGATGAAGCCGGAATCCGAGCCCACGGTCACCTTGCCGCCGGCGTTCTTGTAGTCGTTGAGGAACTCCATCCAGACCTGCATGTACTTTCTCCAGGCCACCTCGTCCCAGGTCGTCCAGTAGAACCAGTAGGCGCCGTGGTCGGAGCGGCTGGGATCGAAGTAGTCCTGCTGGCTCGGCAGTGTGTAGGTCTCGTGCCAGTCGGCGTTCCTGGCCCGCATCACGTCGCGCCCGGCCGAATAGATGGTCATCGTCGGGTTGAGGTAGAAGTCGAGCTCGAGGAACTCGTCGATGAGAGCGTTCCATTCGTCGCTGCCCCGCTCGTGGACGAGGTTCCACTGCCGGGCCACCTGACCGAAGCGGTGCTGCTCGTCCATGTAGTTGATGTCGGCCGGCCAGGGCTGTACGTCGTAGCCGTCGTACATCGCTTCGAAGAGACCGTAGAAGTGGGTCATGCTCCCCAGACCGAGGCGAGCGGCGTCGAGGGCGTTCATCTGCGCCACGCCCATCTGGGCCAGATGCGCGGTCGAGCCCATACCGTGCTTGCGCGCCTCGTCGATGACGGCCTCCATGAGCTCGGGTGGATGGGCACCGAGCTTCAAGCCGTCGACGCCCTTCGAGTGCGCGTAACGGACCCACTCCCGCGCGTCCTCTGGGGTGCGGATCTTGCGCTCCTCCCAGTCTTCGCCCGCGCCCATGCGCTGGTACTCGACGATGCGCGGGGCGGTGATCTCGTTGGCGGCGCTTCTCTCTTTCTCCGACAGAGCCCACTCGAAGCGGCCCGTCGGCACCCCGCGCACCGTCGTGACGCCGTGCGCCAGCCAGAGCTTGTAGGTGTACTCGGCTTCCGGGGCTTTGGGGACACCCCCGGTGTGCGCATGCAGATCGACGATGCCGGGCATGACGTACCAGCCGGTGGCGTCGAGCTCGTGGGTCGCGTCACCCGGACGGTCCTCGTCGTCCTTGAAGGGCAGTCCCGGGGTTCCGGAGACCTCGATCTCGGCGATCCGGTTGCCCTCGATGACGATGTCGACGGGGCCGAGCGGAGGCGATCCGGTGCCGTCGATCATCGTCACGCCGCGAATGATCAGACGCTCGAACGGGCCCTCGCCCTCTCCCTCGGGACGATCCGGGGCGGGCACCATGCCCTCGTCTTCCTCCGCCTCCTCGCCGGTCTCCTCGGCCGACTCACCCGCCGGCTCCTCGGTCCGCTCCACGGCCACCACCTGGGCCCAGGTCGGCACGGCCGAGGCCAGTAGGGCAATCAGAAGAACCGCGGCGAAGACGAGTGGCGAGCGCGCACTCCTCACCGGAACAAGAATCGACATCAGTCTCGACAAAGCCATCGCGAGCACCCCCAGGAACAACCGGTCGTTTTCGGTGCGCGCTATGGTGTCACGAAAGGCCGGCAACGCGACCCCGCCACCTCGTCCTCGCGTCCAACGCAGCGGGCGTTAGAGACGGCCATAAGCCCCGTCAACTCGGCCAGAGGTGCGCTGCCTCCTCCCTTGTCATCTCGACCGGAGGTGCGCTGTCTTCTTCCCTTGTCATCTCGACCGGAGCGAGCGAGCGAGCTTGAGTGGAGGCAGGATGAAAGGGTGTCCCCCTCACGTTGGTGGAGTATCCACCAGAAAGGAGGAGGACAATGTCGAAGGATCATTACGTTGGATTGGATGTTCACCAGACGAGCACGAGCTATGCGGTCTTGGAAGGATCGGGTCGCTTGGTGGAAGAGGGCGTTCTGGCGACCGCTCCGGATCGTCTGGTGGGTTGGGTGAGCGGGCTGTGCGGTCGAGTGCACCTGACGTTCGAGGAGGGTCCGTACGCGGAGTGGCTCTACGAGCTGCTCGAGCCGCAGGTTGCCGAGCTCGTGGTGGCGAATCCACGGCGGCACGTCAGGACAGGCGAGGGCAAGAGCGATCGGGTGGATGCTCGGGACCTGGCCGAGCGTCTTCGCGGCGGCTTTCTGGTGCCGGTGTACCACGATCGGGGACGTCTGCGGGATCTGCGTCATGGGGTCGATGCGTACCGGGACCTGGTGCGCGACAGTGTGCGTCTGCAGAATCGCCGCAACGCTCTGGCGCGGTCTCGGGGCCTGTCGGTGGACCAGCTACTGGCTGGAGCGTCGCTGGGCTGCTCGACAGCCGACCAGCGCTTCCGCTGGCTGAGCGACGAGCTTGCAGCTGTCGACGCGATCCAGGCCGAGGCCGAGCGGGCACTGAAGCGGGCGGCCCGGCGCTCGAGCGCCTGTCGCCTACTCCAGACGATCCCGGCGATCGGTCCGATCCGCTCGACGACGATCGTCGCCAAGCTACGCACCCCACATCGCTTCCGCACCCGGCGCCAGCTGTGGAAGTACGCCGGCCTGGCCGTCGTCACCCATTCCTCGAGCGACTACGTCGTTGGACCTCGGGGACTCGAACGACGCCACCGGCAGTCGACCCGGGGACTCAATCGTCACTACTGCCGAGCGCTCAAAGAAGTCTTCAAGTCAGCCGCCATCGACGCCTCCAGGCGCGGACCGCTACGCGACGCCTACGAGGCGAGGCTGGCCGAGGGCCAGCGACCCGAACTGGCGACACTGACCATCGCACGCAAGCTCGCGGGAACCTGCCTGGCGGTGTGGAAGAGCGGACAACCCTTCGACGCCGGCAGGCTCAGACAGCACCACGCAACCTAGGCCGGGCCCGAAGCGGGGTCGCGCGGTCATCGATCGAAGCTCGACGAATACGGTTCGAGGGTGAGCCTCCATGGGATCTCTGGTCCAAGTGCCGGTCACGACACCAAGACCCTGAGTGGAGCCTAGGCCCCCTCCGTGAACCTGACTCTGCCATGGGCCCGAGAGCCCCAGATAGAAGCGTGGTTCCTCTGAGAGAACACACAAACGCAGAGCCGGCTACGGCTTCGATCCTCACAAAGAACCATCACGCCCCGCCCCAAACCCGACCTAAACACTGCAAACGGGGGATGCAAACCCAAGAGGGTATCCCCACAGGGGGAGTCTACCTCTTGACTTTGCCTTTCATAGAAGAGATCCCACCTCGGCGCGGGATCTCTCCACTACGGCTCGCTGCCGCTCGCCTCCGGTCGAGATGACAAGGCGCTAAGTGGTCCCTGCGCCAAGCCCAGCTCTCTACCGCCTCAGAACCGTCGTCCGACGCCTACCGAGATGTCCACCGGATGGATGTCGTTCGGACCTCGGAAGTGACGCACGCCGGCAACGAAGGTCCAGTCGCTCTCGGCGTTGAACGGTACGTCGATCCCTCCACGCCAGCCCCAGCCCTGATCGGCCTCCTGCACTCCCTCGCGACCTCCGAAGGTCCAGTTGACGACGATTCCGTGACCAGGGTAGTTCAGCACCAGTGTGTCGTACTCGTAGTACGAGTAGAAGGCACCGAGGAAGTAGTCGATCCGCTTCGCCGGCCTGAAGTGGTAGTTGAGCCCCAGCGTCACGGCCGAGAAGTCGATGTCCCCACTATCGGTCTCGGCGAGTCCCGGCGTTCGGATGGTGAACTCCCCTTCGAACGCGCCTCCCACGTAAGCCGCCTCGATACCGAGCTTGCGAGCGACCATGTACTCGATACCGATCGCCCCGCCGAACCCGTCGTTCACCGTCTGCTCGAAGGTGTCCTGGGTGATCATGCCGGGCACCTCGGGTGAGCGGTCGGGGCATCCGGCCTCGTCTCCGCCGGCGGCGATCATGTACATGAGCTCGCCACGCACGGTCCACTTGGTGTCGCGCTCCTGAGCCTCGAGGGCGGCGGTCGGAAGCGCCAGAACCGCCAGGGCCAGTCCCCCGAGGGCCCGTCCCGCGAGGGCCCGTCCCGCGAGTGCCAGTCCCGCCAGTCGCCCGATCGAGGGTCCTTGTCGCACAGGGTGTCTAGGTGTCATCGGTCCACTCCTTTCGGCCAGGAACACTCTCCTCCACCTGGAGGATCTCCACACTCGCTTAGATGCACACGGGCCTCGGTTCCTTCGAACGGAGTTCCGATCGCCCCTGCTACGCTGGCTGCACCCGCCAATTCCGAGGAGATTCAAGAGATGGCTTCGACACAGAGGTTTCTCGCGCTGCTGACCACCCTGTCGCTCGTCGGCCCGTTCGCACCGGGCCTGCTTGCCGAGGAGGCGAGCGTCGGCCCCCTGCCCGACGGGCCCGACTTCAAGGAGGTGCTGAGTGTGCCGGGGGTCGGCTCGGTCTCGATCTCGCCCGACGGCTCGGCGGTCGTCTATGAGGTCACCACCACCGACTGGGACGAGAACCGGTACGACACGGAGCTCTGGCTCGTCCGCGAGGAAGAGGAGCCCCACCAGCTCACCCGGACCCGAGACGGGAGCTCGACGGGAGCCGCTTTCTCGCCCGATGGCCGCTGGATCGCCTTCCTGGCCGATCGTGGCGAATCGACCCAGATCCATCTGCTGCCGACCCGAGGCGGGGAGGCCCGTCAGCTCACCTCCGTGGAGGATGGCGTCGGCTCGTTCGAGTGGTCCCCGACCGGAGCACAGATGGCGGTCTCCATCGCCGATCCTCTCGCCGAGGACCGCGAGAAGAGGGACGAGATGTATGGCGCCTTCTCGATCGAGGACGCCTCCTTCCGGATGACCCACTTCTGGCTGCTCGACGTCGAGGCGGCGCTGTCCTCGGACAAGGGAGCCACGCTGCCCGCGGAGGGCGACGAGGAAGGAGAGTCGGATGAGAGCGCCGAGGACGAGGCGGAGGACGACGTCGATGCCGCCGAGCCGGAACCGTTCCGTCGTTTGACCGGCGGCGACTACACCGTCTCGGGGGGCTCCTTCTCGCCCGACGGCGCACGGATCGCCTTCGCCCATCGCCCCGACACGCGTATCGAGAGCTTCGAGAACTCCGACATCTCGATCGTCGAGGTCGCGAGTGGAGAGATCACGCCGCTGGTCGAGCGGCCGGCATTCGACGGCAATCCGATCTGGTCGCCCGACGGGGCCTGGATCCTCTTCGATACGGCTGACGGAGACTTCAATTACTTCGCCAACTCGGAGCTCGCCCGGCTCCCGTCGGCAGGCGGCGAGATCGAGATCCTGACGGCGGAGTTCGACGAGGACGCGAGCGGAATCGCCTGGCTCGACGACGGCATCCGCTTCAGCGCGCTCGAAGCTCCGGCCAGGCGGATCTTCCGCCTCGATCCGGAGACCGGCCAGACCGACGCACTCACCGCCGATCCGCCGACCGTCTGGTCGGTCGACATCTCTCGCGACGGCTCCACCATGGCCTTCGGCGCCGAGGGCCCCGAGCGAATCGAAGAGGTCTACCTCGCCGCGGCCGACGGCACAGGCCTGCGCCGGCTCACGGATCGCACCGCCGAGATCTCGGATTGGGCCACCGGCGGCCGCGAGATGGTCCGCTGGACGAGCCGCGACGGCGCCGAGATCGAGGGCGTCCTGTTGACGCCACCCGGGTTCGATCGGGAGGAGAAGCACCCTCTCCTGGTCATCATCCACGGCGGCCCGGCCTGGCTGTCGATGCCCTACAAGCTCTACACCTACGTCTACCCGGTGCAGCAATGGCTGGCCAAGGGCGCGGTGATCCTGATGCCCAACTACCGCGGTTCCGCCGGCTACGGTGAGGCCTTCCGCTCGCTCAACGTGCGCAACCTCGGGGTCGGTGACGCCTGGGACGTACTCTCGGGCGTCGAGCACCTGATCGAGCAGGGGTTCGTCGACCCGGAGCGCATGGGTGCGATGGGCTGGAGCCAGGGCGGCTACATCTCCGCGTTTCTGGCCACGACGAGTGACGCGTTCCAGGCGCTCTCGGTCGGCGCCGGCATCTCCAACTGGATGACCTACTACGTCAACACCGACATCCACCCGTTCACCCACTACTACCTCGAGGGCAACCCGTGGGAGGACCCGGAGGTCTACGCCAAGACCTCGCCGATGACCTACATTCTCGACGCCGTGACGCCGACGCTGATCCAGCACGGCGAGAACGACGCCCGGGTCCCGACGCCGAACGCCTACGAGCTCTACCAGGGACTGCAGGACGTCGGTGTCGAGACCCGGCTGATCATCTACAAGGGCTTTGGCCACGGCATCACCAAGCCCAAGGAGCGGCTGGCGGCCGTCTGGCACAACTGGCAGTGGTTCGCGAAGCACGTTTGGGGAGAAGAAGTCGAGCTGCCGCTCGAGTGAGGCGATGTCGGGCCCGGGGAAGGCACCGCGACAGAGGGTTCGACCACGGGCCACGCTCCCGGATCTGTAACATTTCCGCCCTTTTCAGTTAGGAAACCGTGAGGGGTGACCCTGCGTCCGGCAGATCTCCCTGCGCCCGGGCTCGCGCAGGTGGGTCGCACGAGTCGCGCTCAGGCACGACTCGAATCGCTCGGGCTTGATCTGCGAACGGACGAGGGCGCCCCTCCTTCGTGCTCCCGACCGAGCGGCCGGTCGATCACGATAGGGTCGGCGGCGTGTTCACCCCTTCGATGCGATGGAACTGACAGTCGTCGACCTCGTCGTCTTCGTCGGCTTTCTCGCCCTCGTCGTCGGCGTCTCCCTCTACGCCGGACGGCGCGAGCGCAGCTCCGAGGACTACTTCCTCGCCGGACGAACACTCGGCTGGGGGCTCATCGGCTTTTCGTTGATCGCCTCGAACATCTCGACCGAGCACTTCGTCGGCATGGCCGGACAGGCCTTCGGCCGGGTCGGGCTGGCGATCGCCAGCTACGAGTGGATGTCGGCCATCGTCCTCGTCTTCGTCGGTTGGTGGCTCCTGCCGCGGTTCCTCCGCGCCGGCATCTACACCATGCCCGAGTATCTCGAGTACCGCTACGACCGGGGCGCGCGTACCACGATGGCGGTCTTCATGATGGCCGCCTACGTGATCGTCTTCCTGGCGACGGTCCTCTACAGCGGCGCGGTGGCGCTCGACGCGGTGTTCGACATCAACGGCATGTTCGCCGAGAGCCTCGGTATGGACGAGACCGACGCCCGGTTCTGGGCCAACGTGACCGGGATCTGGCTGATCGGAATCGTCGCCGGCTGCTACACGATCTACGGTGGCTTGAAGGCCGTCGTCTGGTCGGACCTGCTCCAGGGTGGCGGTCTGTTGATCGGCGGGGGCATCGTCGCGTTCCTGGCTTTGCGCCGACTCGGAGACGGCAGCCTGCTGGCCGGTTGGTCGAGCTTCCGCGAAGCCAACGCCGACAAGCTGCATGTGGTTCTGCCATGGAACGATCCCGACGTTCCCTGGCTGGCGGTCTTCGTCGGCGGCCTGTGGATTCCCAACATCTTCTACTGGGGTCTCAATCAGTTCATCACCCAGCGCACCCTCGGCGCGAAGAGCCTCGCCGAAGGGCAGAAGGGGGTCTTCTTCGCAGCCTGGCTCAAGCTCCTCATCCCCTTCATCATCGTCATGCCCGGCATCATGGCCTTCCAGCTCTACGGCGACGCCATCGCCAACGGCGACATGGCCTATCCGCACCTGATCAGGGAGCTGCTCCCGCCCTACCTTCGGGGCGCCATGCTCGCGGCGCTGTGCGGCGCGGTGATGAGCTCGTTCAACTCGGGGATCAACTCCGCCTCGACGATCTTCACGATCGATCTCTACAAGAGGTATCTGAAGCCCGATACCACGCCCCAGGAGGAGGTCCGCGTCGGCCGTGCGGCGACGGCGGTGGTGGTCGTCGTCGCTTGCCTGTGGGCTCCCGTGATCTCGGGATTCCGCGGCGTCTTCAACTACATTCAGGAGATCTGGGGCTTCATCTCACCCGGAATCGTCGCCGCGTTCCTCGTCGGCATGGTCCTGAAGAGGGCCCCGGCGGCAGCGGCCAAGGGCGCCATGTGGCTCGGGATTCCCCTCTACGCCGTCTGCCGGGTGCCTCGCTGGCTTCTCGACGACAGCGCCGCGTCGGCCGGCGGCTTCACCGGGGCACTCTACGCCTTCAGCGGCTGGTCCTTCCTTCACCACATGGGCCTGATATTCCTGATCCTCGCCGCGTTCATGTCGCTGGTCACGAAGCTGCGGCCTCTCGCGGAGCCACGCCGAATGCCAGTGTCGGGACTCGACGTCACACCCCATCCCAGGCAGTACCTGCTCGGAGGCGGAGTCATCACGGCAACCCTCCTCCTCTATCTCCTCTTCTGGTAGCGCCCAGAGATCACCGCTGAGAGCTCCGATGCCCGTTGCGCCCACACTCGTCGTACTGGCGGCCGGCGCGGGCCGCCGCTTCGGCGGTCCCAAACAGCTGGCACCGGTCGGCCCGGCCGGAGAGACGCTGCTCGAATACGCCGCCTTCGACGCCGCGCGCGGCGGCTTCGAGCGGGTGGTACTGGTCGTCCGGGCCGACACCGAGGCCGCGTTCCGCGATCGGCTCGACACCACCATGTGCAGGCGCCTCGACGTCCGCTACGTTCATCAGGAGAGCTACGGCTCCCCCGGGCAACGCAGCAAGCCCTGGGGCACCGGACACGCGGCCCTGGCGGTCCAGGGGGTCGTCCGGGGGCCCTTCGCCTGCGTCAACGCGGACGACTTCTACGGTCGTTCCTCGTACCGGCCGCTGGGCGAGTTTCTCCGCGGGGTGGAGGACGGCCGCGAGCTGGCCGCGGTCGGCTTCCCCCTGGCGGAAACGCTGACCGAGGCGGGTCCGGTCTCGCGCGCTCTGCTCGAGATCGACGACCGTGGCCGGCTGCGCCACCTCGAGGAGCTTCTCGAGGTCTGGAGCGAGAACGGAGTGATCGTCTCCGGTGCCGGCCGGAACGAGCGCCGGCGCTTTGGAGGCGTCGAGCCGGTCTCGATGAACATGTGGGGACTCACGCCGAGCTTCCTCTCCGAGTTGGAGCGCCGGTTCCAGGACTTCGCCGTTCACAACGCGGGCAACGCCGACGCCGAGTTCCGGCTTCCAGAGATCGTCGACGAGCTGGTCGACGAGGGCCTCGTCGAGGTCAGGGTCCTGGCGGGAAGCAACACCTGGTGCGGCATGACCTACCGCGAGGATCTCGGGCACGTCCGCTCGACGGTGCGCTCGCTGGTCGCGAGTGGGGAGTATCCGTCCGACCTGTGGGCCTGAGGATTCGCGCAGGACTGACGGCCGGCAGACCATGCCCTCTGTTCGAGGGGACGCCGGCCGTTGGTACGCTTGTGCACGCTGAACGTCCTGCCGATGACTAGCGTCGAGCCCAAGACGCTCTGGGCCCCCTCGGCCGAGAGAGTCGCCGCCAGCCGCATGCGGGCCTACATGGACTGGCTGGAGAGCGAGCGCGGACTGGCCTTCGACAGCTACCGGAGCCTCTGGGGCTGGTCGGTCGAGGACCTCGAGGGATTCTGGCGCTCGATCGCCGACTACTTCGAGGTGGACTGGCATCGTGAGCCGGAGCGAGTTCTCGGCAGCCGCATCATGCCCGGCGCCGACTGGTTCCCCGGCGGTGAGCTCAACTGGGCGGAGCACCTGCTCCGGGCCGACGGTGACGGGACGGCCATCGTCTACCGCTCCGAGAGCGGCGAGCGCGTCGCCTGGAGCCGCACCGAGCTGCGCGGTCAGGTGGCGCGAATACGCAGGGGACTCGAGAATCTCGGCGTCGAGCGCGGCGACAGGGTCGTCGGCTATCTGGGCAACACGCCGGAGGCGGTGGCGGCGCTCCTGGCCACCGCCAGCCTCGGGGCGGTCTGGTCGAGCTGTCCGCCCGAGTTCGGCGTCTCGGCGGTCCTCGACCGCTTCCGGCAGATCGAGCCCAAGGTCCTGCTGGCCCACGACGGCTACCCTTACAACGGAAGGCTCTTCGACCGCTCGGTCGAAGCCGAGACGATTCGCTGTGAGCTACCGAGCCTCGAAGCGAGCGTGCTGCTGTCTCGACTCGATCGCCGACCGGACGGATGGCTCGGTTGGGAGCGGCTGGTCAGCGACCCGGGACCGATCCGCTTCGAGCCGGTCCCGTTCGACCACCCTCTCTGGATCCTCTACTCCTCGGGCACCACGGGTCTTCCGAAGGCGATCGTCCAGGGCCACGGCGGCATCCTGCTCGAGCACCTGAAGCAGCTCGCGCTCCATAGCGACCTCGGCCCGGAGGACCGATTCTTCTGGTACTCGACGACCGGCTGGATGATGTGGAACTACCTGGTCTCGAGCCTGGCTCTCGGCTCGACCATCGTCCTCTGGGAAGGAGCGCCGGCGCATCCCGACCTCGGAGCGCTCTTCCGCATGGCCGACGAGGAGCGGATCACCTATTTCGGTACCAGCGCGCCCTTCCTTCTGGCCTGTCGCAAGGCGGGACTCGAGCCCGGTCGCGAGCTCGGCCTCGAGGCGCTCCGCGCCGTCGGCTCCACCGGAGCGCCGCTTCCGGAGGAGGGCTTCGAGTGGGTCTACGACTCGCTCAAGCAAGATCTCCCGCTCGGCTCGGTCAGCGGTGGCACCGACGTCTGTACGGCCTTTCTCGGGTCCTGCCCCTTGCTGCCGGTGCGCTCGGGCGAGCTCCAGTCGATCGGCCTCGGCTTCGCGGTCGCCGCGTTCGATGATCGGGGCCGGGAGGTTCTCGACCAGGTCGGCGAGCTGGTGATCACCGAGCCGTCGCCCTCGATGCCCCTCTTCTTCTGGGGCGACCCGGGGGGTGAACGCTACCGGGACAGCTACTTCGAGACCTTCCCCGGAGTGTGGCGCCACGGCGACTGGGTGCGCCTCGACGCCGAGGGCCGGAGCGTCATCTACGGCCGCTCGGACTCGACCCTCAACCGCGGCGGGGTGCGCATGGGTACGAGCGACTTCTACCGGGTCGTCGATACGTTCGACCAGATCGTCGACTCGCTCGTCATCGACACCGGAACCCTGGGAGCCGCGGGAGAGCTCTGGCTGTTCGTCGTTCTCGCACCGGGCGCGGACCTCGACGAGGAGCTGGTCGAAGGACTCCGTGGCAGCCTCCGGCGGGAGCTCTCGCCGCGCCACGTTCCGGATCGCATCCGGGCCGTCCCCGACGTGCCGAAGACCCTGAGCGGCAAGAAGCTCGAGGTGCCGATTCGCAAGATCCTCGCCGGCGCGCCCGAGGAGACGGCGCTCAACCGCGGGACCCTGGCCAACCCGGAATCGATCGCGCCACTGCTCGAAGCGGCCCGGGACTGACGGCTTCCTGAAGCGGCCGGCGTCTCTGCCGGCCGGCCGTCGCGCCCGTTCTCCCGGGGCAAGGAGGTGACCTGCTCGATCTGAGCGAGGCGATAGCTTCCCTCTTGTCAGCGTGCACCCTCGTCAGTCGGAGGGCGCCGGCAC
This sequence comes from Candidatus Multivoradales bacterium, assembly GCA_965223875.1. Lineage (GTDB taxonomy): Bacteria > Acidobacteriota > Thermoanaerobaculia > Multivoradales > JAHEKO01 > CBDCXS01. Next base: position 3,447,280 of record OZ245024.1, on the reverse strand, counting down.
CAGCCTCTCTGGCATGTCGGCCAATACATACGCGGTGACGCCCAGAAGAGCGATGGCGCGGCGGAAGTTCCCGATGTCGAGCTTGTCGAGCGTGTCGGCATGGGTGTGGTGCCAGTCGAAGTAGTGCTCGCCGACCGTCCGAAGCCCGAGACCCGGCACGCCGTCCCGCATCAGCGGGCCGATGTCCGCACCGCCACCGCCGCGAGAGATCTCCGAAGCGTCGATCGGCCCGAGCAGACGACCGATCTGCTCGAGCATCGTGAAGGCACGCTCGTAGACCGGATCCACCTCCTCGGCTTCGTAGTCGACACCGAGAAGGCCGAAGCCGAAGCCACGCGGCCGCTCGGCCCCGCCGTCCATCTCGATGGCGGCGACGTGGTCGGCGACCTCCTGCTCGGTCAGCTCCTCGTGGTAGACCCTGCCGCCGCGCAGTCCGTTCTCCTCGTTGGTCCACAGCACCACGCGCAGGGTACGGCGCGGCTGGAGCCCGAGCCCGTGGATCAGTCGCACTGCCTGCCAGGCGGCGACACAGGCGGCGCCGTCGTCGTGCACGCCCTGACCGACGTCCCAGGAGTCGTAGTGACCACCCATCACCACCACCTCCTCCGGCCTCTCGCGGCCCGGAATCTCGGCGATGACGTTGAACGACTCGACGTCCTCGAGCATCTCGGCGTCCATCTCCAGACGGACCACCAGCTCGTGCCCTCGTTCGCTCATCCGACGCATCCACTCTGCGTCCTCGACGGTCAGCGCGGCGGCGGGAATCTTCGGCTGCTCCTCGTCGTAGCGCAGAGCCCCGGTGTGCGGTGTGCTGAGGCTCAGTCCGGTCGCCGAGCGGGTCAGTGCCGCCACGGCGCCGAGCGCCGCCGCCCGGGACGGCCCGGCCGACCGGTAGCGAACAACGCTTCCGTAGCCGCTCCACTCGACCGCGTAGACGACGATCTTGCCTTCGACAGCCTGCCGCCCGAGCGCCTCGAGCTCGTCGAAGTCGCGCACCACCACGACCGGCGCGGTGATGCCCTCGGGCGGTGTTCCGACGCTGTTGCCGAGACCGAGGATCGGCAGCTCGCGCTCATACGGCTCGACCAGTGATGCCCGCTCCTCTCCCCGCACCCAGTGGGGCACCATGACCGACTGCTTGCGGACCGCGAGGCCTTCGCGCTCCATCGTCTCGACGGCCCAGTCGATAGCCTTCTCGAGTCCCTCGGAGCCGCTCAGCCGGTGGCCGATCTCGGTCGCCAGATGGTCGATCTTCTCCCAGCCCTCGCGGTCGGTGAGCGCCGCGCCCAGAATCCGTCCCGCGACCCCTCCGTAGGCGACCTCGAGGTCGGACGGTGGACGGAGCCCGACGACCGCCAGCCGGCCTCCGGCCGGAGCGAAGGCGAGCCGACTGATGTCGTAGATGCCCTCGTCATGGAGATCCGCTACCAGGCTCCACTCGTCGTCTCCCGCCGACCAGCGATAGAGACGACTGCCGTCACCCATCCAGGCGGATCCGTCGGGCGCCCAGGCGTAGTCCTCGCGACCGGGGATCGTCTCGACGAGCCGCCGCGCGGTCCCGCTCGACGGGTCAAAGGCCTGGAGCCACCAGGTCTCTCCCGACCGGTCGACGTAGCTCAGCTCGGAGGTACCGGGAATCCGCGCCAGGGCGCGGCCCGGTGACTCGGCCACGACCGTGCCGGCCCCGGGGCCGACGCTCGCCGTCTGCAGCGTCATCGGCTCGCCGAGCACGAAGAGAAGCAGGTTCTCCTCGTCCGCCCAGGCGTGGTATCCGACCGGGTTGACGTCCGGAAGCAACAGCTCGGGCTCGGAGCCGTCGAGAGGGAAGGCCCACAGCTGCTGCACCAGCTCGCCGTAGTCGCGCACCACAGAGATCGCGTCACGCCCGGGGATCGGCGTCGGCGAGTACTCGCTCTGCGGCGTCTCGATCAGAACCGCGTTCCGCCCGGTCGAGGGGTCGAAGCCCCAGATGTCGGCCTGGCCGTCGTCGCCGAGGGAACTGTAGACGAGACGTCCGTCGGGGAGGAACTTGGGCTGGTTGTCGTAGCCGTCACGATCGGTAACCCGTGTCTTCGAACCGACCGTCTGGCCGTCGATCTCGAGCATGAAGATGTCGGTCGCCGGCGCCTGCGCCGAAAGGCCTACCGGGGTGAGGAGGAGGGCGAGAGCGAGGGTCGAGAGACGATTTACCATAGAGAACTCCATGTATTCACGGACGCCGCCACAAACTGTGTGACGATCGGGTCACGAAGTGTGGAATGAGCCCGAAACATACAGTATTATTCAGGTCATAGTCTCGCCGGGGAGGGAACGCTGGATGGCGCTCCGCGCCGTCCCTGACAGGAGGTCCTGAATGAAGCTCCCCAAGTGCATCGGCGTACCGATGCTCGCACTCGGTTTGCTCGCCGCCGGCCCCGCCGTCGCCTTCGAGCCGCCCATCGCGGTGGACATCGATCCCGATCCCGACGTGGTCGAGGTCAACATCACGGCAGCCGAGACGACCTGGCAGTTCATCAACGGAATCGACACCACGGTCTACGCCTACAACGGCTCCGTGCCCGGTCCGACGATCGAGGCCGAGCTCGGCAACACGATCGTTGTCAACTTCACCAACAATCTGCCGGAGCCGACCACCGTCCACTGGCACGGGCTCGACATCCCGGCCGACATGGACGGGAGCCACATCTCGCAGAGCTGGGTGCAGCCGGGCGGAACGTTCCGTTACGAGTTCGAGGCCACCAGGGCATCGTTGTTCTGGTACCACCCGCACGTGCGGACCTTCGATCAGGTCGAGAAGGGTCTCTACGGCGGCGTGCTCGTGCGCGATCCGGCCAAGGACGCCGCTCTGGGACTCACCGGTCTTCAGGAGCGGGTCGTCATCTTCGACGACGTTCTGCTCGACGCCAGCAACGAGATCGTTCCGGCCTTCTCCTTCACCGACCCGCGCCGTAATGCCGAGTACCACCTGAACGGACGCGAGGGGAACCACCTGCTGGTCAACGGCAAGTGGTCGGAAGAGGTCACTCTGCCGGTCACCAACGGCCAGCCGCAGCGCTGGCGCGTCCTCAACGCCGCCAACACCACGATCACCCGGCTCGGCATCGAAGAGCTCGGCGTCGACCTCTACTGGCTCGGTACCGACAGCGGCCTGCTCGAGTTCAGCCAGAAGCGGCGCGACATCATTCCCTTCGGTCCGGACAGCCACGGGGAAGACGGCGGTCCGCAACCCCTGCACCCGACCGTCCTGCTGCTCGGCAAGAGCCTCGAGGGCGTCTACCTGATGTCGGGCGAGCGGCTCGACGTGGTCTTCACCCCGCTCGGCAACGATGGTGACGAGTTCACCATCTGGCAGCACGACTGGCTGCGCGGCCGGCACATCGTCGTGTACGGCGAAGGAGGCGGTCTCGTCGTCGGCGACGACCCACTCGACGGCCTCTATCCGTCTCAGCCGTTCATGAAGTTGGCCCTGACCGGCCCCGGCGGCGGCAGCGAGTTCATCCCGCCGACCGACCTGCAGACGACCATCATCGTGCCCGGCACGGTCCAGGGCGATCTGCCGGTCACCTTCGGGCACGGAAACCCCGACCCGCAGGGCAACGTGACCCTCTTCGCCCAGGCCGACTTCTCGTCCGGCAGCATGGTGCCGCTACCGGCGGCGAAGATCGACAGTTTCAACGCGCACGACGTCGACGCCGGCGAGACCTGGAGATGGGCGATCACCAACATGACCCACGGGGATCATCCCTTCCACGCCCACGGCTTCCCGTTCGTCATCGACGAGTTCGAGTTCATCGACATGCTCAACCCGAACCAGAACATCGTCTTCACCTGGCCCTTCAAGATGCTCAAGGACACCATCCGAGCCCCGGCTCGCGGCGGCGCCAAGGGATCGAGCATGTCGATCGTCCGTGCCCGCACCTTCTTCGATCCGACCGGCCGCGACATCGTCGCCCAGGGGCAGCTTCCGACCTGGGACGAGAACGGCGCCTGGACCTCCGGCGGCTGGCTCTTCCATTGCCACGTTCTCGAGCACTCGGCGAAGGGCATGCTCTCCTGGTTCGAGGTGCACGACCCGAACGATCCGTTCACGCTTCTCGGTAAGCATCTCGCCGGGACCGGCGGCAAGTACCCGTCGCTGACCATCGAGGGTGATCCGGCGATCCCCGGCTCGACGCTGACCTACCACGTGGTGGACGCCCTGCCCAACGCCACGGTGCAGCTCATCCTCGGTATCGAGGCGGAGCGCTTCCAGCACAAGGGCGGCGAGATCGTTCCGTCGCGCCAGAAGTGGTTCCTCAAGACGAGCGACGCCAACGGCAACGCCTCCTTCGACATCAATGTCTGGAACGATGTGCGTAGCGGTCGAACGATCTACGCGCAGGCCATGGTGGTCGATCCGGGCGGCCCGCAGGGCCGGGCGTTCTCGAACGCCATCTCGTTCGTGAGGCCGTAGCCGGCCGACCGAGCTTGGCGCGCTCACGCTCGAAACAAACAGCCCGGGGCCGCAAGGCTCCGGGCTTTCTCTTTGCTACGGCCCTTCGGGCGATCCCCGACGGGCTCTGGACGGCTCACTCGATGGCCGTCGGAGAGTCGCGGATCTTGACGTTCGGAAGCTCGCGCGTGGAGACCTCGACGTAACGCAGCGGCGCCGGAAGCGGCTCGGCGGCGAACGACATCACCACGTGTCGCAACACGTCGATGTCGAAGCGGCCGTAGATCACCAGCGGGTTGTCGAACGTTCCGGGGGTGAGCCAGGTGCCGGTCACCAGCGAATCGATGGCGATGGCGACCTCACGTCCCGCGGCCGCTTCGCCGAAAGCGCGAAGCGCCGAGAGCGCCTCGTCCGTGAGAGTCACCTCCAGGCCGGCGGTCTCCTCGCTCGGCTTGACCAGCTCGAAGGACTCCGAGTCGCTGGCGCGGACGAGAAGCTCGGGCCGGCGGCGAACCGCGACGGCCGCTCCCAGCTCCTCGACGTCGCTGGGCCAGCGGGCGAGCCACTGGATGGTCTCGCAGGGGCCGCCCTCGGAGACGGCCACGTGGTTGAAGGCAGAGATGCGGCCCGCGGGGCTTGCGGCTCGCCATGCCTCGAGCCTGGAGGACTCCCTTTCGCGACTCGAGTCACAGGACGCGAAGTCCTCGTCAGTGGGCAACGCATGGAGCGTGAAGCGTCCGGCGGCCGCGATCCCTCCAACCAGCATGTCCTCGAGAGCCTGCGCCTGCTTACCCACGAAGGTGACGCTCAGCGTGTTGTTCGGCTCGGCTCGCGGCTTGCCCTCGACGAACCGCCCGGTGCGCAGCAGCCGCCCGTCGATGCTCCTCTCGATATCCGCCATCACCTTGTCGGCGTCGTAGCCCGCGTCGAGCCAACCGAGCTCGACGCCCCACTCGAGATCGGCTTCGAAGACGAAAGCCCGACCGATGTAGACCGGGGTCTCCTCCTCGTCCTGCGAGACGACCGGTGCCGCCAGTAGACAGGGAAGCAGTGCGAAGGCGAGTCGTCTCTTCATGCGGAACCTCTCCTGCCGTTCGATCCCCGCGGCGCGCCCCGTCAAGGATCCGTGAAGACCGTCAGCTTACCACCCGCCAGCACCCTGAATCCGGGCGTGAAGACCACCTTGTTGCCCGCGTGGAGGGTCAGGTCGCCACTCGTTGCGATCACGTAGGGACCCGCACCCAGATTGCCTGCGGTGATCGTCTGACAGGCCTCGACCTCGGCCGACGACGTCAGGGTCTCGTTTTCCAGCTGTGCAGTCAGGGGCGAGCAGCTGAGTACGGTGAACGGTTGCGGCGCCGAAGTCGCCGCCTCGCCGATCGGATTCCCGCTGGTGACGGTCCACTCGAAGTCGCCTGGGGCGAGGACGACGCTCGTTCGGCCGCTGCATCCGTTGCCGGCGCACGCCGTTCCGGCGTCGAAGTCACCGTCGAACCTCACCGTCCCGCCACCGGCGTCCCGCACGACCACGTTGTAGTAGGTGGCGAACTCGACCTTGCTCCAGGTGTAGCGGGGGTCGCCGTTGAAGATCTCGCGATCGGGGTAGCCTGGGACCGACGGCTCAGGGATCCCGGTGACCACGGTGAAGTCCTTCCAGGTGCTCCAGGTGCCGGGCCCGCCGAGATTGACGCCCCGCACCCGCCAGCGATAGTCGCCGCCACCGAAGACCTGCACCGGAGTCACTTCGCAGCTCGGTCCGGTACAGGCATTGGCCTCCGAATAGCTCTGGCTGACGAGCTCCGTACCGATCGAGTCCTCCACCACCAGATCGTAGGAGTCGGCGCCGGAGACCGAGCCCCACTCGAAGGTGAGGGTCGTCGGCGCGGACGAGTACTGGACGCCGGTCGGGGCCACGCCGGAAGGCTGCGGCGGCGGATCGACCACCGAGAACTGCAGGGTTCCGCTCCATGGACCTCGAGCCTCGGGTGTCCGAGCGCGAACGCGGAAGGTGTATGTCCCCTCGGGGAGGTTGACGCCGGGGTCGACGTTGCACACGCCGCCGCCGCAGTCGAACCGCGCCTCGTGCCACTCCGAATGGATGTTGCCCTGGGCGTCGTCGATCTCGAGCTGATACCAGGTCGCGACGTTGCCCGCCTCACGGTTCCAGGTGTAGGTGGTGGGCGATGCGCTGAGGGGTCCGCTCGGGGCCGTCGGCGTGGGTGCGCCCGGCAGCGACCTCTTCTCGATCTCCCCTTCGAAGAGGAGCGTCATGATGTCGTAGCCCGAGGCGTCGGGGTGTCCGACCGGATCGGGAACGGGCACGCCGGAGAAATAGTGAGCCGAGAAGCATCCGCTCGACACGCAGAGCGCCGCCCAGTTGTTGACGAAGTAACCGCTGCGTTTCTGGGCCAGGCTGTTGACGCGGTCCTTCAGGTCCTGGACCTCACCGTCCTTCGACGTGCCCCAGGTACCGTTCGGGTGGAAGCGGATGATCGCCCCGAAGACCGTGTCGATGCCCCGGGCGGTGGCACGGTTGTACATCTCGGTGAGATTGAACTCGATGGTGCTGTTGGAGACGTTGTTCTGCCAGATATCGTTCGTGCCGCCCATCAACAGCATCACGTCATAGGCACGCTGGTTGAGCGCATTGTTGATGCGCGAGAGCATCTGCGCGGTGGTATCGCCTGGGCCGCCCTCGTTGTAGACCCTGCAGGGACTGACCCCTCCGCATCCCAGCTGGGGCTCGAGCCGTCCCGGATAGCCGCCCTTGTTCTGCTCGTCGAACGAGCCGAAGGTGATGCTGTCGCCGAAGGCCAGATAGTTGAATGCCTGAGCCTCGACCGAGACCGCGGCAAGCAGGCCGACCAGGAGCAGCGGAAACGCTCGGAGTCTCATCGGTCTTCGGGCCGCCTCGAAACGATGGCGGGCGAGGCGCGTCGCCAGTCGCCATCACCGTCGGTCCACAGAAGCTCGGGACGGTCGCCGTAGCCGGGCACGAGCACCGGCCGTCTCATGTCGCCGGTCGCCTCGAAGAACAGACGATGACGGCTTCCGTCCGGATGGAGCTCGATCGCCGACCAGCCCTCGGGAGCGACGCTGCTGTAGACGACGAAGAAGCGGTCGACGCCGCGCACCACCCGGGGGAACAACGAGCCGCGCCCACCCGACGGCGACTCCAGTGCCCACCGCCCGTCCTCGAGCCGCGCCAGACGGAGGCGATAGTCGCTTCCGTCGTAGGTGCTCCAGGCGATGAGAGCCCCGGCCCGAGTCGTCGCCACCGCCGGCGCGACGTCCGGTACCGAGTTGTCAGCGTGAAGGCGCAACGGCGGAGTCCAGCCGTCGTCTCGGCGACGGCTCCACAGGATCTCGTCGTCCTGACCGTCGAAAGCGCTCCAGGCGAGGAGCCACTCTCCGTCCTCGAGGACCGCGCCGGCGAGCGCCATCTGCGCCCCTGGTCCAGGCGGTGAGACGACCTCGGTGGGACCCCACCGGCTGCCCAGCCACTCGGCGGCCAGGATCTGGAGCTCCTCCTGGCGATCTCCCTCCACCCAGGCCAGGCCACGCAGCAGGCCGGTCTCCACCAGCGGCACCGGATTGTCGCGCACGCGCCCGAAGCGGCCCTCCGGAGACGGCAGGAACTCGACCTCGTTGCCGCGACCGCGGGCCACGAGGAGGTCGAGGCGGCGCCCGTCGGCGATAGAGCCGGCGACCAGCCAACCCTCCGCCGTCTCCTCGAGACGCGAGGCGAGCAGCCGCTCGGGTAGCGGCACCACGACCCTCTGCCCACCGAGACGGTCCAGAACCCAGCCGCCCTCGGTCTTCGTGAGCACAGCTCCGTCGACCCCGTCGGTCGCCTGGACCTGGACCGGTTCCTGACCCGCGAGAACAGTCGGTCCGACGGCGAGAGCCAGCGCGCACGCCGCCGACAGCGATCGCAGCAACGGGAAACCAGCCATGGGTGTGAGTCCTACGGGGAAGCGGTTCGGTGGGCGGACACGGAGCGGTCCAGCACGAGCCTAGCGTATTCCTGGAGTGGTTTCGAGGCTCAGAGCGCCACACGGCAGGCCGAGCGCGTCTCGAAACCTCCGGCAAGCACCCTCCGTACAGAGCCCCGACCCCATGACGACAGGACCTACCAGACTCTCCGCGCTCGTCCTGGCAGCGGTTTTCACGGCGCTCGCCCTCGCAGCGCAGGAGACGCCGCGAACCGAGCCGGCTCCGCTCGACGGCCTCTGGCTCGGCGAGGCCGAGCACAACGGGCAGACCAGCCGAATACTCCTCGAGTTCGGCCGGCATCCCGAGGCGGGGCCCATCGCCAGGCTCTCCTTCCCCGATCTTCATGTCTGGGACATCACGGCGATCCCGGTGACCGTGGAGGGCTCACGGATCGCGCTGGCGTCGTGGACTCTCGAGCGCCAGTCCGGGAATCGCCTCGTCGGGCACCTCCCCGAGGTCTTCGTCCCGGTCCACCGGATACCCGTCACCTTCAGCCCGGTCGAGTCGTTCGAGCGCCGCGCCGCGGCGCCGATCGCCGCTCCGCCGGCCGAGCCCGTCTGGACCCGCGACCTCGAAGCGCCGGTCTGGGCCGGTCTCGAAGCGCACGACGGTCTCGTCTTCGTGGGCGACGACTCCGGGCGCCTCTCGGCGCTCGAGGCCGAGAGCGGACGGACCCTGTGGAGCGTCGAAACCGCTGGTGCCATCCGAGCGACGCCTTCGCTGATCGACGGCACGCTCTATGTCAACTCGGATGACGGTCGTCTCTACGCTCTCGATCCGGCCTCCGGCGACGAGCGCTGGACCTCGAGCCTGGGCGACGTCGAGCGGATCCCTCTCGGAGCCGAGGGATCGAGGTACAACCACTACGGCTCGGGGGTCGCGGCCGCCGGAGGCAGCCTCTACGTCGGCACCTTCGCCGGAGAGATCATCGCTCTCGACGAGGTCACCGGAGCCGAGCGCTGGCGCTTCGCGACCGACGACACGATTGCCGGCACTCCGGCGGTCGTCGACGGTCGGGTCTACTTCGGCAGCTTCGACGGCCGGGTCTACGCTGTCGACGCCTCGACCGGCGCAGAGCTGTGGCGCCACGACACGGGTGCCCCGGTCGTCTCGAGTCCGGCGGTCCATCGGGGACTCGTGGTGATCGGCAGCCGCAGCTACGACCTGCTGGCACTCTCGGCCGACACCGGGGAGCCGGTGTGGAAGTACTACTACTGGTTCTCATGGGTCGAGTCCTCGGTGACGATACGCGACGGCGTCGGCTATGTCGGCTCTTCGGACGGCCAGGAGCTCCTGGCGGTGGACCCGGACACCGGCGATCCGCGATGGACGTTCGACACCCACGGCTCGGCCTGGTCGCGGCCGGCGGTCACCGATCGGACCGTCTTCATCGGCACCGTCGGAGTGGCCGACTACTGGGCCGCTCACGAGGGTGCGCTCCTCGCCGTGGACCGCGCCAGCGGCGAGCCCCGCTGGGCGTTCCCGCTCGATCGTCCCGGTGAGGCCTCCACCTGGGGATTCGCCGCCTCCGCCGCCCTCGAGGGAGGCCTGGTCTTCACCGCCGACCTGTCGGGTCGCGTCTACGCGTTTCGACAGGATGGATAGGGACGCGTCTAGCCCACGAGGCCGGCCGCTGCCGCCGCTAGAGCCAATACGGTCGCTATCAGACGCACTCGGTGGGCGGCCTTCCCGCCGGCTTCGAGTGAGCGCGACACCAGGCGCTCGGTGATGTCGCCCCGGTCGTCGTCCGCCTTCGGGATCTCCGCCATGTCGACGACCAAGATAGCCGTCGGATGCTGAGATGGCGTGACCCGGCCGTTACAGGCTGTGACGGACAGGTGACCGTCTCAGACGGGTCTGGGTTCCGAGACTCACTCCCACTCGATCGTTCCGGGAGGCTTGGACGTCACGTCGAGGCAGAGCCCCGAGACGCCGGGCAGAGCGAGGATCGAGTCGCGCAGCTCGGCGATGAGACCTGCCGGCAGGTGTGCGGGCCTGGCCGTCATCGCCCGCGCCGAGTGGACCGGACGGACGATCACCAGCTCTCTCCCGCGCCCATCGAGCTCCATCGGGACCAGGACCGTCGGGCACTGCCAGATCTCGTCGTAGAGACCGTGCCGGCGCAGCCCGTTCATGACCAGGTGGTCGGCCTCACGCAGCAGGTCGAGACGCTCCCGGGTCGTCGCGGCGGCGATGTTGCGCGCGCTCTGCGGGGCGCTCTCCGAGAGGTTCCACACGCAGCGGTTGATCCCGGGAACCCCCTTGAGTAGCGCTCCCGAAGCGTCGAGCAGGGTCTCCCAGTCCGCCGTTCCGGAGAGCAGGACCGGATGCTCGTAGGAGCGCAGGTCGGCCTTGACACCCACCGATCGGATGGGCAGCGCGAGGGCGCTGAGGCCGTAGCCGGCGGCCGTCCGCTCGACCTCCTCCTGGAGAGGCGCGATCTCGGCGCCCACGTCCTCTCCCTCGCTCCCGAGCAGCCGCACCCCCAACCCGGGGCCCGGGAAGGGATGGCGCCACACCAGCTCGCGAGCCAGCCCCAGCCTCTCACCCAGGGCTCGGACCTCGGTCTTGTAGAGGTCGGCCAGCGGCTCCACGACCCTCCCCTGGGCGATCATCCGCTCGACGATCGGCACCCGGTTGTGGTGCGTCTTGATCACGTCGGCGCGCTTGGTCCCTCCGGTCTCGATGGTGTCCGGATAGATGGTGCCCTGGCCGAGCAGATAGCTCGACAGCCCGAGTCGGTCCGCCTCGCGCTCGAAGACTTCGATGAAGGTCTCGCCGATGATGCGGCGCTTCTCCTCCGGCGCCGTGACGCCGGCGAGCGCGCCGGTGAAGTCCTCGCCGGCGTCGACGAAGTGCAGCGCCCTCTCGAGGCCCAGGTCGCCGAGCATCTCGACGACCCTGACGCTCTCACCCTTGCGCATCAGACCGTTGTCGACGTGGATGAGGGCCAGCCTGTCGGCGCCCAGCGCCATCTCGAACATCTTGGCGGCGACCGTCGAGTCGACGCCGCCGGAGGCGAGCAGGAAGACCGATCGGTCGCCGACCTGCCCGCGGATGCGGTCGAGCTCCTCCTCGAGCCAGGCCTCCATCGTCCAGGTCTGCGCGCAGCCGCAGATGCCGGTGACGAAGTTGGCGATCATCTCCGCCCCGTGGACGGTGTCGTCGACCTCGGGATGGAACTGGAAGCCGTAGCGTCGCAGCGTATCGGATCCGATCGCCGCGTAGCGATGCTCGCTCCCCTCGCCCAGCGTCGTGTAGCCGAGCTCGCTGAACTCCGGACCGACCGAGACCACCGAGTCGAAGTGGCTCATCCACACCCGCTGGCTGCGCGGCTGGCCTTCGAACAACGGATGATGATCGAGCACCTCGAGGTCGGCGGCGCCCCACTCGGGCTTGCCGTGGATCACCTCGCCGCCGTAGCGTTTGGCGATCTCCTGGTGGCCGAAGCAGAAGCCGAGGATCGGCACATCGAGATCGAAGATCTCCTGGGTGTAGTCCGAGTCCTCGCCGCGGGATGCCAGGCTGGGACTGCCGGAGAGGATGATCCCCCGGTAACCGTCGAAGCGCTCGATCGGATCCTCCGGCTGCCGGATCTCGGCCAGCACCCGGTTCTGCCGCACCTTGGTTGCGATGAGATGCGCGTACTGCCCGCCGAAGTCGACCACTGCGATCGCGTCGTGCCGCAAGGAATTCCTCCGCTCGTTGGTTCGTCGGCACCGCAAGCGGCCCGCCGAGTGGGGCCGATTGTAGTGCAGGTCAGGCCCTATAATTCGCCCGAACAGCCGTGATGACGATCCTCCGGTCGAACCCCCGCGGCGGGACAGCGACCCGGGCGCGACAATGAGCGACAACAGAGACCTCCAGGCCAACGGGACCCTGGTTCTGTTCGCCCACCCGGCGCTCGAGAAGTCGCGCATCAACGTCCATCTGGCGAACGCCGCCGCCAGCCTCGAGGGAATCACGTTTCACGACCTCTATGAGGAGTACCCGGAGTTCGATGTCGATGTCGCGCGCGAGCAACGCCTGCTCCAGGAGCACGACGTCCTCGTCCTGCAACACCCGGTCTTCTGGTACAGCGTCCCGGCACTCCTCAAGCAGTGGACGGACCTCGTTCTCGAGCACGGCTGGGCGTACGGCTCGGAGGGTACGGCCCTGGCGGGCAAGAAGGTCCTCAGCGTGATGACGACCGGGGGCCGCGAAGAGGCCTACCAAGCCGAGGGATACAACCGCTTCACCATCCGGGAGCTCTTCCGGCCGGTCGAGCAGACTTTCCGTCTGTGCGGTATGGAGTACCTGCCCCCCTTCATCGCCCACGGGACTCACCAGATGACGACGGAGAGCGTCGGGGCTCATGTCGAGGACTACCGTCGCCTCCTGGAGGCGATTCGTGACGGCCGGATCGACTGGCAGCGGGCCAGGCGGTCGACGCGCATCAACGAGGACCTGGAAGCTATCGTGCGAGGGAGCGCCTGATGCACGGCGGCGAGTTCTTCTATCAGGCCCTGATCTACCTTTCGGCCGCAGTGGTCGCGGTGCCGATTGCCAAGCGGCTGGGCCTGGGCTCCGTGCTCGGGTATCTGCTCGCCGGAGTCGCCATCGGACCTTTCGTTCTCGGGCTGGTCGGCGACGAGGGTCAGGACGTCCTCCACTTCGCCGAGTTCGGCGTCGTGATGATGCTGTTCCTGATCGGGCTGGAGCTCGAGCCGGCGAGAATCTGGCGCCTCCGCGGACCGATCCTGGGCCTCGGTGGCCTACAGGTGTCGGTCTCGACCCTCCTGCTGGCGGCGATCGCCCTGGCCTTCGATACCGACTGGCGCACGGCGATCGCCGTCGGTCTGATCCTGGCGCTCTCGTCGACCGCGATCGTCCTCCAGACGCTCAACGAGAAGGGCCTGCTGCGCACCGAAGGCGGCCAGAGCTCCTTCTCCGTGCTCCTTTTTCAGGACATCGCGGTGATCCCGATACTGGCGATCCTGCCGCTGCTCGCCACCTCCGCCCCTCGCGCCCATGCAGAGGCGCACACCGCCTGGATCTCGACCCTTCCTCCCTGGATGGAGACCTTGGTCGTTCTGGGTGCGGTCCTCGGGATCGTCGTGGCCGGACGCTACCTGCTCGGCCCGGGCCTGCGATTTGTCGCCCGAAGCGGAATCCACGAGCTCTTCGTCGCCGCCGGGCTGCTCCTGATCGTCGCCACCGCGATGCTCATGGACTTCGTCGGACTCTCTCCGGCTCTCGGCACCTTCCTGGCCGGCGTGGTGCTGGCACGAAGCGAGTTCCGCCACGAGCTCGAGAGCGATATCGAGCCGTTCAAGGGGCTCCTGCTGGGGCTCTTCTTCATCTCGGTGGGCGCGGCGATCGACTTCGGTCTCGTCGGCGCCCAGCCGGGGACCGTCCTCGGCCTGATGGCCCTGCTGATGGTCGTCAAGTTCGTCGTGCTCTTCGTCCTCGGGCGGATCTTCCGCATGAGCCTCGACCAGAACCTCCTGTTCGCCTTCTCGCTCGCGCAGTCGGGCGAGTTCGCCTTCGTGCTCTTCTCGTTCGCGGCGCGCGAAGGCGTCGTGGACGAGACGCTCGCCGCAACTCTCATCGCCTCCGTGGCGCTCTCGATGGCAGCCACCCCACTGGTGATGCTGTTCAACGAGAAGGTGGTCCAGCCGCGCTTCGGCTGTCGCGAGAGCGAGGAGCGCGAAGCCGACACCGTCGACGAGGAGAACCCTGTGATCATCGCCGGATTCGGTTCGTTTGGGAGCGTCGTCGGACGGCTGCTGCGCGCCAACGGCGTCGGCACGACGGTTCTGGATCTGGACTCCGACCGCGTCGACTTGCTGCGCAAGCTCGGGCTCAAGGTCTTCTACGGCGACGCCACCCGAGCCGACCTGCTCGCCGCGGCCGGAGCACGACAGGCGAGACTGATCGTCCTGGCCCTGGACAGTCCGGAGAAGAGCCTCGAGCTGGTCGAAACGCTGCACAAGCACTTCCCCCACCTCGAGATCCTCGCCCGAGCGGCGAATCGGGGGGAGGCCTTCGACCTGATCGAGGCGGGTGTCGATCACGTCTACCGCGACAAGCTCGACAGCTCTCTTCGCGTCGGCACCGATGTGCTTCGGCGCCTCGGCCGACGCGCCTACCAGGCCCATCGCGCCGCACAGACCTTCCGGCGCCACGACGAGGCGAGCATGCGGGAGCTGGCGGCGACGCGCCACGATCCGACGCTCCATTTCGACCTGGCCCGCGAGAGCATCCGTGACCTCGAGAATCTCCTTCTGGCGGACCTCGAGGAGACCGATGAGACCCGCGACATGGGGTGGGACACCGAGTCCCTGCGCGGGGAGTTCCGCCAACGGCGGGAGAGCTAGCCGTCCGGCGCCCTACTCGGACGTCTCGTCGGAGGGAGGCGTTGCTGCGCGCCCCGGGCCGAAGTTGATCGTCTCGCGCTCGATCACCAGGGGCCGGCGACGCACCTGCGAATGGATGGCGCCGATGTACTCACCCAGAAACCCGAGGAACATGAGCTGGACGCCGGCGAAGAAAAACACCGCGACCAGGATGCTCGCGATACCCGGCATCGTCGCCTCGCGGAAGCGCAGGATGTTGTACACGAGCTGCACGATCGCCCACGAGGCGCTCAACAGCGCGATGGTGAAGCCGGCGAGCGTCGCCAGTCGCAGCGGCACGCTGGTGAACGAGATGATCCCGTTCAGCCCCTGGTCGATCAGGTGGTACAGGCGGTTCTTCGACACGCCTCGCTCGCGACGGCGCCACTCGTAGTCGACCGTGGTGACGTCGTAGCCACAGTCGGCGATCATCCCCCGGATGTAGGGATAGTGGTCGTCGAACTGTCGCAGGCCTTCGACGATCACCCGGTCGATCAGCTGGAACTCACCGACGTCCGGGGGGATCGAGAAGTCGGCCAACGCGCTGACGATGCGGTAGTAGAGCTTGCGCACCGAGCGCAGCAGAAAGGGCTCGCGCCGCACCCTGCGTGCCCCGGCCACCACCTGGTAACCCTCTTCCCACTTCTCGACGAAGGTGACGATCAGCTCCGGCGGGTCCTGCAGATCGACCGCCAGCATCGGCACGACGGCATCCCCGGTCGCCCGCAGGATGGCGTTGAAGGCCGAGCGGAAAGGTCCGTAGTTGCGGCTGTTGACGATGACCTTGACGCGGCCGTCCTCGGCGGCCAGCTCGCGCAGCACCTCGACGGTCCGGTCCGTCGATCCGTTGTCGCAGAAGATGTGCTCGAACTCATAGCCGGGCAGCCGCTCCTCGAAAAGCGATCGGATCGCCTCGTAGCAGGGTCGGACGTTGTCCTCCTCGTTCCAGCAGGGAGAGACGATGCTGATCGTTTTGCCGCTCACAGCGATTCCGCGGTCCGAGCGATGTTCTCGGCCGAGAGTCCCCGCGACGAGCGCAGGTGCTCCTGGCTACCGACGTCCTTGATGACCTGTCTCGGCAGGCGCAGCGCGCGGAAAGCGAGAGGACGGTCGAAGCCGACCAGCACTTCGGCCGCGGCACTCGCCAGCCCTCCGACACCGTGCTCTTCGACGGTTACGATCCGGCCCGTCTCCTCGGCAGCGGTCAGTACGGCCTCGTCGTCGAATGGAGCGAGCGTGACCATGCTCAGAACCCGGGCCCGGATCCCGCGCTCCTCGAGCAGCTCCGCCGCCGCCGCTGTCATGGCCAGGGTCCCTCCGGTGGAGATCAGGGTGACGTCGTCACCCGAGCGCAGCTCCACCGCGCGGCCGAGCTCGAACGGCGGCCGCTCGCGGTGCACGACCGGCTCGCCGGCCTTGCCGAGGCGCAGATAGCAGGGTCCGTCGAGCGCGGTGATCGCGCGCGTCACCAGATCGGCCTCGACCGGGTCTCCGGGCGCTACCACCGTGAGGTTGGGGAGCGTTCGCAGAATGCCCAGATCCTCGACGGCGTGATGCGTCGGGCCGAGATTCCCGTACGCCATCCCACCGCCGACCGCGACGACCTTGACGTTGGCGTTGTGGATACAGACGTCGTTGCGGATCTGCTCCAGGCAGCGCAGCGTCGGGAAGTTGGCGATCGAGTAGGTGAAGACGATGCGCCCGCACAGCGCCATTCCCGCGGCGACTCCGGTCATGTTCTGCTCCGCCACCCCGGCGTTCAGGAACTGGTCCGGATACTGCTCGGCGAACCGCTCGAACAGGTTGAAGCCGATGTCGCCCGTCGACAGGACGATCCGTGGCTCTTCGGCGGCGAGCTCGAAGAGGGTCTCGACGAAGGCGTTTCTCACTCTTCCTCTCCGACCTCGGCGAGCGCGATGGCGAGCTGTTCCTCGTTGGGTGACTTGTAGTGCCAGGCGAGCTGGTGCTCCATGAAGCTCACGCCCTTGCCCTTGACCGTGTGCGCGATGACCACGCTCGGGCGCCCCGGTTCGAACGGCACGCTCTCGAGCGCCTCACGCACCCCGGCATGGTCGTGACCGTCGATCTCGCGCACACCCCATCCGAAGGCTCGCCATTTGTCGGCGAACGGCTCGAGGTCGAGAACCTCCTCGACGTCGCCGAGGCTCTGGATCTTGTTGTAGTCGACGATCGCGACGAGGTTGTCGAGACCGTGGTGCGGCGCGAAGAGCACCGCCTCCCAGGTCGAGCCCTCGTCGCACTCGCCATCCGAAAGGACGACGAAGGTCCTGAAGTCGCTCCGGTCACGCTTCGCCGCCAGCGCCATACCGCAACCCAGCGACAGGCCATGACCGAGCGAGCCGGTCGAGACCTCGACTCCCGGGACGCCGTGGTGAGACGCATGGCCGGCCAGGTGCGCGTCGTCCTGACAGTAGTCCTCCAGCCAGTCGAGCGGGAAGAAGCCGGTTTCGGCCAGCGCCGCGTAGAGCCCGGCGCACCCGTGCCCCTTGCTGAGCACCAGGCGGTCCCTCCCGGGCCAGTCCGGACGCTCCGGATCGACGCGCAGGACTCCGCTGTAGAGGACGGCGAGGATGTCGGCCATCGAGAAGCAGGTCCCGACGTGGGACGCGTTGGCCCGATGGACCATCCGCAGCACGTCGAGACGGATCCGGCGGCTGAGCTGGTCGGACGTTCTAGCCGGCACGATTCGCCAGCCTCCGATGGCTCGCCACGGAGCCGGATGGGTACCGCCGGCTAGTCCCGATGATCACGAAACCACTCTATGGTCTGGCCGATTCCGGAGTCAAAAGAGACCTCGGGCCGCCATCCGGTGGCCTCGCGGAGCCGGCTGATATCCGCTTCGAGGTGCATGACCTGGTCGATTCTGTAGGGGATCTCGCCGAAGCGAAGTGACCGCGACGGGTCGATGCGGTCACGGATTCCCTCGGCGATGCTGCGCACCGCCCGCGGCCGGCCGGAGCCGAGATTGAACACACCCTCGGCGCCGCTCTCGGCGGCCACGGCGTGGACGGCTGCCGCGGCATCGGAGACATGCAGGTAGTCCCAGCTCTGCACGCCCTCGGTCAGCGGTGGCGACTCGCCGTCGAGCATCTGCAGAATCAGGAACGGGATCAGCCACCCGGGATCGTCCATCGGGCCGTAGACCGAGAACAGGCGCATCCAGGCGAAGCGCATTTCGAGGTCGCGACAGAGGATCTGCGCCGCCTGGCAGCTCGCCAGCTTGGCGACGCCGTAGAGCGTCGTCGGTCGGGCCGGCTGCTCCTCGCGGATGGCCTCCCCGCAGGGTCCGTACTCGGCCTGCGAGCCGAGCCCGACCCAGGTTCCGACGCCCGCTTCCGCGGCCGCCCGGACCAGGGCCAGCGTACGCGGAACGTTGCGATCGAGCTGCAACGTCGCGTTGCGGTAGCGATTGCCCACGCCCTCCCAGCCGAGATGCACGACCGTATCGGGAACGAAGTCGCGCAGCCGCGCCTCGAAGTCGTCGACGCGATCGAGATCGCCCTCGATCTCGACGAAGCGGCCGCGCAGGTCGTCGATCCGACGGGTCGAGCTCCCCGAGCGGACCAACGCCGCCGTCGGCACATCGCCGTCGAGCAGGCTCCGCAGCACGTGCGAGCCGACGAAGCCGGTGGCACCGGTCAGAAAGACGCGCATCTCAGGTTACCGTGGCGAGCTCACCCCGCAGCGCTTCGAGAGCCGGCATCAATCGTTCGGCTGCGGGAATGCGGTCGGTACGCGAGTATCCGAACCGATGGCGATGAACGGTCTTGGCCAGCACGATACGCAGATAGTAGAGCCAGTACCTTAGCTCGAAATCCTCCCACGAGCCGTGAGCTCCGGCTTCGCTCCGATAGGCGTCGACGAGAGCCGTCCGCCGGGGCTCGTTGCCGATGAAGGTGCCCCAGCCGGCGAGATCGAACAACGGGTCGCCGGCCAGCGCGTCCTCCCAATCGAGAAGGGCGACGATCCGGTCGCCGTCGAAGATCACGTTCCGGTTGCCGAGGTCTCCGTGCAGCAGAACGGAACGGTCTGGCGAAACGGCCGCCGCCCCACGCTCGATGGCGTCGCCGACAGCGCGCGCCATCGGCTCCGGCAGCGCCCGGCTCGCCCGGCAGATCTCGAGGTGTTGGTCGAGGCGCAGAAGCAGATAGTCCCGCCAGTCGGTGTGAAGGCCGACGAGAGTCGCGTCGGCGGACCGTCGATCCACGATCGGACCCGGATCGATCGGCCCCCAGCCGCTGCAGGAGACACGATGGAGGCGAGCGAGGCACGCACCGAGCTCTGAGGCCGCGGCCTCGTTCCCGGGGCCCGGCGGCATCGGCGAGCCCGGTCGGTCCTCGACGAGCTCCACATCGAAGGGGATCCGGTCTCTCGACAGATCGAGGTGAAGCGTCCTCGCCAGGGGAATCCCGCGCGCCGGCAGAGTCTCCGAGAGCCATTCCGAGACGGCGAAATCGAGCGCCGGCCACGGCACCTCCGGAACGCTGGTCCGAGCCCAGAGCCGACGACCGGCACTACGCACCCGGAAGAGCGCGTGAAAGGTCCCGTGACCCGGAAGATGCTCGACCTCGACCGACGGGTCGCCCAGAGTCCGGGCGAGCTCGGTCGCCAGAGATCCGGCCGCCTCGGCGCCGAACCTCTCCTTGACCCCGGGAAGCGCGTCGAGCCTGTCGTTGCCGAGACCGATGTCGGCCTTGGCCAGAAAGCCAGATCCGGCGGCCGCTCGGTAGGTCTCGAGTCCGCCCGCCGCGATCCTCATCCCGTCAGCGCCGCTCTGCGAGAAGATGCTCGTAGTCGAAGATCTTCACCATCTCGGTGGTCAGTCCGCGAACCTGCTCGAACTCGTCGTCAGAGAGCTCGTTGAGTGTGTCGATGTTGGCTTCGGTCGTCGCCTTGACCAGAGTCCCCCAGGGATAGACCTGCTCGCTGATGTCCTCGCCGTTGAACGAGGGGTACATCATCGTTTCGCTGAACTCGATGCCGACCTTGCCGCAGAGCCTCTCGAGGGCCTGGCGGGGATTGGCCACCAGATCCTCGTAGCGCAGCACGTGGAAGCGGTCCGGATGGCTGTGATGGTGCATCAGCGCGACGTGATGGTAGATGTTCCAGGTGATCACGTAGCGCCTGAGCGGCAGCGGGAAGGGTCGCTTCTTGGTGTCGGCGTAGGCCGAGAACGGGTTGCGCACGATGTGGATGACGTGCCCCTCGGGGAAGTCCTCCAGAATCCGGTCGCCGTCGAGACAGATGGCCGGGCTGTAACCGACGTAGACCCGATTGCGGCCCGAGATCCGATAGTTGCTCCAGGCCTCGAACGTCGCGCGGAAGAAGGCGGCGACGATGTTGGCACGCGTGCGCGATCCACTCTCCAGGATCTCGACGAAGTGTCGGATCCGGTCGGCCTCGTCCATCTCCACGCCCGAGTCCTTGAACTTGCTCCGCGCCGGCGTTCGCAGCAGCGTCTTGAGCTCCTCGTCGAAGAAGGCCTCGTAGTCCTCGACCGCCGTACCGTTCATCGGGAACTCCGGGTAGCGGTATTGGAAGCGCTCGATCGACGACAGGAAGTCGTTGGTGGAGCGCGTGCCGAGCTGGGACTCGAATGGATAGACCCACAACTCGGGGTGCCCGTCGAAGAACCGGTGCGTCACGTTGCCCCCGTTCTCGAACCCCGAGGAGAGCATGATCAGCCTGAAGTCATCTGGGGGAGTCTCGGTCATGGGGCTCCTTCGAGTCGTGAAAACGGGCGCCGAAGAGCGCCCGTTTACCGAAGAGCGGAAGTCCGCCCGAATGCTAGCCCAAAAGCCGAGGCCGAAACTACAGTGGTCGCCACCGGGAACGAATGCCACCCGAAAAGAAAGGGCCCCGGTCGCTCCACACCATGGGAAGGCGACCGGAGCCCGCCGGGGCTCTGGATGGCTCGGAGGCCTCTACTCCTCCTCGCAGCCCCCCACCTCGTTGACGCAGAAGCCGTCCTCTTCGGTGAAGGTCGCGTTGTCCTCGCCTCCCATGCCGCCGACCTCGACCTTCACCGGCGTGTCGTCGGGCAGGGACGCCAGGTAGTCGGCCGGGACCGTCACCTGGTTCGAGGAGGCCGGAACGCGAACGGTGAACTTCAGCTCGCCGGTCGGATCGCCATCGTCGGTGTCGGGCTCGAGCACGACCTCCCAGCGGTCGATGTCGACGTCCTCGGGATGCTTCGGCAGCACACCCGCCGTCACCAGCGCCGCGAGCTCGGCGTTGTCGGCGCACTCGCCCAGATCGTCGCCGGGCTCCCAGGTGATGAGACCGGTCGTGGTGTCGAAGTCGAGCTCGGCCGGCGCCGCCGGAATCTCGTGGGTCAGAATGGTCGCGCCTTCCGACACGTCGCCGTCCTCGTTCTTGCCAACCGCGAGATAGGTTCCGGCGGCCCAGCGATCCAGGAACTCCTCGAGGGTCGTGTGCTCCGAGTTGGTTCCCTCTTCCTCGAAGCAGGGCGGCTCGGCGCTCTCGACGAACATCTCGGTCATGAACTGCTCGGACATCGGTCCGGCCGCCTCGTCGGCGAAGATCAGGCCGTCGGGGCCACGCAGGCGGGCGAAGATCAGGTCGTCGCCGTCCATCAGGAAGTGGAACCCGATGTCACCGTCCGTTGCGTTGATCTCGATCAGTACCTTGCACTCCCCGAAGCCGGGGTCACAGGGCTCCGTCGCCGAGGCGACTCCGGCCGTGCCGAGCACCAGGACTACCGCCATGGCCGCTGCGAGGATTGTTGAACTGTGACTGCTGCTCTTCATGTCTGCCCTCCGTTCCGTGGTTTGATCGGGTTCGATCCATAACTGCGACGTCTGACCCTTAGATGAGCCAACGCCGGCGATCCTTCTTCGGCGACGGAAACCAGCCAGGGAAACGACCCCTTCGCCGCGCCCATCCGGAGTCGGCCGAGCGGCGTACAAGGTCGCGAGCTGCCCGCCACGCCAGCCGGCAGACGAGAAGGGGGAGCGACGTGTCCGACCCATCGATCACCGTCTACGGGGCCTTCTGGTGCCCCGACTGTCACCGCAGCAAGATGTTCCTCGGCGAGCATCAGATTCCGTACCACTGGGTCGATATCGAGGAGGACGCGGCCGGGGAGGCCTTCGTCATCGAGGCCAACAAGGGGAAGCGACGCATCCCCACCCTGGCCTTCGACGACGGCACCGTCATGAGCGTGCCGTCGAACGCCGAGCTGGCGGCGAAGCTGGGGCTCAAGACCACTTCGCAAAGGCACCACTACGACCTCATCATCATCGGCGGCGGACCGGCGGGACTCACCGCCGGTCTCTACACGGCACGCGAGGGCATCGAAACGTTGGTGATCGAGCGGGCGGCGCTCGGCGGGCAGGCGGCCTCGACGATGACGCTCGACAACGTCCCGGGCTTTCCGGAGGGCGTCCGTGGGGCCGAGCTCGCGCGACGACTACGGGCGCAGGCCGAGCGCTTCGGCGTCGAGATCCTCCAGGCCCAGCAGGTCGAAGGAATCGACACCCGCGACAACTTCCACTGCGTGATGCTCCCCGACGGCACCGAGCTGTCGGCCTCGGCGATCCTGATCGCCAGCGGCAGTCGATACCGGCGCCTCGACGTACCGGGAGAGGACAGCTACATCGGTGCCGGGGTCCACTTCTGCGCCACCTGCGATGGCCCCTTCTACAAGGGCCGCACGGTGGCCGTCATCGGCGGTGGCAACAGCGCTGCCGAAGAGAGCATGTTCCTCACCCAGTTCGCCGAGCGCGTCGTGCTGCTGGTGCGCGGTGACCGGCTGAAGGCCAGCCGCGTCATCCAGGAGCAGCTCCTCGACCACGCCCAGGTCGATGTTCGCTTCAATGCGGTGGTCACCGGCTTCGAAGGCGCGAAGTCGAAGCTCCAGTCGATCCGAACCCGCAACGTGGTCACCGGCGAGGAGGAGACCCTGGAGCTGCCGGCGGCATTCGTCTTCGTCGGCCTCGACCCCAACACCACCTTCCTCGGCAACAGCGCCATCCGGCTGGACGAATGGGGATTCGTCGAAACCGGGCACGAACTGGTCCACGACGGCAAGCCGCCGCCGGGCTTCGATGGCGCCGAGCCGGCGATTCTCGAGACCAGCGTCCCCGGCATCTTCGCCGCCGGCGACGTGCGCGCCGGCAGCACCAAGCAGGTCGCTTCGGCCACCGGTGAAGGGGCCGCGGCGGCGCTGATGATCCGCGACTACCTCCGAACGGTCTGATCGGCCGGCCCTTCCGGCCGGCCGGGTCCAGCCTGCATTCTTCATCAGGCTCCGTAGCGAGCCGCCGGAGATGCCCGTGGAGGCTAGGGTGAGGGCTCCGGATAGATCGTCGTCCAGTCGTTCGCCATGTCCACCAGGACCCAGCCGCGCTCGTCCGCCTCGTCGAGGCCGCGCTCGAGCCCGCCGATGTGCGACCCTCGGTCGTAGGCCCACTCGCGGTCGGCGTCGGTGTGGTGAATGAGAACACCCAGTCGCGGACCCTCGCCGCTCGTCGTCCACTCGAGCATCTGGAAGTCGCCATCCGAGTTGCCGAACGAAGCGATCGGCCGGCGGCCGATGAAGCGCCGCATGCCGACCGGCTTGCCTTCCTTGTCGTCGAAGTGGTGGAGCTCGGGCAGTCGAACGATCTCCGGGGTCCCGTCGACCACGCGGTACTCCATCTCGACCGCGGAGCCGATCACCTGCTCGGGCGGAATGCCGTAGACCTCCTCGACCCACGGGCGCATGAAGGCGAGGCCCCCTCCGGAGGTGATCCAGGTCTGAAAACCGTGAGCGCGCAGGTAGTCGAGCAGCTCGAGCATCGGCTGATAGACCATCTCGGTGTAGCGGAGGTCACGCTGCGGATGCCGGGCTGTGTCGACCCACGCGAGCACGGCCTCCTCGAACTCGGCGACCGTCATCCCGGCATGGGTCGCCCCGATCAGCTTCATCAGCCCCTCTTCACCGGCCGCCGCCATGGCGGCGAAGTCGCCCTCGATGGCCCCCTTGAAGGGCTGCTCCTCACGCCACTGGGGGTGGTCGTCGGCCATCTCGCGGACCCGGTCGATGGCGAACAGGACCTGGAAGTACATCGGCTGCTCCGACCAGAGCGTCCCGTCGTTGTCGAAAGTGGCGATCCGCTCCGCCTCGGGGACGAAGTCGGGACTCGCGGGGTCCGAGACTCTGGTGACGAAGTCGACGATCGCCTGCTTCGACGCGACATCGTTCCAGGACTCGAGAGCCGGCGTCTCGGGCGGCGCGGCAGCGGACTCCTCGCCCGCGGTTCCGACCTCCGTGGAAGCGGCACACCCGGCCAGAGCCAGGAGCAGAATCGTGAAACCGGACAATCGAATCAGCGCACCCATTGGCCATCCTCCCTCGGAAGGACGCCATCCTACCCGCTCGAAGAGCCTGGCTCCCAACCGACGAGAAGGAGGATCGCGAAAACGAGAATCGCGGCGGTCACCACACCACGAATCCAGCGGTGACCCTTGAGGACCGTCAACCGGGCCCCGACGAGCCCGCCCACCACGGTCCCCGCCCCGAGAACGAGCCCGGTGATCCAGGCCACCTTGCCGCCAAGCGCGAGGACGGCGAGGGAGATGATCGTGAAGACGAGCGCGGTCAGCACCTTCACCGCGTTGCCGCGCACCAGGTCGAGTCCCGCCAGCGACGTGCCTGCGAGTAGGAAGAACCCCACACCGGCCTGGACGAAGCCGCCGTAGATCCCGACCAGGAAGAAGACCGCCGCGATCAGACCGCGACGGCGCGCACCCGGCTTGGACGACGGCTCCCGAGAGGCCGGGCGCCAGAGGGTGTAGAGCGAGATCCCGCGACCATGGAGACGACCGCGAGAGGGTGTAGAGCCCCGACCATCTTGAACGCTTCGTCACCCACCTGCAGGGCGAGCCAGGCACCCAGCGCACCGCCCAGCGCCGCCGGTAGCGCCGCCCACTTCCAGGCGCCCCGCTCGAGGACTCCGAGACGATCGAAGCTCCACACCGCGGCTATGTTCTGGAACAGGATGCCGATGCGGTTGGTGCCGTTCGCCACCCCCGCCGGGAGTCCGAGGAACATCAGGATCGGCAGGGTCAGGAAAGAGCCGCCGCCGGCCACGACGTTGAGGGCGCCGGCCACGCACCCGGCCAGAAAGAGCACCGGATAGCCGAGGGCGAGCTCCATCGGACACTCCTCGCCGTCGCGCTAGAGCTTGAAGCCGAGCAGATTCCAGACGCTCAGCTGCCGGTAGAAAGCCATCGTCGCCAGAACGGTCAGACAGTGCCGCATCTCTCTCGTCGTATCGGCGCCGAGCCTACCAGCCCGCTCCGACCCTCCGCCCGGCAACCTTCCCCAACCACCTGCGTAGAGAGTCACACCTCCAGGACCTGGGCCCCGCAGCCCACCTTCGACCCCTGAAAGGAGTTCCCGATGCGCAGATTCCTCCCCCAATTGACCCTTGCCCTCGTGTTGCTCGTGGCGAGCGCCGGCAGTGCTCTCGCCCAGCGGCTCACCGCCCCGCCGGGCGGCGGCAACCAGCGCGCCGTGGTCACGCAGTACCTCGGCATGGTCTCGGTGACCATCGACTACAACAGCCCCGACGTCACCAGCCCGGCCGGCGTCGACCGGACCGGACAGATCTGGGGCCAGCTCGTGCCGATGGGCATCGCGCCCAACCAGTTCTTTCCCGGCTTCGGTACCGCCGAGACGATGCCCTGGCGAGCCGGCGCCAACGAGAACACCACGATCACCTTCTCGCACGACGTCGCCATCGAGGGCCAGCCCCTGGCCGCCGGAACCTACGCCCTGTTCATGGCGCCGGGCGAAGACGAGTGGACCGTCATCTTCAACGAGAACAGCAACGCCTGGGGCAGCTTCTTCTACGATCCGGATCTCGACGCCCTCAAGGTGAAGGTCACGCCGGAGAAGACCGACTTCTTCCGCGAGTGGCTCACCTACGAGTTCGACGACCGCCAGCTCGACACCGCGCGGGCGGTCATGCACTGGGAGCACATGCGGGTTCCCTTCCGCATCTCGGTGCCGAACATCAACGAGCTCTACTACGACGCCATGTCCAGCGAGCTCACCGGCGCCGTAGGGTTCAACTTCCAGAACTTCATGCAGGCCTCGAACTGGGCCGCTGGGCAGGAGGCGTACCACGAGGACGCCATCCGCTGGGCCGACGCCGCAATCGCCGCCAACAACTCGTTCGCGACCATCTCGAACAAGGCCGGCGTGCTGGCGACCATCGGCAACATGGACGAGGCGGTGGCGACGATCGACCAGGCGATCGACCATCCGACCGCGACCGCGGTAGGCATTCACATGTTGGCTCGAGGCCTCCAGGCCCAGGGCCAGATGGACAACGCCAACCTGATCTTCCGCAAGAACTACGCGAAGAACGAGGGGCAGTGGCCGACCGACTTCGGCATGGCCCGCGTCTACTCTCAGGAAGGTGACTTCGAGAAGGCCCTCGAGCATGCCCGGATCGCTCTGAGCCGCGCTCCCGAGGGTCCGCAGAAGCAGAATCTGGAGACCCAGATCGCCCGCCTCGAGAAGGGCGAGAACATCAATCCCTGAGCCGACTTCTCGCGGCGGCGGCCCCGGGCGACACGCCAGGGGCCGCCGCCGTGAGACATCCCTCCGGGAGGGCCCTCAGGAGGCCTCGGGCAGCTCGGACGCCGGCAGCCCCAGCGACTGAAGGTCGAGGACGCCGTCTCTGGCAAGAGTCATGGCGAGTCTCTGACCCATCTCGGTCCGGCCGCAGTCGCACAGCATCGCGATGGCGTTCATCCGCACCGCGACCTCGTCGGCCGCCTCTCGCGAGCGCGACCTCAGGATCCGGGCGATCTGCGCCCGATGAAGCTGGATCAGCAGCCAGCGCCGGCCCATTCCCTGTCGCGTCGCGGACATGGGCCATGGGTTTACCATGCCGAAGCTACCGAAGACAAATGGAGGTCGCCATGCGAGCTCCGACGCCCGAGGCCTACCGCTTCGCGACCCGAGGCCCGGGCTCGCTCTGGATCCGGCGCAGGAACTCGATCCGGCCGGGCTCGAGGTCGTCGTCGAGCTCGCGGATCCTGGTCAGGTAGAAGAGGACGATGCGGCTCTCGAACAGCCAGGCGATGAAGAGAAAGAGCAGGCACTTGAGAACCAGCGCCGCGAAGGTCAGCCAGATCATCAGCGTCTCGTGGGTCTGGAAGACCGGCCAGGCGCCCTGGATCGCCGCGTAGAGATAGAGCGCCGCGATGACGATCGTCGGTGGCGCCACGTAGCGACTCTCGAGCCGCCCGACCAGCAGGGCGAGGGCCGTCCCCTGGGCGAAGCCGCTTCCCCAGCCGAACCACTGCTGAACGCCCCACGACACTCCAAAGAGGACGACGCCGACCTCGAGCAGTGAGGCCACCAGGGCGAAGGCGAGCCAGGCTTCCGTCGGCAGGAGCTGCGTCCGCGACAGATCGGCGGTGACCGTGGGCCGCGCCAGAACCTCGTAGCCGAGAAGCAGGAACACGGTCGTGCCGTTCTGCAGGAAGTTGAGGCCGACCGCCGACCAGCGGGCGCCCGCCGAGACCCCCTCGGCCGTCGGCAGCCATCCCGAGAGCGAGGCCAGGAGGATGCCCAGGTAGAGGAACAGCCAGAAGGTCCAGGCGATGCCCCAAAACCTCCGGAAGTCGGCCGCCGCGGCGAGACCGAAGCGCAGCTCCGGGCTCGCCGCCTCGTAGACCCGGGGCTCGACCGTCGCCCTCGGCAGGCGGGTCAGCAGGGCCAGGATCACGCCACAGTGCACCGCGGTGACCAGCGGCGACGCCGCCGAGGTGCCGAGCTGGCGCCACAGCAGCAGGGCCGTGACGACGGCTCCGAGCAGACTGATCCACAGCGCCGCGTTGCCGCGCCGCGCGAGCCACGAGCCGAAGGTCGAGAACCTCGCCGCGGCGTTGGCGGCGAGACCGGGCCGGGTGAGATCGGCGATCGGTAGATCGAGGGCCTCCGCCAGCAGCTCGATCGTCTTGCGCTGGGGCAGGCGTGGCCCGTAGATAGCGTTGAGGATGGTGTTCTTGGTCAGCGGCGTACGGCGCTCGACCTCGGCGACGGAGAGCGATCGCTCCTCCATCCGCTGGAGAATCACTTCCCCCTGCGCCGTCGGGTTGCGCCTGCGGGGTGCCATCCGAGCGGATTCTACTGGCTGCTCACCGCGCGCTGCGCCCGTTGCCCGGACATTGCACCGCGATTGCGCCGACTTCGGCGGACCCTTCCGCGCCGGTCTCCGTACGCTGGTTTCCAGGCCCCGAGTCCTGCCGCCGGCAGGCCCTCGAGGCAACCGGACGGACGAGCCCGGAGGCGCCGATGCAGACACTCAACAACGCCATGGCCGCCATCAACGCGGTGATCTGGCACAACTGGGTGCTCTACGTCGTATTGGGTACCGGCGTCCTCTTCACGCTGTGGAGCGGCTTCTGCCAGTTCCGCGCCCTGACCCACGGCACCCGGGTGATCCGGGGCGACTACGAGGATCCCTCCGATCCGGGAGCCATCAGCCACTTTCAGGCCCTCTCCGCGGCGCTCTCGGCGACCGTCGGCCTGGGCAACATCGCGGGCGTGGCCGTGGCCATCGGACTGGGCGGCCCCGGAGCGGTCTTTTACATGTGGCTGGTCGGGTTGGTCGGGATGGCGCTCAAGACCACCGAGGTGAGCCTGTCGATGATCTACCGCGACACGTCGAACCCGGACAACCCACACGGCGGCCCGATGTTCGTGGCCAGTCGAGGCCTTCGCGAGCTCGGAATGGCTCCGCTCGGCAAGGCGGTCGGCGGTATCTTCGTGCTGACCCTCCTCGTCTCCGCCGTGACCGGCGGCAACATGTTCCAGGCCTGGAACGTGGCCGTGGTCACCGAGGACGCCATCGGTCTGCCCCAGGTCGCGGTCGGCGCGATTCTCGCCGTTCTGGTCGGTCTGGTGATCATCGGTGGTGTCAAGCGGATCGGTGCCGTCGCCGGGCGGCTGGTTCCGTTGATGGTCGCCGTCTACCTGGCCGCCGCGCTATGGGTCCTGGCGGTCAACATCGAACAGGTCCCGGCTTTCCTGGCCCTCATTCTGCGCCACGCCTTCAGCCCGACCGAGGCCTCCGGGGCCTTCGTCGGCGGCTCCGTCGGCCTCGCCTTCAGCTGGGGAATGCAGCGCGCCCTGTTCTCCTCGGAGGCCGGTCAGGGATCGTCACCGATCGCTCACGCCGCCGCCCGCACCGACGAACCGACGCGCGAGGCCGTCGTCGCCGGGCTCGAGCCGTTCATCGACACCATCGTCGTCTGTACGCTCACCGCCCTGGTGATCCTGGCGAGTGGTGCCTGGAACAGGGAGCACGAAGCACCTCTTCCCATGGAGCTCTCCTGGACCGAGGTCGCGACCGGAGAGTCCCCGACCCCCCGTTGGACCCTTCGCGGCGGCGGCTCCGAGGCAGCCGAGGGCCTCGAGGGCTCGACGCACCTGCCGACGAAGGCCCCGGCGGCGCGACGTGTGAGCGGCGCCTGGGCGAGCGGCGACGGTCTCTTCGTCGTCGCGCGGGTGACGGACTCGGGAGGCGGCTCGTCGCTGGTGAGACTCCAGGGTGTGGCTCGTCCGGCCGACGAAGGTGCGATGACAGCCGACTGGGGAGCCATCGCGAGCGTCACCCGACCGACCATCGACTCCGAGCATCAGGGAATCTACGGCGACTACGTGGGTGGCGCGTTGACAACCTACGCCTTCGACCGCGTCACCCCGGGACTCGGGACCTGGCTCGTCCTCATCGCCTCGTGGCTCTTCGCCCTGTCGACCCAGATCTCGTGGAGCTACTACGGCGAGCAGGGCATCGTCTTCCTGTTCGGTGAACGAGCGGTCATGCCCTACAAGATCGTCTACTGCATGCTCATCGTCGTGGCGACCCTGGGGTTCATCCGCACGACAACGGAACTCAACAACTTCACCAATGTGGGCACCGGCGTGATGCTGTGGGCCAATATCCCGATCATGCTCCTGTTCGGTGCCCGCGCCATGCGCGAGTACCACGGTTACTTCCGGCGCATGAAGGCCGATGAGGAGGCGTCCCGTCGGTCCGTCGGCGACGCTGCGACCGTCCCCTCCTCTATGGATCGGTCGAGTGGCTGAGAAGAAACCTCAGTCGCGCTCGGCGACTCGTCGACCCGGCTCCCTGCCGAGCGGACTCGGACACCGAAGACGCGCTCGTCGTCCGGGCGTGTCCACTCTCGGTCGCTGCGGATGGTCACCAGCCTGCTGGCGCCCGGCTGGAGCGGGCGCAGGGTCACGGTCTTGCGCCCCGCCTTCTCGAAGATCACGGTCTCCGTCGCACCCTCGTCACCGATGACGACGCTGATCGGATACTCCGCGGCATCGGCGAGCACCGAGAGACGCAGCGACTGGGTCAGCTCGCCGTCGCCTCTGTTGGTCAGGATCAGCCCGGCCGCGCGCCTGCCGCTCGACCAGCCGTCGGCCGAGAGCCCCACGGCCCGCAGCCGATCGCCCTCGAGCGAACGCAGCCGCACCGCATCGCTGGCCAGGATTCGTTCGAGCAGATGCTCGCGCGCGCCAGGTGTCTCGTTGCTCGGCAGATCGGCGAGAAGCCTGTAGAGATCCGGCATCTCCTCGGCCGAGAAGGCCATCGCGCTCAGGCGCTCGACGTCGTCCGCCGCAGCCCGCGGTCGCAGCAGTACCAGCAAACCGGTCCGATCCCAGGTCGCCGAGGCGATCAGGGCACGTTCCAATGATGGCGCCAGTCCGCGGCGCCACCGTGTCCAGCTTCGCCGGCTCGCGATGGCGAAGTCCGCCTCCTGCGGATAGTCGCGCGCCAGAGACACGAAGACGTCGGAGCGCCGCAGCGACACGCACGCGATCGAGGTGCGGGTGCGCATGGTCATCCGGTAGGGCCACAGCAGATCCGCCGACAGGCCGACCGAGGCGTTGGGGACCTCCGCCAGCTCGTCCCCGAAGCTCTTCCAGGGATAGGTGAGAAGCGCCCGGTCCTGGTTCGCCCGATGAGCGGTGAGACTGCTGAGGGTCACTGCAAAGCCGGCCCCGAAGACGACAAGGCCGACGATACCGAGCGCGACGACACGTTGCGGCCGATGAGTGGCTCCCAGCGCGGCCACGGTGACAGCGCCGAGGAAGGCGAGCGGGACCACCACCCCGAGCATGAAGTGATCGGGCGACCATCCGAAGCGCTCCAACCAGGCGACGGGGAGGAAATCCGCCGCCTCCAACGTGCCGCGGCGCCAGGGAAGGAGGAAGAAGACCAACAGCGCCGCGAGGAACCCACCCGGGATGACGACACCGGGCGCCAGCAGACGCCGCCAGGGAATCTCGTCGAGCCCCGCGTAGTGGAACACGAGACCGGTCATGAGACAGGCGACGGGCGTCATCGTCAGCAGCATCCGTGGGGAGAACGGATGCGGCAGACGAACGTAGAGGAGAACGATCGCCGCCAGGTAGGCGATTGGAAGCAGATGCAGCAGCCGCTCCTCCACCCGGCGTCTGGCGAGACCCGCGGCAATGGCGCCGGCGCAGACGCCGAGCCATAGGAACCGCAGCGACAGATCGACGCCCCGGTGGCGCGCCGTCCAGATCGTCTTCAGCCAGTCGTTGCCGGGCTTCGCCGTTCGTCCCTCGGGGAAGTTCATCCGATCCAACCGCTCGAGTCTCTCGCTGCCGACAGTGAAGAACGGATCGTCGAGAATCCAGGCGTCGAGGACGGTCAGAAGTGCCAGCGCCGCGACGACGCCGACCGTCCACCAGAGCATCCGCCGCACGAACCGCCGCAGATCGACCCGTCCATCGACGAGCAGGAAGAAGGCCGGCAGAGCGACGAGGATCGTGCCGACCTCCTTCGAGCGCGACGCGCCGACGGTGAGGATGCCGATGATGAGAGCCGCCCACTCCCGTCGCGGCGCCGGGCGGCCCTCGGCACCCAGGTACGCGTGTATGTAGATCCCCACCGCCAACGTCACGAACATCATGGCGCTGAAGTCGGCCAGGGCATGCCCGATGAGACCCATCAGACTGGTCTGCGCCAGCAGGATGAAGAGCGTCACCGCCAGCGTACGCAACTGCAGTCCGCTCCCCACCGACTTCACCGCCAGCGCCAGCGCGGACACGGTGGTGGCGAAGACGAACGACCACCAGAGGCTGGCTCCGAGGAGAGGATCGCCCCCGGCGAGAGAGATGAAGAGCTTCAGCAGGTAGACGTGTCCGTACCGGTTCGAGAACCAGTACTCCTTGTCGAAGGTGGCGGCGATCAGGTACGCGGCCGCATCGCCGCCGCGCAGGTAGGCGGCGAACTGGAGCGCGCCGAGGAAGGTGACGATGAACAGCCCGGTCAGAAGGGCGATCCGCGCTCGACCGCTTCCGAGGCCCTTCGCCCAGTCTCCGATCCGATCACCCGCCTCGCCGAGCCGACGCCGAAGGAGCACGAGGAGCCCGATCAGAACGGCGACGCCGAGGAGCTGCCTGAAAGGTCGGGACCAGGAAGCCAGGAGGCCTCGCAGGGACCGCCGGACCCGAAGCGGTCCGCCGCTGAAGAGACTCTCGATGGAGAGCTCCGCGGACTCCTCCTTTCCGGGAGCCGACCATCCGACCTCGAGGAAGCTGGCACCGTCACGCTGGTAGAGGCCGATCTCGATCGTATGGAAGCCCGAGTCGAGGGTCACGCTACCGGTCGACGTCGCCTTGCCGAAGCGTCCGTCTGTATCGCTGACGAGCTCCCCGTCGATGCGCAGGTATCCCGCGTCATCGGCAGCGAGAGCGAAGCGGTGCTCCCCCGCGCGAGCGACGTACCACCAGCCCGTCCAGCGAATACTGAACAGCGCCTCGGTGGACAGATGCTCGCTCACCTCCGAGGCGGACGCGAGCCCGGGCTCGCCGACACCCACGGAGTAGGGTCGCCCCTCCCAGGGCTCCCCGAGGGCGAAGTAGCTCGCTTCGAGGCCGGGTCGGTCGAGCACCAAAAGACCGCCGACGATCGCCAGCACCAGGATCCCGACGGCACCAGCCGCAGCTCCCGCTCTTGTCCGGATGATCCCCGACACGCGCGTAGGATAGCGTCAGTCGCTCGCGTCGCGCCGCCGGGCGCGCGCCAGCACCGAGCTCGCCGCGACCGCCATCAGCGCCGCGAGGGCGTTGAATCCGGCGTCCCGCAGGTCGTAGACACGGTTGGGAAGAATCGCCTGGATCCCCTCGTCGAGCCAGCCCAGGAGCGCCGTCGCCAGGACGGCCAGGGCCGCCGGCGCGCGGACCACGCGGCCTCGCGCCCGCCGCTCGAGCAGGGCCTGATGGATGAGCACCGCTACCAGTCCGTACTCGAACAGATGCGTGCGCTCCTCGGGCGTGATCCCCATTCTCAGGAAGGCCATCCCGTAGACGACCAATACGCCGAGACCGACCCAGAACTCGCGACGACCCGGCTTTCTGCGCAGCGCACTGGCCGCGATCGTCACGATCATCAGCACCCAGAGGGCGAAGTAGGCGGTGCCGAGCAACTGATGATTCCGCAGCAACTCGGCCAGGGTCCCTGCCAGACCGAGGGTCGAGTAGATGGCCACGACGACCACCGCCACCCACAGCCACAAGCGACGCTCGCGGTCGGAGGCGAAGCGGAACGCACCGAAGGCGCGCGGGATCATCGCCTCCTACGAAGCCCGGTCAGACTCAACCCGAGCAACCACACCGACGCCACGACGACGGCGGCGTACTCGGCGACGAGTGAGGACTCGGAGCCCGTGGTGATGTCGTCGAGCGCCGCCCAGGCGAGCAGTAGGAGGACGACCGTCACCAGACCGACCAGCAGGTGGCCCGGGCGAAGTCTCTTGCGGACGCCGATCTCCATCGCGACTCTCATCCTATCGCCGCGACTCGAGCGGTCCTCTCGCCAGAGGGCGGCTCGCGAGGACGCGGTACATTAGACACTGGGGCGCGGTCGCGCGCCCGGGCGCACGATCCGGGCCGCGACATCACGCGATGCGAGCGATCGTCCAGCAGCGATACGGCCCACCCGGAGACGTCCTGCGGCTCCGCGACGTCGACGTTCCGGGCGTCGGCGACGAGGAGGTGCTGGTGCGTGTCGTCGCGTCGACCGTGCACGCGGACATCTGGCACACGATCACCGGGATCCCCTACATCATGCGCCTGATGGGCTCGGGGGTGCGCCGGCCGAAGAAACCGATCCCGGGAATGGACGTGGCCGGCGTCGTCGAGGCCGTCGGAGCGAACGTCACCCGATTCGCCGTTGGCGACGAGGTCTTCGGACCGACCTATTCGGAGCTTCTCTGGGTGAACGGCGGCGCCTTCGCCGAGTACGCTGTCGCGCCACAGGCGGTCCTGGCGCTGAAGCCCGGGAACGTCTCGTTCGAGGAGGCCGCGACCGTGCCGACCTCCGGGTTCATCGCCATGCTCAACCTGCGCTGCGGCGAGTTCGTCGAGCCGGGTCAGAGAGTCCTGGTCAACGGAGCCGGCGGGGCCGTGGGCTCGATCGCCGTACAGCTCGCAAGGAGCCGGGGGGCCCGGGTCACCGGCGTCGACGGTCCCGAGAAGCTCGAGATGGTTCGCGCTCTCGGAGTCGACCAGGTCATCGACTACACGCAGGGAGACTTCACCCGGGGCGGCGAACGGTGGAACCTCGTGTTCGACGTCGCATCGAACCTCTCGCTGGCGGCGTGCCGCCGGATCCTCGAGCCCGGCGGGACCCACATCCTCATCGGTCACGACCACTTCGGCGCCGCGACGGGACGGCTCTTCGGCAGCGTGCCTCGCGTCTTCGCGCACTTCGCCCTGAGGCCGCTCCTGGGTCAACTCCGCAATCCGAATCCGGAGGCGGGGGTGCCGAGCGTCGCCGAGGCCATGCCCCGTCTCGCCGAGCTGCTGGCGACCGGCGAGCTGACCCCCGTCATCGACCGGGTCTTCCCGCTCTCCGAGGCCGCGGACGCGATGTCTTACCTCCAGTCGGGGGGCGGCTGCGGCCGCATCGTCCTCACGGTGTGACCCGTGAGGGACCGATCTTCCGACCGGTCGTGAGGAAGCGGGCCAGCGCCAGGACTCCGCCGAGGAACCCGACGGCGAGCGAGATCCGCCACACGCCGAGCGCGGCCAGGCTTCGTGTGACGCCGAAAAAGCCGAGGAGCCCGGCCGCGAAGAGCACGAAGCCCAGGCGCTCGATCGGATCGAGTCGGAGCTCCGCGGGCCGGTACTCCGGTGCCAGCGGCTCGGTCGTCAGCAGACCGCGGAAGCGGTGGTAGTCCCAGGCGCACAGGTAGAGCACGGCGAGCATCATCAGGCCGGTCACCACCGGCGTTCCGGTGAACTCGAGCGCCACCGTGATGACGAAGATGTTGACCATCACCGGCACGAAGAGGGCCGCTCCCAGATGGGCGGTCCGCGGAATCAGCAGCAGCACCCCGGCGACGACCTGAACGGCACCGATGAAGTGCCAGAACAGTCCGGTCTGATACATCGCCTCGAAGAAGGCCCCGATCGGCTCGTCCGTCGAGAGGATCGTGAACCGCCGACCGAGAACCTTGACCATCCCGGTCGGGATGAACCCGGCCGCCAGCAGGATGCGGGTGAACAGGGTGAAGCGCAGGAAGAAGGGGACGGAGCGGACCCGGTGGAAGAGGCGGTCGACGCTCTGCAGGCCGTGGCCCATCAGCTCATGCTATTCGTTCCAGCCTTGATCCAGCCGATTGATGTCCGGCGAATCGAAGATCTCTTCCTCCGGAAGGCCTTGGCGGCCGCCGCGAGGCCCGGCCTTCCGCCGAAATCCCAGGATGCACCCAGCCGGCGCTCAAGAGAGCGTTGCCAGCCACCCTCTGGAGTCTCCTCGGCCGACGCCTCGTCTAGTCGCCGTCCGACAGGTCGTAGAACCGCCAAGAGCTCTCGAAGTCCCGCGTCAGCGGCTGCCCGGTCAGCCGGGCGCGCACCAGCTCGACCGGCATCGAGCCGCCCTGGAGTACCGCGTCGTGAAACCCCCGCTCGGTCATCTGCCCCGACTCCACCAGCTCGCGGTGGAGAGCCCGGAACTGGAGGCCGCCGATCATGTAGGCGATCTGGTAGAGCGGGTGAGCCTGGGCGGTGCGGCGCACCTCGGCCTCGGCGTTGGCCGGTTCGTGGCCGACCTCCTCGATGAGGAAGTCGATCGCCTCCTGCGGCGTCCAGCGTCCGAGCTGGAAGTTGAGCGAGAAGACGATGCGCGCGGCGCGGTGGAGGCGCCAGAAGAGCATGCCGATCTTGTCGGGGTCGTTGCGCGGGAAGCCGTGCTCCCAGAGGCGCAGCTCCCAGTAGAGCGCCCAGCCCTCGCCCCAGAAGGGGTTCCAGCCCATGCGCGACCGGTGGTTGTTGAACCGGCTACCCATGAAGCCCTGCAGATGATGGCCGGGGATGAGCTCGTGATGCACGGTGGCGAAGTTGAAGTGCGGCGTGTTGCCCCGCATGCTCATCAACTTGTCCTCGTGCGCCATGCCGTCGGTCGGATAGGAGACCCGGGTGGTCTCGCCACCGGTGAAGAACGGGTTGACCAGCTGAGCCTCGGGCGTCTGCATGGCGAGGCGCCAGACCTCGAGTGCGAGATCCGGAACGGTGATCGCATCGAGCTCTTCGAGGAACGCCTCCGAGTACTCGGCGATCTCGAAGATGGCCCACGGCTTCTCGCCCGGAGGCGGCGCGAGCTGCTTCGTGTGCTCGAGCGCCGCCTTCCAGTCGTCCCCGTAGCCCATGCTCGCGGCGACGTTCCTGAACTCGTTGACGATCCACTCGAACTCGGCCTCACCGATCTCGATCAGCTCCTCCGGGCTGTAAGGGATCATCGCGACATCGAGATAGGCCTCGAGACCCGCGGCCAGCACCGGATCACCGACGACCGGCGGCGTCTCGTCCTCGACGATGCCCACCAAGTGCTCGTCGAGCGCGGCGACATATGCCGCCAGGCCCTCCTGCAGCCGGCCGTAGGGCTCACGCACCCACCACGAGTAGATGGGGTCGTAGCCGTCGTAGAAGGTGTTGTAGCTCTCCAGCACCCCGGCCAGATGCTCGGTGTGGCGAGCGGCCCGGAAGGCGACGACGGCGGACACCTCCTCGGCGTCCGAGGTCGTATCCTCCCGAGCACCGTTCTCCCCGGAGCCCACTACGCCTTCGTCCTCGCCGCCATCAGCGGTCAGTCCCTCCGTCAGCTCGGCCACCTGCTCCGCGAGATCGTGGATCGTTGCGGCGGCGACCCGAGGCTCGACCCGGACGCGATCGAAGCGCTGCTCCTGGAGCTCGCGGATGGCGTCGGCGAAGGGGACCAGCTCGGCGATCTGCACCGCACGCTCCGCCTCGAGGCGGAGCATCTCGAGGCTGTAGGCGATGCGGTTCGAGAGTGACACGTAGTCGATCTGCCCCTCGTGGTTGACGGCCTCGAAGTCGAGCGCCGCCAGCCTCTTCTGCCAACCGCGGTAGAAGCTCGTCAGCCGCTCGATACGCCTCGGGGAGTACTCGACCGGATAACGACGCTCGATCGCCGCCTCGTCGGCGAGGTAGCGCCTGACAGCACTGCGCAGGTCGCTTCCGGCGCGGTCGAAGGCGACCAGGGAGTCGAGCACCGGCGGATCGTCGTTCCAGCCCGCTGGAAGAGCGACGTCGGACTCCTGGCCGACCAGCGTGGCCGAGCCCAGGAAGGAAAGGAGGAGAAGGGGAATCAGTAAGGGATGCCAACGGTTCATGCGGCGCAGTCTAGCGGACGGTCCTCGCGGGTCACCTGGACCCCGGAGTGCGGATGA
This sequence comes from Candidatus Multivoradales bacterium, assembly GCA_965223875.1. GTDB lineage: Bacteria > Acidobacteriota > Thermoanaerobaculia > Multivoradales > JAHEKO01 > CBDCXS01. The sequence goes on along the minus strand of OZ245024.1, from coordinate 3,409,690 downwards.
TCGGGGTTGCGGCCCATAGAGCCCGCTGAGGATCGTTACACTGCCTGCATCATGGAACAGGCCGTCGCGGTTTTCGCCATCGTCCAACTCGTAATCATCGGCATCTCGCACATCACCGCTCCGCACGCCTGGGTCGAGTTCTTCGTCGCTCTGAGGGAGCAGGGGCATCGGGGTGTGTTCTTCGTGGGAGGAATGAGCCTCGGCTTCGGGGCGATCATCGTGGCGTTTCACCCGGTCTGGTCGGGTTGGCCGTTGGTGCTGACGCTGCTCGGTTGCGCCCAGGTTCTCAAGGCGGCGATCTACTTCATCTGGCCGGCATTCGGGTTGAAGAAGCTCGATCGGGTCGCGCCGGAGAGATCGCGGGACTTCGTCTATGCGGGCATCGGCCTGCTGGTCGTTGCGGTGCTGATCGCGGTGCCGTACGTCGTATAGAACCGCAGCACGAACGACGCGAGGACTCTCGCCCACGACTGGATCGAGATCCGAGACAAGCGGTCACCTGGCGTAGAATCCGGCCATGGCTCGCTTCCTCCTGCACTGGCTGGTCGTCGCGATCGGGCTGTTCGCCACCGCCTACGTCCTTCCCGGCGTCTCCGTCACCTCCTGGACCGCGCTCGCCGTCGCCGCTCTCGTGCTGGGCCTGGTGAACGCATTCGTTCGCCCCCTCCTGACCCTGCTGACCCTCCCGATCACCGTCCTCACCCTGGGCCTCTTCTACCTGGTCGTCAACGGCGCCGCCTTCGCGCTGGCCGCCTGGGTCGTTCCCGGCTTCGAGGTCTCGGGCTTCGGCTGGGCCGTACTCGGCGCCCTGATGGTCAGCCTCTTTTCGTGGTTCATCGCGCAGTTCGGGTCGAGCGAGCGGTACTAGGCGTCGCTCGACATACACCGCCTGTCTTGCCCATCGACACGAAGCATGTGCGGAAGCCTCCCTTGAACGCGACAGTCCCTCCGTTGCTCGACGAGATACACGCCGCCCGCGCCCGTGTCCTCGCGGAGGTGGCCGACGTCTCCGTGGAAGTCGGCTCGGTAAAGCCCGACGAGTCGGCCTGGAGCATCCAGGAGATCCTCGAGCATCTCGTGCTCGCCGAGCGCGGCGGCTACGACCTGATCTGCACTGCGGCAGAGCGCTATCGGGCGGGTGATCCCGTCTGGAGCGGCAGCTCGGAGAACGAGGGTCTGCCGATCGAGGTGATCATCGACCGGACCTGGAGGACCGAAGAGGAGGCGCCGGACGCCGCGACGCCTTCGGGCCTGTGGTCGGCCGCAATCTGGGCATCGCACCTGCGAAGCTGCGACTCGCTGCTCAGCGACCTGGCGGTCGTTCTCGAGGGGCTACCACTCGAGAAGGTGATCTATCCGCACTTCCTGTCCGGCCCCCTGAACGCCATTCAGCGGCTGGAGTTCGTACGCTTTCATCTCGACAGACACCTGGTCCAGATCAAACGCACCAAGGCCCTCGTCTCGGCCTGACCGGTCACGCCGCTCACGGCTGGCGTTCGAGTGAGAGGCGCGCCAGGACCTTGAGGCGAGGGTCGAGCTCGAGCGACATGGGCTCGTCCGGTTGCTCGAGCTCAAAGCTCTGCGCGAGCTCCGAAAGCTCCACGATCTCCACGCGGCTGGTTCCGTCCGCACCGACGATCTCGACCTCGAGTGGCGTTCGATACACCAGCCCGCTCGGCTGCGCCTGCGCCACGTCGAGCGTGATCCGGCCGCGCTGCGGATCCCACCCCCAGCGCACCTCCAGCTCGATCGCCCCACCGCGACGCAGCCACTGGTCGAAGAAACCCGCCAGCGGACGTCCCGAGGCCTCCTCCATCTCCCGGCGGAAATCCTCCGTCGTCGCGCTGCCGTCGCGGTAGCGCGCGTAGTAGTCGCGGATTCCAGCCCAGAAGGCCTCGCCGCCGATGAGCTCGCGCAGCATATGGAGCGTCCAGGCGCCCTTCTGGTAGATGTTTCCGGTCAGCACCTTCGACATGTCGTCCAGGTTGTCGTGGACGATCGTGTAGTCCGGGTTCTCGACGGCGAACTCGAAGATGTAGTCGCGACTTCGCTCGAGCAGCTTCACCATCTCGTCACGCCCGTAGGCGTGCTCGACGAAAAGCATCGTGAAGTAGGTGGCGAAGCCCTCGGAGAGCCAGACGTCGTCCCAGTCGGCCTCGGTCACCGAGTTGCCCCACCACTGGTGGGCGACCTCGTGGATGATGACGTTGCGCCAGCGCTCGTCGCGCTCGCCGGTGACCGAATCGGCCCCATAGAAGATCGCGGTCGCCGACTCCATGCCGCCGCCGACGCTCGCTGACTGGACGTTGGCGAGCTTCTCGTAGCTGTACGGTCCGATGTGATCGATGAAGTACTCGAGAGCGTGCGGCGTCGGCACGGCGAAGTCGTGGAAGCCGGCGTCCCGATCCTGGGCGAAGACCCAGGTCTGCACCGGGATGTCGTCGACCTCTCCCAGATGCTGCACGGCGAAGCGGGCGACGCCCAAGGTGTTCAACCAGACCGGAATCGGGACCGAGTGCTTCCAGTGACTCAGCCGGCGTCCGTCGGGAAGGTCGGTCTCCTCGATCAGGAGACCGTTCGAGATCACCTGGTAGTGCGCCGGCGCGGTGACCACCATCTCGGTGGTCGCCTTGTCGTAGGGATGGTCGATCGTGGGCAGCCAGTGGCGCGCCTTGATCGGCCAGTTGTCGCTGAAGAACGAGCGATCGCCGTGCTTGGTCTCGCCGATCTGGAGGCCGGTGGCCGGGGCTCCCCGGTAGTCGATGCGCAGAAGCGCCGTCTCACCGACCTTCACACCGGGAGGCGCCGCGACCACCAGACGATCGTCCCGGTGGCTGAACTCCGGGCTCCCACCGTCGCGCCACCCGACAGCCAGGACCTCCATCCCCTGACCCAACTCCACACGGCCGACCAGGTCGAGCGCGATCTCATCCACACCGTCGTCGAGGAATCGCACGGTGACCACCGTGCTGCCGACGATCTCGTTGGTCTTGTCCGAGAGCTCGAGCTCGAAACGGTAGTTCTCGATGTCGATGCCGGCCTGGCGCGGATAGGTGTCGCCGAGCAACGCAACGGCACCCTTGAGCGTGACCAAAGCTACGAGGGCGACAACACGAGCCGAGCTCATACGGATCCTCCAAAAGACGGCGCCGTGCGACGCCGTCGCGAGTTAGGGTCTGGAACGGCGCCGATACTACTACTCGGTGACCGGCGGCCTGCGGCCGACGCCTCGCAACTGGTGCGCAGCCCTGGCGGGGCTAGCTCGACGGGATCTGGAGGAGCTCCTCGACCAACGACTCGATCGTCTTCTCGGTGCCGGCGTCGTAGTGCTCGATGATCGCCTTCGCCACTCCGTCGCGCCCGATGATCACCACGGTCGGGAAGCCGTCGAACTCGCGGAACGGCAGCACGTCGAAGACGGCGCCCGAGGCGAACGCGTACGCTCCCGCGTAGAGCGTCAGGTGCTCGACGTTCTCACGGGCCAGGTACTCCCGGACGACGTCGATGGGGTCCTTCTCGTCATCGCGCAGATACTCGAAGGTGACGCCGACGATCTCGAGTCCCTGCGAGGCGTAGTCGGAGTGGAGTCGATTCAGGAACGGCGTCATCTCCCGACAGGGCGGGCACCACGTTCCCCACAGATCGACCAGAACGACCTTGCCCTCGAAGCGGCTGTCGTCCATCGACACCGTCTTCCCGTCCAGGTCCGGCAAGGTGAAGTGGAAATCGGGCCGGGTGAGACGAGAGAGAGGGACCTCGCCGCCATCGCTGCTCGCGAACGGCCATGTCGTCAGGACGCAGGCCATCAGGAGGCAGAGCCGCTGACGCAGGGAGGACATCATCGCTCCCGCGGCGCGCGAGCCCCCGGGTCCGGTGGCAGTCCTAGCGGCGTCGTGCTCGAGTGGGTGACGGCCAGGTAGGCGAGCATCGAAGCGCCGATCAGGACCGGCAGCCAGCCAATCCTCGACTCGTCGCCACTCTCGTGCCAGAACATGATCAGGATACCCACCCCCGAGGCCAGTGTGACCAGCGCGCCGAGCAGCAGACCCTGCCGGCGTCGCTCCTTCTCCAGGGCTTCCTGGGCCTTGAGCCATGAGAGGAATTCGAACTGGTCCGGCTCGTCGGCGTGCTCGAGCAACTGTCGCGCGAGCTCGTAGCGGTAGTAGGCCTCGCGCTCCCGTCGCCGCTGTAGGGCCCACCAGAAGACCGACAGGAAGGCGAACATCGAGGACATCGAAACGATCCAGACTACGTCTCCGGCTGCGAACATGGACACTCCGTTCTCGGTTGATCGACTCCGTTCGTCCCGTCAGACGCGCAGAGGCACCGCCAGGTTGCACGAATCGCGAATCGCGCGCCCCTTGAAAGAATGCAACCGGAGCCGGCCGACCTGCGTCAGACGGAACGAGGAGATGGGTCATGAAGACGATCTCGCCGACGTGGAAGCCGTTCTCCGCGGCGAGGTGGATCGATTCGAGGGAATCGTCCGCCGATGGGAGCGTCCGCTCGTGAACCTCGCCTGGCGGTATGTCAGGAACGAGGCGATCGCCGAAGAGATGGCCCAGGAGGCCTTCGTCACGGTCTTCCGCAAGCTGCGCAAGTGGCGCCGCGACGCGAAGTTTTCGACCTGGCTCTTCGCCCTGGCGAACAACCGCTACCGGTCGATGCTCCGCAAGCGGCGGCCCGCGATCGCCGAGGGGTTCGACCTCGAGGCGCTGACCGCCGGCGCTCGGATCGAGGGCGAGCTTCTGGAGAAGGACCGGGCCGGGATCGTGCGCCGAGCGGTGACCTTCCTCCCCGCGATCTATCGCGACGCGATCGTTGTCTACTACTTCGAGGAGAGGGACCTGGCGACGACGGCGCTTCGGCTCGGAGTGCCCGCGGGCACGGTGAAGGCCAGACTCCATCGCGCGCGGAAGATGCTCGAGGAGCGACTGAAGAGGATGCTCGGATGAGCGAGGACCGCGACTTCATCGACTCCGTGCTGTCGAACGAACCGTCGATCGAGCCGTCGCCCTGGTTCCGCAGCCGGGTGATGCGGCGCGTCCGAGCGACGGCCGAGCTGCCTCCACTCGCCTTCCCGTGGCAACGCTTCGCACTCGGCATCGTGTTGGCGGCGCTGGCGATCGTCACTTCGCTGGCGAGCGCGGACGGCCCGGCGACGGCCACCCTCCACCCGGGTGTGGTGATCCCGGCGGTGATCCTGGCCTTCCTCGGCGCCCGATTGACGACTCGCCGCAGGGCGCACCGCGGGCGTGGCTAGATCACGGCACAGACGCGCTTCGAGCGAGCCTCGGTTCGGCGAAGTCGAACTCTGACTGTTACCGCGACGAGGGAACTGTCCACCGCTTTGGCAACTCCGGCACGCCGAAGCGGGCGGGGTAGACTTCTCGCTCACCATGAGGCGAGCTTGGGTTGGGATGCTGGTCGTGGCGGCCTGCATCGCACCGGCGCGACCGGACGAGGGGCTCGTTCGGCAGTTCGACGTCGGCGTGGTGCTGGAGGACGGGGTGCGGCTATCGGCCGACGTCTACAGGCCCGCCGGCGAGACTCGGGTTCCGGTTGTCGTAGCGCGGACTCCATACGACAACTCGACGGCCACGGCGGAGGGTGAGTACTTCGCCGAGCAAGGCTATGCCTACGTCTCGGTAGACAGTCGCGGACGCTACGACTCAGAAGGTATCTTCTATCCCTATCTCTCCGAGGCACGCGATGGCCACAAGGTCATCGAGTGGGCCGCCTCCCAACCCTGGGCCGACGGTCGCGTGGTGACCATCGGCGGCTCCTACCTCGGCTTCGACCAGTGGCTGGCGGCGGCCACCTCACCACCTTCGCTACGCGCCATGGTCGTCATGGTCTCTCCCGTCGACTACTACGACAGCCCGGCTCATACGGGCGGCGCATTCAACCTGGGAGGCCGCCTCCCCTGGACCACCCTGGTCGACGCACGGACCAACCAGAATCTGATGGCGCACGACTGGGAGACCGGACTCGACCACCTGCCGGTGGCGACCGCCGATTCCGCCATCGGGCGCGAGCTCGACACCTACCGTGATTGGGCGATGCATGCCGATCGGGACGAGTACTGGTCGAGCTTCACGGTCGTAGGCGAGTGGGGCCACATCGACGTGCCGATGCTCCACCAGGGTGGCTGGTACGACGAGTTCGTGCGCGGCACGCTGCGAGGCTACACAGGGATGCGGAGCCCGGAGGTCGGCGAGGTCGCCCGCGCGGCGCAGCGCTTGGTGATCGGTCCCTGGACGCACGGCATGAGCATGGGTCAGGTCGTCGGGCAGGTCGATTTCGGCGAGGCGTCACAGATCGACCATCGCGACCTGGCGCGACGCTGGTTCGACCACGTGCTGCACGACGCTCCGTCGCCGCTCGAGGTACCGGTCCGGCTCTTCGTGATGGGTGAGAACCGCTGGCGGGAATTCAGCGACTGGCCGATTCCGGAGGCCGCGGAGCGCCGGCTCTACCTGGGCGCCGGAGGCGAGCTCCGAGCCAGTCCACCGGGAGACGAAGATCCCGACCGCTACCGCTACGACCCCAGCGATCCGGTACCGACGACGGGTGGCGCCACCTGCTGTGTCTACGAGGGCTTCTATCCCGCGATCATGCCGTGGGGTCCGTGGGACCAGCGGGAGGTGGAGGCGCGCGACGATGTACTGGTCTACTCGAGCGCTCCACTGGAGGAGGCGCTGACGGTGGTCGGCCCGGTCTCGACACGGCTCTGGGTCTCGACCAGCGCGCCCGACACCGACTTCACCGCCAAGCTGGTCGACGTTCACCCTGACGGTACGGCGATCAACCTCGCCGACGGGATCCTGAGGCTACGCTACCGCAGCACCTTCGAGCGGGCCGAGTTGGCCACCCCCGGCGAGATCTATGAGATAGAGATCGGCCTGTCGGGAACCGCCAACACCTTCCAGGTCGGACACCGGATTCGTCTCGAGATCTCGTCGAGCAACTTCCCCTGGTACGACCGCAATCTCAATACCGGCGAGCATCCGGCCACCGGCACGACCTGGCAGGTGGCCGACCAGGCCGTCCACCACGATCGAGAGCGCGCCTCGTACCTGGCGCTTCCCGTCGTGCCGAGTGGCCTGGGGTCCGGCGAGCCGGAGCCAGGCGAATGACACCGTCTCGCCTCTGGAGCGCCGCGACCCTGGCGGCTCTCCTACTGGTGATCCCCGAGGTCTCCGGGGCGCAGACGAGGCGACCCCGGCCGGCGACCGCCGGAGTCGTGGTGAGCGATCACCCTCTCGCCTCCGCCGTGGGTAGGGACGTCCTGGCCGAAGGAGGCAACGCTGTCGACGCGGCCATCGCCACGGCGTTCGCTCTCGCCGTGGTCCATCCGGCGGCCGGCAACATCGGCGGCGGTGGGTTTCTCCTCTACCACGGTGTGGACGGGGCGGTGACCTCGTTCGACTTCCGCGAGAGAGCACCGCTCGCGGCCAGCGAGTCGATGTACCTCGACGAGGACGGGGCGGTGCGCGACAAAGCGAACCACCTCGGTCCGCTGGCGGTCGGCGTTCCCGGGACCGTGGCGGGGCTCTGGCTCGCGCATCGGAATCGGGGCAGCGTCGAGTGGTCCCGTCTCGTCCAGCCCGCCATCAATCTCGCCCGTGAGGGTTTCCCGGTCTCCTGGGCGCTGATGCCGTTTCTCGAGAAGCTCGCGACCGACGACAACGCCTGGTACGCCGAGACGCGCCGCGTCTTCCTCGACGATGGTCAGGTGCCCGAGCCTGGCGACCTCCTCAGGCAGCCGGACCTGGCGCGAACCCTCGAGCGCATCCGAGACGACGGGCACGACGGCTTCTACGGCGGCGAGACGGCTCGCCTCCTGGCTGAATACATGCGCAACCAGGGAGGCCTCGTCACCGAAGAGGATCTGGCCCGTTACCAGGCCAAGGAGATCGCTCCGATCCACGGTACCTACCGGGGTTACGACGTCTACAGCATGGGCCCCCCGTCGAGCGGGGGTGTCGCTCTCGTCGAGATGCTCAACGTTCTCGAGGGGTTCGACCTCGCCGCGCTGGGGCACAACAGCGCCGACTACCTCCACCTTCTGGTGGAGACGATGCGGCGGGCCTTCGCCGACCGGGCGGAGCACCTCGGCGATCCCGAGTTCAACCCGGAGATGCCCCTGACGAGGCTCCTCTCCAAGGAGCACGCGGCGCGGCTTCGAGAGAGCATCGATCCGAAAACGGCGTCTCCGAGCTCGGTCGACGAGCTGTCGGGGGCCTACCTCGGCCCGGAGAGCGAGGAGACGACCCATTTCTCGGTGGTCGACGCCGAGGGCAGCGCCGTGTCGCTGACCTACACGCTCGAGTTCGGCTACGGCTCGCGAATGGTCGTCGAGGGGGCGGGCTTTCTGCTCAACAACGAGATGGGGGACTTCAACGCCGTCCCGGGCGAGACCTCCGAGCGCGGCCGCATCGGCACCGCCCCCAACCTGATCGCGCCGCGGAAGCGGATGCTCTCGTCGATGACACCGACCATCGTCTCCCTCGATGGAAAGCCCTACCTTCTGGTCGGCAGCCCCGGAGGTCGAACCATCATCAACACGGTGCTCCAGGTCCTCCTGAACGTGATCGACCACGAGATGAACATCGCCGAGGCGGTGGCCGCCGCGAGAGTGCATCACCAGTGGCTTCCCGACGAGCTCCGATACGAGCGCTGGGGACTGTCGCCGGACACCCTCGCCCTGCTCGAGGCTCGGGGCCACGCGCTCGAGGAGAGGAGCTCCGCCCAGGGGCGGGCCCACTGCATTCGCATCGATCCGGAGAGCGGTCGGCGCCTGGCGGCTCCGGATCCGCGGGCCTTCAACGGGTCGGCGGCGGGCGACTGAGCCGGCCGCGCGTCGAGCGCCGGGGCTCAGGAGTACCGGGGGCTCAGTTCCGGCTTCTCAGTTCCGGGGGCTTCAGTTCCGGGGCATGGCGAACCGCGAGTCGTCGAGCGGCGCGTTGATCTCGATCCGCTCGACGGTCACTTCGAGAACGTCCTCGCTGTCGACCGCACCGGTGCGAATCGAGTGGGGGAAGACCAGGCCCTCGACCTCACGGAAGTCGCCGTAGTCGGTCCGCACCTCGACCGTTCGCCCACCTCGCGCGCGGTACATCTCACGGCGCACCACCAACGCGGTCTCGGCGTCCAACCAGACCGTCCGCGACGGGCCGTTGCTGAGGACGACGTTGAACTTGTACGCGCCCCGCCCGTCGATCTCTTCCAGGCCGAGCAACTCGACCTGGTGGCCTTTCTCCTTCCAGTCGACCGCAGCCAGCACGTCGGCCTCCTCCATTGCCACCGCGGTCTCGTCGGCCGACATGAGCTCGGCCTCGAAGACGTTCTGCATCGGATCGACGTACCAGCATTCGGAGCCGTCGCAGGCGTAGACCGACGTCACGCCCTGGAAGGCGAACTCCGTGCGTATTCGTCCCGGAGGCCTCACCTCGCGCGACACCTCGGCTTCTCGGCCCGGTCCCGCCGTCGCTCGCCCGGTCATCCTGAGCGTCTCGATCGACGCCAGTCGCTCCGCTCCTCCGCGCGCTTCGACATACCTGGCGACGAGAGAATCGAGCGTCGGCTCTGCATCGCTCGCCGTGCTCGTGGTGTCACCGCCACCGCAGGCAACGGCGATCAGCGGAATCAACAGGAGGCAGACGATCCCACACCAACGGCTCATGGGTTTCTCCCCGGTCGATCCAGCGGTTGCGGTCGCGGATTGTCGAGCGGATTGCGATGCCACACCGCGGGACCCGGTCCCCAGGTGCCCCAGTAGAGCGGGTTCTGATAGCTCTGCTGCTGGGCTTCCGCCTCGGCCTCCCGGGCACGGGCGTCGGCCTGCCGGGCGATCGCCTCGGCGGTCTGCGCCCTCGCCTCCTCGGCCGCTCGGTCGGCCTCGCGGCTTCGCACGATCGCCTCCTGCTCCGCGGGCGTCATCCACTGGCCCTCGAAGTTGACGTAGCCGCGCGCGCGGTAGGCCTCCTCCTTGGAGACCCACCGGCCGTCGACCTCGACACGCCCCAGGGCCCGGTTCGCCTCGGCGTTGGTCGGGTCGAGCTCGAGAACCCTCTCGTAGGCGCGGTACGACTGCGTCCCGAGACCCTCACTCGAGGCCCAACGGGCCAGCTCCAGCCAGCCGTTCAGGTCGTCCGGCGCCAGCGCGGACGCCCGCTCGTCGTAGTCGTCGAGCGGTGAGCGCCCCTGTTCGATCCGCTCGACGGCGGACATCGGGAACGACAGCGTCCCCGCTCCCACGTCGACCTCGATCGAGGTTTCGGTCTGGGAGACGATCCGTCCCTCGAGCTTGCCGCCACTGTTGAGGTAGACCACGTCCGCCAGAACCATGACCGGCAGAGCGGCGAGGACCGCGATCAACGCGACGGGGATCCGGGTCTTGCGCATCGGGCGGATCGATCGTACTACGCCGCCCGCTCGATGCCGAGACTCCGCCGGCTAGAACCAGGGCGTGATCAGAACGACAGCCGGGAGCGCCGCGGCGATCCAGGCGACGAAAGCGTTCACCGCTGACGCTCGCTGGCGGGTCCGCCACAGCCGCCAGAGAGCGGCGGGCAGCGCGAAGAGGGCACCGACCGCGGCCAGCGAGGCCAATCCGCCGAGAGCCCAGCCGAAGCCGAGCGACACGATCGCCGCACCCAGTCCGGCGAGGGCGGGACGCAGCCTGCCCGGCCGCCACGTCGTGTCCCGGGATCGCATACGGTGAAAGATCAAAGCGCCCAGCACCGTCGCGCCGACGAGGACCGCCGTTGCACGCCAGGCGTAGGGCAGGATGATCGTCTGGATCGAGATGACGTCCTCGACCGACTCCTCCTCGGCCTCGGCCCGCAGCGTCTCCATGGCCTCTTCCATCGCGCGGAACCTCACGAGGACGGTCTCGTCGACTCCCGGAACGCTCGCGAGCTCCTCGACGCCACGGAAGGGTACAGCCGCCTGAATCGCCCGCGCCCGGGTCAGATCGAGCCCCGGAACGCTCATCAGATCGACCAGCGAGGCACCGTTGAGGTCGAAGGTATGGGTTCGCGGCAGGCCCCGGTACTGATCGAAGAGTGTCGTACCGGTCTGGAGCGCTTTGTTGGCCAGCCAGAGCTCCGGTGTCGGCTCGACCTTCTGGCCCAGAAAGACCTCCGACACGAGGGCATCGACCAGCGCCGCCTCCTCGGGGAAGCGGAGCTTGTAGGCCTCGACGACGTCGAGGGCCCCCTGCGGCCCGGCGGAGTGAAAGACGGCGAAGAGCTTCAGGTATGCGTTCGCGAGCGGCGAGACCTCGTCGCGACGCGCACCGAAGTCGGCGTAGAAGTCATCGCTCCGATAGGCCGTTCGGATCCCCTCGTGGTTGGCCCAGCGGTAGAAGAGTGTGGCGACGACCGCTTCGCTCGATAGCAGGCGAGGTACGGTCTTCGCGGCACCGTTCGGAGCACCCGGGAGGATGTTCTCGAGCAGATAGGCGTCATAGAGATCACTCCGGCCTAGCAGCCGCTCCGGCACGTCGGACTCGCGAGCGAATGCGTTCTCCTTGACGGCCGCGTAGCGCAGCACGTCCTCGTCGTTGCTGTACCAGGCGAGAAAGCCCATCCGCAGGCGTGGCGCCACAGCGAGCCTGGCGGCGACCTCGCGACGGTAGGCCTCCAATCGGGCCGACACGCGCTCGTAGGCCTCGCCGTCGGCGGCGAGCGAACGCGTCGCCGGATCGGCGTCGGGATGGTCGATCGCCATCGGCTGCAGGTGCTCGGCGAACCCCTCGTTGAAAGCCGTCACCGGATCGGTCCTCAGACCCAGCGCGTGGACCTGATTGGCGCTACCGTCGGCCAGCGGGCCGACGAGCTGACGACGGATGACGTGGGCGAGCTCGTGCGGAACGATCTGGTCGAGGGCGCCGAACTTGCCCGCTACGGGCCAGTCCTTGTGGACGTCGACGTAGCCGGCGGTCGGCTTCTCGATCTCGCCGAGCACGAATCCCTCGCGGGCGTAGCCGCCCTGACGCTCGGAGAGGAGCACGTAGGCCGGCTCCACCTCGAGCCCGTCCTCCAGGGACTGTCGATAGATCTGAATCCACCGGTAGACGCGGAAGAGCTCCCCCGGCAATCCCCGGTTGAGACGCGCATACGTCTCCTCGGCTCCCGACGCGACGGCGAGGACCGGCAGGCCATCGCGCTCCTCGCCCGTGTCCGAGAGCAGAACGAGCAGCGGCACTTCCGCAGAGCCAGGGTTCTCCTGTGCGATCGCCGGCACGGCGGCCAGCGCCACGATGGTGGCGAGCAAGGCCAGGCCTCGCCGCCCGGATGCGACTCTCATCCTCCTCCAACTCCGTTTCGGCGTCGAACCTCTCGACTTGTTGAACGCCTACCTACTGAACGCTACCTACTGAACGCCAGGTGGAGGCCACTGTTTCGCGGCCAGCCTCACCCCCCGACCTCGAGCTCGAACAGCAGACCCTCCGGTCCGGCGTTGACGACGGTGGTCGCGCCGAGCGCCTCCCGCTGTCCGGCGCACGCGTGGATGTGTCCGCAGACGACGAGTCTCGGCTCCGTGGCGTCGATGGTCTGGCGCACTGCGACACTACCCAGGCTCTCACCTCGCGAGTCGCGATCGACGGCGCCGTGCGGCGGCGAGTGTGAAACGAGCACCGCTCCGCTTGGACAGTCGGCGAGAAGCTCCTCCGCCTCGTCTTCGGTGAAATCGAAGCTCCAGGAGCCGAACGGCGTCACCGGCACCCCACCACCGAGGCCGAAGAACGCCTGTCCGGCGATGTGCGCCCCGGTGCCATGGAGCACGTGGGCCTCGGCCCACGCCGAGCAGGCATCGCGAAGCTCGTCGAACGTCTCCCCGTTGCCCGGAACCAGGACCGTCGGACAGGCCATCGCCCGAAGCACGGCGACGATCTCGTCGAGCCCCTGGTGCATCGTCGCCAGGTCGCCCGCACAGACCGCCACGTCGGCCGAGGTGGAGCGCTCCACCAGGCTCGCCGCGGCCCGCAGGTCGCGATGGAGATCGCTGAAGAGAAGGAGTCTCACGCCGCCTCCAGGCTGTCGGTCGTCGGCGCGCCACCATCGAGCTCGTAGCCTGTCGAGCGAAGCACGACCCACAGGAACAACAGACAACCCAGTCCGTAGACGCTCAAGAACAGACCGCTGATGCCGAACCAGACCTGAAGAGCCGGCATGTCCGGAGAGTAGTAGAAGCCCGGACTGACGAGCCCGAGCAACCCGTAGCCGAAGGTCCCGTTGGCCCAGGCGCCGAGCGTCCCCACGATCGCCAGATAGAAGTGGACCCGGGCCACCCCGACGGCAGGCGGTCGATCGTTCGCCCAGTGGGGCAGCACCCGGTACACGAGGCCGAAGATCGTCATGCCGACCCATCCGAGAAGAATCGTGTGCCCGTGAACCGGCGCCGCCGGACAGGAAGGGATCGCCCCGCCCATCAGGTAGTGGCCCAGTGGACCGTAGCCGGTGGTCAGACCGAGAACGAGAAGTCCCGTTCCCCAGCGGACGAAACGCAGCGCCAGGTTATCCATTGCTCTCCCTCCTTGGCTTGGCCGCAGTCTATCCCCGAGGCGGCGGAAGCAAGGCGCCACGGGAGGGCGCCAAAAAAAGGCAGGGCTCATCCGTTCTACAGTCAGTACACCCGATCGAGGGTGTCCTGAAATCGGACGATGACCCTCTTCGAATGGACGCCTTCTCCAACCTCGAACCGATGCCGCGCCTCCTGACCCGAGAGACGACGCGCAACGAGGAGCGCTTCGAGCAGCTCTTCGAGGTGGCCCGGCAGCCCCTTTGGCGATTGGCGATGCGAATGACCGGAAACGCGGAACTGGCCGCCGACCTGGTTCAGGAGAGCTTTCTGCGCGCTCTGCGCAAGGGCCTTCCCGAAGAGCTGCCGGCGGCGCGTGCCTGGCTGTTCCAGACCCTGGTCAACCTGTGTCGCGATCGCCACCGACGGACGAAGGTGCGACAGGCGGCGATGCGTCACGCCGGTGAGGCCGTCGCCATCGGGACCGCGGTCGACCCGGAGGATCGGGCCATCACCTCGGAGGCCCTAGGTCGAGCCCTCGCCCTGCTACCGCCCCGGCGCCGCGCTCTACTGGTACAGCACGAGCTCGAGGGTGAATCGATCGACACCCTGGCCGAGACCTTCGGAGTCCGTCCGATGACCGTCCGCTGGCACCTCGCCCAGGCGAAGAAGGCGATCCGCCAGGCGCTGTCGCACGCCTCGAGATCACCAAAGGAGTCAGACGATGTCTGAGCACGACGACCTGCGAGAGCGGCTGGTCCGATGGGACCCCGCGTCCAACGTCTCCGAAGAGGAGGCCGACCGTCACCTGCGGGCAGCCCGCGTCTCCGCCCTCGAGCGTCGGCGGGCCGAGACCTCGCGCTCTCTGCCGTGGTCGCGGCTCGCCTGGGCCGCAGGGCTGGCCCTCGCCGCCCTCGCGATCGTCCTGACACTGCGCGGTGGCGCCGTCCGGCAGCCGCTGAACCAGAGCCCCACCGTTGCCGCGACGACCGCGACGACCTCGAAGACCCGAACCGAGCCGCCCGCGAGTGCCGAAACGCTCCGCACTGTCCTGGTGGCCTCGAACGGAACCCGCATCTACTGGAGCACGACCCCATGAAAAAGAGACTGCCCGAGTGCCTACAGCCCGCGCGCCTGCTGCTGTTCTTCGCCCTTCTCGCCCTCGCCGCGATGCCTTCGCGCGCCGATTCGACCGGCCAGAGCTATCGGCTGTCGACCCTCGACCACCGTCTCGCCGCCGTCGAGATGCAGAAGATCTGCGATGACGTCGCCGCAAGCCGCCGTTGCATGGTTCAGTCCTCGAACCCCGGCGAAGTCGTGGTCTTCGGGCCGGAAAAGGTGCACGCGGCGATTCGCGAGATGCTGTCGCGCGAGGATCTGGCTCTGCCGGCAGCCTTCGGCTTCCGCATCGCGCTCCTGCGCCGAGGGGCCCCCGAGCCGGGGAGTGACGCCGATCCGCCGGAGATCGCCCGCGCCGTGGAGGGCGTCGAAGAGATGCTCGGCATCACCGAGCTGCGCGTGGAGGACATCGGCGTGATCCGGATGGCCGACCGCGGCTCGCTGCGAATGGTCGATCGGGACGGATCGCTCTACGACGTCGATCTGGCTGTCTCGTCGGTGCGGACGCGACATCGAATCCCGGAGATTACGCTCGAGCTCGAGGTCGACCTGCTCGAGGAGCCCGACGACAGCGACGGTCCGACCGTGCTGTCGAGCGTCGTCACGGTCAATGCCGGGGAGACCATCGTCGCCGGTAGCTCCCGCGGCAGGGGGGAGAAGAAGATCTTCGTCGTTCTGCTGACCGCCCTGCCTCTCGAAAACAACTGAAGACGATACGGAGACCGACCATGAACACCGACCTACCCAATCGCCTCCCCATCTGCGCGCTCTGCCTGTTTCTCCTTCTCCCGGCCGGCGCCCGAGCCGCCGAGTCGCTCGCGGCGGCCCAACCCCCGGCACCGCCGGCGAAGATCCTCCTCCTCGGGATGTTCCACTTCCGGGACGGCGGCCTCGACGACTACAAGCCGAAGCACGACGTCGATGTCCTCTCCGCCTCGCGTCAGGCACAGGTGGAGGAGATCGTGCGCTGCCTCGGCGCATTCGGGCCGACGAAGGTCGGCGTCGAGGCCACTGCCGAGTACCGCGACAAGCTACGCGACCAGTTCGTCGCCTATCGAGCCGGGAGCTTCGACCTGCCGGCCAACGAGATCTATCAGCTCGGATTCCGGTTCGCGGCCCAGCACGATCTCGATGGCGTCGAGACCATCGACGCCAAGGGACGCTGGTACGAGCCCTTCGTCGATCCCGAAGAGTGGGCGATAGCCAACGGTCAGGCGGCGGAGCTGATCGAATCCGAGGGTCCCTGGGAGGAGTACTACCAGGCGACCTACGCCGTCGACGACCGCGCCAAGATGGAGCGCACGCTGCGCGAGCACCTGCTCGAGATCAACCGCGAGGATCTCCTTCTCGAGAGCCACGGTCACTACCTTCTCGGGACCTTCAAGGTCGGCCGGGGCGACGAGTATCCGGGCGTCGACGTCAAGACCGCCTGGTACAACCGCAATCTGCGCATCTTCGCCAACCTCCTGCGCGCCATCGAGAGTCCGGAGGACAGACTCCTGGTGATCATCGGAGCGGGACACGTCCCAATCCTCCGCCACGCCGTCCAAGCCAGCCCGCAGGTCGAGCTCGTCGAGGTCGGCGAGTATCTCGGCGAGGGGTGCGTCAGCTCACCCTGATCGGCCGGGACTAGCGCCGCCGCTGGAGCCGAAGCGGCGCCGGGAGCTGGTGGAACCGCTCGCCGTCGTAGAAGGAGGTCGACGCCCAGCCGAGAAGGCGGTCTCCCGCGGGGAAGAGGTTCAACGTCAGATCGCTCGGAGCGGTCGGAGGTTACAAGGCCGGCCGAATGCTGACGCGTCGCTGCCCTGCGTCCGCCGACACCCGAGCTCACTCCTCGCCTGAGCGAACATGCCCGATGAGCGCGAAGACGCCCCGTAGGGGGTGCGCTTGCGGCTGCCGTCGCCTCCGACTAGCATCAACTTTGCAATGCAAAGCATCTCCGAGGACGTGGAGCTGTGAGGAATCCCCTCGCATGGTTGGCCGTAGCGGTGGGCGCCGTGCCGCTACTGCTGCTCGCCGTGGTTGCGGCCTCGATCTGGAGCGGGGTCCCGCCCGAGCTCGATCCCGAGGCGCTGCCGTCGCGTGAGCTCGAGTCACCGTCGGCCGCCTACGGGGAGACGATCGAGACGGGGCGCTCCCTCGCCCGCGCACTCACCGCCGACGAGAAGCTGCCAGGCCTGTCCCTGGCGGTCGCGGTGGACGGAGAGATCGTCTGGGCCGAAGGGTTCGGCTGGGCGGAGCTCGAGAGCGGGATACCGGTCACGCCAGCCACCCTGTTCCGCATCGGAGGCGTCTCGGCAACCCTCACCGCTGCCGCGGTCGGGCTGCTGGTCGATCGCGGCCACCTCGACCTGGACGAGCCGGTTCGACACTACCTAGCCGACTTTCCGCAGAAGGAGTGGCCCTTCACGACGCGGCAGCTCATGGCCCACACCGCCGGAATCCGAGCTCACCGCGGTGAAGGAGGGATCTTTCGGGGCGTCTGCGCGGATGATGCCGAACGCCTGGAGCTGTTCGCCGAAGAACCGCTGCGAGCACGCCCCCGAACCGAATACCACTACTCCACCTACGGCTGGTCGCTGGTCGCCGCCGTGGTCTCCGCGACTGCCGGTGAGCCCTATCTCGGCTTCCTGCGACGGGAGATTCTCGAACCGCTGGGGATGGACGACACCGTTACCGACATCGCCGCCCACGCTGAGGCCACCCGCGCCGAGGCCCCACGCGCCCACCTCTACTATCCCCGCTTCATGCTCGACCCCTGGTACGGCCTGCAGGACGCGCCCGAGGTGGATCTCTCCTGCCACCTGCCCGCCGTCGGTTTCCTCTCGACACCCTCCGACCTGGCGCGCTTCGGCGCCGCCATGATGGACGCGAGCCTGCTTTCACCGACGACCGTGGACGAGCTCCAGAGCCCGGTGCGACTCGACTCCGGGGAGCCGACGGGGCAGGCTCTCGGCTGGACCGTGGAGAGCGTCCCGATGGGTCCCGACGCGACGGAGACGAGGGTCGCCGGACAGGGTCTCGGAGAGGCGGTCCTGGGGAGTTTCCTCGGGGTCTCGACCGTCGGCGGGCAGGTGGCCGGTGGAACCATGTCGCTCCTCACGGTTCCCGAGCACCGCATCGCCATCGCGGTGTCGAGCAACGTGTCGGGGGCCGGGAATGTGTACACCCTCGCCGCCCGACTCGCCGATCTCTTCGTTCGTCGTCTGGACCCGCCCGGCCGAAGCGACTGACGGACGTCGAAGCGCAGCAGTCAGCCGGAGCCGGCTATCCCGGATGCAGGCCGACGAAGACCGGCTCACCGGGGGCCAGTTCTCCCGCGGCCACCTCGACGCGGATCAGGTAGCCCCACTCCGGAGCGTCCGCACGCGCCCACAGCGACTTCGGCATCTGCAGTCGCTCGGCTCCGACGCTCTGGACGCGACCGACGAGCCGGCGCCCGGTGCTGCTGCGGACCTCGGCGGACACGGCTCCCTCGAGATCGGGAGCGGCGCGCAGATCGATCCAGGCATGGACCTCGGTCGCGATCATCAGCTTCGCCTCGCCCATCGGAGACTGCGGAGGGATCTCGAACGGTATGCGAGACTGCCGCTCGCATGGCCCATCTCGTGCTTCACGGTCTGGTTCCACTGGCGGTCGCGGCGGCCTTCTACCGTAGCGACTGGAAGAGAGCCTTCCTGGTGATGATGGCGGGGATGCTCATCGACCTCGACCACCTGTTGGCCGACCCGATCTACGATCCAAGCCGTTGCAGCATCGGCTTCCACCCGCTCCACACCTGGCTGCCGATCGCCATCTACGTCGCTCTGCTCGTCCCGCGCCGCGCCCGTCTCGTCGGTCTGGGACTCTGCATCCACGTCGTGCTCGACCTACTCGATTGCCAGGTAACGGGCGGACGCTGGACGTATCTTCAGAGCGTGGTTTCCCTCTAGACGGTAGCTGTTCCAGGCTCGCGCAGTCCGGAGCGCTACAATCCACGCCGTGAGTCGCACAGCCTTCGAGACCCCGGCCAGCGACTTCGTCGATCGAGTCCACCGGAGCTTCACCGACCAGGCCTTCATGGGCTTCCTGGGCGCTCGTCTGGGTGCCGTGGAGCCGGGGTACGTGGAGATCTCGCTGCCGCACCGCCCGGAACTGGGGCAGCAGCACGGCTTCTTTCACGGCGGTGTCGTCGCCACGCTGGCCGACAATGCCGCCGGATTCGCCGCGTTCTCATTGATGGACGACACCGAACAGCCGCTCTCGGTCGAGTTCAAGATCAACCTGATCAACGGCGCTCGTGGTGAGCGACTCGAGGCTCGCGCCGAGGTCATCAAGAACGGTCGGACCTTGAAGATCTGTCGCGCCGACGTCTACGCATCGGCCGGCGACGGGGAGACGCACTGCGCAACGGCGCTGGTCAGCGTGATCGCTCTCGACAACTGGCGCGATTGAACTCTCGCCGCCAGGCCTTCCCGCCGCGAGCGGTCCACGCGATGTCGACCGCCTCTGTCAGTCAGCAAGCACGAGCTCCCGACCCTGGCTCCGGGAGTGGCGATCTCGCCCGGGCCTGCGCCGCACTGCGCGAGAACTGGATGGACGGGCCGAACTATCTGGCCCCGTGGATCGAGCGCCGGAACTAGCCCGGAGCGAGCCCGACGGACAGCTGGCGAGCCGACTAGAGCCGCGGCGCGATCACGCCCCAGAGGAGATCGGTGAAGCGCCGGTGGCCCTTGTTGTTGGGATGGAACCCATCGATGGCGAAGATCGAGTCGTCGATGACGAGATCGCTCACCCGAACCAGGATCGCTCCGTTGGCCTGCACCGACTGACGGATTCGAGCGTTGAAGGAGCTGATGCGCTGCCGGGTGACGTCCGGGTCAGGCTTCAGACGGAAGCGGGGGGCGGCGGTGAGATCCGGGATGTCGCCGACGAAGACGAGGGCTTCCGTCTCGTCCCGGAGCTCCGCGAGCAACGAGTCGAGCTGAGACCCGAAAGAGGCGACGTTCTGGCCGCCGATGATGTCGTTCGAGCCCGTCATCACCGTGACGACGTCGGGATCCGTAGCGATCGCGGCGGCGAGCTCCGAACTGATCAGATCTTCGATCCTCGCGCCGTTGATCCCGAGGTTGTTCAACCGGACGTTGGAGCGCACCTGCCCCATCCGCTCGGCGAGCATCGGTACATAGCCCTCACTGAGCGGCACGGCGGCGATGCCGAAAGTCACCGAGGCCCCAAGCGCGGTGTAGGTGATCGACGACGCCGGCGGTGGCTGGGTCGAGCCGCCACCACCACCGCAAGCCGGCAGCACGCAGAGAATGGCGGTGATCGCGGCCGCAAGAACGAACCGGTGCGACACCAGACGGAGCCAATTCATGACGGACATTGTGCCTCGCTCGGCGCCTCGAGTCACCATGAGTCCCGAACGGTGAACTTCCGGACCGGCGCTCTAGCGGCGCGTGATCCCGTTGTCGACCCGACTCTCACGCTCCGGCGTCGCGTTCGAGTGATCCGGCTTGTCGGTTCGCTGCCAGTACCACCGCGAGAAAATTCGGCGCCCATGACGAGCGCGAGCGGCGGACTCGGGCTCGCGCAGACGCCAGGAGTCCCCCCATCGCTCCGTAGGTCGACCCTCTCCCTCGTCCTCGACCGGAACCGATCGCGGACCCAGTCGTACCCATCGAGCAGCAGCGCGATACCCAGCACGATCATGATCCCGCCGCCGACCAACCAGGCCATGTGGGACACAGGATTGAATTCGGTCAGACCTGGCATTGGGCGGCGGCCCGTGCGGCCCTTGGCGAAAGTCCCGCGCCGAGCCAGTCTAACCCTAGCAGGCGGACAACCCGGCCGCAGTCCCTGGCGGCCCCCCCGGGAGGTGCCATGAATCACTCAACGACCCATTCCCGATCTCCGCGAGGTCTCGTCACCGCTCTGCTGTCGACCCTCGCTCTCGTGTCGCTCTTCCTCGGCTGCGCGACCGAAGAGCCGCCACCCTACGAGCCGTCCGTCGATCTCGGTCTCTTCGACCAGCTCGGCGTCGAGCGGCCGACGTGGCGAGAGCTGCGCGAGATTCCGCCAGACGACGGGATCGAGCCGCTGGAACCGCCCTACGATGTAACGGGACGACCCGTACCGCCCGAGGAGGAGCGCTTCTTGACACGACTCGCCGAGCTCGAAGAGTCCGACCAGTCGTTCACGCTCGTTGCCGGCGACTCGGAGAGCGGCCACGAGTACCTGGTCACCTTCCAGACCGAAGCCCTCGAGCGCCTGGCTCGGCACCTGCGACCACTCGGAGGCCTGGACGCCAGCCGCGAGCCCAACGACAGTGAGCCCGAGGAGGTCCCCGAAGTGGTCCCCAAAGGGCTCTCGAACGCCGTGGACAACCGGATCCGGTACGGCATCGAGGACGGATACGCGATCAACAACCGGAGCCTCCGACGGATCGGTCAGGTTGGCGGAGGGTGCACGGGCACCCTCTTCGACGAGCGACTCGTCCTTACAGCGGCCCACTGCTTTTTCAGCAACGGCAGCACCAGCCTGAACTTCAACACCACGTTCACCCCGCGCCGCAACGGCAGCGAGACGCCTTATGGAAGCCCGACGCTCTACACCTACTGGTATCCGACCAAGTGGTTCTCGAACGACTGCCACAACAACTACACGGCCAGCAACTGCGTCCCCTTCGACTGGATCGTGCTGGTACTGAAGAGCGATCCGTGGAAGAACAGTCCGAACGGGAATCCCGGATGGATGGGCTTCTGGTACGCCCCCGAAACGACGCTCAATAGCTTCTACATCCTCAACAAGGGGTACGCCAGCTGCGGCGGCAGCTTCCCGCCACCGAACTGCACCGCGCCATACGCCTACGGGACCTGGGGCAACTGTGGCCCAGCGGAGTACATCCACAAGAATGCAGGCTGGCCGGTCAAGAACTGGAACGGCACCATGCGAACCCGCTGCGACACCAACCAGGGACACAGCGGAGGGCCCTACTACACCTACAGCGCCGGCTCGAACGGCCCCTACATCCTCGGCATCACGGTGTGGAATACCTGCTGGACCAACTGCAACGAGAACAGCACCTACTCGTCGGAAGGCCCCCGCATCACCAAGACCCTGGGTGACTGGATGCTGGGCATGCGCTCGATGTACTGACCGAGGATGCGCTCGCGAATCCCTGAAGCAGTCCTCGTCGCCGGCACCTTGCTGGCCCTGGCGGCCGTGTCGATCGGCAGCGGCGACAGTTGGCGGGAGGACGGCAGTTGGCTCGAGCACGGAGGCGCAGAACGCTCGACCGCCCTCCCCAGCGACGACCGATCGCGGCTGCTGGAGCTTTCGCCGGCCCACTCGGCTGCGGTGGGGCGCCTCGGGACGTGCAGCGGGGTGCTGATCGATCGCACCTGGGCACTGACCGCGGCTCACTGCCGGGTCGCTCCAGGAGACCGCTTCTGCATCCAGCCCGCCAGATCCGATCGGGCTGTCTGCGTCCCGGTCTCGAGGGTCGTGGTACACCCGGCGGAGGATCTGGCGTTGGTCGCTCTCGCCGCCGACGCAACGGCGCTCGGCATCGAGGTCGAGCCGATACGACCCGCTGTCGATCTCGGAAGGCCGGATACAGACCGTCCCGAGCCAGGTGAGAGCATCGAGACCGCCGGATACGGACTCACGGACTCGGGTAGCGCGGGAAAGCGGCGCTTCGCCCAGGGGAAGATCGTCGAGGTCGACGCCAAGAGCCTGACGATCCAGATCCTCGGCGGCCACCGCCCCTGCTATGGCGACTCGGGAGGTCCGGTCATGGCCCGCACCGTGGATGGCTCGGTGCGCGTCCTGGGCGTCCTGTCTCGTGGCAGTGCGACCTGTTCGGGAAGGGATACCTATTCCCGAGTCGACACCCAGCGGGAGTGGTACCAGCGGCATCGGGATCACGACCCGGCTTCCGCCGCTGGGCTCGCCTGGTTCCCGACGGTTCTCAAGCGACCGGAACCGTGAACCAGAAGGTCGCTCCACCGCCGGGCTCGCTCTCGACCCCGATCGTTCCTTCCCAGGAGAGCACCAAATGGCGCGCGATGGCCAGGCCCAGGCCGGCTCCACCGGTGGCGCGACCGCGGGCCGGGTCGGTGCGATGGAAGCGATCGAAAACGCGGTCGAGGTGCTCCGCCGCAACACCCGGGCCGTCGTCCTCGACCTCACAGCGCAGCACTCTCCCTTCCTCTCCAGCAACCTCGGTGAGCCGAATGACGATGCGGCCATCGGCCGCTCCGTGACGGAGCGCGTTCTCGAGCAGATTGCGCATCACCTGGCGGAAGCGGTCGACGTCGACGAGGGCCGGCGGTAAGCCGTCGCGGGCCTCGAGGGAGACCGAGGGCCCGCCCTCGACCACCGGGAGTGAGGCGACGACCTGCCGGGCGATCACCGCCAGGTCCGCTTCGCTCGGGAACAGCGGCAGCCGACCCGCCTCGGCCAATGCCAGCTCCTGGAGATCGTCGACCAGTCGGCCGAGGTGGAGGATCTCCTCGTGGAGTCCCGAGACCAGCTCCTCGTCGGGCGTGACCAGTCCGTCCTGAACCGATTCGAGCTGGCAGCGCAGGTGGGTCAGCGGGGTTCGCAGCTCGTGCGCGATGTCGCTGACCATGTCGCGGCGCACCGTCTCCTGACGTCCCAGGGACTCCGCCATCGCGTTGAAGGCGGCCGAGAGCTCGCCGACCTCGTCATCGGATGTCACCTCGACGCGCTTGGCGAGGTTGCCACCCGCCAGATCCCGCGATGCACGGGTCAGGGTCTCGACCGGGCCGACGATCCGACCCGACAGGACCAGAGCGATGATCAGAGCGAGACCGGTCGCGATCGCCACACCCAGGAGATGCGCCCGGCCGATCCGCCGCGTGAAGCCGGCGGCAGGCGAGATCTCGACCTCGCGCTCCTCCGAGTTCCTGGCCGGGAGGACGAAGAGCGTGCCCAGCATCCCCTCGTCGTCGACGAGCTCAATGCCCCCACGCATCTGCAGGCGCTCTTCGTAGCGAATTCCATCCCGCTCTCGCCAGGCGACGATCTCCAGCCGGCCGTCGTCGTGGAGCGTCGGCTCGTCACCCGGGTCGCTGTCGGCGATCAGGTGGCCCTCGGGAGCGAACAGGAGCACACGGCCGCCGTCCGTCGCGGCGCCGATCGAGTCGAGCTCATGACGAGCGCCCGCGTCGTCGCCGGCGCTAAGCCGTTCGACCAGTGGCGCCGTCGGCGGCAGAGGCACCGAAGCTTCCTCCTCCACTTCGAGAAACTGTCGGAACTCCCTGCTGGTGAAACTCCCCAGCCCGACGCCGACGATGGTCGACGCCGCCAGCGTGATGAGGACGATCGACAGCGTCAGGCGCCAGCGCAGGCCGAGACTCATGCGCGGACCCCGCCGAACCTGTAACCCTGGCCGAAAACGGTCTCGACGTAGACCGGAGAGCGCCGGTCCGGCTCGATCTTTCGGCGCAGGTTCATGATGTGCGCATCGACCGTCCGGTCGAGGCCCTCGAAGTCCTCGCCGAGAGCGCGCTCGGCCAGCGCCTCGCGGCTGAACACCCGTCCGGGCGCGCGGGCGAGCGCCGTAAGCAGCTTGAACTCGGCTGGTGTCAGGCCGACCTCCCTGCCGCCGACGCGAACCGAGCGCCGCGCCAGGTCGATGTCGAGGCCCTCGAAGCGCAACACCTCGCGACCACCCAGCTCGGGGTGCTCGCCCCGTCGCAGCACGGCGCGGATGCGAGCCACCAGCTCGCGCGGGCTGAACGGTTTGGACACGTAGTCGTCGGCGCCGAGCTCCAGGCCTTCGACGCGGTCGTCCTCCGTGGTGCGCGCCGTCAGCATCACCACCGGAACGTTGCTTCGCTTGCGCAGGGCGCGGCAGACCTGCGAGCCCGAGAGCCCGGGCAGCATGAGGTCGAGCACCACCAGTGCGAATGCCCCTTCGAGCGCCAGCTCGAGGCCGCGGCGGCCGTCAGCCGATTCGACCACCTCGAAGCCATCGTTCTCGAGGTAGAGGCGGATCGTCGACGAGGTCTGCCGGTCGTCTTCGATGATCAGGACTCGGGGATCCATGGGCCTCCGGCGGGCGCCTCAAGCTCGCCGTCAGCGTACCAGCGCGCCATGAAGGACCCGTGAAGATCGCCTTGACCGGATCTTCACAGCGCGTGGCTACCCTGCGTCATCGGCTCCCGGCCGGACCACGATCCGCCGGCGACCCGACGTATCGTTCGACTCACAACGAAGGAGACTCCCAATGACATTCCCAACGCGCCGTCCCGTGGTGATCCTGCTGGCGCTCGCCCTCGTCCTCGCCGCACCGCCCGCTTCGAGAGCCGATACCGAGCAGGAGCAGGAGAGGATCGCCAAGGCCTGGATCGCCGCCCACAACGCCGCCGACGTCCAAGCCATGGCCGAGCTGCGCGCAAAGCACTTCCAGCGTTCGGAGGCCACCGACTGGCAGGAGGGCTTCGAACGGATGGTCGAGAATCTCGGAAAGCTCGACATCTACGCCATCATGTTCACCGGCCACGGACGGATGAAGGTCGGCGTGCGCGCCGAGAACATCGAAGAGCGGGTGCGACTGATCTTCGAGTTCTACGACGACGCTCCCGATCAGATCCGTCAGATCGGTCTCGACGCCGGAGACGGAATGGGAGGCGACGAGAGGCTACCGCCGCTCGAGCTCCCCGGCGGCTGGGACGAGCGCAAGCCGGCGATCGATGCCTACCTCGAGGGGCTCGCCCGCGAGGGGATCTTCTCCGGTGCCGTGCTCGTCGCCGACCGCGACAGCGTCCACTTCGAGGGTGCTTACGGCCTCGCGTCCCGTGAGTTCGATGTCGCCAACACGCTCTCCACACGCTTCGACATCGGTTCCTGCACCAAGGACTTCACCCGCACCTCCGTCATGCAGCTCGAATCGACGGGCAAGCTCTCTCTCGACGACACGGTCGGCAAGCACCTGCCCGAGTACCCCAACGCGCGGGTGCGCGACGAGGTCACCATCGAGCAGCTCCTCGAGCATCGCTCGGGGCTGGGGGACTACTTCACCGACGAGTGGCGGCAGACCCCGATGGGGAGCTTGCGCCACGTCGAGGACTACATTCCCATCTGGGGTCCGAAACCGCTCCTCTCCGAGCCGGGCGAGCGCGAGGCCTACTCGAACTTCGGCTACACCGTCCTCGGGGCGATCATCGAGGCGGTGTCCGGGCAACGCTATCCGGACTACGTCGTCGAGCACATCTTCGGGCCGGCCGGAATGGTCGACTCCGGATTCTTCGAGACCGACGCCATCGTGCCCGACGTCGCCGTCGGGTACACCACCTGGAGTCCCGAGGGCGAGCGTGAGGAGCCGGTCAAGAACATCTACCTCGAGCCGGCCAAGGGCGGCCCCTGGGGGAAGAGCTACTCCACGGTGCGCGATCTCTATCGCTACTACGCCGCGATGCTGAACGCGGAGATTCTCGAAGCGGAGCACAATTGGCTCGCCGGCACCTGGGACACCGCGGGTCTGGCCCTCGGCGGAGCCGGTCCCGGCCTCAACGCGCTGGTGTCACTCGAGGAGGGTCTTCTGGTCGTCGTGGTCGCGAACATGGACCCGCCGATCGCCCAGAGCGTCGCGATGAAGATCTCCGAGGCGATCCGTCGATGAGGATCATCCACCCGGCCACGGTAAAGCGAACCATAGTGAAGCGGGGCACGGCCTACCTCGCGCTCCTGGCCGCAGCGACCGCGGCGGGCGCCATCGTCTCCCGTCACGATGTCGACATCGTCGCCACCCGGGCCGAGGCGCTCCGTGTGGCGGCCGTGGGCAAGGTGCTGCCCGACGGCGAAGGCGCTCTGATCGCGCCCGACTGGGTGCTGACCGCGGCCCATGTCGCGACCGGAGCGCACCGGGAGCAACTTCGCGTGGTCTTCAGCGGAATCGGGTACACCGTCTCCGGAGTCGAACCGGCGCGCCTCTTCATCCGCCTCGACCCACCCGACGACGGCGCGCTCCCCGCCGAGGGAATCAGCGGCCCCTGCGACAGCGGCACTCCCCTGCTTGTCGAGACCGGTACCGCCCTCGAGATCGTCGGCGTCGGCTCGGTCGGCGTCGATCCCGCAGGTGGTCGCTACGGCGAGTACGGCAGCGAGGACGTGTTCATGCGCACGTCGCACTACCGGGCGTAGATCGAGCGGACATTCCGAAAAAGCGCCGAGGCTCACCCGTCCAATCTGATGGAGGCTGAGCCGGCGGAGAGTGCTCGTGTACAGAACGGCCCGCGGACCACTCGCTCGGCCTGCCCTTCCAGTCGTGGGTCCGGGCGTCCGGTAGTCCCTAGACCCACCCCCGACTCCTAGTCGGGCAGCCGCTCCGAACAGTCGCGCCGAGCTCGGCGATGCCGAATACAGGGCCCTATCCCTGGGCGATGGAGATCGGCGTCTGGGTGGACTCCAGATACGCGTTGGGGTTGTGCTCCAGACCACCCTCCGGGAGCCATTCCCAGAACGGACCCAGGTCACGCTTCACGCGATCCACATAGAAGTCGGGAAGCTTGCGCGAGCGGCCCTCGAAGAACGGAGCGAATTGCGGGTCGTGGTTCAAGCGATCCAGGATCATCCGGTGATACCGGCTTCGTCCGTATCCTTCCGAAGATATCGCCCGCACCACGTTCATCAACTTCGGGAGGGGTTCGCGGTTGGCTCGAAAACGTCTCGCAATGGACCTTGGCGAGAACGAGTACCTGGTGAGGTCGGCCAGGTTCCCGTAGAACTCGGTCCAGCTGTAGTTGCGGGGCCTCACGTTCATGGCCTGGTTGTTGTCCAGGAAATGGTGGGGAAACGGGAGAAGCCGGTTCTCACGTTGATAGTCCAGGTTGAGAGGCGCCGCCTCGCCGAACGACGACAGCAGCGAGTAGCCCGGGAACGCTCCCGGAGTCATGTCGATGAAGCGCTTGGTGAGCTCGAAGGGCTCGGTTCCCCGATCCGTCTCCAGCCCCAATACGAAGTTGGTCTGCACATAGGGGAGGTAGCGGAGGATCATGTTGACGTGATCACTGACCCGCTTGACCTTGTCGAGTCCGCTGGAGGAACCGGTGTTCGACTTGTTCCCCATGTCGTACCAGGACTCGATGCCGGGCAGCATGGCCCTGAAGCCGTTCTTCTTCAGGCGCTTCAGGTGCGGCTCTGACAGAAGCGACAGGCTGCTTTCCGCAACGAAGTCCATCCGGCCCGGGGGGACCGCTTCCTCGATGGCATTCATGTAGTCGTCGAATCGAACTCCGAAGTTCGGATCGTGCCAGCCGACCATGGGCCGCTTGAACTTGGTCAACAGGAACCGGAGATCGCTCTTGAGAGTCTCGAAATCCAGGGGCTGGTAGGGAACCTCCGAGTCGATACAGAAGCTGCATGTGTAAGGACAGCCCAGGCTTCCGATCATCGGAACCATCTTGAGCAGGGGCGCTTTCTCGAGCGTGGGCTCGATGAACTTCCAACGTTCTTCCACACCGGGGAGACTGTGGGGCTGCTTGGAGGCGGCCAGGCGGACCCCCAGGGGGCGGTGCGGCGCGCACTCCTCCAGGACCTGCTGAAGGACCGCCTTGTCGGTAAAGCCGAGCACGTAGTCGAAGTACTTCTGAGCGTCCTGGGGATAGCACCGCGCGTGGGGGCCACCGAGGACGGTCACGGCACCGCGCGACCGGAAGATGTTGCTCAGCGCATAGGAGAGCTGGGCTGCCTGGGTGAACGCGCCGATGATGACCAGGTCCACCTCTCGAGGCAGTTCGTCCACCAGGTTCTCGAGCCCGGTGTAGCAAATGAAGGTCACATCGTGACCTTCCTCCTCGCACCACACCGCGGCGACCTGGGGCATGATGCTGGCCAGGTTCGCGTGCATCACGCGGGCAAAGAGGGCTTTCGTCGGTTCTTTCGAAAGAAGATCTATGACTCCAACGCGGAGCTTTCTCAGGGGCGCCCTCCTGGCTGAGATGATCTCGACCGTGACAGAACCCGCCCGGAGTGGCAAGTGGGAGTTGATTCTGGGAAGTCGGCGCCACCCTTCGGCTCAGGGGAACGCGACACCCCGACCGGGCATCAGGAGGGCCAGGGATAAATCAAAAGGGGAGCAAGAGGGGGACAGGTACAAAGCGGCTGACTGGTACCTGTCCCCGTGCTCGCGGCCCCGTAGTGGCTGCCCCATGGTGGCTGTCCCATGGTGGCGGCGCGGTGCCGTAGCAGCGATTCAGTCCATCAGGAACCGCCCTCGGACTGATCGCCCTCGAGCTCCAGGTTCGAGACGAATCCGTTCCGCCCCTCCCACTCGAACTGGTGATTCTCCGAGTGGTGCTTCGACACGACGGCCTTGTACTGCACGTGGTCGGAAGCGTCGGGGAAGGGCAGTCCCTTCACCGGCAGGTTCTCGAGGTTGACGGGCTTCCCATTGGCACCCAGCACCACCTCGATGTGAACGGTGCTTTCGGGCGAAGCGAACTTGACCATCGCCTCCGTGCGCTCCACCGAGACCGGTACGACGTCCACCGACTCGACGGCTCCCCGGCCCAGGAAGGGAATCGCCAGCGGCACCATCGTAGCGATCGCATCGGCCTGCTCCGCCGTCGCCGTATCCGCAACGTAGAACCTCGTCCACTTGCCGGACCGGTAGCTCACGACGACCGCCATGCCATCGAGCTCGATTCCCTGGTAGTGGCCCTCCTCGATCTCGATCAGCGACGACCCCTCACAGAACTTCTCCGTAGGCCCGGAACCGAAGAAACACGGGCACGACACCTTGCAGCTGCAGGTATCCGTCCACGTTCCCTTGAGCGCCCAGCCGCTCTCGGTGGTCGCGCTTCGTGCCGCGAAGGCACCCATCGCGATTGCCAGGGTCACGACGCCAACAACGGCGACGGCCCTGAGACTTCCTCGTCTCATCTCAGCCTCCTTTCGATTGCTTGGGAAAGCCGGAAGAGCGTAGCTCGCCGACAGGGCGTGGTCAAGAAAGACACAGGCGTGGAGACGACGAGTCGGCAGACTGGCCCGAGCCTCGGCGCCACATCAGCGTTGGCCGAACGCGATACCCTGATCGAGTTCGGGAGGATCTGTTGAATGAGGCCGAAGAATCTGGCTCTGCTCATCGCGTTCGGTGTCGCATCGACGACTGGGGTCGTCGGCGGCGACGAACGAAGCGAGATCGAAGCGGTCGTTCGCACCGCTTACATCGAAGGCGTGCACCTGGAGAGAGACGTCGAGAAGATGCGCAGCGGCTTCCACGAGTCGTTCATCATGCTGATCTCCCGCGCCGACGAGCTCTCCAGCCTCGGCCGGGACGACTGGATCGAGCGCATCCTGGGCTGGAAGAGGGACGAGCCGAGCCTCGACTTCGTGGCGAGCGGAGAGATCGTCGACGTCGAAGTCACCGGGGACGCCGCGGTCGTCAAGGTCGAGATTCATCGGGATGGCGAGCTGGTCTTCACCGACTACCTTTCGTTGTACCGATTCGAGGATGGGTGGAAGATCGTCGCCAAGACGTTCTTCGACCACAGGTAGGCCAATGCGGGCCGGGCGATCAGGGACCGGCCGGCAACCGTCGAGGCCGCATCGATGAGCGACCCGAGCCAAGAGACCCCGTTGCACCGCACGATCGCGGTGGGACTCGTCTGGAATCGCAAGGGTGAGCTCCTGTTCTGCCGGATGAGCCCCGATCGCGGTGTGTTCCCCGGTCAATGGGGCTTTCCCGGGGGCGGCCTCGAGCCGGGCGAGACCATGGAGCAGGCCCTGGTGAGAGAGATGAAGGAGGAGATCGGCGTGGACGTCGAAGACGTCCGGCCCGCCTTCTTCAAGGACTGTCTACACGAGAAGGCCTTCGCTGACGGAACCGTCCGGCAGGTCTACATGATCTTCCTGATCTTCCACTGCACCGCCCCGCGGGACGAGCTGCGGCTGAACGACGAGTTCGCCGAGTACCGCTGGGTCGGTGAGGACGAGGCGCGGCGGATGGAGCTGAACGAAGTGACCCTCGACACCCTGGAGCGACTGGGCTCCTGGGCGAGCGTTCGCTGAGCCGCGCCAGCTTCGCGACCACCTCGGTATGGTCGAAGGAAGGCCGAGGTTCCCTCTGTCGGCGGGGGCGGCTCCAGCCCTACCAGCACCGGCCGCCGGGTCGACGACCCCTACTTCCTTCTGTAGGTCGCCTTCGCCCCGACGAAGTAGTTCGTGCCGTCCATGGACATCTCATACGTCCAGTCCCAGCCTTCGTCGTTCATGTTGTAGTAGGTGAGGCGCGACTGGTAGGTGCCGCCGTCCGGCCCGAAGTCCTCACCCTCGACGACCATCTTGCCGTCCTCGAATGTCCCCGTGTACATCGAGATCCTGGCACCCATGCTGTCGACCCAGGTGGTCTGCCACTTGCCTGTGGCACGGTCGAAACTGGTGAGCCCCATCCCCTGGAAGGGCATCCCCATCATCTCGCCCTCGAAGATCATCTGCTGGGCGCCACCGCCCACCACAGTGCTGACCACCGCCGTGGCCGCGGTCTCCATCCACTCCTCACTCGAGGGGTCCAACCTGTAGGAGAACTTGACGTCGTACTCGCCGTTCATGCCCTCGAGCTGCTGCATCTCGGCCGGAGGACCCATCGGCGGCATCTCGCCTCCACCCTCCTCGTGATGGTCCGCAAGGACCACGGTTCCGGTCACAAGACACAGGACACTTGCCACCAAGACAGTCATCACCTTCCGCATTTGGAAACCTCCACCGGTTGAGTATCAGAAGCGGCAGCAGTATATAGATTCGGACGCGGGGATCCGGAGGCCGCCGAATCACGCATCACGGAGGACAATCGGACAATTGGCGAAACGAGACTCGTTTCGAAGTTAGCTGACAGCACGCAATGCGTATCGTGTCCCCGATCTCCAGGCCCACGAGGGGTGCTGCGGTTCTTGATCTAAGATACCCCTCGAACGCCAGAGCCGACCGGACGCAGCAACGTGGAACCGACCCCCGGACAAGAACTCGGCCACTACAGGGTCGAGAGGAAGATCGGACAGGGAGGGATGGGTTCTGTCCATTTGGCGACCGATGTGCGGCTCGATCGGCAGGTGGCGATCAAGGTCCTCACCTCAGAGCTGACGGCGGACGAGGAGCGGCGGCTGCGCTTCCAGCAGGAGGCGGTGCTGGCGGCGGCCCTCAACCACCCCAACATCGCCACCGTCCACGATGTCGGCGAGGAGAGCGGGGCGACCTACATCGTCATGGAGTACGTGCGGGGCAAGTCGCTTCGCGAGCTCATCAGTAGCGAGCCGCTCGAGGTCGAGCGGGTGGTCGAGATCGCCGAGGGGATCGGCGCCGGGCTGGCGCGAGCTCACCGCGAGGGGGTCCTGCACCGCGATCTCAAGCCCGACAACGTCGTGCTGACCGGCGCGGGCGTGCCGAAGATCCTCGACTTCGGGCTCGGGAAGCTCCTCGGCGACCGTGCCGCCCCGAGGCCTTCACCGGATTCCGCTCCGGCGACCGAGTTCGAGGCGCTTCCCGAGCCGATCGTCTCGGAGCTGCCGACGATGACCCTCGAGGGCTCGCCCTACGTCACCCGGGAGGGGCAGATTCTGGGAACGCTCGCGTACATGTCCCCCGAGCAGGTGCAGGGCCGGGCGGTCGATGCGCGCTCGGACGTCTTCTCCTTCGGCGCGCTCCTCTACGAGATGCTGGCCGGCGAGCGCCCCTTCGCCGGCGAATCGAAGCTCGACACGGTCTCGGCCATCCTGAGGAGCGACCCGACACCTGTCGCGCAGGCCCGGCAGGGCGTGCCGGGCGAGCTCGAGGAGATCCTCGGGCGATGCCTCACCAAGGAGCCCGACGAGCGCTTCGCCTCTGGAGAGGAGCTTCACGAGGCGCTCGCCGAGCTCAAGCGCCGGCTCGAGACACCCGAGGCGGGCCTCGCCGCGCTCCTTCGCCGGCCGCCGGTGCTCATCGCCGCCGGGCTCGCTGTGGCGCTCGCCGTCGCCGGCATCGTCTGGTTCGGGCAGAAGAGTGCCAAGGTCTCCTGGGCTCGCAACGAAGTGCTACCAGAGATCGAGCGGCTGATCGGCGAAGGCGACGAGGACGCGGCGATGCGCCTGGTGCGGGAGGCCTCGGCGATCATTCCCGAAGACCCCTATCTGCAGGAGTACATGTACAGCGTCGGCATCCCGACGTTCATCGGTTCGGAGCCTGCCGGTGCCACGGTCTTCGTGAAGGGCTACAACTACCCCGACCGCAAGTGGATTCGGGTCGGCGAGACACCGCTCGAGGAGGTGGTCGTGGCGCAACCGACCCGCTTCCGAATCGAGAAGGAGGGCTACGTCCCGCTCGAGGCCGCGCCGGTCGGCGGCGCCGTCAACTTCCGTCTGTTCCGCGAAGAGGAGATCCCGCCGGGAATGGTCTACGTCGCCGCCGGGAGCGCGGAGTTCGGGACCGCGCCACCGGTGCCGCTCGATGAGTTCTGGATCGACCAGCACGAGGTCACCAATCGCGAGTACAAGGCGTTCGTCGATGCCGGGGGCTACCGGGAGGATCGCTTCTGGGACGCGGAGGCCGACCGGAGCTCCTTCGTCGACACGACGGGCCGGCCGGGTCCCGCCGGCTGGGCGCTGGGCGGCTACGGCGAGGGCGAGGACGACCTGCCGGTGGGCGGTGTGACCTGGTACGAAGCCCGGGCCTACGCGGCCTGGACGGGCAAGAGCCTGCCAACGGTGTTCCATTGGCGTCACGCGGCTCAGCAGGGGATCTTCAGCGAGATCCTGAGGTGGAGCAACTTCGACACCGAAGGCACGGCTCCCGTCGGCTCCTACGATGGGCTGGGGCCGTTCGGCACCTATGACATGGCCGGAAACGTGCGGGAGTGGTGCCTCAACCGGACGGGCAGCGGACACTACATCCTGGGCGGCGCCTGGTCGGACCCCGACTATCTCTACCGCAACGCCGACGCGACCGAGCCGGACAATCGCCTGTTGATCAACGGATTCCGCCTAATCAAGACCGATGCCGAGCTGACCGCCGAGTCGCTCGCGGCGGTCGAGAACCCGGTCTGGGACCATCGGCAGGACGTGCCCTTCGACGATGAGACCTTCGCGCACATCCCCCAGAACTTCGCCTACGACCAGCGCGAGCTCGGCGTCGAGGAGGTGTCGAGCGCCGTCGAGGAGTCCTGGCGCCACGAAGTCGTCTCGATCGACTCGGCGTACGGGGACGAGCGGTTCCTGATTCACCTGTACTTTCCGAAAGACGGCGAGCCGCCCTATCAAGGGGTGGTCTACTGGCCGCCGACGAGCGCGATCTTCCTGCGCGACAGCAACAGGCCGAGCTTCCCGATGGGCTACATCATCCCGAAGAGCGGTCGGGCGCTCATCTTTCCGATCTATCAGGGAACCTACGGGCGCCAGGTCGAGGTGCGCGGCCCCAACGACTGGCGCGAGGTGGTGATCCAGCGGGTGAAGGACCTGCGGCGCACGCTCGACTACCTCGAGACCCGCGCCGACATCGCGGCCGACAAGCTGGCGTTCTACGGTCTCTCCTGGGGCGCTTTCATGGGACCGATCGTGACCGCGATCGAGTCGCGGTTCGCGTCCAGCATCCTGTTGGCGGGCGGCGCCTGGCACGCACCTGAGGGATGGCCGGCGATGGGTGTGCCTCAGAACTACGCACCCCACGTGAGCGTGCCGACGTTGATGATCAACGGCGAAAACGACTTCGGGGCCCCGATCGAGACCAATATCCGGCCGTTGTTCGACATGCTCGGCACCCCCGACGAACACAAGCGTCTCGTCATCCTCGAAGGCGGCCACGTCCCGGCAAAGCCGAACGAGGTCATCCGCGCGGTGCTCGACTGGCTCGACGAGTACCTGGGACCGGTCGACACCTCCGGCTGAGCGCTGCCTCAGGCCGGCAATCGGGGTCGGCAGGCTGGACAACTAGGGGCACGATACTCATTCCGGAGTTAGCTGACAGTAGAAATGCGTATCGTGTCCCCGGTCTCCCCCGATCTCCCAATGACCGGATCGGGCGCTAGACTCCGCTTACTCCGTGAATGCAGAGAGTCGAACGGGGGTTACCGACCTCCTCCATCGCTGGCGCCGTGGGGAGGAGGAGGCCATGGACGAGCTGATGGAGGTCGTCTACCCGCAGCTGCGCCGCCTTGCGGCCGGCTACCTCCGGGGTGAGCGCAGGGATCACACGCTGCAGCCGACGGCGCTGGTCAACGAGGCGTATCTGCGGTTGATGGGCGGCACTCCCGTCGACTACAGCGATCGTGTCCACTTCCTCGCCGTTGCGGCCCGGACGATGCGCAGAGTGCTGGTCGATCACGCCAAAGCCAGAAGGGCTCTGAAGCGTGGCGGTGACCGGCTGCGGGTGACACTCTCGGAGGAGAAGCTCGGTGCGACCGACGCGGCCCCCGACGTCCTGGCCCTCGACGCGTCGCTTGAGCGCCTGGGCGAGCGCGATCCTCGCAAGAGCCGCGCAATCGAGCTCCACTTCTTCGGTGGTCTCACCTACGACGAGATCGCCGAGGCCCTCGGTGTCTCCGCGGCGACCGTGAGTCGTGAGCTCCGCTTCGCCAAGGCCTGGCTGGCGGACGACATGAGTCGGATGCCGCCCGAGAGACGGGACCCGGAGCCATGACCTCGTCCGCCGACAACTGGCAGCGCCTTCAGCTGCTCTTCGAGACAGCCCTGGCTCTACCCACGGAAGAGCGGGACGCCTTTCTCGAGCGGACCTGCGACGACGAGCCGGAGCTGCGCCGGCGAATCGAGGCGCTGCTCGACGCCTCCGATGAGGGTACCGAGCTCATCCAGCAGGCGATCGGCGAGGCCGCCGGAGAGGCGGCGCGGAAGCGCCGCACCGACCTCGCACCCGGAGCTCACCTGGGTCGCTACGAGATCGTCGCACCCCTCGGTGAAGGCGGAATGGGCCATGTCTACCGTGCTCGCGACTCGGCCCTCGATCGGGAGGTCGCGATCAAGTTGCTGAATCCCTCGGTCCTGGCCTCGGAATCGGGACGCTCACGCTTCGAGCGTGAGGCCCGGACGGCGGCGGCGCTCAGACATCGAAACATCGTCACCGTCCACGACGTCGGCGAGGACGACGGACGGCCCTACATCGTCATGGAGCTGGTCGAAGGGGAGACGCTGCGGCAGAAGCTCGATTCGGGCTGCTCTCTCGACCGAGCGCTTCCATGGGCCGAGCAGATCACGGCCGCCCTCGCAGCGGCCCACGAGGCGGGTATCGTTCACCGCGACCTCAAGCCGGAGAACGTCATCGTCGACGCCGAAGGCGAAGCTCGGATCGTCGACTTCGGACTCGCCCAGCTGGAAGGCGCGGCGGCACTGCCGACCCTCGAAGAGAAGACGCTGACGCGCCTGACCGGGGCCGGCACGGTCATGGGCACTCCCGGCTACATGTCGCCGGAAGCGGCAGCCGGCGACTCGACCGACTCGCGCACCGATCAGTTCGCGCTGGGGGCCATCCTGTTCGAGATGGCCACCGGCACCCGGCTCTTCGAGGGCGGATCTGCTCGCGACATCCTCATGGCGACCGTGCGACACGAATCTCCGGACGTCAACCGGTTGCAGGAAATCCCGGCGCCCCTGCGTGAGGTGCTCGCCCGCTGTCTGGCCGGGCGACCCGACGACCGATGGCCGGAAACCACGACCCTGTTGGAAGCGTTGCGGCGGGTTCTGGCGGGGCCCCGCTCGCGCGAGAGCCCGTCTCACACCCTGCCCAGGCCGAGGACGGAGCTGATCGGTCGCGAGTCGGACCGCGACGCCATTCGGCGGCTCCTGGCGGATGAAGGCGTTCGGCTCGTCACCCTCACCGGCCCCGGCGGCAGCGGCAAGACCCGGCTGGCGATCGAGGCGGCGCGGGACCTCATCGAGCCCTTCGGCGGCCGCGTCCACTTCGTCGAGCTCGCCGCGATCAGAGATCCGGCGCTGGTTCTGGCGACGATCGCCGGGGAGCTCGGAGCCGCCGGCGACCGCAAGCCCGTCGAGGCGATTCGTAGTCGTCTGGCGGGGTCCGATGGACCCACGCTGATCGTCCTCGACAACTTCGAACAGATCGTGACGGCGGCCCGTGAGCTGGGCGAGCTGCTGGCCAAGGTGGAGAGCGTGAGCCTCCTGGTTACGAGTCGTCAGATCCTGCGCGTCTACGGCGAGTACGACTTTCCGGTAGAGCCTCTGGCCTACCCACACGGCAAGTCGCTGCCGCGCTTGGGCGATCTGGAGAAGTACCCGGCTGTCGCTCTGTTCACCGAACGGGCGCGGGCCGCTCGATCCTCCTTCGCCCTGACCTCCGAGAACGCCTCGGCGGTCGTCGAGCTGTGCGCCCGCCTCGATGGCCTCCCCCTGGCGCTCGAGCTGGCGGCGGCCCGCGTTCGGACGCTGACACCTCACGCCATGCTCGCCAGGCTCGAGGCGAGGAAGAGCCTTCTCACGTCCGGCGCCCGCGACCTCCCGGCACGGCAACAGACCCTGCGCGCCACGATCGACTGGAGCTACGAGCTGATCGAACCCGCTGAGAAGACCCTGCTGCGAAGGCTGGGGGTCTTCGTCGGCGGCTTCACCCTCGAGGCCGCCGAAGCCGTCACCGATGGCTACGGGGATCTCGACATCGACGTCGTCGACGGTGTGACATCGCTGGTCGAGAAGAGCCTCGTTCAGAGCGTTGAAGGCCCCGAAGGTGAGTCCCGGTTCGACCTGCTCGAGACGATCCGCGAGTTCGCCGTCGAGAAGCTCGAGCAGAACGGCGAGACCGACAAGCTGGGCAAGGCACACGCCGCCTATTTCGTGGTTCTGGCGGAAGAAGGTGGCGTGGAGCTCGCTCAGCAGACGCAGAGCGATTGGCTCGAGAGGTTCCGCATCGAGCACGACAACATGCGAGCCGCCCTGGACTGGCTCTGTGACCACGACGGAGGTGAATGGGGGCTCAGACTGGCCCTCGGCATCTTCGACTACTGGGACCGGACGGGAAACACCGTGGAGGGCCAGGCGCGTTTCACCCGCCTGCTCGAGCTCGACTCGACCCACGACGATCTCCTACTCCGGGCTCGCGGCCTTTTCGCCGGCGCCGCCTTCGCCGCGGGACGAGGCCGGCTCGACAAGGCGACCGCGCTCCAGGAAGCGGCACTCGAGCTCCATCGCGGGCTGGGAGACCTTCGGGGACAAGCCGTGACGCTGAACGCGCTCGGCATCGCGGCCTCGACCAACGCCTACGACTACAGCCGAGCCCGTCGCGCCTTCACCGAGGCGCTCGAGCTCTGGGATCGGCTCGACGATCGGGTCGGACATGCCCGCTCGCTGTCCAACCTGGCCTGGGTGCTCAAGAACGAGGGGAGCTACAGCGAGTCGAGAGGCATGTACCGCAAGGCCGGTGAGACGTTCGCCGCCAGGGGGATGTCCCGCGACGCCGCCTGGGCACTGAATCACGAGGCCGACGTGGCGGCCGAGAGCGGCGACCTCGACGAGGCCGGTCGCCTCTATCGCCAGGCCCTGGAGGACTTCCGCGATCTCGGATACCGATGGGGTGTGGGCACGACGCTGGCCGATCTCGCCGGCCTGGCCGGGCGTCGCAACGCCTGGGAGGAGTCCACGCGGCTGGCTCGAGAAGCGCTCGACATCTTCGCCGCCCTGGGTCACCAGCGCGGCATCGCTCGCATCTTCGAGTTCCTGGCCCTGTCGGCGAAGGCGCTCGGCGACGCGCGGACCAGCATCGTCCTCTTCGCTTCGGCGCACGAGCTGCGCCGCGAGCTGGGCGTTCCCTCGAAGGACAGCGACAAGTCCGTCATCGACCAGGCGATCGAGGGAGTCGAGCGGGAGCTGGGAAGCGAAACGGCCCGCGCCGCCTGGACCGAAGGCGCGACGATGCCGATCGAGCGGGCCGTCGACCTCGCGATGGGCGCCTAGTCGGCCGAGGTGGGATCGAGCATCTGCCGAACGGCGGAGACGCGGTCAGCAGGCAGGTTCGCCATTCGCGCGTGCTCGCAGATCGTCTCCTCGTCCGGCGCGATGTAGAGACAGTAGACCTTGTTGTCGGTGACCCAGCTGTGGAGCCACTGGATCTTCGGACCGAGGCTCTCGAGCGCCTCGAGAGATTTCCGCGAGGCCTCCTTCAGCTCCTCGGAGGTCATCCGACCCGCGTCGGGGATCTCGCGTTCTATGACGAACTTCGGCATGAGGTCGCTCCTTTCGTCAGATGGTAGCAATGCTGGGGTGAGACTCGTTCCGCCTCATGAGAGTAAGCGCGATCGGGACCATCACTCGGTCACGCGGTTCAACGTTGCTTCTCCCGCACCGAAGAGCGTCGACACAGCTGGACGAAGTCGCCGGGGGCGAACTCGCGGAGAGCCGTGCTCGGCAGTCACCAGACTAGAATCGACCGATGACGCTCGACGGATACCAGCGCCGCCACCTGCGCAGCCTCGCGCACCATCTCAAGCCGGTCGTACAGGTCGGCAAGGCCGGCCTGTCTCCCGCGGTGCTCGCGGCGATCGACGAAGCCCTCGAAGCGCACGAATTGATCAAGGTGCGCCTGGTCGGCGACAAGGCCGACAAGCGCGAGATGATCTCGACCCTGGAAGACGAGCTCCACTGCGCCGACGTCGGCCTCGTCGGTCACGTGGCAACGCTCTATCGCGAGCATCCGGAGCCGGCGGAGCGGAAAATCACTCCTCCGGCCCGGACGCCGTCCGAGCGGAGATGACAACGGCCGAGCGATTCACGCGACCGCCGGCAGACGGTCGCCCCAGACGGTTCCCCGAGCCTCCCCTAGCTCGCCGCCTCGGCCACCTGCGTCGACGGCTGCCGGAACCGGCGCCAGAGCCAGAGCAGAACAGCGCCCCAACCGAGAAGTAGCACCAGAAACGCCACCAGGCCTCCCAGGTACGGAACGAGCCGCAACAGAGCCAGGGCCACGAGGCCGGCCACGAGCGGCAGCGCCAACCCGGCCGCTCCGCCACTGGTGAACCGCTGCAGCGCCCACCGACCGGTGCAGAGACCGACCACCAGCGGTGCCAGGTAGGTGGCGGTCAACCAGAAGACCAGAACGACTCCGAGCGCTCCGGCGATCCCGAGCACCACGACGAGCGCCGCCAGACCGCTGAGCTTGAGCAGACCCAGGAAGTTCGCGAGCAGGATCGGCACCGCCAGCGCCAGAACGATCGCGAACGGCAGGACCGCCACGCCCAGAAGCCCGATCCCGGCGAGGGCCAGAGGCTTGTCGCGGATCTCACCACTGCGCTCGCTCAGCCACCCGGGGATCCACCAGATGAACAGCAGCCCCAGAACGAACAGGCCGAGCCACTTGAAGAGTCGACCCTGCCAGCTCGACGTGCCGGCCTCCTCATCCTTCGAGGCCGGCTCGCGGCGAGTCAGCCTCGCGGAGGCCGCACCATCACCTCGTGCCTCGCTCGTCGACGTGTACTCGAGCTCTCCTTCGATCCGGGCGGTGTCCGCAACCGTCAAGCCCCCCGCGACCGCCGGCAGAGCCACCGGTGCCGGGATGAAGTGGAGGAACGACGGCGCGCCTGGATTCCCTGCCACCTCGACCTGGCTGTCCGCACCGATGCCGCCACGGACCTCGAGACCGCTCATCGAGCCGCGAAGCGCCTCCTCGACGTCACCCGCCAGTGAAGCTTGAAACCCCGAGAAGAAGAGGCTTCCGCGGGTGAGGCTCTCGGCCTTCGTCTCGAGGCTCAAACCGGCCGCGATCACGTCGTCGCCGACCGAGCCCTCGGGACCGAGCTGCAGCACCATTCCCGCAATCCGGACGTCGTCGCCGACCGGCCCATCGACGACCACGGCCTGACCCGCGACAATCAGGTCCCCCGTCACCTCGCCATTCAGCCGCACTTCCCGGGCAACGACGATCAGGTCGCCTTCCACCCTACCGTCCACGGTCACCGTCTCGCCGGTGGCGTAGAGATCGTCTCGGACGACCTCATCAGCTGCCACGACCACATGCTGTCCGCCGCGAAACTCGGTCGCGGCCACGGAGCTGGCCAGGAGCACTCCACAGGCGACTCCAATGATCGAGGAGAGTCCCGGGCGAGTTGGTCGCTGGGGATGAGTCCTCACGGAGCACCTCCTTTCCTTTGCTGTACCAGCCTAACGCCGCGGACAGCGAAAGGGGCCACCCCCAAGGGCGGCAATCGGGCGACGGGCCTCGCGCGGCCCGCCACGGCCGGCTGCTCCCCCTGCCTCTCCTGGCCTGACACGTCCGGACGAGATACGGTTCGGGAGTAGCCTTCCCCGGTACTCTGGGGGAGAGCGTGGAAGCATCCGGCGGGCGCCACGGCGATGACACCTCAGGACATCGTGCTTCATGGAGCCACCGGGTTCACCGGGCAGCTCATCGCCGACTACCTCGCCCGGCACCCGGCGGGCCGTCGATTCTCCTGGGCGATCGCCGGCCGCAATCCCGACAAGCTCGAGCGCCTCCGGGACTCCGTCGCCGCTCGCGGGACCGAGCCGGGCGTGATCGTGGCGCAGGCCGCGGACCAAGCGGCGGTCGAGGCGATGGTGGCCAATGCCAGGGTCGTCCTGAACGTGGCTGGTCCCTTCAGCCTGTACCACGCCGACCACATCGTGGACGCCTGCGCGCGGTCGGGCACCCACTATGCCGACCTCTCGGGCGAGTACTGGTATCAGCGGCGTATGATCGACGAGTTCCATTCGGAGGCCGAGTGTACGGGTGCCAAGATCGTTCTCGCCGCCGGGGTCGACAGCGTCCCGTCGGATCTCGGCGTCCAGCTCGCGATCGAACGCCTCTCAGCGAAAGGCGGGCGGGCGCGGCAGACAAAAGCGCTCTTCACCAGCTACTCGGGCTCGCTGAGCGGTGGCACGAGCCGAGCGATGCAAGCCGGTAGGGAAATCAAGAAGTCCGGCGACTACGAGGCCGGATTCCACAGCGACCCTTACCTTCTGGCGCCGGGCGCCGAGCGGGCACACGACGACGAGACGGTCGCCGGTTGGGACTCGTACCGCTTCGACCCCGATCTGCGAGGGTTCGGTGGGCCGTTCTTCATGGCCCCGATCAACGCGCGCATCGTACGCCGCTCGCTGGCGCTCGACGGTCACCTGCCCTGCACATACGAAGAAGGGATCTCGTTGGCGGCCTGGCTGAAGGCAGGATGGCTGTACGCGAGTCGAGGGTTCGGCTACTTCGTCGGCGACCCCATTTCGTTTCGTCCACAGCCGGGCGAAGGGCCTCCTCCCTGGCTCCAACGGGCGGGCAGCTTCCGCGTGCGAGTCCATGCCATGACCGAAGACCGAAGCGACTCCGCACTCGTCGAGGTCCGGGGCGCCGGAGACCCGGGCTACCGCGCGACCTCGAAGATGATCGCCGAAGTCGGGCTCGCCCTGCTACTGGACGACGAGGCCTCGTCCCGCGGCGGCGTCCTGACTCCCGCCACGGCGCTCGGTCCGGTCCTCAGGCGGCGGCTCGCCGAAGCGGAGGACGGCCGCTTCATGCGGTTTCGGGTGTTGGACTAGGGCGGATCTCCCTCAGGGGCCGCCGCACGTGCGCAAGCTAGGAGTCAGGACTCCCGGCAGCTCTGGTCGCGAGCTCGAGCCAGTAGGCAGGGTACTTCGCGAACGGTTGCTCGACCTTGTATATGCGCTTCCGGAGATCCATCTCCTTGACGGCCAATTCCTCATGGGTCTCGGCCTCGATCCACAGCTGCATCAGGGTCGTACCCGGATTCGATCGACCTTCCTCGCGCGTCATCACGTGCTCTTCAGTCCTCGTGCGTCGCACCTGCAACAGCACGCCGGACTCCTCCAGCTCGTTGACGAGCGCGTAGTCCGCCAGATCGCCCGCCTTCTCACCCTCGATGTCGATCACGACCTCGCCCGTGGCCGTGTCGACCTGGTTCTTCACGTTGATGAACATGATGCACCCCACACGAGCCTCCCCCGCACGCCACCGGTCCCACGGCGACGTCTCGGGAAGCTCGTCCTCCAGCACGAGCGCGGCGTTGTCCCGGTACATGTTGCTTCCGTAGGCCGCGCGGTACATTCGCTGGAAGCTGTGCACGCAACGTGGATTGAGCTCGCACAGCAGGAACTCGGGCGAGGCGCTCGCGTCCCGTCCGTTCGAGATCCATACGTCGAGGTTGAAGAACTGACGACGAAAACCGACGTCGACGAACTTGGACGCCACACCGTTGACGAACGTCTCGGCCTTGTCGATGTGCGCGGGGTGCAGATTCACCGGCGGGGTGACACGCCCGAAACACGAGGCGTCCTCGAAGTACATCTTCTCGGTGATTCCGTAGCACTTGTGCGTCCCGTCCTCGCTGATGCTGCCCTCATAGCAGTACTCGACCCAATCGACGGTCATGTCGATCAGCATCTCGCCGAGAAACGGCGGCGGCCCGTTGCCGTCGGTCAGCTCATCCAACCTGGCGCGATCCGAGTCGTCCAGGCGGTGCAGCACGCCGTCGTCCATCTCCTTGATGCGATTCTGGAGATCCTCGTCCTTGCGGTACAGCTCGATGATCTCGATCATCTCTTCCGGGGTGTCGCACTTGTAGACGCCGTCACCGCGACTCAGCGTGGTGTTCTTGAACATGCAGGGCCACTCGGGAATGGTGGCGGCCAGCTTGGCGCTGTCCTCTTCAAGCGTCGGGTCGATGGGCACGAACCACATGTCGGGCATCAGTTCCTCGACCACCGCCCGTTGCAGGAACTTGCTCATCGCCACCAGGTAGCAAAGGCTGCTCAGAGACACCTTGCCGAGTGCCCGGTTGAGCAGCGCGTGGTGCCAGGCGTCCTTCTGCGCCAGTCCCAGCACACCCGTCGCCCCCGCCTCCTTCAGGACCCTCGTCCAGTGCGCGATCGTCTCCTCGCTCCAATCGATCGTTCCCGGTGCGACCGGCACGATCTGGATCTCCCTGCTCAGAGCCTCGAGCTCCGCCCTCATGTACTCCTGCGGCGTCACGACGCCCAGCACCGGTCTCGACGCAGTCGACTCGCCCCGGTCGATCATCGTGAAGACCAGCTCTCCGTCCATCACCCACTTCAACTCTCTGCCTGCCTCTGACGCCGATACCATCGCCTAGCCTCTCGCCCCGGGAAATCCCTCGGTAGTTGCTGAAGCACGGGTCTTCAGGGATGCCTGATCTTCGCGTGCTCCCATGCCGCCATCATGGCGTCATGCTGGCCGAAAGTACCACGCGGCTGGCGGTCCATTCGGGGAGCCTGGATGTGGAGATCGAGAGCATGGCAGCCCCAGGTGACACCAGGTTGGAACCAGATCCAGAGTAGGCTCCAAGAGCTCGGCGAACCGAGTCACATCGCACCCTGAGACCGCCCTCCGAATCCAGGCCGCCAGTGGCTCCAGGAGTCTCGATGGGCCGCCATTGCCACGATCCATCAGAGCGTGCCCGCTCTCGGTCAGGACGTCTGTCGGATCGACGTCCCACGGTGGCGGCGAAACACCCGAAGCCCTCGAGGCGTAGGGTCAAGCGAGACACCTCGAGCCAGTCGCGACGAATGACGGAC
This sequence comes from Candidatus Multivoradales bacterium, assembly GCA_965223875.1. GTDB lineage: Bacteria > Acidobacteriota > Thermoanaerobaculia > Multivoradales > JAHEKO01 > CBDCXS01. The sequence goes on along the minus strand of OZ245024.1, from coordinate 3,365,549 downwards.
TCGTCCAAGGGGCTTTCAGATGGTACTCGAGCGGGATGACGAACCAACTCTCCGGCTGTGGCCCGGAGGGCTCGCCGTAGCACTGCAGTGGCTGGTCTGGCTCCTCGCCCCTCTGGTCGTGCCCGACTTCATCGGGCGGTCCGGCGCGGCGGTCGGTCTCCTCATCGGCGCAGTCGCCATCCTGGTGTGGTGGGCGTTCTTCAGCCGGGCGCCCCGGTTCGAGCGCTGGGCCGCTGTCGTCCTGATGATCGTCGCGCTGGTGGCGACGCCTGCCTTCCTCGACGAGTCGATTCGAGAGGCGGGGATGGGGTTCTTGTACTTTTTCTACGCGATTCCGGTTCTGTGCCTCGCCTTCGTCCTCTGGGCGGCCGCCAGCCGTCGGCTCACCGTCGCCGCTCGCCGAGCCTCCATGATCGCGACCATCTTGCTGGCTTGTGGCGTCTTCGCGCTCCTCCGGAGCGCGGGCACGACCGGCGATGCCGCCGCGCAGTTCGCCTGGCGCTGGTCAGAGACTTCGGAGGACAGACTTCTGAGGGGCAGCGACGAGCCCCCGCCACTCCCCTCCCGGCGTCTGCCGGCTCGAACGGCGGCGGCCTCTGGAACCGAATGGCCCGGCTTTCGCGGAGCCGGTCGCGATGGCGTCCTTCCGGGCGTACGCCTCGACACCGACTGGGCCCTGTCGCCGCCGGTCGAGCTGTGGCGGCGGCCGATCGGGCCGGGCGCTTCCTCTTTCGCGGCCTCGAAGGACCTCCTCTACACCCAGGAGCAACGCGGAGACGACGAGATCGTCTCCTGCTACGAGGTGAGGACCGGCACGCCGGTCTGGGTTCACCGCGACGCCGCACGCTTCTGGGATCCGCACGTTGGTGCCGGTCCACGCGCCACACCGGCCCTGCGCGATGGCCGCCTCTACAGTTTCGGAGCGACCGGCATCCTCAACGCCCTCGACGCGACCGATGGCGCCGTCGTATGGTCCCGCAACGCGGCGTCCGATACCGCCGCGGAGGTGCCGCAGTTCGGCTTCACCAGCTCGCCGCTGGTGGTCGACGATCTCCTCATCGTCTACACCGATCGGCTCATGGCCTACGACATCGCCAGCGGCGATCCGCGCTGGTCCGGCCCGGCCGGTGGCGAGAGCTACAGTTCGCCACAGCGCTTGACCCTCGGCGAGGTCGAGCAGATCGTCCACGCGAGCAGCGCCGGCGCGATCGGCGTTTCACCGGACGACGGTACAACGCTCTGGGAGCACCCCTGGCCCGGCCTCGCGATCGTGCAACCGGCCCTCACCGCCGACGGCGACCTTCTGGTCAGCACCACCGGCGCCAGTGGCACGCGCCGGATCTCGGTTACACGCGGACCCGACGGCTGGACCGCCGACGAACGCTGGACCTCGCTGCGCCTCAAGCCCTCCTTCAGCGCCCTCGTGATTCACCGAGGCCACGCCTTCGGCTTCGACGGCAACATCCTGGCGTCCATCGACGTCGAGGACGGCACTCGGGATTGGAAGGGCGGACGCTACGGCTCCGGGCAGCTTCTGCTCCTGCCCGATCAGGACGTCCTGCTGGTGCTCTCCGAACGCGGCGAACTGGCGCTGGTCGAGGCGACCCCCGACCGGTTCGCTGAGATCGCCCGCTTCGAGGCGATCGAGGGCAAGACCTGGAGCCAACCGACGCTGGTGGGCGACGTGCTGCTCCTACGCAACGGTCGCGAGATGGCGGCCTTCAGACTGCTCCTCCATCCAAACTGATCAGCCGGTGGCTGCAGGACCTGGCGACCCTCCGGCGTAGCGCCCACGTCAGCCTGGTCCGGATAGACCGCTATGCCCCAAGCCGCCCAGTGACCTAGAATCGCGGCTCGGCCGAACTCAGCCGGCCTACCGTCCGGCCCGAACCTGCTCGGGAGTCTCTCCGGTCCAACCGTGGAAGGCACGGTGGAACGAGTTGGGGTCCTCGAACCCGAGCAGGTAGGAGATCTCCGCGCCCGACAACGCCGAGTGGCCCAGGTAGTGACGAGCCAGTTCCTCGCGGACCTCGTCGAGAACCGACTGATAGCTGCGGTCCTCGGCGTAGAGCTTCCTCTGCAGCGTTCGTGTGCTCACGGCGAGCTTCCTGGAAATCGCCGCCAGTGATGACTCTCCGCTCGGCAGCAACTCCAGGAGTGCACCTCGGACCCGGTCCACGGTGGTCGCGGTTTCGTCGAGCTCGGAAAGCCGCTTGCGCAGGCCGGGAAGGAAGAACTCCCACATCTCTTCGTTCAAGGTCAGAAAGGGCCGCTCGGCGTCTCGAGCCGAGAAGGCGACGGTGTGCTTCGCGCCGACCGTGACCGGCCGGCCGAAGTACGCGGCGTAGGCCGCCTCCGGCCTCGGCGGAACCGGAGTCGTGACGGCGATCGGCTCGACGTGCTCGCGGGTGGCGATGCGGGCGAGCTGAACGAAGAAAGCGAGCTCGGCCGCGATGAGTGGTATCGGTGGCTCCAGCGTCTTGTCCAGGAACTCGATCTCGATCGTCGTCGCGGCGTCGCCGTGATCCTGGTGCAGAGCGAGCGGGCCGATGAGTCGCTTGAAGCGACCGATCCTGGAGACGGCGACGTTGAGATTGGGACTGCACAATGCGGCGAAGATCGGAGCGTCGAAGACCTCGACGGAGAGCGCCTCGACGAGCGCGATCGGCAGGGTGGGTTCCCCCGCTTCCTCCTCGATGCCCCGCCACAGGTCGAAGTACTGGGAGGTGGACAAGTGCGCAGCTCGCCGACTGAAGAGATCGTCCGGAAGTCCCGCTCGGCGCAGCGCGCGTGTCGGGTCGACGCCCACGTCTCGAAGCAGAAGGCGCCAGGCGGGGTTGACCGCGAAGGAGTTGGAATGACCCATCGCTCGCTAGAAGTCCTTCCCCTTGAGGCTCCCGGCGACGGCAGCCGCCATCATCTTGGTCAGGTTCATCCAGGTCGGTGCCAGGGCGAAGCGCGCCATGTTGCGGGAGAGCCCGTCCATCACCGACTTGTTGGTGTTCATCATGTGGCCCGCCGACATGAAGTCGGCATAGATGATCGACTTCTCGACGTTCTCGAAGTTGAGGAGGTTGCCGAAGTTGCCGTGTCCCGAGACGAACGCCCTGCCCTCTTCATTGCCCCCCCAGGTCAAGTAGGGACTGAGGAAGACGAACGGAGGCATGGTGTTGACCGCAATGGCACCGTAGTCCATCTCGGTCACCGCCTGATCGAGAACCGACTGGTTGGCCTTGCGGGTGTCCTCATCGATGAGGATGCACGACCCGAGGGTTCCCAGCAACTTGGTATTGCAGAACTCGACCGCGGCCGGCAGAAACTCGGCGGCCTCGGCCGGCACATCCAGCGGAACCTCGCCGAGGACCTGGCAGAAGGCCTCGTGAGTCACCGCGAACGCGTCCTCCGCCACATCGGTGATGACGAGAAAGTCGGAGTGACCATGCTCGCCGCCTTCGGGCTGGAGAGTCTCCGCCTCGGGGTGGTTCTCCTTGAAGGCCGCCAGGACCTCGCTGGATCCCGGGTAGTACGTGCCCGCGGCTGGCGTCTCTTCGGCGATTGCCCGCTCGAGCGCCGCGAGGAACGCCTCTCTCTGCGGCCAGTGCTTCGAGGTGACCAGGGTCTGGGGCCGCCCGCAGACGGCCCCACCGTTGAGCTTGGCCATCGTGGCGATCTGAACGGCCTGGTGGCGGATCTCCTTCTCGGTCCACGGGCGGTCGCCAGGTACGACGATGCAGGGATTGTTGCCGCCACACTCGGAGACCAGCTCCGTATCGGTAGCGCTCATGATGGCCCTGGCCGTGTCCGTACCGCCAGTGAAGTAGATCTTGTCGAGACGATCATCCTGGGTCAGGGTCCGTCCCTCGGCGGCCTCGCAGAAGCTCAAGGCCCCGACCTCGACGAGCGGCTGGAGGATCGTCTCCCAGACCTTGTCCGCCGCCTCGTTGAGGTGGTGCGGCTTGTGAACCACCGCGCAGTTCTCCCAGAACATCGCCTTGATCATCTCGAGGGAGGAGCTGTAGTTGCCGGCCCCGAGCACCGCGATGATCCCCGGAGGCTTCGTCATCGGATCGACCTGCCTCGGCCGACCCTTGACGCGGAGGTAATCCCTCCGGTCCGCGTTCATCAGCTTGTCCTTGGCCTCTTTGGGAAAGACCTGGATATCGTAGAGGTCGTCACCCACCTTGCGGACCGAGAGGGGCTCGGGCATCTCGCCGCGCACGATCGACTCGTACAGAGAGATCGAGGCCGTCACGGTGTTGGCGAGCGGGACGACCGTGGCGACCCTGGACAGGTCGTCGGAATAGAGCTCCTCGCCCATGAGGTCGTTCTTCATTCTGCTGTCCGCCGCGGCGAGCTCGTCGGCGTACTGCTTCATCCTCTCGCGCACCTCTTCGAGGAGATGCAGCCTCTCCTCCGGCGGCGTCGAGGCCCATCGTTGTGGCTCCAGCCGGTCGACGGCTTCCTTGGCGTTCATCCGGGATCCCTCCCTAGATTCCGAGCTGGGCCTTCATGCCCGCGAGGAAGGTCGCGTCGTCCGCGGCCTTGCGATCGGCGATGATCTCCGCGGCATCCGGCCCTGCCGTGTAGCGCAGTTGGTCCGTCCCGTCGGTGGCGGCCCGATAGATCACCTCGGCGACGACCTCGGGCTCCGAGCCCCCCTCGCCAAGGGCGCCGAAAGCGGCGAACAGCTTGCCGACGAGCTCCTGGTACTCGGTAAGGCGCTCATCGTTGCTCAGATCGAGGGAGCGGCCGCCGAAATCGGTCTTGATCATGCCGGGCTCGACGATCTTGACGCGGACGCCGATCGACTCCATCTCGAAGCTGAGCGCCTCCGACAGACCCTCCACAGCGAACTTGGAGCCGTGGTAGAGCGCTCCGAGCGGGAAGGTCATCTTGCCGCCGATCGACGAGATGTTGACGATGACGCCGGAACGGTTGGAGCGAAAGTGAGGGAGGACGGCCTTGGTGGTCTCGAGCAGGCCGATCACGTTGACATCGAACTGTCGCCGCATCTTCTCGACGGGTGTCGCCTCGAGCAGGCCGTAGGCGCCGTAGCCCGCGTTGTTGAGGAGAACATCGATTCTCCCGAATCGCTCGATCCCTTCGGCGACCGCCGCGGAGATCGAGTCGGACTCCTGCACGTCGAGTCGTCCAACGAGGACGTTGTCCAGCTCGGTGAGCTCCGTTTCACCCCCAGGCGTCCGCATCGTCGCGATGACGTTCCAGCCCCTCTCCTGGAAGTACCTGGCCGTGGCTCGGCCGATGCCGCTCGATGCGCCGGTGATGAGAATGGTCTTCCTATCGGTCACGGGTGAACCCTCCTTTTCGGTTGTCACGGCGACAGCCTACGAGGCTCACTGCGACACGACACTAGCGAATCACGCCAACCATCACACGAATGACGCCACCAGTAGGGGGCTGGGGTGAGCCGACGGTGGCGCCGGCGGGAGGGAATCAGTCCAGCGCAGGGCGCGGGTCGCGCGCCAGATCACCCGGATTCCCGTGCACTGGCCGGGTTTGGTAACCAGGGGTGTGCGCGCGAGCACACGCCTACGCCCCCAGACTCCCTCATGCGCTGCCAGCGCTGTAGTGCCAACGAAAAGATGGTAGCGCGTACGGGATTTGAACCCGTGTTACCGGCTTGAGAGGCCGGCGTCCTAACCCCTAGACGAACGCGCCACGTGGGGAGCGAAAGGCTAGCAAAAGGGGTGGGGGGCAGGCAAGCAAGACCAGGAAGGAGTCGGCGGGGGCCTTGAAACGGTGCGGAGGCCGGCCGCTCTAGCCCGGCATTGTCATCTCGAGCGGAGGCGCGCAGCGCCGGAGTCGAGAGATCCCGCGGCGAGGTGGGATCTCCACTGCGCTCGCTCACGCTCGCTCCGGTCGAGATGACAAGGGGGAATCTGGTCAGTTGACGCGGGTGTAGCGGATCTCCATGTTCTTGAACTCCTCTCCGCCCTGGGACATGTACGACTCGTAGAGCCAGTTGTCGTCGTCCGTCCAGGTGTAGACGGCGCGCTGGGAGATGGTGCCGCCGCTGACCGGGTCGAGGAGCTCGCCGTGCATGGTGCGGAGGTTGCCGTCGTTCTCGCACTCGCCGGTGTAGTAGAGGATCAGGGTGCCGAAGTTGTCGGCCCAGGTCGATTGGTACTTCCCGCTTCCGTTGTCGAAGCCGTTGAGCTCACGGGCCTCGAAGGGCATGCCTCCGAAGATGCCCGAATGGAACCACTCGACGTAGCGTCCGCCCAGGATTAGCCGCGCTTCGGCCGCCGCGGGGTTCACCATCGGTTCGGCGCCCGGCTCCATCCACATCTTGACCTCGCTCGACCACCGGCCGGCATAGCGCGCCAGGTGCTCGTGGTGCTCTCCGGGCGTGGCGAGCTCCATCCAGGCGTCCATGGAGGCGGCGGCCTCGGGGGACATCTCGGGTAGCTCCTGGGCAGGGGTGGGTAGGGCGGCGAGGAGGACGAGGATCGGGGTGAGGATTGCGAGTGTTGGAGTCGGGCGCATGGGGTCTCCCTTCGGGTCGGGGCGTAGTGTACCGGGGACGTTGGTCGCCGGTTTGACCGACGGCCGGCAGGGGCGCCGGCCGCTTCAGTCTCGGTACCGTTGGCGGAGCGGTGACCTTCGGGACAACGGCCGGTAGGGACGCCGGCCGCTTCAGGCTCAGTGCCCTTGCAAGAGCCGTGACCGTTGGGACGACGGCCGGCAGGGGCGCCGGCCGCTTCAGTCTCGGTACCGTTGCCGGAGCGGTGACCTTCGGGACAACGGCCGGTAGGGGCGCCGGCCGCTTCAGGCTCAGTGCCCTTGCAAGAGCCGTGACCGTTGGGACGACGGCCGGCAGGGGCGCCGGCCGCTTCAGGCTGGGGAAGAGACGATCCGTTGGGGAATACAATACGATTCTCCTCCCACCATGACCTCCCATATCTGCAGGTTCTGTTCGCGGCCGCTGTCGCACGTCTTCGTCGACCTCGGCGAGTCGCCGCTGTCGAACGCCTTTCTGGTGCCCGAGAACGGCGTCGAGGACGAGCCGGTCTTTCCGCTCGAGGTCTACGTCTGCGAGCACTGCTTTCTCGTCCAGCTGCCGGAGCACGAGCGGGCCGACGCGATCTTCAGCGACGACTACGTCTACTTCTCCTCCTTCTCGGACAGCTGGCTCGCCCACTGCCGGAGCTACGTCGAGGAGATGATCCGGCGGTTCGGTCTCGACTCGGAGAGCCAGGTGGTCGAGGTCGCTTCGAACGACGGCTACCTGCTGCAGTACTTCGACCAGCGCGGCGTGCCGGTGCTCGGGATCGAGCCGGCGGCCAACGTCGCCGCGACGGCGCAGGAGAAGGGCATCCCGACGCTGGTCCGGTTCTTCGGCCGCGAGACGGCGGAGGAGCTTCTGGCCGACGGCACGTCCGCCGATCTGCTGCTCGGCAACAACGTCCTGGCGCACGTGCCGGATCTCGACGACTTCGTCGGCGGGATGAAGATCGCGCTCGCCGACCGAGGCGTCATCACGATGGAGTTCCCCCATCTGCTGCGGCTGATGGAGGAGAACCAGTTCGACACCATCTACCACGAGCACTACTCCTACCTCTCGTTCGGCACGGTGCGTGAGGTCTTCGCCGCCCACGGCCTGTCGATGTTCGATGTCGAGGAGATCCCGACGCACGGAGGATCTCTGCGGATCTACGCCCAACACGACAGGGAGAACCGCCCGGTGAGTCATCGGGTGCCCGACCTGCTGGCGCGAGAGGAGGCGGCGGGCCTGCGTTCGCTCGACACCTATCTCGAGTTCGGCGAGTCGGTGAAGCGAACCCGGCGCGATCTGCTCGCCTTCTTCGAGCGGGCGCGCGAGGAGGGCAGGTCGGTGGCGGCCTACGGCGCGGCCTCGAAGGGCAATACGCTCCTCAACTACTGCGGTATCGGCCCGGACAGCCTCGAGTACGTGGTCGACCGGAATCCGGCCAAGCAGGGCAAGCTCCTGCCGGGCAGCCACGTCCCGGTCCACGCTCCGGAGAGGATCTTCGAGACCCGCCCCGACTACATCCTCATCCTGCCCTGGAACATCAAGGACGAGATCCTCGAGCTGATGGGTGACGTCCGCGAGTGGGGAGCGAAGTTCGTCGTCGCCATTCCGCGGGTCGAGGTGCTCGAGTGAACTTCCGCGAGACCGAGCTCAGCGGTCTCTGGGTGGTCGAGCTCGAGCGCATCGAGGACGAGCGCGGCTTCTTCGCGCGCAGCTTCTGCCGCGACGAGTTCGAGGAGCACGGCCTCGAGCCGGCGATCGATCAGTGCAACATCTCGTTCAATCGCCACCAGGGCACTCTGCGCGGCCTCCACTACCAGGCGCCGCCGCACGAGGAGGACAAGCTGGTGCGCTGCACCATGGGTGCGATCTGGGACGTCGCGGTCGATCTGCGGCCCGCCTCGCCGACCTTCAAGCGCTGGGTCGGCTGCACGCTCTCCGCCGAGAACCGCACCATGCTCTACATCCCCAAGGGCTTCGCCCACGGCTTCATCACGCTCGAGAGCGACTCCGAAGTCTTCTACCAGATGTCGGTCCCCTACCACCCGGCGTCGGCGGGCGGCTTTCCCTGGGACGATCCGGCCTTCGCCATCGAATGGCCCGCCGAGCCCCGGGTGATCTCGGACCAGGACCGCGCGCGCGTCGCCTTCGAGGGATGAGAGAGCAGGCCGAATCGATGCGCGAGCTCGCCCGCGAGCTCTACCCCATCTGCCGCTCGATCACCGGCGACGGCGTGCGGCGGAGCCTCGAGATCATGGGCCGCATCGTCCCCATCGAGACCCATGAGGTGGCCTCGGGCACGCCGGTCTTCGACTGGACGGTGCCGAACGAATGGAACATCCGCGAGGCCTGGATCAAGGATCCGAGCGGGAAGGTCGTGGTCGACTTCCGCGACCACAACCTCCACGTGCTCAACTACAGCGCCCCGATCCACGCCACCCTCGAGTTGGCGCAGCTCGAGGAGAACCTCCACAGCCTGCCGGAACAGCCCGATCTCATCCCCTACCGGACCTCCTACTACAAGGAGACCTGGGGCTTCTGCCTCGCCGACCGGCTGCGGCGTGCCCTGCCCGACGGCAACTACGAGGTGATGATCGACTCGACGCTCGAGCCGGGTCACCTGACCTGGGGCGAGACCGTCCTGCCGGGAGCGCTCGAGGACGAGATCCTCGTCTCCTGTCACGTCTGCCATCCCTCGCTCGCCAACGACAATCTCTCAGGCATGGCCGTGGCAACGCACTTGGCCCGCCTGCTCTCCGAGCGCGAGCGGCGCTACACCTATCGCTTTCTCTTCATTCCCGGGACGATCGGATCGATCGTCTGGCTGGCGATGAACGAGTCGGCCACCGGCCGCATCCGGGGCGGTCTGGTCGCGGCGAACCTCGGCGACGCGGGCAGCTTCCACTACAAACGGTCGCGCCGCGCCGACGCACCGATCGACCGCGCCGCGATCCGCGCCCTGGAGGAGTCGGGCGAGCCCTACGTCGTCGAGGACTTCATCCCCTACGGCTACGACGAGCGTCAGTACTGCTCGCCGGGCTTCGACCTCGCCGTCGGGTCGCTGACCCGCACTCCGTACGGGCGCTACCCGGAGTACCACACCTCGGGCGACGACCTCGACTTCATCCAGGACGACGAGCTGGCGGCGTCGCTCGCCATGTACCTGGCGGTGCTCGAGGCTGTGGAAGTGACGGACGCAGCCGCGGTCGACGAGATTCAACCAAGAGAGCCGGGGCCCGGGCGGATCCTCGTCAGCACCAATCCCAACTGTGAGCCGCAACTCGGCAAACGTGGCCTCTATGGCTCGCTCGGAGGCAGCGAAACGGGCCGCGACGAGCAGCTCGCGATGCTCTGGGTCCTGAACCTGGCCGACGGTCGGCACTCGCTCGAAGACATGGCGCGGCGTACGCAGATACCGCTCGAGACCCTCGAACGCGTTGCCGCGCAGTTGGAGAACGCTGGTCTCCTGGTCGAGCCCTAGGCCGACCTTCTCACCAAGTCTCTACTGCCGCAGGTGGTTGAACATGAAGGGTTTGCGAGAACACAGAGGGCAGAATGTACACGCCGTCATCCCCGCAGCCGGCTTCGCCACTCGACTGGGCCGGCTTCCCTGTAGCAAGGAGCTCCTTCCGGTCGGCTGGTCGGAGCGCCAGGAGATCGACGCTGCGGCGAAACCGCTGGCCGCGCACCTGCTCGAGCGCCTGGCCGCCGGAGGCATCGAGCGAGCTCTTGTCGTGACGCGCCGAGAGAAAAGCGACATTCGACGGCGGCTCGGCGACGGGCGAGACTGGGGAGTGGAGCTCGGGTACCTCCTCGTCGGTCCCACCCGCTCGACCGTCGAGACCCTCGACGCGGCCTACTCGCGCCTTCGTGGCGCTACCGTCGCCCTCGGCTATCCTGACATCGTCTTTCATCCGGCCAGTGCCTACCGCGACGTGCTCGACACGCTGGCGAGTTCCGGCGCCGACGTCGTCCTCGGCCTGTTCCCGAGCGATCAGCCGGAGAAGTCCGACATGGTCGAGCTGGGACCCGACGGCGCGATCCGGAAGTTGGTCATCAAGCAACCTGATCGGGGGCTCGATCTGACCTGGTCGATCGCCGTCTGGAGACCTCGATTCATGCAGTACCTGCACGAGTTCGTGCGCACGGATAGCGGCCATGAGCGCGAGCTCTACGTCGGGGACGTGGTCCAGTCCGCAATCGAAGCAGGTCTGTCGGTCGTTGCGAAGACCTTCGAGGATGGTGCCAGCGCCGACCTGGGAACGCCAGAGGCGCTCGAGAGTCCGCCGGACTGGGTCTTCCGATCCTGACGGGAGAGCTTCCTTAGCTACAAGACTCCATGATCGATCCGACGGCCCTACTTCGAACATGCCTCGAGACGCTGCTCGATCTGAGCGGCGCAAGGTCCGTCACGCTCTACCTTCCGCCGGTCAGCGCCGGACTGCAGGCGAGCCTGATTCACGTCGGCGATCAAGGACTGCCACCAGAGTTCGAGGGTTGGCAGTCCTCGATCGAACCTTGGGTACCGGCAGATGACCCCGGCGGCTCGATCAAGAGCGTCAGAATCGTGGCGAGCTCCGACGCCGACGCGCTGCTCGCCTACCTCCCCTCGTCCGGAAGCCAGCGCACAACGGCACTACGAGAGCCGCCCCATGCCCCAGCGCCGGCTGGCTGGCTCGGGCTGCGGTTCGCGCCCGGACAAAGGCCTGCGATGCCGCTGCCTTCCTGGCGACGCCTCTTCGATCTCGCCGCCGCACTCGCCGAGCACGCCGCGGACATCGCCTGGATTCTCAAGGACCCAACCACGGGACTGCCGGTGCGCCTGGAGTTCCAGTCGATGCTCGTTCTCGAGATCGATCGATCCAGACAGATCGGACGGCGTCTCGGGCTGCTGTTGATCAATCCGGACGACTTTGGATCGATCAACGACACGTATGGAAACGAGGCAGGCGATCAAGCGATAAGGGAGATCGCCAATCTCCTGCGGCACGCCAGCCATGCTTACGATCTACCTTCACGCTACGGCGGCGCCACCTTCGCTCTCATACTTCGAGATACGACCGCTGACGAGGCGGAGAAGATCGCTCACGACATCCTTCGACGGATCTCGCGGCCAGGATACCTCGATGGCTCGCTCAAGCTCGACTTCAGTATCGGTGTCGCCCTTTTCGAGCCTGAACAGGAGGATCTCCGCTTGCTCGATTTCGTACGCCGGGCGGATCAGGCCCTGAGCGTCGCCAAGCGGAGCAGCGGCAATGCGGTCGTTCTGCGGGACTCGAGCTCGAAGGGCGAGAACATCGAGAGCTTCGACCGCATGGCCGGGATCTTCACCGGCGACGTGGCCAAAGACTATCGGAACATGGTGCTCCTCTGGGACACGGTTGGGGTCATGGCGAGCAACGAGAGCCTCGACCAGCTGGCCAAGCAGACCGTCGAGAGGCTCTTCGAGGTTCTGCGACCGGACGGTGTCGGCCTGTTCACGCCCGGGCCCGAAGGCGAGCCGATCCTGCTCGTCGGGCTGACCGGATACCGCCGTGGCTCTGGGAGCCAGGTGCGTCTGGAGACACTCGAAATCGACCGGACCCGTGCAGCGCTGCTGCGAGAGGCGCTCGAGCTCGGCTTGCCACGGGATGCGCATCTACCGGTCGCAAAAGGGAAGGAAGACGCTTCCGCGGCCGGCTCCAGCAGCCCATCGCAGCGCTGCTACGCCGTTCCGCTGATCGCTGGCGACGCGCCGCTGGGATCCCTCTTCATCGAGTGGTCCCACCGCCCGACACATTTCGACGCTTCAGACTTGGTCTTCTTGAACGCCCTCGCTCTTCAGCTCGCGATCGCCTGGGATCGCGTCCGCCTGGTCGAGCTGGAAATGAGCCGCCAGGAGCTCGAAAAACGCAAATTGCGGGCTGAGCTCAAGAGGCTGCGTGACGCGGTGCACCAGGCCAGGCTGGTCTACAAGTCGCCGCAGATGGAGGAGCTGATGCACTCGGTTCGCCGCGTCGCCCCAACCGACGCGACGGTCTTGCTCTACGGCCCCAGCGGCACAGGCAAGGAGCTTCTGGCAAGGACCATTCACGAGCTCAGCCCGCGCCGCGACCAGCCCCTCATCAGCGTCGACTGCGGCGCCATCCCTACAACTCTGATCGAGAGCGAGTTGTTCGGTCACGAGCGTGGTGCATACACCGGAGCTGAGAGCCGCCGAGACGGTCGGCTTGCCGAGGCCCACCAGGGAACGGTCCTGCTGGATGAAATCGGTGAGCTTCCGCTCGAGGTCCAGAGCAAGCTGCTCCGATTCGTCCAGGAGAAGCAGGTCACCAGCGTCGGCGGCTCGAATGCTCGGACCGTCGATCTGCGCATCCTGGCAGCGACCAATCGAAATCTGGTCGACGAAGTCGCAGCCGGGCGGTTTCGGGAGGACCTCTACTACCGGCTCAACGTCATCGCCCTTGCCGTACCGCCATTGAGGGATCGCAACGGAGACGTGCTCCACCTCGCCCGCCACTTCCTCGAGATCTACTCCGTTCAGTATCAGAAGGACATCCATGAGATCTCGAACCGTGCCAAGGAGCGCCTCGTAGCGCATACGTGGCCGGGCAACGTGCGCGAGCTGCAGAATCGCGTGATCCAGGCCGTCCTGTTGTGCGAGGGGCCAGTCGTGACGGCTCGGGATCTCGGCCTGGAAGATGATCGAGACGGGACGCTCGCACCGCCGCCGGCCGCCACTGCGCCCCGAGCGAGTCGATTCGCCGCGGCCGAGCCGGAGACAACGGCGTTCGAGGGCTCGGCGAAGACGACCTTCGAAGAGCTCGCGTACTACCTCGGGGACCTCGTCTCTGACAACCGCAGAGGCGCCGACGGGCCTCCACCGGTGGGCACGTGGCTGGCTGACGAACTCCTCCTGGCGGCCGACGACGCCGCCGGAGGGGTGAAGGACCGGGGAGCTGCCCTCGTCGACCTGGCACCGACGACCTACCGCCGGCGCCTCGCGAAGGCACAGGAACGGCGGAGCGCCGGGGCAGTGCCTCCACCCGAGGCTTGGGAGCACGTGCGCGAGACGATAGAGCGGCTCATCGGCAGGGTCGGGTCGGGCCAGGGCCCCGGGGACCTGCTGGGCCTTTGCGAGCGACTCCTGCTGTCGGAGATCGTCACCCAGTGGCCGGGAAACACCCGCATCGGTGCGGCACTGCTCGGTGTCACAAAACCGACCTTCAGGCGCCGCGCCGAACAGCTCGGGAGACCGTTCCCGAGCGCCCCGGACTAGCCACCGGGCCTCTTTCCGGACAACGAAAACGGCCTCTCGCGGCGCGGCGACCCACCGGGGTCGGCGATCGATCTCCCTGACACCGAGACAAGGCGTCGGTGAAACGCCGCGGATGAAGTCCCCGGATCCGTCGGGTCGCCAAGCGGGCGGCCGGGATCGCCCTCTGTAGAAAAATCTGGGGTAAATATCGGATCAATACGCCAAATAATGGCTTTATGATCGCCGCAATTTTCTACCGCTCTCCGTTGTGGCAACGCTGTCAAAGCAAGGCCACGAGGAGGAAGATGCGTTTCGAAGCACCACCCACTACTCGACCTCCTGGCACACCCAAGACCCATCCTTTCAACTACTTACGGCTTGACTCAACGGGTGCCGAGGAGCCAGCAGCGACCCACAGAAGGACGTTCTTTGACGCGTCGGCAAGAACTTGGCCGCAACCTTGCTCTAGATTGTGACTCTGTGAACCTTCGGAAAAAACCGGAGATGCGAATCGTCGCCTCAAATCCACGCTTTATAGATGAGTCTCTGCGCCAGTTCACCGTAGACCACATCGGCCGATGCTGAAACTGATCGAACAGAACCAGGCGGCCGTCACGCGGGGCAACCTCTCAGCGGAGGACGCACCAGTCCCGAGCGGTGCCGATCTCGAAGAACCACTCGCGGCCCTGCTCTGTTCCTCCGTCGGCAAGTCCCGTCGATGGGCGTGTCGCTGGCTCGAGCAGAGTGGCTTCGCGGTTCACGTCGTGACCTCGTCGAGTGAGGCCCAGGAATTGGCCTCGAGCGGCACGCTGCTGGATATCGCCGTCGTCGACGTCTCAGCCTGGGACCACTGGGGCCGGAGCTCGTTCGCCAACCCAACTCGCACCGACGACAGCACCGGTACCCCGGCGATCGTGATCTGCTCGAGCCAGCGAGAGGTGCGCCGCGTTACGGCGGAAGGTGCCGCCGATGTCGCCCGGCGTCCGCACGATTGGAAGCTGGTGGCGCGGCGGGCCGCGAACCTGGCTCGCCTGAGGCGCTCAGAGTGCGACCTCGAGTTCTCCCGAAAGACCGTCGAGGAGGCCGTTGCGGCAGCGCAGCAGGCTTGGAAGAAGCTCGAGAACAGCAATCTCAAGGATCCCCTTACCGGCCTCCCGAACCGGCGTGCCTTCGCGCAGCTCCTCGACCGATTGCTCAGCTCACCTCGGGCAGTCGGGTACAACGCGGCGGTGATGCTGGTCGATCTCGACCGGTTCGGCTCCATCAACGAATCCGTGGGCCGCGCATGTGGCGACGCGCTCATAAGCCTGATAGCCGACCGCATCAAGGAGAGCCTGCACGCTCCGGAGCTCCTGGCGGCTCCGGGATCGGGGCTGGTTTCCGCCAGTGTGGCCAGACTCGGCAGCGACGAGTTCGCGCTGATGATCTCGAACATCACCTCAGCCGAGCAGGTGCTGCAGATCGCCGAGCGAGTCCGGGACAGCCTCACCGAGCCTCTCAAGGTCGAAGGTGCCCGGAGTGTTCATGTCTCGGGGAGTCTCGGCATCGCCTTCCATCCAGACGACGGCAACAACCAGGAGGAGCTTGTGCGTCGTGCCGAGTTGGCCATGCTCGAAGCCAAGAAGCTGGGCGGCGGAACCGTCTGCGTCTACGAGTCGTCGATGAACCTGAAAGCCTGCCGTCGCGTCACCCTGGCTCGTGAGCTGCGGCTTGCCCTGCGGCGCGACGAGTTCGAGCTGCACTATCAACCGCTGATCGACCAGGAGAGTCGGAGAGTCGTGGCCGTAGAAGCTCTGCTGCGCTGGCAACACCCCGTCGACGGCCTGCGGCCACCGATGGAGTTCATTCCGGAAGCTGAGGAGTCCGGACTCATGGTCCCGATCGGCTCCTGGGTTCTTCACGCGGCATGCCAGCAGCTGCGGACCTGGCTCGACCAGGGGGTCCCGCCGATCCGCATCGCGATCAACGTCGCCCGCTGCCAGCTCGTCCGCGGCGACCTCTTCAACGAGATCAAGAAAGCGCTCGCCGAGTCGTGCATCCCACCCCATCTGCTCGAGCTCGAGCTCAGCGAGCGCGGTGTTCTCGGCGATTCGGCGGAGATCACAGGGACGCTGATGGACATCCGCGGTCTCGGCGTCCGCATTTCGGTCGACGACTTCGGTACTGGCCAATCGGCCATCGCGGACGTCCGGAAGCTTCCAATCGACGTGCTCAAGATCGACAAGTCGTTCGTCCTGGCGGCGCCGGATTCGCGGGACGACGCGGTTATCGCCTCCGCGGTCGTCGCCGTGGCGCACCAGCTCAAACTGCTGGTCGTCGCCGAGGGCATCGAGTCCGAGCAGCATCTCGAGCTCGCCCGCGATTGGAACTGCGACGAGCTCCAAGGCTACTACTTCTCCGTGCCCAAGCCGGCTGAGGAGTTGTTCGAGACCTTCAGCAAGACCGACTGGACCGCTCCCCCCTCTGACCTGGAGACCGAACGATGAAACTGACTACTGCAACCTTCAGGCTGTCTCGCCAACTCAGGCGATCGCTGTCCTTCTTGGCGACCGCAGCCGTGCTCGGAGGGGTCGCGGCCCAGGCGAGTCCCAAGCCGATGCGCTTCGAGCGCATCGCGGTCGAAG
This sequence comes from Candidatus Multivoradales bacterium, assembly GCA_965223875.1. Lineage (GTDB taxonomy): Bacteria > Acidobacteriota > Thermoanaerobaculia > Multivoradales > JAHEKO01 > CBDCXS01. Next base: position 3,349,174 of record OZ245024.1, on the reverse strand, counting down.
ATGGGCTGTCGCAGAACACTGTCTTGTCCATACACCAGGACAGTCAGGGTTTCATGTGGTTCGGGACTGAGGACGGGCTGAATCGCTTCGACGGACGCTCCTTCCGGCATTACCGCAACAACCAGGAGAGGCACAATAGCTCCGGCCTCGCCAGCAACTACATCCGAGGAATCGCAGAGGACGAGGCGGGGAGCATCTGGATCGCCACCGACGGCGGCGGTGTGTCGCGCTACCAGCCCGAACTGGACCTGTTTACGACTTTCCGCCACGACCCCACCGACCCCGAGTCGCTCGCTACCGATCTGATCCAGACGATTCACGTCGACGAACGCGGTGCTGTTTGGGTCGGCACCCGGAATCGGGGCCTCGATCGCATCGATCCGGTCTCGGGCCGAGTGCGACACTTCCGACACGACCTCGTCGAGCCCACCTCGCTGACAAGCGATCGAATCCTCGCCATCACCTCCGATCGCTCCGGCCAACTGTGGGTCGGGACCGCGAACGGCCTCAACCGCCTCAACCCGTCGACAAACGCCTTCGTGCGCTACGAACACGACCCGGAAGATGCCACGAGCTTGCCAGGAAAGCAGGTCCGAGCGATCGCGGAGGACCGCACCGGCGTGCTGTGGGTAGGAACGACGGACGGGGGCCTGGCGAGACTCGACCCGAGGACGGCTCGCTTCGAGAGCTTTCGATACGACCCGAATGACCCAGCGAGTCTCGCCAGCGACACCGTGCGAGATCTCCTCGAAGACCATGCGGGCAACCTCTGGGTCGGAACGGTCGGCGGCATCAGTCTCTTCGACCGCGCCGGCAAGAGCTTCGTCAACTACTCCCACGATCCCGCCGACCCGAACAGTCTAGCGAGCAACGATGTAATGGCTCTCCACCAGGACCGCGGCGGCCTCTTCTGGGTAGGCACCAAGTCCGGTGGCGTCAGTTCCTGGAATCCGCGCACGTGGACGCTAGGTCATGAGACCGCACGCCCGTCGAACGAGAACTCACTCAGCCATCCCGTGGTGTCGTCCTTCTCGAAGGACCCGCTGGGGCGCCTCTGGGTCGGCACGGTCGGCGGCGGTCTCAACCGTCTCGACGCCGCTGGACGAAACTGGGAATACATCCGAGCCGGCGGTCCCGAGGGCCTGCCAAGCGACTACGTGATGAGCATTCTCCACGACGGCAGGGACACGATGTGGGTCGGCACCATGAACGCCGGCCTGGCTCGCTTTGACGCTCGATCGTCGACCTTTGAAAGCTACCGCCACGACCCGGAAGATCCGACGAGCCTCAGTGACGACTCCATCATGTCGCTCTTCGAGGATCGCGACGGCAACCTCTGGGTCGGCACCTTCGAGGGCGGAATCAGCCGCCTCGATATGGGAAGCACGGCCTTCCGGCACTACACCGCTGACGGGAAGAACCCACGCGCCCTGGCGAGCCCGAGGATCACGGCGTTCGCCCAGGACCACTCGGGCGCCATTTGGGTCGGAACCGATGGTGGAGGTCTGCATCTCTTGGACTCGTTCCGCGGTACCTTCCATCGCTTCCAGCACAACCCCTCGGACCTCGAGACGATCAGCAGCAACACGGTCTACTCGCTCCATGTCGACGCCAACGGGACGGTCTGGGTCGGCACCCGTGGCGGCGGCCTCAACCAGGTGATCGGCACCTCCCGATTGCCCGAGCAGGTCAGCTTCCGCCACTACTCGACCTCGGAGGGTCTGGCCAACTCCGACATTTACGGCGTTCAGTCCGACTCGCTAGGCCACGTCTGGGTGAGTACCAACGCCGGACTGAGCCGCTTCAATCCGCTCACCTTGAACGTCAAGAACTTCTTCCGGAGCCACGGGCTACAGGACCGTGAATTCAATTTCGGAGCCCACTTCCGCAGCGCCAGTGGCGAGTTGTTCTTCGGTGGAGTCAACGGCTTCAACGCCTTCTATCCGTCCAACCTGGCGAACAACGCGACGGTACCGCAACTTGCCCTGACATCGCTGCGTGTCAATCACCAGGAGTCAGCGACGCCGGTGGCCGGCCTCAAGGAGATCAGCCTCGACCATCGCGACGACTCATTGCTCTTCGAGGTTGCCGCACTCGACTTCACCGACCCGGAAGCCAACCAGTACTCGTACAAGCTGGACGGTTTCGACGATCGTTGGATCGAGCTCGGGGCCGAACGCCGCATCGCCTTCACGAACCTGGAAGCTGGCCGTTACACCCTTCGTGTCAGAGCCGCCAACAGCGATGGCGTCTGGAACAACGAGGGCCTGGCCGTGGGCATCCACGTAGCGGCGCCCCCCTGGAAAACGTGGTGGGCGTACCTGTGCTATCTCGCTGCGTTCGGCGGTGCGGCCCTGGCGTTCGTGCGCCATCAGCAGCGCCGGGTCGAGCGCGAGGAGGAGTACAGCCGGCAGCTGGAGGCTGACGTGCGCGATCGCACCGCCCAGCTCCAAGATCGCAACGCCGAGCTGCACAGCCTCAACTCCCAGCTTCTCGAAGCGAGTCTCACCGACTCTCTGACCGGCCTGCGCAACCGCAGGTTCTTCTGCGAGCAGGTCGCCAAGGACATCGCCATGATTCGGCGCCGTCACTACGAGGTCGCCGCTGGCCGCAAGCAACCCGAGACCTTGGACATGGCTTTCCTGATGGTCGATCTCGACCACTTCAAGTTGATAAACGACGGCTGCGGCCATGCGGCCGGGGACCAGGTGCTTCTCGAGGTGAAGGACATCCTGGTCGACTGCTGTCGGACCGCCGACATCGTCATTCGATGGGGAGGTGACGAGTTCCTCATTCTGGCTCGCGACACCGATCGCGACCAAGCTGCTGCGCTGGCCGAGCGCATTCGTACCCGGATCCGGGATAGCGTCTTCACGTTGGCCGACGACCAGGTCGTTCGCACCACCTGCTCGATCGGCATGGCCCACTTCCCGCTCCTCCGCTCTCATCCCGACGCGGTCACCTGGGAACAGGTGGTTCAGTTTGCCGACAGCGCCATGTACGAGGCAAAACAGTCGCGTGACGCCTGGGTGGCCTTCTCGGACGCCGACACCACCTTGGCCAACGACGGCGTTCTCCGGCTCGTCCGCGACGTTCCGGAGAACCTCGTCGAGGACGACAGCCTTGGGCTCATTCGCTCCAACGGTCACGGCGGCCTCCAGGCCGAAGCGCAGCCATCGGCCGAGAAATCCGTCTGAGGGTCGACAGCGGTGAACCCCCGGATGAGGCCGAAATCTCGTTCCAAGCCTAGAGAGGTATCAACAATGACCCTACGAAAAGCGACGGGCGCGATTCTCGGAATCGGCCTGGCCATGCTATTGGTCCTACTGCCCGCACCTATTCACCCTTCAGGGGAACCCGACTTCGTCGACGTGATCGTCCAGTTCGACCGAGCTCCCGGGGCCAGCGAGATCGCACTCGCCAAGAAGCTGAAGGGCAAGATCAAGCGTCAGTATCAGCACATGCCGATGCTGGCGCTCACGGTGCCGACGACCGCTCTTCGCGGCCTTGCCCGGGGAAACGGCGTTCGCACCGTGAGCCTCGACGCACCGGTCGAGGGCTCCTCAAGCGCGGCACGCGCAACCGCGAACGTGCCATCGCCGACCTCTCCAGCCTTCGTCCCGCCGGCACCGGACGTCGCGGTGGCGGTGCTCGATACTGGCATCGCCGATCACTGGGACATCAATCTTCAGCGGCGCGTCGACCTCATTGCTCCGTACGCGGGCGGCGTCAGAGTCCGGGACGAGTTCAACTCGGCCTCCTTCTCCAACAACGATGGCTCGGCGACTTGGGCCGGCCCCTGGGTCGAGGTCGGCGAGAACAATGGTCCTTCGACGGGCGACATCGAGGTCGAGTTCGTCGGCCCCTACTGGTCCGGCGCGACCAACATCCGCTGCGCGTCGACGGCCTGCCTCATCGTCGAAGCCGACAACAGTGTCAACCGCGGCGTCGTTCGCCAGGTCGACCTGAGTGGCGCCGTTTCGGCGACCCTGAGCTTCACCTACGGCCACGATGCCTACGGAGGCGGCGCGGATTTGCGCGTCTCCTCCGACGGGGGGGCGACCTGGACCGATCTCATGTGGTTCGACTTCTACTGGCGTTCCCTCGATCAGAAGGTGACCTTCGACTTGACGCCCTACATGAGCGAAGAGACACAGATCGGCTTTTTCGTCGCCTATACCGCTTCGGGTGAGATGGGCATCGACGATCTCGAGATCACGATCGACGGCGGAGTGCCGAGCAACAGCGACGACCCCCACGGCCATGGCACCCACGTCGCCGGTATCATCAGCGGCGACGGGTCCTCGTCGAACGGCTTGTACCCCGGTGTCGCCCCGGGCGTCCCGGTGGTGTCCGTGCGCGTTCTCGATCACCAGGGTCGTGGCACGGTTTCCGACGTCATCGCCGGTCTCGACTGGGTACTCGACAACGCGTCCGACGAGAACATCCGTGTCGTCAACCTGTCGTTGGGCACCGGTATCAACGAGAGCGCCGCGACCGATCCGCTAGTCAATGCGGTCGAGGCCGTCTGGGACGCCGGTATCGTGGTGGTCTGCTCAGCAGGCAACTACGGCAGCGGCGGCCACTTCACCATCACCAGTCCCGCGAACTCACCCAAGGTCATCACGGTGGGTTCGCTGACGGACAGCGGTTCGGGTAAGTACTTCGGCGACGACTACGTGTCGACCTACTCGTCGATGGGACCGACCCTGATCGATCACTACCTCAAGCCGGATCTCATCGCCCCAGGCAACCGGTTCATCTCCACCTCGCAGGACAGTCAACTCAAGAAACTGCTTCCCAAGCGTGTCCGCGACTGCAGCGGTGGTAGCGGCCCATCCAATTCCTACTGCCCGGGCGGAGGTTACCTGGAGCTCTCGGGCACGAGCATGGCGGCACCTCAGGTCGCGGCGACCGCAGCCCTGATGCTGTCGAAGGAACCCTCCCTCCATCCGGATTCAATCAAGGCCCGCTTGATGCGCTCGGCTCGCAAATTCAGCGATCATCCGACCGCAGCAGGCGCCGGCGTCCTCGACGTCCAGGCCGCCCTCGCCGAGACGGGTTATGTCTCAGCGTCGCCGTCACCACGCATGAACATCTCTCAGGAGGGATCCGTCGTCCTCGTCGAGGATACGGCCAAGATCTGGGGAGGCCTCGAATGGAGCGCCGGCTACCTGTGGGCCGATGGCTACCTCTGGTCCAACGGCTTTACGGCGGCTGAGGGCTACCTGTGGGCCGATGGCTACCTCTGGTCCAACGGCTATCTGTGGTCCAACGGCTATCTGTGGTCCAACGGCTACTTGTGGTCCAACGGCTACATGTGGGCCAACGGCTACCTGTGGTCGGACGCTACGGAGAATGTCGACCCGCTCTACGATCCATCGTCCCAGACCGTTCTTGACGACGACTAGGAAACCGGCTCTCGAGTCGGCGGTGTCTGTCGATGACGGCACGCCTCAGTGACGGCGATTCCACCGAGTCCTCGCTCTGAGAGCCGGGTTTCGGAACCCCGGCCGCTGACCCGATGGCATGCGACAAAAGGTCTTGCATTCCTTCGCTTCATGGACACAGAATCACCGTTCACCGAGTCGGAAAGGAATCGACGTGATCGAAGCGACCCTACCTGCCGAGGACGCGGCCGAGGATCTCAATCCCTTTCACATAGCCCAGCAGCAGTTCAGCACGGCCGTTCGCTACATCCCGGATATCTCCGAGGGCCTGATCGAGTACCTCAAGCGGCCCGACCACACCCTGACGGTCGAGTTTCCGATCGAAACGGAGGATGGACGGGTCCGGAGCTTCGTCGGTCACCGCGTCCTCCACAGCCGGGTGCGCGGACCGGGCAAAGGTGGCATCCGCTACCACCCGCTGGTGAGCCCCGACGAGGTAAGGGCGCTGGCATCGTGGATGACCTGGAAATGTTCGGTCGCCGACATCCCGTTCGGCGGCGCCAAGGGCGGCGTGGTCTGCGACCCCAAGGAGCTGACCCAGCAGGACCTGCGACGGATCACCCGTCGCTACATTTCTGAGCTCGGTGACTCGATCGGCCCCCACACCGACGTTCCGGCCCCCGACGTCAATACGAACGCGCAGACCATGGCGTGGATCTACGACACCTACCAGATGATGCATCCGGGCCGGAACAACCTGCCGGTGGTTACCGGCAAGCCGGTCGAGATCGGCGGCTCCTTCGGTCGTCGCGAGGCCACCGCTCGCGGATGCCTCTTCGCCACCCAGCGGGCGCTCGAGCGCGGCTGCGTACCCGGGCTCGACCTAGTCGAGGGTGCGACGGTGGTCATCCAGGGCTTCGGCAACGCCGGGTCGATCGCGGCGCAGCTCTTCGCCGAGGCGGGAGCCAGGATCATCGCCGTCAGTGACTCGCGCGGCGCCATCTCCGCGGAAGACGGTCTGGAACCGGAAGAGGTGGTCGCGCACAAGGACCGTACCGGCTCCGTTGCCGGGTTGCCCGGCACGAAGGCGGTCAGCAACGAGGAACTCCTCGCACTGCCCTGCGATATTCTCATCCCCGCGGCTCTCGAGAATCAGATCCGCGCCGACAACGTCAGCACGATCAAGACCCGGCTGGTCGCTGAGGCGGCAAACGGCCCGACCACTCCGGCGGCCGATCGCCACCTGACAGAACGCGGTATTCCGGTCCTTCCGGACATCCTGGCCAATTCGGGTGGGGTCACGGTGAGCTACTTCGAGTGGGTCCAGAACATCGAGAACGAGCAATGGGACGTCGAAGAGATCAACTCCAAGCTGCACCACAAAATGAGAAAGGCGACCGACGCTGTCCTCGACGAGCAGCAAAGGATCAACGGTTCACTCGACGACCTCGCCGCGCTCGCGGGCGTAGAGAGCCTCGAGCCGGTCAGCGTGCGATCGGCGGCGTTCGTGCTCGCCATCCGCCGCGTGGCGCGCATCGCCATCCAGCGCGGCATCTGGCCGTAGCCTGACGTCGTCGCGAGCCTCCCGGAGACCTCGCTAGGGCAAGCGGTTCCAACTCGGTGCCCCAGCCGAAGCTCGCGACGGGATCGGGGTCAGCCCGAACGATACCACTCGACGGTGCGCTCAAGCCCGCTCCTCAAGTCGGTCTCGGCGTGCCAGCCGGTGAGCTCGAGAGTTGCCTCGACATCGGCGACCGGTTGAGTTTCCCGGGGCCGCTCCTCGAGCACGTCGAATATCGCCTTGGCCTCGCCGCCGACGAGGTCCTGCAGCGTCTCGACCACGGTGTGCACACTCGTGCGCACGCCGGTACCGACGTCGATCGTGCGCCCCGCCAGCTCAGCGCGCTCGGCGAGGCATACGAGCGCCCGCGCGACATCCTCGACGTAGACCCAGTCGACCTCTCGCGCTCCACTCGACAGGTGCGGGGATTCGCCGCCAAGGAGCGATCTTGTGACGTAAGGAACGAGCTTCATCTCGTCTTTCTGATCGGGGCCGTAGACCATGAAGATCCGCGCCACGGTGATCGGCAGCCGGTAGAGGTCGTGGAAAAGCCGCGCGTAGGTGCTGGCGCCGATCTTGGCTGCGGCGTACGGGGACGAGGGGATGGCGCCTTCATCGGCCCGTGGCTCATCCATTGATCCCGAGATCACGATGCGGCAATCCCCGAGTTCGGCTGCGGCCGTCAGCAGGTAGACGGTGGTCGCCAGGTTGTCATGAAGGTCGGCAGCACCTGCGACAGATCGCGCGATCCGTAGACGTGGCTGGCCAGATGGAAGACCACTTCGGGCGCGACGCTCTGCAGGAGTCGCGCGGCCTCGCCCGGATCGGCAAGGTCGGCCCGCCACCACCGCGTGACTCCCTCGCCGCCGACGCGGTCGCGGCGCGAAACGCCGTGCACTTCGACGCCCGAGCGACCCAGCAGCCGGCAGAGATGCCCGCCGATGAAGCCGGACGCTCCCGTGACCAAAGCGCGTGAAGCGCCTAGCTGTCTCGGCTCGTCGAGCATCTGTCTCCCTGTGCGCTCAGTATAGTCGTCCCGCCGCCAAAGTTCGTCATGGGCCGGAGCGCCCCCTGGCCCATCTTCCGGCAGAGGGACCGAGTCCGACCGATTGCGCACACTGCCTTCGCCGATCGCGGCTGCTACGGTGCTGTGGAAGGACACCCGACGAATCTCGGGGGAGGTTCGCGCCCTCCCGAGGAGTACGCCATGATCGAACCGACCGCGCTCCTCCGCACCTGCATGCTGACGCTGCGCGAGCTGAGCGGAGCCGGCTGCGTCACTCTGTTCGTCCCCGCCAAGGGTGGTGAGAGCCCTGCCACGTTGCTGCACGAGGGCGATCTCGCTCCGGTGCCCGAACTCGACACACTACCGGCGGCAACCCGTTTGTCGCGGCGTGCCGACGAGGACCAGCGCTTTCCGTTGCCGCCAAAGCCCGTCGACATCACCAGCGCCGACCGCGACTGTTTGCTCGTCGGCTTTCCCCCCTCCGCCTGGCTCGGCCTGAGGTTTCCGCCCGGCGAGCGTCCCGCAGAGCCTCCGCCCGCGTGGCGACACCTCTTCGATCTCGCGGCACACCTCGCCGCCCACGAGGCGCACGTCTCGACCATCCTCAAGGACCCCGTCACCCGACTCGCGGAGCGGCAGGAGTTCCAGTCGCTCCTGGCTTTCGAGATCGACAGGGCACGCCATACCCGGCAGGAACTCGCGCTGCTGCTCGTCAACCCGGATGACTTCGCCGCGATCAACGAGGCCCATGGTCATGAGACTGGAGATGTGGCCATGCGCGAGATCGCCGACCGGCTGCGCAACGTCCTGCGCAAGCACGACTTGCTGTCACGCTACGGAGGCGCGACCTTCACCCTGATCCTCCCCGGAACGGCGCTCGACGTCGCCCGACGCCATGCCGGCGAGATCCTCTCTCAAATCAAGCGACCCCGCTACCTCGACGGGTCGGTGCAGCTCTCTTTCAGCATCGGCCTGGCGCTCTTCGATCCGGACGACGACCGGATCGCCCACCCCAGCGACCTGGTGCGACGAGCCGACCAGGCACTCTTCGCCGCCAAACGAAGTGGCGGCAACACCTGCGTTGTCTGGGACGCCAAGACCGGCGCCGACCAGGTCCGGGGCTTCGACCGCATGGCCGGCATCTTCACCGGCGACGTCAGCAAGGACTATCGCAATATGATGTTGCTCTGGGACACGATCCAGGTCGTCACGACCAATGAGACCCTGGATCAGCTCGCCGAGCAGACGGTCAGCCGGCTCTTCGAGGTGCTCCGACCGGACGGCATCGGTCTCTTCACCCCCGGCGCCGAAGGGGAGCTCGAGCTGCTGCGAGGCCTGAGTCGTCGGCGCCGCGCGACGGGTACCCAGGCTCACCTCGAAACGCTCAGCATCGACTCGGCTCGCAAGGATCTGATGAACCAGGCGCTGGAGGGGGGTCTACCCCGCGAGGCGCTGCTCTCCGAGGAGCGCAGCTCCGACGGCGAGACCGATGCTGGATCCCCGGCAGAGGCCGCGCAATGCTGTCACGCCGTCCCGCTCATCGCCGGCAGGGAGCCCTTCGGAGTGCTCTTCATCGAATGGCGTGCCGGTCCGACGAGACTCGACTCCTCCGACTTGGCCTTCGTCAACGGCCTCGGCCTCCAGATCGCCATGGCCTGGGACCGGGCCCGCCTTGCCGAGCTCGAGAAGAGCCGGCAGGAGCTCGAGAAACGCCAACTCCGGGCCGAACTCAAGGAGCTACGCCAGGCGGTACAGCAAGCCAAACTCGTCTACCGCTCACCCGAGATGGAGGAGCTCATGGGTACGGCGCGCCGGGTGGCCGGGAGCGACGCGACGATTCTCATCACCGGGCCGAGTGGCACCGGCAAGGAGCTGCTGGCAAAGACCATCCACGAGCTGAGCGACCGCAAGAACAAGCCCTTGGTCATCGTCGACTGCGGCGCTATTCCGACGACCCTGATCGAGAGTGAGCTCTTCGGACACGAGCGTGGCGCCTACACCGGCGCGCAGTCACGCCGCCTCGGCCGTTTGGCCGAAGCCGACGGAGGAACGGTGCTGCTCGACGAGATCGGTGAGCTGCCGCTCGAAGTGCAGAGCAAACTGCTTCGCTTCGTTCAGGACAAGCAGTTCACCAGCGTCGGCGGATCGGGAAGTCGCGCAGTCGACGTCCGTATTCAGGCTGCCACCAATCGCGACCTGGCGGCCGAGGTCGCCGAGGGACGTTTCCGGGAAGACCTCTACTACCGTCTGAACGTCGTTCACCTCGCCGTTCCACCGCTCAGGGACCGTGCCGGCGACATCATGCTACTCGCCAGACACTTTCTCGAGGTCTACTCGGTCCAGTACCAGAAGAACATCCACGGCCTATCGCCGGAGGCCGGCCAGCATCTGCTGGAACACTCCTGGCCAGGCAACGTGCGCGAGCTCCAGAACCGCGTCATGCAGGCGGTCCTGCTGTGTGAGGGAGACACGGTGACGGCTCAAGACCTCGCACTGTCGACCAGTGCGTCGGCGGCACCGGCGACCGCAACTCATGCCCCGGGGACCATGGAGTCTCGAGAGGCAGTTGGAGTCACAACCACCAGTCCCCCCGGCGCGCCCTCGGGCTCCACCAGATCCGCTGAGGTGCCAAGCCCCGATGGCGGACACCCTGGCGGCGAGAGTGGTTTCAAGGGCCTGAACGGCGACAACGTAGACAACCCCGTTGGTGAACGCCTTCTCAAGGAGCTCAGCGAAGCACTCGCCGAGCTCGTCGCGACCGGAGGCCGCATGCGAGTCGGCACCGTTCCGCCTCTGGGTCTGTGGCTGGCGGACGAGTTGCTCCTACTCGCCGATCGCGCGGCGGAGGGCGTCGGAGACCGGGGTGCCTCCTTCCTCGACATGCCACCGTCGACTTACAGGCGACGCCTGATCAAGGCGCGGGATCGCATCGCCGATGCGACGACCCAGCGTCCACCCTCCTGGAACCGGGTGTGTCACACCCTCGAGAGCCTTGTCGCCTGGGCCAGCGACGGCAATGGATCATGGAACTTGCCGGACCGCTGCGAGAGAGCGCTTCTCGAAGAAATCACGGCCCGCTTCCCGGGGCGCACCCAGCTCGGATGCGAGCTACTCGGCGTGACCCCGCCGACTTTCAGGCGTCGGCTCGCCGAACTCGAGCCAGCCGACGTCGCAGTGTCCCACTAGAGGAGCTCGAGGAGCGCAGTGTTCTCCTCGTTCCACCGGGCGTCTGACACCTCCGCGTGACGGTGTGCTGAGCCCGGGACGCGAGGTGCCTGAGGCACTCATTCACGAGGGCCCCCTCGTCGGATTCGCGAAGGAGGCGTCTCCACATGCTGCCGCGTCCAGACTCGGCAACGACAGGCGGCGGCGGGTAGAATCGACGCCTCCAGGCGGGATCCTGCCTTCCGTGCCCATGCCCAGCGTCGCCGCCATCGTTCTCAACTACAACGGCAAGGATCTCACCTTTCAGACGGTCGAGAGCCTGCGCGGCCTGTCGCACGACGACCTCGAGATCATCGTCGTCGACAACGGCTCGAGCGACGGCTCGCACGAAGCCGTGCAAGCGGCCTTCCCCGAGGTGACGGCGCTGCGCGTCGAGGTCAACCGGGGTATCTCGGTCGGCCTCAACGCCGGCATCGTCAATGCCATGGAGCGGGGCTTCGACTATCTCCTGATTCTCAACAACGACATCGAGGTCCACCCCGAGATGGTGACCGAGATGCTCGCCCTCGCCGAGACCGATCCATCGATCGGCTGCGTCGGACCGAAGACCTACTACCACGCCGACCGCAACCGCCTGTGGTCGGCCGGGGGGATCATCCGCTTCCGCGAGTCGGTCACCCGCGAGCGTGGCATGCTCGATCTCGATCGGGGGCAGTACCAACGCGACGAGGAGATGGACTACATCAACGGCTGCGCGATGCTGGTGCCGCGACGTGTGGTCGAGGCGATCGGCCTCTGGGATCCGGTCTACCTGGTCGGCGTCGAGGACGCCGACTGGTGCATGCGGATGAAGCAGGCCGGCTTCACCTGCTGGTACTCGCACAAGGCGCTTCTCTGGCACATGGTCTCGCCCACGACCGGCGGTTACAAGCCCGGCCGCACCTTCAACACCGGTCGCAGCACCGCGCTCTTCGTGCGTCGCTTCGGCTCGCCACTCCAGAAGCTCGGCTTCTGGACCGCGCTAGCTCTGGCGATTCCGGCCGCGTTCGTGCGTGAGCTGCCGAAGGGGAACCAGGCGGCGGCGACGGCGAAGCTCCGCGGAGTGATCGAAGGTTGGAAGACACCTCTCGGGGCACCCCCGCCGTGGCCCCCCGAGCCGGAGACATACGAGGCCCGGCAAGGGGTGGGCCGTTAGATGCTCACAAGGCTGGGGGGCGCGGCGCTACGCCTCGCCCTGGTGGTCGTCTTCGGACTGCTGCTGGCTGAGCTGGTGGTGAGCTGGATGGCGCCCCAGGCACTGCTGGTCATCGAGCCCGGGCTCTACGAGGCCGATCCGCCTGGACGCTACCGGCTGTCGCCGGGCTATCGGGGCTCGATGTCGAATCGAGTCGAGTTCGAGCACGATGTCACCGTGGATGAGCGCGCTCTACGGGCAAGCGGAATGTCGCACGGTCCGGGGACGCTCATGACGCTCGGTGACTCGTTCGCCTTCGGGATGGGCGTCGAGGGCGAGGAGGCCTTCGGGGCTCTCCTCGCCGCCCGGCGTAGCGCTACGGGAATGAACGGCGGTCTTCCCGGCACCGGCGTTCCCGACCTGGTCGGCTGGTATTCGCGCCACGGGCGGGCGCTTGCGCCGGACCTGGTGGTGCTGGCCATCTTCGTCGGCAACGACCTCGCCGACGCACGGCCCGACCGGCCGGACATCAGGATCGTCGACGGCCTGGTCGCGCCGGCCGACACGCCCGCCGGTCTGCGGAGCCTCCTCTTCCGGCACTCGGATCTCGTCCGACTGGTCAAGAACGCCGCGGGAAGCCCGGCGCTCGCGGGCCTGCGCGAGACGCTCGGACTCTCCGAGCCCTGGGTCATCCGCAATCTGCGCCACGAGTTCTCGATCTACGCCATCGATCCGTCGCCGGAGCTGGTCGCGGCCGAGCGCGCGACCGACGAGGCGTTCGCCCACCTCGTCGCGATGTGCTCGGAGGACGGCACCCGGCTGGTCGCGGCGCTCATCCCCGCACGGATCCAGCTCGTGCCCGCTTCCTGGGAGGCGTCGTTGCGGATGATCGGCCTCGACCCGGACGGCCACGACCCGGACCATCCGAGGGCTGTCTTCACCACCCTTCTCGACCACCACGGCGTTCCGTACCTGGATCTCGGCCCCCCGTTCGCGGAGGCGGTCGCCCGTGGCGAGCAGCTCTACTACCTCGAGGACCGACACTGGAACGCAGCTGGCCACGCGCTGGCGGCCGAGCGGATCGACGTCTTTCTCGACGGCCTGATCTGAAGCGGCCGGCGTCTCTGCCGGCCGTTGGTGGTCGATGGGGACAACGGCCGGCACGGAGGCCGGCCGCTGCAGTCGAGATCGTTCTGAAGCGGCCGGCGCCTCTGCCGGCCGTCGGTGGTCGATGGGGACAACGGCCGGCACGGAGACCGGCCGCTTCAGTCGAGATTGTTCCGAAGCGGCCGGCGCCTCTGCCGGCCGTCGGTGGTCGACGGAAACAAGGCCCGGCACGGAGACCGGCCGCTTCAGTCGAGATTGTCCTGAAGCGGCCGGCGTCTCTGCCGGCCGTCGGTGGTCGATGGGAACAACGGCCGGCACGGAGACCGGCCGCTTCAGTCGAGGTCGTTCTGAAGCGGCCGGCGTCTCTGCCGGCCATCAGTGGTCGATGGAAACAACGCCCGGCACGGAGACCGGCCGCTTCAGGGCTGGGCCCGTCTCACTGCTGGGCCGGCGGCCGGAAGAAGCCCCGGAAGTCCTCCCCGAACCGCCACCAGTAGAGCGCCGCGGTCACGGCCAGCGCGCCGAACGACGCGACGATACGCCAGGGAGTGCCGAGCTCGAAGACGAGGTGCAAGGCGACGAACCACGGCACCGGCAGCAGGTAGACGAGTCCCAGCTCACGAGCCAGGCGGGCGAACTCCGGCCTGCCCAGACTCGCCACGCCGAGAGCCATCACCACTCCCCCCAGCGGCAGGAAGTTGGCGTAGGCCATCCCGATGGCGCCGAAGCGGGAGGTGAAGACGAGACCGAAGATCACGAACGAGACGAGCGTCGTCGCCGTCGCGGCGATCCACCACCGGTCGCGATGGTGCGAGGCGAGCAGCTCGCCGCCGAAACGGCTGAACGGATCGATCAACGGAACGAAGCACAGGACGCGCAGAAAGGTCGGCGCCCCCACCCACTGCGAGCCACCGATGACGCTCAGCACCCACTCGGCGTTGACGAAGATGAACAACGCCGCCGGGACCTCGAGCGCGAGCAGGAAGAGCGTCGAGAGGCGGTAGACGCCGAGCTTCCTGGCCGGCTCGGCGGCGAAAGCGATGAACGCGGGGTAGGCGGCGCGACCGACCGGCTGCAGCATGATCGTCGGCACCAGGAAGGCCACGAAGTAGGCGAAGCTGTAGGTGGCGAGCTGCTCGACCGAGAACCGCGCTCCGACGATGAACTTGTCGACGTGCTGCACCAGCAGAATCAGGAGCCAGATGAACGCCAGACGCAAGCTCGAGCGCAGCAGACGCGGCGTCTGGCCCTTGAGCCAGGTGAGCGGAATCCGCCCCCTGGCGCGCCACCAGAGCATCGCCGCGAAGACCGCCGAAGCGCTGACTTGGGCGACGACGATGCTCCAGATACCGTAGTCCTGCAACGCCATCGAGATCGCGACGAGGGCATAACAAGCGTTTCGCGCCAGCTCCGGAGCCACCGCCCTCCCAACGTCGAGCTCGCTCTCGAAGTAGACCAGCGGCACCTGTGCCAAGCCCTCGAGGAAGAGGAAGAGCGCCATGGCGCGGATCACCGGGATGGTTTCGGGATGAGGATCTTTGAGCGCCATCAGGAACAGCGGCGCCGCGATGAAGGTGAGCGCCGACAGGGTCGCCCCCCAGACCGACTCGAGCACTAGAAGATTGCCGAACGGGCGGCCCTCGGTGCGGATGGTGTGCGCCGGCAGGCCGAGATCGCGCAGGGCTCCGAGAACCAGGAAAACGACCAGGGCCCAGTCGGCGAGACCCCAGTCCTCGCGCGGCACGTAGCGCCGCAGGACCATCTGCGTCCCGAAGGTGACCGACACCCGCCAGAGCTGCGAGAAGGTCGCCGCGCCGGCGGAGCGCAGGAAACGATGGGCGGTGTCTTGAGAGGTCAAGATGGGGGCCCGGGGAAGTCCCCGGGAAAGTCGAGGCGGGGCCCGTTATGCCCGTGCCCGGCGTAACCGTGGCGGGGAAGCGCGCTCATTATAATCAGCGCCAGCTGACCCAGCTCCCGCCGACACCTCGACTCCCTCGCCGTGCCCTCTTCGACTCTCTGGAGACGCCGTCTCCGCCCGGCCCAACTTCGGGGCGAAGTGCGGCGGATAGCCAAGAAGATCCGGCGCCGCGTCACGCGCCCCGAGCGGGAGGTGGTGACTCTCGAGCCGGAAGGAGAGCCGCGCGGCCGGGCCCTCGTCTCCTACATCGTCGACGGCCTGTTGCTCCCGCCCGGGCAACCGCTTCCCCACTCGCACACCCACTTCTGGGAGTCGCGCCAGATCGCTCGCACGTTCGCCGCCCTCGGCTACCGCACCGACGTCATCCACTGGACCAACGTCGATTTCGTTCCGGCCTCGCCCTACGACGTCTTCGTCGACGTGCGCCTCAACCTGGAGCGGCTGGCGCCCCTGGTCGGCGACGAGTGCGTCAAGATCCAGCACATCGAGACCGCCCACCACAGCTTCCACAACCCCGCCCAGCTGGCGAGACTGGAGGCGCTCGCCGAGCGCCGCGGAGCCCGCATCCGGCCGCAGAAGCTGCTCGAAGAGAACCGGGCGATCGAGTGTGCCGACCACGGGGTGGCCGTCGGCAACGACTTCACTCTCGGCACCTACGCCTTCGCCGGCAAGCCGCTACACCGCGTCCCCATCTCGGTGCCGTTCGAGTACCCGACCCCCGAGGGCAAGGACTTCGCCACGGCGAAGAAGCGCTACATCTGGTTCGGCAGCGGCGGCCTGGTGCACAAGGGGCTCGATCTGGTCCTGGAGGCCTTTTCGGGCATGCCCGACTACCATCTCACGGTGTGCGGTCCCATCCACATGGAGCGCGATTTCGAGGCCGAGTACGCCCGCGAGCTCTACGACACACCCAACATCGAGACCACCGGCTGGGTGGATGTGTCGGGCGGCGATTTCCGGAGCCTCTGCGAGCGCAGCCTCGGCGTCGTCTATCCGTCGTGCTCGGAGGGTGGAGGCGGCAGCGTCATCACCTGCATGCACGCCGGGCTGGTACCGCTCGTCACTCGAGAGGCGAGCGTCGACCTGGTCGACTTCGGGCTCGAGATTCCCGACGCGAGCGTGGAGTCGGTCCGCGACACCATGGCGACGCTCTCGGCGAAACCGATCGACGAGCTGCGCCGGCAGGCCCTCGCGGCCAGAGAGCACGTGCGCGGCCACCATACGAAGGCGAGCTTCGCCCGCGATCATCGGCGCGTGATGGAGAGCATCGTCGGAGCCGGCGGCGGAGCTCGTCCATGAGAGGAACGCGGTCATGACAGGCACCTGGGACGCCATCTACCTCTCGCCGCATCTCGACGACGCGGCGCTGTCGTGTGGTGGCCAGATCTCGGCACGCGTCCGCGCCGGCGAGCGCGTCCTGGTGCTGACCCTGTTCACGGCGGACGAGCCCGAAGGTGCTCCCACGCCACTGATCGAGAACCTGCACGGCCTGTTCGGCCTCGAGGAGGGTGTCGTCACCCACCGGCGCCGCGAAGACCTGCGGGCCTGCGAGATCCTCGGCGCCGAGCCACACCACGTCGAGCTTCCGGAGGCGATCTACCGAACGGACGCCAACGGCACCTACCTCTACTCGACGATCCGATCGATCTTCTCGTCGCCGCCGGCGGCTGACAGCGCGGCTGTCGAGGCGCTGGCGAAGGTGATGTCCGGAGTCGAAGGCTCGCCCGCCGTGTTCGCTCCGCTCGGCATCGGCGGACATGTCGACCATGTCCTGACCCGCTCGGCGGCCGAGCTGGTTTTCCACGATCTCTCGTACTACGAGGAGCTTCCCTACGTCGAGAAGTGGGGCGCACTGCGTCGTGCCCTCGGCCGCCGTGCCGACTGGCAGCCCAGCGTCGCCGCCTTCGCCGAGGTCGACCTCGATACCAAGGTCGAAGCCTGCCTGGCCTACACGAGCCAGATCGAAGGGCTCTATCGGACGGCGGATCGGCTCGATGTGGCGCTGCGGCGGCGGGCGAAGAAGGTCGGGGGGGAGCGCCTGTGGGGTAGGGGCCGGTGAGGGGGGCGGTGAGGGGGCGAGGCCGGGGGGTGGGGTTGGTGGGGACGGCGGGCGACACTGAGTAGGCAGATCTCATGGTGGTCGATGGGACAACGGCCGGCACGGAGGCCGGCCGCTGCAGTCGGGGTCGTTCTGATGCGGCCGGCGTTTCTGCCGGCCGTCGGTGGTCGATGGGGACAACGGCCGGCACGGGGGCCGGCCGCTTCAGTCGAGGTCGTTCTGATGCGGCCGGCGTTTCTGCCGGCCGTCGGTGGTCGATGGGGACAACGGCCGGCACGGAGACCGGCCGCTTCAGTCGAGATTGTGCTGAAGCGGCCGGCGTCTCTGCCGGCCGTCGGTGGTCGATGGGGACAACGGCCGGCACGGAGGCCGGCCGCTTCAGTCGAGGTTGTTCTGATGCGGCCGGCGCCTCTGGCGGCCGTCGGTGGTCGATGGGGACAACGGCCGGCACGGGGGCCGGCCGCTTCAGTCGAGGCCCTTCCGAAACGGCGGGCGGTACCTGGATCAATCGGGCAGAGGCAGAACGGGCCAGTCGCCGAAGGCGAGCTCGCGGGTGGCGAACTGGTAGATGACGACGATCTTCGAGCTCAGGCGATCGGGGTCGGCGAGGAGGGCGTCGACGAGGGCGCGCCGGGCGGCGTTCGAGCCGCCGGCGTTGCGGGCGATTCGGTCGACCGGACGCGACAGGTGGTAACTGAGCTGCTCGGCGAGCCCGGCTCCCTGTCCCCAGCCGAGCGAGGCGTCCGAGAAGACGTTGGTGAAGCTGTCACCCAGAAGCAGCACCTGCGCGCCCGGGTCGGAGGCCCAGCCGCGACCGTCGCCGGTCGTCACCATCGAAACGGACACCCGCTGGGGGGCGAAGAGGCCGCTGCCTTGCGGGAGGCGCAGCATCGCCTCGATATCGCCGCGTCCATCGACAACCAACTCACGCCGGGAGAGCCGCATCTCCCCCGACCCGGCCGGAGGGAGGAACCGGGCTGCGGACTCGGCCAGGCGTTTCGCCGCGGCGTCCATCGCTCGCGGTGTCCAGTGGGTATCTGTGGTGAGGAACTGCGCCTCGCGCTCGACCGGGATCGCCGCCATCCAGGAAGCGACATCGAGAACCTCCACACCCTCGGCCTCGAGTCCACCGACCAGGCGTTCGAGTCCCGGGTTGGTCAGCGGTGGCGGCTCGGTGCGGCGCCAGACCAGGCCGGCCGGCAGGATCGACGGCTTCACCGGTGTCGGCATCACCAGAAGCTCGATCCCGCGTCGGGCGAGGTCCCGATCGAGGGCGAGGATCGCCGGCAACGGATCGGGCTCCGGCGGCGCCTCCCACGCCTCGCCACCGCGGCGACGGCGCTTGACGACGGCCGGGTCGTCGAAGGCCGGAGCGGTGACGAAGTCGACGTCGGGCCGGTAGAAGAGCCAGCCGCCGCGACCGACGTAGACCTGCTCGTTCCCGGCGCCCAGGAGGCTGGTCAGCAAGGCCTGGACCGGCGGAAGAAGACGGGCACGCAGGACCGACTCGTCCTCGAGGCGAGTCTCGAACCTGTCGAGCGCCGCCAGGGCCCGTCGGTTCCCGGCGAGCCATCCGTCGCTCCCGCGTACGCTCCAAACCTCGGAGAAGGCCCGCGCCAGATCGCCCACCGCCGCCGCCGGAGTGGGTCCGACGATGAGCTGAATCGCCGGTACGACGGCGACGAGGACGAGAAAGAGGAGCGTCGCCGCCAGCGCGGTCCGGAAGCGGACGGTGGTGCGCCCCACCTCACGCAGCGCCTGGCGCTCGCGGTCGGGAATCTTCGGGACCGTGTCGAGTGAAGAGGGCATTTCTTAGAAGATGAAGTAGATGAACGGGTTGAAGTCCTGCGTGGTCAGAGCCACCAGCGCCAGGACCAGGCAGGCGAGGCAGACCGACGCCTTCCACGGCGGCAGTCGCCGCGTCCAGTCCCAGGTCTGCGGAGCCCGGCAGGCGACGATCGCCGCCACCGAGAGCGTGAGGAGGTAGTAGGGCTTGTAGATGACGCCACCTAGAAGCGGCGCACCGGCCTGCACGACGCCCAACCCGACCATGTTCCCCAGGTAGGCGATCGCCGAGGGCAGGTCGGCGGCGCGGAAGAAGACCCACGAGATCAGGACCAGAAGGAAGGTGCCGGCGACGGCGGCCGGACGCGGCAGAGCCGCGAAAAGACCCCGCTTGCCGCGCATCCGCTCCCCCGCCAGCAGCGCGCCGTGGAAGGCTCCCCAGGCGACGAAGTTCCACGCCGCTCCGTGCCAGAGCCCGCCGAGGAGCATCACCAGGGCGAGGTTGACGTAGGTCCGGCGACGGCCGAGACGGTTGCCGCCCAGCGGCAGGTAGAGATAGTCGCGCAGCCAGGTCGACAGCGACAGGTGCCAGCGGCGCCAGAACTCGGTGATCGAAGCCGACTTGTAGGGAGAGTCGAAGTTCTTCGGAAAGACGAAGCCGAGCATCAGTCCGAGACCGATCGCCATGTCGGAGTAGCCGCTGAAGTCGAAGTAGATCTGGAAGGCATAGGCGACGACGCCGTACCAGGCGTCGACCGCCACCGCCGATCCGGCGTCGAAGACCGTGTCGGCGATCTTGCCGCACGGGTTGGCGAGCAACACCTTCTTCGCCATTCCGAGACTGATGAACGCCACCCCCCGGCTGAATTTCTCGAGCGTATGGCTGCGTCGCTTGAGCTGGTCGTCGATCTCCGAGAAGCGAATGATCGGTCCGGCCACGAGCTGCGGAAACAGCGACACGTAGCAGGCGAAGTCGATCGGGTTGAGCAACGCCCTGGCATCACCCCGATAGACGTCGATCGAGTAGCTCATCGACTGGAAGGTGTAGAAGCTGATCCCGAGTGGCAGCGCCACCCGCAGCACGCTGTCGAGCTCGAGACCGCCGAAGCCGAGCGCCATCAGCGCGGCGTTGTACGAGTCGACGGCGAAGTTGAAGTACTTGAAGAAGCCGAGCAGCGCCAGATTGGCGACGATCGAGAGCGTCACCGCCGCGCGCTGGGACCCTGTCCTCGAGGCCGTGGGATCGAGCAGCGGCGGCTCGCGCCACCGGGACGGCGGCCCCGAGCCCAGAACGCCCGACATCCAGAGGCCGCAGAAGTAGTCGACCGTGGTCGAGAAGAGCATCAGGCCCATGAAGGCCGGATTCGCCCAGCCGTAGAAGGCGTAGCTCAGCAGCGTCAGGCCGAGGTGGCGACCCTGCCGCGGCAGCAGGTAGTAAACCGCCAGAGCGAGCGGCAGGAAGTAGTAGAAGAACAGGTGGGAGCTGAAGACCATCCCGGCCGCTCTCAGTCCGAAGCGCTCCGCCGCTCGGGCGTGGCTCTGAGGGCGGGAGAGTGGAACAGCGGCAGGTCGCCGTCGATGGCGTCAGCCTGCCCGAGATAGAGGCTCGCGAGCTGCGGATTGGCGTCGAAGGGCTGGAGGGCCAACCGGTAGACCGCGCCGACCGGACGATCGTTGAGCGCCAGACGCTCCGCGTCGAGGATCGACCAGTGCGCCACACGGATCCGCCCCCTACCGTGCCTCCCCGAACCGGGCTTCCCCGAGCCGGGCTGCTCCGCGTCGAGTGTCCCCGATACGACCTCCAGGATCTCGTACTCCGAGACCACCAGGGCCTCTGTGTAGGGCGAGATCTGGTCGAGCCCCGGGGAGGGCGTCGTGGTGACGAGCCGCGCCTTCACGGTGGCACCCGCCACCGGGCTCCTGCCCGCCATCTGGAGCCGGTAGCGCTGGTACTGCGCCTCGACCTCGTCGGCCGCGAGCACGCGATCGAAGATCGCCACCCCCTCGAGCCGCGTATCGCCGGCCGTCCCCTCACCGAAGGTCAGCGGCAGGTTGCGCCAGTGGAAGAAGTCGCCGCGAATGACGTCCGCGCCCGCCTCGAAGCGCTTCTCCCCGTTCAGATAGGCGACCAGGTGAGCGGGCGAGTAGGTCACCGCTACGTGGACCGGCCCGCGTTCCGGCAGGGCGAAGAGATCCACCAGGGGCTGCGAGCCAGGCCCCTTGTTTCCCACCCGAGCGCGAAAACCGAGGGTGGCGCCGCGACGCTCGAGGCGAAAGTTGAGCCTCCTCGGGTCGGCCGAGGCGACGAGGAATGTCTTCGAACCCCTGGCCGAGCGCAAGGTCGCCTCGAGCGTCATCTCGTTGCTGCCCTGGAGCGCCGTCTTGACCCTGGCCGCATCCTCCGGAACGGCTTCGAACCGGCCGTCGCCGGGTCGCATCGCCCAGAACCGATCGAGCAGCGCCGGCCCCGAGCGAGTCAGCGCGATCGCCCGCTCCGATCCGACCGCATCCGTGACCAGATTGGCGGCGTCCCCGGTCTGCCAGGCGAACACCAGACCGCTGCGAACCGCCGGCCAGGCGAGCGGCCCGATGTCGATCCCTGCCCGCTCCATCGTGTTCGGCTCGGCGGCTCGATCGATGACACCTTCGAACGAGAGCCGATCGACGCCCTCGAGCGGGCTCTCGAGGTCTATCGAGAGGACCCGGCCGCCGTCGTCGAGGTCGAGCCTCCCGAGCGGCAGGCCTGACTCGCGGCTGAGCACGGCACTCTCGATCGAGACCGGCTCGTCGAACTCGACGACGACATGGCGACCGTCTCCGCTGAGGTGGGAGGCGAGGATCCTGGGAGGTCGGGCCGCGGCCACCACCACCCGCCCGCGGATCACCTCCTCGCCCCGGCGCGCCTCGACCGTGTAGGCCCCGGGCCGCTCGTAGCGGTGGCGCAAGCGAGAGTCCTCGCGCGGAGCGGCGCCGTCGCCGCTGTCCCACCGCCAGACTCCGCCCCCGGGTGCCGCGAGATCGACCTCGAACGGCGCTTCGCCCCGGTGCGTGCCCAGCGCCAGCCGCCTCCGGTGGACATCGGGATAGCGATCGGTCGCCGGATTCTCGGTGAAGCGACGTGGCGGGCCGACCGTCTCCAGGGTCTCGGGGTCGACCTCGACGACGAAGACCTCGTAGTCGCTGGTGAAGTGGTCGTGCTCGTTGCGCGAGGCCGCCAGCGCCAGGAGCGATCCGTCGCGCGAGAGCATCGGGAAGTACATGTAGCCGAGTCCGTCGGGCATGCGCGGATCGTTCTTGTCGAGCACCTTGCCGATTTGGCGGGACTCGAGCTCCATCTTCTGGATCGGACCGCCGGCGCCCGCCGTCCACACCCCCCAGCGCCCGTCGTGGGAGAAGTAGGGCTGACAGCCCCCCAGGTTGGCTCGCGGCACGACGCGACGCGCCCCGGACTCGTAGATCGAGAAGGTGGCGCTGTTGCTGCTCGCGAACCGGAGCAGGCCGTCGATCAGATAGCCCATCTCGGACGCCGGCTCGGTGGTCAGCAGTTTGGTCTCGCCGCTCTCGATGTCGAGCAGGCGGGTCTTCAGGTCGTCTCCGATGTAGATGAGCTCTCGCGGGCTGCGCCATACGACCGAGCGGTTCTCGAAGTAGGTCCGGGCGCCGTCGACCACCTGTCTGGTCTCTCCGGACTCGAGATCGATCAGCCACAGCGACCCCGCGACCCCACCTTCGGGGTACCTGCGGCCCGAGTCGCGTGCGCTCAGGTAGGCCACCAGACGGCCGTCCGGCGAGATGTGAGGTGCGTAGTGCTGCCGTACCCTCTCGTCGGGGGTCAGCTGGCGTGCCGCACCGCCCTCGAGCGGCCGGGTCCAGATGCGCCACCGACCGGTGCGATTCGACTCCCAGACGAGGAACCCCTCACCGAGAGACTCGGGTCCTGTTTCGGGCCGTCCGTCGGGCCCACTGTCCTCGACATCCGGCGCCGCCCCGGACCCGGAACCGCCCGGCACGGCTCGTGCAGCGGTCTCGCCGGTCGGAGGTATCGGCACGACGTCGCAGCCCAGGAGGATGGCGGTCAGGGCCATCGGCAGGGGTAGCAGGAGGCGACGCATCGCGACGCGAACATCCTAGCAATGAGACTCGCACCCATCCCGAACTGCTATTCTCTCCCCGTGCAACTGCGCCGGCTCACGACCTCGGGCGCGGCCCTCCTTCTCACCCTTCAGCTCGCCACTCTCGGCTCGGCCGCGGAGAAGGAGGAGGACACGGGTCCGCCGCTACTGCGCTCCGGAATGGCCGAGATCGTCATGGGGCGCCAGCGTGTCACGGCGCCCTACGACGTGACCGCCTTCGGCCCCCTCTTCCCGCTGCAGCCGATCGTCGCCCGGCTCGGGGGGCAGCTGCTGGTCGGACCCCTCGAGCAGATGCACTCGCTCGAGATCGACGGCACCGAAGCGCTCTTCGGTCCCGGTGTCGCCACACTGACGATGGGTGAAGAGATCGTGACTCTGTCGCAGCCACCGCGGGCCGGGATGGGCGGCCTGCACGTGCCGCTCGACCTGCTCGAGCTGCTCTACGGCGAACGGCTGGGATACGAGTTCAACTGGGACTCCGAGAGCTCGACCTTCACGGTCGAGCGAGCCGAACCGCGTCAGCTCGCGGTACGCCCCGAGATCGTCCACGTTCAGGGCGTGACGACGGTGGTCCTCACCTTCAGCGAAGCGCCGCGGTACCGCCTCGACGAGGCACCCGGCAGCGTCCGGGTCGGTCTGACCAGCGATCGACTCCAGGTGACCGAGCATCAGCCCCCTCCGGACGGCGCCTGGGTTACCGAGCTGAGCGTCGCGACCGACGGCATCGACATGCTCCACGACATGGCCGCGGTGATGGAGAGCTACCAGCTCGAATCGCCCTACCGCTTGGTGTTCGACTTCTACAAGGGCGCCGGCCCCGCCGCGGCACCGACGACACCCGCCGGACCGGCACTGCCACCCCGGATACGTGATCTGCCGGGAATCCATACGATCGTCATCGACCCGGGCCACGGCGGCGACAACTCCGGCGCCATCTCGGCCAACGGGCTGGCCGAGAAGGACATCACGCTGCCGATCGCGCAGAGCCTGAAACGGGCGCTCGAGGCGGCGATGCCGGTGAGGGTGATCCTGACGCGCAACCGCGACGCCGAGCTCGAGCTCGACGATCGCAGCGCCATCGCCAACCAGAACAAGGCGGATCTCTTCATCTCGTTGCACGTGAACTCGGCCTACGGTCGCTCGGCCCACGGGGCCGAAACCTTCTTCCTCAGCTTGCAGGCGAGCGACGAGATCGCGGCCGAGATCGCGGCGATCGAGAACGTCGAGTCGAGCCAGACGGCCGAGAACCCGCTCAACGATCTCGATCTGATTCTCTGGGACCTGGCCCAGAGTCATCACCTCGCCGAGAGCCAACGCTTCGCCCGCTTCGTGCAGGAGGAGCTCAACGGCGCCCTGGGACTGACCGACCGGGGCGTCAAGCAGGCGCCGTTCCGGGTCTTGCGGGGGGCGGCGATGCCGGCCGTGTTGGTCGAGCTCGGCTTCCTCAGCAACCCGAAGGAGGAGCGCAAGCTCCTGGATCAGAGCTACCGGACCCAGCTGGTCGACGCGCTGGTGCGTGCCACACTCAGATACAAGGCGTTAGCCCAGGGCCTGTCGACGGGCGGGAACCCGGCGTCACGATGAGCCGCGGTCTGCTCGGCGCTCTGATCGCCGGCGCGTTGCTTCTGGCCGGTCTGATCCTGGCCTACTGGCTGCGCGACGGTGACGATGAGGTTCCGACCCGGAGTCGGCCGACGGAATCGATCGACATCACCGAGATCGACGAGGCCGAGCTCGTCCCTGGGGTCGTCTACTTCCCCGACGCGAGAGGCTCGCTGACCGGCGAGAAGCGGCAGGTGAGACCGGCGGCGACGACCGAGGAGCGGGCGCGAGCCCTGCTCGAGGCGATTCTCGCCGGGCCGACGGGGCCGGGCCTCGGCCGCCCATTCCCCGAGGGCACACAGCTCGGTACCACGATGCTGTCGCCCTCTTCCGTCCTGTATGTCGATCTGGTATCGACCGAGCACATCCGGCCGCCGATCACCGGCTCACTCGAGGAGCTGCTCGCCGTCTACAGCTTGGTCAACTCGGTGCTTCTCGACAGCCCCGAGATCCGCGCCGTCGTCCTGCTCTGGAACGGGCAGCAGCCGACCACGTTCGCCGGCCATCTCGACACCTCCCTCCCCCTCGGCCCGGACCGCGACCTGATCCGGCGCGGTGGCTGAGGCGCCCGGAATGGACCCGATCGGCGTCTTCGATTCCGGAGTCGGCGGGCTCACCGTCGTCGCGGCGGTGCGCCGGCGCCTGCCCGACGAGTCGATCGTCTACCTGGGAGACACCGCCCGCCTCCCCTACGGCACCAAGTCGCCTGACACCGTGTTGCGCTACACGCAGCGCAACATCTCGTTCCTGCTCGAGCGGGGCGTCAAGGGAATCGTCGTCGCCTGCAATACGGCCTCGGCCCTGGCGCTCGACGCCCTCGAGGCGCCGGTCCCGGTATGGGGCGTTATCGAGCCAGGCGCGGAGAAGGCCGCGCGACTCAGCGCCGGCAGGGTCGGCGTGGTGGCCACCGAGTCGACGATCCGCTCGGACGCCTACCGGCGCGCCCTGCTCGAGCGACGGCCCGACCTCGAGGTCGTGTCGCAGGCCTGCCCTCTCTTCGTCCCCCTGGTCGAGGAGGGCTGGTACGACGACCCGGTGACCGTCCAGGTGGCGAAACGCTACCTCGGGCCGCTGGTCGAGCGCGGGATAGACACCCTCGTGCTGGGATGCACGCACTACCCGTTGCTGGCTCCCGCTCTCGCCCGAATCGTCGGCCCCGGGATCGAGCTCGTCGACTCGGCCGAGTCCGTCGCCGACGCGGTGGCGCATGGCCTCGACGCCGCAGGCCTCGCGGCAGAGCCCGGCCCGACCGAGCACCATCTCTGTGTCACCGACGCGGGCGAGCGTTTCAGACACCTGGCGGCCGACATCCTCGCCCCGGGACGGGTGGAGAGCGACGGCCCGAGCCTCGAGCTCGTCGAGCTGCCGTAGCGCCCTACAGCCCGGTGAAGAGCGCCGCCCAACGGACCGGTACAATCCGCCCATGACCCCACCATCCGACCCACCCGGCCGCACGGGCGGACGCGAGCCCGACCGGCTGCGACCGGTCTCGATAGAGCTCGACCCACTCAAGTTCGCCGACGGCTCGGCGCTCATCACCTGTGGCGACACGCGCGTCCTGGTCGCCGCCTCGCTCGAGAACCGGGTGCCGCCCTTCCTCGCCGGCGCCGGATCGGGCTGGCTGACGGCGGAGTACGCCATGCTGCCGAGAGCGACTCCGACGCGCTCGCGGCGCGAGGTCACCCGCGGCAGGCCGTCGGGCCGCTCCTCGGAGATCCAGCGTCTGATCGGCCGCTCTCTGCGCGCTGCTCTCGACCTCACCGCCCTGGGCGAGAAGACCCTCATTCTCGACTGCGACGTCCTCCAGGCCGACGGTGGCACGCGCACCGCGTCGATCACCGGCGCCTGGGTCGCCGCCGTACGGGCTCTCGCAAGAGCGCTGATGGCGGGCGACATCGAGCGGTGGCCGGTCGTCGAGCAGATTGCGGCGGTGTCCGTCGGTGTCGTCGGCGGCGCGCCTCTTCTCGATCTCGACGCGCCCGAAGACCAGTCGGCCGACGTCGACATGAACGTCGTGGCGACCGCGGCCGGTGAGTTCGTCGAGATCCAGGGAACGGCCGAGGGATCTCTCTTCAGCCGATCCGAGAACGACCGTCTGCTCGATCTCGCGCTCGACGGGGTCTCGCGACTGTGTCGTCACCAGAGCGACGCGCTCGCCGAGACACTCGGTGAGATCGACGAGATCGTCGGCCGCGAACGGCGCAAGGCCCCGCCCAAGGACGAAGGATCGATCTGGGGCGAACCCTAGAGAGCGATCTGGGCCGAGCCCTAGAGAACGGTACCGCGAACCTCGATCTCGAGCGTCGGCACACGCTGGCTCGTCGTGGTCACGGTAACGGTGCCGCTGAACTCCCCGGCGGGCAGTCCCGGATTCAGGATCATGATGATGTAGTGGTCGTCCCCATCGACCTGAATCTCGGTGTCGAGCTGCGACAGGCTCGAGACCACCTCGGTGAGCGAGATCTCCTCTTCGCTGAAGTTCTTGATCTCGACACTGGCGCGAACCGGTTCCGTGATCTCTCGCGGTCCGAAGTCGGCGAACGGCGGTGAAGCCGCCAGAATCGGTCGTACGAATCCGGAGACCGGGATCCTCATCGTCGGCTTCTGCGGATGGTTCGTCTCGAGCTCGATGTGGCCCGCCATCGGGCCGATCGGCGCGTCGGGCGCCAGCTCCACTTCGATCACCCACTGCTGGCCCTGCCCTTCGGAGCGCTCTTCGCCCTGCTTCGCCCGGCGCGCGCGTGCGCTCACGAAGCTGTAGGGCGAGCGCACGTTGCGCACCTCGAGATCGTCGATGTCGGACGCCCAGATCACCTGATCGACCGGCTCGACCTCCTCACCGAAGACGGTCAGAAACCGAGCGTAGCCGGGGTGGACCTCGACCAGCGGTCTCACCTCGACCTTGATCGCGAGAGAGATCTCCGGAGTCGCGGAGTCGTTGGTATGGACGACCAGGTACTTGGCGATGGGACCGAAGAAGGTCGAAATGTCGATCCGCGCCGTGACCTCGCCGCTGCCACCCGGGGCGATGCTCCGGTCGTACGAGACCACCGTGCAACCGCAATCGGGCTCGACGTCGACGATCGTGAGGACCGCATCCCCTTCGTTGCGCAGCACGAAGGTGTGGGTGACGTCGGTTCCCGCCTCGACGACACCGATGTCGTGAATGGGCTCGTCGACGGCCAGGGAGGGTCCGCCCTGGGAGAGCGCCGCACCGGGCCAGACGAGGACGGCCAGGGCCGCGATCGCGATAGCGGAAAGCACGCCCGTGAGGGCCTTCTGCGAGGTGTCTCGGCGGGTCATCTGGCTCTTGCGAGGGGCCGTTCGGCGGGCCCGCGAATGCTATACTCTACGCCTTCCCGGCGCAAAGAAAGAGCCTTCGCGCCCCGGATCCTCGACGACAATCGCGAGCCGTCTGCCGAGCGCCTCTTGACCCACGCCGAGGACCATCACACCGTGAGGGGCGATTCCGATCGCGGACTCGACGTCTATCTGATCGCCATCGGCGGAACGGGGATGGCGCCGATCGCCTGCCTGCTGAAAGAGGCCGGTCACCGCGTACGCGGCGCCGACGGGCCCCTCTATCCGCCGATGAGCACCCTGCTCGACCGGGCCGGCATCGAAGCTCATGTCGGCTACGACCCGGCCCACCTCGACCCGGCCCCGGACCTCGTCATCGTCGGCAATGCGGTGCCGCGGACCAATCCCGAGGCCGAGCGCGTCGAGGAGTTGGGCCTGCCTCGTCTCTCCATGCCCCAGGCGCTCGCCGAGTTCTTCCTCGGCGGGCGGGATCCCCTGGTCATCGCCGGTACCCACGGCAAGACCACCACCACGTCTCTCGCCGCCTGGGTCTATACGGCGACCGGCCGCGACCCCGGATTCCTCATCGGCGGCGTGCCGGTCGATCTCGGTCGCAGCTTCGCCCGCGGCTCCGGGCGCCGCTTCGTCATCGAGGGCGACGAGTACAACGCCGCGTACTTCGATCGCGGACCGAAGTTCCTGCACTACCGGGCCCACACCCTGATCCTCACCAGCGCCGAGTACGACCACGCCGATCTCTATCCGACACCCGAGAGCCTCGACGAGGCCTATCGCGAGCTCGTCCGCCGTCTTCCCGTGGAAGGACTCCTGGCGGCTTGCGGCGACTCCGCCGCGGTGCGCCGACTGGCCGAGGAGGCGCCGTCGAGGGTGCTGACCTACGGCCTCGACGCGCGCAACGACATCACCGTCGCGGAACCGGTTGTCCACGGCCCTCGCGGCTCCCGCTTCCGTATCGACGACCCGGAGGCCGGGAGGATCGAGGTCGAGCTGCCACTTGGAGGGGACCACAATGTCGCCAACGCCCTGGGCGTGTGGGCGGTGGCGCGCAACGACGGGATCCCGGCGCCTGAGGTGGCCGGAGCCCTGTCGCGATTCGGTGGCGTCAAGCGCCGCATGGAGGAGCTCGGCACCGCCGCCGGGGTCACGGTAGTGGATGACTTCGCGCACCACCCGACGGCTCTGCGCGAGACCGCGCGGGCGTTGGCCGGTCGCTATCCGGGGCGCCGCCTGGTCGTGCTCTTCGAACCACGCAGCCTCACCGCCGGCCGGAGCTTCCTGTTCGAGGACTACCTGCGCGCCGCAACGGAGACGGACCTCCTCCTGCTCGCGCCGATCTTCCACCATGATCGCCTCGAGCCCGCCGAACGGCTCGACCGGGCCGGGCTCGTCCGCCGCCTCGCCGAGGCGGGAACCGAGGCCGTGGCCTGCGAGTCGTACGACTCGATGTTCGAGACGGTGCTGCGCAGGGTCCGGCTGGACGACGTCGTGGTGACCATGTCGTCGGGCGACTTCGGCTCTCTGCCGCACCGGATTCTCGAAGCGCTCCAACGGCGCTAAACGCGATTCGTCACTGCCGCTGCCGCGCGGAGCACGTAGAGTGATTGACAGACACTGGCCTGTGGGGCGATTGTCGGCCCTAAGGCCTTCTGCTACCATCACTTAGCTCGACGATCGCATGCTCCCCGAGATGAAGTATCCCGGCGACACCTCCCTTTCAGAAGAGATCAGAGGACGCATCCTGACGACCTTCGAGCAGGCTCTCGAGCTTGCCGGTTCGGGCAGTCACCGGGAGGCGCTTCTCGGATGTGATTTCGTCCTCCGTCTCGATCCGCTGTTCGAGCCGGCCCGAACGCTGCATCGTCGGCTGAGTGAGGGAGCGTCCGAAGTCAGGGTGGCCGATCTACGTGCCCTCACATCCCGCGAGGCCGCGACCGGGAGCGACGAGGCCGCCGCGGCCTTCGATCTGGAGGCCCACGATGAGACCGGTCCCGTCGGGGACCCGCCGCTCTCCGCGGCACCACTCGAGCCACCCGCTTCGGAGCCGGCACCCTCCGAGCTCCAGTCCGGGGCACCCGTGGACGAAACCCCCGCCGGCGAAGCCCCGGCCGACCTAACCGCGGGCGACGAAGGTCTCGCCACGGTGTTCCAGCCGGTGCCCGAGGAGGTGCTGGAGGAGGTGCTCGACGACGATCCTGCCGAGGAGTCGGGCCTGGGTGACGTGGCTCTCGACGGGCCGGCCAACGCGACCGGTGTCTTCCGGATGCCGCCCCCGGACGACGTGGTCGAACCCGAAGCTTCCACACCCGAGCCGTCCGAACCCATCGTCGACGCCGCCGTGGAGCCGGAGGCCTCGCTGGCGACACTCGAAACGCAGGAGCCCGAAAACCTCACTCCGGCGGTATCCCCTGTGGAGGAGATGTCGCTCGACGAGACCCCACTCGAGAAGAGCCCGACCCAGCGCGTCGAGCCCCTCGGGGTCGAAGAGCCGACGATCCAGGTTCCCGACGCGATGCTCGACGACGCCTCCCCGTCCGAAGACGGCGAGCTGATCCGGACCTTCGTCGACGAGAAGGTCGAGGACGGCGAGTCGCTCGGCGACGACCTGCTGAGCTCGAGCAAGAGCCTCGACGACATGGCTCCACCGCTCGGCGCCCCGACCCAGCTCGACGCCGAAAGCCAGCGTCGCATCGAGGTGCTCCTCGAGGAGGGACAGAACGCCTACGACATCGGCGAGTTCCAGTCGGCCATCGATTCCTGGTCGCGGGTCTTCCTGATCGACATCGACCACTCCGAGGCCAACCACCGCATCGAGCAGGCCCGCCGGATGGCAGCCGAGGCCGAGCGCAGAATCGAGGAGGTCTTCCACGAAGCCATCTCCCATCTCGACGGAGGCGACACCGAGCAGGCCCGTGAGGCCCTGAACCGTGCTCTGGAGCTCCAGCCCGGCCACCTCGCCGCGCACGAGCTCCTCGACCGGATCGACTCCGGTGAAGCCGTTCGCGAGCCGCCACGGGTCGACGACGCGCCGCCGACCACACCGGCGGGCTTCGACCTCGATGAGACCTACGACCGCGAGGAGGGCGGCGAAGATCTCTTCGCAGCTCCGGACATCGTTCCCGCAGCGGCCGAGCTCGAGCCCCCGCCACCACCGCAAGTACCGGACGCCAGGAAGAAACCGCGCCAGACATTCCTCATCGTCGGCTCAGTCGTCCTGGGGCTCGTCATCGGCGGCGGCTGGTACCTGATCAACAGCTGGGACGCGCTGTTCCCCAACTCTGACATCTCCCAGGGCGAAACCGCGCCGCAACGCATCGACCCGATCGCCCGGGCGAAGAAGCTGCACGAGCAGGGAAAGACCTCGATCGCCATCGCGCAACTGCGACGCCTCCCACCGGGGGACCCCCACTACGCGGAGGGTCAGGCGCTGGTCGCCCAGTGGGAGACCGCCGAAACGGAGGGCCAACCCGAGGGACCGAGCGCGGACGAGATGGCCCGTTTCGCCGCCCTGGTCGATCGCGCCAAGCAGGCGCACACCCAGCGGGAGTACCTGCTGGTGGACGGTCTGCTGGAGCGCGCCGCGGCGATCGCGCCGCTGCCCGAAGAGGTGCAGGCGATAAAGGCCGAGGCGGACGTCGCCCTCGAGCCTCTCGCCGAACAGATCCAGGTCTTCCGTGCGGGCGACTGGGAGTACGCCCTGCCGACGCTCTGGAGGCTGCGCGAGAGCGACGCCTCCAATCCGGACATCACCCGGCTGATCATCGATTCGTACTACAACCTCGGTGTCCGCGATCTCCAGCGCGGCAACCCGGGCTCGGCCCTCGCCAAGTTCGAGGAGGCCCTCAATCTCCGCCCGGACGATCCTACGCTTACCCGTCTGCGGTCGTTCGCCGCGACCTACGACAAGCGCTCCGAGGATCTGCTCTACCGCATCTTCGTCAAGTACCTTCCCTTCCGCTAGATAACAGACCTCTTCAGGACGGAGGCTCCAGGTGATTCGACAACGAAGACCCTCGATGGACGAGCTCTCGACCGAGCCTGTTGCCGACCTCCCCCTCTTCCCCGAGATCCTGGTCGAGGGGGACGAAGAGCCGAATGTGCTCGAGGACGTCTCCACCGAGGAGGTCACGGTCGAGATCGAGGCCGAGCCCGTCGTGAAGGCGAAGCCCGCCCGGCCCACCAGCGAAGCCCACCAGCCCACCAGCGAAGAGGTGCATGTCGCCCAGGCGGAGCTGCCGATGTCGCCGACCCTCGACGAGGGCCGCGACGAAGCGGGTCCTGCCGCCGAGGAGATCTCGAAGGTGGCTCGAGCCGAGAAGCGGCGGAGCGACGGTTCCGCCTCGCTCTTGGCCAGAGCCTGGGCCGCGGCGATCGACGCGACGGCCATGCTCGCGACACTCGGGCTTCTGCTCGCGGGTGGCGCCCTCCTCGGTGCGGCGACCGGCCTTCGCAGCCTGGCCTTCTACCTGCCGACCCTGCTGGTCTTCTCCTTCCTCTACCACGTCCTGCCGCTGATGTTCTGGGGCAGAACGCCGGGAATGGTCCGAGCGGGAGTCGTGGCGCGCGCCACGGACGGCGCCTCGATGACGGGCGCGCAGGCGCTGCGGCGATGGATCGCCGGACAGGTGACGGTGCTGCTGGTCGGCCTGCCGGGCCTGGCCGCACTGGCCGGCCGCTCTTTCTCCGACCGCGCCAGCGGTACGGTCACTCTCAGCGGCTGAACCCGGTCAGGGGTCGGCTCGCCCCATCAGTCCGACCGCGATCCGGAGGTTCCCGAGCGCCGTCGCCACGGCGACGATCGGCATCGCCCAGGCCGAGGGCCAGAGGGCCAGGAGCCCGCCGAGCTGGTAGACGATCCCCGCCTCCCTCATCGGGCGGAAAGCGAGTCCTCCCAGGGTCAGAAACGAGTGACCGATGAGGAGCAGCCAGAGTCCGGGCAGCACCGTCGGAAGACCCAGCCACAGCAGGAGAATCGACAGTGCCACGCCGATCAGAGAGATGTTTCCCTGGAGCCGCATCGCGAAACCGCCGAGCGGTGTCGATCGCCGACCTCCGCGGCGCAGGATCGTGTACCCCTCCACACTGCCGCCGATCACCACCGCAACCGACCAGAGAAGGAGCACACCCGTCGTACCAGCAACCCGGGCCAGCCTCGGTGTCGCCAGCGCCGCTCCCGGGAGCACGATCGCCCACACCAGCCAGGGCACCGGAGACGCCAGATAGCTCCGGCTCGCCGCCTCGAAGAGGAGCTTGACGCGCTCGAGGTCATCGCCGCCGGACGGCTCGGCACGCCGAATCAGCGGATCGTACTCCGACATTCCCGGAAAACCCCCGAAAAAGGGCCAACTTGCGCCCACACCAGCAGGATCTGTCAGTATAGAATCCTCTTGTGTCGCAAGCGATGATCGGCACAGTAGGACGAGTTCTTCGAGAGTCCTGAAACAGCCTGCCCGTCCAGGGCAGTGGTAAGGGAGACGATCAGAATGAAGCGCACGAAGGCGCTACTCGCAGGGGTGCTGCTCCTTGCGGGTATGGGTGTCACCATCGACGCAGCAACCGCCCAGGAGTGCACGATCAAGCGTTTCGGCGGACCCACCCGATTCGCCGACAAGGGCGTGCAGACCGAGCTCGACCTCCAGAACGTCTTCAAGGAGCACCGGGCCGACATCGAGCGTCTCCTGAAGGAGGTCGGGTGGAAGGGCAACTCCCAGGACCTCTACGACGCCGTCATGGCGGGAGCGGCCGAGGAGGTCGATCTTCCGAAAGGCACGTCGTTCCAGTTCATGATGCTGCGCTACAAGGGGCAGGCGCAGAACGCCGTGGCCAAGTGCTACGGCGGCAAGGAGCCCTTCGCGGCCTGGCGCGTTGTCGTCGAGTCCGCCGGTTATCGCTCCACCTTCGTGATCCCCAAAGCGTGCGGCAATGTGGCCCTGACCTCGGCGGAGAAGCTGCCGCCACCACCGCCGCCACCACCGCCGCCGGCTCCGAAGCCGACGCCGCCGCCACCACCGCCGCCACCGCCGCCCGCTCCGGAGCCCGAGCCCGAGCCTGTCGCCGCACCTGCGACGGTCGCGAGCAAGTGCCGGGTGCGAGCCTTCTACGCCAAGGCGTACACCAACGAGAACGTGGCCGTCGAAGAGAACAGCGGTACCCCCGACTTCGTGCGCACCGAGGCGACGATCGACAACGGTGACGGATTCGGCGTCGAAGGCGAGTGCATGGTTACGCCGAGGCTGGGCATTCCGCTCGGTCTGATGTGGATCTCGACCGACAGCCACGTCATGATCGACACGGCCAGCGTCTGGGAGATGGACAGCGAGTCGATCGATTGGTTCGCCATCACGACGGGCGTCAACTACCACTTCCTCGAGCCGGACAGCAAGTTCGATCTCTGGGCCGGTCCGTTCCTCGGTTTCGTCAGCTTCGACGACGTCAGCTATAACGCCGATACCGTCGAGGCCACGACGCAGCCGACGACCATCAAGTTCGACGACGCCTTCACCTGGGGCCTGCAGCTCGGTTTCGACGTTCCGGCCCGCAACGGTTGGGCCTTCTTCGGCGCCGTGCGCTGGTTCAGCCTCGAGCTCGAGCCGACCAACGTCGGCGACGCCTTCGACTTCAACCTCAATCCGCTGATGTGGAACGCCGGTGTCTCGTACCGGTTCTAACCACCTCTAAAGCGATATCCACGCGGCCTCCGCTCGAGCTCGGGCGGGGGCCGTGTCTCTTTCAGGGACCGACGGAGCCGACATGCACGAAGACGAAAAGCGGGACTTCTGGGACCAGGCCAAGGAGACGACCGAGGAGACGCTGGACAAGCTCGAAGAGGTCGGCGAGATCCTCGGCGAGAAAGGCAGTGAAGCCTGGGAGGCGACGGCGGACGCTCGCCGGACGATCGTCGACAAGGCCAACGAGATTCGCGACGTGGTCGTTGAGAAGACGGCGGAGGCCTGGGACGAAGCCCGAAGAACCGCCTCCGCCAAGTCCGAGGAGACAGCCGTCCCCGCCGACGGCTCCGAGGACGAGACCGACGAGTATCCAGCCTACGGCAGGGCCCCGGACGACTCCGACTAGCCTGCATTGTTCATCAGGCTCCGTAGCGAGCCGCCCGTGGAGACAAGCCGGAGATGCCTGTGGCTAAAAGGCGCCCAGCGACCGAGGGCCCCGCAGGCTTATCCGCTGCGATACGTCGAGGAGCCCGACCGAGCGCAACGCAGTAGACACCGGTAGATCCGGAGGCGCAGTAGGAGGTTGGCGAATAATACAGGCTAGCTTCCGCGCGTGCTACGCTGCGCGCCGCGAGGCAGCGTGAGCGATTTCTGGACAGGCAAGAAGGTCCTCGTCACCGGCCACACCGGCTTCAAGGGCAGTTGGCTCTCGATCTGGCTGCAGAGCCTCGGCGCCGAAACGGTCGGCTACGCGCTCGCACCGGAGACGCAGCCGAGCCTCTTCGAGCTCGCAGCGCTCTCGGACCACATGGTCTCGATCGAGGGTGACGTCCGGGATCTCGAGCACCTCGCGAGGGTGGTCGGCGAGCACCGGCCGGACATCGTCATCCACATGGCCGCGCAGGCGATCGTCCGCACCGGGTACGACGATCCGCTCGAGACCTACTCGACCAACGTGATGGGCACGGCGCACGTGCTCGAGGCGGTCCGTTCCCACCCGGGAGCCGGTGCCGTACTGGTGGTGACGAGCGACAAGTGCTACGAGAACCTCGAGCGAGCCGAGGGATACACCGAGTCCGACGCCCTCGGCGGTCGCGACCCCTATTCGAGCAGCAAGGCGTGCGCCGAGCTCGTCGCGCGCTCCTATCGCGACTCCTTCTTCGCCGCCTCGGATCCGCCGGTCGGCATCGCGACGGCCCGTGCCGGCAACGTCATCGGCGGCGGCGACTGGGCCGAGGCGCGCCTGGTTCCGGACATCATGCGGTCGTTTCTCGACGGTGAGGATCTCTACATTCGCTTTCCCGAAGCGATCCGTCCCTGGCAGCACGTCCTCGACCCGCTCGCCGGGTACCTCGTTCTGACCGAGAAGCTCTTCAACGACGCGACCCGTTTCGGGGAAGCGTGGAACTTCGCGCCGTCGGACGAGCAGATGCTCACCGTCGGAGAGATGGTGGAGCGATTTCGAGACCTCTGGGACCACCCGATCGAGGTGCGCCTCGATCCCGGGCACCATCCACACGAGCACAACCTCCTGCTGCTCGATCCCGGCAAGGCCGAAGAGCGGCTCGGCTGGCACGCCCGGCTGTCGCACGAAGAGGCCTTGCGATGGGTCGTCGAGTGGTATCGCGCCTTCCGGGACGGCGCGAACATGCGCGAGGCCACCCTCCAACAGATCGAGCGCTACCGCTACTCGGGGACCGCGGACTAGCCGGCACGATCGCCGAGAATGAGCGGCCACGGATCACCCTGGCGCGCGGTCTGGTGGACCTGGCGCGACACCACGATCGCGATCGTGGTGGTGACCCTTCTCTCGGCGCCGTTCCTGTTCATGGCTGTGCGCGAGAACGTCGACGAGGCTCTCGACCCGACGTCGCTGCCCACCTGCATGGCCTGGGAGCTGACGGCGGAGTCGATCAAAGCCCCCGAGGCCGTTCGGGCGCTGTCGATCGCCGAGGCGCAGCCCGACGAGACACTGGAGGGCTGGGAGATCCTCGAGAAGGACGGCGCCATATGGCTCGAGGGGTGCTTTCCGGACAGCAGCGGTGGCCGAAGCGTCGCCGATGCGCTGGAGCGCGAACAGCTCTTCACCGGTTCGATAGCCATCGAGTGGCCGGACCTCTCGGACCGCCTGATACCGGCGCTCTTCGAGTCGATCGACGCCTACCTGCTGCCGATCGCCCTGGCGACGCCGTTGGGCTTGGGGCTCACCGCCCTGTTCTTCATCCGTCGCCGGGGCTTGAACGTCACGGCGCGACTGCCAATCGGTAGAGCGCTCGGCCTCGGGCTCGGCGCGGCGGTCGGCGCCTACCTCCTGGTGAGCGTCGTCGAGAGGCTCCTGGCACTCGTCGGGCTGGAGCAGCAGGAGCAGGTGTGGATCGTCTCGATCGTCGAGTCCGGTGGACCCGAGCTCGCCGTGCTCGCCGTCTTTGCCGTACTCATCGGTCCGTTCGGCGAGGAGCTCTTCTTCCGGCGCTACCTGTTCGAAGCCATAGACCGGTTCTCCGGTCGCCTCCGGGCCTACGGCCTGTCGACCGCCGCTTTCGCCCTGGTCCACTTCAATCCGGCCGCTCTGATCGCCTACTTCCTTACCGGGCTGCTTCTGGCGGTCGTCTACGAGCGAACGCGCTCGCTCGCGACCGCCTACACCACCCACGCGGCCTTCAACGCCCTCACTCTGGCGCAGCTCGTCCTGCTGACCTGAGGCCTCACTCGGCGCCGAGCTGGGCGAGGCGACCCGGCGCCTGCTGGTGGTCCGGGTCGATGGCCAGGACCTTGCGGTACTGCTCGATCGCCGCCTCGGTCTGACCGGTGTAGCGATAGGCCTCGCCGAGCTGGTACTGGGCGGCCGCGACCTCGGGATGCGATGCGGCGTTCAGCTCGAAGATGGCCAGCGCCTCGCCTGCCTGTCCGCCAGAGAGATGTCTGTAGCCGTAGGCGATCATCTCTCCCACCGTGTTCTCACGCCCCCGGATCGGGTCCGCACCGTACTCACGGTACGCGGCCTCGACGGCCTCCATGCCACCCTCGTTCTTCGCTCTGTCGAGCACATCGGTCAGCGTGAGGAGCTCGACCGTGCGGATGCGCAGTGTCGACGGCTCGCCACCGTTGTAGACGCCGTCGACGGTGTTGAAGTAGAGGACATCGCCGGCCGGAGACACGGTGATCCCGTTCGGGTAGGCCATCGTCGCCTCGGGTGCCGGCCCATCGTCATGCCCCGGAGCGCCGGTGCCGGCCAGGGGAAAGACCTCACCGTCCGCGGCGATCTTCACCAGTCGGTTGGAGAGGATCTTGGTGACGAAGAAGAACCCCTTGGCGAAGGTGATGTGGGCATTGCCCGCGCCGCCGGGGGATGTGGTGAAGGTCTCGGCCTCGCCGGACTTCGACACACGGATGATGTCGTGGTTGTTGAAGTTGGTGACGTAGAGGTGCTCGTCCGGACCGAAGACGATGCCATTGGGGCAGGCGAAGAGATCGCCTCCGACGAGCTTCGTCACCCTGCCCTCGCGGTCGACTCT
The DNA here is from genome assembly GCA_965223875.1 of Candidatus Multivoradales bacterium. Classification (GTDB taxonomy): domain Bacteria; phylum Acidobacteriota; class Thermoanaerobaculia; order Multivoradales; family JAHEKO01; genus CBDCXS01. The sequence continues at coordinate 3,310,773 of OZ245024.1, read as the reverse complement.
GCTGATGTAGTTGCCGTTGCAGTTGCAGACGTAGAGCGTGTCCTCCTCGTCGGCGGCGATGCCCACCGGTCCCTGGAGCCCCTGGTCGGCGAAGCGGCTCACCTGGCCGTCCCGGGTGATGCGAGTGATCGTGTTGCCGTAGAAGTTCGACTGGAAGAGGTCGCCCCGGGAGTCGACAGCGTTCCCCGAGCTGCCGTAGAGGCTCCGCGCCAGCAACGTGACCTCGCCCTCGGGCGAGATCCGCCAAACGGCGTCGCGGAAGTTGGCGACGTAGATGTAGCCCAGCCGGTCCACCGTGACGCCACCGAGCTGTCCCCTGGCATCGAGCGGCTCGGAGAGCTCGAGTGTGCCGACCGCATCGGTGAACGGCGAGTCCGCGTCGAGCGGAATGGTCCCCAGCAGGGCGGTCGCCGCGATGACCGATACGAGACGTGCGCGCATCGTCGACTCCTCTCTCTCCCCCTTAGACGGATGTCACGACTTCTACGTGATCGGAACCCGAGAGTTCCCGAAAACGTGTCAGATTATGGGAGATGCGTACGATCGTCGTGGTTCATGGTCTGTGGATGCCGGGGGCGGAGACGATGCTCCTGCGCCGGCGACTGGAGGCGAAAGGCTTCTCGACGCATTCGTTCTCGTACCGATCGGTCGCGACCGATGTCGCCGAGAACGCGGCCCGTCTGGCCCGCTTCGTGCGCGAGGTTCCCGGCGATTCCATCTACCTCGTCGGCCACAGTCTCGGCGGAGTCATCGCCGTCAAGGCACTCCAGGAACACGGCATCGGACCGGTCGAACGGGTCGTCTGTCTGGGCTCTCCCCTGCTCGGAAGCGCCGCCGGCCGCCAGCTGTCGCGCTTGCCCGGCGGCGACCGACTGATCGGCAAGGCCAAGCCGGCTCTGACCGCGAGCGCGGTCGAGGCCTGGACGCTCCCCATAGATCTGGGGATCATCGCCGGCCGGCTGTCGGTCGGCGCCGGTCTCCTGCTCGGCGGCCTCGAACGGCCTCACGACGGGACCGTCGCCGTGGCCGAGACCCGGCTCGAAGGCGCCACCGCCCATCTCGTGCTACCCGTCTCCCACACCGCGATGATTCTGTCGCGCCTGGTAGCGCATCAGGTGGTCACCTTCCTGAACACCGGACGCTTCGACCTAGCCTGCCTTGCTCGTCAGGCTCCGTAGCGAGCCGCCCGTGGGTACAAACGGCCTGTCACTGGGCGCGCGACCGAGGGCCCCGCAGGCGTATCCGCTGCGATACGTCGAGGAGCGCGACCGAGCGCAACGCAGTAGACACGTGTAGATCCGGCGGTGCAGTAGGAGCCTGATGAACAATGCAGGCTCGAGGCCGCGGCCGAGCCGCAGCCTGAAGGCACCGTCACGGAGTGAGCGATCGGGCTGGGGAGGGATCGCGACCGCAGCTGTGAGACGTCGAGGTACTCCCAGGGTCACGATCCCCCCACAGTAAGAGACCCCGCGGCCCGAGAACCCTTCGCTGGTGGACCGTGACACTCGAATGGTGTCGCAGGCCACTAGTCCGTCAGCCACCAGGAGAAGCCCCAACGATCACGCGCCAGGTCCTGGATCGGACTGACCACAGCGAGGCGCCCGTCGGCCAGAAAGACCACCGGCACGTACTCGCCGGCAGCCGTGCGTCCCGGCGGCGGGTCCTCGCGCTCGTCCCAGGCGTCGATCCGGAAGCGAGGCGTCAGACGCACGGTCGGGTGGATGCCGGCACCCAACCGAACGCGGATGTGGGCCAGATGAACACCGAGGCTCTCGCCCGACCCGGTGAACCAGGTAGCCGCCAGCTCTCCCTCGCCACGTGCCACGATGTAGGGAAAGTAGGACGGCTCGGCCCCTTCGAAGACCGTCCAGGTGGTCCAGGTCTCTCCCGAGTCCACCGAACGGGCGAGAACGACGGTGGCGCCCTCGCTCCACAGGGAGAACAGCGCCCCGACGTCGTCCCAGGCCAGCGGCTCGACCCAGCGAGGAATCACGCCCGGTTTGCTGAAGCTGCCGTCCCAGACCCGCTGCCCCGGCGCCTCGCGCTTCGCCCAGGTAGCGCCACCGTCGGTTGAGACCGCGATCAGGTCGACGCCTTCGTGGAAGCGGTTGGCCGACGCCGCGATCGGCGAGAGACGCACCGCGATCTCGCCGTTGGGACCGGAGGCCATGTGGCTCGAGCCTCCGAGCGGATGGATCCGCTCGTGCTCCACCCAGGTGACCCCGCGGTCGGTGCTGCTCGCATGGCTGACGCCCCGATCGTCGTTCCAGATCACGTGCGCCGTTCCGTCCGGAGTGACCCTCACCCAGGGACGGTCGTCGAATCGGGTCTCGGAGAGCCGTGTCCATCTCCAAGTCTCACCCAGGTCCCGACTCACACCGACGCTTATGTGAACGCCCTCTCGAACCGAGCGATCGAAGCCCATCGACAGGAAGTAGATCGTGCCGTCCGGTCCGACGGTGAGATCGACGTCGGAGTTTCCGGTTGCACCGGCCTTCCTGTCGCCGACGTCGACGCGACTCCATCGGGCACCCCCGTCTACGCTCTTCCAGAGTCGCGGCTGCGCCTCCGGGTCCGTGCCCGTGACCTGTGAGCCGTACCCGGCGACGAAGAGCGCTCCGCTCGGATGCTCGACGACCATCGGCTCGCGCGCCAGGACGTCGAGGTGATGAACGGGCTCGGCGAGCGTCAGGCCCGGCTCGTCGCCCCGGACCCCCATGGCCGACAGAACGAAGCCCGATAGAATCACCAGTCCGAGACCGAGGAAACTGCGCTGAGGTCTTTTCATGGGGTCTTTTCTATACCATTGAAGGCTCACCACGACGCGAACGATTGAAAGGACAACGGAATGTCAGACGATGAGAAGAGCGGCTTCGACGCGATGAAAGAGATGGCGGAAGACGCCCTCGACGACGCGAAGGACCTGGCCGAGGACGCCCTCGACAAGGCCAAGGAGATGGGCGGCGCGATGGCGGACAAGGCCGGAGACATGGTGAGCGACGCCGGCGAGGCCGTCGCCGACTCGGCGAGCAAGGCCTGGGACAAGGTCTCCGATACGGCGGCCTCGGTAGGCGACGCCGCCAAGTCGGCCATGGGCAGCGTGGCGGACAAGGCGCACAGCGTGGTGGCCGACGCCGACGACGCGGTCGAGGATCTCGCCGACGCCGTCGACCCGGCGGACGAAAGCTCCTAGATAGCTACTGTCCCTCGACCGGCGCCGTCTCGAGCTCGGACTCGAGCTCGTCCAGGAGCTCCCCCACACGGTACGCCGTGTCGCGAATACTCCTGGGGTCCCCGTAGATATCGAAGGGTGGCTCGAGCTCGATCTGATCCGCTCGAGTAGATCGTAGAGGTGCGGGGCCAGGAGAGGAGGCGACCCCGGCGCGGGCACGTAGGGAGGAAAGTGATGCAGGCCCTCCATCTTGAGGTTGTGCGCCTCGTCGAGCGCCTCCCTGATCGCGTCGACCAGGTCCTGGTCGTGCTCGGGCTGCTCGAAGTACTCCGCGGCGCTCTCCGCGATTCGCGCCAGCCGCTCCCGAGCGCCAGCCCAGGTCTCGCGAATACGATCCCTGTCTTCCCGCTTCAGCTTTCCCATGGGCGCAGGATCGCAGGTCCCTCTCGGTGTGCGCCGCGGCGGCAAACCGAGCGCCAGCGATCATCCACCCGGAGCCGCCTCGTCAGCCGCGGCCTGGCAGCTGCAAGACGTCAGCAGCGATCCGGTCAGCCGAGAAGGCTGCCCAGCATCGACTCGAGACCCGAGCCGCTCGGCGCTTCCCCGCCCGGCGACAGCTTGTCGATCAACATCGGCAGCAGCCCCGCCAGAGCCGACGCGGCCTGGGACACGTCGATGCCGGCCATCTCGGCGAAACGGGCCAGCGTGTCGCCGCTCAGGGCACTCGTCACCTGGTCGGCGGAGATCCCCAGGTTGGAGCCGCCGCCGAGCCAGGAGGCGACCTCGTCGCCCAGTCCCTGACTTTGGAGTGCGCCCAGAATCTCCGCCAGTCCGCCGCTGCCGCCGACCGACCCTTCACTCTGGCTCAGCAAGCTGCCCGCGGCCTTGAGCAGGTCGGGGTTCTGCCCCGCCAGGCTCGCCAGATCTCCGAGTCCGCCCCCTCCGAGCATGTCATCCAGTAGTCCCATCGTGCCTTCCTCCCTCGATTCATGGCCCACCGGCCTCAACGGCCGGGTCGCGTAGTGTGACAGACCGAGAGGCGGGTGGCACCTCCCGACGGGAACCTCCGAACGGAAGCCGCGCCCCCGCGCCTCCCGAGAACCGAGCGGACGCGAGGGGGCACTAGCTCTCCAGGCCGGCCGCCGCCCTCAACTCGGCGACGTCCACATCGAGGTCTTCGAGCTCTTCCAGCTCGTCCTCGAGCTCCTCCATGTGTCCCGACTCGAGCGCCGCGACCGCCAGCAGGCATCGCATCTCGGTGCTCGAGACCCCGTCGTCGTAGATATCGTCGTACAGCTCCCGGAACGCCTTCTCCGCGTTGCCCTCGAGAAGGTGCAGCCTGCCGCGCTGCGCGCGGGCCGTGGAGCTCAAGCTGCGCGAAACCAAGCGGTCGCGGTTCGAGTCGTTGAGCTCCCGCTCGCCCCGGTTCCAGGCGGCCTCGGCGGCCGCCAGCTCGCCGCGGTCGAGCAGCAGACGCGCCAGCTCGAACTGGATCGCCGAGTCGAGGCGATGCTCCTCGGACTCCTCGCTGGCCTCGCCCTCGCCGCTCGAGCTGCGTTTCAGCGTCGGCCCATGGTGGAACTCGGCCTCGAGCGCCTCCCGGTAGAGGGCGATCGCTCGCTCGTCGTCCCCTTCGGCGCTGGCTGTCCGCGCCTCGAGTTGCAGGACCTTCTTGGGTTCGTAGCGGGCGTTGTAGAAGTTCCCCAACACCCAGTCGCCGGCATCGAGCCAGAACTGCTTGGGCTCGAGGGGCACGTCGGCATTGAGTGGCAGCTCGTCGCCCTGGAGAGCGATGTGGTACTGCATCACCCGGTTGCCCCGATCCTCCGCAGGCGTCTCGCGCCGGCGCTTGCGCCCCTTCAGACGCTCTTCCTCGAAGGACGGATCGAAGACGGCGATCTGCACCGGAACGACCAGATCGTAGGTCCGGTGCTCACTGCTGACGCGTCCGCTGCGCTCGACGCGGAAGCCGCCGCTACCGGTGGGCTCGAGAGCGTAGTCGTAGACGTAGGCCGGACGCTGCCGGATGCTCCCGATGATCTTCCACCCACCGTCGGCGCCCTGCTCGAAGGCATAGTCGTAGACGACTTCGGGTATCCCGGTGCCGTAGACGAACTGCTCGGCGAACGTCGAGGTATCGGTGTCGGTGACCCGCTCGACCAGATCGAGGAACTGTTCGGTGGAGATCGGCTCGAAGCGCACCGCGTCGAGGATCGCTCGCAGGATCCTCGGGAAGACGTCTTCGCCGTACCGGCGGGCCAGCATGTCGAACACGACGGCGCCCTTCTTGTAGACGATCTCCGAGTAGGCGCGCCGCGACTTCGAGGAAGCCAGCCTCTGCCCGAGCACCACGGGGCCGAGGTCGTCGTACCTCCCGACGCTCGATTTCCAGGCGCCGGTCGGACGCAGCTCCGAGGCGCGCAGTCGGTGCTTCGCGTAGAGGCTGGCGGCGTAGTTCGCCATCGCCTCGGAGATCCACTGGTCGCGATAGCTCTTCCAGAAGACGACGTGACCCCACCACTGGTGGGCGACCTCGTGGGCCACCAGCACCCGGGGATCGATGTCGCGGAAGAGGTCACTGATCCAGTCGTCGCTTAGCGCCGCGCTCGACAGCGTGATCAGTCCGGGCAGGGACTGCGAGTAGCCGCGCGGCGTCGTGACGAGCGTGATCTCCTTGTGAGGAGCCGGGCCGAAGAGCTCCTCGAAGTAGGCGATCGCCTCGGCGGCCGCCGGTAGCAGGTCGTCCCGGTTGCCGCCGGCGCTACGCTTCGTCGCCGAGTCCACCGCCAGAGCCAGCTGGACATCGCCGACGACGGTCCGCTCGATCTCGTAGCGACCGATCTCGAAGCCAAAGGCCCAGGCAGGTGACTCCAGCACACGTCGTTCCCAGCGCTGGTTGCCCTCGACACCGCCCTGCTCGCGCCGCCCGGAGGCCACCAGATCGAGGTTCTTCGGCCAGCGTAACGTGACGTCGTAGGTCGCCTTGCCCAGCTCGCCGGGCTGCGGGTACCAGTGCGTACTGTTGCGCAGGACGACGATGTTGCCCCAGTCCTCGAAGCCGCGGCCCGAGTAACCGATCTCGACCTCGGCGGACGCCCCGGGCTCGAGCGGGCGGGGCAGCCGGACGAGGATCTCGACGCCGTGCCGATGGAAGTCGGTACCCTCACCGTCGACAGCGACCGAATCGGCCTGCAGATCGTTGTCGAGGGTGAGCCGTAGCACCTGCGCGGCGTAGCTGCCGCCCCGTACCGTCCCGGTCCACCGGGCGGAGATCATCTCGAGCCCCGACTCGACAGTGAAGTCGATCAGGTGCCGCTCGACCGCCGGTGCTTCGGCGGCACCTTCACCCAGCGCCAGGGAGACCCAGGTATCCCACTGGCCGAGGTGGTCGACCTCGAGGCCGATCAGACGCCCCTTCTTCTGTGCCTTACCGAGCTGGCGCTCGATCTTGCGGCGCTCCTTGTCGGTGGCCTCGATCGGCTCGAAGCGTCCGAGCGTGATCTGCTCGTCCGAGTCGGGCTCGACCAGGTAGTAGAAGTCCTCCAGTTCCTCGTTGTGGAACCAGCCCGCGAAGTAGGCGGCGTAGGTAGGGTCCTCCCAGGCGAGCCGGAGAAGCGCCGCCTCCACCGCGAGGGAGTGCCGGCCTCCCGCATCTCGCCAATCCTCGAAGATCTCGTTCGCCTGGGTGCGTTCGTCCTCCTCCAGCTCCGCCGGCTCCCCCTGCGACGTCAGATGCCCCGCAGCGGTACGGCTGGCCAGCACCAGCACGGCCTGATCGATCTGCGCGTCGACGTGCTCCTCGTCGGTGAACAGATCGAGCTGATCGCGCTCGACCTCCTCGAGGGGCTCGAACTGGAACTGACCCGAGCCGAGGAAGACGAACTCGTAACGCTCGCCTCCGATCGGCTCCGCCGGCACCAGGACACCCTCCTCGATGAAGAACCGCGCCTCGGGAACCTCGAGCATGACCGACTCGAGACGCACGGCCGCACCGAGGTCCAGAGACGCCTCGCGGATCGTCTCGAGGTGCGGCGACTCGGCGCCGGCGGCAACCGCCGTCACCAGCAGCAGACAGATCGCCAGCCGAAGGGACACCGGAGGGACACCCACCTTGGAGCCGGGCATTGAGTCGCCCTCCGAATGTTTCTCCCCAATCGACTGTCGACGCACGAGGCTCATTCGGTTGTATCAGGCATCCCGACGGGAGGTCAAACGGACGAACCTCGCCCGTTCCAACCCTGGCAAGGTGGCACCGCACGAGTCGCGCTATCCTCTGCAGCATGGAAACCGTCAACCTGCTGATCGTTTTCGCCGCCGCCTGGCTGGTCTGGAAGAGACCGCTCAAGGAGGACTTCGCCTACAGGCTGCTCGTCGTCAGTGTTCTCTTCACGGCCGTGCTCTACTTCATCGGCACGCGAACCTCGATCCTGCCGCGGTTCAACTTCTAGAGCTCGCGATGCGGAACAAGACTCTCGATACCGTTCTCGCGGTCGCGGTTCTGGCGCTGTGCCTGGGTCCCATCGGCATCGCCGCGTTCGTGCTCGGCTTCGTCTACGGCGAATCGCCATGCGTCCTCTGCTGGGCCCAGCGCACGGGCATGATCCTGATCGCGCTCACGGCCCTCTTCATCTTGCGCTTCGGCCCCCGGCCGCGCTACGTCGGCATGGGAATCCTCATCTCGGCCCACGGCCTCTACATGGCGCTGCGCCACGCCTCGCTCCACATGGCGCGTGACGTCGGCCAGGGCTTCGCGATGGAGATCATGGGGGCACACACCTACATCTGGTCCGGAGTCATCTTCGGGGGTGCGCTGGTGATGATGGGAGCTCTTCTCCTCGTGGTCGGAGACGGCAGGTTGAAGGCCCACGATCGCCCCCTGAGCGGCCTGGGAAGGATCGCGGCGGCGGTCTTCCTGATCTCGGTCACGGCCAACATCGCGCAGGCCTTCGCCACCACCGGACCGCCGCCCTTCATGGGCCAGGGCGATCCCGTACGGTTCTCCTTCAATCCCAAGCACTGGGTCTGGTCGCTCGAGGAGTGGGAGACCGGGGCGATCTCGTGGCGGGGTCCATGGGGAGTCGACAAGCCCGATACGGCCTCGCTCGAGAGCGATCCCGGCCAGGGGCCGTTCGTGGGGCTCGGTTCCCTGCACGTCAAGGAGCGACTGACGATCGAGGCCGAGCTCAACGGCGACGTCACCGGAGCCGCCTGGGAGCCGGAGTCCGATCGCTTCGTCGTGACCACCGATCATCACGGGGTCTACCTGCTGGACGGCGAGCTCGGATCGATCGACGGCTACGTGGTCATCGATCCCGGCTACTCGATCGACGTCGGCAAGCTCTCCGGCGCCACGTTCCTCGACCAGCGCACCATCATGGTGCTGAGCGAGAACAAGAGCTTCTGCCTGCTCGACGTAAGGGGACCCGAAGAGGGACGAGACGACTACCGCTACTTTCTGGAGACCTCCGGCGATCTGGCGGAGCTTCGCCGCAGCCGGCTGGCGACGATGCGCGCCAAGATGCATTACGTCATGGGGCTGGCTTACGGGACGGACGCCGACTCGCTCTATACGATCACTGTGCCCAACCGGCGGCACGAGGCGCTGGTCGTCTCCAGATTCGATCGTGGAGACCTGCAGCTCAGCGAGGAGTTTCTGCCGCGGCTGGCCGAGAGCTCCGGCCTCGCGCCTCGCGCCGACGACCGATCTCTCGACGCGCTCTACGTGACCGGCATCGCCGTGGAGGGTCGCCAGCTCTACGCGCTGAGCGCTGCCTACAGCACGCTGTTGGTCATCGACCTCGAGACCCGGGAGGTGGTCGCGGCCTACGGGATCGAAGGCATCTCTCGACCCACGGGTCTGGTACTGCGGGGCTCCTCGATCTACGTCTTCTCCGCCGACGGCACGGTCTCGGTCATCGACCGTCTGGCTCCGGTGTCGCCTCTGGGCCGGGAGACCGAAGAGGGCCGGGAAACCGAAGAGGGCGGGGAGACCGAAGAGGGCCGGGAGACCGAGAGCTAGTCGCGGCCGCTCCTATGGGTTGGCGTCGATGGCGTTGCTGGTTCGGCAGGTGCCGGCCAGATCGATCGCCTCGAGGAAGCAGCGGCCGGCGGTGGTCTCGATCGTGGTCGAGAAGCCGCCAACCCCATCGGTAACCTCGAGGTTGGGCGGCAGGTTGAACGGCTCGCCGATCTCGAACAGAGATCCGGGGCACAGCGAGCCTATCTTGACCCAGCCATTGAGGTTGGCCGCCTCGACCAGCGCGATCTCCTGGTTCGGACTGAAGTCGCTGCCGGCTATGGTCACCGTGCCGGGACACGAGCCTCCGGTGCGAACGATGGTCGGCGAGGCCGGCGGCGGTCCGTCACAGTTGTCGAACCTGAAGGTGGCGACGCGCGTCGACCAGGTGGAGGCGTCGTTGTACTCGCCGGTGAACCAGAAGGTGCAGTCGTCGCTCGGGTCGAGACTCATCGCCGCGTAATCCCCGTAACGATTGGTGCCGTTGCGGGCCGTGCCCTCGATGATCGAGTGCTCGCCGCGGGGAAGCGTTCCACCCGGATCGTCGACCAGGCGGCCGGTGTAGCGAATGCCCGGGAAGACGCCGGTCGTCTCGTCGACCACGTTGTAGCCGAGCGCGATGTTCCCCTGCCTGTCCTGCGCGATCGAGCCCATCCAGCGATCGGCGGAGTCGATCGAGTAGGTACCCTCCTGAAACAGGCTCCAGTCGCCGGTGGTCCGCCGGAGCTCGAACCAGCGCAGCCCGCCCTGATCGCCACCAACGTCGGTCACCAGCCCGCCGATCAGGGTCTCGTGACCGGTGCGCCGGGTGTACTGCAGACGGTGGAAGGTCGCCTGATGGAGCGGGGCCAGATCGGGACCGCCACCGGGCTGATCGAAGCAGTTGAAGGAGAGCAGGCCACAGACCGTCGAATCGATCTCGGCGATAGCGATCGGGAACGGCCCGGTGAAGGTCGACTCACCGGCACTGTCGAAGTCGACCGAGAGGAAGAAGAGCTCGAGAAAGTCCTCTCCGGCGACCGGCGTCGCCTCGTGCGCCTCGTCGTCGTTGTGACGCAGGAAGATCCCGGGGGCGCCGGTCGGAGGTGGTGTCGTCCCGTCGTGATCCGCGGGTGTCAGTGCCTGGAAGCCGATGAAGCCCCCGAGTCTCGGGGCGGTGAAACGCTGCGTCGGACGCGCCGGGGCACCATCGAGCATGTTCGAGCGGTCGAAGGCGTAGACCGCCGGCAGGTGCTCGTTCGAGGAGCCGTAGTAGGCATCCACCCAGACTCCGTAGTTGCCGAAGTCGGGGAAATCGACCGCCTGGAAGTCGTAGTTGAACCAACCGCCGGTGACGGGATCGCCGGTTCGCGAGATGTAGACGCAGAACCGGTTGCCGCCGGAGGAGAGCTCGGCCAGCAGCCATCGGTCGGCTAGGCGGTCGTAGAGCACCGTCGGGTCCATCTCGCCGAAGGCGCACTCGCCCGAGCCCAGCGAGTCGAGCTGGAACGGACCGGCGAGCACGACGCCCGTCTTGTCGTACACGACGATGCTGACACCGGCGCTGGTGTTGGTCGCCTGGATGAAATGGCCGGGGCCGACGTCACCGACGGTATCGGGAGCCGGGTGACCCATGAAGCCCTGGCCGGGGACGTTGAGAATCGGCACCGCGAAGCCGAGCGGCTCGGCACGTCGGGCTCGCCACTGGCGCTCGACGAGCGCATCCGGGACAGGCGCCGCGGATCTCCGCTCGAACCCAACCCGCGTAGGCGAAGGCGGCGCATGAACGCGAGGCACCTCCGCGACGGGATTCCCCGGCTTCCACTCCTGCGTCGCCGGCAGGCTGCGCAGGTCGCCAGCGAAGAGGTAGGGAACGACCGCTTCACCGACCGACTCGGCACCTCGTCGGATGATCGGCTCGTCCGCCGCCAGGCCGACCGCGGCCGAGGTCGTGAGGCCCACCGCGACGGCCGCGGTACACCAGGGTCGCCGGCGCTTCAGGCCCTGTCGGCGATCCACAGCGCCGGCTCGCCCTTCACGCCGGCGTTCACCATGGCTTCACGCAGCCGCGGACTCTCGGCGAACGCCGTCGCCTCTTCCACGCTGTCGAAGTCATGGTAAATGGTGACGTTGTTGGGATCGTCGGTAGCCCGATAGACGCCTTGCGCCGTCACACCCATCGATCGGCGCACGCCTTCGAAATTGTCGTACGCCTGCTTCCACTGGTCGAAGTCTTCGACATCATGTCGCGCGAAGAGAGTCGGCATCGGTACTCCTCCTGGTTGTCCGGCGGTCGTTGGTCGCGGTGGAACAGCGTATCAGTCGGCGGCCTCGCTCCCTGGCTCCCGACCGCCAACGGCTCATCGCGGGAGCCGACGGCACACGATACGGTAGGCGCGTGATCGAGGAGCCTCCGACCCGCCGGACCGACAGCGAGCCGGCCATCGAGACCACGGGCCTGGTCCGTGAGTTCGGCGATTTCCGCGCCGTCGACGGGATCGACCTCCGGGTCCCCAGCGGCAGCTTCTACGGCTTCCTGGGACCGAACGGCGCCGGCAAGTCGACGACGATCAAGTGCCTGACCGGCCTGCTCCATCCCTCCGCCGGCGAGGTCAGGGTTCTCGGCCTCGACCTGGCACGACAGCCGATCGAGGTCAAGCGACAGGTCGGCGTGGTGCCCGAGGATCTCGCTCTGATGGAGCGGCTGACGGGGGCCGAGACACTCGAGCTCGTAGGTCGCGTCTACGGCGTCGAGCCGGATCTCATCGAGGAGCGTAGCGGTGAGCTCCTCGAGCTCATGGACCTCGCCGATGCCGCGGCCACCCAGGTCGTCGACTACTCGCACGGAATGAAGAAGAAGGTCGCGCTGGCTTCGGCCCTGCTCCCCGGCCCGCGGCTGCTCTTTCTCGACGAGCCGTTCGAGGGCATCGACGTGGTCGCTTCACGGCAGATCCGGCGCATTCTCCGGTTGTTCACCGAGCGCGGCGGAACGATCTTCCTGACCTCGCACATCCTCGAGATCGTCGAGAAGCTCTCGGACCACATCGGCATCATCCATCGCGGCCGCCTGGTGGCGCAGGGCCCGATCGATCGGCTGCGCGCCGACAGCGGGGCCACCGGCACGCTCGAAGAGCTCTTCCTCGACCTGGTCGGAGCCGAGCCCGACAACGAGGCGGCTCTGGGCTGGCTCTAAGGTCTGGAACCTCTAAGGGCCTGGAACACTCGAACGGATAGCGGGTGAGCGAGTCGTCGGAGCCGAGATCGGAGCGAGCCACCTGGATGTCGATCTCCGATCTTCGGACCCGCTGGTCGCGATCGCTTGCAGCCACATGGCTGTGGCTCAAGTGGACCGTGGCACGCAACAGCATCTCGCCGCGGGGCCAGCGCGACGGTCTGGAGCGAGCCTCGCGATGGGTATCGCTCCTGGTGCCGATCCTGCTGGCCCTGGTTCTTCTGCCCGCCGTGGGTGTCGTCTCGGTCCTGGCGTTCTTCGGTGGGCTCAGGCTCTTCGACGGCGGTGAGGCGCCCGCGGTCGTGGGGATGGTCGCCCGCGTCCTGCTGGGGCTACTGACCATCGCCATGCTGATCGCACCTGCCGTCCGCTCGGGCCGCGGCTCGGACCTCGACGTACGCAGATGGCTCTTCCTGCCCATCTCCCGCTCGGCGCTGCACAGGCGTGAGGTCCTCGGTGCCCTGACCGATCCGTGGCTGCTGGCCATGAGCCCGGCGCTTCTGTTGCTGCCCCTCGGGATGCTCTTCGCCGGGCACCCCGGCGAGGCTCTGCTGGTCCTTCTCGGCTCGCTCGCCCTGGTCGCCTGCCTCACTCTGCTCGGCACCACCATCGCGAGCCTCGTCGCGCTCCTGTTTCGCAAGCGCCGACGCGGGGAGCTCGTCTCCCTGGTACTGATCCTGGTCCTATCGGTGTCAGGCTTCCTGCCGCAGTTCTTCGCCGGTCGGGATCTCGCCTCCGGCGACGAGGCCGCGCAGGCCGAGGTCGAGGCCGAGATCAAGCAGAGCCTCGATTCGCTCGACATCTTCCCCGCCTGGGCGCAGCTCTTTCCCTCCGAGATCTACGCCCGTGCCGCGATGGTGACCGGAACCGGAAAGCTCGGCGAAGCCGGGCTCGGCGTCGTCGCGCTGGTCCTCATGGCGGGGCTTCTCTACCGGGCCTCTCTTCGCTCGTTCGACAGGCTGTTGCAGGTGCCGGAGACGTCAGGGCGGAGCGCGGCGAGCGACACGGCGCGACACGGCACGCTGCGCGTGCCCTTGATGGCACCACAGACATCCGCCCTTGCGGTGGCCTGGACTCGCTCCTATCTGCGTACCCTGCGCGGCAAGATGGCCTGGATCGTCCCGCCGCTCTTCCTCGTTCTCATGAACCTCCTCTGGGGCGGCTTGCTCGACCGCGTTCCGGCCGCCTTCAGCATCGCCCGTGGGCCGGTGCTCGCCCAGGCCGGCGCGCTGCTGGCGCTCCTGTCACTGCAGCCGATGATGTTCAATCAGTTCGCCATCGATGGAGCGGGCCTGTCGGCCCTCTTCATGCAGCCGGTCTCTTCGCGACGCGCGATCCGGGCCAAGCAGGTCGCCATGGCACTGCTCGCCGCCCCACCCGTGGCGATCGTGCTGCTGGTCGGGGCGATTCTGGGACGTGGCGGAACGGCGCTCGGCTGGCTCGCCGTCACGATCAACCTCGCCATCGTCTTCTTCGCCGCCGGCGCCCTGGGCTCGGCGCTCTCGATCGTCCTGCCGCGCAAGGTCGACCTCAACGCCATGGGAAGCGACGCCAACGCCCACACGGCCGCGGGGCTCATCGGCACCTTCGCGACATTTCTCCTGTTCACTCCGGGCGCGCTCGCCACGGTCCAGTGGCCGGGCATCGCCCCATGGATTCCCACGGCGATCCTCGCCGTCTGCCTGGGCCTTGTCGTCGCCGCCGGTCGCTCGCTCGAGAACCTGGCAGCGCGCCTGCTCAAGGCACGCCAGGAGAACCTGCTCCAGGTCGTGCGTCAGTAGATCTTTCGGAGACCGAGGGACTCTCGGTCGCCCCCGGTCATTCGCCGGACACGGGGAACCCCCGGTCCTTCATCAGCGCTTCCATCTCGGCGTCGCGCCCGCGAAACGCCCGGTAGGCCTCGGCCGGATCCACCGCGTTTCTCACCGCGAAGAGATGCTCGACCAGCTTCTTCGCCAGCTCCTTGTCGTAGTAGCCACCGGGAGCCTCCTCGAAGGCTTCGGCGGCATCGGCGGTCAGGACATCGGCCCACAGGTAGCCGTAGTAGCCGGCCGAGTAGCCCTCCCCCGAGAAGATATGCCCGAAGTGGGGACTGCGATGCCGCATGACGATCTCGCTCGGCATGCCGAGCTTGTCGAGCTCCTGACGCTCGAAGGCGTCGGCATCCAGACCGGTCGGATCGATGGTGTGGTAGCGCATGTCGATCAGCGCCGAAGCCAGGTACTCGGTCGTCGAGAAGCCCTGGTTGAAGTTGGCGGCCTTCTTGATCTTCTCCACCAGCTCTGCCGGCATCGGCTCACCGGTCTCGTGATGGACCAGGTATGCGTCGATCACCTCGTCGGTCAGGAGCCAGCGCTCGAGTAACTGGGACTGAAACTCGGTGTAGTCGCGCACTCCGCCGTTGAGTGTCAGATAGGCGACGTTCGAGGACAGGAAGTGGAGCGCGTGCCCGAATTCGTGGAACAACGTCGTCGCGTCGTCCCAGGAGATCAGCACCGTCTCGCCGGGGGCCCCCTTGACGAAGTTCGAGTTGTTCGAGGCGAGCACGTTCTTCTTGCCGTCGAAGGTCTCGTGACTGCGGTAGGTCGTCGCCCAGGCGCCCGAGCGCTTGCCGGGCCGGGCGTAGGGATCCAGGTACCACAGGCCGATGTGCTCACCCGAGGACTTGTCGGTCACCTCCCAGACGCCGACATCCTCGTGGAAGACCGGTACTGTGCCCGCCGCGAGCGGGACGAAATCGAAGTCGAAGAGCTCACCCGCGACGAAGAACATCGCCTCGACCAGCTTGTCCATCTGCAGGTACTGCTTCACCTCGTCGGAGTCGAGATCGTACTTCGCCTGGCGGACCTTCTCCGCGTAGTAGCGATAGTCCCAGGGCTCGATGGTGATCTCCGCGCCCTCGGCGTCGGCCACCGCCTGCATGTCGGCGACCTCCTCTTCAACCCTCGCGATCGCCGCCGGCCACACCGTTTCCATCAGCTCGAGCGCCTGCTCGGGCGTCTTCGCCATCCTGTTCTCGAGACGCCACTGAGCGTAGTTGTCGTAACCCAGGAGACCGACTCGCTCGTCACGCAACTGGAGGATCTCGGCAATCAACGCGTTGTTGTCGTGCTCGTCGCCGTTGTCCCCGCGCGAGTAGTAGGTCCGCCAGACCGTCTCGCGCAGATCCCTCTCGGAGGAGAAGGTCAGGAAGGGGTCCATCGACGAGCGGGTGTTGGTGATGGCGTACTCACCCTCCCGACCGCGCTCGCTGGCGACCGATGCGGCGGCCTGAACGAAGGACTGCGGCAGTCCGCCGAGCTGGTCCTCCTTGATATAGGTGACATAGCCCTCCTCGTCGACCAGCACGTTGTTCGCGAAGGCCGTGTGGAGCTCGGCGAGCCGCTGGTTGATCGCCGCGTAGCGCTCCTTCGCTTCGCCCTCGAGGGTCGCGCCATTGCGGGCGAAGCCGTCGAAGTTGAGCCACGCGAGCCGCTGCTGGTCGGGGCGCAGAGATTCCATCTCGTCGCTCTCGTAGACCGACTTGACGCGCTCGAAGAGCGCTTCGTTCTGCGTGATCTTCGAGCGGAACTCGGACAGCCGCGGCGCCATCTCCCGCTGGATCTCACGGAACTCCGGGGTGGAGCGATTGGAGCTCCAGATGCCCCAGTAGGTGAAGACCCTGCCGATATCGCGCCCGGTTCTCTCGAGCGCGACGATCGTGTTCTCGAAGGTCGGAGGCTCGGGGTTGTTCGCGATCGCGTCGATCTCGGCCAGGTTCCTCTTCATCCCCTCCTCGAGGGAGGGCTTCAGGGCGGACAGCTCCACCTGCCCGAATGCGGGGACACCCCCGTAGGGTCCACTCCACTCCTCGAGGAGGCTGTGTCCGTTGGTCTTCGCTTGATCCATTTCAGTCACTTCTCGGGCGCTGGCGGCGCCTGCCACCACGAGGGCGGCGGCAGCGAGCGCAAGGCTTGTCTTTCGCATGATCGGGAAGGCTCCTCATCGTTGGCCGCAGGAGCCTACCAGCTGTTCGACCCGGTACGAGCCCCAGGCTCGGAGCGCCGCAGACCGTGGAGTGCCGGAATCCGACGGGATCCCCCGTGTCGGCGGACAAGGTCGAGACTCGCCGGATAGTGCAAGATATGAGGACGACTCCAACGACCCCACGAATCCCCACCGTGCCCTCGAACCACTACCACATCAAGTCCCGCTGGGTTGTTGTGGCAACGCGCGATGAGGTTGCGGCCATCTTCCGTGACTCGGACAGCCTTGTCGATTGGTGGCCGGCCGCATTCCTCCATGTCCATCAGCTGGCAGAGGGCGACGAGCACGAGCTCGGCAAGAAGGTATGGCTGCATACCAAGGGCTGGCTGCCCTACACGCTCCAGCTGACCTTCGAGGTCAGCGGGTGCAGCTACCCCGAGAGCTTCAAGCTCAGCGTCGAAGGTGATTTCATAGGCAGATGCCTGTGTAGAACGACTCTCCTCGAGGAAGGGTTGGAGATCGAGTTCGACTGGAAGGTGCGGGTGATGAAACCGGTGGTGCGCCACCTCTCCTGGATCTTCCACCCCGTCTTCACCGCCAATCACATCTGGGTCATGAGGCAGGGGCGACGGAGTCTCGACCTGGAGCTGGCTCGTCGGCGAGGCATCGCACCGTCGTCCGACGCCTCGATTCCGGGCCCGACGTTCCCCTACGACCGGCGTACCCGTCGAGTGCTGAAGCGACTCCGTGCCTGAGCCGGTGTCGGCGATCTCCCTGGCGAAGCATCGCCGGACGCTCCTCGTGGCGCTGGCAATCGTCACCCTGGTGAGTCTCGCCGGTCTCCCGCGCCTGCGCTTCTCCGACGACTACCGCGAGATCTTCCGTTCAGAGGACGCTTCGTTCGCGCTGCTGGAGGAGCTGGGGCGCGAGTTCGGAGCCGATGAGCAGAGGATCGCGATGGTGGTGAAAGCGGCGGAAACTGATGGCGAGCCGACCGGTGCTCCATTCCTGTTGGGGCCCGAGGGGATCGCAGTGATCGAGTCGCTCCAGACTGGAGCGGCCAGTCTCGAGGGGGTGTCGCGGACGAGCTCCCTCGTTTCCGTCAGCGGCCTGCCTCAGCTATTCGCATCGGCCGAAGAGGGGACAGACCGGCAGGAGGTTCTTCGAGCGATACGGGCTCAGCCGCTGCTGATCAGGCGCCTCCTGTCGGAGGACATGAAAGTAGCCCTGGTGCTCGTCGACCTGGAGGACGAGCGCAGATCCCTGGCAGAGATCGAGACCGTGATCTCGGACCTCGAGGCGCTTGCCCACTCGGCCTCCGCGGAGACGGGGGCCGAGGTCCTGATAACCGGTCTTCCAGCTCTTCGTCTCGAGATCGTGCGCGGAATTCAGCGCGACCAGGTGGTCTTCACCACGGTCGGACTCCTGCTCGGCGGGTTGATCGCCCTCGCGGTCTTCCGGTCCTTCATTCCCGCTCTACTGGTGGGCGTCGGCCCGGTTCTGGGCGCGGTCTGGACGCTCGGGAGCATGGGATGGCTCGGAGAGCCGATCGATGTTATCAACAACGTCGTTCCCGTTCTCATTCTGGTAATCGGCATGACCGATTCCGTTCACCTAGTACGAGCCTTCCAGCAGGCTCGCTCGAAGGGAGTCGAGGTGGACCCGGCAGTGATGGAAGCCCTGCGACGGGTCGGACCCGCTTGCGCCATGACCTCCCTGACTACGGTCGTCGGATTCTCCTCTCTGGCGCTGGCCGACCTCGAGATCGTGCGTCGCTTCGGTCTTACGTGCGCCCTCGGATTGGCGCTCTGCTTCCTGGCCGTGATTACCACGGTGCCTCTCGCCACGAGTAGCCGTATCGGTCTTCGAATTCCGGCGGCATCGCCGAGCGCACGCTGGAACAGCGAGCTCGTCGGCTTGCGATCGGGCCGGGCAGCGAAGGTCGTCACTGTGATCGGCTTGCTTCTCCTCGGCCTTCTGGCGTTGTCCTTCTGGGACCTGGAGCCGGACTATCGCTACCGCGAGTACCTGCCCGCAGAGGGCACGCTGCAGCGGGGACTCGACCTGATGGACCGCCACCTCGGCGGCTCTTCACCGGTGTACGTCGTCATCGACTGGGAGGAGGATGTCGACCCTTCAGAGGTGCTGGTAGCGATCCAGGACGTGGAGGAAGAGCTCGACAAGGTGGTCCGCAGTGGCATCACGTTCTCCGTGCTCGACCTGCTGCGCTCCACGATCGGCGACGACCGCGCCGGATGGGTCGAGGCACTCGACCTGATTCCCGAGTCGACCCGTCGCGATGTCTATCGACCCGATACTCGGAGAGCACTGGTCAGCATTCTGGTAGCCGACGTCGGAGCAAGCCGACTCGGCGAAGACCTGGACCTCCTCGACACCGGCCTGCAAGGGATCGCGCAACGCTACCCTGGCGTCTCACTCAGGCCGTCTGGAATGCTCCATGTCTCGACAGTTGCCAGCCTTCGCATGCTCCGTCTGCTTTCCAGGAGTCTGGCGCTGGCGACCGTCGTCATTCTTCTGGTGATCTGCCTGGGCCTCCGATCATTGCGCCTCGGACTGATCAGCGTACCGCCAAATCTGTATCCGCTCGCCGCTGTGGGAGCTTGTCTCTGGCTGACCGACCGGCCCCTCCAGTTCACCACCGTGACTCTACTGACGATCTGCCTCGGCATCGCAGTCGATGACAGCATCCACTTCCTGATGGACTTCAGGCGAGAACGTCTCGCGGGGCTCGCGACGTCGGTCGCGCTGGAGAAGACCCTGCTCGCCGTAGGGCCGTCTCTGGTCATCACCACCGCGCTGCTCGTAGCCGGCTTCGGTGCTGTCAGCCTCAGCCGGGCACCGATGATGAGACTGTTCGGATGGCTCGGATGCCTCGCCTTGGTGGTCGCCTAGCGGCGGATCTGGTGCTCCTCCCCGCGCTGCTGCGGGCCTTCGGTGGTACTGGGACACCGGGTCGGGATCGAGCCGGTTAGCCATCCCCTCAGCCGATAGCGGACGCGTCGTACTGCAAGGGCCCCGGAGCGGCTAGCGCACATCGGCGGCTGCGCCAGGTGCCGGACAGGCTTTCGAGGGCTGGCTCGACCGAGCCGTCCCGACCGGCAGCCTGCTAAGCTCCCCGCTCCGCGATACGACCGAGAGGGGACTCTGATGCGACGCTCCGCACTCTTCTGCATCGTCGGCTCGATCTGCATGCTGGCGATGCCGACGACCGCTTCCGCCCAGGACGAGGCCCCCGGGGGCACACCCGACACTCCGGAAGCCGGCGTTCCCGAGCCCGAGAGCTCGGTCACCACCCATCAGGTCACCATCGGCGGGCAGCCGATCAGCTACGAGGCCACGGCCGGCTGGCTGATCGTCGAGGACGAAGACGAGAAGCCGGCCGCGCAGTTCGGCTACACCGCCTACGTACGGCAGGGCGTCGGTGATGTCGCCGAGCGGCCGGTCATGTTCGCCTTCAACGGCGGCCCCGGCTCGGCCTCGATCTGGCTCCACCTGGGGGTCCTCGGCCCGCGTCGTATCGTCGTCGCCGACGCCGGCTTCACCCTGCCCCCACCCTACGAGCTGGTCGACAACGAATACTCGATCCTCGACGTCAGCGACCTGGTGATGATCGACCCGGTCGGTACCGGCTACAGCCGGCCTGTCGGTGAGGCCACGGGTGAGGACTTCTGGGGGGTCGACCCGGACATCGACTCGGTCTCCCGATTCATCAAGGCCTGGGTCAGCGAGAACGGGCGCTGGAACTCGCCCAAGATCCTGCTGGGCGAGAGCTACGGTGGTATCCGGTCGGGCGGCGTGAGTCACGAGCTTCTGACCACCCACGGGATGGCGCTCAACGGCGTCGTGCTGGTGTCGCCGTTCATGAACATGGTGGCGGGCTTCGACGGCAACGGTATCGACCTGCCGCACGTCCTGTTTCTCTCGACGCTGGCCGCCACCGCCTGGTATCACGACGACATCGAGAACCGGCCCGCCGAGCTGGTGCCTTTCCTCGAGGAGGTCAAGGCCTTCGCCTTCGACGAATACGCTCCGGCGCTCCTGAAGGGCTCGAACCTCGGCGCCGCCGAGCGTGCGGCCGTGGTCTCGAAACTGGCCCGTTACACAGGCACCAGCGAAGACTACTGGGAGCGAGCCAAACTCCGCGTCAGCCACCAGCAGTTCCTGCAGGAGGTCCTGCGCGAGCGCCAGCAGACGGTGGGACGCATCGACGGACGTTTCGTCGGGCGTAGCTTCAACCTGCTGGGGGAGTCGATGGACTACGACCCCTTCAACGACGCCGTCGGCCCGGCGTTCACCGCCGCCTTCCTCGACTACTACCACAACGAGCTCGAGTTCGGCCGCGACCTCGAATACAAGGTCTCGGGCGGTCTGTGGCGCCACTGGGACTGGAGTCACAGCGAGCCCGGACGCGGCACCCTCCCATGGCCCAACACCGGCACCGACCTGACCTGGGCGATGGGTCGCAATCCCGGCATGAAGGTTCTCATCCAGCAGGGCTACTACGACCTCGCGACGCCGACCCACGCCATCGAGTACAACGTCTCACAGTGGGATCTGCCCGAAGAGCAACGGGACAACATCTCGTTCACCTACTACGAGGCCGGTCACATGATGTATCTCCACCCACCCTCGCTGGTGAAGTACAAAGAGGACCTGGCGCGGTTCGTCCTCGAGGCGACCCGTCGCGAGTAGAGGGGCGGTCCTTCCGGTCCACCTCGAGATCGTTGTGCCCGGAGAGCCGGCCAAGCCGTTCGAGACCTCGCCGGAGTTCCGATGCCTTCATCGCGGCGTCGATCGACTGTATGTGCCAGGCGAAACGATAGGAGAGACTTCAGCCCCGCTCGCGCCCGAGACGCACGCGGTGCTTGGGAGGAAAGATCGATGAAGCAGACCTACTTCGCAGGGGCCGTTCTCTGCGCCCTCGTCAGCGCGGCGTTACCCGCCGACGCGCAGCAGAGACCGAACATCGTCTACTTCCTGGTCGACAATCTCGGCTACGGGGAGCTCGGCGCCTACAACGGAGGCGGCGAGATCCGCGGGGCGGCAACACTGCAAATAGACGCACTCGCGGCGCAGGGCATGCTGTTGCTGAACTTCGCTCCCGAATCGCAGTGCACGCCTTCACGATCAGCGTTGATGACGGGGCGATACTCGATCCGCTCGGGCAATCAGTCGGTCGCCCTGGCCGGCAGCGAGGGAGGACTCGTCGCTTGGGAGCGTACGCTGGCCGACGTGCTGTCCGACGCGGGCTACGCCACGAGCATCGTCGGCAAGTGGCACATCGGCGCTTCCGACGGCCGATGGCCCACGGACCATGGGTTCGACGAGTGGATCGGGATTCCCCACAGCTACGACGAGGCGTACTGGGCGGACGACCCATGGTACGACCCAGCGCGAGATCCGGAGGCCTTCGTCCTCGAGAGCACGAGGGGTGAAGGCGTACGGCGGATCGAGCGCCTAACGGTCGACGTGAAGGTCGATCTGGACGTCGAGTATCTGGCTCGAAGCAAGGACTTCATAGATCGCAGTGTCGCCCGGGGCAAGCCGTTCTTCCTCTACTTCAACCACACGCTCATGCACATGCCGGTGATTCCCCGAGAGGAGTTCCGCGGGGAGACGGGAAGGGGTCCGTGGGCGGACTCACTGGCCCAGCTCGATGCGGATTTCGGCGCCCTCCTCGCCCATCTGGAAGAGAAGGGAATCGCCGACAACACCATCGTCGTCTTCTCGGGCGACAATGGACCCGAGGAGATGGAGCCGGATCGCGGCCACGCTGGCTACTGGAGCGGCTCCTACTTCACCGGCATGGAAGGCTCGCTGCGCACTCCGGCGATGATCCGCTACCCAGGGGTCGTCCCGGAAGGTCAGCGGTCGAACGAGATCGTTCACATCACCGACATGTTCACGACTCTGGCGCGCTGGGCCGGAGCCGAGGTTCCCGCGGATCGGATGATCGACGGACTGGACCAGCGATCCTTCTTCGAGGGGCGCTCGGAGGAGTCGGCCCGCGAGGGCTTTCCGTTCTGGATGGGTGATCGGATGTACGGGGTCAAGTGGCGCAATTTCAAGATCGTGACGGTCCTGCAGCGAACGTTGTCGGAACCGGCTCAGCAACTGGCGACGCCGCACATCATCAACCTCGACGTCGACCCGGACGAGCGCAAGCCCTTCAACTACCCGCATATCCATAGCTGGGTCGTCGCTCACGCGGCACGGATCGCGGCCGAGTTTCAGGCGAGCTTGAAGGTCGAGGAGCCGGTTCCGGTCGGCGCTCCACTGGACTTCGTGCCGCGAGGCGCAGGCGGCGGACCGTAGTCTGAGCGCTGCCCGGCAACGCCCTGCTATCGTGCCGCCGAGCCTCCGACTCGAATCGGCCAGCGTCCCTCGGTCGGCTCGGTGACGCCGTCTTCCCAGACCACCTCGAGGTCGTAGCGCCCCGCGGGTAGCTGCGGCAGCTCGAAGGACGCGAGCACGCTGGCCTGATCCTGATCGTTCTCGAGGCCCGCTGTCGAATGGACCTCGACGGCGACCGGCACGAGAGTGTCATCGGCTTCGGCGCGAAGTCTCAGCTGCAGATCGGATCCCTCGGTCCAGCGTCCGAAGAGCTTGACGTGGATCGGCACGGCCTGTCCGGCGACGAACGTCGGCAAACTGGCGGGAAGAAAGAAGCGCGTGTCGGCGATGAAGGGGCTCCAGGCGTCGAGAGTCAGCTCCGTGGCACGTTCTCGCAACAGGACCGGCCCCTGGCCGGCCTCGAGGACCATCGGAATCGGCTGGCGCCGACTACCGTCGGACGCCTCAACGGTCGTAGTGCGGAGGTGAGCCCTCCCCGTATCGCGATTGGCCAATCGAAAGCGGACATCGTAGGTTCCCGGTGAGACCACGAGATCGCCCAGGAACTGAAGGCGCTTCGCCTCGAGTGCCGAGCGGAGCTCCGATGCGTCGAGCTGCACGAACTCGCTGAGAAGATCAGCCGTCCCTCCCTGCCCGGGCTGCCTTGCGACCGCCTGAATCGAGAGGTTGATCAGCTCGGCGCCCTGGTCGCCGGAGATCCCGGGCCCGCCGCGAGCCAGCAGGGATATCCGTATCCGTCCGTCCTCGGTCGGAGACACGAGGGTCGTCAGCTCGAGAGGAAAGTCCTGCCGATCGGGTCCGTAGAGGAGGTCCTCCGAATCGTTCAGACGACTCTCGAGGTCCGTCTCGGGGCGCGTTGCGGCCTGGCCGTAGTAGCCCTTGCGCGCCTTGACGGCGACCCTGCCCTCAGCGCCCACGACCTCCACCCTCAGGCGACGGAAGGTGTCGTCGGCGTAGAGATCGTCGCACTGGAAGGTCAGCCAGTAGCTCACCTCGCTCATCTCCACCACCCTGGCGAAGGCGTCGCCCTGCCGATTGAAGTTCTCGAACAGGTCCCCGCCGGTCTCTGCGGCCAGAGTGCCGAGAAGGCTGGCGTCGAGCTCGCCGGGCGTCGAAGCGCCCAGCACGTCGATCTGCCACCCGGTGCGCTGGAAGGTCTCGGTCAGCTCCCGAATGTCCCTCGCGATCTGGGTGCCGGTACCCACCCACTTGCCCTCTGCCTGGTTACCACTCGTGACCAGCTCGTCGTATCGGTAGATCCCCCCGGAGAGCAGGATGAGGTGCTCTTGACCTCTGATGCGTCGCAGAAGGGTGGCCAGGTCACGCAGCGACGAGGTCATCGAGCCCGCCTGGTCGGCCGTGACGTTCAGGGCGAGGATCTCTCCGAGCTCGAACGCCTCCTCGATACCCGACGCGAAACGTCCACTGGCGGCTCCCTCCGCATCGAGGACCGGCGAAATGTCGATGTTGATGGTCGGACTTCGCCCCACCTCCAACGTCTCGGGCTGGGCCAGCGCGAGCGCGGCCGAAGGTCCGACGAGGTCGGCCATTTCCGCAAGACTCGAAGCACGGTGCTCGGCCAGCACCGCGGCCGCTCTCCGTCGAGCCTCTGCATCGCCACCCAGGTCGGCGCGCACCAGGTCGAACGCGGCGGCGAGCGCCTCGACGTTCGCGGTGAAGCCGAGGAGCAACAGCGGTCCGCGGGAGTTCAGAATCGCCACGGCGGCACGGTCGGTCGGTTGCAGCCTGTCCGAAAAGCCTCGACTGAGATCCTCTACCGCCCGAGCGAGCCGTGTCCGCTCGGTGTTGACGGTATCGATGACCGCCAGAAAGAAGCGCTCGCTGGACGGAGCGACGGACTCGATCGGGGTCGTCCCGAGGTCGGGCTGCGCCGACACTGCCGTTCCGCGCAGATCCACCATTCGGAAGCCGACGATCGGACGCTCCCGTCCCCGGTCGTAGACGCGGAAGTTCTCCTTACCGAGGTCGGGCACAGGCGCCCCGTTGCGAAGCACCCGCACAGGGATCTCCACCTCGACCACGCTGATGACCTCTTCGTAGCTCTCCTGCGCCGAGGCGAGCCCGGCGATCAGGAAGATCGAAAGGTGAAGGCCGAACAGTGTACGGCGGTGTTTCGCGGTAGCAGCCACTTCGATTCGGGTCACTCCGGTGCGGCTCTTCTGCAAGCTGGGTGCCCGCTCCACGGTCCTCTCACGGGCAGGCACACACCTCGTTTCCCCGGCCTCCTCCCTCCGCTGATAGCGTCAGGGGAGCCCGGAGGTGGATGTGATGTCGAACCGTACCGCCCGTGGCACCTGTGCGCTAGCCCTCCTGGCCATGCTCGCCATGCCTCCCGCGCGAGCCCAGGAGCCCGTCGGCGGCGAGTTCCGCGTCGATCCCGGCCTGATCTTCTCCCAGCACCCGGACGTCGCCTCGCCTCCGGACGGCGGGTTCATCGTCGTCTGGGACATGAGCACCGGCATCTACGGCAAACGCTACGACGCCTCGGGCAGCCTGGGGACCAACGAGTGCTGGGGGCAGGCCCTGGATACCTCCAATCGCTCCACCAGCGATACGGTACGAGTGCCGTAGGGCTCTTCGGTCCGCCGCTCGGGCTGTGTCCGAACCAGGCGACACCCCGTCGAGGCCGAGGCGCGGCTCGATGTGCGACAGGCGTCGAGCTCAGCCCGACGAGTCCACGAATCGCTCGAGGCAGCCGTCGGCCAGGCGCTGTACCTCGATGAATTCCGGACGAGCGCGAAACGGCTCCCAGATGCGATCCCGGGCGAGGCCGGTGGCAGCGCAATAGTCGCGGTCGATCGCCCGTTCGATCAACTGGAGGCCGGTCTCGAGGTCGCCGCAGAAGGCGAGGACCGCCCCACCGAAGTAGTAGAGCTCGCCATCGCCGAAGCCGACAATGGCCTCCTTGTATTCCGATCCAGCCTCGCGGGTGTACCCGCCGGCGACACACTGCTCGACCAACTCGTGCTCGAAAGTGAAAGCGTGCCCGGGCGGCATCTGGTCCCAGCTCTCGAACGCGGCCTCGACATCACCGATCGAGAGCAACAGATGGCCCCTGGCGTCATAGACGAACGCGGACCCCGGATCCAGGTCATAGAAGGCCTGCGCTCCGTCGTAGGTCCCGTTCAGAAGGTAGTTGTTGGCACACGATCGCCAACGAAAGTTCGTCGGGTCGAGCTCGAGCGCTCGCTCGCAGTCTTCGATCGCCTCTTCGATGAGGCTTGCGTAACGGTGCGTGTAGGCACGCGCGAAGTAGGCGCCCGCGCTCTGCGGGTGGCGCTCGACGAGCGCGTCCGCGACCTCCAACGCCTCGCCCAGCCTGCCGTCGTTCGTCAACCGAACGACCCGGTAGCTGCCGGCATCGAGATCGTCGGGATCGAGCTCGAGAGCCCTGGTCAGGGCCTCCTCCTCTCGATCGTATGCCGCCTGCCCGCCGTCCGAGTAGAGCCCGTCGTAGTGGTGGCGCAGGGCCAGCTCCGACCAGATACGTGAGTATCCCGGATCGAGCGCCACCGCCCTCTCCAGCATCTCCACGGCCTGTTTGTTGGGAATCGGATCGTGCTGGATCTCCAGGGACCGGACGAAGAGCTCGTAGGCCTCGGCACTCGTCGGTGTCGGTGCCTCCGTGACCGCCGACGCCGTCGGCGCCAGTGTCGACACCAACCCGGACCGGACCGCCTCCGCCACCCGGTTGCGAAGAGTCAGCAGGTCGCTCGACGCCACGGTGAGGTTGTCGCGCCACATCAGGCGATTGTTCTCGACATCGACCGCCTCCATGGTGAGGCTGAGCTGATCGCCCTCCCGGAAGTACTGCCCCGTCACCAGGTTCACCGCCCGCACCGCGGAGCCCACCTCCTCGAGATCCACCGTCCCGGACGAATAGCCGGCGGTGGAGGCGAAGGGTCTCACGGCCAGTGCCTCCACACGGCTGAGAGCCGAGACGATCTCATCCGGAACGGCGACCGCGAGATAGTCGATGGAGTCGTCCCCGCCGAGATTCTGAAACGGCAGCACGGCCACGGTCGATTGACCGACAAGCGACACGGCTTCGAGTGCCGGTGCGGCCCCCGGAGCTCCGGCGTTGCCCGCCGAGTGCATCTGCCACCAGATGGCTCCCGCCGCGAACAGGACCACTGCGAAGATCAGGGCCGCCACACCCTTCCCCCGGCTCGTGGACGGTCCGTCTGCCGGCGCGACCGCCGCGCTGGTGATCGATCCCGAGTCCCGCCTGAGTCGCTTCAGGTCGGCGGCGACCTCGCCGGCTCCCTGATACCGAAGATCGCGATCCTTCTCGAGCAACTTGCCGATGATCTGGTCGAGTGTCGGAGACAGATCGGGGTTCGAACGGCTCACCGGAGCAGGTTCCTTCGACAGAATCTCGTTGAAGATGACACCGGAGGTGGCACCTTCGAACGGTCTGGATCCCACGGCCATCTGGTAGAGGACGACCCCCAGAGAGAACAGGTCGGTTCGCGCGTCCACCACCTCACCACGGACCTGCTCCGGAGACATGTAGGAGACGGTGCCAACGGCCGTGCCGGGGTTGGTCAGCGAAGGATCCTCGGCCAGCTCCGTGGGCATCTCGGAATCTTCCGAGGCGCGCTCGACGACGCGTTTCGCCAGACCGAAGTCGAGGATCTTGGCCACACCCCGGTCGGTGACGAAGATATTCGCCGGTTTGATGTCCCGGTGGACGATGCCGGCTTCGTGCGCCACCTCGAGCGCGTCCGTCAGCTGAGGCGCGATCTCCTGGATCTCGTCGGCCGTGAGGCGCCCGGCCGACAGGCGGTCCTTGAGCGTCGCCCCCTCCAGCAGCTCCATGACCAGGAAGGGCTGCCCTTCATGCTCGCCGAGATCGTGGACGGTACAGATGTGGGGGTTGTTGAGCGCCGAGACGGCTCGCGCCTCGCGCTGGAAGCGGTCGAGCGCCTGCCGATCCTCGGACATCTCCGGCGGCAGGAACTTGATCGCCACCTGGCGGCCGAGATTGGTGTCCTCGGCCTGGTAGACGACGCCCATGCCGCCAACGCCGAGCTTCGACCGGATTCGGTAGTGCGAAACCGTGGTCCCAATCATTCAGATCCGCCGAGAGAGCTGCGATTGTACAGGTCGCAGCGTCGGGGCGGCGGCGGAGGTCAGTCGCCCGCTGGTGCCCCGATGCTCGCCGGGATCGTCTTGCCCGGCGCCTCGAACTCGGTGGTGATGGCCGCGACCCACCAGCGCTCGCCGTCGAACGAGAGCTCGATGCTGTCGAGGCCGCGCAACTGCTGTTCGGGCGGCTCCATGCCGATCCGGGGCTCGAAGATCACGAACGCGTGCGCCAACCCACCGAACTCGGTGACCTCCAGCGCGGCGATGGTCTCGTAGAAGCCCTTGTCGCCGATGTCGTAGTCGCGGAAGAACGCCCGCCAGTCCTCGATGAAGTCGTCCACGTTCATCGGTCGCATCGGCTGGTCGCCCCTGGGCGAGAACACCAGCAACGCCTCCTCCAGGAAGACCTGCCGGAACATCTCCCAGTCAGGCTCGGGACCGGCGTCGAAGGAGACCATGTCGTAGAGCGCCCGGACGAGGCCCTCGGGCGTCCTTGCCGCTTCGGCCAGTCCGGGGACGGGCACAGGCTCATCGGCTGCCACCGGCAAAGCGACGACGAGAACACACAGAATGGCGAGGAAGGTCTTCATGATGGTCTCCTGTCTCGGACGACGTCCATGCTGCACGAGCGCGCCGCACGGAGCAAGCACCGCTCGGGGTGTCTGCATGGAAAGGCCGCGCGAATGAGCACCATCCACCAGTGAGGTCGCCCGTTGGCGGGGACTCGGGAGTCGGTGCCGACTTCGCCCGGGAGGAGCCGGCGCCGAGCCCCATTCGAGCGTTACCAGCGCACAGAGAATCGCGGACCGAATGACCGGCCGCTGGCTACTCCAGAGGGACGACACTCCAGTCTGGAAGTGCTCGTGAAACAGAGGCCATGGTCCACTGAAGCGCAAGAAGGACCAGCGACGTCGCAATGTACGTCAGGGGCCGAAGCGCTCCACCTCGGCCGAGCGACAACGTGATCTCGGTGCGACAGGCTGCCCAGAGAAGAACCACGAAGACGAGGTTTGTCAGAACGAGGCACTGTGCATTCGACAGACTACTGAGAACCGGGCTCGTCCAGAAATCCTCGAAGGCCCACAGAAAGACGAACTCGGTTCTGGCAGCGTACAGACGCGCCCGGACATCCAAGAGGAGGAGGCAGAGGAGCCCGATCCAGAGCCAGGATACGAGCAGGCTCGGTGAGGGATCTGATGCGCGGCTCCATACGGTGCCGTAGCGAGATATCGAAAGCGTCCTGCCCGATCTCCTCGACCCGCTCTGTCGCATCCACCTAGGGTACCAACCCCAGATCGAGAAAAAGCTCGCGAGCGGTTGGCGGAAGCCCGTCCTCGAGCCTCAGCCCCTCGACGGGCGGCTGCTGCACACCGGAAGCGTGCGGCCGCCAGCTGCCACCTCCTCCTCTCAAAGGCTAGACTCATGGGGAAGGACGATCTTCTTCGGGCAGCACCGGTACGCAGACTGGTCGATCCACCCACCACTGAAACGGGGACCCTACGCTCGGCCTCGGGTTGGTTACTCATGGACACGCCGTCTGACCAGCGCTTGTACGCAACCCTGAGCGCCATCGGTGGCTTCTTCACCTTGATCGAGTTCGTCCCGGCCCTTGGCCTCGGCTTTGTCGTCGTTTCGAACTCGGATGGATGTATTTCGGACACGGCCGCAGAAAAGGTCATCGAGGCGACCTTGCTGCAGGTCGGCGGGAGCTCTTCCCTGGCGGCGTAACGGACTGAGCGAACCGCGAAGCAAGGGGTTGGGAGCCTGGGGCCCCGGAGTGCGTCCTCAGGTATGTGAGCGATCGGCCCTGGTTCTGTGCAGCTTATTGTGCGATATTTCGCACATGGCAACCAACCTCGCCATCGATCAGCGGCTTCTCGAAAGGGCGGTGGAGGTCAGCGGGCGGAAGACCAAGACCGCGGCTGTGACGCTGGCGCTCGAGGAGTTCATCGCACGCAGGGAGCAAGCGGCTCTTCTGGACCTCTTCGGTTCCCTCGAGTGGAGCGAGGACTACGACTACAAGACCGAGCGCGAGAGATCTTGAGGCTGTTCGTCGACACGAGCGTATGGTCTCTGGCCTTGCGCCGCGACGCGCCTCCCGACCGTCCCGAGGTCGAAAGGCTGAGCTCGAGCCTGTCGTCCCGAGAGTCCGTCTATACGACCGGGCTGATCCTGCAGGAGTTGTTGCAGGGCTTCCGCGGCCCGAAGGCGCGCGACCAGATCGTGGCCCGATTCGCGCCCCTGCCGATGATCGGTCCGGATCGCCAGGACCATGTCGACGCCGCCGAGGTGCGGAACACCTGTCGACGCAACGGAGTCCAGCTCGGAACCATCGACGCCCTCCTGGCTCAGCTCTGCCTTCGTCATGAGCTCGTGCTTCTGACGACCGATGTCGACTTCCAGCATGCCGCCAAGCATGTGCCACTCAGGGTCTGGGGCGCCTAGAAGCGGGCGCCCCCGGCTCGGATCCGAGAAGCATCCTCGCGAGGAACGCGTGGCGCCTGAAGGGGGCGTCGAAGGACTTCGTGACACTGCCGAAACCCTCGAGCGGACCTAATGATGTGTTAGCATCTGATGTGTGCGCACCACCCTCAACATCGACGACGACGTCCTGCACGCCGTCCGCGAACGCGCCCGGCGGCAGCGACGGAGTGCCGGCGAGGTGCTCTCCGAGCTGGCGCGGCGAGGGCTGCGCACCAGGAGCGACTCCGGCCCGGTCACCGAGCCGGAGACCTTCTACGGGTTCGAGCCGCTGCCCTCCCGAGGCCAGGCGGTGTCAAATCAGCTGATCGACCGGCTGCGCGAGGAAGAGCCGGAGTGAGGCGAGCCCTTCTCGACATCAACGTTCTGCTCGCCCTGCTCGACGTCGACCATGTCGATCACAGAACCGCCAGGGCCTGGCTCGCCAAGGAGATCGCGCGCGGATGGGCGTCGTGCCCGATCACGCAGAACGGATTCATCCGCATCGTCAGCCAGCCGCGATATCCCGGCGCCGTCTCACCCGTCGAGGCGATCGAGCGTCTGCAGCACGCCACCAACACGCACTACCACGTCGCCTGGCCGTGCGATCTCAGCCTGCTGGACGTGAGTCTGTTCGACCACTCACGCATCCACGGGCCGCGACAGGTGACCGACGCCTACCTCCTGGCCCTGGCGGTCGCTCATGACGGGCGCTTCGTGACCTTCGACCGGGGAGTTCCCGTCTCGGCCGTGCGCGGGGCCAAGGCGGAACACCTCGTCGTTCTCTAGCCGCACACCCCGCACCAGTCGATCGGCCAGAGACTGAAGCGGCCGGCGCCTCTGCCGGCCGTCGGTGGACAATGCGAACGACGCCCGGCCCGCCATGCCCTCCGACAGAGACCTGAAGCGGCCGGCGCCTCTGCCGGCCGTCGGTGGACAATGCGAACGACGCCCGGCCCGCCATGCCCTCAGTTCGAGGGGAGGCCGGAGCGCTTCAGAGAATCTTGAGCTGCGCCTTCGCTCGTGCGATCGCCTGCTGACGGGCCTCGACCGCGACGACGTCGTGGGCTTCGAGAGCCTGGGCGTCCGCGAGGGCCTGCTGGACGTCGGCCTTGTCGAGGTCGGCGGCGAAGTGGGCGTGCTCGGTGAGGATCGACAGCTTGTTGTCGACCATCTCGGCGAAGCCGCCCGAGATCGCCATCTTCTGCTCGCCCTCGTCGGACTTCACCCGCATCACGCCGATGCCGAGCTTCACCATCAGGGGTGCGCGTGAATGCATGATGCCGATCTCGCCGTCCCAGGCCGGGAGCGCGGCGAACTCGGCGTCGCATTCGAGGACCACCCGCTCGGGGGTGACCACGACGCACTTGAAACCGGTGTCTTTGCTCGCCATCTCGTCGGGTCCCTAGGCCGCGGCCTCCGCCTTGGCCTCCGCCTCCTCGATCGAGCCGACGTACATGAAGGCCTGCTCGGGCAGGTGGTCCCACTTGCCCTGGCAGAGCTCGTCGAAGGAGCGAATGGTGTCGTCACGGGTGCAGTTGATACCCGCGAAGCCGGTGAACTGCTCGGCGACGTAGAAGGGCTGCGACAGGAAGCGCTCGATACGGCGCGCGCGCCGCACGATGAGCTTGTCCTCCTCGGCCAGCTCCTCGGTACCGAGAATCGCGATGATGTCCTGGAGGTCCTTGTAGCGCTGCAGGATCACCTGCACCTGGCGGGCGACCCGGTAGTGATCGTCACCAACGTACTCGGGAGCCAGAATGCGACTCGAGGACGCCAGCGGGTCGACCGCGGGATAGATGCCCTTCTCCGCGATCGAGCGCTCGAGGTTCACGGTGGAGTCGAGGTGGGTGAAGGCCGTCGCCGGGGCGGGATCGGTGTAGTCGTCGGCCGGTACGTAGATCGCCTGGATCGAGGTCACGGCGCCGGCGTCGGTCGAGGTGACGCGCTCCTGGAGCTCGCCCATCTCGGTGGCCAGCGTCGGCTGGTAGCCGACCGCCGAAGGCATGCGGCCGAGAAGCGCCGACACCTCGGAGCCCGCCTGCGAGAAGCGGAAGATGTTGTCGACGAAGAGCAGCGTGTCGGCCCCGGTCTGATCGCGGAAGTGCTCCGCCATGGTGAGAGCCGACAGCGCCACGCGCAGACGCGCGCCCGGCGGCTCGTTCATCTGACCGAAGACCATCACCGTCTGATCGATGACGCTCTTGCCCGTGTCGCCGATCTTGGCTTCCTGCATCTCCATCCAGAGATCGTTGCCCTCACGGGTGCGCTCGCCGACGCCGGCGAAGCAGGAGTAGCCGCTGTGGAAGCGCGCCAGGCGGGCGATGAGCTCCTGGATGATGACCGTCTTGCCGACGCCGGCACCGCCGAACAGACCCGCCTTACCGCCACGCACCAGCGGGCAGAGCAGATCCATCACCTTGATGCCGGTCTCGAAGATCTCGGTCTTCGGCGACAGGTTCTTGAGCTCCGGCGGATCCTTGTGGATGGGCTTGCGCTCGGTCACCTCGATCGGGCCACGGTCGTCGATCGTCTCGCCGACCATGTTGAAGACACGACCCAGGGTCTGCTCGCCCACCGGAACCGTCACCGGAGCGCCGGTGTCGACGATGGTGGCGCCGCGCTGCAGGCCGTCGGTCGAGCCGAGCGCCACGGCGCGGACACGGCCGCCGCCGAGATGCTGGGCGACCTCGCACCAGAGCGTCTCGGTCGTGGTGACACCGAGAACGGTGTTCGAGACCTCGACCTGGAGAGCGTTGTAGATGGCCGGCAGGCTGTCCTCGGGGAACTGCGCGTCGAGGGTGGAGCCGATGACCTGCGTGACCTTCCCGCTTTTGTTCTGGGTCTGTTCCATCGCTGTCTTCCTTCGTTGTCGTGCTTCTTTGGGGCCTCGGGCGTCGGGTGGAGCTCGGGGCTCAGGCGAGCGCGTTGGCGCCGCCGACGATGTCCAGCAGTTCCATGGTGATGGCCGTCTGCCGGGCTCTGTTGTAGTCCTGGGTCAGCTGCTTGATCTTTTCCTCGGCGGCGTCGGTGGCCTGGGTCATCGCCACCATGCGGGCCATCTGCTCGCTCACCGCCGCCTCGGTGAAGGCCTGGTAGAGCCGCATGCGAACGCTCGACGGCAAGAGCTCGCCGAGGATCGTCTCGGGCTCGGGAGAGAACTCGAACTCGACCGCCTTGGTGTTCTCCTGTTCGCCCTCGTCGCCAGCCTCGCCCTCGAACGAGAGCGGCAGCAGCTGCATCAGAGCCGGTCTCTGCCGCGTCGTCGAGTAGAAATGGGTGTAGGCGACGTAGGCGCTACCGATCTCTCCGCCGATGAAGCGCTCCATCAACTGGTTGGCGAGCGGCTCGATCTCACCGAAAGCCGGCATGTCGGCGATACCGTCCAGCCGCTCGGTCATCTCGCGCCCGGTGAAGTCGAAGTAGGCGATGCCCTTCTTCCGCGCCGCGATCAGATCGGTCTCGATCCCCTCTCCCGCCTGGGTGTCGAGGTGCTCGGCCGCCGTGTGGAGCAGGTTGGCGTTGTAGCCGCCGCACAGCCCGCGCGAGCTCGAAACCACGACCAGCGCCGAGCGCTTGCTCGACTCGGGCTCCCGCATCAGGGGATGGTCGAGCCCGGCCGAGGCGCGGGTCAGATTGCCGACCATCTCCGCCAGCTTCTCGCTGTAGGGCTTGGTCGCCGAGGCCTTCTTGTAGGCCTGCTGGTACTGCGCCGTGGCGATGAGCTGCATCGTCCGCGTGATCTTGCGGATGTTCTTCACCGCGTCGCGGCGCTTCAGAATCTCTCGGCGGTTGGCCATCGGTCGTCTCTCGGGTCCCGTCGGGGGTCGCTTCGGCTGGTCGGGGGCCTCTCTAGCTGGCGGGCTGCCAGTGGGTCTGCAGGTCCTTGACGATTCCGGTGATCCGCTCGCCGAGCTCGTCGGTCATCACCTTCTTGTCGCGGATCTCTTCGAGAACCTCGGGGAACTCGTTGCGGAAGTGGTCGAGCATCGCCGACTCGAACGCCGGAACGTGGGCGACCTCGACGTCGTCGAGCAGACCCTGTGTGCCGGCGTAGATCGAGATGACCTGCTCCTCGACCGAAAGCGGCGCGTACTGCGCCTGCTTCAAGAGCTCCACCATGCGCTGACCGCGATCGAGCTGGCGCTGCGACGCGGCGTCGAGATCGGTTCCCAGCTGAGCGAAGGCCTCGAGCTCGCGGAACGACGCCAGATCGAGCCGCAGAGAGCCGGCGATCGACTTCATCGCCTTGATCTGCGCGTTGCCGCCGACTCGCGAGACGCTGATACCGACATCCACCGCCGGACGGACGCCGGCGAAGAAGAGGTCGGGGATCAGATAGATCTGACCGTCCGTGATCGAGATGACGTTGGTCGGAATGTAGGCCGAGACCTCACCCTCGAGCGTCTCGATCAACGGCAGCGCGGTGAGTGAGCCGCCCGAGTCCGGGAACCGGTGGATCTTCAGATCGTCCTTGTTGTCGAGAGTCTCGAGCCAGGCCTCGGCCTTCTCGAGGCCCTCGGGCCGATGGTAGAGGCCCTGGGCATCGTCGGGCCTGACCTCGGCGGGAGCGGCGAGACCCTCGGGATGGCTCACGGTCAGCGAGCGATCGGTCGAGTCGTCCGCCGTGTCGGCCGGAACGATCGCGTACTCGTCGCGGAGCTTGACGCTCCTCTCGAGCAGACGCGAGTGGAGGTAGAAAACGTCGCCCGGGTAGGCCTCGCGACCCGGCGGGCGCTTCAGCAGCAGCGACAGCTGGCGATAGGCCTGCGCCTGCTTGGAGAGATCGTCGTAGACCACCAGGGTCGCCCGACCCTGGCTGTACATGAAGTACTCGCAGATGGCGGCGCCGGCGTAGGGAGCGATGTACTGCAGCGGTGCGGCGTCCGAGGCCGAGGCGGAGACGACGACGGAGTAGTCCATCGCGCCGAGCTCCTTCAGCTTCTCGACCACGGCGGCCACGGTCGACTCCTTCTGACCGACCGCCACGTACACACAGATGACGTCGCCGCCCTTCTGATTGATGATGGTGTCGATGGCGATCGCCGTCTTGCCGGTCTTTCGGTCGCCGATGATCAACTCGCGCTGGCCGCGGCCGATCGGGATCATCGAGTCGACGGCCTTGAGCCCCGTCTGCAGCGGCTCGTTGACGCCCTGGCGAGCGGCGATGCCGGGCGCCTTGAACTCGAGCGGCCGGCGGTGCGGCGTCTCGATCGGGCCCAGGCCGTCGAGCGGACGGCCGAGCGGATCGACCACGCGACCGATCATCGCGTCGCCGACCGGGATCGAAGCCAGCTCGCCGGTGCGACGGACCTCGTCGCCTTCCTTGATCTCGAGGTAATCGCCCAGCACGACGGCGCCGACCGAGGTCTCTTCGAGGTTGAACACCTGGCCCTGGGCGCCGCTCTCGAACTCGAGGAGCTCGCCGGCCATGGCGTTGTCGAGGCCGTAGATGCGCGCGATGCCGTCGCCGACCTCGAGCACCTGACCGACCTCTCCGAGGTCGACGTCACTGCGGTATTGGCGAATCTCCTCGGTGATGACCGACGAGATCTCATCGACTCTGAACTTCATTCTTCTTCCCCTCTATCGTGCGGCGACTGGGCATCCCGCGACGCCGCGGCATCATCGCCCGCGTCGGCGGCGCCCGGACTATCGGTAGAAAAAGCGCCTTCTCTGTGCAGCTCGGTCTCGAATCGCGCAGCGATCCTCTGGCTCACCAGCTCGAGGTCTCGCCGCACACTCATGTCGACCTTCTGATCGCCCACCTGAATGACCAGACCTCCGAGGAGCTCGGGATTGACCTTTTCTGTCAGATGAGCGTCCTTGCCGGTCCTGATCCTGGCGCGCTCGCGTACATAGGCGCGCTGCTCATCGGTCAGCGGGACGGCCGTCGAGACCTTCACCTCGACCTGTCCGAGCTGCTCGCGATGCTCCTCGTGATACGCGGCGATGATCTGCGGCAGGATCTCGAGGCGGTCCTTCCTGTTGACGACCTGGAGCGAATCGACCAGCAGGTCGCTGGCGCGGCTCCGCAGAGCCCTCTCGAGAGAGGCCTTCCGCTTGCTCCGTTCGAGGATCGGCGAGGCCAGGAAGTTGGCGAACTCGGGGTCGCGCTCCATCTCGGCGCGCACGCCGTCGAGCTCTTCTCCGAGAGAGTCCGCCACCTGCTGCTCCGTCGCGATGTCGAGCATCGCCTTGGCGTAGAGCCGCGCCACTCCCAGGCTGCGTTCGTCGACTGTCGGCATCGTCCGATCCAGTGTGGTGTCGTTCGGTAGAGGTGACCGCGTGACCTAGTTGGTCGACCCGGCGCCCCGCATCTTCTCTGCCGCCTCGTTGATGAGGCGGGCGTGGTCCTCGGGCGTGAGCTCCTTGCGGATGACGTGCGACGCCAGGTCGACCGCCATTCCGCTGGCCACGCCGTAGACTTCTTCGATCGCATTGGCCTTGGCGAGCTCGATCTCGCGCAGGGCCCGCTCGACGGTCTTCTGCGCCTCGTCGCGCGCGTCGGTCTCGATCGACTGCTTCACGACCTCGGCGTCCCGGCGGCCCTCGTCGACGATCGCCGTCGCTTCGGCCCGTGCTTCGGCGAGCTTGGCCTCGTACTCGCGCAGGCGCTCCTCGGCCGCCTCGCGGTCGGCCTTGGCCTCGGCGAGCGACTCGCGGATGAAGTTCTCGCGCCCCTGCAGGCCCTCGAGAATCGGTCCCCAGGCGAACTTTCCGAGCACGAGGAGGACCAGGACGAAGATCACCAAGGTCCAGATCATGTTGCCCAGATCGCCGGCGAAGATGTTGCCGCCTCCGCCACCCTCGGCCGCCAGGGCCGGGAAGGCAATGAGGAGCCCGACGAGGGCCCAGCTGAATGACTTCATGACATCTCTCCCTTTCGTCCGAAAGGAAAGGCCGCGTGGGGCGCGACGGCGCCCCACGGGCCGGAAACTCCGACTACAGCTTGCCGTTCGCCAGGAAGATGACGATCAGCGCGAAGAAGGTCGCGCCCTCGATGAGGGCGGCGGTGATCAGCATCGGGGTGGTCAGCTGACCGGCGACCTCGGGCTGGCGCGCCATCGACTCGAGCGCGCTGCCACCGATACGACCGATACCGGCACCGGCGCCCATGATGACCAGGCCGGAACCGACGCCGACACCCAGGACACCGAGACCGGTCGAACCCCAGACACCACCCTCGCCGTCAGCCGCCGACGCGGGAGTCGCGCCGACGAACATCAGGGCCAGGCCGGCCACGACCATGAACAGAACGATCTTGGACTGTTTGTTGTTCATCTCTTGCTTCCTCTCAAAGTCTGTCGTTCCGCGGGAAGAACAACCATTCGAATCGCCATCGCAGTCACGCCTTCCGACCCCTCCTACCCGCCGTTCGGGGCATGGCGAATTGTCTCGCTGTTCGCTTCTAGTGGGCCGCCGCCTCATGGTGATCGTCGTGATGGAAGACGATCGACATCCCGATGAACAGTGTCGTCAGGAAAGTGAAGATGAACGCCTGGAGGAAGGCGACGAAGATCTCGAGCATGTTGAGCGCGACCGAGCCGAGAACCACCGGGACCGCGACGCCCAGACCGAGGGCGGCGCTAGTGCTTCCGGCTGCCAGGATGAACGAGAGCAACACCGCCAGCACCAGATGGCCCGCCACCATGTTGGCGAAGAGTCGAACGGTGAGGGCGAAGATCTTGGCCAGCAGGCCGAAGATCTCGATCGGGACCAGCAGCGGCGCCATCCACAACGGCCCCGGGCAGAAGTGCTTGATGTAGTCCATCTTGCCGATCCGCAGGCCGTTGATGACCACCATCAGCAGGGTGATCAGGGCCAGAGTGCCCGCGACCCAGATGTTGGCCGTCGCCGTTCCGCCGATGTGGACGCCGAACGCCCAGGGCGTGATCGCGGCGATCGGCAGCATGCCGAGCAGGTTGAGCGTCAGGACGAAGAAGAAGACCGTCCAGATGTACTTGATGAACCTGTCAGTGTGCTCCTCGAGGATCGGCCGTGCGACGTTCTCGCGCAGGTACTGGCAGATCACTTCGAGGAAGTTGTTGAAGCCCTGCGGCACCAACCGGTCGATCTCGTTCCCACCCTTCTTGCGGCGCACCGAGAGCGGGAAGACAAGCATCAACAGCACGCCGGCGACCAGGATCATCGAGATGTGATCGCTGAACAGCGTCACCACGCCCTCCGGCGTCAGCGGTCCGAGGTCCGCTTCCGTCTGGCGGATCGGATGCTGGACGATGTGGTCCAGTGGACTGCCGGTACTCACAGCAAGCCTCTCTTCAGAAGTTGTTCGGAACGATAGAAGGCCGGGGCCCCAGATCCCGGGACGAGTCAGCTACGGTGGGCGTATCTTAGTGACCCGGGCCGGACTATACAAACTTGTGACATCTTTCACAAGCTCCGCCCCCAGGGAGGCTCGACGACGATCGGATAACATCCCCTGCTCCACCTCGGGGATCGCTCGCAAGAGCCCCGGAGAGCCTGCCAGGAGGTCCTCATGAAGCGTTGCCGCAGCCCTCTCGTCGTGTTGCTGACCCTCTGCCTGCTGGCGCTGCCGATCGCCGCTACGGCGGGTAGCGAGGAGAAGCGCATCAAGGCGATCGACAAGCTCGGCTTCGCGGTCGAGGAGATCGACATCGTGGTGAGAGCCGCCGACGAGGGCGTGCTCGAGGAGGCCCACAAGCAGTACAAGCGCGCCGGCTCATACTTCATGGATGCCATGAAGGGTATCCGTGGGTCGAAGCCGGGGCAGACCGAGCGGGAGCAGACGGAGGTCTACGAGGATCGCTACCGCGATCTCGACAAGGAGATCAAGGAGCTCGATGCCGAGACGGTCCGCGCCGTGGCACGGCTCTTCCACGAGGCGCACGAGTACTTCGACCCGAACGCCTGAGCGCCCGGTCACCTCGGGTTCCCTTCATCCCAGGCTTCTCGACCGGAGGGACCTGGCGGAGTCTCTTCTTTGTCATCTCGACCGGAGCGAGCGTCGGCGAGCGCAGTGGAAGAGATCCCACCTCGGCGAGGGATCTCTCCACTACGGCTCGCTCAAGCTCACCTACGGTCGAGATGACAAGGCTGAAGCGGCCTGCGTCAGTTCTCGAGCGCCTTCATCGCGTAGCGCGTATCGACGACCAGGAGCAGCAGATAGGCGAGCGCCAGCCAGATGAGGAAGGGTGCTGGCTCGAGCCCGAGCGTCAGTGCCACGAACGCCGCCAGTAGAACCACCGCCACCAGGCGCACGAACATCGACACCATGACAACCTGCGGGCGGGCGCTCCCCTGCCAGTCGGCGAGAAGAATCGGAACGGCGCCGATGATCGATCCCAGCGCCGCGACCACCAGTGCCGAAATCATCGCCGGCACCGCACCCTCGGCCGAGAAGCTCCGGGTCGGGAAGTAGCCGACGACGCCCAGCAGAGCCGACATCGCCACCACCAGAAGGGCGAAGCGCGCGAAGCCGCCGAGCGCCGCGGACCGGGTCTGGGTCACGACGGCTCCTCCTCGTTCTCCCCGGCGTTCTCCTCTGCGGCTCTCTGGGCCTCCCGCGCCGCCCGCTGTCCGGCGCGCACGAAGTTCAGCAAGCCACCGACGATGCCGATACTGGCGCAGATGATCGTCGCCCAGGGCGCGGTCTCCCAGCGGTTGTCGATCCACCAGCCGAGCAACATCCCTACGGCCACCGAGGCCGCGAGATCGAAGCCCATCCCCGCCAGGCTCATCTCGGCGCCCCGTCTTCGCCTGCGCAGAGGGCGCACGACTCAGTACTCGATCCGGATCTCGGTACCGGGCCTGGCGTCGCTGACGTCGAGCACGACACTCTGGCTGCCCCGCCGCCAGGTCCCCCGCTCCGCCGTGCCGTCGACCATCGTCCAACCCGACCGCGCCAACTCGGACCGCATCCGGTCGCGGACCATCGTCGCGGCGTCGGGGCTGAACAGAAGCACGAAGCGCCCGCCCTCGCTACCGAAGTCGGTCAGGTTCGAAGGCTTGTAGAGAGGAAGGCCCTCGGGAAAGTCCGATGGCAGAACTCCGGAGAACGCTTCGCGCCGCTCCGGCGCGGCCTCGTCGTACGTCGTGGTCAGAAGAGTCGTCCGGCTGGGCTGGACGTCGACCGTCTCGATCTCCATCGGGTCGCCGGCATCGCCGCCACCGCCGCAGGACGCGGCAAGGTAGACGGCACTCAGGACGACCGAGAGACGTGCTGGAACCCCGCGCTGGCTCACGACTGATCGGTAATCTAGCACGGCGCCCCGCCGCTCCCGAGCCGCCCGGGCAGCTCCGCCAGCGACGTGAGGTCGCCGCCCGAGCCCTTGCGGTCGAGGTGGAGCGCGCGGATTCCGACGGCTTCCGGGCCCTCGACGTCGTCCAGCCGCCGATCGCCGACGTGGAGCACCGCCGAGGCCGGTAGGTCGAGCACCGCGAGCAGGGCCACGAAGACGGCGCGGTGCGGCTTCTCGAAGCCGACCTCGGCGGAGTAGACGAGTCTCTCGAAGCGCCTCATCAGGTCGAGTCGCTCGAGCAGCCGGGGCAACCTCTGGTCCCAGTTGCTGGTCAGCACCAGGCGCAGGCCCCGAGCTTCGAGCTCGTCGAGCGTGGGCGTCACGTCGTCGTAGATCTCCCAGGCGTCGGCGCGGGCGAAACGCTCGTAGAGCTCCGCCGCGGCGAACGGTCCGGGGTGCGGCACCTCCTCGTAGTCGCAGATCCGCTGCAGATAGTCGTTCCACCAACCCTTGGCGCCCTCCGGATGCTGCCCGAAGCGGTCCCGATCACCCTCGACGCGGCAGGAGAGCTCCTGCCAAACCGTGGGGATGAGCTCTCCGAGTCGCGAGGCGGAGATGTCGGTGCCGTGACGCAGCAGAACCTCCGAATAGAGCTCCGACAGCCGGGGGCTGTGCATCAGCGTCCCGGTGACGTCGAGGCTCACGGCGACGATTCCGTCGAGGAC
The DNA here is from genome assembly GCA_965223875.1 of Candidatus Multivoradales bacterium. Classification (GTDB taxonomy): domain Bacteria; phylum Acidobacteriota; class Thermoanaerobaculia; order Multivoradales; family JAHEKO01; genus CBDCXS01. The sequence continues at coordinate 3,269,513 of OZ245024.1, read as the reverse complement.
GCCACCGTCATCCCGGCCCATTCCGGAGCTGCCGCCACCCGGTCCGGTCATCGTGCTAGTGTCCCGTGCGGCAAGGACCTCTCCCCGATCCAGGCAACGGTCCGCCTCGCCATGTCGCCGCTCCAGCGCACACTCGCCTCCGCCGGGCTGATCTCCGCGTGGCTCGTCTGCCTGCTCGTCGGCCTGGCGTTCGGCGGCGCGATCCACCTGGCGCTCGCCGCGGCCCTGATCGTCTTCCCGTGGCGTGAGCTGCGGCGTTGAATCACATCGCCACCCGGATCAGTCGCGGTTGAGGTCGCGCAGGCCCTTGAAGGTCCGCGCGCCGGCCCAGACGAGCATCATCAGCGCCGCCCCTATGAGCAGAGCGAGCTCGAGCGGGTAGGCGCGGCCGTAGGCGAAGTAGAGGAACCCCGCCACACCCGCCAGCAGCGGCAGGACCACGCCGGCCCGGATCAGGCTCACAGGATCAGCCTCACGGGCTCAGTCTCACGGGGAGGACTCTCCGAGGGCGCTCACGGTGTTCTCGAGGATACCGACTCCCGAAACCTCCACCTCGAGGCGGTCGCCCGGTGCCAGCGGCCCGACACCTGAGGGTGTTCCAGTGAGAATCACGTCCCCGGGCTCGAGCGTCATCATCCGCGACAGGTAGGAGACCAGATAGGGAATCGGAAACGCCATCTGCGAGGTCTCACCGCGCTGGCGCTCCTCGCCGTTGACGCGCGTCGTGACGCGGAGGGCGCCGAGATCCGCACCCACCAGAATGGCGGGCCCGAGGGGACAGAAGGTGTCGAACGACTTGCCTCGCGCGAAGGTGGCATCCTTGCGCTGCAGGTCCCGCGCGGTGACATCGTTGGCCGCCGTGACTCCGAGCACGGCTCGCGACGCTTCCTCCTCTCCGGCCCGATGGATCCGCTCGCGCATCACCACCGCGATCTCGCCCTCGAAGTCAACCCTGGAGCTCTCCGGCGGCATCACGATCGGCGCCTTCGGCCCGATCACCGAAGTGGGAGCCTTGAGGAAGATCAGCGGCTCGTCCGGCATCTCGTTACCCAGCTCCTCGGCGTGCTCGACGTAGTTGCGACCGATGCCGACGATCTTGCGCGGCAGGACGGGAGGCAGCGGACCGAGCAGCTCCGAGTCGATCTCGCGTCCGTACTCCCACGCCGCCGGCGGACTCTCGAACGGATCCGAATAGAGGAACCTCGTCCCCTCATCGTCGGCGACGACGTAGGCGCCATCCGGCCCGAGGCGGTAGAGCAACATGGGGCGATTCTAGCCTGCAGTATTCACCAGCCTCCTACTGCGCCGCCGGATCTCCCCGAGTCTGCTGCGTTGCGCTCGGTCGAGCTCCTCGACGTATCGCCGCGGATACGCCTACGGGGCCCTCGGTCGCCTACGGGCATCTCCGGCGGCTCGTGACAGAGCCCGATGAAGAATGCTGGCTAGCCCGCGTTGGGCCCGGGTCGCGGAGGCCTACACGTCGCGTCGCTCGGAGCGCCCGTGAGCCTCCTGCGCCTTACCGTCGCGAAGCCTTCTCCCTTCCCGGCACTCGGGCTGCTCTCCCCTCTTCGCCGGCCGCCCCTCCCCCGGACCCCTGCGCGCAGTACCCCCACGACCAGCGCCACCAGTGTCACCAGGGCGATGAGCGTCGCTCCGACCACGAAGGCCACCGTGAACGCCAGATAGGCGGCCAGGGCCAGGAGCACCGCGAAGACGGCAGCCAGGAAACGACCGAAGCGGGTGCGCGGGGCGATTCGCACGCTGTAGACACGCGGCTGCACACCATCCGCCGGCGGCCTGGAGATCGACATGGGGCCTATCTTCGCAGGGCCGGCCGCAACCGTCGTCTTGTCGGCTCGACCCGGTCGAAGGCCAGGCCGCTGCTGCCCTCTCCGCGACCGGTCTGCTTGCGCACGCCGACCCAGGTGTAGACCCGGCCGTCGTGCCAGCGGGTGCGCTGGAAGTGCTGGACGACCTGGACGCCGGCCCGGGCAACCTCCTCCTCGAAGAGATAGTAGGGTTTGGCCGGCGCCTCGTTCAGGCCCTGGCGCAGCAGGGTGGTGCGCGGCTTGATCTTCTCGGGCGTTCCCGGGTCGCCAATGATGATGCGTGGCATCGAGGCCCGCTGAAGCTGAATCTCGCGGTTGTCGTTGTCCTTGTGGACCGGGATGAACGGGATCCAGTTCTCGGGGACCGTTCGCATGAGCTCGTAGCGGATCGCGGCCGCGGCCTCCGGGATCTCGGGCACCACCAGGCCGCCCTCGATCTCACCGTCGAGGATAGTTTCGAAGCGCTTGGCCAGCTCCTTCCCGGCCTCGTGACCGTGCTTGGCGCGGCCGGTCGACAGGGGGACCCATTTCTCGACGCCCCAGACCATGTTCGACACTTCGTCGCGGACCAGCCGTACATCCTCGAGCGGCTTGCCCTCCGAGACCTTGGGCACCGTGGGCAGGAGCACCAGGGTGGTGTCGGCGGCTACGTCCTCGCTGCCCTTCACCGCCAGGTTGTACATCGCCCAGCGCTGCCAGTCCTCGTCGGCGCCGGAGCCGGAAGCGCGGATCCACGTGCGCTCGCCGAAGACATTGGTCACGGCGAGGCCGGCCACGTCGGCGAGCGACCCCACCGGGAGCTGGAAGGGCAGCAGGAACCAATCGTTGGCGTAGACCAGCCCGAACTCCATCAGCAGAAGCTTGTTGACGTCGGTGGTGTCGGGCTTGATGTCGCCGAAGCTGGTCTTGCCGTCCTCGAAGGTCCACCAGCGCGTGTTGGGCATCCCCTCGAACTGCACGTTGACGGGGAAGAAGGACCGCGTGAACGACGTCTCGACGTCCGGCGGAGGACCGGCGCCCTCGTCACCGGGAAGTGTCTCGAGGCTCGGATCGACGTCCAGGTTGTACCAGTCGAGCCGGCCCTGGTAGTACTCCTCCGCGACCATCACCTTGCGACCGCCGCCGACCGGGGCCGAGACGCCGAAGCGGTATTCGAGCTGCTGCCCCTGCCAGGCGCTGTCAGGCTCGTCGGCCGGCTGATGGAAGAGCGCCTCGTACCAGGCGACGAAACGATCGGCGAGCTGGCCGATCGCCGGCTTGTCGGCGTCGGGCACGGCGACACCGTCCCAGGCACGGTGCGCGGGGTCGGCGGCGAGGTGGAAATAGAGCTCGGCGCCGTCCATCGCCCGTCCGGCGAGCGCCGAGACGCTCTGCCAGGCGGAGGCGTGAGCCGTGATGTAGGCGTCGTCGCGCGACGCCGGGTCGGACTCCGCGATCGGGTAGCGCGCGATGAACAGCGCCGCGTGGGCTCCCAGGCCCTGAGCGGTGAGAAGCTTCAGCCACTGGCGTCCCATCAACAGGCGGATGTCGAGCGACAGGATGTGGCCCTGCCCCTCGAACGGGATCGGGCGCCGCTCGACGGTCGCCTCGAACGGCGTGCGATCGTCGAAGTCCCGAGGCTCGGCCTCGCCAGGCCGGAAGCGCGTGATCCGGGTGGTGTCGACGTGCACCTTGGCGAAGATCGGCGAGCCGGCGTCATCGCCCTTGAACTCGCCCACCTGCCACTGCTTCGAGAGCATCCACAGCGGATCACGCACCTCGGCTCGCAGGGCGCGCGTGAAGTCCTCGCGCCGCGGGCGGCCCTCGAGACGGTTCCACATCACGACGGTCGGCAGCAGCACCTTGCGCTGCAGCACCGCGTCGATGTTCTCGATAGCAATCAGCTCGTTCATCTCGTGCCCTATCCCTGCCGGAACTGCACGGCGTTGTTGAAGGCCAGGTTCAGCATGTGGAAGAGCGGCCGGCGCGTCACCGAGGAAACGACCGCCGGCAGGAAACGGGAGTACTCGGTGTCGTCGATGTGCTGCGGCTCGACGGCGCGCCGCCGTGCCATGTCGAGAGTCTCGTGGAGCGTGTCGACCAGGTCCTGCCACGACCAGCTGCCGGTGAAGTCGGGAGGCAGCACCAGGAGCAGGCTCTGCGGGGGCTCGCTGTTCGGCCGGTCGTAGTGGAAGGTGAGTCCGGTCGTCTCCTCGACGGTCGGAATGACCTCGGTCCACTCGTCGAGCAGCACGCCGCAGTGAAGCGGCTGAGCGGCGACGAAGGGAGCCGGATAGTGAGCCGTGTAGAGGACCTTGTCGCCGGCGACGGGAAAGGGCTCGTCGGTGCCCGGGATCCTCTCCGGATAGCCGAGAGCCAGCCAGGCGTCGTCCGGCCGGTAGGGCAGCTGGATGGGCTCGAGCGGCAGCGACGCCCCGGTGAGAGCCTCGGCGAACATCGTCGCGCTCTCGACGTGCTGGAGCTTCTCGCGCACCCGGGCGACGCCGTAGAGCCAGTCGTCGACGGGAAAGTCGGTGCCGACGTCGCTGATCTGGAAGTCGAGGAGCTGCGCCCGATCATCGTAGGCGGTCTGCCATTCGGCCGCGTGGTCGGTGCCAAGGCCAAACTCGGGCAGGATCACGAAGTCCGCGCTGGTCAACTTGCGGACCGCCTCGGTGAGCTCCTCGATGCGCTCGGCCGGGCTCGCCTGCGGGTCTCCGGCGATCAGTCCGTCGGCCGAGGCCAGCCGCGCGTCGACATCGGCCAGAAGCGAAACGGCCTTCGACTGGAGGGTCCTGGCGAACGCCACGATGGCCTCGCGATGCGGCTCGACCTCCAGCCCGTCGGCGTCGTGCTGCTCCACCGTGCCGACTCTCGCCTCCAGTGCCCGGAACAGGCCGCCGACATCGGTTGCCGCCGGCAGGATCGTAGAGAGATCGCCCAGCGCGCCGACGAACGCGGGCCGAGTGACCGAATTGAGCGTCGCGAGCAGATCGAGTGGATCGCCCGAGGCCGGAGGCACGATGACCTCGGTCGAGATCAACAGGGCCGTCTCGAGCAGGTAGGCGATGCGCTCGTCCGGAGTCAGGCTCGGGTCGAGAGTCGGGAAGGCCGCGAGCCTGGCGTCGAAGTCATCGCGCGTCTCGACCCACGTGGCCGTCAGCTCGCCCAGTCGCTCGGCCATCGCTTCGAACTCGCGCCGCCGCCAATCCCAGGCGAAACCGAGACCCGCCGACGGCAGGCCGAAGCGACTCATTCCGTCGGCGACGGCAGCGTAGGCGTCGATCAGGAGGTCGATGTTGTCGATCGCGTTGGCTTCGACCACCGCCTCGTCCGGAGGATCGTCGAGCAGCGTGCCGAGCTGGGTTACCAGGGCCTGGAGCTGGCCGCGCTCGGCGGCGAGCAGATCGCGCACCCGGCCGACCTTCTCGACCCGGATCGCCGCGGTCGCCTCCTCGGCCTGCCGCGCCTCACCGGGAAGCCGGGTGTCGGTGGCCTTGAGCGGTCGCGAGCGCAGCAGCAGCGCCTGGAGATCGGCCAGCAACGGGCTCAGCTCGAAGAACGAGACCTTGCCCGGTTGCTTGTCGTGGTAGCGGATGCGGATCTCGGCGTCCGGCCGGGGGGACCTGGTCGTGGTGACGTGGCGGATGATCCGGTCGTCGAGCGCCTTCAGGTCCTGGCCACCGTCGCGGTTGAGGGTATAGAGGAGGTCGATCGGCAGGAGCCCGAGCTGGGCGGCCGTCACCTCTTCGGAGGCGAAGGCGTCGGCCGTAAGATCGAACCAGTCGACGCGGCAGTGCACCGCGGTCATCGGAGGCAGCAGACCGGCCAGCCAGGCGTTGATCGCCGGCTCGCCCTTCGAGCGGGGTGTCGTGTTCGCCGGGTCGTCCGGATCGAGGCCGGCCGGCAGGTGGAGCCCCACCCGGTGCGTCAGGGTGACGCCCCGGCGCGGCGTCTGCACCACCTCGGGGATCGGCGGGAAGTTGCCCTTGCTGTAGGCCTCGAGCGTGCCGGCGGCGCGGTCGTAGTTGCCGCGCACCACCTGGAAGACGCCCTCCGCCATGGCGAGATCGGCGACGGCGTCGTTGATGTCGCGGATCCGTGCCACCTCCTCGTCGATCGCCGCGCGGGCCGCGGCGTCGGTCACCGCCGGTAGGCTCGATCCGAGTCCGAAGGGGTAGCTCTGATCCGGCAGCGGCTGGCTCTCGAGGTGCTCGACCAGCTCGAGACCGTCGATGACGTTGCGCGCCTCGATCGCCTCGATGCTCGTCCCGTTCGGCGCCCGCGTCGAACGGAAGCGGTTGGCCGCCAGGGGAAACTCGCGCCGCAGCTCGAAGATGATCGAGTCGAGGAACAGCCCCTCGCGGTCGTGCAGGCCGCGCTCGAGGTGGTAGCCGAGCAGCGCCCCGAGGCTCTGGCCGTTGCGGATCCCCTCGATCACGCCCATGGCGAGGCGCACGCGCTCCGACGTCAGGTTGACCGCCAGCGAATCGGGGTTGGCTGGCGTGGCGTTGGCCAGATAGCCGTTGCGCAGCACCGCCGCCGTCACGGCGTGGTCGAGCGACGGCGCGTGGATGTAGCCGAAGTTCTTCTCATCGAAGCCGAGCGGCGGCTGACCCGGTTTGTCGAAGATCTCGCCGAGCTCGTCGGGGAGCTCGACCGGCTCGAGCGCGCGGTGATCGGGCCGCAGGTCCTCGAGCCATCCGTAGGCCCCCAGATAGCAGCCGCGCGGCGCGCCCGGCAGCCCTTCGCCCGCGGGCTCTCCGTCGACGTCGGGGGCCGGTGCGCGCATCAGCTCGAGCTGGACGTTCAGAAGCCCGAGCCACCAGGCGTCGAGCCGGTTCGAGCAGCAGTCGACATGCTCGGCGAAGGCCCGCTCGAGCCGTGCGGTCGGTGCGTCGGCCAGGTGCTCGAGCGCCTCGATCTGGGTGTTGAGGTAGGGATTGCGGGTCTCGAGAATGAGCGGGATGAACTGTCCCACCGTCAGCTGCGGCTCGTTGGTGATCGCCGGCTCGGCCTTGTAGAGGTACTGCCAGGGGCTGCCCTTGTCCTGCTCGGCGTCCTCGATGTGGATGAACTTCGGCTCGCGCCGGGCGTCGATCGCCTGCGCTTCGGTCAGCAGACTCGCCTCGCGGTGCAGCCGGATCCCGGTTCTCACGTAGCCGATGTCGAGCGCGTGGCGCAGCATCAGGTAGAGCAGGGCCGTCGGCGGCCGATCGTCGAGGAAGCCCTGCTGGCGACGCAGAGTGTCGTGCGAGTCACGGGCCGCCGCGATCAGCCACTCGAGGTAGTTCGAGCCGTCGTCGCGATAGGCGCGGATCGCGTCGGTCTCGGACAGAGGCGCGTCGTCGATCACCGGTCCCTTGAGGAGGTTTGGCGTCCGCACGAAGAGCTTCTCGAGGATCTCCGGCAGCTCGTCGTCGTCGCCGACCTGGTGGCCGAGCTGCTCGAGCAGGTTCCTGCCGCTGAAGACGTAGCCGACGGCGATGATCGCCGCCAGGAACGCGCCGCCGCTGCCCGACATCTTGAAGCGGTTGTAGAGTTGCTCGGCACTCTCGGCCCAGCGCTGGTAGAACTCGACCGACGAAGGGTGGAGGCCGACCACGTCGAGCAGCACCTGGTGCGGATCGGCTCCGGGCTTGCCGACGAACGAGACCCGCTCGACCAGCTCCGTCCACTGGACGTCGACCTTGCGGATGAGCGCGTAGAGGCGACGCAGATAGCGGAACTGGTCCGGCACGCCGGTGTCGACGTGGCGGCTGGCCAGAATGTCGCGTCGATCGAGCCATTCCATACGCGAGAAGACGGTGGTCGGCAGAATGCCGTAGGGCTGCTTGCCGACCCGGATCGCCGGCACCGTGCCGCGGCCGAGGACGTAGCGGTTCACGTAGGCGCGGGTGCTCTCCACCGTCGCCTCCGAGAAGGCCGGCTCCATCATCTGCTCCATGAAGTAGCCGAGCGTGGCCGGCCAGAGCGCCTGGTTCATGGCGCGCGCCTCGCACTGGTCGGTGGCGTAGTAGTTCGGCGAGCCCTTGAGCAGCTCGGCGTCGATGCCGAGACTCGCCGCCAGCCAACGGCCGTCCCTGCGGGTTCGCCAATCGAGCGGATCGGCCGCTCCCTGGTGGCCGAAGTAGTGGTCATAGCTCGTATCGGTGTCTTCGCGCCAGGTGTACCCGGAGACCTCGTCCTCGACGTTGTTGGTCGGGGCGCCCTGCGGCAGCAGGTTGAATCCCTTGCGGCTCCGCTGGTGGTTGGCGATGAGCCCTTCGAGCACCTCGGCGCTCGCCTCGGCGTCGTCGCCGAGCCGGACACCGAGCACGAAGAGGCGGTCGAAGCCGGCCCGGGCCTGGATCGCCGTCAGGTCGATGCGGAAGCCCATACCGTTGGCGACGGCGGCGTCGAAGTCGGTCATCCACTCCAGGGCCTCGGGCACGACGAGCTCGTCGTCCTCGAGACGGAGCTGGTCGTCCGGGGCGGCCGTCGGGTCGGGACCGATGACGAGCTCCGGAGGCACCGGCCGGCCGACGTGGAAGAGCGTCTGCTGATCGCCGTTGAAGCCGAGCACGACAAAGCGCTCCGGCAGCACCGCGGTGTCGGCGGCATGCATCCAGGGCTGCTGCTGGCTGTCGATGGTGGCCGCGTCGGGCAGCTCGAGAAATACGACGCGGATCGCCGTCGGCGGTTGAGGCGTCGCTACCGGCGCGGTGAGGTTGCTCGGCGCGTAGTCGCCCGCGATCGTCTCGGCGCGCGCCGTACCGAGCGCCGTCTCCAGATCGGTGAAGGCGGCGTCGAGCTCGTTCGAGTCGTTACCCGCCAGGAAGACCCGGCGCCAGTAGTCGGCGGCCGCGGGCTTCTCGGCCGCCGGCAGCAGCGCGTCGGTGGCCACGACCAGGAGGTGCTCACCCGGCGCCTTGACCGGCTCGTCGCCGGCGTTGAGCGGCGCCACCTGCTGAATGATCCAGAAGGCACGGCCGGCACCGTGGCTCTTGGCCAGCGACTGCCAGGCGGCGCGCTTCTCGCCCTCGTCGCCACCGGCCTTCCAGACGTTGGTCCAGTAGATCCGGGCGTTCGAGATCTCGACGTCGGCGAGCACCTCCTCGAAGGTGTCGACGGCGATGTCATCCGGATAGACCCGCACCCAGAGCTGATCGCGCGACTGGTCGTCCTCGACCACGCGCATGAAGCGGGTCTCGAGGCGCACCGGAAGCAGCAGCATGGGGAAGCGGTCGTCCAGTCGCGCGACGTTCTCGGTCGGGTCGGAGAAGCGCTCGAAGAGGCGACTGTGCTCGAGGAGCTCGCCGACGCCCGATTCGTGTCGATGGCGCAGCCTCTCGACCGAGACCGTGAGCTCGGCCTCCAGGCGGTCGAGCTCGAGGGCCGCCGCCCGCGAGTCCTCGGTACGCCGCCGCTCGAGCTCGGCACGCTCGGCGGCGATCTTGCGCAGCCGCTCCTGGGCGACGAAGAGCTCGCGGCGCGCCCTCGCACGCTCGGCACGTGCCGAGCCGAGTCGTTTCTGAAGTTCGTCGAACTCGCTCATCTCGGATCTCAATCGGGTGGCAGCATCTCCGCCGCGTGCACCCCCACGAGCACCGGCGCCTGGAAGAGGATGTAGGCGAGCTCCGCCGAGCTGATGCTCGAGGTCCAGGCGAGCAGGTGGTCCTCGTCCCACTGCTCCTTCTTCTCCTGGTCCTCGCCGCTCGGCGCCGACGACGGCAAGGTACGGGTCGGCGCGTTGGCGATCTCGATGAAGTCTCCGTCGACGACTCCCGGCACGACGTCGGGCCAGGCCAGGTCGTTCCACACCTGGATGGCCCCCTCGCGGTCGATGTCGAGGCCGAACCTGGGCTCTCCGGGCCGCTCCTTGATGACGAAGAACCAGCCCGGGTCGTCGTCCACCGTGTCGTCGCCACGGGCCTCGTCCTCGACCAGGTCGAAGCCGAAGAAGTAGATGTCGGGCTTCACCTTGGCCTCGTAGAGCGGCGTCTTGATCGGGACGCTCGGATCGAAGACGCGCTCCTTCGTCTTGTCGGGCGTCGGATCGGTCTCGCTCTTCGGCTGCCATATCGCCTTGTGGGCGTAGATGACCGCGTTGGGGTACTTCTTGAGCAGCTCGCCGCGGATCACCAGAACGAGCTCCTCCTCGTTGTCGAGGCCCTGCTCACGGTGGTCGTGGTCTCCGAGATCGGAGGCTCTCGACCAGAGGTGCAGCGGCGGAATGTCCTTGAGCTCCTCGCGACGCTCCTCGTCGTCCTCGGTGCCGCTCAGAAAGGTGCTGACGTCCCAGAACTGGCGGAAGTAACTGCCGCGCTGGTCGGTGGGGTATTCGCGCCAGAGCAGCTCGCGCGCGAATTCGTGGTTGAGGCCCACCATGTAGGACTCGATGAAGCGCTGGTTGGTGTTGAGCAGGGTGATGGTGTTCTGCTCGATGAAGTGGAGGTTGGGGACGAAGAGCTCCGTCGAGCGGTCGGCGAGCGGCTCGTACATCGGCACGTCGAGCTCGGGATAGGCCATCGCCTCGACGAAGGTCTCGCGTAGCTGGGTCAGGATGTGGGCCGGGATCTCGATGGTCCCCAGGACGAAGCGCCGGATCGTCTCGCGGGGCTCGAGCGTTGCCAGCGCCGAGGTGGCGATGGAAGGAATGTCGAGCGGCACCAGCGGCGGCTTGCGCCCCGCCTCGGAGCCCTCCCGCAGCGCCGTATAGGCCTCGGCCAGAGCGAGCTTGAAGCGGGTCGCCTGGGCGCTGTCGGCATCGCCGCGCGAGGCGGGCTGAGGTGGCGAGGCCGGGTCGATGCGGCCGAGGTCGAGATCGGGCGTGAGCACGAAATCGGGACTCCTGGGCAGCTCGTCGACGCTCTGCGGGTCCTGGTTCTCCGGCCGCGCCGCGTCGGCCTCCTCGGCGCGCTCGATCTGCCTGCCCAACCACCGCCAGAGATAGACCAGGCCGGCGGCGATCGCGCCACCCACCACCAGATCGACGCCCGCGAGGCCGAGGAAGAGCAGCATGAGCACCACCAGGATGGCGAGCAGCAGCGGCAGGAAGCGCAGCCACGGCTTCTCCCTGAGGAGCTCGAGCAGATCCTCGGGAAGGCCGGTCGGCGTCATCTCGTCCGCGACGTCCTCGGCGGTCGGCAGGTCGGGCGGCACCGTGTTGGGCGGCGCCGCGGTCACCTCCCCGGCATTGAGCCGCTCGACCAGGGTGCTCGCGTTCATCGACTCGTCGAAGCCCGACAGGCGCTCGAGCCGGCCGTCGGGGCGCAGCATCCGGCGCAGCGGTGCCGAGGTGACCGCTCGGGTGACGGCGCTCTGGCGCGCCTGATGGAAGACCGTCACGCCGTTGTTGATCACCCGCTTCTGGACCGGTGCCGTCATCAGGAGCAGTCGGGCACTGCCGGCCGCGCTCATCGGCGTCAGGTTGCGGTCGAACCAGGAGACCGAGGCGCGCTTGGCGAGCTGGGCGAGGCGGATACGGCGGTTGGCCTCGAGGACGCTTCCCACCTGGTCCCAGGCCGCGTCCATGTACTCCTCCTGGTTGGCGATGACCACGTCGGTGCCGAACCCGGCCGCCGCGCGCCAGCGCGGGTCGAGATTGAGCTCGTGCACCCAGTTGCGGCTGTTCGGCAGGTCGTTGCCGTCGCCATCGCGCAGAATCCGCTGGACGAGAGCGTGCCAGCGGCCGTAGATCGGCGGCGTGATCAGGGGGTCGGGATCGTCCTTGATGGCCGGATCGAGGTCGGTGCCCTGGTGCGCGTCGCTCGCCGTCTTGCCGGCGTAGTCCTCCGGCAGGTTGACGAACTCCGCCAGATCCTCCTGGAAGCCGTGCGGATAGGGTTCGTCCCACTCCTCCCAGGGCTGCAGGTTGTCCTCGGCCTCCTGACTCAACGGCGCCAGCAGCGCGCCGCCCAGCTTGACAACGCCCTCGAGCTCGGGATCCATGATGCCGGCGATGTTCGAGCCCGGATGCTGCACGTCCATGTCGCGCCGCCCCACCCGCTCGTCGGCCGGGCGCGGCTCGAGCAGGCGCACCAGGAACTCGAAGTCACCACGGGAGCCGGTGCGGAAGTACCACCGGTAGTAGAGCGGCATCTCGGTCGGCGCCGGGCGCCCGGCGCCCCAGGCAGAGAAGGTGGCGTGCGGCGCTGTTGCCGGGTCCATGCCGAGACCGGCGAGCCGACCGGTCTCGAAGGTCGGCACCAGGAAGGCGTGATAGCCGGTGTTCGGCGCCAGCTTGCGCGGACAGATGAGGCGCGAGTACGCCATGTCGGGGTTCTGCGCCAGCAGGCTCTCGAACTGGGTCAGCACGGGGCCGACGTCCGGCGCTTGCGGCGCGTCGGCACCGCCGGCCAGGTTCTTGTTGATGTGGACGTGCGCCCAGGCCCACATCTCCTCCGCCACCGGGAAGACGCTCTCGAACGGGTTGGCGGTCACCTTGATGAAGGGCAGCGGCCGGTCGAGGATGTTGCCGCCCTCGGTGAACTCCTCCTCGGTCAGGACGACGAGGCTGATCCAGGGCCGCAGACGGGCTCCGGCCGGCGCCGCGGGGGTGTAGCGAAAGGGAAAGTCCTCGTCGTAGAAGTCGATGTACGGCAGGTAGTTGGGCTCGAAGTTGGTGATCCAGTCCTGCGGGTCGTGGGTGATGATCGCCGAGGACTCGATGCCCAGGATGTCGCCGGGGCCGTAGAGCGCCACCTCTCTCGGCACCGCGGAGGTCACGTCGCCGCCTTCCCCGCCGCTGCCTTTCGCCTCGAGGTTCACCGTGATCGAGGCACGCGTCTTGACGCTGGGGTCGAGATCGGCCGACGAGATCTTGTTGGCGATGCCCTGCCGCAGCCAGGGAAGGAACGTGTAGGTGCCGATCTCGCCGTTCATGCGGCGTCCCTCGCTTCGGCGGCCGGAATGACATGCAGGGTCTCGGCGAGTGCCGGCGACTTCGTGGTCTCGGCGGAGAGGAAATCCTGTGCCTCCGCGTGGGTGGTGAATGTCGCCGTCGTGCCGTGCGGCCGGTTGTCGACGTTCGAGGCGACGACGTAGAGGGCGTCGTGGACCTTGATCTTCTGGTCGACCGGCGCCTTCCGGGTCTTGGAGACCGCCGACAGGGTCGAGCGGGACGCCGCGTTGCCGCCGAGGAAGTGGGCGAAGAGCCGCTCGGCGAAGCCGACGAAGCGACGCAGGTGACCCTTGAAGTTGCTGTCGATGATGATCTCCTCGTAGCGCACGACACGCTTGATCGCCGAGTGCGAGCGCGTCTGGTCACCCGCCACCGACAGCTCGACACCCGAGTTCTGCTTCTCGTAAGCCGGGGCACTCAGCTTGGCCGAGTCGCTCAACTCTTTGTACTGCGCCGTGGCGAAGGGCTCCTTGACGTCGGCGACCTTGGCGATGTCGCCGTCGAGAAGCTCGAGCGTCAGGCGCTTGGCGTCGGTCGGCCGCTGGTTGCCGACCTTGTCGAGATCGAGGTCGAGCGGCACCGCCCGCTGGCTGACCCTGAGCCTTCCCAACGGATGGAGGATGAGATCCTCGGTCGCCTCGATCTCGCGCAGCGACACCAGGAGGCTGTTGGCCGCGGGTACCTCGGCGGTCCAGTTGTCGAGCTTCTCGAGCTCGCCGACGAGCTTGGGCAGCACCTCGATGGGCGGCAGGGTCGCGCTCTCGTCCTCGCCCCAGGTGTGGCTGAACGGGATATCGATGTCGAAGAACAGCAGCGAGATCGATCCTTCGCCCTCGATGTGCCAGGGCGAGGTCCCCTCGAGCTCGCCCCTCATGTGGACGCTGAACAGCCCGATGCCGAAGACCTTGACGTCGAGCGACGCCGAGATCGTGATGATGAAGTAGAAGGGCGAGAACTGGAACAGCGCGTCGAAGCCGATGTGGCCGTCGATGTTGAAGGCGCTGACGCCGAAGAAGATGTCGACGCGGGCGCCGAACTGGACCGTGTTCGAGGTCACCGCGAAGTAGCACTCGATGCGGATGCGGGCGAACGAGGTGTCGAGAATGCTGATCGCCAGCCGCTTCGGGTTGGGGAAGGGCATCGGCGGCGGATTGAAGGACGGGTGGAAGCCGCCGACCGAGAGCACGAAGTTGGCGTCGTCGCCCCAGGCGATGAGCAGCCCCATGTCTCCTTCGAGGGTGATGAAGAGCACCCGCGACTCGAACAGGCTGGCGAAGAACCAGAGGCGCTGCTTGTCGACCTCGAGCGCGCCGATGAAGTTCACCTGGATGACGATGAGCGCCAGGTCATCGTCCGGCAGGGCCAGCTTCAGGACGCCGAGGATGGCGATGTTGCCCGGCGGAATCTCGACGATGACGCCGAGCGAAGCGGTCACCAGCGACGGCGTGCCCCAGCCGAGCTTGGCCATCGGTCCGATGAGGAAGGTGTCCTGGATCGGCGGGAAGAACTCGCGCAGGTCGCTGATGATCCGGGGCGCGTTCTCGATCACGTCCTCGGGAAACATGACGCTCTCGATGGCGCCCGTGCGTACCCCGACGGCGATGACCTCGAGCTCCATGGTGCGGTTGAGGCCGAGCAGACCGCCGACGGCGTTGAGCGTGAAGCCGAACCCGAGCTGGAACGGCGTGCCGAACTCGGCGCTCAGGATGATCAGCAGCGAGAAGCCGTCCGAGCCGTCGGGCATCCGGGTGGTGATCAGGCCGATCGCCTTGATCGTCAGGAAGCCGCTGAAGACCAGCTCGAGCGCTCCGGCGTACTCCTCCTTGTCGAAGTCGAAGTAGAGGTAGCCGCCGCCCTTGACGATGCCGGCGTCGATCGACAGGCCGACGCCGTTCGGCGCCTTGAAGCCGACGTCGATCTGCGCCGGGCCCGCATTGTCGCCACCCTCGGGGAAGGAGACCGTCGCCTCGGCACCCATCCGGTTGACGCTCGCCGCCAGGGGTCCTAGCTGGGCGCTCATGTCGGCCGAGAACTCGATCGGGATGGCGCCGTCCTCGAATCCGCCGACGAGGTAGAGCGTCGGGATCTCCACCGGTCCCAGCGACAGGTGGACCGGCATGGCGATCTCGATCGTCGCGCTGCCGGTGAAGCGCAGCCCCTCGTCGGTGTCGAAGAAGGCTCCCAGATCGAACGCCGACTCGAGCTCGATGCCGCCGATCAGGGTCCCCAGGAAGCCGTCCGCGGACGAGCCGTCGATGACGATCTTCCCCTGCCGAAGCTCGAGCTCGAAGCCGAGCGAGACGTCGGGCGACGGCGAGCCGGCCGAGGCGGAGAGCTCGAGCGGCAGGCGGCCGGAGAAGCTCCCCAGCTCGAGTCGGCTGCCGCCGGCCTGGCCGATGAGGATGATCGGTGAGCCGTCGCTGTTCTTCGCCTCGATGCCGATGGCCGCGGCGATCGACGCGGCGGCGCTGGGGGGCTCGATGTGGAGGCCGTCGTCGGGATGGAGAACCAGCTCGACCCCTCCCTCGAAGCGGGCGGTGGAGCTGGCGGTGACCGACCAGGGACCGCCCAGGGGCGTGGAGAGCTCGAGGTCCTTCTCCGCCGGGAAGCGCAGCCTCACGCTCAGGCCGGGCTTGGCACCCGGTACCACGGCGAGCCGGAAGATGAACGCATCGAGCACAGCCGGCTGTCCCGGCACCTCGATCAGGAGCGCTTCGGCGTCGGCCCGGTCGACCATCTGCTTGACGCGGCGGAAGAGCTCGAGTCCGTCGAAGGTCGCGTCGCCGAAGCCGTAGAGGTCCCTGAGATGCTCGGACGGATCGGAGAAGAGCGTCCCGAGGCGGTCGAGCCGCAGCTCCTGCAGCCGGTGCGCCGGGAGCGTCGGATCGGTCGGGTCGGCCTCGATCTCGATGTCGTCGAGCAGTCCGGCGATCGACAACGCTCCCTTGACCTCGGCCTGCTTCTCCTCGAGGTAGGCGATGAAGGCGAGGCTCAGTAGCCGTTCGGGAAGCTTCCCGAGCGCCTGCTGAAGCCGGGCCTTCTCTGCGGCGCTCAATCCGGCCGTGCCCTGGACGGCGGCGTCGAGCGCGGTGCCGAGCTCACCGAAGGCGACGCCGGCACGCACCGTGAGCTGACCGACCTCGAGCGCCGCGGCCACGACCGCCGCGTCGTCGCTGCCGCCGATCGCGTCGACCAGGGCGGTGACCGCCGTGGGAAGCTGCGAGCAGGCGGTGACCGACTGCTGGAGACCCTGGGAGACGCCGCCGCTGCCGAGCATCCCCGGCGGCAGGCGCAAGCCGAGCTGCTCGAGGGTCTCCTCGGCCCGATCGGCGGCGAGACGCTGCTCGAGGGGCGCCAGGGCTTCGCCGAGGATTCGCGCCAGCGCCTCGAGGACACCCGAGGCGCTCATGCGCTCGCCGCCAGTTCGAGCGCCCGCCGGTCGAGGACGTCGAGGTCAGAACCCGGCAGCGAGTCGATGAAGCCACGGTGGCGCTCGATGTCGGCACGCAGCCGGTCGCCGCCGAAGCGCTCGAGAATCGGCAGGAAGCGCTCGAGCAACCGCGGAAGCTCGCATCCGGGGACGGCCTCGGGGAAGAGCGTCAGTCCGGCTTGGTGCCCATGCAGTAGATGACGCACCAGGTCGGGACCGCCGTGGCGCTTCCAGACCGTGCCGACCTTGCTGTTCTGGTTGACGAGCCGCAGCACCTCGTCGACGTGCTCGCTGATGAGGCCCGCGATGAGCATCAGCCCCGGCCGCGCCCCGCACCGGTTCCGCCAGTCGCCGAGACGCGAGTAGATGGTGTGAGGCGTGTAGCCCCATGCCGTCTCGTCGAGCGCCACGTCGGCGCGGCCGCCCCCTCGGCCCCCGCCGCCCACCGGCGGCGCCGCCGGAATCGCCGGCATCTCGGCGAGCGCCGCGTTCGCCTGCACCTTGCCGGAGCCCCAGATGTGGTGGGCGCGGATGTCGAGCAGCGCGTCGTGGACCTGTGGCACCTCCCCCGCCGGAATGCCGTCGATGCGCGTCGAGTGCTGCAGATGCGCCCGCACCTGCTCGAAGTTGAGCGTACGGTTCTTCTCGAACATCAGGGCGACGACACCGGCGACGTGCGGCGAAGCCATGCTGGTTCCCGTCTTGTCGAGCACCTTCTGATCGCAGCACGAGGAGTTCGACTTCGGATCGTCGCGGCTGCGTGCCGCCGCGACCGCCGTACCCGGTGCGGCGACCGTCGGCTTCACCTCACCCACCGGCGTTGCCGGCGGTATCGGATCGACGCCGCGCGAGGAGCTGCGAGTTATCTCGCCATCGTCGTCGTGGTAGTTCGCCACGGTGATCGCGTTGAGCGAGCTGCCGGGCGAGGCGATCGTGTTGTTGAGTCGCCGAGCCGGTGGATCACCGTTCTCGTCCGGGAGACGGAAGGTGGGCGCCCTGTCTTTGCCGCTGCTCATCACCCACGCGTCCCAGTTGGCGGCGACGCCGGCCGCCTCGGTGAGAGTCAGCCGCCAGACACCGTTGCGGATATTCAGGTTCTGGCCCGCGGGGACGGAAATGTTGAAGTTGATCTGCTTCTTGTTGTTGTTGGTCGCTGAGGGTACCGGCGACGAGAAGGTCGCGATGGTCATCTGGCCGATCTGCGACTGGCCGACGCCGGTCGGGATCTGCCCGGTCGTCAGCGGGCCGGGCTGGGCCGGATTGGGAGGGGCCGTCAGTGTGGCGTTGAGAGTGGCCGTTCCGTTGTACCAGAGGTCGAGGATGTCGGCCTGCTGCGAGCCTCGACCGATGTAGAACGACAGAGTCACAGACTGATTGGCCTGGATCGTGCCGCTCTCGTGGATCTGCGAGCGGCCTTCGTTGCCGGCGGCGCAGATGATCGCCAATCCCGCCGGAGGACCAGCGGCTGGGCGCAGAAGCTGATCGATCTCTCGGTCGGTCGCCGAGGTTCCGTCGTGCGGTCCGAACTGAGAGCCGAAGCTGCAGTTGATGACCACCGGCCTGTTGCCGTGGCGGCTACCCGCCTGGGCGCACCACTGGAGAGCGTCGGGGATCGCCGGCGTGACGGTCGAAGGGAGCGAGATCGCCTTGACGACGACGAGATCGGCCAGCGGCGCCACCCCGACGTAGCGGCCGGGAAAGGAGCAGCGATCGTCCTGGCTGCCGTTGCCCGCCGCGGTGCCCGCGACGTGAGTGCCGTGCCCGTTCGTGTCGACGCTGTGGAACGGCGGCCCGGCCGCCAGACCGGCCTCGATCTGGGCCTTCGAGAAGATCTGTCCGACATTCTGAAAGCCGGCGGGTGGACTCGTACCGCCGGTGGACGCCGCCTGGTCCCAGAGCTCGAGAATCCGGGTCTTGGTCGGATCGCCGGGCAGGCGGAACGACTCGTGGAAGATGTCGATTCCGGTATCGATCACGGCGACGATGACGCCGGCCCCCTTGCCGGGCGTTGTCGGCGGTACCTTCCAGGGCACCCGCAGCTCGTCGAGCGTCTCGTCGAGCTGCGGAAGGAACGGAGGAACCATCTCGACGCGGACGAGCCCGTCCGCCGTCGCCAGCCGCTCGAGGTCGCGATAGGCGATCTGGCCATAGACCACGCCGCCCCGGTCGAAGCCGGTGTCGAGGCCCGCCTCCCGGAGAGCCTCGACGTCGCCCTCGTAGGTGACGATCACCGCCACCCGCTCGCCGGCCAGGGCCGCCTGTTCGGGAGTCCGATCCGAAAGAGCGACCTCCCGCGCCGAGCGCACCCTCCAGGAGATGAGCGCCTGCCGCAGCGCCGGCTCGAGTCGGCTGTCTTCCTGGCCCCTCTCGTCTTCCTCGCCCATCGTTGCGCCCCGCCTGACTCCAACCGACCTGCCTCCCCACCCGACCTAACTCCATAGACGGGCATCGGCGACACTTTTCTCGCCACGGCGATCGTCACGAGCGAAGGCCAAACGCCGTCCGGCCCGAGGCCCGGCACGGAGGCCGGCCTTCCGTAGCGCTCGATGAGGTGTGATGGCTAGCGACCGGGAGGAACGGTCGTCTCCCCGACCGACAGATCGGTGAAGACGAAGCCGTCGCGCTCGACCGACTCCCCCGGTACGACCGGAATCGGCGCGCTGAACATCGGTCCCGCGGTAACGCAGGTATGGAACTCACCGCGCTCGCCACACGGATCGACCGAGGCCGGGAGAGCGGCGAGCAGGTCGCCGTCGTACTTTCGTCCGGCGAGCTCTCGTGGCAGGTGCTTCGGGTCGATACACACCAGATAGCCCTCGAGGCCGGCCGCGACCATCCGCCGCGCCAGTCGCCGGGTGTCGCCGCCCCACAAGGGGAAGAGCGGGGCGAGCCCGGTACCCAGGAGCTGGCACTCCCGATAGGCCCGTACGTCTTCTAGGAAGAGGTCACCGTAGGCGATCGCCTCGACCCCCTCCTCGAGGGCGCGATTGTGGGCGACAGCCATGCGCTCCTCGTAGTCCTCGTTGCTGCATGGCCAGGGCAGCGGCACCTCGACCCGGGGCAGTCCAGTGGCTCGCGCCTGGGCGCGCAGAAGATCGCGCCGCACGCCGTGCACGGCGACCCGATCGAAGCGCTCGTTGTAACTCGTCAGCAGACCCACGACCTCGTGCTCTTCCTCCCGGCGGAGACGATCGAGCGCCCAGGCGCTGTCCTTGCCGCTGCTCCAGGAGAGCCAGATCTTCATCGCCGCCTATCCCCGGAAGTCGCGCCGCGCCAGGAGGAGCCAGAGGAAGAAGGGGCCACCGAGCAGCGCCGTGAGCACCCCGACCGGCAGCTCGGCCGGCGCCATGAGCGTGCGCGCCACCAGATCACAGATAGCCAGGAAGGCACCGCCTCCGAGAAACGCCGCGGGAAGCAGCAGGGCGTGCGTAGCCCCTACGAAGCGTCGCAGCATGTGCGGCACGATGAGCCCGACGAACCCGATCGGACCGGTGACCGCGACCAGAGAACCCACCATCAGCGACACCGCCGCCAGGACGACCCAGCGGGTGCGCTCGAGGTCTAGGCCCCGGCTGGCGGCGACCTCCTCACCGGCGAGGAGAAGGTCGAGGCCCCAGCGCCGCCAGAAGAGCACCAGGGCACCCAGGAGAGTCCAGGGCAGGACCCAGAGCACCTCGGCGTAGCCCACCACGGCCAGGCCACCCATCATCCAGCGCACCATACGGAAGGTCCTGGTGAAGTCCGCCAGGTACTGGATGAACAGAATCAGCGCCGAGCAGGAGAGGGAGATCGCGATACCGGCGAGCAGTAGGGTCCCGGTCTGCGCCCCCCGTCCGGTACGCGCCAGGCCCACCAGGACGGCGCCGACCGTCGCCGCGCCGAGAAAGCTCGCACCGGCGACGAAGGCGAACCCGCCGGTGGCGTCGAACTGCATCGACAGTACCGCGCCGAGCGCCGCGCCGCCGGCGACACCCAGGGTGTAGGGCTCGGCCAGGGGATTGCGGAAGAGAGTCTGGAAGGCCGTGCCGGCCACCGCGAGCGAAGCCCCGCCGAGCAGAGCCAGCAGGACCCGCGGCGTTCTGAGCCGCCAGAGAATCGTCGCGTCGATCGACTCACCGCCCATGGCGCTCGCCAGATCGAGCTCCCCCGGCCCGAGCAAGGGCGCCACCACCAGAACGATGACCCAGAGCCCCGCGATGACGGCCAGCCAGGACGTCCGGCTCATCGCTTCATCCTCAGGAGCACGCGCGGGTTGTCCACGTCGCCCACCTGCTCGAAAGACGCGCCGTAGATCTCCTCGAGTCGATCGGGCCGGATGAGCTCGCGGGGCGTCCCGAGGGCCACGACCGAGCCCGCGCGCAGCGCCAGCACCCGGTCGGCGATGCGAGCCGCCAGATTGAGGTCGTGGGTCGTCAGCAGGATGGCATGCTCGGAGCGCGAGCGCAGATCCATCAGGAGAGAGACGATGTCGAGCTGGTGGCGCGGGTCGAGGTGGGTCGTCGGCTCGTCGAGCAGGAGCGCCTCGGCCTCCTGCGCGAGCGCCGCGGCGATGAACACCGACTGCCGCTCGCCGCCCGACAGGCCGTCCAGCTCACGCTCGCGCAGCGCCTCGAGGCCGACTCTCTCGAGCACCTCCTCCACCACCCGATGATCGCCGGCTCCCGGTCTCATCTGGAAGGCCGAGAGGTACGGGAACCGGCCCAGCAGCACGAGCTGCTCGACCGTGAGCGGGATCCTCGCCGGACGGATCTGGGGAACGTAGGCGATATGGCGCGCCAGGTCGCGACGCGGCAGGCTCGAATAGGGTCGCCCGACCAGCGAGAGCTCGCCCGAGCTCGGCTCGATGAGGCCGGCGACCAGGCGGAGCAACGTCGTCTTGCCGGCTCCGTTCGGACCCACGATGGCGACACACTCGCCGGCTGCGAGCCCGAAGTCGAGCGGCTCCAGAATCGACTTGGCGCCGACCTTCCACGAGATCCCTCGGGCCTCGACCAGCGCCTTCACACCCACCAGGCCACCCTCAGAAACCACACGACTCGAGCGCCTCGCGCATCTCTCGATAGAGCCGGGTCAGACGCGGTCCCGGTAGAAGGACATAGTCACCACCGATCACGTGGTAACACTCGTTGTCGAGCGCCGGCACGCCGGCCAACGCCGACCAGTCCTGGCGCAACCGGCTCTCCGCATGCTCGTCGGGCACCTCCGAACGAAGATCGAAGATCGCCTCGGGGTGGCGCTGAAGAGTCTCCTCCAGGCTGACCTGAGGATAGAGCGCCGGCGCGTCGCCGAAGACGTTCACCGCTCCCATGCGCTCGAGCAGCTCGTGGTAGAAGGTCCCCGGGCCAGCGCTCAGGGTCTCCGCCAGGTTGCCCGGTGGGCGCGAGACCGCGATCAGCACGCGTGGGGAGCTGCCGAGGGAACGGGGCTCGAGGGCCTCGCGCCATCCGTCGAGGAACTTCTCGGCTCGCTGGTCGACCGAGAAGCGGCGCGCCAGCGTCCGCGTGGACGACTCGATGTCGCTGAGGCTCTCGTTCGAGATCGTCAGCACCTCTATCCCGAGGCTCTCGAGGTGCGACTTGAGCCGATCCTCGCTCGGGAGGACGACAGCGAGATCCGGCGCCAGCCGAGCGATCTCCTCCAGATGCGGGTCGAAGAGGCCTCCCAGCCTGGGCTTCGCGGCCGCTTCCGGGGGGAACCGGCAGTAGTCCCCGACGCCGATCACGCGATCGCCGAGGTCGAGCTCGTAGAGCAGCTCGACCACGCTCGGCGCCAGCGCCACCACGCGCCGCGGGTCCGTATCGGAAACCGGCCCCGACTCGGGAGTGTCGGCGCAATGCGCCGACAGGACTCCCAGAGCCGCTACGAGAAGCAGTCGAAAGGATCGCATCAGGGCCATCGCACCTCGAGCCCCACCGCCCAGGTACGCGACGGCGAAGCGAAGCCGAGGACCTCCTCGTACTCCTCGTCACCGATGTTGCCTACCCGGGCGTAGGGCGAGAACGACTTGCCGGCCTCCCAGGTCACCGCGAGATCGGTCACGAAGTGGCTCCCGTTCGGGGCTCGCTGGAAGGTGATCGGGTCGAGATCCTCCCGCGCACCGACATAGCGCGAGGTCAGCTGGAACGCCCAGCCCTCGGGCCGCACGGCGACCAGCAGGCTGGCCTTGTCCTCGGCCCGGCGCAGCAGCGGCTCGCCCGTATCGAGATCCTCGGTGTCGAGCTGGGTGAGGTTCGCCTGCAGCTCGACGAGGCCATGCCGGTAGCCCAGCTCGAGCTCCCATCCGTTGCTCTCGGCGCGACCGATATTGATCGCGGTGAAGGTGTTCGGATCGGTGTCGATCAGGTTGGTGAAGTCGTTGTCGAAGTAGGCCAGTCCCGCCCACCACCGGTCGCCGCCGTAGCGCAGTCCCGCCTCGACACTCTCGCTCTCCTCGGGCTCGAGGTCCGGATTGCCGAAGAAGGGAAAGAAGAGCTCGCCGAGGGACGGGGCCCGGAAGCCCTCGGCATAGCTGGCGAAGAGCTGGACCCGGTCGGAAACGTTCGCCACTACACCACCGCGCGGGCTGACCTGGCTGCCGAAGTACTCGTCGTCGTCCTGGCGCACGCCGACATCGAACCGGAAGCGACCGAGGGTCTTCTGCGCCTCTGCGAAGACCGCCCAGTCACTGCGGGTCTCCGCATCGAGGTTCGGGCCGAAGTTGGAAGCGCTGGTCACCTCGTCCTCCTGCCATTCCGCGCCGCCCGCGACCCAGAAGTCGTCCGCGGCACGCCAGGTGGCGACACTACGCAGCCGCAGCCTCTCGGCGTCGGTCGTCGAGAGCGAGAACGCCGCGTCGGGGTCCTCGAAGGTGAAGTCGCGGTCGGACCGCGAGAGCAGCGCCTCGACGCGCCAGTCTCCGAGCTCGATCTCGAACGGCACCGCAAGCTGCAGAGTCTCGGCGTGCTGGACACGGCGGGGTGTCGGCGTGCCCGAAGCGACCGGGATGCCGATCTCGGCCTGACTCCGGCGGGCGACAAGACCCAGGCTGGCGTCCTCGCCGACGGCCCACTCCAGGCGCCCCATGAGATCGTCACCATCGTAGAAGTCGTTCTCGGCGGCGCCGGCGCCGCGTCGAACGTGACCGGTGAAATCGAGGCGAACGGCACCGAGGTCGTCACCCCAGGCGACGCCGAGGCGACCGTAGGAGTCGCCGCCGCCCTCCATCCGGGCGCTCCCGCCCTGGTTGCGATCGGAGAGCACCTGGACGACGGCCCCCATCGCCTCGCTACCGTAGAGCGAGCTGAAGGGCCCGCGCACCACCTCGACGCTGCCGACCCCGTCGGTGGGAAGATAGGCCCAATCGAAGCCGCCGAAGTACGGATCGTTCAGCGGAACGCCGTTCCAGAGAACGAGCGACTGGTTCGACTCGGCACCGCGCGAGAACAGCGACACCACCTTGCCGGGAGAACCGGACTGGACGACGTCGAGGCCCGGCACGGTCCGCAGGACCTCATAGACCTCGGTCGCCTGCCGCTCCCGGATCTCCTCACGATCGATGACCGTGGCCGACACCGGAAGGTCGAGGCGCGCCTCGCGTTCGAGCGCCGCCGTGACGACGATCTGCTCCTCGTGATTCGTCGGATGAACCGCGTCCGGATCGCTCACCGGTGCCTCTTGAGGCCCCGGCGCCGCAACCCCGGCGAGCACCGCTACAAGAACCCACTGATACATGAAGGCTCCCTCCATGACATCGAAACCCCGTCCTCTCCAGGTCCGGTGCCTCTTTCGGGGACCGGTCCAACTAGGACCGGTCCTTCACAGGGACCGCGAGAACGGGGTCGGGGGAGCTTGCGCCGCAGGCCTCCTCGACCCCTGCCCCGGGGGATGGAGTCTCGGACGCACGCGGCAGGTCTCCTGGCTTCCGGATCGACCTACTCCCGAGCCTTCCCACAGATCCGACCCGACGTCATGCGACTCGGATCAGCGACCTGCAGTGGCCCTTCGGTTTCGTACCCGGTTACAGTGGCGGGGACCGCGCCGGAGTCTCACCGGCTTCCCAAAGCGCGCCGCCCGACGATCGGACTGGCGGGCCGCGCACACCACGGCGTCTTGGTTGAGAAAGAACCCGTCCGCAGAGCCCGACGGCTCGGCGAACGGAGTGACGCCTGTATTGTAGTCGCTGACCGGCTCGCCGGTGCTACTGATCGACCGTATCGGGCTCGTGGCCGCTGCTGCCGCCGCCTACGGGGAAGGCGGTGGTGCCCGAATAGACGCCGCTCACCGGCAGCCCGCCGGTCTGTCCACCGGCCTGGCCGGGCTCGACGAACTGATCGACGCTGTAGTCGGGCCGGTTGGCCTGCTCGTTCTCGAGGAAGCTGAGCAGCCGCGTCATCGGATCCAGGGCCGCCTCGGGATCGTCGACGGGGTTGTCGTTCGGGGCCCACCCCAGCGAGATGGTGTGGGCGTCGATGACCTTGCCGAAGCCCCGGTTCTCGGTGTCGACCTCGACCGAGACGACGTCGGCCTTCTCGAGGGCGATCCAATTGCCGACGTCGGTGAGGACCATGACCAGATCGTCGTCCCAGTCCACCTCTTTCGGCTCCTGCCGCGACTCGAATTCCCCACCGTCGGCCATCGTGATGGTGTAGATCTCGGCCGCCGCGGGCAACGCTGCCAGTACGAAAACGAGCGAAAGGACGATGACGAGTCTGGTCTTCATGAGGAGCCTCCTACGCTGGTCTTTCCAACGGAACCGTAGCATGCCATTCACCCGTCCGACTCGGGATGACGGCGATCACAAACTAGAATCCCGGTCGATGCTCGCCCCGTTCTTCCTCTCCCTCCTATTCCTGACAGCCGACACCGAGCCGGCGTTGCGCCGCTGCAACGTCGGCGGCGCCGAAGGACGGTGCGGCACGATTTCCGTACCCGAGCGTCGCGGCGGCGGCGATCGGAGACTCGAGCTCTTCGTCGCCGTGGTGACAGCGACCGGCGACGACCCGCAGCCCGATCCGATCGTGGTGCTCGAAGGTGGTCCCGGCGCCTCGGTGACGCATTTCGCGCCGATGCACGTGCAGACGTTCGCCGGAGCGCTGCGCCAGCGTGACCTGGTGCTCTTCGACCAACGGGGCACGGGCCGATCGGCGCCGCTCGACTGCGACCTCATGCAGGACTTCCGCGACCTCCCGACCCCCGAGAGTGCCGCGCGCTGCGCACAGCAGCTCTCGGCGGAGGCCGACCTCGCCTTCTACACCACCACCGAAGCGGTCGAGGACCTCCTCGAGATCATCGATCGCCTGGGTTACGAGCGGGTCAATCTCTTCGCGGTCTCGAACGGGACGCGCACGGCGTTGCGGTTCCTGGCGGCGCATCCGGAACGGGCACGCTCGGCGACCCTGCTGGCGCCCTACCCGACCACTCACAATGTCCTGCTCGACGGCGGTGAGACCCTGGACCTATCCCTCGCGCGCCTGGCGGCCGACTGCGCCAGTGACGAGACCTGCGCTGGCAGCTACCCGGATCTGCGGCGGACGCTGGCGACACTCCCCGGCCGCTTCGCCGCCGACGAGGAGTGGCCGCTCTTCTCCGCCGGGGTCCGCATGATGCTCTTCTTTCCCTTGCAGGCGAGCCGGGTGCCGCAGCTGCTCCGCGCGGTCGAGCACACGGGCCGCCTCCCCGCCCGCGTCGGTCCCCCCCGCGACGGTTCCTCCCGTGACGACCCCCCCCGTGACGACCCCCAGGCGAGCCTGTTGGCCGACTGGATCAGTCAGGGGGCCTTCATGTCCCTCCTCTGCTCGGAGGACGCCGCGCGCGCGTCGGTCGAGTCGATCCGCGAGCGAAACACCGGCACCTTCCTCGGTCCCGGTTGGGCCGAGTCGCTGATGCGTAGCTGCGAGGAGTGGCCCCGGAAACCGCTGCCGGAGGATTTCGCCCGACCGGTCACCGCCGAGGTTCCTACCCTTCTGCTCGTCGGCGGCCTCGATCCCGCCGTGCAACCGGCCTGGTCCCACGAGATCGCCGAGACGCTTCCAGGGGCACGGGTCGTCGAGGTTCCCGAGGGACAGCACAGCTTCATCGGCATGAGCGGTGTCGCCTGTCTGCTCGGGCTGATGAATGAGTTCATCGCCGGCGCTTCGACCGAGACGCTCGACCCCTCCTGTGTCGCCACGATGCGCCGGCCCGCGTTCCTGCCGCCTTCACCCTAGTGGGCACCCTGGTGGGCCACTGCACCCCAGTGGGCCACTGGTGCCACCGCTGCGGCGCCGGCGTCGACCAGCCCTGAAGATGGCTGACGACGGGTTCCGGCCGCCCGCGACGAACGTCGAGCGCCGGAACCCGCCGCCGATGCGTCAGAACGAATAGCGGACACCGAGTGCCACGTCCTGCGTGGTCCAGTCGATATCCGAGGAGACCGCGCCCGCCGCCGGCGACACGGTGACCGAAAGGTCGTCGGCGCTCTGGTAGCGATAGTCGATGAACAGCGTCCACGACTCCGAGAGCTCGAAGCCCAGACCCAGCATCAGCTGGTATCCGAAACCGCTGTCGTCGTCCGACAGGACATCGGGCACCGGGGTGACGCCGAATCCATCCAGCTCGACATCGACCAGGCCCAGACCGGCGCCGATGTACGGCTGCACGGTCCCCTCCTGATTGAAGTCGTAGTACGCGTTGACCATCAGCGCCCGGATCTCGCTGTCGCCGGTCGGTCCCGGAAGCCTGGCTCCGCCGAGAATATGATTCTCGACTTCGTACTCCCGCATGCTCCACTCGCCCTCGACGCGAACACCGTCGAAGTCGTAACCGACCACCAGGCCGAGGCCCATGTCACCCTCGAACGGTGTCGTGACGGTGCCGAGCGCGGTGTCGAAACGGATGTCGTCCACTTCGCTGAAGCTGCCGAAGGCGCCGACATACCAGCCCTCCGCGCTCGCCGAGGCGGCGACGAGGACCATCACACTGAACAAGAACAAACCCGAAAAGCGTTTCATGAGTACTTCCTCCTTGGACTGTCTGTTGAAGACCGAACGGTCGAGTACCGTCGGTTGCAATTGCTTCGTCACCCGCGAGGAAGTCGATTCAGCCGGCGCGATCCCGGCGGTCAACGCCTCCGATCACCACCCGGTGATCGAAAGAACCAGAGGGGACGAGGTGACACGGTGACTGTCATGACTCTTCTCGCCGCGATGGCGACAACGGCGCTCGTCGCCTGGGCAGGTGGCCTCGGCGGCGCGACCGCCCGGGGTGTGCCGGTGATGTGGTGGTGTGCCGCGATCGCCTTCGCGACGCAATGGCTCGCCTGGGTTCCAGCCTGGCTGCGCCGAACCGAGCGCTACTACGACCTGATGGGAACCGTCGGCTACCTTCTCGTCCTGTGGGCGGCCCTGGGGCTCACGGGCGCGTACGACGCTCGATCTCTGCTTCTGGCTTCGATGGTGGCGGTCTGGACGCTGCGTCTGGGGCTCTTCCTCTTCCGGCGCGTCCGCGCCGAAGGCGGCGACGGGCGCTTCGACGAGATCAAGCGGGACGCGCGGCGCTTCCTCGTCGCCTGGACGCTTCAGGGCCTCTGGGTCTTCCTGACCGCAAGCGCCGCCCTGGCCGCGATCACGACCGTCTCCAGGGACGCTCCTGCGGTAGCGCTGTCGGCAAGAGACGGGCTCGGAACGGCGCTCTGGGTGGCGGGCATGACTGTCGAGATCGTCGCCGACAGCCAGAAGCGACGGTTCCGCCGCGATCCCTCGAACCGCGGCGGGTTCATCACCAGCGGACTCTGGTCCTGGTCACGCCACCCGAACTACTTCGCCGAGATCGTTCTCTGGGCCGGCGTCGCCGTCGTCGCGTCAGCCGCACTCGAAGACCGCCAGTGGTTCGCGCTCGTCTCCCCTCTGTTCGTCGTCGTGCTACTGACGCGAGTGAGCGGCATTCCGCTTCTCGAGCGCCGGGGGGACGAGCGCTGGGGCGGCGAGGAGGAGTACGAAGCGTACAAGGCCCGGACGTCGATCCTCGTGCCGAGACCGCCCCGACGCTGATCGCGCCCGGTCCCTGCCGCGCCGGCTAGCCGCTCAAGCCGGCCGCGGCGACTCCGGCGACCCCGACCATCAGGCCGAAGCCGACGGCGATGACGAGATAGACCAGGAAACCGATTAGGCAGACACCCACGGCTCGGCCCGTGCTCGTGTAGTCGAGAGCTTCACGCACGGCCACGACCATGGTCGCCAGCATCCAGAGGCTGGCGGCGAACGAGATCAACGTACCGAGGACCGGGATGATCCCGAGGATGCGCAAGATACCCGGCGCCGAAGCGAATCCAAGCGTTCGCGCCAACTGTCCCCAGTCGGCCTCGGTCTGCGGCTCGGCCAGCAGCTTGGTGCCGACGAGCCAGGCGACGAAGGCCCAGGCTGCCCAACCGATCAGAGCGAGAACGGTTCCCAGAATGATCGCCATGAATCCGTTGCCCCCCATGCCGATACCCGCCGCCAGGCTCGACAGCACGACCACCAGCATGGCCTGCGAGGTCGCCGACTCGTCCTTCTCGACCTCGTTGTAGGTGGCGACATCGAGGCGCGCAGCACCCACCATCCGCTCCGTCAAGCTGGCCATCTCTCCCTCCGTTCTCCGGCAGCCGGGCCGGTGTTGGTTCTGTCGCAGGATTGTCTCACGGGAGCAAGAACCGGGTGGCCCCTTGGGTCCACCCCACGGTACCTTCGCTCTCGACCGCACGTCCGCACGAGGAGACCCCGAATGATCGAGAGTGTCGCCGCCTCATCCAGACCCACCGAAAACACCCCCGCCAACGGGGTATCCTCGACGCCGATGAACGCCGCAGACTACGGTCGCGTCGAGTCCTCCATCCGCTACCTCGAGGAGAACGCCGGACGGCAGCCGGGCCTCACCGAGCTCGCCGAGCACGCCGGGCTCTCGCCGGCCCATTTCCAGCGTCTCTTCAAGCGCTGGGCCGGGGTCAGTCCCAAGCGGTTCCTGCAGTTCGTCACCATCGAGCACGCCAAGGACCTGCTCCGTGACTCGTCGTCGGTTCTCGATACGGCCTACGAGGTCGGACTGTCGGGACCGGGGCGACTGCACGACCTCTTCGTCAGCGCCGAGGCGGTGACCCCGGGCCAGTACAAGGCCCAGGGTGAAGGGATCGAGATCCGCTGGGGCGTCCACGACTCACCGTTCGGCGAGTGCCTGCTGGCGGAGACCGACCGGGGGATCTGCCACCTGTCGTTCTCGGACGGCGACTCCGCCCCGAATCTCGAGCGGCTCCGCCGCGACTGGCGGCGCTCCCGGCTGGTCGAGGATCGCGCGACGACGCTCGCCACCTGTCGTCGCGTGTTCGTCGAGGAACCTCCCGAGAGGCCCCTGCCGCTACTGCTCAAGGGAACCAACTTCCAGATCAAGGTGTGGAACGCCCTGCTGCGTGTCCCCGAGGGGACGCTCTTGAGTTACAGCGACCTGGCCGGCCATGTGTGCACACCGCGAGCGACCAGGGCCGTGGCGTCCGCGGTCGGGGCCAACCCCGTCTCGTATCTGATTCCCTGCCACCGGGTCCTGCGCAAGACCGGCGCCCTCGGCGGCTACGCCTGGGGAACGACGCGCAAGCGAGCGATGATCGGCTGGGAAGCGGCCCGCACAGCAGTCCCGACAGCAGGCCCGACGGCAGCCTCGACGGCGGCCTGAGCGCGCGCCCGGGGGCAAGCTCGCCGGACGAATCCGCCGCCGGCTGGCACGACGTATGCTACTTGGCGTACGACGATGTCCGACTCGCGCTCACTCGGCTGGTTGACGGCCGGCCTCCTGGCTCTGCTGCCGCCGGCGGTTGCCGTCTCCCAGGAGACCGACCCGCCCGAGATCGCGCAGGAGACCTTCGAGGAGACCACCTCGATCTACGTGGTCGAGGTGCCGGTACGGGTGCTGTTCAAGGGCGAACCGCTTCGTGACCTCACGCGCGAGAACTTCGAGATTCTCGACGGGGGAAAGCCGCGCGAGATCACGACCTTCGAGGTCATCGATGTGATGACCGGAGCCTCGACCGGCGCGCTGTCTTCGCCGGAGCCCGCGGCGGATCCCACGGCCGCCGCCGAACCGAGTGGTCGCAACTACCTCCTGTTGTTCGATTTCGCCTACGGTGGCCTGGGCATGATCGACGCCCGCCGACGCCTGATCGAGAGCGTCGAGGCGGCTCAGGCGCTGGTCGAGGAGCATCTCGCACCCGGGGACATGGTCTCCGTCGCCTACTACAGCCCACTGCGCGGCTTCAAGCAGATGATGGCGTTCTCGAGCAACCGGGAGACGGCGCTCTTCGCGCTCCACGGCATTCGCCTGATCCTCGACGCCAAGCCCAAGCTGGTCGAGGAGGAGTTCGCCGGCTGGGCCGAGCTCGGGCCGGACCTTCCCGGAAAGCGTGCCAAGACTCCGCTCGGGCCGAACAAGGCCTCACTCGACGATCTGCTCGCCGAGGCGCGGATCTTCCTCCAGCGGGGCGACCCCTTCCTCTGGCACGGGCTGATCATCAAGCACTTCGCCTGGGGTCTGCGTGAGTTCACCGAGGACAACGACCTGCCCGGTTCGAACTACATCGTCCTCTTCTCGCGGGGACCGCTCTACGGGGACGAGCAGAGCCGCTCGCTGTTCTACCTCCAGGAGCTCTTCCGCGACCTGCGCCAGGAGAACTGGTCGATCCAGGCGATCAACACCGGAGGACTCGGTTTCGGGCGCGACTCGCTGTCGCTGCTCGCCACCGAGACGGGGGGCAGTCTCCACACCAACTCCCGCGACCTGAAGCTGCTGGTCAACGAGGCGGTCGAGGACACACGGGTCAGCTACATGCTCACCTTCCAGGTCACCGACCTGGCGGAGGACGGCAAGTACCACAAGCTCAATGTACGCCTGATCGACGCCCCGAAGAGGGCCAAGGTCACCCATCGACCCGGCTACTACGCACCCGGCGCCATCGATCCCCTGTGGCGACGCAGCATGGCGCCGGCCGGCGCCGAACGTTCCACGGAGACACCCGCCCTGACCGGGCTCGACCCGGTCTCCCTGGTGAAAGGACGCCAGGTCGAGGGCCGCGAGGATCTCTACGTCATCCGCGACGGCTTCCGCTACCAGTTCGCCAACGAGCGCAACCTCGATGCCTTCGTGCGCGAGCCGGCGCCCTACACCATCCGCAACGACGGCAACTGCCCGGTGCTGATCGGGATCCAGGGGGATCCGGACTTCTACTACGTGCTCGATGGCGAGATCTACATCTTCTCGTCACGCTCCTCACAGCGGAAGTTCCGCAACCACCCCGAGCGTTTCATCGAAGGGTACGTTCCTCCCGAAGAGTAGGCAGGACGCCCCGGCGTTGACCACCGGGACCGGTTGGACAATGCTCGGCGGGTGAGCCTGCTCGACCTGCTGGCCCGACACGAAGACGAGCGACCCGACGAGCTCGCTCTCGTCTGCGAGACCGGCTCGGGGGACCCCGAGGCCTGGACCTACAGGCGGCTTCTGAGGAGCGCGCGGGCCGTTGCAGCAGAGCTCGAAGCTCTCGGCGTCCGTCGCGGGGACCGTGTCGCCGTCTTCATGGGCAACCGGCCCGAGATGGTGACCGCGTTCCTCGGCCTGCTCGAGCTCGGCGTCGCCATGGTGCCGATCAATCTCGCCTATCGCGGCCGTGAGATCGGCCACATCGTCCGGGACTCGGAGCCCCGGCTCGTCCTCACCGACGACGAGCACGCCACGGCGCTCGACGGACTCGTCGCCCCCGACCACGTCGTCCGAGCCGCGAGGCTCGCCGGCGCGACATCCACCATGCGCGAGGCGCCCCGACCGGAGGACGAATCCGGCGCGATGATCCTCTACACCTCCGGCACCACTGGAAGGAGCAAGGGAGCGGTCCTCAGCCACGCCAACGTCCGGGCCACCATCCTGGCGCTGCTCGACGCCTGGGCGTGGAGCGCGGACGACGTGCTCCTGTTGACGCTCCCTCTCTTCCACACCCACGGCCTCGTCGTCGGGCTTCTCTGCGCCCTCGCCGCGGGCGCCACGGTGGACCTGCGACGTCGCTTCGAAGCGAGCGCGGTGGTCGACGCCCTCACTGGTGAGCTCCCCGATAGCGATCTTCCGGGTGGCGATGTTCCGATCAGGCCGAGGCCGACGCTCTTCTTCGGCGTGCCGACAATGTACGTCCGCTTGATCGACGAGCTGGGTCGGCGCGAGGCACCGGATCTCTCCACCATGAGGCTCTTCTGTTCGGGCAGCGCGCCGCTCGATCCGAAGACCTTCGCCGATTTCGAGACCCTCACCGGACGGACCATCCTCGAGCGCTACGGAATGACCGAGGCAGGAATGCTCCTGTCGAACCCGTACGAGGGCCCCCGGCGCCCGGGAACTGTCGGCTTCGAGCTTCCCGGCGTCACGGCCCGGGTCGTCGATGAAGAGGGAACCGACGGCGACGCGGGCGAGCTGCTGGTTCACGGGAAGAACGTCTTCGGCGGCTACTGGCGCGATCCCGGCGCGAGCACCGAGAGCTTCGTCACCGACGAGGACGGACGAACCTGGTTCCGCACCGGCGACCTCGCCCGGCGAGACCCCGAGACGGGCTACTACACGCTTCTCGGCAGGCGCCACGAGATGGTCATCAGTGGCGGCTTCAACGTCTACCCGAGGGAGGTCGAAGAGGTCCTGACGAGCCTCGAGGGAGTTCGCGAGGCCGCCGTCGTCGGGCGCCCTCACCCCGAGTGGGGCGAGCGGGTCGTCGCCTTCCTGGTCGCCGACGGATCCATCGACGAGCAATGGGTCATCGACGAGTGCAAGGCGCGCATGGCCAATTTCAAGGTCCCGCGGCGTATCCACCGCCTCGACGCTCTGCCCCGCAACGCCCTCGGGAAAGTCCAGAAGCACCGTCTGCCCGACTGAGTCGGCCGCG
Source organism: Candidatus Multivoradales bacterium (assembly GCA_965223875.1). Lineage (GTDB taxonomy): Bacteria > Acidobacteriota > Thermoanaerobaculia > Multivoradales > JAHEKO01 > CBDCXS01. The sequence continues at coordinate 3,236,499 of OZ245024.1, read as the reverse complement.
GAAGCGAGCGCGGCACCGTAGTACGATGGCGCCGAGTCCCGAGGCCCAGTCGTGAAGCCGGCACCCTTCGCCTACCACGCGCCCCAGTCGCTCGAGGCCGCGCTCGAGGTGCTCTCGGATGCCGGCTCCGAGACCAAGATCCTGGCCGGAGGACAGAGCCTCATCCCGGTGATGAACTTCCGGCTCGCGCGGCCCGCCGCCCTGGTCGACCTCAACCGGGTCTCGGAGCTCGACTTCATCGAGTCGACCGAGCGCCCCCGGGGCAACCGCGTGCTGCGAATCGGCGCCATGGCCCGTCAGAGCCGCGTCGAGCACGATCCGGCGGTTCGCGACATGGCTCCCCTCCTGCACGAGGCGATGCCTTTCATCGCCCACCCGCAGATTCGCAACCGCGGCACCATCGGTGGAACGCTGGCCCACGCCGACCCCGCCGCGGAGCTTCCGACGGTGGTCCTGGCACTCGACGGCCGCCTCCGCCTCGTCAGCGGGCGCGGCGAGCGCTGGCTCGAGGCGAGGGACTTCTTCACCGGTCTCTTCGCCACGGCGCTCGCGCCCGACGAGATCGTCGCCGCGATCGAGATCCCGGAGCGGGCGCCGGCGACCGGCTACGCCTTTCTCGAGATCGCTCGCCGCCACGGTGACTACGCTCAGGTCGGCCTGGCCGCGTCGGTCGGCCTGGCCCGGGACGGCAGCTGCCGCTCCGCCCGCCTTGTCTTCCTCTCCGTCGGAGAGGGCCCGGTAGACGCCCGGGAGGCCGCCGGCCTGCTGATCGGTGAACGGCCCGATGCCGAGCTCTTCCGCACCGTCGCCGGGCACGCCGCAGGCCGTGAGATCGAGCCGCTCGGCGACATCCACGCGTCGGCCCCCTTCAAGAGGCATCTCGCTCGCGTGCTCACCGAGAGGGCCCTCGAGACGGCGTTCGCCCGCGCCGGGGCGGCCGCATGAGGCATCATCACACGATAGCCATCACGGTCAACGGAGAGGAGTACGAGCGCCGGGTCGAGGCACGGACGCTGCTCTCCGACTTTCTGCGCCACGACCTTTCGCTCACCGGCACCCACGTCGGATGCGAGCACGGCGTCTGCGGCGCCTGCACCGTTCTTCTCGACGGTCAGCCGGTCCGCGCCTGCCTGATGCTGGCCGTCCAGGCCGATGGGCACGAGATCCACACCGTCGAGGGCCTCGCGACCGGAGACCGCGCGGACGGCTCGATCGACCTGCACCCGCTGCAGCAGGCCTTCTGGGACCACCACGGTCTCCAGTGCGGCTTCTGCACCGGCGGGATCCTCATGACGCTGATTCCCTTTCTCGAAGAGAACCCGGAGCCGAGCGAGGCCGAGGTGCGCAAGGCCCTGTCGGGAAATCTCTGCCGCTGCACCGGCTACCAGCACATCGTCGACGCCGTCCTGGGAGCGACGTCCAGATGATCGTCGGCGCCGACTCGATGCTCGAGCTCCTACCCCGCCTGAGAGCGCAGGAGGGCGCCCTCGGCGACTACCTGAGCGAGCTCGAGGAACGGTTCGCCGAGCGCGAGCCCATGGTCGAAGCCTTCCTGCCGGAGGAGGGTCGCTTCGAGCGGCTGCGGGCCGAGGCGAGCGAGCTCGAGGAACGCTTCCCGAAGATCGACTCGCGGCCCCTGCTCTTCGGTCTTCCCGTCGGGGTCAAGGACATCTTCCACGTCGAGGGCTTCGTCACCCGCGCCGGCTGCCGCCTGCCGCCGGAGATCCTCCAGGGCTCCGAGTCGGTGGCTGTGGGAGCGCTGAAGGAGGCCGGCGCTCTCGTTCTCGGCAAGACGGTGACGACGGAGTTCGCCTACTTCGCTCCCGGGGCGACCCACAATCCCCACGATCTCGAGCGCACTCCCGGAGGGTCGAGCTCCGGCTCCGCCGCGGCCGTCGCCGCCGGACTGGCACCGCTGACGCTGGGGACACAGACCATCGGCTCGGTCGGGCGACCGGCCTCCTACTGCGGTGTCACCGGCTTCAAGCCGAGCTTCGGCCGCATTCCGATCGATGGCGTCATCCCGCTGGCGCCCTCGCTCGATCACGTCGGCGTCTTCACCGCCGACGTCGCGAGCGCGATGCTGGCGTCGAAGATCCTGTGCGAGCACTGGCGATCGGTCGAGGATCCGGGCGAGCCGGTCGTCGGTGTCCCGGAAGGACCCTTGCTCGAACGCGCCCTTCCCGAGGGTCTCGCCGCATTCGGAGAGACCCTGGGCCGCCTCGAGACCGAAGGTGTGCGCGTCGTCCGTGTCGGGATGATGCGCGACTTCCGGGGGATCGCCGATCGTCATCGCGCCCTCGTCGCCGCCGAGGCCGCGGCGGTGCACGAGACCTGGTACGCGGCGCACCCCGACCTCTACCGGCGCAAGACCGTCGATCTGCTGGTGCAGGGCGAGCTCGTCACCGATGACGAGATCGAGCGCGCCTCGCTCGGCTGCCTCGAGCTGCGCTCCGAGCTCGCCCGGGCCGCGGCCGAGAGCGGTATCGATCTCTGGGCCTCACCGGCCGCGACCGGCGCGGCTCCGACCGGGCGATGCAGCACCGGCGATCCGATCATGAACCTGCCCTGGACCCACGCCGGCGTGCCGACCATCTCGATTCCGGCCGCGACCATCGACGGGCTTCCGATGGGACTGCAGCTCGCCGCCAACTGGAACGACGACGAGCGGCTCCTCGCCTGGGCTCGGCGCCTCGAAGCGATCCTGCGTCCATGAGCCGGGAGTCGTGAGGAACATGGACCGGTTCGAGACACTGCGATACACCATCCGCCGGGGGGCGTACCACGACTCCCTCGTCCTGATGGGCGTGCACGCGGCGATGGCCCGCCAGCCGGGGGTCGTCGACGCGGGCGCGGTGATGGCCAATCCAACCAATCTCGACCTGCTCGCTGCCAGCGGCCTGCTTCCAGCCCTCGATCGCGCCGATCTCGGCGGTGGCGATCTTCTCGTCGTCGTTCGGGCGATCTCCGCCGAGGAGGGCGACCGGGCCCTGGCGCGGCTGGACGAGCACCTGAAGGGCGGATCGACCGGCGCCGATTCGGGGTTTCGTCCGCGCAGCCTGGCCGGAGCGCGACGCGGTCTGCCAGGAGCGCAATGGGTCGCCATCTCGGTCCCCGGTCGCTACGCTCCCTCGCTCGCGCGCGACGCGCTGGACCTCGATCTCCACGTCTTCCTCTACAGCGACAACGTCGCGCTCGATGACGAAGTCGAGCTCAAGAATCTCGCCCGGAGCCGAGGACGCATGGTTCTCGGACCCGACTGCGGTACGGCGATCGTCGACGGCATCGGCCTGGGCTTCGCCAACCGGGTGCGACGGGGACCGGTCGGACTGATCGGCGCTTCAGGCACCGGACTGCAGGCCGTATCGGTGGCGCTCGACCGGCTCGGCTCCGGCGTTTCCCAGGCGATCGGACTCGGTGGGCGCGATCTCTCCTCGGCGGTCGGCGGCTCGGGCGCGCTCGCCGCCTTCGACCTGCTGGCCGCGGATCCCGCGACCGAGGTCGTCGCACTCGTCTCGAAACACCCCGACGCCGACGTCACGACGAGGATCCTCGATCGCGCCACCTCCCTCGGAAGGCCTGTGGTGCTCTACTTCCAGGGCACTCGCGAGACGCAAGGCGAGGCGAGCGGGGATACGGGCCTGTGGCGGGCGACGAGCCTCTCTGAAACAGCCTCGATGGCTCACGCGCTGGCGATCGGGGAGCGGCCCGAACGGTCGCCCGAGGAGGGTCCCGGCACGATCACCACGAGCCGCGGCTCCGTGCGCGGTCTCTTCGCCGGTGGCACTGTCGCCGCCGAGGCCCTCGGCCAGTTGTCGACGCACCGCCCCGCTCTCCACTCCAATCTCGGTGGGTTCCCGAAACCGACCTCCGCCACCGTCGACGCGGTGCTCGACCTCGGCGCCGACACCTACACCCAGGGCCGGCCCCACCCGATGATCGATCCGACGCCGCAGGCCGAGGCCCTGCGGCAGGCCGGCGCCGAGGACGGTGTCGGGACGATCCTCATCGATGTCGTCCTCGGCGACGGAGCGCACGCCGATCCCGCGTCGATTCACTGTCCGGCGATCGAGGAGGCCCTCGAGACGGCGCGCCTCGGCGGGCGCGAGCTCGACGTCATCGTCATCCTCATCGGCACCGAGCGCGACCCACAGGACCTCGCCGATCAGCGTGACCGGCTCCTGGCGTCCGGCGCGGCGGTCGTCGAGACCGTCGACGCGGCGGTCCGTGGTGCCCTAGGCGCGACGCCGGTGCGACAGCGCCAGGGCGGCGATCGTGGACCCGACGAGGTCGTCGATTCGATCGGCTCCGGATCCTCGGCGCGAGGCGCGGTCATCAACGTCGGCCTCGAGACTTTCCACGAGAGTCTGCTCGCCCAGGGGGTCGAGACGGTGCACCTCGACTGGCGCCCGCCCGCCGGAGGGAACGAGCGGCTGGCGGCGATCATCGAGCGGCTCAAACGCGCCGACCGGGAGCCCTCGGAGGCAACGGCGTGAGCGGCTTCGCGGAGGCCAACCGGACCGCGGTCGAGCGGATGATGGCGACACGGCCGCAGGTCGTCGGCGTCGCCCGCGCCGACGAGGTCGTGCCGGGAATGCGCCCCGATCTCCTCCTTCACGCCGGCCCGCCGATCGACTGGGAGCGGGCGTCGGGACCGCTGCGGGGCGCGATCCTCGGCGCCCTGATGCTCGAAGATCGCGCCGAGACGATGGCCGACGCCGAGCGCCTGGTCTCGGAGAGGACGATCGAGCTCTCACCGTGCCATCACCACGGCGCGGTCGGTCCCATGGCCGGCGTCATCTCGTCGTCGATGGCCGTCTACGTGGTGGAGAACGCCGACAGAGAGGAACGCGCCTTCTCCAATCTCAACGAGGGCTACGGCAAGGTGCTGCGCTACGGCGCCTACGCCCCCGAGGTGCTCGACAAGCTCCGTTGGATGAACGGGGAGATGGCCGATCTGCTCGATCGGGCGGTGCGGAGCGCGGGACCGATCGACATTCGCAACCTGCTCGCCGAAGCGCTTCACATGGGCGATGAGGGCCACAATCGCAACAAGTCGGGCTCGCTGCTCCTGCTCAAGAGCCTGGCGGGACCGATCGCGGCTCTCGGGGGGACCGACGCGGCACGGACCCTCGAGTTCCTCGCCGACAACGCCCTGTCGGTCCTCAACCCGGTGATGGCGGCGTGCAAGCTCATGGCCGACCGTGGCCACGGGGTGGAGGGTGCGAGTCTGGTCTCGACGATGGCTCGCAACGGCACCGACTTCGGCATCCGGGTGAGTGGACTCGGAGACCGCTGGTTCACCGCGCCGGCGGCGGTGCCGGACGGCGTCTACTTCGCGGGCTTCAGCGCCGAGGACGCCAACCCCGACATCGGCGATTCGACGATCACCGAGACAGCCGGTATCGGCGCCTTCGCCATGGCGGCGGCGCCAGCCATCGTCGGCTTCGTCGGCGGCTCGGCCGACGAAGCGCTCGACGCGACGGCCGAGATGTACGAGATCACCGTCGCCGAGCACGAGCACTTCACCATCCCCGCTCTCGGCTTCCGCGGCACGCCGGTCGGCATCGATGTGCGCAAGGTCGTCGAGCTCGGCGTCACGCCACGAATCAACACCGGCATCGCCCACCGCGAGGCGGGTATCGGCCAGGTCGGCGCAGGCCTCGTCCGTCCCCCGATGGCGATCTTCGAAGAGGCCCTCGAGGCCTTCGCCGACCGCTATCTCGACGCCCCATGACCGAGCCACGAAACGACCCGGGAAACGCGGGGCCCCTCGGTGAGCGGGTCCGGCGCAACGAGGATCCCCGGCTTCTGACCGGGCGGGCCCTGTTCGTCGACGACGTCCATCTCGACGGCATGCTCCACGCGGCCTTCCTGCGCAGCCCCCACGCCCATGCCCGCATCCGTTCGATCGACACCTCCGCGGCGCTCGCGCTCGAGGGCGTACGCGAGGTGGTCACCGCCGCCGACCTGGGCGAGCTGTGGAAACCCGGTCCCCTGCTCGTCTCGCCGCCCCCGGTCGAGGGTGCCGTCTTCCACGAGCGCACCACGGTTCCGCTGGCAAGGACCAAGATCCGCCATCTGGGCGAGCCTCTGGCCGTCGTCGTGGCCGACAGCCGGGCCGTCGCCGAGGACGCGCTCGATCTCATCGCAGTCGACTACGAGCCGCTGCCGGCGGTGGTCGACCTCGAGGCGGCGCTCGACCCGCAAGCCGCGCTCGTGCACGACGACCTCGACTCGAACATCGCCGCCAACGTCGTCCAGCGAAAGGGCGACTGGGCGGCCGCGGAGCGGGCGGCCGAGCTGATTGTCGAGCGTCGGCTGATCTACGACCGCGGCGCCTCGGCGGCGATCGAGAACCGGGGGGTCGTCGCCCGATGGGACCCGCTGGCCGAACGTCTCACCGTCTGGGACACGACCCAGGCACCGATCCCGATCCGCGGCGGTCTCGCCGCGATGCTGGGTCTCAACGAGAGTCAGGTGCGTGTCGTCGCGCCCTTCATCGGCGGCGGCTTCGGCCCCAAGATCATGATGTTCTACCCCGAGGAGGTCTGTGTCCCCTGGCTGGCGATGCGCCTCGGACGACCGGTCAAGTGGATCGAGGACCGCTCCGAGAACTTCGTCGCCACGACACAGGAGCGCGGGCAGATTCACGACTGCAAGCTGGCCGTGGCGGCCGATGGACGCATTCTCGGCCTCAAGGACACCTTCCTGCACGACAGCGGCGCCTACGACTCCTACGGCCTGACGGTGCCTCTCAACAGCCAGTGCAACGCCATGGGGCCCTACGACGTGCCTGCCTACGAGAGCGAGTTCACGGCCGTCTTCACCACCAAGACCCTGGTGACGCCCTATCGCGGAGCCGGCCGCCAGCACGGCGTCTTCGTGATCGAGCGGCTGCTCGACTTCGCGGCGGACGAGCTCGGCATCTCGAGGGTCGATATCCGTCGTCGCAACTTCCTCGACCCGGACGACTTCCCCCACGAGCACGAGATCCTCTACCAGGACTTCTCGCCGCTGGTGTACGACAGCGGCAACTACGAGCCGATCCTCGACAAGGCGCTCGAGATGATCGGCCACGACGAGTTCATCGCCGAAGAGCAGCCCCACCTCCGCTCGCAGGGGCGTCACGTCGGTATCGGTGTCGTCGCCTACGTCGAGGGAACGGGCATCGGGCCGTACGAGGGCTCGCGGGTGCAGGTTCACTCCGACGGCCGGATCTCGGTGGCCACGGGAGTCGGCACCCAGGGGCAGGGCCACTTCACCGTGCTGGCCCAGATCGCGGCCGAGCAGCTGGCGGTGCCGACCCAGCGCGTACACGTCGTCACCGGGGATACCGACCAGTTCCACTGGGGCAGCGGCACCTTCGCCAGCCGCGGCGCCGTGGTCGCCGGCAACGCCGTCCACTCCGCGGCGAAGGAGGTCCGCGCCAAGGCCCTCGCCGTGGCCGCGCGGCAGCTCGACGTGGACGAGCATCGCCTCGAGCTCGACGACGGCTGCGTCCGGGTGAGCGACGATCCGGACCGCTCGATCACTCTGGGCGAGCTCGCCGCGGCCGCCAACCCGCTTCGTGGTGCGGTCGAGCCGGGGACCGAGCCCGGCCTCGAGGCGACGAGCTACTTCGGCCCTCATCGCGGCGCCACCGCGAGCGGGGTCCACGCGATGATTCTCGAAGTCGACCCGGAGACCATGCAGGTCGAGGTCCTGAAGTACGTCGTGGTCCACGACTGCGGCAAGGTTCTCAATCCGCTGATCGTCGACGGCCAGGTGCACGGCGGCGTCGCCCAGGGACTCGGCAACGCCTTCTACGAGGAGCTCGTCTTCGACGACAACGGCCAGCTGCTCAACGGCTCGCTGATGGACTTCCTGCTACCGACGGCGCTCGAGGTTCCGCGCATCGACGTCGGACACCTGGAGACACCCTCGCCGCTCAACGAGCTCGGGAGCAAGGGCGCCGGTGAAGCGGGGGCGATTCCGGTCGGGGCGCTCTTCGCGCAGGCCGTAGAGGACGCCCTGCGGGTGCCCGACTTCGAGGTCCGCGAGATCCCGCTCAACCCGAGCCGGCTGTGGGAACTGGTCGAGCGCGCTCGCGGCTCCTGGAGCGACGACACTCCGGCCGCGGAGTCGATGTCGGACGAGCCCACTTCGCCGATCCGCGACGATTCCGACGCCCTCGATGACGGCGCCACCCAGTCGATCGCCCCGCTCCCTGCGGATACCGCCACCCCCGCCACGGGAGGCTCGGCAGTGTCGATGGAGGGCAAGCGGTCGATAGCGGCGCCCCGGCAACGAGTCTGGGACGCGCTGCTCAACGCGGCCGTCCTGTCACGAACCCTCCCCGGCTGTGAGCGCCTCGATCGCATCACCGAGAACGAGTACGAGGGGGCGCTGGGCGTCCAGGTCGGTCCGGTGAAGGGACGCTTCGAGGGGCGACTGCGGCTGTCGTCGCTGCGCCCGGGCGAGGGCTGCCATCTGGAGCTCTCCGGCGAAGGCCCGGCCGGCCACCTCGTCGGCGAGGGCGACATCACGCTCTCCGATCGGCCATCGGAAGAAGGGGGGCCGGGCACGACACTCGCCTATCGCGTCTCCACGAGGGTCGGTGGACGGCTGGCCGGCGTCGGGCAGCGACTCCTCGAGTCCTCCGCCCGCGCCGTCACCGACGTCGCCCTCGACAGCTTCCGCACCCTGGTCGAAGCTGGCCCCGACGAGCTGCCCGACGCCGCTCTATCGACGGCCGAGATCACCAGCCGGGTGGCGAAAGAGGTCGCCCGGCAGCTGATCCCGGTTCGATGGCTCGTTGCCGCTGGTATCGTCGGCCTGCTCGTTCTGGTTCTCTTCCTGCGCACCTGCTCCTGACGCACGGTTGATCGCGCTTGGGGGGTGTGTCGCGAGCCTATTTGACCAGCACCGAGCGAAAACAGAACAATCAGCCTCCTCGGCGGGATCTAGCCGACACCCAGGAGGCCTCATGCACAGACTACGCAAAGTCCTTTTCACTGGTCTCGCAGTCGTCGGAGCGATTGCTTTACTGGGAGCGGTTGCTTTCTCCCTCGGCGGCGTTTCCGCCCAGCCGGAGCCATCCAGACTGGAGTCCCTTCTTGCCCGAGCCGCTCGCCACAGGTTGATTCCGGGGAGCGCCCGCGCGGCCGACAACCCGGTCGAAGCGACCGCCGAGGTTCTCGCGAACGGCATGAGCCACTGGGCCGATCACTGTGCCTCCTGCCACGGCAACGACGGACGAGGAGAAACAGCTCTGGGTCGCGGACTCTACCCGCGAGCGCCTGACATGACACTCGAGGCGACCCAAGGACTGTCCGACGGCGAGCTCTTCTGGATCATCGAGAACGGCATCCGGCTGACGGGCATGCCCGGTTGGGGAGATGCGGGGCCCGAGGACGACGAGGAGAGCTGGGAGCTGGTCCATTTCATTCGCCATCTCGAAGAGCTGTCCGACTCCGAGATTCGCGAGATGGAGCTCCTGAATCCGGTCAGCAGAGCAGAGCTGGAGCACCAGATGGAGATCGAGCGCTTTCTCGCGGGCGAGAGTGATGCCGCTCCGTCAGAGGAAGCTCACGACTGACGGAGTTCCCGGAGCGGCTCGCTAGATCCGTTGAGAGCACGGGAACGTCACCACCATCCGAGCTCCCCCGTCGGAAGCGTTCTCGGCAGCTATCGTCCCCTTGTGGGCGCGGGTGATCCAGGCAGCGATCGCGAGGCCCAGCCCCGACCCATCCGGCGCCGGACCACCATCTTCGGCGTGAGCGCGATAGAAGCGCTCGAAGACGCGCTCAGCCGCCTCTGCCGGTAGCCCCGGACCGGAATCCTCCACCGACAAGACGGCTATTCCCTTGTCGAGGAATACCCTCACTTGCACCCCCGGAGCCCCGCCCTTCGACCCGAGCGGGGAATACTTCAGGGCGTTGTCCAGAAGCTCGGCAACAAGTTGTCTCAACCACCTCTCGTCCCCGAGAACCACGACCGGCTCCCCGCAGCGAGCCCTCAGCTCGACTCCGAGCGCGTCAGCACTTTGACTCAGCGAGTCCACAGCCTCTGCCGCGATCCGATCCAACCGGACCTCCTCGCGTTCCAGACTGATCCGGCCTCCGTCTGCTCGTGCCAGCACCAGAAGATCCTCGGTGATCGATCGGAGGTGGTCGACATCCTCGCCGACATCGACCAGGGTCTCTCGGTACTCCTCGGCCGCCCTCGGTCTGGACAGTGCCACGTCCAGCGCGCCTCGCATTCGGGCCAACGGCGACCTGAGCTCATGAGACGCGTCTTCGGTGAGGCGCTTCATCCCCTTGAACGAGCTCTCGAGACGCTCGATCATCTGGTTGAACGTGTCCACCAGTCGGCCGAGCTCGTCATCGACACCGGTCGGAGGAAGCCGGCGCTCGAGGCTCGTGGCCTCGATCTCCCGAGCCAAGCGAGTAATGCTGTCGACCGGAGCGAGGGCGTTTCCAGCGAGCCAGTAGCCAGCGCCGGCTGAAGCGGATACAGCGATCGGAGCGAGTACGAGTAGTGCGATAGCAATGCTCCTGAGCGGCGCCTCCACATCGCCAAGTCGCTCGGCGACACGTATAACTCCTTTCGTCCCCTCCCGGGACTCGTAGAACTGCGAGTAGATTCGGAGAGGAGGCGTCCCGGGCAACGTCTCGAAAGATCTCGTCGTCTCGTCGGCTGACAGCGTGTGAGGCGAGGAAGGAACCGGTACCCGTTCTGCTGCAGCCGAGCGATAGAAGACACGCCCGCCGTCCGATTCGTGGAAGAGCACAAGACCGCCGATTCGCCCGAGGCTGGCTAGCTGCCCTTCGGTGAGACTCTCGCAGTCCTTCTCTAGAGACAGAATCCGATCGACATCCTCGGCTGTCTCCCTGAGCGCATGGTCGTGATGCGTCAACAGCTGATACCGAACGAGGGCGAAGATGAGTCCACCGAGAACAAGAAAGCCGAGAGCCAACGAACCCGAATACAGGGCCGTCAGACGCCAACGCAGAGTCGAAGCGCGCAACCTCAGGTCTCCTCGCGCAGAATGTAGCCCGACCCTCGAACCGTGTGAATCAGCTTCACTTCGCGATCGTGGTCGAGCTTCTTGCGGAGGTAGTTGATGTAGACCTCGACCAGGTTCGATCCACCATCGTAGTCCAGCCCCCAGACGTGATCGAGAATCATCCCTCGCGTAGCGACCATCCCCTTCTTGCGCAGGAGATACTCGAGAAGCGCGAACTCCTTCGCCGTCAGCTCGATCGTCTCACCTCCCCGACGTACCTCGTGGCTTGCCGGATCGAGCTCCAGATCGCCCGCGGTGAGAAGAACCTGCGGGGCCACCGGTGGCCGGCGTGTGATCGCCCGAAGACGAGCGAGAAGCTCGCGCAGATCAAAGGGCTTCGCGAGGTAGTCGTCCGCACCCAGGTCGAGGCCCAGGACCCGGTCCTCCAGCGAGGAGCGGGCCGTGAGGATCAGGACGGGAACTGAGCTCCCGCGGGAACGAAGCTCCTTGAGCAATTCGAGACCACCTTCCCCCGGCAGCATCAGGTCCAGCACGACCGCGTCGTAATCGGCGGCGAGAACATGCCGTAGACCTTCCTGCGTGCTGGCCGCCAGGTCCACGGCGTAGGCCGCTTCCTCCAGACCCTTGCGCAGTAGAACCGCAAGCTTCAGGTCGTCTTCAACGACTAGAACCCGCATCTCGTCAACTGAACATCGAACATTCTAGGCCAGGCTTTCATAGGCGCTCGCCAAACCGCGCAACTAATCTGTCTCTAATCTCGCGACGCTACCCTGTCGATGGACCAGCCACTCATGTTCCCGACCGCCAAAACGAGACTTCACCTGAGGCGCTTGGCATTCGCGATATTGCTGGCCCTGCTCGCCCTGCCTGTTGATGCCTCCGAGCCCGAGGACACGGTTCGCAGCTTTCACGAGGCGATGAGAGCCCAGGACAGGGAAGCCTTGCTGGAGCTGCTGGCTCCCGAGGTTGTCATTCTGGAGCATGGGGGTTTCGAAGCATCCAGAGACGAATACGCCGCCCACCATCTCGGTGTCGATATGGAGTTCGCTGCGACGACGAGCCGCAAGGTCGTTGATAGCTGGTCGGACTCCGATGGGCTCGTCGCATGGGTCCTTTCCGCCACCACGACACGGGGCCGGTTTCGCGGGCGCGACGTCAGCAGCCTGGGCGTCGAGACCGTGCTGCTGAAGCGAATCGGCGGGAAGTGGCTTATCGTTCATGTCCACTGGTCGTCACGATCGGCGAGCTAGGAAGCGGACGCCTTCAGGTGCCGCGCCAACTCGAGCCCTGCGACGCCCCTTCGAACCAGGCGTCATCGGCGGCCTCTCGCCCGTGACGGCAACAACAAGGAAGACAAAGACATGCTGCGAACACTCCAACGAGCGATCCTCCTGGTAGTAGCGCTCCTACCCGCGGTTGCTGCCGCCCACGAAGGGCACCACCACACGGCGATGGGAACGATCGACGTAGTCGACGCCGAGCGGATCAGCCTCGCCATGAAAGACGGCGAGACGCACAGCTTCGTGCTGACGGAAGAGACGGTCTTCACGCGTGGCCCTGTCATCGTGCCGAGAGAGGACGCCACGCCGGGGGAACGAGCCGTCGTCATGTACGAGACGAAGGGCGAGTCAGACCTGGTCATCGAGGTCAAGCTGCCACCCAGGACAGACTGAGTTGCCGTCGCGGGTCGCCCCGGCGCGATGAAACGCTCGGCCGACAGCGACACGAGCCTGGCGCGCGCATCGACCCCCCGCGTCGCAGCGCTTCGTTTCCCGCTGCTGACCCGTTTCTACGACCGGGTCATGAGACTTCTTGTCGACGAGGAGGCGCTCCAGGGACGGCTGGTCGAGCGGTCCGGCGCGACGGGAGCTCACACCGCCCTGGACATTGGATGCGGCACCGGCTCTGTCACCCAGCGCCTGGCCTCGGTCGCTGACTCGCGTGTCGTCGGGCTGGACACCGATCTAGAGGCCTTGGTGATCGCGTCGCGCAAGGCCGACGCGACGAGTCTCGATGTACTGTGGTGCGCCGGCTCCGCGGACGCTGTTCCCTTCCGTGAAGCCACGTTCGACCGCGTCCTCTCGAGTCTCCTGCTGCACCACCTGACGCCGACCCAGAAGCGGGCGGCGATGAGCGAGGTCAGGCGGATCTTGCGCATCGGCGGTGAGCTACACGTCATGGACTGGGGCAAGGCCACCGGCCCTCTCACCCGCCTCGCGTTTCTACTCGTTCAACTGCTCGATGGTTTCCACACCACAGCCGAGAACGTTCGTGGGCGGATACCCGGGATAGTCGCTGGCAGCGACCTGGTCATCGCGGGATCCGTCGCTCGATCTCGAACGATTCTGGGTGTCGTCGAGTTCCTTCGTGCCACCCGGCATGAGGACCCGAGCGGAAACGACGGTGCCACCCCCGCGCGCGGGAGCTAGTCCGGGATCACTTCCCCACAGGTCGGCATCCCCTGGCCGAGGTATGGGTTGCCGATCTCGCCTTCCGGCTGAATCCAGGCCTTCTTCGCCATCGAGCAGAAGGCGACCACCGTCCCCTCGATGCCGGCCAGTTTCCGGTATCGACCCAGCGGCTTGCTGAGCTCGAAGAAGGCGGCGCGTACTGCGTCGGTGGTCTCCGCATCAGCGACCTCGGCGGCTCGCGAGGACAGCTCGGGCATGAGAGCCTCGGCCTGGGCGGCGGCGTCCTCGGCCACGCCGGCTGCGGCGGGATCGAAGCGATCAGCCAGCTCCATGATGGCGGTCGCGTTACCCGCGACGCCGGCCATCGAGTCATTGTGCAATGCCAGGCGGATCGCCTCGTAGTGAGCCGACATGACCTCGAAGGCGTCAGGCTGCTCCGCTTCCAGCCGGGGAACGAACACAAATGTGAGCACCAGCAGACTGGCGAATACGGCTTTCAACCTCATGACAGGATCCCCTCGGTGTCAGTTGCTGGGGGCTGAGGTCCTCGCATCTGTTCTCAGAACTCGCTAGGACTCCTGGGCGGCCGTGTCCGGCTGCCTCTCTCCCGATTGTGGAAACAGCGGCCCCTTCTCAACCTTGAGGGCTCGCCAGATGAAGTAGATCGCGGGGAAGACCAGCAGCTCCGCCAGGAACGAGGTGAACACTCCCCCGACCATCGGTGCCGCGATCCGGCGCATGACATCGGCTCCCGTCCCTGTCGACCACAGGATCGGTACCAGCGAAAAGAGGATCGCCATGACTGTCATCATCTTGGGGCGGATCCTCTGGACCGCTCCGTGGTCGACGGCCTCGGCGAGATCCGCGTAGGTCCGCATCTGTCCCTTCCTCTTCCAGTCCTCGTACGCGATGTCCAGATAGAGCAACATCACGACCCCCGTCTCAGCCGCAAGACCGGCCAGCGCTATAACCCCGACCCACACCGCGATCGACCAGTTGTACTCGAGTATCGACATCAGCCAGATCGAGCCGACCAGGGAGAAGGGAATCGCCGACAGCACGATCAACGTCTTGACGATCGACTTCAGGTGGAAATAGAGAATCAGGAAGATGACCGCCAGCGTCAGCGGAACGATCAGCAGTAGCCGTGCCTTGGCGCGCTGCATGTACTCGTACTGACCCGACCAGAAGATCGTGTAGCCGGCCGGCAGCTCGACACGCGAGGCCACCTCCTCTTGCGCGCGCTCGACCCAGGTCCCCACGTCGATGCCCCGTAAGTCGACGTAGATCCAGGCGTTCGGCCTGGCGTTCTCCGACTTGATCCCCGGCGGCCCCTGGCGCAGCTGGATGTCGGCGAGCTGTCCGAGAGGCACCTGGGCTCCACTCGGCGAAGCAACCAGGATCTCGCGGAGGGCCACCGGATTGTCACGCAACTCGCGCGGGTATCTCACGTTGATCGGATATCGCTCCAGCCCCTCGACCGTCCAGGAGACGTTCATGCCGCCGACAGCCGATTGCACGACGTCCTGGACGTCGCCGACGGTCAACCCGTAACGAGCGGCCGCCTCGCGGTCGATGTCGAAGTCGAGATAGCTACCGCCCATGACCCGCTCCGCGTAGGCCGAAAGCGTTCCGGGAAGCGGTTTGACGAGGGCCTCTATCTCCTGGGCGATCCCTTCGAGGACCGTCAGATCAGGCCCCGCGACCTTGATGCCCACCGGTGTCTTGATGCCGGTCGAGAGCATGTCGATACGCGTCTTGATCGGCATGGTCCAGGCGTTGGTGACACCGGGGAACTGGATCGCCGCATCCATCTCCGCAATCAGATCATCCTTGGTGAGGCCGGGTCGCCATTCCTCCGGATCCTTCAGAATGATGGTGGTCTCGAGCATCGAAAGGGGAGCGGGATCGGTCGCCGTCTCCGCCCTCCCGACCTTGCCGAACACCGACTCCACCTCCGGGAAGGAGCGGATGATCTTGTCGGTCTGCTGTGCGATCTCCTTCGCCTTGGTGATCGAGATGCCGGGAAAGGTCGTCGGCATGTAGAGCAGATCGCCCTCCCAGAGCGGCGGCATGAACTCCGAGCCGATCGTGCGTAGTGGTACCACGGTCAATACCAGGACCGCCACCATCAGGAGGATGACGACCCACCGCCATCGCAGTGCCAGATTGAGGATGGGTGTATAGAGAAACCGGAGGACGCGAGACACCGGGTGCCGCTGCTCGCTGAAGATCCGGCCGCGTACGAACCAGTACATGAGCACCGGAATCACCGTCACCGCCAGAATCGAGGAGATTGCCATGGCATAGGTCTTGGTGAACGCGAGCGGCTTGAAGAGTCGGCCCTCCTGCGCCTCCAGCGTGAAGATCGGCATGAAGGAGACGGTGATCACCAGCAGGGTGAAGAAGAGCGTCGGTCCGACCTCCTGGGCCGAGCGCATGATGATCTCGAGGTGTGAGCGTTGGCCCCTCCACTCCTCGTAGTGCTTGTGCGCGTTCTCGACCATGATCACCGCGGCATCCACCAGAACGCCGATCGATATGGCGATACCACCGAGCGACATGATGTTCGCCCCCAGCCCCTGGTACTTCATGATCACGAACGCCAGAAGGATGGAGACCGGGATGGAGACGATGGCGACGAACGCAGACCGGAAGTGGAACAGAAAGACCAGGCAGACCAGCGCCACGACGATCGACTCCTCGATGAGCGTGTGGGTCAAGGTCTCGATGGAGCGCTCGATCAGTCCGGTGCGGTCGTAGGCGACCGAGATCTCGACGTCGTCGGGCAGGCCCGCCTGGAGCTCGGCGAGTCTCTCCTTGACCCGGGCGGTGGTCTCGAGGGTATCCGCACCCCAGCGCACGATCACCACCCCACCCACCGTCTCTCCCTCCCCATTCCAATCGGCCATGCCGCGCCGGATCTCGGGGCCAATGGTGACGTTGGCAACGTCCCTGAGGAGGATGGGAACGCCTCCCGGCCCACTGCCCAGGGTGGCCTGCTCCAGATCACGGATCTCCTGCACGTAGCCGCGGCCGCGGACCATGAACTCCCGCTCCGACATCTCCACCAGGCGGCCACCGACCTCGATGTTCGAGCGCTGGATGGCCCGCTTGACGGCCTGGAGCGACAACCTGTAGGCGCGCAGCCGAACCGGGTCGACCTCGACCTGGTACTGGCGCACGAAGCCTCCGATCGAGGCGACCTCCGCGACACCCTCGACAGAGGAGAGCCCGTACTTCAGGTACCAGTCCTGATAGCTGCGCAGGTCCGCCAGCGAACGCTCCTGCGAGTTGAGGGTATACATGAACGCCCAGCCCACACCGGTCGCGTCGGGACCGAGCTGGGGCGTGACACCCTGCGGCAGATCGCTGGTCAGCCCCGAGAGGTACTCGAGAACCCGAGACCTGGCCCAGTAGAGGTCCGTTCCGTCCTCGAAGATGACGTAGACGAAGGAGAACCCGAAGAAGGAGTATCCACGCACGACCTTCGCGTACGGAACGGCCAACATCTTCGTGGTGATCGGATAGGTGACCTGGTCCTCGATGACCTGAGGCGCCTGTCCGGGGAACTCGGTGAAGATGATGACCTGAACATCGGAGAGGTCCGGTATCGCGTCGATGCGGGTCTCGCTCAGCGCCCAGACACCAGCCAGGATCGCCAGAATCAGTGCGACCGAGACCAGAAGCTGGTTCTTCAGCGACCACTCGATCAGCCTATTGAGCATGATCGTGCTCCCGCCCCGACCGCTGGGAGTTCGCGCTCTGAGCGATCATCTTCTGGATCGCCTCCTGAAGACGGGCTTCCGAGTCGATCAGGAACTGCGCCGACGTAACGACCCGATCTCCCTCCTCGAGCCCTTCGACGACCTCGACCAGGCCCGATGCCTGATGTCCGAGGGTCACCGCGCGGGGCTCGAAGCGTCCGTCGCCGAGAGACAGGACGACGACGTTGCGCTGTCCTGTCCGCAGGACGGCCAGAGCGGGCACGGTGAGGGCCTCCCGAGCGGCGACCGGACGGAATGTGACCGTGGCGAACATTCCGGCACGCAGCCGACCAGCGGCATTCGGGACTTCGATCTTCACGCGCAGGGTTCGCGTGATCTCCGAGAACTCGGGTTCGATGAAACGGACCGACCCCCGGAATGTCTCACCCGGGAAGTAAGTGAAGGTCACGTCCGCGGGTGTCCGCTCGGCCACCCAGGCCAACTGGTCCTCGAAGATCTCGACCGAGAGCCAGAGCGAGGAGAGATCGGCGATGTGATACACCTGCATTCCGGGCGTCACAGCCATCCCTTCGAGGCTGGCCATCCTCTTCATCACGACCCCGCTCGAGGGTGCGACGACCTGCAGCGTACGGAAGACCTCGCCGGTCTCTTCGAGCCGTCGGATCTGCTCCTCCGAGATGTCCCAGTAGTCGAGGCGCGCGCGCGCGGCCGCAACCAGCGCTTCGGCTCTCCGCTTCGATTCGGGGTGAGTCTCCCCGAGCTTCGCCGCGTACTGGATCGCGGAGAGCAGCTCCTGCTCGGTCTGGACGAGCTCGGGGGAGTAGATGTCGAAGAGAGGCTGTCCCTTGCGGACGGGCTCGCCCACATAGTTGACATAGACCTTCTCCACGAAGCCGGCGTACTTGGTCGTCACGGTGACCATCCGTTCCTGGTCGTACTCCAGATAGCCGACCGTACGGACCTCGTGCGCGACGTCACGCCGCTCGACGGCGGCGACCTGAACGTTCATGTTCTGGACGACCGCGGGATCGATCGACACGGTTGCGCCGCTACCCGCCCGGCGACTGGCCTCGTCCGCGTACACGGGAAGGTAGTCCATTCCCATCTCGTCTTGCGCCGGTACTGGAGACGTGATCGTCGGATCCATCGGATTGCGGTAGAAGAGGATCTCCCGCTCACCGGACAAGGTAGTGCCGGCCTCGTCGGCGTACACCGGGAGATAGTCCATCCCCATCTCGTCCTGCGCCGGTACCGGAGACGTGATCGTCGGATCCATGGGGTTGCGATAGAAGAGAATCTCCCGCTCACCGGACGAAGCGTCTCGGGAGAGGCGCTCCGAGAGCCAGGTGTCCATGCCATGCCAGCCGAACGGGTCCGCGAGCGCCAGGACCGTCAGCCCGACGCCGAGCAGGACCCAGCCGAGTGTGGCGATCAATCGATTCATCATTCTCACTCCTTGATCGGTGCCGCCGGGACGAGCGGCGCTCCGACCGCCCCCTCCAGCTCCGCGATGGTCTTTGCATAGTCGGCCTGGCTTCGCTCGATCGCGGTGCGCACGTCGAGAAGCACACGCTCAGCATCGAGCAGGTCCAGAGCGTCCTGCGATCCGGCCGAGTACCCCGCCTCCGCGGACAGAAGTGACTGCTCTGCCTGGATCACTACGACATCTTCGAACAGCCGCAGCTGGTCCCAGGTGTACTCGAGGCGAGCCGTCAACTCGCCCAGCGTCCGGTCGATGGACGCCACAGCGGCACGCCGGGCTTCGCTAGCCGACTGCTCCATGCTGAGAGCCTCTTCGAGACCTGACGAGAGCTTCTTCCCCCACAATGGGATACTGATACCTGCTGAGATCCCGAAGATGTCCTCTCCGTTGTCTGAAGGCGGGTTTAGACGACCGGCCGGATCGTCCCTGTCCCCGACCCAGGTGTAGAAGAGTCCCGCCACGAGGTCCGGCTTGTACCGCTTCTCGGATAGCCCGGTCATGGTCTGTGATCGCGCGATCCGGGCATCGGCGAGGACGATCAGCGGCCTGGAGGCGAGGGCTTGCTCACGAACGGCGGCGGGATCGAAGCGGACTTCCGCCAGAACGGGAATGGCGACAGGGGGTAGCGGTGTGCTCTGCGGCAGGTCGCGCATCGCGTTCAGGGCGG
Source organism: Candidatus Multivoradales bacterium (assembly GCA_965223875.1). Classification (GTDB taxonomy): domain Bacteria; phylum Acidobacteriota; class Thermoanaerobaculia; order Multivoradales; family JAHEKO01; genus CBDCXS01. Next base: position 3,217,199 of record OZ245024.1, on the reverse strand, counting down.
CAACGAGCGAGGCCCTGCGGTCGCCGATCTCGAGCAGTCTCGCGTCCGCGTTGGTGATCTCCGTCTGTAGCTTGATCACCGCTTGCTGCAGGCCCACACCGGACTCGTATCGGGTCTTGGCGAGCTCGCTGTAGTGCGACAGCGTCGCCCGGTCGGCGCGCACCACCTCAGCGAGCGCGTCAACGAACCCGAGCTCGTAGTAGAGGCGTCTCGACTCGGTCAACACCTTGAGGCGAACTGCTTCAAGATCGGCCGCAGCCTCCGCTGCCTCGAACAGGGCAGCACGCTCACGCAGCCCCAACGTTCCGAACCAGGGGAACCTCTGCGCGACGCTCAGCGATGCCTGCTGAGGACCGACGCGGGTCTCAGGGGGCTTGACGAACGCAGTGACACCGACCATCGGATCGGGCAGAGCTTCGACCTGAGGGGCTCGCAGGGCGACTGCCGTCGCTCTCGCCGCGATCGCCGCGATGTCCGGGTTCCGGTCCAGCACCTCCGCGATGAGAGCACGCTCCGTCTCGTCGGCGATCGCCGCAGCGATGCGCTCGGCCGGTGCCTCACCGGGAGCGTAGGCCAGATCCTCTGGGTCGAGGTCGTCCGCCGATCGTTCCGTCGAACCGCTCTGCGACATTGCCGAGAGGCGCAGAACCTCTGACAGATGATCGCCGGAGATCATCTTCCCGGACAGTTGTGCCGCCACCGGCATCGCCGGGACGATCACTACTAGCAGGTACAGCACGCATCTGAATCCCATGGAACTCCTCCTGGTCGAGCCCACCGGCCGACAGAGCCGGCGAGCACTACGACTGAGAACGAGACGATGGAATCAGAGCAGGTAGCAGGAGTAGAGCGTACTCAGTCCGACGTGGGTCGGTGGTCGATCGGTATCAGCCCGCGGGAACCCGCCGAGGATCGCCGTCCCCACAGCCGGGGACAAGCAGATCGCCAGCGCGGCAGTCACCGGATCCGGAGCTCTCTGGGAGCGGGGGGAAGGCGGCCTCGGAAGCGAGTTCATGCCGCAGCAATCGCCAGCCTGAAGGCTGGGACTGTCGCAGTCCATGGAGCCCATCGACTCCTGCATCTCTCCAGTAGAGCATCCCGGCATCGCGCCCCCGCCATCCTCGCAGGCGAAGGCCGCGGGATGCGCCAGAAGCATCACGACGGCGACGATGACGGCGATGCAGGCCGAGCTTTTCATGATCTCGAGGGAGCTGTGGCGCAGAAACTCCTCCGCAGCCGGCTCCAATTTATGAGCTAGACCTCGGAGCGGTCAAGCGATCTTATCTGGCTCTTATCTCCTGACGGTGGGCGGCGGCCCGACATCTGCGGTCAGGCGGCGTCCGTCAGCACACAGACTGCAGAGGGTTCGTCCGGGTTCCGGTCGCTCTCTCCATGGAACTCATAGTGACACTGCCCCTACCGCATCCCCATTCCGTTGAGTGATCCCTCCCAGCGGGCGTCTCAGGTTCGAGGCCTGGGCTCCGGATCTTCGCCACCGCCCGGGAAGGCCACGTTAAGCACCAGCGCCACCAGACCGCCCGTCACCAACCCTGCACCGAAGAACGAGCGCACCCCCTCCGGTAGATGCTGGAGCACGTCGGGACGTAGCTCGACACCGAGACCGAGACCGATCGAGACGGCGAGAATCACCATCGTGCGCCGGCTCATCACCACGTCGCGATGGACGATAGCCAGACCGCTGGCGAAGATCATCGCGAACATGATCAACCCGCCGCCGCCGATGACCGCCGGCGGAATCGTCGCGAACAGAGCGCCGACCTTGGGGACGAGGCCGAGCAGAACCAGGAGGCCTCCGGCCACCGCGGTGACATGCCGGCTGGCGACGCCGGTGAAGTTGATCAGACCCACGTTCTGGGAGTAGGAGGTGTTCGGCAGCGCTCCGAACAGCGACGCGATGCCACTCATCACGCCATCCGCGATCAGCCCGCCACGCAGCTCGCGAGTCGTCGGTTGCCGCCCGACGGCGGCGAGCGTGCCCGAGATATCACCCAGGGTCTCCATCGTCGAAACCACGTAGACGAATCCCATGACGAAGATCGGCGCCATATGGAACTCGAGGCCCTGCTCGAGCGGCCGCGGCACCGCCAGCCAGCCTGCCGCCGAGACGTTGCCCAGATCGACCCGTCCGAGGAACATCGCCAGGCCGTAGCCGGCGAGGACGCCGACGAGCATGCTGCCGTGGCGCAGGAACCCGCGCGCATAGCGATTGAGACCGAGCGTCACCACGCCGACCAGCAGCGCGATCGACAGATTGCCGAGTGAACCGTAGTCCTGGGCACCCACACCTCCGGCCGCGTAGTCCATGCCGACCGGAATGAGCGTCAGTCCGATCAGCATCACCACCGTGCCGTTGACCAGGGGCGGGAAGAGACCTCTGAGGCGACCGATGAATCCCCCGAGAGCGACCTCGACGATCGCCGCCACCAGGCAGGCACCGAAGACGGCCGCCAGGCCCAGCTCCCGCCCGATGCCGATGGCCGCACCGACGAAGGCGATCGACGTCCCCATCATGATCGGCAGCCGGCCGCCTACCGGACCCACCGGATAGGACTGGACAATGGTCGACAGACCGGCCATGAAGAGCACCGCCTGAATGAGGAACGCCGTCCCGCTCGGCGAAAGGCCGAGAGCTCCGGCGACCAGAAGGGGCGGCGTGATGTTGCCCAGCAGCATCGCCACCAGGTGCTGCACGCCGAGGAGTCCGGCCTGGGCCGGCGGCGGCCGATCGTCGATGCCCCAGGTGATCCCGCTACCGGCCGCTCGAGCGCGGGCCACGTCAGCTCTCCCTCGTTACCGTCGACAGTAGCCAGTAGAGTCCCCCGGCGAGTGCGAAACCGGCAAACCAGGCATAGGTGTAGATGCTGCTGAAGACGACAGGGACCTCGCCCAGGAAGCCCGCCGCCTCGAGGAATCCGGGGACGCTCGGCGCCACGCCGGCGACCAGAGCCACGACGGCGATCCGGTTGTAGCCCTTTCGATACTCGTAGGGTCCTCGATGACTGAAGAGCCCCTCGAGATCGAGCTCGGTGCGACGCAGCACGAAGTAGTCGACCAGCAGGATGCCGCCGATCGGGCCGAGCAGCGCCGAGTAGCCGATGAGCCAGGTGAAGATGTAGCCCTCACTCGACTCGATCAGCTTCCACGGAAAGATCGCCACGCCGATGAACGCCGTGACCAGACTGCCGAACCGGAACGAGATCCGTCTGGGCGCGAGATTGACCAGCGCGTTGGCTGGAGAGACGACGTTCGCGGCCAGGTTGGTCGAGAGCGTCGCCACCGAGAGCGCCAGCAGCGAGACGAGGACCGAGGCTCCGCCCTCCATCCGACCCAGCAGGACCGTCGGGTCCGGGATCGGCTCGCCGAAGATCACCACGGTGGCCGAGGTCACCGCGACGCCGATGAAGGCGAAGAGGGTCATGAACGTCGGCAGACCGATCGCCTGGCCCAGCATCTGATCGCGCTGCGAGCGGGCGTAACGGGTGAAGTCGGGGATGTTCAGGGAGAGCGTCGCCCAGAAGCCCACCATGCCGGTCAGGGCGGGCAGGAAGGTCGCCAGGAACCTCCCCTCCCGGGCTCCGCCGGCAACGAATTGCGAGGGTGTCGAGAGCATCGGACCGAAGCCGTCCGCGCGCCGGTAGGCCCAGACGAGCAGCGCCAGACCCATGAGGATCAGGAAGGGTGCCGCCCAGCTCTCGAGAATCCGGATCGAGTCGATGCCGCGCCACATGATGCCGACCTGGATGGCCCAGAAGAGCAGGAAGCAGGCGAGCTCCGCCCCGCTGATACCCAGCAGCGGGAGATCCGCGCCACCGACCCCGCGGCCGAGGCCGGCGACGAGTAGCTGGTAGATCGCCGAGCCACCGATCCAGGTCTGGATTCCGAACCAGCCGCAGGCGACCAGCCCGCGCAGGACGGCGGGGATGTTGGCTCCCCGGGTGCCGAAGCTCGCCCGCGCCAGAACCGGGAATGGGATGCCGTACTTCGTTCCGGCGTGCCCGTTGAGGACCATCGGCACCAGGACGATCAGGTTGCCCAGGCAGATCGTCAGCACCGCCTGCCACCAGCTCATGCCCAGCTCCACCAACCCGCCGGCGAGCATGTAGGTGGGCACGCAGACCACCATGCCGATCCACAGCGCCGCCATGTTGAGCACCGACCAGGTCCTCTCGGCCGATGTCGTCGGCGCGAGGTCGCGGTTGATGAGAGTGGGATCGGCGCTGTCCATGGACCGACTCGCGGACGATCAGTTCACGTATCCGAGGGCCTCGAGCTCACTGGCGGTCTCCGCGCCGACCTCGCCCGCCGAGACGGCGCTCCGCGCACCGGCGGCCTCGGTTCGGGCGCGAAGCGCCTTCTCCATCTCGTCCGCCAGCTCGGGACGCTCCGGCGCGATGTCGCGGCGCTCCTCCGGGTCCGCCACCAGGTCGACGAGGCGCCTCTCCCCGGTGGACGGGTCCAGAACCAGCTTGTAAGGCCAGCGAATGAGGGCCTTGCGATCGGAGCCGAACAGCAGACCCTCGGCGAGCAGGTCCCGCTCCGGTCCGGCCTCGTCTCCCGAGACGAGCCCCCACAGCGACCGCCCCGCGACCGGTGAGCGCATCTCCCAGGGCAGATCGACAGCCTCGAGGATGGTCGGTGTCACGTCGGCGAGCGAGACCGGCGCGGCGACACGGCGCGGCTCGACACCGGGCGCCCAGAGCATCAGCGGTACGTGCAACAGCTCCTGCATCAGGCTATGCCCATGGTCGAAGCTGCCGTGCTCCAGAAACTCCTCGCCGTGATCGGAGGCGAACACGATCAGCGTGTCCGACCAGCGCTCGCCGAGCCCTTCGAACAACCGCTCGAGACGCTCGTCGAGAGCCGCGATTTCCTCGTCGTAGCGCCCGACGAGGTAGTCCCTGTCGCTCGCTTCATACTCCGACGCCCGGGCGCGCCGAACCTTCAGGGGCTCGACCTTGCGGAACTCGGACTCGCCGGTGAATCGGCCCCTGAACGCCTCGGGAGGGGCGTAGGGCGCGTGGGGCTCCATGAAGTGGAGGAGCATGAAGAAGGGCTCGTCTCCGTTGGCGGAGATCCACTCGAGAGCCGCGTCGATGGCGTGGTCGGCGCCCCGCTCGCGCTCGTAGAGATGGTAGGCGTCGAAGCCCCGATCGAGACCGAAGCGTGGCTCGAGGAAGGCGTTGCTGAGAAAGCCGATGGTACGGAATCCGTTGCGATCCAGCCGCTGCGTCAAGCTGGCCACCCCCTCCCTGAGGGCGGTGCGCTCCCAGAACTGGGCCGCTCCCTCGACTTCGAAGCCGGCGCCGTGGGCCGACGGCGGCAGGCCGGTCAGCATCGAGGCGAACGCCGGGACCGTCCAGGAGGACGAGCTGAACGCTCTGTCGAAGACGACTCCCGAGCCCGCTCGCCGGTCGAGGTTCGGCGATGTCGGCCGCTCATAGCCGTGCAGGCCCAGATGATCGGCGCGCAGCGTGTCGACCACGATCAGAAGGACGTTGCGCGGCCCCGGCTCAGCACATCCGGCCGAGAGCGCGGCGACGGCGACCAGCCCCAGGACCGGTCGCGACCGAAGGACTCGGGCGCGCATGGTCGGCAGTCTAGTCGCAAGAAATGGTGCCTGTCGCCTACTTCTCTCCCTTTGTCTCGCCCCGGGGCGGCTGTTAGGCTGAGACGAGACACCGAGGAGGTACCGATGCCGCGTCTGGACTTCTACTACGACCGCCAGCGGATCGTCACAGTGAAGTTGAGCGAGTCGAGCATTCTCCTCGGCCGTTCGAACCGGTGTGACATCCAGTTGCCGGCCGACGGCGTGTCACGCGAGCACGCCCGCATCCTGATGGGACCGGCGGGCGATCACCTCGTCGAGGACCTGAGCACCAACGGCACCCGCATCAACGCGGCCACGATCGAGGGCCGCACCCGGCTCAATCCGGGAGACCGTATCTACATCGAGAACTACACCATCATCTATCAGCCCGACGAGGCGCCAGCCGAGCGCCTCAAGCACGAGCGGACGGTCTTCATGAAGCGCCCCGCCGAGCTCGACTGACAGGCGCCACCCTTCGGGTGCCAGGAGGGTCGTCGGACCGGGCCGCATGACTCGAGTACGCAAGCTTCTTCTCTGGCTGGTGATGATCGGGCTCGCCGGGCTCGCCCTGCTGCTGACCCTCGTCTGGCAGCTGGCCCTCTCCAAAGAGCCCGACCAGCCCGGGGCGATCGCCGAGGAGCGCTCGATAGGCTTCTTCGATCCACATCTCCACGTGCGTCCCCTCGAGGTCGCCGAGATCGGGAACCTCCCCGAGAGCTCGCCTCCGCAACGTGGGTACCGACACATCTGGATCCGCCTCGAGACACGCTCGAGCGCTGCCCAGCTGCAGATGGATCCGTCGCGACTCTCCGTCACCCTGCGTAACGGCTTCGTACACTACGAGCCCCTGGCCGCCGTCGACCTGCCCACCGAAATCGACGGCATCCCGGTCCGGCGGCGCTTCGAGGGCCCGCTCGACGTCGAGGCGGCCATCGAGGCCTGGTTCGTCTTCTCCATTCCCGATGATCTCACCACGGCCGAGCTCTGGGTCTCGAAGGACACCTGGGTGACCCGCCTGGTGCCCGAGTTCGAAGCGACACCGCTGCACGACAAGGCGGTCTACGCGCTCGAGCTGGCGAGCCACATCGGGCCCGGTTCGGACCGGTAGCCTCCCGCCGAGCCCCTCGAGCTCGCAGGATTCGCCCCTCGAGCATCCCGTATACTTCGACCACACAAGAGAGAACCGTTCTTGCCTCGCGACGCAGCGCTGGCGACCGAGCGCCACGAGCACGCGGGGCTCTCGAGGGGGACACAGTGAGTGCCGGACGGTCACCATCACGTCGCTTCTGTAGGGTTGTGGCCGCGGTCGTGCTAGGCCTGGCCGCGGCGGCCGGAGAGGCAAGGGCACAGGATTCCGCCGTGCCCCAGACCGCAGCGGACCAGCGCCTCGCGGACTACGGTGAGCTGCAGCGATGGGCTTTCACCAGCCCCCGGGCGCTCTCCGCCGAGGGGTTCGACATCCGTCTCGATGCCGTACACCTGAGACTGGAGTCGGGAACCGTGCGTCATCAGACCCAGCTTTCCGACGGACGCCGCTACGGCATGGTGTTCGAGGGCGACGGCCGGCTCCTTCTGGAGGTTCCCGATCCGTTCGAGCTCCGCCAGCTACGCCGGTTCACCAAACGCGAGGAGATCGACGCCTTCGAGGTCGACTTCTCGGTTCTGGTCATGGCGACCTCGGATCCTGATCAGCTTCCAGCGGCGACCGCCGACGCCGGTGGGCAGCCCCTCGGGCTCGCCAAAGAGCGCCACGAGCACTGGATGCGCCAGGACCTCGTCGACGCCGACGCGCACATCATCGAGGCCCTGAGCGACCCGCAGGGCTCCTACACACGGATCGACCTGCGGACCAAGGACTGGGGATGGCTCACCCTCACCTTCGACGCCCGCCGACGCGAGGAGCTCGAGTTGGTTCGTTTCAACTCCGCCCACAAGTCTCCCGAGTCCTGGGTCTCGCTCGACCGGGCCGAGGATCGGCTCGACACCGGCAGACCGTCGCCACATTACTCGTCCGCGTTCTCGATGCCCCACGCAGAGGTCGAGATCGATGTCTCGCAGCGGGCGCTCGAATCACCTCTCGGCTTCTCCAACGTACAGCCGCTCCGAGCCCGCCTGACCGCGGCGCTCGACATCACCTCGAATACCGAGGGGCTGCGCGTCCTGCGTCTGGTCCTGTCGCCACGCGCCTCGGCGACGTCGATTGTGACGGGCGACGGCACCGCGCTCGGCAGCCTGCGGGACCCTGTCGGCAAGCGCTTCTCGAGCTTCGACCGCGATATCCAGGACGACTCCCTGGTCGTGCTGCTGCCGCGGGCTCTGGCGAAGGGCGAGGAGATCGCGCTGGTTGTCGCCTACGAGATGCGACTCGACGGCTACGCCCCGGGTCGCAGCTGGTATCCAGCCCCGGACGGACCGGTGCCGGTCATGCTGGCGCCTCACACGTCGGCGTTCGAGATCACCCATCGCAAGGACCAGGCCGTGCGCGCCTCGGGAGAGCTCGAGTGGGAGGGCGACGACACCGCACGGTGGTCGCACGAGCGACCGGTCAAGATGACCAGCTTCTCGGCGGTCGGCAAGGCGCACGAGACGGTGCACCAGATCGAGGGGACGCCGGCGGTGCACACCTTCGCCTCGCTCGGCGGCTACATGAACGAGGACCGTGTCGATCAGGTGGGCTCCGACGTCGCTTCGGCAGTGCACTACTTCCAGCAGCTCTTCGACGACCCTCTACCGGTCGACGAGCTACGCAGCACGCTGATCCCCGCTTTCCACGGCCAGGCCTTCGACGGCTTCCTCCACATCGCCGACTTCACCGTATCGATCGACAGCATCGCCGCCACGACGATGTTCCGTGCCCACGAGGTGGCCCACCAGTGGTGGGGCCATCGAGTCCTCTGGGCGAGCTACCGCGATCAGTGGTTGAGCGAGGCCTTCGCCGAGTACTCGGCGATGATGTTCGTCCACGACGCGGTCGAGAACGGGCCGGCGGAGTTCCGCGAAGTGCTGCAAGCCTACACCCACGAGGTGACCGGCTCGATCAAGTCGGCCTTCTCACGCTACTCGCGGCCGGACTACACGCCGATGACCCAGATCGGACTGGAGCGTATCGGCCCTATCGGCCACGGACACCGCTGCTCCGTCGCCGAAGCTCCGAGCTCGTACTTCACCCAGACCTACCTCAAGGGGTCGCTGGTGCTGCACATGCTGCGCACCCTGGTCGGCCACATGACCAAGAACCCGGCGGCCTTCGTCGACATCCTCCGCAACTTCATCGACCGCCACGGCGGCTCGTTCGCCACCACCGAGGACTTCATCGCGATCGTCGAGGAAGCGGTTCCAGCGGACTGGACCTGGTTCTTCGACCAATGGGTGTACGGAGCCGAGATCCCGACCTACGTCTGGAGCTACGAGATCGCTCGCGGTAGCCAGCAACCGTTCGAGCTACGGCTGCACGTCGAGCAGAAGGACGTGCCACCGGGCTTCAAGATGGCGGTCCCGGTCGAGATCACCTTCTCCAAAGACAGAGTCGGAACCGCACTGGCGTTCGTCAACGCTCCCTCGAAGGACTTCGTCTTCCCGCTTCCGGAGCGTCCCAGGAGCGTCGTCTTCAATCCCGACAACGCGGTCATCGCACGCACCAAGAAGAAATAGTCGCCACCTCGTTCGACGCGCGCCAGCCACTGCCAGCCCGGAATCGAAGTCCGGTCAGCCGACCGGCGGTCGGCTCAGGGCGTTCCCTCCAACTGAGCCAGCAGGACCGCGCTGATCGCCTTCGCGCCGACGAAGATCGCTTCCTCGTCCGCCACGTACCGGGGGCTGTGTGGTAGGCCCACCGTACCCTTCTCCGGGTTCGAAACACCGAGCCAGAACATCACTCCCGGGGCCTCGTCCTGGAAGAAGCCGAAATCCTCACTGAAGAAGGGCGACGTGCCGGTGCTCGTTGCGAAGGCCTCCTCGCCGAGCACGGACCGAATCACCTTGCCGGTCGCCTCGACCAGGGTCGGTTCATTGTAGATCCCCGACAGGAGCCTCTCCTGAAGCTCCAGCTCGAACTCGAGCCCCTCCGGCTCCTCGGACTCCAGCCAGCTCCTCATATCGGCCATCGCCCGATCGGCCATCGCCCGGCTGTTGGTCGTCAGCTGGCCACGCACGACCGTGCGCCCGTCGTCGGCCTGTGGCCGCGACGGAAACACCTGCGCCAGAACGAAATCCTCCTCCAACGCCCCTCCCGCGGCGGCGGCCGCTACGTCGACGGTCGTCAGCGAAGAGAACTTCGCAGCGATCCGCTGATGAGCGGCGTCGAGGTCACCATCGCCCGAGACCGCCACGGCGATCATGTCCCGCGCGGGCAGCGCCTGGCCGATTCCGGCGGCCATCGACCCCACGGGCATGGGGGCCGTGTGGACAGCGAACATGGCGGCGGGCCGGGGGTCCTCGAGGGCTCCCTCGGCGAGCATCGCGCGAGCCCCCTGGCCCGTTTCTTCAGCGCCCTGGAAGATCAGCAGCACGGTCCCGGGGATCTCCTCCCGAACGGCGGCGAGAGCCTCGGCGATTCCGAGTCCGACGGTCGTGTGCACGTCGTGGCCACAGACGTGACGGACCCCTGGAGCCTCGGACGCGAACGGCACCGGGTCCGGCGACGGATCACGGACAGCATCCATATCGGCCCTGAACCCCACCACCGGTCCAGGGCGACCGCCCGCCAACACCGCCACGACGCCGTGGCCACCGACATTTCGTCTCACTTCGAAGCCGAGCGACTCCAGTCGATCCGCGACGATCCCGGCGGTGCGGACCTCTTCACCCGACAGCTCCGGATGCCGGTGCAGGTCCCGACGGACCTCGATGAGCTCGGCGCGCAGGGACTCGAGCGTCTCGGCGATGCGCTCGGAGAGGCCATCGGGTCCGGCATGGTTCTCCGCAGCCACAGGTGACGCTCGCACCGCAAGCGACAGGAGAATCAGCACGGCTGCACTGCGCACAATGGTCTTCATCTGAGCTCCTCTTCGCGGACGGGGCTGGCATCCGTGAGTCAGCGATCAGCTGAGTCCTACGAGGCTCACCGCAGCTTGTTTCACCCCCGTACTCCGCACCAGGGCGTTCGCAGCTCAGTCGAGGTAGCCGATCGCTTCGAGATCGCGCCGGGTGGCTCGTCTTGTCCGCTCGAGGGCCGCCTCATCAGCATCCTGCAGGACAGCCTCCCGCCTCAGCTCGTCGCCGGCCCTGATGTCGCGAAGTCGCCGGTGCATCCGGCTGACGACGTCCGGCAGCTCGGTAGCCAGATTGGTGCGCTCCAGGGGATCGGCGTCCAGGTCGTAAAGCTCGAGCCTGCCGGTAGCGGTATTCGCGATCAACTTGTAGCGGCCCTCGATGAGAGCGTCCGCTGGCTGCCTGCCGGGATTCGCCAGGTAGACAGCGTCGCCTTCCCGGCCCTGCCCAGTCATCGCCGGCACCAGGCTGGCCCCCCGCGTCTCCTCGAGGCAGTCGCAGTCGACGAGATCCGCCAGAGTGGGCGTCAAGTCGACAGTGGAGACGCGCCGGCTCACCCGGCGCCCCTCGGGGACGCCAGGGCCGGCGAGGATCAGCGGGACCCGCACCATCTCGTCGTAGAGCGACCACCCGTGCAGGTAGAGGCCGTGCTCCCCGAACGCCTCGCCATGATCGGAGGTGAACACAACGACGGTGTTCTCTTCTCGGCCCGACCGGGCCAGGGCCTCGAGAACGAAGCCGACGCGCTCGTCAACCGACTCGACCTCCTTCTGGTAGAGGCGTCGCAGGAAACTCCGCTCGTACTCCGAGAGAGCGGGCAGCTCCTCTTCCAGCTTTCTGAGCCTCCGCCTCGCCCGCTTGAAATGGCCCAGACCCATGTAGTACCTGATCGGCCGGCTCAGACGCGCGTGATCGACATCGATGTCTCTGAGGAACCGAGACGGCGGACGGTAGACGGCGTGTGGATCGATGATCCACTGCACCAGAATGAAGCTGCCGGTGGCCTCGAGAAGGTGGTGCATCGCGCCAGCAAGCGCCCGGGAGGAAGGGAACGAGAGGTCGACTTCCAGGCGCTCCTCGAGATCGGCAACATCCAGGCCAAGGACATAGTCACGACCAAGCTTGCGGAACCCCTGCATCGCGTTGCCCGCGGCCGCCAGCTTGTTCTGGAGGAAGGCTGGTGTGTCGTAGCCCTCGTCTGCGAGGCTCTCCGCAAGCAACTGCTGACTTGCGGGCACATGGAAGACGGCGTTGCCGTCAGCCATTTCTTCGCTGGCCTGGTACGACGAAGTGTGGTTGCCGGTGAACATGGCGACCGACGACCTCAGGGTGCCGGGCGCGTGACTGTAGGCGCGAGTGAACTGGACGCCACGCGCAGCAAGGGCACAGACATTGGGCGTAGCGACTGTGTCGTCATCACAGTCGATGTCGTCGCCGCGCAGGGTGTCCGAGACGATGATCAGGATGTTCGTCCGCGGCTCCTTCGGCGCAACGAAGTCGCACCCTGCGAACGCGAGTCCGCCGATCGTTGCGACGAGCGTCCATATCAGGTGACGGGCAGGGCTCACGAGCGCAAGTGTAGCGCCACCGCGCGACTCCGCAGGAGCGTCTCCACGCCCACAGGAAACAGGGGCGGATCCGCTCGACCCGCCCCTGAGTGATCAGCCGCCGGCCATCATCGCCGCGAAGCGTCGCTCCATCTCCTCCGGATCGACGTCCTCCACGTGGGAGGCCAGTGCCCACACGTGACCGTAGGGGTCGGCGACGCGGGCGAAGCGATCGCCCCAGAACATGTCCTCGGGAGCCATCAGCTCGGTCGCACCGGCCTCCAGCGCCCGGGCGTGACCCGCGTCGACGTCCTCCAGATAGATCAACAGGCTCGCGGGCGAGCCGCCGATACTCTCGGGCGACAGGGCGCCCATCGACGGATTCTCGTCCGAGAGCATGACGACCGAGTCGCCGATCCTGATCTCGGCGTGCATGACCGGCGCTCCGGGCGCCTGCATGCGGTAGATCTCCTCAGCGCCGAAGGCGCGGCCGTAGAACTCGATCGCCGCGGAGGCGTCGGAGACGATGATGTAGGGGGTGACGGTGTGGTATCCGTCGGGGATGGCCTTGACTGAGTCGCTCATTTCACAGATCTCCCTTTTCGTCAGCCAGCCTCGGCGGCGCTCACGGCACGCGGTCCGTATCTGGCGGTGAAGTAGCCCACCAGGAGGCCGACGAGACCTCCGGGGAGCATGATCGCGAGGTAGTAGTGCTTTCCCGTGTCGGGGTCGGGCATCGACGCCACCCAGAAGGCCAACGCCAGGCCGACCAGCAGGCCGAAGCCGGCCACCGCCCTCCAGTCCTTCACCATCACGGCGAAGACACCGATGACGAACCCGGCGATGACGTCCTTGAAGGCCGACCACATGATGATGTTCCCCAGCTTGGGCCGGGCGTCGGGCGAGAACCAGGCCGTCGACCCATCGAGGATTCCCAGAACCGCCCCCAGCGCCACCGCGATCAGAATCTTCTTCATCACTCCTCCTTCGTAGCACGGCACGGCTTCGCTGCCGGCCTACTCTTCTATTACCCGTTCGGCGCGCCGCTCTTTGGAGATCGGCCGAGATTCTCAGCGGCCGGCGAACAGGAGCACCAGGGTTCTCACGATCGCATATACGAGAATCAGCACCACCGCGACCCTGTGATTGGAGAGAAAACGCGCGATCCGCGTCCAGAGCCCCTCCGGCAGGGCGCTCACCGAGCCTCCATCGAGATAGCGCTCGACATCGGCGGCGAGCTCGAGAGCGCTCTCGTAGCGCGCCCCACGCCGCTCGGCTCTCGCCTTGGAGACGATGGCTCGGAGACGCTTGGGGCTGGCGGCGGGAGGCCTCCGACCCGGGCTCGGGGGCCCCGATTCCGGCAGCGTCAGAGTCGTCGCCTCGGACGAAGCCTGCCCGGCTTCGAGAACTGCCGCGAGCACCGCTCCCAGCGAGAAGACGTCGGCGCGCGCATCGAGCGAGTCGACCTCGCCACGGGCCTGCTCGGGCGCCATGTACCCGGGTGTCCCCATGATCGATCCGGCCTCGGTGAGCTCGTCGCCAAGCGACACGGCGAGGTCGTGCTCCGCGGCCTCCGAGACCCCGCTGGACGGCGTCGGCTCCGACCCGGCCGTCCGGAGCACCTTGGCGACGCCCCAGTCCATCACCATGACCTCACCGAAGGCCCCGACCATGATGTTCGCCGGCTTGAGGTCGCGATGCAGCACGCCGCGATCGTGGGCGAAGGCCACCGCCTCGCAGATACGCACGAAGAGCCGTAGGCGCTCGGGCAGGGAGGGGCCGGAGGCCAGGTACCCGTCGAGCCTCTGCCCGCGGACCAGCTTCATGGTGTAGAAGAGACGGCCGTCCTCGAGATGGCCGACATCGTGAACCGGCACGATCCCGGGATGCTCGAGCTGCGCCAGCACACGAGCCTCCCGCATCAGGCGCGCTTCGAGCTCGCCCGCCTCGTCCGGGGTGTCGAGGACCTTGAGCGCCACCCGCCGGCCGAGCCGCGCGTCCTCAGCGGCGTAGACCACACCCATGCCGCCGCGACCGATCTCCTCGACGAGCCGGTATCCGATCTCGTCGACAGCCTCCGGCCGGCCAACCCTCTTCAGTCTCTCGATCACGCCGTCCGGGATCCGCCTCATGCCCGCCCCAGTCCGAAGAGGTCTCGGGCCTCGCGCTCGTACTCCTCGTCGGACCCGGTCATCTCTCGCAGAGTCTCGAGCGCAAGTGCGCGGAAGCGTCGGCGCACCGTCGCCAGCCGGTTGGTCACGGTGGTCACCGGAAGCTCGAAGCGTGCCGCGAGGTCGGCGTACGTCGGTGTCTCGCCGTCGTCCTCGTCATGCAGGTCGTAGCGCTCGAAGAGTTGGAAGTCGATCTCACGGCCCCGCACTCTGCAGTCCGCCTCGAGTGTCTCGACCGCCGTCGCGAGGAGCGAGCGCAGCCACTCACGCTCGAAGACATCCTCCGGCTCGACGCTGCCGAGCGATCGGAGCTCGGCCTCCGCACCCTCGAAGTCGAGCGACAGGTGCACGACTCCACCACCCCGCTTCAGCCGCGCGGCGTCGCGATCCTGGTTCTGAACGAACCGGTCGACGCAGGTGCGCAGGTAGGTGCGCAAGCGGGCCATCCGGTCGTCGTATCCGGAGAGAATCTCCTTGTCGACCGCCATGACGAGGAACTCCTGGGTCAGGTCCTTGGCGTCCTCGTTCGAGCGACTCCAGCGCACTCGAAGGTGTTTGTAGATCGGCTTCCAGTAGCCGGTGATCAAGGTCTCGTACGCGCTACGCCGGACGGAACGGTCGGACGAACGCGCCGAGACGAGAAGCGAGCGTCGCGTCTCGGGGAAGCGGCCATCGGCGCCGCCGATCGCGGTCTCGTCGTCCATGCTAGGCAACGAGGGCCGCCTCGATCGCGTGCACCGAGACCGCGACCAGAATGCCGAACAGCAGCAGGCCGATGAAGGCGAGCACGATGGTCACCAGCCGAGCCATGCCCGAGCGCGGCGCCAGATCGCCGAACCCGACCGTCATCGCGGTGATGAAGGCGAAGTAGAGCGCATCGCGCATCGGCAAGCGGTCGAACCGCGCCAGTAGCAGACCGCCGATCAGGATCACCACGGCGAGGGCGGCCAACACACCGCTGAGCTCGAGGAGAAGAGTCGCGTGCGCCCGCGCGAAGTCGAGGGTCATTGCGACGCCGATGATGGCATCTCCCTCGGCTCAGCGCCAAGCGGGCCGGCGAGCACGTCCCTTAAGCGACCGGCGCCACTAGAGCTGGCGCCGCGGTCTCAGCAGGTTGGCCAGGAAGAGGCCGGTGACGAGCGAGACGGCGGTCAGGACCATGGTGAATCCGGCCTCGATGCCGGTGAGCACATCGCGCTCGATGAGCGAGTGCATCGAGCGGAACCCGATGCTTCCGGGCACCAGAAGCAGCAGACCCGGCAGCAGCGGAATGGCCGCCGGTTTACGCCTCCAGCGCGCCAGAAGGTTGCTGTAGACGCCGACCGCCAGCGCGCCCAGCGCGGCACCGATCTCGGGGCCGAACTGCGAGCTGGCGAACCGCGACACCGAGAAGGCGATGAATGCCGCCGAGAGAATCGCCGGCAGATCCCTCGGTCGGGCACGGAACAGCACCACGAAGGCGGGAGCGGTGACACCGATCGCCAGCAGGAGCCACGGCCAGTCGGGAGGCGCCGGGACCCGGCCTTCGAGCCCTCGGGCGAGCGGCGCCGCGAGCTTCGAGCCGACAGCGACGCCGAGCCCGATCTGCAGAAAGGTGACGATCGCGGCCGTCAGCCGGGCGGTGCCACTGACCATATGCCGGTAGGCCAGCTCGTTGATCGCCAGGGTCAGCGAAAGACCGGGGATCAGAACGATGAGGGCGGCAAGGGTCGGGATGAACGGCTGGTGCTCCAGATAGGGCAGAGCTATCCGCGGAACGGCGGCGGCGACCAGCGCCGCCATGGCCGGAAAGACGCTGGTCAACCGCTGGCTGGGTGAGACGAGCACCGCCAGAACTCCGATCAGCGCACCCAGCCCGGCGCTCAGCAACACCTCCGGGAGCTGGCCTCCGAACAGCACCGAGGCGCCGCCCGACGCGACCGCCACGGCGAGTACCGTGAGAAGCCTCCCGTAGCGCGACGGTGCCTCCACGATGCCGTCGATCTCGGCGATGGCGTCGACGCCTTCGAGGTCGCCCGCGAGCAGTCGACGGATCACCTCGTTGAGTAGCGTCAGTTTCTCGAGGTCGTTCTCACCCGGTTCGACCCTCTCCATGAAGACCAGGGCCGAGCCCTCGGCTCCGACCGAAGCCACGATCGAGGTCGGCGTGACCAGAAACTGGGCCTCGACGTCGAGGGCCGAGGCCACGAGATTGAGCGCCTCCTCGACACGATGGGAGGGCGACCCGTAGGTGTGAAGCGCCCGGGCCAGGCGACGCAGCAGCCGCATCTGGTCCTCCGGACGCGCCTCGATCGCGCCACTGCCCATCCCCGCCAGCGTCATTCCCAGGCCTCCGCGTGGACGTCTCGTACCGCCCGGCCGGAGGGATCGGCCTGATCGGCGAACGACGCGTCCCAGGCGAGGGCCGCCGGCGTGCTGCAGGCGATGCTTTTCGCGGCGGGTACGCAGGACGCCGCCTCGTCACCCGGGAAGTGTGACTCGAAGATCGACCGGTAGAGGTAGGCCTCCTTGCTCGCCGGCGGGTTGAGCGGGAACCGGAACCCGGCTCGCTCGAGCTGCCGGTCACTCACCTCGCGCTCCGCGAGCTCTCTCAGCGAGTCGATCCACGAGTAGCCGACGCCGTCCGAGAACTGCTCCTTCTGGCGCCAGAGGATCTCTTCCGGGAGAGCACCGGCAAAGGCCTGGCGCAGGACATGCTTCTCCATACGACCGGCTCCGCACATCTTGTGGCAGGCGTCGAAGCCCATGGCGACGTCGAGGAACTCACGATCCAGGAACGGAACCCGGCCCTCGATCCCCCAGGCGGCGAGAGACTTGTTGGCTCGCAGGCAGTCGTAGAGATGAAGCTGATCGAGCTTGCGAACCGTCTCCTCGTGGAACTGGCGAGCGTCGGGCGCCTTGTGGAAATAGAGATAGCCGCCGAAGATCTCGTCGCTGCCCTCGCCCGACAGCACCATCTTGATTCCCATCGCCTTGATGCGACGCGCCAGCAGGTACATCGGCGTCGACGCCCGCACCGTCGTCACGTCGAAGGTCTCGATGTGGTGGATGACATCGGCCAGCGCGTCGAGGCCCTCCTCAACGGTGTAGCGGAACTCGTGGTGGATGGTACCGACCGCCTCCGCCGCCGTTCGAGCCGCGGAGATGTCGGGTGAGCCCTCCAGTCCGATGGCGAACGAATGGAGCTGGGGCCACCACGCCTCGGAGCGGCTGTCGTCTTCCACCCTGAGGCGGTAGAACTCGTGCGCGACGGCGGTGAGAATCGACGAGTCGAGGCCACCGGAGAGAAGCACTCCGTAGGGCACGTCGCACATCAGCTGGCGCTCGACCGCCGCCTCGAGCGCGGCGCGCAGCGTGCCGGTGTCGGGCTCGCGACCCTCGACCGCTTCGTACTGCCGCCAGGCCGGCTGGTAGTAGCGCCGCGGCTCGCCCACCTCGCTGTCCAGATAGTGCCCCGGCGGGAACTCCTCGATGGTCCGGCAGACACCGGCCAGCGCCTTGAGCTCCGAGGCGACGAAGAACTGGCCGTGCTCGTCGCGCCCCGTGTAGAGCGGCATGACTCCGATCGGATCGCGAGCGACAACGTAGCGATCGGCCTCGCGATCGTAGAGCGCGAAGGCGAAGATCCCGTTGAGATCGTTCAGAAGATCGGCGCCGCGCTCTCTCCACAGAGGCAGAATGACCTCGCAGTCCGACCGCGTCTGGAAGTCCCAGGGCTCGACCAGACCGTCCTCGAGCTGGCGGTGGTTGTAGATCTCGCCGTTGACGGCCAGCACCAGGCGCCCGTCGGCGCTCGAGAGCGGTTGGGCGCCGTGCTCGATGTCGACGATGGCCAACCGCTCGTGCGCCATCACCGCCCGGTCGCAGGCGAAAACACCACTCCAGTCGGGGCCCCGGTGGCGCTGGAGCTTCGAACGGTCGAGCGCCAGGCGCCGCATGCGTCGCGGGTCCTCGTGGATGTCGAAGATGCCGAGAATCGAGCACATCTCACCCGCGTTCGTACCACATGCCGCGGCACGAAACCAACACCTCGCCAGCTGTCCGGAGGGTCGATTCTCAGCCGATCTCGAAGGTCAGCGTGGCCCAGTTCGAGACGTAGTCGACGCTCTCCTCGCTCGACGGGACCATATGGATCATGCGCAGGTACCAACGCCCGGAGCGCGTGATCTCGAAGCTGACGACGCCCTCGTCGTCGGAGCGGGTCTCGACCGCCTCCTGGTGCGAGCCGTCGTCGCCGTGGGCATGGAACCCCGCGTAGCTCGCGTAGACGAGCTGACCAGCCAGAGGCTCCCCATCGACGAGAGCCATCGCCTCCATCCGGTCGCCGACGCCGAGCGCCGCGGGGTCGACCAGAGGCACGAACTCGACCGGGTATCCGAGGCGGTGCTTCCAGGTGTCGCTGGTCTCGCCGCCGACGCGAAGAAGGGTCTTGACGTGCTTCGAGTAGCGTTCGTTGGCCGCCCTTCCGAGGACTCCGTCGCGCTCTCTCGCCTCGAGCACGTCGAGAACTCCGTCGTGACGCAGGTACTCGTTGAAGTCCTCGGCCGACAGCTCGATCATTCGCGCCCTGGTCGACACACCGAGAAGCAGCGTGCCGGCCGGCCCGGTGGAGATCGTCACGACGCTCGTCGCCTCTTCGTCGGCCCACCGATTCGTCGATGGATGGCTGACGGCGCCCGAGCCGTCGACGACGGAGACGTCGATCATGCGATCTCGGTCGATCGTGTTCTCGCTCTTGTCGAACGTGCCGTTGTAGAGCGAAACCTCGATCTCGGCGTTTGCCGGAACATCGTGATCCGGAACGATGAGGAACATGTCGTGCGCACCGGCGGCGCCGGCCAGCGCGGCGAGCGCAGTGACCATCGGGAGGAGTCGTCGTCGCATGCGGCGATCTTACCGTCGCACGCTGGGGAGGATCTCCCGGTAGAGCATGTCGATCGGACGAATCTCGTCGGCGAAACTGCTCGTCCCTCCGGTCACCACGACGACCATCGCGTGCTCGGGAACGACGAAGATGTACTGGCCGCGAAAGCCCTGGGCGGCGTAGATCGGCTCGACGCCCTCGCCGTCGGGATCCGGCTCGTGGATCCACCACAGGTAGCCATAGCCGATGTTGTGTCCACGCGAGCGCTCGACGTGACTCCGCGTCGATACGGCGACCCAGTCGGCGCTCACCACCTGACGACCTTCCCAGAGCCCGTCCTGCAGGTAGAGCTGGCCGAACTTCGCCATGTCCCGCGGCTCGAGCTCGAGGCCCCCGCCGGTGTGGGGATGCCCCTCGCGGTTGCGGTACCAGTCGACTTCGGTGATTCCCAGGGGCCCGAACAGATACCTCTCGGCGAACGCGTCAGCGTGGAGTCCGGTGCGCCGCTCGAGCAGGCTCGAGAGCAGGATGACGCCGCCGCTGTCGTACTGGAAGGTCGACCCCGGATCGGCGATCATCGGCCGGTCGAGGTAGAAGCGATCCCAGCCGCTGGCCCGGCGATTGAGCTGCGAATGCGGCGAGTCGGCACCGCGCTCGTGATAGTCGGTTCCACTGCGCATGGTGAGGAGGTCTTCGATCGTGATCGCCCTCTTGCGCTCGTCGAGGTGTCGTAGCGTCTCCCCGGTCGCCTCGCCGGACGGGGACGGCAGCCACTGCGGGAAGAAGTCGACGACCGTTTCCTCCACCCCTTCGATCGCTCCGCGGTCGATGGCGATACCGACCAGGGCCGAGGTGAAGCTCTTCGAGACCGACTGGAGCGTGTGCAGTCGATCGGCGCTCCACCCATCGAAGTAGGCCTCGAGCACCAGTCGTCCGTTCCTGACCACCAGGAGGCTGTGGAGGTCGGGATACTCCCGCCCGGCCTCGAGCGTTGCCACCAGACGCTCCAGCCGGGCCGCGTCCAGACCCTCCGCGGCGGGGGTCGACACAGGCCACTCACCGGCCTCCGCTCGTGGAGCGCCGGAGATCACCAGCGTCAGACACCCGATCGTCAGAAGGAGTCGCATCATCCGATACACCTTCCTATACGAAACAACTGGCGGTCGGGTCGTCGTCGACTCGACTCCTCTCCCCGGTAGGGAGGATGACGCCCCGGCCAGTTCACTTCGATGAGCGAGAACGGCAACAACGTCCCGAGAGCTCGGCTCGGCATCAGCTCGTGCCTTCTGGGCGAGGAGGTCCGCTTCAACGGCGGCCATACGCGCAACGACTTCCTGGTCGGGACACTCGGCCGCTGGATCGACTGGGTGGAGGTCTGTCCGGAGGTCGAGGTCGGCATGGGAGTGCCGAGGGAGAACCTCCGGCTGATCGGTGACTGGCGCGAGCCGCGATTGGTGGCACCGAAATCGGAATCGGACCACACCGACTCGATGAACGCCTGGTCGGAGGCCCGCGTCGAAGAGCTCCGCGCGCTCGACCTCCATGGATTCGTCCTCAAGAAGGACTCACCGAGCTGTGGCCCGTTCCGCGTCAAGGTCTACGACCGCAACATGGTTCCGGCCCGCAACGGCAGAGGGCTCTTCGCCCGCTGCCTGATGGAGGCCCTACCGCTGCTTCCCGTCGAGGACGAGGGGCGTCTGAACGACCCCCATCTGCGCGAGAACTTCATCGAGAGGATCTTCGCCTTCCGTCGCTGGAACGAGCTGCTGGCGGACCCGTCGCTGGCGAAGCTCGTCCGCTTCCAGGCCGACAACAAGCTGAGCTTGATGGCCCACTCTCCGAAGGGACAGCGCCAGCTCGGACGTCTCGTGGCGACCGCCGCCGATCGGCCCCTGACGGACGTGCTCGAGGAGTACGGTCGGGGGTTCATGACGATCCTCGCCACCGTCGCCAAGCGCCGTCGCCACACCAACGTGCTCCACCACGTGATGGGGTACGTCAAGCAGCGACTCGATTCCGGGGACAAGCGGGAGCTGGTCGAGGTCATCGACGACTACCGCCGCGGCCGGGTGCCCCTGGTCGTCCCGATCACGTTGCTGCGCCATCATCTGCGACGAAACCCGACCCACGACTGGATCGACCGCCAGACCTATCTCGCTCCCTACCCGGCCGAGCTGATGCTCCGCAACCACGTCTGAGCGGGGCGGCCGCCCACGTTCAGGTCGACTCGCCGAGCGCCGCGAACGACGCGATCGCGCGCCCTCTCGACACTCCGAGATCGACGATCTCCGGCGGATACCCGAGGTCGTCGCGCACCGATGCGAGTCGCTTCGGCGAATGGACGACGCGGGCCGGCAGATCCGCCAGCTCGGGTATCCAGCGCCGCACGAAACGGGCCTCCGGGTCGTAGCGTTGCCCCTGCCGCCAGGGATTGAAGATCCGGAAGTAGGGTGCCGAATCCGTCCCGGTCGAGGCCGACCACTGCCATCCGCCATTGTTGTTGGCGAGATCGGCGTCGATCAGGTGTCGGTTGAAATGCCGCTCGCCGGCCCGCCAGTCGATCAGCAGGTTCTTGGTCAGGAACATCGCAGTGACCATGCGGAGCCGGTTGTGCATCCAGCCGGTGGCGGCGAGCTGCCGCATTCCCGCGTCGACGAACGGGAACCCGGTCCGGCCCGAGCGCCAGGCCTCGAACCCCTCCGGGTCGTCACGCCAGGCGACCGCCTCGGTCGCCTCCCGGAAGGCCCGGCCCCGGGAGACCCGCGGGTAGCCGACGAGGACGTGCCGATAGAACTCCCTCCAGGCGAGCTCCTTGATCCAGGTGTCCGGTCCGGGCTCGCCCCCCGTCAGCCGGCCCTCGTTGGCGGCAAGCGCCGCCTCGAGACAGCGGCGGATCGACAACGAGCCGACGGCGAGGTAGGGACTCAGTCGACTCGTCGCCTCCTCACCGGCGAGATCCCGGCCCGCGTGGTAGCCGGGAAGTCGCTCGTCCGCGAACGCCGTGAGTCGCCTCAGCGCTTCACGCTCTCCGGCTGGGAAGTCCGCGGCGAGATGCTCCGCTCCTTCCGCACGTCCACAACCGGCCGACTCGAGCGCGGCGGGGATCCGAGGCCTCTCGCTCTGGGGGCGCGGTGGGCTCTCGGCGAGCCACAGCTCGCTCTCCTCGAGCTCACGCAGCCAGGCGCGCCGGAAGGGCGTGAACACCGTGTAGAAACCCCCGCCCCGAGTTCTGGGCCTGGCCGGCGGCACGATCGTCTGATCTTCGAACCAGCGGATCGGACAGCCCAGCCCACGCAGCCGGGCCTCGACTCGCCGGTCGCGAGCACGCTCGTTGACCTCGTACTCGCGGTTCGCGAAGACCGCATCCGCCTCGAGGGACGCGACGGCCTCCGCGACCTGGCCCGGAGCGGCCTCGAAGTCGCTCGCGTCGAGCACGACCAGAGGAATACCGAGACGCTCCAGCTCCCGCTCGAGGCTCTCGACGCTGCGCAGAACGAAGTCGACCTTCGCCGCACCCCAGTCGTGGGCCCCCCACTGGTCGCGTGACACCAGGTAGAGGGCGACGACACCTCGCTCGGCGACCACGGACGCAGCGCGAAGTGCCGGGTTGTCGTCCACCCGAAGGTCGCTTCGAAACCAGACGAGCGAGCGCATCGTTCATCCCTCCTCGGACCCTCTCGGGCTTTCGGCCGGGCCGGGAGGCCGGCCTCCGGTGTGTCCGGTGCTGGCGGTTGCGAAGACAGTCGGTCGCGCGACGAATGGCATGAAGGAAAGGAGAGCCTCCTGCCGGGATCTTCGTCGACGGACGAGCCCTGGTTGCGACCTCAGCGATGCGTGACCAGGCGGTCGTCTTCCTCGCTCAGGTTCGGCTCGCCCAACTGGCCCTCGGCGGCGGCCACCACCGTCGCCACCGTCGCGTCGCCGGTGACGTTGGTCATCGTCCGCAGCATGTCGAGTAGCCGATCGACGCCCAGGATCAGCGCGATCCCGGCTGCGGGAACACCCACCGACTCGAGAATGATGACCAACATGATGATGCCGGCTCCGGGCACCGCCGGCGTCCCGATGGAGGCCATCACCGCCGTCAGGATGATGGTGAGCTGTGCGCCCAGGCCGAGACTCATGCCCATGCTCTGGGCGATGAACACGGCCGCCACCGCCTGGTAGAGCGCCGTGCCATCCATGTTGATGGTCGCTCCCAGGGGCAGGACGAACGACGACACCTCCTCGGAAACGCCGAGGCGCTCCTCGGTCCGCTCCATCGTCACCGGCAGCGTCGCGCCGCTCGAGCTGGTCGAGAACGCCACCAGCTGTGCCGGCGCGATGCCCTGGTAGAAGGTCTTGAAACTCAGCGGGGTGAGGAACTTCAGCAGCGCCCCGTAGGTGAAGAGCATGTGCGTGATCAGGCCGCCGATGACGACGAGCATGTAGAGACCCATCGCCCCGAGCAGCTGCGTCACCTGCGAGGGATCGTCGCCGGTGACCGAGGTGATGGTCCCGGCGATGAGCGAGAAGACACCGATCGGCGCCATCTTCATGATCAGATCGACCAGTCGGATCACCACCTGCGCGAGGCTGTCGAAAACGTCGATGAGGGGCTTCGCCTTCTCCTCCGGCAGCTGGATGAGCCCGATCCCTATACAGATCGAGATGATCACGACCTGCAGCATGTTGCGGTTGTTCGACGCCGAGGCGAAGAAGTTGTCCGGGACCATGTCGACGAACATCTGCAGCGGGCCGCGCTCACGCGTCGACTGCGCGTCGCTGTCCCGTTTCTCCACCTCCGCCGAATAGGTCGCCTGCAGATCGGCCTTCACCGCGTCCGGAACGCGGTCCCCCGGACGGATCAGGTTCACCGCCAGAAGACCGATGGTCACCGCGACCGCGGTGGTCCCAACATAGATGGCGATCGTGCGCCCGCCGATGCGCGACAGCTTGCGGATGTCCGACAGCGACGCCACGCCGGTGATCAGCGACCCGAGAACCAGCGGCACACCGATCAGCTTGAGCGAGTTCAGGAAGATGGTCCCGAAGGGAGCGATCCAGTCCTCGGTGAACCGGACCCAGCCCATCGCCGCCGCCAGAACACCATAGGCGACGCCCAGGACCAGGCCGATGATGATTCGCCAGTGCAGCTTTCTGTGCCAAGGCATCGAGGGGACGCTCCGGTGGAGACCGTGCGCCAGAGGGTAGCAGACACGTCGACGCCGCTAGGCGGGGCCGCCTGGTCGATCGGGTAGCCGGAGGGCGGTCACCCGCCCCCGGCTTCCACACCACCGTGCATACGGTTCCGTACACGGCGGTTCACGAGAGGCCCTGGAGTCTCCGATGCTCGTCGAGGACGCTCACGAGTCCGATCCGGCGGAGGGTCTGGGTCGGTACCGCGTGGTTCATGTGGCGATCGCCAGCATTCCACCACGGTCCACGACCGTTGCCCGCCGAGACACGAGCGCGCGCGGGATCGATCCCGCGGCGCCTGAGCTCTCGGTACCGGGTCTTGGGTCGCTTCCACTGGCGCCAGTAGATGACGCGCAGCTTGCGGCGGATCCATTCGTCCAGCACCGTGGGGATACCCAGGAGACGTTCACCCCCGCCCGGCTTCGGGATCGATACCCGTCGCACAGGCTGGGGTCGATACGTCCCCCTGTACAGCTCCTCCCGGATCGCCGCCCAGTGCTCGCGGCAGTACGGCATCAGATCCTCGACACGCATCCCGTCGACACCCGCTGCCCCACCGTTCGACACCACGCGGCGATACGCTGCCATCACGTTCTCACGGCACAGCACCTCCTCTAAGAGTCCCGGAGTCCCCTCGCTCGTCCCGACGTTGCGTGCCGCAGACGTTTGACGCTCACTTCCCGCTACCTCGGCGGTTCCGCCGCCTACCTCACGGGAGCGCTCGGGCCTCTCAGCCCTCGTTCCTGCGCCTCCTGCGTCCGTCGAACGCAACGTCACGAGCTCGACTCCCTCGTGTTCGGCCCTTCGTCGCCCTGTGCGGCCTACTATGGCCTCGGCTGACTTCTGCCCACCCCTCGCGACACCGCGCGGCCCCGCTAGCCTCTCGGCAGACGAGCAGACCTCCCAGGGTAAGACGCGTGACCTTCGCCCCATACACCCGCCGCATCTACGCCCGAACGGTCCGGATGGCATCGGGCTTCGGGTTTCTTGGCCCCCTCGCCCACCCCACGGACGCCTCTTATGCGGTTCGTGTGACTCGGGCCGGGGCTTTGCCTCCAGCTGCCTTCCCACCGCGCCTCCCGACGAAGCGGTTGCTGTTCGGCTAGGAGTTCCCGCCATCAAGGCCTCCAGGGGACTCGCACCCCCAAGTCACTTCCCGGTCCGCTTTCGCTCGCCGGTTACCCAGCGCCAGATCATGGCGCTGCGCGCCATGCCTGGCGCACCAAGGACACGGGGCGGCGATGAGTCCATCGCCGCCCCGGGAAGGTGGCGGATCTCCGAACGGGCAGCGCGCTCACGCGCCGTCGCCGAACATCAACAGCACACCCGACGCGGTATTACACCCGGATCAGAAAAGCTCGGGCAGGCTCTGCCAGAGAATCAGGACGCCGATCAGCACCAGAAAAACCGCGAAGAGCTGGCGCAGGCGAGCCTGGGGCACCTTCGATCCCAGCCGTCTTCCGGCGAAGCTGCCGAGAATGCCGACCGCGCTCACCGCGAGCAGTACCGTCCAGTCGAGCGAGAGATCGAGCCCGGCGAGCACATCGAGGTACTTGGCGAATCCGCTGTAGGACTTGAGCGCGATGATCACCAGACTGGTACCGATCGCCAGATGCATCGGCAGCCCGCCGAGAAGCACCAGGGCCGGGACGATCAGGAATCCCCCGCCGACGCCGACGAATCCGGTCAGGACGCCGACCACCAGGCCGTCGAGAGCGACCTTCCAGCTCCCCCGCCGCTCACTGTCCCCGCGACCGCGCACCGGCGGACGGAACATCAGCGCCGCGGCGACGAACATTACACCGGCAAAGACGGCCAGCTGCAACGTTCCCGACACGCGTCCCCCGAGCCAGGCTCCGCCATAGGTACCGATCATGCCGGGGAGTCCGAAGAGCAGGACGCTGCGCCAGTCGACCCCACGACGCAGGGCGAACTGAAAGCCGCCGGCGGCCGCGATGGTACCGACGATGAACAGCGATCCGGCGATCGCCACCTTCTCGTCCTGACCGACGAGATAGACGAGAACCGGAACCGTGACGATCGAACCGCCCGAGCCCAGCAGCCCGAGCGAGATCCCGATGGCGAGCGCTCCGATCCAGGCCCAGGTCACAATTCGCCGATCAGGTTCGTCCCCGCCGAGAGGGCGCCGATCATACACCCGGTACAATGGACCGATAGATTGATCGGACAGACCTTTGCCCACTTCCGGATCGTCGCCAAGCTCGGCGAGGGCGGCATGGGAGCCGTCTACCTGGCAAAGGACACCCGCCTCAAGCGCGAGGTGGCGCTGAAGATCCTGCCCGAAGGGCTCTCGCAAGATTCCGAGCGCCTGGCCCGATTCCAGCGTGAGGCGGAGACCCTCGCCGCCCTGAACCACCCCAACATCGTCGCCATCTACAGCGTCGAGCAGGCCGGAGCGCAACGCTGTCTGATCATGGAGCGGGTCGTCGGCCGGAGTCTCGGCGAGGAGATCCCCGAAGGAGGCTTCGAGCCCGAGGCGTTCTACGACCTCGCCCTGCCGATCGCCGACGCCATGGCGGCCGCTCACGCACGAGGCATCGTCCATCGCGACATCAAGCCCGCCAACGTCATGGTCTCGGAGGACGGCATCGCCAAGGTGCTCGATCTCGGCCTGGCGAAGCTGCTCGAGAGCTCTGACGATATCGACGACGACGCACCGACCCAGACGGCGAGTCCGACGGCTCTCGGTGCGGTGATGGGAACGGCCGGATACATGTCGCCCGAGCAGGCGGAGGGCAAGCCTGTCGGGCCGCAGTCGGACGTCTTCTCTCTCGGGGCGCTCTTCTACGAGATGCTGACCGGCGTCAATCCCTTCCGCCGCGACTCGGTGGCATCGAGTATCGCGGCCATCCTGCACGACGTTCCGGAAGAGCTGCGCAAGCTCCACCCCGGCCTGCCGCCGGACCTGCAACGCATCCTCGATCGCTGTCTGGCCAAGGATCCAGAGAGGCGCTACAGCTCAGCCGAAAATCTCGGAATTGCGCTGCGGGCGAGCCGAGACAAGTACCTCTCGCGCCACACGGGGCTCGGTCCCCTGCTCCGTCGGCCGGCCGTCATGGTCCCGGCACTTCTGCTGGTCACCGCCGGAATCGTCGGTCTCTTCATCTACCGACGCGGCGCCGCCGAGCGAGAGTGGGCCCGCACCGTGGCTCTGCCGGAGATCGAGCGCCTCATCGAAGCGAGCTTCGGTGATCACACCGACGCCTACGAGCTGGCCGTGGAAGCCGAACGCGCGATCCCGAACGACCCGCACCTGCGGGAGCTCATCGCCCGCTGCTCCCGGCAGGTCAGAGTGACATCCGAGCCGGCAGGGGCCGAGGTGTCGGTCAGGCGATACGACTCGCCCGAGGACGAGTGGACCTCGATAGGCATCACGCCGATCGAAGGCGTCCGGCTGCCGGTCGGAGTGATGCGATGGCGCTTCGAAAAGGCCGGCTACGAGCCGACGACCGCGGTCGCGACGACCTGGGCCATCACCGGCGGGACGGAGCTGCTCTCGGCCAACCATGTCGACCGCACCCTGGACAGGGAGGACTCCACTCCGGCCGGCATGCTGCGGGTCGCTGGCTTCGAATCGCCGGTCGGTCCGCTCGGCGACTTCTACATCGATCGCTACGAGGTCACCAACCGGCAGTTCAAGGAGTTCGTCGACGCGGGAGGCTACCGAAGACCCGAGCTCTGGAAGCACCCACTGGAAGACGAGGGCACGCCGCTCTCGTTCGAGGAAGCCATGTCCCTGCTCGTCGACCGGACCGCGAGGCCGGGACCCGCGACCTGGACGGCCGGCACCTATCCCGAGGGTGAAGGCGACCATCCCGTTGGCGGCGTGAGCTGGTACGAGGCGGCCGCCTACGCCGAGTTCGCCGGCAAGGCGCTGCCAACGGTCCACCACTGGGGCCGGGCCAGAGGCGAGGGAGAGATGCTCATCGAGTTTCCGCAGCTGGGCGGCTATCGGAGCTTCGCGCCGTACAGCAACTTCGATGGGCGCGGCGCCGTCGCCGTCGGGAGCCTCGAGGGTGCGACCTCGTTCGGCGCTCACGACATGGCCGGCAACGTTCGCGAGTGGTGCTTCAATTCGACGCCGCTCGGCGCCGTGGTGCGCGGCGGCGCCTGGAGCGACGCGACCTACATGTCCGAGTTTCCCAGCCAGCTCCCGCTGATGGACCGCTCACCCCAGAACGGCTTCCGCTGCGCCCACTATCCCGATTCGGACGGAATCCCCGGCGACGCCGGCGCCCCGATCGAGCCCAGCATCCCGAAGATGGCGAACGACGTCGATCCCGTCTCGGACGAGATCTTCGCCGTCTACAGAGAGCGGTTCGCCTACGACCGCACCGCGCTCGACGCGCGACTCGAGTCGCGCTCCGACGAGCCGGAGCACTGGACCCGCGAGTCGGTCAGCTTCAACGCCGCCTACGGGGGAGAGCGCCTGGTTGGCCACCTGTTCCTGCCCCGGAACGCGACCCCTCCGTACCAGACGGTCATCTACTTTCCCGGCTCGGGATCCATCATCCAGGGGTCGAGTACCGACATCGACGCCTACTGGGAGGTCCCGCTATTCCTCTCCTTTCTGATGCAGAGTGGTCGAGCGGTGCTCTACCCGGTCTACAAGGGGACCTTCGAGCGTCAGGACCCGACGCTGTTCGCCATGCACCAGGGCGACGGAGCGCGCCGATACACCGACTACGTGACCCAACTCGTGCGGGACGTCAGCCGCTCGATCGACTTCCTGGAGAGCCGGGACGACATCGACGTCGACAGGGTGGCCTACTACGGCATGAGCTGGGGCGCCAACATGGGCGCGCTGGTCACCGCGATCGAAGAGCGGTTCAAGGCCAGTGTGTTGCTGTCGGGAGGGCTCGCGGTCAGCTGGGGCGAAGCGGATGTCGCCCACCGACCGGAAGCGAACCCGATCATCTACGCTCCTCGCGTCCGTATCCCGACGCTGATGATCAACGGGCGCTACGACACCATTCTCCCCCTCGAGGTGTCGATTCGACCGCTCTACGAGAGCCTGGGCGTCCCGGAGTCCGACAAGGAGCTCAAACTCTACGACGCGGACCACGTCCCGCCGCGGAACGAGTACATCAAGGAGATCCTGGCCTGGCTGGACCGGTATCTCGGCCCGGTGCCCTGACGGCGGGCTGACCGTCGGCTTCGTCCGGCTCGACAGTCACCAGCTTCGGCCCCGCGTAGTCGACTGCGCCACGACGTCCGAATCGTTCCGTTTTCCGACGAGGTCCGCCAGCCGAGGTCCGCCAGCCGAGGTCCCTCAGCCGAGGTCCGTGCGGGGTGGGAACCGGCGACTCTCCCATGCGTTCTACTCTCACGAAGCGGCGATCCCAAGCCACCGGACTCATTCTCGGCGAGGCTTCCTCATGCGAACGACGATCCAGCTCTCGATCCTGGTGCTGTTGCTCTCGACGGGCGCCATGACAACGGTGCGAGCCCAGGACGCCCCTGGAAACAGAAGGTTCCAGCGCGGAGACGCCGTCCCCGCCAGGGCCGTATCGGCCGAGGAGAGGGCCGAGATCCTCGGGGAGATCGCCATCCAGCTGCGTCAGGGATACGTCTTCGCCGACGAGGGAGCCGCGTTCGCCGACGCCATCGCTCGCGATCTGGCCGCGGGACGTTTCGAGGACTATGAGCGGCTCGACGCCTTCGCCGCGGCGGTCGGGGACTACCTCTTCGAGCTCAGCAACGACAAGCACCTGCGGGTGTGGGGGGCGGCGACTCCAGCCGCTCGAGAGGTCGACACCGCCTCGGATCACCGACCGGCCCGGAGAACGCGGCCGACCGGCGGCGGCGCAAGCCACGGATTCCAGAGCTACGAGAGACTCGACGGCGACATCGCCTACATCGACCTGCGCAGCTTCTCGGGTGATCCGGACTCGAAGTCGGCGGCCGACGAAGCGATGACGGCGCTGGCCGGAGCCGAGGCCCTCATCCTCGATCTGCGCCGGAACCGGGGAGGCAGCCCGTTCATGGTTCGCTACCTGTCGGGCTTCCTTTTCGCGGAGCCGACCCACCTCGCCAGCACGATGATGCGCGACTGGGACGAGCCGGCCGAACGCTGGACCCTCCAGGAAGGCCTGCCGACCCGTGCCTTCGTCGACACGCCGGTCTACGTCCTCACCAGTAGAGGCACCTTCTCCGCCGCCGAGTCGTTCACCTTCGGGCTCAAGATCAACGATCGGATCACCCAGGTGGGCGAGCGCACCGGGGGCGGTGGACACTGGGGCTCCGTCGTCACCGTGGGCGACGGGCTGGAGATGTTCCTGCCCCAGGGCCGCACCTACGACCCCGCCACCGGGCTCGGTTGGGAGGCCGAAGGCCTCGAGCCCGACATCGAGGTGCCGACCGACGAGGCGCTCGACGCGGCGCTGGCGGCGATCCGCGGGACGTAGGCGCACCGCCGACCGGCGAGCCCGCCTGCACGGGCTACCAGCGAACGACGGAGAGGCCCTCGATTCTCGGGAAGCTCCGTTCGTCGCGGGTGACGACCTCGAGGCCGCGGCTCATCGCCGTCGCGGCGATGAGGAGATCGTGGCTTCCGATCGCATCGCCCCGCGCCGCGTGGTGCGCCCACAAACGGGCGTGGGCTCGAGCCGCCAGGACGTCGAAGGGGAGTACCGGGAGACGCCCCAGCAGACCCTCGACGAACGCCTCCCGGCGCGATCGCCGGGCCGCGCTGGACGCCCGATGAACTCCGTGCAGGAGCTCCGAGGCGGTGATCGCCGCTATCGCGATATCGGAATCGGCCGCCTTCTCCATCACCGACTCGAGCTCGAGAGACCCACGCTCCGCGGCGATGAGAACGCTCGAGTCGATCAGCGCTCCCACTGGAACTCCGGAATCGGGGGCTGGCTCCGCTGGCACTCCTCGACTGCGTCCAGGTACTCCTCGTCGACCGCCGGGAGCGAGCGTAACAGTGTCACGAGGTCGGCTCCCGTGAATGCCGTCGCGACCGCCGGCCTGAGCTCGCACACCTCCTGCCCGCCCCGGGTGACGATGAACGACTCGCCTCTGTAACGCACGCGATTCATCAGCTCGGAGAAGTTCCTCGCGGCGTCGGTCGCCGAGACCCGCCTCGACGACTGGTATTCCGTCGGATGCTCGCGAACGAGGCTTCGTGACCGGCTAGGCTTGCGTTTGCTCATTGAGGATTCTCAGAGACTCTGAAATTCAGATCTTGCCACAAACACCCATTCCACACCAGTGCCGAGGATGCCACCACCCGTCGAGAGCCCGCGCGGCCACCCCGCCGAACGGCGCGACGCGGCGACCGCGCTGCTAGCGTTTTTCGACAGGCAAGCTATCGAAACAGGAGGCCACAATGACCGACACCGACAAGAGAGCCGATCTCGCTGGACCCGGAATCGGAACCTACGAGGAGGTCGCGAAGATCCTCCCCGACAACTACGACTCGCTGCTCGACAGAATGGAGACCCAGCGGGCGATCAACGCGGCCAAGCGCTACATCGAGGACAACCTGGCTCGCGAGCTCAACCTGACGATGGTCACCGTTCCGCTCATCGTCACCGAGGCGAGCGGCGTCAACGACATGCTCGACCGGGACGGCTCGCGCACACCCGTCTCCTTTCCCTGCGGTCTCGGACTGGAAACGCGCATCCCCGCGCAGGTGGTCCAGGCGGCCACCAAGTGGAAGCGCATGGCCCTGGCCCAGTTCGGCTGTGGCGTCGGCGAAGGCATCAACACCGACATGCGGGCGGTGCGCAAGGACTACTTCCTCGACCACGACCACAGCGCCTACGTCGGCCAGTGGGACTGGGAGCGGGTGATGACGGCCGAGGAGCGCAACCTCGACTTTCTCACCGACATCGTCAGGCGCATCTGGAAGGTCCTCAAAGGGGCCGAGACGCACGTGCTCGAGAACTTCCCGGGCCTGGTCGACGACCGCTTCCCGCCGCTGCCCGACGAGCTCACCTTCCTGCACGCCGAAGAGATCCTCGAGATGTACCCCGAGCTGCCACGAAAGCAGCGCGAAACCCGGGTGCTGCAGGACCACCCGGCGATCTTCATCTACGGCATCGGCTGGCCGCTCGCCGACGGCTACCCGCACGAGATGCGAGCCGCCGACTACGACGACTGGATCACCGAGACGACCTCGGCCGCCGGCAAGCCGGTGCATGGGCTGAACGGCGACATCCTGGTCTGGAACCACGTCACCCAGCGTCGCCACGAGCTCACCTCGATGGGCATCCGCGTCACCAAGGAGACGCTCCGCGCCCAGCTCGAGATGGCGGACCTGCTCGACAACCTCGAGCTGCCCTACCACCAGGCGATCCTGAAC
Source organism: Candidatus Multivoradales bacterium (assembly GCA_965223875.1). Taxonomy (GTDB): domain Bacteria; phylum Acidobacteriota; class Thermoanaerobaculia; order Multivoradales; family JAHEKO01; genus CBDCXS01. The sequence goes on along the minus strand of OZ245024.1, from coordinate 3,184,507 downwards.
GACGAGATTCCGCTGTCGATCGGTGGCGGCATCGGCCAGGAGCGGACCTACATGCTGCTCCTTCGCAAGGCCCACCTGGGCGAAGTCAGTGTCAGCATCTGGCCGGACGAGCTCAAGAGGATCTGCGCGGAGAAGAACATCCACGTGCTGCAGTAGGACACCCGACCCGCGACGCGGTCTGAAGCGGCCGGCCTCCGTGCAGGCCGTTCTCCCATCGGCCACCCAACGGCCGGCAGAGACGCCGGCCGCCTCAGGCCCGTATCGCACAACTCTGGCGGGCTCCGCACGTAGAGTAGGTCCATGCGCAAGAGACACGCACTCCTCGCGACGGCACTCCTTCTGATCTCTTCTTCTGTCGGCGCGCAGGAAGGCGACTGTCCCGATCTCGCCCAGCGCCTCGCCGGCATCGACGCCCTTCTCGAGCGCCGTCCCGAAGACGCGACGGTCCACTTCTACAAGGCGCTCTTTCTCGCCCGCTGCGGCAAGACCACCGAGGCCGCGGCGAGCCTGGCCGATGTCGGCCGGCACGGGCACGGTTTCCTGCCGGTCCGGGACTTCGGATTCGAGCCGATCTGGGACGAGGAGGAGTTCCAGGCTGCACGCGCGAAGCTCGAGTCGATGCTGCCGGAGGTGATCGGGGCCGAGGTGGCCTTCGAAGCCGATGGACGCGACCTGATTCCGGAGGGCATCGCCTACGACGAGGCCACCGATCGGCTCTACATGGGCAGCATGAACCGGAACGAGGTCCTGGTCCTGTCGCGCGATGGCTCTCAACGGCAGCTCGCCGGTCCCGATGAGGGGCTCGGACAGATCCTCGGTCTGGTCGTCGACAGGAAACGTGGGCAGCTGCTGGCGGTCGACATCGGGCCCCTGGTCGAGAACCCGGAGGAGCGCCGCACCGGCGCCGTCGTCGCCTTCGATATCGAAAGCGGAGAGGTAGAGCGCCGGCTGCCCGCCGAGGGGGCGGCGCAGCTCAACGACGTCACGGTGGCGCCGGACGGGACGATCTACGCCACCGACTCGGGCTCGGGCAACATCCGACGGGCAGGGCCGGAGGCGACGGCGCTCGAGATCTGGCCGCCGGAGCCGGCCCTGCCGGGTGCGAACGGCCTCGCCCTATCCGCCGATGGGAGCGCTCTCTACGTCGCGCACTCGACCGGCGTGGGCCGAATCGATCTGGCTACCGGTGAGATCCAGGCGCGCCTCGACAACGACACCCGGGAGACTCTCGGTGCGATCGACGGCCTCTACGCTCGCGGCAACCGTCTCTACGGCATCCAGAACGTCACCAACCCGGGCCGGGTGATCGCGATCGAGCTCGACGAGCCGGGTCGGCGGGTGGTCTCCGTCGAGACGCTCCTGTCGCACCACCATCCGGCCCTCGATGAACCGACCACGGGCGCCCTGGCCGGCGATCGGCTGCTCATCCTGGCCAACAGTCATGTGGCCCGCCTGCAACCCGACGGCACGATTCGCGACGAGGACTCGGTCAGGAGCCCGGTGATCCTCTCCGTCGCCATCGACTAGCCCGATCTCCCACCGGGACGGGCTCCCACCGGGACGGGCTCCCACCCGGACGGGCTGGACAGGAACCGGCCACGCGGCCGGTGGCGTGGAGCGTCGTTCCCACTATGGTGCTCGTTGGACCGAACCGATCCGACGAAAGGGCCCCGATGACCGACCACGCCATCCGACCGCTGTTCCTCTCCCAGGAAGACCTCCTTCGAGCCGGCTGTCTCGACATCAATCTGGCGATGGAGGCGGCCGAGGACTCGATGCTCCGGTTCCGCGACGACGACGTCCTCTTCCCCGAGAAGATCGTCCAGATCTTCAACGAGGAGACCCAGGAACGGATCAACTGTCTACCCGCGACGTTCCTGACCGACAAGGTCTGCGGCATGAAGTGGGTCTCCGTCTTTCCCCCGAACCCCGTTCGCTACGGCAAGCAGAATCTCTCCGCCGTCATCGTTCTCTCCGAGATCGAGACGGGATTCCCCATCGCGATCATGGACGGCACGCTGTGCTCCAACATGCGGGTCGGAGCGATGGGTGGCCTCGCCGCCAAGCATCTCGCCGTCGAAGATGCCCGGACCATCGGCTTCATCGGCTCCGGGGAACAGTCGAAGATGCACCTCATCGCCATGAAGACCGTGCGTCCCTCGCTCGAGCTCTGCCGGGTCGGAGCGAAGACCGAGCCCGAGGAGGCGCAGTTCGTCACCGAGATGACCAGGCTCTTCCCGGACATGACGATCGAGGGGACGGCCACCGACCTCGAACGGGCCGTCGGCGGCGCCGACATCATCGTCACCGGCACCAGCGCCCAGGCACCGCTGCTCCAGGCCGCCTGGATGAAGCCGGGCGCCTTCTACAGCCATATCGGCGGCTGGGAGGACGAGTACGCTGTCGCTCACCAGTGCGACAAGATCGTCTGTGACGACTGGGAGACGGTCAAGCATCGCACCCAGACGCTCAGCCGCATGTACAAGGACGGCGAGCTCAGCGACGCCGACATCCACGCCGACCTGGTCGAGGTCGTCGCCGGCGAGAAGCCGGGCCGCGAGAGTGCCGACGAGCGCTGCTACTTCAACGCCGTCGGTCTCTCCTACGTCGACGTCGGCATCGCCTGGGCGATGTACCGGCGGGCGCTGGAGGCCGGCTTCGGACAGCGGCTGACGCTCCAGGAGACGATGATCTTCGAGCACAAGGATCTGGCCAGCCACATCCGCCTCTGAAGGGCGCCTCTGAAGGGCGCCTCTGAAGGGCGGCTCCGAAGGACCGGGACCCCTTCGTCTCGGCTCAGCCGCCCGCGATGTTCGTGCCGGCGCGACCGGCCACGATCTCGCGGATATCCGCCAGGCTGCCGATCGCGGCCCGGTTGCCGGTCTGGCGCACGAAGTCGCACGCCGCCGCGACCTTCGGACCCATCGACCCGGCGGCGAAATCGTAGCGCTCCATCTCGTCGGGCCGCACCACCGAGAGCCGGCGCTGCGAAGGGGTTCCCCAGTCGAGATAGACGCCGTCGACGTCGGTGGCCATGATGAACAGGTCCGCGCCGACCTCCCGGGCGAGAAGCCCGCTGGCCAGGTCCTTGTCGATCACCGCCTCGACGCCCACCAGACGTCCACTCCCGTCGCCGAGATACATCGTCGGGATACCGCCACCGCCGGTACAGATCACCACCGTCCCCCGCTCGAGCAGCCACTTGATCGGTCGTAGCTGGAAGATCCTCTTCGGCACCGGCGAAGGCACCACCCGGCGCCAACTCGCTCCGTCCTTGCGAAAGGCCCAGCCCTTCTTCCCGGCGAGCTCGTCGGCCCTTTCCTTCGTATAGATCGGGCCGACGAACTTGGTCGGGTCGTCGAAGGCCGGATCGTCCGGATCGACCTCGATCATGGTCAGAATCGTGGCGAAAGGGACCTCGACCGGCAGAAGGTTCCCCAGCTCCTGCTCGATCATGTAGCCGATCATCCCCTCGGTCTGGGCGCCGAGAACATCGAGCGGGTACTCCTCGACCTCGTGGTACGCGGCCGCCTGGAGCGCCAGCAGACCGACCTGGGGACCGTTCCCGTGCGAGAGCAGCAGCTCGTGCTCGCGCGCCACCGGTGCCAGCGCCGTGGCGGCGATGCGGATGTTCGACCGCTGCGCCTCGTGGGTCATCGGCTCTCCACGCCTCAGCAGAGCGTTACCTCCCAATGCCACTACGATTCGCATGTCGATTCTCCCTGCGCCTCGATCCGCGACGAGCGGAAACGAGAGACTCTAGCAGCGAACGATGAGGTTGCAGAAGCCCCGGACGATATAGGGTTGGCACGGATCGAACGGAGGGGACCCAATGAAGGACCAGACGCGCGCACTGCTCACCCTGACGGCGGCCATCGCGCTCCTCGCCGGCCTCGGATCGACACCCGCCAGGGCCGACGGCCACCGGATGGAAGAGATCGCCCTCGCCTGGGTCGAAGCTCACAACTCCGGTGATATCGAGATCATGGCGGCCTTTCGGGCGGCCCACCGGGAGGACTCCGGCGACAGCTGGCGCGAGCAGTTCCCGGGCCTGGTCGACCGGCTCGGTCGACTCGAGCCGCGTGAGGTGATGATCGCCGGAGCGCACACGCTCGTTCTCGGCTGCGACAGCGCCCAGGGTCCGTTGAGGTTCACCTTCGACTTCAATCCGGACGATCCCGAGCGCATTCGCGGAATCGAGGTCGAGCGTGGCGGACCGGGCCGCGAGAACCCGCTGCCAGAGCTCACCTTCCCCGAGGAGGACTGGAGCTCGAGGTCGGCCGTGCTCGACGCCTACCTGTCCTCTCTGGCCGACGAAGACCGGTTCTCCGGAGCCGTGCTGCTCGGTGAGAACGGCGAGGTCCGGTTCGAGCGCGCGTACGGCATGGCCAACCGCGAGTTCGCCGTCCCCAACACGCTCGAGACCCGCTTCGACATCGGCTCGATCACCAAGGACTTCACTCGGGTCGCTATCGCGCAGCTGCTCGCCGCCGGCAAGCTCGGCATCGACGACACACTCGGGCAGCACCTGCCCGACTACCCGAACGCCGAGGCCCGGGAGACGGTGACCGTCGGGCAGCTCTTCGTCCACGCTTCCGGCGTGGCCGACTACTTCACCGAGGAGTGGGGCACGACACCGATGGGGGCGCTGCGCACCCACCAGGACTACATCGACATCTGGGGGCCCAAGCCCCTGCTGTTCGAGCCCGGCACCGATCGGCGCTACTCGAACTTCGGCTTCACCCTGCTCGGCGCCATCATCGAGGCCGTCAGTGGCCAGGGATACTTCGAGTACACCGTCGAGCACGTTCTGGCGCCAGCCGGCATGACAGGCTCCGGCTTCTTCGCCACCGACGAGCCGGTGCCGGATGTGGCGGTGGGATACACCTACTTCGACCGCAGCGGCGAGCGCGGGGAGACGCTGCGCAAGAACATCTACCTGGAGCCGGTCGTCGGCGGGCCATGGGGGAAGACCTACTCGACGGCCCGCGACCTGTGGAGCTTCTGGCAGGCGCTGAGCCACCATCGGCTGACACCGACCGCGTACACCCGCTGGGTTCTCCTCTCGGGGCCGCCGCCGAGCGACCCGGACGCCGAGGCCGATCCCTCACCGGTGACCGAGATCGGGCTGGGCGGCGGCGGCCCGGGGCTGGCCGCCGAGATCCTCGCCGAGGACGGGCTGGTGCTGATCGTGCTGGCCAACATCGATCCGCCGATCACCGAGCAGGTGGCGGAGAGAATCGGGCAGGCCCTCGGCCGCAGGTGAATCGCCGGGCCGGGCCGTGACCGACCCTCAGTCGTCCGAGACGTCCGGAGCGAGCGCCTCGATGACCTCGCGGCGCTCGGTCGGAGGCACCAGCCGCAGGCCGAGTCCATCGATGATCCGCATCACCCGCAGGTAGAGCTCCTCGCGGATCGCCAGGAACTCGTCCCAATCCGTCGTCAGCACGTAGACGTTGATCTCGACCTGGAGGGAGTCGCCGCCGATGTCGACGAGGCGCACCCGCCGCGGCTCCTCGGCGACGCGCTCGTCGGCGACGAACATCTCGCGCAACGACTCGAGCATCGCCTCGACTTCGGACGGACCGGTTCCGTACTCCAGCCGCAACAGGGTCCGCAACCTCATGCGGTCGCGCCGCGTGAAGTTCTCCAGCTCCATCTTGGCGAACGACGAGTTGGGGATGGAGACCAGGGAGCGTCCGAGTGTCCGGATCCGCGTCGACCTCAGACCGATCGCCTCGACGATGCCGAGCTCGTTGCCGAAGCGGCAGAACTCTCCGATCTTCACCGGGCGATCGGCGAAGAGGTTGATGCCGCCGATCAGATTCTCCAGCGTGCTCTGGGCCGACAGAGCCACCGCCAGGCCACCGACGCCCAGACCGGTGACCAGCGCGCTCATCGGGATCCCGAGCGCCTGACCACCCAGGAAGAAGACCAGGGCCATCACGGCGAGAGAGAGCATCCTCGCGCAGACCAGAATGAGCTGCTGGTGGAGCGGCCGCTCCGACGCGGCCGAAACATGGATCACCAGCAGGGCGATCTTGTTGATCAGAACGACGCTCAGCCAGGCGACACCGATGTACGCGGCCGCCTGGAAACAGAGACCGATCGCTCGCACGCCAGCGCCACCGAGCTTGACCGGCCAGGGAGCAAGGGGCGGAATGACCCACTGGAGCGCGATCAGAACGAAAGGAGGCACCATTGGGCCCAGGAATGCCGCCACGGACCGATCCGACTCCCCGAGCCGGCGCCCGACCAGGATGGAGAGGCCGACCAGCAGGGCCGACAGCAGGACAAGGCCGCCGAGGATCACCCACTGCCAGATCAGCTGACCCTTGTACTCGTGCTTCGCCCAGGCGGGAAGCGCGCTCACCACCCGAGCGAGGAATCTGGACTTCACACTGAAACGCAACTCGTCGTAGTGGGCTCCGAACTTTCCCGGCCGGTAGGGCAGGTCACGAACGCGCTCGTAGTACTCCCGACTTCGATCCACCGTCTCGGGCGAGAACAGGAACTCGCCCTCCCTGGGTCCTTCCTTCACACGGATGAGCTCGATCTCGGTGTGCGGGATGGTCCAGCGGGTCAATCCGAGGTCGGCGACCTCCTCACTGCCGGGAATCGCCGCCAGCGGTGGGACCTCGATTCGGTCGAGGACCTCCTTGAGCAGGAGCGTCCCGTCCTGGGTAGCGCTGTCGACGACGTTCGGGGGTACCTCGCTGACGTCGATGCACTGCTTAGCGATCGCGAAGTGCTCTCGAAAGCGCGGGTCTCCGGCGTCGAAGAGCTCCCAGGCCTGATTGAAGCTGTCGAGAAAGGTCCCGATCGTCCCTCGAGGCGAGAACGTGTCGGGCGGTTCGAGAGGGTGGATCTCTTGCGGCGCCTGGCCGTGGACCGCTCCAGCGACGAGGAGGGCTACGAGAACCACCGCTGCGTGTCGCATCGGGAGGATTGTAGCGCCAGCCCGCACGGCTTCAGAATCTCGACCGAGCGCGGACGCCAGCGGATCGAACGCTCCGATCCGGAAAACGTGGCGCGCCACTTCGCCGCGATGTCCGAAGCTCCGACACCCTGAGACTGGAGGAAGCGGGCCTCCGGGTGGATCAGACGCTCGAAGGCCTCCCAGTCTCCGGACTCTGCGGAGTGGCTGAAAGCGATCTCCGCGCAGCGGACCGCTTCGACCTGCGCCTCGAGCTCCGGAGGACCTGGCTCCTGCACCGAGCCGATCGCCATGGGAACGAAAAGAGAGCCCGCGAGCAACCCCCGAACGAGCCGTCGTCTCATGCCTCTCTCCAGTGCGCCAACTACTTCTTCTTTTTCGCCTCCTTGCGGATCGGCTTCAGCACCTCGGTGTTGAAGTTCCTCACGATCAGCCCGATCTCACGCCCCAGGTCCTCGGAGCTGTCACCTCGACTCAAGCTGTGGTCGATCGACTTCGAGTACCCGTCCATCCGCGAAGCCGTCTCGTCGTCCACACCGGCAGCCGCGGCATCGAACGGGGCACCGACCACAACCGACATGAACCACCCTCGCTGCCCGGCCTTGGTGGCGATCGCCTCGACACGGTAGTCGGGCGTCCCCGCCTCGCCGACGCGAACGTCTCCCAGGTCTCGCAGCTCGCGACTGAGGAAACCCCGAACCAGGCTGCGAAGCTCGGCATCGTCGCACTCGACATCGATGTCGACCGAAAACCCATCCTGTGCCTGCAATGCGATCGAGCTCGCGAACAGCACCAGGGCGAACACGATGACGACTCTCGACGGCTTCGAATACATGGCTCCGCTCCTCCCCACGACAATCAGGTGGACCAACTGGCTCGGATCGTTCGAGCGATTGTAACGGGACAGCGGGTGATTCGCAGTCGAAGGCGGCGCCGTCGACCGCGTGCCCCCACCGGTACAGATCTTGCTCTCCGGTTTCACAGCGGGGAGCGAGGAGTCCCATGCGTCCGATCGCGCCGCTGCTGACAGCCATCGCCCTCACCCTGGCGGCCGGGCCTCCGGCCTCCGCCGAGGAGCTGGAGCAACGCCTTCACGGCGAGTACACCTCGAACCATCACCGGGGCAAGAAGCGGCTCGACGTCACGCTGACTCCGCTCTCCGAGGGCCGGTGGAGCGTCGTCTTCCGCTTCGACTGGGACGGACGCCGCACCTACACCGGGGTCGCCGAGGGCAGCCTCGAAGGGCAACTCGAGGGGACCGTTCTCGACGAGAGCAGGCGGCGACGGTTCACGTTTCGGGGCGAGTTCGTCGACGGGATCTTCGAAGGCACCCACTTCGAGGTCCCACGGCGCGGGCGCGAGCGCCGCACCGGAACGCTGGTGCTGCGCCGCTAGCCCGGATCGTCCCGCGACCTCCGCGGCTTCACCGCGCCCGATCGAGACTCACCGCGACACCGTCGCGGCGGTACTCCAGGCGGTCGCCGTCGACCGACAGCTCGAGCCGTCCACCGTCGGCCTCGAGGCTCGACCAGCTCGACGTGCTCCTGTAGCGAACCAACGGGCTCTCGGCGCGGTCGTCGAGAACGTCGACCTCCCACCCAGCGCTCCCTCCCGTGTAGGTGACGAAGAGGAACTCCTCCCGGTCGCCGGAGCGAAGGAAGCCGAGAACGGCGCAGCCGTCCAGGACTCTGTAGGCATCGAGTCGTGAGTCCTTGCCGACCCATGAGTCGGCCAGCACCTCATAGGGGCGATAGGGCTCCGCGTTGCAGTGGCCGCCATCGACGAAGGTCGGCACCCTCGACCGGTCGATCGGCCACTCCGGATCGACCGCGACCCGGTTGAACTCCATGCGCCAGTTCTTGGCCCACGTCTTCCCGCCGTCCTTCGAGAACAGATCGTCCCACCGCAGCGAGAAGGGAGTGATGTCGTTGAACGAGTAGCGCTGTTGGATCTCCTCGCCCTGCGCGTTGGTGTAGCTGTTGCGGAAGCTGCCTCGACCGTGCCGGAACTCCCCCTCCAGGCTCGAAACGCTGCCGGCGTTCGGGCCCGGCCACGAGAGCCACAGGACCCACTTGTCCCTGGACGGATCGAAGTAGCGCAAGCTGTAGCCCTTGATCGGGCCCGAGTCCCAGAGCTCCAGGACCGCCTTCCCACCCAGGATCCGGTAGATGCTCGCCCGGGCGCGAATCGTGTCGGCGAAGGAGAGATCCGCCTGCTTCATGCGCAGGTTGACGTCCCAGACGCCGATCCAGAAATCGAACCGCCTGGCCCGATCCTCCGAGAACGCCGAGTAGGCGCGCTCCGGGGGCGCCTCGACCCTGTCCGGCGCCGCCTCGACGCCGGTGGCGACAACGACGATGAGCGCAGAGATCATCCATCGATTCATTCTTCCCCCCTTTCTCGCGGCGAGCTGCTACCGTTCATCTACGAGCATTCTCGGTGCTGGTTTCGCACCCGGCAAGAAACTGGCGGAGCCCACGAGCCGTATCAATGGCGACCGGACCCGGCGAGCGGTACCGGATCGACCTCCCGATCCAATAGGAGCGCACATGTCGACTGGACGAACCATCACAGGTTGGGTCGCCAGCGTACTGATGGCCGCAGGATTCGCACTGGCCGCCGTGGGGAGCTGACCGGCGCCGCAGCGCCGATGTTCGAGTCCTGGGGATATCCCTCCTGGTTCATGACCCTGACCGGCGTTCTCGAGGGCCTGGGCGCCATCGGGATCCTGATCCCGAAGACCGCCCGTTGGGCGATCCTCGGGCTCGCCGGTCTGATGGTGGGCGCGGCCTTCACGCACCTGACCAACGGCGAAGCGAGCCAGGTGGTGCGGCCCCTCGGGTTCATGGTGGTGCTGGCGACCGCCAGGTGGGGACGGTCGGCCCCTCGGGCGGTTAGACGCCCCTCGCCGGCGAGCGCCCGGCGTCCGTGTCGGGTAGGCTCGCCCCGTGGTCGAGCTACTCGCAAGGCTCAGAAACGTCCGCGTCCGTCGGCGCGGTCGTGCGTCGGGGGTGCCGCTGGCGCTCCTGCTCCTTTTCGCGGTCGGCTGCGCGGACCCGGACCGGCCTCGACCCAACGTCCTCTTTCTGATCTCCGACGATCTGGCGCCGCACGCCCTCGGCTGCTACGGCAACGACCTGTGCCGGACGCCGGCCATCGATAGCCTGGCGGCGCGCGGCGTGCGCTTCACCCGCGCCTACTCGCAGTTCCCCGGCTGTGCTCCGTCGCGCGCGTCCATCATGTCCGGGATGTACCCGCTGGCCATCGGTGTGACGACGAACCGCGAGGCGAAGCTGTTCTCGCGCCACCTCGGGTCCAGGCCGACCCTCGCCGGGCTCTTTCGCGATGCGGGGTGGCATACCGCCCGGGTCAGCAAGATCTTCCACATGGAGATCCCGACCGATATTCGCGCCGGCGGCCACGGGATCGACCACGAGCCCTCCTGGAGCGAGCGGCACTCCATCGAGGCCCCGGAATGGCTGACTCCGGGGAAGAAGGAGGCGATGAAGCCGTGGGGCCGCCTCTACAGCCGCGACCAGTACTTCGCCAACGTCTTTTCGATCATCCGCGCGGACGGCAACGGAGCGGAGCAGGTCGACGCCCTCGCCGCCGACAAGGCGATCGAGATCCTCAGGCAGCCACGTGAGGAACCCCTGTTCCTCGCCGTGGGCCTGGTCCGCCCGCACGTACCCCTGGTGGCACCCGAGGAGTACTTCGCTCCCTACCCGCCCGAAGAGATGCCGCTCGCCGAGCGGGTCGAGAACGATTGGGACGACATCCCGGAGCTGGGCATCTCGACCCACGCCGACGGCGTCGGCCTGACCGACGACGAGCGCAGGCGGCGCGTGATCTCCGCCTACTACGCCGCCGTCTCCTTCATGGACGCCCAGGTGGGGCGAATCCTCCGGACGCTGGATGAACAGGGACTCACCGAAGAGACCTTCGTCGTCTTCACCTCGGACCACGGCTACCACCTCGGCGAGCACGACCTGTGGGGTAAGGGAAGCCTGCACGAGGAGTCGATCCGGGTGCCGCTGATCTTCGCCGGGCCGGGCATCGCCCCGTCGTCCACCGATGCGCTGGCTCAGCTCGTCGACATCTACCCGACGCTGACCGAGCTCGCCGACCTCGACGTACCGCGTCACGTCCAGGGCCGGAGCCTGCTACCGGTTCTGGAGGATCCGGACGCGACGGTCAACGACGACATCCACGCGATGCGATCCGGCGGCAACCTCCTTCGCACCGAACGATGGGCCTACCTGGCGTGGCTCGACGGCACCGCCGAGCTCTACGACATGGAGAACGACCCGCGGCAGTTCACCAACCTGGCCGAATCAGCCGAGCACGTGGAGATCGTCCGGATGATGCGCCAGCGCCTCGAGCGCAAGCACGCCGAGATCGGCCCGGCCCCCGACGCCGAGAGGCGAGCCCGAAAGGCGAAGCCTCAGTCGTAGGTCCGATCCCGGTGCCGGATCCATCCACCCGGATGGCGACCCTGTGGATCGTGGTGCGTCCAGTGCAGCACCCCGCCCCGCTCGTTCCACTCGTACTCGCCATAGGCCGACACGCGGTCGCCCACGGCGAGCGGCACTCTCTGGGCCAGATCGATGTTGTGGGCCACGAGGAGTGTGTGGCCCGTGGACAGCTCGAGGATGAAGCGCTGGTGACGCGAGCCGCTTCGGTCGTCGGGGAGCACGCGGTCGACCCGACCTTCGACCTCGACCCACACATCGGAGACCCGCTTCGCCCAGGCCTCCTCCACCGAGCCACGCCCCGCCCGCGACGGCTCCGGCTCGCGCCCCTCCTGCCACTGGAGTACGGCGTAGACGATCGCCGCGAGGACCAGCAATCCGAAGCGGATGGTTCTCCGGTTCATCGCCGGCCCCTATCCGACCAGTGCCCGCAGGGTCGAGAGGCAGCGACCCAGGTAGCCGGTGCCGAAGAGGTTGAGGTGATTGAGCAGGTGGTAGAGGGCGTAGATCTGCTGGCGCTCCGCGGTTTCGGGGGGTAGCGGCCACTCCTCCTCATAGGCGTCGTAGAACCCGGCGTCGAAGCCGCCGAACAGTCGGGTCATGGCGAGCTCGGCCTCCCGGTGAGCGTAGTAGACCGCCGGATCGACCAACACCGGCTCGCCGACCGAATCGACCAGGAAGTTGCCGCTCCACAGATCACCGTGAATCAGGCAGGGCCGCTCCTCGGGCAGATCGAGCCACTCGCCCAGCCGCTCCAGCAACCGGTCGCCGAGCCGATCGAGCGACCCATCCGACAGGCCGGCGCGGCGCGCCAGACCGAGCTGGAAGGCGAGCCGGTGCTGGGCGAAGAACTCCACCCAGTCGGCTGTCCAGCGATTCGGCTGCGGCGTCGCGCCGATGAAGTTGTCGCCCTCGAAACCGAAGCTCTCTCCGAGGCCGGACCGATGCTGCCGGGCCAACGCGCGCCCGAAGCGCCGCGAGAACCCGGCTCCACCGCGTCCCTGGTCGATCGCTTCCATCGCCAGAAAGCGGACCGGGCCGGCTTCGCCCACCCAGGCGTCGCCCGGCACGCGGATCACGCCGACGGAGCCGAGCGCCGCGAGGCCCCTCGCTTCGCTCTCGAACATCCCGCCCGGCGCCTGCGCGTTCGACTTGACGAAGAGCGTCCGGCCATCGTCGAGCTCGACCAGCTCGGCGCGATGGATACAGCCACCCCCGACGCCCCGGGAGCCCACCACCCGAGGCGAGCCGCCCTCGCGCTCGGCAAGACCACGCTCGACCGCGGAGTGCAGCCCTCGCGTGTTCACCTGTTCCCCGTCACTTGTTCTCCGTCATGGGCTCTCCCTCACGAGCTCGTCGAGCAGGTTGGCGCAGCCCTCCTCGACGAGGTCGATCACCCGGTCGAACCCCTCGGGGCCGCCGTAGTAGGGGTCCGGGACGTCGACCGGGGAGCCTGGTGGGAGAAAGTCGCTGAACAGCCGCAGGTGGGCGCTCCCGCTTCCGGGCAGACTCTCGAGATCCTCGAGGTTCTGGCGGTCCATGGCTATCACCAGGTCCCAGTCGCCGAGCTCCGACGACGTCACCTGGCGGGCCCGACCCTCGAGCCGGTAGCCCCGTTGCGAGGCCGCCGCGGTCATGCGCCGATCCGGCGGCTCACCGACGTGCCAGGAGCCGGTCCCGGCGGAGTCGACATCGATCTCTCCGGCGAGCCCGTTGCTGTCGACCAGGGCCTTCATCAGTCCCTCACCCGTAGGCGAGCGACAGATGTTTCCCAGACAAACGAAGAGGACGCGGTGACGCACGCTGCGATCCTGGGCCCGATTCACTTCCGCAGGAACTCGATCTGGACCTGATCGCCGCTCATCAGCCGGAAAGAAACGATCTCACCCGCCTCCTCGACGAACAGCCAGTAGCTCCCGGGAGGCTCTCCGAACGGCTTGAAACGCAACGGCCCGATGGGCACCAGCCGGTCACGGTCCTCGCCGATCAGTGCCATCAGCCCCTCCTCGGCGACCTCGAGCGTCACCGTGAAGCCACCACCCTCGATGGAGTAGGTACCGGCGTAGCGCTCCAGCTCCTCGGAGCTCACCTCGATCTCCTCTTCCTTCGGGAGCTCGAGAAGGAACGGGGGTCTCTCGATGGATGCGACACAGGCCGCGACATCGAGCCCTTCGACGCTCCCCGTCTCGAGCAACCGCGAGGTCATCTCGTCGACACACTCGACACCCTTCAGACCGAACCACCCGTGGGCGCCATCGGGCACCACCAGGTGAACGCTTCGGGAGAGGAACTCCTGGGCCTGGAAGCCCCAACGAGCCGGCGTCACCGGATCGCGCTCGCCCGACAGGATGAGCACCGGGATGTCCGACTCGACCGGCCGGTGGAAGCCCTCGGGGACCTCGGCGTCGACCCACGCCTCGCACGCCGCGACCTGCTGGCGGAGGCGAAAATCGCCCAGGAAGCCGGACTGGATCGCCGCGGCGTTCGGTCCGATGTGGCGCACGTCCTCAGGGCAGGTCACGGAGAGGTAGAGACCGTCGGGCAGCGACGCCATCAACATGCCGCCGAGCGAGAAGGCGGTCTGGCCGATGGGCTGCCAGTCGCCGTTGGCGGCGGCGTTGACGAAGGCCGGGATCTTGAGCGAGCTCATCGAGCCGTAGAGCATGTAGCGCAACGTCTGCACGAAGGCGTTGCGCGACAGCACGAGCTCGACGGTCTCGCGCGCCTTCGGGTCGACGACCTCGAGTGTCCTCGGCTGGCGCTCGAGCTCGGCGAGCACCGTCTCGAGATCCGCCTCTGGATCGGGGAAGGCGGCGCGGCAGTCCTCGTCCTCGGAGCATTCGCGGTACCAGCCGTCGAGCGCTGTCTGGGCATCGGCGGCGAAGGTCACCGGCATGCGCGAGTCGGTCGGGACGACTCCCTCGATCAGCGCCGTCCGCACCATCTCGGGGTGCCGACGCATGAACACGAGTACGGCCCGCGAGCCGTAGGAGCCGCCACTGAGGTTGACCTTCTCGTAGCCGAGGGCCCTCGCCACCTCGGCGACGTCATCGACGATGTTGGGCGTCGTGTACTGCTCGAGGGCGGCCCTCTCGCCCAGAGCGTCGGCGCACTCGTCGAGCAGGTCCACCGGCAGGAAGGTCTCGAGAGCCTCCGCCACACCCATCTGAATCTCCTCCTGATAGGGGCAGAAGAGGGGGTTGGACTCGCCGGTCCCGCGATAGTCGACCAGCAGGAAGTCGCGATGCTCCAGGTCGCGGGCGTAGAACGTGGCAAGCCCCGGCGCCGACTCGACGGTCGAGCCGCCGGGGCCGCCGGCGAAGTAGATCACCGGGTCGGGCTGGGGATCGCTTCCGGTCGCCGTCAGGACCACCACGTTGAGCGCGATCTTGCGCCCGGCCCCGGCCTGACGATCCTCGAAGACCTCGTAGGTGCCGCACCGCGCCTCGGCCTCGAGGCCGGGAACCTCGCAGGTCTCGAGTGTCAGGTCGCCCGCGACAGCGGGAGTTGTCGCCAGAGCGCACAGGAGCGCGCCCGCTGAGTACCGACTGATCCAGGACATCACGTTTCTCCTCTCGTTGGACGAATCCTCAGCATTGACGACGAGACGGGCGCAGCTCATGTTTCACAGATCCACCTGCGCCAGAGTCAGGAGGATCGCCGAGACAGCCTGCATCTCGCAGATGCCGCCACTCCGGATCATCCCGACCGCCTCCTCGATCGGGAGGTCGAAGACATGGCTGATCTCATCCGCATCACCGACGCGGAGCTCTCCAGCGGCTTCCTCGCAAAGGACGACGAAGGCCTTCGAGCTCAGGTACCCGGGAAGAGGATCGAGCTGGCCGATGAGGCGAAACTGCGTCGCCTCGAGGCCGGCCTCCTCGCGCAGCTCCCGTCGTGCCGCCTCTTGCGGGGACTCCGCCTCGTCGATGTAGCCAGCCGGCAGTGAGACGTACTCGCGCCCGGTCGCGGGGCGATACTGCCGCACCAGAACGAGTCGGCCCGCCCGTAGGGCGACGACCAGCACGAAGGAGCTCCTCTCGACCACGAAGTAATCGTCGATCTCCCTCCCGCCGGGTAATCGGTAGCGATTGCGGCGGACCCTCATCCACGGCGACTCGACGACCGATTCCGACCCGATCAGCTCCCAATCGCTCATGCCACTACGCTCTCCTGTCGCCTCGAACCGCCCTGAAACGTACGGATCTGAAGACGCTGGTCGGGTCGGAGTTTCCCACATGCCCCCTCCCTCCGCACCGCGGAGATCTTGAAACCCCAACCCGCTTTCGTGTCTCTCAAGAAGTGGGTGCGACGTGGCGACCGCGACGGCCGACCGCGAATCGGATCAAGGGAGGATCAGGACATGAGATTCAGCCGCAGTACTACCTTCATTGCAGTCTTGACCATGCTGCTCTTCGCCGGCTCGCGGCCTATCCTGGCCCAGCCGGGCCAGGGTCGCTGCCAGATGATGCAGCCCTACGACGCCGCGACCGAGATCGTGCTCGAGGGGACCATCGAAGAGGTCGACAAGGTCGACTGCCCGCAGCAGGGACAGGGCGTCCATCTGAAAGTGACGAGCGACGGCAAGCTCTACGAAGTACGTCTCGGGCCCGACTGGTTCGTGACCGAGCGCGAGTCCTTCGCCGTCACGGCCGGCGACTCCGTCACCGTGACCGGATCGGTCGGCGATGACGCCGAGGTCACCATCCTGGTGGCTCGCGAGATCGTCTCGGCCGAGAAGACGCTCGTCCTGCGCGACGAGAGCGGTGTCCCCGCTTGGGCGGGCGAGGGACGTGGACGCCGAAGCAGGTCCTGAGGCGCCGTCCGGTCGAAGAACGACCGGATCGAGCCAGCCACCCGTGGACGCTGGCTGCCCAACAGAACGCACCACCCGGCACTTCAGCGCCGACCCGGTACCCGACACGCCGGAGCCGGGTCGGCGGCTGGAGCGCCCGAGAGAGGAGTGAGCCCAAATGAAGACGTCAGCGATTCTGTTCGTCATCGGATGCCTCAGCGCCGGCCTGGTCGCCGCGGATCCGATATTTCCCTATGTACTCGCGAGCCCCATCTCGGGTGACCTCGAGCAGGTCGAGAGTGAGGTCAGAGCGGCCCTGGTGCGGGAAGGGTTCGATCTGGTCGGTACCTACTCTCCCTACGAAGGGGCCCGAGTGATCGTGGTGACTCATCCGGAACATGTCTCCCTGGCCTCGCGTTCGGAGATGGGCGGGTTCGGGGCCGCTCTGCGAATCGGAGTGACCGACAACGCGGGCTCCATCGAGGTCTCGTACACCAACCCCTACTGGCTGGCCAACATCTGCCGGCTGGAAGGCGACCCCACACCGGTCGCCAACGCGCTCGAAGCTGCACTGGGACACGAGGCGACCTTCGGCTCGAAGAAGGGCAAGGAGCCGAAGAAGCTACGGACCTACCACTACATGGCCTTCATGCCTCACTTCAACGACCCGGTCGAGCTCGCCTCGCACGCCAGCCACGAGGACGCCCTCGCGGCTGTCGAGGCCGGTCTCGCCGAGGGCCGCGCCGGAGCATCGAAGGTCTACCGGGTCGATATCCCGGGGAAAGACGAGGTCGTCTTCGGCGTCGCCCTCTCCACCGGCGAGGGTGCCGATCT
The DNA here is from genome assembly GCA_965223875.1 of Candidatus Multivoradales bacterium. Lineage (GTDB taxonomy): Bacteria > Acidobacteriota > Thermoanaerobaculia > Multivoradales > JAHEKO01 > CBDCXS01. The sequence goes on along the minus strand of OZ245024.1, from coordinate 3,167,469 downwards.
GGCCGTGATGACAGTGACCGACACGAACGATCCGAAGCACACGGCACATCTTCCGTACGAGCTCCTGGTCTCCGGATCCGACGTCTACACCCTGCACGGGAAGTTCCGCATCGCGCAGAGCTTCCCGGATCTCGGCATGGGAACCTTCATGAAGATCTCGGGCGCTCCGAAGGCGATTCACAAGACACTCGGTGCGGTCGCCGAGTGACGGCGCCAGGGTATCAGAAGATCCCCAGCGACCTCACCGTGTCCGCCACCAGGAGAATCGAGAAGCTCCCGTAGAGGAGGACCGCCGCGACTAGAGCGATCTTGCGCCAGAGAGGAAGGGCGAACGGGTTGTCGACGCCGAAGTCCGGCGCCGCGGTCGCGACGTCGGCCCGCAATCGTCGCATCAGGACGAGAACGAGTGCCGCGTAGAGGAACATGACGATTCCCGACAGCGCGCCGGCGGTACGCAGCAGGGTCGGGGTGTCGCGGATGTCGGCGACGAACAGTACGCCGAGCGCGAAGAGGATCATCGACCAGAGGACGTAGAAGTAGAGCGCGCTCTCGCTGAGCCACCGGCTCGAGGAGCGTCGCACCGCGCAAGCGTTGGTCTTGAGGATGTCGGCGCACAGGCGCGCCACGTGGTCCAGGACGCCCAGCGCGCTGGTGAAGAAGATCACGGCGACGCTCAGGTAGAAGATGGTGCTCGCCACGGGGCCCGCACCCAGGGCGGCACCCTCGACGCGGAGCATCTCCATCCCGATCTCGAGGTCTCTGCCGTAGATCAGCGCGTGGGAGATCAGCATCAGAAGCACCAGGCCGACCAGACCCAGGCCGAGAAAGGTCACCGCCTGCTCTCGACGCACCAGACGCCACCAAGATCGCCAGCGTTCGAGATTCGACGGCGTCGGAGCGAAGAAGAAGCCCTTCGCCGACACCGACGTCGGCTCGCCGGTCAACGGACTGGTGACCTTCGGGACCCTCGCCCCCATGCCGAATCCCTTGTCCCTGGCCCAGTGACTGGTGGCGAGATTGACCGACCCTCCCGCGCCGCAGAAGGCCAGCGCGGCGAGAAAGGTCGCCAGGTCGAGATCCGGCGGTAGCGTCGTCGGGAAGCGGGTCAGACCGGTGGCGAAGGCCTCGAGGGTGGGCGCTCGGACCGAGACGGCGGCGACCAGCGCCACGGTGACGATGACGAACCCGATGAGAAGCGTCTCCAGCCGTTCGACCGTCCTGTAGACGACCCGCGTCCCGGTCAGAGCGACACCGATGAGCAGAAGCGACGCGGCCGCGATGAGATCGGGCTCGCCGCCCACCACCCACGAAAGCGCCGTGGCGCCGCCCGTGCTCCAGCCGGGCCAGAGCCAGGGCAGCGTCGCGCAGACCAGGAAGATCCAGGCCCAGGGCCGCCAGAGTCGGGCGAAGCCGGTGACGATGGTCTCGCCGGTGGCCAGGGTGTAGCGGGCGAACTCGGTGTTGAGCACGTACTGCAGGCTGAAGGCGATGAGCGCCGGCCAGAGGAACGTGAAGCCGTACTTCATCGTCAGCCCGGGCCAGAAGTAGACCTCGCCCGAGCCGAGCGAGGTCGCCATCATGATGACGCCGGGGCCGAGGAGCGCCGCCAGCGGCCTCGGTCGGGGAAGTGTCTCGAGCTCGACCGGAGGGAGCTTGCTCGTCAGCAGGGGCGGCAGGCTCGACACGGAGAGCCTATTGAGTGCACCGGACGCTCACTCTTCGTTCCGGTTCAGCTGACTTCGGATGAAGGCCCTGACGTCGTCGAGCAACTGGGAGCGCGATGGCTCGTTGACGTACATCATGTGGCCCCCACCGTAGTACTCGTAGACGATCCGATCGGCCGCGATGCCGTGCCGGTTGAGCGTGTACTCGGCGTCGAAGAACGGGGTCACCAGGTCGTAGTAGCCCGAGGCCACCAGGACCCGGAGGTGCGGGTTGTCGCGCAGAGCCTCCGAGAGGTCGCGCGCCGTGTTGACCGGCCACGGCTCCCAGCCCTCTCCCTCGGGAACCGGCGACCAACTCCACTGGTCCCCCAGCTCCGGGTCCCCGGAAGCGAGGTAGGTCCGCGTCCAGTCGACGCCCAGCTCGTCGTCCATGTAGTGCCTGAGCGCCGTATTGAAGGCGCTCGAAATGGCGTCGGAAGCGTCCTTCTCGGGGTCCGCCCCGACGTCGTCGACGTCGTCACGGGTGTAGCGGCCGTCGAGAAGACCCACGGCCAGTCCCTCGTCGCGCAGCAGCTCCTTGGCGAACCGCCACCCCTGGACTCGCAGGTTCGCGCGCTCGACGTACTGCGGGTCGAGTCCGGTGAAGTATGCGAGGCGATCCCGCACTCGCGTCCGACCCCCTTCGTCGAGCCGGTTGCCCTTGTACAGAGCCGGCAGCAATTCGTCGATGGCGAAGGCCCGCGCCTCGTCCAGGAACACCTCGAAGTCGGCCGGTCTCGGCTCCACCCGGTCGTGGTACCAGGCGGTCGCCGCCATCGTCGGTAGGTAGGTTATATGCGAGACGATGTTGTCGCGCACATATGGGGTCGAGCCGGCGTAGTCGAGTGCCTGGGAGATGAAGATGATGCCGTTCAGACTCATCATCATCTCGCCTTCGAGGAGTCTGGCCACACCCGCGGCGCGGGTCGTACCGAAGCTCTCGCCGAGCAGGAAGCGTGGCGAGTTCCAACGCCCGTTCTCGGTGGTCCAGGTATGGATGAACTCGGCCATCGACCGGGCGTCCTGCTTGAGGCCCCAGAACTCTTTCGCCTCGTGCTCGCCCAGGGATCTCGAGAACCCGGTGCCGACCGGGTCAACGAAGACGAGATCGGTCACGTCCAGGATCGTCTCGGGCGCCGCCACGATCTCGTAGGGTGGCGGACCCGGATAGCCAGCGTCACTCGGCACGGAGACCCGCTTCGGGCCGAAAGTGCCCATATGGAGCCAGAGCGACGCCGAGCCCGGTCCGCCGTTCCAGACGAAGGTGACCGGCCGGACCTCGTCCTCTCCGAGATTGCGCTTCAGGTAGGCGAAGGTGAAGATCGAGGCCTTCGGCTCACCCTCCTCGTCGCGGAGGTAGGTTTCGCCGGCCACCGCGTCGAAGGCGAGGCTTCGACCGCCGAAGACGCCCTGGTGGGTGGTGACGAAACGAGTCGGTTCCGGGACTGGCGCCGGCTCCGGGCCGCGCTCCTGCTCGGCACCTGCCATGGGGGCACCGAGCAGGATCCAGCAAGTGGTCAGGCCGAATCCGAGACGTCGCAGCCAGCCCTCGAAACGCATCCCGAAGCGCTCTACGGACCGACCCGGTCCCGCAGCCCCCTCAGAACACCCGCCAGCGATTCCGCGCGCGCGCCGCTGCTTCCCCCGGCGTCGCCGAGCTCGGACTCGATCTTGCCCGCCAGCTCACCGAGCATCCGCGCGGTCTCGGCGTCACCGTCACCGGACAACGCCTCTTCGGCGGCATCGAGAGCTCCCATCAAGGTCTCGACAGCTCCTTCGTCGAGCACGCCGGCACGGGCAAGCTGATCGATGTAAGCGCGACCCACCACCGGCTCGTCGGGCCAGACGAACTTCTTCTGGTACTGGGCGTTGACCACGTTCCAGTCGATCGTCTCGGCCGCGGCGATCTCGTTCTCGGTGAGGTGCTCGCTCGGGGTGAGCTTGAGCACATCGAGTCCGCGCGCGATCTCGGCGCCATAGATGTGGCCGTTGTGCCAGTAGGCCGACCAGTGACCGCCCATCACCATCTCCTTCGGGTTGATCGGGCCACGGTCGAAGAAGGCGATCTCGACCGCGTTGGACGAATCGGTGAAGTCGAAGATCGACAGGCCGCCCTGGTACCAGGACTGCACCATGATGTCGCGTCCGGGGATCGGGATCAGCGAGCCGTTGTGGGCGACGCAGTTCTCCTCCTCGGTCTGCGCCGCAGGCATCTTGAAGTAGCCGCGAAACTCCATCTTGCCGTTCACGATGTCGTAGATCGCGTCGGCGCCCCAGGTCCTGGGATCCGAGGCCTTGCAACGCGGCCGGCCGCCGCCGCCCCACTCGTCGGTGAACAGCACCTTGGTGCCGTCGTTGTTGAAGGTCGCCGAGTGCCAGTAGGCGAAGCCCTCGTCGACCACAGCGTCGAGCCGCACCGGGTTCACCGGGTCGGAGATGTCCATCAGAATCCCGTTGCCCGAGCACGCGCCGGCCGCCAGGCCGAGCTCGGGGAAGACGGTGATGTCGTGGCACATGTTGGTCACGTAGGTTCTCTGGGTGCCGACTCCGTGGTCGCCGCCCTCCCACAGGCCGGCGATCTTGCCCGTCTCCGGATCGGCGAAGACTCGCGGGCTGCTGACGATACGAGCCTCTTCCGGCCGTTCGTAGGGCACCTGGATGACGTCGATCGAGAAGAGCGCCGTGTTCTCGTCCTGCGGCGCGTCGGTGCAGCCTTCGAGCTCTTCGCCCTCGCGCACTCCGGCGGTACCCGAGACGTAGACGTAGAAGTTGCCGTCGTCATCGGGATCGGTCACCACGGTGTGGGTGTGGGATCCGCGACAGGTCTGCACCGCGGCCACCTGCCGCGGGATGGCCTGATCACTGATGTCGAAGATCCGAATGCCGCGGAATCGCTCGTTGCTGATCGGGTCCTTGACGCCCTGCAGGCCGCAGTCGAGCCGGCCGCGGCTCTGCTCGACCGACATGATGAGCAGATCACCGACGATCGACACGTCGCCCTGGCCGCCCGGGCAGACCACCGACGACTTGAGTCGCGGCTCGGCCGGGTTCTCGATGTCGTAGATGTTGAAGCCGTGGTAGTTGCCCTGGATCAGGGTGTTGCCGGCGAAGGCCAGATCGGAGTTGGCGAAGTTCATCACCGAGACCATGGCGGCGCGCTCCTTGCCCTCTTCGCGGTTCTGCTTGCGCCGCTCCTCGCGCTCCTTGGCCTCCTTCTCCTCCTCGGTCATCTCCTCTTCGGGCTTCTCCGCCTCATCCGCCGCCTCGCCCTCGGGGACATCCACCTCCTGGGGCATGTTGTGCGACAGGTCGTCGGCTTGCGACACCTCGGCCGTCTCCTCTTCGTCCTCCTCCGGCGGCACCGGAGGACCGGCCGGATACTCCGGGTTGAAGAAGCCGGCCGGTTTGGGTACCGCGGCGACCAGCTCGACGTTCCAGGTCGCGTGCTCGGCGTCGAGGAAGCCGGACTTCAGTCCCACTCGGGGATCGCTCGAGAGCGTGGCGAGCATCTTGCCCATGCGGTCGATCTCGGCGCTCTGGTCGGCATCGATGTCGGCGGTGAAGGCGAACATCATCGACTCCTGGGCGGCGCCCGGTGTGTCGAGCAGCTCGTCCACCATGATCAGCGCTCCGCGGTGGTGCTTGATCATCAGCTCGAGGAAGAGCTGATCGAACTCCTTGGCCGAGGCGGCTTCGAGCTGGGCCATCTCCTCGGGCGTCAGCATTCCCGGCATCAGCTCGGCACCGTGCGCGTGGTGCGCGTGAATCGAGGTGACCTCCTGGCCGTTCGCCTCGAGCCACTCCTGCATCATCTGGATCTCGTCTTTCTGCGACAGCTCGATGCGCTCGGACATCTTGAGCATGTCCGCGTTCTCACTGCGGTCGGGAACCAGCGCCGTCATGTCGAGCGCCTGGGCGTGGTGCATGATCATGCCCTGCATGAACTCGACGTCGGCGTCGCTGTAGAGAATGCCGGCGAGGTTCGAGGCCTCCTCGGCGGTGATCTCCTTGACAGACTCACCTGGGGCGCCGGGCTGGATGATGCGGGGCTCGTCCTGCGCCGAGGCGAGGATCGGGCTGAGAGCGACCGCCAAGCTCGCGGCAGCGAAACGCAGAGGGGCACCGTCAGGTCGAATCATGGCAAGACTCCTCTCGAACTGGTCCGATGGGCGGGAACTGCGCATTCTCGCATTTCTTGGGTACCCAGATGCAAGCCGGGTCGCAGGTCGCGGTCCTTCGTCGCCGTTTTCCGGGTCCCGGCGAGTGATAGACGCTAACATCGCCTCACCTTGATCCGCGCCAGACTGGTGCATGTCGATCACCGGCATGCGGGGTGACGGTACAACGCTAGTCGACCGCTTCAGCATGCCGACGCGCCCCGGGAACTCCACCGCCAGCCGTGCCCTGAGGTCGACGTTCGCTTCGGGATTCTCCCAGGGGTGGCGCGTCCTGGTGACACTCGGCGCCACGCTCATTCTGCGCCGCTACATCTCCGCCGAGGACTGGGGTCTGTTCGCCTGGTCGCTGGTGGTGTTCATGGTGCTGGGCGCGTTCCGGGACCTGGGACTCGCGTACCACGTACTGCGCGTCGAGCCTCGCCCGTTCGGCAACCTCCTGGCGCTCGAGCTCGGCTGGGGTGGGCTGCTCGTCGTCGCGACGTTCGCATCGGCGCCCTGGCTGGCCGCCATCAACCCGAGCGATCACGCCGCCACGGTCGGCGTGCTGCAGGCCCTGAGCCTCTTCCTGTTCCTCGAGGGTCTGTCGACCGTGCCGCGGTTCTACTTCGACGGCGAGCTTGCCGTCGACCGCGTGGTTCTGCCCGAGGTCCTGCGAAACCTCTGTTTCGTCGGCGTCGCCATCGCGATGGCGATCGACGGACGCGGAGTCTGGAGCCTGGTCACCGCCCACGTCGCGGCGGCGGCGCTCTACTGCGTGCTGCTCTGGTGGCGGGCCTGGGGCGAGATCCCGCTCCATTGGGAACGTGGCCGTACCTGGGAGCTGGTGCGCACCAGCCTGCCGCTGGCACTGATCTGGTTTCTCCTCGTCCTGACGCGCCACATCGATCCGCTGGTCCTCGGCCTGATGTTCCCCTACGCCGAGATCGGCAACTACACCTTCGCCTACGAATGGGCCACGCTGGCGTCGGTCCAGATCCTCCTTCCAGCCATCGGCCGGACGCTGTATCCGACCCTGCTGGCCTTGAGCGACCGGGTCAAGGAGCTGTTCAGAGCCTATTCCCTGGCCACGGTCCTGGTCATCACCATCGAAGTCTCGGCGGCTCTGGTCCTCTTCCTGAACGCCGATGTCATCCTGAGGCTCGTCGGTGGCGACCAGTGGGTGGCCGCACCGACCTATCTGCGAATCCTCTGCTTCGCCCCGCTCGTCGACCCCTTCAGTCGACTCGGTGGTGAGGTTCTCAAAGCACGGCATCTCGATCGAACGTGGATCCTGTCGAGCTTGCTGACCGTACTGACCTTCGGTGTCGGCGGCTACGCACTGAGCGCCAGAATGGGACCCGCCGGCATGGCCTGGATCAACCTCGTGCCGCTGGGAGGCTTGGTCATGGCGCTCGCACTGCGGCGGCTCGACCGGAGAGGCTTCGATCAGCTGTGCCGCCAACTCGCGTTCATCTACCTCTCGGCGTTACTGGCCTTCACTCTCGCTGCACTGGTACCCTGCGAACAACCCGGCCTGCGTCTGGCCGCCTCGCTCGTCGCTGCTGCCGGCTGTGCCGGAGTGGTGGTGCTACGGTATGGTGCCAGGTTTCGTGACTTCTTCACGTAGGCCACTGGGGCCCGTCTCACCGATCTCGTAGCAAGTCCCTCGGGCAACTGAATGCGTCAAGTGCTAGGTCGTCTGGTCGTCCGCTTCCTCCGACAGACGGCTCGCGGACCGTTGGTGGAGGCGCTGCCCGACGACTCGCTCGAGAGAACTGCATTCGCTGCCTACGGAGACCGGCTGCTGCGTTTGGGCGGCCGCTGCGTCGGCCTCGTGCTCAGCGCGGAGCGCAAGGTCGCCATCCAGGAGTGGCTCATCAACGAGTTCCGCATCCCGGTAAGCTGGCAGCCGCGGGAGCAGTTGGCGAACACGTTCGAGCAGAGCCTCGAGTGGCTCTTGGAGACCGCCGAAGGCCCACTGGGCGACTACCTCGAGTTCGGTGTCTACCAGGGCAACTCGATGATCTGCTTTCACCACGTCGTGGTCGGAATGGGTCTCTCCGAGATGCGGCTCTTCGGGTTCGACTCCTTCGCCGGCCTCCCACCCTCCGCACAGCTCGATGGTGTCTGGTCGCCGGGGCAGTTCCGATCGGACGTCGACTTTACGCGCCAGCTCTTGACCGAGGCGGGCATCGACTGGTCACGTACCCACCTGATCGAGGGCTACTTCGACGAGGTTCTCGACGACGGGCTGGCCGAGAGCCTCGGGCTCGAGGGCGCAGCGGTCATCATGATCGACTGCGACCTCTATACGTCCACCCGCCAGGCGCTCGAGTTCTGCGAACCGTTGATCAAGGAGCGCTGCGTGATTCTCTTCGACGACTGGGAAGCGACCGACGGAGACCATGGAGAGAAGCGCGCCATGGCCGAGTTCCTGATGGAGCACCCGCAATTTGACGTGATCGACGCGCCTGTCTACCACGAGCAGGCGCGCGTCGTGCGACTGCAACGACGCCAGCCGGTCGAATAGGTCATCGACCCTCGTGCGTGAGGCTGGCCAGCCACCCGCGAGCGACGTGGATCTCTCCGCCGCCGGGCCGATCCGTAGGAACCTGGATGTAGAGCAGATCGCCGTTCGGAGCGACGTCCCAGGTGGGTCCGTACGGAACATAGGACTCGAACAGGGCCGGAAGCTCCGCACGTACCCGCGGCATGCCCAACTCGAGATCGTCGGTACTCGAGACCACCGGGACCTCGTAGATCGACGATCGCTGCCGGAAGAGCAGCATCCGGCCGTCGCTCGTCCAGCGAGGCTCGGAGCCGCCGTCTGTCGATACCGTCAGGCGCCGACCCTGGCGCAGATAGGGCTCCACGTAGACCTCGTCCCGTCCCGAAACGTCTGAGGTGTAGGCGAGCCATGCGCCGTCGGACGATATGGCCGGAGAGTGCTCGGTCGCCGCCGTCGCGACGAGCGCAACTCTCTCTCCGGAATCGAGATCGAGGCTGGCCACATCGGCGGAACCGTCGGGATGGAGCTCTGTCATTACAAGGCTCCGGCCATCGGGAGACCACGACGCCGGGAAGTAGACGACCTGCTCGGCCCGCCGGAGGACCAATTCGGCGTTGCCGGTGCCATCGGCGGAGCGAACATAGAGGCCGTGGGGAAAACGGAGCGAGTTGAACACCAGCCGCTCGCCGTCCGACGACCAGGCCGGGAAGTTGTTCACCACCCCTTCCGTGGCCAGGGGTGACCTGACGCCACGCTCCATGTCGACGATCGACAGCTGCGGCGTCCCGGCGACCGCCAGGCGCCTGCCCCCCGGACCGACCCTCACCTGGGTCGCCGTGCCGTGGGCCTCCAGGATCGAGTCACCACCGGTCGCGCTCCAGCGCGCCAGAGGTCCGGCGTCGGTGACGAAGTCGCGCTCGACGTAGACGAGGGTTCCGGCGGGTGAGACATGGTAGCTCGACACGTCGGAAAGGACCGGCCTCCCGGTGCCGAGGAGCTCCGCGGTGCTCAGGTCGAACGGCGCGGCGACCAGGTCGCGCCCCTCGCGCCACAGTAGATATCCAGCGTTCAGATAGTGGACGTGCCCGCCTCGCAGGTCGAGATCCCGAGACTCACCCGAAACGAGATCGAGGACTCTGTTCCTCCAGCCGTCGACGCTCCAGACCCCGTAGATCAGTTGTTCGTGTCCGGGAAGCGGCCGCGGATGCCAGTGCCCGATCTCACCCGCCTCGGACTGCGGCGAGGTCAACTGGAAGGGCTCTCCGCCATCGACGGACACCGACGCGATACCGCCGGTGAGGCCGCGGGCGAAGTAGATGCGGTTGTCCGTGCCCCAGGAGGCCCCCATCGGCATCAACAGCTCGCCGTCGTAGATGCGCTCGGGGAGTCCACCTTCAGCTGGCACTCGCGCCAGTCCACGGTCGCGGGCGTAGAAGCCGATCCATCGGCTGTCGGGCGAGACGAAGGGTTGCAGCCCTCCCTCTCCGCCCTCCACCGGCACGATCTCCTCGGAGTCGAGCGCGCGCCGGAAGATCCGAGGCTCCTCCCCCGGCACCCGAGCCGAGAAGACGACGAACGAGCCGTCGGGAGCCACCTCCACCGGAGCTCGGCTCGGCGACGACTGAAGCAGATAGTGATCCTCGGGAACGCGGAACGAGAACCTGACTTCGGGAGACGTCGGCACGCTCGGAGCTGTCGATCGGAACATCCAGACCGCGCCTCCGACCAGAACCGCGGCGAGGAGCGCGGCGGCGGCCAGGGCTCCCCAGCCGAAGGCCACGCGACGGTCTTCGGAGGCGGACGCCGCTACGGCCGGACCGGGTCCCGCCTCCAGGGCGATGCGCGCCTCGCCGATGTCGCGGAGTCGAGCCAGGGGCTCACGCTCCAGACAGCGGGCGAGCAGCTGTCTCAAGTGCCCGGGCACCTCCTCGGGGAGGGCGTCCGCGGGTGGCTCGTCGCGCAGCACCGCCGCCAGCACGTCGGAAACGGTGGCACCCCGGAAGAGCCGGCGACCGGTGAGCATTTCCCAGAGCACCACGCCGAAGGCCCAGACGTCGCCGCGTTTGTCCACCGGCCGGCCTCGGGCCTGCTCCGGGCTCATGTAGGCTGCCGTGCCCAGGAGCACGCCCGCGGCCGTCGGCTGGTAGGTGAGCGTCGGAGACAGGGAGAGATCCCCGCTCGCCGGCTCGACCTCGAGCGCCTTGGCGAGGCCGAAGTCGAGCACCTTGACCTCACCGGTCTCCGAGACCTGGATGTTGGCCGGCTTCAGGTCCCGGTGCACGATGCCCTGCTCGTGAGCGGCTTCGAGGGCTCTCGCCACCTGGAGCGCGATCGGCGCCGCCTCGTCGATCGGAACGCGGCCGCGCGACATCCTCTCGGCCAGGCTCTCCCCGGCGGCGAGCTCCATCACCAGGAAGTGGGTGTCGTTCTCCTCGCGAAACTCGAAGAGGCTCGCAATACACGGGTGATTGAGCGACGCGAGCACCCGGGCCTCGCGCTCGAAGCGCGCCACGCGCTCCGGGTCGGCGAGAAACGCTGGCGGCAGGATCTTGATCGCGACCTCGCGTCCGAGCCTGGTGTCGGTGGCTCGATACACCTCCCCCATTCCACCCTCACCCAGCTTGGAGGTGATCTCGAAGTGCGACAGCGTCTGCCCGATCACTCACAGACGATTCTAGCCCCTCGACGGGCGGCGGCAGAACGCGGGTCGGGATGGCCCTGGCGCGTCTATTTCGGCCGGGAGAAGCTCAGGGGCAGGCTGAGATCGCCTGACAGGACGTCGTAGACCGAGTACACCCCCAGCGTCGGCCTGCCGGCGTCTTTGAAATTCACCTCGAGGTAGGCCGTCACGGCATCGTAGCGAAACTCGGTCAGGTCGCGGATACGCCGGACCGGCACCGGGATCCGCAGCGTTCCGGCCTGCAGCACCACGGCGAATCCCGGCGAGTCGAGGTGGATCGGCATGCCTGGATTGGTGGGTGGTACGACGGCATCGGGCTTGGCGTCCACAACGGGCCTGACGGCCAACCCCCCGGGTACGCGCTCGTCTGGCACCAGGACCACCCAATGGCAGTTGAAGACGAGGCCGTCGTCGTCGGTCTCCCCGTTACCGTCTTCGTCCCAGAGCGGCGTGTCGTCGAAGTCGGGATGGGAGGTCGCCACTTCCTGCGCGAAGGTTCGCCGGACGCCCAGGGCTTCCGTTGCGGGCTGACCTCGGAGCGGCTGACACCCGCCGATAGCCAACGGATCTGCAGGGAGCACGAGGCAGTCTAGGCTGCACTGCGATGGGCCCACGGCCTGTCCTCGCCGGTCGGACTCTCAATCGGTGAGCATCATCTCGAAGATCTCCATCTCGTTCGAGCGGGCGAGATGCCCAGTGGTCCGCGGCCCGCGGCGCGTCCTCAGGTTCCTGAAGCGAAGTACCAGCGGTGTCCCTCGGGATCGACGGCTCCGTAGCGCCGGTGCCCGTAGTCCCGGTCGGCCGGCTCCTCGAGGATCTCGGCTCCCGCCCGGCGGGCCCGGTCACAATGCGCGTCGATGTCGTCGACGAAGACGTAGAGACTCTGGGTGACCTGCCCGAGCGAGCGGGGATTGCGGTACTCCGGTCCGGGGCAGCCCATCATGATCACCGCGTCGCCGAGTGTCATCTCGGCGTGGGTCACCGTCTCGCCGTCGGATTCCCGGTGCCGCTCGACCAAACCGAAGGCCTCCGCGAGCCAGTCGATCATCGCCCCGGTGTCTTCGTAGTTCAGGTAGGGGCAGACCCGCGAGTAGCTCGCCGGGACCGCTCCCTGGGCCGGTGAGCGCTCGGCCTGCGAGTCCCCGCATGATCCATCGAGCGTCTCCTGCTCGTCCGGCGACAGAACCTCGCGGATCTTGGCGCTGTCGTAGAACGAGCGGATCTCCCGGATCACATCGCCGTCGACGCGGACCCAGTCGCAGGTCTCGACACCGCCCTTGGGCGTCACGTTTTCGAAACGGATCACCGCCTTGTCCCCTCTCCCGACGACGTCCAGGATCTTCAGGTCGGCGACGCTCTTGCGGGCCATCGGCTCGACAGCGGCGAGGTAGGACTCGCGGTCGTCGAAACGACCGAAAGGACTGACGTGGACGAAGTCGGGTGCGAGATGACCGCGGAGCCAGTCGAGATCCATGCGGATCCAGGCTTCGATCCATCCGGCGGCAAGCGTCTCGGCGTTCTCTGTGGGCACGATCGTCTCCTCCTCGGGTCGGTAGCCGACGAGCCAACGATAGCCGAGACGCGGCTCCCGACGCTCCCGACCAGTGAAGCGGCCACCGGGACGCACGGCTCGGAGACTCCGGACCGCGGGCCACGAGCTCGCCGAAGGGATACCGTACTCATGTTTTCGGTAGCCGCCTCGAAGCTGGCATCATAGGTCCCCTGACCCCTCCTCGAAGGAAGCAATCCACCAACCGGCCGCGCCACCTGGCGCAGTGCACCCGGGGCCTCGAGGCCGTCCTCGCGGATGAGCTGCGCGGCCTCGGGGCGGGAGGCGTCTCGCCTGTCGCCGGAGGCGTGCTCTTCCAGGCCGACGCCGCTCTCGCTCGGCGCGCGACGTTCTGGCTGCGTTCGGCCGTGCGGGTTCTCGAACCCGTGGTCTCGGGCCGGGTCACCGACACGGACCAGCTCTACGATCTGGCCTCACGAGCGCGATGGGAGGACCTGGTCGGACCACGGCACACGTTCGCGGTCCGAGCTTCGGTCACCAGCAGCCCGCTGACCGATCGGCACTTCGCCGCCCTGCGAGTCAAGGACGCGGTCGTCGACCGGGTTCGCAACCGGCGTGGCAACCGCCCGAACGTCGATCGGCACGATCCCGACGTCCCTCTGCGCCTCGTCGTGCGGGGCGAGACGGCACACCTCTTCCGCGATCTGGCCGGAGATAGTCTGCACCGCCGCGGCTACCGGCCGATCCAGGTCAGGAGCCCCCTGCCCGAAGCCGTCGCCGCCGGCCTGCTCTTGCTGAGCGACTGGGACGGTGCCAGTCCCCTGCTCGATCCGATGTGCGGCTCGGGGACGTTCATCATCGAGGCCGCCGCCATCGCCGCCGATCGTGCCCCCGGATTCGCCCGCGAGTTCGGCGCCGAGCGATTCCCCGACGCCGATCCACGCGCCTGGAAGCGGCTCCGCGAGGAGGCCGCGGATCGCCTGCGATCCTCGGTTCCCTTCCGGCTCCTGGGTACCGACCGTCACTCGGGCGCTGTCGGTATCGCCGAGACGAGCGCCCGTGCCGCCGGACTGTCCGCCGTGACGCGATTCGAGGTCGCCGACGCGGCGGTCTTCGAGCCGCCGGAACCGCCGGCTGTGGTGGTCGCCAACCCACCCTGGGGCGAACGGTTGGGCGATGGCGACGATCTCATCGCCTCCTGGCGGGCCCTCGGCACTCTGCTCCGGCGCTGCCCGGGGGCCGGCGCCTATGTTCTCTCCGGCGCTCCCGAGCTCACCCGCCACCTAGGCCTGCGCTCCAACCAGCGATGGCCGATCCGGGTCGGTCAGCTCGACGCCCGCTGGCTCTTCTACCAGATGCGCTGAGACGGCGAGCGGTGACGGTCGCGAGACGGCCGTCGAGGCGGCCGCGTGCCGGGCGAATCTGACCCTGGCGTCGGGAGCGATCCCGCACGAAGGATTGCGGAGCCTGACGCATCCAAAGACAAGGAGGCCCTCGGGTCTCGACCACCCTTGTCCGCAAAACTACCCTGGAGGGCTCCTTGATGCGATCTCCGCTACGCCGAGTTCCGACCGCCATCGTCATCCTCGTCGTCGTCCTTTCGAGTACCCCCCTGCTCGCGGCGGAGCCCGAGGACAACCGCTGGACCGTCCGGCTCTACGGCGCCGGTCTCTATCCGAGCGGCAGCGACGTCCGGAACGAGATCGCGGCGGGTCTGGCGACGTTCGGCGTCTCGAGCGGAACGGGCTTCGGGGTCGATTTGGCCTACCGGCTCAGCTCAGCGATCAGCCTCGAGGTCGGGTACCTCGTAGGTGACTTCGAAGCCGACTTCACTCTCGACACCGGTGCGGGTCAGTTGACCGATACGGAAGACATCGCGATGGACACCCTCTCACTGGGCGTCAACTATCACTTCACGCCCGAGAGCCGCGCCGATCTCCATGCCGGCGTCCTGGTCGCCATGAGCACCTTCGACGGCGTGATCTTCCTTACCGAGGAGGGCCTGCGCGAGAAGCGGCCCTTCGACGACGACGTCGGCTTCGGTCTAGGTATCGGCGTCGACATCCCCTTCGGCGCGAGCAGCCGTTGGAGCTTCAACGCCAGGATTCGCTATCTGATCGTGATCATGGAGGCCGAGAGCGCCAGCGGCGGCCGCGACCTCGACCTCGATCCGCTGATTCCCTCGATCGGGATCGGCTATCGCTTCTAGCTCAGAAGGCGATGAGGCCGTAACCCTCGGCCTGCGTCTGGATCAGCACCGTCATCGCCGAGAGCGCGACGTCGACCGAGCCGGCGATCTCGTCGGGTGCGAATCCTCGATGGGCGGCACTCTGACCGCAGAGGTATACCTCGACGCCGGCGTCGGTCAGGGCGGCGAGCAGGGGGAGGTTGGGGTTGGCCACGCCGAAGCGCTTCTCGAACGCCTCGTCGTCGAGCGCGTCGCGAGCCGCGGTGCCGTGGAGCACGAGCACCGCCTTCAACCGCTCTTCGGGAAAGCCCGCCGCGGCATGCATGTTGAGGAAGCGAGCCACCGTTTCGATACGCGCGTTGAGCGCGGCCGGGTCCTCCGAGCCGATCGCGACGTCGAAGACGGCTCTCGCTCCGTCTCGGGAGTCGCCGACCTCGGCGGCACCTTCGATGGAGTACACGGCTCCGAAGTCGGAGATCACCGGACCCGGCCGGGCCTCGGGCGACCATGCCACCGGTCGTAGCGACGACGCCGCCAGAAGGAACATGAGAATCTTCATCGCTCTGCCTCCAAATCTCGTTCCACCCAGGCCGCTCGGGTCTCGGCCACGATGCGGTCGAACTCCGGCACGCCCTTGAGCGAGTCGAGCGACGGATCGAGCAGTAGTTGGTGAACCGAATAGAGTCCGACGCGTCGAGCCTGCTCGAGCCGGGCCAGCGCCTCTTGCTGCTCGCCGCGCAGCGCGGCCACTCCGGCGAGACCCTTCAGACTCCACCAGACCCTGGGGAAGGCCTTGAGGGTCGCCTCGGCGAGCTCGAGCGCGTCGAGCTTCTCCGCCTCCCTGCCCAGAGCCCCCAGCTCGACGGCCTCGCAGAGCATCGCGTGAGCCGTCAGCAGGTGCTCGGGGTTCCTCTCGATGAGAGATCGGAAGTTCCTCTGAGCCGCCGGCGGATCGCCCAGATAGTGATAGGAGAGACCCTGGAGGAAGAGCGCCTGTACCGCCGCCGCGGAACGGGCCTCGCGAAGCAAGCGTCGGCGGGCGGTCTCGTCCCGCTCGAGCTCGGCCGAGAGGAACTTGAGCGCCACCCTGCGCCCGAGCTTCGAGTCCTCGGCAAGATACACCGCTCCCATTCCACCCTCGCCGAGCTTCTCCAGAAGGCGATAGTGGGACACGGCGCGGGGGTGCGTCAGTCGATCCGCCCTTCCATTCGATCGATGTTAGGCCTGTGTCGCCTCCTTGGCAAAGCCAGTGTCGCCCCCGTGGCAAAGCCAGCGTCGCCCCTCTGGCTAAGCTCAGGGCGCTCGCTCAGGTCCCGCTGCCGGCGGCGCTCACCAGGGCGGCCAGAATCGTGATGTCGTCCGGCGGCGTCGCCTCACCGAGCTGGCCGGCGAGGAGTCCGAGCAGCCAGCGCTCGAGCTCCCGCTCACCCCGTTCCTGCCCGGCATCGCCGGTGACCGGGGGCGCCGCGGCGACGAGATCACGAACACCGTCGTACCCGAGCGGAACGTCGCCTCTGACAGGCAGCTCGGCGAGTCCGTCGGAGAGGAAGAGAACGACATCGCCGGGCTCGAGCTCGACCTGCTGCGTCTGGTACCGCTGACGCAGCGGCGAGCCGAGAGGCAGCGACGAGAAGACGATCTCTTCGACGGGACCGCGGCGACGCCGTACGAGAGTGGGCGGCATGCCGGCGGAGGCGAGCTCGAGCGTCGAACCCCGCAGGCGGGCCAGCGTCAATGCCATGTGGGCCCGCTCGAGCCCCATCCCGCGCAGACTCGTGTCGAACCCTTCCAGGGCGGCGGCGGGAGGCGCCGCGGCCGTGTCGCTCTCGACGAGACCGCCCTTGAAATAGCTCTTGGTGATGGCCACCAGCGTACCCGCTCGCGCGCCGTGTCCCACCGCGTCGCCGAGAGCGATCCAGAGACTGCCGTCGCTCGCCACCGCGGCGTCGTAGTAGTCGCCGCCGACCTCCGTGGCGGTGGTCATCGAGGCGGCGAGCTCGTAGCCGGCCGCCGCGGGTAGCGCGATGGGCAGCATCGCGACCTGGAGCTGGCGTGCCGCCTCGAGCTCCTCGCGCCGTCGCTCGTTCTCGGCCTCGACCAACAGCCGACGCACTTCTTCCTCCCGTGCCGAACGCTCCTGGGCGAGCGTCCTGGCCGAGAGCTCCTCGACCTCGACCAGACGCCACTCGAGCTCGCGCCGCGTCCGCGCGAACGTCCGGGCGAGGAAGATCGAGCTCGACACCAACAGCGCCAGTCCACCCCACAGATAGGGCGAGGCGGCATCGCCGATATCGGAGCGGCCGGTGAGATCGACCGTCAGCTGCACGATGCCGCCGACGCAGAAAATCCCGGCGCCGAGCGCCACGACCCACGCTCCGGACTCGAGACGGCGCCAACCCGTCAACACGCTCAGGAGCGCGTCCGCGGTCACCACGAGACCGAGAATCGTCGCGGGCAGATCGAAGGTGTCCGGGTAGATCAGGGACACCCCCAGGAGCGCTCCGATGGTCACGAGGTAGACCTTGAAGCGCCGGGGCGAGCCCTCCCGGAAGAGCGAGTAGGCGAAGCGAGCCGCGGCCAGGACCAGAGCCGACACCGCCCACCGTTGCAGGTAGCCCAGCCCGGGAAGGGCGGCCGGATCGCCGATCCTCTCCCGGTAGTCGAAGATCACCACCAGAGCGAACGAGACCGAGAGCAAGGCGAGGAAGAGATTGCGCCGGTCACGAGTCTCGAAGGCGAAGAGCAGCAGGTGAAGCAGGCCGAGTGTCGCCGCCACCGTCGCCGCGACGGCGAACGGCACCACCTGGACGGAGGCACCGGTTGCCGTCGACGACGAGCAGGCGCTCACCGCGGTCGCGGTGACCAGGACGGCTCCACGCGGGAGCCCTTGGCGCGAGGATGGGAGGCTCACTCCCGGATAGTACGTTGAACCGGCGAGCAGGTTCGCGGAGCCCTCCAGGCGCCCTGCCCGACGTCCAATGTCGGCGCCAGTAGTACGATGCCTTCATCCAACGGACCAGAGGAGGTCGACATGAAGTCCCGCAGCCGCATCGTCCGCAGGAACATCCCCTGGCTGGCCGTCCTCCTGGTGGCGGCCCTGCTGGCCCCTCCGGCGGCCGCGACCGATACGCCGCTGCTCCGCATCGAGCTGCGGCCCGGCGAATACGCCGCCACGCTTCACTACCTCGAGAACGTCTTCCACGCCGAAGTCGTCAACCGCATGCCGGACGAGGGACTGCTCGAGCTCATCGTCTCCGAGAGCGAGATGCCGACCATGTGGCTGCTCGGTGAGGTCACGATCCTCGAACGGTCTCGTCCCTACGCGGAGATCGCCGCCGAGAGACGTGCCGCGAACCCCACGGCACTCCCTCAGGAGTACAAGACCTTCGACGAGATCCTCGCCTGGATGGATCAGATCGAGGCCGAATACCCGGAGATCGCCCGCAAGGTCAACGTGTCGGAGATGTTCGGCCTGCCGGGAACCTGGCAGGGCGACCACGACATCTATGCCATCAAGCTCTCCGACAACGTGGGCGTGCACGAGGACGAACAGGCGGTCCTGATCGACTCGCTGCACCACGCCGCCGAGCTGATCACAATGGAGTTCACCCTCGACATCGTCAACACGCTGACCGAGCTCTACGGCAAGAATCCGACCGCCACCAGTTTCGTCGACGACTTCCAGATCTGGGTCATCCCGGTCGTGAACCCGGACGGCCTCGACTACACCTGGTCGACCAACAACCTGTGGCGCAAGAACCGTCGCGACAACGGCGGCGGCATCTTCGGTGTCGATCTCAACCGCAA
Organism: Candidatus Multivoradales bacterium; assembly: GCA_965223875.1. Classification (GTDB taxonomy): domain Bacteria; phylum Acidobacteriota; class Thermoanaerobaculia; order Multivoradales; family JAHEKO01; genus CBDCXS01. The sequence continues at coordinate 3,148,915 of OZ245024.1, read as the reverse complement.
CTATCCGTTTCTCTGGGGGGTCTGCGGTAACGGCAGCCCCAACCCTTCGAGCTCGACCTACATCGGGCCTGAGCCGCTCTCCGAGCCGGAAGTGCGGGCGATCGTCTCCCTCGGCCTCTGGCTGCGGCCGACGATCTATCTCAGCCATCACTCCGGCACGCCCTACGACGTACTGATCCCTTATCGCTGCGCCAACCTGGCGGAGGAGCCGATCGTCCACAGAATGCGAGACCTGTACCGCGCCCGGATGAACTACTCCTGGCGCTTCGCGTCCTCGAGCGGAGAGAGCTTCGAGTGGTTCTACAACCAGGTGAGCTCGATCGGCTTCCTGTCGGAGGTGAGCCCGAACCACACACCCCCGTTCTCGCAGGTGAAAGTGGACGTCAAGCGGGCCCGTCCGGGTTGGATCTTCCTGCTCGAATCGCTTCAGTCCGGTCCGCTGGTCCAGGGCCATGTCACCGACTCGGTGACCGGACTCCCGATCGAGGCTGATGTCGCCTCGACGAGAGTCAACTTCACCGAAGGCGAGCGCCGCGCCTGCGAAGCCGTCTACGGTCGCTACTCCTGGTTCCTGCCGCTCGAGGGTCAGACGCTGACCTTCAGCGCCCCGGGCTACCAGTCGAAGCAGATTCCACTCAACATGACTCCGGGAGGCCAGACGCTCGACGTGGAGCTCGATCCGGTACCTTGAAGTGCTCAAGACGCCTCGGGTCGGCTGACCAGAAAACGGCTCGAGCGCTCGAGGGCCGCAACCGGGTTCTCACCTCCAGACGACGAGCCGCTCGGTGAGGGCCCTCGCGGCTTCGGTAACATGGCCGATGCTTTGATCGGCAAGACTCTAGGCCACTACAAAGTCCTCGAGTCACTCGGCGAGGGCGGCATGGGGGAGGTGTTCCGGGCCCGGGACCAGACCCTCGGTCGCGAGATCGCCATCAAGTTGCTCTCCGGCGAGATCGCGTCCAATCCGGCCCTGCGCGAGCGCTTCCGCCGTGAGGCCCGGACGCTCGCGGCCCTCAACCATCCGAACATCGTGATGGTCTTCTCGGTCGAGGAGGTCGACGGGCTCAACTTCATGACCATGGAGCTGGTCGACGGAAGCACCATCAGCCGCGACCTGCCGGAGAACGGCTACGAGCTCGAGCGGATCCTCCACGTCGCGATACCGATCGTGGACGCGCTCGCCGAGGCGCACCAACGCGGCGTGGTTCACCGCGACCTCAAGCCGGGGAACATCGTCGTCGATGCCGATGGGCGGGTGAAGGTGCTGGACTTCGGCCTCGCCACCTACCGGGAGGGTGACGACGAGGATCCCGACAGTGAGGACACGACCGCGGGTCTGACCTCCGACGGGCTGGTCGTCGGGACTGTGCCCTACATGTCCCCCGAGCAGGTCGAGGGCAAGGCTCTCGATCGCCGATCCGACATCTTCTCGTTCGGCACGCTGCTGTTCGAGCTCGCGACCGGTCGCCGCCCCTTCAGCGCCGACTCGAAATTCGGCACCATGCTGGCGATCTCGAAGGACAAGCCGCCGCCGATCGCCACCTGGCGCCCGGATCTGCCGCGACGGCTCGAGGTGATCATCCATCGCTGCCTGCAGAAACGACCTTCGCGCCGCTACCAACACGCCTGCGAGGTCAAGCGCGACCTCGAGACCCTGCGCGAGATCCTCGATTCCGAGACCACGGAGACGGAGACCGCGACGGCGCATCTGCCGGCCCGGCCGGAGGATGCGGGCCCGGTGAGCTCGACGTCGGTGGCGGTCCTCCCCTTCGACTCTCTGAGCGCCGAGTCCGACGATCAGTACTTCGGCGACGGCCTCGCCGAGGAGTTGATCAACGTCCTCTCACGAATCGAGGGTCTCGATGTGCCGGCTCGCACCTCCTCGTTCCGATTCCGCGGCGGCGACCGCGACATTCGCCAGATCGGGCGTCAGCTCGGCGTCTCGACGGTCCTCGAGGGGAGCGTGCGCCGATCGGGCGACCGGGTGCGCATCTCCGCCCAGCTGATCAGTGTGGCCGACGGCTACCACCTCTGGTCGAGCACCTACGACCGGGACCTCGACGACATCTTCGCCATTCAGGACGAGGTCGCTCGAGCCATTGCCGAGGAGTTGAAGGTCGAGATTCACCGCGACATGGACGCCGGCCCGATCCGGCGCTACACCGACAACCGCCTCGCCTACGAGACCTATCTCAAAGGACGCTACTTCTGGCTGCGGCGAGATCAGCATGGGATGCAGAAGGCGCACGAGCTGTTCGAGCAGGCCCTCACCATCGACCCCGACTACGCCCTGGCTCGGGTCGGACTCGCCGACGTCTACTGGACGCTCGCCGTCTACGTCCTGGCTCCTCCCAGAACCCTGCATGCCCGGGCCCGTGACGAGGCGACGCGGGCTCTGGAGCTCGACGAGAGCCTGGCGGAAGCTCACGTCAGCCTGGCGGCACTCGACATGATCCAGGCCAACTGGGAATCCGCCGAGCGTGGCTACAGGCACGCCATCGAGCTGCGCCCGAACTACGCCTACGCGCATGCCTACTACGCCGTCCTGCTGTCGATGCAGCTCCGCGTTGCGGAGATGGAGGAGCAGCTCCGCATCGCGACGCGGGCCGAACCCCTGTCCCAGTACATCTTCGGTCTCGCCGCTTCGGCGCACTACATGGCACAGCGCTACGAAGAGGCCGCGGCCTACGCCACCACAGCGCTCGAGCTCGATCCGGGGTCCACGATCGGACTCTGGTGCCTGGGCCTGAGTCGATCGGCGCTGGGCCAGCACGCCGAGGCGATAGAGGTTCTCCAACTCGCTCACGACGTCGCCGGCACGCCCTCGATCACCGGTCTGCTCGCCTACGGGCACGGCAGGGCCGGCAACCACGACCGCGCCCTCGAGATCCTCTCGAGCGCCCAGAAGCGGATCGGCGACGATCTGCGACCGTACTACTTCTTCGGCGTCCAGCTGGGGCTCGGCAACCGGGACGAGGCCCACGACCAGCTCGAGCGCGGCCTCGAAGCCGGCGTACCGTCTCAGTGGTTCTGCATGTTCGGCAGGCCGTTTCCCGACCTGGTGGAGCGCATGGGGATGCCGCCGGGCCCACGCGCGTGACGCGAAGTAGAGCGTTCGAGCGAGCGTCGGCAGTACCATTTCGCGCATGCAAGGTCCTCTGAGTCGCCGGACGGTGACCCTGGTCGCCACCTGCGTCTTCCTCTCCGGGGCGGGCAGCCTGGGTCTGGAGGTCGCCTGGTCGCGGCTGCTCAAGCTGGTCTTCGGCTCGACCACCCTGGCCATCACGACGATCCTGGTGGCCTACATGCTCGGGCTGGGTCTCGGTGGTCTGTTCGGCGGGCGTGTCGCAGCAAGGCTGCGCAACGGTGTGCGCGCCTACGGCTGGATGGAGATCGCGATCGGGATCTACGCGCTTCTCGTCCCGCACGTCCTCGCGTTCTATCCCTCGCTCAATCGCTCGGTCGCATCTCTGGAATTCTGGCCCGCGGCGATGTTGCGCTTCGCTCTCGTGCTGGTGGTCTTTCTGCTGCCGACACTGCTGATGGGCGCAACACTCCCCGTCCTCGTCTCGGCGCTGGTACGTGAGAGCGAGCACCTCACCCGACGCGTCGGGCTGCTCTACGGTGTCAACACCCTGGGTGCGGTCGCCGGGGTGCTCGGCGCCACCTTCGTCGGCTTCAGGTACCTGGGCCTTCTCGGCACCAACAACTTGGCGGCGGGACTCGACATTCTCGTCGGAGGCCTGGTCCTTCTGGCCGTGGCGCCGAAGATGGCCGACGCCGAGTCCACCGCCACGCCCGCGGCCGCCCCCTTCGGACCGTGGAACCTCGCCGTCGCGACCTACGGTCTGGTGGGCATGACCGCACTGGCCTACGAGGTCGCCTGGACGCGCGCGCTGGCGATGGTCTTCGGCTCGTCGACCTATGCTTTCGCCACCATGCTGGCCGGTTTTCTTGCCGGGATCGCTCTGGGGAGTCTCCTCGCGCGCCGCTGGCTCGCCAGGAGCGAAAGGCCACAGCGGCTCTACGCCACCGGCGTCGCCCTGCTCGGAGTCTGCGCTCTCGGAGTCGTCTTCGCCTTCCGGGCCCTACCCGATCTGTTCCTGGCGGCCTTCGCCCAGATCGGCATCTCGGGGGCCAGCCTGGTCTGGCTCGGTCTCGCCTTCTCTTTCCTGCTGATGCTGGCGCCGACGCTCGTGCTCGGCGCCCTGTTCCCGCTGGCGAGCCGGCTGGCCCTGCCGCCCGAGGGGCCCGGAGAGGGACGAGGCGCCGCGGCCGTCGGCGCGGTCTACTTCGTCAATTCGATCGGCTCCGCGATGGGAGCGTTCGTCGCCGGCTTCGTCACCATTCCGCTCCTCGGTCTGGAGAGAACGATGGGGCTCGCCATCGCGATCAACTTCGCCACCGCCGCCGTGCTCTTCTGGCGCCAGTCCGTTCGCGATCGACCCGACAAGAGGGCGGCCCTCGCCGCCGCAGCGGCGATCTTCGCCGCGGTGATCGTGCTCGTGGCGCCGCCCAGTTGGAATACCCACCGGCTCGCCGTGGGAGCGTTCTATCGCTCGTCCACCCAGCTCGACTTCGGACTCGAGGAGGTGCCGATGGAGGGCGCCGAGGTCGACGAGCTGCTCTTCTACGAGGAAGGCATCAACGCCACCGTCTCGGTCCACAAGCCGATGGCCGGGCTCGAGGAGGGCGGTGTCAGCCTGCGCATCAACGGCAAGACCGACGCCTCGCTCGGCGACATGTCGACCCAGGTCCTGAGCGGCCACATCCCCTTCCTGTTCGGCGGCATGCACGCCGAGCGCGGCCTGATCATCGGCTACGCCTCCGGCGTCACGACCGGCTCCGCCGCCCAGTACGGGCTCGAGCGCATCGACGTCGCCGAGATCGAGCCCGCCGTGATCGAAGCCTCCCACTGGTTCGACGACTACAACCACGCACCCCTCGAACGCGACGACGTCCGGCTGATTCTCGAGGACGGCCGCACCTACCTGAGCTACACCGGCGAGACCTACGACGTGATCGTCTCGGAGCCCTCGAACCCCTGGATCACGGGCTGCGCCAACCTGTTCACCACCGAGTTCTTCGAGGCGGCGCGTGCGCGGCTCGCGCCCGGCGGCAGGCTGCTGCAGTGGATCCAGCTCTACGGAATGGGCGAGGACGGGCTGCGCTCGATCCTCGCTGCACTGCAAACCTCGTTTCCCTACGCCTACGGATTCCTCTCCGACGTGCACAGCGGAGACCTGCTGCTGCTGGCGACCGACACCGAGCTCGGCTTCGAGGATCTGCCGGTCTGGGAGCGGCTCCCCGAGGCGGTCCGGAACGACCTCAGCCGAATCCGCATCTTCTCCACCGCCGATCTGTGGAGCCTGGTCCATCTCCTGCCCGAAGAGCTGTCCGCGCTGGCGGCGGAAGCGCGAACGACCAATACGGACGACTCGATGTTCGTCGAGCTCGAGGCGCCCTGGTACCTCTACGACGAAACGCCGGAGACCCTCGAGCTCCTGCTGTCGCGCACCGGAGGGATCCTGCCACTGCTCGAGGATACGGACGTCGACGAGGCCACGCTGGGCGAGCTGGCCGTGTCGTACCTCGATCGGCGCGACGACGAAAAGCTGGGCGACCTCGTCTACGAGACCTTGGGGGAGCGGTGGTCCGAAGCCCACCGAGCGATCTACGAGGTGCGACGTCAGGTCCGGAACGGGCGCGCCTCCCCGGCGGAGCTCCTCGAGCTGCTCGACCGTTCGGTCAGACTGGCTCCGGGCGAATTCGCTCCCCACTTCCATCGCGGCTGGCTGCTCAACCAACTCGGCCGCTTCGACGACGCCCGCGCGGCGCTCGAGATCGCACTCACCCTGCGCCCCGGGCAGCTCGAGGCCCGTCACGAACGGATGAGAGGCCTGGCGGCGGTCCAGCGCATGCGCGAAGCTCTCGGCGAGGGCGTCTTCCTGATCGAGTCCCCGCTCATCGAGACCGAGCCCCGTCTGCTGGCCGAAGTGGCCTATCTCTTCGGCGGTTTCGGTCGATTCGACCAGGCCATCGAGACCATGCGGCGCTACCTCGAGCTCGAGCCCTACTCACCGGAGGGGTGGGAGCTGCTGGCTCGGTGGTACGAGCTCTCGGAGCAACCGGCGATGGCTCGCGGCGCCACCGCCAACGTCGCCAACGCCCACCGAAACCTGATCCGGCAGTACCACTGGCTGGCGCTCTGGCACGAGCGATTCGGATCGCGGGACGACGCCGTCCTGGCTCTCGAAGAGGTGCTCCGTATCGACCCGGAGAACGACAGGGCGCGCCTGGACCTCGAACGGATCCGCGCCACGACCTGAGCCCCGGGAAGATCCTCCGGGCATCTTCACAGACCCGGACGCGGGCTGTCCGCTACCCTCGGACACTAGCCGGACCTTCTCACCAAGTCTCTACTGCATCTCGCGACGAGATCGGTGAGAAGGTCAGGCTAGAATGGGGCAAATCCGGGTCGCCCCACAGATGGAGTCCAGCTGAGTCGTGACCTCCACCAGACGGATAAACCTCATCCTCATCGAGGAAGACGACGCGGACCGCCGGCTCGCCGAGCTGGTCCTCACCAACTCGCTGCCGAACTGCCGGATCGTCCGGGTGAGCAGCGGAGAAGGCCTGTTCCGGGCCACGGCGCTCGGGCCGTTCGACGCGGTGGTCACGCAACTCGGTGTCGAACAGGTGCGGTGGAGCTTCCTGCTCCAGACCATACGGGCACTGCTGCCGCGGACGCCGGTCATCGTCTTCGCGCGTCCGGAGGAAGAGGTCACGGCGAAAGCGGCGGTCGAAACGGAGACTGCCGCGGCGTTCGCCATCAAGTCACCGCAGGGCTTCCTCGATCTATCGACCGCCGTCGCGGCGGCGGTCGCTGAACGCGCCGAGCGCCCACGCCCCGCCAGGCCCGAGGCCAAACCCGAGCCCGAAGAGGACGAGCCCGAACAGGACCAGGCCGAGCCGCTCGCCATGTCGAGCGTCGCCCAGAGTCGGCCGTTCCCGACTCCCTCTCCCCTTCCCGCACCGCCGCCACCAGCCGCTCCGCCTACCGAGGCGCCCGCCACGGAAAACGGAGTCGCCGAGCCCTATCGTCCAATCATGCCCGCCCCGGCCGAGGAGAAGGAGCAGGGCGGTGCGCCCGACTCCGCCTCGGCGCCGTTCGCTCTCGATCCGATCGAGCCGGCGGACCCGGCCGACGCGGACGCACCCGGAGAAGACCAGAACGGGAGCTGGGCCGGCCGGCCGCTGACGTCGATCCTCCGCGATCTCAGCACGCCGCTGCTCGTGGTGGTTACCCTGGCGCTCCTGGCCTTCTTCTTCTCGCGCCTGCGTACCGATGGGGGATCCGGCGCCGCGACAGAGCCGACGACGTCCTCTCCGATCACGGCACAGCCGAGCGCGCCCGACGTCTCAGCGGCCACTCCGGCGATCTCGAGCCCTGGTGAGTCCCCGCTCGTCGAGAATGCGGCGCCTGTCGAGATTCCACCAGAGAGTGAGCCCGAGAGCGAGCCGGAGCCTCCGACACTCGCGACACCAGTCGACGACGTTCCGATCACGGTGGACGTGGCGACGGCGCCGATCAACCTCGAGCTCAGCGCCGCCGACCGGGTCTGGGTAGCGCTCGCCATCGACGGCGAGCTGGTGCTCGACGTGATCCTCGAGGACGGGCAGAGCTTCTCTTTCGAAGGCCAGGAGTCGGCCTACCTCCAGGTCGGCAACGCCGCGGGCCTGTCCGTAGTCTGGAACGGCACCGACCTCGGCTCGCTCGGCAGGCAGGGACAGGTCCGACACTTGCTGTTCTCACCCGACGACGTCCGCCCGGGCAGACCCGGCGCCTAGGCCGGGTCTCGCGGTCGAACACGCCCCCTCGAGCAGTCGTCAGTCGCCGCTCGCCACCACCGCCCACGATCTCAGAGGTGCGGATCGGCGAGCTGAGTTCCCGACTTGACAGGACCCACCGATCTTCTGTAACTTCTGTTTGTACAGAAAGCAACGTCATGAAACTCTCCCCGTCAGTCCAGTCCTTCATCGCCCACTGGGGCTCCATGGGTACGAAGTGGGGCGTGAATCGCACCGTGGCGATGATCCACGCGCTGCTCTATCTCTCGCCCCGGCCGATACCGGCCGACGAGATCGCCGAGGCGCTCGGCGTGGCGAGATCGAACGTCAGCACGAGCCTGCGTGAGCTGCAGAGCTGGCGTCTCGTTCAGGTCGTGCCCGTCCTCGGCGACCGGCGCGATCACTTCACCACCATGGCCGACGTCTGGGAGCTCTTCCAGGTCGTGGTCGACGAGCGCAAGCGTCGCGAGATCGATCCCACCGTCGCCATTCTCGAGCAGACCATCACCGATCTCGACCAGGAGGACGGGGGAGAGACGTACGCCAGAGAGCAGCTCGAGAGCATGCTCGACTTCATCCGCACGTCACAGGGCTGGTACGAAGAGGTCGTGCGGCTGCCGACCGCCTCACTGAAGCGTCTGGCGAGCATGGGCACGCGGATCCGGAAGCTCCTGTTGCGCGGCGGGGACTGATCTCCCCCCTTTTTTCAGGAGTTGCTTCTCTCTCTACAGAAATTACTGATGCAACCATCAATCCCATCTCTCGAGGCCAGCGCTCTTTCCCCTTCGGGCGGGCGGATCGCGGGTCGCCTCTGGGCCCTACCGATTCTCGGGGTGGGCCTGACTCTCGCGTTTCGATCGCTCGTGGCCCCATGGGCGTTCATGTGGCTCCTGGTCGCGGCGCTGCTCTTCGCCTTCAAGGCGATGACCTGGGTCGCCTCCGGAGAACGACGAGGGCGACGCGCGCTGGGCTACTTCCTCTTCTGGCCGGGCCTCGACCCGAGTCCCTTCCTGGGGGACGGCCCTACGAGAGGAACCGAGCCTCCGGACTCGATGTGGAGCGATCTCGCGCGTGGAGTTGTCGCCCTCGCCGCCGGTGGCGTGGCGCTCTGGCTGGTCACCCCGCGTCTCGGCAACCCATACATCGCTGCCTGGAGCGGCATGGTGGGAATCGTCCTGATGCTCCACTTCGGCGTCCTCCATCTACTGGCGATCGCCTGGCGTCTACGGGGGATCGCCGTCACGCCTCTCATGGACCGCCCGCTCTCGGCCACCTCGGTCACCGACTTCTGGAGCCGGCGCTGGAACCTCGCCTTCCGCGACTTCGCCCACCGCTTCGTCTTTCGACCCCTCCGACGCTCGGCTGGGCCTCGACCCGCGCTCGTCGCCGTCTACCTCTTCTCCGGAATCGCCCACGAGATCGTCATCTCGCTCCCGGCGCGCGGAGGATGGGGACTGCCGACTCTCTACTTCGCCATCCAGGCGGCAGCGACCCTGGGTGAGCGTCGCCTGGCGGCGCGGAACCGCCGCTCGCTCTTCTTCCTCGCTACAGCTCTACCCGTACCCCTTCTCTTCCACCCCTCCTTCCTCGGGAACGTGATCGCTCCCTTCCTCGCCGCGATCGGCGCGCTCCCCTCCTCGCCATGACGCAGCGAGTCGAAGACCTCATCCTGCTGGGCGGGTTGGTGCAACTCGGCATCGCGGTCACCAGCCTCGCGGTGCCACGCCTTCTCGACTGGAAGCACCGCCTGGCGTCCCTCGACGAGTTCACCCGGCGCCTCTTCTGGGTCTACGCGGCCTTCACTCTGCTGGTGAACACCGGGCTCGGCCTCGTGGCGGTGCTCGAGCCCGCGGCGCTCTCCTCCGGCGAAGGGCTCGGGCGGGCCGTCTGCCTCTTCATCGCACTCTACTGGCTGCTGCGGCTCGCTCTGCAGTACGTCGTTCTGGACACCCGTCCGTTGCGCCTCTCTCGACTCCCACGCGCCGGCTATCACCTGCTCACCGCGGCCTTCGTCTTCCTGGTCGTCGTCTTCGGCGCGACCGCTCTCTTCCCGCGGGTGTATCCATGAGGCCGCGGGTGTTTCCAGGGAGGCCGCGGGTGCTTCCATGAGACCGGAGGTGTCTCCATGAGATCGGCTTCGCTCCTCATCCAGTTCGCGGGCGCCGTGCAGATCGCCATCGCGCTCGCCAACGCCGCGCTTCCGAAGCAGCTCGACTACCCGCGCAACCTCGGGCGACTCGACACGATCGTGCGCCAGGTCTTCATCGTCCACTCGCTCTACATCGTGCTGGTTCTTCTCGGCATGGGGCTCCTGTGCATTCTCTTTCCCGTCGAGCTCGCCGGAGGCGACCCGCTCCCGACGTTTCTGGCGGCGGGCATGTCGCTCTTCTGGCTGGCGCGACTGCCGGTGCAGCTCTGGTACTACGACCCGGCGTTCATGAGATCGCGGCCCCTGGTGCACATCTCGTTGCTCCTCGCATCGACCTATCTGGCCGTTCTCTTCGCGCTCGTCGCTCTCGCTCCGGGCCATCTCCGGAGACTCCTGCCATGACCACGCGCAGCCCGTGGACCTACCGCCAGACCGTCCTGGGATCGGCCGTCTGGATCCTCGCGCTGGTCGTCAATGGCCCCACGCGCGGCTTCTTCTCCGTCATCCAGTTCTTCCTCTGGCTGGCGGTCCTGGTGATCGTGCCGCTGGGAGCACGACTGCTGCCCGCCGCCGCGGGCCGCGCGCTGGAGGTCGAGGAGTGGGCGGCCTACCTGCAACCGATCGCCGCCCCCCTGGCGGTGGCCTCCTTCTTCATGCCGACCAGCGAGGTCGCCGGTGTCCTGGTGACTCCCTGGATTCTCACCACGTCCCTCATCGCTGTCTCCGCCCTACTCAGGCTGCGCTCCCGCTCACGCGACACCGCGTTCACGCCGGCTCTCGTCGGAGCGGCTCTGCTGCCGCTGGGAGCCGTCGCGCTCGCCCTGTCGCGCCTGGGGCAACAGCCCGGCGGCTACCCGGAGCCGATCGTTCTGCTGACCGCGATCCACTACCACTACTCGGCCTTCGCGGCGCCCGTCTTCCAGGCCTGCGTGACGCGGCACATCCGGACGGCGAGAGTCTCCGCGGCGCCCGTCGCCAACAGGGCGACCTGGCTCTCGGTCGGCGCGACATTGCTCCTCGCCGCCGGCTTCGCCCTGTACCTCCGTGAGGTCCAGATGATCGCCGCCGTGCTGCTCTCGGGGTCCCTTCTGCTCAGCGGCCTGCTGCTTCTCGCAACGGTACGGACACTGTCACCGCTCTCGGCGAGGCTTCTCCTGCTTCTCGCGACGACGTCCATGCTGGTGGCGATGGTCCTGGCGAGCTACTACGCGACCGGCGAGTACTTCGGAACACACGCGATCTCCATTCCGAGAATGGTCTTCACCCACGGCCTGCTCAACGGTCTCGGCTTCTCCCTCATGGGGCTCATCGGTTGGAACGTCGCTTCGGCCCCTCGGACCCCGAAGATCTGGCTCCGCGAGTGGCGCAGCTGGATCGCGGCGTGCCTTGCCGGCCTACTCGTCATGGCGGTGATGCTGGGCCTGGCCACCGCCGTCTCGTCGTGGGGCTACTCGACCGTGCTCGCGGCTCCTCTCGTAGCCGGCATCTGGATGGGGGTCTCGGGTGGCGGCCTTCGCAAGCCGCTCATACTCATGACCGGCCTGCTGATCGCCGGCGTTGTCGTCTCCGCCATCACGCTCGAGCTGGCCGGCGTGATGTGCGCCCTGATCCTGGCGGCGATCGTCATCGTCCCGACGCTGGTGGGTGTCGCGATCGGCCGGTGGATCACCTGGGTCGCCGACGAGGCCCGGAGACGCAGAACGCTCCGCCGCCTCCTGCTCGTTGCCGCGGCCCTGATCTGCGTCGAGCCGCTCTCGACGCCAGCTCACGAGCCGGAGGAGATCGTCACCAGGGTCGTCATCGACCGCCCGGCGGCCGAGGTCTGGAATCGACTCACCTTCTACGAGAACGTCGATCTCCCCAGACCGGCCCTGGCGATGATCGGTCTGCCCGAGCCCCTTCGCGCGGAAGGTCGGGCCACGCGTGTGGACGACACCATCCGATGCGTCTACCGCTCCGGCCACCTGACGAAACGGATCACGAGATTCGAGCCCGGGCACCTGCTGGCCTTCGATGTGATCGAGCAGCAGGGCGTCGAGGACCGCTCCGCGGAGCTCGTCGGGGGACGTTTCGACCTCCGCCCTCTCGACAGCGGACGGACGGAGCTCACCCTGTCCACCTTCTACCGCCCGCTGCTGCAAGCGCGCGCGATCTGGCGACCCTTCGAGGTTCAGGTCGCCCGGGCGCTCCACAGGCAGGTCCTCGCGGGCATGGAAGACGTCGCCAGGCTCGAGCGGCCTCCACTGGTCGCCCAGATGGAGAGGTCTCGCTAGATTCCCGGCCCGAAGCCGCTACTCCGACACGGATCGGAGCCTGTGACCGTCGCCTTGGCAAAAGCAGCCGGCCACGCTTATCATCTGTCCATCACCCACCAACTCGCGTCAGGACGCTCATGAAGTTCATGTCGGAAAGCAAGGTGTCGACTCCCGCCCTTCAGATGGACCGACGACGAACCCTTCGCAGCCCCCTGATCGTGCAGCGAGTCCGGGAAGCGGACAGTCGCCGGACCTTCTTCGGCTACGCCGCGAACATCAGCAGCGGCGGGCTGTTCATCGGCACGGCGCTGCCCAAGGAGGTCGGCTCTCACTTCGAAGTGGAGATCCCGCTGCCGCAGCCCATCAATCGCGAGGTACGCTGCCACTGCGAGGTTGTCTGGCGGCGTCCCTGGGAAGCTCGGATGACCTTCGAGCCCGGCATGGGTCTGCGCTTCCTCGATCTACCCGACGAGGATCGCGAAGCGATCGACCGCTGGATCGAGTCGCACGGCGAGCGCGAGGTGCCGTGGCGCGCGACCCGCTCATAGCTCCACCCCCTCGCCAGCGCGACAGAGCTGCGAGTCGGGGAGGCGCCACCCTCTCGCTTCGACGGGAAAGGCGTCCATGAGCCGCCGTAGCCTCTTTCGCCTGCTCCATGTGCTCTGGGCCTTGCCCTGCGTGGTCGCCACCGCGGTGCTCGTCAGCGCAACGGAGGGGCATCCGCCGGGCATCGTCTTCGCGCCGGTGGCCCTGGTCGTGTGGTTGCTCGGTCACCTCTTCCTGTGGCTCGCTCACCGGCTGCTCCGAAGCGGACTGGCCCGGGTTGTTGCGAAGGGTCCCTCCGGAGGTCGAGCCTCATGGCCTTTCCCGGTCGTCCTCGCGATAGCGGGCACGGGGATACTCGGGTTTCTCGCCTTCGTGCTGACGGGCGCCCTGGCCCTGAACGTCGATCGTCTGACGGTCTGGAGCGCGCTCACCGCCGGGGCCCTCTGGCTGCACGCACCGGTGTTCGTCGGCCTGCTGCTGCGGCGGGGCTGGGCCCGTTTCCTGGCGGCGGCACTCTCCGGCTTCTGGGCCCTGCTCATGCTCTACCAGATCGTCGATCACCTGCGCCGCAGCGGCTCGGTACGCATCTGGGAGTGGCCGCTCTCGGTAACGATCGTCGTCAGCCTGTCCTGGCTCGCCTGGACGCTCCTGACCAGCTCCTCCGTAGCGGCGTACTTCCCGACGGCGAACGACGCGAATCGCCCCTCCTGACACCCGTCCGGACGCCCGGGAGCGACGGCCTACCCGGCAGGGTGTAGCACCTCCGGGTACGGCCACCTAGGCTCAGGGAAAACCGTTTTCCGTGAGGAGAAACTCTCGATGAGACACAAGCTACCGGTCATTCTGATGCTGGGCGTCCTCCTGGTCGCCCCTCTCTGCGCCCAGGAGACTCCGCCCTCGTTCACGGCGGCCTACGAGTCGCTCGCCGACACCATCCTGGCCGTCCGGGGCGCCGAGCTGCACCTGGTTGCCGCGCTGCTCGACGGCCACCGCCACGCCGCCGAGGCGCGCATGAAAGCGGGGGACTGGAAGGGCGTTGCGGCCGAGATCGCCCTGTTCGCCAACGAAGGCGACAACTCGATCGCCGGCGTCCGCAAGCGCCTGCTCGAGGGCGGCCACCACTTCAACGCCGAAGGAGAGGAGCAGGGCGTCTTCGAGCCCGGCTACGTCATCGTGACCCGCGAGGCGAAGGAGAAGCTGCTCGGCATCGCCGCCACCATGCGGCAAGCGACCACGGACGGCGACCGCGAGAAGGCATGGTCCGACTTCGAGACGGTGAGCTCGGGTCTTCTCGACGTCGGCTGAGGTCACGACGCCGTCTGCTCTCGCTCGGCCTGGCCGCCCTGGCCTGGAGCGGCCTGGTCGGGGTGCAGCCGGGCGGGGCACAAGATGGCGGGGCGAAGGATAGCGGTGCTCTGCACTTCGTCGACCGCTCCGCCGAGTCCGGACTCGATCGCCCGGTCTGGTGCGGCCGGGACGAGAAGCCCCACATCCTCGAGTCGGGAGGCTCGGGCCTCGCCCTGCTCGACTACGATCGCGACGGCGACCTCGATCTCTACCTGGTCAACGGATGGCGGCTCGACGGCAACGAGGTCGTGGAGCGGGGCCTGAGCGTTCTCTACGCCAATCGCGGCGACGGCCGCTTCGAGGAGGTCGAGGCGAGCGGCGCCGAAGACGACGGCTGGGGCACGGGCGTCGCCGTCGGTGACTTCGACGGCAATGGAGAGCCCGATCTGTTCGTGACCAACTTCGGGCCCGACGCCTTGTTCGCGAACCAGGGTGACGGTCGCTTCGTCAGGATCGAGGGTGCTCCCTCGATCGACGGCTGGTCGGCCGGCGCGACCTTCTTCGACGCCGACGGCGACGGCGACGAGGACCTCTACGTCGGTGGCTACATCGAGTGCTCGCTCGACGAGGTCCTGAACGCCGAGCCCGAACTCCTCTGGGAAGGCCGGCAGGTGATGCTGGGTCCATTCGGACTGGAGGGGTTGGGCAACCGCTACTACGAGAACCTCGGCGGCGGCGACTTCGTTGAGAGGACGCAGGACGCGGGGCTCGAGGACGTCGGCCTCTTCTACTCCTTCGCCATCTCCGCCCTCGACCTCGACGGCGATCTCGACATCGACCTCTACGTCGCCAACGACTCGAATCCCAACTACCTCTACGAGAACGACGGCGAGGGCCGCTTCCAGGAGGTCGGGCTGTGGAGCGGGGCGGCGCTCGACCGGATGGGCAACGCCCAGGCCGGCATGGGCACAGCCGTCGGTGACGTGGACGGCGACGGTCTCGCTGATCTCCTGGTGACCAATTTCCACACCGACGTCTCGACCCTCTACCGGAACCTCGGCGACTTGCTCTTCGAGGACGCGACCGAGGGCCTCGCCCTGCGCGAGCCGACCTACGCGCCCCTGTCCTGGGGGGCCGCCCTCGCCGACCTCGATCTCGACGGCCACCTCGACCTCTTCATCGCCAACGGCCACATCTACCCGCAGGCCGACGAGGTCCCCGAGATCAGCGGCACCTTCCGCCAGCGCAACACCCTGCTGCGAGGCGGCCCGAACAGCTTCGAGGACGCCGCCGCATCGGCCGGTCCGGGCCTCGAGGTCACCGAGTCGAGCCGGGGCCTCGCGACCGGGGACCTCGACGGCGACGGCGACCTCGATCTCGTCGTCTCGAACATCGACGCCCCACCGACCCTCCTCATCAACGAGTCGGAGAGCGACGGCACCTGGCTGCTGGTCGACGCCCCGAGGAGCGTCCGGGCAATCGCGGAGGTCTCGGGCGGACCGAGGGCGGTCCGTCACCGCGTGGCGGGTGGCTCGTACGTCTCGGTCGACGACGCTCGTTTCCACTACGGCCTCGGTCCGGCGCGCTCCGTGGATCGGCTGACGCTGGTGCGCCGGGACGCCGTGACCGTCGTACTGCGCTCGCTTCCGGTGAACCGGGTTCTGGTCTTTCCTTCCGAGTAGAGGGTCGGCTTCTGCCTGGGCCGGCGCGGAGGAGCTTCAGGAAGCCGAGATCAACTCGGCCGGAGCGGCTCCGGCGGCGAGGCCACCGTCCGTCGTGACCAGCCGCGCCCCCAGCCGCGAAGCAAGCTCCACGTAGAGCGCATCCACGAGACGGAGGTTCCCCCTCCGTCCCCATGCTCCCAGGAGCAGCGGCGCGAGCTCGTGTCGATGGATCGGCGCGGTCACCAACTTCCGCAAGCGCTCGTCGACCTCTCCGGCCGAGAGCAGCTCCGCCCTGTGAAGCCGGCCGAGCGCCGAGAGAATCTCGGCGTCGAAGTGACCCGGCACGTGCAGCTCGTGGCCGCGCAGTCTCTCGCGTACGGCCGCACCGTGCTCCGTGCCCACCAGGAGGTCCACCATGGCAGATGCGTCGACGACGAGGCGCTCAGTCATCGACCCGGCCGAGCTCGCTCCTCGCCTCGGCAACCGCCTTCAGCGCATCTTCGTGACCGACGCCCGTGGAACCCAGCTCCGCCACGGAGCTCAGCCACTCATCGGCATCTCTGGCGCTGATCGCGCGCTTCACCGCTTCCTGGGTCAGCTTCGAGACATTCAGCTCCGCGGCTCTCGCGGCCTCCGCTAGAGAATCAGGCAAATAGACGTTTACTCGAGCCATGCGCATACTATACACACTCTCGTCATCCTGGACCCCGCTCGACCCAGAAGACGAAACCGGGGCTCGGTGTCTCCCGGGATGCTGCGGAGCACCGATGTGAGCTCGTTGCCGCCCCGGAGCTCCGTGCCCGGGCTCGATGGTGGGGCTCGGAGGAGATCGACGTGTCGCTCCGCTAGGCGCCAGCAAGGTGAACGGGCCGGGAATCGACTCGCCTGGACCGTCCAAGCAACCAGAGGAGGCTCAAAATGCGATCGATACCCAAAGTCCACCCAAGCTGTCGCGTCGCACCGCTCGTCTTTGTCGTTCTCGTCCTAGCGGCGAGCGCTCAGGGCCAGCCGAGCGTCACACCGCTCGGCACCGAGTCGATGCGTGCACACTTCATCGACGTGGGCCAGGGTGACGCCACGCTGCTCGAGTTCCCCTGCGGAACCGTCCTGATCGACACCGGCGGTGAGGACAGTGCCTGGTTCGACGGTGGCACGGCTCTGGAGGACTACCTCGACGCCTTCTTCGATGCGAGACAGATTCCACGACGGCTCGACGTGCTCGTCCTGACCCACCCACACAAGGACCACACCAGCGGTGTCCGGCACGTCCTCTCGGAATACCAACCGCGCAACATCGTCTACAACGGCAAGCGAAAGAAGTGGATCGGGAAGAACCCATCGGGCATAGCTGGCCAGAAGGCCGCCTACGACTACGCGAGGAAGCCCGACGTCGGGGAGTGGTTCGTCCTGCAGAGCACGATCGACCCGTCCACCGGACTAACGAAGCCCGCGATCGATCCGCTCGACTGCGACGGCAACGGGAACCCGCGAATCACGGCCCTCTGGGGTGGGCTGACGAAGAACTCGTTCTCCTGGAAGTCCGACGACTTCAAACAACAGAACAACCACAGCGTCGTCCTCAGGGTCGACTGGGGCGAAGCCTCGATGCTGTTCACCGGCGACCTCGAAGAAGGCTACAAGACAGCGGACGCGGGAATCGAGTCGATACTGGACGTGTATAGCAACTCCCCGCTGCTCGACGTAGACATCTACCAGGTGGGTCACCACGGCTCGAGCAACGGCACGAGCGACCCCCTTCTCGACGGCATGAAACCGAAAATGGCGGTCATCTCAGCGGGCCACCAGTGTCGGCGCTTCGACTGGACCGCCTGGGATCACGGCCACCCGAACGGCTTTGTGGTGGACGACCTCGCCAGCAAGGTCTCACTCTCTCGCCCCTCCACTTCCGTACAGGTGTTCGCCGGCCAGGAGACCAGCCCGATCTCGAAGCCGCTGAACAAGGCCGTCTACTCCACTTCCTGGGACGGTTCGATCGTCTTGAGGGCCAGGCTCGATGGCTGGTGGGAAGTCGAGCAGACGACCGGTCCGACCTGCAGACAATAACCTTCGCCGGCGCTTGGCGACCCTGCGACGTGCTGAGCCGAGAGGCGCGCCGTCCCAGAAGGGAATGGAGAAATGGTGCGCCCTAAGGGATTCGAACCCCTGACCTACGGCTCCGGAGGCCGTCGCTCTATCCAGCTGAGCTAAGGGCGCACAAAGAAAAAACAAGGGAAATGGGGTGAGTGAAGGGACTCGAACCCTCAACCACCTGGACCACAACCAGGGGCTCTACCATTGAGCTACACTCACCACACATCTTTCAAAGACTGGCCTGCCAGGAGGGATTCGAACCCCCGACCCGCGGCTTAGAAGGCCGCCGCTCTATCCAACTGAGCTACTGGCAGAGGTGGGCCACTCAGAAGCGCGGCCGGATCGTATTGTACGGCGCATGGGGGGTTGATCCCAAGCCGACAGGTCGCTCGGCCGGCACGGTGGCCGGCCGCTTCAGCAGAACTCTCAAAGATCCAAGAACGAATGGTCGGGGCGCCCAGATTTGAACTGGGGACCCCCTGCTCCCAAAGCAGATGCGCTACCTGGCTGCGCTACGCCCCGACAAGGCGGCGCGCCTTCGAAAAGGCGCGCGCCAGTGTAAGGGAAAGCGAGGCGGCGACGCAACGGCGCGGGGCCCGACGCGGGGCCCGATGCGGGCCCGGACGATGCCGGCGACCCTCACTGCGGAACGCGCATTGCATCGCTAGTCTGGCGATGTGAAGCCAATCGGTCGCCTCGCCGTCCTCCTGATCGCCGCCTCGATCCCCGCCGCGGCCCAGGACGACCCGGCGCCCGGCGGCGCTCCGATGCACTATCAGGAGCGTCCCGAGAGCTCACCGATTCTCGCCTACTACGACTTCGAGGAGTCGACGCCATCGGGGCCCGACACGTTCTGGGTGCGGCAGCGCCATGGCAGCGAGGTCGCGCTCTCGGATGCCTTTCGGGTCGGTGGCGAGCGCTCGCTACACATCACCGAGGTGCCGGGCAACCGCGACTTCGCGGAGTTCCTCGCCTACTTCCGCCAGCGCGACGAGGGACGCGTCTTCGTGCAGTTCTATCTGCTGCTGACCGACCCAGAGCAACGCTTCAACTTCGGGCTGGCCGGGCCGGGGTGGTTTCTCGGCCGGCAACAGAACGGCCACGCCGTCTGGCTGCAGAGCGACGGCGTCTTCCGCCACCACCCGAACGAGGGCTGGCGCCAGCTCTTCGCCCCCCGACCCTTCACCTGGTACTTCGTCGATCTGGTCTGGAACGTCGACCGCGGCACCTACGACCTGCGCATCCACGAGGAGGGGATCGAGCGGCCGGTGGTCGATCTGCGGGGAGCGCGGGGCTTCAATGGCCACCCAGCCTCCGCAGTTCGCTACCTCTCGCTCATCGGTGACCTCGAGGATGCCGGAGGCTTCGACTTCTTCGTCGACGATCTGATGATCGCCACCCATCCGAGCGTGCGCCTGGAGCCGTTCGTCGCGCCCGGCCGACGGCGACTCTTCGTCGACATGTTCTCGGAAGCGCCCGAGAGCGACCTCTCGGAGCGGGAGGTCGCGGAGCTCGTCTGGCAAGCACGCCGATGGCTCGACAAGGCGACCGCACGGCGGGCCGAAGGAGTCGACGCGGCCCTCCTCGACCGGCTCGAGGCGGCGGCCGACGCGGCGTTCCGCGCGCGCCGGCTCGACTTCGCGGTCGAGGCCTACGAGCACCTGGCCGAGGACCCCGACCGGGCCGTGCGGGTGATGCTCAAGCTCTCGGACGTGGCGCACCTCGCCGGCGACACCGAGCGCGAGCGGCGGCTGCGCGAAGGGATCTACGGGCGGCTCGACGTGGAGGAGTAGCCGGCCGGGCCCGCCGCACGTCCTCCGGTGCAGAGGTGTGCGGCCCGGGGCCTACCGCCTCAGTCCAGGACCAACCGGTTGACGCGACCGAGACCGTCGCGGGCGAGCTCCCAGGAAGCGCCGCTGTCCTTCGAGACGAACACCCGGCCGTCCTGGATGCCGAAGGCCGCGAAGTCGCCGGCGCCCGCCAGGCACCCCGTGTCGATGTTGTCGTCGAACCACTCCGGCAGGCCGGTCGAGCAACGCTCGAAGCCGGCGCCGTCGAGTGGCCTGCGGTAGAGCCCGGAGCGTCCACCGCGCGGGCCCTCGGAAGCGCTCATCAGGACCGTGTCGCCGCCGAGCGCCACGGCGCGAGCGTAGGTGGCCGCCAGACCGCCGGCGTCGTAGGTCCAGGTGCCCCCCTTGTCGTCGCTCTTCGCCAGGCCGACCGAAGCGGCGGCGAGGAGCGTGCTCGCACGGCCAGGCACGGCCAGGACTTCATGGACGTCCTTGCCGATGTCGATCGTATCGACCCAGACGGTGCCGGCGACCTCGGAGCGCAGAATGCCGCCGACGTGGACGTTGACGTAGACCCTCTCGTCGTCGCCGAGAGTCATCGATCGCACGTCCGGCGCTCCGCCCCAGGGGGTGAACCAGTCGTCGCGCCCGTGGGCATAGTCGAACCCGGCCACCAGCCCGAGGGTGGAGCCCTCGAGCTGCAGGAGATGCGCCCCGGCCGTACCGGCGAGAACGCCCTCGGCGTAGGGGAGCAGGCATCGCAGGTCGAGGTCGTCCGAGGTGGCCACCCGGGACCAGTCCCCTTCCGGAGGCTGGTGCCAGATCTGGCGCGAGCCGACGATCGCCCAGCGGCCCGTCGCGGCGGATTCGATCCACCGGACCTCGCGTCCCTCGAGCTCGCAATGAGCTCCGCGCTCGGAGAGAACCCAGAGGCTGTCGGCGGTGGCGACACGGAGGTTCGGCGACATGGGAGTGGATGCTAGCGCGTCAGGCGATCCTCGGCAGCGTCCGGCGTCGAGACCGGCGGCGGGTGCATCCCGGACTGAAGCGGCCGGCGTCCCTGCCGGCCCTTGGTGCACGATCGAACCACGGCCGGCAGGGGCACCGGCCGCTTCAGAGGGCGAGCTCTCGAGACCCCTCATTGGTTATCCTGTCCCCGGCATTATGACCTCCAAACACATCGTCAGCGGGCTCCTCCTCGCGATCTTCACGGCCCACCCCTCGATGGCCGAGGACCGCGAGATCGTCATCCTCTACACCAACGACTTCCACTCGGCCATCGAGCCGATCCCGGCGTACTGGCTCGAGGCGGGTCCCGGCGGGGAGCCGGATCCACATCTCGGTGGCGCGGCGGAGTTGATGACGCTGGTCGAGCGGATCCGGGCGCGGGAGGCGCTCGCCGGAGTGCCGGTCTTTCTCTTCGACGCCGGAGACATGTTCACCGGCATGCTCGCCAAGCTCACCGACGGCGAGGCGTTGATGGAGATGATGCTGACCCTGGGCTACGACGCCTTCGGCATCGGCAACCACGAGTTCGACTACGGATGGCAGAGCTTCCGCGACCAGATGCACCGGGTGTCCTACCCGAGCCTCGGCGCCAACATCTTCTACGCCGACAGCGGTATTCCCTTCTCGCAGCCGCACGCCATCCTCGACAAGGGAGGTGTACGTCTGGGCGTGATCGGCGTGATCGGTCAGGACGCGCGTAGCGTAATCCTGCCGTCGAACGTCACCGAGCTCGACTTCCGCGACCCGGCGCCGGCCATCCGCACCTCGATCGAAGCGCTCGAGGACGATGTCGACCTGATCGTGGTCCTGGCCCACCAGGGCCACACCGGGCCGCAACAGACCGACGCCGAGGCCCACCCGGAGGTGCAACGGGACTTCGACGCCGACATCGCGCTGTGCGGAGCGGTTCCCGGGATCGACATCTTCGTCGGCGGCCACGCGCACCGCGGCATCGAGGAGCCCTTCGTCCATCCCGACACCGGATCGATCATCGTCCAGACCTACGGCTACGGAACGCGGCTCGGATACCTGCGACTGACCGTCGACACCGAGACGAACGAGGTCGTCTCGCACGAGGGCGAGCTGATCAAGGTGTGGAGCGACGAGCTCGACCCCCACCCGGCGATGGCCGAGCGGATGGCCGTCTACCAGGCACGGGTCGCACCTCTCATCGGCGAGGTGGTGGGGACCGCACCCGTCCGGCTGACGCGGAGCTACAACACCGAGTCGATCCTCGGCGCCTTCGCCACCGACGTGTTGCGCCAGGTCACCGGTGCCGAGATCGGCTTCGTCAACGCGGGGGGTCTGCGCGCCGACCTGCCGCGGGGCGAGATCACCAAGGGCGACGTCCAGGACGCCTTTCCCTTCCAGGACACACCGGTGCTCCTGGAGATGCGCGGCGCCGACGTCGTCGCCGTGATCGAGCAGGGGCTGACGCTTCTGCGCGGAATGGTGCAGGCCTCGGGGTTGGTCGCCCGCTACGACCTTTCGAGGCCGCCGGGCGAGCGACTCGTCGACCTCGAGATCGGTGGCTCACCCATCGATCTCGACCGCATCTACCGGGTCGCCACGAACAGCTTCCTCGCCCAGGGCGGCGATCTCTACGAGCCCTTCACGCGTGGCGAGGTCGTGAGGCAGCTCGATCAGGACACGGCGTACTGGATGGCGGATTACCTGCGCGGGCTCGACGGGCCGGTGGAGATGCCGGAGCTCGGTCGGCTCGTTCCCGTCGACTGAAGGAGCTGACTCTCGACTGAAGCCGGCGGCTCTGCCCGCCGTCGGTGCGCGACCCAACACGGCCGGCACGGGGGCCGGCCGCTTCAGAACCCACGGCCTAGACTGAAGCGGCCGGCGTCTCTGCCGGCCGTCGGTGCACACTCGAACACGGCCGGCACGGAGACCGGCCGCTTCAGAAACGACCACCTAGACTGAAGCGGCCGGCGTCTCTGCCGGCCGTTGGTGCGCGACGGGACACGGCCGGCACGGGGGCCGGCCGCTTCAGTCGAGCCTTCGGCGCCTACCAGTTGAAGGTCACCGTCGCTAGCGCCCGCCGTCCGAGCAGGTCGCCGCCGAAGGATTGGTAGTGCTCGTCGTCGAAGACGTTGGTCACCACCGCCCCGACGCTGATGGACTCGCTCAGGCCGTACTCGCCGGCCAGATCGAAGGTGGTGTAGGACTCGACCGGTCCGACGAACGGTCCGACCGCCCAGGGGAACTCGTCGACCCAGCGGCCGCTGATGCTGGTGTTCCACCGCTCCGTCACGTACGCCAGGCCGCCCGCCACCTTGTGCTCCGGCGTGTTCGGCACCAGCAGGTTCTCGAAGCCGGGCAGCTCCTCCTGGACGTCGAAGTCGAAGAACGAGTAGGTGAAGTTGAAGGTCCAGTGGTTGGCGAACTGGGTCTGGAGGCCGAAGTCGAAACCGGTGGTGTCGACGTCACCGAAGTTGGTGTAGGAGACCGCTCCCATGATGTTCGAGCCGTCGAAGTTGTTGGTCAGTATCGGGACCAGACTGTTGATCACCGGCTCGACCGCGCTCGGAACGCCGGCCGGCGCCTGCCAGGGGCCGAAGTTCGGGTTGACCCGCCCCAGAGAGGTGCCCAGCTGCGGCAGAAGATCGGTGATGAAGTTCGAGTTCTCGCTGAAGTAGACGTCCGCCGTGAGCAGCGTTCCGGACCCGACGATGCCGGTCCAGCCGAGCTCGATGGTCTGGATCTCCTCGAGCTCCAGCGACTCGTTGCCGAGCGCCAGGATCGGGGTCAGACCGAGGCCGCAGTCGAAGCCCTGCGACAGGCAGACGAGGGCATTCAGACCACTCAGATCGGCCGGCCGTGCGACGTTGGCCTGCAGGTAGAACTCGGAGTAGTTGGCCACCTGGAAGGCCTCGTTGTAGGTCAGGCGCAGTGTGTTCTTCGGGTCGATCGACCAGACGAGCGCAGCCTTGGGCGAGAACTGGCCGTCGTAGAGGTCGCTGTCGTCGTAGCGCCCCGCCACCACCAGCCGCCAATCGTCGGCCAGGTTGAAGTCGAGCTGCCCGTAGAGCGCCGTGAAGTCGGCCTCGACCGGCTCGAACATCAGGGTCTGCCGGCCGGTCCGAGGGTCCTTGCTGTCGATGTCGTCGGAGGAGAACGAGCCGCCGACCACCAGCCGGGTGTTGTCGCCGAAGTCCCAGTTGGCCTGCGCCTCGATCATCACGTTCTCGGTGTCGAGCGAAAGGTTGAGCCCCGACGACATCGAGGTCTGCCGGGGCGCGTCGCGCTTGTTGTAGTAGGCGAGAACGTTCCAGCGGGGGTGGAAGTAGTTGGCCCGGAACCAGGGACGGCTCACGTCAACGAGCTGTACCCGGCCGATACCGGTCTGGAACAGCGGCCCCTCGACATTCGCGTCTCCACCCTCGACGGTGACGACGCCGTCGTTCCCGATCTGCTTGTCGATGCGCAGGCTGTAGAAGGTGATCTCGTCGCTCTCCGGATCCGGATCGACGGGCTCCTGCGGGAGGCAGTTGGTTGCGCTGCCCTGAGGCACCGGACAGGGCTCGCTGTACTCCGCGGCGCCACGGCGCGAGACGAACCAGTCGTCGTGGTCGCGGATGCCGCCGAGAATCTTGTAGTACCAGCCATCGCCGAAGCCGCCCGCCCAGCGCAGGTCGGCGTTGAAGGTCGAGAGCTCGCCACCGGTGAGGCGCAGCAGCCCGCCCTCGTAGTCCATCGGCCGCTTGGTCACCATGTTGAGAACGCCGCTCGACGCGTTGGAGCCGTAGAGCGCGGCGCTCGGGCCACGTACCATCTCGACCGCGGCGAAGTCGTCGAGCGGGTACGAGAGCGCCGCCCACTCCTGGGCGCCGAGGAAGGGCACCGAGGGATCACGGCCGTCGACCAGCGTCACGACGCGACGGTTCAGCGAGCTGTTGAAGCCGCGCGTGTTGATGTTGAAGTCGTAGATACCGCTCTGGGTGACCTCGGCTCCGGGAGTGAACTCGATGATCTTGGGAGCCTGGCC
The DNA here is from genome assembly GCA_965223875.1 of Candidatus Multivoradales bacterium. Taxonomy (GTDB): domain Bacteria; phylum Acidobacteriota; class Thermoanaerobaculia; order Multivoradales; family JAHEKO01; genus CBDCXS01. The sequence goes on along the minus strand of OZ245024.1, from coordinate 3,124,277 downwards.
GTGCGAAGCCTCGCGCTGGATCTCCTGCGCGGTGACGATGGCGACCGCGGCGGGCGCGTCGACGATGCGCTCCTGGCGCCGTGACGCGGAGAAGACGGTGATCGTCTCGGCGAAGGAGATGTCCCAGTCGACGCTCGAGTCGGCCCGGACCAGCTCACCGGCCTTGACCTCGATCCCCTCGACGGTCGAGTAGTTCTCGCCGAGATTCAGTCCGATGTCGTAGGTACCGGCGGGGATGTTGGCGAGACCGAACACTCCGTTCGGATCGGTCAGGGCGACGAGATCTGTCCCGGCGACCGTGACGGTGACCCCTCCGACCGGGGTGCCGTCGGCGAGTGTCACCTGGCCTTCGATCGTGCCCGTGTCCTGGGCCGCTGCCGGCGCGGAAGACAGCACGCACGCCAATGCGAGGGCAATGTACGGGAATCGCTTCGTGCTCACTCGTCCTCCTCCCACCGTCGTGTCGATGCCACGGCGCCGCGATCCGACTTCTGTTCGGCTCCTGCCCAGATACGGAATTCTAACCCAGGCAGTTGCGGCGAAAGCGTCCGTCGTTACTATACGCCGAGCCACGAACGGCCACCTCGACACCACTCCGATCACGCTCACCGAGGATCCGATGGCGCCTCCCCGATTCAGCCGCTCCCTCTTCCTGCCGGGACCCCTGGCACCGCAGACCCACCTGGGGATCACGCTCGAGCGCCACTGCGTGCTCTCGGGGCTGCGCTACACCCTCTACCACCTCGGCCTCGAGGTCCCCGAGAAGTCGCCGGTGCGGATCTTCCAACTGCGTCTCTACCTGGACGCCGAGGTGCTCGGCGGGCGACTCGACGGATCGCCCGGCGCGGATGAGATCCTCGGCGCCCTCATCGACCCGGGCGGAACGCTCGATCTCACCGAGCAGGCCGGCGAGGTCGCCGCGGCGGCGATGTTCCACCGGCTGCGCATGGCGGCGGTGCGCCGACGCCGCACGCCCCGGCTCGGCGAGCCGGCCGATGGCGCGACGGCGTGGAAGCTGTTCAGGGCGGGCGTCTCGCGCTGGCTGGTACGCCTCAACGACGCTTTCCTGACCGAGACGCTCACCGCCCGCAGCCGGCGACGGCGACGCGCCGAGGACAAGCCGGTCTCGGCCACTCTCCCCCGTGAGGCCTGGCGCTTCCGGTCGGGGAGGACGTGCAGGCTCGAGCGACTCGGCTCGGCCGACCTCTTCGACCCGTCCTGGAGCGAGAACCGGGAGGCGCGCGATCAGGCCCGTGGGGTTCTCGCCGACGAGCCGGTACCGCCGCGAGACCCGCGGCGCGGCCTCTTCCGTGAGACCTACCGGGCGATGCTCTCGAACCTCCGTCCGGCCTACCTGGCACTCACCGAGACGGCCCGAGAGCGCGGCCTGCTCGACGATCCCGAGGACGCCTTCTTCATCCCCTTCGACCTGGTCGGCGACCTGGCGGGTACGCGACGGCCGTCGTGGCTCGAAGACGCCGTCGCCTCGAACCGCGCCGAGTACGAGGCCTGTCTCGGCACCGCCGACCCCGGCGACGAGCTCGACGCCGCTCCCAACGTCGTGCTCGACGACTCGGCACTTCCGGAGCAGGCATGGAACTGCCTGCTGGCGCTGCCCTGAGGGGTCGGTGGACAGGGACGCACCTTCGGTCGAGATGACAAGGAGAGGCCGAAGCGGCCGGGCCGACGGTGGGCGGATGAGGCAACGGCCGGCAGGGACGCCGGCCGCTTCAGATCACCGGGAGACGGTGTTATCGGGGCAACGGCCGCTTCGGCCCACCGGGAAGAACTGAAGCGGCCGGCCTCCCTCGTTCAGACGAAGAGGCGTGGCGCCTCGATCGCTTCGCTCTTCGAGTCTCCCTTGAGCCGTCGTCCGCGCGCGTTCTCGAAACGGCCCTGGCCGAGCGCCAGGTAGGTGCGGTTGCGGCCGCGCCGCTTGGCTTCGTAGAGCGCGGCATCGGCCAGCGGAACGAGCTCGGCGCCGGTGGAGACGTAGGTGTCGGGGAACGAGGCGACGCCGAAGCTCGCGGTCAGCAGGATGGCGGTGCCGTCGGAGTCGACGCGGATCTCCTCGATCGCCTCGCGCAGCCGCTCGGCCACCACCACCGCGGACCGCGCGCCGGCGCCGTCCATCAGGACGGTGAACTCCTCACCACCGTAGCGGCAGACGATGTCGCGACCGCGGCTGCGCCTGGCGAGGGTCGAGGCGACCTGCTGCAGGACGTAGTCGCCGACCGAGTGACCGAACTGGTCGTTGATCCCCTTGAACCGATCGACGTCGCACATCACCACCGACATCGACGAGCCCTCGGCACAGCAGCGTTCGTAAACGACCTCGAGCTGCTCTTCGAGCACCGCGCGGGTCGCCACGCCGGTCAGGGCGTCCCGGCCCGCCTTGCGCTCGGCGAGCAACGCCGCCAGAGGCGCCGAGAGCTGGGTGAGGAAGGAGTCGAGCAGGCGGGCCTTCTTGCGCTCGGTGCGGCGCGGGTCGGTCCACAGGCGCACCATGCCGATCGTCCGCTCGCCCGACTCGAGATTACGCTCGAGGATCTTCCAGGCGGCCCGCTTGTGGACTCCCGGAAGCGCCGGCGGCGACTCCGGAGGCCGCGGCGCTCCCTCGGCCACCTGACCATCGACGTCCATGTGCCAGCTTGTGCGCTCGACCTGACTGTCGGAGATCTCGAGGTGGAGCCACTGCGGCCCCACCAGGTCGCGGCACTCGGTGAGGATGTGGGTGACGATCGGCTCGAGCTCGAGCGTTCCACTGTGCCGGTTGCCCATGCGTTGACCGACGGTCGTCATCTGCTCCAGGGTCATCGAGTGTGAGCGCCCCCGAACCAGCTTGGCCCGTTGGTGGACGAGCTCGGCGACCAGAAAGGTGACCGCGGCGAGAGCGATCGATCCGACCGAGACTCCGGCGGTGGCGAACACGGCGACCAGCGCTCCGCCCAGGAGCCAGCCACCGAGGTCGAGCAGGAGCTTCGGATCCGGAGCCATCGAGGATCGCTCCCCACCAGCGCCGGCCCACACGGTCAGCCAGCGCGCGGCGGCCATCAGCAGAGCCTGGGCCAACCCGGCGACGCCGGCCCAGACGAGCGCCGCGCCGGTCCAGGCCGGGTCGCTCGCGCCGGCGATCCCGCTCATCCAGAGGGCGGAAGCGGCGAGGGCGGCGATCGTCACCGAGAGCACATCGGTCAGCACCTCGCTCACCGGCAACGCCTCCTGGTCCCGCGGTCCCGACGCGCCCGGGTCGCCGCCCAGGAGCCGGCGAGCGAGGAGTTGGGCTCCCCTCAAGCAGCCGGCCAGAGCGCCGCTCACCAGGGGGCCGAAAAAGAGGGTCGCCGGGGCGAGGACAGCCGCCCCCAGCGCGATGCCGTGACGCGGGCGGAACATCGACAGGACGACACCGGCCGCCGACAGGGCGCCGAGTACCCCGAGTCCGGCGCCGGCACTGGCACTGGCACTGCCACCGGCGCTGGGCGGATCGCCGCTCACGGTCGAGGCGACGAAGCCGACCGACGCCAACAGCACCAGCGTCAACGCCAGTGGAAGCACCGTACGGGGCGACTCGAAAATCCGCTTCATGAACGGTTCCAGGGCGAGTGTACGCCGCCGTCAGGCGCCTGACGAGCCCCCTTCGTCACCGTTGTCGTTCACCGACCGACAGGTGTCTCAGGGGGCGAGCCCGAGGTCTCTCACCGACGGCAGGATTCCGAACCCATCCGCCTCGACGACCGCCCGGACGATCGCCTGCCCCAGGATGTGCTCGGCGAGCACACCGACCTGATGGACGTGCGCGGGCACCTGGCCGGTAGCGAGGGTGACGATCAGATCTCCGTCGAAGATCCCCAGCGCGGGCGTGAAGCAACGGTAGAACGCTCCGAACGCCATCTCGCAGATCTTCCTCGCTCCCGGCTTGTCCAGGGCCGCGTCGGTCATCACCACCGCGAGGGTCGTGTTCCCCTGCCAGGGATGTGAGTTCTCCGGCGCCATCTCGGCGAGAACCGACTCGGCGCCGAGAAGCTCCCCGGAGTCGGGCGCCGGCCGGCACCCCGCCAGACGGCTACCTACACTCGGCTCGCGCACGTCGCCGAAGGCATTGACCGCCGCCAGGGCGGCCACCGTCGGTCCGCCCGGCACCGTGACACTGGCGAAACCGACCCCGCCCTTCATCCCGCACTCGGGTCCCATCGACTTGCCGACCGTCGCTCCGGTCCCGGCACCCACACTCCCCGAGACCTGCCGGCCGGCCGCGGCCCCGGCGATGGCCTCCTCGACCAGCGGCCGCGTCGGCTTGGCGCCGGGATCTCCGAACGCCAGGTCGTACAGGATCGCGGTCGGAACCAGCGGAACGACGGCGACACCAGTGTCGAAACCGTGACCTCTTTCGGCCAGCCAGTCGACCACCGGATCGGCGGCTCGCAGACCGAAGCCGCTACCTCCCGAGAGCACCACGGCGTGGGCCCTGGTGGCGACGTGATGGACGCGGGTCAGCGAGTCGAACTGTCGTGTTCCGGTCGCCGTCCCCCGCACCTCCGCGGCCGCCGTCGCTCCCTCCGGACAGAGGACGACCGAAACACCGGTCTTGCCCTCGAAGTCGGAGCCGTGTCCGATGCTCAGTCCTTCGATCGTTAGCTCGTCGCTGACCGGGTAGTCCACGGGCAGCGATTCTACCCGTCAGACGGCGCCGCGGGCCTCGGCCGCCGAAGCGCACCTCCACCGGTACAATCCGAACGACCTTGAACCCGCTCGGCCTGCCGGACCCACCCTGGATCGTCGCCCACCGCGGCGCCTCGGCCGACGAGCCCGAAAACAGCCTTTCGAGCGCTCGCGTGGCCGTCGAGCAGGGAGCGCACATGCTCGAGGTCGACGTCCGGGTGACGCGCGACGGCGAGCTCTTCCTCGTCCACGACCCCGAGCTGGAATTGGACGGTCGAAGGCTGTCGGTCGAAGAGAGCGATGCCCACGCGCTTCGCGACGCCTGCGGGGAGGTCCCCCCGGCGACGCTCCGTGATCTGCTCGAGACCGTCCCCGAAGCCCTCCCCATCAACCTCGAGCTCAAGCGCGATCGCGCCGACGACGCCCTGCTGATCGAGCGCCTGCTCGCCACCGTGTGCGATCGTCCGCGGCTCCTGGTCTCGAGCTTCGACTGGGATCTGCTGGCGCGCCTGCGCCGCGAGCGACCGAACCTGCCCCGCGCTCCGATAGGAAGCCGGCGAGCGCACGAGCTTCTGCGTGCCGCCGAGGAGCTCGATGCGACGACCATCCACTGTCACCGGCGACTCGCCTTCGACGACTTCCTCTCCGCCACCCGCGCCGGCGGCTGGCCGGTGCTGGTCTACACGATCAACGACCCGACGCTCGCGTCGTCGATCTTCGATCGTGGCGCCAGCGGGATCTTCACCGATCGCCCGGGCGGAATGCTGCTGGACCTCGGACTGCGATGACGTCTCTCGTCGCCGTCATCGATCAGGGCTCGACCTCGACCAAGGGCGCTGTGGTCTCGCCGCAGGGCGAGGTTCTCGAGGCGATCGCGACACCCGTCGAGCGACATCACCAGGGCCCCCGGGTGACCCACGATCCGGAAGCTCTGGCGAAGGGCGTCGAGACCACCCTACGGGAGCTTCTCCACCGGCACGAGGTCGCCGGCATCGGTCTCGCCTGCCAGCGCTCCACCTGCCTGCTCTGGGACCGCGCCACCGGCGAGCCCCGGACCGAGGCCCTCTCCTGGCAGGACCGCACCCAGGACGAGCGCGTCGCGGCGCTGGCGGTCCACGGAGACGAAGTTCGGCGTCTCACCGGTCTACACCTGTCGCCCTACTACGCCGCGCCCAAGCTGGCGGCGCTCCTCGAGGGAGTACCGAACGGCCTCGAGCGCGCGGCGAGCGGGGAGCTGGTGGCGGGCACCCTCGACGCCTTCCTCGTCCACCGCCTCACCGGCCGACCGGCGACCGAGCCCGGCACGGCGGGACGCACGCTTCTCTACGACCTCGAGGCCGACGCCTGGAGCGAGCGGCTCTGTGGAATCTTCGGCGTGCCTCCGGCCTCCCTTCCGGAGCTGGGTTCGAGCGCCGGCGACTGGGGAACGTTCGAGGACGTACCGCTGGTCGCGGTCGCCGGGGATCAGCAGGCGTCGCTACTGGGGCACGGCGGGTGGCGCGAAGGTACGATCGCCGCCCACTTCGGCACCGGGGCCTTCGTGCTCGCCTCGACGGGAGAGAGCCCGGTCCGCCACGAAGGGCTCCTGACCGCTGTCCTCGCCTCCACCCCGGAGAGCCGGCGTTTCCAGATCGAGGGATCGGTCAACAGCGCCGGCAGCGCCGTCGACTGGGCGCGCTCGCTCACCGGTATCGACCTCGACGACTGGACGGACCGCCCACTCGGCGAGGGGCCGCCCTGGTTTCTCCCCGCGTTCTCGGGCCTCGGCGCGCCCTGGTGGGAGAGCCAGGCGAACGCCGCCTGCTCCGGACTCGTCCCGTCGACCGGGCCCGACGAGCTCTTCTCGGCCGTTCTCTCGGGCGTTGCCCATCGCGTGCTCGACTGCGTCGAGGCGATCGCCTCGGCGGGAGTGTCGATCGAAGCGCTACGGGTGAGCGGAAAGCTGACCCGTCTCAGCGGCCTCGTCCAGCTCCTCGCCGACGCCGGTGGGCTGCCGGTCGAAGTCTCGGCCGAAGAGGAGACGGGCACCCTCGGTCTCGCCCGGCTCGCCCTCTGCAGGCAGGGCGGTGAGGACGCGACTCTGGGCCGGCCGGTCCACACCGCGGCGACCATCGACCCCGCCTGGTCCGCCGACCGCGCTCTCGGCCAGCGCTCGCTCTGGAGTGCCTTCGTCAGGGGCCAGCTGGCCGCCCTATTGGCGGAGTGATCGCTCGCCGTCGTGTCATCTCGAGCGAGCGCAGCGAGCCGAGAGATCCCGCACCGGATCTCCGCATGGTGATGCTCCCAGGCTAGTCGTCGAATCGAAACACCGGGAGGGGATCTCTCGACTTCGCTCGAGATGGCAAAGGGGACGAGCCCTACTCTTCCCACCCGGGCCGGCGCCAGGCGTTCTCGCCTTCGGCCTCGAGCCCAGCGGCCTCGACATACTGCCCCAGGTTCGCCACCAGGGCGTGCGACTCGGCCACCACCGCGAGGTTGAGGAAGAACTCCCGGCCGCGGCCGGGGCTCTTCTCGAAGGCCAGGCGGTAGGAGCGCGTGCGCTCCTTCGGTGCCGCGGCGAGCACGCTGTCCCAGGGAATCCGTTTCGGCCGGAAGAGATGGAGCGGCTGATAGGCGAGGCCATGCTCGTCGAGCACCACCGCCGGGCGTCCCGCCGTCCACCAGATCTTGGCCAGGGACGCCAGGAACAGGACGCTGTAGAAGACGAGAACGCCGAAGGCCCGCGACATCGGCGCCGAGCCGGGCTGGCGCATCCACCAGGCGACAACGCCGAAGAGAGCCACCGCCCCGATTCCCCAGATCATCGCCTTGACGCAGGTCGACCGCACCCAGGGCCTGAAGGCGTACTCGCGCGCCTCGCCGCCCATCACTTCCGAGCCGCCGGATCGATCACGCGCAGGTAGTGACCGACCGGCGGGCTGCCGAGCACCGTCGCTCCTCCGGACGGCCAGTCGATACGCACGCTCTCGGCCGCCCCCGTGTCGCCCAGTCCAACCAGCACCGCCGGATCGCCGCTCGAGCAGTAGGAACCGTCGCGGTGGACGCGGCGGTAGCGCCTGGGGCCGGTCGCGAGCTCGACGGAGACCGTGGCGCCCAACGCCGCCCGGCCGCCAATCGCCCGGGCATCGATCCCAAGCCAGTCGGCGGGTGGCGATGCCACCAGGTCGACCAGATGGACCGGCCCTCCGTTGTTGAAGACGACGAGCATCGGGAAGCCGACCCGCAGGCGGTCGCCCGACGCGACACCGCGCCCGACCTCCACCTCGTGGCCACCGCTCCTCGCCAGGGACGATCCTTCGATCTCGACGAAACCGGTCCCCCCCTGGTTCAGGAAGAGCTGGTCCGGCTGACGGAACGGAAAGGGGTCACCGGCCAGCCGCTGCTCCTCGATGGTGTAGACCGCGCCGTTGGCGACATAGATGTCCTGCCAGCCGTCGAGGTCGTAGTCGGTCACCGTGGTTCCGAAGCCCGTCGAAGGCAGCGACGGCGCCGCCAGGCCGAGTCCGGCGGTGCGGTCCCGGAACAAACCGGTGCCGTCGCCCATGTAGAGGGTGTTGGTCTCGCCGTCGAGATGCGTCATGAAAAGGTCGAGAGCGCCGTCCTCGTCGAAATCGGCCGCCACCACCCCCATCGAGGCCTCCTCGTTGCCCTCCATGTTGACCGCGCAGCCGGCCAGCGCCGCTTCCTCGGCGAAGGTGCCGTCGCCACGGTTCATCCACAGGAAGTTGACCATCTGGTCGTTGGCCACGAAGAGGTCGGACCAGCCGTCGCCGTTGAAATCGGCCGCGGTCACTCCGAGACCGGTCCCCGCCAGCTCCGCGATTCCCGCCTCTTCGCTCATGTCCTCGAAGGTGCCGTCCCCCCGGTTACGCCACAGCCGATCGGACTCGGGATTGAACGACAGCGGTCCGCAGTAGTCGGGTGCGCCGCTCGTCGAGCGGCACTCGCGGTGCGTCTCGAGCCGGAAATCGACGTAGTTGGCGACATAGAGATCGAGCCAGCCGTCGTTGTCGTAGTCGAAGAAGGTGGCGCTCGTCGACCACCGGACCTCGCTGACACCGGCGGACCGTGTGACCTCCTCGAAGGTGCCATCGCCCCGGTTGCGCCACAACTGATTCGCTCCCGCGTTGGTCACGTAGAAGTCGGGAGCGCCGTCGTTGTCGATGTCTCCCACGGCAACCCCCATGCCATAGCCCGCCGCGGCGATGCCCGCTGCCTCGGTGACGTCGACCCACTCGACCGTCCGTCGCCCGTCGGAGCCGACGCCGGCATCGGTGCGATAGAGCCGGTCGGCGCCGAGCTGCGCCTGTCCGGCCTCGTCCCTCGCCGCTCCGGGAACGCTTCCGCCCTGTACGACGTAGAGATCGAGGTCGCCGTCCCCGTCGTAGTCGAGAAGGGCGCCTCCGGCACCGGCGATCTCGGGGAAGAAGAACTCGCCGGAGGCACCGTTCTCGTGCCTGATCCCGATGTCGGTGAGATACAGCCAGGCGGCCGGCTCGACCGCGCGGCCGGGCGCCGTGGCCCCCGCAGCGTCGGGCCCGGCGGCAGTGGGCCCGGCGGCGGGACGCGAAGGCGCCTCGGCTCCACAGGCCACTCCCAGAGCGAGGGCGAGGGACCCCGCGAGGAGTGTCGACCCGCGCAACGCAAGCCGGTCGATCCACGACCGAGTCGTCCGGCACGAGTCCACCCGCGACCGGCCCCTCGGGGACTGAGATGACCTGATGCTCCTCATCGACTTGCGGCTAAGATCGGCGCATGCCTGGGGCAACGCCGCGGCAGCTTATCCTGCCTTGTCTACTCCTGCTCGCCCTTGCCTGCGACGCCGGTCCGCCACAACAACTCGCGGAGATAGCTCACCCCTCGCTCGACCGCGTCGACGCCGACGCGCGGGAGCAGATCCTCGCCGCTCGCGAACGGATCGAGTCGTTCGAGACCGATCAAGCCGCCAAGGCCGATCGCGCGCGCGCCTTCGGGGAGCTCGGGCGCGTCTACCAGGGCTATGGCTTCAACCAGGCAGCCACCTCGGCCTATTTCAACGCCATGATCGAGGCTCCCGAGGACTTCCGGTGGCCCTACTACCTCGGGGTGATCGAAAGCCAGGCCGGTAACCTCGGCCAGGCGCGAGACTCCCTGGAGAGAGTTCTCGAGTCGGCGCCAGAGGACGTGCCGACACTGCTGCGACTGGGCCAGATCGCGCTCGACGAAGCGCGCTACGCCGACGCGGACGAGCGCTACACGCGCGCCTCCGAGCTCGAGCCGGGATGCGCCGCGGCCCATTTCGGGATCGGCCTGGCGGCTCTCGGCGCGGACGACCCTGAGCGCGCCATCCTCGCCTTCGAGCAGACACTCGACCTCGACCCGAAGGCGTCGCAGACGCACCGACCGCTCGCGATGGCCTACCGGGCCACCGATCAGACGGCCCGCGCCAGAGAGGAGCTGGCGTTGGCGGGCACCGCCGTTCCCACCTGCCCCGACCCTCTCATGGCCGAGGTCCAGGCTCTGATGCGCGGCGCCAGCGCGCTCTTCGAGCGGGCCACCCTGGCGAACCTCGAGGGCCGCGATCGCGCCGCCCTCGATCTGGCGCGTCAGGCGGTCGAGGCCGATCCCGCGCACGCCGCGTCTCGGCGTCTCTACGGCCAGCTGCTGACTCGCGCCGGAAGCCTCGACGAGGCGGTCGAACAGCTCGAGGCCGCCGCGGGGCTCGAGCCCGGGGACAGGCGCACCTACATGCTCCTCGGTCGCGCCCATCGAGCCTCCGGAGAGCTCGACGACTCCGCCGCGGCGCTCGGGCGCGCCATCGAGCTCGACCCGCACTACTCGAGAGCCCGCGTCGAGCTGGCGCTGTCACTCATCGAGGACCGGCGCTGGGGCGACGCCCGACGTGTTCTCGACCAGGGCCTCGAGCTCGATCCCGATGACCTCGACCTTCGCGTTCAGCTCGCCCGCACCATGGCGGCGATGGGCGACCTGACGGAGAGTCGCGACGAGCTCCTGGCCGTGATCGCGCAGAACGACCGTCTCGCCACCGCCCGGTTCGCTCTCGGATCGCTGTTGCTGGAGCTCGACCAGCCGAACGAGGCGCAGCTCCACCTCGAAGCGGCGCTCGAGGCCGACGCCTCCGCCGAGACCTACGCCCTGGCCCACTACCAGCTGGCCCGACTCGCCATCGACCAGAGCTTCGAGGCGATGGCCGCCAAGCACCTCACCACCGCCAACGAGCTCGACCCCAGCTTCGTCGCCGCGAAGATGGCTCTCGGCGAGGTGGAGCTGGCCCAGGGGCGAACGACGCAGGCCGTGCGCCTCTTCGCCGAGGCCGCCGAGATGCGACCCGACCTGCCGCAGCCGCACGCGGGCGAGGCGCTGGCGCTTCTCCACTCGGGTCGGCACCTCGACGCCCGGCGAACCCTCGAGCAGGCCAACCGCCTCTTCCCGAAGGACCCGGGAATCGCTCACCTGCTGGCTCGGGTTCTGGCCACAGCGCCGGCTCCCCGGGTGCGCGACGGCGAGCGAGCGCTGGAGCTCGCCAGTGGTCTCTTCGCCGACATCAAGAGGCTCGAGTACGGCGAGACCGTCGCCATGGCCCTTGCTGAGCTGGGTCGTTACGACGAGGCCGTCGAATGGCAGGAGAGGCTGCTCGCCCAGGCCCGCGAGGGCGGGCAGAAGGTCGAGCCCGATGTGCTCGAAGCGCTCGAGGCGCGACTCGACGACTACCAGCGAGGCCGCCCGGCGCGCGACGCCTGGTAGGCCGCCGACCGCTTTGGGCTCCCCTGTGTCATCTCGAGCGGAGGCGCGCAGCGCCGAAGTCGAGAGATCCCGCGATGAAGTGTGATCTCTCCACTGCGCTCGCTGCCGCTCACTCCGGTCGAGATGACAGGGAGGAGATGACCCTCACCTGATCGCCACTCCTGGACTGAAGCGCCCGGCCTCTCCTCGAACAGAAGGCACCGCCCTCGGACAGAGGCTACGGCGTGTCGCCCGATCCTCTACTGATCGGAGTCGCGCAACGCGTCGAGCCCTTCGCGGAGCAGATCGGCCCACCCCTCGAAGACCCTGGCGGCATCGGCCCGATTCCCGGCGCCGGTCTGCATGCGCATGACGTTGCCCGGCGTCTCCGCGGCCCGCTGGTCGATGGCCCGTGCGAGGATCTCACCGCTCACCGAGTCGAAGAGCTCGATCACCAGCGTCCCCGAGCCCGAAGACGAGGTGAAGCTGAAGGAGCGGCCGGCGCCCCGATTCTCCGGCGCCGTGACATCGAGGTCGACGATGCCCGGTGCCACCAGCAGCACATCGCTGTCGAGCTCACTGACCACCTGCCAACCTCCCGAGGTGAGCTCCTCGGCGAAGGCATCGAACAGCATCTGGGCGACCTCGTCCTTGATCTCCCGCATCTGCCCGGCGGTGACCCGGTAGACGCTCTGCCGGTTGTGATCCGCCTGCCAGCCCCTCCTGAAGGCGACATGGACCTTGTTGATGGCCACCCGCTTGTAAACAGCGAAGTCGGTGTCGGGCCTGACCCAGGCCGCCTTGACGGCGGAGTCCGGCACCAGGACGAGACCATCGTGGGTGCGCTCCACCGGGTCCTTGCCGGAGGCCGCCGCGAGTCCCGCACCGAGGGCCGAGAGCGCCCAGCACAAGACGAGTACCCTATGAGCTCGATTCCTGGAGAGGTTTCTGTCTGTCATGAGAGGCCTCCTCATCTGGTCGAGACACGGTCGACGGCTAGGTCCCATACCTGCTTTCGAGAGCCTGGAAGCGCCGCATCTGCTCGCGAGCGCGATCAACGCACTCCTCGGGCGTGAACGAAGGACAGTCGAAGCCGAGGACCTCGCGCATCGTCTCGATCGCGTATGGCATGAAGTGAACCCGCGCCTCTTCGTCGATGCGCTCGATGCCGTCGTAGGTCTGCGCTTCCTCGTTCATGGCGACGGCCTCCTCGAGCGACAGGTCCGGCGGCAGGTCGACGGAGACTCCTTCGCGGCTGATCGTCACCGGATAGCCACCCGGCAGCCCGTTGGGCCCCGGTGAGTGCGTTCGAACGGGTGTCTCGGAAAGCAGGGCCTTGACGTTGTGTATCGCCGACGAGGCGCTCACGGCGGAGAACGACGTCCCCCCGGGATAGAGCAGGATCGCCTCCTTCATCAGAGCGGTCGTGTCGAATCTCGACGTCACGTCCTCACCGTCGACGACGATCTTCATATAGAACGGCGCGCCCTCGCGGTAGCCCTTCTCCCGCCACAGAACCCAGTGGATGTGATGGGCGACCATGGTGACCTCGACGACGGCCTGCGGCACATCGAGACGGCGTGCGACCAGGGCACGGACCGCGGTCTGAATGAGAACCACGTTGCCGATTCCCACGGTGGGCGCGATCCCCATGGCCCGCAGGACCGGGTTGGTGAGATCGGAGAGGGACGTGTTGACGTAGTGCGTCGAGATACCGGAGGCCGCGATCGCCTGGCCGAGCTTCATCGCCAGGGCGAGCTGAACGGGGAGCCACGCACCCAGACCCGCCGAGCTCAGGCGTTCGTAGACGTCGCCGGGAAGACGCCGGATCACGTGCCAGGTCTGGAGCACCGCGCAATTGACCACGACCCGCGGGCGCATGGTGGCCAGGAGCGCGGCGGTGCGGTCGACGTCGAACAGGTCGATCTCGAGCGCTCGCGCTACCGGCTGGCATCCGTGGAGCGCCGCGCCGAACCGGGCGTTGTCGAGCTTCGAGCGCACCGACGCATCGTCGAGGTCCGCCGCCACGACCTCGATCCCTTCGCAGTCGCGAAGCAGGAACTCGAGCATGTAGCGGCCGACCTCGCCGATGCCGACGATAAGGACCGGGGTGGTAGCAGACATGCGGTGAATGCTATCGGGGACGACGGCCGGCACGGAGGCCGGCCGCTTCAGTCGAGGCGCTGCGGAAAGGAAACGGGCCGGCCACAGATCGCGGCCGGCCCGGAGAATTGAACAACGGAACCATCTACCAGCGGTAGCGCAGCCTCAGGTAGGCCGAGCCGCCCTCGTAGTTGGCGGCACTCCGACGGGGATACTGCAGGCCGACGCTCAGACGGTTGGCGTTCGGCGGGCCGATCTCGTTGACGAACTCGTCGAAGACGTTGACGGCGCCCAGAGCCACGGCGACGTTCTCGGTGATCTGGTAGTTCACCTCCACGTCCGCGAAGAGCGTCGAATCGATCTCGGCCGACGGGTCCACCGCCGCGCCGATCGTGCCGCGCTCATCCCAGTGCGTGCCGTAGTAGTTCAGGCGGAAGAGGAACGACCACTCCGGGTTGAAACTGGTGATGGTGTTCAACACGAAACGATCGTTCGGGTAGTTGTTCTCGATGTCCTCGATCGTCGCGGCACTGACCGGAAGAATCCCTCCGACTGGAGTCTGGTCCGTAACCTCGATCTCGTTGTAAGCAAAGACGAGGGACCAATCGGTGCGGACGTCGCTCGAACCCCAGTTGAACCCGGAGTCGAGCACGATGTCGACGCCTGTCGACTCGATGTCCAGCGCGTTGGTGTAGAACGAGATGGTGTCGATGACCGGGTTCTGCGGAACCTCGATGTTGCCCGTCCTGTAGATGCGGTCCTCGATGTCGATGAGGTAGCCATCGACGGTCAGCGTGGTGCGGTCACCGAGGCTCGCGGTGAAGCCGATGCTGAAGTTCGTCGACGTCTCCTCGGTCAGCGCCTTGCCACCGAACGGCCTGGCAATCGGGGAGTCGGCCGGCACCAGACGCTCCTCCTGCTGAAGGCCGGTAGTGCCATCGAACGTCGTGATGGTCTGCTGGTAGTTCGACTGTCCCGGCGTCGGCGCATGGAAACCGGTCGATACCGCTCCACGCAGTGCAAAGTCCTCGCTGACCGAGTAGCGTGTGGCGAGCTTCCAGTTGACCGTGCTGCCGAAGTCGGAGAAGTCCTCCCAGCGCAGGGCGTACTGGAGCAGCCAGGCGTCGCTGACGTACTGCTCGAGGTCCACGTAGACCGCGATGTTGTCGCGAGAGAACGCACCCGAGTCCTGCGGTTGGAGTCCGGCGAATCCACTCGATCCCGGCGCCAGGTACGAGTTGGGCTCACCGGCAGTGAGAGTGAATGTCTCTTCACGCCACTCGGCGCCGAAGCCGAGGTTGAAGTTGTCACCGAGAGGCTTGGAGAAATCGGCGTTCAGGTTGATCTCGTCCTGTGCGAGGTCGCCGACGTCGAAGTCCATCTGGGCGGGCTCACCGTCCGGGCCGAGGCCGACGCTGGGATTGATCGTGTTGTTGAGAAAGTAGTCGAGCTCGTTCTCGCCATAACCGATCGAGAAGTCATAGATCATGTCGTCGCCGAACACGCCGGTAAGGCCGGTCACGAGACTCAGATCCTTCTGGTCACCGTCGAGATAGGGCGTAAAGCCACCGGGCAGGCCGGTGTAGCCCATGGCGCGCAACGGGGCCAGGCTCGAGTGGTTGGGCGTCCGATAGAAGAACCGGTAGCGCCCCTCGGTCTGGCCGTAGTTGCCGAAGAAGTACCACTGTGAGCTGTCGCCCACCAGCAAGCCGCCATTGAGGAAGGCGCGAACCCCTTCGCTCGCCGGACGGCCCCACGACTGCACCAGAGGCGCATCGCCGAACACGGCGTCCTCACCCACGCCGGGAACCCCGGCATCGATCAACGCCTGTGCATCCGGGCGCTGGATGCCGCGCGACAGCCCGTCGTTGTCGAAGGCCTCCACAGTGAAATTGAGAAAACCGTTCTCACCGAGTCCCAGGCCGATGTTGGCTCCCGCGAGGAGGCTGTTCTCGTCCTCGTAGAACTGACCGTACTGGATCTGGGCCTCTCCACCTTCGCTGGCGTCCTTCATCTCGAAGTTGATGACGCCGGCGATCGCGTCCGAGCCGTACTGCGAAGCGGCGCCGTCGCGAAGCACCTCGACGCGCTTGATCGCCATGCCGGGGATCATGCCGATGTCGACTCCGTGGGCGCCGTTGCCCGCTGCCGGAGCGAACAGATGGACCAACGACGTGCGGTGACGCCGCTTGCCGTTGACCAGCACGAGCACCTGATCCGGAGCCGTGCCGCGCAACGAGGTCGGACGGATGAAGGCGCTACCGTCACCGGTGGCCGGTGTTGCCGTGTAGGACGGCACCAGCATCTTCAGGTTGTCGGTCAGATCGGCGTTGTTGGCGATAGCGTTGAAATCGTCGCTCGAGATCACGTCGACCGGTACGGGAGACTCCGATACCGACCGGGCCTCGCCCCGCGTACCGACCACGACAATCTCCTCGTCCACTTCGTAGGGCTCTTCGGCCGCAGCCTCCGCCTCGCGGACTTCCTCGGCAGCCTCCTCCTGCGCCATCGAGACTGCGGGCACCAACACCACGAGGGCGAGGGCGCCTGCAAGGACCAGCTTCCACGTTTCGCTACGCATGCGTCTCCTTTCCCCGGAGACCGGCGGCACACGCCGACGGCACGTCACCGGCCGCGCTGAGTACAGCGCTGCCGTGAATACGCGCGTATTCGGTCGTGGCTTGCACCTCCCCGGAATCCCCGCGGGTGCTTTCGCGCCTGGCCCGCAGGCTACTTCTGTCCTACGTCTTCACCTTGAAAAAGCCTAGCACAAGTCTTCTGGTACCAAGCACTTATACGCTTCACCGCGTCGAGGGTTCTGGCGCAGTGCTCGTCGAGCCAGGCTCGCGGAAGCGGTTCACCGTCCGGAATCCGACGGCTCGCGTCGAGCGCGGCGGCACCGTCGAAGTCGACGAACGCGAGGCGCACCCAGAGCTCTTCATCGCGCAGTCCGAAGGGCTCGCCGGGAAGGAACGCCACTCCGGTGTCCGCCAGGATGGCCTCGGCGAGCTGCGCGGACGTCCGGATGTCGCGCTCGGCGAGCGGCTCACGCCCGGCCCCGAAGCCGACGAAGGCGTAGAAGGCGCCG
This sequence comes from Candidatus Multivoradales bacterium, assembly GCA_965223875.1. Lineage (GTDB taxonomy): Bacteria > Acidobacteriota > Thermoanaerobaculia > Multivoradales > JAHEKO01 > CBDCXS01. Next base: position 3,107,704 of record OZ245024.1, on the reverse strand, counting down.
TGCGGCCGCAGCACCGTCAGGTCGGCGGAGCGCAGCTCGTCGACCAGGGCGTCGGCCAGCGCGGCGAGCACGCGGCGGCTGTGGACGAGGTAGTCCTCGATCGCCGGGCTACCGACGAAGGCGTCGACCGCCGCATGCTGGACCGGGGCACTCACCGAGGTGAACGTCTCGCTCGCCGCGGCGACGACCGCCTCACGCAGCGTCGCCTGCTCTGGCGGGAACAGGAACGTCCCGAGGCGCCAGCCTCCGGCACCACACCACTTCGACAGCCCGGAGCCGATGATGGTGCCCTCCGGGTAGTAGCGGCTGAGCGACCGGTGGTCGCCGGCGTAGTCGAGCCTGCCGTAGATCTCGTCCGAGACGACCAGCAGATCGTGAGCGCGGGCGACCTCGGCGATGGCGGCCAGCTCGTCCTCCCGGTAGGTCTGCCCGGTCGGATTGTTCGGGTAGTTGAGGATCAGCAGGTAGCGAGCGTCGGACGCGCTCGCCACGGCCGCCAACTCGTCCGGGTCGAGCAGCCATCCGTCCTCGAGGCGCGTGCGGATGAGCTCCGGCCGCCGGCCGAGCATGCGGTTCTGAGGTGGGTAGGTCACCCAGCAGGGTGTCGGGACGAGCAGCTCGGCCTCGAGAACCAGCTGTAGGAGGAAGAGAAGCTCTTTCGAGCCTGGACCGATGACCACCTCGGCCCCGGTGCCGTTCCAGCCGTCGAGGCGAGCGTGGTGCCCGGCGACCGCATCGCGCAGTCTCGGCAGTCCCTGGACGGGCAGGTAGTCCTTCTCGCCCGCATGCCGTCGGAGCGCCTCCACCACCTCGTCCGGAACCGGGAAGGGAGACTGGCCGAGACCCAGCCTCAGGACCTCCCGGCCCTGCCGGGCGAGCTCGGCGCTCCTCTCGTTGATCGCCAGGGTCGCCGAGGCGAGGGCGCCCTGGAAGGGAGGACGGACCCAGTCGGTGGACATGCTCGCGGTCAACCTAGCACAGCTCTGATCGCCCGGTCGGCCGGTTCGAGGCGAGACAAATGGCGCGAGATCGGCCTTCCTCTCTGTCATCTCGACCGGAGGCGAGCGCGTGGTCGGCCATCCTCTCGCCATCTCGACCGGAGCGAGCTCTAGCGGTGACCCTTTCGCCTTGTCATCTCGACCGGAGCGAGCGAGAGCGAGCTTGAGTGGAGAGATCCCACCTCGTCGCGGGATCTCTCCACTCCAGCTCGCTCGCGCTCGCCTCCGGTCGAGATGACAAGGAGGAAGGCCGACCCCGCGCTCGATTCGGTCGAGATAGACGAAGGGCCTGCAGCCCTCGCCTCCGGAAAGCCTCTTCAGCCGTCCCAGACTTCCGTCTGCGGGTAGAAGCCGTACCAGCCGAACCAGTAGGCGACGTGACCGCGTGCCAGGCGCGGCAGAGGCCTGGCGTCGCCCTCGGGCTCGAGGGCGTGCTCGGTGACTCGCCAGCGACCACCGGAGGCATCGACCAGAGTCTGCGCGCCTTCACCGCGACTGAAGACCTCGCCGCCGCTCTGAAAGGCGCGGACGGCCCCGCTGTCGGGGCTCGCCACGAGCACGATGTCGACCCCGCCCAGCACGTCGTGGACGAGCCCCTCGGCGAGCACGCTGTCGAGAGCGTAGGCCTTCGGGGCGCCGTTGATCTCGATGGCGAAGACCTCGGCGTTGCGTTCCAGGCGGTCGTTCTTCTGCCAGACGGGGAACGAGACGCCGCGGCGAGCGGTATCGGCGGCTCCGGGCTCGTAGGGAAACCGGAACGGCAGGTGGGCCAGCGCTCTCTTGACACCCTCGAGGTCGATCACCGTGGTCTCGGGGTGCTCGGTGAGCCACTCCTCCCACGTCGTCAGCGTCATCGGCAGAACCTCGAGGCGGGCGCCGGCGGCCGCCAGCTTTCCTACCACCGCCGCGCCGTTGATGTTGCTCCAGAGGTTGAAGCTCTCACGGTCGTACATCAGCTTGTTGGAGCGATAGAGCAGGCCGGAGGTTCCGAACGTGCGGTCCTGCCCGGCGACGTCGGCGCCGGAGTAGAGGATCCCGGTGCCGCACAGCGTGCAGTACGAGAGGGTGATCGGCTCGCCGCCCACCACGTCGTTGAGCATCTCGTGCCACGACAGAAAGCGATGCGGGTAGGCACGGGTCTCGCCGCCGACCTCGACGCCGAAGACGAGCTCGTCCTTGCGCAGATAGCCGGCCTCGGAGGCCGGCAACATGGGCGGATTGTCGAGACTCGGAATACCGTCGAGCGGCACACCGCCCGAGACGACCTCCTCGAGACGGATCCTGGTCGGCACGCCGGCGAAGAAGACCTTGGCGTAGTCGTTGTCCTTGCGCCGCAGCAGCAGGAGCTTCCACTCGTCGTACCGCGCCTTCGGCTCGATCTCGGCGCCGCCGACGTACTCGACCCAGTCGTAGTAGCTCTTGTACTTCTCGCCGGTGAGCTTCTCGAGCACGCGCGTCATCTCGGGTCGGTGGAGCTTGGGGGTGTAGAAGTAGGCGTCGACGAGGGCCGGCACCAGCGAAACGTCCCCTGCGGCGATCAGCTCCTCGGCCGCCGCCTTGCGCTCCTTCTTGTTCTCCGACATCAGGTTGGAGATCAGGGTGTAGCCCTCCTGCGGCGTCAGCTCCGCGCCGCTCGAGGCTCCCGCCACCAGAACCGCCACCATCAACAGGCATGGCGCCGGCGCGAGACCCCTGGACCGGATGCTCCTCTTCCTCATGACTCGATCGACCTCATCGCTACGCCCTCCCGGCTCGGACCTCCTGTTCGTTCGATCGTAAGGTACGGCGACCGACACCCCTGCGGATGTCAGTCGATGTAGCCGAGAGCCCGGAGCTCCTCGAGGTGCTCCGGCTCGATCTCGGGGCTGGTCTCCGGGCGGCCTTCGTGCATCCGCGCGTACTCCCTGAGCACCCAGTCCTTGAGACGGGCCGCCTCGGGCCGATCCTCCTCGATCAGGTTCACCCTTTCGTAGGGGTCGGCCACCAGATCGTAGTACTCGTCGACCCGGCCCGAGTGGTAGATGTACTTCTCCCGCTCGCTCTGAACCGCCAACACCAGCTCGTCTCGCCAGCTTCGACCGTCGGAGGGTCGGCGCTGGGCGAAGACGGCGTCGATCGACACCTGCGCGTCGGGCACTTCGAGGAGCGGGACCAGCGAAACTCCATCGATCGGGACGGCCCCTTTCTCGCTGGGCTCCGGAGCCTCCGCCACCAGCTCGCGCACGGTCGGATAGATGTCGACCAGCCGCACCATCCGGTCGACCCGCGACGGCCCCCAGACGTTCGGTGACGAGTGGACGATCAACGGCACGCGGAGCTGCTCCACGTAGAGGTTCCGGCCGTGACCCATGATCCCGTGATTGCCCAGGCCCTCGCCGTGGTCCGACGTCACGATCCAGAGGCTGGCACCCGACCTGGCCTTCTCGACGCCGCGATAGAGACGCTCTATCTGACGGTCCGTGTAGGCGAGCTGGGCGTCGTAGTGGATCAGATGCTCCTGCACGCGACGTCCCACGGCGCGGTGACCGTAGGTGCGCTCGAGGTAGGCGCCGAATGGCTCCGGATCGACCTCGACGTGCTCGTTCAGCCGCGGCAGGAACTCGACGTGCGGGCCGTCGCGCCGGTGATGGGCGTGAACGTCGTAGAGGTGGATCCAGAGAAAGAGCTTCCTGTCGTCGTCACGTCCCGCCACCCAGTCGAGCGCCGCCGTGACCGTGTCTTCGGCGAGACGGAACTCCCTGGTTCCGCGCTCGATGGCGTGGGCATCGACGTGGTGGAAACCCTCGGTGATCTGGCGCAGGAAGCCCACCGCCGTGAAGGCGCCGCTCTCGAACCCTTGATCGCCGAGGTTCTCGGCCAGAGTCTCGAACCGGTCCGGAGCCAGGCGCGAGCCGTTGCGTAGCACGCCATGCGCCTCCGGATAGAGCGCGGTGAGAAGCGTCGCATGGGAGGGCGCCGTATGAGAGGACGAGGAGTAGGCGCTCTCGAAGACGACGCCCGTCTCGGACAGCGAGTCGAGAAACGGCGTCGTCGGTCTCGGGTAGCCATAGACGCCGACGTGGTCGGCGCGCAGCGTGTCGATCGTGACCAGCACCACCGTCCTGAAGTCCGGCGGCCGTGAACAGGCAGCCGTGGCGAGCGCGAAGAGGACCATTCCCGCCACCGCGAAGCGACGAGCCGCTGCGGCGCCGATGTCGTGGCCGGTCCCAGGCATCGCGCTAGCCTAGTACAGCCGTCCGCTTGGTACTCTCTGCGACCGCCCGGCTGTTAGTCTCGGCGACCGCCCTGTTGTTAGTCTCGGCGACCGAACGGCGCGGCGATGAATCGAACCCGTCTTCTTCACCCGATCCCGCTGCTCGTCGCCCTCACGACGATCACCGCCTCCTGCGTGCCCGGCGAGGCGGAGCGACCCAACATCCTTCTCATCTCTCTCGACACGCTGCGCGCCGACCACGTCGGAAGCTACGGCTACGAGCGCGATACGACGCCCTTCCTCGACGAGCTCGCCGAGCGCGGTGCCCGCTTTCACTGGGCCTTCGTCAACACCCTGGCGACGACCAACTCCCACGCCTCGATTCTCTCGTCGCAGTACCAGGAGTCCCACGGGGTGCAGTTCACCCGAGAGGAGGACAACGAGCTCAGTCGGCTACCCGAGAACCTGCCGATGGTGCAGGAGGCGTTTCGTGACGCCGGGTATCTGACTCTGGCGGTGACCGACGGCGGCAATTTCGCGGCGCGTCACGGCTTCGACCGCGGCTTCGACGAGTTCCAGGGAGATCGCTCGAAAGGGGTCGCCCGCGGATCCGAGGCCTTCCTCCGGATGCTCGACGAGCACTCGGAAACGAGCCAGCCTCTCTTTCTGCTCTTCCACACCTACGAGATTCACGCCCCCTACGATCCCCCACCGCCCTTCGACACCTCGTTCCCGATTCCCGAGGAGAGCGACTTCGTGCCGACCGCGAGGAATCTGCGCCGGCACATCCAGACCGCCAACGAGGATCTGACCGCCGCCGACATGAGCCGGGTGGTCTCGCTCTACGACGGTGGTATTCGCTATACCGACTCGGTTCTCGAGGATCTCTTCGACGAGCTCGAAACGCGGGGTCTCTTCGAGCGCGACTTCCTGGTCGTCGTGACCTCGGATCACGGCGAGGAGTTCGGGGAACGCGATGGTGTCCTCCACCGCGGGCTGCTCTACGACGAGTTCATCAGAGTGCCTCTCATCATGGTCGGTTCGCGCGTTCCGGCCGGACTGGTGCGCGACGACATCGTCAGCTCCGTCGACATCGCCCCGACCATGCTCGCCTATGCCGGCATCGACATTCCGGAGAGCATGCAGGGACACGATCTGTTCGCCCGTAGGCGCCGGGCGGCCCTCGGCGAGAGGACGTTCGCTCAGCTACGCGACCGTCGCTACGCGGTGCGAGAGAAGCGATGGAAGCTCATCGAGGAACCGAACGCCGTCGAGCTCTACGATCTCCTCGCGGATCCCGGAGAGACCGACAACCTGGCACAGGAGAACCCGGAAAAGGTGAGTGAGCTCCGCCAAGCGCTCGCCAGCTGGCGCGCCTCGCAGGAGGGTCGTCGTCTCGAAGCGAGCAGCAGCGAGCTCTCGCTCGAAGAGCTCGAAGAGCTGAAGGCCCTCGGGTACGTGGACTGAAGCGGCCGGCGTCCCTGCCGGCCGTCGGTGGTCGATGGGGTCAACGGTCGGCACGGGGGCCGGCCGCTTCAGTCCGGCATGGGCAAACACCCGGTGGTCCCGGATTGTCCTCACAGACGCGATGCGACGTGTCCGCCTAGCATGGCACCCATGCACGCGACGATCGACGTACCCGAAGCCCTGGTTGAAGAGGCCCGACGCGTGCTCGGCTTCAAGTCACGGACCGACGCCGTGGTGCTTGCCCTCCGAGAGCTGATCCGTCGCGAGCGCGACGACTCTCCGATCTCTGCCGAGGCCAGCCGCGAGCGGAGCGACTTCCGGCGCCGCGCCTGACCCGCCCCGCGCCTGACCCGACCCGTACGCCGAACGCAAGCGGCAGTCAGTACCGCCGGCGCAGCTTGAGCGACCGGTGGTCGCGGGTTGCCGTGAACAGCTCCGCGATCCGGCCCGAGTAGGGACTGGCCGGCGCCGGCTCGTCATTGATCGACTCGATCTCGATCAGCTTGAGCGGGTTGAACTGCCGAGTCAGCAGCACCTTCATGAACTCCAGGTAGTCGAGGAGGTGCGGGTGATCGGGCTCGACCTCTATCGCCAGCTCGCCGGCGTTGCGCTTCGAGACGACGACCAGCCGCGAGCCGTGAAAGACCAGGTGACTCGACGGCACCCGCGGCGGGAACCTCCCCTTGAGAGCCTCGAGCGTCAGGCCGCTGGGCGAGGCCGGGTCGACGGCGTTCACCCAGTAGATGTGGTCCTGCGGCAGCCCGTCCCGGAGCCGCCGGTAGGCGGCCGACGAGGCGAACTGGAGCCCCGGCACGCCAGCGAAGAACTGACCCGCCAGCACTTCGCCCGAGAGCTCCATCAGCCGCAGGCTGCGGAAGAGGCTGGCCCAGCGGAAGGCTGGCAGCTCGCGAGCCAGCAGCTCGCGGAAGAGAACACCGTAGCGATCGAGTAGAAGGCGGACGCGCTCCTTGTTGAGCTCTTCGCGGTCGAGGGCGTCGAGCCCTTCAGCGCCGGCGCGCTCGGGCAAGCGGTGCCAATCGCCCGGGAAGGGACGCGAGCTCCGCCAACGCTCGAAGCGTCGTCGCGACGAGCTTCCCCGGACCGGAGCGCGGCCGGATCCGGAGGTGGTGCGCGAGGCACGCTCGTCGACCGGCCGGAACCGGTTGAGCACTCCAGCGCGTACCGCCGCGAAGCCGGTGTTGGTCACGCCTCCGTGCCATACCTCCTCCCACAGCCGCTCGGTCACCGCGGACGACTCGAGACCGGAGCGTTCAACCAGCTCGCCGAACCCGAAGCGAGCCCTCGGGTCGGGCAGGAGACTGTCGGCTCCGCTGTCCTCCTCGAGGTCGGCATCGAGGCTGACGAGGTCGAGATCGGTCGGGAAGAGGAAGGTCAGCCTCTCCTTCCCCACACCGGTCCAGACCAGATCGCTCTCCTGGAGCAGGCTGTCGAGCCACGAAGGGTAGTAGGGATCGAGCCGTGCCGGCAGGAGGTCGGACTCCCACAGGGCGGCGGGAGCGGAGGTGGCGAAGAGGGTCTCGAGCGAGCCCTGGAGTTCGGTCAGCCCGGCGCCCCGCGTGCCGAGGCCCTGCTGCACCGCCAGATGTAGGGGGAGCGCGTCGATCGGCAAAGCCTCGAACGACGGCCTTGCCTCCGAGCGCATCAAGCGGAGCAGCCGCTCCAGGTTGATCGCGTCGCAGAGCTCGAGCGGCGACTCGTCTCCACCGAAACGATCGACCACCAGACGCTCGTCTTCCACCAACGCGCCCAACACCTCCTCGAGGCGCTCGTCCGACAGCCCGAAAGTGGACGCCACTCGCTGGTGCGCGATCGGAGCGTAGGCCCGCAGCCATTCCGCGACGAGATCGGCGAGCGGGTCGGTGTCCTCCGGGGCCTCGGACTCGCCCGACGCTTCCGAGAGCAATCGCTCGAGAGCCTCCTTCGTCCCGGGCGACACTGGAGTGTCCCCCGACAGGGAGATCAGGTCAAGCGTCTCGCGGTCGAGCCCTCCTGCGGTCATCACGCGGGGGAGGACCTCGACGGCGACGACCGACCGGACGTCGGTCCCCGGTAGCCAGAGGCGAACCAGTTTCCCGGAGAGAGCTGGGAGAAGGGAGTCGGGCGAAGCGGCTTCCGCGACGCCACGGCCGGCAGGGACGCCGGCCGCTTCAGACGCTTCCGAGTCGCGTTCGATGGCGGAGAGTAGATCTCGCCACTCCGGCTCCGGTACGAGAAGCCGTTCGCGGACCCAGTCGAGCAGCTCGGTCGGGTCGCGGGGGGTGTAGCCGGGAAAGGTCCGCTGGAGCTTGCGCTCGAATCGGTCGCGCAGCTCGTGGGGGATCTCCGGTCGCAGGCTGGAGGAGAAGACGAGCTCCTTGAGCAGGTTCCCCCGCAAGGCCGATCTCCCCCCCTCCGGAGTGTCGTCCTCGTACATCAGGCGGTTGGTCTGCGACCAGATCAGCGCGGCCGCGAACGGCGAGGCGGTCGAGGTCCGGGTCTCGCTCACCCGGATCTCCTCGCGTGCCAGCTCGTCGAGCACCTCCTTCAAGCCCTGGAGATCGAACTCGTCCTGCAGGCAGGTCCGCCAGGTCTCGAAGAGGATGGGGAAGTCCTCGTAGCGCGACACCGACTCGAGCAGGGTCTTGGCCCGTTGCCGGTTGAGCCAGAGCGGTACGCGGCGGCGGAATCCCGAGCGCGGCAGCAGCAGCGCCCGTCCGGCGTTCTCGCGGAAGCGCGCGCCGAAGAAGCCCGTCGTTTCGAGCTGCTCGCGGAGCAGCGATTCGACGTTGTCGGCTCGGACGAGCTCGAGCAGGTCGGGGGCGGAGCCGCCATCGGGCAGGACGACCATCAAGCAGTCGTTCTCCGCCTCGATCTGAAGCGGCACTCCGTACTTGCGTCGCCACGCGACGCCCAGCGCGAGCGCCAGTGGCCGGTTCACCCGCCCGCCCCACTGGGTGTGGAAGATGACCCGTATGCCCTCGTCGCCCGATTCCGCCTCGGCGAGGTGCTCGATCAGCAGGTGATGGCGGTGCGGCAGGGCCTGACCGGTGACGGCCCGCTGCCGGGCGAGCAGATCGAGGAGCTGCCCGGCGGCGGGCGGCGTCATGCGATGCTCGCTGCCCAGGACCTCCAGCAGATCGTCGCTCTCACCGGCGTCGAGAAAGGCCTCGGCCCGTTCGAGAAAGCGGCCGATCCGGTCGGAGAGAAAGAAGCTCCGATCGAGCGCCTCGGCCTTCCAGAAGGGCGCCATCGCCGAGCCGCGAGGAGCCGGCGTGACGAAGACGTCGTTGTGGGTGATGCGGGCGATCCGCCAGGCCTGGGCGCCGAGGGAGAAGGTGTCTCCCAGAGATCGCTCCCAGACGAACTCCTCGTCGAGCTCGCCGAGCTTGGCCTGGGTCTCCTGGTGGCGCAGGTGGAAGTAGCCGCGGTCGGGAATCGTGCCTCCGGAGAGATAGACGAGGCGGGCGGCGCCGCGCCGCGCCTCGACCACGTTCTCGATCCGGTCGATCGACACCCGCGGATAGAGCTCGCGCAGCCGGCTGTCCGCGTAGCGGCCGGCGAGCATCTCCAGCACCAGATCGTACTGGCGGCGCTTGAGCTCCCGGTAGGGATAGCTGGCGCGCAGGACGACGTAGAGCTCGTCGATGTCCCAGCGCTCGGCCGCGGTCATCGACAGGATCACCTGTGCGAGCACGTCGAGCGCGCCGGTGATCGGCTCGACCTCCTCGATCTCGTGGTCCACGACACCGGCCGCCACCACCGCCGCGTGGATCAGATCGCGCCCGAAGAGCGGATAGAGCCGCCCGCGACTGGTCTCGCCGACACCGTGGCCGGCCCGCCCGATCCGCTGCACCGCCGAGGCCATGCTCGGCGGCGTCTGAACCAGGATCACCTCGTCGAGCGCGCCGATGTCGATGCCCAACTCGAGCGAGTTGGTCGAAACGATCGCCGACAGCCGGCCGTCCTTGAGCCGTTGTTCGACCACGGCTCGGAGCTCGCGCGACAGCGAGCCATGATGCGAGTAGGCGAGATCGGCGTAGCCGTCGGCGTTGAGCAGACGGGTGACCTTCTCGGTGGTGCGACGGCTGTTGGCGAAGAGCAGCGTCGACCGGTTGGCCCCGATGCGCTCGCGGAACTCCGAGGTGAGGGCGTCCCAGGGGTTCGAGCTGGCGATCGGTCGATCGCTGCCGAGCTCGTTGCCGCCCGCCGCCTCCCTGCGCTCGGCCTCCGCCGACTGTCGCGGCACACGCTCGGGCAGGATCGCGCCGTCGGGCACCCGAACCTCCAGGTCGTAGCGCTTCGCCTCGTCCGAGCGCACCACACTCACCGGCCTCGCCCGGTACTCGATGCCTTCGCCGCTCCCAACGATACGGAAGCCGCCGACGAAGCGGGCGACCCGTGACGCCGGACGGATCGTCGCCGACAGCGCGACACGCTGAAACTCCCCCGAGAGACCGACCAGCCGGTCGACGGCGGTGATCAAGTGCGTCCCTCGCTTGCTCGCCGCCACGGCGTGGATCTCGTCGAGGATCACGCACTCGATCCCACCGAGGATCGCCCGGCCGCTCGCGGAGGTGAGCAGGATATTGAGACTCTCGGGCGTCGTGATGAGGATCTCGGGCGGATGCCGCAGCATCTTCTGACGCTCGGAGTTCGGCGTGTCGCCGCTGCGCGTGCTGACCCTGACGGGTGCGGCGCTCTCCCCGCTCGCCGCGAAGCGCCTCTCGAGCGCCGCCAGCGGTCCCAGGAGGTTGCGACGGACGTCGTTGTTGAGCGCCCGCAGCGGCGAGATGTAGAGAACCCTCAGCCGGCCGGTTCCCCACTCGCCGGTCAGCAGCTGGTTGAGCGACCAGAGAAACGCGGTTAGCGTCTTTCCGCTTCCGGTTGGAGCCGTGACCAGCACGTGCTCGCCGCCGGCGATCGCCGGCCAGGCGCGATCCTGGACTCCGGTCGGTTCGCCGATCTCCTCACGGAACCACGACCCGACCAAGGGGTGGAAGAGCTCGAGCGACGTCGCTCTGGAGGCTTTCGTCACCCGCCGATTGTATTCAGTTGCGCAGGCGAAAACCAAACGTAAAAACATGACCCGGCCGGGGCGTGGATAGAATGGCCGGCACCATCAACCTCGTCGAAGGGAGTCCGATGACTCGATTCCGCGCCGCTCTGCCGGTGGCCCTGATGGCCGCCCTTCTCGCTCTGCCCATCGCCGCCCAGGAGGAGAAGGACCCTCTACCCTCCGAAACCCAGGAAGAAGACGGTCTACCCTCCGGAACCGGTGAGACAGATGGCCTGCCGTCGGAGACCGGTGAGGAGGATGGCCTGCCGAAGACCGGAGGAGGTTCCGATTGCATCTGTCCGAAGGAGGGTCACTGGGAGATGCCGAACCTCGAGGGCTGGTTCAAGTGCAAAGGTGCCGCCATACTCAACCGGAAGCTGAAGAAGCATATGAAGTACGGAACGACCGTAATGATGAACGACGACTGTACGCAGATGTTCGGTGACGGCAAGAGGAAGAAGGACGAAGAAGGCCTGATGTTCCGGGATGACAATTGCGACTGGGAAGGACTGATCCTGGGAGCCGAGCAAGGGGTCGAGGTCCACTTCAGCGTCGTCTGGGATGTTCACAGTCCCGAGCACATCACGGGCCTGATGGCCGGTGACGTCAGCGACCGGGGATTCAGCTGCGAGGTCCACCGCCCCTTCGAGATGGACTGGACCGGGCCGCTCAGCGAGGCGGAGCGAAAGCGGGAGCTAAAGGAAGGGGAGGCCCACGCGGAATGGCTGGAGAAGCAGAAGGAGGCGAGAAACTAGCCGGCCGCTTCAGCCCAGGTGCCCCGTCAGGGAGTCGCTGGCTGGTCGGCGCCGGACTCCTCCGACTCCTCGTCTTCCTCCGCCATCTGCTCGTACTCGATCTTGTAGGGCGGCGGATCGCCGCCGGGACCCTTGAGATAGTGGTCCATCCAGCGCATCAGACGCTTCGAGTAGTCGTAGCGGGCGCCGGCCTTGCGGTTGCCGTGGCCCTCGCCCGGGTACCAGACCAGCCGCACCGGCACGTTCCCCAGGACCTTGAGGTAGCGGTAGAGCTCCATCGACTGGCTCGGATGAACCCGGGTGTCCTCTTTCCCGTGCATGATGAGGATCGGGGTGCGGGCCTTCTCGACGTGGTAGATCGGGCTGCGCTCGCGCATCCAGTCCCAGTGGTCCCAGGGCTGACGGCGTGAGTGCACCATGTACATCTCGTTGGGGATGTCGGTGGTACCGAACTTCGAGATCTGGTCCGAGATGCCGACGAACATGACACTCGCCGCGAAGTGCTCGGTGAGCGCGGTTGCGGCCCAGGCCGAGGCGTAGCCGCCGTACGAGCCGCCGGTCACGCCGACCTTCTCCTCGTCGACCAGTCCTATCTCGACCAGGTGCTTCACGGCATCCACCAGATCGTTGAACTCTCCACCGGCGTAGTCGGCCTGATGCAGCTTCGAGTACTCGACACCACGACCGGTCGAGCCGCGGTAGTTGGTGTAGAAGACCGCGTAGCCGTCGGCGGCACCGAACTGGCCCGGCGACGAGTAGCGCGTCAGCCAGCCGTTCGAATGATGCGCCTCGGGGCCGCCGTGGACGCTCAGGATGAGCGGATATCGCGTGCCCTCCTCGTAGTCGAGCGGCTTGATGAGGACGCCCTCGACCTCGAGACCGTCCCGTGCGTTGAAGGTCACCACCTCCTGCTCGGCGAGGCGCTTCTCGGCCAGCCACGGGTTCGAGTCGGTCATCCGGACCAGCTCGGCGTCACCACGCGACATCCCGTAGACCTCGAGCGGATGGCTCGGGCTGTCGGCGAGAAAGGCCGCCCTGCTCCCATCGGCCGACAGGCGGAGGGTCTGGAAGATCGGGCCGCCCGCCGGGGCGATCTCGTCGAAGGCCGGTTGCCCGTCGCCGCCGCCCTCGATGTCGCCGGCGTCGATGCGGATGGCGCCGATCTTCGCCTGGACGCCCTCGTGGGCGGCGTAGAGGATCGAGTCGGGCGACTCGAACTCGAAGGCGACGAAGTCACCCTCGTAGCCGGGCAGAATCTCGACCGGCGCCCCGCCAGTGACCGGCGCGACCATCAGCCGGTTCTGCCCCGGATCGTTCGGGTCGGCGCCGCCCAGCATGGCGATCGTCTCGCCGTCCGGCGACCAGCGCACCGCACCGAGCTTGCCGGGGTTGGTGATCGTCGACAGCACCTCGCCCGAGTCGGTGTCGACCACGTAGACGTCACGCAGCATGTAGTGATCGTCGATCGCCGATGTCGGCGCGAGAGCGACGGAGATGCGACCGCCGGCGGGCGACCAGTGCAGCTCGGAGGCCGAGCCCTCGAGCTCGATGAGGCGGTGCTCGCCGGTGTCCTCGCCGTTCTCGAGCATCGCCACCCAGACCTGCGTGGCCCGCAGACCCTCCTCGTAGACCTCGGCCTTGATGCCCTTGTCGACCAGCGCCTCGAGGTCCTCGTCCGGCTTCTCGCGCGCCAGGAACGCGACCTGGGAGCCGTCCGGACTCCAGGAGTAGGACGAGATGCCGGGATCGTGCTCGACCAGCTTGCGCGACTCTCCACCGGCGAGCGGAATCACGTAGAGCGACGTGTGGTCGTCGCCGTCACGCTTGGCCAGAAAGGAGATCGACTCGCCATCCGGCGTCCAGGCGATACGCGAGACGTTGACCTCGCCGCCGACATAGACACGGCTCGAGCCCGGCTCGGGTCCCACGACATGGAGCTGCGACCAGGCCGGGCCGTCCTCGTCCTCGAAGGGGATGCGCGGCACCGAGAGCACATAGGCGATCCGCTCGCCGTTGGGTGAGATCTCCACCTGGGTGACCATCCGCATGCGGGCGGCGTCCTCGTAGGTGAAGAGGTCGTCCTGGGCCCGGGCCGGAGCGCCGAAGCCGAGGAGTGAGACGGTGACGAACATCGCGACCGCGAGAGTCGCGGTCTGACGGGCGATCTGACGGGCGGGATGAGAGCGACGCATGGAGCCTCCTGGTAGCGCCGGCGAGTCGGTAGCGGCCCCCAGGGCGAGGCGATCGGCTGCCGGCGTGAGTTCGATCGATCAGCGACGAATCATACTTCACTCTCCGACGCCCCTCTGGCATCGGATGACGAGGGAATGGACCACGAGGAATCGGTGCCCTGGGGAAGCATGGAGGTATCGTTGTAGGCTCGTAGCAACGACCCGACCCGGAGGCCCTGGATTGTCGCGCGGCTTCGAGACAACCGACTGGACGCTCGTCCGCACCGCGAAAGGCAGCGACCGTAGCGCGCAGGCCGCCCTGGCACGGCTCTGCTCCGCCTACTGGTACCCGCTCTACGCCTTCGTGCGCCACCTCGGTTACTCGCCCGACGACGCCGCCGATCTGGTGCAGGGGTTCTTCGCCACGCTGCTCGAGAAGCACTACCTGGCCGACGTCGATCCCGAGGTCGGAAGGTTCCGCACCTTCATGCTGAGCTCGCTCAAGCACTTCCTGTCGAACCAGCGAGCCAAGGACAAGGCGCTCAAGCGCGGTGGCGGCGTGAGAGTCATGTCGCTCGACTCCGAGGAGGCCGAGCGTCGCTGGACCTTCGAGCCGGCCGGAGACGAGACACCCGAAGACGTCTTCGAGCGCCGCTGGGCCCGCATGGTGATGGAGCGGGCTATGGGCCGTCTGAGGGCGGAGCGCAACGCCGTCGGCAAAGCCCGGGAGTTCGACATGTTGATGCCGTATCTCACCGGGGAGGAGCCGCACCCGCCCTACAGCGAAGTCGCGAAGGCCCTCGGGTCATCGTCCGGCGCGCTCCGTGTCGCGGTGCATCGGCTGCGCAACCAGTTCGGCGACCTCATGCGGCACGAGATCCGCCAGACGGTCACCGATCCGGACGAGATCGACGACGAGGTCCGACACCTTCTCGACACTCTCGGAGTCTCGCGGACCTCGAGCTGAGCGAAGGCTCCTCCGCGGCGGGATATCGTAGATCGGGAGATCGCCCGATGCGCCGCCCCTCCTTCACCGACGCTCTCGCCCTCGCGACCCTCGTCGTCGTCCCACTCCTGGGATTCGTCGGACCGGTCCGGGCCCAGGACGAGAGTCAGCCGCCAGGGGAGCAGACTCCCCCGCAGGAAGAGCCCACCGAGGAGGTACCGACCGAGGAAGCGCAGACCCCTCCCGGGGAATCCGGTGAGGCGTCGGACGAAGGCGCCACGGAGTCGACCGACGCGGACGACGACACGGATCACCAGAAGACCCCCGAGGAGATCGCCCGGGAGGAAGCACGGCGCAAACGCGAGGAGCGGGCGGCCAAACGCCAGGCGAAGAAGGACCGCGAGAAGGAGAAGCGCGAGGACAAGGTGGCCAGGGGGGAAGCGAGCTACGAGGACCAGCTCGCCAGGCTGCTCTCGAAGGGCTACGACGCTCTCGACGAGGGTCGATACAAGAACGCTCTCCAGGCGTTCAGGAGCCGCCTCGAGCTCGAGATGGGCGTCGACTTCGAGGCGCGTATGGGGGTGGCCCGAACGCTTCTGGCGATGGAGCGCAAGGTCGAGGCGATCGAGGAGGCGCTGAAGGCGGCGCGCGACGCGGAACGAAACTCCGACCGCTCCGACGCGTTGGTGTTCGCGGGCGACGTGGCCTTGCGCTCGGTGCCTCGGGACGAGACGACCAACGCACCCCTTCCCGGCAGCGAGCTCTACGTGACGACCTCCTGGAGGTACTACGTCCAGGCGTTGGTGGCCGATCCCTCTGGCGCGGCGGAGGCCCGCTCGCGCCTCGACGAGATCTTCCCCACCCCTCCCGACGAGCGAACCGAGCGCCTCTACGCCAGGTATCTCGCGACCACCCGGAACGCGGAGCAGCAACACGCCGCCTATCTGGCGGCCGCGTACGAAGCGCTGATCTCGGGCGGCTCGTCGAATCCGGTGGCCGTGGTCGGTGGGATCACGCCGCCGAAGAAGATCCGCGGCCGACGACCCACCTACCCACGCCCGCTCGACACGGCGCCGCCCCGGCGTCTGATCGCTTCGTTGATCATCGAGGCCGACGGCACGGTCTCGGCGGTGCGGGTTCTCAACGGCGTCGATCTACGCCACGATCGCGACGCCCGCGCGACCTGGCAGGAGTGGACCTTCGAGCCGGCGCGACTCCCCGACGGAACGCCGGTGCCGGTCCACTACCTGGCCGGCGCCAGTCCGATCTTGACCGAGCCGCTGCCGGAGCTTCCGACGGTGGAGATCGCCGAAGGCGACGAGGCCGACGAAGCCGACGAGGCGCCAGACGGGGCGCCAGACGGGGCGCCAAACGGGGCGCCAGATCCCGATGCGGATACGGAGTCGGAGACCGGGGAATCCGAGACGGCCACCTCAGAGGACCCGCCAGACGAGCGCCAGCCCGAAGACGACGAGTAGCGCCCCGCAGCCCCTCATCAGCAGGCGGTACCAGCCGGCGTCCAGGAACCGGCGCCCACGCGACGCGGCCCAGGCGACGCCGACCTTGCACCCCACAAGAAGCCCCAGAAAGATCGCCAGAAACACGATCGGCTGCCACGGCGCGACCACCCAGCGCTCGATCATGTAGGGCGTTCCGATGGTGAACCAGAAGAGCCACGGATGCGGGCTCAGCAGGTTCAGGAGCGCGCCCCGGCCGACGTCGCGCACCGACGCCGCCTGCATCTCGAGAGGCGGCGGCGCTCCTCTGGTGCGAAGAGCCGTCTGCAGCCCGATGTAAACGACGAAGAGTCCGCCGACGATAGTCACCGCGTCGAGGAACCACTCGGGAACACTGCGCAGAACCAGCAGGGAGAGCGCGATCACCGGCACATCGGTGAGAAGCGGCGCCACCGCCGTCGCCAGCCCCGCCTTGAAGCCCCGCTCGAGACTCGCGGCCAGCACCAGGGCCATGAGCGGACCCGGGCTGAGACCGGCGAAGAGGCCGAGGGAGAGGGCGAAGAGGACGGCGTCCATTCCTGGTAAGACTTCAGACGACGCGAATCATAGCGGCCACCTCTCTCGATCCGGCCATGACCATCGGTCGGCGCGCTGGGGGGCGCCGATCCCTCCCTGGGGGCGGGTCTTCGGGCCCGCCCCTATTCTTCTTCCCAGACTGAAGCGGCCGGCGCCCCTGCCGGCCGTCGGTGGTCGATGGGGCCACGGCCGGCAGGGGCGCCGGCCGCTTCAGTCGAGGAGTCCTACGGCTGTCCGTGGTCGATGGGGCAACGGCCGGCAGGGACGCCGGCCGCTTCAGTCGAGGAGCTTCTCCGGGTGTCGGCGCTCGCCGTGTAGGCTCGGGCGATGGGGTCGGCGCTTGTCATCCAGCTCCTGCTCGCCGGCGCGCCGGGTCCACTGGGTCTCCCCGAGCTGGCCGAGGCTCTCGCCGCGCCGGAGCTCGTCGGTATCGAGATCGCCGCGGAGCTCGGAGCCTACGAAATCGGTGGTCTCACCCTCGATCTCGCCGACAGTGCCGTCTATCCGGTTGCCGTGGGAGAGATGACCGTCGGCTACTTCATACTCGGTGGAGACCTTCGCTTCGCCTCCGACGACGAGATCGGAGCCGCCACCCTGGAGCTCAACGCCCGCCGGGCCAGCCCCTACCGGCTCGAGGACGGCGTCATCCGCGAATCGCTGGACGCCGCGCTCATCCTCGACAGCCGTCTCGCCCGCGAAACCCCGCGCGAGCGGGTCGCGCCGGT
This sequence comes from Candidatus Multivoradales bacterium, assembly GCA_965223875.1. Lineage (GTDB taxonomy): Bacteria > Acidobacteriota > Thermoanaerobaculia > Multivoradales > JAHEKO01 > CBDCXS01. The sequence continues at coordinate 3,090,360 of OZ245024.1, read as the reverse complement.
ACCGGCGGAGGTGGCGAAGGCCTTCGGCCGACATCTCGAGCGCTTCGCCCGCGATCGTCTGGTGGACCCTCCCAACCAAATCGCCCAGGCGATCGTGGAGAGCCACTCGCCCCCGGTCGTCATCGCCCGCATGGAGGGCCGCAAGGAGGATCTCCTCTACCGCTACGACGAGCTCTCACTCGCAGACGAGGCACTCTTCATCCTCGAGCGCTACCCGAGCGACTCGGCACTGCGCGGGCAGCGCGCTCCGGTACCACTCGCGGTGCGAACACTCTCCGGGAGCTGGCTCGAGAGACCCCGGCCCAGGTTCGTCCTGCGGCACGTCGACCTCGAGCTCACCAATACGGAGGACGCGGCGCTCGACCTGGTGGTCGAAGAGCGATTGGAGACTCTGGTTCCCCTGGACACGGTCGAGTTCTCGCTGTGGAGCGAGATCTTCCACGAGCGCAAGCGCTACGAGTACCGTCTCGAGAGCGTCTCGCTCGGGACCACGAGCCGCGACGGCACGCCGCTGCCCTTCTCCCACCGCAACGGTGATCTGACCGTCGAGCTGCCCGAGGTGATGCCGGCGGGCGAGGAGATCGTGCTCCGCTTCCACCTGACGGGCGACCTCCTCCACCGTCCGAGTCGCAACAGCTACTGGTGGCTTCCCATCGGCTCGTGGCTGCCCCTGCCGCCGCGCTTCGACATGCGCTCCTACACGCTGCGCGGCGTGGTCCGGGCCGCCGACCCGTTCATTCCGTTCGGGATGGGCTCGACGGTGCGGCGCTGGAAGGAGCCGGGACTGTCGTGTCTGGAGTTCGAACTCACCGAGCCGGTGCAGTTCGCCGTCGTTCTCGCCGGGAAGTATCACTCGTACTCCGAGACCAGAGAGGGACAGGAGATCACCCTGTCGAGCTACGCCTTCGCCCAGGACGAGCCGATGAAGCGGATCGCCGCCAACCTCTTCGAGCTCATCGACTACTACGAGGACCTCCTGGGTGACTTCCCCTACCCCGAGCTCAACATCCTCGAGATCAACGCCTACGGCTTCGGTATCGGTCCCCCCGGCGTGATCTACCTGACCCGGGAGGGCTTCGACCCCGGCCCCTCAGGTCGCTCCTTCCGCAAGGAGATCAACATGCGGATGGCCCACGAGGTCGCCCACATGTGGTGGGGCCACGTCGCCCAGATGCGCTCGCCCGACGATCAGTGGCTCTCGGAGTCGACGGCCGAGTACTTCGCCGCGTTGGCGGTGGACAACCTGGTCGGGCGCGACGGCTTCAAGAAGGCGAAACGAGACTGGCTGGCCGAGGCGGGCAACTCGAAGGCCGCCCCGAGCATCTACCTCGCCAACCACCTCGCCGGCGAGCGCGCCGCCTTCGACCGTCGGAACCTCCTCTACGGTCGCGGCCCGCTGATGCTCGACGCGCTACGCGAAGAGATCGGCGACGACGCCTTCTTCGACCTGACGCGGCGCTTCGTCGACGAGAACCGGCACCGACACATCGACACGGGGATGTTCATCGAGCTGGCGAGCGAGGTGGCGGGGCGGGATCTGCGGGCGTGGTTCGATCGGGAGTTGTTCGGGCTGGAGTGATTCCGGAGCGCGCTGCATCTTTGTCATCTCGACCGGAGCGAGCGCAAGCGAGCGAAGTGGAGAGATCCCACCTCACGCTCACCTACGGTCGAGATGACAAGGAAACAAGCCGTCGCTGCGCTCACTTCCAACCGAGATGACAAGGAAGACGCGATTCGAGTCCGGGAGAACTCAGAGGGGTGTCACGCCCCCGTACTCGACCCCGGTCAGATACGCCACGTCCCGCTTCCAAGTCGTGAGATCCGACTTGCGGAACTGGTCGAGATGTGTGTGGCCGCAGGCTCTGGCGAGAACCTGCATCAGCTCCACCACGGCGGCGAAGTAGCGGGCCAGCCGCTCGGCGCCCTCGTCGACCGGTAGCCGGTCGCGCAGGTGCTCCTTCTGGGTGGCGATACCCACCGGGCAGTTGTTGGTGTGACAGGCGCGCATGCCGAGGCAACCGATCGCCTGAAGCGCGGCGTTCGACACCGCGATTCCGTCGGCACCGAGGGCGAGGGCCTTGGCGAAATCGGCCGCCGTACGGAGTCCGCCGGTGATGATCAGGGTGACGTCGCCCGACTTGCCGCACTCGTCGAGATGCTTGCGGGCGCGCGCCAGAGCCGGCAGCGTCGGCACCGAGATGTTGTCCCTGAAAAGCAGCGGCGCCGCTCCCGTCCCGCCACCTCGCCCGTCCAGGATGATGTAGTCGACACCGACCCGCAGCGCCGCGTCGATGTCCTCTTCAACGTGCTGTGCCGAAAGCTTGTAGCCGATCGGGATGCCACCGGTGCGCTCGCGGACTTCTTCAGCGAACCGCCGCGGCCCCTCCACGTCCTCCCATTCGGGGAATCGACTGGGAGAGATCGCCGCTTCGCCCTCGGCGAGCTGGCGCACCTCGGCGATCTTGCCCTTGACCTTCTCTCCGGGCAGATGGCCTCCGGTGCCTGTCTTGGCGCCCTGCCCTCCCTTGAAGTGGAAGGCCTGGACGCGCTCGATCTTGTCCCAGCTGAAGCCGAAACGCGCCGAGGCGAGCTCGTAGAAGTAGCGGCTGTTGGCGCTCTGCTCCTCGGGAAGCATGCCTCCCTCACCGGAGCAGATGCCGGTGCCGGCGAGCTCGGCGCCCTTCGAGAGGGCCACCTTGGCCTCGAGCGAGAGCGCCCCGAAGCTCATGTCGGAGACGAAGATCGGAATGTCCAGGGCGAGCGGCTTCGCGGCACGCGGCCCGATCGTGATCCCGGTTCCGACCGGAGCGTCGTCGAGCTGCGGAACGCGCGCGAGCTGCGCGGTCACGAACTGCAGATCGTCCCATGTCGGAAGCTCCGTCTTGGGGACACCCATGGCGGACACGGCGCCGTGGTGGCCGAGACGGGTGAGGCCGTGTGAGGCCAGGTGGCGGATCTCACGGACGTGCGGCTCGAGCGGCGAGCCGTGGAGATCCTGGTACTGCCCCTGGTAGCCCTGCCGGTCGTAGGCCTGGGGATTCTCCGTCTCCCAGGCGGCGATCTCGTCCTCGTCGACCCAGACGCCTCCCTCTTCGATCCAGGACGAGAACTTGTGCAGCACCTCGCGGTTGTCGTACGAGCTCACGCCGGTACGGAACCGGTAGTCCCAGTTGTGGACGCCGCAGACGAGGTCGTCGCCGCGCACCACGCCATCGGCCATCTGCGCGCCGCGATGCAGGCAGCGACCGTAGAGCGCCGAGACCTCGTCGTCGTAGCGCACGACGACGAGATCGACATTGGCCACCAGGGCGTGAGCGGGCTGGCGGTCGGCGAGGTCGTTCCAGTCTGCGATCTTGACCCTGTGCATGGGCCGGCAGCGTATCAGGGCGGCGGGGGGCGCATTTTGTCCCCCTTTTTCGCGCCCATTTTCCCTTTTTCCCCTTTTCCTCTGGCGCTGTCACTCGACATAGCCGAGGGAGCGCAGGCGCTCGACTTCCTTCTCCGAGCGCTCCTCGTCGGCCATCGTCTCAGGTGTCTCGCTGCGCTCCTCGATCGCTCGCCGGTAGGCCATCAGCTGGCGCCACATCTGTTCCTGCATCCTTGGCCGCTCTTCGGAGATGTCTCGGCGCTCCCCGGGATCGGCGGCCAGATCGAAGAGATGAACACCCTGGCGCAGCCCCGCCGGCCGGTTCGTCGACCTGTACCAGCTGCGCGCCTCCTTGAGGTCGAAGGTGATCAGCTTGTACTTCAGCGTGCGAGCAGCCTGGAACCCGTAGCAGCTGGCGAACGCGATGCGCGGAATCTGTTCCGGGTCGCCAAGCAGGTCCCGACCGTCCTGGCCCGCCGGCTGCTCGAGGCCGGCCATCGCCAGCAACGTCGGACCGATGTCGAAGATCCGCCCTTGCCCCTCTTCGAAACGCACGGCCGAGCCGATGGAGCGTCCATCGAACAGCACGAGGAAACCGCGCAACACCTCGTCGAACGGATTGAAGCCGTGACTCGCCGAGTAGCGGTCCATCAGCTCGAGGCCGTGGTCGGTCGAGACCGCGATCAACGTGTTGTCGATCTCGCCGCTCTGCCGAAGCTGTTCGATCAAGAGCCCGATCTGTTCATCGGCGAATCGCAGGGCCCCGTCGTACTTCGCGATCAGGTCGTGGCGCTCTTCGGGCGTCAGGGCTGCCAGCTCGTCGCGGTCGGGGATGTGGCCACAACCCTTGTCGAAGAAGCGGTCCCTTTTCGTTCCGTGCTCGACCCACGGTGATGGGTGTTTCCATGGAGGATGCGGCTCCTCGACATGGAGGTAGAGAAAGAACGGCTTCCCACCGTCCTCTCTCGAGTCGATGAAGCTCCTGGCTCCGTCGATCACCACGTCGGCGGTCACGTAGTCGACATCGAGGTCGGCATGATCCAGGTAGGCCTCGAAGCCCTGCCCGTAGCCCAGCGACGCCGTCAGATGAGGGGTGGCGACCGCACCGGCCGTAGCGTACCCGGCACCTGCGAAGGTCTCCGCCAGCATCTCGTGGTGCTCGCCCACCACCGCCGAATGCTCGATGATCCCGTGCGTGCTGTAGTCCAGGGAGGTCAGGAGGGAGGTGAGACTGGCCTTGGTCGAGCAACTGCTCGGCACGATGTCGCGGAAGACCCTTCCGTTCCGGGCCAGCCAATCGATCGTCGGCGTCGTCGGGCGCTCGTAGCCGAGGATCGACAAATGGTCCTGGCGAAGGGCGTCGAGGGTGATCAGGACCACATTGGGAGGCGCGCTCTCCCCACAGCCGATGAGCTGGGGTCCGAGCAGCAGCATGACGGCAGCCCGAAGGCGAAGAGGCTCTCGGGCCGGGCGCCGCTGGCTCCCGCGCGCATACCTACGATCCATCATGAGACCTATCGTAGGTCATCGCCGTCTACCCGGCCCTGTCTTCTGCCTAGCGGAAGCGCTGAGGCTGCCCGCTCGGCGAGGGCTGATCGGTCGGGAGGACGCAGCCGAGCACCAGGCCAGGGGGACCACAGCTCGGAGCGGTTCATCTGCATCGCTGGCGATGCTAGGATCGCTCACCGTCGCCATGCTCATCGACTCGAGGGAGCTGGACTCCGAAAGCCTGGTCCAGGCCGATGTCGCGATCGTCGGAGCGGGTGCAGCTGGGATCACTCTGGCCCTCGAGCTGGAGCACTCCGGCCTGGACGTTGCGCTCCTGGAGAGCGGTGGTTTCGAGCCCGATGGAACGTTGACCAGGCTCTACGAGGGCGACATCGAATCGACCTTGAAACGCTACATGGACCGGTATCTTTACTGGTCTAGGCAACGGTTCTTCGGCGGCACCACGAACCATTGGGGAGGTCAGTGTCGACCGCTGGATCCGATCGACTTCGAACGGCGGTCGTGGATTCCGGAAAGCGGCTGGCCGATCTCGTGGACAGAGCTCGAGCGGTACTACGAACGTGCCGCGACGTGGGTGGAGATCACGCCGATCCGAGATCAGGCGCCTCCCGAGGCAGAGGGGCTGTTCGTCGATCCAGAAGGCTCGCTCGAGACTCGTTGGTTTCACAAGAGCCCTCCGACGCGCTTCGGCGAGCGCTATCGAAGCCGACTGGTCGAGGCCGAAAGAGTCCGACTCTATCTTCACGCCAACCTGCTGGAGGCGCGGACGGACGAAAGTGGCGAGCGGGTCGAGTCCTTGGCCGTCACTACGCTCGGCGGACGGCGGTTTCGAGTAGCCGCCCGGAGCTACGTGCTGGCGACCGGAGGAATCGAGAACGCTCGCTTGCTGCTTCTCTCGGACAGCGTCCAGAAGCGGGGGCTGGGAAACGAGCACGATTTGGTCGGCCGCTTCTTCGCGGATCACCCGCACGTACGTGTCGGTGCCGTCTTTCTGACGGCTCCGGTCGACGTGGTGCGCCACAATTGGCAGCTCGATCCATCCCGCGGCCACCGAGTGATGCCCAGCTGGGTCTTCTCCGAGCAGACGCAGCGTGAGCAACAACTCCTGAACGCGACGACTCTTCTCAACCCGTTTCCACCACCGCCGGATCCGAAGTTTCAGGAGGCCATCGCCAGGGTCGATCTCGGTCCAGCCCCCGAGGGCGCCGGTCGTCGATGGACTCAACCCAAGCTCCTCGTGACTAGCGAGGTGATCCCTGATCGTGAGAACCGGATCACCCTCGGCGACCGTCGGGACGCTCTCGGTCAGAGGCGAGTGAGCCTGCGGTGGATCTTGTCGCAGCGCGATGCGGACGAGATCCGCAGAATCGTGGAGCTGCTGGCCAAGACCCTAGGCCAGCGGTCGGCGGGCCGCCTGCGAATCGACATCACGCCGAGACGGCCATGGCCCGAAACGGATCCGGGAAACCATCACATGGGAACTACACGCATGGCGGGCGATCCAACACGCGGTGTCGTCGACCGCGACTGCAAGGTGTTCGGCGTCGACAATCTCTGGATCGCCGGTAGCTCGGTGTTCTCAACCTACGGATACGCCAATCCCACTCTCACGCTCGTCGCATTGACGGTTCGCCTGGCGGATCACCTGACGGCCAGGCTCAAGGCCGCATGAGAGCTTCAGGCACCCTTACCCGTCGGAGACTCCTTTGGATGGGTACGCTGCTCACCGGCGGTGTCCTCGCCGGAGGGTCGTGTACCGACCGAGCGGCGGCCGAACGCGAAGCCCTGAGAGCGCTACTGGAAAGCTGGGAGCCGTCAGATGCAGTCGGACGCCAGTACCTGACGATGAGGGCCGGCGAAGCCTCGGAGGAGACGCTGGTTTCGCTCATCCACGAGGCGATGGGACCCGGGCATCTGGATCGTTCAGGGGAAGGCCTGCAGCGCGCGCTCCGCCTTGCGGTGAGCCGTGACTTCGCCGAAGGAAGACTGGTGAACATCTGGGGTTGGCGCTTCTCGGTGACAGAGGCGCGACTCCTGGCGTTCACCGAGTTGAAGAAACCCGCGCCGTCCTGAGTCCCGAGCTCCTTGCGACGGCCGGCGTTCGAAGGCAGGTCTCAGAGCTCGATGCAGACCTTGCCGAAGTGGACCTACCCAGGCGAGGCTTACGAGGGCCGCGAGAGCGTCGAGCCAGAGACGATTGGACATGCACACCTCCTTCGCTGTTGCAAAGGGGTAGGAGGAGGCTGTCGGGCCCTAGTGGGGGTAGATCGCGATCTGACGCCGCAGTACCTTCAGATTCTCGCGCAGGAGGGGCTCGCCGGGGTCGAGCTCGACGGCTCTTTCGAGGTGCTGTAGCGCGGCGAGCAGGTCGCCTTGCAGGTAGGCGACGTTGGCCAGGTACTGGTGCGGCGTGGAGGCCTCGGGGTGCGCGTGGGCGAGGGACTCGAGGAGGCGTCTCGCCGCGTCGTATTCGCCCTGCTCGACGAGGCGGCGAGCCTCCTCTCCTGTATCCGGCGCCGCTTCGGCCGATCCTGCGGGTGCGATAGACAGCAGGCGGACGAGAGCCCTGTCGTGGTCCGGGTTGAGGACGACGGCGTGCGCGTAGGCTTGGCGTGCAGCCTCGAGCCGCATAGACGTCTCGGCCTCCTCGGCCCACGAGAAGTACGCCGCGCCCGCCATCTCGTAGTCGGAGTCCCTGTGACGCGCCGGGTGTGGGGCGAGGTATAGAGACGCGCCGACGACGAAAATCGCCCCTGCGGCCACCCTCGCGTAGCGTCGCCGCTCGAGCGCCTTCCAGCCCAGCTGCAGTGCCAGGGCGGCGAAGATGACCATCGGGATGAGAATCGGTTGGCGCAGCCGGGACAGCACGTAGAAGAGCACGGTCGCGACGACGAAACAGGCGCCGAAGAGGTAGAGGAGGCTGAAGTCCTTCCTCGCCCAGAAGCTCGTCATGAGCCCGATGAGGGCCAGCGGTAGGATCATGTGGAACTCGAGGAAGGCGCGCGACAGGGCCGGGTTGGTCTTCTTCGCCATGCTGTAGCTCAGGTTGTTGGGGAGCTCCTCGGGGGTGAAGAAGTAGCCGAGTTTTCGCACCTGCAATCGGGCGTACTCCACCGGGTGCGCGCGAATGTCGCGTACCGTCTCGGCGAACAGATCGATCGATTCCGGCGGTCTGGAGGCCTTGATCTCGCGGTAGTAGGGCGACACACCGGCGGTGTAGCCGGGCGCGTCGTGGACGTTGCCGATGAAGAAGATGTAGGGGCCATTCGACGAGATGAAGGCCGCGTCACCGCTCCGCAGCGTGTTGCCGACGACGACGGGCAGGAGTGGGGCAACGAGACCGACCAGCGCCATCCCCGCCGCGAGCCGGGGCACCGCGTTGATGTAGCGCGGCGCCCGGGCGAGATACAGCCAAGCGATCGCGGGCAGGGCGAAGAGGAGGAAGTTGGGTCTCAGGAGGACCGCCGCCCCGAGCGAGAGCCCCGCGCTGAGCGACCAGGAGCCGACGGCGCGGGGTGACTCGGCCTCGGATGCCCTCTGGAGCAGGTAGAGGCAGAGCGCCACCACGAAGACCGCCACGCCCGCCCTCATGAAGGTCGCCTCGTAGAAAACGAACGGACCATAGAAGGCCGCCGCCAAGGCGGCCACGAGAGCGAAGGCGGGCTCGAGGTAGCGTAGGGCGATGAGGTAGACGAGGACCGCGGCCAGCGATCCGAGGAGCATCTGGACGAGGCGCACAGCGTCGTACTCGATCCCGCCCAGCCGGTAGATCGTGGAGACGAAGTAGGGGTAGAGCGGCGCCTGTGGATGAACGCCTGGCTTGGCCGCGGCCCAGTGAGCGAACTCGTGCCCGGTGGCGGAGAAGTCGGGCGTCTCGCCGCGCACGATCGACTTCGCCCAGTAGTCGAACACCACCTGGTCATCGAGGCGGTTTCGAACGTACTCGAACTTCGGGTAGGCCTCGATCTGGACCAGGAAGACGAGGCGCACGGAAAGGGCCGTGACGAAGATGGCCAGAGCCGCGAGCGTCCGACGGCGGGACTCTCGGCGGCCGGGCGCTCGGCGAGTCGGTGCGTCCAGCGGGACTTGCATCCTCCTGGGGGCCTACCTATTCTAGTCTTGCCTCTCGTGTGCGGAGATCTCTTGCCGGGCCGACCCTACTTCGGCTGGATACTGGCTGCCTTGATGGCTTGTCTCGCCTGTAGGGGGGCCGGAGTGCCGCCGGATTCGGGCACGTCACCGCCCGTGCTGCTACTCACGGTCGACACGCTGCGCTCGGATCATGTCGACGCGGCCGGGTATCCGGTGGCGACCATGCCCTTCGTCGCCGACCTGCTGTCAGGCGGGGTCCGCTTTCCGAACGTGCTGGCCCCGGTGCCACGCACGACACAGTCCCTCGCCAGCGTGCTGACAGGTGCCTATCCCCACACGACCTACGCCGCCTGCTGTTCGCCTGGTTGCGTGACGGATCACCTCGTTCCGAGGCGATGAGCGACGCGGACAGGGAGCGACTGAGGTCGCTCGGCTATCTGGACTGAACCGGCTCGCCGCACCCACGGCCGGCAGGCAGGCCGATCTCAACCGAGGCCTCGCCGTTGGCGTCGGCGAACACCCAGACCAGTGGCAGCAGGAAGGGTTCGCCGATCTCGAAGACCGTGCCGTTGCATTGGGCTCCACCCTTGACGAACCCGTTCCTGTTGGCGGCGCGCACGATGCCGACTTCGGTGTTTGGCACGGCGTGGGCGATGTCGACCGTAACCTCGCCGCCGCAGGCGCCCGAGACTGACAGGTGGAGGCCCGGGCCCGCGAAGCGCTGGGCGAAAACACCCGTGCCGCTTCCGTCCTGGCCGACGCTCGTCCATACGGCGACGAAGTCCCCATCCGCGTCGGTCGCCACCGTGGGCCGGTACTGTTCCAGGGTCGTGTACGAGTTGATCTGGAACTCGCCGCCGAGGGTGTTGCCCGCGGCATCGTAGCGCTGGCCAGGGAACACCAGCCCTTCTCCCACGTCGCTCATGACCGACGCGAACGGGTGGCGCGTCGAGCAGAAGTGTGCGAGCAGTGTCGCACGGAGACGGTCGCCGCAGACGCAGGATCTGTCAAAGGCTGCGGTCATGGGAAACCCCTCGCTCGGGGTCAGCCGGTCGTTCGGGGTCGAGATAGAGGGCTGTCACCGGGAATAGTACCAGCGGCTCCGGTTGATGAAGATCTGGCCCTCGTGCTCCTCGAAGAGCAGCAGGCAGCAGAAGAGAGCTTCTACACCGAAGATGAACGCCAGGCGTATTGGGTGGAGGCGGAAGACGAGGAGCCAGAGGAGGAGGAACACGTAGTAGTAGGCGGCGCGAGGTTGAGCGCGATGAAGGCGAGGGGGATGCCCAGGGCCGCAAGGAATGGGAGCGGGCTGGCGGTCGGCGAGGTCGTTCCAGTCTGCGCTCCTGACTCTGTGCATGGGCCGGGGAGCGCATCAGGGCGGCGGGGTGATCCCTCGCCGTGGACCCGACCCTGGCCCGGCGGTCTCGGCGAGCCGCTCGAGCTCGGTGTAGGCCGCCAGCGCCCGCTCGATCCGGTGGCGCAGCAGGTCTCGCTGCCGCGGCCAGTCCGAGCTCCAGCCGGGCTCGGTCTGCCAGGGCTCCGGCGGTCTGATCCGCTCGACCGGGAGGTTGGCCACCAGCTCGAGAAGCTCCTTCTGCTCGGCGACAATCGCCGGCACCCGGTCGGGCCTCCACGTCCGCTGGCCGTCCACCGAAACGTAGATCGGAGCGCTGATCGCCTCGACGGTGCGCGATCCGAAGTGACGCGTCGGGCTCGTAGTGCGGCCTGCCGCTCTTACCACGAACCAGGTTCCGCGCCGTGCCGTCGAGTCGAAGGCGATCTCGAGGACCTCCGCTCCCTCGGCCGAGCTCGACTCCGCGACGACCTCGCCCTGCTCGATCAGCTCGATGCGCTCGAGAAGGTCGATGTCCGGATTGATCGTCGCCCGGGCCGACAGGCGCATCGGCTCGCCGGCGGCGAGCTCCACTTCGGAACCCACTCCGGCGCCGTTGAGATCGAGCTCCACCATCGGACCGGTGGTGACGAACGTCCGTCCCGCGGCTAGTCCGGCGAACCAGGCGTCCGCCGAGTACTCGCCCGGCAGCTTCACGTAGGTGCGAACGTCACCGACGTTGCCGACGAAGGGAGCGTCCGAGCCCGCCGCGGGGGGGATGCGGTAACCCAGATTCAGCAGGTCGAACCACACCTCGGTGCCGAGACCCCCGCCCTGGAGCACCTCGACGAAATCGACCTCGCCGAACGGCGCATCGAGCGCCAGCCCCACCCGGCCTCCTGCCGTCCCTGCGACGCCACCGATGTGGGCGTAACCGGAGACACCGCCCAGCTCGGCGACACGCTCGGTGACCTCGTGGTACAGCAGATAGCGGTGCGGGATCCTCACCGGCTCGGGGATGTCGAGATGAATGGCGTGCCCGCGAACAGTGGTGCGAGGATCCTCCTGCCCGGGAACGACCGAGAAGGCGTCCCACTCGATCCGGCCCTGCTCTCCCCAGAGAGCCTGCTGGAACTCGACGCCCGAGACGTTGCCCATCTGCAGGCTGTTGGCGACGTGGAGGTCCTCGGCGCGAGCGTGCACGTAGGACGCCCAACCGTCGGCCGCACCACGGCGGGCTGTGTGAATATGGACGTCGCCCGAGTACCAGCCGCGGGCCGGCAGGTCGGTCCAGCGCCGTAGGGTGATCTCGAGGGCTCGCGTGCCGTCGGCCTCGATCCGAATCGACCGGGTCACGCGTCGATACTCGAGACCCTTCGCGACCACCAGCCGGTACTCCCCGGCGGGAAGTCGAGCCCGGTAGGAGCCACCGGTATGGAAGACCCAGCGATTCGGCGATGGCCAGCCGGCGCTGCCCGGCTCCCGGCTCAGGAGGATCATCCGTCGCCGCAAGCCGAAGGCCTCGGTCTCGAGCGCCGCGCCGGACGGAAGCGGTGCCCGCTCCGTCGCGTCGTAGAGGCCGAGCCGCGCCGGGGTCGGCTCGCCGCGCTCGTCGCGCACCACGAGATCGAGCCAGCCGTGTCCGCCGGGCTCTCTGGCCCCGGCGCCGCGGGTGATCCGGACGTCGCAGAGGGTGATCGCGTGGGCGAAGATCGACCTGGAAAGCGGCACGCCGGCAACCGTCAGGTCGCTGCCGAAGGGTCCCCGTCCGGCGAAGCGCGCCCGCTTCAGGGTGAAGCGTTGGGTACTAAACGATTGACCCGCGGCGTCGGGTAGCACGAGATCGACGGTTCCCGGCCCGCCGCCGTTGCGATCGTACGCCACGGTGACCGCTCTGTAGCGCTTGCCCAGCGCGAAGTCGACCTCGACGCCGACGGTCTCGTCGATGTCGAAGGCGAGCCGCTCTCGAACATCGAAGTGGAACTGGGCGCCACGCAGGCACGGCCGGCCGCCCAACTCCACGACCCGCCCCCTCTCGCCGACGACGACGAGGTCGCCGAAGGATTCGACGGAGGTCACGACCCTGGAGATCTGCTCGGTCCGCCAGTCGAGGACCTCGGCTCCCAGGGGACCGGCTCCGTGCGATCTCGCCGAGGGCGATTGGAGTGCCAGCAGCGTACACAGGGCGAGCCCACCGACCCTGACCAGGCGCCGCCCGCCGGACATCTCAGATCTTGACCAGGATGCGCTTCCTGCGCAGCCAGGCCGCGAGCGGCCACCAGGCGGCCACGTAGCAGAGGGAGTAGACGAGAGAGGCCGCCGCGAGGTTGCTCCAGCCGGCGAAGTACCGTCTCCAGATCCAGGTGTTGGCCGTCGTGCCGCCTTCACCCAGGGGCACGCGGACCATCAGGACGGTGACCAGCGTCGAGAGCACATAGAGGGCGATCGGGTTGAGGCCGAAGTCGATGGCGGGCCGGGCCCACTTGCGGCGGCTGCGGACGTCTATCAGCCAGTAGCAGCAGGCCAAGGCCTGGAGCGCCGCGCCGCCGGTGAACAAGACGTAGGAGCTGGTCCACAGGCGCTTGTTGATCGGCAGCCACGGATCCCAGGCCAGCCCGGCGAGGATGAGCGCCCAGCCGGCCGTGAACATGCCGGCCGCGATGTCCGATCGGTCGCGCCCGGAGCGGATCCAGTGACCCGCGAGAACCCCGACCAGCGTCGTGGCGAGGGAGGGCAGGACGGTGAGCGTGTCGTTCCACCTCCAGCTCTGCGGCCACAGGTGCCCGGCGACCCAGTGGCTATCGACCCACAAGACGAGGTTCTCCTTCGGCCACAGCGCCCCCGCCTTGTGGCCGGGAGCCTCGATCAGAGCCAGTGACGCCCAGTAGGCCACCAGCAGTGCCACCGCGATCCCGGCCTGCGCGCGGCGAGGTACCTCGAGGACGAGCGGCGCGGCGAGGAGATAGACCAGCGCGATGCGTTGCAGCACCCCGACGATCTCGAGCCGACGTAGATCGAAATCGGGCCAGGCGTTGAGCAGCAACCCGAGGGCGAAGAGCACCGTCACCCGCCGCAGGACTCGCAGATAGGTCCGCCGCCGCCCCAGCCGCTCGAGTTGACCGGGCAAGGAGAACACCATCGCCACACCGACGATGAAGAGAAAGGACGGGAAGACCAGATCGGTCGGCGTCCAGCCATGCCACTTGGCGTGCTTGACCGCGCCGTAAGCGTGCTTGTAGCTCCCCTGGTTGCTGACCAGCAGCATGCCGGCGATGGTGATGCCGCGGAAGGCATCCAACGACAGGAGCCTCTGGTCCGCCGTCTGCTGGTCCATGGCTAGAAACGAGCTCTCGGGCCCGATGATTCTATCCCCCCACTCGTCAGGCGGCGGCGACGGGACGGACGGTGGATAGAATCCCGTTTATACCCTCGCGCGTAGATCCTTCGAATGCTCGAAACGCTCGCCACAGGCCTGGGGCTCGCTACCGCTCTCTACGTGGCGATCGGGCTGGTGTTCGCGCTCTACTTCGTCTGGCGGGGTGCCGGTGGGGTCGATCCCGCGGCCGCCGGGGGAAGCTGGGGTTTCAGGGTGATGATTTTCCCGGGCGCCGTGGCGCTGTGGCCTCTTCTGGTGCGGCGCCTCGGCAGGGGACACCCGCCGCAGGAGCGCTACGCACACCGGGACCTGGCACGCGAAGCCGAGAGGGAGCAGCCGTGATCGCTGGTCTGCGTGCTCGCCACCGCCAGGCGATCGGCTACGTCGCGGCTATCGTGGTCGCTGGCTTGGTCAGGATTCGGGGCGCTGACGCCGGCCCAGCGCACGACGGCACTGGAGGAACGGATTGATCGCGCCACTGAGAGGCAGACACCGCCGGCTCGTCATCTGGGTCGGCGCTATCGCGGCTGTCGGCTTCGTCGCCGCTCTCCTGGTGCGCCCCTCGCGACCGATCGAGCCACGGCTGCGCGCCGTCGACACCACCGCGTGGACCACCTTCGGGCCCGACGGGCGCCTGCGGGCGGCAATCGAAGGCGAGCCGGGGAACGAGTTCGTCAGCGTGGCGCGCGCTCCGCGGCTGGTGGCGCCCGATCTACTTGTCTATTGGGCTCCGGGTGACGGGGGCGCAGGTGACGGGGGCGCAGGCAACGCGGTGCTGCTCGGCGCTCTCGGCGACCCGGGCGTCCACCGGTACCGCCTGCCGGCCGGCCGCGAGGGAGGCAACCTCTCCATCCAGAGCCGCGGCCACGAGGCTCCGTTCGCCAGCTACGCGATAGACGACCTCATCCGACTCGAATGAGCCACGCCTACCGAGCCGTCGGCTGGAACCGGCAGAAGCGGGTCTACGACCTGCTCCTGGTCGGTGGTGTGGTGGCCTACCTGACCGTCTTCGCTGTCGCCAACCTGGTCCTGCGCCCCGAGGTCACCGCCGAGACACTCCTGATCCGCGGCTTCGGCACCTGCGCTGTCCTCCTGCTCCACGTCGTTCTGTCGATCGGACCGCTCTGCCGGCTCGACCCTCGCTTCCTGCCGCTCCTCTACAACCGCCGGCATCTCGGCGTGACGATGTTCCTCGCGGCGCTGGCTCACGCCGCGATCTCGATCGTCCAGTTCCACACCCTCGGCGATCTCAATCCGCTGGTGAGCGTGCTGGTGAGCAACGGCCGCTACGAGAGCCTCGCCTGGTTCCCGTTCCAGCCGCTCGGACTCGCGGCCCTCGTCATCCTCTTCCTGATGGCCGCCACCAGCCACGACTTCTGGCTCGCCAACCTCACCGCACCGGCCTGGAAAGCGCTCCACATGTCGGTCTACGCCGCCTACGGCCTGGTGGTCCTCCACGTCGCCCTCGGTGTCCTCCAGGCCGAGCGCAGCCCGGTGCTGGCCACTCTCGTGGCGCTCGGCTTCATCTGGGTCGTCGGCCTTCACGTCGCCGCCGGACGTCGAGAGCGGCTGCTCGATACCGAGCCCCGGCGCACCGCCGACGAGGACGGGTTCGTGCCCGTCTGCATGGTCGAGCGGATTCCGGAGAATCGAGCCAGGGTGGTCACCGTCTCGGGCGAGCGGGTGGCCGTCTTCCGGCATGCCGGCGGAATCTCGGCACTGTCGAACGTCTGCCAGCACCAGAACGGACCGCTGGGCGAGGGGCGGATCATCGACGGATGCGTCACCTGTCCCTGGCACGGCTTCCAGTACTCGCCCGACGCCGGCGCCTCACCGCCGCCCTTTACCGAGAAGGTGCCGACCTTCCGGGTCCGGGTCGAGGGCGACCAGGTCTTCGTCCACCCGACGCCGAATCCACCGGGAACGCGAGTCGAGCCGGCTCCCTGTGGTCCCGGCCGGGAGAGCGGCTCGGATCTCTACGTCGGCTACATCGCACGAGCACCAAAGTGGGTGCGCCGGTTCGTCCGTCCCTGGCTCGTGGCGAGCGTCACCGCCGGACTCGTCGTCGCCGTCCTCTCGTCCGCATTCCAGAACCGCTTCGCGCCGTCGGTCTACGAGTACCAGAGCTTCCGCACCTTCAGCGGCACCCTGATGGCCTCGCCCTACCCCATGCTGCTGGTCGATCGCGTCGGCGAGCCACTCGGCGCCGAGACCGTCTCGGTCTATCCGCTCACCGTCTTCGGCAAGGTCGACGCCGACGAGGCCGTCGCGAGCTTCAGCGGCCGCCGGGTCGAGCTCGAGGGTGAGCTCATCTATCGCGACGGCCAGACGATGCTGCAGCTCTCCGACAGTCCTCCCAGGGCGATCGGGGAGAGCGCTGAGGACCAGCGGCTGGAGCTGGTCGGTGACATCACGGTCACTGGCGAGATCGTCGACAGCAAGTGCTACCTCGGCGTGATGAAGCCGGGGCGCGACAAGCCCCATCGAGCCTGCGCCTCTCTCTGCATTCGTGGCGGCGTCCCGCCGATGCTGGTGGTGGACGAGATCGGCGGGGGACGGCGTCACTACATCCTGATGAGCGGCGACGGTCGCGCCAACGGTCGCGACCTGCTCGACTTGGTCGCCGAGCTGGTGCGCGTCACCGGCGAGATGTATCGTCTCGGTGACACCCACTTCATCGCAGCGGACCGCGAGAGCTTCGAGCGGCTACGATAGAGGCGTGAGCGAGCCGACGCGGGCCTCCTCCTACCCGAGCGACATCGACGAGCTACCGACGCGCGTCGTCGAAGACGGCAACTACGAAGTCCGCTT
This sequence comes from Candidatus Multivoradales bacterium, assembly GCA_965223875.1. Lineage (GTDB taxonomy): Bacteria > Acidobacteriota > Thermoanaerobaculia > Multivoradales > JAHEKO01 > CBDCXS01. The sequence continues at coordinate 3,073,872 of OZ245024.1, read as the reverse complement.
CGCCCGTGACGAGGCCGACCTCGATGCCGTGCTGCGACTCCGCTTCGAGGTGTTCAACCTGGAGCTCGGCGAGGGTCTCGACGAGAGCTTCGAGACCGGACGGGACGAGGACGAGTTCGACGCCGTCTGTCACCATCTGATGGTCATCGACCGCACGACGCGCGAGGTCGTCGGCACCTATCGGATGCAGACCTCCGAGATGGCGGCGCGCAACCGCGGCTTCTACTCCGATCAGGAGTTCAGGCTCGACCAACTCCCGGAGAGCGTGCTGGCGAGCTCGCTCGAAATCGGCCGTGCCTGCGTCGCCCTGAGCCACCGCAGCACCCAGACCCTCTTCCACCTCTGGCGCGGCCTCGCTCTCTACGTGGCGACGAACCGTAAGCGCTACCTCTTCGGCTGCAGCTCGTTGACCAGTCAGGATCCGATGGAGGGTCTGGCGGTCATGCGGCTGCTCGAGCGCAGGCAGCACGTGACCCGCGACTTCACCGTCGACCCGCAGCCGGGGTTCGAGTGTTACGACTCGGAGCTCGAGCTCGACCCGGATTCCGAGACCAAGCTGCCGACCCTGTTCCGCATCTACCTGCGGCACGGAGCCCTGGTCTGCGGCCCGCCGGCGATCGATCGGCGTTTCAAGACCATCGACTACCTGGTCATCTTCGACGTCGACGCGATGGACCCGAAGATGTTCGAGGTCTTCTTCGAGTGACGCCGCGGCGCGCCCTGCGCGCGACGCTACGACTGATTCCGGTCGCTCTCTCGGTCGTTCTGTCGATCGTCGTGCTGCTACCCGGCGTCGTCGTCGGCTGGATCGCGCCCGCCGCCCGAGCGCGCTGGAACAACCTGGTCTTCACAGTCTGGGCGCGCTTCAACCTGTGGCTGATGGGCGCTCGGATCACGGTCACGGGCACCCCACCCAAGCCTCCCTTTCTGCTGGTTGCCAACCACCTGAGCTACATCGACATCCTCGTTCTGGCAAGCCGCCTCGACGCTGTCTTCGTCTCGAAAGCCAGTGTGCGAACGTGGCCTCTGATGGGTTGGTCGACACGTCTCGTACGGACGGTCTTCATCCGTCGCCAGATCAAGCGCGATATCCCACGGGCCCTGGCCGAGATCCACGAGCGTCTGCGCCATCGCCAGGGGGTCATCGTTTTTCCGGAGGGAACGAGCTCGGCCGGCATCGACCTGCCGCCGTTCCGACCTGCTCTGCTTGAGGTCGCGGCGCAGGGCGCCCTGCCCGTCGACTACGCCAGCCTGACCTACCGCGAGCTGCCCGGAGAATCTCCGGCCTACCTTTCGGTCTGCTGGTGGGGAGGGATGGCCTTTCCGGGCCACTTTCTGAGACTTCTCTCCATGCCCGGTTTCGAGGCATCATTGACCTTCGGCGGAGAACCCGTTCGTCACGCCCACCGTAAGGAGCTAGCGGAGCGGTTACACGCGGCGGTATCGGGTATCTTCGTACCGACCGCGCCGCCCGACGCAAACCTGGAGGACGTGTGAGCTCCGCATTGGATCAGAATCTCGAGCTGCTGACGCAGGGCATCGACCTGCTCGACCGAATCGACGAAGAGCTCTACAGCGGCGACGAGACCCCCTACAAGACGAGCTACAGCGTCGGGCCCCATCTGCGGCACTGCATCGACGCTTACGGATGCCTGATCAGTGGCCTCGAGGAGGGGCGCGTCGACTACGACGCCCGGAGGCGGCGCGGTGAGATCGAGACCGAGCGCGCGGCGGGCGCTCGCGCCCTCGTCGAGGTGCGCTCGGCACTCGAGGAGATGCGCCAGGAAGACCCCCATCGACAGCTCGAGGTCAAGGTCGATACTCCCTCGGACACGCCCGGCGCCTGGAGCCGTTCGACGCTCCGGCGCGAGCTCCAGTTCCTCGTCGGGCATACCGTCCACCACTTCGCGCTGATCGCGCTGATCCTGCGGGGCAGCGGCTTCGAGCCGGGCGAGGGGTTCGGTGTCGCCTCGTCGACGTTGCGCCACTGGGCCACGCGGGAGGCGGGAACCGGCGGCGAAACCGGAACGACCGGAGAAACGGGAATCGTCGGCTAGACGGTGCGCCTTCGCAAGCGCTGGATCCTGCTCGCCGCCTATCTGGCGCTGCTGGCGGCGTCCTACCTCTTCCGGGGCCTCGAGCCCGATCCCGAGCCACCGCCCGACCGTGGAACGGCCGTCGTAGCGGCCGTCGGCCCGGATGGCGCGCGGGGTGCCGCCGAGGTGGACATCGCCTTCCGACGGTGGGCGCCGGACAACAGCACCGACACCGCAACATCGGCGATCGTCCTCCTGCACGGGAGTCCCGGCTCGAGCGGTGACTTCGCCGGTCTGGGTCCGGCGCTGGCACAACGTCGACTGGTCGTTGCACCCGACCTCCCTGGCTTCGGCCATTCCAGCAGGTCGGTCCCCTCGTACTCGATCCGGGCACACGCCGAGTACGTCCGCCAGCTCCTCGATCAGCTCGGGGTCAGGAGCTACGACGTCGTCGGCTTCAGCATGGGCGGCGGAGTGGCGCTCCACCTGGCCGAGCTCGACCCAGGCAGGGTTCGCTCTCTCACCCTGCTGTCGGCCATCGGTGTCCAGGAGCTCGAGCTGCTGGGCAGCTACGAGCTCAACCACTCGATCCATGCCATCCAGCTCGCCGGTCTGTGGACGCTGCACAACGCGGTGCCCCACTTCGGTGCGCTCGACAACTCGATGCTGTCGCTTCCCTACGCCCGGAACTTCTACGACACCGACCAGCGACCCCTGCGCGCGATTCTCGACGCCCTCGCGGCGCCGACCCTCATCCTCCACGGCCGGGAGGATCCGCTGGTTCCGGTCGAGGCCGCCATCGAGCACCACCGCATCGTGCCGCACAGTGAGATGGTGCTCTTCGACGGTAGCCACTTCATGGTCTTCAGGCGCCCCGGCGAGCTCGTCGAGCCGCTCACGGCCTTCCTCGATGCCGTCGACAGTGGCCAGGCGCGCACTCGGGGGGCGGCGGATCCGGCGCGCCTGGAAGCCGCTGCGCGCCCCTTCGACGACACCGCCCGCCGACCGGCCTCGGGGTTTTCGCTGATCGTCGCCATGCTGCTCCTGGCCGCCGCGACGCTGGTCAGCGAGGACCTCGCCTGCATCGCCGCGGGCCTGATGGTGGCGCAGGGAGCAATCGGTTTTCTGCCGGCCACGGCTGCCTGTCTGTTCGGCATCTTCGTCGGCGACATCGGCCTCTACTGGTCGGGCCGCCTGATCGGGCACCGGGCGCTCAGCATGCCGCCGATCTCGTGGGTCCTCTCGGAGGCGCGCGTCGCCGAGAGCGCCGCCTGGTTCGAGCGTCGCGGAGCGCTGGTGATCCTGCTGACTCGCTTCATTCCCGGAACCAGGCTTCCCACCTATTTCACGGCGGGACTCCTGAAGACGAACTTCCTGCGCTTCACCGTCTTCTTCCTGATCGCCTCCACCCTGTGGACACCGCTCCTGGTCGGCGTGGCGAGCCTGGTCGGCCAGCGGGTCTTCCACTACTTCGAGGTCTTCAGCCGACACGCGCTTCTAGGCGCGGCGCTCACCGTCCTGATCATCTGGAGCCTGCTGAAGCTGGTACCGATCGTCTCCACCTGGCGAGGCAGGCGATTGGCCAGCGGGTTCATCCGTCGATGGACCCGCTGGGAGTTCTGGCCCTGGTGGATGCTCTATCTGCCCGTCTTCGGCTGGGTCGTCTGGCTCGGCTTCCGCTTCCGCGGCCCAACTCTCTTCACGCTGGCGAACCCCGGCATCGACTGCGGCGGTTTCGCCGGCGAATCGAAGGGCGATCTCCTCGCTCAGATGCCGTCGGACGTCCTTCCGGTGTGGGAGCGGCTCGCGGCGGAGCTGTCACCGATGGAGCGCTGGGTGCGCCTCGATGCGTTCCTCGAGCGGGAGGACGTCGCGCTGCCTGTCGTCCTCAAACCGGACGCCGGCGAGCGCGGTCTCGACGTGCAGGTGATCCGCAGGCTGGCGGACGCCCAGACCTACTTCTTCGAGCACTCCGCCGCGACGCTGATCCAGGACTACGTGCCCGGACTCGAGTTCGGCATCTTCTACGTCCGGCGACCGGGCGACGACGCCGGCCGCGTCACGTCGATCACCGCCAAGATCCTCCCGGCGCTCACCGGCGACGGCGAGTCGACGCTCGAGAAGCTGATCCTCTCCGACGAGCGGACCGTCTGCCAGGCGCCGCGCTTCCTCGCCGACCTGGGCGCCGAAGGACGGCTGGAGGACGTCCCGCCGGCGGGAGAGGTGGTGCGACTGGGTGACCTGGGGACCCACTGGCGAGGCGCCACGTTCCTGGATGCCAACCACCTGTGGACCGCTGAGCTCGAGGCGACGATCGATCACATCGCGCGGGCGGTGGACGGCTTCTTCTTCGGGCGCTTCGACGTACGTGTCGCCAGCGAGGAGGATCTCCGAGCCGGTCGGGGAATCCGTGTCCTCGAGCTCAACGGAGTAACCTCTGAAGAGGCCCATATGTACGACCCGCGCCATGGTGTCCTCTATGCCTGGCGAACCCTTGGGGCACAGTGGGAGACCGCCTTCGAGATCGGCGCCCTCAATCGCGGGCTCGGTCTCGAGCCGGCGGGAGTTGGCAAGCTTTTCCTCACCTGGCGACGTTCCGCATCGAGCCGCGATTCATGACTCCACTCATCGAGCTTCGCGACGTCACCAAGAGCTACGTCGAAGGCACGACACGGCATCTCGTCCTCGACCGCGTCGACCACTCCTTCATGGCCGGGGAGACCGTCGCCCTGCTGGGGCGGAGCGGCTCGGGCAAGTCGACGCTGCTCAACCTGATGGCCGGGATCGACCTGCCGGACAGTGGCGAGATTCTGGTCGAGGGGCGGGCGATCCACCAGATGAGCGACCTCGACCGGACGCTCTACCGGCGAAGCATCGGCTTCGTCTTCCAGTTCTTCAATCTCGTGCCGACACTCACCGTGGGCGAGAACCTCCTGCTCCCGCTCGAGCTGACGAGAGGCCGCACGGACGAGCGGGCGAGGCGGCGGGCGCGGGAGCTTCTCGACCGGGTCGGGCTCGCCGATCGGATGGACAGCTTTCCCGACCGCCTCTCCGGCGGAGAGCAGCAGCGCGTGGCTCTCGCCCGCGCGCTCGTCCACGGACCCCGGCTGGTGCTGGCCGACGAGCCCACCGGCAACCTCGACCAGGAGACCGGCGAAACGGTGCTCGAGCTGATGCGGACCCTGGTCGACGAGGACGGCTCGACGTTGGTGATGGCGACCCACAGCCGCGGCGTCGCCGACATCGCCGACCGGGTGCTCCACATCGATCACGGAAAGCTCGTCAGCTGGGTGAAGCCGGCGCCGAGACCCGGGGCCGCTCCCGCGACCTGAGCCCTTCCCATGAGCAGTATCCTGTGGATCAGTAGCCGCCGCCACCTCGTCCGTCATCCGTGGATCTCGAGTCTCTCGATCGTCGGCGTCGCGCTCGGCGTCGCCGTGGTCGTCGCCACCGACCTGGCGAGCGGCAGCGCACAGGCCTCGTTCGATCTCGCCGCCGAAGCGGTCACCGGCCGAGCGACCCACCAGATCGCCGGCGGCCCGGCCGGCGTCCCCGAAGAGCTCTACGTACGGATTCGTACCGAGCGAGGGCTCACCGACAGCGCCCCGGTCGTCGAGGGCGCGGCAAAGGCGAGCGCCGAGCGGCGCACCATGACTCTCCTCGGCGTCGACCTCTTCGCCGAGCGCCCGTTCCGGAGCTACTCGGGAGAGAGCCTCGGACACCGCGATTCGGGGGTCGACGGCGTCTCGCTGCGAGAGTTCCTGGTCGGGCCGGGTGCCCTGCTCGCGGCGGGAACGGCTACAGCTCTCGGCCTCGAGCCGGGGGATTCCATCGACGTCGTTGCCGGCGGGCGGCAACGCGAGCTGGTGCTCTCGGGGACGCTCGCGCCGAGCGATTCTCTCCCCGAGGCCGGCATCGAGAACCTGCTCGTTGTCGATGTCGCCACGGCGCAGGAGCTGCTGGGCATGTCCGGGCGCCTGTCGCGCATCGAGCTGCGGCTGCCGGAGGAACACGGAGAGTCACCGGGGTCCCTCGAACGCCTCCTCCTCCCGGGAACCCGGATCGAGCGGGCGGGTGGCAGAACCGAGACCGCCGAGGAGCTCACGCGCGCCTTTCGCCTGAATCTCTTCACCCTCAGCCTGCTGGCTCTCCTCTGCGGCGCCTTCCTGATCTACAACAGCGTCACCTTCTCGGTCGTCATGCGCCGACCCGTCTTCGGGACGCTCCGCTCGCTCGGGGTCACGCGGCGGCGACTGCTCGGCCTGGTTCTCGGCGAAGCCCTGCTGGTCGGTCTGGTGGGCTCGCTCCTCGGCCTCGCGCTCGGCCGTCTGCTGGCACAGGGACTCATCGGCATGGTGGCGCAGACGATCAGCGATCACTACTTTAGCGTCGCGGTGACCCGGCTACCGGCCGACCCGACAGGGCTCGCCACCGGGCTGGCGCTGGGCCTCGCCGCCTCGGCTCTGGCGGGTCTGCGCCCGGCCTGGGAGGCGGCCCGCTCGGAGCCGCGCCGTGCCATGCAGCGTTCGGAGCTCGAGCGGGGCTCGATTCGGGGCTCGGTGAGCGCAGCCCTGGCGGGAGCGGCCTCGATCGGTGCCGGAGCCGCCTTCCTCGCCCTCTCCGAAAAGGCGCTCTGGCCGAGCTTCGCCGCGGTGCTGGCGGTCCTCCTGGGGTGCGCTCTGCTGGCGCCGGGCGCCGTACGGCTGGCCGGCCACCTGCTGGCGCCGCCCCTCGGCGCTCTCTTCGGCTCGTTCGGCCGGCTCGCGGCCAGGGGCCTCGCCGGGAACCTGAGTCGCACCGGAGTCGCCGTCGCGGCACTGATGCTCGCTCTGTCGGTGACCATCGGCATCGGGCTGATGATCACGAGCTTCCGACTGACTGTCGAGCGCTGGCTCGAGCTATCGCTTCCGGCCGACATCTATCTCATGCCGCCGGTGGCCTCGAACGCGGCGACAGCGGCCACCAACGTCGAGCCGGAGTGGCTGGAAGCCGTCGCCGCGGTCCCGGGGATCGGGCGCATCAACCGGCTCCGGAGTACCGTCGTGGAGAGCTCGGCCGGCGAGATCCAGGTGGTGGCGCTCGACATGGACGAGCGTGGTGAGCGGGCTTTCTCCCTTCGCTCCGGCGACGCCGGGGCAGCCTGGGAGGCCTACCACCAGGGTCGCGGCCTCCTCATCTCGGAACCGCTCGCGTTCCACGCTGGGCTCGACGTCGGCTCGACGATCCGGCTGCTGACGGGAGACGATGGCGATGAGGAGCTTCCGGTCGTGGGCGTCTTCTACGACTACTCGAGCGATCGTGGCTACGCCCTGCTCGACCTGGTGACCTACCAGGGACTCTACGGCGACATGGCTCTGACCGCCGCCTCGGCGTTCGTAGACGACCCGGCCCTCATCGGTGAAGCGGCGAGCCTGGCGAGCACCGTCGAAGCGGTGCGAGCGGCCCTTCCCGAGGAGGCCGCGTTGGTGGTCACGACGCAGGCGGCCCTGCGCGAGCGGTCGATACGCGTCTTCGACCGCACCTTCCGAATCACTGCGGTCCTTCGCACCCTGACTCTGCTGGTCGCGATCATCGGCATCGTCTCGTCGCTGATGGCGCAGCAGCTCGAGCGCACTCGCGAGCTCGGTCTGCTCCGGGCGAGCGGTCTCACCCGCCGCCAGATCTGGCGCCTCGTGACCCTGCAGACCGGGCTGATCGGCCTGGTCGCGGGCCTGCTCTCGGTGCCGGTCGGCATCGCCATGGCGGCGATGACGACGCAGGTCATCAATCGCCGATCCTTCGGCTGGACCATTCCCCTCGAGATCGATCCCGCGATTCTCTGGCAGGCGTTGGCCGCGGCTGTGATATCGGCTCTGGTCGCCGGCCTGCTGCCGTCGCTGCGGATGGCGGCGACCTCACCGGCGGAGGCACTGCGAGCCGAATGAAGAATGGCGGGACATCTTCGCCCCTGCGGGTCGAGCTGGCGTTCGCTCTCGTGACGATCTTCGCCGCCTGCGCGATGCCCGAGGCCAGGACTGGCCCAGCGGCGGACCCGGCGATGGTCCCCCATACGGTCCGGCGTGGTGGCCGGATGAGCGTCGCCCAGGCGATGGCCCCGGCGACGAACGACGGGTTCGCTCGGGCGACCGAGCCCCGCGACTTCGTCTTTCCGGCCGACCACGGCCCGCACCCCGAGTTCCAGACCGAGTGGTGGTACCTCACGGGACACCTGCGGCTGGCTTCCGGCCGCAAGGGCCCGGAGGAGGCACGGGACGGAACGACCCGGGCCATCGAGATCTCCAACCGTCCGAGCCGGCGCGCCACCCGTTTCGGCTATCAGCTGACCTTCTTCCGCTCGGCGCTCGGCCCGCCGGGAGCGACAGACCCGCCCGAGGGAACGTCGCACTGGAGGAGCGAGCAGGTATTCATGGTCCACTTCGCGATCGCGGATGTCGAGAAGGAGCGGTACCTCCCGTTCGAGCGCTTCTCGCGCGGCGCTCTCGGGCTTGCCGGGGCGCGAGCCGAGCCGTTTCGCGTCTGGCTCGACGACTGGAGTCTCGAGGCCGCGGAAGGAAGCGGCCTCTTCCCTCTCCGTGCGAGGGCGGCGAGCAGCTCACGCGACCGAGCCGAAGAGGTCGGCCTCGATCTGGTTCTCGAACAGGGCCGGGCACCGCTCCTCCACGGCGACGCCGGTCTCAGCCGGAAGGGCTCGGTGCCGGGTAACGCCTCGTACTACTACTCGCTCACCAGGCTCCCCACGCGGGGGCGGGTGCGACTCGACGGACGAGAGATCGAGGTCGAGGGCACGACCTGGCTCGACCGTGAGTGGAGCACCAGCGCGCTCGAGCCGGGCGTCGTCGGTTGGGATTGGCTGGCGCTCGAGCTGTCGGACGGAACCGACGTCATGGTGTATCGACTGCGTCGATCGGACGGCTCGGCGAGTCGGTTCAGCAGCGGCACCGTCGCCTACGCCGGCGGCGAGCGCCTGACACTCACCTCCGACGCGGTGCAGCTCACAGCGGAGGACACCTGGAGAAGCCCCCGGACCGGAGCGACATATCCCTCGACCTGGAGTCTCTCCATAGCCGCGGCGGAGCTCGACCTCCGCGTCGTCCCGCTGGTGGCGGCCCAGGAGCATGCCGCGACCTTCACCTACTGGGAGGGCGCGGCGTTGGTCGAGGGAACGAGAGCTGGGCTCCCGGTGAGCGGCACGGCCTACGTCGAGCTCACCGGCTACGAGTCCGAGCCCTGACTGGCGCCCGGGAGCTGCCCGGGTACTAGAATCTCCGCGTGCCTGACGAACGGCTGACGTCCGACGACCCGAATCTCGAGGCGGCGGCACTGGCAAACCAGACGCTCGGAGTGCAACGAGTCCCAGGTGGAGGTGATGGTGCTGCGGACCGGCATCGACGAGGGGTCCTCGCAGACGGTCCACGCGCGAAGCTCCTACATCGCACCGGAGATCGTCTGGGGCGCTCGGTTCAACAGCATCCTCGAGCTGACTCGCGGCGAGCAGGTCGTGGCGATCGACGTCGACCGGATCCACGAAGGGGAGGCCGTCGCCGAGTGACGGTGCGGGCCTCCGGTATCTCGATGCTCGGACAGACCATTCGATGCCCACTCCTCGTCAGCCTGGCGGCCTGCGCCCTGTCGACCTGCACCCTGTCGACCTCGGGGACCGCGGCCGCGGCAGAGGCGCCGGTCAACCTCGTCGTCATTACCATCGACACGCTGCGTGCCGACCACGTCGGCACCTATGGCCACGACCGGCCGACCACACCGACGATCGACGCTCTGGCGCGTCGCGGCGCGCGTTTCGAGCTCGCTCACTCGACCTCTCCATGGACGGTGCCCTCGACCGCCTCGATCCTGACGTCGCGAATGCCGACGGGACACGGATCGGTCCGCGTCGGCCAGGTGAAGAATCGCCGCGAGCGCCCACGCCAACTACGCGCCGATATCTCGACACTCGCCGGCGTGCTCGGCGAGGCCGGCTACCGGACGGCGTTCTTCTCCGGTAACGCCTTCGTGCGCGGGCAGGTTCTCGCCGACTTCGACACCTGGGAGAACACGCTGCAGAACGCCTCGCAGATCCGTCGTCGGTCGGCGAGCTGGCTCGGGGAGGATCCCGGCGCCCCGTTCTTCCTCTACCTCCAGCCCTTCGATCTGCACGTGCCGATCGAGCCTCCGGAGCGCTACGTCGACATGTTCGAGGCGCCCTCGGGCGGCGAGCGCGAGTCGCGCCACAAAGACTGGCACTACATGAAGGTGACCGACTTCGAGGACGAGGAGTTCCTGCGCTTCGCCGATCACAAGCGGGCCCTCTACGACGGAGCGCTGCGCTACGTCGACGACGAGATCGCCGAGATCATGGCGATCCTCTCCGAGCTCGGCGTCGCCGAACGCACCGTGGTTGTGGTGACCTCGGACCACGGCGAGGAGTTCTGGGATCACGTCGAGATCGAGAGCCGGCTCGACGGCGAGCTGGTCGGGACCTGGGGCATCGATCACGGCCACTCGTTCTTCCAGGAACTGCTGCACGTGCCACTGGTCGTCTTGGGTCCCGGTGTCGCCCAGGGGCGCTCGGTGCGCTGCCCGGTGAGCCTTCTCGACCTGGCGCCGACGGTTCTCGAGCTCATGGGTGTGCCGGCGGGCGAGACCATGAACGGCACCAGCCGCGCACCGCTACTCGCCGTCGACGGGCGGCCGCCACCCTGCGCCAGGACCCCGGTCTTCGCCGAGTCGCCGGCCTACGGCGTCAACGCCCGCAGCGTCCTCGTCGAGGGCCGCTACAAGCTGATCGACCGCAGCGACGGCATCCGCCTGCTCTACGACCTGCGCGAGGATCCGGAGGAGCGGCACAACCTCGTCGACGAAGAGCCCGAGCTGGCATCCACCCTCGCCGAGTTGTTCAGCCGCACCGAGCCGGCTCAGCTCGGCGAGGAGATGGAGATCGACGAGGAGACGTTGGAGAAGCTGCGGGCGTTGGGGTACATCGAGTAACGACCTTCGTCCGCCTTGTCATCTCGGCCGGCGGGAACGGCCTTCCTCCCTGTCATCTCGACCGGAGGTGAGCGCAGGGACAGCCATCCTCCCTGTGATCTCGACCGGGGTGAGCGCGGTGACGGCCTTCCTCCTTGTCATCTCGACCGGAGGTGAGCGAGAGCGAACCGTAGTGGAGAGATCCCGCGACGAGGTGGGATCTCTCCACTCAAGCTCGCTCGCGCTCGCTCCGGTCGAGATGACAAGGACTGAAGCGGCCGGCGTGCCCTCAGCTCGAGGGGGCGCCGGCCGCTTCAATCTCGGTCCGTCTTCCAGTCCTCGAGCTCCACCCCCAGGCCGTCCGCCAACCGGTTGACGTAGGCGTAGTAGCCGGTCACCTGGTTGATATCGAGAATCGCCGCATCGGAGAAACCGACTTCGCGCAGCGCTTCGACGTCGGAGCGCTCCATCGTCCAGGGCTCGCGGGTCAGCTTGGCGGCGTAGTCGAGCATCGCCCGGTCCGCCGGCTCGAGCTCGACCTGCCGGTAGTCGTTCTTCAGCCCTTCGACCAGCGCTTCGTTTCCAGTGAGTTCGAGGAGCCCCGCTCCGTGGTGAGTCACTCAGTAGTGGCACTGATTGAGAGCCGACACGACCACGGCGATCATCTCGCGCTTGACCTTGCGCAGCTCCTTCGTGCTCGCCATGAGGAGCTTGTAGAGCTCGTAGTGGGCCTCCATCGAGCGGGGGCTCACGCTGTGGATCTTGAGAATGTTGTCGACGCCGCCGTGCGGCTCCTTGTAGCGCTCGTAGAGCTCGGCCAGGTACCCCTCGGCGGCCCTCTCCGAGATCATCCGGATCCACGACATCGCGTCAATCCCCGAGCATCGGCCGGTCGGAGAAGAGATCGTTGAGAAGCGACGCCAGCCGGACACCCGCCACCTTGACGCGCTCCTCGACGACCGGGATCGTCTCCTCGTAGTAGCTCTCGTCGAGGGCCGCGCCGGGCTCGACCTCGAAGGTGTACCGCCGCGCCAGTCGAAGGCTCTCTTCGGCCCAGTCGACCGGATCGAGGGTCGCGGTCCAGGCGCGGATCTCCTCCGGCCCGATCTCGAGACGCAGATCGTAGGCCCAGCGCTCCCATCGCCGGTCGCTGCGCCAGCCGACCCCCTGGCGCTCGCCGTAATCCGCCAGCCGGCGATCGATGAGTCCTCCGTCCCAGGCCCAGTGCAGATTCATCTCGCGTCCGAACAGACTCACCGGGGTCTCGTTACCGCCGCGATCGTCGGGGTGGCTGACATGGAGCGGCTGATGCAGATCCTCGACGAAGTGAACCAGGAATCGGAGGTCGTCGCCGCGGGCGCCAGTGGCCCGCCCGGTCTCGCGGAATCCCGCCGCCAGGACCTCGAGGGCGGCCAGAATGCAGTCCTCGGGGCAGTCCCGATCGAGATCGACGCGCTGCGCCGTCGGGTCGACGTTCACATAGTGTCGCCGGCCGTACTCCCGGTAGCGCTCAAACAACCTGGCATGAGCGTCGGCCCAGTAGCCGGCCTCGGCCAGCGAGTCGTAGCCGGCCGCGCTCAGCACACCCTGGAGCTTCGCCTCTGCCTCCGGAGTCAGGTAGTGCGAGGCGATCTCACCGACCGCCTGGTGGCCAGCCGCGCCCCAGGCGGAGGCGAGGGCCGGGGCGAACAGCAGCGCCACAGTCGCGAGGCCCAGGCAGCGGGTGAGGCGGCTTCGCATCGAACGGGATCGTATCAAGCACTGCGCCGAGGCCCGGTTCACGAGATCATCGGACCAACCCATGAATCGCCGGACCCTGATCGTCTCCCTGTCCGTGATCGTCCTCGTGGCCATCGGCTGGAACTGGTGGCAGTCCGATCGTCGGCAGATCGCCCGCCAGCTCGACCATCTCCAGGAGCTGGTGGCGAAGGACGGCCCCGAGAGCGCCCTCGAGGGACTCGCCGAGGCCCGGGCCATCACCGGCCTGTTCGCCTCGGCGTTCGAGATCCGCGCTCGCCAGCTCGGCTTCGCCACCCGCGACCGGCAGGAGTTGATCCGCTTCATCCATCAGTATCGCTCCGGTTCGGAGTCCATCCACATGCGAGTGTCGACGGGCACCCTCAGCGTGGTTCCCGAGCATCGTCGCGCGACGCTCGACGCCACTTTCGAGTTCCCGTCGGGCGGACCGCTCGGCGGCGCCGACGAGGCCTACCACGTCCAGATCAACTGGCTCGAGGAGAGCGGCGTGTGGCGAATCGACTACGTGGACCTGCTCGAGATCGTCGATCGCTGAGAGGCGGTCGCTCACCGTCAGAAGACGCGCGTTCGCCCTCCGAGGGGTAACGAGAGGGCTCCGACCAGGTATCTTCGAGACAAGCAGCGGGCTCGAACCGTCTGCTACTCTGATCGAAACACCAAGCCGAGTCCTCCATGAGCGCAAGAGACAGCAGCTTCTCGCTCCGCATGCTGATCGGCGGAGCGCTGACCGCGTTCGGCATCGCTCTCGCCCTCGATGCGCTCGACCTTCTCGACGCCGGCCGGATCCTCAGATTCTGGCCCTTGGTCCTGGTCGCCATAGGAGTGACTCTCCTGGCTCGCTCCGCGGGGGGTGGCCCGTGGTTCCCCGGCGCGATCCTCACGCTGGTGGGCACCGGTTTCCTGCTCGAGGAGCTCGACTTCATCAACTTCGGCTTCGAAGCCATCTGGCCGCTCATCATCATGCTGGTCGGACTGGCGATCATGAGCCGCGGCTTCAGGTCACGCCGCCCCGCTGACAGCACGGTCTCCGAGGACTCGATCCACACATTCGCGGTCCTGTGCGGCAGTAGCCCCAGCAACAGCTCCAAGTCGTTCCGCGGCGGCGACGCCAGTGCCTTCATGGGCGGCTGCGAGATCGATCTCACCCAGGCCGACATCGGCGAGGAGCCAGCGGTCTTCGACGTCTTCGCGCTCATGGGAGGTATCGAGCTGAAGGTGCCCGCCGAGTGGACCGTCGAATCGCGTGTCGTCCCGTTCATGGGCGGGATGGAAGACGCGACCGACCGCTCAGCCAGCGACCCCGCCAAGCGCCTGGTGGTCAAGGGGTTCGTCATGATGGGCGGAATCACCATCAAGAACTGAAGCAGTGCACCCGATCCTCGCCCACCCCGGCCGGCTCGGTGTCTACCTGCTCATCTGGCTACCGATCGCCGGAATGCTGGCGATCCAGATCGTCGTCTCGACCGGTACGCCATGGCTCGAGGCGGGGGTGCTGGCCCTGCCGCTGGTCCTCTTCTACGCCTTCATCTCCCTGGCGTCGTGGTACCCGTGCCGCGCCATGCAGCCAGGCAAGGTCAGCCTCGCGGCACTGACGGCGACTCATGCTCTGTCGGCTGTCTTCTCGGCCTCGATCTGGCTCGCCATCGGCATCGCCTGGGTACGGCTCCTGGCCCGGATGGATCGTTTCGCCGACCTTCCGGCCGCTTTCATCGAGATGCGGCCGCTCTTCTTCGCCGCCGGCATATTCCTCTACCTGCTGGCCGCCGCGGGGCACTACCTGCTGGCGACGTTCCAGGCCAGCCAGGAAGCGGAGAGCCGCAATCTCGAACTGCAAGTGCGGACGCGGGAAGCGGAGCTCCAGGCGGTCAAGGCCCGTCGCGACCAGGAGCTGGCGGCACAGGAGCTCGAGCTCGCCCGATCGATCCAGCGCCGCCTGCTGCCGCCGCCGGAGCTCGACGGAGACGGCTACCGGGTGGCGGCACGCAACCTCCCCGCCCAGTTCGTCGCCGGAGACTTCTACGACGCCTTCGCGCTTCCGGACGGCTCGCTGGCGGTGGTCGTCGCCGACGTCGCCGGGAAGGGCGTCGGGGCGAGCCTCATCATGGCTTCGGTCAAGGCCATGCTGCCGCTCGTCGCGGCCCGCGTTTCGGTCACCGAGACGCTCGGACAGCTCAACGCCAAGCTGGTCGACGAGCTGGCGCCGCGCGAGTTCGTGGCCCTCTGCCTGGCTCGATACGACCCACAGTCGAGGCGGGTCGAGGTCGCCAACGCGGGCCTTCCCGACCCCTACCGGCTGCGCGACGGAGAGGGTGCCGAGGCGGTGACGGTGCCCGGGGAGCGACTACCTCTCGGCGCTCTGCGGGCGACGTCCTATCGCAGTCAGGTCCTCACTCTCGATCCCGGTGACCGACTTCTCCTGCTGACCGACGGGCTTCCCGAGGCGCCGATCGCGGCAGGCGAGCCGCTCGGCTATCCGGCCATGGAGGCGCTCTTCGACCATACGGCCGAGACACCGGCCGCCTGGCTCGAGACGCTCATCGAGCGGCACGAACGCACGACCGCCGGAGGACTCCAGGACGATCTGACGGCGCTGCTGCTCCAGGTGAGCTGAAGCGGCCGGCCTCCCCCCGGTCGCTCTGGAGGTCGAGGATTCTCGTCCTTACCGTCTCGACCGGAGGCGAGCCAGCTCCTCCCTCTGTCATCTCTCCGCTACGGCTCGCTACGCTCACCTCCGGTCGAGATGACAAGGCGGCGGCTCGCGGATCGGCTAGTACCGGGCGGCAAAGCGGACCAGGTTCCAGAAGGGCTCGCCGGCCGCGTCGAGCAGGGGCTCGGAGGGCGCTTCGAGCCAGAACTCGCACCAGAGCTCCTCGCCGCAGCGCGCGAAGAGGTGCTCGGACCACCGGCCACCCTCCTGCCTGCTCGCCGTCATGCGGGTGCCGAGAGCGCCACCGAGACGGCCGATGGTACGGTCGTGCACCTCGGACCCGGCGGGCAGGAGCCGCTCCGGGTCCTCCTCCGTTCCAGGCCACCAACGCAGACCGAGCTCGGCCGACAGGAAGGTCGGCGACGCCCAGGTGAGCCCGGCGCCGGTCCACTCGCGGGGCGCGGCGAAACAGAGGCGTGGCTCGGGAGAGCAGATCCACAGCGCCGGCTCGACGGAGGGCAGGTCGAGTCCCGGAAAGTCTCCCAGGGGCTCGATCTCGAAGCTCGCCGACAGTCCGTGGGCCCGGACGATGAACTCGCCCGAGGCCATCCCGGCCTTGACCAGCGGAACGGTGATCTCGAGGGGCGTGACGCTCTGGGCGCAGCCCGATTCACCGCTCCGGAGCAGAGTCGCTTCCAGGTGATAGGTCCGACTGTCGGGCTCGAAGCGCTGAGAGACCGCCTCGAGCCGGCTGCAGGCATCCAGGAGCCAGCCGCCGAGGGTCGCCTCGACCCGCAACGGAAACGACTCGACGACCGCGAGACGCAGCGACTCGAGCTGCGCCGCGCTACTTTCTGCCGGCGCCTCGGAGGCGCCTGGTGTCTCCGCTGAGGCCAGCGAACCGATCAACGCCGCCAGCAGAAAGGAGGTCAAGCCTCCGTCTCTACCTCTTCGTCCTCGACCTCTTCCTCGTCCGCTCCGGTGGCAAGGTTGTGTCCCTCTCGAACGGCGGAGCCCCAATCGATCGTCGGATCGAGCATGGGATCATCCGGAATATCGAGCTTCTCGGCCTCTTTCTTGGCCTCGCGGCGCTCCTCGCGCAGCTTCTGCTTCTCGCGGCGCTTCTGCATGCGCTTGCGCTCACGCTGTCGGCGGGCCATTGATGCCTGATTTGCCATAAGTCCCCTTTCCTGCGGCGGGCAGTGTAGCAGAGGCCGGCGAGCGGAAAGCTGGGGCGGCGGAGCTGGCGGGCGGGTTGGTATGCCCTTCGGCGGGGGACAGGCACCAACAAGGCAAGTCTGGGGACTGGCTCCAACTGATGAGCTACAGCACCAGATGGCTGATGCGGCACCGCATCAGTTGGAGCCAGTCCCCAGCCTGTGGCGGTTGGTGCCTGTCCCCCGGCGGAGGGCATACCAACCTCCGCCCGCCAGCTCCGCCCCCAGCAGCTTCCCCCCCTATGCGATACCGTTCAACCGATGAGCACCATCCCCATCACGCCGGACCTCGAGATCCCGCTCTCCGAGCTCACCTTCGAGACCTCACGCAGCTCCGGACCCGGCGGCCAGCACGTCAACAAGACCGAGTCACGGGTGACCCTGGTCTTCGACATCGACGCCTCGACGGCGCTCGACGAGGACTCCAAGCGCAAGATCGCCGAGCGCTACTCCAGCCGCATCTCGAAGCGCGGCGAGCTGCGGGTCTCCGCCCAGAGCCACCGCTCGCAGCACGCCAACCGGGAGGTGGCAATCGAGCGCTTCGCCGCAATGCTCCGCGAGGCCCTGGCACCAATCGCAGAACGTCGCCCCACCAGACCCACCAGGGCCGCCAAGCGCAGGCGGGTCGAGGCGAAGCGGAAGCAGTCGAGCAAGAAGGCGATGCGGAAGCGACCGGTGGACGAGTCGTGACAATCGACACGTCACACTGAAGCGGCCGGCGTCCCTGCCGGCCGGCCGACGTCGGAGGTCAACGAGGCTTCAGGTCCCGGCCAGCGGCACTTTGCGACTCAGATTCTCGTCGATCTCGAGAATCTCCTTCCCATTGCTGACGAGCATTCCCGACACGGTTCGCCCGACTATGAAGTAGTCCCCGCTCACCGACTGCATCTCCAGCGTCTCAAGAGTCGCCGAATCGAGTAGCTCGAGCCTCAGCTCTCGAAGGTTGTCGCCACGGTTTCGAACGAGAAGGTCTCCTTGTGTTGTTTCCCACAAGACACCGAATCGACCCGTTCTCGGCCACTCTCTCGTTGTCAGGACATCACCCGACGGGCTTACCAAGCGGAGAACTCCAGTTCTGCGCCTTCGCAGGTTGCCCGCGAGAGCCATTTGCCCATTGGATAGGTAGGTGGCAGTCGCGTCTGACATATCGGAGCCATCCACCACGAAGAGCACCTTCCCTTCGTCGAGCCCGTAGATCTCAAAGTCGCCTTCGGTTACCCCAGGCCCCCAGTGCCTCTTCCGGACGATTACCGACTCCATCAACGGTCCGATGGCCAGTAGATCTCCCTCCGCCCTATCGAAACCGGACTTCGGCTGAGCACCGAAGTCAATGAGCGAGACACGCCGGAGGCTGTGCGTATCTAGGTCTAGCTCGAGTGTCTCGAGAAGGCTCTCCATGTACTGCTTCCGGACCATCGTGAGGCCGTTCTCATCTCCGATGACGGTCTGCGAGGTGATCCAGGCCGACAGTTCGTCTCGCGGAAGCTCGTACTCAGCCCTGAGCTCTTGCGCCTCGAGGTCGAAAACCCACGCACGACTCTCAGAGTGAGCGACCGCGAACTGCCCGGCTACCGACGCTAGACGTGTCTCCAGCCCCGGCACTGTCAGTGCTGTTGCCGATGGCCGACCATTCCCCTTGCAGGTGTCCAGCCAGAAGAGCCTGGCGGGCCACGATTCCTCGGCGTAGCGGGACGGACCCTCAGTCCGGCCGATGAGCACCGTGAAGACAGCGCGCAGATCGGGCTCCAGGCGAAGCCATAGAACTCGACAGCCCGACCCATCAAACGCTATCGAGGACAGGTGAGGGGTATGGCTGGCGAGCGCCCTCATCCCGAGGCTGAGCCACTGTACGCCCTCGGTCTCGAACATCACGAGCGGCCCTTGATCCCATCCACCAGTGTACAGCCGGCTCCTAACCGTCCCCAGCGAGTAGCCCTTCGGCAAAACCTGCGCCGAGGGGATGCCCCACCCACCCCAAAAGAGCCTGGCATCGAGCAGACGAAACGACACAGGTACGGCCACGAACGGAACCGACGCGAGACCCGAAACGACCAAGACCGCAGCAGCTATGCGATGCGCCCGCAGCGACCGTGCTCTTCCCAGAGCCCAGAGACCAGCGGTGAGCCCGAGGACTGCCACCACGGAGAAAGCCGCCGCCGGCCTGACGGCCTCGACCAGATGCATCGCGACGAGCCATCTAAGGAGGACAACCGAAAGGGTCGCCTGGAGCAGCAGCAGAACCAATCCGATGCGTGCTAGCCGACCTCTCACCTGGCCCTCGGGTACTCGAACGAGGCTCCGCACTCCCAGCATCGGCGACGAGCCATCATCTCTACTCCAGCATCCGCTCCCGATAGTGCCGCACCGGCACCGGCCCCAACTCCATCATCCCGTCCATGAACTCGCGCAGAACGAAACCGTCGCCGCGCTCGCGGCGGACGTCTTCGTAGAGGTCCCACACCTGGCGGTAGCCGAGGTAGTAGGAGGTCAGCTGGGGGGAGCTGGTGATGGCGCGCATCCACATGTTGGAGGCCAGTTGCTCGTCCTGCAGGGCCTCGTCGCGCACGAAAGCGAGGACCTCTTCGCTCGAGATGTCGGTGGTGTGGACGCGGATGTCGACGATTGTCCGGGCGATATTCTCGAGCTGCTTTTTCAGGTGGGCCAGTCGATCGAGCGGACCTCCCCAGCCTTCGTCCAGCATCAATCGCTCGACGAACGTTCCCCACCCCTCGACGTAGACCCCGTCGGCGAACATCGCCCGGACCTTGCGCGGGTGCCGCGCCGCGTACTTGAGCTGCAGGTAGTGCCCGGGAACGATCTCGTGCGGCGCGATCATCACGTTGAAGTGATGATTGAAGCCGCGGAAGAGGGTGTCCATCTGCTCGGGAGTGGCGTCGCTCGGCGGCGTCGGCAGGAAGAGGAGGGTGTCGCCCTCGGGAGCGAACGGACCCGCCGGGTAGACCCCTCCGACACTCTGGCCGGTGAAGTAGTCGGGCGATCGGTCGGTCACCACGGTGAACGGATCGGGCAGGGTAACGATCTCGTGGCGACGTGCGAAGCGCTCGGCCAGCTTGATCAGCCGCCGGTACTCGATCACCAGCTCCTCGGTCGAGGTACAACGGTCGGCCTCGACGCGCTCGAACAGGCGGCGAACCAGCTCCCGGTCGTCGACCGGCGGCTCGGTCCAGCGGAAGATCGTAGACCAGACACTCCGTCCGTACTCGGCCACCTCCCGCCGCTTCGCCTCGAGATCGGCCTCCGCGGCCGCGAGCACTTCGGCCGGCGAACGAGGGTCTCCGGTGCCCAGCAGAAAGCTCTCGGTATAGACATCGCCGAGCCTGGGCGTGCCACTCGCCCGCTCCGCCAGCGCGGAGAGGAAGTCGGCCAGCGCGTCGAGCGCCGCCGCCGCCGTCTCGCCGGCGTCGCGGAGCTCGGCGGAGAGCACCGGATCGGTCGTCACGTCGGCGAAACCACTGCGGTAGAAGCGGGCCGAGGAGACGATCTGGCGCCGAGCGAGGCGGGTGATCTCCGGCGAGATGTCGGCCGGATCGCTCTCCGACAGGGCCTCCTGCGCCTGAGCCGCGAGACGCGGCAGCAGGCGGGCTCGGGCCGCCGCGTTCGCCAGGCGCTCCTCCTCCGGCCGATCGTCGCGGACCAGCAGGAAGACCGTCGCGTTGCCGATGAACCCGGTCCACCAGAGCGGATCGGTCTGCGGCCGGCGCAGGACGCGATGCTCGAAGATCTCCCGTCGGACCTGGCGCAGCACGAGCTCGGCGTCGAGCCGGACCTCGAGGTCGATCTGCGGGTCGTCGAGCTGGCGCGCCAGCCCCTTGACGATGCCCTCGTTGAAGCCGACCCACAGCCGCCGGTCCTCCTCCCCGAGCGACTCGAGCCGGTCGTCGTAGTCGTGCAGGCCGGCGGCCGTCGCCCGAGTCGGGAAGGTCCGGAGGTAGCGGTCGAGATAGGTCGTGCGAGGACGGGTCGTCGACTGGATCTGCTCGGGCTGATCCTCCGTCGCGGGCTGCCCCATGGAGACGGTGGTGAATCCCGGAGACAGACCGACCAGGACTGCGACGACGATCGCTCTCATTCGGTGTCGCTCCCATCCCGAGATCCGCCCGTTGGGTCGTCACCCGAGCCCGAGGCATCGAGCCCTTGGCGCTGCCGGGCGAGCCCCATGGCCATGTGGGCCGCGCCACCGACGAGGGCGACAAGGCTCAGCCCTCCGATGACCACCCACAGCCTCCAGCCCTCGGCCCAGACCAGCCAGACGATGTAGCCGAGGCCGATCAGCACGGCCAGCAACATGGAGACCTTCACCCGTCGGTCCTCACTGGTTGTCCCTCATGGATCGACCCTGACGAGGAGCTTTCCCTCGTTCGAGCCGTCGAAGAGCATCCCCAGAGCCGCGGGCGCGTTCGCCAGACCGTCGACGACATGAAAGCGGTAGCGGAGCCGTCCCTCGGCGAGCCAGGCGCCGATCGCGGCCTGTCCTTCGGCGTAGCGGTCCAGATAGTCCATGATGACGAAGCCTTCCATGCGCGCCCGCTGGACGAGCAGCCGAATGTAGTTGCTCGGCCCGGCGGGCGGCTCGGTGGCGTTGTAGATCGAGATGGCGCCGCAGATCACCACCCGGGCACCGCGGTTGATCTGCCGCAGGGCCGCTTCGAGCGTCGTTCCGCCGACGTTGTCGAAGAAGATGTCGACTCCGTCCGGACAGGCCTCGGCGATCGCGTCGTCGAGATCCCCGCTCGTCTTGTAGTTGATCGCCGCGTCGAAGCCGCACTCTTCGGTGATCCAGGCACACTTGGCGTCGCTCCCGGCGATCCCGACCGCACGACACCCCCGGATGCCGGCGATCTGCCCGACCATCGACCCCACCGCTCCCGCGGCGCCCGAGATCAGCACCGTCTCCCCGACCCGGGGGCGGCCGACGTCGAGCAGACCGAAGTAGGCGGTGAGCCCGGTCATCCCGAGCGGCCCCAGCGCGACCTTCAGGTCGAGACCCGGCGGAACCTTGTAGAGATGCCGCCCCTCACCCACGGCGTAGCGCTGCCAGCCGAGCAGCCCGACCACCCCGTCGCCCTCGGAGAAGCCCTCGGCCCTCGACCGCACGACCTCCCCGGCCCCGTAGGCGCGCATCACCTCGCCGAGCTCCACGCCGGGCACATAGGACCGTCGATCGGTCATCCAGCCGCGCATCGCCGGGTCGACCGAGACCCAGCGCTGACGCACCAGCACCTCACCGTCGCCCGGCTCGGGAGCCGGGCCCTCCTCGATCCGGAAGTCGCTCGCCCGGGGCAGTCCGACCGGCCGGGCGTCGAGCAGGACCCTGAGATTCGAGTCGTTCACGACTTCCGGTTCAGGGGGCGTCGTCCAGGTCCTCGGCTCCGCCGGACGGCGGCTCGGCAAGGCCATGCTCCGGGTCGGGCGAGCGCACCACCCGCTGCGGGAACGGAATCTCGATGCCCTCGCGGTCGAAGGCCTCCTTGATCTGTTCCTGGATGGTGTTACGCAGCTCGAGGAAGTTCTCGCGCAGTGCCCACGGAGAGAACTGGATCTGGATCGCCGAGTCGCCGAAGCCCTGGACGATGAACACCGGCTTCGGCTCGTCGAGGCAGACCGGGTTGCGGAAGGCGACATCGTAGAGGACCTCGCGCACGCGATCGATGTCTTCCTTGTAGGCGATCCCGATCAGCAGGTCGACTCTCCGGATCGGGAAGCGGGTGAGCGTGCGAACCTCGGTCTTGATCAACGTCTCGTTGGGGATGCGGACGTAGAGATTGTCGAATGTCCGTAGCTTCACCGACAGCAGATCGATCGACAGCACCTCGCCGGTCGTCCCCCCGACCTGGATGACGTCGCCGACGCCGAAGGGGCGCTCCGCGATCAGGAAGAGGCCGCTCACCAGGTTGGCCGCCGAAGTCTGGCTGGCGAAGCCGATCGCCACGGTCAGGATGCCGGCGGCGCCGAGAAGCACGCTCAGATCGAAGCCCAACTGATGCAGCGCCGCCACGGCGAAGAGCGACATCAGGCTGTAGTAGACCAGTCGGCGCAGGAGCGCCGCTTGCTGCGGCTCCATGCGCCGGATGGTGACCCGCTGCACGACGCTCGCGACCACCCTTGCCAACACCAGCCCGACGATGAACAGAATGAGCGCCCGGGCCAGGTTGAGGCCGTTCTGAAGCGTCAGGTAGGCCGCAAGCTCTGCCTTGATCTCATCCATCGTCGTCGTCTTCCAAGCCCTGCCAGAGACTGGCGAAGGCACGGACCAGGAGGTTCGGCTCGGCCGCGAGGCGAGCCTGGCCGATCAGATCGGCGCCGACAGCCTCCGCGGGCGGGCCACTCAACACCTCCAGATGGGCATGCGACCCGCCCTCGGAGCGAACCAGGCTGACCGCCCCGGTCCACAGCTCCCCGTCCCGTGTCGAGTAGAGCGACAGATAGGGGATCGGCAGGTTCATGCTCTCGATCGGCAGCACGTCCTCGCCGGCGTTGGAGAGCAGAATCGGTGTGACGCAACGATGCGAGCGGCTCGGCACGTGGTCGAGATCGAGAAACGCCTGGGTCTTGAGCGAGTAGGCCACCTCACCCTCGAGGGTCGTCGAGCCGACCCAGGTATCGGAGAGTCGCTTGACCGGTATCTCCATCAGGGAGCGTGACGGCGAGCCAACGCGCACATCGATCCAGACCGGAGAGGAGATGTAGATCTTGGCCCGCTCTCCGGGCAGAACGGAGATCGGTGTGCGCGGCACCGCCACCAGCGACCGGTCGGCGACCAGGGGACGCAGCTCCAGCTCGGCCGCCGAGCCGGCGGCGAATCTCTGCACGATCGAGGCCCCCTCGGGCGGAACCGCGGCGGAACCGGCCTCCTGTTCCTGGTCGTCGAAGCGATGGAACGCCACCTGCCACTCGTTCTCGAAGCGACGCACTACGAGGGAGAGCGGTCCGAGTCGACAACTCCGGCTCTCGCCGACGTCGAGACGACGAGGCTCCCACCACCTAGCGTTCTCTTCACTCATCAGCCATCCGCCAGGGCGCGATTCTGACACGGACGGGTCGGAAAATGGGCTGTGCGACAATCGCCGGGTGCTGACCGACCTGGTGTTCGTCGCTGCCGGCGTGGTGCTGCTCTTCTACGGCGGTGAGCATCTCGTCGCCGGCGCCGCGAATCTGGCCCGTTCGCTCGGTCTCAGCCGCATCGTCATCGGTCTGACGGTGGTGGCTTTCGGCACCTCGGCCCCGGAGCTCGCCGCTTCGATCATGGCCGCCGTCTTCCGCGACGCACCCGAGATCGCGCTGTCGAACGTCATCGGATCGAACATCGCCAATATCGGTCTGATCCTCGGCCTGGCGGCGATGCTCGCTCCGATGCGGTGCACCATGACCTTCCTCCAGCGCGAGGTCCCGGTGATGATCCTGATCAGCGGCGCGCTCTGGCTGGCCGTGGCGCTGGGCCTGCTGGGGCGGCCCACCGGGGCCGTCTTCGTCGTCCTGCTCGCCGCCTACCTCTGGATTCTCTTCCTGGTCGGCAAGGAGATCAACCTCGACGGTGTCGACGAGGCGAGCCCGCCGCCGCGGACCCTGTGGAGCGGGTTGCGCGTTGCGCTCGGCGTCGCCCTGCTGGTCATCGGAGCCCGAGTCCTCATCGACGGAGCCATCGGGCTGGCAGTGGTCTTCGGGATCAGTCAGCGGGTCATCGGCCTGACCATGGTCGCGGTGGGCACGAGCCTGCCCGAGCTGGCGACGGCACTCGTGGCCGCGATGCGGCGCGAGGGGGACATGATCCTCGGCAACCTCATCGGCTCGAACATCTTCAACATCCTCTGCATTCTCGGCATCACCCTGCTGATCAAGCCCTTCGAGATCCCGTACGCCACGGTCAGGATCGACCTGTGGGTGATGATGGCCTTCGCCATCTCGATCCTTCCGCTGCTCTGGTTCCGCATGCGCATCGGCCGCAAGCGGGGCGCGACGCTCCTGGTCGCCTACGCGCTCTACATCGCACTCCTGTTCGTCTGAGCCGCAGCGCGGAAGCCGGCGCGTCACACGCGACCCGGGGCGCAGTTGCTAGAATGCGTCCTCCATGCGTTGCGCTGTGATTCTCTGCCTGGCACTCTGTCTGTTCGCCCCCGCCGTTACCGAGGCCGGACGGTTCGCCCCGGTCTCCTGGTACGAAGGCGCCGACGGAATGGAGCGGGCCGTGGCCGAGGCCCGGCAGCACGAGAAGCCGCTGGTGGTCTACTTCCGCACCGACTGGTGCGGCTACTGCCGCCAGTTCGAGCGCGACCTGCTCTCCACCGAAGAGGTCTCTCTCTTCATGGACAAGCTGGTCGCCGTGGTCATCAACCCGGAGGCCGGCAGGCGCGAGGCCAACCTGGCCGAGATGTACGGCGTCCGGGGCTTCCCGGCGATGTACCTCCATCCGGCAACTCTGGAGCGGCCGCAGCCGATCCAGCGCATGATGATCGGCGACGGACGACCGCGCCTGAAGACACCGGTCGAGTTCGTGCAGACGCTCTCCCGAGCGGCCCACCGCTGACCCCGGCCGAGAGCCGGTTTCAGCCGAGATCGGGTCGGCTCGCGATACCGGCGCGGATGATCTCGAGCACCCGCTCCCGCTCGCGGCCCTGGATCTCGAGCCGTGGCGCTCTCACGGCCTCGCGGCCGAGTCCGACCTCCTGGACGGCCAGCTTGATGTACTGCACCAGCTTGACGTCGGTGTCGAGGTGGAGCATTGGAGCGAACCAGCGGTAGATCGCCCGCGCCTCTTCGAGTTGCCCGGCGCGCGCCAGCTCCCAGATGCGCACCGTCTCGGCCGGGAAGGCGTTGACCAGGCCGGCGACCCAGCCCTCAGCGCCCATGAGAATCGCTTCGAGGGCGAGGTCGTCGACGCCGCAGAAGATGGCGTAGCGGTTGCCGACGACGTTGATGATGTCGGTGACGCGACGGACGTCGTCGGAGGACTCCTTGAGGGCCACGAGCGTCTCCTCGTCGGCGAGCTCCCCGAACATCTCCGGTGTGATGTCGACGCCGTAGGAGACCGGGTTGTTGTAGACCATGACCGGGAGGTTGGTGGCTCGCGCCACGGCGCGGAAATGGGCCAGTGTCTCGCGCGAGTCGGACTTGTAGACCATCGCCGGGAGGACCATCAGCCCGTCGAGACCGAGCTCGGCGGAGGCCTCGGCCATGCCGCACGCCTCGGCCGTGGTGTATTCGGCGACACAGGTCAGCACTGGCACCCGGTCGCCGCAGCTCGACTGGACACCTTCGAGCAGGGCCAGCTTCTCGGCCCGGTTGAGCGACGTGCCCTCGCCCAGGGTACCGAGCATCACGATGCCGTGACAGCCGGCGTCGATCAGCGCCTCACAATGGTCGACCGTGCCCTCGACATCGACGGACTGGTCGTCGTGGAACTGCGTGGTAACGGCGGGATACACACCTTGCCAGACGCTGGACATATGCTCTCCTCGGACGCTCTTCTGTCGGGTTCGGGGGTGGAGTGTATTGCGCTCGCGTCGAGATTACGAGCGGTGATGTAGTCTCGGTGGCGGTTCCCACGATGAGATCCCGACGCATCCTGGCCTGCGGCGCGACGCTGTTGTTCGCGCTGCTGGCATGCCGCGAGCCCACCAGCGTGACCGAGGGCACGGCGTCGTTCTACGCCGACACCTTTCACGGCAAGGCCACCGCGAACGGCGAGACGTACAACCAGAACGCCTACACAGCAGCACACCAGAGCCTTCCCTTCGACACGCGCGTTCGCGTCACGAACCTCGACAACGATCGCTCGGTGTGGGTTCGGATCAATGACCGCGGCCCCTTCGTCGGCGGGCGCATCATCGATCTGTCGCGAGCCGCGGCGCGAAAGCTCCGCATGATCGATACAGGGACCGCCCGGGTGCGGCTCGACATCTACGAGGAGTGAAGCCATGAGACCTCTGTCGATCGGCGCGCTGGTGTGCGTCCTCTTCGCCGCGCCCACTCTCGCCCAGCAATCCGAATGGGGTGTCGTCGATCCGGCGGCACCCGAGATCAACCAGGGTCCCAAGTCACCGGCCGTGGCCGACAACGGCATGGTCTCGACGCAGCTGATGAGCTCGACGCTGGCGGCGGTGGAAGTCCTCGAGAACGGCGGCAACGCGATCGACGCCGCGTTGACGGCGCTGTTCGTCCAGCAGGTCCACGACTACCACATGGTGTTCCTGTTCGGCTCGATGTCGGCCCTGGTGTACGACGCCGAGAGCGACCGGATCTACGCCATCGACGCCATCGCCGGTCGACCGCTCGCGAGCCGCGTCGAGACGGGCAATCCCGGCGCCGTGGCGATCGGCGGCACGGTGCGCGGCTCGGGCGCACTGCTCGATCGCTTCGGCACCATGGCCTGGGCCGACGTCCTCGCTCCGTCGATCCGCGCCGCCGAGGAAGGCGCCATCGTCACCTCGTTCATGTATGGGCTCAACTCGGCGCTGTGGGAGTTCGGGTTCCTCGGCGACCTGCGCCAGGACGCCGAGGCGCGCCAGTTCTACATGCCCGACGGACACCTTGTCGGCGTCGGGCAACGCTGGAAGATGCCGGCTCTCGCCGAGACGCTTCGCAAGCTCGCCGAAGCGGGACCGGACTACATGTACACCGGCGAGTGGGGAAAGAAGTTCGTCGAGCGGGCGACCGCCAAAGGCCACGGAGTGACCATGGAGGACATGGCCGAGTACGAGGCCCTCTGGCTCGATCCAGTCGCCTTCACCTACCGCGGCCACCAGCTCTACGGCTCGCCGCCGCCCGATACCGGCGGCGTCGAGGTCGGCTTCAACCTCAACGTGCTGGAGAACTTCGATCTCGCCTCGATGGGCCACTACAGCGAGTCGGCCGAGACGCTCGAGGTGATGGCGCGGGCGATGTTCCGGGTGCGCGGCGAGGTGGAGCCGGCGACCCGTGACCCACGCACCTGGAACGTCCCGGTAGACCTCTGGCTCGACAAGGACTACGGGCGCATGGGCGCCGAGTACGTTCGCCAGACGATGCCCAAGATCGATCTGTCGCCGACGACGACGGACGGTGAGGAGGTGGCGGACCTCGGGCGCGACTCCGATCCGGAGGACCCCGATCTTCGGGACCTCGGCAGCGATCACATCGTCGTCGCCGACAGGCACGGCAACTGGGTCTCGCTGTTGCACACCATCCACGGTGGCGCGCCGGGTGTCTTCATCGACGGCGTGCGGGCGACGGGGAGCGAGCTCGGCGGCCTACCGGTCGGTGAAGGGCGCCGGCTGGTTCTGCCGATCACCGCGATCATGGCGACCCGCGACGGCAAGCCCTGGATGGCCATGGGCACCCCCGGCTACCCGCCGCAGCCGATCACCGAGGTGTTGGTCAACATCCTCGACTTCGGCATGGACCCCCACGCCGCCGCCGAAGCGCCCCGCTTCTGGTCCTTCGCCACCCCCGAACGCCTCCAGGCTCTCGACGAGACCATCTCGCTCGAGACCCGCATCAGCGACGAGGTCCGCGACGGCCTGGCCGCGCGCGGCATCGCGATCGACGACCAGGGCGCGTACAACTACCACACGGGCTCGATCCAGATCGTTTGGCGGGGCGAGGACGGCCGCCTACACGGCGCGGCCGATCCGCGGCGGTTGGCGCACGCGAAAGGGCACTGAGGGACGGAGCTCGCGGCGCTGCTAACATCCTCCCGATCTTGATCGGGAAATCGCTGGCGCACTTCAGGGTCACCGGCTTGCTGGGAGAGGGCGGCATGGGGTCGGTGTATCGCGCCGAGGACACGCGTCTCGGCCGGGAGGTGGCGATCAAGGTCCTGCCTCCCTCCTTCACCGAGGACGAGGAGCGGCTCGCCAGGTTCGAGCGCGAAGCGCAGATCCTCGCGACCCTCAACCACCCGAACATCGCCGCCATCTACGAAGTCGGGAACGCGGACGACACCCGCTTCCTGGTGATGGAGCTCGCCGAGGGCGAGACGCTCGGCGAGCGGCTCGAGCGTGGCTCTCTCTCGGTCGCCGAGGCCCTCGAGGTCGGGCGCCAGATCGCCACGGCGCTCGAGGCGGCGCATGACAAGAACGTCATCCATCGCGACCTCAAACCGGCAAACATCAAGCTCACTCCCGACGGCCGGGTCAAGGTACTCGACTTCGGGCTGGCCAAGGCCTGGGGTCCAGACTCGACGGACGTCAGCGAGTCACCGACCCTGACCGCCCAGATGACCCAGGCGGGGGTGATCCTCGGTACCGCCGCCTACATGAGCCCCGAGCAGGCGCGGGGCGCCGAGGTCGACAAGCGAACCGACATCTGGTCGTTCGGCTGCGTGCTCTACGAGAGCCTCACCGGACGCCGATCGTTCGCGGGCGAGACGGTGACCGACATCCTCGCCTCCGTGGTCAAGGAGGAGCCCGACCTGGCGCTGCTCCCCGACGCCGTCCCTCCGCGAGTCGTACGGCTTCTCTCGCGCTGCCTCCAGAAGAACACCAACGACCGACTGCGTGACATCGGCGATGCCCGCATCGAGTTGACCGAAAGCCCCGCCGCCGCACCCACCATCGACGTGCCGACACCTCCATCGAGCCGGTCCTTCAGCGTCCGCGAGATGGCGGGCTGGGTCCTCTCCCTCCTGCTCCTGGCGGCACTCGGATGGCTGATGTTCGGCGATCGAGGCTCGACCTCGGCGGAGACGTCACGAAGTCGAGACGATGTGGTTCGGTTCCGGATCACCGAACCGGCGGCCAATCTCGCCTATGGCGCCTTCAACCAGTCCCTGCTCGCCATCTCTCCCGACGGGCGGCACGTCGTCTACCTGGCCACGATCGACGACACTCCCCGCCTGATGCTGCGATCGATCTCGGAGCTCGACGCCAGGCCGATCCCGGAGAGCGAGCTGGCAACCGATCCCTTCTTCTCCGCCGACGGGCAGTCGATCGGCTTCTTCTCCGAAGTCGGGGGAGCACTCAAGACCGCCTCGCTGAAGAGTCTCCTACCGACAGAGCTGGCGCCGATCGGCAATCCCCGTGGCGGCAGCTGGGGGGACGATGGCACGATCGTCTACGCCCCCAGCTTCGCGACGGGGCTGATGCGTTTCGACCTCGACACCGGGGAATCGACGCAACTGACCGAGCCGATCGAGGAGGACCTCGAGCGTAGCCATCGCTGGCCTCACGTTCTCCCAGGGAGCCGTTCAGCTCTCTTCACCGTCATCACGGCACAGATCGCGTCGATCGACGAGGCGCATCTCGAGGCTGTCGACCTGGAGAGCGGCGAACGCCGGACGGTGTTGCGCAACACCAGCTACGCCCGCTTCCTGCCCCCCGACAGGCTGCTCTTCATGCGAAGCTCCCACCTCCTCTCGGTCCGTTTCGATCCGGTTACCCTGGAGACGAGCGGGCAGCCCGAAGTCCTCCTGCGCGACATCGCGAGCATGCCGCTGTCGGGAGCCGCCGCGTACGACGTCTCGGCCAGTGGCAGTCTCGTCTACGCTCGCGGCGGTCCGCTCACCTACCGGAATCGGATCTGGCGCTACGACCGCGACGGTCGGGGCGAGCCGGTCTCGCAACGCCTGGAGCCCTTCCAGTCACTCCGCCTCTCGCCCGACGGGCGCTCCCTGGCGGTGGGCATCGACAGCGTCAACCAGGCGATCTGGGTCCTCGATCTGGAACGCGACTCGATCCTGCGGATCACCCACGCCTGGGGACACAACGACCCCGTGTGGCTACCCAGCCAAAAGGCCCTCATCGCGACCTCGGGCCGGCGCGGCACGCGCAACGTCCATCTCGCCCCTGTCGATGGATCCGGCAACTCGACGCCTCTCACCGACGGTGGGTTGCGGAAGTTCGGCGGTACCCTGACACCCGACGGGAAGCGCCTCCTGTTCATGCGAATCGGCCCGGCCGGAAACAGCGACCTGTGGTGGCAACCAGTCGAGGGAGGTCCGGCGGAGCCTCTCCTGGAGACACCCTTCGACGAGACCTGGCCCGAGATCTCTCCCGACGGACAGTGGATCGCCTACTCGTCAGACGAGTCGGGGCGTCAGGAGATCTACATCGTCGGCATCGATGGCCGCAGCGACAAGACTCGGGTCTCGAGATCGGGAGGCGCCTTTCCCAGATGGACTCGAGACGCACGCAGTCTCCTGTACATCGAGCCGGGGCCTCCGGCGTGGCTTGCGCGCGTCCCGGTCGCCCGATCCGACGGCCTCGAGATCGGCCGGAGCGAGCGCCTTCTGGAGCTTCAGGACAGTGAAGTCGGACCGAGGATGTTCGATACGACCCCGGACGGCGGCTTCTTCCTATTGAGGGACGAGACCCCGGACAGCTCTTCGATTCCCTTGATCGTGGTCCGCAACTGGGCGGCCGAGCTCGAATCCCTCTAGATCCGCTCGGTCCCCGGACTCGCTCAGTCCCCGATCGGTGTGTACTCGGTCGTGTATCGCTCCTCACCCGAGAGCATGCGGCAGGTGATGGCGCCAGACTCCTCGGACCGGGTACAGCGCTGGAAGTAGGCCGGCAGCAGGAAGGAGCCGTCGACCAGGGGAACGAAGGCGGTCGTCGACTCCGCCCGTCTGTCCTCGATCACCATTGCGCCGCGCGGGCTGCGCTCGATGACGGCCTCGCCGCCGCGGCGCGAGTACCTTCCCAGCCGCGGATCGTCGGTGCCGACCGTCGGCTCCGCCGGACGCAGCTCGCCCCAGAGTTCCGCCGTCGCCCGGCCGGTCGCCAGTTCGGCCAGCGAGCGAGCCCAATCGGCGGGAACCGCGTAGCTGTTGGCGACACTCACCACGATGAGATCGAGCTCCGGGTCGTAGAGGAGCTTGGCCACGAAGCCCGGTGAGCGGCCCTGGGAGAGGAAGTAGGCTTCGTCGTCGCCGAGGACGCTGCGACGAAGCTCGGGCTTGACGAAGTCGTCGCGGAAGACGGCGCGGATGAAGGCCAGGAGGTCGCGAGCCGTCGAGTAGAAGGAGCCACCGCCCGGACGTGTCTCCACGGCGTAGAACCTCGAGTGGCGCCGCTCGCCCGGGAAAGCGCCCGGCTCGTATCCGGTGGCCATTCCCTGGATCGGCATGCGTGCGTCCGAGATATGGGCTGTGTCGTTCATTCCGAGCGGCTCGAACACGGTACGGCGCATGACCTCTCCGTACGGAGCACCGACGACGATCTCGAGCACCTTCGCGGCCACCGCGTAGCCGCCGTTGCTGTAGCTCGAGTCGCTGCCGGGCTCGAAGTCGAGTGGCAGGGCCGCCAGGCGCTCGACGATCTCGTCGAGAGTCAGCGATGTCTTGCCGTCGCCCCAGGGCTGGGTGTTGGAGTGCGGAATGCCCGAGGTGTGATCGAGAAGCTGTCCGATCCGGATCGTCTCCGCCGACGGGAAGTCCGGAAGGTAGCGCGACAGCGGGTCGTCCAGCGACAGCTCGCCCCGCTGAACCAGAACCGCGACCGCCGCGTCGGTCAGGGTCTTCGACACCGAGGCGATGCGAAAGCGGGTCGCTGCGTCGTGACGGACCCCGAGCTCGTAGTGCGCGTAGCCGAAGCTCTTCTCGAAGACGACCTCGCCGCCCTGTTCGATCAGCACCGTGCCGTCGAACATCGCCAGGTCGACGAACTGCTCGATGAATCCCGTAACCGCCAGCTCACGCTTTTCGGGCAGTGCGGTGACCTGCGCTGCCGTGAAAAGGACCGCGGCGACAACCCCGGCAGTGGCAACCGCTCGTTTTCTCTTCATGGCCTACGCAGAGGCACCCCTCACATGATCCGTGGCGCTCGCTCAGAATACTCGCGTACCGCGCAGAGGGTTACCAAGTCCCGACACAACTATCAGGCCCCGTCAACGGCGGAACTTGGCGAAAGGTGGGCAGTCTGTTCGAGTGGAGGACTGTGTACTTCTACGATCCGAGCTACACAAATCCAGGCGGTGAGTGGCCGCCGCCCTATGGACCTACAGAACGTCGCGACCAGTGAACGGCGTCGATGAGCAGGCGAGGAGCGATCCAAGGAAGAACATCCTGCCATCGGTGGTCACACTCTTCTGCACCACCAGCGCGCTCGTGTAGAGTGTTCGCTAGTTACCTCGAAAGGAGGTCCGGCCTATGCGCTGGAAACATGTCATTGTCGTCTCTTGCTTCGGGCTGGTCCTGCCTGCCGCTCTGGCCGCGCAGGACCCGGAACCCCATCCGCACGAGGTATCGGTTGCCGCAGTGCGCAACGCGGGTACATTGTTGATGTCCTGGGTGATCGCCAACACGACCGCAACGGAAGAATCGACCGAAGAGGCGGCCACCACCGAGTATCGATGGTCCTCTTGCCCTCCGATCAGCTACGAAGACGTACGAGAACTCCTCGATGTGCGCCGGGCCGACCAGTTTCCTTCGACAGACGGCTGGGGCAATGACCTCGAGTACTGTCTCCGAAGTGAAGACCTAGGTGCAACTGGTCACGTGGTTGGTGTTCGCAGCCCTGGTCGCGATGGCGACTTCGACTCCGACACTTATCAACTCGGCTCGTTTGCCACCGCTGAGACGGACCGCGATACGGTCTGGATGGACGGTGTCTTTGTCGCCTGGCCCGCCATCGAGGAACTACGGTCTCTAGATCCCGGGGGCCCCTAAGCGAGCGGCTCTCCCCGGGAGTCTCGGAGGACAAGAGCGAACGTATGGACTTGGAGTCAGGCACCAAATCCCCTGTCCGGGGGCTTCTCGCCACGCTCCTCTGTGTCGGGGCTCTAGCGCTCGGATGTGCGAAGAAAGCCCCGCTTGAAGATCTTGCCTCCGGGAAAGCCGCTCCGGCAGCGGAGACGGGCTCCGCCCTCCTGCAGCTGGAGGGAATCCGGAGGCCTACCCGGCACTCCCCGTCGGAAGAGCGTCAGCTTGCCGTTGTTCCGGCTGAAGATCGGAAGCTGATTCGCAATGCATCGTTGACGCTGGAGGTGGACTCCGCAGTCGCTGCGGCAGTACAGGTGCGAGCGCTGGTAGGGGCTGTCGGCGGCTATGTGGGCAACGAGTCCCTGTCCGAAGATGGCTACGGGGCCAAGCGGGCATCTCTCACGTGTCGCGTGCCTGCGGAAAGCCTCGACGAGCTCCTCGAGCAGGCACAAGCGCAGGGCAAGGTGGAGTCGATACGGATCACGGCAGACGACATCACGGAGCAGTACTTCGATCTAGAGATCCGTCTGAGCACGAAGAGCGAGCTCGAGTCCCGCCTGCTCGAACTGCTCGATCGCTCGAGCAACGATCTGAGTGACTTGCTGCAGATTGAGCGGGAGCTGGCACGAGTCCGGAGCGAGCTCGATCAACTGGAAGGCCAACGCCGCTTCTGGGACCATCAGGTCGCGATGGCCACACTGCAGCTAGAACTTCACGAGGCGAGGCCGGCGATCGCTGGCCACGAAGGCGGGGTGCTGCGAACGGTGGGCCGCGCTTTTCACGATGCCGGGAACAACTTCGTCGAAGCCGTCGCGTTTCTCATCTCATCGGCCGGTGGGCTGATTCCGATCGTCGGCACGCTCGGCGTCCTGATCTGGTTTCTGCTCCGCCTTCGCCGGCGATCCTGAATCGGCAGTGGGCCGCCGTGCCGTCGTTTCCCCCCGCCATCGAGGTCATCGACTCCCACACCGAAGGTGAGCCGACGCGCCTTGTGGTCGATGGCTGGCCGCAGCCGGAGGGGGAGACGATGGCCGAGCGACGCGACGACCTGGCGCTTCGCTGGGACCATCTGAGGCGGGCTGTGGTCTCCGAGCCGCGGGGCTACGACGCCATCGTCGGCGGTCTCCTGACCCCTCCGGTCAGCGAGGACTCGGCCGCCGGGGTCATCTTCTTCAACAACGCCTCCTACCTCGGCATGTGTGGACACGGGCTCATCGGGACGATCCGAACGCTCGAGCACATGGGGCACATCGAGGTCGGCTCGACGCTCATCGACACCCCGGTCGGACAGGTCTCGGGCGAGCTCCACCCGGACGGCTCGGTGACCATCCAGAACGTCGCCTCGTGGAGCGAGCGGCTCGACGTCGAGATCGGCGTGCCCGGGGTGGGGCAGGTGCGTGGCGATATCGCCTGGGGAGGCAACTGGTTCTTCCTCGCCCACCTCGACGAGATCGAGATCTCGCTCGCCAACCTGTCCGAGCTCGAGCGCGTCACCCAGGCGATCCGATCGACGCTCGACGCGGAGGATCTGATTCCGGTCGAGGACCGCGAGCTGATCCACGTCGAGCTGTTCGGACCGCCGCAGCGCTCCGACGCCGACAGCCGCAACTTCGTCCTCTGCCCGGGCGGCGAGTACGACCGCTCGCCCTGCGGCACCGGTACCTCGGCGAAGCTGGCCGTCCTCTACGAGCGCGGCGAGCTCGACCTCGGTGAGCCGTGGCGCCAGGAGAGCGTCACCGGAAGCCTCTTCACCGCCTGGCTCGAAGAGCGCGATGGCGACCTGATCCCCTACATCCGGGGACGCGCCTGGGTCACCGGCCGCAACACGCTCCTGTTCGACCCGACCGACGAGCTGCGCTCGGGCATCTCCTGATCGCATGACGACCCGACCCGACGCCATCGTCGTCGGCGCCGGCATCGTCGGCGCCGCCTGCGCCTACTACCTGTCGCGCGAGGGGATTCGTTGTCTGGTCCTCGATGCGGGCTTCGCCGGCGGCGGCACCACCGCGGCCGGCATGGGCCACCTGGCGGTGATGGACGACTCCGAGGCCGAGTTCGATCTGTGTAGCACCTCGTGCGAGCTCTGGGCGGAGCTCGCCGAGGAGATGCCGGCCGACTGCGAGATCACCAGCGAAGGCTGTCTCTGGCTCGCCGAGACCGAGGCGGAGATGGAGCTCGTCCGCGGCAAGGTCGGGCACTACTGGGCGCGCGGCGTTCACGTCGAGGCCCTCGACGCCATGGACCTGACGCGCGCCGAGCCGGAGCTGGCGCCCGATCTGCTGGGCGCGCTCCTGCTACCTGAAGACAGAATCCTCTACCAGCTCGGGGCGACGCGATGGCTGCTCGACCGGGCTCGCGAGACCGGCTCGGAGCTGCGCGAGCATCAGGGCGTGCGAGCGCTGGGTGAGCGGGCCGTCGAGCTCGATGGCGGCGAGAGGCTCGAGGCGGACCTCGTGATCAACGCCGCGGGCGTGAAAGCGGCGCACCTCACACCAGGTCTCGCGATCGAGCCCCGCAAGGGTCATCTGGTCATCACCGACCGTTATCCCGGCTTCTGCCGCCGTCAGGTGCTGGAGCTCGGCTACCAGACGAGCGCCCACACGCTGACGCCCGAGTCGGTCGCCTTCAACGTGCAGCCACGAGCCACCGGGCAGTTGCTGATCGGATCGTCGCGTGAGCTGGTGGGATGGGACAGCTCGATCAATCCCGCCATGGTCGGCAAGATGCTGCGGCGGGCGTTCCGGTTCCTGCCCGCACTCGAGGGTCTCTCCTGCCTGCGCACCTGGACCGGCTTCCGGCCCGCCACGCCCGACAAGCTGCCCTACATCGGCCGCTGGCCCGATACGGAGGGGCTCTGGATCGCGGCGGGGCACGAAGGTCTCGGCATCATGACGGCGACCGGCACCGGGCGCCTGATCGCTGATCTCGTCGTCGAACGCGAACCTCTCTTCGATCCGGCGCCGTTCGATCCGGCACGTCCAGTGAACGGGGAGATCAGCCCGTGAGGACACTGCGGATCCTCCTTGACGGTCGCCAGGTCGAGGTCCGCGACGGCACCACCGTCGCGGCGGCCCTGTGGAACGAGGGTATTCAACGGTTCCGTCGGTCGGTCGATGGCACCGCTCGCGGACCGATCTGCGCCATGGGGATCTGCTTCGAATGCCGCGTCACGATCGACGGAGAGACGCATCGGCGTGCCTGCATGGAGCCATGTCGTGAGGGCATGGAGATCGAAACCGATGCCTGAGCGCCTCGAAGCCTCTGTGGTCGTCGTCGGAGCGGGTCCAGCGGGCATCGCCGCCGCCTGCCGCGCCGCCGAGGCGGGAGCCGAGACGCTGCTGCTCGACGAGAACCCCTCCACCGGGGGGCAGCTCTGGCGAGCGGGCACCGGCAAGCCACCTCGCGAGGCACAGATCTGGCTCGACCGACTGCGACGCAGCGGAGCCCGCGTCGAGCCGGGCATGTCGGTATGGGACGCGCGCGTACGACTGCTGGTTGCCGAGCGCGGCAGCGACGTAGTCGAGGTCGCCTGGAGGCATCTGATCGTCGCCACCGGCGCCCGCGAGCTCTTCCTTCCTTTTCCCGGCTGCACCCTCCCGGGCGTCCTGGGCATCGGTGGGCTGCAGGCGATGGTCAAGTCGGGCGCCGTCGTTGCCGGCCAGCGGGTCATCGTCGCCGGCTCGGGACCTCTGATCTTGCCGCTCGCGGCGACACTCTCGGACAAGGGCGCTCGATTGATCACGGTGGCCGAGCAGGCACCAGGGTCGGCGGTGCGAAGCTTCGCGGCGGGGCTCTGGCGCACCCCGTCGAAGTGGCTGCAGGCGGCGGCGCTGCGCCGACACTTTCTGGGCACGCGCTATCGCACAGGCGTCTGGATCGCCGCGGCCGCCGGTGGTGGGGAAACCAACGATGGCAAGGTGGTGGAGGTCACTCTGACCGACGGTACCCGCACCTGGAACTCGCCGTGCGATCTCCTCGCGGCCTCTTACGGACTGGTGCCCAACCTCGAGCTGGCGCGGCTGCTGGGCTGCGACCTGGACGGCAGCGATCCCACCGGCCGAGCGGTACACGTCGATAGCGAGCAGCGCGCCAGCGTCGACGGCGTGCTTTGCGCCGGTGAGGTCTGCGGCATCGGGGGCGTCGACAGCGCCATCGCCGAAGGCCAGATCGCCGGTCTGGTGGCCGCTGAGCAACCGATCGATCCGGCCCTGCTCAGACAGCGCCGCACGGCCCGACGCTTCGCCGCCGACCTCCAGCGGGCCTTCGCCCCCCGTCGCGAGCTCCTCGACCGGATGACCGACGAGACCTTCGTCTGTCGCTGCGAGGACGTCCCTTGGGGCGCCATCGATCCGGCCTGGTCGATGCGCCAGGCCAAGCTCTACCGCCGCATCGGCATGGGACCCTGCCAGGGTCGTGTCTGCGGCGCCGCGCTGGAGCACCTTTGCGGCTGGGAGCCGGACACCGTGCGACCGCCCCTCAAGCCGGTCACGGCGAGCACACTCGCGGAAGGCCAGAGAGGTGCCGATCGGGCACCGAGCCCCTGACCGGGCACGGTCAGGTGTCAGGGCCCGGCGCAGGGTCCGCCGTCAGGGTCAATCGAGCTCGTCGGCGAACCGAGTCGCAGAAACGATCGGGATTCCCTCGTGCGAGCCAAGGGCCCGGAGATCGGCGTCTCCTGTGACCAGACGGTCGGCGCGGCCCGCCACCGCGGCCTCGAGAAAGATGTCGTCCCGGGGATCGCGGCAGCGCTCGATCTTCACCGTCGGCGCCACGAGCCCGGAGCGCAGGACGAGGAAGCGCAGGAACGTCTCGACGTCCCTGTCACCGAGTCCGTACTTGTCACGCAGCCTCGGCCGAGCGAGCACATCGACGATCTCCTCGAGCATCGGCCGGCTCGCGATCGATACGAATCGCCGGTCCCGAAGGCCCCGGATCACCAGCCCGATCGTTCCGCGGGGCCTGATGAGACCGCTGACCAGGACGTTCGTATCGACGACCGCTCTCATTCGACACGGTCGGCGCGGCGAGCCTCACGGCGCGCCTCGACCACGTCGGCGCCGACCTCCTGCTCCGAGATCTCCTCCGTGCGCTTCGCGTTGCGCTCGAGAAGCCGATCGAGCTCGTAGACGAGCTCCTTCTCCTGCAGCGTCTGCAGCCGTTGGTACTCGTCGTACGGCACCAGGACGGCCTCCGGGCGGCTGCCTCGCGTCAGCACGTACGGAACCCTCTCCTCCGCCACCTCGTCGATGACCCTTCGGAAGCCACGCTGGAGATCCGTTACGCCGATGATCTTCATGGTGAGACATATTTTACTACATATCTGAGTATGTATCCTAAATACCGATGTCTCAGGAAAGACCACGCAACTCCGTGTAGACCGTCGTCCGCAACACTTCGAGCGTCCCGCCCTCGGGCGGCCGGTAGAGCGTGCGCCAGCCTACCAGTCCGAAGCCCTGGCCCGCATCGGGCGACTCGCCCGCCAGCAGGTAGTCGTAGTCCTCGCGGTGCTTGTAGCGACTCGGGTCGATGGCGTCTGCTTCTTCCGGCGACCAGTAGCTCTGCCGGGTGCAGAGCCAGAGTGGCCCCGGGCGC
The DNA here is from genome assembly GCA_965223875.1 of Candidatus Multivoradales bacterium. GTDB lineage: Bacteria > Acidobacteriota > Thermoanaerobaculia > Multivoradales > JAHEKO01 > CBDCXS01. The sequence continues at coordinate 3,035,028 of OZ245024.1, read as the reverse complement.
CCGAGGGTGGTCTGCCAATCCCGCCAGCTCAGCACGGGATCGGTGTCGACACCCGTCCATTCGCGGTAGTCGAACGCGTCGTCCACCGCGACCGGTCCCTGAACGACGGAGAGACCGTTGGTCGTACCGGAGATCTCGCGTACCAGCTCGCCATCCGCGTCGTAGAACTGCTGATGCAGCCGGCGCACCAGCATCTCGCCGGTCGCGCGGCGCAATGCCCAGACGAATCCGGGCTCCCCGTCCGGATCGTCGAAGCGCCGTCGCACGGCGTCCGTCAGAACCGGATTGTCCTCGGACTCGAGCAGAACGCGGCTCGCCGTCGGCCGGTAGTACTCGCGCGTCGAGCCCGCCCTGTTCTTCTCGAGAACCAGCTCCCAGCCGGCGGGAGTGCCGTGCGGCCCGAGCCGCTGCTGCGACCAGGACCGCGTGTAGCCCCCCGGCAACCACTCCCCGACCATACGTCCACTCCGGTTCCAATCCCGCTGCCGCTCTTCCCAGACCGAGCCCACCGGAAACTCGGGCAGCAGGATCCCGCCCGTCTTCCACCACTTCGGCCCCGGATCCGAGGCCCGGTACTGGCGGAGGAACTTGGCGAAATCGAACATGAGGCCGCTCGATCCAGTCTACCCCCGGAGTCTGGACTGAAGCGGTCGGCGCCCCTGCCGGCCGTATCCGCCCGACCCACCCCTGCCGGCAGGGGCGCCGACCGCTTCAGTCGAGGAGGAAGGGACAGCCTGGCGGGTCTTCGACCAGAGCGACGATCAGGTCGACGAGGGACTCGAGATCGCGCAGATCCATCACTTCGGCCGGCGAATGCGAGTAGCGGCCGGGCCAGGAGATCGGCATGTTGGGGACGCCGCGGTGGAGGAAGGCGATGCCGTCGTTGCCGCCGCCGGTGAAGCCGATCTGGGTCTCGATGCCGTGAGCCGACGCCAACTCGCGCACGTAGCCGATGGACTCGGGGTCGGCCAGGTAGCCGTTGTCCATGGCGCGGAGCACCACGCCTTGCCCGAGAGGCGTCAGGGCGAAGCCCACGTTCGGATAGGGATCGTCGGAGGAGACGAAGGTGTCGACGGGATGGACCCGATCCAGGTCTTCGATGGAGTCGGCGAGCGCGACCGAGCCGAAGAGCCCGATCTCCTCCTCGACCACCCAGGCGAACGTGTATCTGCGGCGCACGGCGTCGGGATCGATGCGCGCCAGGGCCAGAAGCTGCGCGGTCGTGCCGACCCGGTCGTCGAAGGACCGAGCCACGGCCCGGTGACGGCCGAGACGACGCATCCGCTTCGGCATGGTCACCGCGTCGCCGACACCGACGCCCGCCGCCACCACCGCCGCCTTCGAGGACCGGCCGATGAAGACGGTGAGCGCCTCGCCCGGTCGTCGCGCCGTCGCCGTCAGCCAGCCCTGGCGCGGCTCGAAGACTCCGCGCACCGGACCCTCGGCCGTATGGACGATGGCGCTCTGACCCTCCCAGGCGGACGGCGCCAGACCTCCCTGGATCGTGAGCTTCAGGCGCCCGTCGTCGAGTATCTCGTCGACGGTGAAGCCGACCTCGTCGAGATGCGCGACGAAGGCTACGTGCTCGTCGCCGTCACCGAACCGGACCAGCAGGTTGCCGCGCGCGTCGACCATCGGCTCGGCCCAGTCCGGAAGACGATCCCGAACCGCCCGCCGGATGCCCTCTTCCCGGGTACTGACACCGTATTCGCCGATCATCTCGGCGAGAGCCGAGGCCGAAGTGACATGCTGACCGGCCGACCGCCTGACGATCGGCTCGGCGACGGAAGGTTCGCTCGACTCGATCGGGCTCCCGCTGCCCCCCCAGGCGACCAGAGCCTCGGCCAGAGCGGTGACGTCGGGCCGCGCCACCATCTCGACAGGACTGTCCCGGTAGCGGGCCGGAACGGCGTAGTAGCCGATCGACGCCGACCCCCAGTCGGGGCCTCCCGTGTACCAGGCCTGGCTCGGCGAGAGGTGGGCCACATCGCCGACCGCTCCGGGCAGCAGGAGATCGCCGGCGGCGATCGGTCCGGACCCGAGGTCCGGTACCTCGGCGGCGACGACCCCCTCGTCACCCGCCGACCATCCGAAGCCACGACTCGCCAGCAACACCTCGTCGAACGGACCGGTCTGGTTGACCAGGTACTCGACTCCCTTGCGGTTCCAGGTCTCGTACCTCAGCCAGGCGATGACCAGGGTGCCCTCGACCGAGCCCGCGGCCAGACCCCGGGCCGTCGCCATGACCGCCGCGCAAGCCGCCTTCGACTGCGCCGACGGTCCCGCCAGATAGACCTCGTCACCGTCCGCGCCGTCGACGCTCGTGATGCGCTGCTGGAGTCCGATCGGATCGAGGATCTCGATGCCCTGCTCACGCACCTCGCCGGCGCTCTCGGCACCGACATCGACATAGACGCCACCCGGAGTCAGCGCCTCGTCGGCGGGCGGACCGTCCTGAATGAGGTGGACCGAGGGAATCGTCACCGCGCCACTCACCCGCCCCTCGGAGGTCGAGATCCAGACCTTCTGACCCTCGAAACCCTGCGTCCACAGCGAGCCCCTGGCACCGCTACCCGCGGGCCGCACTCTCAGGTAGCCGTCCTCGCGGATCTCCGTGACGATGAGGCCCGGCTCGTCGAGCCCGCAGGCGAGCAACCGCCGAGGAACCCCCTGGCCGAGAGTGAGGACGACGTTGCCTGCCCGGTCGATCCGGGCGAGCTCACCCAGACCCGTTCCCACCTCTCCCAGAGACAATCGTTCGACCACCGTCGCCGCCGCCCGCTGCTCGCGCCCGGAGACCGAAAGAGTCTCCATCAGCACATCGAGATCGCCCGAGACATCGCCGGACAGCGCCGGTGCGCCGACCAACCACAGAACCACCAGAGACCGAATCATCGGCCGATGATAGGACACGCCTCGCTCAGTCGCGCTCGGCGGACCGCTCGCCGGCTCCGTCGGGCATGGCGCAATCGTCACACCTCGCTCCGCGCAGCGCGCGACGGCCCTCCCAGGCGATCACCGGCACCATCAGCAGCGCCGCGACCGGGTCGGCCCACCACCAACCGAAGAGAGAGTTGAGCAACAGCCCTCCGAGCAGGATCGCCGAGAGGACGGCGCAGAGGTCCGTCTGCCGCGAGTCCGCCTCGAGCGCGCGGCTCCCCAGGCCGGCCGCCACCCGACGCTTGGCTCGCGCCAGGACCGGCATCACGATCAGAGACACCACCGCCAGCAGCACGCCGACAACACTGTCGTCCGGCACGTCGCGGCGCCAGAGCGCACCGCCAGCGTCCCAGGCGACGTAGGCCGCGAGCAGCAGGAAGCTCACGCCGACGAGCCGCAGCGCCCGCTGCTCCCGCCGCTCGCCCTCGGGCCCGGCCTGCAGGCGCCAGAGCAGAGCCGCCCCGGAGGTCGACTCGATGAGCGAGTCGAGCCCGAAGCCGATGAGAGCCGAGCTGCCGGCCGCCGAGCCCGCCGCGATCGCGATGGCGGCCTCGACAAGGTTCCAGCCCAGGGTCAGGTACTCGAGCCGTCGACCCCGGCGCAGGAGATCGACCCGGTCCTCGGACAGCGAAGCAACGCTCACCCGTCGATGATAGGAGGCCTGGAGTTCCCATGCACGAACGGGAATCAGCGGCGGCCCGAGGCCATGCGGGTCGATTCGGGCGAGGTGCGCAGGCGCCACATGCTGAGGATGCCGAGGAGCGGACCGAGGGCCATCGCCGAGAGCGCGGTCGTCCAGCCGCCGGCATCGACCAGGAGGGGAACGAGCCGGATCGTCACCATCGTGAGCAGGAATCCGAGACAGGTCTGGACCGTGAGTGCCGTGCCCACCCACTCGGGCTCGGAGAGCTCGCTGACGGCGGCGCTGAACTGCGCCGAGTCTGCGACGACCGCGAATCCCCAGACGAGGCAGAGGCCCGTCAGCAGAGTCGGGTGGGCCTGGAGCCAACCGGCAACGAGGCAGCTCGCGCCGGAGACGGCGAGGCTCCAGATGGTGATCCTCGTCCGCCCGAGTCGATCGGCGGCGAGGCCGGCGACGAGACACCCGGCCGCACCGGCGGCGACGAAACCGAATCCGGCCAGTCGGGCTGCCGAAACGCTCCAGCCCGCCGTCGAGTAGACCTCGAGTAGGAAGATCGGCACCCAGGCCCACACCGCATAGAGCTCCCACATGTGGCCGAGATAGCCGAAGTTGGCGAGCCGCGGGGCGCGCTCGGTCAGAGGCCGGCTCGCCGCACGCCAGTCGAATCGCCCCGCCGGCGCCAGGTGCGGTCCGGTGCGCACGCAGGTGCCGACCACGACCGCGGCGCCCACGGCCAGGGCCGACGCGCCGAGGAGCACCGAGCGCCAGGGAGGCATGCCGCCGTCGCCGAAGATCGGCAGGGCGTTGAGCAGATGGGGCACGGCCGAGCCGAAGGTGAGGGCCCCGACCACCAGCCCGACACCGAACCCCCGGTCGCGATCGGTCCAGCTCGCCGCGATCCGCATCCCCGGTGGGTAGACGCCGGCCAGCGCCGCGCCGGTGAGGAAGCGGCAGACCAGCGCCGCGCCGACACCGGTACCGAGAACAGGGATGGCGGCGTTGCAGGCCGCAGCGGCGAGAGCGCTGAGGGCGAAGAGGCGATGACCCGGAACCCGATCGGCCAGGCCCAGGAGCGCGCTGGTGACCGCTCCGACCACGAAGCCGAGCTGCACGCTCATGGTCAGCCAGGCCTGCCCGGCGGCGTCGAGCGACCACTCCGCCTCGAGCTGTGGCACCACGGCCGAGGCCGAGAACCAGAGCGACATCGCCAACAGCTCGGCGACGGAGACCAGGAGGAGGTTGCGAGCCTTTGCGCTCACCGCGCGCGATGAGCGTGCACGAAGTAGATACCGATCGATCCGAAGAGCAGGATCAGCATGGCCGGGACGAAGTACGGCGCCATCGACCCCGACTCTCCGACCGCGATGCGACAGATCTCCCACGAGAGCATCGCGAACATGAAGGAGATGATCGCCAGGATCGCCGCCATCATCTGGTTGGCCAGCTCGTACTGCCGCGGCGCGTTCTCCTCGGTGATCGGCCAGAGGTAGTTGTAGAGGTACGGATAGCGCATCATCCAGCTCAGTGCGCCGACGAGGACGATCGAGAGCCCCGGCAACAAGGGCAGCAGCACGCGGGGACCCGAGCCGTCGACCTCGCCGCGGGCGTTGAAGTGCTGTGGAGCCTCGCTCGGCAGGTCGGGCCAGTAGTAGATCACCACCGCCACGTTGAGCGCGACAGCCAGCCAGGCCAGGACGATCAGGGAGCGCTCGAGGCCCGTGGGCTCCAGGTCCAGACGAGGCTGGTCCTTCTTGAGGTTCCGAAACCGTTCCATCGCTTCGCGTAAGCTCTACGCATCATAGCGTCGGATGCTTCACGCATCTGTGGCGACATGTCCGGTCGAGTGTGCATCATCGGCGCCGGCGCCTCCGGCCTGGCGTCCGCGAAGACGTTGAAGGAAGCGGGCCTCGCCTTCGACTGTTTCGAGCTGGGATCCGGTCTCGGCGGAAACTGGCGCTACGGGAACGACAACGGCCGCTCCGCCGCGTACGACTCGCTCCACATCGACACCTCGAAGGACCGGATGGCCTTCTCGGACCATCCGATGCCGGCCGACTACCCCAACTATCTGCACCACTCGCAGGTTTCTCGAGTACTTCGAGAGCTACGCCGAGAGGTTCGACCTGCGACCGCACATCACCTTCGGCACCCGGGTTGCGGAGGTGGCGCCAGCCCCGCCTGGCTGGTCCGTCACCGTCGAGCCGGTCGGGGGCGGTGAGTCCGCCACCCGGACCTACTCGACGGTCCTGGTCTGCAACGGGCACCACTGGGATCCGCGAATGCCCGATCTCGCCGGGGAGCTCGACGGCGATATTCTCCACTCGCGCGACTACCGCAACCCCGAGGGCCTCGAGGACCGAAACATCCTGGTACTGGGAATCGGCAACTCCGGTGTCGACATCGCCTGCGACGTCGCTCCGGTGGCCGCCCGCACGATGATCGCCAGTCGCCGGTCGGCCCACATCATCCCCCGCACTCTGCTGGGGCGACCCACCGACAAGTGGACAACCCCTCTGGGCTCGCTTCTGCCGCTCGCGGTACAGCGGACCTTCTATTCCGCCCTGGTACGTCTCGCCCGCGGACGCCAGGAGAGCTACGGCATGCCGGTGCCGCCGACCAAGCTGCTCAACGAGCACCCGACGCTGTCGACCGAGCTCCTCCCGCTGGTCAAGCAGGGGCGGATCGTTCCCAAACCGAATATCGAGCGACTCGACGGCGACTCCGTCGAGTTCGCCGACGGCACGCGCGAGCCCGTCGACGTGCTGATCTGCGCCACCGGCTACCGGATCAGCTTCCCCTTCCTGTCCGAGGAGCTCCTGGCAACCAACGACAATCGCCTGGCGCTCTACGGCAAGGTCGTCCACCCTGAGCTCGACGGGCTCTACTTCATCGGACTGATCCAGCCGCTCGGCGCGATCATGCCGCTCGCGGAGCTGCAGGCGAAGTGGGTCGCCGGTCTGCTGTCCGGCCGTTCCCGCCTCCCCGACCGCGACGCGATGCGGGCCTCGATCGCCGAAGACGAGGCGGCGCTCACCGAACGCTACGTCCGTTCGCCACGGCATACCATCCAGGTCGACTTCTTCCCCTACAAGAAGTGGCTCGAGGGCCGCCTGGCCTGAGCGATGCGGACGATCGATCTCAGGTCGGCCGACCCACGGGTTCTCGAGCAGTGCGCCGAGGTTCTCGTCGAGGCCTTCCGTACCATGGCGCCGACCGCCTGGCCGACGATCGAGGCGGCGCGATCCGAGGTCGAGGAGACGCTCGAGCCCGAGCGCCTGGGCCGGATTCTGCTCGACGAAGGTGAACGAGTGGCAGGCTGGGTCGGCGCCATTCCGATCTACGACGGCAACGTCTGGGAGATCCACCCGCTGGCCGTTCGCCCCGACGAGCAGGGCCGTGGGCACGGCAGGCGTCTGCTCGAGGAGATCGAGGTGATGGCGGCCGAGGCCGGTGTGTCGACGCTGTGGCTCGGCAGCGACGACGAGATCGGCTCCACCAGCCTCGCCAATCGCGACCTCTACGAAGACCCCTTCGAGGCCATGCGCACGATCGAGAACCTCGCCGGCCACCCCTACACCTTCTACGAGAAATGCGGCTTCAGGATCGTCGGCGTCCTGCCCGACGCCAACGGGCCGGGCAAGCCCGACATCTTCCTCGCCAAGCGAGTTCGGCGGCGCTCCTGAGACGCCGACGCTCCTGATAGGGTTTACCGGGCGCGGGAAGGAGGCCGGATGCCGGCACCCAGTGATGTGCTCGTCATCGGCGGCGGGATCAGCGGCGCCGCCATCGCCTATCATCTCGCCCGGGCGGGAGCCACCGTCACCCTGGTCGAGAAGGAGACCATCTGCGCCGGTCCGACGGCGCGGAGCTGCGGCATCATCCGGCAGCACTACAGCCATGCAGTCACCGCCTCGATGGCGCTCGCCGGGCTGCGCGTCTTCGAGAGCTTCGACGACGCGGTCGGCGGTGAGTGCGACTTCCGACGCACCGGGTTCCTGCTCACAGCACGGGAGGACACCGTCGAGACGCTGCGCGCCAACGTCGAGATCCAGCGGTCGGTCGGCATCGATGCCCGACTCCTCGACCCGGTGGAGATCCGCGAGATCGAGCCCCACATCGATCTCGACGGAATCGTCGCCGGGGCCTGGGAGCCCGACGCCGGGTACGCCGATCCGTACGCCACGACGACCGCCTACGCGCTCCGGGCCGCCGATCTCGGCTGCGCGATCCTCACCGATACCCGGGTGCTGGCGATCGACCACGAGGGAGGACGCGTCCTGGGCGTCACGACCGACAAAGGCCGTTTCGAGGCGGGCGCCGTCGTCCTGGCGGCGGGTCCATGGGCGGTACCGCTCCTCACGCCGCTCGGCATCGACCTGCCGATCGCCCCCGGTCGTGTCCAGGTGGGCCTGTTCGACAAGCCGTCCGAGATCCACACCCACGGCATCTTCGGCGATCCGGTCCTCGGCTTCTACTCACGCCCCGAGGGCGACCTGATGCTGGTCGGCTCGCTCGAAACCACCGACGCCCAGATGGTCGTCAACGACGCCGACTACTACAACGAGGGGATCGACTTCGAGCGCGTCGAGCTCTACACCGATCGCGTCGTCCGCCGCTACCCGGCGATGAAGAACGCGAGCTTCCACAACGGCTTCGCCTCGCTCTACGACATCACCGTCGACTGGCAGCCCGTTCTCGGCCGCCTCCCCGGCTACGACAACCTCTACGGCTCTCTCGGCTCGAGCGGCCACGGGTTCAAGCTCGCCCCGGTGGTCAGCGAGATGATCGCCCGCCTGGTCGTCGACGACACCACCGACCCGGCCCTCGACCTCTTCTCGGCCCACCGCTTCGAGACCGGCGCGCTGGTCGACGGCGGCTACGACGAGAACAAGATCCTGGCGTAGGTCGTCCCCTTCACTCTCCGGTGATCCGGGCGCGTCTTGTTGCTAGGCTCGCCCGACATCGAATCGCCCCGCCGGGCGGGAGGACGCATGCGCGAATGGAAGCCGGTCGAGATCGACACCATCGTCGAGCACAAGTTGCTCGAGGTCCAGCGGCATCACCTGAGAGCGGGTGAGGACCGCAAGGAGGCGTTGATCTTCGACTCGCCCGACTGGATCAACGTCGTCCCGCTGCTCGACGACGGACGAGTGGTTCTGGTGAGGCAGTGGCGCTACGGGTCGCGTGAGTTCTCGCTCGAGGTGCCCGGTGGGCTGGTCGAGCCCGACGAGTCGCACGAGCACGCGGCGCGGCGAGAGCTCGAGGAAGAGACCGGCTACAGAGCCGGGAAGATCGAGCGGATCGGCGACGTACAGCCGAATCCGGCTCTTTTCACCAACGAGATGAGCTTCTGGCTGGCCACCGAGCTCGAGCATCTCACCGACACCCCGGAAGGGGACGGCGAGGAGGAGCTCGAGGTGGTTCGCGTACCGCTCGACGACGTTCCGCGCATGGCGCGCGCCGGCGAGATCCAGCACTCGCTGGCTCTCTGCGCCTTCTTCTTCCTCGGTCTCAGGGAGTGAGGCGCTCCTTCGTCTCGCGGCGGTAGCCGCGCGCCTGCCAGAGGAAGGCGGCGGCGAAGCCCGCGTACTCGAGCCAACGCCACCAGGCGAGCTCGACCTGGTCGACGTAGAAGAGGTAGGAGACGAGCGACAGTACGCTGCAGACCGCCCAGGCCGGGTAGCCGGCGACCACCGCGAAGGGCAGCGCCCAGAGCATGTACCAGGGCATCACGGCCGGCGACAGCAGAACCATGGCGGCGAGGATCAGGAAGGCGCCCCGGTGAGCCGCGAGCGGCGAGCCGTCGTCGCGCCGCCAGACAGCGAACATCACCGCCAGCGTCGCCAGCCGCCCTAGCGCGCCGGCGATCGACCCGGCGTTCTCGATGCCGACGGCCGCCAGGGCCGCCTTCGCGAGTGCCCAGACGCCCGAGTTGAAGTGCCACTCGCGGTTGTAGATCACCATGGTCTCGAGCCAGCCGTCCATGGTCCGCCAGTAGGGCGCCACGCCGAGGACGAGCACCGCCAGGCCGATCAGGGCGTGGCGCGGCCGCAACCGGCGCGCCAGCACCGGCGCGACCGCCAACGGCGACAGCTTGACCAGCGCGGCCACCGAAAGCGCCGCCGCCGCCAGGCCTCCACGGCCCCGGGTCGCCCAGTCGACCGCCGCCAGGAGCGGCAGGATCATCAGCGGCTCGAAGTGTCCCGAGCCGGCGATCTCCTCGAGGACGAGCGGATTCCACGCCCAGAGCATGACGCCGGCGAGCGGCAGGCCGAGGCGACCCAAAATCGAGAGCAGCAGGAGACAGATCGCGAAGTCGGCGGCGACGGCACCGAGCTTGACCACCAGGACGCTGCCGGGACGCACCAACGTCGCCACGGTGAAGTAGCTCACCGCCAGGGGTGGGTAGGCCGTGACCAGCGCCCGGAAGCCCGAGTTGTCGAAAACGTCCCACCAGGGGTCGTGCTCGAGCAGCTCTTCGGAAAGAGCCTCGTCCTCTTCGACCTCGAGCGGTGAGAAGGCGTAGGGCGAGTATCCGCTCGCCCCGACGTGCCCTTCCCAGACGTAGCGCCAGATGTCGTTGTCGTAGAGCAGGAACTTGCCGAAGCCGGTGCGCTCTCCACCCAGGTCACGTGCAAGCGCCGTCGAAACGTCGGGGCCCGCCCAGCCGGCCGGCAGGAGCAGCAGGCGGAAGAGCAGAGCGAACCCGAGCACGAGACGGATCGCCCGGCGATCGTCACCCGCCGCCTCGACGCGCCGCCAGACCACCCAGGCGACCAGTCCGGCGGCACCGAAGGCGGCCAGGAAGCGAGCCAGATAGCTCCAGCCGTTGCCGATCGGCATGGCCAGGCCGCCATAGGCGTAGATCGCGGCGCAGGCGACTCCGCCGGCGACGAGCGCCTTGATGTGATCGCCCGACGAGGGATCCGATCGGCCATCGGGTATCGTATGTATGGTCGAAAGAATCGATGACCCAACCTCCACGGGCCCGAAATCCTGGTGACCAGCGGAGTCCGACAGATTCACCGCCCGAGCTTGTCAGGAGCGACCATGCGATCCAAATCCACACTCGCGACCCTTCTTCTCCTCACCTTCGCCGCGCTCCCCGCGATGGCCTCGGCGCCGGCCACGGTGCCCACGGGCGCCGACGCCAACATGCCGACATCGATCACCGCCGACTTCCAGCTCGAGATCTCGGAGGTGCGCGACGACAGCACGGTGGTCTTCCTCGACGAGAACCAGGCTCAGCACGTGGTGCAGCTCGACGACACGGTCAAGATCCGCGCCCGCAAGAAGAAGGACTTCAACGGCCGCAAGAAGCTCGGTCTGGCCGATCTGCGTGTCGGGCAGAAGGTCAAGGTGACCGTCTTCGTCGCCGACGGCGCGATCCGCAGCATCACGGTTCTCGAGCGCGCCTGACCCGAGAGCGCGGACGTCGGGCTGGCAGCGATCGCCGGCGCCCAGGAGGCGGCTGAAGAGACCCTGTACAACACCTTCTTCATGAACCTCTCGGTCGAGGCTCTCAGCGGGACCATGGCGAACGCCGACATTCTCGGCTTCATCACCCTGGCGCAGGTCGCCGGTCCCGACGACACGGGCCCTCCGCCTGTGTCACCCGACCCCGGCAGATCGAGCTCATCGGTGTCGGTCAGGACCGGGACATCTACATGAACACGCTGGGCGCGGGAGGTTGGGCCGGGTGGGGGCCGATCCCCGGAGAGGGACGCTTCTTCTAGCCCGTCAGCGTCGAGGCGAGCCGGATCGCCACTTCACAGGCGGCACCTTCCGGGTCGTGCCGCGGGTCGTAGGCGGTGAGGGCCGCCGCGGCGATCGGAAGCCGGCGCGCCACCGCTTCGATCACGCCGACGACCTCCACGAGGCTCGGTCCGTCGCCGGCCTGGAACTCGTTGATCGGCGCGACCGATGGGTCGAGCACGTCGAGATCGACGTGCAGATAGACCCGATCGACACGGCTGGCGAGCTCGTCCACGACCGTGCCGATCGCCCGGTCGACACCACGACGTAGCGCCCCGACATCGACCCTCCGGATCGCCGAGCTCCGGAGCCGCTCCTCCTCGGCCGGGTCGAGGTCACGCACCCCGACCAGGACGACGTTGCGTTCGTCGAGCGGCGTGAAACCGGGAACGGTCGCGGCCGCCTGACGCCAGCAGTCGCCGGTCATCATCGACAGCACCATGCCGTCGAAGAAGCCCGAGCGCGAGGTTTCCGGCGTGTTGTAGTCGCCATGGGAATCGAGCCAGATGACCGCGGTGCGCTCCGGACCGAGCGCCGAGACGGTGCCGAGCGCGGTGGCGCAGTTACCCGAAAGCACCAGCGGAAGCCTCTGGGTCTCGACCGCCACGGCGACCTCGCGTGCCACCAGTCGCTGGGTCTCGACCGCCACGCCGACCTCGGTCGGAAAGCCCTCCCCGACCCGGAGCTCGGTCACTGCGACGTCATGACCCGCGGCGCGGAGACCCTCGTCGAGGCCCGACTCCAGGATCCGGCCCGGTCCCAGTCCCATCCGCCGCTCGAGGTGACCCGAGTCGTACGGTACGGCGATCAGCGAGATGCGCATTGGCCTGCATTATTCACCAGCCTCCTACTGCGCCGGCGGATCTGCCCGTGTCTACTGCGTTGCGCTCGGTCGCGCTCCTCGACGCATCGCCACAGAGACGGATGAACAACGCAGGCTAGGCGTCCTCCCAGGTGACCCCACCGGACCACAGACGCTCGAAGCCGGTCATCCGGCCATCCTCGAGGGTCAGGTGATGGATGTCGGGCCAGGACATGTCGCACCAGAAGGCGTAGTCGAAGCGTGGGTCGGCGGCCTGCAGCCAGAGGCCCAGCACGTTGCCGTGAGTGGCGACCGCGACGATTCCACCCGTGTGCCGGGCGACGATCGAATCGATCGCCGCCGAGAAGCGCGCCAACGCCGCGAGGCTCGACTCACCGCCAGGGAAGGAGAGAGCCAGATCCTCCCAGCTCGCCCGCATCGCCGCCGGGAAGTCGTCCACCGGACCGTCGGCCAGCGTGCGCTCGCGCAGGCCGTCGACGATCTCGATCTCCAGCCCGAGGCCGGCGGCCAGAGGCTCGACGGTCTGCACCGCACGCGGGTAGGGACTCGAGTAGATCGCCTCGGGGGACGGCGCTCCCGACCGGTCGCAGAGACGTCGCGCCACCTCGAGGGCGTCGCGCGCGCCGCGCGGCGACAGCGGCCGGCCCTCGTCAGGCACCCACTCGGCGTGCGCGTGGCGCACCATGATGAGGTCGATTCTCGCGGGGCTCACGTCTACCGGCCGCCGTTCAATCTCTTCGCGGAGAGTGCCGCGACGCCTCACCGCCACCGAGTGGATCAACGCCCGAGAAGACGTCGGCGAGGAAATCCCGTATGGCCGCGGTCACCGCCTCCGGCTGCTCGAGGGCCGACAGATGACCGGCCTCGGGAATGATGGTCAGCTCGGCACCGGGGATCGCCCGCGCGATCTCTCGTGAACGCGCCACCGGCTGAGACCGGTCCTCCTCGCCCACCAGGACGAGGGCCGGCACTCTCACCTGGGCCAGGCGATCCAGAACCGATCGCCGGCGCATGAGTGTGCGCAGGATGTTGAGCAACGACGGCATGTGTGTAGAGGCCATCCGTTCGTCCCACTCCTCGACCAGCTCGGGCTGCTCGCGCAACGTCGTGCGGCCGAACATGATCGGTAGGACGGCGGGCATGAGCCGGCGCACGCCGAAGACGCGCGCCGCGTGGGCCATGGCCCAGTACTTGATGCGATTGAGCGCCGGCTCTTCGATCGCCGACGAATCCGCAACGATCAATGCCGCCACCCGGTCGGGCTGGGCGACGGCCGCGCGCATCGCCGTCATGCCTCCGATCGACAGGCCGCACCATACCGCCTGCTCGATCTCCAGATGGTCGAGCACCGCCAGGACGTCGTATACGAGGTCGCCGACGCTGAGCTCGTCCTCGGCCGGACCACAGTCTCCGTGGCCACGCAGATCGAGGTTGATCACGCGGTAGGACTCGGACAGCGCCTCGGCCTGAGCGGCCCACATCTCGCGCGTACAGAGAAAGCTGTGACAGAGAACTATCGGCGGACCCGCCTCGTCGACGAGCGGGCCCGTGTCGTCGAAGGCCAGCCGGAGCTCGTCCCGATCGATGAAGGGCATCTGGTCGGTTCCCGCCTCATTATCCATCACCGATCCGACCGGCGTCGTTCAAGCGTCCCCGGGGCCCCCTGGGCGGAGGCGATCCGGGCGCCGTTTCTGACAACATGCCGGAGGTCGCTACGTCCCCGGGGATCTTCCACCTTGTATCGACTTCCGCAGCGAATCCCGAAGCGCGACCCGCGAGTCCTCCTTCTACGAGGTGGCCTCGTTGCGGGGCTCCTTCTCCTTGCGCGAATCGCGGCGCCGGAGGCCGGCCGGCCCGAGGACCCGCTGGAGCCGCCACAGCTCATCGTCGAGGCTCCGGACGCCTACCGCCCACTCGCGGATCAGCTCGAGAGCCTGCCGCGCGACCGCTTCATCCCGGCGATGCGGATGATCGGACTCGAGCGAGCCGGACCTCCCATCGCCGTCTCGCTGGCCACCGAGAGCTCACCCGAGGCGAGGAGCTCACCGCTCTGGGTGGCGGGTTATGCCTACGGTGCCCTCGGGCGCATCGTCCTCTTCGTCGAGCGGACCCCCTCCTATCCCGACGGCTCACTCGAGGCGCTGCTCGACCACGAGGTCGCTCACGTCCTCATCGCTCGGGCCGCCGCCCACCGCGACGTGCCACGGTGGTTCAACGAGGGAGTCTCGATGGTCGCGGGGCACGCCTGGGGAATCGCCGACACGTCGCGGCTGACGCTCGCCGTCATCGCCCACAGTGAGGTGTCGATGGCCGAGATCGACGCCCTCTTCGCCGGCCACTCGGGAGAGGTCTCACGCGCCTACGCCCTGTCCGGCGCCCTGGTGCGCGACCTGCTGCGGCGCTACGACCGCGACGTCATCGCCAGGGTCCTCACCGGTATGCGTGTCGGGTACGACTTCCACGAGGCCTTCCTCCGCGCCAGCGGCTCGACGGTCCGGGACTTCGAAGCCGCTTTCTGGCGTCGCCACTCGTTCTGGTACCGGTGGGTTCCGGTCCTCGGCAGCTCCGTGACTCTCTGGTTCGGAATCACCCTTCTGGCGCTGCTGGCTTTCGGCCGGCGCAAGCGCAGAGACGCCGAGATCCGCGCCCGTTGGGAGCTCGAAGAGGCGCTCGAGAGTCATCGTGACGACCCCGCCGAACCTGTAATGTAGCCCGGTCCGATGTCGAGCTCTCCCGTCGTATCCGTGATCGTTCCGACGCGCAACCGGCGCGCCTTCCTCGAGGAGGCGCTCGACAGCGTCGAGCGCCAGAGCCTCGACGCGTGGGAGATCGTCGTCGTCGACGACGCATCCGAGGACGACACCTGGGCATGGCTCGAGACCCGCAAGAGTGAGCGACTCCGAACCCTGCGGATGGACAGCAACCAGGGATCGACGATCACCCGCAATGCCGGACTGGGAGTCGCGCGCGGCGAGTACTGCCTGTTCCTCGACGACGACGACAGGCTCCCCGAAGCCTCGCTCGCCACGCATGTCGCGGCGATCGAGGCGCATCCGGGAGCCGTAGCGACACTCGGCTCGGTGTCGCGAATGGACGCCGAGGGCAGGCCGATCGAAGGCCTGCTGCGGCCGACTCCGGTGCGCCGTTCGCAGAAGGAGATCTGGCGCGACGTCCTCTTCTGGTGGACCTTCCTGGTCGGCGCGTCGCTGTTCCGTCGAGCGAGTCTCGACACCATCGGGGGATTCGACGAGTCGATCGAGTTCTTCGGCGACGACGTCGACCTCTGGCTCCGCTTCGGTCACCTCGGGCCCGTGGTCCTGATGCCCGATGTGACCCTCGAGTACCGCTCCCACACCCAGACCCGACCGGACGACTACCTGGAGCTGCTGAACGACATCCGGCGCCACTTCGTCGCCACCGTCGAGCCGGAGCGGCGTGCCACGGCGCAGCGCGTTCTCGACGCCCAGTTCGCCCTGGCCGACCTACGCGTTCGTTCGGGCGAGTCCGGCAACCTGCGCCGCAACCTCAAGCTCGCGGCCTGTGTGGCGCGCTGCCCCTATCTGCTCACCTCGGCGCTCTCGATGACCGAGCTGACGCGAGCGGTGCGCCGCGACCTGGCGATGGACCCCTGGCTGGCGCCGGTCAAGAAGATGCTCGGCCGCGCCTGACCGGTACCGGCCGGCACGCCGTGCCCTCTGTTCGAGGGGAGGCCGGCCGCTTCAGGTCGACGCTCCGGGTCTCTGAAGCGGCCGGCGTCTCTGCCGGCCGTCTCCAGCTCGGGCCTGCTCAGTCCCCGAACCAGCCCAGCGAGCGACTGCGCGGCTCGTTCTCGTGGATGACCTTCAGGTGGCCGAAGTCTTCCTTGTTCTTGCACGGCCACTTGCGGCGCAGCTTGTCGCCGATGACCGGCAGGCCCGAAACGACCGGCAACCGCCGGTCGACGTCGCAGACCATGTAGGGGTCCTTGCCGGGTGCGAGCTGGAAGCTCTCGTCCAGGATGTTGCCCAGCTCGTGCCCCTTCGACAGCAGCGGGCAGCAGGGCCCGACCCGCCCGTCGGCGAGGATGATGAAGTAGTCGCCACCGGCCGAGCAGAGCTCACCGTCGGGACTCACCGCCGACAGCAGGTTGGCGTCGAGGACGTTGCGGTTGGCCGCCAGCGCGTAGAGGCGATCCATGCCACCCGGCTCGGCCTCCATCGCCACCAGCGGTCCGCCGTCGTAGTCGCCGCCACCGTCGGCGTAGCCCGGATCGACGTTGACCCGCAGATTCCGTTTCGTGCACTCGGCGTGCAACGCCTCGACGACCTCGATGTTCTCCGGGAAGGCGAGCGCGTTGACGACCACGAAACATCCCTGGTCCTGCGCGTACTCGACCTGCTCGAGAAAGGCCTCCATCTCGATCTCGGTGTGGTGGTAGGTGGTCCACAGGGAGATCTTGCTGAGGTCGGCGCCGTTCTCGGCGATGATGCCGAGCCGCTTGGAGAAGAGCGAGCCGTTGGTGACCAGCTCGATGAAGTCGATGTTGTCGTGCGCCGCCAGCCAGCCGGTGCGCGCCAGGAAGTCCTTCGAGGTGAACGGCTCGCCGAGTGTCTGAAGGCGAATACGCAGCCGCTGGGGAACCTTCGAGAGCCGCTCCGTGATGTCCAGGAAGCGCTGATAGCTGTCGTCCTCGTGCCAGGTCTTGTCCTGGGTGACGACCGTGTAGGCGCAGCAGTACGGGCAGTGGAAATTGCAGAAGACGAGGTCGGTGATGAACCAGACGTCGATCGGACCCTCCTGGTGAGGGAGACGTCCGTTGCCGCTGGGGCCCTGATCCGTGAGCATCTCGCTTCGCCTTCGGTTCCGGCACTCCCTCGTTGTGAAGGGTGCCGGTATCCGTCCTGACCGAACCACGGACAGGACGTTCAGCCGAGTTCCGTAGTCTACCCTTCGGAGGCGGCACGCTCCAAGCCTGGCGGTGGCTCAGACAAACTGAGCCACCGCCCCAAGCCTCCCGCAGGACTGGAAACGGCCGGCAGGGTCGCCGGCCGCTTCAGAGAGACCTTCCGACCCGGCTACCCGGGGTCCGGAGATCCCGTGGTGACGAATCGGACCAGGCGATCCGCCGCCTGCGCCAGAACGGTGTCGACGGCCGGCGCCCACTCGTCCAGATTGGAGGCGGCCGAGCCCGCGACCTTGTAGGTGACGACCAGGCGCGACCCCTCTCCGCGGCTCTCGAAGCTCCAGCTCATCGCCCCACTCACCGCCTCCGACTGCAGGGGACCCAGGCCCCCGACCAGCCGCACCATCTTCCCCGCATCGACGTAGACGACCGTCATGTGGCGCACGCCTCCGGCGTCGAGCCGCTCGCAGAAGCAGCCGTTCGGCTCGGCCTCGATCGACATGCGACGGGCGTCGCCGGAGAAGGTGTGGTCGGGATGCCACCAGGAGCCGACGCTACCGACGAAGGCCTGGTAGACCCGGGTCGGCGAGGCCTCGACGTCGTAGACCGTCTGCACGGTGAAACTGTCGGGTGTCGCGTCGACGACGTCGGCGGCGACAGGTGCCGCGATCAGGGCACCGGCCGCCGCCGCGCCGAGCGCCAGCGCGACGGTCAACCCGCCGCAGCTCGAGGGCGGGCGCATCAGCCGCCCGCGACCCCGATCGGAACCTCGAGCTCGGCCCAGCGCAGCACGATCGCGTCGTCGGTGCTGACGAAGTCGAGGCTCTCGACGTGCTCGCCCGCTCCCGGTGTCACCGTGACGCGCAGGGCATCCTCGGACTCGTCGTAGCGGAAGGCGCCCCACTGCGCGGGGACCTTGTTGAAGATGACCGTCCACTCCTCCTCGCCTGGAATGGTGAACAGGGCGTAGGTGCCCGCCGCCAGGCTCTGCCCCTCGACCATGGCGTCGGCGGAGAAAGTGATGGTGGTCGCCTCGTCGGCGCCGGTGCGCCAGACCTTGCCGTAGGGAACGAGCGCTCCCCAGACATCCCGTCCCTTGACGTTCGGGCGTCCGTACTCCACGACGATGCCGACACCGTCGATCTCGCACTCCGTCTTGCCGTTCTTGCTGGCTCGTCCCGAGTCGTCGCCACGCTCGGCCGCCGCGAGGCTCGCCACGAGCATGCCGGCGGCGAGAGCCATTGTCGTCAGATTCCTGTTCATACCGTCTCCTTTGTCTCCGTTGTCGACCTCTCGGGGTCGCCTCCGATTACGTACCCGGCGCCCCGGTGGATTCCCGCCGTGGAGAGATCGAGCGCCCAGGCTCGCGGTGGTTCACTCCACGACGTAGCGAGGATAGCTCGCTTTGGCGCTGTCGGCGCGTCCGAGATCGATCTCGCGCGTCATGAAGGGCTCGTTCTCCGAGGTGATCGCCAGGACCTCGCCCTCTTCTGGCTCGATGATCCATCCGGCGCCGGCCCACACGGTGCCCTCCCGGTCGAGGCCACCGCGGTTCGACGACAGGCACCAGGCGCCGGAGACCACCGCCGCCGCGCGGCCTCCCGCGATCCACTTCTCCGCCGTCGATCCCGGGGTGGCGCGGGGCGCGGCCAGCAGGTGGGCGCCGGCGCGGCCGTAGGCCCGGGCGTGCTCGGTGAACCACATCTCCGTGCAGATGAGATAGCCGGCGACGGCCCCCGCAGCCTCGAATGTATCGAAGCGCTCTTCACCACGTCCGTACCAGGAGGCCTCCCAGAACATCTCCTCGTCGGGAAGGTAGTACTTGCGGTGAACGCCAACGCAAGGGGCTCCGCTCCCCCCGACGAAGCCCTCGTTGAATCGCTCACCCGCCTCGACGACCGGTCGCGTGCCGAGCACCACGGCCGGCGCCAGCTCGTCCAGGCGCTCCTCCCAGCACTGATGCACCGCCACCGCCTCTTCCCAGGCGAGCGGATCGGCCACGCGGTGCCGCGCCAGCCACGGGTGGAAAGGCATCTCGGGCAGCAGGACCACATCACTGGCCTGCTCCCGGACGTGCTCGACGAGGAGCGGCCAGTCGCCCTCGAGCCCGTCCGGTGCCTCGTGCAACTGACAGACGGTGACCTTCATGGTCGGCATGGTGACCCGCCGTCTCTATGGCTCACGGTCCGACAGCACCGGCAGATGTCCCAGCCACGGCCCGACCTCTTCGCGGTACCGCTTCGCCATGACGCGCGCGGCCTGGGCGAGGTGACCCAGGTCGTGCGCCACCCAGGCGGAGAGCAGCTGCCGCAGCGTCACTCTACCGAGGGCGGGATGAACTCCCCGGAGCTCGAAGCGACTCTCCTCGAGACCCGGCTTCTGGGGACCCGGCTTCTGGAGACCCAGCGCCTGGAGATCGTGCAGATTCTCCTGTCGCGCTTCAGAGAACTCGACGAGCAATTCGCTGAGGCTCCTTCCCTTGCTCTCCTTGCGTTGGGCGAAGCGATCGTAGGGCTCGAAGGTTCCCTCTCGACCCTCGAGAATGATGCGAGCCCGGGGCATCCAGTCAGTCCGCTCGCCGTGGAGAAGGTGTCCGACGATCTCGTACGGGCTGAAGGTGTCGGGTCCCTCGTCCGCCTCGGTCCACACCTCGTCGAGTCCGTCGAGCATCGCCGTCAGAACCCACGGCGTCCTCGCCAGCACCTGAACCGCTTCATCGAGTCGATACTCCATGCCGTCCTCCGTCTCCACGCCCGGGCACCGCCGCACGCCCGACGCGAGGGGATTGTAAACCGCTCTGCTAGGCTCTCCCGACATCGTGAGCGAAGCGCTGCCGAACGGCCTGGTGGTAGCCCACTTCAGGATCGAAGGCCTTCTCGGAAGAGGAGGCATGGGGGCCGTGTACCGTGCCTGGGACACGCGCCTCGAGCGTCCGGTCGCGCTCAAGGTCCTACCGCCCGACCGCGTCGGCGATCGCGCGCGTCTGGAACGGTTCGCGCGCGAGGCGAAGTCGGCCTCGGCCCTGGCCCACCCGCACATCGTGACGATCTACGAGATCGGTCGCGACCGGGTCGAGGTGGGCGAGGAGCCCGGCGACGACCTCGACGTCCACTTCATCGCCATGGAGCTGATCGACGGGGCGACCCTGAGGCGGCTCATCCACGACGAGCGGGTGCCGCTCAAGAAGCTGCTCCGGCACCTGTCACAGGCGGCGGACGGCGTGGCCCGCGCCCACGAGGCCGGCGTCGTCCACCGCGACCTCAAGCCCGACAACGTCATGGTGACGCGCGACGGCTACGCCAAGGTGCTCGACTTCGGCCTCGCCAAGCTAGACGCCGGTATCGATCCCGAACAGAACCTGACCAGCGCTCCTACGATCCAGAACGAAGCGATCCAGGACGAAGCGACCCAGGAGGGCGCGGTGCTCGGGACGGTGGGCTACATGGCACCCGAGCAGGTCCAGGGCCGCGCGGCCGACCATCGCACCGACATCTTCGCCTTCGGCTGCCTCCTCTACGAGGCGGCGACGCGACGACGCCCCTTCATCGCCGAATCGTCCGTCGAGGTGATGCATCGCATTCTCCGCGACGAGCCCCAGCCGATGGAGGCGCTCAATCCCGAGGTTCCCGGTGCTCTCCGGCGCCTCGTCAAGCGGTGCCTCGCCAAAGACCCCGAGCGGCGCTTCCAGTCGATGAAGGACCTGGCGCTGGCGCTCGATGACCTGGTCGAGGAGTTCGACAGCCTGGCACCGGTCTCCTCGTCGGAGGTCTCCGGTGCGGTCGCCGCCGCGGCGCCTCGACCGCGAGAGCGCCGACCACCGCTCTGGCTGGCCGCTCTCGCGGCGCTCGCCGTTGTC
Source organism: Candidatus Multivoradales bacterium (assembly GCA_965223875.1). GTDB lineage: Bacteria > Acidobacteriota > Thermoanaerobaculia > Multivoradales > JAHEKO01 > CBDCXS01. The sequence continues at coordinate 3,014,129 of OZ245024.1, read as the reverse complement.
GCGACGGTCTGGTGGATCGGACGAGATGTCGGTTCGCGACCGACGGACTCGCCCGCGACGCCCGTCGCTCCGGCGGCGCTGCGCATCAGCGAGCTCACCACCACGTCCGACGTCGGTCTGGTGGCGATCTCTCCGGATGGAGACTACCTGGCGCAGGCGCGCTGGCAACCGGACGGGACAGGTCTCTGGATCACCCACCTCGCCACCGGCAGCTCCGTCGAGATCGTCGCTCCCGAGGACCAGCTCGACCTGAGGGGTGTCACCTTCACGCCCGACGGCAACTACCTGGTGTTCGTACGCAACGACCCCGAGAAGCACAGTTACTCGTCGGCCTTCCAGGTCCCGGTTCTCGGCGGAGAGCCGAAGCGCCTGCTCTTCGACATCGACAGCGCGCCGAGCTTCTCGCCGGACGGGCAGCGAATGGCTTTTCTGCGCGGCGTGCCGCAGTCCGGATTGACCAACCTGATGGTCGCCGCGGCAGACGGCAGCGACGAAAGGCTCCTGACCCAGACCGAGCGACCCGACTGGTTCGAGCTCCAGGCACCGGCCTGGGCGCCCGACGGGTCGAGAATCATGGCGATCCAGGACATCCGCGGCGGAGTGGCCGAGACGGTGATGAGCGTCGATGTCGAGACCGGCCGGCTGGAGGACGCGATGAGCCTCCCCGAGCCGATGACCGACATCGACGCGATCGCCTGGATTCCCGATGGCTCGGGTCTGGTGTACATCGGGCGTGCCGACGTGGAGCCCGCCCAGATCTGGCTCCTGGAGCTGTCTAGCGGGTCGACACGACGCTTGACCACCGGCCTGAGCAGCTACGAAAGCGTCACCGTGACCGCCGACGGAATGACGATCGCCTCGCGCCATGAGACCTCGAGAAGCCGACTCTGGGTCGCCCCAACCGAGGATCCGAACGACCTTCGGCCCCTGACCTCCAACCGACGTGACTACATCGGTGCGGTCGCCGTGGGACCCGAGGGAGCGGTGTTCTTCCAGCGTTTCGACAAGTCGGGCTCGCACATCTGGAGGACCTCCCTCGACGGCGGCACCGCGATTCAACTGACCCGGGAGGACAACTGGTACGAGCCCGAGATTTCGGCGGACGGGTCGCTCCTGCTCGCCATCCGCCGGACTTCGGCCGAACGCTCGCGGGAGCTCTGGAGCCTGGACCCCGTGACCGGCCGCATGATCGAGCGTCTCGTCGACTCGGCGACCAACGTCTGGGGAACAGCCGTCGCCCCGGACGCTTCATGGATCGCCGTGGACATCGACGACGGCGAGCTGTGGGTGCACCCGCTGCCGGACGGCGAGCCCCGGCGCCTGGCCGACCACCTCAACGGCGGACCGTTCGTGAGCCGCGACGGCTCGACACTCGCCTACATCGGCTTTCGCACCGACGCCGACGGCATCGGATCCCAGTACGTCGAGCTGATCTCGCCGCAGGGCGAGCCCCTGGGCGGACTCCCGGTCGGCCGGATTCACGACGCCGACGGTGCCTTCGCCGCCTTCAGCCCGGACGGCAACGGATTCACCGCCCACCAGTATCTGGACGCGGTGACCAACCTGTGGCACCTGCCCGCGGACGGTTCGGACTGGATTCAGCTGACCGACTTCGATCACGGGCTGGAGGGCTACATCCGCGACGTGGCCTGGAGCCCCGACGGAGAGTGGCTCGTCGTGGTCAAGGGCGAGTACCTGAGCGACGCGGTGCTCATCGAGGGGTTCCGCTAGAGAATTGCCGGTGCACCCCCGCGCCCCAGTCCCTGCCTCCGACCCCCTACCTCCGCCCTCCGACTTCCGACCACGTCGGACGCGGCGTCAGAAATCCGGAAGGCCGGGTCCGCCTCTGCGTCCGCCGGCGTCGGCGAGAGCCACATCCAGAGCGGCGATCTCCCGAACCTCCGGCCGCTCCGGTCGGTGGAAGCGCACTCCCATGCCCGACGTGAACAGATGAGCGTACTGCGGCGGGTAGATCGACGCATGGACGACCACAGCGTCCAGCGTCACGTCTCGCTCGGATCGCTCGATCTCGAGCTCGATCCTGGCGCCCGGCGGGAGCGGCTTGCGCGTGGCGACGAAGACACCCTTGTCCGAGACGTTCGTGGTGTAGCCCACGAACTGCTTTCCCTGTTCCTCGCGACGCCTGAACCGAGCGGGAAGCCGCACGGCCCGGCGCGGCGATCGCTGCCGCTCAGCCATGAAAAGAGTCTCCTTCTCCTCGGCGGCCCGGCGGTCCTCCCGGACGGATCCGTGACTTTGCGAGACCGGGTCTCCCCAGCTGTGCCCTTCGAGGTGTGACGCCATTGTACCGCCGACTCCGCCCGTTCTCCAAGACGCGGCGCGGGCATCATTCGATACTCTCCCCTTCCGAATCGACCTCACCCGCGACTCGCGAACCCCCTCTGCCAAGGAGACGACACCATGATCCGCCGAGCTTCGACCCTGACCAGCCTTGTTCTACTCACCCTCTGCCTCGTCGCGCCGAGCGCCGCCGGCGCCGACGATCGTGATGCCGTCGAGCGCGCCGTCATGGACTACGTGGAAGCCGTCGAGCAGGGCAAGCCCGAGCTCATCGAGCGAGGCGTACACACCGATCTGGCGAAGATCGGCTTCTACCGCCAGGCTCCGGGAGCCGGATACCAGCTCGCTCCGATGACGTTCGACGAGCTGCGCGAGCTCGCCGCGACCTTCAAGGACAAGGGCTACGTGCCCGAGAATCCCGAGCACAGCATCGAGATCCTCGACATGCTCGACGCCACGGCGAGCGTCAAGCTGACCGCCTTCTGGGGCATCGACTACATGCAGCTCGGCAAGTTCGACGGCGAGTGGAAGATCATTCACGTCCTCTGGCAGTCACACCCCGAATAGATCCTTGGGCTCCGGGCCGCCGCGCCTCGGGCGCTACGTGACGATCGGCGACAGCCGGGACCAACGACGCCGTGGCCCGCGAGTTCGACGCCGAGAGCGTCGCCGCCGAGAGCGTCGCCGCCGATCTCGAGCTCATGCAGCGACGATTGATCGAGGCCGGTGCCACCGTGCTCGGGTTCACCCTGCCCGACCTCGGTCCGGTGATGCTGCTCGGGCGCCTGCTGGCGACCCGGGTGGAGACGCTCAACGAGGTGCTGCGCTCGACCTCCGCCGCCACCGGCGCTGTGCTGGTCGACTTCGCCGTCGAGCCCTCGGCCTCCGATCCGGGGCGCCCCCGGAGTCCCCTAGAGGCTCGCGGCGGTCTTGCGGCCCGGATCGAGCCACCGTGCCATCGGGTCGAGGCACGGGAGGGCCAGCAGGGCCACGCCCACGTTGAAGACGAGGTGGGCCAGTGCCACGGCGATCGCGGGCTCGTCGGCGATGGACGAGACCGCGCTCGCCAGAGGTCCGACGAGCGGAATGAAAACGAGAACTCCGGCGAAGTTGAAGATCAAGTTGGCGACGGCGGTCCGCTTCGCGGCGGGCTTCATCGGAATGCTGGCGATCAGACCGGTCACGGTCGTACCCGCGTTGGCGCCGATGATGATCGCCACGGCTCCCTGAACGTCGATCGCTCCCTGCTGCACGAGCAGGATCGCCAGGCCCGTGGTGACGCTGCTCGACTGGACCAGCGCCGTCAACACGGCCCCCGTCAGAGCGCCCACGGCGGGCACGCTCGTCCCCGCGAGCAGCCCGAGCAGCCGCTCGTCCTGCTTGATCGGCTCGAGTGAGCTGCCGATCAGGTCGAGGGCGAAGAAGATGAAGCCGAAGTAGAAGACGCTCTTTCCCGCCACCCGCAGCGGTCCTGGCAGAACCGTCAGCAGTCCTCCGAGGACGATGAAGACGGGACCGATTCCGGTGAGCTCGAAGCTCACCAGCCAGGCCGTCGCGGTGGTGCCGACGTTGGCCCCGACGAGCACCGCCAGACTGTTGGCGAAGGTGATGCTCCCCGCGTCGACCAGGGCCACCGTCAACGCCGTCACCGCGCTGCTCGACTGAACGAGCGCGGTGAAACCGGCTCCGAGAAGGAATCCGGAGAAGCGATTGCCGGTCAGCGTGGCCAGCGCACTCTGCAGCCGATCCCGGCCGAGCCCCTGGATCTCCTGGCTGAAGCTCTGCAGGCCGTAGAGGAACAGCATTACGGTCGCGAGGACCGCGATGAGCAGTTCGAAGTACCCCATGGCGTCAGCGAGGCAGTATACGGCGGTGACGGAGGGCCGCGGACTGCTAGCATTTCCGCACGATGTCCAATATCGCCGCGGACACCCGACGGCTGCGCACCATCAAGAAGAAGAGCTTCCCCTGGTACGTGCTCGAGTCGTTGCTCTTCGAGAACGGCTACCAGGCGGTGGTGCTCCATCGCATCGCCAGCTTCTTCAAGAGGAACCGGATACCGGTCCTCGGGCCGCTGACGGCCCGCTTCAACCTGTTTCTCACCGGAGTCGACATCGCCCCGGAGGCGCGGATCGGTCCCGGGCTGATGATCAGTCACGGGGTCGGGATCGTGGTCGGCAACGTGACACGGATCGGTTCGGGAGCGTTGCTCATGCACCAGGTCACTCTCGGCGCGCCGACGACCGATCGCATCGCCCAGATGCCCACCGTGGGTGACGACGTGGTGATCGGCGCCGGTGCGAAGCTGATCGGTGGTATCACCGTCGGCGACGGCGTCCTCATCGGTGTCAATGCCGTGGTGACCGAGGACGTCGAGAGCGGGAGCAAGGTCATCTCCGCGGCCGGGGTCGAGATCCGGCCGCCCCGAACTACGGCGGGAGCGGAGGCGGAGGACGCGTCTTCGATGCCCGAAATCTCGGGCCCCTCGTGACGACCCGTTGCGGCCCGGTTCTTGCGTAGAGCTGCGCGCATGAGCGAGCGGACAATTCGGGACCGGACGGATCGCGGTCGCGGCAGGGCGGTGGAGGTCCGGCCCGCGCATCCTCCGACCGACCGAGGGACGCGCTCCGTCCGTAGCGGCGCGCTCGCCGCCTGGGCGCTGCTTCTCGCGGGCGCCCTCACCGCCGCACCCCAGGGCCCCGGCTCGGTTCCCGTGACCGGCGACCGACTCGCCGAGCAGGTCTCCTTCCACGTTCCCGGCGGCGCGCGACCCGCCTGGGCGCAGCAGGACGACTGGATCGCTTTCGACAAGCGCGGCCCCGACGGCTACAACGATCTCTACATCGCCAAGCCAGACAACGCCTTCGACCGCTGTCTGACCTGCGACCTGCCCCAGTTCCGCAAGCTCCACGCCGGCAATGCGGCCTGGCACCCCTCCGGACGGTTCCTCGTCTTCCAGTCGGAGCGGCCCTACAAGTTCAAGGGCGAGCCCTACGCGTTTCTCGCCGTTCCGGGCCGCAACCTCGGCAGCGCGATCTGGGTGGTGTCGATCGAGGGCAAGAACGTCTGGCAGCTCTCGGGCCAGCAAGAGAACGCCCTGCCCGTCCACTCGCCTCGTTTCTCCTTCGAGGGCGACCGCCTCGCCTGGGGCGAGCGTGTCGCCTCGGGAGGTACCTGGGGAGACTGGGTGATGCGGATCGGCAACTTCAGCTCACAGCGGGGCGTCGCCCGCGTGCGCGACGTTCGAAAAGTCGCGCCGGGTGAGCATCGCGCCTTCTACGAGGTCGCCTCCTTCACGCCGGACGACCGGGCACTCCTGTTCGCCGCCAACCTGCTCGAAGGCCAGCCGATCGATGGACTCGACCTCTACACCGCGGCACTCGAGGGCGACGACGTCCGCCAGCTGACCAAGGACGTCGCTCGCTGGGACCGCTTTCCGGCCCTCTCGCCCAACGGGGCCGTCGCCGTCTGGTCCTCCAGCCAGGGACTGCGCTTTCCCGAGCGGCCGCTGGCGCGCGACGACCGCGTCGCCGTCGTCGAGACGGATCTGTGGATCGGCGCCGTCGACGGTGCCTGGACGCGGCGGCTGACAGGTTTCAACGACCCGCTGTCGAACGAGTACATCGGCCAGGTGATGGTCGGCCCGAGCGCATGGTCGCCGAGCGGCGAACGCGTCCTGACCACCATCACCCCGGTCGGAGATCCCGAGCGCACCGACCTCTTCCTGGTGACGCTCAGCGAGTCGTTCGGTCCCGAGTCGCCGTTGCTACGATAGTTCTCTGAGCCACTGCGGGACCCCAGTCTCACTTCGGGACCCCAGTCTCACTACGGAAGTCAGGCCATGCGATTCGCCATCTCCGGGTCCTCCGGACTCATCGGCAGCGCTCTCGACGCCGCACTCGTTGGCCGCGGCCATCAGGTCCTCCGTCTTATCCGCTCCGGCGGCGATTCGCCGACCGAGGTCCTCTGGGATCCCGACTCCGGAATCGCCGAGGCCGCCGCGCTCGAGGGGCTCGACGCGGTGATCCACCTGGCCGGGGCTGGAATCGCCGACAAGCGCTGGAGCGCGGCACGCAAGGAGGTCCTCGTCGACAGCCGCGTCGTCGGCACACGATCGCTGATCGGCGCCCTCGGCGAGCTCGATCATCCGCCACGCCGGTTTCTGTCCGCGTCGGCCATCGGTGTCTACGGCGAGCGCGGCGACGAGATCCTCACCGAAGCGAGCGAGCGAGGCTCCGGATTCCTAGCCGATCTGAGTGTCGCCTGGGAGTCCGAGGCATCCGCCGCGAAGGCCTGGGCCGATCGGGTCTTCACACTGCGCACCGGCATCGTCCTGTCGAGGTCCGGCGGCGCGCTGGCGAAGATGCTGCAACCGTTTCGCCTCGGCCTCGGAGGCGTTCTCGGATCGGGCGAGCAGTACATGAGCTGGATCTCGATCGAGGACGAAGTCGGCGCCATCCTCCATCTGCTCGACTCGTCGATGCTTTCGGGAGCCGTCAACCTGACCGGCCCGAAGCCGGTGACGAATCGCGAGTTCACCCGCGCCCTCGGCTCCACCCTGCGCCGCCCGACGATCCTCCCCGTTCCGGCCTTCGCCGTGAGGGCGCTCTTCGGACAGATGGGCGAAGAGGCGCTGCTCGGTTCCCAACGGGTCGCTCCGGCGGCGCTCGAGGAGGACGGCTTCCTCTTCCGTCACCCGACGGTGACGGCCGCGCTCGAAGCCGCTCTCGGTTGAGGGTCGACACCGGGACGCGACCCTCACCCCAGACCGATTGGACAACACAGACCGACAGGGCAACCCGAACCGACAGGAGGCCGGTTGCCCTCCGGTAGACTCTGTCCCGCACCGCACACCCCAGAATGGAGACCCGACCATGAATATCCTCTCCACCGTGATCACCCTCCTGGCGCTCGCCACGACACCGACCGAGGAGGACTTCCTGGAACGCATGTCGCACGAGCACGCCGGCGATCTTCCGTTACCCAGCTCGATGGCGCTCGAGGGAGCCACCGGAGAGTCCGTCGACAGCCAGACGGTCCAGTACGCCGAGCTCGACGGCACCACGATCGAGGGCTACCTGGCCCGACCGGCGAGCGGCGAGCCGAAGGCGGCGATGATCGTCATCCACGAGTGGTGGGGCCTCAACGACAACATCCGCTCGATGGCGAACCTCTTCGCCGCCGAGGGCTGGGCGGCCCTGGCGGTCGATCTCTACGAGGGCGAGTCGGCCAGCGATCCGGCACAGGCGCGGAGTCTGATGCAGAAGGCCGGACAGAGTCGCGAGCCGTTGCAGGAGAACCTCCGGCAGGCCAGGCGCTGGCTGGCCGACGAGCTGGGCGTCGAGCGCGTCGGAGTGATCGGCTGGTGCTTCGGCGGTGGCTGGTCTCTCGGCACCGCGCTGCTGCTCGGCGACGAGATCGACGCCTCGGTCGTCTACTACGGCTGGGTGACCACCGATCCGGAAGAGCTGGCGAGCCTCACGGCTCCGGTGATGGGACACTTCGGCGCCGAGGACTCGGGGATCCCGCTCGACGGCGTGCGCCAGTTCGAGGCCGCGCTCGAGACGGTCGGGAAATCGGCCGGCGTGTTCATCTACGACGGTGCCGCCCACGCCTTCGCGAACCCTTCCGGAACGCGCTTCAACGAAGAGGCGGCGCTTGCCGCCTGGGAGCGGACCCTGGCCTTCCTGCACGAGACTCTCGATGGCTAGGGCGTCGCACCGTCTGCTGCCGGTTCTCGCCGTACTGGTCGCCTGCGGTGGCGCGCCCGAAGCCGACGGGCCGCCCGGGACCGAGGGGCCGCCCGGGACCGAGGGGCCGGCCGCGACCTACACGCTCAAGGGCAGGGTCGTGACCCTGCCGGCGGACAACGGCGGCGAGATCCGGATAGCCCACGAGGCGATCGACGACTTCGTCGGTGCCGACGGCTCCGTCATCGGCATGGATGCCATGACCATGTCGTTCGTCATCGCCGACGGCGTCGGCGATGATCTGGCCGTCGGCGACGTCGTCGAGTTCGACCTGCGCGTCGACTGGTCTTCGGACGATCTGGCGACCGTGATCCGCGCCGAGACCCTGCCACCCGAAACCGAGATGGTCTTCGAAGACGCCAACCCACCGAGCACCACTGGTACCTCGAGTGAGACGGGCGTCCCGGGTGAGACTGGCTCGCCCGACGACGCCGAATCGCACACCGACCACTGATTCGCGCCGGGTGACCGACCAGAGCCCGACCGCCCCCTCGACGGCCGATCGCGGCCGTCTCCTGCCGTGGCTGCTGCTGGCGATCGGCCTGGCAGTGGTCGTCGCCACCTATCCGGACTACGGTCCGACGCCGGACGAGGGAGTGCAGGCGACCTACGGCGAGCTGGCGCTCGGCTACTTCGCCACGGGCGGTACGGACACCTCGTGCAACGAGTTCCTCAACCTGCGCTTCTACGGGCCGCTGGTCGAGATGCTGCCCGCTCTCGTCTACGACACGAGCTCGCCCGGCAAGTACGAGACCCGCCACCTGTTGCTCGGACTCCTCTCGCTGTTGACGATCCCGGCGGTATGGCGCTTCGCCCGGGGCTTCGCCCTTCCCGGCGCCGCAGCGTTCGCCCTCCTCGCGGTCCTGACCCTCCCCCGCTTCTTCGCCCACTGGTTCAACAACTCGAAGGACATGCCCTTCGCGCTGGCGGTGCTCTGGTTCATGCTCGCGCTCGGCTGGGTCGCACGCGAGCCGGACTGGAGATGGAAGCAGGTCCTCGCCTGTGGCGCCACGCTGGGTCTGACGCTCTGCGTCCGGCCGGGGGGCTTTCCTATCCTCCTGGTCTTCCTGGTCGCGGCGGCGGGGATCGGCTGGCTCGGTTCGCGCTGGGACACGGGCGAGCCTCGGCCCGATGGGAACCGTCCCGGTATCGGGATGTCGCTCGGCAGAATCGCCCTGGTGCCGATCGTCGCCTGGGTGGTCATGGTGCTCCCATGGCCATGGGCTCACGAGGCTCCTCTGGCGCACCCGCTCGAGGCGATGCGCGTCGCGACCCGCTTCCCGACGACCATGCCGGTCCTCTTCGAAGGGACGACCTGGCACAGCGACCAGCTTCCCTGGTACTACCTGCCGAAGTACCTGGCGATCGGCACGCCGCTCGGCACCCTGCTGCTCGCTCTCGTCGGCCTCCTTCTGGGTCTTCGCACGCTCATCCGCGATCCCGGCTCGGCCCGCGCCCGCATGCTGGCGCTGACCCTCGTCTGGCTCTTCGTGCCGCTCGCTCTCTTCGCCCTCTTCACGCCCAACGTCTACGGCGGGATGCGTCACTTCCTCTTCCTCTGGCCCGCGGTGGGGATTCTCGCCGGCTTTGGCGCCGCCGGGATCCGCGCCGAGGCCTCGCCGGAGAACCGGATCACGACGGCGGTGGCACTGGCGGTGACCCTCCTGCTGCCGGTACGGGAGATGGTGCGGTTGCATCCGTACCAACTCGCCTACTACAACGCCCTCGTCGGCGGGACCGGCGGAGCGGCCGACGGCTACTGGACCGACTATGCGATGACCAGCTACAAAGAGGCCGTCGAGTGGATCAACGACGAGGCCGACGGCCGACCCACACGGGTGATCCTGGCCGCGGGCGTACCGGTGATGACCTGGGTCGCCGACTACGCGGACGAAGGCGTCGAGCTGATCCCGCTGGCGACCCTACCGCCCGACGCGCGTCAACCGGGTATCGCCGACTACTTCATCGGCACCACCCGCCTCGGCACCGACCGGACGTTTCCGAGGGCTCCGGTCGTGCACACGATCGGAAGGGACGGGGCTGTGTTCACGGTCGTCAGGAAACTGCCCTGACCCCTTGCCACCCGGACCGGTGCGAGCCGGGTGCTGGCCATATCCCATGTCATCTCGACCGGAGGTGAGCGAAGCGAGCCGTAGCGGAGAGATCCCCCGACGAGGTGGGACATCTCCACTCAAGCTCGCTGCGCTCACCTCCGGTCGAGATGACAAGGAGGAGATCGTTCGCACGGATCGAGACGAATGGACCTAGAACGGCGAGAGCCCGAGTCGCCGCTTCATCTCTCCCAACGGATCCCACCGCCGGAAGCGCTGCAGCTCCCCGAGCAGCGGATCGTAGGCGTCCTCGTGGATGATCAGCACGAACGGCTCGTCGTCGAAGTGGTAGGGCTGGGTCGACAGTTTCCAGTAGAGGATGCCCGCTAGCGGCTCGCCGACGGCCCGGTTGGCGTCGTGGAGCGCCCTCACCGCGGTGGCGCGCTCCTCGAGCTCGATCGGCTCGTCTTCCCAGATGACCAGCTTCTCGCCCTCGGCGGAGGCGAGCACCGAAAAACCGCTCGCCGCCCAGGGCTCGATGGTCGAGTTCGAGCGGTAGACGTAGCCGAGCTCGGTGAAGAGGATCGGCTTCTCGCCCCAGCTATTGTCGATGGCGAGCTGCTGGACCGAGCGCAGGATCGCCTGCCAGCGTGCCAGGAAGACCGGGTAGAGCTCGGCAGGGTCCACTCCCGGCTGGTAGTGCTTGCGGAGCGGGAAGTAGGCGTTGATCGAGATGTGGTCGAGCGGTCCCCAGAAGGACACCAGCTCGAACTGGTCGAAGTTGGCGGCGTAGGTCAGCTCGCCGTGGAAGACCGTCCGCACCTCGGCGATGAGCTCGAGCCAGAAGGCCTCGAGTCGTGCCCGCCGGGCGTTGATCCGCTCGACGTGGTCGGTGTGCTCGAGGAAGCTGGTCTGACGCGCCCAGACAGCGTGGGCCGCCGCCTCTTCGTCGAGATGCTCGCCCAGGGAGGCCGAGTTGTCGAAGCCACGCACCGACAGATGGCGCGGATCGATGGCTTCGCCGTGCCGCTCGAGGCGGGTGTGCTCGCGATCGACCTTCTCTTCATTCGACCAGTACTCCTCGAGCACCGGAAGCTCTTCGATCCGCACCGTCGAGGTCATGGTGTTGAGCTCGCTGCCGATCGCCAGGATGTCGACACCTTCGGCCTCCGCGATCGTCGCCCATTCGAGCGCGAACTCACGGTAGCGCCGCAGCCACTCCTCGAGCTCCGCTTCGTTCCGCGGCATGATCATGCCGTGCCAGAAGAACTTGTTGCGCTCGAAGGCGTGATCGAGCGCCACTCGCAGGACCAGGGCAACGTCGAGGCCCGCTTCGTCGGCCGCTCGCATCTCCGCCACCACCCAGGGCTCCTCCGCCTCCCACCAGAGGTTCGAGGAGTCCCAGTCGCCCTGCTTGGCGTAGACAGTGACGGCGACGGTGTTCATGCCGACGTCGTCGAGCCGCTCCATCCAGTGGGCGTGGTCGGGCTCGTTCACCTGGATGCCCCCCAGGTGGAAGCCGTCGGAGCTCGGGCGGGCGAGGAGCGCCAGTCCGCCGACGACGACGAGAGCGAGCAGACCGATCTTCCTGGCCATCACGACATGCTACGGGATCGGACGGATTCGAGATTCCGTCCCGCCGATGACGCTCCTCGACCTACTCGGAGCCAGGCAGGGAGTTCTCGAGCACCTCTTCGGCGGTCAGCCCGTAGAGCGGCGGCGTCGGAATGTCGAGCTCGCCCAGATAGACGTAGATCTGTCCCCGATGGTGCACCTCGTGCTCGACCATGGCGCGCAGCCACTTCCACGCGGTGATCTCGATCCCCGCCGGCGTCACGCACCGAGTCCGGAGCTGCTCGGTGGAGAGCCCCGAGAAGATCTCGATCGACTCGGCGTGCATGCGCTCGACGAAGGCCATCACCTCCCGCGATCCCTCGGCCAACTCCGGTCCGTGCCCGGGATAGCGGCTCGGCTCGCCCTGCACGTTCTCGGCGAACATGTAGCGTTCGATCGCCCCCAGATGGCGCAGGATGTCGGCGAAGCTGAACTTCCCCTCGCCCGGTCGCCAGTCGAACCGCTCCTCGGGCACGCACTCGGCGACCCGCAGCGTCCGGCGACGGATGTTCCTCCAGTACGGTACGAATCCCTCGGCGCTCGCGATCTCCATGGTGCCGATCATCTCGCACAATGCCGCAGCCCGGCTTGTATCGCCCGCTCCGGAGGTGCCCGCGGCTCAGAACGGGATACGGCTGGCGGCCTCAACGGTCAGCGGGTCGTCGCTCTCACCGCGTCGATGGCGCAGCAGCGCCGCGTGGGCGATCATCGCCGCGTTGTCGCCGCAGAAGGCCATCGGTACGAGCCGCAGCGGTACGCCGGCGAGCGGCGCCCAGCGCTCGAGCTCCGCGCGCAGCAGGCGGTTGGCGGCGACACCCCCGGAGACCGCCAGCAGCTCGACCGGCTCGCGCTCGGCGAGGCGCTCGAGCCGGCGGACGATCTGTCGCACCGCCGCGGCACGGAAGCTGGCGAGCAGATCGACGAGGGGCTGCGGCACCGGCTCTTCGGGCGTGTCCGCGACCGGCAGCTCGAGGCCCTCATCGCGACAGATCGTCTCGAGCGTCACCAGGGTCTGTGTCTTGAGACCCGAATAGGAGAAGTCGAGCGAGCCGCCGCAGTGGGGCACGGGCAGCGGATAGCGCTTCGGATCGCCCTGGTCCGCCAGCGCGTCGACCCGCGGTCCCTGCGGATAGGCCAGACCGACCCGCTTGCCGACCTTGTCGAAGGCCTCGCCGATGGCGTCGTCGCGGGTCTCGGCGATCGTCGTGACCTCGCCCCCCTCGACCCGTAGCAGGTTGGTGTGCCCACCCGAGACCACGAGTCCGACGAATCGCTCCGGCACCTCGTCGGCGGCGGTGCCGTCGGCATCGAGGAAGGGCGAATAGAGGTGCCCCTCGATGTGGTGGACGGCCTGGAAGGGACGGCCGAGGCCGTAGGCGATCGCCCGCCCCAGCGTCAGGCCGACCAGCAGCGAGCCCACCAGCCCCGGGCCGCTGGTCGCGGCCACCAGATCGACGTCGGCCATCTCGAGACCGGTCCGGTCGAGCGCTTCCCGGCTCACCGGCGGCCAGTTGCGCAGGTGCTCGCGCGAGGCGATCTCCGGCACCACGCCGCCGTAGGGCCGGTGAGCGGCGATCTGACTCGACACCACGGAGGCGAGGATGGCGCCCTCCCCGTCGAGCAGGGCGCAGGCGGTGTCGTCGCAGGAGCTCTCGATGCCCAGAACGACGGGACGACGGGAAACGATCGGGCGGGCGCGGGACTCGGGGACGCTCATCGATCGGCTCCTCGACCAGTTTAGACCACGAAGACGCGGCCCTCCCGAGTCGGCGACGCCCGGGTTTGAAAACGGCCGGATCGAGCACGTACACTCCGCACGCATGTCGATGCCCCTGGCCATCAACGGCGTCGGTCGGATCGGCCGAGCCCTCATCCGGCGGATCGCCGAGCGCGACGATCTGCGTCTGGTCGCGGTCAACGATCTCGCGCCCGCCGAGCAGCTCGCCCGGACGATCGCGCGCGATACCTACCTCGGACCCTTCCCCGGCGAGGTCTCCGCCGAGGGCGACCACCTGGTGATCGACGGCGAGACCGTTCCGCTCTACGGCGAGACCGAGCCCGGCAGGACCCCGTGGAGCGCGCACGGAGCCCGGATCGTCGTCGAAGCGACCGGATCGATGGGGCGCGCTCCCGGCGGAGCCCGCGCCGCCACCGCGCACCTCGGTGACGGTGTCGAGCACGTGATCCTCTCCTCGAACGCCGCGGACGCCGAGATCACCGTCTGCTACGGCGTCAACCATCTTCGGCTCGACCCCTCACGGCACCGCCTGATCAGCAACGCGTCGTGCACCACCAACTGCCTGGCGGCGGTGGCGCACGTGCTCCACGAGGCGCTCGGGATCGAGCGCGCGATGCTCAACACGGTTCACTGCTTCAACAACACACAGGCGCTGACCGATGCTCCCCAGAGCGATCCGAGACGGTCCCGCGCCGCCCCGATCAACATGCTTCCCACGACCACGGGCGCCTCGACCGCCATCGGTCTCGTCATTCCCGATCTCGCCGACCGTCTGACCGGCTTCGCCGTCCGGGTGCCGGCGGCCCAGGTCTCTCTCATCGACCTGGTCGCCGATGTCGGCGCCGATACCTCGGTCGAGGCGGTGAACGATCTCTTCCGCCAGGCGGCCGGCGGAGCGCTGCGTGGCGTCCTGGCCGTGAGCGAGAGCGAGCTGGTGTCGAGCGACTTCATCGGCGACACCCACTCGGCGATCGTCGACCTGCCGCTGACCCAGGTCACGGACGACCGGATGGTGCGCGTCGTCGCCTGGTACGACAACGAGATGGGATATGCTTCGCGTCTCGCCGATCTCGCCGCCTGGCTGGGCGGTTCCTGAGCCGCGGCCCCCGTAGAGTAGAACCGACCCCCCGAAGCACCCTGGAGTTCCTGCTGTGAGTGATCCGATCCTGCTGTCTCTCGAAGACCTGAACCTCGAGGCGCTCCACGGCGTCGCGGTTTTCTGCCGGGTCGACTTCAACGTTCCCCTGGAGGGGGGTGTGGTGACGGACACGGCGCGTCTCGAAGCCGCCCTGCCGACCCTGGGCGAGCTCTCCAGGGCCGGAGCCCGACTCGTCCTCGCGTCTCACTGCGGGCGACCCAAGGGTCAGCGCGTTCCCGAGTACAGTCTGCGACCGGTCGCGGCCAGACTGAGCGAGCTTCTCGGCCGGGAGGTGGGTTTCGCCGAAGACTGTGTCGGCGAGCCGGCCCGGACCGCCGTGGGGGCGCTGGGTCCCGGCGACATCTGTCTTCTCGAGAACCTGCGCTACCACGACGCGGAGACGGCCAACGATCCGGAGTTCGCCGCCGCCCTCGCGTCGCTCGCCGACGCCTTCGTCTGCGACGCGTTCGGCACCGTGCACCGGGCGCACGCCTCGGTGGTCGGCGTCCCCTCGGTTCTGGATCGTCGAGCCGCCGGCCGTCTTCTGGTGAAGGAGGTCGAGGCTCTCGGTGGACTGCTCTCCGCTCCGGCCGAGCCCTTCGTGGCCGTTCTCGGCGGCGCCAAGATCAGCGGCAAGATGGACACCATCCAGAATCTCCTGCCACGTATCGACGCGATCGGTGTCGGCGGCGGAATGGCCAATACCTTCCTCGCCGCCCAGGGCTACTCGATGGGTCGATCGCTGGTCGAGAGCGAGCGGATCGACATGGCGACGGCGCTTCTCGAGGCGGCGGCGGAGAACGACGTCGAGGTCGTGCTTCCGACCGATGTCGTGGTGACCGACAATCTCGACTCGCCGAGCCGTACCGCGACCGTCGCGATCGATGCCATCCCCGACGACGCGATGGCCGTCGATATCGGCGAGCGGACGCGGGAAAGGCTTCTGGGCGTGCTGAGCGCGGCAGGAACCATCTTCTGGAACGGCCCGATGGGAGTCTTCGAGAAACCGCCCTTCGACGCCGGCACCGTCGCCGTCGGACGAGCGGTCGCCGACTCCGGCGCGTTCAGCGTCATCGGTGGCGGCGAGACCGTCGCCGCGGCGCGCCGCGCCGGCGTGGTCGATCGCATCGGACACGTGTCGACCGGCGGCGGAGCCTCGCTCGAGCTCCTGGCGGGCAAGACCCTCCCGGGCATCGAGATCCTCGCCAGGGGGACAACGCATGAGTGAGCGCAGGCCGATCGTCGGCGGCAACTGGAAGATGCACCTGCTGGCGGCCGAGGCCGCCGACTACTGCGACGCGCTGCTGGCCGACGGCGACTGGCCTTCCGACGGCGAAGGGCCGGCCGCCGACGTGGTCGTCTTCCCGCCGTTCACGTTGGTGGCGCAGGTCGCCGGCGCGCTCGCCGGCAGCTGGGCCGAATGCGGTGGACAGGACCTCCATCCCGAGACGAAGGGCGCCCACACGGGAGACGTCTCGGGACCGCAGCTCGTCGATGCCGGCTGCGCCTGGGTGCTGTGCGGGCACAGCGAAAGGCGCCAGGACCACGGCGAGAGTGACGAGCTGGTGGCGGCCAAGATCGACGCGGCGCTCGCCGCCGGTCTCGTCCCGATGATCTGCGTCGGCGAGACTGCCGATGAACGCCGGGCCGGGCGGACCTTCGAGGTCCTCGGACGACAGCTCGGCGCCGCACTGGCGGCGCGACCCAACCGGTTCGCCCTTGCCTACGAGCCCGTCTGGGCCATCGGCACCGGCGAGACGGCGACGCCCGAGATCGCCCAGGAGGCCCACGCCTTCCTGCGCGAAGGCATGGCCGACCTGCTGGGAGAGGACGTCGCGAGCCGCAAGCGCATCCTCTACGGAGGGTCGGTCAATCCCGACAACGCCGCCGACCTGGCCGCCCGCGAGGACATCGACGGGTTCCTGGTCGGGGGCGCAAGTCTTGACCCAGGAAAATTCTTGAATATCATCCGCTGCTGGGGTTAGCTTTGCTCCTCACGGAATTTCTACGCGTAAGCCCCGAGCTGGCAAGGAGTTGTAAGTGATCTACCTGCTCTACACGATTCACGTTCTGGTCTGTCTCTTCCTGATCCTGGTGGTGCTTCTCCAGCAGGGCAAGGGTGCGGATCTTTCCGTCTTCGGTGGCGGCGCCACCCAGGCGGCGTTCGGTGCCCGCGGTGCGGTGAGCCTGCTGCACAAGCTCACGGTATGGGGCTTCGTCGCCTTCATCGTCACCACCATCACCATCGGCTTCATGACCTCGTCGCGCAAGTCGAGCTCGGTGCTGTCGAATGTCCCCGCCGCCGAGGAGGCGGCGGCGACCGGCGAGGAAGTGACCGAGGACGCGGCTGCCGCCGTCACCGAGGAAGCCGAAGCGGTCGCGGCCGATGCCGAGGAGGCGGTGGACGAAGCCCTCGAGGGCGAAGCCGCGGATGGAGAGGCCACCGAAGGTCAGACTGACGACGGCGGGCAGGACGACCAGGTCGAGTAGGACGGCCGGTCGAGCAGTTCTTTTCAGTGCCGAAGTGGCGAAATTGGTAGACGCGCACGGTTGAGGGCCGTGTGGGCTAAACACCCGTGCCGGTTCGAGTCCGGCCTTCGGCACCATACAAACCAGCCGGCTCGCTGCGCGAGCCGACGACAGCAACTGTCATCCCGAGTGCAGACGAGCGAAGCGAGCGGAGCCGAGGGATCCCGCCTCGACCGACCGACAGCCTCGACTCCACCCACGAGACGTGATCTCTCAACTCCGCGGTCTGCGACCGCTACGGTCGAGATGACGGGAGGACCGGGAGTCGCGGACGAGCGCGCTGCGCGAGCGGAGCCGAGGGATAGCGCCTCGGCTGACCGGTTGTCCCAGCTCCACCCACGAGGAGGGATCTCTCCACTCCGCGGTCTACGACCGCTACGGTCGAGATGACAAGAGGGCCGGGACTCGCGGACGAGCGCGGAGCCGAGGGATCCCGCCTCGACCGACTGGTAGTCTCGGCTCCACCCACGAGACGTGATCTCTCCACTCCGCGGTCTGCGACCGCTACGGTCGAGATGACGGGAGGACCGGGAGTCGCGGACGAGCGCGCTGCGCGAGTGGCAAGCTGACCGAGTCGTCGCGTCTCAGCCGAACAGCCCCTGGATCGCCTCCATCGGGGCCGGCGCCACTCTCGCGACCTGGAGGTTCTCCCGCACGTGCTCGACCGAGCTCATGCCGACGAGCGCCACGGTCACACCGGGTAGCGACCGGGTGAACTGCAGGGCGCGCTGGGCGTCGGTGTCGAGTCCCGGAAAGGCGGCCGCGATATCCGGCGGCAGAGCGTTCAGGCTCCCCTGGAGGATGGACGCGGAGGTGACCAGCGCCAGACCGAAGTGCCGCGCCGCTACGACCAGGGGAACGACGACCTCGTCGACCGCCTGCGTCGGCACCGCGAGGAGCTCCGGCATCGCCAGGTTGGCCGGCGCCTGGACCACCGCGAATCCCTCACCAGCCAGCCCGGCGAGCTCGCCGAGCTGCAGGCTCGATCGCGATCCCGGCGGCAGGCGCAGACCCTGCCAGGTGGCGACCCCATAGCGCCCGATCTCTCCACTCCGACGAGCCTCCTCGACCGCGGCGAAAGCCAGCTCGAGCCTCCGCTCCACCTCGTCGCGCTCGAGCTCCTCGAGCGCCATCTCGGGATTGTGCAGGTAGTAGAGGTCGATCGTGGCGAGCCCCAGGTTGCCGCGGCTGGTCGCCAGTTGATCCTTCAGGAAGGTGTCGCCGAGAGAGTGACATCCCGCCACCAGGTCGTCGGCTTCGAGCAGCCCGGTGTCGAAGAAGCGCTCCTTCAGATATAGATCCGGATCCGACGGTTGCGCTCCGTCGAAGGGGAGAAAGCCCCCTTTCGAGCAGACGACCACCTCGTCGCGACTCGCGACCCCGGTCTCGAAGGCCCGCGCGAGTCCCCTGCCCAGCGCACGCTCGCTGCGTTGGTGCCGGTAGTTGATGGCGCAGTCGAAGACGTTGCAACCGAGCGAAAGGGCCTCGACGACCGCCTCTTCGTATTCCCGGTCGAGCACGTCGTTGGCGTTGCCGAGATAGGTGCCGAGCCCGATCGACGACACCCAGAGATCGCCCATCGGCCGGAAGTGCCCCGCCTGGCCGGCGGCGGGGAAACGCTCCCTGTAGCGCGCCGTCCCCTCGGCGGTCGCCCGGCCGCCGATCATCGTGGGCCGCTCTTCCCGCGCGCCTTGGCGGCGTCTTCCTTCGGCCCCAGTTCCTGAGCCCCCGGTCCCTGAGCCCACAGTTCCCGGGCCCTCAGCCCCCGAACCACCTTCTTGATCTGACTGGCGGCATCCGTATAGCCCTTCTCGACCGGTCGCCACCCCTGGATCGGCCGGCCTCCGGTTGGAACAGCCTGGAGGGAGCTCAGTTCCCGGCCTCCGACCTCGTAGTCCTCCCAGCAGCAGTAGTTGAGGATCACCGGGATGACTCGCGCCGTTCCGGCGTCGTGCTTCTCGAAGGCGACCATCATCTCGGTGCGGTAGATGAACTCCGAGCCCAGCAGATGATCCGACACGCAGATCAGGATGACGTCGGACTCCGACAGCGCACGGGCCGTGGTCTCCTCCCACTCGTCTCCGGGCTCGACCTTGTGGTCGTCGAAGAAGCGGATCTCGCCACGACGCTCGAGCGCACGGAGGTTGTTGCGCAACCGGTCGACGCTGCGCCGGTTCTCGCGGGCATACGAGATGAAGCCCTTCATCGTCTTCTTGGCGGCCATGGGATGGGGCCATTCTAGGGTAGAGACGAGGCCCGAGGGTTTTACATCGGCGGCGCTGCTGTGTTAGTTAGTTCCCACCATGAGTGACAGTGAAGCTCGGAGTCCGGAGGCCGCAGCGGCCCCGGAAGCGCCCAAGCCGCCCGCCAAGCCCAAGCCCGCGGCGAAGCCCGCCGCGCCGCCGCGCGACCTTCCGACGCCGGAGAAGATCGCCGACTGGTACGCGGGCGCGGACTGCCCATCGATCGACAACCTGTTCAACAACCTGGTCGTCATGCGCTTCGATGCGCTGGTCATGCAGATCCGCAAGGAGGAGCTGGTTCCCCAACACTGGCAGATTCTCGAGAACCGGGAGGTCGACGAAGAGGCCTTCGATCACCTTCCCGAGATCGGACGCCTACGGGTGCGCTACAAGAACCAGGAACTGGCTCGCACCCGTACCGAGGCACTACGCGTCGCCTGGCGCGAGCTGAGGGGAAAGCGGCCCAACCAGTGGACCGTTGCCGACCTTCTCGCGGCGATGCGGCGGATCATCGACAAGAAGCTCTCGGTCGACTTCCATGAGCTCCTGTCCGCCGCCCGGGACATCTGGGACGACATGACGATCCCCTTCGGGCAGGAACAGAAGGAGATCCTCTGGGCGGTCGTCGCCTTCGTGGGCGGGAAGACCAAGAAGTAGCGCCAACGGCGGTCGCTACACCCGATCTGAAGCGGCCGGCGTCTCCGCCGGCCGTGGATGCCGACCCAATCGAACGCCACGTCAGTCCGCGCCTTCCGCTGCCGCTTCCGGATAGCGGATCGACGCCCGCTCGATGACGATGGGCAGTGCGGGCACATCTCGCATCGAGCCGCGCGTCTGGGTACGCGCCCGGGCGATCCGGTCGACGACGTTCATGCCCTCGACGACACGACCGAAGACACAGTAGCCCCAGCCGGCCTCGGTCTCGGCGCGGTGGTCGAGCGAGTCGTTGTCGATCAGATTGATGTAGAACTGCGCCGTAGCGCTGTGGGGGTTGCTGGTACGGGCCAGCGCGATCGTGCCGCGCTTGTTCTTCAGGCCGTTGTTGGCCTCGTTCGGAACCGGATCGCGGACCGGCTTTTTCACCAGATCCTGGCCGAAGCCGCCCCCCTGGACCATGAAACCGTTGATCACCCGGTGGAATATGGTCTCTTCGTAGAATCCGTCCTCGACGTACTGGATGATGTTGTCGACCGAGATCGGGGCCTCCTCGGGAAAGAGCTCGATGACGATCACGCCCTCGGTGGTATCGAGGATCATCTGGGGATTCAAAGTCTCCTCGGACGGAGCCTCCTCGGAGTTCGGGGCCTCCTGAGCCGCTAGAGCTCCGGTCAGCAGAAGGGCGGTGACGGCGAGTGCGATTGGTCTCATGGCGAGATCTCCTCGGTGTGGCGGCGCGATGCTAGCACGCACCCGACCGACCACACTATGGGACCTCGATCGCCCTATGGGACCTCGATCGCCTGCGACGTCGTGCAGGTCGCGAACGCCAACGCCTCGACGAAACACCTGCCGGGCTGCAGGGTCAGCGTCACCGACGCGTTGCCCTGGGCGTCGAAGCCGCCGAATGTCGGCGGTAGAACGAATGGCTCGCCGATCTCGAATAGAGTATTGGGGCAGCCCTTCCCCCTGAGCACGAATCCGTTGTCATTGGCCGCCGAGACCACCGCGACCTCGCTTCCCGGCTCTCCGCCGGACACCGTCGCCGTGACCGGACCCGGGCACGTTCCAGAAATGCTCAGCGTCATTCCGCCAGCCAATCGCTGGAGCGAGAGGCGCTGAACCTCGGGAGCCTGGCGACCCGCCTGCTCGCTGTAGGCGACGACAACCGAGCCCGGCGCTCCCGCCACATCGGGAAGATCCTCCGACAGAGGGGATGAGGTCAGGGCGAAGCCGTTCGGGTCGATTACCGTGCCGTCGAGGGCAATGCGTGCGGCGTAGATGTCCGCCCTCTGGTGCTCGACACCCTGTATCGACCGATAGTCCGTCCAGGCGACACCGAAGTCGGTTCCGTCCCATGCTGCTCTCGGCAGCACCTGCTCGCCGTTGTCTTCGGCGATCAGGAACTCGCCACCGAGAAACGTCCCGTCCGGAAACATGATCCGGCCCTCGACCTGGGAGTTCAGCCAGTCGAGGTTGTCCGACCATGTGATGAGCGCTCGATCCGGAGCCAGGGCGATATCGGGAGTGTCGGCGAAGCCACCCTGATCGACGAGAAAGCTGCCGGTCGCGTTGCCGCCAGCGTCGACCCAGACCGCGGCGATGTCCGAGTCTCGACGGTCGTGACGGAGTTGATCCTCCCAGAGCACCAGCCAACGGCCACCGAAATCGACCACGTTCGGATTGAGGGCGTAGTTGAACCCGATGAAGAAGGGTGTGTCGAGAAGGGCGAGACTCGCGCCGTCGATCCGCACTGCCTTGAGATATTGAATGTCGCTGCTGAAGCGGTGTGGATAGGCGAGCAGGAAATCGTCGCCGAGCGCTCCGATGGCCGCCCCCTTGGCGGCATCCCGCGAAACCAGCTCGACGGGATCGGGGTCGACCAGGACATTGTTCACATCGAGCCGCTGACCCCAGACCGAGCCTGTCACGTCGTTCCAGACAACGAGGTAGAGCGATCCATTGAAGCTCACGTCCGGTCGCACGAGAACACCCTCGGGAAAGGTCGCGAGACGTGTCGGCTCGGGATCGATCGCCTGGCCTGAGGCATCGACCCTCTGAGCGACCAATCGAGCCTCGCCGTCGTTTTCGCTCACGAAGACCGCCAGGTGACGGTCCTCGGCGGTCTCGAAACGCAGATAGGTCTGTCGCGGTAGGCCGACCGCGATATCGACGTCCTGGCCCGGCGCCGCCCCGGCACTCAAGGAGAGACCGCGAACTGTCTCCGGCACCAGGTTGGCGCGCTGGGACCAGGCGATCTGGGCACCGCCCGAAGGGCCGGCCCCGATAGCCGGCTTCCACTCGAAGTCGACACTACCGACCAGCAGGGTGGCTCCAGGGGGCAGGACGTTGCCGTCCGACGAGATCCTCACCGTGTACAAATCGGAGTTGCCGAGTGCGCTCGGCGTCGAAGGGAACACGATCAGCCAGCTCGACCCCTCCCAGGCAACGCCGCCGCCACTCGGTTGCCATCCGGTCCCGTTGATCGAGTCGAAGTCGACACCGGCGAGCCCGTCCAGCGGTACACCGGCGTGGTTGATCCGGTAGGCCCGATTCTCGCGGCTGATCACCATGAAGTCCTGGCCGTTTGTCGCCAGGCGCGGATCGGTTCCCGAGTTGGCGACGTGAACCGGGTTCGGGTCGATCTCACCGAGTGATGCATCGAACCGCTGGGAGTAGAAGTCCCCGAACTCTTCCCAGACCAACAGGTACTCGTCAGTGGCCCAGGCGATCTGTGGATCTTCCGGCCCGAAGACGATACTGCCGAACTGGTAGAGCACCACAGGCTCTGGGTCGATGAAGGTTCCGTCAGGCGCGATCCGGAGGCCCGACAGGTTGAGCGTCGCGTTGAAGCCCTCGAAGGTGAAATCCTCCCAGACGACGAGCCAGTTCGTTCCGTCGCTCGCCAGCCGCGGATTCTCCCCACGGTTGTTGGCCGGGTTGTTGAGCTCGGGCCGAATCGGCAGCGGTACCGGGTCGAGCACCTCGCCACCGGGTGAGATGCGCACTCCGACGATGTCCTCGAAGAAGTACCAGTTGGGCCGTTCGGTGGTCCAGACGACGAGCCAGTTCTCACCGTTCCAGGCGGCGCGCGGTCGAGTCTGGTCCATTCCCTCGCTCGAGACCACGATCGGACCGGTGAGGACGGCTCCGGTCGTGTCGACGATGGCCGCGTAGATATCGACACCGTTCCCCGACAGAGGTGGTCCGGCGGAATTGATGGCACCCGAGATGTTCGGCCGGCTGTCCTCCCAGACGAGCAGGTAGCCGGGGCCTCCGGGCGCTATCTCGACCCATTCCTGCGTCTCGGGAGAGAGCGCGATCAGATCGTCACCCGGAAGAACCGCGGTGGGACCTGCTCCCAGGGCGTCGGACGGCAGAGTCAGACTCAGAACGATGATCGGGGCAAAGACAGAGAGCTTCTGCGGCTTCTTCACGACGCCTCCCTTCGACGATTCTCCCGAGCTCCCCCGCCAGGATTCACCCGAGGCTAGAGCAGTCGTGATGACAGCCCGATGACGATGGAGACAGAATTGCCGACATGACCGTGGGTGTCGTACTGGCGGGAGGAGCCTCCCGGCGAATGGGTCGGAACAAGGCCCTGATCACGATCGGAGGCGCGAGTCTCGTCGAGCGTGCGGCCGACCGCCTGTCGCCCCACTGCAGCAGTCTGCTGGTCGCGGACGACGGACGGCGACTGCTCGCCGGTCATCGTTCCGTCGGGGACGGACCGGGCCGTGGCCCCGCCGCGGGTATCCTCGGCGCCGCGGCGCAAGCGCCGGGCGAAGACCTCCTGGTGCTCGCCTGCGACCTGCCGCTGGTACCGGCGAGCCTGCTCGAGACCCTGGTTCTCTCGAACGCGGCACACGACTGGGTTGTGCCCGGGCGGCGGGACCGCCTCGAGCCGCTGTGCGCTCTCTACCGCCCGCGGGCCCTCGAGGCGCTCGCGGAGCTGGTGCACTTGGGGCAGCTCGGCCCGCATCGGTTGGTGACGCGCGACGATCTGGACATCCGCCGCATCGGGGACGCCGAGCTGCGCTCCCTTGGCGACCCGGACACGATGTTCGCCAACCTCAACCGGCCGGCCGATCTCGAGAAGGCGATGGACCTCGTCGACTGAGCCCCTTCGGGCTGCTCACGCCAGCGACACCGACTCCCGGCCCCCACCGCACTGCTCGCAGGGACAGATCGAGCGCAGGAAGTCGAAGCGGTAGATCCCGGTGGCGTGGGAGTCGCTCCACAGGAACGAGATGCCGTAGTTGCCCACCGGACTGATCGACGTGACCTCCACCGGACGCTCGGGTGGACGGAAGCGGATCTCTAAGGCGCCGTGGCCCTGGCAACCGGCACAGGGGCAATAGCCGCGCAGGTAGTCGTTGTCGTAGTCGGCGGCGTGGCCGTCACTCCAGACCAACCGCACCCGTCTCTCTTCGGGCAACCGCTTGACTTCGACGAGTACGGGTTTCATCGCTTCCTCTCCATGCCGTGACCGGGGCGCGACTCCAGCCTGCATTATTCACCAGCCTCCTACTGCGTCGCCGGATCTACCCGTGTCTACTGCGTTGCGCTCGGTCGGGCTCCTCGACGTATCGCAGCGGATACGCCTGCGGGGCCCTCGGTCGCGCGCCCAGTGACAGGCCACTCGTACCCACAGGCATCTCCGGCGGCTCGCTACGGAGACTGATGAACAATGCAGGCTAGCACTTCGCTGCAGGGAGCCCGCAGCTCTCAGGGAGCCCGCAGCTCTCAGGGAGGCGGATCCTGGGTCCCCAGCGATGTCCACGGTCCGCAGCGCGCGATGCGACGCGCCGCCAGCCAGGATCCCCTCCCGGCCCCGTAGCGACGGATCACCGCCTCACCGTAGTGGCTACAGGTCGGCTCGAAGCGGCAGCGTGCGCCGACCGCCGCCGACCAGGGCGCCAGGCGCTCCTGATACACATCGATACCGAAGAGGAGCAGTCGCGCCGACGCCTGTCGTGAAGGCGCCCGCGACAGGTCGAGCGCCAGCGCCACGAGCAGGGCTCCGAGGACGAGCCCAAGGACGACGAAGGGTCGGCGCCGAGCTTCGCCGCCCACGGAGGTAACCCGCTCGGGAGTGCCCCGCTCAGAGGTGGCTTCGGGCGACGCCATCCCGGATCCCGCGCCGCGTCGTCCTCAGGTCCGGCTGGCGGTCATATCCCCGAGCGGCGTCATATTCCGACGCGATAGAGATACAGCCAGTTGGCCGCCAGCAGCGCCACCGCCGCGACACGCACCGACGCGGGCAGGCGCCTGGGAAGACTCGGCAGAGGACGGTCGGCGACCGCCAGAACGAGAGCTCTGAGCCCCCCGGTCACAAGCACGAGCCAGGCGAGGGTCACCCCCGGATTCAGCGCCAGAGCCCCGAGCGGGTCGAGCCCGGCCAGCGCCAGAGTCGCCCGCGTGCCGCCGCAGGTGGGGCAGGGCATACCGCTGACCGACTTCACCGGGCAGCCGTAGACCTCCGCCTCCACCAGGGGCTTCGCCAGCGGTGCGAGCGGCGCCGCGGCGAGACAGATCACCGCGACGGCACCCCACAAGAAGGCGATCTGGCGCTCCGATCTCACTCAGCCGCCGAAGAAGGCCATGCCGCCGAGGCCGGACATCAGGGCGCCGACGCCGAGCATCGCGAAGCCGCCGAAACAGACGCAGCAGACCACTAGCGGCAGCAGGACGACCGCCACCGCCTTCCCTTCGCTGGTCCCGTGGATCCGGGTCAGGCCGATCACCGCCAGGACGATCATCCACAGCGTAGAGATCAGGTCTCCGATGACGGGAACCACCTTGGCGATATTGCCCGTGCTGCTGTAGGCCACGACCCTCAGCGTCGCCTCGAAGCCGGCCTCCGCGGCCTCGCTTCCGCCCAGCAGCATCAGCAGGACATGCATGATCGCGCCCCAGACGAACACCCAGACCACGGTCAGAATCGGGATGAGAACCAGGCTGACCATCACGCCCGCTCCCTGAGCGCCCATGAAGAAGGGCATCGCCTCGCGCATCTCGGATGGCATCATGGCGAGCATCGAGGAGCCGAAGAGCAGCGCCCACAGCTGCCCGATCAGCCCGGTGACGAACGAGATGATGATCGCGTAGAGCAGCGGGCTGCCCAGGTCTCCCGACCTGCGACTCAGAGAGAAGGCTTCTCCCGGAGAGGTGACGAAGGACTTGATGCCACCGACGAGACCTTCCATGAAACCGACCTCGCCGCGACGCTCCCAGAGGTTTCCGGGCGGGCCGGCGGTCGGCTCGTCCGGTGGAGGCGGTGGTGGAGGCGAAGGGGCGGCGGGTGGATCGGTCGGTTCATTCATCGGATGGGATCTCCCTTCTCAGAATCGGTCGGCGTATTGGCTGATGCCCGGGATGATGAGCCGCTCGCCACGCACACCCTTGACCATGCAGGCCACGTGCAGGCCGAGGATGCCCAGCCAGGCGATGATGTAGAGAGGCATGAGCAGGCAACCGAGAAAGCCCGAGAACGCGTTGAGCAGGAAAACGGCGAGCCAGAAGACGATCTCTGCCGCGGTCAGCACCAGCCCGTGCCGCGCGTGCCACTGGACCCGCTTGTCCTCGGTCTCGGTCAGTAGCGGAATGAGCGCCAGGATCCACAGGTAGGAGAGAACGATCATCAGCGAGCGATTCGGCGACTCCACCGCGCCGGTGGTGTCCCCGTTTCCGGATGACCCCCCGCTTCCGGATGATCCCCCGTTCCCGGATGAACCCCCGTTCCCGGATGATCCCCCGTTCCCGGGTGACTCCCCGTCTTCGGGCGACTCAACCTCGCTAGGGCTCGACTCCACAGACGGGATCTCAGGCTCGCTCATCTCGCGACCTCCTCTCCAATGTGGCTACTGCCGGGGCCCCCGGAGTCTACCAACCGCGTCGAGAGCCCCCGGCCCGCCCAGAGCTCTCCGGGCGGTTCGCGGGTCGTTGCTCTGGCTCTTACTACGGCGTCGCGCCGAGATTGATTCGCGACAACTCGACATCGGGACCCAGCTCGGCGACCGAGGCTTCGAAGTCAGGCAGAACCGCGACCTCGACGATGACCTCGATGGTGACGCGCTCGGCGAAGTCGCGGCGCACGACCGCGACGCCAGGGGCCGCGAGGAGCCGCTTCACCCCACCGGTACGCTCGTACGGGAGCGTCAGGAGACGAACGACACTCGGCCGCCGCTCCTCCAGGGGCGCCTCTGCGAGACCGGCCGCGGCGGCTCCGCCGTAGGCCCTCGCCAGGCCGCCACGACCGAGCTTCGCGCCGCCGAACCAGCGCGTCACGACGACCAACGCGTCGGAGACGCCGGCTCCCTGGAGTGCGCGCAGGATCGGCGCTCCGGCCGTGCCCGAAGGCTCCCCGGCGTCGGCACTGCGCTCTCGCGCGGGCCAGCCCAATCGCCAGGCCCAGCAGTGATGAGTGGCCCCGGAGTGACGCTGCTCCACCTCGGCCAGAGAGCGGCGCGCCGCCGCTTCGTCCGCGACCGGAACGACCTCGGCGACGAAGCGCGAGCCCTTCTCACGCAGCTCCGCCCTCGCGGACGCCGCCGGAACGCGATACTCCGCCTCAGCTGGCGAGCGCGAGCTCATAGATCTCGCGGTAGCGGGCTACGATCGTGTCCTCGGCGAAATCGTCGAGCGCTCGCGCGCGCGCCGCGCGGCTCATCGCGTCCCAACGAACGGTGTCGCCGAGGATCTCGAGCGCTCCGGCGGCCATCGCGTCGACGTCTCCCACGGGAAACAGAAGGCCGTCGACACCGTCCCGGACCACTTCGGGGACGCCACCGACGCCGGTCGCCACCACCGGGACGCCACAGGCCATCGCTTCGAGTGCCGAGAGACCGAAGGACTCCGTCTCCGAAGGCAGCACGAACAGATCTGAGCCGGTGAGGATCTCCTCGACCTTGGCCAGGTTGCCGACGAAGGTGATGTCGTCGCAGATGTCGCAGCGACGACAGCGCTGCTCGACCTTCGAGCGCTCCGGACCATCCCCGACCAGCAACAGGCGGGCCGGCATCTCCCGTCGCACACGCTCGAAGACGTCGACGACGTCGAGCACGCGCTTGACCGGTCGGAAGTTCGAGATGTGAACCAGGATCTTTTCCTCCGGGTTCGCCCAGCGCCGGGCTCCGGGATGGCTGGCGGCGGCCTCGTAGCGCGCCGGCTCGACGAAGTTCGGAACCACGTGGATGTTGTTCGGGATGTCGAGCTGCTTCTTGGTCTCCTGCCGGAGGGAGTCGGAGACCGCAGTCACCTGGTCGCTCTCCATGATGCCGAACCTGGTGGTCTCGAGGTAGTTCGGATCGTTGCCGATGAGGGTGATGTCGGTTCCGTGCAAGGTCGTCACGACCTTGATGGATTGCGGCGCCAGGATCTCCCGCGCCAGGACCGCCGACACCGCGTTCGGTACGGCGTAGTGCACGTGAACCACGTCGAGCTGATGGTGACGGGCAACCTCGACGATCTTGGTGGCGAGCGCCAGGGAGTAGGGCGGGTACTCGAAGAGCGGATAGTGGGGGACGACGACCTCGTGGAAGTAGAGATGCGGATCGACCAGCTCGAGCCGGGTCGGCATCGCGTAGCTGATGACGTGGACCTCGTCGCCGCCGCCCGCCAGAGCCATGGCGAGCTCGGTGGCGACGACCCCCGAGCCCCCCCAGGTCGGATAGCAACTGATGCCGATCCTCATCGGATCCCCCGGGGCAGGAGCGAGAGCGGATCGTCGACGGCCGGCGGCAGCCGGCTCCAGAACGGTTCACCGAAGGTCGCGCCGATCATCAGGCCGAAGTGCCGGGCACGCCCCTCGATCGCGTGGCGATACTCGGGTGACGCCACCTTGGTGAGCGGCTCGCTGCGCGACTCGCCCCCCTCCTGATGGAGCTGACTCCGGTACTCGGCCAGCGCCGCCAACTTTCGCTCCCAGCCGGATGTCACGTCGACCACGAAGCTCGGCTCGAAGGGGTCGTGCTGCATGTAGGAGAAGGTCGCCGCCGGTCGGTGGGGTGACCCGCCGGAGCCCCGGCTCGCCAGTCCGGAGTAGAAGCAGGACTCCTTGACCAGGCGGTAGGCCCGGTCGTGGTCCGGATGGCGGTCCGAGGGCGATGGACCGAGGACCAGATCGGGCCGGTAGCTCCGCAGCCGCTCGATCAGGGCGTCCTGTTCCGCCGTGCCGGTGCGCAGATTCCCGTCGCCGCAATCGAGAATGTCGACGACGGCGACGCCGAGCGCCTCGCCGGCGCGATGCGCCTCGTCGCGACGCTCGCCGGGCGTGCCGCGCGTCCCGCCCTCGCCCCCGGTCAGGTGGAGGATGCCGACGCTGCGACCGGCCGCGACCAGAGTGGCGACGGTGCCGCCGCAGCCGAGCTCGACATCGTCAGGATGGGCGCCGATCGCCAGAACGTCCAATTTGGTCATGAACCGCCTCCCGGAGTGACCGCCTCGCGATCGGGGTCGACGAGGTGTAGATAGCGGGGATCGAGTCCGAGCTGCTCGAGAGCCCGCTCGACGAAGCCGTCGAAGCGCCCGACGAAGTGAGCGCTGGCGATCACGCGCTCCTGCAACGAGCCACCCGGTCGCACCGTATCGACCAGCGCTTCGATGCGGCGGCGCTCGACCTCGTTGCGGCGCGCCGACGCGGCCGCCGCCTTGGCGGCCAGAAGATCGAGTCCGCGGCGCACCTGAGAGGCGGTCTTCTCGAAGGGGCGCTCGAGATTCCTGTCGAGCGCCAGAAGAGGCTCGCGCAGGGTCGCCAGCTCCGCTTCGACCCTCTCGAGCACCGGGGCGACCACGTCCTCGCCAGCCGCCTCCGCTACGACCGAGTCGGTCTCGACGGTGCCGCGCACGAGACTCTCGAGATCGAGACCGGCCTCGGCGATGCGCGCCGCCTGACGGCCCGGAAGGACGAGCATCTGCGGACGGGCGCCGATCCAGGGCGCCTCGACTCCCAGAAAGCCGTAGACGGCGGCGGCCTGGGGGAAGTACGAGACCTCGCCGGGTCCGAGCAGAACGAGGAAGCTGCCGAAGACGGCATCCTGCAACGCCGGCCGCGCCAGGACACCGGGAGAGAGAACAGCCGGATTGTCATGGCTCACCTCGACCAGACGGGAAACGTCCTCTTCGAAGTCGTCGAGTCCGCGCAGCCCCCAGCGGTCGGTCCCCCGCCAGACGATCCGGCGGCGTTGCTCTCCGTGAAGGAGAAACAGCGGGCTCGTGCCGCGCTGTGGTCTCACCTGATGGGTGAAGCCGCGATCGTCGACGGCGGCGTCACCGGCCGCGAGAGCGTCCTCCACGGCGTCGCGCTCCTCGATCAGTCGCCGCATGAAGGGGCTCTGGGCCTGCTTGATCGCCGGCAGCATCGCGTCGGCCAGCAGCGGACAGCGCTCACCCAGCATGCCCACCATGATCCGGCAGAAGGCCTCGCCGAAGCGGGCGTCGGGCCGGTACCAGCCGGCGACCCGATCGAGCCAGGCACCGTAGCTCCCCGAACCCGTCGTGGCGCGCCAAGTCTCGAGCACGCCGGTGACCGGCTCTCCGAGGGTGCGCATTCCCACCGGAGTCAACGGCGAGGGATCGTCGCCCAGGGAGAGGGTCTCCAGACCACCGGATCCGGGCACGCTCATCCGAGCCACCTCAGCGAAGTCGTGGTCCTCGGTCGCGACCCAGAAGACCGGCACCGCCGGCCGTCCCTGGCGCTCGAGCTCCTCGACCCACCGGACCACCGCCAGCGCCTTCGACAGCGTGTACAGAGGACCACCGCCGAGGCCCGGCTGCTGGCCGGCGATGACGACGAGTGTGGCCGGATCCTCGAGCCGCTCGGCGAGCTCGGCGGCGCGCCGGAGCCCGTATGACTCGTTGGCTACGGCGAGAGCTCCGGCGACCTCGCGGCGATCGACCGACGGGCCGGGACCATCGGGGATCCCTCCCGGAGGCAGAAAACGCAGCGGCGAGAGCAGGCCGAGGTCGCGACCCTCGAGGAACGCCGACGGCAGCGGCGGCATGAGGCCGAGCGCCGGTAGGTCGAGCGCCGATGGATCGAGCGCCGGTGGTTCGTGTCCCGAGACGTCGTTGACGGGCAAGTTCAGTCCTTTCTGGCGACCAGGATGAGCCGCGGGCTGTCCTCGCGGAAGGGCTCGCCGGCGAAGCTGCCGAAGCGATCGATCACGCGCAGGCCGGCCGCCCCCAGCGACGCTTCGACCTCCTCGGGGGCATAGGCGCGAACGCTCTCGACGAAGGTGCGGATCGGGTACTCGCTGCCGACGAGACGGATGCGCTTGTTGATGCGCTCACTGCGCTCATCGTACCAACGCTCGATCTCGACCGTGCGTCCGCCGACGGTCCGCGTCTCGGCCGGCTCGAGACCCGCCAGCATGGTCTCGCGATTGAACAGATCGATGAGAAAGCCGCCCCCTCGCTCGAGGATGCGAGCCACCTCGCCGATCACCCGTCGGTTCTCTTCTTCGCTCTCGAAGTAGCCGAACGATGTGAAGAAGTTGAGTACCCAGTCGAAGCTGGCGTCACCGAAGGGCAGGCGCCTCATGTCACCGGCGACGCGGGGAAGGCCACGCGCCTGGTTCAGCAGGGTCTTCGAAAGATCGATGCCGAGCGTGCGGATGCCGCGGCGACGCAGGGCTGCGGTGTGCCGACCCGCCCCACAGGCCAGATCGAGCACCGCTCTCGGCGACTGGTCGAACAGCGAGGCCACGAAGTCGACGTGACGCTCCGCTTCGCCCTCGTCGCGATGGGCGTAGAGCTCCAGGTACTCCTCGCCGAACCACTCCTTGTACCAGGCCACGGGTTGGGATGATATCGAGTCGCGGAGGCCTTCCGGGCGAGGTCGGGCTCGGGTCGTGCTGTATCCTGATTCCGATGGGTGCGCCCCGCCAGGAGTGGATCGAGATCGCGGGAGGCAGCGGCTGGATGGGCGGTGGACCGCGGCGCGAGGAAAACCCCCGGCACAGGGTCCGCGTCTCCCCGTTTCTTCTCGCCCGAGCGCCCGTGACGCGAGCCGAATACGCGGTTTTTCTCGACCGGACGGGCCACGATCCGCCACCGTTCTGGGACGAGCCCGCTTTCGCCCATCCACGTATGCCGGTAGTGGCTCCGTCGTGGGACGACGCGATGCGCTACTGCGACTGGATCTCGGAGGTCTGGGGTCGGGAGGTGCGCCTGCCGACCGAGGCCGAATGGGAGTGGGCCGCCAGGGCCGAGCGTGACGTCCTCCACCCCTGGGGCGACTCACCGCCGGAGACGCTGCCCGACTACGAGCGCCGTTGGCTCGAAGGGCCCGAGCCGGTCGACGCCTACCGATCGTTGCATCCATGGGGATTTCTGGGTTTGGGGGAGAACGTGCACGAGTGGTGCTCCGACTGGTACGACCGCGACTACTATGCGGTTTCCCCGGTCGACGATCCGCGAGGTCCGGAAGAGGGTCGGCGTCGCTCCTCGCGCGGCGGTGCCTGGCGCCACGCGATCAAGGTCAGTCGCTGCGCCGCGAGATCGTCCATTCCCCCGCACATGAAGTACGCCGACTACGGCTTCCGTCTCGCCGCCTCCTGATGCGGCCTCCTCGAGACTGCAGCGGCCGGCGTCCCTGCCCGCCGACACCCTGACGCCGAACGTCCACCGACAGAGCCGCGTTCTGATACGCCCTTCCAGAGACTGAAGCTGCGGGCGCCCCTGCCGGCCGATACCCTGGCGCCGAACGCCCGCCGACAGAGCGACGTTTCGGTCAGCGCCGCCCGCTCGGTAGAATCCCCATCCCATGCTCACCTACGGACCCATCGAGCTCGAATCCCCGACCGTGCTCGCCCCCATGGCGGGCGTGACCGACCGGGACTTCCGGCTGTTGGTACGCCGCATCGGGGGCGTCGGGCTGGTGACGATGGAGTTCCTGAGCTCCCGCGCCATCACCGACCGTCGGCCGAGCGAGCTACGCCTGATGCACTACAGCGACGAAGAGCGGCCGTTGGCGGTCCAGATCTACGGCTCCGATGCCGCCGTGATGGCGGACGCTGCGGTGATGGTCGAGGAGATGGGTGCCGACATCTGCGACATCAATATGGGATGCCCGGCCAACAAGGTCCTCAAGGGCTGTGCCGGAGCCGCCCTGATGGGTGACCTGGCTTTGGCCGAGACGATCGTCGGCACGGTGCGAAAGGCGATCTCGATCCCGCTGACGGTCAAGTTCCGCCTCGGGCTCGACGACGAGCGGCACAGCTATCTGGAGCTCGGCCGCCTCTGCGAAGCGAATGGTGTCACGGCCCTAGCGTTGCACGCCCGCACCGCGAAGCAGATGTTCAGCGGACGCGCGGACTGGTCCCGGATCGCACGCCTCAAGGAAAGCCTGTCGATCCCGGTGATCGGCAATGGTGACGTCCAGACGGCCGACGACGCTCTCGAGATGATCACCAACACCGGCTGTGACGGGGTCATGATCGGCCGCGCCGCGACCAAGAATCCCTGGATCTTCAGCCAGATCACGGCCCGCCTCTCGGGTGGTAGGGTCCCCGAGCCCACCTTGCGCGACCGCCGCGACCTCATCCTCGACCACTTCCGCCTGGTGGCCCACCGCGAGCCCGAGCGCTACGCCCTTCACAAGCTGCGCAAGTTCACCGGCTGGTACACCCACGGCCTCCCGCACGGCCGCAAGCTCCGGAAGCAGATCAACCAACTGCCCGACGTCGAGACCTTCCTCGAGGCAGTTGAGCACTTCTTCGAGCAGATCCTGGTCGAAGAAGCCGCATAAGCTCCACTGACACATCGGATTCGCGCCTGATACGGCGTCTCAGCTCCACCAAGGCCAAGGGCTCACCCGTCTCCGGCCTGGGACGGAGTCGCACATCCAGTGGACCAGTAAAGATCTCAATAGAACCCTGAGACCACTCAAGTGGACTTCAGACGAGAAGAGAACTACCCAGGATATCCATCAGTGGTCCAGAGGGACCTATTCCTGTCCGACCCAATCACCTGACCAACCCAAACGCACCGCCACTCACCCGATCCCGAACAGTCCAGTGGAGCAGCCCCGAAGCGACTACGAATGCTCACCGATGTGAATGGAGTCAGAACCCAAAAATTGTCGAACTCAATGGACCGAAGTGGATAAGGATGGCGATTCCGGGACCGACTCGAACCCCTCTAAGAAAAGGGTGGCACCTACTGGGTACCTACTGGTTTCACTTGCAGCCTGGGGACTCCGCGCTTGAGTGCTGATGGAATCAGTCCGTCACTGAATGCTCCAATTCAGGAGCCTGGTGGGCTCAATCTGGTGGTTGGATCAAGCATTACTGGCCGCGGTGGACCCCGCGGCTGTTTTCGGAATCGACCCGAACCTCCCTGTGGAAAAGGGTGGCACTTATTGGTTGGGGTAGGCTCGCGGGGATGAGTCGGCACGAGATCGAGTTGCCCGTGGCGCCCGAGCTGGCCCAGGAGGCCCTCCGGCAGGCCGTCGAGGCGTGGGGGGGTGGCTTCGGCGACGAGGCGACCGACGAGTTTGCGGTGCCCATCCGGGCAGGGCTTCGACAGGGCTACGCGCGTTTCCATCGTTCGGTGGTCGCGAGCGGTGGCGGGTCGCGGCTGACGCTCGAGGTTCGCGATCAGACTCTGCGCGTCAACCGTTCATCCGCCACTGTGCTGTTCCTGGGAGCCCTTGGAGGCCTCGTCACGATGCTGTGGCCCCTTCACGATTCGCTTCTGGCGCTGGCGCCGATCGGCGCGTTGCTCGCTCTGCTCGCCTGGCTCATGGTGGCGAGCCGCTTCCGTTCGCAGGGCCCCGAGGAGCTGCTGGCCACAGTCGCCGACATCGCCGAATCAGACACGGATCCACGCGGCTGAAATCTTCGCGGCTTCCGTCTTGTTGGATATAGTGCCGGCTGGTCCGGCGGTTCTTTTCCAGGATCCCGTTCTATCCAGGGGGCGCCTTGGCTTCGACGGGGAGCAATTCGACTGTGGGGTTGCGTGCCGAGGTTCCGCTCGTAAAAACGGAAACTCATACTTGCCAACGACAACTTGGCTCTCGCGGCCTAATTAGGCTGTGAGCGTCCCACCGTGGGCCTGGTCCGCGGCACGCGATTGGGATGTCACTCAAGCGGGCACGAACGGCATGATCCGCCTCGTGTCATGCCCGGGTACTTCTCGAGGCTGGTCCTGATGCCGGAGGCCTTCTTCCAAAGCGTCAGCGACGAGACTTTCAAACGAAGGCTACACACGTAGACACCCCCCAGCGAGCTCTTCGGACGTGGGTTCGATTCCCACCGCCTCCACCAGTTGATCCCTGGACCCACCGCTTCGACGGTGGGAAGCGAACCCGGAGCGCCGGAGGCGCGACCAGACAGGCAGCTCGTCCCGAAGGGCCTGGAGCGAAGCGAAAGGCGCTTCGATTCCCACCGCCTCCACCAGTTGATCCCTGGACCCACCGCTTCGACGGTGGGAAGCGAACCCGGAGCGCCGGAGGCGCGACCAAACAGGCAGCTCGGCCCGAAGGGCCTGGAGCGAAGCGAAAGGCGCTTCGATTCCCACCGTCTCCACCATACGAACCATGCAGCTCGCGCAGCGAGCTGTCACCAGCGACTGTCATCCCGAGCGAAGACGAGCGCAGCGAGCGAAGTCGAGGGATCCCGCCTTGGCCGACCGACAGCTCCGGCCTCACCCACGAGAAGCGATCTCTCCGCTCCGCGGTCTCCGACCGCTCCGGTCGAGATGACAACGAGAAGGTCGCGGACGAGCGCGTGACAGGAGCGAAGTCGAGGGATCCCACCTTGGCCACCCGATGGCTTCAGCTCTACCCACGAGGAGGGATCTCTCCGCTCCGCAATCTCCGACCGCTCCGGTCGAGATGACAACGGGAGGGGGAGCCGGGGGTTCGGGGTAAGGATTTTCTTACACCCAACTTACATCTAACGGTAGGACATCGGCAGGTCGCTTGCTTCACTATCGGGTCATCATGACCCGGAGATCCCTTTCCCGCTTCGCCATCAGCGTCCTCGGACTCGCTCTCATGTCGAGTCCGCTCCTCGGCGCCGACCCGCCCTGGGAGCAGGCTGGACTGACCGAGCGGGAGGCCGCAGCCCATCTTCTCGATCGTCTCACCTTCGGTCCTCGACCGGGCGAGATCGATCGGGTCCTCGAGATGGGCCTCGAGGCCTGGCTCGACGGCCAGCTCGACTCGAGCCTTACCGAGCCGGATCTCGCCCGTCGCCTCGCACCGCTCGAAACGATCGGCCTTCCACCCGAAGAGGCCGCCGAGCGGTATCCGAATCCGGGCATCGTCGTCCGGCAACTCATCGAGAGCGGCGAGATCGACGAAGAGGACGTCCGGTCCATCAGGGGCGACGACGACGGACCCGATCCCGCGATGCGGCGGATGATCTACGAGCACGCCCGCGAACGGGGCTACGGCTCGCAGCGGCGCCTGATCGGCGAAGCCATGGTGGGCAAGCTCCTGCGTGCCACCTACGCCGAGAACCAGCTCGAAGAGGTCCTCGTCGACTTCTGGTTCAACCACTTCAACGTCTCGATCACCGACAACCAGGCTCGAACCTACGTCCCCTCCTACGAGCACGACGCGATCCGACCCAACGTGCTCAGCGACTTCCGCGAAATGCTCGGAGCCACGGCCAGGCACCCGGCGATGTTGCTCTACCTCGACAACGCCCAGTCGTCGGCCGAGGAGGGAGCCCCGACGACGATGTCGAGGGAGCTCGGCAGCCGCTACGGCGAGAGGGCGCGCCGGCGCGGCATGGAGCGCCACCGTGAACGCCAGCGCAGGCGGCCGGGCCGCTCGACCGGTCTGAACGAGAACTACGCCCGCGAGCTCCTGGAGCTCCACACCCTCGGTGTCGACGGTGGCTACACCCAGAACGACGTCATCGAGGTGGCGCGGGCGTTCACCGGATGGAGCGCCGTACCTCCGCGCATGCTGCAGGAGATGGAGGGCATCCGGATGGAGCGCGCCCTCTCGGCGGGCGTCGGTTTCGAGGTCGACGGCGCGTTTCTCTTCCGCGCCGACGCCCACGACGAGGGCAGGAAGGAGATTCTCGGCACCAGCTTCCCGCCGGGTCGCGGTATCGAAGAGGGCGAGGCGGTCCTCGACCTGGTCGCCACCCACCCGTCGACCGCCAGGCACCTCGCCCGCAAGATCGCTGTCCGCTTCGTCTCCGACGAGCCACCGGAGGCGCTCGTCGAGCGCCTCGCCACGACGTTCCGACGTTCCGACGGTGATCTGCGTCGGATGATGGAGACACTGATCGACTCGCCCGAGTTCTGGGCCGACGAGGCTCGTCGACAGAAGATCAAGTCACCGTTCGAGCTCGCCGTCTCGGCCTTGCGGGCGCTCGACGCCCAGATCGTCAACCCGCGCGCCACGGTCGAGTGGATCTCCCGGATGGGGCAACCCCTCTATGCCTACCAGGCACCGACCGGCTACCCCGACCGTGGCGACTTCTGGGTGAACACCGGCTCTCTGCTGAACCGCATGAACTTCGGTCTCGAGCTCGCCGCCGGCGAGGTCGCCGGCGTGCATCACGACCTCGCGGCTCTCAACGACCATCGCGAGCCCGAGTCGCTCCTCGACGCCCTCGAGACCTACGCGACCCTGCTCATGCCGGAGCGAGATCTGACCGAGACCGTCTCTCTTCTCGAGCCGCTGGTTGCGACTCCGGAGCTCGCCGCCCGTGTCGGCGAGGCCACACCCGAGGTGGAGGGCGATCTCGACGAGATCGCCGACACCGACCTGTCCGACCCGAGGGGAGGGACTCGGCCGATCTTGAGCGAGCGCACACCGATCACCCAGGTCGTCGGCGTGATCCTCGGCTCGCCCGAGTTCCAGAGGCACTGATCCCGAGCCGCCGCTCGAACGACAAGGAGAACCTGAGATGCACCACGAAAGCTCACGAAGGGCATTCCTCAAGGGGTCCGGACTCGGCCTGCTTTCGCTCGGCCTGGCCGGATCGAGTCCCCTCTTCCTCGAGCGCGCCCTCGCCGCAACACCCACACCGACCGGGTGTCGCAAAGTGCTGGTCACGATCTTCCAGCGCGGCGCCATGGACGGGCTCGCCGCCGTCGCGCCGACCTCCGACGCCTCGCTGCGCAAGCTCCGCCCCCGCCTGGCGATGTCGGCGGTGCGTTCGGCCGGTGAGGAGAGGATGATCGACCTCGATGTCGGGTTCGCCCTCCATCCCGCGCTCGAGCCCTTCGAGGCACTCTTCAGCGAAGGCCGTCTGGCGATCGTCCACGGCGTCGGCTCGCCCGACCCGACGCGCTCGCACTTCGACGCCCAGGACTACATGGAGACGGCGACCCCGGGTCGCAAGGGAACCCCTTCGGGTTGGCTCAACCGCGTCTCGGGAACGCTCGGCCACGAGGCGACTCCCTTCCGCAACGTCTCGATGACCTCGGCACTGCCGCGCTCCTTCTACGGCGACGAGCCGGCTCTCGCCGTAACCGACCTGGGCGACTTCCGGGTCGAGCTTCCCGGTGGCGCGAGTGCCGTCAGTGGTGCGGGGAAGGGTTTCGAGGCTCTCTACCAGCAGACCTCGCAGGACCTCCTTCGCAAGTCGGGCGGAGACACCTTCGAGGCGCTCGAGATCCTCTCTCGCGCCAACCTCGACTCCTACCGCCCGCTGCCGGGCGTCGAGTACCCACGCAGCGACCTCGGATCCAGCCTGCGTCAGATCGCCCAGCTCATCAAGACGGAAGTCGGCCTCGAGGTCGCTTTCGCCGAGAGCGGAGGCTGGGACACGCACGTCGGGCAGGGCACGGCGACCGGCAGCTTCGCCAACCGGGCGCGCGACCTGGCGCGCTCGATCGACGCCTTCTGGAGAGACCTCGGTCCCTACCGGGACGATGTCGTCGTGATGACCATGACCGAGTTCGGTCGCACCGTGGCGGAGAACGGCTCCGGCGGGACCGACCACGGTCACGGCTCCTGCCTCTTCGTGCTCGGCAACGATGTCGCCGGCGGCAGCGTCCACGGTGAGGTGCCGAAGCTCGTCGAGCGCGATCTCTACGAAGGGCGGGATCTACCGGTCACCACCGACTTCCGTAGCGTCTTCGCCGGCGTAGCGGCGGGGCACCTCGGAGTCCGCGAGCACGAGGTCGTCTTCCCGGACTGGAAAGGCGAGGCATTGAGGATGTTCGCCTAGCGTGCCCTTTCTTCACCAGGCTTCCCCGCGAGCCGGAGGACGGCCGGCACGGAGGCCGGCCGCTTCAGACTCGAGACGAGTCAGTCCTGGGCGGCCGACTGGCGGGCGAACGCGTCGGCGATGCTCTCGGTGTAGGGCGCCCGGAGAATTCCCCACTCGGTGACGATCGCCGCCACCAGGTCGTTGGGCGTGACGTCGAAGGCGTAGTTGGCGGCGTCGATGTCGTTGGGAGCGACATCCGTGCCGAACACCCTCGTGATCTCGTCGGGTGAGCGCTGCTCGATCGGAATGTCGGCGCCCGTCGGCGTCGCGCGATCGATCGTCGACAGCGGCGCGGCAACGTAGAAGGGCACGCCGTGACGCGCCGCCAGAACGGCCAGGGGATAGGTACCGATCTTGTTGGCCACGTCGCCGTTGGCGGCGATGCGATCCGAGCCGACGACGATTCGATCGACATGCCCGTGGGTCATCAGGGCGCCGGCGCTCGAGTCGGTCACCAACTTGAAGGGAATGCCCAACCGCTTGAGCTCCCAGGCGGTGAGGCGGGCGCCCTGCAGCAGCGGGCGGGTCTCGTCGACCCAGGTCATGTCGAGCTTTCCGGCGTTGAACACCGAGGTGATGACACCGACGGCCGTCCCGTAGCCGCCCGTGGCCAGGGCGCCGGCGTTGCAGTGGGTGAGCACGCGACTGCCTTCGTCGAACAGC
This sequence comes from Candidatus Multivoradales bacterium, assembly GCA_965223875.1. Classification (GTDB taxonomy): domain Bacteria; phylum Acidobacteriota; class Thermoanaerobaculia; order Multivoradales; family JAHEKO01; genus CBDCXS01. The sequence goes on along the minus strand of OZ245024.1, from coordinate 2,974,258 downwards.
TCGACGCTGTACTCGCCCATCTTGCGGCAGGAGTCTATGTCGTCCTGGTGCACCGTCTTCGCCCAGCCGAGCATCGCGGCGATGATCTCCTCGTCGCTTCTTCCCTGAAGGCTCTCGAAGAGCTCGCGACCGCCGCTGATCGCCCAGCTCAGGTTGACGGCCGTGGGTCGCGTCGAGCCGAGAAGCTCCGCCACCTCGTCGAACCTCTCGCCCAGCGGCCTGTCGCCGGCGGTCTTCAGACCGACCACCAGGCCGTAGGCGGCAGCCACCCCGATCGCCGGCGCGCCGCGAACCGCCAGACGGTAGATCGCGTCGGCGACCGTCTCGGGATCCGGACAGGGCAGCCAGACCTCCTCGTGCGGGAGCAGCGTCTGCTCGAGCAGCTCCAGACCGTCGTCGACCCAGCGGATCGGTGAGAAGACCTCGGGTTCGTTCGCGGGCATGGGCGCATGATACCCGCAGGGCCCACCGACCTCCGATCGAAAACCGCATCGATCGGGCTATGATCCACCGGCTACTCACCCGAGGAGACCGAAATGAAGGGCGACCCCAAGGACCTCAAGTTCGCGACCCGCGCCATCCACGCGGGACAGCCGCCGGATCCGGCGACCGGCTCGGTGGCGGTGCCGATCTACCAGACCTCGACCTACGTTCACGACGAGCTCGGCCAGCACAAGGGATTCGAGTACGCGCGCGTCCAGAATCCGACGCGCACAGCGCTCGAGGAGAACGTCGCGTCGCTCGAGCAGGGCGTCTCGGGGCACGCCTTCGCCTCCGGCATGGCGGCGATCAACGCGCTGACCACACTGCTGTCGACCGGCGACCATGTCGTCGCTTCACAGTCGGTCTACGGCGGGACCTACCGTCTCTTCACCCAGGTTCTCGACCGCTACGGCCTCGAGTTCTCGTGGGTCGATACCAGCGATCCGGCCCAGATCGAGGGGGCGGTACGGGACTCCACCCGGATGGTCTACGTCGAAACGCCCACCAACCCCCTGATGGAGGTCACCGACATCGCCGCGGCCGCGCGGATCGCCCACGACGCCGGCGCAATCCTCGTGGTCGACAACACCTTCATGTCGCCGTGCCTTCAGCGGCCGCTCGAGCTCGGCGCCGACATCGTCGTCCACTCGACCACCAAGTTCCTCAACGGCCACAGCGACTCCCTGGGCGGCGTGCTGATTCCGACCAGCGAGGAGCACGCGGAGTGGTTCGCCTTCGTCCAGAAGTCGGCCGGCGCCGTGCTCGGGCCGATGGACAGCTTCCTCATACTGCGCGGCATCAAGACCCTCGAGGTCAGGATGGACCGCCACGAGCAGAACGGAAGGGCCATCGCCGCCTATCTGGACGAGCACCCTGCGGTCGGGAGAGTGCTCTACCCCGGATTGCCGGGCCACCCGGGCCACGAGGTCCAGACGCGACAGGCGAGCGGTTTCGGAGCGATGATCTCGTTCGACCTCGAGACCGAGGAGCGTGTCCACCGGTTCCTCAATGCGCTTTCCGTGATGAGCCTCGCCGAGAGCCTCGGAGGCGTCGAGACCCTGATCTCGCACCCGGCCTCGATGACCCACGCCTCGATCCCGCGCGACCAGCGCCTCAAGATCGGCATCACCGACGGGCTGGTGCGGGTCTCGGTGGGTCTGGAAGACCGCGACGACCTGATCGCGGATCTCGCGCGAGCGCTCGAGGCCTGACGTCGGGCCCGGGATCTACTCGGCCTCGTCGTCGCTGTCGAACTCGGCCGCTTTGTCGAGACAGGAGCCGATCCAGCCGAGAAAATCGGGGTCGCCCTCTCCCATCGGGAAGGTCAGTACCTCGGGAAGATCGTAGCTGTGGAGCTCCTGGATCGTGGCCGCGACGAGCTCGTACTCGGTGTCGAGCGTCTTGATGATCAGCAGGTACTCGCTGTCCTTGCAGATCGAGCCACGCCAACGGTAGAGCGAGCGCACACCGGAGAGGATGTTGACGCAGGCCGCATGGCGGCGGTGGATGAGCTCCTCGGCGAGCAGGTTGGCTTCCTGCTCGGTTCCCACCGTGGTCAGAACGGCGATCCCGCTCATGGCCCGGGGACGATACTCCACGCCCCCGAGAAAGGTCAACAACGCGTGCCGGCGGTCTCGATCGCCGGCGGACCGCGCTCACCCGGTCATCGCCACTCCTCGGTCTCGATGTCGTAGCGCATGATCTTGACCTTCCCGGTTCGGCCGAAGATCCGCACCACGGCCAGTTCCCGATGGCCGTCGGTCAGATAGAGCGATCCCGGCGTCGAGCCTCCGAGAGGGTTGAAGGAAGCGATGTCCGACCGATTGAGCCGGATCGGGTCATTGAGATTCTCCAGGCGTCTGCTCGGGTTGCCGGGATCGCGCGGAGCCGGTCCGGGTGGGAAGCCGAAATGCACCGTCCTGCCGAAGTGGCCGAGGCTCCGTGGCAGGGATATCGGGGGATCGATGCCCGCCCGGATGTCCCGGGTAAGTACCCCGTCGCCATCGCCGTCCCGGTAGAGAGCATAGGCGACGCCGCCTTCTTCGGAGACATAGAACTTCGCTCCGACGTTGGCGGCCCGCTTGACCGCCGCCGACCGCGCCAGCCTGAGAGCGCTCATCAGCTCGTTCGCGGCCAGCTCCACCCGGAACCGCCGGCTCATCTCGAGCAACGAGGGAATCGACCAGGTCAACAGCAGGCCGATGATCGACAGGACCGTGAGCAACTCGACCAGGGTGAAACCGCCATCCCTCCCGACGAGACACCGTCCACGAGCGCCGCGATGGCGGAGGGGGCCCGAGACCCCCTCCGCAGACCGACGATCCAGCCGCGTCAACCGCCGCTCCCTCCCTTGCGCTCCACCCTCACCTTCTCACCGAGACTGGTCTCGCCGCTGATCGTGATGTAGGGCTCGATCAACGCGAAAGTACTGTCGCCGATCCCCCTGACCAGCAGGAGATCCGTCGGATCCTTGAACTTGCCGTTCTTCTCCCGAAACTCGATGATCCGGCCGGCGACCGAGGGGCCGACGCGCGGCAGATAGGCGAGCTGCTCCGCGGTCGCGGTGTTGATGTTGACGACTCCCTTCGCTCCAGCGGCCACTCCCGCCTGGGCGCACAAGGTGATGGCCAGGGCCATCAACAAGGCGACGCGGCGCCGATTCGACGTTTCGTTCATAGTCACTCTCTCTTTCAGGTCGTTCTTGAAGTTCGTTCTTCGACGGGCGGCTTTTCGGTGGGGCGCCACCCGGGCCCCGCTGCCTGCCTCTGCCTCTCGGTTTTCCCTTCGACTGCTCGTAGCCTCCTCTCCCGAGATCTGTCCCGCGTCGGACGACACCCCACGCATCATCAAGCTGCCTGCCAGACAGCGACGAGCGACATAAGTCACTGTCAATAAAGAACTTACGGCGCTTCACCAACTCTCGATCGTCCGCCGATGTCAAACCGACTGGACGAGCGACCATGGGCTCCACGGGGTTCGGCCCCGCTCGCGAGCGCCCCGAGCCACCGCGACAAGAGGACTGGTCGAGCGACAAACGGACTGGACGGCCATGTCGGAAGCGACCCGACGGGCGCCACGGGTCCGGTTTTTGCTACATTTACGGGCCCGATGGCCAGACAGCAGTCGACGTTTCGCGAGTATTTCGAGGCCCTGCTCATCGCAGGGATCTTTCTCGGCTTCACCAATACCTTCCTGGTGAAGACCTTCTACATCCCCAGTGCGTCGATGGAGAGGACTCTCCTCGTCGGCGACCACCTCTTCGTCAACCGATTCATCTACGGCCCGAGTCCATCGAGTCTCGCCGGCAAGCTGATGCCAGCTCGGCAGGTCCGGCGGGGCGACATCGTCATCTTCCGTTCCCCCGAGGAGCCCGAGATCGACATGGTCAAGCGGTGCGTCGCGCTTCCGGGCGACCGGGTCGAGGTGGTCGAGAAGAAGCTCTACGTCAACGGTGACTACGTCGACGACTCGGCCGTGACGCAACACAGCGACCCGCGTGTCCTGGCGGGATCACGGGACAACTTCGGCCCCATGACCGTGCCGGACGATCACTACTTCTGCATGGGCGACAACCGGGACAACTCGAACGACTCCCGCTTCTGGGGAACCGTGCCGGCGTACTTCGTCAAGGGTCGGGCCCTCCTGGTCTACTGGTCGTTCGGCGGCGAGACCTCGGACGGAACCTGGCAGGGATGGGGCTCGAAGCTGCGTCAGCTCAGCGCGACAGCCATAGGCTTCTTCTCGAAGACTCGCTGGGACCGGATGTTCCACGTCATCCGCTGAGGCGCGCCGTAGCGTCCCGTCCGCTGACGGTCGCCGGCCGCCCAACTCGTTCATGACATCCGAAGAGCGCCTGTCCGAAGCGAACGGGGAAGGGGAAGACCGCGCTGCCGGGGACGCGCCCGAGTCGGCCGGGTCCCAGCCGCCCCCACATCCCCCGCGGACGCGCCGTAGGTCGGCTTTCCGCGAGTATCTCGAGGCCTTCCTGATCGCGGTGATCTTCGCCACCTTCGCCCGCACCTTCGTTGTTCAGGCGTTCAAGATCCCCACCGGCTCGATGGAGCAGAACCTGCTCATCGGCGATCACATCCTGGTGAACAAGTACATCTACGGACCGACGGCCGGAGATTTCGATCGGGCTCTTTTTCCACATCGTCCGATCCGTCGTGGCGACGTCGTCGTCTTCAAGTACCCCGAGGACCCCACCCGCGACTTCATCAAGCGCTGCATCGGTCTTCCCGGTGACAAGGTCGAGCTGATCGGCGAGCTCCTGTACATCGACGGTGAGCTGGTCGATGACGCCCCCTACGTATTCCACAACCCGCACGTGCGCTTCCGCGAGCGCTTCGGACCGGTGACCGTTCCCGACGAGCACTACTTCTGCATGGGTGACAACCGCGACAACTCGCGCGACTCGCGGGTCTGGGGAAGCGTTCCCGCCGCCTACGTAAAGGGCCGGGCCTTCATGGTTTACTGGTCGTTCGACGGCGGACGACAGTCACTGGACTGGCCCGGGTACCGTGGCAAGATCGAACAGTTGAGCGAGGTTGCAACCGGCTTCTTCTCCAACACTCGATGGGGTCGGAGCTTCACGGTAGTCCGCTGAATCCTCGAGACCGAGTGCCTCGGGCCGACGCGGAGCAGCGGCAGGAGGTCTTTCGATGCTACGGGACATGCGACAGCGCGGCGAGGGCCGCATCGGCTGCTTGTTCTGGTCCGTTGTGCTGGCGATCGTCGTCCTGATCGGCTTCAAGATGGTGCCGGTCAAGTACGCGAGCGCGCAGCTCTTCGACTTCATGTACGAGCAGGCGAAGTACGCCCAGAAGGATACGCCCGAGAATCTGAAGAAGGCGCTGATGGGGAAGGCTCGCGAGCTCGAAATTCCCCTCGATCCGAAGAACCTGACCGTCAAGAAGCGCGGCGGCAGGATTCTGATCGAGGCCTCGTACACGGTGCCGATCGAGTTCCCCGGCTACACCTACGTGTGGGACTTCCACGAGAAGATCGACGAACCGATCTTCATCTGGTAGCGGTCTCTAACCGCTCGCCGAGGCCAACCGGTCGAGCACGCTGTCGGGATCCTCGGCGCGCGTGACCGGACGCCCGATGACCAGAAGGTCGGAGCCGTCGGCGAGAGCCGACTCGGGCGTCGCGACACGTCGCTGATCGTCCTCGGCCGAGGGTTCCGAGAAGCGGATCCCGGGAGTCACCAGCTTGAAGGGCCGCGCCAGCTGCGCGCGAAGTCGCGCCACCTCGAGCGCCGAGCAGACGACGCCGGCACATCCCGCCGCCTCGGCCAGTCGCGCCCAGTCGAGCGCCCGCACCGTGGCCTCTCCGGGCAGGTCGAGACTGTCGAGCTCGGCTCGATCGAGGTGGGTCAGCAACGTCACGGCAAGGATTCCGCAGCGCCCCGCGGCACCGGCGACAGCGGCCCGGAGCATCGCCGGCCCGCCGGATGCGTGAACGGTCAGATAGCGCACGCCGAGCCGGGCGGCGGAGGCCGCCGCACCCTCGACGGTGTTCGGAATGTCGTGCAGCTTGAGATCGAGGAAGATTTCGGCGCCACTCTCCCGTGCCCGCTCGACGGCGCGAGGACCCCAGCGAACATACGCCTCTAGGCCCACCTTGAGGACCCCCGCCCGAGGACCGAACCGGTCCACCCATTGCGAGAACTCGGACCACTCCCGAGTGTCGAGGGCGACGGCCAGGTGGGGAATGCGATCGGTCGACATAGGGCGGGATTCTAGCCTGCTTCGGCTCAGCGCGGACGATCGACGCCGATCACTTCGGTCAGGTTCCCGACTCCGTCGCGGTCCATGAGCTCCAGCAACTCGCGCTCCATCCGCCGCGGCAGCCCGGGCCCCTCGAAGACCAGTGCGGAGAAGATCTCCACGAGGCTCGCGCCGGCGCGTAGTCTGCGGTAGGCCTCGGCCCCCGAGTCGACACCCCCGACGCTGACCAGGAGCGTTCCCGCCGGAACCTCTCGCGCGACCTCGTCGAGAAGCTCGCGACTGCGCGCCGCCAGAACCCGCCCGCTCAGGCCCCCGCGAGGCTCCACACCCTCGATGAGGCAGTAGTCGACGGTGGTGTTGCAGAGGACCAGTCCCGAGGCCCCACCGGCGAGCGCCGCCTCGGAAAGGCGAGCCCCCTCGCCGACCGCCAGATCGGGTGCGAGCTTGACCAGAAGCGGCCGATCGGAGCGCGAACGCAGCCCCTCGACAAGGCGACGCAGGCGCCCGGCCTGCTGCATGTCGCGCAATCCCGGAGTGTTGGGTGACGAGATGTTGACGACGAAGAAGTCACAGCAATCCGAGAGCTCCTCCACGAGGCGGAGATAGTCCTCCTCCGCGGCCTCGTCCGGCGTGTCCTTGTTGCGTCCGATATTGACGCCGACGGGAACCGGTCGTGTACCAGTGCGGCACAGGCGCGCGCGCATCGCCTCGACTCCGGCGTTGTTGAAGCCCAGCCAGTTCTGGAGACTCTTCGCCTCGACATGCCGCAGCAGCCGGGGCCTGGGGTTCCCGGGTTGCGACCGAGGCGTGACCGTACCCACCTCGACAAAGCCTAACCCCATGAAAACAAAGGACTTATAAGATTCTGCATTCTTGTCCATCCCGGCCGCTAGGCCGAACGGTCCGGGGAAACACAATCCGAGGATCCGCTGCTCGAGACGCGGATCGTGACGCGGCGGCGACAGGGGAAGCGCGCCACCGACACGCAGCAGTCCCATCGTCATTCGATGCGCCGTCTCGGCATCGACCGAGAACAGCAGCGGCCTGAGCGTGCGGTAGATCCAGGGCGTGCGCGAGCTCAAGGTCCGGTCTCGAGATCGGGGCTCCGCGGGCATGCCCTGCTAGTATCTGCGCGGCGTCGCTCCCGAGCGGCTCGGCCGACTCTAGCAGAGCACCCCGCCCGCTGAGTGCCCTTCCGCTGAGCGCCCTTGTCGAAGGCCCGGTATCCGATGACGCCCATCGAAGAGCGATTCCCGAGACTCGCCACCTTCGGGCGTGGCTCGAGCCCGTGGCTGGCCGCCTTCATGGCCTTCCTGCCCGGAGCCATGGTCGGTGTCCAGATGGCGGGTCTCCTGTTCTTCCTCAACCCGGATCTTCCCTTCGCGACGGCGCCTCTGCTGCGCGGCATTCTGATCTTCGGGACGCTCTGGGGTCTCGTCGGCATGGCGGTGCTGCTGCCGTTCACCTGGGATCGACCGGCGCTCGGTCGCGCCATCCTGCCGTGGGCGATCGTCGCCGTGCTCGCCGCGAGCGCGCTGGTCGACTGGCTCCACGCCGCCCACCTGTCGTACTACATGCAGCCGGGCATCAACACAAGACTCATCAAGGCCGCTGCCGGTCTGTCCGGCGCCGCGCTGATCGGTTTCTACACCGCGCTCCTCCACAGTCTCCACACGCGCCCGTACGGCATCAGGAGCCGCCTGCTCATGGCCACCCTGGTTCTGGCTTCCGTCTGGGTCACGGTCGAGCGGCGCGAAGCCTTCGATCCCGAGCCTGTCGAAGCGCCGCGCCAGGCCCGGGTGGAGCGCGAGCTGCGGCCTATGCTCATGACCCTCGGGATCGGCGGCGCGACGCTCGACGCGATCCTGCCGCTCGTCCAGGAGGGGAGATTGCCGTTCTTCGCCACGCTCATCGAATCCGGCGCCCACGCTCGACTGACGAGCTATCCACCCCGGCGTACGGCCTCGCTGTGGACCAGTCTCTCCAGCGGCATGCTGCCGTACCGGCACGGAGTGCTGGACGATCGGATCTTCTCCGTGCCCTTCATGGTCCCCGGGGGAAACCTGCGGCTGGCTCCGGCGGGCCACGCCGTCACGCACTGGGGGTTCCTAGGCGCTCCGGCGCGTCCGGTGGGGGCCGCGAGCAGTGAGGTCCTGACCATCTGGGAGGTTCTCGAGCGGCTCGGCGTCTCGTACGGCCTGGTCGGATGGCCGGTCACGGACCCGGCACCGAAGGGCGCGGTCTTCGCCTTCTCGGACCGGTTCTTCGACGGCCAGTACGGCCGCGGCAGCGCCCACCCGAAGGAGCTCGCGGAGCGGGGCACGTTGTTCCGGCCGGACGTCTCGGCGATCGACCCGACCCAGGTGCTCGGGCCGGAGACCGATCTCTCACCGGCGGTTCGCAGTGCCCTCGAGCAGGACCTCTGGAGGGAGTCGCTGGCCAGCTTTCTGCTCGACCAGGAGCCGACGGTGGGGGCCGTATTCGTCTACCTGCCGGGACTCGAGCACATGTCGCGGGCCTATCTCGGCGCCTACCATGCGGTCCACTTCGAGGGCAAACAGGACCCCGCCCTGCAGGCGGCATCCGACTACCTCATCCGCTACTACGAGCGACTCGACGCCTCCCTCCAGAACCTGATCGAGCTCATTCCGCAGCCGAACGTGGTCGCCATCGTCTCCGCACACGGCTACGAGGCGCCCAGGGGCTGGCTGACCCTGCCCTACCGACTGATGCAGAGAAACGCCTGGAGGGGATCTTCGAGCAACGCCCCCGACGGCGCGCTCTTTCTCTCCGGCCGGGGTATCGAGAGAGGAACGTTCCTCAGCACCGCGGAGCTCTCCGACGTGCTGCCGACGCTCCTCTATGCGCTCGGCCTGCCCATCGCTCGTGATCTCGACGGAAGGGTCCTGACGAGTGCCTTCTCGAGTGGGTTCCTCGCCCGCCAGCCGCTGACCTTCGTACCCTCCTACGAAACCCTGGACCGCGCCGACGAACAGCAGCAGCCCGCCGATACCGAGCCGGAGTCATCGCCGGCGGAGACCGCGGGCTGAGTCGCCTCTGCTTCCCGGTCCAAGGGTCGGCTAATCGGATGCGGGGTCGAAGTTCGTCTCGACCTTGGTAGCGGCGAGAAGCAGATCGTAGAGGCGCATCAGCTCCTCTTCGGAGTGGAAGTGGAGCCGCACCGTGCCGCCGGCTCCCCGCCGGGCGATCTCGACCTTGGTCTGCACTCGTCGGGTCAGCTTCTCCGCGGCCGCGGCATCGTTGGGGTCGACCGGTTTCGCGGCGCGCTTCGCCGGCTTCTTCGACGCCGGTCGGACCAGCTCCTCGAGCTGACGGGCACTCATCGACGCCTCTGCCGCCCGCTTGGCGAGCTTCACCTGCTCTTCTTCCGTCGCCAGGGCGAGCAAGGGCCTGGCCTGACCGGAGGTGAGCTGTCCGGTGCGGAGCATGTCCTGGATCTCGTCCGGAAGGTTCAACAGCCGTAGGGTGTTGGTGACCGCGACCCGGCTTCGACCGACCCGGCGGCCGATCTCCTCCTGTCCCAGACCGAAGGACTCCTGCAGGCTTCGATAGGCCTCCGCCTCTTCGACCGGGTTGAGATCGGCCCGCTGCAGGTTCTCGACCAGCGCCAGCTCGAGGAGCTCTCGATCTCCCGTCACTTCTCGCACGACGACCGGCACTTCCTCGAGTCCGGCACGTCGCGCCGCCCGCCACCGGCGCTCACCGGCGACGATCGTGTAGTTCTCGCGGTCGCGGGTGGTCACCACGAGGGGCTGGACCACGCCCTGAGAACGGATGGATTCCGCCAGTTCCGACAGCCCCTCGTCGTCGAACTCCGTCCTCGGCTGCCATCTGTTCGGCCGCAGCCTGTCGATAGGAAGGGTGTGCGGCACCTCTTCGACCTGGATCAGGGCGTCCAGACCGCGGCCCAGTGCGCTTCGGGGTTGACTCATGCGGCTCGCCTCAGGAATTCGCGCGCCAGGGCGAGGTAGGCCTCGGCCCCGCGGCTCTTGATGTCGTGTTGCAGGACCGACATGCCGTGGCTCGGGGCCTCGGCGAGTCGGACGTTGCGCGGAACGACCGTCTCGTAGACGGTATCGTCGAAGTGCTTCCTGACCTCGCGGGCGACATCGCGAGCGAGGTTCGTCCTGTCGTCGTACATGGTCAGCAGGATGCCGGTGATCGTCAGCCCGGGATTGAGGCTGGTCTTGACACGGCGAATCGTCGCCACGAGCTCGCTGATGCCTTCGAGAGCGTAGTACTCGCTCTGCAGGGGAACCAGGACTCCGGTCGCGGCGACGAGAGCGCTCACTGTCAGATGACCCAGTGACGGCGGGCAGTCGAGGAGAATCGTGTCGTAGGTACCCCCTAGCGACAGCAGATGACGCCGCAGGGTCGGCTCCCAGCCCTTCTTGCCGACGAACTCGACCTCGATGCCGACGAGATCCCGGTTCGAGGGCACGACATTGAGGGTAGGAAGGCCGGTTGCGACGATCGCGTCGGTGATGGGCACCTCGCCGCACATCACATGGTAGAGATGCGGCGGAGCCGCCTCGACGCCCAATCCACGCGTCGCATTCCCCTGTGGATCGCAATCGACCAGAAGCACCCTCTGGTCGAGCGCCGCGAGGGCGGCTCCCAGATTGATGGCGGTGGTGGTCTTGCCGACCCCGCCCTTCTGATTGGCGACTGCTATGACGTTCGGCAACTAACCAGTCTCCCGGGTGCCGGGGAACACCTCGACGACCCTGCGGTGTTGCGAGCGTTCGATCGGGACCGCTCGTCCGACTCGAAACCCGGCCATTCCTTCCGTTAGCTCCTGTCCACACCAGGCGAGAAACCGACCTTCGGGCGACAAACGTGCCGAAAGAGCATCGATCTCCGCCCCTGAAAGCTTCACCGCCCGCGTCGCCACGACATCGATACGTTGCGGAAACTCCCCCGCGAGGGCCGAAATGACTCTAGCATCGAGGCATTTGCACGGCAACGCGGTTTTCTCGCAGACGAGCGAGAGAAACGACCACTTCTTGCGCTTGGCCTCGACCAGGGTCGTGTCGAGGTCCGGCCGCGCCGCGGCCAGCACGAAACCCGGAAAACCAGCTCCCGTGCCGACGTCGACGAGGGTCCGGTCCGCGTCTCGCAGAAGGTCCAGCGCCGCCAGGCTCTCGGCATAGTGCCTGCTCAGGGCTTCGTCGAAAGTGCCAGGTCCCACCAGGGAAAACCGCCGATTCCAACGGCGAAGCTCGCCGTAGTGGATCCACAGGCGCTCGATGGCGACCGGATCGAGCTCCGCGGAGCTCGAGAACGCCAGGGCCCGAGCGAAGTCCTCTCGGTCGAGTGCAGGTAGCTGCTCGCTCGAGACCGGCCATTCTGAGGTCGGGCCATTCTGGGGTCGGGCCATCTCAGGTCAGGCCGTATCGCGCCTTCATCTCGGTGTAGCGATCGAAGGCCTTGCCGTCGAGATCCGGCGTCAAGTGGTCGTCGAGCAGCGGCACGAGGTCGCGGCGCAGAAACTCGCCTCTGGCCATCCACTGATAGTAGCTCCGTCCGCCGTGGTGGTAGGGGCCGTAGAGCTTTCCTCCCGAAAGACGAGTCTCGAGCCATCGAAACAGCCGTTCGTGATCGGTGTGCATGCGCAGTGTGACCTGCGGCTGCCGGCCATCGCCGCCGAAATGCCCCTCCCCGACCAGGATTCCGACCAGAAAGCCGGTTTCGAACGAGGAGAGCCGGAGAGTTGTTTCACCGTCAGGTATCACGTGAAACATCCTCCCGCGAAGTTGTTTCACCGTCAAGTATCACGTGAAACATCGGCTCGGGAGCGGGCTCGGGGAGGGATGGTAAAGGGAGCCCGCTTCTTCACGGCGGGATTTCTGGACTGCGGATTGCCCTCGGTTCTGTCCATCTCGACTGCGCCAGCCGGGTTGGAGTGCGGAAGCTCACGCGGGATGGAAAGCGCGGGCGGGCCTTTACTTCACCGCTGGATCCCTCGGCTTCGCTCGCGCTGCGCGACTCGACTGCGACTCCCTCGCGCCTTGTCATCTCGACCGGAGCGACCGGAGGTCGCGGAGTGGAGAGATCCCTCGCGGACGTAACGCACGGGCAACTCGCCCCTTCATCGCGGGATCCCTCGGCTTCGCTCGCGCTACGCGCTCGACTGCGCTCGGGATGACAGTTGTTGATGACAGCGCGCGGAGCGCGCTGGCTGGTTTATACCGGGAAGATCTTGACGCGTTTGAAGTAGCCGTTGCCCTGGCTTTCGGTATCGACGCCGGGGTCGTTGGCCAGGGTCATGTGGACGATGCGGCGCTCGTCCGGAGCCATCGACTCGAGCAGCCTCGAGCGGTGCTGGGCCGCCACGTCGCTGGCGACACGCTGCGCCAGATCACGCAGACGCTCTTCCCGGATCTCGTGGAACTGGTCGCAATCGACCCGGCAGTAGACGGCCTCGCCGGTCTTGCCCCGTACCAGCCTGACCAGGAGGTGCTGCAAGCTCAGAAGTGGTCGGCCGTTGTCGCGCAGGAGGACGTCCTGATCCGGACCCCAGAGCTCGACCTCGTAGCGCTCGCTCCCCTGCAGCACGGAGCTCTCCATCTCGACGCCGGCCAGATCGAGGAGCATGGCCAGGGACTCGCGAACGGCCTCGGCGATCTCGCCCTCGGCCTCGGGATACCTCTCGGCCAGCGACCGCGCCGGCCCTGGAAGCTCCACCATGTCCGCAGACGGCGGCTCGGCGGCTCGCGCCTCGGGTTGCCGGCCGTGGTCGGTTTTGACGGGCTCGTCAACCCGCCCTTCGTCAACCGGGGGCTCCTCAACCGGGGGCTCCTCAACCGGGGGCTCCTCAACCGGGGGCTCGTCGACGGGCTCGTGGGCCGCCGCCGGAGGCATGACGATCTCCTCGGTGGTGGCGAACTCGGGGGCGACCGGCTCGGCCGTGGGGCGTGCGCCGGCGCTCGACGCCTTGGCGCTCGGATCGACCTCGATGACGATGCTGCGTCGCATTTTGAGGAAGCCGTGCTTCTTCTCGATCTGGCGATAGCTGAGCTCGTCTTTCGCGACACCGAGATCCCGCGACGCCTTCATCAGCGCCTGGTCCAGGCTGCTACCCGAGTAGAACTTTCTGTCCTTCATTGTTTGCGACTCCCCTTGCCTGCGGCGCCCTTTGCCGGCGCGGATGCGTCGTTGTCGCTGTAGAGAAAACGATTGGTCAGAGCGGTCTGAGCGATGGTGAACAGATTGCTGGCCAGCCAGTAGAGCACCAGGCCGCTCGGGAACCCGATGAAGAGAACGGTGAAAAACGCCGGCATCAGCATCATGATTCGCCGCTGTGTCGGGTCGCCGGTCGAAGGCATCATCTTCTGTTGCAGATACTGCGAGGCTCCCATGACGATCGGCAGGACCCAGATCGGATCCGGTGCCGACAGGTCCTTGATCCACAGGATCCACGGGGCTCCGCGCAACTCCACCGTCGCAGAAAGCAGGCTGTAGAAGGCGAACAGAACCGGCATTTGCAGAAGCAGCGGCAGGCAGCCACCGGCCGGATTCACGCCCTCCTTCTTGTAGAGACCCATGATCTCTTCGTTCATCTTGCGCTGCGCCTCGGCGTTCGGGCGGCCCTTCTTGTCCTTCAACTTCGCTTTGTACTTGGACCTGATCGCCTGAATCTGCGGGTTGAGTGCCTGCATCTTCTTCATCGACACGGTGCTCTTGTGCGTCAGCGGGAAGAGCACCAGCCGAACCAGGAACGTCAGCAGAACGATCGCCCAGCCGTAGTTCGATACCAGGTTGTCGTGGATCCACAACAGAGCCCAGAGCAGCGGCCTGGCGAGGAAGCTGAAGAAGCCCAGACTGACCGTCTCCTCGAGCGAGTGGCCGAGAGACGAAAGCCGGTCGTACTGCTTCGCGCCCAGGAACACGGTGCCCCGGAAGTGCTCGTCACCCGGATAGACGAGGAGCTCGAGCTCGCGGTTGAGATCCTCGTCACCCCCCGTCAGCTCTCCCGTGACGCGCTCGAAGCCGTTCACTCCGTCGGTAACCCTGACGACGACCGGCAGGAAGACCGCGCTCTCGATCGGGTTCACCGGCATCACGACCGTGAGGAAATAGGCGTCCTGCAGGCCGACCCAGGCGATTCCCCTACCCGGCAGCACGGTCGCCTGCTCGGCCCCCTGCGAGTCAACGGTCGAGACGTCGGTTCCCTGCAGGAAGACACCCGAACGGCGCGCGAACCGGTCCTCGAGCTCGCGAGCGCTCGGATTGCGCAGACCCGGCCCGAGGACGAGGCCCCAGCGATCGTCGCCCGCGACGTCGATCTCGACGTCGATCAGCCCGTCGTCGCGGAACAGGAAGCTCTTCGTCGCCGCTCCGTCGGGCCCGCTGTAGCGGAACTCGAGGATCTCGCGGCCCCGGTCGTCGGCTCGGCGCTCGGCGGTGAAGAGACGCTCGTTGAGCGGCGAAGCCTCGTCCCTACCGCCGGTGAGACCGAACGGATAGACGCCGTTGTCGCGCCGACGCACCAGATCGACCAGCCCACCGGCAGCGCTGTCGTGCTCCAGGAGCTCGTACGAGATCAGCTGCGCGCCGCGATTCGAGAACGTCGCGCGGACGCCGTCTCCTTCAACGACGAGGGTCTCCTCTCCGGCCGCCTCGATGAGCTCGCGCGGAGCGGAGTCGACGGCCGCGACCTCGTCCACGCCCTCTTCGGTTACGGCCTCCGCGGGCTCTTCCGGGTCCTCCCGGCGAGGCGCGGCCAGCGTCTCGACTTCTTCGGCGACGATCGGTTCATCGGTCGCCTCCTCGATCCCGGCTGGCGCCGGCGGTACCGGAGGCTCCGGGGGCGGAAACAGCACCTGCCAGAGAATGAGGACCGCCAGCGAAAGCAGGGCGGCCACGAGTAGTCTTTTGTCGTCCAAGGAATGGTCCTCTACGGCTGCGGTTGCGGGATCCGTGGCCTACGGGTGATCGACTCCGCCCGGGTGGAAGGGATGGCAGCGCAGTACGCGAGCGATCGCCTTTCCGGTGCCGCGAAGCGGTCCGTACTTGAGAATTGCGAGCCGTGCGTACTCCGAGCAGGTCGGCTCGAAGCGGCAGGCTCGGGGAAGCAGCGGCGAGATCCACCGCTGGTAGCCGCGGATCGGTGCCAGGAGCGCGCGGCTCAGGAGGCCCGGTCTCCGCTCCGGGTCAGGGGTCTCAGCAGTCTCAGAAGATCCGCCCTCAGCTCGTCGAAGCCACATCCTCGGACCGATGGCTTCAAGTGCACCACCAGGTCCAGGGAGGGTAGCTTCTCGCGCTCGTCCCATCGGCGATAGATCTCCCGAACTCTTCTCTTCGCTAGGTTGCGGACAACGGCCGGACCCACCTTGCGCGTCGCGGTGATCCCTACGCGCGGATGACCCAGTGAATTCGGAACAAAGTGCAGGGTAGCGAACGTTCCGTGCCGTCGCCGGCCGCCCCGGTAGCACCGCTGGTAGTCCTCACGGTGCCGGATCTTCTCGTTGTTCGGCAGGCGCTCGGTCATGACCTCTCACCCGAGAGCGAGCCGATCACGCGACTAGACGCTGAGGCGCTTCCTACCCTTGGCCCGGCGGCGACGCAGGATCGCCCTGCCCTGCCGGGTACGCATGCGAGCCCGGAAGCCATGCTTCTTCTTCCGGCGCCTGTTGTTCGGCTGGAACGTTCTCTTCACGACGTCAACTTCCTTTCGATACTTCCAAGAGGCCTCCGCCAGATGACGCGGAGGACTCGAATTCTCATCCGAGGCGCACCTCTCCCGGCGCGCAAACAACGAATGCTAACGGAGCGCGGGTGTCGAGGTCAATCTTTGATCGTCAGCCGTTTCATCGTGGCGCAAGTCGGGCGTAACAACATCCCGGCGTCGGGAGCCCCTGGAAGGTCCTCGAGCCCGAGCAACGGAGGCGCGTGAGAGACTCGCCGCGACCCACAAGATCCGAGGCCCGCAGGATCAGAGAAGGGAGTCTGAAGGCACCGTGGAACGTCGATCGCTCTCGCGTTGGCTCTGTCGGGAGTGCCCACCGGTGCCGTGGATGGCGGCTTCGAGGCGACCCGCGAGGAGCTCGCCGCGGTGAACGAGGGTGAGCAGCGCGCCTTCCTCGAAGGTGAGTGCGACGCCCTCGTCGAGATGCTCGCCGAGGAGGTCACCTTCTTCATCAACGGTCGTCAGATGACCCGCGAGGATGTCGGAACCTTCTGCCGGCACATTCCTCGACCCTTCTCCCGCGACGGAGAGGTAGACACCACCATCGAGGCCGTCGGCGAGGACGCCGGATATGTCATCAAGGTCACGACCTTCCCGGGCACCCCGAAAGTGAAGGTGGTCACCAAGGTCTGGCAGCGGGGAGAGGACGGCTGGAAGATGGTCCACTTCCAGTCGACGGTGTTGCCCCCGAAGGGGCCACCCGGGGGGCGGCCCGGAGGAGGATGACGCGTCCCCGAGGGCGCGTTGCCTGCCGGTAGTGCCGGCCGTGCCACTGTGGGTTCGGTTTCTCTATCGCGGGACCCCTCGGCCTCGGCGCCCTCGCCTCGTCATCCAGGACACTGAGGGCTCACGCTGTCTCTAGGCGGAGGAATCACTCGGGAAGAGAGCCACGGGCGGCCCGATCCTTCATCGCGGATCCCTCGGCTCCGCTCGCGCTACGCGCTCGTCTGCGCTCGGGATGACAGTTTCTGGCGACAGCCGCTACGCGGCTGACTGGTATGTATGGCGGAGAGGGTGGGATTCGAACCCACGGACCGCTTGCACGGTCAACGGTTTTCGAGACCGCCCCGTTCGACCACTCCGGCACCTCTCCGTGTTGATACGGCTCGCTCACGCCGGCGAAGAAGCCTCTGAACGTCCTCGTTGCAGCCCGAACGATGTAGCGAGCGGTCCGTCGAGGCGGGATCCCTCGGCTCCGCTCGCTCCGCTCGACTGCGCTCGGGATGACAGCGTCTGGCGACAGCCGCTACGCGGCTGACGGGTATGTATGGCGGAGAGGGAGGGATTCGAACCCTCGGTGGAGTTGCCCCCACACACGATTTCCAGTCGTGCACCTTCGGCCACTCGGTCACCTCTCCGAACTCACTCGCGTGAGCGCAACTGCTCAAAGAACCGTTTCAGCAGAGCGCCGCATTCGGCTGCCAGCACTCCCGCTTCCACTTCCAGGCGATGATTCAATCGCGAGTCGCGAACCAGATCCCCGAGGCTCCCACAGTACCCGGCCTTCGGGTCGTGAGCGCCATAGACCAGACGATCGATCCGGCTGTTGACCAGAGCCCCGGCACACATGGCACACGGCTCGAGGGTGACGTACAGCGTGCAATCCACCAGCCGCCAACCACCGACGTGCCCGGAGGCTTCCCGGATCGCCAGCAGCTCGGCGTGCGCCAACGGATCACCGTCGACCTCTCGCCGGTTGTGCCCGCGGCCGACGATCTCGTCGCCACGAACCACCACCGCCCCGACGGGCACTTCGCCCATCGCCGCCGCGCTCTCGGCCAACTCGATCGCGAGCCGCATCCACCGCTGATCGTCCGTCTTCATCGACTACCTTCGGGACCATCTGTCGGGGAACGTTCGGATCGCGCCGGCCGACGCGTGACAGGCCGCGTATCTTACTGGATCGCAACCCGATGCTGCCAATAGATGAGCAGCGGGACGAGCGGTACCTCGATCAGGGTGAAGACGATCATCGGCAACGGCGGTGTCCCGACGATGGCCCAGGAGATCAGCCGACCGATGCCGCCGAGGAGAGCGCAGATCCAGACGGCCCGAAACAGCAGCGTGCGTCGCTCGATGGTCGGGATGATCCAGACGAGAATCGCCCCGAGTCCGAGTCCCATGCCACCGAAGAAGCGCAGGTTGCTGTCGAGGGCCGGCACCTGCGGAATCCCCGCGTCTCCGTAGACCGGGCTCTCGGCGCCCAGAAGAAGTGTCATCAGCGCCAGCACCAGAGTGGCGCTCGCGAGCAGCGCGTTGACCAGCTGAAGGAGCCTGCGACTCACGGTCGCCTCAGAGAAGGTCTTCCCCTAGCAGCCTCTGCCGCCTGCGCGATCCAGGTCATGAGATCCTCGTCATCGATGTCGTCCTCCTCGCAAGAATGGAGATACCACGGGGCTTCGGCGCCCTCGCCCTGGATCTGCTCACTCCGACCTGCCTTCGTTCTCGATTTGGACCATTCTAGTGGGTTACGATGGCCGCCCCGGGATCCGACGAAGGGCTCGGGCCCTGTGCGACGGCCCGTTCCGAACCTCGTCAGGCCCGGAAGGGAGCAGCGATAAGGTACCGCGGCCGGGTGCCGCAGATCAGCCGGAGCCCTTCCTCGGATCCCGGGACCAATTTCCTCTCGACCTCCTCGATGGCGTATCAGGTTCTCGCTCGCAAGTGGCGCCCGCAGGACTTCGAGAGCGTCGTCGGCCAGGGTGCGGTCGTCCAGGCTCTGCGTAACGCGCTCTCGGACGGCCGCATCGCCCACTCGTATCTGCTCTCGGGAATCCGGGGGGTCGGCAAGACGACCGTGGCGCGCGTTCTCGCCAAGGCGCTCAACTGCCAGACCGGGCCGCCGTCCGACCCGTGCAACGAGTGTGAGATCTGCCGCGACATAACCGCGGGCTCGGATCTCGACGTGCTCGAGATCGACGCGGCGACCTACTCGAAGGTCGAGCAGGTCCGCGAGCTGACCGAGAGCCTTCAGTACGGCCCGGCGCGCAACGCCTACAAGGTGGTGATCATCGACGAGATCCACCGCCTCTCGCGCCAGGCCTTCGACGCCCTGCTCAAGATCGTCGAGGAACCGCCGCCGCACCTGGTCTTCATCTTCGCGACGACCGAGAGCGAGGCCGTGCCGGCGACGATCCTGTCGCGCTGCCAGTCGTATCAGTTCCGACGCGTCCCGCTGGCCGAGATGGTCGCGCACCTCGACAACGTCAGCTCCTCGGAGGGTTTCGAGGTCAGCGAGCACGGACTCCATCTGATCGCCCGCGCCAGCGAAGGAAGCGTGCGCGACGCCATTGCCCTGCTCGATCAGCTGGCGACCTTCGGCGGCGGCAAGATCCTCGACGAGGAGGTGGGGAGAATCCTCGGCGGCGTCGACCTCGCCCTCTTCCTCGATCTCATCCGTGCCATCGTTGCGGGTGACCGGAGTCGGGTCACCGGCTTCGTCGATCGGGTCGAGGAGCTCGGTTGGGACCCCCGCCACGTCTACGGCGAGTTCCTCTCCTACTGCAGGGACGCTCTGCACCTTTCGCTCGATCCGGCCAATGCCCGTGTCGATCTACCGGAGGAGGAGGCGAAGTCGCTCGCCGCGACCGCGGCCGAGACCGGCTACGAGAACCTGCTGCGACTGCTCAACCTGCTGCTCGAGAGCGAGATGACCGTGCGCCGCAGCGAATCGGCGGGACTCGCTCTCGAAGTGGCCCTGCTGCGCGCCGCCGAGCTTCCCAAGCTGACGGCGATCGAGGAGATCCTCTCGTCGGGCGGCGCGCCGGGGGGCACATCGACCGGCGGCGGTGGACAGCCAGAGCCCGAGCCGGCACCGGAGGGCGGGAAGGCCGGACCGAGGGCGAGCTCGACCAAGCCCGCCGCGAGCCCGAAAGCACCGAGCCGGGAAGTACCGAGTGGGGAAGTACCGAGTGGGGAAGTACCGAGTGGGGCGGTCCCGACTCCGGCGGCCCCCTCCCGGAAGGCCACTACCCGAGAAGCCTCCGACCGAGAAGCCCCCGCCGCAGAAGCCTCTACGCCAGATATCCTGGCTCGGGAGGACCAGACCCCAGAGGACAAGACCGAGGCCCCGGTCCGGGAGGCCAAGCTCCAAGAGACCCAGGCCCAAGAGGCCGAAACCGCGGAGGTTCCGGGCCCCGAGCCGTCGGCTCCGGCACCGGCCGAAACGCCGAAGCCGCCGAGCCACCACGCGGCGTCCGGACCTTCGGTTCAGGGAGGGCCACCGGAACCGCCGGATCTGCCCGAGCCACCTGATCTGCCCGAGCCGCCGGATCTAGCTGAGCCGCCAGATCAACTCGGGCCGCCAGACCAGCCCGGGCCACCAGATGGGCCGTCCCCGGCCGAGGACCGGAGCTCGGCGAGTGCCGCCGGTTCGGCCACCGGGACAGCCTCGGACAACGGCGACGAGACGGCCGCGCCTCCCCCCGAGCCGCCACCTATCCGACAGGGTCGCGAGGTCGTGATCCGGCTTCTCGAGCGGATCAGCTATCTCAAGCAGCCGCTCGCGGCGCACCTGAGCGGCGCTCAGAGCCTGGCGGTCGACGACGACGTTCTGATCGTCTCGACGGTCCCGGGCGACACGGTGCTCGAGAGGACTCTGCGGCGCACCTCCAACCGCGAGCTGCTCGAGCAGATCCTGACCGAGATGCTCGGTCCCTCGGCCGACTGGAAGATCCGTGTCGGCGAGCCGGTCGCCGAGTCCATCGCCAGTACCGAAGACGAAACGAACGCGGAAGGGGTCACGGACGACCCCACCGTGCAAACCGTGCTGGACCTCTTCGGCGGGCATATCGAGACCATCGAGCCCCACCCGGAGACCGGCGAGAATCGAGGAGCATCCGAATGAACATCCGCCAGCTGATGAAGCAGGCTCAGCAGATGCAGGAACAACTCCAGAAGGACCTGGCGGACACCGTCGTCGAGGCGAGCGTCGGCGGAGGTGTCGTCAACGTCAGGATGAACGGGCAGAAGCAGGTGCTGTCCGTCACCCTCGATCCCGAGGTCCTCGATCCCGAGGATCCCGAGATCCTCCAGGATCTGCTCGTCGCGGCCATGAACGAAGCGGGACGCAAGGTCGACGATCATCTGGGCGAGAAGCTCGGCGGAATGGCGCCGGGGCTGCCCGGGCTCGGATAACACCGCACGGCGAGGCGTCCACCAGCCATGAGCGACCCCCTGGCTCGACTCATCGGAGAGCTCTCCCGGCTCCCCGGCGTCGGGCGCAAGACCGCGACCCGCCTGGCGCACCACCTGCTCAAGGTATCCGCGGAGGACGCCCAGGCGCTCGCCGAGGCGGTGATCGAC
Source organism: Candidatus Multivoradales bacterium (assembly GCA_965223875.1). Lineage (GTDB taxonomy): Bacteria > Acidobacteriota > Thermoanaerobaculia > Multivoradales > JAHEKO01 > CBDCXS01. The sequence goes on along the minus strand of OZ245024.1, from coordinate 2,953,027 downwards.
GTCAAGGAGAAGCTCTTCCACTGTTCGGTCTGCAACTCGATCACCGCGATCGAGCCCTGCGGGATCTGCACCGATCCGGCGCGGGACCGAACCAAGATCTGCGTCATCGAAGAGCCCTACAACATCCAGCCGATCGAGCGCACGGGGGAGTACCGCGGTCTCTACCACGTACTGCTCGGCGCTCTCTCGCCACAGCGTGGTGTCGGCCCCGAGGACATCGCCGTCGCCGGACTGATGGAGCGGCTCGACGGGGTGGAGGAGATCGTCGTCGCCACCAACCCCGACGTCGAGGGCGAGGCGACCGCCCTCTACCTGGCGCGGCTCGTGAGGCCCAAAGGCATCGCCCTGACCCGCCTCGCCTTCGGCATGCCGGTGGGTGGCGACATCGAGTACACCGACGAGGTGACTCTCGGACGGGCCCTGTCGGGGCGAGTCCAGATGTGAGCCCGGCGCGGCTCGAGCGGGGAGATCTCCTCCCACGCGTCAACGTCCGCCCGCCCGGGCCCCGGTCGCTCGAACTGGCGCCACGCATGGCGCGGCACGAGGCGCCGGTCGTCAACACGCTCTATCGCGGCAGGCCGTCGGTGGTCTGGCGCGAGGCCCTGGGCAGCAATGTCCTAGACGTCGACGGCAATCGCTACATCGACCTCACCTCGGGCTTCGGCGTCGCGGCGATCGGTCACCGGCACCCCAGGGTGGTCGCCGCGATCGCGAGGCAGTCGGAGAGCCTCGTCCACGGCATGGCCGACGTCGCCTCGAGCGAGCCGCGCGTCGCGCTCGCCGAGCGGCTGACGCAACTGGCGCCGATGGAGGAGGCTCGCGTCTTCTTCGCAATCTCGGGCTCGGACGCCGTGGAGATCGCCCTCGAGACAGCCTGGCTCGCCACCGGCCGCACGAAGTTCCTCGCCTTCGACCCCGCGTACCACGGGACGACTCTCGGCGCTCTCGCCGCCACCTCGCGGCCCGAGTTCCGGCGGCCGTTCTCGCCACAGCTCAACTCGCTGGTCACCCGGCTGCCACACGGAGCTCCGGCCCGAGCGATCGAGAGCGAGCTCGCCGCCGGCGAGCACGCGGCCGTCATCGTCGAGCCGATCGTCGGTCGTGAGGGGATCCTCCTGCCTCCCGAGGGCTGGCTCTCCGAGCTCGCCGACCTCTGCTCGCGTCACGGAACGCTGCTCATCGCCGACGAGATCTTCACCGGCTTCGGTCGCACCGGTAGCCGCTTCGCCTGCGACGCTGAAGCCGTGGCGCCCGACCTGCTCTGCTGCGGCAAAGCTCTGGGCGGCGGTCTCCCGATCGCCGCGGTCCTCGGGCGCGCGAAGCTGATGGAGGCCTGGAACCGGGACGGCGAGGCGCTCCATACCGCCACCTTCCTCGGTCACCCGCTGTCCTGCGCCGCGGCTCTCGCCGCCCTCGACGTTCTCGAGAGCGAAGACCTGGCCGCCCGCGCCGCCCGTCTCGGCGACCGGATCGACGCGATCACCCGCAAGTGGACCGACCTACCGAGCGTCGCCGACGTCCGCGGCCGCGGCCTCGCCTGGACCCTCGAGCTGGCCACTCCCGAGGCGGCCGCCACCCTCGCCGGCGACGCCCTCGCCCACGGCCTCCTCACCCTGGCCGCCGGTACCCGCCTCCAACTCGCCCCGCCACTGGTGATCACCGAGGAGCAGCTCGACCACGCGCTCGGGACGCTCAGGGATCTTCTTCGCGGCTAGACAGGAGAGCCAGGGCCGGACAGTGGATCGACGAGACGGTCGCGATTCCTGGTTCGGGTGGCGACATCTCCATCTTCAGAGCAGCCCTCTCGGAGTTGACGATCTCGACGTTCGGTCTTTCTTCCCGTCCGTATCCCTCCGCACTGGCCGTCACGTAGTAGTACCCCGGGGAGGTCGCCAGCTCGAAGCACACCCGGCCCTCCGCGTCGGTCCTGGCCTCGACCGGTGGATGGTAGCTCTCGACCTTGACCGTGGCATCGGCCAGCGGAGCGCCATCGACATCGACCACCTCGACGAAGAGCTCCCCCTGTTGGGCCGAGATCCTCGAATCCAGGCAAGTGAGCTCGGGGGCCTGGTCGGGATCCCCCGCTCTCATGCTCCCAGCCGTCAGGAGTGAAAGCGCCGTAGCCAGGAACAAGACGAGATTGCCGCCTGGTCGTGATGTAGATCCCCTCACGCCGCAATGGCGCCGCAAGAACCATGCCCCGCCAGATCTCCATCTTCAGTCCCAGGCTACGAATCCTACCGGCCGACCACAACAACGATCCCGCTAGAATCCCGGCGTGCCCTTCAAGGTAGCCTTCATCGGCACCCACGGCGTCGGCAAGACCACGCTCTGCTACGGTCTCGCCGCCCGCCTCAAGCGCCGCGACATCTCCCTCGACCTCGTGCGCGAGGTCGCACGCCGCTGCCCGCTGCCGATCAACGAAGAGACCGGCCTGGCCGCCCAGTCGTGGATCCTGCACACCCAGATCGCCGAGGAGACGGTCGCCGCCAAGCGGTACGACGTGGTCATCTGCGACCGCAGCGCGCTCGACAACTACGTCTACCTCCTGCTCGCGGCCGGACCCCAGGCGAGCCTCGAACCGCTCGTCGAACAGTGGATGGGCACCTACGATCTGTTGGTGCACGTGCCGATCGTGACGCAACCGGCCAGCGACGGCGTGCGCTCCTCCGACCCGGCCTTTCAGGCGGCGGTCGACCGGCGCCTCGAGAGCGAGCTCGCCCGGCGCGGTCTCGAGTGCGCGCACCTAGCCCGCGACCGCCGCGGCGAGTGGATCGATCAGGTCGAGAGTTGGGTCGTCGACCGGCTGGCTCCCCCGCAGATGGAGCTTCTCTAGCCGACCGGGCCCCGAGACAGTCTTGCCCTTCGAGACCTTCACCGTCATCGCACTCTCCGCGCTTCTCGCTGCGGCCGCGGTCGCCCTCGCGATGACTCTGCACCGGGGCCGTACCGGAGCCGCCAGCGCCCAGCTCCGGCTCGACGAGGGGCGCTACCGGGAGGTTCTCGACACCGATGTCCTCGACACCGGGGAGCGCGATCGAGACGTCCTCTTCGCCTGGGCGGTCGCCGCGAAGCACCTTGGCGAGCTCGGGCTGGCGAGCGAGACCCTTGCCCGGCTGGTCGCCGAGGACCCCGGTGACGGCGAGGCATGGCTCGAGACGGGCCTGGTCGCCGCCTACGACGGCCGCCTCGACGATGCCGACGACGCCTTCGCTCGCGTCGAGGCCTCGAGGTCCGACCTCCTCGAGTCGCTCACCCTCCATCGCGCCTGGCTGGCCGCCCTGCGCGGCGACGCGGCTCGCGCCGGCCGGCTGTTCGGCGAGATCGAGGTGCCGCTCGAGACCAAGCTCAGGCAGGATATCGGCGAGGGAGAGGCCTCGTTCGCCGAGTGGTTCCTGCATGCGGGACTGCTGTGGAGACAGCGCGGTGACGAAGCCCGGGCCGACTGGGCCCTCGGGGCGGCCCGCGCCGCGGCCCCGCGGAGCCGTCTCGTCTCCGGACTGGTGGAGGGGGCGGGTGGGGCGCCGGATGGGAAATCGACCGGGGGGTCCGGCTACACCGTCAGCAATGGTTCTGCTCCATCTGGGTAGAATCGGCTCGTGACGGGTCAGGAGGCTTTGCGGCGTCTCTCGGCGCTCAGCCACTTCTCGCTCGACCAGCTCGAGCGGATGGCTGGTGCTGGCCAGCTCGTGCACCTGCCGGCGGGGGAGCCGCTGATGCGCCGTGGCGACGAGTCCGCACATCTCTATGGGCTGTCGAGTGGCACTCTCGCCCTACAGCGCGACACCATCCAGGGGGAGCTGGTGCTGGCCCGGCTCGGACCGGGCGATCTCGTGGGTGAAGGCAACTTCGTGAGTCCTGGAGCGCGAACTTCGGATGTCGTCACCACCGCAGACTGCGATCTGGTCATGCTCGACAGCGAGCGCCTGCGCGAGCACTGCGTCGAGGACCAACGTTTCGAGTCGGCGCTCTACTGGGCGGTGTGGAACAGCCTCTCCCGACGACTCCGCATCTCGGTGGGGATGCTGGGCCACTTCTTCGCCTCGCAGGGCTCCGGCGAAGCCGCGACATCGGTAGGGCCTCCCACCGAAGGTACCCCCCTTGCCGTCGATATCCGAACCAAGCGCGATTTCTTTCTGCAACGGGAGCTGTCGCACCTCGAGGCCAACTTCCTGGCCTCGCTGTCGAAGGGAGCCCGCTTCGCCAGCGGCGACACCATCCTTCGACAGTCCGAGCCCGGCGAGCTGCTCTACTTCATCCTCAACGGCCAGGTCCGGATCAGCAAGTCCATTCCGGGCGCCGGCGAGGAGGCGCTGGCCATCCTCGACCGGGGCGAGGTCTTCGGTGAGATGGCCCTGATCGATGCCCGACCCCGTACCGCCGACGCCGTCGCTCACGAGGGCGAGCTCGAGCTGCTCTCGATTCCCGCCTCGGTGCTCAAGGGCATCATCGACATGGAGAGGCTCTCCTCGCCCCGGCTGCTGCGGATGCTCTGCCGCACCGTCGTGCGCCGCCTGCAGATTCTCGACGAGAAGATCCTCGGTTGGTTCCTGCTTTCGGGCGGTGAATCGACCGTGATCGTCTCCTCGCCCGACCACTGATCTCGAGCGCCAGCCCGGGTCACCCATCCCGGATCATCGGTCCGGATTATCAGCCCGGATCGGGCGGACGGTCAACGGCCAGGGCCTTCCCGACCATCGATGTCGTCGGGATGGAATCGATCTTCCCCTCCCGGAACCACTCGAGGCGCCCGGGCTCGGCGACCTCGCCCGGTTCCCACCGGCCCGGGTGGACGTTGACTGTCAGGGATCGGTGGGTGATGGCGTGGCGGAACCGCCCTGCCGCGCTCTCGAGCTTCCAGCAGCCGCCGTATCGCTCGGCGAGCGCCGCCTCGGTGTCACCGGTGTCGGGCACCCCCGGCAGCTCCCATATCCCGGCAAGGAGACCGGCTGCGCTCGAGCGACGCGCGAGCAGAACGGCGTCGTCCCGCCGCCTCACGACCACCGCGATCCAGGTCTCCCGGACCATCGCGGGCCTCGGTCCGCGCAACGGGAAGAGGTCCTGGGTACCCTGCTCCCGAGCGATGCAGTCGACGGCCAGGGGACAGCGCTCGCAGCCGGGCCGGCGAGGAGTGCAGAGCCGAGCCCCCAGCTCCATCATCGCCTGGTTGAAATCTCCCGGTCGATCCGGCGCCATCAGTCGATGGGCCAGCTCGAGGAGGGCGTCGCGCCCCGCGGCTCGCTTCGGCTCCTCCTCGACCGCCCCGTAGCGCGACAGGACGCGCTCGACGTTGCCGTCGAGGACGGGCTCCGGGATACCGAAGGCGAGGCTGGCGATCGCGGCCGCGGTGTAGGCGCCGATCCCGGGAAGATTTCGCAGCTCGACGATGGTCGACGGCAGCTCCCCGCCCGCATCGGCGACCGCGCGGGCTGCCGCGTGGAGCTGCCGGGCCCGGCGGTAGTACCCCAGGCCGCTCCACGCCGCCAGCACCTCGTCTTCATCCGCGCGCGCGAGATCCGCAACGGTCGGGAACAGCGCCAGAAACGGTTTGTAGTAGCGCTCCACCGTCTCCGCGCGCGTCTGCTGCAACATGATCTCCGAGACCCAGATCTCATAGGGGTCGCTACGGCCTCTCCAGGGGAGCTCCCTGCAGTCGGTCTCGTACCAGTCGAGAAGCCGGGAGGTGACCGCGGCGGAAGGCTGGGCGCTCGTGGCCATCGGCCGAGTCTAGCCTGCGCGACCGAGCGCAACGCACGAGACACGGGTAGATCCGACGGCGCGGCAGGAGGCTGGTGAATCGTGCAGGCTAGCTTCCTCGCGGAGTCGCCCTGAGTGACCACTACGGGGGCCGCCCGGGGATGTGTCTCGGGGCCCGCTTCCGGGTGCCGCCGCGCAGGCCGGGCACCGGTCTGGCGAGAGGCATTCGCGGCGCGGCGCGCTGCTATCATCCGCCGGGGGTTCGAGACGATGCGACGACTTCTGCTGGCGCTCGCGGTCCTGGCGGTCATCGCCATCGGCGCGACGGCCCTGGCTATCCACCTCTCCGACGACATCGGCCTGTCGGGCGACGTCGTGCTCGCCTGGCATCTCGACCGACCGATCCTCGACTACGCCGCCGCACCCGACTGGCCATGGGCCGGAAGCATCGAGGGTGGAGAGGCGAGCCTGATCCGGATCTATCGGGCTCTCGAATCAGCCCGCGACGACGACTCCGTCGTCGGGCTGGCACTCTATATCCACAACGCACGTTTCGGGCTCGCCAAGGCGGAGCAGATCCGCCGACAGCTCCTCGAGCTGCGCGCGGCGGGGAAGTTCGTCGAGTGCTATCTCGAGACCGCCGGCGAGGGGTTCAACGGAACCCTGGCCTACTACGTCGCCACCGCCTGCGAAGAGGTCCGTCTGGCTCCGGGAGGCGACCTCAACCTGCTCGGTCTCTACGCCGACCGGATGTACCTGCGCGGCACGTTCGACAAGCTGCGCATCGAGCCGCAGTTCGAGCACGTGGGCCGCTACAAGAGCGCCGTCGAAAGCTACACCCAGGCGGAGAGCTCCGAAGAGGCGACCGAGGCGCTCGGTGCCGTTCTCGACGACTACTACGGACGGATCGTCGCGGCGATCGCCGACTCACGCGGCCTGGCCGTCGATCGGGTCGCCGAGCTGATCGACGGGGCGCCCTACGGCGCCCGCGAGGCCTCGGAGCTGGGATTCGTCGATCGTCTCGCCTATCCGGACGAGTTCAGTGACTTCATCGACGAGCGCGCCGGAGGCGAGCCGAATATCGTCTCGCTCGACCGCTACACCCCTCGCACCACGCTGGGCACGGAAGGCTCGGTAGCCATCGTCTTCGCCCAGGGATCGATTCGCCGCGGGCACGGCGGAGTCGAGCCCTGGACCGGCGAGCTCTTCATCGGCTCGCGCGACCTCGGCATGCTGCTCAGCGATCTGGCCGAGGACGATTCGGTCGACGCGGTGGTGCTGCGCATCGACAGTCCGGGCGGCTCGGCTCTGGCCTCGGACCTGATCCTGCGAGAGGTCGAGCTCCTGGCCGAGAGCAAACCGCTCATCGTCTCGATGTCGGACGTCGCCGCGTCGGGCGGCTACTACATCGCCACCAAGGCCCACCACATCGTCGCCGAGGAATCGACGCTGACCGGCTCGATCGGCGTCTACGGCGGCAAGCTGGTCACCAGTCGCTTCGAAGCGGAGCTCCTCGGCATCACCCACGATCCGGTCCAGCGCGGTGAGAACGCGGGCATCTACTCCGCTCTCGAGCCGTTTTCGGAGGCACAGGCCGAACGCGTCCAGGCGCTGATGCGCAACGTCTACGACTCCTTCGTCGATCATGTAGCCACCGGACGCCAACTGACCACCGACGAAGTGGAGGCGATCGCCGAGGGGCGCATCTGGTCGGGAAACGCCGCTCGCACCATCGGGCTGGTCGACTCGCTGGGCGGATTCGGAGAGGCGCTGCGTCTGGCCCGCCAGGAGCTCGACCTCGATCCCGAGGCGCGCCTCGATCTCCAGCTCCACCCGCGGCCACCGGGTCTGCTCGACTACCTCATGGGTCGCGCGCAGCCGTTCCTTCCGGTGTCGATTCCGAGCCCTCTGGAGGCCCTTCGTGCCACTCCTCCGGACCATCTCGAGCTGCCTCGATCGGTCGCTGATCTTGCCCGTCCCTTCTGAGTTTCGGGCCTCGTTTTTCGCTCCAATTGCGCCCTTGCAGGGCAAAAACCGTGTGCTATAGTTCGCGCCCTCCGCTGGAAAAATCGGCTGTCTCAGCCGCTTGAAAGCGGCCTCTCAGTTTCCACAAGTTGTGGAAATCCTGTGGAAGATCCCGAGCCCTCCAAGGCCATGGCAGACAACCTCTGGTCTCAACTTCGCAGGGAGTTGCAGGACCAGATGGACCCCGAGGAGTTCGCCACCTGGATCAACCCCCTGAAGGTCGAATCCGAGAGTCGGGACCGGCTGGTTCTCGTCGCACCCAACGAGAGCTTCCGCGCCGCTCTGGAGCGCGGTTTCCGTCCGACCGTTGATCGGGCCATCGCCGGAATGCGCGATCCCTCTTTGCGGGTTCTCTTCTCGCTCGAGGAGGCCGAGAAGGAGTCGGCCTCGCTGAAGACGACGCCGATGAACTCGCGCTATGTTTTCGAGAGTTTCGTGGTCGGAGGCTCCAACCAGTTCGCCCACGCAGCCGCCAGAGCGGTCGCCGAGAATCCCTCGAAAAGCTACAACCCGCTCTTCCTATACGGCGGCGTAGGGCTGGGCAAGACCCACCTGCTGCACGCCATCGCTCACCATATCCAGCAGAGACATCCGCATCTCAAGGTCATGTATCTGGCGGCGGAGCAGTTCGTCAACGAGTTGATCTCGTCGCTGCGCTTCAACCGCATGCCGGCCTTCCGCGAGCGCTACCGGAGTGTCGATGTCTGGCTGGTGGACGACATCCAGTTTCTGGCCAACAAGGAGCGAACCCAGGAGGAGTTCTTCCACACCTTCAACCAGCTCTACACGAACCAGAAGCAGATCATCCTGTCGTCGGACTCCTCACCGCGAGACATTCCGACCCTCGAGGAGCGCCTGCGCAGCCGGTTCGAGTGGGGCCTGATCGCGGACATCCAGGCGCCGGATCTCGAGACCAAGGTCGCCATCCTGCGTCGCAAGGCGGAGTCGGAGAAGACCGATCTACCCGATGACGTGGCGCTCTTCATCGCCCGATCAGTGAAGTCGAACGTGCGCGAGCTCGAGGGGCTGCTCAATCGCGTCATCGCATTCTCGTCTCTCACCGGCAAGCCGCTCTCGCTCGAGTTGACCCGCGAGACGCTCAAGGACATCCTGCCGCCCGAGGATCGGCGCCTCCAGGCGGCGGAGATCGTCAAGCACGTGGCGGCGCACTACGGCCTGCGGGTGACCGAGATCAAGAGCAAGAACAACTCCAAGCAGATCGCTTTTCCACGCCAGGTCGCGATGTATCTGTGCAAGCAGCTGACCGACCTGTCATATCCGGAGATCGGCCGGCTGTTCAACGACAAGCACCATTCGACCGTCATGTATTCGGTCGAGAAGATCCAGGGCCTGCGCGGCAAGGACGAGGACTTCGCCCGCACCCTGGACGGCTTCGTCCAGCACTTCTCCTGAGATTGAGTCTCGCCGGGCCACCGAAACGACGGACATTCCGGTCGGTCGCTACCGGACCCGGCGCGGATATCCGGCGGACTCCGGTGCGGTTTGCTGTGGAGAAAACCGGGGAATCTGCGGAAATCGCCACCGCTCGGGAATTCCACCGGATTTGCGCAGGACGATCACCCGTGAATCAACAGCCCCGGGTGGAATGTAAGTGCCAGAAGAACCCGTTATTTACAGAGTTTTCGGCAGATTCCACAGGCTCTGTCGACTACGACTACTATGCTATATTCCTGACTCTTTTACAGACGGAGAAGACTGAATGGAAACCCGAGTCTCGCGCAAAGATCTCCTCGCTGAGCTGACGCCCATGCAGGGGGTCGTGGAGCGCAAGAGCACCATCCCCGTTCTCTCCCACATTCTGCTTCGCGCCGAGGGTGGCGTCCTCCACATGGCCGCCACGGACCTCGACGTCTCGCTGACGGCGGCCTGCGACGCGGATGTGATCGGCGACGGAGCGATCGCCGTGCAGGCGCGCAAGTTCATCGAGATCATCCGCGCCTCCTCGGGCGACGAGGTTCGCCTCGTCAGCGAGGAAGAGAGCCGGCTGCGCATCGAGGTCGGCCGCTCGCGATTCAAGATCAACGGTCTCTCGGCCGAGGACTTCCCGTCGTTGCCGGAGGTCTCTGGCGACGGACGGGTCGACATCCCCTACGAGCGGTTGCGGGCGATGATCACCAAGGTGCTGTTCGCCGTCTCCACCGAGGAGTCCCGCTTTCAGCTCAACGGCGCCCTGATGAAGCTCGACGACGGGGCGCTGTCGATCGTTGCGACCGACGGCTACCGCCTGGCGCTGGTCGAGAACGACCTCGAGGGCGCCACCGCCGGAGATGGAGTCCTGGTGCCTCGCAAGGCGTTGCAGGAGTTGCAGCGGCTCGAGGGAGAGGGCAATGTCTCCTTCGGGCGCGGAGAGCACCACCTGTCGTTCAGGGTCGGACAGCGCGAGCTCATCTGTCGAATCCTCGAAGGCTCCTTCCCCGACTACGATCGGGTGATCGCCAAGGACAACGACAAGGCCGTGATCATCGATCGCCGCTCGCTCAACGAGGCGGTGCAGCGCGTCGCGCTTCTCACCGGTGACCGGGCTCGCGCCATTCGCTGCGAGTTCGGAGAGGACGGATTGACGGTATCGGCCACCAATCCCGATCTGGGTGAGGCGACCGAAGAGCTCGAGTGCTCGGTCGAGGGGGGCGACGTCCGGATCGGTATCAATCCCGACTACCTGAGCAACTTCCTCGGTGCGGTTGAGACCGATCAGGTCAGGCTCGAGCTCAAGGACGAGAATACCCAGTGTGTCGGCTTTCCCATCGACGGCGCCGATCGACGGTATCTCTGCGTCGTGATGCCGATGAGAATCTGATGGAGCGGCCGCCGCTGTCCGGGTGATCGCTGCGTTGATCCGCTCTCTAACCACCCGATCGTTCCGCAACCTCTCCGACCAGGACTGGCCCGTTTCGTCGGGAGCCAACCTGCTCTACGGGCCCAACGGTGCCGGCAAGAGCGGTCTGCTCGAGGCGATCTACCTGGCTGCGACGACGAGGAGCTTTCGCACCAGTCGCCTGGGCGAGTGCTGTCGTCTCGGCGGCTCGGAGTTCTTCGTCGCCGCCGATGTAGAAACGGACGAGCGCACGCGCCTGGAGGTCTCCTGGGGAGGTCAGGGAAAGCATCGTGCGGTCAACGGCGCTTCGGGGAGCATCGTCGAGCATCTCGCGGTGTCTCCGATCGTGAGCTGGACCAGCCGGGACAACGACATCTTCCAGGGGCCGCCGGTGGTTCGTCGGCGGATGCTCGATCGCGGACTGATCTCCGAGCGGCCGTCCGCCGTCCAGGTTGTTTCCGGCTACCGGAGGGCGCTCGAAGCCAAGAAGGCCGCACTCGACTCACAGGCCGGGACACTCGAGGAGTGGAACCGGATGCTCGCCCGGTCGGGAAGCGACCTGGTCGAGCGTCGGGCGCGCTGGGTCGAAAGGCTCGAATCGTCGCTCGGCTCCGTGCTCGAGCGTAGCGGCTTCGAGCTGGGCGGGGTGGAGCTGCGCTACCGTCCCTCGCCGAAGGAGGCTCTCGCAGGAGAGGAGGCCTTTCTCGAGGCGCTCTGCCGCCTTTCACGAGCCGAGATCACCCGGCGCCAGGCCATGGTCGGTCCCCATCGGGACGAGCTGGAGATCCTCTGGCGCAACGGCCCGGTCGGCCGGATGGCTTCGGCCGGTGAGCGCAAGCTGCTCGGGTTGGCGCTGATGCTCGCCCAGGCCGAACTGCTCGAGGAGCGCGGATCGGCGCCTCTGGTGCTGGTCGACGACCTCGACGCGGAGCTCGATCGGGGGCGTGTCGAGGAGGTCTGGGTGCTCCTGTCCGGCGACCGTCAGCTGGTGGCTGCGAGCAGCCGTAAAGGCGTCGTAAACGAGCTTGGCGCCGACGCCAAATGGAGCCTCGAAGACGGATTCGTGAAGGGCTTCTGAAAGCGCCCGAAAACCCTGCTGTAAACGGCTGAAAACAAAGAGCTTATTTCTTTGAAAACAAGCCTCTCCGTGCTATACTCCCGGGGTCTTCCGAGGCCTCGAACCGGTGTGTTGCAACCCCTGTTCGAACGGTCGTTCGGACAAGCCTTTGGGCGGGCCTTGTCCGGCAATTACCTGGTGGCTGCCCAGCGACCTCTTATCGATCGATCGAAGGCCTCGAACTCGCAGCGGACAGACGTTTGATTCCGACCATTCAGAGACGCCTTGGTGCGATCCCCTGGTGTGATGCGTACGGTGTGACACGTGCGCCGTTCCGGGGGTTCGCGGAGGGGCTCGGCTAGCCCCGAGGAGGACGGCTTGGCACAAACCCAGACTCCCAGTTACACCGCGGACAACATCAAGGTCCTCAAGGGCCTCGAGGCGGTGCGCAAGCGCCCGGGGATGTACATCGGCGACACCGATGACGGAACCGGTCTGCACCACATGGTCTTCGAGGTGGTGGACAACGCCATCGACGAAGCCCTGGCTGGTTACTGCTCGCGCGTCGATGTGACGATGCACACCGACGGCTCCGTGACCGTCGAGGACGACGGGCGCGGTATTCCGGTCGACATGCACAAGACCGAGAAGCGATCGGCGGCCGAGGTCATCATGACCGAGCTCCACTCGGGCGGAAAGTTCGACGAGAACTCCTACAAGGTGTCGGGTGGTCTCCACGGCGTCGGCGTCTCGGTGGTGAACGCCCTGGCTTCCGAGCTTGAGCTCGAGATCAAGCGCGACGGGAAGGTATGGAGCCAGTCCTTCAGCCAGGGACTCCCAGCGGCTCCGATCAAGGCGATCGGCAAGAGCAAGAAGACCGGCACCAAGGTGCGCTTCGTGCCCGACCCGGAGATCTTCACCCAGGTCGACTTCCATTTCGACACTCTGGCGACGCGCCTGCGAGAGCAGTCGTTCCTCAACAAGGGTGTCCACATCCGGCTGACCGACGAGATCAGCGATCGCACGGCCGACTTCGAGTATGCCGGCGGTATCTCGAGCTTCGTCGAGCACCTCAATCGCAACAAGAACCCGCTGCACAAGAAGCCGATCTACCTCGAGCAGGAATCCGAGCAGGGCGAGGTGGTGGAAGTCGCGATGCAGTGGAACGACAGCTACCAGGAGAAGATCTTCACCTTCACCAACACGATCAACAATCGTGACGGTGGAACGCATCTCTCCGGCTTCCGCTCGGCGCTGACCCGGACCGTCAACGCCTACGCGGCGGCCAACGGCCTGACCAAGAACCTCAAGGGCAACCTCTCGGGTGACGATGTCCGCGAGGGCCTGACCGCCGTGGTCTCGGTGAAGATCATGGACCCGAAGTTCTCCAGCCAGACGAAGGACAAGCTGGTCTCGTCGGAGGTCAAGGGCTGGGTGGAGCAGGCGGTCAACGAGGAGTTGGGGAACTTCCTCGAAGAGAACCCGACCATCGCGCGACGGATCATCTCGAAGTGCATCGAGGCCGCCCGGGCCCGCGAAGCGGCGCGCAAGGCGCGGGAGCTGACGCGGCGAAAGGGAGCGCTCGACGCATCGAACCTGCCGGGGAAGCTCGCCGACTGCTCCGAGCGCAATCCCGAGTTCGCCGAGCTCTTCCTGGTCGAGGGTGAGTCGGCCGGCGGTACCGCCAAGCAGGGCCGGGACCGCAAGTTCCAGGCGATCCTGCCTCTCAAGGGCAAGATCCTCAACGTCGAGAAGGCCCGCTTCGACAAGATGCTGACCTCCGAGGAGATCAAGACGATGATCTCGGCCCTCGGCACGGGCATCGGAAAAGAAGACTTCGACGTCGAGAAGCTGCGCTACCACAAGCTGATCATCATGTGTGACGCCGACGTCGACGGCAGTCATATCCGCACGCTGATCCTGACCTTCTTCTACCGTCAGATGCTCGAGATCGTCGAGCGCGGCTACCTCTACATCGCCCAGCCGCCGCTCTACAAGGTCAAAGAGGGGCGCAAGGAGGTCTACCTCAAGGACGACGCCGAGTATCACGACTTCCTGGTCGAGCGGATCAAGGGGGCTTGGGAGCTCAGGCTGGGCTCGAACGGCGGCAAGAGCCTGAAGGGCGAGCGCCTGGCCTCGTTCCTGGCCTCGGTGGAATCGTTCCGGGACGACATGGACCGGCTGGTGTCGCGTGGTTATCCGTCGGATGCGCTGCGGGTCGCCCTGCTGCAGGGACTAAAGGACAACCGCACTCTGGCCGATCGCAAGCGGCTCGGAGAGATCGCGGAGATCATCGAGGCGTCCGGTTTCCATACGGTCGAGGTCGGTGAAGACGAGGAGCACGGCCTGGGCAAGATCTCGTTCGTCAGTCGTCGCGACGGCGTCGAGCGCGAGGTCGAGTTCGGGGCCGATCTCATGGCGACGGCCGAGTACCGGTCGCTGGCCCGGAACAAGGCCGGGATGGAGGCTCTCGAGGCGAGCGACTTCTCTTTGAGCGGCGGCGAGGAGACGCTCGCGTTCGACAGCCTCGAGGAGGCGCTCGACGGGCTCTACTCGCAAGCCAAAAAGGGCCTGGGCGTGCAGCGCTACAAGGGTCTCGGAGAGATGAACGCGGAGCAGCTCTGGGAGACGACGATGGACCCCGAGCGCCGGCGCCTTCTCAAGGTCACCGTGGAGGACAACGTCGCCGCCGACGACATCTTCTCGGCGCTCATGGGCGACCAGGTGGAGCCCCGTCGCGAGTTCATCCTCAAGAACGCTCTGGATGTGAGGAATCTGGATGTCTGACGATCGAGTCCTGCCCTTCGACAACTCCGTTCCGCACCTCATCGAAGATGAGATGAAGCGGAGCTATCTCGACTACGCGATGAGCGTCATCGTCGGTCGAGCGCTTCCGGACGTGCGTGACGGCCTGAAGCCGGTACATCGCCGCGTTCTCTACGGCATGTGGGAGAGCGGCAACACGGCGACGCGCCCCTACAAGAAGTCGGCGCGTATCGTTGGTGACGTCATGGGTAAGTACCACCCGCACGGCGACAGCTCGATCTACGACACCGTCGTTCGCATGGCCCAGCCCTTCGCGATGCGCTACGTCATGGTGGACGGCCAGGGAAACTTCGGTTCGGTCGACGGCGACAGCCCTGCGGCGATGCGCTACACCGAGGTGCGCATGACCCGCATCTCGCAGGAGATGCTGCGCGAGGACATCGACAAGGAGACGGTCGACTGGCAGCTCAACTACGACGGCTCGTTGAAGGAGCCGACCGTCCTGCCGGCGCGGGTACCCAACCTGCTGGTCAACGGCTCGGCGGGGATCGCCGTCGGCATGGCGACGAACATCCCGCCACACAACCTTTCCGAGGTCATCGAGGCGCTGATCCACCTGATCGAGAGCCCCGAAGCCGGGATCGCGGACCTCATGCGGCACATTCCGGGTCCGGACTTCCCGACCGCCGGCTTCATCCACGGCACTGACGGCATCCGGTCGGCCTATGAGACCGGGCGAGGCTCGGTGCAGATGCGCGCGCGCGCCAACATCGAGACCCGCAAGCGGGGCGGAGACAAGCAGTCGATCGTCATCACCGAGATTCCCTACCAGGTGAACAAGGCGCGTCTGCTCGAGCGCATCGCCGACCTGGTGCGCGACAAGAAGGTGACCGGGATCTCCGATCTGCGCGACGAGTCGGATCGCGAGGGCATCCGGGTCGTGGTGGAGCTCAAGCGCGGCGAGGTTCCCGAGGTCATCCTCAACACGCTCTACAAGCACACGCCGCTACAGACCAGCTTCGGCATCATCCTGCTGGCGATCGTCGACAACCAGCCGAAGGTCCTCAACCTCAAGGACATCCTCGTCCACTTCCTCAATCACCGGAAGACGGTCGTCATCCGGCGGACCCGCTTCGACCTGCGAAAGGCCGAAGAGCGCGCCCACATTCTCGAGGGCATCCTCAAGGCGCTCGATCAGCTCGACGAGATTATCGCCACCATCCGCTCGAGCCACACGCCGAAGGAAGCCAAGGGACGCCTGATGGAGGGCTTCTCGCTGTCCGATCCGCAGGCCCAGGCGATCCTCGACATGCGGCTGCAGAAGCTCACCGGCCTCGAGCGCGAGAAGATCGTCGAGGAGTACGAGGAGCTCCTGGCATTGATCGAGAGGCTGCGCGCCATTCTCGGCTCCGACGAGCTCCTGCTGGCTCAGATCAAGAGCGAGCTCGAGGAGATTCGCGACGCCTACGGCGACGAGCGACGCACCGAGATCATCCCCGAGACCAGCGACATCTCGATCGAGGACATGATCGCCGACGAGGACATGGTGATCACCGTGTCGAGCTCGGGCTACGTCAAGCGCTCTCCGCTGTCGATCTACCGCGCGCAGCACCGCGGCGGCAAGGGCCGGACGGGCATGCAGCCCAAGGGCGGCGACTATGTCGAGCATCTGCACGTCGCTTCGGCCCACAGCTACATCCTGGTCTTCACCGAGGCCGGTCGCGTGCACTGGCTCAAGGTGCACGAGATCCCGCAGATGGGACCGGCGGCACGGGGCAAGGCCATCGTCAACCTGCTCAACCTCGAGAATGATGAGCGGCTGGCGACGACGGTCGCGGTGCGCGAGTTCACCGACGATCAGTACCTCGTCTTCGCCACCGAGAACGGCACCATCAAGAAGACGCCGCTCTCCGCCTACTCGCATCCGCGAGCCGGCGGCATCATCGCCATCAACGTCGACGACGGCGACCGCCTGCTCGAGGTGCGGATGAGTGACGGTGAGAAGGATATCTTCCTCGCCACGGCGCAAGGCTTCGCCATCCGCTTCCCGGAGAAGGACGCCCGGCCGATGGGCCGTGCGACGCGGGGAGTCAAGGGAATCAACCTGCGCAAGGGCGATCGGGTCGTCTCGATGGAGTCGCTCACCGAGGAGGGAGAGATCCTCTCGGTGGCCGAGAACGCGTTCGGCAAGCGCACCCAGTTGAAGGACTACCGGCGCCAGGGTCGCGGCGGCAAGGGCATCATCAACCTCAAGGTGTCGAAGAAGACGGGCGCCGTGATCGGAGCGCGTCAGGTCGTCGAAGGGGACGGCATGATCTTCATCACCCAGGAGGGCAAGATCATCCGCACCCATGTCGACGGCATTCGCGTGATCGGTCGATCGACCCAGGGGGTCAAGCTGATGGATCTCGACGGTGAGGACATCCTGGTGGCGATGGCCAAGTTGGCCGAGCGCGACGACTCCGACGAGGGCGAGGCGGCCGACGAGGGCGACAGCGGTCAGACCGAGATGGAGACGGAGCCGGTCAACTGAGCGGCGGGACTCCGGAGGAAAGACCCGGCGACCCCCCTGGCGACCCCGAGGGCGAGCAGCTTCCCCCCGGACAGTTCTACCGGCTGGCGTGGGTCGTCTACCTGATTCTGGCTCTCGGCGGGGTGGTCTGGATCGGGCTGCGGCTCAAATCGATTCCGCTGTCGCTCTTCCTGGTCTGGGAGAGCGTGCCGCTCGACCTGCTCCTGGGTGTGGGTGCGGCCGGCGTCCTGGTGGGCGCCTGGGCCCTTATGCGCCGGCTGATGCCGTCGGCACGCCGGCTCGAGGAGGAGCTGGGGAAAATGCTGGGACCCCTCGATGACGGCGAGATCGTGGCGCTGGCGCTACTGTCGGGCCTAGCCGAGGAGCTCTTCTTCCGCGGCGCCATGCAGGGGGCGCTCGGATGGCCGCTGGCAACCGTCGCCTTCGCCCTGCTGCACACCGGACCGGGCCGCGCCTATCGCGTCTGGACCCTCTTCGCGGCGGTCGCGGGACTGGTACTCGCCGGGCTGGTCCTCTGGCGCGGCACCCTGCTGCCGGCGATCGTGGCACATGCGCTGGTCAACGGGGTGAATCTGAAGCTCTTGTCGAGAGACTGAAGCGGCGGCATCTCTGCCGGGCGAGAGACCGAGTCGAGCCACCCGACGAGTGCCACCCGACGAAGTGCCACCCTTTTCAAGCGGACCAGCACCGAAGTGCTGCCGATGAAGTGCCACCCTTTTCGTCCGACGAAGAATCAACCCCTTCGGCGGGACCGAAACCCCGTCGTCCAGCGTGTAGAATCCGACCTCGCTTTCGAGAGATCAGCAGACGAAAATAGCAGGGGAACCGATGTCCAACGACAGCCAGGCAGTTCTCGATCGCGTCGAGCGCGAGAAGGAGTCGTATCTCGACGAGCTGAAGGAGTACCTCCGCATTCCATCCATCTCGACCGACCCGGCGCACGACGAAGACGTCTCGGCCTGCTGCGATTTTCTTCTCGGGAAGATGCGCGACGCCGGGCTCACCTGTGAGCGGATCGAGACCGAGCGCCATTCCTTGGCCTACGGCGAGTGGCTCGGTGCACCGGGCAAGCCGACGGTGCTCTTCTATGGGCACTACGATGTCCAACCGCCGGATCCGCTCGAGCTGTGGCGCAACCCGCCGTTCGAGCCGACAGTCGAGGGAGATCTGCTGGTGGCGCGCGGCGCGACCGACGATAAGGGCCAGTCCTACGTCCACCTGAAGGCGGTAGCGGCGCTGCTGGCCGAGCGCGGCGAGCTGCCGGTCAATGTCAAGTTTCTGGTCGAGGGCGAAGAGGAGTCGGGTGGGGAGTCGATCGACGCCTTCGTCCGAGCCGATGCCGGCGACAAGCTGGCGTGTGACTGCGTCGTCGTTTCGGATACGTCGATGTACGCGCCGGGACAGCCGTCGATGCTCTACGGCCTCAAGGGTCTCGCCTACATGGAGATCAAGGTCACCGGGCCGGACAAGGATCTCCACTCGGGAACGTTCGGCGGCGCGGTGGCCAATCCGGCGAACGCGTTGGCCCACATCATCGCCGGGCTGCGCGATCCGCAGAGTGGCAGGGTGCTCATTCCCGGGTTCTACGACGACGTGTTGCCGCTGACCGACGAAGAGCGGCGCCAGTTCGCCGCGCTTCCTTTCGACGAGGAAGAATACGCGGCATCGCTCGGGATCCCCGAGGTTCACGGCGAGGAGGGGTTCACCACCAAGGAGCGCGTCTGGGGCCGTCCGACCTGTGATGTCAACGGAATCTATGGTGGCTATCAGGGCGAGGGTGCGAAGACGGTGCTGCCGTCCTGGGCCGGCGCCAAGGTTTCGATGCGGCTGGTTCCGAACCAGGATCCGGACAAGATCGGGAAGCTGTTCGAGGAGTACGCCCAGTCGATCGCGCCTCCCGGCGTGACGGTCGAGGCACGCTACATCCACGGCGCGCCCGCGGTCCTCATCAGTACGGAGGGACCCCTGGTGGAGGCGGCGATGGCGGCGCAGCAGGACGTCTTCGGTGCCGAGCCGGTTCTGATTCGCGAGGGCGGCTCGATTCCGATCGTCGGCACCTTCCATCAGGTGCTCGGAGTGCCGATCATGCTGATGGGATTCGGTCTGTCGGACGATGGGCTACACTCGCCGAACGAGAAGTTCAACATCAGTCAGTTCTACGATGGCATCCGGACCATCGTGCGGCTTCTCGATCGACTCGGATCCTAGGGAGAGAGGGTCCAGGGGTTCACGAAAGCATGGGTTCCGAGCGCGAGCTCAAGTTCAAGGTCGAAGATCAGCAGGCGCTGAGAGCGCGCCTGGTCGACCTTGCGGCCGAGCGGATCATGTCCGGCCACTTCGAGGACAACTGGATCTTCGATCGCGACGACGAGTTACGGGGCAAGGAGTGCGTGTTGAGGCTGCGCGTCGACGGTCACGGCGCCTCGTTGGCCTTCAAGGGCCCCGCCACCTTCGACGGGGCGGTCAAAGTGAGGCCCGAGTTCGAATCGAGCGTCGAGGACTCGGAGGCCATCCGGGAGCTTCTCGAACATCTCGGCTATCGGGTCGCGACGCGCTACCAGAAGAAGCGCGAGGAGTGGCGCGTCGGAGGCATCATCGTCGCCATCGACAACACTCCGATCGGCACCTGGGTCGAGTTCGAGGGCGACGAGGGTGTCGAGAAGCTCGCCGCGCGCTGCAGCTTCCAACCGGAGGATGCGGAGCCGCGCACCTACCTCGAGCTCTACGCCGATCATCGGCGCGAGCACCCCGAGGTGCCCGAAGAGATGGTCTTCACCTGAGTGTCCCGTGCGGCTCCCGGTAACGGGTCCTGAGTCGCCTGCTGTCCTGCGGGCGCTGGTGCTGGCCGCGGGACGCGGAGAGCGGCTGCGTCCGCTGACCGAGCGGATGCCGAAGCCCCTCCTGCCGGTGCTGGGGGTGTCGATCGTCGAACGCACCCTGCGCCGCCTGGCTGCGGCGGGTGTCGAGCGCGCGGCGGTCAATCTGCACCATCTGGGCGAGCAGATCCCGGCGAGCGTGGGCGTGTCGGTGGCCGGCATGCCGGTCAGCTACTGGCCCGAGGAGACGCTCCTCGGGACTCTCGGTCCACTCGGTCGGCTGAAGGACCATTTCGCCGCAAGTGACGCGGTCGTGATGGTGAACGGCGACAGCCTCTGCGACTGGCCCGTCGCGGCGCTCGTTCGGGCGCATCGCGCCGGAGGTGCTGCGGCGACGCTACTGCTCTCGTCGCGAGCCGACGCCGAGTCGTTCGGCGGCGGTGTGGTGGTGGACGAGCGGGGCGGTGTGGTCTCTTTTCGGGGTGAGGGCTACGGTCCCGGGATGCGGCGAGGCGTCTTCGCCGGTCTCCACGCCATCGCGCCCGATCTTCTGCGCGATGTCGAGGCGACGCCCTCCGATATCGTCCGGGATCTCTATCGCCCGGCACTCGATCGGGGCGTGTCGATTCGGGGCGTGTTCACTGGCAGGCCGTGGCACGATCTCGGCACGCCGGGGCGCTATCTGGCCGGTGTCCTCGACGAGTTCCGGCGTCTCGGCAACCGGGCGCGAGGCGGCTGGAGGCACCCGTCGGCGGAGATCGACGAGGGTGCGACCATCGCCGGCAGTGTCGTCGAGTCGTCGTGTGTGATCGAGTCGCGTGCGCGGGTCGAGGCCTCACTTCTGATGCCCGGCGCGGTCGTAGGGCGTGGCGCGATCGTTCGCGACGCGATCATCGGGCCGGATGTCGAGCTGGCTCCGGGCAGCGAAGTGGTGGCAGCCATGGCGGTGGCGAACGGAGTGGGCACGGAGACGAGGCCCTTCTAGGAGAGCTGTCACGCGCGCACCCCGACTCGTCGTCTTCGACTGGGACGGAACCCTGATCGACTCGATCGGTGCGATCGTCGAGTGCACCTACGCGATGCTCGACGAACTGGGCCTGCCACGCATCGATGAAGAGAGGGTCCTCGGTCTCATCGGCAGCAGTCTGTCGAACTCGGTGGACGCGCTGGCGCCCGATGCCGGTGAGGAGATCCAGACGAAGGTGATCGAGACCTATCGTCGGCTCTGGTTCGCCGAGTACCACCATCGGCCGGTACTGATCGACGGTGTAGAGGGAGTTCTCGAGCGGCTGGTCGCGCGCGAGATGTTCCTGGCGGTGGCGACGGCGAAGAGCCGCCGGGGTCTCGCGGCCGATTTCGAGCGTACGGGACTCGAGGCGACGTTCCACGCCAGTCGCACGGCCGACGAGTCGTCGCCCAAGCCGAGTCCGGAGATGCTGCTCGAGCTCCTGGACGAGCTCGGCGTGCGTGCTGGGGAGGCGCTGATGGTCGGGGACTCGGTGCACGATGTCGAGATGGCCCACAACGCGGGGATGCCGGTGGTGGCCGTGGCGAGCGGAGCCCAGTCGGAGCCGGCCCTGCGCCGGGTCGGGCCGCTCGACTGCCTGCCTTCGGTGGTGGAGCTGCTCGCGTGGATGGAGGATCTCGACCGTGGCGGGTGGTGAGACGTATGGATCGGCTAGAGTAGCCGGGCCGATGGACGATCAGTCGCAGGATCTCGTCACCGTCTTCGACACCTCTGACCCGGCGCTGTTGCCGGTGATCAAGTCGCTGCTCCAGGGCGCGGGCATTCCGTTTCTGGTGCAGGGAGAAGAGGCGATGAGCATGCTGCCGGTCGGGGAGATCGTCGGACCCTTCACGAAGCGCGGCCTGGCGGCCCGGGTGATGGTGAAGCCGGAAGATGCGGAGGCGGCCGCTGAGCTTCTCGCCGACCTCCTGTAGCCAGCTCCGCCCCCTCCACACCTCCCCCCTTCGAGGTGCCAGCCTTTTCCTGTGAGATCCGCGAGGCGATTCTCGTCTTCAGGGATGTGGGTCGACGACTTCGCTATCTACCACCTGGATGCCGTCTGGTGGAGGTCACCAACCGGACAGTTCAGCGGCGCTTTCTGCTCAAGCCCAGTCGGCGGCTGCGCGAGATCACTCTCGGTGCTCTGGGACGCGCCCAGCGACGGTACGGCGTTGAGATCCACGCCTTCGTATTCCTGTCGAACCACTACCATCTGCTCGTTTCGGTCGATGACATCCAACAGTTGGCTCGGTTTGTCGGCTACTTCGAGTCGAAGCTCGCCAAGGAGGTTGGTCGATTGACGGGCTGGCGCGACCGGATCTGGGCGCGTCGCTACCAGTCGATTCCGGTCAGCCAAGAAGAGGTGGCCCAAGTCGGGCGACTCGCCTACATCCTTGCGCACGGTGTCAAGGAGCATCTGGTGGCTCATCCCAGTGACTGGCCCGGAGCCAATTCGTCACGAGCCTTGCTCGAGGGAAAGCGCCTGGTCGGCGTATGGCACAACCGGACGGCGGAGTACACCGCTCGCCAGATGGGAAAGCCGTTTCGTCCAGCCGACTACGTCAGTCACGAGACCGTCGATCTCACGGTCCTGCCTTGTTGGGAGGGAGAGGCCGAGAGCGTCCTACGCGATCGCATGCGTGACATCGTCGCGGCCGTCGTCAAGAAGGCCAAGGTCGATCCGGAGAGGATGCGCAAGGTTCTCCGAGGCCTCAATCCGACCGATCGACCGCAACCCGAAGAGCGTAGATCGGCTCCCTGGTTCCATTGTGCTTCCCGAGCGGCTCGACGCCAACTCGCGTACAGCTACTCCGTGTTCTCGTCGGCGTACCGTGATGCGGCCGAGGCACTGAGGCGCGGCGAGCTTACGGCGCCCTTTCCCGACGGCTGCTTCCCTCCGCCGAGGAGATTCGTCGCGATGGCCACCACCGGCTGAGATCGGTCCAGATAGTTGCCGTGACCACATGACCTGAGACACCTGGACTCTCGATCTCAGGGACGAATCGGCGATCCAGGCCCTTCCGATGAGTGTGGAACCCCGGTGGAGAGTCTCGCAATCCGGTGCGCCCGATCCCTCCGCCGGATTCGCGAGCATCTCGTGAGAGAAAAGGGTGGCACTTACTGGGGGGTGGTTCAGCTTGTGAGCAGGGAGAACACTTCGTCGACCTGTGTGTAGCCGGTCTGCATCAGGAAGCCCGGACTGCGGCCGTAGGACTTGATACCGAGGATGAAGAAACCCGGCTCCGGGCTGATCAGTGAGTCCACACCGTGGCTCTCCTGGGCGAGGCAGTCGTCCGAACTCCCGAGCAGCGCCGTGGCCAGCTTCATGGGGCCACTCGTGGCCCAGCACTCATGAACCTGGAGCTGGCGATAGAGGCTGGCGTCGCCGATGTATCCAGTAAGCGCCAGGACCAGGTCCACGTCAACCGTCGAGCGCTCTCCGCCGACCCTTCGCAACTCGACCGTCAGCTCTTCGCCGTGGCAGCTCATCGAGTCGACAACAGCCCCCGAGACGACGCGAACCTGGGGACTTGCCCCACCGGCAATCTCGGCGGCGCGTGCCGCGAGCTCGGACCGCTCTGGCAGCGGGTCGTCATGATCGATCTCCCAGCTCGGCTCGACTCGACGCATCGCCCATATGATCTCGGTCCCGGAGTGCTCCTCGGCAAAGTCGACCAGGTCACAGATCGCGGTCTGGGCCGAGTGGCCGGCACCGACCAACAGGAGTCGCCGGCCCGCCCAGATCGACGGCTCGGCGCCCGGGTCGGGTATGTGTCGCAGGATGCGGCTCTCGGCGGCACACTCGCCCGGTGCCGGAACGCCGCCGTCGCCGAGGGCGTTCGGCGTTGCGTAGGTGCCGGTGCAGTCGAGAACGGCGTCGGCCAACTCGACCTGCTCGCGGCCGCCTGATCCCCGCAGCACGAGCCTGAACGGGTGAGCACCACGGTCCTCGGAGCCGATCTCCTCGTGCTTGAGCAACCCCTGGCGCGAGACGGCGACCACTCGCGTTCCCGTCGCGAGTCGGGCGGCGACATCGGGCAGCCTGGCGAGGCGATCGAGCAAGAGCTCTGCGAGCTCGTCGCCGGTCGGACAGTGTGCGCCCTCCGGTACCGGCTCGCCGGCGGCTGTCAGATGTCGAGTCATGCGCTCCGAGACATTCATCGACCATGGAGTGAACAGCCGCACATGACCCCACCTCCGGACGTTGCCGGCGGCGTGTGGCGCCACCTCGTAGAGACGGAAGTCGAACCCGGCATCGAGGGCCGCGAGGGCGGCTTCGAGACCGATGGGGCCGGCGCCGAGGATAGCGATCCTGGAGGTGGGTGCTGTTTCGTCCATCAGTATCTCGACCTCGCTCTTTCGACCGCTGGCAGAACCTCCAGGCAGGTCGTCCACCAACCGGTCAGAATCGTCTCGATGAACTCCCCTGGCAGGCCCTCGCGGCGCATCTCGTCGGCAAGGGCTACGTGGTCGTAGCCGAGCGGGACGAGCTCCACACCGATCTCTCCATCGCGATCCTCGACAACGGCGTACCAGACCTCCGTGCGCCCGTCATTGGCTGGTCGCCCGATAACGCCGACGTTCACGATGTCGCGGCCCGATGGCAGCCGCCGGTGCCAGTGGAGTCCGGTGTGGGTGCAGAGAATCCCATCACAGGCCTCCTGATCGAGCAGCACCTCGAGGAACGCGACCGGAGTCGTCGACGCGAAGAGGAACTCGTTGACGCGTCGCGGAGAGCCGTGAACCAGCAGCAGCTCGCGCTCACCGACGAGAACCCGGCGGCGCTCCGGCAGATTCCCCATCCAGGCCTTGAACTCGTCCGAGCAGTTGGCCTCGGTGTATCGATAGGAGAGCTCGGCGAAGTGATTGTCGCGCGGATCGGTGTAGCCGCAATTGCAGTCATCCCGTCCGCTCGCCAGCGACTGCTCGTAGTTCCCCTGGATGCTGCGCACATCGCCTGTGCGGAGCAGATGCCAGACAGTCTCGGGCTTAGGGCCGAAAGCGCCGAGGTCGCCGAGGCAGTATAGCGCCTCGGCGCTGCGCCCGCTGGCGTCTTCGATCAGCGCAGCGAGTGCCAGGTGATTGCTGTAGACGCCGCCGAAGACCGCGATGCGCTGCCAAGGTCCTTCGAGCTCGATGCCGTCGGGGACATGCTGGAGCAGTCGGGAGCGTTCCGCTTCACGGGTCGTCGCGTCGAGAACGCGCGCCGCGTTGCCGGCCGCCTCGCGGAAGTCCCCGAGCGGAACCAGACGTTCGCCCCAGGTGGCGAGGCCACGGTGCTTGTCGAGAGCGGTCGTGTCGCTTTCACCGCCGATACGGAGGCCGGCCACTCCGGCACGGGTCTTCCGGTCGCGCGTCATGTTCGACAGCTCACGCCGTAGACGTGGCAGGTCCAGCATGCGGGATGGTCGAGCTCGAACGGAGCCAGCGTGTCCGCAAGGGCTTCACCCATCTTCGCACTCGGCTCGTTGACGAGAATCGGGCAGACCCAGACGCCCTGATCGGTGACCATTCGGCAGGAGCTGCACTGCAGGTGGTCCCAGCCCTCTTCCCTGGCATCGAGGTCGCGCAGGAGCTGCCAGCTCTCGTAGGCACCACCGCGCTCGGCTTCGGCGCCGATGCGGAAGACCGGCAAGATCTTCAACCGCGGCTTGGCGATCCCGAGCTCGCCGAGGAGCGCGAAGAATCGCTGCCGGCCCTCTTTCGAGCCGTTGGCGGAATGGACCTCGGTGACTGTGATGACGGCGTTGAGACCCGCGGCGTAGAGGTGGGCGATACCTCCGAGAGTGCGTTCGAAAGAGCCCTCGCCACGGATCGGGTCGTTGGAAGCGGCGTTGTAGCCATCCAACGAGACGCGGAAGTCGAGGGAATACTCGCTACCGCCCTGAAGCCCGGCGAGGCGGTGGCAGCGATCCGGATCGAGCAACAGGCCGTTGGTCAGCACCGTCGCCGGGCCGACCTCGAGGGTCGCGCCGAGGATGGCCTCCATTTCGGGATTGAGAAAGGGCTCTCCGCCGGTGAAGTAGTAGTCACGCACTCCGAGCTCGGTGGCCTCGTTCAGGTAGCGCTCGACCTCGGCGAGCCCAAGAAACTCGTGTGTACGGTTCGTTGGTGAGCTGGAGACGAAACAATGCGTACAGGCGAGGTTGCAAAGCGTGCCGCCGACCTGGAACCAGAGGGTGTCGAGCGAGCGCAGCCCGGCCAGTGGCGCCTTGCACGGCGCTCGACGGCCGGCAGCCTCCCCGACCGCACTCGCTGTGTCGACCTGCTTCAGCAGCAGCCCTCCGGACCGCCGCAGACCTCGGTGGCCTCGGTTGTCAGCTCGTAGTCCCGGCCCTTGGTTTCTCGCGGATGGCGCAGGCGTCTTCCGTCGCAGGCGTAGGTGCCAGCCTTTTCCAGGGGGATCTGTTCGAGTGGCTCGATGAGCTCGAAGTGCTCTCGATACGGCTCTCGGCCGTAGATCTGGAAGGTCTTGTCGCAGACGGCGTGGCGCTTGCCGCGCTCCAGGCGATGCCCGTCGTCGTCGAGCACCTCCTTGAAGGGCCCCTTGTAGATGACCGCCTGGTGTCGCTCGAGGCAGGGACCCTCCTTGCCGCGGAAAGCCTCTATGGTCATCGACCGGAACTCGATGCCCTCGACGGTTCGCCACGGCTCGACCTGTCGCTCGAGCACACGCACGCCGTAGAAGCCGACGGCCTCGAATGCCTCGAGAAACTCGCTCTCGGTCATCGCGCCCGATATACAGCCGCTCCAGAGATCGGGGTCGGCCTGCAGATGTCCCGGGACCGGCTCGTCCGCGACGATGTCGGAGATGACCGCTCGTCCCCCGCGCCTCAGAACCCGGAAGATTTCGCTGAAGAGACGCCGCTTCTGTCCGTTCTCGACCAGATTGAGCACGCAGTTCGACACCACCACGTCGACCGAGGCGTCGGCGATCATCGGCTCGGCCGTTCGCAACTCGTCGGCCATCGCCTCGGCGGCCAGCAGACCCTCCGAGTCGTTGACCGGGTCGGCGGCCAGGATCTCGTCGAGGCGATCCAGATCGAGCGCCAGATCCTGGATCCGGCCGCGCCGGAACTCCACGTTCGAGAATCCCACCCGCTCGGCCACGATGGGTGCATTGCGCCGCGCCACCTCGAGCATCGCCGGCGTCATGTCGACGCCGATGACGCGTCCACGCGCACCGACAGCCTGGGCGGCGATGAAGCAGATCTTGCCACAGCCGCTCCCCAGGTCGAGGACGGTCTCACCCTGTCTCAGGTGGCGGCTCGGGTCGCCGCAGCCGTAGTCGCGCTCCAGCACCTCGGCCGGAATGGCCTCGAGAAAGCGCGGGTCGTAGTCGACCGGACAGCAGAGATCCGCCTGCCGGTCCTCGGCTCCCTGGGCGTAGCGGTCCTTCACGATTCGCTCTACCTTGGCCAGTGACATCGGTCCTTCCGTAGGCACCCTCCTAGGGCGCCCATGACGCGGTGGCTCGCGTCGGTCGTTGGGGATTCGAGACCGTCGGTCTCGGGTCGGGGCTGAGAGAGTCGCTAGACGGGCGGTGCGCGCAGCGCGGGTGTCACGAGCGCTCCGCCGGCGCGAATCGGAATCTCGTCCCAGCACGGTGGCCGGGTCAGCTCCCGGAGTCCGGCCAGGATCCTTCCGAACAGCAGGTCGGGTAGGAGCCTCGACCCGTCGCCACCGAACAATGCGCCGAGATCGCTCGGTCGGTCGAGATCGGAAAGCGGCTCGAGCAACCGGACCGATCGACCCTGGCGCCGCAGAGCGTCGATGAGGTCCTGTCGCGCGTTGCCGCCGCACCAGCGCACCTCGTCGAGGGCCTCGTCGACGGGTCGCGAGGCGGCCAGCAGGTAGAACCCGCCGTCCGGGCTGGGACCGATGACGACGTCGTCGGACTCACGCCCCGCCAGGTCGAGGGCCCGGCGCAGTTGCTTCGCTCCGAGCGCGGGCACGTCGCCGGCGACGAGAACGATCGCGGCACCCGGGTTGCGGCGCCTCGACCCACGCAACGCCCCGACGAGCCGCTGCCCGAAGGTCGCTCCACGTTGCGCGTAGCGTCCCACCCCGTCGTCCCGGTATCCCGTGTGCGCGGTGTGCTCGGGATCGGCGCCCAGCGCGAGCTCGAGTCTGAATCCCTCGCGGCGCCCAGCGGCGAGCAGCCGGTCGAGGCAGTGCTGCCGCAGCTCACGCTCGAGCGGACCGAGCTTCGCCGGCAGCACCGGTCGCCGCCTGCAGTCGGCCTCCGCTCCGAGGCTGAAAACCAGGAGCGTCGGTCGCGGCATCTCGGAGGGCATTCCCTTCGGGTGCGATGACTGGCTCATCCAGTGGCAATGTACGGCTTCCGCGTGAGCCTGGATGTCATGTATCTCCGTGCCGTACCTGCCCGTACCTGCCCGTACCTGCCCAGGCTCGATGAGCGCACAGCGGGCCCGGCTCCGTATAACGAGTGAGTGTACCGAACGGGTTTGGCCAGCAAGGGGTTGGCCAGCAAGGGGTTGGCCAGCAGCCGGTAAGGCAGCAACGGGTTGGCCGAAACGGGTCGGCTACGATGATCGGTCTCGTCTCTCGTCATGCGCATCGCCAGCGTCGGTAGGGCCCTGCCCCCCAACCACTATTCGCAGGAGGAGCTCCTGGTCGAGTTCCGCCAGCTATGGTCGGAGCGCCCGACCAGCGCCCGGAGGCTCGAGACCCTGCATCGCAGAGTGCTCGTCGGAGGGCGCTACCTCGCCCTGCCGCTCGAGGAGTACCATGAGCTCGAGACCTTCGGCCAGGCCAACGACGCCTGGATCCGGGTCGGAGAAGAGCTCGGCACGGAGGCGCTCGAGGACGCTCTGGCGGCGGCCGGAGCCGCCCCGTCCGATGTCGACGCCCTCGTCTTCTCGTCGGTCACCGGTGTCTCGACGCCGTCGCTCGACGCTCGCCTGATGAACCGTCTGGGCATGCCCCCGCATCTGCGTCGAATGCCCATGTTCGGGCTCGGCTGCGTCGCTGGAGCGGCCGGCATCGCCCGCGCGGCAGACTACCTGCGCGCCTATCCGGAGCAGCTGGCGGTACTCCTCTCCGTGGAGCTCTGCTCGCTGACCCTTCAGCGGGAGGACCTCTCGGTTGCCAACCTCATCGCCTCCGGACTCTTCGGGGACGGGGCGGCCGCGGTGGTCCTCGTCGGGAGCCGCAGGAGGACGAACGGAGCGCCTGTTCGAGGACCCGAGATCCTCGCCAGCCGGTCCGTCTTCTACCCCGATTCCGAGGGAGTGATGGGCTGGGACATCTCCGAGCGTGGCTTCCGGGTGGTTCTGTCGGCCGAGGTTCCCGAGATGGTGCGCAGGCACCTGCGCCGGGACGTGGACACCTTCCTCGCCGAGCACGGGTACGAACGTGCTGATGTCGCCTCGTGGGTAGCCCATCCCGGCGGCCCGCGGGTTCTCGAGGTGATGGCCGAAGCTCTGGAGATCGACAACGGAGCGCTCGAGCCGACCTGGCGCAGCCTTCGCGAGGTCGGCAACGTCTCGTCTACGTCGGTCCTCCTCGTTCTTCGAGACACGATGGAGCGCCACCGACCCGAGCCCGGAAGCCTGGGCGTGCTCTTCGCCATGGGGCCGGGCTTCTGCTCCGAGCTCGTTCTGCTGCGGTGGTGATGGAGAGCCGTCTCCTGTTCACTCTCGTCGTCGCGATTGTGGCCGTACAGCGCCTCGCCGAGCTGCGACTCTCGGCCCGTAACGAGCGCGAGCTGCGTCGACGGGGTGGGCTCGAGGCCGGCCGATCGCACTACCCCTGGATGGTCGCGCTCCACACAGGTCTGCTCCTCGGCGCGACGCTGGAGGTCTGGCTCCTCGATCGGCCACTCCTGCCGCGTCTCTGCGGCGCGATGGCGATACTTCTCGTCGCCGCCACGGGACTGCGCTACTGGACGATACATACCCTGGGCGAGCGCTGGACGACGCGGGTCCTCTACCTGCCGGGCTCGAAGGCGATCGGTGACGGCCCCTTCCGCTGGCTGCGTCATCCGAACTATCTGGCCGTCATGGTCGAGACCGTCGCCCTGCCGATGCTCCACACGGGCTGGTTGACGGCCGGCCTCTTCACGCTGCTCAATGCGCTTCTCCTGCGTCGGCGGATCGAGGTCGAGGAGCGGGTGCTGGGGGAGAATACGGACTACGATGCCATCTTCGGTACCGACAGGGGGTGAGCCCTGGGCCGCTCGGACGAGGACGTCCTGATCGTCGGAGCGGGCCCCGCCGGGCTCGCCACGGCCCTCTCCTGTGTCCGGCGGGGGCTGACCGTCCGCGTCCTCGACCGCTCGACACCACCGATCGACAAGCCCTGCGGCGAGGGGATCATGCCGGATGGCGTCGCCCGGCTGGAGGCCCTCGGTGTCGATCCGCTGGCGGCGGGAGGTAGACCCTTGCGGGGTGTCCGCTGGGTCGACGGAGATCTCTCGGTGTCGGCGCAGTTCCCCGGCTCACCCGGTGTCGGTGTTCGCCGCACGAGTCTCCACCGGTCGCTGCTCGGAGCGGTGCTCGCGTCGGGAGCTCGCGTCGACTTCGGCGTTACGGTCCGCGGGCTGACCCCGGCAGGCGGCGGAATCGTGGGTGTCCGAACCGACCGGGGGAGCTTCGAAGGCACCTTCCTGGTCGGCGCCGACGGGCTGGCGTCGCGAGTGCGGCGGTGGAGCGGCCTCGAAGTCCCGTCGTCCGGGCGGCGGCTCGGGGTACGCCGCCACTACCGCATCGAGCCGTGGACCGATCTGGTGGAGGTTCACTGGGTGGACGGATGCGAGGCCTACGTCACGCCGGTCGGCACGCGGGAGGTCGGCGTCGCCATGCTCTTTCGGGGCCCGAAGGGACGTTTCGACGATCTGCTCCGCCGCTTTCCGACCCTCGCCGCACGGCTCGCCGGCTCCGAGGTCGTCTCGAGCGACCGGGGGGCGGGTCCGCTCGAGCGGCGGACACGGGCGGTCGTCGCCGGGAGGGTCGCCCTCGTCGGCGACGCCGCGGGATACCTCGACGCCATCACCGGCGAGGGCCTGACCGCCGCGATCGCCCAGGCCGAGGCGCTGGCGTCGGCTCTCCACACCGACCGGCTCGAGCGCTACGCCGTGGCGCACCGTCGCCTCCGGCGACGACCGAACCTCCTGATCCGGACGCTACTGGCGATCGAGCGGCGCCCCTGGCTGCGGCGACGGATGATGAGCGCCCTGGCGGCCGACCCGACTCTCTTCGCTCGTCTCCTGGAGGTCCACGTCGGGGAGCAGCCGGCTCTGTCGGTCGCCTGGCGCGGCGTGGTGGGTACCGGGCGGCTCCTCCTCGAGGGTCGCCGATGAGGGAGACGCCCCCCGGCCCGCCGGCGAGCGATCCCTGCGCTCTGCACGGAGCCACGGCGACGCACCGCTGCGACGGTTGTGGACGACCGCTGTGCGAAGCGTGCTTCGACGTCGGGCACAAGCTGTTGTTCTGCAAGCATTGCGGCGAGCGAGCGGTACCCCTGGTCGAGGAGGGACCGGCGAATGCCTCCGAGCTGGCGCGCCAGCGGCGCCGGCGCACGCCCTACACACTTCGCGAGGCGCTGGGTTATCCCTTCCGGGGTCTCGGAGCCTTCGTGTTCTGGGGAACGATTCTCTTTGCCGGTGTCACCGTGGTGGTGATCGTTTCCACGTCCCTGATCTTCTCGCTGCCGGCCATCCTGTTGGCTCTCGGGGCGCTGTATCTCGCTCCCGGACTCTCGTTCGCCATTGTGCGGCGCACGGCCGAAGGCAACGACGAGCTTCCCGACTGGCCCGATTGGACGCAGCCGGGACGCTTCGCGGAGGTCGTGGCGATGCTCGTGCTCGGCTTCATGGCGGTTCTGCCCGCCGGCCTCCTGGTCTCGCTCTCCGCCTGCGAGGCGGGTCTCCTGCTCGACAGTCCCGGCTGCCTCCTGCTCGGCTGGTCGGGGTTGCTTCTCGGGGCGTTCCTCTTCGTTCCGGCACTCGGAGCGACGGCGAGCTTCGGCAATCCGTGGCTGGCGGTCCGTTGGGATCTGCACGCGAGGGCTCTGGCGCGCACCTGGCGAGACAGCACTCGCCTCGCTCTCATCATGGTCGGCCTCTACCTGTTCGGCGGCGCGCTCGGATGGGGTCTCTCCTTCCTGCCACTGGTCGGCTGGCTGCTCAGAATCGGCATTCAGGTCTATTCCTGGTTTCTCGGCATGCACCTCATCGGTCTCCTGGTGCGTCGGCACGAGGACGTTCTCGAGACCATCTACTTCGACTGAGTGGTCACGAGCGATCTGTAGAATCCCTCCATGGCGGGGGCGCGTCAGGACTGGAGCCGTGCTCGCTCGCTGGAGCGCCCGGTGGCATCACCGGACTCCAACGCGGGCGCACACGGGGCGTACACCCTCGCCCTGGCCTACCCCAACACCTACTTCATAGGCATGTCGAGTCTCGGCTTCCAGCGGACCTGGGAGCTGGTGTCCCGACGTCCCGACTGGGCCTGCGAGCGCTTCTTCGCCGACGGATCGGGGCGGCCAAGGTCGGTCGAGACCGACACGCCGCTCGACGCTTTCGGTGCGATCGCCTTCTCCGTCTCGTTCGAGGAGGACTTCGTGCACCTGGTGCGGATGCTCGATCGCGCCGGCGTTCCCACCCTGCGTAGTGAACGCGGCGACCGCGACTCCCTGGTCGTGATGGGCGGCTCCTGCGCCACCATCAATCCGCTGCCGATGGTTGATTTCGTCGACGTCTTTGCACTCGGGGCGGCCGAGAACGTGCTGCCGCCGCTGCAGAACGCTCTCGAGCGCGGACCGGACCGCGAGGGCGTTCTCGAGAGCCTCGCCGCGGAGCCCGGCTTCTTCGTACCGCGCCATCACGACCCCGAGACCCTCGCGGAGGCTCCCAAGCTCCACAAGCTCGACCTCACCACCGAGCAGATGCGCGCCCCGGGCCATCTTCCGACCACCGCGATCGTGACACCCCAGACCGAGTTCTCGGAGAAGTTCCTCGTCGAGATGTCTCGCGGCTGTCCCGAGAAGTGTCGCTACTGCTGGGCGACGTTCGGCATGGGCACCTTCCGATCCCATCCGACCGAGTTCATCCTCGACTCGCTCGAGCGCGCCCGCGGGGTCACCGACCAGCTCGGTTTCGTCGCCACGGCGGTCGGCGACCACCCCGAGATCGAGCGCATTCTGCTCGAGGCCAACGCGCTCGGCTTCCGCACCTCGGTATCGTCGATCCGCATCCCGGCGGTCACCGACGGGGTGCTGGCGGCGATTCGTTCCTCCGGCGGTCGGTCGATCACCCTGGCGCCGGAGACCGGCTCCGACGAGCTGCGGGTGAAGCTCAACAAGCCGATCCCCAACTCGGTCCTGCTCGACAAGGTGCGGCTGATCTTCCGCCACGGCTTCACCCAGCTCAAGCTCTACTTCATCGTCGGGCTCCCCCACGAGACGATGGAGGACGTCGAGGCGATTCTCGAGGTCGCCCGCGAGTGCCGCTCCATCATGCTCGAGGAGCTGACGCCGAGCGGCGTCGTCGGCAACATTCACCTCGGCACCAACATCCTGGTGCCGAAGCCCTACACCGGGTATCAGCGCGAGCCGATGGAGGACCGGCGCGGCGTCGAGGAGAAGCTCGCCCACCTGCGAAGGGGCGTCGCGCGCCTCCCCAACGTCTCGATGGGCTCGGTGTCGTACCGGCAGGCGGTCTGGCAGACCTACATCTCCAAAGGGGGCCCGGACGTCGGCGCGGCGATTCTTCGCGTCGCCCGCGGAGAGAGCGTCGCGTCGGTCTTGAGAAGTGAGCGTTCTGCGGTTGAGCGCGAGGTCTACAGCTATCTCGACGGTGACCTGCGGTGGCACTTCATGACTCCGGCCTCTCGCTTGCTGGCGCCGATGGCGGCTCCCTGAGTCAGGGGCGCTCCCCGAGGATCGGCCCGACGACGCGGCTCGCCTGATAGCGGGCGAAGCGCCTCGACCCTTCCTGGTCGAGGTGGGTGAAATCGTAGGAGTGCTCGACGCCGAGTCCGACGTTCTCGGCTCGCGGATCGTCGAAGTGGAGGCTCCGGCTCCCCGCGACCTCCTGCACCCACCGTGGCCTCCAGTAGCCGATCCCCAGGACGTCCGCGAAAAGGGTGGCACCTAGTGGGAAGGCACCTAGTAAGGAGCCCAGCACTCACAGGCCGGCAAGTGCGTCGACCGAGCTCGCGACGCGATCCCCTGCCGGCACCCTACTGAACGTATCCCAAGCTACGCAGTCGCTCGAGCTCTTCGGCGCTCATCCCCTCCATCGCCTCTTCGTCGGAGGCGAGCCGGTTCTCGCCCGCCCAGGCCACCCAGCGGTCGAGCTGCGCGACCAGATTCGTGGTGATCTCCGGGTTGTCGGTCGACACGTCGCTCTGGTCGAGGGGGTCGGTGCGGTGGTCGTAGAGCTCGTGACGGACGAGCTCGCCATCGAGGTCCATCACCCGTACCAGTTTCCACTCGCTGGTGGTCAGAGCGTAGTAGTTGTAGTCCTCGCCGAGTGCGCCACGAGGGATGCTGCCCTGGAGGAATCGTTCCGAGATCGCCGGACGGGCTTCCCAGCCCAGCTCGGCCGCAGAGCCGCTCCCGTCCGCGGCACGCATCAATGGCACCAGACTCTGCCCCTGGGCGGTGTCGGGAATCTCGAGTCCGGCCAGGTCGAGGATCGTCGGCATCACGTCGAGCGACTGGACGACCTCCGAGACGACGATTCCGGCGGGAACGCGACCCGGGGCCCAGACGATCAGCGGCACGCCGGTGTTCTCACCGTAGGCGTTGTTGCCGTGCCAGTGGCGACCGTGGTCGAGGAACTCCTCGCCGTGGTCCGACAGGAATACTAGGATCACATCGTCGGCCAGGTCGAGTTCCTCCAGGCGCGAGACGATGCGCTCGATCTCGGCGTCCATGCCGAGAATCGAGCCGTCGTACCAGTCCACCTCCCGCGCCACATAGGTCTCGGGATCGACCTTCGCCGCCACCAGCTCGTCCCGTGACGGCATGCCGAAGCGGCGCATGAGCGGGTGGGCGATGTGCTCCTTGACGGTCTCCATGTCGGCCACGAACGACTCGCGCTCGGCGACCGGGAACCAGGTGGTGTTGAACGGGGGCCGTGGCTCGTAGGGACTGTGAGGATCCATCGCGTGCAGGAAGGCGAAGAACGGCACGTCGCGGTGGGTCTCGATCCAGTCGAGCATCCGATCGGTGTACGGCCGCGCCGACTTGGCTCCGTCGAGGTCACCACGGATCGATGCCGACTCGTGCAGCTGCTCGACGCCCTGCTGCAGGTTGGAGAGCTGGCCCGAGAAGGGCACCGACGAGGTGGCGAAGGTGGCATAGCCGGCTTCGCGGAGGGCTTCGGCCAGCGTCACCGTGGAAGCCGGCAGCCGGTCGGTGAAGTCGCGCACGCCGGTCGTCGCCGGATAGGCCGACGACATGATCGACGGAACCGAGGCCTTGGTCCAGACCCCCTGGGTGGTGTTCTCGAGGAAGATCGCCCCCTCCGAGGCGAGCCGGGTCAGGGTCGGGGCGTTGGCCCGCTCGTAGCCGTAGGGCTGGAGATAGTCGCGCCGCAGAGTGTCGCCGATAAAGACGATGACGCCCTTGGGCAGGTCTCTCGCCGCCTCGGGTCCGCGCCCGGAGCGCACCACCGCCGTGCCCCACAGCCCCACGGCGGCCTTGTTCTCGGCCTCGGTGCGCAGGAGTAGATCGACCCGGTGTCCGGCCCAGGCGTCGAGGTCGACGCGTACGGGCTCCCAGCGCTCGGGCGTAGTCACGCTGCGGGAGAGAACCAGATCTCCGCTCGCCGCACCCGGCTCCGCCACCTCGACGCGGAAGCCCACGGGCCCCTCCTCGATGGTGCCGACGGCGAGATCGAGCCAGGGCCGGGAGGGCATGTCGACGCAAAATCGCACGGTCTCGGGTGATCGGGTGACCAACGTCTCGTGGTAGATCTCGCTCAGTCCGTGCCAGCCGATACCCGACGGGAGCGAAGCGAGATGCTCCTTGCGGAAGACGAGTCGCACCGACTCGATCTCGACCTGGGCACCCGGCTCGTCGGTCGGCGAGACGAGGACACGGGTGATCTCCGTTCGGTCGATCGGATGCCCGAGGGGGAAGTTGCGCGCGGTCTGGATGGTGTAGGTCTGAACGTCTTCACCGGTGAGTAGCGGCGTGTGGAGGGCGAGAGGTCCCGGCGGGCCCTGACGCAGCGCCGCTTCGCCGGCGGGTCTTTCGGCGCCCAGGGTGGTCACCGACAGGGTCGACCCCGAGCTCACCCGGGCCCGCACCACCACCGAGTGCAGACGATCCCCGGATCCCAGGGGAGTCGCCGCGATCAACTCGATCACCGGACGTTTCGAGGCGCTCCGTCCGGTGAGCCGGCCGTCGCGGACCCGGGCGTCGTCGAAGTCCGATAGTGCCGTCCAGTCGACGTCCTCGTCGTCGAAGCTCCATTCGCTCCGCGCCGGTGTATCGAAGTTCGTCGGCGCGGGCTCGACCAGACTCTCGTCGAACATCTCGACGAGGTGGATCGTTTCAGTGTCGCCGGCCGGCGCTGAGCACGCGAGCGAGACGAGTGACAGGCACAGCAGGTACAGACAACCGTAGTGGTTCGCAAGTCTCATGGGGTCCCCCAAGGGTTGCGGGCCACGCTAGATGGCAGCCGAGAGATTTGGTCGTAGTGTAGCGTCCTCGCCTCCGCTGTCCAGGAGCCGGGGTCCCTGAGGACGTCCGTCCCGATCTACTTCGAGTTCAGGCAGACGATCCACGACATGCGCGAGAGACTCGCCGGCGAACCGGCGGTCAGCTCGAGACTCCACGCGGCGCTGGCGTGACCCTCGGGAGGTCCGGCGAGAAAGCTCTCCGGGTCGATCCTGATCAGACCGCCGCGCGGGGTCCAGAAGCGCCCGACGAGTCCGAGAACGAGGTGCTCACCGGCGCTCTCTTCGAGGAGGACGAAGTGGGAGTCCGCGAGGCTGGCGAGATCGAGCGGCCGCGGGACCCTGCCGCCCGGTGCCAGGCCGCGCAGCACGATGAGCCAGAAAACCAGCTTCGAGCGACG
This sequence comes from Candidatus Multivoradales bacterium, assembly GCA_965223875.1. Lineage (GTDB taxonomy): Bacteria > Acidobacteriota > Thermoanaerobaculia > Multivoradales > JAHEKO01 > CBDCXS01. Next base: position 2,916,234 of record OZ245024.1, on the reverse strand, counting down.
GAAGTCCGTGTTGCGCAGGGCTTCCCAGACGCGCTCGACCGTGCGTCGACCTCGATCGACAGCCGCTTCGCGACATCGGCGCGCGGCAGAAGCCCGTCGAGGGGAGTGCTTATTCGGTCGAGAGGAACTCGACGATCAGCGCCGTGACCGCTGGTCCGTGCTCGGTGGCGAAGATGTGCTGCGCGTGCGCCGAGCCCGGGAAGATCTCGAGCTGCTTGGGCTGTGGTGCATCCCGGTAGGCGCGATCGACCTGATCTCGCAGCCGATCGTTCTCCGCCGTGATGACGAGCGTCGAGCGAGCGCGGATCTCGGCGGCATGGTCTGCTCCGCCGGGCGCCAGAAGGACGAGGAGATCGACACGGTCGGTTTCAGCGGCGGCGGCGACGGCGAACTGGCCGCCCATGCTCCCGCCCACCAGCGAGATCCGCTCGTAGCCACGTTCGGCGAGGAAGTCGATCGCCGCCAGCACGTCGAGGCGCTTGCCGGGTAGGCCGTAGGTCGGCTCACCGTCACCGTAGCCCCGGAAGTCGAAGGCGAGCACCGTCATTCCGGCGTCGACCAGGGCCGCGGCCTGCTCGGACCAGCTCTCCTTGTCGAAGACGCCGCCGTGCGCCAGGACCACGGCATGTTGACCGCCGGGGTAGAGAAGAGCGGTCAGTGTCTCGCCGTCCCGGGCTTCGAGGCGAACGGCGTCAGGCTCGCTTGCGGCGAGCGGTGAGCCGAGCGCCAGGCTCAACAGCCCGGTCGCGACGGCGTAGCGATACATTCCGGGGGAATTGTACCTGTCCCCCCTTTTTTGCGGTTCCCGAGCGGGGGCTCTTCAGGCGGTGGCCATGCCGCCCTGCTGGCCCAGGTCGAGGAACTTGCCGAGCAGGTTTCGGCCATGCTCTTCGAGCCGGGTGAACTGCAGGCCCATGCCTCGAGCCTTCTCTTTGACCGGATCGGTGTGGCGCACCACCTTCGCTTCGCCCTGGACGAAGCCGTAGCCGCCCGGAAGCTCGTCTTCGATCAGTCGCGAGTCGCTGCGGAAGAGGAACTGCACGTCGACCTTCGTGCCGACCGGCAGGGGTGCCTTGGTACGCACCAACATCCCGGAGGCCGAAAGATTCTCGGTGTGGCACATTCGCGCCACCTTGCCGTCGTCGATGGTCGCCGCCAGTTGAACCATCAACCGGACGCTTCTGCGCGGACTGGTTCCTCGGTCGTCAAAGTTCGCGGCATGCATTGCAGGCTCCATCACGGGAGCGAGCGGGAGGGGAGATGTGAGGATTCTCCACTGGTCGCCCGAGGGCGAACAGTGAGGGAGGTCACAGAGCCAGATCGCGCCCGAGCTCGGCGAGGAAGGAGCGGGTCCCGAGCGCGAAGAGGGAATTCTCGAAGGTCGGCAGGGATTCGTCGAGCCGCTCCTCGCCCTCCCGGACGGCCGCGTCGAGTCCGGGCAGGTCTTCGCCCTCGAGGGCCGAGGCGAGGTTGTGGTAGTCGTTGCGCTCGCCCAGGATGCTGCCGATCTGATCGAGCTCACTCCGACAGGCGCTCACGAAGACACGCTCGGGATGGGCGAACGGCTCGACCTGGTAGCGGAGATACTTCACCCAGCGGCGCCAGCGGTGCAGCCGACGGGGATCGTGACCGTCGAGCGCGCGACGGCCGAGCTTGCGGGTCTTCGAGTAGGCGCGGCGGAAACCACGGTCGAGGACCTCGTCGTCGGCCACCGGATCGAGGCTCTTCCAGGCCTCCACGTCGCCTTCGATTGTGGTCAGAAAGCGGCGATGATCCGCAGGGGTGGGCCGAGAGCCGGGGGGGATGCACTCCGTCGCCCGTTCGACCTCGTGGGGCGAGATCTCGGGGGCGGTGGTCGCCAGATGCAGGAGCAGGGTGCGCAGGACGTGCTCGTCCCGTTCTCCCGCCAGCACCCGCGCCGAGTCGCGCAGGCGCTCGACCGACTCCAGGCAGACTTCGCGATCGACGAGCGGCTTGACCAGCTGCCAGTAAGCCCGTAGCCGCTTCGTCGCGATGCGGAGCGCGTGGATGCCCTCGGCGTCGAACGCCAGGTCGCTGCGCAGGATGGATTCCGCACGACCTCCGATGTCGAGGGCGAGACCTCGGAGCCCTTCGAAGAGAGGGCTGCCGGGTGCGATCGCACCGGTGGGAAACGACGGTGCCGTGCCATCGTGAAACGGCGGTGTCGGGCCGGTCACGGTTGACTCGGTGGCTGCTCGGGGGTGATGTCTTTGGTCGGCGGCTTCTCCGGAGGCTGCGTCTTCTGCTGCCACATGCCGAGAAGGACGGTGAGCAGCCCGAGGAGCACCTCGTCCACGAAGGGGATGAGGTCGGGGATGAGGAGGTCGATAACGAAGATGGTCGCGGTGACGAAGAAGAGCTGCGGGAACCGCAACCGCGTCGCCAGGGTGCCGATGAAGCCGCGAACCGACGAGAGAATCACGGGGTGATTCTATCTCTCGGGTGGGGCACGCTCTGCCTTTCTTTGTCATCTCGACCGGCTCGCTGCGCTCACCTCCGGTCGAGATGACAAGGAGGCCGAGAGGGTCGCTGTCGCTCATCTCCGACCGCGACGTCGGAAGGGGGCGCACCCGTTCCGAGGAAAGCGATGGAGATCGGGCTTTCAGATGCGAATCCGCTCGCGCCCCGAGTACACGTTCATCCGCCGGTCCCTCAGGAATCCGACCAGCGTCAGATCGAACTGGCGCGCCAGGGAGACGGCCAGGCTCGAGGGCGCCGAGACCGCGCAGACGATCGCGACATCGGCCATCAGGCACTTCTGCAGAATCTCGTAGCTGGCTCGCCCGGAGACCATCACGATCGCGCCCGCGAGCGGCAGCCGGCCGTCGTCGAAGGACCAGCCGACGAGCTTGTCGACGGCGTTGTGACGACCGACGTCTTCGCGCACGACGATCTCCTCGCCGGCGCTCGAGTAGAGCCCCGCGGCGTGGAGGCCACCGGTCGACTTGAAGCCCTGCTGACTGCGGGAGAGCTTCTCGGGCAGCGAGTAGAGCACTTCGGGCTCGATCGAGAGAGCCTCGGCTTCGGCCGGTGTCTTCTGGAGCAGAAGCGCCTCGATGCCCGCCTTGCCGCAGACCCCACAGGCGCTCGAGGTGAAGAAGTGCCGGTCGAGCGACTTGAGGTCCGGATCGAGCCCGGAGCGTAGCTGGGCGACGAGGATGTTTGGTTCCGGCTGACCGACCTGGTCGATGGGCCGGTGCATCCCGACCACGTCGTCGCGCCGCGACAGGATGCCCTCGCCATAGAGGAAGCCCAGAGCGAGCTCCTCGTCGTGGCCGGGAGTGCGCATGGTGACGGCCACGGGGCGCACCCCTCCGTCGGTCGCCAGGCGGATCTCGAGAGGCTCCTCGGTAGCCAGCTCGTCGGGGACCGCCTGGCCCCGGTCCTCCTGGACGATCAGCACCTCGTAGGGTGTGGTCGACGACGACATTCGCTTCGCAAGCGTATCGTCTTCGGTCGTCGGACCCTTGCCCGCTCTGAAGCGGCCGGCGTCTCTGTCGGCCGTTCTCCATCAGCCAACGACGGCCGGCAGAGACGCCGGCCGCTTCAGGGCGGGCACACCTATAATCCTCGAGACATGGAGAAGAAGGGCGCGCGACGCGAGGAGGTTCTCGACCGGCTCGAGGACAAGGGTGGCCTGAGGCCCGGGGTCGCGGCCGAGGTTCATCGCGAGACCGGGGTTCCGGAGGCCGACATCTACGGTGTCGGCACCTTCTATCACCTGCTGGCCGACCCGGATGCCGGCGTGCGCGTCTGCCAGGGCCTTTCGTGCAAGCTCGCCGACTGCGATGAGAAGAAGGCCCAGCTCGATGCAGCTGGTACGAAGAGCGTCTTCACCTCCTGCCTGGGACGGTGCGACATGGCCCCGGCGGTCTGGGACCCGCACGACGAGCCGCCGCTCGCCGAATGTCACCTCTCCCCATCGAGCGACGATCACGCCATCGATCTGGCGGCGCCCGAGCATGGTGACTACCAGGCTCTCGACGCGGCCCGCGAGCACGGCGGCGAGTGGGTCGCCGAGCAGCTCGAGGCCTCTGGGGTGACCGGTCGCGGCGGCGCCGGCTTTCCGGCCCACATCAAGTGGGCGGGCGTCCGCTCTCAGGCCGAGCGGGAGCGCTACGTCGTCCTGAACGCCGACGAGGGCGAGCCCGGAACGTTCAAGGACCGCGAGGTCATCCTGCGCCGGCCTCACCTGGTCGTCGAGGGACTGGCCGTCGCCGCACACGCGCTCGAGGCGGGCGACATCTACTGCTACGTGCGCGGCGAGTTTGGCGCCGTCAAGCGCGCCCTGATGACCGCGGTCGACGAGGCCCGCGATGCCGGCTGGCTCGATCCAGCCGTCCGCTGGCACTTCGTCGATGGCCACGGCGCCTACATCTGCGGCGAGGAGACCGCTCTGCTCGAAGCGCTCGAGGGCAAGCGCGGCATGCCCCGGATGAAGCCCCCCTTTCCGGTCGAGTACGGCTTTCGCGGCAAGCCGACGCTGATCCAGAACGTCGAGACGATCGCCTGCGTCCCGGCGATCCTGCGGCGTGGGGGCGAGTGGTTCCGGTCGATCGGAGCCACGCAGCCTGGCTCCAAGCTCTACTGCGTGTCCGGCCATGTCGAGCGCCCCGGCGTCTACGAAGCCCCGATGGGTGTGACCATGAGGGAGCTACTCGAGATGGCCGGAGGTGTCGTCGGCGAGCTCAAGGCCTTCTCCCCGGGAGGCGCGTCGAGCGGCTTTCTGCCCGCCGAGAAGATCGACACGCCGATGGACTTCAAGTCGCTGGCGGACGAAGGATCGATGTTGGGCTCGGCGGGCGTGGTGGTGCTCAACGACAGCGTCGACATGGTCGAGGCGGCACTCATCCAGATGGTCTTCTTCGAGGACGAGTCCTGCGGTCAGTGCGCCCCCTGCCGCATCGGCACCCAGATCCTGCATCAGGCGCTCGACCGCTACCGCGCCGGCGACGCCGACGCTCTCTCGTACGTTCGGGAGGTCGCCTGGGGAATGACCGAGGCGTCGATCTGCGGCCTCGGCCAGGCGGCATCGTGGCCGCTGACCAGTGCGATGAAGTACTGGCCGGTGGAGTTCGGCCTCCCGGCCGGCGATCGCTGATGGCCGTCGACTCCCGCACGACCCGGACCCCGGAGTAGTCGCCCGATGCGCTGGTGGAGTCGGTGGCGCCCGATGGTCGCGTACGACCTCGCCTGTCACCTGTTGACCGTTGCTCTCTTCGCTCCGCTCGGTGGCTGGGTACTGAGCGCTGTCGTGCGCCGCAGCGGCGACAGCGTGGTGAGCAATACCGATCTGGTCTCCTTCTTCCTGTCGCCAGCGGGACTGACTCTGCTGGTCGGATCGGCGATCCTCGGTCTGGCTCTGCTCTTCCTCGAGCTGGGCGGGCTGTCGGTTCTCATTCTCGGCTCCTATGGCGGTCGGCGAGTCTCGGCGATGGGCGCGCTGCGACTTCTGGCGCGACGGGCCCGGGGTCTGGTCGAGCTCGCGTCGATGCTGGCGCTCAGGCTGGGCACCGTGGCGGCTGTCGCCCTCGGCGGGGTGGTCCTGGTGAAGACGCTTCTCCTGAGTGACGGCGATATCTACTACTACCTGCAGGCCCGGCCCGACGAGTTCCTCTGGGCCGCCGCTGCCGCCTTCGCCCTCCTCGCTGCCGTTCTGCTGATCTGCTTCGTCATCGTGGTGCGCTGGATCGTGGCGCTGCCCATCCTCCTGGTCGAGGATGGCCGCGCCGGCGAGGCGGTGAGCGTGAGCCGGGATTGGGTGAGTGCTTTCGGGCTCGCCGGAGTGGTACGAAGACTCGTCGTCTGGGCACTGGTCGTCGGCGGTCTCGGTATGGCTTCAGGGGCGTTGGGCTGGGCCTTCGAGAGACTCGCCTTCGCTCTCGCCGGGGACTCCATTCCGCGGGTTCTCGCCGCGACCGGTGGGCTGGTCGCCGTCGATCTTCTCCTTGGACTCGTGGTCGGTATCGCCGCCGCCATCACCTTCAGCAGGCTGATGATCGACCTCTACCTCGTGTGCCGCCCGGGAGTGACCGCTCCCACGCCGGTCTTCGCCGGCCCGGGTGACCCGGAGCAAGGACGGAGGGCGAGGATCGGCCTCGCCGTCGCCTCGGGAGTGGCGCTCCTGCTGATCGCCGGGCTCGCCATCGGCGCGTCGCTCGTAGGCCGCATCGACCTCGATCATGTCGTCGACGTGACGGCACACCGCGGCAGTGCTCGATCGGCCCCGGAGAACACCCTCGCCGCGCTCGAGCGGGCGATCGAGGACGGTGCCGACTACGCCGAGATCGACGTCCAGGAGATCGCCGACGGATCCTTGGTGCTCTTCCACGATACCGACCTGCGGCGTATCGCCGGCATCGACCGGAACACCTGGGAGATGACCCTCGGGGAGTTCCGGCAGCTCGATGTCGGCGCCTGGTTCGCAGAGGAGTTCGCGGGCGAGCGCGTGGCGACGCTCGAAGAGGCGATCGAGACGGCACGCGGGCGAATGGGTCTCAACATCGAGCTCAAGCTGAACGGTCACGAGCGCCGACTGGAGGAGAGCGTCGCGAGCATCGTTCGGGAATCGGGTTTCGCCGATCAGAGCTTCGCGACGTCACTCGACAGGGTGTCGCTGGAACGGCTGGCCGAGGTGGACGACACCCTGCGCCGCGGCCTGATCGTGGCCGCGAAGGTGGGCGACGCCACCCGCCTAGGTGTCGACGTGCTGGCGGTCAACGCCGGCAGGGTCGATCGGGATCTGATCGCACGCGCGCACCGAGCGGGTCAGGAGGTGCACGTCTGGACCGTGAACGAACCGGAGCGGATGCTCTCCATGATCCATCTCGGCGTCGACAACATTCTCACCTCGGCGCCCGATGTTCTGGTCGAGCTGCAGGCGACACTCTCAGGGATGAGCGAGCTCCAGAGGACTCTGCTCTATGTATCCGATCTGATGGATGGTCGGTTGTAGGGACTGGAGGTACTCATGTCGTGGAGCAAAGCCATCGGATTCGGGGTCGTCGCGCTCGTCGTGACGGTCGAGCCGACGATCGCCCAGGACGTCGCGGCACCCGCCGTCGAGCACCACCTGCACATTCGTACCGCTGCCGTGGCGGGACTCTCCGATCCGATCTCGGGCGAGGAGTCCTCCCCGGCGACGCGGGAGCCACGCACGGCCGAGGACGCTCTGGCCGCTCTCGACGCCGCCGGGATCGAGCGCGCCTTGGTGCTGTCGCTCGCCTACCAGTTCGCCGCTCCGGAGGCCGGCCTCGAGGACGAAGCGGCGATGGTGCGTCGGGAGAACGACTACGTGGCGGAGCAGGTGGCGACGGCGCCCGACAGGCTCATCGGCGCCTGTTCGGTCAACCCCCTCACCGACTACGCCCTCGCCGAGGTCGAGCGGTGCGCCGCCGATCCGCGCCTGTCGGCGCTCAAGCTGCACCTTGCCAACTCGGGCGTCGATCTGGGGAACGACGCTCACGTCGCGACACTCGAAGCCCTGTTCCGGCGACTCACCGAGCTGGGCCTGCCCGCTGTCGTCCACCTGCGGACACGCGAGGAGAGCTTCGGGGCCGAGGAGGCGACCGCCTTCATCGACCGTGTGCTGGCCGCGGCTCCCGGGCTCCCGGTGCAGGTCGCCCACATGGCCGGGTGGGGCGGCTACGACGAGGCGACGGACGCGGCGCTGGGTGCCTTCGCCGAGGCCCTCTCGGAGGGTCGTCTCGACCCGGGCACGATCTCCTTCGACCTCGGCGCGGTAGTCTTCCAGCCCGAGGCCGCCGGGGACGACCAGGAGCTGGCTCAGCAGGTGCGCGACGCGAACCGGCGCCTGGCCGAGCGCATCCGCGAGATCGGCATCGAGCGGGTCGTCTACGCCACCGACTGGCTGGGGTGGCCGCCGGTGCCGGACATGGAACGCGGCATCGAGCTCAACGTCCGCCTGGTGGCGACCGCCCTGCCGCTCGAGCCGGATGAGATCAGGCGCCTGTTCTCGAACGTCGGCAGTGTGATCGAGCGCTCCGGTGGTGAGCCGCCATCGGGGCCCAACGCCAGCCTTCGCTGAGTCTCAAGGCCACCAGCAGGAGCAGCGAGTCGCCGAGGCTCGCCACCGAGGGTCACACCCTGCGTTCAGTGCTCGCGGCTACCAGACGAAGCAGGTGCCGGTGAGTGTCGCTCGCGGCGCCCCGGCGTTACCGGCTTCGGGCAGCGGTCGCGAGCCGGGGGAACGCTCGACTCAGCCGTCGGATGTCACGATTCCGGCGGTTCGCACAGCGGCGACGGGGGCACGCTCGAGCAGGCCCGCGAGCACTTCCGCGACCCTCCGCGCACCGACCTGCGCAGCCGGCAGGTAGCTCACCAGCCAGGCCGATCGGGTGCGTTCGGTGACCTTGACCCGCTGCGAGCCGGTGATCGGCGCGTCGACCGGACCGGCCTCGTCGACGAGGAGCGGCCTGCCCTCGAGGCGGAAGGGTCCGCGAAGCGACTCGTAGCTCTCTCCCTCGGCGCCCCGACGGAAGCGGAAGGGAGGGGCGAGGGTCTCCACGTCCATCACGCAGCAGGGCGCCAGGAGCTCGAGCGAGAGGCAGTTGTTGAGGTCGACGAGGGGTGAGATCGCGGGGATCTCGTCCCCTTTGAGCACTCGGCGGGCGAGGGCCTCGGACGAGGGGCGGTAGCGACTCGGGTGAGTGCCGGCCTGCTTGAACAGGCCTCGGAGCGCGTCGAGGGTGGGATGCGAGGTGAGGGTCGAGAGCTCGAGCCGGCTCCTCGCGCTCCTGGCGCTCTCCTCCCGCAGCTCGACGAGCTCCGCAAAGCTCCCGGAGTCACCTGACCGCTCGAGGAGCGCCCAGAAGAGGCTCCAGCCGTCGAGCTCCACGGTGACCTCGAAGGGGAGGCGCTCGAGCTTCATCATCACCTTGGTCGCGACCTTGACGGCCGGTTGTGGTTCGGCCCCACCCGGGCGTGCCTCACCCGAAGAAGGGGCCGGGTCCGTTCAGTCGGCCGGCTGCAGCGAGCTCATCATCCCGCGCAGCTCGCTCTCGTACTCGCGCCAGATGTCGGTAGCGCCGACGTAGAGTCCTGCGGCCACCGTGTCGGCGCGCGGGACGAACAACGCCAGAAGGAGCTCGACGTCCTGTCCATCGTGCACGGCCGTGGCCGTCATGACGCGCGCCGGCATGCCGTTGATCTCGCGCTCCTCGGGTCGCGACATCTCGATCTCGGAGAAGAGGTCGCTGTTGAGCGAGGCGACGTAGTCCATGCCCTCGTCGAGGTCGGTGACGTCCGGGATGGCCCAGAGACCGACCCAGATCTCGGCACCGTCGCCGGGGTTGGCCTCGACGATGCGGATTCGCAGCTCCTCGCCCTCGGTGTAGGCTCCGGCGGCTCTCGCTTCGTCCTTGAAGTCGAGATCGACCAGCCAGCCCGAGGGGAAGTCGATCTCGAACAGCGGCTCGTCGTCGATCTCGTAGACCAGGACCTGGCCCTGTGCGGCGGACCCCAGGGTGACCGTCGCCACGACAACGAGAAGTACGGAACAGAGTGTCTTCGCGCTCATCTCGTGTCTCGCGTCAGCGGCGGCCGTTCGAGTGGATGCCGATGCCGATGCTGTGTCCCCAGCCGCCGCCGGAGGTGCGATGGATCGAGCCGCCGACGCTCACGTTGCGGTTGCCGGAGCAAGCCACCGACGAGAGTCCGAGGGCGAGCGAAGCCGCCAGCATGAGGAGTGTGGCCGGTCGCCAGGTCTTCGAGTGTCTACGCATCTGAGCCCCCTTCGAGGGGGCGTATTGTAGCTCGAAGTCGCTATCGATCACGGCGATGGTGGAGGAAAGGTGTCGGCCGCCCGGCTCCGAGCCCGGTTCTGTCCCGCGGGTGGGCCGGACATCGCGTGGAGTACCATCGGAGGGTCCAACCACGCAGGAAGGAAGGGGGCCGTGATGTCTCGAGAGAAACCGGACCTGGTCGGGCGGTGGACCGCTGTCTGTTTGTTGCTGGTCGCGGCGGGCCTGTCGCCGCAGTCCGTCGACGCCGAGGCCGAGCTGCCGATCCGCATCTCGGCCAACCTCATCTCCACGACGCCGGGTGCCAGCGGAACCACAGCGATGGACATCACCATCGAGAGCTGGAGCACTGACGAGGACCGGACGGTGCTGCTGCAGGGCCTCCAGGAGGGCGAGCAGTTCAGCATGGTTGACTCGCTGCGCTCCCTCGATCGGGTGGGGTCGGCACGTCTGCGCAACCGCACGGCGCGCGATCTACGCTACTCGAGGGAGTTCATGAAGGACGGCAAGTGGCACATCGTCCTGGCGACCGATCGGCCGATCGCGGCCGGCGAGGTGCGGCGTAACAATCGCACCCTCGACAACAACGTCTCGATCGTCCACCTGGAGCTGGATGAGAACGGCCGCGGGGAGGGCACGTTCATGGCCGGGGCCGAGCTCGAGCTCGACGCGGAGACCGGGAACCTCGCCATCACCCACCTGTCGATGCAGCCGGTGAGGATGACCCGGGTGCGGACCCGCAACTAGACGAGACCTACCCGTCGCTCGACCGGTTGCGGCCGAGAAGGGGTCTTGGACCCACGGGGCACACGGCGGGTGTGCCATCCGGCTGGGCGCAACTCACCCGAGCCGGTGAGACGTCGTGCACTCAGTGGACCCGCCGAAGGTCCGGGAGTCGATCGAGGCCCGTGTCGAAGCTGAGGATCCGGGTCAGACCCCGACGTACCATGATCGCCGCGTGCAGAGCGTCGCGGGCCGAGAGATCACCATGGGCGAGTACCAGCTCCCTGGCGTCCTCGCAGTCCTCGATCTCCACCTTGAAGACCTCGTCGACCAGCCCTGTCAGGGCGTTCCACGCCGGCTGAATCGCCTCGCGCCGCCCGATCGCGGTGTAGCGGTGAAGGATCTCCTGAAAGACCTCGGCATCGGTCACCAGACGCTCGCGGGCCTCGGCGAGCTGCCGTAGGAGGCGCCGCGAATCGTGCTTGTGCGGATGGTCCGCCCCGACGAGATACATCGGGATGTTCGAGTCGATGAAGATCATGTGATCTCCGGAGTACCTCGCAGGTAGCCGGTCTCGATCTCTTCGTTCATCTGCTCGATATCGGCCGTGGGATGCGCATGGGAGTACGCCTCCTCGATAGCGGCCAGCTTGGCCTCCGTGTCGGTTCGTGGCTCCGCGTCCATCGAGCGGCGCAGGCTCTGACGGACCCACTCCGCCACCGTCATGCGGTTGCGGCGAGCGATGCGGCGAATCTCCTCGAGCTCCTCTTCCTCGAAGAGCACCTGGAGCCTTTTACTCATGTGATGAGTATATCGCGCTCTTGTCCTGCTCAATGCGCTCGTGTCCGCACGCCTCTGTTTCCGAGGACGGAATCCCGACGTTCCTTCTGACACCAGGAGTTGCCAGGTCCCGGCTCGGGCCGTTGATATCATTCCGGTCTCGGTCATGGGCGACGACAAGCTAATCGTCATCGACGGCAACGAGATCCGCTTCGAGGAAGGCGAGACCGTCCTCCAGGCGGCGGCTCGGGCCGAGATCGAGATTCCGACGCTTTGCTACGACCCGCGGCTCGATCCGGCCGGGGCGTGCCGGATGTGCATGGTCGAGGTCGAGGGGTCGCGGCTCATGCAGCCCGCCTGCTCGTACAAGGCGACGCCGGGACTGGTCGTGCGCACGCGAACCCAGCGGGTGCAGCGCAACCAGCGCTTCATCCTTTCGCTCCATCTGGCCGACACGATTCACGATCGTGACGAGATGGAGGACGCCAACCCGTCGAAGATCCACGCCCTGGCGGAGGAGTACGGCACGGCGGGCGAGTGGGACACGCTCGACAAGGTCCGCACCGGCCGCGAGCACGACGTCAACAAGTTCGTCGCCTTCCGGGCCGACCGCTGCATCGCCTGCAGTCTCTGCACGCGCTACTGCGACGAGGTCGAGGCGGTCAGCGCGATCACGCTCGCCTTCCGGGGCGCCCACACCACCATCTCGACCGCCGACGAGCGCTCGCTCACCGACACCACCTGCGAGCTCTGCGGCGGCTGCATCGACGTCTGCCCGACCGGAGCGATGACCGAGAAGCCGGCGCTCGCCTGGGGCAGACCCGAGCGTGAGCTCGAGAAGGTGCGCTCGACCTGCAACTTCTGCGGCGTCGGCTGCCAGGTGGATCTCAACGTCGACCGCGAGGCCAACCGGGTGGTCAAGGTCACCAGCCCGCCACCGGGCACGACGGTCAACGACGGCAACCTGTGCGTCAAGGGCCGCTTCGCCAACGACTTCATCCAGCACGAAGACCGGCTGAGCGTTCCGCTCGTCAAGGGCGACGACGGCCAGTTCCACGAAACCACCTGGGACGACGCGCTCGACCGGGTGGTCGAAGGCCTGACGAAGGTCAAGGAGAGCCACGGCGCTGACGCTCTCGCCTTCATCAGCTCGAGCCGCTGCACGGGGGAGGAGAACTACCTCATGCAGAAGATGGCGCGGGCGGCCTTCGAGACCCACAACGTCCATCAATGCGCCGCCACGTGACACGCTCCCACGGTCGCCGGTCTGGTGACCACGTACGGAGCGGGGGCGATGACGAACTCCATCCCGGAGATTCGTGACACCGACTTCCTCTTCGTCACCGGCTCGAACACCACCGAAGCCCATCCCGTCCTGGCGATGGAGATGAAGCGGGCGATCCGCCGCGGCGCCAAGCTCGCCGTCTCCGACCCGCGCGCCATTCCGCTCACCGAGTGGGCCGACTGGCACATGGCCCTGAAGCCGGGAACCGATGTCTGGCTCCTGAACGCCATGGCCCACGTCATCGTCACCGAAGGGCTGACGGACGACGACTACATCGACAAGAACTGCGAGAACTGGGACGCGGTACGTGAGACCGTCCTGCGCTATTCGCCCGAGGAGGCCGAGGAGGTCACCGGTGTCCCGGCGGAGACGATCCGCGAAGTGGCCCGCGCCTACGCCACCGTGCCGAAGGCCGGCATCTACTACACGCTGGGCATCACCGAGCACACCACCGGCACCGACAACGTCTACGCCCTGTCGAACCTGGTGCTGATGACCGGCAACCTCGGCAAGCGCTCGGCCGGCATGAACCCGCTGCGTGGCCAGAACAACGTCCAGGGCGCCAACGATGCGGGCGCCACACCGGTCTTCTATCCCGGCTACCAACGAGTCGACGAGCCCGGCATCGCCGAGAAGTACGCCGAGGCCTGGGGTGTGCCGCAGTCCACCGGACCGGGTCTCAACCTCAACGAGATGATGAAGGAGATGCCCAAGGGCAACATCAAGGGCATGTTCCTGATGGGCGAGGACATCGTCATCTCCGAGCCCAACGTCTGCGCGGTCGAGGCGGGAATGAACGAGCTCGACTTCCTCGCCGTCCAGGACATCTTCTTCAACGAAAGCTGCCGCTTCGCCGACGTCATCCTGCCGGCCGCTTGCTTCGCCGAGAAGGAGGGCGTGTTCACCAACTCTGATCGTCGGGTGCAGCGGGTGCGCAAGGCGGTCGAGCCGCCCGGTCAGGCGAGGGCCGACTGGGAGGTTCTGCTCGATCTCATGAAGCGCGCCGGCCTCGAGCAGCCCGACTACAGCCACCCGCGGGAGATCTACGCCGAGATGGCCGCACTGGCCCCCAAGTTCGCCGGCATCTCCCACGAGCGCATCGAGAACGAAGGCGGCCTCCAGTGGCCTGTCACCTCACCTGACGCGCCGTCGACCGAGTACCTCCACAAGGGCGGCGTGTTGCGCGGCAAGGGCCGGTTCGAGCCGGTCGAGTTCCGGCCGCCGTTCGAGGTCGAGGACGCCGAGTACCCTCTGGTGCTCTCGACTGGGCGAACGTTGTACCACTACAACGCGGCGACTCAGACGCGGCGCTCGGAGGGGCTGTCTGCGAAGCAGCCTGAGGGCTTCGTCGAAATCCACCCGAAGAATGCTCGGAAGCTCGCGGTGGTGGATGGACAGATGGTCGAGGTCGTGACGCGTAGGAGTCGCGTCAAGGCCCGGGCGATGGTATCGCGGCAGGTGCGCTACAACCGGATCTGGATGCCTTTCCACTTTCCTCAGATGCGGACGAACGAGCTGACGGTGGATGCGGGGGATGCGATCACCGGGACCGGCGAGTACAAGGTCTGTGCGGCGCGCATTGAGCCGATTGCGGGGGCGTCGGTCGAGAGGGTGTTTCCAGGGTCGTACGCGAGAGCATAGAGCGCCGACAGAGTGGATGCACTATGGCTTCCAACTAAGTAGTTCGAGTAATCCGATCCCAGCCAAGTGAGCAAACAGCCTTGGATCGACCCAATCCTCCAGCATTCGTCGATCGGTGGTCGCTTCGAGAAGCTGCGCTCTCTGAGTACGCCCACAACTGACCCAGGTTACTTCTCCTTGGTCTTCGAGCCGTGGGACAAGCGGGAGAAGCGAAATGTTGTTCCCAAGTTCTTCGACCCCAACCACAATGGGGATCCGTACAGGACGGCCTGCTTCGAAAGAGACTGCAAGCTCCTTGAGGCGCTTAGCGGCAGGCCGAACATCCTTCCGCTTGTGGCACCCCGTTCGAACCTGATAGTTCATCTAGCGGGCCTTGGGAATCAGCGTCCAAACGAGTTCAAGCAGCCACTCGCGAACCTGTACTACGTGGGCGAGCGTTTCCTGAAGCGCTCGGCCTGACTGTTTCTCGGTAGGCCGACCGCCCCGACGGTGATCAGGCTAGTGGGCCTTGGACTCGGTTTCTTCGAGCGTCAAAGGCTCCTCGCTGGCTCGATGCCGGTCTTGGAAGTCCTCCCTCATGGCGTACTGTCGTTGGTTGTCGTCCCTCGGGAACGTAGGCTGTTCCTGTAGACGGACCAGTGAATGCGGAGCGGGCGTCGGGCTCTCGTCCTCGAGCACCAACACGTCGAGTTCCTGTGTCGGCCCGTCGGCAGGAGTCCCGCCACAGCTGCAGAGCAATGCTGCTGCCGTAACCACTGCGGCTAGTCCGTGGAGGACCCTTCCGCCGTCATGCATCGAATGATCCCCGTGGCAAGCTCGACTCATTGTCTTGTAAACCAGTTCTGGGTCTCGTAGTCCGGTCGGCCTGGGTCCGCGAAGTCCGTCCACATCCAGATCCAAAGCTGTCCCTCTCGATACATGGACATGTCGGCGTAGACGTATCGTGTTGCAAATCCCTGGTCGTAGACGGCGCGAACGTAGGTTCGCTCACCGATCGAGACAACCTCTGCACCCATCTCGCTCCAGTCGCAGTCGGTGGGCTCACAAGCACCCCACAGATGAACGCGCCAAGGCGGTCCAGGAGGATAGGGCTGGCCATTGAGGATCTGGTCTTGGCAGATGAACTGCAGAACCGCCTGCGTCAAGCCGCGGGTATTGGGGTCACTGTTGCGCCAGGTTCCATCCTCGGGTTGCGTCAAACAGAGCGCTTGAGCTTGCGGAGCGAAGAGGCTGCACAAGGCGAACAGCAGAACGAAGGCGACAGCTAACTTGGCGCGCGAAGACTCGAGCATTCCAGAGTCCATTGGCTCTCCTTTCGGATGGTGGCGGCACACTCGACTCCCTCTGCACACGAAGGTGAGCCTCATCTGCCAAGATGATCGAACGATGTCACTTGGTTAGACGGGCCGGTCATCGGGTTTTTCTTTTTGACCACATCAGGCAGTGGGTCTTCACCATCTCCAAGCTGCCGCGTGCGTGCACCCTCGAGAGCTCCTGAGTGAGCTGTCTCGCGCCACTTGGGATACGGTCGCTGAGTTGATCGGCGAGGCTCGGGCTACCCGGGGCACGCCCCCATTGGTGCCACCTTCTTCTCGGCTTGACCTAGCGTCTGGGGGCGATCAGCTTGAGGTGAGAATCAGCGACAGGGTACCCATTCCACAGGCTGCGCCCTCGGTTCCAGCGGGGGCCTGCATTCAGGAGTCGTTCCAGTTGCCGACGCCCGGTCGCACGCCCTTGTACCGCAGGTCATTGCCGCCGATGCAGGCATCGGATGCCTCCTGGACGGTCGCCAAAGAACCCGGATCACATCACCAATGACGTCACCGACCTCGTAAGCCGTCTGTCAGGTGAAAGGCGATCTCGTGTTTCCGGAAGTGGGCGACCGCCTTGAGTAGGCTGTCGCGAAAGGCCTCAACCGGAAACATCGGCCACCTCTGTCGGACTGCCTCCTGGACGGGATCGTCGGCACCGTACAGGCGAGCGGCGACTTCCCACTTGAGTCGGTCGTCCGGGAGGGGGCCCAACTCCGCGATTACACGGCGGGCGAGCGCCTCACGTGTCCAGTGGAGCATGCCAAGGGCACTCGCGACGCGCCTTCTGCCATCCTACGCATCCATGCGGGACTGAGACTCCGACTCGATGTCCGACGCGCCGACGGGTCGATTGCTCAAGGCTTCAGTCTAGCAATCCGAGTGACGGGCTCCGCCTCGTCCAGTATGTCCGCCTCTCTGAGGGATCGGCTGGTGGCGCCGGTCCTCGAGGGACGGTTGGCGCTTGCCATCTGCCTCAGCCATCGTCAGCAGCCGTAGCCGGCTGCGAGAGCCGTGCCTCAGATCGCACCACCGCCCCCAGCGGCTGGGGTCCTTTCGGACGGTTCAGGGTGACCCGTGTGCCTGCAAAGCCGGCAACGAGCCGCCGCTCTGGGACAGTGTCCGCCTACAGCCGATCGAGCGCCAGCTCGAGGAGCTCTAAGACCCGCTCGGAGTAGGCCAGCACCTGGAGCCAGGACGTGCGCTTCTAAAGCCAGGCCGAGCGACAGATCGTCTTCCTGACCTGGTCGAGCGCGGGCGACTGCTGGGTGATGAAGCAGGATCCAGAGACGGGGACCATCCGATCCGAGCCCAAGCGCATGCCGGACGGCAGTGAGCCGATCCTGCGCTTCACGATCGTGCACCGGGCGGAGAACGAGCAAGACGTGGTGATGGAGATCTCGGCCGACGGCGGCGAGACCTGGACGCAGAGGACCCGCCAGTTCATGAGGCGTGTCGAGTGATCGGTCGCTCGCTCACTCGCAGACGGTCCGCACCAGCCCTCCGGTACGCTCGCAGCGCTGACATCGCAGGTCCCAGAGGTCGACCCACGAGCGCGTCATGAAGTCGCGGTCGGTGATCGGCTGGTAGTAGGTGAGTGGCTTGTAGAAGAAGAAGCAACCGACGATTGCGAGGGCGCAGACGCCGGCGATGGCCTCGCGACGGTGCGCGTCGAGTCCCCGCCGGCCGCCCGTCCCGGCGGCACCGAGGGCGAGAGCGAAGAGAACGAAGCTCAGCAGTAGCGGCAGAAAGTAGTGGTAGAGATACATGACGCGATCGATCCGGCTGACCGCGACCATGTAGGCTATCCAGAGACCGAGGAAGACGAGCATCAGGAAGCGCCCGGCGACTCGTCCGTGGAGCGGAAGCGCGACGCTCGCGAGCAGAAACGCCAGGGCGGCGAAGACTCCCACGAGACCGAGCGCCCAGGCGGCCGGATTCGACTGTAGATACAGATATCGATAGGTGGCGTCCTCGTCACCGCCTTCGGTCTCCCAGCGGTAGTTGATGGCTCGCGCACCCACTGGCCAGAAGAACCACGGACTGCCGGCTTCGTCCGGCTTGCAGAGATCGAGTCTCGGCACGCCGCGTGCGTAGTGGGTCACGAAACGCTGGGCGTCGGCGAAGCGAGTGCCGAAGTGGAGCAGCGAGCCGGAAACTCCTTCGTCGAGGATCCGTCTCGAGGCTTCCGACGCCAGGAAGTAACCCTGGTTCTCGAGCTCGACCTGCACCGTCGAGGCGAGCGTGAAGTGTGCCTGCCAGACGCCCACGAAGACGATCGCGAAGGCGAGCACCGCGGGCAGTGTCAGATCACGAACGAGGCCGGCGGCTCCAATCCGTCGTCCCAGGCGCCACGCCAGAGGCGCGACCAGCAGGATCAACACCAGCGCCACCAGCTTGGTGGTGACAGCGGCGGCGAGCGCCGCCCCGAAGAGACCCGCCAGCCAGCGGAGCTGTCCGCCGCCGGGACGGCGCTCGATCATCAGAACGAGCGCCAGCAGTGTCAGTAGGGCGAAGAAGAGCAGCGGCGGCTCGAGCATGGCGCTGCGGGAATGCACGATGAGGGCGTTGTCAAAGACGTAGGGAGTGGTGAGGAGACCGGCGAGAAGCGCCCGACGCGTGACGGCCAGAAGGAGTAGGTAGAGGAGGGGAGCGGCGAGCCAGGCGAGCAGAGCGGGGAGGAGCCTGAATCCCGCGAGTGAGAACGCGGCCGGCAGCTCCTCGGCGTAGTGGGTTACGAGGAACTGATCGCTGGCGCCGTTGGCGGCCGGAGAGACCAACCACTCCCCGAGCGCGATCAAGAGCTTCCCCAGCGGAGGGTGGGGCTCCATGAAGTACACCCCGTGGAGGTACTTCTGTGCCGAGGCGATGTGATAGTTCTCGTCCCAGAAGAGCTCGGCCGGTGACGCGTAGCCCCAGAAGTAGGTGAAGAAGGCGGCGGCAGTCACGACAAGACCTATCCAGACCTCCCGACGGAGCCACCGACCGGCGCCATGGGTCGAGCACTCGATCATCCGCGGATCGTAGCGACGCTCCGCTGGCCGATCAGGCCGCGTGCGGGTTGTCCGTGGCCCGGGCGGTCGCCGCCGGTCGCCGCGGCCTCTCAAGGCGCGCCCTGAGCAGCACCACCTCCCAAGCGGCGCGGAGGATGACGAAGGGCCTGGCCCCGGTCTGCGAGCCGGCGCGGCGCGGGTGATGCGCAACGTCCACCTGCCTCCAGGCAGTGCCGGTTGCCTTCATGCGGAAGAAGAGCTCGAGGTTGAAGAGCGCTCCGGTCGAGAGGGTGGGCCGGATCCGCGGCCAGGCGGAACGCCGGATCAGCTTCAGGGCGCAGTTGACGTCGTCGACGCACACGCCGAACACCGACCGGTTGAGGGCGCGGAAAGCCGCCGCGTTGAGGCGCCGGAACCACGGATCGGCACGTTTGAAGCGCCGGCCGACGACAACGTCGACGCCTGCCGAGTGCCGCAGGAGGCGACCGAGGTCCTCGATCTCGAACTGCCCGTCGCTGTCCATGAACGAGATCCACTCCCCGGCACAGGCGTCGAGCCCCGATCGAACCGCGCGGCCGTACCCCTGATTGACCTCGTGGGCGACTACGCGGAGACGAGGCTCGCGGGCGGCCAGTGATTCGAGCCGCGCCCGCGTGCGGTCGGTCGAGCCGTCGTCGACAGCGACGATCTCACCGTCGATGTCATTCCGGCCGAGCCATCGGAGGACGTCCTCAACGGTTCGGTCGACGTTGGCTTGCTCATTGTAGCAGGGCAGGGCGATGGAGAGCTGCATGGCGACCGACGCCGTGGCGGACCGTATCTCAGGAGGCGTCCGAGGTGGTGCGGCCGCTCGACGGAGAGCTACCCGTCGAGGAGCTGCTGCTAGAGGAGGAGCTGCTCGAAGAGGAGGAGGACGAGCTGCTGGAGGATGACGACGAGCTCGAAGAGGACGAGGAGGAGGACGAGCTGCTGGAGGATGACGACGAGCTCGAAGAGGACGAGGAGGAGGACGAGCTGCTGGAGGATGACGACGAACTCGAAGAGGACGAGGAGGAGGACGAGCTGCTACTGGATGACGAGCTACCGCCGGACTCGCCGGTGTCCCCACCGGGCGAGGTCGGCGAGGAACTGGCGCCGCAGGAGGTCAGCAACCAGGCGGTGAGCCCGAGGATCGCTACGAAGAGGGTCGCCTTGGATCGAGACATTTGCGTTTCGTTCGGCCTTGGGGAGCTCGAGCCGCTGCTCCTCGGTGAGATTCGCGCCAATGCTAGGCGAATCGAGATGACATCGGGATGAACGACGTTTGTCTTGCGCCGGCGCCGGCTTCGGCTCCCGAGTGGACCAACGCGCCGACACGCGATGGTCGCCCGTGTGACGGAATCGACGGGCCATGGAGCTCGATGCCTCGATCCTGTCGCTCGGCCTCGTCTGGTACGTCGCCTTCCTCTTCCGCTCACCGTGCACGAGGCCTCGCCCGCACTGGCGGACCTGAAGCTCGGCGACCCGACCGCCGACGACGGCGGCCAGGTCACTCTCAATGGGCTGCCGCACGTCCGGCCCGAGCCGTTCGGTTGGGTGCTGGCGCCGGCGCTGAGCTGCCTCATCGTCGGATGGATGATGGGCTGGGCGAGCGCGCCGTACGTGCCGGTGTAGGCCGACCGCCATCCGCGCCGGCTGGACGGCCCTGGCGGGACCGGCCTCGAACCTGACGATCGTTCTCCTTGCCGGTCTGTCGATCCGCGGCGGGATCCTGGCCGGCGTGCTCGAGGTTCCCGCTCCGGTGGGCCATACCTCGGTCGTTGCCAGCGTCGGGCTCGATTTCGGCGAGGGCCTTGATCAGCGGGGGACACAGCGCCGGATGCGCCGCCGGCCACAACTTGCGAGGTGCCCGACGGCGGCCGCGCCGGTGATGGGCGGAGCTAATCCGGCGGACCTGCGAGGTGGATCCGCTGATCTGCCAGTGCGGGGCCCGGATCAAGCGGGTCGAGGCCGCTCGCGCGAGCGCGGTGGCCTTCAACCTGGGCATCGGCAGCTTCGGCCTCGACCAGATGTGGCTGGGCTCGTCCACTACGGACTGGCGCTCGAGCCGACCCAGGTGGTCCTGAGTTTCATCCGCGAGGATCTCGATCGCAGCCTCTCGGCCTATCGCCTGGGTCACGTTTGGCTGGAGAAGCCGCTCTCCGCCCTGGACGATGGCGAGCAGGTGCGGGTCACGGAGGAGAGTCGCTCAAGGCCCTTCGCCATGTGGCTGAGGCAGAGCCTGCACTGGACCTGGCTCTGGCGCCGGGCCTAGGACTCGCTCAGCGGCAACCTCGCTATCGGCTACCGCCGGCGCCTGAACCGCGCCCTGTTCGAGGCCATTTGCGACACCCGCGAGGGTGCGGGAGTGGCGCTTCTGGTCGTCCACCTACCGGTCAACCGGCGCCATCCGGCGCCGCTAGTGACGGGCGCAGTTGTACCTGTCCCTCTTTTCCCTCCTCTCTCCCGCAGTTCTTTCCGACTGGGTGTGCGAAGCTAGAAAGCTACCGGGCTCGGCAAGAAGATGACCGACGATTCCACCGAGACAGGCAAGGCGGCTGACGCAGAGGGACCATTGACTCCGTCAACGGTCAGCCGCGATGGGGCCGAGCTTGAGCGTGAGGTTCGCGCCAGGCGGAAGTTCTCGGTGGCAGAGGCTCTCGGCCGCAGCGCCGGTGACCTCATCAAGGGTGCCTCGCCGGTCGCTCTCCGACGCCAGGCGGCGCTCGAGATCGAGCTCTACCTGGAACAGGGTCTCACCGACACTGAGGGAGCCCTTCGGGTGGTGCTCTCGAGGCGCGTGAGGGAGAGCGAGGGACTGCTCGAAGACGGCTACGAGGATCCGCTGGGGGCGCTGGGCCGACTCACGACCTCGCTCCTCGAGTCGGACACGAGGCTTCGTCTGTTCGTCACGGCGATCGACGCGGAGTGGGGCCGAATGTACGGCGAGAGGCCCTACTTCGAGCGCGAGGGAGCAGCTGCTCACCGGAAGGATCCCTACACCGTCGACTCGGTTCGCCGGACCTTGACTCGGCTACGGGCCGAGCTGACCGGAAGAGAAGAGAAGACCTAGAGCGAAGGGCTTCGCCGCCGCCGGAGACGCTCTTCCTAGGTTTCCAATGCCGCGATCCTGTCCAGCGCCGGCGCCTCGGCCTCTCGCCGCTCCACCGCCACGTCCGGTCCGAGACCGTCGCCTTCCCAGTGCTCACTGTGGTTCAGTGCTTGAGAGCTTAGTTTCTACAATGTAGAATCGGCGTCATGATCGGCAGCTTCGAGCAGATGGTGCTGCTGGCGGTTGTGAGGCTCCGCGACGGCGCCTACGGGATGGCCATTCGCTCCGAGATCGCGGAGCGGACGGGCCGGTCGCCCTCTCTGGGCGCGGTGTACGCAACGCTCGACCGACTCGAGACCAAGGGCTACCTGAGCGTGCACTCCGGCCCGGGAGGCGACGTGCGCGGAGGGCGGCCACGCCGGTTCTTCCGTCTCGAGCAACCAGGGAGGCTGGCTCTCGCCGAGTCGCTCGAGTCGCTCGATCGGATGCTCAGCGGACTGCCGCGGCGGGAGCTCCGGGAGGGTGTTTCGTGAGCAGCGTGGCGCGGTGGTTGATCGCCGCCATCGCGGCGCTGGCGCCTCCCCTCTACCGGCGGGTTCTGGAGGGTGACCTTATCGAGGTGTTCGCAAGCCGTGGCACCCGCCGCGAGGGTTGGCTCGCGCTCTTGACGGAGATCGCCCGCGGCCTTCCCTCGCTACTGCGTTGGCGACTGAGAGGAGAGATCATGCCCGAGACAGATGCGGTGACTCAGGATCCGTTCCGCCTCGACCGACTCACACCCCGCGCAACGGCGAAAAGAACGCTGGGGCTCTTTCGCTCTTTCTACCTCCGTGCCCTCGCCGTCTTCCTACTGGTTCATTTCCCGTTGCGCATCGTCGGTCACCTCGTCAGGTCGGATGCGGGGATCGGGGCGGCGCTGGCGGGTCCGGAGCGAGTCTTCTTCGCCAATGCCGTTCTACTAGTCTCGTGGACTCTGGTCGAAGGTGCGATGTTGACGATGCTCGTCGCCAAGCGGAGGGGCGGAACGATCGGCCTTCTCGGTGCGCTGGCCGAGTCGGTGCGGCGATTCCCCGCCTTCCTGATGGCACGCACACTGTTCCTCCTTGCTGTCGCGGCCGGAACGCTCGTACTCGTCGTGCCCGGTGTCGTGATCGCATGCCTGCTGATGCTTCACGGCTGGCTGATCTTTGATCGCGATCTCGGTGCTCTCGCTTCGCTGAAAGAAAGCGCCAATCTGGTGCGCTCGCGTCTGAAGAACGCGGTGGGCGTCAGCCTGCCAGTGGCCGGGATCACCTTCCTCTGGGTTGCGATCGGCGTTGCCTTCGTGGCGGTGACGCTGCGGCTGACGGCTCCTTTCATGCCGATCTTCAAGATCGCTCCGTTGACGATGACGCTCATGGAGACGGGCTTCGTGCTCTTCACGATCCTGACGGGAATCGTCTACGCTAGCTACGCGGCGCCGAAGGAACGACCCGAAGCGCAGCTGGCCTGAGGCGAATTAGGTGGAAATGCCACCGTCGGTGTCTCCGGGGTGGACGTACCTGTACCAGTCCCTTTCGTGTTCGGAAACGGCCCGGCGGATAGACCGCGACGCGCCCTGCCATCCAACGCCTCGTCGAAGACGTCCGACCTCTCTGAGGGATCGGCTGATGGCGCCAGTCCTCGAGGGACGCTCGGCACTTGCCATCTGGCTCAGGCTTCGTCAGCAGCCGTGGCCGGCTACGAAACGGGTGCTTCAGGCCGCACCGCCCACAGCCCCCAGCTCGTCAGCCCCACGAGAACACTCAGCGTGAGAAAGCTGGAGCCCGCATGCCAGCTCGAGACGTCGAGCGTCAGCGGGAGGTAGGCCAGAAGATCGGTGACCGATACGGCAACGAAGATCGCCAGCAGGCCGAACCGGAAGATCGTCACCAGAAATACGGCGAAGATCGACAGCGCAATCAGCACATGCGTCAGGCCGCCACCTCCGCCGGGCGCCAGCACGATGACCACCAGCAGTGCCAGCGCGGCCGCGGCAGCCCAGGTCCGCCGCAGGATCAGCCGCATGAGCAGCAGCATCACCTGCATCATCACGACACCGAAGAGCGTGTCTACGTGAATCGCGGCGAGCGCTCCGAAGCTTTGGCGCAGCCCCATCAGGAAGACGTTCGAGGAGGTGTCACCGTGCCAGTTGGCGGGAGACGGCCCTGCGACGCCCTGAGCATCCGACAGGTAGACGGCCAGACTCGTCACCGCCGCGGCGACGAGGCCCGCGAGGACTCCCACCAGCAGATCACGTCCCACGCCGCTGTCGCTGAACTCACCGCGCCAGAGCTTGACCCAGTTGACCAGTACCCGCGGCCAGAGCTTGCGCGCGAAGGGCTCGAGAGCGAGGTAGAAGACCACCAGGACGAAGCCGATGAAGACAGCCTGCCGCAGGTGCGATATGACGAACACGAATCCTTCCCCGCCGCCCGAATGGTGTCCGGCCAGCATGGCGAGCAGGCGAAAGGCCGCGCCGTAGAGTCCGAACGACATGGCGCTGCGCAGATCACCCCGCCCGAGTCTCATGTTGCGCCAACCGAGCAGGATCGCCGTCAGCAAGACGACGCCCATCCAGATCTGCAGCAGCCAACCGATCGCGAAGCGGTTCATCGCGCTCGCCACCGGGCCTTCCGGATCCTCCACCCGGTCCCAGGGCTCGCGGAGGCGAAAGTCGACGATCTGCGCGCCGAGGCTCGCTGCTTCGAGCGTCACGTCGATGTCCGGGTTGAGTGGGTAGGAGCCAACCCACGAGCGACGCCGGTCGGCGAAGACCGCGGGGTTGGTCTCCGGGGCGGTCGGCATCAGCTCCTCAGGCTCGAAGCCGGCAGCAAGAAGAAGGATCGACCAGTCCGGATCGGCGTCCTCCACTGCTGCGCTGGAGCGCGTTGGCACCAGGTGAAGATCGACAAGGTTGCCCTCGGGGTCGAGCACGACCTCCACCATTCCCGGAACGACGGCTGGTGGGTCGAGTGTCCAGTTGCTGAGCGATGCGGAGTTCTGTCGCTCGAACGGCACCGGGCTCTGCCGATAGTGAAAGCGGTAGGTACTCGGCTGCAGCCCTTCGAAAGCGCGCCATCGATGCGCTTGCGGCTGCTGCTCCAGGGTGTGATCCACCCAGGCGTAGTTGAGATCGAACCACGAGACGCTGTCGGCGATCGGTAGATCGCCGAGCCCGAGCTCGCCGAGGATCTCCTGCGCCCGCACCTCGAGGTACTGCGGCGGTCTCGGTAGCGCCGCTCGTCCGGGCAGCGTCACGCGGTCGGAGAGCCATGCCATGCCGAATGCGAGGGTTACGACCGCTGCGACCAGGCTCCAGACCGTAGTGGAACTGAGCGGCTGAGCCGCCGCGGAGCTGGCCAGCAGCTCGGGTGCCGGCGTCTCTCCCGCCGCCAGCGCCGCGGCGACAGGATCGCCGCCCGGCAGCGCCGCCGCCACGGCGAGTGGTGATTGCGGGCGCCGCCCGGCGTCGGCCTCCAGGCAGGCGACGATCGTTCGCTCCACCGCCGGCTCGAGATCCGCCAGTCTGGGGGCGGAGTCGGTGGCTGTCGAGGAGTCGTCCGAGTGGACGGCGCGGATCTCGGCCGGCGTTTTTCCGGCGAAGATCGACTGCCCGGTAAACAGCTCGTAGAGCACCAGACCGAGGGCATAGATGTCGCTCCGCGCGCTGACCCCTTGCCCCTCCCACTGCTCCGGCGCCATGTAGGCCGGCGTTCCGGCGATCGCCTCGTGCCCGTCCACGCTCTCGCCGACGCTCGCCAGTCCGAAGTCGGTGATCTTGACCTGGCCGCGTCCGTCGAGCATCACATTGGCTGGTTTGAGGTCCCGGTGCAAGACACCGCGGTCGTGCGCCGCCGCCAGGCCGGCACAGATCTGCCGCGCCACCTGGTTAGCCTTGTCGCTCGGCAACCGCCCGATGCGCCGCAACAGCGACGCCAGGTCCTCACCGTCGACGTACTCCATGGCGATGTAGTGGTGCCCGTCGACCTCGCCGATGTCGTAGGTGCGGGTGACGTTCGGGTGCGTCACCTTGAGCGCCAGCCGGACCTCTTCGTGGAAGCGGCGGAGTCTCGAGGCGTCTCGTTCGACCTCTCGGGGCAGGAACTTGAGCGCCACAGGCTGGCCGAGCTTCAGGTCGTCGGCTCGGTAGACCTCGCCCATGCCTCCCCGGCCGAGAAGGCTTACGACCCTGTAGCGCTCACCGAGCAGCGCCCCCGGCTCGAATCGCCCCTCCTGTGGGCTCGAGCTACCGGTAGCGTTCGGAGGAGCCAGGTCGGTCGGTTGCTCGCTCGGGCTACTGGTCCGCGTCTCGACGTTTTCGTCGAGGGCGGCGCCGCAGGAGCCACAATAGCGGCTGCCGGCGGGAGCCGATGCTTCACAGGCTGGGCAACGGGTCACCGTCGCCTAGTGTCTCAGACGACGGTCGGGACAGAAAGAGAGGGGCCTGAACCGGAGAGGCCTTGCCCTGGCGAAGGGACTATGGAAAGCGGGTGAGGGTGGGAGCACCTCCCTCTCGACCGGTCATGCGACCTTGGATAGCCGGTGGATTGGCGTCAGGTTCAACCCGGTGTCGACGAGCTTCACTGGCATGTCACTCTCCTGTGGATCGGCCGCGCTCCCTTGGCGGATTCCCTCGGCTGGAGAAGTCCCGGCCACTCCCGGGCGACAGGATGGCCGGAAGAGATAGCAGGGAGCAGTTTCCGTGATCGGCGGGTAGAAGCGGCGAGCACGATCTGGTCGCCAAGCCTCTGGGCCTCGGCCGGTCGTAGCCCGCGCTGGCGGCGACAGGGAGCCGAGGGTGCGTGGTAGCCTTGACGGATTCCTACAACAGTGAGCTGCTCGGGAATTCGCTTCCAGGGGGGCGGCGGGAGTCCGGCGGCGACGAGGCGACAGGAGGAGAGATGAGACGGACTGTACTTCTCGGTGTCTGTGTTGGACTTCTGGTTGGGGTCGTCGGCTGGGTTGCGCCGGCGGTGGCGGAGGACGAAGCACCTTCGCTCTACGAGCGGCTCGGCGGTGTCTATCCGATCGCGCTGGTTGTCGACGACTTCATCGACCGCGTGGTCAACAACGATGTCCTCAACGCCAACCCGGACATCTACGCGGCGCGGAAGGAAGAGCGCTTCCCGGGCCTCAAGTTCCAGCTGACGGCGATGGTCTGCCAGGTCACGGGCGGGCCGTGCCACTACGCCGGGCTGTCGATGAAGGAAGCCCACGACGGCATGAACATCTCCGAGGCCGAGTGGCAGGCGCTGGCCGAGGACTTCAAAGCCAGTCTCGACCACTTTGGCGTCGGCGAGCAGGAGCAGAGCGAACTCTTTGCCATCGTGGAGTCGACCAAGGGTGACATTGTCGTTTCGGGCGACTGAGGCGGCAGCTAGCTCGGGGCGGCGCCTCTTGGTTCCCGAGCCGTAGCGAGGGCTCGATCAGGACGCCGGGTCGAATGCGATCAGGCGGAGTCGTTGCTGCCCGTCGCGCATTGTGGTTAGGCCGGCGAAGTAGCGGATAGACGACGGCAACTCCTCGAAGGCTTGCGGATCTGTCCATGAGCCGAGTCCCTTGGCTCTTCTCGGTCTACAACCAGGGAACCGACGCGAAGAGTACTTGCCGTTGTGTACACTTCAAGGCAAGCACCCTGGGCGAGAACTGGTCTCGCGCCTTGGAGATCGGGCGAGGTTGCCGCTCCCGAGAGGAGGGCATTCATGGGAGTCCCGAAGTACCTTGCCGCGGTGTTGGTGTCGAGTCTTCTGACGACCGGCTCCGTTTGGGCGCAGGCCGAGAGCCCGAAGAACTATCTCTTCAAGGAGTGCGATGAGGATGCCCTCTTGTTGCAGCTCGACCCCGGCCCGTTTGAGGAGTTCGTAGGACCGGAGTTCTCATTGGCGCTCGAAGAGGGAAGGGCGCGAATACTCATCATCGTTCAGGACTGCTCGCAGTACTGGATCGACGGTGAGGATCTGGGGCCCACGCAGCACACCCATGTCTGGGTGGCGATCGAGGGGGTAGAGGGCGCCGAGCCGGTTGTCGGTGCACAGTACACCTTGCCGACAGCGACCTGGTTCAACTTGTTCGCGGGGTCTACCAACGCTCGGGGACGAGAGGCGCGGAAGGCCTCCGGGACGGCGCCGGAACCGCTCGGAGCGGTCTCTCTCGACCCGCCCGCTCCTCAGCGTGGCGGTGGGGTCTCGGTGCGCGAGAGACTGGACATCTCCTGGCGGGTCTCGTCCGCGCCACCGCCTTTTGCCATGGTGGGCGTAAACCACAACGTGTATGTAAGAGACGCCGCCGGCGTCATCGTCCTCAAGAAGATCCAGGCCCTAGGGAAGCTCGTCGCAGGCCCCTCGGGAGGCACACTGGAGGTGACCGGCGAGACGGCACTGGCGGGTTTGATTGCCCCGGGCACCTACCCGATCCAGGTGTACACCATCTTTCCGATCTGGGCGCGGGCGACTCTGGGTGCAGAGTCGCGAGAATAGAGGTAGCCGAGCCGATCCGGTGTCCTCCACTCCAGCGTTGGAGCGTGTCGGCACCAACTGTAGATTGAAGAGGTTACCCTCGGTGCCGCTGGGGGCCCTTTCGGATGGTTCAGGGTGACGCGTGTGCCTGCAGAGCCGGCGTCGAGCCGCCGCTCTGAGACGGTGCCCGCCTAGAGCCGATCGAGCGCCAGCTCGAGGAGCCCCAGGACCCGCTCGCGCTCCGGACCGTACACCCCCACCTCGAACCTGCCCTCGAGCAGAACGTGGCTTGCGTGCTGGTCCTCGACCTCGCTCCAGGTGATGTAGGCGTCGTCGCCGAGACCCGGGAGCTCCTCGACGGTGAGCTCCTCGTTGTCCTTGTTGAACCTGAAGTAGTCGGGCCCACTGACCCAGAGAACATATCCTTCGCCGGTACCGCCCGAGGTTCCCGGGTGGGTCACCTGGTACCAGCACTCCGCCATGAGCCCGGAACCCTGCCGCGAGGGTTCCCGTGTCAACTTCGCTCCGAAGGCCTGCGCCACCACGTCACCGGGCACGAGCTGGCACAGGTCGAGACTGTCCAGGTCCAGATCCTGGACAGCGCTCGGGGCGACCGAGCTTGCTTCCTCGACGGCCACCGGGTCTCCGGTCGAGTTGGTAGAGCTCTCGGTCGCCGGGGGTGCGCCTCCGCACGCCATGGGAGCGAGAGCCACGAGGGCCGCCACTACAACATCACACCGCATAGGTGCCTCCCTTCTGCTCGAGGCTCATTCTACGTCTCGTAGCGCAAGACTGGAGACACACACGAAGGGAGACCTGGATCAGGTGCCCTGGCAGTAGCTGCCGGCTTGGGATCGCGGGCGCCCGCACTCAGGCGTCATCCTCGATCCTCTCGAGGCTCCATCCGCGCTCTCGTCTCGATCTCACCGCAGCGCTCGATCGTCAGCCCGGGGTCGTCGTCGGAGGCCTCGTCGAAGCGGATCCGAAGGTGCTCGGCGCCCTCGAGCGCGAAGAGGCTCCCTTCGACCCGTATCAGGCCGTGGCTCCGGCGCGACCCGCGACGGGCGTACCGGAGCGCACCATCGACCTCGGAGATGACGACTGCCGCGCCCGCGTCGGGCATCCACTCGCCGACGTACCGTTGTATCTCCGCGTCGCTCGGTGGCGACGAATCGAAGTCTCCATAGGGTCGCCAATCGGTAGCCAGAACCAGAGACGCGAGATCGCAGACCGTACCGTTGGCGTTCTCTTCCTGGATGTTGCTCAGCAGGACGATCGAAAGGTCGTCGTAAGGGTAGTGGGCGAATGCCGACGAGAAGCCTCCGACGCCGCCGGAGTGGGTTCGGGCTTGGTGGCCGTGCTGACGTTGGATCGCCCACCCGTAGCCGTAGAAATCGCCGCCCCGAGGTACGAAGGCCGATTCACGGAGGTCATCGGCGAGGAGTGTTCCACGGTGGGTCGCGTCGAGGAAGCGCCAGAGGTCATCGAGGGTCGAGTGCAAACCGCCCGCGGAGTAGGCGCAGTGGTCGTCGTAGTCGATGTTGATCACCCGGCCGTCTTCGAACTCGTAGCCGCGCGCGCGACCGGGCACGATCGCCCACACATCGTCGTACCGCGTCTGCGGCATGCCGGCCGGCTCGAACACCTCGCGCTCCAGGAGCGTTTCCCAGAGCTCGCCTGTCGCCCGCTCCATCACGTAGCCGAGGAGCGCGTAGCCGAAGTTGTTGTAGGAGTACTCCGTCCCCGGGGCCGCTTCGAGCGTCGTATCGGCTGCCGTGATCGTCTTGTCGATCTCGGCCGCGGTGTCCTCCACCGGTGCGCACTCGACGTCGCCGAAGAGATCTGGAACTCCTGAGGTGTGGGTCAGGAGGTGCTCGACGGTGACGGCGGCCCACGCTGCGGGACAGATTGGCAGGTAGCCGCAGATCGGAGCGTCCAGCTCGAGCCGACCCGCACTGGCGAGTCGCAGCGCCGCGACCGCGGTGATCGGCTTGGTCAGTGACCCGATCGGCAGAATGTGTCCCGGTTCGAGCGGAACGCCGAGCTCGCGCTCGGCCAAGCCCCTGGCCTCCCGGACCAGCGTACGGTCGCCCGAGACAACCAGAACGGCGCCGCTGAAGCCGGTGGTCTCGGCTCGGCGATCGAGGTAGGAGCGTATGTGGTCGACCGTGGCCGAGTCGCCGGTGCCGTCGAGGGTGTCACCTGTCGCGGGCACGAGCGGCGACGCCAGGACGAGAGCGACCCAGAGGGTCCCGACTCGCCAGAGACCAGAGGTCGCCGGGAGGAATCCGGTCCACCTGTTCGAGAGGCGTCGAGTCCTCGGCCAATGGCGGTCTCTCGAGCTTGCGCTTCGGCTCATCCGCTTACCCTCCTCGACACGCTCAGACCGCAAGACCGTATGCCAGACGGAAGGAAAGATCGTCACGAGAGCTCCAGCAAGTCTCTACATCCTACTTCGAGACCCACTCCCCTTACTGGGTGGTCAGCCGGAGGCTTCGCAGGGCGCGAGAGAGCTCCAGGCCGAGTCGCTCGGCGCCGGACGGCGTCAGGTTCGAAAGCACAATCGCCGTGACGTCGCCGTCGCCTTCGACGATCGCGGAGACTCCTGGCGGGCCTCCGGCCGTTCCGATCGCCCAGTCGCGAGAAGGGGAGAAGGGGGACAGGTACGAATCGCAGCCAGTGCCGCTTTGTCCAACAACGGGCGCATTTGTACCTGTCCCTCTTTCCCCGAAGATTGTCGGAATGGGGATCGTGGTCGATCCGTGAGACAAGAGGGCGGCACCTCTCAGAGGCCGTCGTCTCCCGGAGGGCGGCCGAAGGTAAGGTCGGTGCTGCGGTAGCTTCCGCCGTAGTTTTCCTTGAGCGTCACGACCTGCTCGATGCCATCGAGGAAGGTGATGCGGTCGAGGCCCTCGAGGGCGCGGTTGAAGAGGCTCCAGACGACGCCGTCGGCGATGGCAAACTTGGCGTCGAGGGCGCGGCCGTAGTTGGCTCCGAGGAGGACTTCGAGCCCCGCGCGATCCAGATCGGCGGCACTGGCGATCGGTGCCATGATACGCATTCGGCCGTGGTGGTCGACGGCGTGGACGACGATCCGTGACCCGCGATAGGTCGCCGTCCAGGCCCCCGGCTCACCGCTGACGTCGCCGGCCACCTCCTCGAGGATGATGGAGATCGCCGCGGCGCTCGAGGCCATCCGCTGGTCCTGCGCGGCCGCCTCCACGGTCACGACGGCCGTGACCACCCAGCTGGCCAGGACGACTGCGAGGCCCACCTGTCTCATCTCTCCTCCTCGCCGGACGCAACACTCGCGGACCGGGTCTCGGTCCGTTTTGTCACGCGGACGCCGGCTGTCTCGTCTCAATTGATGAAGGTGCAACATGCTCGAAGAATCGAAGCGTATCCGACTCCCCTGGGGACCGCCGAACAGGCGGGCTTCGACCCTTGACCAACCTTCCCAGTCCCGGCGGGTGCCGCTACGGCAGGTCGATGACCGTCTCCACGGTGGCCCGGTTGTTCGAGGGGTCGGCGTCCGGTGTTTCGCTGTCGACGCTGGCCACGTTGAAGACGTGCGTGCGGCCCGCGCCGATGTCGGTCTGCGTCCTCACCGCGAAGGCGAGCGTGGCGGTCTCGCCGGGGTCGAGTCGCGGAATCTGCGCCTCGAGATCGGCGCCCGAGGGATCGCTCGACAGGACCACCCAATCGCCGCCGTGCGATGCGGCGAGCTCGTTCTCGGGCACGGCCGTCAGGTCACCCGCCTCCATCGTCAGCCGGTCCGAGACGACGATTCCCTCCGCCGCGACCAGGCTGTCGTTGGTCACCTTGATGGTGTACTGGATGTGGGGCGCCGTCTGACCCTGGAAGGTGGCGGCCTTGCTGATCGAGAGATCGCTCGACGGTCGCCGCTCGCGCTCGGGGATGATCTCGACGTCGACGCTGCTGTGGCCTCGCACGCCGCCGTCGGCATCGAGGGCGGCGGTCGAGTAGACGCCGGTCACGTCGAGGCTGAGCGGGCTCTGGATGACCAGGAAGCCCTCGAAGTAGGGCGCCTGGTCCGCGACGCCCGCCGGCAACCGCTCCGCGAGCTCGTTGCAGTCGGCCTTCAACGCTTCGTCGTAGCCCAGCGTGTCGACGCCGATCGGCACCACTCGGCCGGCGCGCTGCTCGGCGGGTGGGAAAGCGAGCGCCAGCTTCTTGAAGAAGCCGATCTCGCCGTCGTTCGGGTTGTGGACGTTGATCGAGGTGGCGTAGAGACCTGTCGCCAGGCGCAGGTCCTCGGGGTCGTCCTGCACGCCGCAGAGGACCTTGGCGGCGTACTCGTAGCGGATGCAGAGCACCTCGGAGCGATCGGTGGCGCGGTTGTTCCGCCCCACGGGGTCTGGGCCGGCGCTGTGCTCGACCTCGGCGGTGTTGGTGATGAAGATCCGCTGCGCGCCCTCGCAGGGCAGGCCGAGGGCGACCCGTCCCTCGAGCTCCACCTCGACGATCTCGCCGCGCTCGATCTCGCCGAGCTCGCAGGTGACAACACCCGGCGGCGCCTCGACACAGCCGGGCGGAAGCTCGGCCACGGTGACCTCGGGCGGCAGGGTGTCGACGACCCGGACGCCCCGCGCCGGGTTGGGTCCGTGGTTCGTCGCCGTGAGCAGGTAGGTGATCGGCTGGCCGGCCACCGCGAGCTCGGGCGCATGGTTCTTGGTGATTCCCAGATCGGCGGTGTTGAGCTCCAGAATGAACGCTCCGATCTCCTCGTCGGTGGGCTCGGGCCAGGTCGTGGGGTTGAACATCCCCGCGATCGCGTCGCCGAAGCCGTAGATGCGCAGATCGACGTTCTCCCAGTCGTTGTAGCCGGTCAGTTCGTCGTCGAGGCGGTCGTTGGTGCAAGCCGCCGGATTGCCGTTCTCGTCCGAGGTGTTGACGTTGATCGGATTGATTTCG
The DNA here is from genome assembly GCA_965223875.1 of Candidatus Multivoradales bacterium. GTDB lineage: Bacteria > Acidobacteriota > Thermoanaerobaculia > Multivoradales > JAHEKO01 > CBDCXS01. The sequence continues at coordinate 2,883,239 of OZ245024.1, read as the reverse complement.
CCGTCGGCGTTGTTCCAGTCGGCCGGTTCGTCGAGGCCGCGGCGGACCGCGACACCGTTCGGATCGACGAAGATGAACTGGTTGTCGGGGTCGGTGGGGTCGAGCACCTGGTCGTCGTCGAGAGCGCCCTCGTTGAGCGGCGCCAGGGGTGCCTGGCCGCGCTGGTCCTCCTGCGCCAACCGCGGCGGCGAGAAGTCGACGATCTTGCCGTCGGGCTCGCCGTTGCCGTCGAGATCCTGGCCGCTCTCCATGCCGCGGGTCGGAATGCCGCCATTCGAAGAGTGTTGGTAGTTCATGATGCTGATGTAGTTGGGCTTGCAGTTGCCCTCGTCCCCGTTGACCTCGGGCTCGAGGTCGCCCTCGTCGCCCCCGTGCTCAAGACCGAGGTTGTGACCGAGCTCGTGCATGAGCGTCGAGGCCCGTGTGGTGCCGAGGATGATGTTGCCGCCGCCCAGCTCGGCCTGTCCGCCGCCGACGGTGAGGTTCTCGGCGCTCAGGGCATAGTGGAAGATCCCGAGCCGGTTCTCGATGTCGAAGTTGACCACCCTGACGTCGAGGAAGTCGGCGCGGTCGTTGCCGTCGAGATCGGTCTCGAGATCGGGGATGCCGGCGCCGGTCGGAATGTCCCCGGCGGGGATGAGACTGCCGTCGCCCAGGTCCTGGCCGCCGTCGAGATCCGAGAAGACCAAATCACCAACGAGGCAATCCGGGTCGTCCTCGTCGGCGAGGTTGTCCTCCTCCGGGTCGTTGTTGACCCCGTCGTTGCAAGTCCCCGGGCCGGCGTCGTCCTCGCTCGCCGCCGGGTCGGTCAGGTCTCCGGCGTCGACATGGAGACGGATGCCGTCATCCAGATCGGGATTCGCCACGGGCGACGCGGCGAAAGCGTCGCGCACAGCCCGCACGGCTGCCTGCGTTGGCTGCCTGCCGGAAAGCCAATCGATCTCGAGGAAGATGTCCTTGTGGTCCGAGGTCGCTCCCATCGCCGGCAGGTCGAGGCCCGGGAGGCCCGAGTCCTCGATTTGGTCGGGAATCCCGTCCTCGTCGGTGTCGAGCATGTCGGCCTCGATCTTGAGGCAGGCGAAGGAGACCCGGCGTCCGCCGACGCCCTCCTCGGCGCCCGTCAAGTAGTCGGCCTGGGCGTCGAATCCGCGCGCTTCGACCTCGAGACGTACCATCACCGCATAGTTGGTGCCGCGCTCGACCTCATGCTGGAGCACGGCGTCGACGGGCGCGAAGAGGTTGTCGTCGCCCACGGGGCCGCCGCTGGTGTGCAGCCGCTCGTGCACGACGTCGATGTCGAGGTTGGTGTCGTCGCCGATCTCGCGCAGCGCCGCCAGAACGCGAACCTCCGCGCGGTTGGCGGTGCCGGCGAAATGCGCGTCGAGCAGCCCCTGGAAGACGATGCTCGGCACCGTGATGGTCACCTCTCCGTCGGCGAGCGGCACGAAGCCGAACGACTGCCAGGCGATCTGCTGGTCGGTGACGCCGATCTGGCCGACCGCGCGAGCCCGCAGCTCGAGGGGCACGACGCCCACGCTCTGGCCCTCGAAGATCGGCGTCGAGAAGTTCCGCGTGCAGAGGAACGTCTCCCCGGGTCCGACCACCGGCAGTGCTGTCGCTAGGCGGGCGGAGGTGAGGCAGGCGACGAAGAGCGCCAGAAGTAGAGCTGCCCTTCGGTTCGTCGTCACGTTCGATTAGACGGGCACCGGCCAGCGGCTTTCGTCCCGTGCTGGCGGCTGCGGTGGTCATGGGCGACGAGGACCTCATCATCAACGACGGCAGCGCGGTCTCCTTCGAGCGGGGTGAGACCGTCCTCGAGGTGGAAGCGTGCACGGGAGAAAGGAGAAAAGGGGACAGGTACAAATCGCAACCGTTTCCTCGTTGTCCAATGACGGGCGCATTTGTACCTGTCCCTCTTCTCCTCACCGGCCTCGATCTGGGGCTCGACCGCCCACTTGAGCGGCTCGGGCCGTGTCAGCCCCGGAAGCCCGTGCTTCGACAGCAACTCCTCGAGCTCCGCCACGGTCTCCTCGAAGAAGGTGTTGAGCGATGTGAAGACCGCGTCCGCCTCCTTCTCGAGCTCCACCATGCGCTCCTGCTGTACCGCGGTCGGCATCCCGAAGGCGTTGCCGTCGATGTTCCCCAACAAGGCCTGGAGATAGTCGGCGAGACGGGGCCCCTGCGACCAGAAGGTCTTGCCCTCGATGAGCGGCTCTTCCTCGAGGATCGTCGCCGCATGAAGGCGGTCGGTGTGGCGCATGAGATGCTAGCAGAGCCGGTTTCAAGAAAAGGATGGCGTTGGACCGCCTTCTCGATCATTTCCATGTCAGGGCCTCCAAAGGAAGTGACCAGGATTCAGATCGGCAACTCGAAGCCTACTGTGCGGCTGTCGGGCTTGGTAATGGCGATGGTGCTCGGTGCCCTTTCAGCTTCCGAGTGGCTGTCGGGGAGTCAAGGCGGCGAGGGCGAGCCGACAGCGGCGGATCTCGTCCTCGAGTACGATGCTCAGATCGAAGAGCTCGAAGGGCAGCTACGAGCAGATCCCAGAGACCCCGACACCCCCCGGCGGCTGGTGATGGTCAAGCTGTCGCGATGGGAACTCGATCGCCACCTGACCGGCGCCCCTCCCACCAACGAAGAGCGCACCCAGCAGGTACAGAGACTGGCGAGGGAGTGGGTTGACTTGCAGCCGTGGAACCAACACGCGTACTTCTACCTGCTTTCTCAAGAGCCGAACCCGGAAGTCAGGGCTGAGGGATTCGTCGACTTGACGCGGAAGTTTCCAGCCTCGGCCGACGCCTATCGTAAGGCGTACTCGGCGCTACGAATGATCGGCGACATGGACCGGAGGGAGGAACTGGCTGAGAGGTTCGTCGCCGAGCATCCGGAAGTAGCCGACGCCTTCGCTATCTCCTATCAGCACTTCGAGGCCAAGGGCAACGGGGTCCGAGCAAGTCAGATCCTGGATGAATGGCTAAGCAGACATCCGGGCGATGCGACTGCTCTCTTGCTGTGGTTCTCGAAGGTGGCCGCCGAAGGCTCCGAAGTCGAGAGGGTGCGGCAACTCGCGACCGGGGTCATCGATTCCTTGGCTGCGGGGCCTCGCGCCCATGCCGTGTGTCGAAAGATCGGCAGCGTGCTGAAGGGAGCTGCCGCCGATCTAGCGATTGAGTGCTACGAAAAGATGCTGTCCGACGAGGAGTCGCCGAGCTCTCGCGAGACGCTAGTTCAGGAGTTGGCCCAACTCCAAGGAACGACGCTAGGCGTTGAGCGAATCCAACAACATCTGGATAGGCTGTCTCCCCAACGTAGGGACTCCGTCCTCCGCACCCTGGCGGTTTCAGAGGCTCACAAGGGTCACTGCAGCGAAGCGGTCCAACTACTCGAGAGCATCCAGTCCACTGGCGACCTCGGTGGACCCATGGCCTTTGTAGCCTCGAGGTGCGGCGAGGCTCCTCCCCTCGAGTCCCGCCTGCTGAGTCTGACGGGCGCACTGGACAACGATGGGTTGATCGGGATGGCCCACGCCTGGTCTCGAACGCCATGGGATGGCTTGGAGGCGGCTTTGCTGGCTCGGCTCGAGGAGGTGCCTCGTGAGGCACGCCTGTGGGCAGCGCTGAGTCGCTACTACGACATCACTGAGCAGCTCGAGAGGAGAATCGACCTGCTCAGAGTCCAAGCTCAATCCAGTGCAGCGTACGGCCTTCCTCCAAAGGTCCACGTCGAGTTGCTGGATGTCTTGTGGCAGGAGGGCCGCTTCGACGAGGCGATCCGGGTGGCCGACGGCATCATGGCCGGAGAGGCTGCGAGCGAGAGTCCTCGCGTCCTCGAGAGGGTCGCGGGCTTGTATCTCGACCTGGGCAATCTAGAGCAAGCAGAGGCCGCCGTGCGGAGAATCGAAGCCGGCTTGGAGCCCACCCGCACCTACCCTCGAACCGACCTACTGGGGGCGAGGATCGCTTTGGCGCGCGGTGAGCTTGAACAGTCCCTCGCAGCCTATCGTCGCTACCTTGTGGCAGCCACGGGTGATGAGGAGGCCTTGGCCGAGTACGCCTATCTCGCCATGGCGGTGAGATCCGAGGCAGAGGTTCCTCGCCTCCTCGAGGAGCAATATGAGTCGCTCCGTGCGGCTGGGAGGGTGAGCGTCAACTTGGACGCTTGGGTGGGCGAGAAGTTGTTCACCCTCGGTCACTACGAGGAGGCGCTCCCGTATTTCGAGGCGGTCTTGACGAGCAATTCGGACCTGGCCGAGATCCATCTCAAGGTCGCGCAGATCGTAGCCTTGCTGGACGGAGCGGGCGCAGCAGAGGCGTCGTTGCAGGAGTACTTGGCGCTGGATCCGTCCGATGTTGGCCGGTGGCAGAAACTGGCCGAGTATCAGCTCGGTTCAGAGAGGCCGGCGGATGCACGAGCGACGATCGAGCAGGCCTTGGCCAGGTTGGACAAGAAGCCGTTCCAACTGCGCCTCCTGCTTGCGAAGGCCTACTTGGCCGAGGGTGCCCTGGTCGAGGGCATTCGAGAGCTCAGGGCCCTTGTCGATCAGTACCCGCTCATGCGCGGCGTAGAGGACTTGCTCTCACAGGCATACGTGAGTCTTGGCCAAATGGAAACCGACGCGAAGCGCGAATGAGACTCACGCTGCACGGAGAGATTGGAAGCTGCACCCTGCGCCTGATCGCGGCACGGGGCCTTCTGGTGCTAACGGCTGCGCTTGCCGCCACGCGGGTAGCCGCTGACCAAGTCTCCGAGGTCGCAGAGCCCAATGGCCTCGCTATCCTAGACCTCGCGGAGTCCTTCTACTCCGGGGAAGGAGGTTTGGTCGACCAGGACAAAGCGGGGGCTCTGTTCGAAGAGGCTTCTCAACTTGGTAGCCCGATGGCGAAGTTCCGCGTGGCAACGCTTCACTATCTCGGGAGGGCGGGCTTTGAGCAGGACCACACGGCAGCCCAGACGATCGCGCGCGAGCATGTCGGGCAGGTGGCCGAGGCGGCGAATGGCGGGAACCCGTTGGCACAGTACTACCTGGGCTCTGCGTATCTGTTCGGCCTCGGCGTCCCTGCTGATCCAAGAGAAGCGATGAAGTGGTACGAGAAGGCTGCCGTTACCCAGAGCGGGGCGAGCCACAATCTCGGGTGGATGTTCAAGACCGGTACGGGGACGGCTTCCAATCCGGAGGTCGCCTCACGCTGGTTCGAACAAGCAGCCAACGCGGGACACGCGGCCTCCATGTTTGAGCTGAGTGTGTTCTACATGCTGGGACACGGCGTCGAGCAGGACCTCGAGGCTGGAGCGGAATGGCTGGCTGCCGCCGCCGAGCGGCGTCTGCCCATCGCGATGGAGCGCTTCGGCTACTACTCGATTCAAGGCCGCTATGGCGTGGCCCGAGACGCAGCGCGGGGTGTTTCATGGCTCGTCGAAGCGCTTCTGGAGGGCGACACCACCGCCATCCACAGCATTATTGGCTTCCGCGCCAACGACGAGCTGTCCGACGCGGACGTCGTGCCAGTCCACGAGAGACTCGAGGAGGAGAGCGCCGCTGGGAACATCCACGCCACGGCGGCGCTGTCGCTCCTCGTCACGGACGGGTGGCTGGGCGTTCGTCCCAACCGCGAGCGAGCATTCAAGCTTGCCCTTGCCGCGGCGCAGCAGGGGTCCGCTGTCGGAAAGTACGCGGTCGGATGGTCCTACTGGAAGGGGCTGGGCGCACCCCGCGATCTTGAGATGGCGATCAAGTGGTTTCGCGAAAGTGCCGAGCAAGGCTATTACATGGCGCAGTATCGGATGGGCATCCAGAGCCTTAGAGGCGAGGGAGTACAGAAGGACCTCGACGAAGGGCTCCGTTGGCTGAAGCTATCTGCCGTACCGAACTACTGGGCGGCCCTGATGCACCTGGCCCGACTGTACGAACATGGCCATTACGGGGTGCGCGCAGATAGGGAAGAGGCCCGCTACTGGTACGAGCGTGCGGCGAAAATCGGAAACGCCGAAGCGATCGGCTGGCTGAAGGCCGAGGCGGCATTGGAAGGTGACGGCAACTAGCCTGACCTTCTCACCGACTGTCTACTGCGCGGGCCTCTGCCGAGCAGCGTCGGATTGAGTATCCTGCCCTCGATCTTACCCGTGGCCGGTCCTCGAGGCTGGATCCGAGGACCCGGCGTAGCGCACGTCGTAAGATCGAGCCATGCTCGCGCGGCTCGCCGCCCTCGTCTGCGCCTCCGTCTTCGGTCTGGCGTGCTCCGGCAGCCCCGAGCTCTAAGAGCCCGCCGACCCGTCGCGCCGCCGGACCGTAGGGTCGAGAGACCATGGCAACGTCGCCATTTCGAAGGACCCGGACCGAGGTCGTCTGGTTCGTAGCCCTGACCTTCGCGATCAGCAGCATCTTCCGGGCGGCGACAGGTTCGAAAGCACACTCGCCGTGACTTCGCCGTCGCTTTGGGCGATCGCGGAAGAAAGGGGTTCAAATCAGACTGCCGACCGAGCGCGGAGCGTCACGCTTTGTACCTGTCCCTCTTTCCCTCCGCTACGAGACCTCATGGCCCGTCATGCGGAGGAACCTCGGATGTTTCCGCAGATTGTCGAAATGGGGATCTTGGTCGATCCAGTCCTGGTCGAACGAGCCCATGGAGAACCGTTTCTCCAGCACATCCAGGGATTCGTCAATCAAACCGGCTTGCGCGAAGGTGCAGCCGACATTGTGCAACACGGTAATGTCGTCCGGCGCCAGGTCCAGCGCGTGACGCGCCCAGCGGATCCCTTCCTCTCGATCTTCCAGCTGGATCAGGACCCCGCTGCCCAACGTCCAGGCGCGGGTATCCTCGGGATAGAGGGTGAGGTGGCGGCGACACCGATCCAGACCTCGCGAGGCGGCCTCGCGTCCGGCGGCCTCATTGCCCTGTGCCTGGTGCGCCTGGGCCTCTAGACAGATCGATTGGTAGTCCTCCCGGCGAATATCGCCGGCTCGCGCGAACAGAGCTGCCGCCTCCTCCAGGTCTCCGGCGGCGAACCGGCAGCGTGCGTAGAGATAGGCCGCCTCGAAGTTTCGCGGGTCCAGCGTCATCGCCTCTTCGAACTCAGCAAAGGACTCCTCGTACCTGCCGTCCATGGAGAGCGTGAAGCCGCGCGAGCAGTGGGACTCGGACAGCTGCGGGCCGAATTCCAGCGCTTTGCGGCTCGCTTCATCCGCCAGCTTGGCCAGGGCGCCCTCGGAGTCCTTCCACAGCTCCGCACAGGTCAGCGTTTCGGCCAGCCCTGCCCAGGCCTTGGCGTACTCCGGGTCGAGCTCGATGGCCTTTTCGTACATCTCCCTCGAGTACTCCATGGCGCGTTCGTCCCACTGATGGAAGTAGTGGCGTCCGCGAAGGAAGTAGTCGTAGGCCTCCGGGCTTCGTGTGGCGTCGTAGCGGCGAGTCTGTCCATGGGCAACGACGTCGAGCTCGTCCACGATGGCCGCGGCGATCTGGCTCTGCACGGCGAACACATCCACCATCTCGCGATCGTAGGTCCGGTTCCAGAGTTGTGTGTCCGTTGCCGCGTCGACGAGATTTATCGAGATTCTGACTCGCGCGGACTGGCGTCGGATACTGCCTTCCAGGATGTAATCGGCGCCCAGCGCTGCGCCAATGCTGGGCAGGTCGATATCGCGCTCGCGGAACGCGAATGACGATGTTCTCGAGATCACCCGGATGCTCTCCAGGCGGGAGAGCAGGATGAGGATCTCCTCGGCGATGCCGTCGCCGAAATAGGCACTGTCTCTCCCGCTGCTCATGTCAGCCAGCGGCAATACCGCCAGAGCCGGGACGTCGGCCGACGTGTGTCGGCTGATTCTGTGCCCGGGCGGGGTGTCCGGGACTTCCTCTATCTCTGCGATGAACCGATAGCCGTGACCGCGAACCGTTCGGATGACCCTCGGCTCCTCCGCGGTATCTCGAAGAGCCTTACGGAGCTTCGCCGCGCATTGTGCGATGGCGGCATCCCCGACGATGGTTCCCCAGACCTCGTCCTGGAGCTCCTGTTTGCTGACAGCCCGATCACGATGGTGAATCAGGTAGCGCAGGAAATCGAAGGCTCTTGGCTCCAGAGCGACGGGCGCTTCCCGGAATAGCAGCTCTCTCCGGTCCTCTTCGAGGCGGAAGCCGCCGAACTCGATGGTCATTTCAGCTCTTCAGCGGTGCGGCACCGCGCGGTACCGATGCGGCCGATTCTGCAGGCGTGCGTCCGTTAGCAAACGATGCAGAAACCGTCATGCAGTCGTCAAGCTCGCTGCCTTACTGGCCGCCACTATACACGCCAGATTGACCAAGCATCAGAAAGGAGACGGCAATCATGCGCGAGGAAACAAGTGGCGAAGTCGACGGAGCGGAGTTGGAGGAGCTGGTCGAGGGCCTGCTGCACGATTTGGGCGGAGCCTTCGGGATCGGCCTGGTGCGCATGGGCGGCAACCTCGGTCTGTATCGCGCCCTCGATGAGAACGAGCCCTTGACGGCTCGTTCGCTCGCCGAGAAGACGCGCTGCAATGAGCGCTATGTTCGGGAGTGGCTCGGCTATCAGGCGGCCTCCGGCTACGTCGACTACGACGAGCTGACGGAGACCTTCACCATGTCGCCCCATCAGGCGTCCGTTCTCGCACGCGAAGACAGTCCGACATTCATGTTGAGCGCTTTCGATGCGGCGGCCGGTTACCTGGGCAACCAATCGCAGGTGGAGAGGGCCTTTCGAAGCGGTGGTGGGGTCGCATGGTCCGATCAGACCGGCTGTCTGTTCTGCGCGATCGCGGAATTCTTCCGTCCCGGGTACGAGGCGCATCTGGTGGACGACTGGCTCCCTTCCCTCGATGGGGTGGTCGAGAAGCTCGAGCGTGGCGCCAAGGTGGCGGATGTGGGCTGTGGCCACGGGATCTCGACTCAGATCATGGCTAGGGCCTTCCCCAGGTCGACATTTGTCGGGTTCGACTTTCATCCGGAGTCGATCGCCGCGGCTCGCGAGCATGCACAGCAGGGGCACCCGCTCGCCAATCTGCGCTTCGAGGTCGCCGATGCCCGGCAGTTCCCCGGGAGCGACTACGACCTGGTCACCTGCTTCGATTGTCTACACGACATGGGTGATCCCGCTGGTGCTTGTGCTCATATTCAGCGTTCGCTGCGCCCAGACGGCACTCTCATGATCGTCGAGCCGCTCGCCGGCGACCGTCTGGAGGACAACCTCAATCCGGTGGGCCGCCTGTACTACGCAGCCTCGACCATGGTGTGCGTGCCGACATCCCTCTCGCAGGAGGTTGGAACCGCGCTGGGCGCACAGGCTGGCGAGAAGCGGCTGCGCGAGATCGTCGTCGATCAAGCCGGTTTCCGGGAACTGCGTCGCGCCCACGAGACCCCTTTCAACCTGATTCTCGAGGCCAGGCCTCAATAACCACTCTTCTCAAGATAGGAGAAACCAGAATGAACCTCTTCCATTCGATCATCGCGATCGCAGCTGTGGTCGCACTGTCTACGGTACCGATTGGCAGCGGGGATACGCCGGACTCACAGGCCAGCCTCGGACGGCCCTCGGTCGATCTCGCCTTCACTACTCATCTCGACCTGGGCCTGCCGGAGCAGGATGTCTTCATCGAACGTGAGCCAGGCTCCGGCGAGGTCTTCAGGGTCACCAACGGTGATCACGACATGTCTGCGCCGTTGTTCGCCTCGGGCGTTCCGGTTCCGCACAATCCGTTCAGCGAGGATGCGCTGGGACCGTTCAGGAAAGGAAAGCCACTTGGCCTGACACTTGGACGCTGGTTGCGGCAATCGGGCCGCGGTACCTACTCCTGCACGGACGGAATCGGGCGGCTGGACCTGACCTTCACCAACCTGGTTCCCGAGGGCGTGTACACCATGTGGCACGCATTCATGCCCGCGGTGCCGCCAGAGCCCTTCACGGGCACGCTGGATCTTCCGCTGGGTACAAGAGACGGTTCGGACTCGGTCTTTAAGGCGTCGGCTTCAGGCGATGCCCAGTTTGTCCAGACCTTCTCGCCCTGCCTCGAGATGTCGGACATCTGGACCACCTCGATGCTGGCGATCAGCTGGCATAGCGACGGCAGGACCTACGGCGGTCACCCGGGTGAGTTCGGCTACGCCTCGCACGTCCCCCTCTTCGTCCTTCTGCCGACGCGCAGTGGCTTGTGAGGAGCAGACTCATGAATCACTCGGGAATCCGGTGCACCATTGCGGTACTGCTCGTGCTCGTGACGGCTTGGCCCGCGGCCGCCGGGGAGGCCGGTCCTCTCTCTCCGGTCGGCGATCACGACTACCACGAGGCCGGTCGATTCTCGGCGGCGAAAGTCGAGCTGGGCAGACTGCTCTTCTTCGACAAGATCCTCAGTGGGAATCGAAACATCTCCTGCGCCAGCTGTCACCATCCTTCCCTGGCTACTGGAGATGCCCTACCGCTGTCGTTCGGCGAAGGTGCGAACGGACTCGGGAGGCTGCGGGAACCGGGTGAGGACACTCGGTCCGCCGTTGCGGGGAGGGTCCCGAGAAACGCTCCGGCTCTGTTCAACCTCGGAGCCAGGGAGTTCACCAGGCTGTTTCACGATGGCCGTGTCGAGGTGGATAGTGACGGTTTCTACCAAAGCGGTTTCAACACGCCGGCGAAATGGAAGCTGCCGGAAGGCCTGGACAGTGTTCTGGCCGCTCAGGCCATGTTCCCGGTCATGTCGTCCGTCGAGATGGCCGGGCAGTACGGAGAGAACCCCGTAGCCGATGCGGCCTACCGGAATCAGGCGGTCGGTGAGAACGGCGTGTGGGATCTACTGGCGGGACGCATTCGAGCGATTCCCCGGTACGTGGAGCTCTTTCTCGAGGCCTTTCCCAACGAGATCCGGAGTGCCGAGGACATCGCCTTCGTCCATGTCGCGAATGCGATCGCGGCCTTTGAAGCCAGCGCCTTTCGTTCGGATGACAGTCCCTTCGATGCCTACCTGCGAGGTGACGAACAGGCGCTGTCCGACTCCGCCCGGCGTGGCATGCGCCTGTTCTACGACGATGCCGGCCGCGCCAGCTGTCACTCGGGCAAATTCCAGACCGACCACCAGTTCCATGCCATTGCCATGCCGCAGATCGGACCCGGGAAGGGCGATGGTCACGACGGAAGCTACTGGCAGGAGACGGGAGTTCGAAGGATGCTGGAAGACTATGGAAGGGGTCGAGTGACCGCGCGCACCGAGGATCGATACAGATTCCGTACACCCAGCCTGCGCAACGTCGGCTTGACGGCACCCTACGGACACGATGGCGCCTACACGAACCTGGAGGATGCGGTCAGGCATCATCTGGACCCCGTGTCGTCGCTGAATCGGTACACGATCGATCAGGCGGCACTGCCGGCGATACCCGCCCTGGTCGAGGTTTCCGCGGACGATGCAGAGTACGCCGCCAGGCTCGTCAGTGCCGAGCGGCTGGACGGCATGCTCACAAGTGACGGATGGGTTCAGAGCCGAGACATCCTCCGCGGAAGGATCGCCGCTGCCAATGAGCTGCGGCCCATCGAGCTGACCGAGGCGGAGTTGTCCGACCTGCTCGAGTTTCTCGAGAGCCTGACCGACGAAAGCGTGCGCCATCTGGAGGAGCTCGTACCAGTGTCGGTGCCCAGCGGCCTCCCGGTCGCTGACTGAGCAAGCCGCCCCGGGACGCCACCGTCGGAGCGAGTCCGTCGGCGGCATCCCGGTTCATGTCGACCTGATTCTGCGCCAGCGGTCACCCCACCGGGTGCGCCAGGTAGTAGTTGTTCTGGATGTCTCCCTCGACCTGGCGGACGGTCACCGATTCGAAGCCGGCGTCGCCGAGCATCTCGAGTGCCTTCTCCTCGCCCCACATCGTTCCCAGGCCTTCGCCACCGGCGGCCAGCGACACGGTCATGCAGTGCATGCAGGAGACCGCGTAGAAGATCGGTCCCAGCGGGTGATCCAGGTTCCGCTCCAGGTGGCTGGAGCCGGCAATGTCCTGCATCAGGTAGATGCCCCCGGGGGCGAGCGCCTCACGGATCGCCGCCAGCACGCGGGCCGGATGCGCCTGGTCGTGGATGGCGTCGAAGGTGGTAATGAGGTCGTAGGTGCCCTTCTCGTCCAGCGACGCTGCGTCCCGCACCTCGAAACGGATGTTGGCGAGGCCGCGGCTCGCGGCGTCTGCCCGGGCCCGCTCAATTGCCTCCGGCGAGAAGTCGTAACCCGCGAAGCGGCTGCGGGGAAACCGCTCGGCCAGGCGCATCATGGCGCGGCCCGATCCGCTGCCGACGTCGAGGACCTCGATGCCGGCCTCGAGTCGCGCATCGAGACCCGGCACCAGGGGCAGGACCTCCTCCACCAGTGCCGCGTCCACCGCCTGACCGGAGTCCTCCGCCATCACCTCGTGGAAGCGACCGAACTTCTCGTACGGCACGCCGCCACCGTCGCGGAAGCACTCGACGATGTCGTCTTCGACGCCGCCCAGCAGAGCCACGTACTGCGCCATCACGGCCAGGTTGTCGGGGGTGGAGGCTCGGGTCAGGAATGCGGCGTGCTCGGCCGGGAGCCGGTAGCACTCGCGCACCGGATCGTAGAGCACGATGCCGCTGACAGTCATGGCGGCCAGCCATTCCCGCACGTATCTCTCGTTGCAGCCGGCCTCCTCGGCCAGGCGCTCGCTGCCGGCCTCGCCCAGGCTCGCCAGGCTGTCGAACAGCCCGACTCGGTGCCCGATGCTCGTCATCAGGGCCGTGCCGGCGTTGTTCACGATGTCGAGCATCCGCCCGGCGAAGGCCTCGGCGCGCTCGTTCTGAAAACCGCTGATCTGGTGAGTCGTCGTGCACATGGTATTGCTCTCCTCGAAGTTTTGTGTTCGCGGTGAGGAGCAGGCTACGGGGCGAGCGGGCATCGAACTTGATGGGAGTCTGATGGAAACCGGGTGGATTTCTCGATCCGGAGGCGTTCCTATAATGCGGAGGTGATCTACCGCTTCGGCGACTTCGCTCTCGACACCGAGCTCTACGAGCTTCGATGTGACAGCGAGCCCATCGCCCTGGAGCCGAGAGTGCTCGAGGCTCTGGCGCATCTCGTGGCCCAACGACACCGGGTCGTGTCCAAGGAGGAGCTCGTCGAGGAGGTCTGGGGCGGGCAGTTCGTCAGCGACTCCGCGATCAGCCGCGCGATCCGGGAGATCCGCCGGGCGCTCGGGGACACCGCCAAGGACTCACGGTGGGTGAAGACGGTTTATGGCCGCGGCTTCGCCTTCGTTGGACAGGTCAGAGAGATCGGCACCGGTGGGGTCGAGGGCGGTGCCGAGGCGGCTCTCGAGTCTGCTGCGGACGAAGACGACCCGCCACTCGGACCACCTCTTGACGAGACCGACTCGGGAACGAGTCGAATCACTCCGCTGCCCGCTCCGCTGACCGCTCTCATCGGGCGACAGCGGGAGATGCGAGAGCTCGAGGTCCTGCTGGCCGATTCCCGCCTCGTGACCCTCACGGGAGCGGGTGGCGCCGGCAAGACGCGACTGGCACTCGAGGCGGCGAGGCGAGTCGCCCCGCGGTTCCGCGACGGAGGTGTGTTCGTGGCTCTGGGCGAGATCACCCAGCCCGCTCTGGTGGCCGCCGCCATCGCTCGTGGTCTCGGAACCGGCGATGCCGCCGGCCGCTCGGCCGAGGAGGCGATCCGTGATCACATCGGAACGCGGGAGCTCCTGCTGCTGCTCGACAACTTCGAGCAGGTCGTCGAGGCCAGGGTGGTGGTCGCCGACCTTCTGGCGGCATGTCCCGGGCTCGTGATCCTGGTGACCAGCCGTTTCCTGCTCCAGGTCGAGGGCGAGCGGGAGTACCCGGTGCCACCGCTCGATCTGCCACCGGCCGATGGCTCGAACGACGAGCTCCACGAGTCCTCTTCCGTGGCTCTTTTCCTCGAGCGCGCTCGAGCGGTTCGCCGCGACTTCGATCCGGGAGACGACGACCTCGCCTACGTCGTCGAGATCTGCCGACGCCTCGACGGCCTGCCGCTGGCCATCGAGCTCGCCGCCGCTCGCGTCAAGATCCTCGACCCGCGCGAGCTGTGGCAACGCCTCGCCGAGCGATCGGACCTCCTGAGCGCCCCCGAAGCGGCGAAGCCGCGACGACATCGGACGCTGGAGCTGGCGTTGAGCTGGAGCTACGACCTCCTCGGCCGAGACGAGCAGGGCCTGTTGCAGGATCTCTCGGTCTTCATCGGAGGATGCACCCTGGCAGCGGCGGAGCAGGTCTGCCGCAGCACGGGCACCGGCGTGCTCGACACCCTGAGCGCGCTGGTCGACAAGAGCTTCGTGTATCGGTTCCCGGGGGTGACCGAGAGCCCTCGATTCGGGCTTCTGGAGACGACCCGCGCCTTCGCCCGCACCCATCTTTCCGGAGATCGCGAGGCAGAGGTGCGAGACGCCCACGCCGACTGGGTCCTCGACCTCGTCCGGCAGGCGGAGCCTCATCTCGCCGGGGGTGAGCAGGAGACGTGGCTCAAGCGGCTGGATGCAGAGCACGGCAACCTGTTGGCGGCCCTGGCGTGGGCGCGTACCGGGGGGGAGCCCACGGTGGGTCTCGCCACCGCAGCGGCACTGGCCCGCTACTGGTCGGCCCGGGGTAGCTACCGGGAGGGACGTCACGAGCTCGAGGCCCTCCTGTCGCATGCGGAAGGCGCATCGGTCGATCCCTCGGTGAGAGCCGAGACCCTGGTCGCTCTCGGCCTGCTCTCGTTCCTGTTGTGCGACTACCAGCAGGCGTCGCGCACTCTCGAGGAGGCGAGGGACCGCCTCAGTAGGCTGGATGATCCCGCACGCCTCGCAGACACTCTGAATCACCTGAGCTGGGTCGTCGGCCAGGGGGCCGATCTCGAGCGGGCGGACGTCCTCGCCAACGAGGCTCTGGCGATCCACCGCCATCTCGGAGATGCTCGGGGAATCAGCGTCGCGCTCAACAACCGGGGCTGGACGGCTCTCTACAGGGGCGATGCCGAGGAGGCCGAGGAATACCTGTCAGCTGCCCTGAAGGCGCGACGCGAGGCCAACGACGACCGGGGCATCGCCTACGCCCTGGTCAACCTGTGCGTGCTGCGACTTTGCCTCACCGAGAGATGGGAGGAGCTGCCCTCGTGGCTCGAAGAGGCGGAGCTGCTGGTGGAACGGCTCGGAGATCGACCGCTCGCCAACTGGGCGCTGATCGCACGCGGAGCCCTGGCGGTGAGCCGCGGAGCCACAGAGGAGGGTATCGCCCTGCTCGAGGAGAGCGAATGGATCGACCGCAACCTGCCACACCTTGACGGGAGGGCCTGGAGCCTGTTGTTCCTCGGCGAAGGCCGCCGGGCCCAAGGGAATTTCGAAGGGGCACGCCGCGACTTCGGGGAGGTTCACGAGAGTTGGAGCTCACTCGGTCTCCCGTGGGGGGTCGCGCAGGCACTGGTCCGCCTGGCCCGGATCGAGCGGGACGAGGGCAATGTCGAAGAGGCTCGGCGCCTGCTGGCCGAGAGCATCACTCTGTTCGAGAGCATTGGCGCCGAGCCGAATGCCGATCTCTGCCGCAAGAGTCTCGAACAGATCGAAACCGCGTGAGGTCGGTGGACGGCGGTGACAGTCACCTCGTTTCGAGCCTGGTTGATCCGAGCGACGCTCTTGACGCGGGGCCGAGCTCGTAGCCGACGTCGAGAGGAAGGAGGCACGAGTCACAGCCGCCAATGTGATCTGTACCTGTCCCCCATTCCCCGCGAGAGGACCGATTTCAGGCGGCTGGCCGAGCAGCGAAGTCTCTCGCCACGACGCTTCGCAGCGTCGAGACGAACGCGGCAGGTTCCTCGAAGATCGGAAGATGCGCTGAGCTCTCGAAGAGGAAGAGTTGCTTGTGCGGCGCCCGGAGCGCCTCGACGTACTCCTCGACGAGGACGGTAGGGGTCTGCCAGTCGTGCGTTCCCTGGAAGAAGTACACGGGAACCTCGACCGAGCGGATGCGCTGGCGCAGATCGACGCGACGAAAGGCCGGTCCGAGCAGGCGCTCCGACTTCAGCTGTCCCCGGAACCAGTTGATCTTGTCCAGGACACCGTACTCCTCCTGGCGCAGCAGAATCCAGGGGTCGTCGATCGCCCGCCGCCGCTCGGGGTGGCGTATCGCTCCGCCGTAGCGCCTCAGCACCCGCCTCTGGACCAGGAGCTGCTTGACATGGTCCTCGTACGGAGGAGGTCCGATCGACTCGAGCACCTCGACCGCCTCCGTGTCACCACGGCTCCTGGCCTGCTGCAACGCCCAGTCGTACGAGAGACGCTCTCCCCGGCCTTGATCCACGATCTGACCCACGCCGAAGTAGCCCTGATAGAGATCGGGGCGCTGATGGATCGCGTTGATGCCGAGGAAGGTGCCCCACGACCCCGCCAGCACGAACAACCGCTCGCGGTCGAATCGCGCGAGAAGCGCTCGAGTGATGGCGATCGTGTCCGCGACGAGTTGCTCGACGGTGAACGTCGCGTCGAAGGCGGTCGCGGCGTACGACTTGCCGGCACCGCGCTGCTCCCAGTGCGCCACGAGGAAGTCCTCCTCGAGCTCGGGAACCAGAGTCCTGACGTGCGCGGCCATTGCCGTGCCGGGTCCTCCGTGGAGAACCAGCAGCAGTGGGCGGTCGCGGTCGTGACCACGCAGGAAGACCCACTGTCGCTGCCCGTTGACATCGAACCGCTCCATGACCGCGAGGCTTCGCTCGGACGGCTGGCCCGGCGTGGTCTCGAAAGGCGGCGTGGAGGTCATCGATAGCCTGGCGACGAGCCAGACCACGACGATGGCAAGCAGGATGAGTCCATAGCTCCTCAACATCGCTCAGACCTCCAGGATCTCGCCCAGCCAGCGGCGGGCCGCCTCTCTCGAGACCGGGACGCCCAGCGCCGCGAGGGCAGAAAGGCCGTAGTACGCTGCGAGAAAACGTCGAGCCCGATCGACGCTGGTGCCGGCGTCCAGGCCTGTCGACTCGAGGAGCTCGCGCAGGGCTGTGAGAGCATCTTCGGCACCGGCGCCGACGATGCTCCCGACATCCGGTTCCGTGCGGCCCTCGACCAGGACCTCGAGCTCGAGAGCGGCCAACTGGGTCGAATCGGGCCCGGTCAGTATCCCGGAAACGGCATCGGCCAGGCCTGCCAGGGGGTCGGGCCCGGAGGCGATACTCCGAAGCAGCGAATGGCGGGCCTCGCGGCCCCGATCCGCCAGAGTCCCGACGATGTCAGCGCGGCTGGGGAAGTGGTTGGTGAGCGCACCCGTGCTGCAACCGGCCCGGGCGGCGATGTCGCGCACCGTCGCGCGGGCGAAGCCCTTCTCCAGCACCACCTGCCGCGCCGCGGACAGTAGCTCCTCCCTCCGCTTCTGCATGAACTGCTGTGTTCGCTTCGGCATGATAAATAGAACATACGTTCTTTTATCTATGTGGGTTTCATCCGAGCGAGTCCGGGCTGCCGTGGCCGAGCCCGAGCTTCGGCCAGTGTGGCTCCGTCGTCTACGCGAGAGGGGCTCTCGGCCTCTTCCACCGACGGCCTCGATGGTCTTCTCGTTCAACAGCGGCCAAGCGCGGGTCTCTGGCGCTCTCGCGCCGTCTCCCCAGCGGCGGCCGTCTCAGAGCGCCAGCTGGATCCTGAGTGCGAGGTCGAGAGCTTGTTCCTCAGCCGAGTCGATGCGCCCCAGGGCCGATCCGATCCGCCGTGTCGAGATCGTTCGAATCTGATTGGCCACGGCGCGTGAGGGCTTCGTGAGACCGCTCAAGGCCGAGTCCACTCGACTCTCGTAGGGCCTGAGGTCGCGCTCCCGAAGGTCGGTGAGCGGTACCACCTGGAGGACCGCGTCGAAGCGGCACGCGACATCGTTCGAAACGACAACCGCCGGACGGGTCCTGCGAATCTCACTGCCTTCGGTGGGATCGAAACGAACCGTCACGACCATGCCCCGCTCGAGTGGCTCACTCATCGTCCGGCTCCGCGCCCACCGATCTCCACAGCTCGTTCAGTCGCTCGGTCTCCTCGGCATCCGCCCGGTAGGCCTCCTCCAGCTCCTTCTCGAGGGAGCGAGTGCGGTACTCCTGGACCGCCTCCGAGATCGTCGAGCTGACGCTCGGCGTCTCTCGCAGGTACACGGCGAGGTCTTTGTCGAGGGATATGGTCATCTTCACCTTACTCATAGTATGTATAAACCTACCATAAGACACTCCGAGACCAGCTGGTCGACGGGAAGACCAGGACCAAGGCCAGGGAGAAGATCCTGTGCCGCGACAAGCCTGTGGTCGATGCGATCGTGGCTTCCCGGGTGTCGGGGGGCGACGATCAGCGGGCAGCGCCCAGGAACGGGTTCTCCACGCGGACGGCGCCGTACTGTTGGCCGTGACTCAGGTCTTCCGAGTAGAGCAACTTCGCTCCCAGCGTTTCCGCGGCGGCGAGGATCGCTCCGTCCCAGTAGGAGACTCGAAACCGGAGGGCGCGCTCGATCGCCATCACGATCAGTGGATAGTCGGTCAGCGCCAGTGGGAACCGCCGGTACTCGGCGATCATCTCCGTCGCCAAGCGGGGCGCCATCGGGCGCTGGATCTTCAGGGTGACGGTGACATAGAACTCCTGTAGCACCTGCGCCGACAAGCCGAAGTCGGCATGGCGGACCAGGTCGAGCGCCGTAGCCTGCTTGTGGCTGTCCTCCTCGAGCGAGGAGACGGCGTACACGAGGGTGTTGGTGTCGAGGAAGCAGTCAACGCTCATGCAGCTCGTCTCGCGTCCAGGTAGGTGTCCCGACCTCGGCGTGCGACTCGGCGCAGAGCTCGACGATTCGCTGCCGCGCCTCGGCAGCCTGCGACTCTCGCTGGGTCAGGTCCTCGAGGAACTCGCGGATCATCGCGTTCAACGCGTGGAGCGCTCGAGGGCGATGCGCCTGGCCTCGCGGATGGTCTTCTCGTCGAGGGCGAGGGTGACGTTCTTCATGAACACAGGATACGTGTAAGTGCGTAAGTCCATCAAGGTGAACAGGAGTGATGGCACCGCTCCTGGGGACGAAACCCAGCCCTGGATCCTTGCGGAACGAGTGGTGGCGGCCTTGTACTCTGGCCGTCGAATCCGATAGAACCGCTCCCATCCATGTCAAAGCCGC
Organism: Candidatus Multivoradales bacterium; assembly: GCA_965223875.1. GTDB lineage: Bacteria > Acidobacteriota > Thermoanaerobaculia > Multivoradales > JAHEKO01 > CBDCXS01. Next base: position 2,864,120 of record OZ245024.1, on the reverse strand, counting down.
ACGTCGCGTTCGTCTCCCCGGAGAAGCCGTTCGTTCAGCCGTTCTATCTGCGCGGACTGAAGGAGGCCGGCGCCGTCATCACCGGCATCTGCGCCGTGCCTTCGTCGCCACTTCCAGCCGACGTCAGGCCGCTGCTCGACGCCGTCGAGCATGTCCCCGGATTCGCCGAGCCGGAGCCGATCGCCGAGGCGGTGCGCGCCGCGGCCAGGCGAGCACCGGTGGACCGGATCGTCTCGACCGACGAGCGCCACGTCGAGGTGACGGCCCGGGCGCGTGCCCTGCTCAGCCTCCCCGGCGTATCTCCGGAGACGGCCCGTCTGTGCCGCGACAAGGCGGCGATGAAGGAGGCGCTGCGAGCCGAGGGTATTCCGGTGGCGGCCTCGACCGTCGCCGACTCGGGCGATGCGGTGCGCTCCTTCGCGGAGCGGACCGGCTACCCGCTCATCATCAAGCCGCGGGGTGGCATGGGGTCGCTCGCGACCTACAAGCTCGGCGACCGAGGCGAGCTCGACGCGGCATTGCGCCGGATCGGACCGGGAACCATGCTCGTCGAAGAGTTCGTCGAGGGACACGAGGGATTCCTCGACACGCTCACCTACGGCGGCGAGATCGTCCACGAGTTCATCTCGCACTACTACCCCGATGTGCTCACCGCCCTCGCGGACCGCACAGTCTCGCCCCAGATCGTGACCACGAACCGTCTCGACGCCGAAGGGTACGAGGAGATCCGTGCGGTCGCGCCGCGGGTGCACCGCGCCCTCGGCATCGACGACACTCCGACTCATATGGAGTGGTTCTTCGGACCCAAGGGTCTGAAGATCTCGGAGATCGCCGTCCGCCCGGCGGGAGATCGCATCTGGGACCTCTACTGCGCGGCCAACGACACCGACGTCTACCGCGAGTGGGGTCACCTCGAGCTACATGGACGGCCCTCGACGAGCATGAGCCGCGAGTTCGCCGCCGGCCTGGTGCAGGTGCGACCGGACCGCGACGGACGAGTACTCGATTACGAGGGCTTGGCCGAAGTCGACCGGGCGTGCGGCCACCTGATGTTCCACCGCGAGGTACCGAGCCGCGGCACTGCGACGGCGCCGCTCAAGGCCGGTTATATCTACAACGCCTGGTTCATCTTGCGGCACCCGGACTACGACCGGCTGCGCGAGCATCTCGATTTCATCGGCAGGACACTCCGGATCCACGCCGGCTGAGCGCAGGTCAAGGTTGATTGAGGACCCCACTAGAGGCTCCGGATCAAGCGGGCAGAGGGGATCCGGGATGGGGCAGCCATGGCAGGACAGCGCTCCCGAGAGCTGATGACGACCGAGCGGCTGACGCTGCGCTGGTTCACCGAGGACGATGCCGCGCTGATGCTCGCCGTCTGGAACGATCCCGGTTTCGTCCGCTGCGTCGGAGACCGCGGCATCCGCACGCTCGACGAGGCGCGCAACGCACTCGCAAGCGGCATCATGGCGATGTATCGCGACCACGGCTACGGCCCGTACCGCGTGGCGACGAAGGATGACGGCGAGCTGATGGGCATCTGCGGGCTGTTCCTGCGTGACTATCTCGACGATCCGGACATCGGATTCGCGCTCCTGCCCGGTTTTTGTCGCAGGGGGTACGCGTCCGAGGCGGCGCTCGCGGTTCTCGACGAGGCGAGGACGATGGGACTCGATCGCGTTACGGCCATTGTCTCGCCAGAGAACGTAGCGTCGATCGGGCTGATCGAGAAACTCGGCCTGTCGCTCGCCGAACGGATGCGGCCGCCCGGCGAGGAGCACGACGTGCTCCTGTACGCGATCGATCTACGCTGAGCTAGCCGCCGACGATGACTCCGCCCGTGCCTGCCGTGGGGATCATCTGTACTAGAAAGGAGAAAGGGGACAAGTACAAAAGGAGAAAGGGGTACAAAGAGGGACTGGTACCAATCGCGCCATGGTGGAACGTGGCGCCCGATGGACTAGGGCGCCGGCATCAGGCCGAGCTGCGAAAGGAGCGCCACATTGTCCCAGCTCACCCAGGTCTCGACGATCTTGCCGTGCTCCAACCGCTGGATGACGATATTCACCAGGGTGAAGGACTTCCCCGTCATCGGGAGGTCGCCGACCGGTGCGGTCTGGACTCCGTTCATGGTCGAAACGTAGGCCACCCGATCTCCAGCCACCATCATCTCCGTCAGCGTGTCCACGTAGTCGACCCCGGCGACCCACTCGCGCAGGAAGCCGAAGAACTCCTCTGTTCCGACCAGTTCCTGCAGGCCCGGCGGCATTGCCTGACAGTGGCGAACGTAGCCCGGGCCGATGCACGCCGCGAAGCTCTCGAAGTCGCCTCGAGCGAGCGCCGCGTGCGCGTCACGTACGACGCTAAGGTTCCCTTCCTCTACCTGCGTGTCTCGACCCATCTCACGCTCCTTTCGTCGGCAGGTACATCGTCTCATCGATGCGCGAATCAGGCCTGACGATCAGGCCCGCGCCCTGCGACAACGCTGCCCCACTCTGCCGCGTTATCCAATTGTCGCGAGCATTTGTACCTGTCCCTCTTTTCACCTCTTTTCATCGGAACAGGACGTTCTCCTGCTATCGGGCTTTCTTCACCAGTTCGACGAACATCTTGGTGTTCTCCTGGATGTCGTCCATCGTCATCTTGCGTGCTCCGCCGCCGAAGGCCTTGAATCCCAGGCCCGTGCCGATCCCGTAGCCGTGGAAGAGAGCCACGCGCTGGCCGGTGCGATGGTCCCTAAGCACGATCTCGAGCACCGATCGCGACTTCCCGGATGCCGAGATGTACCGCTTGCCCCGGTGGCCCGGATCAACGGCCAGCGTACAGTCGAGCCGGAGATACCCCTCGGCGTCCGGCTCCGGCTCGCCGCGATGGAGGACCTCGCCGAGAGCCCCTGTCTTCGTCAGCCTGGCGAGGACTCGTTCGTGGATCTCCTGGTCGAGCTTGTGCTCGTCCATCGGCTTCTCCTTCTCCTCGTCTTCCCAGAGCATGTCGCTGTGGACATCGCCGATGTAGACCGCGCTGTATGGCTTCAGAGCGTCGGCACCGACCAACGCGAGCCACCGACCCTCGAGCTCCCCGGGGTTCTTGCCGTTGACGACGACACCCTCCTCTTCGAGGATGTCGGGCAGCTCGTCGAGGAGCCTGGCGACGTCGGCCTGCTCCTGGGCGACTGCGGCCGGGGCGGTCACGAGCACCAGACAGGTGATCAGAACGAGAGAAGTACTCCTCCGACGCATGGGACGATCTCCTTCGGATTGTTCAAAGTGACGAGTGTGCCTCCGATGTTAGGACATCACTACGAGTCCTGAGACGAGGGCGTGCCTCGGAACGGGGACGGAACGGGGTCGGTGTTGGGTCTTAGCAGGCCACCGAGGACCATCCTGATCGCGTCCGTCCCTTCCGACCCCGGCCTCGCCAAGAAGCCCGGCGGCAAGAGCCTCGTAGATCTCCACGATCCGCAACCGCATCATCGCCGCGCTCGCTCTCGGCACCCTGGTCGTTCAGGCGGCCCGTCGCTCGGGAACGCTCATCACCGCCCGCCTGGCGCTCGAGCTCGGCCGGGAGGTCTGGGCGATCCCCGGCTCGATCTACCACCGACGCGCCACGGGCGCCAACGAGCTCATCCGCGACGGCGCCACGATCGTTCTCGAGCCCCGCGACGTCCTCGAGTCACTGCCACTGGCCGTCCGCGACCGGCTCGCCGAGGTCGCTCCCCCAAGAGACGCCTCCGCTCCGGCGGTCGTTCCGGAGGGCCCTGCCAGGGATGTCCTCGAAGCGCTCACCGCACGCACCTCGATGGCACCCGACGAGCTCGCTGCCACCACATTGCTCAACGTCGCGGAGGTGCTCTCGGCACTGGCCCAGCTCGAGCTCCACGGCCTCGTGCGCCGTCGTCCGGGACCGGTCTTCAGGGTGGTGCGACCGCCATAGATCGAGGTGCTGTCAGATCGGATCCGACCCAATACGTTCCCCCCAGGAACCTAATCTCTGGAACCCAATTGGAGCTAGCGATAGACGTCACGACGGTGCCCGATCTTGAGAACAATGATGACGAGCCTACTGCTGGAGAGGCTGTAGAGCACCCTGTACCGGCCGACCCGAATCCGGAACACGTCAGAGTAGCCAGTGAGCTTACGACAACCCCTTGGACGAGGGCTCTCCGCCGCAAGCGGCAGGATGGCGGTGACGATCCGCTGCTGGTCTTCTCGCGGTAGCTTCTGGAGCTGCTTCTCTGCGCTTCGGGAGATCTCTCGCGCTCGGAGCTAGCCATCGAGCCCCGCCCCCACCAGGACGCCGACTCCGCCATCTTCCCTACCCGGAGACTCTGGTCGAGATCACCAACCGAACGGTCCAGGGTCGCATGCTGCTCGCCCCCTCCGAGCCGCTCAACCGGCTCATTCTTGGAGCCGTGGGTCGAGCCCAGCGCCGCTACGGCGTCGAGGTCCATGCCTTCGTCTTCCTGTCGAACCACTACCACATGCTCATCTCCGTGCGGGACGTCCACCAGATGGCTCGGTTCGTTGGCTACTTCGAAGCCAAGATCGCGAAAGAAGTCGCCCGATTGACCCACTGGCGCGACAAGATCTGGGCACGGCGCTACACGGCGATCCCGGTCAGCAACGAGGAGACCGCCCAGGAGATGCGTCTCGAGTATCTGCTCTCGCAAGGTGTCAAGGAGGGCTTCGTACCCCATCCGGGAGACTGGCCTGGAGCGCAATGCGTCGCGACGCTGCTTGAGGGCGTCCCGATTGAGGGCATCTGGCACGACCGCACGGCGGAGTACCGGGCCAGGCTCCGAGGTGAACGCCCCAAACCCGGTGAGTACTCCCGCAGCGAGGTCATCGAAGTGAGTCCGCTGCCCTGCTGGCGAGCCGAGCCGGTCGAGCGAGCGCGAGAGCTCGCCCGCAATCTCGTCGAGCAAGTGATCGCGGCCGCCCAGAATACCGGCAAGAGGAAGCCGAAGCGTCCCGAGAACGTCCATCCCACCGAGCGTCCCAAACACTCGAAGCGTTCACCAGCTCCTTGGTTTCACTGTGCCTCGAAGGCGGTGCGGCTCGAGCTCAGGGCAGCCTACGGACAGTTCCGGGCCGCGTATCGTACGGCGGCGGTGGCCCTACACCGTGGAGATCTGACGGCACCGTTCCCAGACGGCTGCTTCCCGCCACCCAGGCCATACGTCGGAGCCGCCTAGCAATGCCGCCACTACGGCGCGTACGCAACGTCTGCGCTCAGGCGCTGCGATCGAGCGCGCTCACGACGCGGCGCCACCCCTGACCGGCTGCCCGCTCACGAACAACCCGGCGAAAGATCCTCGTCGCCTCGCTAAAGGCTCCTTGTAGACATCGCCCGGCGCGAGTGGCGCCTGCCAAGACGGCCAAGACGCGGCTTCTTCAACATGATGGTGGAACTTCTTCTGGAACTTCTTCTGAAGAGAGCGAACCCTCCCGACAAGAGGGTGGAACCTCTTTGGAACCTCTTTGGGGGAACCTCTTTGGGGCAGCGCGATTCAGTACGGTCTCTTCCTTCACCCACCTCTCAGCCACGAGGCACCCTCTTGGTTTGGCCTTAGCCTCCGGAGAAGGCAACGATGAATAGCAAGAAGGCTCCGAGGTACGCGAGCGACGTGAACCGTAGGACGACTACCAGGGTCGAGAGTTCTCGATCGGCCAGTTTCCGATGACTTCCCGTCCACACGAAGCGTTGCAGGCTCAGAGAATTCGCAATCGAGTTGTTGAGAACAAGAGTAGGCTTTCCTAGCCGTATCCACGTATCCGTATGGCGCTTTCTAATGACCTTAAGTACTCGCCAGGTAAGATACACCCCAAGAAGAAACAGCGATATAGCTATCAGTGCGCTGTAGGCCAGCATAATTACCCCAATCGGGATGACCTCCCTGCTGTTGCTGTGAAGTGCCTTGAAGGCTCGTGCTGCTAGGACTCTCCGGGCCCTCCTTGACAGGTCAAGTGAAGAAAGTGGACACCCGCGGGACGGGAACTCCTCGACACATTCAGAGTGCACCAGTCTTCCACCGATAAAGCTGGAGTTGCCCTCTCCTCATCCACAGCCGCAACGTCTAGTACATATACCAAACCTGCCCCATACCAGCCTGGCCACCACGACCTCCTCCTGGAGTTGACCCGTTTTCGTGGACACCTGATCCTTTGGGAGATGATCCCTCAGGAGGAAGGAGTCGACGATGGGAAGAACTCGAAGAGCGTACCCGGCTGAGTACCGCGAGCAGATGGTCGAGCTGGTGCGGTCAGGGCGCAGTCCTGGCGCGCTGGCGCAGGAGTACGAGCCGTGTGCCGAGTCGATTCGGCGTTGGGTGATCCAGGCCGAGGTTGATGAGGGCAGCCGAGCTGGTGTGACGACGGACGAGCAAGAGGAGCTTCGTCAATTACGCCGGGAGAACCGCGAGCTGAAGCTCGAGCGTGAGATTCTGAAAAAAGCAGCGGCCTGGTTCGCTCGGGAGACCGGAGCGGTACCCGACAGAGGTTCGAATTCGTGAGAGCCAACCGGGCCGAGTACGGCGTCGAGCGTCTGTGCCGCGTTCTGGGTGTCTCCCGCAGCGGGTACTACGCTTGGCAGGCTCGCGGACCGTGCCAGCGAGACCGGGAGGACGAAGAGCTTTTCGAGCGCATCGTGGCGATCCACAAGCTCTCGAGGGGGACCTACGGTGTGCCGCGCATCCATGCAGAGCTTCAGGATGAGCACGCGCTGCGCGTCGGTCGCGAGCGTATCGCCCGGCTGATGCGAGCCGCGGGGATCCAGGGGGTGACGCGCCGGCGCTGGACTCGCACGACCCGCCGCGGTGACGCTCCGAGGCCGGTACCGGACCTGGTCGAGCGCGCGTTCCAGGCGGACGGTCCGGACGAGCTGTGGGTGGCGGATATCACCTACGTCCCCACCTGGAAGGGCTTCCTGTACCTGGCGGTGGTGCTCGATGTGTGGAGCCGTCATCGGCTGGTCGATGCGCAAGCACCTGCGCACCGAGCTGGTGCTCGAGGCTCTCGAGATGGCGCTGTCTCAGCGCCGGCCCGAGGGCGTCATTCATCACAGCGACCAGGGGACCCAGTACACCTCGATCGCGTTTGGACGGCGCTGCTCGAAGGCCGGTGTCCGGCCCTCGACAGGCTCTACCGGCGATTGCTATGACAACGCCATGGCCGAGAGCTTCTTCGCCTCGCTCGAGTGCGAGCTCATCGATCGTGAGAGCTTCAAGACCCCCACCGAGGCCCGGATCGCGGTCTTCGACTACATCGAAGGCTTCTACAACCCCAGGCGGCGCCACTCGGCGCTGGGCTATCTGTCGCCCGTCGCCTACGAGGCCGTGCACCGGCCGCAGAGCGCCGCATGAGGACGCCACCGCCTGTGGAAGCTGCCGGGACCGTGGAAAACGCCGGAGGCGTTTCCCACCGCCCCTTGGACGGAGCCTCCGGCTCCGCCCACACCTCCCACAGGCTCGACGGCGGAGGAGCTAGAAAACCACAGCAAACTGTGTCCACGAAGCGGGGCAACTCCAGAGAGGCTACTCGTCCCTCGATACCCACTGGGCGATACAGGCGATGACCGGCTCGCAAGCGTACGAAAGAGCAAAGATCGTGACGATGAGCCCGAAGAAGCCAAACCAGTGCCAGGAAGCCCACAGCAGAACTCCGATACCTAGCACGAGTCCAAGATATGGTGGACTCAGGAAGACTAGCTTCACGACCTCCCTTACGCGTCTTCGCTCCACCGCGACAGCACCTTCTAGCTGAGATCCCTCTAGCCTACCTCACGTGCCGTCCGAAGGCCCTGTTCGCTTGTCGAGACTAGAACGCGAATCGACCACAGCTTGCGAAACAGTGTATCGGCGATCCACCCGCACGAAGATTGGGGTTGATCACTGCATGAAACGACCATACTTCCCTGTTGAACTCTTCGAATCGCTTTGCAGCAGGAAACGCTTCCTCGTACTCTTTAGCGGTATACGTGTCCTGGTGTACCTTGGTTGACACAGTACAGGCGCCCAAATCGCAGTTCGAAACCACTTCGACGGTTTCGACCGTTATCAAGCCCCCGCCTGACGCAGCCTGAAAGTCCGCCGTGGCTTGCTCCCAGGCGTCCCAACCTACCTTGACCGAAACAGCGAACATCGCAGTGCCGAGCACCACAGCGGTAGCCCCAGCCGAGCGCGTGACCGTGTCTGTCGGATCCGGGATAGGTTCAAGTAGCATAGCTGCACCCGCACCGGCATACATCGCGCCTTGGGCAGCAGACTCGGCGGCAAGTAGCGCGGCTAGAGCATTCACTGCGGCGCGCGGATACCCAGGCTCCATGTTTTCCGCAGCGTAGTCAGCGACTACCGACGCACCCAGGGAGAGGCCCCAGCGAAATCTGGGATCGTCCATTGCCGACTTCAGCAAAGCCTCAACATCAACCATCCCGCTGGGATCGACCAGGATGAGTGGGTTCCCGTTCACATAAGAGAACCGGTTCCAGCTCTGCGGGCTGTCTGCCGATCCCAACACAGGATCAACACCAAGGAACCTCCCCAGATACTCATGGTAATACCGCGCATGCATGTAGTCGTGCCCGGTATCGAGATCCCTCTCGTGCCCGGTGAACTTCATCACCTCCGTCCCTGGCGACGTGATCTCCTCGCCGTAGGGCAGGAAGTCATGCGCACTGATCCGTGCCCCAGTGGAATCGGTCAGAAGCCGCGGCGTCCCCAGGTGATCGAGGTGGTAGTGCACCTCCCCTGAGCCCGACTCGTCATCCGACGCCAGCAGCCGCGAGCCGGCGTAGATGTAGTCCCGCTTTCGCGACCAGCCGCTCAACTCGTCGAGACCGACGAGCTCGAAGCTCGAGAGCACCTTGTTGTCGAGACCCCGGAGCGTAAAGACCGTCTGCCGCGACGGCACGCCCTCCCACCAGTCGACGGTGACAAGCCGCTCACCGCCGGCCGTGTAGATGTGAAACCACCGACGGTTACTCGCGTTGACCTGACGCTCGAGCTGGTTCAATGGGTTCCAATCGTAGGAGTAGCTCAATGAGAGTGTAAGGTTCCCGGCGGCGTCGTAGTCGACACCCACTCCCTCCTGGATCCTGTTGGTCGCGGTCACGATCGTCGGATCGTAGACCTCCATCGGACCTCCCGGAGGTGTTGTTTCGACGCGCGTGATATTGCCGTAGACGTCGTAGTCATAGTCCTCGAGCCAGCCTTCGAAGGAGGCGCTGACCAGTCGGGAGACCTTGTCGTAGGCGAAGGTGTTGGTCACTCCGGCGCTGACGCGGTCCATCTCGGTTATGTTGCCGGCGCCGTCATAGCTCATGAGCCCCGTCGTGAAGCCTTGCCCGAGCGGCGTGTTCTCGGTTCGGATCTGCTGCGGGCGACTCTTCACATTGGGGTCCAGAGTCTGGACGTCGTCGACTCCATTGGAGTGCTTGATCCTCCAGAACGCGCCATTCTTGTGATAGGAGATGGGGGTCGCGCTGGTCCAGCCGACCACCTTGCTGAGAAGACCTTGGTCGTACACGTAGTCAACGTCCCGTCCAGTGAGGACTGTCGCCGAGCAGTTCGGGTTCGTGCATGTGGGGTAGCTAACCTTGGATGGGTTTCCAAGATCGTCGTAGGTATAGCTGACGTCAAACGAGGGATCGGCAGCTCCAACGGCAAGGGAGAGCCCCTGAATCGAGGTGTTGCGGGCTGACACTGCTCCGGCCTTGCCTTGGTAGGTGTAGGTTTCCGTCACGATGACGTCGTCGAGCGGAAACTCGGACCAGGGAAGCCCCAACCGATTGTGCTGGACCGCCTTCCAGAGCTTGCCGGTTCCGTAGCCGGGCCCCGGATCGTCGTACTGGAGACTCGTTAGCACAGCGCTCGAGGCATTCAGGTCCTTGACCGCTGTCAATCGCCCCATGAAGTCGTACTCGTAGGAGAGGTCGTTTGGCCCATCGGTCACTCGATGGGCGAGACCGGTGCTGTCGTAGTCGAGGTAGTCGACGTCGCCGTTCCCGGAGGCACCCTTCTCGGGATGTGTCTCGGAGAGCATGAAGCCGCGGGTGTCGTAGTTGAAGCTCCTCGTCTGGTCGACGTAGGCGTCGGTGAAGATCTCCGTAAGACGGTTTCCGACATCGTACTCATAGGTCGTCGGGACATTGGTGCCCTGAGCGCTCGAGGGCTCGATGACCTTGCGCAGGCGCCCGTAGGCGTCGTATTCCCGGGTGGTCGGCACGTAGGTCTCGCCGGTGGCAAGCTGGATCTTGGCCTGCGAGGTCACTTTCCTGACTCCTAGGTAGGAAAACAACAGGTCCTTTCCGTCGGGGGGCGTGATCTTCCCTGGCCGGCCGAAGGGGTCGAAGTCGGAGAAGGTCGTCCACCGACCCAAGTACCCCCGCTCCGTGACCTTCTCGACCCAACCGCGACTGTTGAAGACGGTCTGGGTCTCTGACCACGTGCTGTCCGGCATCCAGCGACGCTCGTTCCACGCGCGGCCAAAAGCGTCGAGATGAACTTCGGAGCTTGTCAGGACCGTACCTCCCACCTCGGCCTTCAGGTCGATGTGGATTTCGGCACCAGCTGTTCCCGTCGGGTTTACATAGGAGTAGGAGATCTTGGCACCCTCTTGCGGGGTGACCTGGGTCGGCCTACCAGAGGTGTCGTAGTCGAAGGTCGTCAAGAAGAGCGCAGAGTCGCGACTTCCCGTGACCAGGCCGGTGTTGAAGTCCAGGTCGACATCGTAGGTGAAAAACGGTCCCGGGGTCCCGTCCGGTTCGTAAGGCCTCGAGGTCTTCCGAACGCCATTTTCGTAGGTGTACTTGGTCCAGTACTCGGGCTGTAGCGTTCCTTTATCGCATCCGGTTCCTGTCGGGAGCACCTGCAGGTCACCGCCATATCGCTTGACTTCGGTAACCAGCCCCAAGCTGTCCGGGAGATACTCGGTGAGCACGTCGTTAGGTCCACGGTTCGAGCCCGTCTCAAGGACGCGGGTGCATTCGAGAAAGCCCGTGTCGTCATCAAAGGTGTAATAGACGCGAGAGGTTTTCTTTCCCTCCGCGTCCGGTTCCCAAGTGTGCACGTAGTCGAAGACGTTGAGCACCCATGGGTCGGTCACAGCAGGCGGGTTGTTACCGGGGTAGTTGCCGGAGACCCGATTGTAGTTGGTCGTGACGGCCCGCGTCTCCTGGTTGGTCGTCGCCCAGAGCGACCCCGTGGTCGCGACCTTGCGGAAGTGGCCGATGCCGTCGAACTGAGAGTAAACGCTATCGATCCAGTTGTCCGAGTCGTCGTGGAAGACGGTGCGCGAGCCCTTGACGCGGCGGTTGGTTGCCGCATATCCCGCCTGACCGGCGGTAGTCCCAGGGAGTTTGTCCTTGTCGTGGAGAAGATAGGTCGAGCGTAGCTTGGAACCTGAGCAGGACTTGCCACTCGAGGCGTCCCAAATCTCAGCTGACAGATACCGCTCCGGGCTCGTGCCGGCGGGATTTCGATAGGAGAACGGCAGGCCGATCTCCCAGCCCTTCGACGGCGTGACAGTGGAGCGGGCGTTGAAGTGGTGCTTCGAGCAGTCACCTGTCGGGTAGACCACTTCGGTCTCCATTTCGGCATCGAAGCCGCCGGAGGCCGGCACGCGAGTTGACTTGTAGGTCCAGGTCCCCTCGGTGTTCCCGTTGGCGAGTTTCGTGTACTTCGTCTCGACACCGGCACTCGTGTCCCACACCGGCTCCGAGCTCGCTGGAAACTGATAGTTCTGGAAGTCCCAAGCCAGACTCCCCCCGGTGGGGAGCTGGATCTCTTTGAGAATGCCAGGGAGGTCGTCAGGCGTGGCCTGGCCACAGAGGTTGTAGTACTCGCTCATCTCGTAGCTCGTGCCGTCGGGAAGATCGATGCTCAGCAGGTGCGGCACACTGATGCGCGGGGGCGTGTTGTCGCTCGAGTCCTTGCAGCTCACGTCGACCAATCGGTCCTGGTAGGCGAAGTCGTAGAGCGCCCGCTGCCCGTTGAACGCCGCCACATCGATCTGGGTGACCACGCGCGAGATATAGGGATGTCCGTCCTCGAGACGCACGACGTGGGAACGCTGGTAGCGATCGGTCCATGTCCACTCCGTGAAGTCCTGGTTGTACGTCACGTCGAAGTCCCAGTCGCTCGCCGAGCCGAAGCGGCTCCAGCCCCGCTTGAGGCGCCATCGCCCGGCATTGCTTCCCCCAGGGTTCTTGTAGCGTCGCGTGGAACCGTCGGGGAACTCGATGTCGATCGTCGCGCCGTCCTGCTTGATCAGGCGCAGGTAGCTGTTGTCACGCGTATAGAAGACGTCGCCGTCCCCGTCGTCTTCGTCCTGGTGAAGGTTGTCCCAGAATTCGTGACGCGTTCCCGCTTGGTCGATGAACAGCCACCGCCCACCGGTCTGGTTGTAATGGTGATTCCAGTGGAAGATCTCGCCCCAGCCGAGCCTCCAGCCGATGCCGGCGTTGCGCGAGTAGTCCGGCCGAGCCTGAACCTCTCCGAACTGGTCGTACTCATACATCCAGACCTGGCTGTTGTAGACCAGAAGGAACGGCCCGATCGGGATCGTCAGTGAGACAGTGCCGGAGTAAAGGTCGACCTGGTCGCTCACACCCGCCTGGTAGGCGCGCTCGGGACGGAAGCCGAGCGGGTGGTTCGGATGCATGGCCAGGGCCTGTGCAGCAACGAGGAGGACGGCGATGGCCGAGCTCGTGACGACGGCTTGGCTCCAAGGACAACGACGCAGTAGGTGTCTCGTCATCACGTCCCCCTAGCTCCTGGACTTGCTGCCGGGTAGGTTGACAATCGGAACCGCATAGAACTCCAGAATGGAACGGTCGAGCCCGACGAGGACGTCGCCGACCTGGAACGCCTTGAGACGAGCGCCTCCGGGCACCATGGGCGTCATCGCTTGGGCATCGATCTGGATCGTGCCGTCGGCCTCGAGATCAGCGTCGTTCTTGCCACCGTCCCAGGCCTGGATGTGCCAGGCGCCGGCCTTTGGCCGCACAACAGTCAGCTCCAGAACCGTGCGCCGGTCAACAAGGAGGTTGAAGAGGCCGCCGGAGCCCTGCTGAATCGCCTGAGACGGGTCGAACTTGGCGGCTGACCCTGCCAAGCCCGGGGACACAACGATCGCGTCCCCTGTTGAGATGTCGATGGCGACCCACAAGGAGCGCTTCACCTGTGGACCCGAAAGCTGGTACGTCTCGCTCCCGTCACCGTCGGCGTCGGACAGGACGGCCGAAAGCTGCGTGACTCTTGCCACACCGTTCTGAGCATCGCGCGACAGTGACACGAGCGTGGCACTACCGCCCTTGGTCATGCCGCTCACCGTCACACTTGATGACCCGAACGACATCGTCAGTTGGGCCATAGCGACTCCAGGTAGGAGCCACAGCACGAGCACTACAAGGAACCTCTTCATCGGACCTCCTCGACTTGCGAGTTCTTCGTGGGATTCGGCAGCCATTACTACAGTGCCTCTGGCACCTCGTTTCCTGACAAGGAATTCCCGCTTTCGCCCAGGTGATTCGGGTTCCAATGGGTTGGACGGGCACGAGCCTGGGGTTTCTCGCGCAAATGACGACTTTGATCGCCGCTGCCGAGGCCGAGAATGAGCCACAGCCAGAGACGACTCAGTCTCAGATCCCGCGTCCCGATAGGCTCCGCATGGCAGCACGGATCTCGCGCCGAGGCTCGCACCTGCCCTGCTCCCACCTCTGCACCGTCGACCTAGCGACTCCTAGTGCCTCTGCCAAGTCGCACTGCCGAAGACCGAACTCCAGCCGATACTGGCGGATTCGACCAGCCAGTGCCTCCTGCGGTCTCGCCTCGGTCCATGCCCGGATCTCGGGAAGCCCCTGGTCGACGAGGACGCGCTGAATGGCCACACGACTCTGCAGCTTGTGCGGCAGTCCGCCACCAAGCCACCGTGTCAGCGTCGAGACACTGGCTCCAAGCTTCTCCGCCAAGACCTCGACGTTCCACCCCGTACGGTGCTGAAGTGCTCTCAGTGCCTCTGCCAGCGTTGTAGGCTCGCCTGCCGGGTCGTAGCCGAGGAAGGCCAAGATGGCAGGCCAGTGACGAACGTCAGGTTGGTGCCGCCCGCATTCCCAGCAGGACACAGCCGAGACGTTGACCCCCATCATCACAGCCGCCGCCCCTTGTCCCAGACCGAGATCAAGACGCCGCTTCAGCAGATGCTCGGCCAACGTCGTCGGTTGCGCCGGGTAGTCTCGAGGTGCTGGTCTTGCCGCCCTGAATCGTGAGGGTAGAAAAGGCAACAGTACGCAACCGCATCATCGCCGCGCTCTCTCTCTCGGCACCCTGGTCGTTCAGGGGGCCCGTCGCTCGGGAACGCTCATCACCGCCCGCCTGGCGCTCGAGCTCGGCCGGGAGGTCTGGGCGATCCCCGGCTCGATCTACCACCGACGCGCCACGGGCGCCAACGAGCTCATCCGCGACGGCGCCACGATCGTTCTCGAGCCCCGCGACGTCCTCGAGTCACTGCCACTGGCCGTCCGCGACCGGCTCGCCGAGGTCGCTCCCCCAAGAGACACCTCCGCTCCGGCGGTCGTTCCGGAGGGCCCTGTTAGCGGCGGTCTGAGAGCGCGGCATTCTGGCTGCGAGGCCGCGTTTTTGAGTTGAGGTTGAGTCGCTGGTAGGCGTGCTGGACATAGGCGACGTAGCCGGGCTCGAGTTCGTGTGGTGAGAGTCGTTCGAGGACGGCTCGGTAGTAGGCCAGCGAGTGGATGGGAGTCGGCGGTCGGGCGTGTGAGCACTGATGCCGTCTGAGGGTGGCGAGTCGGATGGCGTGGCGCCGGGAGGCCTGCTCGCGGCACCAGGGCTCGACGTCGCGATTGAGCGCCTCGATCCCCCAGGTGCTCCGCAGCGGATAGTAGGACGTCCTCAGGTAACGGATAGCTCGCTCGACGCGTCCCTTCTCATTGCCGCGCCGCGGCGCCACCGGCCGCGGCTCGAAGCCGTAGTGGTCGGCGAGCTCCAGCAGCCGCGGGTGGAAGCGGATCGCCGTGCCTTGGCGCTCGATGACCGCGCTGCGCAAATTGTCGTACAGCAGGCACTTGGCCGAGCCACCCAGGCATTCGAAGGCCTGGACGTGAGCGGCCAGGAAGCTCGACAGCCGCGCGTCGTAGAAGAACCGCACAAACAGAGCCCGCGAGTAGCTCAAGACCATCACGAAGGCATAGAGGCGCCGCTCGCCGCCTTCGACCCGGCGCTTACCGAAGTGCGCCCAGTCGACCTGGGCCTGCTCGCCAGGGAGGGTGCGCAGCTCGAAGAAGGCTTCCGGGACGCGCCGCGGCCGCAAGCCGAGCTCGGCGACGCGGTGGCGGAAGTGATCCGGTCCGCCAGGGTAGCCGCGCTTCTTGACCATCTCGTAGACGACGCTCGCCGGCAGTCGCGGGTAGCGCTCGAGGACGTCGCGCACGAAGGCCACGTATGGATCGAGCATCGAGCCACGAGCTTTGGGGGCAGGCGTGGTGAGCCCGGACCGCTCCAAGATCCTGGTCACGGTGCTGTGGTGCACCCTCAGGTGGCGCGCGATCGTGTTTCTCGGCCAGCCCTCGACCTCAGCCAGGCGACGGATCTCGGCTGCCAGACGCTCGGAGATCACGAGAGGGCCCTCCGCCAGCCCTCCACGGGCGCCGGCAGCGCAGGAAATCGTGCCGGACGACCGCTTCGCAGGCCACGCCACAGCCCACGCACTCCAATGTCCAGCGCTCTCGAGGCGCCGAGCGCCTCGACCGGCGGGATCGATCCGGCTCGCGCGCGCATGGCGCGACCGTCGCAGACTCGCTCGGCGTGCGGCAACCGTGATGCGTCACTTTCTCGCGCTGCCGCTTCCGGTAGGCCTGCTGGCGACGGGCGTGCAGGAGCCGTCCGCGACGCGTCTGCTGGTAGCGCCGGCCCGCCGCCCGCAGGCTCTCGCGCCGCGCCGCCCGCCGGCAAGGGATCGAGCAGTAGCGCTGTCCCCGATCGCACCACGAGCACAGGTAGACCGCCCGGCCACAGCGATCGCATACGTAACGGCGGCAATCCGGACGGCGTACCAAGACCAGGCCTCCACAAGGCCTGGACCTCCACACCCCCGACGCGGGATACTGGATCTCCCTGGGGCCACACCCCAGGCCTCCCGGCGCGGGCGGTTTTCCCTGAATCGGAGTCGCCCCCGCCGGTTTCCCCATTCTCCCAGTCGCACCACACCCCGGGTCGCGCGCTGACGCGCCCGACGATGATGCTGCTCTGACCTGAAAGGAGAAAAGCGCGGTCAGAACGCCCCTATGCCGCGCTTCCTAGCCGCCGCCCACACACGCCGAACACAACGACGTCTACGGCGCCGAGAAGGTCTGGACGCAGCTGGGCCGTGAGGGGATCAGCGCCGCTCGTTGCACGGTGGCGCGGCTCATGCGCGAGCTGGGTCTGCGCGGGACGACGCGAGGCTGGAAGAAGCGCATCACGACAACACCCGGTGAGGCCACCGAGCGTCCACTCGACCTCGTCGAGCGGGACTTCACAGCCAGCCGACCGAACCAGCTCTGGGTGTCGGATATCACCTACGTGACGACCTGGCGCGGCTTCGTCTACGTCGCGTTCGTGATCGACACCTACGCTCGTCGGATCGTCGGCTGGAGAGCCTCGACGTCGCTGCGCACGGACCTCGTGCTCGATGCCCTCGAGCAGGCGCTCTACGACCGCAGGGAGTCGACCCAGGAGCCTCTGTGCACCACAGCGACCGCGGGTCGCAGTACCTGTCGATCCGCTACACGGATCGTCTGGCGGAGGCCGAGATCGAGCCCTCGGTCGGCAGCCGGGGCGACTCGTACGACAACGCGCTGGCCGAGTCGGTGATCGGCCTCTACAAGACCGAGGTCATCCGCCGCAAGGGACCGTGGCGCGGCTTCGACGACGTCGAGTACGCGACCCTCGAGTGGGTCGACTGGTACAACACGCGGAGACTCTTCGGGCCGATCGGACTCATTCCGCCGGCCGAGCACGAAGCGAACTACTATCAGGAGCAGCAACCCCAGCCCGCAGCGGCTGGACTCAACTAACTGAGTCTCCGGTGAACCCGGCGCGATTCACTACACCAGCCCGCGGCGGCTGGACTCAACTAATTGAGTCTCCGGAAAACCCGGCGCAATTCAGCCACACCTCCGGCATCGATCTAGAGTCGCTTGGATGTCCACGCAAACGGCTCAGCGCCACTACTCAAGTTGGCGCAGCTATGGGCCTGGCGCGGACCACCGGCCGAGAAGGCCTTGGAAATACGAGTTCCCTTGCAGGTCTGGGTAGCGCGCGCCCAGTTCTGTGAACACTTGTTCGAGAAACACTGAGCTAGCTGCTAGGAGTTCAGAGCTTTCGACTACGGCGTTCGCATCTGAGAACGTCGCGCCAATCTGCGTTCGATCGCCCAACCTCCGAAACAGGATTGCCTCATCGCATTCGGTGAACTCGAATCGGTCCTCGTCGACCTGCTCTTGGACCAAAGAACCGGCTACGGACCGGAGGCAGACCGCGAAGTCCAGTACAGGGACCCAGCCCCAATCTGTACCGAAGTCAGCGTCGTTTGCTCTAAACACAACATCACCCGTGAAGAGCCGATAGTGAAGATCCTCGGCACTTGCGGAGCGCAGATCCGTCCCTGCATCGGGTTCGGTGAGCAGAGAGTATGCGAGCCCAATCATACCTAGTACACGGGGAAGGCCGTGACCACCTGTCCATCCTTCACGACGACCCTCAGGGTCTTGGCCGTTGCGCCCTTCCCAGTAGTGCCTATCACATGATCAAACGTGTGCTCGACTATCTTGCCCGGTCGGCCCCTTGTATTCGCTCTCACACTGCCACTTTCGAGAGCGGTAGCGATCATGCTCCTGAGCTGCTTGAGGTTTGTTCCAGATGAGAATCTCCCTGTCCCCTTGACGCCACTCGACGCAAAGTGGCGCAAGACGATGTGGTCTAGCCCCCGTTGGGTAAGGCGTGCCGATCTAGTACCCGCCTCGAGTAGGCCCGCCGTCTTCGCTACCTTCGCACCGGTCCGCCCTGCCTTTATCGCCGCACCGGCACCACCCGGAACTACGGGGACTGCTGCGGCGGCTGTGTCGACGACGAGGCCGCCCACATCAAGCAGCGCACCGCCCACGCTTCCTTCGCTGAGATTGTCAATCAGGCTCGCGATTCCGATTCCTATGTTGGCCAGATCCCACGCCGTCTCGAGAATCTCCCCGTCGGGATCTACGAACTTGGTCGGGTTGTTGCGAACGTACGAGTACCGATTCCAGCTCTGCGGGAGCTTTAGATCAAAACTCCTTTGCGCGGGGTCAACACTGCTAAACCTCCCCCAATGCGCCGAGTAATACCGCGCATGCATGTAGTCCAGCTCCGCCGCCGTCCCAATCGTCGAGGCGTCCCTCTCATGCCCCGTGAACTTCATCGGAATCAGGCTCTGGCCAGCTGGCGGGATCTCCTCCCCAAACGGGAAGTAGATGTGCCTAGACACCTCAGCTCCGTTCGCATCGGTGTGAAGCCGTGGCGTTCCGAGATGGTCCGTGTGGGCGTGGACCTCTGAGCCGTTGTCGACGAATCCCACCAGCCGCCCGTCCATCCAGATGTTGTCGAGGGTCACCGACCAGGTCTCTGTAGCAGGGTCACTCTTGATTTCCCGCAACACCTTCCCGTCCAAGTCCCGCAGCGTGAACTCGTACTCGAAGGGGCCACTGACGGTCAGCAACCGCTCATCGTCGGCCGTGTAGGCGTAGGCGCGCGCCACCGGAGCACCGGCATTCGAGCCCGCGTGCACCTGCTTGATCATGTTGAGCTCGTCGTACTCGTGAAACTCCTGGGCACCCCAGTACTTCAGGTTGCCGCGACCGTCGTAGAGATGCGCTCCCTGAAGACGGTTCGTACTCGAGTTGGCGGGAATGTTCCGGGTTGAACCCCCGGTGGTAACCGACAGGAGGTTCCCGTAGGCATCGTAGGTGTAGTCCTGAGTGGAGCCTGAAACGACGCTGGTGACGACTCGGCTCACCTTGTCGTAGGTGAAGTCGTCCTGGCCCATGTGCGAGATGTTGCCCGAGCCATCGTAGGTATATGGCCCCGTGCTCCAGTTCTGACCGGACTGGACGCCGGTGGTGTAGAGGCTCGCTGGGCGGCGCATCGAGTTCGGGTCGATCGCCTGGTTGTCGGTGACACCGTTGCCATGGACGGCCGTGGCCCAGGTTCCGTTGCTGTTGAAGGAGACACTAGAGATCCAGCTGCCGATCGAACCGTTCGAGTCGTCTACGCGAGTGACTCGACCGTCCGTGTACTGGTAGCTCACCGTCCTACCTTGATTGGGCGCAGTACAGACAACAGTGCATGTCGGATAGCCGAGGTTCTCGACGCCACCCAGAGCGTGATACGTGAACGTCTGGTCGATCTTGTAGGGATTGCACACCGACTCACGCAGCGTGACTCGCCCCTCGCCGTCGTAGGTGTACTTCTCTGTGCCCGGGGGGCGGAGGAGACTGCGCGAAAGTCGCCGTGCACTGCTGACTTGCACTCATGGTGACGTTCCCCTGACTGTCACAGTCTTCGCCCCAAGAAACGAAATACCAGCCTGGCTGGATGTCATCCACTGTCAGTGCAACAGCCGTCCCCTCCGGAAAGGCCTCCATGCAGTCTTGAGGTGACGCTCCACACGTGATTCCGGGCGGCGTACTCAGGATCGTGCCGGCACCACTCGACGGCGTCACCACGACATTCAGTGTGTGCTGCTGGGTCGTCGGAGGCTGAGAGATCGTGTGGGGTGCGTGGAGACTTCCAAGCGAAAGCGTCCACCCCAGACCAGCGTTCGACAGCGGATTCGGAATCGCCTTGGTCAAGCTCGTTGGACTGCAACGCCCTTTGGGCTCGCAGGGTAATACGTTCGGCATCGGGATCTCTCGTAGATCCCAGACGCTCGAGTTGTAGGACAGCGTCAGACCGTACTTGAGAAACCCGTTCGAGGAGTACTGCTGCCCAATCGGGATGTTGACGGTTAGGTTGCCGTTGAAGAGATTGACCGTGTCGATCTCGCCAACCTCGAAAACCGATTCGGCCTTGAAGCCGCGGGCATCAGCCCGATCCTGCAGGCCAGAGGTATCTGCGCTTTGGCCCTGGGTCTGGCCCGGTGAGAGTAGCGCTAGACAGAGAGCGGTAGTTCCAATGGCCAGTTGAGTCTTCATCCTTATCCCCCTCGGTTTGCGATTGCTCAAGCCCCTCGCGAGGTCTCGGATCAGTAGAAGGCCAGGTTCAACCTTCCAGTCTTGAGATGCGCGCCTACTAGTACAGTGTCCTCAGGGCTCGCGTTTCTGACAGCTTTCTGGTCCTGATCAAATATGGACGGAACGCAGAGCAGCTTCTGCACTTGCCCAAGACCGACACTTCAGTGGAAAACGCTCCAACAGCGCACACCTGGGCGACTAGCTCCTCCTACTTTCTGACGAGGATCAGCAGGAAGGTTACAGGCGAATCCGCTCTCATACGGGCATCCGGCTCGGAAGAGCTGACGACGACGCTTGGTTCTCACCAGAGCTGGCTGGACGAGGTCAACAGCGGCGAACCGACCCCGCTGACCAAGTCGGGACTGCGCTCTGTTGTTGAACGCCTGTCTGGCGTCGCTCGAGTGAGGCGCGGGCAGGTACCTACCTGCTCACCTTCGCTTGGATCGTGGTGGCTTGAATCTCCTGTCCGGCGACAAGCGAGGCACAGGCTCGGGCGCTTCCACCGCTGCCGGTTTCCCGCTCTTTCTGTTACGATTTCACTACGCTCCGGTAAGACAGTTCGGTAGTTTGGCATAGAGGAGAACGAAGTGATGTTGAATCGGAGTGTGCTGACCGTGGCCATTGGCGTCCTCCTGGCCGTGCCCCTCCAGGCGGAGGACCAGGAAGTGGGCAGCGTGAAGACGCTCGAGGGCGCGGTGGTGGCCGTGCGAGACGGGCAGGAGATACCTATTGCGGTCGACGACCGCCTCTTCGCCGAGGACGTTGTGCGGACGGCGGTGGACGGGTCGATCGGCATCGTGCTGCGCGACAACACGACCCTGTCACTCGGGCCGCAGAGCGAACTCGCGATGAAGGAGTTCGACTTCCGGCCGAACGAGGGGGCGTTCTCCCTCGTCGTCAACGTAATCCGTGGAACGTTCGTGTATGTGTCCGGGAAGATCGCCGAGCTGGCTCCGGAGACCATCAAGGTCGAGACACCGGTCGGCTCGATCGCGGTGCGCGGCACGAAGTTCCTGGTTCGAATCGCCGAGTAACCGACTTTCCCCGGGGGGACGCGTGAACAGAGTACGAGATCCGAAGGCGTTGTTTGTCGTCGTTGCTCTCCTGGGGCTGGCCTGCGCCTCGACCCAGGATCCGAGCCTCATTGTTCTGGTATCGGACGAGGACGGCACGGTCGGCAGCATCGCCGTGTCCGGCCCGGACGGCAGCGCAGTCCTCGACGAGCCGGGCCAGACGGCGCGGGTGGCCAGGCCGGGCGAGCCGCTGCGAGTGGACAACGAGCCGATGCCGGACGAGGAGATCCACAGGCTCTTCGGTGACGCCCTGGCGATCCAGCCGCTGGCGCCCGAGGTGTTCACCCTCTACTTCGACTCCAGTTCGTCCACGCTCGACGCGGAGTCGCGCGTGACCGTGGACCGGGCGGTGGCGGAGATCCGTGCCCGCGACTCGCGCGACATCTCGATCAACGGTCACTCGGACAGTACCGGTCCTCCGGAGGTCAACATGCAGATCTCCCTGCGCCGTAGCGAGTCCGTGCGGGACCGGCTGGTCGAGCTGGGAATCGATCCCGAGACCATCACCGTGGAGTACCACGGCGAGGGAGACCCGGTGGTCCAGGCCGCCGACGGTGTCGACGAGCCGCTGAACCGGCGGGTCGAGATCATCGTTCGCTAGCGGAAGCCAAGGGGAGGGGTCGTGGCGCGGTCGACAGGTGAGCTGCGGAGCGGTAGCTTCCGGCTGCGCTATCGACCCGATCGCGGGACCGTACGCCTTCTCTGGCTCGTCGCGCTGTTGCTCAGCTTCGCCCTGGTTGCGGCGCTCCTGACCAGCCCTCGCGTGCTGCGCCGCGTCGAGCTCCTCGGCTACGACCTCCTTCTCGGTGGACTGGACGATCGTCAGCGCAGCGACCGCGTGGTCGTCGTCGACGTGGATGAGGCGAGCCTCCACGAGCTGGGGCAGTGGCCCTGGCCCCGCTACCGGGTCGCTCGTCTGCTCGACCGCATCCGGGAGGCGGGCGCGAGCGCCGTCGCGGTCGACTTCCTGTTCGCGGAGGCGGACCGGATGTCGCTGGCACTCATCGAGGCGGACCTCCTCCGGGAGCGCGAGGTCTCGATCGACCTGGACCACCTCGAGGAGTCCCTTCTGGACAACGATCGCGTCCTGGCTGAGGCGATGCGTCCGCCCGTCGTCGTTTCGGGGATCCTGTTCGACTTCCAACCCCCGGCGGAGTCCGGCTCGATCCCGATACGCGGACCCGGGGTGTCGTTTCACCGCACTGCAGACGCGCCGGATGACGTGCCTATTCCGGAAGCGACCCGCGCGACATTCCCCGTACACCCGCTGGCCGCTGCGGCCGGGACGCTCGGGTTCCTCAACTCGCTACCGGACATCGACGGCACCACCCGGCGCGCGCCCTTGATGATCCGCTACGCGAACACCTTCGTTCCGTCGCTGGCGCTCGCTGCGGTCCTCAGGGCCGTGGGCGTCGATCGGGTCGACGGGGAGGTGTCGGCCGGCGGAGTTGAGCGCTTTCGTCTCGGCGACCGGATCGTACCGACCGATCACCAGGGCAGTCTGCTGCTGCCGTTCGACCGGCGCACGACAGGCCGGTTCGACGCCTTCTCGGCCGTCGACGTCATCGAAGGTCGAGCCTCGCTGGAGGCCCTTCAGGGACGGATCGTGTTCGTCGGGTCGTCGGCCGCGGGACTACGGGACATTCACTCGACCCCATTCGACCGCGTCCTCCCAGGGGTGCTGGTCCATGCTGTGGTCGCCGAGACCCTCCTCGAAGGGAAGTATCTGCGGAAACCGACCTGGAGCCTCGGGTTCCAGGTGCTGGGCCTGTTCCTCGCCGGGGTATTGGTGGCCGCGTTGATTTGCAACTTCCGGGTCTACGTCTGTGCCGCGGTCGTGCTAGCCGCGACTGCGGGTGTCTGGTTCGCTGCCCAGGCGCTGCTCTCCGGCCCCGGCCTCTACCTCTCTCCGGTGTTTCTGATCCTGGCCCTGGTCGTCGACTCCGTGATGCTGGGAGCGGTTCGTTTCCGCAGCGAGGAGCTGCGGGCGCGAGCCGCGGTGCGCGAGCTAGCGGTGGCCCAGAACTGTGCCATGCTGGGCCTCGTCTCGATCACCGAGACGCGGGACCCGGAGACCGGCCAGCACGTGGTCCGGACCCAGCACTACGTCGGGGCCCTGGCCGAACACCTGTCCGGCCATCCGGCGTTCCGCGACGAGCTAACGCCGGAGAATCTCGACGCGATCTACCGCAGCGCTCCGCTTCATGACATCGGCAAGGTCGGCGTTCCCGACCGGATCCTGTTGAAGCCCGGCAAGCTGAGCGACGAGGAGTTCGAGGTCATGAAACGGCACACCGAGACCGGGTACCAGGTTCTGCGGCAGGCGGAGGAGATGTCCGGTCTCGATCGGGGGAGCTCCTTCCTACGCTACGCGGGCCAGATCGCCCTGGCCCACCACGAGAAGTGGGACGGATCCGGTTATCCCCACGGCTTGAGCGGCGCGGAGATCCCGATCGCGGCGCGGATCATGTCCGTCGCAGATGCGTACGACGCGCTGCGTAGCGAGCGCCACTACAAGCCCGCGTACCCGCACGAGCTTGCGGCCGAGGTCATCGAGAAGAGCAGCGGGATCCACTTCGACCCCGACGTCGTGCAGGCCTTCCTCGGGCTTGAGGAGGAGTTCGTGCGGATCTCGGAGGAGTACGGCGACGAGCCCGCGGAGGCCGCCGATGGGACCCAGTCCCGGGGGATGGCGCCGGCTCAGGTCGAGATCCCGGCGCGGCGCTGAGGCGCCACGGTCTCCTCCGCCGAGCTGCGGCGACTATGGCGGGCCGGAGCGGAATTGGTCCGGCGAATCCACGAGGTGGATCCGCCCATCTGCCGTCCCGCGCGAGCGGCTTGGGTACCTGGACGAGGGGGGCGTGGTCACCACACCGGACGGACCGCGGGGCCGTCGGGAGATCGATGGGTGGAACCGGGCTACCCCGCGCGGGGTCGGTGCCCGGGAATGGCATGTCGCGCAAGATCATCCTAAGCTCCAGTCGCTCGAAGCGATAATCGGCGTCGTCGCTCAACGGTTGCCACTCGGGGTTCTTCCCGTTGTCGTTCGCTGTCAATGGCGGTCAAGAGCCTTCCTATCCAGGATGGTGGGACCGAGCTCGCGACGCCGACTCAAGGAGGGTCTTCAAGAGGGGCAGCTCCTTGCGCAGCGTCTGGATCTGTAGCTCGAAGGCCTCGTCGGGTGTCTGCGGTGACTGAAACTGGGTAAACACATAGAGCGCTCCACCATGACGAGGTAAGACTCGGGTTGGAGCGACGATTTCGGGTTCAGATCCGGCCTGCATGATGTAGTCAACCGTACCGGTCGACGCGTCGGCTTCTATGCGGAGAACTACGTCACCGGTGGGGGTGTCGACGATCCACCGGTCGCCGTTGCGCCTGATGGATCGCGCAAACCCCGTTGCCCACGATGGCAGCTTGTCGCCTTCGCTTACGTAGTCGAATACGAGCTTCGGTGGAACGGCGATTTCGATCTGCTCGGTATTGAACCGCCGGCCCACCTGCGTCTCAGCCAAGTGGTTCACGGAGGCCGGCACAGCCGCTCCGGAACTCGGTCGGCTCGCGGCCTCTCCTTCTCGCAGCTGCTCGCGGTACGAGTACCAAGCGGCAATGTGCAGCATGGTGAAGGCCGGAACAAGGAAGCCCGGTACCAGAACCAACGGCAGTGCGCCCATCGAAGCGAATCC
The DNA here is from genome assembly GCA_965223875.1 of Candidatus Multivoradales bacterium. Classification (GTDB taxonomy): domain Bacteria; phylum Acidobacteriota; class Thermoanaerobaculia; order Multivoradales; family JAHEKO01; genus CBDCXS01. The sequence continues at coordinate 2,839,108 of OZ245024.1, read as the reverse complement.
GGCTGAGTTCGGGACGGTTAGGTTGACGTAGTTGCCCAAGGTGAAGGCGACGATGAAGTCGAGGATTCCCAGCCCGGCGAACCAGCTCATGGTCGCGAGCGGGAGTGTGCCCCGCCGAATCCGCAGCACCAAGAACGGCGCGATCACGCCGACGAGCACATCGCCTATACCAGCGGGAATCGCAAAGATGGCTGGGAGATTGCCCAGGGCCAGCATGAATAGAAACATCATCCCGAGCACGCGCCAGCCCTGCATCGCCGTCAGTAGAGCTGGATCGAGCGTTCGAACCGAGTCTCGTAGAGCCGGCCAGATGCGCAGAGCGAGTGGGGTGCCGATCAGCACCGCCAGGAGTTGAAGGGAAATCCCCAAACTCGGTTGTCCAGGAGCCGTGAAGAAGGCTCCGAAGAGCACACCCATTAGCGCGATCAGAGCCCAGGTCAAGAACATCGCAGATGCGAGTCTCGGCGAGCTCGTTCTCGTCGTCGTCGTCGCCGTCCGCTTCGTCACGCTGATCGATTGTCGTCCGTGTCTCATCTCTGGATCTCCCTAGTCACGAAATCGGAACTCCCTCGCGGTGCTCACAGCAATTCATCCGCCTCCGCGCCAAGCCGATCCCTCAGTGCTTGATAGGCGCTCTTCGTCCTGCTCTTGACCGTGCCGAGAGGTATCTGCAGCCGTTCGGAGATTTCCGCCTGAGTCAGGTCCTGGAAATGGGCCAGCATGACGGGTTCGCGCTGACTGCCTGGTAGCTCCAGAAGAGCTTGCAGGAGCCTGGCGCGTCTCTCGACCTGCAGGGTGGAGCGTGGTCCGGTGGCCTCCGTATTGCCGGTGGCTTCGATGGCGAACGCCTTCTTGGCTCGCAGCCATTTGCCGCCCTTGCGCATGTGGTCGATCGCTCTGCTGCGCGCGATCTGCGAGAGCCAGGTAGCGGGAGAGCTCATCGCAGGGTCGTATCTGTCGGCACTACGCCAGGCGTACAGGAAGACCTCCTGCAAGACTTCTTCGGCGGCCTCGTTGCTGGGCACGATCCCGCGCACCCTTGCGAAGACGGCCCGGGATGCGAGAGCGTAGAGTTCTGCCAACGCCTCGGCTTCTCCACGGGCGCAGCGGCGGAGTGCATCTGCGGCTGCATCGCGCCGCTCGATGACGCGAGGAAGACCAAGTGCCGGTTCCGGTCGCGGGGCACTGGCCTCCGAAGTCAAGATTGGCTCCTCTCTCGGTCTGCTTGCCCAGGCCCCGCAAATCGAACTACGCGACCGAGAGACCAGGAGCCGTCCCGGCCGGAAAGAAACACCGCCACACAGACCACTGACAGAAACGCTGTGAACTCCCAACCACCGTTGGCGTTGGTGAAGACCCAGCCGTTGGACCAATGCGCCGCGGTGGCCCCAAGCATCACCGGGACGAGGCAGAGGGCGGCCCAGCGGGTCCCTAGGCCCAGCACCAGCAGGATGCCTCCAAGAAGTTCTATGGCGAATACTGGATAGGCCGCGAATCCGGGAAAGCCGACGTTCTCGAAGAACGCGGCCGTTCCCTCGAGCGAGAAGACGACCCACTTGAGGAGCGCGTGGGCGATGAATAGCGCCCCCAGGCTCACTCGCAGAAGCGCGACCGCCAGTCCGAGACCTCTTTCAGATCTCATGCAGGTCTCCTTGATCAGTCATGGCAGCTGTTCCTCCTGTAGATAATTCATACATGAACTAATGGCCAAAAAAAGGGGGGTGGCAGGAGAGGCTCACCTTGCCTCGACGGCCTCGACGGTTTTCCTGAGATACTCGGTGAGCTTCGCCAACTCCTGGGGTGGTAGGTGCGAGAACACGAACAGGTCGGCCAGATCTATCGCCGGATCGAGTTCTGCCAGCTTCTTCTCCCCAGTCCTGGTCAAACTACACAGGACCCGTCTTCGATCCGCCTCCGGGTACGATCTGTGAACTAGTTCCTTCCTGACGAGGGTGTCCACGATTCTTGTGATTCCCGGAGCTCTTTCCATCATCCGCTGTCGGATCTCCATGGTGGGTAGCTCCCCTCCAGCTCCACGAAGGATCCGCAAGACGTTGTACTGCTGCAAGCTGAGGTCGTGCGGAGCGAGGATGTCTGCAACAAAGCGCCGGATCGAATCCACTGCGCGGAATAGAGCAAGCAACGCGTCTGCCTCGGGTGTGGGTCTGTTATGTTGCACAACTCGATTATCCCTTATGTATATAGTCTACGCATTAACTATTGGTTCGGTTCTCGATGACTTCCGAGGTTCGCGTCGCCCGGTCAATCGCCATCCCCAGCGGCGATCGCCATCCACGAGCCCAGGTCGCGGGGCGTGGAATCACCGAGGCGAGATGAAGCTCGACGCCGAACTGAAGCCCGTTCAGGATCCAGAAGATGGAACCCGTCAGGACGAGAAGACCCGGTATGCCGATTCCCTCGATCGGTAGGGCCATCTCGAGCGCGATCGCTACGCACAGGACCTACAGCAGGCGGGCTCTGAGATCGCCGGCCGCGTAGACCAGGACCAGCAGTCCGGGACCGAGGTGAGCGGCCGCCGAAGCGGTGTTGAGAGACCACGGCGTCCAATCGAAGGGCACGCCGGGTGATACCGCGATCTCCAGCTCGCCTGTCGATCGGGAGATCGTGAAGAGCTGTCGCGAGCTCGGCTCGAAGCTTCGCGCCGCCACCATCCGCTTTGAATCGGTGTCTGTCCCGCCGGGTCCTGGTCAGCTCAGGGGCCCGCCTGCTCGACGCAGTATCGCGCGAGCTCCCTGAGGTGCTTCTCCATCCCGCGTCTGAGTAGCGGGCTCATCAGTCGGTTCATGAAGCGGTTGAGCGGCTTGTGGCCGCGCGCCTCCATCTCCATGACGTACGCGGTACCGCGAGAGGTCGGCGTGAAGGTGAACCGGGTGTCCCAGATCGTTCCGCCGCTGTCGGCCACCATGCGGACTCGCTCGCTGTCGACCCACTCGGTGATCTCGAGATCGGTCGTCGCCTCGCGCTTGCCCATGCGACGTGTCTCGCGGAAGCGCGTGCCGATGCCGGCGCGCTGATCGGAGAGGAACTCGACCGCGACGATGTCCGGGTTCGTGTCGGGCAGGCGCTCGATGTCGGTCACGGCGCGAGTCGATCCTGGCGCACGTCAACATGAACGCGCAGGCGACCGGCCGCACGCGGCTGAGCGCCAACACCATCGTCCACTTCGCCGGCGACGGAGCCCAGGCGCCACTCGACGGCCTCGACGAGGCACTGGGCGGCCTCGGAGGCGGCGCCTTCCAGCAGATCAGGAGCGACGGCGGAGAGCACCCCGAGGAGGAGAGCGGCGGGCGGCCGCGCGGGAAGCCGATTGCGGTCTGCCTGGTGCTGCCGCGCGGCTCGCTGTCCGAGTCCCGCGTCGAGGTCGAGAAGCGTCTGGGCTCGCTCGAGCGACGCACGAGACGTCCTCCTGAGTGTTACCGAGGACTACGAGGGCAGGTGGTCGCGCGCCTTCGCCCACGAAGGGGGTCCCGGCTCCTACCTGCTGAACGCCCGCGGGGAGTTCGTCTGGCAGACGCGGGGGGAGCCCGAGGCGCGGGCATTCGTCGAGGCGAGTCGGCAACTGCTGAACGGACCGGAAATCAGCTACCACCCGCTGCGCCTCGACGTGCCCCGGTGCGGTCCGGCACCCAACCTGCTCTTCCCGACCACCGGAGGACGTCGGATGGCGCTGTGCCGGCTGCGTGGTCGTCCCGTCTGGCTGGTGTGGAAGTCGTGGTCGACGCCGTGCGTCAGAGAGCTTCGCCGTCTGGAGGAGCTTCGCCAGACCAGCGAGGGTGAGGCACCGGTCATTCTGGCCGTCCACTCGGGCGAGGACCGCGAGAGCCTGCCCGGCGTGGTGGAGGAGCTCGGGCTCGAGCCCACCGTCGTTCCCGATCCGGATGGACGCATCGCCAGGAGCTACGGAGTACCGTGCTGGCCGACGACGGTTTTCATCGACGAGGACGGCAACGTCTCGGGCGCCCACTACGGCGCCGTACCGCGCTCGTCGAAGGCAGCCGAACAACGAGGAGCCAGCTAGAGCTTCAAACGGATTCCGGCTTCACCCGCGGCCGGGAACTCGCTGGAGAAGCCATACTTCTTCTGCAACTCTTCGTCGGACCAGGGACTGGCGAACTCGTTCTCGTCGCTCGGGTAGTTGAAGAAGAGGCGAGGCTCGGGGCCCCCGTGGATTACGACCCTCGCGATGGCCTCGCGATGGGGGTGGTAGAAGCGGCTGCCGTTGGTGGACACGAGGTAGTTTCGGCACTCGATGATCTCCAGCAGCTCCCTGCTGAGGGCGTTGGCGCTGCCGTGGTGAGAGAGCTTGAGCGCGTCGAGCTTGAGCTTCTTCTCGTCCCGCGCCTCGAGGAGCCTGCCGATGGTCTCGACCAGGACCTCGGCGTGGGCGTCACCGGTTAGCAGTGCCGCCTTTCCGCCGTACTCCGCCAGCAGCGCGATGCTCGATCCGTTCGCGACACTGGGGTCGCGGATCTCGCGCTCGCCCGCCAGCGTCTCGAGGTCGAGCTCGGCGGGATCGGCGATGGGATCGGGCCGCTTGCCGCCGAGGAACCGGGCGCTCGGCTCGAGCTCCTGACGGCCCTTGGCCCATTTGCCGGCGAGGTCGGCGAGCTGCCGCGGACCGGGTGAGAGCACGGTGAGTGCGAGGCCGCCCGGAAGCGTGTAGGTGGGCGGCACCTCGTTGTCCGGAACGACGATCGGCCCGGGCGGTGCGTGGCCGCGTCTCGACGTCTCCTGATCCGGCGTCGCGACCCTGTTCCGGGGCCGACCCTGCTGAGCGAGGAGAAGGGAGTATTCCTCTCCCTGCTTGACGCCGAGAAACATGGGATCCAGATGCTCGTGGGGAAGCTGGTGCCAGCCGTTGAACCAGATGTCGTCGAACTCGACCTCTGCCCTGCTGAAGAGTCGGACGACGCCGCTGATGTGGTCCGAGTCGATGTGCGTCAGGACGAAGAGATCGAGCTTCGGCGGCTCGCCGCGGTCGCCTCTCATCGACCCGAGCCGGGTCTCGAGCCGCTTCGCGGCGGAGATCGCTCCGCAGTCGATGATCGCGTGGGACCGCTCGTCCCGGGGCCCGTACTCGAGCCACAGGCAGTCGCCGTTCTGGGCCGGAAGCAGCTCGAGCACGAAGTCGCCTTCGGGTGCTCCTCGACGCGGATCGCCGAGGGTCACATCCGCCGACTTCGAGGCCGCCTCGTCCTTTTCCCGCTGCTCGATCCGCTCTCTCGGTGGCCTCTCGCCCGGCGCGATGGGAACGTCGGCCGGTTTCCAGTCGTCGGACAGAACCTCGTCGCCGACCAAGAAGGCCGCGACCTCCTTTGCCGCGTCGATCAGTCCACCGGGAGCGCGCCAGTGGTCCTTCGGCTGCACACCGAAGTCCTCGAGATCGCGCTCGAACTCCTCGCTGCCCCACCAGTTCCAGTAGCGGCGGAGTTGTCTGGCGGTGTTCTGTCGATGCTCTGATTCGAGGGGACGGAGGGCACTGATCTTCCTCGCCAGGGCTTGCGCTTCTCCGCACAGCTGCCGGCGACCTTCCTCCGAGAGAGTCGGGTCATCGAGTCCGAGAATCGCCAACTCGCAGAGGCTGACCAGTGCCCAGGCCTCGTACTCGGGAACGGTCTGGCTCGCCAGGTCCCTCGAGGCCGCGAGAGTAGCGGCCATCCGCAGTTGCTCGTTCGCCCGGGTCTGGTCCGCGTCGGGTTCGTCGAGGACAGCGGCGAGCGAGAGAACCTGAATTCCGACCCAATGGAGGTTGGCCTTGCGTTGTACCGGTGTCTCGAGATTCACCAGGAAGGAGTGGGCGGCCTCCCGGTACTCGTGGAGAGCCGACTGGAGGTGGGTGAGGCAGGTACGCAGGTGTCTGGTCCGCTGCGCCTCCTCGACGTTCCGTGAGAGGTTGAAATGCTCCTCGGCCAGACGTTTGTGGCCGGCGGCGCGGAGGCCGGCGCTTTCGGTCTCGTAGGGGCCGCTCTTCGGCAACCTTTCGGCCTTGCTATCGATGTCCTGCAGGATGGCGTCGATCTCGACGTTCTTCGCCGCGACCTCCGCTTCGAGCCGCCCCAACGCCGCCTCGTGCGCGCGACGCGACTGCCAGTACTGGAGCTCCTCGAGCTGTGAGTCGAGGTCGCTCGGCAGCGCCTCGTAGACAACGAGGCTGGCCCAGTCGTGGGTGTAGAGCTCGCCCACCAGCTCGATTCGAGCCTGGTGCAGGGTGTGGAGAGGATGCCGGCCCCAGAACTGGTCGCTGTAGAACTGGCCGACGAACCGGTTGGCGCCGGCGACACTGAGAGGAAACTGTGAGGCGACGACCAGAGGCACACCGGCCGAGTGGAGCGAGTGGGCGACGCTGGCGTCGGGGGTGTACACCTGCCGCTGCCCGGCGCTGTCGCAGGTCGCCAGAGTCACCACGGTGGGCAACCTGACCGCACCGTCCGTGAAGCTGGCCAGAGCCGTGGCGAGCTCGTGCCCGGACACGACGCCGTCCGCCAGCAGAACCCCGAAAGGGCTCCCCGGACTCCGCGGGTCGAGCGCCCCGTGGGCCAGAACGTGCACGTGGGTGAAGTCGTTGGCCCTGCATGCCTCGACGATCTCGTCCCTCTCGGCGTTCCGGAGCGTATGGAGCCAGTAGTCGGTCGGCCGGGCACCGGTCGTCCACGGCTCGATCGCCCTCCTCAGCTGCTCCTCCTGAACCTCGAAGGGAACCTCCGGACCCGAGATGAAGAGCACCCTGGGCAGGGTGTACCACTCGACACCCTCGGAGGGGACCGAGCGGATCTTGCGCGTCGGGCAGACCGGCCCCCGGGTTCGGAGCGACAGGCAGCTGTCTCCGACACCGGAGCCCTCCGGCGCCATGGCGGCTTCGAAGGGCAGCAGAGAGAGCTCCGAGGCCGAGACGACGAGTCGAAGATGGGTCAGGCGGTCGTCGCCGCCCCCTCCCGCGTTGAGCGCGCCGGTGAGACCCGGGACCTGGTCGAGGACCGCCGCCAGCTCCCGGCCGACCTGTTCGAGAACCTGCTTTCGTCGGCCCTGATTCTCCTCGTCGGTCACGGTGTAGCGGAGGGTGTCCAGGAGGTTGAGAAAGCCCGCGTGCTCGTAGGGAACACTGACGATGCCCGCCGCCTGATCGCCGCAGACTCCCAGGTAGCGAGTCAGAGGCGAGAGCAGTTGGTTGTGCCGCGGCCCGGGACGCAGCAACTCGGCCTCGATGGTGCGGATCTTCTTGCTCGATCCAGTCACGTCGATCACTCCCTTCGACCGCTAGTCGGGTCTATGCGACTCCGAACCTAACATCGGCGCTGGGAGCCGCCTACAGTCGACGCCGTCGCGACAGGGGGAGCCGAGGCGGCCAGAGAGGGCGCCTGTCGAAAGGCGAAGGAACGCGGCGCCGATGGTTTGACACCGAGCCCGGCGACATGCCAATCTGAGGTTCTCGGCCGCCCTTGAAGGACCTGTCGTGGCCGCCCGTGAGATCAGCCACGCCCGGGAGCCCGTTGGGTCCTCCCGAGCGAGCCGAAAGGCAGGGAGGTCGGTCGCGCTCGTCCGCGCGCCGCTTCGCTCGACGCGTCGCCCGCTTCGAGCGCTGTCCCATTCACCGGAGGGAAGAGCATTCTGGAGGAGATCATGAGACGCAGCATCGGCCTGATCGCCCTCGCCGCGCTGATGGCAGCGCCGGCGTTGGCCTTCGATCCACCGGTCGCGGTGGACATCAACCCCGACCCCGACATCGTCGAGGTCAACTTGAGTGCCGCGGAGACCACCTGGCAGTTCATCACCGGCATCGACACCACGGTCTACGCCTACATCGACGACTCGACCGGGGTCGCCTCGATACCGGGGCCGACCATCGAAGCCGAGGTGGGCGACACCATCATCGTCAACTTCACCAACAACCTCCCCGAGGCCACCACCATCCACTGGCACGGTGTCGACACGCCGGCCACGATGGATGGCAGCCACAGAGCGCAGGCTCACATCCAGCCGGGGGCGACGTTCCGCTACGAGTACCCGGTGCTCGACGCCTCCCTGTTCTGGTACCACCCTCACGTCCGGACCTTCGACCAGGTGGAGAAGGGTCTCTACGGGGCACTTCTCGTGCGCGACCCGGCCAAGGACGCGGAGCTCGGCTTCACCGGGCTCGAGGAGCACATCGTCGTCTTCGACGACATCCTTCTCGACGGGAGCATGCAGGTCGTGCCCGCCTTCGCCTACGAGGGCGGTGTCGATCCCCTGCGCAACGCCGAGTACATCGTCAACGGCCGCGAGGGCAACTACACGCTGCTCAACGGCAAGGTGACAGACGAGGCCCAGATCACGCTGACGAACGGGCAGCCGCAGCGATGGCGCTTCCTCAACGCCGCCAACACCACGTTCACCCGCCTCGATCCCATCGAGCTCGGGGAGCCCGATCCGGGCGGCTTCCTCGAGTGGTTCCGCGTCGGCTCGGACGGTGGCCTCGACGAGGGGACCACGCAGCTCCGCTTCGTCAAGGAGAACTGGCCACCGGGCTCGCCGCCACCTCCGTCGCCCGACTTCCCGGAGCCGCTGCATCCGACCGCCTCGCTGCTGCTGTACATCGTCCAGGGTGTGTTCCTGACCCCGGGCGAGCGCATGGACGTGATCTTCACGCCCATCGGTGACGACGGCGAGGTCTTCACCATCTGGCAGCGCGACTTCCTGCGGGGTCGACATACCGCGGACTTCGATCCCAACAATCCCGGACAGATCATCCTGGGGAACGACCCGATGGACGGCTACTACCCGAGCGTGCCCTACCTCGAGATCACGCTCAGCGGTCCCGACCCGGGGACCGGTCCGTTCGTTCCGCCGGCGGATCTGGGCGTCGACAACACCGTTCCCGGCCCGGTGGCCGGCACACTCCCGGTGACGATGGGACACGGCGATCCCGATCCGGAGGGCGACATCACGCTCTTCACCCAGGCCGACTTCTCGACCGGGACGATGGTGCCCCTGCCCGAAGGGAAGATCGACAGCTTCAACGCCCACGACGTCAACATCGGCGAGACCTGGGAGTGGGAGGTCACCAACCTTACACATGGCGATCACCCGTTCCACACCCACGGTGTGACCTTCGTGCCCGAGGAGTTCGAGTGGATCGACACCGTCAATCCGGCGAACAGCATCCTGGTGACGTGGCCGTTCAAGTGGCGCAAGGACACGATTCGTATTCCAGCCCGCGGCGGCGCCAAGGGTACGACCGTCGCCATCATGAGGGGCAAGTCCTACTTCCACGACAACGGAAGGCAGGGTGACTACGCGGCCCAGGGACAGCTTCCGACCTTCGACAAGAACGGCGCCTGGACCTCGGGCGGTTGGCTGTTCCACTGCCACGTGCTCGAGCACGCCGCCAAGGGGATGCTCTCCTGGTACGAGGTGCACGATCCGAACGACCCGTTCACCCTATGGGGCAAGCAGCTCGCCGGCACCGGCGGGAAGTACCCGTCGTTGACCATCGAGGGCGACCCGAGCATTCCGGGCTCGACGCTGACCTACCGCGTCGTCGACGGACTGCCCAACGCCGAAACCGTGCTGCTTCTCGGCATCGAGGTGCTGCGTCTGCCGTTCAAGGGAGGAGAGATCGTCCCGAATCCCCAGCGCACGATTCCCGGAAGGACCGATCCCAACGGGGAGACGTTCTTCGACCTGACCCTGTGGAGCGACATCCGCCCCGGCAGAACGCTCTACGGCCAGGTCGTGATCGCCGACCCGGGTGCGCCTCAGGGGGTCTCGTTCTCCAATGCCATAAGTTTCGACATTCCCTGACGCGCCGGAGACGCCGCCCTCCCGCGCCTGATCTGCCAGGCCGGGTGGCGCCGTCCTGGGCCGGACCCGGGGGAACCCATGTTCTGTGGCGCGATTGCGCTCGGTTTCCCCGGTCCGGTAGGTTGTGCGGGGGACATCTTGGCGGGCGAGGACATCGAGAAGGGGCAGGTCACGGAGCTCCTGGAGGCCTGGCGGGCCGGAGACGGAGCCGCCGCCAATCGTCTCTTCTCGCTCGTCTACCGTGAGCTGCGCGGAATGGCTCGTCGACAGCTGCGCGGGCGAGCTCCCGGGCAGACCCTGGCCACGACCGCCCTCGTTCACGAGGCCTACCTCAAGCTGGTCGACCGCTCCCGCGCCGCCTACAACGACCGCGGACACTTCTTCGCCGTGGCCAGTCGGGCGATGCGCCAGATTCTGGTCGACCACGCGCGGAGTCGCGCCGCTCAGAAGCGTGGGGGTCGGGTCCACAAGACGAGTCTCGATGAGGAGAGGGTGCCCGTCGAAGAGCGCGCCGCCGAGATCGTCGCGCTCGACGCGGCGCTGACTACGTTGGCGGACCTCGACCCGCGGCTGGTCAAGGTGGTCGAGATGCGGTTCTTCGGGGGGCTCTCGGTGGACGAGGCGGCCGAGGCTCTCCAGGTCTCACCGACGACGGTGAAACGCGACTGGCGCAAGGCCCGGGTCTTCCTGCACCACGAGCTGGCTCAGCGCAGTGCGGGATGAGCACCGAGGACTGCGCCGTCAGGAGGTGGCTCGCCGGGCAATGCTCGTCAGACCCGGCCGAAGGCCCTGGAAGCGAGAGCCCGAGCCGCCTCGAGCATCGCGCTCTCCTCGAGACCTCCTGAAAGCGTCAGTCCCAGAACCGCGCTCTTCTTGCAGGTCCACAGCTGTGCGCTGTTGAGGGCCGGCGTCGAGCTGAAGGTCCACCAGGCCTCGTCACCGAGGCCGGCGATCTCATCGACGGAGGATCCCAGGTCTCGTTCGATGTCCTCGGTGGTGGTGCGCATGTCGCGGCAGATCTCTTCCATCGGTCGCGCACCCTCTTGCTTGACGAAGGCCGTCAGGCTCACGCTGACCTCTTCGAGCTTCTCCGAGTCCCACATGCAGTTCAGCGAGCCTCTCGATCGACCCTGGTCGACCGGGTTGCCGACGCTGGCCGCAATCTCATCTGCCGTGATCAGGTCGCAGGCGTTGCCTTCGATCTCGCGTCCCGCGTACTCGGCTTCGGCCTCCGACGCGAGCTCTGAGAGGTCCGAGTCCTCGAGCTGTCCGCCCGCTTCGCGGCCCGCTCCGCCGCAGCCAACCAGAGAGATGCCGAGCAGGGCCGCCAGGCAGACGGCGCGTGATGTCTTGTTGATGAGAACGAGCGTGCTCATGATGGTGGTCCTCCTTCATTGGCGGTGGAGAGATTCGGGCGCCTCAGGGACCAGCCCGGCTCTTCCAGGGTTCGCAATCGTTCAGTCAGCGAGACGATGAGTCGATCTTGCCGCCCGAGGGCCCGGTTCAGTCGTTGCAGCTCGCTGAGCAGCAGGGGCGCGAGGAGGTGGTAGCGGACGGTGAGCGGCTCGCCGTCGTCGTCGTAGACGACCAGCGCGGGGAACACCTCGGCCACCTCCTCGGCGATCAGGCCGTACTCGAGCGGCCTGTCCGGGCCGGCCACCGCTTCGGTGAAACGGAAGCGCACCGGACGCAGGGCCTGAAGCCTCGCCGACTCTCCCTCGACAGTGACAACCTCCTCTTTGAATCGTCGCGATGAGACGAACGTGCCGAGCTGACCGGAGGAGTTGATGAACACTCCCGCACCACCGGTGGCCGTCCGTGCCCAGATGCCCTGGATGAAGGCGCTGTCGAGATCGCGCAAGCCTGTTCCGGTGAGCTGTCCGATTCGCAGGGTGTTGCTCTCGCCGAAGGTTCCCTGGTGATTGATGAGGATGTTGCCCGAGCCGGTCGTCTGAATGCCCGCGCCGCTGCCGAGGGCGACATTGAAGGAGCCGGTGGGGTTGTTGGCCAGGGCCGCGGAGCCGACAGCGGTGTTGTCGCTCCCGATCGTGCTCTTCGCCAGGGCGGACTGGCCGATGGCGGTGTTGAAGTTGGCCGTGGTGCTGTCGCGAAGGGCGTTGAACCCCGTCGCGGTGTTGAGGACTCCGGTCGTATTGGCCTCGAGCGCCTGGAACCCCACCGCCGTATTGCGGTTGCCGTCGCTGTTCAGCTTCATGGAGTCGACGCCGACCGCGGTGTTCTGATAGCCCTCGGTGTTGCTTTGCAGCGCGAAGACGCCGCTGGCGGTGTTGTCGTCTCCGGCGGTGTTGTTGATCAGCGCCCAGACGCCACTGGCGGTGTTGCGCTCTCCAGTGGTGTTGTCGCGCAGTGCCGAGGTACCCGTGGCGGTGTTGTTGATTCCGGTGGTGTTGTTCCGCAGCGCGAAAGCGCCACCGGCGGTGTTGCTGAGCCCGGTCGTGTTGCTCTCGAGCGCGTAGGCGCCGCTGGCCGTGTTCCAGTCGCCGGTGGTGTTGCTCTGCAGCGCGTGGGCACCGCTGGCGGTGTTGTCGCCTCCGGCCGAGTTGTCGCGCAGAGCCCAGTGACCGCTGGCTGTATTGCGCAGACCGGAAGTGTTGCTCCGCAGCGCCAGGGCGCCGCTGGCGGTGTTCCAGGAGCCGGCCGCGTTGTCGCGCAGTGCCCAATGACCGCTGGCGGTGTTGCTCGAGCCGGTGGTGTTGGACAGGAGTGCGGAGGCTCCGACGGCGGTGTTGCCGAGCCCCGTGGTGTTGGCCGACAGGGCGCTCAGACCAGCGGCCGTATTCGACGTGCCGTTGTCGTGGAGAAAGAGCAGACCGCCCTTGCGCAGGTCGCCGTTCCCCAGCTCGATGTCCGCTCCCGTGGTGATGGAGTTGCCACCCGCCGGGTTCAGCACCAGGGTTCCGGTCATGGTGTCGCCGCCGGTGTCGACCCAGTTGTCGGTGCCTGCCGCCATGAAGGCCGTGGAATCGAGGTTGTCCAGCCGATCCGCGTCCAGTCCCGAGCCCGAGCCCTCCAGCACGTCGAACGTCGTCCCGGACAGCTGGAGCTGATTGCCGGCGCTGTAGGTCGTGCCGCTGTCCTGCCGGCATTCCCACCGGCCATTCGCCTGGATCCACTTGGCCACCTGACCGTTGGCGCACGACAGGGCGGCGAGAGTGTCCTGGTCCGTCGCGGTGGTCACGACCTCGACCCCGTCCACAGTCAGGGTCATCGAGCCGGCGCCGGAGTTGCCGACATCGAAGATCTCGGCGCCGCCCGAGGAGCGGTCGAGGCTCCCCTGTTTCAGGGCTGTTCCCGTCTCTCCGTCGGCCGTACCGTCCAGAAAGAGATCCGGGCCGGCGGCACTGTTACCCAGGACGGCACCGGCACCCTCGGCCGAGGCCGTCTGCGCGATCAGTCCCGAGGCGTCGCCCAGGGCGGTTTCGAGGCTCGCGCTGATGGCCGCGGTGCCTCCGAGGGACGGGGGACCCGCTGCCGCGGAGCTTCCTGCGGGGGTGGGTCTTCCCGTGGGAGTCCGCACTCCTGTCGGGGCGGGCGTTCCGGCCCCTCGCGAGCCCGACGGCTCGGCGAGCGTTTCCGGCCCCTGCCGGTCGCTGGTGGCGACGTAGGCTCTCAGCACGGCCAGCGCCTCGCGCACCGCGTCGACTGAAGGCGCCGCCATCACCGAAAAGAGTCGAGGCCGGGACCACTCGCTCTGCCACGACTCACCCCAGGCGCGCACCGACCAGGCGTAACGCCCCCCGAGCTCCAGACAGCGACCCACCGAGGGCGTCCATGACCTGGCGTCTCCGGGCACCTGGGCCCGCACGACCGGCTGCCAGACGCCGCCGTCCGCACCGAGCTGGTCCTCCTGCTCCGCGTCCTCCGGCAGGGTAGGACGCCATTGGAAGGTCGCGAGCTCGTAGCGCTCGGCCGCCGCCACTCCGCTCCAGCTGAATGTCGGACAGCGATGCTCGACCTGAGTCTGCTCCACCTCGTCGCCGGGCGAAACCCCGACTGGGACGCCGGCCTGCGCCTGCACGAGCGGTGGTGTGAGCAGGCCGGCGGCCAGAAGCAGGTGGAGGCGGATCGTGCTGTGCGGCTTCATGGTGTACCTTCTTCAGGGAATCGCCCCTGACGTCGGGGTGCTCGTGGCTCTCCTACCTGTAGACACGCAATCCCGGAGCCTCAGGGGTCATCGATCTCCCCGGCGGGGTCCGTTGCACCGGCGATGGTCCGCCAAGCGCGGCGATTCCGTGTCTTCGGGTAGGGGCGCCGAGGATCCCGATCGATCAAACCGGTGGGGACCCGGTCCGAGGGAGTCACCAACGGGCGCCTTCCAGATCCCCTTTAGAATGTCTGGCACACGACGAAGATCGACTGGTAGGTCCGAAACGGGTAACTCCGAACTGGGGAAGCCTGAACTGAAGAATCCGAACGGGCAGATCCGAGCTAGCCATGGCTGACGAGCTGACGCCGGAACGCTGGCAGAGGATCGCGGCAATCCTCGATGAGCTCCTGGAGCTCCCGGACGGCGAACGCGCCGAGCGACTCGGGGAGCTCGGCGTGAAGGACCCGACTCTCCGCGATCAGATCCAGGCGCTGCTCGCCAACAATGAAGGGCAGGGCCTGCTCGATTCGCCGGCCGCGGAATATCTCGCCACACTGGTGGAGGAGATCGAGGTAGCCGGAGCCGCCGGGAGAGCCGGCGTCCGAGCGACGCCCCCGCCTGGCCCGGAGGCGATGCGATTCCTGCCCGGGACCGTCCTCTCGGGTCGGTACCGGATCGCTACGCTCCTGGGGCGCGGGGGCATGGGTGAGGTCTTCCGTGCCGACGATCTGAAACTGGGTCAGGCCGTCGCTCTCAAGTTCCTGCCCGAGGAGCTCGGTTCGGACGAGCGCCTCAACGAGCGCCTTCTGGCGGAGATCAAGACCGCTCGGCAAGTCGCCCACCCCAACGTCTGCAGGGTCTACGACGTCGGTGAGGCCCAGGGCCAGCTCTTCCTGTCGATGGAGCTCATCGAAGGAGAAGACCTCGCCGGCCTGCTCAAGCGGATCGGCCGCCTACCGAAGGAGAAGGCAGCCCAGATCTCGCAGCAGCTCTGCGCCGGGCTGGCCGCCGCCCACGAGCAGGGGATCCTGCATCGCGACCTCAAACCGGCCAACGTGATGCTCGACGAGCGTGGCCGAGTGCGGATCACCGACTTCGGCCTGGCTGGGTTCACCGAGGAGATCCGGGCCGAGGAGGCGATGGCCGGAACGCCGGCCTACATGGCTCCCGAGCAACTGGCGGGCGAGGGCGTCTCGATCCAGAGTGATCTCTACGCGCTCGGACTCCTGCTCTACGAGCTGTTCACCGGTCGTCGGCCCTACGTGGGCGAGTCGAGGGCCGAGCTTCTCGAGGTTCAGAGGGCGAAGGCTCCGCCCACGCCGTCGAGCTGGGTGGAGGGTCTGGACCCGGCGATCGAACGTGTGATTCTCCGCTGCCTGGAAGCGGACCCCGCTGACCGGCCGGTCTCGGCGAGAGCCGTCGCGGCGGCACTGCCCGGGGGTGACCCGCTGGCGGTCGCCCTGGAGGCAGGGGAGACGCCCTCACCAGAGCTCGTGGCGGCCGCCGGCCCGGAGGGAGTTGTCAGTTCTCGCACGGCACTCTTCTGCATGGCGGCGGTCGTGGCCGGCCTCCTCTTCAAGGCCCACTGGACACCGAAGGAGTCGCTGGTCGGTCTCGTGTCTTGGAACAAACCGGCCGCGGCTCTCGCCAGCGATGCCCGTGAGCTCCTGGTCGAGATCGGGTACTCCGACCCCTTGGACGCCGACTGGCGTTTCGTCATGGATCAGGGCTACATGGAGCATCTCGAGCGCACCGATGCGTCGGCGGATAGGTGGCGGCCGCTCGAAGAGCCCGATCAGCTGGCTCTGCGGTTCGTCTATCGTCAGAGCCCTCACAACCTGGTCCCCCTCGGGTGGACAGGACAAGTGAGGTACGACCTCCCGGGATACGGCAGCTCGCACGATCCCCCGGCCCGGGAAGGTGATGCTCTCGTCATCACGGATCTTCGGAGCCATCTCCGCTACCTGAGGGTCGTCAGCGGGAGGACTGGACCGGCCCCGGACCCGGGCGGTGTGGCAGACGCGACGAAGCTCTTTCAGGCAGCCGGCCTCGACATCACGACGTTCCAGCCGACGGTCCCCGTCGGGAGGCTCCCGGTGTACGCCGAACAGCGGCTCGCCTGGATCGGGCACCTGGAGGACGCGGGAGGCCACGAAATCCGGGTCGAAACGGCCTTTCTCGGGAGCCGGCCCGTCTTCTTCGAGTGTGTCTACCCGTTCCGATCGTACGGGGAGCGGCCGGCCCGAGCGGCAGGTTCGACCGAAGGAAAGCGGGTGCAAGAAGACGGGCTCCTGAAGAGGATACTCTGGGCCGCGTTCATTCTGTCGATCTTTGTGGTTCCGGGGCTTCTGGCGCTTCGAAACCTCCGTTCGGGACGGGGAGACCGGCGCGGAGCGGCGCGACTGGCGACGTTCGTCTTCGTCGTCCGGCTCGGCTGGTGGGTGCTCGCCGGCCATCACGTACCCGAGCTCTGGAGCGAGCTCGATCTGCTCGCCGGCGCACTGGCACGAAGTCTCTTCGTGAGCGCCGCCGCCTGGATCCTCTATGTCGCCATCGAGCCTCACGCCCGCCGCGTCTGGCCGCGGACCCTGGTGTCGTGGAGCCGGCTGCTCGAGGGTCGACTAGGCGACCCCCTGGTCGGGCGCGATCTCTTGTTCGCTCTCACCATCTCCGCTCTGTCGGCCCCGATCGGCCTTCTCTACTTCCTGGTTCCGCGCTGGCTCTCATGGCCCTCTCCACCGATTCCCATCCCGCACCGGGCATGGACGTTCTTCGCGCCCTCAGCCGACCCCCTTCTCGGTGCTCGCGACGCCGCCGCCCAGGTCGGTGCGGCCCTCATGGGCGGCGTATGGGCCGCCCTGAGCATACTCGCCCTTCTGATCGTCCTCCTCGCTCTGTTCCGCAAGCGGTGGCTGGCTCTGTCCGTGCTCGTCGTGTTCATCGCTCTCAACCACTGGACGGTCCACTTCACCGACTATCACTGGCTCGGGATCACGGTCGGCCTTCTTTCGGCGACGCTCTTCTGCCTGATCCTCGTCCGTTTCGGACTTCTCGCCGTGACCGTGGTGGTGTTCAACGACCTTCTCTTCTGGACCTCTCCCCTCACGGATGACCCGTCGGCGCCATACTTCGGGACCTCTCTATTCGCTCTTGCGGTGATGGCCGCTCTTGCCGCCTACGCCGCCTGGATCGCGGTCGGACGACGTCGCTGGCTCGGGCCCTGAGGCGGCCAGCGACTAGACTCGGATTCCGATTTCGGCGGTGGCAGACGCGGCGACATCGGCATGCGCAGCTACGAGTCCATCTTCGAGGCACGGGGCGGCTCCTACAACGCCGCCTCGCGGCTGTGCCCGACAGCGCGGAGTGCCGAGCGCCAGCTCCTGATCGACCGGCAGGCGCCGAGCGTGAGTCACAGGATCTGCGACGTTCCGGCGCGGTGGCTATCTGGCCGAGGGGCTCGTTGCCTCCGTGCCGGCCCGGAACATCGTCTGCATCGAGCCGTCGCCCGCGTTCGTCGCCGGCGTCGATCCGATCTTTCCCCGGATCGTGTCGAAGCTGGCGCCACTCGCCCTCGCTACGGCCAGCGTCGATCGCTTCGCGAGCCTGGCCGGCATGCACCATCTGGAGTCCAAGCGAGCGCTGATCCGGGAGGCCCACCGGGTGCTCACTCCGGGTGGTCGGATCGCCATCGCCGACGTCGTGGAGGGAACGCCCGTGGCCGCTTTTCTCCGGCTCTGGGCCCGGGAGCCGGAGAGCCAGTCCTTCTGGACGTGAACAAGACGACGGGCGCCGCGGCACGAAACGATCCGGTGCTGGCCGAGGAACGCCGCCACCGGGCAGGGGGTATCCACTCGTTCATGGACGCGATGCCTCTGCGGTCACGTCGTTGAGTGTCTTGACCGGACCGGGTGCCGCGCTGCCTGCCGAGTGATGCCGGCTACTGACGGCTCGCGGTCGTCCGGGCTAGGGTGACAGTCAACTCGCGAGTCGAAAGACTTTTGAAGGAGACAGTGAGTGTCCTTTCCAGCTCCGGTCGAAGGATCCATTTCCACGATATCCGGCCATCTGGACCATTTCCCGCTTGCGGAATTCCTGCAGACGCTGGGGAGCCTCCAGAGAACGGGCAAGCTGTCCCTGACTCATTTCGATGAGAAGGGACTGCTCCTGCTGCGTCAGGGGAGAATCGTCGGTGCGACCTCTACCTCCGTGAGCGAGGGGATCGGTAGCCTTCTCGTGGAGCGTAAGCTGGTCACCGAGGATGAGCTCTCCGTGGCTCTGGCGCGGCAGCGAGAGCGTGCAGACGGCGCTGGCCTCGGAGGGGTCCTGCTCGACATGGGCGTGGTCTCCGGTGATGCCCTGCGAGACCTGCTCAGGGAACGGACCCAGTCGATCGTCACCGAGATGATGCATTGGGATGAGGGCCGCTTCGAGTTCGAGCCGACGGAGCCGGGAGACCTGGCGAGCAATGGAACCGACCTTCTCGAGGTACTGATTCCGGAAGGCGTGAGCGTCGAGCGGGTCACCCGCGACGGCGGGCACGAGCTCGAGTCCGAGCGAAGTCCGGCGTCACCGGGGCGGGGAGGCACCGACACAGCCGTTCAGGAGCTCCAGCCACAGGACTTCCGGACTCTCCTCGAAACCGATCCTGAGCCGATCCTCGTACTGGATGCGGCTAGCCGGATCGTTTACGCCAATCCGGCCTTCCGCCGGGTCGTCGGGAAGTCGAAACAGGAGCTCCTCGGCGAGGAGATCGGAGAGCACGTACATCCGGACGATATCGCCCATCTTCGCGAGATCGTTCTCGAGATTGGCCTGGGTGGCGTGCCGGGCGGACACACGGTGCGATTTCACGAGCCGGGAGACACCTGGCGCAAGTGCTACCTGCTGCCCAATGCCCTCGGCTCTCAGGCGGAAGAGCGCTATGTCATGTTGCGCGCCCTCACGGTGGGCGAGGTCTACGCCCGATTCGACCTGCTGACTGGGCTCCTGGACTACGACGCTCTGACCGATCGGGTGTCGAGACTCCTTCAAAGGGTGGAGCAGGGCGACGATACGCCCTTCGCAGTTCTGCTCTTCGGTATCAATCAGTTCACTCTGGTCAACGTTCGCTACGGCTGGGCGTCGGGCAATGAAGCACTGCGCATGGTGGCCGATCGTCTGGCTCAGAATCTCCGACCAGGCGACCTGATGGCGCGCGCGACGGGCGACAAGTTCTGCGTCGTGCTCGACCGCCTGCGCCGGGCCGAGGACGCCGATCTGGTGGCGCGCCGCATCGAGCGATTCCTGGCCAAGCCCCTCCTGGTCTCCGGCGAGGAGCTCTCTCTTTCCTTGACCTCCGGTGTCGTCACCAGCGACGAGGGGTTCGAGCGGGCAGACGACATGCTCGAGGCCGCCTGGACCTCGATGGTGGACGCCAAGGGTTCATCTGCGCCGGCTCCCGAACCGGAAGAGGAGCCTCCGACCCGAGCTCCGTGGCACCGCAGGCCGGTTGTCTGGGCTGCCGCCGCGATCGGTCTGCTGGCCGTTCTGACCGTGGTCCTGTGGCCGCGGCTTTCCGCTGTGGATCCGGCTGTCGAAGCTCCGACGGCCGCGGAGGGGCCGGAGCGGATCCTCCCCGAGCCCGAGCCCGTCCCCGATGATCCCGTCCAGGACGAGTTCATCCAGGATGCGCCCGTCCAGGAAGTGCCCGTCCAGGAAGTGCCCGTCCGGGAAATGCCCGTCCAGGAAGTGCCCGTCCAAGATGAGCCCGTCCAGAATGTGTCCGTCCAGGAATCGCCCGGCCTCGGAGAGCCGGACGTGGCGCTGGAGCCCGAATCAGCGGGTCCGCCGGTCCGGGAAGACGCTACCCAGTCGGTCTCGGAGACCCAGACCTCGACCCAGACCGTGCCGCTCGGTCTCGAGCTGCGGGCGACCGAGGACGTCTGGATTCAGGTATCGATCGATGGAAGGGAAGTCCTCGCCACCCTGCTCGCCGCCGGACGGTCCCGGCGTTTCGAGGGACAGCACTCTGCCCAGCTCATGGTCGGGAACGCTGGCGGGTTGACCGTCATCTGGAACGGCACCGACCTGGGAAGCCTCGGGGCCACGGGTCAGGTTCGCCGGCTGTACTTCACGCCGACAGAGGTCGGCGCCGGCAGGCTTCCCGAGTCTTAGGTCCTTCGCGGGTCCAGGTTCGCCCCGGGCCGTGTTCGCGAGGGCACGGGACATCCCCGGAGCGGTTGCTCTTCATTCGACCGGGTTCGGCGAAGCGCCGAACCTCGCCGCCTGAATCCCTCGCGACCGGGGGCCGCTGGCTCACCTCGGACTCGATGTCTGTATCCAGGGAGCTCCGTGAGGTTCCGGTGAGGACTTCTCGCTCACTGCTCGGGTTGACTGGCGACTCGAAACGGGGGTCGGAGGGTTCCCTGGAAGCGACGACACCGGGACGGACCTGGGAGACGAGACATGAGGATATTCGCATTGGCATTGTTCAGTTTTTTGCTCGCCGGTGCCGTTGGGGCTCGGGAGCCGGCGACCGAGACTCGGGCGAGGGTCGAAGAGGTGGTGTTCGAGAGCGGCGGGATCCAACTGGCCGGGCGTCTCTGGCTCCCCGTCGAGGGGGGGCCGCATCCTGCGGTCGTCTTCATCCCGGGCTCGGGGCGGAGCATTCGGGACCTGCAGCTCGATCCCGATCCGGTGCCCTTCCACTTCACCAGGGAGGGGGTCGCATTCCTGGCCTGGGACAAGCGGGGAGTGCGCGACTCCGAGGGGGTCTTCGAGCCTCTGGACGACGCCGACCCGCGGGCTCAGCTAGCCCGCCTGCGCCTCCTGGCGAGTGACGCCTCCGCCGCGATGAGCTACCTCGCCAGTCGGGAGGACATCGATCCGCATCGCATCGGCGTCTCGGCCTTCAGCCAGGGAGGCTGGGTCGCTTCACTGCTGGAAGCCGCCGGCGGAGAGCCGCGATTCGTGATCGTCGTCGGTGGGCCGGCGGTGTCGGTCGGGGAAGAGGGCGCCTACAGTGAGTTCGCCGACGCGGCGAGGCAGGCGAGCCGCGACGGCGAGCGACCCGTAGAGATGGATCAGGTGTACCGAGCCTTCGAGGAGGCGCGTCTTCGCGAGGGTGACTTCGGAGGATACGACCCGCGACACGGGAATCGAGTCCCAGGTCGAGACCAGTTGGCTTTGGGATGTCGGAGTCGGCCCGACTACGGACGGCCCAACCACGGGTGGCCCAGTCAAGGGCGACGTGGATACGAAGCCCGTTGGCTGAGCCGCCCTCGGACCGATCTCCCAACAGGCCGGGACTCCGCTGAGGTCGAGGGACCTAGTGCTGGTGCAGGTAGCGCTCCTGCTCCCAGGGATGGACATGGGACACGTAGTCGTGCCATTCCTGGCGCTTGGCGCGGAGGAAGTGCTCGAAGATGTGCTCGCCGAGCGCCTCCTTGAGGACGGCGTCCTTCTCCAGGTGATCCAGGGCCGCGGAGAGGTCGGGTGGCAGCTCGTCGATCTTGTGACGACGCTTCTCTCGCTGGCTCATCGAGAAGATGTTCTTGTTGACCGGCTCGCCGGGATTGAGCTCGTTCTCGATGCCGTCGAGACCCGCGGCCAGCATGGTGGTGAAGGCCAGGTAAGGGTTGCATGCCGGATCGGGCACACGCACCTCGCAGCGGGTCGACATGCCGCGCTTGGCGGGGATGCGCACCAGCGGTGAGCGATTCTTCTCCGACCAGGCGATATTTGTCGGTGCCTCGTAGCCGGGCACCAGGCGCTTGTAGGAGTTGACCAGCGGGTTGGTGATGGCGACGAAGGCCTTGGCGTGCTTGAGGATGCCGCCGACGTAGGCCAGCGCGGTGTTCGAGAGCTGCCAGGGCTTCCTCGGGGCGTAGAAGGCGTTCTTGCCGTCCTTCTTGAGCAGACTCTGGTTGACGTGCATTCCCGAGCCGTTGACGCCGAAGAGCGGCTTGGGCATGAAGGTGGCGTGGAGGCCGTGGTCCTGCGCGACGCGGCGGACGACGAATTTGAAGGTCGCCACCTTGTCGGCGCAGTCGACCGCTTCGGCGTACTTGAAGTCCACCTCGTGCTGACCCGGTGCCACCTCGTGATGGGCCGCCTCGACCTCGAAGCCCATCGCCTCGAGCACGACGACGATGTCGCGACGGCAGTCCTCTCCCTTGTCCACGGGCGTCAGATCGAAGTATCCACCGACGTCGTGCGTCTCCACGATGGTGTTGCCGTTGTCGTCCTTCTGGAAGAGGAAGAACTCGGCCTCGGGGCCGGCCACCATGGTGAAACCCTTCCTCTTGGCGATCGCCATCTGGCGCTTCAGCGCTCCTCGGGGGCAGCCCTCGAACGGGGTCCCGTCGGGCCGGTGAATGTCGCAGATCAGACGGGCGACTCGCGAGCCGTCGGCGTTGGCCCACGGGTTCACCGTGAAGGTGTCGAGGTCGGGCACCAGGAGCATGTCGGACTCCTCGATGCGCACGAAGCCCTCGATCGACGAGCCGTCGAACATGATCTCCCCATCGAGCCCCTTGCCGAACTGGCTCGCCGGAACCTCGACGTTCTTCAGAACGCCGAGAATGTCGGTGAACTGGAGGCGCAGGAAGCGGACGTTTTCCTTCTTGGCGATCTTCAGAATCTCGGCTCGAGTTGTCACGGTGACCCTCCGAAAGTGGACGTTCGGCAGAAATTAGTGGACAAGGAGCCGAAAATCAACCCGAAATCGCCAAATTGGTCGAGAAAAGGTGCTCAACGCGCAGATATCCGGGTGCACTCCGAGCTCTAGAGTGCCTCCGCAGGAGGGGCTCGACCCGTCGATGAGGCGGTCTGGTCCTCGGGAGAGGCCTAACGGCCTTCGAGGGCGAGCCGGAACGCCACCATCTCGCGGTCGTTGCGCAACAGCAGCATGTCGCCAACGACGACCGGGTGGTTCCAGGTCTTGCCCTCGACCGCCGGCAGGCTCGCCAGCTCGGTGAACTTCTCCGGAGTCGCCGAGACCAGCGCCAGGCCGCCCTTCTCGGAGACCACCAGCAGCACGTCCTGATCCTCGAGCAGCAGCAGCTGGCCGCTGCCGTAGCGTCCGCCCTTCCAGGCGCGCTCGCCGGTCTCGACGTCGACGGCGGCCATGATGTTGCCGTCGAAGCCGTAGGCATGCCCGTCGTGGACGACGAAGTCGCTGAAGAACGGCTTGAGGCGGTTGGTGGTCCATCGCTCTTCCGTGGTCCAGCCGGACGAGCCGCGCAGCTCGGGGCTGGCGGTCAGGTTCTCAGACCTCGAGATGGCGACGCGACGCAGCCCGGTGGTGTTGCCCTGGCTCATCAGAACCTCGCCGTCACCGAGGATGGCGGGCTGCACGATACGGGTTCCGGTCTTCCATTCGTACTTCCAGATGACGTCGCCGTCCTCGGGGGCGATGGCGAGTGCGCCGTCCATGCTCATCAGTACCACCTGCGGGGCGCCCTCCAGGTCGACGAAGTGGGGCGAGCTGTAGCCGTCGCCGCCGTCGGGCCCGAACCAGCGAGGCTCTCCCGTGGCCAGCTCGTAGGCCGCCAGCTTGCCCACCGCCGCCACGATGACCAGGTCGTCGACGATCAGCGGCGAGCTCGAGAAGCCCCACATGGGGGTCTCGATGCCGGTGTCGGCGGCCACGTCGGCGGACCAGATGATCGAACCGTCCGCTTCGTCGAGCGCGTTGAGGATGCCCGTGGCCCCGAAGCTGTAGACGCGTCCCTCGTGGAGGGTCGGCGTGCCTCTCGGGCCGGCGCCGGCGTTCGATTCCCAGAACCTGACCGGATCACCGTGTCTCCAGAGCGGCTCTCCCGTCGACAACCGGTAGGCGCTCACGGTCTCCTCGTCACCGCGCTGCTCCTGGGTGAAGAAGACGTCCCCGTGAACCGCGAAGGACGACCAACCCGGCCCGACCGCCCGGCGCCAGATCTCGACCGGTGGCGACGCTTCCCAGTCGGTCTCGATGCGGACACCGGCCACCTTGCCGTCGCGCAGGGGGCCGCGGAAGCCCGGCCACTCGGCTTCGTCGGTCAAGGTGGCGATAGACAGGGCAGCGGCGGTTCCCTCGGCCTCCTCGGCTTCGAGCATCTCCTGCTCGGCGGTGGAGGACCATCTCCAGGCGAAGGTCGAGTCGCCGGCGTTGGTGAAGCCCTCCGTGCGCACCAGCAGCCAGCCGCCGGCGGCGACGAGAAGGGCCGCCGCCACCGCGGTTCGGCGCCCGCGTGCCGGTCGCCCGTTTCCCAGCACGGCACCCACGACGAGAGCCATGCAGAGAGCCTGAACGACCAGGATGAAGTAGAGGAACCCCATCGCGCCGGTCGCGATGGACTCGTGCAGCAATGGCCTGAAAGCCACCACGAGGAGCGCCGCGAGCGCGATCGCGACGAGCCGCTCCACCCATGGCACCCTGCTGGCGAAGACCCACCAGAGCAGGGTCAGCAGGCAGGCGGCCATCGAGGCGATGAAGCCGTAGAAGGCCTGGCCGGGAGACACCACCGGGTAGACGAAGCGGGCGAGCAGAAAGAGAGCCGCGAACGCGATGCCGGGCCAGAGACGGAGCGTGAGCTTTGAATCGTCGATTGCAGCCATGCTTCGACCTCCTTCGAGACTTGGACCTACGGGTCCGCCTCCAGGTGGGTTTCAGAGCGCATCGTAGATACTACGTTGCGGCTCCGTCGATCTTTCGAATCCTTGGGGTCGACGGCTCGGCGGCGAGCCGCTTCCCGAGGCTCCGTCGTCTCGGAGCTAGAGGGACCGAAATCGCGGCGCCCTAACAGGCGGGCGATTCGTTCCGGCGGCTGCGCGCTACTCGGCCGGGCCCACTGTCAGCGTGACGGTCACGAAGTCGTCGCCCTCGAGGGGCGAGAGGACAGCGATGATGTGCTTGTCGTCGCCGGCAGCCGGGGCGTTCTGCCACGACACGCCACCGCTCGGTGACTCGGTGCGCTGATACTCCGCGGCCTGGCTGCCCGTCCACTCGTCGTAGAAGGAGATCGTCGCCTGCCGGTCATCGAGAGGAACGATGAACTGGACGACCGTCATCGGTCCCGCCTCCATGGTGGACACCGCGTCGGCCGACGGAGCCAAAGGAACCCCGATCTTCCCGCCCTCCGACGTCGAGGCATCGGTGCCGGAGGAGCCACCGCCGTCTGCCGCCCCCTGGGGAGCGACGTTGACGGGATCCTCGTCGTGGGGGTTCTCGACGGTGCCGCTGTCGTTGGCGCCGCAGCCGACCAGCAGGAGCGCGAGTGCGAAGCAGAGTGCTACGGAAGTATGAATGCCGGGCCTGTCGCGGTTTCGGTTCGTCATAGCGAGAGTATAGGGCGCCGGCCGCGCCTCGAGGGACTAGCTCTTCGGTGCCGATCGGGAGTGCGGCTCTCTGACGACAGGCAGGTAGATGTCGGTGTGGTTGAGGCTGAGGCTCGTGTCGATCCGGCTCTCGTGGTAGATCTCGACAGCCGGAGGACCCTTGAAGCCGAAGCCGCGCAAGGCCGAGACGCGGTCGAACAGGACTCGATAGGCGGATGACAGCGTTGTGTAGCTGCCGACGTGAGTGGTCACGGCACAGCGCCCGACATCGAGTGTCTGATAGCCGACCGGACCCGCCGGTTCGAGGGCTGTGTCGATCTTGACCGCGGCGTCGAACCGTAACTTCTTCGGGGGCGTCAGGCCCGGCGCGTCGTGCCCTATGCCCATGAACGGCCTGCCGCTCAATCCGTTCTCCTGGACCCAGCTCGCCAGATCCGCGAAGAGAGAATCGGGCACATCCTCGTACGGACCGACATGACGCAGGAAGGCGAGGTGCATGGGCTCCAGTGTCACGAGGCGAGTCGACGAGAGGTGGTAGCCGGGCCCTGGGTCGATGGCGCTGGCGGCTGACTCGCGTTGGTCGGTTCGCAGCAGGACGTCGATCCCTTGGTCGCGAACCGCGCTCGGCACGATGCCGTAGCGTCGGCGGAAGGCGCGGGTGAACGTCTCGTGGCTTTCGAAGCCCAGCGATATCGCCACGTCGAGCACGGACGAGCGCAACAGCCACAGCCGCAGGGCGGCCTGCTCCAGGCGCAGGCGCTCGACGTACTGACGAGGCGTCTCACCGATCTCGTCCCTGAAGCGACGGTGGAAGTGCCAGGGCGAGAGCTCGGCCCGTGCCGCCAGCGCCGCGAGCGACAGGTCGGCCTCCAGGTGGGTCTGGATGTAGATCAGGATCGGGAGCAGCGGACCCCTGGCATCTCTCACCGGGTCAGCATAACGCCGCGCCCGCAAGAAACGTCAAGAAACAAGCGGCCCGTGCACGTACGCTCTCAGCACGATCTGACGATGCCGCTGCGGCCAACAGATCGCATCCGTCCGCTGAGAAGGGAGACTCCGAAATACAGGCGAGCACGACACGCACGAGAACCGCTCTGTGGGTCATCGCGATGTGGTGGCTGGCTCACATCGCCCTTGTCGGCGCCCTCGTCCTGCTCGTCTTCTTCTACTCGGTCGCCATCGCGCCGGGACTCGAGAACAGCGAGTACGCGGCTTTCGCCGAGCGCAGTGGACCCTGGCTGTCGATCGCCGTGGGCGGACCCGTCTTCTATCTCATCGGACGCGGGTTGCGTCGACGGGTCGCGCCGCATGGTCGCGCGGCAGGTCTCACCACCTGGGCCCTCTATTCGGTCACCGATGCGGTGATCGTGGCGCTGTCGCTCGGCAGCCTCCCGTTGTTCTTCGCCGCCCAGTGGGTGGCGTCCCAGACCGTCAAGCTGGTGGCGGTGCTCATGGCGACGCGGGACTCAGCCGACGAATCGACTCCTGCGGACGCCTGAGGCTGGGTGGCGTCGCTCGCCGCTACTCGCTCTCCGATCCACCGGAGGCTGTCCATCGCATCCGCAGCTCGCTCTGACCGGTCGGTTCGTGGATTCGGCGGCCGGCGAGACGGAAGCCGTAGGCCTCGTAGAAGCCTCGACCGATCGAGTTGGCTTCGAAGACCGAGAGCTCGAGTGCTCCGAGCCGGGCGCCCGCGTGGTCCATCAGGGCTCGCCCGATACCGCGTCCGTGAGACGAGGGGAGAACGAAGAGGCCACCGACCTCGTTCTCGATGAGCGCGATGAAACCGACGACTTCGCCATCGTGATCCCACACCCAGGTCTCGGCACTGGCCAGGTGAACGTTGGCGATCTGATCGCGCTCGCGTTCGAGGAAGGACTCGTCGAGGAAGGGATGCGCGAGACGGGAAGCCTCGAGCCAGACGTCCAGGAGCTGGTCGAGATCTTCGGGGGCGTAGGGTCTGATCATTGTGTGATCGTCGCGGTGTGGTCTTCAGTCGGCCATTGTCGCAGAGCGAGGCGCCGGGACGTCTGCCGGATGGAGGCTCCGATCATGAACCGAGTTTCTGGCCGTCGGTCCGCTACGCCGGGCAATGTAAGATCCCGTGTCTTTCGAGGCCGCCGCCTCGGTAGGAGGAGACACGATGAAACTGATCGAGTGTGTGCCCAATTTCAGCGAAGGCCGGGATCAGGGGTTGATCGACGCGATCACGGCCGAGATCTCCGCCACCGACGGCGCGATGCTGCTGGACGTCGATCCGGGCGTGGCGACGAACCGGACGGTCGTCACCTTCGTCGGGCCGCCGGAAGCGGTCGAGGAAGCGGCCTTCCGGGCTATCGCCAAGGCGGCGGAGCTCATCGACATGTCCAAGCACGAGGGCGAGCACGCTCGCATGGGGGCGACCGACGTCTGTCCCTTCGTTCCGGTGCGGGGAGCGACGATCGAGGACTGCGTCGAGATCTCGAAGAGGCTCGGCGAGCGGGTCGGCGAGGAGCTCGGCATCCCGGTGTTTCTCTATGCGCACGCCGCCTCGCGTCCCGAGCGGGTGCGTCTTCCCGACATCCGCCAGGGAGAGTACGAAGCGCTGGAGCGCAAGCTGGCGGACCCCGAGTTCGCGCCCGATTTCGGCCCGGCGCGGTTCGTGCCGCGGTCCGGGGCCACCGCGATCGGCGCCCGCGAGTTCCTCATCGCGTGGAACGTCAATGTCAACACGCGATCCAGGAAGCTGGCCAACAA
Organism: Candidatus Multivoradales bacterium; assembly: GCA_965223875.1. Taxonomy (GTDB): domain Bacteria; phylum Acidobacteriota; class Thermoanaerobaculia; order Multivoradales; family JAHEKO01; genus CBDCXS01. The sequence goes on along the minus strand of OZ245024.1, from coordinate 2,811,168 downwards.
GATCGCCCTGGAGCTGCGCGAGACCGGCAAGCTGAAGCGCGACGAGGCGGGCACGATTCTGCGTGACGAGAACGGCGTGGGCCTGCGGGTGCCGGGTCGTTTCAAGGCCCTCCAGGGTGGCGGCTGGTACATCGACGAGTACGGGCGCGCCCAGGTCTCGTTCAACATCATGGACCTCGAGACGACGCCGATGCACGAGGTCTTCGACGCCTGCCGCGAAGAAGCGGAGAAGCTCGGCATGCGGGTCACTGGAAGTGAGCTGGTAGGGCTCGTCCCCCTGTCGGCGATGCTGGCCGCGGGAGATCACTACCTGGAGCGCCAGGGGGCGACCGACGGTGTCTCCGAGAGCGAGCGCGTTCACACCGCCGTGCTCTCGATGGGCCTCGACGATCTCTCTCCCTTCGATCCCGCCGAGAGGATCATCGAGTACAAGTATCGCGGCGCGCCGACCGGCCTGAAGACGATGACGCTGATGGAGTTCGCCGACGAGCTGTCGTCGGACTCACCCGCACCGGGCGGCGGCAGCGTCGCGGCGTACTGCGGCTCGCTCTCGGCGGCTCTGACGGCGATGGTCGCGGCACTCACCTGGTCGAAGGTGGGGCTCGAAGAGGTCCGCCCGACGATGCGCGACGTCGGCCGCCGGGCGCAGGCGCTCAAGGACTGGTTCACCGAGGCGGTCGACGCCGACACCGAGGCGTTCACGGCGGTGATCGCCGCGCGCCGGCTGCCCCGCAACTCCGACGAGGAGATCGCGGCCCGCGATCGCGCCATCGAGGCGGCGAACCAGGAGGCGACGCGCGTCCCTCTCGCGGTGCTCGAGCGCACGATCGCAGCGCTCGATCTGGCGCTCATCGCCGCCGAGAAGGGCAATCCGAACTCGGTCTCGGACGCCGCGGTAGCGGGGGCCTGCGCCCTGGCGGCGGCCGAGGGGGCGGCGCTCAACGTACGGATCAACCTGCCCTCCCTGACCGACGAGGCGGTGGCGATCGAGATCGCGACCAGCCAGGAGGAACTCCTCGCCGAGGCGCGGACGAAGGCCGACGGCGTGCGAGAGGCCGCCGACGCGGTGCTGGCGACTCAGGAGTAGCCGGACGGCTAGTGTTCTGTACTCTCGACCGCCCCGGTCAGCTCGAAGGTGCAGGCGGCGTCCGTCGCGACGAAGAACCCGTTGTCGAGGACGATGGCGTCGCGGCCCCGGACCGTTATCGAGCCCGGCGCTTCGACGCCGAAGGGTCCGGTCGCGGTGACGGTGTCGCAGCCTTCCAGAACCAGGCCGACGTCGTCGACCGGTGGGCCGTCGAGCACCAGGGCCGGCTTGCACCCGGTCAGCCAGTTGAGGGCGAAGTCGGTCTGGGCCGGTGTGCCCGGGCCGATGACCGTGATCGGAGTTCCCGTGGTCACCACGCAGCTGCCGGAACAAGGGATGTTGTGGAAGAGCTCGTCCGCGTGTAGGCCCGACAACACGGAGGTGCGCGCGAAGTAGGTACCGGGCAGCAGCCCTCCGACGTCGAAGCTGCCGTCGGCTCCGGTGATGTCGAAGGCGAGAAAGGCCCCGGCGGCGTTGTGAACGTCGATGAAGACGGTGGCGAGGGGAGTCCCCGTGCCGACTTCGGTGACGGCTCCCGAGATCACTCCGCCGGGCGCCAGGCCGAAGTCGATGCCGCTCGTCTCGGCGGGCGCCGTGACGCCGACCGGTGTTCCCGAGGTGGTCACGCAGCCGGGAATGTCGTCGTAGGTCTCGTCGAGGTATCCCAGGTTGTTGAAGGTACAGACGTAGTAGGTCCCCGAGGGCAGTCCGTCGACGCTGAAGCTGCCGTCCCCCGCGGAGCTTCCGCTGGCCACGCGGGTGCCGCCGTCGTCGTAGACCTCGATGATCACACCCGCGAGCGGGTTCGTCGTGCCGTTGTGGGTCACGTCACCCGTGATGGTTCCGCCCGGTGCGAGCTCGAAGTCGACTCCGCTCGTTTCGGCCGGCTCGGTCACCGGAATGGCGGTGCCGAGGGTGGAGACGCAGCCGACGATGTCGTCGAAGGTCTCGTCGATGTATCCCTGGGTGTTCAGGGTGCAGGCGTAGTAGGACCCGGTCGCCAGAGCCCCCGAGCTGTAGATTCCCGAGGCGTCGGTCAGGCCCGAGCTCACCAGGCGACCGACAGTGTCGTAGACGTCGACCAGCACCCCCTCGAGCGGAATCGATGTTCCCTCCTTCTCGACCAGGCCGGCGATGGTCCCGCCTTTCGACAAACCGAAGTCGATACCGCCCGTCTCCAGAGGCTCCGTCACCGGGATGGGAGTTCCCGAGGTGGGACTGCAGAGGCTGGCGTAGCGCTGGTTGTCGTAGCGCTCGTCGAAGTATCCGTCCTGGTTGACGGTACAGGCGAAGTAGGTGCCGGTCGCGAGACCGGTGACGCCGTAGGTTCCATCGGCGGCGGTGAGTCCGGACCCGGCGAGATCGCCGCTCGCGTCGTAGATCTCGACGAGGACATCGTCGAGTGGCACGAACGTTCCGTCCTCGATCACGGTGCCGGCGATGCTCCCGGTCGTAGTGGGCGCGCGGGGCCGCCGATCCGCCGGGCGAGCCGCGTTCGCGGCTCGCTCGAGCCCGATCAGTCGGGAGACCGTGGCATGGAGCCGTAGTCCGTGGCCGACGATCTCGGAGCTGGCACCCTCCCGCTCGAAGGATCGCGCTTCCTCGCGATGGAACCATCGATGCAGCACCTCGAGATCGACGAAGATGTCAGGTGCCGTCTCCCGGGATGCCGGTGGGACTCCGGCCCGGTCGAGACTCGCCGCCAATTGCTCGACGGCGTCGTTCAGGGCCGCGAGTCGCGAGGCGAAATCTTCCCAGTCGCCGGGAGCCTCCTCGGCCGGTACGGCGGATGCCGACGCCCAGCAGAGGATGAGGACGAGAGTGACTCCCAGAAACCTCATCCCACCCGTCTATCAAGGCGGCGTCAGGACACCGTCAGGACATTCGGCTCGTGTCCCTCCGAGGTCACCCGTCGTCTGTACGCGCGGAGACCTGGGGGTCGCCCCACTCGTCCCACCGGATATCGAGCTCGATGGGTCGACAGCACACCCAGCAGTCGTGGGTCATCACACCGGTGTCACCCCACTCGACCTGGATCGTGTTGACCTCGCCGCAGTAGGGGCAGCGGACATCGATGGTCTGCATGGTGAGTCGGTAGGCGGCCCCGATCCGATGAGTGCCGACCCGAGAGGTGCCACCCTTTTCGCGAGAGACTACCCTTTGCGCGAGAGACTCGGGGGGCTGGTCGTGGCCGGCTGCCTCCGGAGCGGATCAGCCCTTGATCTTGAATCCAGTGGGGATCGCGGCTCCGCCGCTCGAGTCGTCGGTCGACAGGATCTCGGTCGTCGAGCGCAGGCGCTCCACCGGGACATCGGGAGCGGTATCGCCGCCGCCGGAATTGTCCTTCTTGCGACCGAAGCCCAGCTTGCCGAGAGGGGACCCCGAGTCACCGCCGGAGTCCGCGGGCGGATTCGTGCCGCGCACCGTCTCGAGCACCATCAGGGTCTTGACCGGCGTACCTTCCATCCGATCGGCGTTCTCCTCGAAGCTCTCCATCGCGGCCGCGAGCGCCGGATAGCTCTTCAGTACCTGCGCCGCCTGCTCGCCACCCGGGAGTCCGATGGCCTCGAGGTAGCGCCGATCGAACTCGAGAATCTCCTGGACCACCGGGATCTCCGGACCGATCCAGAGGTCGGTGGTCACGATGCCTCCCCCTCCGGTCTCGATCGTCATGCCCTTCGGATGGACTGTCGCGATCCAGCGGAAGTGGGTCGCGCTGTGTCCGTTGACGGTGTCCGGACCGATCTCCTGGATCTCGAACTTCGCCTCGTACTCCACCGTCGGCTGCGGGTCCTGTCCCGACGCCCGGGAACCACCGAACAGGCCGCCGGTGACGTCGCTTATGGCGGCCAGCTGCTCGCGCTTCTCCGCGAAGGTCTGGCAGGTCGCCCGGGACTTCTTGTAGTTGAGGTCGCAGACACGCTCTTCGGCCAGGTTCACGTAGACACCGGTATCGCCCACCTCGGTGCGTTTGCTGTCACCGTCGATGAACGTCTTGGTGACCAGCCCCGTCCCGGTGGCTGCGCCCCCTAGCCTGTTGAGCATCCCCGCTCCCTCACCGAACGTCACGGTGCCCTTCTCTTCCACGCTGCCGCTCCCGGAGGCGGGCAGCGCGGCGACGATCGCGGTCGTGACGAGTACTGCGGAGGCAATGGTTCCACGCATGTCGATCTCCTCGGTTGGTCGGATCCGCACGAGACTGTATCGCAGCGTCCCGCGGGAGTGTGTGCTCCTGACAGTCGATCCGATTCGTCGAGCCCGGGCCTGCCGGAGAGCGTGAATCGTCAGTGCGGCCGCGGTGCCCGGGAGAGCCGGAGCGCCGTCACCGCGACTCCGGCGATCAGTGCGATGGCCACCCAGCTGGGTATCGCGCGGTCGACCTGCGCGTAGAGGACGACGAAGGCGAGAGCGAGTCCGTTCGCCCATAGGCAGCACGCCGTGACCAGCCGATCGCGCCAGCCTGCCCGCTCGGCGGCGAGGTTGAGGAAGGCGAGGAATATCGCCATCAAACCCTGTGCGACGTACCACATCGTCCGCATCGCGAGCTCGTCGAAGAAGACCGGTGTCAACGCGATGTGAACCACGCCGAGAACGAGCACCAGCACTGTGAACGCCCGGTGAAGGGTTGGTAGCAGGGTGTCGGACATGGGCACGGGTGAGCTCGCGCCTCCAATCATAGTGGTGACGGCAAGACGGCCTGGGGAGCAGCCGTTGTCGAGGAGACGAGCGGCGTCGCGACGGTAGGACCAGGTAGAGGCCTGCTAGGGTTGCCGCCATGCGGATCCAGCAAGCCTGCGTCGTCCTTCTCGCCGTCGCTCACGCGCTCCTCTTCGCCTTCCAGGCACCGGCCGCCGACGGCGAATGGGAAACTGTCGAGGGCGAGGCTTTCACCTTCACCGAGGTTCGCCAGGGCATCTGGCACGCCGTCGGCTCGGGCTCGATCGCGGTCGGGTCGAACGGCGCCGTCGTCGTGCTCGACAACGAGGTCCTGATCGTCGACTCCCATCTGACGCCTACGGCCGGCAGGGCGCTGCTGGCGGATCTTCCCCAGGTGACCGACAAGCCGGTGCGGTATCTGGTCAACACCCATTTCCATTTCGATCACACCCACGGCAACGAGGTCTTCGGGCCGGAGGTCGAGATCATCGGCCACGAGTTCACGCACGAGATGCTGGCGACAGGAGGCAGCAAGAGCGGCCGGGGCTACGAGGGGTTCGTCGCCTCGACACCGCAGCGTCTCGAGGCGATGCGCATGCAGCTCGACGGCCTGTCCGACGAGGAGCGCGCGGTGATGGAACAGAGGATGGCGGCGATGAGGGCGCTCTACGAGGAGAGCGAAGCCGCCGAGCCGAGGCCGCTCTCGATGGCGTTGCGTGAGGCGCTGACCATTCACCGGGGAGGGCGCGAGATCCGCCTGTTGCATCTCGGTCGCGGGCATACCGGTGGTGACGTGGTGGTCTACCTGCCCGCCGAGAAGGTGGTCATCTCGGGTGATCTGCTCACCGCGGGAATCCCGTACATGGGTGACTCGTTCCTTCCCGAATGGATCGAGGCTCTGGACGCTCTGGCGGCGCTCGACATCGAGGTGGTCCTTCCGGGTCATGGGGCGGCCTACACCGACACCGAGCGGATCGGCTGGGTTCAGGACTACTTCCGGGACCTGTGGTCGCAGGCGTCTGAGCTGCATGGGGCGGGAGTTTCGGCCGCTGACGCGCAGACGCGCATCGACCTGACCCGACACGCCGAGCACTTCCCCGAGATCCAGGGACCGGGTACGCCGTTTCACGCCACCGACCGGATCTGGGAGCTGCTCGACGCCGGGTACGAGTCGCCGACCGAGCGCTGACGAGCGGCGGTGCGTCCTCCGGGTGTCGGATAGGATCCGGCAGGGGAGACGTCGATGAACAACGGCCTGCTGACCGCGGCGGGACTCGCCGTTCTGATCGCGATCGTTCACTCCGTGCTGGGTGAACGCTACATCCTGATGCGGCTCTTCCGCCGCGGCGAGCTGCCGCGACTGTTCGGCAGCGACTGGTTCACCCGCCGCACGCTGCGGTTCGTCTGGCACGTCACCTCGATCGCCTGGATCGGTTTCGCGGCGCTGCTGGTTCTCCTCGCGTCGGATGCGGCCCCCAGTCAGGGCGCGCTTCTGAAGGTGATCGCGGCGACGTTCTTCTCCACCGCTCTGGTCGCCGGTCTGACCTCGTGGGGGCGGCATCTGTCGTGGATCGTCTTTCTCGCCATCGCCCTGCTCTGCTGGTGGGCGGCCTAGCCTGCCTTATTCACCAGGCTCCGTAGCGAGCCGCCCGTGGAGACAAGCCGGAGCTGCCCGTGGGTACGAGTGGCCTGTCACTGGGCGCACGACCGAGGGCACCGCAGGCGTATCCGCTGCGATACGTCGAGGAGCCCGACCGAGCGCAACGCAGCAGACACGGGTAGATCCGACGGCGCAGTAGGAGGCTAGTGGCCCAGGCCACCAGGTGACGGCGGATCCAGTCCGGGACACCCGGATCCCGGGGTCGCGGCGCGTCAGGCGTCTGGTGCCGACCGCTCTTTCGATCGTGGCCAGAGTTTGGACAGAGCGCGCCGGACGCGCCGGGCCTCTTGGCTCTCGGTGGGCTCTTCCGGCTCCGGTTGCGGCTCTGGTTCCTGTTCTTGTTGGGAGGCCTCGAGGTACTCCTGATGCTCCTGGCTCGCCTCGGACAGGTAGCGCCTCAGCTCCTGGTCCTCGGGACTCAGGTTGAGCGCCCGCTCGAAACTGTCGACGGCCTTGTAGAGCCACTTGGGATTCTGTCTCTGGCAGTGGCCCAGCATGGCGAAGTACTCGGCCCGCGGGTTGGCCTGGGTAGCCCGCGTAAGGAGCTGGATAGCGTAGAAGTAGTCGTCCGCCTCGATGCAGTCGAGGGCGGCTTGGTAGCTCTGGCGCGCGACCTCCTCGCGCTCGGAGCGCCGTTCTTCCGACTCGGTGTCGACCTCCGGCTGGGGAGTCTTCAGCACGCCCTTGCCACTGCGATACCCGTCGGCGTCCTCCGGATCCGAGAGAACCAGATAGGCCTCGGCCAGGCGCGTCATCAGCGCCTCGAGCTGTTCCTCGGAGGACTCCAGGCCGAGCTTCGCGGCATTCTTCGGATGTACGAGGCGGGCGAGTCCCATGAAAGCCTGATGAACTTCGCTCGAGGGTGTGTCGCTGCCCACTCCGAGCAGCTCATAGAACCCCAGGCGTCCGTAGCTGCCGAGTATCGTCTCGACCTGAAACCGATGAAGCTCCGGTTGGATGTCGAGCGGATGGGCGTCGAGATCGGCGGCGATTCGATCGGAGATACCCGCCAGGATGTCCTGGGGCGTCGACGCTTGCATGGGGCTGAGCTCGTCGACGGCCTCGACCAGGCCGACCGCGACGAGGCGGGCGAGCCGGCGGGTGACCTCCAATGATTCGGCCGTTTCCGCGATCAGCCGGCCCAGGGACTCGCGCTTCTCGAGGCGCTGGAGCAGCGCCAGATCGTCGGCTCTGAGGTAGGGGACCCGGCGACGCGCTCGGTGGTCGGCGAGGGCCCGGAAGCTTCTCTCCCGTCCGCCCAGTCGTCGCACCAACTCTTCGAAGTCGGCATTGTGCGTCGCCAGGTCCATGACCAGGTCCGCGGTCGGAACCGGACCCACGATGTCATCCGGCAGGGCATCCGGCGCCTCGAGCAGTCGTACGCTCTCGACTCGCCATTCGAGGAGCGTCTCGCAGAGCTCCCTTGCGACGCCGGAAAGCTCTCGCGAGAGATAGGCACGAGGGTCGAAGCGGAGATCGTCCTCTGAGTTCCCCGGACCTTCCAGGACCCGCTCGAGCCGGTCCCGACAGGGATCTCCCGCACTCAGGTAGAGCTCTCCCGACAGTAGATAGAGGATCTCGCGGCGACCGCCGACGGTGCATTCGAGCGCACCGGTGCGCTGGTGGATGAAGATGTCCTGCAGGGCCTCGGATAGGCTCCGGAAGGTAGTTTCCACCTGTGATTTCATTGCTCCCGGCATTGTACCGGGAGGTCTTGGCGTAACGCAGCGGCATAGAACCGGCGCTACACTCTGCTATTAGGAGCGCCCGGGAGGAGCCATGGAAGACTCGCTCGCGTCACGCTGCGGAGGTTCGCAGGCATTTGCATCGTGAAGGATCCCGTTGTCCAGGCAGCGGAGATCCTCGAGAGAAGCGTCAGCTATCCATGGAAGACCGCGAAGGATCTTCGGCGGCGTCTCGCCCGCCAGGGGATCTCGATCTCGACGAAGGAGCTCGAGACCGCGCTTCTCGAGCATGCCGCCGGCGGCGGCCGGATCGTGCGCTACTCGTTCTTTCCGGCCCGCAGGAGCCTCGACCTGCTCTGGGGACATGTCGATGTGGTGAACGATCCTTCGATCTTCTGGTGGCGGGCCTGGGTGAGGGCGTTCCGCTGGAGCGTCGCGTGGTGGTTCTCGAGCCCTTCCCCGGCGTGCCGCCGGGAGAGGGGTTTCGTTCACTCGACGACGAGTTCCCCAGGCTGGTCTGAAGGGTCTCGCGTCAGCTCACCTCTCAGATCCTGCTGCACCAGTGCCTCGACCTCGGCCGGTGTGTGGTCCTGGCCGAAGAGGAACTGCAGCTTGGTCAATGCCGCCTCGAGCGTCATGTCGCCGCCGCTCACGGCGCCGGCGCCGGCCATGGCGACTCCGGTCGCGTAGTCGCCGAGGTTGACGCCGCCGCGGAGGCACTGGGTGCAGTCGACCAGGACGACACCGCGATCGTGCGCTTCGCGCAGGGCAGCGAGGAAGTCGGCATCGCCAGCCGGGCCGTTGCCGACTCCGAACGCCTGCAGAACGGCTCCCTTGAGCGGAGGCTCGAGAAAGTTGCGAACGATCGTGCCCGTGATGCCGGGGAAGAGCCAGAGGACTCCAAGAGCCGTGTCCAGGGTCTTGTGCACGGTCAGGCCGTCGGTTCCCGGTTCGCGTACGAGTCGCCAATCGATATCGATCTCCGTACCGGCCGCGCCAAGGGGGCGGAGGTTAGGGGAGTCGAAGGCGGCGAATCCCTCGGAGTCGACCTTGACCGAGCGACAGCCTCGAAGGAGCTTGCCGTGGAAGTAGAGGCAGACCTCCGGAATCGAGAAGTGACCGGCGAGCAGCAGCGAGGTGACGAGGTTGTCCTGAGCGTCGTTTCGCGCCTCGCACAGCGGGATCTGCGAGCCGGTCAGGATCACCGGCTTGTCGAGTCCGTCGAGCATGAAAGCGAGGGCCGAGGCGGTGTAGGCCATCGTGTCGGTGCCGTGGAGGACGACGAAGCCGTCGTAGTCCTGGTACCGGTCCTCGATCGACCCCGCGATCCGGACCCAATCGGGCGGCGACATGCTGGCCGAGTCGAGCAGCGGAGAGAACTCGACGACGTCGTACCGTGGCACCCGCTCGTCGGAGAAGACCGGAGTGGAGTGCATCAGCTCCTCGAGGAAGCCGGCCTCGGGCGCCCAGCCCCGGTCGGTCGATCGCATGCCGATCGTTCCACCGGTGTAAGCGACGAAGACACGTTTGGAATCGGGCATCGGTACGAGATCTTCTCACCCTGTTGGTCGGGACCGACCCGCTGCGGGGTCCTTCGGGCTCTCTTCGGGCAGGAGGAAGCGGCATTGTGGCCCACTCGCCCTGGCCAGTCGTGCGTCGAGCGTCGCGAGCGGTGCGTCAAAGGCCTCGGCGATCGCGATGTACCAGGCGTCGTAGCTCGTCACTGTCTGGCGAAGATCCCAGATGCGCCGGGCGAACGGCTCGAACGGCAGGAGCTCGATGTCGAAGAGCAGGATATCCCTGGCGGCGCTGCCGGCCTCCAGCCGACCCAGGCGGCCACCGAGCTCGAGACGGCGCAGAATGTTGGTCGCCTCGACGAGAACCAGATCGGGCGCCAGTAGGACTCCCTCGCTGACGACCGCTTCGGCCCAGCGACCGTCTCCGCCAGCGTCGGCGGTGGCGGCCACCAGAACGGATGCGTCGATGACCCGACTCACCGGCGATCGGTGTCCCTGATCACCAGGATCTCGCTTCGATCGAGCTCTGTTCCCGCGGTCTTCTTGCGTTCGCGCAACCGCGCCAGAATCTGCTCTACGGGTGGATGAGCGGCCAGTCGTTCGAGCTCGCCACAAAGGTACTCCTGCATCGACTTGCCTTGCCTCGCGGCCCTTGCGGCGAGCTCGTCCCTCACCTCGTCGGAGACGTTTCGGATCGTGATCTGGACGCTCATGATGTCATTTTGACGTCTGTACATGCATCCTGCAAGCATTCATCGATCGTATCGTCGTTTCACGTTCCTGGAGACGGGAACCGTCCGGTGAGGCTCCCATTGCGCGAGGGGCGGGCGGACACGAGCTCACGTCCACTGTCAAGGCGGTAGCTCCTATCGAGTCACAGAAGACTCTTTGCCAGGCACTCGGGAGCTGATTCGAACAGGTTTCCGTTTTGGGATGACACACTGGAACCATGATGAACAAGACCGTAGCCGCTCTCGTTGTCGCCATGGGCGTTGGTCTCCCGGCCGCAGCCGAGGAGTCTCTCTACAGAGTCATCACGATCCGGGCGGCTCCCGGGGAGTTCGCCGGCTGGCTCGACCAGTGTGCGGCGATCCGCGCCGCCTACCTCGAGCGTGGCGACGACGCCCCGTTCGTCCTGCGTCACACCCAGGGGGATCACTGGGACCTGATGTTCATCGAGCCGTGGGGCAGCTTCGAGGAGTATCTCGCTCCGGAGCGGATGGCGAGGCGGCACTCAGCGACCGAGACGATGGAGATGCTGAGCCGGTGGCTGGACGACGCCCCGGCCTTCCGGGAGGACCTCTTCGCCCTCGGCCCGCCTGTCGAGGAGCTCGAGAAGCTGTTCGCCCAGAGCGGCTTCTACCACGTCGAGATGTTCCACGCCCTGCCGTACAAGAAGGCGGAGCTGCTCGAGCAGCGGCGGATGGAGAACGACTATCTTGCCCGCACCGGTCAGCCGACGAACACGATCTGGAAGGGGCTGTCGGGCTCGGATGTCGACGCTTTCACGATCGGCTTCCATGCCGATCACGCCTCCTTCGCCGCGGGCTCCTCGATGAGCGAGGAGGAGCGCGACGCCGCGGCGAAGGAAGCGGGCTTCGAGGGGCTCGACCATATCGCCCCGCACCTGCGAAGCCTGATCTCCCGGCACCAGGACACCCTCGCCGTGCCGGTGAGGTGACGAGAGTCTCCTACCGTCCGAGAGTGCTCGCCCGGGCGGAAGCCGCCCGTCGTGAGCTCTGGGTCGCGGGCGTTGTTGACGATTTACTAACAGGTCTGTAAAGGCTTCCGGTCGATGGAGGAGCGCCTGGAAGGCCTCCGACGGTTCTACACCAGTCCGGTCTGGCAGGAGACCGGCGCTGAGGCCGTCTCGATGCTCTCGGGCCGGGCCCGCCATGTCCATTTCCTGGAGCCGGTCGCCGGGGACGACGGCTTCCCGAGCAACGCCGCACGGCCGCTCCTGCTCTCCGAAGTGCCTGAGGACGCGAGCGCGGCAGTTCTGGTGGTCGAGGTCTTCGAGGTCGTGAGTGACCTCGCTTCGACTGCTCTAGCCGTGAGGGAAGAGGTGATTCCAGCGCTCGAGGAGGCTGGCGGCACGCTGCTGGGGGTCTTCCGTAGCAGTGAGGAGGAGAACAACTTCCCGATCCTCCCCTACATCGAGGACGAGACGGTCGTCGTCGTGTTCGCCTCGTTCGAGACTCGAGCGCACTACCAGCAGGCACGCGTCCCGGAGGAGGTGCCCCGGCTCGAATCGTTCGTCCTCGCGCCCGGGGCTCGCTCACGGCTCGCGAGCTCTGTCCGGTGAGCGGGCCAGGGTAGCGCCCCGCCGTCACGGGCAGGGCGTCGAAGCGCTCGAGCTCGCGGTCCCGTGTTAGGTTGACTCCGTGCTCCAGCAGGCGCTGACCGATGGCCTGATTCTGAGCGCGCTGCTGAGCGCGGTCGTCCTCATCACCTTGAGGTGGAACGCCGAATCCTGGCTGGGTGACTATCCGCCGGACATCCGCGAGGCCTTCGGCCCGATGAGTCCGGAGGCGAAGCGCGTGAAGATCCTCGGCGGCATGGCGTTCCTGGCGATCCTGGTGGGCGTGCTGGTCCGAGGATTGATCGCTCTGGATCGGGTCTCGGGCGGCGAGCTGGCGTTCGTCCCCGCCTTTCTCTACACCTTCGTCGTCGGTCAGGTGTTCAACGTGATCGATCTGCTGATCATCGATTGGCTCCTGATCGTCGCCATCGGTCCCGCGTTCGTCGTCCTGCCCGGCACCGAGGGCATGGACGGCTACAGGGACTACGCCTTCCATTTCCGGGCTTTTCTCATCGGCCTGGGTGCCGGCGTCGTGGTCTCGGCGGCTGTCGCCGGTGTCGCGGTCGGACTGAGCCGCGCCCTCTGACCAGGATGACTCCCGGACCCCTCTCGTTCTGCACGCTGCCGGACAGGCTGGCTGTCTGCAGGCTGGATCCGGGAGATCGCCTTCCGGCCTGGGCGAGCGGCGACGCCTTCCTGTCGGTCACCCGGACGCGGGACGAGCTGTCGATCGTCTGCGCCGAGGAGCTGCCGCCCGGAGAGGTGGCCCGCGAGGACGGCTGGCGAGCCCTGGTCATCGAAGGTCAGCTCGACTTCGGCCTGGTCGGTATTCTGGCTGAGGTCTCCGGAGCGCTGGCCTCCGCCGGAGTGAGCCTCTTCGCGATCTCGACCTACGACACGGACTACGTCCTGGTCAGGGCCGCTCGGCTCGACCTCGCCGTGGCGACGCTGCGTGAGAGGGGTCATCTGGTCGACGGACAGTAGAGCACCGGCCATCGAAGCGCCCCGTGTTCGCCGCACATCGAGGACGCTCCGTCGGTGGTGCGCGCGGCACCCCCGGGAGTCGTCGGCTGGCTGCCCTTCAAGCCGGGCGACCGGTCAACGGACCGGTAGGGCGTTGCGGTCGACGATCCGGCCGGCGCGGACGACCGCGAAGGAGAAAGTGGTTTCGGGGATGGCCCAGCGCTTCGCAGCGCGGCTGAACTCCGCCTCAGCGCCCTTGTGGCCGCCGCTGAAGAGATGTGCGTTGTTCCTGTTCATGATCGTCGATCCTCGCTGTGACGCTGAAATGGGCCTCGGCGGCTGGAAAAGGCCCCTTCGTGGCTGTACCGTCGGAGGTCGCCGTGGGGAAGGCTGCCGAGTGAGACGGGAGTCTACTGCTTTCCGCGCCCGCCGGGGAGACGCGGCAGCCGGTGATCTCGCTCCTGGACCGACTTCGATTCTCCATGTCTCGACATCGATCGACAGCTCGGCGCGTCGCGCTCCCCACGGCCCTGGCCGTTGTCGCGATCGCCCTGGCATCGCATCTCGCGACCCCGATTCCCGGCACTGACGTGCCCCAGACGGCGCAGACGCTGGCGGTGTTGGCGACAGGCGTGCTGCTCGGCGCGCGGCTCGGACCCCTCGCCGTCGTCACCTACATCGCGTTCGGCATCGTCGGACTACCGCTGTTCGCCGACGGCACCTCGGGAGTGGAGCGACTGCTCGGTCCGAGCGGGGGCTACCTGCTCGGCTTCGTCGCGGCGGCGGCGATTGCCGGATGGTGGGTCGAGAGAGGCTACGCCGCCGCGTTCCCGAGAGCCCTCGGCGGGATGACCCTGGCCCACGTCGTCGTGCTGGTATCGGGCTGGGTGTGGCTGTCGATGTCGATCGGTGTCGGTCGAGCCTTCTCGGCCGGCGTCGAGCCCTTCCTTCTCGGCGCTGTCGTCAAGTCCGCTCTGGCGGCCCTGCTCGCTCTGGCGGTCTCCGCGAAGCGGGCGTCGTAGCCGCGCCGGGCCGGTCCGGCGAGAGGGGTCGAGACCTCGAGGCCCGTGGCGCGGTCGGTCGCCGCGACGCCGTGCAGATAGCGCACATGGAGTGCCCGCAGGTCGGCATCGTCGATACCGTCGTCGAGCCGGGTATCGACCTCGTTGCCGTCGATGGGCGGCTCGGAGCTCATCGCCGGTGACCCGAGGTGCTCGCGCAGTCCACGGGTTCGCTCATGGTAGGACCAGTGGGGGTCGAGGTAGTGAACGTAGAGGAACAGGGGCCGCGCGCCGCGTGCCGACCGCGAGTCGAGCCATTCGCCGAGAATCGCGTTGAGCTCGTCCGCGTTCTTGCCGCGGAAGGCCAGGTACTCGTCGAAGCCCTGATCGATGTCGAACTTCTCCTGCAGGTGGACCTGATTGATCACCGCGACGGTTCTGTAGCCGGCCTCGCGAAGCCTCTCGGCCAGCGTCTCGAGAGCGCCCGGCAGGTCGGTCGAGACCAGCTCACCACCCTCGCCGCGATCGGTGGAGATGCGGACGGAGGTGAAGAGTGTCGCTATCGCCGGCTTCGTCCAGGTGGTGTGGGTGAACGCCGCCTAGAAGACCGACCCTTCCGCCGCCAGCGAGGCGAGGGTGGGGGTGATCCGGGGGCCCGAGGCGTCGAGGGTCACCGCGTCGGCCCGAACGGTATCGGGCAGGAAGAGGACGATGTTCGGCCGTGGCTCCGCCGGAGGGGGCGGCCCGTCCCGGCACGCCGCGAGCGAGAGGAGCAGCACTCCCGCTGCGGCGAGGCCGAGGTTGCGGTGCCGGATCGACACTGAAAGCGGGTTCCGCCGACTCCGTCAGAACGAACAGACCGGGGGCTGCGGAGCTCCCGTGCTCGTCCGAGGACTCTCTGTCGTCAGGGCCTCGACCTGACCGTCCAGGTCCAGGATCCGGCGCTCCAGCTGCTGCAGCTCGTTGAGCAGCATGGATGAGAGAAGGTGGTACTTGACGGTCTGGGGCCGTCCCTCGGCGTCGTAGACGACGAGCTCGGGGAAGAGCTCGGCGACCTCCTCGGCGATGAGTCCGAACTCGAGCGGCTCCGGGCCCTCGACGTCTCCGTTCCGGTAGTGGAAGGTGACCGGGCGTAGTGCGAGCAGGCGGCGAGACGCCTCACCCATGTCGCGGATCCCCTCCTTGTAGCGCCGCGACGAAACGGTGACGCCGAGCTGTCCACTGGCGTTCACCATGACGGCCGCGCCGGAGACATTCACGCCGGTGATGCCGTTGATGAAGGCGCGGTTCTGCTGCCCGTTGCCGGTACCGACCGAGGTCCCGCCGATCCGGATCGTGTTGCCCTCGGCCGCGACGCCGACAGCGCTACTGCCGATGTAGATGTTGTCGCTTCCGGTCGTGGCCAGGCTTCCGGCCCCGTTGCCGACCGCCGTGTTCCGGTTTCCGGTCGTGTTCGCCAGCAGAGCGTCGAGACCGATGGCGACGTTGTCGTTTCCGTTGGTGTTCACCCGCAGGGCCCTGGCGCCGAACGCGGCGTTGTCCGAGCCCGCGGCGTTGTCGTGCATCGCCGCGTTGCCCATGGCCGTGTTGTTGTTCCCAGTCGCGTTCTCGCCGATCGCCTCGAGACCGACCGCGGTGTTGTTGAGCCCGGTGGTGTTGGCGTGGAGCGCCTTGACACCGACTGCGGTGTTGCTCTCCCCGGTCGTGTTCTCCTTCAGCGCATCCCAGCCGAACGCCGCGTTGGCCTTGCCGGTCGTGTTCTTCTCCATCGCGTGCTTTCCAACAGCGGTGTTGGAATCACCGATCGAGTTGGTTCTCAGCGCGCCCTCGCCGAGGGCCGTATTGCTGAAGCCCGTCACGTTCGTGGAGAGCGCTCCGTTGCCGACGGCGGTGTTGTCGAAGCCAGTGGTGTTGCCCTTCAGGGCATCACGTCCGATGGCGGTGTTGTCGGTGCCCGTCGTGTTGTCCTTCAGCGCATCTCGCCCGAAGGCCGAGGTCGAGCTCAGCGCATCCTCCCAGAGGATCAGCCCTCCTCCTTTGAAAACCGCGCTGTTCGGGCCCATGTGGAACTGCTCGTCGATGGTGATGGAGGCCGTGCCGAGTACCGGCGCCGCAGCCGGGACGGGGACCGCCTCGCCGTCGGTGGCGTTCGACTGCCCCGGCGATTCGGTCGTCCCCTCGGGGGAGTGAGGGTCGATCGCCGTTGGGGTCGTCTCGGAAGGCGCTCCGGTCGGCTCCGGTCGCGGAGAGATCATCGCGTCCACCGGCGCCCCCTCGGCGTCGCTGCGCTCCTCCTCCATCCAGCGGCGAAGCACCACCAGAGCCTGCTCCACCTCCGCCACGCTGGGTCTCGAAGCGATCTCGAAGACCCTCGCCTCGGACCACGGCCCCGTCTGCCCGCCCCGACCCGCTGTACGCAGCGCCCAGGCGTAGCGCCGGCCGGCCTCGAGGCAGCGCTCGACCGTGGGGGTCCAGCCCTGAGCGCCGCCGGGCAGTCCTACCCGGTAGAGCTCCGCCGCTCTCTCGCCGTCCTCGGTCAGTCGGAAGACCACCAGCTCGTACCCCCCGGCTCCATCGACCTCGCCCCAGTGGAAGGTGGGACACGTTCCGCGGACGACCGCGACACCGTTGGTGCTACCCGGGGCTACCGGGACGGGTGCCTCCATGGCAGCGAGCTGCCCAGTCAGAGCCATTGCCGTTCCGACGACCGCCATCAACCATCTTGCTCTCATCAGGATCCTCCTCCAAAGCGTGCGCCCAGCAGCGCTGTAGATGCGGCCCGCTCTTCTCGCGGGTTTCACCGGATAATCTACCAGCCACGGGCGGACGAATCGATGATTCATCCGTGCCGTCGAGGCCGAGGATCGACTCAGCCGTTCGAGGGAGGTGCCGCTAGTCGAGGATCCCGTCGACGGTATCGATGCCGTAGACCGGAGGGATGCCGGAGCGGAAGCGACCGGCGAGCGGGTCCTCGTCGACGAGCAGACGACCGTCGGCGATGAAGCGCTCGCCGCGAAGCTCCTGCACCCATTCGATGATGGCGTCCATCTGCGGCGTTTCGAGGCCGAGCTCCTGGGCCATCCATTTGGCGATGCACACACCGTAGGCGATGTCGTCGGTGAAGAACCGATGGTCGGTGTCGATCTCCCAGCGGCCGTCGGCGCGCTGCCTGGTCGGGGGTTTGATCGCCCCCAGCGTCTTCGAGGTGGTGAAGGACTCCCGGATGTCGGTGTTGTCCGACTGATAGGAGAACCGCTCGAGGGCGAGGTAGTCGAGCATGTGAGGGAACTCGCGCTCGGGGAAGCGACGCCGGATGGCTTCGCGCACCAGGGTGTAGTCGGCATCGAGCGCCCGCAGCACATCGGCCGAGAGCTCGTCGAAGTCGCGATAGAAGTAGGGCACCGCGTCGAGCGTCTCCCAGCGCCCTCCGTAGCGCTCGAACAGGCCGTAGCAGCGCGCCGGGTGGATGATCTGGTTGTCGACCGACAGTGTCAGGGAGAGGAAGCTGTCGGCCCGGACGAACGCTCCCGTTCCCAGGGGGCGCTCGCAGATCGCCTGGAGGAAACCGCGGTCGAGAGCCTCGAAGCGGTCCCGCGGCGACACGGCGACCGCGTTCACCGCCTTGGCCCCGTAGGTGACGCCGCGCCGGCCGTACTCGGGCGCACGGCAGATCCACGGGATGAGGCCGACCGCGAAAGTGGTGACCTTGTCGAGGTCGAACTCGCGCTCGATCTCCTCGACCATCCAGTTGAATCCGGCCTGCCCGTAGATCGTGCCCACGAACACCTCCCGGTCGGTGGCGAGGTGTGGAGCGAGGGTGTGCAGGGCGGTTCGATACTTCGCCACCGGCATGCAGAGCACCACCACGTCGGACCGCGGGACGACCTCGGCGGGGTCGGCCGTCACCCGGTCGAGAGATCCTTTGAAGGTCTGTAGCGGCTCGCTGTCGATCGACTGAAGCTCGAGCTCGATCTCGGTCTCCCAGGCATCGGGCCGGCGCGTCAGAAGCTGTACCCGATGTCCGGCGAGAGAGAGAAACGGGATGAGGACATGGGCGCTCGAACCGCCTCCGACGACGGTGACGACGGTCTGGCCGGCTTGGGTATTCGGACTCATGCCGGGGGTATATCACCTCGGCGTGGAGCGGTCGACAGGTCGTCGGGTCATCGCTCGTCGGGTCGTCGCTCGTCGGGGCACCGCCCGGAGGTCGATGGCTGTGCTGGCGAATCCCGCCGGTCTTTCCCGCCTCCCGCCTCCAAGGGTGGCGAGCTGCCAGCCCGGCCGTTGACCCGAGCGCCGCCCCGTCGGGTGTTCGGCTGGCGAGACCCGGCGACGATAATGTGGACGGCAAGGTCCACAATTTCCTGGATAGGGAGGTCCAAAACGTGACCGGTATCCCACTCAGCGCCGCCTACGCGATCCGGGCGTTGACCTGTATCGCACGCTGCGACTGCCAGTGGTACACGGCACGCGAGATCGCCGAGTGCGCGTCGATCCCGCTCGACTTCCTGCGAAAGGTGCTCGCGGGCCTCGAGCGCGCTGGACTGCTGGTGTCGAAGGCGGGCTATCGGGGTGGCTATCGTCTGACGCGAGATCCGAGCCAGATCATGCTCCTCGAGATCGTCGCGGCCATCGAGCCCAAGGTTCTCGAGCCGACCTGTTTCCTGAGCTTCGAGGAGTGTTCCGAGAGCTCCCCCTGTGTCGCGCACGAGCTCTGGAGCGAGCTTCAGAAGCGTGTGGAGAGGTTCCTGGCGGAGACCGATCTGGAGATGGTGGCCGGTCACGAGTGGAGCCCGTCTCTGCTGGGGCCCGAAGGCGGGGTCCGTTCTACCCATTCACGTCGGGTCGTATCGGCGGCCGTGGACGGTCCGCCGACCACTGGCGAGAAAGGCGCGAGGTGACGAGATGGAATACCAGTTCTGGAGCAGCGAGATAGCCCTGGACCTTTTCTTCGGTGGCATCGGGGTCGGCACCTTCCTTTTCGCCGTTCTGCTGAGCTTCTTTCACCGGGACGAGTTTGCGGCCGCCTCCAAGACCGCGGCGATCATCACGCCGCTGAGTGTGGCCTTCGGGTTTGTCTTCCTCCTCTCGCACCTCGGGCATCCGGAGCGCTTCTACATCGTCTACACCAAGCTCAGGCTGACTTCGCCGTTGTGGTGGGGGGCCTGGCTCCAGGCGGTGTTCTTCGGCATCAGCGTCGTCTATGCCTGGCTTTGGCTCAAGGACAGGAATCGACCACTGCGCACTCTGCTGGGCTATGTCGGTGTGCCGCTCGCCCTCGCGGTCGGCGTGTACCACGGCTTTCTGCTGATGGTCTTCAAGTCGCAGCCGCTGTGGAACACCGGTCCGACGACGGTGACGGCGATCTGTGGCTTCGTGATGACCGGCATCGCTCTGGTGGTGCTCGTCCTGGCTCTGATGCCGAAACAGAAGGTGCTGCTGAAGGAGATCAAGCTGTCGCGAGACATTCTCGCCGTCGCGATCGCTCTCCAGCTGGCGACGCTCGGCCTGTGGATGAGCTCGCTCTACTTCGGCTCGGCCGAGAGCCGCGCGGCGATGCTGCGGCTCGTCGGAGAGTACGGCGGCCTCTTCTGGGGCGGCGCGGTGCTCGCCGGCCTCGTCGTACCGCTCGTGCTCGGTGCCATCGCGATCTCGCGCGAGAGGCGAACGGGGGACTTTTCCTATTTCTATCCGTTGGTGACCTCGGCACTCGTCCTGATCGGGGGCCTGTGCCTGCGCTACGTCGTCATCATGGCCGCCTAGGCAGGCCACTCGTCATGACACACCGACCCGAAAGCTCTGAGAGGAACCGGTCATGAAGCAGGAACCCGAGAAGCCCCAGCAGCTGTCGCGCAGAGACATGGTCAAGGCATCCGCCGCGGCCGGCCTGGCCGCGGCCGGCGGCGCCGCGACCGGCTGTGCCGCCGCGGCGGCACGTCCGTCGGGCGCGCTCGCCGGCAAGAGATTCGCCATGGTGATCGATCTGCAGCGGTGCACCGGATGCGGTGGGTGCAGCCTGGCCTGCAAGATCGAGAACAACACGCCGGATGGTGTCTTCTGGTCCAACAAGATCACACAGACCTACGGCGAGTTCCCGAACGTCAACTTCGAGTACGTTCCGACGCTGTGCAACCACTGCGATCAGGCGCCGTGCGTCGAAGTCTGCCCGACGGCGGCGATGCACCGCGCCGAGGCGGGTATCGTCGATCACGATCCGGATACCTGCATCGGGTGCAAGGCCTGCGCGGTCGCTTGCCCCTACGGCTCGATCTACGTCAACAAGGAACGGCCACACGCCTTCTGGCGTGGTGAAGGCAGAGCCCTCGAGGGAATCACCTCCTCGGCGGCGGAGATGACCCAGCGGGTCAACGGCACGGACCTGCCCTACTTCAACTCGGGGCGCGATCGCGACACACCGGGAACGGCCATTCGCACCAAGGGCGTTCCGGAGAAGTGCAACTTCTGCTTGCACAGGTTGAGGAAGGGCTCGTTGCCGGCTTGCGTCGAGGCCTGTCCATGCAACGCGCGCATCTTCGGCGACCTCAACGACGCGAACAGCTCGGTGAGCCGCCTGATGGGGAAGTACAAGCCGTCGGTTCTGCAGGAACATCTCGGCACATCGCCGAAGGTGTTCTATATCCGGAGCTACAACCGCGGTGCCTACGAGAGCACCAAGGGATCGGTGTAGGAGGTAGCCATGAAGACTTCGATCACCAGAAGGTCGTTTCTCAGGACGGGCGCCACCGTCTCCGGAGCCGGCTTGGCGGCCGGACCGGCACTCAGCGCCTTCGCCGAGGCGGAGACCCTCGGCCTGCCTCCCGAGGGGGCGTGGATGCCCACGGCCTGTCAGGGCTGTACCTCGTGGTGCGCCACGGAGGTGTTCGTGGAGAACGGTCGCGCCACCGCCGTGCGTGGCAACCCGAGCTCGAAGGTCAATGGCGAGAACGTCTGCGTCCGAGCTCACCTGTCGTTGCAGCAGGTCTACGATCCGGACCGTCTCAAGACACCGATGAAGCGGACGAATCCGAAGAAGGGTCGCGACGAGGACCCCGGGTTCGTGCCGATCACCTGGGACGAAGCGCTCGAGCAGATCGCCGACAGGCTCCTCGAGCTGCGCGCCCGCAACGAGACCCACAAGTATGTGCTCTGGAGGGGTCGGTACTCGTATCTGCGCGACATCATCTACAAGAACATGACCTCGATCATCGGGTCACCGAACGGGATCTCGCACAGCGCGATATGCGCCGAGGCTGAGAAGTTCGGCCCGTACTACACCGAGGGAGAGTGGACGTACCGGCAGTACGACGTCCTCAACAGCAAGTACATTCTGCTCTGGGGCGCCGACCCGATCGCCGCCAACCGACAGGTTTCGTACTACTCGAGCGCCTGGGGCGACGTGCTCGACAGGGCTACCGTGGCCTGCGTCGATCCGCGTCTGTCGGCGAGTGCCTCAAAGGCCGACGAGTGGCTGCCGGTCAAGCCGGGTGAGGACGGTGCGCTGGCCGTGGCGATGGCGCACACGATCCTGGTGGAGGGACTCTGGAACCGTGAGTTCGTCGGCGACTTCGAGGATGGTCGGAATCGCTTCGTGCCCGGCCAGACCGTCGAGGAAGAGACCTTCCGGGAGACGTTCACGCATGGGCTCGTGAAGTGGTGGAACCTGGAGCTCAAGGACCGAACGGCGGAGTGGGCCTCCGCGATCACCGAGCTTCCCGCGGATCGGATTCGCGGCGTCGCCATCGGCTTCGCCGAGGCGGCCCCGCGGGCGATCTCGTGGGTCGGAGGCGGCCCGGCGATGCAGGTGCGCGGATCCTACGTTGCCATGGCCGCGCATGCCCTCAACGGCCTGGTCGGCTCGGTCGACAACGTCGGCGGCACCATGAAGGGCAACAAGAAGTACCAGGACGACTGGCCGGACTACAAGCCGTTCATGGACGAGACGGCCAAGCTGGGAACGAAGCAGAAGAAGATCGACCAGCGCGGAACGAAGGAGTTCCCGGCCCTGAACAAGGGCAAGTCCGGCGGCGGCGTCGTGACCAATCGGTGCGCCGACGCGATCCTCGAAGAGGATCCCTACGACGTCAAGGTAGCGATCGGCTACTTCAACAACTTCGCGTTCTCCTGCCCGCAGAGCGAGCGTTGGTTCGAGGCGCTGGCCAAGAT
Organism: Candidatus Multivoradales bacterium; assembly: GCA_965223875.1. Classification (GTDB taxonomy): domain Bacteria; phylum Acidobacteriota; class Thermoanaerobaculia; order Multivoradales; family JAHEKO01; genus CBDCXS01. Next base: position 2,789,133 of record OZ245024.1, on the reverse strand, counting down.
TCCCACGGTCGTCCATGTGACCACGCACGCCTCGGAGTTCACTTGGTTCTCCGACATCGTTCTGCCGGCCGGGCATCACATGTACGAGAAGTGGGGTCTGTGTCCTTCGATGGCGGGCGGATACACCCACTGGACACTGAACCAGCCGGTCATCGATCCCGTCTGGGACGTCAAGATCGACGAGACCGAGGTGCCGTGGTTGATCGCGGCGAAGCTGGCCGAGAAGGGCTTCCCCAACCTGCTCGACTACATGAAGGAGATCAGGGACCCCGAGACCGGCGCCGTGCCGGCGAACGAAGCGGAGTTCGCCCTCTACGCACTCAAGCACACGACGCGGGTGCTCTGGGACCCGGAGAGACACCAGGGCGGCGACTCCTTCGAGGGTTGGGAGGACTTCAGAAGAGTGGGAGTGTGGAACTCGGATCCCTATCCGTTCCGCAAGCGGTGGGGGAACATGAAGACCAGGACGGGCCAGTTCGAGTTCTATTCCGAGACGCTGAAAGAGGCCCTCGAGGGCCATGCGGAGAAGCACCGCACCGACGTGGACGACATCCTGGAGACCGCGCAGTACCTGGCGCGGGGAGAGCAGGCGTTCGTTCCCCACTACGAGCAGCCGAAAGTCTGGGGATCCGAAGCGGAGTTCCCGCTGCTGTTCGTCGACTACAAGTCACGTCTCAACCGCGAGGGGAGGGCCGCCAACTGCACCTGGTACCAGGACTTCAAGGACCTCGATCCCGGCGACGAGCGCTGGGACGACGTGGCCAAGCTGAATCCCATCGACGGCAGGAAGCTCGGCATCGCGGACGGCGATCGCATTCGCGTCGTTTCGCCGACCGGTGAGCTCGAGTGCACGGCAAAGCTGTGGGAAGGAGCCCGGCCGGGCACGGTCGCCAAGTGCTACGGCCAGGGTCACTGGGTCTACGGGCGTGTCGCTTCGAAGTCCTTCGGAGAGACACCGCGGGGCGGGAACAACAACGCGATTCTCCCGGCCGACTACGACCGGCTGAGCGGCTCCTCGGCGTTCTACGGAGTGACCCGGGTCAAGGTCGTCAAGGCCTGAGGTCGTGCTCGAGACCGCGCCACAGAGGGCGGCCCGATACCGGCTGCTTTCCCGCTGCTTCCACGCTCCAGACGAGGCGCTGCTGCGTGAGCTGAGTGAGGCTGTCGACTGGGCCTGCACGGACGGGCTGCCGTCTCTGAGCGAGCTTCGCAAGGAGCACGCCCGCCTTTTCGTCGGGCCGTTCGAATTACCGGCGCCGCCCTACGGATCGCTATATCTCGAGGAAGACGGCCTCGTTTGGGGCGATTCGACGAACGACGCGGTTCGGCGGTACCGCGAAGAAGGTCTGAAAGTCAGCCTGAAGGAGCCCGGTGATCATGTGGCCATCGAGCTCGAGTTCATGTACCTGCTCGCCTTTCGGGAGGCGGAGGCTGCGGCCGCAGAAGACACGACGGGTGTCCAGCGATACCGCGCCAGACAGTCCGACTTCCTGGAACGGCATCTCGGCGCCTGGCTGCCGTCGCTGACCGAACGGGTGGTGGAGAACGCTGAGCTGCCCTTCTACGCGGACGTCGTGACGGCCGCGGAGGACTTCGTCAGAGAGGATCTGGCCAAATTGCGGCGCCCGGACTCCTCGGGGAGCCCTGGGTCGTCGAGGGCGGACCAGTCGATCGACTCAGCCGCGGAGTGAAACCGGTGGCAATACCGGTGTTGCAGCTCCTCCTGGTCCTCGGTCTCTCGCAGGCGGAGCCTCAACCGCGGGGCGTCCCTCCCGGAGCGATGGTCACCGCCTGGGCCGTGACCGAGTGCAGCTCGGTGCCGGTCGAGAGCCGAGAGCCGGGTTCAGGAGACGTCGAGGACGACCCAGAGAACCGAGATCGTTCCGAGGACTCCGGGAAGTCCGAGCGTCCCGAGGTGAGCTTCCCCGGCCAGTATCGGATCAACGCGTACACGGTCGACGGCGACAGACCGGAGGAGAGCCGCCAGACGGCGGCACGGCTGCGCATCCGTCAGTCGATCGACCTTAGCTTTGACGACAGCTTCGAAACCCACCTGCAACTGCAGCTCGATCACACCACCGGCAATCAGGCTACGACCGATGAGTCGGTCAAGGTGCGTCATGCGGTTCTCGCCTACACCGCACCCGGGCCCGCGATCTGGAGCGCCGGTCTCCTGCCGCTGGGCGACCGGTTCGGCGACGCGTTGTTCTCCTCTGAATGGGACTACAACCCGCTCGCCCTGGAGGCCCGGATACCGCTCGTCCGAGGTGGCCTGCGGTTCTTCGCCGGGAACCTCGACGAGAGCTCAGAGAGCGCGCCGGAAGACGACATCGTGCACTACCAGGCCGAGTACGAGGCGACCACCGGGGGAAGCGGCAGACTCGTGATCGCCGCCACCTGGATCGAGGCTCCCGACGAGGACGATGTGGGTCGCGACTACTACGGGCTCGGCCTGAGTGGCCAGTGGGCACTGCGCGAAGAGCTCGAGCTGCGAACTTTCGTGGCCGCGTCGCGCGCCGATGGTGAGCTCGTCGACGATCCCGAGACGGAGACGGAAGGCATCGCCGCGAAGCTCGAGCTCGTGCGGTCCTTCGCAGGATCGGAGCTGTCGTTCCTGGCGACCTGGGCGGAAGGCGACGCCTCGGGCGGCGGCTTTCTTCCTCCCATGTCCCTCATCGGGTTCAACGGGTATTGGGGATACACCGGCCTGCTCACCGTTCAGGGCCCGACCGACACCGGCTTCGACGGCGACGCGGTGAATGTCTCGAACAACGGCTACGGCCTGGCCTCGACGCAGATGCGATGGAGAGGAGAGGCCAATCGGCGTCTCGACTGGTACCTGGCTCTGGGGTGGTTCGGTGGCAGTCGAGCCGAAGGGCGCGCCTCGAATCTGGGGATCGACGTCGTGGCTATGGGCACCTGGCACGTCACCGACATCCTGGCCCTGGATTTCGGCGTCGCTGCCGCCCGGCTCGAGGACAGTGTCAGCGGATACTTCCAGGGCGCCGGAGGACAGTTCAACGCCGCACCCGGCTCCGAGCGTGACAAGATCGCCCTCTTCACTCGGATCCAGGCGGAGTTCTGACCCAGCGGTCGTCGGGGTGAGTGAGGGACCATGGTTCCCGGCGGTCCGCTCGCGACAAATCCGGGAGGGCCGCTATCCTATTGGCAACAGGCGGGTCGGTCGTGGAGGGCCGGCCGATGAGGGAGCCGGGGCCAGGGAAGCCGAGCCGGGGAAGGAGTGGATGTGCAGAGTGCCGCCGCCGATGTCGATCGCTATCTCGAGGAGGTTCCCGAGAAGAGACGGGCCGCGCTCACCGAGCTCCGGGCTGTCTGCGTCGAGACGCTGACCGGGTACGAGGAGGGGATGGACTACCGGATGCCGAGCTACAAGCGACCCGGCGGGGAGGTCGAGGTCGCTTTCGCCAGCCAGGCCAACTACATCTCTCTCTACGTGATGCGAAAGAACGTGCTCGATCGATTCAGGGACGAGCTCACGGCGGCCAACCTGGGCAAGGGGTGCATCCGCTACTCGACGCCCGACAAGATCGACTTCGACGTTGTCCGGCGGATGCTCGCGGCGTCGGCCGCGGCCGAGGGCCGGATCTGCTGAACCGACGCTGCCCGTCACCGCTCGGAATTAGCCGGTTGTCCCCCGAGCCGGCCGAGTCCTCACTCGACCGCTTTCTGGTGAGGCGCACTGTCCGGTCGTGGTGACTGGCCCGAGTGCCGGCACTGTGCGATGCTACGCGGGTTCCCTGGCCCCTGGCAGAGAGTCACAAGGTGACCCGAGACCCCTCCGCGAACGACAAGCCGACCGGCGCGGCTGTCGAGCAGCGTTCGCGCGACAGGCTCCTGGCGATCTGGAAGTTGGTCGAGAGCCGACGGGCAACGAGGTACACGTCGCTGGTGGTGCCGTCGCTCAGCTTCGACGTCGACGAGCTGGCCAAGATCCGGGGCATCTCGTTCTACGAAGAGCGACTTCTGTTCACGCTCATCCGGTTGCGGGATCCGCGGGCCAGGGTGATCTACGTGACCAGCCAGCCGATCCACCCCGAGATCATCGACTACTACCTCGACCTGCTGCAGGGAGTCTCCACCCGCGACGCGCGCAGCCGGCTGAAGCTGCTGGCGCTCTACGACCCCAGTCCGATTCCCCTGACGCAGAAGATCCTCGAGCGGCCCCGGGTGGTGCAACGGCTGCGGGAGCTGCTGCGCGAGACCGAGTATTCCTACCTGACCTGCTTCAACTCGAGTCCCTTCGAGGAGAGGCTCGCGGCCGAGCTCCGTGTGCCGCTCAACGGAGCGGCTCCGAAGCATCTCTGGCTCGGAACCAAGTCCGGGAGTCGCAAGGTGTTCCGGATGGCCGGGCTCGACCTGCCACAGGGCTCGGAGGATCTCTTCTCCCGACAGGCTGTCGCCGAGGCGCTGGTCGAGCTGGCCGCACAGCGACCCGGCCTGCGCCGGGCCGTGATCAAGCTCAACGAGAGCTTCGCCGGGGCCGGGAACGCGATCTTTCGCTATCCGGAAACCCCCAGTGGGGATGTCGACGCGGAGCTCATCGAGCGGGCGCTCGACGAGATGGAGTGGACGGCCGAGAACGAATCGGCGAGCTCCTACTTCGGCAAGTTCGAGACGATGGGCGGCATCGTCGAGGAGTTCGTCGAAGCGGACGAGGTGGTCTCGCCGAGCACCCAGCTCCGGATCAGCCCGGCGGGAGAGGTCGAGTTGATCTCGACCCACGATCAGATCCTGGGAGGACCGACCGGCCAGACCTACCTCGGCTGTCGCTTTCCGGCGGCGGCGAGCTACCGGCGCGAGCTCGGCGAGTACGGGATGCGTGTCGGCGAAGTGCTTCGCGATCACGGCGTCGTCAGCCGCTTCGCCGTCGACTTCGTCGCCGATCGGCGCGGCTCGGGCGACTGGCGCCTGGCCCCGATCGAGATCAATCTGCGCATGGGTGGTACCACGGGACCCTTTCTGGCGCTGCAGTTCCTCACCGGCGGCCGGCTCGACGCCGAGACCGGGCTCTATCGCTCGGCGCGGGGAGCCGAGAGGTACTACGTGGCCACCGACAATCTCCGCTCTCCGGCCTACCGGGGACTGCTGCCGGAGGATTTCTCGGACATCATTGCCGCCGGCGCCGTCGATTTCGACCCGGTCAGCGAGACCGGCTCGGTGTTCCACATGATCGGTGCGCTGTCGCAGTTCGGCAAGCTGGGCGTCACCTCGATCGGCGACAGCCCGGAGGCCGCGGAGTCGATCTATCTGCAGGCCGTTCGAACACTGGATCGCGCCGGGGACGACCTGCAGAACCCGGGTAGACGGAGTGTGCACCCCTTCGACATCGCGATCCCCACTCTCGAGTAGGCGGCGCGACGGTCGAGGCCCCGAACGGCTCGGCCGCACGACCAGTCTCTCGTGTCATGACCTGGACCTTCACCACCCGTCTCGAGCGCTTCGACGTCGGCGACAACGATGCCGCCTGGCAGCACGTGGTCTTGCCCGAGGACGTCGCCCGGGCGGTGCAGGCGTCGGGGCACAAGCGCTTCGTTCTGACCCTCGACGACGCGACGTCATGGCACTGCGCGGTCAACGTGACCTGCGAGGCCGATCACCAGGTTGCGGGAATCTCCTTCTGCTATGTCTCGCGGGAGCACATGAAGGCGGCCGGTTGCGCACCGGGCCAGCGGGTCGACGTGAGGCTCGAGCCCGACACGAGCAAGTACGGCATGTCCGTGCATCCGACTCTCGAAGCGGCGCTCGCCGCCGATCCCGAGCTCGAACGCCGCTTCGACGAGATGCTTCCCGGAAAACGCCGGGGTCACCTGTTGAGGATCGGCAAGGCGAGGACGGAAGCGACCGTCGCGAAGCGCATTGAAGCGCTCAAGCTCGAGCTCGACCTCTGAGAACGCTCGAGAAGCGAGGGGATCTGCCTGGGTGCGACCCACCGCTGGCAGGTCGAGCCCTGCCAGCGGTGGGACCGCACGACGATCTTCTAGGCTTCGCAGGACGCCGAGACGTGCTCCATCTCGGACACGGCGAAATGCCTCTCCCCGTCACTCTCCTTCCACTCACCGGTGACCTTGACGGTGTGACCGACGTGGGCGTCGAGTCCTTCGCCCTCGAGGGCGACGTCGCCGTCTGCGGTCTGCAGGACGAAGCCGCTCTCGACTTCGGCGAGGCAGCCGGCAAGGGTCTCCGCCATGCCCTCGTCGTCGTTCGCGAGGGCCAGTCCCGACCCGCCCAGCAACAGCAGGGTCATGACCACGGCGCTGATCCATCGATTTGACGTTTTGCTCATCTTTGTCTCCCTTCTTGGTTCATCTGACGCGAGGTCGGAGCATTCGACCCGCGCTCCCTGAACCGTTCGAAGGGCAAGAGGCGTACCAACGGCGGTTGCGTCCGCGAGGGCCCGGTGCAGCAGGGCGATTCCGTTCCGGCGCCTGGCTTCGGGTCCTGTTTCCGACCCGATCGGGGAGAGTTTTCTCCCCGGGCAGGAACATCCTCCTCGGATCAGCCGTCGGCTGCTATCTTCGGGTGTCCGGGCCGGCGACGGCCGTGCGGACGCTTCGATCTGGAGGAGACGAGAATGGGAGTCCGATTCGACGGCAGGGTGGCGATCGTCACGGGTGCTGGGCACGGCCTCGGCCGTTCGCACGCTCTCGGCCTGGCCGAGCGCGGGGCACGGGTGGTGGTCAACGATCTGGGCGGGGCTCGGGACGGTAGCGGGGCGTCGGAGGACGCGGCGCAAGCGGTCGTCGAGGAGATCCGCGCCGCGGGAGGTGAGGCCATCGCCAACGGCGCCGACGTCGGCCGCCGTGACGAAGTCGAGGCGATGGTCGGCGAGGCCATCGACGCCTGGGGGCGGGTCGACATCCTGGTGGCCAACGCGGGTATCCTGCGCGACAAGACCTTCCTCAAGATGGACCTGGACGACTTCCGGGCCGTTCTCGAGGTGCATCTGATGGGGAGTGTCCACTGCCTGAAGGCTGTCTGGGGACGGATGCGCGAGCGCGGCTACGGGCGCATCGTCCTGACGACCTCGTCGTCGGGGCTCTACGGGAACTTCGGGCAGGCCAACTACGGCGCCGCGAAGATGGCCCTGGTGGGGCTGATGAACACCCTGGTGCTCGAGGGCGCCAAGTACGACATCCGGGTCAACTGCCTGGCGCCGTCCGCGGCCTCGCGAATGACCGCCGATCTGATGGAGCCGGAGCAGCTCGAGCAGCTCTCGCCGGAGGCCGTCACTGTCGGCCTTCTGGCGCTGGTGAGCGAAGACGCCCCCAACCGCACCGTGATGGCTGCCGGCGCCGGCACCTACGCTCGCGCCGTGATCGCCGAGACCCACGGCCTCTACCTACCGCCGGAGAAGCGGACTCCGGAGGCGGTGCTGGAGGGCTGGGCCGAGGTCTGCGACGCCACCGACCAGATGGAGTTCGAGAGCGGCGGCGAGCAGCCGCGCGCCTTCCTGCGGCGTGCGGCCGCCGGTCGGTGACGCCGGGCGGCGTGCTACCCTCCCGCCATCATGATCGGACAGATCGCTGCTTATCTGCTCGTCGCCGGCCTGGCGGCTGGTGAAGCCTCCGGCTGGGCCAACTGGCGCGGACCCCTGGGTACCGGATCGAGCCCCGATGCCGATCCGCCGGTGCGATGGAGCGAGACGGAGAATGTTCGCTTCAAGGTCGAGATCCCCGGAAACAGTCTGGCGTCTCCGGTGATCTGGGGCGATGTCATCTACCTGATGTCGACGGTGCCGCTCGACCAGGACGAGTTCGACGGGGCGAAGGCCGACGCCGAGGCCGTGCTGGAAGCGGAGGAGTGGCCTCCGGATGTGGCTCCGGTCGCCCAGCGCTTCATCGTCCAGGCGCGATCGCGCCTCGACGGCTCGCTCCTGTGGGAGAGAATCGCCCGCGAAGCGGTGCCTCACGAGAGTCATCATCCCGACTCCTCATGGGCGTCGGCCTCTCCGATCGTCGACGGGGAGCGGGTCTACGCCCACTTCGGCTCGAACGGCACCTACGTCTACGACCTCGACGGCGAGCTGCTGTGGGAGGTCGATCTCGGCGACATGACGACGCGCCGCGGCTTCGGCGAGGGCAGCTCTCCGGCGCTCTGGGGCGATACCCTGGTGATCAACTGGGACCACGAGGGGGATTCGTTCGTGGTCGCGCTCGACAAGCGCACCGGCGAAGAGCTCTGGCGCACCGAGCGCCCGGGCGAGGTGACCTCCTGGTCGACGCCGCTCGTCGTCGAGCACGATGGCCGCACCCAGGTGATCATCTCGGCGACCGGCTACACCCGCGGGTACGACCTGGCGACGGGTGAGGAGATCTGGCGACTGTCGGGGATGACGGTCAACACGATCCCGACACCGCTGCATCGCGACGGCACCGTCTACGTCGCCAGCGGCTACCGGGGCAACATGCTGCAGGCGATCGACCTGGCCCGCGCCGAGGGAGAGCTGGACGGGACCGACGCGGTCCTTTGGCAGTTCGAGCGCGACACTCCCTACGTGGCCTCGGTCCTGCTCTACGGCGAACAGCTCTACTTCATCAAGCACCTGCGCAACATCTTCTCGAGCCTCGACGCGGCGAGCGGCGAGCCGCACTTCACCGAGCGGCTGCCGGGTATCAGCAACGTCTACGCCTCGCCGATCGGCGCGGCGGGCCGGATCTACGTCTTCGATCGTGGTGGCGACGCAGTGGTTCTCGAGCAGGGAGAGGAGCTACGGGTGCTGGCCGAGAACACGCTCGACGACGGGATCGACGCCACGCCGGCGATCGTCGGCGACGACCTCTACATCCGGGGCCGCAAGTTCCTCTACGCCATCACGGACGCCGACTGAGGCCGGAGTCGGTCAGTCGGCCCGGAGCGCCTCGACAGGGGTCGCCTCGAGCGAGCGGCGGAGCAGCTGTCCGATCTCCCAGTTGGTGCGGCTGCCGCCGAAGGCCGCGGCGCCGGGACCCACGGCCATCACCGGAACGACGCTGCCGGTGTGATCCTCGGTCGCCCAGATCGCCTCGAGAGCCATGTTTCGGCCGTCGGCGATGCCGAGCGCCAGTCCCCCGGTTTCGTGATCCGAGGTGAAGACGACCAGGGTGTCGCCGTCCTCGGCCGCCGCGTCGAGCACCAGCTCGAGCGTTGCCTCGAGCGCCTCCAGTCCACCGAGGAGCCGGTCGAAGTCCCGATCGTGAGAGGCCGAGTCGGACTCCTCGCTCTCGACCAGAAAGAGATAGGGCCGACCATCGGAGCGCAGGCGCTCGAGAGCCGCCGCCGTGAGCTCCGGGAGGGCCGGCGTCGAGCCGAGGTCGGTGATCTGGTCCTCCTCGAAGATCGCGGCGATAGGCGGGCCGGCCGCCCCCAACCTCCGGATGAGAGCGTCGTCGCCCCCCGGGCCGAGGACCTCGAATCTCGCCCCGAGCAGCTCGATCGAAGGGCCCCACTCGGGGACCTCGCCCTCGCCGACGTCCTCGAGCTCACCGACGAGAATGTCGAGCGATGACTCGCCCAGCTGTCGCAGGGCGCCCTCCGCGTTGTCGTTGCCGCGCTGCGGGCTGTGGGTGATGAAGGCGGCGGGTGTGGCGTCCCAGACGTACGAGTCGGTGACGTCGCCGGTCGCGTAGCCCGCGGCGGCGGCCATCTCGAACAGAGTCTCCAGTGGCCTGCCCTCGGTATCGACGCCGATCGACTCGTAGCCGGTCGGATGGCCGGTCGCCAGGGCCGTCGCTGCCGCGGCCGACTCGGTGAGGAATCCGGCCGCGGGATGTGTGCGCTGCCACCCGGTGGACTCGAAGCGGTCCCAGACCGCGGCCCCGTTGATGCCGTGCAGCACCGTGCGTGCCGCACTGAGGTGCGCGAACCCGAAGCCGTCGGCGATCACGAGCACGAGATTCCGCGGCATCGCCTCGTTCGCCTCCGCGTGCCTCTCCAGGCGCGGTTGATAACCGGTCCCCTGGCGCAACGCCTCCGAGGGTCGCGCCACTCGGACGAGGCGCAGCCCGAGGAGGGCGAAGATCGACCAGACGGCGATGGCGACGAGACCGATCGTCACCAGAAAGCGAACCTTCGGAGGCAGTCTCATTTCGCGGCCCTCTCGTGTCTCGTTGCTCGGCAGGCACCTTGTAGGACGATCGGTTGACCCGTCCGGTTGCAGGAGCGCCTCTGACGGCGGGTTCCGAGCGGGCCGCCGACGAACGGGCTCGATTCGTCCGCTATTTGTCCGATCTCGCCGTGTTCCCCGCCCCGCCCCGAGTCGAGATGTCGGATCTGGCGGGAGCAGGAGCCACGGGGTCGTCTCCGGGTCACTCGTCGGTGTAGCCGAGGGCGCGGAGCTCCTGGACCACCGATGCGGGAAGCGCCTCCTCGCTGCTCGAGCCCTCGAGCGCCGCGGCGAAGCTCAGCAGGTGCCGGTCACGCTCCCGCATTCGCTCCCGCATGGCTTCGAGCGCCTCCGGCTGAGCGTCGGCCAGATTGCGCGCCTCGCCGGGATCCTGCTCCAGATCGAACAGATACCACTCGGAGGCTTCGTTGTGCTGGTGGTGCACCAGTTTCCGGTCCGCCGTCACCAGCCCGCGCCAGCGGTCCGTGGTGGTCGGCTCGTGGTGCATCACGAACTCCAGGGGCTCCGGTGAAGGACCGGGCCTCAATCGGGGCAGGCCCGTCACCAGCTCGGAGGGGGAGAGGCCGAGATGACGAAGAAGGGTCGGGGCGACGTCCGCCAGCTCGACCGGCTCCCGCCAGCGCTGCCCGGCGGTGACTCGTGGACCCCGGAGGATCCAGGGTACGTGAACGAGCTCCTGCCACAGGGCGATCCCGTGTCCGAAGTCGCCGTGCTCCATGAACTGCTCGCCATGATCGGAGACGAGGGCGACGAGGGTCGAGCCGCCGGCTTCCCGGCGACGATCGATCGCTTCGAGGAGAGGTCTCACCACGAGGTCGTCGGCCTGCGCGACCGTCGCCGCGTAGAGCGACCGCAACACTTCGTTGGCGGCCTCGTCTCCCTCTTCGGCCCGCTTCCAGAGCAGGTCGAGGTCGAGCTCGGTCGGGTCGAGGTCGAGCCCGCCGACCCGATCGAGGTACTTCGGCTGGGGGTAGTAGCCGTGCACCAGATAGGTGTGGACGAAGAGGAAGTAGGGCTGATCCTCGTTCCTCTCCATCCAGTGCAGGACCTCCTGCATCCGCGCCTGGTTTAGCGCCGCGTCGTCCGCCGCCAGGCCCTTGCGCTGCTGTACCAGCCGATGCTCGGAGACTCCCGGATCGCGGGTGGAATACTGATCGAACCCGCGCGAGAACCCGAAGACCGGACTGACGAATCCGCCGCCGGTGAAGGCCGCCGTGAGGTATCCCTCGGATCGCAGGCGCACGGCGAGCAGCTCGGAGCGCTGCGGGTCGATGCGTTGACGGCGACGATGGACGCCGTGGACCAGTGGGTGCTGGCCGGTGAGGATCGTCGTATGGGTCGGCAGCGTGTAGGAGGCCGGCGAGACCACGCGCTCGTAGACCGCACCCTCCGCGGCCAGGCGATCGATGTTCGGGGAGAGCGGCCGGGTCTCCCCGTAGACGCCGAGATGATCGGCGCGCAGCGTGTCGAGCGAGATCAGGACGAGGGCCGTTCGGGAGTCGCCGCCCCCCAGAAGGCGTGGAGCGGTGAGGACACCGACCGATCGCCGTGGTCCTTCGAGGCCGAGCTCCAGCTCGACCCGGCGGCCGGCCCAACGCTCGAGGTCGACCCGCCAGGGGGAGCCGCTCGACCCCGAGACCCCGGTGGGCGGACGCCGGCCGATCACCTCGCCGTTGACGCGGACGACGATCTCCGAGTCGGCGGTCGTGCTCCCGAGAATGCGGGTCTCGGTGTCGAGGCGTGGAGCCGACGACGGCACCGTCACCGAGTACCCGACGGTGGTCCCGGAAGGGAGAAGAAGGCACTCGCACGTCTGCCTCGGAAAGCGGAGCCGGCGGTAGAGGGGGGAGCGACCGGGCTCCGGCGACGTGATCTTGACGAATCTCTCGATCGTGGTCAGCCGGCGCACCTCGATCCTGTCGACACCGACGCCTCCCGCCGTGGCCCTCAGGCGAAGCAGAAGCGAGCGGCGGCCGTCCTCGCGGCCGAGAAAGATCTCCTCCTCCTGCCAGTCGTCCCCCGGACCGAGCGCGATCCGCCTTCCGATCAGGGCCGTCCCGCTCCGATGCTTGCGCACGATCTCGCGAACGCTCTCTGGATCGTCGAAGTCCGTCGGGGCGTCCGGAAGAGCCTGTGCCAGAAAGGCTCCGCGGCTGCCTTTCCCGGCGCGCCAGCGCACGCGAATGCGGTACTGCAGGGAGGGGTCGGATGGAAGGAGCATCGCGACGGGCGAGCCCGAAGCCTCGAGGAGGAGGGCCGACTCACCGGCCAGGTCGACGATCGACGGGGCGGGGGCCTCGGGCCGGGACGCCTGGCTCCACCAGCGGGGATCGATCGCGCCGTCCATTTCGTCCGCGACGAGCAGATCCCGCTTCCATGCGGGTCCCAGCGGACCGGTGATGAGGTCGAGACCCTCGAGGGAGACATCGGCCCCCCCAAGCTCCTGAAGCAGATCGACGCTCTCAGAGCGCTCGGAGGTCGCCTCGGGGGCACCGCAGCCGGCCGCCCAGAGGACGCAGAGCATCACCACACTCCATCCGTTCCGGCGCGCGCGCCGCGTCACGCCGGCCGCGATGTCGAGCGGCGGGGTCGGAAGGGAGACGTCGAAGGGCAGGTGAACCTCGAGGAGTGAGAGCGGCCGGGAAGGGGGTCGGGAGGAGGCGCAAGCATAGCCGCCCGGGGTCCGGGGCGCCCCGATCCCTGTCGGGCAGGCCCACGACGTCGGTCTCCGGGTCGTCACGGCCCGTCCGTCGAGGCGGTTCGCCGTCCCACCTGGCGGCGGGACCATGCCACCTCCCGAGCCCTGTCCACGGGGCCCTCCGCTGGACAACAATGACATCTGCTCTGATGTAATGGGAAGCCGATGCACGAGTACTCGATCGTCCAGGCGCTGCTGAGTCAGGTGGAGGCCGAGGCCGCCAGGCACGGTGCCGACAGGGTGTACTCGATCGAGCTCCGGATCGGCGAGCTCTCGGGCGTCGAGGTCGATCTGCTGCGAACCGCCTTCGAGACCGTGCGCAGCCGCTCGATCTGCGCCGAAGCCGAGCTCGGCATCGAGATCGTGCCCGCGACCTGGAGCTGCCCGACCTGCCGCGAGCTGTTCGCGGCCGGCGCCAGGCTCCAGTGCCCCGACTGCGGCAAGCCGGCCCGACTCACGAGCGGTGACGAGATCATGCTCCAGCGAATCGAAATGGAGGCTGCGTGATGTGCGAGACCTGTGGATGCGGCGACCCCGATCTGGTGCCGATCGAGATCCAGCAGGACATCCTGGCCGGCAACGACCGTGTCGCCGCGCACAACCGCGAGCACTTCGCCGCGGCAGATGTCCTGGCGATCAATCTCATGGGCTCGCCCGGGTCGGGAAAGACGGCGATGCTCGAAGCGACCGCCGCGGCGTGGGCCGGTGAGGCCCGGCTCGGCGCGATCAGCGGCGATCTCGCGACCACCCGCGACGCAGACCGGCTCGCCGCTGCCGGTATCCCGTCGCTCTCGATCACCACCGGCTCGTCCTGCCATCTGGACGCCGAGCTGGTTCACCAGGCGCTGCACGACCTCGACTGGCGCGACTTGGACCTCCTGTTCATCGAGAATGTGGGCAATCTGGTCTGCCCGGCGGTCTACGACCTCGGCCAGGCGGTCAACGTGGTGACGCTGGCGGTGACCGAGGGTGAGGACAAGCCGCTCAAGTACCCGGTGATGTTCCGCAAGGCCGATCTGGTCCTGCTGACCAAGACCGACCTCCTGCCGCATCTCGCGGTCGACGTGGGGGCGATCGAGGACGCGCTGGCCCGGACGATGCCGAGTGCCCGGTTGATCCCGGTATCGGCGACCTCCGGAGAGGGCGTCGACGAGTGGATGGCGTGGCTCGAGGAGCAACGTTCCGCGATGACCGCGGCGGGGGTCCCGGTCGAAGCGGCCTCCCCAGCCTAGGGAGATCGTGTGTCGACGGATCTCCTCCTGCTCGGCGGTGCGGCGGCCTCGATCGGGGTCGTGCACGCCCTCGCCGGGCCGGACCACTACCTGCCGTTCATCACCCTGTCCAGGGCTCGTTCCTGGTCGGCCGGACGTACGGCCGGGGTCACCGCGATCTGCGGAGTGGGACACGTCGCAGGCTCGATGCTTCTCGCCTCGTTGGGTATCGCTCTCGGCTGGTCGCTCGGTGGGCTCGAGCGCGTCGAGGCCTGGCGTGGCTCCCTGGCCGGATGGCTACTTCTGGGCTTCGGTCTCGCCTACGCCGCCTGGGGCCTACGACGCGCGCGCCGACTCGAGCGTCACGCTCACTGGCACAGTCACGCCGACGGGACCGTGCATTCACACGAGCACTCCCACGTTCGCGAGCACGCCCACGTGCACGAGGCGGCAGAGGGGTCGCGGGCCCGGCGGCTGACGCCCTGGGTTCTGTTCGTCATCTTCGTTCTGGGACCCTGCGAGCCACTGATCCCGCTGCTGATGGTGCCCTCGGCGGCGCATAGCTGGAGCGGGGTCCTGATCGTCGCCGGCAGCTTCGCCCTGACCACCCTGGTGACGATGGTCGCGGTCGTGCTCGTGGGTCGCTACGGCGCCGCGCGACTCCCCGACGGGGCGTGGCAGCGTTGGTCGCACGTCGGCGCCGGCGTGGTCATCGCGCTGTGCGGTCTGGCGATCCACCTGGGGTTGTAGAGATGGGGTCGAGGTCGCGAAGCCGGGGTCTCGAGCGATACACCGCGACCGCCCGAACGCGATCCGGCTGGAGTCGGAGATGACGGCACGCGAGAGGCGGCGAAGCGACGTCTCGATGCCCGACCTCTCGGCGGGTCGCCGCGGTCTACCGCAGCTGTGGGGACGCCAGGGCCTCTGGCAGGCTCGTCTGCGCTGGGCGGTGGCGCCGCTGATGATCGCCTCGGTCCTCATCGGCCGGGCTCTGGGCTTCGAGTTCGATGTCGTTCCGGTCCTCGTCATCGCCCTGCTGAGCCCGGTCTACAACTCCCTGTTCGTTCTCGTTTTCTCGCGCTATCGCGGTGAGCTCGAGGCCGATCTCCGGCTCGACCGGATCTTCACCACGGCTGCCGTCGTCGTCGACTACCTGGTGATGTTCCTCCTGCTCTACTACACCGGAGGGATCTCCAGTCCGCTGGTCGTGTTCCTCATCTTCCACGTCATCATCGCGGCGATCCAGTTCCCCGCCGCGACCGCCTACACGGTCGCGGGAGTCGCCGCGGGTGGTCTCTGGCTCCTGCTTCTCGGGCAGGTCGAGGGATGGCTCCACTGCCATCACATCTCGTTTCGCGGCGCCCCACTGCACTACCTCGACCAGCCGACCTACGCGGTGATCATGCTGGGAGCGTTCACCGCGACCCTCTTCGTGACCGCGGGCCTGGTGAGCCGCATCGTCGACCGGCTGCGCGAGCGTGTCGGGGATCTCGCCGACGCCACCTCGGATGTGGCCCGGGCCAATCAGAGATTGCAGAGCCTCTATCTCATGCTGCTGGCCTTCGGCGCGGAGCGTCGGTTGAAGCCCCTGCTGGCGACCGTCACCGCCGAGCTCTCGAAGGTGACCGAGGTGGAGGCCGTCGCGGTCAAGCTGCTCAGCCCCGACGGGACCCGGTTGCGTCACGTCGAGGCCTTCGGCTTCCCCGAGAGCCTCACCGTCGACGAGGTGATCCACCTCGATCAGAGCCCGATCAATCGCCGGGTCCTGGAGGAGAACGTCGTGGTCGAGAGCCGGGTCGACGAGGGCCACTGGCTGCAGCTTCGCCAGGAGTTGCGCGAGTCGGGAATCCAGTCGGCCGTGCTGGCTCCGCTCAAGGTCGAGGATCGGGTGATCGGCACCCTCGGCTTCTACCGTCGCTCGCCAGAGCGTCTCGCCGACAGCGATCGGGACTTCCTGCGTCTCGCGGCTGAGCTGGTCGCGGTGGCGATCGATCACGCCGCCGCCTACGAGGCGATCGAGGCTCTCATGCACGAGCGCACCGAGTTCATGCTGGAGGTCGCGCACAACCTGCGGGCACCGATCGGAGCGAGCCTGGGCATCGTCGACCTGCTCACCGCTGGCTATGCCGGAGAGATCACCGAGAAGCAGAGAGAGCATCTGGTGCGGCTCGATACCCGTCTCCGGTCTCTCAACCAGACCATCGGAGAGCTGCTGGCGATCGCCCGGACGCGCGACCGAACGAGGGAGATCGAGGATGTCGTCGCCGACTTCCAGGCCCTCGCCAGGCACACCGAAGAGACCTTCCGCAACGTCGCCGAGGCGAAGGATCTCGATTTCAGCGTCGACGCCGAGGCCGACCTTCCGAGACTGCCCAGCGGCCGCGGGCTGCTCGAGGGCATGATGGACAACCTGGTGTCGAATGCCGTGAAGTACACGCCCGAGCGTGGCAGCATCGCCATCCGCATCACCAGGCCCGACGACGCCTCGGTGCGAATCGAGGTGGAGGACAGCGGGATCGGAATCCCCGTCGACGAGCAGGAGAAGCTCTTCCGGGAGTTCTTCCGCGCCAGCAACGCGCGCAGTCACACCGCGCTCGGTACGGGTCTCGGGCTGGTGTTGGTCGAGCAGACGGTCAAGCGCCACGGGGGCGAGCTCGAGCTCGACAGTGCCGAGGGCAGGGGGACGAAGGTCACCGTGACCCTGCCTCTCGTCCGTCCCGCGCCGGCCCAGGCCGACGCGCGAACGCTGCAGGCCGAGCTCTAGCCCGCATTGTTCATCAGTCTCCGTAGCGAGCCGCCGGAGATGCCCGTGGGCCGAGGAGCGCGAGAGAGCGCAACGCAGGAGACACCGGTAGATCCGGCGGCGTCGTAGGGGGCTGGTGAATAATCTGGGCTAGGAGCCTGTCCGGCTAATGCGGTTTGAGACGGGTACGCTGGTCACGATGAGCGAATTGGGTTGCTGAGAGGCGGCCAATCGAGCTGGTGGCGCGGAAACGGCTCTCAAGGGGCCACCAAGGAGGTCGGCGTGGCGCAAGAGCGCAGAGAGCCGCGTCGGGGCGCCTCTGGCGCTGTTGCTCGACCAGCTTGAGCAGGTTGTGCGCGGTGCAGACGAGACTCCATTCCTCGGTGACCTTCTCGGCGCCCCGCAGAAGGAACTGTCGGAATCCACGGGCACTCTTGACCTGCCCGAAGACCGGTTCGACCGTGTGCTTGCGCAGCCGGTAGCGGCTGCGGTACCCGCCACACTTGAGTCGGCGTTGCATGCGTTGGGTCAGAGGGCCGTTGCGAGGACGCGAGCCGACCGGTGCCGGCGAGCCGTGCTGCTGCTTGCCCGTGGCCACGTAGCCTCGAATCCAACCGCTCGAGCTCGGCCAAGTTGCCTTCCGAGCAGTAGTCACAATCGGCCGACAGCTCGCCGGGATCCTGCCCGGTATGGGCCCGGATCTGTTCGACCATCGGCTGGAGCTGATGGCGGTCCGTGGCCGACTGCGTCACGCCACGCGCCACGATCACCTGGCTAGCTGCATCGACCGCCGCCTGCGCGTTGTAGCACTGCTGGAACCCATCGGGGGTCCTCATGATGCGGCTCTGCGGATCGGTGAAATTGCGCTGCTCCTTCGGCTTGGGCACTCCCGGAGGATGCTTGCGCGGACGGCCCCGGCGGGGCTTGTCCGGGTCGCTCGGGGGAGGATCCTTGCGCTGGGCCTCATCTTCCAGAGCCGCCATGGCCTCGCGAATCTTGGCCAGGCGTTGCTGCTTGTTGGCCACCCAATCCGGCAGCTCGTCACCGCGCTTGTCCTCACCGAACGCCTCGTCTTCTCGCGCATCGACAGCCTCGGCCTGCTCGAACCAACCGGCCACCTCGGCCGCCAGCTCCCGCTCCGCCTTCTGCATGCGCGCATAGCTCATCGCCTTGTGCTTGGAAGCGTTGGCCCGCACCTTCGTCCCATCCAACGCCACGTGCCCCAGCTTGACCAGACCGGCCTGACGACACAGCTGAAGCACCTGGACGAACAGCGCCCCCAAAGCTTGCAGATGCCGCTTGCGAAAGTCGCTGATGGTGCGAAAGTCCGGCCGCTGCATCGCGGTCACCGCCATGAAGTCCACCCGCTCGTCGCAGGCCCGCGCGATGCGCCGCGACGAGTACACCCCCTGGGTGTAGGCGTACAGAAGCAACGCCGTCATCATCACCGGGTGATAGGGCGGGTACCCTCGCTCCTCGGTGTACTCGCCAAGGATCGACGACAGGTCCAGAGACTCCCGGACCGTCTCCCGAACGAAGTGCGCCACGTGACCCTCCGGCACC
Organism: Candidatus Multivoradales bacterium; assembly: GCA_965223875.1. GTDB lineage: Bacteria > Acidobacteriota > Thermoanaerobaculia > Multivoradales > JAHEKO01 > CBDCXS01. Next base: position 2,770,795 of record OZ245024.1, on the reverse strand, counting down.
AACTCCTGGACCGACGGCGGCAGCAGCCAGATCTGATCTATCTCCCACGAACGAAACCTCTTAGCCATGCACTGATCTCAACATGACAAACGCCTCGTGTCGAGGATTACTCGGACAGGCTCCTAGCTGTCGTGCGCCAGCATGGCGCCGCGCAAGACCGTCAGCAGGCGCTCTCGATCGAGTGGCTTCTGAAAGACCCCGGCGAGGCCGAGCGCGGCGTAGTCGGTGGTCATGCTGAGATTGTCGCCGACCGAGCTGAGCATGAAGATCGGCGCCGTGTTGCCGCGCAGCTGCAACTCCCTGGCGAACCCGGTGCCCGCGTCGACCTCCTCCATCATCAGATCGAGGACGATCAGCTCGGGGACGGCTCGCTCGTAGGCTCGTAGACCCTCCTCGGCGCTGCCGGCACCGGCGAAGGCGAAGCCCTCGGCTTCCAGCACAGTCTGCAGATACATCAGGACATCCGGGTCGTCATCGACACAGAGGACCAGCGGCTTCCCATCGGTCATCGGACCTCCTTTTCGTCCGTCTCGGGCCAGGACTCGTCGAGCGATCCATTCGGAAGTGCCGCGTCCAGAAAACGGGTCGCTTCCGCCAGGTTGGCCCGCGCGCCCGAGCTCAGGCTCTCGTCGAAGCGGTCGAAGTCGTAGCCGCGGATCGCCACCAGCCAGGCCTCGGGCGCGTGGCCGAACAGCTGACGGGACAGCGCCAGAAGCGCCGCCGGAGAGACGCTGTGCGAGGTGAACCCGAGTCCGCTCTGCGCCGGTCTGACGCGGCTGCACGAGAAGGGACCCGGGCCGGCGCGGTCGGCGTCGACGAAGACGACCCGGTCGTGGCGCGCCACCTCGGCCGCGTCCTCGATCTGGAGTTGGTAGTCGGACTCGACCGTCAGCCCCTCGCGACTCTCTTCGGCGGCCCAACGCGCCACTGCGGGACCGAGTCCGTCGTCGCCTCGGCCCGGGTTGCCCCATGCCAGGAGCAGGGTTTTGGGCGCGGCCGTCATCCCCGCACCCTCTGGTCGACCAGCTCGCCGCCGGCGTCGAGCAGCGTGACCTCGAGAGGCATCTGGCCCATGGCGTGGGTGGCGCAGGAGAGGCATGGGTCGTAGGCGCGGATTCCCACTTCGATGTGGTTGAGCAGGCCCTCGGTGATCTCGGGAACGCCGCTCAGATGTGCCGCGGCGATGCGCTGCACCGCCCGGTTCATCGCCTCGTTGTTGCAGGTGGTGGAGACGATGAGGTTGGCCATCGTCACCTGGTCGTTCTCGTTCACGCGGTAGTGGTGCGTCAACGTTCCGCGTGGCGCCTCGATCATCGCCACGTACTCCTCGCGGCGCTCACCCGGAGGCACCACCAGGTCGTCGCCCTGAAGATCGTCGTCGGCGAGCAGGTCGCGGATCTTCTCCGCCGCGTGCAGCAGCTCGATCATGCGCGTCCAGTGGTAGGCCATGGTGACGTTGCAGGGCTTCTCCCCGACCAGCTCGAAGAACTCGAGCCGCGCCGCCTCGGCCAGTTCGGTGTCGATGAAGTCGCAGGTGTTCAGTCGCGCCAGCGGTCCGACGCGATACCACCCCTCCTCGGGACCGAGGCTCTTCAGGAAGGGGAACTTCATATAGGACCAGGAGCGCACCTCCTCGGCGACGACGTCCAGATAGTCGTTCGGGTCGACCTGATCGATGATCGTCTTGCCCGCCGGATCGATCGCCCGCAGGCCGCCGTGATAGAGATCCATGGCGCCGTCGGCACGCAGGATCGACAGGTGATTCGAGACGAAGGAGCCGAAGTCGGCCACCGCCGGCAGGTTCTCCAGGGTGTAGTTCTTGGCGAGCTCCACGGCCTCGAGGCTCCAGGTCATCATCTGGTCCATCTCGGCCAGCAGGGCGTCGCGCTCCGCGATCGACAGGTTCTTGTTGATCCCGCCGGGAATCGCCCCGGTGCCGTGCACCTTCTTGCCGGCCGTGGCTTTGATCACCTCCTGGCCGAACTTGCGCATCATGACGCCCTGCACCGCCAGCTCGGGATGCTCTGCGATCACGCCGATCACGTTGCGGTCCTCGACCGGTGCGTCGAAGCCGAAGAGCAGGTCGGGCGAGGCGAGATGGAAGAAGTGGAGGGCGTGCGATTGGAACGTCTGCCCGTAGTGCATCAGGCGCCGCATCTTCTCGGCCGTGGGGCTGAGCCGGTCGATACCGATGATGCCGTCGACCGCCTTGGCGGCGCAGAGATGGTGGCTGACCGGGCAGATGCCGCACAGGCGCTGCACCAGCACCGGCAGCTCCCAGAAGGGCCGGCCCTGGATGAAGCGCTCGAATCCCCGGAACTCGACGATGTGGAGCCGCGCCTGCTCGACGTTCCTCTCCTCGTCGAGAAGAATGGTCACCTTGCCGTGTCCTTCGACGCGGCTGACCGGCTCGATGACGATGCGTTCGGACCTGCTGTCAAGCTTCTCGGTTTCGGGCATCGAAGGCTCTCCTAGTCGTACTTGACGAGCTCGTAGGGAAGCTCGACGGGGGTGTCGGTCAGCAGCGCCGTCAGCGCCGCCCACAGCGTGTCGGCCGAGGGCGGACAGCCGGGCAGGTGGTAGTCGACCTTGACCACCTCGTGGCAGGGGTAGACCTTGTCGAGCAGCAGCGGGATCTCGGTGTCGTTGGGTACCTCGCCGGTCGGATTGACGACCGTCGGACCGTCGAGGAAGGCCTCGCAGTAGCACTCCTCGAGCGGCACCATGTTACGCAGTGCCGGGACGCCGCCGTTGATGGCGCAGTCACCGACCGAGATCAGGACCTTGCAGCCCTTGCGGAACTCGTACAGCACCCGAACGTTCTCCTCGTTGGCGCAGCCGCCCTCGACCAGACCGATCTCGACCGGTCCGGAGATCTCCTTGATGTCGTTGATCGGCGAGCGGTCGAAGTCGACCAGCTCGACGAGCTCGAGGATCCGCTCGTCGATGTCGAGAAACGACATATGACAGCCGAAGCACCCACACAGCGAAGTGGTCGCGACTTTCGGTTTGCTCATCTCTCCCTCACTCCTCGGCCCGGTCGGTGACCCGTTCGGTGACCCGTTCGGCGGGTCGTTCGACGTCGCTGCCGATCGGCTGGTGGTCGAAGCGACGCGCTCCGACCGGCACCGCGAAGCCGACCCGCTTCTCGAGCAGAGAGCCCGTCGGGCAGGCGGCGACCGCCTCGTCGCCCGCCTCGACATCGGTATCGCCCAGCCCATTCTCGGCGTTGACGGCCAGGCGCCGCTCGGCGCCGCGACCGACGAAACCGAAGGCGCCCTTCCCGTCGAGCTCGTTCGAGGCGCGTACACAGCGGCTGCAGAGAATGCAGCGATTGCGCTCGATGAAGACATGCGGGTGCGTCGCGTCGAGCTCGCGCTGCGGGAAGATGTAGGGGTACTTCGGCGCCGTGATGCCGAAGCGGTAGGCCAGCGCCTGCAACTCGCAGTCGCCGCTCTTCTCGCAGAACATGCAGAAGTGGTTGCCCTCGACGAACAGCATGTCGATGACGTTGCGCCGCAGTCGCCGCAGCTCCTCGGTGTCGTTCTCGACGATCATCCCGGGAGCGACGGGCTGGGTGCACGCCGATTGCGCCCGACCGTTGACCCGAACCGTGCACACCCGGCAGGAACCGGCGGGCGTCAGGCCCTTCATCCAGCAGAGCCGGGGCACATAGACTCCTGCGGCTTCCGCCGCCTCGAGAATCGTCTGGCCGGGCTCGGCGCTGATCGGCCGATCATCGATGGTCAAGGTGATCTTCTGCGCCTTCATGACGACCCCCGCTCCGTATCGAAGAGAACGGATTCGCGTCCAGTGAGCCGGCGCGCCTCGCCGAGAGCCGAGCCGATGTCGAACCCGGCCAGCCGGCCGTCCGGCGGCGGCTCGCCGAGCAACTTCTCGTACTCGCCCCGGAACGACTCGAGGGTCGACAACACGGGGTGGGGCGAGGTCTGACCGAGGCCGCAACGGCTGGTGATCTTGACGGTCTGGCCGAGCTCGTCGAGGTAGTCGAGGTCGGCCGCTTCGCCATTGCCGGCCAGCAGCCGGTCCAGCCTCTCCTTCAGGAGAACGTTGCCGACCCGGCAGGGAGCGCAGTACCCGCAGCTCTCGTGGATGAAGAACTTCATGAACTCGTCGACGATCTCGACGACGTTGCGGCGGCTGTCGAAGACCATCAGCGCACCGCCGGTCGCCAGGTCGTCGAAACAGATGGCGCGGTCGAAGTCGGCCTCGCCGACCATCTTTCCGCTCGGGCCGCCGACCTGCACGGCGTGGGTGTCCTCAGCACCGCACATGTCGAGGACCTCGCTCAGGCTGATACCGAAAGGCACCTCGTAGACCCCCGGGCGTCGCACGTCGCCCGAGATCGACAACAGCTTGGTGCCGGTGGTCGCCGGCGTGCCGATCGACGAGAACCAACCCGAGCCCATCTCCAGTATCCGCGCGGCGCAGCAGAGAGTCTCGACGTTGTTGACCGAGGTCGGCCTGCCCCTGTACCCCTCCTGGGCCGGGAAGGGCGGGCGGTTCTTGGGCTCGCCACGGGTACCCTCCATCGAGCTGATCAGCGCTGTCTCCTCGCCGCAGATGTAGGCGCCGGCTCCCATCTGGATGCGGATGTCGAAGTCGAACCCCTCCTTGCCGCAGACCGACTCGCCCAGCAGACCGGCACGGCGACGCTTCTCGAGGACGTGCTCGAGGAAGGACTCGAGGTAGGTGTACTCGCCGCGCAGATAGACGATGCCCTGCCGGGTTCCGATGGCGTAGCCGGCTACGGTCATGCCCTCGAACACCAGATCGGGTCGCTCGGTCAGGATGACCCGGTCCTTGAAGGTCCCCGGCTCCCCCTCGTCGGCGTTGCAGATCAGGTAGCGCTCGTCGCCGCCGGAGGCCCGGGTGAACTCCCACTTCATTCCGGTCGGGAAGCCGGCTCCACCGCGACCGCGCAGGCGGGCGGTCTTGATCTCCCTGATGACCTCCGCCGGGCTCATCGCCAGGGCCCTTCCCAGCGCGGCGCCCGGTTTCATGTCGGCGAAGATCACCGGTCCGGGGCGGCGCAGGTTGTTGTGGACCGCCGAGCGCACGAGGTCGTGAGCGTTGTTGCCGTCGCCGTAGTCGCGGGCCAGCAGGTCGCGCAGGTCGTTGGAGCGGCCGTTCTCCTTGAGGACGCGGATTCCACGCTGAACCATCCCGGGACCCAGCTTCGGAACGACCACGTCGTTGACCAGCGCCGCGGGTGCCTGGTCCGACATCCCGATGCAGGAGGTGTACTCGAGGCTGAAGAGCCCGTCCGGGGTGGTCTCGCCGAAGCGGATGCCGAGCTCTTCCTCCAGGCTCGCCGCGACACCGTCGACGCCCTTCAACCGGTCGACGACGTCGTTGCACAGGCGGATCACGAACCGGCCACGGGGCTGGTCGTGGAGGAAGGAGTAGAACGACACCACCCCCTCGACCTCGACCCGGCTCGCTCCCAGGGCCGCGCTGACCCAGTCCACAGCCTCGCTGCTCACGTAGCCGGCCCGTTCCTGGACCTCCAGCAGCACGTCGAGCAATCGCGTGCGGTCGTCGGAGTAGGTAGCGCAGATCTCCTTGACTGCTTCCTGAGTCAGCTTGTAGTCCATGTCGCCCAGACCTTTCGAGACGGTTTCGCCTACTGGAATTCTAGGCACCGACGCGTCTCGAAGGCACGATCAGTCGGGGTGGGCTGGGGGACTGTTTCTAGGGGTGGGTCGGTGTCCGCCGCTGCGGGTAACCCGGGCGGGGCAGCGTCAGCAGATGCGGGGAAGCTGCTCGCCGGAGAGCATGTCGACCACCCTCAGGCCCCCGATCGACGATCGCAACACGACCCGTCCCGGGTCGGCCTCGACGACCTCGCCGATCAACTCCGCGCCGGAGCCGAGGGGATGGGAACGCCAGAGCTCCAGCGCCCGATCGGCCCGGTCGGCCGCCACGATCGCCAGGCACTTGCCCTCGTTGGCGACGTAGAGCGGGTCGAAGCCGAGAATCTCGCAGGCGCCACGCACCTCCTCGGCGAGGGGAATGCTCTCCTCGTCGAGCCGGATGCCGACGCCCGACTGGTCGGCGATCTCGTTGAGGGCGCTGGCCAGCCCGCCGCGGGTCGGATCGCGCAGCACTCTGACATCGTCGGCCATCTCGTCGAAGAGCAGCTCGACCAGCGGATAGAGCGCGGCCGAGTCGGTCTCGAGACGGGTCTCGAACTCGAGACCCTCGCGCACCGACATGATGGCGATACCGTGCTCGGCGATGGGTCCGTTGACGAGGATCCGGTCGCCAGGGGCGGCGCGTTGCGGCGAGACATCGACGCCATCGTGGAGAAGACCGACACCGGTGGTGTTGATGTAGACGCCGTCACCCTTCCCTCGGTCGACGACCTTGGTGTCGCCGGTGACGACATGAACGCCCGCTTCCGCGGCGGCGTCCCGCATCGACTCGACGATGCGCCACAGGTCATCCATCGGGAAGCCCTCTTCGAGAATGAATCCCGCCGAGAGCGCCAGCGGCCTCGCACCGCACATGGCGACGTCGTTGACCGTTCCGTGCACGGCCAGCGAGCCGATGTCGCCGCCGGGAAAAAAGAGCGGCCGGACGACGAACGAGTCGGTGGAGAAGGCCAGCCGCGGCTCTCCTGCGGCTTCCTCCGCGGCCAACTCCAGGATCGCGCCGTCGTGGAGGCTGGCGAGGACCGGGTTGTCGAAGGCCGGCACGAACAGCTTCTCGATCAGCATCTGACTCAGCCGGCCGCCGCCTCCGTGCGCCAACTGCACCGTCGGATAGTCGCTGATCGGTATCGGGCAGGTGCCCGTGAAGTTGGCTGGAGTGTCGTCAGTCGACATGGGAGGGTCCGTGTCGCGAGGGCCTCAGGAGGCCTTGGCCCGACCGTAGTGGTAGTAGGCGGAACAGGCGCCTTCGGCCGAGACCATCGGGGCGCCGAGCGGGTTCTCCGGCGTGCAGCCGACACCGAACGCGGAGCACTCGTGGGGCTTCTTCAAGCCCTGCAGAATCTCGCCGGCGATGCACTCTTCGGGCTCCGTCGCCTCGATGTCTCCGACGTCGAAACGGTTTTCGGCATCGTAGTCGGCATAGGCCTCGCGGAGTCGGTAGCCGCTCGCAGGGATGGTGCCGATGCCGCGCCAGGCCCGATCGCAGGGCTCGAACACCTTGCCCAGTAGTTCCTGGGCGGGCCGGTTGCCTTCGAGCGTCACCGAGCGGGAGTACTGGTTCTCGACGCCGTGGCGCCCCTCTTCGAGGGCCTTGAGCGTCATGTAGCAGCCCTGCAACAGATCGAGAGGCTCGAAGCCGGTCACCACGATCGGTATGCCATACCTCTCGGCGATCGGCGGGTACTCCCAGTAGCCCATCACCGTGCAGACGTGACCGGCGGCCATGAAGCCCTGCACCCTGTTGTGCGGCGCGCTGAGGATGGCCTCCATCGCCGGCGGGACCAGAACGTGCGAGCAGAGGATCGAGAAGTTATCGAGTCCCATCCGCGCCGCCGTCCACACGGCCATGGCGTTGGCGGGGGCGGTGGTCTCGAAGCCGACGGCGAAGAAGACCACCTGCCGATCCGGGTTCTGCTCCGCCAGCTTCACGACGTCGAGCGGCGAGTAGAGGATCCGAACGTCTCCTCCCTCCGACTTGACGCCCAGAAGGTCCGCGGAGGTTCCGGGCACGCGCAGCATGTCGCCGAAGGAGGTGAAGATCACCTCGGGCCGGCGGGCGATCGTCAGGGCCCGCTCGATCTGCTCGAGGGGCGTCACGCAGACCGGACACCCCGGGCCGTGCACCAGGGTGACCTCTTCGGGCAGCAGTCGATCGATGCCGGACTTGATCAGCGTGTGGGTCTGCCCGCCGCAGATCTCCATGACGCTCCAGGGACGGGTGACGAGGTCGTTGATCGCGTCGAGGAACTTCTTCGCCTCGGGCTCGGCCCGGTACTCGTCGACGTACTTCAAGGGCCGGCCTCCGGCGAGGCATCCGGTTGCGGCACGTCGAGCACGTCGAGCTCGTCGATCTCCTTCAGGTACTCGAAGACCTTCGCCGCCTCGTCTTCGTCGATGCGGCTGATTGCGAAGCCGACGTGCACCACCACGTAGTCGCCGACCTCGGCCTCGGGGGTGTACGCCAGGCAGACCTCCTTGACGATGCCGGCGAAGCTCACCCGCCCCATGTTCATGCCGAGCTCGTTCGGCTCGATCGAGATCACCTTCCCTGGTACGCCGAGACACATGATCAGACCCCCTTTTCGATCTGCGCGGCCGCCACCATCACCTGGCCGAAGCTGATGCCGCCGTCGTTCGCCGGTACCCGCCGGTGCACGAGAACCTCGAACCCGGCCCCACGGAGCCGTTCGGCGGCCCATTCGCTGAGCAGCCGATTCTGGAAACAACCGCCGGTCAGTGCCACGCGCTCTTCTCCGATCGCCTTCGCGACGTCCACCAGCGCCTCGACGAGGGCTCGGTGGAACCGTCCCGCCATGATACTCACTGCCGCCCCCCGGCGAATGTCCTCGAGGATGGCTTCGACCAGCGGTCGCCAGTCGAGCTCGTGCTCGATGCCGTCGGACCGTCCGGCCCGAAGCGGCAGCGGGTAGGCTCCGCGCTCACCGGGGTCGGCGATGAACTCGAGCTCCATGGCCGCCTGACCCTCGAAGGCCACCCGATGACGGAGGCCGATGAGCGCCGCGACGCCGTCGAACAGTCGCCCCGCGCTCGACGTCGCCGGAGAGCCGAATCCGGTCTCGAGCATCCGCGCCAGCGGCGCGAGACCCTTCTCGTCGAGGCTCCGGACGGCGGCGATGTCGGTTCTCTCGAGCGCCTCCGGACCGATGATCTCCCAGAGCAGGGCCAGCGCCACGCGGCGCGGCTCCCTGACGGCCGCGTCTGCGCCGGGCAGGCGGAAGGTGCGCAGCGCCCCGACACGCCGGAACCCGGAGGCGTCGCCGAGAAGAAGCTCCCCGCCCCAGATCGTCCCGTCGGTGCCGTAGCCGGTTCCGTCCCAGGTCACGCCGAGGGCGGGGCCCGCCGATTCGTTGTCGGCCAGGCAGGCGGCCAGGTGCGCGTGGTGATGCTGGGCGGTGACGACCGGGAGATCCCCCAGGCCTCTGGTGACAGACTCCTGGGAGTCCACCCAGCGCGAGGAGTAGTAGTCGGGGTGGAGATCCCTCGCGATGGCGACCGGCCTCGCCTCGTAGAGGTCGAGAAAGTCGTCGACCACGCGCTCGAACGCCGCGATCGCCTGCGGTGTCTCCATGTCGCCGATGTGCTGGCTGAGGAAGATCCCGTCGTCGATCGACAGGGCGACGGTGTTCTTGAGGTGCGCCCCCAGGGCCAGGATGGACGGGCGGGTCGGGGGTACGGTGACCGGTAGCGGCGCCCAGCCTCGCGCTCGCCGCAGCGGCTGTGGGGTGTCCTCGATCAGGCGGAAGACGCTGTCGTCGAGATGGCGCGCGATCGGGCGGTCGTGCATCAGGAAGAGGTCGGCAATGCCGCCGAGGCGGGCGATGGCTTCCCTGTTGTCGACAGCGATCGGCTCGTCCGACAGGTTGCCGCTCGTCGCCACCACCGGAGCGCCGACCTCCGTCAGCAGGAGGTGGTGGAGCGGTGTGTACGCGAGCATCACGCCGAGACAGGGATTGCCCGGAGCGACCTGTGTCGCGACCGCCGCGTCATCGCGCGCCGGCAGGAGCACGATCGGCGCCCGAGGCGATCCGATCAACGCCGCGGCCGTCTCGGAGACCACCACGAGCCGGCGGGCCCGGTCGAGGTCCAGAACCATCAGCGCCAGCGGTTTCTCGTAGCGGCCCTTGCGTCGGCGCAGCCGCTCGACCGCCGACTCGTCCGCGGCATCGACCATCAGATGGAAGCCGCCCAGGCCCTTGACCGCCAGGATCCTGCCGTCGTGGATCGAGGATGCCGCCCGGCGAAGCGCCTCGCCCCCGGTGGCGAGGGGCCGGCCGCCGGCGTCGAGCAGCTCGAGGCGCGGGCCGCACTCCGGGCAGGCGTTTGGCTGAGCATGGAACCTCCGGTCGGCCGGATCTTCGTACTCCCGGCGACAGGCCTCGCACATGACGAAGCCGCGCATGGTCGTCAATGGACGGTCGTAGGGGAGAGACTCGATGATGGTGAAGCGCGGTCCGCAGTCGGTGCAGTTGGTGAACGGATAGTCGTAGCGGCGGTCGCCGGGATCGAGAACCTCTCCGAGACAGGCCTCACAGGTGGCGATGTCGGGGAGCATCGCGACGCTCTTCTCGCCACCTCCGTCGCTCGATCGGATCTCGAAGTCCTCGAGTCCCTCGGTCGGCATCCAGGTGGCCTCGACGCGATGCAGGACGGCGTGTGGCGGGTGCTCGTCACGGACGCGGTCGGCGAAGGCCTCGAGAGCGGACCGCTCCCCTTCGACCTCGAGGATCACACCCCGACTGTCATTGAGAACCCAACCGGCGAGGTCCGCCTCGCGAGCCAGGCGATAGACGAACGGCCGGAAGCCGACCCCCTGGACCGCGCCCGAGATCTCCAGGCGCAACCGCTCGGCCTCCCGCGTCATGGGGAGGCAGTCTACTGAACCGGTGCGGGGGAACCGTCGTCAGCCGGAGCCGATCAGCTCCTGCGCCTCAGCCCACTCGTAGGCGCGCAGGGTCGTCGTCCGTACGTTGCCGCTCTCGGCGAGATGCAGCAGCGCCGACGCCGCAGCCTCGTCGGAGGGCGCCTCGAGGATCAGCACGCCGTCGTGACTTCCGATGGTCCAGTACTGGCCCACGATGCGGACCCCCGCCTTCTCGGCGTATTCGTTGAACGCGTCCGCACGCTGAGGGGAGTCGCGAATATTCCTGACTCCCTGGTCGGTGTAGTCGAGTAGTGCGATAAAGGTGGCCACGGCGTTCGACTCCTTCCTGGAGTTTTGGGATCGCTGGCCAATCCTATCCGCCAAACCGGTACTCCCAGATCATTCGCCTACGCGACGCCGAGTTCGTCGAGGTGACGAAGTTTCGACACCGAGCTGGTGACCTCGGTGTTCGGTCCCCGCAAGACTCCGTAGTGGCCCTCGGCGCCGGGCTTCGCTGCCTGGTCTTGCGCTCGCCCGCGGATCCGCTCCGAGCTCGCCACGGTTCCCATCCATCGGTGACTCGTGTGCTACCTCATTGGGTGGCAGGGGCCGCGCGATCGGGTGGCGGAGACTCGGCGTGCAGTGTCTAGGCTTGCTGGGTCTAGCGAAAGCCAGGGAGCCGAGTTGTCGTTCACCCGTGTGAGAGGCGGAGGCCCCACCACGGTGAGGGTCGTATGGGGTGTACTCGGGTGCCCCTGCGCGCTGCGCGCCGCTTCGCTCCCCGTCGTCGCCGGGCTCGTTCTCGTCGCTGGGCTCGTTTCGGCGTCCGGGGTCGAGGCGCAGCCGCGTCAGCTCGTCTTCGAGGGCGCGACGATGGGGACCACGTTCACCGTCAAGGTGATCTCGAGCGGGCCCGACGAGCCGGCCGAGAGCGACGTGCGCCGGGTCGTCAGCGAGGCTCTGGAAGAGGTCGACGCCCTGATGTCCACCTGGCAACCGGACTCGGAGCTGTCACGTTTCAACCGCTGGAACGAGACGACGTTCTTCCCGTTGTCGGAGCCGGTGTTCGAGGCATTCCGACTGGCCCTCGATGCCAGCGAGCGCAGCGGCGGCGCATTCGACATCACTGTGGGACCGCTGGTCGACGCCTGGGGCTTCGGACCCGGCGGCCGCTCGTCCACCCCGCCTACCGACGAGACAGTCAGGGGGCTGCTGGGAGCGACCGGCTATCGGCATCTCGAGCTCGACGGAACGACCCGGGCGGTGCGCAAGACCCGACCGGACATCCACTGCGACCTGTCCGGTGTCGCGAAGGGCTACGGCGTCGACCGAGCCGCCGAGGCACTGGATCGGCTGGGGATCGAGAGCTACATGGTCGAGGTCGGCGGCGAGATCCGGACCCGTGGCTCGAACCTCCGGGACCAGCCCTGGCAACTGGCGATCCAGAATCCGGTCGGGACGCCCGCGATCCACCGGATCGTCGCGATCTCCGACGCGTCGCTCGCCACATCGGGCGACTACCGGAACCACTACGACCTGGAGGGTCGCCGGGTCTCCCACACGATCGATCCGCGGGTCGGCCGTCCGATCGAGCATGCGCTGACCTCGGTCAGCGTCGTTCATCCGCAGTGCGCGCTGGCCGACGCCTTCGCCACCGCACTGATGGTTCTCGGGCCCGAAGAGGGCTGGGATCTTGCCGTTCGCGAGGAGCTGGCGGCGCTGTTCCTGATCCGCACCGCCGACGGAGATCTGGTGGAGAGGATGTCGCCGGCCTTCGCGAGCCGGTACTCACCTGAAGAGCGCCAGGCCGAAGGCGCCAGCAGTCATCTTTCGCCGTTCGACCGAGTCGGTCGACGACCCGGAGCGACTCGCTCCGACTCTGAAGCCAAGGGGGACGTATGAAGCAGAAAGCCGTCACTATCGCGCTGGCCGCCCTCGTGCTCTGGAGCCTCGCGCCGCAGGGCGCGGTCGCTCAGGACACGGCGGTCATAGAGAGGGGAGCCGCCGTCTACGCCTCCCGGTGTGTCATCTGCCATGGGACGGAAGGCGATGGCAAGGGACTCACCGGGATCATCCATCGCGCCCAGCAGAACGGTCTCGTGACTCAGATCTATCCGCGCGACTTCACCGCCGGTGTGTACAAGTTCCGTAGTACTCCCAGCGGCTCGTTGCCGACGGATGAGGACCTGATGCGGACGATCACCGACGGTATCTCGCGTTCCGGTATGCCGTCGCACAACGACCTGTCGCTGGCAGACAGGCAGGCGGTGGTCGAGTTCATCAAGACGTTCTCCTCCAAGTGGCAGGAGCAGGAGGTCCCGGAGCCGATCGACATCGGGGCCATGCCGGCCTGGGTCGATTCGGCCGAGTCGATCGACAGGGGCCGCGAAGCGTATGCGCTCATGCAGTGCGCCAAGTGCCACGGCGACCTGGGTCGCGGGGACGGACCGTCCTCAGCAGTGCTCCAGGACAGCTGGGGCGACCAGATCCTCCCTTTCGACTTCACCTCGGGTCCACTCAAGGGAGGCGACACGGCCGAAGCCATCTACCGGACCTTCGTGACCGGGCTCGATGGGACACCGATGCCGTCCTACCAGGACGCCATCGCGGCCGAGGACAGCTGGGATCTGGTGTCCTACTGCCTGGCGCTGATGCGGGGTGAGAGCTGATGTCCCGAACAACAACGACGACTGAAGGGCGCTGTCGCCCAGAGGAGAACGCGATGAAAGCAAAGCGATTCGGTGCCGCTATCTTCGTCCTGATCGCCGGGCTGGGCTTCGGCTGTGCCGGGACCGTGGACGACGGAGAAACCCAGCACCAAGCCGCCGGCGGGAGTGCACGGACCAAGGTTCTCCCCGGCGAGCTCGACGACTACTACGGCTTCTTCAGCGGTGGCCACTCGGGAGAGGTCCGCGTCGTGGGTCTTCCCTCGATGCGTGAGCTCAAGAGGATTCCGGTCTTCAACTACGACTCCGGGTCGGGTTGGGGCATCACCAACGAGAGCCAGGCGATGCTCAAGGGCAAGTACGTCGGTGACACCCACCACGTCCAGGGCTCCTACACCAACGGCACCTACAACGGGAAGTACCTGTGGGTGAACGACAAGGCCAACAATCGCCTGGCGCGCATCCGGGTCGATCTGCTCGAGACCGATACGATCATCGACATTCCGCACGCCCAGGGCTGTCACGGTCTCTTCCCCCAGCGCTATCCGGAGACCGAGTGGGTGATTCTCAACAGCGAGTTCCGCACCCCGGTCGTCAACGACGGTCGCGGCGACATGCTGAACGCCGACACCTACGGCGGCGTGCAGACGATCATCGACGCCGAGTCGATGGAGATCGTCGCCCAGGTGGTCGTTCCGGTGAACCTCGACCTGGCGGCGACCGACTACGGCGGCAAATACTCCTTCGCCACCTCGTACAACACCGAGGGTGGCGCCACCATCTCCGAGATGCTCGCCGGAGACAGCGACTTCCTGGTGGTGTTCGACTGGGATGCGATCAAGGCGTCCCTGGCGGCCGGTGACTACGAGGTGGTCGACGGGGTCAAGATGCTGGACGGCAACCCGGGCAGCAACCTGACCCTCTTCGTACCGATTCCGAAGAACCCGCACGGCGTCAATGTCAGCCCGGACGGCAAGTACGCCATCGCCTCGGGCAAGGTCTCGCCGACGGCGACCGTCGTCGCCATCGACAAACTGGCCGCCGCCTTCGCCGGCGAGATCGAGGCCGCCGACACCATCGTGGCGCAGCCGCAGCTCGGCCTCGGTCCGCTGCATACCACCTACGACGGCAGAGGCAACGCCTACACCTCGCTCTTCATCGACAGTCAGATGGTCAAATGGAACATCCAGAAGGCGATCGACCTGACCGAGAACCCGGTCGAAGGTGAGACCGCAGTGGTCGATCGGCTGGACATCCACTACCAGGTCGGTCACACCATGGCCTCCATGGCCGAGACCAACGAGGCGGACGGTCAGCTGTTGCTGTCACTCAACAAGATCTCCAAGGACCGCTTCCTCAACGTCGGCCCGCTCAAGCCCGAGAACGATCAGCTGATCGACATCTCGGGCGAGACCATGACCCTGGTCTCTGACAAGGCGGCCTATATCGAGCCTCACGATTGCATCATCGTGCGCCGAGACCTGATCGAACCGCACGTGAAGCACCGCGCGCGTCTCGAGGAGCACCCCGACGCGGTGACTACCAGCTCGGTGGAGAGGAACGGCAACAAGGTGACCGTGCGGGTCACGGCTTCAGCGCCCGTCTACGGTCTACAGGAGGTCGTGGTCAAGCGGGGCGACGAGGTGACCTTCATCGTCACCAACACCGATGAGATCCCGGATCTGGCGCATGGCTTCGCCATCTCGAACTACAACATCAACTTCGTCATCGGTCCGTTCCAGACGAGGTCGGTGACGTTCACGGCCGACAAGCCTGGCGTCTTCTGGATCTACTGCACGAACTTCTGTCACGCTCTCCATCTGGAGATGCGTATGAGGCTGGTTGTGGAGGCTTAGCCGGCCTCGGGAAAGGAACATCGATGCACGGTGGTGCGAGTCTGGCGCTACTCGCCGTGCTGGGCGTCGGGGTCTTCTTCGCCCCGGCGCCGGTAGCGGCTCAGATCCACTTCGGGGAGCAGAGCTACGAGTACGAGCTCGTGGAGGTGCTCCCCGCGGCGGAGGAGTTCGTCCGCAGCGGTAGCCACTGGAGGGCCTACGGGCCCGCCGGCGGCGAGGGAGAGGCGACCGCCGAGCGACCCCTGCTGGGCTTCGTCTTCCTCACCGACGACCTGGTGGAGATCCCCGCCTACTCGGGCCAGACGATCAACACCCTGGTCGGGATGGACACCGCCGGGAGGATCACCGGCCTGCGGATCGTCCGCCATGCCGAGCCCATCGTCCTGATCGGCCTGGCCGAAGAGGTGATCCACACCTTCGTCGATCAGTACATCGGGCTGCACATCGCCGATCGCATCATGATCGGGGCCGGAGACCGCGAGGGCTACGTCTCGATCGACGGCATCAGTGGCGCCACGGTGACCGCCGTGGCCGAGAACGCGACCGTGCTCGAGGCGGGCAGGCTGGTCGGGCGCACCGAGGGCGTGCTCGCGGCCTCGCAGGTCCGCGGCAACCGGCCGTCGCCACACTTCGAGGAGCTCTCCTGGGGAAGGCTGGTGGACGGCGGCGGCATCGGCAGCATCACGGTCGAGTCCGAGGCGTTGGGCCTGCCGGGCGGCGGGCTGGCGGTCGACCTTCGGTACGCCGTCCTCGATCCACCGTCGATCGGTCGCAATCTCCTCGGGGAGCGTTTCTACCGTGTCGTCGCTGAGAGATTGGAGCGTGACGGTGGCAGCGCCATCTACATCGGCGGCAACGGCGATCTCTCCTTCAAGGGCGCCGGGTTCGCTCGCGGCGGGATCTTCGACCGCTTCCAGCTCGAGCAGGACGGCAGGATCTTCGTCTTCGAAGACGTCGACTTCATCAATCTCCCCAAGCTCGAGGCCGCGGGCGCTCCGCAGCTGCAGGAGGGCGGCGTCTTCTTCGTCGACGCCGACTTCGACCCGGCGAGTCCCTGGACCTTCCAACTGACGGTTCCCTTCCGGCTCGACGACGAGCGCACCTACGCGACGTTCCTGGACGAGTACCAGCTGCCGTCGAGGTTCATCGAGTCCGAGCTGCCGTTCTGGGCGGAGCGCTGGGTCGCCCTGATGCCCGGTGTCGTTTTCCTGGTGCTGCTGATCCTCGGTACCGCTGTGGCGTTCGTCTTGCGGCAGCGCCTGCTGCCGTATCGCAAGGTGGTGCACGTCAGCGTAGCGACCCTGGCGGCCGTCGGCGCCGGCCTGGTCTTCAAGGCCCAGCCGAGCACGACGCAGATCCTGACGCTGGCCGGATCGGCGGTCGAGCGGCGCTTCCCTGCGGCGGTCTTTCTCTCCGAGCCCCTTATCTTCATCTTCTGGATCTCGATCGTCGTCAGCCTGTTCATCTGGGGCAGAGGGTTCTTCTGCGGCTGGCTGTGCCCCTACGGAGCGATGCTCGAAGTGCTGCTGCACATCTGGGTGAAGGTGGTTCCCGAGAGGGTCCGGCACAAGCTCGAGTCCTGGGAGCCGCCGATGTCCTGGCGATACGGCAAGTACGTCACCTTCCTGGTGATCCTGCTGGTCTCGTTCTTCAGCCTGCCGCTGGCCGAGACGCTCGACGAGATCGAGCCCTTCAAGACCTTCGTGCTCAGGCTGGTTCGGCCGGGCGCGTTCGTGGCCTACTTCCTCATCATCACCGCGGTCTCGGTGGTCAGCCATCGCTTCTTCTGTCGCTTCATGTGTCCGTTGGGAGGGGCTCTCGCCATCCCGTCGCGCAAGCCCATGCGCGAGCTGGTGCGTTACGACCTGTGCCAGGACTGCAAAATCTGCGGCCAGGAGTGCGAGCCGCGCGCGATCTCGTTCGAGACCGGCAAGATCGACTACCGGGAGTGCCTGCAGTGTTGGGACTGCCAGAACACGGCGCAGAACACCGCCCGATGCCCCGAGCTGATCCTGGCCGCCAAGGAGAGCTGTCCGCCGCGCGTGGTGGCGGGTGTGCTCCTGCTGGCCCTGCTGCTGACGCCGGCCGAGGCCCGAGCGGCGACCTGGGAGGTGACGCCCCAGAGCGGCTCGCTCCAGGCCGCGGTCTCGCGCGCCTCGGAAGGCGATCTCATCGTGGTCGGTGCTGGCACCTACCGGGAGCAGGTGGTGATCGACCGTGCCCTGACGCTGCGTGGCGAAGAGGGCGCGGTCATCGACGGCGGTGGCGTCGGCACGCTCGTCACCGTCGAGGTGCCCGGGGTGGTGGTCGAGGGTCTGACATTGCGCAACTGCGGCCTCGAGCCGGAGGTCTCGCACGCCGGAATCCGCGTCGAGCAAGCCGCCGCCGGCGCGCTCCTGACCGACAACCGGATCGAAGGGTGCCGGTTCGGCATCTGGCTCCACGGCAGCCCGGACGCGGTGGCGCGTGGGAACCGGATCCGGGGCGTCGAGGAGCTGCTCCAGGAGGAGCGCGGCGACTGCATCCACCTCTGGAACGTGAGCGGTGCGACCATCTCGGGCAACGAGCTGACCGAGTGCCGCGACGGCGTCTACATGGAGCTCAGTCACGACTGCTCGGTGACCGGCAACGAGATCTCCCACTCGCGCTACGCCGTTCACACGATGTGGTGCGACCGGGGCGTCTACAACGACAACAAGGCGAGTGACAGCCTGGTGGGGCTGGCCCTGATGTTCTCGAGCGCGGTCGAGGCGAGGGGGAACATCCTGCACAACAACGCCACCCACGGGATTCTCCTCGTACAGGTGACGCGGGGCAGGGCGATCGGCAATACCCTGATCGGCAACACCAAGGGGCTGTTCGTCTACAACTCCCTCTACAATGAGATTCGCTCGAACCTCGTGGCGCGCAACAACCTCGGGTTGCACTACTGGGGAGGCTCGGAAGACAACGAGGTCGAGGACAACGCGTTCATCGAAAACGAGCTGCAGGTGGAGTTCGTGGCAGCCAAGGATCAGACCTGGGAGGGCAACTTCTGGAGCGACTACGACGGCTGGGACCTTGATGGTGACGGTCGCGGCGAGGTCGCCTACCGGTCGAACACTCTGGTCGACGCCGTCCTGGCGATCCATCCGCTCGCCAAGTTGCTCCTGACCAGCCCCAGCCTTCAGCTGCTCGCGCTCGCCGAGCGGGAATTCCCCATCATCAGGGTGCCCAAGGCGGTCGATCCGAGACCCCGGTCGACCCCGGCGATGAGCGACTGGCAGCACAGGCTCCATATGTATCCCGCCCGCCCGGCGGATTACTTCGGACCGCTCGACAAGCTGCCCCACGTCCCGGGAGAGCACCATTGATCCGGCTCGAGGGTGTCGGCAAGAGCTTCGACGGCGTCCAGGCGCTGGCGACCCTCGACCTCGAGGTGCGCGCCGGCGAGCGCCTGGCGCTGCTGGGCAGGAACGGCTCCGGCAAGACGACCCTGCTGCGTCTCCTGGTCGGCTTGTCGAAACCGACCGAGGGCCGGCTGCTGCTCGAGGGAGGCGAGCCCCGGGGCGCCGCCTGGCGAGCTTTTCACCGCCGCGTCGGCTTCATGCCCGAGCGGGTGCTGTTTCACGAGAACCTCACCGGGGCGAAGACCCTGTCGATGTTCGCCCGCCTGCGCGGTGTCGGGAGGGGCGAGGTGGAGCCGATGCTGGAGCGTGTCGGGCTGTCGTCCGCCGCGGGTAAGAAGGTGGGCGTCTACTCGAAGGGCATGCGCCAGCGCCTCAACATCGCCCAGGCGCTTCTCGGAGACCCCGACGTCCTCATTCTGGACGAGCCGCTCGAGGGTCTCGACTCGCACGGAGTCCGGCGCTTCTTCGAGATGGTCGACAGCGTCGAGGGACGGACGGTGGTGCTCTCCTCCCACCGTCTCGCCGAGGTCTCCGGGGTCGCCGACCGGATCTGCGTCCTGAAACAGGGCGCGCTCAGGGCGCTCGGGTCCGAGGCCGAGCTGAGACACGACCTCGACCTGCCGCTCAAGGTGATCATCCGTGCCGCGCCGGAGCGGGAGGAGGAGCTGCGGGACACGTTTCGGCGGCTCTCCACCGCGATCGTCGCCGGTCGCAACGGCAGCATCGTGGTGCGCGTCCCCCAGGCCGGGAAGATTCCCTTCCTCGCCGAGCTCAACAGCGTTTCGGACTCGATTCGGGAACTGCGCTTCGAGGAGCCGACCCTCGAGGAGGTGCTCGCTGAAACCGACTAGCCTGCATTATTCATCAGGCTCCGTAGCGAGCCGCCCGTGGAGACAAGCCGGAGATGCCCGTGGGTACGAGTGGCCTGTCACTGGGCGCGACCGAGGGCCCCGCAGGCGTATCCGCTGCGATACGTCGAGGAGCCCGACCGAGCGCAACGCAGTAGACACGGGCAGATCCGGCGGCGTAGTAGGAGGCAGGTGAATAATGCAGGCTAGTGGACATCGGCTGATCCGGCGGCTCAGTGGGAGGTTGGCGAACGATGCAGGCTAGCGCCATCCTGACGATCGCCCGCTGGGAGCTCGCCACCCACCTGCGGAACCGCTGGGTCTGGACGGTCGGCCTTCTCTTCCTGCTGGCCGCGCTGACCATCGCCTTCTTCGGTTCCGCTCCGGTTGGGATGGCGCGAGGCCAGAGCGGCGGCGCGGTCCTGGCGAGTCTGATGAACCTGTCGGTCTACCTGGTGCCCCTGCTGGCCCTGATTCTCGGCGCCGGAGCGATCATCGACGAGAAGCGCCGTGGAACGCTCGATCTGATCCTGGCGTATCCCGTCACCCCGTCCGAGTTCTTCTTCGGCTCCTTCCTCGGGTACGGCGCGGCGCTATGGCTTGCCCTGCTCGCCAGCTTCATCCCGGCCGGCATCGCGGTCATGGCGATCGCCGCCGTCGATCCCCTCGAGTACCTGCGCCTCGTCGCGGTCGTCCTGATCCTGGGTGCCGTCTTTCTGGCACTCGCAATCCTCCTGTCGCTGCTCAGCCGCAACCACGATCGGGGCATGGCGTCCTCGATGCTGCTCTGGATCGTGGCGGTCTTCGTCTTCGACCTGGTTCTGGTCGGTGTCCTGGTTCTCGCCGGGGAACGGATCCCCCCGACGCTGTTCGGATACCTGTTGCTGCTCAACCCCACCGACGTCTTCCGCCTGCTCTGCTTCTCGTGGGTCGGCAGCGCCGCGTCGCCGCTCGGACTGGCGGCTGTCTCGCCGCCCTTTCCCGCGGTCGTTCTGGTCGGTGTGCTTCTGGCCTGGATCGTCGTGCCGCTCCTGATCAGCCAACGACTCTTTCACCGGCGCCTCGGTGCCGACAATCTCGTATGAGGTTCATCCAATGACCCGTTTCGTTCTGGTATCAGTCATCGCATTCGCGGCGCTCCCCATCACCGGCGTCGAAGCCGCGGAGCTCACCGGCCGCGTGGTCGCGCCGGATCCTTCCGCAATCGTCTGGATCGCGGGTGCGCCCGCCGAGTCCCTTCCGCCACGAGACACCGTGATCGCCCATACGAAGGGCGGCAGCTTCGAGCCGGCGCTGAGCGTCGGTATCGTCGGCGGCAACTTCATCTTCCGAAACGAAGACGACACCCTGCACACGACCCACCTCTACCTGCATCTCGCCGGGCACGACAAGGACTCGGCCAGGCCGCTGGTGAACGGGGC
The DNA here is from genome assembly GCA_965223875.1 of Candidatus Multivoradales bacterium. Lineage (GTDB taxonomy): Bacteria > Acidobacteriota > Thermoanaerobaculia > Multivoradales > JAHEKO01 > CBDCXS01. Next base: position 2,750,055 of record OZ245024.1, on the reverse strand, counting down.
AACGGTCTACAACATTGCCCTGCCGCACACCGGCATGGAGGTCGAGCGTCCGATCCTCGCCTATCACGAGTACCGCGCCGAGACCGGCCCGATCGAGGTGAAGTGCAACGTTCATCCCGACGAGAGCGCTCAGCTTCTGGTCTTCGGCCACCCGTTCGCGACGGTGACCGGGGAGGGCGGCTCCTTCACCATCGAGAACGTTCCGGCCGGGCGCTACGACGTCTGGGTGTGGCACGGCGGGGAGGCGCGAATGTGGTCCGCGGTCGAGTTCGCCGAAGGAGGATCGGTGGAGAAGACGATCGAGATCGAGGACATGAAGTGATGTCGGGGGGCCGCCTCCGGTTGCGCCTGGGCGCTTCGATTCTCGGACTGGTGCTGGGCGTGTCCGGCATGGGGGGGGTTGCTCTCGCTCAGGACCTGCCGCGTTTCGAGCTGCGCAACTGGGACGGTACGGTCGTCTCGAACAGCTCGCTACTGGGCTCGACGACCATCGTCGCGGTCACCTACGCCAAGTGCATCTTCGCCTGCCCGATGCTCACCTTCCAGCTCGTCGAGTTGGATCGGGCGCTCGGCAGCCCGGAGGATCTGCGTTACCTGCACGTCTCGGTCAATCCGCAGGACGACACGGCGGAGGAGATTCTGCTGCACTTCGAAAAGCACGACATCGATCCCCGCCAGGATCCGCGCTGGCTCTTCGTCAACGGGCCCGAGGGCGACCTCTCGCGACTGCTCGAGGAACTGGAGATCGAAGTGGAGAAGCGACCGGTCGAAGGTGGCTTCCTCATTGAACACACGATTCTCGTACTGGTCGTCGGTCCCGACGGCAATACGTTACGCAGTCTCGACACCTATAGCTGGGAACGAAAGGAGATGCTCGATGTACTCGAAACTTCCGCTGAGTTGGGCTGATGGTCTCAGCCGCAGGACCTTTCTTCAGGCGGCCGGTATCGGCGCCGCCGGCGTCGCCCTGGGGGGCCGCGCCTCGTTCGGAGGAACGCTGCCGATCTCGGAGGTCAGCCGGATGGTCTTCGACGTCACCTATCGCACCAAGGTGATGGATCTGCCGAGTGACGCGGAGCAGGTGAACGTCTGGATGCCGTTGCCACCGAGCGACTACGGCCAGACCATTTCCGACCTTGGGATCGAGAGCTCGGTGCCCTACGAGATCACCCGGGATCCGGTCCACGGCAACCGCATGGCCCACATCGTCACCGGGCCGCAGCCGTTCGAGATCGCGGCGACCTATCGGGTCGAGCGCCGGCGCGTCGGCGCCGAGCCGGCCCGACTCGATCCGCAGGGCTCGGAGAGGTTCCTCACCCTGACGCCCCGCGTTCGCGTGACCGACGAGGTCGACGAGTTCGCCAGCAGCGTCATCGGCGATGCCAGCGAGCCGCTCGAGGCGGGTCGCCGGGTCTTCGACGGCATCAGCGAGCTGCTCACCTACGACAAGACGATCGCCGGCTGCGGTACGGGTGACACGGCCTGGATCATGCGCCACAAGCGGGGCAAGTGCGACGACTTCCACGCTCTCTTCATGGCGGTTATGGTCTCGCGGGAGATCCCCGTGCGTTGGGAGCAGGGCTTCCCGCTGGCCGCGCCCGGTGAGGGCGGGGCAGCGACGGGGACACTCGCCGGCGACTGCACCGGAGCGCACTGCTGGGCCAGCTTCTACGATCCGTCGGCGGGCTGGGTGCCGGTGGACATCTCCGAGGGAGACAAGGTGGAGACCGGTGGTGATTTCTACTTCGGCAACCTCTCGCCCAATCGCTTCAAGGTCTCGGAGGGTCGCAACGTGACGCTCGAGCCGGCGCAGGGAGGCATGCCGCTCAACACCTTCGCCTACGCCTATGCCGAGGCCGACGGGATCCCGCTCATCTACGGTCCCAACTACGAGAATCTGATCAGTTACACCGTCACCGAGGTGGACAGGGATTGAGGTCGATCGCCGGCAGAGCCGGCGCCTGCGCCGTGGCCCTGGTGCTGAGCGCGTCGGTCTCGCTGCTGCGCGCCGAGGGTTCGGTGGTGGCTGGGGACAGCCCGCCGCTGTTCTCGCTGCCCGACGAGCACGGGACGGTGTACAACCTGGAAGATCTGTTGGGAACGCCCACGATCCTCTACTTCACCCACAACATGTGCCACTACTGCACCCAGATCATCGGGTTCCTCAAGCGCACCCGACCTCTGTACGAGGAAGACGAGCTGGCCATCGTGACCATCAACGTCTGGGCGGAGGGGGAGAAGCTGATCCGGCGCTACAAGGAGCAGTTCGGACTACCGTTCCCGATGCTCGCCGGAAAGGACCCGCAGCTGCTGCACGACTACGAGGTGAACTACGTCCCGATCATCGTCTTCCTCAATCGCAGCGGCAGAGTGGAGAGCATCTTCCATCACTACATCCTGCCGGCGGACTTCGATCGAAGCGTCGAGGAGATCGTCGCGTCGTCGCCGGGATAGAGTGGCTCGATCCGGGAGCGGAGAGCGGGAGGCGATGACTGTGATGAAGAGGCTGACGACGGCGGGAGCGGGAGTTGGTTCGCTGACGATTGTGATCCTGCTGGCGGCCTGCGGCGGCGAAGATGTGGCTGAGGACACGGGCGAGCTCGACGCCGGCAGAGCGCTCTACGTCGAGACCTGCGCCGTCTGCCACGGCCCGGAGGCGAAGGGCGTCCAGATGCTCGGCAAGGACCTCCACGCCAATGAGTTCGTCGCCGGCTTGAGCGACGACGAGCTGGTCGCCTTCTTGGTCGAAGGCCGTTCGGCCACTCATCCGCTCAACGAGCGCGGCGTGGCGATGCCTCCGCGAGGGGGCAACCCCTCGTTGTCCGACGAGGAGTTGGCGCAGATCGGCGTCTACCTGAGGTCGCTCCAGGGGCCCTGACGGCCCGAGCCTAGACCGGATTGTTCATCAGGCTCTGTAGCGAGCGAGAGGTGGCCATGATCAACCTCTCCTTCACCTCCGATCTACCGCTCCTGACGCTGCCCTTGATGAAGGCGGGTGCCGGTATCTCGGCGTGGGGAGGATCGGTGGCGGTGAACCACGTCACCGGAGTGGTGTCGGAGCGCTACCCGCTCTTCCACGCCATCCGCCAGCTGATGGGTCATCTGAGAGGTGTGCAGGGGATCGAACGGGTTCCGATGGGAGAGGATCGTGTCCGGGTCTACAGGCTCCGCCGGCAGGGCGCCGGCCTCTGGATCGCTTGGCGGGATCCACAAGGCGTGCTGCTGCCGGAGGACGGAAGCCCGACAACCCGCGTCTCCCTCACGACTGGGAGTCGTGCCGTCGAGGTGGAGCCCGTGATCGTGCGCCCGGGTCAGAGCGGCGGTCGGAGGCGGCGCATTGCGGCGCAGGCCGGTACGGTTGAGTTGGAGCTGACCCGCACGCCCATCTATGTCATCGCCGTTCCGTGACGACTGCGGTCGGAGCCGTTCGGTCGGCTCAGTAGCGGATCTCGAATTCGCCGCCCGAGGGGCGCTGGGGAACCGGGCTCGAGACCAGGCGCTCGACACGGGCCCGTGGCGGTCCGGTGCGAAGTCGCTCGAGAAAGGCCTCGATCCGGGCGGGTTCGCCGAACGCCTCACCTTCGACGGCGCCGTCGGCGCAGTTGCGTATCCAGCCCGAGACACCGATCTTGTTCGCGGATCGACGGCCGAACCAGCGGTACGCGACACCCTGGACTCGCCCCTCGACGCGAAACGAGACGCCGCGAACCGTCTCGCCGGGGGTCTGTCGGGCCTTGTCCATCACGATCACCTGCTCCGCGCCGTGCCGCGCTGGTGGAGACCGGTGCGGCCGGTGTCGATGATAACGATCCTTCCGATCGGCTGTCGGCAATCCAAGGCAGGCTTCCGTCGTCGAAGCCGGACGACGATCCGGTCGTCACCCTGACAGCCGTGGCACGAGGACGAGAATCGGGCCGGTTCAGGTGCGGTTCAGACGATCCGGCGAGACGCCACAGAGCCGACCTCGTACTCTTGGGGCGACGGCGAGAGCGAGGTGGTATGCGAATCGAGATCGGTGTGATCGCGGCCCTGCTTCTGGTCCTGGGACCGGGTGCCACGCAGGCGCAGCTTACGGGGATGGAGCGCCAGGAGGCGCACGAGAGGCTCGATGTCTTCGTCGGGCGCTGGGTCGCCGAAGGCGTGGTCCACACCCCCGATGGGGACGTCGAGAGCAGCGGCCGGTCGGAGTACTCCTGGAAGCTCGACGGCACCTGGCTTGAAGAGGTGATGGTGGGTGAGATCGCGACAATGGGCACCATCCACGGCGCGACGCTGATAGCCCACGACAAGGAGGCGGGGGACTACTACGGTGTCTGGTACGACAGTCTCACGCCGCGGACCTACCCCTTCCGGGCGCGGTGGATCAGCGAAGACGAGTTCCTCTTCGAGTCGGAATTCGACGAGCCGTTCAGGATGAGTCTCCGCTACACCTTCAAGGGACGCGATCTCGTCGAAATCGTCCACCAGCGGACCGACGGGGAAGGAGCGTCGCGCGAGGCCAGCCGGCTGACGCTACGACGCGAGCTCGAGCCAGCGCCGGACTAGCCGCAGGGCCCGCGCGGCGGGCTGCATGCGACTCTAGGTCGCGTGGGCCGGGTCCGGGCTCGGCCCCTCGGTGAAGGGCTCGAGTCCGGCGCGCAGGAAGATCTCTCTGTAGCGCGGCTCGGCTCGCAGGTCCGGGTAGCCGGCGTGGTGCGGCACGAAGATCAGCAGCGGAGAGCGTTGCCGCGCCGCTACCTCGAGCCAGTGGATCGCTTCGGCGCGCTCGCCGAGCTCCAGGTAGTGCGTCGCGACCCGGACGGCCGAGGGATCGGCGCGGTCGAGAAGGCGAGCCAGAGTGAACTCCAGATAGACACGTCGTGGGTCGTCGTCGGCCGCGGCGCGATCGATCTCGGCTCCGGGCGCCTCGGCTCGCTCCAGGAGCCGGAGGGCGTGCGGCCTCGCGGCCTCCACGTCCCCGGTCGCCGAGTAGGCGGTAAGGAGGCAGAGTGGCGCGTAGGCGTTCTCGGCGTCGAGGCGCAGGGCCATCTCGCACTCCACGGCGGCCTCCTCGAAGCGACCGGCACGGAGCAGGAAGTGGCCGGCATCGCTGCGCAACGCCATCGACTCCGGCTCGAGGTCGACAGCTCGTCGCACCGCCTGGATGGCCAGGTCGTGCTTGCCGAGAACCGAGTGGAGCGTCGCGTCGGCGAGGTGCGTCACCGGGTCGCCGGGGTCGATCGCGAGAGATCGTTCGAGTCGCTCGGCACTGGTCCGGGTATCCCAGTCGAAGGTCAGGGCGATCATCGACAGGACCCGATGTGCGACCGCGGAGCGGGCATCCAGCTCGAGTGCCCGATGAGCCGCCAGCCTGGCCTCGTCCAGATGGGCCGTCTCGCCGGTCGGCACCGCCAGGCGCGCACAGGCCTCGGCCAGATAGGCGTGCGCCGGCGCGAATCGCGGGAGCTCCCGGGTCAGGGTGCGGAGCAGGTCTCTGGCGCGTACCAGGTCCGGACCGGCCGTGCCGATCAGGGATCGCGCCTCCACGTACCGGGCTCTTTGGTCTGGCGCCTCGGGCATCGCCTCGGCCCGGACGACGTCCCCGTCGGTGCGGGTTGTGCGTCCGGGGATCGACAGGGCCAGCGCCGTGGCGAAGACCAGCAGGGCGGCGACGGCGGCCAGGCGAGGCCATCCGAGACCCTCGGCGCGTTCCGCCGTCCCGGACGCGCTCTTCATTGGCGGCACCACCAGCCGGTATCCGGCCCGGGGTACGGTCTGCAGGAAGTCCTCCTCGCTGCCGGAGACCTCTCGCAGGGCGGCCCTCAGCTTGCGAACGGCGGTGTTGAGTCCCGCCTCGCGGTCGACGTGGATCTCCGCCGGCCACAGGGCATCGTAGAGGCGCTCCCTGAGGACGACCCGCCCAGGCCGTTCGAGCAGCGCCAGGAGGAGTCGCAGCGGCTTGTCCTGTAGCGAGGCGCTTTCCGCGCCGCAGGTCAGTTGGCGAGTCTCGAGATCGACCCTGAAGGGACCGAAAGCGACGTCACCCTCGAGCTGCTGCATACGGAGACCCTACCACCAGGGGGCGGTGCCCCCGGTGCGGCGAAGGGTCTTTGGACGTCAGGCGCGGAGAGTTCAGAATCGGTTCAGAAGACAAGCGGGGGTGGTGTGCGTAGGTTGCAGCTGAGTTTTCCCCGACCGTGTTCCGAAGGAGGTGCCCTTTGCGCAAGTCGACGATCCTCAACGTGTTCGGACTGGCGATTGCTTGCTCGTCCGCCCTCGAGGCACAGTTCACCCGTGAGCCCGGTGACGACGATCGACGGCTCGAGTTCCTGGTCGGCGAATGGAGCGTCGAGTCGACCATGTACTTCCGCGGCGAGAGTCACTCGCAGGTCTCCAGGGCAGTCTGCTATTGGGTGATCGACTCCCTCTGGGTGCAGTGCGACCGCTCCGGCACCTTCCCGGACGGGCGCAAGATCCAGTCGAGCGAGTGGCTCACCTGGAACGAGGTCGAGGGGAGGTATCGGAGCTTTCACATCGACTCGCAGCTCGCGCAGACCATCGAGTCGAGTGGGGACTTCACGGATGAGGGTGTCGATGGGGGTGTCCTGGCCCTGGAAGCGAGTTTCACCTGGCGCGACGGCAACACCTATTACGCCCGCGAGACGATCGAGCTTCGCGACGACGGCTCCGTGGCCAGGAAGAGCTTCATGGCGGCCGATCCCGACCCGGAGTCGATGAAGCTCAACGGGGAGTCGGTCTTCCGGCCGGCCTCGGCGGCTGAAGCGGTCGAGGCTGTCGGGGGCCCCGCCTACGACGCTCTCGCCTGGCTGTCCGGCCATTGGGAAGCACAGTTCCGTCCCGGTGGCGAGGACCAGCCAGCTCCGACCATGTCGTTCGAGTGGGGGGACGCGAAGCGCTCGTTCCTGCGCATGAAGGGGACCCGACCGACGCCAGACGGTCGGCTCGTTCCGGAGTACGAGTCGGTGGTGGTGTGGAATCCGGTGCTCGGACGGTTCGTCTTTCTGGGCTCGTACCTGTCGGGGGCCGGACGGATCATGGAGGATGGCGACCTCGACCTGCTCGAGGGCGGCGCCGTCAGACTCAACATGAGGGTCCGCTATCCGGCCGGTGCGACGCTGCCCTTCAGCGAAGGCGCGACGGCAGGCTCGGACGGACACACTCTCGAGTTTCGCCGTACCTTTCACCGGGAGGGAGACGACGGCCTGCGGGGCGTCTTCCTGATCAAGCGTGGCGGCCGTTGGGAGAATCCGCATCCAGAGATGGGAATGGACGACGGGTATCCCTGGAAGCGAGTCTCGGACGGTCGCTAGGCTGCTCGGTAGCACGGTCGCGGAGCTGGAGTCACCTGTGGTGGCGTCGTTCCCAGTAGGTCAGCTCCGGCTGGTAGCAGGTGGCTTCGAGGTCTTCCAGCTTGTCCGCCAGGAACGCCCTGGCATCCTGGACGGCCTGGTTGTAGATCGAGGGGCCGATCTCCTCGAGGATGTAGTCGAGGAAGAGCCCCGCCCCGAGGTCGCCGATCGTGACCTCCAGCTCTTCCTCGACGTAGCGGGCCAGCGAAGTGGCGAGCGCGTCACGCGTCTCCTTGTCGAGCTTCACGGGTTCCCTCACGGCCGGTCGCACGGCCATGATACCGCCCGCGGCAGTCGGCTCGGGGGGGCTACTCCTCGGATTCGGTGACGCGGTACACAGGTGGAGAATCCTCGCGACCAGGCGGGGCGGAGCGCACCGTCGCGGTCGGTTCACCTGAGCACCAGTCCTGTAGCGTCGCTTCGAGCGTCCTGATCATCTCGGCCAGCGCCGCTAGGCCCTCGGGCTTGGGCGAGACGTCAAGCGAGCTATCCGTGATAGACAAACGAGAGAGAGGTCGATCCCGCTGCTGATGCCGCCGAGTGAGAGATCCAGGAAGGTCGCTGCCTTCCCCCGGGTGAGGACGAGGAACCGCGTGGTCCGCGCCCTGCTGGCGATCGTCGCCTGTACGATGCCGGCGGTCTGCGTCGCGAGAGCGGGCGCCGGGGAAGTAGGCGCCGGGGAAGTAGGCGCGGGGGAAGTAGGCGCTGGGGAAGCGACCCGTGAGGCGCCGAGACCGGTCAGGGTCGTCGTCGTCACCATGTTCGAGATCGGCGAGGACACCGGTGATCGGCCGGGAGAGTTCCAGCTCTGGAAGGAGCGACGTCGGTTCGACGAAGTCCTCCCGTTTCTCGGCTACAAGGACCTGCACTACGACGCCGACCAGGGTCTTCTGGTGATGGTCACCGGCATCGGAACCGCCCGGGCGGCGGCGGCGACGATGGCGCTCGGCATGGACGATCGTTTCGATCTGTCGAAGGCCTACTGGCTGGTCGTCGGGATCGCCGGGATCGACCCCGAGGACGCGACGATCGGCTCGGCGGCCTGGGCCGAGTATCTCGTCGACGGAGATCTCGGGCACCACATCGATTCACGCGAGATTCCACCCGACTGGCCCTTCGGCTACTTCGCCCGCTACACCATGCGCCCCTTCGATCCCGACCGTCCACCGCCGACCGGCGAGCTCTACCGCCTGAATCCGACGCTCGCCGAGTGGGCCTACGAGCTCACGAAGGAGGTCGAGTTGCCCGACGATCCGTCGGTAGAAGCGGAGCGTGTGCTCTACACCGAGCATCCGCTGGCGCGAGAGAAGCCCCGGGTGATCCGAGGCGACCACATCGCCGCGCTGACCTTCTGGCACGGTGCCCTGTTGAACGACTGGGCCAACCGCCTGGTCCGCTACTGGACGGACGGCGCGGGAAACATGGTGACCTCGGCCATGGAGGACACGGGCACCTACCTGTCTCTGATGTGGCTCCACCGCATCGGTCGGGTCGACAAGGAGCGGGTGATGGTGCTGCGGACCGGCAGCAACTTCACCATGCAGCCACCCAGCCGTACCGCCGCCGAGAACCTGCTCAAGAAGACCAAGGGCTACCGCTACGCCGGCCTCGAGATCGCTGTCGAGGCGGGCTACCGGGTCGGCTCGGTGGTCGTGGACGAGATTCTGGCCAACTGGAGCCGGTACGAGAGCTCCCCGCCCGGAGTCGCGAGCGCCGAGAAGCCCTGAGTCAGGACGCGGCCGCCGGTCCGTCCCCGTCCTTCGTCCAGTCCCCGTACCGTTCGCGCATCCTGCGGTTGTGGGCCTCGGACTCTCCCACCGGGATGCTCAGCGTGCGCCAGGTGTCGCCGGCGAAGTGACGCGCCAGCGAGACGATCTGACCGGTGTGGTAGGCGAGGTGGGTCAGATTGCGCATGATGGCCTGGGTGACGCTCATCGGCTCGCCGCGAATGGTCACGGTCCGGGTGAGGTCGGTCGGTGTGAGGCGATCGAGCTCCTCGAAGGTGATATGCCAACCCTCGTCCCACTGTGCCCGCACCGAGTCCGCTGTCTCCCCGTCGACGACGAACTCGCCGTCCCGGTCGCGATCGGCCTTCTCGCCGTCGCTGGTCAGGAAATCGCGCCACCGCGAACGGTGGTTCCCGCCGATGTGCTTGAGCTGAGCCGCGAGACAGAGCGGGATCTCGCCGACGGTCTCGAAAAGCTCTTCGTCGCTCACCTGGGCGACGGCGCGCTCGCACTGACTCTTGCGATATCGGTACTGCTCTCGAACTTCGTCGAGCCAGGCCTGTCCGTCCATCGCTCGCATTCTACCGAGCCTTCGGAGCGGGACCGGGTCGTATGATTGGCGGCGGTGCGCTCACTTCGGGTCCTGCTTGTCGCCGATACCCACCTCGGTTTCGATCTGCCGCACAGGCCGCGGGTCGAGCGTCGGCGCCGGGGACCCGACTTCTTCGCCAACTTCGAGCGCGCGCTGGCGCCGGCGCGCCGTGGCGAGGTCGATCTGGTGGTCCATGGCGGGGACGTGCTCTTCCGCAGCCGGGTCCGTGGCGAGCTGGTCCACCGGGCGTTCACACCGCTCATCGAAGTCGCCTCGGGCGGCGTGCCGGTGGTCGTCGTGCCGGGGAATCACGAGCGCTCGTCGATACCGTTCCCTCTGCTCGCGGCCCATCCCGAGGTGCACATCCTCGACCGGCCTCGAACGGTCGCGCTCGAGCTGGCGGGACACCGGGTGGCGGTCTCCGGCTTCCCGTTCCAGCGTGATGACGTCGCGGGACGCTTCGCCGATCTGGTGCGCGACACCGCCTGGAGCGACAGGCCGGCGTCGATTCGCCTTCTCTGTCTCCACCAGACGGTCGAAGGAGCGCGGGTGGGGCCTTCCGGGTACACCTTCCGGCGCGGTCGTGACGTGGTTCGGAGCGGTGACATTCCAGCCGGTTTCGCGGCGGTCCTCGCGGGACACATCCACCGTCGGCAGGTGCTGACGACGGATCTCGGCGGCAGGTCGCTCGCCGCTCCGGTGCTCTATCCGGGCTCGATCGAGCGCACTTCCGTCGCCGAGCGCGACGAGCCCAAGGGATACATGATTCTCGAGGTGGTGCCGGATCGAACGGGTGGTGACCTCGCCGACTGGAGCTTCGTCGAGCTCCCGACTCGCCCGATGATCGATCTCGAGATCCGCGTCGATGGTGTCGACAGCCGGCACCTGTCACATCGCCTGCTGCGTGCCTTCGCTTCGATCGATGCCGACGCCGTCGTTCGCCTCGGCCTGCTCGGCGAGCCGGAGCCCGAGGCGCGCGAGCTGCTCAGCTCCCGCAGCCTGCGCGCGCTCGCTCCGTCGACGATGACGCTGAGCCTCCGCCGGCCGCAGAGGTCCGCCAGGTGACGGGGGTCGCACCGGAGCGGGACTTGCGCGAAAGCGTGGAGCTGTGTGAATTCTCCGGCTCTCGCGACTACCGCGTGTCGTGCACCGTCGAGCGACGAGCCGGTCGATTGGCCTTCGACTTCGTCGTCTCGGGACGGATCGGTCGACTGTTTCCGGATCCGCTACCGGCGGTGACTCTTCGGGCGGGGGAGGACCTCTGGAAGAAGACCTGCCTCGAGGCCTTTCTGTTCGAGCAGAGCTCGGCGCGCTACGTGGAGGTCAATTGGACTGTTCTCGGCGAGCACGCTCTGCTCTGCTTCGACGACTATCGTCACCCGGCGGCGGAGGACAGTCGGTTCGAGGTGCTCGTCATCGAGCGGGCTATCGATCCGTCACGGCTCGGAATCCGTCTCGAGCTCTCCGTGCCGACCGGCTACAGTTGTGTGGTCTCACCGACCGCGATCCTCCGTCCGGCAGGGACCGATCCCTTCTACTACGCGGTCGCCCATGGAGACCGGCCAGACTTCCACGCGCGTGGGACGGTCGAGTCCCTTGGTATCGAGTCCCTTGGTATCGTGGGCCGCGACGACGGCCGCGACGACGGCCGCGACGACGGTCGTGGCGACGAGGAGGTCCGATGACGCAGCCGGATGAAGCCGTCCATCTGAAGACCGGGCGGCTCATCGTCGCCGCCATGACGGCGGGACTCCTGGTGTTCGCCGGCGTCGTCAGCGTCCTCGACCGCTCGGACGCCGGAGGAGGCGCGAGCTCGGGAACCTGGATGGTGATCCTGCTCGGTTTCGCGGTCGCGAACGTCATCGCGGCGACGTTCGTCCACACGCTCTTCGTCGGCAAGGCGCGTGCGCGTGTGGCGTCGGGCGACGGCGATCGGTCTGTGCTGGTGGGCGACTTTCTCGGCCTGACGATCCTGCGCGGGGCACTCATCGAGGCCACCGGCCTGTTCGCCTGCATCGCCTACATGATCGGTTCGGCGCAGCAGGCCATCTGGGTGGCCCTCGCCTGCGCCGCGGTCCTCCTCGCGGTGGTCTTCCCGACCGAGGAGCGCTTCCGCTCTTTCGAGGAGCGCGTCCGTCGGCCGGAGTAGGCGGAGCTCCCGAGGCGATTACTCGAGCAGCCGATCCCAGTCGTCGTCGGCGAGGAGCTCCCAGGAGAAGTCGCCATCCTCACCGACGCGAATCTCGAGCGGCGCGGAGAGGCCGCTGTCGTGGGAAGCGGTACAGGTATAGGTAATTCCGGGCATGTTGGCGATCTCGATCCCCGGGCACTCGAGCTCGAGGTCCAGGCCCTGGTCGTGGGCGGACTTGACGATGTCCGTCTGGATGTCCGACATGGCGGCGACCGGCATGTCGGTCGCGGGGTCGAGCAGCTGCATCACCCTCACTTTCCAGTCGTCTCCACACGACCTGTAGACCAGCCATGTGCGCTGCTCTCCCGTTTCGCGCACCAGGCGGGCGAAGACGATAGGTAGTCCGTTGACGTTTCGCCCGAGACCGGTGAGCTCGACGCGCTCGACCCGACCGAGCTCCCAGGGGTCGTCGAGCGCCTCGCGGATCTGCGCGTCGGTCGCCTCCCCGCGCAGCTCGTACGACATCGAATCGAAGACCCCTTTCCAGTCGTCGGCGTCGGCTCGCTCGAAGATTCGGGCCGCAGCCCTGATCAGGGCGTCGCTTTCGACCGACGCAGGCTCGATCTCGAGAACCGGGAACGAGACGCCGGTCAGAAGCCAGTCATCGCCCGCGTTGCGATAATCGAGCTTGACCTTTCCGGGACCGGCGCCGAAGCGCATCTGCGCCAGGAGCTGGGCCGAACCGTCTCCTCGATGAATCACCGCGCCCTGGACCTCGCCCATCGACTCCAGTCCGCCGAAGTCGGCGACCGTGCAGCGAAGCAGCTGCGCGAAGGCGACGCGACGGACGGCTTCATGAAGGCTCTCGTGTCCGCGATCGTAGATCCCTTCAGCATCGCCGGCCTTCCAGGCGTCGAAGAAGGTCTGCGCGGCCGGCTCGAGCGCCTCGACGGCCTGGATGTCGGTGAGAGTGAACGTGACCCCACCGGTCTCGTCCGTCTGGATGAGCGCGACCGAGAAGGCCGCACCGTCACGCGCCGTCGCCGAGCAGACGGCGCGATTGCCGACGCCGATCGGCGTGGCCACCGGGCATTCGATCGAGGCCCCTCGGACACCGGCGCGCTGCTCGAGGATCTGACGCACCACATCCTCCATCTTGCGCTTGCTGAACGTCTGGGCCGGCGCCATGCCGGGCGCCAGGATGCACAGCAGCAGAGCTACGACGATGCCTCGTCTCATCTTGCCCCCGATTCCACCGAGCGGTACGAAGTTCGTGGTTCCTGCGACCCTTCGTGGTTCCTGTACCCATTGTAGATGAGGGTTGCCGGACCCACACTCAGGCACCCGGGAGGCATCAGAACCTCCTGCGCTCGTTGGCCGAAGGCCGGGCCGGTGGGGACGATTCGCGATCAGAGCCGGAGATCGCCGGGCGACGCCTCTCGGCCAATCGGTGTCGCCACCAGCCGAGGTAGCGTGCAGCGTCGCCACCGAGACGGCCCTACGACGACGGAGGTTTCCCTCCGGTTCCCCCGAGGCACCGTGCTAGCCTCCGATCGGTCCCCGCCACAACGTTTCGAGCCGATCCCCGGACGACGAACTGGAGACTTTGAAGATGATCTTTCGGAACCGACTCTTTCCACACGCCGCAGTGGTTCTCCTGCTCGCACCGATCGCCTTGGTGCCCGTCGCCGCCCAGGAGTCGCCGGGCTCCGAGATGGCGGCGGTCCCCGAGAGGGGCGATCTTCCAGAGCGCGTCCTGCCGGCCGACGTCGCGATCACCAAGACCGCCGAGGTCACCATCCGCGGCGAGCGTGTCCCCTACCGGGTGACGACCGGAACCCAGCCGGTCTACGGCGAGGACGGCAAGACGATCGCGTCGTTGCACCACACCTACTACGAGCGCACCGATGTCTCCGATCTCTCCCGGCGGCCGTTGTTCATCTCCTTCAACGGCGGACCGGGCTCGGGCTCGCTGTGGATGCATCTCGGCTACACCAGCCCGAAGCAGCTCATCATCGACGACGAGGGCTACCCGGTGCAGCCCTACGGCGTTCGCGACAATCCCCATTCGATCCTCGACGTGGCGGACATCGTCTATGTGAATCCGGTCAACACCGGTTTCTCGCGCGTGCTCGACGACGAGGTCGAGCGCGAGGTCTTCTTCGGTGTCGAGGCCGACATCGAGTACCTCGCCGCCTGGATCGACGTCTTCGTGTCGCGCCAGGCCCGCTGGCGCTCGCCCAAGTACCTGATCGGTGAGAGCTATGGCACGACGCGGGTCTCGGGCCTCGCGGCACAGCTTCAGGATCGGCACTGGATGTATCTCAACGGCGTCATCCTGGTCTCGCCGACCGGCCTGGGGATGGAGGCCGAGGGTCCGGTGCCGCGTTCGCCGGTGCTCAAGCTCCCCTACTATGCCGCCGCCGCGCACTACCACGGCCAGCTCTCGCCGGAGCTGCAGAACCTGTCGCTGGCCGCGCTGATGGACGAGGTCGAGGCCTTCACCCTCGACGAGTACCTGCCGGCGCTTTCGCGCGGTGGCTTCCTGGCCGACGCGGACCGGGTCGAGATCGCCGGCGAGGTCGCGCGCTACTCGGGGCTCTCGGAGGACTTCGTTCTCGACCACAATCTCGCCGTGCCCGCCTCGGCCTTCTGGAAGGAGCTGCTGCGAGACCAGGGCTACACCATCGGTCGGTTGGACTCGCGTTACCTCGGTGTCGACCGCAAGGACGCCGGTGAGCGTTACGACTATCCGCCGGAGCTCACCTCCTGGAACCATGCCTTCGCGCCGGCCATCAACCACTACCTGCGCGACGAGCTCGGTTTCGAGACCGACCTCCAGTACAACCTCTTCGGCTCCGTCCACCCGTGGGAGGGCCGCGACGAGCTCGACGTCGCCGAGGAGCTGCGTCGCGCCATGGCGCAGAATCCCTTCCTGCACGTGATGGTGCAGTCGGGGTACTACGATGGCGCCACCGACTACTTCACGGCCAAGTACGTGTTGTGGAACCTCGACCGCAGCGGCCGGCTCACCGACCGCATGCGCTTCGAGGGCTACGAGAGCGGACACATGATGTATCTGCGGGCCGAGGACCTGGCGAGCTCGAACCAGCACATCCGGGAGTTCATCGTGGAGTCGACGCCGGGTGACGGAGAGCCCGCGAGCTACGGGCGAGTGGACGGCTCCGCCGCGGGGGAGTGAGACGGGCGGACTCGCTCGAAGGGAGGAGTGGCTCCGGTCGGTCGCGGGAGCGTAACCCGCGGCCGCCGACGCCGTTGCATTAGGTGGACGATCGTGTACTGGAGTCCGGATCCACGGAGAGGGCCGTCATGAGCGCAGATCGAATTCGGACCTTCACGGGAAGACCGCTGGCAGCGGCACTCTTCCTGTCGGCAGCCCTGCTCGGCCAGGCGGTTTCGGGCCAGGAGCTCGCCATCGTCGGTGTGACGGTGATCGATCCGGCGAGCGACTCGATGCTCCCGGGGCGCACCGTGCTGATCGACAACGGCACGATCGTCTCGGTGACCGGGTCGCCCCCCGCGGACTTGGACCCCGAGGTCACCCTCGAGGGGGAGGGTCGCTTTCTCCTTCCCGGGCTGTGGGACGCCCACGTCCACCTCGACATGCACACCGAGACCGACCTGATCATGCTGGTGGCCCACGGGGTCCTCAGCGTGCGCGACATGGGTGGCGATCCCTTCGCCATGGCCGAGCGCAAGCGGCGAATCGCGGACGGAACGATTCTCGGTCCGACGATCCACGGCGCCGGCTCCATTCTCGAGGACCGCGCCTGGCTCGCGCGCGCGCGCCAGGTCTTCGACGGACTCGAGCACCGGCTGCCAGTCGACAATCCCGAGGAGGCACGGGCGACGATCGACCTGTTGGCGAGCTGGGGCGTCGATCTGGTCAAGATTCGCAATGTCACGGACCGCCGGACCCTGGCCGCCATCCTCGCCGCCGCCGCGAGCCGGGGCCTCACGGTCGCCGGGCACGAGCCCCTGGTGGTCGACATCGACGAGGCGGCGCGCCTCGGCATGACGACCTTCGAGCATCTCCCCTTCCTGACCCTCACCTTCCCGGGCAGGGAGGCCGACGAGGCCCGGCTCGTGGAGACGATCGAGGCTCTCGTGGCGAGCGGCACCTACCTCTCCCCCACCCTGGTGGCGAGCAACATGCTCGGCGCCCCGAGAGAGGAGCTGGAGGCGGCCATCGGCCGCTCCGACGATCGGTATCGATATCTGCCGGCTTCGGTCAAGAAGCAATGGGTGGAGAGCCTCGAGGGCGGTGTCGGACCGCTGCCGTGGGCCGAGATGCGCCAGACCTCCGTCGGGATGGCGCGCCGGATGCACTCCGCCGGGGTACCCCTGCTCGCCGGGACCGATATGGGGGTCCCACTGACCTTCCCGGGCTCGTCGCTGCACGACGAGATCGAGCTGATGGCCGAGACACTGGGGCTCTCGCCGATGGAGGCGCTACGCACGGCGACGGCGAATCCGGCGCGACTCCTCGGTGCCGACTCCGGGCACATCGCTTCCGGTCAGGCGGCCGACCTGGTGCTTCTCTCCGCGAACCCCCTCGAGGCGCTGTCGAACGTCCGCTCGATAGAGGCGGTGGTGGTGCGCGGCGAGGTCTTGGACCGAGCCCGGCTCGACGAGCTCCTCCGGTACGTCGAAGAGAACAAGGATCGCGACGAGGGAGCGACGCTCTTCGAGGCGATGGAGGCGCGGTGCGAGGCCGAGCCGACGCCGGCCTGTCTCGAGAGGCTCGCCGGCTACTCGCTCTCCCGCGGTCTCTACGCGCAGGCGGCAGCGACCTACGAGAGAGCGCTCACCGCCGGCGCCGGGGAGAGCTCGCTCGAGGGACTCTTCGCCAGCCGGATCAACCTCCTCCACGCCGATGGCGAGGACTGTGTCGGCGCCAGCTCGGCCGCGGACGCGCTGTTGGAGAGCCATGGCGGCGAGACCGACAAGATCGTCGGCGTTCTCGATCGCCTCCTGCCGGCCCTCGGCGAGCGCTGCGCCGAGGCGACCATCACTTACCTCGGACATCTTGCCGCCGTCGATCCGGCCCTCCTCTCCGAGGCGATGCGACCGATCTATCGAGAGCACTACGCGAGCTACCTGGCTCGCGTCGAGGGCGACGAATCCGCGGCGTACGCCTTCCGCGTCGGCGAGATGCCCGAGGGCTGGGACGACGATCCACGCTCTCTCGAAGAGGTGGCCACGTGGTGCCTAGAACAGAAGGTCGACCTCGCCGGGGCTCGTGAGCTGGCTCGGCGGGGTGCCGAGAGGGCGACGACGCCGATCGGTCGCTTCGAGATGATGCTCCTCGAGGCCCGCATCGCGAGTGCCGCCGGGGATCACCAGGCTGCCGTGGCCCTGATGGAGACTCTCGACGAGGCCGTGCCCGGGAATTCCACCATCCAGGGCCTTCTCGAGACCTTCAGGGAGCTCGCCGCGGGATCGGCCGAGAGCGGTGACTAGTGGCCACCAGTCTCCCCGGTGGGGCGATAAACTGGATGCGACGTTCGGTGCGAAAAGGGGGATTCATGAGAGCCATGCTCGTCGTCGCTCTACTGGTCATGCCGTTGGGCGCAGCCGTCGCCGATTCGGAGGCCGAGGCCGAGGTGCGGGCCGCTGTACGGGCCGCGGTGGTCGAGTCGTACGCCTCGATCGCCGAAGACCTGATCGACAGCCGGGACGGCATCTCGGCCGAGGGTGCACTGCAGTTCTGGTCGAGCGGCGGGCTGATGCTGCTCTCCTCGCCCGAGGACCCAGTAATCGAGTACGACAGTTTCAGCGTCGAGCCCAAGCACATCGAGGTCATCGTGCTGTCGGACGAGGCCGCGGTTGCTTTGTACTACGCCGAGGGCTCGATGCAGCCGAAGGGCCGCGACCCGGTAGGGCGTTATCTGACCCGGGTGATGGAGGTCTACGTCAAGGAAGACGGTGTGTGGAAGGAGCGCGCCGGCCATTGGTCGGCTCTACGCGGCGGTAGCGGCACCAGCCGCGCCACGGATTGACTCCCGTCCGCGACAGTCCTCTCGGTGACGATCGGCGACAGGCGAAAGCGCCGGGCCTGAGGGGTCGCGCCGCGAGGGCTCAGGGAGTCTCGACCGTGATCTCCTCGCTGCAGAGGGTCATCTCCTCGATGGCGACGGCGTTGCCCTTCCCGTCGAGAACCGGTCCGTCCATCCTGCTGATCCAGGCTCGTGCCAGCTTCCAGACCATGACCGGCTCGTGGGCTTCGTTGAGCAGGCTGATCGTCACGTCACGCTGCTCGGCCTTGCCGAAGGAACTGCCCTTGAACCACTCGAAGATCTCGTTGTCACCTGCGACGATGCCCCGCTTGAGTGTCACGTCTCCGTATTTCCGGATTCCGGGCAGCTTGATCGGTGCCGCCGTCTTCGAGCTGCCCTCCCGGTACTCGATGACGGGGGCTTCGAGGCTGAGCCCCGAGACCTCCTGAAAACCGATGCGAGTGGCTCCCCACTCGACCTGGAAGTGGTTGTTCGGCAGGGGGTAGTTGTCCATGGTCTCGTTCCTCTCTTGACGGAGCTCAGACCCGGGTGGGCCAGAGGATGGTGTCGTAGGTGATCTCGAGCTCTTCGAAGGCGATCTCACCCGACTGGGCGTCGAGCTCGGGCCCGCTCCAGCGCAGCGGCACGGCGGAGCGAAGTCGCCAGATGTTGATCGCCTTGCCGTCGGGGTGGGTCAGCTGAACGACCGTGACATCGCGGGCGTCGTCCTTGCCGGCGACGATCGCGGCGCGCCAGGCGTAGAGCGAGCGGTCGGTCGACACCGCCCGGCGCAGGGTGACGGTCTGCGGTGCTCCGTCGACCGGATCCGGGTCCTCGAGCCGGAGCGGAGAGATCGATTGGATACCGATCTCCCTGTCGGCGATGAAGACGCGGAAATCGGCTCCGTAGTAGGGGTGGAGCGGCGGGCGACGGAGAACGGAGATGCCGAGCCTGGGGGTTACCGCGGGAGTGAATCCTTCGGGCATGACGATCGACTCTTGGCCGGCTAGAACACCTGGAAGCGCTGGACGCCGAACGAGGAGTACAGCAAACCCGTGAACGGGCTCGACATGATGATCACTTCGGCCGCGGCGACCAGCAGGACGAGGAGTCCGCTGAGGCGTGCGAGCTGGGATCTGGACGTCATCGCGGGCTGACCTCGAGCCGGAGCCGGTCGATCCGGGAAGCGGAGCCATCGGCTCGGTGGACCCTGCGATGATACCGGTAGACTGCCGCCCACTGACCGACCGAGGGAAGGGGGGCGCTCGATGGCCGCATTCGTGGTTCTGCTGATCGGATTGACAGGTGGTGCGGCGGCGGGGCTCCAGGGCCCGCTGGCGGCCATCCTCGGGCGGCACGTCGGTATCGGCGGCAGCGTGTTCATCGTCCACCTGGTGGGGACGATTGCCGCCGCGGCCTTACTGTTCGTGCCCGGCTTCAGTCAGATGGGCAACTGGCGAGGCATCCCCTGGTTCGCGTTCCTGCCCGGCCTCCTCGGCATCCTGCTGGTCGGCACGGTCACCTTCTGCGTGCCCAGGATCGGCGCGGCGTCGACGATGACGCTGATGGTCCTCGGCCAGCTCACGGTTGCCTCGGCGCTGGATCACTACGGCTTCCTGCTGGAGGAGACACGCGTCTTCGACGGCTCCCGGATGCTCGGGGTGGCCGTGGTGCTGGTCGGCACCTGGCTGGTCGTTCGTTAGCCTGCATTCTTCATCAGGTTCCGCAGCGAGCCGCCCGTGGAGACAAGTGGCCTGTCACTGGGCGCGCGATCGAGCGCAACGCAGTGGATACGGGTAGATCCGGTGGCGTAGTAGGAGGCAGGTGAAGAATGCAGGCTAGCGCGCCGGTCGTTCGCCGGCCAGGGCACTGCCGCTCGGCGAGCGGTGCCTCGAAGCGCGGGAGCCGCGCAGCTCGTCCCGGCCCGGGACTGTGAGCCTGCCGCGGAAGTCCTCGCGCTTTAGGGGTGCTCCGAAGATCGGGCGGTGGGCCGAGCGAACGATCGCCCGGCCACACCGCCCTGACATCGGAATCAGTAGATGTCGTTCGCCGTGTTGTGAACGTTGAATTTGCCGGTCGGCGTTACCAGCCAGTCCTCGTCGATGCGAGCGATCTCTTCGAGCGTCGCGTCGTCGTAGATGATGAGCTGTCCGTCACGGTCCCAGCCCGACACCCAGACCTCGGTGCCGTCCTTGTTGTACTCGAAGTGAACCGTGCGGCCCCGGTCGGCCGGCTGCCAGCACTTCTCGACCTCGCCGCTCGCCTTGGAGTAGACGCAGACCTGGCGGGTGAGATTCTCGTCGGCACTCAGCGGGGAGTCGAACCACACCCACTTGGAGTTCGGGTGCGTCTTGATGAACAGACCGCCGGCGGAGGGGAGCTCGACTTCGCGAACGACCTTCCAGGCGTTCTCCGGGCTGCCCTCCGGGTCGGCGCCGTAGACGGCCATCTTGGGCTCGCCGAGGTGCGTGGTGGCGTTGACCCAGCCGTACTCAGGGTCCTCCCAATTGGCGCCGCGACCGGGATGCGGCTTGATACCGGTCTCGAACTTGGTGACCATCTCCTTGTTGTCGAGGTCGACGACCACCATCTGGTCGCGCATGTTCGCCGCCACCATGAAGTAGCGCTGGTCCTTGGCGAAGCCACCGTCGTGGAGGAAGCGCTCGGTCGGGATCTTGGCCACGACGGGGAAGTCGGGCTTCGAGTAGTCGACCAGAGCGACGTGGCCCGACTCCTTGAGGCAGACGACCCAGATCGGGTCGTGGTGCGAGGCGACGATCGTCGCGACGCGGACCTCGTCGAGCTCCTCACCGGTGTCGTAGGTCGGCGTCAGCACCGACTCGACCTTGAGGGGCTCGAGCGTCAGGCCGTCGAACACGACGTACTGTGGCGGCCAGTAGCAGCCCTCGATGAGCAGCTTGTCCTCGTAGCCCGCATACTTGCTCGAGTCGACGCTGCGGGCGTCGAAGCAGCCCTGAACCTGGGCGACGAGAGAGGGTGTCTCTGACCAGAGGTCGATCAGCGAGACCCTGCCGTCACGACCGATGGCGTAGAAGTAGCGCCCGGTCGACGAGGAGCGCAGGATGTGCACCGCGAACCCGGTGTCGACGATGGAGAGCATCTCCTTGGTGTCGCCGTCGACGACAGCGACCTGACCGGCGTCGCGCAGGATGACACCGAAGTAGTTCTCCCAGTCGCGATCACCTTGCGGCGCGCTCGGCCGGTCGCCTACCGGAACAAACAGCTCCCAGCTCTCTTGCATCTGCTCGAGAGAGAGCTGCGGCGGGGTCGGCGGCTCCTGCTGGACGTAGCTCGCCAGCATGTTGATCTCTTCTTCGGTGAGGATGTTCATCTGGCCCCAGGGAGGCATGCCTCCCGGCAGTCCGTTGTGGAGCGTGGCCTTGATGACCGTCGTGCCGATCTCCTGCGAGCGCTCCGGCTGGATGTTGGGGCCGGTGGCGCCGGCTCGCAGCACACCGTGGCAGCCCGCGCAACGATCGAAGTAGATGTCGCGGGCCTGCTCGAACTGCTCCGCGTTGAGTTCCATCGGCGGCTCATGAGCGATCTGGACACCGCCCGCGTCGCTCGCCTGCTTGATGTAGGCGAGAACCTGGTCGATCTCCTTCGAGCTCAGGTTGGAGTCCGACATCGGGACGTTGTTCCACTCGGCCAGGATCTCCTGACCGATCGGATCCGTCTTGCCCATGCCGATCGGGTCGTCGATCCACTTGACCAGCCAGTCGGCATCGCGCTTGTCGTGGATGTTGAGCAGATCGGGTCCGATACCGTCACCGCCGCCGACCGTGTGACAGGCGGTGCAGTTGCGGGTGAAGACCTCCTCGCCGGCCTTGGCGTCGGCGGTCATATCTCCACCACCTCCGCCCCCGCCGCAGCCTACGACCAGCAGCAGACCGAACCCGGCGAGGGCGAGTGCCCTCGTGGTAGCTCCTCTTCGTGTCATGACAAATTCTCCTTGTGGTTGCTCGCCCCCAGGGGGCCGCTCGTCAGTGCGTCTCGCGTACCTTTACTGCATGCGGTAGTGCAGCGAGATGGTGACGCTGCGGCCCGGTCCTGTGTATCGATCAAGCGTCGGCGACCCCTCCGGCCTACCGAGCGCGTCGGTCCATTCCCAATACCTCTCGTCGAACAGGTTGAGCAGTCCGGCGTTCACGCCGACCGAGCTCGAGATGTCCCAGCCGACGTAGATATCCAGTAGCTGGTACGACGGCGTGGCGACCTGATCCTCCTCGCCGCCGTCGATGTCGGAGCGATCCTTCGCGGCCACCAGGCGGCCGACGATCTCGGCGTGCCAGCGGCTCTCGGCATTGCCCGGGCCCGGGAAGTCGCGCCGTAGCCCCAGCACCAGCTCGGGCGGGTGGATCGAGTTCAGCGGCACCGAACGGGTCCGGTCCTCACCCTCGCTCCAGGCCAGTGCGGAGCGCAGCATCCATCCTCGAGCCGGCGAGTAGTCGACCGAGGCCTCGATGCCCGAGATCCGGGCCCTGGCGACGTTCTGTTGCTGAAACTCGACGAGGCCGGTCTCGGGGTTCTCGCCCAGCTTCACCAGCTCGATGAAGTTCTCGTAGTCGGTGGTGTAGCCGGTGACGCCCCACCCGCCTCGCGCCCAGGTTCCCCTGAGGCCGAGCTCGAATCCGTCGCTCGTCTCCGGTATCAGGTCGGGGTTCGGCAAACGCGTCTGACCGCCGGCCAGATGGGTGAAGCCGCTGTTGATGGCGCTGTATGGCGGCGCTCTGAATCCGTGCGCGTACTGCGCGTGGACCACGAGATTCCTCGACACCGAGGCGAGGACGCCGAGCTTGGGCGAGAGCGCCGACTCGGTCGACTCGACCGGGTCGGGCGTGCCGAGATTGCCGCTCAGGTAGATGGGGTCGTTCTTGTCGATCGAGAGGTCGAAGTAGTCGTAGCGCAAGCCCGGAACCAGGGTGACGCGTTCGCCCGCCACGTCGATCTCGGCCTGGGCGTAGAGACCGACCTCGGTGACGCGGCTCTCGGGGAAGTACTTCGTGGGGAAGTGGAGACCATCGGCGGAGTCCACCTCCTGACCGGTCTCGATGTCGGTCTGCACGCGGTCGCGGAGCTGGTCGAACCGGTCCTGGGCGAGGTTGACACCGAAGGTCAGCAGCTGCGGTCCGCCGAGCTCGAATCCCTGGTGGGCGACGGCCTCACCACCGAGGCTCTCCTGTTCGAAGGTGAGAAGTCCCTCGCGGAGAATGTCGACTGTCGTCAGCGGTCCGAGAGGTCCTCCGCCACGGGTCGTCGAGCGGATCTCGTCGGTCTCCTGGCGGGTGTCGTTCGATTGCAGGTAGACACGCCACAGCAGATGGTCGGTGACACTGCCGGTCAGGCTCTGTTCGAGGCTGAGCCTGAAACGCTGCTGCTCGTCCCGGCCGGTGACCGAAGGCTTGTCGACCACCCAGGTGATGAACGGCGGAAGGCCGAAAATCGCGCCCAGGTTGGTCGTGCCCTGAGCGGACATGACCTCGGTCTCGGCGGTTCGATCGAGCGCCTCGAAGGCGAGCTGCATGTTGTTCGAGTTGGAGAAAGGATGCGAGACCTTCGCCAGAAGTCCGAGATGACGTCTCTCCTGGGGATTGGCGGCCGTGCGGGTCGAATCGGTGGTGTGAATATCGCCCTGGTTGTCCCGCTCGCCGCCGGCCGAGTGCGTCAGGACTCCCGAGAACTGCCACTCGTCGCTGCCCAGAGCCAGCGTCAGAGCCTCTCCGAGCTCGTCGAAGCGGCTGTCGTAGGTCCCGCGAAGGCCGACGAAGAGATCGTTGTCGGCACCGAGGTAGTCGATCGGATCCTTGCTGTAGAAGGAGACGACTCCCCCCAGCGCGTCACTGCCGTAGAGCGACGAGGCCGGACCGCGCAGGATTTCGAGGCGGTCGAGCGCGTCGAGGTCGATAGCGTACGAGGGCACGTCGAAGTGTCCGAACGAGAACTCCTCGGCCGTCGGTATTCCGTCGACACGGGTCAGGACGCGGTTGCCTCCCACACCCCTGATGTTGAAGCCTCCGGCACCGAGCCGTTCGGCCGAGTTGGTGATGTAGACACCGGGCTCGTACCGAACCAGGTCTCGCACATCGTTGACCACTTCGTTCTCGATGCGATCCGCGTCGATGACGCTGACGGAGCCTGGAACGTCCTTGACGCTGCGCTCACCGCGAGTCGCGGTGACGGTGATCGTCTCGAGAAAGGACTCGACCTGCGTCTCGTCCTCTTCGTTGGCCTGGGGCTCTTCGTTGGCCTGGGGCTCTTCGTCGGCCTGGGGCTCTTTATCGGCCTGGGCCTCCTCAGTCTTCGGTTCCTCGGTCTGCGGCTCTTCCTGGGCCAGGACTGCGCCGGGTAGCGCCAGGGACAGAGCCATTGCGAGAAAGCAGACGCCGAGTAGTCTCACTTCACCTATCCTCCATTCCGCAACAGCGGAAGCTGAGCACCACGCTACTGAAAAGAGATACCTCGATACGCCAGTTGTAAGGACGGCTTTTTCGACTCGCCACGGTGTGGGACGGCCCTACCCCATTGGTCGGGCTGCTTTGGGAGAGCCGCCGGGTAGAATCGCGCTCCATGGCCACCGAGGAGAATCCGCCTGAGGCGCCGTGGTCCGATCCGGTGCCGGGGATTCTCGACACGGATCTGCCCCCGGTACGACCGCCTGCCGCCGAGTGGCTCGCCAGAGCGCTCCGGCCCGTCGAGGGACTGTTCAACCGCGTCTACGGCTCGCAGTGGAATCCGCTCTACAAGAGCGGTCCGCTGGCGCTCGCGTTTCTGCTGGTAACTCTACTGACCGGCATCTACCTGTTCATCTTCTATCGCGTCGCCGACCCGTACGGCTCGGTCGCGGAGCTCGACGCGACCTGGCACGGCTCGTTCATGCGCTCGTTGCATCGCTACAGTGCCGATCTCGCCGTGGTCGCGGTGGCCATCCATGCTTTCAAGATGTTGGTCGCCGGCCGCACCTGGGGGGCTCGCTCGCTGGCCTTTCGCAGCGGCATTCTGCTGTTGGGCGCGGTGCTCTTCTGCGGCTGGACGGGGCTGGTGATGGCGTGGGACGTCCAGGGGCAGTGGGTGGCGTGGGAGGGAGCTCGACTCATCGATCTGTTCCCGCTCTTCTCCGAGCCGATCAGCCGATCGTTCGTGCAGCCGGGCTCGGTCGGAAGCGGTTTCTTCTTCACCAACCTCTTTCTCCATGTCGCGCTGCCGCTCGGCGTGGCGGGGCTGCTCTGGCTTCACGCCTCGCGCGTGGCGCGGCCGGCGATGCTGCCGCCGAAGAAGCTCCTCTACTGGGCGATGGGGCTCGTCGCGGCCGTGTCGCTCCTGGTTCCGGTCCCTCTGCCGCCGCAGGCCGATCTGCTGTCGCGTCCGGTCGACGTGCCGCTCGACATCTTCTACGCCTTCTGGCTCCCGATCGCCCGGGTTCTGCCCGCCTGGGGCCATCTGATGTTCTGGATCGTGCTCGGGGCGATCGGTTTCAGCCTCCCGCGGTGGTGGAAGCCGAAGGAGACGGCCCTGACGCCCTCCCATGTCGACGAGGAGCGCTGCACCGGCTGCTCGACCTGCTACGAGGACTGCCCGTTCGACGCCATCAGCATGGTGCCCCGGGAAGTGCCGTCGCGTCGCTCGATGACCGTCGCCCGGGTCGATCCGACGATGTGCGTCAGTTGCGGCATCTGCTCGGGCTCGTGCGCTCCGATGGTCGTCGGTCCGCCCAACCGGACCGGGCGCGAGCAGTTCCGGCGCATACGGAACTTCGCCAGCGAGTCGACGGCGCTCGAGGGCCGGATCGCGGTCGTCGCCTGTGGCTACGCCGTGGGTGAGGCCATGGCGGACCGGTTCGCCAACGTCGCCTTCATTCCCAGCGGTTGCTCCGGCGGTGTCCACACCTCGTCGATCGAGGGATTGCTGGCCGGCGGCGCCTCGGGTGTCTTCATTCTCACCTGCCCGGGGCGGGACTGCCTCTACCGCGAGGGCCCGGCCTGGCTCGATGAGCGCATCTACAACGATCGCGAGGCCGAGCTGCAGCCGCGCGTGGATCGACGGCGGCTCCGTGTCGCGGCGTTCGGTCCCGGCGAGCTCGGGCGGGCGGTCGCGGCGGCGGACGCCTTCTCCGCGGAGCTGGCCGAGCTGGAGATCCTCGAAGCTCCTCTGACGGCGGAGGGCGAGCGCGAGTGCGAGGTGGTCGATGCCTACCTCTAGCCTGCACTATTCACCAGCCTCCTACTGCGCCGTCGCATCTACCCGTGTCTTCTGCGTTGCGCTCAGTCGCGCTCCTCGACGTATAGCAGCGGATACGCCTGCGGTGCACTCGGTCGCGCGCCTTGTACCCACGGGCAGCTCCGGCGGCTCGCTACGGAGCCAAATGAATAATGCAGGCTAGGATCGGGACCCTTCTGGCGCGTGTGGGCCTGACGACGGTGGTGCTGGGAGGCGTCATCGTGCTGGGCCAGATCCCCTGGGGAGACTCCGGTGACGAGGCGGTGCTTCGTGTGGCGCTACGCACGGTTCGGGGCAAGCTCGAGGTCTGCCGGGAGCTCGACGCCGCGGAGCAGGCGGCGCTGCCGCAGCACATGCGCGGGCAGAAGGACTGCGACGTGCATCCGATCACCTATCGGTTGCGCACCAGCGTCGACGGCGAGCCGATACTCGACGAGCTGGTCGAGCCGGGGGGGATGCGTCGCGACCGACCCCACAACGTCGATCGGGAGATCGTTCTGGCGCCGGGTACCGCGGACGTGGAGGTGCTGTTCGAGCCCGAGCTGCCCGACGACGCGTCCGCCGAGATGGTCGCGGCCTTCTCGGAGCTGCGCAGCTACGAGCTGAGCCGGCCGCTCGAGTTGGCCGCCGATCGGATCACGCTGGTCTATCTCGACGACACCAGCGGGGACCTCGGAGTCCTCGGTCCGGGATCGGACTGAGGCCGCGAATCGCGGCTCCGGCTCAGCGATCGGGCCAGCTCAGCGATGGGGCCGGCTCAGGAGCCCGCGATCGGCGGGACGTCCGCCGCCGTCGCGACGCGCCGCACCGCTTCCACCACCCAGTCGGTCGGTGGGCCGCTGAACGAGTAGGCGCGGTTGCCGTCGGAGTCGAGAACCACGACGAAGGCGGGGTGGGAGATGTCGCCGGTCTTCTCGTCGCGCTGGATGGGCATGTTCCACGCGTCGAGAACCGCCAGGACCTCGGCGACCTCGCCCGACAGCACGTGAGCGTTGGAGAATTCGGTCAGCTTCCAGGCCTCGAGGAGGCTGGCGAGCGAGCTCGGCGTGTCGCGCCAGGGATCGAGACTGACGACCACGATCGAGGGATCGACGGCCGGCAGGGCGATGGCCGCCTGGCGAACCGTGTTGACGACGACCGGACAGATGGTCAGACAATGGCCGAAGGCGAAGGTGACCAGCGTCGGCTTGCCCTCGAGGCTCTCGATCGTGACCCGCTCTCCGTCCTGGTTGACCAGCGCCAGCTCCGGCGAGCGGTCCGTTCCGCGAGGATAGGCCGCCGGAAGGGTCCCGAGGTCGGCCTCGGTCGTGAGGGCGGAGTCCAGGGCCCTGGCCTCGACGACACGGTGGCCCACCCAGAGTAGTCCGGCGAACGGCATGCCGGCGACGATACCGATGGCGATCAGTCCCAAGCGCTTGTCGGCTAGTCGCCCGATGCCTTCCTTCAGGTCGGAGCCCCAGACGGCCAGCAGGATCCCCAGCATCGCCAGCGGGCTCACGATCAGGGAGCCCCATCCCCAGGTGTCGGGCAGCCCGTTCGGAAGGGTGCCGAAACAAACCGCCCGGGCCTGGGCGAGCCAGGCCTCGGGCGCAGGGAGGGGGGCGAAGGCCAGCGCCCACCAACCTACGGTGATCGCCAGCCACGCCCCGAATGCCCAGAGCGGAAACTGCCGCTCCAGGCGAGTTGTCTCCTGGTACGTCGTCGACATCTAGCCGACCTGCCAGATCATCGACAGCATCTTCCAGTTGGTGAAGTAGTAGAGGACGAACACGAGCAGGAAGATGACTGCGAGCACCACGGTACCCGGAGCACCCTTCGAGTGCACCTCCGCGGCGGCCTCACCATCGTGCACCTGCGCGGGAAGCTTGAGGACACCCTGCGGCACACCGGTCATGCCCGGCTCGAGATTCTCGAGATCGAGCTTCTCACCGAAGAAGACCGACTTCACCGCGATGGCGATGTAGAGCAGCGCCCCGATAGCGGCGATCATCGCTCCGATCCCGACCCCGGCCATGAACATGTCGACGGCCGGTGGGAACTCCTGACGGAAGGGAGCGTTGGCGAACGTGATGTCCCAGTGACGACGCGGCACACCGAAGATCCCGGCGAAGGTCATCGAGATCGACATGATCACGATTCCGAAGCCGAACAGGTAGGGCTGGTACTTGGCCAGGCCCCAGAAAGCGACCTTGCGGCGGAAGATGAGCGGCAGCACGTAGTAGGTCACCGCCATGAACGCCAACGCCGTGCCGCCGACCACCGTCGAGTGGAAGTGGCCCGGGATGCGCATCGTGTTGTGGGCGATGATGTTGATCTGCTCGGTACCGATGGTCACACCGGTGACGCCTCCCATGAAGCCGAAGATGACCAGGGAGAGGAAGAGACCCGAGAAGCCCGGATCGCTCCAGGGCGCCTTCTTCAGCCACTCGAAGCGTCCCTTGACGAAGCCGCGTAGCCGTTGCCCGACCTCGATTCCGGCCGGAACCGTGAATCCGTGGATCATCGAGGCCAGCACAGCCAGGTACATGGCGTAGCTGGTGTTCCACACCTTCCAGCTCGGGCCCATGCCGGGGTCGACGAGCAGATGATGCGCCGAGGCCATCGAGATGAAGCCGACGTAGAGCACGAACGCCCAGCGCGACACCTTCTCGTTGAGCACGACCGCCCCGACCGTCAGACCGCCGAGCAGGTACCAGACGGCAACCATCGCGGCGACGTTGATCTGCTGCGACGAATGCCCCAGACCCCACCAGATGAGCCGGTAGACCTGGGCGTCCATCTCCATCAGCCCGAGCGACCAGAGGTAGGTCGGGATGTAGATGACGGCGCCGTGGAGCAGGGTGATGACGGCGATGATCGCCGCGGTCAGACCGCCGAACGCGACCAGTGGAATGGAGCCCGAGTAGGTCTTCTCGCGTTTGGCGACCACCAGGGTGGCGAAGAACAGGCCGCAGACGATGAGCGCGCCGACGGCGAACAGGATGATTCCGAGGTAGTAGTTCGGATCGGCCCGGAGCGGGACGTACGAGGTGAAGAGAACGTCCGCCTTCCCGGCGAAGACCATCCAGTCGACCATCACCGCGCCGACCACCATCAGGCCGAACGCCGTCCAGCCGAGCTTGGGCGCGGGCAGGCGGCAGTTGAGAGCGATCGGTCCGGCGAAATACAGGATCGCCATCTCGAAGAAGATGATGAAGAAGATCAGCATGTTGAGGCCATGGGCCGTCAACAGCCTGTAGTACCAGTCGGCCGGCAGCAGGTGGATCGCCTGCCAGCGGGTCAGGGCGATCGCGACCGCGGCGACGACACCGACCAGGAACGTGACCACCGCGACGACGGCGTTGACCTTGACCAGGTTCTCGGCGTCACGGTTCACATTGAGGCCGGTCACCGCACAGCGTCGGAAGATGGCCTGGGCGATATTGGCGCTCATCGCGCACCTCCTTGCGCCCGAGCTTCAGCGAGCGCGGTGCCAGCCGGTTCCACGATGATCTTGCCGATCATCAGATGGTGGCTGATGCCACAGAACTCGTTACAGATCACTTTGTACTCACCCGGGTTGTTGGGTGTGATCTTCAAGCCGTAGTCATAGCCCGGGACGATCTGGAAGTTGACGTTCGCCGGGTAGAGACTGAATCCGTGGTTGATGTCGATCGACGAGATGTGGAGCGTGTAGCTCGCTCCCTCCTCGAGGATGAGCACCGGTCGCCACTCCCACATCGAGCTCTGCAGGTAGATGTCGCTTCCCGGGGGCGGCTTGACCACCGGGATGCCACCCTCTTCACCGACCTGATAGTCCTCGATGAAGCGCTGGGTCCGCTCGACGAAGGCCTTGTTGTCGACCTTCGCGCGGATCCCGGACGGATTCTGGCCGCCCTTGAAATGCCAGAAGGGCATCATGGCGAACAGAATCAGGCACCAGACGAACGAGATGATGATCCAGACTCGCTCCTGGCGTCCGGCCGGCTTCCACCAGACTCCTTCGGGTGGGACGATCGCGCTGTGCAGACTCATGGCAGCGGCGCCTGGGGAAGTCTCATGATCTCGACCAGTCCCCAGATTGTGTAGAACCCGAACATCACGACGATGCCGAGCAGGAGTAGTAGGAAGGGACGATCGAACAGGCTCTGGCCCATCGGGATCTCCTCCGTTCCTGGCTTCGAATGCTCATCCATTGTGGGCACCTCCTCCGGTGCTCGGGCGCGACCTCCTCGCGAGACCAGACGCCTGAGAGAGAGATGAATAGAGAGACTGTAGGAGATCGACGTCCCCGGCGGACCGTAAACGTAGGCGGGAACCCGCCCTACCCCGGTGGGCGGGCCGAGAACCGCGGCGGTTCGCCGAGCGTAGGTCAGAACGTGGGTAGAAGAGGTCTCGGTAGAGTGGCGAGAGTGCGAGGTGGAGAGCGGCGAAGGACCGTGCCGGCACTGGTCGCGGCGCTCCTGGGCCTCTCCTTTCCATCGGGCTCACCGCTTGCCGCGCAGTCCGAAACCTCCGGGGGTCTCCCGGGAGCGATCGCCTACTCCGAGGCCCTGGGGGACCGGCTCGACGCGGCCCTCGCCGGCATGAAGGACGACTACGAGCCGCGCACCGAGCACCTCCGGAGCGACGGGTCGCCGCTCTATACCAACCGGTTGATCCTCGAGTCGAGCCCCTATCTGCTGCAGCACGCCCACAATCCGGTCGACTGGTTCCCCTGGGGTGACGAGGCCTTCGAGCGCGCTCGCGAGCTCGGCCGGCCGGTGTTCCTCTCGGTCGGCTACTCGACCTGCCACTGGTGCCACGTGATGGAGCGCGAGTCGTTCGAGGACGAGGAGATCGCGCGCTTTCTCAACCAGAACTACGTCGCCATCAAGGTCGATCGCGAGGAGCGGCCCGACGTCGACTCGATCTACATGACGGCGGTGCAGCTTCTCGCCGGGCGCGGCGGCTGGCCGATGTCGGTCTGGCTGACTCCCGAGCGGAAGCCGTTCTACGGTGGAACCTACTTTCCGGCTCGAGACGGCGACCGCGGAGCGCGCTATGGATTCCTGACTCTCCTCGCCAGCCTCCACAACGCCTGGAGCGCGGAGCGAGAGGGAGTGCTCGATCGGGCCGGTCAGCTCGCCGAAATGGTCGGGAGGAGTCTGGCGGGGGCGGGTCCGCCGCTCGAGGGGCTCCCGGCGCCGAGCCTGATCGAGGCCGCGGCGGCGACCTATCGAGAGAGCTTCGACCCGCTATTCGGTGGCCTCGCCCGACCGCCGAAGTTCCCCAGCAACCTGTCGACCCGCCTCCTGCTGCGCGCCCACCGACGGACAGGCGAGTCCGCCTACCTGGACATGGCGACCCTGACCCTCGAGAAGATGGCCGCCGGAGGGATCTTCGACCAGATCGGCGGTGGCTTCCACCGCTACTCGACCGACGCCGAATGGCTGGTGCCGCATTTCGAGAAGATGCTCTACGACAACGCTCTCCTCGTCCTCGCCTACCTCGAGGGCTACCAGGCGACCGGCCGGGAGGCCTTCGCCGATACGGTCCGCGACGTCCTCGATTACGTGAGCGCGGAGATGACCTCCCCCGAAGGCGGGTTCTACTCGGCGACCGACGCCGACAGCCCGAATCCCGCGGGCGAGAGCGAGGAGGGCTGGTTCTTCACCTGGACGCCGGACGAGCTCGACGAGATCCTCGGGCCCGAGCTCGGGGGCCTGGCGGCCCGGGTCTGGGGGGTGACGCCGGAGGGCAACTTCGAGGGTCGGAGCATTCTCCATCTGGCCAGCCCGCTCGCTGCGATGGCGAGCGATCTCGACATACCGCTCGAAGATCTCGAGAGCTCGCTCGCGCGGGCCCGTGCCGGTCTCTACGAAGCGCGTTGCCGGCGGCCGCCGCCGCTCCTCGACGACAAGATCCTGACCTCCTGGAACGGGCTGATGATCTCGGCTTTCGCGGCTGCCGGGCGCGTGTTGTCCGAGCCCTCCTGGGTCGAGAGGGCGGGACGCGCCGCCGATTTCGTCCTCCAAGAGCTTCGTGTCGACGGAGTTCTTCAGCGTACCTGGCGGCTCGGTCAGCCGAAGCAGGCAGGATTCCTCGACGACCATGCCTTCCTGATCGCCGGCCTGCTCGATCTCTTCGAGGCGACGGCCGATCCTCGCTGGCTGCGCGAGGCGATGTCTCTTCAGGAGGCTCTCGACGCCGGCTTCCGGGACGAGGCCGGGGGTGGGTACTTCCTCACCGGCTCGCGGGCCGAGACGCTCCTGGCCCGCGAGAAGCCGAAGTACGACGGAGCCGAGCCGTCGGGAAACTCGGTGGCCCTGGCGAACCTCGTGCGTCTTGGCGAGCTCACGACCGACGACGTCTACCGGCGCCGTGCCGACGAGCTGCTCACGGCATTCGCTCGGCTGGCCGCGGCCTCGCCGACGGCTGTGGCCGAGCTGCTCATCGGCCTCGACTTCAGGCTCGCCGCGACGAAGGAGATCGTCCTGGTTACACCAGGTCCGATCGCAGAGGCCGAGCCCTTCCTCGATCGCCTCTACGATCGTTTTCTTCCGCACAAGGTCGTGGTCACCATCGACGACGGCACCGACCGCGAGGCGTTGGCGCATGTCGTCCCTTTCGTCGAAGGGAAGGTCGCACGCGACGGACTGCCGACGGCCTATGTCTGCGAGCGTTGGGTCTGCAAGCTGCCGACGACCGATCCGCAGATCTTCGTGGAACAGCTCGGCGAGTGACTGGAGGCGGCCCGCAGGCCGTGTCCCATGTCCGAGGCCCGGCCCTCAGTTCGAGGGGACGTCAGAGGTGCGCGTCGGGCTACTTCGCCGGCAGCGAGCTGGCGAACTGGTAGCCACGGCCGACCCAGGCCCTCAGGTCACCCTCGGAGGCGTACCCTTTCGGGTCGACCATCACCATGCCCTTGAGCGGCCGTCCGGTGAAGTCACACTCGCGGCAGTGCGTCTCGGCGAGCGCGGCCGAGTAGCCGGAGGGTCCGACGCGGATGACCAGCGTGTCGCCGGTGATACCGCACGCCATGTTGCCGTTGACCAGGAAGGTGAGGCCCCCGAACATCGCTTTTTCGCTGACTCCTGGCTGTTCGGCGAGCAGGTCGCGCATCCTCTCGGCGAGGGCCTCATCGTGTGACATGACCCCATTGTACCCCCCCGTGGTGAAACCCATGGACGACCCTATGGTGGAAGGTTCGCGGTCGGTGTTTGACACCCGAGTCGAGAAGCTCGCATAATGATGCGCGCAGTTATTGAGACTTGATCTCAATAGAGGCCGGAATGAGAAGAAAGCTCTTCACCAAGGCATCGACAGGCGCCAGCGCCGCTCTCGCCCTGCTGCTGGCCGGCTGCGCGGCGAGCGCGGAATCGGCTGACCCCGGCGCCTCCGGCGCTCACGACACCCCAACTGACCACGACGTCCCGGCTGCCCACAACACCCTGGCTGCCGACGACACGGAGGAGGTCGAGCTGGCCGTCCTCATGGGTGAGATGCAGCGGCACAGCGCCAAGCTCGGCTACGCTCTTGACGCCAGGAACCAGCGGCTCGCCGAGTTCTATCTGCACGAGGTCGAGGAGATCGTCGAGGAGCTCCTGGAGATCGAGGACCACGACGGGATTCAGGTCCGGGCCGCCGCGAGCCCCATCGTCCCTCCCCTCGTCGAGGCGCTACACCAGAGTCTCGAGAACGCCGACTGGGCGGCAACGAGCCAGGCCTACAGCGCCCTCATCGAGGGTTGCAACCGGTGTCACTCGGCGACCGAGCACGAGTTCATCGTCGTTCTCGAGCCCGAGGGGCCGCCGCCCTACAACCAGGCCTTCTAGGCTGCACTATTCATCAGGCTCCGCGCCGGCTGACTCCTCCCACCCTTCGAGGGTCCTCGGCCAGTCCTCCCGGAGGAGGCGGGAGAGTGCCCGGTCGCGCAGCAGCTTGCCGCCGGTCTGACAGGGAGCGCAGTAGTTGGCTTCGTTCTCCGCGTAGACGATGCGCTGAACCGGTGCCCCGCAGCGCGGACAGGGCTCGCCGAATCGGCCGTGCACGGCCATCTCGGGGCGGAATGCGGTGACCTTCTCGGGGAAACTCTCGCCGAGATCGGCGCGTAGGCGCTCGATCCACTTGATCATCACATCGCGCGTCGCGCGGTGGAGCCGTTCGATCTCCTCGGAGGTCAGCCGTGTCGACCACTTCATCGGCGAGAGTCGGGCACGATGCAGGATTTCGTCCGAGTAGGCGTTACCGATTCCCGAGACGAGGCGTGGGTCGGTCAGTGACCGTTTGAGGGTGTGGTTCTCCGAGCGGAGTGTCGAGGCGAAGCTCTCGAGATCCGTCTCGAGCACGTCGATGCCACCCGGGTCGAGGGCGGCCAGAGCCTTCTTCCCCGCCACGACGTGGAGCGAGGCCCGCTTCTTCGTCCCTTCCTCGGTGAAGAGCACCGTCCCGGCCGCGAAGTCGAATCCGGCGAGGCCCCTGCGCCGCGGAATCGCGATCGGCTTGCCCCCTTTGCGCGGTCGCCAGCGCAGACGACCGGCGATCATCAGATGCACGACCAGGAAGATCTCGTCCTCGAGCCCGAGCACGATCCGCTTGCCGAGATTGCGTACCGTGACCACTCTCTTCCCGGCGACCGACGAGAGCGGCGGGTCGACCGAGCGGAGCACGAACGGGCTCCCCAGCCGTACCCGCTCGAGCACCTCGCCGCCGACGAAGGTCTCGAGAGCCTCGCGATAGATCGTGACGTCGGGAAGCTCGGGCATGACGCGTTCGAGTGTAAACCCGGCCGCCTCAGCTCCGACGAGTCTCGCCTCAGCGCAGCACCAGCTCCGGGTTCGCGCGCGCCGCCAGCGTCACCTGGCTCTGCCACACACGGCCGTCGCGACTCTCGACCCGGACCGTCCAGGTGCCCGGAGGGAGGCCATCGACCTGTCCCGACTCTCCCATCATCGGCCACTCCTCTGTCACCCTCCACATCCCGAGGAAACGGAAGGGCCGCCCGTCGGGGCCGGTGCAGCGGATGGTCGACAGGACCTGGGCGCCCTCGAGCTCCGGTACTCGGATGGTGAGCTGGGCGGAGCCTTCGAGGCGGGCTTCGATCGGTGGGGAGGGGACCGAAATGCGTCGCGACGTCGTCGCCGAGCCATCCGCCGAGAGCAGCAGCTCCCAGTCACCCGGTGCGATGCTCAGCCGAACGCCTTCGTCGCCACTCGAGTACGCGCCCGACATGACCGTCCGTCCCGACGCGTCGAGGGCCGCGGCGTAGAACTGGCGGGCGCTCTGCCCCGTGGGCAGAACCACGCGGACCCGCACGCCCTCGGTCGGTGAGAGGCGAATCTCGACCTCCTCGTCGATGCCTTCGCTCACCGTGATGGACCTCTCGCTGGGGGCGTAGCCGTCTCGCTGGACGCGCAGGAGGTAGTCGCCGACCGAGGCCTCTGAGAAACGGAAGAAGCCGTTCGAGTCGGTCGTCTCGGAGGCGGCGCCGAAGAACATCATGGGATCGTTGCTGACGCGGGTCGATTCCA
Source organism: Candidatus Multivoradales bacterium (assembly GCA_965223875.1). Lineage (GTDB taxonomy): Bacteria > Acidobacteriota > Thermoanaerobaculia > Multivoradales > JAHEKO01 > CBDCXS01. Next base: position 2,714,510 of record OZ245024.1, on the reverse strand, counting down.
GCTTCAGCTCGGCTCCGGCGATCGGCTCGCCGCTGGTGGCATCGGTCACGTGCCCACTGAGCTGGGCCGTGGCGACGCGGACGACGATGTCGGTGCTGCGGGTGACGTCGATCTCCTCCCGGTGGACCATCTCACCGGAGAAGCCCATGACGTGGAGCGTGTGACGCCCCTCTTCGAGCCCGTTGATCTCGAACCGCCCGTCGTGGTCGAGCTCCCCGCCGCCGCCAGAGGCCACGTCGACACCCTGGACGGTGACCCAGCCCGAGTCGAGAGGCTCTCCCCCGTCGAGGACCTGCCCGGTCAGAACGAGTCCGGCGTCGTCGAACTCGAGGTCGAGGACCGTCTCCGGCGTGCCGTCGACGACGTCTACCGTGCCCTCGGCCGAGCGCCCCGAAGCCTGGTGGTGGGCCGAGAGCGAGTACTTGCCCGGGGCGAGATCCTCGATCCGGTAGGTGCCGTCGGCGGCGACGACACCCATGGCCCAGGCCTGTCGTGTGTTGGCGAAGACCTCTATGCCGGCGAGCTCTCGTTCGTCGAGCCCGAGGATCCGCCCGACGATGGCCGCACCCTGATCGAGGCGGATCTCCACCCCCGAAAGGCCGCCCGGTCCCACCTCGACCTTTTCGGTCCGGGGTGCGAACCCGTCCGCGTCGGCCGTCAGCTCGTTCGTCCCCGGCGTCGCGAAGTCGAGACTGAAGGCACCACTGGAGTCGGTGCGAACGGCCTGATCCGAGCGGAATCTCCCACGGCCGCTCAGCCCGACGTGCGCTCCACCGATGGGTGCCCCGAGGGAGTCGACGATCCGGCCCGAGATCTCGACGCTGGCTTCGAAGGCGATATCCAGCTGGTTCTCGCCGGCCTCGACATCGAAGCTCTTCTCGACCGGCGCATGGTCCGCGTGCGTGGCGACGATCGATTGGCGTCCGGTGCGGACTCCGTCGAGCCGATATCGACCGTCGTCGCCCGAACGGGTGGAGGCGCGACCCGCCATGGTGAACGAGCGCGCGGTCGGCTGGGTAGCGACCTCGACATCGGCGACGGGGAGCCCGTTCACGTCCGTCACACGACCGAGAACGGTGGCGCCGCGCTCGAGCCTCACGATCACGTCCTCCAGGTCCTGACCGGGCTCGACGACCAGATCCTTGAGCTCCGAGGCGACGAATCCCTCGGCGCGGATCACCAGGTGGATCTCGCCGGGTGCCACTCCCTCGATGACGAAGACGCCGTCCGAGTCGCTCTCGGTCCGTCCGGAGGACGTCGAGCTGGACATCCGCATGCGGCGCCTCATGTTGAGGGTGTGGAACTGTGCGCCGGCGACGGGCTCGTCGGATGCGTCCACCACCCGTCCGCTGATGCGCGACGCCTGCCAGAGCTTCACCTCGAGCGGACGGTGGGTCGGAACCGCGACACCGCGGACGGGCTCGCTCACATAGCCGTCGAGGGAGATTTCCAGATCGACCGTCTCCCCATCGGCGCGGCTGGCGAAGGTGAACATGCCCGCGGAGTCGCTGGTCGCCTCCGGCTCGGGCTCACCGGATCTACCCATCGTGAAGAAGGTCTCCTCCGAGACGTGGACCTCGGCGCCCTCCAGAGGCGAACCGTCCTGGTCGGTGACGCGCCCTTCGACCGGCGCTCCGAGCTCGAGCGGTAGCTCGCCCAGGTCGGCCTCGCCTGGTCCCTGCGGGACGTCGATCGCACGCCGGACGTGGACGGCGTAGCCCGAGGCGGAGATCCGGATCGAGTACGAGCCCGGCGCCAGATCGAAGAAGGAAAAGCGACCATCGGTACCGGTCCAGCCCTCCTTCTCGGTCGGCTCGGTCCACATGGTTCGCATCATTCGGTGCGAGGAGGTCGACTGCTGCGCCTCCTGTAGCGCGATACGGGCGCCGACCACCGGTTCGCGCTGCGGGCCAATGACCGTTCCCGAGACCACCTTGCCGAGAGTCAGCTCGATGCGGAGCTCGTCGCGCGCGTCGGAGGCCGGTTTCGGCAGCGGCAGCGTCGTGCTGGCGTAGCCGGGGACCGTGGCGACCAGAAGATAGCTCACCTCCGGATGTAGGCCGCTGATCGAGAAGCCCCCCTCCCTGGCGGAGACCGTCCGTTGGATGTTGCGCAGCGCGCCGTAGTTCGAACGGCTGAAGCGCTGTGACGGATCGATCTCGGCGGCGATCTCGACACCCTCCACCGGCTCGCCGGCCTGATCGACGACCACGCCCCGAGCGGTGACGGCCCGGTGCAGTCTGAGGGTCGGCCCATCGGGTGACTCCACCCGGAGCATTTCGGTCACGTAGCCCGGGGCTGCTCCGGCGATCCACAGGTTGCCGCCGATCGGTGTGCGCAGTGAGTATCCGCCTCGTGCGTCGGTGCGCGCGAACGCCGCGGCGCGTCCGGCCACCCAGACGAAGGCCCCGGCCATCGGTGTGTCAGAGGCGGCGTCGATCAGGCGGCCCGAGCGCAATGGCTCGATGGGTAGCTCGACGTCCCGGTCCTCACCCTTCTTCCAGGAAGAGGGGTCGAGCCAGGGCTCGGTGCGACGACCGTCGGAGGTCAGCACCATCACCGGCTGTTCACCCGACGGCTCCATCGGCGCGACGAAGCGCCCCTCCGCGTCGCTCACTCCGAGCGGCCAGCGCCGCTGGCCGATGCGCAGCTGTGCCTCCGGCACCGGGCGACCGTCGAGGTCGACGATCCGCAGCGGCACCGGCGCGGCCCGCTCGAGGCGCAGCTCGGCCGAGTCGGTGCGGATGCCGGCTCGCTCGGCCTCGAGGTGCCCCGGGGCGTGTGCGTAGACGTGGAGCGCTTCGTCGGCGGCGCGTCCGAGTCGGGCGACGCCCCTGTCGTCGGCGAAGGCCTGACGCCAGGCGGGACGCCAACCGTCCGAGCTCACTCCACGCCTGCGTTGTCGCGGCGGCGGCTCGGCCAGGACGCGTGCGTCGGATAGCGGGCGCCCGTCGGCGTCGCGGATGCGCAGTCGAACCTCGCTCTCAGCGGTGAGCTCGAGATCGGGAACCAGCGTGTCCGCGAGCAGGGGTACGAGGTCGTAGGTCATCGGCCGGAATCCCTTCGCGGCGACGAGCAGTCGCCACATCCCGGCCTCCGGTGCGTCGAGGTAGAAGTCGCCGTAGTCGTCGGTCCGGGCCGACGCCACCGGCTCAGCGTAGTGACGCCCGGCCAGGACCAGGCTTCCGTACTCGTAGCGGGTCACCTGGGGCAGGAGCGCCACCTCGATGCCGACGGCCGCTCCCCCACCTGGGAGGTCGAGCCGGCCGCTGACCTCGATCTGGGCCCGTGCCGGCCCGGACAGCATGAACGCGCCGAGAACCGCCAGCTGAGGAGCACAGAGCGCTAGGAGTCGACGCATCGTTCGAGCGGGTACCGCTACACCGAGCCTCGGGTGATCGGTGGGCACCCGGGTGAATAGACGGGTACCTTCGGAGATCTTACCGCTCGGGCGATCATCGGCCGGCGCCGCGGCCCGGGTGTGAGACCGGCGCCTCAGTGCTGCGGCGGCTCGTCGGGACCGACACGGATCCTCACGTCGACCGCCTTCGCGCTCTCCCGATCCGGCGTCGCCATGAAGGGGTTCACGTCGAGCTCCTGGATCCGGGGGTGACGCGTCGCGAGCTGTGCGAAGCGCAGCAACGTCTCTTCGAGCACCTCGAGGTCCACCGGCTGATCTCCGCGCACACCCTCGAGCAGCGCGAAACCACGGATGCCGCGGATCATGTCGGCGGCTTCGGCCGGCGACAGCGGCGTGACGCCGAAGCGCACGTCCTGGAAGACCTCGACGTACTTGCCGCCCAGGCCGAACATCAGCAGGGGGCCGAACCGTGGATCGGTCGAGATTCCGAAGATGACTTCGTGGCCGGAGGTGCCCATCTGCTGGACGAGCCAGCCTTCGTGCTCGACGCCGGCCTCCCGGAGGCGCTCCTCGATCCGTGAGGCGGCGGCGCTCACCGCCGTCGCACCGCTGAGGTCGAGCTCCACCGCTCCCAGGTCGCTCTTGTGAACGAGCGCGGGTCCGACGGCCTTGAGCGCCACGGCGCCGCCGATCGCGTCCGCCGCGACGATGGCTTCGTCCACTGACGAGACCCGCCGCGTTTCGACCGCCGGAATGCCGTAGAGATCGAGCACCTCGAAGGCGTCTTCGTCGGGGAGGTAGCCGTCGCCAGTGGCGTCCAGGAGGGCGGCGACCGCCTCATCGTCGACCTCGAAGATCGTCGGCTCCCTGTGTATCGGTCGTCGCCGCCAGCGTGCGTAGCGGGAGAGATGAGAGATGGCTCGCGCCGCCGACTCGGGGAACCGGTAGACCGGAGGATGGCCCGAGCGCCTCTTCATCTGATCGTAGAAATCTTCCGTCGCCATCATCACGGCCAGCACCGGCTTGTCGTGGTCGCGCGCCACGCCGGCGACGGCATCCATGACGTCGATCGGGTTCGAGATGAGTGGCGTCACGTTGATGACCAGAACCGTGTCGACTCCCTCGTCGGCGAGGACGATCTCGAGCGTTCGGGCGTAGTCGTCCGGGCTGGCCGAGGCGATCATGTCGACCGGGTTCCTCAGGCTGGCCTCGGAGGGCAGGAAGGCGGCCAGCGCCCGGCGCGTCTCGGCGGTGAGCTCGGAGAGCTGCAGGCCGAGGTTGACGAGCGAATCGGTCGCCATGATCCCGGGACCGCCGGCGTTGGTGACGATGGCCACCCGGTCGCCGGCCGGAAGCGGGCAGCGGTCCAGAGCCTGCGAGATGTCGAAGAGCTCCGCGATGGTGTTGGCGCGGATGATGCCGCACTGCTCGAGGAAGGCCGACACCGGGATGTCGGCGCCCGCTATGGCCCCGGTGTGGCTGCTGGCGGCTCGCGCGCCCTCCGCCGTGCGTCCCGACTTGACGACCACGATGGGCTTCTTCTGGCTGACCCGCTTGGCGATCGGAGTGAAGTGGCGGGGATTGCCGAACGACTCGAGGTACATGCAGATCACGCGGGTGCTCTCGTCGTCCTCCCAGTACTCGACCAGATCATTGCCGGAGACGTCGGCCTTGTTGCCCATGGAGACGAACTGGGTGAGACCGATGCCGAGGTCCTGCGCCGCATTGAGGATCGCCACCCCGAGGGCGCCCGACTGGCTGACGAAGCCGATCGAGCCCGCCGAGGCGGGAGTCGGCGCGAAGGTGGCGTTCAGGCGGACCTCGGGATCGGTGTTGAGCACCCCCATGCAGTTCGGACCGATCATGCGGATGCCGCTGGCGCGCACCAGCTCGCAGATCTCGTGCTCGAGCGCGGCTCCCTCCTTGCCGGTCTCCGAAAATCCGGCCGTGACCACGACGAGGCCGCGCACTCCCTTCTCGGCGCACTCGCCGACGACACCGAGAACGGCGTCGCGCGGCACCGCGACGACGGCGAGATCGACCTCGTCGGGGACCGCGCCGATCGAGGGGTAGGCCTTCAGGGAGTGGATCGAGGTGGCCTTGGGATTGATCGGGAAGATGGTGCCGTCGAACTCCTCGACCACCAGGTTGTGGAGCAGTGAGAAGCCGATCGATCCGCGCCGCCGGGAGGCGCCGATCACCGCTACCGAGCGGGGCGAGAAGATCGGTTCGAGGGAGCTTCGGATGTCGTTCGTGGTCATGGAGACTCGGCCTCGGATGCGAGGAAGGCGCGGGTCAGCCGCTCCATCCGGTCGCGGTTGGCTCCCCAGTCGGAGCGCCCGACCCGCGAGGCCGAGCGAAAGTGGATGACGCGTTCCTCCGGGTCGAGAACGAAGACGACATCGTCCTTGAAGCGCATCAGCCGGGTGGTGAAGACGGAGACGATCCGGTGCCGATCCACTGCCTCCAGGCGTACGCGCGGCTCGGCTTCGAGGAGGCCCACGAGACGCGAGCGGGCCTCGTCGAGGCTGCCGGAGAACGGGATCGGGTCCATTCGCTGACTGTCGCGCTCGGCGCGGGTCGAGACGCAGTTCGGGGTTGCCGGGCAGGGCTCGAGGTCGAGCGTGTCGTCGTTCGGGAGCGTCGGCGCGGGGCTCATCAGCAGTGACACGGCAACCGCGACCGGAGGAGCGAGCACGCGGATCACCCTAGCACTTCGGATCGTGGGTGGCCCTTGGGAAACAGGAGTCGGATGCGTTTCTCCGAGAGACGGATGACGAGAGGCGGCTCGAGCCGCATGGCGTCACCGTCGAGCTGGAGCGGCGCCTCGATCGGCCCGGGAATGCGCAACTCGACCAGAGGCCGGCTCGCAACAAGACGCATCCTCAGATGGCGCCCCATAATCAGGTTCAGCGCGAAGCGGACCATGCCCAGTCGACCGCGCCCGTCGTAGGTGATCAGGGTCAGGCGATGGTTCAGGAAGTCGGCGTCCGGAGCCAGCTTGAAGTCGCCACCGTACTCGGCGATGTTGCAGGCCGCCACGAAGGTCGAGGTGCCGCTCTCCTCCCCGGCACTCCACCCGATCTCGGGAAAGCGGTAGCCCGCCAGGACACCTAGGCCGCCGAAGATCACGGCGGCGCGACCGCCGAGGTTCTTGTACCTCGAGGGAACGCTCGCCATGATCGCCGCGTCGATTCCCAGCGAGGCGAGTATCAGGAAGGGCTCGTCGTTGCACAGGCCGACGTCGCAGGGGACCGGCGTCGCGTCGAGGAGCCTGCGGGCGGCGCGCCTGGGCTCGACGGGGAGGCCGAGGCTGCGCGTCACGACGTTGGTGGTGCCAGCCGAGAGCGGCGCCAGGGCGATCTCGGTGCCGAGCAGGCCTCGCGCCGCCTCGCGCAGGGTACCGTCGCCGCCGAAGACGAGCACCGTGTCGGCCGAGGCCCGGCGAGCGACTTCGGCGGCGATCTCGGTAGCGTGTCCGGGCCCCTCGGTGGGTGCGAGCGTCGGCTCCACACCGCCTCCGACGAGGATCGACCGAATCTCTTCGACGATGGTCGTTCGCTTGTTGATGCCTGCGGCGGGATTGAAAACGAGAACGGCGCGTTTCACGGACGGTGGGCCTCGTGGCGGCTTGTCCGGCCAGGCGTCCCCGGCGCTTCCTCAGAAGAGGCTCGGCTTCGACTCGGACGTCGGCGCCGGATAGCCGAGATGCTCGTAGGCGCGCTGGGTCGCGACGCGCCCGCGCGGCGTACGCTGCAGGAAGCCCTCCTGAATCAGATAGGGCTCGTAGAGGTCCTCGAGAGTGCCGCGATCCTCGCCGATGGCCGCGGCGATCGCCTGCACGCCCGCCGGGCCACCCTTGTAGTGCTCGATGAGCGTCGAGAGCACCTTGCGGTCGACCTCGTCGAAACCGTACTTGTCCACCTCGAGGAACTCGAGGGCCCGCTCGGCGGTCTCGCTGTCGATGCGGCCGTCACCCTCGACCTCGGCGTAGTCGCGGATCCGGCGCAGAAGCCGGTTGGCGATACGAGGGGTTCCGCGGCTGCGCCGGGCCAGCATCTCGCAGCCGCCGTCGTCGATCGGTACGTCGAGGATTCCGGCGGACCGGTCGATGATCTTCGCCAGGTCCGCCGGGTCGTAGAAGTCGAGACGGTGGACAATGCCGAAGCGGCCGCGCAGGGGGCCGGTGATGAGGCCGGCTCGGGTGGTGGCGCCGACCAGCGTGAAGCGTGGCAGGTCGATCTTGAGCGTTCGTGCCGCCGGACCCTGACCGATGACCAGATCGAGCTGGAAGTCCTCGAGTGCCGGGTAGAGGATCTCCTCGACCGTCGGTCCCAGGCGATGGATTTCGTCGATGAACAGGACTTGTCCAGGCTCGAGGTTGGTGAGGACGGCCGCCAGGTCACCGGCCCGCTCGAGGACCGGCCCCGAGGTGGTGCGCAGGGGCGCCCCCATCTCGTGAGCGACGATGTGCGCGAGCGTCGTCTTGCCCAGCCCCGGCGGACCGAACAACAGGACGTGATCGAGCGGCTCGCCGCGCTTGCGCGCCGCGCTGATGAAGACGCGGAGGTTCTCGACGATCTTTTCCTGACCGTCGAAATCGTCGAGGAGATGGGGTCGGAGCGCCGGCTCGAACTGCGCCTCGTCACCCGTCGGCGTCGGCTTGAGAAGGCGCTCCTCGGACATGGGGGCCTATTGTATTCGCTCCGTCCCCGCCGTCCCTGAAGCGGCCGGCCTCTCCTCGAACTGAGACATGGCTCTCGAACTGAGGACATGGCCCTCGAACTGAGAGCACGCGTGCCGGCCGTTGTCTCGATAGACCACCAACGTCCCGATCGACGACCAACGGCCGGCAGGGGCGCCGGCCGCTTCAGGCTCTGGAGAGCTTCGCCAGACTCACCCGCAGCAGCTCGTGGAAGGGGGCTTCACCGACCTCCTCCTGCGCGGCCGCGGCGGCCTTGGCGGCATGGGTCTCCTTGTAGCCCAGGCTGACCAGCGCCATCACCAGATCGTCGTCGACCGACGGTGTCGGCTCGATCGAGAGCTCCGCGGCGAGATCCTGCAGCTTGTCGCGCAGCTCGACGATCATCCGCTCGGCCGTCTTCTTGCCGACGCCCGGCGTCGTCGACAGGCGCGCCACGTCTTCGGCGGCGATCGCGGCGAGCAGGTCGTCCGTGGAAAGGCCCGAGAGAATGACTCTGGCGAGCTTCGGCCCGATGCCCCCCACCCCGATGAGCTTGTCGAAGAGGAGCTTCTCGCGCTCGGTCCAGAAGCCGAACAGGGTCAGCGAGTCGTCACGCATGTGCGTGCGCACGTGCAGACCCACCGGCTGACCCTGCTCGGCCTTCTCGATCTCGTAGAAGGTCGACAGGGGGACGAACACTTCATAGCCGACGCCGCCGACGTCGAGCAGGACGACTTCGGGCGCGCTGCGCAACACCCGGCCGGTGAGATAGCCGATCATGTACGGAGCTTTACAGCAATCGCCTACCGCGGCAATACGCTGCCGGCGCTCGAGACGCGCTGCTATCCCGCCAGGCCGCCCGTGAGTCCGAGGTTCTCGGACATCCGCGGGTCGTAGGTGACCTCGAGCTCCTCGCGACGCTGCGTGACCATGGTGCCGAGAAGCTCCTCGAGACGCTCGCGAGCGATGCGTTGGCGGGTCGCGTCCTTCGCCTCCTCGAAGCCCGCCGGGTCGGCGTGGTCGCGCTCGGTGACACGGAAGAAGAACGCGTCGGTGCCCACCACGATCGGGCCGCCCAGATCGCCGGCCTCGAGGGCCAGCGCTGCATCCGCAATTTGCCGGTTGGCGCCCAGAGCACCGCTGATGACGCCGGAGCGGTTGAAGACGGAGCTCTCCTCGACGGTCGCGTCGAGATCAGAGGCGATGGTCTCGAGGGTCGCGCCGCCGGCGATCTCGTCGCGTGCGGCCTCGAGCCGCGCGACGGCCGCCTCCTGGGCTTTGGAGTCGCGCAGCTTCGCTCTCACGTCGCCGTCGACTTCGGCGAGCTCCGGCAGCCGCGGCGCCTCGGTCTCGGAGAGGCGGAGGATCGCCCAGCCGGAGCCGACTCGCACCGGGCGGGTGACGCCGTTCTCCTCGAGACCGAAGGCGGCCTGGGAGAAGGGTGTCGAGCGACCGATACCGGGGATGTTGTCGCTCACGCCGAAGGGCTGGGTGGTACGGAAAGAGACCGCGTCATCCTCCGCCGCGAGGCGCTCGAAGGCCTCGGCGGAGGCGATCTCCTCGCGGGCCAGGCGGTCGGCGAGCTCGTTCGCCCGAGCCTCAGCGGCCTCGCGAGCGCGCTCGGCGACGACGCGTCGCCGCACGGCGTCGATCATCTCCTCGAAGGGCGGCAGACCCCCCGGCGTGTGGTCGAGGAGCTGTAGCAGGGTGTAGGCGCTCGTGCTACCGATCGGGCCGACGACTTCACCGACCTGGGCCGCGAAGGCGGCCTCTTCGACCGCGGGCAGGATCTGGCCGCGCCCGAAGGGAGCCATCTCGCCGCCCTGGGAGGCGGTGAACTGGTCCTCCGATAGCTCCGTCGCGAGCTGCGCGAAGTCTTCGCCCGCGGCGACACGCTGCTTGATCGCCTCAAGCTCGGCACGGGCCTCTTCCTCGGAGCGCTCGTCGCCGACGCGTAGCAGGATCTGACGCGCCCGGACCTGCTCCTCGGTTTCGTAGTCGGCCGAGTTGGCCTCGAAGTAGGCGCGCAGCTCGTCGTCGGTGACTTCGATCCCCTGGCGGATGACGTCGGGATCGATCAGGAGGTAGTCGGCGGCGCGGCGCTCCGGAAGCCGGAAGTCCTCGATGTTCTGCTGAAAGAAGCTCTCGACCTCCTCGGTCGCCAGGGTGGACTCGTCGCGAAAGGCCGTGAGCGGCATGCGGAAGTAGCTGATCTTCGCGGTCTCGGCCTGCTCTCGGTAGGCCTCTTCGACCTCGTCCTCGGCGACGACGATGTTGTCCTCGAGCACCCGGCTGAGCTTCGACAGCAGCATGTCGCTGCGCATCGCCTCCTCGAACTCCTCGGGCGTGCCGTAGCCGAACCGGCGCACCATCTCCTGATACTGCTCGGCGCCGATGAAATTGCCGGTTTCGTCCTGGAAGACGGTCAGATCGAGCAGCTCGTTCTGGAGCTCGGTGTCCGAGACCGCCAGCCCCATGTTCTCCGCTTCATCGAGCAGGATGCGCCTCTGGATGAGCTGCTCGAGAACCTGCCGCGGCAGCTGCAGCTGCTGCGCCAGCTCGGGCGTGAACTGTGCTCCGTAGGCCTGACGGTACGACTCCTCGGCCTGCCGATAGGCGCGTTGCAGCTCGCCGTAGGTGATCTCGTCGTCGCCGACGGTCGCCGCCGCATCGGTCGGCGGAGCCGGACCCGGCACGATACTGCCGAAGTCGACGAAGACGAAGAGGACGAAGACGGCGATGACGAGCCAGAGAACCCAGCTCAGATACTTGAGATTGTCGCGAAAGACCTTGAGCATAGAACACCCCTGCAACCCGCGCGGAGCGGGAAAGACGGGACTCTACCAGCCCCCTCAAGGCGGTAGCAACTTCACCGGGCGTCGGGAGCCAGCGGTCATTGCCCGCTCTCCCTAGCCTCTTGTAGGGTGACTTCACGGAGGCGCGAAGACGGTGAACGGAAAGCGGGTCGATCGAGGGAGGAAACCGGTCCTCGACACCAGGAATTGGTACAGCCTGTCGATCGACGCTGTCCGCGGCTGGGTGATCCTCCTTCTGCTGGTCGGAGGAGCGATCGTCGGCTACTCCGGGTACCGGTATCTGCAGAGCCTGTCGACCGAGCGCCGGGCGATGATGGTGATCGAGGAGGCGGCCCTCAAGCTCGGTCGGGTTCAACGCGAGGCCACCGGAGGAACCGGCACGCTCGCCTACAACGAGGCCTGGCACGGCCTGCAGAGGGCGCGTCAGGAGCTGGCTCGAGGCGAGTACCAAAAGGCGCTGGTCAGCGCCCGCTGGAGCAGCAATCTCTTCTCGACCCTGCTCGACGATCTGATCAACAAGGCACCGGGCGGCGAGGCGCAGTTCGTCAGGGTGCAGGGAGGCGTCGAGTTCCGGCGCGGCGAAGGCCCTTGGCAGCTCGCCCGCAGCCGCATCGTCCTGCGCTCGGGTGACTACGTGAAGACCGTCGACAACGGCACGGCCGAGGTCGAGTTCACCGACGGCACCAGCTTCAGCGTGCGGCCGAACACCGTGGTGCTGATCAGTCGGCGCGGCGGCAGCGACGAGGAGAATCAGGAGACAGTCACCCTCGAGTACGGCTGGATCGATCTCGACACCTCCGAGCGCGGCGGTCGGGTGCGCACGCCCGAGGCCGAGGCGACCGTCGGCAGGGGCTCGCGGGTAGAGCTCTCCTACGACCGCGATCACCGCAAGGGCCTGTTCAGGTCGCACGAGGGCTCGATGGTCGTGCAGACGAGGGTGGGAACGATACGACGTATCGGCACCCGGGAGCTCGTCGAGATGACGACGGCGGGGCTATCGGCTTCGGTGAAGCTGCCGAAATCCCCCGAGCCGATGTGGCCGGGACCGGAGGCGGACCTCGCGCTGAGCGACAAGGAGGTCGTGGTGCGCTGGGGACGTGTCGAGGGAGCGACGCGATACGCCCTGCAGATCTGTAGAGACGACTTTTTCATCGACAACGTGATCGACGTCGAGAACCGGTCCGGCAACACGGCCAGGGTGGGGCTGCTGGACGAAGGGGAGTTTCTCTGGCGTGTGGCGGCGTTCAACGCCCAGGGCTTCAAGGGGCCCTGGAGCGAGCCCCGAGTCTTCCAGGTCGCCGGCTCGTAGAGCTGACCGGGACCCCCGGGGTGGATGGGTCGGAAAGGTGGGGCGGTACGACTTTTTCCGGCGTGAGTCCCCTTTTTTCTCCCAGCCTGCTAAATTGCGCCGATGGCGTTTTCGTATCTGGCGAGGCTCTTCTCGAGCGATCTGGCGGTCGATCTGGGAACCGCCAACACGCTCGTTTTCGTACGCGGCAAGGGCATCGTGGTGCAGGAGCCCTCGGTCGTCGTGGTCAACAAGCTGACCAATCGGATCGAGGCGGTCGGTGCCGAGGCCAAGGAGATGCTGGGCAGGACGCCCGGCAACATCGAATCCATCCGTCCGATGAAGGACGGGGTGATCGCCGACTTCGAGGTGACCGAGCGCATGCTCGAGCATCTCATCAAGAAGGCCCACGGCCGGAAGATGTACTACCGGGTGGTGATCGGTGTTCCCTCCGAGATCACCCAGGTCGAGAAGCGGGCCGTGAAGGACTCCGCGCAGAAGGCGGGCGCCTCGCAGGTCTTTCTCGTCGAGCAGGCGATGATGGCCGCTATCGGAGCCGGGCTTCCGATCACGGAGCCGTCGGGCAACATGATCGTCGACATCGGCGGCGGGACGACGGATGTGGCGGTGATCTCCCTGTCCGGAACCGTCTACAGCCGCTCCGTTCGTATCGCCGGCAACGAGATGGACGACGCGATCGTCCAGCATCTGAAGCGCAAGTACAACCTGCTGATCGGTGAGCGGACCGCGGAGCAGATCAAGATCGAGATCGGCTCGGCCTATCCGCTGTCCGATACGCGTGAGATGGAGATCAAGGGCCGCGATCTCGTCGAAGGGGTGCCGAAGAACATCACCATCACCGACGAGGAGATTCGCGACGCGCTCTCCGAGCCTGTATCGGTGATCACGGAAGCGGTCCGCATGGCGCTCGAGCGCACGCCGCCCGAGCTGTCGGCCGACATCATGGACCGGGGCATCGTTCTGTCGGGGGGCGGCGCGCTGATCCGGGGTCTCGATCAGCGCTTGCGTTCCGATACCGGTCTGCCGGTGGTCCTGGCCGACGATCCTCTCGCCGCGGTCGTGCTCGGAACCGGCCGGATGCTCGAGGACATGGACCTGCTGCGCAAGGTCACACTGCTCTGACCTCCGCGACTCGTGGCCGCGGCGACTCCGCGTCATCGACGGCCGGCACGCAATGTCCTCGGTTCGAGGAAAGGCCGGCCGCTTCAGGTGGGCCGTATGGCCCCCGATAGTCTCGCTCGGGAGTTTCCTGAAGCGACCGGCTTGAACTGAGGACACAGCCCACCGGCCGTCGGTCTCGCTCGTGTCAGAAGCTCTTTCGCCAGGCCAGGGTCAGGGTCCAGTCGGTCTCGAGCTGTGGACCGTTGAGATTGCGGTAGAGCGGTAGGCCGACCTCGAGCTCGAGGCGGTGTCCGGCGAGAGCGCCGCGCGGCACGATCGTGTTGACGCCCAGATAACCGAAGACCTGGTCGCCGCCGTAGAAGTCGGGATTGGCGGTCTGTACCGGCCCGGCGATGCGCGGGTCGATACCGGAGAGGCTGCTCTGGGTCCGGGCGTCGAAGCGCGCCGAGGTCGAGACCCAGTCCGCCCACATCGCGGCGATCCAGCCCGTGAGGCCGTAGAGGTCGCCCCACGAGTAGCCTTCGTCGTTCTCGCTCTCGAGACGGATCTCGGAGCGGAACTGGGCTCCCCAGGAAAGGTCGTCCGTTCGGCCCGTGTAGGTCAGCCCGGCGAGCAGGTCGTACGTACCGGTACCCGGTTGCATCGCGTAGGGAAGGCGAACGGTCGGCCGCATGTTCATCGGCGTCAGCACGGTTCCGGTCTCGGTGACGCTGCCGGTCGGCAGCCCGAGTCCCAGGTTGAGGTGGAATCCACTGTCGCCGCCAAGGGCATAGATGAGGCCGAGCTTGGTGTCGCCGATGCCGCTCGTCTCGGTGGTGAAGGTCCCCAGGACGGTCGTTCCCATACCGCCCTTGTAGGTCGTGTGGTCCATCTCCTTGTCGAGGTAGGTGGCCATCGCCATGAGCGTCAGGTTCGCGCTCGGGGCGAACATGACGCCCAGCATGTGCATGTCCATCGTCATCTCGGTCGGTACGATGCGCAGCGTCGGAGGCTGGCCCGGCCGGCCGAAGAAGCGATTGGGCGTGGCGAGAACCTGTGCGGTGGACAGGCGATCCGTGCCGTCGCGACTGTCCTCCATGCTCATCGTCATGAACCGGTAGGAGACCATCCAGCGCTCGGTCTCGTGTAGGAGGTGGTCGCCCATGACTCCTGGTGGCGCTACCGAGTCGGGCCGGGTGTGGCCGTGCCCATCGGGGTGACCGGCCGTGGCAGCTCCGGGCTCCCCGTGGCCGGCATGATGCTCGTGTCCGGCATCATGGTCGCCGGAATGATCCGCGGAGCCGTGATTGTGATGCCCCTCCTGCCCGGGTGGCGCATGGTCGGCAGACAGCGGTGATCCCGCCAGGCACAACAACACTGCAAGGAGCGGCAACGCTCCACCATGACCGCTCATCGCGGCTCTCCCCATGTTCGACATGTCATCTCCGTCTCTCTCGATCAGTGGTCCCGTCCACGGCCGTGGACGAGGTCGGTGTTGGAGCTCCTCGCTCTGTCGGTTGTCCTCAGCTGAGCGGCAGAACCCTCAATTGTTCGCTTTCGGTGAGCCAGGCCAGAAAGGCCTCGCCGTTGGTCTCCAGAAGGAACGGGTGGTCGGAGGCCCCCGCCGTGCCGGCCAGTGAAATGGGCTCCGACCAGGTCCTTCCCGTGTCGGTCGAGGTGATGGCGTAGACGTCCGTGCGCTCGGAATCGCCCTGCTTCCACGCCACAGTCAGTCGCCGTCCAGCGAGAACGATGTCGGCGTGGGCGGCGTTCGGTCCCGAAGCGATCTCGCGGATCTGCAGGGTCCTGCCGCTCGGCAGATGGTGCAGACCGTAGTAGATCCGGGGCTGTTCCTGGGCGCCCGTGAACCAGGTCATGTGGTACCCGTCGGTTCCGGCCGGGACGATCGCCGGTCCGTGATGAGGGCAGGCGTCGAGCTTCCAGTCTTCGTGGGACACGCGCTGGATCTGGCCCAGCACGCCGTCGGGTGTGAGCAACACTAGGGCGTGATCGCGGATGTTGGGCTCGAACACGTGCCGCCAGAGGATCGCAGCGCCGCCTTCGGGCCCCGGTGCGGCGCCGATCCTGCAGCATTCGCAGGCGTGCTCGGCGGCTCTCCGGTTGGCGACGAAGGTCGCGCCGTTGTCCGTCGAGACGGTGTAGTAGAGGCCGGCACCACGGTACTCCTCTCCCCTTTGCCGGGCCGCGTGGGCGTCGCGCTTGTCGACCCACGCCATGTAGATGTCGCCCTCGGGATCGACGAAGAGGCTGTCGAAGCGGTGTCCGATCGCCAGCCCGTCGTCGTTGATCGTGCGGACCGGCTCGAAGCTCGCTCCCCCGTCGGTCGAACGACTGAATCGGATCTCTCCGGTGAACATTCCTTCGAGCTTCCGGGTCCAGGAGACGTGGATCATCCCTTCCGAACCGATGGCGATCTTGGGTCGGCCTTCGCCGTTGGTTTCGATCGCCTCGGGCTCGGGATTGACTTCCACCGGAGAGGAGAAGGACCGTCCGCGGTCGTCGGAGTAGGTGACGTAGGCCCGACCCTCGAGCTCGAAGGCCCCCCAGAGTCGCCCGTCGTCGTCGAAGGTGAGCGTCGGCGTCCTGCCGCAGTGAATCGACTCGGCCGGGCAGTTCACGGCCACCGGCGAGCGGTCGACCCTCCGGGTCGTCGGATCCTCGATATCGGACCCCGACGACTGCGCGCCTTCCGGCGCGCAGCCGCCGAGGGTCACGATCGCAAGACCCGCGAGACCGAGAGTCGCAGCTCCTGCGTTTCTGATGATGGTTGGCGTCACCGTCCGCTACCTGTCGACCACGACCTCCAGCGTCATCGTGCGGCCCGGCCACGGGTGGTGCACGAAGGCGAGTTGGTCGGTCAGGTTGTCGATGCTGAGGTTGAAGCGGACGGTCTCGTTGACCTGATATCCGCCCTTCAGGTTGACCTGGGTATAGGAGTCGTGAGCGCCGAAGACGCGGCTCGCGGTATCTCCGTTGTCCAGATCGCCGTAGCTGTTGCTGGCATAGCGAATACCGCCGCCGACATCCCACTTGGGCGTCAGGGCGTAGTTGAGCAGCCAGTGCATGCGCCACTTGGGCATCCTCGGGAAGACCTTGCCCTCCACCCTGGGATTGGGCGAGTTCCTGGTGATCTCCGAGTCGAGATAGCTGACGTTGATCCTCGTGCTCAGCTTCGTGTCGTAGACGCGTGCCTGGTCCCAGATGATCTCGGCGCCGCTGGTCTCGACCTCGTCGACCGGTAGGAAGGTGAAGATGAAGCGGTTGTCGATGACCGACGACTGACTGATGATCACGTCTTCGACCGTCTCGGTGAAGAGATTCAGCCGGATCGCGCCGCCGGAGAAGAACCGCTCCGCCATCAGGTTGAAGTGGGTGCCGTCTTCGGGCTCGAGGTTGGCGTTGGCGATCGAGGTGCCGTTGGTGCGGCGCTCGTTCTGGAACAGCTCCTCGACGATCGGGAACCTGTAGGCTTTGGCGGCCGAGGCCCGGAACTGCCAGACATCGTTGGGGCGGTAGCCGAGCGAGAGCTTGGGTGAGAAGCGATCGTCCTGCCGATCGATGTGGTTGTCGATCTCACCGCGGTCGTTCCAGAAGCCGTTCTTCGACTCCCAGTCCTCGTAGCGGCCGCCCACGGTCAGGTCGAAGGCGTCGCTGAGCCGCCAGCCGAGCTGGGCGTAGAGCGCCTGCAGCCGGCTGTCGCCACCGCTGGCGTTGTTGAGCGAGGTGCGCGCGCCGGATCGCCAGTCGTCGGAGTCGTAGTTGGTGACGCCGAGCTCGTAGGCTTCCCAGCGGTAGCCGGTGACGAAGCTCAGGTCGCTGTTGCCGGCGACGGCGTCGTTCTGGAACTTGATCTCGAACGACTGCCAGGCCGCGTCGTCGTAGTCACGTACCGTCCCGGCGGGGGTGTAGGCGGGATCGGCCGGATTGAGTAGCGAGGCACGGGTCTCGTCCTCGAGGATCTCGAAGGAGCTGACGCTCGCAGTCAGGTTCCAGGCGTCGCTCAGCGGTCCGGTGACACGGAGGCCGAGGAGCAGCGTCTCGCGATCTTGATCGTCGATCGAGAAGTTGCGGCCCCGTACGTCGAAGGCGACGCCGTCCTGGACCACGCTGCCGTCCCAGATGGTCTGCCCGTTGGGGGCGACCAGGTAGTTCTCCGGCGCCTGGCGGTTGATGTCACGGACCTCGAAGCCGGTGTTCAGGAGGGCGAGCCATCCGTCGCCGAACTCGTAGCCGAGCTTCAGCTTGAACTGGTCGGTCAGCGAGTCGACATAGCCGGAGTTGCCGTAGTACTTGGCCGCGTCACCGTACTCATTGGTGCTCGACAGCGCTCCGCTGACCGGGATCTCGCCGCCGGTCGGCTCGGAGTAGGTGTCGAAGCGGAAGTCCTGCGTCTGCCCGTCGTTCTGAAGCCGGGTCATGGCGCCGTAGATGCTGAAGTTGCCGATCCGGTCGCCGTAGGAGAGAAAGCCCCGGAAGCCGCCGAGCGAGCTCTCCTCGACGCCCAGGTGATCGAAGTCCTGGTTGACCAGCATGCCTTCGAAGTGGAAACGGCCGTCGGTGGGGATCTGGGTCTCGATGTTGACGACGCCACCCATCGCGTTGCCGCTGTACTCGGCCGAGAACGGCCCGTAGACGACCTCGACGAAGGCGATCTCGTCGGCGTTCACCAGACCCCAGCGGGGAGCACCGTTCCACTGCGTCTGCAGGAAGTAGTGCAGGGGGATGCCGTCCGCGAAGACCATCGACCGCGTGGTCTGGAACATGTTCGAGCCACGGATGCCCATGACTCCGTTGGCGTCGCCGACGAAGCGCCGCCGGATGATGACGCTCGGCTCGTACTTGACCAGGTCCTCGGTCGTGTGGACCGTTATCGGTTCGAGATCCTGGGGCAGCAGAATGCTCTTTGGGCTGACGTAGTTGGTTTCCTTCTGACCTTCGCCGAAGACGGTGATCGCCTCGGTTACCTCTTCGCCCTCGAGGGGCTGATCCTTCGATTCCTCCTGCTCGACGGCCTGCTCCGAGGAGGTTTCCTCGCCCTTGCCGTTCTCCTGCGCGAGGAGCGGGTTGATGGATACGGATGCCGCGATGGCGAGCGCGATCAGGGCCTTTGCCAGGACTCCGAACGGAGTCTCGTTCTCTGCTTTCTTCATCTGTTCCTCCACTCCAATACCAGCGTCTCCGGCGTCGATACACCGGGATGCGTGGTCGGTGGCCGGTCTTGGACCGGCCGGTCTCTTGAGGGAGTCGACCTACCTCGCGGTAGGTGGACTCAGGCGGAGATGGAGACCGTGGAGGGTGGTCCGCGAGTTCTCGGGGACTCTACGTGCCGGATGCGCTCGCGGCGGTCCTCAGCCGGAACGAGGCGGGAGACGACGCCGAGCTCGACCGAGACGGGACCGATGGCATCGATCTCGGCGATCTCGGTGAAAGCGTAGCCGAGGAAGCACTCGCTCTCGCAATCGTCCTCGGCGTGACCGCCGTGCTCGCCGTGATGCTCAGCCGCACCGTGCTCGCCCTGGGTCGGCGACGCGAAGAGCGGTCCGTGGCTCTGGCCCGGGCAGTAGATGATGGGCCAGCCATCGGAGACCGCGCCGACCATGAAGCCGGCCGGCACCAGCGCTCTGACCACCAGCCCCACAAGGAGCAGGCAGGCTAGAGAGCGACCGATGGAAAACTTCGCGTTTCGCATACCAGGCTAAGAGAGAACGAGAGAGTGACACTTCTGGTGTTCGTATGTCAACGATGAAGCGCGGCGGGACATCCGATTGTGACGGTCGCCGGGCGAATGCCGTCATCGCGCCGCCGCGCTCGACTACAATCGTCGCCCTGGTGGTGGTGCAGGCCACCAGTCGCAGGAGCCGTCGTTGAACGAACGCCACGTCCGCTGGATTCTCGTCCTCGTCCTCTTTCTTCAGCTGCTGGTACTGACGGCGCAGGCCCGTGACCCGGGTGGAACGCCGAGTCGCCTGCAGACGGTGGCGCTCGTCGTCTTTGCGCCGATTGCGCACCTCGTCGACAGCGGCGTCGAGCTGGTCGAGAGGCTCACCACCGGCCTCGAGGTCCGCTCGGGTCTGCTCGAAGAGAACCGGCGCCTTCGCCGCGAGCTGGCGACGCTCAAGAACGAGCGGTTGCTGTGGTTCGACGCGGTCGGGCAGATGGAGCGCCTCGGTCAGGCGGTCGAATACCGGCGCGCCGGCGCGCCGCCCATGGTGGTGGCGGACGTCGTCTACGTCGACTACACCTCATGGCTTCGTTCGCTGGTGCTGTTCGTCGGTGAGGGTGTCGAGACGGATCAGGCGGTCGTCGCGCCCGAAGGCGTGGTGGGGAGGGTGGTGTCGGTGACCGGTCCCTACGCCAAGGTCCAGCTGCTGACCGATCGGTCGGCCAACGTCGGGGCGATGATCCGGCGGACGAGGCGCCAGGGGATCATCCGGGGCGCCGAGGAGGGGTCGCTCGAGCTCGACTTCGTGCCGCTGCGCAGCGACGTCCGGCTGGGTGATCTGGTGGTCACGGCCGGAATCGACGGCATCTATCCGCGTGGCATTCCGGTCGGCACGGTTGCCGCGATCGACGAGGGCGACGAGCTGTTCCTGCGCATCGAGGTGCGACCGGCGGTGGACTTCGGGACCATCGACCGGGCCTTCGTTCTGGCGCAGGAGCGCCTGCCCGAGGAGCTCAAGGAGACCTCCATCGATGAGCGCCCTTAGGTTCGGTGCCACTCTTGTCGTGGTCGTCGGGGTCCATGCCCTGGGCGTGCGTCTGTTCTCGGACTTCGCCGTCTACGTAGACGTGTTCCTGCTGTTGACCGTCGCCTGGGCGTTCGAGTCGACCACGCTGGTCGGCCTGAGCGTCGGACTCGTCGCCGGGCTGGCGGCGGACGCGTTCGCGGGCGGGCCCTACGGAATCAACGGCTTCGCCGACACCCTCATCGGCTACTGCACCGCCTTCGCGGTCGCCAACCTCGCCAAGATGAATTCCTCGGGCGCGATCCTCCTGTACGCTGTGGCGGCGGCCGTCCAGCAGATACTGTTGGTCGCTCTCGTCATGCTGATGGTTCCGAACGGCGTGCCGCCGCCGGTTCTGGCTGTCGTCGTCAAGATCGCCGTCACCGGCCTGGCGGGGCTCTTCATCTTCAGAGGGCGGTTGAAGCTCATCCGCACCCTCGGGCAGTGGAAGCAGGCGCGGGAAGCGCGTCTGAGGTTCTGAGTTGCAAAAGGTCCGCGAGCACCACTCGGAGATCGTCAGTCGGGTACCGCGGCTGCAGCTGGGCTTCGTCGCCCTGCTGGTGATCATCGCGGCGGCCTACTGGGTCGTGCAGGTGGCCTTCGGAGAGACCTACCGCGCGCTGGCGGTCAACAACAGCCTGAGGGAGCGGGTGATCACGGCGCCACGGGGGCTCATCTACGACGCCTCCTCGCGACCGTTGGTCGAGAACGTCGCCAGTTACAACCTGATCCTCCATCCCAGCCGAAGCCGGGACCTGTCGGCGAGTCGCGAGTTCGTCGAGGGTGTCCTCGGACCGTCGCCGCCGGCCGCGGAGGCACGCTGGCGACGCACTCCCGGGCTGCGGATGGTGGCGGAGGACCTGACGCTCGAAGAGGTCGCCCAGTTCGAGGCTCGCTCGCTGGAGTATCCGGAGTTCGAGATCGAGGTCGGCCACGTCCGTCTCTACCGGCACGGCTCCCAGACGGCACATCTGGTCGGATACCTGAGCGAGGCGACGGGGAAGCGCCTCGAGGAGTCGCAGGGGCGGCTCGATGAAGGAGACCTGGTGGGTGTCGTCGGTCTCGAGGCCGCGTTCGACGCGGAGCTACGGGGAACCAAGGGCGTCAACCGGGTGGTCGTCGACCATCGCGGACGGGTCAAGCGGGTTCACAGCCGCCAGGCGGCGATCCCGGGCGAGGAGCTCGCGCTCGAGCTCGATCTGGACATCCAGCAGGCTGTCGCCCGGGCGCTCGAGGACCAGGTCGGGGCGCTGATCGCGATCGATCCCCGAGACGGCGGGATTCGCGCCATGGTCTCCTCGCCGTCCTACGACCCGAACATCTTCACCCGCCGTCTGGTGCCCGAGCGGTGGGAGGCGATCGTCAAGGCGCCGCACGACCCGCTGCAGAATCGGGCGCTCCAGAACACCTATTCCCCGGGCTCGGTGTTCAAGATCGTCGTGGCCCTGGCTGGTCTCGCTGAGCGCGAGATCACCGCCGATACGTCGGTCGTCTGCAACGGGGCGGCCCGCTACTACAACCATCGCTTCCGCTGTCACAAGCGCTCGGGGCACGGCCGGGTACGGCTGAGGGAAGCGCTCAAGTACTCGTGCGACATCTACTTCTACAGTCTCGGCCAGAAGCTCGGCATCGACCGGATCGCTCGTTTCTCGAGGATGCTCGGTCTGGGCAGCCGTACCGGCGTCGAGATCGGTGCCGAGAAGGCGGGACTGGTTCCCGACGAGGCCTGGAGCCGAGAGAGCCGAGGGACTCCCTGGTACGCCGGCGAGACGATCTCGGTCTCGATCGGCCAGGGGCCGCTGTTGGTGACGACGCTCCAGGTCGCCGCGATGATGTCGGCGGTCGCCAACCACGGTGACCTGGTGCGTCCACGCCTGGTCGTCGGGAAGGCCGAGCGCACCCCGACCGGTCTCGATCCCGCGCACCTCGATCTGGTCAAGGAGGCGCTGAGCGCGGTGGTCAACGACGGTGGCACCGGCGCGGCGGCGCGGCTCGACGGGATCGAGGTCGCCGGCAAGACAGCGACCGTCCAGGTGGTCGAGCAGGTCAGCTGGATCGACTCGGAAGACCTGCCGTTCGAGCGCCGGGATCACGCATGGTTCGCTTCCTTCGCGCCAGCCGACGACCCCGAGCTCGTCGTGGTGGCCTTCGTCGAGCACGGCGGCCACGGGTCGGCGGCCGCGGCACCACTCGCCAAACTGGTCTATGAGATCTATTTCCAGTCGCGCTGACGAGCCCCTGGGCCTGCTGCTGCGCCTCGGCCGGGTGCGCTGGGGCCTCTTGCTGGCGGCTCTAACCCTGATCGCCATCGGCCTGGCGACGGTTCACAGCGCCAGCTCCGAGCTGTCGATCGACTACCTGCCCCGCCAGGCGGCCTGGGTCGGTGTCGGTCTCATCCTGATGGCGATCGCGTTCAGCATCGACTATCAGCGTCTGGTCGCCTTCGCCTGGCCGCTCTACGGCCTGTCGGTGGCGAGCCTTGTCCTCATTCTGGTGCTCGGCCACGAGGCCGGTGGTGCGCGCAGCTGGCTGGGCGTGGGCGGGTTCGGAGGCCAGCCGGCCGAGTTCGCCAAGATCGCCACCGCCCTCATTCTGGCGCGGTACCTGGCCGACGCGAATCGCAGGAGTCTCAGCGTTCCCCAAACCCTGGTGGCGGTCGGCCTGACGCTGATCCCTGTGGTCCTCGTGGCGGCGGAACGCGACCTGGGAAGCGCCGTCATGTTCGTTCCGATGGCGGCGGGAATGCTGGCCGTGGCGGGGCTGCGCTGGAAGGTGGTGCTCGCCGGCGTGCTCATCGTCGTCCTGATCGCCGGACTCGTCTGGTCCTTCGCGATGTACGACTACCAGCGCCAGAGGGTGCGCACCTTCCTCGACCCCGAGAGCGATCCGCTCGGTGCCGGCTACCAGCTCAAGCAGAGCAAGATCGCCGTCGGCTCGGGAGAGTTTCTGGGGCGTGGCTACATGCAGGGGACGCAGAGCCAGCTGCGCTTTCTGCCGGCCCGGCACACCGACTTCGTCATGGCCGTCCTGGCGGAGGAGTGGGGGTTTCTCGGCGTCGCGCTGGTGCTCTTCCTCTACGCCATCTATTTCCTCAACGGCTCGGAGATCGCCATGCGAGCTCGTGACCGCGCCGGCGTACTGCTGGTCGTCGGTCTGCTGTCGGCATTCGGGTTCCACGTGCTCTACAACACGGCGATGGTGGTCGGCCTGCTTCCGATCACCGGGATACCACTGCCGCTTCTCTCCTACGGCGGATCGTTCATGGTCGCCAACCTGATCGCGATCGGTCTGATCCTCGGAGTAGACTTCCGGCGATACGTCAACCGCTGACTCCGGCGGTTCGTCGCGACCGAGTCCTCTGTCCGTGCGGTCCCGCATGCTCATCGAGAGCGACCCCTACGAGACCCGCGTGGCGGTACTCGAGGACGATCGCCTTGTCGAGGTCTACGTGGAGCGTCACCGTAGCCGCGGCCTGGTCGGCGGCATCTACAAGGGACGGGTGACTCGAGTGCTCGCCGGAATGCAGGCGGCGTTCGTCGATATCGGTCTCGATCGGGACGCCTTCCTGTACGTCGCCGACGCCCAGCCTTCGGTCGCTCGCCTCGCCGCCGAGGAGAGTGGGGTCGACGAAGGCCGCGCGGAGCCGCGACCGATCCAGGAGCTCGTGACCCAGGGCCAGGAGGTGCTCGTACAGGTCGCCAAGGATCCCCTGCCCGAGAAGGGGGCGCGGGTGACGACCCAGGTCGCCCTGCCGGCCCGCTTTCTGGTTCTGCTTCCCGACGCCGGCAAGGCGGCGATCTCCCGCCGCATCGAGGATTCAGAGGAGAGGCAGAGGCTCACCGCTCTCGTGAGCGGCCTCGACGAGCGGCACGGGCTCATCGTCCGCACTGCGGGGGAGGGGCGCGAGCTGGCCGAGTTCGTCGAGGATCATCGCTATCTGGCCGGATTGTGGAGTGAGATCGAGGAGCGGGCGGCCGGGGCGTCGGCGCCCGCCGAGGTGCACAAGGACCTCGAGCCGGCGATGCGGATCGTTCGCGATCTGCTCGACGACTCCTACCAGGATGTCGTCGTGGAAGGAGAGGAGACGTTCCGCAGGGTGGCGAGCTTCCTCGACCGGGTGCAGCCCTCGCTGGCCGGCCGGGTCAAGGAGCAGCCCGGTCCGGAGCGTCTGTTCGAGAGCTTCGATCTCGAGAAGCAGATCGCCGCGGCGGTGCGCGCCAAGGTCTGGCTCAAGTCGGGGGGCTACCTGGTGATCAATCCGACCGAGGCGCTGGTGGCGATCGATGTCAACACGGGCCGCTTCACCGGCGGCAGCGATCTCGAGGACACCGTCTTTCGAACCAACCTCGAGGCGGTGCGCGAGCTCGCGCGGCAGATCCGGCTGCGCGATCTCGGCGGCATCATCGTTGTCGACTTCATCGACATGGAGCGGCCGGAGCATCGGGAGAGGGTCCTCGAGGCGCTGCAGGAGGAGCTCGCCAAGGATCGGTCGCGGTGCCGGATGTTGAGTCTTTCGGACTTCGGGCTCGTCGAGATCACCCGCAAGCGCTCGCGGGCCAACCTCATGGGCGTGCTCACCGAGCCGTGTCGTGACTGCCACGGGCGGGGCCGCGTGGAGTCGGCCACCACGGTCTGCCTGGCCATACGGCGCGAGGTGCTGCGATCGGCCGGCGAGTTCGCCGACCGCGATCCCCTGCTGGTCGTCCATCCCGCCGTCGAGGAGGCCTTCGCCTCGTCCGACCGTGAGGTGCTCGCCGACGTCGAGCAGGTCCTGGGCAAGAAGATCACCATTCGTGGAGACGCGTCGCTCCGGCGCGCCCAGTTCGAGGTGCTCGCCGTCTGACGGTGACTCCATGGGTCCGGCATCGATCGAACGGTTCGACATCGAGGGGTTCCGCTGCGAGATACCGGCTGGAGCCGGGCTGGTGGATCCGGCCGCGGCGGCGTCGCGGGTCAGCGATCCGGCGGCGGCGACCGACACGGTCCACTGGGGTCGCAACTACCTGTATGGCGTGATTCTCGACGGCACGGCGGGAGACGTCGCCGCGGTCGTCAAGCTCTTCCGCAATCAGGGTTGGCGTCGCCGGCTCGAGCGGCGGCTGAAGGGAAGCAAGGCCGAGCGGAGCTTCCGAATGGCACTGGCGGTGCGCGATCGCGGCGTACGCACACCCGAGCCGCTCCTGCTCCTCGAGTCGAAGGAGACCGAGGGGCCGTCGATCTTCGTCTCGCGACGGATAGAGAACGCCGTCGAGGCTCGCTACATGTTTCGGGCGCTCAAGGCGTCGACGTTCGCCGTCGACTTCCCGGGTCTCGATCCGGAGGCGTTGCCGCGGGCCATTGCTCGCACCGCACGGCAGCTCCACGACGCCGGCTTCTGGCATCGGGACTTCTCGATCGGCAACCTCCTGGTGAGCCACCCGTCCGATGGCAGCGTCGCGCTCGACCTGATCGATCTCAATCGCGCCCGGAATCTGGGACGAGTCGGTGTCGGTCGACGCACCCGTGACCTCTGCCGGCTCGGCTTCTACGACGACCGTCTCGACCGGCTCTTCCTGGAGACCTACTGGGAGGGCCGCGGCACCGGGCTCGGCCTGAAGAAGGTCCTGTACCGCCTCTACAGATGGGCCTACCTGGCGCGTGTCGAGGGCAAGAAGTCGTTGCGCTCCCTGACCAGGGGCCTCGGCGCGCGGCTCTTCCTGCGCAAGCCCTACGCTCATATCCCGCCGCCGCCCGAGGACGCGGACAAGCGCGACAAGGCCGTGTGGGACGAGCTCTCCGACCAGCCCCATCAGCATGCCAGTCGATCCGAGCGGTTGCGGGTCCGGCTGGGCGATGCCGGCAGTCATCTGCGGGCCGTGTCGGTGGCGGTGGCGGCGCTTCCGCGGGCCCGCCGGCGCTACCGCGAGCTGAGAGCCTCCCTGTGGAGCCGAGACAGACCGTGGCCCGGCATCGGTATCGGCATCGCGACCGCGGGTCGGGGCGAGCGGTTGTCGGTCGACCAGGCCGTCGACGCGGTGGCGGATCTCGGCGTCGATCAGGTGCTGCTGCGCTTCCATCCCTGGGATGAGAGCTGGGACGAGGGTATCGCCCTGGCGGCTGCGCTCGCCGAGCGGAAGGTCGATCTGGTCTTCGCCCTTCCCCAGGTGCGCGAGCTGGTCCGAGATCCCGGCCGGTGGCGCCGTGCCGTCGCGGATCTGGGCGAGCGACTGATCGGCTTCGGGAATCGCTTCCAGATCGGCCAGGCGATCAATCGCAGCAAGTGGGGGCTGTGGAACTACCGTGAGTACGTCGAGCTGATGAGCGGTGCCATGGCCGAGCTGAGGGCGCTCGGTCCGGTCGAGATTCTCGGCCCCGGTGTCATCGACTTCGAGCCGCACGCGTTGGCGTCGGCGCTCAACTATCCGGGCAGTCCGCCGGTCGACATCGTCTCGAGCCTGCTCTACGTGGATCGGCGCGGAGCGCCGGAGAACGAGCAGCTCGGATTCGACACTCTGGGCAAGGCGGCGTTGTTCCGCGCCATCGGCGAGACCGCCTCGGTGGGCTCGTCGCGGTACTGGATAACCGAGTTCAACTGGCCCCTGTGGGAGGGGCCCCACTCCCCCGCCGGGCGAGCTGTTTCGGTCGACGAGGAGCGGCAGGCGAGCTATCTGGTTCGCTATGGCGTACCCGTCCTGTCGAGCGGCCTCGCCGAGAGGGCCTACTGGTGGCAACTCGAGGCGCGTGGCTACGGGCTGATCGAGCCGCGCGGCGAGGCCGGCTCACCGAGACGGCGCAGTGCCTACACCGCCCTGCGGACGCTGCAGCGGGAGCTTGTGGGTCGAAGCGCGCTCGGGCCGGTGGATCTGGGAGGGGGGGTGGCCGCGTATCGGTTCGCGGCGCCCGACGGCGGCGGCGAGACTCTGGTCGCCTGGTGTCTCGGCGACGATCTGGAGGTGACCCTTCCGGGCGTCGCGCGGAGCGCCGTGGATCGAGGGGGAGAAGCGCTCCCCGCCGGCTCGGAGAGAGCTCGCCTGAGCGCGTCGCCCAGCTACTACCGACTCGATCCTTCCTAGCGCCCTTCGATCCCTTCAGGGACCCGGATTCAGTCGAGGTCGAAGGGTCGCGGCGGCGGCGCGTCGTCGGGATCCTCAGCGGCGCGTTTCATCGCCTCGTCAAACTTGTCGGCCAGGAGCCGGTCGCGGTCCTTCATTGCCTCGACCTCGCGGCTGAAGATCTCTTCGGCCTGCTCCTTCTGCTGGTCGAGGTCGTTGAGGAGCGAATCGAAGTCCTTGCCTCCGGCGAGTGGCTCTTTGGCCTTGCGATGGAAAAGGACCTCGCCGGTCGCCGCGTCGACGACCAGGTGGGCGTCGCAGTCGGGGCAGCGCAGGGTCAGTCTTTCGCTCGAGTCGGCCACGGCTCGATTCTATCCAGCCACTCGCCGAGAAAGAGAACGGAACTTTTCGATACACTCTGGAATCCATTAGAGAGGGGGCCAAATTCCGCTCGTGGCTCGAGTGGAATGGCGGCGCCTGACGGTCGAGCGGCGGTTCCTCGGATACGAGGGTTAGGAGACACCACATGCGTAGACTGATTCCGATCCTTTGCGTCTCGGCGTTGGTTCTGGGTTGCCCCGGTGCTGGCGCGATCAAGTTCGGCGCCGTTCTGCCGCTCACCGGCGACTCGGCGGTGTACGGCGAGTCGGTCAGGAAGGGCGTCGAGCTGGCCTTCGAGCAGATCCAGGCTCGCACCGACAGCAAGCACACCTTCGAGCTCACCATCCTCGACTCGGAGAGCGATCCGGCGGTCGGCGCTCAGCGCCTGGCGGAGCTCTACGACGCCGGCGCTCTGGCGGTCATCGGTGGCGTGACCACGGCCGAAGCGCTCGCCATGGTCTCGATCGCCGACGAGAACGACCGGGTGCTGCTCTCCCCTTCGGCCTCGTCTCCCGAGCTGACCGGGATCTCGAAGAACTTCTTCCGTGTCTTCTTCTCCGATTTCGACGAGGGCACGAAGATGGGCGTCTTCGCCGCCAGCAAGGGCTATTCCTCGGTGGTGATCCTGGCCAAGGAGGAGACCTGGGCGACCGGCGTGCAGGAGATCTTCGCCGAGGAGTTCGCCCGCAACGGCGGTGAGGTGCTCGAGATTCTAGAGTTTCCCGAGGGGACGTCCGACTTCTCCGGCCTGATCGAACGCGTCAACACCCTCGAGCCGGCCTGTGTCTATCTGGCGGCCTACGCGCAGGACGTGGCGAAGCTGGTCACCGAGCTGAAGGCGAGTGGCTTCGGCGGCAGGATTCTCACCTCGCACGCGTTCGCTTCGCCGGCGGTTCTGGCCGACGTCGGGGGCGCCGCGTATGGTGTGCTGCTCACCGCCCCGAACTTCGAGATCAACGCCGAGGGTGAGCCGATCAAGTCGTTCGTCCTGGCCTACGACGCCAAGTTCGGCGAGATCCCGGACGTCTGGGCGGCGCACGGATACGACGCGATGAACGTCTTCATCGACGCCATCCCCGAGCCGTTCCGCACTGCCAGCGACTTCCGCTCCGGTCTGCGCAGCGTCGAGGACTTCCCCGGTGTCGCCGGTCCGATCCGCTTCGACGAGCGGGGCGACGTGGGCAAGTTCCCGCGTGTCTACCAGGTCGTCGAAGGCGGCCTGAGGGACTATGAGACCGACATCACGGGCGAGAAGGAGGAGCTGATGAGGCAGCTCCGTGAGCTGCGCGAGAAGCGTCGCAAGGCGGCGATGCAGCAGAACTAGACCCCTTCGCTGTCCTCTCGACACGAGCGAGCTCAGGATCGGTCTCAACTCCTCGTCGTTCCGACTGGCGCTCGGGATGACACCATCTGACGACGGCTCGCGGAGACGAGCCGACCGGTTCGCATGAGCTCATCCATCAGACAGGTCTGGCGTTTCCGGAGTCTTCTCGGAACGCTGGTGAGCCGTGAGCTCAAGGCCCGCTACCGGGGATCGGCGCTCGGTTTCGTCTGGTCGCTGCTCAACCCGCTGCTTCTGCTCGGGGTCTACAGCTTCGTGTTCGGATACGTCTTCGTCCAGGGGCGCGCCGAGCTCGTCGATCCCTACGCCCTCTTCCTGATCACCGGACTCTTCCCCTGGGTGTGGGTGAGCACTTCGCTCATCGAGGGGACGATCTCGCTCTCGGCCAACGCCGGCCTGATCCGCAAGGCGATCTTCCCGGTCGAGGTCCTGCCGATGGTGCCGGTGTTCGCCAACCTGATCCACTTCCTCCTGGCTCTGCCGATCATCGGTGGGGCTCTGCTCATCGGCCGCTCGATGGGCAAGCTGGTGGGAGGCCCCGAAGCCGTGCTGCTCCCGGCGGTCCTGGCGATTCAGCTGCCGATGATTCTCGGCATGGCGCTCGGGCTGGCGGCGCTCAACGTGCACTTCAAGGACGTGCGCGACCTGCTGATCAACGTCCTCCAGCTGCTCTTCTTCATGACGCCGATCCTCTATCCGCTCGAGTGGGTCGGCTTCCCGGCGCTGGCCGCTGTGATCCGCTGGGCCAACCCGTTCACGCCGTTCACACTGGCGTACCAGCAGATCCTCTTCCGCGGCGCCTTTCCGGAGCCGACACTCTGGCTCCACATGCTGGTCTGCTCGACGGTCGCCTGGATCGTCGGCTCCTGGCTGTTCGGGCGTCTGCGCGGCACCCTGGTGGAGGCGGTTTGAGTCGCGCCATCACCATCGAGGGCCTGTCGAAGCGCTACAGGCGCACCTCCGCCGGGTTCCGGATGCGGACGCTCAAGAGCGCCCTCCTGCAGCGCAATCTGACCCAGGGCCTTCGCGACGAGGAGACGATCGCCGCGCTCGACGACGTGAGCTTCACCGTCGAGGCCGGCGAGGCGTTCGGTGTCATCGGCTCGAACGGCTCGGGCAAGTCGACGCTGCTCAAGATCGTCGCCGGCATCCTCGAACCGACCTCGGGGCGTCGCACCGTCGACGGCCGGGTCGCCGCCCTGATCGAGCTCGGTGCCGGATTCCATCCCGAGATCTCGGGCCGCGAGAACATCTTCATCAACGGGGCGATTCTGGGCATGAGCCGGGCGCAGGTGGCCGAGCGCTACGACGACATCGTCGAGTTCTCCGGCCTGGCCGATTTCATCGAGGAGCCGGTCAAGAACTACTCCTCGGGCATGTACGTCCGGCTCGGCTTCGCGGTGGCCATCCATACCGATCCGGACATCCTGCTGGTCGACGAGGTTCTGGCGGTCGGAGACGAGGCCTTCGCGCACCAGTGTCTGCGACGGCTCGAGGGGATGCTCGCCGAAGGCAAGACGGTGTTGATGGTCAGCCACGCGCTGTCGTTGGTCGAGGAGTACTGCGACCGCGTGCTGTGGCTGGAGAGTGGTCGCGAGAGGATGGTCGGTGAGCCCCGCCGCGTCGTCGACGCCTATCGCATGGACGTCGCCGAGCACGAGGGCCGTCAGCACCGCGAGGCCAAGGAGGAGCGCGAGAGGGAGGAGTCTCCGGCCGCCGCGGTCGAGCCGGCGGCCGCTTCGGACGACTCGCCCGCCGAGGCCGCCGCCGCGGACTCGCCCGGCCAGTCGACCGGGGAGGCGTCGGGCCGGGAGTCCGAGCCGCAACGATGGGGATCGCGTGTCGCCGAGATCAAGGGAGTGCGACTGCTAGACGGCGAGGGCAACGAGCGCTACCACTTCGCCAGCGGCGAGACGGTCGTGTTCGAGGTGAGCGCGACGGCCGACGAGGCGCTCGACGACTTCGTCTTCGGGGTGGGCCTGTTCACGCCGCGGGGGATCGACTGCTGGGGAACGAATACGGATCTGGCCGGATACGAGCCGGGGAGCTTCGCCGGCGAGACGGTGGTCCGGCTGGTCTGCCCGTCGCTCGAGCTCGCCGCCGGCGAGTACCTGCTCGACGTCGCTGTGCACGCTCGCGACGGAGCTCCGTACGACTATCGCCGCCGCCATCTGAGCTTCTCGGTCACGGCGCCCGCGCCGAGTGCGGGCATCTACCGGCCGAAGCACCGGTGGGAGTTCGATGCCGCGGTCAACTGGAAGGGACGCCGCGAATAGGGTCCCGGGGTGCGACAACCCCACTGGGACCGACCGAGGAGACAGCCATGACAGAAGAAGCGCAGGGACTGAACGTCAAGATCGACGACGACGAGCTCAAGGGCCGCTACTCCAACCTGCTGCGCATCACCCACACGCGGGAGGAGTTCATCCTCGACTTCATCAACGTGGTGCCGCCGCAGGCCGCGGTGGTGTCGCGAATCGCCACCAGCCCGGGTCATCTGAAGCGCATCATCCAGGCGCTGGGGGAGAACATGGAGAAATACGAGAAGGCCTACGGGGAGATCCACCAGGCGGCGGAGCCCACGGGTGGAGCCGTCAACTAGAGCCATGAGGAGACTGACGGCAGCAGGCATTCTGGCGCTCGCCCTGACCGGCTGCGCCGCGACGGAGGAGTCGACGGACATGGCGAACGACAGCGGAGCGCCGACGGTGGTCGCCGATATCGAGGAGCGACTGGCACAGCTCGAGCCGACCGAGCTCGAAGCCGACATCTCGGCACTGCCCGCCTCGGAGCTCGAGGCCCTGGGTCACATCATGGCGGCCGCGCGGCTCATGGACGAGGTCTTCTTCCGGCAGGTGGCGGTCGACAATCCGGCCATCAGGGAGCGGGTCGGCGGCCTCTCCGAGGCGGCGCAGATCTACTTCGACGCCAACTTCGGCCCCTGGGACCGTCTCGACGATCACACGCCCTTCATCGGTCGGACACCGCATCCGGCAGGCGCCGGCTACTACCCGGTCGACATGTCGAAGGAGGAGTTCGAGGCCTGGATCGAGGCCCATCCGGAGGAGCGCGAGGCCTTCGAGTCACTCCACACGGTGATCCGGCGGGAAGGAGACGCTCTGGTGGCGGTGCCCTATTCGAAGGCCTTCCTCGAGTGGCTCTCCCCGGCGGCGGACCATCTGCGTCAGGCGGCGGCGGCGACGGAGAACGAGTCGCTGCGGACGTTCCTCGAGCTACGCGCCGACGCCTTCTCGAGCGACGACTACTACGAGAGCGATCTGGCGTGGATGGACCTCGACGCTCCGGTCGAGGTCACGATCGGTCCCTACGAGGTCTACGAGGATGGGCTCTTCGGGTACAAGGCCGCGTTCGAGGCCTTCGTCACGGTCACGCTGCCCGAGGAGTCGGCGGCGCTCGATCGCTTCAAGTCGATGCTGCCCTGGCTCGAGAGCAATCTGCCGATTCCGGAGGAGCACAAGAACCCGAACCGGGGCACCGAGAGCCCCATCCGCGTCGTCGACGAAATCTTCGTCGGGGGCGACTCCAAGGCGGGCGTCCAGACGCTGGCCTTCAATCTGCCCAACGACGAGCGCGTGCGCGAGGCCAAGGGCTCGAAGAAGGTGATGCTGCGCAACATGCTGCGGGCCAAGTACGAGAAGATGCTGGTGCCGATCGCCGAGCGTGTGCTGGCGCCGGAGGACGTCGAACGGGTGAGCTTCGACGCCTTCTTCGCCGAGTCACTCCACCACGAGCTGTCCCACGGTCTCGGCCCCGGGATCATCACGGTGGACGGGCGCCGGACCGAGGTGCGCAAGGAGCTCAAGGGCCTTTACTCGATCCTCGAGGAGGCGAAGGCCGACGTCATGGGGATCTACAACATCATGGCGCTGGCGGAGCGCGGCGAGATCTCCGAGATCGTCAAGAGCACCATCGATCCGAGTTACGTCGCCGGTCTCTTCCGATCGGCGCGATTCGGCGTCCATGAGGCGCACGGCCGTGGGGTCATCTCGCAGTTCAACTACCTGCTCGATCACGGCGCGCTCGAGATCGACGAGGAGGGTCGCTTCCGCTCCGTCCCCGAGGTCTTCCCCGGCGCCATCCGCGACCTGCTGACCGAGATGTTGATGCTCCAGGCGACGGGCGACTACGAGGGCACCGCCGCCTTCCTCGAGACCTACGGCCACCCCCGCCAGGAGCTCATCGACGCCATCGACCGCCTGAAGGACGTCCCGGTAGACATCCTGCCGATCTACACCACGGCTGACGTGCTGTAGAGCTGCGGGCAGAGGTTGGCGATCCCTCCGCCGGGGGACAGGCACCAACAGGGCAAGTCTGGGGACTGGCTCCAACTGATGCGGTGCCGCACCAGCCGTCGAATGCTGTAGCTCATCAGTTGGAGCCAGTCCCCAGCTTCAGCCGGTTGGTGCCTGTCCCCCGTCGGAGGGCACAACTCCGCCCGCAGCTCCAGGGCCGCTTCAGGTCGAGTGGACGAGCTTGCCCGCCTTCACAACCGCCTTCACCGGATTGATCCCATAGTGGTAGACCAGGTGCAGGTGGTTCGGAGCGTCGAGTAGGAGCAGGTCGGCCTGCTTGCCGGCTTCGATCGAGCCGACGCGCTCGCCCAGTCCCAGGCAGCAGGCGGAGTTGAGCGTCGCGGCGGTCAGGGCTTCGTCGATGGTGAGGCCGAGCTGGAGGACGGCGAGTACGAGGATCATCGGCATCGACTCGGTGTGCGACGAGCCCGGGTTGCAGTCGGTGGCCAGAGCCACCGGTATACCCGACTCGATCAGGCGGCGGGCCGGGGCGTAGCCCTGCTTCATGAGGAAGAAGCTGGTGCCCGGCAGGAGCACGGCGGTGACGCCGCTCTCGGCCAGAGCCTCGATGCCGCGGTCCGAGACGGCCATCAGGTGGTCGGCCGAGAGTGCCTCGAGCTCGGCCGCCAGCTCGGCGCCGCCGCTGTCGACGAACTCGTCGGCGTGGAGTCTCGGTTGCAGCCCGAGATCACGTCCCGCCGTGAGGACGCGCCGTGACTCCTCGGCCGAGAAGACTCCGTGCTCACAGA
The DNA here is from genome assembly GCA_965223875.1 of Candidatus Multivoradales bacterium. Classification (GTDB taxonomy): domain Bacteria; phylum Acidobacteriota; class Thermoanaerobaculia; order Multivoradales; family JAHEKO01; genus CBDCXS01. The sequence continues at coordinate 2,680,677 of OZ245024.1, read as the reverse complement.
AGACGTCGCAGAAGGTCGCCAGCCCGGCCTCGGCCACCGCGGGGGTGATCTCGTTGCACACCAGGTCGACGTAGCCTTGCCGGTCGTCGCGATAATCCGGCGGCACTTCGTGGGCGGCGAGCAGCGTCGGTACCAGGTCCACCGGATGACCTGCGTTGGCGTCGCGGATGGCTTCGAGCTGCTTCAGCTCGTCGGGCTTCGACAGGCCGTAGCCGCTCTTGGCCTCGGCGGTGGTGGTTCCCCAACGAAGCATCTGGTCCATGCGCCGGTGAACCAGCGAGACCAGCTCTTCGCGCTCCGCTCCACGGGTCGAGCGGACCGTCGACAGGATGCCTCCGCCCGCGGCGGCGATCTCCATGTAGTCGACCCCGGTGAGACGTTGCGCGAACTCCTCCTCGCGGGTGCCCGCCCACGGAAGGTGGGTGTGAGGGTCGACGAAGCCGGGGATCAGGGTTCCGCCCTCCGCGTCGAGGGTCTCGGCTCCTTCGATCCAGCCCCTGGTCTCGTGAGCCGTGGCGAGCTCATCGCGGGAGCCGACGAGGACGACTTCGCCGTCGCGGCAGGCCACGTCGACACCGGAGCGCCGCACCAGGCGACCCTGCTCCGTACCGCGTCGTGGCGTCGAGCCGATGGGCGTGGCGACTTCGGAGAGGTTGGTGATGTGAAGGGTGCTCATTGGGGGTCTCCCTAGGGCTCCGTGACTCCCGGCCGGCACGCCGAGCCGTCCGTTCGAGGGGAGGCCGGCCGCATCAGTCGAGGCCGGCGGCCTCGCGGCCCAGACGTCCAACCTCCCGCCTGAACCAGGTCTCGACATCACGCCAATCGAGCGGATCGGCCAGGGCCGGCATCGGCTCGTCCTCGACCAGAGTGAAGTCGGCCAGACCCTTCAGGGCCTGCAGGGGAAAGTCTCTCACGTGACCGAACTTGTCCGGCGCGATGCCGAGCAGGGTCTCGAGCGGCAGATGTCGCGCCAGCAGAAAGAGGTCGACGAAGTCGCGGCGGGTGCCACGGCTGATGATAGCGCCGATCTTCATCAGCCCGAGGTCCTCGGCGGAGGCGACGGCCATCCCGTCGATCTCGTGCTCGGGGGCGACCTGCGGATACGGGTAGTGGAAAAACCGGAGCGCCACACCCGAGCCGGTGCGTACATACAGGAATCCGTCACGGGCCGTTTCGACGCGCACCGTGGGATCGACCTCGAGGAGGTCGACCAGCAGATCGCGGCGTTCCGGGCCGGCCAGACGGTTCGCCGGTGCCATCAGATCGAGGTCTCGCACCGGGCGGTGCCCGATGTAGAGGGCCAGCGCGGCGGAGCCGGCCAGGTAGACGTCGTCGGCCCAGGCGCGCCGGGCGACTCCCCCGAGCAGCTCGAGCGTCTCCGGTCCGAGGCTGTCGCGGCACGACGGCGTCAGAGCGGCCATAGCGGGTTGTCCCGATCGGCGGTGCGGGTGTCGAGGACGAGCGACCAGAAGGCGCGGCTGCGTCGCGACAGCTGCCGGTCGGCCCGCCGGGCCATCCACGCCCCGAGACGGTCGCGCCCGGCAGCGGAACAGAGCCAGCGCAGATCGGTGCGATCGCCGTCCTCGAGCAGACGGCCGATCACGAAGTCGTCGGGTGTCAGCCCGGCGTCCTCGTCGAGCTCGGGGAAGAGGCGGTGTGTGGTCTGCGGCGGACGGTCGGCGGGCTGTGTCATGCGTCGGGCGCGGAAGGGGCCGGAGCGTCGGGCCTCGGCCCGAACAGCGCGGTGCCGACTCTCACGTGTGTCGCGCCCTCCTCGACCGCGATCTCGAAACCGTGGCTCATGCCCATCGACAGAAACCCGGGGCGACCGCTCCAGCGGGAGCGCGAAAAGAGCTCGTCGCGCAGCTCGCGCAGCCGGCGGAACCAGGCGCGGGCACGCTCGAGATCGGCTTCGTAGGGTGGGATGGCCATGAGGCCCTGGATCTCCAGATGCTCGAGCTCGGCGAGCGTGTCGGCGGTGCCCAGGACCGCGTCGGGGGCGAAGCCGTGCTTGCTCGGCTCAACGCCGAGGTTGACCTCGAGCATCCCCGACAACACCTTGCCGAGCTCGCCGGCGTGACGATCGAGCCGGTGGGCGATCTTGATCCGGTCGACGGAGTGCACGGTCGAGAAGACCTCGGCGGCTCGCCGGGCCTTGTTCGACTGCAGCGGTCCGATCAGATGCCACTGTGCCCGGGTGTCGAGCCGGGGAGCCTTCTCGAGAGCTTCCTGCACGCGGTTCTCGCCGAAGACACGGAGTCCGTCGTCCCAGGCGGCGGCGAGCTTCTCGACCGGTTGCCGCTTGCTGGCGCCGACCAGGACCACGTCTTCGCTCCGGCGGCCGGCCGCTTCGGCGGCCCTGTCGATGCGGCCGCGAATCGCTCGGTAGCGTGACTCCACGATTCCCACGAAATGAGCTCGGGGCGACGCCTCGGTCCGGTTGCCGACGAGGTGGTGTCGGGAGAGCCGACCGACCTCAGGCGTCCTCGTCGTCGAAGTGGAGCAGGCGCCGGCAACTGTCGCACTGGATCAGGCTGCCGTTGTTCCTGATCTCGACGACGAGCTGTGGACGGACGTTGTAGTTGCAGGCCTGGCAGTGCCACATGCTCTGTCCCTGGGCGCGCTGCACCTCACCGACGGTGGCGAGCGCCTGGCCGTTGTTGGCCTCGCGCACCCGCTCGAAGAGGAGCAGGCTGGGACGTGGAACCTCCTCCTTGATCGCGGCGACCTCGGAGCGGAGCGTCTCGGCCTCTTCGGCGACGCCGGGTTTCGCGGCCTCCCACTTCTCGAGCTCTTCCTTGTACCGCGCTTCGACATCGTCGAACGTCTCGCGCAGGCTGGCGATCTGGGATTCGGCCTCTTCCTGGGCGCTCATCGCTTCGAGCGTCGTGTCCTCGAGCTCGCGGATCCGCTCCTTCACCAGGTCGATCTCGTGGAGGATGGCGCTGTACTCGCGCTGCGTCCTCACCCGGTTGACCTGCTCCTGAAAGGTCTGGAGCTTGACGTTGCAGTCCTGGGACTCGGCCTCGGCCTGGCGCCGGGCGGCGCCGACCTCGGCGATGACCGCTTCCAACCGGTCGATCTCGGCACGACCTTCGGTGTACTGGTCGTGCAGCTCGCGCATCTCCTCCGGCACGCCGGAGAGGCGCTGCTCGAGGTCGTTGAGATGGTTGAGGGTTTTCTGGAGCTTGACGACGGTCTCGAGCAGCAGCGGCATATGGCGTCAACTCCTGAAGAGAGCCGCGTCGGTTCGGCGGAGATGAGCTTTTCTATCGAACACTGTGACGCAAGGTGGTGGGTCCACCTGGATTCGAACCAGGGACCGCCCGGTTATGAGCCGGATGCTCTAACCGCTGAGCTATGGACCCAACAGAAGCACCCATGCCTGGCCCAAGGGGGCGGCAAGTATAGCAACCGCGTCGGAGGGGGACCAGAAGGCAGTTCCGGGAGGTCTCGCAGCGCGTCAGCCGAGGTCTGGATAGAGCTGGACGTAGGAGTTCGAGAACAGGACCACGCGCTTGACGTAGGTCTTCGATTCCTCGATCCGCAGGCCTTCGAGAAAGCTGTCCATCTCGAGCGTCGAGCCGGCGGCCCGCACCAGCTTGCGGATCCGATACGGCCCGGCGTTGTATCCGGCGAGCGCCAGCTCGACGTTGCCATCGAACATGTCCAGCACCTGGCGGAAGTAGCGGCTGCCGATCTGAACGCTGAAGGTGGGATCGTTCAGCCGCTCGCGCGAGTACCGCAGACCCATGCGCTCGGCGAGCTCGCGGCCGGTCGCGGGCATGACCTGCATCAGGCCTCTGGCACCGGCCCAGCTGCGGGCGGTCATGTCAAAGGCGCTCTCCTGGCGGATCATCGCCAGCAGCAGGGAGACGTCCAGACGGTTGTCGGCGGCGAAGCGCTCGACGATGTCGAGGAAGTCGACGGGGTAGTACATTTTCAGCGCGTCTCCCGGCGCGACGCCCTGTGCCGGAGTGCCGAGCATCGGGAAGACCCGCCACAGGCTCTGGATACTCTCGCGTCGCCGCCCCTGTCGGGCCAGGATGCGACTGCGCAGCGCCTCGACGGCGTCCTGGTCGGCGCCCTCCGAGACCAGCTCGAGCTCCTCGAGTCCGAGCTGGTCGATCCCGATGTCGCTGAGCCGCGAGGCGCGGGCGAGTACAGGGTCGGTGGGCCACGGCCTGCCCGGCGAGGGGTCCCTCGCCGGAGGTCCTCCGTCGCGGCCGAGTCGGATCAGAGCGTGCTTGCGGTAGTAGTCGGTCGCCGGGGCCGCGGCGATCCTCTCGAGGATCTGCTGTGCTTCCTCGGTTCTTCCCAGGGCCTCGTAGCTCCGCCCAGTCCAGTACTCTCCCGAGCGCGCCAGCTTGCTCCCGGGATAGAGCTCCTGGAGCTTCGCCCAGTGGCCGATCGCCGCCTCGAACCGGAGGCTCGAGTACTGGTTCCACCCCAGGCGCCAGAGGTAGCGTGCACCGGTCGTGTCGCGCGGGTCGATCTCGCGCAACCGGACGAGCACGGTCGGGATCTCGTCGTGGTCGTCGTTCTCGGCGAGCTCGTCGAACAGTCGCCTCAGGGCCACGGGCGTGAGGTCGTCGTCGCCGCCCGCCGCCGCGGCCCGCAGGTGAGCGCGCGCCTTCCGGCTCATCTCGCGTCGCTCGGCCTCGGGCAGGTTCTGGCGTCCCCGACGCGCGGTCGCCGCGTCGAGCGCCGCCTCGGCCCGCAGCCATTCGAGCTCGGCGACCTCCGGGGTCGAGGTCACCTGTTGGAGCAGCCCGTAGGCCTCGGCGCCACGGCGATTCTCGACCAGGGCGCGGGCGCGAATGACCTTCCAGCCGTCGCCTCGCTCGTGGGCGTCGACGGCGTCCAGCGTCTCGAGGGCCTCGTCGGCGAGCTCGAGCTCGACCAGCCGCCGGGCACGGAGCTCGAGCTCCCAGGTCCGGAAGTGCTCGCTCCAGTCGAGCTCCCCCGAATCGCCGACGAGCATCCGGGCCGCGTCGAGGTCGAGCGCTTCGAGGGGTGCGTGCAGCAGGAGGCGGCGAGCCTCGCGCTCGATGTCGCCCGGCTCGGCGAGCGCCTGGGCCGATTCCCAGGCGATTACGTCGAGCTCGGCGCGGAGATCCTCGGGAAACGGGGCCGCTCGCGAGGTCCTCGCCATCGACAGGGCCCGCTCGGGGTCGTCCGCCATCAGCGCGACGCGGGCGCGCAGCGCGTAGGCCCGATGCCGCAGCGGCGAGTCACCGTGATCGAGTAAAAGCGTGTCGGTGGCGGCGGCGGCCGAGTCCAGATCCCCGGTCTCCACGGCCGCCGAAGCCAGCGTGAAGAGTCGCCAGTCCTCGAGATCCTCGGTGGGTATCGCTTCGAGGTCGAGCAGCGCCGCGGTCTCCTCGGGATCGCCGCAGGCGTGGGCGGCCAGACCCAGCCGAACCCTGGAGTCGCGACCCGCCGATCGGGTGGTCGAGACCTGCGAGGAGTCCAGCTCGCACGACCTGAAGGCCTCGGCCTCGGCCAGAGCGCTGCCTCCGTGACCCGATCCACCACTAGAGCCCGATCTGCCAGTAGCGCCCGACCCGCCAGTAGCTCCCGATCCGACGGACTCGCCCGGCCCGACGAGCATGGCCAGGCAGACCAGGCCGCCGAGCAACCAGCGGGCCAGGCGCTCTCCCTCGGCCGTCCCGTCCACTCCGCCACGCTGTGAGCCCTGCTCCGCCAAAACGACCACCCTCCGGTATCGAAACGACGTCGTCGCGTCGGCTTCGAGGATACATCGCACCGCCGGGTCGGACGAGCGCCGACGTCACAGAATCCCCTCCGAGGCCTCGAGTCGCGCTCTGCTTGTTCTCGATTCGAGCCGTGTGTTACGTTTCTCGCTCACGCAAACCGAGCGAAGGAGGTCGCCGTGAACATGTCTACTTGGATCCGGGCACTGGGTGTCGTGTGCGTAGCCGCTCTGTTGACCACGGGATGCGGAGGGGGCGGGGACTCGGCTGCCAGCTCCCAGGAGGCCGCTCTGGCCCCGATCAAGGAGCAGTGGTCGGCACTCGACGCGAAGCGGACCGAGGTCGCCGACATCGCCGCGCAGATCGCCGCCGCGGCCGAGGCCGGGGGAGAGGGCGAAGAGGGCGAAGCCGGTGAGGGAGAAGCCGGCGAGGGAGAAGCAGGCCCTTCGGTCGAGGATCTCGAGGCACAGCTCGAGGCGGCCCAGAGCGAGGCCGACGGCATGTCCGAGAGCTTCATGAACGCTCTCATCACCTTCCTCAACTCGGCCGGCATGGTCGAGGGCGAGGCTCCGCCTCCGGCGGTCCTCGAGGCGATCCACATGAAGAGCTCCGAGGATCTCCTCATCGCCAACGAGTACATCCAGAGGGGCGGCGACTATCGCCGGGCCATCGACATCGTCAACACGTCGCTGACGCTCGATCCCGAGAACGGCGATCTCCAGGCTGCCCTGGCGAAGTTCGAGGCCGACCAGTACATGACCGAGGAGCGCTTCGCGCAGGTGTCGAAGGGAATGACCGAGGGTGAGGTCCGCGACCTTCTGGGCACACCGAATCCGACCAATGTCCGCGACTACCCAGAGCAGAACGTCACCGCCTGGTTCTATCGGCGTGAGGACAAGGGTGCGGCCGGCGTCTACTTCCAGGCGAAGGACGACGTCCTCAAGGTCTACAAGCTGGACTTCGACGCCGTGAAGGCGGAGGGCGAGGGCGAGGGCGAGGAGTAGCCGGAGCGGTCCCCGCAGGCCGTCGACGCCAGGTCCGGTAACGACGGCCGGCAGATTTTGACTTTCGCGGACCTTTCCGCCACACTCGCAGATCCGCGCCCGGATGATTCGGGCCGTCGATCGCCGTCGAGAGACGAGTAGCGGAAGTGAGGTGATTGAGAATTGCCGTTGGTTCAGGTTCGCGAGGACGAGAGCTTCGAGAGTGCTCTGCGCCGCTTCAAGCGCAAGTGCGAGAAGGCGGGCATCCTGACGGAGTTGAAGAAGCGTCAGCACTTCGAGAAGCCGTCCGTGAAGCGAAAGAGAAAGGCCGTCCAGGCGCGCAAGAAGATTCTGCGCAAGATGGCCGAGGAGCGGAGGCTCGGCCTGCGCTGAGCGTGTCCGTTCCGTCCATCACTCGATGTTCGTCAAGCGGCCCTTCGGGGTCGCTTGTTTTTTGATTCCGGTCGTTCTTCCGGAGGGCGCCCACACGACCCATGCGTGATCGCTCTGTAGTCGAGGTCAGCAGCGCTTCCCTTGCGTCGCTCGAATTCCCGGAGGTCCTGGCGCTCGTCGCCGCTCTGGCGGTGACCGACGTCGGGCGCGAGGCGGTCCTGTCGCTGCGGCCGATTCGGGGCGAAGGGCTCCGTCGGCGTCGGGCAGCCCTCGAGGAGATGGGCGAGGTGCTCGACGACGGCACGGTCGTGGGCGGGCTCGAGTCGCCGGCCGGCGAGCTGCTCGACGAGCTGTCGGGCAGTCGACCCGAGCTGACCGGTCCACGCCTCGTCGCCTGGGGCGAAGTGCTCTCGGTGGCCCTGGCCGCCCTGGCCCGTCTCGGCGAGGATCAGGCGAGGCTCGGCGAGCTGCTCGGCGAAGTGCCGGACCTCGCCTGGCTCGGGCGCCGGATCACGGAGACGCTGGGTCCCCGAGGAGAGGTGCGCGACGACGCGAGCCCGGAGCTGGCGCGGCTGAGGGGGCGTATCGGGTCGCTGCGCAAGGCGACCTACGGACATCTGAACGACCTTCTGTCGGAGCGTTCGGAGCTCTTCAGTGAGGACACGACGCCCTTGCACAACGGCCGCCTCGTCCTGATGCTGCGCGCCGGCGAGCGCCGCCGCCTCGAGGGACTGGTTCACGGCCGCTCCGCGTCGGGCCGTAGCCTCTACTTCGAGCCTCTCGCGGCGGTCGAAAGCAACAACGAGATGCAGGAGGCTCTCGCCGAGGAGGTCGCCGAGCGCAACCGACTGGTGCGAGAGCTCGCCGCCGAGGTGCTCGACGCGCGCGAAGAGCTCTCGACCGTCGTCGCGGCGCTGGCAGAGCTCGACGCGCTTCAGGCCGCTTCACGCTTCGCGGAGAGAACCGGCGGCCGCGCAATCGAGCTTTCGGACGGTGATCTGGTCCTGGTCGCGGCGCGGCACCCGCTTCTGACACCGGAGACACGCGAGTTGCGGCAGAAGGTGCTCGGCTCGCCGGGACATGCCGGCGATGTGACACCCCTCGATCTCGAGCTCGTCGGCACGGACAAGGTGCTGGTGCTCACCGGTCCGAACGCCGGCGGCAAGACGGTGGCTCTGAAGACCGTCGGACTGGCGGTTCTGGCGACGCAGTGCGGTCTGCCGTTTCCAGCGGGCTCGGGTAGCAGGCTCCCCGAGGTCGACGGCCTGGTCGGGGTGGTTGGCGACGAGCAGGACCTGCTCCAGGACCGCTCCACGTTCAGCGGGCGGCTACAGAGGCTGCGGGAGGCCTGGGAGATTGCCGCGCCGGGAGCGTTGGTCCTTCTCGACGAGCTCGGGTCCGGCACCGACCCGGAGGAGGGGGCGGCGCTGTCGATCGCCCTGCTCGAGCGCCTGGTCGAGTCCGGCGCGACGGGAGTCGCCACAACGCACCTGGTCCCGGTCGCGGCCGCGGCGTCGGAGGTCGACGGGGCGACGACGGCGTCGATGGAGTTCGACCGCGGCACCGGGACGCCGACATTCCGGCTGGTACCGGGTTCGCCCGGCGGCAGTGAGGCGATCGCTCTGGCGCGTCAGCTCGAGCTGCCCGAGGAGTGGCTCGATCGGGCCGAGTCGCTGGTCGGCGAGGAGTACGGGCATCTGCGGCGCCTGTTGGCCCGGGTCGACGCGCTGCGCGAGGATCTCGAGCAGCAGACCGCGGATCTGGGCAAGCTGCGCCAGGAGGTGGCCGTCGAGCGCCAGACGATCACCGCGCAACGCCGCGGCCTCGAGGAGGACCGCCGCCGCCTTGGCACGCGCCTGCGCCGCGAGCTCGACGCCTTCCGGCAGCGCGTCCGCGAGCGGATGAACGAAGAGATCGCGACCGTGCGCGAGGAGGCCGCGTCGGGTCGCAAGGGGGTGGGGCAGCGCTCCGTGGGCCGGTTGTTCGCCGACGCGCCGGAGGTCGAGGGCGAGGAGGACGGAGACGCCGAGGCCGTTGAGGTGGGAGACCGGGTGCAGCACGTCGACTACTCGTGGACCGGTCTGGTCGACAAGCTGGATGGCGAGCAGGCGACGGTGATCGCCGGCGGCAAGCGGCTGCAGGTGGACGCGACGAAGCTGCGTCCGGTCAAACGCTCGGCGCCACTGCCGGCAAGGCGCGCTCCCCGGGTCGAGGTCTCGCGCCACGACGGCGAGGTGCCGCTTTCTCTCCACCTGATCGGACGCCGGGTCGACGATGCCCTCGACGAGCTCGACCGGTACCTCGATCGGGCGCTGCTCGTACCGCTCACCGAGGTGCGGATCGTCCACGGTCACGGTAGTGGTCGACTGCGTCAGTCGATCCGGCAGTTCCTCCAGGGGCACCAGGCCGTCGGCTCGAGCCGTCCGGGCGAGAGCCACGAAGGCGGCGACGGTGCTACCGTGGTTCGACTGCGTTCCTGACCCGACCCGCGCGAATGGCGTTCAGCAACATTCAGCTCACCCCGCAGCTGGTACAGGCGGTACGCGATGCCGTGGAGGTCGAGACGATCGCCGCGGATCACACCCGTCTGACCAAACGGGGCAAGCGGATGATCGGGCTGTGCCCGATGCACAAGGAGAAGACTCCTTCGTTCAGCGTCGATCCGGTGCAGGGCCTCTTCTACTGCTTCGGATGCGGCCGCGGCGGCGACGCGATCAAGCTTCACATGCAGTTGTCGGGCGATGATTTCCCGGCGGCGATCGAGACACTGGCGCAGCGCTACGGCATTCCGTTGCCGACGAAGCGGGCCGGCGCGAGGAGAAGGGACGACCGCCTCGAGCGCGTCGAGCGCGCGTTGGAGCGCGCGTCGGAGTGGTTCCGGCAGCGGCTGGCGGAGTCCGAGTTCGCCACCTCCTACCTGAAGGAGCGACGTGTTCCGAGCGAGCTGATCGAGAGCTACGAGGTCGGCTACGCTCCCGAGGGCTGGCAGAACCTCATCGATGCCCTGTCGGCCGAGACGGCTCTCGACGATCTGATAGCCGCCGGGTTGGTGGGTCGTTCGGAGAAGAGCGGCAAGCCCTACGATCGGTTCCGCCATCGGCTGCTCTTCCCGATCCGCAACGGCGCCGGGCGTCTGGTCGGTTTCGGCGGGCGCGCCCTGGGCGACGACAAGGCCAAGTACCTGAACACGGCCGAGACCGATCACTTCCACAAGGGGCGGCTGCTCTACGGCCTGAATCTGTCGAAGCGCGCGCTGCGCGACCGCGGGCGGGTGCTGCTGGTCGAGGGCTACTTCGACGTCATCGGCGCCGCGGCGGCCGGCGTCGACTGGTCCGTGGCCAGCATGGGAACGGCGCTGACGCCGGAGCAGGCCGGGCTGATCGCCCGCTACACCGACGAGGTCGTGGTGGGTTACGACGGCGACGCGGCGGGCGAGCGGGCCTTTCGTCGCTGCCTGCCGCTTCTGCTCGAGAAGGGACTGGGGGTCTACCGGTTGCGGCTCGGCGAAGAGCACGACCCGGACTCCTTGCGCCTCGAGAAGGGCAACGAGGCACTCGTGGAGGCGCTCGACCAGGCGCCGGATGCCGTCGAGCTCGAGATCGACCGGCTGGTGCCCGCCGACGTGCACCGCCATCCGAGAAGTCGGGCTACGGCCGCGCGGGCCGTCGTCGATCTGCTGACACCGATTCCCGACGGCATCCTGCGGTACGGCTACGGCCGCCAGGCCTCCGACCGGCTCGGCGTGCCGGTGGAGCTCCTGTGGCGTCGGCTCGGGATCGACCGGGACGCGCTCAAGGGACCCGCCGATGCGGGCGACAAGCCGCGTACGACGTTCGGGATGGAGGAGCGGGCGATCCAGCTCCTGTTGACCAACCCGGAAGTACCGGCGCTCGAGGAGCTGCCACCCCCGGAGGCGTTTCTCGATCCGGGATGCAGGAATATTTACGCGGCACTCTGCGGTTTATACAGAGAAGCCGGAGTGCGTCCGGACGCCAAGGCGGTCCGCGACTCGCTCGGTGACGCGGGTGACGCGGTTGACCAACTGGCGAGGATTTTGTTAGAAGAGTCGGATGCTTCCAGGGAGGATCTCCTCCCGGAGGCGGTCGCACGGATCAGACGCCGTTGGCAGCAGCAGCGTCTCCGCGAACTTTCCGCTGAGCTCGAGCAGGCACAGCGGGATGGGGACGGCGCGCGCATGGACCGAATCGTGGCGAAAAAGACGGCTCTCTCGGCCGAGTTGCACCATCGAGGTCGCGGGAGCCGATAGCGCTTCAGTAGGAGCTTTGTCGTGACAGTTGGAAAGCCCACACTCATCGAAGACAAGATCCCGACCGTCAAGGTTCTGATCGATCTCGGCAAGGGGAAGGGATACCTTCTCTACGACGAGATCCACGAGCTGCTGCCGGACGACGTGGTCAGCGTGCCGAGCGAGCTCGACCAGATCTATCAGCGGTTCGGCTCTCTCGACATCTCGATCGTCGACCGGCCCGAGCGCTACCAGAACCGCAGCGATCTCGAGACCATCGCGGGCTTCGACAAGAAGCCCGAGGAAGGGGCGACGGAGTACGTCCACGCCCACGAGAAGACCAACGACCCGGTGCGCATGTATCTGCGCGAGATGGGTACGGTGCCTCTTCTCGACCGAGACGGCGAAGTCGAGATCGCGCAGCGTATCGAGCAGGGCGAATGGATGATCTACGAGGCCCTGTGCAACAACTCGGTGGTGCTCGGCGAGCTGCTGCGCCTGAACGAGATGGCCCAGCGCGACCGTCGCGTGCTGCGCGAGCTGATGGCCGCCGAGCCGGACGAGCCGCTCGACGCGAAGGCCGCCGAGCGCATCAAGAAGAACCTCGTCATCTTCAAGCGCATCGCCAAGAACAACGCCGAGATCGAGAAGCTGCGCAAGCGCCAGGCTCGCACCAAGGAGGGCGGCGACAAATACCACGAGATCGAGCGTCAGATCGATCGTCTGGTGGCCAAGATCGCCCGCGACATCCGTACCATCGACTTCTCGGTGCAGACGCGCAATCGCCTGGTCGACTTCCTCAAGGATCTGGACCAGCAGTTCACCCGTCTGAAGCGCGATATCCGGCGCGCCGACATGGCGCTCGAGCGCGAGTCGAACCTCGAGCTCAAGGCGCTCCACAAGCGGCGCATCGAGAAGTACCGCGGCAAGTACAAGGAGGTCGAGGACCGCTACGGGGCCGAGCACGACGGCGTCTCCTCCACCATCGACAAGATCCGCCGGGGGGAGGCGACCTGCGAGTACGCCAAGGAGCAGCTCATCGTCGCCAACCTTCGGCTGGTGGTCTCGATCGCCAAGAAGTACACCAACCGCGGCCTGCAGTTCCTCGACCTGATCCAGGAGGGGAACATCGGGCTGATGAAGGCGGTGGAGAAGTTCGAGTACCGCCGCGGCTACAAGTTCTCGACCTACGCGACCTGGTGGATCCGCCAGGCGATCACCCGCGCCATCGCCGATCAGGCCCGCACCATCCGTATCCCGGTGCACATGATCGAGACGATCAACAAGCTCACCCGCACCAGCCGTTCGCTGGTTCAGGAGCTGGGGCGCGAGCCCACGGCGGCCGAGATCGGCGAGCGCATGGACCTGTCGGCCTCGAAGGTGCGCAAGATCATGAAGATCGCGCTCGAGCCGATCTCGCTCGAAACACCGATCGGCGAGGAAGAGGATTCGCACCTGGGCGACTTCATCGAGGACAAGAACGCGCTGTCGCCGATCGACTCGGTGGTGACGCGCAACCTGAAGGAACAAACCGGTGGCGTCCTGAAGACCCTGACGCCGCGCGAGGAGCTGGTGCTACGCATGCGCTTCGGCGTCGGAGAGGGCTCGGAGCACACCCTCGAAGAGGTCGGTCGCTCGTTCAACGTCACCCGTGAGCGCATCCGTCAGATCGAGTCGAAGGCGCTCAGGAAGCTGCGCCACCCGAACCGGTCGAACAAGCTGCGGCCGTTCCTCGACAGCTCGGCGAGATAGTTCGTTTGACATTGATGCGGTGCGATCTCTAAGATCGCCCGTCGCAGTACCCGATCCACGGTAGCTCAGTGGTAGAGCGGTCGGCTGTTAACCGATTGGTCGGGGGTTCAAATCCCTCCCGTGGAGCCACACATTCCGGCCGCCGGATTCTTCCGGCGGCCGTTCTTCGTCATGGGAAAAGGGGACACACACCTTTTCCCGGGATGTCGAAAGTGTGGGGTCTAGCAGACGATGCACCCAAAAGGTGTGTGTCCCCTTTTGGGTCCAGGTATTCTCCGCAGGATGAAAACGACCCTGCTTCTGCTTATCGCCATCGCCGCGCTCAGCTCCTACTTTGCTTTGATCTATCCACGCGACTTCTACGGCGAGGATCCCTTTGTCCTCGCACGGGCGATTGCCGGAAGTGGAGTTGCCGTCTGCGCAGCCCTTGGATATGTGATCTTTAGGCTTCAGAGCGCCGGGAAGCTCAGCACGAGCGGCGAAGAAGGCGAGCAGCGTCGCGCCAAGGTTGTTCTACTCTTCGTGAGCGTTGTTGCCCTTCTTGCCCTCGTGCCGCGCCTTGGCCTGCCGATAGGAATCGCTGCGGCATTCCCGTGGCTGCTACTGATGGGTGCGGGGGTGTTGCTTGCGAAACCGCTCGCAACAAGAAGCCATGTACCTGTCTTGTTCACCACCGTGACCTTCGTAGCCCTCACGACGGTTCAAGCAGTGCACTTCGTCTCAAATGAAGCCGTCCAGTTTCGATTTGGACCCGAGAGGTTCTTGTTCGCCGGATGGACAGCAGCCGGCGATGCGAGTTGGCTGCCGCTACAGATCGCGGCTTGTTGGCTTGGGTGGCTGGTTGCGAACGCCGTGGCGATGCGGCGGTCATCCTTGGGGTAAAGAATCGCACGGATGCGGCTCGTGCCCCAGAAAGCGGGACACCATTCCCCCACCGGGACCCGCCTCTGCCAGCGTTCGCGGTCATCCACACCGGAAGGATGGCGACATCCTGTCCCATCCTCAGGCTGTCACGACAGCTCTCCAGCTCTAGGGTCCGGCTGGTGCCTTATGCTCCGCTTGGGTGTCCTCCGACGAACCGCCACGCGAGCTTCTCGATGTCGGCGTGGGGCTCCAGGAACTCGGCTACCTTGAAGATGTGGTCGACATCGCGGAACGGCCCCGTCCGGCCTTTCTCGACATCGCAGATGTAGGACACTTTGAAGCCGAGGAGGCCCGCCACTTCTTCGTCATGCGCCGGCGGGCGAAGGCAGTTGGACCTTCCGACGGGGGACAGGCACCAACAGGGCAAGTCCGGGGACTGGCTCCAACTGATGCGGTGCAGCATCATCTGCCGAACGCTGAGGCCCATCAGTTGGAGCCAGTCCCCGGCTTCCGGTAGTTGGTGCCTGTCCCCCATCGAAGGGAGAAACCAGCGGTGGAGTCGGGCGCCAGCAGGCGGTCCGGTAACATCTGTCCTTCTCGACCCCATGGGAGGGAGCCAAAGATGCACAAGGTGAGTTGGCTGAGCGTTGCCGGCGTCTTCGTTGCCGCCGGTTTGGCCGCACAGATCCACGACCCGCGCGCCCTCGATGCCGATCCGGCAGCGACCGACGAGAAGATCGCGCCGGTGCTCGAGGGACTGGGCGATTATCACGTCGAGGTCACCACCAACGTGCCCGAGTCGCAGGCCTTCTTCGACCAGGGGCTGCGGCTGACCTACGGCTTCAACCACTCGGAGGCGCTGCGCGCCTTCAAGGAGGCGGCGCGGCTCGATCCCGGGAATGCGATGGCCTACTGGGGCTGGGCGCTGGTTCTGGGTCCGAACCTCAATCTGCCGATGATGCCGTACGTGGTCGAGCAGGCCCATGCCGCGATCCAGAAGGCGGCGGAGCTCTCCGGTGGCGTCTCCGAGAAGGAGCGCGCCTTCATCGAGGCGCTGGCGACGCGCTACACCGACGACCCCGAGGCCGATCGCGCGCCTTTCGACGCGGCCTACGCCGAGGCCATGGCGGAGCTCTCGCGTCGCTATCCCGACGATCTCGATGCGGCGACCCTCTACGCCGCCTCGCTGATGAACGTCTCCCCCTGGGATTACTGGTACCTCGACGGGCTGGCGAAGGAGAACACCGACGAGGTGCTCGCCACTCTCGAGTCGGTGGTCGAGCGCGACCCCCACCATCCGGGAGCGCTCCACTACTACATCCACGCCGTCGAGGCGCGCCACCCCGAGCGCGCCGAGCCCTACGCCGACAACCTGGCGACCCTGATGCCTGGCGCCGGCCACATGGTGCACATGCCGTCGCACATCTACATGCGTGTCGGACGCTACGCCGATTCCTACGAGGCCAACCGGCTGGCGGTCGAGGCCGACGAGGGCTACATCACCCAGTGCCGCGCCCAGGGGCTGTACCCGCTGGGCTACTACCCGCACAACATCCACTTCATGGCCTGGTCGGCCGCCTTCCAGGGGCGGCGCGAGGCCGCGATGGAGGCGTCGCGAAAGATCGTCGAGAAGATCCCCCACGAGCTGGCGACCGACAACACCTGGGCTCTCTACGAGACCTTCCTCAGCCAGCCGCTCTACACGATGGTCCGGTTCGGCATGTGGGACGAGATCCTCGTCGAGCCGGCGCCGGGCGTCGATTCGCACTTCATGACCGGCGTCTGGCACTACGCACGCGCTCTCGCCCGGCTCCACGGAGAGGGAGAGGTCGAGGCCGCCAGAGAGGAGCTGGCCGCGCTGGTGGCTTCCCGCGGCGAGGTCGACGAGGACGACGCCTACGCGGTCGGCTTCGGCGGGGTCGAGCGACTGTTGACCATCGCCATCGAGATCGTCGAGGGCGAGATCGACGCGGCCGGGGGCGACCACCAGGCCGCCACTGCCCATCTCGAGCGGGCGGTACGCCTGGAGGACAGCCTGCTCTACAACGAGCCGCCCGACTGGTACTTTCCGGTCCGGCACGTGCTCGGTGCGGTCCTGCTCGAGGCGGGCCGGCCCGACGAGGCGGAGGTGGTCTACTGGGCCGACCTGCGCAAGAACCCGGACAACGGCTATGCGCTGTTCGGTCTCGGAAAGGCGCTCGAAGCGCAGGGCCGGGATGACGAAGCTCTCGCTATCGCCGAGCGTTTCGACCGTGCCTGGGCCGATGCCGATCACAAGCTGACAACCTCGAGGTTCTGATCATGATCGAAGTCATCCAGCGCGGGCCCGTCAGCGAGATCCGCATGAGCCATCCGCCGGCGAACGCCTTCTCGCCGGGTCTGATTCGCGCCGTCGGTGACTCGCTCAGCGAGACGATCGGCGGCGGAGCGCAGGCGATCGTGGTGTCGGGCCTGCCCGGGATGTTCTCCACCGGGCTCGACGTGCCGGCCCTTCTCGCGCTCGACCGTGACGGAGTCACCACGGCGTGGCGCGACTTCTACGAGCTGCTCTTCACCGTGGCGCGATCTCCGGTGCCCATCGTCACCGCGATCACCGGGCACAGCCCCGCGGGTGGTGCCGTCCTGGCGCTCTTCGCCGACTACCGGGTGATGGCCCAGGGGCCCTACAAGATCGGCCTCAACGAGGTCCAGGTCGGCATCGTTCTGCCGCTCTTCATGTTCCGGGCGCTGGCTCGCCTGGTCGGCGAGCACCAGGCGGAGCGGCTGCTGACCTCGGCGACCATGCTGACTGCGGCGGAGGCCCGGGAGGTTGGCTTCGTCGACGAGATCGCCCCGCTCGACGAGGTCGTCGAGCGTGCTCTGGCGCGATGCCAGACGCTGCTCTCCCTGCCGCCGACGGCGATGAGCGAGACCCGCGCCAACGGTCGGCGCGCTCTGGTCGAGCTGATCGACGAGGCGCGGGACAGCTACCTGGACATCGTCGAGCGCTGGCACTGCGACGAGACGCAGGCGGCGCTGCAGGCGCTGGTCGAGCGGCTGCGAAACAAGTGAGGCTCCGCCCGAGGAGGCGACATGTCCGATCTGTCTTCGAAAGAGTGCGTTCCCTGTGGCGGCGGCGTTCCGCCTCTCGAAGGCGACGAGCTTGACGAGTTGCAGCGGCAGCTGGGCGGTGACTGGGAGGTCGTCGACGGTCACCACCTGGAGAAGACCTATCGCTTTCCGGACTTCCAGCAGGCCCTCGACTTCACAGTCCGTCTCGGCGCTCTGGCGGAGGAGGTGAACCACCACCCGGAGATCTGGCTCTCCTGGGGCAGGGTCCACGTCGAGCTCTGGACCCACAAGATCGACGGGCTGAACGAGGCCGACTTCGTCTGGGCGGCGAAGGCGGATCGGCTGGTCTAGCCTGCTTTCTTCACCAGCCTCCTGCTGCGCCGTCGGATCTACCCGTGTCTACTGTGTTGTGCTCGGTCGGGCTCCTCTCGACATATCGCAGCCCAGTCGCCTGCGGTGCCCTCAGTCGCGCGCCTAAGGCCTCCCGAACCATTGGCGTCTTTCCGCGACGGCGGCCATCGGCTCACCTGCGGGGAACCGCTGTTGATAGCGGCGATCCAGACGACGAGGTTTCGTTGCGGCCCGCCCCGGGAGCCGGCTAAGGGAAGATCCCCAGCTCCTGGTAGCAGAGGGCGATCTTCTTGATCGCGCAGACCATGGCGGCGGTGCGCAGGTCGGGCCGGGGATCGAGGTCTGCCTGGGCTTCACGGATCTGGACGAGGGCTTCGCACATGGTGTCCTCGAGCCCCGAGGCGACGAGGTCCGCTTCGCCGGCGCCCTGGGTGTAGTACATCTTGCGCTCGCCGGGCAGCTTCTTCTCGGTCATCTGCTCGATGGCGTCCGCGAGGCGTCCGAAGGCCGCACCGACCGAGCGCTTCTCGAGCCGGCCGAAGCGCACGTGCGAGAGATTTTTGACCCACTCGAAATAGGAGACCGTCACGCCGCCGGCGTTGAGATAGGTGTCCGGCAGGATGAGGGCGCCTCTTTGGTTGAGAATCTCCGTTCCCTCGAAAGTGGTCGGCCCGTTGGCCGCCTCGGCGATGATGCGAGCCTGGATGCGCGGAGCGTTGTCCGCGTCGATCTGGTTCTCGAGCGCCGCCGGAACCAGGATATCGCAGTCGAGCTCGAGCGCCGCCTTCGACTCGGGCAGGTTCTCGGCGCCGGGGAAGTCGAGGATCGAGCCGGTCTCCTCGCGGTGCGCGACCACGGCTTCGAGATCGAGTCCCTGCGGCGAATGGATAGCGCCCTCGTACTCGGCGATGCCGATGATCTCCGCGCCGCCCTCCTGGAGGAACTTGGTGGCGTAGTAGCCGACGTTTCCGAGACCCTGCACCACGACACGCTTGCCGGCCAGACCCTTCGACAGGCCCGCGGTCTTCATCAGGTCTCCCGAGTCGCAGGCCTCGCGGATACCGTAGTAGACGCCCATTCCGGTGGCGCTGACCCGGCCACGGATACCGCCCTGCGCCACCGGCTTGCCGGTCACGCAGGCGAAGGAGTTGAGCTCGCCGGTCGACAGCGTCGTGTAGGTATCGGCGATCCAGGCCATCTCGCGCTGGCCGGTGCCGAAGTCGGGGGCCGGGACGTCGACTCCCGGGCCGATGAAGTTCTTGCGGATGAGCTCGAAGGTCATGCGCCGCGTGACGCGCTCGAGCTCGCGCTGCGAGTACTGCTTCGCGTCGATGCGCAGCCCGCCCTTGGCGCCGCCGAACGGGACGTCGACGATGGCGCACTTGTAGGTCATCAGCCCGGCGAGGGCCTTCACCTCGTCTTCGTTGACCAGCAGGCTGTAGCGGATACCACCCTTGGTCGGCAGCTTGTGCTGGCTGTGCTCGGCGCGCCAGCCGTGGATGGTCTCGATGGTGCCGTCGTCGCGCAGGATCGGAAAGCTGAAGCGATAGACCGCGTTGCATTCCTTGATCTGCTCCAGGAGCCTCGGCCGCACGCCGGTCAGGGGCGCCGCTCGCTCGAACGAAAGATTGACCTGTTCGTTGAAGCTGATCTTGCCCATGTCGTCCCTCCGCCGTCCGGTCGCTGTCTGTTGTGGCTTGACTAGTGCTTGAAGCGGTCGCCCTTCTCTTCCACCGAGAGGATCCAGCCGACCACCTTCCCGGGCTGGATCCGGTGGTCGGACTCCCAGAAGGTGCGGTTCCTCATGTGGCGGCTCGACGAGTCACCGTCGGGGATCTGGTCGATCTGCCGCTGGATCTTGTGGAAGCGTCTCTTCCACTCGGCGCAGTTCTCCAGTCTCAGGTCGACCCAACCGGCGTCGATCCAAGACTCCAGGAGCTCCGGATGGATCGGCTCCTCGTCGGCCTCCGACGGGATCAGCACCTTCGGTCCCCGGATGATCTCGCCGCTGTCGGTCAGGATCGGGATACCGATCGATACGACCTCGTTCGCCAGCCGCGGCTTGTCGCGCACCAGGTTGTTGAGGGCGTCACGGATCTCTTCCGCTTCGGCGGCGCGGACCGCCGACATGGTCTCGAAGGCCTGGCGGAGCAGATGCGCCTCGAACAGCAGCTTCGAGTTCCGCGGCGGTCCGAGCATCTCGAAGGCGACCGAGCGCGTTCCGTGGTCGTCCTGGAGCTTGCTCATGCGCGACAACGCCCAACTGCGCATCACGCCGGCACGGTAGGTCGGTCCCATCACCGCGTTGTCCAGGGAGCCGATGATGTCGTGGCCGGTGTTGCCGCCCTCGATCTCGAAGACCAGGTAGGCGGCGATCTCCTCCGGCGTGACGAACTCCATCTGCGCCGCGGTTGTGAGGAGGGCGAACTCCTCCATGCTGAAGATGCCGTTCTCGCCGGTGTCGATGTAGACCGCCTCGAGAACCTCGTCCGTCAACGCGGCGGCCGAGTCGTCGTGGGTCGAGAAGGTCTCTCCCAGCGGTACCGGCTCGGCCTCGCAGATACGTACCGGCTCACCCTTGCGGGCGATGGGGCCGTGGCCGATGCCCTTCCAGGCGATGGCGGCCGCCGGCTTGATCTCCTTGGTGATCGGCGCTCCCGGCGTGCGGGCCATCAGGAAGAGGAGCATCGAATGGGCGCCCGCCACGGCGCTCTTCGACAGCAGGACACGGCTGGGCTTCTCCTCGGAGTGGGTGTAGGGAACGTTCAAGCCCATGCCTCCGGTGCCGCTGGTGCCGACCTTGATGTAGGCGCCTGTCCCGGCGTCCATCATGCCGCGGTAGAGCACCTGCATGTGCCGGATGAGGCGTGGCACATAGAGGGCTTCGAGGAGGTCCTCGGCCGTAGTCGGATCGACCTCCTGACTCGCCACCTGCTCCCAGAGCTTCTCGGCGGCCCGATAGATGTCGCGATAGGCGATGCCGGTCGCCGTGTTGACGCAATCGACGACGATGTCCGGCTTCACCTCGACGAGAAGGCGGTAGAGGAGAAAGCGGACCAGGTGCTCCTCGCGTAGCTGGTGCAGCTGCGCCTTGACCGACTCGCTGCGCGAGGTCGCCTCGGCGAGGCCGAACATGTCACCGCCGCTCACCGAGAGAATGCACTCACCGCGCTCGTCCTCGAGCTCGGCTCGGGCCTGCTCGGACTCCTCGACACGGAGGCTGTGGATACGGATCTCGCGGGGCCCCCTGGGAAGCAGCTCGCGACAGACCGCCATGCCCACGAGTCCGGGGCCTCCGAGGACGAGAACAGTACGGCCTTCGATGTTCATGGGGTAGGGATCCGCGCCGAGAGCGGAGGCGCTAGCTTACTCGATTTGGAGGCTCGTTCCGCCGATCGAATGCACGGTGCGAGAGCACGGCGATCGGCGTTTGGCGGCGCCGGTCGGCAACGGTTAGACTTGTCGCCTCTGCTACCGGCATCCCCCTGAAAAAGACGAGTGAGGTGTATTCGATGGAGAATTCAATTCCCTCGGTGAACCGCGTAGACACGAAGAGTTCAGCAATCGAGACGCGGGGCGAGATCCATCGCAACCTGCCGAAACCGCGGTTGTACGAGGAGGCTATCCGTCGCGGCGAAGCCAGCCTTGCGGTCGGGGGAGCGCTGGTAGCTCTGACCGGCGAGCACACTGGTCGCTCGGCCAACGACAAGTTCTTCGTCGAGGAGCCCGAGAGCCGTGACGTCTGGTGGGGTGAGGTCAATCGCCCGATTGCGCGCGCGAGCTTCGACGATCTCCGCGCCAGGGTCGAGGCGCGACTGGCCGATCGCGACCTGTTCGTCTTCGAGGGCTACGCGGGGGCCGATCCGCGATACCGCCTGCCCGTGCGGATCATCACCGAACAGGCCTGGCACTCCCTGTTCGCTCGCAACATGTTCGTGCGAGAGCTCGATCCTGAGAAGCTCGAGAGCTTCGAGCCCCGGTTCACGGTCGTGTCGGCGCCCGGCGCGCTCGCCGATCCGGAGCTGCACGGCACCAACAGCAGCACCTTCATCCTGATCAGCCTGGCAGAGCGGATGGTGATCATCGGTGGGACGGCCTACGCCGGAGAGATCAAGAAGAGCATCTTCACGGTGATGAATCATGTGCTGCCGAGGAAGGGCGTGCTGCCGATGCACTGCAGCGCCAACTACGGAGACGGTCCGGATGACGTGGCCCTCTTCTTCGGCCTGTCGGGCACCGGCAAGACGACCTTGTCCTCGGATCCCGACCGAGTGCTGATCGGCGACGACGAGCACGGCTGGTCCGAGGACGGCGTGTTCAACATGGAGGGCGGCTGTTACGCCAAGGTCATCCGTCTGAGCGCCGAAGGCGAGCCGGAGATCTTCGCCACGACGCGCAAGTTCGGCACGGTGCTCGAGAACGTCGTCATGAATCCCGAGACCCGGAAGCTCGACCTCGACGATCCGTCGATCACCGAGAACACCCGCTCGAGCTACCCTCTCTATCAGCTGTCGAACGTCGACCTGAACGGTGTCGGCGGGCACCCCAGGGCGATCGTCTTTCTGACCTGTGACGCCTTCGGCGTGCTGCCTCCGATCAGCCGGCTCTCGGAGGCTCAGGCGATGTACCACTTCCTCTCCGGCTATACCGCCAAGGTCGCCGGCACGGAGCGGGGCGTGACCGAGCCGACGGCGACCTTCAGCGCCTGCTTCGGCGCTCCCTTCATGCCGCTCCATCCCGGGCGCTACGGAGAGATGCTGGGCGAGAAGATCGGCCGCCACGGGGTTCCGGTCTGGCTGGTCAACACCGGGTGGTCCGGGGGAGGCTACGGCGTCGGCTCACGAATCGCGCTGCGCATGACCCGGCGCATGATTCGAGCCGCTCTCGCGGGCGAGCTCGAGAACGTGCCCACCACCCGCGATCCCGTCTTCGGACTCGAGGTCCCGCAGGCGATCGAGGGTGTCCCGACCGAGCTTCTCGACGCCCGGTCGACCTGGGCGGATCCGGCGGCCTACGATGCCGCGGCGGCGCGCCTCGCCGGGATGTTCGAGAAGAACTTCCGTCAGTACGCCGATGGCGTGTCGGCGCAGATCGCCGCCGCGGGTCCCGCGTCGGGTCTTCGATCGCTGGCTGACGCTGCCGGCTGATCGGTTCTCGGCCGGCACGCCATGCCCTCTGTTCGAGGGCCATGCCCTCAGTCCGAGGGGAGGCCGCCGGTCCCGCCATCAGCTGAGGAGGGTCTCTGGGTCGAGCTCGGCGGGCCGCGCCAGCCAGTAGCCCTGCGCGTAGTCGATGCCCGCCGCCCGCACGGCGTCGAAGATCTCTTCCGTCTCGACGCACTCGGCGATGGTCTCGAGGCCCACGACCTGGCCGACCTGGTTGATCGACGCGACGATGGCGGCCTCGATCGGGTCGTCGAGCATCCGACGCACGAACTCGCCCTCGATCTTGAGGTAGTCGACCGGGAGGTTCTTCAGGTAGGTGTAGGAGCTCACCCCCTTGCCGAAGTCGTCGAGCACGAACCGGCAACCGAGCCCCTTGAAGATCGAGATGAAGCGCATGGCGCGCTGAAGATCGGCGATCGCCGCCGTTTCGGTGATCTCGAACAGCACCCGCTCCGGAGCCACACCGCAGCCCCTGAACTGATCCAGGACGAAGGTCTGAAAGCTCTCTTCGCTGACGCTTTGACCCGACACGTTGAGAACGAAACGCACCGAGATGTCGATTCCGGAGAGCGCCGAGAGAGCGTTGCGAATGACCCAGCGGTCGATCGCCGAGATCAGGTGGTAGCGCTCGGCGGAGGGGATGAAGTCGTTCGGCGGCACGATCGAGCCGTCCTCGTCGACCATGCGAACCAGGATCTCGAACAGGGGTCCGTCGCTGGCCCGCTCACTCAGGGGCGAGAGGGGCTGTTGATAGAGCACGAACCGCTCGTCGGCCAGCGCCTGGTGGATGCGTGAGATCCAGTGCATCTCGCCCGAGCGCTCGGCGATGGCGGTGTCACCTTCCTGGTAGACGTGGATGCGGTTGCGACCGGATTCCTTGGCGACGTGGCAGGCCGCGTCGGCGGCCTTCAGAACCACCTCGGCGCTCTCGCTGTCGCCATTGATCGGCACCAGGCCGATGCTCGCTCCGACAGCGTAGATGCGGTCCTCCCAGGAGAAGCGCACCCGCCGCACCGCCTCGGCCAGATCCTCGGCGAGGGTCATCGAGCGGTCGAAGGCGCAGTCGGTCAGCAGGATCGCGAACTCGTCGCCACCCATCCGCGCCACGATGTCGGTCGGCCGCACCTTGCCGACCAGCACCGAGGTGATCTGGCGGATGAACTCGTCGCCGGCCGTGTGCCCGCAGCTGTCGTTGATCAGCTTGAACTCGTCCAGATCGAGATAGCACAGCGCGTGCTCGCGACCGTTGCCGGTCGTCTGCTGGAGGAGCTCCTCGACCTCTTCCTCGAAGGCCCGCCGGTTGATCAGCTCGGTGAGCGTGTCGTGACGGGTCAGGTAGTGCATCTCGTCTTCCATCTCGCGGACCTGCGAGAGATCCTTGAAGACCAGGACCGCGCCGACGATGTCGCCGTCACGGTCGCGAATTGGCACCACCGAATCGCTGATGTTGAACTCGAGCCCGTCCGCGCTGAGCAGGATACGGTTGCCGGGGACCGCGATCGGCCTCTTCTCGCGGATCGCCTGCTCGACAGGGTCGAACAGCGGGATACGTGTCGCCTCGTCGACGACGCGGTAGATGTCGCCAACCGGCCGTCCGTAGGCCTCGTCCAGGCTCACCCCGGTCAGGCGCTCGGCCACCGGGTTGAGGAAGTCGATGGCGCCTCGGGCGTCGGTACGGATGACGCCGTCGGCGATCGACGACAGCGTCACCTGGGCCCGGTCGATCTCGCGAAAGAGCGCCTCCTCGGCGATCTTGCGCTCGGTGAAGTCGAAGGCGACGCCGGTCAGCCGGGCGACCCGCCCGGTCTCGTCTCGCACGGTCTCGGCGCGTACGGAGAGCCAACGAACGGCACCGCCCGGGAGTTGGATGCGGATCTGCTTCTTCAAGGCGCTCTTGCCCTTGAGGACCCGGTCGATCTCCACCTTCTGCTCCGCCAGGTCTTCGGGATGGAGCAGCTCGAGAAAGCCGCTGCCGGTCTTGAGGTATTCCTCCACCTCGGGGCCGCCGATCTCGAGCGCGAGTGCCGAGCATTCGAGCCGGTCGGTCTCGATCTCCCAATCCCAGACGACGGCCCGGCTCGCCCGCTGGGCCAGGCTCAGGCGCTCCTGGGTCCGCTCGAGGGCGAGCTGCGACGTCTTGCGATCGTGGATGTCGACGGCGCTCACCAGGACGATGACGCTGTCGCCGTAGGGGACCGGCTTGGCGTGGATGCGCACCCACAGCTCCTTGCCGCCCTTGCACAGGATCTTCGCCTCGTAGTGACCGGCGTCCATGTCCCCGTCCTCGCCCTGCCGGCGGCGCTCCATCATCACGTCGAGGAACTCTGGATGGATGAGCTCCGTCGGGTCGGCCATCGCGAGCAGTTCCTCTCGCGAGTAGCCGGTCAGCTGGGTGCAGGCCGGATTGACATACAGGAGCCGATCGGAATACGCCGCGATCGCCGTTGTGGTCGATTCCGCGATGGTCCGGAACCAGTCCTGCTCGGGCTCGGCCTTCGGAGATGGATGGGTCATGAAAGACTCGATGTTACAGAAAGGACCAGCGTATCCATAGGACGTCCATCAAGGCCTCCGTGGAGGTTCCGGTCAGGCCTTCGGCGCCTCGATCGAACGCCGGAGCTGCCGGATCCCACCGCGGACGTGGTGCGCGATGAATCCCTCGGCCTGCATCAACTCGGCCAGGTGGGCGCTCTTCAGTCCCACCTCGCAGTAGAGCAGGTAGCGCTTCTCGCGGCTGAACGATGGGTAGCCGCGCAGCGCCTGTCCGTAGTCGATGAAGAGAGCGCCCGGATAGTGCCAGCTGTCGAAGGCCTGGCGGGTGCGCACGTCGATCACGGTCGAGCCTTCGGGTACCCGGTCGACCTCGAGCTGCCGGGCACCGATGCGATCGGGGTCGAGTTCGCGCAGGTCGATGGTCCTTCTGGTCTCGACGGCCTGGGCGAGCAGGTCGAGGTCGAGCTTCGCCTCCTCGCGCTCGATGACGTCAGGCCGCGAATGGGTGGCGGGGTTGCGCGGCAGGATGGCGCAGTACTCGCCGACGGCCGACGAAAGCTCGAAAGTCCCGATCGCGCGCGCCCTGTCGACGATCTCGTCCTTGTTGAAGCCGACGAGCGGTCGGAGGATCGGCAGCTCGGAGGCCCGGGAGATGACCGCCAGGTTCTGCAGTGTCTGCGAAGAGACCTGCCCCACGGCTTCGCCGGTGACCAGCGCCGCCCACCGGCGCCCGCTCGCCAGTCGCGAAGCGGCGATCAGCATCAGGCGCTTCAGGATCACCTGCCAGTAGCGGGGCGTGACGTGCTCCTGGAGCGACTCGACCGCCGGTCGCAGGTCGACGGCGTAGAGTCGGGGTCGATCGCCGTAGCTCCAGCGGTCGGCGATGACCTTCATGACCTGGAGCACGCCGACCTCGTGCGCGAGCCCACCCAGGTTGAAGAACAGGTAGTCGAGGCCGAGGCCGCGCTTGAGCATCAGCCAGGCGGCCACCGCCGAGTCGAAGCCGCCCGAGACCAGGGCGAGGGCCCGGCCTTCGACGCCGAGCGGCAGTCCTCCCGGCGCGGTCAGACGGTCGGTGTAGAAGTCCGCGTGATGGCGCCGGACCTCGACCGCGGCGGTCACCTCCGGGTTGCCGAGGTCGACCCGCGCGGCGTCGGGCAGGAGCGCCGCGCCGAGGGCGCGCTCGACGTCGCCCGAGTTGAACGGGATCTTGTCGGCGGCGTTGCCTCCCCGACGCGCCCGCACGGCGAACCGCCGGTCCCGGACGGCCTCCCGGAAGTGATCGGCGGCCAGGGCGACCAGTTCGTCGAGGTCGCTCCACTCGTGTCTCTCGACCGGCGAGACCGACTGCACGCCGAAGATCCGGCGGCAGACCTCGACGGCTGTCGGGTCGTCGGTCTCGACGGTGATGCGGCTCCAGGTTCGGTCGACCGAGAACTCGCATCCGTGCGAGGTCAGCGCATCCTCGAGGTTCTTCACCAGGCGCTGGGTGAATCGCTTTCGGGTGTTGCGCGCCTTGGTCGAAAGATCGCCGGAGAAGCGGACTAGAATGCGCACGGTCGAAACGCTATCAAAGGGTCGTCGGTTCAGGGGCCGCAGCGACTCTCGGCGCGGCGCCCGCTTCCCACGGATCGCCCTACCGGCTCGCCGGCCGGTCGCCTCAGGTCTTGACTCGACTCACCGACATCGCAGAGACCCTCTCCGGGGAGGTCTCTGACCTCGAGTTCTCGCCGCCGGTCGCGCACGTCTACAACCCGCTCGACTACGCTGGGGACGCTCACCGGACCTATCTGGAACGCTACGGCCGCTCACCGAAGCAGGTCGTCCTGCTGGGCATGAACCCGGGGCCGTGGGGCATGGTCCAGACGGGTGTTCCTTTCGGTGAGATCGCGTCGGTCCGCGACTGGATGGGGATCGATTCGGGGGTGGAGCGGCCGGCGGTCGAGCATCCGAAGCGGCCGATCGACGGTTTCGCCTGTCAACGTAGCGAGGTCAGCGGCCGCCGCCTCTGGGGCTGGGCGAAAGAGCGCTTCGGCGAGTCGCGGCGTTTCTTCGAGCGCTTCTTCGTCGTCAACTACTGTCCGCTCGCCTTCCTCGAGGCTTCGGGTCGGAATCTGACACCCGACAAGCTCCGGGCGGCGGAGAGGACCCGCCTGATGGAGGCATGCGATCGGGCGCTGCGAGATACGGTGGTCCACCTGGGTCCGCAGTGGGTCATCGGCGTCGGCGTCTACGCGGAAGCGCGCGCCCTGGCGGTCCTCGCGGATCTCGACGTGCGCATCGGTCGGGGCCTCCATCCCTCTCCGGCGAGCCCGGCGGCGAACCGTGGCTGGGCGCCGCAGTGGGAGCGGGACCTGGCGGCTCTGGGAGTCGACTTCGGGGGCGGTCCGGGCATCGATCTCTGAGATAGAGTTCCTCTCAGGAGGACCTCTTGATGACCGACCTTTTCCAGCCCAAGCCCGAGATCGCCCAGCGCGCCCATCTGAAGACTCTCGAGGAGTACCAGGCGCTCTACCGGGAGTCGCTGGACGATCCCGACGGCTTCTGGAGACGGGAGGCTGGCCGGCTCGACTGGTACGTCGATCCGGTGACCATCCGCAGGGGCGGATTCGACGACGTCGAGTTCGCCTGGTACGAGGGAGGCCTGCTCAACGCAAGCGTCAACTGCGTCGATCGGCACGTCGAGGCGCGACCCGACAAGACAGCGATCATCTGGGCCGGCGACGAGCCGGGCGAGTACCGGCACATCTCCTACCGGGAGCTCGGCCTCGAGGTCGGCCGGATGGCGAACGTCCTCAAGGCCAATGGCGTTCGTCGGGGAGACCGGGTCTGCATCTACCTGCCGATGATTCCGGAGCTGGCGTACACGATGCTCGCCTGCGCGCGTATCGGAGCTGTCCACTCCGTGGTGTTCGCCGGCTTCTCGGCGACGGCGCTGCGCGACCGGATCCTCGATGCCGAATGTCGGCTGGTGGTGACCGCCAACGAGGGCCTCAGGGGCTCGAAGCGGATCCCCCTGAAGGCGACGGTGGATCGGGCGGTCGACGATCTCGAGTTGGTCGAGCGGGTCCTGGTAGCGCGGCGCACCGACACCGAGGTGTCGATGCGTGACGGCAGGGACCGCTGGCTCGCCGACGAGATGGCGAGGCAGCGCGCCACCTGTCCGGCCGAGCGCATGGATGCCGAGGATCCGCTCTTCGTTCTCTACACCTCCGGCTCGACCGGGAAGCCCAAGGGCGTCCTGCACACCACCGGCGGCTATCTGGTCTACGTCGCGATGACGCACGAGTACGTTTTCGACGTTCACGAGGACGACGTCTACTGCTGTGCCGCCGACATCGGATGGGTCACCGGGCACAGCTACATCGTCTACGGCCCGCTCGCCAACGGGGCGACGACGGTGATGTTCGAGTCGGTACCGACCTATCCCGACGCCGGCCGCTACTGGCAGATGGTCGACGATCTAGGAGTGACGATCTTCTACACGGCACCGACGGCGCTGCGGGCGATCATGCGCGAGGGCGACGAGCCGGTGGACCGGGCGAGCCGAGCCAGCCTGCGGGTGCTGGGCTCGGTGGGCGAGCCGATCAACCCGGAGGTCTGGCGCTGGTACCACGATGTCGTCGGCGGCGGGCGGTGCTCGATCGTCGATACCTGGTGGCAGACGGAGACCGGCGGCATCCTGATCACTCCGCTGCCGGGCGCCATCGCGGCCAAGCCCGGATCGGCCACGCTGCCCTTCTTCGGCATCGATCCGTTGCTGGTCGACGAGGAGGGCAACGAGCTCGAAGGCAACGGCGTGAGCGGGAACCTCTGCATGCGTGGCTCCTGGCCGGGCCAGGCCCGCACCCTCTACGGCGACCATGCTCGCTACCGCGAGGTCTACTTTTCCGACTACCCCGGTCTCTACTTCACCGGTGACGGCTGCCGGCGTGACGAGGACGGCTACTACTGGATCACCGGGCGGGTCGACGACGTGCTCAACGTCTCGGGGCATCGAATGGGAACCGCCGAGGTGGAGAGCGCGTTGGTGGCCCACGCTGCCGTCGCCGAAGCCGCGGTGGTCGGCTTCCCCCACGAAGTCAAGGGAACGGGGATCTTCGCCTACGTGCTCGCCAACCCCGATCACGGGCTGAGCGACGAAGACCTCACGACGGCCCTCCGTCTCCAGGTGCGCGAGGTCATCGGCCCCATCGCGACACCGGATGTCATCCAGATCACCTCGGGTCTGCCGAAGACACGGTCGGGCAAGATCATGCGCCGGATTCTCCGCCAGATCGCCGCCGGCGAGTACGACGATCTCGGCGACATCAGCACCCTGGCGGAGCCGGCGGTGGTCGAGGCTCTAATCGCCGGGCGCCGCTGATCGGTGCGCGGGACGGCTCCCGAGCGGGGTAGGTGGTAGCGTTCATCTCGTGACGGCCGAGGCCAGACGGGGCGGGAGGTATCTCCTGACGGCGGCGTCCGCGGTCATCGTGATCGCGGGACTGAGGGCCGGAGCGTCTCTGGTCCTGCCGATTCTGCTGGCCGGATTTCTCACCGTGCTCAGTCTGCCGCTGCTGCGGTGGTTGCGCGAGCGCGGCGCTCCGGTCTTCCTCGCCGTGCTCGTCACGGTCCTGGCGGTGGTGGCGATCCTCTCGGTGTTCGGCCTGCTGGTGAGCGTGGCGCTCGCCGATGCCGGTGCCGCGGCGCCCGGCTACCTCGAGCAGCTGCAGCAGCGTGCCAGCCAGGCCCGCGACAGCCTGCGCGACTCGCCGATCGCCGACTACATCTCCACCGAACAGCTCGATCCGGCTTCGGCGATCGACGTCGTGACGCGCACCTTCGGTGGCCTGATCCGCGGCACCGTGGTCGGCGTGGCGACGATGTTCTCCTACATCGGCCTGGTGATGCTCGCCCTGGTGTTCATGCTCGCCGAAGCCTGCGGCTTCGGCTCCAAGGTGCAGGCGATCACGCAAACGGAGGACATGAATCTCAGGCAGTTCAGTCAGATTGCCGAGGAGATGCAGCACTACCTGGGTATCAAGACCGCGGTGAGCGCCGCGACCGGCTTCTTGATCTTCCTGTGGACGTGGCTGGCCGGCATCGACTTTCCACTCTTCTGGGCTCTGCTCGCTTTCGTGCTGAACTTCATTCCGACCATCGGCTCGATCATCGCCGGTGCGCCGGCGGTGTTGCTCGCCTTCGTTCAGGGAGGAGTGGGCCTGGCGGGAGTGGTGGCTCTCGGCTTCGTCGCGGTCAACGTCGTCTTCGGTCACCTGGTCGAGCCCCGGCTGATGGGAATCCGCTTCAGGCTCTCCACCCTGGTGGTCTTCATGTCTCTACTTTTCTGGGGTTTCGTCTGGGGACCGCTCGGGATGCTGTTGTCGGTTCCGCTGACGAGGAGTATCCTGATCGTGCTGGAACACACGGGCGATCACCACTGGGTGACCATCCTGCTGGGGAGAGCCCGCTAGACCGCGATGGCAGTGAACGAGGCGACCGCCCAGGAGGCCGTGCCGACGATCCTGCTCGTCGAAGACGACGAGTCGGTGCGTTCCGTGCTCGAGCGCTCGTTGGCCAACCTCGGCTACCACGTGCTGACGGCGGAGCACGGCCTGGACGCGCTCGAGATCGTCGAGGGTGGCGTTCCCGTCGACCTGGTGGTCACCGACGTGGTGATGCCGGTGATGGGTGGCTTCGAGCTCACGACGAGACTCGAGCAGGAGAGCGCCGATATCAAGGTACTGCTGATCTCGGGGTACACCCAGGCCGACGGGGGGCTGGGCGGGAATCGCCTCCTCCACGAGGGTACCGCCTTCCTGCGCAAGCCCTTCTCCATGCAGGTGCTGGGCGAGAAGGTCGCCTCGATGCTGGCGGAGAGCGCCTAGGCCCGGCGGTCCCGGCCGTATCTCCCACCCCTCGGGTCGCCTCTTTGTTGACTTGTTCTTCGCCGAATCACTACAATCCCGTTGAATTAGGACCATACTGGTCCTCTTTCCCGGGAGAGAGTTCACGATGATTCGGATGACCAAGACGGCCGACTACGGGATCGTGCTGATGACCCGTCTTGCGGCACGGCCGGATCATCTCTTTACCGCGGTTGATCTCGCCAACCAGACCGGTCTGCCCCATCCTACGGTGAGCAAGGTGCTGAAGATCCTGGCGCGGGGCGGGCTGCTGGAGTCTCATCGGGGTGCCAAGGGCGGCTACGCTCTGGCGCGCGACCCGGAGGAGATTCCGGTCGTCGACGTGATCACCGTTCTCGACGGTCCGATCGGGATCACCGAGTGCATCGACGATACCCCCGGCGAGTGCGGTCAGGAGTCCTCCTGCCACGTGCGGGGGAACTGGCAGCGGATCAACGATGCCATCCGCCAGGCGCTCGGAGCGATCTCGCTGGCCGAGATGACGCCGGCCCCATCCGAGCTGGTGAGACTCGGCGAGGGCTCGGTTCGCGCCGAAGCCACGGCGGAACTCAACTAGTCGCTAAGCAGGAGCGCACGAGACGATGTCAACGAGTGACAGCACCCTGGAACAGTACGCGTCCGAGGAATACAAGTACGGATTCGTCACCGACGTCGAGCAGGAGACCATCCCGCCCGGCCTCGACGAGGACGTGATCCGCCAGATCTCGGCGAAGAAGAACGAGCCCGAGTGGCTGCTCGAATGGCGGCTCAAGGCCTATCGCCACTGGCTGACGCTCGAGGAGCCGACCTGGGCGAACGTCGAGTACGAACCGGTCGACTATCAGGCGATCAGCTACTACGCGGCGCCGAAGTCGAAGGAGGACGGACCGAAGAGCCTCGACGAGGTCGATCCCGAGATCATCGAGACCTACAACAAGCTCGGCATCCCCCTCGAGGAGCAGAAGATGCTCGCCGGCGTGGCTGTCGACGCCGTGTTCGACTCGGTCTCGGTGGCGACGACCTTCAAGGAGCGCCTGGCGGAGGCGGGTGTCATCTTCAGCTCCTTCTCGGAGGCGGTGCAGGAACATCCGGAGCTGGTGCGCAAGTACCTCGGCTCGGTCGTGCCGCAGAAGGACAATTTCTTCTCCGCCCTCAATTCCGCCGTCTTCTCGGACGGCTCGTTCGTCTACGTACCCAAGGGTGTGCGCTGCCCGATGGAGCTCTCGACCTACTTCCGCATCAACGCGATGAACACCGGGCAGTTCGAGCGCACCCTGATCGTCGCCGACGAGGGTGCCTACGTGAGCTATCTCGAGGGCTGCACGGCGCCGATGCGCGACGAGAACCAGCTCCACGCCGCGGTGGTGGAGATCTACGCCCACGAGAGCGCGGAGGTGAAGTACTCGACGGTGCAGAACTGGTACCCGGGCGACCCCGAGACCGGCAAGGGCGGGATCTACAACTTCGTCACCAAGCGTGGGCTGTGCGCCGGCCGCAGGGCCAAGATCTCCTGGACCCAGGTCGAGACCGGCTCGGCGATCACCTGGAAGTACCCGAGTGTCATCTTGAAGGGCGACGAGTCGGTCGGCGAGTTCTATTCGGTGGCGCTCACCAAGGGAAGGATGCAGGCCGACACCGGCACGAAGATGATCCACGTCGGCCGCGACACCTCGTCGACCATCGTTTCGAAGGGCATCTCGGCCGGCCACGGCCAGAACACCTATCGGGGCGCCGTCAAGATCTTGGGCGGCGCTGACAACGCCCGCAACTTCTCGCAGTGCGACTCGATGCTGATCGGCGAGGAGTGCGGCGCTCACACCTTCCCGTACATCGACGTCCAGAGCCCGACCGCCCAGATGGAGCACGAGGCGTCGACGTCGAAAATCGGCGAAGACCAGATCTTCTACTGCAACCAGCGCGGCATCTCGACCGAGGATGCCCTATCGATGATCGTCAACGGCTTCTGCAAGGAGGTCTTCCGCGAGCTGCCGATGGAGTTCGCCGTGGAAGCGCAGAAGCTCCTCGAAGTGAACCTCGAGGGAAGCGTCGGCTGAGCCCACCTCAACTGAAGCGGCCGGCCTCTGTGCCGGCCGAGCGCTGATCGGAAAGCGACAAGAAGCAAACAGGGTGGAGTCGACCCCTAGCGGAGATATCAACCAATGCTCGAAATCAAGAACCTGCACGTCGAAGTCGAGGGTCAGAAGATCCTCAAGGGTGTCGACCTGTCGGTGGACGCCGGCCAGGTCCACGCGATCATGGGTCCGAACGGCTCGGGCAAGTCGACCCTCGCCAACGTCCTCGCCGGTCGCGAGGAGTACGAGATCAGCGAGGGTCGGATCATCTACAAGGGTGAGGATCTGACCGAGATGGATCCCGAGGAAAGGGCCCGCGAAGGTATCTTCATGGCCTTCCAGTACCCGGTCGAGATCCCGGGTGTCTCGAACGTCTACTTCCTCAAGGCGGCGCTCAACGCCATTCGCAAGCATCGCGAGCTCGACGAGATGGACGCCATGGACTTCCTTACCTACGTGAGGGAGAAGATGAAAGTCGTAAAGATGGACGAGACGCTGCTCAACCGACCGGTCAACGAGGGCTTCTCGGGTGGTGAGAAGAAGCGCAACGAGATCTTCCACATGGCGGTTCTCGATCCGCTCCTAGCGGTGATGGACGAGACCGACTCGGGCCTCGACATCGATGCCCTCAAGATCGTCTCGGAGGGCATCAACAGCCTGCGCAACGAAGAGCGCGCCTTCGTCGTCATCACCCATTACCAGCGACTGCTGAACTACATCGTCCCCGATGTGGTGCATGTCCTCGTCGACGGGCGCATCGTCGAGAGCGGCGGCAAGGACCTGGCCCTCGAGCTCGAGGACAAGGGCTACACATGGCTCGAGCAGCGTGTCGTGGCCGACCACGCCTCGGCGCAGCCGGTGGCCTGAGGAGAGGGAATGACCGTCGCCACCACCGCTACGGACCCGTTCCTGGGACACGTCGACAGGTTCCAGGCCGGCCTCGACACCCCGGGAAGACTGGGCGAGCTGCGCCGGGCCGCGCGTCAGCGCTACTCGGAGCTCGGCCTGCCGACGACCCGGATCGAGGCCTGGCGCTTCACCAATGTGGCTCCGATCGCCCGTGGCAGCTACGTTCTGTCGAGCGATCTCGAGGGCGTCGCGGCGGAGGCCGTGGAGCGCTTCCGCTACCCCGAGTGCCTGCAGATCGCCCTCGTCAATGGGCGCTTCTCGCGCGAGTTGAGCGATCTCGAAGGGCTCCCGGAGGGGGTTGTGGTCATGGGCCTGGCCGAGGCCCTGGAGCTTCATCGCGAAGACGTGGAGCGCCACCTGGGCCGCCATGCCCGCTTCGACGAGCAGCACTTCGTCGCCCTGAACACCGCCTTTCTCGAGGACGGCCTCTACATCCGTGTGCCGCGCGGCGTTGTCGTCGATCGGCCGATCAACGTCCTGATGGTCGGCAAGCCGGGCCCGGACGCGGAGGAGACGGTCGCCTTCTTCCCGCGCACCCTGATCGTCGCCGAGGAGTCGAGCCAGCTCACGCTCGTCGAGCAGTACGTGAGCGTCGGCGAGGGCGCCTATCTGTCGGTGCCGGTAACCGAGGTGGTGGTCGAGCCGAACGCCGTGGTCGACCACTACAAGCTCGAGCGCGAGTCGCTCGACGCCTTCCAGCTCGCCACCCTGGCCGTCTGGCAGGACCGCTCGAGCAACTTCTCTTCGCACTCGATCTCCTGGGGCGGCGCGATCGTTCGCAACGACGTCCACGCCATTCTCGATGGCGAGGGCTGCGAGTCGACGCTGAACGGTCTCTACATGGTCGAGCACGACCAGCTCGTCGACAACAACATGCGCGTCGAGCACGTCAAGCCGCACTGCGACAGCCACGAGCTCTACAAGGGCATTCTCGAGGGCAGGGGCCGCGCTGTCTTCACCGGCCGCATCTTTGTCCACGAAGGGGCCCAGAAGACCGATGCCAAGCAGACCAATCGCAACCTCCTGATCTCGCCGGACGCACTGTGCAACTCGCATCCGCAGCTCGAGATCTTCGCCGACGACGTGCGCTGCACCCATGGCTCGACGGTCGGCCAGCTCGATGAGAACGCGATCTTCTACCTGCGCTCGCGTGGCATTGGCGAGGAAGCGGCCAAGAGCCTGCTGACCTATGCGTTCGCCAGCGACGTGGTCGGGCGCGTGAAGATCGACTCGGTTCGTCGCGACCTCGAGGAGTTCCTGTTCCGGCGCCTGCCCAAGGGGGACATCGTTCGCCAGGCGGTCTAGCGGCCGGCGATTGCCACGACCAATGACCACTGTGATCCGAGAGCCTCGCGAGGTCCAGCCGCTCGATATCGAGCGGGTCAGGGGAGATTTCCCCATCCTGGAGCGCTCGATTCATGGTCGGCCGCTGGTCTACCTCGACTCGGCGGCGTCGGCGCAGAAGCCGCGTCAGGTTCTCGACGCCGAGCGGAGCTGCTACGAGAGCGCCTACGCCAACGTTCACCGGGGTGTGCACACACTCTCGGTCGAGGCTACCGGCCTCTACGAAGGCGCCAGGCACAAGCTGGCCCACTTCCTGGGCTGTGCCTGCCACCGCGAGATCGTCTTCGTCCGATCGACGACCGAAGCGGTCAACCTGGTCGCCTCGACCTTCGTTCGCTCGCGTCTCGGTGAGGGCGACGAGATTCTCATCACCGGTCTCGAGCACCACTCGAACATCGTTCCGTGGCAGATGGTCTGCGAAGAGAAGGCTGCCCACCTGCGTGTGGCCCCGATCGACGACCGGGGCGAGGTCGACGTCGAGGCTTTCGAGCGGCTGCTCTCCCCACGCACCAGGATCGCCGCTTTCGCGCACGTCTCGAACGCCCTCGGCACCGTCAATCCGATCCGCGAGATGGTCGCGTTGGCTCGAGAGCGGGACGTTCCGACGTTGATCGACGGTGCCCAGGCCGCGCCTCACCTGCCCATCGATGTCCGCGAGATCGGCTGCGACTTCTACTGCGTTTCCGGGCACAAGATGTACGGCCCCTCGGGCATCGGCATCCTCTGGGCCGCCCTCGAGCACCTCGAGGAGATGCCTCCGTACCAGGGCGGTGGCGAGATGATCACCTCCGTCACCTTCGAGAAGACGACCTATAACGTGCCGCCGCACAAGTTCGAGGCCGGCACGCCCAACATAGCCGGAGCCGTCGGGCTCGGCGCCGCGGCGGACTATCTGCTGCGACTCGGACTCGACGTCGTCGGTGCCCACGAGCGTCGGCTGCTCGAGCACGCGACCGAGCGCGTCTCGGCGATTCCGGGCGTCACGATCGTCGGTACGGCCCGCGACAAGGAGGCGGTGCTGTCGTTCACCATCGACGGCGTGCATCCGCACGACATCGGCACGGTGCTCGACCGCGAGGGCATCGCGGTGCGTGCCGGCCACCACTGTGCGCAGCCGGTGATGGATCACTTCGGCGTTCCGGCAACGGCGCGAGCCTCCTTCGGCGTCTACAACACGCTCGAAGAGGTCGATCGACTGGTCGAGGGCATCGCCAGGGTTCGGGAGATGTTCGCCTGAATCGGCCGGTCTCCGTGCCGGCCGTACGACGAGAATGACATGGACGATCTGAGAGACCTCTACCAGGAAGTCATCCTGGATCACAACAAGAAGCCGCGGAACTTCGGGGCCCTCGACGGCGCGACCCACGAGGCGGACGGACACAATCCGCTCTGTGGCGACGAACTGCACGTCTCCATGGTGCTCGACGGGGACGTCGTGTCGGACGTGCGATTCGAGGGCTCGGGCTGCGCCATCTCGACGGCCTCGGCATCACTGATGACCGAGTCCGTCAAGGGGAGAACGCGCGAGGAGGCCGAGCGCCTCTTCGAGGGTTTTCACGATCTGCTGACCGGCGACCCGAGTCACATCGAGGAGGCCTCGGCGGCGCTCGGCAAGCTCGCCGTCTTCCAGGGCGTGCGTGAGTTTCCGGTTCGGGTCAAGTGCGCCACGCTCTCGTGGCACACCCTGAAGGCGGCATTCGACGGCGGCGACGCCGCGACGACGGAGTAACTCCCGGCCCCTCGACCGCAGGACGTGATCGCGCTACTGGTCTTCTTGCTCGCGAGTACGCCGGCCTCGGCGGACCTTTCCGAGCGGACGGCCCTGCGCCAGGGATTGCGAGCCTCCTGGGACACCGACGTCCGATCCTGGGGAGAGTACGCCTTTCGCCGGCACGTCCTGCGCCGCAGCTTCGACGCTTCGGGGAACGTCACCTTCGAGCGCCAGATGCTCTTCCAGGTGACGCCTGAGGAGGATCGCTTCGATGAGCTGCTGCTCCAGATCGACGGCCGCGAGCCGACGCCGAAGGAAGTGGCCTACCATCGGCGCAAGCAACGGTTCACCAACCACTATTCCCAGGCCGAGGACCTGGCGCTCGACAACCCCCTCGGCGAGGACCTGCTGCTGCTGCCGCTGATCGAGAGTCAGGAGCACGAGCTGATCGGCGAGGAGGTGGTGGATGGCACTCCCTGCTATCGGACGCGGTTCGACGCGCGCCCCGAGCCCAGGGGCGGCTCGCTCAACGAACGGATCAGCACCGCCCTCGAAGGGACCGCCTGCTTCTCGATCGACGGGATCCACCTGGTGGTCTTCGAGATGCGAACGGTCCGGACGATTAAGGCGAAGGGAGTCCGACTCCGCCGGCTGGAGATGCGGATCGCCGGACACGCGGTCGGCGAAGCCTGGCTGCCCCGCAGCCTGGAGCTGCGTTCCGACGTGAACGTATGGGGCAAGAAACTGAGAAAGCTCAACAGGTACGACTACAGCAGCTTCGAACGCGTGCCGTAGCGGCTCCGGGAAGGACATGTCACATCGTCCGGAGGGAGGATTCAGAAGGCTGAAAACTGGTACCGTTGGGGCCCGAATGACCGTGACATTGGAATACCGGCAGGGTCCATGGGACCTGAGCGAGCTCCTCGAGGAGCCGTCGGAGGCGGTGCTCACGCGCACCCTGGACGAGCTCGAGGTCGAAGTCGCCGCGCTCGAGGCCCGGCGCGACGAGCTCTCCGACCAGATTCCGGCGGCGGTCTTTCTCGACATCGTTCGCCAGTACGAGACGCTGGTCGAGCGGACGCTGGTTCCAGCGTCGTACGCGTCGCTCTGGTTCTCGGCCGACACGCAGTCGCAGGAGGCGCTCACCTTCCGCAACCGCGTCCAGCAGGCGCTGACCGGTTTCCAGAATCGAGTCCTGTTCCTGAGCCTCTGGTGGAAGGGTCTCGACGACGAGGCGGCCGAGCGGCTGATGCCGGCAGCCTACGAGGAGCCGGACCTGCGCCACTTCCTGGAGGACCTGCGTCGCGTCGAGCCGTACACCCTCGAGGAGAGCTCCGAGCAGATCATCAATTCGAAGGACGCCGACGGCATCGGTGCGGTGCTGACGATCTACTCGATGCTGACCAACAGGCTCGAGTTCGAGCTCGAGATCGACGGCGAGGTCCGCCAGCTCACTCGCGACGAGCTGATGAGCCATGTCTACACGGCTGACGCGGACCTGCGGGAGCGGGCCTACAAGGAGCTCTACAGGATCTTCGAGGGCGACACGAACATCCTGGCCCAGATCTACGTCAACCGGGTGCGCGACTGGGCGGCCGAGAACGTCGACCTGCGCGGCTTTTCGTCGCCGATCGCGGTGCGCAACGTCGCCAACGACATTCCGTGCGAAGCGGTCGAGACGCTGCTCGCGGTCTGCCGGGAGAAGGCGCCGCTGTTCCAGCGCTACTTCCGGCTCAAGGCCCGCTGGCTGGGCATGGAGCGCCTGCGGCGCTACGACATCTACGCCCCGATCGAGCCCTCGTCCCGCAGCGTTCCCTACGGTGAAGCCGTCTCGACGGTGCTCGACACCTTCGAAGCGTTCCACCCGGCCGTCGCCGCGCAGGCGCGACGGGTCTTCGACGAGAAGCACATCGACAGCGAGATCCGCAAGGGCAAGAAGGGTGGCGCCTTCTGCGCCACGGTCTCACCACGCTTCACGCCCTGGGTCCTGGCGAACTACACCGGCAGGCTTCGCGACGTCGCCACGCTGGCCCACGAGCTGGGGCATGCCGTTCACAGCATGTTGGCCGAGAAGCACTCGGTGCTCACCCAGCATCCGGTCCTGCCGCTTGCCGAGACGGCTTCCGTCTTCGCCGAGATGCTGCTGACGGAGCGGCTGCTCGCCGAGGAGACCTCCACCGAGGCCCGGCGAGAGCTCCTGGCCTCGGCGGTCGACGACTCCTACGCGACGGTCATGCGTCAGGCCTACTTCGTCGAGTTCGAGCTTCGCGCGCACGAGGCCATTCGCGAGGGTCGCTCGCCCGAGCAGCTCAACACCATCTACCTCGAGCTGCTCGAGGAGCAGTTCGGCGACAGCGTCGAGGTCGCCGAGGAGTTCAGCCGCGAGTGGGTGATGGTGCCGCACATCTACCAGGTGCCGTTCTACTGCTACGCCTACAGTTTCGGCCAGCTCCTCGTGCTGGCGCTCTACCGACGCTTCCAGGAGCAGGGCGAGGCGTTCAAGCCCGGCTATCTGCGCCTCCTCGAGCACGGCGGCTCGGCGCGTCCCCAGGCGATCCTCGAGGAGACCGACGTCGACATGACCGACGCCGAGTTCTGGCGCGGCGGCTTCACCGTCGTCGAGCGGATGGTCGATGAGCTCGAGTCGCTCGGCTAGCAGGCTAGGAGACCGACCGCTTCAGTACAATGGCGCCCGAGCAGCTGGTGCGGCCGGTTCTCGGCTGAATCCCGGACCCATCACTTCACTTCCAGACGCCCGACGTTCTGACGCTCGGCGTCTATCTCTACAATGCCAGACGAAAGACCCCTGTTCGCTGAAGACGACCTCGATTCCGAGGAAACCCACGAGTGGCTCGACGCCCTCGAGTCCGTGATCGAGCGCGACGGGCCGGAGCGGGCTCACTTCCTGATCGAGTCCCTGGTCGATCGCGCCCGCCGGCGGGGCGCCTACCTGCCCTACAACGCGACGACCGCCTACCTCAATACCATCCCGCCGCACCTCGAGGCGCCCCGGATGGGCGACCCGGCGCTCGAGCGGCGGATCAAGTCGCTGGTGCGTTGGAACGCCCTGGCGATGGTGGTCAAGGCCAATCGCACCGACGCCGCGCTCGGCGGCCACATCGCCACCTACCAGTCGGCGGCGAACCTCTACGAGATCGGCTTCAACCATTTCTTCCGCGCCCGCAGCGAGGAGCACGGTGGTGACCTCGTGTTCATGCAGGGCCACAGCTCGCCGGGTATCTACGCCCGCGCCTTCCTCGAGGGCCGGATCAGCGAGAAGCAGCTTCTGCGCTTCCGTCAGGAGACCGACGGCGGAGGCCTCTCCTCCTATCCGCATCCCTGGCTGATGCCGGACTTCTGGCAGTTCGCCACCGTATCGATGGGACTCTCCTCGATCATGGCGATCTACCAGGCCCGGTTCCTGAAGTACCTGCACAACCGGGGCATTCTCGACGCCGGGGACCGCAAGGTCTGGGCCTTCCTGGGCGACGGGGAGATGGACGAGCCCGAGTCGCTGGGCGCGATCTCGCTGGCCCGGCGGGAGAATCTCGACAACCTGATCTTCGTCATCAACTGCAACCTGCAGCGTCTCGACGGGCCGGTGCGGGGCAACGGCAAGATCATCCAGGAGCTCGAGGCCGTCTTCCGTGGCGCCGGCTGGAGCGTCATCAAGGTCGTCTGGGGATCGAACTGGGACCCGCTCCTGGCCAGGGATCCGAACGGCCTGCTGCGCAAGCGCATGGAGGAGGCGGTCGACGGCGACTACCAGGCCTACGGCGGCAAGGGCGGCGACTACGCCCGCGAGCACTTCTTCGGCAAGTACCCCGAGCTCGAGGAGCTGGTGGCCGACATGTCCGACGAGGACATCTGGCGACTCAGACGGGGCGGGCACGACCCGGCCAAGGTCTTCGCCGCCTACCACGAGGCGGTGCACAACGAGCAGCCGACGGTGATCCTGGCCAAGACCATCAAGGGCTATGGCATGGGCGAGGCGGGAGAGGGCCAGAATCCCACCCACCAGCAGAAGAAGCTCGGCGAGGAGGCGCTGCGCCACTTCCGCGATCGCTTCAACATCCCGATCTCGGACGAGGACATCGACGAGCTGCCCTTCTACCGGCCGGCGGACGACTC
Organism: Candidatus Multivoradales bacterium; assembly: GCA_965223875.1. Lineage (GTDB taxonomy): Bacteria > Acidobacteriota > Thermoanaerobaculia > Multivoradales > JAHEKO01 > CBDCXS01. The sequence continues at coordinate 2,639,607 of OZ245024.1, read as the reverse complement.
GCCGGAGATCCTCTACCTGCGCGAGCGCCGCGAGGCGCTGGGCGGCCCCTTCCCGACGCGTTCGAGCGACATCGAGCCGCTCGACACACCCGACCTCGACACCTTCAAGGCGGTCTCCGGGGGCTCGGACGACCGGGACGTGTCGACCACCATGGGCTTCGTGCGCATCCTGATGAGCCTGACGCGCTACAAGCCGATCTCGGAGTACATCGTCCCGATCGTCGCCGACGAGGCGCGCACCTTCGGTATGGAGGGCATGTTCCGCCAGGTGGGGATCTACGCTCCGGGCGGTCAGCTCTACGAGCCGGTCGACCAGGATCAGCTCGCCTACTACCGCGAGGAGACGCACGGCCAGATCCTGCAGGAGGGCATCTCCGAGGGCGGCGCCCTGTCGTCGTGGATCGCGGCCGGTACCTCGTACTCGAACCACGGCGTCAACATGGTGCCGTTCTTCATCTTCTACTCGATGTTCGGCTTCCAGCGGATCGGCGACTTCATCTGGGCGGCCGCCGACATGCAGGCCAAGGGCTTCCTGATGGGGGCGACCTCGGGCCGCACGACGCTCAACGGCGAGGGGCTGCAGCACCAGGACGGCCACAGCCTGCTGGTCGCGTCGACGGTGCCCAACTGCATCGCCTACGACCCGACGTTCGGCTACGAGCTGGCGGTGATCATCCAGGACGGCCTGCGCCGCATGTACCGCGACAACGAGCGCGTCTTCTACTACATCACCCTGGTCAACGAGAGCTACGTGCATCCGGCTCTCCCCGAGGGGGTGGAGGAGGGCATCCGCAAGGGGATGTACCTGCTGCAGCAGGACGCCGAGGCGGCCGCCGACGCTCCGCGCGTGCAGCTGATGGGCAGCGGCGCGATTCTGCGCGAGGTGATCGAGGCGGCGGCACTGCTGAGCGCCGACTTCGGCGTCGCCGCCGACGTCTGGAGCGTGCCGAGCTTCAGCGAGCTGCGTCGTGACGGCATGGCGGTGGAGCGCTGGAACCGACTTCATCCGGGCGAGGAGCCGCGGCGTAGCTACGTCGACGAGTGTCTCGCCGATCGGAAGGGGCCGTTCGTCGCCTCGACCGACTACATGCGTTCCGTCGCCGACCAGATTCGCCCCTGGGTGCCCGGTCGCTTCACCGCCCTGGGCACCGACGGGTTCGGACGCAGCGACACCCGCGAGCGCCTGCGCCGCTTTTTCGAGATCGACCGGCACCACGTTGTGCTGGCGGCGATCGAGGCCCTTGCCGCCGAAGGTGCCGTTCCCGCCGAGAGGGTCGTGGAGGTGATCGAGCGCTACGGAATCGACACGGAGGCCGCGCCACCATGGACGGTGTGACGACGCGGACCGTCCTCGTTCCCGACATCGGCGACACGGATGCCGTCGATGTCGTGGAGATTCTGGTATCGGTCGGCGACCGGATCGCCGTCGACGATCCGCTGATCACTCTGGAGAGCGACAAGGCCTCGATGGATGTGCCGTCGCCCTTCGCCGGCGAGATCACCGAGGTGAAGGTCTCGGAAGGCGACAAGGTGGGCGAGGGCACCCCGATCGTGGTCATCGAGGCCGAGGACTCCGGGACCGATGCCGCCGACACCGAGACTGAAGCGGCCGGCGTCCCTGCCGGCCGTCCCCCGGCGACATCTCCATCGCCCCCTTCGCCTGCCGCGCCGGCGCCGACTCGCCCGGTGCCGACTCGCGCGGCGCCTGACCTCCCGTCGATCGACGAAGCCTCCTTCGCCCGCGCCTACGCCGGCCCGGCCGTGCGCCGCTTCGCTCGCGAGCTCGGCGTCGATCTCGGGCGGGTCCAGGGGACCGGGCGCAACGGTCGCATCGTCAGAGACGATGTGCTGGCATTCGTCAAGCAGGTCATGGCTGGTGGCGTCACCGGTGCGGTCGCGGGACCGGGCGCCGGCAGCCTCCCGGGCATCGAGATTCCCGAGATGCCGAAGCCGGACTTCTCGAAGTTCGGCGAGATCGAGCGTCGGCCCCTGACCCGCATCCAGAAGCTCTCCGGCCCGAATCTCCATCGCTCGTGGCTCCACGTTCCCCACGTCACCCAGCACGACGAGGCCGACATCACCGATCTCGAGGCCTTCCGCCAGGAGAACAAGGCGAAGGCCAAGGCGGAGGGCTTCAGCCTGACGCCTCTCGCCTTCATCATGAAGGCGGTCGTCTCGGCCCTCGAGGAGTTTCCGACCGTCAACTCGACGCTCGACGTCGAGAGCTCGGAGTACATCCTCAAGAAGTACTACAACATCGGCGTCGCGGTCGATACGCCGGATGGGCTCGTCGTTCCGGTGATCAGGGAGGTCGACTGCAAGGGCATCTTCGACCTCGCGCGAGAGCTCGCCGAGGTCAGCGCCGCCGCCCGCGACGGGAAGCTCAAGCTCGATCAGCTGCAGGGCGCGAGCTTCACCATCACCAGCCTGGGCGGTATCGGCGGGACCGCCTTCACGCCGATCGTCAACGCCCCCGAGGTCGGAATCCTGGGTGTCGCGCGCTCGTTCATGAAGCCGGTCTGGCAACCGGATGAGGGCGGTGGCGAGTTCGTGCCCCGCCTGATGCTGCCGCTGTCGTTCTCCTATGACCATCGGGCCATCGACGGCGCCACGGCGGTGCGATTCACGACATTCCTCTGCCAGGAGCTGGCGGACATCCGGAAGCTGCTCCTGTGACGGTCGAGATCCGCATTCCCGACCTCGGAGGAGTCGACGACGTCACCGTCGTCGAGATTCTCGTCGCGGCCGGCGATCGAGTCGCGATCGACGACGGTCTGGTGACCCTGGAGAGTGACAAGGCGTCGATGGACGTCCCGACGACCGTGGCCGGCACCGTCAAGGAGATCGCCCTCGAGACGGGCACCACGGTGAACGAGGGCGACCTCATTGCCACGATCGAGGCGGAGGCCGGAACGGAAGAGTCCGTTGCCGAGGAGACCTCCTCCGACAGCGCCGTCTCCGATACGACACCTGAAGCGGCCGGCGCCCCTGCCGGCCGTGACGTCGCCGCCGAGCCCACGCCAGTCCCGGACGTCGACGCCGACCTCCACTGCCAGGTGCTCGTCCTCGGCGCCGGACCCGGTGGCTACACGGCGGCTTTCAGGGCCGCCGATCTGGGGCAGACGGTGATTCTCGTCGAGCGTCATCCCTCGCTCGGGGGTGTCTGCCTGAATGTCGGCTGTATTCCGTCGAAGGCGCTCCTCCACGTCGGTCGCGTGATGGAGGAGGCCGCCGATCTCGGCAGACACGGAGTCACCTTCGGCGAGCCGGTGGTCGATCTCGACGGACTGCGCTCCTTCAAGGAGGGGGTGGTCTCGAGGCTGACCAAGGGCCTCGCCGGCCTCGCGGGCATGCGGAAGATGGAGGTGGTGCGCGGCAGCGGCCGCTTCACCTCGTCACACACTCTCGCGGTCGACGGAGCGGATGGGGAGACCACCATCGGCTTCGAGCAAGCCATCATCGCGGCCGGCTCACGGGTGGTCGAGATCCCGGGGATACCCTGGGACGATCCCCGCGTCATGGATTCCACCGGCGCGCTGGAGCTGGCCGACGTTCCGGAGCGGCTGCTCCTCATCGGCGGCGGCATCATCGGGCTCGAGATGGCGATGGTCTACGGCTCCCTCGGCTCCGAGCTGACCATCGTCGAGATGCTCGACGGCCTGGTGCCGGGCTGTGATCGCGACCTGGTCAAGCCGCTCGAGCGCCGGCTCAAGCGACGGTTCAAGGCGAAGATCCATCTGGGGACACGCGTGGCAGCGGTCGAGGCCGCCGACGACGGTCTGGTGGCGACCTTCGAAGGTGGCAAGGCGCCCGACCCGCAGACCTTCGACCGCGTACTGGTCGCCGTGGGTCGACGCCCGAACGGCGACCGTATCGGTGGCGAGGCCGCCGGAGTGGCGGTCGACGAGCGCGGATTCATCGCGGTCGACAAGCAGCAGCGCACCAACGTTCCGCACATCTTCGCCATCGGCGACCTCACCGGCCAGCCGATGCTGGCGCACAAGGCGACGCACGAGGGGAAGGTCGCCGCCGAGGTGGCGGCCGGCGAGAAGAGCGCCTTCGATGCCCGGGTCATCCCTTCCGTCGCTTATACCGATCCGGAGATCGCCTGGGTGGGACTGACCGAGACGCAGGCGGCGGAGGATGGAACGGCCTACGAGTTGGGTACCTTCCCCTGGTCGGCGAGCGGTCGCTCCCTCGGCATGGGCCGCTCCGACGGCATGACCAAGATCCTCTTCGATCCCTCGACCCATCGGGTGTTGGGCGCCGGCATCGTCGGCCCGAGCGCCGGTGATCTCATCGCCGAGCTGGCGCTGGCCATCGAGCTCGGCGCCGAGGCCGGCGACCTGGCCCTCACGGTCCACCCGCACCCGACTCTCTCGGAGACGGTGGCGCTGGCCGCGGAGGTCTACGAGGGCACGATCACCGATCTGTACGCGCCGAAGAAGTGAAGGTCACGGATCGACCCTCTCCCAGTCGATCTCGGAGTAGGTTTCGAGGGTATCCGCTGCGCTGGTTCCCTCCTCCTCGAGCAGCTCTTCGACAATGAACGCCCGGGTCACCTCGACGACGATCTCGAGGACCCGTTCCGGAGACAGGTAGGTTCCTCCGAGACGGCTGAGGGTCTCGGGCATCATGAACGGCGCGTCGGTGAAGCTCATGTGGCCGGTTCCGTGGATGCTGGCGAAGTAGGAGGGGCGTGAGCTGGGCGCCGCGAGGGACTCGAGCAGCCGCGGCCGAAGCGAGCGGACCATCTCGTCCCATTGCTCCACGGTGCGGCCGCGAGCCGCGTGGTCCTCTGCGGAGTAGTCGGGAGAGGATTTCAGGTAGAGGGCCGCACCGCCGACACCCTCGGTGCGGACCGGACCCTCGGAGAAGCCGTCCAGGTTGATGCAGGCGACGAAGCGAGGATCGGTACGGCAGACCTCGAAGGCCGCCGCTCCGCCCAGCGAGTGGCCCATCGCAGCGACGCGCCGGAGCTCCAGCCCACCCCTGACTCCCTTCCAGGCATCTAGCCCTTCGGCCACCAGCCAGTCCAGCGTGTCGCTCAGATCGGCCGCCCAGCCGGCCTCGTAGGCGGCCAGCGTCTGCGGCTCGTCGGCGATTGCGGTGTCCTGCCGGAGGCTCATGAGCGCTCCGGAGGCGGTTCGCGAGAGGCTGCCGTAGGGATGGCTGACGGCGACGACGACGATGCCTCGACTCGCCAGACCTTCGAAAAGGAGGGTATAGCTGGAGGGGAGGACTCCCAGGCCGTGCGAGAAGACCACCAGCGGCAGTGCCAGCTCGGAGTCGATGGGCGTGACGCCTCGAGACGAGCTCGTCGCTATCGAGCCCCACGTCGACAGGCGATTCGCCGGCTGCTCGTAGTAGCCCTCCTCGACCAGGGCCGCGAGGACCACGGGGTCGCTCAGATAGGGCAGTCGATCCACGGTGTTCGCGACAGCCGGGTACCAGACCTGAATGGTCAGGGGGCGAGGGCCATCAGGCTTCACTGGTGTACCCCGGCCCGGGAGGGTCAGGTGGTGGACTTCGGTGCCGACGGCGTGACCACCGGTCGGCGGCGGCAATTCGGTCGCCAGGGCGACGCTCGCACCTGCGGCACCGCCGCCAAGGCCGGCGGCACCCATCACCATCGCCAGCGCCGCGCGAGCGACCTTGCCACGGAGGAGAGACGGTCCGTGCATACTTCCTCTACTCCGGGTCGGCAGCCGAGGTTACCCCGCGGTCGCAGCCCCGGCGTGTCGATCTGATTGACCGGCGACCTGCACACCAAAACTGACCCGGCAGCGGGCGCGTAGACATCAGCATGGGAATCGACAGATGCGAGGCCACGGCAGTCAGGTCGTTTCTGGCGATGGTTCTCCTGGCCAGCGTCATGAGCGCCGATGGTCGCTTGATCGAGGACGCTGCCGAGGACGATCCAGGCGAGCGTTGGGGACACACCCTCGTCTGGGACCCGGGGCGTCAGGAGGTGCTCCTGTTCGGAGGTGCGAGAGCGGCCGGCGAGTATCTCGACGACACCTGGAGTTGGGACGGCGAGACCTGGCGGCGCCACGAGCTCACCGGGCCACCGGCCCGAGCGTTCGCCGCCGCCGCGTTTCACCAGGAGCGCGGCACCATCATCCTGCATGGTGGCCGGGCCGAAGGCCGGCGCCCACACATGGATACCTGGGAGTGGAACGGTCTCTCCTGGAAGCGATTGGATACCCGTGGGAGCTTTGCGGCGGATCACCACGGCATGGTCTACCTTCCCTCCTCGCGAACCTTGATGGCTTTCGGCGGCTGGACCGGCGATGGCGTCTCGGGGGAGACATGGCTCTTCGACGGGGACTGGCGGCTCGCGGAGGGCCCGGGTCCTCCTCCGCGCGCCTCCTTCGCGCTGACCTTTCACCATCAGCGTCAGGCCGCCGTACTGTTCGGCGGTCTCTGGATCGAGGGACAGTACGCGGACGTGTGGGAGTGGACGGATGGAGCCTGGCGAGCCGCGAGCGCTCCCTACGAGAACTCCTCGATCGATCACCATTCGATGATCTGGGATCCGGTGCGGCGCCAGGTGACCGGCTTTGGTGGCAAGAACTATCGCTATCAGGCGCTCGACCGGACATTCCGGCTCTCGGGCGGGTCACCCGAGACGCTTGCCGAGCAGGGACCGACGCCGCGCCACAGCAGCCAGCTTGCCTGGGACGGAAAGCGGCGATCGGTCGTTCTCTACGGCGGCAAGACCTACGAAGGGCGGGAGCAGGTCGCGCTCGGCGACATGTGGGCGTGGGACGGGCGGAGCTGGCGGGAGCTCGACTAGCCCGCCAGCGCGACGAGGGGTCACGCCGAGCAGGTCCGGGAGTGGCGCTCGCCCTTGCGGGCGGCGATCCGATCGAAGCGGTATCCTCCAAGGAGCGCCTTCGCGCGGAGTTCCCATGGTCGGTCGAAGACTCCTGGCTATCGGTCTGTCGGGCCTGCTGGGCTCGGAGCTGGTCGCAGCCCAGGTGTCCACCGAGACCGCGACGGCTCCCGGCGCTGGCCAGGTCACCGAGCGGTTGCCTCCCGCCGAGTGCGTGAGGCTGGTCCGCTCGGCCCGGATCGCGGAGGGTGACGGCGACCTGGACCGGGCGCTCGAGCTGCTCGAGGAGGCGGAGGGGCGGTTCCCCTCGGAGATTCTGCCGGCTCAGGAGTTGCTGATCTTCCACGAGACCCACGAGCTCTCCGAGGAGCGGGTGGCCGAACTGCGGAAGACGCTCTCCGCCCGGCTGATGGATCCGAGCTATCCCCTGGCCCCCGGCACGGCTCGCTTCCTGCTCGGCGCGATGCCCGACGACGAGGAGGTGACCCAGGCGCTTCTGGTCGGACTGACGAGTCGCGCCGAGGGGGACCCGACCCGCGAGGACCTGGAGGTCCTGGCGGTCGTGCAGGGGCGTCTCGGGCTGCGTGAAGAGGCCCGGGAGACGCTCGGGCGGCTGATCGCCATCGAGCCCACCTATTTCGCGGTCTCGCAGGCGGTTCGTCTGGATCAGGAGCGCGGCCGTTGGCAGGCGGCTCTCGACCTGGTGGAGCCGCTGGTGGGCGATGCCAGGTATGGGCCGGCGTTGATCGGGATCTACCTCGAGCTTCTGGGCAAGGCCGGTCAGGGCGAGAGGGTTCTGCGGGAGGTCGAGCGTCTCCGAGCGCAGGCTCTGGAGGGTGACATGCTGGCCCTCGCCAGGCTCCTGCGTCAGCTCGCCTGGGACCTCTACGACGCCGGAGATCTCGAGCGGTCCGAGTCGCTGTGGCGAATCATCCACGACGAGTGGCCCGACAACCTCGAAGCCTCACAGACGCTCGCGACCCTGTTCAGCTCGGAAGAGGAGCGGCTCGCGCGCGAGGCCGAGATCGACCGACAGCTGGAGGAGGAGACCGAGCCCGGCGCCCTGCTGGCTCAGGGTGTCGACTACCTCACCGCCGGTGACGATCAGCGGGCCTTCGAGCTGCTGTCGCGCGCCATCCCCCACTTCGAGGATCAGGAGGCGGCCTGGTTCAATCTCGGTCTGGCGGCGCTGCGCCTCGAGAAGTGGGACGAGACCGTGCGCTGTTTCGAGCAAGCGGTGGCGATCAACGAACAGCGACCGGAGTCCTACTCCCATCTCGGAACCGGACTGCGCCAGCTCGGACGCTGCACGGAGGCGGTCGTCGCGCTGGAGGCGGCGCTGGCGCTCGATCCGAGTCGAGTGGTGGACTACTACTACCTGTCGAAGTGCTACCTCGAGATCGGCGAGCGGGACAAAGCGACAACCGCCATGAGGGAGTACGACCGGCTGCGGGGGAAAGACTAGCCGCCTAGAAGTCGGCGATGTAGCGGCGGAAGTCCTCCTCGAGGGCCGCGATCTCGGTGTCGTAGACCGTCTCGAAGGCGGCGGTCGCCGGGTATCCCTCTCCCATGTAGAGCAGCAGTCTGGGGAACTCGTCATCCGCCCACGACTCCCGACCGTGGCGCAGGTAGTGGACGAGCATCCAGGACATTCCGTAGTAGAGACCGAGCTGCTCTCCGACGAAGTCGGCGAGATCGGACGCGAGCATCTTCTCGAGCGAGAGCGCCTCGCCCTGTCGGGCGGAGCGCTTGATCTGCGCCAGCGTCAACTGAGTCCTGGGATCCCAGCGTGCGATCCTGAGGCCACCCTGAACCATGCGCACCTCCGCCCTGCGGGCTCGACTCACCTTCCCCGGAACCAGCTGGCGTCTCTTGATGGTCGAGTTCGCGATGTACTCGGCCAGACCCTCGGCCAGCCAGTAGGTCAGTTCGACACCGGGGCGGACGATGTGCCGATCGACGAAGGCATGGGTTCCTTCGTGCAGCAGCAGGGCCATCGCTTCGTCTGACGAACTGAGCTGCAGGTGCATTCCGATCAGGCCCAGGTGGCTGTAGAAGCCCGGTGGGGAGGACTCGTAGAACCGCGTCGCCATCTGGAGCCGCCCCAGGGAGGCCTGATCCCTGAAGACGAAGACCTGGACCTTGAGCCTCTCCGACTGAAGAGGGATCGACTCCCCGAAGAGGCCGTACAGGACGCCGTAGACCGCTTCCAGATTGTTGCTCACGGATTCCGCCACCTCGGCTCCCGCGTTCGTCCGCACGACGAACCAGTCGGTGCTCCGCTCGCTCGGTGTCTCGCCGCCGAACGCTTGCAGTCCCGCCCGCACGCCGCTCGTGAGGAGCTTGACCCGTTGGTCGTGGGGGAGTGCCAGCAGTGAGCTGCCGTGGCGGGCCTGACCTCCCAGGATGAGATCCCAGTAGTCGCCGCCGATCAGCAGCGGGTCCGAACTGTCAACGTCCGGCAGGAACTCGGTCGTCCACTGGAGCTCGGTCGGCACGGGCTGTCCCTGTTCCAGGCGCGGCGCGAACCGCCATTGCGACAGCGTCTCCTTCAGGGATCGCTCGAAAGCGTCATCGAGCTCGCTCGAGGGAGCGAGGCGCAGAACCTCGACCGCGGCCACCTTGCCTACCGCGTCGACCTCGACCCGGAGCGTCGCCTCGGGGACGATGTCGCTTCCTGCGGCCTCGATCGGGTAGGCGGGCAAGGGGTTGTGGAGAACGACCGCCGGTCGCTCCTCGGTACCGTGAGCCGCACCGGTGACGGCGAAGACCGCCGCGAGAAGACTCACGCGCCACAGCCGACCTGGGTTGCGTTGCACCGTTGCCATTCTAGCCGGACCGTCGAGTACGGTAGGCCCCCGATGGCCGCCGACCGGCGCGACCGTGGGAAGGGCATTGACCGGCCCGGATCGGTCACTCACCGATTCTGGCGAACCCGAGATCGACACCGCCGTAGGATGATCCGTGATGTCGAAACAGACCGTCGAGGGGGTGGGCGAGTGACGAGTGTCCTGACAGTGGAAGGCGCGGCGAAGCGCTTCGGCTCGACCGAGGCTCTCGCTGGGGCCGACCTGGCGCTCGGCGAGGGTGAGTGGCTGGCGCTGCTGGGCCCGAACGGAGCCGGCAAGACCACTCTCGTGCGTACGATCGCCGGGCGTATGCGCCTGGACGCGGGACGGGTGGTGCTGCTCGGGGAGACTCTCAACGGCGACTGTGACGCGCGGCGTCATCTCGGTATCGTTCCCCAGGAGGTGGCGCTCTTCCCCCTGCTGACGGCGGCCGAGAATCTTCGCGCCTGGGGAGCGCTCAACGGTGTGGCGCCGGACAGTCTCGACGAGAGGGTCGACTGGGCGCTCGGCTGGACCGCTCTGGCCGATCGCCGGCGCGAGCAGGTCCAGGGGTTCTCCGGCGGGATGAAGCGACGGCTGAATCTGGCCTGCGGAGTTCTCCATCATCCGAAGGTGGTTCTGCTCGACGAACCGACGGTCGGAGTCGATCCGCAGAGCCGGCAGCGGATCTGGGAGATGCTCGAAGAGCTCCGTGGTCAGGGTGCCTCCCTTCTTCTGACGACGCATCAGCTCGACGAGGCGCAGCAGGTCGCCGACCGCATCGTCATCATCGACCATGGCAAGGTGATCGCCGGGGGAACGCTCTCCGAGCTGCTGGTCGACACCATCGGTACCGAGCGCCGGATCCGCTTCATCGTCGAGGCCGGTGGGGCGGCCGCCCCCGAGGGCTTCGAGCGACTCGACGACGGGAGACTCGAGCGGCGGGTGGCCAATGTCACGCGTGAGCTTCAGCCGCTTCTGCAGGAGCTCGAACGGGCTGGGCACGAAGTCGTCGACCTCGAGATCGAGGCGCCCTCGCTGCAGGCTGTCTTCCTCCACCTGACCGGAAGGGAGTTGCGCGAATGATCTCGACCCTGCTTCGCGTCGGCTGGATCAGCCTGAAGCGCGACCGGGCGGCGCTGTTTCTGACCTTCGCGCTCCCGATCGTCTTCTTCTCGATCTTCGCGATGGTCCTCTCGAACGCCGGGGGTGGCTCGATGGAGAGCGTCGACCTGCGCGTGCTGCTCGTCGATCTCGACGACAGTGAGGTGAGTCGCGACCTGGCGGCCTCGCTCGGTGCGCAGGAGGCGATCACGATGGTCGAGGTCGATCCGTCCGGAGAGCCGTGGGGACGCGATGGCGCCTTCGATACGGTCCGCCAGGGGGAGGCTGACGCCGCGATCGTCCTGCCCGTCGGGCTGTCCGATGGGTTCGGACAGTTCACCGGCGAGCCGCCGACGGTGGAGCTGATCTACGACGCCGCCAACCCGATGGCTCAGTTCACGGTCTCGGGGCTCCTCCAGGCGGCGTCCTTCCAGAGCTCTCCCGGCGTCCTGATGGAGGGTGGGATGGGGATGCTCGAGCAGTTCGGCGGCGGCCTCACGCCCGAGCAGGAGAAGGCGATGGCGCTCGCCAGGTCGTTCATGGACTCCGGAGAGGTGCCCGGTGGCGGGGAGATTCCCGGTCTCATCTCCGTCGACGCCACGGCGGCCCAGGAGGACGGGGACGACGATGACGGCCCGGAGATGATCGCCTACTACGCGGCCGGAATCGGTGTGATGTTCCTGCTCTTTTCGATGACCGGCGCCGCGGGGGGTCTTCTGGAGGAGGAGGAGCGGGGCACCCTGGAGCGGCTGCTGATCTCGAACGTGACGATGTCGGCCCTGCTCGGCAGCCGTTGGATGTTCTTCACGGTTCTGGGCCTCGTTCAGGTTCTGCTGATGTTCGTCTGGGGCTGGGCGGTGTTCGGTCTGGATCTCTGGACTCCCGAACGCGTGGCCGGAGTCCTGGCGGTCGGCGCCGCTACCGCAGCGGCGGCGGCGAGCTTCGGTCTGGTGCTGGCGGCCGCCTGCAGGAGCCGCGCTCAGCTCGGGGGACTTTCGACCATCGTCGTTCTGGTGATGTCGGCACTCGGCGGCAGCATGATGCCCCGCTTCATCATGCCGGACTTCATGCAGACCGTCTCCAGGTTCACCCTCAACGGTTGGGCCCTCGACGGCTTTCTCGATGTCTTCTGGTACGCCGATCCGGACACGGGACTGGCCGGAATGCTGTCGAGCATCGCGCTCGAGGTGGCCGTGCTCTCGACTCTGGCCGTCGTTCTCTTCGTCGTCGCCCGCCGCCTCGCCCGCCGCTGGGAAGTCGTCTAGCCTGCTTTGTTCACCAGCCTCCTCCTGCGCCGCCGGATCTACCGGTATCTCCTGCGTTGCGCTCGGTCGGTGTGAGTCTCGAGGCTTTGTCGAGTTCTCTGTAACGAATCCCGCCGGACCCGTCATAGGTCGGTGGAGAGGACGTATGGAATCCGCCGAGAAGATCGTAGGCATCGTCACGGCCGCCTCGCAGGCGCTCGAGTGTTGGTTCGCGGTGGGGGACCCGAGTGTCGCCCACCGCACGGCTGCCTGTGCCCGGCAAGAGGCCCTGGCGGCTCCGGAGGTCAGCCGGGAGGCCTCAGACCTGAGCGGGGCTGTGGCATCGGCGGTTCTCGACGTGGTCTCCGACGGCGTCGCCCGACATTGGCGCGCCTACGAGGCGGCGCTCGACGGCGATCTCACCAGAGAACAGAGCCAGGCCATCCATTTCGCTCTCCTCGCCTGCCTCAACAAGGAGCTCGAGCATCTCCGTCCCCTCGAAGGGGAGTTGCCGCCGGGTGTCATGCGGCGGTGGTGGGTGGAGTACAGCTGACCGGGTTCTCCGGGGGACCGGCCGGCTCCTGGGACTGTCCCTCGAGCCGGCCGGTGTTCCCGTGGTCGCCGGTGCTCCGGCAGCCGAAAGCGCCCGCCGGTCCGATCGGCCGGGCCGGGTCACCTATACTGCCCGGGCCATGCGGTCGGACATCTCGGGTGAACTGATCCGGTTCGAGGCGAGTCGTAGCTCGGGCGAGGTCTCGGGCCTGCTCGTGCGTCCGGACGACGCGCGGTGGTTGCTGCTCTTCGCGCACGGTGCGGGGGCGGGGATGCGCCATCCGTTCATGGAGCGGATGGCCAGGGAGCTCGGTCGTCGGTCGGTCGCGACCTTGCGCTACCAATTCCCCTACATGGAGGCCGGCAGTCGCCGCCCGGACTACCAACCGAAGCTCCTGGCGACCGTGCGGTCGGCCGTGGCCGAGGCCCGTAGACTGGCACCGGACCTGCCGCTGTTCGCCGGCGGGAAGTCGATGGGTGGGCGGATGACCTCGCTGGCGGCGTCCATGGAACCGCTCGAAGGGGTCACCGGATTGATTTTTTTCGGGTTTCCGCTGCATCCGGCCGGAAAGCTGGGCGTCGAACGGGCGGAGCATCTGGGACTGGTCGACCTTCCGATGCTCTTCCTTCAGGGAACCCGGGATCGGCTGGCCGACCTCGAGCTGCTCGAGCCGGTCTGTGACGGCCTTGGCGTGGCGGCTCGACTCCACGTCGTCGACGGCGGGGACCATTCCTTCGGGGTGCTCAAGCGCTCCGGTCGCAGCGAGGACGAGGTGATGGCCGAGCTGGCGGACGAATCGCGACGATTCGTCGAGTCGCCTCTGCCCTAGCCTGCACCATTCATCAGGCTCCGTAGCGAGCCGCCGGATTCCCCGGCTGCCCGGTGTGGAGGCGGAGGTCAGGCTAGAATCCGGCGAGGCGCGTACCTACCTCGGGCGTACCGTTCCCGTCCCGGTCGCGTCCGCCTCGACATGCAGATCGTTCGTCCCGGATTCGAGATCCGCAGCTACCGCCATGCCGACCTCCGGTCGCTGATCCGTCACGCGAACAATCCGCGCGTGGCGGAGAATCTCCGCGACCGGTTCCCGCACCCCTACACCGAGCGGGATGGCCGGGAGTGGCTTGCGGTAGCGATGCAACAGGAGCCCGAGACCAACTTCGCGATAGCCGTGGACGGGGAGCTCGTCGGTACCATCGGGCTCCATGTGGGGGACGACGTCTACCGTCAGTCGGCGGAGATCGGTTACTGGCTCGGCGAGGACTACTGGGGCAGGGGCATCGCCACGGAGGCGGTCAGCGTCCTCACCGATTGGGCCTTCGCCAACCTGGGTCTGCTGAGGATCTACGCACTGGTCTTCGAGGCCAACCCGGCCTCGGTCAAGGTGCTCGAGAAGGCCGGTTACTCGCTCGAAGGCCGCATGCGCTCGGCGGTCGTGAAGAGGGGGCGCGTCATGGACCAGCTCCTGCTCGCGATCGTCGTTCCTGACGAACGGGAGATCTCACCATGATGGTGGGAGAGATCCTCGCCGAGCCCTGGTGGCTCCTCGCCTGGATCGGCTGGCTCGGCGCCATCAACATGGCGAGTGCCCTCTTTCTGTCCGAGATCGAGGCCCGTTGGACCCTGGCCGCTTTCATCGCCAGCTTCGCCACCATGTCGGTTCTCTATGAGGTCAACGGCTACAACCGGCTGCTGGGACTCGCCCACATCATCTACTGGACACCGCTGGTGATCTACCTCTACCGGCGTCTGCGCAATCTGGTCGGCCCACCGTTGTTCGAGAGCTGGGTCAGAATCCTGTTGGCGACGAACGGTCTGTCGCTGGTGATCGACTATGTGGATGTGCTGCGATACGCGCTCGGCGACCGCGGCTGATCGAGTTGGTGCAAGCCCTGAAAGGGGGGAGAGATGTCGGCGAGTAGAGAGTTCGTCCGTTCGGGGATCAGCATGGGAACCGCTCTGGCCATGGTCATCTCATGGTCGAAGAACGCCTCGGTCCTCTGGGCCGTCTTCCACGGAGTCCTGTCGTGGCTCTACGTCATCTACCACGTGCTGACCCGGTGAGATCGGCGCCTCCGGACGGTGCCGCCGGGGCACGTCGGTCCTGCTAACATTCGATCCCCTCGCGGCGGCGCCGTCGCGTTGCGAGATGGCTCCGTAGGGAGCCTCCAACGAGGATCCGGGTGAAGATCGTCAGGGCTGAGAAATACGGCTTCTGCGCCGGGGTACGCATCGCCGACAGGAAGGTGAAGGCGTTCGTCGCGGAGGGTGGTCGGGTCGGGCAGATTCTCGGCCAGGTCGTGCACAACGAGCGTGTGGTCGAGGAGATGGAGTCGCTCGGCGTACCGACGGTCGACGCGCTCGACGAGGCCGAGGCCGGGACCATCGTCTTCTCGGCCCACGGCGTGCCGCCTTCCTACCACGAGGCCGCCGAGCGTCGCGGACTGGAGATCCTCGATACCACCTGTCCGTTCGTCTACGACGTACATGAGGAGGCCGATCGGGCCGTCGAGGAGGGCGACCACCTGGTTTTCATCGGACATCCGGATCATCGTGAGGTCGTCGGCTACACGCACGATCGCGATCCCTCGACCTACCACGTGCTGGCCACCGTCGAAGAGGCCGCGGCCATCGACTGGAGCGCCTATCCGAGGGTCAAGATCCTCTATCAGACGACGCTCAACGCCGACGACTACGAGGACGTGACGCGCTACATCGAATCGCGCTGCCCGGGCGCCAGGCGGGCCGATACGGTCTGCTACGCGACGAAAGAGAATCAGGACGCCGCCCGGGCTCTCACCGCCGATCCCGAGATCGACCTGGTCCTGGTGATCGGCGGCAGGGCGAGCGCCAACACCCGGCACCTCTGGGAGATCTGCCGTGAGGCGAAGCCGTCCCACCTGATCCAGGGGCCGGACGACCTGAGGCCGGAATGGCTGGAGGGCGTCTCGGTGATCGGCGTGACGGCCGGGGCTTCGACGCCCGACTACGTGATCGACGAGGTCGAGAACGCGGCCGTGCGCCTGGCCGGCGCCGATCCGGCGTCGGTGGAGCGTGTGGCGATCCAGGAACGACAGCCGGCCGGTCGTCGACTCGCATGATCAACCCACTGCCACACGCCCGCGCCCTGGAGCCGGATGAGCCCGTCACTATCGCTCTTGCCGAGCCCGATGACGATCGCGTCTTCGAGGCCGCCCGGCGCGCGCAGAGGGAGGGGTTCTGCAGGCCGGTCCTGGTCGGCGGTCCCCACGAAGGCAGCGGTATTCCGACCTACTCTCCGCAGACCTACGACGAGCGGCCGGCTCTGGTGGAGTACCTGGCGGCGAGACTCGAGTCCTTCGGCAGAGATCCTGCCGAGGCCGAGACGTTGATCGACGACCGGCTCCATTTCGCCTGCCTCCTGGTGGCGACCGGCCGGGCCGACGGCGCGGTGGTCGGCGCGGTGGAGCCGACCTCGGCGGTCCTGCGCGCCGCGCTCCGCACGATCGGTCCGGAGCCCGGCCTGTCGACCGTTTCGTCGTGCTTCATGATGATCATGCCCACGGGCAAGGGGCTGATCTACAGCGACTGCGGTGTCGTGCCCGATCCGGACGCCGAGACTCTAGCCGACATCGCCATCGCGGCCGCCGCGAGCTGCGAGCACCTGCTGGGCGAGGACCCGCGGGTCGCTCTTCTCTCCTTCTCGACCAAGGGGAGCGCCACGCACCCCGCGGTGGACAAGGTGCGCGAGGCGTGCCGCATCCTCACCGACCGTGGGGTCGGCTTCGCCTTCGACGGCGAGCTCCAGGGCGACGCGGCTCTGGTGCCCGAGATCGCCCTGCGCAAGGCGCCGGACAGTCCGCTCGCGGGCTCGGCGAACGTCCTGGTCTTTCCGGACTTGAACGCGGGCAACATCGCCTACAAACTGACGGAGCGGCTGGCCGGGGCTCGGGCTCTCGGTCCGCTGCTCCAGGGTCTCGCCCACCCGGTCAACGACCTGTCGCGCGGCTGCTCGGTGGACGACATCCTCGAGATGATGGCCATTACGACCTTGTCGGCGGCATCGACCGATGTGAAGGGAATGCACATATGAAGGTACTGGTGATCGGTAGCGGTGGTCGGGAGCACGCGATGTGCTGGAAGCTGTCGCAGAGTCCCGAGCTGACGAAGCTCTACTGCGCCCCGGGAAATCCAGGGATCACGCGCGTCGCCGAGACGGTGCCGATCCGGGCCGACGAGATCCAGCGCCTCGGCGAGTTCGCCGCCGCCAAGCAGATCGACCTCACCATCGTCGGGGCGGAGTTGCCGCTGGTGCTCGGCATCGTCGAGGAGTTCACCGCCGCCGGCCTGCGAGTCTTCGGTCCGACCAGTCAGGCCGCCGAGCTCGAGGGCAGCAAGGTCTTCGCCAAGGAGTTGATGGCGTCGAGTGGCGTACCGACGGCACCGTTCGAGATCGCCCACGATCGTCGCTCGGCGCTCCAGGTGGCCAAGCGGTTCGGCTTCCCGCTGGTGCTCAAGGCCGACGGTCTCGCCGCCGGCAAGGGGGTGCTGATTCCCCGCGATCGCAAGGAGCTCGACCAGGCCCTCGACATCTTCTTCGGTCAGCGCCGCTTCGGGCGGGCCGGCGATCGAGTGGTGGTCGAGGAGTTTCTCGAGGGTGAGGAGGTCTCGTTCATCGCGCTGTGTGACGGCACCCGGATTCTGCCGCTCGCCTCGAGCAAGGACTACAAGCGCATCGGTGAGGACGATCAGGGGCCGAACACCGGCGGCATGGGCGCGCACAGCCCCGCCGGAATCGCTTCGTTCCGCGGACGCGACGACGTGGTCAAGATGGGTGCGCTGGTGATGGAGGAGATCATGCATCCGGTGGTGGCGGGCATGGAGCGGATCAACCGCCCCTTCCGGGGCTTTCTCTATGCGGGACTCGTGCTGACGCCGAAGGGCATCAGGGTGCTCGAGTTCAACGTCCGCATGGGCGACCCGGAGACCCAGCCCTTGATGCTCCGCATGGAGGACGATCTCCTGCCGGTGCTCGCCGCCGGGGCCGACGGCGATTTCGGCGTCGATCGGTTCCACTTCCGCAAGGCGGCATCGGCCTGTGTCGTGCTCGCCGCGGACGGCTACCCGGGCAAATCGGTTACCGGGGAGGTGATCGAGGGCCTGACGGCCATCGACGAGCTCGATGGCGTCGAGGTCTTCCACGCCGGGACCGCCACGGACGCGGACGGAAGCATCATCACCGCCGGCGGACGGGTGCTCAATGTCTGCGCGACGGGCACGGATCTGCGTCAGGCCCTGCGTCGTACATACGATGCGGCGGCTCTGATCCGTTGGCCGCATCGGTACATGCGGCGCGACATCGGTCGGCGGGTCGTCGAGGCGGCGTCGGCCGCCGATTGAGAGGTCAAAGAGCCTCCTGAGAGGGCCTTTCCGGCGCTCTCGCGGGGTTCTTCTGGCGCCGTTGACACCCCTATGGGCGGTTGCCATAATGACCTCAGTCGCCTCGTCGCAGCGCTCTACCACAGGAAGCGGAAGTTGTCGGATCAGGCCGATCGACGGCCTGTCCTGGTATTGATCATGCATCTGAGAGCATCGAATGTCTGGATGTGAAGGCTGTGCTTTCAAAGGGCTTTCGACGGCTGTCGAGGACAGCTACGTCGGGGTGCGTTTCGCTGAAGAGACCAACCTGACTCTCTGCGCGAGCGGAGCTGCGATCTATGCGCAGGGCGACCAGGTGATCGTCGACACCGACGGGGGTCCGGCGTACGGAACCGTCGCCAAGTCCCCGATGCCGGTGTTCAAGCCCTGCCAGAAGTCGAGCGCGCAGCCGATTCTCCGTCTGGTGACGGAGGAGGATCGCCGCGCCCACGAGGAGAAGGTCGGCCAGGAGCTGGCTACCAAGAGGTACTGCCGCGAGCGTTCGCGTGAGCTCGAGCTCGACATGAAGATCTCCAAGGTCGAGTACACCCTCGACGCGCGGCGAGCCAAGATCTACTTCACCGCCGAGAACAGGGTCGATTTCCGGCGCCTGGTCAAGGACGTCTCGCGACGGTTCAAGGTGCGCATCCGGATGGTGCAGGTAGGGGCCCGCGACGAGGCCGGGTTGGTCGGAGGCATCGGTGTCTGCGGCAGGACGCTGTGCTGCTCGAGTTGGATGAAGGACTTCCGGCCGATCTCGATCCAGATGGCAAAACGCCAGAGCCTGAGCCTCAATCCGTCCAAGATCTCGGGGCAGTGCGGCCGATTGCTCTGCTGCCTGGCGTACGAAAACGATCAGTACGAAGCACCGAAGAAGAAGAGAAGGGGGCGAGGCGAAGCCTCGGCAAGCAGATGACGATGGGAAACCGAAAGCTGATCCGGCCGGAGGTTCGCAAGGACGCTTCGCGCTCGGTGAGGCGCAAGCAGAGTCCACCCGAGCAAACCAACGCCGAGGAGTTCTACTACCTCAAGCAGATGGCCGCTCGGACTCCGATGGTCGTGGTTCTGACGACCGGCGACGAGCTGCGTGGGACGATCGAGTGGTACGACAAGAACTCCCTGAAGCTCAACCGACAGCGCGAGCCCAACTTGATGATCCTCAAGCACAACATCCGCTACATGTTCAAGGAAGAGGAGCTCAAGAAGCAGCGTCGTCGGCAGCGCAAGACCACGGGCTCCTGATCCGGTGGCCTCGACCGCGGGACCCCGGGTCCTCGCGCTGACACAGGGTGACCCGGCCGGTATCGGGCCGGAGATCATCGCCAAGCTGGTGCTGGGGCGATCCCCGGCGACGACCTGGGTACCTCTGGTCATCGCCGAGCGCGCCGCCATGGAGGCACTGCGCGACACGCTTCCGGGTCTCGAGTGGGACCGTCTTGCGTTCGTTTCGAGCGCGCCCTCGCGCGAGGAGCTTCTCACCGGGAACGGGAGGATCTTCGTTCTCGACCCGGTCGGCGAGAGACGGGAGGTCGTGCCGGGCGAGTCGGGGCCTGCCGATGCGGCGGCCGCGGTCGCGGCCCTCGACACGGCGCTCGACATCGTTCGCGACGGGCTCGGCGACGCGCTGGTCACGGCTCCGGTGGCGAAGGCGTCGATCGCGCGGCACCATCTGCCCGACTTTCGCGGCCATACCGACTACCTGGCCGGGCGCAGCGGGCTCGAACGCTACGGTCGCGACTACCTGATGACCTTTCTCGCCGGCACGCTCCAGGTCGCCCTCGTCACGGTTCACCAGCCCCTCTTGACGGCGGTCGGCGGGCTGACGTCGGAGGCGATCTTCGACGCGGTCTCGTGCCTGGCGCGCCACGCACCGGGCCGCATCGCCGTGCCCGGAATCAACCCCCATGCCGGCGAAGGGGGTCTTCTCGGCGCGGAGGACGCCGCCGTCGTGACACCGGCGATCGACCGGGCCCGTGCCGAGGGACTCGACGTCCACGGACCGGAGAGCCCGGACTCGGTCTTCGCCCGCGCCCTCGACGGGACCTTCGACTGGGTGCTCGCGCTCTACCACGACCAGGGTCTCATCGCGGTCAAGACGGCGAGCTTCGGTGGCTCGGTGAACTGGACGCTCGGCCTGCCTTTCGTGCGCACCTCGGTGGATCACGGCACCGCGTTCGACATCGCCGGGCGCGGGGTCGCGGACGAGCTCTCGCTCGCTCAGGCGGTGGCCGCGACCGTGGCTCTTCTCGACGGATCCCTGCCGCTTTCGGGCTCCGGCTGAGACGCTCCCCCGGCCGGCCCGTCGCTTCGCCAGGGGCGCGCCGCGACAGCGTAGTAGAGCGGGCTTCCCGTTTCGGCCGCGGCTCGTCTTCCGGCCGGGACCAGAGTGGACCGGCGCTGCACAGAATGCCATAGCCAGCGGTGCTATGCTCCCCGCCGTCATGCTGGCAAGGGAGCTTCTTCGTGAGCATCCGGATGTGGTCCGCACCGGCCTCGAAGCGCGCGGGTTCGACCTGGCGCAGTACGAGGAGTGGTGTGTCGCGGACGCATCGCGCCGCTCGAAGCTCGTCGAGGTCGAAGAGCTCAAGAGGCAACGCAACGAGACCAGCAAGGAGATCGGTCGCGTCAAGAGCCAGGGCGGTGACGCCTCCGAGGTCATCGCGTCGATGGGTGAGCTCAAGGGGCGCATCGAGGCCCTCGAGGGTGAGGTCGCCGGTCTCGAGCAGAGCCTGAGCGACATCGAGCTCTCCATGCCGAATCTTCCCCACGAGTCGACACCGGTGGGGGAGGACGAGGCGGCCAACCGCGAAGAGCGTCGCGTCGGCGAGCTTCGCGACTTCGACTTCGAGCCCGAGAACCACTGGGACATCGGACCCCGGCTGGGCATCCTCGACTTCGAGCGTGCGGCGAAAGTGGCGGGCGCGCGGTTCGCCGCGTCGTTCGGCGCCGGGGCCCGCCTGGAGCGCGCATTGGTCAACTTCATGCTCGAAGTGCAGACCGGCGAGCACGGCTATCTCGAGGTCCTGCCGCCGTTCATCGTCAACGAGGAGGCGCTCGTCGGCACCGGACAGCTACCGAAGTTCGGCGAGGACCTGTTCCATCTCGCCGACAGTCGCTTCTACATGATCCCGACGGCGGAGGTGCCGCTGATCAATCTGCGCCGGGGCGAGATTCTCGACGACTCCGAGCTGCCGTTGCGCTACGTCGGCTTCACGCCCTGCTTCCGGGCCGAGGCCGGCTCCTACGGCAAGGACGTACGCGGCCTCATCCGGCAGCATCAGTTCAACAAGGTCGAGCTGGTCTGGTTCAGCAGGCCGGAAGAGAGTTACCAGGCGCTCGAGGAGCTCACCTCGCACGCCGAGACGATCCTCCAGATGCTCGAGCTGCCCTACCGCGTGGTGACGCTATCGAGCGGCGATGCCAGCTTCTCCGCGGCGAAGACCTACGATCTCGAGGTCTGGCTGCCCGGACAGCAGGCCTACCGGGAGATCTCGTCGTGCTCGAACACCGAGGCTTTCCAGGCGCGTCGAGCCAACATCCGCTATCGCCCGGCCGACGGAGGCAAGCCCCGTTTCGTTCACACCCTGAACGGCTCGGGCCTGGCGGCCGGAAGAGCTCTCGTCGCCATACTCGAGAACTACCAGCAGGCTGACGGCAGCGTTGTCGTTCCGACCGTACTTCGCCCGTACATGGGAGGGCTCGAGCGCATCGAGGCCACCTGAGCGGGTTTACCAGGAGATCGAACATGAAGATCGCGATTACCGGCGGGTCCGGATTCCTGGGCCTCCATCTGGCGCTCGATCTGCAGGCACAGGGTCACTCCATCCGCGTGCTTGACATCGCACCCCTGATCGAGGAGGACTTCGAGGGGGAGGTGCCGGAGTTCGTGCGCTGCGATGTGCGCGAGCTCGACGGCGTCAAGAAGGGGCTCGAGGGTTGCGACGCGGTGATCCATACCGCGGCTGCTCTTCCGTTGTGGAAGAAAGAGCAGATCATGACCACCAATATCGTCGGCACCGAGAACGTGCTGTCGGCTTGCCGCGACCTCGGCATCCGTCGCTTCTGCCACATCTCGAGCACCGCGGTCTACGGCGTGCCGATCAAGCACCCGATCGAGGAGACCGACCCGATGGTCGGCGTCGGGGCCTACGGCGAGAGCAAGATCGAAGCCGAGAAGGTCTGCGAGCGCTATCGCGCCGCCGCCGACGGGATGGTGGTGGCAGTGGTGCGACCGAAGACCTTCATCGGTCCCGCGCGACTCGGCGTCTTCGAGATCCTCTTCGACTGGGTCGATTCGGGCGTCAGGATTCCCGTCATCGGCAACGGCAACAACCGCTATCAGTTGCTCGATGTCGCCGACCTGGTCGAGGCGATCCACCTGACCCTGACGGCTCCCTCCGAGGTGGCCAACGACACGTTCAACATCGGCGCCGAGCGCTTCGACACGGTCCGAGAGGACCTAACCGTGCTGTGCGAGCACGCCGGCAACGGTGCCCGGGTGATGGGAACGCCGGCGCCACTCGTCAAGACCGTCCTCGCGATCGCCGAGAAGCTCAAGATGAGCCCGCTCTACAAGTGGGTCTACGGGACGGCCGACAAGGACTCGTTCGTCTCGATCGACCGAGCCAAGGAGAAGCTCGGCTGGCAGCCGCGCTACTCCAACTCCGAGACCCTGGTGCGTGCCTACGACTGGTACCAGGACAACAAGGACAAGATCCCCAAGGGCTCCGGGATCACCCATCGGATCGGCTGGGACCAGGGAATCCTGAAGGTCTTCAAGAAGCTCGCCTGAGGCCGTCCCCGTCGCGAGTCCTCCGACACCTCCTGAAGCGGCCGGCGCCCCTGCCGGCCGTGGGTGATCGATGGGGACAACGGCCGTTTCGGCCGAGGTTCTTCTGAAGCGGCCGGCGCCTCTGCCGGCCGTTGGTGATCATTGGGACAACGGCCGGCACGCCATGCCCTCGGAACGACGGGAGACCGTCCGCTTCAGTCCGGGAGACCCCCGTCCCGCGGGAGGTGGTTCACCTCGGGATCGAGATCGTCGGCTGGTGCTTCAGGATCGCCCACGTGCAGACGATCGGCGTGATCACGAAGAACAGCACATAGCTGTCGGACCCACCCGGTACGGCGACTCCCGCACCTTCCAGCAGCATGGCGATCACCCAGGGCAGGACGGCGACCCAGCAGCCGCTCGTCAGTGGTCCGGTGAGCCCTCTGGGACCGTCCACCGGGCGTGCCCTCAGGTAGCGCATGAGCAGGATCACCAGTCCGGCCAGCGCGAAGAGGTTCGCCTGCACGAACTCGAGGATGAAGAACTTGTCGTGCCACCCTTCCGCGGCTGGGTCCGGAGCCAGCATCACCGCCAGAGTGGCGGCGACCACGCCGAGCGCGACGGGCAGATAGATCAGGAACCGCGTCGCGTGGCGCGGTGCCCACGGCCACGGCTCAGGGAAGACGAGGGTGAAGTGCAGGAAGGCCGCCTCGGCGAGCATCGCGCTGACCGTGAAGTACGCGAACCAGATCGCCAGCTGCAACGGCTCCGAGGCCACGCCGAGCGGCCCGCCCCAGTGGATCGCTGCGCAGAAGGCGTAGAGCACGAAGACCGCCGAGCGCTTGTTGCTCGTGCGCGCCAGAACCAGCGCGCCACAGGCGAGGAAGACGAGGCCCATCAGGCTCTTCGCGACGAGCAACCCGACATCCCAGCCGGTCGCCTCTTCCTGGAGGATCGGCGCGTCGCCGATATCGAGGAGCACGAGCAGACGCAGCAGTAGCGCCGCCGCACCGAGAAGAACCAGTCCCAACCGGGTTCGATTCATCGTGTCTACCTACATCTACGCCGAATCCGCTTCGGATGTTCCCGTCAGTTGAAGGTGTCGGCCCTCTCCTGGAGGTCTTCGAGGCTGGGGAGCTCGAAATCCTCGCGCAGGATCTGCGTCAGGTCGTCGAAACGGCCCGGACCCCAGCGCCCGTTCTCGTCCTGCTCGAACTGGGTGCCGAAAAACTGAGGCATCTTCTCGTAGACGAGGTATCTGTCGAGAGAGGCCGCAGCCAACCAGCGTGCCCTTTCGTGCCCTTCGAAGGCGGCGGCCATCGCCAGGGCGTGCGCTTTCAGGATGTCGGCACTCTCGGTCGAGTGCTGAAAGACCAGGGCCGCATGGTAGCGATCGTCGGGAGTCGCCACGAGGTCCTCTGCCAGCAGCTCGTTGACACGCTGGCGCCGCCCGAGGTCGCGCTGTCGGAGCTCCTCGCCCCGGATACCGCCGTGCCGATCGGCCTGGTCCTCCTCGAAGAGCCGCTCGAGCTCCTCGGAGGGGGTCTCCGTCCCGCTCGTCTGCCCGAAGAATGGGCTTGCCGCGAGCGAGGCCAGAGCCACCATCGATGCGGCGGCCAAAAGGCGAGTGCGGTATCGGGTCATTTCGATCTCCTGGGGTCAGAGGCCGACGGTAACATCCGGTGCATGAGCCGTGTCCGATTCACAGAATCCTTCGAGATCGAACGCTCGGCGGCGATCCTCTTCCCGCTCTTCAGCGCCGAGGGCGAAGTCGCCTGGGTTCCCGGCTGGACCTACGAGAACGTCATGGACGGCTCGACCCAGATGCACGAGGACTACGTCTTCCTCACTCGTGCCCACGACCATGCCGGGTCCGATGACGGCGGGGGCACCGACGCCATCTGGATCGTCAAGCGGCACCAGCCCGAGGCCTGGCGCGTCGAGTTCTACCGGGTCGAGCCGGGTGACAAGGTGGGGGTCGTCTCGGTGAAGCTCCACGAGCTCGGGGCCGAGCGCACCAGGGTCGTGGTGACCTACGAGTACATCGGCCTCTCGGTCATGGGCGACGCCTTCATCGAGGAGTTCTCGGCAGAGGCCTATCGGGAGTTCATCGCCGAGTGGAAGACCTTGCTCGACGACTACTTCGCAGGTCGCGCTCGGTGACGGTCTACTGCTTGACCCAGGTATAGACGCGCAGCGGATTCCAGTTGCCGTCGGAATCGATCGTGAACGACTCGGTCGTGCGCCGGTCCGCCTCTCTGGTCTCTCGATGGCCCGAGCGCCAGGTGGCGCCGGCGGGCCCGTGGAAGGTCTGCGCGAGCTCGGTGGCTCCAGGACCGGTGCGCTCGAGCGCACCCTCGCCGAACGTGCCGTCGGTGCCGAACTGGTTGATCCACAGCGCCTGCCGCTCGGGATGCCAGAAGAGGCGGAACTCCCAGAGGGTTCCGGCCTCTTCGGTCCCCTGAAGAGCGAAGAGGCGCCCCTTCATGCTCCGCCTCCCGGGCGCCGCGTGCCACTCGAGTCCGTAGGCGTCGTACGGTTCACCGGCGCTCTGGTACTGGCTGTTGTCGGCGATCCATCGACCCTCGGTGCTGTCGATCTCGGCGACCGCCCAGGGCGGCGGTCCGCTCGCCGCCGCGGCACCGGTCGATGGGGGCTCGTCATCGGGCACGCGCCGCTCGAGCTGGCGACTGTAGAGGATCCAAGTCGCTCCCTCGTCGCGGGAATACTCCATCAGGACCTCGTAGGAGTCCGGCTGGATGTCCTGATAGGTCCTGCGGAACATCATCGTGCCGCCGTCGCGCCAGGCCTGGGGCCCGATCTCCGTCAGCACCAGGCGACCGTCCTCGAAGGTGCCCCGCAAGTGATCGAAGTGGCCCTGCATGTCGATTGCGACCCAGACGTACTCTTTCTCGAGCGGCCTGTAGGTGTACCAGGTCCGTGCGATATCGCTGCCGGCGCCCTGCTCGAGCGCCAGGCCACCGAGGATCGGCTCCACCACGACGGGCCCCATTCCCATCTCGGCCATCGAGATCTCACGCGTGACGTTCCCCTCTTCGTCGTAGATCTTTCCCTCGCCCAGCCAGCTGCCGATCAGGAAATCGAGCCTGCCCATCTCGGGCGGGACCTCCACCGGAGGGAACGCTTGGGCAGCGGCTGCGGGAGGCAGTGCTGCGGTGAGTCCGACGGCTGCCAGGACCATGAAGAAACGCGACGTAGCTCTCATTCTCCTGTCTCCTTCCGATCCGATGCTCGGCTGTGGAGCACCATGGCCGGAGGGTAGGAGCCGGCGGTTCGCCCTGTCCAGGCTCTGGCTCTGAACTGTTTCTGACCCGCCTCTCGGGTCACTTCTCCACGACCGGTGTCGCACCGAGAGGCTCAGCGTACAGATCGGCTAGAAAGTCGGTGAAGGCGATGTCTCCCTGATACCGCGCCAGGTGGGTCGTGTCGCTGAACATGTCGTTGGTGACGGCGTCGATGACCTGGAAGTCGCGGACGGTGACGCCGGTTTCGTCGCGGATTCGCTGGAGCACGCCGTCGAGTCGCGCCTGGACCTCCGGCGTGTAGTCGATCCAGGCGGTGTTGCGCGGCAGCAGAACGACCTCGACGCGGTTCGAGATGCGCTGGAACTCGCCCACCAGGCGGATGAAGGCCTCGACGAGCTCCTCTTCGAAGTCGAGCTCGGTCACGTCGGAGCTGAACTGACGCCAGAGCAGGTCGTCGGTCATGTGCTTTTCGGTGGTGAGCGCGGCGTAGTAGTCGCGGAAGAGCTGGAGCGTCTCTTCCGAGCGTTCCGAGGGGATGGTGCCGGCGCCCTGCCATTCGTAGCTCCACTGGGCGCCGTCGTAGTCGGGGTACTCCTCGTCGAACTTCTCTCCCATGCGCTCGCCGATCTCCCGCAGACGCTTCTGGTTCTCCTCGTCCTCCGGCAGATCGCTCTCCGGCACCGGCGGGACGAAGCCCAGCTCGTCACCGAAGTAGAACGTCGCCATCTCGGCCGAAACGTCGTCGCGCAGGAAGTGGATGTTGAGAATGCGCACGCCCCGGGTCGGATCCTCGAAGAGGATCTCCCTGAGCTCTCGCGGGCTGGCGAGCATGCCCACGAAAGCGTCGATCGAGGGGACGGCGCGCTCGTAGCGGGTCCTGGTGGTCTGGAACGGATTGAACTCGATCAGAGCGAGCTCCAGCCGCCGATCCTCCGCCTCGAAGGCCTCGCGGATGCGCCGCGCCAGATAGTCCTGGAAGAGAGGGTTGAGGCCGCCGAAACCGAAGTTGAAGGACTTGACGTCGACACCTCGCTCGCCGAGGCGGCGGTCGAAGACGCGGGCGGAGAAACCGGCCTGGGTCATCGAGGAGCCGAAGAACATCACCAGGTCCTCCTCCTCGGCGATGATCCGTGGCAGAGCCGCCCGGGCTTCCAGAACCCGACCGAGGAAGGCCTCGCCACTGGCGCCCAACGCCGCGGCGTAGGCGCGGACGAGCGCCAGGGAGAGGCCCATGCCCACGACCACGACGAGGAGTACCTTGACGAAGGAACCCCTGGAGTTGACTCCCATGGGTCTGGCCGACCTAGAACTGGAAGTAGATGAACTCATTGCTGGGTTCTCCGATGATCAGGCAGACGGCCTGGACGAGGATCAGGAAGATCCAGAAGAGCCAGGGCTTGAGCCAGGCGACTCTCTTCCATCGGCGCGGGCCGCGCAGCACACGCCAGTCGAACAGGTGCATCAGCACCAGGGAGACCAGCGTCGCCATGAGGATCCTCGGCGCCAGGTCGGTGGCCATGGGCAGCTCCGCACCCAGGCCGTGCATGTCGGCGAGCATGTCGAAGCCGGCCCCGATGGTCTGGGCACGAAAGATCACCCAACCGACCAGGACCAGATAGAAGGTGACGGTCCACTTGAGCATCTGAACCAGCCTGCCTGCGCCGTCGTGGAACGCCGCCAGTCCCTTCAGCTTGCCCAGCGAGTGCGACGCCGAAATGAGAAGTCCATGGAACGCTCCCCAGACGACGAAGGTCCATGCGGCCCCGTGCCAGAGGCCTCCGAGGAGCATCGTGATCATGACGTTGCGGAAGCGTCCGCCGGAACGGTTTCCGCCGAGCGGAATGTAGAGATAGTCGCGTAGCCAGCTCGACAGCGAGATGTGCCAGCGGCGCCAGAAGTCGACCGGGGAGACCGCGAAGTACGGCAGGTTGAAGTTGAGCGGGATCCTGAACCCCAGCAGCAGAGCCAGGCCGATCGCCATGTCGGTGTACCCGGCGAAGTCGCCGTAGATCTGGCCGGCGAAGGCGAGAACCCCGGTCCAGGTCTCGAGCAGGCTCACCGGCTCGGGCGAGTCGAAGGCCTTGGCGACCGGGATGGCCAGCAGATCGGCAACGGTCTTCTTGAACACGCCGGCGGTGATCAGGAGGCTGCCCCGCTTGACGTCGTCCCAGCTCGGCACCGGCAGCTGGTGCATCTGGGGCAGGATCTGCCGTGCCCGGAGGATCGGGCCGGCGACCAGCTGCGGGAAGAACGACAGCGCGGCGGTGAACTCGACCAGGCCCTTTCGCGGCTCCATGTCGCCCCGGTACACGTCGATCGTGTAGCTCAGGCTCTGGAAGGTGTAGAAGGAGATTCCGACGGGTAGCACCCACGACAGGGTCGGCAGATCGGCCGTGACGCCGAACAGACCGAGAAAGTCGGCCACCGAGACGAGCACGAAATCGGCGTACTTGAACAGGCCGAGGATCCCCAGGTTGATGGCGATCGACAGGGTGAGCCAGCGTTTGCGCGATCGGGGGTCCGCAGCTCTTCCGATGGCCTGGGCGATGAAGTAATCCGCGACGGCGCTGCCGACGAGGAGCGGAATGAAGCGGTAGTTCCAGGCGCCGTAGAAGACCAGGCTGGAGACGACGATGAAGTAGACCTTCGGCTTCCGGCGTCCGAGCACCAGCCCATACACGGAGACGAAGACGAGGAAGAAGAGGTAGAAGATCGGCGTGTTGAAGATCATGCTTCGACGTTCCCGACCTCCACGGGTCGGCTGGCGGGTCGCTCTCGGCGCCCTCGGAGTGGGTCGTTGCTCTCTCTACGCGCTGGGCCCGAGAGGGTTTACGTCCGGCCGGTCATGTCTGTTGGACGGCGATAGGTCGTCGATGGTTGCATTCGGTGCGCTCGGGCACGTCCTGCCGGGCGGCCTGTCGAGCCACCATCTGTCGGATGTGACCGAATCGCCCGATGACCTCGAGGTCGGTCTTGCTGGCCATCACTCGAATAGGACGAAGCGCGGCGCGTATCATTCGAGTATGCGCGCACCACGACGAGTCGTCGCCCGGACAACGCTGCTGTGGAGCGTTGTCTTCTCGATGTCCGTCGCATGCGTCGAGGACGCCGAACGGGTCGAGGCGCAGATGAGGAAGGGCGACAGTTTGATCGAGGAGCTGGATGCCCTCCGGCAGCAGGCGAGGATTCCGGGGCTCTCGGTAGCCGTGGTCGATCACGGCGCGGTGGTCCTGCTGGCGGGCCTAGGCTCCGCGGACCTGGAGACCGGGCGCCCCGCCACGCCGGAGACTCCCTACGACATCGCCTCGGTCACCAAGCCCATCTCCGCGGTCGTCGCCCTCAGGCTGGCGGAGGAGGGGGTGCTCGATCTCGACACGCCGATGGTCGAGTACAGCGACTGGCTCGACTTCTGCGAGGCCTTCCGCGAGCAGCCGTCGATCTTCGCGCGTGACCTCCGTTGTGATCCGCCGGCTCACACCGAGCGGCACCTTCTCTCTCACACCGCGACGGGTGAGCCCGGGGAGCACTTTTCCTATAACCCGATTCTCTACTCTTGGGCATCGCGGCCGATCATGGCGGCGACCGGAACCTCCTTCTCCGAGCTCGTCGCGGAGTACGTCCTCGAGCCGGCCGGTATGACCCGCTCGGCCCGGCGTCATCGGGATCTGCCGTTACCGGCCGACCTGGGCGAGGATCTGGCGCCTCCCCATCGGATCGACGAGAACGGCCTCGCCGTGCGCGCACCGGCGCTCGACGCCCAGGGCGACGGGGCGGCAGGCGGGCTCGTCTCCACGGTGGTCGATCTGGCCAGGTTCGACATGGCGCTCGACGGCGGCCGGCTGCTGTCACCGGCGTCGAGGGCCGCCATGATGACCCCGGTTCGCAACCACGCCGGCGAGCCCCAGCCATATGGGATCGGCTGGTTCATCCAGGAGCTCGAGGGCGACAAGCTGGTCTGGCACTCGGGGTGGTGGGAGGACGCCTACTCCGCGATCTACCTGAAGGTGCCGGAGCGGGAGGTCACCTTGATCCTGCTGGCGAACAGCGAGGGGCTCTGGTGGGGCAACCCGCTCGACGAGGCGCGCATCGAGGACTCGGAATTCGCTCGCGCGTTTCTGGCGATCTGGCTCGACTAGCCCCTACTCGACGGGAATCGGCCTGGTGCCGTCTCCGCGGAAACTCTCGGGTACGGACCCTGTCGTCGCGTGCGGGTCGCGCTATCATCCGTCCCATCGGGCCGAGTCCTCGGTGAGGTGGTCTGGAGGTACAACCCGCCGGGCCGGCCCCCATTCGCTGGTCCACTCCTGGGAGGGGTGGCTGAGATGGCTTAAAGCACCGGTCTTGAAAACCGGCGTCGGTTCACGCCGACCGCGGGTTCGAATCCCGCCCCCTCCGCCACAGTTGGACCACCAGGCTGCTCACCCGTCCCTGGCTCCCTCGCGGTTCCCAGCTGGGAGAGCTCGAGGCTCTCCTCCACGCGTCGGTCGCTGGCGGGGTCGAGTAGCGTAGGAGACAGCGTGGTATCGCGCCCAGGCCGGGTGGATGCCGACCGAGTCGAGCGGTTAGTCTTGGGCCGCGAATCGATGCCGCCCGCCTCCCGTTTCCTTCCGATCCACTCTCTCTATGCAGCGTGACTCCTTCTTGTCGGACGATTGCCCGCCGATGGGCATCTACGAGACCCTCTACGCCTTTCGGGACAGCTTCGGGCAGTTCATGGGGACCGAGGGAACGCATCCCTGGTCACAGGGCTTTCCGCTGACGACGCAGCTCGAGGGTGGGCCGCCGCTGCCGAGCCAGGTCGAGGTGACCTGGGAAGATCGCTTCTATCCGAAGGCGTGGGGTCACCCGCTTCTGCGCGATGCCATCGCCGAGCACTACAACAGCTTCTACGGCTCGAGCATCACGCCGGAGAACGTGATGGTCTTCGCCGGCGGTCGCCCCGGGATCTTCACGGTCCTCGCGTTCCTGAAGCGTCACGTCGAGGTCCGGATCGGCAACGCCGAGTGGCCGGCCTACCTCGACATCATGACGCAGACGGACACCAACTGGCGGGTCGTCCCGTTCACCGAGGAGAGCGGCTTTCACCCTCCCAACTCGGTCTACTTCGATCGCGCCGGTCTCAACGACAAAACGCACCTGCTGCCGATCATCTCCAACCCGGGCAACCCGACGGGGCACACTCGAGCGGGCGAGGAGCTCGAGGAGTTGATCGCGATGGCGGAGCAGCCGAAGAACGGCATCCTGCTCGACGAGGCGTACGAGATGTACCACGTGTCGAAGGGCGTGAGTGGTATCCGCTACGTCAAGGACCTCGACAACAGCAACGTCTTCCTGTCGGGCGCCTGCACCAAGGGCTTGCAGTGTCCGGGCATCCGCATCGGTTGGATCATCGCCAGCAAGAAGAACGTCGAGACCCTCTCCAACTACTCGAGCTTCGGCATGGGCGGCGTCAGCCATCCCTCGCAGCTCTACGCCGTCGAGCTTCTCGAGCCGGGGCGCGTCGCTCAGGCGCGCGAGGCGGTGTCCAGACACTACGGCATGCAGCGGGCGCGCTACGGGGAGGCCTTCGAGAGCATGGGGCTCGGGGTCTACACCGGAGAAGGCGGCTTCTATCACTGGATGCGGCTGCCCGAAGGGCTCAATGCCAGCGAGCTCAACCGGCGCCTCTTCAAGCGCGGTGCCGCCATCCTCGAAGGCATCGATTGCGACATGGCCCGGCCGCACGCCAAGGACCCGGACTACGTCTCTCCCTACGATTCCTGGTTCCGCTTCTCCTTCGGACCGCTGCTCCCCGAGACGTTCGAATCCGATATCGCGATCTTCGGACAGGTGCTCGAGGAATACCGATCACACGTGGCCGCGGGGCGCTGAAATCCACCTGGGCTGATCGCGCGATTGCCGCGCGGGAGAAGGGGACTGATGGCCGCTCGTCGTGTCAGCGGCGATCGCGCATCTCTCGGCCCAGGACTACTCGAGCTCGAACGTTCGCCGGAAGCTCGAGGGTGTCAGGCTCTCGACCCGTTTGAAGAACTTCACGAAGTTCGTCGACTCGGAGAAGCCGAGGCGCGCCGCGATCGACTCGACCAAGTGGTTCGTGTGCACGAGGAGTCTCTTCGCTTCGAGCGCGACGCGGCGGTCGATGTGAGCCTTGGCGTTGATCCCCGCCACTCGTCGACACCATCGGGACAGGGTCTTCTCGGAATAGCCGAGCTCGCTCGCGTACCAGGACAGCTCCCGGTGCCCGGCGAACTCCCTCTCGACGAGAGCATCGAAGGTCTCGAACTCCACGCTGCGCGCGACACCTTCCCGAACGAGATGCCGCGAGACCGCACCATCGCACAGCTCCAGGACCGCCGACAACAGCCGCCAGGCGACACGGCCGGGCGGGGTACTCAGCTCCTGGGTCTTCAGATCGAACATGAGGCGCGCCAGTGACACCAGGAGGTTGAAGTCGGCGGCCGGTGGATCGAAGCTGGGTGGCCAGCGTACGTGTGGGGCCTCGATTCCGCAGACCTCCGGCTGAAAGAGCACCAGGAAGCCGCGCATCTCGTTCTCGTCGTCGTAGCGATGAACCTGGCCGGACGCGATGTGGATGAGCGTTCCTCGCTCGAGCGGGTGGCGGACGAAATCGACCATGTGCCAGCCGCGACCCGCGGTAGCCAGAACGAGGATATGGAACTCGATCCGATGCGTTCTGAAGGGGGAGTGGTCCATCTTCCGGAGCTGGAGCTCTTCCAGGGAGATGACCTCCACTCCGAACGACGATTCTTCGCGGCGGGCGAACAACACCTCGGGAACGGTCGAGGTATCGGGCGGAACCTGTCCGTTATTGACCATGAACGGGGAGTTTACAACCTTGTTGAAGCGGGGATCGGGGCATAGCGTCTCCAGTGAACATTCCGGACGACGAACCCTGTCGCCTACCGGCGTATCGAAACCCAGAAGGAGCCTTCCATGTCTTCCAAAGAGCTCGCACTCCGTGCCGTCGCCGCCATCTTTTCCGACTTCGACCCGCAGGCCGCGGAGCGGCTACTGACGCCCGACTACATCCAGCACAATCCTGGCGTGCCGACCGGCGCCGCGCCGATTCTCGGCTTCATCCCCGGCCTCGAGGAGAGCGGAATCGAGGTGGTCGTCCATCGGGTGATCGCCGACGGCGATCTGGTCGTTCTTCACAGCACCTACGACAACGCCCAGGCCTTCGGTGCCGAGCGGCTCGTGGGCTTCGACGTCTTCCGGGTGGAGAATGGCCGGGTCGCCGAGCACTGGGACAATCTGACCCCGGCGGCCGCACCCAACACGTCAGGGCACACCCAGACCGACGGTGCGACCGAGATCACCGATCTGGACCAGACGGCCGCCAACAGGGAGCTGGTGACCGGCTTCGTGAACACCGTCCTTCGCGACGGTAACGTCGACCGGATCACCGAGTTCGTCTCGACCGAGACCTACATTCAGCACAACAGCGACATCGCCGACGGCCTGGAGGGTTTGGGCTCGGCGTTGGCCGCGTGGGCCGAGCAGGGGGTGACGATGCAGTATCACGAGACCCATCTGATCGTCGCCGAGGGCAACTTCGTGTTCACCGGATCCGAGGGCACGTTGGCCGGTGAGCCCACCGCGTTCTACGATCTGTTCCGGGTCGAGGACGGCAGGATCGTCGAGCACTGGGACGTGATCGCGCCGATCCCCTCCGAGATGGCCCACGACAACGGCAAGTTCTGAGGTGGGCTCAGAGTTGACGCACTCGATCGACGTGACGTACTAGGAGGACCCTGTCAGCCTAGGACTGGCGAGCGAGCTTCTTCTTCACGGCCTCGCTGGTCAGGTGCTTGTGCGGGTCGAACGGGTCGCACCGGCTTCCGCTGTCGTCGCTGAAGTCGATCGGACCGATCTTCTCGGCGACGCGGACGGCGGCCCGGTTGAGCGTCTGGTTGCGCTTGCCGATTCCGACCAGGGCACCGCCCATCGCCATCCGAACCCAGGTGGGCTCGGTGCCGATCTCCTCGCCGATGCGGTCGATGGACCTCAGTAGGAAGTCGTCGTCCATCCCCCTGGGATTCTTCTTCGACAGCTCGTAGAGCAACCCCCAGCCGCAGCGTCTTCGCATCTCGTCGTCGCTGTCGATCCAGTCGCGGGCGAGATCGAAGGCGATGGGCGCCTTGGCCAGTGTCGCGTCGCAGGAGGAGAAGACGTGGGCCAGCATTCCGTCGGCCAGCTCTTCGACCTGCTCCTCGGCCCGCTCCCGCGTCAGCTGCTTCGGGTCGTCGATCAGCAGGCCCAGCACCCTGGCGTCGTAGACGTCCGTCTCCCAGAGCTCGCGGGCGAGCCGAGGGTCCCGTCCCACCTGCCTGGCGAGCTTGCGCAGCACCGTCAGACCGATGCCGAAGCTCTTCAGTCCTCCCTCGCCGTGGCCGTCCTTCTCCCAGTGGGCGATGCCCCTTTCGTTGCGATGCTCGCTCAGGAGCTCGAGGACTTCGGTCTTGTTCATGCGTTTCTCCTGGTTGGCACAGTGACTCGAACGGGCGTTGATCCTACCTGTCGAGATCGGTCAGGGTTTGGAGGTCGTGTAGTCCACGTGTAGTATACGTGGATGACGAGGAAGCTCACGATCACCATCGACGACGAGGTCTACGACGGGCTCTACCGTCGGATCGGAGCCCGCAAGATCAGTCGGTTTCTGGAGGCACTGGCGCGCCCGCATGTGGTCGATGAATACCTCGAGGCGGAGTACCGGGCGATGGCCGCCGATGAGGTGCGTGAGCGAGATGCGCTGGAGTGGTCGGACGAACTGATCGGCGACCTGATCGATGAACCGGGCTGAGGTCTGGTGGGTCGCGTTCGACGGCTCCTCCTCTGGCACTAGGGGTGACGAGATCAGGAAGACCCGCCCGGCGATCATCGTCAGCAATGACGCGGCCAACGGGTCCCTCAACCGTGTCCAGGTCGTTCCGTTGACCCGCAACGTCTCGCGCCTCTACCCGAGCGAGGCGTATGTGACCGTGAACGGACGGCAGTGCAAGGCGATGGCCGATCAGCTGGCGACCGCCTCGAAGACGAGGCTTCTCAGGAGGATGAGCGTGCTGTCGCCGGACGACATGCGAGCCGTGGAGGGTGCGATTCGGGTCCACCTCGGACTCGCATAGGTCTCATGCTCGCGGCGCTGCCACTCGCGTACTTCGCGCTGATCTTCGCGGCCTTGCTCCGCCGGGAGGAACGGGTCGCCGGCTCGGTCCGTTTGCGCCGCTGCTTCCTCGAAGCGGCAGTCGTCTGGGGTCTCACGCTGACCGCGATCACAGAGCTGCTCGGGCTCGCGAACCGACTGACTCCCGGCTGGACCGCGGTCGCGTGGGCGGCGGTGTGCCTCGCTGCGGCAGTGGTCTGTGTCCGATCAAGGCGCGCCGGGACCGTGGTCGCGCGGCCCCACGTGGTTGTACAGGCCAGGGTCGCTGCCGAATCATCGGCACCGATCGGACTGGTCAGCGCCGCGGTAGGGATCGTCGCAGTCGTCGGTCTGATCGCGGTGCTGGCGCCGCCGAACAACTACGACTCGATGACCTACCACATGGCCCGCGTGGCTCACTGGGTCCAGAACCAGAGCGTCGCCCACTATCCGACCGCCATCGAGCGGCAGCTCCAGCACGCGCCGTGGGCGGAGTTCTCGATCGCCAACTTCCAGGTGCTCACCGGGGGCGACCGGTTGGCGAACGGGGTCCAGTGGTTCGCTATGGTCGGCAGCGCACTCGGGGTCTCTCTCATTGCGCTGCAGCTCGGCGCCGGGTCTCTGGGCCAGGCACTCGCCGCGCTGTTCGTCGTGACCATCCCGATGGGGATCCTCCAGGGGTCGAGCACCCAGAACGACTTCGTGGTCGCGTTCTGGCTGGTCTGTTTCGCGTACTTCGTGCTGCGAGCGATGGAGAAGGAGGGGAAGGACCGGGCGAGCAACATCGCCGCGGCCGCGAGCCTGGGTCTGGCGGTGCTGACGAAGAGCACTGCGTACGTCTTCGCGCTGCCCTTCGTGGCCTGGGGATTCCTGGTCGTTTCGCGCCGCCTCGGATGGAGGGCGTGGAAGCCCTTCGCTCTCGTCGCGCTTGTCGCCCTGACGATCAATATCGGTCACTTCGCGCGCAACCACCGGCTCTACGGATCGGTGCATGGCAACAGCAGTGCCGCGTATACCAACGACGTTTTCGGAGCCGGGGTCCTGGTCTCCAACCTGGTCAGGAACGTCGGCCTCCACGTCGAGACGCCGTTCGGTTCCGTCAACGGGCTCCTCGACTCGGGCGCGAAACGGCTTCTGGAGGCTCTGGGCCTCGATCCGGACGATCCGCGAACCACCTGGCAGGACGAGGAGTTCCGCATCTCGCGGCCGTCGAACAACGAGGACTTCGCCGGCAACGCGCTCCACCTGGTCCTGGCCCTCGTGGCCGCGGCGATGTGTCTGTCGCTCCGGCGCTCCGAGCGTAGCGGGCTCGTCGGCAGCTACATCCTGGTTTGCGGGCTCGGGTTCGTCCTCTTCTGTGCCCTGCTCAAGTGGCAACCGTGGCACAGCCGGCTGCATCTCCCCGCCTTCGTGCTGTCCGCCGCCTTCGTCGGTGCGATTCCGGCCATCGCCGGTCGGCGCAGGCCCGTTCTGTCCGTCGCGGCTGTCCTCGTCGTCGCCGCTCTGCCCTGGGTCTTCTACAACTACTCCAGGCCCGTCATACCCTGGGCTTTCGAGGTCGAGGGCCGGAGCAGTCTCGGCGGCAGCCACATCTTCGCCGATCGGACCGAGCAGTACTTCAGCCACAGGCCCGAGCTCGAGAAGCCCTACGTCGGGGCGGCAGAGCGCATCAGGTCGCTGGACTGCCTGGACGTCGGACTCGATGTGGGCAACGACGATTGGGAGTATCCGTTCTGGGTGCTGCTTCCGCGGGACGGAAAGGAGCGTCGTCTGGAGCACGTCAACGTCGAGAATCGATCGGCTCGAGCCGCGTCCGTCGAGGAACCGTTAGTTCCCTGCGCCGTCATCCTGGTCGATCGCTTCCGCCCGGCCGGCGGCGCCTATCGAATCGGGCAGCACCGCTACACGAAGCAGTGGTTTTCGGCCCCCGTCACGGTGTACGTCAAGTCAGTCGGGTCGAAGGGTCGCGAGGGCGTGTCCTCCGTGCGACGATAGACAGATGCGAGGGAGCCGACCTTGAGATCGAGAGCCGGGATGCCGGCACTGCCGTTCACGCTCCACGATCTCCAGGGGGCGACGCACGACCTCGAGCGCTATCGGAACCGATGGCTCCTGATGGTGTTCCATCGGCACCTCGGCTGACTGCCCTGCCGCGAACACCTGTCGCAGTTGCGGCAGCTCGAGCAGCGACTCGTCGAACGGGGTGTCGACGTCTGCGTCGTCACGTTCGACGCGGGTCCGATGGCCGAGGCCTATGTCCGCGAGACGGAGCTCGCCTGGCCCCTTCTCGTCGACAGCGATCGCTCGCTCTACCGGGGGTACGGAATGGAGCGGGGGTCCACCTGGAACATCTACGGACCGGCCGCCATCCGCGTCTACCTACGACTTCTGCTACGCGGCCGCTCGCTCAAAGGGCCCGGCACCGACGTGCATCAGCTCGGCGGCAACGTGCTGATCGATCCGAGCGGAATCGTGAGGTTCCACCACGTGAGCAAGGGGCCCGCCGATCGGCCCGCGGTCTCGACCCTTCTCGACCCCGTCGGCTGATCGGCGCGTCAGCGCGACAGGACGAGCGTTCGACCTCCAGCCCGGCTCGGTTTACTCTCTCTCCATGGAGATCGACCCCGCAGACCTCGAGATTCGCGAGCGCTACAAGCTGCTCATCGGAAACATCGTGCCGCGTCCCATCGCCTTCGTCTCGACCGTCTCGCCGGACGGCGTGCCGAACCTGGCTCCCTACTCGTTCTTCAGCGGCGTCGGCTCGAATCCGATGACACTGCTGTTCTGTCCGGGCACCCGGCCCGACGGAACCGACAAGGACACGCTGAGGAACGCGCTCCCACCCGATCAGGGCGGCGTCGGGGAGTTCGTGATCAACCTGGCGACCGAGAGCTACGCTTCCAGGGTCGCGGCCGCCGCCGAGGGCCTTCCCTACGGCGAGAGCGAGTTCGACCTGACGGGCCTCACACCTGTCTCGAGCGCCAGGGTCCGCCCGCCGCGGGTGGCGGAGTCGCCGACTGCCTTCGAGTGCGAAACGCTCCAGGTCGTGCGCACGGCACCGGGCGAGAAGGGCAGCGGCAACGTGGTGATCGGCCGGGTGGTTCACGTTCATGTCGACGATCGGATCGTCGACGCGGGATTCCATACGGACCCGGACGGCCTGCGCGCCATCGGTCGGATGGGTGGCACCGAGTACTGCCGTACCCGGGACCGGTTCGATATGCCCCCGGGGCGTGGGGCGCTCGACAGCGGCTAGGGGCGACCTCTACTCCTCTCAGCAGTGAGCCCAGGTCCGCCAGCAGCATTGTCGAGAGTGGTCTCCGCCGCGATCGATCGCTGGACCTCGACCCATTCGGCCGGACCTGGGAGGCCAGGGAGACGGCGTCCCGAGCAGGCTTGTTTCCACCGTCGTCGATCTGGCCCGGTTCGACATCGCACTCGATAACGACCTGATTCTGCGGACCAACAGCGAAGGGCTCTGCTGGGGGCAAATCCGCTCGACGAGGCCAGCACCGAAGACACCACGTTCGCCCGCGCTTTCGTGGAGATCTGGCTCGACGAGTGCTCGAGACCGGAACGTAGGATACGCTTCCGCGTCAAACCACCTCTCTCGGAGCCGCTCATGTCTCGACTGTCTGCAGCCAACGCCGGAGTTGTATCTACCCTGATCCTGTCCCTGCTCGCCGCGCCACTCGTGGCCGGCGACTCCTGGACGAGCTTCCGGGGCCCTCGCGGGACCGGCGAAGCACTCGAGGGACTGCCTCCGGGCGAGGGTCCGGTGGCCCTGCGCCTGGCGTGGAAGAAGCCTCTGGGTAGCGGCTACTCGGGGATCTCCATCGCCGACGGGAAGGCCGTCACGGCGTTCACCGACGGCGAGAAGGACATCCTGGTCGCGCTCGACCTGGTCTCCGGGTCCGAGGTCTGGCGCGCGGAGATCGGTCCGATCTATCCCGGCTACGACGGCGCACACGACGGCCCGGTATCGACTCCGGCGATCGCTGGCGGTCGGGTCTTCATGCTCGATCCGGCGGGTCGGTTCGCCGCCTTCGATCTCGGCGACGGCCGCCGGATCTGGAGCACCGACCTGGTGGCGGATCATGGCTCGGGCAAGCTCACCTACGGCTTCGGCAGCTCTCCGCTGGTGGTCGATGACCTGGTGATACTCCTGATCGGCGGGGAGGCCGGTGCGGTGGCCGCCTTCGACGTCTCCACAGGAGATCTGCGTTGGCGATCGATCGAGGACATCGTCGGCTATGGCTCCCAGTCTCCCGTCATTGCGG
Source organism: Candidatus Multivoradales bacterium (assembly GCA_965223875.1). Taxonomy (GTDB): domain Bacteria; phylum Acidobacteriota; class Thermoanaerobaculia; order Multivoradales; family JAHEKO01; genus CBDCXS01. Next base: position 2,600,166 of record OZ245024.1, on the reverse strand, counting down.
AGGTCGCGGGACGCCGGCAGCTGCCGGTGCTGACTCGGACCAAGTTGTCGGGGCTCGATCCGGCGGACGGCACGATTCTGTGGGACGTCGAGCACGAGGCGGAGAGAAACGCGATGGGCAGCTCGACGGCGTCTCCGATGCCGATCGGCAACAACCGTGTCTTCGTCAAGTACGACGACCCCGAATCGGCTGTGTTCGAGCTGGTCGAGGTCGATGGCGCCATGGGTGCTGCCCGCGTCGCCACCAGCAAGGCGATGACCCGCAGCTACAGTCCGGCGACGGTCTCGGGTGACCACGTGTACGGCTACACGGCCCGCTTCCTGAGCGCCGCCGATCCGACCAGCGGCGAGATGCTGTGGCGGACGCGAGCGGTCGGAGACGGCTTCATCATCTCGATCGGAGATCAGCTCGCGATCATCCAGAAGACCGGCACCCTCCATCTGGGTGGCGCCAGTCCCGAAGGGTGGACGGAGGCGAGCCAGGTCGATCTGTTCGAGGACCTCGCCTGGACTCCGCCGAGCTACCACGACGGCGCGATCTATCTGCGCAGCTTCGGCGAGATCGCCCGGGTCGATATCGTGCGCGAGGCGCCTCAGCGGATCGCGGCGATCGGCTTGCCTGCCGCTCTGGCAGGACTGGCCGAGCGGGTGCAGGATGCCGACGATCCGCCAGCGGTGGTCGACGAGTTCCTCGACGGCCGGTCGCTGCCCCTCGTCGACGGCGACGAGGCGATCTTCATCTGGCGCGGAGAGGCCGACGACGTGGCGGTCGCCGGCGACATGATCGGCGCCCGGCGCGAGGAGAAGATGGAGCGCCTCGAGGGTACGGATCTCTGGTGGTGGGCTACCGAGCTCGACTCCCGGGCCCGCATCAACTACCTCTTCTACCCTGACTACGAACCGAGCGTCGACCCGAGTCACGACCGGGTCGTCAAGTCGACGAGCCTGGCGGCGGACATGAACTTCACCTTCGGTGACTCCGACAAAGGGGTCCGGATGTCCTGGTTCGCCATGCCCGAGTGGCCGGGTCTGACGGCCTCCTCGGAGGAGCCGGAGAGTCGGGGCAGGCTCGAGACGCTCGAGCTGATGGTCCAGCCTAGCGCCGCCGAGGGCGAAGACGCCCCTGAACCGGTGCCCGTGCCGGCGACCGTGTGGCTTCCGCCGGGATACGACTCCGGCGATGAACGCTATCCGGTGGTGTACGTCGCCAACCCGGAAGCGGTCGAGGCCGGAGGCTGGCCGGCCGCTCTCGACCGGTCGATCGGTCGGACCGTCGAGCCCCTGATCGTGGTCTTCCCCGAGATGCCGCAGCAGCCGGGTCTGCGCGGCGCCCTTTCGGGCCAGATCGTGCCCCAGATCGACGAGCGGTTCCGCACCCGGGCCGATCGGGAGTCGCGAGCTCTCGTCGGGATGGCGTTTCCCGGATACGGGGCGGCCCTGACGGCCTTCTCGGCCTCCGACACCTTCGGCGCGCTCGGGGTGCAGAGCCTCTGGATCCTCGAGGGCGGCATGAAGGAGGGCTTCAAGGGAGTCATCGGTCAGAAGGAGCCGGGAACCACGCCGATGCGGATCTATCTCGAGTGGGGGCGGTGGGACATGATCAGTCCGCACGAGGGTGTGGACTTTCGCCAGTCGTCCAGGTGGGCCTGGGACTATTTCGTGGAGCGGGGCTATCAGCCGACCGGTGGTGAGGTCTGGGACAGTCACGACTACTCGAGCTGGAGCAATCGCACCGGCGTGATGCTGCAGGCCCTGTTCCCGATGAAGGGCGCCGAGAGCGAGCTCGGAGACTGGCAGACCGGCGCTCCGTAGGACGGAGCCGCAGAGGGCTGGCTACTTGAAACCTGCTAAGGTGCTCGCCTGTAGCGACTTGGCCGGGGAATCCTCGGCGCTCGGCGTACAACAGGCTCTCGATCCCCGAGTGAACGCCGCCCCGCAGTAACCCCTGTCTACCGCTGTTGTGTGGGAAGGACAACGGTGGCCGTGCGCCGTCACGACGACGTCCATGCGCCCCGGAGACATTCATGAGCATGCCGACCAACGATCGAAACCCCGGCAACCACAGGAAGCCTGCCGACGGGTTCGCACCCTTCAACCTCAACCCTCTGCTCAACCGAGGTATCGCGGCTCTGGGCTTCGTCGAGCCGCGACCGATTCAGACGAAGGCCATTCCCGCGGCGCTCGAAGGGAGCGACGTACTCGGGCTGGCCCAGACCGGGACCGGCAAGACGGCGGCGTTCTCGCTGCCCGCGCTCGAGCACATCCTGGCACAGCCCAAGCCCGGTCCGAGGATCCTGGTGCTGGCACCGACCCGCGAACTGGCGGCCCAGATCAGTGTCGAGATGAGCGACCTGGCGCGTTTCACGCGCATCAGGGTAGCGACGATCTTCGGCGGCGTCCCGGTGGGGCGACAAAGAACGGCACTGCGGGCGCGACCGGAGATCATCGTCGCATGCCCGGGCCGTCTGCTCGACCTGATGCAGCAGGGCGACGTGCGCCTCGACAACATCGAGACCGTTGTCCTCGACGAGGCCGACCATATGTTCGACATGGGCTTCCTGCCCGACATCCGACGCATCCTCGCGGCGCTGCCGGACGACCGCCAGAACCTCCTGTTCTCGGCAACCATGCCGCCCGAGATCCGCAGCCTCGCCGATCGCGTTCTGCGATCACCGCATGTCGTCGACGTGGCACACAGCCAGCCGCTGTCGACCATCGAGCATGCTCTGTACCCGATCGAGGGCTCCCAGAAACTCCCTTTGCTGCGACGTCTCCTGGAGGGACGCGAGTTCACCTCCGCGATCGTCTTCACCCGCACCAAGCACCGCGCCAAGCGCCTCGCCAGGCAGCTCGAGGCGAGCGGGCACAGGGCCATCGCTCTGCAGGGCAACATGTCCCAGGGGCAGCGCGAGCGAGCGATGAACGGATTTCGTGACCACCGGTACGACGTGCTCGTCGCCACCGACATCGCGGCGCGCGGGATCGATGTCCAGCAGGTGTCCCACGTGGTCAACTTCGACATGCCGAATACGACCGATGCCTACACCCACCGCATCGGACGCACCGGCCGTTGCGACCGCGAGGGAAAGGCCTATACCTTCGTGACCGCCGACGATCAGGCGCTCGTGGCGCAGGTCGAGAAACGACTCGGCTCGGCGATCGAGCGGCGGCGGGTCGAGGGCATCCAGGCGATTCCCTTCCCCCAGGCGCAGCGCGGCCCCTCGGCTCACCAGAAGGATCGAAGGAATGCTGGAGCGCCCAAGCCGAGGAGGCGCAAGCGGTCGCGCCGGAGTCGCTACCGGAAGGCCTCGTAGCGCCGCGTTTCCCGCCGATCGACGCATTCGAGCCGGTCGACGTCCCTAGAGGTGCTCCCGTCTGAGAGCGTGTGGCGGATGAGACTCCGACCGGGCCTCGCCGTCGTGTTCGCGCCATGTCGTTGGCGATGGCGGGGAGCGTTCCGGCGGAGCCCTCCGAGCCGAAGTACGCATCCGCATCGTCGAGGCCTGGGTGGAGATGCCGGACGGCGTTCGAGATGCGGTTCACCTCCTGGGTGTTCCCTGCGGGACACTGCGTCCGGCTGGCTGTCGGCAACGACCAGTAGCCCTCCGACCCCGCGACCTACTTCGAGACGACGTACCAGTTGTTCTGGATGTCGTGCTCCAAGCGGTGGGTCTCGATCGAGCGGAAGCCCGCACGCCGGAGGTACTCGTGGGTCGTCTCCTCGCCCCACATGGCGCCGAGGCCCTCGCCGCCCTGGGCCAGTGAGACGGTCATGCAGTGCATGCAGGAGATGGTGTAGAGGAAGGTGCCGATCGGGTGGTCGACGTCCTTGTGGACGTGGCTGGTGCCGCTGATGTCCTGCATCAGGTAGACGCCGTCGGCACGCAGTGTCCGGTGGATCCCCTTGAGGACGTTCAGTGGCTTCGCCTGGTCGTGGATGGCGTCGAACGTGGTGACGAAGTCGAACGCCTCGGGATCGGCGGTTTCGTGGAAGTCGCTCAGATCGATGGCGACGAACTCGATGTTGGAGAGCCCTTTCTCGGCCGCCCGTCCGCGAGCCGCCTCGGTGGCCTCTTGCGACAGGTCCATGCCGACGAAGCGGCTGCCGGGAAAGAGCTCGGCCAGGCGCGTCAGGATCCGTCCCTGCCCGCAGCCGGCATCCAGGACACGGATTCCCTCGCTCAGGCGGTCGGTGAGTCCCGGAGCGAGATCGAGGATGTGGGACTCGAGCGACGAGAGAACCGACTGCCCGCTGTCCTCGGCCATCACCTCGTGGAAGCGGGGGAACTTCTCGTAGGGGACTCCGCCCCCCTGGTGGAAGCACTCGACGATGTCATCCTCCACCTGGCCCAGGATGCCGATGTACTGCCCGAAGACGGCGATGTTGTCCGCCGCGGCGGCTCGGGTCAGAAAGGCCGCATGCTCCGCCGGGAGCGAATAGCGGCCGGTCTCGGGATCGATGTCGACCACGCCTCCGGTCACCATCGCTCCGAGCCACTCGCGAACGTAGCGCTCGTTCAACCCGGCGCGCTCGGCCAGATCGTGCGAGGTGGCGGGCGGCATCTCGCTCATCACGTCGAACAGTCCGGTGCGGTGCCCGACGGAGACCATCAGGCACAGGGCGCCGTTGTTGAGCGTGTCCATCAGCCCTTCGGCGAAAGACTTGGCCTTCTTCTCATCGAAATCCGTCGTCATCGATCGGCTCCTTCGAACTTCGTCGTCGGGTGATGCCGAGGGATGGTAGCAAGTCCGTGCCGATGTGGCGGCGGACAGGAACGCCTCTGGAAGGCCGGGTCCGTGTAGAGTTGGGCTTTCCATACAAGGAGGTTGGTCATGGAGCGCTACCCGTTGCTCGTGGTGGTCGTGCTCGTCGCGGCGCTGGCGGCGACTCCCGTCGAGGCGCAGTTCACGGACGAGGAGTTGGCCGAGAGACCGGCGCAGGAGGAGTTCCTGGCGACGGCGGAGATCGTCGCGTCCGAGCAGATGGAGCAGTCGGAAGGGGTCACGCGTCCCTGGGTGCTCACGTTGAGTGACGGCGGCGGTGAGACGCGGGCTGTGTGGAAGAACGTCGTCGGGCGCAAGGGCGGTTTCTGGGAGTGCTGGAAGTGCGAGATCGCCGCCTATCGTCTCGATAAGTATCTCGGCGTCAACGCCGTGCCGCCGGCCGTCGAGCGACGCTTCAAGAAGGAGCCCGGCGCTCTGGTGCTGTGGATCGACCACTGGATCAGCGGTCGCGAGAAGCAGGAGGACAAGATCGCGGTTCCCGGACCGAAGATCTCCAACTGGAACGGTCGGACGGCGATGCAGCGTGCCTTCGACAACCTGATCGCCAACGAGGATCGGCACCTCGGCAACGTCCTCATCACCGAGGACTGGCGGGTCATCCTGATCGACCATACCCGGGCCTTCCGCTCGACCAAGAAGTCGATGAAGAAGCTCGAGTACGGGGAGGACAAGCCGATGAAACGGCTCCCGAGGAGCTTCGTCGAGAAGGTGAGGGCGCTCGACGAGGCGACGCTTCGCGAGGTCGTCGGAGAGTACCTGACCGACGCCGAGGTCGAGGCCGTGCTGGCTCGACGGGTGCTGCTGCTCGAAGCGATCGAGACGCAGGGTACCTACCTGTACGACTGAGCCTGGCGGGGTTTCGACGCCCCTGGCTCGAAGGCCGCTTTTGGGCGATACTCGCGGCCTGATCTGCGCCAGGAGCCCGAGCGATGCCCTCATTCGAATGCACGGTCTGCGGTAGCTCATTCGACGTTCCGCAGTCCGCTCTCGACAAGTACCGGGGCTGGACGCCCCGATACTGCCGCGAGCACTCGCCGAAAAAGAACAAGCAGCGGGCCGCGAAGCCGACGAGGCGTCGTCGGACGAGCTCGGCGAGCCGCGAGGAGAACCTGCCTCTCGCCCAGGTGCTCGAGAAGTACACCGAGGGTCCGGCGTCGGGCGTCTTCACCGACGGTGGCTCGCATCCCAACCCGGGTCCCGGCGGCTGGGGCATGGTCTGGGTCGAGGACGGCGAGATCCGTGAGCAGGCTCACGGTCACGATCCGGATACGACCAACAACCGGATGGAGATGACCGCACTGATCGCGGCCTTCGAGACGCTGCCGGAGGACACCGAGATCACGGTTTACAGCGACAGCCGATTGTGCGTCGACACGATCACCAAGTGGGCTCCGGGTTGGGAGCGCAACGGTTGGAAGCGCAAGGGCAACCCGCTGGCAAACCTCGATCTGGTCAAACGCCTGCTGACGCTCTATCGCAGCCATCCGCACTGCCGTCTCGAGTGGATCGCGGCCCACGACGGCAACCGCTGGAACGAGTACGCCGACAGCCTGGCCAGTGCCTGGCGTCGCGACGAGCTCTGAGGTATCCGGTTTCCCCGCGACGACGCGGCGTTTCGCCCGCTCTGCTGGGTGACTGGCGTCGAGCCTTCGGCGAGGCAGATTCTTCCGCCGGGTAGTCGACGGTGAGGACGAAGTACTTCAGGGAGCCGTTGCCGATCAGGGGCTGAAGCGCCTCATCGACCCTCGTACGGCCTCCGGGTGGCGAGGGTTCGGCGACGGGCTGGCACAATAGTCGCTCGGATGAGCGGATCGACGAGTCGCGACGGAGGCCGGAACGGAGCCCGCCAGGGAGCCCGGCCGCTTCAGGGAGCCCGGCCGCTTCAGGGAGCCGGTGCCGCCCTGGTGTCGGCGACCTTCCTGGGGGCGCTGTCGACGTTGGGCGACTGGATCTGGGCCGAGTTTCTCCGCGATGGAGCCGTGCTGCCCGGCGTGATCCACGGACTCGTGGTGTTCGCCGCGTTGGCGCTCGTGCTCGGGTGGGCCGCGGGCCGGCCGGGAGCGGTCCGTTTCCTTCTTCTGCGCCTGCCGGCCGCCGGCATCGCCCTCTCCGCGTTGTTCTATCCGCTGGCGTTCGCCGTCGGCTACCTGCCGGCGCTGATCGTCACCTGGATCCTGATGTGGCTGGTGCTCGTCGTCTTCATGCAGCGAGCGCGAGGGGAACGCGAGGGACGGGGGGTGACCATCGGCAGAGGTGTGGTGGCGGCGGTCGTCTCTGGACTCGCCTTCTGGGCCATCTCGGGAATCTGGACCGGCGGAGCCGCGGCCTCGACCGGATACGCGGTTCGCTTTCTCTTCTGGACTCTCGCCTTCCTTCCGGGCTTTGCGGCCCTTCTCCTGCGCCGCGAGGAGTGAGCCGTGCCGCCTGACGCCGCCAGCCGCGGGGCTGCTCCCGGACTCGACCAGGAGGATCGCCGAGTGAGGCCGCTCGCCTGGGTCGCGCTGGGGGTGGGCGTCGCCTGCTGGGAGATCTTTCTCCGCCTCGACAGCCGTGCGGTCACCGCTCCGACCAAGATCTGGCTCCTGCCACTCCTCGGGTTGACGGTCCTTCTGGCGACCGTCGTCGTCGGTGGTCTGGTCGAGAGTCTCGGTCGTCGATTCCTACCTGCCGGTCTCGCTCACCGGGTCACCCTGTCCGCCCTTCCGCTCGCGGCGGGAGCACTGTTCGTAGCGGAGTTCCTGGGTCTGACGCACTACCACTCGCCCGAGAGCCAGCGATGGTGGCCCGTGGTCCTCCTCGCGGGCCTCGGTTTCGGTCTCCTCCTGCGATGGGGAACCCGGTCGAGGACCGGTATCGCGAGGTCGTCCCCGGCGTCCGAGGCCTGGCGGCGCTGGGCAGTCTCGATGGCGCTGCTCGCCTTCTCGGCGGCCCTCTTGGCCGCGGCCTCGCTGCGCGCGGATGTCGCCGGTACCGTGCTCCGGGCCAACAGCGTGGCGGGGCGGACACTGGGGAGGCTGCTGCACGCGCGGAGTCCCTTCGACAGGGAGGTCGCGACCCCGTTCGTCCCTCGTCACACCGAATGTCGTCGGTGTCCCGGCGAGCGCCATGTCGTTCTGATCTCGATCGACACGCTGCGCGCCGATTTTCTCTCGGCCTACGACCCGCGGGCGCCGAAGACGCCCGAGATCGACCGCCTGGCCGCCGGGTCGGTAGTCTTCGACGACGTCTATGTGCAGCGGGCGATCTCGGCACCGAGCATGGCCTCGATGCTCACCGGCCTCTATCCGGCCACTCACACCGTGCGGCTCAACGGCATGGCGCTTCCCGGCGAGGTCGCGACCCTGGCCGAGTCCTTCGACGCGGCGGGCTACGCCACCGCCGGTTTCGTGACCAACCGGCACATGTCGACGAGGCGCAACTTCCAGCAGGGGTTCGACGTCTACCGCTTCAACCCGGGCGAGATGAACGACGACGGTCTGCAGCTCGACACCTCCGACCGCAAGGTGGTCGACGGGGCCTTGCGCTGGGCACGCAGCCAGCGCGGAGAGACGCTGTTCCTCTGGGTCCATCTCCACGCGCCCCACTCGCCGTACCTGCCGCCGCCCGTCCTCGAGCCCGAGCTGCGCCCCGGCGAGGGACGCTGGCTCAACGTCTGGAACATGCCGTTCGCCTTGGCGAGGCTCGAGGGTCGGCGGACCTACTTCGATCGCGACGTCTACCTGGACCTGTATGCGGCCGAGGTCGCGAGCGTCGACCGTCAGGTCGGTCGCCTGCTGGACGGCCTCGACGAGTTGGGGATCGCCGACGAGGCTCATGTGCTCTTCACCTCCGACCATGGGGAGGCGTTCGGCGAGGCCGACAAGTTCGGGCACGGACACAGCCTCCATCCCGTCGAGACCCGCATTCCGCTGATCTGGAAGTTGCCCGGCGGTCGGCGCGCCGGCTGGCGCATCGGCATGACCGTCCAGGCGGTGGACATCGCTCCGACGCTACTCAGTTTGTCCGAGCTGACCGAGGAGGGGAGGCGGTTCGACGGCCGAGACATCTCGGCGATTCTGCTCGGCGAGGTCGGCGAGGACGACGGCTTCGCCTTCAGCGAGGCGGGATTCCGCGACAACCTCGGCGCGAAGGGCCACTCCTACTCGGTGAGGACTCGGGATCGGACGCTCTGGTTCGATAGCGCCATTCGGCGAGCGGCCGAGTTCGATCGGCGTGTCGACCCCGACGAGAGGAGACCTTCGAGGGTCACCCTCGGCAGTGCCGATGCCCTGCACGAAGCCCTGAGCGCGCTGGCGGTGGACTCCGAGCGACAGCTGCGGGAGGGAGCGAATCGTCTCGATCTGACTCCCGAGGATATCGAGCACATGAGGGCTCTCGGCTACATCCAGTAGGCGCGAAGAGTCGCCGGCCGCTTCAATCGGTCGTACACCAGGCGATCCGATTCCTCGAGCCGTTCCCGGAGGGAGGAGCGCTAGTCCCGAAGGGGGTCGACCACCTCGACCCCCGCGATCGCGAAACCTCTCCGGTTCCGGGTGGCGACCGAGAGGCCGTGCGTGAGCGCCGTCGCGGCGATGAGACTGTCCTTGACGGGCATCGATCGTTCCTGGCGGCGCAGGTCGGCCAGGAGCCGGGCCCAGCGAAGGCCGGTTTCCGGCTCCCACGACAGGCAGTGGAGACGACCGACTCCGGCGTCGAACCACTCCTCGAGGCGCTGTCTCTTCCTGCCCTTCGGCAGCAGGAGAATCCCGTACCGGAGCTCGCCCAGAATCACCGGATCGATGGCGAGCTCGGCCCGGTGGCGCTCGAGCCAGTCGACGACTCGCTCGTCGGGTCGCCTCCGGGTGACCTCCGACAGTACGTTGGCATCGACGAGGTACTTCACAGCGTGTCGGTGGACTCCGACCCGACTGGCACGAAGTAGTCCTTCGCCGGGCAGGCGAGGAGCCACTCGACGAGACCCTCGTTCGCGGGCGGCTCCCGTCGTACCAGTCGATACTCGCCCCGATCGATGCGCTCGACCTCGAACTGCTGGCCGGGCTCGATTCCATCTTCGCGCCGAATCTCGGCGGGGAGGACGATCTGGCCCTTGGTCGAGATGGTCGTTTTCATGTAGGTAACGCCGGTCAAACGGCGCGTCGGTCAAGCGGTGCGTCGGTCAGACGCCGCGCTAGCCAGAGCTGGGTCGGTCGGGCTCTTAAGGATCAGTCATCCGAGCGTTGCTCCCGTCCCTGAAGACGAGAGCCGTCGGTCCGACCGCTCACCTGGCGCTGGAACGGACCCGCCTCGGGATGAGATCAGAGCGCCTTGTGCGCGTCGACCATCGCCGCCATGCTCTCGAAGCGGAAGTTCCAGCTCGGCGTCTCGTCGGGCTCGACGGTGGCGCCGAAGCCGCCCTGGGCGTGGCGGCGGTGGATCCAGCACGAGGCCAGGCCGTGGCGGTTGGCCGGGACGTGATCGTGGAAGAGGCTCTCGGCGGTGTGGAGGATGTCCGACCTGTCGTGGCCGAGGTCGGCGACCCCGCGCAGCAGGTACTCGAAGTTCCGGTCGGACGGCTTGTAGCTACCGATGTCCTCGGCCGTGTAGATCGCATCGAACGCGACGCCCAGCCTCTCGTTGCTGGCGGCGAAGCTCCGGTTGTCGACGTTCGAGAGGATGACCAGCTTGTAGTGCCGCGCCAGGTATTCGAGCGCTTCGGCCGAGTCCGGGAATGAGGGCCAATCGGCGATCGAGCCGCCGTAACGCTCGCACTCCTCCCACGTGACCGCCACGCCCCACTCCTCGGCCAGCCGCCGGTAGACGATCGCGAGCACGTCGCGGTAGAGCCTGGTGGGCGTCTGTAGTTCCTGCCTCGCCTCGTGCCGACCGTGCGCCTCGAGGATCTCGTCGCGCCGGAGCTCACGGTCCAGGCGATCGGTCAGTGGCGCGAGAGCCGCGATCATGCCGCTCTCCCAATCGATCAGCGTGCCGTAGCAATCGAAGGTGAGAACCTTGAAGTCGGCGAGCCGCATTCAGTCGACGAAGCCCAGGGAGCGAAGGAACGTCTCGGCGGCCCGGTAGGAGGCCGCGCGGACCTCGGAGTCCGGGTGGGGCCAGCCGTCGTCGGGCTCACGCGACGGTGTGAACAGGTGCCCCACGGTGTCGTAGACGATGAGCTCGCTCGAGTTTCCCGCCGACAGCATCCGTTGGTGGAAACGCTGGGTGCCGACGAGCGGGGTCACCGTGTCGGTGCGCCCCTGCAGGAGCAGTGTCGGCGGCAGCCCGGGCTCGACGAGCTCGTCGGGAGAGATCTGCGCCGCCGTGCCTCGATCGCCGAGAAGATCCCGCATCCAGGAAGAATTGCCGATCGAGACGGCTGGGGACGAGAGGACGAGCGCGTCGAGCGCGCTCGACGTGCCGTGGTCGTCTTCGTCGTCGAGAATCGCCGCCATCACCAGGAGATGCGCCCCGGCCGACCAGCCGTAGCCGGCGACCCGGCCGGGATCGATCCCCAGCGCCTCCGAGTGGTCGCGCACCCAACGGATGGCAGCGCGGACGTCGGCCATCGCCTCGATCGGCGTGACTCCGGTCTCGGGGTCGGAGAGGCGGTACTGGATGGAGATCGCGACCATGCCGAGCTCGGAGAACGCCTGCGCCCTCCCCAGTCCCCAGGAGGCTTCGCCGATGGTCCAGCCGCCGCCGTGTGCGATGACCACCGCGGGCCGTCTCCCCTGCCGCGTGGTGTCGTCGGGCTGAACGACGAGAACCACCAGATCGGTGCCTCCGGGGGAGGCATAGACGTGGCGCTCGTGCGCCGGTTCCTCCTGCGCGGACGCCGGCAGGCAGAGAAAGACCGACAGGACCGGCCCGAGGAGTCGCAAGCTCGGTTGCCGGAGGATCCGCATGATGGCGAGATTGTATCCGCGGGTCCCGTTCACGGCCCCACCTATAATCTCCGGCATGTCCGCCGATCAGGCCGTCGTCGAGCGGCTACGGCAGCTCGAGCTTCTGGATGGCGTCCCCGACGCGGAGCTCGAGTGGCTGGCCCGCAACGGCGAGCTGCGCTCGCACGACAAGGGCGACGTCCTGGTGCGCCACGAGGGGGACGCGACCGAGGGCGTCATCCTGCAGCTCTCGGGCCGGACCGTGATGCACATGACGCGCGGCGGCGAGCGACGCAAGGCGATGGAGTGGGGCCCCGGTCAGGTTTCGGGGCTCATCCCCTACTCGCGGATGAAGACACCCCCGGGCGACCTGATCGCCTGGGAGCCCTCCGAGATCTTCGTCGTCCACCGGGATCTCTTCCCGGAGATGGCGAGAGAGTGCCACCAGGTCACCTCCAGGCTGGTCCACGTGATGGTCGACCGGGCGCGCAATTTCACCTCGACCGACCTCCACGACGAGAAGCTGGCCGCTCTCGGACGCCTGGCCGCCGGCCTGACGCACGAGCTCAACAATCCGACCTCCGCCGTCGTCAGCGGAGCACGCTCGCTGGTGGAGCGCCTCGCCGAGGCGCAGGAGGCCGGAGACGCATTGGCCGCGGCCGCCCTCGAGCCGGACCAGCTCGAAGCGGTCCGCAAGCTCGGACGCGTCTGTACGGCCGACGAACCGATGCGACGCTCACCGATCGAGCAGGCTGAATTCGAAGACAGGATCTTCGACTGGCTCGAGGCCAGAGGTGCGGATGGCGACCTCGCGGACACGCTGGCGAGGACGGCGGTGACGGAGGAGGCCCTCGAGGAACTGGGACGCGCGGTGGACGGTCCACAGCTCGATGTGGCGCTGCGCTGGATCTCGGCGCTGAGCCAGGGCCGGGGTCTGGCGCTCGAGGTGGAGCAGGCGGCCTCGAGCATCAGCGATCTGGTGCGGGCGGTCCAGGGCTTCACTGCCATGGATCGCGCGATGGTCGCGGAGCCCATGGCCGTCGGGGAAGGACTCGCGACCACGGTCCGTGTTCTTTCCGCCAAGGCGAGGGAGCGGGGCGCGCATCTGTCGCTCGAGGTGGCGGACGACCTGCCTCTGGTGAAGGGCTTCGTCGGTGAGCTGAATCAGGTTTGGGTCAACCTGATCGCCAATGCGCTCGACGCCGTCGAGGAGGAGGGTACGGTCGAGGTCGTCGCCGAGCCGGCGCCTGGTCGGGTCTTCGTCCGCGTTATCGATAATGGACCCGGCATCCCCGCCGAGCAGCGGCCCCACATCTTCGAGCCCTTCTTCACCACCAAGCGAGTGGGCGAGGGTACCGGGCTCGGTCTCGACATCGTCCGCAGGCTGGTGCTGCGTAACGAAGGCGAGATCGAGGTCCACTCCAGACCCGGTCGGACGGAGTTCCGCGTCCGCCTGCCGGCGCTCGCCGAGTAGGCCTTCTCCGTCGAGATCCTGCAGGGCGGGAACCCGCCGACCCGAGGTCCCGTCTTCAAGGGAAACGAGGAGGCTTCATGCGCGTGCTCTGTTCGCTGATGTCGACGTTGTTGCTGCTGTCCTGCTGGCCCGTCACGGCCGGGACCCGCGAGGAGGCCCCCATGGAAGCCCCCGCGGAAGCTCCCGAAGAGGCCTTCAGGGAGCTCGCAGAGGCCTACCGGGCCGCGCCCGAGGTCCTCGAGCGACTCGAATTCACGGTCCACTTCCCGGACGGGCGGCAGGAGACGAAGTCGATGGACTACGGGCGGACGAACGAGGGGTCCTTCATGACGCTCAACCATGTCGACGGCTCGCTGCTGTTCCACGTGGCGGCGGCGGACGGCCTGGTACGGGTTTCGCAGTTCAACGTCGGGAGTGCCTACATCGAAGCACCCTACGAGGGCTCGCTCGCCGAGTCGCTGGCAGCGATCGGGGGACCCCAGGTGGGTCTCACCATTCCACCCGGTCTGGCCGCGTTGGAGGCGGGTGAACGCCACTTCATCGACTCGTTCGGTTTCAACGTCCTCCCCGGACTGCGGGTCACCTCCGCACGGAGCGACGGCGACACCCAGGTCTTCGAGCTGGTGGGTGAGACCGGAGTCGTGAGTGTGGAGGCGGATACCGCGAGTCGCCGACTCGGCGGGATGTCGCTGGTGCTCGGCGAGGCCGGTAGCGAGCTGCGCGTGGAGGCCACCTTCGAGTCCATCGAGGTTCCGGGAGGCGATTCCCGGTGGGCGGTCACCACCGACGGGCGGAGCCCGGTCGCCGACTTCGCTGCGCTCGAGGCGATGGCGTTCCCACTCGGCCAGCCGGCCCCCGGCCTCGAGATTCGCGATCTCGACGGCAATGTCGTGTCTCTCGAAGAGCTGAGGGGCAGGGTCGTGGTGCTCGACTTCTGGGCGACCTGGTGCGTACCCTGCTGGCGCGCGCTCGAGCATCTCGAGGAGGTCACCGCCTGGGCCGCGGACTCGGGGCTACCGGTCTCGATCTTCGCCGTCGACACGCTCGAGCAGCCTTCCACCTTCGAGGAACAGAGTGCTCTGGTGGCGAAGTTCCTGACCGACCGTGGCCTCGAGGTCAACGCACTGGTCGATCCCGATGACAGCTTCTTCGCCGGGATGCACTCACCCGGCCTGCCGAGTACGGTCGTCATCGCTCCGGATGGAACCCTGGCGGGCTTTCATGCGGGTGTCGGCGACGACATGGTCGAGACGCTCGAGAGCGAGATCGAGGCTCTTCTGGAGCGCTGATCCCCGAACGCGGTTCGGCGACAAGGTCGACGGAGCCACGGCCGGCAGGGGGCAGGGTCGGCAGGGGTGCCGGCCGCTACAGGATGGTGCCGGGCGAGGGCGGCTTCCCCTGGACCGCAACCACCTTCAACGGTCCGACGGCTCCTGGAGCTCGCGCCGGATTCGCATGTAGATGTCGTAATAGCGCCAGGCGGGTGGTGGGTCGATCTCCGTGATGTGGTCGGGGCGTAGTACGAGATCTCCCGTGGCGAGAAGGGCACCCTCGACCTCCGGGTTCTGGCGGACCTTGGCCCATGTCGCGGCCTCGATGATCTCGAGGTGGCGCTGCCGGTCCTCGTCCATGAAACGGATTCGCTCGCCCTCGAAGGTGATCCAGTCGATCCCCATCGCCCGCATGATCTCATCGGCTCGGCTGCCGGCTTCGTTGGCCTCGAAAGCGACCATCCGGGTGACCTCACGACGCGTGTGGGGCCAGGTGACCCCGGGCTGGAGGGCTCTGGGGTCTTCGGGTCCCTCGGGATACTTCATGCTCTGCCACAGACCCTCGAGGCTCGCGTAACGCTCGCCGCGGAACTCGAAGGGCGTCGCCGCGAAGTTCGACAGCAGCCCGAGCTCGTTGCGCTTCGACAGGACGACCTCGCCCGGCCCCGCCGCCTGCGGCGGGATCTCCCACCAGGCCCGATCGGCCTCGGGCACCGCCTCCCACCAGTGAGCCGGGTAGCGGCCATCCTCCGTGCGATCCGGCGCGCTCTGGCCCGGTGCCGAGCCGGCTGGGCAGATCACCGCCAGAAGGAGTGTCAGGTAGAGGATCCGTGTACCCGAGCGAGCGATCAAGACAGACGAATTGTAGCGAGGGGTGCGGAACCCGGAAGTGGTTGACGCGTAGTTGTTCGAGGGGGTGATGAGAGTGAGTGACGACATGGCACGTGGCTTGCGATTCTCTATGTCGATGACCAACTTCAGATCGAAGCGTCTCTGTGTTTTCTTCTGTCTCCTTCTGGCAACGGTCCCGGCCGGCGCTCAGGCGCCGGAGGCCGCAGCGGTGAACGTGAGCGGCGTGGTCGTCGACGAGACCGGCGCGCCGGTTCGTGACGCCGCCGTCCTGATCCTGGGCTCGGATCTCTCGGACGTCACGGATGCCGACGGTTTCTTCGATATCGAGAATGTTCCAGCTGGAAGCTGGACACTCGAGGCACGACTCCCCGGCTACACCATCGGAACACTCCAGGTGGAGGTCGGCGACCAGGCGATCACCGGTCTCGAGGTCGGTCTCATCGCGGTCGAAACGCCGCTCGACGAGATCGTCGTCACGGCCAGCCACTCGATCCGCCGCGACGAGCCGACGTCGATGGTCGGCCTGGGTCGCGAGCAGCTCGAGAAACTGCCTCACTTCGGTGACGATCTCTACCGGGCGATCACCGTGCTGCCCGGAGTGTCGGGAGGCAACATCTCGGCGGCGTTCAACGTTCGCGGCGGCTTCCACGAGGAGCTGTTGGCCAGGGTCGACGGGCAGGAGGTGATCGAGCCGTTCCATCTGAAGGACTTCCAGGGTGTCTTCTCGATCCTCGATCCGCAGATCATCTCCAGCGTCGACCTCGTTCCCGGCGGCTTCTCGGCGGAGCACGGAGACCGCATGATCGCGGTTCTCGACATGCGAACCAGTCAGCCGACGGAGCTGAGGACGAACCTCGGTGTGAGCTTCAGCAACTTCTGGGTCGGCAACACCGGCACCTTCGCCGACGGCAAGGGTCGCTGGCTCGGCTCGGCTCGGCGCGGCTTCCTCGACATCGTTCTCGCCCTCTCGGATGACGAGGGAGACGAGGAGGGCGACGAAGATCCCACGGTGCGCTACTGGGATCTCTTCGGCAAGGTCGACTACGCGATCACGCCGTCGCAGCGGCTCGGTCTGAGCATCCTGGCCGCCGAAGACACGCTCGATTTCTTCGAGGTGGAGGAGGACGAGAGATTCGACGTCGAGACCTCCTACGGCAACAGCTACGTCTGGGCAGACCACCAGGCGCTACTGGGCGACGACACCTTCGTCGACACGATTCTGTCGCTCGGCAGCGTCGATCGCGATCGGGTGGCCATGCTTTCCGAGGAGCGGCCTCCCGAGTTCGCCAACATTCTCGACGTCCGCGACACCGAGTTGCTCACCCTGAGGCAGGACTGGAGCGCCCAGCTGGGCGATCAGCACCTTCTCAAGTGGGGCTTCGAAGCGAGGCGCTGGGAGGCCAGCTACGACTACCACAACGAAGCGACGATCGCCGATCCGATCGACGATCCGCGCTTTCTACCCGGCGAGCGCCTGACCGACTTCACCGATGACTACTCGAGCGAGCAGTACGCTCTGTACCTGGCCGACCGTGTGCGCTTTGGCGACAGTCTCACGGCCGAGGTCGGTCTCCGTTGGGACAGCACCACGCTGACCGACGAGGACTACGTCAGTCCGCGCGTCGCGCTGGTCTACGACCTGGGACCGGCGGGCATCCTCCGCGCCGGCTGGGGGCACTACTACCAATCGCAGAGGCCCTATGAGCTGGCGGTGCAGTTCGGCGAGACAGACTTTCAGCCCTCGGCTCGGGCGGAGCACTACACCCTCGGCTACGAGAACATGATCGCGGAGTATCGGGTGCGGGCCGATCTGTTTCGGCGTGACGTCACCGATGCGCAGATCCGCTACGAGACGCTGTTCGACCCCTTCAGCGTCTTCCCCGAGGCCCGGAGCGATCTCGTGGCGATCCCGGCCGAGACCGCGACGGCGGACGGTGTCGAGGTGTCGCTGCGGTCGCCGATGCGGCCGAAGATCAACTGGTGGCTGACCTACAGCTGGTCCCAGGTCGAGGACGAGGTGATGGGTCGCACGATTCCACGACGCATCGACCAGACGCATGCCCTCACGACGAGCCTGAGCTGGCGACCGGCGGAGAAGTGGAGTCTCACCTGGGTCTGGTTCTTCCACACCGGTTGGCCGACGACGCCGGTGACCGCCGAGGTGGTCTTCCCGCCGGGAGAGGCGCCCCACCTCACCTACGACATCGGCGAGTTCTACTCGGAGCGATTCGACGACTACCGACGACTGGACTTCCGGGTTTCGCGTCGGTCGAAGGTCGGCAAGGACGGGTTCCTCACCTTCTTTCTCGACGTGCAGAACCTCTTCGATCGCGCCAACCAGCGCGGCATCGAGATCGAGGACCCGGATGTCTCACTGGGTCCCGACGGGATGCTGGACGTTTCGTTCCCGATCGAGGACTGGCTGCCGATCCTGCCGTCGTTCGGGGTGATCTGGGAGTTCTGAGGCCGCCCGCCGGGCCTGATAGCGTCCGCTCCATGGCGCGAGAGGGCTTCGAAGTCGTCCTCTTCGATCTGGGCGGTGTGCTGATCGAGCTGGGTAGCCTGCCGATTCGCATGGAGGGAACCGCCGAGCCGACGGACCAGGACGACTGGCGCCGCTGGCTCACGTCGCCATCGGTGCGCCGCTTCGAGAGCGGCGCCGCGACACCGGAGGAATTCGGCCGCTCGATGGTCGAGGAGTTCGCGATGGGGGTCGAGCCGGAGGCTTTCCTGGCGGCGTTCCGGGACTGGCCAAAGGGGTTCTTTCCCGGGGCGGAGTCGCTTCTCGAGGATCTCGCTGCTGTGGTGCGCGTCGCCTGTCTGTCGAACTCGAATCCGCTCCATTGGAGCCGCTTCCACGAGGAGTTGCGCATGGCGGAGCTCTTCGACCATCGGTTCGCGTCGCACCTCATCGGCAGTCTCAAGCCCGATCGTGAGGTCTTCGAGCACGTGGTCGCCGCGCTCGGCTGCGACGCCGACAGAGTGCTCTTTCTCGATGACAACGAGATGTGCGTCGAGGGAGCCCGACACGTGGGCCTCGTCGGTCATCGCGCGGTCGGCGTCGATGGCGCACGTTCGGTTCTCCGGGAGCTCGACCTCATACCCCGATCCTGACCCGCCCCGGGCCGGGCGTTGAAAGGTCGCGTCGCTCCAATCCGTCCTCTGGACTGCGGGACGGAGAACGGAGACCGGGTGATTTGCAAGCACTGCTCTCAGACGCCGGCATCGGCCCGATGGCGAGCCTCAACGTGCGCAGGATCGACGACGAGACGTACCGGCGGCTGAGAGTCCGCGCGGCGGAGAACGGGGTGTCGATGGAGGAGGAGGTCCGTCGCATCCTGAAGCGGGCGGTGGCCGCCCCGGAGCGACTGGGAGATCTGGCCCTCGAGTACTTCGGTCCGGATCACGGAGTCGAGATCGAGCCGCCGCCGCGAGAGCCGCACGTGCCCCTCGATTTCGGTGGATGATTCTCCTCGACACCAACGTCGTCTCGATTGTGATGGCCCCGGAGCCTCCGGCGAGGCTGCTCGAGTGGCTCAATCGCCGCGGCACCGAGACGCTCTTTCTGTCGACGGTGACCATCGCCGAGATCGCCTACGGACTCGGCGCTCTACCGGCCGCTCGTCAGCGAGGCTCTCTGCGGGAGCGCTTCGGCGAGTTCGTTGCCTCGGGGTTCGCGCAGCGGGTGCTCGATTTCGACGCCCGCGCGGCCATCGAGTACGGAGAGATCATGGGCCACCGACTCCGGATCGACCGCCCGCTGAGCCCGCTCGATGGTCAGATCGCCGCGATCGCCAGGGCGTACTCGCTGGCGATAGCGACCCGCAGTCTTCGCACCTTCGAGGAATGCGGAGTCGTCCTGGTCGATCCGTTGGGGACCTAGCCGCGGGACCGGAACGCGGGCCGGGATCGTCCGCCGGTAACCCGGAGCGGGATGGTCGGTATTCCTGGTGTCGTCGTCTCTCGTCTCTCGAGAAGGAGGAGCTTCGTGCGGTCGTCGTCGGACGGGATCTTGCGTAGCTACGAAGGAGGCTACGAGCTGCGGCCAGGGACCGTACTGACGCTTTCGGTGGAGGGCGACGACGTCAGCATCAGCGGCTGGCCTCTCATCCCGACCTCCGAGACCACCTTCTTCTCACCCCAGGACTACGGTCAGATCAACGTGGTGAAGGGTGAGGGAGGCGCCGTCGAGCGCCTCGACTGGACCGTGGCCGGCGAAAACCTACCCCATGCCGCGCGTGCCCGATTCCGGCGACTGACGCGAGGGTGCGGTAGATTCCTCGCCATGCCGGCAATCAAGCTGCGGGACCGGGCGAGGGAGCTGACCGACTACTTCTCACCCAGGGTTATCGGCGAGGTCAACGACGTCTTCGTCAAGGTTGCGAAGATCAAGGGCGACGAGATCCCCTGGCACAACCATGCCGGCGAGGATGAGCTCTTCTACGTCATCGAGGGCAGCCTCCTGTTCGAGATCGAAGGGGAAGAGCCGTTCACCATGGAGCAGGGCGATCTCTTCGTCGTCGGGCGCGGCGTCGACCATCGGGTCTCGTCGACCGAGGAGTGTCTGTTGATGCTGGTCGAGAACAAGACGACGGCCCACCTCGGGGACACGGCGTCCGAGATCACGCGGTCGGTCGAGGAACAGCTGGAGGACTACAGACGATGAAAACGGTCCACTTCCTTCTCGCCGGGCTCGGCCTGGCCCTCATCTGCCTGCCTGAGACCCTGACGGCCGAATCGAGCTTCGACGAGCGTTTCACCGGACGGACCCTGCGCTACGACTACTTCCACACCGGCACGGCGGGTGAGGAGCACGTGAGCCTCGACCGGCTGCGTCTCGAGGGCGAGTGGCCGGGTCGCCGTTCGCAGCTCATCGACGACGCCGATCTCGGCAAGTACCGCTTCTCGGTCGTCGATCCCGAGAGCGGCGAGACGCTCTTCTCGACCGGTTTCTCGAGCATCTACGGCGAGTGGGAGACCACCGGAGAGGCCCGCAGCGGCACCTGGAAGACGCTCCACGAGTCTCAGCGCTTCCCCGAGCCGCGCGGCCCGGTCGAGCTCGTGCTCGAGAAGCGGACCGATGACGGTGGTTTCGCCGAGATCCACCGCGAGTCGATCGATCCCGCCAGCCGCTTCGTCGACAGGTCGCCGATACCGGTCCGGGGCGAGGTCTGGGCGGTCGTCGAGCACGGTTCCCCGGCCGACAAGGTCGATCTGCTGGTCCTCGGTGACGGCTACGCCGAGGAGGAGCTCGGGGAGTATCGCGACGAGGTCCGTGAGGTCATCGACGCGCTCTTCGCCTTCCCGCCCTTCTCGGAGCGCAAGGAGGACTTCAACGTCTGGGCGATCGACGTCGCCTCGGAGCGCTCGGGCGTCACCCGACCGCGCGCCGGCTTCTGGAACACGACCCCGGTGGGGCTGACCTACAACTCCTTCGACTCGGAGCGCTACATGCTCTCGTTCGAGAACGGGAAGATGCGCGAGCTCGCCGCGCAGGCGCCCTACGACGCGCTCATCCTGATCTCCAACAGCGACAAGTACGGCGGCGGAGGGATCTACAACCTCTATTCGACCGCGGCGGCGAAGAGCGCCCAGCTGCCCTACCTGATCGTTCACGAGTTCGCGCATGCCTTCGCCGGTCTGGGCGACGAGTACTACACCTCCTCGGTCTCCTACGAGGAGTTCAATGCCGGTGGCGTCGAGCCCTGGGAGCCGAACATCACCGCGCTGCTCGATCCCGACAACCTCAAGTGGGCCGAGCACGCGACGCCCGGTATCGCCCTTCCCACGCCCTGGAACCAGGCCGAGTACGACGAGACCTCGCTCGCTTTCCAGAAGGTCCGCTCCCAGCTGCGCGCCGGTGGTGCCAGCGAGGAGCGCATGGACGACTACTTCGCCGAGGTCGCCGAGACCACCACTCCGATGCTGGAGGGCGAGGAGCACTACGGGAAAGTGGGCGCTTTCGAGGGGGCGAGCTACCAGGCCAAGGGCCTCTACCGTCCGGCCGTGGACTGCATCATGTTCTCGCGCAACCCGGACCGCTTCTGTCCGGTCTGTGCCGCGGCGGTCGAGCGGGTGATCGATCTGCACCTCGGCAGGTCGGGTGGCTAGGACACGACCGGCGCCCTCGTTTTTTTCAGGATTTGACGACCCGGGCGTGCCCGGTCCGCGTACCTTCTGCGAACCGACATCCTCGCTCGGAGGTGGGAACTGTACGATCGAGAAACGGCACTCGTGCGCCGATGGAACGTCCTCTGGGCCGGCCTCGTCACGGTGGCTGGACTTACACAGGCCGCGGCCCCCTCGCCGGGTGGGGTCCGGGTCGCCGAGGTGAGACACTCGCTGTGATGCCTCAGACCAGGGTGACCCTCGAAGCGGTGGATTCAGCCTCCAGCGAGGCGCGTCGGTGCCTCGACAGCTACTATGGCGAGCTGCGGGACCGATTCGACGAGCCGTACGATCCCGATCGTCACCCGGAGCCGACTCGCGACGACTTTCTCGCGCCGCGCGGCCGGTTCGTCTGCGCGATGTCCGAGGGCCGTGCAGTCGGCTGTGGCGGAGTGACGACGCTGTTGCCCGGGACGGCGCTGATCACCCGGATGTGGGTTGCGTCCGAGGCCCGCGGGATCGGTCTGGGGCGCAGAATCCTGCGAGAGCTCGAAGCGGCCGCCCGGGAGCTCGGCTTCCGGGTCGTTCGCCTCGACACGAATCGGGCTCTGGTCGAGGCGAGACGGCTCTATCTCGCCGATGGCTACCGCGAGATCGAGGCCTTCAACGACTCGCCCTACGCCGACCACTGGTTCGAAAAGGCGCTCTGAAGCCGCCGTCGAAGTAGTATGGTGGCTCCCACGCCATGGCGAAGAGACACTGGGCGAAGGAGGTCGGCCACGCGGTCGCGGAGGCGTTGCGACGGTTGGTCCTCGGCGTCGGTCGGAGCTCGAAGAAGCTGTGGGTCTGGGTGCTCATCGGCTTCAGGGTGGTCGGAATCATCTCCGCGGCTCACGCGGTCATGTCGACGCGCACCGCCCAGGGAGCCATCGCCTGGTCGGTCAGCCTCGTCGCGGCGCACGAGCTCGACGCAACCGCGAGCTCCTCTCGTTCGTACGAGACGAGACAGCCACAAGGAGACTCCCATGCTTCGAATACCGCGTTTCGGCCTTCTTCTTCCCACACTCCTCCTCGTTGGCGGAGCGGTCTTCGCGGACAGTCCCCAGTTCCGGGGTCCCGATCGAAGCGGCGTCTATCCGGGCTCGGGGCTGCTCCAGTCCTGGCCGGAGGGGGGACCACGGCTGCTCTGGTCGGTAGATGGACTGGGTGAGGGCTTCGCCAGTGTCTCGCTGGCCGACGGCCGGATCTACACGACGGGTGCGGATGGAAGAACGGGCTTCGTCAGGGCCTTCGATCTCGATGGCAACCGGCTCTGGGAGACCGAGTACGGCAAGGTGCACGCGGGCGAGGGCTACCCCGGCACGCGGACGACTCCGACCTGGAACGACGGGATGCTCTACATCCTGTCGTCGAACGGTCTCGCGGTCGCCCTGGACGCGGCCAGCGGAGAGATCGTCTGGCAGAAGGAGGTCGCTATCAGGAACATCACCTGGGGTATCACCGAGTCACCGCTCGTCGTCGACGACAAGGTGGTGTTCACTCCAGGAGGTGCCGTGGGCACCATGGTCGCTCTCGACAAGAAGACCGGCCGCGAGGTCTGGGTCGTCACGGATCCCAACGAGCCGTCGGGCTATTGCAGTCCCGTCCTCTACGACGACGGGACCCGTCGCCAGATCATCACCCTGACCAAGGGGAGCATGTTCGGCGTCGACCCAGCCACTGGCAGGCGTCTCTGGAAGATCCGATATCCGGCTCGCTACGGCATTCACGCGGTGAGCCCTGTCTTCGACGGCAGCTCCTTCTACGTATCCGACGGCTACAAGCAGGGCGGCAAGAAGTTCGCCCTCGCCGCGGATGGACGAGGTGTCACCCTCGAGTGGGAGGAGTCGAGTCTCGACGTGCACCACGGGGGTGCCGTTGCCGTCGATGGCCGGATCTATGGGGCGGCGTCGAACGGGACCTGGAGTGTCCTCGACTCGTCCTCGGGAGAGGTCCTGGCCAGTCAGCGCCGACTCGGCAAGGGATCGATCGTCTACGCGGACGGACGGCTCTACGGGTACGTCGAGAGCGGCGAGGTCCTCCTCGTCGATCCCGATCCCTCGAGCTTCGAGGTCGTCGGCCGGATGAAGATCGACGCCGGCCGGGGCCAGCACTGGGCTCATCCGGTCGTCTCGGCCGGCGTTCTCTACATCCGGCATGGCGACGCCCTGATGGCCTACGACGTCACCGCCGGGCGCTGAGGCCAAGGCTCCCCCGCCAGGCGTCAATGCCCCGGCGGGTTCGAAGCGGCACTCGCCTACGCGTTCCGGTCGCTGGCCGACACCATGGAACTCATGCCTTCGGCAGCCGTAGGATGGATGGGAGCGACCGAGGGCGAATAGGATAGCCAGAGTCGGCGTAGAACCTGATGGAGCGCTCGAGCGACGAGTACATCAAGGCCTCGGCTCCCGCTCCGAGCCGACGTCCGGAATAGCCAACACATGAGAAGGGGGAGTACCGATATGAGAGTCCGTTCACGATCAGAGCGTGCGAGTGCGTTGACCGTCTTCGTCCTGTTGCTGACGCTCGCCGGCCCAGGCCTCGCGGGTGCCCAGGAGCAGGTCATGAACCCGGCCAAGGCCTCGTCGGGAGTCGAGACGATCGAGCTCGAGGAGATGTGGCGAGTCGGCGGATGGGACGAGGATGTGCTCTTCGGCGTGATCACCTCGATCATCAGCGACGAGAACGGAAGTTTCTACATGCTCGACTCGCAGCTCAACGAGGTGCAGGTCTACTCCTCCGACGGCGAGTACCTGACGACGATCGGGCGAGAAGGCGAGGGGCCGGGCGAATTCCGCACCGCGTTCAACCTGCTGCTGTTGCCGAGCGGCAACATCGGCGTGCTCCAGGCCTTCCCGAGCAAGATCATCGGTCTGACGCCCGACGGCAACCCGGCCGACGGCTTCGAGCTGCCCAAGAGCGACGGCGAGGCCGGCTTCAAGGCGCTGCTCCAGGCGCGGCACGCTGGCGACAACCTGGCGGTGATCTACGCTCTCAACCAGCCGGGCGAGGCGGGTTTCACCCAGCGCAGCGTACTTGCGCTGCTCGACCAGTCGGCCGAGAGTGAGCAGGTTCTCTTCACCCAGGACTCGACCATGGCCGCCGCCGATCCCCTGATCGCCGAGCGCGAGTGGGACGCCTTCCGCAATCGATGGACCTCCGGACCGGACGGCAAGGTCTACTCGGCCGTCGACTACGGCGAGTACAAGATCAACGTCTGGGGCCCCGACGGCGAGCTCGACTACGTGATCAACCGCGAGTATCCGGCACACGAGCGGACCAAGGAGCAGTCGGAGACCGTGCTCGAGATCTACAAGGGCTTCACCCGTCAGATCCCGGTGCCCAACATGCGTTACGAGATCGAGCCCAACTGGAATCCGATCCAGTCGATCAACGCCCGTGACGACGGGACGCTGTGGGTTCAGACCAGTCGCGGCAGTTGGGGCCTCGACGACGGTGTGGTCGGCGGTTTCGACGTCTACGGCAAAGACGGCAAGCTCGCGCGCCAGGTCGTTCTCAAGGGCCAGGGCAACCCGCAGGCAGACGGCTACTTCTTCGTCGGCGATCGACTGTTCGTGGTCACCGATTGGCTCGACGCGCTGATGGCGCTGCAGGGCGGCGCCGGAGCGGGGGGCGAGGCCGACGAGGAGGCCGAGCCGATGGAAGTCATCTGCTACCGCCTCGACTGATGCGGTGACGGGAGACGAATCCATGCGTCCCGGCCGCTTCCTGCGCGCCCTTTCGGCGCTGCTCGTCGCCGTCGCCCTGGCGGCGTGCGGCTCCGAGGGCGAGGCTCCAGACGAGGCTGACGGGACCGTCGCGGCCGAGAGCGGCGGCGAGGGCTCCGCCGAGGGCGAGTCCGGAGAGTCCGGCGACCCCGCCGCCGCGGAGTCCGGTGAGGAGGAAGAGTCCGAGACGCCGCGGCGCGAGAGCTCGACCACCGTTACCACCGCCCCGGTGGTGCGACGGGCCCTGGTGCTGCCCGTGACCGCCGAGGGGAGCATCCGGGCCCGCCATACCAGCGAGCTCGGCTTCGAGCGAGCCGGGAGAATCACCGAAGTCCTGGTTCGCGAGGGCCAGCGCGTGCGACGCGGACAGTTGCTGGTCAAGCTCGACGATCGGGAGCTGCGGCTGTCGCTCGAGGAGGCGACGTCGCGCTACCTGCAGGGACTCGCGCAGCTGGCGGTCGAGGAGGAAGGCTACGAGGAGTCGAGCGCCGCGGAGCGCGACCTGGCCGAACGACGCGCCGAGTTGGAGCGACTCGAGCGGGCGGGCGAGATCACCCGCGAAGAGCGCCTCGACCGGGAGCTGGAGCTCGGCATGGACGCCGTCCGCGACGGCGCCTACCGGCGTGAGCTCCTCGAGGTGAGAAGCGGCCTGGCCGCGGCGCGCGCCGAGGCGGCGAGACTCGAGATCGAGCTCGAGCGCACCGAGTTGCGGGCACCGTTCGCCGGCGTCGTCTCCGGCATGGAGCTCGACAAGGGCGAGAACGTCCAGGTCGGACAGATGGCGATGCGGATCGTCGACGACGTCAACATCGAGGCCGCCGTTGGAGTCCTCGAGAGCGACCTGGCGATGATCGAGGTGGGCAAGCCCGCCCTGCTGGAGGTCCCGGCCCTGCGGCGCTCGATCCCGCTCCAGGTCGACGTCATCGATCCCGAGGTGGCGGCCGACACTCGGACCTGTCGGGTGCTGCTGCGAATGTCGAGCGCGGAGCATCGCGTCAAGCCGGGTATGTTCGTGCGGGCGTCGATCGCCGGAGAGGTCTTCGAGGATCGCCTGCTCGTGCCCCGTGAGGCGATCGTCACGCGTGACGGGCGCCCGGTCCTCTTCAAGGTGGAGGACGATCGGGCGCTGTGGGTCTATGTGCAGCTCGGCAGGCAGAACGAGGATCTCGTCGAGATCGCCAGGGTCGATCAGGGCGGGCCTCTCGACCCCGGGACCGAGGTGGTGGTGAGCAACCATCTCACCATGACCCACAACGCGAAGATCAGGGTCAAGGAAACGATCGAGGTTCCCGACCCCTGGGGCTCGGACGACTCCGCCGACTCCGACGACTAGGGACGGCGCCCTGCCGATGCTCCGTTCCGCGCTCGAGCGCCCAATCGCGGTCGCGATGCTGTTCGCTGCCCTGTTGCTCGTGGGCGGGCTGAGCTACTCGCGCCTCGCCGTCGACCTGCTGCCGTCGATCGTCTATCCACGTCTGACCGTTCTGACGGTTTACGAGGACATCCCGGCGGAGGACCTGGAGCGCCTGGTCACGCAACGCCTGGAAGAGGTGATCACGGCGCAGACCGGCGTGCGCAACGTCCTGTCGCGGACGCGCGAGGGGGTCTCGATCATCACCGTCGAGTACGAGTGGGGCACGCAGATGGACTTCGCCAACCTCCACCTGCGCGAGGCTGTCGACCGGGTGGCTTTCCGCGACGACTTCCCCGAGGCCGCCGACCGACCGGTGATCCTGCGCTGGGACCCGAGCTCGCGCCCGATCAGCATCCTCGTTCTGGAGGACGTCGGCAGGCTCGAGGCGCTCACCGAGTTCGCCCGCGAGGTGGTCAAGCCGGCACTGGAGCAGGTCGACGGCATCAGCCGCGCCGAAGTCGTCGGCGGTATCGATCGGGAGATCCTGGTCGAGCCCGACGCCGACAAGATGGCCGTCTACGGCGTCGACATCGAGGACATTCGCAGTGCCCTGGTGGTGTCGAACATCTCGTTTCCGGGCGGCAAGGTGCGCCAGGGACCGCTGCACCTCAGCCTGCGCATCGATGGGGAGTTCGAGCAGCTGGACGACATCGCGAGTACCCAGATCTCGGTCGCCGGCGGCTCCCCGATTCGCATCGAGGACGTCGCGCGGGTCCTCGATACGACCAAGGAGCCCGAGGGGACGACGCTGCTGGGGGAGCGCACCGTCGTCTCGATGCTGATCTACAAGGAGCCGGAGGCCAACACCTTGCTGGTCTCCGAGGCTCTCGACGAGG
Organism: Candidatus Multivoradales bacterium; assembly: GCA_965223875.1. Taxonomy (GTDB): domain Bacteria; phylum Acidobacteriota; class Thermoanaerobaculia; order Multivoradales; family JAHEKO01; genus CBDCXS01. The sequence goes on along the minus strand of OZ245024.1, from coordinate 2,572,800 downwards.
CCCTCGCGGTGGTGTCGGACGACTATGCCGACTTCAGCTACGAGTTCGTCTATCGCGATGCCGCGCACGTGCGCGCGTCGTTCGAGGGGCTGGTGCAATCGCTCATCGCGGGAGGCGTGCTGGCGATTCTCGTCCTCTTCGTCTTCCTCGGCGACTGGCGTAGCCCCTGGGTCGTCGGTCTGGCCATTCCGGTGTCGATCGTCATCACCTTCGGCCTGCTCTACTTCGGCGACGTCAAGCTCAACCTGATGAGCCTCGGTGGACTGTCGCTGGCCGCCGGCATGTTGGTCGACAACTCGATCGTCGTGCTCGAGAACATCAATCGGCATCTGCGCCTGATGGCGGGTGGCGGGGGTGCGCCGGACGATGACGAGTCGTCTAAGGGAGAGGCATCGCCGCTCGCTCCTTCCGAGGAGCGGCGCGCCGTGGCGATGGCTGCCTACCGTGGAACCCGCGAGGTCGCCCGTCCGGTGATGGCGGCGAGCCTCACCACCATCGCGGTCTTCTTCCCGGTGGTCTACGTTCCGGGCATCGCCGGCGCCTTCTTCCGCGATCAGGCGCTGACGGTGACCTTCTCGATCCTGGTCTCGGTGGGTGCGGCGCTGCTTCTCCAGCCGGTTCTCTCGGCGCGGATCCTGCGACTCAGCCGGCGCCCGCCGCGGGGCCTCTTCCGGCTCTTCGCCGCCGCCCTCCAGGCGGTTCACGCCGTCTACCATGCGGTGCTGGTCCGGGTCCTGCGCCGGCCGCTGCTGTTCGTCCTTCTGGTCGCCGCGGGGTTGGCCGGTACCGCCTGGCTGGCACTCGGTCTCGATCGCAGCTTCATGCCGCAGCGCAGCCAGGGCGATCTGCGGCTCGACATCGAGATGCCGGCGGGCACGCCGCTCGAGGAGACGGCGGCGGGTGTCGCCGACCTGGCCCGGTTCATCGAGGACCAGGAGGGTGTGGCCGTCGTCTTCAGCCAGGTTGGCCAGACGGAGCGCACCCTGGCGGCGGTCCAGGACTTCACCCAGCCCAACAACGCCCGTGTGCGCATCATCATGGAGCCGGCGCGGGATGCCTGGGAGAAGGGCCAGAGAGTCCGGGAGGCGGTGACGCGGCATCTGGAGTCGAGCGCCGAGGTGGAATTCGCCTTCCGCGAAGAGGGCATCGGCCTGGGCGAGATCCTGGGCACGGGTGGCGCCGAGTTCAGTCTCGGGGTGGTGGCCGAGAACCCCCGCCAGGCGCTCGAGGCGGCCGAGAGGCTGGTCGTCGACCTGGAGGAGGTCGACGGTCTCACCAATGTGCAGATGGACCGGGTGGTCGGCACGACCAACGTCGTCGTCAGGCTCGATCGCGAGGAGATCCTGCGGCGCGGGCTCGATCCCGACCGGATGGCGCGCGAGCTCCGGGCGCGCGTGGCCGGGGTGGAGGCGACGTTCTTCAACGAGGTCGACCAGCGCATCGATATCGCCGTGCGCATGCCGCTCGACGAGCGCCGCGATCTGGGGACGGCGCTCGAGACGTCGGTGCGGCTCGAGGGCGGGCAGACGGTGCCGCTGTCGACCTTCCTGATCCTCACCGAGGAGCAGCCGCTGCGTGAGCTCAAACGTCGCAACCAGCAGCGCTGGCTGACCATCACCGGCAATCTCGAGGGCCGCGGCATCGAGGAGGTCTGGGCGGATGCCGAGCAGGTCGCTGAGAGCACGCTCCCCGGTGGCGTGAGGATCATCGAGGAGGGCGAGCGCAAGGAGATGCGGCGCAGCTTCCGCGACCTCGGGCTCGCCATGCTCCTGGCGATGCTGCTCGTCTACATGATCCTGGCCGGCCAGTTCGAGTCGTTTCTCGATCCGCTGCTGATCGCGGCTGTCGTACCCGTCGGGTTGGCGGGAGCGGTGATCGCCATCTTCCTGGGCGGAGGGAGCGTCAACGTGCTGTCGCTCATCGGTGCCCTCGCACTCCTGGGTATCGCGGTCAACGACGCCATCGTCAAGGTGGACACCTTCCGCCGGCTGCGGGGCGAGGGGATGGGTGGTACCGAGGCGATCTTCGAAGCGAGCCGGCTGCGCCTGCGTCCGATCCTGATGACCAGCGCCACCACCGTGCTCGCGATGGTGCCGATGGCGATCGGACTGGGCAGTGGTGAGCAGCTCCAGCGGCCGCTGGCGATCACCATCATCGGCGGGTTGACACTGACGACGTTGTTGACCCTGTTCCTGACGCCGACGCTGTATCAGCTCGCTCACCGGCTGGGGAGGCCATCCGATGAGAGCTGAAGCGGCCGACCTCCGTGCCGGCCGTGGTGGCCATGGCGACGACGGCCGGCAGGGGCGCCGGCCGCTTCAGACCAGAGGCGATGGCCGGCACCCGCTTCGGTCGGTCGCGTCGGGATCCCTCGGCGTCGTCGGCTTCGACGCCTTCGCTCGTTCTTGTCATCTCGACCGGAGGCGCGTAGTGCCGGAGTGGAGAGATCCCTCTCATGAAGGTCCGCAACCTCTGTCGGTCGGTCGTGGCGGGATCCCTCGGCTTCGTCGCGTTCGCTCCTTCGCTCGGGATGACAGTCGCTGTCGACAGCTCGCTGGGGCGAGCTGACTGGTTGGTATGACTCGCTTCTTCGTTCGCCACCCCGTCACCACCTGGATGATCTTCCTCGCCTTCGTGGTGCTGGCCGTCTACGCCATCCCGCGGATCGAGATCGAGGCGCTGCCGGATGTCGACCTGCCGTCGTTGACGGTCACCACCCGCTGGCAGGGCGCCTCGCCGAAGGCGATCCAGCGCTCCATCACGCGGCCGATCGAGGAGGCGGTGCGCAACGTACACGGCGTCGAGTCGGTGAAGTCGGTCAGCCAGGCGAGCGAATCGAGTGTCTCGGTCGAGTTCCGCCGCGATATCGAGCTCGACTTCGCGCGCCTCGAGCTCTCGGAGCAGGTCGGCGCCATCCGGCGCGACCTGCCGCTCAACGCCAGCCCGCCCGAGATCGTCGCCTTCGTGCCGGAGGAGTTCGAGACCGAGCAGTTCTTCACCTTCTCGATCGAGTCGCCGCTCGAGCCGAACGAGCTCCGCGAGGTGGCCGACAAGTGGATCCTGCCGCAGGTCCTGGCTATCGACGGCGTCGCCGACGCCCAGATCCGCGGCGGTGCGCGGCCTCTTCTCGAGATCGCGCTCGATCGCCAGTTGCTCGATCTGTACGGCATCGCCGCCGACGAGGTGTTCTCGGCCATCGACCGGCTCGACGAGCTCGCGGGCGCCGGCGCGGTCAGGGTGGCAGGTCTCGAGAAGCTCGTCGCCCTGCGCGAGCCGGTCGATGTGGCGCGTATGGAGCGTACGGTCGTCGGCTACCGGGGCGGTCGGACCTTCCGGCTGTCGGAGCTCGGGCGGGTGCGAGCCTCGTACGAGGATCCGGCGTACTTCGTCCGCGCCAACGGCGACAACGTCATCGACATCCAGGTCGAGAAGCGCAGCGGCGCCAACTCGGTGGCCGTCAGTCGATCGCTGAGAGCGGCGCTGCCCGAAGTCGAGAAGCGCACTCCGGCGGACGTGGCTCTAGCGGTCGATCTCGACGAGGGCAAGGACCTCGAGGGCAAGTTGCGCGAGCTCATCGGCCGCTCGGTCGCCATTCTGGTACTGCTCTTCCTGTTGCTGGTGATCACCCTGCGGCAGGTCCAGCTCACCGGGACCGTGGTGGCGTCGATTCTCTTCTCGCTGGTGATCTGTCTGAGCCTCTTCTACTTCATGGACCTGTCGGTCAACTTCATCACCATCAGCGGCCTGACGATCTGCTTCGGCATGCTGCTCGACAACTCTATCCTGGTGCTCGACTCGATCCACCGCCGTCTCGCCGGGCTCGATCGGGCGGCCAACGCCGGGCTGTCCAGGAGGGCGCGGGCGGAGGTGGCGATCGAGACCATCGTCGCCGGCACCAACGAGGTCCTCTTTCCGATTCTGGCGACGACCGTTACCACGATGGTCGCCTTCCTGTCGTTCATCTTCCTCTCCGGCCGGCTGGCGCTCTACTACGTGCCGCTCGCCATCTCGATCGCCACCGCCATGTTCGCCTCGGTCTTCGTGGCCTTCGGCTGGATCCCGGTGGTGCTCAACCAGGTCTGGGTGCCGCGGCTGCTGCGCAGGCGGTCGGCGGGGGAGTCGGGCGACCGGGAGCTGGGAGCTGGCGAGCTCGACACCTACGTCGACGAGATCCCCGACCTCGACCAGGCCCCGCGGGGCCTCGAACGCTGGCTCGGCTGGAACCTGCGACTCTGGCCGATTCTGGTCCCGGGACTGGTGGCGATCTGCTTCTGGGGCTGGTCCGTGTACCAGAACGATGTCGTCAAGGGCGGCTTCTGGAGCCTTCCCGATCAGGAGAAGCTGATCTTCTACATGCGGATGGCAGAGGGAACCGACGTACGGGTCACCTCGGAGACCATGCTGGCCTTCGAGGAGCGGCTGCTGCCGATCCACGAAGGTGCCGAGATGCGGGCCACCGTCTTCGGCGCCCAGGCCTACATGGAGGTCGAGTTCGACGACTATCTGCTGACCACCGGCATTCCGTTGCTCTACCGCTCCCTGCTGGTCGAGCTCGCCGACGAGACCGGTGGAACGGCCATCTTCATCTCCGGATTCGACGAGTCACCCTACTTCAAGGGCAACCTGAGTGGCTCCGCGCTCAACTCGCTGGTCAAGATCACCGGCTACAACTCCAAGCGCCTGACCCAGATCGCCGAGCAGACGCTGGCCAAGGTCGAGCGAAATCGCCGGGTGAGGAATCCCCGCATCACCGGATCGGAGCGGTTCGGTCGTTCGACCAACGAGGAGACGGTCATCTCGCTCGATCGCGAGGTGCTGGCCGATCACGGCCTGACCGTGCTCGAGGTGGTTTCGACGGTGCGCCGGTTGCTCGGACTCGACACGCCCTGGTCGATGCTCGTCGAGGGCGAGCAGCAGCGGGTGCGGCTCGAGTTCGAGGGCGCCGACTCCTTCGACGTCTCGTCTCTCCTGGCCGAGGTCATCAAGGACCCCCGTGGCGGCTCGGTGCAGCTCGGCGAGCTGGTGACGCTGGAGACGGTGCCGCTCTCCGACACCATCGAGCGCGAGAACCAGCGCTACACCATGCTGGTCAACTGGGAGTACGTCGGCACCAACCACATGCGGCTCTCCTACATCGACACCATCATCGAGACCATGGACCTGCCGTACGGCTATGCCGCCGAGGAGGCGCAGCAGCAGTTCCTCACCGAAGAGGAGGAGAGCGACCTGCTGTTGACCACGATCCTGGCGGCGGTCTTCATCCTCATGGTGCTGATGGCTCTCTTCGAGAGCTTCACACTGCCGTTCCTGGTTCTCACCTCGTTGCCGATGGCTCTGGTCGGCGTCTTCGTCATCTTCGACAAGGCGGGGACGGCCTTCGACTCGTCGGCCCAGATCGGTCTGGTCCTTCTCTTCGGCGTCGTGGTCAACAACGCCATCCTGCTGGTCAGCCGCTTCCGGACCGAGGTCGCTCTGGTGTTGAGGGCCCGGCTCGGCGGTGATCCCGAGCGCGACGCGGCGATCTTCACCGGATCACGACGTCCGCTCGGGGGCGGCGATCTCTACTTCCTGCCGCGACCGGAGCGGCTCGACCTGTTGCGGCGGGCCGTCGCGCTCGGAACCCGCATCCGCCTGCGCTCGATTCTCCTCACCAGCGGCACGACGATCATCGGGCTGCTTCCACTGCTGGTTCAGGTCGAGCGGGTCCCGCGGGAGCTGTTCGGCATCGAGCTGCCCTTCCGGCTCCAGTGGCTCGACACCTCCAACCAGGACATATGGCAGAACCTGGCCCTGACTTCGATCGGCGGCCTCATCTCGAGCACCATCCTGATCATCCTGACACTGCCGGCGCTCTACTACGCCAGTGTGCAGCTCGGTTGGGTCCTGCGCACGCTGTGGCGCTGGACCACTTCGCTCTTCACCCGCCGAACCTCCGCCGAAGCCTGACGCGACCTCAGGCCACCAACGGTCCCCACCCCAAGACTGAAGCGGCCGGCCCCCGTGCCGGCCGTTGGCCCCGCAGCTCGGCGACGGCGGGCGGAGACGCCGGCCGCTTCAGCTCGGGGAGTGATCCCGCTGTGTCGGTCGCTTCAGTGATGCTCCACCCTGTCGCTGTACATCCCCTGCAACAGGTTGATCCGGCGCACCATGCCGACGAGCATGCCGTTCTCGACCACCGGCAGTACCGATAGGCGCCGGTCGAGCATGTGCATGGAGGCGTCCTCGATGGTGGTGTCGGGACTGATGGTCACCGGATTCCTCGACATGATCTCGGCCACGGTCGTCGCGCCCGCACCTTCCACCTGGGTGAGCTGGTGTTTGTCGACCGGCTGGCCGAGCAGGGTGACCATCTTCTCGAGCGAGAACGGGACGCCCTTCTTGCGCGGAAAGAGGTCGCGCTCGGAGATGACGCCGACCAGGCGGCCGTCGGCGTCAGCGACCGGCAGGGCACGCACCCGCCGGGTGAAGAAGAGGCCGACGACTTCGGAGAGCGGTGTGTCCGGCCCGACGCTGGTCGGCTCGGTCTCCATGAACTCTCTGGCTGGTAGGTTCTGCATGGTTCTCTCCCGTCGTCGTTTATGCGACCAACGCCGTATCTTAGTCGGTGGGGCGCTTCTGAGCGATGCGGCGTCGCCCCGGGCTCGGCATTCAGTCCCCGAACATCAACCGCCGCACCACTGGCAGCGGCAGCTCGCCGTAGCGCAGCAGTGCGGTGTGGAAGTCGCCGATCCGGTAGTGCTCGCCGAAGCGGCGCTGGTACTCGTCGCGCATCTCGAGGATGATGCGCTCGCCGATGATCTCGCGGCCTGGCGGTGACGGGCTCTGACAGTCGCGCTGGACCTCGATGAAGGCGTTGGTGGGCTCCATGCCGATCTTGTCGATGTAGGCCTGGACGGCTTCGTCGAAGGTCATTTCGCCCTTCGCCATGCGGAGCTTGGTGAGGATGCGCTGGATGCGCCACATGCGCATCTGGAGGCGGGCCATGCGGCTCTTGAGCGCCTCCATGTGGGGCAGCACGTCCTCGAAGTAGCCCTCGTCCTCGAGCAGCTTCTCGAGGTAGAACGACCAGGCCTGGGACAGGTAGCTCGAGCGGAAGCGACTCCGCATCGGCCGGTCGGCGTACTGCTCGGCGATGGCGCGCTGGACGTTGTGGCCGACCCACTCGTGGTAGGAGATGACGTGGGTCCAGTAGGGGTTGTACGACTTGATGCGGCTCGCCTTCTCCTCCTCGGTGAGCCGGTCCTCGAGCGGGGTCAGGACGTAGTAGCCGGAGATCCTCCCGGCGAGAGTCGGGCCGTACTCGGCGCCGCCGAACGAGAGCACGCGGCGGCCCATGGGTGAGGTCAGGACGACGCCGTAGTCGAAGGCCTCGGGGATGGTCAGCAGATGAGACCCCGGGCCTCGCAGCCACTCGTCGGCGAGCTCGACGTAGCGCGCCGCCATCGCCGGGACCTCGTCCCACGGCGGCGCCTCCTCCTTCATCAGTTCCCAGACCGTGCGCAGGTCTCCCGACGGATGGATGCGCTTGGCGAGCGCTTCCATCGCCGCCATCGTCTCGGCCTCCTCCCGCTCGGCGACGGCCAGCATCTCGTCGACGCCGTAGTCGTGGAGCTGCTCGTGGACGAACTGGTAGTACTCGATCTCCTCGGGCTTCCAGGTCGGCGAGCGGTCGGAGCGGGGGAGGAGGTCCGACTCGAGCCAGCTCTTGAACGCCCGCACTGCCGGAAGAGCTCCGGCGCCGGCCTCGAGAAGCCGCGTCCGGAGCTCGGGATCGTCGACGCAGGCGGTCGGCAGCATCTCGTCGAGCAGGAGCTCGGCGTAGTACGCCTGGTAGATGGCGTTCTCTGTCCAGGTGCGGGCCGGGCGGGTGAGATTCAGCCGGGCATTGATGAGAATGGGGGGGAGCCGTTGGAGCTCCTCGACCGCCTCGGCCACGACCCGGTCGGGTTGCGCGCACGGTCGCACGAAGAGGCTGTCCGTGGTCGACAAGGTGAAATAGCGGACCGGCACCAACTCCTGAAGCCGTAGCTGTGTGATCTCGTAGTGCCGCAGCTTCAGCTGGCTTTGGAGCAGCCTGAGATCGATCTCGGTGTCGAGCCCGAGATCGTCGCGCACGCCCAGAATCCTCTCGAGCTCCGCAAGGAGGTCCCGGTAGCTCGACGCTGCCGCCTCGTACTCGGACTGGCTGTGGGTCTCGATCTCGATCTCACCGGCGCGCTCCAGCAGACCCGCCAGATCGACCGCATCCGCCTCCTCTCCATGAGCGGCCACCAGGCCCAGCAGAGCGACGGCGATGAGAGAGAGGCACCGCATCTCAGCCGGTCTCACGGATCGAGTAGAGCTTGCCCTGGGTACGAATGAGGAGGCGGTCGCCCGAGATCGCCGGCGTTGCCTGCACGAACTCGTCGAGGCTGTTGAAGCCGACGAACTCGTACTCCTCGCCGGCCTTCCAGACGAAGGTGTCGCCCTCCTCGTTGATGGCGAAGACATGGCCGTTGTAGGCCCAGGGCGACGAGGTGAAGTTGCGGGCCTTGGTGTGGACGCGCGTCTGGTAGTTGCGCTCCCCGGTCTTGGCGTCGTGGCGGGTGAGGATCCCCTTGTCGGTCAGGACGTAGACGCCGCCGTCGTAGAGCACCGGGGTGGGCAGGTAGGTGCCTCCCGCCTTCTGGTGGAACCAGAGGACGGAGTCGCTCGAGGTCTCGCCTTCGGCCATGGTGATGTCGCCGCTCGCTCCGGGCTTGATCGCCGCCAACGGCGTGTGGCTGCGGCCTTTGGCCCCCGAGGCGATGTAGAGGTGGCCGTCCCAGGCGAACGGCGTCTGGCAGACCATCATGCCCTGGCCTCCCATCCGCCACAGCTCCTTGCCGTCGAGGTCGTAGCTGATAGCGATCATCGGCCCGACCGTGACGATCTCGGTGCGGACCTCGTTCTCCCAGACGAACGGCGTCGACCAGCCCGAGCGCAGCATCTCGTTGCCCATGCCCTCCCGGGCCGTCTTCCAGACGCGTTCACCCGTGCGCTTGTCGAAGGCGGCGAGAAAACTCCCCTCCTGGCTGTCGTTGAGCACGTAGACCCGATCGCCGTGGACCGCGGGCGAGGCGCCGCCGCCGAAATCGAGGTAGACGGGATTGGGCTCGATCGGGGTCGACCAGAGCTCGTTGCCCTCGAAGTCGTAGGCGTAGAGACCGAGATGGCCGACGTAGACGTAGATCGCCTCGCCGTCGGTCACGGGCGTCTCGGACATGTAGCTGTTCTTGCGGTGACGGCCGACGGGTGGCGGGCCGTTGTGGAGCTCCTGGTCCCAGAGCGTCTCACCGCTTTCGAGGTCGATGGCGAAGAGCCGGAAGGAGAGTGACACCTCGTCGGGTAGCTCGCTGTCGCGTTCCGTGATCCGCTTCTGGATCTCCTCCTGGCTGAGGCCCTCCTTGACCATCTCGGCGACATACTCGTTGGAGAAATCGACGCCGAGTGAGGGTTGCTTCAGATCGGCCTCGCTGCTGGCGGCGGTGACGTAGACGACGCCGTTCCAGACGATCGGCGACGACCATCCCATCCCCGGCACGTCGACGACCCACTCGACGTTCTCGGTCGTCGACCAGCTCGTCGGCAGTCCCGGTTCTGCGCTCACCGGCATGCCTTCGGGGCCGCGGAACCCGGGCCAGTCCTTGGGGGCCGTCGGCTCGGGCTCGACGGCCGCGAGCGGTGCTCCGAGCAGACTGGCCAGCAGTATCAGGGCACAGAGAGTACGGTGAGATGTCTTCGGCATGGTCGTCGCTCCGCGTCGGGGATCTGTAGGCGATCCCGCATGATACCCCCTCTCTCCGCAACCGTTGGCGCTGCCGTGGAAGGCGGCCTTGGGGGAGGCCGACCCCCTGGGACGTGCTCCCGGATCGCGAACATGTCGTATCGTGCCGCGTACTACAGGAAGTCCGGCAACCACTCGGGAGCTTCAGATGAACAGATCGCTATCCGCCATTCTGCTTTCGCTCGCCATGGCACTCGCCGCCTGCGCGGGTGGTGTCGGCCCGGGCGCCGACAGCGCGGCCAGAGGGGCGCTCGACGTCGAGTTCGAGCGGTTCGAGCTCGACAACGGGCTGGAGGTGGTTCTCCACGTCGATCGCTCGGACCCGATCGCCGCCGTCGTGATGACCTTCCACGTCGGCTCGGCGAGGGAGATCGAGGGTCGCACCGGTTTCGCGCATCTGTTCGAGCATCTCTTCTTCCTCGACTCGGAGAACCTCGGCCCCGGTGGACTCGACAAGCTGATGGCCCGCGTCGGCAGCTCCACCAACGGGTCGACCAGCAACGACATCACCAACTACTTCGAGGTGGTGCCGATCGACGCTCTCGAAAAGGCGCTGTGGGCCGAGTCGGACAAGCTGGGCTTCTTCATCAACACGGTCAGCGAGTCGGTCGTGGCCAAAGAGAAGCAGGTGGTCAAGAACGAGAAGCGGCAATCGGTCGACAACCGTCCCTACGGTCACACCAACTTCGTCATCAGCAAGGCGATGTTCCCTCCCGGGCACCCCTACAGCTGGGAGGTGATCGGGTCGCTCGCCGACCTCGACGCCGCGACGCTCGCCGACGTCAAGGAGTTTCACCGGAAGTGGTACGGACCGAACAACGCCACCTTGGTGGTGGCCGGCGACCTCGACGTCGAGCGGACGAAGGCCTGGATCGAGACCTACTTCGGTGACATACCGGCGCGCCCGACACCCGAGGTGGCCCCACCGGCTCCAGTGGTGATGGAGGAGACCAGGCGCCTGCGACACGAGGACAACTTCGCCCGCCTGCCCGAGCTGAGGCTCGTATGGCCGACGGTCCCCGTCTACCACGAGGACTCCTACGCTCTCGACGTCCTCGCCGATCTGCTGACCAACGGCAAGCAGACACCCTTCTACGAGGTGATGGTCGAGGAAGAGGAGCTGGCGCCGTCTCCCCGGGCGTTCAGCTTCAACGGCGAGCTCGCGGGGCAGTTCTACCTCATCGTCCGGGCGTACGAGGGTATCGATCTCGATGCCGCGCTCGAGGGTGTGGAGCAGGCCTTCGCCCGGTTCGAGCAGGGGATTCCCGACTCCGAGCTCGAACGGGTCAAGGCGCAGTACGAAACGGAGTTCTACGGGGGAATCTCGAGCGTTCTGGGCAAGGCCTTCCAGCTCGCCAGCTACAGCATCTTCGCGCCGACACCCGGCTACTTCCAGGAGGATCTCGATCGTGCCCTGGCCGTCACTCCGGGTGACGTGACGCGGGTCTACGAGACCTACATCAAGGACCGCCCGCACGTGGCGACCAGCTTCGTACCCGAGGGCAGCGCCGAGCTGGCGCTGGCCGATTCGGAGGTCGCCGAGGTGGTGATCGAGCCGATCGTCCAGGGCGCGGAGGCCGAGTTCAGCGTCGAGCGAGGGCGCGAGAAGACGCCCGCCATCGGCGACCTCGATCGCTCGATCGAACCGCCGCTCGGCGAGACACCATCGCTCACCGCCCCGCGGGTCGACCGCGAAACCCTGGCGAACGGCCTGGAGGTGCTGGTGATCGAGGATCACGAGACTCCCCTGGTCCGCTTCGAGATCCGGCTCCGCGGCGGGCTCCTGCTGGAGGATCCCTCCAGGACCGGTGTCGCCAATCTCCTCGCCCAGACGATGACCGAAGGGACGCGTGACCGAACGCCGGAGGAGCTCGAGCAGGCCATCGACCTGCTCGGAGCCACGATCGACGTCGAGTCGGGCGGGGAGTCGCTGGTGATCGGTGGGAGCGCTCTGGCGCGCAACTACAGCGCCACCATGGAGCTCGTCGAGGAGATTCTTCTCGAGCCCCGTTGGGACGAGGAGCGCTTCGAGCTGGCACGGGACCGGGTTCGCAACGAGCTGCAGCAGCGAGCCGCCAGTCCGGCCTCGGTCGCCGCCGACGCCTTCCGCTCGCTCGTCTACGGCGACCACGTCCTGGCGCGCAATCCGGCCGGAGATCTCGCGACCATCGACGAGATCACGCTCGACGATCTGAAGTCCTTCTACCGGACCGCCCTGGTTCCGAACGCGGCGGCCTTCCATCTCGCGGGTGCGGTCGGTATCGACCGGGCCGTCGAATCGCTCGCCGGTATCGCCGAGCGCTGGCAGCCGGCGGAGGTCTCCTTCCCCGAGTCGCCCCGCTGGGATCCGTCGCGCGCCGGTCTCTATTTCGTCGACGTACCGGGAGCCGCCCAGTCACGCCTGATGATCGGCAACCTGGCCCTGGCGCAGATCGCTGACGACTTCTACCCGGCGACGGTGATGAACTTCCGGCTCGGTGGTGGCGGATTCGCCTCGGACCTGATGCAGGTACTGCGGGAGGGCAAGGGCTACACCTACGGCATCTCCTCCGGGTTCTCCGGCTCGCTCGCCCCCGGACCGTTCCTGATCTCTTCCGGCGTACGCTCGAACGTCACGCTCGAGTCGCTCGAGTTGATCAAGGACATCGTCGAGCGTCACGGTCCAGAGTTCGACGGGGAGGACCTCGCCGTCACCCAGGGCTTCCTGATCAAGAACAACGCCCGGGCCTTCGAGACGCTCGGCGCGAAGCTCGGCATCCTGGCGGACATGAGCGCCTACGACTTCGAGGCCGACTACGTTCTCGCCCGCGAGGCGATCGTCAACGAGATGACGATCGAGAGGATTCGCGAGCTGGCCGATCGCTACCTCGATACGGAAGACATGATCTGGCTCGTCGTCGGTGACGCCGAGACGCAGCTCGATCGTCTGGGTGGCCTCGGTCTGGGTGAGCCGACACTGTTGGCGAGAGAGTAGGTCGGGCCTGATGTCGCCCCGGGTGAACGGTGCGCCACCACGCTTTTCAATACAAAGTTCTTGACATCGAAGATTTTATCCCTGTAGGTTGTCGTGATGGAGCCCCTGCTCGAGGACGCTGACCGACCGGTCGACATCCGCTCGCGCGCGATAGAGAACCTGACCTACATACGCAGCACGATCGAGTCGGCGACCGCCTTCACCGCGGTTCCCGGGACAGGGGGGATCGCGATGGGGCTCCTGGCCGTCCTGGGAGGGCTGGTCGCGGCGCGACAGACCGCTGTCGTCGGCTGGGTCGGCGTCTGGATCGCGACGGCGGCTCTCGCCGCGCTCGTCGGCTTCATCGCCATGCGGCGCAAGGCAGCCTGTCGTGGAGAACGCGTCTTCGGGCGCGTCGGACGGAGGTTCCTGCTCGGCCTGACTCCGCCGATCGCTGCCGCGGCGCTCCTTACACCCTTTCTCGTGCAGTCGGCAGCTCCTCCGGTGGTCGCCGCGAGCTGGATGCTGCTCTACGGAGCCGGTGTCATCGCGGGCGGGATGTTCTCGGTTCGCCCGGTACAGATCATGGGGGCGCTCTTCATGGCGCTCGGTGGGATCTGTCTGGTCAGCCCGGTAGAGTGGGTGAACTGGCTGCTGGCACTGAGCTTCGGTGGCCTGCACATCGGTTTCGGACTGGTGATCGCGAGGCGGTACGGTGGCTGAGCGGGTCGCCGAGCACCTCGACGGAGTCGCGGAGGAGGCCGAGCCCCGGCAGGCCCGCTTGAAAGGCCTGGCGAGCTACCTGGCCGACGCGAATGCCGGAGAGTTCGATCGACTGATCTACGAGCGGGTGCGCCTGGGGATCATGAGCGCCCTGTCGGTCAGCCCGACCATGAGCTTCACCGAGTTGAGAGAGCTGCTCGGGACCAGCGACGGGAATCTCTCCGTCCACGCCCGAAAGCTCGAGGACGCCGGCTACGTCGCGTGCACCAAGAGCTTCGAAGGCCGGCTGCCCAGAACGGAGTACCGGTTGACCGAGAAGGGCGCCGCGGCGCTCGGCAGGTACCTGGCACACATGGAGGCCCTGATACATGCGACTCGAGACGACTGAAAAAATTTTGAACTCTGACTTTGCGATGCAAAGCTCTCTCGGCCGGCAGTCGGCGCCCCGGCACGTCGCCGTGATCATGGACGGGAACGGCCGCTGGGCCGAGCGCCGCGGTCAGCCGCGCACTGTGGGTCATCGGGCCGGCGCTCGCGCCGTGCGCCGGACGCTCGAGGCGGCCCCCCGGCTCGGTATCGAGACGCTCACGCTCTACGCTTTCTCGTCCGACAACTGGCGGCGGCCGGTCGACGAGGTGGACAATCTCATGCGCCTCTTCGAGGAGTACCTGCGCCGCGAGGTGGGCCGCTGTCTTCGAAACGGGGTTCGCCTGACCGTCATCGGACGCCGGGACCGTCTCTCCGCCTCCCTGATCGATCTCATCGAGCGGGCCGAGCGGTCGACGCGGGGAGGCTCTCGACTCGCCGTCCGGCTGGCCGTCGACTACTCGGCCCGCCACGCGATCGTGACCGCGGCGCGCCGATTCGGCGACCGCGGCGCCGCGGCGGAGTTCGGTGAAGAGCTGCTGCGGGGCATCCACTCCAAGGGCGACGTCGGCGCCGTCGACCTCCTCGTTCGCACCGGCGGCGAGCGTCGGCTCAGCGACTTCCTGCTCTGGGAGTGCGCCTACGCCGAGCTCTTTTTCACCGACCGCCTGTGGCCGGACTTCTCGGCCGAGGATCTCGAAGGGGCGGTCGCCGACTACCGCGGACGGGATCGACGTTTCGGTCGCGTGGCGGCCGGACGCAGCGGCTGAGCTGGGCAGTGGCTCGATCTCGAGCGCGATCCGGAGCTCTACGGCCACGAGGTCGAGCCCGAGACGGAGACGTTGTTCACCCAGCTGTTGTTCTCGTACAAGGTGAACCCGCGCACGGTTCTGTTTCTCGGCTGCTCCGACAGCCAGCTCGGCCTCGAGGACGTCGACCTCACCCGAGTCGACCGCACCCTGTTCTTCAAGATCGGCTACGCCTGGATCCTCTGAGGGCGTCTGGCGGTACAATCAACGTCGCGTCAGCGGACGACAGCAGTACCCACGCCAGCCCGGCATGATCGGCAAGACACTCTCGCGCTGCAAGGTCCTCTCGAAGCTGAGCGAGGGTGGCGGGGCGAGCTCGAGGATGGGGTCCGAGGGCTAGACAGTATGGAACGACCGGTTCCCCTCGGTCATAAAGTACCCGTTCTCGAGTAGAGATCTGGGTCGGCCCCGAGGGGCCATGGTTTTCCGCGGGTTGCCCACTGAAGGGCAGGGCCGCATATGACGGAGGAACCGGTCGTGAGAGAGAGTAGCACCTGGGTGGGTCTGGACGTCCACAAGAAAGACATCGTGGCGGCGCGGTTGGTTGGATCAAGTCAAGAGCCAGAGATCTGGCGGTTTGCGAATGAGCCGCGGGCAATCGGACGTTTCGAGAGGAAGCTGCTCCGCGAGAGCGCCGGCGAAGTGCACTGCGCCTACGAAGCGGGTCCGTGCGGCTATCCGTTGCAGCGCCGGCTGCAGAGCTCAGGGATCTTGTGTCAGGTCGTCGCACCGTCTTTGATTCCGGCCAAGCCCGGCGAGCGAATCAAGACAGATCGTCGAGACGCGGGGAAGCTTGCGGAGCTTCTCCGCGCGGGCTTGTTGACCGAGGTCGTGCCGCCGGGCGAAGACGAGGAGTCGGTCCGCGATCTGTGTCGGTGTCGCGATTCGATCCGTCAGGATCTGACCCGAGCCCGGCATCGCTTGAGCAAGCTCTTGCTTCGGCGCGACGTGCGCTACGGCCCGGGCCGAGCTTGGACTCGTCGTCACCGGCAGTGGCTGCTCGGTTTGAGATTCGAGCATGCTGCCGCCGAGGCAGCGTTTCGCGCCTACCTCGGGAGTGTGGAGCAGCTCGAAGACCGATTGCTGGAACTCGACGAAGCGATCGCGCAGGTCGCCGAGACAGATCCGTACCGGGAGTCAGTCGGTCGTCTCCGCTGTTTTCGCGGCATCGACACCTGGAGCGCGATGCTGATCCTCGCCGAGTTGCACGACGTCCGTCGCTTCTCATCCCCTCGCCAGCTCATGGCCTACCTCGGCCTGGTCCCCAGCGAGCACTCGAGCGGCGAGCGGACCCGGCGAGGAGGGATCACCAAAGCGGGCAACAGTCGCCTGCGACGAGCGCTGATCGAGGCAGCCTGGCATGCGAGACATCGGCCTGCGATCGGCAAGCAGCTACACCGACGCCGACAGGGACAGCCCCCGGGGGCGATTCTCCTCGCCGATCGGGCCCTGCGCCGGCTCTATCGCCGCTACTGGCGCCTGCTGTCGATGGGTAAACCCCCACAGAAAGTCGTCACGGCGGTCGCCCGCGAGCTCACCGGGTTTGTTTGGGCCGCATTGATGGCTGACTAACACAGAAGACATCACCGAGCTGGAGCACAGAGACGGCGGATGACAGCGGAGACGATTCGGAGGATGCGCGTTGGGACTATGCGGCAGGGAGCCCGCTCCCCAATCCGCGATGCTAGACAGCGAGCCCTCCCGACGAAGAACGGTCATGCGGCTCTGTGGCCCTCCCAGGCCACAACCCGCGAATATCAGAGTGACTCGTCGTCGAAGAGATCTGCTTCCTCATCCGCCGTCTCGGTGCCCCAGCTCGAACTGACGAGACCACCCCCTCGACAACCAGCGATACCTATTGACAGGGTCGTTCCATATCAGTCCCCCGGTGACACAGCAAGCATGAACCTCTCTCCCGGAACCCACCTAGGCCGCTACGTGGTCGTCGCCCCCATCGGGGCGGGGGGCATGGGTGAGGTCTACCGGGCACGCGACGAGCGCCTCGAGCGCGACGTGGCGATCAAGGTCCTGCCGCCCGAGTTCGCCAGCGACGAAGGGCGGCTGCGCCGCTTCACCCAGGAGGCGCAGAGTGCGGGGGGCCTGAATCATCCGAATGTCCTGACGGTCCACGACGTCGGCACCCACGAGGGTGCTCCCTACCTGGTCAGCGAGCTGCTCGAGGGCGAGTCGCTGCGCGACCGGCTGGCGTCGACCGGGCGGCTGCCGCCGCGCAAGGCCTGCGAGTACGCCGCCCAGGCGGCCCGCGGCCTCGGCGCGGCCCACGCGCGCGGGATCGTCCATCGGGACCTCAAGCCCGACAACCTCTTCGTCACCCGCGACGATCGGGTGAAGATTCTCGACTTCGGTCTGGCGAAGCTCACCGAAGACCCGCTGGTCAGCGCCGACGACGAGACGATGACCATGAAGCAGGAGACCGAGCCCGGGGTGATTCTCGGGACGGTCGGCTACATGGCACCCGAACAGGTTCGGGGCGAGGCGTCGGACAACCGCGCCGACATCTTCGCTCTGGGGACGGTGCTCTACGAGATGCTCACCGGGGAGCGCGCCTTCACCGGTGACTCAGCGGTCTCGGCGCTCAACTCGATCCTGGTCGACGAGCCGCCGGAGCCGTCGGCCCGGGTTCCCGGGGTCACCAAGGCCCACGACGAGGTCGTCAGGCACTGCCTCGAGAAGGGTGTCGAGCAGCGATTCCAGTCGGCGCAGGACCTGGCCTTCCAGCTCGAGATGCTCTCCGGGGCCGCCTCGACCTCGCAGGTGTCGGGCGAGACGATCGACGCGATCGAGCCAATCATCGAAGGGCGGAGACGAGGATGGCTGGTGGGCCTGGCAATGCTGGGATCGCTCGCTCTGGGCGCGGTGGTCGGGTGGATGCTCCAACCGGAGGCTCCGGAGGCGAGACGGCCCCCGCTGCTCGAGACCATCACCTTTTCCGGGGTCGACCGGCAGCCGGCGGTGTCGCCCGACGGACGGACGTTGGCCTACGTGTCGGTTCGGGACTCGGTACCCAAGATATGGCTGAAGCGGCTGCCGGGTCTCGACGAGGTGGGACTCACCGACGGCCCGGACTCCTCCCCCAGATTCTCTCCCGACGGCTCGGAGATCCTCTTCATCAGGGACGGGAGTCTCTATCGCCTCCCGGTTCTCGGCGGCGCACCGCGCCTGATGGCCGACAACGCCTCCCTCGCCGACTGGACACCCCACGGCGATCGGATCGCTTTCGCGCGGATCGCCAACGAGGGATCGGACGTGTTGGTGATGGCGGCCGACGGTAGCGACGAGAGGCTGATTCACCAGGAGCCGCTACGCATGATCATCAACCTCGTCTGGTCGCCCGACGGCGAGACGCTGGCGGCGCCGTTCGTCCAGCCCGGGGCCAACGTCACCGATCCCAGGATCCTCATGATCGACGTCGACTCGGGTGAGTCGTGGATGCTCGAAGCGCCTCTCGGCAACGGCCAGCCGGTCGCCGCCGTCTGGTCGGGTGACGGAGACACGCTCGTCTACGCCCAGTCGCTCACACAGACCCCGATCGCCGGGCAGAACATCTTGGTGCGGCATCACCTGGCCAGCGACACAGCGGAGATCCTCACCTACATCGACGGCATCATCTGGGGTGCGGACGTGCTCGACGAAGGCAGGGCCGTCGTCGGTATCGACGTCGGCCGTGGCGCCCTGCAGGAGGTGTTGCTCGACGGAACGCAAGCCTCGGAGCGCTGGTTGACACAGGGAAACAGCCTCGACCGTCAGCCGATCTACTCGCCGGACGGGGAATGGCTGGCGTTCTCGACCAACCGCTTCGGCAACCTCGATATCTACAGCGTCCACCTGGAAACCGGAGAGGTGAGACGTCTGACCGATCACGAAGGGACCGACTGGGACCCGTACTTCACGCCGGACGGCGAGAAGCTCATCTGGAGCTCCGATAGAGAGGGGCACTTCGAAGTCTGGATGGCCGAGGCTGACGGCCGCAGTCCTCGCCGCCTCACCGACGACGGCCACGACGCCGAGAACGGCTCGCTGACACCGGACGGCGACTGGCTGGTCTACAACTCGGCCCACCCGGAGAAGTCGGGCGTCTGGAAGCAGAACCTGGAAACGGGCGAGACCATGCAGCTTGTCGCGGGCCTGACGGGAGTCCCGGAGATCTCGCCCGACGGACGCTACGTTCTCGTGGTCAAGGCCATCACCCTCGGGCGCTCGACCATCGAGGTGGTCCGAATCGAGGACGGCGCTCCCGCTCCCTTCGACATTCACTGCATCTTCGACGCGGCGATCGCCGGGTCTCTCCTGATCGGTCGGTCGCGCTGGCTGCCGGACGGGAGCGGCATCGCCTTCGTCTGCGAGGACGACGAGGGGCGGCCAGGAGTCTTCGCCCAGGACTTCGTTCCCGGTGAGGACACGCGATCGACCCGTCGCGCCCTCGTGACCTACGAGGACGGCATTCCGGAGTCCTTCGGTCTCTCGCCCGACGGACGCCACATCACCGTGTCGCTGGCCGACCTTCAGCAGAGCCTGGTCCTGGTCGACCACCTTCCGGGCGTGTCGCGACCTCGCCGGGGCGAGCCCTAGTGGACAGCGAGCGGCGTGCGCTGCAAAGCGACACGGCCGCAATCCTGAAGCGGCTCGAGAAGCATCGGATCCTCGGCGATGCGCCGCGGCGCGAGCTCGTATGGCTCGCAGTGCACGGCCAGTTGCTGCGATGGGACGCAGGCGAGGTGCTGACCGAGGACCACATGGAGATCATCAACAGCATGATCGTCGTGTTCTCCGGCCGCCTCTCGACCTATGTGCGCCGCGGCGGCACGCGTCGCAAGGCGATCGAGTGGACCGCGGGGGACATCAGCGGGCTGCTTCCGTACTCGAGGATGACGGCGGCTCCGGGCGACGGTGTGGCGGAGGAAACGGCGGAGGTCCTGTCCATCCACCGCGACCTGTTCCCGGAACTGATCCGCGAGTGCCACGAGGTCACCTCCCGTGCCGTCCACCTCATGATCGACCGGGCGAGGACCTTCACCTCCGGGGACCTGCACGACGAGAAGATGTCCTCCCTAGGGCGACTCGCTGCGGGGCTCGCTCACGAGCTCAACAACCCGGCCGCCTCTCTGGCGAGCAACTCGCGGACCCTGGTGGAGTCCCTGAAAGAGGCTGACCAGGCCTCTCGGGCGTTGGGCGAGGCGGACCTGGACGAGGCGCAGACGACGATCGTCGACGAGGTCAGCGCGTTCGCTCTGTCGGAGGAGGTCGGCGTGCGGACTCCGCTCGAGCGAGCCGATCACGAGGACGTCATCCTCGCCTGGCTGGAGGCCCGTGGCGCCGATCCGCGCCCGGCCGAGTCGCTCGCCGAGACGGCGATCGGTCCGGCGCAGCTCGATGAGCTGGGTCGGCGGCTCGAAGGGGGTGCTCTGGACGCGGCGCTGCGGTGGATCGCGGCGGTCAACGCGAGTCGCACCCTGGCGCTCGAGATCGAGGGAGCGGCATCGAGCGTCCACGATCTCGTGAGCGCCATCCAGGGATTCACCGCCATGGACAGGGCGCTCGCCGTCGAGCCGACGGACATCGGTCGCGGCATCATGACCACCGTGCGCGTGCTTGCCGCGAGGGCGAGAGAGAAATCCGTCGGCGTTGCCGTCGAGATCGAGCCCGACCTGCCGCTCGTCCAGGGCTCGGCGGGCGAGCTCAATCAGGTGTGGGTGAACCTGATCGCCAACGCCATCGACGCGGTCAGCCAGGAGGGGCGCGTCCGAGTCGTCGCCGAGAGCGGAGACACGGCGGTCGTGGTCCGGGTCGTCGACGACGGACCGGGCATCTCGCGGGAGGATCAGGGACGCATCTTCGAGCCCTTTTTCACCACCAAGGACGAGGGGGAGGGCATGGGGCTCGGTCTCGATATCGTGCGCCGGCTGGTGCTGCGCAACGAGGGCGAGATCGAGGTCGACTCGACGCCGGGCCGGACCGAGTTCCGGGTGAATCTCGGCCGGATCGATCCGCGAGGAGACTCGGCAGATCGGGGAAGAACGCCCTAGCGCGAGGATCTCTCGTCGACCCAGAGAAAGGCGAGCGCGCCGAGCAGGACCGCGAGGGCCAGAAGCCGAGCCCAGGGCAGAGGACGGACGCTTGCGACGCCCGATTCGCGGCCTGACGCGAGAACGGCCCGTGCGGTGGCGTTGCGCCGCCGCTCGAGCCGCCAGGCCTCCCAGCTCGAGGGAGCGACGGCGAAGTAGGAGGCGCTCGCCTCCCCCGAGACGAGCCGGTACCAGCCGGTCTCACGCGGTCTCACCACCGCCGAGAAGCGATCGGGTCGTGTCGGATGCTGGCGCAGGGGGAGCTCGATCCGCTCGCCCGACGGCTCGATGAGCTCGGCGGTCGGAGTCGAGAGCGGTCCGGCCAGCGTCACCGTGAGCGGTTCGTGGACCAGGACCGGCCCGCCGCCCGGCAGCCATCGCGCTTCCTCGGCCGCCGGAGCGACCCCCTCGAGCAGCGTCAGCCAGTAGGCGCGATGCACATCCGCCCGACCCTCCAGGACCCAACGGTAGGTGCCGGCCATGGTCGTGATCGCGACCGACCCTTCGCCGAGCGGCCTTGCGGCGGCGAGCACGCGGCCGGCCCTGTCCTCGAACAGGGGGACCCCGACCTCGCCGAGCTCGTACGGCGGGACCGCGATAGGAGCCGGGGGAGCGAGAGTGGTCGGAGGGTCCCCGAGCTCCGCCGGACGAACCATGAGCTCCTCGGTCCCCTCGACGCGCCGGACCGTCATTCCGAATGGCGTGGTCGCCTGTCCGTTTGCGCCGCTGTCGAGGCGTAGCACCAGCCCGAGTCGGCCCTCGGAAACGGCGTTCTCGATCGCCTCGCGCTCGGCGCGGGGAAGCCCACCCCAGGCCGTGGTGTCGACCACCACGAGGTCGAAGTCCTCGAGCCGGTCGGCGGTGAGGCGCGACAGATCGCGGCGCTCCATGTTGTGGAACTCGTAGCGGGTCCGGTCACGACTGACGGTGGTGCGCAGCGCCATCGCTCCACCGACGTCGGTCAACCAGCGCTTCAGGTGACGGGTCTCGAAGCTCGGCGCCTTCTCGATCCAGAGCATCGTCGGCGGCTCGATCGAGCTCACCTCGACATCGACCACCCCGGCGTCACGCGATCCGCTGCCCGTCTCGACGACCAGGCGGTAGAGGAAGCGACCCGGTCCGGGTGGGACGATGCGCACATCGAAAGCTCGCTCCGACGGACCTGGAGGCAGGGCATGGGCGGCGCTTCCGCCGGTCCCGACGAGGCGAACGATCGCTCCGTCAGCCGATTCGGAGGCGTCGAGGGCCAGGGATCCGGTGACCCGCAGTTCGGTCCCCGCACCCAGGTCGCGGCGCCAGTCGACATGGCGAACACCCAGTGGTGCCTCGGGAACGTCGGCCAGGACCAGCCCCATACCGTCGCCACCGGAGAGCCGCTCGGCGTCCCAGGGGTCGAGGCCGTGGCCGGCGATGACGAGCGTCGAAGCGACCACGGGCCCGCCGCCGTCACCCGCCCGCAGGAGTGGCCCGACATCCGAAAGGGCCTCGACCCATCGCGGCCATGCCGGTCCGTCACCGATCGAGTAGGCCGGTCGGGATGGATCGAGACTCCATCCCTGGTCGACGAGCCGCCCCGGCGAGCTTCCCTCGGTGAGCAGGACGGTCGCCTCGGAAGACGGCTCCGGCGTCGGCGCCATCACCAGGCCGGCGAGCGCCAGCGCGGCCAGCACAGAGCCCACGAGCTGCCGACGACTCTTCATGGCCGTCCTCCGTCGGACCTCAACTCGCGGTAGCGACGCGACAGCGGGTCCGTGGTCGCCGCCGGCAGTGCGGGCGCCGGAGCGGGTCTCGGCAGAAGCGCCCACAGAGTCGCTTCGAGATTCCGCAGCGCTTCGGGCCCGGGGAGAGTGCCGTTGCCCAGGCCGGTCAGCGCACCGAGCGCCTCCGCGGCCTCCGGCCGGCGCGTCGCGAGGCGGGCGACGGGACCGAGCAGCGGCTCGGCCGTGATCGCGAGATCGGTGGGGCTCTCCGCCTCCAGCGAATCGAGTCGAGCCAGCAGGTGCCGGGCCGCGAGGTCGACCTCGGAGGGTGGCGGCGGTGTGAGGGTCTCGTAGCGCGTCCGGATCTCGTCGAGCTCTCCGGTCAGCCGGCGCGCCTCGGGCTCGAGGGGTGGCGCGTCGAACCCGACCTTGCGGACATAGATCCGCGACGCCTGCTGAAGCTCTTTGAGCAGCACCAGGGCGCGGTTCTCGTAGGGGAGCGCACCCTCCGGGTCGATCACCCGGAGCCTCCCCTCAGCGTCCCACATCTCGGCCAGAACCGCCTTGAGCTGCGCCCGGGTCTCGGTGGCGAAGTAGGTGGCGGCTTCAGCCGAGTCGTGCTGGTGGAACATGCCCTCCCCAAGCGCCTCGAGAGCCTCGGCCATCGCGTCCTCGCCCTCTTCGACGACGTGCTCTTCGTGGTCGTCGGTGCCGGTCTCACCCTCGGCTGCGCCGACCGCCCGGCCCGAGACGAACTCCTCGCCGAGGAGAGCGCCGTAGCGCATTCGCAGAGCCCGCTGATCGGCGGCGAGCGCCTCGGAGCGTTGCCGTACGGCGGGCTCCTCGAGGCGGGGCGCCTCGTCGATCAGCTTCTCGGTGTCGATGATGATCTGTCGCTGACTGCGGAAGTAGGTCGGCGGGAGGATGATCGGCAGCCCTTCCCCGAGATCGGCGGTGGCGGTGACCTCGCCTTCGACGCGGACGATCGTGGTGGGCGAGCGGCCGATGTTGGGCTCCGGCGCGCGATTGTCACGCGCCTCGACATGGAAGTAGAGCTCAGCGGCTGGACCGAGCTCGAGGCCGGTGAGGTCGAAGCGGTGTCGGAGGGTCGTTTCGCGCGAGCCCTCCGCGGTGGCGAGAGGGAGCCGACGTTCACGGAACTCGACCATCTCTCCGGCGCCGAGTGCGAGGGTCGCCACCAGTTCGGCGCCGACGAGCCCGTAGTCGTCGGCCGCCAGGACCTCGAGCTCGATCGCCTCGGTATCGGCCGGAATGAGCGTCAGACGCTCGGCCGGAGCGACCACCGCGAGCCGTGGTGCCTCGTCCGGCAGGACGTCGAGGCGGGTGAACCCGGTCTCCTGCACCATGGCTCCATCGAGGTGGGCCGCCAGGCGATAGACCGTCGGATCGGCCGCGGGGATCGAGAGCGTCGCCTCGCCGCCGACATCGGTGAACGTCCGGACCTCGCCGGCTCCGGTGAGCATCTCGACCCGGAGCGGCCGGCCGGTGGAGCTCGCCGGAACGCTCCAGGTGATGTCTGAGCCCTCGACGGCCGTCACCTCGAGGTCCTTCTGTCGTCTCGGCTCGAGTCCGGAGTAGGCCGGCGGCTCGACCAGGATCTCGACGCCGTCGAGTGGCGTCGGTGGTGCGACGGCTCGCCGATCGGCGGTGGTGGCCCCGGTCGTCCCCTCATTCGTGGTCAGCACGGCCAGGCCGGCGACGAGAAGTGCGGCCAGGAGCCCGGCGCCGACCTCGCCGAGCGGGCGGCGCAGGAGTGACGACGGGATCGCGTCGCTCGAGTCGATTGCGTCGATCACCGGCAGCAGGCGATCGCGCTGCAAGCGCTCGACCGGCGCCAGGTCGGCGTCGTCGCGCAACAGAAGTGTCGTGCTCTCTTCGAGCGCGGGCAGGTGGCGGTCGAGGTGTCGGGCCACCAGTCCGCTGTCGGCCCACCGCAGCCGCGGCGGCGCCCAGGCGAGGAGCACCGCCAGGACGAGAGCCGCCAGCATCGCCCAGGGGCGTGCCCCGCTGTCGGCCACCGAGACCGCGGCCAGGGTGACGAGCGGAACCGCGAACGCCGCCGTGCGCAGGATGAGGAGACCGATCTGCCCTCGCCTCCAGGTAGCGGCGATCGCGTCGAGGCGGCCTCTGGCGATGGCCGGCGTCACGCGGTCCTCCCGACCAGGAGACGGTCGATCAGGAAGAGGAGCGCCGCGGCGACCCAGGCCAGACGCTCCGGCAGAGGACTCGGGGTCGACGGAGCGGGGCGGCTCGACGACATCGGTCGACTCTGTCGCTCCCCGGCGGCGCGCCGATCGGAGACTCCGAGGACCGAACCGTTGCGATGGCCATCGTCGGGGTCGACGAGAGACAGGAGGAGATGCGGCAGGCCGGCGTCGCTCAGACTCGACCAGGCCGGATCGAGTCGCCCGTTCCATCGGGCGACGACGCTCTTCGGGTCGGGACCCGGCTCGACCGACAACAGCGGCCGGCCCCAGCGGTCCCGCCAGAGAGAAGGGTCGACATCGTTTTCGCCGCAACGACGGATCTCGACCCAGGGGTCGGGAAGCCCGGCGAGATAGGCTGACTGACGGCAGGGAGTCCCGGCTCCGCTTCCGGTGACGAGATGCACCGCGGCTGTTCCGGCGGTCGTCTCGCCACCGAGATCGACGAGAAGATCGGGCTCCATCGCGTCGTCGCCAGGGACCGTCGGGTTTTCGCCAGAGACGAGGGACCGACCGCTGTGCTCGGCGATCGCCTCGACGGCGTTGCGGATCGCGGTGGCTTCGGGCGAGTCGATATCGGCGCCGCGAACGATGACGCTGAGAGGCGGCGACTCCGGCGGCAGGCTCGTCCGGTCGTCGCGCGGATCGGTCCCACCATGCTGAAGGTCGATCCCTGGACCCTGCTCGGAGGTCGACAGGCGGAGCGCGGCATCGGCGTCGACTCCTGTGGGGAGCCGATGGCTCTCGAAGACGGTGCCGGTGGCATCGCTGGTGCCGATCGTGGCCCGAACGCCGTCGGGTGTCGTGATGACCCGTTGGATCCAACGGTTGGGATCGGGATCCGGCACAGCCAGCCATTCGAAGGTCCGCCCGAGATCGGGTCGGACGCCCTTGAAGGCCTCGGCCCGGTCGAGAACGAAGACCGTCAGGGCGGCTTCCGGCGGGACCCGGCGAGCCGCCTCGGCGATCAGGGACCAGAGGTCTATGGAATCGTCCGGCACCTCGATGACGTCACCGGCGCTCTCCCAGTCGGGCAGGCCGTCGGTCAGGAGGATCCCTGGCGTACCGGCGGCTTCGTCGATACGTCGGAAGGCCTCCGGGGCTCCCGCCTGCAACCGGCTCCGGGCGGCCAGAAGGGCCGGGTCGACGAGGACCCAGGACTCACCCGGCCGCGGTGCGGCCGGGCTCCACCAGCGCGGCGCCGCCAGGGCGATCGCGACGCTCGCGATCAGAGCGCAGCGCAGCAGTAACCGCAGCGGTCCACTCGGTCGCAGCCGACGGAGCCGATGACTCTCGGCGCGGGGCAGAAAGCGCACCGTACCGACCCGGACAACCTGCCCTCGGCCGCGCGAAAGGAGATGAATGGTGATCGGTATCGCGGCAGCGGCCGCCGCCCACAGCCAGATCGGGAGAAGGAAGCTCATGCCGGCAGGGAGGATCGGCGCAACAGAAACTCGCGCAGCGCGTGCTCGAAGGGCTCGTCGGTCGAGACGAGAGCGTGCGCGACGCGGAGCTCGAGGAAGCGCTCACGCCAGCGCTCGTGCTCGGCCGCGAGGCCGGCGCGCCAGGTGGCGCGCATGGAGTCGGCGCTTCCGGCGACTTCGGCGCCTGTCTCGAGATCCCGGAACACGACGTCGCCGGTGAAGTCGAAGTCGATCTCGTTGCGGCTGGTGACCTGGAGAACCAGCACCTCGTGACCGAGCGCGCGCAGGTTGCGCAGGGCGGCGTCGATCGCCCCTTCGGTCTCACTTGCGGCCGCTCCCGTCGCGGCGGATGCCGGATCGTCGGGCGGGGAGTCGTAGAGGTCGGAGACGGCGACCACCAGCTCGCGGGTCCTGCCGGTGACCAGATGGGCCTCGAGCTCGGAAAACGGCGGCCAGGTACCTGCCGCCTCGACGCTCTCGAGGTGGTGCAGCAGCTCGAGTAAGGGACGACGCCCGCGTGGCGCCAGATCGACACAGCCGCCATCGCTGACGACGTGGAGGGCGAGGCGGTCGCCCTGGCGATGCGCCAGGTAGGCGAGGCCGGCGACGAGCATCCGGCCGTAGTCGAGCTTGGTCAGACGGCCGTCGTCGTGCTCCATCGAGCCGGTGGCATCGAGCAGGAAGCGCACCGTGACGTCGCGTTCGACCTCCGACTGGCGCACGTAGAAGCGGTCCGATCGACCGTAGGCCTTCCAGTCGATCCGGCGTAGATCGTCCCCGGGATCGTAGCTGCGGTACTGGGCGAACTCGGTCCCGAAGCCGGCCTGGGGCAGCAGATGGCGGCCCGACAGATAGCCCTCGACGACGGCGCGGGCGATGAGCTCGAGATCCCCGAGCGCGGCGAGGGCCGCGGGATCGAGGAAGCGGGAGGCGGGAACGGCCACGGCGCCCCCCCGCGTCAGGCCAGCGGACTGGCGGGAGAGGCGACCTCGGCGAGAAGACGTCGCGTCACGTCGTCGGCGGTGACCCCCTCCGCCTGGCCCTTGAAGTTGACCAGGACGCGATGCCGCAGGACCGGCAGGCTCAGCGCTTCGAGCTCGTCGAGCGTCACCGCCAGGCGCCCGGCGAGGAGGGTGCGGGCCTTGGCCGCCAGAAGAAGGGACTGCCCGGCGCGCGGACCGGCACCCCACTCGACGAAGTCACGCACCAGCTCGATCGGACTCTCGGCCGGTCTCGACGCGCGCACGAGCCGCGTCACGTAGTCGAGGAGGTCGTCGGAGACGAAGACTTCGCGCACCAGTCGCTGGCAACGAACGATCTCTTCCGCGGTGACCACCGGCTGGATGTCGGGCGTCTCGACACCGGTCGTCGCGGCGAGGATGCGGGCCTCCTCCTCGGCCGATGGATACTCGATACGGAGCTGGAGCAGGAAACGGTCGAGCTGCGCCTCGGGCAGCGGGTAGGTTCCGGTCTGCTCGATCGGGTTCTGTGTCGCCAGGACGAAGAACGGCTCGTCGAGCAGGTAGGTCTCGCCGCCGTAGGTGACCTCGTGCTCCTGCATCGCCTCGAGCAGGGCGGCCTGGGTCTTCGGTGGGCTGCGATTGATCTCGTCGGCCAGAACCAGGTTGGCGAAGATCGGGCCGCGGGCGAAGCGAAACGCCCGGCGCCCGGTGCCGTGGTCCTCCTCGAGGATCTCGGTGCCGACGATGTCGCTCGGCATCAGGTCGGGCGTGAACTGGATGCGCTTGAAGGCCAGATGGGTCGCCGAGGCGAGCG
The DNA here is from genome assembly GCA_965223875.1 of Candidatus Multivoradales bacterium. Taxonomy (GTDB): domain Bacteria; phylum Acidobacteriota; class Thermoanaerobaculia; order Multivoradales; family JAHEKO01; genus CBDCXS01. The sequence goes on along the minus strand of OZ245024.1, from coordinate 2,544,936 downwards.
AACGGACCATCAGGGTCTTCGCCAGGCCCGGCACGCCCTCGAGCAGGCAGTGTCCGCCCGCGAGCAGCCCGACCAGCAGCTGATCGACGATCTCGTCCTGCCCGATGATCGCCTTGCCGATCTCGCCGCGAAGCCGTCCGAGCGCCCCGAGGAGCTGGTCGACCTCGGCTTCGGAGGTCGCCGTCGCACCCCTGGTGTCGATCTCGCTCTCCATTGTCGGGTCGTCGGAAGGGTCGGGTAGTTGAAGGGGTCGGGTAGTCGAAGGGGTCAGGCCGCCGGAAAGGTCAGGCGGTCAGAGCGTACATGACGATGTTGACACCGAAGCGGGTGTTGTCCTTCGCCAGCCAACGCTTGTTCCGGTAGTCGTAGTCCCACTCACAACCGTAGTCCTTGTTGCTGTAGAGCAGGCCGATGCGACCGTCGATCTCGATCGCCTTCAGGTACTCGTGGACGAGGTCGTCGCCCCAGCCGTTGAGCTCGAAGGAGGTCGTCGGCGGCCCCTCGTCGAAGTCGAAGAACGAAGAGTAGATCGGATGGTCGATCGGGATCTTGCGCAGCTCACCCTCGCCGAACAGGCGCTCGATCTGGGACTCGAAGCTCCTGGCGAACAAACCGTCGATGTCGTGGTTGCAGTCGTCGACGAAGACGAAGCCGCCGTTCTCGACCAGCTTGAGGAAGTGCTCGGCCTCCTGACGGGAGAACTCCACCAGCTTGTGTCCCGACAGATAGGCGAAGGGCGCGTGCAGCGCCGCCGCGTCGCGCAGCGGCACCACATGCTCCTCGGGGTCGACGGTCAGGGTGGTGTACTCGATGAGCGAGTTCAGCAGGTTCGACGGCATCCGCTGATCGACGTCCCAGTCACCGGACTCGTACTGCAGGCGGGTGAAGGAGAAGTCGTGCAACGGCTTGCCGCCCCGCCGGCCTACACCGCGTCCGAGAGACTCGTGAAGGTGAAGTCCCGGACCTTGATCGGTGGGACCATCACGCCCTGGACCCGTGCCGGCTGACCCAGCGCCTCGAGGTTGTTGAGCATGATCACCGGGCTCTCGTTGAAGCGCAGGTTCTTGATCGGGTAGGCGATCTTGCCGTTCTCGATGAAGAACGTTCCGTCACGCGTCAGCCCGGTGTAGAGGAGCGTCTGCGGGTCGACGGTGCGGATGTACCAGAGCCGGGTCACCAGAATGCCGCGGCTGGTGCCCTTGATGAGCTCCTCGAGCGACGTGTCGGTGCCTTCCATGCGGCCGTTGGCGGGAAAGGGGACCGGCTCCTTGTCGGTCTCCTTGGCCCAGAAACGGTCGCGGAACATGTTCTTCACCACGCCCTTCTCGATCCAGTAGGTCTTCTTGCGAGCTTGGCCGTCCTGCTGCCAGGGCGAGACCGGCACATCGGGATCCGAGGGATCGGACCAGAGGCTGATCCGCTCGTCGACGATCTTCTCGCCGAGCTTGTTGCCGCCGCCCTGCTTGGCGAGGAAGCTGCGTCCCTCGTCGGCCGGCCGGGCGTTGAAGTTGAACATCATGTTCTGCAGCAGGCCGATCGCGGCCGACGGCTCGAGGATCACCGTGTACTTGCCGGGCTCGATGGCGCGGGCGTCCTTGGAGCCGGCCGCCTTCTTCATCGCCACGGCCGAGGCCTCGCCCGTATCGAGCTTCGCGACGTCGTTGACGTCCCGCTCGACCCAGCCGGAGCCGGTGCCGTCCTCGGTGCGGACCGTGACGGAGAAATCGCAGGTCGTCTCCTTGTGGTAGGCGAAGAGCCCCGCCGAGTTGATCATCGACTGGAAGCCGGTCGAGTCGTTGAGGAAGCCGGCGGCGACCAGCTTCTCCTCGCGACAGGGTCCGATCGAGTCGTTCGCGGCCTTGGCCCGGTAGGCCGGGTCGATGCCGGCCGTCGAGTCGAAGAAGGCCTTCGACTCCACGTACGACTGGGGGCCGAGCACCGGCACGAACTCGGGGTTGTCCGGCGCCAGGCGAGCGAGCTCCTCGCTGCGGCGCACGACCTTCTCGATCGAGGCGTCGTCGAGCTCGTTGATCGTCGCGGTGCCCATCTTCTGGCCGTAGTTCGACTGCACGACCAGCTGCAGGTCGGTCACCGAGCCGGCGGTGGTCACGGTGTTGCGGGCGTAGCGGACGTTGCCGTCCTCGTTGCCATTGAGGTTCGCCTCGCAGCCGTCGGCCTTCGAGTACGAGAGGGCCTTCTGGAGGATCGCCTTGGCTTCGCTTTCGCTCAGTACGGTCATGTCTGTAGAGCTCCCCGCTTAGCCGAGCTTGCGCTCGGTGTTGATGACGTTGATGCCGTTGAAGCGCGTGGTGGGGCTGCCGTGCGACACCGCGCTGACCTGCGCCGGCTGACCCTTGCCGTCGAAGAACGAGCCGCCGAGGCGGTAGTCGCGCTCGTCACACAGCGCCGCCAGCGAGTTCCAGAACTCCTGCGTGTTCGACTGGTACGCGACATCGCGCAGCATGCCGTCGATCTTGCCGTCCTTGATCTCGTAGAACAGCTGACCGCCGAACTGGAAGTTGTAGCGCTGCTGGTCGATCGAGTACGAGCCGTTGCCGATGATGTAGATACCCTTCTCGACATCCCTGATGAGCTCGTCGACGGTGAGCTTCTCCTTGCCCGGCGCCAGCGACACGTTCGGCATGCGCTGGAACTGCACGTCCGACCAGGACTGCGAGTAGCAGCAACCGTCTGACTCCTCCTGGCCGAGGATGTGGGCCTGGTCGCGGATCTTCTGATAGTCGACCAGGATGCCGTCCTTGACCAGGTCCCAGCGCTTCGTCTTGACGCCCTCGTCGTCCCAACCGACGGCGCCGAGCGAATGCTCCTGCGTCTTGTCGGCGAACAACGTCACCTTCTCGTTGCCGTAGTTGAAGGACTTGGTCTTCCACTTGTCGAGGGTGGCGAACGAGGTGCCGGCGTAGTTGGCCTCGTAGCCGAGCACGCGGTCGAGCTCGAGGGGATGTCCGACCGACTCGTGGATCGTCAGCCACATGTGGGACGGATCGAGCACCAGGTCCCACTTGCCGGGCTCGACCGACTTGGCGGCCATCTTCTTGTTGACGGCGGCGCCCATCTGCCCGGCGTCCTCGATCATGTCGTAGGTCTTGTCGTACATGACCACCGGCCCGGCGACCTTGTCCTCGTCGCGACCGTCGAGGTACTCCCATCCACGACCGACCGGCGACGAGGAGGCGGACAGGTTCTGGAACTTGCCGGTCTCCTGGTTGACGCCGGTGACGTTGAAGTTCGGCCACAGCCGGTGGACGTCCTGATCGATGTAGGAGCCCTCGGTCGAGGCGAAGTACTTCTGCTCGTTGACCTGGAAGAGGAAGGAGTTGATGAAGGAGGCTCCGGCCTCCATCCCCGCGGCGTTGACCTCCATCAGAAGGTCGACCTTCTCGGTGATCGGTACGTCGACCCAGCTCTTCTCGATCGGGGTCTTCCAGGCCACCTCTCCGAAGCTCTTGGTGGGTGCCAACTTCACCGGCTCGACCTGGAACCGCGAGTTCGCCTTGGCGATCGCCACCGCCTTTTCGGTAGCCGCCTTGATGCCGTCCTCGGTGACGTCGCTGGTGGCGCCGAAGCCCCAGGTGCCGTCCGCGATGACCCGCACGCCGACGCCGAAGGACTCGGTGTTGACGATGTTCTGGACCTTGTCCTCGCGGGTGATGATGAACTGGTTGAGGTAGCGGCCGATGCGCACGTCGGCGTAGCTCGCGCCCTTCATCTTCGCCGTGTTCAGAGCGACGTCCGCCAGGGCCTTCTTGTCGCCCGTCGCGATCGGGGTGGTGGCGCCCAGGAGCGGCACCTGCCGCCCGAGAACGGGAACCGTCATAACGCCCATCCCGAGACCGGTCAGGCGCAGAAACTCGCGTCTATCCAAAATATCCTCCTGTCTCCGTGCCCCCTTGACTCCCGCTGGAAGGCGCGGCAACTCCATAGGGTCCACGAGACTATACGAAGCCGGAGGCGCTAGGTTGCCCCGCCGTATTGCCGGAGAGAGTCGTCCGGGTGTGATTGCGCTAATTGGGCCGGCGCCTCGGTGTGGCTAGGCTCGGGGGTGTGAAGACGCAGGCGAGATCGTCTCCGGAAACCATCGGGAGATACCGTCTCCTGGAAGAGATCGGCCGGGGATCGGTAGGGAGGGTGTACGCGGCCTACGACCCGAACGTCGGGAGGCGTGTCGCCCTCAAGGTGCTGGTCCCACCCGCCGCGGCCGATGCCAGGTCGGACGCCGTTCTGCGAGAGCGTTTCGTCACCGAAGCGCGGGCCGCCGGTGGACTGGATCATCCCGGCATCGTCGTGGTGCACGACGCCGACGTCGACCCCGAGCGGGATCTCGCCTTCATCGCCATGGAGCTGCTCGAGGGCGACTCGCTGGGCAGCCTGCTCGAGAGCGGGCGCCTGCCGGCCGAGCGGGCCTGCGCGATCGTCGCCCAGGTTGCCGAGGCGCTCGACTACGCGCACGAGCGCGGCGTCGTTCATCGGGACGTCAAGCCGGCGAACATCCTGATCGCCGACGACGGACGGGTGAAGCTGGCGGACTTCGGGGTCGCCAAGGTACTCGCCGCGAGCCACACGGTCACCGGCATGGTCCTCGGGAGTCCGGCCTACATGTCGCCCGAGCAGGTGAAGTCCGAGGTGATCGACGGGCGCAGCGATCTGTTCTCACTCGGTGTCGTGCTCTACGAGTGTCTCTACGGGGCACGACCGTTCCGGGGTGAGTCGATGGCTGCCGTCGTGCACGACATCTGCGAGGCCGAGCCGGTCTTCCCGCGCGGTCTGGAGACCGGCGTCTCGCCCGCCCTGCGCGCCGTGGTGGCCATGGCCCTGTCCAAGGACCGCGAAGAGCGCTTCGCCACCGGTGCCGATCTGGCCGATGCCCTGCGCACGGCGCTGCGGACCACGACCTGGTCCGATACCCGACCGGTCGAGATCCCCCACAAGATCGAGGCCGTCCCCGAGCCGCCCGAGGATCCACCCGAGCCGAGCGGGTTCGGAGCGCTCTGGTGGCTGCTGGGGGGTCTCCTACTGCTGGCCGCGATCGCCTTCGGTGCCGGATTCCTGCTGCTCGGAGCGAATGGAGACGACGCGGCGGCCCGAAGGACGCTCCCCGCGAGTCCGGTCTCGACAGAGCAGGTCGGAGAGCGAACCGACACTCCGGAGGCTGCGAGTGGCCCGGCAGCGGGCGAGAACCGCTCCGTCGAGCCTCCCGCTACCGAGCTCACGGTCATCCAGCCGGGTCCGATCTCGACCGAGCCGGCATCGACCGAGCCGGGACCGACCGTGCCGGTGCCCGGCACCGTACCGGCGACGGCCGCCTCGGCGAAGCTGGTGATCCTTCACCAGAACCGGCTCAAGAGCGCCGAGATGACCGTTCGTGTCGACGGCCAGCGGGTCTGGTCGCGGCGGATGACCTCCGACGGAGGCGTGGTCAGCCGGGCGCGCGGCGATCTCATTCGCGTCGAGGTTCCCGTCGAGCCCGGCAGACGCGCGGTCGAGGTCACGATCCGCGGATCGAAGGGCAGAGTCGACGTCGGCTCGGCCTCGACGGCGACCTTCAGCACCGGCTCGACCCGCTATCTGAGGGTGAAGCTGCTGCCGCTGTTCGACCGCCTGACCCTGCAGTGGGAGCGCCAGGGGTCCCGCTGAGGCTTTGCCGTACCTCGCGCCTCACTCGACGACGAAGTCCTGCAACATTCCCTGGATGCCGAACATCTCCGAGATCCAGGTATAGCTCCCGGGCTCCAGGTCGATGACCAGGTAGGACTCGCGGCCGGCGGCCATCTGTCCGGCGCCGCCCATGAAGACCGCAGGGGCGGGCGGCAGCATCTCGTCGACCCAGTTGAGCCATGGCGCCAGGTCGGCACCTGTCTGACCTTCCGCCAGCTTCGCCAGGTGCACGTTGTGGCGGATGAACCCCTCCGGCGTGTCCTCGACGCGGACCCTGGCGATGTGGGGTCCGGCGGTGAGGTCGCCCGAGAGCTCGATCTCGAAGCTCGACAGGACGATCTCGATGTCGGCCTCCGGCGGCTCCAGGCCCGACGGCTCGCCTTCGACGATCAGCGGGCGCAGCATGCCTTCGGCCCCGTGGAAGCGGTCGTCCTGCTTCATGGACCGGACGTAGCACTCTAGGAGGTAGTTGTCCCCGGGCTCGAGGTAGACGAGGGTCTCCGAGGCCGTTCCGGGCGCCGTGAATCCGGGACCTCCCTTCGGCACGGCCTCGTAGAACCAGGCGGGAATGGCCGCGATGAGCTCTTCGAAGAAGGTCTCCTGGTCCCACTCGCCGCTCCGGTACTTGGTGTAGTAGTCCTGGAACGGCGTGGCGACCTCGGCCACGTAGTCATCGAAGGTCTTCCCGTCAGGAAGGTCCCAGATGATCGCGAAGTGCGGCTCCGCGCCCTGGTTGTCGAAGCGGAGCCTGACCCAGCCGGACGGGAACGTGGGGGGTGCGGTGAAGGAGTAGTCGTCCGCCTGCACCAGGACGACGCCAGGCTCCGCGGGCGGTGGCGCCTGCGACGCCGCGCTGGCGTCAGGGGACTCCGTCGCGGTGGTATCGATCGGTTCTGAGCCGCACGCCGACAGAAGGATACACAGCAACAGTCCAACGAGCCTGTCTCCTCGCATGGTGACCTCCTCGACCCCGAGCGGCTCGCCGCTGGGGCCTGCTAGCCGAGTGATGGTTGGCCGGAGTCTACACTCCCGGGATCATCGGAGTGGCTCTGTCCCAGGAAGGGGGCCGTCTACCACTCGCGGGCGCCGAGTGAGTCCAGATAGTCGATCACCTCGCGGGAGGCCGAGTCGACCGCCGCGCCGAGTGGCGTCTCGCCCGAGTCGCTGCTCTTGTAGTCGAGCGGCGCGCCGGCCTCGACCAGGGCCCTGAGGACCTCGAGCTGACCAGCGCCAGCGGCGGCGATCAGCGCTTCACCTCCAGGTTCGGCGCCTATGCGTACCCCCGCGGCGATGAGCGCCTCGACGAGGCGGACGCTGCCGCCGCGAGCGGGAATCTCGAGGGCGTACATCGTGTAGGACCTGGGATTGTCTCCACCACCGCTCCACGACCACGAGAGGTTCGGGTCGCCGCCGGCCTCGAGGGCCGCCAGGGCGATCGCTTCACGGGTGTCGGTTGGAAGATCCAGCTTGTTGATCGCCTGGCGCCACGGCGAGCTCAGGTGTCCCTGGAAGGTGACTCTCTCGTTCGGGTCGGTGCCCTGGCTCAACAGCGCCTCTACCGCGGCCACGTCCTCCGTCCAGATGGCTTCGCAGAGAGCCTTCCCCTCGGGGCTTCCGCAGCCGATCAAGGTGGTGGCGGTCGCGAGCGCCACGAATCCGGTGAAGGCTCTCATTGCTCGGCCTCCATGGCTTCGAGCGACTCGAGTACCCTCTGTCGCTTGGCCACCCAGGAGGCTCCTGTCTCCTGGGCCAGGTAGTATCGCGCCGCCTCGACGACGGTCCGGCCTTCGTCATCTTTCTGTTCCAGCGAGGCACCACCGTCGATCAGCAGGCGGAGCATCTCCGGATCCTCGTCATGCGCCAGCGCCAGGGCCTGGTGGATGAGCGGTCCCGATCCGTCGTCGAGGCTGCCGTCGGCTCCGGCTTTGACGAGGTGCTCGGCGAGCTCCAGGTTCGACTGGCGTACAGCGATCGCCAGGGCGGGTGACGGATCCCACTTGAGGCGCGCATTGGGGTCCGCACCGGCCTCGAGCAGCAGCCTGGCGACGTCCGGCTGAAGCTCGTAGGCCGCCTCGTGGAGTGGTGTCTTTCCCTGCTGATCTTCTCGAGCGTCGACGGTCGCTCCGCCCTCGAGCAGGGCGGCCACGACGGCGCTCGACCCGCTCCTCGCCGCGACGTGGAGCGGCGAGACCGACCTCCTGTCGCCGATGTCGGGGTCCGCGCCGGCCTCGAGCAGGGCCAGTACCGCCTCCGCCTCACCCATGCGCGCGGCACGGTAGAGCGCCGTCTCGTGATCATCGGGCTCGCGTGCATTGACGTCGGCCCCGGCCGCCAGAGCTCTTTCGATGCCTTCGAGGTCGCCTCGCCGACTGGCGGTCATCAACTCCTCGACGGCGGGCGAAGGACGCGAGCCGCACCCCAGCACGCCAGCGTTGAGCACCAGGGCGAAGATGGCGGAGGCCACCGGGAAGGGCGCCAGCGCGGTCTTCGTCATCGATCGGTCGGTACGGACCGGGTGTCGGGCATGACCCGATGGTACACCCAGGCGAGCGAGTCCGCTCTCCCGTGCCTTCCGAAGCCGGCCCCGACTTGACCGCGAGTGAGAGCGCGGGAGTTGGCACAATGGGCCCGGACGTCCACTTCGGGACGTTCCGCAATACGGAGGGAGAGATCATGTTGCGTCGAATGGTTCCGGTCCTGTCGCTGCTCGCGCTGACGGGCTGCGCGTCGGTGGGTCCCGGTGCGGTCGAGCAGGGGAGTGTCGACTTCAATCACGCCGTCGTCCGCTCGGTCGACACCCAGTTCCTGCTCAATCTGGTGCGGCTCAAGTACCGCGACAACCCCTACTTCGTTCAGGTAGGGAGCGTCACGGAGTCACTGTCCACACAGGGGTCGCTGGGGATCAGTGCCGGTTGGAGTCCCTCCGGTTCCGACAGCGTGGGAGCCGCGACCGGCATGTCCTACTCGCGCTCTCCGACCATCGTCTACCAGCCGCTCCAGGGGCAGGACTTTCTGCGAGCGCTGATGCGTCCGGTCGCGCCCAACGCGTTGCTCGTTCTGTCGCAGTCGGGGTGGAGCATCCAGAGGCTGTTCGGCGCCGCCGTCGAGCGCATGAACGGGCTCCACAACGCGCCCTCCGCGTCGGGGCCCACGCCCGACTACGTGCCGAGGTACGAGCGCTTCGCTCGCTGCCTGGTCCTGCTGCGGGAGCTGCAGAAGGAAAAGCTCATCGATCTGGTTCGCGACGAGGAGACCGGCGAGGTGGTGTTCCTGCTCCTGGACGACCTCGAGCGACAGGACGAACTCGCCGAGCTGCGGGAGCTCCTGGGTCTCGATCCGGACGCGCGGCGTCTGGTCGTCAACACCAAGTCGACGGAGGAGCGCCCCAACACACTCAATATCCGGACCCGCTCGATCTTCGGCATCCTCTTCTACCTGAGTCAGAACGTGGAGGTTCCCTCGCAGCACGCCGATCGGGGGCTGGTGACCGTCACCCGGGGCAACGACGGCCGGGAGTTCGACTGGGACGACGTCGCCGGCCATCTGCTCAAGGTCTACAGCTCGACGAAGCCTCCGGAAGGCGCGGCCACCGCGGTGCCCTACCGGGGAAGCTGGTTCTACATCCGTGACGACGACCTCAACTCCAAGTCGACGTTCATGCTGCTGACCCAGCTCTTCAACCTGCTGGCCGGGGAGACCTCGGCGCCGGGACCGACCCTGACGATTCCGGTGGGTTGAGGATGGAGCGAGGCTCTACTGCACGTAGCCGAGCGACCGCAGCTCCTCCTGGACCTTCTCGTCGAGGATCACCTCTTCGCCGGCCTCGACGCCGGCGACGAAGTCGTCGTAGGCCTTGCGGTCGTCGGCGGCCAGGCGCGCGGCGAGGCGCTGGACCTCCCGTAGACGGTTCGGGTGTGACCCGGCGAGATCGTGCAGCTCGCCCGGATCGGCCTCGATGTCGTAGACCATCTTCATCTCTCCGAGCTCCAGGTACTTCCACCGGGAGGTCCTGAGGCTGTTCTGGACCGAGAAGGCATCCCGGATCGGTCGGTCGTCGAGGATGGTCGGCATCAGGCTGAGGCCGCGGAAGGTCTCTTCGGCTGGAAGCCCGAGGGCCTCGAGCACGGTCGGGGCGATGTCTATCGTCGTGCCCATGTGGTCGATCCGTCGCCCGCCGTGAAGCCCCTCGGGGAAGCGGATCATCAGCGGGATCCGCAGCACCTCCTCCCATGGCGAGATGTGGAGCAGCATGTTGTGCTCGAGGAATCCCTCGCCGTGGTCGGAGGTGACGATGAAGATCGTCTTCTCCCAGCGGCCCTCGGCGCGCAGGTGATCCGTCAGCTCGCGGATCTTGCCGTCGACGTAGAGGATGCAGCCGTCGTAGAGCCGCGCCAGCTCCTCGTGGATGCCGGCGGCCATCAACCGCCCCTTGAGACCGGCGTTCGCCCACAGCCGGCGGTTGAGCATCGCCAGCCTCTCGGAGGCGCAGACGCCGTCGGTACAGCTCTGGTAGCGGAGCTCCTCTTCGGGCTGGAAGGTGAACTGCATGTCGCCGGGGCACTCGTAGGGCAGCTCGTTCCACTCGGAGTGCACGTCGTAGGTGTGGAGGAAGAGGAAGAACGGCCGGGAGTCGCTCTGCGAGATCCAGTCGAGCGCCTTCGGCAGAATGGTCTCGAGCCGGCCGCCGCTGTCGTCGAACGTGTCGAAGCCCTGGTCGAAGCCGAACTGGGCCCGCACCCAGCCCCCATCGGTGAAGCCGGCCGTCGCCCACCCCGCCTCCGCCAGCCGCTCCGCCAGCGTCACCCTCTCGTCCTCCAGGCGCCGCTTGTGCGACGGCAGCACCCTGTGGGCGAAGGGCTGGAGCGAGGTCATCATCGACATGTGCACCGGCAGCGTCGTGCCGCCGTTGTTGAAGAAGTTGTCGAAGACGATGGATTCCTCGGCCAGGGAGTCCAGGTGCGGCGACGTCGGCCGCGAGTGGCCGTAGAGGCCGAGATGATCGGCGCGCAGCGTATCGATCGAGACGAGAACGACGTTGCAGTCGGCGCAGATCGAGACCTCGCCGCGCGGTGGCGCGCAGGAGAGAGCGACCAGGGCGCCGACGAGCACCATCCACGTGCGGCTCATTGTCGAGACTCTAGCCGATCAGTCCCGACAGCCAGTGCATCACGTTGAGCAGGAACTGCGGATTCTCGGCCGCGTCGGGCCGGTTCATGCCCATCAGCTCACGGCCCTCGTCCGAGATCCGCTCCTGGGCCGAGAACATCGCCGCTTCACCGAACATCGCCACCCGGCCCTGGCCGTGGCGCAGTACCGCGCCCTGGAGCATCCCTCCGGCGAGGATCGACGGCGTCGTCTCCTCGAACTCCCAGGCCTCGATCGGCAGCTTGAGCCGGCTGCCCGAGGGCAGGGTGATGAGCGGCTCGAGCTCGACCTCGGCGCGGAACGCCTGGCCGGTGAAGGTCCGGATGCACTCGACCCGCTCGTCGGCACTCCGACCCTCGGTGATCGGGTGGCTCGCCAGGCCCGATTCGCGACAGAACTCGAGCTTCGACTCGCCGTCGGCGTCGTACAGGAAGCCATTGCCGAACAGCACGCCGAACTCGGCCGCCAGGCTCTCCACGGCTCCGGGCATCGGCATGTGGTCGGCGATGAGGAGGAGGGAGCCGCCGCCCTCCACCCAGGTGGCGATCGCCTCGACCTCGGCCTCGGTGAAGGCCTGTTCGATCGGCAGCGTCCAGCCCTCCTCGTCGGAGGCGGCGATGGCGTTGGCGATGACGTAGACGTCGGCGCCTGCCAGGGCTTCCAGTGAGGCCGACTCGGCCAGTCCCTCGACGACGTAGCCGTCGCGTCGCAGCAGCTTGGCGAAGGGCGCGTAGCGACCGTCGACGGTGTGGAAGTTCTGGTGCGCTTCGTCGACCAGGACGGTCGGTCCCGTGCCCTCGGCGAACGCGGGGTTCGGAATCTCCGGCTCGAAGGCCAGATCCGCCTGCTGGGTGCTCGACGGGTGACAGCCGGCGAGTGCCGCGGCCAGAACCGACAGTAGGAGCGCCGCGCGTCTCACGAGACCGCTCCGTCGAGCATCTCCACCGCCCGCTCCATCAGCCGGCGCGCCCGGTCGAGGTCGATGGCGAAGTCGACGACGCGCCCGTCGCCGTCCACCAGAACGAGCCCCGGAGGCGAGTTGACCTTGCAGGCGGTGTAGAGCTCGTCGCTGTCGGTGATCGCCGCTGGGAAGGTGAGATCGCGACCGTCCAGGAAGTCGACCGCCTTGTCGAAGTCGGCCCGGCGCTCGTCGGGTTCGCCCGGGTGGTCGTACCGGGTCACCGCCAGCACCCGCAGGCCGCGGTCTCCGTGCTCGCGATAGAGCTCGTCGAGTTCCTCCATCTCCTTCCAGCAGGGCGAGCACCAGCGGGCCCAGAAGGTGATGAGGGTGGCGTCGCCGTCGAGTGCCGCGACCTCGTCCCAGGCCTCGGGCTCCCGATTCAGCGGCTCGAAGCCGATGGGTGGGGGGAGCTTCGAGCCGCGGATCTCGTCGGCGACCTGAAGCTGCCGGTTGGCGATCTGCTCCGCAACCACGCGGCGCTGATGGAGCGAGCCGCCGATCGCGATGGCGGCGCCGAGAACGAGGATCAGCACCCGGCCCGCGACGGCGCGGCGGGGACGCTGCCTCCAGATCGAGAGGAGGCCGAAGACCACGCAGGCCGCGGCGAAGATGAGCGGAAAGCCGGAGATCGAGTTGAAGACGCCGCGTGCGGCCAGGACACTGACGACCACGCAGGCGGACGCGAAGACAATCGGCTCCTTGTAGGGGCTCCTCTGCGCGGCCGCCTCGTCCATGCGAGCGATTGTAGCTCCCGCGCTCTTCCGGCCCGGGGTGAGAGAATCGCCCATCATGTCGATACGAGCGGGGGGAGTGGCCGCCTTGATGCTGGTCGCCGCGGCTTCGGCGAGTGCCGGAGCCGACACGATCGGCTTCACCACCGATGAAGGAACCTGGCTTTCGCTCGACGCCGATCCCGGCGGGGAGTCGCTGCTCTTCGAGCTGCTCGGCGACATCTACCGCCTCCCGGTCGAAGGGGGTGAGGCGGTGCCCCTTCTCACCGGTCGCGCGTTCCAGTCACAGCCTCGGTACTCGCCCGACGGGGCTTCGATCGTCTACATCAGTGACGAGTCCGGCTCTGACAACGTCTGGATTTCGCGGGCCGATGGACGCGGCGCCCGGGCGCTGACCGACCGGCGCCGCGTCGGCATGCTGTCGCCGACCTGGTCGGCCGACGGGGCGGCCGTCTACGTGACGGTCGTTCCGCTGGGAATGCCGCCGGGTGTGGCCGATCTCTGGCGCTACGACGTCGACACCGGGGAGGGGCTCAAGGTGGTCGAGAACGCCAACGGGCCGCCGGCCTTCCTGGTCTCCGCCCCGGCGCCGGGCCCCTACGGAGCGGAGGTGAGCCCTGACGGGGACGTCGTCTACTACACCGCCGTCACCCCGCGCCAGCACGGAAGTCGTGACGGCCCGTCGAGCGCGATCTTCCGCCTCGAGTCGGCGACGGGCGCCACGGAGAGGGTGCCCCTTCAGGGCGACAACGCCATGAGGCCGGCGCTCTCTCCAAACGGGTCGTTGATGGTCTACGCGGCCATGCGTGAAGGCGGGACCGGGCTTCGCCTCCGCGATATGGAGACCGGCACCGAGCGCTGGCTCTCCGAGGGCATCCAGCGCAACCAACTCGAAGGTCGCGCCACCCGCGATCTGCTACCGAACTACTCCTTCAGCGCCGATGGAGACGCGGTGTTCGTCGAGATCGACGGCAGGATCCATCGACTGGGTCTGGACGGGAGTGATGTGGAGGTTCCGTTCACAGCCACGGTGTCTCTCGAGGTGACTCCGAGGCTCCGTTTCCCCCGCCGGGTCGAGACGGGACCGGTGAGGGCACGGCGGCTGCAGCATCTGGCGGTGGCTCCCGATGGCAGGATGGCCTTCTCTTCCATGGCTCGGATCTTCGTCGCCGCGGCGGATGGTGGCTCGCCCGACCGGCTCACCCGGACCTCCTCGCCGCGGGAGTTCATGCCGGCCTGGTCTCCGGATGGCCGGTGGGTCGCCTACGTGACCTGGGGAGCGGCCGGAGGCCATCTCTGGAAGGCCGCCGCCGACGGTAGTGGCGAGCCAGTCCGGTTGTCGCGCGAAGCCGCCTTCTGGGCCGATCCGGTCTGGACGCCGGACGGCGGAAGCGTGGTGGCGCTGACGGCGCCACTCGGCTCCGAGGCGGCGCCACGCGAGATCGTTCCCCCGGACGCGATGATCGTCGAGGTACCGGCCGCCGGTGGCGAGCCGCGGGCGATGGCGCCCTCGGGCGGCCTGCGCCACCCCCATTTCGCCGGCGATCCGGCGGGTCTCTACCTGAGCTCCGTCAAGGCAGGTCTGGTGTCGTTGGCGGGGGACGGGAGCTTCCGGACTCCTCAGGCCCGCCTCTCTCCCCAGGCGGGTGCCGGACACCTGTGGCTCAGCCCGGACGGCTCGCGAGTGGCGGCACTGGCCGGCGGCCGGATCTCTCTGTTCGACGTTCCCGCCGGCGGGTTCGGCGGTCGCGAGCTGACGCCCGCCGATGGAACGCCGGTCGCGCTCGGCGGAGACTGGGGAACACTCGCCTGGTCGCCGGCCGACGGGCGCCTGGTGTGGGGCTCGGGGATGACCGTCGGCGGAGAGGACGCCGGGCCCCTGCGCCTCGAGGTCACCGCTCCACGCCCGGTTCCTAGCGGCTCGATCGTCCTGCGCGGCGCGCGGATCGTCACCATCTCCAGCCGGGGCGTCATCGAGGACGGCGAGATCGTGGTTACCGGCAACCGCATCGCCGCCCTCGGCCCGAGGGGGTCGGTCGAGATCCCCGAGGGAGCGGCGGTCTTCGATGTCGGCGGGCACACCATCGTGCCGGGTTTCGTCGACGTTCACGCCCATCTGTCCACCAAGCCGGAGCTTCTCGAGCCCGAGTCGACGGCCTCGTTTGCCAACCTCGCCCTCGGTGTCACCACTGTGAGCGACCCGCAGTCGAGCGTCGATGTCTTCGACGTCGCCGACATCATCGAGGCTGACGACGTACCGGGGCCGAGGGTCTACTCGACCGGCCCCGGCGTCGGTCTGCCGAGCCCGATGGCCCGTGACCTGCGTTCGCTCGACGAGGCCCGGGCGGCTCTCGATCGCTACGTCGACGACTACCGCACCGGGTTGATCAAGTCCTACATGCCGGGCAACCGGATGCAGAAGCAGTGGATCATCACGGCGGCGCGTGAGCGCGGCTTGATGGTGACGGCCGAGGGCGCCGCCGATACGAAGGCCGATCTGACGCATGCGATGGACGGTTTCAGCGGCAATGAGCACGCCCTTCCGGTCGCGCCGATCCGAAGCGACGTCATCGAGCTCCTGGCGAGAACCGGGATGACCTACACCCCGACGCTCGTCGTCTCGTTCGGAGGCGCGCTGCCGATCTACCGGCTGATGGCCGAGGAGCGGCCGCACACCGACCCCGGGATCGAGCGCTGGTTCGCCGCCGGCGAGCTCTACGCCAAGACCTCCTCGCGGGTCCTCTGGTTTCCGCCGGAGGCGTACAACGATCGCGACACGGCCGCCGGCGCGAAGGCGATTCTCGAGGCGGGAGGACGGGTGGCCCTGGGTGGTCATGGCGAAGTGCAGGGCCTCTCGGCCCACTGGGAGATGGGTCTCCTGGCGGGCGGCGGGATGAGTCCGCACGACGTCCTGCGCTGCGCCACCATCTTCGGCGCCGAGCTGCTCGGCCTGGATGGCGATCTCGGCAGCCTCGAGCAGGGTAAGCTGGCCGACCTGGTCGTCCTCGAGCGCGACCCTCTGGCGGATATCGAGGCGACCCGGTCGATCCGCTGGGTCATGCGCGACGGGAATCTCTACGACGCGGAGACGCTCGACGAGCTGTGGCCGGAGGCCGTGCCTTTCGAGTCCCCCTGGTGGCTTGGGCGCCCGGAGGCGTCGACACGGTGAGACGACTCGGCCGTCCGGCGGCGGCGCTGCTGGTCTTTGCAGGCCTGGTCGGCTGTCAAGGTGGCCCCGAAAAAGGAGGTCTCAGCGAGGGCTTCAACGGGAGCCTCAACGGGAGCCTCAACGGGGGCTTCGACCTCCTGCTCGTCGGCGGAACGGTGATCGACGGCACCGGAGCGCCGGGAACGACGGCGGACGTGGGCGTGCGCGGCGATCGCATCGTCGCCGTCGCTCCCGAGCTCGATCGCGACAGTGCGGTCCGTGTCATCGACGTCACCGGCCTGGCGGTGGCGCCGGGATTCTGGGACAGCCATGCCCACATTGTCGATCTCGAATCGAAGCCCCTGGCAGAGAACTTCGTTCGCCAGGGGATCACGACGATCCTGGCGCCGCTTCACAGCCAGGATCAGCCGTATCCGATCGACGAGTACAGGGATCGTGTCGAGATGGCGCCCAATGTCGGTCTGTTCGCCGGCCATACCTGGATCCGCAAGCGAGTGATGGGTCTGGAGGACCGCTCTCCGACGGACGAGGAGCTGGACCGCATGCGCGAGCTCGTCGCGCAAGCGATGCGGCGGGGCGCGTTGGGGCTCTCGACCGGCCTCGAGTACGTTCCCGCGATCTACGCCGAGGTCGACGAGATCGTCGCCCTGGCCGAAGTGGCGGCCCACTTCGGTGGGATCTACGTCACCCATCTGCGTGACGAGGGCCCGCGCGTTGTGGACGCGGTCGACGAAGCGCTCCAGATCGGTCGGCGTGCCGGCCTGCCCGTCCAGATCAACCATCTGAAGGTGACCGGCGCGGCGCAGTGGGGCCGCTCGGAGAGCCTGCTCGAGGCGATCGACGCGGCGAGGGCTTCGGGCCTCGAGGTCGCCTTCGACGTCTACCCGTACACCGCCTTCAGCACCTACTCGGACCTCCTCTTTCCCGCCTGGGCCCTGGCCGAAGGGACGGAGGCCTTCGCGAGGCGTGCCGCCGACCCCGCGACCCGAGAGCGGATCGTCCGCGAGATGCTCGAGATCTTCCCGCAGCAGACCGGCGGCGTGCCGGAGAGCGTTCGGTTCCGGGAGCTACCGGCGGCACCGGAGTGGGAGGGCCGGACCCTGGCCGGCTATCTGGCTGCCCGGGAGTCGCCGGAGAGCGCAGAGGGGACGCCGACCGCGGAGCGCACCGTCGAGGCGCTCATCGAGCTGCAGATCCAGGGGGGCTTCATCGGCATCTTCTACGGCATGTCGGAGGACGACGTGCGCCGGATCATGCGACACCCCGGTGCCATGTTCGAGACCGACGGCGATCTGGTGGTGCCCGGCGAGGGACATCCGCACCCGCGCAGCTACGGATCGTTCCCGCGCGTCCTCGGTCACTACGTCCGTGAGGAGGGTGTGCTGACGATGGAGGACGCGGTCCACCGCATGACCGGCCTGCCCAGCGAGTGGATGGGGCAGGCGGATCGCGGTGTTCTGTTGCCCGGAAAGCTGGCCGACATCGTGGTCTTCGATCCGGAGACGGTCGAGGACCGCTCCCGGTACACCGACCCGCATCACTACCCTGCGGGAATCGTCCACCTGCTGGTCAACGGCGAGCCGGTTCTGCTCGATGGGGCGATGACCGGCGCCAGGCCCGGTCGATTCCTCTCCCGCGGCCGCTGACTAGTGGCCTGCAACACCCACACGGATACTGTCTGTGCGGCCCTCGCAGCCGATCTCGTCGTTGCGCTTCCTCAGCATGGTCCCGCCATGCTTGTGTCAGCGCGCCTTGACCTCGGCTTCGATGACTCGCTCATACAGCATCCGTTCGGGTGTTACAGGCCACTAGCGGCCGAGGTCAGCCGGAGGATCAGCGCCCGCCTGTCCCGCCTCGGGTTGTCTGTAGGCGGTGCGCCCGGTCGTACAGCCCGCCGGAGCGCTCGAGCTCGGCCGGGGTGCCCTCCTCGAGGATACGACCTTCGTCGAGGACGAGGATGCGGTCGGCATAGCGCACGGTCGAGAGGCGATGGGCGACGACGATGCAGGTGCGATCGGCCATCAGCTCTTCGAGGATCTCGAGCAACGCGCTCTCGGTGAAGGCGTCGAGCGAGGCCGTGGGCTCGTCCAGAAGAAGGATCGGAGTGTCCCGCAGTATGGCCCGCGCGATCGCCAGGCGCTGCCGCTCGCCGCCCGAGAGAGTCTCGCCGCGTTCGCCGACCATGGTCTCGTATCCCTCGGGAAGACGCTCGATGAACTCATCGGCCCGTGCCTGCCGGGCCGCTCGCCGGATCTCCCGTCGCGTCGCACCCGGTCGCCCATAGGCGATGTTCTCCGCCATGCTCAGCGGCAGGAGGAACGGTTGCTGGAGAACCAGCGTCACCCGTGATCGGAGGCTGCGCAGAGACACCTCCCGAAGATCTTCGCCCCCGACGCGGATCCGTCCCTGGTCGGGGTCGTAGAAGCGGGGAACGAGCGAGAGGAGGGTGCTCTTCCCTGCGCCGGTTGGTCCGATGACGGCGACCGTCTCTCCCGGCTGAATGCGAGTCGTGACGCTGTGCAGTACCGGCTTTGCCGCGTCGTACCCGAAGGTGACGGCTTCGAAGTCGACGGCGAGCCCGGGCGCGCGTCGTGCCGGATCGAGGGCTTGCGCGCCCCGCCGCTCGGGCAACGTCTCCTCTTCGCTGTCGAGCACGGAGAAGACGCGGGTGGCGCCCGCCGATGCCGAGGCGACGCTGTCGGAAAGATAGGCCAGGCTCTCCATCGGGCCGTACAGAGCAGCGAAGTAGTGCAGCAGGACGAGTAACGCTCCGACGGACAGGGAGCCCTCCAGGACCTGTGTCCCTCCGAGAACCATGACCGCCGCCGCGGCCACGGCGGTAACGAGTCCGCAGACGACCTTGAACTGCAGCTTGATGCCTGTGGCGCGAAGGCTGGCCTCGATCATGCGCTCATTGATGTGGCGGAACCTCTCGTCCTCCCGACCCTCGCGACCGAACGCCTGCACCAGGGGGATGGCGGTGAGAGTCTGCTCGGCAACGGCCATCGCCCGTCCCTGAAGGTCCTTCTTGCGCAGCTTGCGCTCCGCCATCGGCGAGGCGAACAGGCGCACCACGAGACCGAGAGGGATCGCCACCATCAGGGCCACCAGAGCGAGGGGGCGGCTCAATCGCCACATGACGAGGAACATCGTTACGAGGGTCGCCACGGAGACGACGAGCGGCACCATGACGTCGAGGACGAGCTCCCGGGCACAGGCGGCGTCGGCCGTGACGCGGCGAACCAGGTCACCTCTGCTGCGCTGGTGGTGGAAACGGAGCGATTGGCGCTGCAGGGCCTCGAACAGATCGCCGGCCAGGGCGTAGACCATCCGGCTGCCCACGCCCGTGCGCAGGTAGCGCTCGAGGATCACGACGACGCGGCCGGCGATGAACAGCAGGACCGTCGCGGCGGCGAGCCAGACGAGCTGTCCCTGCCGGGTGGCGGCCCCTGGCAGAGCTTCGATCCAGCGAAGCCCGGCGGGTAGGTCGACGCCGGTCAGGACATGGTCGACGATCAGTTTGAGGGGCCACGGAGTCAGCAGGCCGAGCCCGGCGCCCGTGAGGAGCAGTGCCAGAATGCCGAGGATCGCGACCCAGTACCTGGCGGCGTACCCGAGGAGCCGAACCCACCAGGTCCTCATGCGACGTCCTCCCTGGCCGCGGCGAAGCGCTGCGCCGTGCACATGCGGTGATATTGCCCGCCGAGCCGTGTGAGCTCCTCGTGCGTGCCGACCTCGATCACCCGCCCCTGGTCGAGGAACGCGATGAGATCGGCCCGGCGGATCGTCGACAGGCGGTGGGCCACGACGAGCGTGGTGCATCCCTCGAGACCCGAGAGATTGGTCAGCACGCGCTCCTCGGTTGCTGCGTCGAGTGCCGAGGTCGGCTCGTCGAGGATCAGCAGCGGGGCCTGCCGCAGGAGCGCTCTGGCGATGGCGATCCGCTGGCGCTCGCCGCCGGACAGCGTCGCGCCCCATTCGGCGAGTCGGGTGTCGTATCCGTCGGGCAGTCTGGAGATGAAGCCGTCGGCGCAGGCGAGCCGCGCCGCCCGACGGATCTCTTCGAAGTCCGCCTCGGGGCGCCCGTAGGCGATGTTGTCGCGTACCGAGACGGGTAGGAGGTAGTCGCTCTGAAGGGCGACGGAGATTCCCTCGCGAAGGTCCGGGAGCGGCACCGCGCTCACATCGACCCCGTCGATCAGCATTCGTCCCTGCCAGGGATCGTAGAAGCGCATCAAGAGGCAGAGCAGGCTGCTCTTGCCGGCCCCACTCGGCCCGACCAGGGCCACGGTCTGGCCCGCATGGGCCTCGAGGGTGACGCCTCGAAGGACCGGATGGCTCGGTTCGTAGCCGAAGCTCACGTCCTCCAGGCGGACGCAGACTCCCTGGCTGTCACTGCGCCTACGTGGTTTCGGTAGGGCGCTCAACTCGACTTTGTGAAGCGCGTCACCATCGTCCAGGAGGTCGAAGACCCGCTCGGCGGCGGCCTCCGCCGCCTTGAGCTTTGCGAACGTCGAGAAGAGGTCCTTCGATGCGGCCTGGATGGTGCGGACGTATGTGATGAAGACGAGCAGTGTTCCGAGAGTGATTCCGCCGGAGAGCACTCGGTGTCCGCCGACGATCAGGACCACCGCCGTCCCCAGCGTCGTCACCAGGCTGTTGACCATGCCGAAGCCGCTGTTGACCAGGCTGCCCAGCTGAGTGGCCTGGACGGAGTGGTCGGCCAGGGAGTCGAAGTGGCGGCGATTCCTGTCCTCGCTCGCGTAGGCCTTCACCAGTGGCAGGGCCTCGAGCGTCTGGTGGACGAAGCTCAACAGGCGCGAGCGCGCTTCGCGGTCGAGGCGGGCGCGACGCTTCAGTCGGCCGCCGAACCAGAGGGCCGAGAGAGCCAGCAGGGGTGCCATGAGCAGCGCCAGGAGAGCCAGGGTCGGGTCGAGAAGGTAGGCGGCGACTCCCATCGCGACGACGGTCAGGGTCTTCTGAAGGGGAGCGATGAGGAGCCCGTTCGTGACCGTGTAGACACACCAGGCATCGTCGGTGATCCGCGCCAGGGAATCGCCGACGGGTTGGCGGGAGTGGAATCCGAGGGAGCGACGCTGGAGGCTGGCGAACAGGTCGACCGAGAGGTCGTTGACCATGCGCTGGCCGGCCCGCGCCCAGGACATGGTGAGGCCGGCACCCAGGAGGCTGTGGACAAGGTGGACTCCGAGGCTGGCGACTCCGGCCATGACGACGAGCGCGAAGGGGCTCGAGGAGAGCCCCCAGTCGGTCAACAGACGCTCGAGCCGTGAAGGGATCTCCACGTCGCCGAGTCCCCAGTCGACCAGGAGCTTCATCGGCCACGGTCGCAGCGCGACCGCGGCGGCGCTCGCCGCGGTGAGCAGGACGACGACGATGAGCGCGCCTCTCTGGCGCGCCGCGTAGGGGAGCAGACGGGGGAGCGTCCGCTGTCGGGCGGCGTCCACGGTCAGTTCTCGGCGACCAGGTCGAAGACCACCAACCGTTCGTTGCGAATCACGCAGGGATACCTCGTGTCGAGGTGCTCCTGCAGATCGCCGTAGTACTCGAGCCACCAGAAGGCGGGCCAGGCGAAGGCGATGAACCCGGCGCCGCAGTCGCGCAGTCGCTCGAGCTCGGCGATGCCGTTCGCTCCGTCCGCCGGGCGCCCCCAGTACTCGCCCCCGTTCTCGAGAAACGGGATCGGCCTCCTGCCGTCCACCAGAAGGCGTCCGAACTCCTGCTCATCGACCAGGATGAACGGCGTCTCTCTCGGGATGGCGCTCTCGAGCTCCTCGACCGTGCGCCGCAGGCGGCCTCCCCACTCGGCCGTCTCGGCGCGGGTGTTCTTGTGCGGGAAAGCTGTATCCGGGACCTCGCGACCGAGGAACGGGCAGAGCACCTCCCAGCCGTCACCGCCGACGATGTCCATCACCAGCAGGTCCTCTTCGCGACCGGCGAAGTAGCGCGTCACCGCGCGACGATGGCTTTCGTAGGCCCATCGGAAACGCTCCTCGTCGAAGTCGAGGCAGCCGTACACGGCGGCATGGAGAAAGCCGTAGAAGGGGTCCGCCTCCCAGGAGGGGATGAGGCGCCAGTGGTTGCGGGCCGACACGATCCAGGAGTCGACGTCGCGCACGGTCAGGATGAACTTGCTTCCCGGGTAGATCGTGTCGAGCTGGGGGTAGTAGGGGGCGACGGGGATGTCGGTCACGGCCTGGTACTCCTCGAGCACGCTCAGCCGCGGGTGGCCGCTCTGGAGCTCACGCTGGGTTCGCCCGTCGTGGGGGTTGTGGATCGTCGCGATCCCGAGCGTCTGGAGCGCCGTGGTCAGACTCGTCGTCCCGGTCTTGCTCAAACCGATACCGAGAACCTTCTGATGATCTTCGAGTGGTCTCATGTCAGGACTCCCGGGTCAGATCCAGCCCAGACGACCGGCCAGGGCGCCCAGCTCGTTGAGCCGCCGGACGCCGTGCTTTCCGGTCGCGAAGTAGCTGCCGTTGCCGAGCCAGCGGAGCAGCCAGTACATCCCTGCCGCCCGACAGGCCGGCGCATGGCTCGCCGGTGCGCCGTCGGGCCAGCGGGCATCACGGTAGGAGCGCGCGCAGGCTCTCTTGTCCTCGTCCGGCCACCCTTCGGTCAGCGAGACCAGATCGAGCTCGCCCGGTCCCACCGCGGTCGACTCCCAGTCGACGGGGAAGACCGTGCTGCGTCTGGCGAGGATGTTCTTCGGGTAGTACTCCCCATGGATGACCGTCTGGGCGGCGGCGAGCAGCAGGGGCACCATCTCGCTCTCGAACGCGTCGCAGACGGTTCCCAGCCAGGGGTAGCGCCCGTGGAGCTTGCGCGTCAGTCGCAGGGCGCGACGCGGCCACTGCGTGTAGTAGTCGCGGTCGTAGACGGTCAGGAAGACCGGCACGGCGCCCTGCGCCAGGTCGTGCCGGCGATGGAACCTGCCGATCCAGGCCGCTGCGCGGGACATGTTTCCGGCCGCTGTCTTGGAGACCCGCAGGACGCCCTCGAGCTCCTCCAGGAAGAGGAACGCCAGGCCGCGGGAGTGGTCCTCGTACGCACCCACGTACTCCGGCGAGGCGCCGTCGAAGCGGCTCACCAGCTGTTCGTAGACCCTCGCCTCGTAGGCGACCCCGGAACGGTGTCGATGGCTGGGCGCGTCGAAGTCCTTCGAGCACTTGCAGAACAGGCGCCGGGTCCCTCCGTGGGTCAGCCGGCAGATCGCCGTGCAGCTCGGATAGCTTCCCGAGCGCGAGTGCGCGCAGTTGGGCGCCAGGTCGAGAGCTTCCGGCCCCAGGCCGGCCTTGCTCAGGGCTCGAGCCAGCCCCATCAGAAGGACCGCGCGATCGGCGGGCTCGAGCTCGCGACCGGCGCGTTTGTGGGCTGGTCTCATCGGCTGGCGCCTCCGATCCGTCGGTCGAGCGAGAAGATCTTCAGGTGGTCGTTGTCGAGCCGGACGGTATGGTTGTCATGCAGGCGGGCGGCGAGACCCTGGTAGTGATCGAGCATCCAGAACGATTTCCAGGCGAAAGCCACCGCCGACGCGCCCGCCTGGCGGAGACGCTCGATCTCGGCGACGGCACTGGCGTCGTCGGCCGGTGGGCCCCAGTACCTGCCGTCGCGATCGACGAACCGCATCACCGGCCTTCCGCTGAAGGTCTCGTCGACCCCCCAACTGTTCTCGTCGACGAGGATGAAGGGTGCGCCGGGCTCGAGGGTCGCGTCGAGCTCGCTGGCGGCCCGGTCGAGACGGCACCACCAGGAGTTCGCTCTCCACTGCGCCGGGTCGGCGACCCATCCTCGACGAGTGCACTCCGCCAGGGCCCGTGCCGAGTAGTCGTCGTAGAACCTGACCTGCCGGCGGAGCTTTCTGTCGAAGCCGATCGTGCGGCTGTCGTTGGCGCCGTGGAGCCGGTAGAAGCTCTCGGAGGATTCCAGAGCCGCCGCCTTGCCGAAGTAGGGCACCAACTGGAACAGGTAGCAGTCGATGCCGTGGCGGTAGAGCTCGGGTGCCGGCAGGACCCGCTCGAGATAGCGTCGCGACCAGGCGGTACCCGAGGTCGGCGCCCAGCGGAACTGATCCGGGCCCCGCTCGACCGCGGCCCGCGTGAGGTCGCCGACCGGCGGCCGCCGGCGTGGGATGAGCTGTGGGGTCGTCCGGCCCTCGGCGTTGATCACCGTGAGCCTCCACTGCACCGTGGCCGTCGACGGGTCGGCGAAGTGGGGAACCGCCGCCTCGACGGCCGTCGGGCGGAGCCTGTCGTCGGCGTCCAGAAAGATGACGACATCGCCCGCCGACGCCGCGTAGCCCGCGTTGAAAGCCGATCCCTGTCCACCGTTGGCCTTCAGCACGGGGACGATTCGATCGCCGTAGGCGTTGATGATGTCGGCGGAGTCGTCCGTCGATCCGTCGTCCACCACGACCACCTCGGTGTGCTCCCATGTCTGAGCGAGAGCGCTGTCGATCGCTTCGGCGAGGAAGGCGCCGTAGTTGTAGTTGTTGACGACGATGCTCGCCGAGATGCCTGGGGGCACGGGAGACCTCACGAATCGCTCACTCCTGGCCTCTCATGCGTGGACGGGAGCTCCCGGCGCCAATCGGGCCGGCCGCTCGTAGGGGACGGCCGAGCGCCAGCCGGATCCGCCGAGTGGAGCGTCGTCGGTCCAGGGAGCCGCCTCCAGGATGTCGCGCATCCAGCGCTGGTAGACCCGCAGGCGGCTCAGTGGACCCTCGGTCCATTCGCCGCCGAGCTGCGCCACGTCCCATCGGACAGCCTCCACCCAGCGCAGGATCTCGCCGACGTAGGCCAATCGGCGGACCGTCCCGGCATCGAAGCCGGGCCAGTGTCGCCCGGTGACGTCGAGATAGGCCTCGAGGTCGGGGTCGGCCCACGATCCGAGGAATCGGGTCAGGTCGAACGCGGGGCTGGCCCAGCCCGAGCGCTGCCAGTCGAAGACCACGAGCCGGTCCTCGTGGCTCACCAGCATGTTGGAGACGCAGAAGTCGCCGTGGACCAGGGTTCGCGGGACCGAGCGGGTGAAGTCCTCGAGGGCGCTCCAGTGGCGCTCGAGCGCCGCGCGCCCTTCGTCGAGGGAGCGCAGCAGCCGCGCATCGTCGTCGGAGAAGGCGCCGCCGGTGAGAGCGTCGTCGAGAAGGGCGGCGATCGTCGACAGGTGCTCCCGGAGCCCCGGTGAGTCGAGGTCGTACAGATAGTCGAGTCGGGCGATTCGCGTGCCTCCACACACTTCGGCCGCGGTCGTGTGCAGGGTCGCCAGCCAGCGGCCGGCGAGTCGACGATGGGCGCGATCGGCCGGTTCGTACTCCATCGCCTCGACCCACTCGAAGAAGAGCCATGACCGGTCGTCTGCGTCCCCCGGAACGATACCGAGCAGGTGAGGGCAGCGGATCGGGACGTATGGGAGTAGGTGCCGGTAGATGACCGCGGTGCGCAGGGCTTCGTCGCTCCTGCAGGGTTTGGCGACGACGTCGAAGGCCGGCTCGGTCCGCCGTTGCAGCCGGTAGACGGGGCGTGCCCGGCGCTTCTTCCAGCGCCGCTCGAAGGCGACGATCTCGTCCGGCCGTGCCTCCGAGCCCGCCAGCTTGCGCCACGCGACGGCGGCGGGATGCTCGGCGCCGATCACCCGGCCTTCCACTGCGTCACCCCCGTGGCCAGTTGTCGGTAGAGATCGACGTAGTCGTCGACCATGCGTCGATGGCCGAAACGGCGCCTGGCCGCTTCGTGCACCCTGCGACGATCGAGCGACCGGGTTCTCCCGACCAGCGTGCGGAGCAGGCCCGGAGTCTCGGCGTGGAAGCCGGTAACGCCGTGCTCGATGACCTCGGGTACCGAGCCGCGTCGATGGGCCAGCACCGGCGTCCCGCAGGCCATCGCCTCGATCATGACCAGACCGAAGGGCTCGTCCCACTCGATCGGAAAGAGCAGTGCCGCGGCCTTGCGGAGCAGATCGACCTTGGCCGGATGGTCGACGTCACCGAGCCAGAGGACGGTTTCGCCGTCGATCCTCGGCTCTACCTCCCTGGTGAAGTACTCCGCTTCCGCCTCGTCCTGCGGCGAGCCCGCCATGACCAGGGGCATTCCCGCGCCACGCGCGATGTCGATCGCGCCGACGGGATTCTTGTGGGGTCCCATCCGGCCGAGGAAGGCCAGGTGCTCGCCCGCCTCGTACCGCGGCTCGTAGGTGTCGAAATCGCAGCCGTGATGGATGATCCGCAAAGGACCGCGGCGGTCTTCCGGGAGCCCGCTCACTTGCGAGGCACTGATGGCGGCGATCGGGACATCGGGGTAGAGCTCGAGGATCCGGAGCTCGTCGACGGCTTTCAGATCGGTGTGAATCGTATGGACGACCGGTGTGCGAGCCAGCCGTCCCAGGGGCGCCATCGAGGCGCCGAGATGGCAGTGGATGACGTCGTATTCGGAGTCCCTGGCGAGAGCCTCGGCCATCGCGGCCGCCGCCCAGGGCTCGTAGACATGCGCCTCGCCGCGCTCCATCGCCTCGATGAGGTGACGTTCGCAGACGGAGTGCAGCGTGGCCCGGGTCACCGAGTCGCCGGAAGCGAACAGGTCGACCTGATGCCCCCGGCTCACCAGCTCCTCGGTCAGCCAGTGGACCATGAGCTCGGCGCCTCCGTAGGTGGCTGGCGGCACACTGGTCCACAGCGGCGCGATCTGGGCGATGCGAAGCGTTCGGCTCATCAGCCCAACCCTGCCTTCTCGAGCATCGCCGGAAGGACCACGTCGCACGAGAAGTACGCCGCGGCGATCTCCGCGGCCGCCTTCGAGTGGCGCCGGTAGTCGCCGGAGATCTCGTCGATGGCGTCGATGGCCTGGTCGGCGACATCGAACGCGAACAGTCCCTCGCCGGTCGGGATGCGCTTGCCGAAGGCGGTGTTCTGCGTGACCACGGGACCACCCGACGCGAGGTAGCAGACGCTCCGGTCGCTGAACCAGCCGGAGCGGGGGATCACGTACTGCTCCTTGGCGATCGTCAGCTCTCCCATCGAGTGCCGGACGTAGGCGCGGTAGGCCTCGGCGTCCGAGATCTCGGCGGCGGACCGTACCTGCCAGCCGTGGCCGCGCAGCAGGTCCTTCTCACGGTCGCTGACGACCCCGCCCAGCGCCAGCTCGAGGGGTAGCGTCGATCTCTCCGGCAGCGTAATGAAGCGGCGGATCTCGTCCTGCTTGTTCCAGCTCCAGGTCTCGCCCTTCCAGGTGACGTTCTTCTTCGGGAAGCGCTTCCAGTTGGAGATGGTCGTCAGCTTGCGCTCGGGCTCGGCTCCGTTGCCGTTCGCCCACCAGTCCATGAGCACCGGCGGGCGCGTGGTCAGCCAGTCGAAGCGCTTGACCGGAATCCCGCAGTCGTCGTCGCCGATGTTCTCGCCGTAGGTGAACAGATAGTCGTATGCCTCGAGCTCCTCGATCTTGGGTCGGCGGCCACACGCCACCCGGACCTGGTCGGCGGTCGGGTCGGTCTGGAGGTATACGAGGCGGGGGATCGCTCGGTGCTCAGGACGCATCTCCTGCGCGCCGCACAGGTTGATGGCGGCATCACAGCTTTCGTAGATGCGCTGCAGAGCGGCGGGGTCGTCGGCCGCACCCAGACAGAACTCGTGGACCTCGGGGGGTCGGAAGACCCACCGGTCGCCAAGGCCGGCGTCTCGCATGTGCTCGTCGAGCCGCTCGACGTTGGCCGAGTAGTCGAGGGTCGGCCAGAAGCGCACCGGGTCGTAGACGACACGATCGGAATCCTCGACATACCAGACGTCGAAGCCGAGACGCCGCAGACCGACGAGGTAGTGCAGCGCCTGCCAGATCATGCCGCCGAAGGGCAGGGAGGCCATCAGTCCCCAGACCACGACCCTGCCGCGATCCGCCGGCGGGTAGCTGAGGCCGTTGGCCGCTACCGTCTTCATCGCCTGTGAGCCTTCTGTACGGCCGGAATCACGTCTCGAGTGGAGAAGGCGGAGCGTTCGAAGAGCAGGGGCTCCGGGCTCTCTCCGACCAGGGTCGGCCGTGATGGAGTCGTTTCGACCACGGGCTCTTCGCCCTCTCCGGCTCCGCGTGTCGATGCGCGGAGGGCGACGATGATCGCCCGCCGGAGCGACAGCAGCTCGAGCAGGGCGAGAGCACCGCCACCGAGGAGGACGGCTCCCGCCGCCGTCGCACCCAGGTACAGGGCGCTCACTCCTGCCGCGAGCCATGCCAACGCTCCACCGCGAGGACGCCACCGCACCCGCCATCGCGGCTCCCAATTCCAGACCACTGCCGTGCTGATCCGAGCCGTCAGGAAGATCCCGTGCCGGGCCTCGAGGTCCCAGTCATCGGTGGGTCCTCCGACTGTCGTACGTACCCCGGCGATCTCGAGCCGCCGTTTCAGCACCTGGAGCCATCGCGATCGATCGCCCTGCCAGCTCACGGGCCGATCCACCGGCTCCAGGGGCTTGCCGCGAAGGCGACCCCAGAGTCTCGCGAAGGGCTGGGCCACGTGGAGCAGACCGGCAAGCCCTCGAACGCGTCGCGAGGGCGCGTCTCCACCGCGTGAGCGTAGTCCGAGGCCAACCGAGAGCGCGTAGAGCGCGAGGACCAGCAGGCTCACGACCGGAAGCGCCAGCCAGGCCCGGTCCATCGGTGCGAGCACGAGGCCACCGATGGCCAGCGGAAGCAACAGGGGCAGCCGGGCGCCGACCCATCCGATGGCGGCTTGAGCGGGCCGTCCCTGGATCGACTGGAACGGTGCCATCCCCTGGTAGCCGTGGTAGACCACCGGCGCGAGGAGACTCGGCAGGAGACGCGCCTTGGTGTAGACGAAGCCGGTCCACATCGCCTGGCCGAGCCCGTTGTACCTGTGGGGATGGGCACCCGAGAGCATCTTCTCGGCCCTGCCGTAGCCGAGCTGTTGCCTGAGGTAGCGTCCGATCCGATCCCGGCGGTGGTGGCGTACCTGGGCAGCCGGCGCAAAGCCGATCTGCCGCTGCCGATCGAGTAGGCGCCAGCAGATGTCGACGTCGTCGCCGGCGACGGTGCACGCGACGTTGAAGCCGCCGGCGGCCTCGAGCTCCTCGGTTCGGAACGCCATGTTGCAGCCGGGAACGTGCTCGGCGCGATCGTCCCCGATCAGCACCTCGACCGGATCTCCCGGCGACAGGGCCACGGCCTCTTCGACGAGTCCGGCAGAGGGGAAGGGGAGGTTGGGGCCTCCGGTGGCCACGATCTCGGGGTCTTCCAGGGAGAGGGCCAGGTAGTACGGCCAGTACGGGTGACAGGCCGCGT
Source organism: Candidatus Multivoradales bacterium (assembly GCA_965223875.1). GTDB lineage: Bacteria > Acidobacteriota > Thermoanaerobaculia > Multivoradales > JAHEKO01 > CBDCXS01. The sequence goes on along the minus strand of OZ245024.1, from coordinate 2,515,956 downwards.
CGGCGTCGAGGTAGGCGGTGATCTCACCCGAGGCGGCGGCCAGCCCCCGATTGCGTGCTCGGCTGAGCCCGCCGTGGGGCAGGTCGTAGACCTGGAAGGGGAAGCGGGAAGCGATCTCGAAGGTGCGGTCGGTGGAGCCGTCGACGCAGACGATGACCTCGAGGTCGGGGTAGTCGGTCTCGGCCAGTGAGGTCAGGCACTCCTCGATGGTCGCCTCCTCGTTGTGAGCGCAGACGACGACCGAGATCCGCGGCCATAGCGGCCTCAGGTCGCCCAGCGGGCGAGAGGTCCAGTTCGAGAACGCCCCGAGGGCCGGTTTGGCCGCGCGCTCCGACGTCGTCAGCCCAAACCCCCATCCATCGACGGGCTCGTCGTCGACGGCCCACTCGTCGGTCCAGGAAAAGACGCAGGCACCGGCACAGCCGGTCTCGGTGGCGATCGTCAGCTGGGACGCGACGGACTGCGCCTGAGTCGCCTCTCCGTGGATGTCCCCGGCCAGACCGAGCTCGGTGAGGACCAGCGGCTTCGGGCCGGCGACTATCTGGAGGTGTCTCAGGTACCGGCGCAGTGCTTCCGGATCCTCCAGAAAGACGTTGAAGCTGACGAAGTCCTGCGATTCGATCTCCAGAAACTCGGTCGTCGGGAAGTTGACGTAGGTCGCCAGGAGGTCCGGACAGAAGGTGTGGACGCGCTCGATGAGCTCGTTCAGCGTGTCTTCGACGTGCCGCGTGCCGTGCAGTCGCACGAGGTCCACGGGAACCTCGTTGCCGACGGCGATCGCAAGCACGCTGGCGTGCCCGACGCAGGTCTCGAGAGCTCGATCGAGCTCCCGTCTCGCGGCCCGTGCGATACGACGGCGGGCGGACCGGTTCGTCGCCGGCTCCATGCGCCAGTCGTGGTAGTCGATGCCGACGATCAGGCCGAGGCCGAGGGCGTCCGCGGCGTCCAGCAGATCCCCGGGAGGTGTGGTGTAGAGCCTGACGGTGTTGACACCAGCTTCGGCCATGGCGCGCAGATCGCGCTCGACGACCTCGGTCGGCGGATAGAGCGCCCCGTCGAGGCGACGTTTGAAGCTGCCGTATGTGACGCCCTTGATGAGGCGGGGTCTGCCGGCTCGCGTGAAGTGCTTACCGTCGGTCTCTACTCTTGCGGGTGCGGGGCCAGGCAGCGAACGCTTCCCGTGGCGAGGGTCCGTGAACAGGCGGCCTGGTCGAGCGGAGGTGACTCCCATACGGTTCTTTGATGCACGAGCGGGAACAATCCTTCGCGGTCCGCGGAATTCCTCTGTGGAAGTTCATGCGCAACCGCCGAATCCGCGAACCCGGGTCGCTGGCCGGAGGGCCGGGAGACAGTCTGTGAGCGAGGCGCAGCGGTCCGCGGGAGGAGCGAGGCGAGGCGCCTGTCGATATCGTGCGGTCCACCCGTCTCGTCGTTCGGAACAGGGGTCGATCGACTTCACCTCGGGTCGTCGGGATGGGACTCAGGGTGACGGGAACGTCGAGGTCACCGAGGTCATCAGCCACCGTCCGTCCCGTCTCTCGTAGGTGGCGGTGTAGGCGCTGGTGAACTCCTGGAGCTGTCTGTCGCCATCGGGACCAGGTGCCTGGCGCCGTACCCGTACCCGCCGCACCACCCAGGCCATGCTGGAGTCCCGGGAGAGCCTGACCTTCGGCGGCTCGGTATCTTCCCAGAGCTCGTAGTCGGCGCCGTCGAACACCGTGGTGAAGAGCGACTCGACCTCCTGGCGAGACGAGACACTGACGGCTCCGGAGGAGACCTCGACCAGAGTGGCGGCGACGTTGGCGGCGATCGCGGCTGCGTCGGTCTCGAGATGCGCCCGGCGGTCGCTTCGAAGGAGGTCGAGAAGCGCTTCCTGCTCCTCGCGCTGGTGCAGCGCGGCGGGTCGGACGAAGCGGAGAGCGTCGACCGTGTCGGGCTCGAGCCTCTCGTAGTCGTAGGTGAAGGTGCGCTCGGAACCCTCGGTGAGATCGAAGTGGAAGAAGTACCAGACGTCGCCGATCTCGCGCCAGTCGCCGAAGGTGATGTTCACCGGCCCCTGGGCACCCTGCGGGTTCATCTCGAGCCGTAGCGGCAGGCCGTCACTTTCGGCGACGCAGAGCGAGGCCGGCTGGCCGGAGCCGTCGGTCATCTCGATCTCCCGGCAACGCCGGGCACCCACTTCGCTCCAGGCGCCGAGATGGTGGTCGGAGAACCTGCTCTCGATCTCGAAGAGGAGCAGGTGGAACTCGTGGGAGCGGACGAAGTAGCGCGTCGGGCCGGGCAACTCGGTGACCGCACCCTCCCCGTCGAGGTGCCAGGTCGACTCCCCGGTACTCCAGATCTCCGCGGCGCCGTCGTCGGTCTCCTGGCGGAAATAGGTCAGCCCGGGCCGGAACGAGTCGATCCAGGTGTCGAAGTCGCCGCCAGGGCCTGTACAGCGGGCCTCGGCGGAGAGGCTCCTCACCGCCGCGATGGCTTCGCGGCCCCCGAGCGCGTCGAGCATGCGGTCGATGAGCTGCGAGGACTCCGCTGCCCCGTCAGCCGGCTGGGTAGCGGCCGACGTGGCGAGGAGGAGGGTGGCGAGGCAGGAAAGGAGGACGTGGCGTGGTCGCATGGCTCTGGCCGTCAGGCTACCCGATAGGTACGTTGGCGAGGATTTCGGGTTTCTCCTGTTTGTGGAAAGGCGCTCGGCCGGCCTCCTCTCGAACGGAGAGCATGGCGGGCCGGCCGGTGGTCGAGCGCGGGCATAGAATGCCTCCAGAGGAGGCGCGACATGCTGCGAGACATCCTGGCAGCCATCGGTGGCTATATCGTGATGGTGATCGTCGTATTCATCGGAATCGGTCTGGCCTGGGCGGTGCTGGGTGGGGAGGGGGCGTTCGCCGGCGAAGGACCGGAGCCATCGACGGTCTGGACTGCGATGAACATCGTCTTCGGCTTTCTCGCCGCGGTGGTGGGCGGCTACACGGCTCGGCGTCTCGGCCACTCGGCGGCCGCAGTGAAGATACTCGTCGGTCTGGTCCTGGCGCTCGGACTGGTCTTCGCGCTGACCACGGAGTGGGCCTACGAGACCGCTGATGTGATCGACAAGCCCGTTGCCGAGATGACGTTCACGGAGGCGGGCGAGCACGCGCGCAATCCCGTGTGGTATCCCTGGCTCATTCCCCTCGTCGGAGCGGCAGGCGTGCTCGTGGGCGGTCGATCGCGGTCCTAGTGGCCCTGTAACACCCAAACGAATACCGCCTGAGCGGCCCTCGAAGCCGATCCCCCCTCGAAGCCGATTCCCCCTCGGTGCCGGTCCCATCGTTGGGCTTGCTCGGCAGAGCCCCGCTATTCCTGCGTCAGCGCGCCTCGATCTCGGCTCCGATGACCCACTCACGCGGTATCCGTTCGAGTGTCGCTGGCCACCAGGAGGTTGCCGGAGCGTTTGACCACGGGGCGCGCCAGGGATTACGATCCAGGGAATCACCGTAAGTCGTGGCTATCCGGGACTTGGCGCGAGGGGCGCGCTGGGCGCTGTCCCGTGGGAGATTCTCGGCGGCCGCACTTTCAACCTCAGAGGGGAGGAAGTATGAGTCGAGGCAACCCTGTTCCGTTCAAGCTCGCGATCGCGGCGCTGGTGCTGCTGGTGGGCGCCGCGTCGCTGCCGTTGACCGCGGGGGACGACGACTGGCACTTCAACGGCACGGTCATCGAGGCCTGTAGCTGCCCGATGTTCTGTCAGTGCTACTTCAACACCGAGCCCGCGTCCCATGCAGCCCACGACGGCGAGCATTTCTGCAAATTCAACATGGCCTACAAGGTCAACGAAGGACACCATGGCGACACCGACCTGGCGGGTGTGAAGTTCTGGGTCGCGGGAGACCTCGGCGAGGCGTGGGACGACGGCAAGACCGAGTGGGCCATCGTAACCTTCCAGAAGGGGACGACGGACGCGCAGAAGGCCGGAGTGGCCAAGGCGCTGTCGCACATCTTCCCGGTCGAGTGGCAGTCGTTCGAGGTCGCCGAGGACGGCGACATCGAATGGACCGCCACCGAGGATCGCGCCGAGGCCAAGCTCGACGGTGGCGAGAGGGCCCACACCATTCTCAACAAGCACCCGGGTCTGGGTGGGGAAACGGGTGTGCTCGAGAACATCGCCTACTTCGGGGCGCCTCGCAACGACGGTTTCAGGATGATGCCGAACGAGATCGAGACCTGGAAGGTCGGCGACAAGGCCTTCGAGTTCCGGGGCACGACGGGCTTCATGATCACCGTCGACATGTCCTCGGACGACGTCGCAAAGTAGGGAATTACGAAGGCTCGGTGGGGACGGTGCGGCCGTCCCCGCCGCTTTGCCCATGATTCGAGCGAGGGCAGGCCCGGTAGAGGCACTGAAAGCTCTGCAAACGGGGTCCTGAAGAACGCGCGCTGGAACCACCTGACGCCGAGCCGAGTGGATCGGGCTCGGAGGAGGGTCGCGCCGTAGAATGGGCGCCGAGGATGCAGGGCGTGTCGCGAAACCTCCTGGTCGCCCGTGGCGATTCCGAGTGATCGTAGGTCGGTAGGATGATGGAGGTTCGTCCGGTCGGCCTGTCCGATCTCGATGCGGTCGTTCGCCTGCAGGCTGAGGCCATGGTCGCTTCGGAGGCCTACCCGGAGTCGGTCGACGAGTCAGCCGTGGCCGAACACCTGCGCCCGCGGGTGAAGGGCTACTTCGACGGCTCGTATCATCCGAGTCACGCCATGGCGCCGCGGGCCATGTTCGTCGCTGTCACCAACGGAAGGATCGTCGGGTTCGTCGCAGGACATCTGTCGACCCGCATGGGTTGCGAGGGCGAGCTGCAATGGATATTCGTCCGCCCTTCCGAGCAGCGCCGCGGCATCGGCGCGGCCCTCCTGCGGCCGATGGCTGACTGGTTCAAGAAAGTCGGAGGCACCCATGTGATCGTGGACGCTCCGCCCGGTCACCCGTCGAGGGACTTCTACCGACACTTTGGCGCCCTTCCGCTCGACAGCTATTGGCTGCACTGGCCTGACATCGGCAGGGCCCCGATCTCGACCGGGGCCTGGCTTCATGACGGCATTCGGTGAGAACCCGGCTCTCCGAGCTCTCCTGGATTGATGTTGACGAGGCCGGAGGTTCGCCGAGCAAGGTTCTCTACGATTCGGGCTCGAGTCGCGCCGGGACGCCGCTCAGGTCCGGAAGAGCACCTCCTCGCGCTGGAACCAGCGCACGCAGAAGGCGAGCATCGCCGCCGCGTAGACCGCGGACGAGATCAGCAGAACGGCGATGCAGTCCCACTGGAAGATGCCCGACCACGCCTCCTTGAGCACCAGCGAGACGTTGACCAACGGCACCATGGCCAGCGGGATCGTCAGCTCGATGCCGGGCATGAACGAGACCAGCGCCGGCACGATGACGACGAACTGGATCGGTCCGGTGTAGCTCTGCGCCTCCTTGTAGGTGCGCGCGAAGATCGAGATCGCCAGCAGGGCGGCGGCGAAGAGCGCGGCCACCGGGAGCATCGAGATGGCCGAGACCAGAACGGCCATCGGATCGAACTTGATTCCCGCCGCGCCCATCGCCTTCATCATGCCGAGCTTGACGCTCATGGTGAGACTGCCGATGTTGAGCATCGCGGCGATCAGGGCCGAGAGCGTGATGACGAGGAACTTGCCCAGTACCAGCTCGGTCCGTTTGGCGGGTGTGACCAGAAGCGTCTCGAGGGTGCCGCGCTCCTTCTCCCCTGCGCCGAGATCGATGGCGGGGAAGATCGCGCCGAGAAAGCACATCAGGATGACGATGTAGGGCAGAAGAACCGAGAGAATGCTGCGCTCGCGCCCGATATTGACGTCGTTCACCTGCATCGGGGTCAGGACCGTCGCATCGAGGTCATGACCGACGACTCGCCAGCGCACGATGCCGGTCGACAGCCGGTCGAGGAAGCGGGTGATCTTGCGATCGGTGATGGCCGACTTGTCGACCGATTCGTCGTAGAAGACACTGTAGCGAGCGGTGCCGTCGGCATGGAGCGCGTCGTGGAACCCCTCGTGGAGCACCAGGATGGCGTGGAAGCGGTTCGATTCGAGCGCCGCCGTGAGCTCCTGGCCGAAGATCTCGAGCGCGTCGAGGTCGGTCTCGAGCGCCTCGAACCCGGTCGCGTCCATCGCCCTGATCCGCTCGTAGTCCGCCAGCACGCCCAGATCCTCCAGGCGGCCCGTATCGGGCTCGGCGTCGGCGTCGGCACCGAGGAATCCCTGTTCGAACAGGACCATCGCCGAGCCGACGAGGCGGGTTCGCGCGGCGTCGGCGAGGAAGGTCGGCATGCCGGTGGAGAGGAGTTCGCGGCCTTTGTCGGTGGCGGGCTCGAAGGCGACCAGGTCGAGGAAACGGGCGTCGCCGAGGTCGTCGTCGGTGAGCGACTCGCGGGCCGCGGTCGCCAGGCGCATGTCCTCGCTCTCGTCGTCGGTGAGCATGTGCCGCAGACCACCGGCGAGGACCGGATCGGCCAGCTCCATGAAGAAGGCCATGTTGCCGCTCGCCTGGTCGAGGCCGCGGATGAGGCGGCCCATCGCCGGTGCGTTCGCCTCGCCGATGAGGGCGACCGTCGAGGTGTCCTCGCGCAGGCGCTGAACGCCCGACGAGGTGAGCTTTCCCATCAGACCGAAGATGCCCGGCATGACGACGACCGGGAGCAGGACCATGAAGATCAGGGTGCGCCGATCGCGGACGATGTCGAGGATCTCCTTGCGGAAGACGATCGAGAGATTGCGCAGGCTCATGCCGCCACCCCCTCGATGAGCGCCAGGAAGGCCTCCTCGAGATCGGCGGCGCCGGAGCGCTGCCGGACCTCCTCCGGAGTGCCCTCGGCGATCAGCTTTCCTTCGTGGACCACGGCGATGCGATCGCAGAGCCGGTTGGCCTCTGCCATGTAGTGGGTCGAGAAGACGACGCAGCGCCCCTCCTCCCTACACTCGTGAATGAGCCGGATGATCTCGCGCGAGGTCATGACGTCGAGGCCCGAGGTGGGCTCGTCGAAGACGACGATCGGTGGCTCGTGGATGACCGTTCGCACGATCGAGGCCTTCTGCTTCTGACCGGTGGACAGCACGTCGGCGCGCCGGTCGGCGAAGTCCTCCATGTCGAGCCGCGCGAACAGCTCGGAGGTGCGTCGATCGATGTCGGCGTCCGCCATTCCGTAGAGCCGCCCGAAGTAGCGGGCGATCTCGCGAGGTGTCAGACGGGGGTAGAGACCGGTCGATCCCGACAGGAAGCCGATGCGACGCCGCACCTCACCCGGGTCCCTGGCGACGTCGACCCCATCGACCATGATGGTGCCCGACGTCGGTTTGAGAGCCGTCGAGAGGATCCGCAGGGTGGTGGTCTTCCCGGCGCCGTTCGGGCCGAGCAGGCCGAAGACCTCTCCCTGCCTACAACTGAAGGAGAGGTTGTCGACCGCGACGACCTCTCCGCGCTCCTTGTCCTTGAACGTCTTGGTCAGGTTCTTTGCTTCGATCATCAGGATTCTCGTCCTCTTCGTTTTCTGATGCGGCCCGCCTCTGAGCCGACCGTGGCCGTCTCGAGGTGCCACGCCTCTCTCGTATGGCTGTCCTCCTCACTTCTGAAGCGGCCGGCCCCCCTTCGACTGAGGGCACGGCGTGCCGGCCGTCGGCGCCGTCACACACTCTACTGCCGCTCGCAACCCCCTATTCACCGGGATCGAAGACCTCCTCGATCGGCATCCCGAACAGCCGGGCTATGCGGAATGCGAGGGGCAGGCTGGGATCGTACTTGCCGGTCTCGATCGCGTTGACGGTCTGACGCGAGACCTCGAGCGCGGCCGCCAGCCGCGCCTGGGTCCAGTCGCGCTCCGCCCGCAGAACCTTCAGACGATTCTTCACCGGTACCGCCTGGTGCCGAGGAGCATCCCGGCGAGATAGAAGAAGACCATCACCGAGAAGGTGTCGGGAGCGCCGAACTCGCCCAGGCCCAGCTCCTCGAGCAGTTGCAGGCCGAAGCTGGCCACGAAGCCGGCTCCGAACCCGAGCGACAGCGCTTCGAGCTGGATCTGGCGCTGCAACTCGTCGGCCTCGCGCAGGAACCGTATGTAGGCGATGACTCCGGCGATGGCGAGAGCGATGGGAACGGCGACGGCAACGTACGAGACGGCTCCCGGCGGCATGTGCCCACGCCGGAACAGGTAGAGAGCGGGGAGAAAGGTCACCGCCCAGAAGAAGAGCAGCCAGTTCGCTCTTCGGGCGTTGCGCCGGTCGCGTTGCGGCATGGAGTGGCAGGACTCCAGAGAGTCGCGGAAGGAGGGTCTGGGATCATCTGACGTCATGTCATTGGTCCTTTACTTGGTGTCAAGGGTGCTAGGCAAGACGAACTGTAAAGGAGGCACTTCTTTATGTCAAGGTCGGTTTACATAGGCTTCAGGGCCCTGCCGGCGGTAGGGTCCTCGTCCGCGTAGAATCCGGCCTGATGAGCACCGATCGGTCGAAGTCGCGCGGCAAACGAGCGCTGACGATTGTCCTGCTCTCGGTGTTCACGGGCATCGGTGCCCTGTTGGCGGTCGCCATGGTGATCGACTGGCTCCAGGCCGTCGCGACCTACTCCTGGGACCCGTCGACTTGCACCATCGAGACCTCAGAGGTGGTCGAGCAGACGGAGACGGGAGACTACGGCTTTCGCGTCTCCTACTCCTGGAGCCATCGTGGTGAGCGCTTCTCCGGAGTCGAGTACCGCCACAGCGGCTCGAGCTTCGAGCGCATCGCCGAGGTCGAGCGGCTGGTATCGCGCTACGAGGCCGGTCGCCGGGTCGCCTGCTGGGTCGATCCGGACGAGCCGTCCAACGCCTACCTGGTTCGGGCGAACCTGTGGCGCGGCTTCTGGATCCTGCTGCCGCTGGTCTTCTGTGCCGTCGGTGCTGGTGGAATCTGGCTCGTCCTGCGGCTCGGTCGGGACACCGAGCCTGACCGGACCGGGGCCTCTGCGACCGCCATGGAGAAAGCCAAGCCCGTGGCGGGCGTCGGGTTGCTGACCGCCTTCTTCGGCATCTTCTTCCTCTTCGGTGTCGGCTTCCTGGTGCCGTTCTTCGTCCTTCCGGCCCTTCAGGTGATGGAGGCTCGCTCCTGGCAACCGGTGCCATGCGAGATCCTGTCGAGCGGCGTCGTGACCCACAGCGGCGACGATAGCGACACCTACAGCGTCGAGGCGCTCTACCGCTACGAGATCGACGGACGCGAGCACCGCTCGAACCGCTACCGGTTCATGGGCGGCTCCTCGGGCGGCTACGAGTCCAAAGCGGAGGCGGCGGCGCGCATTCCGGAGGGAGCCGAGGTCACCTGCTGGGTCAATCCCGAAGATCCCTTCGACGCGGTGATCGAGCGTGGCTTCTCGACCGACTTCCTCTTCGGCCTCGTGCCGCTCCTCTTCGCCCTGGTCGGCCTCGGTGGAATGATCTTCGTCGCCTGGGGGGCCCGCGCGGCGAAGAAGAGCGCCGCCGGCCCACATTGGCGTCCACCTGTGGCGACGCCGTCGGGACCAGTGGAGCTCGAGCCGGCGTCCGGCCCCCTCGGAAAGCTCGGATGCAGCGTCGCGGTGGCTCTGCTCTGGAACGGCCTGGTCTCGGTCTTCGTCTGGGTCTTCGTGAAGGACTGGATGGCCGGAAGTCGCGACTGGTTCCTGGCCCTCTTCCTCACCCCGTTCGTGCTGATCGGCCTCCTGCTCCTCGCGGGAATCCCGTACAGCGTCCTGGCACTGGCGAATCCCCGCCCGCGGTTGAAGCTCGACCGCAGCGCCATCCCGGCCGGTGAATCGGCGCAGATCGAGTGGTCGTTCACCGGCTGGACCAGTCGCCTCCGGGGCCTGCGTGTCTGGCTCGAATGCAGCCGGACGACGACTGAGACCACCGAGAGCGAGAGCGGTGTCTCGACCAGTACGAACACCGAGGTCGTCGACACCATCGAGATCTTCGAGCGAGGACCGGGCCGCCAGCTGGCGTCCGGTACGGCGAGCTTCACCGTCCCGGAGGCCGCCGCACCAACAGCCGAGGGCCCTGCGGCGATTACCTGGAAGCTCAAGCTCCAGGGCGAGATCGCCTGGTGGCCGGACGTCTCGGAAGAATACGAGATCCGGGTCCTGCCCTGAGGCGCCGGCTGGTCTGCCGTGGTCGGTGCCGGGGCCCCTGGCGCCGGTGTGGGCAGGCTAACTGCTCTAGCTCTCCTCGCCGAGTAGCTCGATCGCCCGCAGCACCCGCTCCGCCGACATGTCGATGAAGGCCCGCAGGGCGAACAGTCCGAAGGCAAGGGGGCAGTAGACCAGGCAGGCGCAGAGGAAGATCAGCAGGTGCGTGGTGTCGTCGAAGTCCATCGTCATCAGCACGATCAGCAGCACACCGGCTTCGAAGACTCCGGCGGCCACCAGGAAGGCGATGGCCGACTTGCGGCTCTTGTCGATGCGCTCCAGGGCGCCCTGCCGGATGTTGTCGAGGTCGCTCGCACTCATGGGTCGTTCCTTTCTTCGCATGGGCTGCACTCGAGCTCCTTTCGAAGCACGGTGAGCCCGTAGGCAAGTCTCGATTTGGCGGTTCCCACCGGAATGCCGAGGACGGCGGCGACCTCCGGCAGAGAGAGCTCCTCGAGGTAGTGGAGACCGAGCACGACCCGGCTGGCCGGCGAGACGTGCTGGATCAGCTCGGGCAGCCGTGCCGCTAGGTGGCGCATGTCCGGGTCGGTGATGTCCGGGTCGGGAAGAGCCTCCGCCGGCTCTTCCTCCAGCGGTTGGAAGCGTCGCTCGCGCTTGACGCGTCGAACCGCCTCGCGACTGGCGATGCGGTAGGCCCAGGGCCGCAGCAGCGACGGGTCCCGGAGCCAGACGAGCTTTCTGTAGATCAGTACGAAGACGTCCTGCAGCACATCCTCGGCCAGAGCGCGTTCGGCGACGATCGAGCGGATGAAGCCGAACAGCGGCCCCTGGAGCTCTTCGAAGATCTCCTCGAGCGCCTGTCTGTTGCCCGACTGGGCCCGCAGGACTCGCAGCGCCGCTTTCCGTCCGCTTTCCAAAGCTCCCTCCTTGTCTATCAGAGGCGGCTGGGGCGCGAAGGGTTCGAATCGAGGCCGGGCGGCCACAACGGTCCTTCTCGCGACCCGGGTGGTGGCGGGATGCGCGGTGGAGTTTTTTGCTCTTCCAGCGAAACCCGAGCGGGGCTCTTGCCGTCTGAGAAAAAGGGCTTGTAATGCGTCTGCGAAAACGAACGACTCTCCTTCTCGTGGTTCCGGCGGTTGCCGTGGCGGCGTGGTTCTTCTTCTTCCGCGAGGCGGCGCTCGACACGCGGTTCACCGGTGCCTACCGGCTCGACGACGGACGGCCGGTCGTCGTCACCCCTCGGGAGGGCGACACGCTGCGTTACCGCATGTTGAGCGGCGAGAGCCGGGCGCTCTGGCCGGTGGGCGATAGAAGCTTCGAGGCCGGACCCGGGTGGAGCGGTCGCGATCCAGTCGAAGTCACGGTCCGTTTCGACCTGCCACCGGAGCCGGGTCTCGCGTGGAGCCAGGGAGGAGCGGCGCAGCGGGCACGGCGCCTCGACCTTCCGGAGGTCCCTGGAAGCATCACGAGCGGCGAGCTCGAGCTGCGCGCCAAGCTCGTGCTGCCTGCCGGCGATGGACCCTTCCCGGCGGTGATCGCTGTCCACGGGTCGGGCAGCGAGAGCGCCGTCGACACCTACTACAGCCCCTATCTGTTCGCCGCTCACGGAATCGCCGGTCTGGTGTACGACAAGCGCGGCACCGGCGAATCCGATGGGGAGTTCACCCAGAACTTCCACCTGCTCTCGGACGACACCGCGGCGGCGGTCGAGTGGCTCCGCCGGCAACCCGGGATCGATCCGGACGACATCCACCTGGCCGGCTACAGCCAGGGCGGCTGGATCGCTCCGTTGGCGGCCACCAAGGCGGCCGTACGAAGCCTGCTGATCAACTACGGTCCGATGGTCCCGGTCACCGGCGAGGATCGCTGGGGCTACGTCTACGCGCTGGCCCAGGAAGGCTTCGGCGACGAGGCGGTGGCGGAGGTCGATGCGATCAACCGGATCGCCAGCGACATCATCGACCGCGAGCTGGATCGCTGGGGCGAGCTCCGCGAGGCGCTCGAGGAGGCGGAAGACGAGCCGTGGTTCGGCGCCGTCGAAGGCAGCGACTCGATGATCGGGTTCCTGACCGGAACGGCGTTGCCCTGGTGGGCGATCCGCCTCTACGCCTGGTGGAGCCTGGGGGGCGATCCACCGTTCATCGACCGACTCTACGATCCCGTCCCGACCGTCGCCTCACTCGATATCCCGAGTCTCTGGATCTTCGGCGGTGAGGACTCGAGCATGCCCACCGGCTGGTCGATCGACGAGCTCGAGGCGCTGCGAGGCGAAGGACGACCCATCGAGATCGAGGTCTTTCCCGAGGCCGAGCACGGCATCCTCGCCTTCGAGCAGAAGGGGACCGAGCGCGAGATCGTTGGCTACGCTCCCGGCTACCTGCCGATGCAGGTCGACTGGGTGCGGCGACAGAGCGGGGCGACGCAGCCGGCTCTGGACTGAGTCCGGTCAGCGAACCCGCTCGACCCAGACCATGTTGGTCGTTCCGGTGACGCCGAACGGTACACCCGCGGTGATGACGATCCGGTCACCCTCGGCGGCCAGGCCGTGCTCGCGGGCGGCTTCCAGAGCGCGCGAGACGACCTGGTCGGCGTCGGCGACGCCCGGGGCCAGCTCGGCGCGCACCCCGAAAGAGAGGGCCAGGGTGGCGCGCACCTTGGGGCTCGGGGTGAGGGCCAGGACCGGCACCGCGGGCCGGTTCCGGGCGACGCGCAGAGCCGAAGAGCCGCCGGCGGTGAACACCAGAATGGCGCGTGCGGAGAGACTCTCGGCGACCTCACAGGCCGCATGCGCGATGGCGCTGGGCGTGGCGTCGGTCGCGTCAGGTCGCAGCAGCTTGCGGCGCTCCTCGAACAGCGGTGAGCTCTCGACCACCGCGGCGACCCGGCGCATCATCGCTACCGACTCGACCGGGTAGGCGCCGATCGCCGTCTCGGCGGAGAGCATGACCGCGTCGGTACCGTCGAAGATCGCGTTCGCCACGTCCGACGTCTCCGCCCGGGTCGGTCGCGGGTTGTGGACCATCGACTCGAGCATCTGGGTGGCGGTCACCACCGGCTTGCCGGCGTCGTGGGCGCACTCGACCAGCCGCTTCTGAACCACCGGAACCTCTTCGGGCGGCATCTCGACACCCAGGTCGCCGCGGGCCACCATGATGCCGTCGGCGGCGGCGAGGATCTCGTCGAACCTGGCGACCGCGGCCGGGGTCTCGATCTTGGCCATCAGCCGTGCCGTCGAGCCGAAGCGGCCCAGGTAATGCCGGGCGAGCTTCAGGTCGTCGGCACGTTGCACGAAGCTCTGCGCGACCCAGTCGACGTCGAGCTCGACGCCGAGCTCGATGTCGCGCATGTCCTTCTCGGTGAGCGCCGGCAGCGCCGGTTCGGCACCGGGCACGGTGATCCCCTTGAGATCGCTCAAGGGTCCTCCCACCTCGACCTCGGTGTGGATCGCTTCGGTGGTCAGGTCGACGATGCGCAGGCGGATGTTGCCGTCGTCGAGGAGCACCGTATGTCCGATGTCGATGCTGTCGACCAGGTCGGGGTAGGAGAGGCTCACCCCGCCGGCGTCGCCGTCTCGTTCCGACAGGTAGAGGCGAAACGGCTGCCCGGTCTCGAGCTCCACCGAGCCGGCCTCGAAGCGCCCGACGCGGATCTTCGGTCCCTGCAGATCCTGGAGAAGCGCCAGGTTGCGGCCGGTCTCGGCGGCGATCGCCCGGACGTGGCCGGCCGCCGCGACATGCTGGTCGCGCCCGCCGTGGCTGAAGTTCAGCCGGAAGACGTCGGTACCGGCCGCCGACAGCGCCGAGAGCACCCGATGGCCCTCGGACGCCGGACCGACGGTGGCGACGATCTTGGTTCGCTTCCCGCTGTCGTGATCGGTGTTCAGGGCCGGCTCCGGCGAAGACGCGACGGAGTATATGCTCCGTTCTGACGGGGACGGGGATGACGGGGACGGGGATGAGGGGGGACGCGGGATGACGCGGGTCGACTTCGAGGGCGAGCTGGCGACGGCGCCGACCGTGGAGGTCGACTGTCGCGGGCTCTTCTGTCCGCTGCCGGTGCTGCGGACCCGCGAGGCGCTCGCCGGCATGGCCCCGGGTGAGGTGGTGCGGGTCGTCGCCACCGACCCCGCGGCGGAGATCGACATGGCCGCTTTCAGTGCCACCTCGGGGCACGCCATCGTCGCCCAGTACCGTCACGGCGACGAGCTGGTGTTCTTCCTGCGCCGGGCCTGAGAATCGGCGTCGGCGCTTCGCTCACACTCGGCGCGCCGCATTGGTAATACGATTGGCGGCCATGGGCTCGGCAAGTCGTCTCTCGGTACTCGTCCTGGCAGGGATGGCGCTCGGTCTCGCGGGATGCGGGCCGTCGGTCGACGGCCCCAACATCCTCATCGCGGTCTTCGACGCCTGCCGTCCCGACAAGCTGGGTTGCTACGGGTTCGAGCGGCCGACCTCGCCGACGGTCGACGCCCTGGCGGCCGATCCCGACAGCGTCGTCTACGAGCGCTACTACGTCCAGGGAAGCTGGACGAAGCCTTCGACGGCGAGCCTCTTCACCGGCCTGTTCATGCACCAGCACCATGTCTCGGGGGGATCCAAGGAGGGCGAGAAGCACCAGTGGTTCTCGGTCCTGCCCGACGAGCTGGTGACTCTGGCCGAGAGGTTCCAGGACGCCGGCTACAACACCTTCTCGGTGACCGGGAACCCACATCTCGATCCGCGTTTCGGTTTCGACCAGGGTTTCGACAGCTACCAGATGATGAGGCCGATGGACTACGGGCTGCAGCGCGAGGTGCTGCTGCGCATCGAAGAGGCCGACCGGCCCTTCCTCGGCTATGTCCACTTCACGGCCTGCCACTATCCCTACGCCGAGGCGACGCGCGACGTCGAGTACATGACCGAGTACGGCTTCGAGTACGACGAGTCGGCACGTATCGCCGAGGGCATCGACTTCACCCAACCGGCCATCCGGGAGCTGATCAACGACGAGGGCCTCGAGCTCGAGCCGGACGACATCCGCTTCCTGAACCTGATCTTCGAAGCGCGCATGCGTGGTCTCGATCGCCGGGTCATCGCGCCGTTCTTCGAGGGACTGCGCGAGCTCGACGCCTGGGACGACACGCTCCTCGTCTTCACCGCGGACCACGGTGAAGAGCTCTTCGACCACGGCGGCTACGGCCACGGCCACGCCCTCTGGGAGGAGGTCGTGCAGGTGCCGCTGATCATCAAGTTCCCCAAGGGACGGCGACCCGAGTCGCTGGGGGACCGTTGGTCGGGACTGACCCGTTCGGTCGATCTCTTCCCCTCGCTCGCCCGTTTCGCCGGTCTCGAGCGCCCGGCCGGGAGCTACGGCCGCAACATCTTCGCCGGAGCCGAGATCGACTTCTCGCTCTCGGACGGGCTCAACCGCAACGACGACTTCGCCTGGGTCTCGGGGAGCGAGAAGTTGATCTCCCGCCCGGGTCGGACGTTCATGCTGCCGTGGTCGGCTCACCGCATCCGGATCCGTAATCAGGCCCTGTTCGATCTCGCCGAGGACCCGGGCGAGACCCACGACCTGACCGCCGAGCGCCCCGAGTCCGTCCGAGCCGCCGTCGAGGCGATCAAGGAGTTCTGGCGCACATCCGCCCGACCCCGCCGGACCTTCGACGACGTCGAGACCGAGCCGCTGACCGACGAGCAGGTCGAGACGCTCCGGAGTCTCGGGTACCTGGACTAGGAGCCTGTCCGGCTAATGCGGTTTGAGACGGGTACGCTGGTCACGATGAGCGAATTGGGTTGCTGAGAGGCGGCCAATCGAGCTGGTGGCGCGGAAACGGCTCTCAAGGGGCCACCAAGGAGGTCGGCGGCGGCGCAAGAGCGCAGAGAAGCCGCGTCGGGGCGCCTCATGGCGCTGTTGCTCGAGCCAGCTTGAGCAGGTTGTGCGCGGTGCAGACGAGACTCCATTCCTCGGTGACCTTCTCGGCGCCCCGCAGAAGGAACTGTCGGAATCCACGGGCACTCTTGACCTGCCCGAAGACCGGTTCGACCGTGTGCTTGCGCAGCCGGTAGCGGCTGCGGTACCCACCACACTTGAGTCGGCGTTGCATGCGTTGGGTCAGAGGGCCGTTGCGAGGACGCGAGCCGACCGGTGCCGGCGAGCCGTGCTGCTGCTTGCCCGTGGCCACGTAGCCTCGAATCCCGCACCGCTCGAGCTCGGCCAAGTTGCCTTCCGAGCAGTAGTCACAATCGGCCGACAGCTCGCCGGGATCCTGCCCGGTATGGGCCCGGATCTGTTCGACCATCGGCTGGAGCTGATGGCGGTCCGTGGCCGACTGCGTCACGCCACGCGCCACGATCACCTGGCTAGCTGCATCGACCGCCGCCTGCGCGTTGTAGCACTGCTGGAACCCATCGGGGGTCCTCATGATGCGGCTCTGCGGATCGGTGAAATTGCGCTGCTCCTTCGGCTTGGGCACTCCCGGAGGATGCTTGCGCGGACGGCCCCGGCGGGGCTTGTCCGGGTCGCTCGGGGGAGGATCCTTGCGCTGGGCCTCATCTTCCAGAGCCGCCATGGCCTCGCGAATCTTGGCCAGGCGTTGCTGCTTGTTGGCCACCCAATCCGGCAGCTCGTCACCGCGCTTGTCCTCACCGAACGCCTCGTCTTCTCGCGCATCGACAGCCTCGGCCTGCTCGAACCAACCGGCCACCTCGGCCGCCAGCTCCCGCTCCGCCTTCTGCATGCGCGCATAGCTCATCGCCTTGTGCTTGGAGGCGTTGGCCCGCACCTTCGTCCCATCCAACGCCACGTGCCCCAGCTTGACCAGACCGGCCTGACGACACAGCTGAAGCACCTGGACGAACAGCGCCCCCAAAGCTTGCAGATGCCGCTTGCGAAAGTCGCTGATGGTGCGAAAGTCCGGCCGCTGCATCGCGGTCACCGCCATGAAGTCCACCCGCTCGTCGCAGGCCCGCGCGATGCGCCGCGACGAGTACACCCCCTGGGTGTAGGCGTACAGAAGCAACGCCGTCATCATCACCGGGTGATAGGGCGGGTACCCTCGCTCCTCGGTGTACTCGCCAAGGATCGACGACAGGTCCAGAGACTCCCGGACCGTCTCCCGAACGAAGTGCGCCACGTGACCCTCCGGCACCAACTCCTGGACCGACGGCGGCAGCAGCCAGATCTGATCTATCTCCCACGAACGAAACCTCTTAGCCATGCACTGATCTCAACATGACAAACGCCTCGTGTCGAGGATTACTCGGACAGGCTCCTAGGCGGCGTTTTGGGGCCTCGCTCCCGAGAGACGCTCGCGGTCCGAGGGTGGCTGAGACGCTGGGGCTACAATAGGGCCTAGCCAAGCACTACAGGTCTTTGGGGAGACTGCCGAGGAGCCCGGACGCACCGCCTCGCGGCGGGTGCGAAACGTGGGCTTGGACGACCCGTCAGGTGCTTGCTCCCAGCCGTGCCTTCTGTGGAGAAGAGGAGTTCGTGATGCAGTCGCTCGTTGACCATGGTGTCCGGAAACCTGCTGGTGGAGGGGCGCGCTTGAATCGACCGAAGCGCCGTAGCGTGAACTGGATCGCGGTGATCGCGGCCGTGCTGGCCTCGGTCTGCTCCGGAATGCTCCTGGCCGGAAGCGGGCAATGGACCGGGGGTCTGCCTGAGGGAGGTCGGATCGAGGGGGTCGCGCACGATCCCTTGACGAAAGATGTGGTCCTCGTCTCACCCACGAGCAATGGGGCCTACCGAAGCGCTGATGGTGCTCGGACGTGGGCGCCGTCGCGGTCCGGGTTACCGCTCGAGGGCCTGAGGCTGGCGGCGAGTCGCGATGGCACCTTCTTTGCGCACGGCACTGTCTGCTGTTCGAGTATCGTGCTCTATCGCAGTTCTGACGGAGGATCGACCTGGCAGGACATCGCGCCGGTCGCTCCACAGAGCGGCTCCCGGTCATTCGCTGTGGATCCCGACGACTCCGATACGGTGTACCTCACGACGGACGACAGCGGAGCCTTCAAGACCACGGATGGAGGCGCTACGTGGTCTCCGATCAACAACGGTCTGCCGAGTCCTCTGCCGTATCTCACGGTCATTACGGTGGATCCCTCGGACACGCAGAGGCTCTACCTGGTGTCGAGCGGCGACCTCTATTCGAGCGCCAATGGAGGAGCCTCCTGGGTATCGCTGGGTCGCGCATTGCCTTTCAGAGGGTTGCTCGTTGATCCGGAGGACCCCGAGCGATTGTTCGGATTCAGTACCGGTGGCTTCTACCGTAGCCTCGACCGTGGCGTGACTTGGGCCACGATGCTCGGCGAATACAGCGTTTCGTTGGCCCTCGACGAAACGTCGACAAATGTACTGCTCGCCGGTACCCGGACGTCGATCTTCCGCTCTGAGGACGGCGGCGACAGCTGGGTCGAGACCACCCCCGGCCAGACACTTGGCTGGGTGCACGGGTTTTCCTTCAGTCCTTTCGACTCGAGCGAGATCGTCGCGGGTAGCGACCGGGGACCCCTTCGTTCGGAGGACCACGGCTTCAACTGGCACCTGGAGACTCGTGGCCTTGATGCCTACCCGTCCGTCGTCGGGTCCTCCACCGTAGTACCAGCGCCCATTGTCGCTTCCAGCTCGATGGCACCTGGTATCCATCGATCCACCGACAAGGGCGCGACTTGGACACTCGTCGACGAGAGGTTCGACGTCGATCCGTTCGTACCGGCTCCATCCGATCCCAACCGGTTCTACGGAGTCACGGACCTGAGCGTGGCAGGCTTCTTCCTCGCCGACATTCTCCGCTCTGACGATGGGGGTCTGACCTGGAGGAGTCCGATCCTGAACCCGCAGGATTTCGGGATCATCGGACCAGCTGTGTACGACCTCGCCGTGCATCCAATCGATCGAAGCACACTCGTTGCGGCGAACTGGAGCTTCGACATTGGACTCTCCGAGCTCGCCCCGGCGATCCTTCGCTCGACGGATGGGGGAGCGAGGTGGACCGAGCTCTACCGCCCGGCGCTCAGCGAGTACAGCTATGTCTTGGCGAATGGGATCGTCATTGATCCAGCGAACCCCGGCCGGATTTGGGTTGGTGTCTGGCGGTACCCTGTCGTCGGGAGTCGACACGGCGCCGTACTGCGAACTTCGGACGGAGGCCAGACCTGGGACGAGCGGTTGCTCGGCGGCGACTACCTGCCGTACGCCATCGTGATCGATGCCGTGAACCCTCTAAAGCTCTACCTGTTCGCCCAGGACCAGACGCTATTCATGGGCAGGCTCTTCGAAACATCCGACGGAGGCGATACCTGGAACGAGATCTCGCCGCCGACGTCGAAGATCGGCGACCTGGTGGCCGACCCTCTTCTTCCGGACACGCTCTACCTCGCTGGCGACAAGATCTGGGTCAGCCGCGATGGTGCGGCGACCTGGGAGGTCATCGATGAAGGAAGCCTGCCGGCGGTGAGGTCGTTCTCCTCGCTCTACGTCTCCGCGACGAGTCCGAGGGTGCTTCACGCCGGCTCGTCTCAAGGGGTGTACACCAACACCACCTCCGTCCGTCTCGAGGCCGAGGGCACCTGCCCCGGCCAGGTGACGCTCAACATCTCGAACGGCCCCGTGAACGCCGAGGCCGGGGTCGTCGCCGCGGCGAACAACAGTGGCTGGGTCAAAGGCGGTGCGCTCTGCAACGGCACGCAGTTCGAGATCGGCGAGCCCTTCCGGCTTCCGCCTCTCTGGATCGGTACCGACAGCGCGGGCAACGGCAGCGCCGTGACCACCCTGCCGGCCGATCGGTGCTGGGTGGAGGCGATCGAGCTCGCCAACTGCACCACCAGCGACGCGGTGCACGTCGACTAGCGAGCCGGCCGACCGGCTCGCTCAGCCGGCCGGTTTCCTCCCCACCATCCCGAAGTCCTGGAACCCGAGCAGCAGCGCGTCGAGCTGGTCGCGGAGGATGTTGATCTCCTGGGCCAGGGGCTGCGTCGACTCGGGGAGGTCGGCGGTGGGGATCTGGTGCAGGCGGTCGGCTTCGGGGAAGGGCTGCCGGTCGATACGTTCGACCTGCTCGAAGCCGGCGTACTCGTAGGCGAGCTTGAGGCTCTCCGGGTGGACCGGGCGCTGGTGGGTCGGGTCGAGCCAGAAGTTGCGGGCGCCGACGACGACGGAGAGAGGGCTGGGTGTTTCGAGGACGAGGACGCCGCCCGGAGCGAGGGCCCGCCAGGCCAGTCTTACCAGCCGCTCGATGCCGCCCGCCGGCAGGTGCTCGATGACGTGGAACGAGACGACGGCGGCGAGGCTTCCCTCGGCGGTCTGGCGCAGCACCTCGAAGAGGTCGCCCTCGATCGCCTCGAGTCCCTTCTCGCGGGTCAGCGCCACCATCTCGGCGTTCGAATCGACGCCGCGGCCGGTCAGGCCGTGGTCGCGGAACAGCTCCAGAGCCTCGCCCCGGCCGCAGCCCAGATCGAGGACCACGCCCTCGGTCGGTAGGAACGGAAGGTAGGGCTCGACGCGATGACCGATCTCGTCCTCGGTGCCGCGGTGGCGCCGCTCGAGCTCGACGTAGGACTGCTCCTCGACGGCGTCCGAGAGGGCGGAGACGTCGCCGGACTTCGCCACCTCGAGGAGCGAGACGAGCTGGCCGCGAAGCTCCACCGCCTGGCGGCGGTAGGCGTCGAGTTTCTGGTCGAGAACGGCGTAGAGCGTCTCGTTGTGGTCGACGATGCGCTCGAGCGTCGTCTCCTGCATCTGCTCGAGGCGCAGCAGGCGCAGGTCCTGCTTGGTGAGCTCTTCGTAGATGCCGCCGATCTCGTTGCCGCGCTGCTCGTCGAGATCGATCAGGCGGCCGAGACGTTCCTGCTGGCCCCGGCGCCCCTCCAGATGGTGCTGGATCAACATGTTGTAGAGCCGCTGGCGCTCCCAGAGATCCTGCTGGGAACCGGTCGTCAGCTTGCGGATCAGCCGCTTGACGAAACCGAGCGGTCCGGACCCTCCGGATTCTCCGATCCGGCGGTCCTCCTCCCATAGGGATCGCCACGTCTTCAGATCGGCGTCGTCGACTCTAGGCGTGTCCATACGTCACTCCGCTCCCGTGTTCTATCACTCCAGCCTCAGCGCCCAGGTCGGTCCGCCGACGGTGTTGAATCCGCCCCGCTTCTTGACGTGCGGCTCGACCACCAGAACACGGTTCCCGGCGAGGGGCCGCCGGACCGGAAACTCGAGGTCGATCGAGTCGTCCGGCGGCAGATCCCGCGGCAGCTCGAGCCAGGCGCGCTCGGTGGCTTCGTCCGTCGCGTCACCGCGCCACTGGATCTCGATCATCACGCCGCCGGGATCGCTCTCGGCCGAGAGCCAGCGCGCGAAGCTGTCGTTGCGCAGCCGCAGGCGTAGCCGGCGAGCCTCGCCGGCCCTCCAGGGAAGGTCCGTTCCGGTGACCGAGAGGTCGCCGGCAAGATCGCGCCAGACCAGGCTGGTCGGTCGTGGGGCGAGGAAAGGACGCGGTGCGGGGGGATCGAGCTCGGCGAGCTCGCGGCAGGCCTCGACCACGGCCGCGGCCGCCCGGCGCGGTGAGTGTCGTCGCACGATGTAGCGGCGCGTGGCCTCCGACATCGCAGCGAGACGATCCGGTTGGCCGAGTAGGTCACCGGCGCTTGCCGCCAGCGCTTCGACCTCGCCGTCACCGATCGGCACCTTGAGCGCCACCTCGTCGGGAAGCTCGGCGAACTGCCCGTAGTCGGAGACGACCGCCGGGCGTCCGACGGCGAGCTCGCGCAGTAGCGAGGCCGAGGTCTCCCCGGCGGTGGGGTAGCGCAGGTTGAGACACAGATCGCAGGCGCCCATGGCGAGCTCGAACTCGTCGTAGTCGAGAAAGCCCAGGAAGTGGACCCGGTCGGCGACGCCGGCCTCGGCAGCCGCTCGCTCGAGGTCCAGCCCGCGCGAGACCTCGCCGCCGACCAGTAGGTGCGTGTCGGCGAGCCGGTCGGTGGCGAGCGCGGCGATCGCCCGGTCGGTGCGCTTGATCGGTGTCTGGAAGCCGAACAAGCCGATGAGAGATGCGCCGTCGGGTATGCCGGCGGCGCTACGCCATTCGGTGGCTGCGGTCCGATCGATGGGGTCGGGCAGCGGCACACCCATAGGGATCACGCGAACCTCGACGTCCGGGTCCGATTCGCGCAGGGACTGCTCGGCCCACCGGCTGTGAACCAGGACGCCTCGCTGGCTGCGCAGGAGGCTCCTCCTCGCCGGCAGGGCGAAGACACCCGCGTTGCCCGGATCGACGTCCCGGCGCGCCTCGGCCACGGGCCCGGCCCACCAGCCGTGATCGACCTCGAGCCGCTCGAGGTAGCCGTCGAAGTCGTCTTCGGCCAGAGTGAGCTCGATGAGCAGGTGGTGGAGAACCAGGTCGTGCAGGGTCAGTACGCCGGGCAGGCGGTGGGCGAGCTTCCACACCTCGATGTGGTGCCGGTTGTTGCCCATCTGGTAGAGCGGCAATCGTCCGCCGGCGCCGAGCTCGTCGGCGCGAACCGGCGACCAGCGTCGCTCGATCTCGCCGGAGACCGGCTGATCTTCGAGGCGGATGACCCGAAGGTCACACAGGGGCGCGAGCCCGGGCAGAAGGTCGCGGCTGTAGTCGGCGATTCCCGAGCGCGTCGGCGGCAGCGGAGAGACGTAGTCGAGGCGGAGGTCCTGGGTCACTCTGGAGTCCTCACTCCGCGTGGGTCGTCACCACGGGTCCTCGCCGCGGCCCCGTCACCGAATGCCCCGTCACCGAATGTCCCGTCACCGAATGTCCCGTCACCGAATACCCCGTCACCGAATACCCGTCACCGGATGCCCCGTCATCGAGCGCCCCTCATTGCGCACCCTCTGCTGGATTGCTGGCGGAGGACGGAAGGACGTCGACTTCACGTTGGCAGGTGTCGCCGCCGTGGGTCGAGAACAGGCTGCCGTGGCGCCTGATGGCGTCGAAGACCAGCGTATAGCGGCCGGGCTCCTCGGGAGTGTTGACGCGCATGTACTTCGACAGGTCCTCGCCCGGCCGGACATCGCTGTGGAGCGTCTCGCGACCCCGCGGCGAGTCGAGCCGACCCTCGGGCTCGCGCAGCCATCGGTAGACTAGATTCACCTGTCGGGCGCCGCGCATGCCCCAGGTGCTCACTCCGGTGTTGCGAACTCGCACCGGGATCTCGATCCCCTGTGCGGCGGCGGGCAGGCTCTTCGGAAGGTCGCACTCCACCCACTCGATCCTGTTCTCGCGTACGATCTCCTGCTTGCTGCCGGTACCCAGATAGGCGACCTCTGCCCCGATGTAGAAGAGCGGGTTGACCTTCACGTTGAGCATGTTGCCGCGCTCGTGCCTTCCCGTTCGCGGCGCCACGATGAGGCGGTACATGTACTCTGGCTGCCCCTGCCAGACACGTGTCTTCGTCGGCCCCGAGGGCTCGAGAACGACACGGCGTTTGTTGTCGGGGGGCCCAGCGACGCCCTCGAAGACGAGTGTCTCGCGCACGTCACCGACCTCGACATCGATCTCGTTGTCGGGCGCCCGGCTGACGATCTCGAAGATCAGCTTGGGCAGCGGCTTGAGGCTGCTGAACCAGAGCTCGCTGCGCGTGGCTCCCCGGATCCAGAAGACGCCGTTCTGCTCGTCGGCGACCTCGAAGACGTCTCTGCGCCCGGTGATCGAGACCCCGCGATAGCCGAACGTGTCGTAGCCGGGAATCCTGGTGCGGAACGAAAGCTCCAGAGGGAAGAAGCGGAACAGTCCGCCCCTGACGTGAGCCTGCATCGTCGGCTGGGGCACGGGCGCGCCCCAGGGCGTGACCATGATCGCTCCGAGAAGGACACTGGCGAAGGCGGTTCCCGAGAGCGCCAGCCAGACCGGGCGTACGGCCGTCACCAGGAAGAGGAACGCCGGATAGGCGTTGGCGAAGTAGCGGTTGCCGATGAAGCCGCCACCCCCGTGCCAGTTGAACGGGATCCATATCTGGAAGGTGAGGGCGACCACCGCGAGGGACGCGAGGAGCAGCCACCGCTCGCGGAAGCGTCTGCCGTGAAGCAGGAAGAGCAGGACCGCGAGGGCTCCGAGCGGCATGTAGGGCACGAGGCCCGTGTGCCTTCCGATGAGGAAGTAGCCGAGATCCTCCAGGAATTGCTCTTCGAGCACCGGCGGACGAGCCAACCAGTGCCAGGAGTTGGCGGCCTCGTCGGTGTGGAGCTCGGTGCGGCCGCGGACATCGTCGATGGCGTCGACGTACCCGGTCGGGCTCAACACCTTGAGACCGCCACGGTCGACCCCCAGGTAGGCGGTCGCCTTGCCGGTGAAGGCCATCGAGATGCCGATCAGGACGCCCACGCCGACGAGCGCGGCGGCGATCCAGGTCAGAGCGCCCCGGGTGCCCTGTCGCTTGAAGACCAGCCAGAGAGCCGGCACACCGAGCAGGAAGAGCATCGGTTTGTTGTAGACCGCTATGGCCAGCACGGCCGCCGAGCCGGCGGTACGCCAGCGTGGATCGGCGAGCACGCCGCGCAGGTGGCTTCCGATCCCGAAGCCGGCGGGCGGCGAGGGCAGGTGGAACGCCAGGAAGAGACAGGCCGCGACCGAGAACATGTTGATGATCTCGGGGTGGATCCAGAAGGCGTAGGCGAATGCCGGGCCGAGAACGAAGAAGGCGCAGGCGAAGAGGGCCGCGACGGTCTCGGAGTTGTGCTCGCGCAGGTAGATCGTGCCCATCACGACCATCGCCATCAGCAGCAGCAGGTTGAAGCTGTGGAATCCGGGCACGCCGAACAGACCGACCAGTGGTGCCGCGAACATCGAGTAGACGTAGGGCTTGCCGAAGTAGACCGTCTGCCAGTTGTCCGGGGTCATCAGGATCAGGTTGTTGACCGGCAGGTAGGGGAACTCGTCGAAGGCCCTCTGGATGTCCTTCTCCTCGGCCCGCAGATCCCCGTCCTCGACCAGGCTCATCGCCATCAGCATGTAGGCCGGCTCGTCCGCCTTGAGCGTCGGCGGCTGCCCGGGCCGTCCCGCGGCCAGCGGAAAAAGGGCCAGGAACAGCGTCAGAGACAGCAGGACCAGACGAACGGATCGGCTCATCAAGAGGGCGGTTCCCTTAGGCGCGGAGTATAGCTATTCGAAGGGAGTGCCGACCGCAGCCTCCCAGATCGACTCGACCTCGTCCGAAGCCCCTGTCATCTCCCAGCGCGTGAGCGTCAACGGAATCATGCCGCGCCCGAGCAGGTCGTCGTGGAAGGCGCCGAGGTCGAAGTCGTCGCCCAGAACGAGCGAGCGTTCCGAGAGCAGCTTCTCGAGCTGGATCTTGCCGATGATGTAGCCGCTGCCCGAGCCCGGCCGGCGCAGGTAGCCCTCAAGGTCGTAGCGGCCGAGGTCCTCCTCCATGAAGGGGACGTAGTCGCTCATGTAGCGGTTGGCCTCGGCCAGGCTCATCTCGCCGGCCTGCATCTTCGTCTCGGCGTAGATGCGGCTCGCCCGCTTCATCAGGGCGACGTAGAAGAGCTCGTCGGCGCGCGGTACCTCGCGGGTCAGGCCGGCGAGGAGGAACATCTCCTCGAGGTAGGTGGCCCAGCCCTCGGCGCGGGTGCTGTCGCGGTAGGCCCGACGAATCGGGTTCTCGACCCGGCGGGCGAACGAACCGTCGAAGCGGTGCCCCGGGATCGATGCGTGGATGTGATTGTTGAAGGTGTTGCGGAACTGGAGCTCCTCCCAGAAGTGGCGGTCGGTCTCGGCGCGCGGGCTCCAGAACGTGTCGGTGTCGAAGCTCTCCGGGGTGTCCTCGGGAAAGGTGAGCAGCTCCTGCTCCTCGACGAGCTCGCGGATCTGG
This sequence comes from Candidatus Multivoradales bacterium, assembly GCA_965223875.1. GTDB lineage: Bacteria > Acidobacteriota > Thermoanaerobaculia > Multivoradales > JAHEKO01 > CBDCXS01. The sequence goes on along the minus strand of OZ245024.1, from coordinate 2,490,009 downwards.
CGCTCGGCTTCGCGTGTCCGCTCCTGGTGCTGCTGGCGGCTCGTCGTCAGCTCGAGCTCGGGCAGGTCGCGGTTGCGTCGGCGGGCGATCTCCCACGCGGCACGATAGCGATGGAACTCCCGCTCGCCGAGCAGAACCATCTCGTCGACGCCGTAGGGAAGCAGGCGGACGCTACGGAAGTACCAGTCGAGGTGCTCGGTGCCGATGCCCGCCGAGGCCGGCATCGAGGACCGCTCACTCTTCAGCCAGTCCCGGTAACCCGCAACCGCCCCGAGCGCCCCCTCGCACGTCTCGCCCAGACTCCTGAAGCGGCCGGCGTCCCTGCCGGCCGTGGTCCCGACCGTCTCCGCGATCCGCCCACACAAGTCCTCGTACCAAGCGATCGTCCCCCCCGGCGGATCGTCACGATACGGCTCACCCTGCCCGACACCGTCGAAGTTCTCGAGGTGGAAGATCGCCAGGTCCGCGAGCTCGCCGAGCGGCTCGGTGAGACTGGCCCTCGCCTGCTCCAGTGTCGGGGCGACGGCGGCCAGCGACGTCTCGAGATCCTCGTCCTCGACATCGGCCCAGGGCACGCGGCGCACCTGGTTGAGCCAGAAGATCGGATCTCGCGCCCACGGGCGGGTCACCCGGTGCTCGAACTCGAGCGCGTTGGCCCGCGCCCAGACGAGCAGGAAGTCGACCTTGCCCGCCACCGACCAGGCGGACGGATCGAGGGTCGCGAGGTCGGCTCTCGCTCGCTCGAGCTCGGCCCGTCTTGCGGCGATCGCCGCCTCGTCGAGCTGCGGCACGCCATCGACACGCGTCGGTGAGCCGAGCTCTATGAGAGCCGCGTCGATCTCCACCAGGCGGTCCCATCCGTCATCGGACCCGGCCGCGGGGATGGCGGCGAGCAGGAGCACCGCCAGGCCGAGCGCGATGCTTCGCGGAGTCTTCTGGCTCGATCGGCTCATTCGGTCGCCTCCTCCGGCTCCGCGAGATACCGGTCGAAGAAGTCGACCATCTTGCGGAAAGCGAATCGCGTCTGCGCCAGGCCCTCGTTGTCCCAGCCGTGTCCCGCGCTCGGCAGGGTCACCAGCTCGACGTCCTCCTTGCCCAGCATGATCAGTCGCTGCACCAGGGTCACCGAGTCCTTGTAGAGGACGATCCAGTCGCGCATTCCGTGGATGATCATCAGCGGATCCTCGAGGCCGTCGCCGTGCAGGAAGGGAGACGAGTCGGCGTACTCTTCGGGCTGATCCTCGGGGCGCATCATCACCGCCATCTGGCCGGTCAGCGCGTGCCAGACGTTGGTGGCCGGGGCGCCGGCGATGCCGGCGGCGTAGAGTCCGGGCTTCCTGAACAGCGACATGGCGGTCATCAGTCCGCCGTAGCTCGAGCCCCAGATGCCGATGCGCTCGGGGTCGACGTAGCCGGTGCCGGCGAGGAAGCGCGCTCCGCTCTCGAGGTCCTCGATGTCCATGCCGCCGTAGTCGAGCCGGATGCCGCGGCGATGCTCACGGCCACGCCCCCAGCTCCCGCGCATGTCGACGTTGAGCAGCACGTAGCCCTCCTGGGCCCCTTCCTGAGCGAGGAACTGGTCGAGCCCCCAGGTCGGATGCGCCGTGCGACCACCCCACTGGTTGCGCACGCTATCGGTGTAGACCGAGCCCAGAATCGCCGGGTATGTCTTCGCCGGATCGAAGTCGGGCGGCAGGGTCAGCCGGCCGTGGAGGGTGGTTCCGTCGACATGACTCGGAAAGGTGACGTAGCTCGGCGTCACCCAGCGGTAGTCGCCGAACTCGGGAAGCGGCGAGCGGGTGACACGGCGCTCGGTCGTCTCGCTCGCCGAGCCGTCGCGGCGAACCTCGGTGAGCCAGAGGTCGGGTGGTGTGTCGTCGCTCGAGAAGGCCACCGCGGCGAAGCGACCGTCGGGAGAGAGAGTCGGGGAGTGGGTTCCGGGGCGGTGGCTCAGGCGGATGGGGTCGCCGCCCCCATCGGCGACGAAGAAGAGATGGCGCTCCTCCGGCCGGCCCTTGTTGCCGACCACGACCAGGCCTCCCGGCACGGGGTGGAGTCCGGCCACCGCCCAGGAGCCTCGCGTGAGCCGTTCGGCCTCACCGGGTCGGTCGGGTGACACGGCCCAGACGTGGTAGTCCTCGTCGCGATCCGAAAGGAAATAGAGCCGGCTCGAGTCGGTCGCCCAGGCGATGCGCCAGAAGTAGAAGGTCTCGTTCTCCGGGTCGAGGTCGCGCTCGAGCAGTCGACCTTCGAGCGTCGCCGTGTCGACCAGGAAGATCCGGCGGTCCTTGGCGTAGAGGTCGCTGGTATCAACCGCAAGCCAGGCCCCGTCGGGGGACCAGCGATAAGAGAGCAGCATGTCGGGGGCGGGGTCGGTCAGCTCGACCCAGCGGATCGGCGTCGGTGCCCCGTCCGCCGAGAGGTCGACGACTCCGAGGCGCTGGAGGGGAGCGGGCTCGCCGGGGAATGCCCGCCGCAGCTTGTGGAGCACCGGCTCCTCTGTCAGGTAGTCGGGGATCGAGCGCTCCGGAACGGCCCGGCGATCGCTCTCGAGGACGGCCAGTCTGGAGCCGTCGGGGGACCAGCGAAAGCTGCCGACCCGGGTGTCGGTGCCCGCGAGCTCAGTGGCTTGCACGGCGGTCCCGCTCGCGTCCATCGTCCAGACATCACCATCTCTGAGGAAGGCGATGCGATCGCTCTTCGGCAGCCAGCTCGCGGCTCGCTCCGCGGACTCGCTCTCCGTAAGCCGGGTCGTCGCCTCGCCCGCGGGATCGATGCTCCAGAGGTCGCCCCGGAAGCCGACGAGAAGGTGCCCTCCGGCACCCCAGGCGACCGAAGAGACTCCGCTGTCGCGCTCGTCCGCCTCGCGCGCCACCGCCGCCTCGTAGGGGTCGTCGCCACGACCGGCCTGGTCGGTCCCGCGTGGCGGCGCGGTGTCCGCAAACCGCGTGACGCGCCGCGGCTTGCCATTCTCCGCGGTCGCGTCGACCACCCAGACATCCATGAAGTTGCGCCCCTCGTCGTTCCAGAGGAAGGCGAGGTGCTCGCCGTCCGGCGACCAGGCGAAGCCGCGTGGAGCGGTACCGATGAGGTTCGGCAACGAGTAGAGCCGCTCGATCGTCAGCTTCGAGTGGGGTCCGTCGTCGGCCGCCAGGCCGCCGCCGGCCGCCATCAGGACGACAACCGAGACGACCAGGCGCTGCTTCAGAGCGCGGTGGTTCGATGGGCAAAGCACGTCGGCGGAGTCTACCCGACGCCCTCCTGCCATTGATCTCCGGGCGCCAGCCCCGACCGATCTCCGGATCGTGGTCTAATCCTCTCCACCGCGGGATCTTCCCCCGCTCATCGCCGGGTTCACTTCAGGAGTTGGAGGTGTCGAAGATGCGTGTTGCGAAAGGTCGTTGTTGGGTATTCCTGCTCGGGTTCGCGCTTCTGCTGCCGCAGGCAGCTTCGGCGACATGGTCGATCGCCATCTCGGACTCGGAGACCGGTGAGCTGGCCATCGGCTCGGCGACCTGCGTCACCGGGATCGATCTCAAGCGCCTCGCTTCGGTCGTGGTGGTCGGGAAAGGGGCCGGCGCGGCGCAGAGCTCGGTCGACGTGACCGGGCAGAACCGGATGCTGATGTTCCAGGAGTTGATGAACGGGACCAGCCCGGAGGAGATCCTGATCAAGCTCGCAATCCAGGACCCGGGCCACCAGACGCGTCAGTACGGCATCGTCGACACCCAGGAGAGGTCGGTCGGGTTCACCGGGTCGTTCGCCGGCGGATTCGCCGGGCACCTGACCGGGAGGATGGGGACGATCACCTACGCCGTGCAGGGGAACCTGCTGACCGGCGCCTCGGTGCTCACCGAGGCGGAGGCGGCGCTGCGAGACGAGGACGGCGACCTGCCGGCCCGGCTGATGGCGGCGATGCTGGCCGCCCGCGAGCAGGGCGGCGACGGCCGCTGCTCCTGCTCGCCGAGCAATCCCCAGGGCTGCGGCGCGCCGCCGCCGAGCTTCCAGAAGGCGGCTCACGTCGGCTACATGGTCGCGGCCCGCAGAGGCGACCAGGACGGCACCTGCAACGCGGCGACCGGGTGCGCCAACGGCTCCTACTTCATGGACCTCAACGTCGCCTTCCAGGGCGTCAACGACGAGGACGCGGTGCTTCAGCTCGAGCAGCTGTTCGCCGACTGGCGCCAGACGCTGGTCGGCCGACCGGACCACAACCGCTCGCAGATGCTTCTGCTCGACGAGGGGATGCCCGCGAACGGAGTCCACCGGGCGCGCGGGTTCGTCATCGCGCGGGACTGGCTCGGCGTTCAGATCAGGCAGCCCGGTGCCACCGTCACCGTCGACGTCAATCCTTCCAGTACGGCGGGCGTCTCGCTGGGGCCGATACTCGACAGGGGCGAGGGTCTCTATCTGGTGAGAATCACGTCGGGCGTGACGACCGGCAAGGTGATTCTCGACGTCACGATCGACTACGGCAGCGGTCCGGTGCTGCTCTCGCCGTCGCCGGTCATCGAGATGCTGTCGCCATGACCCGGTGACCACCCGTTGTCATCCCGATCCGAGGACGCGGAGCGGCGGAACCTCGCGTTGTCATCCCGACCCGAGGACGCGGAGCGGCGGAACCTCGCGTTGTCATCCCGACCGGAGGACGCGGAGCGGCCGTAGTGGAGGGATCCCTCCACTACGCTCCCTCCGGTCGCCCCGGTCGGTATGACAACGGAGCGCTCGGCCGCTTCAGGCGATGTCAGCCCTTGGGAACTGCCTCGGTCTCCGGCACTTCAGGCGACTCGGTCTCGGCGGGCCCCGGCGGAGCGTTCCGCTCGAGGTAGTCGGTCATCTTCTGGAAGAGGTGACGAGTGGTCCCCTCGCCCTCGTGGATGCCGTGCGAGCGGTTCGGGTAGGCCATCATCTCGAACTGCTTGCCGGCACCGATCAGCTTGTTGATCAGTGCCTCGGTGCCCTGGTAGTGGACGTTGTCGTCCCCCGTCCCATGGATCAGCAGCAGGTTGCCCTCGAGGTTCTCGGCGAAGGTGATGGGTGAACCCTGCTCGTAGGACTCCGGGTCGTGCTCCGGGTGGCCGGAGTAGCGCTCCTGGTAGATGGTGTCGTAGTAGCGCTGGTCGGGCACCGGAGCCACCGAGATGCCGGTTTTGTAGATCTCGGGGTGGCGGAAGAGCATGTTGAGCGTCATCGAGCCACCGCCGCTCCAGCCCCAGATCGAGACGCGCTCGGGGTCGATGTAGCCGCTCGCCAGCAGCTGGCGCGCCGCTTCGGCCTGATCCTCGGCGGCGATCGGGCCGACGTTCTTGTAGATGATCTTGCGCCACTCGCGGCCGCGCGGAGAGCGCGTTCCGCGATTGTCGATGCTCACCACCACGTAGCCGCGCTGGGCGAGCATCAGGTGCCATAGGTAGGTGCTGCCGCCCCAGCGGTCGGCGACGGTCTGCCCCCAGGGCTCGCCGTAGACGTAGAAGACGATCGGGTAGCGCTTCGACGGGTCGAAGTCGGGCGGCAGGAGCTCCCAGCCATCGAGCTCGAGCCCGTCCTGCATGCGGACGCGGAAGAACCGCATCTCGCCCTGCTCGAGCGCCTCGAGCTTGGCCTCGAGCTCGGCGTTGTCGACCAGGGTGCGCTCGACCGTGTGTGCCGGGAGGCGGACGAAGTCGATCGTCGGCGGTTGCCCGAAGCGTGAGTGGGTGTGGAGAGCCCATTCGCCGCTCGGCGAGACGTCGTAGGAGTGCCAGCCGGAAGCATCCTCCGGCGTCAGTCGCTCGACATCACCGGAGCCGTCGAGCGGTGCGCGCAGGAGCTGGCGCTCTAGAGGGTTGTCGGGCACCGCGGTGTAGTAGAGCCAGCCGCCCTCATCGTCGACGCGCTCGATCGAGGTGACGTCGAACTCACCCGGCGTCAGCAGCTCGGCCTGCTCGCCGTCGCGCGAGATCCGATAGACGTGACGCCAGCCGTCGCGCTCGCTGGTCCACAGGAACCAGCGCCCGTCGTCGAGCCAGGGCCAGGTGTCGACGTAGTCGATCCACGCCTCGTCCCGGTCGACGGTGATCGTCCGGTAGGCGCCGGTCTCGACGTCGCCGATCATGATCGCGAGCTCGTTCTGCGGCCGGTTGAGATGCTGGACGATGATCTCGCCCGAGTTGTTCGCCCACTCCATCCGCGCCAGGTAGTGCTCGCGGGGGTCGTCCGACTCCTTCATCCAGGTGGTCTCGCCGCCCTCGGCGCTGACGATGCCGATGCGGGTCGCCGAGTTGGTGGTGCCGGCCTTCGGGTAGGGGATTCCGGTGAGCTTCGGGTAGAGCTCGTCCGTGTTGTTGATCAGGTAGAAGGTATCGATGCCCGAGGTGTCGAAGTTCCAGTAGGCGATGCGCCGGCCGTCCGGGCTCCAGCGGAAGCCGTCTCGCAGACCGAGCTCCTCTTCGTGGACCCAGTCCGAGGTGCCGTTGACGATGTGCTCCGCTTCGGCGGTGGTCAGGCGGGTGATGGTGCCGTCGGCCAGCTTCTCGACGTAGATATCCCGGTCGCGGACGTAGGCGACGCGGGTCGCGTCGGGAGAGAACTTGGCGAACATGAGCGTCGCCTCTTCGGCCTCTCCGCCGAGCTTGGAGAGCTTTCCCGACTCGAGGTCGAGCACCCAGTAGTCACCGCGAGTGTTGTGGCGCCAGACGCGGCGGGTGTTGGTGAAGACGAGGAGCTTGTCGCCGCTGTCCGACCAGATGTAGTCGTCGATCGCCAGCGGCTCCTCCGCGTCCTCGGGGATCAGCCGGCTGGCCGGAACGAGGATCTCCATCCCTCCGTCGTCGGCTCGATGGCGAACGATGTCGTAGTGCTCCTCGAGCTCCGGCGACTCTTCCAGCGTCGTGTAGGTACTACCGTCCTCGAGCCATCTGAGGCTCGGACCGCGGGCGGTGCGGAACTCGCGCTCGGTGAAGATCCGGTCGAGCGTCAGCCGGGAATCGTCCGCGGCCGCCAGGGGCGCGGATGCGAGGGTGAGGATCGCGGCGAGCGCGGCGACCCGGTGGCGGGTGGGAGACATGACGCTCCTTTCACTGGATGCGTCCCCTGCCCGCCTTCCGACAAAGGAGGCCGACAAGGGGGCGATATGAGGCAGGGAGAAACCTGACGGGAGACCCCGGCGGCGCGGCTTGCGGCGCCGGAGTCTCCCGCCCGGAGACGATGCTAGAACGGTTTGAAGCCGGGCGAGCCGAACCGCTCCATGCCGAGCAGATGCATGATCGGCCAGAAGTAGGCGATGGCGACCAGGGCGATGGCGACCACCGTCCACAGTCCCATGCGGTCCCAGATGGTTCGCTGGGTGGCGGGATGGAGAGCCTTCGCCAGCTCGATCTTGGGTGGGTCGGCGAGCTTCTTGCCCCAGAGGAGCGTACCCACCACCACCAGCAGGTAGCAGACGGCACTGGTGTAGAGCAGCACTCCGCCGACGGCGGTGAGAGTCGTCCACGGTTCCCACGCCTTGGCGGCCCAGGCGCCCTGGTAGGTGGCGTCGTACACCCGACGCGGCATCCCGAGGATACCGGTGATGTGGTTGATGCCACCGAACAGGAGCATGCCGAAGAACCAGAGGTAGGGCTGCATCTGGGCGGCGGCCTTGAACTTGAGCGCCCTGCCCGTCAGCCGCGGCAACAACCAGTAGGTGACTCCCATGAAGGTCATCGTCACCGTCGAGCCGACGGTTATGTGGAAGTGGCCGTGGATCCACGCCGTGTTGTGCACCATGGTGTTCATCGAATAGGCGGCGTTGATCGCGCCTCCCCAGCCACCGAAGGTGAACAGGAGCATCGCCAGCACCACGCTGTCGAAGAACGGATCGCCCCACGGGAGCTTCTTGATCCAGTTGAACAGCCCGTTGGCGCCGCGCAGGCGTCCCGCCACCTCGAGCGAGGCGACGATAGTGAAGGCGGTGATCAGACTCGGATAGAGAATCGCGTAGGTGTTGACGGTGTGGAGCATCTTCCACCCCGCCGAGATTCCCGGATCGACGAACTGATGATGGAAGCCGACCGGTGTCGACAGGATGATGAACAGGACGAACACCATCCGGCCGAGATAGTCGCTGAACAGTCGCCCACCGGCACGCGCCGGCAGGATGGTGTACCAGATCGCGTAGGCCGGCAGCAGCCAGAAGTAGACCAACGGGTGACCGAACCACCAGAAGAAGGTTCGGGCGAGCACCGGATCGATCTTCTCGACCAGACCCAGCGACCAGGGGATCAGCATCCCCAGAACCTCGATGGCCAGTCCGGTGGTCGCCAGCAGCCAGACGATGGCTGTGGCCATGATGCCGATGATCGCCAGCGGCACCGGCCGGTCGGGGAACTCCTTGCGGTAGGACCGGTAGGACTGGATCATCACCAGACACCAGCCCCACGACCCGACGACGACCAGGGTCGCTCCGATGTAGAAAGCCGGATGCGCCTGGAGCGGCGGGTAGAAGGTGTAGAGGACGGTGCTGGTTCCCGAGAGGATCGCGACCGTGGTGGTGAGCGTTCCGACGACGGCGATCCAGAAGGAGATCCACGCCACCTTTTCGCTGACCACCCTGCCGAGAGCCGCCCGGGCGAACAGATAGCCCAGCCCCATGATGAAGAAGGTGGTGAAGACGATCGCCAGCAGCACGCCGTGGGCGGTCATCGACATGTAGTACATCTGCGGGGTGCGACCCGGCAGATGCAGGTTGGCGCGTGACAGCGCCTGCATGAGCGCCATGGCCGTGCCGATGAAGAACGCCGCCTGGGCGACGCCGAAGTGAGCCTTCTGCAGCTTGTGCTCCATCATGGCCCCTCCTCGACGATCAGTTTGCCCTGCATGATGTGATGCCCGATGCCGCAGTACTCGTTGCACACGATCAGGTACTCACCCGCCCAGGGGAAGCTCATGGTGAACTGGCTGACGTAGCCGGGGCTCACCATCACATTGGCGTTGGTGCCGACGATCTGAAAGCCGTGTAGCACGTCGGTACTGGTGATGCGGAAGGTCACCGGCTTTCCCCGCGGCACCCGGACCTCGCCGGGAAAGAAAGAGTACATCTGGGTGCGCATGACCACGGTCGTTCCCTCCCCGGTCGCGAAGACGCCGGGCTCGGCGAACTCGCCGGTCTCGGCCGCGGTCGTCGGGTCGATGGTCTCGACGTGGCTCGGGGGATGGATCGCCTGGTTGGTGGCGGCGAAGACGATGGCGGCCACGAAGACGAGAATCAGTCCCGCGGCGCCCCACATCCAGAACTTCTCGTAGCGGTCTACCTCGTGGCTCATGGGTGTGGCGCTCCCCGGGGCATGAACTCGAAGAAGAAGAGGGACATCCAGGCCAACCCGAAGATCGCGGCGTAGATCAGGATGATCGCCAGCGTTCCGCGCGGTGGCCCGAGGTTCTCGAGTCTCGACTCGAGCTCTCGGTCGTCACTGCTGTCCATTTGTGTCTCCCGACGCGTTCCCTACTCGAGGGTCCGCAGGTACGCGACGACATCGCCCAGCTCGTCGTCGGTGATGGTCGGATCACCACCCTTGGGCGGCATGGCGACTCCGGTCTCGTTGAGCTCGTGGGTCGCCTCGCGACCCTCCTTCATGAACTCGACCAGCTCGGCGTCGCTGGCGGCCATGGCGAAGGCGTTGGCGTGGAGGTCCTTGCCCAGGCCCTGCATGCCCGTGGCGTCCTGGCCGTGGCAGGTGGCGCAGACACGGTCGTAGACGACCTTGCCCCGCTTGACCGCCGGATCGGCCGGAGCGGGATCGCCGCCGCCACCGCAGCCGGCGAGAACTCCCATGGTGACGATGGCCGCCAAAGCGCCGCAGCACAGACTCCAACTATTGACTCTCATCAGGTGCCCCTCCTGTCTCTGGTCCGCTGTCAACTGAGGGACCGATTATAGTCAGCGCCCGGTCGATTGCGAGACGCCCGGACGGGTAGGGTCGCACTCCTCGGAGGTAGGCCTCAGTCGTGCTGGACGATCGGCAACCGGATCTGCGACGGGTACTCGGCGGAGTGGTAGACGACGTTGCGGGCCGGCACGCCTTCGGCCTCCTCGGCGTTGTTGCCGCCGGTGTTGAGGTTGCGGGCGAAGCGGGGGAAGTTGCTGCTCGAGATCTCCACCCTCAGGCGGTGACCGGCGCCGATGGTGGCGCTGGTCGTCATCGGGCTCACCTCGAGCCGGTAGACCTCGCCGGGCTCCATGAAGACCTCCCGCTCGTAACCCTCACGGAAGCGGGCGCGCTGGATCGTCTCGTCGATGTTGTAGGCGGTGCCGTCGGGGTGGACGTCGACCAGCTTGACGGTGAAGTCGGTGTCCCTGGCGTCCGAGCCGACCCACAGCGTCACCTCGACGCTACCGGTCACCTCGATGGCTTCGTCGAGCGGATCGCTGGTGTAGACCAGGACGTCGTGACGCGCCTCGATACCGCGCTGGTCGAACGAGCCGGGCTCCACCGCGCCGCCGGTGCAGCAGACGCCGCCACCCAGCGAGGGAACGGGCACGGTCGGGTCGTAGACGAAGCTGTCCGAGGCCGCTCCCGGCGCCGCCTCGAGGGAGAGACGGCCGTCGCCGAAGAGGCTGTTGGCGCCGCCATCGCTGCCCAGGTACCAGGGGGTCATCTCGATTCCGGCCGGCGGCCAGGTGTCGGCCGACTGCCAGATGTTCTCGCCCATCGTGTAGTACTGGACGCGCGGTGTGTCCTCGAGGACGCCGTTCTCCTCACCCTTGAGCCAGTAGTCGAACCAGCGAGCGACCAGGCCGTCGGTGTCGAATCGGACGTCGCCCATGTTTCGCTCTCCGACGACGGTCTCCTCGTCCTCCGTCCAGAAGCGGCAGTGCGGGGTGGGTGCGATGACGGCGTACTGACCGTCGCGTGCTTCCTGATCGACGCCGTTGTCGCGGGAATGGTTGAAGAGCTCCATGTTGGGTCCGATCGACACGTCGTACCAGGAGTTGAACCAGAGGGCCGGCACGCCCCAGGGCTCGTCGTCGTGGTAGAGGCCGCCGTCGTACCAGGCGGGATCGTCGGGTAGCCGGCGCACGAACTCGGCGTAGATCCCCTTCGGCCCCTGGGCTTCCTCCATCATCGTCACCAGGGGGAGATGCTCGATGTGCCTCTCCCAATCGATGTCCGGCATGTCGGGAGCGAGGTCGAAATAGCGCGACAGCCGGATGACGTCCTCCCTGGAAAGCCCTTCGGGCAGGCGCGGCCGCTGGGTGTTCTGCACTCCGTAGAGCCAGGTTCCGAAGAGCATCTGGTAGACGCCGCCCCGGTACCAGTTGCCCTGCTCGTGAAAGCGGCCGACCCGGCCGATGCCGGCGCCGGAGGCCATCGGCACCATCGCGGCGTGTGCGGGGTGATCCATCGCCGCGAGCGCAAGCTGCCACTCGGCGGACGACGAACAGCCGATCGTGCCGACCTTGCCGTTCGACCACGGCTGCGCGGCGATCCAGTCGAGCGCGTCCCAACCGTCGGTTCGTGGAAAGCCGAGAATCTCCCACTCACCCTCGGAGAAGTACTTGCCGCGCTCGTTCTGAATGACGAAGGCGTAGCCCTTCTCGATGGCTCCCATGGCGAGCCGGGCGCGGCGGCTACTGAGAGTGTTGAAGTTGTAGGGCGTGCGCCAGAAGATGGTGGGGTAGGGGCCTTCACCCTCCGCTGGCAGATAGACGTCCGTCGCCAGACGAACGCCGTCTCGCATCGGGATCATCAGCTTCCTCTCGACGGTGGCGATGGTCTCGAGCCTGGCGCGGAGCTTCGCGCCCTCATCTCCCTGGGCCGCCACGGGGCCGCAGGCCAGAACGCACGTCAACAGAACGCCGATGAACCGGATCATGTGCTCCCCCTTGTCTGATGGTGGCCCATAGGGTACCGAACCTGCTTGTCGTCTCCACCGGAACGAGCGAGCGGTCTTCCACCTTGACATCTCGACCGTAGGTGAGCGGAGCGAGCCGTAGTGGAGAGATCCCGCGACGAGGCGGGATCTCTTCCACTGCGCTCGCTCTCGCTCGCTCCGGTCGAGATGACAAGGCTGAAGCGGCCGGCGTCCCCTCGAACAGAGGGCACGGCCTGCCTGCAGTCAGTCGCCAGCGGCGGCGACGGTCAGCTCAGCAGGACCTTCAGATCGTCGGCCGAGAGGTCCTTCAGCGTCGTTCCCTCGCCGTCGAGCACGGCGTCGGCGATGTCGCGCTTGGACTTCTGCAGCTCGATGATCTTCTCTTCGACGGTGTCCTGGGCGATCATCCGGTAGGCGAACACCGGATGGTCCTGGCCGATGCGATGGGCGCGGTCGATGGCCTGGGCCTCGACGGCCGGGTTCCACCAGGGATCGAGCAGGAAGACGTAGCTCGCCGCGGTCAGGTTGAGGCCGACGCCGCCCGCCTTCAGGCTGATGACGAAGATGTTGCAGCCCGGGTCGGTCTGGAACCGGTCCACGACCTCCTTGCGGTTCCTCGTCTGGCCGTCCAGATAGGCGTAGTCGATCTCGTGCTCCTCCAGCCGCTCACGGACGAAGCCGAGCAGCTTGGTGAACTGCGAGAAGACGATGACCTTGTGACCCTCGTCGAGCACCTCGGTGACGAGCTCGAAGAGGGCGTCGAGCTTGGCGCTGCCGGCGTCGGCCCACTCGTCGTTGACGAGGCCCGGGTGGCAGGCGATCTGGCGCAGTCGCAGCAGAGCCTCGAGGACCTCGAGCGCGTTGCCACCCGCTCCGGCCTCGACCTTCTGCAGCAGGCTGGCCTGATAGCCGGCGCGGAGCTGGTCGTAGAGCTCCTGCTGGCGTTCGTTGAGGCCGCAGTGCAGCACCTGCTCGGTCTTGGGCGGCAGGTCGGGCAGGACCTCCTGTTTGGTCCGGCGCAGGATGAAGGGTCGGATGCCTTCGGCGATCTTCTCGAGCTCCTTGGGGCTGGCGTTGCGCGCCGTGTAGAGCACCTCGAAGATCGGCAGCTTGCCGAGCAGGCCCGGGTTGAGAAACTCGAGGATCGAGCCGAGCTCGCCGAGGTGGTTCTCGATCGGCGTGCCGGTCAGGGCGAGCCGTTGCCGGGCGACCAGCAGGCGGCTCGCCTTCGCCGCCTGGGAGTCGCGGTTCTTGATCGCCTGCGCTTCGTCGAGGATCACCGTGTCGAACTCGACCGAGGAGAGGAAGCCGATGTCGCGGCGCAGCGTCCCGTAGGTCGTCACCACCAGGTCGTACCTGGCGAGCTTCGGTTGCAGCTTCTCGCGTCCCGGGCCGCCGTACTCGACCACCTTGAGCGACGGGGTGAAGCGGCCGGCCTCCTCGATCCAGTTGTAGAGCAGGCTGCGCGGCACCACCACCAACGAGGGCAGGCCGCTCGACTTGGAGGGCGTGCGGTGCGACTTGAGAAGCGCCAGCACCTGGATCGTCTTGCCCAGACCCATGTCGTCGGCCAGGATGCCGCCGAGCCCGAACTCGCGCAGGAAGCCGAGCCAGCCGAGGCCCTCGCGCTGGTAGGGACGCAGTGTTCCGGAGAACCCACGCGGCTCCTTCACCGGCGTGATGCGCTCGAACGAGCGCAGCTTCTCGCGCAGCTCGGCGAAGCTCGCGTCGACGTCGGCCGGAGGCATGTCGGTCAGCAGAGCGTCCACCAGCAGCGCCTGTGAGGAGAAGAAGCGCAGGCCCTCCTCCGAGCTCTCCTGGGCCAGATTCGACAGCGAGTCGCAGGTTTCGGACAGAGAGGCTGGGAGAAGCCCGCGCGAACCGTCGGCGAGCTCGACGAAGCGCTCCCCCTTCGAGACCGCCTTCAGGATCTCCTGCAGCTCGATCTCGTCACCGGCGAAGTCCATCTCGCCGCTGACCTCGAACCAGTCGATGCCGCTCTCGATGCGCAGCGACATCGGGCTCGGCACGCGCAGGGAGTCACCGTGGAACTCGACCTCCCACCCCTCGAGGAGGAGGGGCTCGGCGACCGTCGGGACCTCGAGCGGACTGAGCTCGAGTCCCTCACCGTGTCCCCCGGCGAGCGGCCGGGCGCCGGCTTCGAGCAGGCGGACGAGCGCCTCGTGCTCGCGCTTCATGTCGCGTCGCAACAGGTTGTTACCGGATCGATCGAGGATCGTGGCCCGCGGGTCGGCGGCGCTGACCTCCCGATCGCCGTAGAGGAAGGAGAGCTCGGCGACCAGCGGCGCGTTGGGCAGGACCGACACCGGGTCCTTGCGAAGCACCAGGCGCGGCCGGAACGTCGAGGCCTGCTCGTTGAGGCCGAGCTCGTCGGGGATCTCCACCCGCGGCAGACCGGGAATCTCGTACAACGCCGCGAACGCCTCATCGACGTCCCTGCCGGGGATGACGATCTCTCGCGCGTCGCGAAGCAGGTTCACCCAGCGCAAGTCGTTGCCCGCCTGCAGGCGTCCGATCGACTCGGTGAAGACGACCAGGGGACGCTTGCCGTCCTCGGCCGGCACGATCAGCAGCGGCTCGGACAGCGGCACGCTGGTGCTGTTGCGCTCGAGGCTCCCGACCAGCAGCATGTCGCCACTCGCCGTGGCTTCCAGCCGCAGGGCGAGCTGCCAGGAGGGACCCTTGTCCCAGGCGAGCGCCGAGCCACCGCTGGGGCGCCGGCCGTCCCACCAGCCGAGCGCTCCGCTCGCCGCCAGGTGTGCGAGGACAGGCTCGTAGAGGGGGACGGGCAGCTTGAAGCGCTGTATGCCGGTGGCGCTCTTCTTCGATCGTCCCTTGGAGCCGCGCCGCCGGTTGGGCTGCTCGGTGGGCAGGGCGGTGATGATCTCGATCGAGCGGTCCTGGTCACGCGCCAGGGCTCGCGGCAGAAGGACCGTCGGCAGCTCTTCGGCCTCGACGGCGACGCGGCGGAACTGGCCGGCCTTGCCGGAGCGACCGGCCCGCTTGGCGAACAGATCGAGCACCAGGCCGCCACTCTTGCGACTCGCCGCGGTGTTGATCAGGAAGTGGATGCTCGGCGCGGCGGCTCTCCTCGGAGAGGGTTTGGCCGCCGCCGTGGCCGGTGCCGCCTGCTCCTGGAGCGCGGCGAACTGGGAGCGCCAGGAGGCGGTGCGTGAATGGCGGGTACCGCGCGAGCGGCGGGCCGAGTGGACTCGCGGCGTGGCGCGCACCTGGCTCGCCGCGGCGGAGGTGCCGTTGCCGGAGAGGCCTAGGTCGTCCCAGCGCTCGGGTCGATCCTTGCGCACCGACAGTCGATCGGCGCCGGGAGGCTGACTCTCGGGAACCGTCTCGGCGAGCGCCAGCAGCGTCGCCCAGATGTGCTCGCACTTCTCGCCGGAAGCGAAGTGGGGGCAGCTGCAGAAGGTGTGGAGGGCGCGCTTGCCCGGCACCAGAGACCAGTCCACGCCGACCGACCATGTGTCGCCGGCGCCGTCGTCGACGCGGGCGCGCGCCCGCGTCTCGTCGACCTCGAAGTCGACCCGACCGGCGTCGAGGTGCTCTTCGCCGCGGTCACGAACCGCAGGGCGGAAATGCGAGCTGCTCCGCTTGAAGAGCGGGATCACCTTGGGTGCGCGACCCGACTTGGCGGGACGCGGAGTGGCTTCCTGTTTGGTTTCGTTCGTTGCGCTCATCCGAGTCGAGCTTGCGAGGGGCGGGCGCCTCTTCGCGACAGCTGAGCCGGGGTCTCGGGACCCGGTGTGGACCAAGTGGTTCTCAGGCCTTTACCAGCAGCTTCGCGCCAGGGGGGGCTTGCGTCGTGCGAGGGCGTCGGCGGGATAGCTGCCGTTGCCCGAAGCCCTCGCCGAACCCCGGGGCGGTCGCCATGATACAGCAAGCGACGGTGCGAGTGTGTGACTCTTTCGATATCGCCGTCTCGACCGTCGCGAGTGCGGTGTGGAGAATCCACCTCGGCGTCGGGATCTCTCCATGCCGGTCGGGACGACCAGGGGACGGTTCGAAACGCGCACGCCCGGCTTCTCTTTGTCATCTCGACCGTAGCGAGCGGAGCGAGTGAAGTGGAGAGATCCCACCTCGGCGTCATGGTTTCCCCGCTGCGGTCCCTTCGCTCCCTCGGGAGGACCGGCACCGTCGTCCATCGGAGCGCGTCGAGGTTCTCTAGAATCGACCCGTGAGTGAGAGACTCGACATCCTGGTCGTCGGCGGCGGCCTGGTCGGCTGTGCCGTCGGCCGGTCGCTGGCCCTCGCGGGCCGGAGCGTCGTGGTTCTCGAGGCCGAATCGGAGCTCGCCCTCCACCAGAGCGGGCGCAACAGTGGCGTGATCCACTCCGGTCTCTACTACCCGCCGGGCTCGTTCCGGGCGCGCTTCACCGTGGCCGGGCGCGACGCCCTCTACCGCTACGTCGAGGAGCGGGGGATCGCCTTCGAGCGGTGCGGAAAGTTGGTCGTGGCTCGGAACGATCGCGACCTCGCGGCGCTCGACGAGCTCGAGCGACGGGGCCGGGCGAACGGTCTTCGAGGTCTTCGCCGGCTCGGACCCGAGGAGATCCGCGAGCTCGAGCCCGCGGTGGCCGGGGCGGCCGGGTTGCTGGTTCCGGAGACCGGCATCGTGGACTTCCGCACCGTCAACGAGAGCTACGCGGACGACGTCGTCGCGGCGGGTGGCTCGGTTCGCCGCGGGACGCGCTTCGTATCCGTGACGGAGTCGGACGGACGCGCGATCGTCGAGACCACCCAGGGAGAGCTCGACTGCGGCCTGATGGTCAACTGCGCCGGTCTCCAGGCCGACCGGATCGCCCACGCGTGCGGAGTGGCCGAGGAGATGCGCATCGTTCCGTTCCGGGGCGACTACTATCACCTGGCCGCCGAGCGGTCGGGGCTGGTCTCGCGTCCGATCTATCCGGTTCCCGATCCCGCGTTCCCGTTTCTCGGCGTTCACCTGACGACCAAGCTCGACGGCGGCATCGAGGCCGGACCCAACGCGGTCCTGGCGCTGGAGCGCGAGGGCTACAGCAGGACCTCATTCCGGGCGGCGGACGCGGTCGACGCCCTCGGCTTCCCGGGCCTGTGGCGAATGGCGGGGCGGCACTGGCGTGTCGGCGCGGGCGAGATATGGCGATCGGTCTCGAAGCGGGCCTTCGCTCGCGCCCTGCGCGAGCTGGTGCCCGAGGTCTCGGCGGCGGACCTGGTTGCCGGGGGCTGCGGGGTCAGGGCGCAGGTGATGCACCGGGGCGGCAGTCTGGTCGACGACTTCCGCATCTTGCCGAGTGCTCGCACACTCCATGTCCTGAACACGCCCTCGCCCGCCGCCACCGCCTCGCTCGCGATCGGCGAGCACGTCGCCGGAGTCGCTCGCGACATGCTCGGGTGAATCGGACCGCCGCCGACGATCGAAGAAGCTACCGTGATGAGCGAGGCGCTCCCCGAAACGCACCGCCTGAGTTGTCTCGGGGTGTGGGGCGGCAATCAGGCGACCGACTCCCTGGTTCAGACGACCGGGCTGGACGCGCACGCCTTCAGCAAGCCATACGGCGGCGGCACGGGAGGCGGGGACGTGCTGCACGTGACGGCCTGCTCTTCGGGACGGATCACACGAGCCCTGCTCGCCGATGTGGCCGGACACGGGCAGGAAGTCGCCGGCACCGCCGAGGGTCTGCGGCGCCTGATGGCGCGCTCCGCGGACATCCTCGATCAGGCGAGGCTGGTTCGCGAGCTCAACGCTGGATTCTCGAAGCTCGAAGGTCGTTTCGCGAGCGCCGTGGTGGTGAGCTACTTCCGGCCGACGGGTGCCCTGACCATCTGCAACGCCGGCCATCCGCCGCCGCTCCTCTACAGCGTCTCGCAGCGCGCGTGGAGCTGCCTCGACCCCCACCGCGAGACCGCCGCGTCGGGCCCCGCAACGAGTCTGCCGTCGAACCTCCCGCTCGGGATGTTCGGGTCAGTGGCCTACGACCTCCAGGAGGTCGACTTCGGGGCCGGCGACCTGATCCTGCTCTACACCGACGGCGTGATCGAAGCCGAAGCGCCCGACGAGGAGCAGTTCGGACAGGAGCGTCTTCTTGACCTGGTGAGCTCGCTGCCGCCGCCGCGGGTGGGGGAGGTCATTCCCCGCGTGCTGGAGGCACTCGAAGCCTGGGTCGGCTCGACGGAGCTCGACGACGACGTCTCGCTGATGGTCTTCGGACGCAACGAGCTCGAGGCGAGCCTCAAGGACGATGCGCTGGCTCCGGTCCGCTTCCTGCGCCACAAGCTGACCCGCCCGAGGCTCTGATCCGCGTCCCGGCGTCGCCCGGGTGCCGGGGTGTCGGGTGTCCGGATGCTGGAGGGTCAGAGGACCGCTTCGAAGCCCTCGAACTCGGGGTGACCGAGAACGGTTCCCTCGGGCGAACGCGCCTGCCCGTGGGCGCGTCGGAAGGCCTCCGACTCGGTCCAGTCGACGAACGCCTTGTGCGAGTCCCAGGTGGAGTGGGAGGCGTAGAGCGTCGACTCCGCGGAGCTCGGGCCGCGCAGCAGATGGAACTCCCTGAAGCCGGGGACCTCGTCCAGGTAGGACTCCCGCTGGCGCCAGATCTCCTCGAAGACCTCCTCGTGGCCACGGGCGATTCGAAAGCGGTTCATCGCGATGTACATGCCGGTCCTCCCTGGTTCTCGGGTCGTCTGGGTCAGTGCCGCCAGCCGTGACGGCGGGCGATGGCCTCGGCTTCGTCCTCACCGGCGGGTGCGATCGTGTCGCCGCCCTCGAGCTCCCAGAAGAAGGCCTCGCGCTCGACGCTCTCGGGCCAGATCTGATTCATCGTCGAGGCCTCGAAGAGCCGGCCGTTGACCAGGGTCGCGTGGACGTATTCGGTTCTCGAAGGATCCTCGAGCGGGTTGCCGTCGATGATCACCAGGTCGGCCAGCTTGCCCGGCTCGAGGGAGCCGATATCGGCGTCCATGCCGAGGGAGTAGGCACCGGCGGCTGTCGCGGCACGGAGCATCTCCCAGGGTGTGAAGCCTCCCTGGCGCAGCATCCACATCTCCCAGTGGGTCGCCAGGCCTTCGCGCTGGCCGTGCGCGCCGGTGTTGACCGGTACTCCCAGGCGCATCAGATCCTTCGCCGACGAAGCGACGTGGATGTGGTTGTAGTGGCTGTCGGGCGCCGTCTGGCGGCGCATCGAACGGGGCTCGACACGCGACCGGGGTGTGTAGCGCAACAGGCGCTCGTTCTCCCATACGTTGTGCCGATCGTAGAACCAACGCTCACCCTCCATACCGCCGAAGGCGACGCCGAGGGTCGGCGTGTAGGCGGTGCCGGCCTGCGACCAGAGCTGCAGAACATCGTCGTAGACGGTCTTGACCGTCATCGAGTGCTCGATGGTGGTGTGCCCGTCGACGATCTCGGTCATGTTGTGCTGGAACTTCATGCCACCCTCCGGGACGACCATGACACCGAGCTCCCTACCGGCGGCGATGAGGAGCTGCCGCGAATCGCGCCGGGGGAGTTGGTAGCTCTTGACCGATACCGCTCCGACGTCCTTCATCCGCTGGATGTGAAAGCGGGCGTCGTCGAGGTCGTCGACATCGACGTGGTAGCCCTCGCCCCTGGCGCCGTAGAGGATCGTCCCGGTGGAGAAGATGCGTGGCCCGACGACGAGGCCCGCCTTGTTCATCTCGCTGGCGGCGAAGATCGATCGGGTGTCGTTCGACGGGTCGTGGATGGTGGTGACGCCGAAGGCGAGGTTCGAGTACTGCGTCCAGTTCTGCTGCGGGATGATCTGGTTGCGGCCATGGCCTCCGTGGGCGTGGGCGTCGATGAAGCCGGGGACGATGGTCTTTCCGGAGACGTCGGCGACGTGTGCTGCCGCCGGGACATCGACCGAGCCCCGCTCGCCGACGGCGACGATGCGGTTGCCGGTGACGACCACGACGCCGTCCTCGATGACCTCCTCGGTGTCGCTCATGGCGTCGCGCATGGTCACCACGCGGCCGCCGACGAAGGCGATGGTCCCGTCGGGCCGGTCGTAGGCAACGTCGAAGCCGATGTCGATACCCTCCTCCACCGGCTCGGGAAGCTCCTCGGGGGCTCCGTCCGCGAAGGCGAAGGCCTCGGAGAGGTCGCGGAGGTAGAGGATCGGACCCCGGCTCCAGGTCACGGTGTCCTCGTCCTGCCATTCGAGGAAGTCACCGGCCCGGCTGGAGAGCTGGCGCACCGGGACCGATTTCGTTCCCTTGCCCAGTGACGCCGCCTTGCCGGCCGCCGTGATCGGGGCGACGTAGGCGCGATAGTCGTCGACGAACGCCACCCACGCGCTGTCCGGGGATATGGCCATCTCCACCATGTTCGATCCGGTCACCAGCTCGCGCTCGTCCTCGCCCGCCAGGCTGACGCTCTTGAGCACCAGGCCGGTCTCACCGCCGGCGACGAAGACGATCCGCTCTCCGTCGGCGGAGAAATCGGGCCGCGAGCCGCTCGACGAGACCCGCGTCGCTTCGCCGCCGCCTGCCGGAATGGTGTAGAGGCCGGTCTCGAGCGAGTGGAGCGGCGAGAGCAGATAGCCGCCACCGATCTGCCGGTAGACGATGGTCGAGTCGTCGGGCGAATAACGCGGCTCGACGTAGTTGCCGGGCTTCGAGGTGACGATCCGCGCGGAGCCGCCGGAGGCCGGGACGACGCGGACGCCACCCTGCTCCTGATCGTCCCAGGTGGTGTAGACGATCGAGCTTCCGTCGTGGGAGAAGGAGGGGTAGTACTCGAAGTGATCGGTCTGCGCGGTCAATCGCTGCGGCTCGCCGTCGGGCAGCGCGCGGCTCCAAAGGACACCGAGCGCCTGGAAGACCACGCTCGAGCCGTCCGGTGAAACCACCGGCCAGCGCGGCATCCGGACGTGGAAGGTGTCGGGAGCGACGTCGACCGGGAGTCTCAGGGTCTCCTGGACGCGCATCTCTTTCGTCAGGTGCACCGGGATGTCGACGATCTCCCGGCTCTCGACATCGATGCGGTGAAAGCCGCCGCCGGTCCAGAAGACGATCGATGCCGAGTCGGGCGTCCAGGCGAACGCCGGAGCGTTGCCCTCGGTTCCCGAGGTTTCCTGGAGATCGCGCTCGAACCGGGTATAGATGGGGATCTCGCGGCCGCTGTCGAGGTCCTTCAGGTAGATCGCCGACTCGAGATCGCGGGCGCGGCGGATGAAGGCGAGATAGCGCCCGTCGGGCGACGGGGTCGGTCGCACCGCGCCGCCGGCGCCGGTGACGAACCGCTCCGTCTCACCGGTCTCGAGCTCGAGCCGCTGGATGACGAAGATCTGGCCGGTCGAGTCCTTGCCGTACTGCCAGACCCGACCCGGCGTCACGTCCTGAGAGAAGTAGATGTAACGGCCGTCGACCGAGAAGACCGGGTCGGCCTGGTTCTTCTGGTCGTCCTTGCCGTAGGGACGCTCGGTCAGCTGCAGTCCGCCGCCTTCGTGGCCGGCGTGGAAGAGCCAGATCTCACCGGCGGCGATCGAGCGCGTCGACATGAACGACTTCTTGCCCACCAGATACTGACCGTCGGGGCTCCACGACGGGTTGTGGACGAGGTGCTCGGACTCGGCCGTCACCGCCTGCGGGTTCGACCCGTCGGCGTCCATGACCCAGAGGTTGTCGCCACCCGCGCGGTCGGAGACGAAGACGATCTTCGATCCGTCCGGGCTGTACTTCGGCTGGTAGTTCCATTCGATGCCGTCGGTCAACGCCTCGGCCTCGCCGCCTTCGATCGGCATGGTGTAGATATCGCCAAGAGCGTCGAAGACGATGGTCGACCCGTCGGGCGAGACGTCGAGGTTCGACCATGTCGTCTCGGTCGTGTCGATGGTGATGGTGCGCCAGTCGCCGGCCGGCTCGCTGACGCTCCAGGACTCGGCCTCATCGTCGGCCTGGACCGGCGGACCGAGCACGAAGACCGTGCAGAGCGCGAGGGTGATCGTGACGGCGGGGCAAACGAGCTTGTACTGGTGGATCTTCCTCATCGACGTCTCCTATCTGGTGGTGCGACGCCGGATGATAGCGCGAGCCCCGACGCGGGCTCGTGAGCGACGCGGAGCGTCAGGACTCGGTCACGCCTCACGAGCGGCTCTGCTATCGCCTCGACGGGCGTGTGACGCCGGTCGGAGGACTCGACCGGGATGGTCGTGCGGGTCTCGTCGCCCCGCTCTAAGGCACTTCGATCGCCGGGGTCGTCGTGCAATCGGCGGTGGCAAGGGCCTCCAGCCAGCAGCGATCGTTCTGCAACGTCATCGCCCCCGAGCCGTTGCCGTTCCCGTCCACCGGAATCCACAACGGTGGAAGCTGGAAGGGCTCACCGATCTCGAAGACCGTACCGCCGCAGAGTGTGCCGCCCTTGACGAAGCCCCCGTTGTCTGCCGCGGCCACGACGCCGACCTCTGACGCAGGCGGTGCGTTCGAAATCGAAACGGTCACGGGACCTGGGCAGCTTCCGGCGACCGAGAGATCGAACGTCGGCGTGGGCTCGCCCTCGAGGTCGAAGGCATACAGGAAGGCCCGGTCGGTCGCCGAGCCGCCGGTGGCGATCGCCGTCATCAGATAGGCGGCCGAGCCGTCGGCAGTGAAGGCCGCTCCGGAGTCGACGAATTGGTGGAAGCCCATGCCGCCCGTCCAGGGGTTGGGGATCTGCGGCTCCTGCACGGGTAGTTCGTAGCTCCAGAGCACCTCTCCGTCCGCCGCGTCGGCGCCCAATATCACGGCCGCCGATGTCAGCACACCCGAGGTCCCGAGCACGACCTGTGCCTCGGTGGGATCGACGTCCACGTTGTAGGCCGCCCGCGGCAGGATCGCGCTCCATCGCTCGCTGCCGTTGACGTTCACGGAGTAGAGCCTGGACGACACCATGCTGGTCGTCGAGAAATGAACACCGCTCGCCCCGATTGTCGGCGTGCCGTTGAGGAAGGTCCCGAACTGCCACGCCTTGGCGCCGGTCGGAAGGTAGGCGTTGTAGGCGTTGTGGACGGTTCCGTCGACGGGACTCACCGCCATCGCTCCGATCGAGCCGATCCGGAAGATCTGTTGGCCGTCCTCGAGGCGGATGGCTCGAGTGATCCCGTTGGCGGAGAAGTACAACTGCTCCTTGCCGGCCGGGCCGGGCCCGAAGACGATCTCCGTGTAGCCGACGAAGGGTCGGCTGTACGGTTCGGGAGTCGCCCAACGCAGACTTCCAGCAGGTGTCAGCGAGAAGATCCCCATGCCGCTCGTTCCAAGCGCGTAGACGTTGCCGTCCGGGCCGACCGCAACGTCCTGCAGGACGAACGCACGAGGTGCCTGGACGAAGGTCCAGCGCTCGGTGCCGGCGGGCGTGAAGGACTTGATCCAGTTCTCGTTGCCCGTGTAGATGTTTCCGTTCGTGTCCACGGCCAGCCCCTTGCTGCCGGCTTGGTCGACGATCCAGAGAAGTGCTCCGTCGGGAGAGACCGCGTAGAGCTTGTCGAACACGTCGACGGCGTAGATGGTGCCGTCAGGGCCGACCTCGGGGCGGACGCTCGAGTAGAGCGTATCGAGGCGGATGTGCCAGAGCTCGCGACCCTGCTGTTGGCGCGGAGTCACGGCGAGTGGCAGAGTGTTGCTGGCTCCGCCGGCCGTGACGACCTGGACATCGACGATCCCGGGAGCGGCAGCCTCGGGGACGTAGGCGGCGATTCGCTGGTCGGTCCAGTTCGATGTGATCGCCGGTACGCCGTCGACGAGGACCTGACCCTGGGAGCCCAGACCGACACCGAATATCTCCAGGAAACCGCTTCTGGGCAGACTCGACTCGCCCAGCGACTGGATCTGTCCGGGTCCCGTCAGGGTGCCGTAGAGAGAGAAACAGACGTCGAGGACCTGGTTCCATGCGCCCCCGTTGAGGCGCTGGAGACCCGGGCCACCACTGGCGGTCGAGAGCTCCGCGTTCCACCAGTTCCAGAGGCCGGGTGCTACGGCCTGAACGCTGACGTAGTGGTGTCCGTTGGCGAGAAACGGCGTCGGCAGCGTGATGTCGAAACGAGCAGCATTGCTGTTGGTGATGACGAGCCCCGGGTCGCCGTACTCGAGGAAGTACTCGGCTTCGAGGGCGCCCGGACCGTTCGGCGTTCCGGCGAAGAACCGTACATGGACCCCGTCCGGAGACACTGCGGTGCCGCCGACCGTGAGGCGGTCGATCGAGGCGACGAGTGTGAAGTCGTCCGCGACCTCCCTGCTGTAGGCCGGCGTCAGCGTGGAGTCGTAGTAGGCGAGGTTGTCCCAGGTCTGCTCGAAGATCAGCTCCCCGGCGACAGCCGATGCGGGGCTCACGAGCGACACTGCGAGCCAGAGGACGAGTCGGGGGGTGTTGGCGAGGCTCCGCATCGATGTTTTCTCCTCTTCCGGGGACGGTTTCGTTGGCTGTCGCCGGCTGCGTGCGATCCCTCGCGCCCTGAAGATCCGTACCAGCAGATCGTTCCTAGCGAATCGGCGATGACAGGGGCATGACAGGCCGGCGGATCCCTTCCGTATACTGAGCCCATGCAGATCCGTGGAATCTCGCGAGTCGCGCTCGCAGCCCTGACTCTGGCCGTTCCTGGAGTCGCCTCCGCTGACCTCGATGCTGTCGAGACGCAGCTCGTCGCCCATGTCGACGCCCACGTCGGCGAAGCGCTCGAGCTGCTGCGGACCAGCGTCGACATCAACTCCGGCACGATGAACTTCGACGGCGTGCGCGAGGTCGGGAGGATCTTCGGCGCCGAGCTCGACCGCCTCGGCTTCGAGACCCACTGGGTCGATGGCGACGCTTTCGACCGCGCCGGACATCTGGTGGCCGAGCGCAACGGCGATGGGCCGCACCTGCTGCTGATCGGTCACCTCGACACGGTCTTCGAGCTCGACAGCCCGTTCCAACGCTTCGAGCGGATCGGCGAGACGCACGCCAGGGGACCCGGCACGACGGACATGAAGGGCGGCAACGTCGTCATGATCTACGCCCTGGCCGCGCTCCTCGACACCGGAGTGCTCGACCGGCTGCGCATCTCGGTGGTGCTCACCGGGGACGAGGAGAAGAGCGGCCGGCCGTTGTCGTCGGCGCGCCAGGCTCTGGTCGAGGCGGCCGAGGGGGCCGACGCGGCGATCGGCTTCGAGGACGGAGACTCGGACCCGAAGACGGCGGTGATCTCGCGGCGGGGCTCGTCGAGCTGGCGGCTCCGGGTCACCGGCGTCCCGGCGCACTCGTCGCAGGTCTTCCGCGACGACATCGGAGCCGGCGCGATCTACGAGGCCTCACGGATCCTGTATCGCTTCTTCGAGGAGCTTCGCAGCGAGGAGAACCTGACCTTCAACCCTGGAATCATCCTCGGCGGCACCGACGTCGAGATCGACGCGCAGCAGTCGCGCGGCACGGCGTTCGGCAAGAACAACGTGGTTGCCGAGACGGCCGTCGTCCAGGGCGATCTGCGCGCCCTCTCGCCCGAGCAGTACGCCCGGGCCAAGGCGAAGATGCAGGCGATCGTCGCCGAGGGGTTGCCGCGAACCACCGCCGAGCTGACCTTCTCGGACGGCTATCCGCCGCTCGCGCCCAGCGACGGCAACCGCTGGCTTCTCGAGCAGTACGACCGGGCGAGCCGCGACCTCGGCTTCGGTCCCGTCACGGCGGTCGATCCACTGAAGGCTGGCGCGGCCGACGTTTCCTTCGTCGCGCCGCACGTGCCGCGGGTGCTCGACGGCGTCGGGCTCATGGGCGACGGCGGACACACGGTCGACGAGGTCGCCGACCTGACGACGCTTCCGTCGCAGACCCAGCGGGCGGCCGTGCTGCTCTACCGGTTGAGCGAGCTGCTACGGGACGACTGAGCCGCCCTCGCTTCCCTCCGCCCCGCGAGCCGCCGCATCGGCGGTCCGCCGTTTCACTCACCGGCTTGTGCCAACAGCTCGTCGAGCCTCGCCTTCAGGGCGATGAGCTTGGCGTCGAAGGCGGTGGTGTCGAGCAGGGAGAGGAACTGGATCGTCCCGTCGCGGTCGATCACCAGATTGGACGCGATCGGCACCTGATCGCGCGGCAACTCCGGTAAGACGCCTTCGGGCGCGTAGGTGGCGGCGACGGCGCCGTCGGCATCGAGCAGGACCGGGAAGGTGAAGCCGTTGCGCTCGGCATAGGTGCGCGTCGCTTCGGGCGTCTCCTTGACGTCGATCAC
Organism: Candidatus Multivoradales bacterium; assembly: GCA_965223875.1. GTDB lineage: Bacteria > Acidobacteriota > Thermoanaerobaculia > Multivoradales > JAHEKO01 > CBDCXS01. The sequence goes on along the minus strand of OZ245024.1, from coordinate 2,463,973 downwards.
CAGGACCTGGACGTTGCGATCCCTGTAGTCCTGCCACAACTGCTCGAGATGCGGACCCTCCGCATTGCAGAACGGTCACCAGCCGGTACCGAAGTGGAGGACCACGAACTTGCCCCGCTGGTCGGCCAGGTTCACCTGGTCTCCGGCGAGCGTCGGCAGATCGAAGGGCGGCGCCTCGCCTCCGTGCTCGGGCTGTGCCGCCAGCGGCGCGACCTGCGTCGCGACCGCCAGTGCGAGTCCGGCGACGAAGCCGGCCCGGCGCGACCGGTCTGGCCGCCCGTGCCGCCGACACCGTGAGCTCTTCATGGGTGCCGCTATCGTACGGCGGTGCGGCCACGCCTGACAACTCCCGCCTTCGAGGCGGAGTCGCGGTCCGAGGTCGTCTGGCGACGGGATGGCGGAGAGAATCACCCCGAGAACCGCGGGGACTCCTCGCCGGAAGAGGTGGGCGCCGTCGCTTCGCGCGGAGGCTCGGCGAGCTCCCGATCGAGCTCGAGCAGGCGATCGAAGAGACGGCTGCGCTCCTCCCGGAGCCACTCGACGGCGTGCCGGCGCTTCGACAGCGTCAGTCGTACGCGCAGCGTTCGATAGGCCTCGGTCGCCAGCTCGCGGAACTGCAGAGTGAGAACTCCTCCGAAGGCGCTGAGTACGAAGGCCAGGATCCCGGTCAGGACGGGCCGGTAGTGGAAGCCGGGGTAGGCGGCCGCCAGGGTGCCTCCGCCCCAGGCGACCAGAACAGCGATCACCAGCCAGGTCAGCGGAAAGAGCAGCGCACCGACGAAGATCTTGATCGAGGCCTCGTCCTTGTACTTCCTCGCGGCCAGTTTGGTGAACGCCTGGAGCAGGAGCATCGTCGGCAGGTTGACCAGGGCACCGATGACGAGGAAGACGGGTAGCACCAGGTAGACGACCAGGAACTGGGCGATGACGAGCACCGTTCGGCGGATCGAAAGCCCCCAGCTCGCTCCGTCGAGCTCGTGGTCTTCCACCCGCAGGGCCCGCAGGCAGCGATCGTAGAAGGCCACCGAGGCGAGCAGGCTCCGGGTTTCGCGCGAATGCGTTTCGATCGCCTTGCGGTAGTTCTTCCAGATGCGGCCGAAATGGCGAACCCGCTCGCTCATTCCGGGCGGCTCCGACCGTGTGCCCCGGCGGGCGTGCCCTTCGGCGCGGATCAGCTTGCGTCCCCGTTGCAGGAGATGGTGGAGGTCCCAGCTTTCAGTGGCCAGGATGACCGACTCGAGCACCCGGTCGAACTCGGCGGTCAGCCGCCTCGCCTGCTCTGCGCGCTCACTTCCGTCCGGGCTCGGCAAGGCCAGCTCCGACGGCAGATCGAGGGGAGTGTGGAAGGTCACGAGCACCTGCGAGCCCCAGATCGATTTCTTCGTATAGTGGAGTCCGACCGGAATGATCACGGGTCGCGGCCCTCCGCCATCCGCGAGCTCGCAGGCGCGGTAGTAGAGGTGGGCGGCACCGGTCTTCAGCTGGTGGATGTAGGGCTGGTCGTGGCTGCGGCCCTCGGGGAAGAGCGCCGAGAAGCCCCCTTCGGCGACCGCTTTGGCCAGCGCGTCGATGCTGCGCCGGTTGCTGGCGCGACGTTCCTCGTCGGACGCCCCGTCGGTCATGTCTCGGTGTCGGTAGATCGGCACGGCGCCGACCAGGCGCATCATCCGGCCGAAGACCGGCACATTGAACAGGCCGTGTCGGGCGCCGAAGATGACCCGGCGCGGGAAGTGCGCCAGCAGCACGGAGGCATCGATGGTTCCGTTGGGGTGCCAGGAGATGAGCAGCCCGCCGCCCTCGGTCGGGACGTTCTCGAGACCGGAGACCTCGATACGGCGGAAGAACGCTCGAAGAAGTAGACGCGTGTAAGCGACAACAAGTTCCCGGGTTCCCGACACCGCCGCGAGCGTAGCGCAATGCTCCCAGAGAGGCTTCCCCTATCGCTCGACGAAGAGGTCCGGGCGCGTGTTCATGCCACGTTCATACAGAGTCATGGGTTGTTCATCGACACCTCGATACCTTCCTCCACCTGGAGGGCACAATCACAGATGAGACAGGGCGACTCGATCCGACGCGAAGATAGCGGCGCTCGTCCTGTGTCGGACTCACGAAGAGCCGCCTTTCCTCGGTTCCTGCTCTACAGTCACGATTCCTGGGGGCTCGGACACCTGCGGCGCAACCTCACCATTGCCACCGCGCTGACCGAGACATTCGACGGAGCCAACACTCTTGTCGTGACGGGGTCCCCGTGCGCGACGCACTTCTCCCATCCGCCGGGCATCTCGATCGTCAAGTTGCCTTCGGTGACCAAGGACGAGTCCGGTGAGTACCAGCCTCGCAGTCTCGACGGTGATCTCTCTTCGATCCTCACGTTGCGCAGCGCCTTGTTGCGTGAGGCATTCCGCATCTTCGACCCACACCTTGTGATCATTGATCACCAGGTCATCGGACTGCACGGCGAGGCCCTGCCGGTGCTCGAGGAGGCAAGACGACGGGGTGCGAAGACGGTCCTGGGAGTCCGGGATATCGTCGACTCGCCAGCTGCGGTAGAGCGGCAGTGGGCGAACTCGCCATGCCAGTGGGCACTCGGCAACGCCTACGACCGGATCTGCTCCTATGGCGACGCGCGAGTTTTCGATCCAAGGGTCGAGTACGCGTCGCTGGCGAAGGTTGCGGGCAAGGTCGAGCTCACCGGATACGTCGTGCGCTCGCAGCCTCCGAACCCTGAGGCCTCGGCTCGTCGGGACGGCGGTGTTCTGGTGACCATGGGAGGAGGGCAGGACGGTGTCGAGCGAGTTCACACCTATCTCGACTGCCTCGCTCTTGGCCGGGCCGGCTGGGGATCGACCATCGTGACCGGCCCGCTGATGACCGGCGAGGACTTCCGCGAGATTCGGAGACGCGCCAGGACGTTGGGAGGTGTCAAGGTTCATCGGTTCCATCCCGACATGCCGCATCTGCTCGAGCGGGCGCAGGTCGTGGTGTCGATGGCGGGGTACAACAGCTCGGCCGAGATCCTCCAGAGCGGCACACCAGCGATTCTCCTCCCTCGGACCTTCCCCCGCCGGGAGCAGAGCATCCGCGCGACGCGGTTGGCGAGGCTCGGCCTGGTGCAGGTGCTGCTCAGCCCGGAGCCGGAGCAGTTGCGTCGCCGAATCGAGCGGGTCGTCGCGCAGAAACGGCATCGCGGACGGTCCCTCAAGATGGATGGCGCCCAGCGGATGTGCGACATCGCTGACCGATTGCTCGGGATGCCCCGATACGAGGGCGAAAGGAGGTCAGCAGGATGGCACCGCGCATCGCATACCTATTGAAGAAGTTTCCGCGACTTTCCGAGACCTTCATCCTCAACGAGATGCTCGGCCTCGAGCGCTTGGGCTTGTCGCTGCGCGTCATCTCGAGGCGCCGCTCCGACGACGAGCCCATCCACCCGCAGCTCGAGGAGCTCGAGGCGGCAGTCGAGGTCCTGCCAGCGATCCGTGAGCTCGACCCCTGGTCATACCTCTTCGGGCAACGGCAACACCGCGTCGCCGGGCGTGTGCGGGCGGTGCTCGACGAGTGGGACGCGTGGCCGCACCCGCGGCGCGCCAGCCTGCTGACCGAAGCGATCCACCTCTGTGCGCGCGCCGAAGCTCTCGGGATCGAGCACCTGCACGTTCACTTCGCGTCGGATGCCGCGGTGGTCGCCATGCTTGCCCGCGACCTGGGGGGACCCACCTACAGCCTTACCGCCCACGCCAAGGACATCTACCGAGACGACACGAAGCTACGCCTCCTTGATCGACTGTTTCGGCGCGCGGCCTTCGTTGTTACGGTTTGTCAGGCGAACGTCGAATATCTCTCCCGCCGGCTCGACGCCAGAGCCGCGAGCCGAGTTCGCCTGCTTTACAACGGCATCGACCTGACGCGCTTCGATGGCGTCGTCGGCTCCGCGCCGCGACGGGACGAGGATCACGTCCTGTTCGTGGGGCGACTGGTGGAGAAGAAGGGTGGTGACGTACTTCTCGACGCTCTCGCTCGACTCCGGAGAGCCGGAATCGACGTTCGCGCCACCTTCGTCGGGGAGGGTGAGTGCCGGGGCGAGCTCGAGCGACAGATCGGCGATCTCGATCTGACCGACTCGGTGGCACTCACCGGCAGTCTCGACCAGTCCGAGGTCCGTTCACTCATGGGCTCCGCCACCGCCTTCTGTCTCCCGTGCAGGATCGGTGGTGACGGGAACCGCGACGCCCTGCCCACCGTTCTGATCGAGGCGCTTGCGAGCGGGCTACCGGTCGTTTCGACGCCGGTCACTGGAATTCCGGAGATCATCGGTCACGGCCAGGCCGGCCTCCTCGTACCGGAGAACGACGCGGCGGCAACCGCGGAAGCACTGGAACGACTGCTGTCGAACGGCGTGCTGAGACGGAGACTGGCGATCGCGGGCCGGCGCAGGGCCGAGCGGCTGTTCGACCTCGAGCAGACCACCGGGACCCTGCTTGGTTGGCTCGAAGCCGTGCTCGACCGGGGGGACGATCGATGCGCGTCGTCTGCGTGAACCAGGATCCCGGCATCGCGCCGGGCCGAGCCAAGGGAGCGTCGGTGCACCTGCGGGCGATGCGGGAGGCGTTCGAGGAGTTGGGGGCGAGAGTCGTGCGCGTCGATCAGTCAGAGGGTGTCGAGGAGAGGCTCGAAGAACTCTGGTCCGAGGGCGAGCTCGACCTTCTCTACGAGCGCTATGCGCTCTCGATGCCAGCGGCGGCACGATTCGCTCTTCGCCGCGCCATTCCACGCGTCCTGGAGGTCAACTCCCCCCTGGCCGAGGAAGCCGAGCGCTGGCGTGGCTACAGTGAGACCCCGGGTTCGAGGCGACGGGACAGAGAGGTGTTCGCGACCGCGACCGCGGTCGTTGCGGTCTCGAGCCCGGTGGCCGAGTACTCCGTCTCCCGGGGTGCCTCGGCGGATCGTGTGGAGGTCTTCCGCAACGGTGTGGACACTCGGATCTTCCGGCCGAGGCTCGGTACCGCGGCGTCAGCGGACCTGGTTCCGGAGGGTCGGTTCGTGATCGGCTTTCACGGTCGGTTGCGACCCTGGCACGGCTTCGAGCGTCTGATCGAGGCAGGCTCACGCTTGATCGGCGCGGGACTGCCGGTGCAGCTGTTGACGGTGGGTCGCGGCGAGTTCGCGGAGACCCTGCGGGGCACGGCCCTGGCGGAGCACTCGACGATCCTCGATTGGCAGCCCTACGAACGTGTCGCCGAGCTCGTCGCGATGTTCGATGCCCTGCCCTTGATGTACGGCGCCGATCAGCCCTTCTACTTCTCGCCGCTCAAGCTCGCGGAGGCGATGGCTTGCGGTGCCGTGCCGGTGGTGCCCTCCCTGGGGGAGCTCGCCTCTACGATCGGGCCGGCCGGACTCGTCTACACACCCGGCAGCGTCGACGAGCTCACCGACAGCCTGGCCGGTCTCGTCGGCGACCGCGACGAACGACGCCGTCTCGGACGGCTCGCCGTCGTCCGGTCGCGACGCTACTCCTGGCGCAGGATCGCGGAGTTCGCGTTGGCGCAGGTACCGTCGTCGAAGGAGCGGCCGTGCCACGCAGGGGGTGCGGCTTGAGCTCGAGATCCGCGCCTCTTCGCGAGACCCTTCCGGGCTTCGGTCGCATCGTTCGACGGCTCTGGCCCTACTGTCGGGAGCAGCGCGGCTTGGTCGTGGCGTCCCTGGGGGCCCTCTTCGCGACGACCTTCCTGCGGCTCCTCGAGCCCTGGCCCCTCAAGTTCATCTTTGATCACGTGATCTACGGAGAAGAGCTGAGCATCGGTAGTCGCTGGTTCAGGGAGATCGACGCGGGTCTCCTGTTGCTGCTCTCGGTCGTGGCGGGAGTCGTCCTCACGGGGTCGCGTGCCGTCTCCCAGTACATGAACCAGGTGGGCTTCGCCAAGATCGGCAACCGTGTTCTAGCGCACGTGCGTCTCGAGCTGTTCGCACACCTGCAGCGCCTGTCTCTCTCGTTCCACACCTCGGCCCGGGGCGGCGACCTGACCCTGAGGGTGATTCAGGACGTCAATCTGCTTCGTGACGCTGCGGTGACCGCCGTCCTGCCACTGATGGCGAAGACGCTCGTGCTCCTAGGCATGTGGACGATCATGTTCTGGATGCAGTGGCAGCTGGCGCTGGTTGCCGCGCTGACGCTACCCTTCATCGGCCTGCGAACCGCCAGCCTGGTCAAGCGAATTCGTGACGCCAGTCGAAAGCAGCGTCGACGGCAGGGCGAGCTGGCCAGCACTGCGGCCGAGTCGATCGGCTCCATTCAGAACGTCCAGGCACTGTCGCTCGAAGAGGTCTTTCTCGACGAATTCGGGGCCACCAGCCTGCGGAGCCAGGAGTCGGACGTCAAGACCGCCAGGCTGACTGCGGGACTGGGTCGCTGGGTCGATCTCCTGTTGGCTGTCGCGACCGCCCTGGTGCTCTGGTTCGGCGCTCGGTCGGTTGTCGCCGGCTCTCTGACGGCCGGCGAGCTGCTCGTCTTCCTCACCTACCTGCGCCGTGCCTACAGCCCGGCTCAGGACTTCGCGAAGTACACCGGCCGTCTCGCCAAGGCGACCGCGGCGGGAGAGCGTGTTCTCGACCTTCTGGACCGAGAGCCGGAGATCCGGGATCGGCCGGGAGCGGTCGACGCGACACGGGTCTCTGGAGCTGTGAGTTTCGAGAGCGTCACATTCGCCTACACGCCTGGCGCGCCGGCGATCCGCGGCGTGACCTTCGACATCGAGGCGGGTGAGCGGGTTGCGGTCGTCGGTCGATCCGGGGCTGGGAAGTCGACCCTCATGAGTCTCATGCTCCGTCTCTACGAGCCCAGCGAGGGTCTCATCCGGATCGGTGGCAGGGACATCCGCGAGTACACGGTCTCTTCGCTGCGGCGCCAGTTCAGCGTTGTGCTGCAGGACTCGCTCCTGTTTGCGGCCACAGTGGAGAAGAACATTGGTTACGGCTCGACGGGCAGCTCGCGTGACGCTGTCGAGCGTGCCGCCGCGCTCGCCAGTGCGAGAAGTTTCGTCGATCGTCTGCAGGACGGCTACGATACCGTTCTCGGCGAGCGTGGGGCGACACTCTCGGGCGGACAGAAGCAACGCTTGGCGATCGCCCGTGCGGCCGTTCGGGACGCGCCGATCCTGATCTTCGACGAGCCCACCACGGGACTCGACGAGGAGAGTCGCCGTCTGGTGATCGATGCCCTCGAACGGCTGGCCGACGGGAAGACCACTTTCTGGATCGCCCACGACCTTCAGCTGAGCCGGCACGCCGACCAGGTCCTGGTGATCGACGAAGGTCGCCTCGTCGAAGCGGGAATACCCGAGAAACTGATCGCGAGAGGTGGCTTGTACGCCCGCATGCTGCGAGCCGGTCGAGACACACCCGGGAGCACCCCCCGATCGGTCGAAGTCGCACCGGCCCCGAGGAGGATTGATGCACTCGCTTGATCGCCCAGGTGACGGCGGCTCGCCGTCACCGTTCCTGTTCCTCGTCGGATGTCCCCGTTCCGGCACGACCCTGCTGCAACGACTGCTCGACGCGCACCCGTCGCTGACTGTGGCCAACGACACTCACTTCATTACTCGAGCCATCGACAAGGTCGCGGGGGGCTCGGTCGTCCGGGCGTCGTCGCCTCTGCTCAAGGAGAGGATGGTCGAGTGGACGCAGGGCTACCACCGATTCGGTCGGCTCGGACTGGACGCCGAAGCTGTCGCCAGGGCCGACGAGGCATCGACCACCTATCCCGAGTTCGTGGCCGAGCTCTATCGCGAGCTCGCGGCTCTCCGAGGCAAGGAGCTCGCGGGCGAGAAGACTCCGGACTACATCCGGCACGTCGGGCGCCTGCATGCGATGTTCCCGTCATCGAAGCTTGTACACATTGTTCGCGACGGACGAGACGTCGCTCTCTCCTTGCTCGATTGGGCCCATGCCTCGAAGGGTCCCGGACGGCTCGAGCTGTGGCGCCACCAGCCGGTGGCGACCTGTGCGCTCTGGTGGCGTTGGCAGTTGGCCGGTCAGCGCCGGGGTCTAGGCATGGAGCCGGGCTCCTTCGTCCAAGTGCGCTACGAAGACCTCGTCCGCGACCCGAGCGCGACCCTGAGGTCGTTGACCGAATGGCTGGGTATTCCCTTCGATCGGAAGATGCTCCGCTTCAACGAGGGAAAGGTCCGGCGAGAAGACGGTCTGTCCGCCAAGAAGGCCTGGCTCGGCCCGACGCCGGGCCTTCGCGACTGGCGCTCGCAACTCGACGTCCGCTCTCTGGCTCTCTTCGAAGCCCTGGCCGGCGACGTGCTCGAGGACAACGGCTACCGGCTCGCCCTGCCCGGGATTCCAGAGGACCTACGCGCCGTTGCCGATGAGTGTCGCTTCTGGTGGGAGACCTCGGGCCGCGAAACGGATCTGGTCGCCCTGCACAAGGGCGCTACGGCCGATGATGGCTGACATGCTGTCAGCGGAAGATCGCCACGTTGTCGCACATGAGCCCGAGCTCCCCGGGCTCCGGGTGGTTCTGGATCCCGATGTCTTCGCCGAGCTTCTCACACCCGAGCTGGCTGACGCCCGCATCGAGAGTGCACGCGTCGTCTACCTGCGCTACAAGCCGCGCACGAGCTGTCTGGGCGCCTACCGGATGTGGGTCCGGGGTCGGGCCGTGGACGTGTATGCCAAGGCGCTGCGCCCGGTCGACGCGCACAGGCTCGGCAAGCCCGATAGCAAGCTTCGACCGTCCGCGATCGGTCCGGCACGCCTGGTGTTCGAAGACATCGGTCTCTGTGTGCACGTCTACCCGAACGATCGCAAGTTGCGCTCGCTGCGGCGACTCGAGAGCGGGGAGGGGCGAGCGCGGATCCTGCGCGGGGCCGTCCCCGAGCGGCCCGAGCTGTGGAACGCCAATGTCGTCCGATTGGCCTACAAGCCCGAGCGTCGCTTCGTCGCCCAGCTGAAAGCCGGGACACGGGCGTTGGCCTCGGCCAAGATGCACCGGCGCGGAGCTCCGGCAGTCCTTGCGGGCCTCGACTCGCTGGTCGAGTCCTCTGAGGCGCTGCGTCTGCCGCGGCTTCTGGGTCGCTCCGAGCGGCATGGTCTGGCGGTCTGGGAGTGGCTCGATGGTGACCTCCTGCGAGGTGTTCTGGCTGGCCCGGAGGCCAGCGCGCAACCGCTGTACCTGACCGGGCGCGCCCTGGCCGAACTCCATCTCAGCAATTCGGTCGAGAATGGCGACACCAAGACCCTGTCGGAGCATCGCGTTGCACAGGTGAGACGGGCCCGGGCTGCCCTCGAATCGTTGCATCCCCGACTTCACGCGTCGGCGCGGAGGATCGGGACACGTGTGCTCTGCGGATTGCTGGAACGCACCACGATGCCGAACCGCATTCACGGAGATTTCTACAGCAAGCAGGTCGTAGTCGACGGAGGTTGTGTCGGCTTCATCGATCTGGACGCCGTGCGACCGGGTGAGCCGGAGGAGGACTCGCCAACTTCCTCGCCCACATGGACCGCGACGCGGTCAGCGGGCGATTGCCTTCGACCATGGTGCCCGAGTGGAGCGAGGCTCTCCTCGAGGGGTATCGCGAGGCTGGCGGACGAGTCGACGACGAACGGCTGGCGCTCCTCCGATCGGGGAGCCTTCTGAAGATCGCGCCTCATCCGTTCCGGGGGCGTGAGTCGAACTGGCTCGAGAAGACCGAGTCCCTGCTCGAGGCCGCGGAGGGGCTTCTCAGGTCGGGACGGCGCAGGCCCGCCGCGCGGCTGTGGGTCGCACCCACGAGCTCGCGGCCATCGGAGCGTAGGCTCGTGTCGTCCTTCCGACGCCGGTCGGTTGGGGGCCAGTCGGGGTCCGTGACGCGGATCGATCAGGTGGATGGTCGCGTGCTGGTCGCGGTCGAGGAGCGGGAGGGTACGTGCTGGCGATGGCTCGACGAAGCCGGCAGTCACGCGCTCAGGCCTTCGGACGACGCCACCCTCCCGCTTGCCGGTCACTGTGGTGACGCGAGGGTGCTGGCCTATCGTCCCTTTCGCCGGCTGTGTGTCGGGTACCGGTCCGGAAGCGACTCCTTTGTCGAGAAGGGCTATCGGCGTCGGCGGTCCTTGCGCAAGGCGCATCTCTACAGGCTCGCCGCGGTCGCCTGCGGCTCGGAGTCGTTTCGGGTTCTGCCTGTTCGTGAGCACCGGCCCGAGACCGAGAGCCTGCTCTTCGACGCCGTGGAAGGGCGCCCTCTCACCGTCGTCGAGCGATCGGCCAGGGACTTTCGCCGGGTGGGCGCGTGGCTGCGTTCGTTTCAGGCGTCCGAGCTCCACGCAGAGCTTCCGCTCTTCTCGCACGAGGACGAGCTGGGCGTGCTTTCGCGCTGGCACGTGAGGGTCTCCCGACTCGTCGGGGCGCTGCCTCCCGGCTGGCTCGCCCTGCGCCACAAGTTGGACGAGGCCGCCGCGGCTCTCGGGGAGGTGCGGCGAGGTCTGTCGCATCGTGACCTTCACGATGGACAGGTGCTGGAAACCCACGAGGGGCTCGTGCTACTCGACTTCGACATGTTGAGCAGCGCCGACGTAGCCCTCGATCCGGCGAACCTCCTGAGTCATCTGGAGCTGCGGGCCCTGCAGGGAGCTCGCGGTGCGGACATCGTCGGGGCCATGTGCTGCGCGAAGGCGTTCAGGAAGGGTCTGGGGCGCCGCCACGACGAGGACTTCCTAGCCCGGCTGACGTACTACCGAACGACCAGCCTGCTGAGGCTGGCGCTGGTGTATCGCCTGCGTCCACCCTGGGCGGCCTTGAGCCTTCCGCTGACCCGGCGCGCGGAGATCGTGGCGCGGGAGCTCGTCACGTGAAGCATCGGTCGGGATGCCCCCTGCTGGTGCTCACGGCGGCTCTCGTGGCGACTGGGGCGCTCGCTCAGAGCGAGGCGACGGCGAGTGCCGAGGTCGTGCGAGTGGGCCACTGGCTGGAGATCCGTGGGCGTCTTCTGGATGCGGCCTCGTTCGAAGCCGACGAGGTCCGCATCGTACAGCCGCAGAAGTACGATGTCCTGATCGGGACCGCGGACGACGGGGGCGAAGGGACCTTTCGCCTGCTCGCTCGTCGCGTCGTGCCCGACCGGCGGACCCGCTGGAGAAACGTGGAGCCGGGCTCGGTCGACGGTGCACGCGTCAAGGTGGAGGGCTTCTCGAACAGGGGTTCCAGCCGTTTCATGGCCGCAAAGGTCTCGCATCGAGGTCCGGGTCGGGAGCGGATCGCGGGTCGCGTCGAGCGGCTGCGGTCCGACGCGAGCGGCCTTCGCGCCGAGGTTCTCGGCTTCGACGTGCTACTGCCCGAGACGGTGACCTACCCGGCGCCACTCGATCGGATCGCCCTGGCGGCGCCGCGGGTCAGGGCCTTCAATGGAGACGGTACGAGCGAGGACGATCTGTTCGGTCGGGGCATCCGGATCGCGAAGAATCTCGCTCTTCTCGGGCAGCTCGAGACCCGCTACAGCTCGGAGGAGAACTTCGATCTGGACGTCGAGGACGCGGAGGACCGCACCGATCTCCGGAACTCGGTGCGATTGCGTCTCGAGTGGGAGGCCGGTGAGCGTCTCACCGCCGTGGTGGAAGGGCGCTATGCGGGACTCGAGCGAGACGATGAAGAGGACGGCCGGGTCTCGAGGGTCGACTCTCGCCTCGGCGAGACATTCGTCTACCTGGAGGGCGCGATCAGTGAGGGGCTCGACGCGCAGGTCGGGCGGCAGGACTTCGACGAGCCCCGGGAGTGGGTCTACGACCAGAACCTCGATGCGATTCGGATGATCGCCGACCGTCCAGACTGGCGATTGGAGCTCTCGGCCAGCGCCCTGCTGAGTGACGGTTCACCACGGGATCAGGGGTCACGCAACTACATCGCATATCTCACCACCAAAGGGCGGCGACCGGACCTGGCCGCCTACGTTGTCTACCGCGATATCGATGTGATCGCTCAGGAGAAGAGCTTCCATCTCGGCTTCCGGGCTCTCGGCGATTGGCTCCCCGAGAACGACGGGTGGCTCGAGCTGGCCCTGTTCGACGGCTCAACTCCGACCACGAGCCTTTCGGGCTGGGCGTTCGATGTCGGGAGCACCTGGGCCCCGGACTCGCTCGGTCCCGTCAGCTTGACCCTAGGCTACGCGCTTGCGACCGGTGACGGATCGCCGGGGCGAAGGGACAGTACTTTTCGCCAGACTGGCTTCCAGGACAACAATGGCAAGTTCGACGGAGTGACGTCCTTCCGCTACTACGGCGAACTGATGGACCCCGAGCTGGCCAATCTAGGTGTCGCCACAGCTGGGCTCGGGGTCCGCCTCGTGCGCCGGACCTCTGTCGATCTCGTCTATCACAACTACCACCAGTTCGAGGCCGCACCCCGCTTGATCAACGCCGAGCTCGGCCGTCGGCCGGACGGCGTGCATCCCGACCTCGGCTGGGAGCTCGATCTGGTGTTCGGTAGCCGGAACTGGGCCGACTGGGACTTCGAGCTGGTCGGCGCTTACTTCTCTCCGGGACGGGCGTTCGCCGACTCCGATCCGGCGAGCCTCTGGAAGGTCCAGGTGCGATACCGCTTCTAACCGTTTTCGTCGGCCGGCCGGGCGGTAGCCACGGCCTGAGACCGGACGTGTCGCGTCTGAGCCTGGGGGGATACAGCAGTCAGGTGCGACTTTGCACTCCTCGAGGAGGTGCTTTGCCTGCCCAATCGAGCTTGCCATGGTCTAGCGCATCCGGTCGCTGGATGACCCGGCTCACGCCTGCTGGCTATCGAACCGAGTAGCGGACCTTGCGCAGGATAAGATCGTCCGGGAGAGCGACGAGATGGCATCTGACTCCGGGCCTACGGGCCATGTTTGGCGATGGGCGATCGCGATCGGCGCGATCGGCCTCGCCCTTCTGACAGGGGCGGGCCTGGCGCAGGACGGTGAACCGGCGCGCGAGGTGGTTCGCATCCGGGTCGACTCGATCATCCATCCGGTGGCCGCCGAGTACATCGCCGACGCCATCGCCGATGCCGACGCCAGCGGCGCCGCGGCCGTGGTGATCGAGCTCGACACCCCGGGCGGGCTTCTCACCTCGACGCGCGAGATCTTCACCGCCATGCTGGGCGCCGAGACTCCAGTGGTCGTCTACGTCGCGCCGAGCGGCGCTCAGGCGGGCTCGGCCGGGTTCTTCCTGCTCATGGCGTCCGACGTCGCGGCGATGGCGCCGGGGACCAACGCCGGCGCCGCCCACCCGGTCTCCGGAGACGGCAAGGAGATCGAGGGCGTCATGGCCGAGAAGATAGAGCAGGACGCCGCGGCGACGATCCGGTCGCTGGCGACCCGCAACGGTCGCGATCCCGAGCTGGCCGAGGAAGCGGTCATGAACAGCCGCTCGTTCACCGCCGAGGAGGCGCTCCAGGCGGGCCTCATCGAGCTGATCGCGGCGAATGTGCCCGAGCTCCTCGAAGCGATCGACGGCCGCGAGGTGATCGGCGACGGTGACGAGCCGGAGGTCCTCGAGACCCGGGGGGCGACGATTCGCGACATCACGATGGGTCCGTTCCAGCGTTTCCTCTCGGCGCTGGCGCACCCCAACATCGCCTATCTGCTGATGACCATCGGCGGGCTCGGGCTCTACTTCGAGCTGTCCAATCCGGGGAGCATCTTCCCGGGAGTCATCGGGCTCATCTGTCTCATCCTGGCGTTCTTCGCGCTCTCGGTTCTGCCGGTCAACTACGCCGGCATCGGGCTCATCCTTCTGGCGCTCATCCTGTTTGTTGCCGAGGTCAAAGTGGTTAGCTATGGTCTACTGACCGTTGCCGGGGTGGCCTCCCTGATACTCGGCTCGATGATGCTGTTCAAGAGCGCCGACCCGGCCATTCGCGTGAGTCTGGACGTGATCGTCACCGTCGCAGCGTTCGCCCTCGTGGTGGTGGGCTTCCTCACCTTCATGGCGGTGCGGGCGCACAAGAGCCACGTCACCACCGGAGCGGAGGGGCTGGTCCACGAGAGCGGCGTCGCCCGGAGCGCGCTCGACCCAAAGGGCAAGGTCTTCGTTCACGGTGAGATCTGGAACGCGGTCGCCGAGGGGACGATCGAGGCCGGGCAGCCAGTGGAGGTTGTCGGCATGGAAGGGATGACGCTACGCGTCCGTCCCGAGCGGGGAGCCGCAACAGCGCTCCCGAGCAAGGAGAAGGAGACAGGGGCATGATCGGCAACCTCACTCCCGTATTCGTCGTCGTTTTTCTGGCCGTCTTCGTCCTCTCGCGCTGGGTGAATGTCCTGCGCGAGTACGAGCGCGCCGTGACCTTCTGGCTCGGCCGTCTCTCCTCGAAGCCCAAGGGACCGGGCCTGGTATTCATCTTCTGGCCGCTGGAGCGGATGGTCCGGGTCTCGTTGCGCACCATGGTGCACGACGTGCCGTCGCAGGACGTCATCACCCGCGATAACGTCTCGGTCAAGGTCAACGCGGTCGTCTACTTCCGCGTCGTCGATCCGAGAAAGGCGGTGGTCGAGGTCGAGGACTATCTCTTCGCCACCAGCCAGATCGCCCAGACGACGCTGCGCTCGGTGCTCGGGCAGGCCGATCTCGACGAGCTCCTCTCCGAGCGCGAGAAGTTGAACGACGAGCTCCAGTCGATCATCGACGCCCACACCGACCCGTGGGGGATCAAGGTCTCGTCGGTCGAGGTCAAGCACGTCGATCTGCCGCAGGAGATGCAGCGCGCCATGGCCCGGCAGGCCGAGGCCGAGCGCGAGAAGCGCGCCAAGGTCATCCACGCCGACGGTGAGCTGCAGGCGTCGCGCTCACTCGCCGAGGCGGCCGACGAGGTCAGCAAGAACCCGGTCACGCTGCAGCTGCGCTACCTGCAGACACTGACCGAGATCGCGGCCGAACAGAACTCGACGGTCCTCTTCCCGATTCCGATGGATCTGATGAAGCCGTTCCTGACCTCGGGTCGCGACGGATCGGGTGGCGGGACCCCGGATCGATGAGACGGGCTCTCCCGATCGCTCTCCTCGCTCTGCTCCTCGCCGGGGACGCCGTCGCGCAACGTCGGCAGGTCCCGTGGCCCCAACCGGTCGACCTCGGCATCTACGCGATGGAGCTGCGCGCCTGGGAGCAGCAGCTGTCGACGGTCCACTTCGAGGTCGACTACGACTTCCGCTTCACCGACCAGCGGGCGGCGAGCGGCATCAGCTTCCAGCATCGCATCGTCGACGACGCGGCGAAGGACTACAAGCCGGTTCACTACGACCACGGCTCGGGAATCGCCACCGCCGATGTCGACGGCGACGGTCTCTACGACATCTACTTCGTCAACCAGAACGGGCCCAACGAGCTCTGGAAGAGCCTCGGTGGCGGGCGGTTCGTCAACATCACCGCCGAGGCCGGAGTGGGGATGGAGGGTCGGATCCAGGTCGCCGCGTCGTTCGCCGACGTCGACAACGACGGCGACCAGGATCTCTACGTGACCACCGTCAGGACGGGCAACGTCCTGTTCCGCAACGATGGTAAGGGGCGCTTCGAGGACGTGACGGCCGAGGCCGGGCTCGAGTACGTCGGGCACTCCTCCGGCGCTGTGTTCTTCGACTACGACCGGGACGGCTGGATCGACCTCTTCCTGACCAACGTCGGGCGCTACACGACCGACGAGCGGGGCGCCGGCGGCTACTACATCGGCTACGAGGACGCTTTCAGCGGCCACCTCTTCCCGGAGCGCACCGAGAGCAGCATCCTCTATCGCAACCTGGGCGAGGGGCGTTTCGAGGACGTCTCCAAGGCCACCGGTCTGGTCGACGGGAGCTGGAGCGGTGACGCGACGCTCGCCGACGTCAACGGCGACGGCTTTCAGGATCTCTACGTCGTCAACATGCAGGGCGACGACCACTATTGGGAGAACGTCGGTGGCAGCCGTTTCGAGGAGAAAACGGCCGGCAGCTTCGAGAAGACCTCGTGGGGTGCCATGGGTCTGAAGTTCATGGACTTCGACAACGACGGCATCCAGGATCTGTTCGTCACCGACATGCACTCCGACATGAGTCGCGAGGTGCTGCCCGGCTACGAGAAGCTCAAGTCCCTGGTCACCTGGAGCGACGAGGACTACCTGCAGGGCGGCTCCGACAACATCTTCGGAAACTCGTTCTACCGCGGTCTCGGCGGTGGCCGGTTCGAGGAGATCTCGGATGCCATCGGGGCCGAGAACTACTGGCCCTGGGGGCTCTCGGTCGGTGACCTCAACGCCGACGGTTGGGAGGACGCCTTCGTCTGCTCGAGCATGAACATGCCGTACCGCTACGGCGTCAACAGCGTTCTGCTCAACAACAAGGGCAAGACCTTCCTCGACAGCGAGTTCCTGCTCGGTGTCGAGCCACGGCCCAACGACCGCCACAAGAAGCCCTGGTTCGACCTCGACTGCGATGGAGCCGACAGCGAGCACCACATCTGCCAGTCGTTGCCGGAGGGCAAGTTCACCCTGCTGGGCAATCTCGGGACGCGCTCATCTCTGATCATCGACCTCGACGACGACGGCGATCTCGACATCGTCACCAACGAGTTCAACGACTACCCGCAGGTGCTGGTGAGTGACCTGGCAGAGCGCCGTTCGATCCGTTGGGTCAAGGTCAAGCTTGTCGGGACCGATTCCAACCGCGACGGTCTCGGCGCTGTGGTGCGGGTCGAGGCGGGCCAGAGCTCCTGGACCAGGGTCCACGACGGCAAGTCGGGGTATCTGTCGCAGAGCGGCTCGCTGCCGCTCTACTTCGGGCTCGGTGAGGCAGAGTCGATCGATCGGATCGTCGTCACCTGGCCGAACGGGGCGGAGCAGACCTTCGACGAGGGCCTGACGGTCAGCAGCCTCATCGAGTTGGTCGAGAAGTAGTCGCCGGGTCGGGCGGGTCACCCCTCATTGTCATCCCGAGCGCAGCGCCCTGGGGGGGATGGAGTCGAGGGGTTTCTCGACTCGCTTCGCTAGCTCGGGATGACGATGAGGGGGAGGCTCGCTCGGCACGGCAGGGGAGCGGGCCCGCGCTGTATTGTCGGAGGAGGTCCTACTCTCCCACGGGAACGAACTTCACCGTCACCCGGGCCACGGGATTTCTCCAGTCGAAGAGATTCGCCGCCAGGCTGCCGATGCCGTGGATACCGTTGTGGATGTGGATGAAGCCCTCGGAGGTCTGCGTGCGCTGGCCGGGGTTGCCGCACGGCGGTCCCGGGATGTAGGCGCAGTCCTCGTTGTTGGCCTCCGATCCGGCGTCGTAGGCGTTGGCGTTCGAGCTCACCGAGCCCGGTGCCGCCTCGAGACCCTGCACCGCGAAGAAGGCGTCGTTGGTCGTCACCAGCATGCCGGCCACGGTGAAGTAGCGGTGGGCTCCGTTGGTGTGGACCCTGATCGTCGCCGAGCCGCCGGGCGGGATCGGACCGGTGCCGACCTCGACGCGTCGGACGTTCGGGTTCGCGTTGAGAGCGGCCACGAGCGGGCCGGTGACGGCGTCCTCGGCGAGCATCGCGAGCTCTGAAGAGGCGGCGGTGCCGGCGGAGAAGAGCTTGAACGAGTCGTTGTGCGCGATGACGACCGGGGGGCTGAGAATCTGGCCGGACGAGAGATTGGTGACGGTGACCTCGATGTTGGGCTGAGCGAAGGCGCCACCGGCGAGCGCGAGGGTCGCGACGGCCAGGGCGGCGAGGGTGCGGGTGGATCGTCTGCTCATCAGGGTGCTCCTTTCGTGGGTCGAGCCGGAATCCCTGCCGGCTCTGTGTGGTCGATGCGGATCTGCGGACCCGCGTTGCTGACCAGGAGCCTGGCGGGTCGAGGTCACCGCGGTCTCGCGGCGAGCTCACGAAAGTCTCAAGTCGACCGAGGGTCGGGGCGAGGGTCGTGATGGTTTTGTGAAGCCTTGCGGCTATGCTCTGTCGGGCGACGCGGGGCTTCGCCCGCGGTCGCCTCTCCGGTGAACAGATGAGTGAGACGCGCGCACGCATCCTGGTGGTAGAGGACGAGTCGGAGATCGCTCGTCTGGTCAGCCTGCACCTCGAAGACGCGGGCTACCGGGTGGAGATCGCCGCCGACGGAATGGAGGCGCTACGTCGGGCGATGGTGCCGCACTGGGATCTGATCGTTCTCGACCTGGCGCTGCCGGGGATCGACGGCCTCGAGATCTGCCGCCGCCTCCGCGGCGTGTCGGACATGACGCCGATTCTCATGCTCACCGCCCGCTCGAGCGAGATCGATCGGGTCGTCGGACTCGAGATCGGCGCCGACGACTACATGACAAAGCCGTTCAGCGTTCGCGAGCTGGTCGCCCGTGTGAAGGCGATCCTTCGCCGGGTCGACGCGATGACGGGCGAGCGCGAGCGCGACGAGGAGGTGCTCGAGCTGGGCGACCTGCGGGTCGACCTGCCGAAGCGCCGGGTCGATCTCGGGGGCGAGGAGGTTCAGCTCACCGCCAAGGAGTTCGACCTCCTGGTGCACTTCGCGCGCCATCCGGGGCGCGTCTACTCGCGCGCCGACCTGCTCGACCAGGTGTGGGGATACGGACACGAGGGGTACGAGCACACCGTCAACAGCCACATCAACCGGCTGCGCGGCAAGCTCGAGAGGGACCCGGCCAACCCGCGGCTGATCCTCACGGTGTGGGGTATCGGCTACAAGTTCCGCGAGTCGGGCGCCGACGCAGCGACGGCCCAGGGCGAGGAGACAGCCAATGCCTAGGTCTCTCTCCGCACGCTTCGCGCTGGTGCTGGCAGGGCTGGCCCTGGTGCTGGGGCTCCTGGGCCTGGCGGGCACCTGGGCGACGACGACCCTCTATCAGGAGGAGGTCGAGCAGCGGCTCAACCTCGAACTGGCGGCGCATCTGCTCGACGAGGGGCCGCTCATGGAGGACGGTGAGATCCGTCCGGACAGTCTCGAGCACCTGCTCCACATGCTGATGGTGATCAACCCGCGCCTCGAGATCTACGTTCTCGAAGAGACGGGAGCGATCAGGTCCTTCTCGGCCGAGGAGGGCAAGGTCAAGCTCGCGACGGTCGATCTGGCGCCGATCGAGCGGCTGCTCGGAGGCGACGAGCCCCTGCCGATTCGTGGTGACGATCCCCGGCATCCCGGACGCCGCGTCGTCTTTTCGGTGGCGCCGATCGAGGCCGAGGGCTTCAACGGCTATCTCTACGTCGTCCTCGGAAGTGAGATCTACCATTCGATCGCCGAGCGCGTGCGCGACAGCCTCATCCTGCGCTTGAGCGCCATCTGGGGCCTGGCGCTGGTCTTCCTCGTCGCGGCGCTCGGTGCGGCGATCTCGTACCAGCTGACGCGTCGGCTGCGGCGGCTCGACCGGGACATCCAGTCGTTCAGGTCCGAAGCGGCCGGTGGTTCGTCGGAGCGGCGCCCCGCCACCGACCTCGAGGGCGACGAGCTGGACCGCCTCGAGCGCTCTTTCGAGGAGATGCGCCGCCGCATCGACAGCCAGGTGAAGGAGATCGAGGGAATCGAGCGGCACCGCCGGGAGCTGGTGGCGAACGTCTCCCACGACCTGCGGACTCCGCTCGCCACCCTCCAGGGCTATCTGGAGACGATGAGACTCAAGGGCGATCGGCTGGACGAGAGCGAGCGTCGGGAGTATCTGCAGATCGCCCACCGGCAGAGCGAGTCCCTGGCGCGGCTGGTCGACCAGCTCTTCGAGCTCGCCCGGCTCGACTCCGGAGAGGGTCATCTGGAGCTCGAGACCTTCTCGCTGGCCGAGCTCGTCCAGGACGTCGCCGGCAAGTTCCGCCTCGCGGCCGAGACGCGCGACCTGACGCTGACGATCGACCTTCCGGTTGGCGAGCGCACGTCGGTGACCGGCGATCTGCGTCTGCTCGAGCGGGTTCTCGACAACCTGATCGAGAACGCTCTGCGTCACACGCCGCCGGGTGGAGCGGTCACGGTGGGACTGCGGCCCGGCACCGATCGGGTCGAGGTGCGCGTCTCCGACACGGGTGAGGGTATCGCCGCGGGCGATCTGGAGCGCGTCTTCGACCGGTTCTACAGGGTCGACGGGCGGGCTGACGGACGAGTTGATGGGCGAGCCGATGAGCATGTCGGGGAGGGCCGGCGAGGTCGAGGGGGCTCCGGTCTGGGCCTGGCGATCGCCAAGCGCATCATCGAGCTCCACGGTTCCGTCATCGAGGCCGCCTCGGAGCCCGGGCGAGGCTCGACGTTCGCCTTCCGGCTGGATCGCGCCGCCTGAGGCCCGGCTACGGTCTTCTCGCGTCTCGTGAGAGGATCTCCTGCGAGGATGATCGGTCCTGAATCGGAGGATCTGTCGATGAGGTGGCCAACAGCCGGTCTACGATTCCCACTTTTCATACTCTGCCTGGGCCTCTGCCTGGCGGGCAGCGCCCCACTCGAGGCGCAGACCGCGCAGGGCCACCGCGTCAATCCCGTCGAGATCCAGCGCTCGCCGCCGCGCACCAGGATCGACCCGAGTTGGGATCGGCAGCCCGGGTCGGGCCTGTTCGAGCACGACCCGGACAGGGAGCTCGAGGGCGATCAGTCCGGGCAACAGGGCGAGGGAGAGGTTGCCATCCTGCCCGAGGCGTGTGAATCCGAGCTGGCGCTGTCGGCGGCGCCCGAGCACCTGCGGGAGGCAGCGGGTCTCTTCGTGCTGCGTCGTGAGGGCTACGAGCGCGTCCGCGAGTCGAGCAACGGTTTCGATTGCATCGTCAACCGCGACCACCCGAGGGTGATCAAGCCGACCTGCTTCGATGCCGAGGGTGCGGCGACGATCGTGCCCAAGATCGTCGATGTCGGCCAGTGGCTCCTCGAGGGCCTCGAGCCGACCGAGATCCAGCAGCGCATCGAGCACGGATTCGTTTCCGGCAGGTACACCTCGCCGGCGAGACCGGGTATGGCCTACATGCTGTCGAACTACAATCGACCCTGGTTCCCTCGCTCGGGCACGCTCGGCCACTTCCCGCCGCACCTGATGTTCTACGCTCCGAACCTGACCAGCCAGGACATCGGCTTCGACCCCGAGGCCTTCCGCGGTGACCGCAGCCTGCCGCTGATCGGCTATCAGGGACCGCACGGGTTCATCATCGTGATCACGGGTGAGAACCGGGAGCGGGAGCGCGGCGAGCTCAGAACGTGCCCGAACTGGGTCTGGGAATAGAGCCGGGCGTCGAGATGGACGGTCGGGGATCGCGAACGGAAGGAAGGGAGACGCATTGACACTGAGAATCGCTGACGAAGCACCTGACTTCACCGCCGAGACGACCCACGGAACGATCAATTTCCACGAGTGGATCGGCGACGGCTGGGCGGTGCTGTTTTCGCACCCGAAGGACTTCACACCGGTGTGCACGACCGAGCTGGGCTCGGTGGCGGGCTTGATGCCGGAGTTCGAGACGCGTGGGTGCAAGGTCATCGGGATCAGCGTCGACGGGGTGAACGATCACGAGCGGTGGTCGAAGGACATCGAGGCGACGCAGGGATACGCGATCAGCTATCCGCTGATCGGCGATCCCAACCTCGAGATCGTCAAGGCCTACGACATGCTGCCGGCGGACGCCGGGGACACCTCGGAGGGTCGGACTCCGGTCGACAACCAGACCGCGCGGACGGTCTTCGTGATCGGTCCCGACAAGAAGATCAAGGCGACGATCACCTACCCGATGTCGACCGGCCGCAACTTCGCCGAGATCCTCCGCCTACTCGATTCGCTGCAGCTCACGGCGAACGAGAAGGTCGCGACGCCGGCGAACTGGCAGGACGGGGACGACGTCGTCATCCTGCCGGCTGTCTCCGACGATGAAGCGGCGGAACGGTTCCCCGGCGGATGGCAGCAACCATTGCCGTACATCCGCATTGTGCCGCAGCCCGGCAAGGGCGACTGAACCGAGGTCCGGCTCGAGTGCGAGCCATCCTTGACCCACCGCGTGATGGGGCGTAGGTTTCTGTAAGAGCGGACGTTTCCATAACCAAGATGACCGAGAGAAACGAGTGCTGCCGTGACCCAGTTGGAGGGGAAGTCTAAGACCCTGATTCGTCGTCGTTCGACCGCAACATCACTGCTGGGCCTCGTGCTCGTCGCGTGCTGGCTCGTCGCCGTGCCCGCAACGGCCGACCAGGTCACTCGCTACGAAGATCTGCCGGCCCAACCGAGCTTCCCCTTCATAGTCGACGCCTGGACGTTCTACTGTCCGGCCAACGGCTCGGCTACCGTTTCGGTGGACACCGTCGCTCTGGCGTCGGGCAGCGACGTGCCGTTGGATCCCGCCTTCGAGCTCTACTCGCCGAGTGGGGCCTTCAACGGCATGGGAGACGACGAGATGTCCTGCACGGCCGCGAACGTCTGCGGCTTCGACTGCGCGCAGCTGACCGTCGACTGCCTCGAGGGTGGCGAGCAGACGCTTCTGGTGCTCACGGCCACGTCCGGCGGATGCGGCGAGGACCGGGGTCCGTACGAGCTCACGGTCGAGGTCTTCGACGGCCTGGGCGGCAGCGGCACTTCGCTCAGCGAGGACGACACGGCTCTCGGCGGTGAAGGGCTGAACCGCGGATTCCCCTGGGGCTTCTATCCACCGGGGCCCGCTCTGGACGATCGTTCGCACGGCTTCTTCCTGCCGATCTTCGGTCCCGAGGCGCTCGATAGGGCGCAGCGGTTGCGCAACAAGAAGCGCGACCGCGACTGAGCCGGACGATCCGTCGCCATCGATCCGCGCCGCGGCAATGCCGTGGTGGGGAGAGTCTCGTTCGCGAGCGTCAACGGTCTGGTACCATCCCCGGGTTCCCGCCCGAACGATGATGGCTGACCTCGAGACCGGAAGGCTACGATGAGTGGTGAGGTGCGTCACGGGAAGTATCCCGAGATCACCTGGCCGGCGATCGGTGTCGGCTATCTGATCGGCTCGGTCATCGCCCTGTCGATCGGCTATCTGAGCTTGAAGCTCGGCTTCTCGATCGAGGGCTCCGAGCTGGCGGCGATTCTCGGCTTCGGCATTCTGCGCGGCGTCATGCGCCGGCGCAGCATCATCGAGAACAACATCAATCAGACCTTGGCCTCTTCGGTCAACGGGGCCTCGGCCGGGATGATGTTCTCGATACCGGCGATCTTCATCCTCGGCTATACCGACTTCAACCGGCTGCTGGTCGTGCTGGCCTGCATGGCCGGCGGCGTCCTGGGAATCGCCTTCATCATCCCGCTGCGCAAGCAGATGATCGACTTCGATCGCCTAGCCTATCCGGGTGGAATCGCCACGGCCGCCATTCTCAAGGCGCCTGGAGCGGGCGTTCGCAAGGCGCAGCTCCTGGTGGGCGCCGCGGTCCTGTCGGCGGTCGTTCATCTGGTGAGCCTCATGAGCGGGGTCGAGAACTGGAACATCGGCGCCATCGTCGGGGCCCCCGAGTACACCAACGGCATCTGGTATCTGTCACTCCTCACTATCGGTACGGCGTATCTCGCCGGTCGCGGCGGCTGGCTCTTCGTCATCGGCGGCTACATCTGTTACTGGTTCCTGGCGCCCGTGATGAGCGCCCGCGGACTGCTGCCTTCGCCGGCGGAGCTCGAGTCGGCCGGAATGGGCGTAGCGACCTTCCTGCGCCTGCAACTCTTTCGGCCGATCGGCATCGGCATGTTGATCGGCGGTGCGCTGACCGGCATCGTGCTCGCCTTCCCGCTGGTCGTGGCGGCGGTGCGCAGCATGCAGCAGGCGGCCAAGACCAAGTCGGCGGTCTCGCGCGACGAGCTGCCCATCAAGTTCCTCTACATGGGGATCGGCGGTGCTGTGGTGCTGCTGGCGGTGACAGCGGTGGTCGCGGTTCCCGAGATCGAGCCCTGGCGGATGATCCTCATGGCCGTGCTCGGGACGGTCTGGGTGTGGCTCGCCGGCATCGTGCTCTCCGAGTGCATTGGCCGCACGCAGTGGTCGCCGCTGTCGGGTATGACCCTCATCGGCATCACCATCCTGATCTTCGTCGCATCGGGCATGAGCGACCGGGCGACCGTGGTGGCATCGATCGTCGTCGGCGCCGCGATGTGCGTGGCGATGGCGCAGGCGACCGACCTGATGCTCGACCTCAAGACCGGCTATCTCGTCGGCGCCATCCCGAAGAAGCAGCAGATCGCGCAGTTCATGGGTACATGGCTGGGTCCGATCCTCATCATGGGCCTGATCGTGATCCTGCACGAGGCCTACGGTCTGGGTAGCGACAAGCTGCCGGCTCCCCAGGGCCAGGCGCTGGCGAGCGTCATCCAGGGAGTGCTCGGCGGGGAGGTTCCGCTCGACAAGTACCTGGCGGGCGCCGGACTCGGAGCCCTGCTCTCGGCCTCCGGAGTCGGCGGCGCCGGAATCATGGTCGGCCTCGGCTTCTACCTGCCGTTCAACATCATCCTCACCTACACCATCGGCACGGTACTGCGTGAGGTCTCCGACGCCAGGCTCGGACACCGCTTCGCCGACGACACCGGGATTCCGCTGGCCGCGGGACTCATCGTGGGCGAGGCGCTGGTGGGGGTCGGCTACTCCCTCATGGTGGTGTTCTCGGCATGAAGAAGATCGGCTATCTGCTCCTGGTCGTCGGCTTCCTCGCCGGTGCGTTTTTCGCCGTCGAGCAGCGCGAAGGCGTGCGCGCGACCAACTTCCTGGTGGCGCTGGCGATCGGCGCGGTCGGCGTCGGAATGGCGCGCGCGGCCAAGCGCCAGGAGGCGACGGCCGCCGACACCATCCGCACCAACCTCGAGGTGATCGAGTCCAGCCTGGTCTCGGTGGTCGAGAAGGTCGTCCGCCTCGACGAGGGCAAGGCCGACGAGGACGTCTACGAGCTGAGGCACATCATCGATCGGGAGTTCCCCGACGATCTCGACGCGTTCGTCCAGGCGCGCTACAGCCTGCGCCACAGCTTCGGCCTGCAGGCCTTCGCCGACGTGATGAACCCCTTCGCCGCCGGCGAGCGCTATCTGAACCGCGTCTGGTCCGCCTCGACCGACGGCTACATCGACGAGGCCCACAAGTACGTCACCATGGCGCGCGAGCAGTTCGAAGAGGCCCTCGCGATCCTCAAGCGCGTGAAGTTGTTGTAGGGGCATGTGGACGCCGCTGGTTCGATCCGACCGATACGGCCGGCAGGGACGCCGGCCGCTTCAGTCCAGGTGCTTCCATCTGAAGCGGCCGGCCTCCGTGGCGGCCGTCGGTGATCCAGCCAATAACGGCCGGCGGGGACATCGGCCGCTTCAGTCGAGGTGCCCATCGAGGTGCCCATCGAGGTGCCAGTCGAGGTGCCAGTCGAGGTGACAGTGACCCTCCCGAACGTCGTCGACCGTTTCCTGCGCTACGTCCGCATCGACACCGAGTCCGACCGCGATTCCCCGACGACTCCGTCGACCGAGAAGCAGAAGGACCTCTCGGGCCTGCTCGCCGAGGAGCTTCGCGACCTCGGTCTCGACGATGCCGAGATGGACGACTTCGGCTACGTCTACGCCACGCTCCCGTCGACCCTGCCGGAGGACGAGGCGGCGGCGACCCCGGTGATCGCCCTGGTGGCGCACGTCGACACGTCGCAGGACTCGCCCGGCGGTCCGGTCGAGCCGTTGATCCACAGCGACTACGACGGATCGGTGATCGAGCTCCCGGGAGACCCGACCATCAAGCTCGATCCGGCCCGTAGCCCGGCGCTGCTCGATCACATCGGGCACGACGTCATCAGCTCGGACGGCACGACGCTGCTGGGAAGCGACGACAAGGCCGGCTGCGCGATCATCATGCAGCTTGCCGAGGACCTGCTGGCTACGCCCGAGGCACCCCGCCCGCCGATCCGCATCTGCTTCACCGTCGACGAGGAGATCGGACGCGGCGTCGACGAGCTCGACCTCGAGCGGCTCGGGGCCGACATCGCCTACACCATCGACGGCTCCTCGACCGGAACGCTCTCCTACGAGACCTTCAACGCCGCCGAGGCGGTGATCGAGGTCAAGGGAGTCAACGTCCATCCGGGCTACGCCAAGGACGTCATGGCCAACGCGGTGACCATCCTCGCCGGTATCCTCGACCGCCTTCCGGCCGCCGAGGCGCCGGAGACGACGGTCGACCGGGAAGGCTACTTCTGCCCGATCGAGATCTCGGGAAACGTCTCGGAGGCGCGCTCGAAGATGATCCTGCGTGACTTCACCTCGGAGGGCCTAGAGCGTCGCAAGCAGCTCGTCGAGAATCTCGTCGCTTCGGCCCGCCTGGAGCATCCACGCGCCGAGATCGAGATCATCGTCAAGGACCAGTACAAGAACATGAAGGACTACATCGCGGCCGCCGACCGCCGGGCCGTGACCTTCGCCTTCGCCGCCGCCGAGCAGATGGGCATCACCCTCGAGGCCGAGCTGGTCCGCGGCGGCACCGACGGCTCCCGCCTCTCCGAGATGGGCCTGCCGACGCCCAACGTCTTCAACGGCGGCCACGATTACCACAGCCGCTTCGAGTGGAACACCGTCCAGAACCTCGAAGCCTCGCTCGAGTACCTCGCCGGCCTGATGCGCTACTGGGCCGACCACGGCCGCGACGACGCCTGATTTCGAGTCTCTCTGACTGAAGCGGCCGGCGCCCCTGCCGGCCGTGGACACCTCGGCGGGAGTCTCGCCCCCGATCGCCCACCACCTGCCCCTCTGAAGCGGCCGGCGCCCCTGCCGGCCTTGGACACCTCGGCGGGAATCTCGCCCGGTCGCCCACCACCTGCCCCTCTGAAGCGGCCGGCGCCTCTGCTGGCCGTGGTCGCCTCGGGCTGGAGTCTCGCTCGCCGGTCGCCCACGACCTGCCCCTCTGAAGCGGCCGGCGCCTCTGCCGGCCGTGGTCATCTCGGCCGGGAGTCTCGCTCCCGGTCGCCCACGACCTGCCTTTCTGAAGCGGCCGGCGTTTCTGCCGGCCGTGGTCGCCGACACCTCAGCCGCCGGCCGGCAGGCCATGCCCTCAGTACGAGGGGACGCCGGCCGCTTCAGGGGCGGTGGCGAGAGGAGCGTAGCTCGTCTCGTTCCGCGTCTTCAGGTGTAGGGAGCGAGGTTATCTGTTCCTTACAGGAGGTAAGGCAAATGATATACAGTAAGGTAATGCCCACAGCCACCCTCACCAGCAAGGCCCAACTGACCCTCCCCAAGGAGATCCGCGAGCATCTGGGCGTCGAGCGGGGAGATCGCATCGAGTTCCGCCGCGACGCCTCCGGCCGCGTCTGGGTCGAGGCCGCCACCCTCGATCTCGCGACGTTGCGTGGGGTCTTCGGGCCGGTCGAGACGAGGAGGTCGCAGGAGGAGCTCAACGAGGCCGTCCGTCGGGGCGCGAGTGGTGAGCCGAGGTGATCGGTCTCGATACGAACGTTCTGGTCAGGTTCCTGGTCGGCGACGACCCCGAGCAACAGGCTCGCGCCGCGGGCTTCATCGAGGAGGTGTCAGCTCGCGACGACAGGCTCCTCGTCTCCCGGATCGTGGTCTGCGAGCTGGTGTGGGTCCTCGGCTACGCCTACGACAAGACCCGCGACGAGATCGCCGCCGGGCTCGAGTCACTCCTGCGCGCTCGCCAGCTCGTTTTCGAGGAGTCGGACCAGATCCGTTCCGCTCTCGAGCGCTACGCGGCCGGTGAGGGCGATCTCGCCGACTGGCTGATCTCGGAGCGCTCGAAGGCTGCCGGATGCGAGGGCGTGGTGACCTTCGATTCCCGGCTACTGCGATCCGACGCTTTCGTCGAGCCGTGACCCGACGAGAGCCTCGAGACCTCCGGCGGATCGCGGCAGGGCGGCGGTCAGGTTCTCGGCACCGTCGCTGGTGATCAGGATCTCGTCCTCGATGAAGACCGCGACCTGGCGATCGTGGTTGTAGTACCAGGGCTCGACGGTGAACAACATGCCCGGGGCGAGCGGCGCGTCGGCGAGCGAGGGGTCGCCGACCGCGAGGCCGATGTGGTGACCGAAGAAGAGCCCCGTCTGCATGTAGGCGCGCTCGTTCGGGGGGATCTTCGACTCGGCGACCCGCTGGAGGTCGGCCAGGGTGAGACCCGGCCTGGCGGCGGCGATCACCGCGTCGGAGACCTCTCGTACCATCTCGATCAGCCGTCTCTGGCCGTCGTCGAAGCGACCCGACACGGGGAAGGTGCGGCCGACGTCGCTCGAGTAGTGGTCGAGCTCGCAACCGACGTCGAAGATGACCAGGTCGCCGTCGATCATCGTCCGGTTTCTGCGGTCGTAGTGGGCGGCGAGGATCCGCCACGGCCATAGCGAGTTGGGTCCGGACTTGACGATCGAGTCGAAGGCCAGCCGTTGGGCGCCGCGGCGCTTGAGCTCGGCCTCGAACTCGGCTTCGAGGGTGCGCTCGTCGATGCCGGGTCGCACCGCCCGGGCCGCGGCGCGAATCCCCTCCGAGGTGATCTCCGCCGCGCGGCGGAGCACCTCGATCTCCTCGGGACCCTTGATCATGCGCAGAGCCGCGACCGCCGGGAAGGCGTTCTCGATTCTGGCGCTGGGGTAGCTCATGTGAAGCCGCATCGCGAAGCCCTGCTCCGCGCTCGGCTCCGTCAGAAGGTCGGTCGACCACCCTTCGGGGTCGAGAGTCCGCCCGGCGTTCACCCAGATCTTCCGGCCCGAGGCGATCCACCCGTCGAGGGTCTCGGCCAGGTTCCCGACCGGACGGATGTCGCCGATGCCCGAGACCGTCGCCAGGGTCGGATCTTCACCCAGCGCACGTCCCGGGAAGTCGCTGCGCCGCGAGGGATTGGTGAACCGGGCGTCTTGCGCCGGAACGAAGAGAACGGCCTCTCCGGTCGCTCCGTCGATTGCCAGCAGCGAGTTGGGCAGCTCGAGACCGGTGAAGTAGAGGAAGTCGTCGAGCTGTCTGAAGGTCTCGCCGGAGGAGAACCCGTCCCGGCTCGCTGTGAGAAAGACCCCCTTCGGATCGGACAGCGCCGCGGCCATCGCCGCGCGCCGGCCGGCGTGAATCTCCGGTGAGAACTGCATCCGGGTCCAGTCGAAGAACGCCTGCCCGGGCGTTTCCGACGCCCCCCGGTGCTCTCCCGTCGCGGCCATCGAAGCCGCCAGCAGCAGCACGAGGCAGGGGTAGAGGGTGCGTCGGAGCA
This sequence comes from Candidatus Multivoradales bacterium, assembly GCA_965223875.1. Classification (GTDB taxonomy): domain Bacteria; phylum Acidobacteriota; class Thermoanaerobaculia; order Multivoradales; family JAHEKO01; genus CBDCXS01. The sequence continues at coordinate 2,434,915 of OZ245024.1, read as the reverse complement.
TCGGGGAGGCGAAGGAGTCAGACGGCGGGGATCGGGCGGATCATACCCGTCCGGTTCGGGAGGGCCGGAACCCGTCGGTTACAATCCGGACCATTCTCTTGAAAGGAGACCCCTGATGAAGCGAGTCACGCTCGTTCTCTGCCTGGCGATGCTCGCCCTGGCCCACGCCGGCCTGCCATTGGTTGCGCTGGCCGATGACCACGAAGGCGGTTCCGTCTACGGCGCCACCCTGGCGGCCAACTTCGAGTTCGTTTCCGGCCAGCTGATGCAACTCGCCGAAGCGATGCCCGAAGAGGTCTACTCCTGGAGGCCCGCCGAGGGCGTGCGGTCGACCTCGGAGGTCTTCATGCACGTGGTGAGCGCCAACATGTTGATGCCGCCGTCGTTCGGCGCCGCCCTGGCCGAGGGCTTCGAGATGCCGGAGAACCCTTTCGCCATGGCGCGCGACTGGGAGGCGAACGTCACCGCCAAGACCGACGTGATGGCGAAGCTCGAAGAATCCATCGGGTATGCCAAGAACGTCTTCGCGACCTTCCCCGAGGAGGCACTCGACGAGGAAGTGACCATCTTCGGTCCGCCGATGCCGAAGCGGGCCGCGCTGCTGGTGTTGCTCAGCCACTCCCACGAGCACCTGGGCCAGCTGATCGCCTATGCCCGCTCGAACGGTGTCAAGCCGCCCTGGAGCCAGCCGATGCCCGAGGGGCCGCCGGAGGGCTAGCGCTCCGCAGGATCGCAACGAAAAACCGTCCCCGGAAGGAGGAGATATGCCGTTCGACAAGAAGTTCTGGCTCACCTACGTGGTGATCGTCGTGGTGACCATGCTGACCGGGTTCGTCAACCACGGAATGCTGCTGGCCCGTGACTACGAGGCGTTGACGCCGACGATCATGCGCACGCTCGAGGAGCAGGAGTCGAAGTTCATGTTCCAGATCGTCGCCCACCTGATCCTCGCCTTCGGCTTCGTCTGGCTGTTCCGCGAAGGCTGGGACGAGGGCAGAGCCTGGATGAGTCAGGGAGTGAAGTTCGGCGTCGCCTTCGCCATGGCGGCGACCATCCCGATCTTCCTGATCTACCACGCGGTCGCCAACTTCCCGCTCGACCTGGCGCTCAAACAGTGCGCGTTCGACTCCTTCGGCGCGATCGTGGCCGGAGTCGTCGCGGCGTTCCTGCATCGGTAGGCCGCCCGCGGGGAGCGAGCCCCGCACGGCGAGCAGGCCTCCGCCCTGTCGTGTACGCTCTGCGCGACGAATGGAGGGGAAATGAGAGCGAAGCGTTTCGCACCGGCCGCGGTACTGGTCTATCTGTTGTTTCCGGGAACCTTGTTGCGGGCGCAGGAGGATCCCGCTCTCGAGCGCCTGAACACGTCTCCACGTCACCACGAGTGGGTCGAGATCGAGGGCGGGGATCGCACGGTCCACACCTTCGTCGTCTACCCGGAGACATCCGAGAAGGTCCCGGCGATCGTCGTGATCCACGAGAACCGGGGTCTCAACGACTGGGCCAGGGGTCTCGCCGACCAGGTGGCCGAGGCCGGATACATCGCGGTCGCGCCCGACCTGCTCTCGGGGATGGGACCGGACGGCGGCAAGACGAGTGACTTCCCGGATCGCAACGCGGCCCGCGACGCCATCTACGAGCTCACCCAGGAGCGGGTGACGGCCGACCTCCACGCGGTCGCCGACTACGCGGCCGCGATACCCGCCGCCAACGGTGTCGTGGCGGTCGCCGGGTTCTGCTGGGGCGGGCGCCAGTCGTTCCACTTCGCGACCCAGCGCGACGATCTGGCCGCGGCCTTCCCCTTCTACGGCACCGCTCCCGACGACCCCGAGCTGTTGGCCCGGATCGCCTGCCCGGTGTACGGCTTCTACGGTGGCGACGACGAGCGCGTCAACGCGACGATCGAGGGGACGGCGGACGCGATGGACGCGGCGGGGAAGACCTACGAGCCGGTGATCTACGAGGGCGCCGGTCACGGGTTCATGCGCTCGGGTGAGGCGCCCGATGCGAGCGATGCCAATCGGCAGGGTCGTGCCGACGCCTGGCGTCGGTGGAAGGAGCTGCTCGCGGGGCTGGGCGACGAATGAGGCTGGCCACCTGGAACATCAACGGCATGCGGGCGCGGATCGACTTCGTGCTCCACTGGCTCGCCGCGCGGCAGCCCGATCTGGTCGGTCTGCAGGAGCTCAAGATGGAGGACGACCAGTTCCCTCACGACGAGTTCCGCGCCGCCGGCTACGAGGCCGTCACTCACGGGCAGAAGAGCTGGAATGGGGTCGCCATCCTGAGTCGGGAGCCGGTGACGGTGACCCAGGTGGGCCTTCCGGGCGAGGACGCGCTGGGAGCGAGGCTGATCAGCGCCGAGGACGGGGACCTGTCGTTCACCACCGTCTACTGCCCCAACGGCAAGCATGCCGAACACGACGACTTCCCGCGCAAGCTGCGATGGTTCGAGTCGCTGCGAGCGCACGTCGAGGAGCGGCACGACGCGGGGCGTCCCACGGTGCTCTGCGGCGACTTCAACATCTGTCCCGAGCCGATCGACAGCTGGAAGGACGACGGCACCGACAAGACCATCTTCCATACGCCGGAGGAGCGGCAGCGATTCCGTTCGCTGCTCGATTGGGGGTTCCGCGACGTCTTCCGCCAGCGTCACCCCGACGAGGAGGTCTACTCCTGGTGGGACTATCGGATGGGCGCGTTCCACCGCGGCATGGGGCTGCGGATCGACCTCGTCCTCGCAACCGAGGCTCTCATGGGCGGCGTGGCGTCGATCGGGGTCGACCGCGAGTACCGCAAGAAGAAGGACGGCATCACCGCCTCCGACCACGCACCGGTCATCCTCGATCTCGACTGACCTCGCGCCTCTCGGCTGAAGCGGCCGGCCTCCGTGCCGACCGTTGCCAATCGGTCACCGACGGCCGGCAGGCCGTGCCCTCAGTTCGAGGGGACGCCGGCCGCTTCAGTCCGGGGTGGCCGACGTGGGCTGGCTGGTGACGCTCCTGTCCTTGAAGCGATAGTAGAGCCAGGTCAGGTGAAACCCGACCCAGACCGCAACCGCCGTCAGGCCGCTGAAGAGCGTGAAATCGGTCAGCGGGGCGACGATCCGGTCGTGGAGGGCGAGGAAGGGGCGGCGGGAGGTGCCGAAGAGGTAGCTCAGGCAACTGTCGCCGAGGAAGAAGAGCTGCCAGGCGTTCCGGCGCACGTAGCGGCCGATGCCGAGCCAACCCCTGCAATAGGCAGACAGCGACTCGTCGGCCGCGAGGCGGTGGATCTCCGAGAAGACGCGGGCAACGTCGAGACGGCGGGTCGCGCTCTGCTCGCGGTAGATCGAGCCGACGCGCTCGAAGAAGGGCCGGAACTCGATGTCCTCGAGCCCCATGATCACCGCCGCCAGCAGCATCCGGCGCGCGAAGCCCTCGGCCGCGAACCGCCGGGTGGAGGTGCCCAGTCGTCCTGGGAGGGTCGCCATCCGGCCGTGATCGAGGATCTTCCGGGCGATCCGCTTGTCCTCGAGGAAGTGGAGGGTCTCGTCGAAACCGCCGAGCTCGTCGAAGAAGACTCGGCGGATCAGAAGTCCCTGATCGCCGCCGAAGACGTCGCGCCGGTTGAGCGTCGTCTTCTGCTCGTAGTGGTGGAAGGCGAGCGACGAGTCGGTGGGCACGAAACGCAGAGCGAAGTGACCGGCGGTTCGCGGAGAGGGCTGGCCTTCGAAGGCGTCGATCCCGTCGACCAGGAGCCTCGGATCGCCGATCAGGCTGTCCGCGTGCAGGAAGAGAAGCAGGTCGTGGCTCGCCTCGCGGGCACCGGCGTTCATCTGACACCCGCGACCCCGGCCGGCGGTCGCGACGCGCGCTCCGGCTCGACGGGCGATGTCGACCGTCCAATCGGTGGATCCGCCGTCGGCGACGACGATCTCCGCCTCGATGCCCTCCTGCCGTCTCAGACTCCCCAGCAGATCGGGGAGAACGTCCTCCTCGTTGAGTGTCGGGATGACGATGGAGAGTCCGCGAGGGGACATTGCAGCGGATTGTAAGCGAAGCACGGACCCGGCCGCGTCCCGGGGCCGGCGGCCCCCAGGAGGTTCAGGCTCTCCCGGGCGCTCACCGTATGGCCCAGGAAGCCGATCGCTCGTCGTCGTCGGTCGCGACCAGCCGGATCAGCTCGCCGCCTTCGACGCCAACCATCAGGACGTCGAACTGTGCCTCGCCGAGCGGTGCGCCCGTCAAGACGATCCGCACGCCATCCGGCGACCAGCTCGGGTAGTAGTGCTGAGCACCGGCCGTTACGAAACGGCGCTCGTTACCGTCGACGCCCGCGACGACGATGCGAGACTCGCCGTCCGGTGTCGCGGCATGAAAGGCGATCCGCCTTCCGTCCGGGGAGAAACGGCCGCCGTACTCGGCGGCACTCGGTCCCGGGATGCGCTTCTCGTGCCGCGTCTCGAGATCGAGGAGGACGAGATCGATGTCTCCGCCGAAATCGCGCGCGAAGAGGATCGTGCTGCCATCGGGCGACCAGTCCGCTCCGAAGGTGGAGGTGAGCGGCACGGAGGTGAGTCGCTCGACTGAGCCACCGTCGAGGTCCAGCAGGTACAGGTTGCCCGGTAGCTCTCGTGGTCCGTGCTCGAGCCCGCGATCGGAGAAGAAGACGACCTGGCGACCGTCGGGTGAGACCGCCGGCAGGAGATCCTCGGCCGGGTGATCGGTCAGCCGAACCGGAGCCGAGCCGTCGATGGCGACCATGTAGATCTCCCGCTGCCCGTCGCGCAGGGACTGGAAGGCGACACGTTCGCCGCCCGGGAACCAGCTGGCGGCGTGGTCCTGGGCTTCGTGCCGGGTGAGCTGGCGGGGCTCGCTGTCTTGCCCCGCCTTGAGCCAGAGGTCGGCGTGGCCGCTGGCGCCCGAGGTGTAGACGAGCATCGCGGATGCGGGCGACCAGGTGCCCGGGGCCTCGGCAACGAGCGGCAGTGCAGCGAGTAGTAGCAGGCCGGTGAGTCGGCGCCTAGCCCGCCGCGTCATAGGCCTCTCGAAGCCATCCGACGAGCTCGTCGTCGACCTCGGTGGTCCCGGTCACGCGGACACGATGGCTGACCATGGCGTTGAAGCTGCCGGACGCCTCCAGGCGCTCGGTCGGCTCGTGGCCCTCGAGCTGGATGCCGATATCGACCCGGGTCTTGGTCGACGGCTGCACCAGGCCGAACTGCCGGGCACGCCTCAGGCTGACATAGGCCTTCTTGGGCGACAGCTCGGCGTCCGGGCCGAAGCTCGCCACCGCTTCGGCGATGCGGTCATAGATCGGCCGCAACGCCTCTTTGCCCTTGTATTGGCCTTCGACGAGATCGGGCGCCTTGGTGTGGGCGGCCGCGGACTCGAGCGACTCGTGGGCGATCAGGTTGGCGTATCCGTGGGTCACGCCGTGCTCAGACTTCAGCATCTTGACGATCCGGCCGTGCTTGTCGAGGCCGCTCGCCGCCACAATCGACATCCAGTGGTCGATGGCGTGGCCGGTCTTGTCCTCGAGGTTGTTGAGCATCGATTGGGCCATCTCTTCGGGCGTCGGCATGGTCGCCTCCTCTCGCGGAGTTCACTCGATGCGCGCACTGTACCGCCCCGGGAGACGTCTCGTATTGGATATTCCTTACCTGGTACGCCCGTCGTTGACACGCCCGTCGTCGCGGGCGGGATCGGGGAACCTCGCCGGCTCGCTTCAGCCGATCGACACGCTCGTCCCGTCCTCGGACCGGGAGGCCAGGAACGAAGAGGGGGTCACGTTCCCGAGCCTTCGGAACTCGCGGATCAAATGCGACTGGTCGGCGTAGCCGAACCCATGGACCATGTCGAGCCAGTCGACCTCGTCCCGTCCGCGGCAGGCATCGATGACCCGCTGGAAGCGCAGGACCCGCCCCATCACCTTCGGCGGCAGCCCGACCAGCCGCCGGAACTGGTCGACGAGGTGCTTGTTGCTCAGACCCACCCGCTCGCAGATCGCCGCGACGCTGGTCGGGCGCTCCGGATCGCCGAGGAGCTCGAGCGCGTCGATTACCTTCGGGAAGCCGCGGTGCACGTGGCGCCGCGCGAGAAGCCAGTCCTGCATCAGGTCCACTCTCCGCGCGTCGCTCGACGCACTACCCAGTCTGTCCCGGAGGGCGTCGGCCTCGGTGCCGATCAGCTGGTCGAGCTCGACCACCGAGTTGGCGACCTCGCCCATCGGCAGGTCGAAGAAGGCGTGCGCCCCGCCGGGGCGGAAGCGGACCGAAAGATGATCGACTCCTGTCTTCGAGAGATGGACCAGTCGGCGATCCTGGATACCGGCGAGCCAGGCACGCCGGTGGCTCTGGAGGAGCTCCCGATCTCCGTGACCGACGACGTGCTGGACCGGCCCGAAGTTGATCATCAGCTCGATCGCGCCGTTCGGGAGCACAGCCTCGGTGACGTCTTCGGCGGGGCCTCGGACGCCCCAGACGGCCTCGACGAAGGGAGCCAGATCGGCGCGGGGAGGAGTGCAGAAGAACTCGATCTCGGGCACGGGCACATCATATCCACTGGGTGGCTTGGGGGAGCCGGACCTCAGTTCCGCCGGCCGCTCGGGGGGTGGAGGTCTTCGGTAGACTCCACGACATGAGGCCCCGCCTGGAGATCCTCGAGCCCGCCCTGATCGACCGCGTGATCGACGAAGCGATGTCCGTCCTCGAGACCCGGGGGGTGCTCGTGGACCACGGGCCCTCGTTCGACCGCCTCGTCGACGGTGGGCTCGTCGGCGACACAACGAGCCGGCGAATCACCTTTCCGCGCGCCGCCGTCGAGACCGCGATCGAGTCGGCTCCGTCGAGTCTGACGCTCTACGATCGCGATGGCGAGGAGCACTCCCGGCTGGAGAGCGATCGGGTGCACTTCGTGCCGGCCTCGTCGGCGCTGCGGATCATGGACCGCGAGAGCGGGGAGATCAGGGACGCCTCGTCGGGTGACTTCACCGAGTACGTCAGGATCGCCGACGGACTCGAGAACATCGCCTATCTCTCGACCGCTTTCATCCCGAAGGACGTACCCGAGGACATCGCCGACGCCTGGCGGCTCTATCTCTGCCTGGCGAGCTCGAGGCAGCCGGTGGTCTCGGGAGCGTTCACCCACTACGGAGTGCCGCGGATGGGCGAGATCATGTCCATGTTCCGCGACGGCCCGGCGGACCTGCGCGCGCGACCGATGGCGATCTTCACCTGCTGCCCGAATACGCCGCTGCGCTGGGCGGAGGATCCGGCGCAGAACATCATCGATTGCGCCGAGTGGGGGATTCCGGTCGAGGTCGTGCCGGTGCTGCTGCTCGGGATGATCTCGCCGTCGACGACGGTCGGCGCTCTGGTGCTCCATACGGCCGAGGTTCTGTCGGGGCTGACCATCGCCCAGACCGTCCGTCCGGGGACGCCGGTGCTCTTCGGAGGCGCGCCGGCGAGCTTCCACATGCAGCTCATGACCAACCCGATGAGCGCGGTCGAGGCGCTGCGGGTCTACACGGGGTACGCGCAGATCGCCGATCGCCTGGAGCTGCCGTCGCAGGCCTACATGGGCCTGTCGGACGCCAAGAACAACGATCCGCAGGCGGGCGCCGAGAGCGGTATCGGCATGTTCCTGGCGGCTCTCGCCGGGATCAACTCGGTCTCCGGCCCGGGGATGCTCGACTACGTCAACTGCTTCAGCCTCGAGAAGCTGGTCTTCGACGACGAGCTCGCCGCGCACGCGCATCGCTTCGCGCGGCCGGTGGAGGAGAAGGACGACCTGCCGACCGGGGGGCTCATCGACGAGCTGCTCGACGAGAACCATCTGCTGACCGCCGAGCACACCCTGGAGCACTGGCCAGAGGAGCTCTACCTACCGGGGCCGATGGTCGATCGCACCAACTGGGACCAGTGGGAGATGCAGGGGTCGAAGGACCATCGCGCCCGGGCCGCCGAGGTCATCGAGGGACTGCTCGACGACTACGAGGTCGAGCCGATCGACGCGGTGCTCGACGCCGAGATCCGGACCCTCTTCGAGACGACATGCGAGACCCGGGACGTCGTCCTCCCGACTCCTCCGAACGACTGAGACGAGAATGATGGTCGACTACGCGTACATGAACCAGCGGCTCTTCGAGGGCGACCGCGAGGCCGTTCTGGAGCTCGCCGAGGCGGCTCTGGCCGAGGGCCGTCCGGTACTCGAGGTGCTCGAAGAAGGACTCATCGCCGGCATGCGGGTGGTGGGTGAGGACTTCAAGTACAACCGCATCTTCGTCCCCGAGGTGCTGCTCGCCGCCCGCGCGATGAAGGCGGGAATGGCGGTTCTCCAGCCTCTCCTGACCGACCGTGCCGACGAGGCCTCCGCAGGGACGCTCGTCATGGGGACGGTCAAGGGCGACCTGCACGACATCGGCAAGAACCTCGTCGGCATGATGGCCGAGGGCGCCGGCTTCAAGGTGGTCGACCTCGGCACCAACACCAGCGCGGAACAGTTCATCGGCGCCGTCCGCGAGCACGACGCCGACATCGTCGGCATGAGCGCGCTCCTGACGACCACGATGGTCTACATGAAGACGGTGGTCGACGCCTTCGCCGAGGCCGGGCTGGGCGAGGTTCCGCTCTGTGTGGGCGGTGCCCCGATCAGTCACGAGTACGCCGCCGAGATCGGCGCCGACGGCTACGCGGCCGATGCCGGAAGCGCCGTCGAGCTGTTCAAGCGTCTGACCGGTCGGCAAGCCGCTGCGAGCCCATGACCCCCGGACTGAAGCGGCCGGCGCCCCTGCCGGCCGTTCGCCCGCAGATCGACAACGGCCGGCACGGAGGCCGGCCGCTTCAGACCGGATGCCCGGACGCCTGATCATCAACGGCCGAGCTGTCGACTCCAGGCCCGGCGCCACCCTCTTCCAGCTGGCCGAGTCGGTAGGGATCCTCGTCCCGACCTCCTGCCACGAACAGGGCAAGTGTCGCGAGTGCCTGGTCGAGATCGAGTCGGGCGAGGAGTGGCTGAGCGACCGGGAGCCGCAGGAGGAGCACCTCCCGCCGGGCTTCCGGCTCTCGTGCCGCGTTCGGCTCGCCGGGGAGGGCGAGGTGCGCTGCCATACCCTGCGGCGGGGAGCGCTGCGCATCGAGACCGGCTCCGAGAGGCTGGCGGTCGATCTGGAACGGCCTCTTTACGAGCGCCGCGGCGAGACCCTCTATCGCGCCGGAGCGGTTCTGGGGCCGCTCGACGGTCCACACCACGGAGTGGCAGTCGATCTCGGCACGACGACCGTCGTGCTGCGACTGGTCGACCTCGAGACCGGGAGCTCGATCGCCACCCGGTCTTTCGAGAACCCGCAGCGCTTCGGCGGCTCCGACATCATGGCGCGGATCCGCTACGACGGCGAGCACCCGGGGCGGCTGCTGCAACGGGTCCTCCTCGGCTACCTGCGCCGGGCCATGGAGTCGCTGCCGTGCGAGGCCAGCTCGATCCACGAGGTGGTGGTCGTCGGCAACCCGACGATGCGAGACCTCCTCTTCGGTCTCGACGTGCAGTCGATCGGTCAGCTCCCCTACGCCTCGGTCACCGAGGCGGAGCTCGAGCGGGGCGAGCGCCGGAGCACGAGCCTGGAGGTCGGCGCGTCGAGTCTCCGTCTTCCGGCGCATCCCGAGGCGCGCCTCTACTCGCTGCCGGTGCTGGGCCGGCACGTCGGCGCCGACGCGGCGGCCTGCCTCCTCGCGACCGGAGTCGCGGACGGCCCGGGGGTCACCATCTGCATGGACATCGGCACCAACAGCGAGGTTCTGATCGGCGACGGTGAGCGGCTGCTGGTCGCCTCCTGCCCGGCTGGTCCGGCCTTCGAGGGCGGGGGAGTGCGGTGCGGTGTCCCGGGTCTCGATGGGGCGATCGAGCGGGTACGGATCGGCGCCGGAGGCGACGTCGCGACCGAGGTGATCGGCGGCGGCGACCCGATCGGTATCTGCGGCTCGGGTCTGGTCGACCTGCTGAGCGAGCTACGACGAATCGGCCTGCTCAACGCCCAGGGCCGCTTCACCGAGGATGTCGAGCGGTTCGATATCGACGCGGAGCACGGCATCTATCTCACCGAGGCCGACGTCAACGAGCTCGCCCAAGCCAAGGGGGCCAACGCCGCCGGCGTATGCATCGCGGCCGATCGGTTCGGCGTCGAGCTCGAAGCGGTGGATCGATTCTGTCTCGCCGGCGGCTTCGGCCGTCACATCGACCCGGGGGCGGCGAAGAGCATTGGCTTGATCCCCGATCTTTCCGACGACCGGATCGAACAGGTCGGCAACGCCGCCCTCGACGGCGCCGTGATGGCGCTCTGCTCGTCAGCGGCCCGGGAGCGGGTCGAGGCGCTCGCCGTGAGCGTCGTGCACGTGCAGCTCGAAACCCACCCACGGTTCTTCGACCTCTTCGTCGACGGATGTCAGCTCGAGCCCTTCGGAGGAGCGGCGGCGACATGAGTGAGCTCCGGGTGCTCGAGCCGATCGACGATCTGGCCAGGCGGGTCGACCCGGGAGAGCTGGCTCGCCTGCTCGGCTACCCGGTCGGGACGCGCCTCGAGGGTCGGCCGGCCGAGCTCGCCGAGGCGGCGCGCGACTGGTTCGACGAGCACGCGAGGCCCTGGTCCGCCGTCCGGCGGTTGAAGATCCTGACCGTGGACGAGTCCCGCGTCATGGTCGAAGGCGGGGCGATCCTGCGCAGCCGCCCTCTCGCCGACCGCCTGCGCCGGACCGACTGCGAGGAGCTGGCCATCGCGGTCACGACCGCAGGATCGGAGGTCGACGATCACTCCGCCCGGCTGTGGGCCGAAGACCGGCCCGACGAGGCCTTCTTCGCCGACCGGTTCGGCGCCGCCGCAGCAGAGCATCTGGCCGCGGCGAGGGCGATGTGGATGCGCACCGAGCTGGTCCGCCGCGGCCGCGGACTCCTGCCGGGCTACAGCCCCGGCTTCGACGGCTGGTCGCTGACCGACCAACCGGTTTTGTTCCGGCTCCTGGGGACGGAGGCTGCCGAGCTGCCGGGCCCGCTCGAGATGCTCGACACCGGCATGCTGTCACCCAAGAACTCCCTCCTGGCCACCTTCGGCATGACGCAGCGAAGCGAACTGGCCGAGTCGCTCTGGGAGCGAGACAAGTGCAGCTGGTGCTCGCTGTCGCCCTGCGCCCTGAGAAGCAGGTGAAGCTGCCACGGCAAAAGGGGGACAGGGGCAAAAAGGTACAAATAGAGTGGCGGAGGATTTGTACCCCCCCTTTCGGGGCGGGCTAGGATACGCGGCGTGCCCGAGACCGGTCGACCGACACTCCTCGAAGCTCTCGCCGAGCGGCCGCTCCTCGGCGATGGGGCGATGGGCACGCAGCTCCAGCAGGCTGGGCTCGAGCCGGGTGGGTGCGGTGAGGCGTGGAACATCGACCATCCGGACCGTGTGCTCGCCATCCAGCGGCGGTACGTGGAGGCGGGCTCCGACTGCCTGATCACCAACACGTTCGGCGCCAGTCGGATCATGCTGGAGCGTCACGACGAGCAGGACCGGACGGTAGAGATCAATCGGGCGGGCGTCGAAATCGCCCGGCGGGCCTTCGGCGACGGGGTCGGCTTCGTTCTCGGTGACATCGGTCCCTTCGGCGGCCTGATGGAGCCCTACGGTGATGTGGCCGCCGAGCGGGTCGACGAGGCCTTCGCCGAGCAGGCCGGGGCGCTGGCCGCGGCCGGGGCCGACGCCATCATCGTCGAGACCCAGACCTCTCTCGAGGAGCTCGGTATCGCACTCGCCGCGGCGAAGGCCGCCGGCGCTCCATGCGTCATCGCTTCGATGGCTTTCGACGAGATGCGCGAGAGCGACGAGGTGCGCACGATGATGGGCGTCGGGCCCGAGGCGGCGGCCGAGTTCATGATCGAGAACGGTGCCGACGTCGTGGCGCTCAACTGTGGCACCGGAATCGACATGGTGAAGGCCGCCCAAACGGCTCGCCGCTACCGTGAGGTCACCGACCTCCCGATCATGGCCCAGCCCAACGCCGGCCAACCGGAGCTCGAGAACATGCAGGTGGTGTATCGCCAGACACCAGAGGAGATGGCCGCCGGTCTCGGCGATCTGCTGTCCGCCGGGACACGCATCGTCGGCGGTTGCTGCGGCAGCACGCCGGAGCACATCCGCCTCTTTCGGCGGCTGCTCGACCAGAGGAGGGGGGGATGATGCTCCGGGTGATCGACGAGCCGACCGGCATCGAGCAGCTACTTCCCGAGAATCGGGAGGACAACTCCGGCGTCGGAGTGAACTACGTCGACGCCTATCTGAAGGCGCTCAAGACTTCGCTCGAGGACGGGCGCAAGGTCCTGTGCAAGCGGCGGGGACTCGAGCTGACCCTGACGGTGGGCGAGCGGACCGGCAAGGGGCTGCTGCGGCGCCTCGAGCACGGGCCGGATGTCGAGACGATCCTCCGTTCGGCGCTCGTGGAGGCGGCGGGAGCCGCCGGGTTCGAGCTGGTCGTCGAAGAGGGCAGCATCTATCTGCGTCCGACCGACGCGGCGTGAGGGAGGGAGACGAGATGAACGATCGATCCGAGGAGACACGGGTTCTCGCCGAGCTGGTGGACTACCAGGAAGGGGCGGTAGTCAGCACCACGCTGCTCAAGAAGGAGACCGGCACGGTCACCCTGTTCGCCTTCGACCAGGGCCAGGAGCTGTCGGAGCACACGGTGCCCTACGACGCCCTCGTCTATCTGGTCGACGGCTAAGCCGAGATCACGGTCTCGGGCAAGCCGCACGCGCTCGAGGCCGGGGACCTGCTGCTGATGCCCGGCGGCGAGCCGCACGCGGTCCGCGCGACCGGGCGGTTCAAGATGTTGTTGACGATGATCCGGGCCTAGGGGCGGTCAGGCGGTCGCCTTGCCGCGCCCTACGCGTCGCTATCGGACTCCATCCTGGCGCTCACTTCGCGAAGCTGGGCTCCGATCCGCCCTGCCGAGACGGCCATCGTCACGGCCTGAACGGCGTTCAGCTCCTCGTCGGTCACGCCCTCGTCCCTGGCCACGCCAAGGTAGTGCTCCATTCACGGGAAGCAGCCGACGGCCATGGCGACCGCCAGATGGAGCAACAGGGTCGTCTTCGGCTCCAGGACGTCGTTGAAGCGCGCCGTTTTGTAGAACTTTCCGAACGCGAGGTTCAGCTCTCGGTCGTTCATCGTCTGCTCCGTTTCTGTTGCGCTACATCAGACCATCGAGGAACCGGCCGAGATCGGCTCTCAGGTTTCCGACCGCTTCGTCGTTCACTCGGTAGTACGCCCAGACACCCATACGTTCGGATTCGACCAGGCCCGCTTCCCTCAGTAGCTTGAGGTGATGTGAGACCGTCGGTTGCTTCACCGGCAGTGCGACCTCGAGGTCGCAGACACAGAGCTTGCCGTCACTCCGAGCCAGCAGATCCAGGAGTTGCAGGCGGAGTGGGTGAGCCAGAGCCTCGATCCTGTCTGCAAGCGCGTGGCGCGGCTCCTGTGTCCGGGTGGTCAAGGTCTCGACACTATATCGAAGATCATCGATGTATCGGCACTCGCCTTGTCATCTCGACCGGAGGTGAGCGGAGCGAGCCGGAGTGGAGAGATCCCACGACGAGGTGGCCTCCACTGCGCTCGCTATCGCTCGCTCCGGTCGAGATGACAAAGAGAAGAGCCGAGCGACGCTCGCCTCGGTCGAGATGACAAGGAGAAGAGGCTCGCTCCGGTTACCTACGGTCTGGATGTCAGGGAGAAGGGGCTCGTTCCGTTCACCTCCGGTCGAGACGAGAGGAAGGAGAACGGTTGCATTCGGGCCCTAGCTGACGGGTAGGCGCAGGATGGTGCGTAGCCGCTCCGGCGGGACGCGTCGCGGATCGCTGAGGTAGATCTCGTGGTGCCACATGTGCGGGGCGAGTCCCTCGGCCGCGGCGTGCTCGAGCATCACCTCGATGGTGCGGGGCTCCTCCTCGTAGGGGCCGACGTGGAGCATCTGGACGCAGCGGCCCTCGTCGAGGGTCTCCAGGGTCGCGGCGTCGAAGTCGCCCTCCTTGCCCTTGTCTCGCAGCGTGCGCCGCGCCGTGGCGAGGTGGTCGTCGGTGATGAAGTCGGGCTGCCGGATCATCAGGCGCCAGTTCCACTCGGACTTGGGCAGCCTGGCGAGATCCTCCGAGCTCTGGCCGTCGACGGCGTAGAGACCCTCGAGCTTGCAGACCGTGTAGTCGCGTCCGGCGAACTTGCTCTCGAACTTGAGCGTGTAGGCCATCGCGTAGAGGGCTCCGGCGCGCTCCTGGAAGAGGTCGCTTCCGGGCGCGCCGCTGCCGCGGACGGTGAGGTAGGACGCTTCCCCCACCTCGATGAGGGTCGGCCTCTTCCGGGCGACGTAGTCCTGCTTGTGCAGTTTGAACAGATCGATCTTCTCTTTGGTGGTCATGGTCGCCTCCCTGTGCCGATGGGCATGCAGACCTCTGTCAGCAGGTCCTCCGGCTCGGTGCCGTCCGGATCGTTGAGATAGAACTCGAGCGACGGGGGCTCTCCCGGATCGTGCCCGTGCTCGGGGAACCAGTCCCCGAGCAGGGCGGCGTAGGTCTCGTTCAACCGATCGTAGGGCCCTTCGTGCAACGCGACGGCGTAGCGACCTCCTTCGAGCTGCGAGACGCCGATCTCGGCCTCGGGCTCGACCTCGTCCCCGATGGTCACGCAGGCGTCGTAGCGGATCTTGTCGGCGGGTGTGACCTCGGGATCGTCCCAGCACATGCCGAAGAAGCGGACGTCGGACCCGAAGAGGCACTCGCGTCCGACCCAGTCGGTCAGTTGCTCCCAGGTGCTCGCCACCTGGTCGTAGGGACCGACATGGCGCAGGAAGGCGATGCGGGTCGGTTCGATGGACTTGATCTCTACAGTCATTGAAGGGTCCTCCGATCGGACCGGTTCGAAGCGCGATTCGTCGCCGTAGTGCACTCCCGACGCCGACTCCAGTCGATACGCGAGGCTTGAGGCCTCCCTGAAGTCGCTGGGCGACGCACCGAAGGTGTCGCGGAAGCTGCGGGTGAAGGCGGCGTGGGACTCGTAGCCGGCCTCGAGAGCGATGTCGAGGATTCCGTGGCCCGTGTGCTTGAGTCGGCTCGCCGCCCGCTCGAGGCGGAGCCGGCGGACGTGCTGGCCGACCGGCTCGCCGACCATGCCGCGAAAAACGCGGTGGAAGTGGAAGGGCGAGAAGCAGGCGAGCGATGCGAGCTCCTCGAGCTGGAGATCGTCGTCGAGATGCCGCTGGATGTGCACCAGAACCCGCAGCATCCTCTCGCGGTAGTCGTCGCGGGTCGTCTGCCTCATCCCGTTCACGGTCATCTTGACATCAGCGTAGTACGAGGGCCGATCGAGGCGCTTGATCGTTTTTGCGCCATTGATTCGCTACCACCCCGGCGGGTGGGTCGGCTATGGCTGAGGCAACTCCGCGGGGTGGCGTCCCGAAACGCCGGAATTGCTACTTTGGAGGGCCGGGTAACGACAATCTGGTTCCAAGGTAGTTCCAAGGGAGATCTCATCATGATGGAGCCTTCCCGAGAGACCACGTCCCCGGCCCTCGAAATCGACCGACTCGAAGCCCCGTCCAGGGAGCACTTCGAGACGCACTATCTCAACCGCAACAAGCCGGTCGTCATCACCGGCGTGGCCGACAAGTGGGGTGCGATGGAGAAGTGGGACGCCGACTACCTCAAGTCCGTCGGCGGCGACTCCGAAGTCAACGTGCACTTCCGCGAGGATGGCGATTTCCGCACCTGGTATCTCGATCACGACGATCGGGAAGACAAGAAGATGCGCTTCGGCGAGATGATCGACCTGTTGAGTGGAGATCCGGGCGACCGTCGCTACTACATGACCGAGCATTCGTTGCGGAAGGTCTCGCCGGAGCTCGTGCCCGACGTCGATCTCAGTCGCTATGTCGACCTGGAGCCACCCTGGGAGCCGCTGATCTTCATCGGTTGCGACACCTGCATGCCTGGGCACATCCATGGCACGACAGAGGCTTTCCTGGTTCAGATCGTGGGGGAGAAGACGATTACACTGTACTCCCCGGATCAGTACCCGTACCTCTACCCGCGACGCTGGTACCAGGAAAGCCCATTGTTCACCGAGATCGATGGCCGGCAGATCCAGGCCGGAACGGTTGACCTCGAGAGGTATCCCAAGTTCGAGCGTGCCGTGGCGATGCGTTTTCCGCTCCACCCGGGCGAGATGCTGTTCATTCCGGTTCACTGGTGGCACATCACCAGCGTGCCGACTTTCCAGGTGTCGGTGACCTTCTTCTGGAAGGCTCGCTTCGGTAACTGGGCGTTCCCGACTCCGGGAATACAGATGTGTGCCCGCGAGGCACTGCACCAGACCAAACGGGTCGGCCGGGTCCTGACCGGGAGACGGCACTCGAAGTCTCCTCCCACGTACCTATAGACTGCATTCTTCACCAGCGTCCTACTGCGCCGCCGGCTCTCCCCGTGGCTCCTGGCTGCGCTCGGCCGCGCTCCTCGAGGTATCGCAGGGGATACGCCTGCGAGCGGGTACGAAGGACACCTGTTCTTCCGCAACATGCGCGGCGAGAGCTGCTCGATCGACTGACCGCGATCGAGTCCGGCCGGCCTGCCGACGGTCTCAGCGCAGGCTGTTCAGGCCCACGAAGGTTCCACCATTCCGGTGGCAGAGGATACGCATCAGGGTGGCGAAGCGGACGCCGGTAGAGCTCGAGACACCACCGATCGAGAACATCACCGGGAAACCGATGGCGTGGATGCGCGCGGGCCGGTTGCCCTGGGCGTCGGGCCGGTTGTAGCGGTCGATCGTCGTCACCACCTGGTCGATCGACTTGCCGCTGAACTCGTCCCCCAGGACGTAGATCGAGATCTTCTTGTCGGGGGCCGCGAAGGTCCGGATGGCCCGGGTGATGCCCTCGACCGGGCTCGAGTTGCTGAACACGTTCCATCCGTGGAGCCGGCTGATGATGGCCCGTCGGCGCCCGGGGGTGTCGGGGATCCACTTGCCGGCGTACTGCGAGTACATGTACTGGCCCATGTCGTTCATGATCTGCAGGCCCTTGACCTTCGGATAGGCGTCGAGGACCTGGGTCATCTTCTCGATCATCAGTCGCCAGGCGTAGGTCTGCATGCTGCCCGAGGTGTCGATGACGAAGATGATGTACTCGCTGTCGACGGGAATACCGCCGACGAGGTTGTCGTCGGTGAGTCGTACGGCACCCGCCTGCGCCTGCAGGCGTCTCATCTCCGCGGTCAGCTCCTGCTGAGCGGCGACCATCCGACCCTCCAGGATGTCGGCGACCTCCGATTCCTCGGTCGAGGTCGCGAACTCACCGCGGATGCGCGACAGATCGCCACGCAGCCGGGCGATCTTCTCGTTCTCGACCGAAAGCTGCTCCTGCCTCGAGATCAGCTCACGGTCGAGCACGTTGGTCTCGCCGCGAATCTCGTGCAGCTCCTCGCTGAGCCGCTGGATCAGCAGGTCGAGCTCGACGCGGGACTGTTCGATGGCGCCGGGCTCGCCGATCTTCGACAGCACCAGGAGCAGCACGATGGCGCCGAAGCCGCAGCAGATGACGTCGAGGAACGAGAGGCCGAACCCGACGATGTCGGTGCGTCGCCTCATGCCTTCGACTCCCTCAAGGCCAGTCCTCCGAGAGGCTCAGAAACGACCCCTGGGTCGCCATGGCAAGCTGCCAGAACGAGCTGGCGGCGCGCGGGTCTCCTTCCATCGGGTAGAGGAGCACGTTGACCGGGGTACTGTTGCCGAGCGCGTCGTAGGCTTCGTCGAAGAGCTTGAGACGACGCTTGGCGGTCACCGTCAGTCCCTTGGGTGCGCCGCGTCCCAGCGTCGGCAGTCCGTCGACCAGCAGGACGACATTGTCCGGGCGCGGGCGGAGCGTGGAGATCGCCTGAAACGCCTTGTAGAGATTGGTGCCCTTGCCCGGCACGGTCTCCTTCATGTGCATGACCGCGGTCTCGAGCGCGTTGGCGTCGCCGCCGTCGAGCCAGATGCCGGCCGTGCCCGGAGTGACCGGCCAGGCTTCTTCGTTGAAAGCGTAGATCTGGAACTGGCTCCCGGCCGGAACCTGAGTGGTCAACCAGTCGACCGAGGCCAGCGCGTGCTGCCACTTGTCCGAGAGGACCTTGCGCTCGTCGGGCAGGTTGCGACGCCGGATCACGTCGACGATCCTCCCTGCCAGCATGCTGGCGGAGGCGTCGACGAGGATCAGGATTCGCTTGCCTCCGACCTTGAGTCCGGTGAGGTACTGGCGGTCGCCGTCGCCGATGAACGAGCGCATACGGTCCCCGGCAGGCTCTTCCCGGGGAATGGAGGCCGACAGTCGCCGGGTGCTCTCTTCGAGCGACCTGAGGTCGGCCATCAGCTTGTTGATGTGCTCGCGCTGCGCCAGCGTCGAGTCGCGATAGGTGGCGAGCTCGATCTCGAGCTCCTCGATGTTCTCGATCAGGCGCGTCGACAGCCCCCGCGAGATCACGTGGCGTTGCTCGACCTCGCGCAGCGAGTTGCGCAGCTCGACCAGGTTGCGCTGCCCTTCGAGGATCTCGACGTCGAGCCGGTCGGCCTCCGCCTTGAGCTGTCCGGTCAGCTCGCCGGCGCGCATGCCGACCGAGGCGTTGATCACCATGTAGAGCAGGACCACGGCGCCGAAGCCACAGGTCATCGCGTCGAGGAACGAGAGGCTGAAGACGTTCGTCGAACGCCGGATCGAGCGCGATTCAGCCACGAGCGGCCCCTTCGGGGAGCTCGAGCACGAGGGGCATTTGCTCGCCGGGAGCCTCGATCGCCTGCCGGTGGCTGATGGCTCCGGCCGTGGCCGCGCCGCCCGCCAAACGGAGCGGCTCCTGCCCGAAGGCCTCACGCAGGCGGTCGGCGAGACCGGGCAGTGCGGCGCAGCGCGAGGAGAGCGTGATGACCGCGGATGCGCTCGCGCCGAGCCTGCCTGCGCCCTCGACGACCGCCTCGAGCGGCCCGGAAGAGGCGCTCCGAAGCTCGGCGGCGCCTATCTCGATCGAATGCCCGCCGAGCTCGGCGATCGCCGTGCCCTCGGTCGCGGCCTGCTCGGCCCAGGCCGGGAGCCGATCGAAGAGCGCCTGCTCGCTTTCGCCCCGGTGCAGGGGGTCGAAGCGCGTCTCCCGGACGAATCGTGCGGCGACGAGCTCGCTCCAAGGGCGTTGGAACTCCAGCAGGCCGGCGTCGTCGACGATCTCGATCGCGTCTCTGCGCAGGCTCCCGTCGACGACGAGTCGCGTCGCAGCCGCCCGGTGGAGGAGAGTGTCGACGTGGATGATCGCTCCCGGTGATTCCTGCGCCGCCATGGAGGCGAGCCCGGCGTCGACCATTCCGGTGACCGGAATCGTGCAGGAGCGCGCGATCCCAAGCAGCAGGCCGAGCTGCTTCGCCTGGTAGCTCGGCGGTACAGCGAGCAGGACTGCCGGCGATCCGTCGAGGGTGGCCCTGATCTCGGACCACAGGGCGGAGAGATGAGCGTGCACGAGATCGGCGTTGCGCAGCCCGGCCGGGAAGGGGCGCCCGACGGCCTCGAGGTCCATCTGGTCCCAGTGGTTCCGGCTGACGAAGCGGGGCTTGAGGCGTGCCGCGGCGCGGGCCGGCTCGCCGGTGACCAGGTCGCGGCGCTCGAGCAGCGCGTATCCAGGGCTCGGCTCGCCGAGCGGGCGGCCGACGGCGCCGGTCGAGACGCTCGCTCGGAGCCCGACGTCGTTGATCTCGATAGCGACGACCTGCATCGGGCTGGCCTCAGCCGGCGTCGACGCTCCCGGTCACCTGGAGGTGGGCGATCAGGTTGCTGTCGAGATAGGTCTCCGTGTCGAGCACCAGACGCTCCTGGCGCAGTTGCAGCTGATGCAGTAGGAACATCACCAGGATGCTGATCAGCAGAGCGACGAAGGTCGAGTTGAAGGCCACCCCGAGACTCTGGGTGACGCCGGCGATCTCGCCCTCGACGGCCTGGTGAGCCTTGCCCAACGCGTCGCCGATACCGCGAACCGTGCCGAGGAAGCCGATCGACGGGATCGCCCAGGCGATGTAGCGCACCATCGAGAGCTCGGAGTCGAGGCGCTCGGACTCGGCGTCGCACAGGGCATGGGCGGTCGTCGAGACGTCCTGGATGTTGCGGGTCGCGCCGAAGCGCTGGAGCGCCGCCAGCAGCGTCCGTGGTAGCAGCGAGCGCTGTTGCGCTTCGGGGAGCTCCTGGATCTGCCGCGCGTACTCGCGGGCGTCCTCGGGCAGAATCCGGGTGCCCTCCGCTACCGGAACCAGATCGAGTTGCAGCAGCCGGCCCTCGCGCGCAGCGGCCAGTCCTTTGTAGGCCATGATCGCGATCGCCCAGAGCATCAGCACGAAACAGGCCTCCTGCTCGAAGTCGCGGATGACGACCCACAATGATCGCTCCTGCACGTAGTCGGGATCGTGCTGCATCTGGGCGATCTGATCGGCCAGGATGGCGTCCGCCTTCGGGCGCACCAGCGCGACGAAGATCGCGTGGACGACGATCAGCGCCAGCAGCAGCGACAGGGCCTGGTAGACGAACTCGACCGGGTAGCTCTTCTTCATGCGCTCCTCGCGGTCAGATGTCGGTGGGGAAGGAGACGGCCGCATCGGCCGGCAGCTCTTCCGTGGGTACGAACGTCGACGGGGCCTCCTCGGGCTCCTCCTGGGCGGCCAGCGAGCCGCCCGGCGGCACCAGGACCGACGCGGCCAGCAGCACGAGCGTCAGAACGAGGGTCAGGATGGCCAGTCGGATCAGTCTGCGCATTCTGTCTTCGCTGCTCCTCGATAGACGGCCGGAACGGACACCAGCCGCGAAGGTTGGATGGCTGGGTCAGTTGGCATAGCGGGCGATGCGGAAGCCGAGGTCGGATCTGGGGCCGGCGCCGTAGTCACGGTAGCTCAGGCGGAGCTCGGTGACGGTCGAGTCCATCCAGCTCGATCCGCGGATCACGTGGTAGTCGCCCTCCTCGGGGCCGCGCGGGTCCCGATCGACGTCGGTGCTGACGCTCGAGTAGATGGAGTAGACGTCGTGGACCCACTCGGCGACGTTGCCTCCCAGATTGAACAGGCCGAGGGCGTTGGGCTCGAAGCTGTCGACCGGCGCGGTCGCGGCATGGCCGTCACTGTAACCGGAGACCGTCGCCGGAAGCACCGCCCGGGCGCTCGAATCGGCGTAGTTGCCCGAGCCGGGCGCGACGGGCAGGGAGTCGCCCCAGGGGTACTTGATGGCTGTCGTGCCGCCCGCGTAACGGGCCGCCCACGCCCACTCGGCCTCGGTCGGAAGGCGATAGCCGGTGCCGGAGGGATTCGCGGCGGTCAGGGTGCCGCCGCTCTCGACGTAGTAGGGGTCGAGTCCGTCCTTGGCGCTCAGCCAGTTGCAGTAGCGCGCCGCGTCCTCCCAGGTGACTTCGACCACTGGATAGTCGTCCAAATCGAGCGACTCGCTCCCCGCGGCGCCGGCCCGGTGGGAGCTTCGGAACTCGAGGAACTCCTCGTTCGAGACCTCCTCGGTGGCCATGTAGAACGCCCGCGTCAGCTCGACGTCGCGGAGAGTCTCGTTGGCGCGGCGGCCGGGCTCGCGGCGGGACGCTCCCATCCGGAACTCCCCGGGCTGGACGAGTCGGAGCTCCTGCCCCTGGGAGGTCCCTATCGATGGCGGATTGAGCTTCGCGGCGGCCTGCTCCTCGGCCTCCTCGGTCGAGGTGAGCACCACGTCGAGCGCCTGGGGATAGCCCGGCCGCGGCGTCACCTGACGGGTCACCGTCTCGAAGCCCTCCCTGCGGATCTCGATCTCGTGCGGGACGCTGGTCAACTCGAGCGTCTGGCCGGCGGTGCCGCGCGCCTCGCCGTCGACCCACAGCTCGGCGTCGGGTGGCAGCACCGTGATCTCGACTTCTCCCAACTCGGGCTCGAGATCGAGGTGTACCTCGGTGGTCTTGCCGGAGGCGATGTCGACATTCCGGTGGGCGCTCCGGTAGCCGCCCAGCGAGGCGCTGATCTCGTGCGCGGAGCCGGGAGCCATTTCGAGCTCGAGCGGCGTCACGCCGCGGTAGTTGCCGTCGACGCTGACCCTCGCGCCCGCCGGCTCCGAGGTGAGGGTGAGCCAGCCGTCCACCGGTTCGAGCGTCGGCGCCGGAGCCGTCAGGGCCTGCGACGCGACGACCCGGATGGTGCTCCGCCAGGGTTTGTAGCCGTCGAGCCGAAACTCGATCCCCCTGCCGCCCTCGAGGACGTCGGCGGTCAGGGGCGTGCGCCCCACTTCCTCCCCATCGACGCTCACCCGGGCTCCCGGCGGCGTCGAGTCGAAGGTGACGGGAGCCCAGAGAGGCTCGAGTGTCAGGGTGGCCTCGGTCATCGAGCCGGCGCCTCCGACCGAGACCGTCGTGCTGGCGGACCTGTACCGCTCGGCGGCGCCATCGAGCGCGTAGTCACCGGCCCCGAGCTCGAGCGCGTCGAGCGGCGTCACGCCCACCGTCGTGCCGTCCACCGAGAGCGTGACGCCTTCGGCGGGAACGGTCTCGACGACCAGAAGACCGGGCAGCAGCTCCAGCCGCAGGTCGTGGACCTGGTGTGAGTCGTCGGTGACCTCGAGCGTCGTCTCGAGGCGCCTGTAGCCTTCCCTTTCGGCGGTTAGGGTATGGGTGCCGGGGCGCAGCAGGTACCGCCCGGCGAAGCTCAGACGGGGCAGCGGACCCCGAATCGCGACACGGTCGGGGCTCGGCTCGATGCGAACCTCCACCGTGCGGGCGCTGAACGTGAACCAGGCGGCCGCGATCAGTCCGGCGAGGCCCACCCAGGTGAGCAGAAGAGCCCAGCGCAGCCGGCTCGGGCGCTCGCCGCCGGCGGCGAGAGAGCGGGGAGCGAAGTCGACCGGGACGATGAGGGGCGGCTCTCCCACGTGCTCGCGGGGCGGCGGTGTGAGCACCGGCGGTTCGTCCGGAGGGCTCGAGTCGACCTCGATTCGCAAGCGGTCGCCGGCGTCCTCCTGGCGTTCGATGACGATCCTCAACGGTCCGACGGCGACCTCGTCACCGTCGCGGAGCCACTGCGACGTGGTGACCGGCGCGCCGTTGCACCGCACGCGGCCGGCCTGGTCGGGCGGCTGGATGAACAGATCGTCGCCATCAGCCGCGATCCAGGCCTCGACGCCCCGCCCACCGTCATCGATCTCGATGTCGGCGTCGCGACCTCCGACGGTGAGCGGCAGATCCTCGTGGGAGACCTCCCGGGCATCCCCGTCGTGCTCGATCACCAGGCGCCGGCTCAGACCTCCTCCTTGCAGAGAACGGTGAGCGGAGTGGTCGAGCCATCCGCCGCGACCCGCAGTTGGTGCCGGACATCCCGGTATCCCTGGCGGGCGCCGACCACCGTATAGGTGCCCGGCCGCAGGTCGAGCTCGCGTCGTTCGAAGCGTCCGAGACGGCCGACGCGATAGACCAGCACCTCGGTGAGTCCGTCGGAGATCAGGACGACGCGGACCGGCGTGGCGGCGATCTCGATCTCGCGTTCGAGCCGGGTGATCCTGTCGGTCAGCGCCGGGCCCGGATCGGCGATCTGGCGTGCCCGCTCGACGGCGTCCCTGGCCTCTTCCAGCACGGCTTCCGTCGACAGGCGGTCGGAGCGGGACAGGTGCTCGTCGAGGGCACGGGTGACCGACTCGCGCTCGGATGCCCGCGCCTCTCCCTGCTGCGCGAAGCGGATCGCCGGGTCGAGCGCGAGCACAGCCGCGTACTCGGCCTTCGCCCGGCCCCAGTCCTCATCGGCCTCGAAGGCCCCGGCGCGTCGGCGGTGCTCCGCGATGGTCTTGAGCTGTTCGGCTGCCGCGACGCGCGACAGGCCGTCGGCGGCTTCCGGCGATTCCGGGGAGAGGGAGGCGGCTCTCTCGAAGGCTCGTCTCGCGCTCCCGAGGTCGCCGTCGTCGAGCGCCGCGAGCCCCGCCGCCATGGTGCGGGAGAATTCGGTGTCGCCGGGTGCCTCCGTGGCACGGCCGGCAGGGACCCGTTCGATGCGCTCCGCCCGCTCAGGGCGGGCGCCGGCAGCTTCAGGGGTTGGGGCAATGGGTTCCGGTCGGGAGGCTGTGGCTTCGGTAATGGGCTCCGGCTCGGGCGCGGAGCGTCCGGGCGGCGACGGAGTCATTGCCGGGGTCGGCACCGGGGTCGGTGCTGGAGTCTCTATTGGGGTCGCTATCGGTGTCGGCTCCGGATCGGGGCCGGCAGGGAACCGTTCGACTCGCTCCGCTCGCTCAGGGCGGGCGCCGGCCGCTTCAGGTGCCGCGGTCGTGGTCGATCGGCTGGCGACCCAGTCCGGCAGGAGGACGAAGACGCCGATCGCGACGGCGACCAGAACGGCGAAGACGGCGATCGTTATCCAGTAGCCGGCGCCCCGGTGCGGGGTCCTCCCGTCCGGAGTCCTCCTGTCCGGGGAAAACTGGGCCCCCCGGCGATCGGTCCGCGAACCGGGCGGGGAGACCACCTTGGGAGGCGGCGACAGTCTCAAGGTCGTTACTGGTCCGCCGGAGCCTCGACAGCGAGGTCCGCGGTGGTGTTCGGATCGCTCGGGAGACCCGTCTCGGCGGCGTAGATCTGCCGCAGCAGCTGACGCCAGTTGGCGTACTGGTCTTCGCGGCTTCCGGTGAGCCGAACCGTTTCGCCCTCGACCTCCACGACTAGAGGCGCGACCTCGGACTCGAAGGAGGCGCTGAGCTCCGCCAGCGCTTCGGCGTGGATCTTGGCTTCCTGCCCCTTGGCGATGCCGCTCTGGATCGCCGCCATACCGCCGATCAGGGCGGCGTCGCGCGCGGCGCGCTCCGCCGTGCTGTCGCCGTCGGAGACGAAGGCGCCGAGGATAGCCAGCGCCCCGAGGAGCTTGCGGGTCCGCGCCTGTCGGCGGAGCTCGGCGAGAGCCACCTGCTCCTCATAGCTGTACGACCGCCAATCGTCGTAGGGCGCTTCCATGGCCAGGGAGAGGGTGCCGTAGTGCTCGTTGAGGGCATCGACGAGCATGTAGTCGCGCTCGCGGATACGCGCCACCCGATGCATCATCGGGTCGTCCTCGGTGGGTAGACGCTTGACCTTGTAGCGCGTTCGCGTGCCGTTGACCGCCAGATAGTCGGCGAAGAGCTCGGGGGCCAGATCCGCGGCGAAACGAAGCTCGGATATCTGTCGCAGCTCGACGAGGTCGTCCCGGTCGAGCTTGTGCTTCGCTTCGAGCAGATCGTTGGCGATCTCGTCGTAGAGCGCCTGGTAGGGATCCTGGTCGGTGAGCTCCTCGTCCGCGTAGGCGAGGAAGTCGGCCTCGCTCTTGTATTTCTTCTCCAGCCAGCGGCGACCGGAGGCGTCGATGACGACCAGCTTGAGCGCCAGCTCGCGTCCCGACGACTCGCGGATCTCGCCTCGGATTGTGACGTCGACCGACGACATTCCCGCCGGGACGACCCGTACGGCGCCCCAGTGCCCGGTCGACTCGAGCGTCTCCTTGAGCCGCATCGGGAGGTAGCGGGCCTCCGAGCGGCGCAGGTCCGGGAAGACCCCCTCCATCTTCTTCGGCGGCGTGGTCGCCGGGTCGGGAATCCCCGGGTCGAGAACCTCGATGGCGACGTCGAGCAGCTCGTCCTCCGGGATCTCGTGAGTCGCCTGGATAGCGGCCGCCGAGACGACCCAGGGGGCGAGCATGGCGCCGAGGGCCATGACCGCCAGCCAGCGGCCGGCCGCATGGCGCCGGCTCCCGAATCTCACGATCTTGGCTTGGCCGGTCATCTCAGTCGCCACTCCCACTGGAACGCTTGTACTGCCGGTACTCCTCCCACAGTTTCTCACGCAGCTCGGGATCTTCCTCCGCCATCGCGGCTTCTCGAAGCTGACGGGCGACGATGTCGTCGTCGCTGCCGTCGCCGACGTCTTCGGGGACCCGGTCGTCCGATTCGGCGCTCGTGTCGTCGCCGCTCTCGGTCGGGCGCGCGCTGCCGGCGTTGCCACCCCTGCTCGCCTCGGTGTCTCCAGTGTCCCCCGGATCGTCTCCGGAGAGGAAGCCTTCCTCGTCCTCCTCACCGCGCGCGCCCCGGCGCCCGGCGCCCGAGGCGCTCGATTCTCCGGAGGCCGGGTAGCCGCCGCCCGATCGACTGCCGGACGATCTACTGCCAGACGAGGCCGCGGCGGCGGCCGCCTCGGAGCGCTTCTCGGCGAGGACCTCGTTCTCCTTGTGGATCATGCCGTCGAACTCCGTGAGCGACTCGTCGAGCTCGCGATCGAGCTCCGCGACCTCTTCGCCCGAAGTCCGCGAACCGCGATCGCTGACCCCCTCCGGACTGTCCCCTTCGGAGGACGTCGCGGAGTTGGTCACCTCGCCCGAACCACCGGCCTCGCGCTGGGCGGCGTCCGGCGACTCCTCTCCCTCATCGACCGCACCCGAGCCGCCTTCCGCGGCGCCGCTCGGAGATTCGCCGGTTCCCGCTTCGGGTTGAGGCGTGCCCTCCGGGCTCGGCTCTGCCGCTGGCGGCGTCGGTATCGGCTGCGGCGAGGTGCTCGGCACTCCCGGCGTCGGTTGCGTCGAAGCGCAGCCGACCACGAAGCTGCTCACCACGAAACAGCCCACCACAAAGGCGAGCTGCGGCGGCGTTGTGAACGACTTGACTTGCATCTCCCCGGCCATTCTGACAGCAGGAGTCGGCCCGATCTTTCCGCGTGGGTCGCTCCCGATGCAGAAGATAGCAAGAGCCGGGCCAGCCGACCGTGCGATCGTCTGGGCGCCTCAGGCGGCCAGGGAGTAGCGGGGCGGCAGGAAGAGAACCGGGCAGTCGCTGCCATGGAGGACACTCCTGGTGGTGCTGCCGAAAAGGAAGCGTCTCACCACGCTCCGGGCATGCGCCGGCATGAGGATGAAGATCGCCCTTTCCTCCTCCGTCGCCGCGAGGATTCCGGAGGCCTCGTCTCCGGTGCGGACGATGACCGACATCCGATCGGCGAACGCCTCGGGCACCAACGCCTCGAGCGACATACTCGCCGTCTCGACCGCGGTCGCCGTCTTCTCGTCTCCGTGCCGGCCGTGGGAGTCCGGCACGACGTGGACCAGGGTGAGGTGATGCGGCATGCGCTCGCCGAGCGTCAGGCCGAAGTCGAGCGCGGCCTCGGCGCGGCGGCTGAAGTCGTAGGGAATGACGACGTGCATCGACTCCGGACTGTCGCCCTCGAGCGCCGCCATCACGGACCCCGGATCGTAGCCCTCTCCGATCGTCAGCACCGGGCAGGAGACCTTCAGGATGGCCTTCTCCGTGAGCGAGCCGCGCTCTCCGCCGCCCGGTCCGTGGGTTCCCATGATGATGAGGTCCACCGGCAGCTCCTCGGCGAGGATCTCGAGGGCCTCGTCGAGCGGACCGGTGGTCAGCTTGGCCTCGTAGGTGAGATCGTCCGGAATCTCCTTGAAGAGCTCCTGCAGCTGCTCGGTGGCCCAGGCGGATTTCGCCTCCAGGGGATTGTCCTGTTCTTCCTCCCACATCCACGAGACACCGAGGGAGCTGGGTGGAGGAGTGGTCAGGTTGTGCTCGAGGACCAGCTTCGAGCGCAGTTTGCGCGCGACCTCGATGGCGAGGGCCAGCGACGACCTCGACAGCGGCGTGAAGTCGACGGGGCAGAGGACCGTCTCGAATCTGAGCATGGCCAACCTCCTTGGGACGTGGTGGCGACGGACGGCTCCAAGGTCCATTGTCGGGCACCGCCGGGTGCCGCCGCCACCGGCGATCGGGTAGTTCTCTGCCCCCCGAGCGGGTGGCGCAGTGGGTCTCCCGTTCGGGAGCCGTAGACTAGGGCGACTGAAGGGAGGCCGACATGGCGACGAGGTTGGAGCACTTCTTCGACAGGGCGACACGCAAGATCGACTTCGTCAGCAATGTCACCGGGCGGGTGGGGACCTCACCCCTGGCACCGATCCGCAGGCGTCTCGCGGTGTCGAGATCTCGCATCGGCGACCTCCCGGTGGCCGTCGACGGAAGCATCGGCGCCGGGGTGCGGATCCTGGCGCTCGGCGAGCCCGTCCCGATCTTCGAGTGGGAGGCATCGGAAGCGGCGGCCGGAGCGTCCTCCCTGCCGGGAAGCGCGCCAACTCCGGAGCTCGCCGTTCCACCGGGGGATCGTGCTTTCCCCGAGCTCGATCTGTCGATCGGCGCCGGGGCTTCGACGGCGCTGCGAGCACCCGTGGGGCAGGCGTTGAGCCTGGCCGCCAACGCCGCGGCCTCTGGAGAACAGCGCTACCGCCTGCTGCGCTCGGTGCGTGGCTCCGTCCTCAAGGTGAACGCCATCGGCAGGCTGCTCGAGGGCGCCCGGCCGCCGCAGCTCGTCGACCTGCGGTCCATCGATGAAGGAGAGCTGCACACCTTCGACGCCAGGTTCCAGCTCGCATTCGGTCTCAAGGCGGAGGCTGGCCAGGAGTTCGACGTTTCCGAGGTCGTCGACATCTTCGACGAGCTCTCGCTCGCCATCCAGGCGCACGCCGAGGCGACGGTCTCCGCCTCGCTCGGCTGGTCTCTCTACGAGCGCATGCAGCTCGCGGTCGGACGGGTCAACGTGGAGTCGTCCGAGCCGGACTGGGTGCGGGTCCGCATGCAGCGGTTGCACCGGCGTGGGCTCACCCTGGGCGCGAAGCTCGCGGTGCACGCGCGCTACAACGCCGGCCGTGAGACATTCGAGGCGCTCCTCGACCGGATTCTCGAGCTCGATCCGGTGGAACGGCTCTTCGGCGCCCTGCAAGAGGTCGAGGCGCTCGGCATCCACGAGGCCGAGACGCCTGAGCAGTGGGAGGCGATCCGTTCCCGGATCTCAGCGGATTTGGCCGACCTGATCGTCGACTACGTCGATCCCGGCGCGCTCATCGACGAGCTTCCCTGGGAAGTGGTCGAGCCCTTCGTCGCCGATGCCGCTGAGCTGGTCGCCGCCTACCGCGGTCTCGACGAGAAGGTGCGCAGTTTCGTCGCCTCGGCCCTCGGGAGGCTCGACCTCGGGCCGGGCTCACCGGCTCGCGACGCGCTCGAGACGATCGCGGCACTCGACCCCGATGACCTCGACGATGTCCTGCGACAGGTCGCCGGACCCGACTTCGCGCCGGTCATCGACCTGCTGGAGCTTCTGAGCGGCTCGAGCATCGAGGAGATCGTGCTCGACTCACGGGCCGCCGAGCTCATCAGCGAGGCGAAGGCCCTGGCGACGAAGATCCTCGAAGTCCTCGACGGTCTCGGCGCCCAGGCCGTTGCGCGACTGGAGGCCTTCACCCGCAACGCCGGCGTCGACGGCGTGATCGCCTGGCTGGAAGAGAACGCGACCACGACGGTGAAGTTGCGCAACGCGCTCGAGAAGAAGGCGGGCGCCAGGATCCGCTCGCTGGTCGAGCGTCTCACCGGCAAGGTCTGGAACCGCCTCGACAACGACGATCTGGCCAGCCTGCGGCGCTTCGCGAATGCTCTGGTCGGGCTCCGCGCCGGCAAGCAGCGGATCGAGCGCCGGTTGCGCGGGGCGATCGAGACCCTCCAGGGGGAGGTCGGCTTCTCGATGGGGATCGAGATTAGCCGGTTGACAGAGCGCGCGGCGGTTCTCGACCTCGAGATCGACCCCGAGCGCCGAAAGGTGCGCAAGGCGGTCGAGGACGCGCTGGCGACGCTGTCGGCCAAGGAGTTGCTCGAGCGCCTGCCCGAGCCGGACGAGGATGACGACGTCGACGAGATCGGCTACCGCCTGCGGGACTCGGTGTTCTCCTACCGCCGGATCCGCTCGACGTCGCTGTCGAGCTTCTTCACCCTGCTGGGTGTCGACCGGAGGCGTCGGACGATCCGCGTCGACGAGGACGTGGTGCGACTGCGACAGCAGAACGGCGACACCAGCCGCCATGCCGTTTACTCGACCGGCACGATCCGGCGGCTCGAGAACCGCGGCAAGCGAGCCTACGCGGGGAACCACGAGCTGGCCGTATGGCTGACCAGCCGGCTCAGCGGCCCGGGACTGGATCTCGAGGCGCCCTACTCAGGGGTGGCGGCCCAGGAGTTACGCGTCGTCTACTCGCGCAAGGACGACAAGACACTCCCCGGAGAGATCGACGCGCTGGGTGATCTGCTGACGGACCTGGGCTTCCTCGACGCGCACAGGTCGCTTCCGATTGCCCGTGCCGAGGACGACCCGCTGCTCACCGAGTTCTCGCTCTCGATCAACTTCGGCGCCGACGCGCCGAAGACTCTCCTGGCCGACAAGGTCGAGGCGAAGTGGAATGCCGACTATCTCAATGCCGGACACCGCTGGCTGGACGAGCGGTTGGTACCGCGCCGTGCCGGCTCGGTCGGGCGGTCGAAGCCGTACACCGGGCAGCTCCTCGCCCGGGTCCTCGAGCATCCCCGGTTCCAGGAGAACTGGACGCGCGGGCTCGATCTCTATCGCGTGATCGGCGACGACCCTCTGAAGGTCGCGATCGCCGGGCGTGACTACAGGGTGAGCCTGGTCACCGACGCCGACACCGGCCGCTACACCCAGTTGACCCGTCTGCTGATGGATCGCTCGTCGAGTTTCGACAAGCTCGAGCAGAGCGTCGGCACCCACAAGCGGGCGCATCGCGACAGGTTGCCCGAGCAGTGGCGTCGTTTCGGGAAGCGGTTCGCCACTCTTCTGGCGCGGACGCCTTTCGGCAGCGGCTGGCCGTCGCCTCTCTACGACCTCTGGCTGGTGCTGGCGCGGATCGCGCGCCAGGACGCTTCGACGCTCGACGCGGCACGAGGTCTGGCGACCCTGCGTTTCCGCCGGGACGTCGAGGACGACTGGGAGACACCGGTTCGCTGGGAGCTCACCGGGGCCAACTCGGGCAGCAACATCTTTCCGTTCTGAGCCCTGCTAGCCTGCATTATTGACCAGGCTCCGTAGCGAGCCGCCGTAGATGCCCGTGGATACAAGGCGCGCGACCGAGGGCCCCGCAGGCGTATCCGCTGCGATACGTCGAGGAGCGTGACCGAGCGCAACGCAGTAGACACGGGTAGATCCGGAGGCGCAGTAGGAGGCTGGTGAATAATGCAGGCTAGGGGCTCGTCTGCCACGCGGACAGGCCGCTGGGCGCCGAGGTCTCCTCACCGGAGATCGGGAAGAGCGCCTCGAGCATGATCCCCGTGCGATTCGCCCACGAGGCGTGGTCGGTGCTGTCCCAGATCTCGCCGCCGATCGGCTCGTAGCCCTTCTCGCTCAGGAAGTCCCAGGCCCATTTCGAGGAGGCGCGGAAGTTCATCTCCTCGTGCGGGCTGATGAGATCCCAACGGCCCCACTCGAGGTAGATCCGCATCGGCGTGGTCTCGGCGGTCTTGTCGCCGACGGCACCGCGCAGAGTATCCTTCATGTTGCCCTCGAGGAAGAAGATGCTCTGGATGCCCAGGACGCCGAAGATCTCGGAGCTGAAGAATCCTCTCACCGTCGCGGAGAAGCCGGGAAAACCCATGCCCACCAGGGCCCGGGAGCCACGGTCGTTCCGGGTACGGTAGCGCTCGTCGATCTGCGGCACGACCTGCCCGGCGAGCGAGCCGCGCAGACCCGGAGCCTGCGGCATCTGCGGGAAGGCCACGATCACCGGGGCGACCGACGAGCCGACGACCCGGTCGAGCGTCGCGAACCACTGGCCCTCCTCCCGCGCCTCCGGGTTGAGGACGTAGATCACGGGATAGGTGTCGCCGCTGTCCTCGTAGCCCGGCGGTAGCCAGACATCGACCTTGGCGTTGACCATCTCGGGTGTCTTGGCGCCCTCGGGAGCGTTCGGCGGGAGAGATGGCTGGATCGGGAGCTCGATCGTCTCGACTCGTCCGCCGCCGCCCGTCGCTGACGCCGCTCCGGCGCCACGGCCGGGCCACTCGGGCATGGCGAACCAGGACATCCGGACCGCCTTGTCTCGCTTCCAGTTCATGTCCGGACCGAGGATCGTCGCGGTCACGACCCGGTTGTGGCTGGGGTCGACGGTCGGCCGGAGGTCCGGGTAGAACAGGTAGCTGATGCGCGCTCTCGAATCGAGCTCGGTCTTCCACCACCACAGGTCAGTGCCCTCGAGACGCTTCATCGGCTCCTCGCGACGCATGCCGATCATGTCGCCGGCGACGGCCACGTCCTTGGCCTTGCCGCGCCAGAGGAAGGTGACGCTGTCGCCGTCGATGATCGGCAGCGAGCGGCCCTCGAGGAAGCGATCGACCTCGCCGGACGCGTCGCCGGACGCGGCGATCGCTGCCGCCAGGGGCGCGAGCGCCGCGGGCAGGCTCTCGTCGGTCGAGGCGGTTATCGCCGTCTCGGTCCGCACCAGATCGACCCGTGCTATCTCGCCCAGGCTTCGCAGGTAGAGGGCGCCGGCGGAGAAGCTGGGCGGTGTCCAGGCCAGGTCGTCGAAGAGGTGGAGACTCGCCGTTTCGCTCCATCCCTCGGGACTCGCCGTGCCGAGGTGGAGGCCACCCGTCTTTTCCAGAATCGCCAGCTGCCCGCCGATCGAGATCAGGAATCCGTCGCCGACGGCGCGCGAGCGCCAGAGGAGTTTGCCGTCGGCCGGGTCGACGGCGCTGAGGAACCGTGCGGTGAACCCATAGACGTGGTCCCCCGACAGGGTCGCAGGACTGTAGCTGCGCGCCATGCCACGGCTGTCGTGCACCCGGTAGGCGCCGAGCGCGCCATCCACTTCGCTGAGCTCGATCACGGCGGACGACGGGTCGTCGTACTTGATGAACACGCGCTCACGACCGAGCGGGATCGGAGACTGCGTCATGGCGCCCATTGGCCCACCCTCGCCCCCGTGCTCGAACTCCCACAGCACGGTGCCGTCGGCCGGATCGATGCCGGCGAGCTTCTTCTCTCCCATCACCAGCACCTGAAGGCGTCCAGCGAGCTCGGCCACGATGGGTGACTGTGCGGCGACGCCGTCCTCGAGGGTGCGCCAGCGTAGCGTTCCCGAGGCGACGTCGAACCCCGCAACCGAACCGGCGTCACCACCGATCTGGAGAATCACCGTCTCGTCGACGACCACCGGAGAAGAGGCGAATCCGTAGAAGGGAGCCTCGCTGCCGAAGTCGTCGACCAGGTGGCTCGCCCAGATCTCCTTCCCCGAGGAGAGGGCGAGAGCGACGACCTTTCCGGTCGGGTCGAGGGCGAAGACTCGCCCTCCGGCGATGGCCGGCGTCGAGATCGGCCCATCGTGGGAGCCTCCGTGCCCCTTGTAGATCGGTCCGAGCTCGTATCGCCAGATCTCGTCGCCGGAAGAGGCGTCGAGAGCGATGACGAAGTCGGCCCTACCGTCGGTGAAGGTCGTCACCAGCCTGTCGCCGGCGACCGAGATCCCCGAGTAGCCGCTGCCGAGCGGGCGTTTCCAGGCGAGCTCGAGAGCGAGCGGGCCGTCGCCCGGCGGCAGGCCCTCGGCCTCTCCGGTACCGTACGGACCCCGGAAGGTGGCCCAGGAACCGGTGTCAGCCAGACCTGGCGCCGCCCCGCACAGGGCGATGATGGCGGCGAGACCGGTGGCGGTACGTGCGAGTCGACGCATGAGAGACCCTCTCTCGGAGGTATTTGACAGTTGGGGTCCGCGCATCCTACACTAGGGCGTAATTGAGGCGTAAGTAAGGAGGCCCGATCAGAGTCGATCCTCGTCGCAAGAAGCCAGCCAACACCACTTGTGAGACGGCGCCATCGAGGAGCGCCTACCAGCCACGAGACAACGAGCAGAAGGGAGACGAAGCATGACGATCGCCGAAGCCATCATCCGGGACTTCCAGATGGAGTCGTCCTATTCACGCACGGTACTCGAGGCGGTTCCCGAGGAGAGCTACGACTGGAAGCCTCACGAGAAGTCGATGACCCTGGCACAACTCGCCGGTCACATCGCCGAAGCCCCTTCCTGGATCGAGGCGATGGGCACCGACAGCTTCGATTTCTCCGACATGGGTGAGTACGTTCCCTTCGTGCCCGAGGACCGGGAGGCACTGCTCGAGGCGCACGCGACCAACGCCGCCGGCTTCGTCGGCTTCCTCGGCGGTCGGGACGACGACTTCATGTCCGCCGACTGGTCGATGAGCGCCGGCGGCGAAGAGATCATGTCGTCTCCGCGCGACGCCGCGATCCGTTCGATTCTGATCCATCACGTCAGTCATCATCGCGGTCAGCTCACGGTCTATCTACGCATGCTCGGCGTCGAGGTTCCGCGCACCTACGGGCCCACGGCCGACCATCCCGACAACTGGTAGGGGCCGACGGGTACGGCGCTCACTTCGTTCACGGCCCTGTCCCCGCGCCCCCGCTACCTGCGGGCCACCCGACGCGGGGACAGGGCCGGACTTCGGTCTGGCGCGGTTGCTACAGTAGCGACCGGCCGACATGAGCGACCCCGCCGCGACCGCGACACGCCCCCAGATCGAGATCGATGAAGAGCAGGCCCTCTTCTTCAGGGCCCGGCGCTCACATCTCGCCGGGCCCGGCGCGGTCGACCTCGAGGCGGCGGCGAGGGCGATCCTGGGCGCTCAGGCGCAGCAGGAGAGCCCGGCGCTCCTGGCCCTCAGCCAACGTACGGCCGGTCGGCCGACGGCGGCGGAGGTGCGCCGACCCCTGCTCGACGCGGGGTCACGAGGCCTGGTGCGCACCTGGGGACAACGCGACACCCTCCACGTCTACAGCGTCGACGACTGGCCGTGGGTCATTGCCGCGTTGCCCGAGTGGTACCGGAGCGGTCGGCGTGGCGGCATGCCGCGCGACGGTGACGTCGCTCTGGCGAGGCAGGCCTTCGAAGCCGCTGACGAGGTCGTATACCGGCGCGAGCTCTTCGACCTGATCCCGCGCCGCTACCTCGACGAGGTCGCCTCCCACCCCGGAGCGGGTGCGGCACCCGAGCGGCTCGCGGCGACTCGCCTGATCTGGATCTTGGCGCGTGACGGCGAGGTCTGCTTCGCTCACAAGCGGGGCTCCGAGCAGGCCTACGCCTACCGCCGGCGGTGGATTCCCGAGCTCGCATGGAGCGAGCCCGGGTCGCTCGAGGCGGCGACGGTCCTGGCCCGTCGCTACCTACAGGCCTTCGCGCCGGCTACTCCGGCCGACCTGGCGCACTTCTTCGGTTCGAAGGTCGCGACGGCGCGAACCTGGCTCGAGCGCCTGGAGCCTGAGCTGGTCGATGTGATCTGTGGGGAACGCCGGGGTCTGCTTGCCCTCGAAGAGGACCTCGGAGTGCTCGCAGAGACGCCGCCGCGGACCGGCAGCGCGTGGCCCGTTCGCCTGCTGCCCCAGTGGGACATGCAGACGATGACCCACAAGGACAAGTCCTGGGTCGTGCCCGACCTCGAAGAGACCCCCCTCGTCTGGCGCAAGGCGGGTGT
This sequence comes from Candidatus Multivoradales bacterium, assembly GCA_965223875.1. GTDB lineage: Bacteria > Acidobacteriota > Thermoanaerobaculia > Multivoradales > JAHEKO01 > CBDCXS01. The sequence goes on along the minus strand of OZ245024.1, from coordinate 2,399,547 downwards.
GAACGCGGCGACCGTGATCGCCCGCGGACGGTTCGTCGCTACCTGGACGCATCGGGTGATGGCCCGGCGGGTGGTCGTCACGATCACCCCGATGAGCGGCTGGCGGTCGTCTCACCTGAAGCCGGTCGAGAGCGAGGCGTCGGCAGTCGCCGCCCATCTCGAGCGTGACGACGTCGAGCTGATACTGGACTCGCCGCATCCTCGTGAGGGCACGTGAGAGGAGCCGGGCCCGGATGACCGGCGCGCACGCTCCTACCGTGCTGGCCGCTCGGGACGGCGCCGAGCTGGCCTACTGGAAGACAGGACCCGACAGGGAGCCGGCGACGGACCGCGCCCTGCTGCTCGTCCATGGGGCCGCCAGCAATCACACCCGCTGGTCCGAGCTCGTCGAGACGACGCACCTGACGGAGCGCTGGAGCGTCCTGCGGCCCGACCTGCGCGGCAACGGCGCCTCGACGCTGCGCACCCGCCAGGGGATCGACATCTGGTGCCGGGACCTGCTTGAGATCCTCGATGCGGAGACCGTCGATCGGGCGGTCGTGGTCGGGCACAGCCTCGGTGCCCAGATCGGTCTGAGCCTGGCGCACCGGGCGCCGGAGAGGGTCGCCGGGCTCTGTCTCCTCGATCCGGTGTTCCGGTCGGCTCTGCGAGGAAGGCAGGGCCTCTTCGCGCGCAATATCTGGCTTGTGCGAGGCGCCGCCGCCCTGATCTCGGGACTCAACCGTCTCGGCCTGCGCCGGAGGCACATTCCCGACCGGGATCTCCACCGGCTCGACGAGGAGACCCGCGAGGCGATGGCCGCGGGAGAGGCGCTCGAGGTCATCGCCGAGCGCTACAGCGCCCTTGGCCTTATCCTCGCCCACATGCCGACGGCGAACTACCTGCGACAGATGGTGGCGACCTCGAACGAGCCGCCGCCGCTCGGTGAGATCGCCTGTCCGGTGCTGGTGCTGCTGTCGGGCGGTATCAGCTTCGCGGACATCGAGACGACGCGGCGGATCCTGGCCGGCTTTCCCGACGCCGAGACCGGGAACCTGGCCGCCAACCACTGGCCGCTGACCGAGACGCCCGACGAGACCCGCGAGGCCATCGAGGGCTGGCTCGCCGAGCGATTCCCCTAGCTCTGTCACCCGACCGGAAGTCGCAACAGTCGGTACCTCCCATTGTCATCCGACCGGAGGCCGCGGTGGCGGCCGCGATGGAGGGATCCCTCCACTCCACTCCACTCCACTCCCTCCGGTCGCTCCGGTCGGGATGACAATGAGGCTCTCGCTCGGTGGCCGTCGACCCTGGCAATGGTCGGCTTGTCATCCCGACCGTAGGCCGCGACAGCGGCCGCAGTGGAGGGATCCCTCCACTACGCTCCCTCCGGTCGTTTCGGTCGGGATGACAGTGAGACTGTCGCTCAGTCCACCGCCGACCACCGCTCGACCAGCGCCTCGGACCGCGCCTCCAGCGCATCGACCGCCTCTTGCGCCTGGGTCGTCGGTCTGGCATCGGCTCCCTGGAGCAGATTGAGCAGGAAGAGGAGCTTGTGCTGAAGGCCGGCGACCGTCTCGTCGTCCATCTCCGAGGCGTAGATCGAGCCATAGATGATGTCCGGGTCTCCCGGGTCGCGCTCGCCCCGGAAGGCTCGCAGCCAGTCCTCTTCGATGCCCGTTTCGAGTCTCTCGTCGATCGCCTCGCGGACCTCCTGCAGCTGGTGATAGGCCTCGTAGCAGCGCATGGAGAGCCCGGTCTGGAGGGTGAGAGCCTCACGGGTTATCTCGACCCTGGGGTCCAGCTGCACCTCGAGCGCACGTTCGATGGTCGAGCCGTCGACGGTCAACCGGACGGTGTAGCGGCCGGGGTGCACGAAGGGACCGTGTGGCCCGCTCGGTGTGCGGGCGTGGACAGCGGCGATCGAGAACTGGCGCCGGGCGCCGCGGGGCGGCTCGTGGCGTAGATCCCAGACGAAGCGATGATGCCCGGGTCCGGTGCCGAGCCGCTCAGGTGGACGGATCCAGTAGGTGGGGTGGGGAAGCGTGTCGGGGTCGACGACCTCGGGCCGCTCGGTGCTCGAGAAGCGGCGCACCAGGGCTCCGTCGGGCGCGACGATCTCGAGGGAGACCTCGAAGGCTCCACGCGGCAGGTTGTAGTCGAAGATGGCGCCGTCGGGAGGGTTCTGACCGGCCGGCTCCTCGGGAGGCAGGGGCGTGTCGGAGAACATGTTCCAGCGCACCCGGGTTGCCGGTGCCGGCGAGAAGAGGAAAGGCGCCTCGGACGCGGCGGCCTCGGCGAGCTCGCGCAGCGGTCCGATGTCGTCGAGGATCCAGGCCGAGCGTCCGTGGGTGCCGACGACGAGGTCGTCCTCCCAGACGTCCGAGTGAATGACCAGGTCGCGCATCGACGACGGCGGCAGGTTCTGTCGTAGCGAGTGCCAGCGCTCACCGTCGTCGATCGAGAAGTAGATGGTCCGTTCGGTGCCGGCGAAGAGGAGGCCGGCCTTCTTCGGGTCCTCCCGGACGACGTTGACCGGCCCCATCTCGTGGAGGCCGTCGACGATCCGCTCCCAGCTCTCACCGCCGTCGTGGGTGCGGTAGATGTGCGGTCGCATGTCGCTCTTGCGGATCGCGTTGACCGCGATGTAGGCGGTGTCGGGGTCGAAGTGACCGGCATCGATCTGCGAGACCTTGTCCCAGGCGCCGAGCTCGGGCGGCGTCACGTCGTTCCAGCTCTCGCCGCCGTCGCGCGTCACCCAGACGAGCCCGTCGTCGGTCCCCGCCCAGATGGTGCCGAGCTCGAGCGGCGAGGCGCCGACCGCGTAGATGACGCCGCGGCGGGGCATGGTCTCGAGGTCCGGGGTGCGGAAGTCGCCGATCGAGTCGGGCACCTCGGGCCGCTCTCGCGAGAGGTCGGGGCTGACGATCTCCCAGTCCTGGCCCCCGTTGCGCGTCTTCCACAGCACGTTGGTGGCGAAGAGCAGCATCTCCGGGTCGAGCGGGTGGAAGAGCAGCGGCATGGTACGCAGGATCCGGTAGTCGCCCGAGCGCAGGGCCTCCGGTGCGACGTTCTGCGACTGTCCGGTCCGCTTGTCGAAGCGCACCACCCGGCCGCCGTAGACGATGTCGGGGTCGAGAGGATCGGGAGCGGCGTAGGCGTACTCGTCGGCGCCGATGCCCATCCAGTCGCGGAAGGAGATCTGTCCGCCCGCGCCGCGGCTCGCCGTGCCAATGGCTCCCGACTCCTGTTGCCCGCCGTAGACCCAGTAGGGGAACTGGTTGTCGGTGGTGACGTGGTAGAGCTGGACCGTGGGCTGGTTGTACCAGGAGCTCCAGGTGCGACCGCCGTTGACCGTCACCACGGCGCCCTGGTCGGCGACGAAGAGCATGACGTCGGGAAGGAGCGGATTGATCCAGATGCGGTGGTAGTCGTCGCCGCCCGGTGCGCCCTTGATCGACGTCCAGGTCGCGCCCGCGTCGTCCGAGGCGTAGGCGGCGATGTTGCCGACGTAGACCTTGTCCGGGTTCTCGGGATGGACGCGGATCTCGGCGAAGTCGCCGCCGCGTCCGTGGATCCTGTAGTCGTCGCTGACCCGCCGCCAGCTCTCCCCGGCGTCGTCCGAGCGATAGGTGCCACCCTTTTCCCGGGCCTGCACGGTGGCGTACATCCGGCGCGGGTCGCTCGGCGCGATACCGACGCCGATCCGGCCCAGACCGTCCTCGGCGCCGGGAAGGCCCTCCGTCAACCGGCGCCAGGTGCCGCCGCCGTCGGTCGACTTGTAGAGCCCGCTGTTGGGCCCCGAGAACCTGGCGTTCTCCCACGGTCCCTCGCGGTGCTCCCACATGTCGGCGAAGAGGATCCGCGGGTTCGTCGGATCGAACTCGACCTGGATAGCGCCGGTGTTCTCGTCGATGTAGAGCACCTTCTCCCAGGTGCCGCCGCCATCGGTACTGCGGAACACCCCGCGCTCCTCGTTGGGTCCGTAGGGATGTCCGAGCCCGGCGACGAAGACGACGTCCGGGTCCTCAGGATGAACGATGAGGCGACCCACCTGCTGCACGTCGGCCAGGCCCACGTGGTCCCAGGTCTCGCCTCCGTCCGTCGACTTGAAGATTCCGTCACCGACCCCCAGGTCCGGACGATGCAGTCCCTCGCCGGTCCCGACGTAGATGACTTCCGGGTGACTCGGCGAGACGGCCAGGTCGCCAACCGACCCGGTCGGCGCGTCGTCGAAGATCGGATTCCAGGTGCGCCCGTAGTCGTCGGTCTTCCAGACTCCGCCGTTGTTGACGCCGACGAGGAAGACGTTCGGCTGCGTCGGGATACCGACTCCACCGACAGTGCGGCTGGCGCGGAAGGGGCCGATGAGGCGGTATTCGAGGTCTTGGTAGTGGGCTGAGGAGATTTCGGTCGCGCCCGCGCTCGAGGCGAGGAGCGCGCCGACGAAGAAGATTGCTCGGGTGCGCATCCGCCGACTCTAGCAATCCGGCGTTTCCTTCGACCTCTCCCGCCGGGACGATCGGGCGGGTGGGCCCGGGCGCCGGACTCGCTGCTTACCGCGTCAGGAGCGTCCAGGCCAGACCGGCGAGCACTCCGAGGCCGAGCGTGCCGAGCATGGCCCAGCGGGGGTGGAAGAGAACGAAGAAGGTACCGGCGGCGATCAGGGCGGCTCCGACGTCGAGCGTCGCCGGGTCGGGAACGTAGAGGTGCAGCGGTCCGTACCGGGTTGTTCCGACCTCGCCGAAGAGAACGTGCACCGCGAACCAGACAGCCAGGTTCAGGATGACTCCCACGACCGCGGGCGTGACCGCCGACAGGACGTCTGAGAGCGCCCTTCGCCCACTCAGCCATTTGATGCACGGTGCGCTGCGGAAGATCCACAGAAAGCAGGGTGCGAACGTGACCTAGGTGGTGATCATCGCGGCCCACTGCGAATCGTGCTCTTGCTCACGCTCGAGCACCATTCGCACCGCCCGCTCCTTGACCTCCGGTGCGTACCGCTAGCTCTTTCCTATGGCTCCATCCTCTCAAGGTGGGGAGCCTCCGATGAACCCGGCGCGATTCAGAGTGAGCTGGTCTCCGCGTTGAGGGTTGTGATCGAAGTCGCTTCAGCGAGTGGCCCGCATTTAGGAGTAGCCGCTGCAGAGCGCCACTCTCTTCCAAGGTCGCAGGTCAGACGCAGTACTTGGTCACCTCTCGGTCGATCAACGGCACTTCCGTGGCCACAGCCTTCAGCAGAATCCGTCCGCATAGGCTGACGGTTCTTCCTGCGAGGTCGTGATAGTTCGCTTCCGCCCTCGGTGCCAGTCCATGAACAAGTGTGCTGCGCTCGGCATAGAGCTCGTCCCAAGGCCCCTTGAGGTGATCCAGCTCGAGGGATCCCCGATCTGACGACCGTGGGGAACGAGCATCTAGGCCACCCCAGTCCGGATCTCCTCGACACGATCTATCTCTGTCAGCGCCGGCAGGCGTGGTACCGCGATTGGGCTAGCTCGGCGATACGCTCTACACCGACGCCTTTTCGAATGCTCGGCGTCCGAAAGCCATCCACCTTCCGCGAGCGGGGCGCTCAGCTCGGGCTACCCACCTGAGGCGGTCGGCTTGGCGCCGTGTTCGCAGCTGTACTTCCTTGGAGATCTGGCCGAATTCCGCTATTGTGAAGTATCGGAGCCAACACGATTACACGAGGTTGTCGGGTATCTGACCCGGCAGCCCACAGAACTTCGTGTCTCTTGCAACCGTATAGACGACGCTGGACGGACTCGATGGTGCGATCTTTGCACCGTTGTCCGTCTATAGGGATAGGAGGTCCCCCTTGGCACGCTACCCGCTCCTCTTCACTCTTCGAGATACCGTCTACGGCGACGGTTTCGTGGCCGAGATCGTGGCTCACGGTAGCGCCCTGATGGTCGAGGAGGAGGACGGCGCCTGGGTGTACGGTGTGAATCCCGGTGGGCTCGCCTCGGGCGGTCCGGACAAGGCGGAGGCCTATCAGGACTTCCGGCAGGACTACACCGCGGTGCTCTACGACCTGGCTGAGGACGCGAAGAACTTCAAGGCATTCAAGAGGCTGGTCGAAGAGTTCTTCGAGGAGACGAACCTTCCCACCGAGGCCGAGTGGCAAGAGGCCGTGCAGGAGGTGCGGGCGGGGAAGGTGGACGCTCCTCTCCCGAGACGGTCAGCCGACTCCGAGCTCACCGTCGAAGTGCGCCGTCAGCGCCGCCCACGAGCGAGTGACAACGTTCTCGAAGAGCGCCGTCCGGCCGTAGCCGCCTAGTGGGTTCCTTCGGGCAGGCGAGTCTGCGCGATGTGCGCAGGATGCTGGACGCGTGTGCCGAGGGATACGAGATGGTGGAGACGAAGCATCACTTCAGGGTGACGTGGCAAGGCAGGTGCTACCCGAGTCTTCCCAAGGGTGCTCACAAGAAGCGGAAGGCCGAGATCCAGGTGGGCAAGATTCGTCAGATGATCCGGCAGCTCGGCATCGATATGGAGTGCGCCAAGAGTCAACTCGGCGTCCTGTAGCGCGCAAGACCCGCTCCGATCCCGCCGGGTCGATTTGACAGATCCTATCGGTGCTACCGGTAAGATTCATAAGATCGCGACGCCGACCCACTCTGACGGTCGTGGCGCTAAATGGTTGGGTCGGTCCCTTGGGACTTGGTCGGCCAGCGGAGCCTCTGTTCGTGGCTGCGGAGAAGAGTGGACCTCTCGAATCGATTCCACGATTCCCGAAGATTCTCCTTGACACGTTTTCCGACGCGATTTCGGCGCGTTCCTCGATCTGACCAGAACGCCGCCTCCCGGGCCCGAGATCGCCGCACATCGCCCGCCCCCGGCGGGAGCCTCGCTCGCTTTCGAATCTGCGGAGATCTCCAGCCTCCGAGCAACCTCGAAGGCCGAAAAACCGGGGCTTATGATGGTGTTCGAGCCCGCATCGGAGACGAGGAGAGCCATGGAGACGACACCCGGAACCCCCACCGATCGACCCGTCACGCCGCCGCCTATCGCTTCGACTGGCGAGGCCGAGCCGCTGACTCGGGAGCTGATGACCGAGGAGGAAGTCGAGGCACTCGGCGAGCGGATCGCCGAGCTCTCGGCGCTGATCAGTGCCACCGAGTACCAGCTCCTAGTCCTGATCCGCGAGTTCGACGAGGGGTACGGTTGGCGCGGCGGGTTCGCGAGCTGTGCCCACTGGCTCAACTGGCGGACCGGGCTGGCGATCGGTGCGGCGCGAGAGAAGGTGCGGGTGGCGCGGGCGCTGGCGGAGCTGCCGCGGATCTCGGCCGCGATGCGCGATGGGGAGCTCTCGTTCTCCAAGGTGCGGGCGCTGACCCGGGTGGCGACACCCGAGACCGAGGAGCGGCTGCTCGACTTCGCGCGTGCCGGTACGGCGGCGCACGTGGAGCGGCTGGTGCGGGCCTGGCGAGCGGCCGAGAGGAGCCAGGACATGGAGGCCGAGGCCCAGCGGCACGCGGATCGGCATCTCCACCTGACGACCGATGCCGACGGGATGGTGGTGGTGCGGGGCCGGCTCGATCCGGAGGTGGGAGCAGCGCTGATGCGGGCGGTCGAGGCGGCGGAAGAGGAGCTGTTCGAAAAGGAAGGAGGCGAGGAGGGTGTGGCCCAGCGGCGGGCCGATGCGATCGGGAGCGTCGCCGAGGCGGCGCTCGAGGGCGGGCTCGACCGGGGGACGAGGGGTGATCGATACCAGGTGGTGGTTCATGTCGATGGTGCGTCTTCGCCGGGAGAGTCAGCTGACGCCCCCATCGTGCCGTCCGGGGAAGCCGAAGCAGACGAGGCGAAGCTGAGGAAGGAAGGCCGGCCTCCAGAGCCATCGGAGGTGACCACGGCCACCATCGAAGGCGTGGGCAACGTTTCAGCTGAAACGTCTCGGCGCATTGCCTGCGACGCCAGCCGGGTCGTGATGACCCACGACGACACTGGCAAGGTCCTCGACGTCGGCCGACGGACTCGCGCCATTTCACCGGGTCTCAGGCGCGCTCTGGAGCATCGAGACGGCGGTTGTCGCTTCCCGGGCTGCGGATTGCGCTCCTGCGACGCCCATCACGTCGAGCACTGGGCCGATGGCGGCGAGACGAAGCTCGAAAACCTGGTGCTGCTGTGCAAGAGACACCATCGGGCCGTGCACGAGGACGGATACAGCGTGCGGATCGACGAGAGGGGCTCAATCGTCTTTCGAGATCCCTGGAATCGAGAGATGCCGAACGCTCCCGTGCTACCTGCCCTGCCGGTTAGACCCTCCTCGCCGGAGGTCGCGACCGAGCTGCTCGCCGCCCTGCTGAACGACCACTCCGTCGAGGTCGATCCGACCTCGAGCCTGCCCGAGTGGGACGGACGCCGGTTCGATCTCCACTGGGCCGTGGACGCGCTGATGAACTGAGCCCGACCTCTTCAGCAGGCGGCCTGGGAGACTCATCGACCAGCTGCGCGCGGGTCAGAATTCCCGTTTTGAGTATGATCGTTCCCAATATGGGATCCGAGTGGCCTCGGGGGCGCGTCGCAGCGGCCCTGTTCACCCCGGTGCAGCAGCGAGTTCTGGGCCTTCTTTTTGGCCAGCCTGAGCGGCGCTTTCAGAGCGCCGAGCTGATTCGGCTCGTCGACGCGGGCACCGGGGCCGTGCATCGGCAGTTGAAGCGACTGGCGGAGGCGGGCTTGGTGGAGGTCACGAGCGTCGGCAATCAGAAGCACTACCAGGCGCGGCGAGACACGCCGTTCTTCGCCGACCTGCACGGTCTCGTCGTGAAGACGGTGGGTCTCGTCGAGCCTCTTCGCTCCTCCCTGGCACCACTGGAGGAAGAGATTCGAGCCGCCTTCGTCTACGGCTCGACGGCCAAGGGCTCGGACTCAGCTCAGAGCGATATCGACATCATGGTGATCAGCGACGTCCTGACCTACCCCGAGGTGTACGAAGCTCTTCAGCCGGCCGAGGCGATCCTCTCGCGGTCAGTAGACCCGACGGTCATGACACTCGACAGCTGGAAGCAGAGCCTCACCCGTGGTGAACCCTTCCCGGGCAGGCTCGCGGAGCAGCCGAAGCTCTTCCTGGTCGGTAGCGAGGATGACATCACGGTCGGCGAATCTGGATAATCTCGTCGCGATCGGCAAGCTCAAGCTCGAGGCGCCGGACAGGCGGGAGTTCGAGGGCCTGCTCGAGGGGGCGAGGGCTCGTCTGGTCGATGCCGGCAACGCCGAGCTGTCGATCGAGAGTCGGTTCGATCTGGCCTACAACGCCTCGCACGCCCTGGCGCTCGCCGCGCTGCGCCTGCATGGCTACAGATCGGAGAATCGCTACCTGGTGTTCCAGCTGCTCGAACAGACTCTGGGACTCCCAGCACCCCGCTGGAGGGTGCTGGCGAAATGCCACGAGCTTCGCAACCAGATGGAGTACGGAGGGAAGTGGGGAGTCGACGCAGGGCTGCTCCGGGATCTGCTGGCGGTCGCCGCCGAGTTGCTCGGGATGATCGAGGCCCCCGATCCTCCCGACTGACGTTCCCACGGCCGCTCCAGCGGATACGATAGCGACGTCCCTTGGTGACCCGGAGTCCGAGCCCTGACCGACACCGCCCGCATCGTCCAGAAGCTCTGGTCCTACTGCAACGTCCTGCGCGACGACGGGCTCTCCTACCTCGAGTACATCGAGCAGCTCACCTTCCTGCTGTTCCTGAAGATGGCGGAGGAGCGAGCCGAATTGATGGGTGAGGAGCAACCGATTCCGGAGGGCTATCGCGTGACGGGCACTAGGCAGCGCGACAGCTCGTTTGTCGCACCGCAGTCGACTACGATGATCGCGCCATGCCCCGTTACGCTGCCTTCCTCCGCGGCATGAACCTCGGCAAGCGCCGGATCACCAACGCCGAGTTGTGCGCTGCCTTCGAGAGTCTCGGCCTGTCGTCGCCGACCGCCTTTCTGGCCAGCGGCAATGTCGTCTTCGAGAGCGACGAGCAGGTGGAGGAGGCGCTGCTGGAGCGGATCGAGAGCGGTTTGGCCGATGTCCTCGGCTATCCGGTACCGACCTTCCTGCGTAGCGCCGACGAGGTTCGAGGGATCGCCGCCCGGGCTCCCTTCGCGCCGGAGGTCGTCGCCACCCCGGGAGGCAAGCTCCAGGTGGCGATCCTGTCCGCCGAGCCCTCCCGGGCGGTGCGGCAGCGGGTGCTCGAGCATGCCTCGGACGAGGACCGGCTCACCCTGGAGGAGCGGGAGCTCTACTGGCTGCCGAGCGCGGGGATTCTCGATTCGGTGCTCGACTGGAAGGCGATCGAGGCCGAGACCGGGCCGTTCACGATGCGCACGCACCGGACGCTGGTTCGGCTGGCGGCGAAGTTCTTCGCCGAAGACTATCTCGGAAGTCATGGCAGGGCTCGAGGGCGCGCAGGTCCCGATTCTTGATCTCGGTCCCCAGCTGCTAGCCGGTCACGACGAAACCGAGCTTTGGGTTCGGCGGCGGCGATCGCGCGGTTCTCTGGGGCCGGGGGACTGCTCAGATGGTGACCAGAGGACCGACCACGGCTCCGTTGCCTTTCGGCGCCGCCATCACGAATTCATCCAGTCCGCTAGGTCCGCTAGCCGAGCCGCATACCCTACGCGGACGTTCTCAGATTCTCTAAGTACCTCACCCAGGTAAATGCCAACAACCTCCCAGCCTCGACCATGAAGCACCGGTGCACCAGAGCAGCCACTGCCTGCAGGGGTACTGAGCTCAAAGAGCCTATCGCCCCTGAATAGAGGGACTGGCTCGGCGATACGGCGGCGGATGTGACCTGCCGAGAAGACTAGGTCGGGGCGAGGACTTGCAGCGCCGTTGACCACCCGATCGTACATCGCGTCGATCGGATAGCCCCAAAGCGTGTACTCAAGCGAAGAGCCCTGCCAGCAGTAGTTTGGAGTAAGAGGAGACCCCGAAAGCGGCTCTGTGAGCTCCAGCCTGAGTACGTCCTCAGATGGATGTTGGTCAAGCCCGATGACTGGTATCGGAACGCATCGACCATCCGAAACAGTCAACAGGGCTAGCTCGGCAGTTCCGATTCCTTTCACCACGTGTGCGGCCGTCAGAGCGAGGGGAATGCTTGCTAGGCCGAATGCTGTGCCAAGGAACTGGAATCGTCTCTCTTTGCCGCCGACAGACACGCTCCCTATGGGCAGGATCCAGTCTCGAATGTAGTCGCCTTGCGTCGGCATCTCGCTGCAATTATGTCCGGCTTCCGACCGGTCCGCGAATCGGTCGCGTGCAAAAGCGAACTCTTATGATACGCTTTTGCACAAATGACCATCATGCAGCAACTCCTGGAGATTGCCGCCGACCAGCACGGTTTCGTGACGACCGACGACGCGCGGGCTCACGGCCTAGATCCGGCGCAGCTCAGGGCGCTCCTTAAGCGGGGCTGGCTCGAGCGGCGAGCACATGGTGTCTACTTCGTGCCGCAGTTCGGCATGGACGACAAGACCGAGTACCAGGAGGCTGTCCTTTGGACGAAGGGGAGAGGCGTTGTGGTGGGCGAGTCGGCGCTTGGCCTCTGGGGGTTGGCGGACGTGAATCCGCGGCGAATCGACCTGGTGGTTCCCCCGGCGTACAACCCGCGGAAGCGGGCGCGGGACCGATACCTGGTCTCTCGTCGCAAACTAGAGCCAACAGACGTGACAGCGGTGGAGGGAATTGCCGTTACTACTCCGAGGCGGTCGATACAGGATGCGTTCAGGGGCGGGATGGATCGTCGGCGAGTGCGCCAGGCAATCGAGAATGCCCAGGAACGAGGGTTGATTACTCGGTCCGATCGACATGAACTCGAGAGGATCATCACGGCAGCGGAGAAGCATTGACGAGGGAACCACCGCCAAACCTAAGATCCTTGCAGGCGAGGCTTCGGAACGAAGCTGATCGTCTCGACCTTCCGTACGCGCGCTACCAGCGATCCATCGGCGTTGCCGTCGTCGGAGAGCTTCTCCGCCGTGCCGCGGCCGAAGAGGTGATCGTCATCAAGGGAGGTTCGGCGTTGGAATTGCGCTTCGGGACGGAGCGTAGCCGCGCCTCCAAGGATCTCGACGCAATGCTCGGAGGACGGTTCGGGGACTACTTCGAGCGGCTCCAGAGCACCTTGCGAAATGGTTGGGCAGGATTCACTGGCATTGCCACCCATCCGGAGTTGATCGATGTCCCGGACCTGGCGTACGCGCCACATCGCTTCAAGGTGAAGCTCAGCTATTCGGGTCGATCCTTCATGACCGTCCCTGTCGAGATCAGCTTGGCGGAGGGTGATGCTCTCGTAGAGCCCGACTCTCTCCAGGGTCCGGACCCGGAGAGCCTGGGCCTACCAGGCGTGGAAGCGCTACCGTGCCTCGCGGTGGAGTTTCAGGTCGCGCAGAAGCTCCATGCCTGCAGCCAGCCCGATACCGACTCGTATTCCAACGACCGTGCGCGCGACCTAGTTGACCTGCAACTCCTCGAGCACGAGGAACGGATCAGACTCGAGAGCACGGCCGCAGCGTGTAGGAGCGTCTTCCATCTGCGCGGCACGCATTCGTGGCCGATCTACTCCAGGGCGGTGAAGGAAGTCGAAGGCGTTCCCGAAAACGTAGAAGAGGCGGTGGAGCAGGTTCAACGGCTCGTAGCGGATCTCGACAGAGTCTGAAGGGACAGGGCTAGGAAGCAGCCGCTTGAGGAGCGGGAGCCCACGGGTGGAAGGGCGTCCGGAGGTAGCTGTGCTGGTGGCGCTACATCTACGACGAGCTCATGGCTCGCGACAAGGTCTCATTCGACAGCTACTGGCTGCGTGACGAGTGTTTGGAGGATCCGGCAGACCTTCCACATCCGGACGTGCTTGCGGCTGAGATAGCCGACGATCTACACGCGGCACTCGAGCAGATTGAGGATGTGTTTGCGGATCTGCAGGGGCGCTCCGGATCCACGACCTGAGCGAGCAGTTCGGCGCTGCCCGGAGATTCGCACCAGAACGCTAGCAGGGACGCTGGGTCAGCCCTCGACCCGCGCCAGTGCCTTTTCGATCAGGCGCTCCATGTGCCGATCCGACCCCTCGCCGTAGTAGCCGAGTCCGACGCCGCCCCAGCGGCCCTCCGCGTCGATGACGGCGAAGGCGGGCAGGTTGCCCGGGGAGACACGCTCGTGGAGCTCGTCGCCTTCGAGTCCCACCTCGAAGGTGTAGCCGCGCTCGGCGACGAAGGCGAGCGGGTCGCCGTCCTCGAGAGTGTTGACGGCGAGGAAGCGGACCGGACGACCCTCGTAGCGGTGCTGGATCTGTTCGAGCTTGTCGAGCGTGGTGATGCAGGGCGGACACCAGGTGGCCCAGAAATCGAGGACCACGACCTCGCCCAGCAGGTCGGACGAGGCCAGAGTCGAGCCGTCGGGCCGGCGCAGGCTCCAGGGCTCGACGGGTGAGCCGAAGGCCGGTCCCGCCGTACCGTCGGAGAGCGTCCAGTCATCGGAGAGATCGACGATGAGCTCGTTCTCGTCGATCGCCTCGAGTCCCTCGATGTCGGCGATCTCCAGCGTCTCCGTCACCCCGTCGGATATCCGCTCCATCAGCCGAGGCAGGTGATCGTCGACGCCGAGGCACCAGCGCGAGTCGTCGTCATCGTCGTCGTAGGTCACGTAGAGCATGTGGCAGGACTCGCCCAGGACCTCTGCGCGCCCGCGATACTCGACCGTCGCCGCCTCCGCTTCCGAGGCGACGGCGCGCGGATCGAAGAAGGCGTACATCACCGCCGGACCCAGCCGGTAGAGGAGGCCGCTGCCACCGGCGTACAGCGAGGCGTGCTTCGCCGTCCGCGAGGCGGGCTCGAGCAGGTAGACGTCGTCACGCTGCCGGATGCCGATGTGCTCCGACGTCGTTCCGTCAGGGGCCGTGTCGAGAGCCTCGATGCGGGCCCGGTAGCTCGATCCCGAAAGATCGAGCCGCTCGAGGAGCGCTGTGCCGACGATGCGCCTGGTGCCCTCCCGATTCTCTACCGTGGCTTCGAAACGATAGGTGGCGACAGGAATCGCCTCGGCGGACGCCGCGGCCTCGAGGAAGAGGTTCCTGGGATCGGGCCCGGCGGGGGAGCATCCGAGGGCGAGCGCGGCCAGGCCGACGAGCGAGGAGACACACTGAACGATTCGCATCGGTCTCTCTTGGATGCTCGATGTCGAGTGGTGGTTTAGACAGGTGGTGAGGTCGCCCCTGCTAGGATGCTGTCTACTCATCGAGAAGGCCGCTCGCAGGAGTGGCAAAGGGGGGGATATGAAGAAAACCTCGTCCGCGGGGCTCGCGGTCCTGATGGTTCTCGTGGTCGCATTGTCGGCGCCGTGGTCCGCATGGGCCCAGGAATCCACGGTCGACGGGAGCTTCACGGCCAACGGCGAAGCCATCGAGCTGCCCTACGTCTACGTCTATGCCAAGGAAGAGGGGTTCTACGACGAGAGCGACCCGGCCTGGGAGATCATCTTCGCGTCGCAGGAGATCGAGGAGAGCGAAGTCGACGAGTTCTTCCACGACTTCCCCTACGTGAAGATCTCGATCACCCTCACCGACGAGTTCGGCGAGGGGGAGCGCCTCGAGGTCTACTCGCAGAACATCAAGCTCTCCGCGGACGGCGGCAACCTCTCCGGGGGAACCTACCCGGAGATGGAGTGGGAGAGCTCCGGCCCGGAGCTGTTCGCCGGGCGGATCTATCACTCGGAGACGCAGGAGTTCTTCGACGACACCTATCACTACGACTTCACCTTCAGTGCCGGGCTGTCCGACGCGAACGCGGCGAGCGCTCCGGTCGGCGACCCCCTGCCGGAGGGTGGCGGCGAGCCGGGGCAGGCCTACCTGGCCTGGAACGAGGCGATCCGGGCGATGGACGTGGAGCGTCTCAAGACCCTCGTGCCCCCCGAGATGGCGGAGATGCTCGCCGCTCCGGAGGCGAAGGAGGATCTCGAGTTCATGCGCGAGATGGCGCCCGAGACGCTGACGATCACCGGCGGCTCGAGCGACGGCACGACGGCGATCCTCCAGGTGATCGGAGTCTTCGGCGGCGAGCCCGCCGAGGGCGAGATCGAGCTCCTCAAGCAGGACGGCTTCTGGATGCCGGTGCGGGAGAGCTGGTAGGAGCGTCGGGAGACACCCTGTCGAGAGCCGGAGATTCAGGTCGCGCCAGGGCTTCGTCGCTGAGAGTCCGCCGGAGGCGGTGATACGATCCGTCGCCCATGAGCGAAGAGAGGTTCCGCGAAATGCTGGCCGCGTGTGCCAGCTCGCCTGAAAACGAACAGCTCGTCCTGCAAGCCTGTGTGGTTCTCGGAAAGCTCGAGAACCCCGGAGGAGTCGTACCGCCGATCCAGGATCTGGTCGATCGGACCAACTACTCCGGCCACCGGTTTCTGCTCTCCGAGGCACTGCATCAGAGCGGACGTCTCGAAGACGCCGAACGCGCCCTGCGCGAGGCGAGGAGTGACGCGAACAGCCGCAGGATCTTCGACTACCTGGCGGCCGCTCAGGCGCCTCGTGGCCCGGAGAGGATGCGCTTCTATCGCTGCGCGCGAGAGCAGGGGTTCGCAGACAAGGATGTGCTCGAGGTCGGCGGTCAGCTGCCGGGGCGCTTCGTCCGGGCCGCGCGACCCCACTCCTGGACCTGTGTGGATCTGAACGCGACCGACGGCGTCGAGGGCACCGACTACCGGCGCATCGGTGCGGACGCGGCCGACATGCCGCTGCGTGACGAGAGCGTGGACATCGTCTTCTCCTCGAGTGCCTTCGAACACCTCCGAGACCTGCACGGCTCGATGCGCGAGATGACCCGGGTCTTGCGTCCTGGTGGCGTCCTCTACTCCGACTTCGGTCCCATCTGGTCGGGCTCGGACGGTCATCACCTCCGGGGCCCCGCTCGGGAGGCGCTCAAGAGGGCCGGCGTGTGGCCCCTGGCTCCCTGGAGCCATCTGCTCAAGACGCGTGGGGAGATGAAGGCCTTTCTGCGAGAGAACCTCGAGGACGAGCACGAGGTCCGGCTCGTCGAGCGTTGGTTGTATCGTCGGGAATCGCTCAACCGGGTCTTCTTCGAGGACTACGTCCACGCCTTCTACAACTCGGGGCTGAGGGTTCTGCGCGTCGACCTCAAGGAGGGCCCGGAGCCGGACGAGGCACAGCTGGAGATCCTGAGAAGACGCCATCCGGGGCGCACGAGTTTCCATGTGCGCGGCTTTCGCGTTGTCCTGAAGAAATGAGCGCGGCGCTCGAGGCTCCCGACCGAGCCGAGGCGCGGGCGGTCGCGGAGTGCGTCGAGTACTACCTGGGCGAGCTGCCCGTCAGCGTCGCCAGATACCCCAGCTCGAGCTCTCGCCAGGTCTATCGCATCAGGATGCGCGACCGGGACGTCGTCCTCAAGTCGCTCGGTGGCAAGCGGCTGGCGAGCGTCAGCTGTGTCTTTGTGACCAACGAGCTGTGCGAGGCGGGCGTCCCGACGCCGAGGGTCCTCGGGGCCGAGGCCGGCGACCGGAGCGGATTCGGCCTGCTGATGGGGCGGCCGTTCGTGCTGACCGAGGCGGTGCCGGGAGAGCGACTCGACACATGGCTGCAGAGCGGGCCCGGCGACGACGCGGCCGGGGCCGCGTTCACCGATCTCGGCAGGGTTCTTCGGCGCTTCCATTCCGCGGCACCTCTCGCCGGCCTGGGAAAGGTCAACGATCACGGAGTCGGGGACTGCTCGACCTGGTGGGAGTACCTGGAGGGACACCGGATCTCCCATCCGGACGGTCGACTGACGCGCGTTCTGGAGGTGGCCGGCCTGGTCGAGCAGGGCCTTCTCGACCCGGGCCACGCAGAGTGGATCGACAGCTTCTTCACGGGCGAGAATCCCCTTTTCGACCTGGACAGGCCATCGTTGCTCCACAACGACGTCACCCTTCGAAACGTCCTCGTCGATCCGGAGGAGAAGAGGGTGAGCGGTCTGATCGATCTTCACAACGTGGTTGCCGGTAGTCCTGCCCTCGAGCTGGCGCGCTTCGAGTACTTCTACGAGGAGCGCGGCTATCTTCCCGCACTTCTCGAAGGCTACGGGCGCGAGTACGGAGAATCGAGAGCGGTCTATCTCGCCTACGTCCTGCTCGAGAAGGTCCAGTGGCTGATCAGCCGCCAGCAGAGGTTCCCCGGACGGCTTCCGCGAGACGTGGAGAGGTTGCGGGCGGCCATCGAGGCTCTGTCCTGACGGTTTTTTGAAACCTCCCGAGGCCTTCGGGGGCACTACTTTTTGGGGGTTCCTGACGGTTCCCTGACGTTCTTCTTGACGCTTTCCTGACGCTTTGGTAGTACTTTTGCGTCCGTGAGCCAAGGAATACGTAGAGACATCGATCGCACCATTGGCCGACTCCGAGAAGAGATCGACTTGCCTCCGGACTCCCGGGAGCTCTTCGAGCTTGTCGTCACTCTTGTCGAGCAGGTTGCAGCCCTCGAGTATCTTGTCGTCGCTCGCGAGCGTGAGCTCGAACCGGACAGCATGGCCCGAGCGCTCTTCACCGACCCGGAGTGGTCCGGTGTTCGCTCCGCGGCCTCGATTCTGGAGGGCGTGTCGGAGCAGGACCTGACTCAGTTGGAGACGATCCTGCGTCGCCTCGAGGGGAAGCATGGAACCGCGCTCCAGAACCTCCCCAACCACCGCATGCTCATCGACGGAGCGGTGCTCGGACGAGTCGGCTTCCTATACAACCGGAAGTTCCGTGAGGTACTGGCGAGTCGGAAGATCAACGGCGCGGCCAAGGGTGGGATCCTGAGTGACCTCGTTCTGCAGGTCGACGAGCTCTACCCGGCCGGCCGGCCGCGCTATCTGTGGCGACTGGGACCCGAGTTCGGGGTCGATGCCAACGTTCGCTTCCTGCTCGAGCGCAACGACGAGTTCATCGTTCGGTGCCTCTACCGGTCGCGGGCGCGTCGCCTGGCCCGAGACGTGCTGAAGTGGCGGGAGATTCGCGGTGTCGAGATCGGAGAGAATCCTCTCGCCGCGCCGTACCAACATCCAGTGCGTCAGTTGGTCGTCGAGGGCAACGGGCCGCCGTATCTCCTGTTGACCAACATGCACAACGTCTCCTGGGAGCGGATCTACCGGCTCTACACGAACCGCTCGGGTAAGTACGCTTCGATGGTCCAGATACCTCGCGAGAGATCCGAACGCAGCGCCGCCGTTTGGGCCATGGTCATCGCGCTCTTTCTCTTCCGCAACTTCAAGACCTGGGCGCTCACGCCAGATGAGGTCAACGTGGCGGTCGCCAGGGAGCACGAGCAGCAGCGGGTCGTCAGCCTCGTCGACAGTCCCAGTCGGGGTGTGCTGCTCGATCAGATGGAAGACACGCTGGAATACCTGAGCGGCTACGAGGTCCGGCCAACCCCGACGCAGCAGGCGCCGGCCTACGAGATGCAGGTACCGGACGGGTTGGACGTCACTAGCGCCGAGGCCGGATGGGTCTACTATGTGGATGATGTCGGCAAGACCGAGACGGGTCGGCACGTGATCGTCTACCACGGCAATGGGTACTCGACCGTCTACGGAAACCTGTCGTCGGTCGGCAGCGGCATCGTTGCGGGAGCAGAGATCGGCAAGGGCGATGTGCTGGGCAGGATCGACCCCGCTGACGACGCCTTCCTCTATTTCCAGGCACGGGTCGCCCAACGGTTCGTCGACAAGGGCTTCGAGCCGGCTGCCTGGGAGGTCATTTCGTCCGAGTCCAACTTCATGCTCGACCCACTCAACGCCTGTGCCGAGCCACCAGTGGAGAAAGAGGACGACGAGGCCAGAGATCTGGTCCGGGTTCCGGTAGATCTCGGTGATGTCGATCTGATGGTCATCGAGGGAGACGACATGTCCCTGCCGATCATCTTCGCGATGCCCTTCACCCGCAACGACCCCGAGGTGATCATCGCCGATGTCCTCGACGACTACTTCGTCGGTGGCGATGTCCTCGGCGTCGACGTCTCCTGACGGAACTTCGTTGTCTCTGGGAGACCTCGGTCGATGAGAGGGGCCGGTTCCGAAAGGGTGATGTCCCTCCTGTTGTACTCGGTCAATGGCACCGGGCTGGGCCATCTGACGCGCCTGCTGTCGATCGCGCGCTGGCTGCGCACCCTTCTGAACGCCCTCGACTACCAGGCACGGATCTACTTCCTCTCCTGCAACGAGGCCGATTTCCTGATTCGGCAGGAGGGGTTCCCCTCGTTCAAGATGCCCTCGAAGGCGACCCTGCGCGACGCGCAGATGAGCGACTTCGAGGCTCTGCAGGTCATTCGCGGCTTCGCCGCCGCCGCCATCGACGCGATCCAGCCCGACATCGCCGTCGTCGACACCTTTCCGACGGGCTCCTACGACGAGCTGATCCCACTTCTCGGGCGCGAGGAGACGAAGAGGGTGTTCGTGTTTCGCGAGCAGCGGTCCGACTACGCGACCAAGCTACCGTACGAGCAACTGCTCGAGCCCTACGATCTGCTGTTGTTGCCACATCCGGCGGATTCGTTCGAGCTTCCCTTCGAGCCGCAGCCGGGTCTCGAGGTTGCCTGGGCGGGCAATGTGGTCTTCGGCGAGCGGACGGATCTGTGGACCAAAGCGAAGGTCCGCAAGAGTCTCGGACTCGATCATCGCAAGTTCGTCGTCTACGTATCCGCGGGAGGCGGAGGGGACCCGGACGCTCGAAAGACCCTGCAGACGATCAGTGACATCGCCCTCGACGTGCCGAACTCCCATCTCGTCGTCGGTGTCGGGCCACTCAGTCGTGAGCTGATGCCCAGTCGCCGGCGCCAGACATGGACCAACACGTTTCCCATCTCGCGCCTCTTCCGCGGCTTCGACATCGCCATCTCGGGGTCGGGGTACAACACCGTCCACGAGCTGCTCCATTTCGGACTTCCGGCTGTGCTCTTCGCGCAGACGAGAGGAGCGGACGATCAATGGGCTCGGGCCAAGTGGGTGGAGGACGAGGGCGCCGGAATCGCAGTCGAACAGCTTTCACGCGAGGCTCTCACGGGTGCCATCAACCAGTTGACCGACAAGGAAACGCGCCAGCAGATCTCAGCCCGAGCTCAGGGCCTCGTGCCCAGCAACGGCGCTCGCCGCGCCGCCGAAGCCATTCTCTCGACGGCTCTAGGCGACAAGGTCTCGGATTTGGGAAGAGCTTCCGCGTGAGTCCATGGAGCGTGCAAATGAAAACACCAAGGTCCGCCGTCCTCCATTGCGCCGCCCTGCTCCTGCTCGCTGCCGGCATGGCGACAGCGCAGGACATCGAGCCGACCCTTCCGGAGCGCGACGATCAGACGACCCGTGAGCCCAAAGAGAAGCGTTTCGACGTCAGGCTCTCCTTCGGCCTCTCGTACGACGACAACATCCTCAACCTGCGCGACGACACGCTCGACGAGTTCGACTCCGGGGTGTTTCCGGAGAATCGTTTTCTCATCGACTCGGTCGATGACGTGGTGGCGATTCCGGGGGTCCAGTTGTCGTACTCCGTGGTGCCGAAGACCCGGCGACGCAATCGTCTTCGGCTCTCCGTCGACGGTTTCCGCTACCTGAACAACTCGATCAAGGATTTCGAGCGCTACCGGCTCGATTTCGAGAAGGACCTGACCGACACGCGCGACGATCTCACGAGTATGGAAAGCGAGTACGAGGAGGCGACCCAGAAGCGCCTGCGGACGATACGGTCGTACCGCCTGGCCAACCGCAGCCGCCTTCGGTTCCGCTATTCGTACACGCCGACGCGATACAACGGCCAGTTGCGCGACAAGAACGACTTCCGGCAGTTCAAGAGCGCCGAGAGCAGCAGCCAGGGGTGGGACGTACGCTGGCTCCAGCGCCTGAACACGGGCGACGAGAACCGGTTCTCCCTGGAGCTGCGCTACGGGCAGGGCGAGCGCGACTACAACGTCGACTTCGAAGAACGCGACTCCGATGAGGATCGCCTGACGATCGGCGGACACTGGTACTCGCTGGGCGATGATGCCTACTGGGACTCCGCCCTGCTCGTACATCTCGTCAATCTGGATTCCAACACCAGCCTGATCGGTCAGGTCAGCGAGGGTGGCACGATCGAGGACGACGTCAGCTACGAGTCGGAGGCCGTCCAGGTGTACGTTGGCCGCCGTTGGTACCGTGAGAAGGGGGGCAGCGTCCTGCGTAAGCAGAACCGGCTCTGGGCCTCTCTCTACTGGCGCACCAAGGAGTACACGACCGACAACCTCGAGGACCTCTCGCATTTCGGCCGCTCCGACGACCGTGTCACGGTGGATCTCTGGTACTCAAGGGCGCTGACCGACCGCGCCGTGCTCGACTTCGGCCTCGAGTACACGACCCAGCAGTCGAACCTCGAGAAGATCATCGGCATTCTCCGCAACGAGCCCAGCGACTACGACAAGGTCGTCTTCGTGGTCCGTTACAGCCTCTACCTGGGCTGGCGCAAGAAGGCGGCCGACTGAGCCGTACCCGCGGTCGCCGGCAACACCGCCTCCGGATCCGACTTGAACTCCTCGCGGCAGTGGACGCTGCCGAAGACGTAGATCCTGCTTTCGTGGACGGCGAAGAGTCCGGGCGATGCCGGTCCTTCTCCTCCCATCATGAGGCAACCTTCGTTCTGTGGCGCGTAGCGCCGCGGGTCGGCGGCGAAGGCGGCGCGGTTGGGCTCCGAGGCGAACTGGTAGCGCCAGCCCTCGAAGTCCTCGACGATCTCCGCCTTGCCCGTTTCCTCACGGCCCGCGACCAGCATGATCGGGTCGAGACCGCCGTAGGCGACGACCCGCTCGGCGGCCGACTCGGCTGCCTCGGCGCCCGCGTCCGTCTCCGGGGAGGCCTCGTAGCTATCCTCCACCGCCGGCTGTCCCCCCATCATCGTCCCCGCGGGACCGGACAGCTCGCCCGCTCCGGTGTCGCTCTCGTCGCCGACGTAGCGAAGCGCCACCTCGACGCCGGCCGCCTCGGTCAGCATCGGATAGAACTGGGCGAAGACGTTGTCGAGCGCCGCGTGCGCGGCGTGGCAGTCGTGGCAGGAATCCGCCGGGAAGGCTTCGGCGGTCTCGCGGATGCCTCCCATACCGCCGAACCCGAAGTAGGCCCATCCCTCCTCGAAGCGACTCGAGTCCTTGATCGCCATCTCGACACCGTGGACCTCGGCGGCGAAGCGCCCCCGGCGCATGGGCAGCACACTATCGCCGGTACCGTGGAGGATGAGTGCGAGCTGGGTTCCCTCGGCGAACTCGCCTGTCTCGACGAAGTGCCGGTAGGCGCCCGGCTCCATCAGGGTCTCGTGGAACATCTCGTGACCCATGGCGGTGCCTTCGGTGTAGCTCATGCCGAGCGATGAGCCGACGAAGATCCACTCGCGGTAGTTCGGCGGCAGTCGCAGGTGGCCGTTGTCGGCGTAGACGGGACGCGTCACCTGCGCGGCCGTGATCGCCTCCTGGCTCTCGGCTCGTTCGAAACCAACGAGACCGAGGACCGACACGGTGGCCAGAAGCAGGACGAAGGGGACAGGGCTGAGTCTGAGATTCATGGTGGGCTCCTCTCGTGATGTCGAGGATGACGGGAGTGGGAGGAGGAGGTTGCGGGCGGTGCAGGGAGCGGGGCCGAGATGCCGCCAGCGGTCGATGCCGTCGGGCCAGCCGCACCGCGAGACCTTGTCATCTCGACCCGTTCGACTCGCTACCCTCGCTCAGGGCAGGCTCCGGCGGTGCGCGCTTCCGCTCGAGATGACAAGGACCACTGAAGCGGCCGGCCTCCGTGTGTCTGGCGTCAGGACATGGGTAACCTCCGTGCCGGCCGTGGTCGCGGCAAGGACCGACGGCCGGCAGGCGGTGCCCTTGGTTCGAGGGGACGGCGGCAGCTTCAGTTCGGGGCGGCAGTCCGCTGCCCGGGATCGACCGCTGGCTGCACTCCTCGGGCGTTCAGGGCCCGGTGAGTTGCGTCCCACCGGTCCGCCTGACTAGGGTGTGGGCGGATGAGCTCGCCACGCCGGATCTTCAGATGGCTGGTCGCAGGCCTGGCGGTGACGATGGCGGCGACCGCCTTCCGGGTCACCGAATCGGTGATGAGCTCGATGTCCGACCACGAGCACGATTGGTGGCGTATCTTCGTCTGGCAGCTCGCCGGGTGGGGCTACTGGACGCTTGCCGCTCCCGTGCTGCTGTACCGAGGCCGATCGATCGCGCGGGCCCGGCCGTGGTGGCGGGCGCTTCCCGGCGCCGTCGGGATCGGCCTCGGTCTCGTCGTCGTACACATCCTCTTCGTCACCATGGTGGTCCAGCTGGTCCAGCACTTCCAGCCCGTCGCCACCTATCCGTTCGACGTGGCGCTGGCGCGTCAGATCGCCAGCTGGCGTTTCGTCGATGTCGTCGCGGTGGTCGGCATCACCGGTTTGGGACTGGTGCTCACCATCTACCATCGTGCCCGCGAGCTCGAGGTCAACGAGTCGCGACTCGAGGCCGAGCTCGCACGTGCCGAGCTCGAGGCGCTGCGCCTGCAGATGCAGCCTCACTTCCTGTTCAACACGCTCAACTCGATCGCCGCGCTTATTCGGCGTGGCGATGGGGACGAGGCGCTCGACACGACGGTGGAGCTCGGTGAGTTGCTGCGCGAGACCGTCGGCCGCTCGCGCCGCGATGCCGTGACGCTCGCCGATGAGCTGGCGTTCGTTGAGCGCTACGCGGCGCTCCAGCGCACCCGCTTCGGCGATCGCCTGGATTTTCACGCCACGATTCCGGTGGACTGTCTCGAGCTGGAGGTGCCGACGCTGTCTCTCCAGCCGCTGGTCGAGAACGCCATCCGGCATGGCATGGAGAGTCGATCGAGCGCCATCCGGATCGATGTTCTCGGCTCGGTCCACAACGGAGATCTTCAGCTTTCGGTGAGCGACGACGGACAGGGCCTGCCCGAGACCTTCGACATCGAGACGCACGCCGGAGTGGGGCTGGGCAACCTCCGCTCGCGACTGCAACGCATGTACGGCGGCGATGCCTCCCTGGCGCTCGAGAGGCGGGGTGGCGGTGGGACCGTCGCCCTGCTGTCCGTGCCGGCGACTCCGTCCATGTCGCCGCAAGTCGAGTGCGGGTCCGCGGGGGTGGAGGGTTGAGCCGGCTGCGCGTCCTGGTCGCCGATGACGAGCCCCTGGCTCGCGAGATGATCCGGACGATGGTCGAGAAGGACGCCGAGCTGCGAGTCGTGGGCACGGCAGCCGACGGGCGCGAGGCGGCGGAGTCGATCGGGAGCCTCGAACCGGACATCGTGCTGCTGGACATCGAGATGCCCGAGGCCAACGGACTCGAGGCGGCGCGGGGACTCCCGCAGGGGAGCCAGCCGATCTTCATCTTCGTGACCGCCTACGAGGAGTACGCGGCGGAGGCGTTCGAGGTCGAGGCGCTGGACTACGTTCTCAAGCCGGTCTCGGAGCGCCGGCTCACGGAAGCGCTGGACCGGGCCAAGCGCCGGTTTCGCGAGCGCGAGCTGAGCGGCGTCGCCGAGAAGGTGGCCTCCATCACCGCGGGACTGAACGGCTCGGCCGGCGCACGGGTGGCGGATCCGGAGGATGGATACATGCGGCGCTTGCCGGTCAGCTCCGGCGGACGCACACGCTTCATCGACGCCGACGAGATCATCTGGATCGAGAGCCAGGATTACTACGTACGGCTACACACGAGGGAGGGCAGTCCCCTTCTGCGAGCTCCCCTCAAGACCCTGGAGCAGAAGCTCGATCCCCGTCGCTTCTGCCTGGTTCGCCGCGGCGCCCTGGTCAACGTCGAGGAGGTCGAGGAGATCCGCGACCTCTTCAAGGGTACTCATGCTCTGGTGCTCTCGGACGGCACCGAGCTGCGCATCAGCCGCTCACGCTGGCAGGTGGTTAGAGAGCGGCTGGCGCCGCGGCTGCGGACCTGAAGCGGTTCGTGCTCTGAATGCCGCTCCACCCTGGGTGTGGCTCTCGAGTGGAGCGAAACGAAGGGCGCGGCCCGGCGACTGGGTAGAGTCCGGATCGGCGAGGTTGTCGTCGTTCGGCTTCAGTGACGGGATGTCATCTCGACCGCAGCGAACGATCTCGACCGCAGCGAACGATCGCGAGCGCAGCGGAGAGATCACGCCTCGTCGCGGGATCTCTCCACTACGGCTCGCTACGCTCACCTCCGGTCGAGATGACAAGGCGGGCGGCCGCTTCGCCCGCTTCGGTCAGACGACAGTGGGCGATCAGTCCCCCTTCAGCACCACCGCCGGCAGCTCGATGCCGTTGACCAGCACGTTGAGGTTGGCGACCTCCTCGTCGATGATCTTGTCGAGGCGGGTGTAGATCTCCTCGAGCTCGGCGTCGAGATCGGCCAGACGGCCGACTGAGGCCGCGGTGGGAGGCGCGTCGTTGCCGCTGTTGACGACCGTGTAGAGGTTGGCGAGCTGGGCGGTCATCTTGCCGGGGTAGTTGAGCGGATCCTCGAAGCTGCGGCTCTTGGTCTGCAGGAACTCCTGCTCGATGCCACTCAACTTGCCGACCAGCGACTCGACCGTCTCCGCGACCTTCCGGGCCTGCTCGCTCGGCTCGCCGCCTTCGGCCGCCGCCGCTCCGGCCACCTCGGCGACGCGCTTGCCGGCGTCCTGCGCCTGCTTGCGCACCGAGCGGAGGTCTTCGACGGCCTCGCTCATCGTCTGGATGCGCTCGCCGACACCCTGGAGGAAGTCGAGCTGAGCCTGCATCTCCTCGATGCTCGCGCTGCCACGCGGATCGGGCAGGATCTCGAAGGTCTGTGTCTGGGTGGTCTCGCCGGCGGTCAGCTCCGCGGTGTAGGTCCCCGGAACCGCTGTCGGGCCGGTCAGCCATCCGAAGATGACGGCACCCGGCGGGAGCTTGGGAGCTTCGTAGCTGAGGTCCCAGAGATAGCGGTTGTGTCCCGGCGTCTTCGACAGCAGCTTGCCACCGATGTCGAAGCCGAAGGTCTCGGCGAGGATGAGGAAGATCTCGGGGATCGGCCGCGCCGGACCCGGGGGACGCTCGCTGCCGAACTCCCGGACGACGTCGCCCGCGGAGTCCTTGATCACCATCTCGAGCTCTCCCTCGAAGCCGTCGGGAACGTAGTAGTCGAACTGCACGCCACCCGGCGCATCGGTCGCCCGCCGTCCACCCGGAAGCGAGAAGCCGCCGCTGCCGTTCAGACGGTAGGCATCGCGCGGGTCGGCCATCCAGAGCGAAGCGCTCCGCACCTCGTCGGTGAGCTGGTGGAGCGGCGTCAGGTTGTCGAGGATCCAGAACGAGCGACCCTGGGTCGCCAGCACCAGGTCCTGCTCGTGGACCTGGAGGTCGGTCACCGGGGTGACCGGAAGGTTGAGCTGCAGGGACTGCCAGTTGGCTCCGTCGTCGAAGGAGACGTAGACGCCGTACTCGGTACCCGCGTAGAGCAGGCCCCCGCGGTCGGGATCCTCGCGCACGACACGCACGAAATGATGGTCGTCGATACCGTTGGTGATCTCGCGCCACGAAGCGCCGAAGTCCTCGGTGACGTATGCGTAGGGAGTCCGGTCACCTTCGCGATAACGATACGCGGCGACGTATGCCTTGCCGTCACGATGCGGCGAGAGCTCGATGGTGTTGACCGTGGCTCCGGCCGGCATCTGCTCCGGCGTGATCTCCGTCCAGCCGCCGCCGTTGTCGCGCGACACGTGGACGCGACCGTCGTCGGTGCCGGCCCAGAGGACACCGGCCATGTGCGGCGACTCCTCGAAGGCGAAGATGGTGCCGTAGATCTCGACTCCGGTGCCGTCACGCGTGATCGGTCCCCCCGCGTAGCCCTGGTGCTCGGGATCGTTGTGACTGAGGTCCGGGCTGATCTGCTCCCAGCTGTGGCCCTCGTCGGTCGAACGGTGCACGAACTGCGAGGTGTGGTAGAGCACGTTCGGGTCGTGTGGTGACAGGCGGATCGGAGCGTTCCACTGGAAGCGGTACTTGAGGTCGCCCCGGTCCTGCGCCAGCTGGAGCTGCGGGTAGGCGATGATGTCGCGCGTCATCCCCGTCTTGCGGTCGAGGCGCGTGATGGTGCCGCCGTAGCAGCCCGCGTAGATGATGTCCGGGTTGCGCGGATCGACGGCGATGTGGCCGCTCTCGCAGCCGCCGACCTGGAACTCGGCCTCGAAGTCGCTCGCCATGCCGGGTGGCAGCCGGCTCGGCACCGAGATGGTCGAGTTGTCCTGCTGCGCCCCGTAGAGGCGGTAGGGGAACTGGTTGTCGACCGAGACCCTGTAGAGCTCGGCCGTCGCCTGGTTTCGGATCGTCGACCAGCTGGTGCCGCCGGTCAGCGAGACCTCGGCGCCACCGTCGTTGCCGATGATCATGATGTCGGTGTTGTCCGGGTTGATCCACACCGCGTGGTAGTCGGGGTGGTGGCTCACCACCGGCTTGAAGCTGGCGCCGCCGTCCTCGGATTTCTGCAGGAAGACGTTGGCCACCCAGACCGTGTTGGCGTTCTGCGGATCGGGAATGACGTGGAGGTAGTACCAGGGGCGCTCCCAGAGCGAGTGATCGCTGTTGATCAGCTTCCAGCTGGTACCACCGTTGTCGGAGCGGTAGAGACCGCCCTTCTCGTGCTCGACGATGGCGAAGACACGGTCGGGATTGGCCGGGGAGACCGCGACGCCCGTCTTGCCGACCAGGCCCTCGGGCAGGCCGCCATCGACCTTGTTCCAGGTGTCGCCGCCGTCGGTCGACTTGTAGATGCCGCCGTTCTCGCTGCCCGACTTCAGTGTCCACGGCTTGCGCTCGCCACCACCCCATGCGGCCGCGTAGAGGACGCGGGGGTTGCTCGGGTCCATCGAGATGTCGACGACGCCGGTCGACTCGTCGAGGAAGAGGACCTTCTCCCAGTTATCGCCGCCGTCCCGCGAGCGGAAGACGCCGCGCTCGTCGTTGGGGGCGAAGGCGTTGCCCAGCGCCGCCAGGTAGATCAGCTCCGGGTCGTTCGGATGGACGACGATCCTGCCGATCTGCCCGGCGTCGTCGAGACCGATGAACTCCCAGGTCTCGCCGGCGTCCTCCGATCGGTAGGCACCGATTCCGGGGGAGACGTTGCCGCGGATACAGGCCGAGCCGGTGCCGGCGTAGAGGACGTTCGGATCGGAGGGCGCCACGGCTATGGCGCCGATACCGCCGGCGCCGATCTTGCCGTCGGTCAGGTTGTGCCAGCTCTCACCGGCGTTCTCAGTACGCCAGACACCGCCGCCGGTGGAGCCCATGTAAAAGGTGTGCTGCTGGCCCGGCACGCCGGTCACGGTGGTGGTGCGGCCACCACGATGGGGGCCGACGCTCCGGTACGAGAGGCCGGCGAGGTAGGGATCGCCGTCGGGCGCCGCGTCCTGAGGCGCCGCGGTCACCAGGGAGGTGGCGGCCAGAAGCAGGGCGACGGTGAGGAGTGTGCGCTTCATGATTCGGTTTCCTTTCTTACGAGGTCGGGCGTGCCTCGGCGTTTCCAGTCGTCGTGTGCCCGGTGGATTTCGGTCTTGAGATGAGCGAGGAGATCGACCATGCGCTCGGTGGCGGCCGCGGAGTGACCCGCGTCGGCCCCCTTGAGCTTCGCCGCCTCATCGAGCAGATCTCCCAGGGAGAAGAAGAGATCGAACCGATCGAGGAGATTCTCCTCCCACGATTCGTAGTCCTTGCGGAAGTAGCGTTTCCGGTCGCCCGGTCGAGTGGAGTAGTCGACGCTGCGGACCTGCTGCAGCAGGCTCAGGGCGGTGCTGGTGGAGCTCTTGGAGAGCCCGAGCGTCTCGCGGATCTGATCGAAGGTCAGCTCCGGCTCGGTCGAGACCAGTAGAAGGCCGAGCACGCGGCCGGCGGCGGGCGGAATGCCGAGCCGGTCGTGGAGCACACCGATGCGCTCGATGAGGTTCCGCTGCTGCTCTGAGAGGTCGACCCGGTCCACTTCAACTCTCGTTGGGGAACCCAGAGACTATCGAAGTTCGTTTGGTTCGGCAAGTTCCGAACTGAAGTGATCCGGCGGTGAACGGCCGGCAGGGGGCGCCGGCCAATTCAGAGAGCCTGTAAGTCGCTCTTTGTCATCTCGACCGGAGCGAACGTGAGCGACAGCCTCTTCGCCCTGTCATCTCGACCGGAGCGAGCGTCAGCGAGCGCAGTGGAAGAGATCCCGCCTCGGCGCGGGATCTCTCCACTACGGCTCGCTACGCTCACCTCCGGTCGAGATGACAACGTCGGAGGGCCGGCGCTCTCCCGAACCGAGGGCACGGCCCTCCAAGAAAGGGGGGCGCGGCGGCTGTTGTCAATGGCGCTCGAGACGCAACAACCCGGAAGGCGGCACGTCGATGCGCACCGGCGTCGCACCGAGCTCGATCTTACCGGCCCGGACCTCACGACCGAGCACGTCGAACGTCGTGTACTCGAAGGTCCCGACCTCGCTCGGTGCGCTCACTACCAGCCGGCCGAGCGGTGTCGCGTTCACCACGTCCACAGCGGCGGGAAGAGGGTCCCGGTCCAGCTCGACCACCAGATCCTGATAGACCGCGACAATGCACTTCGCCGGCGTGCAGGCATCGAGGCGTGGGTAGTTAGCGAGCGGAGAGCGCGGCGTGAAGTCGCCGTGGAGCAGTGTCTCGCGGTTGTTCCGCCAGTACTCGGTGTAGAAGCGGACCATCTCGCGGTGATCCTCGGGAATGTCGGCGAGCCGCACGGAGAGCTGCGGCACCGAGAAGAGGATGTTGAGGATCTGAAGCGCCGCGGTCTCCACCGGCTCTTCGGAGTGCCACATGAACATGTCCGAGTGGACGGCGGTGGCACCGGCCAGCATCCGTAGGTCGGTCACCCTGACGCGGTTCTCGACCGCCGCGTTGGGCGTGTCGCCGGCCCGGAACATGTTGCCGTACTTGCGCATCAGCGGGCCGATGTAGGGCTGGCGGAACTCGATCATGATCTCCGGCACCATTGTCCGCAGCTCGACCATGATGTCGGTCATCAGCCGGTCTACGGCTTCATCGACCGAGGCGAAGTCGCGGCCGCCCTCCGCCGTCAGCTCGGTCTCTTCGTTCGCCACCAGGAAACCGAGGAAGTCGAGCTTGAAGCCGTCGATGCCCCAGTCGGTGACGGCCCGCCTGTAGGTGTCGATGATGTGCTCGCGGACCTCCGGGTAGCGGGGATCGAGCACCCAGGCGCCCTGCTCCTCCCAGTGGCGCAGGTACCTGCCCGCGAAGCGAGTGAATACCTCCGACTTCTCGCCGACGAGAGGCAGCGAGTACCAGAGCAGGACATCGACCCCGAGCTCGTGGGCCGCGTTGACGAAGGCCTTCATCTCCGGCATCCGCTCCGGCTTCCAGTCGCCCGTGTAGGCGTAGCCGCGCTGGCTGTCGAGCGTCTGCCAGCCGTCGTCGATGATGATGGCGTCGAAGCCGAGCTCCTTGCCGATCCGGATCTCACCCAGGAGCGCCTCGGCCGAGACGCTCTGGTGGTAGCTGTACCAGGTGGAGTACATCGGCAGCCTGGCGCGCTCGGGGACCGGCGCCGCCTCGAAGCCCTGTCGGGCGGCCCACCAGTCGGCGACCTCTGCGAGGGAGCGGTGCAGCGGCCGGCTGCGGCGGTCGATCCGAAGGTCGATCTCGATCGACCCGACCGCGTCGCGGCGCTCGGTGAAGAGCTCGATGCGGGCGTAGACCCGCGCGTCCTCCTCGCGGACCCCGGCCGTGAGCTTCACCGGATCGAGCGCCTCGGAGACGGCCAGCGTCAGGCGGTTGCCATCGTCTGCGCCGAAGAGCGCGATCACCGGCGCGTGCCGGGTCATCGTCGAGGCGATCGTCGAGGGATACCAATCGGGGCCGAGTGACTTGTTGAACTGAGCTCCGGTGGTCCAGACGCCGTGAACGTCGTGCGAGGGGATCGACAGTGCCACGGTCAGTGGAGGCGGTGCGGCCGGCTCCGGGCTGGTGAGTCGAAGGGTGGCGATCGAAAGCCCTGGCTCGACCTCCGTGACTTCGGTCTGCAGGGTGAACGAGGCACGGTCACCTTCGGCAGCGACCTCGATGCCTCCCATGTCGAAGACCTGTTTGTCGACGGTCTCCTCGGTCACGAGCGAGGGTGTCAGGGCGAATGCCAGGAGAATCGTCAGGGCTGTCACGCAGTGATCCTACACAGCTGCTGGAGCGACCGGCCTCCCCTCGAACTGAGGGCACGGCGTGCCGACCGTTGTTGGCCGAGAGCGATCTGTCTCAGCAACGCGCATCATCGGACCTCACCCAGGAAGGGAGGAGACATGTTGAAGAAGGGCCTGCCACTCGTGGCAGTCGCCTCGCTCGCGTTTGTCATTGTCGGTTGCCCGGAGAAGAAGGAGGGCAAGCTCGAGAAGCTGGGAGCCAAGGCGGACAAGGAGCTGGACAAGGCCGAGGATGCTCTGGAGAACGCTGAGGAGGACGTCGAGGAGGCGCTCGACGGCGACGGCTAGGACGGCGGTAGCAATCCAGGGACCGCCAGATCCAGTAGCGTAGGCGGCACCTGCGGGTGGGGCATGGATCGCCAGTGACCCTCGAGGCTCCGGGCGCCCTCCCAGCCGCTCGCAACCCGCCTGTAGAACCAGCCGGCGCTGTAGAAGTGGTCCGGCAGCTCGACGAGGCGATAGACGCGGAGCGCCTCGTCGAAGCGAGCCTCCTGGCCTCCGACCACGATCTCCCGCGCCGTCTTGCGAGACTCCCCGTAGCCGGTCTTTGGCAGCCAGACGCCGTGACGCTCATGGCCCGCCGGGCCGTAGCTGACCGAGTAGCAGCCGCCCGTCGCCAGGGCTGCCGCGACGCCCAGTGCACCGGCGATGAAGCGCGGGGTCATGCCTTGATGACGATACCGCGCCGTTGCAGTACGGCCATCAGCAGCCACCAGAGCGCCAGGTAGGCGATTGCGTAGGCCAGGGAGGCGTTGACCGGTGAGGCCCAGGGGGCGAAGAGATGCTCGTAGAGCCACACGTTCGCGGTCGTGCCCTCGGGCTGGCTGGGTAGCTGGACCAGGTAGAGCACCCGCGCCATCAGACTCGACAGGACGTAGAGTGCGATCGGGTTGAGGCCGAAGACGATCGCCGGCGCCGCCCAGCGGCGATGGCCCCGCACGTCGATGAGCCAGTAGCAGCAGCCGAGGCCCTGGAGGGCGGCTCCGGCCGTGAAGATGACGTACGAGCTGGTCCAGAGGTTCTTGTTGATCGGAAAGACCAGGTCCCAGACGAGGCCGCCCAGGATCAGCCCCCAGCCGGCGGTGAACATCCCGGTGGCGACCTCCGTCCGTTCCTGACCGGAGCGGATCCAGTAGCCGGTGAAGACCCCCAGCATGGTTGTGGCGATCGCCGGCAGGGTGCTGAAGAGTCCCTCCGGGTCCCAGGTCTCTCTCCACAGGCGGCCGGGTAGCAGCACCTGGTCCAGCCAGGAGGCCAGGTTGCCTTTGGGCGCGAGTGTTCCGACGATGTGTCCGGGAGCCGCGATCCAGGTCATCGCCGCCCAGTAACCGACCAGCAGCGCCCCGGTCGTCAGTAGTTGGGTGCGGCGCGAGGTCTCGAGGAGGAGGATCGAGGCGGCCAGATAGACGACCGCGATGCGTTGCAGCACGCCGGCCACCCGTAGCTCAGCGAAGTGGAAGCCCGGAGAGAGGTTGAGCAGCAGCCCGAGGGCGAAGAGGACGAGGGCCCGGCGCAGGATCCGCCGATAGAGCGGGGCCCGCCCGAGCCGGTCGAGTTGACGCGGCAGGGCGAAGGTCATCGAGACACCAACGATGAAGAGGAAGAACGGGAAGATCAGATCTGTCGGCGTCCAGCCGTGCCACGGGGCGTGGCGAAGCGGCGGATACACGTTTCTCCAGCTTCCCGGGTTGTTGACCAGCACCATCGCGCCGATGGTGAGGCCCCTGAAGGCGTCGAGGGACGCCAGACGGCCGTCGACAGCGGACACCGGGGCATCCTACCGGGTGTTGATCGCGCACAATGGGCTCGGCCGGCACGCCGTGCCCGCGGTCCGAGGGAAAACCGGCCACTTCGATCCAGGCGTCGCGCAGTCTTCTGAAGCGGCCGGCGTCTCTGCCGGCCGTACTCCCGTCAGCCGCCAACGTCCGGCGCGCCGTACCATTGGTTCGAAGGGAGACCGCCCGCCTCAGGCCCGGCGCGGAGCGTGTCAGGGCTCATGAGCGGCAGGGTGGTTGGCGCGGTCGTCGGTAGCGGTCTCCGCGCTAGAATCGCGGCGCGCCGCTCGACGTTCCGTCCCCACCGGCGACATCGTCATGGACCAGCTCAGAGAACGGCTCCACCGGGCGGGCGCGATCGGCTGCGCCTGCGGGCTGGTCGGCGCCTTTCTGATCGTGCCGCCCACGGATGGCCTCGGCCTGCTCGGCGGTCTCCTGCTCTCAGGGCTGATCGTCGCCTTCTACGTGGTCGTCGTGTTGGTCTTGATGACGCTCTTCTCGGGTGTCGGCTGGGTGGCGAGACACCTCGGAGCGGGGCCGCGAGCCTTCACCACCGCGTTCTTCCTGTGGGGGCTGGCGCTGGCGCTCGCCGGGTTGACGATCATCAACCAGGCCAATCGCTCGCCGGCCTGGAAGTACAGCATGCACGCCTGGACGGTGCCCCTGCGGGCGCTGTTGGTGGTCCTGCTGATCTGGATGCTGGTCGAGACCTGGCGCAACGGGCGGCCGACCCGGGCCGGGGTACTGCGGCTCGAGCGACTCCTCGCTCTTCTCGCCCTGCCCTTCCTGGTTCTGGGCGGGCTCTACTTCCTCGTCGGCGAAGCGCCGAGAACGCGTGCGGTCGGGGGCGAGTTCGGGGCCGAGGACCTGCTCGCCCTGGCACCTCGCTTCGCCCCGGAGGCGGTCGCGCCCGTGGCGCTGGAGGAGCGTCCTCGGATCATGATCCTCGGAATCGACGGCGCCTCCTGGGACCGGATCGAGCGGGGCATCGAGGCGGGGCGGCTGCCGACCTTCGAGAGGCTCGTCGAGGGCGGACGCACCGCGCCGCTCGGCACGCTCACACCGACGTTCTCGCCGGCGATATGGACCTCGGCGGCAACCGGCGTGTCGCCGGAGATCCACGGCATCGACACCTTCTACGTCTTCGAGCTACCGCGCTTCGGTGTCGACCGGCTGCGGGTGCCGAAGGGACTCGATCTGGTGGAGGAGTTCCTCACCGCGACAGGCGAGCTGCGCCGGGTCCCGGTGACCAGCAGCATGCGCCGCCGCAAGGCCTACTGGAACCTGGCCGACGAGGCCGGGCTGACCACGGCGACGATCGGTCTCTGGGCCACCTGGCCGCCGGAGTCGCTCGAGCACGGCATGATCATCTCCGACCACGCCAGCCTGGCCAAACGGCAGGAGTGGCTGGATCGTCGGAAGGCCTCGGAGCTCTCGCGTGGCGTCCCGATGTACCCGCTCGAGCTCGAGCGCCGCTTCGCCGACCTGCAGCGGCCGGCGACCTCGGTGACACGCGAGGAGCTGGGCGAGTTCCTCGACGTAGACGACGAGGTCTGGCGCGATTTCCAGGCGGTCGAGGCCTTCGACAAGGAGGTCAAGCTCTCGGCCTTTCGCTCGAGCCAGCTGAACGACGGCTTCTACTTCGGCGCCGCTGAGCGCATCTGGGTCGAGGACGAGCCCGACGTGCTCTTCGTCTACACCAAGGCGATCGATGAGTTCTCCCACTTCTTCTACCGGGCCGGTGTGCCGGAGGCCAAGAAGCTCGGCTGGGTCGACGAGGAGATCGCGCTCTACGGCCCGGTGGTCGACCGGACCTACGAGTGGACCGACCGCCGCATCGCGCCGCTCGTCGATCTGGTCGACGCCGACCCGAACACGTTGCTCATCGTGCTCTCCGATCACGGCTGGGAGCAGGAGCCCGACGGCAACTACAACCACAACCACGCGCCGCCCGGAATCCTGATCCTCTACGGCGCCGCCGTCTGCACGGAGGGTTGCGCAGATCTCGGAGAGCCCTCAGTCTTCGACGTCACGCCGACCGTTCTCGAGCGTCTCGGACTGCCGCTCTCCGAGGAGTTCACGGGGCGGCCGCTGCCGGCCTTCGACACTGCGCACCACGTCCAAACCGTCTCGCTTTACGGCCCCCCGCTCGGCACCGGCGGTGTCGTCGGTTCGGAGCTCGACGAGGAGATGAACGAGAAGCTGAGGGCCCTCGGGTACCTGGACTGAGGCCTCGGGGCTCCTGAAGCGGCCGGCGTCTCTGCCGGCCGTCGGTGGTCGGTGGGAACAACGGCCGGCACGGAGGCCGGCCGCTTCAGTTCAGGTGTCCTGGGACTCAGTCCTCCACCGGGTTGCCGTCGGCGTCGAGGAAGCGGACGTCGCCGAACTCCAGAGCGCGGACGCTCTCTTCGATCCTGGCGCGGTCACCGACCACGACCCAGATCATGCCGTCCGGCTTGAGGACGCGATCGGCTTCGGCGCTGATGTCGCCCAGAGTCAGCCCGCGGACCTCACCCTCGAATCTGTCCCAGTGGTCTTCGGAGAGGCCGAAGCGCGCCATCTCGACGATGTCGCCCATGACCGCACCATTGGTCTCCCAGCGGCCAGGCAGGGTGAGCACGTTCTGGTCGATGACCTTGGCGAGCTCCTCTTCGGTCGGCGGCATCTCTCCGCCGGAGCGGAGCCCAGAGATCTCCTTGGCGATCTCCGCCATCGACTCGGCCGTCTTGTCGGTCTGGACCGGAGCGTAGGCGACGTAGGGCCGCTGCCCGGCGGCGTCGAAGAGGATGGTGCGGGCGCCGTAGGACCAGTGCTTGTCCTCGCGCAGGTTCATGTTGATCCGCGCCGTGAAGCTGCCGCCAAGAACGTCGTTCATGGCCGCGATCTTGAGGTCGTTGGGATCGTTCTTGGGCGGCGCGACGTGGCCGGCGAAGATGATCGACTGCTCGGAGCCCGGTCGGTCGATCAGGTAGACGACGGTCTCGGACTGATGATCGACGGTGCCGAGATTCTTGGTCGGCACCTCGCCCTTCTTCCAGTCACCGAAGCGCGCCTCGAGAGCGGGCCCGAGCTCGTCCATGGTGATGTCGCCGACCACGATGAGCGTCGCGTTGTCGGGCCGGAACCAGGTCGAGTAGAACTCCTCGAGCGCGTCGACGGACAGCTCCGAGACGGAAGCCTCGGTGCCCGATCCGGTGAGCGGATTCGAGTAGGCGTGCCCCTCGCCGTAGAGCAGGCGCGGGAAGACGCGCAGAGCCATCTGCACCGGCTGGACCTTCTCGCGCTGGATGCCGGCGAGCTGCTGCTGGCGCAGACGCGCGAACTCGGCCTCGGGGAAGGACGGGTTGAGGATCACGTCGGCGTAGAGATCGAGGGAAGCGTCCAGGTTCTCCCTCAGGGCCGACATCGAGACACTCGACGTGTCGAGGTTCGATCCGGCGGAGAGCGTCGCGCCGAGCATCTCGAGCTCGTCGGAGATCTCGAGCGCGCTGCGCGTCGCGGTGCCCTCGTCGAGCATGGTCAGCGCCAGGCTGGCCGTACCGGGGAGGCCGAACTGGTCGGCCGCGTAGCCGGCGTCGAGCAGGAGGTTGAAGTTGACCACGGGGATGGCGTCGCGCCGCGCCAGGATCACGTTGAGGCCGTTCGACAGCGTCGTCGTCTCGCGCGCCGGGAAGACTCCGGTGGGGAAGGAGGCGACCTCGGGCGGACCGCTCGAGCGGTCGACCGTGCCCTCGGCCACGGCGTACTCGGGGAAGCTGCGGACCTCGATCGTCAGCACGCCGTCGGTGAGCCACTCACCGACCGCATTGTGCACGTCGTCGGTGGTCGCTTTCATGATGTTGAGCTGGGCTTCCTTGTGGCCGTCGGGGCTACCCCGGTAGACCTCGCTGGCGGCGAGGACGTCGGACTTGCCGCCGAAGCCACCGATGCGCTCGACGCCGCGGACGAAGGCGGCGCGCTGGCCGGCCTGCGAACGTTCGAGCTCCTCCTGCGTCGGGCCCTCCTCGATGAAGCGGGCGATCTCCTCGTCGAGCACCGCCTCGACCTCGGCGAGATCCTGACCGGGCTGGGCGGTCGTCCAGACGATGAACATGCCGCCGAACTGGCGGGTGAAGTTGAACGAGACCACGTCGGTGGCGATCTGGTCGGTGTAGACCAGGCGCTTGTAGAGCCGTGAGCTCTTGCCGTTGGTCAGGACGTCGCTGGCGATGTCGAGATACTGCTCGTCGGCGTCCTTGAAGGCGGCGACGTTCCACACCTTGTAGACGCGGTCCTGCGGAACCCGATCCTGGATGACGATGCGACTGTCGTCGGAACGCCGCGCCAGGTTGATATCGGGCTTGATCAGCGGTGGTCCGGAGGGGATGTGGCCGAAGTACTGCTCGACCTTCGCCTTCACCTCTTCGGTGTCGACGTCACCGGCGACCACCAGCACCGCGTTGGCGGCACCGTAGTACTGCTTGAACCACTCGTGCACGTCCTCGATCGAGGCGGCGTTGAGATCGTCCATCGAGCCGATGGTCGAGTGATCGTAGGGATGGCCGTCGGGATAGGTGTTCTCGAAGATGGTCAGGAAGACCTTGCCGTAGGGCTGGTTTTCTCCCTGGCGCTTCTCGTTCTGCACCACGCCGCGCTGCTCGTCGAGCCGCGCCTGGTCGACCGCGCCGAGCATGTGGCCCATGCGGTCGGACTCCATCCAGAGCGCCATGTCGAGGGCCGTCTTCGGCACCACCTGGAAGTAGTTGGTGCGGTCCTGGTTGGTGGTGCCGTTCATGCCGGTGGCGCCGACCCGGTCGAAGGGCTTGAAGTAGTCGTCGTTGAAGTTCTCGCTACCGTTGAACATCAGGTGCTCGAACAGGTGCGCGAAGCCGGTCTTGCCGAGCTTCTCGTCGCCGGCACCGACGTCGTACC
Organism: Candidatus Multivoradales bacterium; assembly: GCA_965223875.1. GTDB lineage: Bacteria > Acidobacteriota > Thermoanaerobaculia > Multivoradales > JAHEKO01 > CBDCXS01. Next base: position 2,361,752 of record OZ245024.1, on the reverse strand, counting down.
AGACGTTGACCGCCACGATCGGAGCCTTGTGGTCCTCGTGCACGATCAGGCGCAGGCCGTTGTCGAGCACGAACCTGGTGTAGGGGATGTCGATGGCGCCACTCTCCTCGGCGCCGGCCGGCGGTACGAGCAGGGACAGTGAGAGCGCAAGCGCTAAATAGGCGAGTTTCTTCATGTGGTTCTCCTGGGATGGGTCGGGACTTCGAATCGAGGTGGGTACCGACACCGTGTCGGTGTCCGGCCGTTCATTATCACCGAACCGGCCGCCCGGTTGCACGGCGGGCAGCTCGGCAGCCCGTCAGCTTTCCCGGCCGACGAGGAACAGGTAGCCGTAGACGTGCCCGAACCGGCGGAAGATGTCGATCTCCTGCTCGGTCTGCTCGGCGATCGCGAGCGCCGTCTCGTCGTCGGGATGGCGCTCGCGGAAAGCGACAATGTTGCCCTCGAGGGGCTCGTAGAAGGGCTTCCACCAGGCGCTCCGCGGCAACGGGAAGTCGCCCAACAGACGGTAGCCGGCTCGATCGAACATCGACCGCAGCTCGGTCGCGTCGGTCATCTCGGGGTACTCGGTCTCGAAGTAGCGCACACACTCTTCAGGTGGCTCGGAATCGAGCCAGCAGAGCTGCGACACGGCGATGTGGCCGCCCGGGGCGAGCAGCGGACGCCAGGCCTCGAGGGCGGCCTCGACACCGAGGAAGTAGACGGCGCCCTCGCTCCAGATCAGCTCGAAGTGCCGGGGAGGGTAGTCGAGCTGCGCCATGTCTCCGACCTCGGCGCGGACGCGATCGGCGTGGCCGAGCTCGCCGGCCCGGCGGTTGAGAGACTCGACGAAGGGCGGATGGATGTCGACCGCCGTAATCCTCGCCGGCGTCGCTGCCGCGAGGTCCAGGGTCTGGGCGCCGGTGCCGCAGCCGACGTCGAGAATCCGCGCCTCGGCGCCGAGCGGAGGAACGAGTGCGAGAGCTCGACGTGTGCTCGCGGCGTCTCCCGGACCCTGCCGCGGCAGGCCCGAGAAGAGCTCGAAGAACAGTTCCATGGAGCGGTCGTCGGAGGTCAAGGTCTGGAGCTCCCTCTAGAAGAGGCGTTGGAAGGCGACCATGGCGACCGTCGACAGGCTCACCAGGAGGCTCACGGTGTCTCGGTGACCCTCCTCGTAGGCCTCGGGGAGGAGCTCGACCAGGACCATGAAGACCATCGCTCCGGCGGCGAAGCCGAGGCTCCACGGAAGCGCCGGAGCGAAGGCGTCGACGAAGAGGAAGGCCGGAACCGCCACGATCGGCTGCGGTAGGGAGGAGACGAAGCTCCACCAGGCACACTCACCGAGCCGCGCTCCCTGCGGGCGCAGCACGGCCGAGATGGCCAGCCCCTCCGGAACGTTGTGGACGGCGATCGCGACGGTGATCATGGTCGCCAGCGTCACACCTCCGGCGAAGGCGGCACCGATGGCCACCCCCTCGGCAATCGAGTGGACCGTCATGACGATGATGATGAGCGCCATGCGCCGCGCGCCGGCGCCGCGGATGGCGCCGACCTCCACTTCGTGCCGCTCGAGGAGCCGCTTGGTGACGATGATGAAGACGACCCCGAGCAGGCCGCCGAGTCCCGTCCGCAGGGGCCCCAGGTCGGTTCCCTCACGCACCAGCCCGAAGCACGCCCCGAGCATCAGCCCGCTGGCGATGGCGTTCGACGCCGCGACGACGCCGGGTGAGACACGTCGCACGAAGGCGAAGGGAAGCGCGCCCAGCGAGGTCGCGGCCGCGGTGATCAGGCCGTAGACGAAGACGGTGACCACGGGGTTCATCCGAGGAAGGCTCCATGCAGGAGCCCGAACGTCCACAGGGCCAGGATGACCGCCAGCGCGATGCTCGTCGCCCCCGCTTCGCGGTAGCTGTCGGGGAGCAGATCGGTCATGACGAGATAGATGAGAGCACCGGCAGCGAAACCGAGGGTCCAGGGGAGCGCCGCGGGCACCTCCCGGACGACGGCGAAGGTGGTCACCGCCATCAGCACCATGCCGAGGTTGCTGACCACCGCCAGCGTTCCGGCGCGCGCCAGCCCGGCGTCACCGGCGCGGAAGACCGCGGCGAGCAGGGCTCCCTCGGGGATGTTGTGGAGCGCCATGGTCAGGGCGACGACGAGTCCGAGGGGGACGCTGCTCGCCATCGCCGCGCCGATCGCCACACCTTCGGCGGTCGAGTGGACGCTTGCCATCAGAAGAACCTCGTACCCGTACTGCTCGCTCGGATCGTCGAGCCGATTGAGTGCCAGCTCGCCGGTGCCGAAGAAGAGCCGCGTGGCATGGATGAAGGCGATCCCCAGCGCCGAGGCGACCGCGAGCACCAGCGCGGAGTCGACCAAGCGCGGCTCGAGCAGCGCGAACGCGGAGGCGGTCATGAGACCCGCCGCGAGCGCGTTCGACCATCCGAGCCAGGCCGCGGGCGGCAGGCGCCGGCCGACCAACAGCAGCACCCCCAGGGCCGCTGCCGCGGCCGCGCCGGCGGACGATGCGAGGACAACCAGTACCGGTTCCATCGGAGTACGGCCCTCGCCGAGCAACGGCGGAGCCCTCCGCCATCCTAGCGTCTGCCCGGGCTAGCCGAGGTCGAACGCCATGATGTTCTTGCGGTCGCGCACGTAGAGGACCGTGCCGACCAGGGTCGGTACCGTCCACGAGTAGCGGTCGAGCAGCTGCACCTTCGAATGCACCTCGAGTCCCTCGGCGGTGGGGGTGGCCAGGCCGAGGACTCCATTCTCGTCGAGAATGATAAATCGGCCGGCGGCGAGGAGGAACGAGGCCTTGCCGAAGCCGCGCTGCCGCCAGGGGATTCGCCCGTCGTGGATGTTGATCGCGGCGAAGAAGCCGGGTCCGAAATCGCCGCTGGTGCCGTAGACGAAGTCGCCGATGCGAATCGCGTTGGAGAAGTGGAGTCGCATCCGCTTGTTGTGCCAGACCACCTCCGGCCTGGTGTGCTCACCGTTCCTGACCAGGCGCACGCCGCGGCTGCCGACGCCGTATCCCGCCGAGGTGTAGAGCATGTTGTCCTCGCCCCAGACCGGCGTGCTGACGTTCTGTCCGAGCTCGGTTCTGTGCTCCATCGCCCAGAGCAGGCGACCGTCCTCGGGCGAGACGCCGACCAGATGGAAGCCCATGAGCGCCGCGACCTGCTCCTGGCCATCGACCTCGATGAGGAGCGGCGACGAGGGCGAGGCGACGAAGTTGTGCCTCCCCCAGACGACCGATCCGTCGCTCTGGCGCAGCGACATGAGGGAGTTGTCCTCTCCTCCGACGCTCAGGATGAGCGTGTCGCGCCAGGCCAGTGGGCTGGCGGCGTAGCCACGGTCGCGCTTGGTGCCACCGAACTCCTCGATCAGGTCGCGTCGCCAGCGTGGCTCGCCGGTCTCGCGATCGATGGCGTGCAGGATCGCGGTCGCGCCGACAGTGAAGACGAGCTCGTCCTCCACCAGGGGCGTCGCGTGGGGTCCGGGGCCGCGATCCATGTTGTAGCTGTCGTCGATCGGCGCCGCGTAGGCGTGCTCCCAGAGCGTGCGGCCGGTGGCGGCGTCCATGGCGATGACGACCTCGTCGTCGCCCTCGCGGTACATGGTGTAGAGCGTCCCGTCGCGGACCGAGATCGCCGAGAAGCCCTCGCCGAGGGCGCGGCGCCAGAGTCGCGGCGGCCCCTCTTCGGGCCACTCGGCGGCGAGCGCGGGAGTCTTCGAGGTGAAGTTCCGGCGTGGTCCGCCCCACTGCGGCCACTCCTCGACCGGGGCCGGCCGCTCGACCGTAGTCGTCGCGGGTGCGTTCGCGCCGTCGCCGCAGGCGAGGACGCCGGTTCCGAGGGCGCCGGTTCCGAGGGTGAGGACCAGGCAGGCCACCGCCGGGAGGGTTCGAAAGTGGCGTCTCGGCTGGAGTGCGCTCCTCACGGTCGGCGCTATGTTACTGGAGGCCTACGAATCGCCGATATGTCGCAGGGCAGCCAACCGACACTCGGTCTGGGAGAGATACCAGTCGTTGATCGAGTGGACTCCCTCTTCGAGCCGGAAATCGGCCGCGATGGCCTCGTCGAGTCGAGCGTCGAGCTCCGGGGCGTCGAGCCGCATGCCGTCGGTCATGTCTCCCCGCCAGGGGCGCACGGCTTCGAGCCTCGCCATCACCTCCGCGGCCAGGGTCTCGCCGTCGACCCTTCGGCGATCCTGCAGGTAGAGCCGTCCGAAGAGTGGGGACATGCGCAGCGCCTGGGGAGACTCGGCCAGCGCGGCGCTGTAGAGAGCCCCCTCGGCGGTCTCGATCTCGAGCGCGGCGAGGAAGTGCCGGTCCGCCCTTGCGGCGGTGGTGAAGAAACGGCCCCATACCAGGTGCCCGGCCGCGGCGCCGGCACCGACACCCAGCAGTCCGAGGAGGGCGCGCCGGGTGATCGCGCCACCGCTGGCCTTCGCGATCCTCATGGCCGGCCGAGGGTCGCGGCGAGATGATCGGCCAGGCGCACCGCCAGCGCGACCACCGTGAGTGTCGGGTTGGTGAAGCCGAAGGTCGGAAAGACCGAGCCTCCGGCCATGTAGAGGTTCGAGACGGTGTGCACCCGTGCGTCAGCGTCGACGACCCCGCTCTCGGCGAGCGCGGCCATGCGCGTGGTGCCCATGTGGTGGCTCTGGTAGAAGGTGTTGACCTTGTCCAGGGCGTCGAGGTGAAACAGCCGCTGATAGCGCCCGAGGTTGTGGGCTCCGACACTCCGGCCGAGGATCTCCGAGAGCTGCTCGAGCGTGTCGAGCTCGATGCCATCCAGCTCCCAGTCGAGTCGAACCCGCCGGACGCCGTACGGGTCGCGGTGGCGCGACAGCAGGACACGACTCCTCGGGTTCGGAGCGGCTTCGAGCCGGGCCAGGACCTTGTGGTAGTGGCCCCACTCGGGGACGGGTCGCCTCTGCGGTGCATCGAGATCCGCCGCCTCGATCTCCGCCTCCAGATCGGCCGCGTCGCGAAGCGCATCGGGCCCCTCGATCGGCAGGGGGACCTTGGCCGGGTGTGGCAGGCACATGAGACCGAAGTTGACCATGCCGAGCTCGTCGAGCAACTCCTCGCGCAGGGAGAGGTGCGGCAGGAGCCGTAGGCCACCCTTGCGGTATAGCACGTAGGGGATCGGCTGTCGTGTCTGGAGCCGTCCGATGGTCCACCCTGGATGATCCGCGAAGCAGCGACCGACCCAGTCGCTCTCGTTGCCCACACCGCCGGGCGCCGTGCGGTCCGAGTGGAGAAGCAGGCGAGCGTTCTCGATCGCTCCCATGGCGAGAACGAAGGCTCCGGCCCGCACCGTGTACCGCTTGTCGTCATTGCCGCGCACCTGGAGTCGCTCGACCCGTCCCTCGCCGACCTCGATCTCGGCGGCCGTGCTGTCGACGATGCAGTGTGTGGTCTCGCTGTCACGCAGATCCGGAAGATAGGCCTGGCCGAACCTCGTCCCGGGGCTGAACCGGAACTGTTTGGCGACGAAGTCTGGATCGTGGTGGCCGAAGAAGATCTCCGGCCGCCGTCCTCCGTGCGGCATCCAGGGGATCTCCCAGCCGGGGGGATCGATCTCGCAGTAGCGACCCGCCTCGCGGTAGTAGGGGACGAGCTCGTCGAGGCCGAACGGCCAGCCCGACAGCGGGATGTGCGGGCGAGCCCTGAAGTCGAGAGCGTCGAAGGGCCGGCACCAGCCGCCCCAGTGGTTGGTCGTGCCACCGAAGTAGCGCAGTCGCGTCGAGTGGAGCGAATAGCGGCGCCCGACGCTCTCGCCACGGTACGGATGGTCGGGGCCGATCTCCGGCACCTCGAAGCCGCCGGCTTCGAGCAGCGCCACCTGCAGTCCGGTCGCACGCAACCGGTGAGCCAGCGTAATGCCGGCGGCGCCGGCGCCGACGACACAGACGTCGAACTCGAGCGCGGCGTCCTGGTCGACGTCGGTCAGGGTTCTCAGCATCGGGGGTTCACTGTCCGAAGTCTGCCAACAATGCCCCTCCGTTACAATGCCCGGGCCTCGACGCGATCATCTCAGAGGAAGGAGTCCAACATGCGAACGAGCCGAGTCCTCTCGCTCGGCGCCCTGCTGCTCGGTGCGCTGCTCGCCGCCGGCGGTTCGGCGTCATCCCTCCTGGCGGACGACGTCCCGCTCTTCCGTCCGATGGACGGATCGGAAACGCAGGTCGTCGTGACGTCGGAGCCGTCCCATTACGAACAGCCCACGGACGATGGTCGGACCCACCTGGCGGCTGTCGCCGCTTGCAGCGAGACGCGACTGGGCACGATCGAAGTGACCCTCGGCTGGGAGGCCGAGGGCGCCGGGTCCGACACCTGGCGCGTCGACGTCAGCGCTTTCGGCACCGGCTTCGCCACCGGACGCTATCTGACCTCGGATGCCCTGCCGGGATCGCGGCGAGAGATCGACTTCGCCGGGGCCGAGCCCGGGCTCTTCTACTACTGGAGGCTGCTGGGCCGCGAGGGCGAGGACTGGGTGCTGCGGGCGAACGGCCGCTTCGAGGCTCCGATCTGTCCGGTCGACCGGGTCGGAGGTGAATCGTGAAGGTGCGGGTAGGCGGACCTGTCGTGACCGGTGGCCCCCTTCTCGGTCTTCTCGCTGTGGGCTTCCTGCTCGTCGCTCCGGCGGGGGCCCAGGTGGCCTCGATCGTCGACGTCAGTCCCGACATGTCGAATCACGACCCGAGCGATCCGGACGCCGCCAGCGGCGGCCGCGTCAATGGCATCGTGGTCGACCCGAACGACCGCGCGACGCTCTACGCGGCGAGCGAGTGGGGAGGCGTCTACCAGAGCGTCGACTCCGGGCTCACCTGGCAGAGGTTCGACGCGCATCGCCCCACCGTCACCTGGGACGTCGCGGTGGATCCGAGCAACTCGAACCGGCTCTACGCGACGTCGTTCTTCGACGGGCGCTCGGCGGGCAGCTCGCAATCGGGGATCAACGTCAGCACCGACCGGGGAGCCACCTGGACGCGGCCGGCGAGCGTCGTGCCGCCGGCGGGCTTCTGCGCCGACCCGAACGACCAGGTGGAGCTCACCGCGTTCGGCATCAGTATCGACCCGAGCGACAGCACGAAGGTCTATGTGGGTACCAGTTGCGGGCTGGCGATGAGTGCCGACAGCGGCTCGACCTGGACCTACAGCAAGCCGCCGGTCGGAGCGATGCGGATGTGGGACGTCCTGGTGCGGGCCGACGGCAGCGCCGTCGACACCTGCGGCGATTCGGGACACTGGCAGATGAACACCACCACCGGAGCGTGGACGCAGAGCGCCGCCGCCCAGCTTCCCTCCGGCCGCTGTTCTCTGGCCGCCTCGCCCTACGACCAGGCGAATCTCTTCGCGGTCGTCGGAACGCGGATCTACGAGTCGAAGGCCGCCGGCGAGTGGGTGAACACCCGCAGCAATCCCTCGCCGCAAGGGCGGATTCCCTTCGTGGCCACCAACGTGCGCTCGAGCGCGCCGGCCGGCTCGACCTTCGATCTCTGGTTCGGTGACGTCAGCGTCTACCGGGTCGCCTGCGATCGCAACAACAATCCGAGCTGTGGCAGCGGTAGCTCCCCGCCCTGGCAGGGTGGCTACACGCGTAGCGCCGGTGGTCACGACGACATGGGCGACATCGCCTTCGACCCGTCGGCGGCCAACGATGCCTGTCCGGTGGCGATGTCGTCCGACGGTGGTGTCTACAGGAACCTCCTGGGTGTCAGCCCCGCTTGCCATGCGCCCTCGTGGGAGCAGCCGGATGTGACGCCGCACGGCCTCTGGCCGTTCGCCATGAGTGGAGCCGACCGCGCCGGCTCAGCCTCCGAGGATCTCTATTTCGGCAACCAGGACAACGGTGTCTTCGGCACTCTCGACGCGGGGGCGGCCAAGCCGAGTTGGGACAACGAGATCTGCTGCGACGGATTCGACACGGCGGCCGACGACTTCAACGGCGGGGCGGTCCTCTACTCGGTGTGCTGCTTCGGCGGCGGTCGCTCGACGCGCTATTTCAAGAAGGGACCCCTTTTCGCCGGCGGCGGCGAGATCAACTACCCGCCCGGCTCGGCACCCTCCTTCAAGTACCCCGACTCCTTCGTTCGTTGGGACGACAAGAAGTACGCCATGGTGACTCGCGGCCCGAGCGGCGGTCTCTTCATCACCCACGATGCCGATGCGGTACCCATCGAGTGGATCGAGCTCGGCAGCGCGACCGAGCCTCCGACCGGCGCCATCTGCGGCGTCAAGGCGGGCCTGCCCCCCGGGGGTACCCCGACCTTCTACGTCCAGACGGGCAGCTGCAACGCGACCTCGACGGGCGACCGCCTCTTCCGCTTCGTCGGTACCGATCCGAGCGGCGTCTGGACCGAGATCGTCCTCCCCCAGGGAGGCGTCGGGGTCTTCGACGTCAACGCGAGTGATCCGACCGAGCTGCTCGCCGCCGGGTTCACCTCGAGCGACGCGCGTATGTATCGCTCCTCGAACAGCGGCGACACCTGGTCGGCGATCCCGCAGCTCGACGACCTCATGCGCGGCGGCGGCGAGTTCCCGATAACCAACGAGCGCGGGCCGACCGACTTCACCGGCATGAACGGCTACCACCAGCCGAGTCTGGTGGGGCTCGATCCCACCGACCCCGACGTGATGGTGGCCGGTGGTCGGGACTCGGGCATCTTCCTGAGCACCGATGGCGGGAGCAACTGGAGCCTGGTCACCGATCCACGCAACTCGCACACCTCGGGCACACCCCACCTGCCGCGTCCCCGGTTCGCCTACTTCGATCAGGAGGGGGCGCAGAAGTCGGTTTTCATCGGCAGCCAGGGCCGGGGCATCTGGCGCCTGACGTTGGGGGCGAGCTTCCAGGTGTCGGTCGCCGGAAGCTGTCCGGGCCCGGCGACGGTGATGATCTCGAACGCCCCACCCAATGCCGAGGTCGCCGTTCTGCGCGCCGCCAATACCAACGGCTGGACCAAGGGCGGTTCGCTCTGCAACGGGGCCCAGTTCGAGATCGGCGAGCCCTTCGTCCTGCCGCCGGTCTGGGTGATCACCGATGGCACGGGATCGGGCTCGGCACAGGTGACGCTGCCGGTCAATCGTTGTTGGGTCGAAGGGATGGAGACGACGACCTGTCAGACGAGCGGCGCGTCGCTGGTGCCCTGAGCGGGTGACTGCGGTCGGGCCACACAGGGCGAGGAAGAGGAAGGGATGCGCCTCTCGAGCGTGATTCACGCGGTCGACACCCACGTGGGCGGCGAGCCTGGCCGGGTCATCGTGGGAGGGGTGCTGGACGTCCCCGGCTCGACGATGTTCGAGAAGATGTCCTACCTCCAGAACGAGGCCGACGGCCTGCGCCAGCGGATGCTCCGTGAGCCGAGGGGCTACCCGGCGTCCAACTGCAACCTGATCCTGCCTCCCACGCTACCCCAGGCAGCCGCCGGATACGTGATCATGGAGCATGTCGAGTACCCGGGAATGTCGGGCACCAACACGATCGCTGTCGCCACCGTGCTGATCGAGACCGGCATGGTGCCCTCGGTGGAGCCGGTGACCGAGCTGGTGCTCGAGTCGCCGGCCGGCTTGATCGCGATTCGCGCCGAGGTGTCGAGTGGCAAGGTCGGTCGGGTCACATTCGAGAACGTGCCTTGCTTCGCGGTGCATCTGGACGCCGAGGTCGAGGTTCCCGATCTCGGCAGGGTGCGGGTCGACGTTGCGTACGGCGGCATGTTCTACGTCATCGCCGACGCCGATCAGATCGGGCTGAGCCTGGTGCCGGACCGGGCCGGAGAGCTCACCCGCGCCGGAGAGATGATCAAGGCGGCCGCCCAGGAACAACTCGAGGTTCCGGTGCACCCGGTGAATCCCGAGATCCGCGGGGTGACGATCGGTCAGCTCTCGGCTCCTCCGACGCATCCAGAGGCCCACCGGAAGAACACTGTCATCGTTTCGACGGGTCGGCTCGACTGGGACCGTCCGGCCACCTGGACCGGCGTGCTGGACCGATCACCCTGCGGCACCGGGACCTCGGCGAAGATGGCGACCCTGTGGGCGAAGGGCGAGCTGGCGGTGGGCGACGAGTTCGTGCACGAGGGTATCCTGGGTACCACCTTCACAGGACGGCTCGTTCGGGAAACCCGCGTCGGCGATCGCGACGCCGTCGTGCCGGAGATCTCCGGTACTGCCTGGATCACAGGCTTCGCCCAGTACGTCGTCGACCCCGAGGATCCGTTCCCGGATGGCTTCACGGTGGGAGACATCTGGGGCGGTGCGGAGTGAGGACTTCCGTCGACCGGGGGGCGACATGCGCGGTGTCGGCGCGCTCGTTCTGACGTCGCTCCTCGGCGCCTGTTCGTCTCCGGAGGCGGCGGTGTTGCCGGAGATCGATATCGCGGCAGCCCCGGGCGGGATCGTGCCGCTGCCCCAGAGCGCTCCCGAGGCGCTCCGCGAGCACTTCGTCAAATACACGAAGGTGGTCGCACCCAACGGCAAGCCGATCCATATCCTCGCCGCCGACGCCTGGACCGACGATCAGATCCGCCACGGTCGCGACGTCCTCGAGTTCCTGCTCACCGACGTCCCGGGCTCCGAGTACGGCGACGACAAGAGCGACATCGCCAACGCCATGGCGGATCGCCGGGCGACCATGGTCTTCTTCAACACCGAGGAAGACCTGAAGGCAGCGTTCGATTCGGGCCTCCATCGCGCCACCGACCTGTCGATGCAGGACCTGCGCGCCAACGAGTGCCCGGCGCCGGGTGACGCGGACTACATGGCGCACGCGACACGCGACGCCTCCTACGAGGAGATCTGGCACCTGGTCCACGACTACGGCATCAAGCCGACCCGCTCCGAGATGATCGCCGAGATGCGCGCTGCCAACGACAAGGCGGCCGCGGCGGGCTGGAAGGCGTGGCCGGACGACGAGCCCGAGGAGCATCCGAACGAGTACGTCGGCGTTCTGATCGACAACTACTACGACCTCTGGGCCGTCCATCCGACGCTCTACGAGGCCCGCCCGATCGAGCCCGGAGACATCCCGCAGGGCCACTCGCACTTCGGCCGCTACTTCGCCGGCGGCCGCGAGGCGATGCGCGAGCTGGATCCGGGCGGCTACGCCCTGATCGAGAAGTTCCTGCCGCCGCACCTGACCTATGAGCCGACGCTGCCGGAGGACTTCGAGGGCACGTTCTCGATCGAGCTCGATCCCGATGTCGCCTACACCTTCAAGACGCAGCACCTCAGGGGAGTCGACCTGGCTGGCGACCGCGATGCGAACCTCGTCGGCAACGCCTTCGACAACATCCTGAAGGGAAACGGCGGCTCCAACGTTCTGACCGGCGGCGGGGGTGACGACCGGCTCGACGGCGGCGCCGGTCGCGACACCGCCGTTTTCGGCGGAGCGGTATCCGAGTACGAGATCTGGGCCGACGGGGACGTGACCAGAGTTCGCGACACTGCCGGTGACCGCGACGGCACGGACACGCTGCGCGGCATCGAGGTTCTTCGATTCACCGATGAAGACGTCGTCCTGCAAGGAGATTCCCGATGAAGCTCGCCAGAAAGCTCTTCCTCGTCGTTGCCGCTCTCGTGTGCCTCTGCGTGACACTTCCTCCAGCATCCGTTCGTGCGGCCGATGCGAACAGCGAGGAGATCGATCGAACCGTCTGGAATGTCATCTCGCGCACGGTGGTCGAACAGGACATCGACGGCATGGCGGCTACGTACCATCCCGACGCCGTCCTGGTCTCGGCGGGAGGTACCACGCTGATCGCCGATCAACTCGTCGTCTGGGGTGAGGGGATGGAGGACCAGAAGGCCGCCGGAGCGAGCGCCACGGTCTCCTTTCGCTTCGAGACGCGACTCGACGGCGAGGCGACAGCCTTCGAGTCGGGGATGTTCAAGTACACCGAGATCGATGCCGGCGGCAACGAGAGCTCCGGCTACGTTCCGTTCGAAGCGTTGCTGGTCAAGAAGGACGGCACCTGGCTGATCGTCATGGAGCGACAGCTCCCGGTCTCCGACGAAGCCGCCTGGGACGCGCTGCAGTCGACCGACTGAGCGCTAGCCCGTTCGGGCGGTCTCAGGCGACGCGTCGGGCCTACCCCGGCGGGCGGAGGCAACGATGCACACCGGAGCTAGACTCGACGGTGTAGAGAGACTCTCCGGTGCCCCGGCGTCAGGCTGGAGAGCGCTGGCGTCACCCACCGGAAATGGAGGAGGCCATGGTGCAGAGAGCACTTTTGATCCTGTCCGCTCTGTTTCTCGTCGCCGGCATCGCCACCGCCGATGACTGCGTCGACTGCCACAGCGACATCACCCCGAACATCGTCACCGACTGGCAGCTGAGCGCCCACAGCGGCCAGGCGGTCGGATGTAGCGACTGCCACGGCGCCGGGCACATGTCGGCCGAGGATGTCGCCGCGGCCGAGCTGCCGACGATCGCGACCTGCGAGACCTGTCACGAGGACCAGGTGACGCAGTTCACGGCCGGAAAGCACGCCTTCGCCTGGGCCGCCCTCAAGGCGATGCCGACAACCCATGCCCTGCCCAGCTCCCTGGTGGACGGGATGAAGGGCTGCGGCGGATGCCACAAGATCGGCATCAAGTCGGAAGAAGAGGTGGCCCAGCTCAAGGCCGAGGGCTCCTTGTACGGTCATGCCTCTTGCGACGCGTGCCACACGCGACATACCTTCTCGCTGGTCGAGGCCCGTCAGCCGCAGGCCTGCCAGACCTGTCACATGGGCTTCGATCATCCTCAGTGGGAGATGTACTCCGGCTCCAAGCACGGGGTGCGCTTTCTCCTGCGCCAGAACGGAACGCTGCCCGAGACCACCGCGGCCCCGACCTGCCAGGACTGCCACATGAAGGACGGTGATCACGAAGTCCGCACTCCGTGGGGCTTCCTGGCCGTGAGGCTACCCCTGCCCGAGGACGAGCAGTGGAAGGCCGATCAGGTCACCATTCTGCAGGCATTGGGAGTGCTCGACCCGGAGGGCAATCCGACCGGACGGCTGGAGGTCGTCAAGGCCGCCCAGGTGGCGCGCCTCACCCAGGAGGACTTCGATCACGAGCGCGAGAAGATCCTCAGCGCCTGCAGCGAGTGCCACTCCGAGAACTTCGCCCGAGCCGAGCTGGAAAAGGGCGACGATCTGATCCGAGAGGTCGATCATCTGCTGGCCGAGGCGATCCGCGAGATCGCGGCGCTCTACGAAGAGGGTATTCTGGAGACGCCCGAGGGCTACGCCAGCGCCTTCCCCGACCTGCTGACCTTCCACGACGCGCCGACGCCCATCGAGCAGCGCCTGTTCGTGATGCATCTGGAGCACCGAATGCGAGCGTTCCAGGGTGCGTTCCACGCCAATCCCGACTACGCGCTCTGGTATGGCTGGAGCGAGATGGTCCGTGACCTGAGCGAGATCCGCGAGATGGCCGCGCGGATGCGGGCGGAGAAGGGCGCTGAAATGCCCGGGTCCGGCGGCTGAGTCCAGCACCGGGTGCGCTCGTCTCTCGAGCGAGCGCACCTGTTGCGTCCGGTGTTAGCCTCTTCGCAGCGACATCGTCCATCGCCACATACATTGCCTTTCCAACCAACTCTCTCGAGGAGCGTCCTGATGAGACTGAGTCATCTGCCGCTGTTGGTGATCGCGTCGATCGCCCTGCTGGGCACCATCTTTCTCGCCGAACCGGTGCAGGCACAGCATGAGTTCATCGGCGCGGCCAAGTGCAAGAAGTGCCATCTGAAGCAGTACCGGTCCTGGGAGGAGACCAAGATGGCCAAGACCTTCGAGACGCTGAAGCCCGGCGTCGCCGCGGAGGCCAAGACCGCCGCCGGACTCGATCCCGACAAGGACTACACGCGCGACGCCGAGTGCGTCGGCTGCCACACCACCGGGTACGGCCTGCCGACCGGGTTCGTCGACATCGATACGACTCCCGAGCTTGCCGGCGTGGGGTGTGAGATGTGCCACGGGGCCGGCGGCACCTACATCCAGGACGAGTACAAGAGCCTCAAGAACAAGGAGTACGTGAAGTCGGAGATCGTCGCCGTGGGTCTGGTGGACACGGTCTCCGAGGAGCAGTGCGTGAGCTGCCACAACTCCGACAGCCCCTTCGTCGACGACGATTTCCTCTTCGACTTCGCGGCCAACAAGGAAAAGGGAACGCACGAGCACTTCCCGCTGAAGTACAAGCACTGATGCGCTCTCGGACGCTGCCGCTCGTCAGCCTGGCCCTCGCGACGCTCCTGGGTGTCGCGGCGTTGGCCAACCAGCAGGAGGGGGCCGACGAGGCGACCCTTCCCGGGGCGCAGAGCGGCATGTCCGGTGTAGCCGCCGGGGAGGTCGTGCCGTTCACCGTCCAGGAACGGATTCCGGTGCTCGAGGACGAAGGCCTCTATCCGTGCACGGAATGTCACGACGGCGACTACGTGGTGACCAATCCCGAAGTGCGGGAGCTGGTCGACATGCACGACGAGACCGAGATCGACCTGGTCCACGGCGGAGGCCGCTTCTGGTGTCTGACCTGCCATCACGCGGAGGACCGCGACCAGTTGACCACCCTCGAGGGCGAGGCCGTCTCGTTCGACGAGTCCCACCTGGTCTGCGGCCAGTGCCACTTCGAGCGCCAGCGCGACTTCCTGTTCGGCACGCACGGCAAACGAGTGGGAGGATGGCGGGGCGAACGGCTGCTGACCGCGTGCACGGAGTGTCACGATTCGCACCGACCGCAGATCGACCCACGGCAGCCCTATCGGGCCCCCGGTGTGCGCACCGGGCTGCCGAAACCGCCACGTACCCCGCACCACGGCTCGATGCCCTGGGAGGACGCGGAGACCGCGGCGGCACACGAGGAGGGGGCCGACGCGCAGGGAGAGAGCCATGAGTGAGCGCTGCAACGAGTCCGGATGCTCGTGTAGCTCGAGCAGTCCGGTCGACAGGCCCAATTCCCTCGAGCGTCGCCTGGCCGACGAGCTCGCGGCGACCCTCCCGGATGGTGGCGAGACGCCGACGGCGACGCGTCGTCAGGCTCTCAAGGTCCTCGGTGTCGGAGCCGCCGCGGCCGCGGGAGTGGGCGCGTCGACCGATCCGGCCCCGGTCGAGGAGGAGAGGCCCCGGCTGAGCCTCATGGACCGCTTCGCGGACATGTTCCAGGACCAGTACCGGCGCATGACCCCGGAGGAGGTCGAGGCCACCATCGCGCGCCTCGAGCGGAAGTACGCGGCCCGCTACGGCGTCGACATCTCGGTCAAGGACACCAAGGCGATCCCGGGAGTGCTGTTCGGCTACGCCCTCAACATCAGCAAGTGCAAGGGCTACCGCGACTGCGTGCGCGCCTGCGTCGAGGAGAACAACCAGAGCCGTGATTCCGAGATCGAGTACATCCGGGTGCTCGAGATGGACCGGGGCACGATGGACCTCGAGAGCTCGGACCACTACTACGACCACGACACCGTCCCCGAGCCCGGCAGGTTCTATCTGCCCGTCCAGTGCCACCAGTGCGACAACCCGCCCTGCGTCAGTGCCTGTCCCATCGAGGCGACGTGGATGGAGCCGGACGGCATCGTGGTGATCGACTACGACTGGTGCATCGGCTGCCGCTACTGCATGACCGCGTGCCCCTACTGGGCGCGTCACTTCAACTGGAACGAGCCGACGCTTCCGGCCGAGGAGATCCAGGCCGACACCCACATGCTGGGGAACCGGCCTCGCGAGAAGGGCGTGACCGAGAAGTGCACGTACTGCATCGGGCGTACCCGGGAAGGGCGTCTTCCGGCCTGCCAGGAGGCCTGCCCGACAGGTGCCCGGGTGTTCGGCAATCTGCTCGATCCGGCGAGCGAGATCCGCAATGTGCTGCGCACCAAGACCGTCTTCCGCCTGAAGGAAGATCTCCAGACCGATCCGAAGTTCTGGTACTACACAGACTGAGACCCTCCGGGCTTCGCAAGTGGGGAAGAGCCAACCGATGTTCCGACAGTTCGTCGCCGACTCGTTGAAGGACTCGATGAAGGGGTCGCGCCCTTACCAGATCTGGCTCGGCCTGCTGCTGGCGATCACCGTCGCCGGTCTCGTCGCCTACACGCGGCAGCTCAGTCTCGGCCTCATCGTCACCGGCATGAGCGACCAGGTCTCCTGGGGTGTCTACATCGCCAACTTCACCTTCCTGGTCGGGGTCGCGGCGGCGGCCGTGATGGTGGTGATCCCCGCCTACATCTTCAAGAACGAGGGCGCCCGCACGGTCGTTCTCCTGGCCGAGGCGGTCGCGGTCGCGGCCTGCGTCATGTGCATCCTCTTCGTCATCGTGGACCTGGGGCGCCCGGATCGGGCCTGGCACATGCTTCCGTTCCTCGGCAGGTTCAACTGGCCGATCTCGATCCTGGCCTGGGACGTGGTCGTCCTGACGGGCTATTTGGCGCTCAATATCTTCATCCCGATGTACTTCCTCTACAACCGCTACCGGAACACGCAGCCCGACTTCCGGAAGTACTTCCCCTGGGTGCTGCTGTCGATATTCTGGGCGGTCTCGATCCACACCGTCACCGCGTTTCTCTTCTCGTGGAATCCGGCGCGACCGTTCTGGCACACGGCGCTGATGGCGCCCCGCTTCATCGCCTCCGCCTTCGCCGCCGGGCCGGCTTTCATCATCCTGGTGCTCAAGATCGTCGACAATCACTCCGACTTCAAGATCGAGCGGCGGGTGGTGGACAACCTTTCGTTGATCTGCACCGTCGCGCTGCAGATCAACCTGTTCATGATCGGCGCGGAGCTGTTCACCGAGTTCTACTCGGCCACGTCCCACACCGCGTCGGCGCGCTACCTCTTCTTCGGCCTCGGCGAGCAACGCGCCCTGGTTCCGTGGATGTACCTGGCCATGCTCCTCGAGGTGGCGGCTCTGGTGGTGCTGATGAGCCATCCCCTCCGGCGCCGGCTGAACGTGATGTACGCGGCCTGCATCGCCGTGGTGGTCGGTATCTGGATCGACAAGGGCATGGGACTGATCGTGCCCGGGTTCGTCCCGACGCCGCTGGGCGAGGTCTTCGAGTACGCGCCCACCTGGAGCGAGGTGCTGGTGAGCGCCGGCATCTGGGCCTTCGGGTTCCTGCTCCTGAGCATGGGCGTCAAGTCCGCGATCGGCATTCAGCTCGGTCGGGTCAGGGCCCGTGCCACCGCTCCGCCGGCCGGCTGACGAGCCCTTTCCGAAGCCACTCCTCGGGGTGTGCGTGAAGCACTACCCGGGCAGGTGGCGCGCCGGCGCGTGGCCGGTCGTAGAGTCGTCTTGTCCGCCCTGAGGGGTGCCCTCCAGGAAGGCCACGGGTGAACGTCTCCGCCATTCTCGTCGTCGTCCAACCGTCCCGCGTCGAAGCCACCGTCGAGGCCCTCGGCGAGCTCGATGGTGTGGAGGTCCATCACCTGGACCGGCCCACCGGACGGATCGTGGTGACCCAGGAGGCGGAGGTCATTCGCGACGAGATGGACGGCCTGCGACGCATCAAGGCTCTGCCCGGCGTCGCCCTGGCCGAGATGGTCAGCCACTACTTCGAGGAGGATCCGACCATCCTCGATGGACTCAATGCCACAAGCGATGGCGTTGCCGTACCGCCCTTCCTCGAGGACGAGCCGGCGAAGCCCGGCACCGCCAAGGCCAATCGAAAGGAGTAGACCATGGATACCAGCCGCCGTACCTTCGTCAAGGCCAGTCTCGCTGCGAGCGCGGCTGCTTCGTTCGGCATCCCCTTGAGCGACTCGGCGCGCGCCGCCATCGCCGCGACGGAGGCCGGTTGGCAATGGGACAAGAGCGTGTGCCGCTTCTGCGGCACCGGCTGCGGGATTCTCGTCGGCACCAAGGACGGGCGTGTCGTGGCCACCAAGGGTGATCCCGACGCGCCGGTGAATCGCGGTCTGAACTGCATCAAGGGCTACTTCAACGGCAAGATCCTGTACGGACAGGATCGCCTTACCCAGCCGCTGCTGCGCATGAAGGACGGCAAGTTCGACAAGCACGGCCGTTTCACTCCGGTGAGCTGGGAGCGCGCCTTCGACGAGATGGAGACGCAGTTCAAGCGCGCCTACGGCGAGCTCGGGCCGACCGGCGTGGCGATCTTCGGCTCCGGGCAGTACACCATCCAGGAGGGATACGCGGCGGCGAAGCTGATGAAGGGCGGCTTCCGCAGCAACAACATCGATCCCAACGCCCGCCACTGTATGGCGTCCGCCGTGGTGGCTTTCATCCAGACCTTCGGCATCGACGAGCCCTCCGGCAACTACGACGACATCGAGCACACGGACACCATCGTTACTTGGGGCGCCAACATGGCCGAGTGCCACCCGATTCTGTGGTCACGAGCCACCGACAGAAAGCTCCAGGATCCGGACCGGGTTCGCATGGTCAACCTGACGACGCAGTACAACCAGTGCTCCAACCTGGCCGACCTCGAGATCGTCATGCGTCCGGGCACCGACCTGGCGATCTGGAACTACATCGCGCGCGAGATCGTCAAGCGCGACGCGCTCGACAAGGAGTTCGTCGACAAGCACTGCGTCTTCGCCACCGGGCCCTACGACATCGGCTACGGCATGCGGCCGAGCGAGGCCAAGGAGCAGGAGATCACGCTCGACGAGTGGGAGGCGGTCGCTCAACGCCGCATGGCGGGCGAGAAGGTGCCGCAGACCAACACCGCCGCCCCGGTCAAGCACTGGATGATCACCTACGAAGAGTTCAAGCGCGGCGTCGAGCCCTACACGCTCGACTTCGTCGCCGAGCTCTCCAAGGGCGACGCCGACGAGTCGCTCGAGTCGCACAAGAAGAAGCTCGCCGAGCTGGCCGATCTCTACATCGAGAAGGGCCGCAAGGTGGCCAGCTTCTGGACCATGGGCTTCAACCAGCACTACCGCGGCAGTTGGGTCAACGAGCAGGCCTACATGGTTCACCTGTTGCTCGGCAAGCAGGCCAAGCCGGGCGACGGCGCGTTCTCGCTCACCGGCCAGCCGTCGGCCTGCGGCACGGCTCGCGAGGTGGGCACTTTCGCCCACCGCCTGCCCGCCGACATGGTGGTGGCCAACCCCAAGCACCGCGCGCGGACCGAAGAGCTGTGGGCGCTGCCTAACGGCACCCTCAACCCGAAGGTCGGTAGCCACATCGTCAAGATCATGCGCGACCTCGAGGACGGCGAAATCAAGTTCGCCTGGGTCCAGGTCAACAACCCGTTCCAGGCGACCGCCAACGCCAACCACTGGCTCAAGGCGGCTCGGGACATGGACAACTTCATCGTCTGCTCGGACCCTTATCCGACGATCTCGGGCAAGGTGGCCGACCTGATCCTGCCCTCGGCGATGATCTTCGAGAAGTGGGGCGCCTACGGCAACGCTGAGCGGCGCACCCAGATGTGGCGCGAGCAGGTCCCACCCCCAGGCGAGGCCCGCAGCGACGTCTGGCAGG
Organism: Candidatus Multivoradales bacterium; assembly: GCA_965223875.1. GTDB lineage: Bacteria > Acidobacteriota > Thermoanaerobaculia > Multivoradales > JAHEKO01 > CBDCXS01. Next base: position 2,342,335 of record OZ245024.1, on the reverse strand, counting down.
TGATGGAGTTCTCCAAGCGCTTCAAGCTGTCGGACGTATGGGGCGAGCAGCCCGTGCCGGGACTGTCCGCCGAAGGGTTCGAGGACGGCAAGCTGCCCGACGTGATGGCGGCGGCGAAGCAGGCCGGATACTCACCCGACGACTCCCTCTACGACGTGCTCTTCGCCACCGAGGCGAACACGGCGGTCGCCTGGCCCGATCCGGTTGCCAAGGGGCACGCCAACAGCACTGTCTCGGCGCTCGGCGAGGAGTGGTTCCCGGAGAAGGCGCTCTTCGAGGAGTACGCGGAGTTTGGACGAGGCCACCAGCACGACCTGGCGGACTTCGACACCTACTACGGTGATGACGTGCGCGGTCTCAAGTGGCCGGTGGTCGACGGCAAGGAGACGCAGTGGCGCTTCAACGAGGAATACGACCCCTATGTCACCGCGGGTAGTGGCTTCGAGTTCTACGGTCCGGCGCTCAAGGCGATTCCGAGCGGCGACCTCGACGGCGTTACCAACGGCGAGGCGACCTCTCTGGCCGGCAAGGCGAAGATCTTCTTCCGTCCCTACGCGGCACCGCCGGAGCAGCCCGACGAGACCTACGACCTCTGGCTGAGCACCGGCAGGGTCTTGGAGCACTGGCACACCGGGACCATGACGCAACGCGTTCCTGAGCTCCATCGAGCCGTGCCGTCGGCGCAGATCTTCATGCACCCGGCCGACGCGGCCGCGCGCGACCTGGCCCGCAACGACGTGGTCTTCGTCGAGTCGCGGCGCGGCAAGGTCAAGGCGGTCGTGGAGACCCAGGGCCGGAACAAGCCGCCGAAGGGCTACACGTTCGTTCCGTTCTTCGACGAGTCGGTGTTCATCAACAAGGTGACGCTCGACGCCACCTGCCCGATGTCGAAGGAGACCGATTTCAAGAAGTGCGCGGTGAAGGTCTACAGAGCCTGAGGTAGATGACGGTGCTGGACAGGTCGCGGCGAGAGCTCTTCGTCAGCGCGGCGCAGGGTGCCGGCGCCGCGGTGGCGGGGCTGGCGGCGTGGTCGTATCTGCTCGAAGAGCAGAGCCACGCCTCGCCGTTCGTGCTGCGACCGCCGGGCGCCGTGGCGGAGGACGAGTTCCTCGCCAAGTGCATCAAGTGCGGTCTGTGCGTCGCGGACTGTCCCTACGGCACCCTCGAGCTGGCCGCGGTGGGTGACCCCTATCCTCTCGGCACGCCCTACTTCGAGCCGCGTCAGGTGCCCTGCTACATGTGCCCGGACATTCCCTGCATCCAGGCATGTCCGACCGGCGCCCTGGACACGGGACTCGAAGACATCCGCGAAGCCGACATGGGCCTGGCCGTGCTCATCGATCAGGAGAACTGCCTCTCCTATCGGGGCCTGCGATGCGAGATCTGCTACCGGGCCTGCCCGCTACAGGACGAAGCGATCACGGTCGAGAACCGACCGCGAGGACTCAGCAAGCACGCTCTGTTCGTGCCCATCGTGCACAGCGACGCGTGCACCGGCTGCGGTCTGTGCGAGACGGCCTGTCCACTGCCCAAGGCGACCATCAAGGTGCTGCCGCGCGAGATCGCGCAGGGCGAGCTGGGTGAGCACTATCAGCTCGGATGGACCGGCGAGACGCGGTTGACCGACGAGTTCGAGCCGGCGCCGGCCGTGCCGGCGCCGGCAGGCGAGTCGAGTGGCCTCGACTACCTCAACGAGGGCCAGCCATGAGCCAGGCCACGAGCGTGCGCCACTTCGAGCTGCCCGACAGTTGGTCGGGAAGGCTCTGGGTGTGGCGCTACATCGTCCTGAGGCGGATGGTCCAGATCGGCGTGATGCTGCTCTTCGCCGGCACCCTGCGTTGGGGTTGGGAGATCGCCGGGCGGCCGCTGTTGCGCGGCGACCTGAGTGCCTCCGAGATCCTGGGTGCGATCCCGTTGGCCGATCCGCTGGCGACGCTGCAGATGCTCGCCGCCGGGGCCTCGCTCCAGACTACGGTTCTCGTCGGCGCCCTGATCGTGCTCGCCGTCTTCACCCTGTTCGGGGGAAGGACGTTCTGTTCATGGGTCTGTCCGGTCAACCCCGTGACCGACCTGGCGGCCTGGTTGGGAGATCGCCTGGGTCTCAAACGCTCGCTGCACGTGCGACGAAGACTGCGCTACTGGGTGCTCGGCTCGGCACTCGTGCTGTCGGCTCTGATGGGTGTCGCGGCCTTCGAGTGGGTCAGCCCCATAGGAGTTCTCCATCGCGGGCTCATCTACGGCATGGGCTTCGGATGGGCCATCGTGGCGGCGCTGTTTCTCTTCGACCTGCTGGCCGTCAAGCACGGATGGTGCGGCCACGTCTGTCCCCTGGGGGCCTTCTACGGCCTGTTGGGTCGCGCGGCCCAGGTCCGCGTTGCCTTCGACGCTTCGAGTTGCACTCACTGTGGGGACTGCATGGTGGTCTGCCCAGAGCCCCACGTGCTGAATCTCAAACAGGCGGCGCTGGAGGGAATGATCTCCTCCGGCGACTGCACAAACTGCGGCCGTTGCACGCCGATCTGTCCCGAGGGCAGCCTCCGGTTCGATCTGCGGGCGAGGGTCGCACGCGACAATCTGGCGCCTCGTGGCCCAGCTGCAAGGAGGACGGGATGAAAGTCGGAAGAGGAATGATGGTGCTCGTGGGTGCGGTGCTGGTACTGCTCGGAAGCGCCTTTGCGCAGGAGTTCTCGGACGACCAGTTGGGGCTGGAGAAGTCCGACGTGTTCGCCACCCCGGATCCGATCGTGCCCGTATCGGCGCAGCTCGACCCCGGGGAGAACGCGCTGTTGGGCGCGTACTTCGAGGGCTCGCCACCGCTCGTCTCCCATCAGATCGAGGACTTCATGCCCATCACCATCGGCGAGAACGCCTGCCTCGACTGCCATGACAACAAGGGTCTGATCGGCGAGGAGCTGGCGGCCGACGATCCGGTGCCGATGCCGGCCAGTCACTACACCGACCTGCGGCGGGATCCGGAGGCCGAGACCGACCTCGTCATCGGCGCGCGCTACGTCTGCAGCCAGTGCCACGCCGCGCAGATGGATGCCCAGCCGCTGGTTGCGAACACCTACAAGCAGTGACGGGTGATCGGGCATCGGGTGTCGACGACACTCGACGCGCGTTACTTCGGGGCCGCTGGCTGAGGGAGCGCGGCACGGGAGCCACGGCGGCCACCGGTCCGGAGTTGGCGGTTCTCAGCCGGCCGGACTGCCTGCCCTGGAACGGCGTCGTCTGCATGAGTTGCGTCACCGCCTGCGACGACGACGCGATCCCTCTCGACCGACGCTCAAGGCCGCGCATCGACGTCGAGGCCTGTACCGGCTGCGCCGACTGCATCGTCGTCTGCCCGACGGACGCACTGTCGATGGCCCCCGCGGCCCTGGTGCGAGCATCGACCGAACACCTCGACTGAAGCGGCCGGCCTCCCCTCGAACCGAGGGCACGGCGTGCCGGCCGTTGGTTCCAGTCGCCACCGACTGGACGCCCTTCGCCCCGAGGAGCATCGATCGGTGTGTCCTTCGCCGTGCCGAGCCGGCTGCGCTAGCCCTTCGTCTCGCCGCCCTTCACCCGCCCGCCTCCCAGGAGCAGCCTGTATCGGACCCTGGAGGAGGCGTGGCTCGACAGGACCGAGACCAGGACCACCGCGCCGAGCACCCAGGCTTCGTAGCCTCCCAGCCAGGGCAGTGCCATCAACGCCAGGATCTTGGCCAGGACGACGGCGCCTCGTACCTGGAGCAGGAAGGCCGCCGACTCGTGGAGATCGAGCGCCACGATCGCCAGGCCGGTGACCACCGTGGCAAGGAGCCAGGGCTCACTGCGCGCTTCGGCGACGCCGAAGACGTAGGCTCCCAGGAGCGTCGCGGCGCACAGCACGTGTGCGGCCCGCAGGGTGATCTTCAGCCCACGCCGTCCGTGAAGCTCCCTCGGTGGATCTGGGAAGAGGGTCGACATGAAGGCAGTCTACGGATGATGGTCGCCGGGTCCGCCACCCTGAGAGGTAGCGGTTCATTCGGGCACCGTATCGAGGGGACTGTGATGCTCTATCTCACCGCTGCTGGGCTATCAGCTCGGCCGGTCGACTTGTCGGATCCAGTTCGAGAGCCCGCTGGTAGTGCTCTCGGGCATCGGTGCGCCGTCCCTGGGCCTCGAGCACCCTGCCGAGGCGAAAGTGTGCCCGAGCGGAGGTGCCGTCGAGGTCGATGGCGCGTTGACAGCGGGAGAGCGCCTCGGAGAGCCTCCCGAGCTGCAGCAGGGCGCCGCACCACTCCGTCTCGAGCGACTCGTTCGACGGATCGAGTGCGGCGCTTCTGGCGAGTGTTTCGATCGCCTCGGCCACGTGGCCGGCGCGTGCCAGGTCTGTGCCGACGGCGTGGAACAGCTCGGCGTCCGCGGTGGTCAGGTTCCGAGCCGCGAGGAGGTGCTCGATGGCCTCAGCGGTGCGCCCCTGCTCGATCAGGAGGCTGCCGAGCTGCCAGTGCGAGTCCGCACGGTCATCCAGGTCTGCCGCGCGTTCGAAGCAGGCGATCGCGGCCTCCTTGTTTCCGGCCCGGCGGTGGGCGACGCCGAGCAGGTGAATGCTCGCCGAGCTCGGACCGACCTCGTTCTTGATCTCGAGCAGCGTTATCGCTTCGGCGACCTCTCCCGCCTCGAGTGCGGCCCGTCCTCGTTCGTAGGCCCTTTGGGCTCGTACGCCGAGTGCGCCGACCTCGGCGCGGAGCGGGTCGGCAAGAAGGACCGTCGATCCCGCTCGTCGTGCCGCTTCGGAGGCCTCGCCGGCAGCCTCTGCGTCTCCGACGCGCCTGTAGGCCTCAGCCAGCGCCGAAAGGGCGTCGTCGTCATTGGCCTCTCTCTCGATCGATCTCTCCAGCGCGCGAACCGCGACCATGGGTGCGTCGCGCGCCAGAAGGACCTGTCCGAGTTGACGCCAGGCAATCGCCAGATCGGGATCCAGGTCGATACTGTGCTGGGCCGCCAGTTGGGCCTCCCTGAGACGACCCTCACGTTGCAGCGCGACGCTGAGTCGGAAATAGGTGGGGGCATAGAGGGGCTCGAGGGAGGCGGCTTTGCGAAGGACCCTCTCGATCTCGATGCTGGCCGCGGCCTGGCGACTGAGCAGGACACCAAGATGGTAGGGCCAGCGGAAGTCACGGCGATCGAGGTGGTGCGCCTGCCGGTAGCAGTCGACCGCTTCCTCGAGATAGTCGTGGGCGTCGAAGACCATCCCCAGTCGACCCCAGGTCGCGGCCGACCGGGGCCTCGCGCCGACCGCATCTCGAGCCTCGGAGATGAGATCGGCGACTCGCTGTTCGCTGGGCATCGTGGTGGGTAGGGGTGGCTCGGGTGCGTTCCAGGCCCGCTCGGAGGTCGAGCAGCCCGAACCGGCAAGCGCCTCGAGCACCGTGAGTGCCAGGACGAGCGACCGAAGCCGCTGACAGGCTGGGGTGGACGGGAGGAGGCCGGCAACGAGGTCCCGTGCCCCGGATCTCACCAGCAGGGTACGACTCAACGTCGTGTCTCCGGGGCTCGGGCGAGCTCCAGCTCGTGCTCGGCATCCTCCTCGCGGCCCCGATGCCTGGGAATCTCGACGAGAAGACGATGGCCCACCGTGCACCATGATCGGCGCTCAATCCTAGCAGTGAACGAATCCGACTCTCCTGGAGGGCCGAGCGCCAGTGTCGGACCAAGGGCTGCGGGCCTTTTCTCTGCGGACCGTGGCTCATGACCGAGTAGGTTCTCCCGGAGGTCGGCCCTCCCATGAGGATCGTCATCGCTCGGAGTGTGAGAGGATTTCCCGACCGATGCTGACCCGCAGGGACTTTCTTCGCGTCACCGGAACGGCGGCGGCCGCAGTCGCCGCCGGGCGAGGACCGCTGCGCGCCGCCGCCTCGACCCCTCAGTCGACACTCGTCTTCGACGCCATGGGCGAGATCCGCGAGGTCTACGGGCCAGATCTGATGGGCGAGATTCTGGGCAGCGGGCTCGACGCAATCACCGTCACCCTCTGCGATCCGAAGACCTACGAGGGGCCGGCGTACCACGAGGCGATGCGCGGGATCGCCGCCTACGACCGCTACCTCGGGGGCAACCCCGAGATCTTCGTCAAGGCGACCAGCGTGGCCGACATCGATCGCGCTCGCAGTGAGGGCAAGTTGGCCGTGTTCTATCTCTTCCAGAACTCGACCCAGTTCGGGCGCGACCTGATGCAGGTCGAGCGCTTCTACGAGCTCGGGGTGCGCTCGAGCCAGATTACCTACAACCACCAGAACTGGGCCGGCGCGGGCTGCAAGGAGCGCACCGGCGCCGGGCTGACGCACTTCGGTATCGAGCTGGTCGAGAGGATGAACGAGACGCGGATGCTGATCGATCTCTCGCACGCCAGCATGGCGACCATGGCGGACGCCATCCGCGCCTCGCGGGTACCGGTGGTGGTATCGCACACCGCCTGCATGGCGGTCTACGAGAACGAGCGCAACACGACGGACAACAACCTGCGATTGCTCGCGGAGCATGGCGGTGTCGTCGGAATCTGCCAGATCCGCCCCTTCGTCACCGCCGTTCGCGTCGGGGCTTTCGAGCACTACCTGGACCACATCCTCCACGCGATCGATGTCGCCGGCATCGAGCACGTGGCCATCGGCAGCGACCGCGACCACCGCGTCATCGAGATGTCCGACGAGTACATCGCGGAACTCAAAGCCGAGGAAGGACCGAACTTCAACGAGGCCGACTGGCCGCTCTACATGGACGAGCTCAACGGACCTCGCAGGATGGAGGCGGTTTGGGCCGGCCTCGAGCGCCGCGGCGTCCGTGGCGACCGGCTCGACAAGGTGATGGGAGCCAATCTCTACCGGCTATACGAGGAGGTTGTGGGATGACGAGGGGGACTCTTTGCGGGCTCGGTCTGCTTCTTCTGATGGCGACCTCCGTCGTCGCCGCGGACGACACCTGGCCCGGTTTCCGCGGCGTTCAGGCCGCCGGTCGGGGCGGCGGCGTGCCGCCGATCGAGTGGGACGTCGAGAGCGGCGACAACGTTCTGTGGAAGACGCCGATTCCGGGTCTGGCCCATTCGAGCCCGGCCATATGGGGCGACCGGATCTTCGTCACCACCGCGGTGAGTGATGGCGGGAACGAAGACCTGAAGGTGGGGCTCTACGGTGACGTGCTGCCGGTCGAGGACGACTCGGTTCACTCGTACCGCATCTATGCCCTCGATCGAGCGACCGGCGAGATCGTCTGGGAGCGCCAGGCCCACGAGGGGGTGCCGGCGACCAAGCGCCACACCAAGAGCACCCACGCCAACCCGACACCGGCCACCGACGGTGAGCGCGTCGTCGCCTTCTTCGGCTCGGAGGGGCTGTACGCCTGGGACATGGAGGGCGAGCTTCTCTGGTCGAAGGATCTCGGTGTGCTCGATGCCGGCTTCTACATGGCGAAGGGCGCTCAGTGGGGATTCTCGAGCTCACCCGTTCTGGTCGACGGCAAGGTGGTCGTTCTCTGCGACGTCCAGGAGGGCTCGTTCCTCGCCGCGTTCGACGCCGCGACCGGCGAGGAGATCTGGCGGACGCCACGAGCGGACGTCCCGACCTTCGGCACGCCGACGGTCTACGAGGTCGAAGGACGCAAGGTGGTGGCGATCAACGGCTGGCGCCACATCGGCGGCTACGACTTCGAAACCGGCGAGGAGGTGTGGCGCTTCCGTGGTGGCGGTGACATTCCGACGCCGACGCCGATCGTCGCGCACGGCTTCGTCTACATCACCAACGCGCACGGCAACCTGGCGCCCATCTGCGCCGTCAAGAAGGAGGCGGTGGGGGCGATCGACCTCAGCGACGGGCAGAGCTCGAGCGAGGGAATTGCCTGGTGCCACTTCCGCAACGGTGGATACATGCAGACGCCGATCGTGGTCGACGACATGCTCTACGTCTGCCGCGACAACGGCGTGGTCGGCGCCTACGATGCCGTCAGTGGTGAGGAGATCTACCGCCAGCGGCTCGGCAAGGGCGGTACCTCGGGATTTACCGCCTCAGCGGTTGCCGCCAACGGCCACATCTACTTCTCGAACGAGACCGGCGAGATCTTCGTGGTCAAGGCCGGTCGGGAGTTCGAGCTGGTGACGACCAACGAGATGGGCGAGATCGTCATGGCGACACCGGCCATCGCCGGCGACGTGCTCTACTTCCGCACCCGTGGGCACGTGGTGGCGATCGGCGAGAGGGGCTGACCCGCCCCGTCGCCTCGATCGGTACGCCTTCGCTCGACATGGTGGGGTAGGGTCGCCGGTCGCTTCAGAGTTCCGGGAGGCTCTTGAAAAACCCGGGCGGCACCGTCACACTTCGGTACTCGATCGACTTCATCCAAGGGAGACATCCTGATGGCTATCTACACCTGTGGGAAGTGCGGCATGAGCGTCGGCACGATGACCTGCGGCCACTGCGGCGCCGAGCTGGTTCACGACACGCTGAACAAGCCCGACGGCGGCACGGTCGACATCGCCACCTGTCCCAACGGTCACGGCAAGGTCAAGTCGCCGATGTGCTGCGGCGCCGACATGACCTGCTCGATCTGACGGCAGCGACAGGTTTCGCCCTCGTCACTCCGACCGTAGGCGGGGGTTTGGCAGCGGCCTGCACCTTGTCATCTCGACCGGAGGTGAGCGCAGCGAGCCGTAGTGGAGAGATCCCTCGACGAGGTGGGATCTCCACTGCGCTCGCTCACGCTCGCTCCGGTCGAGATGACAAGGTGAAGGGCGGCTCACCCTGACACTCGGCTGAGGTGACGAGCCGCCGGAGTCCTCAGGCCTTCGCTCGATACCGATCCCTGTCGGCAAAGACGTCGATCACCCGTACCCTTGTGTTGAAGGTCGCTCCGTGCTCGACGCCGGCCGGGATGTGGTAGCTGTCCCCGGGCCCGTAGGTGCGCGTCTCGCCGCCGATGGTCAACTCCATCTCGCCCTCGACGACGATGCCCCACTGCTCGCCGTGGCTGTGCGGCGGGATGACGCCGACCGGCTCGATATCGAAGAAGACGATCTGACGATCCGGGGCCTGGGCGAGCCGGCCGGTCACGCCTCCGAGCGGGATGTCGGCCAGTGGGAGAGAGGTGATGTTCTCTGGATACGAGGCGGTCGGCATCGGATCGGCTCCCTCGAAAGGGCTGGTGGTGCTCAGGGCTCCAGTCGCTGGGGATCGCGCGCCTGCTCGGCCGGGAGGATGTGTTGTGCGGATTGTACGGGATGGTACGGGTCGGGAGTCGGCGGGGAGTCATCCGGGCGGGCTCTGTCGCGTTCGAGCCGGAGAGCCGCCCAGTAGGCCAGGGTCCCGAGAGCGATCCCCACGTAGCCGTCGACGGCGTAGTGCCAGCCGGTGATGATCGAGCCGAGAAAGGTCAGGAAGGTAGCGGCCGCCGCGGGAACGAAGAGCGGGCGAGCGTAGCGGTGCAGCCAGAGCATGAACATCCAGTGCACGCCGACGTGGAGGCTGGGCAAAGCGGCGATTCCGCGGGTCGGATTGAATCGATAGAGCTGGCCCTCCTGGATGCCCCGCTGGATGATCTGGTAGTTCTCCCACAGCATCTGCTGGGCCCGCGCGTTGGCCGGCATCGCAGGGAGCAGGTCGGTCCAGATTTCGGTGAAGACGTAGATCGGCCCGAGAGCCGGAAGGGCGACATAGATCCAGGCGCCGAGGGCCCAGACGATGACGCAGCTGAGAACGAAGCGCCGCCGTACGAGGGCGCGTGGATGGGCGCAGAAGAAGGCGATGGTGAGTGAGACGGAGGGCAGCCAGAGGCCGTACCAGACGTCGATCCAGCCGAGCAGAGGACCGCGCACGGCATCGGTGAGAACGATCGACGGTGACCAGCCGAAGTGGAGCAGGGAGTCGAGCCGATCCAGGGTCTGGTCCCAGAGCCGCGGGTTGACCATCGGCACGCAGACCTTGAGCCAGAAGTAGGCGTAGTTGAATATCAGGATCGCCACCCAGACCCGCAGTGAGAGGACGATCCAGCGGACGCTGGCGATGGTTCGCAGATAGGAGGTCAGCGACTCGCGGCGCAGAAGCGCCCACAGCGCATAGAGCCCGATGCCGGCGACGAAGTACTTCGCCATCACCGGCAGGAGCGGCGGGATCGTGTAGTCGAACGTCTCCCAGCCGATGCGCAGCCCCGAAAGGCGCAGGAACGCGACGCTACTGACCAGCGCGAGCCAGGCCGCGATCTCGAAGGGATAGGGCCGCAAAGCGCCGCGGCGGCGCTTCTCGGCGAGCGGCGGTCCGCCCGGTGACTCGCTGGCATCGCCCATTCGTCGGCAGTCTACCGTTCTCAGAATGGCATGTCGTCGTCCGACAGGCCGAAGTGGTGGCCGATCTCGTGCGCCACCGTACGGCGCACCTCGCGAACGATCTCGCGACGGTTACGGCAGGTCCGTAGCAGTGGCCCGCGGTAGATCGAGACCCGGTCCGGCAGGTGCTGGTAGAAGCTGTCGCGCTCGGTCAGCGGAACCCCCTCGTAGAGGCCGAAGAGCTCGTCGCCGGGAGTCATGCCGAGCTGCGCCAGCGTCTCGGGCGACGGCTCCTCCTCGACGACGACCGCGACGTTCTCGAGCAGCTCGGCGAGCTCCTCCGGGAGGCCGTCGAGCGCCTCCTCGACCGCTCGCGAGAAAGCGCGCTGGCTGAGCAGCACGCCGCCGCCCGAGCGCTTGGGGCGCCGGTCGGACGGGGCCCGCGGTCGAGCTCTATCTCGGGTAGACCTCGTCATAGAGGGTCTCGCAGGTCAGGCTCTGTGGGCCGTCTTCGGTGCAGACGGCGAACTTCGGGCCGTCGTCGCCCCGCCGCCAGTTCGAGACGCCGGCGTAGCGGCCGCTCCGGTCGATGACGTAGAAGGTCAGCCCGAACTTCACGCGGCCGTCCTCGGTGAGGAGTCGCTTCTCGACCGTGTTGGCCGCGATGCGACGCAGCGCGGTGATTGCCGCGTCCTTGGGATGCGCTCCGCGGCGCATCTCCTCGACGATCAGGAACGAGGCCAGCGCGTAGAGGTTGGCCTCGCCGCGACCGGTCGATCCGGCCGCTCCCACCTCGTTGTCGACGTAGAGTCCGGCGCCGAGGATCGGCGAGTCGCCGACCCTGCCTGGGATCTTCCAGGCCAGGCCGCTGGTCGTGGTCACCCCGCACACCTCTCCGGCCGCGTTGACCCCGTTGCAGTTGATCGTGCCGTGATAGTGCTCGGGATCGATCAGGCCCTCGGCGATCATTTCTTCGTCGACGCGCCGCAGCGCCTGCTCGCGCTCGGCGGGGTCGAGGTAGTGGAGCGGATCGGTGCGGCGCTTCCAGTCGAGCCAGATGCGTCGCGAGCCGGCACTGTTGAGATCGTCCTCGATCTCGAAGCCCATGGTGCGGGCGAATCGCTGAGCGCCGTCTCCGACCAGCAGGTGGTGGTCGGTGGTATCCGCTACGAGTCGGGCGACCGACGACGGCGTGCGCACGCCCTCGAGTGCCGCCACGCCTCCGGCTCGCTTGAGCGGTCCGTGCATGCAGCAGGCGTCGAGTTGGACGACCCCGTCGGCGTTGGGCAGCCCGCCGTAGCCGACACTGTTGTCCTTCGGGTCGAGCTCGACGATGTTGATGCCCGCTATCAGGGCGTCGAGAACGTCTTGGCCGGCCGCCATCCGCTCCCACGCCTCCTCGACGCAGGTACGCTCGCCGCCGTTGGTGACCCTGTTCCCGTTCCCCGACGCGATGATCACCGGCCGCGACGGCGAGCGCCGGACCGCCGGCGCCTGCCCGTGCGCCGGACCCGTACCGTGAGGTCCGGCACTCGCCAGAGCCGCCGCCGCGCCGGCCTTCACGAAGTCTCTTCGGTTGAGCTTGCCCATCATCTAAGCCCCCTCGTTTCGTCGATCGCCAGCGATTCTCTCACCGGCCGGGCCGCGGCGCTTCAGAGACCGGCCGAGACCGCCGCCACGGTGGAGGCGGCACCCAGCGCGAGGAGCGCGAGGTAGCGCGGCAGCACCCAGGTGATCCACTCCTCGTAGCGCAGGCCGGCGGCCGTGAGCACCGCCAGCAGCGAACCGTTGGTGGGGACGATCAGGTCGCCCAGACCGGCACCCATCTGGTAGGCGAGGACCGCCACGTCGCGCGAGAGTCCGAGAAGGTCGGACAACGGCACCAGGATCGGCAGGGTGAGAACGGCCTGGCCGGTAACGCTCGGTACGGGGAAGTGAATCGCGACGTGCCCCACGAGCATGCCGAGCGCCGACGCCGCCAGCGGCAGCCCCGAGATGGGCGTGAACAGTCCGTGCACGATGGTGTCGACGACCCGCCCGTCGGCGAGGACCACGTAGATGGCACGTGCCAGGCCGACGACGACGGCCGCGTAGGCCATGTCGCGGAAGCCGTCGCGGTAGGCGAGCGCGGTCCCTTCGAAGCCGAGTCCTCCGATCGCTCCGACCACGAAGGCCATGACGAAGAAGAGGCCCGACATCTCGTTGAAGCCCCAGTCGAGGCCGAGGATTCCCCAGATGAGGACCCCGAAGGTGAGGGCGACCGTGGCCAGGATGGCGCTGTTTCGCCCGTCGAGAGCGCTCCCGTCCTCGTCGGGTCCGGTGTCGGGAGTCGTACGGTTCCTCTCCGCCCAGCGCATCGCCGAGGCGATCCAGATCGCCAGCGCCAGGATCAGAAACGCCGAACGGAACTGCCACCCCGACAGCAGTGGGACCTCGGCGATTCGCTGCGCCAGTCCGACCTGGAACGGATTCATCGGGCTGAAGGCCGATCCGACCATCGCTGGACCGATACTCACCAGAGCCGCGACGAGCGGTGGGTAGCCGAGCCGTCTGGTGAGGACCAGGAGCACCGGCATCAGGGCGATGATCTCCTCCTGCAGGTTGTAGAGCACCCCGCCGGCGGCGAAGGGCAGACAGACGACAGGAAGCAGGAGCAGGGGCCGTCCACCGAGCGCTCCGGTGATCCAGGCGATACCGGCTCCCAGCGCGCCGGTCTTGTCGACCACGGTGAACGCTCCGCCGACGAGGAGTATCAGGAAGACGATTTCCGCCGCGTCGATCATGCCGCGGGGAAGCGCGACCATGGCGTCGAAGAACCCGACCGGAGCGGGCTCTACGGCGTGGTAGGTGCCGGCGACCACCACCTCGCGTCCGGTCGCCTCGTCGAGCTCGCGTTCATACTCTCCTGTCGGCAGGAGCCACGTGCCGAGTGCGGCGAGGAGGACGCAGCCCGTCAGCAGAACGATCGGGTTGGGAAAGCGCAGACTGCCATTCATCGCGGCTTCATCGCGCCTCCCTGCGCAGCCCGAAGCCGGTCCGTTCGAAGCCCGCCGCGAGCAGCAGCGAGAAGACCGGGCCTCCGTAGCAGAAGACGGCCCAGGGCAAGAGCTCGACCGTCGCCACGTCGAGCGTCGTCGCCATGAAGATGCCCGAGACCGTCCAGGGCATCAACGGCTCGACGATGGTCACCGAATCCTCGAGGGAGCGTGAGAGGTTGACGGCCGCCAGCGAGCGTTCGCGGTAGGCGCGCTGGAACATGCCGCCGACGATCAATGCCGTGACTCCGCCGTGACTGGTCAGGGCGATCATGGTCGAGCCGGCGCCCATGGTCGCGCCGATCAGTCCGAAGGTCGAGCGGACGCGCGAGAGCAGTGCCTCGAGAAGGCGGTCGAGCGCGCCGGAGACGTCCATGCCGGCGGCGAGCAGGAACGCCGCCAGGACGAGCACCAGCGTCGGCGCCATCGAGTAGAGCCCGCCGCGGTCCAAGAGGCGCTCGAAGATCGCGCTGACTCCGTCTGGGTCGAGGCCGAGATCGGCGACCATCGAGGTGTCGAATCCGCCCACCGCGGCGAGCAGCACGCTCTCGACGTCGAAGCCCTGCAGGGTCGCGGCGATGATCATGGCCACCAGGGACGAGGCGGCCAACGCCAGGGCCGGGGCGACGCGCAACGCGATCCCGGCGAGAACGATCAGCGGCGGCAGGTAGACCAGGGGGCCGAGCGAGAAGACGGCGTCGATCTCGCCCAGCAGGGCGGTGGCGCTCTCGGGAACGCCGGCGCTCCCGGCGTCGCTGCGACCGAGAGTCGCGTAGACCACAAGAGCGATCGTCGCCGACGGCATGGCCGTGTAGAGCATGTGCCGGATGTGGGCGTAGAGGTCGGCTCCCGCCCCGATAGCGCAGATGTTGGTCGAGTCGGAGAGCGGCGACATCTTGTCGCCGAGATAGGCGCCGGAGAGGACCGCGCCCGCGGTGGCCGGCAGCGACACCCCGACCGCTCCCGCCGCTCCCATGAGCGCCACGCCCAGCGTGCCCGCCGAGCCCCACGAGGTGCCGGTGCACAGCGACATCACGGCCGTCACCAGGAAGGCCGAGAGAACAAAGAACTGTGGATTGATGAGGCGGATGCCGGCGGCGATGAGCGCCGGAATCGTCCCGGACGCGGTCCAGGTCCCGATCAGCATGCCGATGGTCAGAAGGATGAGGATGACCGGCAGGACCGCGGCGAGCTTCTCGCCGGTCGAGCGCTGGATCTCGTCCCAGCTGGCGCCGGCTCGAACGGTCTGGGCTCCGGCCACCGCTGCCGCCAGAAGCATGGAAACGATCAACATCTCCGCGCGAAGCTCGTAGACGACCGCACAGAGCGCGACGGCGGCCAGGAGTGTCACCAACGGCAGCGCCGCCGCGCTCGCCGACATCACGCGCCGCTGCGCCCCGTCGGTCAATCGTCCACGGCCCCGTCGCCAAGCGCCCGGTCGAGATCGGCGATCAGCGCGTCCGCGCCCTCGAGACCGATCGAGAGCCGCACCAGGGCGGGCGGGATTCCGTTGGCTTCGAGCGCCGCGGCGTTGTCGCCCCGGTTGGGAGAGATGACCAGGCTCTCGACGCCACCCCAGCTGACGCCGATGCGGAAGAGACGAAGCCGGTCGACGAACCGGGCGATGGCGGGATAGTCGTTCGCCTCGAGCTCGACGCTGAACAGGCCCGAGCAGCCGCTCATCTGTCGCGCGAAGAGCTCCGCATCGGCACCCAGGGCGGGATGGAGGACGCGCCGGATCCGCCGATGTCCGGCCAGATACCGTGCCACCGTCAGACCGTCGGCGTGGTGTCGCTTCATCCGGCTCGGCAGGGTCTTGAGGCCGCGGTCGAGGAGCCAGGCGTCCGCCGGGCTGAGCGCGGCGCCGAGCAGAAGGTAGGCGTCGTAGAAGAGCCTCTCGAGCGTTGCCGCGTCGGTGACGATCGCCCCGGCCATCAGGTCGCTGTGGCCGCCGAGATACTTACTGGCGGTGTGCACGACGATGTCGACGCCGAGCTCGAGCCCCTTCTGGAAGAGTGGCGTTGCCCAGCTGTTGTCGAGTGCCGTGAGGATGCCGTGCCCTCGCGCCAGCTCGGCGATCGCCGCGATGTCGAGGCCGGCGAAGGTCATGGTCCCGGGGCTCTCCAACCAGATCAACCGGGTCTCGGGCCGCAGCGCCGCCTCGACCGCGGCCGGGTCTGCTTCGAGCAGCAGGTCGTGCTCGACGCCGTAGCGCCCGAGGCGCTCCGCCAGTTGGAGGGTCGGGCCGTAGGTCTGGTTGACGAACAGCACGTGCGCTCCGGACTCGAGCAGGCCGAAGAGAACCGCACTCACCGCGCCCATTCCCGAGGCCAGGCACTTGGCGGCTTCACCGCGCTCGAGTCGAGCGAGCTTCTCTTCGACGGCTTCGACGGTCGGGTTCTGGCCGCGGGTGTAGACGTTGCTGCGATGCTCGGCCCGGAGTCCGTCCATCAGCGCCTCGAGCGACGGGTGGGCGAAGAGCGAGGTCCGGTGAATCGGCGGCGTCATCGAGCCGACCTCGCGGACCGCTCGGCCGGGGGCGGCGAGGTCATCGCCATGGCCGAGACAGATCAGCCGGTCTTCGGCCGCGATGCGCGCGGGCTCCTCCAGGGCGTTGAGAGGGAGGCCGGTCACGGATCGAGGCTAGTCCTGCCGGACGGGATGGGCCCAGCGCAGATCGGCGACGATCGGATGGTGACCCGAGACCCGGACGTCGTCGGGCTGCAGATCGTGGGCCTCGAGCCACTCCTCGGCCAGGTCTCTGGGATCGAACACGAAGGCGTTGACCGGCATGAGCTCGGAGTCGGCGTAGAGGAAGTAGTCGAGCCGCGACGGCGAGAAGACTCCCGTCAGGCCCCAGGTGGCCGCCGACCGACCGTCGAGCTGAATCGCCTCGAGAACCGCCAGATCGGAGCCGTCGACGTCCAGGCCCACGCGCAACAGGTCGAGCGGGCGACGCTGGGTCACCAGATTGAAATCCCCGGCGATGATGACGCCGTCGACATCGAGGCTCGGGAGGGCCGCGGTGACCGCCTCGTGGATCGCCGTCGCCTGGATCTCACGGATAGGCTCCTCGGGATCGCCGACACGGCCGCAGCACTCGAGATCGAGCGGAACGGCCAGCAGCCGACGCTCGCCGACATCGACGATGACACCCGCGGCGGATACTCCGGAAGCGTTGAGATCCTCGCCCGTCCACGGAGGCTCGCTGGAGGCGAGGAAAGCCGGGAAACTCTCCGGGTAGGCGATTCTGGCGAGCGGTCCGGCGAGCGAGACCGGGTGGTGGCTCATGACGACGGCGTGCTGGCGACCTCCTCCCGGGCCGACCACGGCATTCCAGGATCGGGTCGGCGACGGGAGTGAAGCGAAGGCGCCGAGCAGGGTGTCGGCGGGGATCGCCGGCGCCTCGTCGAAGAGCATGATGTCCGGCGCCAGCGCCGCGAGGATCCTTCGGAATGTCTCGGCGTTGTCGAGAATCGAGCGGCCGGAGACGTTCCATGACAGCACTCTCAGATCGGTCCCTTCGGCACGCGCCAGCGGATCGCGCGATCCGAGCACCTTGCTCGAGTCGCTGGTCACCGGACCGAACGCGTAGGTCAGGACGTCGCTTCGCTCATCGACCGAGCTATCCGGCCCCACCAGGGCGAAGCCGACCGAGAAGTCGGCGGCACGGAAGAGCTCGCCGGTGCCCGGCAACGTCACACCCCGGTCGATCCGGATCTCGAAGACGTTCGCGGCGTAGGTCGGTGCCACCATGACGCCGAGGTCGTAGCTCGTCAGACTCTCCCCGGGCGCGCTCCCCGGCGTCCCGACCGAGCGGGCGATGATGCCGCGCGCTCCGGTCGTCCAGCCCGGGGCCGGGGGAGAGAAGACGATTGCTGCGTCGACCCCCGGCACACCGAGCTGTCCCTTCCCCGTCTCCTCGTCGCCGTCGGCGTCGAACAGCAGGGTCGCCGTGCCGGTCAGGCCCTGAAGCAGGACCTGGTCGGCGAACTCGAGCTGGACGTAAACGGCTTCTCGATCGTGGGTGATGGCGATGCGGGTCAGGTCGAGCTCGGCGTCGGAGGCATCGAATGGATCCTCGGCGGCCGGGATCGGGCCTGCCCAGTCGTCGAAGTGGCCGTCGATGACGATGCGCGGCGCGTCAGCGAGCGTGGGCGGCGCCAGGCAGGCGACGAAGCCGGCGATCAGGGTCGCGGAGAGTCTCGCGCTCATGTGTCTCCGATCGGCGACGTGCCGCGAGCTACCAGCGCCGTCGACAGGAACTCGACGCGTCCATCGTCGGTTCGGAAGGAGGAGAGAGCCTCCTCGGCCTCATTGAGAATCGATGCGATGAGCTCGTCGGCCAGGGGTACTCCCATGAGGGGAAGCCAGCCGCGCAGATCCGCTTCGACCATCGTCCTGATGGAGGGAAATCGCCCCAGGCCGGCGATGGTCTCGACCTCGCAGTGGAAGCCCGCCGAGGAGAACAGCGAGACGATCTCCTCCCTGTCTCCGAGGGCGAAGGGCGCTCGGAGCGCATCGGCGGCCGCGCTGCCGGCCTGACGCTCGAGCAGCTCGACCTCGACCGCATAGGCCGGGTTGGTCCCGAGCTCGCCCCAGACCGCGACACCGAAGCCCGCTCCGGGTCGCATGACGCGGCGCATCTCCTCCAGCGCTCGTCGCCGGTCGCGAAAGAACATGAGACCGAACTGGCTGACGACCGCGTCGAAGGAGCCGCTCTCGAACGGTAGCTCCTCGGCGACACCGAGATGCCAGTCGATGTCGGGGGCCTCGCGCTCCGCGACGGCGAGCATTCCTCCGGCGGCGTCGATACCGACCACCTCACCGGCGGATCCCACGCGGGCGGCGATCTCGCGGGCGAGGACCCCCGTTCCACAGGCGACGTCGAGAACCCTATCGCCTTCCCCGATGCCGGCCGCGTCCGCGACCCGGGGTGCCCATTCGGCGAAGAGTCCCTCGACGAAGAGCTCTTCGTAGGCTTCGGCGGCGGCGATCTCTTCGACAGTCGGCATCCGAACGCGGCCAAGGGTATCGTGCGTGGTCCGTGCGGCGATTCTATCGAGGCGATGTTCCGGCTCCTCGCGAGTCGATGGCGGAATGGGCTGCCTCGAGGGATCGCCGATTTCTGGAGAGCGGCTCGGCCGACGGTTTCGACACCTCGTGCCCCGGGCTGGGCTTCCGGCCGCTCAGTCGTCGACGAGGAAGAACTCGACGGTCGTCACGACCCGGAGGCTCTTGACCTGAGGCGAGAACGTGTCTCGATCGTTGATCGAGAAGTAGCCCTGCTGCGCCCGGCGGATCGCACCCACCCGACTGCCGGAGTCCTCGGCGAACTGCTCCGCGGCGCGGCGGGCGTCGCGCGTCGCTTCGGCGATCATCTCGGGCTTGATCTCACTCAGGGCGGTGTAGAGGAACTGCGGACGGTGCTCGTAGCTACGCACCACCGCCACACCGTCCCTCACCAGCTCGCCGACGCGGCTCATCACTTCCCGCGTTCTGTCGATGTCGCCCGATCTCACGACGACGGCCGCCTGCGCCTGGTAGCGATCGAGGGTCGCCCCCTGCGATCTTCGCATCGCCTCACGATCGTTGATCTGCGGCACGGTGGTGCTCACTTCCTCGCTCGGGAAGCTGGCGGCGAGGAAGGCGCGGACCTTCGACTCGCTCTCGTCGATCCTCTCCTGCAGCGTCTCGAGATCGTCGGCCGTGACGGTGAAGGCGACAGGCCAGAGTGCCAGATCGGCGGCCACCTCCCGCTCGGCGAGCCCCTTCACGGTCACGAACCGATCGCTCGCCTTGACCGCAAGAAGGGCCTGACCCAGCAACCAGCCCCCGATCACCAGCCCCAGGCCGACTGCCATGCCGGCGATGGTGAAGGAACCTCGTGATCGATCCATGCCACTCATGTTCATCGACAGAGTAGAGAAGCAAGCCCCATTCCAGGCGGTCACTCGAGCCCGACCACTCGGGGAATCCTGTTGCCTAGATTCCTGGCGGTGCTCACCACCAGATCTCGGGGTCCGGATTCTCCCAGTCTGAGGGAGGGAACTGTTCCATCGGTGTTCGCCGGTGGAATTTCCCGGCCTCAAGGGCCTGGAGTCCGATGCGCTCGAGCGCTTGGCGGATCATCTCGAGCTCCTGAGGCGACAGGGGCATCTCAGTCTCGTCGTCCGAACCCCCACCTTGAGCGTCCCTTTGCGCCGCCGGGCTCTCTCCGGGCTCGTCCTGGTCGCCATCGCCCAGCTCCCCGGCTCCTCCTCCGCGCTCAGCGTCGCTGCCAGTCTCTTCCTCGGCGCCCGCTCCTTCTCTCTGCCCTCCCTCTCCGCCGGACTCACTTGAGGCGAGACAATGGGGTGGTGGGTTGGCCATGAGCTCTGCGATCTCGGCGAGGCGATCCAGCATGGCACGGCGGTTGTCCCCGGCGTCGGCGGCGAGCTCGTCCGCGGGGTCGGTGCGCTCCAGTACTTCCTGGAACCGGTCCCGGGCCGCTAGCCAGAGGTCTTGCGTTCGCTCCAGATCGCAGTCGCGAGGATCGCGTTCGTCGCGTCCCCACAGGTAGAGGGCGATGCCGTCGTTGAAGTAGGCTGCCGCCAGGTCGGGGTCGATCGTGAGTGCCCGTTGGTAGGCCTCGTGGGCCTCGGAGTAGGTTCCGGCACGCGTCAACGTGCGGGCGAGGTTGTAGGCGGGAATCTGGGCCTGATGGTCGAAGCCGATGCTGCGCTCGAAGGCGTAGCGGGCCGCCGAGAACCTCCGCAGGTCGTCCTCGACGATGCCCTGCTCATTGGCGTGGTGGGCCTGCTGGATCGGGGACTGGCCGCAGCCGGCGACCCAGGTGGCAACGAGGAGCGCGCCGACACCCAACGATGGCCCAAGACGGGCGATATCGAATGCGACATGCGGCCGTGCCCGACGTCGACCGACAAAGAGCGATTCGACGACAAAGCCAATCAGGGCGAGGAGCAACAGCAATGGCAGCACCGCTCGCCACGCGTCACTCCCGCCACCGCGGTCGGCCAAGCCTTCGGCGAGGTTTGCTGCGGTCGTCTCGGAGTGCACCTCGAAGCGGCCACCTGTGGACCGGGCAATGCGCTTGTAGTGCTCGTCGGTCCGCCGTGTCGTGAATCTGCGCAGTACCCCCGGCGTTTCGATCCCGGCAAGGACGTCCCTGAAGTCGATGATCGTGCGCGTCTGGCCTTCGAGGGTTCCCAAGGTGACGGTGTGCACGGCGACGTCCTGAGCCGCCAATGCCGCCAGATTGGGGCCATAGTCCTCGTCGAACGGCAGCTCGCCGTCGCCGATGAGAACGACCTGAAGGTTGGAGTGCTCCGGATCCACGAAATGGAAGACGACCTCGAGCGCCGAGCTGAGGCTGGAGCCGGTCTGCCGGAAGTGCGAGTGCGTATCGAGCGCACGGAGCGCGGCCGAGACCTGGTCGGTACGACCCGTCATGGGTAGCTGCAGGGTCGATTGGCCGCTGAAGCTGGCGACCGCGAACTCAGCCGTGTCCAGGAGCTCGACCAGCTCGAGACCAAGCGCCCGCGCGTGGGCGAGCCGAGTCGGCGGCAGGGCCTCCCCATCGGAGCTCCACTCCGCGACCGGTGATCCCGAGGGAAGAGGCGGCACGTCGGAGGCGTACATACTGGCCGAAGCGTCGATCAAGAGCAGCACGCGACTGCCGTCGGAGGTGTCGCTGGCGCCCCCAGACGGCTCTGGTCCGGCGCCCGCCAGCACGAGGACGAGTCCGATAGCCAAAAGGAGCGCCAGATGACGCTCGATCGAAGCTCGGCTGTGGAGCGTCACGGTTGGCCTGAAGCGGGTGCTGATGTGCTCGTCGATCGCGTCGAGCGCCCGGCTCTGCTGACGGCGCAGCAGCCACCAGAAGGCAACGCAGGGCACCGCAAGGAGCAGCCATACCGGCTCCGCGAAGCTCACCGAAGCGGTCTCCGCAGGACGACCGCGCTCAAGGTGACGTAGGCACCGAAGAGGAAGAGAGCGATCATGGCAACGGGCGGCGCCAGACTACGCCTGCGCTCGATCGTTTGAAGCTCGAGCGGTGAGCTTTGAAGTCGTGCCAGATCGAGAAAGACCTGCTCGAGCTCATCGGTGTCCTGGGCACGGTGGTAGCGACCGCCGGCGATTTCCACGAGGTGCTCGAGGGCCTTCTCGTCGAGCCTGGTGTAGACGGGGTCAGCGTCCCGAGCGCCTGGAGCGAAGACCTCGATCGGTTCGGTGCTACCGACGCCAATCGCATGGAAGTCGATCTCGAGCTCTCTCAGGTAGCGGGCCGCCAGCTTGGGATCGACACCCAGGTTGCTCTCCCCGTCGGTGATCAGGATGATCGACTGGTCGCGGTCCTCGACCCGGGCTTGAGCCAGCTGATCGGCGGCGACCAGAAGCGCGTCTCCGATCGCCGTGCCACCGCTCAAGTACTGATTGAGCCCGTAGATGGTTACCCCCTCGAGGAGCTCCCGCAGAACCAGGTCGTCGGTCGTCAACGGCGCCTGGACGTAGGTGTCCTTGGCGAAGATCACCAGAGCGACGCGATCGGCACCGCGGCGGTCGAGGAAGTCGCTCGCGATGCGTCGCAGTGCTGCAAGTCGGTTCGGCTGGAGATCCTCCGCCAGCATGCTTAGGGAGACGTCGAGGACGAGGACGACGTCGATCCCGACATCCTCGATCAACTCGGTGGTCGAGCTACGGTAAGGGCCCGCGAGGCCGACGAGAAGGAGCGCCGCGATCGTGAGCTCGGTCACGTGTGCGGTGAGGCTCCAGATGCGGCGCGCTCCAGGATTCCCGCCGTACTGGAGAGGTGTGAACGTTACGACGTCCAGGCGCTCCTGGCGCCGGCGGCGAACCCAGAAGGTCGGCAGGGCCGCCAGCGCGAGCAGCACCAGTGGATATGCCCAACGCACGTCGGTCGCGAGCGGCGTAAGGCTCCAGTCCATCAGGGTCGTCCGCTCTTCGTCGTCTGGTTCTGGAGGGCCGAGTCGCAAGCCCTTTCGAACTCACCTCGAGTCGGCGCCCGGCGGCCGAAACGCAAATCGGAGACCATGACAAGAAGCTCCGTATGCTCGTCGTCGCCCAACTGCCGGCGGATCTCGCGTGAGGTGTACGCATCGAGCGAGCGGCCGCTGAATCGCTCGAGCGTTATGCGCAGGAGCTTCGAGAGCTCATGGCAGGCCCTCCGGTAGACGCCCGACGCGTTGGCGCGGCGGCGAATGGCGTCGAGCTCGCCCTCGAAACTCGATCCGGGAGGCAGAACAATGGATCTCCAGTCCTCGACGTCGGATCGACGAGTGCCCCGCCGCCGCCACCACCAGCGGGCCAGCAACCATAGCGCGAGCACCAACAACGACCAGACTAGGGCCTGTCGCCACGGCCAGGGCTCGAGAATGTGGAGCGGGTCGGCCAGCGGCGCCGGAAGGTCTCTCACGTCACCGACCGACTCCGTTTGCGATGGAAGAGCTCGATGAGCGCGGCAGGGACATCGTTGGCCGTCGATATCGACACCAGGGGAAGAGCCAGCCGGGCGCAGGTCAGTGCCAGCGAGCGCTGGGTCTCCTCGAGCGAGGTGTACCGGCCCGGTACGATTGAGCTCACGGTCTGGTCACCTTCCGGCGAGACGCCCGGGAGCGTGACGTCTCCGGCGCTCGCGAACTCGAAGGGGTCGTAGATGTGCACCAGCGAGGCGTCGTGCCTGGACCGCAGATAGCGCAGGTCGTCGGCGAGATCCCGATCGACACAATCCGAGATCAGGAAGAGCACCAGCGGGCCGTTGCGCGTGCGCTCGAGGTCGTGGATCGCTTCGCGCGGATCGGTCATGGGCACCCGACGCTCCCAAGGAACCGTCCCGGCGAGCAGCGCGCGCAGCGCGCGCCAGAGCTGCAGCTTGCCATGGCGCGGCGGACGAGTTTCGAGGACGTGATCGGCGAAGAGGATCCAACCCAGCCGATCGCCGGCGTCGGTTGCGGAGACGGCGAGGGTCGCCGCCACTTCCACGGCGGTTTCGAGCTTGGTTCGCTCCTGGAAGCCGGAGTGCATCGAGGGGCTGACATCGACCGCCAGCACGACCTCGCGCTGGCGCTCCTCGCGGTAGACGCGAACGTGGGGCTCCTGGACGCGAGCCGTTATGTTCCAGTCGATCGATCGAACGGGATCGCCCGGCATGTAGCGGCGGGGCTCCTCGAAGAGCAGCCCACTGCCCTTGATCGCGGTGGGGTAGTCACCCTCGAGGATCGAAGCGACGTTGCGGCGTGCCGCCAGCTCGAGCAGCTGGACGCGTCGCAGCAGCTCGGCCGCGTCGCCGGTTGGAAGGTCTTGGGAGTGCGTGCGGATCACGGCGCGGCCACGGCGCCGAGCACGCGGTCGATGATCTCCTCGGCGGTCACCTTCTCGGCGTCTGCCAAATAGGTCAGGACGATACGATGGCGCAGGGTGTCATGGGCGACGCTCTTGATGTCGTCGGGTAGGACCGCGTGCCGACCGTCCATGAGCGCGGCCGCTCGGGCCGCCTCGACCATCGAGATCGATCCTCGAGGGGAGGCGCCGTACTTGATGTAGGGCTCGAGCTTCAGCCCGTGCTCGGACGGGCGCCGTGTCGCGCGGACCAGCCGCGACGCGTAGTCGATGACCTTGTCCTCGACGTAGACCGAGCGCGTCGCCGCCTGGAGCACCTCGATACCGGCACCGTCCAGGATCTGGTCGAGCGCCGGCGTCTCGGTCTCGGCGATCACCATGCGCACGATGCCGCTCTCTTCGTCCGCCTCCGGGTAGGTCAGCACGAGCTTGAGCAGAAAGCGATCGAGCTGCGCTTCGGGTAGGGGATAGGTGCCCTCCTGCTCGATCGGGTTCTGCGTGGCGAAGACCAAGAACGGCGGTTCGAGAGGGTAGCTCTGCTTGCCGATCGTCACCTGCTTCTCCTGCATTGTCTCGAGCAGCGCCGACTGGACCTTGGCGGGAGCACGGTTGATTTCGTCTGCGAGCACGAAGTTGGCGAAGATCGGGCCGCGAAGGGTCTCGAAGGAGCCCGCCTGCTGGTTGTAGATCCGTGTGCCGAGAATGTCGGCGGGCAACAGATCGGGCGTGAACTGCAGGCGCTTGAAGCCGATGCGGCAGGTCTTCGCCAGCAGGTTCACCGCCCGGGTCTTGCCGAGCCCGGGGACCCCTTCGATGAGGACGTGACCGTCGGCCAGCAAGCCGGTCAGCAGACCGCGGACAAACGACTCCTGGCCGATGATGCCGCGGGCCAATTCCGCCCGCAGCGCGGCGACCGTCTCTCGTGCCGATTCGAGCCCGGGTTTTCGGGGGTCCAAAGCGACTGGAGTCTAGCAAAAGGCCAGACCACAAGATCCGACCGGATGTTCCGACGGTTTCGGCTCGGCGGCCGGCTCGCTCTTCTCCCTCAGGGATTCGTCAGGGACAAGGCGAAGGCTTCGGGAAGAGTGAGGAGAAGCTCGCTCTCGACCTCGAAGGCAGTGCTTGGAACGGCACGACAGTAGCGGCTCGCGCAGACCAGCAGGACTCTGACGTCCTCCAGGCGCTCGCGGCCCACACATCGCCTTCCGCTCGGGCGCGTAGTACCGAGCTTTCGGTAGCCCCCGTCCCCCAAAGCCCCGAGAACACGTGCGCCGAAGAGGGGGGACCCTCGCGAAGTTCGAAGAGACAGGCAAAGGCGGCTCCTGCGCCGGTGACGGCCGTATCCGAGCGGATCCACGACGAGGGTGTGCCAGGCCCCGTCCCAGTGAGGCTCGAGAGCCCCGCAGCCGCCGTTCTCGCAGGCCATGATCAGCCAATGCTGCATCGCGTTGCGCCGGGACAAGCACAGCAGCCCGTCTTCGCTCGTACGGCCGAGATCGGATCTGCCGCCGCCCGTCCCGAGTCCTTCGAGTACAACGCCGGATCTTGGATTCGCATCCCAACCATCGAACCGAAGGGCTTGAACGCAGAGAATTCCCGGAGCCTCGAGCGTCTCGCAGCTTGATGTGCCACCGCGAACACACAGCGAGGAGCCAATGGTATGCCTGCCGATATCGGGTCTCTCCCGATCGAATCGATACTGCCAGCTTCTGATGATTGCGGGTCGGAAGTCGCAGTGGACGCCACCTTCCATCTCGCATAGCTTTCGCTCTAGCTCGGCTTCCTCCTCGCGTATTCGTTCGATCTCCCGAGCCTCAGGTCCTCCTGGCGGCTTGGGTCGGTTGCAGGCCCAAGCGGCGATTCCTTCCCCACTCAGCAGGGCCGCCAGCTCGTCGGGCACCGAAGCCCTCTTGAGAGTCAGCTCCTCGATGTCCGGCAATCGCCAGTCATCGTGTCCGTCCCTCACGAGATCGGCGCAGGTCGCGGCTGCGATCTCCCAGGACACTTCCTCACTGCCGGCGAACGCCCACTCGAGCACTCGGTCGGATGTGTCGCCGGCCGATGCGGCAGCGGGCCAGACTGAGAGCAGGCCGATCAAGAGCGCCGGTCTCGCTGCTGAGCGTGCCCTGCTTTCGGTTGCGATCATTCCCCATGAAGTATGGACCATAGGGCGCCCGTAGGGGTTCCTGACGAGACAGTGTCCCGTTGAGGCCAACGGCCGGCGGGCCATGCCCTTCACTCGAGGGCCATGCACTCAGTTGGAGTGGATGCCGGCCGCTTCGCTCTGGGTGGTGGAGGGGTGGGCGGGTTAGTCGGAGCCGCCTCGGGAGTCGGCCGGGGGGACCGCCGGGGGGTCGTCGTAGGTGAGACCCGGGATGGTGATCTCGTAACCCTCTTCGTCCTTGGCGTCGCGGACCATCCTGCGGACGTCGGCCAGGAGCTCGCGGGCGTCGAAGACGATGCCGTCCTTGATGGTGTACTTGACGCCCCCGACGCGAACGATCTCGTTGTTCTCGTCGAGCTTCAAGGCGCCGATGCCGTAGAGCACCTTCAAGTTCTCGAGCGGATTCTCGTCGACGATGACGAGATCCGCCAGCTTCCCGGGCTCGACCGTGCCGATCTCGGCGTCCATGCCGAGCGCCTGGGCGCCGTTCAACGTCGCCGATTTGATCACCTCGAGCGGGTGGAAGCCGGCCTCGCGCAGCAGCTCCATCTCGCGCACGAACGAGAAGCCGTAGAGGTTGAACGAGTATCCCGAGTCCGAGCCCACCGCGACCCGGCCGCGGCGGTTCTTGTACTCGTTGATGAACTGCATCCAGAGGTGGTAGTTCTGCCGCCAGGAGACCTCCTCCTCGGTGCCCCAGTAGAACCAGTAGGAAGCGTGCGCCAGCCGGTCGGGGAGGTAGAAGCGCCACAGCACCGGCAGAGTGTAGAACTCGTGCCACTCGGCGCGCATCATGCGCGAGAGGTCCCGCGTCGCCTCGTAGGCGTGGAAGGTCGGCACGATGGTGAAGTCGAGCTCCACCAGCTCGTTCATCACCTCGTTCCACTTGTCGCTGTGTGGCGGCGCGGCCTGTTTCCACAGTCGGCCGGCCTCCGAGAAACGATCCTGCTCGTTGTTGTAGTCGTAGCCGACGGGGTAGTTCTGGGTCAGCTGGCCGTCGAACATGGCCTCGGGCAGGCCGTACCAGTGCTGCATCGAGTCGAGACCGGCGCGCGCCGAGTCGAGGGCGTTTTGGCCGACGACGTGGAGCTGGGCATGGTGGCAGGTGGTGTAGAGGCCTTGTCTTTCGGCCTCGTCGAGTGCGGCCCGCATGATGTCGGGACGGGCGCCGAAGAACTTGATCCCGTCGGCGCCGCGCTCCTTGGTGAAGCGCACCCATGCCCGCGCTTCGTCGGCGTTGGTGATCGGGCCGCCGTTGTCCTGGCCGAAGGCCGACTCGACGTGCAGGCGCGGCGCGGTGATCTCGTTGGCGGCGCTCCGGTGCTTGTGGTCGAGCGTCCACTCGACGCCGTTGCCGCTTCCGGGGTCGCTCGCCGTGGTGATGCCGTGGCCCATCCAGAGCTTCAGCACGTACTCGGCCGGCGTGGCGCGGATCGAGCCGCCGAGATGGGCGTGGAGATCGACGAAGCCGGGCAGCACGTAGTGGCCTTCGAGATCGAGCACCCTGGCACCCTCGGCCGCCTCGGGCCGGTGGTCGGGATCGATCGGAACGCCGGGGGCGCCGACGCTGCGCATGCGCACGATCCGGTTGCCCTCGATGAGGATGTCCATCGGGCCCCGTGCCGGCGCGCCGGTCCCGTCGATGACGGTGACGCCTCGCAGGACGAGCTGGTCGTAGGGGCCCTCGCCGCGGGTGCGCTCCGGGGCTCGGGGAGCCTCGGTGAGCTCGCTCTCCTCGGCCGAGGCCGGCGCGAAGGTGGCAACCAGTGAAAGGAGCAGTACCGCAATCCGGATCGTTCTCATCGCTGGGTCTCCAAACAGAAGCGGCCGGGCGAGCTCTATTGGACCCGGTACTCCTCGAGGTCGAAGCTGCCCTTGTCTCGCCGCGGGGGCGGCGGCATGAGAAGCCAGAGCACGGCGTAGACGAGGATACCGGGAAAGGCCGCGGAGGCGACCGAAATCAGCACCCAGGCGATGCGCACGGCGCGTGTGGACCAGCCTAGGTAGCCCGCGATGCCAGCGCAGACGCCGCCGATCATGCGATCCCGCGATCGGGTCAGCCGCCGGGGTTCATTCATCATCGTTGGGGAATTCTATCCGCGACGACCCGACCCGGATGCGCTGGTGCTCGGGCCGCCGGCACCAGGCTCCACGTGACGGGTCTAGAGATCCGCCAGCTCGAGCGACGGAACTCGCTCGAAGTGTCTGCGATTGCGCGTCAGCAGCTCCGCCGAGCGCGAGACGCAGATACCCGCGATCTGATAGTCCGCCATGCCGATCGACAGTCGGCGCGACTCGAGATCGCGGCGGATCTCCGCCGCCTGTCGTCCGGCCGCCGGGTCGAACGGCAGAATGAAGAGCGCGGCCAGGAGTGCCTCGATGCTCTCGGTCGCCTTGTCCGTCGTCGCTCCGCTGAGCAGCTCGAAGACGCTCACCGCGGTAGTGGCCAGAGCTCCTGTCTCGAGGCCGCGGGCGACGCGCTCGGCGCTCGGCTGCTGGCCGCTCAGCGCGTCGATCAGGACATCGGTGTCGACAACGATCATCGCCAGGTCCGGCGCAGCTCGGCCGTCGACTCTCGGATCCGATCCGACTCCTCTGGGTCGATGGTCCCGAGCGCGCCCAGCGCCCTTCGAATTCGCTCGTCGCGAGCCTCCTCCTGGGCGAAGTACTGGGCCAGCGCCTCCTGCACGATCGAGGAGAAGCCCTTTTCACCTCTCCGGGCAGCCATCTCGAGCAGCCTGGCCCGCTGGTCGTCGGGAATCTCGATGGTGGTTCGCATGAGGTGATTCTAGTACATGCACATGCATGTAGGCTGGATGCACTCGGTTGCGCACGTACGTGATCATGGTGTCGGAAGCCCGTGGGATCCTGACGGCAGCGAGCGCGCGAGCATCCTGGCCGCGCGCGGCGGCGCGCTGCGCCACGCCCTTGGACGAAGCGACCCCTATCGCGACGCCTGCAGCCTCATGGCAGGATCGGGTCGATTTTGACGGAGGCCGGAGTCGAGGCAGCGTCGCCGTCCTGCGCTTCCTCGGTCTCCAGGATTCCCTTCCAGGGCGCGGGTTCACCAAGCAGCTCGTCGACCTGGAAGGCCTCTCGTGGTCTCGAGAACAGGAATCCCTGCGCGTAGGCGCAGCCGAGATCTCGAACCATCCGGAGCTCCTCGTGTGTCTCGACGCCCTCTGCGACGACCGCTTTTCCGAGCTCGTGGGCGAGGTCGACGATGCTGCGCAGGGTGATCTCGACGGACTTGTTCGAGCAGACCTTGCGAACGAAGGAGCGGTTCAGCTTGATCGCGTCGATCGGGAACTCGTGAAGGTACGACAACGATGAGTACTCGACGCCGAAGTCGTCGACGAAGATCCGGACTCCCATCTCCTTCAACACCGCCAGGATCTGCAGAACCTTGTCGCGTCGACGGATCATCATGCTCTCGGTGATTTCGACGACGAGCTGACGACCCTCGATACCTCTTCGATCGAGGACCGATCGAACCGTGTTCATGAACTCCGCACGCTCGAGGTGCGCTGCGGTGATGTTCATTCCAATCGAAAGTGGCGGGTCCCAGGCCAGCCGGTGCTGCCACCGTCGCAGCTGAGAGCACCCGTCGCGCAGGAGCAGCTTGGCCATGGGAACGATCAGTCCCGTCTGCTCGGCAACGGGGATGAACTCGCTGGGTGGCAGAAGCCCCTTGTGCGGGTGCAACCATCGAGCGAGGAGCTCGAAGGCGACGACACGCCCCGAGTCGAGCGAGACGATCGGCTGGTAGTAGGGGACGAACTCGTTGTCCTCGACGGCATGCTGGAGATCTCGCTCGACGCGAAGACGCGCCCCCGCCTCGGAGCGGCCGCCGGAACGGGTCTCGACGATGTAGGGGGAGGCGCTGCGGTCCAACCTGGCAGCGCGCTGGGCAGCTCGGGCGCTGTGCAGCATCTCCTCGGCGTCCTCGGGTTCGGCTCGGTTCGTCGCTGCCCCTATCGTCGCCGATACGTAGACCTCCTCGTCCGAGAGGCGAAGCGGCGTCCTCACAACCTCCGCCAGACGCTCGCAGACGATTCGCACGTCGTCGTGTTCGCGCAGTCCGTCGAGCAGCACACCGAACTCGTTGCCGGCGATCCGCGCCAGAGCGTCGCTTGGCCGCAGATGGTTGGCCAGCCGGTCACCAATCGAGCGGAGAAGCTCGTCGCCCGCGTCCCAGCCGAGACTGTCGTTGATGAGCTCGAACCGGTCGATGTCCAGCACGACAACGGCGAACTTCCTCCCCGGCAGCTCAACCGCGAGACGGGCGGCCTCTTCGATTCGCGCCACGAGCCCGTAGCGGCTGAGAAGACCGGTCACCCGGTCATGCGGTGGGCGGATCTCAGTCGTGGAGGTCGCCCGCAACAGTGCGAGCGGGCCGCTGTCCTGCTCGTCGTCGGGGCGGGTTCCCGATGCCAGGTAGAAGCTCCTCGACCTGCCATTCGATTGCAGGAGGCGTATCGTCAGGGGTCGGGGCGGAGTGCCTCTGTGGCCACCTCCGAGCAGTTCCTCGAAGATCGAGGCGTCGTCGGGATGCACGAACGACGCGAGGGGACGGCCGAGCAGTTCGACGCTCGTGCTGCCGACGGCGGCACCCGCGGCGTGATTCGCGTACAGGAGCGTTCCGCGGCCGTCGACGACCAGTGAGGGCTCGGGGTCCGCCGCGAGTAGTTGCTCGAGATCAAGGGCGGTGAGCTCGGAAGCACGCCCCCCTGCCGAATGCGGCGTGCCTGTCGCGGCCGCCGTTGCCGCCCGCTCCTCGTCGGCAGAGAGGCCTGCGAGCCCGGGGATCTCCGTCGGCCGCGAGTCGCTGGCGGCGGTCGCGGACGACTCGGTCGGCGCTTCACCGAGCTCCCTTGGAGCGTGAGACGGCGCCGCCTCGTGGCGCTCGCTGTCCGGTGCCCCCTCGCTGATGAAGTCGGCGCCGACGAGCGGACTCGGGTCAGGGGGTGCAGCTCCCGGGGCACTCGTGATGGCGTCCTCTTCCGCGAGCCAGGGACCGCGAGCGGCAGCCGACCCGCCCTCCTCGATCGGCCTGGCCAGCTCAACCCACTCGTCCTCGCCAAGGGGGCCGGTATCGAGGAGATGGTTCGGCGTGTTCCGCGCGGAATCGCCGGCATCACGCGATGAGGCCGGCGCGGTCGCGTCGGTAGCTCCGAGTTCGACACGAGAGTCGGACGGGTCCTCGGATGGAAGCTCCTGGTGCAGGCGGGACTCCTGTGGATCCGGGAGGTTCCCGGCCGGCGTGGGAGCGTCGCTGAGATCGGTTGCGAGGAACTCCTCGTCACCGCTCTCGACGTTGTGGCGGAACAGAATCCCCTCCGTACTCACGCCCTCCTCGAGCAGATCGGTCGCCTTCCCCTGGATCCCGCCGCCTTCACCGCCCTCGAGGGGCACGAACTCGAAGAATCCCTCGTTCCGTTCCAGGAGATCCTGGACGACGCTCTGAATCTGTTCGGTGACTACTTGGGCGATCTCGGCTGGCGATGCGAAGTCGAGACCAACCAGGACCGTGCCCAAAGGGAGTTGATCAACAGAGCTCTGCTGGACCTCGAGCGCTCGCTCGAGTTGGTGCTCGTCGATCACTCCTCGAGCGATGAGCAGGCTCCCCGTGGTCTCTCGCAGGGTATTCGAGGCAGCGCCCAAGACGTCGCCGTCCCGGAAGATGATCGCCGCCTCGTCCCGATCTCTGGAGATCCTGAGCGCGCCTGTCTTGCGGAGGTCGGCCATCATCTGGATGACCTCGGCCAGGGCGAAGTTCTGAAGATCTCCTAGCACCGCTTTGCTCCCAGCGTCGCACGGCTTCAACTCGACGCATGCGAACCGGCCTGGAACGCTACCAGCGGATCTGGGCCGGGTCTGTGATGACGACGCCCGCGAGGCGACTGGACCGCCAGCTCACTGGTACCCCGAGCTTGGGCACCCCGAGCTTCCAGATCCACGGCGAGAGCCTCGCGTCGGGTCGGGAGTGTCTCCGATGCCGGCGCGCCGCCCTGGCGGCCAGGTGGTTCCGTGAACGCCACCCGGTCGGCGAAACCAGGCAAGCCGAGCGTGCGCTGGACCGCGAGCCGCGGCCCAGCGCACGTCGGGTCGAACTGCCGGGTGCCTGCTACTGAACCGTGACCCGGGCCACGTTCGAGACGTCGACGATCTGATTCCCGTTGAAGAGAACCACGACCGCGTCGACCGTCTTGCCCTGGAATTCGGCGGCCGCCCCGGGCCCGAAGCTAAACGTCGCGCTCGGGTAGACGCCGGGATTGCCCGAGTTGGTGAACGAGAACACGTGCCCTTCCTCGGGCTTGCGCTCGATGACCTGGGTCGTCAGCGCGTCGCGCTCCAGCCCGAAGGTGTTGCCGAGAGAGAGATGGCGACCGGTATCGAACGACATCAGGGTAAAACCGCGCGTCCAGCCCGTCGCTGGCACATTGGCCGCGGAGACGTCGAACTGCCCGGCGGAGTTGGAGATCAGGTCGACGACGATGCCGGAGGTGTCGCGGCCGCCGCCGATGCCGCGGATTGCCAGCGCAAAGTCGGCGTCGACTTCCGGGGTCTCCTTGTGGGTGTCGTGACGCACGGCACTGGCCCGCACGGTCACTTCGTAGACGCCCGACTCCGGCTGATCGAGGAAGACGTTCTCGTGGATGTCGACGTCGTTGACAGGACCGCCGGCGGAGCTGAACGGACCGTTGAGGATACCTTCGTTGTTGCCCCAGTAGATGGTGCCGTCAGGGCCGGCCACTTTGAGGTCGAGGCTGTTGAGCCGGGTCGGTATCGCCGACGGCACGGCTTCGTCCTCCAGGTGGTGCATCGAGGCGCGGAACTGGTCGGTGTTGGGCTTGACCCACACGCGGTAGGTGCGCTCATCACCCGTCGTCAGGACATCCTCCTCGTCCAGCACGAGGATGTTGTCGCGATTGTCGTAGAGGTCCTGCAGATTGGGCAGACCCCAGCCCTGCTCGACGCGCTCGGCGTTGTTCGGGCCGGTAAACGACACCTGCCGCGTGCCCACCGCTAGCAGCACGCGAGTCGTGGTCAGGTTGGGGATGGCGTTGAAGCGCTGGGTCCAGTCGACGCCCGGATAGCCGAAGTGGCCGTCGGTGAACATCTGGATCGCGCCGCCCGCCAGACCGTTGACGATCGGGGTGGCACCGGAGGTGCCTCCGAAGGTGTTGGTGTAGCCGCTGGAGAGGCTGGTGGTCCGGATGCCGTCGTAGTAGGCGGCGAACGAAACTCCGACGCGGCCGTCCTGCGCCGGTCCGATGCTGCCGGTGTTGCACCAGCAGTCGTCGTCGGGGTCGGGGTTGTTGCGGTGCAGAAAACCGCCGATGCCGGCGACGTTCTTGGCCCATGCCTCGGGGCGCGACGGCCGTGCGCCGGCGTTACTCTGGCTGTTGGTCGAGAACATGTGGTCGAAGTCGAACAGGATGTCGTCCAGCAGAGCCGAGGTCGACGTGTACGATGTCGTCCGCGAACCTCCCCAGGACTGCGTCATCATCATCGCCTTGTACTGCTGGTTCGGGTCGACGAGCGTCTGCACCATCGAGTAACGGTTGCTCGAGGCACTGGCGGTGAAGATCAGCTGTGCGTACGGCAGGACGCCCTTGACTCCGTTGGGCAGGCCCTGCGCGTAGATCTCACCGGCGGTGTTGGTGCCGTGTCCGCTCGGGGTGGTGTTGAGCAGCCCGATCGGGCCGCTCCTGTAGGGCGGGCGCTCGCCGAACTCGGGGTGGTTGTGGACGCCCTCGTTGACGTGGCCGCGGATGCCTTTGCCATCCATCCCCGCCATGGCCTCGACGTAGTCCACTCCCGCCTGGATGCGCAGGTTGTCCATGTCGTATTCCGGCGCAGACCACCGATCGACCCACAGCACGGTGTTCTCCTGCAAGGCATCCATGAGCTGCTGGTGGGTCAGCGTGGCCTCGACCAGGATCCCACCCTCGGCGCGCGCCTCGAGGACGCCGCCGAGGTCGAGGATGCGCGCCTCGAGGAGGGCAGCGTCCCGGTGCTTGTCGACGAGCATGATGTTGTAGCGCGCCGTCTCGAGCTCGCCGCGGAGCAGATCGGCCTGGATCTCCGGATCGAGCTTGTGGCCCGGCTCGAGCTCCATCACGGCGCGTACCCAGCGCTGGCCGCGAACCGCCTGGATCCGGTCACGGTCGATGCGGGTGATGTAGGCCTTGTTGGGGTAGTAGCGGGTGTAATCCGCTCCCAGCTGCGTCATCGCTTCAGCGTACTGCGGGACGATGTCGGTCACGAACTGCACATAGAACAACCGGTTCGCGTCGTTGGCCTGCAAACTGGGTGGGACGCCAGGATCGCCGACCAGCGGATCGAGCCGGCGGTTGCGCCAGGTCAGGTGGTCGTCGGACACGGACAACGGGACCCAGGTCGAGCCGCCATCGCGGCTGAAGGCGCTGCGTTTCGCGCCCTTCTCGGTCCAGGTCCGTACCTGGGCGCCGGTGTCTGATACGGGGATGGCCTCCTGGGCCGCGACCCCGAAGCTGAAAGCGGCCATTGCGATGATTGCGAGCACGTAGCGGGAGTAGCTCATGAGCCGATTTGTCCTCTCTGAGTGGAAGTTGGAGGTGCCTGCTGTGAAGTTGGGCGTAGCAGTGTATCACTCTCGATGCTGGGCGCCCCGTGCGAGGCATTTTGAGCGGCTTCACGACACCGGGAACCGGGCCCTCAGTCGGGCAGCTCGCGCCCCGGGGTCCAGACGGCTCCGGCCGCTTCGAGCTTCGACTCGAGCAGCGGCAACTCGGTCTCGAGGGCCTGCGACAGCTCCTGCCTGAAGGCCTCGAACTCCTCGCTGGCCAACGTGAGAGTGGCGCGCATGGACGCGGTGGGCGCCTGGCGGCTGTCCCAGAGACTCGTCAGGCGATAGGCGCGCTGCAGGATCGAGGGCTCCCTCGGCTCGCTGAAGCGGCCGCGGGTGCGGTCCCCCTGGAGGCGGGTCCGCAGAGCCCACAACCGGGCCTCGAAGGCCTCGAGCTCGGCCAGCAGGGACGGGTCGGCAC
Source organism: Candidatus Multivoradales bacterium (assembly GCA_965223875.1). Classification (GTDB taxonomy): domain Bacteria; phylum Acidobacteriota; class Thermoanaerobaculia; order Multivoradales; family JAHEKO01; genus CBDCXS01. The sequence continues at coordinate 2,307,469 of OZ245024.1, read as the reverse complement.
CCGGCGCGTCGACGGCCGCTCTCCTCATGTAGCGGACGCGGTCGCGAGCGTCGCCGAGGACCGCTGCCGCCGCGCCGCCCAGGCGGATGAGCTCCCAGGTGGCCTCGGTGAACGCCGACCGATCGGCGAAATCGGGCTTGCCGAGCGAGAAGCCGGGGACGGCGCTGACCACGAAGCTCTGTGGCTCGCCGATGGACGTGACGGTTCCATCGGCCGCGACCAGTGCCATCTCGACGCTGTACGCCCCCGGGGCCACCAGGGGACCGACCGAGGGTGTCACCCAGGGCGGCATGAATGCCGGGACGCGGAAGTCGACCGGATCGGGAGCCGGTCGGCGCAGGTCCCAGGCGGTCCGTGCGAGGCCGCCGCCGGCCGGGGTCTCGAGCCGCCGCACCGCCTCACCGTCGTCGTTGCGAATGGTGAAGAGAACCTTCGGCTCCTCTTCGAGCGACTCGGATGTCAGGGCCTCCCAGCCGGGGAAGGGGACGTCGTCGGTCTCGGCGAGGTCGTCCTCGCGCTCGCGGCGCACCTCTTTTGATGTCTTCGGTGGCTCGGCGAGATACGAAGTGATGAGGGCTCCGAACGGTGGGTTGTCGGCCTTGTACTCGTCGCTGCCGAGCGACGGTATGCCGCGTGCCTGACCCGGCTCCTGGGGTACGTAGGACCAGGTGTTGCGTACCGGGAAGAGGACCGCACCGTCGGCCCCGGCACGGTCCAGGGCGCCGTCCGCTATCTGGCGCAGCGGCGTGTAGTCGTCGAGGATGTAGAAGCCGCGGCCGAAGGTGGCGCCGACGAGGTCGCTCTCGCGCCGCTGGATGACGATGTCGCGGAACGAGATCGTCGGGGCGCCGGAGAGCTGCTTCCAGCTCGTGCCGCCGTCGAGGGAGACGTGCATGCCGAACTCGGCGCCGATGAACAGCAGATCCGCGTCGACATGGTCCTGGGCGATCGACCAGACGATCGTGTCGTCGGGCAGGTCGCCGGCGATGGAGTGCCAGCTGCGTCCGCGGTCGTTGCTCTCGAACAGGAGCGGTCGGTACGAGCCCTCTTTGTGCGCGTCGAGGGCCACGAAGACCGTATCCGGGTCGTGGAGCGAGGCGCGAACGTCGTTGACGAAGGCTCGCTCCGACGCCCCCGCGAAGGATGCCGCCTGCCGCCAGGTCGCGCCGCCGTCCTCCGTCACCTGCACCAGGCCGTCGTCGCTGCCGACGTAGATGAGCCCCTCGACCAGCTCCGACTCGTCGATCGAGGTGGTGGTGCCGTACCAGGACATGGCCGTGTTGCCCCACAGCGAGTCGATCGACGGCACGTTGCCGTCCATCTCCATCTCGTAGCGGGGAGTGCCCCGGGTGAGGTCCTCGGAGACCGCTGTCCAGGCGTCGCCTCGATCGTCGCTTCGCCACAGCCGCTGCGAGCCGAAGTAGAGCCGTGTCCTGTCGTGTGGGCTGACCAGCAACGGTGAGTCCCAGTTCCACCGCTCCGGCGGCTCTCCGGGTGCCGGAAGTGGCTGGATGTCGACCGCCTCGTGGGAGAGCTTGTCGACGCGCTGCAGGCGCCCGACCTGCCACATCATGTACATGATGTTCGCGTCCTCGGGGTCGAACGCCACCCCGTAGCCGTCGGCGCCGAGCGGCACGTACCAGTCGAGGTTTCGGATGCCCTCGACGCTCGCTGTGCGCGAGGGGCCCCAGAGCGTGCCCAGATCCTGCGCGCCGCCGAGGATGTTGTAGAAGGGCTCCGAGTCGTCGACCGCGACCTTGTAGAACTGGGAGATCGGCAGGTTGGGGAACTGCCGCCAGGTCGTGCCGTGGTCGAAGGTCTCGTAGAGGCTGGCATCGGTGCCGGCCAGCATGTGGCCGGGATCCTCGGGGTCGATCCACAGTGCGTGGTTGTCGCTGTGCTTGGCGCGCCCGGTGCCCAGGTAGTCGAAGTCGGCGCCGCCGTTCTCGGTGATGTGGAGGAAGACGTCCATCTGGTAGACGCGGTCGACGTCGTGGGGCGAGGCGACGATCTCCTGGTAGTAGTGCGGTCCGGTTCCGTTCGAGATGTAGCTCGAGCGCTTCTCCCAGCTCTCGCCGCGGTCGAGCGAACGGTAGAACCCGTGCTCGTCCTCGTGCGCCTCGATGGTCGCGTAGACGACATCGGGATCGACCGGGGAGACGGCGAGGCCGATCTTGCCCATGTCGCCGGATGGCAGGCCGGTGGTGACCTGGCGCCAGGTCTCGCCGCCGTCTGTCGACTTGTGGATCCCGGAGCCCGGCCCCATCATCAGCGACCACACCTGACGCCGACGCTGGTAGCTGGCGGCGTAGATCGTGTCGGGGTTCCGCGGGTCGAAGGCGATCGAGGTCACACCGGTGTCATCGTCGACGTGGAGCACGCGTCGCCAGGTCTCTCCACCATCGGTCGTGCGGTAGAGGCCGCGCTCTCCGCCGGGCGACCACAGTGGTCCCTCGGCGGCGACGAAGACCGTGTCGCCATCACGCGGATCGACGAGGATCTCGCCGATGTGCTCCGATGCCTCGAGTCCCATGTGGGCCCAGCTCCTGCCGCCGTCGAGGCTCCTGTAGACGCCGTCGCCCCAGCCGACGTGCCGTCCACTGACGTTCTCCCCGGTTCCCACCCAGACGGTGTCGGGCGTCAACGGGTCGAGGGCCACGACACCGATCGAGTAGGAGGGCTGATCGTCGAAGATCGGCGTCCAGGTGACGCCCGCGTTCCCGGTCTTCCAGACGCCGCCGGAGCCGACGGCCAGGTACCAGGTGGACGAGTCGCGCGGATCGACCGCGATATCGGCGATCCTGCCGCCCATGAGCGCCGGACCGATGGAGCGTAGCTCGAGGCCGGATATCGCCTCCGCGACGGGATCCTCGTCGGCTCGCACGAGGACCGGTAGGCAGAGGGCGGCGGCGGTGAAGACGACCAGAAGTGCTTTGAGACGCAAGGGAACCTCCTCGGGAAGGACGGGCTCGGAAACGACGGGAATCCCGGGGATTGTACCTGCGTTACCGCGCCCGACGTCGCGCTCAGAGGAGCGGCAGGTCGAGGTGCCTCAGTACCGATCGCGCCAGTGCTTCATCGGCGGTCAGCAGGCCGGCCCCCAGCCTCTCGGCCAGGGCGACGTAGGTGGCGTCGTAGGCCGAGAAGTTCTCGCGCAGCCGGAGCACGCGACCCAGAAGACGGGTGTGCCCGTGCCGTGTGAGGGGAAGGTCGAGGTAGTCCTCTATGGCGTCCCAGGATCGAGAGCGCGAGATACGGCGCGACAGCAGACCCCGGCGTACGACCGAGCACACCTCGATGTCGCACAGCGCCGGTATGTGAACCTCCAGCTCCGGGTCGCGCAGAGCCTCTTCGAGACCGGCATCTCGTGAGCTCCGCAGCAGGTACTCGACGACAGTGGAGGCGTCGACGACGATCGGCTTCAATCGAGGGCCCCGGACCGTCGCTCGCTGCGCAGGAGCTCGGCTGCCGACATTCCGAGGTCGGCGGGTGGTCGCTTCGCGATCCGGTCGAGGACCTCGTCCGCGTGCGGCCTCGAGGTCTCGCGCTCGAGGATGTCCTGGATGTAGCGGGTGAGAGTCACTCCCCGGGCTCTGGCGCGGCGCTTCAACTCCCGATGCAGGGTGTCGGGTACGTTGCGGACCTGGATCATTCTGGGCACCCGGTGAGTATGTCACATGTGCATCGCATGTTTTGAGTGACCTCGGCGCTCGTGGCACTCGTCCCTGTGGACGGGATGGCGCCGCGCGGCCTTTCAGGCTCCGCCTCGGACGGGCCGCTTCGGAAGGGTCCCTGGGGCTGGCCGCCTCGGCCTGGCCGTGTCGGATGGGCGTCCGACCGGGTGGACTAGGGAGCGCTGGGCGAGAGGATCACTGCATTGAGGAAGAGCCGGTTGGCGCCGCGCCAGTAGGCGCGGAAGTTCGGGTCCTCGGCGATGAGGACGACGCGGCCGAGGCCGATCCTCTCCTCGTAGGCGAAGACGCTGTTCGGCAGGCGCTCGGCCGACTCGGGCCAGAGATGGCCGGAGAGACGCAGTGTCTCGGGCGTCGCGTAGCGGGCGACGACGCGCTTGTCACTGTCGGGAGCGCCCTCCGGTGCCAGGTAGACCCGGCTCGAGTTGACCAGGACGGGAAGCTCCTCGGAGTAGCCGGCGGCCAACCAGTTCTCCAGATCGACCTCGGTTCTCAGGATGGCGCCGGGGACCGAGTACGCGGCGGCCCGGGGCGTGGCCTCGTCCGGGTCGCCTCCGTCCGTCGCGTCGTACCAGGAGCGCAGCGCCGAGAGACCGAGCTCCTCGCGGACGAAGTCGACCGCCGATCCGAGGGCGACGAGGCTACCGCCGTCCTGGACCCAGCGCTTGATTCTCTCGACACCGCCCTCGCCCAGTCGGGCGGCCAGCGCCGAGCTCGAGAACAGATGTGGAATGACCAGCACGTCGAAGTCGTGCAGCGGCCGCCCGGCGATGGTGCTGACGCGCCGCACCGTGATCGGAACCTCGTACTGCCGGTCGAGGGTGTACCAGGCCCAGCCGAACGAATAGCCGTGGACCGGCTGGCCGGCGAGCATGGCGATGGCTGGTGTCCTGACCGGAAGGACGTCGGCGGAGCCGAGCGCCGGGAAGCCGGGATCCGAGAGCCCGGTGTCGACCGCCCGCACCTCGAGCGCGAATCGCTCGGCGACCTCGCGGACCGCCTGATGGAGCGAGGCCACGTTCTGGCCGACGCGCAGCACGACGGTGCCCGAGGAGATGGCCTCGCCGCCGATACTGGTCGGCTTGAGCGTGACGGCGGCGCGGTAGCCGTCCTGCTTCAGGCGGATCAGCGCGGCGAGCGATGCCGCCTGACTGCCGTCGACGAGGTAGGCGTAGGCGGCGTTGCCGTCGGGAAGCGTGGCCCGCGCCTCGACGGCCTCGATCGCCTCGATCGCCAGGCTCCGGTCGTCGGTCGACGAGAAGGCGGAGAGGTTGAAGAGCAGCGGCAGCGACCAGGCCGTGATGTCGTAGAAGCGCGGATTCTGGTCGCGGTCGACGCGAGCCCGGGCCTCGGCGAGGAACTCCTCCGAGATCGGAAGCTCCGGCTCGAGCAGGGCTCGGACCAGCCGGTTGAGTGGCTGGGAGGCCTCGACGACGTAGGTGCCGGCGGGGAAGTCGCGGTCGGACAGGGTCGTACCCTCCCGGTCGCGGATACCGGCCAGTCGCGTCTCTTCGGTGAGTCGCCCGACCTCGATGCCGTTGCGACGCAGCAGCGATACGAGCTCGGCCACGAGCTGGGAATTCCCCTGCGGCTCGATCAGGTAGCGGATGTAGCCCGTCTCGCCGTCGGCGAGGGCATCGCGCAGTCCTTCGTGGTAGTCCGAGAGCAGCTCCCGGCGGCTGCCGGCCGCCGTTCGGACCGCCGTCAACGCCGCGGTGTAGTGCTGCTCGAGGGCGTCGGCCAGCATCCGGACCGATTCGTCGGCGCGCTCCATGGCCAGGCCGCGCGTCGATCCCTGCTCATAGAGCATCCCGACCGCTCCCTGGTAGCTGCCCCAGGAGGTCGTGTAGCCGGGATAGAAGAAGTTGTAGCGCTCGCGCGTCATGTACTCGAAGCCGGCGTCGTCGAAGGCCTCGGCGTAGGCTTCGCCGAAGCGCATGAACCAGGTGCGGGCGAACTCGGGGAAAAAGGGGCCGTAGGGATTGCCCGGCGGATCGAAATAGAACTCGACATCCGCCCCCATCTCGTGGAGATCGATCACCACCTGCGGCCGCCACTCCCGGATCGTCGGCACGCGAGCCTGGGTTTCGCGCTGGGTGTGCGCCCACCAGTCCCGATTGGTGTCGAAGAAGTAGTGCCCGGTGCGGAAGCCGATCGCCTCCCAACCGTTGAAGTCGTTCGACCAGTCGTCGCGTGCCGCCTTGGGCTCGCGGCCGATCGAACGGTGGTTCCGGTGCGCGAAGGCGTCGCGTCCGTCGGGGTTGATCATCGGGTCGAGGAGCAGGACCGTGTTGTCGAGCAGGGACCGGGTCTCGGCGTCGTCCCGCGTCGTGACGTGCTCGATGAGCTTGAGGACGCCTTCGGCTCCCGACAGCTCGAAGCCGTGGATCGAGCCGCCCATGTAGACGATCGCCGGCTGGCTCTCGATCAGTGACGCCGCTTCGCCGGCGGAGATCGCTCTCGGGTCACCCAGCCGTCGGGCATTCGCCTGGATCTCGGCGAGCCTGGCGTGGTTGGCCTCGGAGGTGATCACGGCCAGCAGTAGCTGGCGACCCTCCCAGGACTCGCCTTGCTCGATGACTTCGACCAACGGCGAGTGCTCCGCCAGATAGCGCAGGTAGCTCTCCATCTGGTGGTGGACGGTGATCCGTTCGCCGAAGTCGTGGCCGACGACATCGGCGAACGAGGCCGTGTCGGTCGATTGCGCGGCGAGCGGAGTGATGGCGATCGCCGCCAGGACGACTGCTGAGGTCAGGGTCTTTCGGGTCATGCGTTGTCTCCCTCTGAGGCGAGAGGCGTCGGTGTCGGCCGGCATGCGACGAGATTCCGAGAATCGGAGTGGCCGGATTCTACCCGCCACCGACCTCCGCCTCGTGGTTGCGCCCAGAGACCCGCAGCGCTCGCTGTCGCTCACTACTGAAGCGGCCGGCGTCTCTGCCGGCCGTGGTCCCCTTCGCCACCGACCTCCGGCACGCCGTGCCCTCTGTTCGAGGGGCGGCCGGCCGCTCGAAGTCCTCCTCGCTTCGACAGTGATCCGTCAGCGGATCCAGAAGTCCCGCTCGACGTGCCAGACGCCGTCACGCTCCACCGCCGGCCGGGTCGTGTCCCAGGTCTCGCCGGCGGCTCGTCCCTTCAGCAGTGGATCGCCCTCGAAGGTGAGTGAGAAGTTACGCTGGCGCTCTCCCGGGAGAGTGAGCTCGAAGTGGACGTGGGCCGGCGGACCGCCGGTGGCGTAGTGAGCGGGCCGGATGGTCTCGATCCGGTATCGGCCCTCCTCGTCGGTCAGCAGAACGCCGCAGAGCCGGGCGTTCTGCTCGTCCATTCCGCCCTCGGAGTAGTAGCCCTCGCTGTCGGTGTGGAAGGCGAGCAGCCGGGCGCCGGCTACGGGGCGTTTGTCGTCTCCCCGCACCACCCGACCGGTGATCACCATCGGCGCGCCGGGCTCGCTCTCACCCGGAATCTGGATCGAGGACTCCGTCGGCCGGCGGTCTCGGCAGAGGGTGTCGCGCTGGGCTGTGGCGGGGGTCGCGGCGAGCAGGAGAGCGACGAGGAGCGAAGCGGAGGTGAGGAGGCGCATGGATATTGATACGAGCGGCGACGGCTCAGGGTTGACCTTCGTCGGTCATCGTGTGACTAGCCTGCATTATTCACCAGCCTCCTACTGCGCCGCCGGATCTCCCCGTGTCTCCTGCGTTGCGCTCGGTCGGGCTCCTCGACGTATCGCAGCGGATACGCCTGCGGGGCCCTCGGTCGCGCGCCTTGTGCCCACAGGCATCTCCGGCGGCTCGCTACGGAGACTGATGAATAACGCAGGCTAGAATGGCGAGCTTCCGGCCGATGATGTTCCGTTGGGGGACCGATGATCAAGAAGACGCTCCTCGCAATCCTGCTGGTGGCGCTCGGCGTCTTCGGCGTCATGGCGTTCCGCGCGTCCACGCTCGAAAGTCGCCAACCGACGGCGGCTGAGCCGGCCGGGATCGAGGTCGATCTCGACGCTGTCGTTAGCCGGTTCTCGCAGGCGCTCACCTACCGGACCATCTCGCACCAGGAGCTCGAGGACCGCGACCCGATACCCTTCCTCGAGTTCCACGACTTCCTCGAGCGCTCCTATCCCGCGGTGCACGGCGCCCTCGGCCGCGAGACGGTGAACGAGCTGTCGCTGCTCTACACCTGGGAGGGCCGTGACCCGTCGCTCGATCCGGTGCTCCTCATGGGGCACATAGATGTCGTGCCGGTGATTCCGGGCACCGAGGAGAGCTGGGAGCATCCGCCCTTCGGCGGCGTGGTCGCCGGTGGGGAGATCTGGGGCCGCGGAGCCCTCGACGACAAGGCCAGCGTCATGGCGATCCTCGAGGCCGTGGAGCAACTCGTCGTCGGCGGTTTCCGACCGGAGCGAACGATCTATCTGGCCTTCGGACACGACGAGGAGATCGGCGGGCCGGAGGGAGCGCGCCGGATCGCCGAGACCCTGGAGGCACGCGGCGTCGAGCCCTACGCTCTCGTCCTCGACGAGGGTGGCTTCATCGGCGACGGGTCGGTCTCCGGGATCGACTCGAAGGCCGGCGTCATCGGTATCGCCGAGAAGGGCTTCGTCACGGTGGAGCTGATTGTCCGCGGAGCGGGAGGCCACTCCTCCGCGCCGCCCGAGAGCACCAGTCTGGGTATTCTCTCGAAGGCCGTCACACGGCTCGAGGAGAGTCCCTTCCCGGCCGAGCTGGACGGTGCGACCGAGGCGATGATGGAGTACCTGGCCCCGGAGATGCCCTTCGGCCCGCGCCTCCTGTTTGCCAACCTCTGGCTGACGCGCCCGTTCCTCGTACGGATGATGTTGGCGGACCCCAGCTCGGCCGCCATGCTTCGCACCACGACGGCCGTGACCATCATGGAGGGAGGGGTGAAGGAGAACGTGCTGCCGATCGAAGCGCGAGCGGTCGTCAACCACCGCATTCGCCCGGGCGAGACGGTCGACACCGTCGTCGCCCGGGTGCGGGAGGTGATCGCCGACGATCGCGTCGAGGTGCGGCCGACCGCATGGAACGCCGATCCATCGCCGATCTCCGACCCGGGCTCGGAAGCGTTCGGTCTGTTGGGGAGAACGCTCCTCGAGGTGATGCCCGGCGAAGAGGTCGTCGTGGTTCCCTACCTGGTGATCGGCGGCACCGACGCGAAGTACTATTCCGGCCGGTCCGACAACGTGTTCCGTTTCCTCCCGGTCATCGGTGGCGACGATGTCCTCGAGATGGTCCACGGCACCAACGAGAGGATCACACTCGAGAGTCTCGAGCTCGCCGTTCGCTATTTCGTTCAGCTGATTCGCAATACGGACGAGCTCGTCTAGGACCGCCGGCCCCGGGTCCGTGCACGGGTCACCGGACGCGACGATCGAGCGCGTGGCCATGCGGATCCCCAACTGAGACCGACGTCGGTCGTCGCCCGAACGGTGGAGCGAACGTGCTAGGGTCTAGCCTCGATTCCCGCGAATGGATCAAGCGCACGGAAAGGACAGCAGGCCATCTCCAACTCAAAGATTTTCGTCGGTAACCTGAACTTCGAGACCCGCCAGGAGGAGTTGCAGCATCTCCTCTCGGAAGTCGGTCGTATCCAGGACATCTACCTCCCGACCGACCGCAATACCGGTCGCCCACGGGGCTTCGCCTTCGTGGAGTTCGCCGATCCCGCCTCGGCCGCCGAAGCGATCACCAAGTTCGACGGCTACGAGCTCGGTGGTCGGCAGCTTCGTGTCAACATGGCGGAGGCCCGCAAGCCTCGCGCGCCGAGACCCGCTGGCGGTCCCCGGCACGGTGGTGGCTCTTTCGGGAACGACGATCCGTGGGGCGGCGGCGGTGGTGGCGGCGGCTACGGCGGCCGGCCGGCGAAGCCCAAGGGCAGCCGACGCGGCGCCCGCGGCAAGAAGCGCAGTCTGTAGCTAGCGCCGGGTCATCCGCGCCAGGCGTCGGCGCGCGCGAACGTACTTGGTCCAGTCGACGACGAGGTCCCTCGGTCCGGGCGTGAACTCACCCTCGACGACCAGGATCGGCTTTCTGTCAGGTTCCAGTCCGAGCGTGCTCATGGCGTAGCGGTAGCGCTCGGGTCGGCGGGCGTGCCACCAGCTGTGGGTGACGCGACCGGAGTAGCCGTCGCACGGCTCGGTGACGCAGAAGTTCCTGCGCGGACCGAGGATCACGACGATGCGGTCGTACTGGGCCGGTCTCTTGGCCGCCAGCTCGGTGCGGATGAAGTCGAGCTGGTCGGCGCGTGTCTCGACATAGCCGCGCAGAAAGCCCGCCTGGGCTCCGAACGCGGTCGCCAGCACCAGCCCGATCGCCAGGCCGCGGGTAGCGCTCGATCGAAACAGGGTGAAGCGACGTTGCAGCACCAGCAGCGAGTGCGCTCCGATGAAGATGACGCACGCCGAGAGCACCAGCGTCAGGTGGGCGCGGAACTCGCGAACCCAGACCGGTGAGGCGGCGACCAGCACGAAGGCCCCGAACCCCATGCAGGCGAAGGCGGCGAGCCACTTCGCGACAACGTCGCGCCGCTCCTGGTCGCGGTCGCGCAACTCGGTGGCGAAGGCTCCCAGGCCGAGAACCAGCCAGATAGCGAAGACACCCATCGAGAGGTCGTGGCGTCGCGCCTCGCTTGCCGCTGTGTCGTGGAACGGATAGGGGTGATTCCAGAGCTTGAAGGCGCTCCAGTAGGTCCTCGGATTCAGCGTGTGGCCGACCAGTTGGAGGGGCGACTTCTTCGCCACGGTGAAGATACCTTCGCCCATCGAGTACCCCTGTCGCCCCTGATCGGCCAACGCGTCGAGGCCGGCCAGGAAGACGGGCACGGACAGCAGCAGGGCGGCGACCCCGATGAGGATGAAGCTCCGGGTCTGCGCCAGACGGCGCCGGTCGCCGGACAACACCAGGAAGACCGCCGGGGCCATGGCGAAGAAGGCCCAGGTCTGGGCCGATTGCATCGCCGCGAAGAGCAGCAGGAAGACGATGCCGACAGCCAGCCAGGCGGGCAGCCGTTTTCGTGGCAGCACGTAGTAGTGGAGCCAGAACGCCAGCAGGCTCAGCGAGAGAGTCGGCAGGACGTAGGAGACGAGATCGAGCGAGAAGCCGCTGAAGGTCTGAAAGGGGAGTTGCGAAAAGAGGAAGAGGATGGTGAACAGGGAGAACCAGGGCCGCTTCGATTCGAGCGCCAGGAAGCGCATGAGAACGATGGCGAGAGCGGCCATGCCGAGGAAGAAGGCGAACCGCATCAGCTGGATCTTCGCCGGCGAGTAGTCGACGAACGAGTAGATGAACGGCCGGTAGAAGGACAGGGGCCGTCCGTGCGCCAGGGCGTGGTAGGTGAAGTCGTAGTCCCTCCACGAGGTACCGATCATCCCCACCTCGTCGTTGGTGAGGTAGTCGATGGTGAACCCGGGGGCGTAGATCAGGAGGAGCGCGCAGAAGAGCAGCAGAGACATCGCCCAGGGAGGCAACGACACTCGCGAGCCCGCGGGCCCGACCTGCGACAGGGAGGGGGATTGCACGGGCGTAGTCTAGCTCGGGAGTGTTCCGGTTCCGGCCGGCCCGTCACAGGGGTCTGGCCGGCCATGACAGGGTCCCGACGTGCCCGCGGGTCAGACTGGCGAACTCGCCGCATCTGTCCGTATCCAGGTCGTGTCCCTCGCCCGTCGACCCTCCGCATGGGGGCAGTACGCCAACGGCATCTCGCGACGAGACCGGCGCGAAGGAGGTTGGTAGATCCGGCGGCGCAGCAGGAGGCTGGTGAATAATGCAGGCTAGTATTGTCGGATGCCTCCGAGCCGTCAGCAGGAGGTCGTCTTCACCCGGGTCGTCCTCTTCGGCTCGCTGGCGATCTCGCTTCTTCTGGCCGTGGCCGCTCTGGCTCGCGGAGAGCTGGGAGCCGCGACGGTCGCGGTTCTGGCCGGTGTCGGCCTGGGGTTGTGGCGGCTCGTCTCGGCGCTCGACGCCCGCGGCCGGCCGGTGACCTGGCTGATGAGTCTCGGGGTCCTCAACCTGCTGCTCGTCGTGCCCGAGATGGCGCTTCGCGTCGTCGGCTTTCGCCACGAGGCGGGCATCGAGCTGCAGCTGACCGAGGAGGCGGGATTCGGCAAGCTGGTGCGGGATCGCGAGCTGTTCTGGAAGTATGACGCGGCAAGGCCCGAGATCAACAGCTGGGGCTTCAAGGGGCCGGAGGTCGAGACGCCGAAGCCGCCAGGGGTCTTCCGGGTCCTCTACCTGGGTGATTCGTGCGCCGACATGGGGAGCCCGCCCTACCCGGTGATCGTGGCCCGGCTCCTCAACCGGAGTGGAACACCCGAGCCGATCGACCGCGTCGAGACGGTGTCGCTGTCGATCGCCGGATACACCTCGCACCAGGGGCTGGTAGCGGCCCGGAAGTACGGGGCTCTGGTCGATCCCGATGTGGTCGTGCTCCACTACGGATGGAACGATCACTGGCTCGCCTACGGCTCGCCGGACCACGAGGTCCCGGTCCCGTCCCGCTTCGCTCCGCTGGGCGACGCGATCTACGACTCGAGCCGGTTGCTCCAGTGGGCCCATCACCTCCGCTCGGGGCTCGAGAGCGGCAAGGGCGCGAGCGAGGAGCCCGATGGCGCGCGCCCGGCGGATCTCCGTCACCTGCTCGGCTCGGAGCTGCGGCAAGTGAGCCGCGTTCCGCCCGATCGGTACCGGCAGAATCTGCTGGAGATCGCCCGCCTGTTCGGGGCTCTTGAGGCTCCGGTGGTCTTCGTCACGCCCCCCTCGGCCCACCGGACGCTGGGTACCCCCGAGCACTTCGCCCAGCTCGACTACGCAACCGATTCGGCGGCGGTCGTCGATCTCCATGAGGACTACATCGACATCGTGCGGCAGGTGGCTCGCGAATCGGGCCAACCCGTGCTCGACCTGGCGACCGAGGTCTCGGCGCTCGATGCCGACCAGCTACGGAAGATCTTCCTTTTCGACGGTATCCACTACCGGCCCCGCGGCCATGTCTGGGTCGCGCGGCGCGTGGCGGGCCGCCTCGGGGACGAGTACGGTCTCAGGGTGCCTGAGCGCTGACGAGAAACGGCGCTCGGCCGTGTCGGCCCGAGCGCCGTCAGGGTGGAGAACCGGTCCTTCTCAGCCGTCCCCAGGCCCCTCCTCGGGAGCGTCGGCCATGGGGTGCTGTTCCTCCAGGTAGGCCCTCAGGCCGCTCATGTCGCCGATCAGACGCTGGAACATCCTTCCGGTCTGGGTGAGTCGGGTCGATCCGGGCTTCTTGACGTGGCAGGTGGTGCACTCGCCGAACACCTGGGTGACATCGTCGTATCCGTCGAGTGTCCGCATCAGCTCGTAGTACTTGCCCTGGTCGGTCAGTAGCTTGCTGCCGGGCTTGTCGTGGCAGCTGGTGCAGACGAGATCCTCCTGTTTCGCGATCTCGTTCGAGGCGATCGCGGACTGGTCGACCAGTACGAAGCCAGCCATCAGGACGGCGACCGCTGTCAGATACCAGAGTCCTTTCATCGTCCACCTCCGTGTTTCGATGTCGCGGGCCGTCATCGGTCGAGGGCCCATGAGATGCCGATGGCGAAGGTCCACTGGTCGTGCTTGACACGCGATCCGGGACCGAACGGATTGACCATCGGGTCGGGGTTGTTGTTGGTGTTGTCGGATTCGAAGGCCCGCTCGATGGCGAAGTCCCAGACCTTGTTGCCGACCAGATAGCCGAGACCGAAGGTCAGATGGTGCTCGATGGTGGCGGGGAAGAGCGGATTGAGCGTCTCGTCGGGTACCGGGTTCTCCCCCCAGTTGTAGCCGCCCCGCAGGGTCAGCCGATCGGTGGCCCGATAGTCCATGCCGAGCGCGACGACCCACTGGTCCTCCCAGTCGAAGACGAACGGGACGACGATCTCGGGTGGCGCTCCGGGCGTGTCCGGCTTGGTCGCCGTCACCTCGACGGTGTTGACTGCCGAGTCCCAGTAGTAGCGCTTCACGTCGAGCGCCAGGATGACCTTGTCGCTGGCACGGTAGCCGAAGCCGACACCCGCCTGCGCCGCGAAGGTGAAGCCGTCGACGTCGGCTTTGTAGCCGACCTTCCTGCCGAGGAACGGATGGCCGTCGAAGTTGACCACCATGTCACCGTCTTCGAAGTTGCTGTCGGTCTCGGTCTGGTAGATCAGACCGACCGAGAGCTTCGGGTCGGCCCTCCACCACCAGCCGAGGCGCAGGTTGGTCTGCAGGCCCCCGGCCGGATCCATGTCGAGCCCGAAGAAGCTCATCGCGGGATTCTGGGTGTTGAAGAACGAGGTCTCCGGATAGAAGGAGAAGGCCACGTCTCCGTACCCCAGGTTGAGCGCCGCGCCGAAGGACATGTCCTCGTTGACGGCGTAGGCCACTGTAGGGATCAGGGTGGCGAACCGCACTTCCGAGAACGTTCGGTCCCGGGTGCCGAAGAAGGTGTTGAGGTTTCTGAACTCGGCTCCCATCCCGCCCTGCGCGACGAGCGCGATGCCCCAGCTCCATGGCGACTCCTTCGAGCCATGGACGTAGGAGAACGCCGGCAGAGGGAAGAGGTTGCTCTCGCCGTCCGTCGGTGCGTTGATCATGTTCTCGAACTCGAGGCTCGGGGCGAGCACAGCGAGATTCAGCGACAGGTGCTTGCCCTGCAGCTGGCTGATGCCGGCGGGGTTGAAGTTGACCGCCAGGCTTCGATCCGAGATTCCGATGTTGGCGCCGGCACGTCCGATCGCTTCAGCTCCATAGCCGATCAGATACATCCCGTTGGTGGCATGGGCGCTCGGAGCGAAGGCCAGTACCAGGGCCAACCCGGAGAGTGCCGCGATCCACCGATTGCTGCGAGTCATGACGAGATCCTCCTTTCTTCGGACTCGTGATTTGGTGGTGTCGATCAGGGAAGGAAGGACCAGCCGCGGCGGTACTTCATGATCAGCATCTTCTCGACCAGAACCTTGAAGAAGTCGCCGAACAGGTTGGGAAGCATCATGGCGAACTTGCGCGGCGGGAAGAGGCTGTTGGTGAGGATCAGGACCTCCTTGTTGCCGGCGTCCATGACGCAGATACCGGGGATCGAGCCGAACTGCTTGCAGGCCAGGCTCGACTGGCCCTCCATGAGTTTTTCGATGTTCTCGGCCGCCGTCTTGGCCATCTCGTCGGTCGGGTAGCCGGTCTTCGGTACGCCGAACGGGACCTTTCCGAGGAACGGGTTCTCGACCTGGACGGCGAGCCCGGCGGCGAAGATGTTGGGATACCTGTTGTGTCTGTAGGTGCCGTCGGTCTCGATGAATCCCTTCGCGTCGCCGAGACCCGGAGAATCCATGACGACCTTCGAGCCGCGGAACGGGGGTACCAGCATCTTCCACTTGGCCGGGATCACCTCTCCGTCCTCGAGGATGACGGCGTCCTCGGTCACCTCCTTGATCGCCGCGTCGACCCGGTAGTCGATGCCCTGCATCTTGAGGAACATCTTGAGCATCGTCTCGCCGCCCTTGATACCGCCGATGCCGAAGTGACCGAGTTGCGGCTCGGGCGTGATCCAGGTGATGGGAGTCCGATCGCGGATCTTCGCCTTGCGGGCGTGGCGGTCGAAGTTGAACAGGTACTCGTAGCCGGCACCCATGCAGCTGGCGCCGGGAACGGCGCCGATCACCGCTGGACCGGGGTCTTCGGTGAACGCCTTCCAGGCCTCGTAGGTCTTCTCGGCGTCCGGAGGCGTGAAGATCGAGTGGCTGTGGGCCTTGGGGCCGAGGCCGGGGATCGCATCCCAGGCCAGGGAGGCGCCGGTAGCCACGATCAGGAAGTCGTAGGACTCCTCACGACCCGACTTGCAGATGATCCGGCTCTGCTCGGCGTCGATACGGACCGCCTCGTCGAGAATGAAGTCGATGCCTCCGTCCTTCATGGTCTTCTCGGCCGAGAACGTGATGTCCTCCACCTTGCGTCGGCCGAAGGGAACCCAGATCAGGGAGGGGATGTAGACGAACTCCTTGTCGCGGGAGATGACGACGATTTCTGCTTTGTCCTTGAGTTTGCGCTTGAGCTCGAAGGCACTGGTCATGCCGCCGAAGTTGCCACCCAGAACGACGATCTTGGTCATGTCACACCTTGCTTTCGATAGTTCAGACCGCTTCGACGGCGGCCCGGAGTTTGTGTTTGATGACGGTGGCGATCTCGGCGAGGGCCGGGTTGTCCACCGCCTGCATCGACGCGATCGGGTCGACCGCGGCGATCTCTACCTCGTCTTCGAGCTGCTGCACGACGACGTTGCAGGGAAGCAACGTGCCGATCTTGTCCTCCGCCTCGAGCGCCTGTTGCGCGAACGGCGGATTGCAGGCGCCGAGGATCCGGTAGGGGCGGAAGTCGGTTCCCAGCTTCGCCGCCAGCGTCTTTTCGACGTCGATGTCGGTGAGCAGGCCGAACCCCTGCTCGGCCAGCTCGGCGGTGACGCTCTCGACGGCGAGCTCGAACGGAAGGTCGACCCGTCTGGATATGTAGTAGCTCTTCGGAGTTTCGATCATGGTCATCTTTGTGCCTCTACCTCTTGAGAGACATGAAGGCCGTCGGAGGTTTCACCTTTCGACGGGCCAGATGACCGCAGCTACCGGACCCCGACCGGCGCTCGATCTCAGCGCTCGCGACTCAGGCCGCGTGGTCGCTCGCCAGGAGCCGTTTCACCTCGGCGGGAAGGGCGTCCCCACGGCGGAGGTGAACACATGCCTGTGCCATGTCGAGGGTCTCGAACAGTGCCCGACAGCGGCTGCAGAGCTCTTCGTCCGGTACCGAGAACTCGACGCCGTGATCGAGTGCCTCCTGCTTGGCCCTGAGCAGATCGAGGCACAACGTGCGCGAATGGCCCGGCTCGGGCAGGTCGGCCTTCGGCAGAACCTCCTCGAGCCGCTTGCGTAGCATCAGGCGAGCCCGATGCAGCCGGGTCTTGACCGTCGCCTCCTTCAGCCCGAGGATACCGGCGACCTCGTCGACCGACAGCTCGGCGATCTCCTTGAGGAGCAGCGGCATGCGGTAGTGGATCGGCAGCGTCGAAAGCGCCGCGTCGACGGTCTCGCTGGCCTCGTGTCGGATCGCCTCGGCCTCGGGATCCGACGGAGAGGGCACTACCGCCATGGGGTCGCCATGGCTCGGCAGGAGCTCGTCGAGGGGGACCATCCGGCGCGGTTCTCCCGAACGGAGTCGATGGCGCCGCCGGCAGGCCCTCACCGCGATCGTGTAGAGCCAGCTCGAAGCCTCGGAGCGGCCCTCGAACTGATCCCACTTGCGATATGCCGTGGTGAAGATGTCCTGCACCAGGTCCAGTGCTTCGTCCGAGTCGCCGCACTGATGCACTCCCAGGCGGTAGAGCTTGGCTCCGTACAGGTGCACCAGCGCCGGGATCGCCTGGTCGGCCGGAGTTCCTGGGCGTGGCGCGTCAGCGTTGATCATGGCCGGGCTCGAAGTGGCTCGATTCTATCTCCGGCCTCGTCCCGGGCGCCCGTCGGGCGGTAGGGTTGGTCGTATACAATTCAGCTCGTAGGCACGATCGATCGAGCGGAGCTGGCGCGGACCCGGCGGCGCGGCGCCACGCGGACATCGGGTCGCTGTCGTGGTGCTGAAACGGTGCGGTGGCAGCGATGAAGACGACGCTCAAGGTGCTCGGCGCCATCGTGTTGGCGCTGATCGCCGCGGAGCTTCTGCTCTGGGCGCTCGGTCGCGGCAGTCAGGGCGACGATCGGCGGGCCATCCACGAGCCTCGGCCTGACAAGGAGTGGCTGTACGGACTCAGGCCCAACGCGGCGGGGACTTTCGGCGGCTCGGGAATCGTCTATCGAGTGAACCGGGACGGCTTCCGCGACGAGTTACGTCAGCGGCCCAAGCCCGAGGGCGTCTTCCGCATTCTGGTGCTCGGAGACTCGGTCGCCTTCGGCTACGGTGTCGACGCCGGAGACACCTATCCCAAGCGACTGGAGAGACACCTCCGCTCGCTGGCGAGAAAGCGGGGCGGTCCGTCCTTCGAGGTGCTCAACATGGCCGTGGGCGGCTACAACCCCTACAACGAGGCGGCGCTTCTGTCCGACGTCGGGCCCAGCTACGAGCCCGACCTGGTCCTGGCGCAGTTCTGTATCAACGACCTCAACGATCCGACGGCGCACTTCGACGTGCAGACGCGCCTTCACCTGGGAACGATTCCGGACGCCGCGTATCCCGATCCCTCGACGCGCACCGCGCCCCCGGAGCCGCCTGGAAGGATGCTTCGTCTCTGTCGCCGATCGCGTCTCTGTTCGCTGGTCGACGATGCCCTCCTCGCTGCCAGGGAACTGCCTCCCCAGGAGCGCGAGCAGAGCAGCATGATGCGCCCGGTCGAGGACGACGACGGACCCGAGTGGTCCTGGCTCGAGGAGACCTACCGCCGGATGGCGAGCGAGAGTCGAGGCATGGGAGCCGAGTTCGCTGTCGTCGCCTTCCCGTATCGCGAGCAGCTCGCGGCTGCCGGCGAGCCGGTTGTCCAGCGGCGACTCATCGCCATCGGTGAGCGCAACGGTTGGACGACGGTCGACCCCCTCGACCAGTTCCGCGCCGCCGTGGCCGACGGACAGAGGGTCTTCCTCGACTGGTGGCACCCGACGCCGACCGGCAATACTCTGGCGGCGGCCGCGACCGCCCGCACGCTCGCCTGCGGCGGTCTTCTGCCGGAGGCCATCAACAGCCTCTGCGCGGAAGAGGGCGACTCCCTCGAGCCGCCGTCGCCCTGAGGCCGTTCCCGGCCGGTGACCGGATCAGGAGTCCGGTGTCGGATCTCTGACCCAGAGCTCGAAGAGACCGAACGTCTCCGTGTGGCGGTAGGTCGAGCGTATGTAGCGGTCGAGCAGATCGACGCCCCTGTCGACGCTGCTCTCGTTGGGCTCGGTCCAGTTGTGGGTAGCGAGCAGCGCGACCCGCGGCTTGGCCCGCTCGAGCTCGGCGATGATCTCCCGCTGCACGGGCTCGGTGTTGGTCAGTCCCGGATGGAGCTCGTGGTACCGCGTCGCGTAGGGACGCCGGGCGAGGAAGTTGAGGGCCACGCCGTTGACCACGAACTGATCGTGGTTGGTGACGCCGGAGTAGACCGCGTCGGTCGGGTCCGTGTTGCGGCGGATCCAGGTGGCGGCCTCTCGCAGTCCCTGCGGAACACCTCCCTGACCGCGGGCGATGCGGAGCGCCATCTCCCACTGCGCTTCGAGGGCGTAGGCGAGGGCGAGCGCCATCACCGCGGACACTCCGACGGCGAGCACCCTGCGTGCGATCCTGGAGCCTGCCGGACCGGAGGTCCAGGTCGCCAGCAGCAGCGGTACGAGCGTGACCGCTACGACGGCGCAGGGGAGCAGATGGACGGTGTCGGAGCGCACGCGCAGCAGCACCAGAGTGAGGCCGCCGAAGAGCGACAGCGCGCCCACTCCCCACATCGTCGGCGCGTCGAATCGCCGCCGGACCACCGCTAGAGCGGTCGTGGCCAACCCCGCGACAACGGCCGCCGGGAAAACGTAGAAGGCGAGAAAGCCCTTGGTCGACGAATCGGGATAGGGAACCCAGCGATACTCGGCGAAGACTCGGTACGGCACCTCGAGTAGGTGCCGGAGGACCCTGTCGAGTCCGAAGGCCACCTGGAAGAGCGCTCCGACGGCGACCACCGCGGCCAGGCCGACGACGCAGTAGCGCGCCAGGGAGCGCCATCGCCGATCGAGTGCGAGGACGGCGGCGAAAGCCAGCCCGGCCATTGCGCCGACGTCATGGCGGAACAGGATCGCGACGACGACCGAGGCGGCCGCGGCGTAGAGCCATCCGGGGCGCTCGCGCTCCAGGTGTCGCAGAAGCCAGCCGACGCCGAGGAGCACCGCCAGCAGAGCCGGGTACGTGGGGTAGGCGCTGTAGCGGCTGTAGCCGAGCCAGACCAGCATCATGGTGAAGGTGCCGAGCGCGTGGCGCCTCGTCGACAGGTCATGCACGAGCCGGTACGCGACCAGGCAGAGAAGGACTCGGACGGCCAGGTCGAAGAGGCGCTCGACCAACATCGACTTGCCGAAGATCCCGAAGACCAGGGCGACCAGGTAGAACTGGCCAGGAGGGTAGATCGTCCAGAAGTCTACGTAGGGCGCCTCGCCCTCGAGCACCCGCTCGGCACCGGCGAGCACGATGCCCTCGTCGTAGAAGGCCAGCCGGTCGTAGACGCCATGAAGGAGGTACAGCGCCGCCACCGCAGCCAACGCCAGGAGGGTGCCGAAGGGCCGGGGCTCGGCCTGGGCCGGATCGCGCATCTAGCCGTCGGAGATGTCGAGCCAGCCGCTGGTGAAATCGCGGTCGACGCGAATGACCTCGCAGAGGTTGGCGACCAGCTCGTTGTTCTCACCGGCTCTGGCGAGATTGTGGAACTCCCAGACGATGGTGCCGTCGGGCGAGACCTCGAAGGCTCGTCCAGCCTCCGACTCGGTAACCAGGGTGTTGCCGTTCGCCAGCCGTTGATTCGACCCCCCCGAGGGTGAGGAGAAGCCGTTCTCCGGCGTGCCGCGGTAGGCCCAGTGGATATGCTGCGTCAGCGGGTCGATCTCGATGACCTTGGACATCCCGCGGTGTCCGAGGTTGTCGAACACGAGCATTCGGGAGTTGGCGAGCATCGTTGGCTGGTGCTGCATGTCCCACTGTCCGGAGAGTGCCCAGACGATGGTCTCGTCTCGGGGGTCGAGGATGGCGACGACGTTCATCTCGCGAATGGACAGCAGGATGTTGCCGGCGGCGAAGGCCGGGCCGAGGTGAGCGTGAGAGCCGTCCAGCACCTCGATGGTGTTGGTATGGAAGATGTCACCGGAGTCCGGTGCGAAGTCGAGCAACGGCGCGTACGGCGAGCTCTCGAAGGCCTCGAGCAGGGGGATGCGCCGCACCAGGTCGCCCTGGGGGTCGAGAATCGTGACGTGGTCGAGCAGGACGTACTCCTCCTCGTGGAGCCTAGGCACGATCTCGGCCCTGCGCACCAGGGTCGAGATCGTGCCGTCCTCGGCGACGAACAGGTCGTGGTGGAATCGGCCCGCCTTCGCCCAGAGCAGGTTCGAGTCCCTGTCGAGCTTGATCAGACCGTAGCCCTCGAAGATGGCCAGCAGGTCGCCGTTCTCGAACAAGTGAACGCGCCGCCAGTACGCCATGCCGAAGACGATGCGGTCGGCCGGATGCTCGGGGAACGCGTCGCGGAACGGGTACGCCCAGCGGTGGAGAATCCTGCCGTCCATGTCCATCAACAGCGCCTCGGGGAGATTCCCCGAGGAGTGGAGGTTTAGCCCGTCATGGGCGAGCTCGGGCAGGTAAACGGTCACGTTCTCCAGACCCGAGGCCGGCTCGTAGCCGCTCAGGTAGCCGAGCGTTTCGAGCTCGGCCATCGCCTGCAGGTCCTCGGCCGTCGGCTCGGAGGTTCCATCGGCGCCTCTCGCCGTCTGCCAGAGGCCGGGCGGACGCACGCGGCGAGGCCCGTCGCCGTCGTCGTCCATCGAGTCCCCACCGCCGGCCCCGGCGAGCCACCCGGCGACCGTACCGCTGGTGCCGTAGCCCAGGGCGAAGCTGAGGGCGAGGGCCATCAGGGCCAGGGCGAAGACGAGGCCCGTTCTTTTCTGGCGTCCAGGCACGGCTCTTTTCTGACGTCCGGGCACTAGGTGGTCCGGAAGGGATCGGAATAGGATTCCATACTTGGCGCCGCGGCGGCTAGGATCCCCTACCTGTCGCTGATCGAGTCCCTGGGCAGGACGGTTCCCCCGAAGCCGGTCGTTCGCTCGCGCGTGTAGCGGCCGTCCATCAGGAAGATCTCGTCGCTCCCCACCTCGATCCAGGGAAACCGCGTCCACTCGAGGAATCCGGCCGGTTCACCGGCCCCGCGAATGGCGGGCCAGAGCTCGGTCGTCCGCGCCTCGGGATGTGAGAACTCCGAGATCACGGGGTGCCGGCGCAGCCAGGTGAAATGCGCCGCCCGCAAGCGGCCGTCGGCGACGAACAGAACGTCCCAGGAGAGCGGGTTGGCGGGCATCGGCCCGACCATCATTCGCTCGATTCCGGACACACCCTGGCGCTCGAGGTCGGAGCGGACCTTCGCCACCGTGATGGCGTGGAGCGCGATCATCGCGGTGATGAAGAGCACGCCGACCGTCAGCCCGGTGGTGGCCGCCCGGACGACATCGCGCCGCTGTCGGGGCCTCCAGAGCAGGATCGCCAGGAGCAGAAGCAGGACACCGGCGACCGCCGCCGCGAACTCCGGGGCTCGGCCGAGGGTTCTCGCCAGCAGGAAGCCGCCGAGCGCCACACCACCGAGGACCAGCGGCCAGGTCGGCCGCCGGCCGGCGAGCCACCCGGTGCCGAGTATCAGCCAGAGCCAGGGATCGACGATGAACATCGAGTCGCCGTAGAACCAGGTGCCGTCGAAGGGCATGAGCCATCGCATGCCGTAGACGTTGAGCCAATCGAGCGACGGATGGGTGAGGACGGCGAGGTAGCAGAGCGCCAGCAGCCAGCCGAGCGACAGGGGTGGATCGCCGGTACCCGCCGGTTGGCGTCGTGCAAGCCAGGCGAGCCCGAACGCCAGAAGTGCCGGCAGGATCGCCAGGGCCAGAACCCCGTGGGTCCAGCCGCGCCGGAATCCGAGGGCGGCGTCGGTGCCCCAGGCGAAGGAGAGGACATCGATGTCGGGAAGGTTCGCTCCGACCACCAGCGCGGCCGTCGCCATCCTGGTGCGGCTACCGAGCCGCGTGGCGGCCAGGGATGCACCGACGAGGGTATGGGTTACCGGGTCCATCGGGTTCCGTCAGGTACCGAACTCTAACTCTCGAGGCGAGCCGCTGGCATCGCTCCGGGCATCGCAGGCTACAATGCCGCCGGCGATAACCCCCATTCGAGTGACACGAGAGAGGCGATCCATTCGAGGATGACCCATTCACCGGAGCAGCCGCCAGAGGTGGGCCATTTCTGACGTGAATCGACCGGGGGCCTCGGGCCTGACCCGTCAGCTCGGGCTTCTCGGTCTGGCGGCCACGGGAATCTGCTCGATGCTCGGGGCGGCCATCAACGTGCTGCCCTTCATGCTGCAGCGCAACGTCCCCGGAATTGGACCCTGGGTTCTGCAGGCTTATCTCTTCGCGGCGGTACCGGCGTTGCTCGCGGCGCTGGCCTACGCGATCCTCGCCTCGGCGATGCCGCGTGCCGGCGGCAGCTACGTCTACGCCAGTCGATCGCTCAACCCCTACCTCGGCTTCGTCGCCAGCTTCTCGCAGTGGTTCGGTCTGTCGATCGCCATCGGCGTGGTCTCCTACGTGCTGGTGCCCTTCCTGCGCGACGTCGCTGGGGCGCTCGGTCAGGAGGCTCTGGCCGGCCTGCTCGAGACGGGCAGCATACGCGTCGGGATCGCGTTGGCCTTCCTCTGGACCTTCGTCGGCGTCAACCTGCGAGGCGTCGAGCTCTACGAACGCACGCTGGTGCCGATGATGTTCCTCATGTTCGCGCTCGGCGCGATCGTCATTGTGGCCGGGTTCTCCTTCGATCACGCGGACTTCGCGGCGGCGCTCGAGCGCTCGGGGCAGGGTAGCCTGCCCGCGGCCCCGCCGGCACCCCTGCGATGGGACGCCTTCCTGGCCGCGGCGGCGGTCCTGTTCTCGAGCTTCATCGGCTTCGACTCGATCGCACAGGCCGGGGGAGAGGCGAAGAACCCCGGCCGATCGCTGCCGATCGCGATCGCCATCGCCGTGGTATCGGTTGGCAGCTTCTACCTGCTCTTCACCGCCGCCGTCTACCATGCCGTGCCCTGGTCGTATATCGCCCAGGAGGCGGCGGTCCGTGATGTCACCGCTCCCGGCCTGCTCGGGGTCCTGCTCTCGCCCGGTTGGACCGTGGCGATCGTGGCGGGAGCGGCGGTCGCCCTGATCAACGACCTCCCGGCCATGCTCCTGGCTGTCTCTCGACTGATGTTCGCCTGGGCGGAGGACGGCATCTTCCCGCGCTGGGTGGCTCGGGTCCATCCACGACGCCACACCCCACAGGTGGCGATCGTCGCCAGCGGCGCCATGGCGTCGGTCGGGATCCTGGGGAGCCATCTCGCCGGAGACTTCTTTCTCGGCGTCGACATCCTGGTGACCTCGATGCTGGTGAATTTCCTGCTGATGTGCGCCTCCGTGCTGTGGCTGCCGCGTCGCAACCCCGAGCTCGCCGGCGCCGTCAAGGTCGTGTCGAACCGTTCTCTCCAGGTCCCGCTCGCCATTGCGGGTGTGCTGCTGCTCGGGACCTTTCTCGGCATCCACGTCTACAAGGACCTGTCCTCGGACGTCGCCGCTTGGTACCTGCACTCGACTCCGGTCTGGGTGGGCGTAATGGCGCTTGCCAGCCTGATCTACTGGCGCGAGATGCGGGCCCTGCGGCGCTCCGGCGTCGATGTCGAACGGCGCTTCTCGGAGCTGCCGCCCGAATGAAGGAGAGCCACGGCACGCCTATGACCGTCGAACGGATCGAGCTGGCACCCGGACTGTCGTTCTCGCGGGTTCAGACTGGCCTGTGGCAGGTGGCCGACCTGGAGCGTGACGGTGGCACCCTCGACCTGGATGCGGCCGCCGAGGCGATGGTCCCCTACGTGGAAGCCGGCCTGACGAGCTTCGACATGGCCGACCACTACGGCTCGGCCGAGGACATCGTCGGTCGGTTCATCGCCCGGCATGGCGAGGGCTCGGTCGATGTGTCGACGAAGTGGGTGCCCAAGCCTGGGCGGCTCACCCGCGACGAGGTGCGCTCGGCCGTGCAGCGCTCCCTCGACCGGCTGCGGTCGAACCGCATCGATCTGATGCAGTTCCACGCCTGGAACTGGGCCGACCCCTCCTATCTCGACGGCCTCTTCTGGCTCCAGGAGCTGGTCGACGAGGGCCTGATCGGAGGTCTCGGGGTGACCAACTTCGACGCGGTCCACCTCGACATGATGCTCGCCAGCGACATCGACCTGGTCAGCAACCAGGTTTCGTTCTCGCTCGTCGACCAGCGCGCGGCCGGACGGCTCTCGGAGGTCTGCTCGCGACGCGGCACACGGCTGCTCGCCTACGGCACGCTGGCCGGCGGACTGCTCGGAGATCGGTGGCGGGGGCTCGCCGAGCCCGACGCGGGCGAGATGGAGACCTGGTCGCTGATGAAGTACAAGCGCTTCATCGATGCCGGTGGCGGCTGGGCGGCGTATCAGTCCCTCCTCGAGGTCCTGGGGGAGGTCGCGGGCCGCCTGGGAGCGAGTGCGGCACAGGTGGCGACCCGCTACATTCTCGACCAGCCCGCGGTGGGGTGCATCGTCATCGGCGCCCGGTTGGGCCGCAGCGAGCACATCGCGGAGACGCTCGAGCTCTTCGACCTGGTGATCGACGACGAGAGTCGCGGCGAGATCGAACGCGCACTCGCCGCCATGGAACCGGTTCCCGGCGACTGTGGCGACGAGTATCGCCGGCCGCCGTTCCTGACGGCATCGGGAGATCTGAGTCACCACATCGACGAGCTTCCGGCTCCGTACCCGGTGGAGGAGGACGCGTCGGGAAGGCGACGAGCGGTGTCGGGGACGGTCTGGGAGGACCTCGCCGGCTACTGTCGCGCCCTACGCGTCAGGCGCCGCATTTCGGTATCCGGCACCACGGCGACGCACGGCGAGCGGCTGATCGGTGGGTCGAGTGCTGAGCTCCAGGCGCACTTCGTGATCGACAAGATCGAGGGGGCGGTCCAGTCGCTCGGCGGTCGCCTGGACGACGTCACCCGCACGCGCCTGTTCGTTGCCGATGCGGGCGCCTGGGAGGGCGTCGCCAGGGCGCACGGGGAGCGGTTCGGCCACGTCCGGCCGGTGAATACCCTGGTCGAGGCGCGTCTGGTAGGCGAGGAGTATCTGGTGGAGATGGAGGCCGAGGCCATCGTTGCCGACGGCGACGCCTCCGGGTCAACATAGGGCAAGGTCCTGCCATGCCTCCCAGACGAGCCGGAATCGGCCGGACGGCGCTCCTCGTCCTGGTCCAATGCCTTCTTGTGTTTCTGTTGGTGGAGGTCGCACTGCGTCTCGCCCGGAGCCACTTCGAGGGTCTCGATCGACTCCTCTATCTTCCCGAGGTGTCGACGCGCTTCGACGAGGTCGAGACTCTGGAGGAGCTGCTCAGCCATTCGATGCTGGGCTATCGGCCGTTCAAGGGCAGCTCCGGTTTCATGCTGAATTCGCGCGGGCTTCGGACCCCGGAATACGAGAGGGAGCCGGCACCGGGAACCTACCGGGTGGTGGTCATCGGTGACTCCTTCGCGTACGCCTCGGGTGGAACGCCCTACGGGTTTCACTGGCCGTACCTGACGGGCGTCGGGCTGGCCGAGGCTCGCTCTGAGCCGGTGGAGGTCGTCAACCTCGGCGCGCCGGGTGTCGGTGCGGCCTTCTACTACAGGATGTGGCAGCTCGAAGGGTCGAAGCTCGGCGCCGACCAGGTGGTGTTGTCGCTCTTCCTGGGCAACGACCTTACCGACGAGCAGGGGATGAAGGCGGAGCTCGGCGGCGAACGGAGCCTGCTCGATCGACTGGTTCTGCGAAGCCTCGCGGTCCGAGCGGCCAGAGCTCTGGTACTTCTCCAGGGGCTCGAGGAGTCCGGGAGTGAGCCGGAGTCCGAGCTGTCGGGCGACAGTGCGGGTGGGCCTGTGGCTCCGGCCGGGTCGGTCCCCACGCCGAGCGAATCCTCCGAGCAGCCCGTGGGAGGCTACGAGGTCATGGCCTACCGGGAGAACTTCGACCCCGAACGGCCGACCATGCGGCCGAAGGTCTACATGCAGACCACCTTCGATCGGATGAGGGTCGCGATGAAGAGGAACCGTCGGGCTGTCGACGATCGTATGGGCCGGATCTTCGCGGCTCTCGGAGCGATTCGCGACGAGGTCGAGGCGGCGGGCGGGCGGTTCACGGTGATGTTGATTCCGGACGAGTACCAGGTGAGCGAGTCGCTGCGCAGGGTAGTCCTCGAGAGGCTCGGAACGCTGCCGGAGGACTACGATCTGCGCCAACCCCAGGACGTGGCTCTCGAGTGGTGCGAGAGCACCGGGATCGACTGTCTCGATCTGTTGCCCGCTCTCGACCAAGCGTCGCGGGACGCCCGCCAGTACAAGCCACGGGACACGCACTGGAACTACGCGGGCAACGCCCTCGCGGCGAGGGTGTTGCTCGACCATCTCCTCGACGGCGAGACCTGACCCGAACGGCGACGAGGCTGCGGGTATACTCGCGCGCGATGTCCCCTCCCTCCGTCGGCCGCCGCCGAGTCGTCATCAGCGGCATCGGTGGTGTCTCCTCGATCGGGACAGGTATCGAGGCGATAGATCACGCGCTGCGGGACGGGACCAGCGGCATCCGTGCGATGCCGGAGTGGCAGGAGAAGGGCGTGGCTTCGCTGGTCGGCGGCCCACCCGAGGCGTCTCCCGAGTGTCCGATCGCCAGCAAGCGCTTCAAGCGCACCTCCACGAGCCTGGCGAGAATGGCGCTCTACGCCTCCTGGGAGGCGCTGACCAGGGCCGGACTCGATCCGGCCGCGGTCGCTGGAGAGCGTATCGGCGCGATCATCGGATCGGGTACCGGATCGACGCACGCGACCTACGTGGCCGCTGACGTGCTGGCGACGAAGCGTTCGGTCAAGCGGGTCAACCCCTTCACGGTTTGCCGCGTCATGGGCTCCACGACGGCGGCGCACGTCGCCGTCGAGCTCGGTATCGTGGGCGAGAACTGGTCGGTTTCGTCCGCCTGTTCGACAGGCGCGCACGCCATCGGGATGGCGGCGCTACTCATTCGTCACGGCTACTACGATCAGGTGCTGGCTGGAGGTGCCGACGAGCTCGACTGGACGCGGGCGGGCGCCTTCGATGCCATGCGTGCCCTGTCGCGTGGTTTCAACGATCGACCGCAGGAAGCCTCTCGACCGTTCGACGCGGCCAGAGACGGCTTCGTCATCAGCGGGGGCGCCGGCGTGGTGCTGCTGGAGACTCTGGAGAGTGCCGAGCGTCGGGACGCCCCGGTGCTCGCGGAAGTACTGGGCTACGGAGCCAACTCGGACGGCCACGATCTGTTCGCGCCGACCAGCGAGGGATCCACAGCGCTGATCCGCCTGGCGCTCGACGACGCAGGCGTGACGCCGGGCGAGATCGACTACGTCAACGCCCACGGGACATCGACGCCGCAGGGAGATCCGTCGGAGGCGGCCGCCATGTTGAACGTCTTCGGCGAGCGCCAGCCGAGGCTCTCCTCCACCAAGTCGCTGACAGGACATGCGGTTGGGGCCGCCGGAAGTCTGGAGGCCATCTACACCGTCCTGATGATGCGTGGCGACTATCTGGCGGCCAGCGCCAACGTCGAGACCGTCGACCCGGCCTGCTCCCACCTCGATCTGGTGACGGAGACCGTCGAGTCGCACCAGACGCGGCTGGCGCTGACCAACTCGTTCGGCTTCGGCGGTACCAACGCGGCTTTGGTTCTGCGAAAGATCGAAGCTCCCGGATGATGAGGGACGGTCTCGCGGAGCTCGCGGGTCAGGTCGCACCGCGACCCGAGAGAACCGCCCCCAGGGTGCGGCCGAGGACGTACGCGTCCATCCACAGCGACCAGTTGCGGATGTAGTAGGCGTCGTGCGACTGCTGCAGCTCGAGGTCCACGGTGGAGCGGACCTTCACCTGCCAGAGACCCGTAACGCCAGGCCTCACACGGCGCCGCAGCTCCAGAATCGCCGGATCGAAGCACTCCAGATGGTAGCGCGGGAAGGGTCGGGGTCCCACAAGGCTCATGCTTCCGACGACCACCTGCCAGAGCTGAGGGAGCTCGTCTAGGCTGAAGCGGCGCAAGAACGAGCCGACGCCCCGGATGATCCTGGGGTCGTCGTCGAGTTTGAAGCGGCTCTCCCACTCCTTCCTGAGCTCTGGATCCGCCTCGAGGGCCTCCTCGAGTCTCTGTTCGGCATCCGGATGCATCGTACGGAGCTTCCAAACCCGAAAGAGCCGTCCCCCGAGCCCCTCTCTCATCTGAGGGTAGAAGATCGGTCCGCGACTCGAGAGCGCTACGGCGATCATGGCTCCAACCAACAGAGGAGACGTCGTCACGGCGAAGAGAGTCCCGAGGACCAGGTCAATGGCTCGCTTGACGATCCGATTCCGCCGCAGAAGAAGCTGGCTCACGTACTCGACGCCGACTACGGCGCCGAGATTCCTCAACTGGAGGCCCTCAACAGGGGCCTCACCCGGCTGGTGCACCCATAGAACGTGCTGGAAGTGGGTCTGCAGGTGGGAGAGGTCGGTAGGCAGCCACCTCGCGTCGTGGGCATCTACCATGATGGCAACCCTGATTCCCAGGGAGACCAGGCTCTCGGCGCGCTCGGCGCCGCCAAGAACCGGAACGTCGCCGACCTTCGTCGGCGCCACCTCGTCGGGGTGGGAGAGTACTGCCACCGGCCGATAGCCGAGAGTCAGAGCGGCGTGCAACGAGTTGACCGTCTGCCGGGCGACAGGACCTGTGCCGAGGATCACGCATGGCTCGCCCCACCAGCGCCAGCGCCGGGCAACCAGGCAGACGACGAGCCGCCCGATCGGTACCAGTACCAGGGCGAGGGCCCAGCCGAGCGCGAAGGTGAGACGCGAATAGACCTGAGGGAGCTTGAAGATGAAGTCGAGGGCGGCTAGAACCAGAAAGACGGAGCTTGTTCCCAGGCTGAGCCGGCGCACGATCTCGATCCCCCCCAGACCGAAGCCAGGGTAGAGCCCGTTGCGGGCATAGACGAGCACGAAGAGCCCAAGCAGGGGGTAGAGCCTGAGGTAGATGCCGAACGGCTGCCCTCGGATGGGCATCGCCCACAGCGCGACGGCCAGGGCTGCGGCCACCATGAGGACGGCCACGTCAGCGACGGCGAGGACCGCTGTTCTCGCCAGCCAACGCGCGCGTGGCCGTCTGGCGGCGCGGCTTGCGCGCGAGGATGCTGCCAGGCGACGCGCTTCCGCCGAAGTGGCGGTGGCTCTTGGCTCGCCCAGTCGACCGATCCAGTCCTTGCTCAAAGGCGCCACCCGAGGGGTGATTCTGTCACAGGGCTAGCCAGCATTCTTCATCAGACCCCGTACCGAGCCACCGGAGGTGCGCGTGGGTACTAGTGGCCTGTAACACCCGAACGAAATACCGCCTGAGCGGCCCTCGGAACCGATCCCACCGTTGCGCTTCCTCGACAGAGTCCCGCTATGCCTGTGTCAGCGCGCCTCGATCTCGGCTCCGATGACTCACTCATGCGGTATCCGTTCGAGTGTTACAGGCCACCAGGCGCGCGACCGAGGGCCCCGCAAGGCGTATCCGCTGCGATACGTCGAGGAGCGCGACCGAGCGCAACGTAGGAAACACGGGTAGACCCGACGGCGCTGAAGGAAGCTGGTGAAGAATGCAGGCTAGGGGGATCTGAGCGACAGGCGTCCGCGCACCGCGAAACCGTCGACCAGGACGATCTCCGGCGCTGAAAGGACCAGGTGTCCGGAAGCGCCCACGACGTAGTCGCCAGCTCCGAGGTCGCCGGCGGTGATTCTGTTGGCGTCCGTATGAACCTCCGTTCCGGACACCGTATGATCCTCCAGGAGGAGGCCTGACCAGCGGATCTCGCCAACGGCGACACCGAGGGATCGAATGTCGCGAGAGACTCCGAACCCCGCGTAGCGCCGGCTCTCCTTGTAGGGCCTGAAAGTGGTGCTCGGACGGATCGTCACGACGGTCCACCGGCTTGTCGGCGGACCGAGGACGAGCGGGATGCTTTGCCAACCACTGGTCAAAGGGCCGTTCCACCGTGCGATGCCATCGACTTCGAGCTTGACCTCGAGTGAGCGAGACGATGCGAGTGGATGGCCGTCCGCAAGCTCGACGAGAAGCGTCCTACCCGTCCATGGAAGTCGGAGAGCGGCGATGCTCGAGGTCCAGCGCAGTTCCTTGTGATTCGCTGTCCTTTCGACAAGGTGAAAGCCGAAACTGCGATCGTCGACGCCTGCCGGAGGCTCGACCAACCACAACCGTAGCGGCACCGACAGAAGGGAGAGAACCACGATGCCCTTGGCAAGCCCGCGAAGAACCGGCGAGATCTCCCGGGTGCTGGCCATTGAGGTGGCAGCCAACAGAATCCAGCACAGCCACTCCAGATTCTGGAGATAGAAGATGTACTGCACAAGGCCGTACGTCGAGAGTCCGACCCACGAGATGGCCAGTCCCAGGGCAAGGGAGCGACGTTCGCCGGGTGGTCCCCGGAGCGCCGGGCGGAGGTGAGCGGCGGCCGCCAGGACGACCAGGAGGAGTGCGGCCAGTCCGAGAGCTCCGCGCTCGAACAGCGTGTGGACGTACAAGCTGTGGGCTGTCGCCCAGTGCTGCCCATGCGACTGGCGAGGGTAGCTTGCCTCGTAGGCGATCGCGAAACCGCCGAGACCCGAGCCCAGAAACTGGCCTTCATCCGCCATATCGACAGATCGTTGCCACAGGCGCCAACGCCCTGATAAGTCGGCGGTAGCGACAGCGATGCGGTCCGACAGCGACTCGAGGACCTGCGGGCGGAGGCCCCCGAGGAGCAAACCGCCAACCAGTAGAACCGATATCGCGACGAGGCTCGAGGAGACCACTCGTCGCGCCGTCCAGTCTCGGGAAGAGAGTAAGACGCCAGCACACCCAAGCTGAGCGACTGCGGCGATCCAGGCACCGCGCTGTTGAGTCAGCAGCAGGGTCAAGACCAGTAGACCGAGGAGCACGCTTGCCGCGAGTTGCCGGCTTCGGCTCCCGAGAGTCAGCCCGGCCAGAGCCAGGGGACTTGCGATGATCACATACTGGGCCAGCCATCCCGAGTGGAAGAAGAGAGAGTGGAGACGCAGGTCGTAGATCTCAGCACCGGAGGACCTGTAAGCGGAGAGATCGAGGAGGCCCAACTGCTCCAGCAGTCCGAGGGGCACTAGGTAGCCCAGTCCACAGGCGAAGGCGACGGCCAGCGGCCGGAGCGAGGCGCCGGCGAAGACCCTCCGGTAGGACCAGTAGAGAGCGGCACCGAGAAGCAGCTTCTCTGCGGCCCGCCAGCTATAGAGGAGGGTCGCGGCGTCCGTGTGGGGCAGCGACTGGAAAAGCGAGACGAGAGCCGAGGGCCGCCAGGCCGGCGGATGGTAGGCCAGTGGAATCAGCGAGACGACCGACACGAGCGTCCAGGCGATCACCGGCCAGCGCAGTGCTGATGTGCGAGTCGCCGCCCCCGGGTGCTCGCGAGATGCGCGTAGGGCCACGGCCACTGAGGCAACTCCAGC
Source organism: Candidatus Multivoradales bacterium (assembly GCA_965223875.1). Lineage (GTDB taxonomy): Bacteria > Acidobacteriota > Thermoanaerobaculia > Multivoradales > JAHEKO01 > CBDCXS01. The sequence goes on along the minus strand of OZ245024.1, from coordinate 2,275,470 downwards.
CAGGTCGAGCGCGGCCAGATAGGGTCCCGCCGGCGGCGCACCGAACAAAGGCAGGGCCGCAGCGAGCAGTCCGAGACCGAGGCGAGGACGCCACATCCCGAGCGACAGGACCAGGACTGGTAGGGCAAGAAGGAATCGCTCGTCCATGAACGTAGAGTGCTCGCGCCTCTCCGAGTCTAGCGGCAGCCGTGTCGGTGTGTCGCATCGGCGCGCCGCGTCATCCGGCGCTGGCCCTATTGGCGGGGCCGCTCGGATCGGTGTCTCATCGGCCCGTGGCCGCCTGGGGCCTGTAGTAGACTGCCACGAAGCTGGCGTGGTCGCCACTTCTCGCAGATGAGCATGCCTTCCAGAGGTGCCGAACGGGCTGGACGTCGGGACACCACGCCGCAGCCGCGGGACAAGGTGTCTGGTGAATGGGTCGTCGAGCTCGGCACCGTGCTTCGTTGGGTCCGGAGGCACTCCCTATTCGGCCTCGTCATCGCCGTGCTCGCGGGTGCAACGACAGCATATATCCTCCACTCGGCGCCGCCCGTCTACCGCTCGACGGCCACACTGGCTGTCCTTCCGACGAAGCTCGACGGCAATACGGCGTCGTTCACTGGATTGAGCGTTCAGACCTACGAGAGCTTTCTCAGGAGTCCCAGCGTTGTGGCGGAGGCCTCCGCGAAGCTGAGAGCGTCCGGGACGCTCGCGCCCGACGAGGACCTTCAGGTGGGCCGTGAGTTGCGTACGCGGATCTTCGTTTCTCGCCGAGAGGAAACGCGATCCGTGGCGCCGTTGCTCGAAGCTGAGGTCCGTTTCCGCCGAGCCGGGGATGTGGCGAAGATCGCCAATACCTGGGCCGCGGTTCTGGTGGACCGCGCCCGCGAGGTATTCGGCAAGGTCGCCGACGAGCAGGCCCTGGCCGTGGAGGCATTGCACCCGTCGACCCGCGAACAGCTGGTTGCGGTGGAGGAGGAGCGGCTGCAATCCCTCGCCGATTTCGAACGGCGCCGGACGCAGCGCCTCGCCGCCTGGAGCCGCGAGGTTCTGAAGCAGAACGACCACACCGTGCAGAGCATCTCTAAGTTCGAGGCGGAGACGCTATCTCTCATGGAGAGTCGTCTCGATGGTTGGTTCTCCGAGTTGGGCGACGAGGGCTTCGATACGGGTGGTCCGGCCGCCGAGCGGGCCCTCAGGACCCGTGCCCTCAACATGTTGACCGCCATGGCCAAGCTGACGCACGCGAGGCCGGTGATCGTGCTTCGGAAGTCCATGAGTGGCGACGACCTCCTCTGGCTGTCCAGACTCCCGGAGCCGGCAGAGGGCGAGGAAGGGCAACCGGATACCGATGGCGCGTTGCTGACCGAGGAGTTCAATCCCGGGTACTCGAGCCTGCTCGAGCAGGCCGAGCGCGCGACCGCCGAGCTCTCGAGGTTTGCCGAGCTCCATGGCCTGGAGGCGTCGACCCTGATCGCCTCGCTGCGAGCCGTCGAGGCGAGCCGGTCCGGTCAGTACGCGATGCTCTTGTCGGAGCTGCGATCTGCGGAGGCCGCCGTGATGAGGCGGCGCGCGGAGGAGCTGCTGCAGCTCGAGCGCGAGCAGGAACTGATGGTCGCTCAGCTCGACCGGGAGATCGAGCGCTTCGATCAGCTCGATGGCACTCTTAGCCAGGCGTTCACCAACGCCGCGCTGAAGAGTGCTCAAAGCGACGTCCACCCCGTGCGGCTGGCGATTCCGGCGGTTCCAACCCCGAATCCAATGCCCAGGAATACAGCGCTGAGCATTCTGGGCGCTGTCCTCGCGGGATGGGTTGTCGGCGCGGCGCTGTCGGTGCTGTGGTCGACCCGGCGCAAGCCGGCGCGGTAGCCCGCGGGCCGGACCTCCTGGTGCTGTCCTGTGAAGGTCGTCTACATAGTCTACGAGCACGACAAGCCTGGTGGTGCGGTGGTCGCCGCTCGCCTCTTGATCAACGGGATGGCAGCTCGAGGTCACGACGTCTCAGTCATCACGACGAGCCCCGGTCGAGGCCGCGAGGTCGAGAACAGCGGGGAAACTGGGATCTACCGCTTTCTGCCGTGGAATCTCTACTGGATCGGGGACAAGGACCGGCAGCCTCTGTGGAAGAGGGCCCTGTTCCAGCTTCTCGACGTCTGGAACCCTCACCCGTACTTCGTGATTCGCGGAATCCTCGAAAGGGAGCGGCCTGATCTGGTGCACGTCCACAAGCTTCGCGGTCTGTCTCCTTCGGTCTGGAGCGCTGCGACCGACGCCGGCGTGCCTCGCGTCGTCCAGACCTGTCACGACTACGAGCTGGCGAGCCCGGAAGGTACTCTGTCGGGAGCCGTCGGCCAGTGGGCGAGGCAGGGGACCTTCCCGCTCAACCTCTACCAGGGCATGCGCCGGAGGTCCTCCCGCCACGTCGACGTGGCAACGGCACCCAGTCGCTGGACGCTCGATTTCCTGGTCGAGCGTGGGTTCTTTCCCCGGTCCGAGCTCGAGGTGATTCCCAACTCCCATGGCGCCGAGCCCGCGGAGATCGAACGGCGATTGCAGCGCTCGGCTCGCCCGCGGAGCACGCGTGCCGAAACCTCCTGCCTGTTCATGGCTCGGCTGGAGCCTTCCAAAGGTGTCGACGTGCTCCTCGGGGCATTCGAGTTGGCACTTTCATCGAGGTCCGACCTCAAGCTACGGGTCGCGGGCTGGGGCTCGCTTCAGGAGTCGTTGGAGACGAAGTACGCCGAGCACCCAGCGATCGAAGTCGTGGGCCCGGTCTTCGGCGAGCAGAAGGACGAGCTTCTCGCTTCATCCGACCTTCTGTTGCTTCCGTCCGTATGGCCCGAGCCGTTCGGCATTGTGATACTCGAGGCATACAGCTATGGCAAGCCGGTAATCGTCAGCGACGAGGGCGGAATGCCCGAGCTCGTTCGCGAGGGGCGAACCGGATGGGTGGTCCCTTCGGGCGATTCGGGGGCGCTCGCGGAGGCCATCGTCGCTGCTTCGGAGCGCGGACGGCTGGAACCGATGAGCGATGCTTGTTCGCACCGGGCACTCGAGTACTGTCCGGGAGCGATCGTCGATCAATACGAGGCCATGTATGCCCGTCTGGGAAGTCGTTCGCTGCGGGAAGGCCGGGAGTCTTCGTGAGGGTTCTCTACATCGGGGGCGCCGGCCGGAGTGGCTCGACGTTGCTCGAGGTCGTTCTCGGCAACGCTCCAGGGTGGTTCTCGGTCGGGGAGATCCGGTTTTTTTGGGCGTACCTGTCTGGTCAGAGGGAGCGGCTGTGCGGCTGCGGCCACGAGCTGGGGCGCTGTCCGTTCTGGACCCGTGTGGAGCAGTCGCTGAAGACCACCGGTTCCGTCGCTGACCTCCGCGAGATCGCTCGACTGACGCAGCGTTTCGATCGGACTCGGCGAGTGCTCGAGAGGGCCTTGAGACCTCCGGATGAGCGGCGGTACGGCGAGCTGCTGGAGGCGACCAGGGCACTTTACGAATCAGTGGCCGACGTCTCGGGAGCAGAGGTGATCGTCGACTCATCCAAGGTACCTACCCATCTCGAGTTGCTGCTGGACCTCGGCTGGGACGTCCGTGTGCTGCATCTCGTGCGCGACGGCCGCGCGGTCGCCTACTCCTGGCACCGGAAGGCGAAGCAGGAGTTGGCGATGCCTGGGACGCATATGGAGCGTGTGGGGCTCCTCCGGGCACTGCTGCGCTGGGGGATCGAGAACCAGTTGGTCGAGCGATTCGCAAGCCGGGCGGCTGCATACCGGTTGCTCAGGTACGAGGACTTCGTGAAAGACCCAGCTGGCTCTCTCGGTGGTGCCCTCGGAGAGCTCGGTCTGGGCCCTCCCTCTATCGGTTACCTCGCCAAGCCCGAGTTGATGGTCGAGCGAACCCACAGCGTGGGCGGCAACCCGGCTCGTTTTCGGAGCGGCCCGATCCGGATCCGGGAGGATCGCGAGTGGCTCGTCAAGCTGGGTCGGGCGAAGGTGCTGGCACTGGGCATGCTCGGCCTTCCCGTACTCCAGCGCTACGGCTACCGACTGTGAGCGACGAAGCGATCGCGGCAGGAGCGGCGTCTCCCTTCTCCCGGCACCTCTATCTGCTGGCCCTTCTGTGGCCGGTCTGGTGGATTCTCGGGGTTGACCAGTTCATCCTCCCCGTGTTTCTCGGGTTGGAACTGGCGCGCGAGATCCTAGTCCGCCGGGGGCGACTAATCGTCAACGGACCCTGCATCACGGCGTTCTTACTGGCGGCCTGGTGGGGCATTCCGGTCTTCTGGGTCGACAGCGGAAACCTGGCGATCTTCTTCAAAGGACTGGTGACAGCGTGGTGTCAGGTCTTCATGCTCTTGTTGGTGACGAATGCGGCTCGGAGACCGGTCGAGCGCGAGCTTCTGATCAAGGTGCTGACGGCTCTGGGGGCTTGGATCGCCTTGGGTACCATGCTGTACGTCTCGGGCCTGTGGAGGGGAGAGATCTCCACTCTCTTGGGACTCGTCCTGCCGGAACAGCTACGCCAAGGCTCGGAGTTCTGGAGCTCGATCTCTCGGCGGTCCCTGGGCCACGGGGTGCTCTGGCAGGGAGTCGACTACCGGATCTCCAGTATTGCTCTGAACGTCTCCGCGCTCAGCATGCTCAGCTTGTTGTTGCTTCCGCTCGCGACCTGGCGCCTGACCAGGCTGCGCCGCTGGCACGCCGTCGCGGGCGCAGCCGTGCTCCTCGCGCTTTTCGTCGGGCTGATGGCATCTCGATCCCGAACCGCTCGACTGGCACTGCTGGCCGGCCTCGTTTTCGGTTTGGGTTGCCTCGTCTTGAGGCGGTTCTCGCCCGGGCTGCGAGGGCTGGCGCTGGCTACGATCCCCGCCTTGGCGGCACTGGCGGTGAGCTACAGCTTCGACGACCTCAGAAGCGCCTTCGAGACGAGATTCGTCGAGGAGCGACGGGAGAGCTGGTGGGTGCGATCAGAGGTGTACCAGGAGACCCTGATCTATTTCAGGGAGCATCCGATCGCCGGCTGGGGGCAGCAGGTAGCGATCCCCGGGCTACGGAAGATCTACTCTGCAGGATCCCACAGCAGCTATCTGGGAATGCTCTTTCAGCATGGGATTGTCGGCCTGCTGCTGTATCTCTCCCTCCTGGTGACGATCTGGAAGCGGGTGCTGCGGAATCTGGGGCTCTGGGGACGAGCGAGGCCGAGCCCCCAACTCGGCTTCTGGCTCGCAGTCGCAGTAGGCCTGATGTCCTTCAACGTACGTGAAATCGCCGACTCCTGGTGGTGGGACCATCTGGTGACGCTGAGTGTCTGGTCTGTCTGGGGGCTGGCCATGACCACCGATCGGGAATCGCTGGACGAGCAAACATGAGCACCCCGTTGCCAGCGCCGACCCGAGTTCTGCGTGCCCCCGTCCGTCCGGTCACTCTCGAGCAGCTCCACGACGTGATCTCGGACGTCGTCGAGGAGGGCAAGCGTGCGAGGATACTCAACGTGAGCGTCCACTGCATCAACCGGGCCTGGAAGAAGCAACCGTGGCTTCTCAGGCTCCTCGATGAAGCCGAGTTGGTCGGGTACTTCGACAAGAATCCTGGCAGCAAGGAAAACGAGGCTGCGATCGCGGCGATCAATGCCGCGGCGCCCGGCGTCCTCCCGATCGGCTTCGGTATGCCTCCGCAGGAGACGTGGATCGAGGAGAACTGGGAACGGCTCGGCGTCCGGGCGGTGCCCACCGGCGGAGCGGTATTCGACTACGTGTCCGGAGATCTGCGCCGGGCCCCGGACTGGATGACGCGCCGCGGGCTCGAGTGGCTCGGGCGGCTCCTCATCGAGCCGCGACGCCTGTGGATACGCTATCTCATGGGAGATTCCGTCTTCGTGACACGGCTGGTGCTCGACCGCTTGAGTCTGCTCCGGCCAAGGGACGCCAGCGCACTCGACGAGCCCTGACCGGCACCGTCGGCGCACGGGCCGGCATCCGATCTCACAGACACTCGATCCCTACCGTGCCGTCCTCCGAATCCCGCAGCTCCCTCCAGCAGATGGGTGGTGGTGCCCTGACCGTTCTCCTCGGACGCTTCGGCGGCCGAACTCTGGAGTTCGTACTCCAGGTGATTTTGGCGCGCGGGCTCGGTCCGGGCGGCTTCGGCGTCTATGCGCTCGGGAGAATCCTCATTCGGGCCCTTGGCTTTGCCGCGGCCCTCGGCTTGCACAACGGTGTCGTCCGCTTCGGGGCTCCGCAGTGGGCGACTCATCCGGGCCGCAGCCGTTCCCTGGCCCGCAAGGCGCTCGCTCTCACGGCAACGGTCGGCGCGGTGGCTGCGGCTGGCCTGTTCCTCTCGGCCGGTTGGTGGGCGACGTCCATCTTCGAGATGCCCGAGCTTCGGGGCGTCCTCAGGGTGATGAGTGTCGCGGTGCTGCTGATGTCCGTCAGGATCGTGGCCGCCGCCGCCACCAGGGTGTCGCTCGAGATGAAGGACTCGGTGCTTTCCGAGGACCTCGCGCAGCCGGCTGCCAACCTGGCACTCGTCGGACTCGTGCTTGCACTCGGCGGCGGCCTGCTCGGCGTTTCCGCGGCGTTCACCCTGGCCGTCGGCGGCTCCTGCTTGCTTGCCCTCTTCTTTCTCTCTCGGCTCCTGCCGCGGGAGCGGGCCACGGTCGACGGAGAGGAGGTCTCGAGCGGGGCACTGCTCAGATTCTCGCTGCCCACGGCTCTCGCGGGAACACTCGGGATCTACGTGGTCTGGGTCGATCGCCTCTGCCTCGGCTACTTCCGCTCCCCCGAGGAGGTCGGCGTCTACCAGGGTGTCGCGCAGCTTGCGGCGATCCTCACGGTCATTCTGACCGCCTTCAGCGCCATCGTCGGGCCGCTCGTCGCTCGGCTCCACGCTCTCGGCCGCAGAAGCGAGCTCCAGGAAGTCTTCCAGATGGGTACCAAGTGGGGGCTCTACTGCGGCGTCCCCGTCTACATGACGATGCTCTTCTGCGGTCGGGAACTCATCGTGGCGCTCTTCGGTCCCGAATACCTCTCCGGCGTAGTGTCACTGGGTATTCTGGCAACCGGCCAGATCGTGAACCTGGGCACTGGAGCCGTGGGCATCGCCTTGATCATGACCGGGAATCACAAGCGGTGGCTCGCGATTACCCTGCTCAGCCTGCTCGTCAACGCGGTGGCGAGCATTCTGCTGGTGCCGCGCCTGGGGGCGGTCGGCGCGGCGATCTCGACGACGGTTGCCGTCTTCACGATGAACGGTGCCGGAATCCTCGCTGCCCGGGTCGATCCCGGGATCTGGGCGTACAATCGCCGATACCTGAAGGGCCTCGCCGCAGCGCTGATAGCGGCCGCATCGACGCAACTCCTCGTCTCGGTGCTCGAACCGTCCGGGGTGTCCCGAATCGTGCTGGTCATCCTGGCTGCGAGTACCGTCTTTGCCGCTGCACTCGCGGCCATGGGCTTCGATGACGAAGACCGCGATCTGGCGCGGGTCTTCTGGGACCGCCTTGGCGCGCTGCCCCGAGGTGGCCGATGACGAGAGGCCTCGAATGATGCGCCCGACCTTCCTGGTCATCGGAGCCGCCAAAGCGGGGACTTCAGCGCTGTTCGACTTCCTGGCACAGCATCCGGACGTCTTCGCCTCGCCGGTCAAGGAGCCGAACTTCTTTGCCTTCGCCGGCGGGCGCGCGAGCTTCACGGGGCCTGGCGACCAGGAGATCGTGCGGCGGACGATCAGCGATCGCCACCGGTACCTGGAGCTCTTCGACGGGGTGCGTTTCGAGAGCGCCATCGGGGAAGCGTCGGCCTTCTACCTCTACTGGGAGGGAGCTCCAGCGAACATTGCCCGATGGCTCCCGGAGGCGCGGCTGGTCGTCGTGCTACGCGACCCGGCGTCGCGCGCCTTTTCGAGCTACCGGCATCTGGTGCGGGACGGCCACGAGACCCTGTCCTTCGAGGCGGGGCTGGCAGAGGAGCCGACGAGGATCGCTGCGGGCTGGCAGCCCCTGTGGCACTACAGGGCTGCGGGGCGCTACGTGGAGCAGCTCGAGCGTTATTTCGCGTTGTTCCGGCGCGAGCAGATTCTCGTCCATCTGTACGACGACTTCGTCAAGGATCCGCTCTCCGTGGTCGCCCGGACCTACGACTTCATCGGCGTCGATCCCGAGTTCCGGCCGAACCTGGCCAAGAGGCTCAACCCGTCGGGGAGGCCGCGCTCGGCAACACTCCGGGGGGTACTGCAGCGCGAGAGCCTGTTGAAACGCTGCGCCCGGAACCTCCTGCCCCAGCGGATGCGGACCGGCCTCTGGCGAGCCCTGACGCGGGTCAACACCAGGCCGACTCACGAGACGATGTGGGGGGAGACGAGGCGGATGCTCGAGGCCGACTTCGCGGCGGAGATCGACCGGCTCGAGGGGCTCCTGGGCCGTGACCTCTCTGCGTGGCGATCGTGATCCCGAGCGGTCGTGGTGAGCTCCCACCGGTCAGCCCAGCGCCGGAGGGCGAGGCGAGGTCGCCGAGCGAAGAGGACGCCGGCCCGTGGGGTCGAACGACTCCCCACGGGCCGGGTTGATCGGTTGGTTCTGGCAGGCGGCGCGCGGTGTCTCGCGGGGCACGCCGTAAACCGCGCTATTCGAGGGTGGCTCGATCCTCCAGAAGCGCCTCGAGTGCGGCCAGGCGCTCCTCGAGTTGGGCGATACGGGCGTCCTTATTGACCTTGAGAGCCTGGATCGTGCGCTCCTGCTGGATGGTGTAGAGGCTCAGCTCCTCGACCTTCTCCAGGAGCTGGAGAGGGAAACTCGACAGGTCGACCTTGCCACCGGCCTCCTCGCTCGAGACGACGCCCGGAAGGTGTCGGTTCTCGCGCACGAAGCTCTCGAGCTCCGAAAGCGGCATGAGCTCGTAGTCCTCCTCGAAGACGTAGTCGGGATGGACCTGTGTGCCGTTGACGAAGACCTGGCCGGCCGGGCTGATGCGCATCTCGGCGACGCCTGGATCCGTCATCTCGTTGATGACAAAGTGACCGCTAGGGTTCATGCCTTCGCGCCAGATCTGGCCGCTGGTACCGTTCTCGTACTCGAACTGGGGCGAGAAGCTCGAGCCGGTGAGCCGGCCGATGACGCGCTCGTGGATGTTCGGGTCGGTGTCGGTGACGTGGAACGTGGCGTCCGCGGTCCCGCTGCTGCCGACGCTGACGTCACCCGTGTTGTGAATCCGCATCGCGAAGGGCGAGTCGGTGCTCATCTGAATGACGTCGGCTCCCGAGGTGCCTTCGAAGACGAGGAAGTCGGTCGACACGTGAATGTCGGCCTGCCCCGCTCCGATAGACGTGTCGTTCAGCCGGATACCGGGAAGCGTGCTTTCGATCTGCAGCTCCTCGGTGGGCGTGAAGGTGTTGATGCCGACGCGCTCGAAGGCGTCCAGGTAGAGAAGGTTGCTGGCGCCTTCCTCGATGCGGAACGGCTCGCTGGTGAGGCCGTCCACGCCGATACGGAACTCGTCGCCGCCAATCGAGAGCTCAAGCTCCCAGTCGGACCCGACGGAGGTGTCGTCGAGGGTCACCTGGGGCTCGATCCCCGTGACCACGCATGGATCGGTGCAGGTCCCTGATGGCGCCGAGGTTGGTTCGCCTTGCTCGTCTTGCGCGATGACCGGCGAGGCCAGGGCGACGAGCGCCGCCAGGGCGAGGAGAAGGATGGTCGTGTTGGTCTTGTTCAATCTGTTCGTCATGTCGCTGGCTCCTCGGCGCTAGTTGTCGGTCTGGGGCCGGGCCGGCACGACGGCGGTGCCGTCGACCATGGTGAAGGAGCCGTGGACGACGACCGTCTGCTCCTGCTCGAGGCGAGAGATCCGCTCCATGGTGGCGTCGTCATCGGCCTCTTCGGCCCTGCGCAGGGCTTCGCGATCGACCGGCGGATGGATGTGCACCTGGTACTTGCAGCGGCCGTTGACCGCCGCGAAGGGCAGAGAGACCGGAGCCACGGTCTCCGACTTCATCTCGGCGAAGGACCCGTCGGCGCAGCTCAGCCTGGCGCTGATCGCGTCCCCGCCCACGTTGGGCCAGAAGGTCACCTGGGCGTCGCCAATCTGGACGGCGACGGCCTCTTCGGCGGCGCTCCGATCCGCCGGCGCGGCCACCGAGACCGTCGCCAGCAGGCCGGTGGTGGCCAGGATGATGAGTGTTCTCGCTGTCATGATTGCTCCTCCCTTTTGGTTGGTTTGGATTCCCTCGGGAATCGACTGATGGACGTCCAACGTCCGCATCATGAGTTTAGACGGTCGCCCGGACGGTGTTTTTCCGCAATCGGAGCCAGCGAGGCTGAAAGGCGGTCCCTTGGCCCGCTCAGGCCCCCGCAAGAGAGGCCTGCGCTCGTGAAGAGCGCGCTCCACCATCCGGTGCGGCATCACCCAGGCGACGTCGTGCTTCGACGATTCATGATGTAGCCGTAGCGTAGCATCAACGGCCAGAGGAGCGCCGTGACGGCCCACTGCAGACGGCGGCTCAGCTCCGATCGCCAGCCCAGATCCTCTCGCAGCTGAACTTCGGTGGCGCTGAAGCGGCCCGGGTTGCCACCGAGTGTGTGCCCTTTGGGGATGTGTAACGTGCGACCCGGCGGCGGATCCTGGCCCGTCGGCATCTGGGTGAGATCCACGATGTGCGCGAGGATGCTCGCGGGGTCATCGACCCAGTCCTCGTAGCGGACCCTGAGATACTTCTCCGGACGTCTCAGCAAGACCTCGGCGGCGAGGTTCCAGGCCGCCCACAACGTCGACGCCTTGAAGGCAGCCATCTTACGAAAGGCCGCGCCGGAGGCGGGATTGAACCGCTGCCGACGCCACGAGTTGACAACGCCCCGCGGATCGCGCACCAGGTGAAGGACGTAGAGCTGTATCCCTGGCAGCCGCCGCAGGACCAGGGCTTGCGAGGGCAGCTTCGAGGCGTCGACCAGCACTCTGGCGTCGGCGTGCTCGGCCATCGCCTGGTAGAGGGTCTCGAGAGCGGCGCCGTACTCTTCGAGCGCGTCGAGGCGGCGCTGGCGCAAGGGAGGGAAGAGCAGAAACGGAAGGTGGCGGGTGCGCGCGATGCGGTGCCGGAGTCGTTCCATCGAGCGTGCCACGAGTTCTGGTCGCACGGTGGCGATCGAGGCCATGACCTCTATCCAGTAGCTACATCGAGAGAAGGGCTGACCGCATTCGCACAGCCGATCCTCGACCGGTCCCTCCTTCCACAGATAGTAGGGCTCGCCCGGGCAGAAGTAACCGTCCAATGCTCCCAAGGCTCTGGCGAGCAGGGTGCTACCGCTACGCCCGGCCCCGACGATGAAGAGGACCTTCAAGGCGGATGGCTGCGAGGCGGAGGGCCTCGAAGCGGGTCGCTTCACGACCGGCGGCCCTCCACCGGCCTACCCGGTGAAGAGCCGCCTGCCTGGGTTTCGGTCAGAGCCGGCGCCCCTCGGGGCCGTCGCGATGACGGTCCCCGGAGAGAGGGTTCTCGCCTAGTTGCCAGCCGCTCTCTCCATGCGCTCGAGCCGCTCCATGAGCTCCCGGTTCTGAGCGATCAGGAGGTCGATGGCCTCCTGCTGCTGTAGCGTGTAGAGCGTCAGCTCCTCGACCTTCTCGAGAGTCTGGAGGGGCAGCCTGGTGATGTTGATTCCGCCATCCCTCTTCCTGTCCGCGGCGGTCAGCACGCCGGGGAGGTGCCCGTTGGCCTCGATGTAGCTCGCCAGTTCGTGCAGCGGCCTGAGCTCGTAATCGTCCTCGAAAACGTAGTCCGGGACGTTCAACTGCGTACCGGCCACGTAGAGCTCTCCGGTCTTCGTGACACGCATCTCGGCGACGCCCAGGTTCGAGGTCTCGTTGATGACGAAGTCACCGCTCGGATTCGGTCCCTCGCGCCAGCCGACGTTGATCGACGTGTCCAGGTAGAGAAACTGCGGGCTGCCATTGTTCTCCAGCTTGACCATGTCGACGATGAACCCGGTGTTGCGCTTCAAGTGCAGTAGGTTGGTCGGGGTGTCGATGCCGATGCCCACGAAATTGTTCTTCACATAGAGCACGCCCTGAGCGTTTGCGGCGCCGGCCGTCGCCAGCAGCAGTGCACAGCCGAGCAAAAAAGTCGTCTTCTTGAATGTCATCGTCCTCTCCTCATTGTTGAATCATGTGATCTTCTATGGTGCCACGGGAACGGATTCGGGAGTCAATGGCCCTCGACACGCTCCCGTGGCGGCTTCTTCGCTGATGGTCCTGTGGCCTCGATCACCAGTTCTGCGTCCGGATCGACGCGGAATCCGTTACCGAGAGCAACGACTCCGGCTCTCAAGGTGATCTTCGCACCCGAGTCGATGCGTAAGGCGTTGGCTGCGATCGCGTGCTCGGCCTCGAACGTTCTCTCGCCGGTCAGAGTCGCCCTGGTGACCGATTGCCGATGTGGAATCGCCCGGTGCTCGCCACCCAGGAGCGAGAAGCCAGCGACCAGCAGAGCCAGGAGCACGCTCGCGGCGAGCAGGGCACGGAAGGGGCGGGTTGACCAGGCCGGCCCGCTGGCGGGCCTACCTCCGGTCCACTGTGCTTTCGCGGTGACGGAGCCCATTCGAAGGTCGCCGGCTGCCGGCGGTGTCTCGACCGCCAAGGCCTCGGTGCACAGATCGACTTCGCGAGAGCAGGAGGAGCACTCCGCGAGGTGCCCTTCGATCCTCGATTTCTCCGAGGCCTCCTGGCCCGACGGATCGACCAGGTAGGTGGCGAGCTGCTCGCTCGTCGGATGGTCTCGGAGCGCCGAGCGTTCCACCGCCGCAAGCAACCGGTGGGTGGCGACCCACTCATCGCAGGTCTCGCATCGGGCGACGTGACGTTCAACCCTCGAGTGCGTCTCCTTCGAAAGCTCGCCGTTGACGAGCTCGGGCAGCAGAGCTTCAATCTCGCTGTGTGACCCGCTCATCGGAGATCTCGGGCTGTCGTCGTGCCGAGCCGCCAGGCGAGCTCGTGGCGTATTCCGAGCGCAGCATCTCTCTCATTTGCACGACGCAACGATGAAACCGGACCCTGAGAGCACCCTCGGTGTCGCCGAGTCGTTGTGAGATGTCCCGAAAGCTCAGGGATTCTCCGATGCGAAGGCGGATCAGGTGACGGCACTCCTCGCGCAGGGTACTTTGTACTCTGCGAACCATCTCGAGCTTCTCCCTGGCGAGGGTCACGTCGACCGGGTCCGGCCTTCGGTCCGGTACCGGCACATCCAGGGGCTCCTCCGGTCGGCGTCGGCGCAGCCAGTCGATGCTCCGCCGGATGGTGATTGTCTCGACCAGGCTCCAGAAGCCGGCGGTGTGATCGAAGTCGGAACGTGACGCGATTCCCCACAGCTGGGCCAGGACCTCCTGTCTTATGTCCTGTCGATCGGCGTCGCTCATGCCAAAGCCGCGAAAGGCCAGGATCCTCGTCACCCTGGTCGTGACGGCAGCGACATCCTTCGGGTGCCCGCCCCGGAAACCGAGGGCGACTTCTTCGCTGGTCTTTCTCTGTCTGTCGGCCTGGCTCACGAGACCGTGATGGCGATCGTTCCGGGTGGATTGGCGATGACATGGTATCGGAGGCCCTCGAGTGCGGCGCAGCCAAAGGGCCCTTTCAGATGTAGTTATCGAGAGAGGGATCACTTTGTTACAGGGATTCGACTGGAGAGGGACTCTGGTCGCCCCTCCTCGGAGAGGCCCGCCACAGCTACTAGAACCTTCTGCGACCATCTTCCCGCTGCTGGACGGTGCCGGCCGTCGGGCAGACTCAGACCCGTGCGCAACGTGATCAGACCGAGAGAGACCGAGAGCGTAGGTAGGCCAGCTAGAACCTCGCGATCAGCGGCGGCAGCTGGCGGTAGAGGTCGGGCGTCCAGCAGCGGACGAGGAGGCCCACGACGAGATCGGCGAGCTGTCGCCGCGCCTGCTGCAGCGCGGTCATTGTTGGTAAGAAACAATGGGGCGCTTCAGTACCGCAGCCAGGGGTGCTGTAGCAATGACTCGTCCGGCCCGTCAAGTCAACGACCCAGCCACCGTCCCGCCGGGGCGGGACGGTGGGTTTTGTCGCTTCCGGCGAGCGCGGCGTTCCTAGTGCCGGCCGCCGGTACCTCGCAAGCCCGGCATTGCATTGACCTGGACTGGGGTGTTCGTCGTACAGAACGTGATGCCGAGTCTCACGGTCAACTTGCCTATGACGGTGAGACCATTGCCGATATCGACGGCCTCGCCGGCTTCGAACAGCGGGCTCGCGCCGGACTCCACCGTGACGCTCGGACCGACCGTGAGCGTGTCGGCGGCGCTGAAGATCTCGTTGCCGGTGAGGGTCTGGTTGGATACGGAGGCGTTGAGCGGGCAGTTGGATTCGAGCTCGACCCGCCAGACGCCACGGCCCTGGCTGCCGATATAGATCGACTTGGCGCTCGACTCGCTATCGAAGTAGGCGAAGCGTGGCCGTGGGATGTGCGGCGTTCCGGAGGTGTTCGGGGTCCTCGGGTCGTCGACATCGAACCATGTCGTCCCGCCGTCAGCGCTCACGAAGACACCCGAGTCGCGTCCGCCGGCAACCATGATCTGCGAGTCGTTCGGGTCGATGGCGACGAGGCTGGGCTGCCAGTAGCCGTCGAAGGTGGTGAAGTCGGTCGGCCCGACCCCGTTCTTCATCGGGAAGTCGCCGTTGCCGTTGAACTTGACCTGTAGGAGACCGAGCGCGTTCCACGACGACCCGCCGTCGGTCGACAGGTAGGGGAACGCATCGCTGGCGGTGAATCCGACGGCGACGACCTGGTTCGGGTCGTTGGCGCTGACGTCGAACAGGCCGATCCCTCCCATCGGGAGGGTGAGCTCCGTCCACGAGCCACCCGGTGTCGAGCCGGTGTACCTGAACAACCGATCGGTGGACGAGTCGGCGTTGCAGTTGCCGGTCTGGACGAAGAACGTCGGGACGCCGCCGGCGGTCGCCGCCTTGACGCCGCAGATCTGGTCGGTCGGAGGCTCGGTCGGACTGGTGTGGAGAGCGGTCCAGGTGACGTTCGGTGCCGTGATGTCGTCGGTAATCCAGACACCTCCGTCGGGAGGCAGGCCGTTGCCGACATCCTTCGTCACCATGACGTAACTGCTGTCGCCCCAGAGGGCGATCGAATCGATGTACTTGCGCTCCGGAGAGTTTCCTGTCGGGTACTGGGTGATCTGCTGCCGGCCGGCGAATCCGGCTCCCGCATGGAAGATATGTGTCCGGCGGCCACCCCCGAAGCAGCACTGCGAGTAGACGATGGTGCCGCCGTCTGCGTCGCCGGCGACGGAGTCGGGCGTGACGCAGCAGGCGTCGTTGTTCCATTCGGGCTCCGTGGCCCCGGCTTCCAAGGTCCCGAACATTCCATTGTCCTGGTTGCCGAAGTAGAGGTCCTCGTCGAGCAGGCCCGATCGATCCGCACCGCTCAGTGCCATGGGCCACAGCGCGTGCGGCGTGATGTCGGGCTCGTCCCAATTGTCGGGGAAGTGGCACGTGGGACTGGTCACCAGCGTGTTGACGTATACGCCACCGTCCGAGGACATGACGACAGGACAGGCATCGTCGGAGGCCGTCGGGTCGAAGGCGATGTCGCCCATATCGTCATGGGCTCCGGAGAAGAACGTGTACCCACCGGTCCACGCGGGAGTGTTCCCGGAGCCGCAACTCGGGCTGGCGGCGCTGTCGCACGAGACACGCCACAGGCTCACGTCACCGAACCAGAGGTCGAATGTCTGGCCCACGGGAGCAAAGGAGCGTTTGTTGGTGGCCACGAACGGGATACGACCCTGAGGCCTAGGATTGACACGGGTCTGCTGCCAATTGAAGCGGTCCTCGGTTTCGAAGATGGAAAAGCCGGCAGCGGCGAAGAGGTTCTGGTCGTCGTAGGGCGAGCTGGCCAGCGAGCATCGACCGGAGAGCAGACCGCTTCCCTGCGTCCAGGTGCCGCCAGCGACGTTGTAGGCCCAATGGCCGGCGTCGCCGCAGGTGTCGACGATCGACCCGCTCGGGTTGACCAGGACGTCCCATATCTTCTGCGCGCCACCGATCGGTGGCTTGACGAAGCTCCAGGTGGCGCCGCTGGTGTTGCTCACGGCCATGCCGCAGCTGGTACCGATGTAGACCTTCGAGCTGTTCGACGGGTCGATGTCGATGCCGTACGCGCTCATCTCGGTCTCGTCGGCCGAGTTGGCACAGAACCCGCCGGGCGGCTTGGCGCTCGCCGGACGGGTCCAGGTGACTCCGTTGTCGACGCTGACATTGATGCCCGACTGCGAGAGGGCCGGGGACTTGCCGTCGTAGAACGAGGTGGCGTAGACGCGGTTGGTGCTGTTCGGATCGACCATCACGTCCCAGGTGGCCATGGGGCGGTGACCGTCGAGGCGGGCCCAGGTATCCCCGCCGTCCTGGCTGCGATAAATACCGCCCCACTCGCTGGCGGCGTAGATCCGGTTGGGGAAACTCGGGTCGATGGCGAGGCCGTTGACCCGACCTCCGGTGGCTGCATTGGGGTGGTCGAGGTCGGAAAAGTCCGGGCTGATGTCCTCGCGGGAGGCGATCTGCGACCAGGTGGGTGCCGCGAGCGTCAGGCAGAGAAGCGCGAGAACGGCGACGCGGAGGATCCCGCCGCCGGTCATCTGTCGAGAGGGTGTTCTTGTCGTCATCGTCGTCTCCTGGAAGCGGCTCATTCAGGGATTCCCTCGTTGACACAGATCGGTACGGAGACCCTGCCGTTGGCACGCACGACCCAGCCGTTCGACGCTCGGGTCAGCAGTCGCCAGTAGTAGTTCACGCCGGCTTCACCATCGAGGAAGTAGAGGCCACGAGCGCGTGACGAACGCGGACCCGATGTCAGGTAGCGACCGGTGGAGAAACCATCGTTGTAACCGGTGATGTCGACTCGGACCTCGCCGGCGACTCCATCCTCCCAGCTCAGGGAGACGTCGGCGCGACGCGAGCGGCTCTTGCTGCAAACGGCTCGCACGTCGAGCTCGACGCCACTGGACGACGCCTGCTCGTAGCTCGCCGGCTCAGACGCGATGTCGATCGACCGGGCCGCTTCGTTGGCCGGCGCGAACGACGACCTCGGCTTCTGCGCTTCGACTCCGGCGGCTGTCGCTAGCAGCACGATCCCGCCGAGCAGCGATACTCGTTTCTTGATCATGGGCGTCTCCCTTGGCGGCCAAAGCGGCCGTCTTGTGTCGGAGCCAAGAGCCTCCGGCGATGGGCGGAGGGGAACGGGTAACTGGGTACGAGAACCTCCTGAGAACTCGGTGCGATACGCAGACCGAATCCGTGGCTCGATCGTACTCGCGAAGCCCCGGGTCCGCGGTAATCGGCACACTCTTCAGCGTCGATCATACCCCTGTTGCCGCCCTCGATCCACCTGTGAAGGTGTCAGGAACGGTTGTATCGCAGCGGTGGGGAAGAGTCAGTGACACCGCTCGCCCGGCGTCGATCGTCGTGTTGCTCAGCAGTCGCCGGCGTAGTCGACCGAGACCCCGTAGCTGTGCGCGTCGCAGGCGTTCGAGTAGGTCTCTCCGTTGCAGCCGCAGACCGGCTTGTAGTCCATGCTGCAGACTTCGGGGAGGAGAGTGCACGTCCCGTCGCCGCCGCACTCGCCGCGGGGAAAGCGGCAGAACTCACCGTCGGCGCAATCGCCGTCCGAACCGCAATCGAACCAGTCGTCGACCGCGATCGCGGCGTTCTCCCGCAGCGGCGCGGTCTCCGCCACCGGGGTCACCTGGCCGAGGTTGGCCAGAAGGGAAAGGGCTACGGTGATGAGCGCGCTCTGGATCATGGGGGTGCCCTTTCGTTCGGAGTTCGTCCCGGCAGACAGGCTCTCATCCTAGCGCGGCCGCAGTCACGCTACGGTGATGGTCTATATTGTGCCGCCAAGGAACCCACATGGCGGCATCCCTATCTGGTGGTCGAGGTCAGGCCGGTTGGCGACGTGCGCTCCGCGGCGCGGGAGTCGATCTGCGTCGGGGTGAAGGAGAGCCGGCGCTTCTCCTGTTTCTCTTCCTGTTCCTGCTTCTGACCTTTCAGATCTCCACCGAGACGGTTCGGCAGTCGACGTTCATCGACTCGCTCGGTGCGGCGAACCTGCCCTGGGTCTACCTGCTGGTGGCGATCACCTCGTATCCATTCCTGCTCGCCTACAACCGTTTCGTCGGCAGCTACCGGGTCGAGCAGCTGCTGACCGCCTCGTGTGTCGCAGTCGCCGGCGCGATGGTCGGCTTCTGGTGGCTGATGCGATCGAGTGGCGGAGCGAGCGCCTGGGTTGCCGTCGCCTACTACGTCTTCACGGCGATCGTCTACGGTCTGCTCAACAGTCAGTTCTGGCTCTTCGCCAACCACCTCTTCGATCCCCGGCAGGCGAAGAGGCTGTTCGGATTCCTCGGCGCCGGAGCTCTCCTCGGAGGCATCCTCGGGGGCCAGGTCGCCCGGTTCGCGAGCGCCCTGACGGGGACGACCTCGGTGCTCCTCATCGCCTCGGTGCTGCTGGTCGCCGCCGCGCTCCTGCTGCGTCGTGTCGGCCCCTCGGAGTCGACCGGAGAACATCGGATTCCGACCGAGCCGGAGCCGGGCTCCGTACCCGCCGGAGGTGGAATCGGTGTCGTCCGGCGCTCGAAGCTCCTGACCAGTATCGCCCTGGTCGTGGTGCTCACCGTCATGGTCGGGCAGATCGTCGACCTGCAGTTCAATGCCGCGGTCGAAGCGAGCACCACGAGCCTCGACCAGCGGACTGCCTTCTTCGGGAACTTCTTCAGCGTGATGGGTGTGGCCGCCTTCCTCTTCCAGCTCGCCTTCACCTCGCGGATCCATCGCCGGCTCGGGATCGGCTTCGCGTTGCGAGTGCTGCCGGTGACCATCGCCGTTGGAACGGTGGTCATGTTCATCGTCGCGGGGCGGTTTCCCAAAGTGCTGGTCGGTGCGGCCCTGCTGCTCAAGATCGGCGAGAGCGGGCTTCGCTACTCGCTCGACCAGTCGACCCGCGAGCTGCTCTTTCTCCCGGTGCCTTCGGATCTACGCCTGCGGGCGAAGGCGTTCATCGACGTCTTCGTACAGCGGGGCGCCAAGGGACTCGCGGCGCTCCTGCTGCTACCGGTGACCTTCGGGCTGCTGACGGTCCTGCAGGCCGGATGGATCACGCTGATCCTGGTCGCCCTGTGGCTGTGGATCGTTCGGGGGACCTCGCGGGAGTACGTGGCGGCGTTCCGGCACGGCCTCAAGGGGCGAACCGTCGACGTCGCCATTCCGGTCGACCTCTCGGACATGACGACGCTCGAGCTCCTGCTCGAGGCGCTGGGCAGCTCCGACAGCCGCCAGGTGATCCACAGCCTCGACATTCTGGCGGCGAACGATCGCGGCAAGCTGGTGCCGCCGCTGCTGCTCTACCACGACGACGCCGAGGTGAGAAAGCGCACCCTGGAGATCCTGGCGCAGACCGAGCGCACGGAGTCGCTGCCGTTGATCGAGCGCTCCCTGCGAGACGAGGATGCCGAGGTGCGAGCCGAGGCGGTCCGTGTACTGGCTGGGATGCGCGGTACCGATGCCGCCGAGCTGATGCAGCCCAAGCTCGAGGAGGCCGACCCCGGAGTTCGCGCGGCGGCGGTCGCCTGTCTGGCGAATCTCGGCGACGAGGCGATGGCCGAGGCGGCGACGCCTGTGTTGCTGGATCTCCTCCGCGATGCCGATCCGGGCGTCCGCGTCGAGGCGGCGAAGGCGATCGGCGCCGTTCACGAGCCGAGATTCCAGACCCACCTCATCGGTCTGCTCTACGACCGTGACCGGTCGGTGGTGCGCGAAGCGATCACCTCCATTCGGCGCCGGGTATCGCGAGACGGCTTCAATCCGCTCTACGTGCCGACCCTGGTCGCCCTGCTGCAGAACCGGTGGGTGCGCCACGAGGTTCGCGAGGGCCTCGTCGCCTTCGGGGAGCCGGCCGTGCCGGCGATGGTGCACTTCATGAACGACGAGGACGAGCCGCTCTGGGTGCGTCGGGCGCTGCCGAAGGCGATCGCGGCGGTAGGGACACCGAGTGCCGCCGAGGCGCTCCTCGAGGGACTCGAGCAGGGTAGGGACGCCTTTCACCGGCGCAAGCTGGTCGAGGCTCTGGCGTCGATCCGAGTCGGGCGGGAGATATTCCTCGCCGAACGGGGGCGGATCCTCAAGGAGATCTCACGCGAGGCGCGCCGCTACCTGCGTCTGCTCGGCTCTCTGGAAGGTCTGGGGCTGCGCCGCAAGGGTCGTGTCGAAGGAGCGCGAATCCTCTGGGACGGGGAGGTCGAGCCGACGCTCCTCGACCGGCTGTTCGAGGAGAGATCGGCCGACAACCTGCTCAATCTCTTCGGGCTGCTGACCCTGGTCCATCCGGCCGGGGAGATCTGGCCGGCCTATCTCGGTCTGACCGGCGGCGACAAGATGCAGCGCGCCCGGGCGCTCGAGTTCCTGGACAACACTCTAGAGGGTGAGACCCGGCGCGACGTCTTCGCCGTCATCGACGACTGCCAGCTGGTCGAGAAGTTCGACTGCGCCAGGCGACAGTTCGGAGTCGTCGTCCTCGACAGGTCCGAGACTCTGAAGCGCGTTCTGGACCTCGAGGAGAACGACGATCCGGAGGCCGGAGCGCTCATCGCCGCGGCGCTCTACACGGTCCACCTCGAGCAGGTGGAGGGCCTCGACTCCAGGATCAGAGACCTCGCCCGTCACGCCGAGGATGCCTTCGTCCGCGAGACCGCGACATGGGTCGCCGGTCGGATGGATCTCTGAAGCGGTGAGGCGCTACTCCCCGATTCCCTCGAGATCGAGCAGGAAGGCGTAGTCGAGCGCCGTTTCGCGGTGCTGCTTGAAGCGCCCCGTAGCGCCGCCGTGCCCGGCTTCCATGTTGGTCTTGAGAATCAGCCGGTTGTCGTCGGTCTTCAGAGCGCGAAGCTTGGCCACGTACTTCGCCGGCTCCCAGTACTGGACCTGGGAGTCGTGCAGGCCCGTGGTCATCATGATGTGGGGGTAGGCCTTGGCCTCCAGCTGGTCGTACGGCGAGTAGGAGAGCATGTAGTCGTAGGCCTCCTTCTCGCGCGGGTCGCCCCACTCGTCCCATTCGCCCGAGGTGAGTGGAATGGACTCGTCGAGCATCGTGGTTACGACATCGACGAAGGCGACGTGGCTGATGATGCCGTTGTACTGCTCCGGTGCCAGGTTGGTCACCGCGCCCATCAGGAGTCCGCCGGCCGAGCCGCCCATCGCATAGAGGTGCTCCGGGCTGGTGTAGCCCTGCTCGACGAGGAAGGCGCCGACATCGACGAAGTCGGTGAAGGTGTTCATCTTCTTCATCAGCTTGCCGTCTTCGTACCAGTGGCGGCCCATCTCCTGGCCGCCCCGGATGTGGGCGATGGCGTAGACGAAGCCGCGGTCGAGGAGCGAAAGGCGATAGGAACGGAAGCTGGCGTCCATGCTGGCGCCGTAGGAGCCGTATCCGTACTGGAGGAGCGGGTTCTCGCCGTTCTTCTCGAGTCCCTTGCGGTAGACGATCGAGACCGGAACCTCGACACCGTCGCGGGCCGGCGCCATCAACCGCTCGGTGACGTAGTTCGCCGGGTCGAAGTCGCCGACGACCTCGTCGCGCTTGAGCAGGGTCTTCTCCCGGGTCGACATGTCGTAGTCGTAGACCGAGACCGGTGTCGTCAGCGAGGTGTAGCCGTAGCGCAGGACGCCGCTGTCCATTTCGTAGTTGGCGTCCACCCAGGCCGTGTAGGTCGGTTCGCCGAAGTCGATGTAGTGCTCGCCCTCGCCGCTCCAGGGCCTGATGCGCATCTGTCGCAGACCGTCCGAGCGCTCGACCACGACGAGATAGTCGTCGAATACCTCGTAGGACTGGAGGTAGACGTCGTCGCGATGGGGAATGAGCTCTCTCCAGCTGGTGCGCTCGGTGGCATCGAGCTCCGCCTCCACGAGTCGGAAGTTGCGAGCGTCGGAGTTGGTGCGGACGATGAATCGATCACCCACGTGGGCGATCGAGTACTCGTGATCCGCCTCGCGGGGCGAGAAGACGCGGAAGTCGCCGTCGGGATCGTCGGCGTCGAGGATTCGCGCCTCGCTCGACAGCGTCTGATTGCTCTGGATGACCAGGTAGTCACCCGACTTGGTCTTGTAGACGTAGCTCGAGAACTCCTCGTCGAGCTCCTCGTAGACCATCTCGTCCTCGGCCGGATCGGTGCCCAGGACGTGCTTGTAGATCCGGTGCCAGCGCAGCGTCTGGGGATCCTGCTTGGTGTAGAAGAGCGTCTTGTTGTCCGCGGACCAGGCGTGATTCCCGGTGATGTCGGCAATGACATCGGCGAGATCCTCACCGGTCGTGAGGTCTCGGAACCTCAGCGTGTACTTTCGCCGTCCGACCGTGTCCGTGGAGTAGGCGAGAACATCGTTTCCGGGGCTCACCCGCAGGCCACGAGCGCTGAAGAACTCATGGCCCTCGGCCTCGACGTTGGCGTCGAGCACGATCTCCTCCTCGGCGTCGAGGCTGCCCTTCTTGCGGGCGTAGATCGGATACTCGCTACCCTCGTCGTAGCGGCTGTAGTTCCAGTAGCCGTTGTCGAGGTACGGAACCGAGGAGTCGTCCTCCTTGATCCGTCCGACGATCTCGTCGAAGAGACTCTCCTGAAGAGCCTCGGTGTGCGCCATGACGGCCTCGGTGTAGGCGTTCTCGGCCTCGAGGTACTCGATGACCTCCGGACTCTCGCGCTCTCGAAGCCAGTAGTAGTCATCGGTGCGCACGTCGCCGTGTCGCTCGAGCTCGGTCGGCCGGACGGCGGCCACCGGAGGCGAGCCGGGATCGGTGGGCTCGGTGGTGGCCTGGCGCTCCGGGTCGACGGTGCCACACGCCGCCACGAAAGCGACGCTGAGGAGAAGCGTTTGGGATCGAGTCATGTCAGTGTCTCCTGATGGGGATCGGTCCAGCGGGCCAGAGTGTATCCCCACTTCGCTATCATGCCGTTGTGGCTGGCCCCTTTTCGTACCGGGGAGATCGGCTGCGAGCCCTGGCCCTGGGCTGCTCCCTGCTCCTGATTTCGAGCGCGGCTGGGTGGGCGGACGAGGACCGCGTCGCAGCTGACCGAGCGGCGATGGTCGAGACCATCCGCCGGGAGGTGCGCTCGACGAGCTCCTACCTCGGTCGGTCGAGTCTCGACCCGAGGGTGCTCGATGCGCTCGCGGCGGTTCCCCGCCACCGCTTCGTTCCGCCCAGGCTGGCCCCGCACGCCTACGAGAACCGACCGCTCGCCATCGGACACGGGCAGACGATCTCGCAGCCCTACATCGTCGCCATCATGACCGATCTGCTCGGTCTCGAGTCGGACGACCGGGTGCTCGAGATCGGCACCGGCTCGGGGTATCAGGCGGCCGTCCTCGGCGAGCTCGTCGAATCGGTCTACACGATGGAGATCGTGCCGCCGCTGGCGGAGCGCTCGAGCCGCCTGCTCGCGGAGCTGGGCTACGAGAACATCCGAGCGCGTCTGGCCGACGGCTACCACGGCTGGCCGGAGGCGGCCCCCTTCGACGCCATCGTGGTGACAGCGGCCGCGACTCACGTGCCGCCGCCGCTCGTACAGCAGCTCGCGGCCCCCGGCCGCATGATCATCCCGGTCGGTAGCCGCTTCATGGTCCAGCAGCTGGTTCTCGTCAGCAAGGACGCGGCCGGTGAGATCACTCTCGACCAGATTCTGCCCGTCCGCTTCGTGCCCCTGACGGGTGGGCATGACTGACGGGTGGGATGACTGGCGGGTGGGCATGACTGACGACTTGCCATGACAAGGGCCTCGCGGCCGCTGCGCCTCTCGATCGCCCTGGCCTCCGCCGCGGCACTCGCCTACGAGATTCTCCTCCTCAGGCTCTTCTCGATCACCCAGTTCCACCACACGGCCTACATGGTCATCAGCCTCGCTCTGCTGGGCTACGGCGCCAGCGGCACGCTGCTGGCGGCTGTCGGGTCGCGCGCCTCCGGCGGACTCCGCCGCCCCTTCTCCGGAGCGTACGGCGCCTGCCTCGTGGCCGCATCGCTGTCGATGCTCGTCTGCTTCTCACTGGCGCAGCGCCTCGCCGTCCATCCCGAGGAGATGCTCTGGCAGCCGAGTCAGCTGGCGCGGCTCGGCGGGGTGTATCTTCTTCTCGCGGTTCCCTTTCTCTGCGTCGGTCTGGCGATCGCCCTGGCGCTGATCCGTCATCGCGCAGCGGCGGTCTACGCCTGGGACCTCCTCGGTGCCGGAGCCGGTGGCCTGCTCGTTCTGGCCCTCCTCTGGCGAGCTCCTCCCGAGGACGTACTGCGGTGGCTCGCCGCCCTGCCGCTGGCCGCCGCGGCACTCGTCTGGTTCTCCGACGACGCATTGGTCGGGCGACGCCTCGTCATCGTGGCTCTTGCCGCCCTCTCCGTCTGGTCGGCGCCGGACGCCTGGCTCGAGCCCCGGCTGTCGCCCTACAAGGGACTGAGCCAGGCCCTCCGGGTCCGTGGGGCCGAAGTCGTGGGCGAGTACTCGACACCGCTGTCGACGATCACCGTGTTGCGCAACCGCACCGTTCCGCTGCGACACGCGCCCGGCCTGAGCCTCGCCGCTCCCAGCGGACCGCCGGACCAGCTGGGGCTGTTCATCGACGGTGACGCCCTGACTGCGGTGACCCGGGCCACCAATCGCGGGTCGCTCGCCTATCTCGATCACACCACCGCGTCCCTGCCGTACCACCTGGGGAAACCCGCGTCGGTCCTGGTGCTCGGTGCCGGCGGCGGCGACGGTGCCCTGCGCGCCCGTTTCCAGGGTGTCGAGCGGATCGTCGCCGTCGAGCTCGACCCGACGATCGTGCGGCTCCTGCGTGAAGACCTCGACGACATCAGCGGCGGGCTCTACACCTCGGGCAGGGTCGAGCTGGAGCTGGCCGAGATGCGGGGCTACGCCGCCCGTTCGAAGGAGCGATTCGATCTCATCGAGCATGTCGCGCTTGGTGGCTACGGTGGAGGAGCCTCGGCGCTCGCATCTCTCGGGGAGAGCTTTCCCTACACGGTGGAGGCGGTCGGCCTCTATCTGGACCGTCTCGAGCCGGACGGTCGGCTGGCGCTGACGACCTGGGCGAGAAACCCGCCGCGCGACACCTTGAAGCTCGTCGCCACGGTCGTCGCGGCGCTGGAGCTAAGGAGCGGGGGTGCCGTGGAGGAGCGGCTCGCGGTCATTCGCGGGTGGCAGACGAGCACCTTGTTGGTCGGTCTCGACCCGTTCACCGAGGCGGAGATCGAGCGACTGCAAGCCTTCTGTGTGGAGCGCTTCTTCGACGTCGTCTACTACCGCGGGATGGAGGAGGCCGAGGCGAACCGATTCAACCGGCTGGCCGAGCCGCTCGCCCACCACGCGGTGGTGGCGCTGCTCGGGTCCGGTCGGGAGGACTTCATGCGGAGCTATCCGTTCGAGATCGTTCCGGCCACCGACGATCGACCCTTCTTCCAGCACTACTTCCGCTGGGCCGCGTTCCCTGACTTCGTTGCGGCGCGGGGAGCGGGTGGCCTGAGCCTTCTCGATGCCGGGTATCTGGTGCTGGTGGCGAGCCTCGTGCAGGCCCTCTTCCTGGGGATGCTCCTCGTGCTCGTGCCATGGCTCGCGCTGCGACGAGTGTCGAGTGGGCGCGTCGTCGGGGGCTCTGCCTTCCGGGTCGGTTTTCTGACCTACTTCGGCGCTCTCGGGCTCGGATTCCTCCTGTTGGAGGTTTCGTTCCTGCAGAAGTTCATCCTCTTCCTTCACCACCCGGTCTATTCGGCGGCGGTGGTGCTGGCCGGTTTTCTCGTCTTCGCGGGCCTGGGCAGCGCGGCGAGCGAGGCTTTGGACGGATGGTTGGGCCGGCGCTCGCTCCCGGTGGCGGTCGCAGGCATCGTCGTCGTCGGTATCGCCGACCTGGTCCTGTTGGGGACGCTCGCTCCGTGGCTCGCTGCACGTCCAGTGTTCGAGAGGGTCCTCGGTGCCCTGCTACTGATCGCGCCGCTGGCGTTCCTGATGGGCATGCCGTTTCCGATCGGCCTGTCCAGGGCCCGCGAGCGCTCCGAGCGACTGATTCCCTGGGCCTGGGCGATCAACGGCTACGCCTCGGTGGTCGCCCCGATCGCCGCCAGCCTGTTGGCCATTCACCTCGGCTTCTCGGCCGTCTCCCTGTCGGCCCTTGCCGCCTACGTCGTCGCGGCCGTCGCTTTCAAGCACGTCGGTGCGACCGCGGCGACTACTGGACGTTGGTGAGCAGGACCACCAGCGCCCGCTCGGCGCCCTCGAGCTTCGAGGTGCCGACGATGACCGTCTCTCCGGGCTTCATGCTGAAGGACGTGCCGATGACGGGAATCCTCTCGATCCTCTCCGGGGCCTGCTCGCTCGAGGCGCGCACGGAGACGATCCGGTCGAGGGAGAACTCGCGGACGATCAGCCGGTGTCCGTCGCGGCCGGCGGCGTTGCGGTAGCTGAGGCCGGCGGCGTAGTCGTTTCCGTCGGGCCCGTTGACGATCGATCGGGCCCGGGCGTCGGTGCGCAGCAGTGCCGTTCCGAGCATCTTGTATCCGGAGTAGGGGAGAAACTCACGGGCGTCGTTCAAGGCCTCGCGAGCCTGCGTGGGGATCTTCGCCAGTCCCGAGTCGCCGTTGTTCTCCGCCTGCAGCAGGATCACCTGGAAGAGCTGGCTCTTCGGAACGTCCTCGACCGCGGCGATCTTCGCGGCGATCCTGGCGTGCGTCTCGCGGTCCGCGATCACGGTCAGGTGCCGAGGCGAGGCGTTGGCGACGCGGCACTCTTCGCGACGCGATTGGTCGCGGCAGGCTTCCCAGGCGAGGGCCTCGGCCGCCTCGTGCTCGAGGATGTCGAACTCGTAGGTCCGCGGAAAGACATCCCCCTCGTCTCGACTCTGGGCCGCCACGGTCTGGGTGATGCACAAGGAGGTCAGCAGTGCGCAGAACAGGGTTCGCGAGATCATCGTCGTTCTCCTCTCGGTTGGGGCGAGCTCAGAGCTCGAGGTCGGGGTCGAGCACCCAGATGATCTGGGTGCCATTCTCGGTGGCGAAGCGGATCTGGCGCCCGTCCTCAGCGGCCCTGTTCGCAGCGGGCCCATTCTCGGCGTCGGTCGTCATCTCCTGGACGGGAGGCGTGGCGGTCGGCTCGAACCCGCCCGGCAGCAGGAGCACGGCCGCGGCTATGGCGCCGGTCGCCGCGGTCGCCAGCGGCAGCCAGCGCACGGGCGTCGTCGTGCGGGCGCTGCGCAGCATCACGCGTCGCAGCTCTGCCGACTCGGCGGCCGAGGGCTCGGCACCGTCGCCGGCCGGATCTCCGAGCCGGAGCAGTTCACGGAGCCGTCGGCCCTGGCGGTCGACACCTGGTGGGTTTCCGGGTCTTCCCGGGTTGTCACTTTTCATCGCGGGACTCCTGATCGTCGAGAGTGGAGCTCGTCGCTTCGATGTCCGGTCGAAGGACGTCCTGTAGCTCCCGCATGGCCTTCGCCCGGTGCCATCTGACGGTCGCCTGTCGAATGCCGAGCAGACGGCCGACGTCACGCGTCGGCAACTCCTCGAGCTCGCTCAGCACGACGACGGCGCGGCGGCGCGCCGGCAGCGCGGCGAGGGCCGACTCGACCGAGGAGCGGGCGACCGCTCGCGACTCGGGATCGGGATCCGTTCGCTCGGGTCGGACGATCTTGTGGTGGTCGCGTTCGCGGACGTGTCGCCGCCGTCCGAGATCGCGGCACAGGTTGACGGTGGTCTGCACGAGCCACGCCTCGGCGCCTCGCTCGTCCTCGGGGAGCCAGCGCCAGCGCCTGGCGGCTCGCAGGAAGGTCTCCTGGAGAAGGTCGCGCGCCTCCTCCGGGTCACGGCTGAGCCGGCGGGCGAGCCTGTAGATGCGTTGGTGCAGCCGATCGAAGAGCCGTCCCAGGCGATCGAGCGCTTCGTCCCTTGATGCCATCCGCGAGGGTGTTCTCCGGCCGGCTGCCGCCGCCATAGTCACCGTTGTGTTCACACTCTAAAGGACGCGCCAGCCCGCCCAACCGTTGGCCGGTACCGCCCGCCGCCTCCGTGACGGCTCGCTGTAGGTGAGCCCCGGCTCAGTTGGGCGACGCGGCGGGGAAGTTCATTCCCTGCGCGACCGCCTCGAGCTCGCCCATGGTCCGGGCGACCCGAAGGTTGCCGGCGGAACGTAGGCCGAGTCGCTCCGAGGACTGGCCGCCGACGACGATGGGAAGCTGCTTGCGTTCCAGCCGGGTCGCCAGGCCGTGGATCTCCCGACCCGTATCGGTGGGCAGCCCGCTCGCCGTGGCACTCACCCAGACGAGACTGGCGCCGAGTCGGTCGACGGCCCTTTCCAGGGAGGAGATCGGGAGGTCGGCGCCCAGGTTGACAGCCGAGAGTCCGACGGCGTGGAGCACCGTGGCGGCACACAGACTCGGAAGTTGATAGATGTCCGACGGCGCCGCGCCTCCGACCGCGATCGGCCGCGTGGCGCTGGGGGGAAGGATGGCGCGAAGGCGGTTGACCGCCTGAAAGGCGATCTCGGTCGCCCGATGTTCCAGGTAGATCCCGTCACTCTGGTGCTGCCAGAGCTCACCGAGCCTCTCCATGCTGAGGCGAATCGGGCCGTCGACGATGGCAGCGACGCTCATGCCGTTGAGGTAGAGCGTAAGCAGCAGGCCCTTGGCCTCCTCGGCTCCGCCGGAGACCAGGTACCCGTAGAGTCGGTCCGTCTCCTCGCCGGGGCCGGGGAACGCCTGTGCCACCGAGGCGACGTCGGCCAGGCCCAGGGCGTCGGGCCGTGTCACGATCGACTGCTGCGACCGGATGAAGCGGACCGCCTCCCCGATGGCGATACGGCGGTGTCCGCCGGCCGTTCGGGTCGCCGCGATGGTGCCCGCGTCGACCCAGCGCTTGACGGAGGACTCGCTGACGCCGATCGCCTCGGCGAGCTCACGGGGTGTCAGGATGGGTTTCACGTCTCGATTGCCGAATGCCGAATCCGCCTGGAGCTCGAAGCGACGCCGGTATTCTGGCACGGGTTTCTGCCCCGGGATCGTGGCAGGGGCCGTCAGGCCGCGGCCTCTTGCGGTCGCATGAACTCGCGCAGCTGCATCATGCCCCGGCGGATGTGCGTCTTGACCGTGCCGATGGGCATCCCGGTACGCGTCGAGATCTCGCGATGGCTGAGTCCTTCGAAGACGGACAGCTCGATCACCGAGCGCTGCTCGGGTCGCAGCTCGCGCCGCATCAGACGGCTCGCCAGAGCGGCCTCGGCTTGGTGCTCGATCGGCGACTCCTGGCTGAAGCTCGTCTCGGGAGCCGACTCGAGCGTCTGTGTAGGTAGCCGGCGGGTCGACTTCCGGTAACGGTCGATGAGCTTTCTGCGAGCCAGCATGCCGACGAAGGTCGACTCGCCGGCCTTCGAGGGGTCGAAGCTCGGAGCGCTCTTCCAGAGCGCCAGTAGCACGTCCTGCACGGCGTCTTCCGGATCGCGGAAGGAGTACTTGCGGGCCATCCACCAGATGACCCTCTCGTAGCGCTTGATGAACGGTGCGACGGCCGTCTCGTCGCCGGCGGCGATTCTCGGTAGCAGGGCTTCACTCATGATCCTGGTCCTCTGGTCGGGGTTGGAGAGGGTGGGGGAGCGGGGATCGAGCCCCGCTCCCCCGGAGGTCTACGCCGGTCAGGGCAGAAGAACGGTGTCGATCACGTGGATGACGCCGTTGCTGGTGGCGATGTCGGTCTGGATGATGGCGGCGTTGCCGATACGGGCACCATCGGTGGTGTCGATCGTCAGCTTGCCGCCCTGAGCGGTCGTCAGGCTGTCGGCGGAGACGACGTCGGCTGCCATCAGCCTGCCGGGGACAACGTGGTAGGTGAGGATCTGCGAGAGCTTGTCCGGATCGGCGAGGAGCGCCTCGACCGTGCCCTCGGGCAACTTGGCGAACGCCTCGTCGGTCGGCGCGAAGACGGTGAAGGGGCCGTCGTTCTTGAGCGTCTCGACCAGACCGGCGGCCTCGGCGGCGGCGACGAGGGTGTCGAACGATCCGGCCGCGATGGCGGTGTCGACGATGTCGGCGGTCTTGTCGTGGCCGCCGGCGAATGCCGGGCCGCCGAAGGCGATCGTCAGAACGGCGATGAGGGCGGTTGTCAGATAGCGGCGTGTTGCGGTCATTTTGGAATCTCCTGTCGTGTAGGTTGACGTCGGAATAGACGTTTTGAACGTTTATGCGTCGGTGCGCAGTTGTTGGATTCAGGCGCGAGTGGGTGCCTGAGACTATGATCTATGTGAGCTGATCAGTGGATACCTCGAACCGTTCGGGAGATGGGTACGTGACGGCCCGCAAGAAGTGAATGAACGATAAAACGTTCATTGATAAATGTCAAGCTCCTCTGAAGGGCCCGCTCATGGTGCGTCGGACGGCTCTCAGCGCGGTGCCGTGCGGGACCCGTCACCGGGCGACGCGGGGTCGCCCGTCCGGTGGCCCATCCAGATCCCGTTTCCGCCGGTCGGGTCGATGATCTCGCGGCGGAACGAGATCCTGCCGATCAGTCGAACCAGCCCTTGCGCCAGAAGAAGACGAGCATGATCGTCGCCACTCCGATCATGGCTCCCGCAGCCATCGGATAGCCGAACGACCAAGTGAGCTCGGGCATGTGCCGGAAGTTCATGCCGTAGAGGCCGGCGATGAACGACAGTGGGATGAAGATCGTGGCGATGATGGTGAGAAACTTCATCACCTCGTTCATCCGGTTCGAGAGGCTCGAGAGGTAGGTGTTCATGAGGTCGGTACAGACCTCGCGCAGGGTCTCGATGAGCTCGGCCAGCCGCACCAGGTGGTCGTAGCAGTCCCGTATGTGGAGCTGTGTTTCTTCGTTGAGGAAGTCGGTGTCGCGAAGCAGGGCATTGACCATCTCGCGATGCGGCCAGATCGAGCGACGCAGCCTCAACAGGGTTCGCTTGGTGGCGTGGATCCGGTGGACGGCGTTCGAGCTCGGCTTCCTCAGGATCTCGGTCTCGAGCCTCTCGAGGCGCTCTCCCAGGGTCTCGATGATCGGGTAGTAGCTGTCGATGACCGTGTCGAGAATCGCGTAGAGGAGATAGTCGGGTCCGTCCTGGTGGATACGCCCGATCCGGTTCACGATCCGCTCTCTGACCGGCGCGGACCACTCGTCGGGCCGGTCGACGAGCATGATCAGACAACCGTCGGTGAGGATGAAGCTGACCTGGCGCGTGCGGCCGTTGGAACCGGCCGGGATCCTCGCCACAACGAAGCAGTGGTCGTTGTAGGGCTCGATCTTGGCGCGCTGAGCGCCGTTGACGACATCTTCGAGGATGAGTCGATGGAGCCGGAAGTGCGCCGCGAGGGAAACCAATGTGGCCTCGTCGGAATAGCCATCGACGGTTAGCCAGGTGGTCGGATGCTCGGCGAGGAAGGGGTCGATCTCCTCGATGTGCTCGATCTCCTTCTCTACGTGGCCGTCGGGGCCGTAGGCGAGCACCCGCATGCGGGTCGGATTGGCGTCCTCAGGGATCTGCAGGAATCCGGGGACAGTGCCGGGAGCGGTGGGCAGGAGAGGACGCCGATGGATCCCTGCGATCGGCGGCGGCTCATCGGGCTGGCGACGACGAAACATGGACATGTGGATGTTACTTCTTCGAATCGCCCAAGCTTGAGAAGGTCTAGATTGTTGAGGCGAAGCAATCGAAGTACTGAGGTAGATCCGCTGCTAGGACTACGCTGCGGTGGGTAGAGATGTTGAGATGTTCACTGGCCGCGAGAGGGTCTCGATACCGAACGTAGAGCCCCCCGATCGACTTGCTGCCGAAGGCACCGCTCGTAGTGCCCGATGACGTCGAGATGCCGCTAGCTCGAGAGACCCTGGCATCACGGCTAAGTATCTGAGGAGGTAGAAAGTCCCCGCAACAACCACCGGACGGAGGATGAAGAACACGTCAAATGTCAGGCAGGCAAGCAGAGTTCGACGACATCCCTCACAGCTAGGGCTCTATCTCCTTGGCTACCCTACTGCGATGTTCGTAGGGGGCTACCCCGTTGGGGCTAGACGCTGGCGCGAGCGGAGTCGGCACGTTGGGATCCTGGCCTTTGTGGGAATCTCCAAGTATCGAGCCTACCGCGCAATGGGTAGTGTCTCGCTCGTCGGACCACAGCGACTGCGTCTAGCTTCATGAGGGTGGTTGCGGCAGCGGTTCTGGCAGGCTCCCTGATCGTAGGGTGTGGCAAGCCGCCAGCGCCGCGCAACGTCCTGCTAATCGTCGTCGATACACTGCGCGCCGATCACCTTGGTGTGTACGGCTATGAGCGGCCGACTTCTCCAAATCTCGACCGGCTCGCCGCAAGTGGTGTGGTCTTCACCCGTGCCTTCTCGAGTTCGTCCTGGACCGTGCCAGCCTTCGCGTCGATGCTCACCGGGCTGCCGCCATCGGGCCACGGAGGCGGCTTCGAAGTCGAGGGTCCAAACAATCCGTGGAATCGGACCGCAATCGACGAGGGGGTGGTGACGCTGGCCCAGCGACTCCGACGACGGGGCTTCAGGACGATCGGCTACGTGAGGAATCCCTTTCTTTCGCGCGCGGCCGGTTTCGGCCGCGGTTTCGAGCGCTACCACATGTTCAAGGCAAGGGAGCGAGCCGACCATGCGATCGACGCTGCGCTGAGCTGGATCGACCGACGCGGCGACGAGCCCTTCTTCTTGCTGTTGCATCTCATGGAGCCCCACGCGCCCTACGAACCGCTCGAGCCCTTCGCCGGCTACTTCACCGGCGAAGAGAAGCTGCGCAAGCTCGAGCCTCTGAAGGTCCGGCGCGCCCGCCGTGCCGAGTACACCGAGAGCGACCGACAGTACTTCATCGATCGCTACGACGAGGAGATCGTCGGACTCGATGACCGGTTGGGGCGGCTCTTCGCCGGATTGGGCGAGCGTTGGAGGGACACCTTGATCATCTTCACGTCCGACCACGGCGAGGAGCTCCTCGACCACGGCAACTTCGATCACGGTCACACAATGATGCAGGAGCTGCTCCACGTCCCGCTTCTGCTCTGGGCGCCGGGCCTCGAGCCACGTCGGGTCGACGCCCCGGTCTCGCTGTCCGACGTGACACCCACGGTCGTCGAGGCACTCGGGTTGCCTCGGAGGAAGGTGGCGATCCCGGGCTCGGGCCGCTCCATCTGGGGCCTGGCGCGCGGGGAGGGCGGCGGGAGCGACCGCGCACTACTGGCCGAGGGGCGCCTGTGGGGACCTGACCGGAAGACGCTCATCCGCTGGCCATACAAGCTGGTGCTAGATCCCGGCAGCGGATCGAGGCGGCTGACCAACCTGGTTGCGGATCCCTCGGAGAGCATTGATCTCGCGGGTGAGTTTCCAGACCTTGCCGACGAGATGGCAGGAACGCTGAGGGAGACGCTGGTCGCGACGGGAATGCGTCGCGGGAGTCGCGCCGGTGAGGTGGATTCCGAGACCCAGCGTGATCTTGAGGCGCTCGGATACGTAAACTGAACGGCCTTGCTCGGGCAGGCAGGCTCGTCGCCTTGGGCGCTCTTCTGTCTCCTACCAACGTAGCTTTATGCCTCGTCTGCCTGTGCATGAGAGATCGCGCAGGAGACAGGCAGGGCAGGTGGCACCGAGATCGACTAGGAGCTTTGAAACGGTGGTCACTCTCGTAGGTCGAGGACAACCCAGCCTCTCTTCTCGAACACGATCTCGTAGCCGCTGGCCGTGGACGGCATTCGGGCTCGGCTTGCGCAGGACCTCGGTTTCGAGCATCTGCGTTCTCCCAAGGTTTCGATGATCGGGTAGCACCTGACTCGAAGGCCCGGGCCGGCATGGGCTGGTGGATCGACTTCTACGACCAGTGGCGACCCCACTCGTCGCTCGAGAATGACCCCCGATGAGGCCTACGGCCTCGAGGGAACTGCTCGGAGATCAGGGCTCTTCCCTGTCTCGCCGCAGACCGGTGTCCAAGGCGAACCAGTGTTGTCGATCAAGTGATGGAGCATCGCTACATTGGTGGGGAAACAGCTTCCGCTGTCGGCCGTCCAAGCCACCAAGAAATAGCCTCCATCGCTTACCATGGTGGAGTCGAATGTAGTTGTGTAGCCGAGTTGCCCGGGGTCCAAGAACGTCGCGGTGTGGATCTGCATCATTCCTGGACAAGGGAAGGGGCAGGAAGTCGCGTCGAGCGAAGAACGTACGCAGGCGTATGCGTCATCCGGGCTTCCCGAATAGACATCTAGAACAACCTGCCCTACTCCGGCACCGTTGGTTGTGCCGACGTCTGGGTCATACGCAGTCGCAGTGTAGGTCACCTGTCCAGCCTGTATCTCCGCGAAGTTCGGACTCGTGATGTCGATGATCGGCCTCACGTCCGGACTCGGCAAAGTTCCAACTTCGCTGATGCACACTTGCGCCGAGGTGTGGTTTGGGTCGATATCCGTTACTTCAATCGAGTAGGAGCCGGTAATGTCCGTGAAGGGTGGTTCGTTCAACCGAAGGTGGGCATCATCGGTGATGCCCCAGGACGCTCCCGCGGTTTCCATATCGAGGAGCTTCGTCTTCACATAGTTCTGCCGCCACCCCCACTGGAGAGAGACCCCGTCCTCTACCTCCGACTCGTAGCCTCTGTAGTAGATCCAAAGGTCTTTTCCGGCTTCCACCGGAAGCCTGATAGCTGAAGGCAAGTTGTTGCTGCCACCCGCGGACTTTGGCGCTACGTCCAAGGACGCGATGTCGATGACCTCGCTCGGGAGGGGACTAATGCAATCATCTGGCAGCGGGCCTGTGACCTCGACGATATCGTCGAGCTTCTCCAGCCACCCAAGCCGATGCTTGTACCAAGGGCCAAAATGACCGTTCACCTTCTCAATGCGGTTGGCCTTGCACGGCGTTTCCACAGAAGGCGGCGCGCCGTGCCTTGTTCCACCCATGGTGTCTAGATGGTCGGCGTAGCCGCGGCTGCAGCCGTCATCATCTGGGGGATCTCCTGCGTTCCAGACAAGCCAGAGGTCCGCGTGCCTGAGGTTGTAAGTGTGACCGAGCTCGTGGACCCAGGTGTGAGCCCTACGAAGGGGGACGTTTTCATTTGGCCCGTACAGGACTATTCGGGGTGCCGCAACAGCGCCGACACCGCCCCAAACCTGCTCTGAGACGATGATCAGCCGATCATAGGCCTGACTGATATCGATTCCGTCAGGTGTATTGAGTAGATGCTCTCTGATGTCAGCGTAGAGTCGTACTGCGGCATTCTCCCCGGGTGGTTCGTAGCAGCTGGTCTCGTGAGGCATTCTAATGACATCTGGATACACCGTGATGGTGGCTTGAAGCTTGCCATAGCTGAAGTCGTCCAGAAGGCCCTCCGCGAGGCCTGCTACTGTGGAGGCCTCCGCAGGCGACATGAACTCATCCGATTCGTCTGAGTAATCCACGACGACCACCAGAATCTTATGAGGTCCGACAATAGGTATGAAATTGAAGTCGCCCAACCCGCCTTGGCCAAAGGCCGGCCCGGTAAGAAACGACAATCCGACGAGCGCTCGTAGCGAAACCAGAGAAACTCTGCGCATTCTGAACCTCCAGAACATCAGCTACCTCATGTGGCATAGCGACTCTCTGTATCCATTATTCCACATTGCCGGCTGGGGTTGTGACCTGAACGCAGGCACGATATCGAACGGTCGTGGTGCCGTCGCTTTCGACGAAGACCAGCCGCAGCTCGTCAGGGATTCGTCGCCACGAAAGAGGCAGCAGCGTCCTCACCCTGTCGGTCCTCCACGTGGGTCGCAGCGGGAAGCCGAAGGATCTGACGACGGAGTCCTCGTCGACGAGAGCGAACACCCCATTCGAGTCGGGATGCCGAACAGTGGCGGCCATGATCCTCTGCCCCTGTCTGTCAACCAACCGCTGCGCGACGACCTCGCAGCCTTCGCTCGATCGCTCAGCGGTCGACAGCGTCCGCCCCAGCAGCCCGTACCCCGCGGAGGAGAAGACCGAAAGCCCTTCGCTCTCGAGGAAGGGGTGCAGTCGACGCCGGAAAGCGGCCGGGTCGTCCGCGACCGGTCCGAGTCGTCTCTCCGTGCCGGGCTGCTGGGCGAAGAGCGGCATCTCCAGCTTGCCGCCGATCTCGCTCCCCAGTGCCGTGGGTCTCGCGGTCAGAGCCGCCAGGCTTGCGGCGGCGATCGCGACGAGCATCGGCAGTGCCAGGCGGGGAGGTGCCTCCCGGTCAAGGCGACTCGCTTCGGAGACGCAGATCAGGGCGGCGGCAATCGTAAGGATGATGCCGTAGGGAAGGTACCGTCCCACCGGTTCCGACAGGACCGAGCTTCCGTATCTGAGCCAGGCCGAGGAGACACACGACAGAAGCGCGAACGAGCTCAGCGCGAGCGACGCTCGCCAGACCTGATCGAATGGCTCCCGGAGGACCAACTTGCGAACTCCCAGGGCTGCGACGGTTCCGAGCTCGACCAGAACGAACAGCCGTCCCAGATGGCGCGCGGCCGGGCGTTCCATCCCGTGGCCGACGGCGATGTTCTCGACGAAGCCGTACAGACCGAGAAGCGAGTTCCGCACGACGACCGAGAAATGGCGCTCCATGCCACTGTCTAGGCCGACCGAAGCGACGCTCTGGTGGCGGTAGAGGGCGTATCCGACGGCCAGCAGCACCAGGAGCACTAGCAGCATCGTGCTCTGCGCGCGGTCACGATCGGCGAAGGCCCCCAGAGTCAGGACGGCGATGACGACGGCGAAGACCTCCAGGCTGGCGAAGCCGAGGACGACGACGCAGCCGAGCGCCGCGAGCAGAATCCGACGCCGCTTCGTGGACTGATCTTTGCGTGCGAGAGCGGACTGGAGATTGGCCGCGAGAAGCGCGAAAAGGAGCGATCCCGAGACGATGATCCCGAGAATGTGGTAACTGAACGTCTTGGCGTTGGCCGGACTAATCCAGACTGACATTACCAGCGCAGGGAGCCCGACCGCCATCACCCTCGAGGTCGACAGCTTCGGCCTGAGAAGGAAGTAGATGGCGACGCCGATGCCGGCGGCCATCAGATTGGTCGTCAGGTGCAGGAACCGGAGCGTGCCGGACGCCAGGACCACGTCGAGGTACAACACCAGGTTCGGCAACGCGAAGACGTGAACGTTGTGGAACAGGTATTCGGAGAGCGGAGCACTCTGCTGCAGCCTGGAGAAAAAGCGCCAGGTGTCGTGCCAGATCAAGTACTGCGTCTGCTCGTTGGACCAGACGACGAACCGGACAGATGCCGTGAGGATGGCGGCGCCGACGGCGCCCAGCAGGTAGAGGACAGACCGCGGGACAGGCTGCCGTTGGCTGGAATCGTCTCTCTGCAAGGGTTCGCGGGGCGGTAGCTGGGGTCGGATACTCGTCGAGTGTAGCGTCGCAAACACGAGGAACTCGATTCCACCCTCGACGGCGAACGGTCCCGGAAGTCTAGCCCGTCTGCCTGGCTCGTCTCGCTGTAGCTCGTCGGGCGGCTTGAACGCGAGGACCAGCGAGGATCGATGAGAGGAGTCTCGTCGTCGAATGGTGGCTCTCGCCTGGCCTAGCTGTCCTATGCGACACGATGAGCAGCACGTTGGGTCCGGACACCGAAGGCTCCGGCCGAAAGCTCAGCACAGCGGGTAAGCCGCGGCACCATTCACCAACGGAGCTGTCACTCCCACGACCCAGGCGCGCTCAGACAGTCCCAGCCACCGGACAAGGTCGGTTCTGGATCCTCATCGGCACCGTCCGAGCATGTCAAATGCGTTCTGGAACGGCGCTACATGGCCTCCGACGATATCGACGCTGTCCACTGGTCGCAGAGTCGCCCCGACGGTGTCCTCAGAAGGACAGCCGGTAGTTGAGGGCGATGTTGCGTCCCGGCAGCACGATCTCGTCCTTCAGGAAAGAGGTGGCGACACGTGCCACCTCGTCGGTCAGGTTGGTTCCGACCAGCTCGATGTGGTGGACTGTGCCGGTGGTGAAGAAGCGGTAGCCAAGGGAAGCGCCGACCAGTGTCGAGCTCGGGGTCGGAGTCTCGCCCTCCGCCTCCGAAACGCGGTCCTGCTCGAAGTTGTGGGTCACCGTCGTCGAGGCCGACCAGCGCTCGCTGCGGTAGCGCAACCCACCACCCAGCCGCGCCGCCGGCATGCGGGGGATCTTGTCGCCGTCGGCGAGCTCGGCCCGAACGAGATCGCCCATCAGGTCGAGCTCGAGATGGTGCGGATCGTGCTCCAGGAGCTCGATGTGCGCTTCGGCCTCGAGCCCGATGAACTCGGCATCCGACTGAACGTAGCGACCGATATCGA
This sequence comes from Candidatus Multivoradales bacterium, assembly GCA_965223875.1. Taxonomy (GTDB): domain Bacteria; phylum Acidobacteriota; class Thermoanaerobaculia; order Multivoradales; family JAHEKO01; genus CBDCXS01. The sequence goes on along the minus strand of OZ245024.1, from coordinate 2,237,161 downwards.
GACCGTCCTCCTCCTCGCCGGTGAGGCCGAGGTAGATGTAATCGGAGAAGTCGTTGTAGAAGGCGCTGATGGTGCCGCCCCAGCGTTCGAAGTCCCCGCGCAGCCGGAGGTCGACACCCAGGCTGCGCTCCGTCTCCAGGTCGGGGTTGCCGATTTCGAAGGTGCCCGTTGCCAGGTGGGGTCCGAACGAGTAGAGCTCCTCGGCGTTGGGGAGCTTGGCCGAGCTGGCGACGTTGATCGACAGCGAGTGGGTCTCGGCCGGCGCCCAGATGGCGCCGAGAGAGGCCGAGACGGCCGTGTCGCTGCGTGAAGGATTGCCCTCAGCCTCGACATCCTGGCTCTCCAGCCTGGCCCCGGCCTGGAAGCGCCAGGTCTTCTTGTCAAGCTCCTCGAAGGCGAACAGGGCCCACTTCTCGGTCATCGAGGGTGGTGTGAACGCCTCTTCTCCGATGGCCGAGAAGTCCCGGTCGCCGAACTGGATGCCGAAGCTGCCGTGCCAGGGACCGCTACGCTTCTGAACAGCCTCCAGGCGAGCCTCCAGGGTCTCGTTGGTGAACGTCGTGCCGATCTCGTCGCCCTCGAGCTCCATGTGCTCGTAGTCGGTAGCACCGATGCGTAGCTGCAGGCGATCGACAAAACCACCGAGCTCCTTCCAGCCGCCCTTGAGGTCTATTCGGCGCTGGCGCAGGTCGATACGGATGTCCTCTTCTTCCTCTTCTTCCTCTTCGTCCTCGTGCTCCTCCTCGCCTTCGTGCTCCTCCTCGCCCTCGTGGCCGTGACCAACGCCTGGCACGCCGTAGTCGGTGTCGTAGCCAGTGGCCGCGATGCCGAGGAAGCTCTTGTCGCCTACCCAGGAGAAGCCGAGCGTCGCGCCGCTGGACTCGATGGAGCTGTTGGGCAGGAATCCCGGCGAGAGGTTCTCCTCCTCTTCGTGTTCTTCCCCTTCGTGTCCCTCCTCATGTCCTTCCTCTTCGTTCTCTTCCTCCGCGCCGAGGACGGCGTCCGAGGGGATGTCGTAGTCGTCTGTCTGCCGGGCGAAGGCCTCGGCGTGCCAGGCGATGCGGCTACCCGCGCTCCCGTCGAGCTTGAGCGAGCCGGACCTCTCGTTGGCCACGCTTCCACCGCGTAGCGCAACGTCGCCGGTGATCCCGGATGAGGGGAGGCTCTCGGGGACGGCGTTGGTGAGGATGTTGACCGCCCCGCCGATCGCGGCGCTGCCGTAGAGAAGCGTTGCCGGACCGCGTGCGATCTCGATTCGCTCGGCCGACAGCGGGTCGATGCTGACGGCGTGGTCCGGACTGGTGTCCGAGGCGTCTCCACTGCCGAGTCCGTCCTTGAGCACGCGAACGCGGTCACCGCCCAGACCTCGGATGATCGGACGGCCGGCACCAGGACCGAAGTAGGACGAGGAGACGCCGGGCTGTTTGGCGAGGGTGTCGCCGATCGACATCTCGAGCTTCTCGATCAACTCCTCGCCGGAGAGCACTCCGACGGGTTGGAAGAGCTGTGAGGCGTGTCGGGGGTCGGCCGTCGTGGAGACGACGATTTCGTCTGAATGGACCGCGAGGTCGACGGTCACCTCGATCCGCGTCGGTTCGCCGGGCGTGATCTCGATGGCTACGACCGCCTGGCCGTGTCGGGTGCTTCGGACGTCCAGATAGAAGGTGCCGGTGGGAAGGTCGACGAAAGCGAATCGGCCCTGGTCATCGACAGTGGTCTTCAGGCTGAGCTCGAGCAGACTGACGGTTGCATCGAGGGCGGGCGTACCGCCGGTCGTCAGGACGCGACCCTCGAGAGTCCCGGTGACGTCGTTGGCTTGCTGGGCGGACAGCGGGGATAGCGCTGACAGAAACGTCGCGAATGCGACGATCACAGCTTTGTTGAAATGCATCTCATGCTCCGTTCTCCGAGCGCGCGGCTCGTGCCGCGCACGAGGCGCCGGAGGTCGGCGGCGCGTTTGGCAGCTCGCCGGGCGAGCTACCGTCTCTTCTGACGTGACCTCAGTGGGTCACGCCGGCGGCGCGCGAGCCGGACATGCAGTCCGGGAGGCGGAGGCGAGGGAGGCTTTGAGCTCCCATGCGACCCGCTCGGTCTCGAACGCCGAACTGGACTCGGTGGCCCATGCCGTGGCGCCGCCCGTCGAACCGTGGGCGCAGACGACACAGCTCTCCGAGGAAAGATGCTCCTCGCGCTCGAGATGGGGTGCGGCGTCCGGATGGGAGGCTTCCGAGTGAACGAAGTCACCCGCCTCGGCGTGATGTCCGAGGTGCTCGATAGCCTCGAGGGAGGCACCGAGCGGCAGGACGAGGCAGGCGGCGGCAAGAAGCGCCACGAGCCGAAGGCCCGACGATGTCCCTTTCCGGTCCATGCCTGGAGGCAGGATCCCAGCTGCGTCTGCCGGTTGTCAAGGCGATGGGCGGATGGCAGTCGCATCCCGGTGTCGCTCAGGGCTGGCTCATCAGGGATCCGGTAGAGCCTCGAGATCGGCTACCGTCTCTCGCCGCGCGGGCGCGCCTTCCTGCTGCGTCGTCGTGGCGTCGGTTGACCGGGCGGCGAACGCGCTCGCGCGTCGGTAAGATACGGAGCCACTTGGTCGTCGCCCCCTGATGAGCTTCCGCCGAACCAGCCAGCCGCTTCTCGGCTTCGGAGCCCTCGCTCTGGCGATCGGCCTCGTATCGGGGTGTGGAGAAGACCCCCGGGTCACCGTCTTCGATCTCGGTGCCGGTCTTCCCTTCGCCGACGTGCGGCGGGAGATCCCGTCGATCGACCTGGGCGCCCAGGAGTTCCGGTGGCATCTTGCCCGGGGCTGGGCCTCTGAGTCGTGGAGTCGACGGTGGGGAGTGATGTTCGCCCTGCAGGGGGAGCCGGAGTCGACGCTCAGATTCCGCATGGCCGAGGCGGCCGACGTGACGTTGCGCCTGCGGGGTCGGCCCTTCGGCGACTGGGGGTCGGAGCACTCCCGCTTCCAGATCATGGTGAACGGTCGTACCGTCGGAAGCGCGGCGGTACGGAGGGAGCCTAGATGGTACGCGTTCGAGGTACCGGCGATGGCTCTGGTCGCCGGGACGAACGAGCTCACGATTCGCTGGTCGGCCGTAGCCGGAGGCGGTCTGCCGCCGACCCTCGGCTGGTTCGAGCTTCGCGTGGAGCGGCGAACGGAGACACGGATCGACTCGCCGCGCTACCGATCGGATCAATCGACACTGCTGCTGCCGGCAAACCAGCGTCTCGACTATCACCTCCGGGTGCCGGAGGACGCGAGCCTGCGGATCGGGGAGCTCTCGCTCGGGAGTGGCAGCGGGGGTGAGCTGATGGTCGAGCTGGGCGAGGACGGCGTCGAGCCGGTCACCCTCGGTCGATTCGCGGCGCCGAGCCGCGGCCTGCGGGTGGATCTGACCGAGTTCGGGGGACGGGTCGTACGACTGTCGCTCGAGGCGGTCGGAGCCTCGGACGCGACGACTTTCTCCGGCCTGGCGATAGAGTCGCCGGTCGTTGTCGCGGCGAAGCCCGATGCGCCATCTCCGGCGGCCTCCGAGACGAGTCCCCGGCCGACCGAGCGTCGAAACGTGCTCGTCTATGTCGTCGACACGCTGCGGCGGGATCATCTCGGCGTCTACGGATATCGCCGTCCCGTCTCCCCGGAGCTCGATCGGTTCGCCGCGGACGCCACGGTCTTCGACAACGCGGTCGGCCAGTCCTCCTGGACGCGTGCCTCGATGGCCTCGGTCTTCACCGGGCTCTGGCCGATGAGTCATGCCACCAACGGGCGCAAGGACGTTCTGGCGCCGGAGGCCGTTACGCTTGCGGAGCTGCTTCAGGAGCAGGGCTACCTGACCATGGCAATCGTTCTCAACCACAACGTCTTTCCGGTGTTCGGCTTCGCGCAGGGGTTCGAGAACTACACCAAGATGACGCGTGGCGGAGCGGCCAAGGCGACCGACACCTTTCTCGGCTGGCTCGATCGAGGGACTGACGAGAGACCCTTCTTCGCCTGGCTCCATCCTGTCGACCCTCACGATCCCTATGTGCCGCCGCCCGAGTTCCGCGAGCTCTTCGACGATCTCGACGGCGAGCCGCTCGAGCTCAAGCGTCCGCCGACCCGGGAAGACACCACGGATTGGTCCGCCGAGCGGATGGCACGGGTGGTACGCCATCTGACCAATCTCTACGACGCCGAGATCGCGGCGAACGACCGGTCTTTCGGGCTTCTCCTGTCCGGGCTCGAGGAGCGTGGGTTGCTCGAGGAGACGATGATCGTCTTCGTCTCCGACCACGGAGAGGAGTTCCAGGAGCACGGCGGCTGGACCCACGGACACAACCTGAACAGCGAGACGCTCGACGTGCCGCTGGTGATCCGCTTCCCCGATCGCGGCCGGGGCGAGCGGGTGGAGGATGTCGTCCAGCACATCGACATTCTGCCGACGGTCCTCGACTACCTCGGAATCGCGGTGCCCGGGCACGTCGAGGGTCGCTCCCTGCTGCCGCTGGTCGGCAGCCCGGCCGCCGCCGGCCGCCGCCAGATACCAGCCTTCTCGTTTGTCGACCTGGAGGGCCGACCGCACCTCGCCGTCGTCGACGGTGACTGGAAACTGATCGAGCGCCTGGAGGGTCCGGGCCTAGTGCTCACTCGCCTGTACGACCGAAGCGAAGATCCGGCCGAGACCCGGAACCTGGTGCTCGAGAGACCGATCCTCGCCCGCTACCTGGAACGGCTGATCGAAGCGCGAGCGAAAGAGGAGCGGCTGCTGACCACCTCCGAAGCGGAGCTCGACGAGGAGACCGAGAACGCTCTGCGGGCCCTCGGCTACCTGCAATGAGGAAGCGCGACACAAGAGCCGCAGTGGCACTGGCGGTGGCCCTCTCGGGCCTGCTGGCCGGTGCCTGCGCGCGCCGGGTCGAGGTCTTCGATCTCGTCGAGGGCCTGCCTCTGGCCGACGTCAGGTCGGACACCGTCGTGGTACCGCTCGGTATGCCCGAGGCGCGTTGGCAGCTCGGATCGGGCTGGCTCCACCAGGTTTTCGACCGCCGCGCGGGAATGTCCGCCATCGCCGCGAGCCGGGCGACACTCCGTTTCCGGGTCTCGGGTTCCGGTGCCGTGGTCCTGCGGCTGAACGGGCGACCGCTGACGGGAAGCGACGCGGTCGGGCGGCGGCTCGAGGTATCGGTCAACGGCAGGGTCCTGGGGAGAAAGCGGGTCCTGCGGCGGGCGGAGTCCTACTCGTTCCGCGCCCCGGAGGGGGCTCTTCGTTCGGGCGACAACGAGCTCGCGCTGACGCTCCAGCCGCCCGGAGCGAACGACAGCGCCGAAGCGATCGCCTGGAGCACTCTCGAGGTTCTCCGCGAGGAAACCCGCCAGCCCGACGATCCACGGCGTACCGCCGGCGGCGACGGTCTGATCCTTCCGGCCGGGACACGGATCGACTATCACCTCCAGCTACCGGAGGAGGCGACACTCGACATCGCCGAGATCGCCTTCGGAGCGGCGGGTCCCGGCGACCTGCGGGTGATTCTCGAGCAGGACGGCGAGGAGCCGATCACGCTGGCGAGCTTCGTCGAGGCGGACCGCGACGTGAGCGTCGATCTCGGACCGTACGGATCGAGCGTTGTTCGCCTGTCGCTCGAGGCGATCCTCCCGGAGCGGCTCGGTTCCGCCGGCGCTGATGTGATCCTCACCTCCCCCTCGATCCAGGTTCCGGAGCGGCTGTCCGGCGCTCCGACGGGAGCGGCACCTTCTGGCGCGGCACCCGCTCGCGCGACAGGTTCCGGACGCGGCGGCAACGTCCTGCTCTACGTCGTCGACGCGCTGCGCGCCGATCATCTCGGTATCTACGGGTATGAGAGGGACGTGTCGCCCAACCTCGACAGGCTGGCCGAGCGGGCCACGGTCTTCGATTCGGCGATCTCCCAGTCGTCGTGGACTCGCGCTTCGATGGCCTCGGTCATGACCGGCCTGTGGCCGCTCGCCCATGACACCAATCAACGGGCCGATGTCCTGGCGGAGGAGGCGACGACTCTGGCAGAGCTCCTGGCGTCGCAGGGCTACGAGACCTTCGGTATCGCCCAGAATCCGAACGTCTTCGCTCGCTTCGGCTTCGCGCAGGGTTTCGAGAGATTCCGGGAGTTGTGGGAGTCGAGCGCGGACGACGCCCTGGCCGAGATCCGCGGCTGGCTCGGGAAGCGCGACACGGATCGCCCCTTCTTCCTCTGGGTCCATACCATCGACCCACACACTCCCTACGCCGCGCCGGGTGAGTACCGGACCCGCTACGACGACCCGAGCCACGGCGATCTCGATCTCGAAAAGCCGCTGAGCAAGTCGCGTACCGCGAGGCTCGAGGGCGAGGAGCGTGAGCGCATTCTCGACCACATACGGGCCCGTTACGACGCCGAGATCTACTACGCCGACGTCGTCTTCGGCGAGCTCCTGGAGCTCTTCGAGGAGCGCGGTCTGCTCGACGAGACGCTGGTGATCTTCGTCTCCGATCATGGAGAGGAATTCCTCGACCACGGCAAGTGGGAACACGGCAAGGATCTGCACGATTCGAACCTCAACATCCCGCTGCTGATCCGTGCTCCCGGTCAGGAGACGGCAGGAAGAGTCGACGCGCTGGTGCAGCATGTGGATCTGTTGCCGACGATCCTCGATTTCGCCGGCCTGGAGCCTCTCGAGGGCGTGGAGGGCAGGTCTCTGCTGCCGTATCTCGAGGCCGGAGTGGAGGAGACAGCGCCGGCGGTATTTTCCTATCTCCACCTCGACGGCAAGCCCTTCGCCAGTGTCGTCGCCGGGGACTGGAAGCTGATCGAACGGTATCCCGGTGACGGGCTGGTCGTGAGCCAGCTCTTCAACCTGGCCGAGGATCCCGGAGAGACGCGCAGCCTGACTCTCGAGGCTCCGGTGAGGGCACGCTACCTGGCGCTCCAGATAGAGGCCCGCCTGGCGATGGGCCGGAAGCTGACCACCTCCGAGGCCGAGATGGACGAGCAGACCGTGAACGCCCTGCGGGCACTCGGTTACCTGGACTAGAAGAGCTCGCTGACGCCTTGCAGCAGGCCGCTCCTCCTCGAGGGTCTCCGCGGGTCGGGATCACTGCTCGCCCGACGGGGGCGAGTATTCTCGGAGAGTGTTCCCTCGGTTCTCGGAGTGTCTCGGCGCTGTACTCGCCCTGGCGGCCTTGCCGGTGGCGGCGAACGAGGTCGGTGCCTCGGAGGGCTGCGACCTCGAGCTCGAGCCGGAGTCCCAGTTCGTCTCCTCGCAACCGCTCTCGTCACCCTTGGCCGCCGCGTTCATGCCGTCGATAGCGGCCAGGGATCGCCGAGTGCTGATTGCGTGGCAGGAGACCGATCGACGGGCGAACTACGTCGCCTACACGGTCGTGGTCGACGGTTGCATCGGCCCGGTTCGGTATGTCGAAGACTCCCTGCCGAATCCCAGACGACCCGCCGTCGCCGCGACCAGCAGCGGCTGGGTCCTCGCCTACGAGGCGCAGGACCCGCCCGAGCCGTTGATCCGATCGGTCCGGCTCGATCCTTCGGGTGAGCCGCTCGCGGCTCCGGAGACGGTCTCCGCCCCGGGTGCGGTCGCCTCGCGCGTGCGGGTGGCGGCGCTGGGAGAGGACGTCGTCTACGCCTGGAGCGACGTGTTGGGCCATCAACTCGCCCGGCGCGGCCCGGTGGAGAAGCTACCGCCGACGGCCGTCGGTGTCCGCATCGAGGCCCCGGGTCTGATCAACTACCCCCGGATCGCCCTCGACGAGGAGGGCACCATCTACCTCGCCTATCGCGACGGCGGTCCCGAGCGTACGGACTACGAGATCCAACTGGTCACTCGCCGGGTGGGGGAGTCGTTCTCGCCGCCGGTCAATATCTCGAAATCGCGAGGACTGATGTCCGACGATGTCGCCATCGTGGCCGAGCGGGATGGTCGGATTCGCCTGGCGTGGGCCGAGCAGGACGCCGAGCGTCCGGAGGCCTTCGAAGTCGTTCACGTCACACTCGACGGCGGCCGGGTCGGCCCAGCCGAGCCCTTTGGCGCGATCGGACAGGCGTCCTTCAGGCCGAGCCTGATCGGCGGCCCCATGGTCGTCTGGCAGGCCGGCACGTCGCGTTCGGGACGACTCTACTTCGCCGATGGCGAGGCCCATCCGGTGCACATCATGCCCGAGCTGATCGGCGGTATGCCGTCGCTCGTCGACGATGCCGAGGGGGGACTCCACCTGGCTTTCGTCGACACCGGAGACCCGCCGAGGTTGCGTTACACGCGACGGTCGGCGCCCTGAGGCGGGTCAGCGGCGGCGGGCGCGGAGAAGGACCTCGATCGTTCCGGGACGGTCGTTCTCGAAACAGAGCCTGATCTCGCCCGACTCGGCCCGGTCGATGACGGCGGGAATCGAGCTCCGGGTCAGGTACCAGCCCGGCGGGAGGAGGACCGTGTTGCGGGACCGCCCGAAGCTCCGGTCCCACAGCAGCTCGCCGCTATCGAGGCCGTACCGACCGGGGTCGGTATAGGTCTCCTCGATCCTGATTCGGGTCGAGCCCCCTTCCGGGACCGGGTCGAACCAGATCGCGACGACCTCGGTGTCGGGGTCGGGCGGGAACCCGAGATCGATGCCACGCTCGGTGATCGCCGTCCCTCGAAGGGTCTCGACCTCGAGCGTCTCGCCGGTATCGAGCACCAGTGCCGAGGGGTCGGTGGCGCGACTGCCCGGCCGCACCACGTTGAGGTACCGGTCGACTCCCGGGCGAGTCTCCGTGTAGTCGTGGTAGAGACGGAAGGAGTGAGTCTCGGGCTGCTGGAGGAAGTAGACGATGTCCCTGTTCTCGAAGGCCCGTTCGGACATCTCGAAGTCGACCCGGGCGCTCGCGGGCACCTCACGCGAGACCGGGTCGCGCCGTTCGATGGCGCCCGCCTTCGGCGTCGGCACGTGGGACGACCGCTCCGGAAGGCGTCGGGCGGCCAGGCGCAGGGAAACGGCTCCGGGGCCCCGGTTGATGAACGAGATCCGGATCCTGCCGTCGGCCTCCGTGTCGACCTGCGAGGGATAGTTGCATCCGACGAGCTCGTAGTCCGCCGGCAGCACGACGGCGTTGCGCTTCACGCCGAGCGCCCGCTCGAAGACGATCGAGTCGCCCTGCGCCGTGTAGCTCGACGGATCGCGGTAGGTCTTGTCGATGCGAATCCTTCCCTGCCCCGCGCGCTCGGGCACCGGCCTCGCCAGCGACACGCGGATGAACATCCCCTCGTGCGCCGTCCGCAGGCCGTCCTGGCGAGCCGTCTCGACGTCGACCAGCGCCCATTCGAGAGGTCTCCCGGTCGACAGGTCGGTGACCCCGTGAACCGTCGGCTCCGAGCCGATGCGCACGGGGTTGAAGTAGTACCGCGCACCGGGGGCGGTGGCGGTGATGTCGTAGACGATGCGGAACGAGGCGGACGAGGGCGCGAGCAACTCGTAGCGTGTGTAGGCGTCCGTCTCGCTCTGGACGAAGCCGGCGTCGCCGAGCGCCGGCTCCAGGGAAACGAGCGCTCCGAGAAGTCCGACGACGAGACGTGCTGCCTTCAAGGGGCCCGCCTCAGAGGAGTTTGCGGCGGATCCGCTCGCGACCGCGGATGCGGGTCTTCGCCTCCTGCCACGGCTCGATACCTTCGATGGTGCAGCGCGGCAGCGGACGGCCGACCGCCTTCTCGACCTGGCGAATGGTCTCCTTGTCCTTCCAGGTGGCGATGGTCGAGACGGTCCCTTCGAGAGCCCCGCGGGCGGTGCGACCAGCGCGATGGATGTAGTCCTCGACCGTATCGGGCATGCCGAAGTTGACGATGTGCTCGATCTTCGGGATGTCGATGCCCCGGGCCGCGATGTTGGTGGCCAGGAGAATCCGGTGCTTCGCCTGGCGCAACCCCTGGAGCGCGTCCACCCGCTGGCTCTGACTGCGATCCGAGTGGATCCTCTCGACCGAGTGCCCGGCCTCCTTGAGATGGCGGTAGGTCCACTCGGTGTCTACCTTGCGGCGCAGGAAGATGAGCATGCTGCCCTCTTCCTCCTCGGCCAGGGCGAGCAGGCAGCGGCGCATGTCGTTGGGTCGGATGAGATAGAGGCGGTGCTCGATGCCCTCGGCCGTTCGGTGCTCCGGACGCAGGTCTATCAGCTCCGGCGAGTGCATGAAGCGACTGGCGATGCTCTCGATCTGCGGCGGCATCGTGGCCGAGAACATCATCGTCTGACGTTTGGATGGCAGCGCCTCGAGGATCCGCTGGATCTGCGGCAGGAAGCCGAGGTCGAGCATGTGGTCGGCTTCGTCGAGCACCACGTGCTCGATGGCGTCGAGCTTCAGGTTGCGGCGCTCGTAGTGGTCCCACATCCGGCCGGGCGTGGCGACCACGATGTCGGGATTGCGGCGCAGCGCGTCGATCTGGGGCCCCATCTTGACGCCGCCGATCAGGAGCACGGTCTCGAGCTCGTGATCCTGTCCGACGACGTGGAGGAACGATTGGGTCTGGAGGGCGATCTCACGCGTCGGGCTGAGTATCAGTCCCCGTACACGGCTGCCGTGGCGCAGCCTCTCGGCGAGCGGGAGGCTGAAGGCTCCGGTCTTTCCCGAGCCGGTCTGGGCGAGTCCGACGATGTCCGCCCCGCCGAGGGCGACCGGGATGACGCCGGCCTGGATCGGCGTGGGGTGCTTGAAGTTGAGGCCGTTGAGCGATGCGACGATCGCCTCGCTCAGTCCCAGGTCGGCGAACGAGACATCCGCGAGCTGCTCGTCCTGGGGGACGGCTCCGGTGAACATCTGCTCGACGCTGTCGGGTGGGGGAGCGCCTCGGCGGCGTTGTTGCGGCTTGCTGCGTCGTCGTCTGTTCATCCGGCGCGGATGTTACCCGATCGGGCGGGGAGCCGCCCGCGCCGAGCCTGTAACATTGCTGGAGGTCCCGGTAAGAAAGGGCAGGTAGAGGTCCGCAGACCTGGACCACGAGGCCGCCGACATGAGCCAGCTACGACCCACGTCCATCGCCAGCAGCCCTCGCGGCAACGCGATGGTGGTGACGATCGTCGGACCGTTGAGCGCCAGCGGCGGCGACATGCTGCTGCGCTCCGAGATCGCCAGGTCTCTCGAAACCGGTGCGCGACTGATCGTCATCGATTTCAGCACCCTCACGGCACTCGACTCGAGCGGCCTCGGCGAGTTGGTGCGCGCCTCCGAGGCCGTTCGGGCCCGCGACGCGCGCATGGCCTGGGCCGGTTGTCCCAAGACCATGCTCGACCTCTTCGAGATCACCGGTGTGACCTTCGAGGCCGTCGACTTCGTCGATACGATCGACGAGGCCCTCGCGGCGGCGCAGTAGACTCCGCCGCCGAGGGAGGGCGGGCCGGCGCTAGCCGCCCGTCGCGATGGCGAGCCGGACCTCGGTCGTGATCCAGGCGAAGACGAGATCGGCGCCGCTGTCCGTCGTCTCGAGCGAGATGGTGAACTGGTCCACTTCCTCCTCGAGGGTCGTCGGCGTCGCCTCGACCACCAGGACGTCGCTCGCCGGCAGGTCGACGGGCGTGAACTGACCGTCGGCGAAGATGCCGGTGCCGGAGAGACCCAGAGTCGAGTTGAAGTGGACGCTCCAGGACTCCGCTCCCGGGACGGTGAAGATCGAGTAGGTGCCGGCGGGCAGGAGCTCGCCGCCGACCGTCAGGTCGCCGGTGAGAGTGATCTCGGTCGCCTCGTTCGCGCCGGTGCGCCAGACCTTGCCGTAGGGTACGAGCGCCTCGCTCTCCTCGGTGCCGAAGATGTTGTCGCGGCCGCGCTTGTACGGGCGGCTGTAGTGCACCTTGACGTATGTGTCGTCGAGGGAGATGCGGGCGATCCCCATCGGGCTCGGGCGGCGGGACGGATGAAGGTCCTGCGCCTCGAGGGAGAGGCTGGTGAAGGTGCCGGCCGCGAAGACCACCGCGGCGGCGGCTGTGCGTGAAAGGTAGGTCATGTTCGCTCCTCCGTTTGATCGGGTGTCGGTCCGTGATGGACAGCGGCGGAATATTACCCGAGGTCGGCCGGTACAATCACCTCGACCGAGACTGGACATCACGGTGACCGAGAGGTGGGGACGGTGGATCTCCTGGAGCGACTGACGTCGGACGGACCGAAGCGGATCCTGTCACTAGACGGTGGCGGGCTGCGCGGCTGCATCACGGTCGGCTTCCTCGAGCACCTCGAGACGATGCTGCGCGAGCGCTACGACAAGCCCGATCTCGTACTGCGCGACTACTTCGACCTGATCGGCGGCACCAGCACCGGATCGCTCATCGCCGGCATTCTCATCACCGGAAAGACGACCGCCGAGCTCAAGCGGATCTACGTCGGCATGGGGAAGGGTGTCTTTAGCAAGCTCACCTGGCGGCAGTGGGCGAACAAGTACCACGACACGCCGCTGTCCGAGGTGATCGACGTCGCGGTGGGCGATGTGGCCCTCGACGATCCGTCGCTCACCTGCGGCGCCTGCATCGTCGCCAAGCGGGCCGACACCGAGAGCACCTGGCCGATCCTCAATCACCCGAACGGCAAGTACTACGAGTACAACCGCCACATTCTTCTCAAGAACGCCATCCGCGCCAGCGGGGCGGCGCCCAGCTACTTCGAGCCCAAGGTCCTCGACGTCGGCATGGACGAGCGGGCCGCGTTCGTCGACGGCGGTGTGAGCATGGCCAACAATCCGGCGTTGCAGCTCTTCCTGGTGGCGACGCTCAAGGGCTTCCCGTTCCACTGGGAGACGGGAGAGGACAAACTCCTGCTGACGTCGCTCGGGACCGGCATCTACAAGAAGAAGCACGACATCCACGACGTGAAGACGGCGAAGCTGTGGGACGTCGCCAAGCACGTGCCCGACATGCTGATCGAGGACGGGAGCTGGCTGGGACAGGTGATGCTGCAGTACATGTCGCGCTCGCCGTTGGCGGAGACGATCGACAGCGAGATCGGCAATCTCGGGGACGACCTCCTCACCCCCGAGCCGCTGCTCACCTACCTGCGTTACCAGGTCTGGCTCGAGCCGGAGGCGCTGGAGGAGATCGGGCTGCCCGAGTTCGTTCCCAAGCTGGACCGGCTGCGCGAGATGGACAACTCCGAGACCACCGAGGATCTCTACGAGATCGGGCGCCGCGCGGCGGCGAAGCAGATGCGCGAAGTGCACTTCGCACCGGCCTTCGATCCACCCCGAGAGAGGCTCCCTTGAGCCTCAAGACAGCCGACGTACCGCGACGCGTACTGCTGTTCACCGGCCACATGGTCGATCGGCTCGATCGGGAGGTGCCGCGCTTTCCGGCCACGATGGACGGGCTGGTCGCCCGGCGGATGTTCGACGCTCTCAGGGAGCTGGACGCCGGACCGCGGGACCACGGACTGTGCGGTGGTGCGGCCGGCGGTGATCTGATCTTCGCCGAGGCCTGCCTGGGCTGGGACACTCCGGTGTCGGTGCTTCTCCCGCAGGACGAGGACGCCTTTCTGGCCGAGTCGGTGGCGCCGTCGGGGACCGGCTGGGAGGAACGCTACAGGAAGGTCGTCGCCGCGGCCGCCGGCCTGGAGGTGATGCCGGGGGACTACCGCCCCGGCGAGGGACTGGGCCTCTACGGCCGACATGGTCGGTGGCTCCTCGACCGCGCTCTCGCCTGGGGTGTCGAGAGGCTCCACCTGGTGGCGCTCTGGGACGGACTGCCCGGGGACGGATCGGGCGGGACGGCGGACGTCGTCGCCGCGGTGAGCGAAATGACCGATCGGGTGTCGATCATCTCCCCTTCCTGAGCTTCCCTTCCTGAGACTCGACGGTCCGATCGGGGGCCACGCCGATCGACACGAATGCCGACCGCTTCAGCGCCTCAGGGTGCGACGCCCGCGGCTATCGTAGCGCACATGTCGGCCGCCGGCCCGGCCGCGTCGCGCCCGGCGAGAATGCGGGCGAGCTCGGCGCAGGTCGACGCCAGGACCCCGTCGTTTTCGCTCGCCGCCGCCGCACCGGCCAGGCCGAGCAGGGAGCGCGTTCGCCGAGGGGCCCGCGCCAGCGCCGCCTCGAACTGCGCCGCCGCCTCCACGTGGCGGCCGAGGGAGGCGAGGACTTCACCGTAGATCTCGTGGGACGGTTTGACGATGTCCGGAGGGCCGTACTCGAGCGGGCGGGCTCCTTCGATCGCCGTGGCCTCCTCGAGGAGGGCGAGGGCGTCCTCCGTCCTCTCCTCGTGAAGTGCGATGAGGGCCGCGAGGCTCCCGGCCAGCACCTCGGCGACGGCGATCGAGCCCTCGTAGGCCGCGTTGTAGGCGCCTCCGTCGGCCTCGTGGGCAGCCTGGCGGGTCTCCATCAGCTCTCCGAGCGCGGCGAGCGCCACCGTCGCGGTCTCGGCGTCCCCGGCACGAACCGCGACGTAGCCTTCGCCGAACAGATCCTGCGAGGCACCGCCCAGCTCGAGGGCGTCCCGCGAGATCGCCGGCGGCATGTCGGGGCCGGCGGTCTCGATGTTCCACATCGCCCGCATGACCGCCCAGTGCCAAGCGGCGCGAGGGCTACCGCTCTCCTCGACGTAGCCCCGCATCATGTCGAGAACGCGGCGTGCGTTGTCGAGCTGGCCGAGCTGGTGGTACGAGTACTGCAACCAGTGAAGAGCGTGGTAGTTGAGCGAGTCGACCGGCAGCCCCTTGTCCTCTCGCCGCGCCTTCGACACCTCGTAGGCGTTGATGTTCGACTGGACCGAGTCTCCCCAGCGACCGAGGGCGACGAAGATGTGGGAGATCATGTGCTGGGCGTGGGAAGCGGCCGGAGCGATCTCGTTGTAGACTCGGGCGGCGCGTAGGCCCAGCGGGGCGTGGATCGGGTCGTCGTAGGAGTGGATCATGTAGTGGATGGCGCCCGGGTGCCTGCCGTTGGCGGCGAAGACCTCCTCGGCCACGGCTCCGGCCCGCATGTAGGTGGCGAAGTCGCGGTCGCCCTGCGTCGTTCCGAGAATCGACAGGGAATAGAAGGCGCGGGCCTCCATGTCGTCCGGATACCTGGCGGCGAGCTCGCCCATGGCCTGCGAGTACGCGATATCGCGGCTCACCTTGTCTCCCTCTGCGTAGAGGACGTCGAGGGTGGCCAGATAGGCGGCCTCGCGCTCGGTCGGCGCCTTCGCGGCTCGAGCGTCGGCCGTCGGTGCGTAGCGTGAGAGCGCCTCCAGGCCCGCCTCGCGGTCCTGCTGGCGCCAGAGGGGATGGTTATGGGTCATCGCTTCGCCCCAGTAGGCGAGAGCGAAGTCAGGATCGATCGCCTGCGCCTGGCGAAAGGCCTCGCGCGAGTCGACGTACTCGAAGCTGTGGAGCAGCAGCATGCCGCGGATGAACGCCTCCTGAGCTTCCGCGGCTCCGGAGTTCGGGCAGTCGAGGCTCCCGAGATCCGCCACCTCCGACGCCATGGCGATCGTCGTGACCAGGGTCAGAGCCAGGGTCCAATAGCTGAGCTCGCGTCGCATGTCCAGTTCCTCCGCGTTAGGCGGCATCGTCTCCGTCGGGGCGTTGTGACCGCAGGTCGCGGGCGAAGGCTCGGCAGGCGTCGACGACCGTGAAGATTCCGGCGAGCCGGTCCTCCCGGGTGACCAGGACGCACTCGAGGTGGTGGTCGGCCATGTGGAGGAGCACACCCTCGAGCGCCGTGTCGAGCGGCACCACGTACGGGTCGGCGTGCATGATCGCCTCGACGATCGGCTCCGGCTCGGCCGCCCGGCGCAGGTCCTCCGCGCTGATGACGCCCACCAGACGGTCCCCGTCCTTCACCGGCAGATGGCGAATCCGATGATCCCGCATCATCGCCTCGGCCTCCGAGGCGGTGGCACGCCGGTCCACCGACCAGGGGAACGGCGTCATCACCGACTTGATCCTGAGGATCTTCATGCAGATTCGGACCGAGCCTACCGCAGCGCGGCGCCGGGCGCGCTGCCGGTCAGTCGGATCGCAGCCGCGACCCGGCGCCGTGGCGGTAGGCGATGATGTGGACCTTCTCGAGCGTGATCATTCCCTCGTCGACCATCTCGTCGAGCCGGGGGATGAAGTCGGCGATGCGCTCGGGCCGATCGACGATCTCGATCACCACCGGCAGATCTTCCGAGAGCCGGAGGATGTTCGAGGTGTGGATGCGACTGTGGGCGCCGAATCCGGCCATTCCCCGCAGGACCGTGGCGCCGGCCAGACCCTCTTCGCGTGCCCGGCCGACGATCGCCTGGTAGAGCGGCTCGCCACGCCACCGATCGCTCTCACCCACGAACACTCTCAGGAGCTGCCCCTCGCCTTCGATCTTCATCCGTTCCGCCTTCCGCTCATCCGATCAGCCAGCGCACCGCCAGGTGACCCGCGATCACCGCGGCGATCCCCAGCAGCAGGCTCCCGGCTGTGTTCGCCAGTGCCGCCAGGTAGGCGGAGCGGCGCAGCAGCTCGAGAGTCTCGAAGCTCAGGGTAGAGAAGGTGGTGAGCGAGCCGAGCACTCCGATGGCGAGAAACAGCCGTGCCTCGGGTGTCACGGCCAGCCTGGTCTCGGCCAGTGCCATCAGGGCACCGAGGAGCGTACAACCGAGGAGATTGACCGCCAGGGTCCCCCAGGGGAAGCCGGCGCCACTCCAGCGGTGAACCCAGCCCGAGAGCCAGTACCTGGCGACCGCGCCGACGAACCCGCCGGCACCGACTACCAGCAGCTCGCGCAATCGCCTCCCCTCGTGGACGCTCGACGCTTCATCGGTGCCGAGATTGTAGCGGCACCCAGCTGGTAGGATTCGCGGCCAGAGCCCGATGATCGAGTTCAGTCCGCGTCAGCAGCAGATCATCGCCACCGCCGTGACGGTGCTCGGTCTGGTCACCGTGCTCGCGGCGGCCGGGGCGATCATCTGGCTGCTGGCGGCCTTCTTCGGCAAGTTCGCCAATGTCTTCCTGCCGCTCGCCGTGGCCGGGATCATGGCGATGGTGTGCAATCCGTACCACGACTGGCTGCAGAGTCGGCTTCGGCTCAGTCGGCTCCTGGCTCTCATCGTCCTTCTGCTCACCATAATCGTCCCGCTGAGTGCCCTGGCGTGGTTCTTCGGCAAGATGCTGATCCGAGAGATCGTCGATCTCGCCCAGGCACTTCCCGGCTGGTGGGAGTCGGCGCGAGTCCAGGCGGAAGCCCGGTGGCCGGAGGTCGAGGAGTTCATGGCCGGGCCGACGGGCGAGAAGCTGCGCGCGGCGGTGAGCGAGAACTCGCAGTCGATCGCCCACGCCGCGCGGTCCGTCATCGCCAGTACCTTCTCGGCCGGCGCCGGGCTGATGAGCCGCCTGGGAGGTCTCGCCGGCTGGGCCGTGGCGCCTGTCTACTTCGCCTTCTTCCTCCTCGTGCCTTCCTTCGACAAGCAGCGGCTCGAGGTGTTGCTACCGTTTCTCAAGAAGGACCGGCGCGACGACGTGATCTTCCTGATCACCGAGTTCGTCAACATCGTCGTGGTCTTCTTCCGGGGCCAGCTGGTGATCGCCTTTCTTCAGGGCCTGCTCTACGCGACGGGCTTCGCGCTGGTTGGACTCAAGTTCGGATTCGTGCTCGGGTTGACTCTCGGCTTTCTCAATATCGTTCCCTACCTGGGCGCGATGGTCGGATTCGTCGTCACCATTCCCCTCGCCTACTTCCAGCCCGAGGGAGGCGCGAGTCTGGTGCTCGCGGTGCTGGCGGTGATCGCCGTGGTTCAGTCGATCGAGAGCTACCTGCTGACGCCCAAGATCATGGGTGACGCGACCGGGCTCCACCCGATGGTCATCATCGTCGCCATGTTCTTCTGGGGCACGGCCTTCGGCGGCATCATGGGCATGATCATGGCGATTCCGCTCACCGCCTTCGGCGTGGTCTTCTGGCGCCTGGCCAAAGAGAAGTACATCGAGGAGTGGGTCTGACGGCCGGGCGCCGTCCGCGCTCGTCGGCCCGTTCTCGCTCGCCCACAGGCCACTAGTCGGTGGCCTTGGTCCGTTCGAGCGCGATGGCTCGCAGGGCCGCCGCCGCCTTGGCGTAGACGTCGCCCGAGCGCAGATCGGTGCCCGCGCTCGGTGCGGCGGCGAGAAAGCACTGCGTCGCCTCGAGCAGGTCGTCGAGCCGGCGCTCGCGTTCGGCGCATCCGGCCGTCACCAGGGCGTCGGCGCCCAGCACGACACGCACCGCCCATTCCCGGATCTGCTCCACGGAGTACGGCGGCTCGCCACGCCCCAGGACGTCCTCCGCGGTCCTGAACTGACGCTCGGCCTGTCGGCGCCAGGTCTCGCTGTCGGAAGCGGTGGAGTCCGCGCAGGCGAAGCGTCGAGCGACGCCGTCGCGTTGGGCCGAACCGCCGAGGCGCTCGACGCTGGCCCAGCTCCGCTCCGCCCGGTCGCGATGTTGATCCTTGAGAGTCCGGGCGTTTCTCGCCAGGCGAAGTTGGCCGCGTTCCTCGAAGAGGATCGCCGCGGCGGCCAGATCTGCGATCGCCCGCTCGGACGCCAGAGCCGCCAGCCGGTGGAATCGCATCGCCTGCGGCGGGTCGTCCACGGCTCGCCGCTCGTACCACTCGGCGGCGGCGCGCTCTCCCTCCAGGGCCGAGAGAATGTAGAACTCCTCGGCCGGGTCCTCGGTCGACCAGCGGTCGTTGGGGATTCCGCAAGCCGGAAACCGCTCACTCGCGGCGGCCGGCACCGCTCCCAGCGCGAGCGCCAGGAGGATGACGACCCGGGCGCTCCGAGGGAGCGGTGCGAGAGGGCGAACGACCTGGGGAGTCATGGTTGCCGCCGGTAGAGACTAGCCCCGCGGGGTCCTCGTCCTGTCCGGATCGAAGTACCACTCGATGTGCTTCTCGAGTACCTCCATCGGCAGGCCGCCGCTGCCGAGCACGGCGTCGTGGAAGTCCTTGATGTCAAAGTCGTCGCCGGCGAGCTCACGGGCGCGGTCCCGAAGGTCGAGCAGCCTCTGGAAACCAGCGTGGTAGTTGAGGGCCTGACCCGGCATGTCGGTCGAGTAGCGCAGCGACTCGGTTCCGATCTCGGTCTCCGACTGGAAGGTGTGGTCACGCATGTACTGCCGCCCCTCTTCGAGGCTCCAGCCGAAGTAGTTCATGCCGGTGTCGACCACCAGGCGGGTGGAGAAGAAGATCTCGAACAGATCCCAGCCGTAGCGGTCGTAGGGGTCGTCGAGCAGCCCCATCTCGGCCGCCACCTTGGCGCTGTAGTTGCCCCAACCCTCGGTGAAGGCGCCATAGGCGATGGTCTCGCGGCGATAGATCGGGATCGACTCGTTCTCGTTCTGCAGCGCGATGTGGAAGTGGTGACCGGGGACGAGCTCGTGGAAGATGAGCGGGCCGGCCCAGACCATCGAGCGCTCCTCGAGCTTCGAGCCGTTGTAGCGGTAGTTGCCGACCGGCTCCGTGGGCGACGGCTGCTGATAGAAGCCGAAGGTCATCGTCGCCTCCTGGGCCGGATCGAGGCGCTTGACCCCGTATGGCGCTTTGGGCTGCGTGGGGAAGTAGTCCGCGACGAGGGGCTCGATGGCTTCGATGTAGCTCATGTAGCGGGCCTCGACGTCCTCCGGGGCCTCGGCCAGGAAGCGCTCGTCGGTACGCAGCATCTCGTGGAACTCCTCCTTCGTCCCGGAGAAGTCGAGCTCCGCCCGGATCGCTTCCATGTCGGCCTCGAGCTCCGCGACACGCTGCTTGCCGAACTCGTGGAGCTCTTCGGGGGTCTTCGACATGGTGGTGTTGCGCTTGACCAGGTGGCGGTAGTAGGCCTCGCCGTCGGGGTATTGCGAGGCGCCGACGGCGTCCGGCGCCCGGCTCTGGTAGTCCTCGGACTCGAGCAGGGCGAGCAGCGCGTCGATGGCCGGCTCGAGCCGGTTGGTGACGATCTCGTCGACCCCGGCGACGAAGGCCTCCCGATCCTCCTCCGGCACGGCCTCGAGCCTCTCCGGAGAGACGGCCATGGCGGTTCGGATCATGCCCTCGCGCATCGCCCTGAACAGACCGGTGATGCCGGGCAGAGCGTGCTTCGACATGTAGATTCCACGCTCCATCTGACCCTCGGTATGGGCGACGATCTGTTCGAAGTAGTCGGCGAACTCGCCGACCAGTCCGGTGTACATCCCGGTCTCCGCCGCATCCTCGAAGCTGTAGGCCTCGAGCATCCCCTGGGCGAAGGTGGCGAGATACCCTGCGCTGTACGGCGTGATCGGGAACTGGTGCCAGTACCAGGGCTCTCCCTCGAGGACGATCTCGTTGTCCCAGCGTAGGCACTCGAGGGTCAGGGCGTCTTCGTGCGAGAGCGCGTCGAGAGGAATAGACTCGATGCGCTCTAGCATTCGCCGCGACCAGTCGAGTTGCGCTCTGGCCTCGTCCTCGGTGAGGTCGGGGATGGAGGTCACCCGGATGCCCTGACGGTTCTGCAGATAGGGATTCTGCTCGAGCATGTGGTCCCATGCCTCGGTGGCGAGCTGGGCGATCTCGGCCGAGTGGTCGCGCGTTGGAGCGGTCTCCTCCGCGGCGCATCCGGCCAGGAGCGCGAGCACTCCGAGGGCTACTGTGGGGAACTCGATTCGGCGCATGCTCACCTCCAGGTATTCGTCGAAACGCGAGGGCAGGAATCAGTCGAAACGCGACGGGTCGAAGGGCTCGAGACCGCTCGGGGTCGCTCCTCCGAGAATCCAGCTCGCGAGCGCCCGCCCCGTGGCCGGCGCGAGTGTCATTCCGAGCATCTGGTGCCCGCTCGCCACCCAGACGTTGTCTCGAGTGGCTATCCTACCGATGAGTGGCAGTCCGTCCGGCGTCAGCGGCCGCATGCCCACCCATGGTGAGCTCCGGTGTCCGTCGAGGACGCCGGGTGCGGCGCGCTCCGCGACCCGCTCGAGGGCGGCGACCCGATTCGGGTTGAGACGGGAGTCGATCCCGGCGAGCTCCATCGTTCCGGCGATTCGCACGGCATCGTCGAAGGGCGTCAGGGCGAGCTTCGTCTCGACGAAGTAGAGCGGTCGGCCGACGGTAGCGGCCGGGTGCTCGACGGTGATGCTGTAGCCCTTTCCGGCCTGGAGCGGCAGTCGTGCCCCGAGCCGTCGGGCGATCCCGCCGGTCTCGGCGCCGGCGGCGAGGACGACGGCATCGACGTCGATCGAGCTCTCGGGCGTTGTCACTTCGACGGCGCGGCGACTCTCGCAGCGAATGTCGGTCACGGTCTCCGTGGGGATCAGTGTCGAGCCGCTTGCCACCAGCGAGTCGGCCAGTCCGGCGCACAGGCTCTCCGGCCTGACGTGCCGCTCGGGAAGGGCGAGCAGCCCGCCGACCGGACCGGGTGCCAGCGCCGGCTCGAGCTCTCGGAGCTCCTCCGGGCCGAGGGTGCGCGTCTTAGCGCCGTAGCCGCTCAGCTCGAGGAGTCGGCGCTCTTCGTCGAGGGCCGCGCCGTCTGCGAAGAGCATCAGGAGTCCCTTCGAGGCATGCTCGAAGGCGATGCCCCGGGAGACGAGGTCGTCATGGAGCTCGAGAGCGTCAGCGGCGAGCTCGGCGAGGGCTCCGGTGCCGCGCCGAAAGGCTTCGGCGGTGCAGAAGCGCCGGAAGGCAAAGAGGAACGGGAGGAGTCGGGGCAGTGCCGCCGGCTTGACGTAGAGCGGACTGTCGGCCCTGAGGAGCCAGCGCAGGGAGGTCGCGGTCAATCCTGGCGCGGGCAGGGGAAAGGCGATCGAAGGACAGATCCAGCCGGCGTTTCCGGCCGAGCAGCCGCCGCCGATCGGCCCCCGGTCGACGACGGTGACCGTGGCACCGCCGAGTCGCAGGTAGTGGGCGGTCGAGAGACCGACGACGCCGCCACCGACGACGGCGACCTTCATCCGGTCGGCCGGCCGCCGGGGCGTCGACCGAGAAAGATCCAGAAGCGCGGACCCTTGCCGCCGCGGCTCCGGACCATCTGAACGCGGGCGTCGAAGCCAGCCTTACGCAACCGCTTGACGAAGGGCGTCTCCGGCGCCGCCGACCAGATCGCCAGACAGCCGCCGGGCTTCAGGGTGTCGTGCAGAGCCCCCAGTCCGCCCCGGTCGTAGAGCCGGCCGTTCGACTTCAGACACCAGCCGTCGGGACTGTTGTCGACATCGAGCAGAATCGCGTCGTACGGGCCTTCGCGGCGCAGGAGCTTCTGCACGTCCGAGACGTGGATGGTGACGCGCGGGTCGTCGAGCAGGTGACCGTTGAGATCGCGCAGGAGTGTGCGGTTCCACTCGGCCACCGCCGGCATGATCTCGGCGACTTCGACGCGAGCCGCCGGTGGAAGAGCGCCGAGCGTCGCCCGAAGCGTGAATCCCAGTCCCAGCCCGCCGATCAGAACTCTCGGCGAGCGTCGGTCGGGGAGGTCGGCGCAGCCGAGGCGCGCCAGGTCCTCCTCGGAGCCGTGGTCCCAGGACGACATCAACTGCTCGTTGTCGAGGTCGATGTAGTACTCGCCGTGGCGGCGATAGAGCGTCAGCTTCTTGCCGTCGGGTGTACGGGCCTCCCCGAGGTTGTCGAGCATCGGCATGGTCGGGGAACGCCGTCGCTCAGGCTCTCTGGGCGCGGAGCCTCGCGAAACCGATCAGCCGCTGTCCGGCCTCGTCCCAGAGGTGGAGACGCGCCGACTTGAGGCTTCCGAGGACCGTCAGGCGGGTGACACGGTGGAGCTCGGGGATCTCTTCGTAACAGTCGGCCAACCGGTAGTTCGGGATGCGACTCGCCAGGTGGTGTACGTGGTGATAGCCGATGTTGCCGGTGAACCAGTGGAGCACAGGATGAAGGTCGTAGTACGAGCTGCCCTGGATCCCCGCATCGTGGAAGCGCCAGTCGGTGTTGTTTCTCCAATAGGTGTCCTCGAACTGGTGCTGGACGTAGAACAACCACATGCCGGCGGCGCCGGAGATCACCAGGATCGGTCCGTGGACCAGCAGCAGCCGGTCCAGCCCGATGGTCGCCCAGGCCGCCACCAGGACTCCGACGAGGGCGAGGTTGGTGCGTAGAACACTCAGCCGCTCACGCTTCCAGTCGCGAGGCACGTCGAGCGGCATGCGGTGCTTGATGACGAACTGGTACAGCGGCCCGATCGCCAGAAGCACCACCGGATTTCGATAGACCCGGTAGGCGAGACGCTTCCATTTGGGCAGCGCGAGGTACTCCTTGACGGTCAGTGTCCGCACATCGCCGAAGGTGCGCCGATCGAGGTCTCCCGAAGTGGCGTGGTGGATGGCGTGTGTTCGCTGCCAGTATCTGTAAGGCGTCAGCGTGAGGACTCCGATGATGCCGCCGGTCACGTTGTTGAGACGGCTCGAGCTGAAGAACGAGCCGTGGCCGCAGTCGTGCTGAAAGATGAAGAGGCGGACCTGCAGGCCGGCGGCGGGGATCGCCAGGGCGAGGGTCAGCCAGTACGACACGTCCAGGCTCCAGAGCATCGCGAGCCAGGTGGCGACATAGAGGGACGCCGTCGAGAGGAGCTGGAACCACGCGGCGCGGTCATCGGCTCTGGAGTAGGGGGCCAGCAGCGCGTTCCAGAACCTGGCAACCGCTACCTGATCATTGGTTCCCAATTGAGAATCTCCTTCCGGGGATGGCGGACCGACTTTAGCAGCCGAGCCTTCCTTGCGCTCCCTGCGGCCGGGAACATCGGGAGGCGGGGAGCGGGCTGGTCCGCCCCCTCTGGGGTCGTACGCGTCCGGTTCGCTCCGGCCGAGCGGGCCTCGTTGGCTCACGAGCCGGTGATCCGACTACTCGAGTACGGGCAGCCCGCTCGGCACCACCTGCGGCACGTCGGTCCGCAGGTCGACCGAGGCGGGATCGGTGAGGCAGTTCAGGAAGTCGAGGAGGAGGTCGATCTCGTGTGCCGTGAGCTCGACCGGCGTGACCTCGCTGGCCGAGGCGATCTCGGCGACACGCGCGGGGTCGTTCATGACGATGAAGTCGATGGCATCGAGGTCCGGTCGTGACGGCAGGACCGCCTGCGACTGGTCGTAGGTGTACAGGCCCTCCACCGGATCGAGCTGGTGCTCCACGGCCGCTCGGAGCGTGTTGTAGGCGCCGGCGTGGCCCCAGGGACCGGTGATCGCGACGTTGCGCAGCGTCGGGGTCCGGAACTTGAAGCGGTCCGCCGGGTCGAGAGTCACCCGCTCGCGACCGAAGTCCGAGTGGCCGTCGAAGTCGTCGCCCTTTCCGGGGCCGATCTGCGGCATCGCCGTGGCGTGAAACCGCTGGTCGGTCTGGAACGAGCCCGAGTGGCACTCGGAGCATCCCGCCTTGCCATAGAAGAGCTTCGCGCCGCGCCGCGCCGACCCGCTGATGGCCTCTCGCTCTCCGCGAAGGAAGCGATCGAAGAGGCTGTTGTCGGCGCGCCAAGCCTCGGCCTCGAAGGCGGCGATGGCGTTCGCTGCGTCGACGTAGGTGTACGGTGCGTCGCCCCTGTCCGGGTAGGCGGCGCGGAAGAGGTCGACGTATCCGGGAATGGCCCGGAGCCGAGCGCCCAGGGCGTCCCAGACCCCGACCAGGTCGCCGGCGTCGGCGAGGTCGGCGATGGGATTCTCACCCTGTTGCCCCGCCATCTCGGTGCCCGACGTGACGGGGAACATCGCCTGGACGGCCAGCACGTTGTCGAGCCCGTCGGGCAGGTCGTCGCCGGCCGGCGACAGAAAGCCCGAGGGCTGGGTCGGGTCCACAGCGACGCGACCGTCGTGGAACATGGTGACGAACTCACGGGCGCCCAGGTTGAAGACCGGTGGGGCGTTGCGCGGCACGCGCTCGACGACCGCACTGGCGCCGAGGCCGGTGTTGCGGGTCACGCCGAGGCCGTTGGCGCCCTCGCCGACCGGGAGCGACAATCCGTCACCGGTATCGGTGAGCGAGTGGTGGCAGGTGGCGCACGAGGTGTTCAGGTTGCCCGACAGGATCTTGTCGAAGAAGAGCATCCGCCCGAGCTCGACTTTCTCCGCGTTGGGCGTTCCACCGTTGTAATAGTCGGAGTCCTCGACCGGGGGCGGCAGGACGCGGCGCTGGGTACCCTGACCGCGAGGCTGGGCGTCGGCGGTGATCGCGGTGGCCAGCAGGGCCAGCGACAGGGG
Source organism: Candidatus Multivoradales bacterium (assembly GCA_965223875.1). Taxonomy (GTDB): domain Bacteria; phylum Acidobacteriota; class Thermoanaerobaculia; order Multivoradales; family JAHEKO01; genus CBDCXS01. The sequence goes on along the minus strand of OZ245024.1, from coordinate 2,212,095 downwards.
AAGAAGGGGGCGGACGAGCTTCGGCATGTGGATTCTCCTGTACGGCCGCCCCTCCGAATCGGGCCGCGTTGTAGGACATCGGATCGCGTCCCGGGCGGTTTGTGGTCTGGCGTCTCCTCGCCTCTCGATTGTGGGAACGCCGGAGGCGAGGCGTCAAACGAAGTGGCGCCTCTTGGCGCTTGTTGGCCGCGTTTGTCCGTTCGCGACCGCCCCGGTAGAATCTCTACAAGGGCGTTCGACGCGCCTCGAAGCTTCGGGGGTTCAAGGATGTTCGACTCCAGCAGGCCCCGTGGCGGCGAGCCCGCGCAGCCCGCGACGCGCAGACTCGAATCCTGGAAGGAGATCGCTTCCTACCTGGATCGATCGCCGAGAACCGTCAGGCGCTGGGAGCGGGACGAGGGTTTGCCGGTCCACCGGCACAGGCACGCGACGGGAAGTACGGTCTTCGCGCACGTCGACGAGCTGGAGCGTTGGCTGAACAGCCGGGTCGCCCGGAGCGAGGCGAGGGTCCTTCCCGATATCGAGCGCCCAAAGGCCATCGGGCAATCAGTGGCCATCGGGCAATCAGTGGCCATCGAGCGCCCGCGCGACGAGGCGATCTCCACGGTCCACCTCGCCGAGCAGCCGCGCGTCGTCTCCGTGACAGCGTTGCGCTGGGTGGCCGCGTCCTCGCTTCTGGCGTTGGTGATGGCGGCCGTCGCGCTCGTCGTCGGCGTTTCGACGGACGAGCCGGTCGAGCCCTTCGAGCTCTGGTTCCGGTCGGTTCCGGTCGAAGAGCGCCTGCTCCTCGAGGCGAGCTACTTCGAGAACCGCGGTGATCACGACGCGGCGCTGGCCGCTCTCGAAGGGGTCGCGGGCATCGGCCCGCTCGGCCTCGCCGCGGTGAGCGCGGCGCAGCGTTCCTGCGACGCCCTCGGTGAGCCGGAGCGATGCGCCCGGCTCGTGCTGCGGGCAGCAGACGCGAGTCCCGGCCAGCCCGTCCTTCAGGCGATGGCGGCTCGAGTGGCCGCGGACGGAGGCGACGACTTCGATGCGGCGCTCGTCTATGCCGATCGTGCCCGCTCGACGGTTGCGGGCGAGGTGGCCCTCGAGCCTCGGGCGACGGCGTTCGTGAATCTGCTGCCGGCACGCGTCGCCTGGCTCCGGGGCGATGTGGCGGGCTCCGCGGGCGAGCTCGACAGGATGTCGGATCTCGTCGGTAAGCTCGACGTCGCGAGCCGGGACGCGGTGTCGCGGGGCGCCGGATGGCACTGTCTCGCCCTGGGTCGAATCGAGTGCGCCGGCGAATGGTTCGATCGTGTCACTGGAGAGAGCGAGCGCCACGAGCTGGCGGCCTACTCGCTGTTCGCCTCCGGACGGATGGAGGAGCTGGCCGCTCATCTTGCCGCGGGGTCGGACTATCGCCTTCCGGAGACCGCCGTCCTCCTGGCCATGACCGGGAGTCCGGATGCCGCCGAGGCGCTGCTGGATCGGCTCGGGGAGGGCGCGACGGACGAGGGAGCACTCGCCGTGGTTCGCGGCGGCCTCGACCTTCTGGAGGGACGGCCGGCCGACGCGAGACCGAGGCTGGAGGAGGGTGTGGCAACCGTTCGTCCCGAGGGCTCCGGCGCTCACTTCATCGGTCTCGACATGATGTCTCGCCTGGCGGAGGCGAATGGAGAGGCGCACAGGGCGGCCGAGCTTCTCGAGATGACCAACGACCAGCGCGAGCGCGCCGCGTTGCTAGGCACGGGCCTGTTCTGGATCAAGTGCCAGACGCGACTCGCCGAGGTCTACCGCAACATGGGGCGGCCGGAGGACGCGCTTCGCGTCGAGCGCGAGCTGCTGACCGCGCTCGCCCTCTCGGACCCGGATCACCCGACGACGGCCGCTCTCAAGCGGCGTTCGATCTGAATGACTCTCTCGTTCGGCAGTCTCTTCGACGCGTTGCCCGAGTCCGCCGAGGACGAGATCGTCGAGCGGCTGGCGGAGCGTTCGGGTGCGAGTGTCGAGCGCATCGTCTCGACCGGTCAGAGCTCCCCGGAGGGCTTCTGGTACGACCAGGACCAGGACGAGCTGGTCGTGGTGATTCGCGGTGCCGCCAGGCTCGAGATCGAGGGACGGGAAACGCCGCTCGAGATGTCTCCCGGCGACTGGGTTCTTCTTCCGTCCCGCTGCCGACACCGTGTCGCCTGGACATCGCAGGAAGAACCGACCGTTTGGCTCGCCGTTCATCTGTTCGATTCCGATCGCGACTGAATGGGTCGACCTCCGGGGCGTTGTCGACTCGAGCGGACGCCAAACGGCCGGCAGGGGCGCCGGCCGCTTCAGGGCGCGGGTGGCCTCGGTCTCGACTGATTCGGCCGGCCCCGTGGCGTCGTCGGCTTGAGTGGACGCGCACGACGGCCGGCAGGGGCGCCGGCCGCTTCAGGGCGCGGGTGGCCTCGGTCTCGACTGAAGCGGCCGGCCTCCGTGCCGGCCGTCGTTCGGATCGGGAACCCGCCGGTCGTCGGCCGCGTCAGTCGCCGTCGGGCGGCTCCGGCAGGGCGAGTCGGGACAGCAGCTCCGCGAACCGCGGCGAGCTCCGCAGCGGGTCGAGCCGTGGATCGACCGCCAGGTCGACGAGATCGGTCTCTCGCTCAGCGAAGGAGCGGTCCAGCCAGACCAGCGCATCGTCCACCTCGCCCAGAGCGGCGTGCTCGAGCGCGATGTCGAAGGGCGACTGGTAGCGGCCGCTCTCCCAGTGGGCCGTCTTCTTCTTGATCGACTCGCGATGGAGGTTGGGCAGCCCACCGGCGGCGTAGGCGTCGCGAACCCCCTGACCGTTGCCCGTGTCGAGCTCCTCGGCCCGGATCCAGGCGTCCAGCGCCTCGGCCTCGTTGCCGAGGGTGAGCTGGATCCACTTGAGGTTGTCCCAGGCGTCGTAGTAGCCGGGGAAGAGCTCGATCGCGCGATGGGCCTGGGCGATGGTCTCCTCGTCGCGGCGGGCGCGGAAGAGGTACCAGGCGAGCGCCGTGTTGATCGTCGGCGACGTCGGGTCGAGCTCCAGAGCCCTTCCGGTGGCCTCGATCGCCTCGTCGTGGCGGGTCAGCGCCGAGAGCAGCGAGCCTCTCCAGAACCAGACCTCCGGATCCGTGGGAGAGAGGTCGCGCGCCCGTTCCGATGCGTCGAGGGCGGTCGCCCAGTCCCAGCCGCCCACCGCCGCGACGAGACTCCTGGCGAGCTGGGCTCGCGCCGAGTCGGGATCGAGCGCGAGGGCCCTGCGCGCCATCGTCTCCGCCGGGCCGAAGGCCTCACGCGGACGCCAGAAGTCGTAGATCCCCAACAGGCCGTAGGAGAACGCCAGCCCGCTGTAGGCTTCGGCGCTCTCGGGTTCGAGGGCCAGGGCGCTCTGGTAGGCGGCGATCGACTTCTCGAGACCTTCTCGGGAGCGTCGATCGGCGTGATGTCGAGCGATCAGCAACTCCTCGCGCGCGGCGGCGGCGGTGCCCCCGACGAGTCCGCCTCCGGGGGGTTCGGGCGACACGTCGTCGTTCTTGACCAGCATCCAGATCGCGAACGGAATGGCGATCGCCGCGACTCCCGCGGCCCACCAATGCCGGCTCGGTCCTTTCGTCGCCGGGGTGGCGGTGTCGAGACGCTCGACCGGAGCCACGAATCTGTACCCGCGCCGGGGAACCGTGGTCAGAAAGCGAGGAACTCCGGCGTCGTCCCCGAGGGCTTCACGTGCCCTGGCAACCGCCGTGTTGAGGCTCGCGTCGACGTCCAGGTGTGTACCGGGCGGCCAGAGAGCGTCGCGAAGCTGCTCGCGAGACACCAGCTCCGGTGCGCGCTCGACCAGCTCGACGAGGAGTCGCAGGGGAAGATCCTGGAGCGAGACCGGCGTTCCGTCGCGGCGCAGCTCCCGCCCCTCCGGGTCGAGCTCGAAGCTCTCGAATCGGTAGGTCACGGCCACCCCGGGATGCTAGCAACCCCCACCCGCCTTTGGGGATCGCCCGGCTGACGGGCGGCTGACTCGCCGCGTAAGACCCGCGTCAGGCCCGGTCGATGGGATCTCAGCGGGTTCGATGGCAGTCTTCGGTTCCGAAGGAGGTCCGACATGAACGACCGAGACGACGACCGTTCGATCCTGCGCCTGCTCGCCCTGCTCGCGGGGGTCAAGCTCCTCTTCCATCTCGGAGTCAACCTCTGGGGCGGCTACGAGATCTTCCGCGACGAGCTCTACTACCTGGCCTGTGCCGACCACCTGGCATGGGGCTTCGTCGACCAGCCGCCGCTGTCGGTGGCGCTCCTGGCCGCGATCCGCGCGGTGATCGGCGATTCGCTCTTCGCCCTGCGGCTGGTGCCCGCCCTGGTCGGAGCGGCCCTGGTCTGGGTGACCGGACTGCTGACGCGGGAGATGGGCGGGGGGCGGTTCGCGATCGTGCTCTCGGCGACGGCGACTCTGGTTGCCGGTTCGGCGCTGGCACTGTCGTCGATCTACTCGATGAATATCTTCGACCTCCTTCTCGTCGCCCTGGCGATGTATTCGCTGGCCCGTCTGATCAACACGCAGGAGCCGCGATGGTGGATCGCCATCGGTCTCGCCCTCGGACTGGGTCTGATCAACAAGGTCGGAGTGCTCTGGATCGGCCTGGGTCTGGTTACCGGCATCGTCGTGACCGCCGAGCGACGTTGGCTGGCGACCCGATGGCCCTGGATCGGAGGCGCGATCGCTCTGACCATGTTCCTGCCCTACGTGTTGTGGAACGCGACGAACGACTGGGCGCACATGGCTTTCATCGAGAGCGCGGTCAGCGGGAAGTACTCGGGCCTGAGCGCCTGGTCGTTCCTCACCGGGCTGCTGCGTGTTCAGAATCCCTCCACCTTTCTGCTCTGGGGATCGGGATTGGTCTGGCTGCTCGCCTCGCGCTCCGCCGCCCGCTACCGGATCTTCGGCGTCGTCTGGCTCGCGGCCTGCCTGGTGCTGGTCGTCAACGGCCAGAGCAAGTCGGGCTACCTGGCGAGCGCCTTCGCGATGCTCTTCGCCGCGGGAGGCGTCGCCTGGGAGCGCTGGATCCCGGCGAAGGCGGCTCTGCGGGTGTCGGCGGTCGCGGTGGTCGCTGTGGGTGCGATCCTCGCTCCCCTGGCGACGCCGATGCTGCCGGTCGACACCTACATCCGCTATGCCGCCGCTCTGGGCTTCGGCCCGTCGACGGATGAGGGGCATGAGCTTTCCGACCTGCCCCAGTTCTATGCCGACATGTTCGGATGGGAGGCGAAGGCCAGGGCCGTGTCGGAGGTCTTTCACGCCCTGCCGCCGGCCGAGCGCGAGGTCGCGGTGGTCTTCGGCGACAACTACGGTCGCGTCGGAGCCATCGACTACTGGGCCGACGAGTACGGTCTGCCCGAGGCTATCGGCAATCACAACAACTACTGGTTGTGGGGACCCGGCGAGGCGACCGGCGAAGTGGTCATCGTGCTGGGAGGAGACCTGGCCGATCTGGAAGAGCGTTTCACCTCGGTGGAGGTCGCCAGTATCGCGACGTGCAGGTACTGCATCCCCTACGAGAAGGACCTACCCATCCACGTCGCTCGTGGGCTGCGCATTCCGCTCGAGGAGCTCTGGCCCTTGATCGGCCACTACGACTGAAGTCCTCGCGATTCTCCCGGCGTTTTCAGCTGCGCCAGCCCCGACGAGGCCCTCTTCGCCGCGGGCGGTCCGGCTGGAGAGCGGTGCTAGGATATCGGCGATCAAGACCGAGTCCTTATGACGTTCGAGCTCCGCAGGCGCTCGCGGCTGCGGTTGCTGACCGGCTTCGCCCTGTGCCTGGCGCTGCTCGCGGCGCCAGCCGTCGAGACGGGGGAACCGGAAGCAACTCCGGCCTCTGAGCAGCCCAACATCCTTCTGGTCATCCTGGATGACGTGGGAGTCGACCTGATCCGGTCCTACAGCGGGTCGGCGGCCGGGTGCTGCACTCCGTCGCTCGACAGGCTCGCCGAGCGAGGCGTCCTCTTCGAGAACGCCTGGTCCGATCCCGTCTGCTCGCCGACCCGGGCCCAGATCCTCACCGGGCGCCACGGGTTCCGAACCGGAGTCGGCACCTGGGTGAGCGCCAACTCCCCGGGACGCATCGAGGGTCTCCCGAAGGCGGAGACGACGATAGCCGAGGTTCTGTCCGCAGCCGGCTACTCGACCGCGCTGCTCGGGAAGTGGCATCTGGCCAGCGGCAACGAGCCGGCCGACGACCCGCTGGCGCACGGCTTCGACTGGTTCGACGGTTCCATCGCGGGCAACCTCGACCCGGAGGGCCCGTGCCCGGGCTGCCCCCCGGGTTGTCGGGAGGGCGGACTCGGGTACTACCGCTGGGTCAGGAGCCTCAATGGCGTCGAGACCTGCGACACTCGGTACGCCACGCGGGCAACGGTCGACGACGGACTCGCCGCCCTGGTCGGAGCCTCGACTTCGGAGCCCTGGTTTGCCGTCACCTCCTTCAACGCGCCCCATGCGCCCTTCCACGAGCCTCCCGCTTCGCTGTGCCCGGGACAGGGAACCTGCGCCTGCACCGGCGCGATGAGGACCGATCCCCAGAAGGGCCGTGCGGCGCTCGAGGCCGCCGACCGCGAGCTGCGCCGTCTGATCCTGGGTCTTCTCGAGACGAGCACGCGCCCCTTCTACATCATCGTCGTCGGTGACAACGGTACGGCCAGCGGCGTGGTGAGAGAGGGCCCCGGGTTGTGTGGGGACCCGAGCCGGGCGAAGGGCACCCTCTACCAGGGCGGTGTCCACGTACCGCTGCTGGTATGGAGTCCCGGCATCCAGTCGCGTCGCGTCGATGCGCTCGTCGGCGTGACGGACCTGTTCGCCACCATCGCCGAGCTGGCGGGCGTTACCGCGGCGGCTGAGGACTCGATCAGCCTGGTCCCGTACATCGACGGATTCACCGGCTCGCTTCGCTCGACCGTGTTCGCCGAGAAGTTCTTCCCCAATGGTCTTCCCTTCGCGCCCACGGTTCATGAGCGCGCCGTGCGCGACGATCGCTTCAAGCTGATCCGGCGCTTGCAGCAGAGCGACGAGCTCTTCGATCTGTCGAACGATCCCTGCGAGCTCGAGAATCTCTTTCCACCCATGCCGGGCTCCCAGGCCGAGGCCGCGTGGCAGACCCTCGACGCCGAGCTGGGTCGCCTCGGCGTCGGCTGACCGGCCGGGTCGAGAAGACGCACGGCGCTTCCTGTACGATCGGCGCTGATTTCACAACGCTGATCGAAGGTCCGCTCGCGGCGGGCCGGGGAGGTCGTTTCGATGCAACGCGCCACCATTCGTATCGTCTTTGCTGTCGTTCTGTTCGGATTCGGAATCGTCTGGGCCTCTGAGGAGGACCCCTACATCTGGCTGGAAGAGGTCGAGAATCCAGACGCTCTCGAGTGGGCCTCGGTGCGCAGTACCGCCGACACGGAGGTCCTCGAGGCGGTGCCCGAGTACGAAGCTCTCCACGAGGAGCTGCTGGAGATCTACAACTCGAGCGACCGCATCCCGACACCGGGCCTGAGCGGGTCGCGCGTCTACAACTTCTGGCGTGACGAGCAGCACGTGCGCGGCATCTGGCGGCGCGCCAGTCTCGACGAGTTCGTCAAGGAGGAGCCGGCCTGGGAGGTGGTGCTCGACCTCGACGCGCTGGCCGAGGCCGAGGGCGAGAACTGGGTGTGGAAGGGTGCGAGCTGTCTGTGGCCGGACGACCGTCTGTGCATGGTCAGCCTGTCGCGAGGCGGCGCCGACGCGGCCGAGGAGCGCGAGTTCGACACCGTCGAGAAGACCTTCGTCGACGGCGGCTTCACTCTCGAAGAAGCCAAGGTCAACCTGAGTTGGAAGGACGAGAACACTCTGTGGGTCGGGACCGATTTCGGAGAGGGCTCGCTGACGACCTCCGGCTACCCGCGCCTGGTCAAGGAGTGGAAGCGGGGCACGCCACTCGACGAGGCGGTGACTCTCTTCGAGGCCGAGGTGGAGGACGTGCTGACCTCCGGCTCCGTCCTGCACACCCCCGAGGGTCGCTACGACCTGATCGTCCGGATCCCCGAGTTCTTCAAGGAGAACTACCACCTCGAGCGTGACGGCGAGCTGATCGAGCTCGACCTTCCCGAGGACATCGACTTCCGGGGCCTGTTCAAGAACCGTCTGCTGCTGGCGCTGCGCTCCGACTGGAGCGTCGGTGGTGGGACCTACCCGCAGGGTGCTCTGCTGGCGATCGATTTCGACGAGTTCCTCGACGGGGCGCGTTCGTTCGACGTCCTGTTCGAGCCCTCTGAGCGCATCAGTTTGCGCAGTGTGACGAACACCCGCAATCATCTCCTGGTGTCGACCCTCGACAACGTCCGCGGGCGTCTCTATCGCTACACGATCGGCGAGGACGGCTGGTCGTCGGAGGAGGTCGGGCTGCCCGGACTCGGCACGGTGAGCATCGGCAGCACCAGCGAGGACGACGACAGCTTCTTTTTCACCTACACGGACTTCACGACGCCCTCGAGCCTCTACCTGGTACGCGACGGCGGCGAGCCCGAGAGCGTCAAGTCGTCGCCGGCCTGGTTCGATGCCGAGGGCATCGAGGTGACGCAGAAGGAGGCGGTGTCGAAGGACGGGACGAAGATTCCCTACTTCCTGATGACTCCCAAGGGCTTCGTCGCCAACGGAACGGCACCGACGCTACTGACCGCCTACGGAGGCTTCGAGGTCGCCAACGTGCCGAGGTACAGGGGAACGGTCGGCCGCTCCTGGGTCGCCCGCGGCGGCGTCTACGTGCTGGCGAATATCCGCGGCGGCGGCGAGTTCGGCCCCAAGTGGCACGAAGCGGCCGTGCGCGAGAAGCACCAGACGAACTTCGACGACTTCATCGCTGTCTCGGAAGACCTCATCGCGCGCCAGATCACCTCACCCGATCACCTGGGCATCATGGGCGGCTCCCAGGGCGGCCTGCTGGTGGGCGGCGCCTTCACCCAGCGACCGGACCTCTACGAGGCGGTCGTCTGCGCCGTTCCGCTCCTCGATATGAAGCGCTACAACAAGCTCCTGGCGGGAGCGAGCTGGATGTCCGAGTACGGCAATCCCGACACCGACGACTGGGAGTACATCAAGACCTGGTCGCCCTACCAGAATCTCGACGAGGACAAGGACTACCCGGAGGTCTTTTTCTGGACCAACACCCGCGACGACCGCGTCCATCCGGCTCATGCCCGCAAGATGGTGGCTCGCATGACCGATATGGGGAAGAAGGTCTTCTACTACGAGAACACCGAGGGCGGCCACGGCGGCGGCGCCAACCTCAACCAGCGCGCCTACACCGATGCCCTGACCTACTCGTATCTCTGGGAGAAGCTGCGCTACCGGGTCGGCGAGGAGGAGGCCCCGAAGGGGAGTCAATAGGACCGGGTCGCCGCGGACCTCAGTCGTCCAGATAGCCCAGCGCGCGCAGGCGCTCGAGGTCGGCGGCGTCGAGGTCGACGGACTCTCCCTGGAGAGATCCGGTGCGCCGTTGCAGCTCGACGAGCTCGTCGAGCTGGGCGCTTCGATCGTCGCAGATCTTGTCCGCGGCGAGACCCTCGGTCCCTGATCTAGTCCAGGTAGCCGAGCGACTCGAGCTGCTTCGAGACGCCCGCCGAGAGGTCGCTCGGCGTAGAGATCACCGGTACGTAGGGTTCACTGCCCTGGTAGCTGGCGACGGTGAGCTGGTGGCTGGCCGACAGGGCCTGGGGGCAGAAGATCTCCTGAAGCGCGCGCCCCGGCAGGTCCTCCGCGAGCGGCGCTTCGAGGCCGGTCATGAGAGTCGGCAGGACGTCGTAGATCGTGGCTCCGTCGATGCGCTGGCCACGGCGGATCCCTGGTCCGCTGAACGCGATGATCCCCGGAGGACCGTCGTCATGGTAGCCGGGGAGATCGGGATCGGGACCTGGGCCGGTGCCGTGATCCGAGAGCAGGACGATTCCCGTCGATTCGTCCGTCAGTGCCACGAGGCGCCCCAGCCACTCGTCCGCGTAGCGATAGAAGGCGACCACCGTGTCGCGGTAGAGCGGAATCTGGGCTTCGAGTCGCTCGCGTGTCTCCTCGTCCCAATCGAACTCGGCGTACTCCTCGGGCCGGTCGAAGTAGAGGAAGTGATGCGCCGCCCAGTCGAGACTCTGGAAGTGGACGATCGCCAGTGTCGGATCGATCTGCCGGTAGAAGCGCTCGGCGACCTCGGCGGCCACCTGGTCGTAGAGCCAGGCTCGACTGAGGAAGTAGGGGCGCTGGTCTCCTTCGAGGTCGAGCTCTCTGGCGCTGTGCAGGAAACGGCGTAGCTCGTCGTCGTCCAGGTCGACGAACTCACGCACCGCGAGAGGAAGCTCGGCGAGGAGGCTCTCGTGAATCTCCAGTACCTCGTCGAGGTGCTCGAGTGGATAGACGAGGGAAGTGGAGAGGTCCGCGCCGGCGTCGTCCGGTCGCATCTGCATCAGAGTGGAGACCGAGTCCTGCGTCAGGTAGTTGGAGACGATCAGTCCCTCCACCTCCTCGACCGGGAAGGTGTTGTGGTAGCCGACGACCAGGACCGGGTTGTCTCGATCCGACACCAGGTTCCAGATCGCCGGGGCACGACGGTCGGCGTTCGAGTAGAGCCTTCGGTCGGCCTCGCCGAAATGGGTCAGCCGGTTCCACCAGCGTGCCAGCCGCGGTTGCCGGTTGTAGAAGTGTCGGATGCCGTGGGTCTCGGGGGAGACGCCGGTCGCGATCGTGGTCCATATCGCCGGCGAGATGCTGGGCAGGAAGCTGTCGAGGCTGCCGTAGGAGCCGTTGCGAAGCAGCGCCTCGAGATGGGGCAGCTCGCCCCGCTCGACGAGCGGCAGCAGGATCCTCCAGTCGGCGGCGTCCCAGTCGACCATCAACCACTTGTCGGGAAGCTCGGTGCAGGACGCGTCGGCCTCGGCGGTCTCGGCCTCCCACGAGAAGCGGGGTCCGACCAGTGGGCTCGGAGTCGTCAGCGGCTTATAGGAGGGCTCCCGCGTCAGGCTGTCGTGGGCGGCGACAGCGGCCAGCGCGGTCAGCAGCGCGGCACCGACGATCGGGAGCTTGCGGGTGAGGGGCAGAGGTTTCTCGGACACGATGATCGGTGGGCGGTTGTCGCCGCGCTCGATTCGAGGGCTCGGATCGGAGGGAGGACGACCGGTTCTGACGGGTCGTCGGATCCAGACGAGGCGCGCCCCAGCAACGTCGGGATTGTATACGTCGCCCCGAGGGCTGGCCAGTCCGTCGCTGGGTAACGGGCGCGAGCGGGAGGTGGCGCCGCGGAGACGGGGCGACCTCTATCGGTCTCCGTCCGGTCGGAAGGTGGCACGACCGATCGAGGCGTTGCCGGTGCAATGGCTCGGGCGGCACGCGTCCCCGATGTCCTCGATCTCGAGGCCGCCGTCCACCTGGCGGATCTCCAGTCGGCATTCGGGCACGGATTCGGAGCGGAACTCGAGGCGGCTTCCCCGGGGGTGAAGCGGGCCTTCCAGAGTGCAACCCTTGCCGTCGTTGCCGATGATTCGCAGCGTCACACGCAGCTCCCGGCCGTCGGCGGAGGTCAGGGTAAGGAGGTCTTCCACTTCGGACTCTTCGGGCTCGTTGCCGTGGAAGACGAACACTCTCTTCTGCCGTTCGTACTCTCCGACCAGCTCGAGCGGGTCGCCGCCGGAGCAGGCGAGCAGCGCTAGCAGGGCACCGATCAGAGGCCATCGCACGCCCCGACTCTATCTCCGCCGGAACCTGGAATCGGCACCGACCGTCACCCGATCGACGCCCTTTGCCGAATGCGGGTAGGATGCCCGCTCTGCGCGAGAAAGGAGCGGCGATGGCGATCAGGCTTTTCGACAACGAGACCGGTACCGAGCTCGGGACAATCAGCGAGGCGCAACTCCAGTTCCTCGTCGACCAGCTCGAGGAAGAGACCTCGGACGACCAGGACTACTACCTCATTCCCCGCACTCTCGACCTCCTCGAACAGCGAGGCGCCGACTCCGAGATGATGGGCTTGCTTCGCGGTGCCTTGGGCGAGCGGGACGGTTTCGAGATCCGCTGGGAGCGCTGACCGGGCTCGACTCGGGGTCCGACGGCGAACGGCCGGCAGGGACGCCGGCCGCTTCAGTCTGGTGAGTCGGGCGCACCCCGAGGTGTCCGGCGGCGTCCCCTCGAACAGAGGGCATGGCCTGCCGGTCGCCCCCAGGTCTTTCCACCACCCGTTCAGGGGTTGATCCACTTGCCGAACTTGATCAGGACGACGTTGTCGGCGTGGGCGTTGAACAGGGTGTTGATGTCGTCGCGGATCTCGAGGTTGCGACCGATGCGATCCGAGCTGAAGCGCGACTGTGACCAGACGAAGTAGATGGTCGAGCCGGGCAGGTACTCCCAGCGGACCACCAGGTTGGTGTTGAGATCGCGCAGGTCGAAATCGGGATCGCCGAAGCTGTAGTCGACGACTCCGTCACCGTTCTCGTCGACCGAGTAGGTGCTGGTGTCGGCGTCGTAGCTGATCTGGCTCTCGGTGAAGGTCGAGAAACGGTCGCGATAGAGCTGCGCCTTGGGATCGGTGATGCGCTTGAAGGTGTCGTAGCGGCCGACCGAGACGAAGGGCTGACCGTAGAACTGGATGGTCAGGTCGGGCATGATCGAGTAGTCGATGCGAAGCGTCAGCGAGAAGGTCTCCTGATCGAGGCTGCCGAACAGGTAGCGCTCGTCGTCGTCGAAGGCCTCGGTGGTGACGTACTGCTTCTCGGGCGTGTCGGTGAAGTACGACGGGCTGACGGAGAAGCGGATCGCCTTGGTCGGCCGGATGATGAGATCCGCCCAGATCTCGCGGAAGGTGCCGCTGTCGTGGTCGCCCTTGCGCACGTAGGTTCCCGCGAAGCCGTAGATGCTCTTGCGCTGGTCGGTGCCGCCGCCGACGTTGAAGGCCCAGTTGCCGGGCCAGAGCGAGGAGGGGCCGCCGCGCAGCGCGGTGTTGGAAGTGAACTCGTTGGTGCGCGTCAGCCCCGTCCAGGCCTGGAACTTGTTGCGGAACTGGCCGTTGGTGTTGACGTTGTAGCGGTCGCCGAGGAAGTTGCCGGCGTAGTCCCAGTCGAGCCACTGGTTGGCGTTGACCTGCCCGCGGTCGAAGATGCCGAACGGATTGCGCTGGCTGTAGCCGGCCCAGGTGAACTGGTTGATCTGATCGGCGCTGCGCATGAAGCCGAGGTCGTTGATCTCGAATCCGGGGGAGCGGTAGGCGACCCCGGTCTCGAACATCAACTTGTGGTTGCTCGTGCGCCTGAGCCGGGCGGAGCCCGAGTGGCCGGAGAGCGACGTGCGCGTCGGGTCGAAAGTGGCCGACTCGTTGTCGGGACGTTGGTAGTAGCGGGCCGAGGAGGTCTGAGCGTCCGAGATCGCCTCGGTGCTGCCGCGGATCATGCTGCCGAGCATGTTGACGTCGAAGCGATAGTCACGCTGCTTGAAGTAGGTGGTGAAGTCGACGCCACCGGCGTAGGCCTCTTCGCGCAGCAACTCGAGGTGCTCGTCTTCGATCTTGCGGTTGACCGCGGTGACCATGCCGCCGATCAGGGTGTCTCCCTCGCGCAGGTCCTGCTGCAGGCGGCCGACGAAATAGTTCGACAGCGGCGAGACGGTGACCTCGCCTCGCTCGCCGTTGATGTAGGTGTCGCCCGTCTCCTCGGCCGTGACGCTGTCGAGGATGCCGATCGACAGTCCGGAGGCCGTCTTGCCGCTCACTTTGGCGGCACCGAGGATCCTGGCCTCGAGCGGTCCGTCGAAGTAGGCGTCTCCCGGCAGGTCGGGCGTGTAGCCGGAGCCGACGCCGATGCGCCGGCTGTAGAAGAGGGTGTCGCGCGTGAACGAGCCGCCGGTGATCGCCGGCGCCAGACGCAGGTCGAAGATCTGCTTGCCCTCGATGAAGAAGGGGCGGCGCTCGCGAAAGAAGGTCTCGAAGGCCGTGAGGTTCACCTCCGAAGGGTCGGCCTCGACCTGTCCGAAGTCGGGGTTGAACGTGAAGTCGAGGGTCACGTTGTTGCTCAGGCCGACCTTGCCGTCGAGCCCGATCTCGAGCTCGGTGTCGCTGCCGCTCCGGAAGGGGTTGCCCTCCTCGGCCTCGTAGCTCTCGGCGCGGGCGACACCATAGGGCAGAAGCTCGATGCGTCGCTTCGGCCGGAGGTTCTCGAGGCCCCGGAGCTCACCGAACTGGCTCACCCAGCCCGAGGAGTCCTTGGGGATGTGCTGCCAGGTCGACCGCTCCTCCAGCCGGAACAGGCGTCGCTGCACCTGCAGACCCCACGTCTGTTCGTTGGCGGCGCTGAAGCGAAGCTGGCTGAGCGGGATACGGGCCTCGGCGGTCCATCCGGTCTCGGTGGCTTTCGCCTTGCCGGTCCAGACCGGGTTCCAGCTCGTGTCCCAGTTGCTGCCGTCGTTCGAGATCAGCTCGTCGCCGCGTGTGCCGGAGAGGCTGAGCGTGAACGAGAACGCCGTCCGCTTGTCACCGTAGCTGTCGATGTTGACCTCGACCCAGTCGCCCGGGAAGGTGTCCTGCCGGGCGAGGATCGGCGATACGAGCTCCGGATCGTCTTCGAGGTGAAAGGCGAAGTAGAGCGCTTCGTCGTCGTAGACGACCTTGAACCGGGACTGCTGGGTGGGCTCCGCGCCGTCCTCCGGATCCCTCTGGACGAAGCTGCCGCTCCACTCTACGGTCTCCCAGACCGGCTCGTTGATGACGCCGTCGATGACGGGCTTTTCTCCCCTGACACGCAGGGTTCCGTAGGTTCGCCGCTCGATCGTCGGAGCGGGCTCGGCGCCTCGAGCCGCAGGAGCCGCGGCCACGGTGGCGGCCAGGGCGAGAAGGCCAGCGAGCGATGCTCGGCGTCTCCGCGTCGGTCTGGCGAAGCCGGTTGTTGGTGATCGCTTACCTTTCACGCGGGGCATCTCGGTCGTCTCGGGCACGATGGTGAGGCTCTCTACTGTTTGACTCCGCTGCGCCGAAGTGGTTTCGCTCTTCCTCTTTGACTCGCAGAGGCAGGTCGGGGTTTAGTCGCAGCCGAAAGTCGGAGGGCGCTCGATGCCGAGCGAGTGAAAACGGCTGCCGGAGGACTCCTACTTGGGAAGGGGGAGGCTCGGCCGGGCATTCGTGCCCTTTCGACCAACGCTCGATTGCCAAGGAGCCCCCATGACAAGCCGACTCCCCCGACTGGCCGCTGCGGCGGCGCTACTCGTCGCCGTCCCGATGGCCTGGCCGCCGCTGGCCCACTCACAGAGCGAGCGCTTCGCCGACACCACGGATGTCGTCCTGGTGCAGATCCCCGTCCACGTCACCCGTGACGGCGAGCCGGTGCGTGGCTTGACCGCCGAGAACTTCGAGGTGCTCGAAGGGCGGAAGAAGCAGACGGTGGTCTCGGTGGACGTCTTCGACCTGGCGTTCGACCCGTCCACGGCGACGGCGTCCCGGGGTACCGCTGTCGCCGCCGACATTCCGCCGGCCGGACGGCGCAACTTCGTCATGCTCTTCGATCTGTCCAATTCGCTGCCGGCGGGGATCGTGCGGGCGCGCCAGGCGGCACTCGAGCTGGTCGAAAGCAGGCTCCACCCGACGGATCTCGTGGCCGTCGCGACCTACTCACAGAGCCAGGGCGTCGAGCTCGTGTTGGGATTCACGACCGACCGAATCCAGCTGGAGGCCGCGCTCGACGACCTCGGACTGTCGAACCCGTTCGAACGAGTCTCCGATCCATTGCGCCTCGCGGTCGCCGAGCTCGAGGCCCGACGCTTCAGCGGCGGCGGCGGAGGTCCTGGCGGAAACCAGGGCAACGCCATGATGGCCGCCTTCGTCAGTCACCTGGAGGCGCTCTCCGACATCAGCTCCAGAGCGACGCGGGATCAGGTCAAGCAACAGATCCTCGACCTGTCGACGAACCTGGACGAGCTGGCCCGTCTCCTCGACAGCGCCGCTGGCCGCAAGCAGGTCGTCCTCTTCTCGCAGGGTTTCGACAGCGAGATCGTCTTCGGCACCCAGGACATGGAGCGCATCGGAGAGATCGTCGAGAGCGTCCAGTACGGCGAGACCTGGCGGGTCGACTCCGAGGAGAGATTCGGCGCCAGCGATGCGCAGGGCTCGCTCCTCTCGATGCTCGAGCGGTTCAATCGCAGTGACTGCGCGGTTCATGCGGTCGACGTCGGTGGCCTGGCCGCCGGGGGGGACGCCGCGACCCAGCGGGTCGGTGGCCAGAGCTTCGGCGGTAGCGGGTCCCTCGACCGGGGCCACGACGGCCTGGCGCTGATGGCGAGTCAGACCGGTGGCGAGTTCTACCGCAACTTCAACGACCTCGGCGACGCCATGGACGACCTTCTCGAGCGAACCAGTGTCACGTACGTGGTGTCGATCGAGCCTCGGAGTCTCGAAATGGACGGCTCGTACCATCCGCTCAAGGTCCGCCTCAAAGGAGTCGGCAAGGGCCACGAGCTGTCGCATCGACCGGGCTACTACGCCAGCCGCCCCTATGCCGACCTCGGTCCGATGGAGCGCCAGATGGTGACGGCCGAACAGCTGGTCGCTGGCGCCGCCGGCGGAAGGATCGTCACCGAGCTGCTGGCGGCCGCCTTCCCGGGAGCCGATGGGGCGGCCTGGGTGCTCACCGCGGTCGAGATCGACGGGACGTCGCTGATCGCCGACCAACCGGACAACATGGTTCCGACCGAGATCTACACCTACGCCTTCGACGACCAGGGGCAGATTCGGGACTTCTTCAGCCAGGCGGTGGCCCTCGACCTCTACAAGGTGGGCTACCGGCTCGACGCCGGATTCAAGCTGTTGAGTCACCTCGAGCTGCCACCGGGCTCCTACGAGATCCGCAGCCTGGTGCGGAATGCCCGGACCGGCGCTTCGGGCCTGGCGGTGAATCGGATCGAGGTCCCTTCGTTCGAGGACGGCCTGGCCGTCCTGCTGCCACCCTTCTTCATCGAGCCCGACGACCGTTGGCTGGTCGGGCGCGGGCAGCGCGAGGACGCCTCGACTCGCTATCCGCTGATGGCCTCCGACAAGCCGCTGGTGCCGGCGACCCACCCCCGCCTCGTGGTCGGCGAGGAGATTCCCGTGATGCTCGTCGGCCACGAGCTACCGCTGACTCTCGAGGCCGAGGGACACTTGATCGGCGCCAACGGCAGGGTGCGCGAGCGGATCGACATCCAGGTCGAGCGTCGCATCGCGGATCGCGGCGACGGCGAGCGGCTGATGGCGACACTTACCGCCCACGACGTCGAGCCGGGCGAGTACCGCCTGATCGTCACCGTTCGGGGCGGCGGCCGCGAGGCCACGAGCTCTGTACCGGTCAGCTTCGCGTCACTCAACTGAGGCCGGGGGTCTGCCGGTCTTCCTCGAGGACTCTCTCGAGCCGTTTCGCGAACGATTCGAGGATTCCTATTGCACGGCGACCAGCGAGCTCGATGTCATGCGCACCGAGGGCGGCCGCTGGGTGCACGACCACATGTAACGGTCGAGTCACGGGGGCGGACCCGGCCGCTTGGCGCTTCGCTGCCCGATGGCAATTTCGTTCAATACATGGGCCCTGTCGGGCGGGGATGATGAGGCTCGGAGGTTCGACATGGTGCGCGCTCTACGAACTCGCGGCTCCAACTCGTCGCTCCGGTCCGCGAGTGCCAGCGTCTTGCTTCTCGGGTCCTCGGCATCTCGAGAGCGGAGCTCGAACGTCGCTGGTGGGCCTTCATCGACGCGCGCTACCTCTGAGGTCGCCGTCGGGCCAGGCCTATTCCGCTTCCGGCGACCCCTCGTCGTCCGTGGTGTCCACAGCCACGAAACGTCGCACGTACTCCGGAATCCGGTCTCTGATCTCGTCCGGGAGGAGCAGCAGGATGTCGAGGGAGCGGCGTGAGGCGATCTCGTAGAAGTAGAACTCCTGGAGGAAGTCGGCCTCGGCTATTTCGAAGAGGCGCTCGAGCGCAGGGTCAGCCTCGAAGGTCTCGTCGGGTGCTTCGCGGAGATTGAGATAGGTCTCCAGGAGAGCGAGAAGGCACTCGCGCTCTTCGGTCGAGGTGGTACCGGGTGGTGCGTCCTCGCCGGCACGCCGCGATCGGAGCTCCGGCTCTCCGAGCCAGGCGGCCTTGCAGAGGGCCCAGCCCATCCAATGGGGGAGCTCGAAGTCGAAGTAGGCCCGAATGGTCTCGCCATGCCGGACCGCGACGCCCCGGGGCTCGAAGGGAGGGACCAGCTCCAGGTCGAGCCGGTCACCGGCATTCTCGAGCAGGGAGACCACCGACCAGGCCCGCGGGCGCAGCGCGAGCGAGTGTCGGATCAGCTCGCGGACCTCATCGGGGCGGCCTAGTCCGAGAAGCGTTGAGCCCTTGTAGAGGTAGGTGCGGTAGTCGTAGGGGTTGAGATCCATCGCCTTGTCGTAGTACGGCAGAGCTGCGGCTCGATCCCCGCCGAACTTCAAGGTGTCGCCGATGTGGGACCACAGGACGTAGCACTCGGGATCGGACTCGAGAAGCCGCTCGTAGGCTTTACGAGCCTTCTTCCAGTTTCGTTCGTTGAAGGCGGCCTCCGCCGCCACGAGGCCCTCCTGTGTAGCCTCGCTGCAGCGGACCTCACTCAGCCGGATCTCGCCTTCGACCCTCTCGATCCAGGGATGTGTGGTCGCGGCAGGTGACCCCGGCCAGAGCATTTCCGACAGGGCCGCGGGAGAGGAATCCTCCAGCGCGTCGAGAGAGTGCTGCTCGTAGAGGAGGTCCGATTCGATCAGGATCGCCGCCAACTCCTGGAAGGGGACCCAGGGGAGGTCCTCGCCGGGAACCTCGGGTGCGGCGGAGAGGCCGATGTCCTCGAGAGTAAGTTGCTGACGCTTCGGCTGCCCTCCGCCGTCGGGCTCGGCCTTCGCCTCTTCCTGCGCCCCCGCGCCGAACCAGGCCGCGTAGCGCTCCAGTGCGTCGCCGTTCTCCTGCTCCCATTCCGCGGCGCCTCCGAGCCGAACGGGTGAGAAGACCTGATGGACGAAGGGTGCGGTGAAGCCGCGCTTCCTGAGGCTGGCAAAAAAGGGGAGATACTCGCTCTCGACGAAGCTCGCTGTCCGGGAGGGGGCCTCGCTCGGGAAGAGAGAAAAGAACCGGTCGATGACCGCGACCATCCGGGAGAAGTCGTCGGTGGCGCGGGTCCCATCCCCGGATATCCAGCTCAGCGCCCTTTGCGTCAGCTCCGGGTGGACTTCGTTGAGGGCGACCTGGTCCGGGTCGAGACTCGCCATGACCGAAGCGACGGCCATGTCGAGGAGGATCCGCATGCCTCCGAAGCTGCCTTCGTAGGTCGGTGCGCCGAAATCGAAGCCGATGACGACCTTGCCCGACAGGTCTGTCTCGACATCGACGATCAGGTCGAGGAGCTCCTGTGCGGCGACTGCGGCTCGCGGTGTACTCGACTCCAGCGTGAGGAAGCGAGACAGCGCGAGAATCGCCGGGACGCGGTAGTCGTCACGGTCGTAGAGCTCCGCGAGGCAGAGATGCGGATCGGGACTGCGTGGCTGGCGACGGGCCGCGGTCCGCAACGGCTCCAGCGCCTGGGACGTCCGTCCTTTCGCGATCAAGCCCGCGGCGAGCTCGTAGTTGAGCGCGGGACTCAGGGGATCGGCCTTGAGCTTCCTCTTTGTTTCCTTGAGGCGCTCCTTGTCGCCTGCACCCGGTGCGAAGCAGGGCCCCTCGGCTGCTGAAGCTTCCCTCTGAACGGCGCCAGACGGCAGGCAGCAGAGCGCGAGGACCGCGCCGATGGACAAGGCTCGCCAAGCCGTACGCCTCCCGTAGCGTCGCGCGATCTCTCCTCGGGGGGCTTCTTGTTCCCTGGTCAATGAGGTCTCTGCCGATTCTGGCCTGGTGTGCAGAGGTCGTTCGAGTCTAGCAATCGTGGTCGAGGGGCCGCTTGTGCCGTGGGGAGAAGTCCCGGGTGCGTGGTGGAGGCGTGGTCTGGCATCCACCTTGCTCTGCAGTATCGTAGGTACAAAGACGGTGCGACGTCTGCTTCTTCTCGGTCTGGTCTTCCCGGCCACTCTGCTGGCGCAGAGTGGCGCGCAGGAAGAGCCTCAGGCGCCGGGACTGTTCGGCGAGACGGTCGATGTGCTGGTGGTCAACATCGAGACGGTGGTGACCGACAAGGAGGGCAACCGCGTCCCCGGACTGACACGCGAGGACTTCCGGCTGTTGATCGACGGCCGTGAGACGCCGATCGACTACTTCACGGAGATCCGCGACGGCCACGCGACGGCCATGACGCCGGGAGAGGGCTCCGAGCTGGTGGTTTCGGCGGCCGAGCCGATGGCGACCAACTACCTGATCTTCATCGACGACTTCTTCGCGATCGGCGCACATCGCGACCTCGTTCTCCACGGACTCGAGCAGCAGCTCGCAGGGCTGGGCGAGAAGGACAAGGTGGCGATCGTCGCATACGACGGAGTGCGCGCGTCGATGCTCGTCGGATGGACCGACGACCGGGAGGAGGTCCGCGAAGGGCTCGAGACGGCGAGGAAGCGGCGAGCCCGGGGCGCCCAGCGCATCGCCGAGGCACGAATGTTCACCTCGGAACCGGCGTCGAACATCGACGGCGAGATCGACGCCTCTCTCAGCGCCGGCGTGACCGGCTCCACTTTCGTCAACTCCGGGGCCACGATCGACGCCTACTATCCGCTACTTTCGAGGCAGATCGAACGCCTGGTGGACGCCGCCACCGCGAGCCTGCGGGGCAGCCTGCCGCCGCCGGGTCGCAAGGTGGCCCTGCTGGTGGCCGGGGGCTGGGCCTCGGGCCCGTTGCTCGAGCTCACCCGCGGCGCGCTCGACCCGGGTGTGGCGGGCCGCGAGATCCTGGATCGGCAGGACGACATCCTGGCCGCCGGACTCTGGTACCGGCCACTGGTCGATACGGCCAACCTCCTCGGCTACACCCTCTACCCGATCGACGCGCCCGGTGCCGGCTGGGGTGGAGCGGATGTCGGAATGACGGACCCACGTCTGGGCTTCCGATCCGCGGAGCGCAATATCGAATACACGCTCAAGCAGCTCGCCGACGAGACCGGTGGCCGCCCGTTCCTCAACGGCCTGCGCTCCGCGGCGCTCGAGACCGCGATCGAGGATACGAGGTCGTACTACTGGCTCGGCTTCAGCGCCGCGCGGGAGGGGAGCGGCCAGTACCACGAGATCCATGTCGAGATGGTCCGCGACGGCCTGCGTGCCAGGGCTCGGGAGAGCTTCAGGGACATCTCGCGGCGCGAGGAGGCGGTGATGACCGTCGAGGCCGGACTCATCCTCGGCGAGAGCGAAGACATGGGGGACCTCGAGGTGACCTTCGGCGAGATCCGCAAGGGCGACGCGCGACGAACCGTCGAGGCTCTACTCGAGGTGCGCGTTCCCTTCGAGGACCTCGATCTCCTCGAGGTCGACGGCCGGTTCGTCGCCATCTTCGAGGTCAGTCTGGGCGCCCGTGACAAGCGCAACGTGGTCTCGAACATTCTCACCTTCCCGGTGCAGATGGAGCTGCTCGAGCCGCCGCCGCCGCAGGCCCACGCGCGGTTTCCCATCCGGGCGATCGTCCGCAAGGAGAGGCACGAGTTCGTGGTCACCGTTCGCGACTCGATCGGCGGCGACGTCTTCATTCGCCGCCTGCCGTTCGATCCGAAGTCGAGGCGCAAGGCACCGGCGGCCGCTGCCGACCTCTGACGGGTCGCGCATCCGACATCGGAGACCGGCGTTCGCCGGGTCTCCCGAGTCGGGCGAGATGCAAAATCTTGTAATAGCTTCGCCGGTTCGCCGGCGCTCTGCGTAGAAGGCCCAGGAGCTTGTAGAGAGCCCGCGTGGTTGTAGAAGTTCGGGCGGTCGTGGAACGCCCGGCAGGTTGTAGATGACCCGAGGAGGTTGTAGATGACCGGAAGGTGGCGACGGATGACATGGAGAACGCGGGCCGGTGCTCTGGTTGGTGCGCTCGGTCTCACGGTGAGTCCGACGGCCTGGGCGGGCGGGGCGGAAGGGTCCGGCTCGAGCTGGCTCCAGTGGGGTGGACCGCACCGTGATTTCAAGACCTACGACCAGGATGTGACGGCGTCCTGGCCCGAGAGCGGTCCGCCGGAGAAGTGGCGGCGCGATCTCGGCGACGGCAATTCCGGGGTCGCCGTGATCGGCGAGACGCTCTACACCATGTACCGCCGTGGCGACGAGGAGGTCCTGGTTGCCCTCGATCGTGCCTCCGGCCGGACCCTCTGGGAGAGCTCCGAGACACAGCCCATCTGGGAGGGCTTCTACACGGACTACGGCTTCGGGCCCCACACCACGCCGCTGGTGATCGGAGATCGCGTGCTCACCGTCGGTATCGGCGGCCGGATGCGCTGTCACGATCGCCATGGCGGCGAGGAGCTGTGGCGGCGCGAGCTATGGGAGGGCTTCGAGGTGGGCAGGTACGAATTCGGGCCCGCTCAGCTCGGATACTCGGCCAGTCCCCTGGCCTACCGGAACACGGTGATCGCCGTTGGGGGCGGCGACGGTCGCTCGATGGTCGCTCTGGACGTGGCAACCGGAGAGACGGTGTGGGCCTCGCAGGACTTCCCACCGGGCTTCGCCTCGCCCCTGCTGATCGATGTCGACGGGCAGGCGCAGCTCGTCGTCTTCGCCGCCGACCGGGTCGCCGCCCTCGATCCAGGGACCGGGGACCTGCTCTGGGAGCATCCACACGAGACGCCGTACATGGTCAACGCGGCAACACCTGTATGGGGCGAGGACAACCTGCTCTTCGTATCGTCAGCCTACGACACCGGCTCGCGAGCCCTGCGCCTGGAGCGGTCGGACGGACGCACTCGAGCGCGCGAGGTCTGGGCGCAGCGTGGCGTGGAGGTTCACCATCAGACCGCAGTGCGCCTGGGCGATGTCGTCCACGCTTCGAGCGGGGACTTCGGTCCGGCCTTCCTGACCGGCGTCGACGTCACCACGGGCGAAGAGCTGTACAAGATGCGCGGCTTCGCCAAGGCGAACTTCCTCGCCGTGGACGGGCGACTCCTGGTGCTCGACGAGGACGGCGTGCTGGCGTTGCTCGAGGTCGGTGACGGTGAGCCCAGAGTCCTCGCCCGGTCGCAGATCTTCCGGACGCGCAGCTGGACAGTGCCGACGTTGGTCGACGGCGTCCTCTACGCTCGCGACCGCGAAGAGATCGTGGCGCTCGACCTGCGGGCACGGTAGCCCAGTCCAGTATCCTTCCCCTGCGATGGACCAGGGGGAGTCAGCCGCCGAGCTGTTCGAGCTGTGGCGCGAGATTCGCGACGTCAGCGCCGCCGAGGCGTTGCTCGCGTGGGACCAGGAAACCTACATGCCGCGCCGTGGGCTCGAAGGGAGAGCCAGCTCTCTGGCGGCCCTGGCGGGCATCAGACACGGTCTACTGACCTCGTCCCGACTCTCCGACTGTCTCGAACGGTGCGCCGCGCTGGCCGAGTCTGAGGGCGAGCTCGAAGCGCAGGTGCGGCGTGCCCGGCGGCACGTCGATCGGGCAGTCCGGGTGCCGGCCGAGTTGTCGCGTGCTCTGGCGGAGGCGTCGAGTCTCGCGTTGGCGGCCTGGCAGGAGGCTCGTGGCACCGCGAGCTTCGAGGCCTTCCGCCCCCATCTCGAGCGGATGATCGAGTTGAAGGTCAGGGAGGCCGAGGCGATCTCGCCCGAAGGAAGCGTCTACGACGTGATGCTCGACGAGCACGACCCGGGAGCGACCCAGGAGGCGCTGGCGCCCCTCTTCGCGGATCTTCGGGATCGGCTCACGCCGATCGTCTCGGCGGTCGGTGAGAGCGGCGTCACCGTGGACGAGTCGCCGGCCCTCGGCCGGTTCGAGGCCGATGCCCAGGAAGCCTTCGGTCGCGAGGTGGCGCGGGCCATCGGCTTCGAGTTCGACTCGGGGCGCCTGGATGCCTCGACGCATCCCTTCTGCACCGGCATCGGCCTTCGCGATGTCCGCATGACCTGGCGGTGGCAGGAGGACGACTTCCGGCCGGCGCTGTTCGGCATCGTGCACGAGTCCGGACACGGCCTCTACGAGCAGGGCCTGCCAGAAGCCTGGAGCGGCACGCCGCTGGGCGAAGCCGTCTCCCTGGGTATCCACGAGTCGCAGTCGAGGTTGTGGGAGAACCAGGTGGGACGCGGCCGTCCCTTCTGGCGTTGGGCCTTGCCCAGGTTCCAGGAGCACTTCCCCGGGGCGGCCTCGACGACACTCGAGGCGATCTGGCCGACTCTCCATGTCGTGCGCCCTTCGCTGATCCGGGTCGAGGCGGACGAGGTCACCTACAACCTGCACGTGGCGATCCGTTTCGAGATCGAGCGGGCGATCTTCGCCGGAGAGATCGAGGTGGAGGAGCTGCCCGAGCGTTGGAACGCGCTCTACGAGGAGCTGCTCGGAGTCCGACCAGCGGACGACGCGGAGGGCGTTCTGCAGGACATCCACTGGGCGTTGGGCGCCTTCGGCTACTTCCACACCTACACTCTCGGAACGCTCGCCGCGGCGCAGCTGTTCGAGGCGGCGCGCAGAGCGCTGCCCGACCTCGAGGAGTCGATCGCCAGCGGCGACTTCGTTCCCCTGCTTGCCTGGTTGCGCGACAACGTACATCGACATGGCAGCCGCTACGAGGCGGCGCGTCTCATCGAGGCGGCGACCGGCGAGGCGCTGTCCCCCGCAGCCTTCCTGAGCCAGGTGGCTCGGGACGTCGCGGAGATCTACGGCGTCTGAGCCAAGCCCACGGTGAGCCGGGCGGGCTGAGCCAGGCTAGACCAGCTCGAGATCCGTCGCGATCTCGATGCAGCCACTGATCGAGCGCGCCACCGGACAGAACTGGGCGTGCATTCCGTGCACCCGTTCGATTGTGGCTCTCTGCGACGGATCCGCCTCCAGGCGGTAGAGCACATGGATGCGCCGGATCACCAGGACCTTGCCGTCCTTGCCGATCTCTCCGGTGACGTTCGCCACCAGTTTGCCGCCGCTCGCATCGATTCCACGCGCCTCCAGCGCGCCCCCGAAGGTTCCGATCAGTCAGCCGCCGGTCGCCGCGGCCACATAGTCGAGTGTCGCGGCGTGCGGTGGCACGACATCCGGATCGACGCCGTAGTGCTGCGCGATCTCCGAGTGAACGCCGAACCAGACCGGGTCGGGACAGTGCGGGAGCTGCGCCCGGCGCTCGGGCCCTTCGGTTCGCTCGATGGTGACCTTCGAGGTGTAGACGATGTCACTCATGCCTTGCCTTTCGAATCTCCGTCGGCAGGATTCTGCCATACGACCTACCATTGCCACCTGGAGCCCGCGATTTCGACAACGGCGGACTTCCTCGAACAGGTCGGCCGGGACGCCAAGGGGCGCTTTCGCCTCTGGTTGCGACGGATCCCAGCCAGGAATCGAGCACTTCGGGTCCCTGCGCTAGCATGGTGATCCTTGTCATCGAGAGCCGAGCCCGTCCGCGCGGAGGACCGCGTCGTTCTGCTGGACGCGTTGCGGGGATTCGCCATCCTGGGAATCCTGGTCGTGAACGTCGAGCCGTTCGGTGGCCGCGTCTTCATGACGGCGGAGGCGAAGGCGGCTCTGCCCTGGAGCGGCCTGGACGGCGCGCTCGAGTTCTTCGTTCGCCTGTTCTTCACCGGGAAGTTCAACTCCCTGTTCGGATTCATGCTCGGCGTCGGTCTGGCCATGCAGGCGCGCCGCTACGACGAAGTCTCGGAGTTTCGTCCCTTCTTCCTTCGGCGCATGGGATCGCTGTTCCTGCTCGGACTCGTCCACGCGCTGTTCAACTTCGGCGACATTCTCCACACCTACGCTCTGATGAGCCTCGGACTGCTGTTGTTTCTCCCCATGGAGTCGCGTCGGCTGGCGCGGTGGGCGGTCGTCCTGGTTCTCTCGCCGATACTGATCTATGGGGTCCTGTTCGCGGTCGGTTTTCCGGATCCCTTCGCCGGAGCGGGGGACAGCGGGATGCTCGAGCGGGCCGGCCGGACGCTGGCGGGCGACGATCTCGGCGCCATTGTTCTACTCAACGTGCAGTTCGTACCGGGAACCTGGATCTACCGTCTCTTCTCCCTGACCCTGCCCCGGATCTTCGGGATGTTCGTTCTCGGGCTGTGGGTCGGGAGGATGCGCTTCCTGGAAGAGCCCGGCCGGCACACGCTCCTTTTCAAGAGGACCTTGCTCCTGGCGGTCCTCCTGGGACTGCCCGCGAACGCCGGCGCCGTCTGGTTGTCCGGGCAGGGTGGACTGCTTCCGACGTCGCCGGCCGGCTTTCTCCAGGCCGCGCTGGGGGCCGCCGGCGTACCGCTACTGACCCTCGGCTACGTCTCGGCCTTCGCGCTGCTCGGCAACGCCGGACGTCGATGGCTGGCGCCGGTCGGACGCCTGGCGCTGACCAACTACCTGCTGCAGACGCTCATCGCCGCGATTCTGTTCTGGGGCGTCGGCTTCGGCCTCACCCAACGGCTGAGCTGGGCGGCACTCCTGCTGGTGGCGGGCCTCGTCTTCCTGCTCCAGGTCGTGGCGAGCCGCTTCTGGCTCCGCTCGCACTCCCAGGGTCCTTTCGAGAGGCTCTGGCGAAGGATGAGCTACCGCTAGTCGGGAGCCCCGAGCCCCGAGCCCGAGAGCGTGGCCGCCTCGAGCTGTCCGTCGACGGCGCCGACCACCAGGAGACCGCCGGCGACCGCGGCGGCGGAGGTCGTCCAGGGCGGCAGGTCGTCCTGCACGACCACCCAGTCGTCCCCACGGTGCTCGATCAGCCGGGCACTCGGCTGGCCGGGGACCAGAATCGTCTCCGGGCTCGCCGCGACGGCACGAGGGGAGAGGGTCATCTTCCAGTCACCGCCATCCCCCGGAGTTACGAGAGAGACCTCTTCGATTCCTGGCTCTCCGACCATCAGCCGCCACGCGCCACTCGACGCCTCGCGGTACATGACCCCGCCCTCGATCCCGGAGCGCTCGAGCCCGGTGGGGCCGGTCATCGGGCAGCCGTTGATCTTCCAGGTGGGTGCGCCGACCCGTTTCGGGCCCTCGAATCCGCTGGCCGGATCGCCGGTGATGGCGAAGATGTCGCGATAGCCGTCGTCATCGGTGTTGCGGAACACGGCTCTCAGCTTGCCGGAGGGGAGGATCTCGAGATCGGGCTTGCAGCAGCCGCACACGGAGGATCCCTGATCGGCGGTCAGGTTGATCTCGGTGACGGCTCCCCAGCCGGAAGCCGCGGGGCTGACCCGGGCGTAGAAGAGGTCGGCCGGCTCTTCGGCGCCGGCTTTCGGGGCGTGGCGCGAGTCGATCCAGACGGCGTTCAGGGCGCCGTCGCGGTCGATGCCGGCGGCGGGGAAGCCACGGTATGCGGGGACGTCTCCCTGGTCGAGCCGAACCGACGGACTCCACGCCTCTCCATGCTGTTGGCTGAAGGCGGCACGGATCTGGGAACGGGCGTCGCTCCAGGTGACAGCGATCTGGCCGCTGGGCGCCGTGGCGACCGACGGTCGCATTTCGTCATGAGGATACGCGTAGACGGTGCCGGGCTCGTCATTGATCCGGCTCGGGTCCGAGAAGCCGCCGTCCTCCTGCATGCGAGCGGAGAAGAGGTCGAAGCCGGAGGCCCCCTTCTGCCGCCAGACCAGGAGCAGGGTTTCATCGTATTCGCCGACGAGTTGGGGCTCGAAGACCTCGCGATCGGCGAAGGCGGCGACGTCGACGACGGCTACATCGACGACTGGCGCCGGTGTCGCGGAGCCACTGTCTTCGACGGTGTCGGGCGGGAGGGCGCAGGCCACGAGAGTGGCGAGTGCGAATGGTCCGATAGCAATGCGGGGCGGTCTCATGTCGACATCCTCCGTGAGTGGCCTCAGTCGTCGCTCTCCGCGAAGGCGAAGAGCAGATCGACGTAGAACTTCTCGATCTCGGCGAGTCCGGCGATACCGCTACCTTCCTTCGGCCGGATCACCATGTACTCGTCAGGCGCATGGGCTCCCGATCCGTGGCCCATCCCGCCGAAGACCAGGGGCAGACCCAGACGGTCGGTGAACTCGTAGAACGGGGCGCTGCCGGCCAACCGCGGGTGGACGGTCGGAGCGGTCGTGTATTTGTTGATGACACCGATCGCGGTCCGCACCCAGGCCTCGTCGATCGAGGACTGTGCCGCCGGATAGGCCTCCATCTGGCGGACCTCGATGTCGTCGAACCCTTCGGCGGCGAGGTGGTCGCGGATCTTGGCCATCGCCTGGTGCGGGTCGATCGACGGCGGGAGTCGCGAGTCGAGCTTCGCGGTCGCCTTGTGGGGAAGGATGGTCTTCGCGCCCTCCCCGGTGTAGCCGCCCCAGATACCGTCGACGTTGAGCGTCGGCAGGTAGAGGTAGTCGAGCAGGGCGTCGACCCCCTCCTTGCCGTCGACCCAGCGGTCGACGCCCATCGCCCGTTTGAGCGATTCATCGCTCCAGGTGTCGAGCACCCCGTTGAGCAGGCGTTGTTCCTCGTCTGTGGGAGGCCGGACATCGTCGTAGTAGCCGGGGACCAGGATGGTGTTGCCGTCCTCGCTCGTCAGGCTGGCGATCGCCTGTACGAGACGCAGTGCCGGGGCGTCGACGATGGCCTTGAACGAGCCATGGATCTCGGCGTCCTTCGGGCCGCCGTGGGGGCCGCCGACCGCTTCGAGCTCGAAGTAGATGATCCCTTTGACTCCGAGGCTGAGGGTGAATCCTCCGCCGGCGCTCTGCGAGAAGAGCGGGAAGAACGAGCCGTCCGCCGTCATCAGGCGCTCCTCGTAGGCGTCGACGATCTGGGGATAGTGGACCGAGCCGATCTCTTCCTCGCCTTCGGCGGTGATCATGAGGTTCACCGGGAGCGTTCCGTCGACGGCGAGGATCGAGGCGATGGCGTTGAGGAGCGCCCGCTGGGGCCCCTTCTGGTTCATCGCTCCGCGGGCCATCAGCACCTGGCCCAACTCGGTTTCGACCAGGTTGCCTTCGAACGGAGGCGTTCGCCAGTCGTCGGGGTCGACCGGCTGGACGTCGTACATCATGTAGATGACGAGCGTCTTCTCGGCGCCGGCGTCGTAGTAGCCCCAGACCCCCGGATGGCCGCCGGTCGGCACAACCGCCGCTTCGGTGAAGCCCAACTCGGCGAGGTCTTCGTACACCATGAGCGCCATCTCTTCGATGCCGTCGTTCTGGGCCGAGATCGATCGTTGGCGGACCCACCTCTGGATGTTGGCCAGGTGCTCGTCGAGATGCTCGTCGATGTGGTCGTAGACCCGCCTGTGGTCGCCCGTGTAGGCGGCGATGTCGGAGGCCGCGAACGACTCGGTCGAGGTGATCTCGAAGGTGGGCCGCTCGACCTCCTGGGCGCTGGCGGAGACGGCCCACAGGGCGAGAATCGGTGGAATCAGGCGCATCGAACCCCCTCATGGAGCGCCTCCGCGCGTCGGCCGGCCGGCGGGGCGCTGCCTCTCGAACTCGTTGAAGACGGGATCGTATCGGATGACAGCGCCGTCATGTCCGGTATCCTCTCTCCCTCATGTCCCCGACGACGGCCGAAAGGGTGCTCAGGTGGCTGCTCGTAGCCGGCGGCGTGGTGATGCTCGTGGCGCTCATCCCGATGGTCATGCCGACCGACTGGATGGAGGCGGTCAACGACGAGCTGGGTCTCGGCCCCTTCCATCGCTCGCCGCTGATGAGCTACCTGACGCGGTCGCTCTCCGCCGTCTACTCCCTGCTCGGCGCGCTGGCCCTCTACGTATCGCGGGACGTCCGCTACTATCTCGGCCTCATCGGGCTGGCCGGATGGCTGACCATCGTTCTGGCCTTTGTCCTGTTGGGGATCGATCTCGCAGCCGGGATGCCGCCTTCGTGGACGTGGAGCGAGGCACCGCCGACCCTCGCTCTCGGGGTGGTCATCGTCTGGCTGACGAGAGTCGCGAAGTCGTCCTGAGGACGCGGGCACCCGGGAGACGAGGCGGAGCGCGGCCGGCTTCGGCGCCCTGCTAGTTCGCCGCGGGCTCCTCCGGCACCTTCTCCCAGGTGAGTCCCATCGCGCGGAGTCGCTTCGGCTCTCCATCGGCCCCGAGGTCGAAGGTCACCGGGGCCTCGCCCTGCCACGGGCGATCGAAGTCGATCTCGAAGGTGTCGTAGTGCCAATGGGCCAGGCTTCCGGCCAGGTCGCGTGCGACCTCGACGCGCAGCTCGGTCCCGTCGAAGGTCACCGTCGCGTCCGCGTAGATCTCGTTGCGGTAGGTCCCCGCGTAGCGCTCGAGCGGCAGGCTCGGCTGTGTGCCGGCGACGCGGGTCGCGCGCTGGGCTTCGATCGCGGCGTCCGCCTGCTGGGCCGTCTCGGCGTAGAGAGCGTGGAGCTCCTGGCTCCAGTCGCGTCCGTCGGTCGTGCCGCCCCACATGTCGATCACCTTCCACAAGAGAGCGTGACGGCACTCGGCGTGGTCGCGGTTCTCGAGCACCACGACGCCGAGATCCTCTTCCGGCACCAGACCGACGATGGCCGCCATTCCGTCGATCGAGCCGGTGTGGAACTGCACCATTCGGCCCTCGTAATCGAGCTGGAACCAGCCCAGGCCGTAGGTCGTCCAGTGAGGCTCGATGAGGCGCACCGCCGGATAGAAGACGGTGAGATCGAGCAGCGCCTGCGGTGTGAAGAGCTCGTCGACGACCCCGGCCGAGAGCACCCGCCGACCGTCGAGCTCCCCCTCGGCGAGGAGCATCCGCATCCACTTCGCCATGTCGTTGACGCTCGACCAGACCGAGCCGGCCGGCCCGGCGCTGTCGACGCTTGCGTTTTCGATGGCGACTACCCGATCGTCGACCTCGTCGTGCGGTCTGGCGACGTTCGGCAGCGGCTCCGCGGCGCCGAGGGTCGGTCGCGTACGCGTCATGCCGAGCGGCTCGAACAACCGGCCGGTCATCAACTCCTCCCAGGTGGACCCGGCCACGGCCGCCGAGAGTTCCCCGGCCGCGATGTACATGATATTCTGGTAGACGAAACCGTCGCGCATGGAGTAGGCGGGCTCGACGAGCGCCAGCCGGCGGAGGATCTCTTCGCGCGAGCGGTCCGACCCGTACCAGAGAAGGTCGGCGTTCCCGAGGCCGGCGCGGTGGGTGAGGAGGTCCCTGACGGTGGCCTCGCGTGTCACCCAGGGGTCGTGCAGGCGGAAGCCCGGCAACAGCTCGGTCACCCTGTCGTCCCAGGTGATGGCGCCTTCGTCGACCTGGCTGCCGAGGATCGCGGCCGTCATCGCCTTGGTGGTCGAACCGATCGCGAAAAGGGTGTCAGCGTCGACCGATGCCCCTTTGCCGATCTCGAGCACTCCGTAGCCCTCGGCGAAAACGGTTTCGCCGTCCTTGACGACGGCGATCGCGAGACCCGGAACGGCCCAGTCCTCGACCACCCGACGCACGTAGTCGTCGAGCGCGGTTGAAAGCTCGTCGCCGATCGCCGGAGACATCGACAGCAGGCTGACGGCCAGCAGGGTCTGTGCGAGCTTCATCTCGGTCCTCCTCTGGTGCCCCGTTCGGAGCGGGCGCCTCCTCAGCGCGGGATGACGAGCTTCTGACCGGGGTAGATCGTGCTGCGCTTCGTCAGGCCGTTGGCGGCGAGCAGCCGCTGCAGGGAGATGCGCTGGCGGTCGGCGATCTTGCCGAGGGTGTCGCCGCTTCTGACCACGTAGGTTCCGCCGGAGCCGGAGGCGACGGGCTCTCCGATGGTGAGGGTCTGGCCCGGCTGGAGAGTGTTCTTGGTCAATCCGTTCTGTCGTTTGATGCGATCGACCGTGGTGCCGTGCCGTCGCGCCAGCGACCAGAGGCTGTCACCGGTGCGGACGCGGTAGGTGACCTGACCTCCCGAGGACGCGACGACTCCTCCGGTCGGCCGGGTGTCGGGCACCATCAACGTCTGCCCCTGCCGGATGCGATTGGCGCTGCGTAGGTTGTTCAGGTCCATGATGGCGGCGACGCTGGTGCCGTGGCGGGACGCGATGCCCGAGAGAGTGTCGCCGCGCCGGACCCGATAGGTGGCGGTGTAGGTGACCGGTGCGACCCACTCGGGCAGGTTGCCGAGGCTCGCCGTGAGGGTGGTGCCGGCGCCCGGTGGAACCTTGAGAGAGTACTGCGTCTCCGGAGTGGCCTTGCGGCGCAGCTCGGGGTTGAGCTCCTCGAGCGTGCCGGTGGAGAGGTTGAGCAGCCGATCGACCGAGGAGAGCTCGATCGGACGATTCATCTCGAAGGTCTCGTACTCCTGGGCCGGCAGGGGAGTGGGGAGCTCGAAGCCGTACTTCGCGGGATCCTCGAGGATGTGGAGTGTCGCCAGGAAGCGGGGCACGTAGCGTCGGGTCTCGCGCGGCAGCCGCGTGTAGATGTCCCAGAAGTCGTCCAGGTAGTCCTCGTGCTGGCGGCGCATGGCGCGTTTCACGTTGCCTTCGCCACAGTTGTAGCCGGCCAGCGCCGTCAGCCAGTCGCCGAAGAGAGCGTGCAGATCGGTGAGGTAGCCGATGGCGGCCTGGGTCGACTTCTCGGGGTCCATCCGGGTGTCGATCCACCAGTCCCGCTTCATTCCGTATCGGTACCCGGTCGACGAGATGAACTGCCACATGCCGAGAGCCCGGGCGCGGGAGTAGGCGCGGACTTTGAACCAGCTCTCGACCATCGGCAGCCAGCTGAGCTGGTCGGGCATCCCGGCCTCGTTCAGGGCGGCGACGATCATCGGCCGGTAGAGGCCGGAGCGCGCGTAGGCTTCGATGAACTGCTCGCGCTCCTTGGTTCGGAAGCTCTCGATCTCGCGCTCGACGTACTCGTTCATGACCATCGGGATCTCGGAATTGAGGTCCCCGGCCGCCGAGAGCTGCGAGCGGTGTATCTGGACGACGCGGTCGGCGATGAGCTGCCGAAGGTCCTCTTTCTCCTGCGCCAGCACCGGGTCGCCGTTGGGCGGCGCCGAGGCCATCAACTCGTACGCTCGGTCGAGCGCCTCGTAGGCGTCCTCGACCCGGCCTCTCTCCCAGAGCCGCGTCGCCTCCTCGTAGATCTCGAGCGACTCGTCGAGCGCGGCCTCGACGTCGAAGGGAATCTCTCCGTCCGGCTCGGCGTGCTCGGTGAGCGGCTCGGTTGCCGGCATCGCCACCTCGGCGGCCGCCGAGAGCTCAGCCTCGGTCACCGGGTCGGGCACCACGGGAGCCAGAGGCTCGACCGGTGTCGCGACCTCTGTCGGGGTCTGGTCGGCGGTGGCGTCCGCGACCTGGTCCGAGGTCGCCGTCGGCGCCTTGTTGCCGGAGCAGGCGGCTGCGGTCAGGGTGAGGAATGCGATCGCCAGCGAGCGACCGGGTCGGCGGGTCGAAGTGGTCCGCATCGGGGCGTATTGTAGTACCGGCGCCGACCTGGTGGTACGAACCATTTGCGGGATTCTCTTCGCCAGGGCCCCGTGACGTCAGCGACGAAGAACGCGACCCGGTCGGGCACCGGTGTGGCTCCCGCCGGCGACGATCCGCTCTCCGTTCACCAGGACCTCGCGGATGCCCTCCGGGTAACGGTGTGGGTCGTCGAAGGTGGCCTGGTCGAGCACCCGCGCCGCGTCGAAGGCGACCAGGTCGGCCTTCTTGCCGACAGCGATCCTGCCGCGGTCGGCGAGTCCCAGGTGGTCGGCCGGCATGGATGTCATCTTGCGGACCGCCGATGGCAGGTCGAAGATGCCACGATCGCGAGCGAAGTGACCGAGGACCCGGGGACAGGTGCCGTAGGAGCGCGGGTGGGGCTGCCACGCGGCGGCGGGCCCTTCGGGCGCCATGCTGTTGCCGTCAGAGCCGATCATCACGAGCTCGTGGGAGAGCACCCGCTCGACATTCTCGTCGCTCATGGCGAAGCCGACGTAGGCCACGGCGCCTTCCTCGTAGCGCAGCAGCTCCACCGCGGCACGGCCGGCGTCCGTCTGCCACTCCTCGGCGACGTCGGCCAGCGTGCGGCCGACGAAGCGGCGATTGACATCGGTCCGCAGGGCGCTGATCTGGATCAGCTCGGGACCGCCCGGATCGATCCTCATCCGCTCTCCGAGCTCTTTCGCGAGTCGGTCGCGGGTCTCGGGATCGGAGAGCCGCGACAGGAGGGCGTCGTTGCCACCGTCGCGTGCCCATGCGGGCAGCAGAATCGTCAGCCCGGTCGAATATGCGCCGTACGGATAGGCGTCGGCGAGGACATCGACGCCCTCGGCCCGGGCCCGCTCGATCTTGTCGATCGCCGGCTCCTGAAGAGGCCAGTTCGGACGCCCTGCGGCCTTCAGGTGCGAGATCTCGACCCGGGCTCCGGAACGCCGGCCGATCTCGAGGGCCTCGTCGATCGCGTCCAGCAGTCGTGCCTCCTCGTTGCGCATGTGCGAGCTGTAGACGCCGCCGCGGCGGGCCGCGGCCTTCGCCATCTCGACGATCTCCGCGGTGGGCGTGAAGATGCCGGGCGCGTACTCGAGTCCGGTCGACAATCCCCAGGCTCCCTGATCCATCCCCTCTTCGACCGCGCGCACGAGGGCGGCTATCTCCGCGACGCTCGCCGGTCGATCGTCCTGACCGACGATCATTTCGCGCAGAGATCCCTGTCCGAGCAGGAGCGCATGATTGACCGCGATGCCGAGCGCTTCGAGATCCTCGAAGTAGGAAGCGACGTCGGTCCAGGTGACGTCCACGCCGAGGCCCTCGGCGAGCTGCGCCCGCCGCCGCTCGAGTGCCGTTCCGGCCAGAGGTGACGCCGAGTAGCCACAGTTGCCCGTCACCTCGGTGGTGATGCCCTGCAGGACGCGACTCTCGGCGCCGGGATAGCGGACGATGCTGTCGTCCGAATGGCTGTGCATGTCGATGAAGCCCGGGCAGACGTGCAGGCCGGTGGCGTCGATGACTCGTCGACCTTGCTCGGATGCGATCCTGTCGATCGTCCGGATCGTGTCGCCGACGATGCCGAGGTCGATCCTCCGGGCCTCGGTCCCGGTGCCGTCGAGCACCAGCCCCCCGTGAACGACCAGATCGAACGGCGCGTCGGCGAAGATCGGACGCGAGGGCGCGAAGCCGAGGCCGGCGGCCGCCAGTCCGGCCACCCGCAGGAAGTCCCGTCGGTTGACGGCGGAAGACATCCCCCGAGTCTAGTCGGTAGCGCGACCGGGGTCGGTCGCGCTACCGGCCCCGGCTGAAGGGGAAGACGTCCGGCCGGGCGATCCGCCGGTAGTCGGCGGACGCCATGATGATCGAGACCGTGTGGACACCGGGTGTGAAAGCGATCCTCTCGTGCTCGAGCAGGCCGGGGTCGACATACGCGTCCAATGGCAGGATCGGCCTGCCGAACGGCGGCACCGCGCCGGGCTCGATACCCGTGATCCGTAGCAGCTCCGCGGCGTGGGCGAAGCGAGTGCGACGGACCCCGAGCCGGCGTCGGATGGCGCTCGATCGCAGCTCCGCGGCGCCGCTCAGGACGAAGAGCCTGAAGGTGTCATCCGTCTTGAGCACGATCGACTTGGCGCCGATCTCCACCGGGCAGCCGCGCGCCGCCGCCGCCTCCTCGGCGGTCCTGACCGACTGGTGCGCCGCCTCGTCGTGGTCGATCCCGGCCTCGTCGAGCATCTCCCGAATGGAGTGCAGGACCTCAAGACCGCTACCGGTCATTCGGCGGTGAAACCGAGGCTCGCGTGCGTGCCGTCGCAATAGGGCCTGGCCTCGGAGCCACCGCATCGGCACAGAGCGCCCCGGGTGCCTGTCTGGTCCTCGCCGACGGTGCAGTGGAGC
This sequence comes from Candidatus Multivoradales bacterium, assembly GCA_965223875.1. Taxonomy (GTDB): domain Bacteria; phylum Acidobacteriota; class Thermoanaerobaculia; order Multivoradales; family JAHEKO01; genus CBDCXS01. Next base: position 2,176,344 of record OZ245024.1, on the reverse strand, counting down.
GTCACGGGTCCTTCGAGCAGCAGCGGGCCGTGCGGCGCCGAGCGGATGCGCAGCACACGGTCTGCGCACGGCTCGTCGCCGAGGCGCGGCTCGGCGAGGCGACCGTCGTCCTCGAAGCCGGTCTCGAGATGCGTGTTGTCGCAGAAGGGCTTGTTCGACGAAGCGCCACACCGGCAGAGAGCCACCCGGGTCTCGCGCATCTCCTCGCCGCCGGAGTGCTCGAGTATCAGATCACCCTCGATGTAGAGCGGTCCGTCCACTCCGCCACGCGCGGCGTTCTCACCGGGGGCGGGCTCGCCCGCCTCGTCGTGGCGGTTCTCGTAGTGGAGGGCTCCGGTCGGACAGCGCAGGACCACCTCCCGGACCTCGTCGGCCGGGGCACGATCGGGGTCGATCCAGGGACGGCGGTCGGGGTCGAAGACCGAGGGGAGACCGCGCACGCACTCCGCGGCGTGGATGCAGCGCTTCAGGTCCCAGCTGACCGAGAGGTCGTCGCCGGCGAAGTCGAGGATCTTGAACCGTGGGGCGGAGGACTTACGTTCGGACATGGCTCTCCTCAGCGCGTCGATGCCGGGACGCTCGAAGCCTCGAGTACCACGACGCGCTCGCGCGCCCTTTCGGCCCAGACCTGCAGCGCCGTGTCGGCGTCGTTCCAGATGTCTATCACCAGCCGGTAGAGCTCGATCGCCTCGCCCGTCTCACCACGCTCTTCGAGGATGGTGGCGCGCCGGAAGGCGGCGGGTACGAAGAAGGCCTCGTCGGCAACGCCGATCTCGCCGAAGGTCGAATACCAGGTCAACGCCTCGTCGAGTCTGCCCGCCTCGCGGAGCAGCTCGGCGCGCATCCAGCGCTCGAGCGAGGCCGCGTAGTACGGAGAGGCGTAGGCGTCCTGATAGGCCCAGCCGAACTCGGCCTCCTCGAGGGCCGCGAGCGCACCGTCCGGGTCGCCGGCTCTTCGCAACCTCTCGGCGCGGAGACTGTGCTGGAGGAACTCGGCGAGTCGCCGCGGAATGCCGTCCGGAAGCGCCTCGGCGATCTCGGCCAGCGCCGCCGACTCGACGTTCCCGTCGGGCTCCACGGTTCCGAGGCGGCGATCGATGAGTGCCATCAGATACGCCCGCAGGAGCTCGTGCAGCGGATCGTGCAGGGCGATGAAGTTGGTCGGGTTCACCGAGGGAGGCTCCGCCGCCGTGTCCCAGGCGTCGAGCTCGGCGCGCAGCTCGAGCAGGGGGCGCTCCTGGGCGGGCAGCCAGGGCAGGAGGCGCATGAGCGGCTCGTTCTCGAGACGGCGGGGCGGGGAGGCGTCGCCCGCGAGGCCGAGATGCCGGAGCGCCTCCTCGAGCCGTCCGCGGCTCAGCTCGAGCCAGGCGACGTAGACATGACCGGCGGCGCGGGCCTCCCCCGACCTGCGGGGATGGGTCAGGATCCTGGAGATCTCGATGGCATGGTGGGGGTCGGCGCTCGTCATCGCCAGGCCCCAGGCGGTGAGAAAGACGACGTGGTCCTCGACGTCCTCGAGCTGTTCCACGATGCCCGCGAACGTGTCCTCTTCGCCGAGGACGACCGCTCGCAGCGCCTCGACCTCGAGCGAGCGCTCTCCCTCGGGGTTCATCTCGACGATTCGCCTGACGATCGCGTCGACCTCTTCGGTCTTTCCCTCGACCGCGGCGACGCGGGCCAGGTGCCACCAGGAGCCGACATAGCCCGGCTCGTAGTGGATGACCCTCTCGAGCGCCTCCCGCGACTGGATCATCGAGCGACCGGTCATGTAGCCGTAGTGCGAGAGGATCTCGCTCATCTGGACCCAGGCCTCGACATCGTCCGGGTACCGCCCGAGGATCGAGCGGTAGATCTGCTCGGCCCGCTCCGGATCACCGCTGCGGTTGGCGAGGCGGGCCTCGAGCAGGTCACGATCGTGGGCGGAGAGCCTGTCGCCGAACTCGAGCGCCTTGGCGACGGCCGGCTGCACCAGCTCGTTGCGTGTCGACCACTCGGCGGCGACGCTCAGCCGGTACCAGGCGAGAGCGAACTCGGGATCCAGCTCGACGGTCTCCTGATAGCTCCCGAGCGCCTTGGTGAACTCCCCGCGACGAAGCTCGTTCTCGGCACGCAGGTAGCTCTTCAGTGCCGGTAGTGACTCGGTGGTCATGGCGGCCGTCGAGAAGACCTTCACGCTCGGCGCCTGGATCTGCTCGGCGAGGAGCGAGCTGGCGATCCTGTCGACGAGGCCGAAGAGCTCCTCGGCCGGCCCTTCGACGCTGTGCGCCGCGACCGGTTCGGTCTCGCCGTGTTTGTAGAGCGAAGCGGAGATATGGAGGCTACCGCTCGCCTCGAGGATCTCCCCGGTGATGAAGTAGGTGGCTCCGAACTGCCCGGCCACCTGTCGCGCCTTCGCGGGATCGGTGCCACGCGCGTCCTCTCGCTGCACCAGGCTCAGTACCGCGTGCGGATCGCTGGTGCGCAGGTCCCCGGCTCCATCGAGCTTGGTGCCCAGCAGATCGACGATGCCGTCACCGAGATAGGCGAACTCAGGGTTGCCGCGGAAGGTGAATGGGAGGATCGTGACGACCTCGCCCTCCGACACGGCCGGGACGTTCTCGCGCGCCGGCGTGGTGCTGACGGGTCGGCTCGAACGGTAGAGCCAGGCACCTCCCAGCACCACCACGAGAACGGCGAGGGCGAGCGCCAGCGCTCGACCGCGGCGAGGTCTCGGGACGGCATCAGGGATGGCCGGCATGGCCGCGGTCGGGGTCTCGGGGGTCTGGAAAGCCTCGGTCGGCGTGTCGCCGCGAACGGGATGTAGCGCCGCCAGAACCTCGGCGGCCGACCGCAAACGCTCGGCTGGGTCCTTGGTGAGAGCTCGCTCGACGGTCGTTCGAACCGCCTCGGGGAGGTCCGGCCGGAGCTCGCCGATCTCGGTGGGGAGGTCGTTCAGGATCGCGTAGATCACCGCGGACTCGGCCCCACCCTTGAAGGGAAGCTCGCCGGTCAGCATTTCGAACAGAACCACGCCGAGCGACCAGACGTCGGCCCGACCGTCGGTCTCCTCGCCACGGACCTGCTCGGGCGCCATGTAGGCGGGCGTTCCGACGGTGGTGCCCTCGCGGGTCAGGCGTGCGCCCTCGGCCAGCCGGGCCAGGCCGAAGTCGAGGATCTTCGCCTCGCCGTGTTCGGTGATGATGATGTTGGCCGGCTTGATATCGCGGTGGAAGATCCCGGCCGCGTGGGCACGGGAGAGTCCGTGGGCGATCTGCGCGGTGATCTCGACCGCCTCGCCGGTCGGCAGTCTGCCGCGGGCGATCCGCTGCTTCAGCGTCTCGCCCTCGTAGAAGGCCATGGCGAGGAAGATCTGCCCGTCCTCCGTCTCGCCGGCCTGATAGATCGTGCAGACGTTGGCGTGATCGAGCGACGAGGCGCTTCGGGCCTCGTGCTTGAAGCGCTCTTTGGCCGCCTCGTCCTCGGCCAGCTCCGGCGGCAGGATCTTGATCGCGACGGTGCGGCCGAGCTCGAGGTCCTCCGCCTTGTAGACCACTCCCATGCCCCCCGCGCCGATGCGCTCGAGGATGCGGTACTGCGAGATGGTCGTTCCGATCATGCGCCCCCATGGATCTTAGCCTGCTCCGGCCGGAAGAGCCGCGCCGGCCGATACAATCTGCCGATCACCGGAAAGGGAGACGATCGATGTTCCGACGCATGGTACCCACCACGCTCGCTTTGAGCGTGATCCTGCCCTTTGCCGCCGAAGCGGCCTTCGGCCAGCGAGTGACCTATCCACCCGAGGAGTTCCGCGAGCGACGAGCCGAGGTCTGCGCCGCGATCGACGAGCCGGCCACGGTCATTCTCTTCTCCAGCACCCGGTTCCTCGTCGGTGTGCGGTTCCGCCAGGACAACGACTTCTTCTACCTGACCGGCAACGAGGACATGAACGCGGCGGTGGTCATCGATGCCGAGTCCTGTGACGCCTGGCTCTTCCTGGTGACCCAGACCGAGCGCGAGGCGAGCCGCGACGGATGGAACTGGCTCTACGAGGAAGGCGCCGCCGAGGAGTGGGGCTTCGCCGAGATCCGGCCGATCACCTACCTGCAGGAGTTCCTGGCCCGGCGGCGGGTGAGCGGCACCCAGGTGCTCTATACGCGGCTCTCCGAGCGTGACGAGATGGACGGTGGCCGGCCGGACACGGCGATCTTCACGGCACGCAGAATGGCCAATCCGTGGGGCGGCCAACCGAGTGAGGACGCCTGGCGGGTGCGGATGTTCCGCGAGCGGCATCCCTACTACGAGCTGCGCGACGTAACGCCGATCATCGACGCGATGCGAATGATCAAGCGTCCGCGCGAGATCGAGGCGCTGCGCCTGGCCGGCAGGGTTTCGGCGGCCGCGGTCCAGGCCTCGATCGAGGCGACGGCGGCCGGGCGCTACGAGTACGAGGTCGAGGCCGAAGCCACCTACACCATGATCCGGAACGGAGCGGAGCACGCCGCCTACCCGGCCATCGTCGGCTCCGGCCCCAATGTGACCGTCTGGCACTACAACGACAACGGCCGGCAGCTCGAGGACGGCGACCTGGTGGTGATGGACTACGGGGCCTCGTTCGGGTACCAGACGATGGACATCACCAGAACCTGGCCGGTCTCGGGGCGGTTCACCGAGCTGCAGGAGCGCGCCTACCGAGCCGTCCTCGAAGCCCAGAAGGCCGCCATCGCGGCGATGAAGCCCGGTGTGACGCGCCAGCGCACGCACGAGATCGCCAAGGAGATCGTCGAGAGGTGGGGCTTCGACTCGCGGTACGCGCACGGCGCCGGTCACTTCGTCGGCATGGCCGTGCACGACGTGGGGGACTACAGCCGTCCGCTCGAGGTCGGCATGGTCATCGCGGTCGAGCCGATCATCGAGATCCCGGAAGAGAGCCTGCACATCCGGATCGAGGACACGGTGTTGATCACCGAGGAGGGCGCCGAGATCCTCAGTGCCGCTGTGCCGAAGGAGGTCGACGAGCTGTTGGCCCTGGTGGGAAGCAGCAGCCGGAGGGAGCGATGACTGAGGGCCCGAGTGACATGGTCGTCTGGCCCAACGGCGCGCCGTCGGTGGGAGACGTCGCGGAGATGATCCGCGAGGTGAGCACCGGGGACATCCGCCGCTTCACCGAGATGAGCGGCGATCGCAACCCACTCCACTACGACGACGCGGCGGCGCGCGAGAGCGTCTTCGGAGAGATCATCGTGCAGGGAGGCGTGACCAGCGCCATCCTCAACGCGGTCGTCGCCGAGAGGCTCCCCGGTCCCGGCACGGTGTTTCTCCGCGTCGAGTGGAGTTTCAAGGCACCGGTACGGCCGGCGGATCTCATCACCGGCACTGTCGAGGTTCTGGAGGTGCGGCAGGACAAGCCGATCACCCGGCTTCGCACGACCGTGACGCGCCAGGACGGCGTCGTGGCGCTCGACGGGGAGGCACTCTGCTATACCTCTCCACTGGCTCCGGCCGGGTTGCCGTGAGACAATGCCGGCCATTCGCATCTCCGCATTCACTTCCCGGAAGGATCCCCCCATGAAGAGAACCACCCGTTTCACCGCCTCTTCCGCGCGGTTGCTCGCGGCTGCCTGCCTGCTCCTGGCGGCCGGAGGAGCGCACGCCCAAGATTGGATCGAGAAGGTCGACCCCTGGGTCGTCGACACGGCCTCGCGTGACGGCGAGACCGAGTTCCTGGTCTTTCTGGCCGAGCAGGCCGATCTGACCGCGGCCGCGGGTCTCAGCACAAAGAGCGCCAAGGGCTGGTACGTCTTCGAGACCCTGAGCAAGCTGGCCGAGCGTACGCAGGCTCCGGTTCTCTCGGATCTGGCCCGCGCCGGTGTCGAGCACCGCTCGTACTGGGTCGCCAACATGATCTGGGTGCGCGGCGACATGAATGTGGTCGAGCGCATGGCGCGGCGCGGCGACGTGGGCCGCGTGGTGGCCAATCCGACGGTGAAGATGGATCTGCCGCATCCCGAGCGGACGCCGCGGGTTCCGTACCCGGGGGTGGGAGTGAATATCGACCACACCGAGGCGCCCAGCGTCTTCTGGGACAACGGCGTCTTCGGTCAGGGCGCGGTGATCGGCGGCCAGGACACCGGCTACGACTGGGACCACCCGGCGCTGATTCTGAGCTACCGCGGCAACAAGACCACCGGTGGCGGCGTCATTCACGACTACTCCTGGCACGACTCGATCCACAGCGGCGGCGGCGTCTGCGGCGCCAACTCGCCAGAGCCCTGCGACGACAACGGCCACGGCACCCACACGATGGGGACCATGACCGGCTACGACGGTGGCACCAACTGGGTCGGCATGGCACCGGGGGCGCGCTGGATCGGCTGCCGGAACATGGACCGGGGCAATGGGACGCCGACGACCTACAGCGAGTGCTTCCAGTGGTTCATCGCCCCGACCACCGTCGCCGGGACCAATCCCGACCCGACCATGGCGCCGGATGTGATCAACAACTCCTGGTCGTGTCCGCCGAGCGAAGGCTGCAACGACCCGAACGTCATGTTGACCGTCGTCAACAACGTCCGCGCTGCCGGGATCACGGTCGTCGTGTCCGCCGGCAATGCCGGTCCGTCGTGCAGCTCGGTCAACACGCCGGCGGCGATCTACGACGCCTCGTTCACGGTCGGCGCGACCAACAACTTCGACAACATCGCCAGCTTCTCGAGCCGTGGTCCGGTGACGGTGGACGGCAGCAACCGTCTGAAGCCGGAGATCTCGGCCCCGGGCGTGAGCGTACGCTCGGCGGCTCGCGGTGGTGGCTACACGAATCTGAGTGGTACCAGCATGGCTGGACCGCACGTTGCGGGCATGGCCGGCCTTCTGGTTTCGGCGGCACCCTGCTGGGCCGGTGACGTCGACACCATCGAGCAGCACATGATCGATTCGGCCCTGCCCCGTACCTCCGGTCAGACCTGTGGTGGAATTCCGGGCTCGAACGTCCCGAACAACACCTACGGCTACGGGGCGATGCGCTCGGAGCTTCCCGCCGCCACCTGCAGCGGCCTCATCACGCTGAGCACCACGGGCCCCTGGGTCGCCGGTGGTACGGCCGACCTGGTCGCTTCCGGTCTCACGCCCGGCGAGGAGATCATCTTCGTCACCAACCAGGTCGGTCCGGGACAGGGTGTCTGCCCGCCGATCCTCGGCGGTCTGTGCACCGATCTTCGCGAGCCGTTCCAGGTTCACGGCCCGGCTCTGGCCAACGGCAGCGGCGTGGCGACGAAGACCATCCAGGTGCCGAACACCACGTCGAACGTCTACTCGCAGGCCTTCCTGCCGCGTGGCGCCAACTCGCAGTCGACGAACCTCGTCGTCGTGCAGCCGACGGAGCCCTGAGCGGACAGCCTCCCAACCGAGCTTCATCCAGCCGGCCGCCCCGACACGGGCGGCCGGTTTTTTTTTGCGACATGGAGTCGTTGATCGCGTTGGCGCCCTTCCGTGAGACAATGCACCGTCTCGCTTCTTCGCATTCACTTCCTGGAAGGACCCCCCCATGGACAGGACCATCCGCAACACCTCCGTTCCCGTGCGGCTGCTCGTCGCAGCCTGCCTACTTCTGACCGCGGTCGGCGCCCACGCCCAGGACTGGATCGAGAAGGTCGATCCATGGGTCGTCGACACGGCCTCGCGTGACGGCGAGACCGAGTTCCTGGTCTTTCTGGCCGAGCAGGCCGACCTGAGCGCGGCCGCGGGTCTCAGCACCAAGAGCGCCAAGGGCTGGTACGTCTTCGAGACCCTGAGCAAGCTGGCCGAGCGTACGCAGGCTCCGGTTCTCTCGGATCTGGCTCGCGCCGGTGTCGAGCACCGGTCCTACTGGGTCGCCAACATGATCTGGGTGCGTGGCGACATGAACGTGGTCGAGCGCATGGCTCGTCGCGGCGACGTCGGCCGCGTGGTGGCCAACCCGACGGTGAAGATGGATCTGCCGCATCCCGAGCGGACGCCGCGGGTTCCGTTCCCCGGCGTCGGCGTCAACATCGATCACACCGAGGCGCCCGACGTCTTCTGGAACAACGGTGTCTTCGGTCAGGGCGCGGTGATCGGCGGGCAGGACACCGGCTACGACTGGGATCACCCGGCTTTGGTTCTGAGCTACCGCGGCAACAAGACCACCGGCGGCGGGGTCATTCATGACTACAGCTGGCACGATTCGATCCACAGTGGCGGCGGCGTCTGCGGTGCCAACTCGCCCGAGCCCTGCGACGATCATGGCCACGGCACCCACACGATGGGGACCATGACCGGCTACGACGGCGGCACCAACTGGGTCGGCATGGCGCCGGGCGCGCGCTGGATCGGCTGCCGGAACATGGACCGCGGCAACGGCACGCCGACCACCTACAGCGAGTGCTTCCAGTGGTTCATCGCTCCGACGACCGTCGCCGGGACCAACCCCGACCCGAGCATGGCGCCCGACGTGATCAACAACTCCTGGGGTTGCCCGCCGAGCGAGGGCTGTACCGATCCGAACGCTCTGCTCACGGTGGTCGAGAACACCCGTGCGGCGGGGATCTCGGTGGTCGTCTCTGCCGGCAACTCGGGCCCATCCTGCAGTTCTGTGCGGGACCCAGCGGCGATCTACGAGGCCTCGTTCACGGTCGGTGCGACCAACAACCTCGACAATATCGCCAGCTTCTCGAGCCGGGGTCCGGTGACCATCGACGGCAGCAACCGTCTGAAGCCGGAGATCTCGGCTCCGGGCGTCAGCGTGCGCTCGGCGGCGAGGGGCGGCGGCTACACCAGCATGAGCGGCACGAGCATGGCAGGACCGCACGTCGCCGGTATGGCCGGTCTGTTGGTTTCGGCGGCTCCCTGCTGGGCCGGTGACGTCGACACCATCGAGCAGCACATGATCGACTCGGCGCTGCCTCGCACCTCGGGTCAGACCTGTGGAGGTGTTCCTGGGTCGAACATCCCGAACAACACCTACGGCTACGGAGCGATGCGCTCGGCGCTACCTGGTGCCACCTGCAGCGGCGTCATCACGCTGAGCACCACCGTTCCCTGGGTCGCCGGCGGAACGGCCGATCTGGTCGCTTCGGGTCTCAACCCGGGCGAGGAGATCATCTTCGTCACCAACCTGGTCGGTCCGGGTCAGGGCGTCTGCCCACCGTTGCTCGGCGGGCTGTGCACGGATCTGCGCGAGCCGTTCCAGGTCCACGGTCCGGCGATCGCGAACGGCAGCGGTGTGGCGACGAAGACCATCCAGGTACCGAACACCACGTCCAACGTCTTCTCGCAGGCCTACCTGCCGCGTGGCGCCAACTCGCTGTCGACGAACCTCGTCGTCGTACAGCCGACGGAGCCCTGAGCGGACAGCCTCCCAACCGAGCTTCACCCAGCCGGCCGCCCCGACACGGGCGGCCGGTTTTTCTTTGCGGGGTGCAACCTTTGGCACCGCCGGGGAGTCTTACGGTCGAAGATCCCCGAATCGAACCGGCCAGGTGCGCCCGCCGCTCGCCGGCGGACACCTGTCCGGCCGCACCGGACACATGTCAACAGTCTCGAGGTGTCGGATTTCAGTGGTGGCGCTAAGCTCTGTGCTTTCAATGATTTAGAGGGGCTATGCGAATGGCATGGTGCTTGCGAAAGAGGCCTGCGAGGAAGGAGCAGCTGAATGATCCAAAGTGCCGACTCAATGGACCGACCGATCGAGAAGGCCGGCCGGTTCAGTGTCAAACAGAAGATCTGGATGGCCATCGGTCTCGGGGTTCTGGTCGCCGGCGTGGTCGCGCTGCCGTCGCTGCGCCGTTGGGCGGTCTCCGAGACTTCGATCGACATCGATCGCATCCGCATCGGTACCGTCTCGCGAGGCGAGCTGATCCGCGACGTCTCCGTTCAGGGGAACGTCGTCGCGGCCTTCAGGCCCACGCTCATAGCTCCGGCACGCGGCATCGTCCGGGTCGAGGTCAAGCCGGGGCAGGTCGTCGCGGCGGGAGAATCGCTGGTCCGCGTCGACAGTCCGGAGGTCGAGAGTCTGCTCGAGCAGGAGCTGTCGACGCTCTACTCGCTCGAAGCCGAGTACCAGCGCCAACGAATCCTGGCCAAGCAGGCCGAGATAAAGACCCGCCAGGACATCGGACTTCTCGAAGTCGAGCTCGAGGCCGCGAGGCGGGCGATGAATCGAGCCGAGCGGACGCGGGAGGAGGGCATCCTCAACGCGGTCGAGTACGAGAAGGCCCAGGACGATCTCGAGATGGCCGAGCTCAAAGTGAATCTGGCGCGCGAGCAGGCGCTGCTCGAGGTCGAGACGTTGGAGTTCGAGGTGCGCGAGAGCGAGTCTCGCGTCGAGCGCCAGCGTCTGGTCGCCACGGAGACCGAGCGCAAGGTCGACGAGCTCACCATCCGCTCACCGGTCGATGGCCTGGTCTCGCGGGTCTCGGTGAACGACCGTGACTCGGTGACGCAGGGTCAACAGCTCGTGATGGTGGTCGATCTGTCGGCCTTCGAGATCGAGGTGATGATCCCCGAGAACTATGCCGACGAGATCACTCCGGGGACCGAGGCGGTGATCACCTACGACGGGGCGGACTACACCGGCGCCGTCAAGAGCGTCTCGCCCGAGGTCGAGGGCAGCCGGGTCCGCGGCGTCGTCACGTTCAGTGGCGAGGCTCCGGCGGGCCTGAAGCAGAACCAGCGTCTTCCCACCCGTCTGGTCGTCGAGTCGAAGGCCGGCGTCATCAAGGTGCCCCGGGGACCGTTCCTCGAGGCCGGAGGCGGTCGCACCGCCTACGTCATCGAAGACGGTGTCGCCGTCATTCGCCCGATCGAGGTCGGCAGCCTGAGCGTCTCGGAGGTCGAGATCCTGTCGGGTCTCGAGACCGGCGATCGCATCATCATTTCCGACACAACCCGATTCAAGGACGCGGAGAGCATTCTCATTCGAGACTGAAGCGGCCGGCGTTCCTGCCGGCCGTGGCCGCGAGGCTATGAGAGGAGACCCCATGATTCGAATGCAGGGCATCAAGAAGATCTATCGCACCGAGCACGTCGAGACCCATGCGCTGAGCGGCTTCAGTCTCGATGTCGAAGAGGGCGAGTTCATCTCCGTGATGGGACCGTCGGGCTCGGGGAAGTCGACCTTCCTCAACGTCGCCGGTCTCCTCGATACCTTCGAGGCCGGTACGTACCATCTCGATGGTGAGGACGTCAGTCGGCTCTCGGACCGCGAGATGTCGCGGATCCGCAACGTCAAGATCGGTTTCATCTTCCAGTCGTTCAATCTCATTCCGGACCTGAACGTCTTCGACAACGTCGATGTTCCGCTGCGCTATCGCGGAATGCCGGCGCGCTCGCGGCGCGACGCCATCGAGCAGGCGCTCGACATCGTCGGCCTGTCGTCGCGCACCAAGCACTTCCCGTCGCAGCTCTCCGGCGGCCAGCAGCAGAGAGTCGCCGTGGCCCGGGCCCTGGTGGGCACGCCGGGTCTCATCCTGGCCGATGAGCCGACCGGAAACCTCGACTCGGCCATGGCCAACGAGATCATGGACCTGCTCGAGAAGATCAACGAGATGGGCACCACGGTCGTTGTCGTGACGCACGACCCCGAGCTCGCGGCGCGAGCGCAGCGACAGATCTATCTCCTCGACGGCCGCCTGATCGACATGGAGTCCCATCAGCAGCCGGCGCCGCTCTACGAGCCCTCGCGGGCGGACGGTCAGCAGACCGCGGAAGTCTGAGGAGGCGACGGTGTTTCTCTATCAGCTAAAGACGGCGGTCAAGAGCCTGCGCCGCAATCCGGTGCTGTCGACCCTGCTCGTTCTCGGCATCGCACTCGGCATCGCGGTCTCGACGGCCTTCGTGACGACCTACTACATGCTGTCGCGTAATCCGATCCCGGAGAAGAGCGACATCCTCTACCACGTGCAGATGGACGCCTGGGACCCGACCCGGCCCTGGGACGACGACGACCCTTCGGAGCCGCCCGACCAGGTGACCTACCGGGACATGGAAGCGGTCATGGAGAGCGACATCCCGACGTACAAGAGCGGGATGTACAAGGCGCAGTTGACCATCCATCCGGAGGGTGAGGGCGAGCGGCCGTTCCGGGCGATGACCCGGATGTGCTACTCGGACTTCTTCCCGATGTTCGATGTGCCCTTCCTCTACGGCTCGGGGTGGGGTCCGAGCGCCGACGAGGGGCCGGAGCCGGTCGTGGTGCTGCGCAAGGACACCAACGAGCGCCTCTTCGGAGGCGAGAACAGCGTCGGACGCAAGCTCCGCATCGAGGACCGCGAGTTCACCGTGGTCGGAGTTCTGGATCACTGGAAGCCGATGCCGAAGTTCTACGACGTCACCAACTTCGAGTTCGACGAGTCCGAGGAGATCTTTCTGCCCTTGACCTTCAGCCGACCGATGGAGGTCTCTTCGGCCGGCAATGACAGCGGCTGGAAATTCGATGGCGGCGATACCTACGAGGACTGGCTGCAGTCCGAAAGCACCTGGCTACAGCTCTGGGTGCAGCTCGACGACCGGCAGCAGAGGGAGGAGTTCCAGGGCTTTCTCGACGCCTATGCCATGGATCAGCGCGCTCTGGGCCGGTTCCAGCGCCCGATCAACAACAAGCTGCGCCCGGTGATGGTCTGGATGGACAAGCAGGAGGTCGTGCCCGACGAGGCCGTCAGCTTCGTCATCATCGGTGTGCTCTTCCTGGTCGTCTGCTCGGTCAACCTGATCGGCCTGCTGCTCGGCAAGTTCCTCGCCCGCGGGCCGGAGGTCGGCGTGCGACGCGCCCTCGGGGCCAGCCGGGCATCGGTCTTCGTACAACACCTGGTCGAGTGCGAGCTGATCGGGGTCATGGGCGGCCTCCTGGGGCTCGGCCTCTCGGTGCTGGCGCTCAAGTTCATCAACAACCTCTTCGCCGACGCCAACTTCCAGTTCGGCCTCGATCTCAACATGGTCGGAGCCGGCGTGCTGCTGTCGCTCGTGGCGGGGCTCATCGCGGGCATCTACCCGGCCTGGCGCATCTGCCGCATCCAGCCGGCGATGCACCTCAAGACCCAATAACCGAGGGAAGAGAAGGAGCAAGTGATGGAACTCGGACCGATCTTCAGATCCCTGGTTCACAACAAGGCCCGTTTCTGGCTGATCGCACTGGAGGTGGCGCTGACGCTGGCCATCGTCGCCAACTGCGTCAACTGGATGCTCGATCTTCGCGAGCGCTACAACCGCGACACCGGAATGGACGAGGCCAACGTCCTGATCGTCGAGACGCAGCCCTGGGCGGCGGAGTTCAAGCAGGAGGAGTTCATTCACGTCCAGCGCGAAGAGGACCTCGAGCGCCTCGCCGCCTATCCGGGCGTTCGTGGCGCGGCGGCCCTGCATCAGATTCCCCTCTCCGGCGGCGGCAGCAACACCGGCCGCAAGCCGATCGGCTCGGAGATGGACACCCTGCCGGCGCCGTACTACAGCGTCACCGAGGGTGTTCTCGATGCTCTCGGTGTCGAGCTGGTGGAGGGACGCGCGTTCAACCAGGCCGACTACGACGAGCGGCTCGCCAACGAAGAGCTCGACGAGACGGTGTCGCAGCACTACAACATCGTCGTCTCGAAGGCCTTCGCCGATTCGATGTATCCGGACGGCGACGCGCTCGGCAAGCAGATCCAGAGCAAGGGTGGCGAGCGGGTGAACACGATCGTCGGCATCGTCAAGGAGATGCACAACTCCTGGCCGACCTGGGACCGGCGTGACCTGGTGATGCTCATCCCGGGGCGACCGGGCAGCGATCGCAGGATGCGCTACGCGGTTCGGGTCGAGCCCGAGGCCCTGACCACCGCCTACACCGGGATCGAGGAGATGATGGTCGACATCAACCCGGGCCGCATCGTCTCGGTGCGGACCCTGGCGGAGGTCAAAGCCGAGACCTTCGCCGTCGATTCCGCGATGATGAAGATGCTCACCGGCGTCATCTTCTTCCTCATTCTGGTCACCTCGCTCGGAATCGTCGGCCTGACGGCGTCGGCGGTCACCCAGCGCACCCGTCAGATCGGTACCCGGCGCGCGCTCGGGGCGACCAAGGTCGACATCGTGCGCTACTTCCTGGTCGAGAACTGGCTGATCACCGGCTTCGGACTGGTCTTCGGCGTCGGCATGACCTACGGACTCAACTACCTGTTGATCAAGTTCGCCGACATTCCGAAGATGGATCCGGTTCTCATGATCGGCGGCGTCGTGGTCTTCTGGCTCACCGGTGTCCTGGCCGCGCTGGTGCCGGCCATCAAGGCGACCTCGGTCGCGCCGGAGGTTGCGACCCGGACCATCTGAACCCGTATCGGAACATCGGGCCCGCGCCTCGCTGCCGCTTCTTCCTTTCTCTCCGCGGCGAGGTCGCGGGCCCTTCGCCACGTCCCGTCTGAAGCGGCCGACGCCCCTGCCGGCCGTAGCGAGCCTTGGGCTAGGGCACCCGAACCGTATCGCTGGTCTGACAGCCGCTGAACGCCAGCGCCTGGACCCAGCAGCGGCCGGCCGCGAGGTTCAAGCTGGTGGAGCCGTTGCCGTCGCCGTCGAGGATCACCAGCGCCGGCGGCATTTGGAACGGCTCGCCAATGGTGAATTCGGTGCCGGGGCAGAGAGTCCCGCCCTTGACGAACCCGTCGTCGTTGGCCGCCGCGACCACGGCCACCTCGGTATTGGGCGGGCCGTTCAGGACCGTGGCCTGGACTGTGCCGGGGCAGAAGCCGGAGACCGACAGGAACAGACCCGGCCCGGCGTAGCGCTGACCGAGGATGTCGTGGGTGAGGTTCGGCGTGTAGCTCTGCCAGACGATGGTGGCGTCTCCGTCGCCGTCCACGCCGACGGCGGGTACGAGCTGGTGGATGAAAGTGTAGGTGTTGACCTGGAACTCGTTGCCTCTGGGGGTGCCGTCCGGTTCGTACTCCTGGGCGAAGATGCCGCCGGAGCTTCCGTCCTGACCGTAGCTGTACCAGGTGACGACGAAGTCCCCGTCGGCGTCAACGGCCACATCGGACAGCTGCTGCGAGTTGGTGGTGTAGGTGTTGACGCGGAACTCGTCGCCCACCGGTGCTCCCGAGGCGTCGAACCGGCGCGCGTAGACGTCGCCGCTGTTGGCACTGTTGGTCCAGGTCGATACCCAGTTGCCCGTCGCATCACTCGCGACGGCCGAATCGCGTTCACCGCCGACCGCGTTCTCGTGAACCCGGAACTCGCCGCCGAGTCGACCTCCGGCGGCGTCGAAGCGCTGGGCGAAGACCCCCGGGCCGGAGCCCTGGCGCGTCCAGGTGACGACGAAGTCGCCGTCCGGTTCCATCGCCACGTCGGCGCTGGTCTGGGTACCGGTCGTGAAGCTGTTGACACGGAACTCGTCGCCCGCCGGTGTCCCGGACGCGTCGAAGCGGCGCGCCAGAATGTCGAGATTGCCGCCGATGTCGCCGGTCCAGACGACGACGAAGTTGCCGGCGTCATCCGAGGCGACGGCGGGGCGGTTCTGCCTCGTCGAGGTGATCGTGCTGACCTGGAACTCCCCCCCGACAGGGCTTCCCGAGGCGTCGTAGCGCCGGCCGATGATGTCCTCCCAGGGGCCGATCTGACCCCAGCTCTTCCAGACCACGACGAAGTCCCCCTCCGGACCCGCGGCGACCGCGGCGTCACGCTGATCGGCGGTCGTGTAGGTATTGACCTGGAACTCGAAGAGCCCGAGTGCGTTGCCGGAGGCGTCGTAGCGCCGTCCGAAGACGCCCAGCCCGTCACCGTCCTGGGTCGTGCAGGTGCCGATCGGCGAGCAGCCACTCGACCACACGACGATGAAGTCGCCGGCGGCGCTCCGGGCGATCGCCGGCTCCGACTGTCTGCCGGGTGTGAAGCCGTTGATCTGGAACTCGCCGCCCGCCGGTTGCTGGCCCGCGGCCGGCCACGCTCCTGCCAGGCCTGCGATGAGCAACGAGAGGATGACAACGAGGACATCCGAGCGAAGACATGGGCGCATGCGCACCTCCTCGTGCATCGTACGGAGGACCGCGCCACCACCCGCCGGGGACGCCGGCGCCGAAGGCTCCGAACGGGCTTACCGCGTCGAGGGTACCATCGGTCGCCGCTCGGTCAGCCGAGTGACCGGCGACCCGGAGCTCAGGGTACCAGGACTGTATTGCTCGTCTCGCAGTTCCCGAGATCGAGGGCCTGCACGTGACAGCGCCCCGTTCGCAGGTTGAGCAGACCCGAGCCCCGCCCCTGTTCGTCGACGGCGACGAAGAGAGGTGGCAGGCTGAATGGCTCGCCGATCTCGAGCGCGCTCCCGGGACAGAGCTGTCCGCCCTTGACGTAGCCGTTGGCGTTGGCTGCCCCGACCGCGGCGACCTCGCCACTCGGGTAGGCGTTCAGGACATGGACCTCCACGAGTCCGGGGCAAGTGCCGTTGATTTCGAGGTGGAAGTCCGGCCCGACGTAGCGCTGGCCGAAGATGTCCCCTTCACTGGGGAAGAACCCGTCACGCCAGACGACGACGAAGTCCCCGTCGGGTGCCGCGGCCACGGATGCGTCGAACTGCCAGAGAACAGTCGTGGTGTTCACCTGGAACTCCTCGTCGACTGGCGTGCCGTCGGCGAGGTACTCCCGGCCGAAGATCCCGTCGAGACTGCCGTCCTGTCCGCTGCTCGTCCATGTGGCGACGAAGTCGCCGTCGGCGTCGAGAGCAACCGACGGGTCACCCTGGTAGGAGTCGGTGTAGATGTTGAGCTGAAACTCGCCTCCCAGCGGTGTCGCGGATTCGTCGAAGAGCTGTCCGAAGACACCTGAAGAGTTGCCGTCGAACCCCTCCCACAGCAGAACGAAGCTTCCGTCCTGGTGCATGCCCGCCGTGGAGTTGTCCTGGTGGAGAGGCGTCGTGGTGTTGACGAGGAACTCTCCGCCGGCCGGGTGGCCGGAGGCGTCGAAGCGCCGGGCGTAGATGTCGTTCAGCGTGGGGCCGGAGGAGAGTCTCGTCCAGGTGACGACGAACCGTCCGTCCGGCGCCATGGCGACGGCCGGAGCGGCGGTGCCGCCGCCGGCGGAGACCGCGAGCTCGCCGCCGATCCGCTGTCCGACCGAGTCGAAGCGCTGCGCAAGGACGCCACTTCTGTTCCAGACGACGACGAAACTTCCGGCGTCGTCGGCCGCGACATCGGGCCACAGGTCGACGACCCCCTGGACCGTGTTCACCTGGAACTCGCCACCGAGGGGGTTCCCGGAGGCATCGAATCGTTGTGCGAAGAGACCGAAGATGGCACCGAGGTGGTCGCTCTCCCAGACCACGACGAAGCTCCCGTCGGGGTGCCGCGCGACCGCTGGGCGGAACTGGTCGCCCGCGGTGCTCGTATTGATCTGGAAGTCGGGTCCGAGCGGTCTTCCGGTCGCGTCGAAGAGCCGTCCGAAGATTCCCGACTCGCTCCCATCTCGCAGCCAGTCGCTCCAGACGACGACGAAGTCGCCGTTCGCGGCCGTCGCCACCTGCGGTTCGCTCTGGCCCGCGTCTGTCTGAGCGCTGACCCCGAACTCTCCGCCAACCGGCGTTTCGGCAGCCATCGGCCCACCCGAGGCCGCGATCGCCGAGACCAGGCTCAGCACGAATGCGGACGAACGGGATCGGTGTCTCATGGCTCGGAACCAGCTTGCCAGGATACGTGACCCGTGTCCCACGGGCTCGGTAGTCTGACGACATTCGTCGGGTCGCAGACTTCGACCGAGAACGCCTGTAGGTAGCAGCGGTCGGCGCCGACATCGAGCTGGATACCGCTCGCACCCTGGTCGTCGACGACGACGAACGTCGGTGGTAGCTGAAACGGCTCGCCGATCGTCAACTCGGTGCCCGGGCAGACCTTGCCGCCCTTGACGAAACCGTTGGTGTTGGCCGCGGCGACGACCGCGACCTCCGATCGGGGCTGGAAGCTCGACAGGGTCACTGTGACCACGCCGGGGCAGGTGCCGGTGGCGCGGAGGATCGGTCCGGTGCCGGACCAGATCTGGGCGAAGACGTCGTCCAAGCTTGCGGCCTGGTGATCACTCGACCAGCTGAAGACGAACTCGCCGTCCGCGGTGGGCTCGACGGAGCTCCACCTCTGCGAGCCCGTCGTGAAGGTGTTGACCTGGAACTCGCCCCCGACCCTCTCGCCGGAGGCGTCGTATCGCTGACCGAAGATGCCCCATTGGTCCCCGTCCTGGCCCCAGTTCGACCACAGAACCGCGAAGGCGCCCTCCGGCGCCGAGCCGACGGACACGGTGGAATGGAACAGGCTCGACGTGGAGCTGGCCTGGAACTCCTCGCCGAGCGGCTCGCCGGACGGGTCGAAGCGCCGGCCGTAGATTCCCGTTCCGGAGAGGTTGCCGCTCTCCCAGACGACCACGAAGTCGCCGTCTCCGTCCGCGGCGATGGCCGGGGTGGACTGCGTTCCGGTCGTCGCGGTGTTGACGAGGAATTCGCCGCCGATCGGACTGCCGGAGGCGTCGTAGAGGCGTCCCATGATGTCGCTGGAAGACCCCTTGGCCCAGACGACGGCGAATCCGTCGGGCAGGTACGAGATGGCCGGATCGAAGTCGGAGATCGTCGTCGCGCTGCTGATCTGGAACTCGCCACCGACCGGGTTGCCCGAGTCGTCGTAGCGCTGCCCCATGACCTCCCATCTGTTCGCCTGGTTGTGCTCGCTGAACCAGACGACGGCGAAGTCACCGTTGTCGCTCACCGCGACGTCGGGCTGGACCTGCTGCAGATACGTCGATGCGTTGACCTGGAACTCGCTCCCCACAGGCGCTCCCGAGGCGTCGAATCGCTGCCCGAACACGCCGTAGAACGAGCCGTCCAGGCTCTCCCAGACGACGACGAAGCTGCCGTCGTCATCGGACGCGATCGCCGGCGTGGTCTGGCTCTGCGGCGTGAAGGTGTTGACCTGGAACTCGCCGCCGACCCTCTGTCCGAGGCTGTCGTGGCGCTGCCCGAAGATACCGAAGCGACTGCCGTCCTGACCGTAGCTGTGCCAGACGACGACGAAGCGACCGTCCGCGGCCGACGCGACGTCGGACACGCCTTGCAGTGAGGTCGTGTAGGTGTTGACCCTGAACTCGCTGCTGATCGGCTGCTCGGCCCCGGCCGGGGCGACCGAGACCAGAGCCGCGAGGAGAACGGTCGTCAGGCGGCGGTATCGTTCGGCTCCCGTCACTCTCGCTCTCATCCTCGGCCCTGGGCAGGCTCGGCTCGGGGCGGAGCGAGGCCCGTTGACCGGTTCCGATCGAGGTACAGCGCCCCGATCAGCATGAGCACCAGGATACTCCGATAGATGAACAGCAGTCCCTCGCGCTCCTCGAAGAGCAGCAGCGCGTACGAGAGCGCTTCGACGGTGAACAGAAGCGCCAGGCGGCCCGGATCTCTGCGGAAGGCGAGGACACAGAGGATCAGAAAGGCGTAGTAGTAGGCGGCCAGGTTGAGAGCGAAGAAGATCAGCGGGATGCCGAGGACGGCTGCTGACAGGGGGCCCTCACGGCGGCTTCGGACCGCCACCAGGCCGAGGACGATCGGGAGGACCGTGAGCAGTTGGATCGCGTAGATACGCGAGCGTCGGGAGCGCGCGGCTCGGAGCTCTTCCGCTGACACCGACTCCGCTCCTACCTGGTAGGCGAGGCCGTTGGTCAGCCCGATCACGTTGGGGGAGATCGTCTGGGTGTGGACGTCCATCCGGTCGGCGAAGTCCATCCAGGATCCGAGGCCGGGGCCGACGGCGGTGAGCGGCACGAGCACAATTACCGCTATGCCGAAGCCGCCCAGGAGCCGCCGGCTCGCTGGCGATAGTTCGTTGTGGCGGCGCCACTCGCGGAGGGATCGAAGCGCCAGGGCGACGAGAAAGAACAGGGGAAAGACCCTCAGCAGGCTGGCGACGGCCAGCAGCGCGCCCGAGAGCCGGTAGCGCCGGCGCTCGAGCAGGCAGACGGAACCGACGAGGGTGAAGAACCACCCGAAGCGCCCGAAAGCGCCGCCCGTCCAGCCGAAAGTGGCGCCGAAGAGGACGCAGAAGTAGATCAGCGCGACCGCCATGGTCTCGAAGCCGAAGGCCCAGGCGACGAGGGCGAAGGTCGCGGCCAGGAGCAGCGGATCGAGGAGGGTCAGCAGGAGAACACCGGCGCCGCTGCCCGCCGGCACGAGATTGGCCAGCGGACCCCCGAGGAGCGTCCAGAACGGCGTCGGGTTGTAGCCGTGGTCCACCAGGACCTTGCCGTACTGCGGCCCCAGCGAGTCGCGGAAGTAGGTCAGGTCCGCCTTGAAGGCCGCCCAGCGCTCGGGGGAGAAGGCCTCCTTGACCGGGTCGCTGCGCTGGAGGAGCGGGCGAATGTGGGAGAGCTCGCCGGTGGTCAGATCGCGCGCCTCGATGGCTTTGAAGTGATCGTCGTAGACCTCGGCCTCGGCTCGCAGCATGGCCGTGTAGAGCCCCTCGTAGCCTAGCTCGTCGAAGTACTTCGATCCCAGGTAGTAGTGCGCCACGTCGTGGTAGTGGACGAAGGTGCGTTCGCCGTGGAAGGAGAAGAAGTTGGTATAGACCGCCACGGAGACGGCCGCCAGCGTTCCCAGTGCGACCAGGTAGGTTCTTGGTGCGAGGATGATCCGGCTGGAGCCGAGTCGCCCGGCGCCGTACCGCAGTGCGAGCAGGATGCCCGCCGCCACGGCGATGAGAAGATTGAGGCGCTTCAGGTAGACGAAGTCCACGCCCCGGTAGGGCATGGTGATGGCGACCCCGAGCAGGCCCGCGGCGAACAGCGCCCAGCGAACTCGCTGGCTACGTAGGAGCCCGAGTCTCCAGGCGAACCACGCCACCGGCAGGAGGCCGACCAGCAGCAGGGGTACGAGTGGACTCTTCATGGCGACGCGGTGTCCGCCCCGGAGCTCCTGAGCCTCCACCCCCGCGCCGCCAGCGGCTCGCCGGAGGCCGTCAGCCGTCTGGCCATCTCCTCGTGGAAGGCGGCCGTCCCCGGTCGCTCCTCGATCCCGGCGGCCAGTGTCCGTTCGAGGACCCTCAGCCGCTCGACCTCGGCGGCCAGCACCGCGACCTTGTCCGCCGGTCGGACCGGGTCGTTGCTGGCGATGTGGCGTGGGTTGATCTCGGCGGAGCGCTCGAAGGCGGCGAGAGCCTCCTCGAAGAGGCCGTTGCGACCGTAGATGAGACCGAGGTTGTAGAAGAGGACGTCGTTGTCGGGCGCCGCCGCCGTGGCGAGGTCGAACTCGCGGGCCGCCGTCGGCCAGTCCCGCGTCTCGGCGGTGACACCGAGCATGTAGTGGAAGTGGCCGATCAGGTTCCGGGTCAGGTAGTCCTTGGGGACCGACGCATCGTCTTCGCCATCGAGCCTGCGTTTGGGAATCGTCGGCTCGGGCGCCGCTCTCCCGGCCCGCACCGTCTGGAAGAGCAGACCGACGGGGTCGAGGCGGAGCCCCTCCAGGTCCCAGTTCGGATGGTGGGTGAAAAAGAGGGGGTCACTGTCGGGGTCGAAACGCAGGGCCGGGAGATCGGCGTCTCCCACGCCCGACAGAATCAGGTCGACGTCCGGACGCAGACCTTCGACGTGGTGCAGATAGATGAGGACGAACAGGATGTTGTCGTCGCTGGCCGAGAGATGGGCGCCCGGTGGGAGGGTCGACAGGAGCGTCCGACTGAAGTCGTCGGCGATGCGGTAGTCGCTGCGGTCGAATCGGCTCCAGCCGCCGACCATCATCAGGACCGGTAGGGCGAGAACCGCGTAGCGCGCGCGTCGCGGCAGCCGATCCAGAAGCGCCTGGCAGCCCATGCCGGCCAGCAGCGCCCCCATGACCCAGGACGGAATGTAGTACCGGTGCCAGATGAAGAGGTCGCTCCGGGAACCGTGAATGGCCATCGCGACGATGTTGACCGCCATCACCAGCAGCGGCAGGGCGATCGGCCAGCCGCGCCGGCGACCGGCGACGACTCCGACGACCGCCAGCAGGGCACCGAGTCCGGCGAGCTCGAGGAAGAAGCCGTTGGCGAAGTCGGCACCGATGACGAGAAGATCGGCCGGCCCCTCGATCCAGGCGCGCTCCTGGAAGTCGCGGCGCGTGACGTTGGCGAGGAAGGCGTCGAGGGATTCCGGGTTACCCCAGTCGAGTACCGGATCCATCCGCGACCGGATCGGTAGATAGAGATAGGGCAGTAGACCACCGACGAAGGCCAGACCGGCGGCGGCGAGGTCTCTCGGACGGCGAAGCAGTCCGGGATCGGTCAGCAGGGCGAAGCCGGCCAGAGCCACGACGTAGACGGCCATGAACATGTGGTTGGTCGCCCCGAGGCCAGCGAGGCCGAAGGCGAGCGCCAGGTACCGCCGCTGGCGTCGGCGGTGCCAGCCGAAGGCGGCGGCACTCGCCGCGACCACGAAGAGCGCGTTGAGCGAATAGACGCGCTGGACATTCGCCTCGCCCCAGAAGCTGGGGCCGAACGCCAGGAGGCCGGCCGCGAAGAGGGCCGGTACCGGCCGCAGTCCGAGTCGTCTCGAGGTGGCGTGGAAGAGCCCGACAGCCGCCGCCGCGGTCGCGGCGCTGAACAGGCTCATGCGGAAGGCGATCGAGCCGAGCGGCACCACGAGGGTCCAGAGCTTTCCCGCCAGAACGTAGAGCGGATAGGAGGTGGGATGGGCGATCCCGAGCAGATGGACCGCGGCTACCAGCTCGCCACTGTCGCCGACGTAGATCGTCCGACAGGCGCCGAGCGAGTAGACGACGAAGGCTCCGACGGCCAGCGTGAGGCTGATCGGCCATCCGGCCCGTGCGTCGCTCGACGGCTTCATCGGAGGGTGTGATCGCCCGGTCAGTTGGCGCCGACCTGGGCCCGGAGCCGCTCCAGGTTGGAGCGAAACAGCGCATTGTCGGGCTCGAGCTCGAGCGCCCTCTCGAGGGCCGCGATGGCGCGGGGCAGGTCGCCCATCAGATAGGCGACGTTCGACTGGTACTGATAGACGAGAGACGAATCGGGGGCCATCCGTTGAGCCGCGACGAGCTGCTCCATGGCCCCTTCGTAGTCCCCACGCCGGGCCGTCTCGGCCGCGCTCTCGGCCAGCGCCATGGCCCGGGCTTCGGCTTCGCTTCTCGGAGCGTGGATGGCGGCCGAGCCGGTCAGGCGCAGCAGGGCCCGCCGCGACGGCTCGTACTGCGGGCTGTATCGCAGGGCGATGCGGTACTGCTCGGCGGCGTCCTCGGGCCTGCCCTGGCGCTCCAGCACGACGCCGCGGTTGTGGTAGGCCTCGACGTTCAGCGGATCGAGCTCGGAGGCCACCTCCAGCTCGGCGAGGGCCTCGTCCAGTCGACCGAGCGCTCCGAGCGCTCCGGCGAGGCTTGTGCGCAGCGCCGCGTCCCCGGGATCGGCGGCCACCAGGCGCCTGTAGGCATCGGCCGCTTCCCGGTAGCGACCGGCTTCGAAGAGGATCGCGGCGAGATTGCGCTCGCCCTCCGGAGACCTGAGCCCTTCCGCTTCGCCCCCGGCCGGTGCCGCATCGCCCGCGTCGCCGCCGAGGTAGCCGAGGCTCTCCAGCCGTCTGAGGATCTCCGGGTTCGCTTCGGAGTCTCGCGCGGCTGTCGCGGAACCGGCGGCCTCGTCGGCACTCGACACGGCCTCGTAGGTGGCGACCCGCGTCGCGGTGACCGGGAGGTCGAGTCCCTCGCTCAGCACGCGGCCCGGCATGTCGGAGGCCGGCGGGACGCCGGCGAGCTCGAGAACGGTCGGCGCGATGTCCAGAATCGTAGGCGCCTGCAACCGGCCTCGCTCGACACCACGCCCATACATGTAGAGCACTCCTTCGTCGCGGTGGAAGCGCTCGCTCACCCGCCGCATGTCACGCGTCTTGCTGGGGTCGTCCTGGGTGGCGCCGAGCTGGAAGCCGTGATCCGAGAGCACGACGAGGGTGGTGTCGTCGTCCATTGCGGCCATGTACTCGCCGACCAGGCGGTCGGCGTAGAGATACATCTCTTCGACCGCGCGGCCGAATCGACGCTGCTGGTCCGCGAGCTCGCCCGACAGCTCGCCGGCGCGGAACAGGTGACCGAACAGATGCGCCAGCGAGTCGGTGCCCTCGACGTAGACCATCAGAACGTCGGGCCGCTCCGCCGCCCACAGCTCGAGGCCGATGCGCCGGTAGCTCTCCGCGGTGGCCAGGGCCCACTTGAAATGGCTGAGATCGTCGTCGAACTCGAAGGGCCGCGACAGCTCATCGGCGGTGACATCGACGAAGCGAGCCGCTTCCTCCGGCGTCACCTCGCCGGGCCGCCGCACCATCGGAGCGATGCGCTCCCGCAGCTCGCTCGGATAGGTCACCCGTTCGCCTTCGGCGGAGCCCTCGGCCCCCTGCGGGAAGAGGAAGTGGTAGCAGGTGTGATCGCTCACCAGCCATCCGTTGACCGCTTCGGGCGGCCACGTTGCCCACCAGCCGACCACCGCTACCGACCGCTCGGCGTCCGAGAGGATGTTCCACAAAGCCCTGACGCGACGCATCTCGCTGGTCACCGGCAGGGACTCGCCGGTGCTCTCGTCGAGCGCCACGAAGTGGCCGATACCGTGCCGGTCCGGTGTCTTGCCGGTGGCGATGGTGGTCCAGACGACCGGGCTCAGCAGCGGCTTCATGCTGTGCAGCGGCGCGTAGGCCCCGCGCTGTCGCATTCTGGCGAAGTTGGGCAGCTTGCCTTCGGACATCAGAAGGTCGACGGCTTGCGGGTCGAGACCGTCCAGGCCCAGGACGATGATCCGGTTGCGCTGCGGGTCGTCGGTGCCGCATCCGAGGCAGAGCAGGGCCAGAGCCAGGGCAGCCAGCTTCACTGGCTCTGCCCGTCTGGGAGCCTGTCGTGTCGCTCGGGTGTCGATGATGGAGTCACTATACACAGGCGGCTCGGCCTTCAGAAGCGATCCGGCGGGGTTTCGACGGCCCGGCGCCCGGCGGATTCCCGCAGAACCCGCTGTCTCGTCCCGACGTAGAAAGATCGACCGGTATGCTCTCGCCGACACCCGAGTTCACCGATGCCTGACGATCTGCGCGTCCTCATCGTCGACGACCAGCCGGCCATCGTGCAGGCGCTGCGCGTCCTGCTCGACGTTCACGGCATTCCGAACGTCGTCGCCACGACTCCTGGGCAGGCTCTCGGGATCGCGTCCTCGGAGGTTCTGGGGGCGGTGGTCCAGGACATGAATTTCACCCACCGCGAGGTCTCGGGGGAGGAGGGGATCGACCTCTTCCATACGCTGAGGCGGGCTCAGCCCGATCTGCCCATTCTGCTGATGACCGCCTGGGCGTCACTCGAGACCGCGGTCGATATGGTGAGGGAGGGCGCGGCGGACTACATCCAGAAGCCGTGGGACGACGAACGGTTGATCGCGACGGTCAACGCCCTGCTCGAGACACGGGCGCTCAAGCTCGAGAACCGGCGTCTGCGCGACGAGCTCGAGGGATCGCGACGCGAGCTGCGCGAGACCCACGACCTGCGCGGACTGGTCTACGCCAGCGAGGCGCTCCATCGGTTGATCACGCTGGCGGTGAGCGTCGCCGAGTCGGAGGCGCCGGTGATGATCACCGGTCCCAGCGGCTCGGGCAAAGAAAAGGTGGCGGAGGTCATCCAGGCCAACTCCCGGCGGCGCGGTAGGCCCTTCATCCGGGTCAACGTCGGCGCCATTCCGGAGGAGCTCATCGAAAGCGAGCTGTTCGGTGCCGAGGCGGGGGCCTACACGGGGGCGCAGCGCCGCCGCATCGGGCACTTCGAGTCGGCCGACGGTGGAACGTTGTTCCTGGACGAGATCGACAGCCTGTCGCTCGCCGGACAGGTGAAGCTGCTGCGGGTGCTGCAGAGCGGGGAGTTCCAGCGGCTGGGCAGCAGCCAGACACATCGTGTCGACGTGAGGGTGCTGAGCGCCACCAACGCCAGCTTGAACGAGGCCCTCGAGGGCGGGCGATTCCGCGAGGACCTCTTCTACCGGCTCAACGTGGTCGAGCTTCCGGTCCCACCGCTCGGCGAGAGACCCGACGACATCCTGCCCCTGGCCGAGCACTTTCTGTCGCGTCATGCGGAGAGCCTCGGCGAGCCGCTCGCGATCGGGCGGGACGCGGCGGCGGCACTGGTACGACATCCCTGGCCGGGCAACGTCCGCGAGCTCGAGAACCGCATCCAGCGCGCGACCCTGGTGGCGTCGGGAGGCGAGATCACCGACATCGGTCTGGGGCTCGCCGAGGCGGCATCGACTGACTCTTCGAGCGGAATCCGGGCGGCCTACTCGAGCGACGACGAGCTCGAGCGGCGCAAGTTGCTGGGGGTGCTCGAGGAGGTGGACGGGGTGGTCTCGAAAGCGGCGGACCGCCTCGGCATCAGCCGGCAGGCGCTCTACCGGAAGATGGCGCGACTGGGCATCGAGGTCGAACGACGGCCGAGGGGCTAGGCTCTTGTCATCCCGACCGCAGCGGGCGCGGGCGAGCTCGAGTGGAGGGATCCCACCTCGTCGCGGGATCTCTCCACTTCGGCTCGCTACGCTCCCCTCCGGTCGAGATGACGAGGCGGTGGTGCTCGCTGCGCTTCCCTCCGGTCGAGGTGACGAGGACGCCGCGACCGTAGAATCGAGTCGATGACACAGCCCCAGCCTCTCCCCGAGATCGCCGAGCCCCGTGAGGCGACGCCGCGCCTCGATGAGACGCCGCAGCGATTCTCCCTGGCGGGCAAGATATCGGCCGGCTTCGCCGGCATCCTGATTCTGGTCGCGGCCCTGGCCGTCGCCGGCACCTACCTCGAAGTCGATCGCTGGACCCTCTTCCTGGCGATCCTCCTCGTCTGCCTGCCGCTCGGCATCTGGCTGATCGGCCGGTTGGTGCGCCCGCTGCGCACCGTTCTGGGAGGTGTGGCCGACGGGATACGCAGCTTCCACGATCGAGATTTCAGCGTCCGACTGGCCTACCGCCGTAACGACGAGCTCGGCGACCTGGTGGAGCTCTACAACGCCGTGGGCGAGACCCTGCTCGAAGAGCGGCGTGCGCTCACCCAGCAGGAGCTGCTGCTCAAGACCGCGCTCGATCGGTCACCCACGGCGACCGTCCTGGTGAATCCGATCGGCCGCGTCGTCTACTCGAACAAGGAGGCGCGACGGCTGATGACCGGGGGCGATCGACTCGAGGGCATGGGTTTCGCGGCTCTCCAGGCCGGTTTTCCGGCGCCCATGCGCGAGATTCTGGAGAGCGAGAACGACGGGCTCTTCACCGTGGCCGAGGACGAACAGCCCGAGACCTACCACCTGTCACAGCGCGTCTTCACCTTGAACCGCAGACCGCACCGACTGGTGCTGTTGCGTCGGATGACCGGCGAGCTCGGACGGCGCGAGGCGGAGGTCTGGAAGAAGGTCATCCGCGTCATCTCGCACGAGCTCAACAACTCCCTGGCCCCGATCTCGTCGCTGGTCCACTCGGCCAAGGTGTTGACCGAGGATCCGGGGCAGGCGGAGCGATCGGCCGAGGTGTTCGGGACGTTGCGCGAGCGCCTCGACGACCTCAAGACCTTCATCGACGGCTACGCGAGCTTCGCCCGCCTGCCGGCGCCGCGCAAGGAGCGGGTCGACTGGGCCGAGTTCCTCAAGGGCTTCGCCGAGTACGAGATGGTCCGCTTCCCGACCAGCCTGCCGAGCCGCGCGGGGTGGTTCGACGCCGCCCAGATGCGGCAGGTCCTGATCAACCTGTTCAAGAACTCGGTCGAGGCCTCCGCCGGATCTCCGCGCATCAGCCTGGCCGTCGACACCGACCCCGAGGGAGAGACCTACATGCAGGTGTCCGATCGGGGGCGCGGGATGGACGACGAGACGTTGCGCAAGGCCCTGGTGCCGTTCTACTCGACCAAGGCCTCCGGGAGCGGGCTGGGCCTGCCGCTGTGCAGGGAGATCGTCGAAGGCCATGGCGGCAAGCTGACGCTGCAGAGCCGCGAAGGTGGTGGCACGTCGGTCACCTGCTGGCTGCCGGCGAAGCCCGATGCGGGGCAGGGGAGAATGGCCCAGGACGCGCGACCGAGCGCAACGCAGTAGACATGGGTAGATCCGGCGGCTTCGTAGGAGGCAGGTAAACAGGGCTGGCTAGGGGTCCTCGTCGTCGGCCATCGTTCTGAGCATCTCCACGATCTCGAGCAGGGTCGTGTCCGAGGCGCTCGCCGCTTCGAGGGCGGCGGAACGCGCCTCGGAGGCCTCGCCGGCTGCCGCTCCCGCTCTGGCCATTGCCCGGTCCGCTTCGAGCAGCTTTGCCCTGACACCACGCAAGCCGTCGAGGACGCCCTCGCGAGTCGCCTCGGCGGTCTCGTCCACCTCGACCTCGGCCAGGGCGCCTTCCATGGCCAGGAGCTGCTCGGAGAGGGTGCCGAATCCTACCTCGCACACCTGACCGGGGGCGCAGGCCTCGAGCGTCTCCATGCTCTTGGCCGCGGTCGCGGAGAGCTGTTCGAGGAGCCCGGCCCAACCCTCGATGACATGAATCGGCTCGCCGACGTCCGGAGTCTGGAAGACGAAGACGTTCTGGACCGCCGTCGTCGTGTTGCCGCCGCCGTCATCCGCCGTCCAGGTCACGCGGGTGAGTCCCGGTGGAAAGAGAGATCCGGCAGGTGCATCGTTGTGGGTGGCGACGTTGGGCTCGCAGGTGTCGCCGGCCGACGCCTTGCCGAGGTCGATGTGCACGGGGCCGCCCGGCCGGGTCATCAGGTAGTACCGGTCCGGAGGCACGCTGAGGGTCGGGGGTGTGCTGTCGCGCACCTCGACCTCGAAGGTGTCGGTGTTGATCGCCCCGACCGAGTCGCGCAGCACCAGGGTCATCTCATGGGTGCCGAACGAGAGCTGATAGGGGGGGATGGTCACCTTGGGACCCTGGCCCCAGCTACGCTCCGTGATCAGGCCGAAGTCCTCATACCAGTCGAAGCTGGCTCCGGCCAGCGAGTCGTAGATGTCGAACGAACCGGCGCTGTCGAGATGCACCTCTTTCAGGTTGCTCGGGACCAGGGTGTCTCCGACGCCGCACTCGACCGAGCGGGTCGACTCTCCGGCTACGGCGTGGGGCTCGAAGTTCTTGAAGTTTCCGGTGAGATCTATCGAGGTCAGAACGTCGCGATCCCGACCGTTGACCTCGAGCGTCGCCTTGAGCGGACCACCCTTGATGGTGAAAGAGCGCTTCGGGTGATCGATGACGACGTCGAGCGCGCCGGTGTTGCTCGCCACGAGCACCATGGGCTTGCCGTCGTGTATCGCCGACTTCTCGGTCACGAAGGTCCTCGCGTGGATCCTGTAGCGGTCGCAGGGCGCGGCGTAGGGGGGATTGCTATCCACGCAATGGGCGATCGTCGGCTGAGCGAGACCGACTTCGATGTCGGCGAAGGCGCCGATGGGCGCATTGAGCGTGCCCAGTTCGAGGTGCATGGCCTCGAGCTCGAAGCTCTGCAAGCGGGCGAAGTCGTCGAGCACGTAGTCGAAATAGAGTGAACCCTTGGCGCCCAGGCTGTACTTCGATCCGTCGACCGCTATCTCGGCGGTAGAGGTCGCCGGCAGAAACTCGATCTCGGAGCTGCGCAGGAAGGACCAGGACGAGAAGGTTCGCCTGCCGATCATCTCGGTGATCACATCGTCGCCGGTACAGCTCCCTTTCTCCACGCAGACCGGCTCGGCGCAGGCCTGTTCGGTCAGGGCGCCTGCAGCGCGTTTGTCGCGGCACTCCGAGTTGGCGTAGAGAGTCGCCAGGGGCTCGCTGGAGAAGCAGCCTTCGGTGATCACCTGCTCCGTGCGCTGCTTGGCGGTCGGGTTGGCGCAGTCGAGGTCGGGCTTGGGGCGCAGGATGACCATGTACATGGCCGATCGCTGAGGCGTGGTCTGCGACCAGTTGCCCGGGTTGCCGTAGAGGTTGGAGGGAAGGGTGACAACCTGGTCCGCTGTCGGGTCGGAGAGGAAGATCCGCTCGAAGATCTCGAGCTTGATGTCACCCGGCGCGTCTGGCCTCGGGAATTCGATGTACAGCGGGTTCTGGCTCGAGTCGGTCACCTTCCTGTAGTCGGGCGGAGCCAGCCAGTCCGGCTTCTTGCCCGCCCGGCTGTCATACGCGACGTAGAGGGCCTCGGTCTCGGGTGCCCAGGTGAACTTGAGAAAGTCCTTTTGGTTGATTTCGTTGTGTGCCTGGGAGGTCATGATGCGCACCGCGCCGCGCAGCTCGGGCATCCTGATCTTGCTGACCTTCCAGGGTTGGTCGCAGTAGGCGGGGTTGCTGGCCGCGAACCCGGCCCAGGGGGTTGAGCTGTCGACTTTGGGCTGGACGGTGTAGCAGTCCCCCGAGGGCTGTGGATTCTTGACGACCGGCTGGGGTCTGTGCGGCGTCTTGTTGCAGTTGACGATCCAGGTCTTGCACTGGTAGTTCGAGCCGATGATCTCGCCGCTTTCGTACGTGGCGATCCAGCTGCAGCCGGGGATGAGCGCGATGATCGCCAGGCACCGCAGCACGTCGACAAGCACGGACTTGAGTCGCATGAAAGCCCCCTCCGAATACAATCTCGCCACTGGGCCAGTGGCCGTACCGAAACCCGGTTGCCGGTGGAGCCGCCGGGCTCCGTGAGATGGATGTGAGTCTAGGATAGCGCGATTCGGCGGCGCCGCCCGGTCTTGAGGAGCCGATTCTGAGACCAATACTGCTCGAGGTTCCGTTATGGGAAGGAGCGACGCTCTCGTTCCCGGCCTACGGCACGTTCCTCGTACTCGGCTTTCTGGTCGCCTATCTGGTGGGGCGCGGACGCGTCCGCGAGATCGGGCTCGAGCCCGAGGCGCTGTTCAACATGGGATATCTGGCGGTTCTGGCCGGAGTCGTCGGTGCCCATCTGTTCCACGTGGCGCTCTATCCCGGCCTTTACTTCGATGACTCCCTCGGCAACGGACTGTGGAGGGCCGTCGCCTTTTGGCAAGGCGGGTTGTCCTACTACGGCGGCCTGGTCGGGGCGATCGTGGCGCTGGCTCTCTACGCCCGGCGCCGCGGAGTCTCGACGGTCGACGTGCTCGATTTCGTCGCTCCGCTCGGCGCTGTCGGTCTCGCCCTGACCCGCGGCGGTTGCTTCCTCAACGGGTGCTGCTACGGGCGGACCTCCTCGTTGCCCTGGGCGGTCAGTTTCCCTGCCGGCAGCCAGCCTCAGGTGGCGCAGGTGGGGGCAGGCTTGGTGGCGGCAGACGCCCCCTCGCTGCCGGTGCACCCCACACAGCTCTACGAGCTGGTCGCTGCGGCGGCCATCTTCGGGCTCCTCTGGGCCGCCTGGCCGCGGCGGACGTTCCGCGGTCAGATCGTCCTGCTGTTCTTCCTCCTCTACGCTCCCTGGCGGTTCGCGGTCGAGTATCTGCGGGCCGACACCGGGCCCTGGCGACCCTGGGGCATGAGCCTGGGTGGTCTCAATGTCTATCAGGTGTCGAGTTTTCTGATCGTTCTCATCGCGGCCGGGCTGTGGCTGTGGCCAGGTGTGAGGAGGGTGGCCGTGGAGCGGGAGGGGGCGGTGCGCCGGTAGGCCTTGGTCCATGCTCCCGATGGCCGCGTCCGCGATGCCCTGTTTTGGGGCTGTTGCGGGGTTGTTCGGGGGCGTCCTGCGGCGGGTTGTCGCGGTCCCGTGGGCGGGGCCTGGGGCGTGGTAGCCTCTGCGCCGCAAACCGGCCTGGCGAACCAACGCACGAAAGAGGAAGAGGTGGCCTGATGAAGAAGCTCGTTCTCCCCGCGATTCTGCTGCTCGCGTCCGTTCCGGCGATCGCCGACGAAGGCATGTGGACGCTCGACAACTTCCCCCGCCAGACGGTCCAGGACAAGTACGGCGTCGAGATCGACGACGAGTGGCTGGCGATGGTCCAGCGCTCGATCACCAGACTCGACAGCGGCTGCACCGGCTCGTTCGTTTCCGAGAACGGCCTGGTGCTGACCAATCACCACTGCGCCCGGCGCTGCATCAGTCAGAACTCCTCGGCCGACAGCAACCTCGAAGCCGAGGGCTTCCTCGCCGAGAGCCATGCCGACGAGGTGACCTGTCCGACCGACCAGATCTCGGTCCTGATGGAGACCGAGGAGATCACCGCCGAGGTCGCGGCGGCCATCGAGGGCAAGAGCGAGTCCGAAGCCGGCGAGGCGCGGCGGCAGACGCTGATCAATCTCGAGCAGACCTGCGAGGAGGAGAGCGGACTCAAGTGCGAGTCGGTATCGCTCTACCAGGGAGGTCAGCACTGGCTCTACAAGTACAAGCGCTACGAGGACGTGAAGCTGGTGTTCGCTCCCGAGACCGACATCGCGGCATTCGGCGGCGATCCGGACAACTTCAACTTCCCGCGCTGGTGCCTCGACATGGCCCTGTTGCGGGTCTACGAGGACGGGGAGCCCGCCTCGACGCCGAGCCATCTCGACTGGCGCGTCGAGGGGCTCGAGCCGGGCGAGGCGATGTTCGTGGTGGGTCATCCCGGTTCGACGCAGAGGTTGCTGACCGTCTCCGACCTGAAGTTCCTCCGCGACACCTCGATCCCCCACTGGCTGCTTCGCAACGTCGAGCTACGTGGGCGCTACATCCAGTACGCCACCTCGGGCGAGGAGGCCTATCGCACGACGCGCGCGCCGCTGATGGGGCTCGAGAACGGCATCAAGGTGCAGCGCAAGCGCCTCGACGCGCTGCACAACGACGCTCTCTTCGCCTCCAAGCAGGCGCTGGAAGACGAGCTGAAGGCGGCGGTCGCCGCTGACGAGGCGTTGGCGGCGGAGGTGGGCGCGGCCTGGGAGGACATCGCCGCGGCCAACGAAACCTATCTGAGTTTCCGCGAGGAGTACTACTTCATCGAGGTCGGCGCCGCCTTCAACGGCACGCTCTTCAACTACGCCCGCGCCTTCGTGCGCGCCGCCGAGGAGCGCGAGAAGCCCAACGAGGAGCGGCTCGCCGGCTACACCGACGCGGCCCTTCCCAGGCTCGAGCAGCAAGTGCTGGCCAAGCGCCCGATCTACTCCGAGCTCGAGACGGTGCAGCTCTCCTTTTCACTCGACAAGATGCGCGAGTTTCTCGGTCCGGATTCACCTTTCGTGCATCAGATCCTCGGGATGAAGTCGCCTGATTCGCTGGCCGGCGAGTTAGTCTCGGGCACCCGGCTGGCCGATCCCGAGTTCCGCGCCGCCTTGTGGGAGGGCGGTGCCGAGGCGATCGCCTCGTCCGACGATCCGATGATCCGCCTGGCGGCTTCGGTCGACGACCAGGCGCGGGCGCTCCACAAGCGCTACGAGGACGAGGTCGAGGCTCCGTCGGATCTGGCTTACGAGAAAATCGCCCGGGCGCTTTTCGCCACCCAGGGAACAAGTCGCTATCCGGACGCGACCTTCACCCTTCGCGTCACCTACGGTGCCCACGAGGGATGGACGGAGAAGGGCAGCGACGTGCGCCCCTGGACGACGGTCTCCGAGCTCTTCCCCAGGGTGACCGGCGAGGCGCCCTTCCAGCTGCCGGCAAGCTGGCAGGAGGTCGACGCGAAGCTCTCGGCCGATACGAAGTTCAACTTCGTCGGTACCACCGACATCATCGGCGGCAACTCCGGCAGTCCGGTGATCGACAGCGACGGAAACCTCGTCGGTCTGGCATTCGACGGCAACATCCACTCGATCTCGGGGGCCTACTGGTTCGACGCCGAGAAGAACCGGACTGTCTCCGTTCACCCGCAGGTGATGGTCGAGGCTCTGCGCGAGATCTACGGTGCCGATGCGCTGCTGCAGGAGATCGGCGTTGACTGACCGCGTTGCGGCGGGTCGCGGGGCGAGGCGCTGGCCGAAGAGCGCGGGCGGCCCGGTGCTTGCAGAGCAACGTTCGCCGGTCGCTGGTCGACGGCCGAAACGGCTGCTATCCTGCGATCGACCTAAGGACAAATCCGAGGAGGTGTGAGGTGACGCAGAGACGTTACTTGGGGTTGGCTTTGGCGACGCTTCTGTTGGCCGGCTGCGGAGTGAAACAAGCCGATCATGATCAGATGGTGGCCGAGCTCGAGGAGTGCCGGGCCGAGTCGTTGCGCTGGGAGTCGTTGTACCAGGAGTCCGTCGAGGAGCGCCGGTTGGCGCTCGATCAGGCACTGGAGATGCTGCCGGCGGCCCACGAGGAACTGCGCTCGCAGATCGACCTGCGTCTGGGCGAGGTGACCCAGGAGCTCGACGACAGCATGAAGGCCGAGGTCCAGGAGAGCGTCTACGAGCTCGCCGAGGCGATGGCGTCGGGCTACAACATGCTGCAGCAGGAGAACAAGCAGCTACAGGCTCAGCTCGCCGAGTCCCGCGGTCTCATCGAGACGGTGCTGGAGCGGACGACCTCCATCGAGGAGTCCGCGGGCACCATCGAGCAGCGGGTCGGCGTCGAGCAGGACGTCTTCCTGGCGCAGCGTCAGGCGCTTCTGCTCAAGATCGGCGAGGTCGAGTCGTTCCTGCGTGACTGGCAGTACACGCACGTCGACTGCAAGGAGTGCGTCGAGCGCCTGCGCATCAACAAGCGCGAGCGCGATGCCCTGGCGCAGCTCCACGACGACGTCATCGAGCGCCTCGGGGAAGTCCGCAACAAGATCACGGCGGCCGAGTGACGACGGGTCCGGGGCAGCGGGCGAGGCCCAGCTGAAGTTTCCGGCTGCTTCAAGGCGCCGGAGCTTGTGTACCTGTCATCTCGACCGGAGGCGAGCGTAAGCGAGCGCAGTGGAGGCAGGATCCCACTCCATCGCGGGATCTCTCCACTCCGGCGCTACGCGCCTCCGGTCGAGATGACAGGCCCGGCAGTCGCGGTACCGGGCGTCGGCTCAGTCCGGAAACTGTGAGGCGTCGATCCCAGGGATCACCGCCAGGGCGTTCTTGTAGTAGATCTTCTTGAGGACCTCGTCCGGCAGGTCGAGTCCATAGATGCGCCAGAAGGCGTGCCGGCGCCGGTAGTAGGGGAAGTAGTCGTCGTCGGTCTCGAGGGTGCGGAAGTAGGTGTGGTACTCCGCTGGGTTCCACGAGTCCTTGCCGAACATGACGCGGTCCTGGTACTCGGTCAGCCACTTGCGTGCGAAGCGCGGCTGGCGTCCGAGCTCGGCGAGGACGGCGCCGATCTCGGTATACATGTTGGGCATCTCGTCCATCAGCTCGCCGAGCTTCGACAGGTCGTTGCCGTACCAGCCGAGGTGGGCATTGATGAAGTTCGTCCCCGGGTGCTTGCGCATCATGTCGTGCTGCTCTCCCATGATCCGCTCCCACGAGACGTTCTCGTCCGGAGCGCGGTAGCGACCGGGACGCTCGAGCAGCTCGTAGAGCCGTTCGTTGTCGGCGTCGCGCTCCTGCCAGAACTGCGCCGGGTCCCCGGTATGGATGAGCACCGGGATGCCGAGCTCGCCGCACTTTGCCCAGATCGGGTCGAGGCGAGGATCGTTCACCGGAATGCGCTCGCCGGCCGAGTCCTTCGAGTCCATCCCCAGGCTCTTGTAGATCTTGAGTCCCGCCGCGCCGGCGGCGACGTCGGCTTCGAGCGCCGCCAGCGTTCGCTCGGCCCAGTCGGGCTCGTCGATACCGTTGGTCGACACGTTGGTGAAGACCATGAATCGCCCGGGATACTCGCGGTCGGCGCGCTCGATCGCGTTGGCGAGGTACTCGGACGTGTCGAGGTCGAAGGTGACCGAGCCGTCTTCGTTCTCGATGCGTCTGAAGCCACGACCCGACAGGTTCACCAGGACGCCCATGTTCATCTTGTCCATCTCGGTGATGAGCTCTCCGAGGTCCTGCTCGCCGCCCATCCGGAACTGATGGTTGTGGACGTCGATGAAGGGGTACTTCGCCCGCTCGACGGGCGTTTCGGGGACCACCAGGGTCGAGGGCGGGTCGTACTCGTGGAACGCCGGGACCTCGACACCCTCGGGAATCTCCTCGATCTGAGCGGTGAGTGCGGCTGGAAGGGCGATGGCCGTGGCGGCCAGAAGGTAGACGGCTCGGGTCATGGGACTCCTCGGTAGGTTTGCGGCGCTCGAATCTACTACGGGCGGTGGCGGCGGAGGTTGTCCGGCGCGCTCAGGGCCGTGTCGGCATGTCGGCGAGTCGGTTGAGTTCGGCGAGGGAGGGACGCGGAGCCTCGTCGGCGTAGAGCCAGCGCTCGAAGTTCGCCCGGATAGCCGGCCACTCGCGGTCGATCATCGAGTACCAGGCCGTGTCGCGGCTGTGGCCCTTGATGATCATGTGTTGTCTGAAGATCCCCTCGAAACGGAACCCGAGCCGGGGCGCGGCGAGGCGTGAGGGTGTGTTCAGCGCGTCACACTTCCATTCGACGCGTCGGTACCCGAGCCGGTCGAACGCCTCGCGAAGCATCAGGTAGATGGTCTCGGTGTTGGCCTCCGTGCGTTGGAACTCCGGCAGGTACCAGATGCTGCCGAGCTCGAGGACACGCATGCCCGGCTTGATGCGCATGAAGCTGGCGCTCCCGATGGCGCGCTCCGAGGCCAGGTGCTCGACTGTCAGGGTGACCTGATCTTCGGTCCCGGCGACCTCTTCCAGGAAGCTCCGCATCTCGCTCTCCGACGCGAAGGGACCGTTGTGCAGGTAGGCCCAGAGCGCCTCCGAGGTCTCGGGGCGGTGGGAGTCCGCGTAGAGGTCGGCGGCATCCGCGGCCGGACGCACCTCTCGCAGCCGCACGTAGCGACCCGCATGAGGTCCCCGGATCGGGCGGTCGACGGGCGGCGCGCTCGCCACCGGCGCGCCACGTGGCAGGAGGCGGCGTGACCGCTTCGCGCCGCTGCCCTCGAGCGCCTCGAGCGCGAGGTCGATCTGCTCCTCGGTGTTGTAGACGTGCGGAGAGAAGCGGATCGCTCCCTCCCGCCGGCTGGCGTAGACGTTCGACGCCGCGAGCCGCTCGAAGGCCGCGTCACTCCTCTCCGGCGAGTCGGCGGCGATGCAGAGGATGTTGGATCGTCGGGCGGGCTCCGCCGGGGCGAGAGAGCGGAACCCCGCCGGCAGGCCATCGATCAGGCGGTCGAGAAGGGCCTGGTTGTGCCGCTCGATGCGGGCGACGCCCACGCCATGAAGGTAGCGCGCGGAGGCCGCCGCGCCGGCCATGTCGAGGAAGTTCCCGGGCTCGTTGCGGTCGAACCGGCGCGCCCCCGGCTCGAAGACCAGGTCGCATTCGCTCAAGCGGTTGAAGTCCCGTGCCCCGGTGAGGCTGAACCAATTGATATTGGCGAGAGCGAGGCCCTCGACGAGGTCGGGCCGCACCCAGGCGAAACCGGTGCCGTAGGGACCGAGCATCCACTTGTAGCCGGCGCACATCAGCAGGTCGACTCCCGTATCGTCGACGTCGAAGCTGAGGCCTCCGACGCCCTGGCTGCCGTCGACGCAGAGGAGCGCACCGTGTTCCCGGCACAGCGCACCGATGGGCTCGAGATCGAGCTTGGCGCCGGTCGAATAGCTCACCCAGCTCAGCGACACGACCCGGGTGCGGTCGCCGATGGCGGCCTCGAGTGCCTCGAGCGCGGCCTCGGTCGAGCTCATGTCGATCTCGCGCACCACCACGCCACGGGTCTCGAGCGACTTCCAGGGGAAGCGATTGGAGGGAAACTCCCCGCGCGGAATCAGAACCTCGTCGCCCGGCGTCCAGTCGAGGCCGGAGACCAGGATCATCGTCCCCTGGGTCGCCGAGTCGGTCACCGCGACATCCCGCGCCTCGGCCCCGATGATCTCGGCGACGGCCGAACGGTAGGCGTCGGGGAAGTCGAAGTGATCCATGTCGCGGATCAGGAAGGGCGTGCGCTTGAGGTCGAGGGCACGGTCTACGGCCTCGGTCGCCACCCGCGGCATCGCACCGTGAAAGGCGCAATTGATGTACGCGACACCGGCGAAGTCGTGGAAGTCGGATCGGTGGTCGCTCATGGCTGTCCGAGGGCCTCGAGGGCGCGGTCGATGTCGTTCGGTGTGTTGTACAGGTGTGGCGACAGGCGCAGCGACCCCTTGCGCAGCGCCACGTCGACGCCGGCCACGCCGAGACGTGCGTGCACGTCGGTGTTGCGCTCGGGGTCGTGGTGGGAAAGAAAGACCAGGGTCGATCGGGCAGCCGGAGCCTCGGGACTGGTCACGCGGTAGGTGGCTCGGTCGATACCGTCGAGAAGCCGCTGCACCAGGGTCTGATCGAAGGCCTCGATGGACGGCGCGGAGATCTCGTTCAGCAACTCGAGCGCTGCGACCCAGGGCAGGAAGTTGAAGAAGTTCGCCGGCGCGAAGATGTCGAAGCGCCGTGGATTGTCGGCGGCCGGTGGCTTCGGCTCGAGATCGGGCCGGCCCAGGTCGTCCGCCGTCATCGTCGACTGCCAGTAGGCCTGGTTCGAGATGAGTGCGTTGCGCAGCTCGGGGCGGATCCAGCAGAAGCCGGTCGCGTAAGGGCCGCAGAGCCACTTCCAGCCGGCGTTGCAGATCGCGTCGACCGGCAGGCGCGAGACGTCGAGCGGTCTGGCACCGAGGCCCTGGGTGGTGTTGGCGACCAGAGTGACGCCCCGGGCCCGGCAGAGCGCTCCGATCGCGTCGAGGTCGGTGACGAAGCCGGAGAAGGAGTGGACCCAGGGGAGGCAGACGACCCGTGTCCGCTCCGAGAGCAGCTCGGCGAGCTCGTTCCGGGTGAAAACGGCGCGCTCCGGCGTCTCGATGCGGACGCCGACTCCGCGCTCACGCAGCCCCAGCCAGGGGAGGATGTCGGAGGGGAAGTCGCCTCCCATCAGCAGGACCTCGTCGCCGCCTTCGAGGGGCAGCCCGTTGGCGAGCAGATGCAGCCCGTACGACGCGCCGTTGGCGAGAATGATCTCTTCCGGTGCGGCGCCGATCAGGGCGCCGAGAAGCTCGCGCAGCCGCGC
Source organism: Candidatus Multivoradales bacterium (assembly GCA_965223875.1). Lineage (GTDB taxonomy): Bacteria > Acidobacteriota > Thermoanaerobaculia > Multivoradales > JAHEKO01 > CBDCXS01. The sequence goes on along the minus strand of OZ245024.1, from coordinate 2,137,498 downwards.
CTGCACCGCGACGAACCGTTCGGTCGTCATCTGGCGCGGCGACAGCTTCCACTCGATCGCCTGACGCGCGGCGCGGGCGCTCGCCAGCGGTATGGCGCCCTGATGCGCGCAGTTGATCCAGGCGCGTCCCTCGAAGTCGCCGAAGGCCTGTCGGAAGGGTGCCGCGGTCTCGCTGGCTGAGGTGCGGCTTGCCATGGGGCGGGTAGAGTAGCAGCCGTGCTCGACGCGACACGGATCGCCGCCACCCTCGCGCCGCTCGGTGGCGACGGCGCCGCTACCTCCGCACCGGTGTCGGCCGTCTTCGTGCCCGGTCGGATCGAGGTGCTCGGGAAGCACACCGACTATGCCGGTGGCCGCAGTCTCGTAGCCGCGACGAGTCGGGGGCTCCTGGTCTGCTTCCGGCCGCGCGACGACGGCCTCCTGCGGGTCCGCGATGTAACGCGCGGGATGGAGACCGAGGTCGAGATCTCGGCCGACATGCCCTCGGCCGAGGGTTGGTCCAACTACCTCGTGACGGTGGCCCGACGGCTGGCGGCGAACTTCCCGGCCTCGGGCGGCTACGGAGCTCTGCGCGGAGCCGACGTCTCGTTCACCAGCGATCTGCCGCGCGCCGCCGGGATGAGCAGCTCGAGCGCGCTGGTCGTTGCGATGTTCCTCGTCCTGGCCGAGGTCAACGAGCTCGAGAGCCGTCCGCGGTACCGCGAGGCCATCTCGAGTCCGGAGAACCTGGGCGAGTACCTCGGTGCCGTCGAGAACGGACTCGACTTCCGCTCGCTCGCCGGTGAGGCCGGAGTGGGGACCTTCGGCGGTAGCGAGGACCAGACGGCGATCCTGTGCTCGAGGGCCGGCCAGCTACGCCAGTACAGCTACTGTCCCGTACGTCACGAGCGCACCATCGCGCTGCCGGAGCACCTCGAGTTCGCCATCGCGGAGTGCGGGGTGAGAGCGTCCAAGACCGGCTCGGCGAAGGCCGCCTACAACCGGGCCTCGCGGCTCGCTGCCGGGATCGCCGAGGCCTGGCGCGAGGCGACCGGGAGGAGCGAGCCCCACGCTGCCGCGGTCCTGGCTCTGGGGCCGAAGATGAGGCGTCGACTCGACGACGTTCTCGCCGGCTATCGCACCGAGGAGTTCACCGGAGAGCAGCTCGCCCGGCGCCTGCAGCACTTCGCGACCGAGAGCGAAGAGATCGTCGTCGAAGCCGGCGACGCGCTGGCGGCGGGGGACCTGGCCCGCTTCGGCGAGCTGGTCGACCGCTCGCAGCGCGGTGCCGAGCGACTGCTCGACAACCAAATTCCGGAGACCATCGCCCTGGCCCGCGCCGCACGCGGGCTCGGAGCCGTCGCCGCCTCGGCCTTCGGAGCCGGCTTCGGCGGCAGTGTCTGGGCCCTGGTCGAGCGTGAGCGGACAGACGACTTTCTCGAGGCCTGGCAGAGCCTCTATCTGAAGGACTTCCCGCAACGGCACCAGGTGCGGTTCTTTGCCACCGGAGCCGGTGACGGCGCCAGACCGATCGAGCTCCAGCTTCGGGGCTCCGGCCGATGATCTTCGAGCGCCTCGACTGGGCGGTTCTCGGCGGCTACTTCGTCGTCACCCTGACTCTCGGGCTGTGGGCGGCACGGCGCGCCGGCGCCAGCTCGACCGACTACTTCCTCTCCGGGCGGGCGATGCCCTGGTGGCTGTTAGGTCTGTCGATGGTGGCGACGACCTTCTCGACCGACACGCCGAATCTGGTCACCGACATCACCCGCCGCAATGGAGTGGCGGGCAACTGGTTCTGGTGGGTCTTCCTCATCACCGGCATGACGACGGCCTTCGTCTACGCCAAGCTCTGGCGTCGCTCGGGGGCGCTGACCGATCTCGAGTTCTACGAGCTGCGCTACAGCGGACGCGCCGCGGCATTCCTGCGCGGGTTCCGGGCCGTCTATCTCGGCGTCTTCTTCAACCTGATGATCATGGCGACGGTGACGCTCGCCGCGATCAAGATCGGCGGCGTGATGTTCGGGCTCACGCCGCTCGGGACGATCGGAATCGCCTCCGTCGTCACGGTGGCGTTCAGTGCCGTCGGGGGTCTCACCGGCGTCCTGGTGACCGACAGTCTGCTCTTCGGAATCGCCATGCTCGGCTCGGTCCTGGCGGCAGTGGTCGCTCTCCGTCAGCCGGAAGTCGGTGGGCTCACCGGCCTGCTCGAGCATCCCGAGGTGCGCGACAGGCTCGCTCTTCTTCCCGATCCGGCGGACCCGGCGGTCTTCGTGCCGCTCTTCCTCGTCCCGGTCGCGGTCCAGTGGTGGGCGGCCTGGTATCCCGGTTCCGAGCCCGGAGGCGGTGGATACGTGGCGCAGCGGATGCTGGCGGCGCGCGACGAGCGTCACGCCGTCGGAGCGATGCTGTTCTTCAACGTGGCCCACTATGCCCTGCGCCCCTGGCCGTGGATTCTCGTCGCGCTGGCCTCGCTGGTCGTCTTTCCGGATCTGGCCTCTCTCGAGGCGGCGTTCCCGCATCTCGATCCGAGTGTCGTGCGCGACGATCTGGCCTACCCGGCGATGCTCACCTTCCTGCCGCATGGTGTCCTGGGGCTGGTCGTAGCCTCTCTGGCCGCCGCCTACATGTCGACGATCTCGTCCCATCTGAACTGGGGGGCGTCGTATATCGTCCACGACGTCTATCACCGGTTCGTAGATCCGGATGCGAGCGAGCGACGGCTGGTTCTGGTGGGCCGGGCGACGACCGTCGGCCTGATGGTGGTCGCCGCGCTCGGTGCGCTACTACTGGAGAACGCCCTGCAGGCGTTCCAGATTCTGCTCCAGATCGGCGCTGGAACGGGCCTCCTGTATCTGCTGCGCTGGTTCTGGTGGCGCATCAACGCCTGGAGCGAGCTGTCGGCGATGGTGATCTCGTTCCTTGTAGCGGTCTTGTTGCTCGTCCGGAACCGGGCGGGCGGCGGGCTCGAGAGCTGGCAGGAGCTGCTGCTGGGCGTTGCCGTGACCACGGTGGGATGGATCACGGTGACACTCGTGACACCGCCGACCGAGCGAGAGACCCTCTCACGCTTCTACAGGCTGGTCCGGCCCGCCGGACCGGGATGGCGGGTCGTGGTGACAGACGTGGGGGCGACAGACGGGGGGACGACAGACGGGGGGGCGGAGGATCGGGGTGCGAGGGGTGAGCTCGGCACCGGTCTCCTTGCGGCGCTCCTCGGCACCCTGTCGGTCTACGCGGCGCTCTTTGCCATCGGCAACGCGCTCTACGGTCGCGTCGCTCTCGCGGCCGGGCTCGTCGTCCTTGCGGCGGCGGCAGGCTTCGCGGCGATGCGGCTCTGGGGACGGATCGGATTCGACGCCGGCAGGCCGGGCGAGCCGGTGGGTCGGGCTTGACGTAGACTGCCGGGATCGAAACGAATCCCGGAGAGGGTGGTGCTGTCATGGGTCGGAACTCCGATCGGCGAGATTTCCTCAGGGGCTCCGCTGCGGCGGGTCTGGGACTCCTGCTGCCTCGGGGCGGGGCCGTAGCCGACGGGTCCCGCGGAAGCGGACCGGCGACGCCACCACCCGAGCCCTATCGGGTCCCGGCGGGGTTCTCGGCGCGGCCGATCGACCCGGTGCGCGTCGGCTTCGTCGGCGTCGGATTGCAGGGCGGCAGCCACGTGCGGAACTTCCTCGGTATCGACGATGTCGAGATCAAGGGCGTCTGCGATATCGACGAGCCGAGGGCACAGGAGGTCGCCGGCTGGGTGGTCGAGGCGGGTGGCGCCCCGCCCGACCTCTACACGCGCGGAGAGACCGACTTCAAACGTCTGTGCGAGCGCGACGACATCGATCTGGTGTTCAACGCGACACCCTGGCGCTGGCACGTCCCGGTCTGTGTCGAGGCGATGGAGACGGGCAAGCACACCGCCGTCGAGGTGCCGGCCGCCTACACGATCGACGGCTGCTGGGAGCTGGTCGAGACGGCCGAGCGGACCCTGCGCCACTGCGTCATGATGGAGAACTGCTGCTACGGCCGCAGCGAGCTGATGGTGCTGCGGATGGTGCGTGCGGGCCTCTTGGGAGAGATTCTCCACTGCGAGGGCGCCTACATCCACGATCTCCGCGCCATCAAGTTCAGCGATGCCAACGAAGGGCTCTGGCGCCTCGAACATTCGGTGGGGCGCAACGGAAACCTCTATCCGACCCATGGGCTCGGACCGGTGGCGCAGTGCCTCGACATCAATCGTGGCGACCGTTTCATACGACTCGTCTCGATGAGCTCGCCCGCCCGCGGCCTCGAGCTGTGGGCGCAAGAGCACCTCGACCCGGCGGATCCGAGGGCCGGACAGCGGTACGCTCTCGGCGACATGAACTCGAGCCTGATCCAGACGGCCCTCGGACGGACGATCCTGGTTCAGCACGACACCACCAGCCCGCGTCCCTACAGTCGGCTCAACCTGGTCCAGGGGACCAGGGGAACGTTCGCCGGGTTTCCGGATCGGATCTACGTCGAGGGTGCCGCCGAGGGGCATGGCTGGCAGGAGGTCGAGAGCTACCGCGAGACCTACGACCATCCGCTCTGGCGCGAGCTCGAAGAGAGGGCGCAAGGGGCACGTCACGGCGGTATGGACTTCCTCGAGGACTATCGCCTGGTGGAACGGCTGCGGCAGGGAGAACCGATGGACATGGACGTCTACGACGCCGCGGCCGTCAGCGTGGTGACCGAGCTCTCAGAGCTGTCGGTGGCGGAGGGATCGCGCCCGGTCGAGTTCCCTGATTTCACCCGCGGTCTGTGGAGCGAGCGGCATCCGTCGGCGATCGCCGACTAGTCCTTCCCGGTAAACGTCGAATCACATGAACACAACACCCCGCCGAGTAGGAAGCGTCCCGACCGAAATCACGGGCGTCCTCGAAGCCACCTGATAGAGAATACGCGGAGCCATTGCGAGGGAAGATGCTCGAGTCCATAGATCTAACGCGAGCCATAGAGCGTGACGAGTACAAGGAGCGCCTCAAGCCGCTGCAGCGTCGGCTACTCGGCCTGCAGCGCTCGTGCTGGAACCAGGATGTGGGCAGCCTGCTGGTGTTCGAGGGCTGGGCGTTCTCCGGGCGCGGCAAGGTGGTACGCAAGCTGACCCAGCGGCTCGAGCCGCGCGGCTTCGTGCTGCAGCACGTTCGAGCGCCGCGCTCGTGGCAGGACGGCCTGCCCTGGATGTGGCGCTTCTGGAGATCGCTGCCACGCTTCGGACAGCTCGGTATCTACTACGGCAGCTGGTACCGACGTATGCTGGTGGGCCGCTCGAGCGGCGCGGTTACGGAGGAGGAGGTCGATCGCAGTGTGGTCGACATCGAGTCGTTCGAGCGGATGCTGTCGGCCGACCGCTACGTCATCGCCAAGTTCTTCTTCCACATCGACCTGCACGAGCAGAGTCATCGTATCGCCGAGGCGGAGGCCGATCCCCTCGAGGAATGGAAGCTCGACACCGACGAGTGGGACCAACGCGTGCTCGATCCGCACAACCTGAATCGAGCCGAGGAGATGCTCGCCAGGACCTCTTTCGAGCACACGCCCTGGACGGTCATCCCGGCCAACTCCCGGCGCCTGGCCACCCTCGACGTCTTCGAGAGGGTTGCCGAGGTCCTCGAGGACGGGCTCGAGCGTCTCGGCAACGGCAACGGAGAGGGCGAGGAATGAGCTCCAAGAAGAAGGCGCCGCTCGATACCGTCGATCTCACTCTGCGCCTCGAGGACGAGGAGTACCGCAAACGGCTGAAGGCGCTTCAGGCCTCGGTCCGCCAGCTCGCCTACCGCCTCTACGAGGTCGGTCGGGCTCTGGTGGTCGTCTTCGAGGGTTGGGACGCGGCCGGCAAGGGTGGAGCCGTGCGCCGCTTCACCGAATACCTCGACCCGCGTGGCTATCAGGTGTACCCGATCGCCGTCCCCAAGGGTGACTCCGCCGTGCGCCATTACCTCTGGCGATTCTGGCGACGCCTCGAGCCGCCGCGCGATCGCCAGATCCAGATCTTCGACCGCAGCTGGTACGGCCGCGTTCTGGTGGAACGTGTCGAGGGATTCGCCACCGAGCGCGAGTGGAAGCGCGCCTACGAGGAGATCAACGACTTCGAGCGGCAGCTCACCGACGCCGGTATCACCGTCGTCAAGTTCTGGATCCATCTGAGCCCCGAGGAGCAGCTCAGGCGCTTCGAACAGCGCGACATCACGCCGCACAAGCAGTGGAAGCTAACCGGCGAAGACTGGCGCAATCGCGAGAAGTGGTCGCAGTACGAAAGAGCGGTCAACGACATGATCGAGCGAACAAGCACCGAGACCTCGCCATGGACGCTCGTCGCCGGCGAGGACAAGCACTACGCGCGGGTGCGCGTCCTCGAGGTCCTCGAGGCCGGTCTGAAGCAGGCGGTCGGGTCCGCCACGCCGGAACGAGCCGCCAGCGCCTCCGACTGAGGTCGCCTCAGGCGTCGTCGATCTTGATCGCCGGAACGACGCCGCGCGCCATGCGCTTGGCGAAGTAGTAGATCCTGCGCATCGCCTGCACGATGTCGGTCTCGAGCGTATAGGTCGCTAAGCGATCGGGCTCGTCGGCCGTCAGCCGTTCGGTCTGGTGGAGTGCGGCCGAGTCCATCATTCTCTGGATCTCGCCCTTCATCGCGATCACCTGCCTGGCGGGCTTCTTCTTGTTTTGGGTCACCGCCTGGATGGCCTGATCGAGGGCGAGGCGTACCGAGTTGTGGATGTTCTCCATGATCTCGCGCGTCTGCTCGCTGATGGTCAGGCCTTCGTCGAGCCGCTTCTGGCCGAGAGCGACCAGATTGGTCTCGATCACGTCGCCGACGTTCTCGAGGCTGTTGGTGCATTCCATCAGCGTGAGGAACTCCTCGGTCTCCTTCCGAGTCAGCGACTGGCGGCTGATCTTCCCCAGGTACTCGATGACCTGAGCGTGGAGGGCGTCGACCAGCTCGTCCTGCCTGACCAGGTTGTCGAGGCTCTCCTGTTCTCCCTCGACGACGGCGGAGAGGGTATCCACCATCATGTCGTGCACCCGCGTGCCGAGGCGCAGAATCTCGAGTCGCACCCGGTCGAGCGCCAGGGACGGCGTGCTGAGGAGCTCGAGATCGAGGTACCGGGCCCGGGTGTCGTCGATCTCCTCGTCCTCGGCGTCGCGAACCAGGCGCTCCGCGAGCCTGGCGAAGACACCCGCGAAGGGGAGGAAGAGCACGGTGTTGACGATGTTGAAGGCGGTGTGGGCATTGGCGATCTGTCGCGGCGTCTCGGCGGCCAGCTGCGCCGCGCCCGTAAGACCGGCGGTCTCCGGCGACAGCCGGGTAGCGAGCACGGCGAGCTGATCGATGAACGGAAGCCACAGCACCACGCCGAGCACGTTGAACAGGACGTGCACCAGAGCGGCCCGTCTGGCGTCCGTGCTCTTGCCGATGGCGGCGAGCAGCGCCGTCACACAGGTGCCGACATTGGCGCCGAAGACCAGCGCGATGCCGCTGGGCAGTGTGATCAGGCCCTCGGCCGCCAGGACGATGGCGATACCTGTGGTGGCGGAGGAGGATTGGACCAGGGCGGTAAAGAGCGCGCCCGCCAGGATACCCACCAGCGGCCGCTCCATGCGCGCCATCCAGTCGATGAACGCCTCGCTGCTGCGCAGCGGCGACATCGCCTCGCCCATCAGGGCCATACCGAAGAAGACCAGTCCGAGCCCCATGATCGCGGCGCCGTACTGGCGGGCCTTTTCGCGTCGCCCCATGAAGATCATCGCGAAGCCCACGGCGACCAGCAGCAGGGCATAGCGCGTCACCTTGAAGGCGATGATCTGCGCCGTGATCGTGGTGCCGACGTTGGCGCCCATGATGACGCCCACCGACTGCGTCAGCGACATCAGCCCGGCGCTGATGAAGCCGACGACGAGAACGGTCGTCACCGAGGACGACTGGATGACCGCGGTCACGAAGGCGCCGGTCATGGCGCCCGTCACGCGGTTGGTGGTCAGGCCCGCGAGGATCGACTTGAGCCGCGGGCCCGCCACGGTCTTCAGCGCGTCGCCCATCTTGTCCATTCCGTAGAGGAACAGGGCGAGGCCGCCGAAGAGACCCATCAGGATGAGTCCTAGGTCGGGACCTCCGCCGACCTCCTCCGCTGCACGCAGGGGGAGCTCGATCAATCGGGTGAGCGAGTTCATAGGTGGAGGCGGTGGGCGAACGCGCGCACCGGACGGCTAGTCGTCGAGGTGCCAGGATCCGCGGTGCGCTATCCGAAGTGCCTGCGAGTCTACCTTGCGCTCGTCCTCGCCCGCGGCCAGTCGCTCGTAGCTGCCATCCTGCTGCAGGCGGTAGGCCTGCACGTTGTCTGCAAGTTGCTCCTGGAGGATGTCCTCGAGGATGGCGTTGCGCAGCCGCTCCTCCCGGATCGGGTAGAGGAGCTCGACCCGACCGTTGAGGTTGCGCGGCATCAGGTCAGCGCTGCCGATGAGCATCTCCTCGTCGCCGCCGTTGCGGAAGTAGTAGGCGCGGGCGTGCTCGAGGAAACGACCGACGATGGAGGTGACGGTGATGTTCTCGCTGACTCGCGGAACGCCCGGCCGCAGGCAGCAGATGCCTCGCACGATCAGGTCGATGCGCACACCCGCCTGCGACGCCTCGTAGAGCTTCTTGATGCAGGCCTTGTCGACCAGAGAGTTCATCTTGAGGATGATCCGCCCATCGCCGGACTTCTTGTGCTGCTCGATCTCGCGTCCGATGCGCTCCAGCAGACCTCTGCGCATGGAGTGGGGAGAGACGAGGATGGTCGAGTACTCGGTCTTGCTGGAGTAGCCGGTGAGCGCGTTGAACAGGTCGGAGACGTCGTCGCCGAGTGCCGGGTCGGTGGAGAGGTGGCCGAGATCGGTGTATATCTTGGCCGTTATCGGGTTGTAGTTGCCGGTACCGACGTGGATGTAACGGCGCATGCCGTCGTCCTCACGGCGGACGATGAGCGCCATCTTGGTGTGGACCTTCAAGCCGACCAGTCCGTAGACCACGTGCACGCCGGCATCTTCCAGTGCCTGAGCCCACTCGATGTTGTTCGCTTCGTCGAACCTCGCCTTGAGCTCTACCAGGGCCGACACCTGGATACCGTTCTCGCGTGCTTCACGCAGGGCGGCGACGACCGGCGAGTCGGGACCGACGCGATAGAGCGTCGTCTTGATGGCGACCACTTTGGGGTCACGCGCCGCCGACTGGATCAGATCGAGGACCGGACTGAAGCTGTCGTACGGGTGGTAGAGCAGGACGTCCTTCTGCCGCAGAACGGAGAAGATGCTCTCGTCGCTCCCCTGGAGCTCGGTACTCGGTCTCGGCACGAACGGCGGGTACTTCAGATCGGGTCGATCGACCGAGGCGAGCTGCATCACGTCGGCCAGTCCGAGCACCCTGTCGGCGGTCTCGTAGACCTGGAAGGGTGCCAGCTCGAGGTTGCCGGTGAGGATCCTGCGGATGCGCTTGGGCATCCCCTCGCCGACCTCGAGGCGCACCGCCTGGCCGAAGTGCCGGCGATCGACGATGTCCTGAGTGGCCCGCATCAGGTCGTCGGCTTCGTCCTCCTCGATCTCGAGGTCGGCGTCGCGAGTGACGCGGAACGGATGGGCTCCGAGGACGTCGATACCCGGGAAGAGGAGGTCGATGTTGGCGGCGACGAGATCCTCGACCCAGACGTAGTCCACCGGATCGGACAGTCCGAGCCGTTGCCGTGCGCCGGACTCGCCCTTTGCGGCCGGTAGCGGCTGCAGCCGCGGGAACAGGGGCGGGACCTTGACGCGCGCGAAGCGTGGCCCGAGAAGCGGGTCGTCGATCTCGACGGCCAGGTTGATGCTCAGGTTGGAGATATGGGGAAAGGGGTGACCGGGATCGAAGGCGAGTGGGGTGAGAGCCGGTGAGATCTCGTCGCGGAAGGACTTCCGCATCTTCTTCTTGGTACCGGAGGCAAGCTCCTCCCAGGCGAGGATCCGGATGCCCTCCTGTTCGAGAGCGGGAAGGAGCTCCTCGCGCCAGGTCGACTGGAGCCGGTCGAGCGCGGGAAGCAGCCGGTCACGGATACCGGCGAGCTGGTCTGCGGGAGTGAGGCCGTCCGGTGGCGGCTCGACGGTGCCGGCATTGAGCTGGCGCCTGAGCCCGGAGACCCGCACCATGAAGAACTCGTCGAGGTTGCTGCAGAAGATCGAGGCGAATTTCACCCTCTCGAGCAGGGGCTTGGAAGCATCGAGCGCCTGATCGAGGACGCGTCGGTTGAACTGCAACCAGCTGAGCTCGCGGTTGAAGTAGTAGGTGCGATGCCCGAGGTTGGGCTTGCTCGCGTTCGATGCCAGTAGCTTGACGGGTTCACTCATAGGAGCCTGGATGGTAGCAATTCGAGTGCCTGAGATCGCACCCCAACGGGGTCGGGGGGCTGCGCACAGGGGTCGGGGAGCTGCGCACCCCTTCGGGTAGGAGTCCCTCAGGAGCCCTGGACGCGGAAGACGGTCGGCGGACAGCCGAAGAGCTGGTGGAAGGCTCTCGAGAACTGCGACCGGCTCTCGAATCCGACCCGGTGCGCGACCGCCGCGATCGAGAGCTGGGCCGGATCGAGCAGTAGCCGCGCGGCTCGGCGAAGACGGACCTCACGTACGTAGCTCATCGGGGTCGTGCCGAACCGCTCGCGGAAGGCGCGCGCGAAAGCCGACCGACTCATGTTGGCGCTGCGCGAGAGGGACTCGACGGAGTGCGGTTGCTCGGGTTGCTCCAGGATGAGCTCGAGGATCGGCGCCCACCTGGGGTCCTCGAGCGCCTCGATCCAGGGCAGATCGAGACCTCCGTCGCCGGAGAGATGACGGAAGACGAGCACCAGGCACTGGTTCATCAGCGAGGCGATCATCGCTTCCCGGCCGGGCCGATCGGCCTGCTGCTCACTCATCAGGCCGGCGACTACGGTGCGCATCTGCGGTGAATCGGAGAAGTCGAGCACCAGGATCTCGTCGAGACGATCGAACAGGCCGAAGCTCGATCCGTAGGTCACCTGGATCCGGCCACAGGCGACGTTCAGCGCGTCTGGAGCGTCCGGCGGTCCGGCGTAAAGGTGAGGCGGGTCATTGGGGATCACCGGGGCCTCGGTCGAGTCGAGTCGCTCGCCGGTCTCGCCGGTCTCGCCGACCTCGATGGCGTGCGGACTCTGCGCGGGGACGATCGCCAGCGTGTTCGGTCCGATCCTCTGTGCGCGGCCGGCCGGCTCGGTGAGCACGCCCTCGCCGGCGATCACGAAATGGAAGGTGACCTGGTCCCAGCCCGGGAAGCTGAGTCGCCATCCCGGCGCCGTGGCGCAGGTGGCAAAGGGCTCCACGCTCAGAGCGAGGTTCTGGAGCAGGTGTTCCAGGAGCACGGGAGCGTCCGACCGGCATCGCCGTGCGCCGCGCGCCGGCGAGGTCTCTCGTCTCTGTCGAGGGTGAACGGATCGAGGCTAGCACAGGGGGCCCGTGAGAACGGTGGCCGGCCGTGGACGAATCGGCACGTGGTCGGGACCAATCAGCACGGCGGGCTGCGTAGTGTCTGTCCATCATGAAACGGCAACCGCTGGTTGCCAGAGGAGGTCAGAGATGAAGAGGACACAGACCACTGGAATCGCGTTCGGGATCGCGTTGGCGCTGGCTCTGCTCGCCACCGCGACGTTCGCACAGTTGCCCGACCCGGGCCTCGAGGTCGATCCGGCACGCACGGCCGTCGTCCTGTCCGATCCGCAGAACGACTTTCTGAGCCCGGACGGGGTCACCTGGGGCCTGGTCGGCAAGAGCGTCGAAGCCAACAACACCGTCGAGAACATCGAGACCCTGATGAAGACCGCCAAGGCCAACGGCATCGCCGTCTTCATCTCCCCCCACTACTACTATCCGACGGATCATGGCTGGGAGTTCGGCGGCGCCGTCGAGGCGATGATGCATGCCGTCGGCATGTTCGATCGCACCGGAGCGCTCTCGACGGAGGGCTTCGAGGGCTCGGGTGCCGACTGGTTGGAGCGCTACAAGCCGCTCATCCAGGACGGCGAGACGATCGTCGTCAGCCCGCACAAGGTCTACGGCCCGGAGACCAACGACCTGGTGCTGCAGCTTCGCAAGCGGGGTATCGACAAGGTCATCCTCGGCGGCATGTCGGCGAACCTCTGCACCGAGGCCCATATGCGGGAGCTGCTCGAGCAGGGCTTCGAGGTGGCCGTGGTCAAGGACGCGACGGCCGCGGCGCAGACCCCCGACATCGACGGCTATGCCGCGGCGGTGACCAATTTCCGCTTCATGGCGAACACCGTCTGGACGACCGAGCAGGCCGTCGCCGCGATGAAGGGCGAGGCCGCGGATTCCGCCTCGGCGCAGTAGCGCGGCAGATCGCTCTGCCGGGCGCATCGCGCGCCGAGAGAGGGCCGGCCTTCGGGCCGGCCCTCGTGTCTTCGGGGAGTTGCTAGAATGCTGCTCCCTTCCCAGGGACAGGAATGCTCGGCCAGACGGTATCCCATTACAGGGTCCTCGAACGCCTCGGTGGCGGTGGCATGGGTGTCGTCTACGTTGCCGAGGACACGAAGCTCGGTCGCCAGGTGGCGCTCAAGTTCCTGCCCGAAGAAGTCGCCGAGGATCAGGCCGCTCTGGAGCGCTTCCTGCGCGAGGCGAGAGCCGCTGCGGCGCTCAACCATCCGAACATCTGCACCATCTACGAGATCGACGAGCACGACGGCGCACCGTTCATCGCCATGGAGCTGCTCGAGGGGCGTACCCTAAAGCACGAGATCTCCGGCCAGCCCAGCCCCAACGACAAGGTCGTCAAGTGGGGGATCCAGATCGCCGACGCGCTGGCGGAGGCGCACGGCAAGGGGATCGTCCACCGCGACATCAAGCCGGCGAACATCTTCGTCACCCGACAGGGCCACGCCAAGATCCTCGACTTCGGACTGGCGAAGCTGACGCCCCTCGTCGGGCCGGGGGACGGCTCGGAGGAAGAGACCCAGGCAGCCGATCTGACCAGTCCGGGATCGGCTGTCGGCACCGTCGCCTACATGTCGCCCGAGCAGGCGCTCGGCGAGGAGGTCGACCACCGCTCCGACCTTTTCTCGCTCGGCGTGGTGCTCTACGAGATGGCCACCGGGCATCAGGCCTTCCAGGGATCGACCTCCGCGGCGATCTTCGACGGAATCCTGCACAGGGTTCCGGCGGCGCCGGTGCGTCTCAATCCCCAGGTCTCCGAGGAGCTCGAGCTGGTCGTCAACAAGGCGCTCGAGAAGGACCGCACCATCCGCTATCAGTCGGCTGCCGACATGGCCGCCGATCTGCGCCGCGCCCGCCGCGCCGTCGATTCGAGTCTCTCGCGAAGCGTCAGCGCCGCCGAACCGCCGCCCCTGTCGCCCCCGCATGCCCAGACTGAAGCGGCCGGCGTCCCTGCCGGCCGTGTCCCGGAGGACGCGGCGACGCCATCGGACTCGTCACCCTCCGCCTCGAAGATCGAAGCCATCGACCAGGCCGGCGCGCGCCACTGGAAGAGCCTCCTCGCCGCCGTCCTGCTGGTCGCCGTCCTCGCCGTCGCCTGGATGTGGTGGTCGAGCGGGTCCCGCGCCGTCGCCCTGACCGAAGAGGACTACGTCCTGGTCACCGATTTCGTCAACACCACCGGCGACCCGGTCTTCGACAGCACACTGAAGCAGGCGCTGACGGTGAAGCTCGAGGAGTCTCCGTTCATCAATGTCGTGGCAGACGCCAAGATCCGCGAGACGCTCGAGTTCATGGAGCGCGAGCCCGACGCCCGCGTCACCCGCGCCATCGGCCAGGAGGTCTGTCAGCGCCAGGGCGTCAAGGCCATGATCGCCGGCGAGATCGCGTCTCTCGGCAACAGCTACGTGGTGACACTGAACGCGCTCGACTGCCAGACGGGCGATTCCCTCGCCAGCCGGCAGGTGGAGGCTGCTGCCAAGGAAGAGGTTCTCGGGGCGTTGGGCGAGACCGTCACCGGAATGCGCAAAGACCTGGGAGAGTCGTTGGCCTCCGTGGAGCGCTACGACGCGCCGATCGAGCAGGCGACGACCTCGTCGCTCGACGCCTTGCAGGCGATGAGCCTCGCCGTCGCCGAGCGGTCCCGGAGCGGAGATCTGGCGGCTATACCGCTCTACGAGAGAGCCATCGAGCTCGACCCGAACTTCGCAATGGCCCTGGCGCGCCTGGGCACCATCTACGGCAACCTGGGTGAGTCAGCGAAAGCGGGGGAGTATCTGGGACGGGCCTTCGAGCTTCGCGACCGGGTCAGCGAGCTCGAGAGCATGTACATCACCACGAAACACTACACCATGGTGACCCGCGAGGCCGAGAAGGCGCTCGAGGCCTACGGCCTGTGGAAGAAGACATACCCACGCGACTGGACGCCGTACAACAACAGCGCCGTTCAATCCTGGCTGCTCGGCCGGTTCGAGCAGGCGATCGAGAACGGTCTGGAAGCGATTCGCCTCAATCCGGACCATGTCTTCCCGTATTCGAACGTCGGCTGGAGCTTCCATCAGCTCGGACGTCACGAAGAGGCGACGGCTCTGGCGCAGCAGGCCCTCGATCGGGGCCTCGAGGACGCCTACATTCACTGGACCCTGGCCTTGGGTGCCCACTACGCGGGGGACTTCGAGACCCGGGATGCGGAGCTGGCCTGGGCCGACGGAGCGATCGATCAGGTGTATCTGCGCGCGTTCAGTGCGGAGCTGGCGGCGGAGGAGGGCCAGCTCGAGCGGGCCAACGACTTCTACGAGGACACGATGGCCACCTTGGGTCGCCTCGAGCTTCCCAGCCTGGGCGCCATGCCCCTCGTCGATCGGGCCTTCCACTACCTGATCTATGGACTGGAGGCCGAGGGCTGCGCCGACGCGCATCGAGCCGTCGACATGCTGCGCTCGGAGGCGATGGTGTCCCAGGCGGGGATCATCCTCGGCCTGTGCGGGGAGACCGAGGCAGCGACCGGCCTGGTTGATGAGTTGCAGAGCCGGTTCCCCCGCAGCGATATGGCGAAGGCGACGTTCATGCCCGCGGTCGAGGCGGCCGTAGCGATCGGTCGTGGAGATTCGGCGGCGGCCGTCGAGTTGCTGGAGCCGGCGCACCTCTACGAGCGCGGGAGTCACTTCGTTCCGTATCTACGAGGCCTCGCCTACCTGGGGCTCGGCGATGGTGAGGCCGCGGCGGCCGAGTTCGAAAAGATCCTCGACTGGCCGACGAACTTCCCGTCCTGGGCATTCGACGGTGTCTCGCGACTCGGTCTGGCGCGGGCCCAGGTGCTGAGCGGAGACGAGACCGCCGCCAGGCGGACCTACCAGATCCTGCTCGAGCAGTGGGCGGACGCCGACGAGGGGCTTCCTGTCGTGGCAGAGGCGCGGGCAGAGTACGAGGCGTTGCGATGAGGCTTGGGACTGAAGCGGCCGGCGTTCCTGCCGGCCGTCGGCGGACGGTCGAGCGGAGACCGGCCAGAACAATCGCAGGAGCGCGAGGATGATCGGCCAGACCGTCTCTCACTACCGCATCCTCTCCGAGCTCGGCGGCGGCGGCATGGGTGTCGTCTACCGCGCCGAGGACACCGATCTCGATCGACACGTGGCACTCAAGTTCCTGCCGCCGGAGGTGGCTCAGGACCAGAACGTGCTCGAGCGGTTCATGCGCGAGGCCAAGGCGGCCGCGGCCCTCAACCATCCGAACATCTGCATGATCTTCGAGATCGGTCGCCATGAGGGGACACCCTTTCTGGTGATGGAGCTGCTCGAGGGTGAGACGCTCAAGCACGCCATCTCGGGCCGGCCGATGGACACCGACCTGGCGCTCCAGATCGGTTCCGAGGTGGCCGAGGCGCTGGCCGCGGCGCACGAGAAGGGAATCGTCCACCGCGACATCAAGCCGGCCAATATTTTCGTCACCCGGACGGGTCACGCCAAGATCCTCGATTTCGGTCTCGCCAAGCTGACGCCCCGGCGGATGCGGACGACGACGAGACAGCGGCCCTGAACTCCGACCCGAGCGATCTGACCAGCGCCGGCTCCGCCGTGGGAACGGTGGCCTACATGAGCCCGGAGCAGGCGCTCGCCAGGCCGGTCGACGCCCGTACGGACCTGTTCTCACTCGGGACGGTGCTTTACGAGATGGTCACCGGACGCAAGGCCTTCACCGGTGACTCCACGGCTGCCATCTTCGACGCCATCCTCAACCGCGAGCCGACACCGGTGGCACAGATCAACCCGCAGGCGCCTTTCGAGATCGAGCAGGTCATCGGCAAGGCGCTGAGCAAGGACGTCCGCATTCGATACCAGACCGCGGCGGACATGGCAGCCGACCTGCTGCGACTGCGGCAGCAGAGCGGGACCAGCCGGGCGACGGCCCCCTCGGTGTCCGCGGCCTCCGCTCCTGGCGTGCCTCAGGAGCCATCGTCAGCGGAGGCATCCGAGGTGCTTTCGCATGCCGAGGTCTCCGCAGCGCGCTCCGCGACACAGCTCCCGCCTGCCACATCCGATTCCACCGACGTCTCCGGCTCGAGCTCGACGATCGCTGCCATCGACCAGGCCGGTGCCAGACACTGGAAGGGTCTTCTGGCCGTGGTTCTCGTCCTGGGAATCGGCGCGGCGGCCTACTTCGCTTTCCGCGGTACGGCCGAGCCCGTCCTCGAGGAAGGGACCGAGGTCGTCCTGGCCGACTTCGTCAACACCACGGGCGACGACGTCTTCGATGGAACTCTACGGCAGGCCCTTGCCGTCAAGATCGCCGAGTCGCCGTATCTGGACGTCTATCCCCAGGACAAGATGATCGAGACCCTCGAGCTGATGGAGCGCTCGACGGAAGAGAAGGTCACGCCCGAGGTGGCCCGCGAGATCTGTCAGCGACGAGGCGTCAAGGCGATGCTCTCGGGCGAGGTCGCCAATCTGGGCGCCAACTTCATCGTCACCCTCAACGCGATCGACTGCGGAACCGGCGAGCTGCTGGTGGGCGAGCAGGTCGAGGCGACATCGAAGGAACAGGTGCTCGCCGCACTCGGTACGGCGGTGACCAGAATGCGTGGCCAGCTCGGAGAGTCGCTCGCGTCGGTGGAGAAGTACGACGTCCCCATCGAGCAGGCGACCACACCGTCGCTCGAGGCGCTCGAGGCCTTCAGCCAGGCGGCGGAGCAGAGGATGAAGGGGCGCGACTTCCAGGCGATCCCCTTTTTCGAGCGCGCCATCGAGCTCGATCCCGGTTTCGCGCTGGCCCACGGACGCCTCGGTACGGCCTACAACAACACCAATCAGAACCAGAAGGCACACGAGCACTGGCAGCGAGCGTACGAGCTCGTCGACGGAGTCAGCGAGCCGGAAAGGCTCTACATCCTGGCCCACTATTACAACAGTCTTCTCGGCGATCGCCGCAAGGGGGCCGAGATCTACGAGCAGTGGATCAGCGTCTACCCGCGCGACTGGACACCGCACAACAATCTCGCCGTCTCCTACAACTTCATGGGCCAGTTCGATCGCGAGCTCGAACATGCCCGGGAAGCGGTACGCCTGGGTGGCAACAACCTCTTCGCACGTTCCAATCTGACCCTCGCCTACTCCAACCTGGGCCGGGTCGACGAGGCGAAGGAATTCATCGCGGAGACCCTCGCTCAGGGGTTCAGCGAGGAGGAACTGGCCTTCGATCTCGCATACATGGCGGCCCACGATCGCGACCTGGACGGCGTGCGCTCGGCGCTGGAACCATGGACGTCGACTCCGTCGGAACCGTTCAAGCTCTTCCTGGTCGGCAACCTCGAGGCCGCGGCCGGTCGGCTGGCCGAGAGTCGGGCGCTGTCGCGCAGGGAGACGGAGCTGGCCGCCAACTACTCCGGGGACGAAGGGGTCGCTCAGGCCAAGCTCAACATGGCCTATCGGCTGCTCGCTTTTGGCTATGTCGACGAGCCGGCTCGGCTGGCCCGTGAAGCGATCGAGCTGGCGCGAGACCTCGCTACCCTGCAGAACGCGACCGCGATCCTCTCGAGGTTGGGGGACCCGGCGGAGGTCGGTCTCCTGATCGACGAGCTGGCGGAGCGCTGGCCGCAGAACACGTTCACCCAGGAGGTCTTCATTCCGTCGGCTCGCGCGAGCCTCGCCCTCCGGGCGGGAGACGCAGACGAGGCCCTCCACGTGCTGGAGACGCCCCGACCCTTCGAGCAGTCGCACCTCACGGTGATCGAGCTGCGGGGCAAGGCCTACCTGGCCGCGGGTCGGCCAGCGGAGGCGGTCGCCGAGCTCGAGCGACTCGTCTTGCTCGACCACGTGTTTCCTTTTTGGGAGATTCACTCGCTGGCGCACCTGTGGCTGGCGCGGGCCCATCTCGCCAACGGCGACGAGGCCGCCGCACGGGCCGCCTACGAGACCTTCCTGGAGCTCATGGCGAATGCCGACGAGGGCATCCCCGAGATCGAGAAGGCCCGCCAGGAGTATTCGACGATTCCGGGAGCCAGTGGATGATCGGGCAGACAGTTTCTCGTTACAAGATTCTCTCGGAGCTGGGCGTCGGCGGCATGGGCGTCGTCTACAAGGCCGAGGACACCGAGCTGGGTCGGCATGTGGCGCTCAAGTTCGTGCCCAGGGAGGTCGCCGAGGATCCGACCGTTCTCGAGCGGTTCACCCGCGAGGCCCGGGCGGCGGCGGCGCTCAACCACCCGAACATCTGCACCATCCACGAGATCGGGCGCCACGACGGCACCATGTTCCTGGTCATGGAGCTGCTCGAGGGCGAGACCTTGAAGCACTCGATCTCGGGGCGGCCGATGGATCTCGACGCCGTGCTGCAACTCGGCAGCGAGGTGGCCGAGGCGATGGCGTCGGCGCACGCCAAGGGGATCGTCCACCGCGATATCAAGCCGGCCAACATCTTCGTGACCCGCGAGGGGCACGCCAAGGTGCTCGACTTCGGGCTCGCCAAGCTGACGCCGCAGGCGGCCGACGATGACGAGACGGCGGCCTTCGGCTCCGACCCGAGCGATCTGACGAGTGCCGGCTCGGCGGTCGGAACGGTGGCCTACATGTCGCCGGAGCAGGCTCTGGCCAAGCCGGTCGACGCGCGCACCGATCTCTTCTCGCTCGGCACGGTGCTCTACGAGATGGTCACCGGCCGCAAGGCCTTCACCGGGGACTCGACGGCCGCGATCTTCGACGCCATCTTGAACCGCCAGCCGACGGCGGTGGCGCAGATCAACCCGCAGGTGCCTTTCGAGCTCGAGCAGGTCATCAACAAAGCGCTGACCAAGGACGCCAGCATCCGGTACCAGACGGCCGCCGATCTGGCCGCCGACCTGCGCCGGCTCTCCCGCCAGGGAGACAGCAGCCGCTCGGTTTCGACTCCGAGGTCTCCATCTACCGCACCGTCGACCGCCCCATCGGCCGTCGCGTCGACCACCTCGGCTTCCCAGGCGCCGGAGCTTTCGGCTGAGGAGCTGTCCGCGGTGACGGAGGCGTCCAGATCGGTCTCGGCGGCGGTCGAGTCGGCCAGCGAGGTCTCGGCTGTGGGATCGGCTTCGAGCTCGAAGATCGACGCCATCGACCAGGCCGGAGCGAAGCACTGGAAGGGGATCGCGGCGGCCATCCTGTTGCTCGGCGCTGGTGCCGCGGCCTTCTTCGCCTTCCGTGGTAGATCCGAACCGGTCCTGGAAGAGGGGACCGAGGTCGTCATCGCCGACTTCGTCAACACCACCGGCGACCCGGTCTTCGACGGAACTCTCAAACAGGCGCTCTCGGTCAAGATCGCCGAGTCGCCGTACCTCGACGTCTACCCCCAGGACAAGGTGATCGAGACACTGCAGCTGATGCAGCGCTCACCCGAGGAGAAGGTCACTCCCGACGTCGCGAGAGAGATCTGTCAGCGTCGAGGTGTCAAGGGCATGCTGAGCGGTGAGGTCGCCAGTCTCGGTGCGAGCTACATCGTGACCCTCAACGCCATCGACTGTGGCACCGGCGAGCTCCTCGTAGGAGAGCAGGCCGAGGCGAGCTCGAAGGAGGAGGTGCTCGGGGCGCTCGGTACGGCTATCACCAGCATGCGCTCGCATCTCGGTGAGTCGCTGGCGTCGGTCGAGAAGTACGACGTACCGATCGAACAGGCGACGACGCCGTCGCTCGAAGCGCTGCAGGCCTTCAACAAAGGGGCGGAGGAGCGCGACATGGGGCGCGACTTCCAGGCCATTCCCTTCATGGAGCGGGCGATCGAGCTCGATCCCGGATTCGCGCTTGCCCATGGGAGGCTCGGAACGGCCTACAGCAACACCGGCCAGACTCAGAAGGCTCACGAGCACTGGGAGAGGGCGTATGAGCTGCGAGAGGGCGTGAGCGAGCCCGAGCGCTTCTACATCCTCGCCCACTACCACGCGGACATGCTGGGTGACATTCGCAAGGGCATCGAGGTCTACCAGCAGTGGGCGAAGACGTATCCGCGGGAATGGGCTACCTACAACAATCTCGGGATCCTCCACGCGAACCTGGGCGACTGGGAGAAGTCGCTGGAGGTCGAGCGGAAGGCGAAGGAGCTGGGTCCCGATCAGGCCTTCCCGTACGGCAACATCGTCTTTGCGCTCGCGGCTCTCGGGCGGATCGACGAGGCGCGTGCCGAGATGGCGGATATGGAAGCGCAGGGGTTCTCGGGTCCCTCTCTCGCGTTCACCAGGGCCTTCGCCGAGGCGGCGGACGGCCATGAAGAGGGACTCTCCGAAGCCCTCGACTTCTTCACCGGGACACCGGGTGAGCCCGGTGCTCTTCAGCTCCGGGGTGCCTGGGCGGCTCGTCAGGGTCGCGCCACCGACATGAGAGCCGCCGCGCGACGCGAGATCGAGCTGGCGCAGGATCTCATGGGAGATCCGGCGGTCGCCGACGCCAAGGTCAACCTCGCCTACAACCTGATGGAGCTGGGATACGACGAGGAGGCCCTGGATCAGGCCACCGAAGCGCTGGAATTGGCTCGTGACGTCGACACGGTGTCCGGCGCGTCCTCCGTCTTCTCGGCCCTGGCCGACCCGGCCGAGGCGCAGGCGTTGATCGACGAGCTCGACCAGCGCTGGCCGCAGAACACCCTCGTCCAGGGAGCCACGATCCCGGAGGATCGGGCGAGGCTTGCCCTGCGGGCGGGGGATCCAGGTGAGGCGATCGACCTCCTGGAGTCGGCGCGGCCGTTCGAACAGTCGGAGCTCGACACGATCAGGCTCCGTGGGCAGGCCTACCTCGCCGCCGGCCGTGCCGATGAGGCGGTCGCCGAGTTCGACAAGCTCGTCGAGCTCGAGACGGTCATCGCGCTCTGGAGCATTCACTCGGTGGCCAAGCTATGGCTCGGCCGCGCCCACCTGGCCAACGGCGACTCCTCCGCGGCACGAGCCGCCTACGAGGCGTTCTTCGACGAGATGAAGAACGCCGACGAGGGCGTGCCGATCCTGGAGAAGGCGCGGGCCGAGTACGCGACCATTCCGGGGGCCCAGGGATGAAGGCCCGAGCTGAAGCGGCCGGCGTCTCTGCCGCCCGTCGTCCGAACGCCCACCAGCACCCGGCGCCGTGCCCGGCCGTTTCAGGAGCGCGATGATAGGTCAGACGGTCAGCCGCTACAGGATCCTCTCCGAGCTCGGAGGAGGTGGGATGGGTGTCGTCTACAAGGCCGAGGACACCGAGCTCGAGAGGGAGGTGGCGCTCAAGTTCCTGCCACAGGAAGTGGCCGAGGACCAGAACGTGCTCGAGCGGTTCATGCGCGAGGCGAAGGCCGCGGCGGCGCTCAACCACCCCAACATCTGCACGATCCACGAGATCGGCCGGCACGACGGAACGCCGTTCCTGGTCATGGAGCTGCTCGAGGGCGAGACGCTCAAGCACGCCATATCGGGTCGGCCGATGGACACCGAAGAGGTCCTCCGTCTCGGCGGCGAGGTCGCCGGTGCCCTGGCGGCGGCTCACTCGAAGGGTATCGTCCACCGTGACATCAAGCCCGCCAACGTCTTCGTCACCCGCGACGGTCACGCCAAGATCCTCGACTTCGGCCTCGCCAAGCTGACGCCGGCCGAGACGGGCAGCGGAGACGACGACGAGACCGCTGAGCTCGCCGGTGATCCCAGCGACCTGACGAGTCCCGGCTCGGCGGTCGGGACCGTGGCCTACATGAGTCCCGAGCAGGCTCTCGCGAGACCGGTCGACGCGCGGACCGACCTCTTCTCCCTCGGCGCCGTCCTCTACGAGATGGCCACCGGCCACAAGGCGTTCACCGGCAGCTCAACGGTGGCCATCTTCGACGCCATTCTGCATCAGGAACCGGCACCGATCGGCCAGGCCAATCCGCAGGCCTCGATCGAGCTCCAGCAGGTGATCGCCAAGGCGCTGATCAAAGACTCGAGTCTTCGTTATCAGACCGCGGCCGACATGGCGGCCGACCTCCGGCGCCTGGCGACGCAGGGCGAGACGAGCCACTCGATGGCTCCGAGCTTCGACGCCGTCCCAGCCGCCACCCCCTCTCCGACTGAAGCGGCCGGCGCCCCTGCCGGCCGTGAGGTCTCGTCCGTCTCCGAAGTCGGTCCGACCGGCGATTCTTCGCAAGCGGCCTCGGGCTCGAGCTCCGCCGTCAGCGCCATCGACCAGGCCGGTGCCAGGCACTGGAAGGGCATCGCCGCGGCGATCCTCGTTCTCGGCCTCCTGGGAATGGGAGCGATGTGGTGGCTCAACCGTGGCCCCAAGCTGACCGAGGAGGATTGGATCCTGCTGACCGACTTCGTCAACACCACCGGCGACGAGGTCTTCGACGGGGCGCTCAACCAGGCTCTGGCGGTCAAGCTCGAGGAGTCGCCGTACATCAACGTCTTCCCCGACGAGCGCGTCCGCTTCACGCTCGAGCGCATGCAGCGCTCGCCCGACGAGCGCGTGACCCGGGCCGTCGGTCGCGAGATCTGCCAGCGCCAGGGCGTCAAGGCGATGATGACGGGCGATATCGGTCGGCTCGGCGAGAGCTACGTCGTCAACCTCGATGCCGTCGATTGCAACAGCGGCGACACCTTGGCGCGCGAGCAGGTGACCGCCGAATCGAAAGAGGCCGTGATTCCGGCGCTCGGCAAGGCCGCGAGCGGCATGCGGCGGGGGCTGGGCGAGTCGCTGGCCTCGCTCGAGGCCTACGACGCGCCGCTCGAACAGTCGACCACAAGCTCACTCGAGGCACTGCAGGCCTACCATCAAGGCGACCGGGTGAGGGCGTCGGAAGGTGGGGAGGCGGCAGCGCCCTTCTTCGAGCGTGCGGTCGAGATCGACCCGAACTACGCTTTCGCGCACGCCACTCTGGCGACCGTCTACCGCAACATCGGCGGGCGACGGGACAAGGTCGAGGAGCACCGCCTGCGCTCCTGGGAGCTGCGCGACCGGGTGAGCGATCTCGAGCGGTTCTACATCGAGGCTCACTACTACAACGACTACCTCGGGGACATCGACAAGCAGATCGAGACCTACGAGATCTGGGCTTCGACCTATCCCCGCGACTGGACGCCGCCGAACAATCTGTGTGTCCACTACCTGATCACCGGTCACTACGAGACGGCCATCGAGTACGGGGTCAGGGCCCTCGAGCTGATGCCCGACAACATCCTGCCCTACCTGAATCTCGGCTGGAGCTTCGTCGGCGCCGGACGGTTCGACGAGGCGCGATCGACCTTCGAGAAGAGCCTCGAGCGAGGTTTCGGGGACATCGGCATCTACAACGGCTTGTACGCGGTGGCTCTGATCGAGGACGACAGGGAGGGCCAGGAAAGGGTCGCGTCATGGGCCGCCGACCAGGGTGGCGTGAGTGAAGGCAACTTCCTTCGTCTGGAAGCTCTCGCCGCGGTTCAGCGCGGTCGATGGCGCGACGCCGTCGAGACCTTTCGCAGGGCCGCGGACATCAACCAGCGTCATGAGCTGGCGGGACGATCGGCGATGGATCTGGCCCTCGCGGCGGTCATGGCGGCCAGGCTGGGGTGGCGGGCCGAGGCCGGAGCCCTGGCCGACGAGGCCCTGACGGTGGGTCGCTCCCGCAGCGGTCAGCTGGTGGCGGCACAGGCCCTCGGCTGGATCGGTGAGGTGGAGCGTGCCGAGGAGGTCCTCGAAGGGACGAAGGAGAGAAGTCTCGAGACCGACCGGTTGTTCTGGGACTGGAATCTGCCTGAGGCGATGGCGGCTGTCGAGCTGGCCAGCGGGAACGCGGAGCGGTCGATCGAGCTCCTCGAGTCGACCCGCCCCTACGAGATGCGCTTCATGCTCGCCGTCGAGCTGCGCGGACTCGCGTACCTCGCGGCGGAGAAGCCCGACGAGGCGCTGGTCGAGTTCGAGCGCATCCTGGCCAACCCGGGCGCCGGTGTCTTTTCGTTGAACCGGTCGACCGCCTTTCTCGGCAAGGCCCGTGCGCTGGCCATGAAGGGTGACGGCGATGGAGCCCGCTCCGCCTACAACGACTTCCTCACCATCTGGCGAGACGCCGACCCGGACATCCCGCTGCTGCGCGAGGCGCGCGCGGCCTACGAGGCTCTGCAGGGGGATCGCGGATAATGGGCTCGAGTGACCCACGCGAAGCCCCGACGGATGCGGCCGGTCTCGGTGCCGGCCGTCGGTGGCTGAGCGAGCCAGGGCCGGCACGGAGGCCGGCCGCTTCAGACAAACGATGATCGGACAGACCGTCAGCCACTACAAGATCGTCGCCGAGATCGGCGTCGGCGGCATGGGTGTCGTCTACAAGGCCGAGGACACCGAGCTCGGTCGCCAGGTCGCGCTCAAGTTCCTGCCGCAGGAGATGGCGCAGGATCAGAACGTCCTCGACCGGTTCCTGCGCGAGGCGCGCGCCGCGGCGGCGCTCAACCACCCGAACATCTGCACCATCTACGAGATCGGGCGGCACGACGGAACGCCGTTCCTGATCATGGAGCTGCTCGAGGGCGAGACGCTGAAGCACGCCATCTCGGGCCGTCCGATGGAGATCGAGTCGGCTCTTCGGCTCGGCAGCGAAGTGGCAGAGGCTCTGGCCGCGGCCCACGCCAAGGGTATCGTCCACCGGGATATCAAGCCGGCCAACATTTTCGTCACCAGGGACGGGCACGCCAAGGTGCTCGACTTCGGACTCGCCAAGCTGACGCCGCAGGGCGGCTCGGCGGGTGACGACGACGAGACGGCGGCGTTCGCCTCGGATCCGAGCGATCTCACCAGCGCCGGCTCCGCGGTCGGCACCGTCGCCTACATGTCGCCCGAGCAGGCCCTGGCGAAGGAGGTCGACGCCCGCACCGACCTCTTCTCCCTCGGCACGGTCCTCTACGAGATGACCACCGGTCGCAAGGCCTTCACCGGCGACTCGACGGCGGCCATCTTCGACGCCATTCTCAACCGCGAGCCGACGTCGGTCGCCCAGGTCAACGGCGAGGTCCCCTTCGAGGTCGAGCAGATCATCGCCAAGGCGCTGACCAAGGACGTCAGCATCCGCTACCAGACGGCGGCTGACATGGCGGCGGATCTGCGGAGATTGCGGAGGATGGGCGACACCAGTCGGTCGATCGGGTCGAGTATCGCCTCGGTTCCGGCCGCGACGTCGGCCTCGGTCCAGGCTTCGGCCCCTCAGGCCCCCGCTCCTCAGTCCCCCGCTCCTCAGGCCTCCACTGGTCAGGTCTCGGTGGCCGGGCAGGCGGATCCGCAGGCGCCGGAGGCGGCCGATCTCACCGATATCTCCGGCTCGAGCTCGAAGATCGAGGCGATCGATCAGGCTGGAGCCAAACACTGGAAGGGCATCGCCGCGGCCATTCTCGTTCTCGGCCTGCTCGGCATGGGTTATATGTGGTGGGCGAATCGGGGGCCGAAGCTCACCGAAGAGGACTACCTCGTCCTCACCGAGTTCGTGAACACGACGGGCGAGGACGTCTTCGATGGGGCGCTCAACCAGGCCCTGGCGGTGAAGCTCGACGAGTCGCCGTTCCTGAACGTCGTCCCGGACGCGCACATCCGCAAGACGCTTGAGCTGATGCAGCGGCCCGCCGATACCAGGATCACCCAGACCGTCGGTCGGGAGGTCTGCCAGCGCCAGGGTGTCCGCGCCATGATGACGGGCGAGATCAGCTCGCTCGGCGGCGACTACGTGGTCAACCTGAATGCCGTCGACTGCGAGAGCGGTGACGTGCTCGCCCGTGAGCAGGTCACGGCCTCGAGTCAGGAAGGGGTCCTGCCCGCCCTGGGCAAGGCGGCGACTCATGTGCGACGCGAGCTCGGCGAGTCGCTCGCCTCGATCGAGCGGCACGACGCGCCGATCGAGGAGGCGACCACCCGCTCGCTCGAAGCGCTACAGGCCCTGAGCCAGGGCGTCGCCCTGAGAGCCGCCGAGGGGGATGCCGCCGCGCTGCCCCACTTCGAGAGAGCGCTCGAGCTCGATCCCGAGTTCGCTCTGGCCCTCTCGCGGCTCGGAGCCATCGCCGGCAACATGGGGCAGGCCGAGAAGGAGCTCGACTACAAGACCCGCGCCTTCGAGCTGCGCGACAAGGTGAGCGAGGCGGAGCGTCTCTACATCGAGTCGCACTACTACAGCAGTGTGGTCGAGGATCTCGACAAGACCATCGAGACCTACGAGCGCTGGAAGCAGGTCTACCCACGCGACTTCTCGGCGCCGCACAACCTGGGCCTCGAGTTCTTCTTCATCGGCGAGCGCGAGAAGATGATGAAGAACTTCCAGCTCGCCTTCGACCTCGAGAAGGACAATGGCCTCACGTACCACAAGATGATCTTCGGATACGGCCTCGAGGGTCGCTGGGACGAGGCCAGGGCGGTGGGTCGGCAGGCCGCCGAACGTGGGCTCGACAGCGGATTCGTGCCCAACGCGCTGGCCTGGGTAGCGTTGAACGAGGACGATCAGGCAACCTTCGACGAGCTTCTCGCGGCCCAGCACGGCTCATGGAACGAAGCCGTGATGCTGGAGATTCAGGCATCGGTCCTCGAACGACGGGGTCGCTTCGACGAGGCTCTGGAGGTGCGGCGGCAAGCGACGACCGTGCGCGAACGGTTCGAGCAGAGGGCCGGCGCCGCGCTGATTCTGGTGCGGCGTGCTCTCGCCGAGGCACTGGTCGGTCGACCCGAAGAGGCGAAAGCGCTGGCTCGGGAAGCTCTCGGCGAGAGCCGTGCCCTAGATGTCGTGCAGATCGCCGGGCAGACGCTGGCGATCGTCGGCGAGACCGAGGAGGCCGAGGCGCTGCTCGCCGAGCTGGACGAGCGATCGCCCGAGCGCAGCACGATCCGGCGGGCGATCGGCATTCCGTCGATCGAGGCCATCCTCGCTCTGAGAGCGGGTGAAGCGGAAGAGGCGATCCGGATTCTCGAGGTGAGCCAGCCCTGGGACGCCGGACACAGCCAGGTGATTCCGTACGTCCGAGGCCAGGCGATGATCGCCGCTGGTCGCCCCGAGGCGGCGGAGAAGGAGATGACCGAGCTGATCGGGATGCCCGACATGACCTACTGGAGCTCGGTGGGGCAGGTCGGCTATCTCGGCCTGGCCCGGGCCAAGGTCGCCGCCGGCAAGACCGACGAGGCGCGGGCCGCCTACGAGGCCTTCTTCGAGGCCTACCGGGAGGCGGACGAGGGTCTGCCGATCATCGAGAAGGCGCGCGCCGAATACGAAAGCCTGCCGGGCGCGAGAGGGTGACTCCGCTCGAACGGCCGGCCCCCGTGCCGGCCGTTGTCGCCATGGCCACCGCCGGCCGGCAGAGACGCCGGCCGCTTCAGGCCGCGCCTCGACCCTCTGACGCGGCCGGCCCCCGCGCCGGCCGTTGCCGCCATGGCCACCGACGGCCGGCAGAGACGCCGGCCGCTTCAGGCCGCGCCTCGACCCTCTGACGCGGCCGGCCCCCGCGCCGGCCGTTGCCGCCATGGCCACCGACGGCCGGCAGAGACGCCGGCCGCTTCAGGTTGCGCTTCGACCCGCTGACGCGGCCGGCCCCGTGCCGGCCCGTTGTCGCCATGGCCACCGACGGCCGGCTGAGACGCCGGCCGCTTCAGGCCGCGCCTCGACCCGCTGACGCGGCCGGCCCCCGTGCCGGCCGTTGCCGCCATGGCCACCGACGGCCGGCAGAGACGCCGGCCGCTTCAGGCCGCGCCTCGACCCTCTGACGCGGCCGGCCCCCGCGCCGGCCGTTGCCGCCATGGCCACCGACGGCCGGCAGTGACGCCGGCCGCTTCAGAAGGCGAAGAGCCCGGCGCCCTTCGGCCGCTGCCGGGGCAGGAGCCGGGTCGCCAGCATGGTCAGCCACAGACTCAGGGGTACCACCAGCATCGCCGTCACGATCGTCCACGGTGAGGTCGCGTCGATGCTGATCTCCGGCAGCGGGAACTTCCCGAGGACCCAGTTCATGAGGGCGATCGCGATCGCCGCGTAGACGACCAGGGCGACACGCCGCCAACCGGTCAATGGCTTCACCCTGACGGCTGTCTCGAGCTTGCGGTCGAGACCGGCCTGGAAGGCGGGGGAGAGCTCGGGAACGTCTTCGCTCGCGAACGCCGCCACAAGAATCCGGTGACTGACCCACTGCTCCCGGCACTCGGCACAGCGGTCGATATGGTCCCGCCACACGCCCGCGTTTCCGGTAGGGCTCTCGAGCAGCCAGTCCGCGAACCGTGCGCAGTCGTCGTGGGAGTGGGTTCGTTCGTCAGACATCGTTGACACCTCTATTGTGCAGCAGCGCCGCGAGCTTGCCGCGCGCCCGGTGGAGGTAGGACTTGACGGTGCCGTCGGGGATCGAGAGCGCCTCGCCGACCTCGGCGACGGTCATCCCCATCCAGTAGTGGAGGTGGAGAACCGACCGGTAGAGATCCGGGAGATCCGCCATCGAGCTCCTGAGAGCGGCCTTGGACCGCGAGCTGACGGTGACCTGATAGGGGTCGGCCTCGGGTTTGTCGCTGGGGGTCATGGCGAGCACCTCCTCGGACTGGTGAGTGGCTTTGAAGCTCAACAGGGATCGGCGGTCGAGTGCCGTGTTGTAGGCGATGCGGAAGAGCCAGGAGCTGAACTTCGCCTGACCGCGAAACCCGTCGAGCTTCTGGTAGACCTTGACGAAGACGTCCTGGGCGAGCTCCTCGGCCTCGCCTTCACGCCCCGGACCCAGAATCGAGAGGATCAGTCGGAAGACCGATCCCCTGTGGCGCTCGACGAGCGCGTTGAAGTGGGTCTGGTCGTGCGTACGCTGGAACTCGCGTACCAGGACGGTGTCGTCCATCGGGCCCCGAGCTCCGGGCTAGGCCGATTCGCGTGTGCGCGTCAGGTAGTAGTAGAGGAACAGCCCGACGCCGAAGAAGACGCCAATGAGCCCCATCGGCCAGAGCATGTTCATGTCGGAGTCCATGCTCAGCATCATGGCGACGGTGAATCCCATTCCGCCGAAGATGCAGAGCACACCGATCCCGAGCGGCCATCTGGGGTTGATCGTGGGCGGGGTGAAGATCCTGTCGAACTGCTGCATTCTGGCCTCCTCGCTGAGCTGTGGGAACTCCGGTAGGGGTACGCCTTTCTCCATCGCCTTCATCCGCTCCTCGTGGATGAGCCTCTCGGTCTCCAGGCGTCGCTTGTTGCGCAGGTGCCAGATGACGATCAGTACCACCGCGCAGGCGAAGATCCAGGTCATGCCGAAGACGGCCCAGAACATTCCGGGGTCATACATGTCGTTCTCCTTGTCGGACGGGTCTGATGATCAGCCTACTCGACCAGTAGGACCGGATCATTCTCGATCCGGTTGCAGCGGACCTCGTGGGAGGGCTCCCGGCGCGCACCGAGGGATCCAATGCGCGTCTCCTGACGAGCTCCAGTCGCGGTCGTGACACTATTGATGGATCGGCGCGACGGCCTCCGCGTGGTCCGATCCGGGCCTCGTCAGCGCCTCTTCCGTATCCGGTTCGATCATCCGAGCCCGACTCCAAGGAGATTCACCCGTGAGACAACGCGTATTCCTGGGCCTGTTCCTGGCTGTCACGGCTGCCGTAGCGGCGCCGACGGTCTTTCCGACCGGCGTCACCATTCACGATCCCGCCAAGGTGTATCCCGGCGACAACCTCTACGTCGACTGGGAAGCCAAGCTCATCCGTCTGGTCGACATGGAGGGCGACCCGGTGAGGACGTGGGGGCCCATCAGCGGGGCCTTCCCGGATCTCGTCGCCAAGATGCTGCCGAACGGCAACGTTCTGGCCTACTACCAGAAGAATGGAAACAGGAGCCTGATCGAGCGCGACTGGAACGGCAACGTGGTGTGGAGCTTCGAGACGCCCGACGCCTTCTGGCTCCACCACGATTTCGAGCGGCTGCCCAACGGCAACACCCTCGTCATCGGCCGCCGCACGCGAAACAGTGTCCCCGAGATCGGGCCGAACCCCGTTGCCGACGATTGGATCGTCGAGGTGGACCCGTCGGGGAGACCCGTCTGGCACTGGTTGACGAGCGCGCACTACTCAGAGCTTCCACTATCCGAAGAGGCTCGGCAGGCGATCTACCAGGCAAACGCCGGCGGCAAGGCCGACATCTTCCACACCAACTCGGTGTACTCGCTGCCGCCCAATCCGCACTTCGCGACCGGTGACATCCTGGTCAGTCAGCGCGACACGAACCTCGTCTTCGTGATCGAGCGCGCCACCGGCTCGATCATCTGGGCCACCCAGACGACGATCGGCCAGCACCACGCCACCATGACCGGGTCGAACATCCTGCTCTTCGACAACGGCGGTTCCTCCGGCTACCCGCCGGTGTCACGGTCCTACTCGCGGGTGGTCGAGATCAACCCCGTGACCAGGGTCGAGGAGTGGGTCTACGATGCCAGCTCGAGCGCCCTCAAGCCGGCGGCCGCCTTCTTCGGCGAGTTCATGGGCTCGGCCCAGAGGTTGCCCAACGGCAACACGCTCATCACCGAGAGCACCTGGGGCCGATCCTTCGAGGTGACCGCTGGAGGCGAGATCGTCTGGGAGTACCTGCTGCCGTCGCGGTCGCTCACCTTCCGCATGCAGCGGATCCCCTAGAGGCGGCGAAGGCCCAGCGACCCGATCTAGAAGAGCCCGAGCTGATGTCCCGATGGCCGGCGGAAGGCGTCGGTCGACAGTGGCATGCCGCGCGGTGCCAGGCCGGCCTTGCGGCGGGCGGTTTCGAAGAGCGCCTTCATCTGTTCGGCGTACTCGCCCTCGCCCTTCATGCGCGAGCCGAACCGGGCGTCGTTGAGCCGGCCCCCGCGCATCTCGCGAACCCGGTTGAGCACCCGCTTCGTCCGGTCGGGGAAGTGCTCGGCCAGCCAGGACTCGAAGAGGGGCGCGACAGCGCCGGGAAGGCGCAGCGGGATGTAGCCGGCCGCGCCGGCTCCGGCCTCGGCGGCGGCCTCCAGGATGCTGGGCGCCTCCGAGTCGGTGAGACCCGGCACCACCGGCGCGACGAGGACACCGCAGGGGATTCCGCGTTGGCTGATCTCCCGGATCGCCGCCAGGCGGTCGCGTGGATGCGAAGTGCGCGGCTCCATGACCCGGGCGATCTCGGGATCAAGCGTCGTGATCGACAGATAGACACCGGCCGCGCCGACCCGGGCGAGCTCCTCGAGGAGGTCGAGGTCCCGACGCACCAGGGCGTTCTTGGTGAGAACGCCGACGGGGTTGCGATAGGCGACGAGCACCTCGAGGCAGCGACGGGTGATGCCGAGCTTCGCCTCCACCGGCTGGTAGGGATCGGTGGCGCCGGACAAGCCGATGAACCGCGGCGTCCAGCCCGGCGCGTCGAGCTCACGCGCCAGCAGCTCCGGGGCGTCCTCCTTGACCATGATCCGGGTCTCGAAGTCGAGACCGGCGGAGAAGCCCAGATACTCGTGGGTGGGTCTCGAGTAGCAGTAGATACAACCATGCTCACAGCCTCTGTAGGGGTTGAGCGAGACATCGAAAGGAACGTCGGGACTGTCGTT
This sequence comes from Candidatus Multivoradales bacterium, assembly GCA_965223875.1. GTDB lineage: Bacteria > Acidobacteriota > Thermoanaerobaculia > Multivoradales > JAHEKO01 > CBDCXS01. The sequence goes on along the minus strand of OZ245024.1, from coordinate 2,105,595 downwards.
GTAGGACAGGACGGAGCGGCTCGAGTCGCGCAGGTAGACGGTCTCGATGCGGTCGGGAGCCGGCTCTTCGTGCTCGACCTCGATCCGCTCGAAGCGATTCGCCGGGTTCGAGGCCGCGGCGCGGCCGCGAGGCGAGCGGGGGGAGGAGGCCATCGAATCATTGTAGGGACGCGCGGCTCGCCTTGTCATCTCGGCCCGCGACCGCGGAGACACTCTCCACCTTTGTCACCTCGGCCCGCGAGCGCGGAGACGCTCCCCACCTTTGTCACCTCGGCCCGCGAGCGCGGAGACCGCTCTCCACCTTTGTTACCTCGGCCCGCGAGCGCGGAGACCGCTCTCCACCTTTGTCATCTCGACCGGAGGCGAGCGCGAGCGAGCTGGAGTGGAGAGATCCCGCGCCGAGGTGGGATCTCTTCCACTGCGCTCGCTATCGCTCACTCCGGTCGAGATGACAAGGCGAGGGGATCTTCGCTACCTCTCGCTCCGGTCGAGTGGACAAGGCGAAGGGGTCTTCGCTGCCACTCGCTCCGGTCGAGATGACAATGCGAAAGGGCCGTCGGTATCGCTCCGGTCGAGATGACCAAAGGCGGCCTGGCTCGCCTGGTCCTGGCGGCCCCCGTGATGAATTCGGGATGACTTCACCGGCCCTCTATGATGTTCTGACCAGGAGGGAGGAGCCCATGGCCGAGAGACTCAGGAACACCATGACAGAGAGCTCGATCACTCCGCCGGAGGTTTTTTTCGACCGCCGGGCGTTCCTCGCCGGCCTCGGTGCCGCCGCCGCACTCCCGACGCTGGCTTGGGGGCAGCCGGGAGACGAGGCGAAGCTCACGCCGCCTTTGTCGCGACCCGACGTCTTTCCGGCGAAGCGCAACGGCTCCTTCGCCATTCCCGAGGGCATCTCCCCGACGATGACGCCACGCGACGTGGCGGCGTCGCACAACAACTTCTACGAGTTCCTTCCCGGTCGGGGAGGCCCGGCCTGGGAGCATGCCGGGGATTTCGTGGTCGAGCCCTGGACTGTGGAGATCTCGGGCGAGTGCGCCAAGCCCCAGACGCTCGACCTCGACGACCTCTTCGCCTTTCCCCACGAAGAGCGGGTTTATCACTTCCGCTGCGTCGAGCGTTGGGCGATGAACGTGCCCTGGTCCGGCTTCCCGCTCGCGGATCTCCTCGCGCGGGTCGAGCCGAAGTCGACCGCAGGGTACGTGCGCTTCGTCTCGGCCAATCGCCCGGAGCAGATGCCGGGCATCGGTCAGGCGAGCCACTATCCCTGGCCGTACTTCGAAGGACTGCGCATGGACGAGGCGATGAACGAGCTCGCCATGGTGGTCACCGGCGTCTACGGCGAGCCGTTGCTCAAGCAGCACGGAGCGCCGCTACGGATCATCGTGCCGTGGAAGTACGGCTACAAGAACCCCAAGTCGATCGTGAAGATCGAGCTTCTGCGCAAGGAACCGGAGACCTTCTGGCAGATCCAGCCGCACGAGTACGGCTTCCTGTCGAACGTCAATCCGAACATCCCGCATCCGCGCTGGAGCCAGGCCGAGTCCTACTGGCTCCACGACCAGGAGCGGTTCGAAACACCGATCTTCAACGGCTATGAACGCTGGGTCGGTGCCCTCTACCCGGACGAGCCGCGAACTCCGCAGAAGCCCCTGCGCTCAGGCCAGAAGGCCCGCTGACCAGGCGGTCCGCAGACCGGAAGGCCAGGCGGTGGGCACGACAACGCCGCACCGACGGGTGGCCGGTGCGGCGTGATCGCTTTTGGGAACGGACGACTCAGCCGTCGAGCGGCGGAATGCGCAGGACCTGACCGGGATAGATCTTGTCCGGGTCGGTCAGCATCGGCTTGTTGGCCTCGAAGATGACCGGGTACTTCATCGCGTCACCGTAGTGCTCCTTGGCGATCTTCGACAGCGAGTCACCGCTCTGGACGGTGTAGAACGTCGCTTCGGGCTCGGGGCTCTCGACGACCAGGTCGTGGTCGATCACCTTGCCCACTCCGGCGATGTTGCCGGCGGCGAGAACGACCTTTTCGCGTGCCTCCTGGCTGCCGACCTTGCCACTCAGCGTCACCGTGTCACCGCTCGCGTAGACCATCACGCTCGAAGCGTCGAGGCCCGACTGGATGAGCCGCTGGGAGATCGCCACCGAGCGCTTCTGATCGAGGCGCATGCGTACCTGCTCCGCCGTCAGCTGCTGCTGTTCGGGCTTGGGCGGCTCGACCGCTTCGGCCTCCTTGAGATCGTCACCCGCGTCCTTCCAAAAATCGAAAATTCCCATCTGGTGTCTCCCTTCGGTTCTTCCCGGAATCCAAAATCGGACGCGCGAGAGGTTAGCAGGATACGTCGCTGCGCGTAACATACCGGCCGATGAGCGAGCTTGAGAGTTGTGTCGACTTTCTGCAACGCCTGATTCGCACGCCCGGCCTGCCGGGCCGGGAGGGTGACACCGCGGCTCTTGTCGAGCGCGAGATGCGCCGGCTCGGGTACGACGAGACACGTATCGACCGGATGGGCAACGTGGTCGGGCTGGTGCGCGGCGCCGGTGCCGCACCGCCGATGATGTTCAATACCCACCTGGATCACGTCGATGCCGGGGACGAGGGGGGGTGGAGTCACCCGCCCTTCGCCGCGGAGATCGCCGACGGCAAGGTGTGGGGCCGCGGAGCCGTGGACATCAAGGGACCGATGGCAGCGCAGGTCTATGGAGTGGCGCGACTCGCCGGGTCGAACGAACGACCTCCCGGGGACGTCTGGGTGACCGCCGTCGTCCAGGAGGAGATCGGCGGCGTCGGCGCCCGCGACATGGCCGAGACCCTGTGGGTGCCTCTGGTCGTCGTCGGTGAGCCGAGCTCGAACACGCTGCGTCGCGGCCATCGGGGACGGACCGAGCTGCGGCTCCACATCATCGGCAAGAGTGTCCATGCCAGCGTCCCCGAGCGGGCGATCCATCCACTCGAGACCCTGTCCCGATTCGCGCTCGCCGTGAGCGAGGTCGAGTTCCCGGTCGATCCGGTGCTCGGCTCGAGCTCGGTGGCGCTGACGCTCCTCGCCACCGACCAGAGCAGCCCCAACGTCACCCCTGGCGAGATCTGGCAGACGCTCGACTGGCGCAACGTCCCGGGGGAGACCGGCGACAGTATCCTGGCGCTCCTCCGGCCGGTCCTCGAGGAGGCGCTCGGTGAAGGCGCCGAGGCCGACATCGAGATTCCGGTGTTCCCCCACACCACCTACACCGGTGAGACGATGGCGATCCCGGGCAGCAATCCGGCGTACGCGCTGGCCGACGATCACCCGGCGGTGGTCGCCGCGTGCGACGTTCTCGGTGAGCTGACGGGAGCCCGGCCCGAGCCCGGAGTGTGGAAGTTCGCCACCGACGGCGGCCACTTCGCCGAGGCGGGCATGGCGCCGGTCGGCATCGGTCCCGGCGACGAGCTGCTGGCTCACACCAACCGCGAGCACATCGAGATCGCCGCGATCGAGCAGGCCCTCGGGATCAACGAGGCCCTCGCCAGGGGGCTGGCGAGGCGGGCGGCGGACCACGGACTGCGGTCCGACCTCGGACCGGACTGAAGCGGCCGGCGTCCCTGAACGGCCGTCGGAGGTCGATGGGGCAACGGCCGGCACGGAGGCCGGCCGCTTCAGTCTCGGCGGGTGCTCATGGGGTTCGTAGCCTCAGGTGACTACGAACTTCTCGACGTGCTCCTCGTCCATCGGCCGGGTGAGGAGCGACACCGGGACCATCACCAGCACGTTGACCGCCAGTGCCCACATGCCCGGGTGGACGCTCCACCATTGGAGCTGCGGGAAGACGTTCCAGACCACCGCGCCGGCGCAACCGGCGATCACCCCGGCCAGAACCCCCTGGGGTGTCGCCCGGGGCCAGAGGAAGGTCACCACGACCACCGGGAAGATCTGCGCGATGAAACCGTAGGCGAGCAGCAGCATCAGAACCAGGGACAGATCCGAGGCGACCGCTATGTAGTAGGCCAGAGCGCTGATCACCACGACCATCGCGCGGATGGCGCGGGTCTGCGCTTCGTCGCTCATGCGGGGCCGGAAGAGTGCCCGGTAGAAGTCCTTGATGGCGATCGACCCGGCGGCGTGGAGCAGAGCGTCTCCGGTCGACATCGACGCCGCCAGCGCGCCGGCGCAGAAGAGGCCGATGACCACCGCCGGCAGGTCGAGGGCCATCAGGATGGTCGGCAGGATGGTGTCGGCCGGTGTCACGCCGTCGAAGCGCAGGATCCCGGAAAAGCCGATGAACAGGATCGGGATCAGGAAGATCTGAAAGGTGGGGTAGAAGACGATCGAGCGCTTCAGCGTGCGGATGCTCTTCGCCGTGTAGATCTTCATGAAGTAGTGCGGCCACATCGAGAAGCCGATCGCCGAGATCAGGATGGCGCTCGAATAGGCGCCCCATCCCCACGGCTCGCCGCCGCCGTCGAGGCCCGGTGCGACGAGCATCTTCGGCACCGCCCCGGAGAGCTCGTCGAACATCGCTCCGACACCGCCGTAGAGCTTGTAGGGCAGGTAGAGGCCGAGGCCCCAGGCGAGGACCATCATGAAGATGCCCTGGAAGGTGTTGGTCCAGGCGACCCCCATGACGCCGCTGCGGAAGACGTAGAGCAGAACGACACCGTAGGCGACCGCGGCACCGAGCCACACCGGCACCCGCCCCTCGGTGACGACGTTGAAGACGTAGCCGGCACCCTTGATCTGCAGCGTCAGGTAGGGCACGAAGGCGATCAACGAGATCACCGCCAGCGCCGCGGAGAGACCCCGGCTCTGAAAGCGGTGCGCGAAGAGCTCCGCCTGGGTGACGTAGCCGTAACGCCGGCCCAGCCGAGCCACCCGGGGACCGAAGAAGTACCAGGGCACCAGGCCGAAGGTGCCGTAGGAGAGGATGTAGAAGGCGGCCGCACCCCTCGAATAGGCGAAGCCGGGCCCACCGAGGAAGGCGAAGGCACTGAAGATCGACGCGCCGAGGACGAAGTAGAGAACCAGGAAACCGAGGCTCCTGTCGCCGGCGACATAGCCTTCCGTGCTGCTCGAGGATCGGCGCCCCGAGCTCAGCCCGACGGCGAGCGACAGCCCCAGGTACCCGACAGTGACGAGAAGGACGACGACCCAGCTCTCCATCAGGATCCGTCCCCGCGGTTCGACCTGTCGCCTGGGCCGGGTGGCTCTTCGTCGTGCGCGCCACGCCCCGACTCCCAGTGGAAGAGAGCCAGCAGAACGAGGAAGGAGGCGACCACCCAGCAGGACAGGTAGAAGAGGGAGAAGGGCATCCCGAGCACCAGCGGTCGGATGCGGCTGAACACGCCGTAGACCGGCCAGGTCATGCCGAGGACCGCGGCGGCGTAGAAGAGTCCGACGGCTCCGTAGACCCTTCGCTCTCCTTTGGTCAGATGGGATCCGAAGAGTCTGGCTCGTCTCATGAGGTGACCGGCTGGTCCAGGGTGCGGGCTGGACGGGCCCGATTCTAGCCCGGCCCGGGCCCGGCATCGCCGGGGCTCGGACCCTTCCGGATCCGGCACGTTTCTGGCAATAGGCTAGGATCGAGACTGCACCATGCGACGTTTCCTTCCTGTTCTGCTGCTCTGCCTCGTCGTCGCGGCGCCCGCCGCCGCGGACGACGTGTTCCTCAGAAACGGCCGCGTCTTCGAGGACGTGATCGCCGAGGTCGCCGACGGACAGGTACACATCCGCATGGCCTTCGGCGAGATGGCCTTCCCGGTCGCGGCGATCGACCGCATCGAACGGAGCGAGTCGAGCCTGGTCGCGTTCGAGGAGCGGCGCGAGGCGCTTCGCGCCAGTCCGTCGAGCACGGCAGCCGACTGGATCGAGCTGGCACGCGTGGCAACGCGTCAGGGCAACCGCCACGGCGCCCGCGAGGCCGCGCTGGTCGCCGCGTCGATGGACCCGAAGGCGGACGGCCTGGAGCCTCTGATGGGCGCCCTCGACTGGGTTCTCGATGCCGAGACCGGTCGCTGGATCCCGTTCGAGGAGAGCATGAGTCGACAAGGGTTCGCCTTCGTGGACGGACAGTGGCTGAGCCCCGAGCAGCTCCTGGCGCGCTCGAGAGCGGCGGCCGAGGCGGCGCGGGTACGGGAAGCCGAGCGGGAGAGCCGTCTGACCCGCGCGGTGCTGGCGATGGCCGCGGCGCAGCTGGCGAAGGAGCCCGAACCGGTCCGGCCCGATCCCTCTTCCGCCTGGCCGGTAGCGGTCTATCCCAACCCCTTCATCTGGCGGTATCCGAATCCGCACCGGGGGACCCACCGAGCGACGCTCTACCGGGGAGGCCACGACCACACCGCAATCCCGATCCAGCGTCGACAGCCGGGGAGTCTGTTCCCGGTGGCTCGAAATCCGGCCGTCGATCCCGTGGCGACGCACCACGGTGGAATCGTCGTCCCCGACGGCGGACGCTGACGTTTCAGTCGAGCAGAGCCCGGGCGCGGCGGGCGATGTTCGCCGCCGTGAAGCCGTAGTGCTCGGCCAGCGCCGCGAGGGGTGCGGAGGCGCCGAAACCGTCGATGCCGAAGCGCTCTCCGGCCCGGCCTACATATCGATCCCACCCGAAGGTGGCTCCCGCCTCGATCGACATCCGCCGCTCGATATGCGGCGGCATGACCGAGTCCCGATAGGCCTCGTCCTGGGCGTCGAAGATCTCCCACGAGGGCAGACTGACCACCCGGCTAGCGACGCCGTCGGCCGCAAGGAGCTCGGCGGCCTCGAGCGCCAGGGCGACCTCGGAGCCGGAGGCGATCAGGATCAGGTCGGGCTCGGTCTCGCAGTCGACCAGGACGTAGCCGCCTCGGGCGACGCCGTCGGCGGCCGCGGTTCGGGCCTGGTCGAGGATCGGTAGCTTCTGGCGCGTCAGCGAGAGGACGGTCGGTCCCTCGGAGCGCTCCAGAGCCTGGCGCCAGGCCTGGGCGGTCTCGTTGGCGTCCGCCGGCCGGATCACCGTGAGATTGGGGATGGCGCGCAACGCCGCCAGGTTGGCGATCGGTTGATGGGTCGGCCCGTCCTCGCCGAGGAAGATCGAGTCGTGGGTGAAGACGTAGACGACCCGCAGACCCATCAGGGCGGCGAGGCGGATCGACGGTCGCATGTAGTCGGAGAAGATCAGGAACGTCCCGCCGTAGGGGACGATGGCACCCGACAGCGCCATGCCGTTGAGCACCGCGCCCATCGCGTGCTCACGCACGCCGAAGTACATGTTGGGGCCGGTGGTGTCGGGTCCGAGAACCGGCTTGCCGTCGAGATAGGTGTTGTTCGACCCCGTCAGGTCGGCCGAACCGCCGGCGAGCTCCGGCAACGTGTCGGCGATGGCGTTGAGTGTCGCCCCGGACGCCTTGCGGGTGGCGAGGGGGCCGTCCTCGGGAGCGAACGTCGGCAGCGAGTCGGTCCAGCCCGCGGGAAGCTCGCCGGAGAGGCGGCGCTCGAGCTCCTCGGCGAGGCCCGGATGGGCGGCGCGGTACGCGGCGAGCAGCTCGCCCCATGCCTCACGGCGCCGGGCTCCGCGATCGCGTGCCGGCTCGAAGGCCTGCCGCGCCTCGTCGGGAACGTGGAAGGTGGGCTCCTCCGGCCAGCCGAGAGCCCGCTTGGTCAGGAGGCGCTCTTCCGCACCCAGCGGCGAGCCGTGGGAGGCGGAGGAGTCCTGCTTGTTCGGACTGCCGAAGCCGATGTGGGTACGCACCGCGACCAGTGACGGTCGCGGATCGGCCGCCGCCGCGGCCATCGCTTCGTCGAGGGAGCGCAGATCGTTGCCGTCCTCGACGCGCTGGACGTGCCAGCCGTAGGACTCGTAGCGCTGGACGACGTCCTCCGAGAAGGCCAGCGACGTGGGGCCGTCGATCGAGATCCGGTTGTCGTCCCACAGGACGTTCAGCTTGCCGAGCCCGAGATGCCCGGCGAACGAGCTGGCCTCGGCGGTGACGCCCTCCATCAGGTCGCCGTCGCTGGCGATCACCCAGACCCGGTGGTCGAAGAGCTCGAAGCCTTCACGATTGAAAGACGCGGCGAGCATCCTCTCGGCGATCGCCATGCCGACCGCCGTCGCCATGCCCTGCCCGAGCGGACCGGTGGTGGTCTCGACGCCGGGCGTGTGGCCGTACTCCGGATGTCCGGCTGTCCTCGAGCCGAGCTGGCGGAAGTCGCGCAGCTCCTCGAGCGGGAGATCGTAGCCCGCCAGATGGAGCAGGCCGTAGATCAGGGCCGAGGCGTGGCCACAGGACAGCACGAAGCGGTCGCGGTTCGGCCAATCCGGATGCTCCGGGTCGAAGCGAAGGTGCTCGCTCCAGAGCTGGTACGCCATCGCCGCCTGCCCCATGGGCGCTCCGGGGTGACCGGAACGGGCCTGCTCGACCATGTCGACGGCCAGGAACCGGAGCGTGTTGATGGCTAGTTGATCGGTATCGGACAAGGCCGCCTCGTCCGTCGTCGCGAGGTGCTGCGGCGGAATGATGTCTTGCATGGTCTGGTCAGAGTCGGCCCGAGCATAGTTCGGTTGCCGGGTCCTTCCAAGGGGCCAATTCGCCCTCTTTTTCCTCATGGTGGGCTAAGTGCCGAAAGCGCGTGGAGATAGCCCCGCACGCCCCGGCCGAGATCGTTCGCCGCCATGCCGGAAGAGGTCTCGCTGGACGGTGTCGGCGGGTTTGGCGGGACCCCGATTCGCTTTGACTCCGGGTCCGAGCGGCCCGTACAATAGCGCCCCCCAAACGTCCGTGGAGAGGTGCTGGAGTGGACGAACAGGGCTGACTGCTAATCAGTTGTCGGGGGTAACCTCGACCGAGGGTTCGAATCCCTCCCTCTCCGCCATGTCCACGCAGGTTTTTCAGGATTCCGACAGTCGAAGATGAAGTGCGATCGACTCAGAGAGGGATTCGAACCCTTGCGAGCGCGGAGGCGCTCGCCGACAAGCCAGTTCGTCACGGAGTGTGCTGAGCGTAGCGAAGCACGCTTCGAATCCCTCCCTCTCCGCCATTTACCGTCAGGATAGTCAGGATTCCGACCGCCCCACCCTTTTCTGAAGCGGCCGGCGTCCCTGCCGGCCGTTGACGACAGCGACACCACCGCCCGATGCAGTCCATCAATCCCGCCACCGGCGAGCCGATTCGCGACTGTGGGGAGCACGCACCGGAGCTCGTCGACGAGCGACTGAAGCAGGCCGCGAAGACCTTCGCCGACTGGCGCCGGCGCGACCTCGACGAGCGCTGCTCGGTGGTTCGCCGGGCCGCCGGTGTCCTGCGTTCCGGAATCGACGACCATGCCCGGCTGATGAGCGAGGAGATGGGCAAGCCGATCACCGAGGCGCGGGCCGAGGTCGAGAAGTGTGCCTGGGTCTGCGACTACTACGCCGACGAGGCGCCGGCGATCCTCGCGCCGCAGGTTGTCGAGACCGATGCTCGCCGTAGCATGATCCGTTTCGACCCGATCGGGGCCGTCTTCGGCATCATGCCCTGGAACTTCCCCTACTGGCAGGTCTTCCGCTACACGGCGCCGACCCTGGCGGCGGGCAACGTAGCGCTGCTGAAGCACGCGTCGAACGTGCCCGGTTGCGCGCTGGCCATCGAGGGCGTGTGGCGCGACGCTGGCCTGCCGGAGGGTGGCTTCTCGACGCTGCTGATCTCCGGCTCGGAGGCGTGTGAGCTCATCGGTCGCCCGGAGATCGCGGCGGTGACCCTCACCGGTAGCGATGCCGCCGGCCGCGCGGTTGCCGCCGAGGCCGGGCGCCATCTGCGCAAGACCGTGCTCGAGCTCGGCGGCTCGGATCCCTTCGTGGTCCTGGGTGATGCCGATCCCGAGAGCGTCGCCCGCTCGGCCGTGATCGGCAGGACGCTCAACAGCGGGCAGAGCTGTATCGCCGCCAAGCGGTTCATCGTCGATCGGACGATCGCGGATCGGTTCGAGAGCGCTCTCGCCGCGGCGATGGACGAGCTGGTGGTGGGAGACCCGCTCGATCCCGGTACGCAGATCGGCCCGCTGGCGCGCCAGGATCTGGTCGAGGAGCTCCACGATCAGGTCGAGCGCTCCGTCGCGGCGGGCGCCACGGTGGTCACCGGCGGCCGCCGGCTCGATCGCCCCGGGTTCTTCTACGCGCCAACAGTGCTCTCGGGCGTCGAGCCGGGGAATCCGGCCTTCGACGAGGAGACCTTCGGGCCGGTCGCTCCGGTCATTCGCGCCGAAGGCACGGAGCACGCCATCGAGTTGGCCAATCTCTCGCCTTTCGGTCTCGGAGCGAGCCTCTGGAGCGGCGACGCGCAGGCCGCGGCAGAGCTGGTGCCACGGATCGATGCCGGCTCGGTCTTCGTCAACGGCATCGTCAAGTCCGACCCGCGCCTGCCCTTCGGTGGGGTCAAGAGCTCCGGGTACGGAAGGGAGCTGTCCGGCTTCGGTCTGCGCGAGTTCGTCAATGTCAAGACGGTGTGGATAGGATGAAATCGACCCGGGAGATGATCGGATGAGCGTTCGTGTCAGATTCGCCCCCAGCCCGACGGGCTTTCTCCACATCGGAGGGGTGCGCACGGCGCTCTTCAACTGGCTCTACGCCCGTCGCCACGGGGGCAGCTTCATCCTTCGCGTCGACGATACCGACCGGCAGCGCAACCTGGACGAAGCGCTCGCGCCGATCCTCGAGGGCTTTCGCTGGCTCGGGATCGAGTGGGACGAGGGACCGGAGGTCGGTGGCCATCACGGACCCTACTTCCAGTCGGAACGGTCCGCGCCCTACGCGGCCGCGGTGGAGGCTCTGCTCGCCTCGGGACACGCCTACCGGGACTACGCGACGCCCAAGGAGCTGCAAGAAGAGCGCGCCGCGGCGGAGGCGGAGAAGCGGCGCTTCATCTACAGCCGCCGCTTCATGGCTAAGACCGCCGCCGAGGCGCAGCTCTACGAGATCGAGGGGCGAGCGGGCGTCGTACGCCTGAAAATGCCTCGCGAGGGCGTCTGCCGATTCGTCGACTCCATCCGCGGCGAGATCGAAGTCGAGTGGGCGAGGGAGCAGGATCAGGTGATCCAGCGCGCCGACGGCTCGGTGCTCTATCACCTCGCCAGCGTGGTCGACGATCACCTGATGGAGATCTCCCATGTGATCCGGGCCGAGGAACACCTCTCCAACACGGCGAGGCAGATTTTCATCGGCGAGTCTCTGGGCTATGCGTTGCCGGAGTACGCGCATCTCCCGGTGGTGGCCGAACCGGGCAGCAAGACCAAGCTCTCGAAGCGCAAGCTCGACAAGTACCTGAAGAACCCCGACTTCGCGCGCCTCTACCAGCACGGGTTGTCGATCGCCACGGACCTCGGACTCGAGACCACGCCCGAGACCTTCAATCCGGTGGTCGTAGACTTCTACCGGCAGGTCGGCTACCTGCCAGACGCCCTGGTCAACTACCTGCTGCTCCTCGGCTGGTCCCTCGACGATCGCACCGAGATCATGAGCCGGCAGGAGATGGTCGACAACTTCTCGCTCGACAGAGTGGGGAAGGGATCCGCAAGCTTCGATCCGCAGAAGCTCCTCTCCTTCCAGGAGCAGTACATGCGCGAGGTGCCTGTCGAGACCAAGGTCGAGATGGTGCTGCCCTACCTGGTGCGCGCCGGGATCCTGGAGGAGCCTGTCGACGAGGAGACGCGAAAGCGGGTCGAGTTGATCGTCGTCGCCGCGGACGATCGCCTGGTCGTGGCCGGCGATATCCTCGACTACCGCGAGCTCCTGGTCGGGACGGCGGACTTCTCCTACGATGAGGCGGCCTTCGAGAAGCGCCTGCGAGCCCCGGAGGAGGCGAAGCCCCTCCTGGCGGGCTTCCGGGCCGAGCTGGCCATGAGGAGGGAGTTCGATGCCGAGTCGCTCGAGGCTTCCCTTCGCGCCTACGTGGACCGTCGCGGCGTCAAGCTCGGCCAGGTGATCCATGCCCTGCGCGTCGCGGTGACCGGCAAAGCGGTCGGCTTCGGCATGTTCGAGACCCTCGAGATCCTCGGCCGCGGCGCCACCCTGGCCCGGATCGACCGCGCCATCGGCCGTCAGTAGCCCGCCCCTCCTGGTCCGATTGACCCCCTCTCGCGCTTCTTGCTAGATTTGCGCGGTCCTGGGAGGTCGTTCAATGGTAGGACACGCGGCTCTGGACCGTGGAATCGGGGTTCGAATCCCTGCCTCCCAGCCACTCAAATGCTCTGAAGCGGCCGGCGTCCCTGCCGGCCGTGGCTACGTTCAGCGTCACTCGAGCAGGGATTCGAACCCCCGCGAGCGCGGAGGCGCTCGCCAAGAGGTCAGTTCGCCACGAAGTGCGCGGAGCGCGCTTCGAATCCCTGCCTCCCAGCCACAACAACGCTCTGAAGCGGCCGGCGTCCCTGCCGGCCGCATACGCATTCAGCGTCACCGCCAGCAGGGATTCGAACCCCCGCGAGCGCGGAGGCGCTCGCCGAGAGGACAGTTCGCCACGAAGTGCGCGAAGCGCGCTTCGAATCCCTTCCTCCCAGCCAACCTCAACGCTCTGAAGCGGCCGGCGTCCCTGCCGGCCGTTGTCGCGTTCAGCGTCAGCGCCAGCAGGGGTTCGATGCCACCGAGCCCAGGCCGTTGTATGAGGGCATGGTAGATTTCCTCGGGTAGCCTTCGCTAGTGTCCCGTGCGGTAAATAACTTTACAGTCAGATGCGTTCATGATGTACTGCTGGCATGGCAGGAGATCAAGAGTTTCGATTGGCGAAGCGGGATCGGGCGGAGCTCGAGCGATGGCTTCGGACGAAGACCGCGCGCAGTGGAGAGACGTTGCGAGCACGGATTGTCCTGGCGCTCGAAGAGGGCCACTCGATCCAGAGCATCGCGAGCACCTTTCATGTGAGTCGACCGACGGTCTACCTGTGGAAGCGGCGCTATGCTGCGGAGGGCATCGCCGGCTTGACGGACCGGCCTCGACCCGGACGACCGACAACGATCGACCCGGAAAGCGTGGAGCGGATTCTGTTCTTGACGACGCAGCGTATTCCACGGGAAGCCACACACTGGAGTACCCGCCTGATGGCCGAGTACGCTGAGGTGAGCCAGTGGCAGGTCCGCAAGGTGTGGGCAGCGGCGGACCTCAAGCCCCATCGGATCAAGTCGTTCAAGATCAGCAACGACCCCGAGTTTGCCGAGAAGGTGATCGATGTCGTCGGGCTGTACTTGAATCCGCCGGACAATGCCATGGTCTTGTCGGTGGACGAGAAGACCCAGATCCAGGCGCTGGATCGTACGCAGCCGATGCTGCCGATGCGTCCTGGTCAAATCGAGCGGCGAACCCACGACTACAAACGGCACGGAACGACGAGTCTCTACGCTGCCTTCAATGTGGCGACTGGGGAAGTCCTCGGCCGGGTCACCCAGAGACACCGGGCAAAGGAGTTTCTCGACTTTCTGCACCAAATTGAGCGCTCGACGCCTCGGCAGCTCGACCTCCATCTCATCTTGGACAACAGCAGCACACACAAGACAGAGGCCATCCAGCACTTCTTGTCCGACCATCCGCGCTTCCACTTTCACTTCACACCCACCAGTGCGTCGTGGCTCAACGCGGTCGAAACCTGGTTCTCCAAGCTTGACGGCGAGCGATCCACCGCGGCGTCTTCACCAGCGTCGAAGATCTCAAGCACGCGATCCGGCGCTACATCGAGATCCATAATCAGCGCAATGCCAAACCCTTTCAGTGGACCAAATCGGCACAGACCATCCTCGACGCCGTCAACAAAGCCAAGTCGGCCCATGTGTAAACAAACTAGCCGCACGGGACACTAGTGAGAGCACCCTCTTGCCGGCCGTGATGGCAAGGCCGTCATCGGCCACCTCTCCGAAGGAGACCTGATGTCCATTCGTCTCCGCCCAACCCTTGCGGCCCTTGCGCTTCTGGCCGCCACCTCGCCAGCCTCCGCGCAACTACGACTGGGCAGCGAGTTCCAGGTCAACACCTACACGACTGGCCAGCAGGTGTTGGCCGCAGTCGCGATGGACGAAGGCGGCGCCTTCGTCGTCGTCTGGGAAGACCGCGAGTTGGCGGGGGCCAACCAGAGTATCCGCGGCCAGCGCTACGCGGCCGATGGCACGCGACTCGGGAGTGAATTTCTCGTCAATACCTACACCGGCGGCCGTCAGTTCGTTCCGGACGTCGCATTCGGCGCGGATGGAGAGTTCGTCGTCGTGTGGACCAGTCAGCCTCGAGCCGGCAATCCCATGAGTGTCTTCGGTCAGCGCTTCGATCCGGCTGGTGGTCCGCTCGGCAGCGAGTTTCGGGTCAACACCTACACCACCAGCCACCAGCTGTATCCGTCCGTCGCGGCGGATGCCGACGGCAACTTCGTCGTCGTCTGGCAGAAGATCGCGCAGGACTCGGCCATCCTGGGACGGCGCTTCGACGCTGTGGGCACTCCCATCGACGAGGAGGTCCAGATCAACACGATGACCTCGGGGAGCCTGCTGCTGGCCGATGTCGCATCGGACGCCGACGGCAACTTCGTCGTCGTCTGGCACAGCAGCAACTACGGTCGGTTCCGGATTCACGGCAGACGGTTCGACGCCATGGGTCAGGGGCTCGGAAGTGAATTCGAGATCAATCCGAGCTCCGGGCGCGACAATAGGTATGCGACGGTTTCCATGGATGGAGAGGGGGACTTCGTCGTGGCCTGGGAACAGTTCGCGTGGGCGCATCCCGCGCCCCACGACGTGATGGCGCAGCGTTTCGATGCGGCGGGCGCCGCTCTGGGAGATGCGTTCCGGGTCAACGCCAGCGCCAACAAGTACCCACGCCAACCGGTCGTTGCCTCCGACCGAGAGGGAAACTTCGTGGTCAACTGGTTCGACGTGACCGACGGCGGCCACCTTTTCGGGCGCGAGTACGAGGCCGATGGATCACCACGGACTGGAGTTTTCCGCGTCAACACGCTCGCCAGTCAGCCTCGGGGCTTCCCGGCTGTGTCTTCGGCTCCGGACGGGGACTACGTCGTTGTTTGGGCCACTCTCGATGGCAGCTCGGAGGGAATCGTCGGCCAACGCTTTGGCGGCCCTGGACTCCACCTCGCAGCCGACGGATCCTGTCCAGGTCCGGTGACCGTGACCATCGCTCAGGCACCTCCGGGAAGCGAGGTCGCCGTCATCGCCGCCGCCAACACGAACAACTACATCAAGGGCGGCACGCTTTGCCCCGGCACGGTCTTCGAGATCGGCGAGCCTTTCCAGCTGCCCCCCACTTGGGTCATCGTGGATGAGAACGGAAGTGGTTCCGCCGAGATCACCCTGCAGAGCAACCGTTGCTGGCTCGAGGCTCTGGCGACCTCGAGCTGTGAGACCAGCGGAGCAGCGCAGGCCCAGTAGACCCCGGGGAGTGGGGCGACTCCACCCTGCCTCCCATCCATCTGAACGCTTTGATTTGGCCGGCCCTCGAGCTGGCCGTTGCTGCATTCAGCGTCACCGCACAGTTCGTCACGGAGAGCGCAGGCCGCGATCCAGTCGTCAGGGCCGAGATTGCCCTTCCGCTAGTATGAACCTCAAACCCACACTAGGTGCCGCAGTCCTCGGTGATCGTCGCTGTCGGTTGTGGTGCCGCGAGACCGAAAGGGGCAATCATGCGTCGAGTGTTGCGTGCATGGATGACAGTGGGAGTGTGTCTACTGTCGTCGCCGGTGAGTGGGGATTCGGAGCGGCCGCAGGGGGTATCTCCGGGCTCTCCAACCAGGTCACAACAGCTCGGAACATCGTGCCCGACGTTCTCCTGGAGCGGAATATCGGAGGCCGCTGGCTACGAGCTGGTGGTCTACCGGGTGACGACGAGCGGGGTGCTGGAGACTGAATTCCAGGTGGAAGTACCCGGCGACGCTCGCGGCTGGACGCCGCCGGCGTCGCAATGTCCAAGCCCGGACTCTCACTATGCGTGGGCGGTGCGCGCCCTGAGCCGGGCGGGCATCGGGCCGTGGTCCGAAGCTCTGTTGTTCGAGACCGCCGGGATGCCGTCGGAGGACGAGGTGCGCCAGGCGTTGCGGGTACTGAGGCGCTACCAGGAAGGCCAGCGGAACACGATGGTGGACCCGAACACGGGCGGGCGTCCCGTCGTGAGCGGTCGGGATCTGGTGTCGCCGCGGGATCGCCACACTCTCGAGGGCTCGCGGAGGCCTTCTCACCTCCGGGAGCCGCTGAGCGCCGATACGGTGGGTGCTTTGCGTTCGCCGCAGACGGTAACGCCACCGGCTCAGGCCTCGATCACGATCGACGGTGCGTTCGACTTGGGTGGCTACGTATTCAAGGGCGGGGTACCGTTTATCCACAACGACGGCGGGCTTACCTTCCGCAATACAGCTGTGGGTTTGAACGCACTGGTCAGCGCAACCCCCAGCACGCCGACGATCGGGGCGCACAATAGTGCACTCGGCTACAGCGCTCTTCGAGACAACACGACGGGCAGCTTCAACACCGTGAGCGGCTCTTTGGCCCTCATCTCCAATACTGCCGGCGGCCGAAACACGGCGAGCGGTTTCCAAACGCTCTTCTACAACACTACGGGCTCGGGGAATACCGCGAGTGGATCTTGGGCTCTTCTCAACAACACTACGGGCTCCAACAACACCGCTATCGGCTCCGACGCGCTCTTCTTCAATACGACAGGATCCAACAATACCGCGATCGGTCCCGAGGCGGGGTACAAGTGGTCAACAGGCAGCTTCAACATCGCGCTGGGTTGGGGTGCGTTCGGACTGGAGAACGACTCCTACACGATCCGCATCGGCGGCTACAACGCCCAAGATCAGACGTTCATTGAAGGCATCCGCGGCGCTAGCGGGACAAGTACCTTCGACGAGGCTATCTGCACCAACTTCGAGAATCAGCTGGGCCCGTGCGCGCCATCCTCGTTACGATTCAAGGAATCCGTAGAAACCATGGGCGACACCGCTACGAAGGTCAGCGCCCTTCGTCCGGTGACTTTCCGTTACAAGCGAGAAGAGGGTTCGGAGACCGAGCGACCTCTCCAGTACGGGCTCATCGCCGAGGAAGTGGCCAAGGTGTTTCCCTCCCTGGTGAGCTACGACGAAGAGGGCGAACCGTACACGGTGCGTTACTCGCTGCTCACGCCGTTGTTGTTGAACGAGTTCCAGAGGCAGGAGATCGAGGTGGTGACGCTCCGAAAGCAGGTGACGGATCTACGCCGGCGTCTGGAGGCGCTCGTCGGGAAGAAGCGGCTCAGGGCGGAGTAGAATCGGCCCCGGTGTCCCTCGTGCGACGGTACAAGGCGGCTCTCTTCACGGCCGTGCTGAGTGGTGCCCTGCTCGCGGCCTGTGCGGGCGGGCCGGAAATCGAGCCGGTCGGCACGCGGGCCGTTCTGATCGGCATCGACGGGGCGGACTGGAAGCTGATCGAGCAGCTCGCCGCCGAAGGGGACATGCCCAATCTGATGGGCCTGAGGCAGGCCGGTACCTGGGGGCCTATCGAGACACTGCCGGACATTCCTCTGTCGCCGGTCATCTGGACCAGCGTGGCCACCGGCAAGACGGCCGCCAAGCACGGCATCTCGTGGTTCATGGTCGATCGCCCGGATGGCACTCGGGTACCGGTTCGCAGCTACAACCGGAGTGTCAAGGCGATCTGGAACATTCTCGCCGAGTCTCGGCGACGAGCGGCCGTCGTCGGCTGGTGGGCGACCTATCCGGCCGAGGACATCGGCCAGGGCCTGGTGGTCTCCGACGGGCTCGGCTTCCACGGCTTCGGCGCGACCGCACGTGGTGGGGAGGCGGAGCAGAAGACGTACCCCGCGGCGCGCTTCGCGGACCTCGACGCGCTACTGCCGCCCCTGCAACAGGTCTCCCACGAGTTCGTCTCGCGGTTCATCAGGGTGAATCCGGAGGAGTATCGCGCCGAGATGTTCGACCCCGGCCGCTTCCCGGAGCCCAATCCTTTCAATCCGATCCACCTCTTTCAGCAGTACGCCGTGACGGCCCAGGGATACGCCGCAATCGGTGAGGAGGTCCTGGCCGAGGACTTCGACCTGGTAATGCTCTACTTCGAGCAGGTCGACAGCATGTCGCACCTGTTCATGAAGTACGACCCACCGAAACTCGACTGGGTCGAGGAGGAGCCGTTCGAGCGGTACCGGAACATCGTCCGGGAGTGGTATCGCTATCAGGACGAGATCCTCGGCCGGTTGCTGGCCCGTATCGATCTCGATCGGACGGCCGTCTTCCTGATCTCGGACCATGGCTTCAAGAGCGGTGAGCGTCGTATCCGCAGTGAAGAGACCATCGACGTCAGCCGCGCGCACCTCGATCACGAGACCTACGGCATCTTCGTCGCCGCCGGGCCGCACATTCGCCAGGGTTATGAGTTGGGCGGCGCGTCGGTCATGGACATGACGCCGACCTTGTTGCACTACCTGGGCTTTCCGGTGGCGAAGGACATGGATGGCAAGGTTCTCGAGTCCGCCTTCTCGCGGGAGTTCCTCGAGGAGAACCCGATCCGGTACGTGCAGACCTACGAGACCGAAGAGGATACCGGCGAAGCGGATGCGCCCGACGACTACGATGACGAGGCGGCCGCGGCCAACGAGCGGGCGCTGCGATCCCTCGGCTACCTCGGCGGTGCGGACGCAGAGAGCGCCGGCGGGGAGACGGTGGCCCCCGAGGAGACCTCGCCCGAGATCCACAACAATCTGGGAAGGGCTCATCTGCGCACCGGGGCGCTGGACCAGGCGGTGCGGGAATTCCGCACCGCGCTCGAACTGGACCCCGGCAACGCGGATGCGCTGCTCAATCTGGCCTCGATCGAGCGGATCCAGGGTCGCAATGGAAGCGCCGAGCTCCTGATCAAGCGGGCGCTTCAGGCCGATCCGAACTCGATCGGAGCGTTGTCGCAACTCGCGGAGCTGGAACGTGACCTGGGGAACTTGAATGAGGCCATCCGTCTGTTCGAGGAGGCCCTCGCGATCGACGACGCTCTGCCCTTCCTGTATCTCGGGTACGGCGACGTGTTGCAGAGAGCCGGGCAGTTCGAGGCGGCCGAGGAGGCCTTCAAGCTGGTCATGCAGCTCGATCCCGACTCCTACAAGGCGCGCTACAACCTCGGCGTGACGTATGGGAACCAGGGCCGTGTCGACGAGGCGGTGGCCTCGTACGAGGAGGCACTGGAGATCGAGCCGCACAATCCGGAGGCCGCGTTGGCTCACAACAACCTGGGCGCGATCGCGCTCGATCGGGGCCAGATCGACGAGGCCCGACGGCAGTTCGAGAGTGCCGTAGAGAAGGCACCCGGCAATCTGGAAGCACGCTACAACCTCGCGCTCATCTACGTCGACACCAATCGCCTGGACGAGGCGATCGAGATGCTCGAGGGCGCAGCACGAGTCGATCCCAACCACGAGCTGGTCAACGTGCGTCTCGGACAGGCCTACCTGGAGGCGAATCGTGGGCAGGACGCCTTCCGAACCTTCACACTGCTGCGACGTCTCTATCCGAACAACTGGACCGCCCCTCTGGGGTTGGCCGTGCTTCACGCGGCCAACGGGCGCCCGGAGGAAGCGAGGGCCCTGCTCGAGACGGCGATCGAGCTCGGCGGTGCGCCGGCCCTTCAGACCGCTCGCGGCTACCCGGTTCTTGCGGAACTGCTTTGACTGGCCCTGAGGACTGACGGAGGCGCTGCGAGAGCGGGGCCGTTAGGTAGCCGATCTCCGCCGCCTAGTGGAAGAGCTGGCGAAGAAGAAACGCGGCGTAGGGCGCCAGGATCGTTCGGGAGGTAACCCTCACTGGCCCTGCGGTCTCCCTTTCTTGGCTAGCATCTCGACTCTCGAGCGCAGGTCAGCGAGTTGGCGGTCGCGTATCGCCATCTCTTGACGGACGAGAGCCGGTTGCTCCCGGTCAACCACTTCGGCCGTCACCAAGCCCTCGACCAACGGTCGGCGGCCCATACCCTCCCTTCGAGGGGGCGCCGGATCTTCAGGGCGTAGAATCGGGTAGGGAGCTCATGAACTCGAGGTCACTGGCGTTGCTCGGTCTGCTCGCGGTGGGCGGACTTTCAGTGGCTCCAGCCCTGTCCCAGGACGCCGAACCTTCCGGTCTGTTCACCCAGTCGGTGGAGGTCCGGGTCATCAACATCGACGTCTTCGCGACCGACAGGAAGGGCCGGCCGGTCACGGATCTGGTGCGGGACGACTTCGTGCTGATGGTGGACGGCCAGCCAACCGAGGTCGAGTACTTCTACACCTTTCAACCGGAGGCCACAGCCGAGGCGCGTGCCGCAGGCGGCCAAGGGTCTGCGGCCCTTTCCCAAGGCAGCGGGGAGCCGCGGTCGGCGGGCGATCCCCTCTTCGTGATCTACATCGACAACTACTGGCTGACACCGGTCGAGAGGGTGCGTGTCCTCGATGATGTGCAGGGGTTCGTCGAGGCCCTGGCGCCCGAAGGCCTGCGATTCCTGGTCGTGACTCACGATCCCGGGATAACCCTCAGAACCACTGTGACGAGAGACGCTTCAGAGGTGCTGGGGGCGCTCGAAGCGCTGCACGAGGAGCCGGCCCGGGGCCTGGACGCGTACCGGGATCGAGAGAGGGTCTTCGATGGGGTCAGGGCAGTGTGGGAAATGTACGAGGCCAGTCCCCAGTGCTCGGATCCCTGTCGTTGTGGTTGGGGCGAGATGATCATGTTGTGGCAGAACTACGCTCGCAGCTCGGCAGGCCGAATGCAGGTGTCCGGCAACGGAATGGGGGATCTGCTGGCTGCTCTGAGCGGTGTCCCCGGTCGCAAGGCCCTGCTCTACGTAGCTGCCGGCCTGCAACAGCGTCCCGGGCTGGACGTTCTCCACTATCTGACGGAGGTGTGCCCCGAGTTTCAGCGAGAGGGACTGTCGCGCGTCTTCGAGCATGACGAGAGCTCGAACCTGGAGAATCTGGGCGCCACCGCCAATTCCTCGCGGGTCACCCTCTATCCCCTGGACGCCGGTGGCTTGAGGGCCGACTCCGCTGCCTCGGTGGTGTGGGCCAGTCCGAGACTGCGGCCCTCTGGAATGGTCGGCCAGATCGAACGGGCCAATCTCCAGAACGGTCTCGAGTTGCTGGCTGACGTCACCGGTGGAGAGGCGATCCTCAACGCCAACAATCCGCTGGAGCCGTTGCTCGAGCTCGAGAGCGACTTCGGTCCGACCTACTCGCTGGGCTTCACACCGGACGGTGTCGCCGACGACATGACGCACCGCGTCAAGGTGCTTCTGAACGGTCGCAGCAAGGGAGTCAGACTTCGATATCGGCAGTCCTATGTCGACAGGTCGTTGGACAGCCGGCTGGTGGATCGTGTCGTGGGCACGATCACATTCGCCGAAGAGAGCAATTCGCTGGGAGTCCGCGCGAGGCTCGGCGAGCCCACGCCGCTGGCCAGGAACGAGTTCAGTCTTCCGGTTCACGTCGACGTGGATGTCGACAACCTGACGCTCATGCCGGCAGCCGACGGAGCATCGACCGGTCGGTTCCGGGTGTTTCTCGCGGCGGCCTCAGCCGATGGAGTCCGCACCCTGGTCCGGCAGGAGTTCTTCGACGTTACGCCCGGGGACATCGAGCAGGGCACGATGAGTATCGTGGTGCGCATGTTCCTGGAGCCGGGCGAGTACGCTGTGGGTGTGGGCGTGAGGGACGAGGTCAGCGAGGAGAGTTCCTATCTAGCTCTGGCGACAACGTCGTCGGAGTCGACTCGCTCGGAATGAGCGGAGTGGGAAAGCACGGCAGCGGACCGCGGACGAAGGGGGCCAGCAATGCAAAGAAGATCACCGATCGCAACAGTCGTTCTCGTCGCGACCCTCCTGGTGTCCGCCGCTGCGGTCGCGCAGACTCCGGAGTCCAGGGAGCCCCTGGACATCGAGATCACCGTCGAGCGTCACCCCTCGCGCAGTGGCGCCTTCCTCTTCCAGGTCGCGGTGCGGTCCGGTGATGAGCTCCTGGCCGAGCCGACGGTCGTGTTCCGGCGCGGCGAAACGGCCTCGACGACTCTGCAGGACTCAGGGCTGGATCTCGCCCTGGAAGTGAGCATGGACAAGGACTCTCCCCGGGTCGAGTACAGCCTGTCGATCTCGAGGGATCAGGTGCCCCTTCTCAAACAGAAGGCGACCGTCTCGGTGCCCGCCGGTGCCGAGGAGTCCCGGGTCTCGATCTACCCGCTGGTCGAGCCGTATCCCCCTTCCGAGGGGATCGTCTTCCGCGCGGTTCAGGTCGCTTCCGACCCTGTGGTGGACCTGAGCTTGATTCGCGCCGATCGCCAGCGCGTTCGCAGCACGTCCTTCCGTTGGGCCGGGATCGCCATCATGAATCGGTGGTATCGGCGGATCGAGAATGTCGAGATCGGAGTCTTCGTCTACACGGCGGAAGGGGAGCGAGCGAAGTACGTCCCTCTGACGGTCCCGGCGCAGCTCCCCCCTCTGGTCGGAGAAACGTCCGTCTGGGGTCCGCTGCGAAGGCTGTATCTCGAGCCTGGATCGCAGGTCTTTCTCGCCGTCGAGGCGTGGTCGTCGGATCGCGGCACCGAGCGGATTACGGAAGCTGAACGCGAGAGGCTCGTGGAACAAACGGATCGGCTCGCGCGGGACCGGGGTTGAAGGCCGTTTCATCGAGGAGGCCTAGCTCCAGCCGATGTCGCGCGGTGAGTGTCGTGAGCAGGCTCGTGGAGCCGGAGTCTGGAGCGGGGAGTCTCCGTGTTGGGAGCGACGGCCGGCAGGCCATGCCCTCTGTTCGAGGGGACGCCGGCCGCTTCAGGTCTTGTCATCTCGACCGGAGTGAGCGGGAGCGAACGCGGTGGAGAGATGCCACCCCATCGCGGGATCTCTCGACTCCGGCGCTTCGCGCCTCCGCTCGAGATGACAAGGAGGACACCGGTCCGCTTCGAGTCGGGTCAGAACAGGTCGAGCTGAGCGTCGTCGCCGATGACCTTTTCGAAGCGGAGGTCGAAGAGGTCGAGCACCGGTTCGGCGATGGGGCGGATCTGTTTGTCGACGTAGTGCTCGTAGTCGAACTCGTTGGCTCGCTCGGCCGCCGGTTCGGGGCCGCCGGCGGTCATGACGTAGGCGATGCGGCGGCCCGGTCGCGCTTTCATCTTGCGCGCCGCGACGACGTGTGGAGGTGTGGTCGAGGTGTACTCGTCCGGGTCCTTGCGCAGGCCCTTTCTGTAGACGAGCCGCTCGTCGTGCTCGCCGCCTCGCAGCTCGGCGACGCGATCCCGGATCAGGCCGTCGATCGGCTGGTCGCGGAATAGCAGCTCGTAGAGCTCGCGCTGGAGGCCGCGGGCGAGGTCGGTCCAGTCCCGGCGCACGACCTCCATGCCGGTGAAGACGACCTGCTCGCGATCGCCCTCCCGAACCAGACCGACGTAGCGCTTCTGCGCCCCGCGCGTGCCATGACGCACGTGGGGCAGGAAGAGGCGCTCGTAGAGCTTCTCGAACTCGATCTCCATGCGACTCTCGGTGCGCCAGGTCGCGGCGATGTGCGCTTCCAGGTCGCGGTTGAGCACCTCGCAGAGCTCGCGGCCGCGTCTCTGCGCGGTTTCGTGATCGTCGGCTCCGGTCTCGACGAAGAGGCTGTCCGTGTCTCCGTAGAGCACCCGGTAGCCGTCCGCCTCGATGCGCCGTTTCGTCCACAGGAGGAGCTCGCGTCCGAAGCTGGTGATGGCGTTGGCGATCGCCGGGTTGTAGAAGCGGCAGACCGGCGTCCCGAGGACTCCGAAGAAGGAGTTCATCAGGATCTTGATGGCGAAGGCCGCGATGTCGTTGCCGTCGCGCTTCGCCCGTTCACGCCGAGGGAACAGGTCATCGAGAAGCCCGCTGAGAACTCCGGGCCGGCGCCGGAAGCGGGCGCCGTTGGGCGCCTGGATCAGATCCTCACCCGGCGCCGGAGCGGCGACGAAGCCGAGTGGATCGATCTGGAAGGTCCGGATGATGCTCGGGTAGAGGCTCTTGAAGTCGAGGACGACGACGTTGCGGTAGAGGCCGGAGACCGATTCGAGCACGTGGCCTCCGGCCGTCGCCTCGACCGCGCGCGCCGAGTCGACGGTGGGCGCCACGATGCCTCGTGTCCCGAGCTCGCTCAGGTAGAGGAAGTCGAACGCGGCGATGGACGACGAGACGCGGTCCGGCGGCATGCCGGTCAGGCGACTGCGCTCGACGGTGAGCTCGAACAGGTCGAGCTCCTCGAGAATCTCGGTCACCAGCACGGCGTCGGTCAGGTTGTACTCGACGAAGCGGGGCCGCTGCTCGCGGAACATGTGGACGATCTCGTCGGCGCGCTGACGCCCGGCGACGGTCTTGCCCCTGCCGAGGACCTCGTGGGCGACGAAGTCGAGCGAGTACTCCTCCATTTTGACGAAGGCGCCGCGCAGCAGCACGATGCCGTCGAGCACGACGCGTCCCGGGATCGAGATCTGCGAGCTCTGCTGCCGGAACCGGCCCCGCTGCTGCCGGGTGGCGCCCTCGCCCCGCCCGAGATCGAGGGGTATCCCCAGGGCCTCGGCGCGCCGAATCAGCACGGGAAAGTCGAAGTCGACGACGTTCCAGCCGGTGATGACATCGGGATCGAGCTCGAGCAGCCGCTTGCGGAAGGCGCGGAGCAGGTCGGCCTCGGTCGGGTGACCGACCGCGCCGGGAGGGGTCTCGAGCTCTCCGGGGGAGAGCAGCTGGACCTCGGAGGTACCGCAGCCGTGGAGCGCGATCGACAGCACGTGCTGGGCGCGCGGGTCGGTCTCGATGTCGATCGAGAGGACCGACATGGTCGGCCGCCAGTCGGCCGGACCGACGGTGGGATTCTCGAAGACGCGGTCGACCCGCTTGCCACGATGGGATCGGCCGGTGATCTCGAGCGTTCCCCGGATGCGATGCTCGATGAGGTAGCGCATGGCGAAGCGCACGTCGGCCTCGAACGTCGGGATGCTCTGGGCCTGGAGTCGATTGCGCAGCGGCGGCGCGTCGGGAGGGGTGGGCACCGGGACGCGGACGGCGGTCTCACCGGAGAGGGTCGTTCGCCGCGTCTCCCCGTCGACGCGGGCGCCGAGCTCACCCGCCCGGGGCGCGTCGGATTCCCGGATCCAGAAGTGCGGCGTCGACCGATCGTCCCTGACCAGAAAGCTCTGGCCGTCTTCGAGGCGCCCGAACAGATGCACCACCGGCCGACCCGACTCGATGCGATAGGTTGGCTGGAGAATGAAGCCTCGGACCGGCTGGCTCATGCGACAGGGCCCCGAGTTTAGACCAGCGCTCCGAGAGATCGCGCTGCGGCGAGCGCTCCTCCCTGTCATCTCGACCGGAGGTGCGCCATGGGAACCCTCCCATCCTTGTCATCTCGACCGGAGGCGAGCGGCAGCGAGCCGTAGTGGAGAGATCCCGCGCCGAGGTGGGATCTCTTCTATGAAAGGCAAAGTCAAGAGGTAGACTCCCCCTGTGGGGATACCCTCTTGGGTTTGCATCCCCCGTTTGCAGTGTTTAGGTCGGGTTTGGGGCGGGGCGTGATGGTTCTTTGTGAGGATCGAAGCCGTAGCCGGCTCTGCGTTTGTGTGTTCTCTCAGAGGAACCACGCTTCTATCTGGGGCTCTCGGGCCCATGGCAGAGTCAGGTTCACGGAGGGGGCCTAGGCTCCACTCAGGGTCTTGGTGTCGTGACCGGCACTTGGACCAGAGATCCCATGGAGGCTCACCCTCGAACCGTATTCGTCGAGCTTCGATCGATGACCGCGCGACCCCGCTTCGGGCCCGGCCTAGGTTGCGTGGTGCTGTCTGAGCCTGCCGGCGTCGAAGGGTTGTCCGCTCTTCCACACCGCCAGGCAGGTTCCCGCGAGCTTGCGTGCGATGGTCAGTGTCGCCAGTTCGGGTCGCTGGCCCTCGGCCAGCCTCGCCTCGTAGGCGTCGCGTAGCGGTCCGCGCCTGGAGGCGTCGATGGCGGCTGACTTGAAGACTTCTTTGAGCGCTCGGCAGTAGTGACGATTGAGTCCCCGGGTCGACTGCCGGTGGCGTCGTTCGAGTCCCCGAGGTCCAACGACGTAGTCGCTCGAGGAATGGGTGACGACGGCCAGGCCGGCGTACTTCCACAGCTGGCGCCGGGTGCGGAAGCGATGTGGGGTGCGTAGCTTGGCGACGATCGTCGTCGAGCGGATCGGACCGATCGCCGGGATCGTCTGGAGTAGGCGACAGGCGCTCGAGCGCCGGGCCGCCCGCTTCAGTGCCCGCTCGGCCTCGGCCTGGATCGCGTCGACAGCTGCAAGCTCGTCGCTCAGCCAGCGGAAGCGCTGGTCGGCTGTCGAGCAGCCCAGCGACGCTCCAGCCAGTAGCTGGTCCACCGACAGGCCCCGAGACCGCGCCAGAGCGTTGCGGCGATTCTGCAGACGCACACTGTCGCGCACCAGGTCCCGGTACGCATCGACCCCATGACGCAGATCCCGCAGACGTCCCCGATCGTGGTACACCGGCACCAGAAAGCCGCCGCGAAGACGCTCGGCCAGGTCCCGAGCATCCACCCGATCGCTCTTGCCCTCGCCTGTCCTGACGTGCCGCCGTGGATTCGCCACCACGAGCTCGGCAACCTGCGGCTCGAGCAGCTCGTAGAGCCACTCCGCGTACGGACCCTCCTCGAACGTCAGGTGCACTCGACCGCACAGCCCGCTCACCCAACCCACCAGACGATCCGGAGCGGTCGCCAGAACGCCCTCTTCCACCAAGCGACCCGATCCTTCCAAGACCGCATAGCTCGTGCTCGTCTGGTGAACATCCAATCCAACGTAATGATCCTTCGACATTGTCCTCCTCCTTTCTGGTGGATACTCCACCAACGTGAGGGGGACACCCTTTCATCCTGCCTCCACTACGCTCGCTATCGCTCGCTCCGGTCGAGATGACAAGGGGGAGGCCGGGCTCGCGCTCGCCACCCCCGCTCCCTCGGAGCGTTGGTGCAGTTCGCAGGGGTACGACGACGGTCGCTGTACCGGGGTGTCCACCGCTCCTACAATGCCCATGGACGCTGGATCAAAGCGCTGGAGGCCCCGATGAACGGACGAAGACTGCTGCTGTTGGCCGCGCTGCTGGTCGTGGTGTTCCCACGCCCGTCGCACGCCTATCTCGATCCGACGTCCGGCAGCATCTTCCTTCAGGTCCTGCTCGGCGGGATCGCCGGCGCGGCGCTCGCCGCCAAGCTGCTGTGGCACAAGGTCGTGGGTTGGCTCGGCGTCAGGAGCCGGGATCGTGACGACCGCGTCGCCTGAGTCGCCGCTCCTGGAGCCGGGCTCGTACCGCGACCGCGACGGCAGGGTCCTCTATTCGGGGGACCGCGTCTACCGGCTCCTGAGCGCGCGGGCGCTGGCGGACTGGGAGGCGCTCCGCGAGACCTCGTTCTTCGCCGAGCTGATCGATGAGGGGAAGGTCGTCCGCACGGAGCGCGTCGACGTGGTGCCGCCGGAGCTCGCCGCGCTCGAGCAGGGCTGGGCCGGCCTCCTTCACCACGAGCGCATCCCCTGGGTGTCCTATCCCTACGAGTGGTCGTTCGGGATGCTCAAGCAGGCCGCACTCCTCCAGCTCGAGCTCATGCGGCGGGCCCTCGCCGAGGGCTTCGTGCTCAAGGACGCGAGCTCCTACAACGTCCAGTGGCGCGGCTCCGAGCCCATCTTCATCGACGTGCCCTCCTTCCAGCGCCTCGAGGAGGGTGAGGTCTGGGCGGGCTACCTGCAGTTCTGCAACCTGTTCCTCTATCCACTGATGCTCACCGCCTACAAGGGCGTTCCCTTCCAGCCCTGGCTTCGCGGTTCACTCGACGGTATCTCACCGGAGGATTGCGCCCGCCTGTTCTCGAAGCGCGATCTCTTCCGACCCGGCGTCTTCGCCGACGTCTATCTGCAGAGCCGACTCCAGCGCGCCGCTTCGGACCGCGACACCAGCACTCGCGAGGAGGTGGCGAGCTCGGGCTTCTCGGCGACGATGATCCGTCGCAACGTCGAGCGGCTCACCCGGATCGTCAGCGGTCTCGAGTGGAAGGCAGGCGCTTCGACGTGGTCGGACTACGCCAACGACAACAGTTACGAGAGCGACGACACCGAGACCAAGAACGCGTTCGTCCGGCGGGCGCTCGACACACGCAGGTGGTCTCTGGCCTGGGACCTCGGGTCGAACACGGGCACCTACTCGAAGATGGCCGCGGAGTCGTCGGACTACGTGGTGGCGATGGACGCCGATCACCTGGCGATAGAGCGCCTCTTCACCGAGCTCCGGGCGACCGGGGGCGGCGCCGCCGCCAACCTGCTGCCGCTCGTCTCCGACCTCGCTGACCCGTCCCCCGGGCTCGGCTGGCGCTGGATCGAGCGGCGACCTCCGGTCGACAGGGGGCTCCCGGAGGTCGTCCTCTTTCTCGCCCTGGTCCACCACATCGTCATCGGCGCCAATGTGCCGCTCGACGAGCTGGTGGGCTGGCTGGCGGGTCTCACCGAGTATCTGGTGATCGAGTGGGTGGACAAGGACGACCCGATGGTCCGCCGTCTGCTCCTCAACAAGGAGGACCTCTTCGCCGAGTACGAGCGCGACAACTTCGAGCGCCTGCTGGCGGAACGCTTCGAGGTCCTCGAGCGGGCCGAGCTGGCCTCTGGAACCCGGGTTCTCTACTTCCTGCGCACGCGGGGCTAGCCTGCGGGCTCTGCCGCGGACCAGATCTCGCTCAGGACGCGGCGGAAGTTCTCGCCCAGTACCAGGCGGACGTGCTCATCGGAGTAGTCGCGGCGCAGCAGACCCTCGGCGACGTCGAACATCCGCTTCGGGTGGTCGATCCCTTCGATGTCGAGCTTGGCGCGAAAGGCGTAGCTGTCCTTGTAGGCGGCTTTCAGACCCTCGAGCTGCGCGGCGGGGAGGTCGTCGTAACCGTGCAGGTCCGAGTCGCTGCCGAGGCCGACGTGCTCGATGCCGATGAGATCGCGGACGTGGTCGATGTGATCGAGGAAGTTCTCGATCGTCGTCGGTTCCTCGTTGGTGACGAACATCCGCACTCCGGTGATCCCCATGACGCCACCGCTCGCTCCCATGGCACGGATCGCCTCGTCGGTCTTGCATCGCGGGTGTCCCGGACAGAGGGCGCGCGCGTTCGAGTGGGTGATCAGCACCGGCCGCCGCGAGATCTCGAACGCGTCGAGCGTCGTCCGGTCGCCACAGTGTGAGACATCGACGGCCATTCCCACGTCGTTCATCCGCTCGACGATCGAAACGCCGAAGTCGCTGATGCCGCCGTCGATCCGCTCCGTCGATCCGTTGCCGATGAGGTTCCTCGAGTTGTAGGTCAGCTGCGAGACGCGCTGGCCCAGGCCGTGGAAGTGCACGACGTCGTCGGGGCTGCGGAAATGCGACGAGGACTGAACCCCGATGAGCACACCCACCTTGTCCGACGATCTGGCCAGCTCGAAGTCGTCGGCCGAGTCGATCCGCATCAGCGCGTCGGGCCGGTTGGCGATCGCCGCGTTGTGGGCGGCGACGAACGAGAGCGTGTTGTCGTAGACGTCGTGGAACGAGGTGCCGCCGATTCCGAAGGCGATATGGAACACGTCGATTCCCGAGCCGCGGAACTCCTCGCGGTCCCGATCGTCGAAGCCGTCGAGGCCCGGGCCCCAGCGCTCGATCGTCTCGGCGTTGATGGTCAGTGGCGCCAGCATGTCGATGACCAGCGACCCGGTCACGAGATCGACGGCGCGGGTCGAATACTCGACGCCACCGAACAGCCGCACGCGGCCGAGATTCAGCATCGGAGCGGCCAGGGCTCCGCCGCAGGCCAGAGCTCCGGTGCGGAGGATCTCTCTTCGATTGGGTCTTTCGTGGTCGCTCATCGAGGCCTCCGGATCCTTCAGAGCTTCAGCCGCCGGGGTTCGACGGCGCTCGCTCCCAGAGTCGTACGAACTCCTGCGTCTTCTTCGAGTGGTGCAGATAGGCGAATCTCGCCACCTCCCGCCCGACATTGCGGACGCGCTTCGCGAGTGCCTCGTCAGTGCAGTTTCCGTCGGCGTCGAAGACCTGCCACGCCTTGGGGATCGTGGCTTCGGCAGGCAGCACCCACGAATGCATCGAGCGACCGATCGTGCGCAGGCCGCTGAGCGCGTTGAGGCCCCCCATCGCGCCACCCGAGACGCCGAGGAGTCCGATCATCTTGCCGCCCATCTCGTCGAAGCCCATCAGGTCGAGGGCGTTCTTCAGCACGCCGCTGAAGCTCCCGTGGTATTCGGGGGTGCCGATGACCAGGCCGTGGCAGGCGGCGACCTCCGCCCGGAGCCGGTCGACATCGGCGGGTTCGTCGGCGTCGTCCTCGCCGTTGCAGAACATGAGCTCGTAGTCCCTCAGGTCGATGAGCCGGGTGTCGGCCCCCGTCTCCGCGGCACCGTCGAGGGCCAGTTGAACGGCCATCCGCGTGTGGCTGCCGCCTCGCAGGCTGCCGCAGAGCCCTCCGACAAGGGGGCCTCCGACTTGCGCGGCTCCCGTTTCGGGGGTCTCGGCGTCGATCGTGTCGGCGTCGATGGTGTCGGCGTCGGTCATGTCGGAGTCGGGCATCTCGCCTCCTCGCTGTCGTCGGGATCGCTTTCAGGAGGACCAGCTGGCAACGAAGTCCTCGAGCAGTTCCTGGTTGCGTTCGCTGACGGCCTCGAAACTGAGCGCGATCCCGGGAATCTCACCCGCTCCGGTGAGCCGGACGACCTTGGCATCGAGTCGCATCGAGTGCTTGGCTCCGGGCAGGGTGAACTCGACCCGCGTCGGAGTGCCCAGGGGGAGGACATCGTTGGCCCGCACCAGCATTCCGGATACCGACAGGTTCTCGCTCTGGCAGATCCTCTGCGAGGTGCCGTAGGGCAGCGACGCGGCCAGCTTCACGATGATGTTCAGCTGCACCCGCGGGTTGCCGGTGAGCGCCTGGCTCGCGACCTCGCCGAGCACGGTCGCGTCGCTGACCACCTCGACACGCCGCTCCTGGAGACCCTCGAACTCGGCGTGAGCCGGATCCGAGGCCACGATGAGGAGCTTGGACTTCCTCGACTGGCTACTCTCCCAGCGCAGATCTTTGAGGAACGATCGCAGCTCGAGATCGGGCTGGGGATGGGCCAGAACGACCATGTCGAAGGGGATCTCGCGCAGTAGGCGCAGAGCGCTGCGAGGTGTCGGCGCCGCCTCGACGACGTACGCCCAGCGCTCGAGCTCCGTCGACACGCCGCCCAGCGAGTCCTTGTCCACCCCCACCGATAGGACACGTTTCTCCGTCATCGCTCGATCTCGGGCCTGTGCCGATTCGCGCCCGATGTTAGCTCAGCCTGGGGGCGGCCGGGAGATCAGGAGAAGGCCAGGCCGAGCAGAGCCCGTTGCTCGAGCTGGTGCGCCTTGGCGGATCCGGTCGCAGGGCTCGCTGAGGCCGATCGTTTGACGGTTCGAAGATGGCGAGAGCCGAGCAACCTCTCGAGTCGGGGCTCGACGAAGAAGAGCGCACCCATGTTGGCCGGCTCCTCCTGCACCCAGAGAATCTCGCGAGCCTCGGGATGGCGGCTGAAGACCTCGCGGAGCTCGCGGTCGGGGAAGGGATAGAGCTGCTCCAGAGTGACGACCGCGACGCCCTCGGCCGAGCGTCGCTCGCGCTCGGCGCGCAGCTCGTGGGCGATCTTCCCGGTACACAGCAGGATCCTCTCGGCCGGGCCGGTATCGTCTCCGAGGACCGGTGAGAAGCGGGGCGCGACGAGCTCCTCGAGCGGCGAAGCGGCCCTGGGGTTGCGCAACATGCTCTTGGGAGTGAAGACGATCAACGGTTTGCGCCAGCGCCGCAGCGCCTGGCGGCGCAGCAGGTGGAAGTACTGCGCGGCGGTCGAGGGCTGGGCGATCTGGATGGCGTCCTCGGCGGCGAGCTGCAGGAAGCGCTCGATGCGGGCGCTCGAATGCTCCGGCCCCTGGCCCTCGAAGCCGTGAGGAAGCAGGACCACCAGACCCGACAGCAGGCCCCACTTGTCCTCGCCGGCGGTGACGAACTGATCCATGATCACCTGGGCACCGTTGGCGAAGTCGCCGAACTGGGCTTCCCAGAGGACGAGCGTCTCCGGGGCGTCGCGGCTGTAGCCGTACTCGAAACCGAGGGCCGCGGCTTCCGACAGCACCGAGTCGTAGATCTCGAACCGCGTTCCGCTGCCCTCTGCGAGCGTCTGGAGGGGCACGTGCGCCACACCCGTCGCGGTGTCGATGAGGGCCGCGTGACGGTGGTTGAAGGTACCCCGGCGGCTGTCCTGGCCGTTCATGCGGACCGCCACTCCGGCATCGACCAGCGCCGCGAACGCGAGAGCCTCCGCCATGGCGAAATCGACCGGCTGCTCGCCGTTCGCCATCTGCCGCCGATTGTCGAGCAGGCGCTCGACCTTCGGATGGACGTTGAAGGTCTCCGGGGCGGTGCACAGAGCGGCGCCGAGTCGAGCGAGGTCGTCCGTCTCGAGTCCGGTGTCGACCTCGTAGGAGGCGTCATAGACGCCACCGGTGTAGGCGCTCCAGTACTCGGGCGGCCGGCCGAGACGCGGGATCTCGGCGAGCGCCTCGACCTCGGTCTTGGCCCGATGGATCTCGTCCCGCAGCCCCTCGACCATTCGGGCGGTCGCTTCGGGATCGGCGCCGATGCGCTCGGCGTAGCTCTGCCAGAGCGGCGGTCGTTCGGCGATCCGGGCGTAGAGAAGCGGCTGGGTCACGGTCGGATCATCGACCTCGCTGTGACCGTGGCGTCGATAGCCGATCAGGTCGACGACCACGTCGCTGCCGAAAGCGAACCGGTAGTCGACCGCGAGGCGACCCGCTCGGCACACGGCGTCGGGATCCTCCCCGTTGACGTGGACGATCGGAATGGCCAGTCGCTTGGCGATGTCGGAGGCGAAGCGCCCCGAGTGGAGTACCGGCGGCTCGGCGGTGAAGCCGATCAGGTTGTTGACGATGACGTGCACGGTCCCGCCGACCTCGAAGCCCGGGATCTCGGCCATGTTGAGGGTCTCGGCCGTGATGCCCTGACCGGCGAACGCGGCGTCTCCGTGGAGGAGAATCGGCAGGACGCCCTGCGGGTCGCCGAGCCGGTCCAGCTTGGCGCGGCAGCGGCCGACGGCGACCGGGTCGACGGCCTCCAGGTGACTCGGGTTGGACACCAGATGGATATCGATCGAATGCCCGTCGCGGGTCTCGAACGGACCAGTGGCGCCGAGGTGGTACTTGACGTCGCCGGCCCCGAGGATGCTGCGCGGATCGACGTCCTCGAAGCCCGCCAGGATGTGCGCCGTGGGGGCTCCGGCGATCTGCGCCATGACGTTGAGGCGGCCTCTATGACTCATGGCGATGACCGCCTGCCGGACCGGGAAGGCGGCCGCCGCCTCGAGCGTTTCGGCGAGAAGCGGGATGAGCGCTTCGATGCCCTCGATCGAGAAGCGCTTGTTGCCGATATACTTCGACTGCAGCCCCTGCTCGAGAGTCTGCGCCCGCGCCAGGTAGCGGAGCACGCGCTGGCGGTCGGGGACGGTGGGAGCCGCCTCCATACGCTCGGCGATCCAGTGGCGGCGAGCGGGATCCGGGATGTGCATGAACTCCACACCTACGGTGCCGCAGTAGATCCTCCGGGCCTCGGCCGCCGCCTCGTCCTCGCTGTCCGCGCAGAGCTCCGGATGGCGCTCGGGCTCGAGCCGCCCGAGCCAGTCGAGGTCGGCCTCCAGGTAGCCCCAGCGGCGGAAGGCGTCGAGAGTGGACATCGAGCGCGCAGCATATCGCCTACGTCGCCGCGAGCGCGGCTCCCGGAGCGGCGGTCACCGCGAGCTAGAATCCGCAGTCATGTCGACGGCGACTCGATCTCTCGTGGCGTTCCTGGTGGTGTCGGGGCTCGCTCTCTCCGGACCGTTGGAACTCTCCATGGCGTGGGCCCAGAGCCCGGCCGTACCGGCCCCTTCGGCCCTCGAGCCGGCGTCGACCGGTGGCCTCGCGGTGGTCGATCGCGCTCTCGCCAAGCTCGCCACGCATGCCCGGCTCCTGGTCATCGGGGCGCATCCGGACGACGAGGACACGACGCTTCTCACCCTGGTCTCGGTCGGTATGGGAGGCGAGGCCGCCTACCTGTCGCTGTCGCGCGGGGACGGCGGCCAGAACCTCATCGGCTCGGAGCTCGGCGAGGGCCTCGGTCTGGTGCGCACGCAGGAACTGCTGGCGGCGCGGCGGGTCGACGGAGCGCATCAGTACTTCACCCGCGCCTTCGATTTCGGCTACACCCGCTCCATCGACGAGACGCTGAGACGCTGGCCCCGCGAGGTGCTGCTGGAGGACGTGGCGCGGGTCGTGTGGCGCTTCAGACCGCAGGTGGTCGTGCGCATGTTCTCGCCGGAGATCGGCGGTCACGGGCAACACCTGGCCTCCGGGTGGGCCGCGCAGGAGGTCTTCGCGGCGGGAGTCGACGGGCTGCCCGAGGGCGTTGCCGAGCGGCTGATGGCCGAGGGTCTCGAGCCGTGGCAGCCCGCCGCGCTCTACCGGCGGACCTGGTTCGATTCCGACCGTTCGACTCTCGAGGTGCCGATCGAACGGGTCGAGCCCCTCTCGGGTCGGTCCATCACCCAGATCGCGATGCTCAGCCGCAGCCAGCATCGCTCTCAGGACATGGGCATGCTGCAGCCGCTCGGCCTGCGACGGGCCGGGCTCGAGTGGGTCGCCGGCGGCGTGGGCGTTGCCGCGACGGACCTGTTCGATGGTCTCGACACGTCGCTCGCCGGCATTGCGGCGGGACTACCGCCCGGCGAGCCGCGGCGTGTGGTCGAGGCGGCCCTGGCGGAAGTCGAGCGTGCGGCCGTGACGGCCCGACGGGGCCTGTCTCCGGCCAACGTCTCGGCCTCCGTGACCACGCTGGCTGGCATCCTCGAGACCCTCCGAGGTCTGCAGGGCCTCCTGAGCGGCGACGAGAGCGGCGCTGGACGGGTGGTCGCCGAGCTGTTGCGGGAGAAGACCGAGATCGCCGAGGCCGGACTGGCGGCAGCGGCCGGCGTCGGAATCGAAGCCCTGAGTGATCGCGAGGCGACCCCGCCCGGGGCGGCGGCCGAGATCGACGTCTCCATCTGGGATTCCGGCGAGCCCGATGCGCAGGTCGTCGGCGTCGAGATCGCGGCGGCCGAGGACTGGAGCATCGAGGAGCTCGCCGACGCCGAGGTCGATGAGCACGGCCTCGAGCACTGGCGCTTCGGGGCGCGCGTCGCCGAGTCCGCCGGGCCCTCGGCGGCCTACTTCCTGCGCTCACCCCGTCGTGGCGATCTCTACGACTGGGATGGTGTGGAGCCGGAGGTCCGGGGCCTGCCCTACCAGGCGCCCGAGCTGGTCGCCTCGGTCGAGATGACGATCGCCGGCCAGACGGTGACGCTGACCCGCGAGGTCGTGCACCGTTCCCGCGACCAGGCGGTCGGTGAGGTCCGCCGGCCGCTCAGGATCGTTCCGCGCGTCGAGCTGTCGGTCGATCCCGGAACGCTGCTGTGGGACGTTCGTGACGCCGATCCGCGCCCGGTCCGGGTGACTCTGCGGTCTCATCTCGACGAGCCGGTGTCGGGCCGGCTGCGCTCGAGCGGATCGGACGGCTGGCGAACCTCCGAGCCGTCGTTCTCGATCGGCGAGCCCGGCGGCGAGACCACCTTCGAGGTCGTGGTCTCGCCGCCCGGGAGCGAGCTGGCCTCCGGCCGCTACGAGATCGCCTTCCGGGCCGAGCTGGACGGCGGAGTCGGCGAGTCGACGGGCGTGCCCCTGCTCGAGTACCCCCACATCCGCCCGACACCCCGCCCGGTCGCGGCGCGACTCGGCATCAGCGCCTTCGAGCTCGATCTGCCCGAGGTCGGCCCGATCGGCTACGTGCGCGGCGCCTCCGATCGGGTGCCGGAGCTTCTCCGCCTGGTCGGAGCCGAGGTGGAGCTGCTCGGTGAGGAGGATCTGCTGCGTGGCGATCTCGGCCGCTACCGGGTGATCCTGATCGGCAGCCGCGCCTACGAGACGGATCCGACCCTGGTCGCGGCCAACGGCCGCCTGCTGGATTTCGTGCGCGAGGGCGGGCGGCTGGTGGTCCAGTACCAGCAGTACCAGTTCTCCCGTGGCGGGTTCGCTCCCTTCGCCTTCGAGATCGCCCGTCCGCACGATCGCATTACCGACGAGACCGCCGTCGTCGTCGCCCTCGACCCCGACCATCCCGTCTTCGTCAGCCCGAACCGGCTGACGGCCCGGGACTGGGACGGCTGGGTGCAGGAGCGTGGCCTCTACTTCGCCAACTCCTGGGGTGAAGAGTTCCGACCCCTTCTGGCGATGACCGATCCCGGGATGGACGAGCAGCGAGGGGGTCTGCTGGTTGCGTCGCTCGGGAAGGGGACCTACGTGTACACCGGACTCGCGTTCTTCCGCCAGTTGCCGGCGGGCGTCGCCGGCGGCTATCGGCTGCTGGCCAACCTTCTGGCCGTGGAGTAGGGGGCGGAGTGGACGCGAGACTCCTCCCGATCTCGATCCTGCTCGCCGCCGGCGCGGTGGCCTCGTGTGGGGACGGGCGCACACCGCTGGTCCTCTATTCACCGCACGGCCGGGAGATCCTCGAGCCGCTCGAGCGGCGCTACGAAGAGTTGAATCCCCAGGTCGACGTGCGCTGGCTCGACATGGGCTCGCAGGACGTCTTCGACCGGGTGCGCTCGGAGGCGGCGAACCCGCAGGCCGATGTCTGGTTCGGCGGTCCGCACACGATCTTCTCGCGCGGCGCGGCTCTGGAGCTGCTCGAGCCCTACACCCCGGTCTGGGCCGATTCGATACCGGCCTCGGCGCGAGACGCGGAAGCCCTCTATTGGGGCGTCTACCGGGCAACGCCGGTGCTGGTCTACAACAGCGACGCGATCGAAGAGTCCGAGGCGCCACGCGACTGGGACGACCTGCTCGATCCCCGCTGGCAGGACCGGCTCATCCTGCGCGACCCGTTGGCCAGCGGAACGATGCGGACGATCTTCGGCATGGTCCTCGCCCGCTCGGTCACCGAGAGCGGGGATGCCGAGGCGGGCTTCGAGTGGCTCTGCCGACTCGACAGTCAGACGAAGGAATACGTGTTCAGCCCGGCGCTCCTGTTCGAGAAGCTGACACGCCAGGAGGCGGTCGTCTCGATGTGGGAGCTCACCGACATCCTGCTCTTGAGGGATAAGGGCTCGCCGCTGCGCCACCGCTTCGCCGAGAGCGGCCTGCCAGTGATCACCGACGCCATCGGCATCGTCCGGGGTGCGCGCCACCCGGAAGAGGCCAGGCGGTTCGTCGACTGGGTCGGCGCAGAAGAGGCGTTGCTCGTGGTGCTGAACAACTCCTACCGCCTGCCGGTGCGCGAGGACCTTCCGGCTGAGCGGATGCCCGAGTGGGCGAGTCGGGCTCTCGCCGAGATCCAGCCCGCCCCGGTCGACTGGGACCTCATCGAGACTCACGGGGCCGACTGGATGGCCCGCTGGGACCGCGAGATCCGCGGTCGCGGCGAGATGTAGGGTCGCTCCGACGGGATCGACCTGTCGGGCGCTATAGTCGCCGCATGC
This sequence comes from Candidatus Multivoradales bacterium, assembly GCA_965223875.1. Classification (GTDB taxonomy): domain Bacteria; phylum Acidobacteriota; class Thermoanaerobaculia; order Multivoradales; family JAHEKO01; genus CBDCXS01. The sequence goes on along the minus strand of OZ245024.1, from coordinate 2,068,062 downwards.
CGTTTCTCGAGCTGCGGGCGCTCGGTAAGAGCTTCGGCGACAACCGGGTGCTCGCCGACATCGACCTTGCCGTCGACGAGGGCGAGGTTCTCGCCCTGCTCGGTCCTTCGGGCAGCGGGAAGACGACGTTGCTCCGACTCCTGGCGGGGTTCGAGCGGCCGAGCCGCGGTGAGATCCTGGTCGATGGGGAGGACCTGGCTCGTGTGGTGCCGGCGCAACGCGGCGTCGGCATGGTGTTCCAGCACTATGCGCTCTTCCCACACCTCTCGGTGGGGGAGAACGTGGCGTTCGGACTGCACGGAAGGGGGCTGCCGGCCCCCGAGCAGGCCGAGCGCGTTGCCGAGGTGCTCGATCTGGTCGACCTGGCCGGATTCGAGGACCGGGCGGTCACCCGGATCTCGGGCGGGCAGCAGCAGCGGGTGGCGTTGGCTCGCGCGATCGCACCCGAGCCGCGGCTCCTGCTGCTCGACGAGCCGCTGTCGAATCTCGATCCGGAACTGCGCGAGCGCACCAGGCGCCGACTGCGAGCGATGCTGTCGTCGATCGGGGTGACCACCATTCTGGTCACCCACGAACAGGACGAAGCCTTCGATCTCGGCGATCGCGTCGCGGTGCTCTCCTCCGGGTGCCTGCAGCAGATCGCCACGCCGGAGGTCCTCTATCGGCGGCCGGCCAACCGTTTCGTCGCCGGATTCATCGGCCGCTCGAGCTTTCTCGACGGAACGATGGGGCAGGACGGCGCGGTCGTGGTCGGGGCGGACAGTGACGGCGAGGCGGTGGTCTGGTCAGGTGAGGCGATCGGTGAGGCAACCGGTGAGGCGGCCCCGAGCGGCCAAGCGGTCGAGCTCGCCGTGCGTCCGGAAGCGGTCGAGCTGGTGCCCGTAGCCACCAGGGGGGCGCTGCCAGGGAAGGTAGCCGAGGCGCGCTTCACCGGCATGGTCCACCTGATCGGCGTAGAGCTCGACGGCGGGGGTCGGATCGAGGTGGCCGCCGAGAGCGCGCCGCGGTCCGGCGTGGCGATCGCCGTCGCCCGCCGTTCGCTCGGACCGCCACCGCGGATCTTCCGTCGGGCGCAGAGGGACCCCGCTTGAACGGTTCCCGCGTGCGCGTCGCGGCAGGCGTCGTGGCGGCCGCGCTGCTCTGGCTGGTCGGCTACCCGCTGCTGATGACCCTGCTCGACGCCCTCGGCTTTCCGAGCGGCTTCACGTCGCGCTACCTCGTCGGGTTCGTCAGTCGGCCCGACGAGTGGGTGGCCCTCTGGCGAACGCTCTGGATCTCGGTCCTCTCCGTCGTCCTGGCGGCGCTCGTCGGCGTCCCGCTGGCGTTTCTGTTCGAGCGCACCGAGTTCGCGGGGCGAAGGATCCTTGGGGCGCTGGTGGCCCTGCCGATCGCCTTGCCTCCGCTGGTGGGCGTTCTGGCGTTTCTCTTTCTGTTCGGCGAGAGCGGGTTCCTCTCCCGTGGCGTGGCGGGTCTGTTGGGGCTCGAGGCCGCTCCCTGGAGGCTCGGCGGTCCGGCGGCGATCCTGCTCATCCATACCTACTCGTTCTACGTCTTCTTCTATCTGTTCGTGCGCGCGGCGCTGGCGCGGCTCGATCCGGCGGCTCTCGAAGCGGCCGAGATCCTCGGAGCCGGGCGGCTGCGCACCCTGCGGGTGGTGACGTTGCCCCTCCTGCGCCCGGCCCTCGCCGGCGCGGCGCTGCTGACCTTCATGACCTCTCTCGCTTCGTTCTCGGCGCCCTACATCTTCGGCGGCGGTTTCCGGGTGCTGACGACACAGATCGTGGCTTCGAAGCTCAATGGCGAGTTGGCGATGGCCCAGGTGGAGACGCTGACGCTCGCTCTCCTGGCGGTGGCGGGGCTCTGGGTCCTGCGTCGCAGCGACCGGCGTGGCGAGGTGGTGGGCGCCGTGAGAGGTGTCGCGCCGCGGCGTCGTACCCTGCGCCGCGGTTGGGTGCGCCTGGCGCTCACGGCTCTCACCTGGGTCGTAGGGCTGGCGCTGCTCCTGCCGCACGCGACCCTGCTGCTGATCTCCTTCGTTCCGCCCTCCACCTGGACGGTGGAGACGCTGCCACCGGTGCTCGATACGAGCAACTACGTGGCGCTGGTCGATTCGTCGGAGCGGCTGCGGCCGATTCTCAACTCGCTGTGGATGGCCCTGGTGGCGACCGCCGGGGCGCTCGCTCTCGGCTTCGCCGCGGCGCGTCTCGGGGCTGTGAGCGGCGGTCGCACGCGGCGCTGGCTGGAGACTCTGGTGGCCGTACCCTGGGCGGTACCGGGGACGGTCTTCGCTCTCGCCCTGGCGACGACCTTCAGCGTCTCGGCGCCTCATCTGGGACGGTTCGTCCTCGTCGGCACGGTGTGGATCCTGCCGCTGGCCTATCTGGTTCGTGGCCTGCCGCTGACCGGTCGCTCGGCGATCGCCGGCCTGAGCCAGCTCGACCCGGCACTCGAGGAGGCCGCGGCATCCCTCGGCGCCGGAGCCTGGAGGCGGTTGACCAGGATCGTTCTGCCGATGGTCAGGCCGGCGGTGGTCGCCGGCGCGAGCGTCGCCTTCATCACCGCGCTGGGCGACTTCGTAACCTCGATCGTCCTCTATACGTATGAGACTCGGCCGATCTCGATCGAGATTCTCTCGAATCTGCGGCTTCAGGAGACCGGCGTGGCAGCCGTCTACGGCGTGCTCCTGATGGTGCTCAGTGCCATGGCCTTCCTGATGTGGGGAAGAGACCGCCTGGCGTCGTGAGCCGATCGGGCTAGCCAGACCTTCTCACCAAGTCTCTACTGCGATGCCGTGCCTGCATGAATCTGCTGCGTTTTGCTCAGTCGTCGATCCTCGGCGTACGGACAGTACGCCTGTGGTCTCTTCTCTCGCAAGCCTTGCACCTTCATACACCTACGGCATCTCGCGACGAGATCGGTGAGAAGGTCAGGCTGGCGGGGACGGCGCACCGAGTGATGATCTTCCGTCCGAATCCCGAGAGCGCGCCATGAGAGCGGCGGTCTCCACGGCGGCCTCGCGGGAGGCCGGCGCGTGAGCTCGATGCGGCGCATCTGGGTGCTCATGGCCACGGTCTTCGTGGACATGATCGGCTTCCTCATGGTGCTGCCGCTGCTGCCTTTTTACGCGGAGCGCTACGGCGCCAGCCCCTCGATGATCGGCGCGATGGTGTCGACGTTCGCCTTCGCGCAGCTTCTGACGGCCCCCTGGTGGGGGCGGATGTCGGACCGCTACGGGCGACGCCCGATGATCATCGCCGGTCTGTTGGCCTCGGGTGCCGCCTACCTGGTGTTCGGACTGGCGAACGCGGTCTGGATGCTCTTCCTGTCGCGACTCATTCAGGGAGCGGGAGGGGGCACCATCGGGGTCGTTCAGGCCTATGTCGCCGATTCGATCGAGCCCGCGGAACGCGCCAGGGCACTCGGCTGGCTGACCGCGGCGACCAGCGCGGGAGTCATGATCGGCCCTGGCATCGCCTCGCTCGCCGCCTCCTGGAGCCCGGCCGCGCCGGGCCTGCTGGCAGCAGCGCTCTGCCTGATCAACTCCGTGTCCGCGTGGCTCTGGCTTCCGGAGTCGGCCACCAATCTGCGCCAGGGAGGGGAGGAGACCTCCGAGCGGCCGTCAATGGTTCGGGCCGTCTGGGACCTCGTCGCTCGTCCCCGCAGGACGATCGCGCTTCTCATCTGGATCTATGCGCTCGGCATCATGGCGTTCATGGGGATGAACGGCATCCTGGCCCTCTTCCTGGAGCGGGTCCACGATATCACCACCCAGACGATCGGCGTCTTCTACATGTACGTGGGAGGCATCTCGCTGCTGATGCGAGCGCTGCTCTTGGGGCCCGCCGTCCGTTGGCTCGGCGAGATCGGGGTGATGCGGTTGGGCATCCTCGGTCTGGCGGTGGGCTTTCTGACCCTCCCCATGACCACGAGCGTTGTCGAGCTGGCGCTGGCGTCGTCGCTCATCCCGATCGGTACGGCGCTGCTCTTTCCGGTGACCACCTCCCTGGTCTCCGGTCGCGCGCCGGCGGGCGAGACCGGACAGATTCTCGGTGTTCAGCAGGCCTTCGGCGGAGTGGCGCGGCTGGTCGGACCTCTGTGGGCCGGCATCGCCTTCCAGTTCATCGGTATTCGGGCGCCCTTCTGGATCTGCGCCGCCGTGGTCGGTCTGGTGGGGATCCTCGCGGCCGTCCTCGATCTGGATGACGAGGCGGGCGGCCAGGTCGACGAGGACGCTCCCATGGCCGAGTCGGCGGAGGCGCTCACCAACGAGGCGCCCTCCTGACGGCGGATCCGGCCCGAGTCGTTCCCCGGACCCCCCCCGTTGGGCGGGTGCAAGGTGACGCCGGTTTGCGTTATCTTGTGCCCGACTTCAACGCGAGGAGCGGACGAGGATGAGTGCGAGTCAGAGAGACAGCTTCGGTAGTCGAGATACCTTCCGGGTGGGAGACGGCGAGTACGGAATCGCCAGGTTGAGCGCCCTCGAAACCAACGGGTTGGCGGTCGCGCATCTCCCGTACAGTCTGCGCATCCTGCTCGAGAACCTGCTACGCCGTGAGGACGGTCAGACGGTTCCGGCGGAGGACATCGAGGCGCTCGCCGGCTGGGATCCGCAGGCGACGCCGTCGACCGAGATCGCTTTCATGCCGTCGCGGGTGCTGCTGCAGGACTTCACCGGAGTGCCGGCTGTCGTCGACCTGGCGGCGTTGCGCGATGCCATGCGCCAGATCGGCGGCGATCCGAAGAAGATCAACCCGCTGCAGCCGGTGGAGCTGGTGATCGATCACTCGGTACAGGTCGATGAGTTCGGCTCGTCGGCCGCCTTCATGCTCAATGCCGAGCTCGAGTTCGAGCGCAATCGCGAGCGCTACGCCTTTCTGCGTTGGGGGCAACAGGCGTTCGACAACTTCCGCGTCGTACCGCCGGATACCGGCATCGTCCATCAGGTGAACCTCGAATATCTGGCGCGCGGCGTGATGACCGCCGCGCCGGCCGATGGCCCGCCGATGGCCTATCCCGACACACTGGTCGGCACCGATTCCCACACGACGATGATCAACGGTCTCGGTGTTCTGGGGTGGGGCGTCGGAGGCATCGAGGCCGAGGCGGCCATGCTGGGTCAACCGATCTCGATGCTGATTCCGCAGGTCGTCGGCTTCCGCCTCGAGGGCAGCCTGGCGGAGGGAGCTACCGCCACCGACCTGGTGCTGATGGTCGTTCAGATGCTGCGTGAGCGAGGCGTGGTCGGCAAGTTCGTCGAGTTCTTCGGCGAGGGTCTCGCTGGTCTGCCGCTCGCCGACCGGGCGACGATCGCGAACATGGCGCCCGAGTACGGTGCCACCTGCGGCATCTTCCCGGTGGACCAGAAGACGCTCGACTATCTGTCCTTCACCGGACGGAGCGCCGAGCAGGTGGCCCTGGTCGAGGCCTACATGAAGGAGCAGGGACTCTTCCACACCGAGGAGAGCGGCGAGGCGCACTACAGCGACTATCTGTCGCTCGATCTGGGCACGGTCGAGCCGAGCCTCGCCGGTCCGCGGCGGCCTCAGGACCGCGTTCGGCTCTCGGAGATGAAGTCGACCTTCCTCCAGGATCTCGATGGACTCAAGAGCGCCGCGGCGGCGGCGCCGTCCGGGCTTCCGGTCGTCGACGGCGATGGCGACGGGACCGGGACCGCGACCGCGACCGCCGTCGCGACGACCGTGCGCGATCGCGATGTGACTCTCGACCACGGCTCCGTGGTCATCGCCGCGATCACCAGCTGCACCAATACGTCGAACCCCTGGGTGATGGTGGGCGCAGGGCTGCTGGCCAAGAAGGCGGTCGAGCTCGGTCTCGAGGTGCAGCCGTGGGTCAAGACCTCGCTGGCGCCGGGCTCCAAGGTGGTCACGAGCTATCTCGACCGCGCCGGCCTGACACCCTTCCTCGAGGCTCTGCGCTTCCACCTGGTCGGGTACGGTTGCACGACCTGCATCGGCAACAGCGGCCCGCTGCCGGCTCCGGTGGCCGAGGCGGTACGCGGAGGCGATCTGGTCGTCGCTTCGGTGCTGTCGGGCAATCGCAACTTCGAGGGCCGGATCAGCTCCGACGTGCGGGCGAACTACCTGGCGTCGCCGCCGCTGGTGGTCGCCTACGCCCTGGCCGGCAGGGTCGACATCGACCTCCTCAACGAGCCCCTGGGCACCGGCTCGGACGGGTCTCCGGTCTTCCTGCGCGATGTCTGGCCGAGCCAGGAGGAGATCGCCTCGACGGTCGAGTCGGCGCTCCAGTCGGAGATGTTCACCAGCGAATACGCTGACGTCTTCGCCGGTGACGAGCGCTGGAACGCGCTCGAGGTACCCGATGGGGATACCTACGCCTGGGTCGACGACTCGACCTACGTTCGTCTGCCTCCCTACTTCGTCGATCTTCCTGCCGAACCGTCTCCGGTCGAGGACATCGAAGGGGCACGGGTTCTGGCCCTGCTGGGCGATTCCGTGACCACCGATCACATCTCTCCGGCGGGCGCCATCGACCCGTCGAGCCCGGCCGGCCGGTATCTGGTCGAGCAGGGTGTCGAGCCGCGGGACTTCAATTCCTACGGGTCGCGGCGGGGAAACCACGAAGTGATGATGCGCGGCACCTTCGCCAACGTGAGACTGCGCAACAAGCTCGTGCCCGAGATCGAAGGAGGCTTCACGCTCCACATGCCCTCGGGCGAGCCGCTGTCGATCTACGACGCGGCGATGAAGTATCAGAACGAAGGCGTGCCCCTGGTCGTGCTGGCGGGATCCGAGTACGGCACCGGCTCCTCGCGTGACTGGGCGGCCAAGGGATCGTCCCTGCTCGGCATCAGGGCGGTGGTGGCGGCGAGCTTCGAGCGTATCCACCGGAGCAATCTGATCGGAATGGGGGTCCTGCCGCTCGAGTTCGTCGACGGACAGTCGGCCGAGAGTCTGGGACTCAGCGGTCACGAGGTCATCTCGATCTCGGGCCTCGCGGCGAGCTTCGCCGGTGAGTTCGAGAAGGGCGCCCGCTTCCACGCGACGGCGACGGCCGACGACGGTACGGAGACGCGTTTCGCCGTCCGGTCGAGAGTGGACACGCCGCAGGAGGCGCTCTACTATCTCAACGGAGGAATCCTGCAGTACGTCCTACGGTCTCTCGCCGGATAGGCCTGGCGCGGGCGGTTTCCGAACGGGACCGGCCGGAGGTGACAGGCAGGGCGGAGACGAAAGAGCCCCGCACCGGGGAGGGAGCCAGCGCGGGGCAAGGAGAGTTGAGAGAATCGTCCGGCCCGAGCCGGGCGGAGTCAACTTCCTCATCCTAGATAACGCAGGGACGGGCTGCGGGATTCCCGTTTCGGGGTCCCCGCGGCCCAGCCTCCGATGTACCGCATCTTCAAGGACTTCACTTTCGCTGCCGGGCACTCGATCCGTGGCCATACGGGGGGGTGCGAGAACCTGCATGGCCACAACTATCGTGTGCGCATCCACGTGCGGAGCGAGCGGCTCGACGATCTCGGAATGGTGCTCGATTTCGCCGAGCTGAAGAGTATCGCGGCCCAGATCCTCGAGCCCTTCGACCACAGAGTCATCAATGACATCCCCCCGTTCGACGAGGTGAACACCACGGCCGAGCTCTTCTCCGAATACGTCTTTCGACGGGTCGAGGAACACCTCGAGGGGCGTGGCGACGACCGGGGGGTGGAGGTGGAGCGCGTCGAGGTGTGGGAGAACGACACCTCGTGCGCCGTCTTCGGGCCGTGAGCGTCGAGATCGTTACACCCAGGCCGGCGGACCGGCGGCTGGCGCTTCCGAGCGTCGACCGCCTCCGGGTCAATGAGATCTTCTATTCGATCCAGGGCGAATCGAGCCATGCCGGGCGACCCTGCGTGCTGGTTCGACTCACCGGCTGCCAGATGCGCTGTGTCTGGTGCGACTCGGAGCACAGTTTCTACGAAGGTGGGTGGATGGATCTCGACGAGATCGTCGAGCGGGTCGATTCGCACGGCTGCCGGCTGGTCGAGCTGACCGGCGGCGAGCCGCTTCTGCAGCCGGGCGCGCTCCCGCTGATGCGGCGTCTGTGCGAGGCGGGCCACGAGGTGCTTCTCGAGACCGGCGGCGGGCTCGACATCTCCGCGGTCGACTCCAGGGTGAGACGGATTCTCGACATCAAGTGCCCCGCCTCGGGGGAGGCGGCCGCCAACCTCTGGTCGAACCTCGAGCGTCTGACGCCGCGCGATGAGATCAAGTTCGTCATCGTCGATCGCGGCGACTACGAGTGGGCGCGAGACCAGCTCGCGGAGCGTCGCCTCGCCGCTCTCTGCCCGGTGAGCATGGGGCCCGTGGAAGGCGCCGGCAGGGGGGCGTCCGCGGCCGATCTGGCGAGCTGGATACTCGACGATCGACTTTCCGTACGACTCAATCTGCAGGTGCACAAGCTCCTCTGGGGCGGCGACGCCAGAGGCGTCTGAGAGCTCGCGCCGAGGCTCGCCGGCGGCCTCGGGCGATTCCTTGCACCCCGCGAGGGGCCGCAACTACAATGATCATCCGCTGACGGGGGTGGAAATAGAGATGAGTGATGCCAGGTTGAGCGTGGATGGGCGGGAGATCGTGCTGCCTACGGTAGTGGGCTCCGAGCAGGAGATCGGCATCGACATCGGGGCGCTGCGCCAGGAGACCGGTGCGATCACTCTCGATCCCGGCTACGGCAACACGGGCTCGTGCATGAGCGCCATCACCTTCATCGACGGCGAGAAGGGGATCCTGCGCTACCGCGGCTACCCGATCGAGGAGATCGCCACGGCGGCGCGCTTCACCGACGTCTGCTACCTGCTGATCTACGGTGAGCTGCCGACGGAGGAGCAGCAGGAGGACTTCAAGCAGAAGCTGACCGTGCACAGCCTTCTGCACGAGGACATGAAGAAGTTCTTCGAAGGCTTCCCGGCGACCGGTCACCCGATGGCCATCCTGTCGTCGATGGTCTCGTCGCTGTCGGCCTACTACCCGAATACGACCGGCGACGAGGACGTCGAGCTCAACATCATCCGGCTGCTGGCGAAGGCCAAGACGATCGCGGCCTTCTCCTACAAGAAGTCGATCGGTCAGCCGTTCATCTATCCGCGCAACGATCTGACCTACACGCAGAACTTCCTGCACATGATGTTCGCGGTGCCGTCCGAGCCCTGGGACGTTCCCGAGGTACTCGACGAGGCGCTCAACCTGCTGCTCATCCTGCACGCCGATCACGAGCAGAACTGCTCCACCTCGACGGTGCGCATGGTGGGTTCGAGCGAGGCCAACCTGTTCGCGTCGATCTCGGCCGGAATCAACGCCCTCTGGGGCCCCCTCCACGGTGGAGCCAACCAGAAGGTCATCGAGATGCTCGGCATGATCCGCCGCGACGGCATGGACTTCCAGAAGTACGTCGCCAAGGCGAAGGACAAGAACGACCCCTTCCGGCTGATGGGCTTCGGCCACCGCGTGTACAAGAACTTCGATCCCAGGGCGAGGCTGCTGCGACGGGCCGCGGACGATGTCCTCGAGCATCTCGGCGTCGACGACCCCCTGCTCGATATCGCCAAGAGCCTGGAGCGCATCGCTCTCGAGGACGAGTACTTCGTCGAGCGGCGCCTCTATCCCAACGTCGATTTCTATAGCGGCATCATCTACCGGGCGCTCGGCATCCCGACCAACATGTTCACCGTCATGTTCGCTCTCGGACGCCTGCCGGGCTGGATCGCCCACTTTCGGGAGATGCGTAACGATCCCCGCATGCGCATCAACCGGCCGCGGCAGATCTACACCGGTCCGGCAGAGCGGTCGTATCCCTCGGACAAAGAGGAGTAGACCCTCCCCTCGCCTCCGGTCGGAACGGAGCGCATGAGTCGCTGGTCATCTCGACCGGAGCGACCGCGGGTCGCGGAGTGGAGAGATCCCTCCTCCGGTGAGGTTGGGGCTATCGGTCAGCCAAAGCGGGATCCCTCGGCTTCGCTCGCTTCGCTCGTCTACGACTCACCCACGCACCGTCATCTCGACCGGAGCGACCGCAAGGTCGTGGAGTGGAGAGATCACGCGGGGAAGGAGCGCACAGGAATACCGTTCGTTCATCGTGGGATCCCTCGGCTTCGCTCGCTTCGCTCGTCTACGGCTCACCCACGCACTGTCATCTCGACCGGAGCGCCCGCAAGGTCGTGGAGTGGAGAGATCCCTCCTCGCGGGTCAGGTCGGGGCTCTCGGTCGGCCGAGGCGGGATCCCTCGGCTTCGCTCGCTTCGCTCGTCTACGGCTCGCCCACGCACCGTCATCTCGACCGGAGCGACCGCAAGGTCGTGGAGTGGAGAGATCACGCGGGGAAGGAGCGCGCAGGAATACCGTTCGTTCATCGTGGGATCCCTCGGCTTCGCTCGCTTCGCTCATCTACGACTCACCCACGCACCGTCATCTCGACCGGAGCGACCGTAGGTCGCGGAGTGGAGAGATCCCTCCTCGCGGGTGAGGTTGGGGCTATCGGTCAGCCAAAGCGGGATCCCTCGGCTTCGCTCGCTTCGCTCATCTACGCTCGGGATGACAGTGGCTGTGGAGAGCTCGCTGCGCGAGCTCACTCTCTATGTAGCCAGCTGTGGACGCGTTCGCGGAAGCGTTCGGTGGCGTGGTGGAGCCTGGGCCAGCGCACGAGCAGCCGGTGAAGCTGCCGATGGACGAAGTCGCTGGCCAGCGAGACCACCGCGAGCCCGAGGGCGATGGTCAGGATTCCCTGGATCCCGGGCAGCACCAGGCCGGCGATACCGATCACCAGCAACACGCCGCCGATCACCAGGACGACGAGCCGCAGGCCCCAGTGGAGCGGCGGCAGCCGCTTTCTGCTGCTGCGATTCCCGTCCTCCGTCGTCTTCAAGTCGTTCACCCCCGGCGACTCACTGACAGTCCATACGGCGGCGGCGGACTCGGGATTCGTCCGTGATGAGCCCATCGCACACGGATTATGAGGCACGGCCGCGCATCGGGTCCATGATTGTCACTGGATCGTCGTCGCTCGAAGACGTTTTCTTGACATCCGCACGATCGCTGGAGCACAATGTTGCTTCACCTATTGAGAATCGATCTCAATAACAGTCATGCCTTCGTTGCGAGAGCGGCAGATCCTGATCGACGCCCTGCGTGCCAGGGGGATGAGGGTCACGCCCGAGCGCCTGGCGCTGCTCGACGAGGTCTTCTCGCAGCACGGCCATCTCGACGCCGAACAGCACTACCGGCGCATGAAGGCGCACGGGCACAAGAGCTCTCGGGCGACGGTCTATCGCAACCTGGAGCTGTTCGTCGAGTGTGGTCTGGTCAGGAAGTATCGCCTGGGACGGGATCGATTCCTCTACGAGCACGTTCACCCCGGTCAGTCACATGACCACATCACCTGCCGTGAGTGCGGCCAGGTCGTCGAGTTCGTCAGTCCTTCGATCTCCGCCCTGCTCGGCGAGATCTGCAAGGCACACGGTTTCGTGGAAGGCGAGCGCACCCTGCAGGTGATGGGCTTGTGTCGCATCTGTGCGCCGGACGGAGTCTCCGCGAAAGCGGCATCCGTCTGAGAGCGCTTCGAGGAGCTCACGGGATGTCGCATCGTCGATTCGTTCATTCGGCTCTGGCCTTCGCACTGTTCGTCCTGCCGTCCTCGAGCTTACTCCGGGCCACCGATGAGCCCCCCGAGGAGACTGGAGGCAAGACCGCCGAGGCCGCCGATGCCCCCGCCGCCGATCCCCATGCCGCCGATCCCGATGCCGATCCGGCGGCAGGGATCCACGATCGCCTCCTGGTGGTCGGCGAGGGGGATCGTCTGGCGGAGCTTCCCGGCTCGGCTCAGCGCATCACCGCCGAAGAGCTCGAGACCCAGAACCACTCCGACGTGCACCGCGTCCTGAGGCAGGTTCCGGGAATCAATATCCAGGAGGAGGAGGGTTGGGGGCTGCGTCCCAATATCGGCATCCGGGGTACCGGTGTCGAGCGCTCACAGAAGATCACGCTGATGGAGGACGGCGTGCTGATCGCTCCGGCGCCCTACGCGGCGCCCTCCGCGTACTACAGCCCGACCGCGGGCCGCATGGAGGGCTTCGAGATCCTCAAGGGTGCCAGCTCGGTACGGCAGGGTCCCTTCACGACCGGTGGCGCGGTCAACTACCTGTCGCGCGGCATCCCGGGGGAGCTGGGTGGCCGCGCCCACATCGCCGGCGGACAGGACGGCTACTTCCGGGCCAACCTGAGCGCCGGCAACACCGGGGAGCGGATCGGCTGGATGCTCGAAGGCTTCCGGATTCAGACCGACGGCTTCAAGGATCTCGACAATGGGGGCGAGACCGGTTTCGAGCTCGACGACTACATGGGCAAGCTCCGGGTCACCAGCAAGCCCGGTGCTCGCATCTACCAGGCGCTCGAGCTCAAGCTCGGCAAGACCGAGCAGTACGACGACGAGACCTACCTCGGACTGACCGAGGGCGACTTCGCGAAGACACCGCTGCGGCGCTACGCCGGCTCGGCGGCGGACTTCTTCGAGAGCGACCACGAGCAGGTCCAGCTCAGTTGGTTTGCCCAGCTCTCGGAGCGAGTCGATCTGACCGCGATCGCCTACAACAACGACTTCTATCGCAACTGGCACAAGTTGCAGTCGGTGGGTGGAACCGCTATCTCGAGTGTCCTCGACGATCCGCTCCTCCATGCGGACGAGATGGAGGTGCTGCGCGGCGAGAGCGACAGTGGAGTCGACTACCTGACGGTGCGCAACAACCGGCGCAACTACTTCGGGCGAGGTGTTCAGACCGTCCTCGGCTGGGATCCGTCGGCGCGACACGACCTCGAGGTCGGTGTGCGCTACCACGAGGACGAGGAGGACCGCTTCCAGAACGAGGACGGCTACGCGATGCGCGACGGTGACATGGTCCTGACCAGCGTCGGCGCTCCGGGCAGCCAGTCGAACCGGATCTCATCGGCCGATGCCTGGGCCGTCTTTCTCGTCGATCGTGTCGAGCTCGGTGACTGGACGCTGACGCCCGGCCTTCGCTACGAGTCGATCGACCTGTTGCGGCGCGACTTCGGCAAGCACGATCCGGAGCGGACCGGCTCCGCTCTGAAGATGCGCTCCAACTCGGTCGATCAGCTCATTCCCGGTCTCGGGGCGAGCTATCGGGTGACCCCCTCCTCGGTCGTCTTCGCCGGTGTCCACAAGGGCTTCGCACCACCCGCGCCCGGTTCGACCGAGGAGGTCGAGGCGGAAGAAGCGATCAACTACGAGCTCGGCTACCGCCTCGCCGGGACCACCACCAGCGCCGAGCTCACTGGATTCTTCAACGACTTCGACAATCTCCTCGGCACCGATACCCTGTCGAGTGGGGGAGAGGGTACCGGCGACCAGTTCAACGGCGGCGCGGCGCGAATCTGGGGACTCGAGGCGGCGGTGGCGAGGGAGGTCCGCGCCGGACGGTCGCTGCGCCTGCCGTTGCGGCTCGTCTACACCCACACCAGGAGCGAGTTCCGGACCAGCTTCCTCACCACCTTCGCCGACTGGGCACCCGAGGTTTCCAAGGGAGACGAGATCCCGTACATTCCCGAGAGCCAGCTCCTTCTCGGTGTCGGATTGCGCGGATCGGCCTGGGGCGTGGAGCTCGACGCGAACTACACCAGCGATGTACGGACGCACTCAGGTCAGGGCGCGATTGCGCCCGACGAGCTCGTCGAGGCTCGTTGGGTGGTCGATTTCGCCGCCGACTACCGCCTGGTCGACCGGTACCGGCTGTTTCTGCAGGTACGTAACCTCGGCGACGAGGTCTATGTCGCGGCGCGCCGCCCCGCGGGCCTGCGTCCGGGGTTGCCCCGAACGGTCATCGCCGGCATCGAGATCGATCTCTGAACGAAACTTGAACGGCCGGCCGCGCGCCGGCGGACCGCCGGTCGATCTTCGGATCCGCCGGGTCGGATGAGGGAGCACGAATGAGACAGATTGTGAGCGTAGTCCTGACTGGGTTTGTTTTTGTCGCCTGTGGCGGTGGGGAGCCGGAGACGGCGACCGGCGAGGCGACTCCGCAGGCGGATGAGTTGACCGTCTACTCCGGCCGCAGCGAGAGCCTGATCGGTCCTCTGCTCGAGCGCTTCGAGGGAGAGACCGGTGTCACCACCAACGTCCGCTACGCCGGGACCGCGGAGCTGGCGGCCACCCTCCTCGAGGAGGGCGAGGCGACCCCTGCCGATGTCTTCATCTCGCAGGATGCCGCGGCGCTCGGCGCGCTGGCGACCCGCGGGCTCTTCGTGCCGCTTCCGGCGGCTGTTCTCGACCGCGTGCGTGAGGAGCACCGCTCCCCGGCAGGTGACTGGGTCGGTCTGTCCGGGCGTGCCCGCTCGGTCGTCTACGATCCCGCGGCCATCGCCGCCGACGGGCTCCCCGGAACCCTCGAGGAGGTCACCGACCCTTCCTATCGGGGCCGCTTCGGCCTGGCCCCAGCCAACGCCTCGCTCCAAGCCCACCTCGCGGCCTACGGAGTCGTCCGGGGCGACGAGGCGCTGGCCGAGTTGCTCGCCGGCCTGGTCGCCAACGAGCCGAAGCGCTACCCGAAGAACAGTGCCATCGTCGAGGCGGTCATCGCAGGTGAGATCGAGTTCGGCCTGGTCAATCACTACTACCTCCACCGGGCCCTGGCCGAGAGCCCGGAGGCGACCGCCCTGAACGCCTTCATGGAGCCGGACGGGGTCTCGGCGTTCGTCAACATGGCGGGGGCGGCGGCCCTCTCCGACAATCCCCAGGCCACGCGCCTGATCGAGTTCCTCCTCGCCGATGACGCGCAAGGCTACTTCCTGGCCGAGACCTACGAGTTCCCGCTCGCGGTCACGGTCGACGCGGGCGAGGAGGGGAGTGCCGCCCTGGACGCCGGCCAGATCGACTTCGCGAAGGTCTCCGAGGCGCTCGAGGGTGCGCTCGCCAAGATCCAGGAGAGCGGTCTCCTGGAGTAGCGGGTGCGTTCCCGGCTCGGTGCCGCCCGACGGGTCTCCCGGCTCACCGTCGCCGCCGCCGTCTTCACGGCGGCGGTGGTCGTCGTGCCGGTGGTCTACCTGTTCGTGCGCGCCACCGAGGGCGGGTGGTCGGGCTACTTCGATGCCGTCTTCACCGGACGGGTCGCGCTCCTCATCGGCAGGACGACGGGCCTGACGCTGTCGGTTCTCCTGCTCTCGCTGGCGGTGGCGCTGCCGGCGGCCTGGATGGTGGTGCGCACCGACCTGCCGGGACGACGTCTCTGGGCGGTTCTGATCGCCCTGCCGCTGGTCTTCCCTTCCTATGTCGCCGCTTTCACGTGGGTCTCGTTCTTCGGTCCCCGGGGTTACCTGCAGAGCTGGCTGGCGCCCCTGGGTATCGAACGGCTGCCGGACCTCGTCTACGGCTTCTCGGGCGCGACCGTGGTGCTCGGGCTTTTTACCTATCCGTACCTGTTCCTGCTGCTCGTCGCCGCGCTCGGCTCGATCGATCCGGCGCTCGAAGAGTCTTCGCGATCGATGGGCGTGGGGCGTGTCGCGACCTTCCGCCGCGTCGTGCTTCCGCAGCTTCGTCCGGCGCTCTACGCCGGTTCGCTGCTGGTCGTCCTCTACACGCTGTCGGATTTCGGTGCGGTCTCGATTCTGCGTTTCAACACCTTCACGCTGTCCATCTACAACGCCTACCGGGGCCTGTTCGATCGCACGCTGGCGGCGGCGTTGGCCACGGTCCTGGTGGCGCTGACGATCGGGTGGATCCTGCTCGAGGCCTGGCTGGTGGGTCGTCTGCGTCCAGCCCAGCGTCGCGGCGGGCGAACCTCCGAGCCGATCGGGCTCGGCGGCTGGAAGTGGCCGGGACTCACCTTCCTGGCGCTGGTGGTGGGTGTCGCGGTGGCTGTGCCGAGTGGCGTCGTCGCCTTCTGGGGGCTGCGGGCGCTGATGGTGGGCAACACCCTCGGTCGCGTCGGCACCGAGGGCGTCAACTCGGTGCTGGCATCGGCGCTGGCGGCGGTGGTCGCCGTCGCGCTGTCGGTGCCTCCGACCCTGTGGGCGGTTCGGGCGCCGGGGCGATGGTCGAAGCTCGTCGAGCGCGCCTGCCATGCCGGATATGCCCTCCCCGGGCTGCTGGTGGCGCTGGCCTGGGTCTTCCTGGCGACGCGCTACTTCCGTTGGGCCTACCAGACACTCGGGTTGCTGGTGGTGGCCTACGTGGTGCGGTTCCTGCCCGAGGCGCTCGCCGCGACCCGCAGCGCGTTGGCGACGGTTCCTCTGTCGCTCGAGGAGGCAGGGCGTGCGTTGGGCAGAACGCCCCGGGGAGTTCTCCGATCGGTGACGCTACCGCTCATGCGTCCGGGACTCCTGGTCGGTGGAGCGCTCGTCTTTCTCACCGCGATGAAAGAGCTTCCGGCCACCCTTATTCTCCGTCCCACCGGCTTCGAGACCCTGGCGACGCGCATCTGGGCGACGGCGAGCGAGGGCATCTACTCGGAGGCGGCGCTTCCGGCATTGGTTCTGCTGGTACTGTCGGCGCTGCCGGTCTACCGCCTGGTGATCCGGCCCGTGCTGGAGGAACGATGACGATCGAGGACCCGGGGGAGGCCACGACCGAGGAGGTGATCCGCCACCGGGCGCCGCTGCTCCGGGTACGGGATCTGAGCGTGCGCCGCGGCGACGTGCTGGCCGTCGACCGGGCCAACCTGACCGTGGACGAGGGTGCTTTCTTCGTGCTCGTAGGGCCGAGTGGCTGCGGCAAGACCAGTCTGCTGCGGGCGATCGCCGGCTTCGAGCGGCCCGAGAACGGCTCGGTGCGGCTGGCCTCCGAGCTGCTCGCCGGCGACGACGCCTGCCGTCCTCCCGAGCGTCGCCAGATCGGGATGGTCTTTCAGGACGGAGCGCTCTTCCCCCACCTCGACGTGCTTCGCAACGTCCTCTACGGGGTCGAGGGACGGGAGGACGGGAGCGAGAGAGCGGCCGCCGCGCTCGATCTGGTCGGTCTGGCGGACTGGGCGTCGCGCTACCCCGACGAGCTCTCGGGCGGAGAGCGGCAGCGGGTCGCACTCGCCCGGGCGCTGGCGCCGGCGCCTCGCCTGCTGCTTCTCGACGAGCCGTTCGCCAGTCTCGATGCAGGGCTTCGCCAGAGGGTGCGCGAGGAGGTGCGATCGATCATCGATCGCGCCGAGACGACGGCCGTCCTGGTGACCCACGACCAGGAGGAGGCCCTCAGTCTGGCCGATCGTATGGCGGTCATGGTCGCGGGGCGAACTCTTCAGGAGGGCGCTCCGGAAGCGATCTATCGCAGCCCCGGATCGCTGGAGGTGGCGCGTTTCCTGAGCGGCGGCCAGCTCTTTCCCTGTCGCATCCGGGAGGGACGCGCACGCTGCGTACTCGGCGAGACCGCCACCGAGCTGACGGTCGCGGAGGGTTGGATGCTGGTCCGTCCCGAGCAGATTCGCCTCGCGGAGCAAGGTGCGAGCGGTGTCGAAGGGGTCGTTCGCCGACGTCACTTCTTCGGTCACGACCTGATTCAGGTCGTCGAGCTGCCGGGTGGCGAGAGCGTCGAGGTCCGGACCACGCCGGGATTCGACGCGTCGGTCGGGCAGCGCGTCGGACTCGAGCTCGAATCCGGGGCGTTCCCCGTCTTCCCGGGCTAGGAGCCTGTCCGAGTAATCCTCGACACGAGGCGTTTGTCATGTTGAGATCAGTGCATGGCTAAGAGGTTTCGTTCGTGGGAGATAGATCAGATCTGGCTGCTGCCGCCGTCGGTCCAGGAGTTGGTGCGGGAGGGTCACGTGGCGCACTTCGTTCGGGAGACGGTCCGGGAGTCTCTGGACCTGTCGTCGATCCTTGGCGAGTACACCGAGGAGCGAGGGTACCCGCCCTATCACCCGGTGATGATGACGGCGTTGCTTCTGTACGCCTACACCCAGGGGGTGTACTCGTCGCGGCGCATCGCGCGGGCCTGCGACGAGCGGGTGGACTTCATGGCGGTGACCGCGATGCAGCGGCCGGACTTTCGCACCATCAGCGACTTTCGCAAGCGGCATCTGCAAGCTTTGGGGGCGCTGTTCGTCCAGGTGCTTCAGCTGTGTCGTCAGGCCGGTCTGGTCAAGCTGGGGCACGTGGCGTTGGATGGGACGAAGGTGCGGGCCAACGCCTCCAAGCACAAGGCGATGAGCTATGCGCGCATGCAGAAGGCGGAGCGGGAGCTGGCGGCCGAGGTGGCCGGTTGGTTCGAGCAGGCCGAGGCTGTCGATGCGCGAGAAGACGAGGCGTTCGGTGAGGACAAGCGCGGTGACGAGCTGCCGGATTGGGTGGCCAACAAGCAGCAACGCCTGGCCAAGATTCGCGAGGCCATGGCGGCTCTGGAAGATGAGGCCCAGCGCAAGGATCCTCCCCCGAGCGACCCGGACAAGCCCCGCCGGGGCCGTCCGCGCAAGCATCCTCCGGGAGTGCCCAAGCCGAAGGAGCAGCGCAATTTCACCGATCCGCAGAGCCGCATCATGAGGACCCCCGATGGGTTCCAGCAGTGCTACAACGCGCAGGCGGCGGTCGATGCAGCTAGCCAGGTGATCGTGGCGCGTGGCGTGACGCAGTCGGCCACGGACCGCCATCAGCTCCAGCCGATGGTCGAACAGATCCGGGCCCATACCGGGCAGGACCCCGGCGAGCTGTCGGCCGATTGTGACTACTGCTCGGAAGGCAACTTGGCCGAGCTCGAGCGGTGCTGGATTCGAGGCTACGTGGCCACGGGCAAGCAGCAGCACGGCTCGCCGGCACCGGTCGGCTCGCGTCCTCGCAACGGCCCTCTGACCCAACGCATGCAACGCCGACTCAAGTGTGGCGGGTACCGCAGCCGCTACCGGCTGCGCAAGCACACGGTCGAACCGGTCTTCGGGCAGGTCAAGAGTGCCCGTGGATTCCGACAGTTCCTTCTGCGGGGCGCCGAGAAGGTCACCGAGGAATGGAGTCTCGTCTGCACCGCGCACAACCTGCTCAAGCTGGCTCGAGCAACAGCGCCATGAGGCGCCCCGACGCGGCTTCTCTGCGCTCTTGCGCCACCGCCGACCTCCTTGGTGGCCCCTTGAGAGCCGTTTCCGCGCCACCAGCTCGATTGGCCGCCTCTCAGCAACCCAATTCGCTCATCGTGACCAGCGTACCCGTCTCAAACCGCATTAGCCGGACAGGCTCCTAGGCCTGCATCACTCACCAGCCTCCTACCGCGCCGCCGGATCAGCCCGTGTCTACCGCGTTGCGCTCGGTCGCGCTCCTCGACGTAGCGCAGCGGATACGCACTAGGGGAGCGTGACCTCGGACCAGCGAAACGTGGCGATCAGCGGCGCGGCGCTGCCGTCGCCGAGGAGCCACAGGACCGATGGCGAGGGGACCACGCCGCCGAGGCGGAGCTGACCCTCGCGATTGCCGAGCACCACGAGAGCACTTCCGATGGCCTGAGCGTCGAGAGCGAGCCGGGTCACGACCATCGTTCCGACGGTCCCCGAGGCCGGCCGACCGTTTCGCTCATCGAGGAACGGCGGAAAGCTCGTGCCGCCGAAGCGGAAGCGATTGCGGTGGGTGCTGATCACGGCGAGCGCCTGGTCGCGGAGGAATACCGGATCGAGCGCTTCGGTCATTCCGGGGAGACGCGGCAGGGTCACCTCCCACCCGCGCCCCTCGGGTCCGGGACCGAGCGCTCGGGTGACCGAGCGGAACTCGACCCAGGCGTTGGTCGCGCCGGACTCGATCAGGCCGTGAACCGCCCGGTCGACGGCGTAGCCGCTGGTGAAGTGGCGCAGATCGAGACGACTGCCGGCCGCCAGCGACGCTGTGAGCGTCTCCGGGTCGAGAGTGAGGTTCTCGCATCCGGCGCTTCTCGCACCCCGCTCCAGAGTGTTGGGAGCGGGCGGCTGCGTGGCGGTCTCCCAGGTCTCGTAGAGCAGCGCGCCCAGTGGGCCGAGCGCTCCGTGGCTCCAGGCGCAGAAGCTGGCGACGGCCTGGAGCATTCGCCCGATGTCGCCGTCGACCGGCTGTGGGCCCCTTCCGGCACTGGCGTTGAGTCGCGTCACCGTGCCGCTGGGCTCGCCGGATGCGAGCTCCCGACCCACCGTGGCGAGCTGCTCGAGGGCCGCGCGGGCGGCCGCCGTGGCCTGCGCCGACGGGAGGTCCCTCACCTCGACGACCGCCCGGTGGCCGCCGATCTCCGCCGACAGACGCACCGGCTCGAGGTCGGTGCCGCTCTGGCCCGTCGCACCAGCGGCGATCAGAGCGAGAAGCGCCAGAAGCGGAAGGGCCGGGCCCCGGCTGGCGAGCCTCATCCGTCGACGCGCAGCATGAGGAAACGGCGCTTGCCGACCTTGACGAGATAGCCCTCGTCGCGGGGAGCGATCTCCGTGAAGGGATCCTCCATGCGCTCGCCGTCGACCGATACGGCCCCCTGGCGAACCAGACGCTGGGCTTCCTTGTTGCTGGGTGCCAGGCCGGTCGTGGTGAGTGCCTTGACGATGCGGCACGGGCCGTCGACGCTCGCCTCCGGCACCTCGTCCGGAAGCCCCGAGCGACTGAAGACCGTCTCGAACTCGGTTCGCGCGGAGGCGGCGGCGTCCGGGTCGTGATACTCCGCGGTGAGCCGACCGGCGAGCTCCTTCTTGACCTCCATCGGATGGAGGGCTCCCGACTCGACCTCGCCACGCATGCGGTCGATCTCGCTTTCGGGGAGCTCGGTGAGCAGCAGGAGCCAGTCCCACATCAGCTCGTCCGGGATCGACATCACACGGCCGAAGATCTCGCCCGGTGGGTCTTCGAGCGCTATGGCGTTGCCGAGGCTCTTCGACATCTTGTCGACACCATCGATACCCACCAGCAGCGGCACCGTGAGGACGACCTGCGGCTCGAGGCCGGCGTCCTTCATCAGTGTCCGGCCCACCAGTAGATTGAAGATCTGGTCGTGCCCGCCGAGCTCGACGTCGGCCTCGAGAACCACCGAGTCGTGTCCCTGGACCAGCGGGTAGAGCAGCTCGTGGAGGCTGATGGGCTGGTTGTTGGCGAAGCGCTCGCGGAAATCCTCGCGCTCCATCATCCGCGCCAGGGTGTAGCGCCCGGCCAGCCGAACGATCGCCTCCGAACCGAGCTCGAAGAGCCACTTGCCGTTGTAGTCGATGACGGTCTTGGCGGGGTCGAGGATGTGGAAGACCTGCTCCTGATAGGAGCGCGAGTTGGCTTCGACCTCCTCGGCGGTGAGTTGGGGCCGGGTGGCCTTCTTGCCGCTCGGGTCACCGATCATCGCGGTGAATGTGCCGATCAGGAAGACGACCCTGTGGCCGAGGTCCTGGAAGTGCTTCATCTTGTGGAGCAGGACCGAGTGCCCGAGGTGGAGATCGGGCGTCGAGGCGTCGAACCCGGCCTTGACCGTCAGGGGCTCGCCGGTGGCGCGAGAGCGCTCGAGCTTGTCGCGCAGCTGGTCTTCGTCGACCAGGTCGACGGCGCCGCGCTTGAGCAGCGCGAGCTGCTCCTCGACCGGGAGAAAGTCGTGGCTCGGCATCGATCGACCCTACCAGTCCGGCGCCGTGGGCGCCTCCGCGGCGCCGGGCCGCAGGGTGCCCTGGGCGACCAGCCGAGCGTCGCCGCGCATCCGCCAGTGACCTGGCCGATCGGCGGCCGTGACGGTGATCGGAAAGCCGCCCCGGGTCATGGCGACCACCGGAAGATCGGTGGCTCCCTCGCTCAGGGCGACGAGTGTCGCGGCGAGCACTCCGGTACCGCAGGCCAGGGTCTCGGCTTCGACGCCGCGCTCGAAGGTGCGGATCGGGAACTCGTTGGGCCGCGACAGGTCGACGAAGCTGACGTTGGCGCCCTCGGGCGCGAGAGACTCGTGGGCGCGCAGCCTCGCGCCCACGGTGGAGACCGGCGCCTCCGACATCGGACGCTTCCATGGGACCACCAGGTGGGGTACCCCTACCGTGACTCGCCAACCGGGCCACACGGCGTCGTCGAGCGTGATCGTATGGGACTGTGGCGGCGTCCCGGGGGCCGGCAGCTCGAGCTCGATCTCACCGTTGCCGGCGTCGGCGGCTACGAAGCACCCCGCCCCGGTCTCGATCGGGACCGACTCCGTGGCCCAGCCCGACTCGATAGCGAGGCGCGCGGCGCACCGCGTCCCGTTGAGGCAGAGGCGTGCGGAGCGTCCGTCGCTGTTGAAGTGGCGCATGCGGACGGCGTCGCCCGCTCGCTCGAGAATGAAGAGCCCATCGGCTCCCTCGGAGGTACCCCGCCTGCACCAGGCGACGATCTCTTCCGCGCTCGGCTCGCGGTCGGGCTCGGCCAGCGCGATGAAGTCGTTGCCGCAGCCGGACAGCTTGGAGAAGGGGATCATGGAGCCCGGGTCGTGGCCGGTCTGCTCGGTCCGCTCCTGTTGCCGCTCTGGTCGACGGCCACCACGGTGTAGGCGTAGCTCACACCGGACTCGGTACCGGTGTGGACGAACTCGTTGACGGCGATCGGCTCGGGAGTCAGTTCCACGGGCTCGCCGCCGTCGCGGCTCACGGACACGATGTAGCCGGCGATGTCGGCCTCACGGCCGATCTCCCAGACGACCCGGGTGCTGCCGACCTCGGCCAGAACCACCAGGCCGCGCGGTGGGGCCGGCGCGAAGTCGTCGCGGAAAGCGATCTGGACCTCGCCTCCGAGGGCGCTCTCGATCAATGGGGCACGCATTCCGATCGCGGTCACGGCGTAGACGTACTTCGCTCCGAAGCGTGCGCTGCGATCGATGTAGTCCAGGCGATCCGGCGGTACATCCCCGATGGACTCGCCGTAGAGGGTCGCCAGCGGCGCCTTGCGGTAGATCTGGTAGCCGAGGATCTCGTCCTCCTCGGGAGCGGCCTCCCACCTGAGGCGGACACCTCCGGGCTCGGGGGTCGCCTCGACGCCGGTCGGCGTCGAGGGCGGTGGAAGCGGCACAAACGAGGCGGTATTCGACCCGCGGGACTCGAGAGGTCCTGCGGTGGTCCTGGCCTGGAAGGTGTAGGCCGTCGGCGGCTCGGTCGTGATCTCCGTGATCGGCACGCTGACGACGATGCGACCTCCGATGACCGCGGCGTCGAGGGCGTCGCCCTCGAGCACGAGGACCTCCTCGGAGCCCTTCCGGAACTGCTCGGGGTCGACCATGATGTTCAGGTACTTGTTGGGCTCGGCCGGTTCTTCGGCGCCTTCCTCGGCTTCCTCTTCGCCCTCGCCGTCGCCTTCGGTGGATTCCTGCTCCGGGTCTGCCGACTCGGGCCTTTCCGACTCGGGGCCTTCAGGCTCGATCGCCTCGACCTCCACCTCGCCGGCGTCCTCGACCGCGGTTTCGACCTCGGTCGCCGCGCCCTCCTCGCCGCCGATCAGGGAGCTCTGGGCAGGGAGCTCCTGCTCCATGAACTCGGGTGCGGGACGGCTGTACTGGAAGACGCGGACGCGGTCGATTCCGGCGAGTGCCTGGCCGCCGGCGGTGGCGGAGGGGTAGCCCATCGTCAGGACCAGGTCGGTGCCGCGTTGCGAGACCTTGAGGTCGCGGGTCTTTGCGGGGTTCTTGCGCGGCGGCGGCTTCGGGTCTTCCTTGCGGCCGCAGGCGAGAGAGGCGGTCAACGCCAGCGCGAGGACCCAGACGAGACCGGTGGCGCGCACGTGGCGGCCGCTCCGAAGGCGCTCAGAGGACATAGCGGCTGAGATCCTGGTCCTCGACGATGTCCGAGAGTGCCTTGTCGACGTAGGCGCGATCGATCTCGAGCTGGACGCCCTGCATGTCCGGAGCCTCGAAGGAGACGTCCTCGAGCAGCCGCTCGAGGACCGTGGCCAGGCGCCGGGCGCCGATGTTCTCGGTGCGGGTGTTGACATCGACCGCCAGGTCGGCGAGGGCGGCGATCGCGTCGTCGGAAAAGCTCAGCTCGACGCCTTCCGTCGCCAGCAGGGCACTGTACTGCTTGGTCAGCGCGTTCTCCGGTTCGGTCAGGATCCGCGCGAAGTCCTCGGCGGTCAGGGCCTGCAGCTCGACACGGATGGGGAAACGGCCCTGGAGCTCCGGGATGAGATCGGAGGGGCGCGAGACGTGGAACGCGCCCGAGGCGATGAACAGGATGTGATCGGTCTTCACCGGACCGTGCTTGGTGGCCACGGTCGTGCCCTCGACGATGGGTAGCAGATCGCGCTGCACCCCCTCGCGCGAGACGTCCGGGCCCGACGCCGACTCGCGCCCGGCGATCTTGTCGATCTCGTCGAGGAAGACGATGCCGCCCTGCTCGACCCGGTCGCGGGCCTCTTTGCTCACAGCCTGCCGGTCGATGAGCTTCTCGGCCTCCTGTTGCGCCAGGATCTCTTTCGCCTGTGCCACGGTGACGGTCTGTTTCTGCCGCCGTCCGAACATGCCGGGCATCATGTCCTTCAGGTTGATTCCGACCTCCTCGACTCCCTGAGGGGTGAACATCTCGAGACTCGGTGCCGAGGCGTCCTCGACCTCGATCTCGACCGTCCTCGAATCGAGCTTGCCGGCCCGCAGCCGCTCGCGGAACTTCTCGCGCGTCGCCTGGAAGTCGGCCTGGGGGTCGGAGGCGACACCGGCGGGTGGAGGGTTGGTGGGCGGCGGCACGCCGGGAACCAGCAGTTTCAGGAGTCGATCCTCGGCCGCTCGCTCGGCGGCCTCCTGGACGGCGTCGCGTTTCTCCTTCTTGACCATGGCGATGCCGATCTCGGTCAGGTCGCGCACGATCGACTCGACGTCGCGCCCGACGTAGCCGACCTCGGTGAACTTCGACGCCTCCACCTTCATGAATGGGGCTTCGGCCAGCTTGGCGAGCCGGCGGGCGATCTCGGTCTTGCCGACGCCGGTCGGTCCGATCATCAGGATGTTCTTGGGCAGGATCTCTTCGGCGAGCGGGGACGGGACCTGCTGGCGTCGCCAGCGGTTGCGCAGCGCGATCGCCACGGCACGCTTGGCGTCGTGCTGGCCGACGATGTAGTTGTCGAGCCAGGCGACGATCTGTCGCGGTACCAGATCCTCGAGGTTCCTGGAAACCGCTTCGGGGGTGGACGCCGACATTCCGGGTCAGATCTCCTCGATCGTCAGCCGGTCGTTGGTGAAGACGCATATGCCGGCGGCGATGGCCATCGCCTCTTCGACGACCTCGCGGGCCGAGAGCTCGGTGTGGCGAAGCAGCGCCCGTGCCGCCGCCATCGCCGACGTCGAGCCCGAGCCGATCGACAGGAGCCCGTCATCGTCGGGCTGCAGCAGGTCGCCGTTGCCCGAGACCAGGAAGCTCTTTCCGGCGTCGGCGACGATCATGTGCGCCTGCAGCTGTCTCAGCACTCGGTCGGTCCGCCAGTCCCGGGCCAGTTCGACCACGGCGCGCTCGAGATTGCCTCCGTACTCCTCGAGCTTGCTCTCGAAGCGGGAGAACAGCGCCAGACCGTCCGCGGCGCCCCCGGCGAAGCCGATCAGGACGCTGCCCTTGCCGGCCGTCTTGACCTTGCTCGCCTGGGACTTGATGACCGTGTTGTTGAAGGTCACCTGTCCATCGCCGGCCATGCAGACCTTGCCGTCGCGGCGAACGAGCAGAATCGTGGTGCTCCGCATCTCGCTCATGCGCTCGCGATTGTAGCTTGAATGGGTCGTCCGTGTGCGGCGCCGCGGGTCGCGGGATGTGTGCCGGTCGGAAGCGCTGTCGGCAGCTTCAGGAGTTGTCGGCGCCGGCTCTGCGGAGCGCCTCGACGAACCTCTCCGGCTCGTCCGGAGTGACCACGGCACCGGTCTCGCCGCGATCGATGAGAACGGCGTTCGAGAGCTCCGAGGCGTAGAGATCGAGCTCCCCCAGGCGGTGCGAGTCGAAGCCGCCCGTACCCGCGGTGATCCCGCCCACGGTGGCGAGGCGGCCCAGGTGCTCGATCTCGTCGCCGTCGAGCCGGCGCACGCCGGCGCCTCGAATCGGCACGACCTCGTGCTGGCGCCGCATACGGATCACCAGCCGATCGCCGGCGAGCTCGAGTCCGATCGGATCGAGATCACCGCTCATCCGGCGGGCGAAGAGAGCCAGCAGGCCGGCGCCGCCGGCGAGCAGGGCCGGCACTGTCCGGCCTGTCGCGGCGGCGACAACGGCAACCGCGAGAGCGAAGAGGCCGACGAGGAGAAGAATCCACCGCAGGCGCTTCCGTCCGGAGGCGATCTGGCCTCCGGGGGTGCAGCCGAATCGCTGCGGCTCGCCGCTCACTCGTCGCCCCGGGCGCGCGGATGGGACTCGCGGTAGACCGAGAGCAGTCGCTCGATCTCGAGATGCGTGTAGCGCTGGGTGGTCGCCAGCGAGGCGTGGCCGAGAAGCTCCTGGATGGCTCGGAGGTCGGCTCCGCCTTCGAGCAGATGGGTGGCGAAGGTATGGCGCAACGTGTGCGGATGAACGCCCGGCGCGATGCGCGAGGCCTCGACGTAACGGTCGACGATCCGCCGGACCGAGCGGGCCGTCAGGCGTCCCCCTCGGTTGTTGAGAAACACCGGCTGCTCCACGCTCCAGGGCTCGATCGCCTTGTCGTCCCAGGCGTCGAGCCAGCTCTCGAGCGCCGCGGCGGCCGGAGCGCCGAAGGGAACCATCCGCTCCTTGCCCCCTTTGCCGATGACGCGCAGAACGCGACCGCCGCGGTCGATGTCGCCCCAGTCGAGGCTCACCAGCTCGCTGACACGCAGGCCGGCGGCATAGAGGAGCTCGAGGATGGCGCGGTCGCGGCGGGCCAGGGAATCGCTTCCGTCGGCGGCCTCGATCAGGGTTTCGATCTCTCCCGGACGCAGATGGCGGGGGAGGTGCTGCCCGCTCTTCGGGGTGCGGATCGTCTCGGCCGGGTTGGCCTCGACCGCACCTTCGCGACAGGCGAATCGGAACAGGCCGCGGACGGCCGAAAGGGCTCGACCCTGACTCTTGCGGCCGACCCCCTGGCGCGACAGGTGGGCGAGAAAGGAGCGCACCGCCAGCGGATCGACGGCGCCCGGTTCGACCTCGCCGGGCTCGCAGCCCAGATAGTCGAGCGCCAGGAAATCGAGGAAACGCAAGAGGTCGCCCTCGTAGGCCCGCACGGTGTTGGGCGACAGGGACCGCTCGTGCGTCAGGTGCTCGAGGAAACGATGGATCAGGCGACGCAAGGTGTCTGGCTCAGGGAACGGTGGCCGGCAGAGTCGCCAGACCGTGTGCGGCGGTCCAGGCGTCGAGCTCCTCGGCGGCCCTCCGCGCGTGGGCTCCCCGCCGTTCCCGGCGCGGGTAGCGGCCGTCGAGCTCGGGGAAGAGTCCGTAGTTGATGTTCGCCGGCTGGAAGTTCTTCGGGTTCGATTCGGTCAGATGGCGCGACAGCGCGCCGAGAGCCGTTGCGGCCGGCAGCGGCGAGGGCTGGGTGCCCGATCGCTCGAGCGCCATGTAGAGACCGATCGCCAGTCCCGTGGCCGCCGATTCGAGATAGCCCTCGACCCCGGTGATCTGGCCGGCGAGACGGAGTCGCGGTGCCTTCCTGATCCGGTACATCGGGTCGAGGTGTATCGGGGAGTTGACGAAGGTGTTGCGATGGACCTGGCCGAGCCGCACGAAGATGGCGCTCTCGAGTCCGGGGATCATGCGCAGCACCCGCTTCTGCTCGTCCCACTTGAGTCGCGACTGGAAGCCGACGAGGTTCAGGTGAGAGCGTGACAGGTTCTCCTGACGCAGTTGGACGACCGCCCAGGGTCTCGACCCGTCGGGAGCCTCGAGGCCGACCGGTTTCATCGGGCCGAAGCGCGGCGTGTCGACACCGCGACGCGCCATCTCCTCGATCGGCAGGCAACCCTCGAAGAAGAGAGCCTTCTCGAAGTCGTGCAGCGGCAGCACCTCGGCTTCGACGAGCGCCCGGTGGAGGGCCAGGTACTGCTCCTTGTCGAGCGGTGCGTTGAGGTAGTCGGCCCCGTCACCCTTGCCGTAGCGCGAGGCCCAGAAGAGCTTGCTCCAGTCGAGGCTCTCGGCGTCGACGATCGGCGCGATGGCGTCGTAGAAGTAGAGGTACTCGGAGCCGAGCAGCTCCTCGAGCCGCGCGGTGAGGTCCAGTGAGGTCAGCGGTCCGGTGGCGAGCACGGCCTCGCCGTCGGGAATGCTCGTCACCTCCTCGCGGACGATCTCGATCATCGGGTGCTCGGTGAGTGCGCCGGTGACGGAGGCGGCGAAGCGTTCGCGGTCGACGGCCAGGGCACCGCCCGCCGGAACGGCCGACAGGCGGGCGGAGCGGATGATCAACGAGTCGAGGCGCTCCATCTGACGCTTGAGCAGGCCGGCGGCGTGCTCGGGATCGTCGCTGCGCAGGGAGTTGCTGCACACCAGCTCCGCGAGATCGCCGGTCTTGTGGGCCGCCGTCGAGCGCTCCGGGCGCATCTCGTGGAGTCGCACCGGCACTCCCCGCTCGGCGAGCTGCCAGGCGCACTCGCAGCCTGCGAGCCCTGCCCCGACGACGGTCACGGGGTTCGAGACGTCCGTCATGGATCGGATTATAGGAAGACCCCGCCTGATGCGGCCGGCGTGCGCTCGAACGGAGGGCGCGGTCTGCCGGCCGTTGCCCCATCGCCTACCTACGGCCGGCAGGGACGCCGGCCGCTTCAGGGGGTTCAGGACTTCTTGCGCTTTCTCTTCGGCGGCTTGCCGCGCTCCGCGAGGAGCCGCAGGGCGTCTTCGGGCGTCAGCTCGTCCGTGTTGGTGCCCTTGGGCAGGCTGGCGTTCAGCTCGCCGTTGGTCAGGTAGGGCCCGTAGAAGCCGTCGAGGAGCTGCACCTCGTTGCCCTGACCGTCCTTGCCCAGCTCCTTGAGCACCTTGCGGGACGAAGAGCCCCGGCCGCGACCGCGCTTCGGCTGAGCGAGAACTTCGAGGGCGCGCTCCAGCCCGACGGTGTAGATGTCGTCTTCCTTCGGCAGCGAGCGGGTCTCCTTGCCGCAACGCAGGAAGGGGCCGTAGCGGCCCGAGGCGGCGACGACCTCGTCACCGCTGTCGGGGTGCTCTCCGAGAGTTCGTGGCAGCGACAACCAGACCAGCGCCTGGTCGAGGGTGACCTCCTCCTCGCTGGCCTCCTTCGGCAGCGAGGCGCGCTTGGGCTTGGGCTCCTTCGAGCCGCGCTCGGGGGTCTCGCCGAGCTGGACGTAGGGACCGAAGCGCCCGTGGGCCAGGTACACCGCCATCCCGTCGGGATCGTGCCCGAGCAGGTGCGAGCCCCGCTGGGCCCGGGCGATGATCTCGAGCGCGACGTCCTCGGTGAGGTCGGCAGGTGCCAGGTCCTCCGGCAGCGAGGCGGAGATCTTCTCGTCCCCCTCTCCGACGACCTGGAGGTAGGGGCCGAACCGGCCGATGCGAACGACGATCGGAGCCCCGTTGTCGGGGAAACGTCCGACCTCCATCGCCGGATACTCGATGGTCGGCTCCTGGGTCGCGATCTGCTTCTCGAGTCCCGGCCGCCCGGCGCCGTCACCGAAGTAGAAGCTCTCGAGCTGTTCCTTCCATGGAAGCTCGCCGGTGGCGATGTCGTCGAGCTGTTGCTCCATGCGGGCGGTGAACTCGATGTCGACGTAGTCGGCGAAATGCGCCTCGAGCAGACTCGTCACGGCGTGCGCGGTGAACGTCGGGACGAGCGCGCCGCTGCGCTTCGAGATGTAGCCTCGCCGCTGGATCGTGTCGAGGACCGCGGCGTAGGTCGAGGGTCGCCCGATGCCCTCCGCCTCGAGTTTCTTGACCAGACTCGCCTCGGTGTAGCGGGCCGGCGGCGAGGTCTCATGGCTCTTGGCGTTGACCGCGCTCGGATCGCACTCGTCGCCGGTCCGCAGAGCCGGCAGGAGCACGTCGCGATCGCGCCGTCGCTGGGGCTCGTCGCGACCCTCCTCGTAGGCGGCCAGGAAGCCGGCGAACTCGACCGTTGTTCCGGCCGCCGAGAAGATGCCGTCGCCGGCCGCCCCGTCGTTCTCGTCGGGCTGCGTCGAGGCGGAGGCGGTGATCTCGATCGTCGTCCTCTTCAACCGGGCCTCGGACATCTGGCTGGCGACCGTGCGCTTCCAGATGAGCCCGTAGAGGGCCATCTCGTCGTCGTTGAGGACGCCCTTGAGGGAGTCCGGATGACGGCGGATCTCGGTGGGCCGGATCGCCTCGTGGGCCTCCTGAGCACCCTTCGACTTCGTCTTGTAGCGACGCGGCCCGTCGGTGAACTCGCTGCCGTAGCGCTGGACGATGACGTCCTGTGCCTCGGCCAGCGCCCGGTCGGCGAGGTGGAAGGAGTCTGTTCTCATGTAGGTGATGAGTCCGGTTCGCTCCCCACCGCCGAGGTCCATGCCCTCGTAGAGCCGTTGGGCGACTCGCATCGTGTGCCGCGCCGAGAAGCGAAGCTTGCGGTAGGCCTCCTGCTGGAGCGTCGAGGTCGTGAACGGCGGGTAGGGCTTGCGACTGAACGGCTTCTGCTCGACCGAGGAGACCCGCCAGGGGCGCTCCCAACGCTCCATCAGCGCCTGCGCCGAAGCCGCGTCCTCGAGCCAGAGCGAGGCGGACTTGGCCTTCAGCCGACCGGTCGCCGCGTCGAAGTCCTGGCCGTTGGCGATCCTGCGGTCGGCGAGCCGGACCAGCCGGGCCTTGAACTCGACGCCGGCGTGCTCGAACTCGGCTTCGACATCCCAGTAGGTGGCCCGGTGGAAGGCGCGGCGCTCGCGCTCGCGGAGCACGCAGAGCCTCACCGCGACGCTCTGGACGCGTCCGGCGGAGAGTCCCTTGCCGACCTTCTTCCAGAGCAGGGGAGAGAGCTGGTAGCCGAACAGCCGGTCGATGATCCGCCGGCTCTCCTGGGCACGCACCAGGTTCTCATCGATCTCCCGGGGCTGCTCCAGCGCCTCGTGGATCGCCTCGTCGGTTATCTCGTGGAAGACGATGCGTCGAACCGGCACCTCGGGCTTGAGCAGCTCGACGACATGCCAGCTGATGCTCTCGCCCTCGCGATCTTCATCCGTGGCGAGCAGCAGCTCATCGGCGCCGGCCAGTGCGCTCTTGAGCGTCTTGATGTGCTTGCTCTTGTCCTGAGGGACGATGTAGAGCGGCTCGAAGTCGTTCTCGAGGTTGACGCCCAGTCGCGCCCACGGCTCCTTCTTGACCTTCGCCGGGATCTGGTCGGCGCTCGAGGGCAGGTCGCGGACATGCCCGTAGCTGGCCTCGACCGCGTATCCCGAGCCGAGAATTCGCTCCAGGGTTCTGGCTTTTGCAGGTGACTCTACGACGACAAGAGAGCTCATGAACTGGACTCCAGTGGCTCCGGGAGGGGTTCGTTCGGTCGGGGGGCGCTCGGCGGCGCGCGGCTCCAGAGCGGTTCGGCGCCCGAGTTTGGTGGAAGTGGACGGCGCCGTCAACCGCGGATCCCACAGCTGTCCGCTCGGTGCGGCGAAGCAGCCCCACTCTGACGGCGGCTCGATCCAGGGAGGGGCGCCACCCGGAGGTGACGTCGCGGTGTGGGGCGCACCAGGCCCGACCTTCGGGCCCGGTAGCTCACCGGTTCAGCGGTTCTCGATGTGCATCGCCTCCAGGAAGCGCAGCCGTCTTGAAGGCCCTGTCGGCGAGCTCGAGCGGTCGATCAGCCCCGGCGCTGTCGTCATGGGCTTGACCCGCGTTGTACTGCACAGGCCCATCTCAAGGCTCGGAGCCTCCGGTGAACCCCGCCCGACTCATGCTAGCGTTGGTGAGTATCCAGGAGCCACGGTCAGGAGATGCGGCGTGCGCCGTTTCGCTTCCGAATGCACGGGAGCATCGCTCCTTCGGGCTCCCGCGGGAGGAGCCATGCGATTAGTGACCCGCGCCAGTGTCGCCGTTCTGCTCTCCCTCGTCGCCCGGGCTACCGCCGTGGCGCAGGAGCCAGTACCCGTAGGCGAGGAGTTCCTGGTCAACACCTACACTAGCGGACAGCAGTGGAGTCCGCAGGTCGCTATCGGACCAGCGGGGACGTTCATCATCGTCTGGGGTGGCCCACGCTTTGACCCCTGGGGTGGGGTCAAAGGGCAGAGGTTCGATGCTTCAGGCAATCCGCTCGGGGCCGAGTTCAAGATCAACACTTCGGGCACCCTGAACAACTTCACCATGAGGCTCGATGCCGCCGTTGGCGCGAGCGGTCGCTCTGTCGTTGTGTGGAACGGCACCGACATCCTCGCCCAGCGTCTCGGGGCGGACGGCGAGCGTCTCGGCGGCGAGTTCCGCGTCAATAGCTACACTACCGGGAGCCAGCTCTTTCCCCAACTGGCCATTGGTCCTTCCGAGAACTTCGTCGTGGTCTGGGCGAGCTCCTCGCCATATGGGAGCTCGGGTGCTGGTGTCTTTGGTCAGCATTTCGATGGCTCCGGCATCGCGCTCGGTGAAGAGTTCCAGGTCAACACCTATACGACAGGTTGGCAGTCTGTACCCGCGATCGCCTCCAGCGACCGTGGAGATTTCGTTGTGGTCTGGACGGGCCAAGACGGCAGTGGGTACGGCATCTTTGGGCGGCGCCTCGACAGCTCAGGAATCCTCCTTGGAGAGGAGTTTCAGATCAACACCTACACCACCGGCAGGCAGCAGTTCGCGTCGGTGGCCGCGAGCGCGAGTGGGGACTTCGTCGTGGTTTGGGAGAGTCCTGGGCGAGAAGGCGGCAAGGCCGGCATTGTTGGACAACGCTTCGACAACTCAGGCGCTCCGCTCGGTGAAGAGTTCAGGGTCAACACCAACCCGAGGGAATACCAGACGCGGCCACGAGTCGCCTCGGAGCGCGACGAGAGCTTCGTGGTCACGTGGAGCACCCGGGAGCCGGGTGTTTCCCAAGCCATCGTCGGCCAACGCTATGACCCCTCTGGGAGCCCCGTCGGCGGAGAGTTCCAGGTAACCGACTCTGGAGGGGACTCGGACATCGCGGCCGGCCATGACGGGAGGTTCGTCGTCACCTGGGAGAGGCCGGTACCCTTCTTCAGAGATATCTTCGCCCAACGCCATGCAGGCCCGGGAATCTACCTTGAGGCAGACGGTCCCTGCCCCGGCCAGGTTACGGCGAGCCTCATCAACGCTCCGCCCAACTCCGAGGTCGCCATCGTCGCGGCGGCCAACACGAACGGCTTCATCAAGGGTGGTCCGGTCTGCTCTGGAGCCGAGTTCGAGGTCGGCGAGCCCCTCAGGCTGCCGCCGACCTTCGTCATCGTCGATGGTGAGGGACGGGGCTTCGCGCAACTTGAACTCAAGCCGGATCAGTGTTGGCTCGAAGCTCTCTCGATGGTGAACTGCGAGACCAGCGTTGCGGTTCAGGTGGTGGGTCTGGAATAGGTCGCACCCGCGCCCTCCTGTGACCCGAGGCGGAAGAGGTTCCTTCAGACGCCATCACAGTGACAGAGGAGGACCCTGGAACCTGTATGTGCCTGGTACTTGTGGGTGCTCTACGTATAGGGTCACCTGCAACCCGTGGAGCTTCTAGGCCGGCCAGGTGGAATCACAGGAGTTGAAGATCCTGCAGGGAGGTGCCAAGGCAATGACCACGGACAGCTGGTTCACTGTCAGAAGTCTCTACAACATCAGAGCGGTCGACGATGAAGATTCTCATTGCGATCATGACTTCGATGACTATCTCAAGATCGAGGAGAGAGTCGTTCTTGTCAGAGCTCATACTCGTGAACATGCGGAAGCGCAAGCAGAGGAAGAGGCGCACGAATTCGTCAGGTTCTTTGACCGAGGCTACAACCCTTGCGACCAGACGCTGCGTGTGCAGCTGCTCGGTCTGTCGCCGCCATTTCCGATCTTGGGCAGCGAGCTGGCCGCCGGTGGCGAAGTGTTCGGTGATCTGTTCGTAGTCAGGGGGCTTTCGTTGGATGAGATTGCGGATCGATGGTTGAGAGGCGGGGATCATTGGGGAGGAGAGGCTTTAGATCACTTTCGGGATCTGAGAAACGAATGGAGGGTGTTTCAGTACTTCCAGCAGTGGCGAGAGCAACAGGACGAGGAGGGATAGTCGGAGGCAGAGCCGATCCGAGGGCAGTTCGGCCTACGGAGGCTGGGCCAGCCGGAAGACGGGCCCGGGACGGCGCCGCACGAGGCCGCGAAGCTCGAGCTCGGCCAGTGCCGCGAGTACCTCCGCGACATCCAGCGAAGTGGCCGCTGCGAGCGCATCCGGTGGCATCGACGTGTTCTCGGTGAGCACTTCGAGAACGCTGCCGGCGGGCCCGTCGGGTATCGATGCGGACGTCGCCGCCTTCTGTCGAGGGGCCGTCTCGACTAGTCGATCCCGGACGCCGAGAGGGAGTGACTCGAGGACGTCGCGGTGCTCGAGGACGATCGTGGCGCCGTCGCGGATCAGCTCGTTGGCGCCAGTCGCGCGCTGACGGTAGATCGAGCCGGGGATGGCCCAGACCTCCCGGCCGAGCTCGAGCGCCAGGCGGGCGGTGATGAGCGTCCCGGAGCGACGTGCCGCCTGCGCGACGAGAGTGCCGAGAGAGAGCGCGGCGATGATGCGGTTGCGCACGGGGAAGTTGCGAGCCACCGGTTGGGTACCGATCGGGAACTCGGTGACGAGGGCCCCGCGACCGACGATCTCCTCCGCCAGGCGACGATGCCGGCGCGGGTAGACGAGGTCGGCTCCGCACGCCTGGACGGCGACGGTGTTGCCGCGCTCCGAGGCCAGGGCGCCGCGATGGGCGGCGGCGTCGACACCGCGCGCCAGGCCGGAGACGACGGTCATGCCGCTGGCCGCAAGATCCCTGGCGAAGGTGCGAGCCGCTTCGAGCGCGTAGTCGTCCGCTCGGCGTGAGCCGACGATAGCCAGTGCCGGAGTGTCGGGCAGTCTCCCGCGTAGATAGAGAACCGGAGGTGGTAGCTCGAGGTCGGTGAGAGCCGGTGGGTAGTCGGGGTCGACCATTGTGACGACACGCGCGCCGGCGGATTCGGCCGCCCGGAGCTCGGCGGCGGCCAGCCGCTCGGCATCGGCGGCGAGGGCACGCGCCTCGACGAGGGTCGCCTTGGCGACTCCCACCCTGGCGGCCAGACGGCCCGTGACTGTCGCGCCGCCCGACGACCACAGCTCCCGCCGGAGCGCCAGGCGGATGACCGCGTCGCGGCGCAGATCGAGCCGCGTGTTGAGCGCGACGAGAAGGGTGCGGTCTCGACTTCGTTGGCTTGTACCCGTCACGAGACGTCCTGACATGAACAGAGGACGGAAAGGACGGCCGCGACCGCTCAAAGGGTGCGCCGGGCTGCCGGCAGGGGAGGCATCGGTCTTGCACCAGGGGCCCGCCTAGGGATGATGGAGGCCGACGACATCGAATCTCAAGGGCAGGTGGGGCGGGAATCTGACGCCGCTGCCGCTCGTATATACTGCTGGACGCCGCTGACGGCGGTGCTTTGGAGAACATGACGAACCAGATCGCGGCAGCTTCGAGAGCTCGCCGAGCACTGCGCAGAGCCACCCGCCCGAGGTGGCTCCAACTTTCGCTGGCCGCCGCGCTGCTCGTCGCCGCTGCCGGTGTCGTTCCCGCCTGGGCCGGCGATACGCCGGCCGAGAAGCAGATGGACTTCGGGGCCGACATGGCGCGCCGGGGCCTCTGGAAGGAGGCGCTGTTCAGGTTCCAGCAGGCCGCCCGCCTCGACCCGGACAATCCGCGCATTCTCAACAACGTCGCGGTGAGCTTCGAGGCTCTGGGTCTGTTCGACGAGGCGCTCGAGGCCTACCAGAAGGCGCTCAGGGCCGGTCCCAAGGAGGACGACCTGCGGGCCAACTACTCCCGGTTCGCGGAGTTCTACCAGAGCTTCCGGCCCCAAGGGGCGAAAGAGGAAGAGCCGGCCGCGGAGGTCGCGGCGACCGCCGAGCCCGGCGCGCCGCCGACCGATGAGCCGGATCCCGACGGCGGCAGTGCGACCCCTGTCGAGGAGGACGGCCGATGAGGCGCCGGACACTCGTCATGCTGTTGGCGCTCGCCGCCATGCCGCTCGGCTCGGGGCTTTCCGCCGGGACGTTCGAGGTTCGCCTGCTGCTCCCGGTGCGGGCGCAGATCGACCTCGTCGGCCGCAACTCGATCACCATCGCACCCTGCATGGTGGTCAGCGACGAAGGGCAGGAGAGCGCCAACGAGGCCGACGTCCAGCGGGAGTTCGAGCGCTACGTGTCGCGCCTGGTGACCCGCCGTACGCCGCTCAAGTACATCGAGGCGGGGCCGCTCGACTATCCGACCTACGACCTCGACGCCCTGTCGAGAGATCCGGACTTCTGGGCTTTCGTCGGCGAGCGTACGCAGGCCGACCTGATCATCGGCTGCAGTCTCGACTTCGACGTCCAGGATCGCAGTGGCTACCGCACCGAGGAGTACAACTCGCCCTACGACGGCCGGACCTACTTCCGCCAGGTCCTGGTCGAGAACACGGGCTTCGAGTTCGACATCGTTCTGCAGGTCTTCGACGGTCAGAACGGCGAGATCCTGTTTTCGGACAATTTCAAGGATTTCCGCCAGATCGATCAGGGCGACGCCGATCCGATCCAGGGCATGTTCGCCAATCTCTACGCGCTGGAGGACCGCATCTCCGGGATCTTCGCGCAGCGGCGAATCGAGGCCCGACGAACCATCTACACAGATTGATCCATCGGCCCCGGACGGACTCGCGGGCTACCAGCTGGAGGTCAACGTGAATCGGATGTCAACCCGCTCGCTCGTCGTGGCACTCGCCTTCGCCGGGTTGCTGTCGGCTCCGCATGCCGGTGAGGCGCAGTACTACGGATTCTTCGGCAAGAACCCGAAGATCCGCTACCGGAACTTCGACTGGTCGATCTACCACTCGACCCATTTCGACGTCTACTACTACACCGACGAGGCCGAGTCGCTGCAGAAGCTCGTCTCGTTCGCGGAGAGCGCCTACGACCATCTGTCGCGCGAGTTCGACTACCAGATCAAGGAACCGACGCCGCTCATCATCTACCGCACCCACGCCGAGTTCCAGCAGACCAACGTCATCCAGAACTACATCCCCGAGGGCACCGGAGCGTTCGCCACGTCGATGCGCAACCGGATGGTCATGCCGATCGACCTACCGGACTCCGAGCTCATGGAGCTGATGCTCCACGAGCTGACGCACATCTTCCAGTATCACGTGCTCTACGGCGGCAGCGCCGGCAGGGGCATCACTCAGATGGCGCCCCAGTACATCAACGAGGGGATGGCCAGCTACTTCGCCCAGGACGAGTCGGCGCGCGACAAGATGTACCTGCGCGATGCGGTGGTCAACGATCAGCTGCCGCCGATCACCGCCAACTTCGGCGGCTTTTTCGCCTATCGCTACGGCCACGCCTTCTTCGACTTCATCGAGGAGCGATGGGGCAAGGAGGGAGTGCAGGAGTTCCTGATCGAGCTGCGCAACACGCTGGGTGCTCGCGTCGGCGCGGCGGTCGAGCGGACGTTCTTCATGTCGGCGGAGGACTTCAACTCCGACTTCCGCCGCTGGTTGCGCCAGAAGTACCTGCCGGAGCTGATCAAGACCGGCGAGCCCGGGGACTTCGGCCGGCCCTTCGCCACGCGTAGCCGCAAGCCGCGCTGGTTGGCGTCGCCCGCCGCCTCGCCTTCGGGCGACCTGGTCGCCGCGATCATGCAGGACGGCAAGGACGTCGACGTGGTGCTCCTCGACGTGAAGACGCGCGAGATGATCAAGAACCTCACCAAGGGCTACACCAGCGACTACCAATACATCGTCGCCCAGGAGGTCGGGCAGCTCGGACGCAAGACCGGTCGCGACCTGACGTTCTCTCCCGACGGCAACGCGGTGGCGGTGTTCATCCGTCGCGAGGGCGTTCGCGACCTCCTGCTCATCGACGTGCTCAAGGGCAAGCAGATCCGCCGCATCGAGATCCCGGTCGACCAGCCGCTCTCCCCGGCCTGGAGCCCCGACGGCACCAAGATCGCCTTCCAGGGCCATCGCGACGGGCAGTTCGACATCTTCGAGGTCGACCTGAGCACGGAGGAGACCACGCCGGTGACCCAGGACGCCGTCTTCGACGGCGCTCCGACGTACTCCCCGGACGGAAAGTCGATCGTCTTCACCTCGACGATCGGTGATTTCGACAAGCTCTTCCGGATCGAGGTCGACAACCCGTCGGTGCGCTACCAGATCACCCACGGCGAGTCGGACGAGAACGATCCCGTCTATTCGCCGGACGGGAAGAGGGTCTACTACACCTCGGACTGGTCGGGTGCCAACAACATCCACAGCATCGACCTCGAGACCGGGGAGACGGTGCAGCACACCAACGCCGTGACCGGCTGCTACATGCCGACCGTGCTGGCCGATCCGACGGGTCCGGACAGCCTCGTCTATACGGCTTTCTGGAAGGGCATGCACGATCTCTATCGGCTCGACCTGGCCGATCCGATCACCGAGCCCACGGTGATCGACGCCGAGACCGCGATGGACGCGGAGGGGAGAACCGTCACCGCGGCCGATCTGCCGGTCTTCGAGCCGGCCATCGAAGTGGCGCTCGACGACGGCAATACCGAGAACTACGGCGGCAAGCGGTTCTTCCTCGAGAACGTCTTCGGCGGCACCATCGGCATCTCGGACGATCAGACCTTCATCGCCGCCATCGGCGTCTCGTTCACCGACTATCTGGGCGATCGGCGCATCCTCGGCTACTTCCAGTCGGTGGAGAGCTTCCGCGACTTCGACATCGCCTACATCAACCAGTCGAAGCGCTTGCAGCGGATGTACCGCCTGTACGACAAGAACGACTACTGGGTCTTCCGCGAGAGGGATGGCGACATCGGGCAGCGTCAGCTATACAGCGAGACCGGCGTCGTCGCCTCGGGGATCTACCCGATCGATTTCAACAAGCGGGTCGAGCTCGGTGTCGGCTACGCTTTCCGTGAGATCGACTTCGTGTCGAGCGCTCCGTTCATCGATCCCGAAACGGGGGAGGAAGTAGGCTTCGTACCGGTCGTCGAGCCGCGAGACGACAACTACCCGTTCGCACAGGCCTCGATCGTTGGCGACAGCACCGTGGCGGGCATCTGGGGAATGCACACCGGCGGCCGCTGGCGGCTGAGCGGTAGCTACGCCCCCAACACCGATCGCCAGCAGGGCGACAGCAGCACGCTGTATACCGGAGCCACGCTCGACTACCGTCGCTACTTTCCCATCGGCTCGCGGGTCAACGTCGCCTTTCGCGGCTGGGGACACGTGGGTTCCGGGGAGGCCCAGACCCCGATCTACTTCGGTGGTCTGGACACCGTGCGCGGCTTCGACTTCCGTTCGATCGCCGGTGATCGCGGCTTCTACACCAACCTCGAGCTGCGGGTGCCGATCCTC
Source organism: Candidatus Multivoradales bacterium (assembly GCA_965223875.1). Taxonomy (GTDB): domain Bacteria; phylum Acidobacteriota; class Thermoanaerobaculia; order Multivoradales; family JAHEKO01; genus CBDCXS01. The sequence goes on along the minus strand of OZ245024.1, from coordinate 2,028,768 downwards.
GCCCAGCTGCCGCTCTACTTCCTCAACGCGCAGCGGCTGTCGACCTGGGTCTTTCTCGACGTCGGCGGCGCCTACTTCCGCGACGTGCACGAGGACGTCGCCAGAGAGCCATGGACCTGCTACGAGGACGGCAAGCTCCAGGACTGCGTCTCGTCCTACGGATTCGGCATTTCGGTGGACCTCTTCGGTCTGCCCTTCAACTGGGCCTTCTCGAAGCGCTGGAACTTCGAGGAGGATCTGACCGACAGCTTCGCCACCTCGTTCTGGATCGGCCCCCGCTTCTGATCGAGGGAGCCCTCGGAAGCTCGCTCCCGGGTCGCTGGGCGTGCTGCTCGGGCCGCTCCGTGTGACCGCGACCGCTGTCGCTCTCCGGCGCGTCTAGTAGTCTTGTCGGCGGCATGGATATAGAGGTTCTCGGCGCCTACGGCGGAGAGAGCGACGAGTGCCGAATGACCTGTCTTTTGATCAACGACAGGATTGCGCTCGATGCCGGCTCTCTCACGCAGACGCTCTCTCTGAAGCGCCAGGAGGAGGTGCATTCGATCGTCCTGACCCACTCGCACCTGGACCACACCAACTCGCTGCCGTTCTTCATCGAGAACATCTTCGAGCGCCGGGTGCCGATTAACGTCTACGCCTCGGCGACGACGATCTACGCCATCCGGCAGCACCTGTTCAACAACTCGACCTGGCCCGACTTCAGCCGGCTGCCCAACCATCTCCTCCCTTCGGTCAAGTTCCATCAGCTCGAAGCGGAGGTGCCGGTGACCATCGAAGGGGTGCGCTTCACGCCGATTCCAGTGAGCCATCTCGTTCCGACGCTCGGATTCCTCATCGAGCAGGACGGCGCGGCGGTTTTGTGGTCGAGCGACACGGGACCGACCGTGCGGCTGTGGGAGATCGCCAACCTGACGCCCAACCTGCAGGCGATCTTCCTCGAGACCAGCTTCGACAACGATCTCGAGCGGATCGCCGAGCTCTCGTATCACCTGACTCCCTCGATGATGGCGGGGGAGCTCGAGAAGCTCGAGAACGACTGCCCGGTCTTTCTGCATCATCTCAAGCCTCCGTGCGTCGCCAAGATCGCTCGCGAGGTCGCGGACCTCGGCCTGCCGAAGGTCGAGCTCCTTGAGCAGGGTCGCACCTACAGCTTCGCCGCACGGCAGGTTGCCCACGGCGTCCGCTGAAGCCTCGGGTCGCCCCCGCGGCTCGCACCGCGGATCACCTTCCTCGCGGCCGGCGTCAGCCGCCGACCTGGGCCAGGAACGCTTCGCGGCAGGCGCGTCCGGCGTCGCGAACCTCCGCGTAGAGCTCGGCGACGGCTGGATCGGACCTGAGACCGGCGAGAAGCGGATCCCTCTCCATCAGGGGACTACGAACAGTAGCCTCGCTCGACGCACGCCGCGATCAGCTCGAGAGCGCTTTGATGCTCTCCCAATAGAGCCAAGATGGAGCCGATCCAGTAGGGCTGTTCGCTGTCGGTCAGGGCGAGGGTCCCGTCGACCCAGGCGTCGCGGTCGGCGACCGAGAGACGACCGCCCGCGAGAGAGTGTCGATGATCGATTCCCAGATAACGGGATCGGAGCGCCGGAATAGCTCGGCGGCCTCCCCGAGGTAGACCTCGCCTATCCCGCCCGCGCCGAGCTTCGACAGGATCTTGTAGCGAGCCAAGGTCTCGCCGATCATCGCTCGAGTCTCATGAAGGTGGATTGCGGCGTCGAGCCTATCGATGGCGGCCAGTGAGCGGGACGGCCACTGAGCGGGACGGCGGCCACGGTGCGGCGATGAGAGGCGGGCTGCCCTAGTCCGTTGGCGAGCGCATCGCGCCGAACGGTGATACCTTGCGCCGGTGCAGCTCGCCATGGATTGGGGCTCCGAGTCACTGCGCGTCGCGGTCCTCGGCTCGGGGAGCTCCGGCAACGCGGTGGTGGTCGAGTCGGATGGGCGCAAGCTCCTCGTCGATGCCGGTTTCTCCTGCCGGCAGATCGAGCGCCGCATGGCGTCGCGGGGGATCGAGCTGGGGGACTTCGACGGCATGGTGCTGACCCACGAGCACTCCGACCACGTGAGGGGCGCCCGGGTTTTCGCCAAACGGAACGGTACGCGGATCTTCGCCACCCGCGGCACCCTCGAGGCGTCGGGGCTCGAGGCGAGAGAAGAGATCGAGACCGAGCCGATCGAGTCGGGGCGCCCGGTGGAGGTGGGCGCTTTCGTCGTCGAGCCGTTCGCGATTCCCCACGACGCGCGGGAGCCGGTCGGACTGGTCGTCGAAGACAGGAACGGTCGACGGGTGGGCCTGGTCGGCGACATCGGTTGCCGCAGTCAGCTCGCCTGGGCGGCACTACGCGACGTCGACGTGCTGATCCTCGAGACCAACCACGATCTCGACATGCTGCGCCGCGGTCCCTACCCCTGGCCGCTCAAGCAGCGGGTCGCGGGGCGCCACGGCCACCTGTCGAACGCCGAGGCGGCTCACGGCCTGCGTGATCTGGTCAGCGACCGGCTCGAGATGGTCGTTCTCTACCACCTGTCGCGGACCAACAACATCCCGGCGTTGGCCGCGGCGACCATCGGCGAGGTGCTCACCCGGGAGGGCTCGGCGGCCGAGGTCCACGTCGCCGACCAGCACGAGCCGTCGGAGTGGCTGGGGCTCTCGGCCTGACGACGGCGAGGGCCCTGCTAAGCTTCGCCCGAAATGAAAGCGGAGCCCGCAGCGGAGCACGCCTGGCTTCAGCAGCTTCTCGGCGATTGGGTCGTCGAGAGCGAGATGAATGCCGGCGAGGCGACCCAGTTGGCCAACGGAACCGAAACGGTGCGCTCGCTCGGCGACCTCTGGGTGGTCGCTGAGGGCGAGGGAGACCTGGGCGGCGAGATCGGGAAGTGGTTGATGACCGTCGGCTACGATCCCCTGAAGGGGCGCTTCGTCGGTACGTGGACGGGGTCGATGATGGCGAACATGTTCATCTACGAGGGCCAGCTGGATCCTTCGGGCAAGATCCTCACCCTCGGGACCACCGGTCCCGACATGAAGGGTGAGGGAAGCGACACGCGCTACCAGGACATCATCGAGATCGTCGGACCCGACCGTCGCACGATGACCTCCCGGCTGCTGGGCGAGGACGGGGAGTGGCTCGAGTTCATGAGGACGACCTACGAGCGCCGGTCCTGAGGACTCCACGGCCGGCACCCATTCGACTCGCTTCGCTCGCTCAGGGCAGGTGGAGGCCGGCCGCTTCAGAACTCTCACACGCCCTCCCCTGAAGCGGCCGGCGCCCCTGCCGGTCGTGTCGATCCGGTCCCAGCAGATCCTCTCCCTGAAGCGGCCGGCGCCCCTGCCGGCCGTCGTCGGCCTCGGACCCCCGCTCAGTCGAGCAGGCCGGCCGCCGCGTCGACGCCGCTGCGGAAGATGCCGAGTCCGCCACCTTCGGTGGGAAGCTCCTCGCACCTGGCCTTGCGCCGGAAGTACTGCGGGTGCTGGAAGGGGAAGAGGAAGGCGTCCGGGTGGGGCATGAGGCCGAAGAGCCGGCCCGACGGGTCGCAGACACCGGCGATGCCGCCGGGTGACCCGTTGGGGTTCTGTGGCCAGGCCTCGGTGGGAGTGCCGTCGTCGTCCACGTAGCGCACCGGGATCAGGTGCTCCGCTTCGAGTCGCTCGACGATCTCGGGGCTTTCGGCCAGGAACTTCCCTTCGCCGTGGCGGCTGGGGAGCTCGAGCTTTCCGACGCCTCGCGTCCACAGGCAGGGCGACTCGGGATCGGTGCGCAACCGGACCCAGGTGTCCCAGTAGCCTAGCCGGTCGTTGGGCGCCAGGGTGGCCCGGGGTGTGCGGTAGTCGCCGTCGAAGCCCGGCAGCATGCCGAGGCGGACCATCGTCTGGAAGCCGTTGCAGATCCCGATCGCCAGACCGCCGCCCTCGATGAACTCGACCAGCGACTCGTAGAGCAGCCAGCGGATCTTGTTGGCAAAGACGAACCCGGCGCCGAGGTGGTCGCCGAAGGCGAAGCCGCCCGGGAAGGCGACGATCTGGAAGTCCGACAGCTTCCGCCGACCGTCGAGCAGGTCGAGCAGGTGGACCATCTCGGGGGTCGCGCCCACCAGCCGGAAGGCCTCGGCGGTCTCGACCTCGCAGTTGAGTCCGAGGCCGGTGATCACCAGGACGCGCACGTCGCGCCGGGCCGTGTCGCGCGCGTCAGGCACCGGAGAGACCCTCCAGGAAACCGCGCCGCAGTTGGTCGAGCTCGACGTCGACGACCGTGTCGGCCTCCCGTCGCGCTACGAGGCGTCCGACCGACGTCACCCGACCGATCCGTCGGCAGGGCAGGCGGTCGAAGAGGTTCTCGAACCGCTCGGCGTCATCCGGGGCGACGCTGACCACGAAGCGCCCGTTCGACTCGGCGAAGAGCGTGGTGTCGTTGGGGAGGCCGCCGGCGCCCGGAACCACCCCGAGGTCGACCTCCACTCCGAGGTCGCCGGCCAGGGCCGAGCGGACGAGGGCCACTGCGAGCCCGCCCTTGGTGGGTGTTGCCGCGGAGCGCACCAGGCCTTGGGTGACGGCACTCTCGACGGCCCGATAGAGCGGCTTGGTCGCCTCCGGATCGAGGGTCGGCGGATTGCCGCCGACCCAGGGAGTCGGTCCGCCCGCTTCGGGAGTGCGGCCTTGGGCGTCGCCGAGGGCCCGGAAGTACTCGCTGGCGCCGCAGTGGTTCCCGGTCTCTCCCAGCGCGTAGACGAGGTCGCCGGCGGCCTTGAAGTCCGGCGTCACCGCGGCGCGGACGTCGTCGATCTGTCCGATGGCCGAGAGCAGCAGCGTCGGAGGCACGGCGATCTTGACGCCGCCGAGGGTGGCTTCGTTCTTCATCGAGTCCTTGCCCGAGATGAGCGGGACCCCGTAGGCGCAGCAGGTGTCGAAGAGGCCGCGGCAAGCGCGGACGAGCTGGGCGAGCTTGTAGTCGCCGTCCGGCGTTTCCGCGGAGAGAACCGGGTCGGGCCAGCAGAAGTTGTCGAGCGCGGCGATGCGGTCGAGGCGTCCTCCGACGCAGAGCTGGCGCCGAACCGCCTCGTCGACCACGGTCTGGGCCATGGCGTACGTGTCGAGGTCGGAGAGGTAGGGATTGACCCCTTCCGCGAGGACGAAGCCGCGCGTCGAGCGGTGATGGGCGAGGGTCACGGTGGCCTCGGCGGGGATGTCGTTGCGGACGCCGACGAAGGGCCGGATCACCGCCAGGCCCTTCACCTCGTGGTCGTAATGCCGGGCCTTCGATTCGCAGCTCGCGAGGTTGAGCCGCCCGACGAGGTCGAGCAGCGCTGCTCCGCAGTCCGAGGCCCTCCGGGCGGGCTCGTCGAAGCTCGGCGGCTCCCACCGAGCCTCGAGTCGCATCTCGGGGAGTCCCGAATGGAGGAACTCCATGTCGAGCAGCGCCACGGTCTCCTCGCCCCAGGTCACGTGCAACTCGGGCTCGGCGGTGAACTCTCCCAGAGGCGTCGCCTCGACCAGGCGCCTGGCGGCGAGGCCGAGGAAGGCGTCGAGATCCTCCGGAGGCACGGCGACGGTCATGCGCTCCTGGGCCTCGGAGAGAAAGACCTCCCAGGGGGCGAGACCGGCGTACTTGAGTGGCGCTTTCGACAGATCGAGACGGGCGCCGCCCGGAGTCTCGGCCATTTCGCCCACCGACGACGACAGACCACCCGCTCCGTTGTCGGTGATGGCGCTGTAGAGGCCCCGGTCGCGCGCCTCGAGCAGGAAGTCGAACATCAGCTTCTGGGTGATCGGGTCTCCGATCTGTACCGCCTGGGCCGGAGACGACTCGTCGAGGGCGGCGGAGGAGAAGGTGGCTCCGTGGATCCCGTCCGCTCCGATCCGACCGCCCACCATGACGATCACGTCGCCTGGCCGCGCCGCCTTCTCCTCGCCCGGCGTGCCGGCGATCTCGACCGGCAGCGCGCCGACGGTGCCGCAGAAGACCAGTGGCTTGCCGAGGTAGCGGTGGTCGAAGACCTCCCAGCCGCGGCAGTAGGGAATACCGCTCTGGTTGCCGCCGTCGATCACCCCGCGATGGACACCGTCGCGGATGCGACGCGGATGGAGAAGTCGGCTGGGGAGCTCGCCCTGCCAGTCGGGCGGCGCGAAGCAGTAGCCCCACACGTTGACCAGCAGGTCGGCGCCACGCCCGGTGCCGAACGGGTCCCTGTTGACCCCGACGATCCCGGTGATCGCTCCGCCATACGGGTCGAGAGCCGACGGCGAGTTGTGTGTCTCGACCTTGTAGACCAGATGGACCTCGTCGTCGAAGGTGACCACGCCGGCGTTGTCGTGGAAGACCGACACCAGCCACGAGCTCTCACCCCGCTCGACGATGGCCTTGTCGACCGCATCGGTCGTGCCCTTGATGTAGGTCCCGAAGATCGAGTGGATCGTCTCGGGCTCGCCGTCACCTTCGCGGTAGTCGATCGTGGCGTTGAAGATCTTGTGCTTGCAGTGCTCGCTCCAGGTCTGGGCGAGACACTCGAGCTCGACGTCGGTCGGCGCTTCGCCGAGTCCCAGTCGCCGCCGCCGCTCGCTCTCTCCCGCGGCACGGAAGTGATCGCGAATGGCGTGCATCTCGGGGAGCGACAGGGCGAGCAGGCCCTCGCGGCTCAGGCGCGCCAGGTCCTCGTCGCTTCCCGACAGGTCGACACTGCGCACGGCCGGCGGCGGCCCGCCGCCGATCGCCGGGATCGACAGATCGTCGGGCGACGCTTCCCACTCCGCGTAGCTGGCGATCGTCGTCGTCTGAATCACCGAGTTGGCCAGCAGCTCGGCGGCGATGCGCTCGGTCGTCTCCCGGTCGACGCCGTCGAGCATGTAGAGCACCGACGTGTAGACCGCGGCTCCGTCGAGTTGGCGGCCGAGCGTGTCCTGAATGGCGACCACCGCGCTGCGCCCGACCGGGTCGGCGACGCCGGGCTTGAACGCGACCGAGACCGCCTGATCGAAGCGCTCCCCGGCGAGATGGCCGACGGCGGCGTGGAAGAGCACCGGATCGGTGAGCTCTTCGACCACGCGCGCCACCTCGTCGTCGGTCAGGTCCGCCTCGAGGTGGTAGACGTCGCGCGTCCGCACGCCCTCGATCGGGATGTGCAGGAACTCGCGGATCTGCCGCGCCACGTGCTCGCCGCGCGGGTCACGGAAGGACGGGCGCACGCCGATCTCGACGCGGTGGACTGGCAGGGCCTGGGTGGCGTCGGGCATTCGGCGCGTCGGTGTCGCGCGCATTGTACACACATCGAGCCTTCGCGTCAGACATCGGCCTCGAGCTGTGATACCTTCCGCGCAAGCCCGCTCCGCCCTGATCGCGCATGTGTGGAATTTTCGGCATCGAGGGACAACCCGACGCCGCGAATATGGCCTATCTGGGCCTCTACGCGCTGCAGCACCGCGGGCAGGAGAGCGCCGGGATCGTCTCCTGGGACGGCTCGCGCCTGCACGTCGAGCGGGGCATGGGCGAGGTCGCCGATATCTTCGGGCTGAAGGTGCTCGAGCGGCTCGCCGGGGAGCGCTCGATCGGCCACGTGCGCTATTCGACCGCCGGACAGAGCGTCATCGCCAACGCGCAGCCGATCGTGGTGAAGACCTCGATGGGACCGTTCGCCCTGGTCCACAACGGCAATCTGGCCAACGGCGTCGAGCTGCGACAGCGACTGGAGAGCGAGGGGTCGATCTTCCAGACGACCAGCGACAGCGAGGTCATCCTCCATCTGATGGCCCGCAACCCCCGCAAGGAGGTGGTCGAGTCCTTCATGCTGGCGCTCGAGGAGGTGCGTGGCGCCTACAGCATTCTGGCGGTCTCCGACGCCGGCCTCCTGGCGGCGCGCGATCCGCACGGTTTCCGGCCCCTGGTCCTCGGCTGGCACGAGGGGAGCCCCTGCTTCGCCTCCGAGACCTGCGCCTTCGATCTGTTGGGTGCCGAGGCCGAACGGGAGCTCGAGCCGGGTGAGGTCGTCTTCGCCCACGACGGCAAGGTCGAGTCGTTCATGCTGCAGTCGAGAACGCACCCCTCCCGGTGCATGTTCGAGCACGTCTATTTCGCCCGGCCCGACAGCATGCTGTTCGGCGACTCGGTGTCGTCGGCGCGGCTTTCGATGGGCGCGGCGCTGGCCCGGGAGTCACCAGTGCCGGCCGACATCGTCGTCGCGGTGCCGGACAGCGGCCTGTTCGCGGCGCTCGGCTACGCGCGCGAGTCCGGACTGCCGCTCGAGTTCGGTCTCATCCGCAACCACTATGTTGGCCGCACCTTCATCGAGCCCAAGCAGTCCATCCGCCACTTCGGCGTCAAGGTCAAGCTCAATCCGGTTCGGCAGTTGATCGAGGGACGCCGCGTGGTGCTGGTCGACGATTCGATCGTGCGCGGCACGACCTCGCCCAAGATCGTCAAGATGTTGCGCGACGCCGGCGCCGCGGAGGTCCATATGAGGATCTCCTGTCCGCCGACCGCCAACCCCTGCCACTACGGCATCAACATGCCGACCCGAGAAGAGCTCATCGCGTCGAACAAGAGCGTCGACGAGATCTGCGAGTTCATCGGTGCGGACTCGCTGGCCTATCTCTCCCTCGAGGGCACACTGGCCGCGGTCAGCGGCGAGGACGACAGCTACTGCACCGCCTGCTGGAGCGGCGAGTACCGCGTGCCGCTCTCCGGCGAGGACTCCCGACAGCAGGCGCTGTTTCCGATCCGGCTGGAAGAGCAGGAGCGATGAGCGAGGAGCGGGGGAGCGCCTACGCCGCCGCCGGG
>OZ245024.1:0-2010000 GCA_965223875.1 Candidatus Multivoradales bacterium | reverse complement strand
AGAAGGCCCCGTCAGGCATCTTTCCTGGCCAGGAGGCAGAGTGCCTCGTACATGATGGTGGCTCCGACGAGGGCCGTCATTCCGCTCGGGTCGAGCGGCGGCGCTACCTCGACGACGTCCGCCCCGACAAAGTCCAAGCCGGCGAGGCCTCTCACCAGCCGCTGGGCCTCGAGTGTCGTCAGCCCGCCGATCTCGGGCGTGCCGGTCCCCGGGGCGAAGGCCGGGTCGATGCCGTCAATGTCGAACGACAAGTAGACCGGCCCGTCCCCGACGATGGCCCGCGTCTGTTCGAGAACCGAGTCGATCCCCCGCTCGGCCAGCTCGTGCATGAAGATGAGACGCATGCCGTGGTGTTCGGAGTAGTCCCAGCCGTCGGTGACGTTCTGAGCCCCGCGAATACCGATCTGGACGGTGCGCCGCGGATCGATCAGGCCGTCCTCGACCGCACGCCGGAAGGGCGCGCCGTGATGGAGCCGCGAGCCCATGAACTCGTCCCAGGTGTCGGTGTGAGCGTCGATCTGGATCAGCGCCACCGGACGGTCGGTCGCAACAGCCTGCAGAATCGGGTAGCTGATCGAGTGATCGCCGCCCGCTGTCAGCGGGAGCACGCCAGCCTTCACGATGCGGCGAAAGAAGCCTTCGATTGCGCGGTGAGCCTCGGCCAGGTCGAACAGGTTGGCGAAAGCGACGTCGCCGACGTCGGCCACCCGACAGGTTTCGTAGGGGTTCACACGGGAGGTAGGGTGGATCGACCGCATGCTCGAGGACTGGTTGCGGATCTCGCGTGGGCCGAGCCGCGCGCCCGGCCGGTTGGTGACGCCGGCATCGAACGGCACACCGACGAGCGCCACGTCGAGCCCGGCGAGCTCGTCGGCGATCGGAGCCCGCATGAAGGAAGGCAGACCCGAGTAGCGCGGCTGCTCCATCGGACGAGTCGGCTCTCCCGTGACCGGAGAGCGATCTTCGTAGAAGTTGTCACCCATGGCTCGGATCAGGCACCGACCACATGGGCATCGGCGAGGCCGAGAGCCCGGTCAAGAATCGCCAGGCCGGAGGCGATCTGCTCCTCGCTGATCACCAGTGGCGGATTGCAGAAGATCATGTTCCAGCGGACGAAGGTGCTCAGGCCATTCGCCACCAGCGATTGAGCGACCTCGGCCATCGGCTCGGTGAGCGGCTGGTTGAATGGACTCATAGGCTCCCGGGTCTCCCGGTCGCGTACCAACTCGATGACGAAGTGTAACCCCGCGCCGCGAATGTCGCCGACACATGGATGGCGACCGCGCAGCTGGTCGAGGCCGCGGCGCATCGGCTCCTCCGATCGGGCGGCCCGCTCGATCAAGCCCTCGTCGCGGTAGACCTCATAGCACGCGATCGCCGCCGCGCACGCCAAGGCGTGAGCGGAGTACGTGAGACCACACCACAGCACCTGATCGTCGAAGTGCCGCGCGATCGCGTCGCTGACTGTCGCCGCTCCGAGCGGCACGTAGCCGCTTGTAAGTCCCTTGGCTGTCACCACGATGTCTGGACGCACGAAGGGGTAGTGATCGATGCCGAACCATCGGCCGGTGCGCCCGAAGCCGCTCATCACCTCGTCGACGATCAGGACGATCGAGTAGTCGTCGCAGATGCGCTGGACTCCGCGCCAGAAGACCTCACCACCCTGCATGATGCCACTGGTTCCGCTGTAGCCTTCGAGGAGGATGGCGGCGACGCTGTCGGGGCCTTCGAGTTCGATGGTGTCGCGGATCTGGTCGACCAGCGCCGCATCCCCCTCGTCGCGACCGCGGCCGCGGTAGAGGGGACTGCGGTAGGCATAAGGGTCGTGCACGCGCACGATCCAAGGAACGCCGGGCTCGTTCGCCAGCCGCCGGGGGTCGCCTCCGGCCGACATCGCGCCGAAAGTCCCGCCGTGGAAGGAGCGGTAGCGGGTCAGCACCTTCTGGCGCCCGGTGTAGAGTCGGGCGATCTTCATGGCGTTCTCGATTGCGTCGGCGCCCCCGAGGGTGAAGAAGCTGCGCGACAGGCTGCCGGGCGTGATCTCGGCGAGGATCTCTCCCAACCGGGCGCGGGGTCCGGTGGCGAAGTCCGGCCGGCAGTAGGTCAGGCTCGCCGCCTGCTCCTGGATGGCGCGCACCACGTGGGGGTGGCCGTGGCCGATGTTGACGTTCATCAGCATCGACGACCAGTCCAGGAAGCGCTTGCCGTCGGCGTCCCAGAAGTAGACACCCTCGGCCCGGCTCACTGTCAGCGGCGACCAGGCACCCTGCGCGGTCCAGGACGACAAGGTCGTCTTCTTGGTGCAAGCTGCCAGCTCTCGGTGGCTCAGGGAGATCGCTCCGCTCACGAGAGGCCTAGCCAAGAGTGGGGAAGTGGGGGTCGACGCCGGCACGAATGCTCGTCGGCCAGCGCGCCGTGACGGTCTTGAGCCGGGTGAAGAAGCGCACCCCCTCGGGTCCGTACATGTGGTGGGCGCCGAACAGCGAGCGCTTCCAGCCACCGAAACTGTGAAAGGCCAGAGGCACCGGAATCGGCACGTTCAGGCCAACCATGCCCACTTCGATGCGCTGCGCGAACGTCCGCGCCGCGTCTCCGTCACGGGTGAAGATCGCCGTGCCGTTGCCGAACTCGTGGGCGTTGACCAGCTCGACGGCTTCATCGAAGCTTTCGAGGCGGACCACCGAGAGGACGGGGCCGAAGATCTCGTCGCGGTAGATAGCCATCTCGGGCGTCACCCGATCGAACAGACAGGCCCCTAGGAAGAAACCCTCTTCGAAGCCGGGGCCCGGGGTGAACTCGCGGCCGTCGACCACCAGCTCGGCACCCTCCTCGACGCCACGCTCGACGTAGCCGCGGACCCGTTCGAGGTGCTGGTGTGTGATCAGTGGGCCCATGTCGTGGCCAGGCTCGAGCCCGTTGCCGATCTTTAGTCTTCGAGCCCCGGAGGCGAGCCTCGAGACGAGCTTGTCTGCGATCCCGCCCACCGCCACGACCACCGAGATCGCCATGCAACGCTCGCCGGCCGAGCCGTAGCCCGCACCCACGAGGGCGTCGACAGCTCGGTCGAGATCGGCGTCCGGCATCACGATGGCGTGGTTCTTGGCTCCACCGAGCGCCGTGACACGCTTGTGGTTCGCGGACGCGACGCGATGGACGCGCTCGGCGACCGGTGTCGAGCCGACGAAGCTGACCGCGGCGACGTCAGGGTGGGTCAACAGTAGTTCGACTGCCTCCCGGTCCCCGTTGAGGACGTTGAAGACGCCCTCGGGCAAACCGGCCTCGAGGGCCAGCTCGGCGAGGCGCAGGGCGCAGGAGGGGTCGCGCTCCGACGGCTTCAGCACGACGGTGTTGCCGCAGGCGATGGCGATCGGCAAGGTCCAGAGAGGAACCATCGCTGGGAAGTTGAACGGTGTGATGCTGACTGTGACACCGAGGGGCTGCCGTACCGACCAGGTGTCGATGCCCTGGCCCACCTCATCGTTGAACTCTCCCTTGAGTAGCTGCGGTATTCCGCAGGCGAAGTCGACGACCTCGACCCCTCGCGAGATCTCACCGTGCGCGTCTTCCCAGACCTTGCCGTGCTCACGGACCAGCAGAGTGGCGAGCTCGTTGCGATACTGATCGAGTAGGTCACGGAAACGGAAGAGAAAGGCCGCGCGTGTCATCACCGGCGTACGCGACCACTCTGGGAACGCTCGTCGGGCCGACGCGACGGCGGCGTTCACGTCGTCAGCTCCGGCCAAGGCGACGCGACCCTGAGTGCGTCCCGTCGCCGGCTCAGCGATCCCGCAGGAACGGCCGCTCTCTCCAGGGAGAGTACGGCCCCCGATGAAGTGGCCGACCTCGTACCCCTGTCCAGTACCTGTAGAGTTAGCTTTGATCGTCACCTGATACTCACTCTCTGTCCACTCCCGTCGATCGTCCCGTAGCCTGCCCCGGACCCGTGCAGCTCAGGGCATTACCGAGCCTCCGTTTGGCCCGATGACCTGGCCGGTCAGGTAGCTGCCTCCCGATCCAGCCAGCAACAGGGCCACCGAGGCGACCTCGGCCGGCGTCCCGATCCGCCCGAGTGCGGTCAGCTCCTCCTCCCTGGCTCTCCAGACCTCCGACATCTGCTCGCTGCCCAGCATGTCGGTGTCGATCGGGCCGGGTGCGATGGCGTTGACCAGCACCTCGGGGGCGAACTCACGTGCCCACGATTTGGTCAGGGCGTTGATCGCCCCCTTCGAGGCGCAGTAGGCCGCGAATTGCTCCCGCCCGGTGAAGGCGAGGTCGGAGCTTAGGTTTATTAGCCGTCCGCCGCGTCCGGCCATTCTGCGCAGCGCCTCGCGACCGCACAGGAACTGACCGACGACATTGGTCGCGAGCACATCCGCCAAGTCACGGGCCGACGTCTCGAGAGACGACTTTTCGAGAATCACACCGGCGTTGTTGACCAGGATCTCGACCGGGCCAGTGGCGTCGACCTCGCGGAAGAAACGCGCCACCTGCTCCTCGCGTCGTACGTCAACTCGGGACGACCAAGTCGAGCCGCCGGAGCGGCGCACTTCCGCTTCGACCTCCGCCGCCGACTCTTCGTCGCTCCGGTAGGTGAAAGCCACCGTGGCGCCGGCTGCAGCAATTACCTCGACGATCGCGCGCCCGATTCCCCGGGAACCACCAGTGACGACCGCCAGCTTACCCTCGAGCCCGTGCATCAGCCCATCACCTCGCCGCGATCGACGATCAGTGCCTGCCCGGTTATGTTGGCGGCGGCTTCCGATGCCAGGAAGAGGTAGGGTCCCGCCAGATCGTCCGGCTCCATCAGGCCCTCCATGGCCTGGGCAGCGACGATCTCTTCCAGCATCCTGGCCTCATCGCGCCCGGACCGCGCGGCCATCTGGCGCAAGCTGCTCATCGCCGCGTCGGTCCTCACCCAGCCAGGGCAGACCGCGTTGACGTTGATCCCGAGAGGACCGAGCTCTTGAGCCAGCGAGCGCATGAAACCGAGATTGGCGTGCTTCGAGGCACAGTAGGATGAATACTCAGCGACCGCTGTTCGACCCCAGATGGAGGAGGTGATCACGATCCTCGCACCTCGCCCCATGCGCTCGACCGCGCAACGGGTGACATACCAGGTGCCCAAAACGTTGACGTCGATGATGCGGCGGAAGGTCGCGGTGCTCTGCGCGCCGGCATCCTGAATCGGTGTCGGTCGCTCGACGCCGGCATTGGAGACCAGCACGTCGAGGTGGTCGAGCGTCGCGAAGACCGCCTCAACGCGCTCCTGATCTGTAACGTCACAGACGTGACCGGTCACTGTGGAGTCGGTCTCGCCGCACAGCTGCTCGGCCACCGTCGACACCGCTTCGGTCGTCGCGATCAGATGGACCTCGGCGCCCGCTGCGGCGAAGCCACGAGCCACTGAGAGGCCGATGCCGCGTGAGGCGCCTGTGACCAGCACGCAGCTGTCGGAGAAGTCGAAGCTGGCCGTCATCATGTCTGCTGCCCGAACTCCCTGGATAGCGCGGCGACGATGCCCCGGCAGGTTTGCTCGGCGAGGCGGCGGCCCTTGTCAGCACTGGCGCCGCGGGCCGAGACCAGCGACCCGCTCGCCGGCACCCAGTCACGGTGCGGCGGCCAGACGTCGTAGGGCCCGCTTTCGGCCGGAGGGTTGTCGGGTGTCGCCTCCTGCGATACCAGCGCCGGGTGGTAGTGGAGCATCAAGGAGGTCTCGAGCACCGCGGCGTGCTCGAACTCGATGCCGGCGAATCCGGCGGGGAAGACCTCAGCCAAGACGTCCTCCGTCAGGAAATTCCAGTGCTGCAGACAGACGACGCGCGGCGCGGAGACCTCGCCGATCTCACGGTGGGCGAGGGCGATGCCCTCGGTGAGAAACCAGAGGTTCTCGTAGTGGGCGTCGAGGACACAGATCCTCTCGGCGCCGTGCCGCGCCAGCTCGCGAATCACGTCCCGGATCAGATGGGAGAGCGTCGAGCCGTCCAGGCCGACGCTGCCGGCGAAGAACGGCCCGCCGCCGGAGCGCGGCATCGACTTGTAGCCGTAGGTAACCGGCGGAGCCACGACGGCGCCCAGCCTCGCGGCTACGTCGTTCGCGATCGATTGGGCGAGGAGAAAGTCGACACCGAGCGGCAAGTGTGGACCGTGCTGCTCGGTCGTGCCGGTCGGCAGGATCACCGGTGCTCCAGAGGCCAGTCGCCCGGTGAGCTCGGCCGAGGTCATCTCGGCCATCTGGTGACTCTGTAGCATCGCGTACTCCTATGTGAGTCGCCCGGGCTGGAGCGTCCTAGAGCGCCTCGAGACGGTCTCGCAGCGCCGCGAGAAAGCGTGCCCCGACAGCGCCGTCGACGGCGCGGTGGTCGAAACTCGCCGAAAGGGGCATCACCTGGGCGATTCCGATGGCGTCGCCCTTGGCAATCGGCGCTTTGCGGGCCCGACCCAGCGAGAGGATTCCAGTTGTGCGTGGAGCGAGGACCTGCGTCGCGTGGGCGCTGATGAAGGGACCGAGATTCGAGATGGTGAAGGTGTTGCCCGCCATCTCGGCCGGTGTCAGCTCGTGCTGCCCGGCTCGCTCCGAGAGCTCGTGGATCCGTTCCGCCAGACCGACGATCGACAACCGGTCCGCCCCGTGCACTACCGGGACGAGTAACCCTTGAGGCGTGTCCACTGCGACGCCGATGTCCATCCTCCGGTAGGAGACCAGGTCTTCGCGGTCCACCCAGGCATGAATCGCCGGGAACTCGAGGAGCACCGGAATCACGGCCTGGATAACCACCGCCTCGAGTGGAATCGCCAAGCCGTGCTCGTCCGCTAGCTGGGCGCGACGGGCGAGCAGCCGGTCCGCGGTCACCTCGGTGTGTCCGGAGATATGAGGCGCCTCGCGCCACGAGGCGTGCATCCGCTCGGCGATGGTGCGTCGGAGCTTTGACATGCGCTGCCGCGGGTCTCCCGTTGACGGCGCTTCTCCACCGGTCGGTGCACTCTCCGTCGGGGCTTGGGCGCCGTCGATCGCTCGCTGCACGTCGTCTCTTGTGACGGCTCCTCCAGGGCCGGTGCCCTCGAGTGCGTCGAGAGCGATGCCGTGCACCTCGGCCATCTTGCGCGCCACTGGCATGGCCCGCCTGCGTGGCCCGCGCGGTGCCCGCGCCGAACTCGAGGACCCTTCCACGGCCTCGGGAGTCGGTTCGCCCCCGTTCTCCTCACTCTCCCTTGGGGCGGAATGCTTCGCTGGTTCGCTGGACTCCTCGTCAGAGACTTCGATGATCGCGAGCATCGATCCGACCTCGATGGTCTCGCCCTCGGCGACGCCCAGGCGGACGATCTTGCCGGCGAACGGCACGGGGATCTCGGCGACCGACTTCTCGGTCTCGATGTCGACGAGGGGCTGATCGACCTCGACCGACTGGCCGATTTCGACGCGCCAAGCGACGACTTCGGCCTCGACCATGCCGGCCCCTATGTCTGGCAGCAGGAACTCCCTCTGTCCCATTCAGCTCTCCATCGCGCGACGAACGGCGGCGGCGATGCGATCGGCGGGGATTACCGAGTAGCCTTCCATCTGCACGATCCCCCAGTGGACGTCGGCGTGTCCTACCCTCTCCGGCGGCGCCAGGAGCGAGTAGATGGCCTTCTCGCTCACCGTCGAGACGATCTCGGCGCCGAAGCCGCTGCTGATCGCACCCTCGTGCACCGTGATCAGTCGTCCGGTCTTCTCGACGCTCGCCAGGACCGTCGCTTCGTCCCATGGCAGCAGAGTTCGCAGGTCGATGACCTCGACCGAGATTCCTTCGGCATCGACGAGCGCCGCCGCCTCGAGCGACGTCGGAACGGTATTGCCGTAGGTCACGATGGTGGCGTCCGAGCCTGCGCGGGCCACCTTTGCGCGGCCGATGGGGACCGTGAACGGTTCGACCGGGACACCCTCGGCCGTGCGGTTGTACTGCAGAATGGGCTCGTAGAAGAGCACCGGGTCTTCACTCTCGAGTGCCGCGGCCAGGAGGCCCTTTGCGTCGTACGGGTTCGAGGGGTAGACGATCGTCAGCCCGGGTACCTGAGCGAAGAGCGCCTCCGTATGGTCGCTGTGGAACTCGTGACCCTGATGACCTCCGCCGGCGCCGAAGCGAACCACGATTGGCATCGCGACTTTGCCCTGTGTGCGCCAGCGCATGCGGGCGAAGTGGCCGATGATCTGGTCGAGGCCGATGTAGACGAAGCCGGAGAACATGATCTCGGCGACCGGGCGCAGACCGGCCATTGCCATGCCGACCGAGGAGCCCAGGATGCCAGTCTCCGACAGCGGCGTGTCGATGACCCGTGAGGCGCCGAAGCGAGCCAGGAGGCCCTCGGTGGCGCGGAACACCCCCCCCTCGGTGGCGACGTCCTCGCCCAGGATCACGGTCTCGGGTCGTGTCTCCATGGCATCGCCGAGCGCCGTGCGGATGGCCTCAACCATGCTCATTCGAGTGGTTTCGCCGTCCTGGGCTTCTTCGGCGGCTGGCTCGAAGAGCTCCGCCTCGCTGAAGTCGGTGAGCGCCTCGCCGAGATCTCGTTGCTCGCGCCGGATCTGTTCTGCCAGGCGAGGTCGGACGCGGTGGTTCAGCGTACGGGGGCCGAAGGCTCGCGACGGAATCGGCCTGGCCTCGGCGGCCTCGATCGCGCGCTCCACCTCAAGACGGATCGACTTCCTGGTCTCCTCACCCATCTCTGGGCTCCAGAGACCCTCGGAGGTCAGGAAGACCTCCATGCGCAGGAGTGGATCGCGGCCGCGCCACTCTTCTTCTTCCTCGCGGGTTCGATAGACGGGCAGACCGTCGTAGGACGAGTGTGGCGCGAAGCGGTAGGTCAACGACTCGACGAGCGTCGGTCCGGCGCCCGAACGAGCCCGATCGACGGCCTCGGCGATCGCCGAGTACACGGCGAGTGGGTCCATTCCGTCGACTTTCACGCCTGGTACACCGTACGCGTCACCCTTCTGAGCGAGTGTCTCGGAGGCCGTCTGCATCGAGACTGGCGTCGACTCGGTGTACTGATTGTTCTGCACCAGGAAGATGGTCGGCGTCTTCCAGACACCGGCGAAGTTCACCGCACAGTGGAAGTCGCCGGTCGAGGTCGCGCCGTCGCCGAAGGTGCACAGCACGATGTCGTCCCTGCCCAGCTGACGCGTCGCATAGCCGATGCCGGTAGCATGTGAGAGATGGGTCCCGATTGTTGACGCGATCCGTGTCACCCTCGTCGCTGGCACGTCCCATCCGTCGTCGGGAACGCCCTGCCAGAACCTCACCAGGGTTTCCATCGACAAGCCGCGCAGGAACCAGAGCCCAGGCTCTCGATAGGCGGTGACGAACCAGTCGTCGGGTGCCAAGGCGAGGGCTGCGGCGGTCGTCGCCTCCTGTCCGCTCGCCTGGTAGTAGTGGGGGACCCGACCGGCGCGCTGCAGATTGATCATCTTCTCGTCGTAGGCCCGCGCAGCGACCATTGTCCGATGCAGCTCGACCATCTGGTCGTCCGACAGGTCCGGTCGCGGACCGATCAGACGTCCGCGCTCGTCGAGGATTCGGAGTACCCCACCCACTGAACTCTCGGGCGTTTCTTCCCTCAGCATCACGTCTGTTCCCTTTGCTCTGCCGAAACCCGCCAGCCTAGGACGCCGATCGTTCTGCCCCGACGCGGTTGAGGCGTTCGGCCTCGGCGAGCTCGGCCTCACTGTAGAGGAACTCTTCGCGGATGATCTTGTCGTTCTCGACGGTATAGACCCCGACCTCCCGGAAGACATGGCGCTCGCCCGTGTCGCGCACGGTGAAGTCGTTCTCGATGATCACCGAGAACCCGCTGGCGCCGATAAACGGCCCTTCAGCGATCTTGATCGAGTTGATGCTCACCCAGGACTCGGCCAGCCACTCCTCGTGGTCGGCCATCGCGTCGGCTCCGGAGATCTCGTTGGCGTGCTGCTCCCACTCGATCGGCTCGACCTTGACAGCGTCCTCGCTGTAGTAGGTCTCGTAGGCTTCCCGGAACTTGCCCTCGTTCCAGAGCGCGATGCAGCCCCTGGCTATCTCTGTCTTGCCCATGGTCTTACCAGCGCACCAGCAGCGTGGTGCCCCAGGACCGAGGCGACTGCAGGGAGTAGGAGCGGTCGGTAAGGAAGTTGGTGTAGGCGTAGGTGACGGCGTCGCCATCGGTCAGGTTGCGACCCCAGATCGAGATCTCCCAGCGACTCGAGTTGGCGCCGTAGCTGACACGGGCGCCGAGGAGCTTGAGCGGGTCGATGAACGAGACGCTGTCGTCGCCGACGCCGACGATTGGCTGCAGCTCGTCACGGTAGGAGTAGTCGGCCTGGAGTCCGAGGAAGTGGTTGTCGCCCACCGTGAAGAAGCGCCTGAGCGTTCCGTAGAAGGTCCACTCCGGGGCCCAGGAGAGCTCGTCGCCCGCCTGGATCTGGTCGTAGGGGAAACCGCGGATGTCGGTGGGCGCCTCAGTGACCTCCGACTGCAGCCACGCCACACCCGCTCGCAGGCTCCAGCCGGGGGAGAAGGCCCAGTTGACGTCCGTCTCCACGCCGTAGATCTCCGACTGCGGCACGTTCCAGAGAGTCGGCGCGACACCGCCTGGAAAGGTGACGTCGGTCAGTACCTGCTTGTTCTTGTAGTCGTAGAAGAATGTCGCGCCCGTCCACCGCAGGGCGCCCGAGTCGAGGGCTCCCTTGAAGCCGAGCTCGAAAGCCGCGAGGTCTTCCGGCTTCGCCCAACCCCATCCGACCGGATCGGGCACGGGGTTGGTGAAGAAGACTCCCGACTTGAAGCCGGTGCTCAGGTCGACGTAGATGAGCCAGTCGTCGTTCGGTGTGTACCCGAGGTTGATTCGACCCGAGACCCGGCTGTCGCTTTGCGTGTCGTCGAGGTCGACGATGACCGTCGGCACGAAAGCCCCGGTGAAGAACCCTTCGTTGTCCTGCACGTTGCCCTTGAAACCCACTTCTTCGTCGGAATAGCGCAGACCGACCGTCAGTAGCCAGGCCTCACCGAGCTGCCAGTCGGTCTGTCCGAAGATGCCGAGCGAGTCCGTCTGCTGTACGTAGTCCGAGCCGACGCTCGATGGCAGGCCCAGGCCCGTGGGCCAGAACTCGAACGGGATGCCGAGGTCGGCGTAGACAACGTCGATGGTGTTGGTGATCAGGGCCGTCTGGTCGCCGTCGACCTCCTGGTCGAACAGGTAGAGGCCGGCGACCCAGTCGAGCGTGTCGTTGCTGCCCGAGAGGCGCAGCTCCTGGGAGATCTGGGTTACGTCTGAGAAGGTCGCGTCGTCGTTGATCGTCCAGGCGGATCCGTCGACGTTCTCCCAGCGCTGGCGCTCGGAGTTGTCCCAGGCGGTGATCGACGTCAGCGTGGCCGAACCGAGCTGCAGGTTGACCCGCAGGTTCGCGCCGATGTCGTCCTGGTCCTGCCTCGAGGGCACCGGACCGTCGATCGAGGTGAAGCCGTCGCCGGTCGCGATCTGTTCCGGTACGCCGGGCGATGCCATCGGGTACCCGAAAATGGGCGCGAAGATCTCGCCTAGCCCGAACGTGTCGTCCGCCTGCCAGCCGGAGATCCTGCTGCGGTCGCGGCCGCCGTGAATGTTGAACAGTAGGTCCGCCTTCTCACCCTCCCAGCTCAACAGTCCGCGGTAGCCGAGCTTGTCGGGCCGGCCGCCCTCGGTTCCGTTGCTGACGTCCTCCTCAAAGCCCTCGCCCCACTTGTCGTAGCGAGCGGCAACACGGTAGTTGACCGAGTCCGAAAGCGGGCCGCCGACGGCCACATTGGTCTCGAAGCTCTGCCAGCGTCCGATGCCCAGCTCGACCAAGGCCTCGGTTTCATCGGTCGGGGCCTTGGAGACGTAGTTGATCGCGCCACCGGTGGTGTTACGGCCGTAGAGGGTTCCTTGAGGTCCTTTGAGGACCTCCACGCGCTCGACGTCGAAGAGCTGGAACTCGAGCATCGCGGCCGACGAGATAGCGACCTCGTCGATGTAGGTGCCCACGCCGCTGGTGTTGTTCGGATGGTAGTCGTCCAGACCGACTCCGCGGATCGCGAAGACCGGTGTCCCGGTCGTGTTGCTGGCGACCAGGCCCGGTGTCGCGACGGCGATGTCCTTCGCCTCCCGGAGGTTGAGCTCGCGGATGTCCTCGCTGTTGAAGGCGGTCACCGAGAGACCGACGTCCATGATTGACTGCTCGCGCTTCTGCGCGGTCACGACCATCTCCTCATCGACGCGGTACGGCGGCGACTCAGAATCGTCCTGGGTGCCTTCCGTCTCCTCAGCCTCGGTACCGGCCTCCGAATCCGACGCCTCCTGGGGATCGGGTGCCTCGTCCGTCGGCAGGGGATAGGTCGCCGCCGGCAGACCCATCAGTGTGAGTACGGTGAGTCCTACTATCATCGACCTCATGGTAGCTCTCATGACATTTGCATCCTCTCGGGCACTGCGGGAACTAGAGTGAGTCCTCTGGTACCGTCCGACAAAGTGGTTCGTGATCTGAGACGATCGCCCGGTGGCGCTCGTCGAGCATGGGTAGGTACTCCTCGTGGGTGAAGATCCAGTCGCGGCGTTCGCGGATTCCGTCGAGCACCAGTCGCGCGACCCGCTCCGGTGACTCGAGCCGCTCGCCCGAGGTCTCGATCCCGTCGTTCATCGGCGTATCGATCCCGCCGGGACAGAGGATGGCGACGTGGACGCCTGTTCCGGCAAGCTCTTCCCGGAGGGTTTCCGAGAAGCCGACTGTGGCGTACTTCGAGGCGGTGTAGAGCGCTCCGTGGGGCCAGGGGTGCAGGCCCGCCAGCGAGGCCGTGTTCAGGATGACGCCGCCGCCCTGCTCGAGCATGAGCGGCAGCATCGCCCGGCAGCCGAGCATCGGCCCCATGATGTTGACGTTGGCCTGAGCTTCCCAGTCCGCCAGGTCGGCGTCCCCGAAGGGCGCGATCCGCATGATGCCGGCGTTGTTGCAGAGCACGTCGCAACGCCCGTGCGACGCGATGAGCAGGTCGCGGAGTTCATCCCAGGACGCGGGATTACTGACGTCCAGGCGGCACGCCAGCGCGGGTGATCGCTGCCCGTCGAGATCACGCACCGTCTCCCGGGCGGACTCGAGATCGATGTCGGCGACGCACAAGTACGCTCCTTCGGCGGCGAAGGCTCGACTCAACGCGCGACCGAGCCCACGCCCGCCCCCGGTGACGACAACTGCCTTGCCTTCGAGACTCACTCCTCCCCCCCTGCTATTGACGTTCAGGATCCGTGACCCTCAACGAGTACGTCCGGGCTTCGATCTCCGAGAGTTGGGTTGCGACAGGCACGGATGTTGGCCCAGCGCTCCTCGATGTACTTCCAGTGCCCGCCGATGTTGGAGGTCACGTAGAACCGGTCCTCCGCCATCGCGAGCATCAGGTCGTCGGCGAGGACCCCGGCACCAGTGCCGTTCCGGGTGAAGTGGTCTATGAAGTGGGCCACGTGATCCCGGGGTCCCCAAGTCGAGTCCCATGCCTCGGGGTCGTTCTCTGTCGAGCGGAGCAGCTCGAGCAGCTCGTAGTAGGGGCCGTTGAAGGTGTTTCCCGGCAGCAGGCATGTCACTCCGATGTGTGACCCGCGCTCCGAGAGGTCGTGGTAGAGGCACTCGGCGAAGCTCAACAGCCCCGCTTTGGACACGAAGTACGGCGCCGGGTCACCGAGAGTGGGAATCAGCGCAAATGAGGACGCCGTGAAGACGAAGTGGGCTTCCTCCTGCTGCTCGAGGAGCGGCAGGAAGGCGCGCATGCCGTAGAACGGCCCGTCGAGGTTCGTCGCCAGGGTCAGACGCCAGGCGTCGGTGGTCACCTCCGAGGCGCCCCACCCGTCGACTTCGCCCACCGCCCCAGCGTTGAAATGGGCGACGTTGACTCCGCCGTAGCGATCGACCGTCTCTTCGGCCAGCGCCACGTTGCCTTCGAGCCGTGAGACGTCGCAGCACACGGTATGGAGTCGCTCTCCCGCATCGAGCTCCGCAGCGGCACTGTCGAGGGCCGACTGCCGGCGGCTGGCGATGACCACCCGCATTCCAGCGTTCAGGAAGCGTTCCACGACGGCACGGCCGATGCCGGTAGCGCCACCGGTGACGAGCGCCACCTTGCCGATGGGATTCCCGAGCAACTCGTCAGCTCCTACCCTCGCTCCGACAGGTGTTCACGTGCGGACCAGCACGTCAGGGCTTCGGTCTCCGAGGCTCGGGTTGCGTCCCGACCGGATGTTGTCCCACCGCTCTTCGATGTATTTCCAGTGTCCGGCGATGTTCGGCGTCACGTAGAAACGGTTCTCTCTCATCGCATCCATCAGGTCGTCGGCGAGGATCTCGGGACCGGTGCCGTTGCGCCTGAAGTGATCGATGAAGACCACGACCTCCTCGCGAGGACCCCACGAGGAGTCCCAGCTCTCCGGGGCGGTTGCCGTCGCCTCGATCTGCTCCACCAGCGCGGCGTACGGCGCGTTGTAGGTGTTGCCGGGTAGGATGCAGGTCACGCCGACGTGGGAGTCTCGCTCACCGAGATCGTGATAAAGGCATTCGGCGAGGCTCAGCAGGCCTGCCTTCGAGACGAAGTATGGAGCGGGGTCGCCAAGGCTTGGGATGAGCGCGAACGATGAGGCAGTGAAGACGAAGTGAGCCTCGTCCTGCGTCTCGAGGATCGGCAGGAAGGCCTTCATGCCGTAGAACGGACCGTCCAGGCTGGTGGCGAGGGTCCGGCGCCAGGCCTCGACCGTGACCGCGGAAGCGCCCCATCCCCCCACATCGCCCAGGGTTGCGGCGTTTAGATGCACCACGTTGGCGCGGCCGAAGTGCTTCACCGTCTCCTCGCCTAGCGCCAGGTTCTCTTCCCACTTCGAGACGTCGCAGTGGACGAGGTGCAGGTGGTCGCCGGCACCGAGCTCGGCCTTGGTGGCTTCCATGGCCTCATCGTCGTAGTCCGCGATGACGACGCGCATGCCATCGCGGAGAAAACGCTCGACGACGGCCTTCCCGATGCCGTTCGCGCCGCCTGTGACGACGGCCACCTTTTCTCGGGAATCGGTGATCAAGATGTCGCTCCTTTCGCCGGGACGGAGGATTCCTCGGTGGAGACCCGGTTTCTAGCACCGGGTCCGGGAGCGCGGAAGTACGTGTCATGTATCACTCGTACACGGCGCCGCTTTTGTGAAACCATCCTACGCCGGGAGGGCCGCGCGAGCCAGGCTCGAATGTTCTCGGAGCCAGCCATGACCACCGGTAGCACCAAACGAGTACCCAACCGTGTCGTGCTCGGGTACTCGGCGGCGGGCTTCGGAATGGGCGCGGCGGCCACCGCCTTCTACGCCTTCTTCCTCTTCTTCCTGACCACGGTGGCCGGAATCAACCCGGCGGTGGGCGGCATCCTTATCCTGCTCGCGGTGCTCTGGGACGGCATCACCGATCCGACCCTTGGGTACCTGTCGGATCGGTCGCGCTCGAAGTTCGGGAAGCGCCGACCGTTCATCCTGGTCGCGGTGGTGCCTTTCGGAGTCACCACGGCGCTGATGTTCACCGACGTCTCGTTCGCCAGTGAGACGACGAAGCTGGTCTGGGTGCTCGGCGTCAACATGGCTTTCTGGCTCTTCTTTACGATGGCCGACATTCCCTGGGCCGCCCTGGGATCCGAGATGACCGAGGACTTCGACGAGAAGACCAGGATCCGCACGGCCTCTGCGACGCTGGTACAGATTGGGACCTTCGCGGCCATGGCGGGCTTTCCGATCCTGGTGGGCTACGGCCGCGATGCCTACGGCACCGAGTCCTCAGGCTGGTCGTTTGCCGGGGCGATGATGGGCCTGGTCATCGTCGTGATGTACTTTGTCAGCTGGAGCTCGACGCGAGGTTGCGAGACTGCCGCGCAGGCCGGGTCCGACGCGCCCGCGGGGCACCCGTCAAACGTCTTCGGGAGTGTCGGCAGCGCCCTCAAGAACAAGCCGATGCGCTACTTGCTGGTGCTGACCCTGCTGCAGGTCATGACCTACAGTGGCGTCTGGGCCGCCACGTTGATGTTCATGCTGACGTTCAACCTCGGCGTGGTGGACGAAGGGCAGCAGGCGCTCTACCTGGCGGTCTGGCCGCTCAGCGCGATCCTCTTCACGCCCGTCCTGGGGGCCATTTCCAGGCGCTTTTCACGTTCCCTTGGTAAGGCCAGAACCCTCGGGTTTGCGTCCTTGACGACAGCCGCGGCCCTGCTCGCGATCAAGCTCGTCGGCCTGACGCCTACGACCATGGTTTTGGCCATGCTCGCCTGCGCCATCGGCCACTCCGCCTTCTGGCTGTTCGTCTACCTGCTCGCCTACGACGTCGGCACCGTCGAGACCTACCTGCGAGGTGGCGACAACGACGGCGTCATCGTTTCGGTGATGAGCTTTACCCTGAAGGTCGGCATGGCCCTGGGACTGGGCCTCGGAGGTATGCTGCTCGACATCTACGGCTTCGTCGAGGGTGCCACCGAGCAGTCGGCGCGAGCACTCGCCGGGATCGAGGCGATCTTCTTCTACTGGGGAGCGGCCCTGGTCGGCATCGGGGCGGTGTTCTGCTTCCGCTTCCCGGTCACGAAGGAGAAGTACGAAGCGCTGAGGCGGGCGATCGACCGTCGGGCCGCGGGCCAGCCGCACTCCGACGCCGAGTTCTCCGACCTCCTCTGACGCCGACAGTCGTGCCGCGTGGCGCCGCAGGGAGGCGGGTCCGGTGCGGTCGTGCGCCCACGGTTCGAGCGTCTTCTGAGATACCCTCGTGGGTACGAAATGGCTAAGACCGACGAGCGATCGACGTCGGGACCGTCGGCCGGCCCGTCGCCGGAGGCGATCGCGACGCAGCTGGAGAGGATTCTGGCGGACCTCGAGTTCCGCCGCTCCGAGCGCAACGTCGCCTTCCTCGGCTTCATCGTCACCGAGTCGCTGGCTGGTTGCGCCGATACGCTGTCGGCCTACCGGATCGGTGTCGAGGTCTTCGGCCGCGAGCCGTCCTTCGAGCCGAGTTTCGACCCGATCGTGCGCAACCAGGCGTCGCGGCTGCGTCGCGCGCTGGAACGCTACTACTTCCTGGCCGGCTCGGAAGATCCGATCCGCATCGACCTGCCGACCGGCGGCTACGTACCCACCTTCCAGCCGGTCGGCGACGACGACGGGTCGGGTGGAGACGCGCCCGCGCCGAGCCGGAGGGTGGTCGACCCCAACCGACCTTCTATCGCGGTGCTCCCTTTCACCGACCTGAGCGACGATCCCGAGCAGAGCTTCATGCCGGCCGGCCTGGTCGAGGAGCTCGCGATCGAGCTGTCGCGATTCCAGGACTTCTTCGTTGTCGGCCCGCAGTCCACCCTCAAGTATCAGGGCGCGGCCCACGACCTGCGCGAGATCGGGCGGGAGCTCGAGGTGCGCTACGTGCTGACCGGGAGCGTCGCGCGATCGACCGAACGCCTTCGGGTGTCGGTCGAGCTCAACGATACGCGGACCGGCGGATTGCTGTGGGCCGACCGGTTCGAGGCCGATCTGGCCGCGTCCGACATCTTCGATCTGCAGGACCGGATCGCGGCGGACGTCGTTTCGAGGGTCGCTGACAGCTACGGCGTCATTCCACGGACACTGGCGCAAGCGTCGAGTGATCGTCGAACCGGCGAGCTGAGCTCCTACGAAGCCGTCCTGCGCTTCCACCATTTCCACTCCGGCAGCGACACGTCCGACCACGTCGCCTATGAGAAGGTGCGCCGGGGACTCGAACGCGCCGTGGAGAAGGATTCCGACTACGCGCTGGCCTGGGCGAAGCTCTCCGAGATCCTGTGCTCGGGTTACATCTTCGGCTACTCGGACGAGCCCAACCTTCTGCGCACCGCGATGAAGGCGGCCCGGCGAGCCGCGAGTCTGGTTCCCGGGCTGCAGGCGGCCCAGAGCGCTCTGCTGTTCTGCTTCTTTGCGCGTGGTCAGCGCGAAGAGGTCGTGCAGGTCGCCGAGCGGGTCATCGAGCTCAATCCCAACAGCGCCTTCCCCCTTGGATTCGCCGGAGCGGCGATGGCGCTCGCCGGAGAATGGAAGCGGGGCCTCGAACTGGTCGACGAGGCGATCCGTCTGAATCCCTACAACCCGGGCTGGCTACTGCTGCCGCGCTACGGACTCTGCCTGAGCGAGGCCGACTACGAGGGCGCGCTCGACATCGCCAAGACCATGGAGTGCCCGGGATCCGACCTCAGTCTTGTGACCGAAGCGGCGGCGTTGGGTCTCCTGGGCCGGCGGCCGGAGGCCGAGAGGGCCCTGACCAGGCTGCTCGAGCTGCGGGCCGGTTTCTCGCAGCCGCTCGAGGCGTTCGTGCGCAACATCATGTTCGACGAGGGGATCGGAGATCGAATGGTCGAAGGACTCCGGAGGGCCGGCTACGAAGAACGAAGCGACGAGGCTTGACCGACCTCGACGAGGATGGCCTCGAGCAGGCGCGCGTCCGGCCCAAGCGGACGCCTGCGCCGGTGCCGACCTCGAGGTCGCAGCGACGGGTTGGTGCAGAGTCGCGCTCTACTCCGGCGCCGGCTCCAGGTCGTCGATCCGCAGCAAGTAGAGCACGAGCCGCACTCGCTGGTCCGCCGCCAGGCCGCCTGTCGCTCCGTGCTCTCCGTTCAGGTTGCTGGTCGTCAGTACGTCGAAGCGAGCGGCGGCTGAGCCGTCGGGCAGTAGGCGCGCTCCTCCACAGGGAGTCGATCCGGTGCCGGGAGGATAGGACTTGTTAGCTCTTCGGAGCAAAGCTTGGAATCGAAGCCCCGGTAATCGGCGGCCGCAAATACTGACGGTCCTTCCATGGCGGTCGGGGAGTATACTTCTGATCACGCCAAGTGCCTGGGGATGATCCGAATCAGGCGGGAGACGGGTCCCTGAGGGCGCACTCGACAGAGTCCCGCTCCCGCTCAAAAGGAAAGAGAGGGAGCCATGATCCGACCTGGAAGTTCGGTCTTTCACGCAGTCGCGTTGATCCCGACGTTGATCTTCTTGGCGAGCGCGTCGCTGACGGCGCAGACCTCGAAGTTGGCGGTTGTCCCCGGGGATACCTCGCCAAACGGCTTCACCCTGCCGCAGGAGAACGGCGCCTTCCTGGGCTCGACGATTCTGGCCGAGTTCGAGGCTGCCACCGAGGAGTCCTTCCTGGCCCTCAATGACGACTACGCGGCGATCACCTCGGCCGGCGATATCGGCCTGCTGCGGCTGTTCGATCAAGATGACGAGAAGGAGTGGCTGAGAATCGAAGGCGGCACCGCCCTATCGGGGGTCTTCTTTCCAGCAACCGGCAACACGCTCGATCGCGACATCCAGGTGGCAGACAACGCCGACCTCTCCTTGCGTACCAACGGGGACGTCATGGAATTCGTCGTCGACGAGAACTCCGGCGACCCATTCGACCAGTTCCAGTGGCACGCGGAGGGCCGTACCCTGGTGTCTTTGAGGATGTACTTGCTCGGGGACAGCGGGAACCTCAGTGTTTCCGGCAGCTATCTGACCTTCGGCCCCGAACTGGCGGTGCGGTTTCTGAAGCAGGGCCCCTTCGAGGCCGGAGACCTGGTTCGGCTGGACGGCGGCCGGCACGACCGCGTAAGGCGAACCGATGGCGCCGAGAGCGGAGTGGTCGTGGGCGCCGTGTCCCAGCGCCCTGGCCTCGTCTTGGGCGGCAGCATCCTCTCACCGCAAGCGCTGGAGGAGGCTTGGGGTGCGGAGGTGTCGGAACGGTTCCGCCAGGAGCTACCGGCGCTCCGCGAGGGGATCCTCGCTGACCAGCCAGACCTGCGGGAAAGCACCGAACGGATGGCATCTCTGGATACCTACCTGGGTGGGCGAGTGATAAAGCCAGAAAACGAGGCACGCATTCGTGCTGTCTACGAGCAGGCGCGCCAGCGTCACGAGGACCAGCTTACCCTTCGGGCGCTCCAAGCCTTTGTCGACCTCAACTTCGTTTCCGTTGCCGTCGGCGGACGAGCATCCGTGAATGTCGACGCCTCCTATGGTGCGATCGAGGCGGGCGACCTCTTGGTGACGAGCCCGACGCCGGGGAACGCCATGAAGGCACGAGACGCGGGATTCGTCCTCGGCATCGCGCTCGAGAGCTGGTCGGTCGGGCTCGGGAGAATCGAGGTACTGCTCCAGCGAAGCTGGTACGGTGGCGAGGGAACCGACCTCACGCGTCTTGCCGAGCAGCCTAGCGACACCGGTCGGCTGGCAGCCGTGGAAGCGAGAGTGGCGGAGCTGGAATCCGAGAGGGGTGAGCTGCTCGAGCGCTTGGCCGCCCTGGAACGTGCGACCGAGCTGAGCGCACCACGTTGGGCTCGCCTGACGAGCCCGCCGGCCGTCTCGTCGAACGAGCGACAGTAGTCCGGAGCCGGCCTGCGAGCCGCTCTTGCGCGCCAGCCGCCCCGGGTATGGCGCTGGGTCTCTGGCCGGCGACCGGAGGCCGAGAGGGACCTGACCAGGCTGCTCGAGCTGCGGGCCGGTGTCTCACAACCGCTCGAGGCATTCGTGCGCTACATCATGCTCTCCGATGGGATCGGAGATCGCCTGGTCGAAGGACTTCGGCGAGCCTGCTGCGAAGAACGAAGCGACGAGGCTTGCCGACCTCGACGATGCGGGTCTCGAGGAGGTGCGTCCGGACCAACCGTACGCCTGTCGCCGGTGCTGACCTCGAGGTCGCAGCGACGGGTTGGTGCAGAGTCGCACTCTACTCCGGCGCCGGTTCGAGGTCGTCGATCTGCAGGAGATAGAGCACGAGCTGCAGACGCTGCTCGTTCGTCAGACTACCGGTGTCCCCGTGCTCGCCGTTCGGATTCCGGGTCGTGAGCACGTCGAACAGCGTCACGGCCGAGCCGTCGTGCAGATAGGGCGCACCTTGCCAGAGGCCCCGGAGCGTAGGGGTGTCGAGGCCCAGGAGCGGTCCGCCGCTGGCATGCCCCGAACTCGGGAGGATCGTGCCGACATCGTGGATCTGGCCGTCGGTGAAGTTCGGGCCCGAGTGGCACCGGGCGCAGTCGAGCTGCGCGAAGATCGCCTTGCCGAGCTCGCCTTCCTCGCTCAACTCGCCCGACTCCGTCCGATAGGGACTGCGGCCGAACTCGTCGAGTGACGTGACGTAGGCCGCCAGAGCATCCAGCTCCGGGCTGAGTCCCGCCTTGGGCTCGCCCAGCGGCAGGCTCACGGTGCCGCTGAAGAAGAGCTCGTCGTCCATGAAACCGTCGCCGCCGAAGAAGCTCCGGATGTCGTTCTCGAAGTCCTGGATCTCGTCGAAGTTGGCGGTCCAGTGCACGTTGCCGTGCCCTGTGCCGGCACGACCCAGTAGGTCGATGGTGTTGCGGATGCCTTCGCCCCGGTCGGTCACGTCCCACACCCTGCCATCCTGTCCGCCGTCGAGGTGGCAGCTGGCGCAGGAGAGGTATCCGTCCTCGTTCATGCGCGGGTCGGCGGCGTTGTAGAAGATCTGTTTGCCGAGCAGAACCTCGGGCGAGAGGGTCTCGTCCGCCACCGTCGAGATCGTCTCGAGCAGATTCATCTCGAACGAAGTCGACCTGATGACGCCACTGACGTCGTAGACGTTGACCGAGCGCGACATGAAGTTGTGCACCCACAGCCTGGTCTCGTTCTCCAGCGCCCGCCCTTCCAGCGCCAACCCCTGGGGCGCCAGGCCTGTCGACGGGATGTCCCCGACCAGGTCGCCGGTATAAGCGTCCCGCACCTCGACGGAATTGCTGCCCTGCAAGGCGTGGAAGGCGTAATCGCCCAGACCCGACAGGACGACGGCGAACGCCATGTCGCGGTCGTTGAAGTCGATGCGCTCGGCGAGTCGCTCGCGATTGGTCGTCAGGTCGATCCGCGAGCTGATCGTGCGTACCGTGCTCTCGAAGGTCAGCGGCTCGCCGCTGCGGAAGAGGCCGCGCGCGATGTTGTCCTTCTTGGAAGGTACCCAGAGACGGCGTCCGTCGGGCGAGACCGTCAGTGAGCTCAGATAGTTGGGGACGCCGCGTCCCGTGGCCTCGGTGTCGGGGCCGGGATCGAAGCGGAGGTAGAGCGTCCGGACCCTTTGGAAGGGTGCGGCCGAGAGCTCGTAGATCTCGCCCGCCTGCTTGGGCTCGATGCCGTCGAACTCGTCCGAGATCACTATGGGCTTGGGCGACGAGACGAATCGGCTGACGAAGATGCGCCGCGAGTCGGCCGAGACGGCGACGCCCCGTGGATCGGGCCCCGCCGCCGTCGAGTCGATTGAGGTTCGTGTCGCCGGATCGAGCCGGGCCACCTGACCCCTGGTCGTGAGAGTGACGTACGCGGCCTGTCCGTCGGGGCTCATGGCGATGCCGTAGGGTGCCGAGGCGTGCGGCAGCTGGATGACGGCCAGTGTCGCGCTCGTCGCCGGGTCGATTACGTGAACCGTCGAGTCACCCTGGCAGACGACCCAGGCGGTCCCGTCGGCGGCGAAGGCGGCCGTGCGCGGATTGTCCCCGACCGGAATCTCGTCGAGCTTGGTCAGACTCGCCGCGTCGATCGTCGTCACCGTGTCGTTGTCGGGGTTGACGACGATCGCGGTGCCCGTCGCGTCGAGAGCGATGGTGCTCGAGTGGGTCGGCCGATCGGCCGTGACCGGGTAGTGGACGGTCTGCACGTACGAATCGGTGGAGGTGGTCACACCGTTGCGGACCGTGCACTGCACCGAGAAGTGACCTGCCCCGGCGTAGGCGTGCGTCGCCTCACTGCTGGTCGAGAACGGCGTCGGCGCTGTCCCGTCGCCGAAGTCCCACGAGTACTCGAGCTGGCCCGGCCCGGAGGCCGAGGCGTCGAAGGTGAGCTCCGTCTCCACCAGGGCCGGGGCGTTCGCCTGCACCTGGACGGTGATGGCGCCGCCCCCGCTGCCGGTGGAGAACCGACTGACGAACGTCTCGGACACGCCGTTGCCGGCCCAGTCGGTCATTCCACCGGCGGGGATCACGACCTCGTAGGTCGTGTTCGGCTGCAACGGAACCTCGGGGAAGAAATTGATGATGCCGAACTGGTTGGAATAGCTGCCGCTCAGGGGCTGCCCGCCGACCGGCCGCACCGTGAAGGTGCCGGTGTCGATGGAGGCCATCTCGATCATGTCCGACAGCGTGATGCCGACACGGGAGGTAACCGCCTGGTTGGCCGCGTTGTTCGGTGGATCGACCATGGTCACGACCGGACCCGTCCTGTCCGGCTGCTCCTGATGAGGGACGATGTGCGTGCGCTGCCCCTGGTCGTCGCCGAGAATCACGAAGTTGCCCATCGGCGAGACCCAGTCCCAGTCGCCACCGGCGAACGGTTGCCGGGCCTGGCCGACGAACGTGTAGTTGGCGGAATTGCTGACATCGATCTTCTGGTAGTGCGTCGAGGAGGCCACGTGCACGTACTGGTCCTGGACAACCGCGGAACCTCCTCGCGAGGGCAGGTTGCTCTGCCCGATGATCGGAAACCCCGGTGCGAACATCTCGTGGATGTGGAAGGCGCCGTTGCCTCCGCCGGAGCACGCGGCGCAGCCGCTGACGGCCGGCACGATGAGTCGGCCTCCGTTGATCTGGGCGCCGTAGGGGATGATCGGGCCGGGAATCGAGTTGAGCAGCACCGGATTCACGGGATCGCTGATATCGAGGCGCGAGAAGCCCGAGCCCGAATCCGAATTGGTCAGCATCAGGGTGTTGCCGACGGCGAACGCCACGACGGTGTTGAAACCTCCCAGCTCGGCCTTGGACACCAGGTTGGCGACGAAGGGGTTCTGCGGGTCGCTGGCGTCGACGATGGCGAGGCCGAAGCTTCCGACCGGTACGTAGATGTACGGCGCCTGGACGAAGAGCCAGAAGACGCCAGAGGCGTAGCCTCCGGGGATACCGGGAATGTCGTAGCGGCTTTCGAGCCGGGGCTCGAAGATGTTGGTCCAGTCCGAGATCACGAACCCGGTGCCGCCGAGCCCTCCGGGCCCCCGCATGAGCACCACGTGCTTTCCGCCCCATGCATCGGTCTGAGCGTAGGTGTGCGGCTCGCTCAGGTCCATGCCGTTGGCGAACCCTCTGAGGGACGAGACCATCCGCGGCTCGTAGGGGTTCGAGACGTCGTAGAACTCGACGCCGTTGGCTCCCGCCAGGGCCGCCACGTAGCCGTCGTGCAGGAACGAGTGCCCGTAGCTGCCACTGCCCAACGACGCGATGATCGTGTAGAGCTCGTTCTGCGGGAACTCCTGGCTCGGCAGGCCGGGGCCGGACTGCGCGAGCGCAGGCGACGCGACGAGGAGCAGCGCCAGCACGAGGCGCCGCGGACTGTAGCCCATGTCTCCCTCCTTTGGAGGGGGTCAGGCTAGCACAGGGTTCTGGACGCCCTCGATAATCCCTGCGGCTTCCCACGACGAAGCGGATGTCCCGATTCGGCGCGGGCGGCCCTCGTCACATCGCGCTGGTTTCACGCCAGTCTTGTGACCCCGTCGGTTCTGGGATTCCAGAGCCGAGGAGGGTCCTGGGATGGCGAGACGTCTGCGGAAGGAGGAGATCGCGACGATTCCTGGGGGCTTCTACTTGTTGGTGTAGGGATCAACGCCGACTCCAGGACACCGGAGGCCGGGCTCAGAGGACGATCACTCCCGGATCGGAGCACGCTGCGGTATGCTGACGCCTAGAATAGCCAGTCTGCGGCCTTCTGGGGGGCTCAGACGGGAGTTGTCTGCGATCGCGATGAGTGAAACATCGACGATGCTTTCCCCCTACGTTCGCCTGGTGCGCGTGCTGCTCGATGCTGAGCACGCCAGTCTGTACGTTCCCTCGTTTGTCGATCGGCCGCAGCCGGGTTGCCTCTTGCACGACGGAGGGGAGGGATCATCACCGGAGCTGGCGACGCTCGACTCGGCGGCCCAGTTCGCTGAGGGCTCCGGTGGGCGATTTCTATCCCGCCTCGACGGCGAGGTGCTACGGAGTCCGGTGTTGCTCGCAAGTGCTGATCCGAGCAGCATCCTGGTCTGGGTGCCCTCGAGCCGTAGCGCTCGGTCAGCCTCGCGGGGACGCCACGGCACCGAACGGCGTCGATCGGCTTTGGCTCGCCCATCGGCAGCAACTCTCGACGGCGCCTGGCTCGCCCTTTGCTTCTCCTCCCGCACCGAGATTCCCGCGACCCTCGTCGAATCGCTGACCCATCCGGACACCGGGAGCGATCCGGTGCTGACGGCTCTCTTCGCCCTGGGTGGTGTGCTCACAGGTTCCAGCACTCGCATCTCCAGCATCTTGGCCGACCCGATTTCGGGTCTCGGCGGCCGCGCTGAGTTCAGCTCGTTGCTGCAGCTCGAGCTCGCGAATGCCCGAGCCACGTCGAGCTCGGCGGCGGTTCTGTTCATCAACCCGGACGAGTTTCAACGCGTCAACAACCTATTCGGGCAGGCAAACGGGGATCAGGCGGTGCGGCAGATCAGTGATCGACTGATCGCTTCCCAGCGCGACGAGGACCTCCTAGTGCGCTACGGCGGCGTCACTTTCGCCACGCTTCTCGTGGGGTTGACTGAAGACGCGGTGACGCGAGTGGCTCAGCGCTTGTTGCGCGATCTATCGGAGGAGCCCTACCTCGAGGATGCGGTGCAGCTCGATTTCAGCATCGGAGTGGCCTTGTACGACCCGGTCACGGACGACCCCAGCGATCCGCTTGATCTTGTCCAGCGAGCTGATCAAGCTCTGAGCCTGGCCAAGCGCGGTGGTGGCGGAAGGGTCGTCCGGTGGGAGCCGGCGGGCGGTGAGCAGTTGGAGAGTTTTGATCGGATGGCGGGAATCTTCACGGGCCACGTCGCCAAGGACTACCGCAACATGCTGCTGCTCTGGAACATCGTCGACATCGTCGCCTCGAGCGATGAGATCGGCAGTCTCGCTGTGGCAAGCGTACGGAGTTTGAGCGACGGCCTGAAGGCGCAGCGCGTAGGTCTCTTCTGGCGCAACGGTGCTGGTGAAGTCGAGCTCCTTGCCGGTTGCGTGCATCAGGTGGGCCCCGACACGCAAGAGACGCTCGCCGATCCGATGGATGTCGACAGTCGCGGTTGGGATCTCATCCAGAGCTCGATGAACAGTGGCCAGGTGGGAGAGGCGCTGTCAGAGGAGACTTCCCTGCGCCACTACGTGATCCCGCTGAGCGGGGGCGAGAACCCGCTCGGTGCCCTGTTTCTGGAGTGGGACTCCGACACGTCGGGGCTCGACGTCTCGGATCGAGTCTTCATCGGAGCGTTGGGCTCGCAGCTGGGCATGGCACTCGAGCGCATCCGGCTCGGTGAGTGGGAAGCTCAGCGACAGGAAACCGAGAAGCGCCAGCTTCGCGCCGAGCTGCGTGAGCTCCGCGACGCCGTCCATCGAGCGAAGATGGTCTATCGCTCGCCCGAGATGGAGGCGGTCATGGAGACAGCGCGGCGAGTGGCGGGTTCGGACGCTACGGTACTCATCACCGGGCCCAGCGGTACGGGCAAGGAGTTGATGGCCCGGACCGTCCACGAGTTGAGTCCGCGACGGGAAGGCCCGTTCGTCATCGTCGACTGTGGCTCGATTCCGACGACGCTGATCGAAAGCGAACTCTTCGGGCACGAGAAGGGGGCCTATACCGGCGCCGGGACTCGTAGCATCGGGATGATCGCCAGGGCGAAGGGGGGGACCGTCCTATTCGATGAGATCGGCGAGCTGCCGTTAGAGGTTCAGAGCAAGCTCCTGCGTTTCGTGCAGGACAGGGTGTTCAAGTCGGTCGGAGGGACGGAGCTCCGCCGCGTCGACGCGCGGATCATTGCTGCGACGAACCGCGACCTGGCTAGAGAAGTGGCGGAGGGACGCTTCCGCGAAGATCTCTACTTCAGGCTCAATGTCATTCATCTTCAGGTGCCGCCCCTGGCAGACCGACCGACAGACATCGAGCTCTTGGCGCATCACTTCCTCGACCTCTACTCGGTCCAGTACCAGAAGCCGATCCAGGGGTTTTCGGGAGAAGCCGAGCGAAGCCTGCTCGAACACCCATGGCCAGGCAACATCCGGGAGTTGCAGAACCGCGTCATGCGGGCCGTGCTGCTCTGTGAGGGTGGAGCTCTGAGCAGCAGAGACCTCGGCCTCGATGCGAATGCACCGGCGACGTCGGATCGGCCCTTCGAATGGGCGGGCCCGGACCACCGCGATACCGTTCGGTCAGTGGCGTCAGAGCTGGAGGCGGAGGAAGAGCCGTACTCCGTGTCTTCCAGGATCGCTCATTCAAGCGACGACGACTTGGTCGGTCGCGCGATGGACCTCCCGATCGGTCGTGAGCGGTTGCTGGAAGAGCTCGCCGAGCGGCTCGGCCGGCAGCTCGAGTCGGTCTTGGATCAGGATCGTGATCCACCGCCGCTCGGACGTTGGTTGCGAGATGACCTGCTGCTGATGGCCTTCGAGCGATCGGGCGGCGTGCTGGCGCGAGCCGCAGCAGCGCTCGGGCTTCCGAAGTCGACCTACCGTCGCAGGCTGTTGCGGGCGCGACGGGTACCGGCTGGTATGGCCGCCACGCGACCTCTCGCCTGGCGACCGGTGGCGGAAATCGCGCAGAGACTGGTGATGACGTCTCCGGCAGGGGCCGAGAGCTTGCCAGACCATGCGGAACAGGCCCTCTTGCGTCAGGTCGTTCGCCTCCATCCGGACAACACAAGGGTCGGTGCAGCGCTCGTGGGGGTGACGCCCCCAACCTACCGACGGCGCGTGGCACAACTCGAGGCGGTTCCGGAGACGGGACTCCGCCAGTAGGGTGGCACAGCGAGCGCGATGTGAGCTCGAGCCTCGTGTTGACAATCCAGTCAGAGGGTGCCCAGGCGTCGACGACCAAGGCCTGAGGGGAATCGAGCGGCACTTTCGGCGCCCGTGCGAACGGTGACCTGCTGAAGCGGGCGAAGAACCGGGTTCGACTGCCGCCCGTCCGTCACCCGCCTCAAGGAAAAATCCGGTCGCAGGTAGATCCGATTTGTTCCGCCCGGCGAAAGAGACTGCTCCACTCCTCGAAAAAACCGGTGCCGTACTTGAGCCTCGAGGATCTCCTCGCGGAGAGCGACGACGTCTCTTTCCTGTCGTCTGGGGACAGAGAGTCGTTGCCCTCCGTCAGCGCTCGGACCTGTTGGCGTCTCGGTTCTCTCTCGATGCGGCGCCTCCCCTGGCCGACGCCGACGCGTTCGGACCGCACCCGAGCGGCCAAACTGCCGGGGGCTGGCCCGTACCTTGCTCTCTATGGAGGCATACGTGACCAGCCCGAAAAAAGTGGGCCGGCAGGAGAGCGCGGTGAACGACGATCGACAGCAGACCAAAGGGACAATACTTCTGGCTAGCCGGCGAGCCGAGGTACAAGCGGACATCGGATCCCGATTGACGGCGGCGGGTTACGAGTACGAAACCGCGAGTGTCGAGGATGCCGCCTCGAAAGTGGCCGAGCGCAAGTTCAGCAGCGCTGTGCTCGACCTCGAATCCGGAGCGTCTGAATGTTGCGAAGCTCTTGTTCGAATTCGCTCGGCGATGCCGTCGGAGATGATGCCGGTGATATGTCTTTCGAGCAAGACGAATGAGAGTCATCGCTTCTTGCTGACCGGGCTCGGCGCCACCGACGTCTTGCGCCTGCCGGGGAAGGACCTCATCGGGCGGTTGGAGACGGCACCTCGCGAGAGCTCCGTCAAGCCGCTGATCCATGGTTCGATCGAGACGCTCGCGGTCGTCGAGGTACTACAGATGCTGATCCACCGCGGCATGTCCGGCGTTCTGCGGGTCGATTCCGCTGGCAGCAGCGGCGTGCTTCGGTTGAGCGACGGCAAGATCGTCGAGGCCCGTATGGCGGCCACGGTCGGTGAGGAAGCCGCGCTCGAGGTCGCGCGGCTGAATACCGGGAGATTCTCCTTCTGTCCATCATCGGCGACCGACCGACCCTCGGGTAGTAGCTCGGGAATTGCCATGTCCCTCGAGAACTTGATGGCGCGACTCGCCGAGCTGAGCGCGCGGGAGCCCCGGGAGGTCGCCGAGTCGAGCGGTCTCCTGACGGAGACACCGCCGCTCGAGCCCGAATCCGAGTCCGAGCCAGATTCGGAGCCCGAGCCGGAGCCGATCAAGTCGATCGTGGTGCCTGTTGCTGGTCCCGAGGCGGTGGAAAAGAAACCACGATCCGCCGGGCGGAACAGGAGGGTACTGGCCAGAGTCGCGGTAGCGCTATCTCTTGTAGCGGCGCTGAGCTTCACCACCTACTGGACCTCGGGAGCACGATCGGCTTCCCGTGAACAGCCCAAACTGGAGCCAGTCGAGCTGGCCTCCGCCAGCGAGGCATCGGGGCGGGTCGCACCTGCCGCCCAGGGAACCCAGAGGAAGAAGGCTGCGTCGACATCGCCGCCCGCTCCATCCTCTTCGGCGGCAAGAAGACCGCCGGAGCGACAGCCCGACGCCGATCAGGTCGCGAGCGTGACCGCGCATTCTGCCTCGGATCAAGCGGGTTCCGACCCCCCGGTACACAGCCCCGTGACCGCGGCCGCTCCTTCGGAAGCCGCCTCTGCTCCCTTGGAAGTCGCGGCTGGTCCCTCGGAAGAGGTCACGACGGTGAGCAGCAAACAGGAGGCGACGACCGAGCCGGCGGCGACCGGTGGTTCGCCTGGAGTGAGTCCTGCTTGGAGGTCGCCAGACGCCTACCAGCCATCCGAACGATCGAAGGGGGCACCCGGCTCGATGGCTCCCGAGCCTGTTGTTCAGCCCCAGAATGAGGCTCCGATCACTCGTCTCCCCGCCGAGGAGGACCCTGCCGCAGTCGATGCTGTCGAACCAGCTGCGGAGATGCCGGCAGGGAGGATGGCGGTCGTCGCGAGCGTGTCGCCCCCTCGACGGATCGACGGAGAGCCACTCCGCCTGCCGACCGCCATGAAGCGCCGCCTCGACAGGGAGACGATCGATCTCCGAGTTCTCGTCAACGCAGAAGGAAGTGTCATCCAGGTGGAGGTTCTGGGTGAACCGCCGTCGTTCGTGGCCAGGCGCGCCCAGAAGGCGGCCATGATGGCTCGCTTCGAGCCGGCCCGCGAGGATGGGCTTGCGATCGAGGCCTGGACCAACATCACCCTGGACGTCCGCTAGCAGCACGTGGCAGTGGTCGCGGAAAGGACTATGCATCATGAGGAATAGCAGTCGCACCTTCGAGGCTTTCGACCTGCTCACCGAAGTAGAAGAGGGCCCAATGGGCTCCGTTAGCGTGGCCCTGGACGGCCGGTCAGGGGAGAAGGCCGTACTGCTGTGGCTCTTCGACCGACCTGAGATGACCGGAGAACAAGGCATCCACGCGTTGACCGAGCCAGGACAATCTCCGATGCCAAGTCCGTGTGTTGGTGAGTTCGTACGCTGCGGGCTGGTTCAAGACACAGGATTCGCTGCGTACGAGCGCGCCGCCGGGTGGAGCCTCTCGGACCTCCAGCGGCGTTGCGCAGAGTCTGACCGCAAGATGCCGGTCGACTTGGCACTGCTGACGACCAGTGGTGTTGCCGCGGCCCTCGAGACCGCCCACGACAGCCTGTCAGGGGAAGGGATGCCGCATGGCTGCGTCTGCCCGTACTTCGTCGTCCTGATGGATCAAGGGCTGGCATGCGTTTTCGGCTTCGAGATTGCCGACGCGTTGCTGAGCTGGGAGCGGAACTGCGACATCGGCACACCGATTTCGCACTACCTGGCACCTGAGATTCGCGACGGCGGTAAGCCCGACGCAGCGGGCGACGTCTTCTCGCTTGGGAGCATGCTCTACGAGCTGCTGACCGCGAATCAGCTACCGTTGGATCCCGAGCAGCAGCAAGCGGCCATCGATCTCGCAGTCGAGTCCGAGAGCCTCCAGCCAGACATCGCCAAGCTCATTCGCCACAGTGTGATCGACCGTACCCAGAGGTGGCCGAACGCTACGGTTTGGAAGCGGCGCGCTCGCAAGGTCATGCGCGACAACGGCTTCGAGCCGTCAAGCGCGACGCTGACGCGTTTTCAGAGCGATTTGCTCGACGCGCAGTCTCCTGCGAGGGAAAGCGAATCGACGGCCGAAGCCATTGTCGACGAACAGGGCGTGCCGGAAGCTCGACCGACCGCCGTCCCCGCCCGGGTCGAGGTTGAGTCGAGTGTCACCGGAGTGGACGAGTCCTCGGATCCGCCGGTCGTGATCTCCGTAGAGCCCGCACCGACCGGATTGGGGGCTGGAGTCTTCGCGGCAGTGGCGGCAGCACTGCTGGGAGCCGTAGGACTGGCCTTCCTGGCTTTCGGCCCGGCGAGTAGCGCCTCGACGGCCCAAGCAGCCGCTCCACCCCCTGATCCAGTGGTTATCAACGCCTCACGACCGTTCTCAGGGCCAGGCCATGACGCGAACGTGCCGGTTGATCTAGCCGGGAGCTCTCCCGAAGGCGAGCCCTCCGCGATCGATGGCCTGCCCGATGTTCTTGCCGAAGCCCCGGCGCTGTCGGAACCGACCGTCGATCGGGCGCCCGAGCAGAGCGCCATTGCCGAATCCGCGGAGTCCCTGGCAGAGCCTGCTGTCCTGCGCGACGATGTGGCGGAGTCTCGACGGACTCAAGTTGCTAGCGTCTCGAACACGGCGACCGGACCAGCCCCGGACCCCGCGTCGTCGGCGACCCAGCGCACATCCCAGCCAACTCACAGCGTCGACCAGGACCCACCGTCAGTGATGGAGCTGAAGGACGACCTGAGCGGTGGAGTGGCGCTCGAGGAGGCCCCTGGCTCGGAGCCGGACCCGCAGATGGCGAGCTCGCAGGTCGCGCAGACCGAAGTGGCCACTCCTTCGCCCGCGGTCTCGGCGCCGAACGTAGGCTTGGTGGTGGCCCCCCCTGAAGGGCTGCCCGGCGAGCAGGTCGTGGATTCCGAGCCCGCGGTTGTCAGGCCGCGGCTGCTGCAAATCGAGTCGCCAAAGTATCCGCGGAAAGCGCGTCGTCTAGGCTTGCAGGGCGCCGTGACCGTCGAGGCGCTGGTAGCGGAAGACGGGACCGTCAGTGACGTGCGGATCGTCGAGGGCCTCGATAGTCGGACCGGTATCGATGATGCCGCCCTCGCCACCGTACGCTCGGCCCGATTCGAGGCTGGACGTCGCAATGGTAGGGCTGCCGCGATGCGGCAGAGGGTCACCGTCGTGTTTCGTCTCGAGGACTAGCTCGCCACCGTCCGGTGACCCACAAGAGACTCCGACGGCCTACTCCGACGGCGGCTCGAGATCGTCAATCAGCAACAGGTCATCACTTCCAGAT
The DNA here is from genome assembly GCA_965223875.1 of Candidatus Multivoradales bacterium. Taxonomy (GTDB): domain Bacteria; phylum Acidobacteriota; class Thermoanaerobaculia; order Multivoradales; family JAHEKO01; genus CBDCXS01. Next base: position 1,977,734 of record OZ245024.1, on the reverse strand, counting down.
CGTCGCCGGCAGGAGCTCGAGGGTGTGCCGATCTTCCGCGTCACTCGGCTCATCGCAGCGTACGTAGCTCGCCCGTCGCCTGTCGATAGGGGATGCGGCCGAACTGGTCGAGTGTAGAGACCTATGCCGCCAGCGCATTCAGCTTAGGGCTGAGCCCCGCTCTGGGCTCGCCCAGCGGCTGGCTCACAGTGTCGCTGTGGAAGAGCTCGTCCCCACGACCGAGCAGATGCCCCAGCTCGGTGCTCCTGACTTGTCCGCGTGGGAGGCAGGCGTCAGGAGCGCTCCAGCGACGAGGCCGGCGATCAGCGTCATGGTCTCGTTCATGTCCTTCTCCTCTTCGGCTCTGTCCATCGATGGAGAGCGACGGTGGATCGCGGCGATCATCATTGAGTACGAAGAGCCGGACAGGACGACCCCGGTCGGCATCGGCACGGACTGATCCGTGGTGGGGGCAAGGGCGGCTCTCGCCCCTACCGGAGCAGGCTCGCCACGCCGATGGCGTAGAGTACGATCGTCGCCGCGATCCGGACGCGACGCGCGTTCCAGTGGCGAGTCAAGGCGCGTCCGGCCCAGCTCCCGACCCAGACAACCGGCGCGAGGGCCACTCCGAGGCCGAACCAGCCGAGCATCGACAGTCCGAACCAGAAGGTGAGGGCCGCGGCGTAGACGGGCAGGATGAGAAGGAACTGCGACCAGAGGAAGGAGCGGAAGACGTCCGGTGCCCACCGGTGGGCCATCGCGAAGAGAACCATCGGCGGCCCGGGAATGCCGACCAGGCCACCCATGAAGCCGGCTGTTGCGGCGGCTCCGACTCCCCACCCTGCTCCGACCTGGTCGCGCGGCTCCGGGCGGAGGACCCACAGCGCCGTCACGGCCAGGACGACCAGCGCGCCGACCGCCTGTGTCACCCGAGCGGGATCGCCTTTCACCAGGAGGCCCATCGCCGCGACGCCGAGTCCGACGGTGACCCACTGGATCGTGGCCAGTGAGAGGGTCAGCCGCCAGCGGATCAGGTCGCGACCGATGTAGCAGCCGTGGGCCGCCTGCATCAGCGCTGCGCCGAACGAGAGCGAGACGGCCGTCGGAAGTGAATGTCCGGCGAGCAGCAGCAGCGGCACCGACACCAGGGGCAGCCCGAAGCCGACGGCGCTCTGGAGCAGGGCGCCGGTGGCGAGGATCGAAGCGGCCACCGCGATCTCGATCGGCATCATCGTGCGAGCATGCTAATCGATCCTCGAGGGCGTCGGTGCTCGGACAAGCCGGGCCGGACCGCGCGAGCGCACGCGACGCGACAGGGCGCCGCGCCCATATTGGGGGCGTCGGGGACAGTACCCGTGTCTCCCTCCCCCGGAGGGGCTACATCATTGGCGTCGACGACTCTCGTCAGCTCGCACGCGAGGAGACGCTGGAGCACCGGCTGGCCTGAAAGGGGACAGCGTGCTCTCGGAAAAAGTCGGTGGGGAGCACCACGCGAGTTTTTCCTCGCTGTGCCACTGTCTTCTTTCTCTCCCCCGCTTTTTCCTCGAGAGATCCTCGATCGGTGCAGCGCACGCAGCGTCCTCGGCGACAACGGTTTGCAGAGCATCACATCCCCAAGTTGTTCTTCCTGTTAGGTTTTTTTAGATTTCCGCCCCGGCGATCGATCGCAGTGAGCACGCGGGATCGTCTGGCGCGGCCGTGCGGAGCCGTAGGCGAGACCGACGTCAGGAACCCCCCCGGGAACATCGACCGTGTCGATTCCGATCGCGTCCAGAGCAAAGAACGCGCAGCGCCGCTTCTATCGCGTGTCGATCCCTCTCGGGGTGACGATCGGCGAGCGGACCTACAGGGTTCGCGATTGGTCGCTCGGAGGCTTCAGCCTGAACAAGTTCCGGGGGCTCGAGGGCTCCGGCGCGGAGCTCGATGGCCATCTCACGCTTCCCTACGACGACTTCAGTCTGAAGTTGCCGATCCGCTTCCGCGTCGTCTGGCGGAACCAACGCACCATCGGTTGCGAGTTCATCGAGCTTCGGGGCGCCGCCCGGCGTGCGCTGCGACACCTGCTCGAGGCGACGATGGAGGGACGCCTCGACGACGTCGACGGGGTGTTGGCGGCGATCGACGCTCCCGTCCCCTCCGATCCGCTCGAGGAGTTGCTCGAAGAGGAGAACGAGACCCACGTCCGCATCGGCTCGCGCCAGCTGATCCGTAGGACCTCGGCCTACACTGTCCTCGGGTTGGGGGCGATCGCGCTGTTGGCGGGTCTGGTCTGGCGCAACGCCACGGTGATCGATATCCCGGCCGGTACGGTCATGGGCAACTTCGTTTCCGTCGCATCACGAGCCGACGGCCGCCTGTCCGAGCTGTTGATCCGCGAAGGACAGCCGGTCCAGGTGGGCCAGATGCTGTTCTCGCTGAGCAACTCCGATCTCGAGGAGGCCGTGGCCGTCGAGCGGGCCGAGCTCGCGGCGGCGCGTGCTCGCCGAGCGTCGCTCGAGCAGCAACTGCTCGAAGAGCAGCGCCGAGTGGGCTTCTACGTTCAGGTCACCAAGAAGCAGCTCGAGCAGGCCACGGCTGATCTGAACAGCGCCGAGGCCCGCCTCGACCACGCTCGCATCGACCGACTGAGGGTCGAGGACCTGCACGCCGAGGGATTGGCGCCGGCGGCCCATCTCGACCTGGCGCTGCGTCAGGAGAAGGTCGTCGCCGAGGAGATCCGTGCCCTGCGGAAGAGGATCGAGATCGCCGAGCTGAACGTCCTCGGCGCCGGTGAGGGTCGCTTCTTCGGCGGTCAGGAGATAGAGGGTCGCCTGATCGAGATTCGCGAGCAGCTCCATGTGGCCGAAGCAGGGGTCCTGGAGGCGGAGAAACGTCTGGACGCGACGATCTCACGCCTGCATGAGACCCGCGTCCAGGCCCCCGTCGACGGTGTCGTGTACACGATCTACCGGCAGCCGGGAGAAGTCCTGCACCCGCGCGATGTCGTCCTCTCGCTGCAGGTCGACGAGGGCTACTGGGCGGTCGGCAGACTCCCGGAAGACGACGCCGTTCGAGTGCGGCCGGGCCTACCCGCCGTGGTCGTCATCCCGAGCTACGATCTCCGACTCGATGGTGTGGTCAGCGCCGTCGGTCACCAGGCACTGAGCACCGCGTCGCAGAGCTCTGCCGACATGGAGAGCGCGTTGTCGGAGGTGCCGATCAAGATCCAGCTGCTCGATGCCGGCATCGCACTGCCGCCGGGCCTGCGCGCCCGCATCCGTATCAGGACGGGATTCGATTCGGCTGCGGAGGCCGCTTCCGCGATCGCCTGGCCCGGACTCTGGCCGGGACGCGAGGCCGGAGAGACGAGGATCGGCGGCGATGACGTTTTCTCCGAGGATGACTCGCCGGAGGCCGCTCCCGCTTCAGAGCTTCGTCGTGGGGCCGGACCCGATCCGTCTCCAGCGCCCCCCGCGATGCCCCCCGCGATGTCCCCCGTCGCGCCACTCACGGCTGACGAGTCGGTGCTCTCTGCGCGACCAGCGGCGCCCCCGGCTCTGCCCGCATCTCAGGATCTGGAGCCCACCGTCTCGCAAGCTCGCCCGGCTCCGCCCGAGCCGGTGGAAGCGATACCAGAGCGATCCGCCGCTCCCGACCTCCCGGCGTCTTCGGCCGAGGTGGTCGCAAACAGTGACGATCCCGAACCGCGAGAGCCGGCGGTCACGCCGCCTCCGTCGGTGAATGAGCCTCTGCGCCCGGTCGAGCCCCCGGTCGAGCCCCCGGCCGAGCCAGCGATCTTGGCCCCCGAGACCGGGGACTACGAGGTCCAGCTCGCCGCTATGCGCGTCGAGGACAATGCGCGTAGATTGGCGCGCGACGCCGAGAGGCGGTTGGAGGACCTGGCCGACCGGACGACGATCGAGGTCCGCGAAGCGAAGCACGCCGGGGAGACGGTCTATCGGGTCGTGCTGCGGCCGGCCGCGGATGCCGCGGATGCCCGAAGCCTCTGCGAGATCGTAGAGACTCGGGGCCTGGACTGCTTCGTTCGCCGCGTCACCTCGGAGGAGCCCGCGCAGGATGATCGTCCACGCTCGTGAGCGTCCGAGACCGCTTCGGGGCTTGCTGCGGGCGACTCCGATCATCGGGGTTTACCTGGCGCTGGATGTTCTGTTCGTCCTCGCGCTACCCGACCGAGCCTGGCAGATCCGCCCGGACCATCTGATCGTCATCGGCGTGCTGGGGCTCTGGCGCTATTCCTGGATGCTCCTGCACATCGTGCGGGCACTCATCTACCAGGTCGTCACCTTTCCCCGCATCCGACGCCGGGCGGACGCACTACCCGACGACCAGGCGTACCCGGATCGTCTCTACTTTCTGATCCCCACCTTCAAGGAGCAGCCCTGGATCACGCAGCACATGCTCCATGCCGTGCTCCGGGAGGTCGCCCCGCTGCCCTGTAAGACGACGCTTCTGGTGACCAACGCCGGTGGCGCGGAGGATGACCTGTTCCTCAAGATCCTGGAGAAGCATCCGTTGGGCGGCCGGGTCGAGATGGTGCTGCTCCGGCAACAGCACGGCAAGAGGATCGGGATGGGCCACACGCTGCGAGCGCTGAGCCGTAGACACTCGAACGAAGAGAGCCTGGTCGTCTTCATGGACGGTGACACCGTTCTGGGGCCCGGAGTGCTGCAGAAGTGTCTGCCGCTGTTCAAGCTCTACCCGCGGCTCGGTGCCGCGACGAGCGATGAGCTCGCTCTCGTCGAGGGGTCGCGCTGGTATCGGCTCTGGTACGAGCTGCGCTTTTCACAGCGGCACCGGATGATGAAGTCGCACAGCCTGTCGCGCCGCGTCCTGACACTGACCGGGCGTTTCTCTGTCTTCCGCACCGAGCTGACCATCTCCGAGGAGTTCATCCGGTATCTCGAGAACGACAGTCTCGAACACTGGCTCTTCGGTCGCTTCCGATTCCTCACCGGAGACGACAAGAGCACCTGGTACCACATGCTGCGTGACGGCTGGGAGATGCTCTACGTGCCCGATGCGCTGGTCTATTCCATGGAGAGCTCCGGAGATCGGCCGTTGCGGCAGAGCCTCGCCAAGATGCACCGCTGGTTCGGCAACATGCTGCGCAACAACGGACGTGCCATCCGACTCGGACCGAAGCCGATGGGAGGCTTCATCTGGTGGTGTCTGGTCGATCAGCGCTTGTCGATGTGGACGACACTGGTGGGACCGGTGGGAGCCATCCTGCTGGCGGTGTTCGTGTCTCCTTTCTACCTCGCCTTCTACCTCTTCGGGGCCGTGCTGGCGCGACTCGTGTACCTGACGCTCCTGGCGGTAGAGGGTCACCGGATGTCCTTCGTCCACTTGCCGCAGCTGATCTACTCTCAATGGGTGGCCTCGCTCGTCAAGATCTGGGTCGTCTTCAGGCTGGACCGCCAGAGCTGGGGAGCCGCGCGCGGGGGCATGACGGTCGAAGCCCGCTCGGGAGCGCCTCCGTGGCTTCGCCGTTCGATGCCGGCGTTCCAGACGACCCTCTTCTCGATCGTTTTCCTGGGATTCGTCGCCCTGATGGTCGGTGTCCTCGAGCTGCCGACCTGGCCTCCAGCGGCGTGGGCCTCCGAGACCGAGTCGCGACGGGTGTTTCTACCCGGAACCGCGAGCCCCGGAATCCTGGTCGAGGCTACGGATTTCGGTGCCGTGCCGGACGACGACGAGCCGGACGACGCGGCGATCCGGCAAGCCCTCGAGTCTCTCCCGCAGACGGGGTTGGCCGCCGTCCAGCTGCCCCCGGGACTGCTGTTGCTCGACGCTCCGGTGGTCGTCCGGCGGTCGGACACCTGGTTGATCGGTAGCGGGCGGGACGCGACGCGACTCGAAGCGAGGTTCGATCGAAGAGCGGGGGAGGCGGTCATCGAGGTGCAAGGAGATGGCCGCCGTCGATCGCGCGCCTCCCAGCTCAGGACGGAGCTGCCTCTCGGCGTGGACATGGTCGAGCTGGAGCCTGGACACGAGCTCTCGCCAGGCGACTTCGTGTGGCTCGGTGCGCCCAACACACGGGACTTCCTCGATGTCCTGGGCTCTGAAGTCTGGGACCGCGAGTATCCCTGGCTGCGCCAATCGATCTTTCAGGTGCTCGCGGTCGAGGGGACTCACCTGCTACTCGATCGACCTTCGGTGCTCGAGCTTCCCGCCGCGGCGAGAGCCGAGCCGGTGCGGATGCTGGCCGGTGTCCGCCTGCACGGGTTCACGATGCGACATCGTGTTCCAGGGGGGCGACCCGAGGAGGCGGATCAGCGCTACGAGAATCTCCATCCCCGCTTCGCGGTCGATGCCCTACGCCTCGACTGGGTGGCGGATAGCGAGATCAGTGATCTGAGGATCGAGATGGCCGGGCGGCATCCGCTCAACGTGGAGAACAGCCTGCGCGTGCGGATCCGCGAGATCGAAATCGACGGTGCCTGGAACAAGGGGGTGTCCGGAGCGGGCTACGTTCGGTTCTCGAGATCCCACAGGTGCCGGCTGCAGCGATCCTCGATCCGTTCCATCCGGCACCTTACCTTCCAGTGGAGTGCCTCGGAGAACCTCGTCGAGAGCTCCTTCCTGGCTGTCGACGTCAACTTCCATGGAGGCTTCAGTCACAACAACCGGGTGATCCGAAGCCGCATCGAGCTCCCATCCGGCCATCCGTGGCCGCCGGTTGTGACGACACCTCCCGACGCCGTCTGGGCGCCGCCAGACGGGCCTTCGAATCGAGTCGTCTTTGACGGGACCGGCTAGCCTGAGGGCCGCGCGGTGCCGGACAGGGACCTCCCTGGCGCTATGCGTAGTCAGCGAGGATGTTGGCGAAGAAGTCCTCGGCCTGGGCCGGTAGCTCGACGAACTCGAGGCCGATCTCGTAGCCGTGAGGGGGATCCGGCCGAGACCACACGACGCGCACGGTGCAGATGATCCCCGAGCCATCGGTACGCAGTACGTCGATGTCCCACATCGAGCCGGCCTCGAACAGGTGGTCGGAGTGTACGCGGAGCCCCCCCATTCCGACGTCGATCACGGGCCGACGTTGGGACAAGTCTCTCGCCGGCCGATACTTGATCGGCGCTTTGATCCGCGGGTATCTTCGCGCGGGCTGTTCGTTCGGCAACACCTGAACCTCGATCGGACTTTGAGAACACGTTAGCGTGGACCGGTGCGAGCGTCAGTGATCCTTGTCGGGATACCGTTCCTGCAGGGCAGGCCTCGGTCGCAAAGCGCCCAGGTCACCGGCGGCGCGGTAGGAGGCTGGTGAATGATGCAGGCTAGGCGAGCCGGATCCCGACCGGGAGGCTCTCGCCGAAGGCGATCTGCTGCTCCTCGGCGTCCAGGGAGCCACCGGACTCGATGAGCTCGACGAAGTGTTCCCGGGTCGTCCGGTCCCGCAGCCAGTCGACGACCCGGGCCCGGCTCTCGGGGCCGATATCGCGATACCGATCGCCGGTCCTCCGGGCCAGTTGAACGATGAAGAAGGGGGCCGGCGATCGGCCCGGCGCCGAGCCCTGCTTCGTCTCGGCCTGAAGCTGCTCGATCCGTAGCAGGCCCTCCAGCCAACGCTCGGCCACCTCGATCGGAACGATCGTGTTGAGCGGCCCGTACTGGGGCTGGCGCCCTCCTAAGCGACCCAACGCCCAGGCTCCGGCACGTGTCCAGGTCTCCTGCTCCGGGTCGTCGAGGGCCTCGAGCATCATGTCGCCGAGCTCGATCTTCACGTTCGCGTCCAGCCACTCGAGGGCGGCCAGCAGACGCCAGATCTCGGCGGTCTCGTGGGAGCCGCCGAGGAACGGAACACCTCCCGCCGTGGCCTTGGGCCGCGAGCGCCCCCCGTTGCGTCGCCCACCGGCGCCCGGCTGGAGCCACCCGCGCAGGGCCTTGACGAGTGGCTCGGCGAGCGCCCGTTGCTGGCCAGCGGCGAGGCCGCCGGCGATGCGGCGCCAGAGGATCCACCACTCGGCCCGGCAGAGCTCGTTGCGCGGATGGTCGACCTTGTTGGAGAGCGCAAACCGCCATGTCATCGAGACCCGCCAGTCGTCGAGGGCCATGCCGTAGCCGGGCCGCAGGGACCAGCCCAGCAGATTGAGCCAGCGCGCTTCGTGGGTCTCGCTCCTGCGGCGTCCTTCGGCCAGCTCGAGCACCGTCGACCAGATCTCGCGCAGCAGGGTCGGCGGCCAGCTCCAGCGATCGAGCTCGGTCGCCGATTCGATCCGCTTGACCAGAGCCTCCGGGCGGGTCTCGCGCGGCGCCTTCTTCGAGGCAAAGGTGTCGCGGACCAGGGCCCGAGCTCGGTCGACGGTCTCTTCCTCCACCGTCTCGCCGGCTTCGCCCGGACCGGGATCGACCGCGGCGTCCGTGCGGGTGGCGGCACGGGCGTCGAACTCGAGTCTCCAGCTGCGGTGGCCATCGGTCTCGGCACAGCGGATCTCGAGGGTCCCGACCTCGGTCAGCTCGCTGGTCAGCCGCACCCGAACGGTCTCCGCGGTCGTCTTCTTGCCCGACTTCAGGGTCGTGCGCAGCGGCGGCAGGGTGCGGAGTGTCTCGGCATCGGGCACCACCAGGTCGCCGGGAGAGTCGGTGGTGCGCAGTGCCGAGACGAACAGGGGGAACTCGGCCGGTTGACGAATGCGGAGCTTGAAGTTCCGCTCGAGCTCGATCCGCTCGCCGGCCTCGAGTCCGGCCGGGATGAGGCAGACGGCGCTGGGCTCTTCCCCCTTCGTCTCCAGGCCGACGTAGTACGAGCGCGCGAGTCCGCCGGAGATCCGCACCCCCTGGCCGAGCCGGACCAAGCCGAAGTAGGCGGCACCCTGCGACACCGCGAGATCGAGGCGGTCGTTGTGGATGCGATCCAGATCCCGCTCGCCCTCGCCCCAACCGGCGACCACCGAGAGGAAGCGCTCCTTGAAGGCCGGCGACTCGAAGGCGCCGCCGTTGAGGAGGACGAAATCGGGGGCCGGAGACTCGCCGCCGAAGTCGGCGAGAAAGCTCGCGGTGTAGCGGGTGACCGCCGTATCCGGTGCGTAGGGGAGTCCGAACTCCTGGAATCCGGTCCGGGTTCGGGGCCGCTCGGTGATCGGTACCTCGGGGAAGAAGCCGTCGACCAGGACCTCGACGACCTCGTCGCGGCCGAGCTCGATCCTGAGCGCGTCGCCGACGATACGCGAGCCTCCTGTCGGAATGCTGAGAGTCGTCGACGCGGGAGGGTCGTCGCCGAGGAGGATCTCCTTGGCGCGCTGGCACTGCCGCACCAGGGTGCCCCAGGCCTCGGGACCCAGCGACCCCTGCTCCAGGCTACCCTCCACATGATGCGCCAGGGTCAGATCCATGTTGTCGCCGCCGAGGATCAGGTGGTCGCCGACGGCGACGCGGTGGGCACTCGCCACCCCGTCGTCACCGTCGCCGTCGCTCTTGCGGATCTCGATCAGGCTGAGGTCGGTCGTGCCGCCGCCGACATCGCACACCAGGATTCGTTCGCCGACGTCAATGTCGCGATTCCAATCCTCGCCCTGGGAGGAGATCCAGGCGTAGAAGGCGGCCTGGGGCTCTTCCAGCAGCACCACCCGCGGTAGGCCGGCGGTCCGCGCCGCCTCCACGGTGAGCTCGCGCGCGATCTCGTCGAAGCTCGCCGGAATGGTGACGACGACACTCTGATCGTCGAGCGGGTCGTCGGGGAACCTCTGGTCCCAGGCGGCCCGGATGTGCGCCAGGTATCGGGCCGTGACCCTTCCGGGAGACACGCGGGTCACGTCGGCGGCGCCGTGCAGGGGCAGCAGGTCCGCGGCCCGGTCGACGCCCGAGTGGGAGAGCCACGACTTGGCCGACGCCACCAGGCGCCCGGGAACCCGGGCGCCGCTCTCCTTCGCCAGAGCGCCGACGATCCAGGGCTTCTCGCCGTTGCGCCAGGGCGCCCCCCAGGGAAGGGCGATCAGGTCGTCGGGCGTGTCACCGAGCTCGCCGGCGGCGGGCTCGTAGTGGAAGGAGGGCAGGGTTTGGCGCGCCTCGATCTCGCCGGGGGCGACGAGTTGGTCGATCGCCAGCGTCAGCGGCTGGCGACCCGGGCTCGTGGTGTCGAAGTACGCCACCGCCGAGTTCGTCGTGCCGAGGTCGATACCGACCACGAAGCGAGGCGGACGGACATCGTCTGGATGTGAGTGCATCCGTCGACTGTCGACTTTCGTCGGGTGGCGGGCGGTCAATCTCTCCGGCCGGTTTCGCCGAGAGGGTCGCGGGTTTCGCCGAGAAGAAAGCCCGGCACGTAGACGCCCTCGTGCTCCGCCGTTTCGAAGCGGCCCCGGTCGATCGCGGCACTCAGGTCCCAGCGCGGATCGAGCTCGGCGACGAAACGGACCAGGTGCTTTTCTCCCGTGTAGCGATCGGAGAGGAGCTCCTCGAGCTCGACGCCGAGCGAGCCGTTCGGCATCCTGTAGTAACCGTCGGTCTCCAGGCGATGCTGCACCGCGTCCTCGTGCCAGACCAGGATGTTGTTGAGATAGTCGATCGGTATGTCGCCGATGCTGTCGCGCTTCGTACCGCGCAGGATCAGCACGTGTCCCTGGGGCAGGGTCGGTCGTATCGGGTCGTCCGGGAGCCTGCCGTAGTCGATCTCCTTCAGCTCCAGGTCGCAGCGCAGCGAGTCGTCGTCGAGGATCACCTCGAAGCGTCCCGGGTGAAGCTCGTCGGTGTCTAGGATCAGGTCCTCTTCGCGGAAGGACGGGCCGAGGCGGCGACTCTCTCGCGCCTGGTCCCTGCGGAAGCCGCCGTCGATGACCACGTGCGCGTAGGCCAGCGGCGCCGGATTGGGCTCGCCGGCGGCGCGCGCCTCGGCCATCTGACGGTAGGGGCCCTCGAAGCCGTGCTGGTTCCTCGACCCCGGCGACCAGACCTTGCGCAGGTTGTACTGGCGGGGAAAGCCCTCGATGCGCAGGTGGGCCAGGACGGTGTCGACCTGCGCCTTGTCGAGGAGCACGCCTTCGCGAGGGTTCGCTCCCGGGCTGCGCGAGGCGAGGAAGGTGGATCGGGTGATGGTGTAGACTGGGTAGTACTGGGCGCGGGTCCCCGTCTGGCCGACCTCCCAGGCGGTGAAGTCCTCCACCATGGTGCGCTCGTCGTTGGTTCTTCCCCCTCCGAGCCCGATCATCACCAGGCCGCCCCGATCGGCGATCGACTCGTTGCCGGTGAAGACGTTGAGTCCCGGCGCGAAGGGATGGATGCCGTCGGGGCTGTGGACCGACAGCGGCTCGGCGAGCAGCCCGGGATGGACGTTCTTCTGGTCGGGAGCCCGGAACATGAAGAAGTAGCCCCACAGCCCGGAGCTGATCGAGACGTTCTCCCGCATGTCGATCAACTTGCCCTGCAGCCAGAAGCCATTGCCGTACCGCCCGAAGTCGTGGCTCTTCCAGGCGCCCCGCTTGGCCATCAGGACGACCTCCTCGAAGTCGTCGTCCAGAAAGCGGGGTCCGCGCGGATCGAGATGGGGGTCGTTGAAGGCGGCGCCGAAGGTGTTGATCGCCGTGTTCCCCGCCCAGGTTCCGGCTTCGTTCCCGACCTCGGCAACGAAGCCGGCGCCCAGCACGCCGTAGGCGATGCAGTCGATGAAGTCGGCGCGACTGTCGTGGCTGACGAACCCCCATCCAGGGCCGCCCGTGACCACGGCGCCCTCGACGTGGGCCGTCGGGTCGTTCGGCGTCGCTCCTGAGCGGTGCACGTGTACCGAGTAGCGCCCTCGCGGATTGGTGAGCTGGTTCGGGGGCGTCCTGATGTCGCCGCCCGTCTGGGCACGGCGCCGGGGAGCGTACGGCGCGTCGAGCTCGCGACGCGCGAAGTCGTCGAGAGTGTCGTTCTTGTTGGTGCGTCCGAGGTCGTCGAACGCCACGTGCCGCACTTGGACGTCTGCCGTGTGCATGAACATCACGTGGCCAAGACTCGAGGCGATCTCCCCGACACGGGCCGCTTCGAGGTCGTCGAGCGGCACGTCGATCGACGAACGGATCCGGACGTTGCGGCTCAGATTGACGACGTAGGTGTCGAGACCCTCTTCCGGCGGGCTGTGGTCGAAGGCGAGTGGTCGATCGAGAGTCACGCCGGCGCCGTCGAGATCCGCGATCCTCCGGATCTCGTCCTCGGTACCGATCGAGGCTCCGCTGTCCGGGTCACGACCGACGTAGCGAGTGCTGGTGACGACGAGCTGGTCGCCTGTCTCCCAGCCCGACGGCGTCTCGCTCAGCAGAATCGAGCGTTCGCCGGCACGCCCGGGCTCGGCGAGGGCGATCCTTGCCGTCTTCGGCTGGCCAGCCAGGCGGACGGCGCCGTGGGCGACGATCCCGAGGGAGAGCTGGAGATGGTCCCAGGGCCAGCGCCCGAGGACACCGGGGCCGTCGTCGAGCAGGACCTGGCCGTCGGCCTTGCGGGTCATGCTGGCGCTGTCCCTGACCGGGGCGCCGTCCCGGTAGTGCTCGACGGCGGCCGCCGGCCAACCCCGGGCTCCGCTAGCCCGGTGGGCTTCGATGTCGAAGGGGCGGATCTCGATTTCCACCGGGCCGCTCTGCGGAGCCGCCGCGTCGATCGCGAGTCGGCTGGCGGACGTTCCGAGGAGCGTGTCGACCACCATGAGTGTGGTCTGGCCGCTCGACGCCGAGAGCTCCAGATCTCCGTCGACACGGACCATGAAGAGATGCGCCTCCGAGGCGCCCTCGTAGCGGACTCGCGTCGCTGCCGGGATTCGCACGATGGCACCCTCACCCGGCACCTCGGCCGGCGACCAGACATCGCTGTCGAACCACGATCCGCTGGCGACCGCGACATGGGTCGCCATGCTCTCGCCCGGCATCAGCCGTGCCAGCGCCTCGTCTTCGCGTTGCATGCCCGTGTCGTGCTCGGCCATCGCCGGCACCTCGGTGGAGCCGCCAGGCGGCGACGCCGGCTCGCCGCAACCGGAGAGACAGGCGAGCAGGAGCGCCGGAATCCCCCTGGGTGCGAGCCGGCGCCAAGCAGGTCCTCGAACGCCGCCTCTCCGGGCGATGGGCTGGTTGTCTGATCTCACCATGGATGCTCTCGGCCGCCGTCGATCGCATCCACAGCGGCGGAAACCTGATTCTAGCCGCCGCAAGCCGGTGAGGCGGACGATAACGGGTGTGGCGAAGGCTCAGTCGTCCTGATCGCGGACGCTGAACTCGAGCTTCCATTCCTGGCCCGCTTCGGTGCCAACGCACCAGAGCTCGAACATTCCGAGCTCGGTCAGGCGGGAGCGGAATCTGACCGGGATCTGGACGCCTTCGGCGCCGGCTTCGGCGTCCAGAGTGAGCTCGAGAGGTCGCGACTCCACCAGCTCGGTCTCGGACCAGGAGTCGAGCACCCGTCCCACCTCGTCTTCCTGACGCTCGCTCGAGCTGAAGAAGCGAAACTCGGCCGGTTCGCCGACGACGAGTCCGACCTCGGATCCCGGGACGTCGGTCTCCGTCCCCTCTTCCATCCCGAATGGCAGCACACAGATCGCCTTGAGAGGCCGTGCCATTCCCGGGACCGCCAGTCCGGCGGTCTCGACGCCGATGTAGTGCGAGTGCCCGGCGCCGCCACGGATCCGGACTCCCCGGCCCGATTTGACCAGGCCGTAGTACGCCGCTCCCCGCGACACGGCGAAGTCCAGATCGGGATCCTTCTGGAGGGGCTGGATGGCGTCGCCGTCCTCGAACCAGGAGGAGAGAACCTCCAGAAGACGCTGCTGGAAAGCCTCCGCTTTCAGACAGCCGCCGACGAAGAGCACCCGCGTCGGTCGAATCGAGCCGTCGCCCGACTTGCCCTGGTTGCCTAGAAACTGCGCCAGGTGCCGGGTGACGGCGGGATCGGACTCGAAGGGGAGCCCCACCTCCTGGAAGCCCGATCCGAGGCTGCGGACCGGCCGGTCGTCGACGTCGCAAACCGGGAAGAAGCCGTCGACGAGGATCCGGACCACCTCCTCGCGCTCGAGCTCGGTCGATACGGCCCCGCCGATGAGCTTGCTGCCCCGGCCGGGGATCGTGACCTTGTGCGTCGCGGCGTCCGGCGAGGAGAGGAGGGACTCCTTGGCGTGGCGGCAGGAGTGCCAGAGAGCGACCGACTGCCACGCGTCGACATCCGTTCCCTGCTCCTGGAAGCGGATCCGCGCGTGATGGGCCAGGGCGAGATCCATGTTGTCGCCGCCGACGAGGATGTGGTTGCCGACCGCGATCCTCTCGAGCCCCAGCTCGCCGTCGTCGTCGACGGCGCGGATCAGCGTGAAGTCGGTGGTGCCGCCACCGACGTCGCAGATGAGGAGCACGTCCCCTTGCGCCATCTCCTTGCGCCACTCGTCGCCCATCGAGCCGAGCCATGAATAGACGGCCGCCTGAGGCTCCTCGAGAAGCGTCAGATCCTTCGGGAACCCGGCTGCGAGAGCGGCTTCGCGCGTCAGCTCGCGGGCGTTGGCGTCGAAGGACGCGGGGACCGTGAGCAGGATCTCCTGCTCGGCGAGGGGATGCTCGGGGTGAGCCTCGTCCCAGGCGGCCCGGAGATGCTCGAGGTAGCGCCTCGACGCCTCCACCGGAGAGATCTTGCCGACCTCCTCCGGAGCGTCCCAGGGCAGGATCGGCTGGTGTCGCTCGACCCGGCTGTTGGAGAGCCAGGACTTGGCCGCCGAGACCGCGCGGGTGGGGACCTGCGCCGACTGGCCGCGTGCGTACTCGCCGACGGCGTAGTCCCTCGACTCGGCCCAGGGCAGGTCGAAGGCCGCGCTCTCGGTCTCCCCGTCGGTGGCGAGGTAGAGGAAGGAGGGTAGGGCACTGCGCTCCTCCAGGGTCGACGGAGCCGTCACCTGGCGGATCGGCAGGACCTCGACCTCGGAGGACGGGCTTTCGGCGGGCGGGCTCTCCGCGGACTGATCCTCTGTCGCGACGAAGGCGAGCGCGCAGTTCGTGGTCCCGAGATCGACGCCGATGGAGTAGCGCGTCATTCGATCTCGACCTCGGCGGGCGCCACGATCAGCGCAGCCGCGTCCCGGCCCTTCCAGGTCGGGATCTCGCATCGCGTCGCCTGCCAGCCGTGGTGCCCCAGTAGGCCCGCGTAGGGTGGCTCACCGCTGACGTTCCCCACCAGACGGAAGCGCTCCGGGTCGGACGACGCCGGCACGGTCACTTTGGACCCCTCGGCTTCCGAGGCCAGCGGCTCGAGGGCCAGAAGCCGATCGAAGACCGTCTTGCACCCGTGGTGTACACCGCGCACCGCGGCCCCGACCTGTTCGTCGGAGTAGCCGTCGATCGGTTCCTGAATGAAATCGACCAGGCGCGCCTCCCGCTGCAGGACCGCGAGAAACGTCAGGGCCTCACTGCGTGCCGGCGCCGGTTCGGGCGTCGGCCCCGGTGCCGATGCGTTCTCGGCACCAGACGAGCCCAGCAGAGGTGCGAGGCTCTCGGCGAATGATCGATCGGTCCAGGCGCGAAACAGGGCCTTGAGCCCCAGCAGAAAACGACTCATCTGGTCACCCCTAAAGGTCGTCGAAGAGGCGCCTCCCAGCCGGCGCTATGTCCCCACGAATGCCGGGATTATATCGAGATCTCTTCCAGTAGACTCCGGACAGCGTGCCCGTGAGCCCGCCGAGTATCGTAGATTCAGGCGAAAGTGGTCGTGTCGTCGCCAACCTGCACCAGGGGGAAGCAAGCGCATGAGCGAGACCGTACGAAGAATCCTGACTCCGATCGTGGCGCTCGGCGCCCTGATGGCCCCTATCGCCCGGGCACAGGACATGCGTCCCCAGCCGGGCGACGTTGTGGCTGCCGAGCCGGCCTTCTCGCCCTACGTCGGACGACAGTTCCCGACCGAAGTGTACTTCGGCGAGACACATCTCCACACCGCCGTCTCCGTCGACGCGGGCACTATGAACACCGTGGGGCAGGAAGATGCCTTCCGCTTCGCTCGGGGCGAGGAGATCACCACGACCCACGGGCTCAAGGCCAAGCTGTCGCGACCGCTCGACTTCATCGTCGTCTCGGATCATGCGGAGATGTACGGCCTGATGCCGCAGCTCTGGAATGGCGATCCGGCGATCCTCGGGACCGAGATCGGTAGGCGCTGGTACGACCAGCTGAACGCGGGCGATCCAGATCTGGCTTTCAGCACGGCGATGGAGATCGTCGCCTCGCTCAGCGAGAAGGTCGCCCCGATCGAAAATCCGACGGCGGTGCGGGATGCCTGGCGGCAGTACACGGCCCTGGCCGATCGCTTCAACGAGCCCGGGCGATTCACCGCCATCATCGGCTACGAGTACACCACTCGCGGTGGGTACAACCTGCACCGGAACGTCCTGTTCCGCGGCGACGCATCGATCGCCAATCAGACGGTGCCCTTCTCGCAGTTCGACAGTCAGAACCCGGAGGATCTGTGGCGCCATTTGGCGGCGTTCTCGGATCGCACCGGAGCCGAGATGCTGGCGATCCCCCACAACGGCAACCTGAGCAACGGGCGCATGTTCTCCGTCGAGACCTACGACGGCGAGCCCTACACCCGTGAGTTGGCCGAGTTGCGCTCGCGCCTCGAGCCGATCTACGAGGTCACTCAGATCAAGGGCGATGGTGAGGCCCACCCGTTCCTGTCGCCCAACGACGAGTTCGCCGATTACGAGACCTGGGATCGGTCGAACCTCGACGGTACCGAGGCCAAGACGCAGGACATGCTGCAGTACGAGTACGTGCGCCAAGCGTTGAAGAACGGCATGGCGATGAAGCAGCGTCTAGGAGTCAATCCCTTCAAGATCGGTATGGTCGGCTCGACCGACAGCCACACATCGATGTCGGGCGCCGAAGAGGAGAACTTCTTCGGCAAGCACTCCGGAGTGGAGCCTGGGCCGCATCGTTGGGAACACGTGGTTATCGAAGCTCCGGACCCGAAGTTCACCATCCACGGCTGGCAGCAGGCGGCCGGGGGCTGGGCCGCGGTATGGGCGACGGAGAACACGCGCGAGGCGATCTTCGACGCCATGAAACGCAAGGAGACATACGCCACGACCGGCACCCGGATGACCGTTCGCTTCTTTGGCGGGTGGGACTTCACCGAGGCCGACACCAAGACACGGTTGCCGGCTTCCGCCGGCTATGCCAAGGGTGTGCCGATGGGCGGCGACCTGTCGAGCGCACCGGCCGGCAAGGCGCCGAGCTTCCTGGTCGCGGCGATGAAGGACCCCTACAGCGGCAACCTCGACCGGATCCAGATCATCAAGGGCTGGCTCGATGCGGACGGTGAGACCCACGAGCAGATCTACGACGTCGTCTGGTCGGGAGACCGCGAGCGGGGATCGGACGGCAAGGTTCCGCCGGTCGGCAATACCGTGGACGTCGCCACGGCCACCTGGAGCAACAGCATCGGCTCGCCGGAACTCATCGCTGTCTGGGAGGATCCCGACTTCGATCCAGGTCTCGACGCTTTCTATTACGCCCGTGTGATCGAGATTCCGACGCCGCGATGGACGGCCTACGAGGCGGTTCGCTTCGGTATCGACATGCCAGACGAGGTGCCGATGATCACTCAGGAGCGAGCCTATACGTCTCCGATCTGGTACACGCCGTAGCACGCCCCGAAACCGATCCATAGCTCCCTGTCGAACAGAGGCGAGCGACTCTACTCGCCTGAATCTGAATCACTGAGTCGGTCGTCCCTGGCCTGGCCGCGCGGTGCGATGGGTCCTGGCTAGGGGATGCTCACGTCTGGCGATCTTCGCGTCTGGAGTCCGATGGTCGACGACAGTGTGTATCCGCGCGCATGACCTCCGAGTCGATTCGCCCGCTGGAAGCCGCTCGGACCGCCTCGTGAGAGGCGATCCCGGCGAGCCTCCTCGTAGGCTCACGAGCGGGCGGGCCCAGCGAGCGGATCGATCGAGACCGCGGTCCTGAGGCTGGCGAGCCGCGACTCGGCGTCGGCGAGCGTCACACGCCGGCCGGCCAGTTCGAGGTGTCCCGGAGCTCCGAGATGCGGCCGCGATCGCCAGGACTCGGGGTCTCCCTCGCTCGGCAGGCTGCGTGCGCCGTCCGCGTACGCCTGACGGAACGGGGTGCCGTCGGCGACACTCCGATAGACGGCGTCGGTAGCGGAGGTCGATGGGAGCACGGCCTGCCGGCACCGCTCGACGTCGACCTCCAGCGTGTCGAGCACCGGTCCCAGGGCCATCGTCATGTCGACGAGGCTCGTCATGCCCTCCAGGAAGGGTTCCTTGGTGAGTTGCAGATCGCGGTGGTAGCCGGCCGGCAGGGCGCCGTAGATCGCGCCGATCTCGGCCTGCCGGCTCCGCAGGCGAGCGGCACCGGCGCGGATGAGCTCGAGCACGTCGGGGTTGCGCTTCTGCGGCATGATGCTCGACCCCGTGGTGACCTCCGTGGCCAGCTCGACGAAGCCGAGATCGTCACCCGAGTAGTGGATCAGATCGGTGGCCATCCGACCGAGATCGGTGGCCGTCGCCGCCGCGGCGGACATGGCCAGGTACTCGCTCTTGCCCCTGTCGTTCTGGACCGCCAGGCTGTTGACCTGCGGACGCTCGAAGCCGAGGAGGTCGCTGACCATCTCGCGATCGAGGGGCAGCGCGACTCCGAAGCCGGAGGCGGAGCCGAGCGGCGAACGGTTGAGATGCTCGAACGACGACTCGAGCCAGGGCAGGTCGTCGAGCAGGTTCTCGGCCCAGGCGGCGAAGTAGTGCCCCAGGGTGGTCGGCATGGCCTGGCGGGTGTGGGTGAAGCCGGGCACGGTCGTCTCCCGGTGTCGCTCGGCCAGATCGAGGAGGCGGGCGACGATGCCGGCGACTCCCTCCGCCTGGTCGAGAACGGCGGTGCGGCCCCAGAGCCTGAGAGCCGCGATCACCTGATCGTTGCGACTGCGCCCGGTGTGGATCTTGCGACCAGCGTCTCCCAGCGTCTCCGTCAGGCGGTTCTCGATGGCGGTGTGGCCGTCTTCGTCGGCGGCGTCGATGCGGAAGCTCCCGTCGTTGGCCGCGCACGCGATCTCACCGAGCTGCACCCGAATTCCCTCGAGCTCCGCGGCCGTCAGGACGCCGATCGACTCGAGCATGATGGCGTGGGCCGCCGAGGCCAGACAGTCCCAGGGCACCAGAGCGAGATCGAGCTCGGGATCGCGACCGACCGTCAGGCGCAGGATGGCGGCGTCGAGCGCGTCGCCCTTGTCCCAGAGTCGGCTCATCGGTCGCCGGTCTCAGGCGTCGGGCGACTCGTCCGCATCGGTCTCGCCACTCGAGCCGAGAATCAGTTGGTGAGCCGTCAGGCGTAGGGCGTTGATGCGGATGAAGCCGCGAGCATCGGCCTGGTCGTAGCCCCCTTCGACGTCCATCGACGACAGCTCGCGATCGTAGAGGGAGCTCGGTGACTCGCGGCCGAGGATCTGCAAGCCGCCCTTGAACAGGCGCAGGCGGACGCGCCCGTCGATCAGCTCCTCCGACTGCGCGAAGGCGGCGCGGATGAAGTCCATCTCGGGACTGAACCACAGCCCGTTGTAGATCAGCTCGGTGAACTTCGGCGACAGCGAGTCGCGCAGTCGAAGGACCTCGCGGTCCATCGCGATGCCTTCGAGGTCGCGCAGAGCGTGGTGCAGGACCGTACCGGCCGGGGTCTCGTAGACACCCCGTGACTTGATGCCGACGAAGCGGTTCTCGACGATGTCGATGCGACCGACGGCGTGGCGGCCGGCGATCTCGTTGAGGAAGGTGAAGAGCTCGAGCGGGTCATCGACCGAGACGCCCGTCTCGAGGTCGACCACGCGGGTCGGGACGGCATCCTTGAAGTGGATCTCGAGCTCGGCGGCCCTGTCCGGAGCGTCCTCCGGCGAGCGCGTGAGCTTGAAGATCCCGTCGGGCGGCGCCTTCCACGGGTCTTCCAGAATGCCCGACTCGTAACTGCGATGCATCAGGTTCTCGTCGGTACTGAAAGGCTTCTCGGCCGATGCCTCGACATCGATCTGGTGCTCGACGGCGTAGGCGAGCAGATCTCCACGGCCGCGGAAGCGCTCGAGGAATTCCCGTTCCTTCCAGGGAGAGATGATCTCGAGGCGTGGATCGAGCGCGGCATAGGCGAACTCGAAGCGGACCTGGTCGTTCCCCTTGCCGGTCGCGCCGTGGGCCACCGCCGTCGCCTCCAGCGCCCGGGCGGTCTCGACCTGCGCCCGCGCGATGAGAGGTCGGGCCAGAGCCGTCCCCAGCAGGTAACGGTTCTCGTAGATCGCGTTACCGGCGATCGCCGGGAAAACGTAGTTGGTGACGAACTCGCGCTTCAGGTCCGCCACCACCACATCGACGGCGCCGGTCGCGAGCGCCCGTCGCGCGATGTCGTCGAAGTCCTCCTGCTGGCCGACGTCGGCGACGAAGGCGATGACCTCCCAGTCCCGCCGCTCGAGAACTTTCAGAATGCATGCGGTATCGAGACCGCCGGAATAGGCGAGGACAACACGTCGATCCCCCATAGAGAAAGAGAATACCCGCGAACGGACTCCCGTGGACCCTCCTCAAGGGTAGGCGGTCGGTGAGGCGCCGCGTCGCTCCCGGTCGGACGGTCGCTCCAGCCACCGGGTGTCCTCAATCGTCGGCTGCCCTTCAGCGGGCGGGGTCGACCGGTGGCTCGCACACCGCGAACGTCGCCAGCCACCGCGACGTCGTCAGCTCCTCGAGCACCACGGCGATCTCGGCGTCGCCCTCTGTCGCCTCGAGCTCGACCGAGACCCGTAGCTCGTCGCCGGGCTGCCACTCCAGCTCCTCGCCGGTCGACTGGGCCGTCGCGACGGAGTCGTCGATCCACGAGGAGGCGGTCGCCCGGAGTCGTGTCTGCACACCCGCCCACGCGGGACCGAGTCCGGGATCGACGATGACGTCGAGCCTGGCCGGGCGACTCGCCGAGCCACCGTCGCCGATGAAGCTGCAGCTCACCTCGAGGCTCGCGGGATCGAGAAGCCGCTCGGTCGCGATGGCGACGTCGAGGTCTTCTTCGAGCAGGCGTCGCGAACGCGCCCGGGAGATCGACGAGGGAGAGGCGCCGGGGGCCCAGGCGACCGACAGCGCCTCGTGCCCGGCGACATCGTAGTCGACCGTCACCGGGAGAGGCTCCTCCGGCGCGCGCCCGGCCGCCTGGTACCCGAGGCGCAGACGCCGCGAGAGACCGACGATGGCGTCGTCGAGTCCCTGGCGGTCCGAGATCCGGCCTCCCGAGGTGACCTCGGCGAGGAGCGCCAGCGGAGCGACGGGATCGAGGAGTCCGACGAGCTCGATCTCGGAAGCCAGAGTAGGGTCGAGTAGAACGGCCTTGCGGGCGACCTTTTCGGCCTCCACCGGACGATCCTGCTGTTCCAGAACGAAGGCGAGCCGAAGCAGGGCCCGCGCCTGGCGGGGGCGGAGCTTCGGTTGCGAGTAGTAGTGGTAGCTGGCGTCTCGCAACGCCCGCTCCGCGGCCTTCCACTTCTTCTGTGCGATCAGGCTCTCGCCCAGCTCGAACAGGGCCTCGGCCCGCTCCGGATCCCAGTTGCCGTCGAGCCACACCACGAGTGCCCGGCGCAGGCCCCAACGCCTCGGCAGCGGATCGGGCTCCGGGAGACCCAGCGAGAAGCTGATCCAGCCCGCCGCCGCGATAGCCCGCGCCACCTCTCTGTGCCTGGACGACTCAGGTCTCGCAGGGGATGCCGTCGGGAACGCCGGTGCTTCCCGACCGGCTCCATCGCGGGTGGCGGCCTCCGTTTGTCGGGCGGCTCCTGCGGCCTCCCCATTGGAGGACTTCACGGCGAAGAGCGCCTCGTAGAACGCCTCCGGGGCGAGATCGAAGCCGCCGGAGATCAGCAGCAGGACCCGCCTGGGCGACTCGCGCTCCTCGTTCGCGAGCCAGGTGAGCAGTCCATCCGACTGCCGGCGAACGATCTCGGCCTCTCGCGCGACAGCGAGTCCGAAGAGATCGTCGGGCCCGTCCGACACATCGACCAGATCGGACAGCTCCCGACGTTGGACCACGAGGAGATCGTCACCGACCTCGCCGAGCGAGAGCCCGGCCAGCGTCTCGCTGATCCGCGATGTGTCGCGTGTCGGCGCGAGCAGACGGCCGGGATCGGGATCGGCCACCACGATCTCGACGGTTCCCAGGGCTGCCAGCTCCGCGGCAGCGCCGGCGAGCAGGCCCGTCGCGCTGCGAACGAGGTCGTTGGACGACAGCGCCGCGTCGACATAGACGAGGATCTCCCAGGGCTGACCGGCCGACACCTCGATCGACTCGTCGATCGACAGCACGGTCACCGGCTCACCTCCGAGGGTCACCTCGAAGTTCCGGGGCGAGAAGCGCACAGGGCTCGCCAGCCGCAGGGGACCGGTGCGACTCTCGATCGCCACCAGGAGCTCCCCGGCGCGAACCGCCGTGCGCTCGTGAACATCCTGCCCGATCGCGACCGCGGTCGGAGCGAGCGCGAGTCCGAGCGCCAGAGTCGGGAGACGTGCCGAAGAACGGTGGAACACGCTTCCGAACGCAGCAAACGTGGTGCCAATCGGGATGCCGGGTTGCCCGGTTTCGGCGGGACACCGGGACGGCTGCGCCGGAGGCGCGAAAACAGGTATCCTTGGCCACGTTTCGAGCCAACGATCATGGACCGGGGCCCCGAGCTCCCGCTCCGTCGCCCCCGAGGGCACCTCCGCTACTGACATTTTGCGAGTCGCGCAGCGCAAGGTACTGATGATGAGCCTGGTCGGCGCCTTCGCCGTGCAGAGCTATCTCGTCTACACCGACGACACGGCGCTCGATGTGAAACCCCTCAGCGAGACCGCGCTGGCCGGGCAGACCCTGTGGCGGCGAAACAACTGCCAGTCCTGCCACCAGATCTACGGATTCGGCGGCTTTCTCGGTCCCGACCTGACCAACGCCGCCGGCCGTCTGACGCGCGATCGACTGGACGAGGTCCTCACCGAGGGTGTCTCGCCGATGCCCGCCTATCACTTCTCCGAGGAGGAGATCGACGCGATCGACGCCTATCTGCACAGCCTGGACTCGACCGGTGTGGGGCAGGCGCGCCGGGCTCCGCCCGTCGATATGGCCCTGTTGGCCGCGGCGATCGACGAGCAGGCGAGGCGGTTCCCGCTCGGGACCGAGGCCGAGGAGGGACGGGTCGTGTTCGAGGGCACCTGCTCGGTCTGTCACACGCTCTTCCAGCCGACGGCGCTCGGCCCCTTCCTGGCGCCCGACCTCTCGGCCGTCGCCGATCGCGTGCCGGCGGCCGAGATCGACGAGGTTCTCTCCATGGGCCGCCCGGCGCGGGGCATGCCGGCATCGGGGCTCGGGGAGCACGAGCGCCACTGCGTGCTCCAGTTCTTCGAGTGGGTCGCGACCCATCGCGCCGATCTCATGCCACCCAACCTGGAAGGATCCGACGGCTTGCCGTGGTGGGAGTACCGATGACCGGACAGAGTGGAGATCGCTTCATCCGCATTCAGCTCCGCATGGCGCTCACCTGTGTCGCCATCACGGTGCTCGGCGGCGCCCTCGGCGCGCTCCACTACGTCCCGCGTCTGGCCCCGATGATGAACTCGGCGGCGCTGACGATGCCCAAGCTGCGGCCGTTGCACACGACTTTCGCCAGTCTGTGGATCTTCGGTGCCGCCATCGCGGTCATCTACCACTTCCTCTCGCGTTCGGGTGACGGTCTCGATCGCGGCGACGAGCGCAGGTTCTGGTTCCACACCGTCTGCTGGCTGACGGCGGGCGCCGCGGCCCTGGTGACCCTCCTCGGCGGTGTCTTCTCCGGGCGGGAGTACCTCGGCTTCCATCCGGCCGTTTCGGCGCTGCTCCTGGTGGGTTGGCTGCCGCTCGCCTACAGCGTGCTCAAGCGCTCCCTGCCCGGTTTCTGGCGCAAGCCGATCTACCTCTGGTTCTGGACCGTCGGGGTGCTCTATTTCATCGTCACTTTCACCGAGGGGCATCTCTATCTGCTGCCCTGGGTGGGCGACAACCCGATCCGGGACCTGCAGGTGCAGTGGAAGTCGTGCGGCACCCTGGTCGGCTCGTTCAATTTCCTGGTCTACGGCTCGCTGATCTACGTCTCCGAGAAGCTCTCCGGGGACGAGTCCTACGGGCAGTCGCCGGTCGCCTTCTGGCTGTTCGGCGTCGGCTGCCTGAATTCGTTCACCAACTTCGCCCACCACACCTACCATCTGCCGCAGAGCAGCGCGGTCAAGTGGATCGCCTTCATCGTCAGCATGATGGAGATCATCATCCTGATGCGCCTGCTCTACGACATCCGCAAGATGCTGGTCGAGCGGTCGAGTGGAGCCTGGGAGGCGACGAAGGCCTATCTGGTGTCGGCGAAATGGTGGACCGCCAGCATGATCGGCCTGGCCATCTTCATCTCGATCCCGAACCTGAACAGCCTGATCCACGGCACCAAGGTCGTCACCGGTCACGCCATGGGTACCGAGCTCGGAATCGACACGATGATCCTGCTGGGCGCCATCGCCTTCCTGCTACGCGAGATCAGCCCCCAGCCGGAGGCCGTCGGTCGTCGGATCGACCAGCCCGCGATGCGTCGGCATCTCGTCTTCTTCAACCTGTCGATGGCGATCTTCGTCGGTTGGCTGGTGCTCTCCGGGACGGTGCACGGTATCCATCGCTACAACGGCCTTCCGTCGCCCGCGTGGCTCGCCTGGGACGGTTTCGTCTTTCCGGTGATGGGGGCGGCCGTCGGCGTGGCATTGCTCTACCTGGTCGTTCGTTGGGCGCCACTTCTGCGCGGTGGGCGGGTGGCATCGCTCGAGAGCGGCTACACGCCGCCGACGGCGTCCCAGCCGGAGTAGGGTCGGCCCCGGAGCAGAGCTCGTCGGCAGAGGTGTAGAGTCGCGATCCATGCGGCTCGTACGCGGACTCCTCGACAGAGGGGGCGACAGGGAACTGGGGCGCTGCCTCGGACTGTGGGTCTTCGCCCTCGCCGCGGTGGCCTGCTCGGCCCCGGCGCCGTCGAGGGTCGAGCACGTCGATCTCGTCGACTGGATCGAGCACGCCGCCGTCGAAGCCGTGGGTGCGGGCGGGACCCGGCCGGGAACTCCACTCGCCCTCGAATCGGGTGAGGCGGTCTTCCTGCCGGCCGGGACGACGACCGCGATGGCGCTCTTCACGCCTGCCGAGGCGGAGCTACGCCTGCGGGCCGTGGTGCAACGCGGCGGCGCCAGGCTCGGCGTGGGGATCGAGACCGACGTGGATCCGGCCACGAGCCTGGAGATCGATCCGTCGCGGGAGCCGCGCCGGTTCGACCTCCCGGCGTCGATGCCGATTCGGCTGGTGTTCGAGGTGACCGCGGACGAGGAGGACCCCGGGACGGCGGGGGTGGTCCTCGAGAAGCCTTCGGTCTGGGGGACGACAGGAGGGCTCGCCGCCGAGAGAGGCCCGGCCGTCTCCGTGAGCCCTCCAGCCTCCTCACCGCCGGTCATCGTCTACCTCATCGACACGCTGCGTCGCGATCGGCTGGGCTGCTACGGCTATCCGAAGCCGATCACTCCCGAGATCGACGCTTTCGCTGCCGGCGCCACGCTGTTCGAGCGTGCGGTCGGTCAGTCGAGCTGGACCAAGGCCTCCGTCGCCTCGGTCTTCACCGGCGTGTGGCCGCCCGCTCACCGCGCCTACGGCTGGACGCACCGGCTGCCGGCAGAGCTCGACACCCTGGCCGAGATCCTCGAGCGTGGCGGCTACGCCACGGCGGCGTTCTCGACCAACCCGAACATCATCCCCAAGATGGGGTTCGACCAGGGGTTCCAGGAGTTCAGGCATGTCGGCAGGATCTCGGCCGCGAGCCTCAACGAACTGGTCTTCGAGTGGCTCGGCCGCCTGCCGGAGGGGCGCCCGCCGTTCCTCTACGTTCAGCCGATCGATCCACACTCGGCGTACAACCCGCCAGTGGAGTTCCTCGCTCTGCACGCTCCGGGGATCGACCCCGACCGGTATCGCGGTGAGGGAGGCAAGGCGATCTGGAAGTGGCCCCCCGAGGCTCAGCCCTCCCTGGTGGCCCTCTACGACGCCGAGGTCGCCGCGACCGACGCGAGCTTCGGCGCCTTGCTCGACGAACTGGAGCGGCTGGATCTCTACGATCAGGCGCTGATCGTCCTGACGTCCGACCATGGGGAGGAGTTTCAGGAACACGGTGGCTGGCGCCACGGCAACCATCTCTACGGTGAGACGCTCGATGTCCCCCTGATCGTCAAGTTCCCCGGCCAGACCGAGGGCCGTCGGCTCGACCTCCCGGCTCAGCACATCGATATCCTGCCCACCGCGCTCGCCGCCGCTGGCCTGACGGTGCCGGCCGCGGTCGAGGGGGTCGATCTCGGCGAGGGGTCTCTCGACCTCGCCGGTCGCCGGGTCTACTCCCATCTCGACCTGCGTCGCTCGATCTCGCACCTCACCGTGATCGACGGCGACTGGAAGTTCATGCAGCGACGACGTCCGAAGGGCCGGGACACGTTCCTCTTCGATCTCCGCGAAGACCCGCTCGAGCAGCGGAACCTGGCCGAGCGATTCCCGGTTCGTACCGCGGCGATGCTGGCCCTGCTCGACGCCCGCCTGGCCGCGACGAGCGGTGCCATCGCGGAGAGTGTCGAGATCGACGTGGAGCTCGAGAAGAGTCTCCGGGCCCTCGGCTATCTCGACTAGCGCGGCCCCTGTCTCGGTGGAGAATCCCTGTCGCCGGCTCGGCGCTTGAAGCGTTGAGCGGATGCTACAGTGCTCCGAGTCCCTTCGGAGGAGCGATGAAGCTGCTCGGCAAGCGCTCGCTGTCGTCCTTTCTCAAGATCCTGAGCGATATCTCGTTCTACGGGATCCTGGTGGCCTTCGTCCTACTGATCGTGGTCGTCTTCGCGGCCCGGCGGTCGGACAGCGTCAACACGAGCCAGAACTTCATTGTTCCGTTCGAGATCGATCCCTCGACCTACGAGATCGAGGCTGTCTCCGGAGCCGAGATCACCGCCGAGCTGGAGCAGGCGAGCGGCAGTCTGGTCATCCGGGGTGGCCGGTTCGGTCTCTTCGTGGTGCCCGTCCTGCTGCTTCTGCCTCCGCTGGTTGCGGCCCTTTTCGTACTGCACCGACTGCGCGGCATCTTCCGCCGGCTCATCCAGAGTCGACCTTTCGCGGTGGAGAACGCGCGGGACCTGCGTTTCATCGGCTTGGCTATCATCGCCGGCGAGCTGGTCTTCTCGGCTGCCGCCTATTGGAGCACCCGGCTCGTCGTGGACGAGTTCACCTCGACCGGAGTAACGCTCCAGGCCGACTTCGACATCCGCATGCCGGTCCTGCTCGCGGGTCTGGTGCTCCTGGTCGTCGCCGAGGTCTTCCGCGAGGGCGCCCAGATGAAGGCCGACCTCGAGGCGGCCCGCGCCATCCAGTTCTCGCTGGTGTCGGACACCGAGTTCGAGTCCGGCCCGATCTCGATCCACTCCGAGATGCAGCCGGCCGACTCTGTGGGGGGTGACTACTACGACATCATCGATCTGGGGGATGGGCGGATCGCCTTCGTGGTCGCCGATGTGGCCGGCCACGGCCTACCCGCCGCGCTCCTCATGGCGCTTCTCCAGGGCAGCCTGCGCAGCCTGATCTCTTCGGGTCTGCGTGGCGCCGAGCTGGTCGGCAAGCTCAACACCTACCTGGTCGCCAACATGCCGGAGAACCGCATGATCACGTTCTTCTACGGTGAGCTCGACCCCGCCACCGGACAGCTGGACTACGTCAACGCGGGACACAATCCGCCCTATCTCTACGACAGCTCGGGATCCCGCCGGCTCGACTCGACGGGCGTGGTGCTGGGCGCCGTCGATGGTGTGCCGTTCCGCGAGGCGAACATCGAGCTGCCACCGGGCGCCCGGGTGCTGCTGTTCACCGACGGCATCGTCGAGGCGGCCAATCCGGCCGACGAGGAGTTCGGCGAGGAGCGGCTGGAGAGGCTGATCGGCGAAAAGGGCGACATCGCTCCCGCCAGCCTGATCGAAAGCACCGTCGCCAACGTCGTCACCTTCTGCGGCAAGGCCAAGCCGGCCGACGACATGACGATGATGATCGTCAGTCGAAGCGCCGCTGGGAGCGCGACGCAGTAGACGCGGGTAGATCCGCCGGCGCAGTAGGAGGCCGGTGAATGTGCAGGCTGGACCCGAGGCCGGGCCCGGTCCTGGCCTCCCCGGTTCTGGCGCCCCGGTTCTGGCGCACGCTACCGGCGATACACTGGCGCGATGGACGAGGCACCCGGGTTGGAGACGCTGCGCGTGTTTCCGCTGACCGGCACGCTTCTGCTTCCGGGGACCTACCTGCCCCTCAACATCTTCGAGCCCCGGTACCGGAACATGGTGAGCGACGCGCTCGAGAGCGATCGGGTGATCGGGATGGTCCAGCCCGAGGTCCCGGGTCCGGACAACTGGGGACTCGGCACGCCCGATGGCGGCGAGCCGAAGCTCTATCCGGTCGGCTGCAAGGGTCGCATCAGCCGGCATCAGCGCCTCGACGACGGCCGCTACCTCATCGTTCTCGAAGGTCTCTCGCGTTACCGGATCGTTCGCGAGCTGGAGCCCGAGCGCGGCTACCGCCGGGTCGAGGCCGACCTGGGCGACTATGAGATCGATGCGGACCTCGACGAGTCGATCGTCGACGCGACCCGCGTTCTGGCGCTCCTCGATCCCTTCGCGGAACGCAAGGGTCTGACGGTCGACGAGGAGCTGCGGGAGTCTCTTCCCGGCGGCCGCCTGATCAACATGTTGAGCACCCTGCTTCCCTTCGCTCCCGCCGAGAAACAGGCCCTCCTCGAGGCCCGGGCGCCGCAGGACCGCGCGGAGCTGCTGGCGACACTGATGGGGATCGAGCTCGAGAGCGGACCGGAAGACCCACGGTCAACCGCGTCGATCCACTAGCCTGCGTTGTTCATCAGGCTCCGTAGCGAGCTGCCGGAGATGCCGTGGGTGCTACCAGGCAGGCAGCCGCTCGCCCGAGGCTCACTCAGTGAACGGGTTCTGCCGGGGGCTCGCTGATGTCTGTCGGCTCCCGGGCAGAGTTGCCGGTGTCGGCCGGCTCCCAGGAATAGATGCCGCCGTCGGCCATCAGGCTCAGGTGGAGGCGGCCGTCCGAGATCAGGTAGCTGCGCACGTACTCGGCATCCCTGGCGATCCGCTCATCCAGGTTCGGGGGAGCGCAGAGGGCGCGGGTCATGGCGAGCGGGCCGAAGCCGAACGCTCCGGAGGTGGAATCGGCGCCGGGCTCGGCCGACCAGGCGCCCGTGGCGTTGTTGCAGTCGAGCTTCATGCTCACTGTGCCGTCGGCGTCGAGGCGCATGGTGAACGCGGTCGGATCCTCCGGGCGAACGGTGCCGATCACGTCGCTCATCGACTGGAACTCCACCAGTTGCCAGTCCGCCCCTGCCAGCTGGTCTCCGACCGGCGTCTCGGTCTCTGTCGGTATCGCCTGGGCCGCTGGATCGCCTTCGACCCCCGTCTCGTCGGGGCTCTCCGAGGAGACGCAGCCGTTGACGAGCAGAGCTATACAGAGAACCGGCGCCGCGAGTGGAACGATGGTTCCAGGATGGTCGTGACGTGCCATGCCGAGCCGCGAGAGCCTAGCACGCACCTGTACGAGCTCACGGTGGGGTGGGGGCTCGTCGACCCGGGGCGCCGGCGCTCCTGGGACGGGATGCGGGAGTCACCTGCTACGATCCTTCTTCGCACACGGACGAGACTGGAGGGGTCAGGATGACGGACGAGGCGACGACGCAGGGTGCAAAGAAGGGGCTGCCAGTCTGGGGCTGGGTGCTGATCGGCTGTGGCGGATTGATCGTCCTCGGTTTCGTGGCGATGGCGGCGCTGGGGATCTTCGCGGTCAAGAAGGGCGCCGAGATGGCCAAGGAGGTCGCGGGAGTCGACAGCCTCGAGGAGTTCAGGGACGCCATGGAGGACGATCCGGCGAAATTCACCGCCGAGATGATGGTGCGGGCGAATCCCGACCTCGAGATCGTCTCGACCGACGACGACGCGGGGACCCTGACCTTCAGGGACACAAGGACCGGCGAGGAGGCCACGCTCAACTTCGAGGACATCGCCGAGGGCAAGTTCTCGATCACGACCGACGAGGGAGAGTTCAGCATGGCGGCGAGCGACGACGGAGATGGAGGCGGAGGCGTGGTCTTCCAGGGACCCGAGGGCGAGTCGCGCTACGGCACAAGCGCGTCGCTCGACGACGTTCCCGAGTGGGTGCCGGTCTATCCCGCCGCCGAGGAGACGGTCGGGACCTTCTCGACGACGAGCGCCCAGGGGGTCTCGGGATCGGTGACGATGAAGACGTCGGACGGAGCCGCGAGTGTGCTCGACCACTACGCCGGCTGGTTCGAGGACAACGACTGGGAGGTCAGGTCCCGCTCGACCAGCTCGACGGGAGACGGAGCCTTCGCCACGATCGTCGGCGCCGAGCCCGATGGAGCGCGCACGCTCACCATCGGCGCCATCGAGCAGAAGGGCGAGACGCAAGTCTCGATCACCTACAACGAGACGGCCGACTGAATCCGACCTCTACTTCCCGAGCTCGGAAAGGACCCGCTGGACCTCGTCGGGTCCGCCCTCCTGCGCGACGCGCCCCATCTCGGTGGCCAGCTCGGGGCTGAGCGAGCCCTTGAGACGCGCGTAGATCACGCGCTCCGGTCCCGAGCCGACGACCACGAGGTCGCCGATCATCTCGCCCTTCTCGCGCACCAGAACCAGCGCGGATCGCTTCTCGTCGTGGGCCCGCAGCACCGGCTCCCAGCCGCGGACCTTGATGCGCGTCACGTCGAGGGCAGGTCCGCTCGGGGCGGACACCTCGTAGGCGGCGACCTGGAGGCTCGTCAGGCCGGCGAACGGCAGCTCGCCGTCTTGTCCGGCGAGAGCGTTCTTGATCACCAGGGTGGTGAAGCGGCCGAGGTTGAGCTCGAAGGCGGCGAGCGGGTCCTCGCCGCGCTGGGCCCGGATCTCCTTGCGGATCTTCTCCGGGCTGAACGAGGTGGCGCAGCCTGTCGACAGGCCGAGGACAAGAAACGCCAGTGCGATCGAGTGTGTCCGTCTCATCGGATATCCCCCTCCATGGAAGGGCCAAGGATACCTCGCTCTCGCGCTATCGGTGAGAGGTTTTGAACCCGTGGACGGATGCCGCCGTATCATGGGTTACTCATAGACATCGGCGGCGACGGCCCCCCTCTCGGTCGGGGTCGGAGCCGGCCGGCCGGCACCTTGACGCCGGACGATCCGGGCTCTCGTTCGATCGGGGCTCGACGAAAGGAGACGAGAGCATGAAGACGAGGTATCTGATCGGAGCGGCGTTGGGACTGGCGCTCCTCATGGGCTCCCCGGTTCTTGCCGAGGACGGCCCCGGCGCGGCGTACGCGCGCAATCTCGAGTTCGTGGGTGGCCGCGCCGTCCAGCTTGTCGAGGCGATCTCCGCCGACGACATGGGCTGGCGGCCGATGGAAGGTGTGCGCAGCGTCAGCGAAGCGGCGATGCACATGGCGGGTGCCAACTACTTCTTCGCCGGCCAGATGGGGCTCGCACCGCCCGAGGGCGTCGATCCGCAGGGCATGGAGACGATCACGGACAAGGCAGAGGTCGCGGCGGCCCTGGCGGCTTCGCTCGAGCATCTCGGCAAGGCCTTCCTGGCCGTCGAGGATCCCGGCAAAGAGATGGATATCTTCGGTCGTCCGGGCACGCTCGAGGACATGATGATGATCGCCATCGGGCACGTGCACGAGCACTTCGGGCAGCTGATCGCCTACGCCAGGTCCAACGAGACGGCGCCACCCTGGTCCTGAGCGCGGTAGCGATGCCGACATCCAGGGCCCTCGAGCGATCGAGGGCCCTGTCTTTTCAACCGGTGGAGACCGGATAGAGTTCGCCCTCATGCGAATGATCCGCGAGTTGGACGAGACCGAGGTCCGGGTTCTCGGCGCCCTGATGGAGAAGGAGCAGGCGACTCCCGAGTACTACCCGATGACGGTCAACGCTCTCATCGCGGCCTGCAATCAGAAGAGCAACCGGGAACCGGTGACCGACCTGTCGGAGACCGAGGTCGTCGAGACGCTCGACCGGTTGCGGGCTGACGTCCTCGCCTGGAGAAGCGACGGCGCCCGGGTCGAGCGCTGGAGCCAGTCGATCAGCCGCCGGCTCGAGCTCACGCGCCGATCGAAGGCGATTCTCACCCTCCTCATGCTCCGCGGTTCGCAGACGCCGGGACAGCTTCGCTCGCGAAGCGGGCGCCTCCACGATTTCGCCGACCTGAAGGAGGTCGAGGAGACGTTGCGCGACATGACCTCCGGAGACGCGCCGCTGGCGGTCGAGCTCGAGCGCCGGCCGGGCACGAAGGAGAGCCGCTGGGCCCATCTGCTGGGGACCGAACCTGCCCAGGTGGTGGCGTCGGCTCTCGCCTCCGGCCCCGTGTCGAAGGACAGCGGGCCCCCCGTCGGCGAGTCCTCGGTCGCCGAGTCCTCGGTCAGCGAGCGGCTCGAGACGGTCGAGCGGCGCCTGGAGGAGCTCGCCGCCGATCTCGCCCGCCTGCGCGACGATCTGGGTGCCTGAGCGGGGCGCCGTCCGGTAGCCGGAACGGTCGCGGAGGGAACCTCCGCGGGCCCTTTTGCGTCGTCTCGGTCAGAAGGAGGGCCGGGCCTCATGGACGACCGACGCAAGATCTTCTGGAATCTGCTGCTCTCAGCCTCGTTCACGGCTGCCGTGGTCTCGCTGCTGACCACGGCCCTGGGACTGGCGAACTACCTTCATCCGCTCCTCGCCTGGCCTCTCGCGCTGGCCGTCCAGGCGGGGCTCTTCGGGCTCGCCTGGCTCATCGCTCTTCCCAAGAGCCGCCTGCGCTGGCTGCTGATCGCGCTCTACTCGATGACCATGCCGTTCTCGGTGGTGTTCAGTTATTTGATGCTGCAGAGCGAGCTGACCGCCGAGACGCGGACCCTCGAGACGCGGCGGGCCCTGGTCGACGACCTGCGTGATCGCTCGGCGCTGATCTCGGAGGAGATCCGGCGCAGTGCCGCCTGGGGTGAAGATCTCCGTATGCGTCTGGACGCCTGGCTGGCGCTGGAGCGGTCCGAGGGCTGGACCGCCGCGACCTGCGCCGAGGCGGACCATCCCTACCTCGACGGTGTCTGCGACCGCGTCCGAAGACAGATCGAGGCCTGGGAGGCGGCCTACCGGAGGTCCTATCGCCAGGGTCCGGGACAGCGGCTGATCTACGGACTCCTCGAGGCTGAGCGCGACACCATTCTGCGGGCCGAGACGGTCCTCGACGGGCTCGGCGAGAGCTGGCTCGACCGCGAGGCGGTGCTCGGTCCCGGGCTCGACAACCAGGAGCGGCTGCGCCGCTTCGACGCCGCCCTCGCCGGGTTGCCCCGCCGGGAGCTCGAGATGGTTCGTCCCGAGTCCCTCGAGCTGCCTGCCGCTCCGGCCTACGAGACCTACGCCCGCGACGCCGCCGCGAGCGGCGAGCGGCCGGTCTACGCTTTCCAGGATCTGGCGATCCTGTTCGATGCCGATCGCGACCTCCGACGGTCCGACTACCCGACGATCTTCGCGTTCGCGCTGGCGCTGTTCATCGACCTCTTCGTGCTTCTGGTCGCTGTCGGCGCCGGAGTCCTCGCCGACGGTGGGAGCCCGGACCTGGAGCCGGGCTCCCCGTCGGCGAGCGACTCGACCCTCGACGGCGAGATCGGTCGCTGGATCGAGGGTGCGCTCACCTCGGCCGGCCTCGCCGACAGCGATCGGGTCGGCTTCCTGACCGGTGTCCTGGCCTCGCTCGAGCTCGACGAGTCGGGGCGTAGCGTCCTGCGCGCCGACGATGCGCTGCAGGCGCGATTCGGACACATGCTCGTCGCGTCGCATGCCGCCAGGGCGAGGCCCGGTGAAGAGGCGGAGGCGGCCTTCGAGCTTCAGGACTGGGTTCTCCCCGCGCTGTCGCGCTACCTGGCGGCACGACCGGCGGTCTGAGCCGGCGCGAAGCGTCCGGTATCATCCGGCGCATGCGACGGCGGAATCTTCATCGACGAGGGCCAGGCCGGCAAGACCAACATCTGGTTCAGTGAGCTGATCGGCAACGGGACGCAGGAGCCGCAGCGGCACTCGACCGCTTTCGACGGGTCTGGGACTTCCGTTCGCCCGAGCGACTGGACAGAGACGGAATACCTCTCGAGCTCCACCAGGACGGAGCCACCTGAGTCGAAGGATCAGTCGACCGAGACGCCCAGCTCGCCTCGGTTTCCGGAGAGCAGCATGTGGAGGCCGCCGTCGGCCTGGATGGAGTCGATGTCGACGGCGAGGGTCTCACCGTCGCGACCGCCGAAGATGCACTCGGCGACTTCCCAGGGCATCTTCATCTCGAATCTCCTGACGCCGCCCTCCCAGGCGCGGAGCCGGAACCTGTCGCCGCGGCGCGACGCCATGACGCGGGAGTCGTCGTCGTGGGACTCCCACGACGAGCGGGAGCGCCGCGACAAGGTGCGGATCATGTCCCGCTTCTCGCGATCGTCGCTGTCACAGGAAAGGGTGATGTGACTGTCCTGCGAAAGCATCGACAGCGGCAGGGTGAGGTCGATCGAGGCCTTCTCGGCGACCGCGGGAGCGGCGGCGAGGGTCAGGGCGCACAGTGCGGTGGTGAGTCGAGACGTCATCGGGATCATCCTCCTTCGCGCCGTACTACGGACCCCGAGGCGGGGAAGTTACACCTCCGGTCGTACCGGCTCCAGTCGAGTCGACCCGGTCGTTCCGGCCCGGTCGTGGGGGCCCGGTCGTGGGGGCCCGGTCGGCAGGAGATCCGAGAGGCTCCGGGTCCTACTCGGCTCTGACCTGGACGGTCTCGCCGACCTTGTCCATCAGCCGGCGCAGCTCGTCGTAGTCGGGATGGCGCATGCGGATCCAGGCGTTGGCCATGTAGCCGCCCTCGACGCCCTGGGTGTGGCTCCCCGGCGGTGGGATGTGCATGTCGAGGATGTAGGGCGCCATCTCTTCACGCATCTCCTCGAGCCCGTCGTAGCCGACGATCACGCCGTCACGATCGGGTCGCAGGGCGATCATGCCCGCTGAATAGCGGCGTGACGCCACCGTCTCCGTCCGTCCGTGGGTGATGAGCTTCGCCCATTCGACGTACATGTCGAGATCGTTGCCGGCACCGTAGAGATCCCACACCATGACGCCGGGCGGGCGACAGCCGATCTCGGAGAACTTGAGACCCTTGGGGCCATAGAACCACTCCATGTGGGTCGCCGAGGTCTCGATGCCGAGGACCTCGATGACGCGCTTGCCGAGCTCCTTGACCTCCTGGTAGGTGTCGGCGTCGACGCGGTTGGTGGTGATCACCTGGGGAGAGATCCACCGGGTGCGCATCGCCTCCAGAACGCCAGGGTAGTAGTGGCTGATGAACTCGTGGACGACCTCGCCGTCCGCGGTCAGGGTGTCGTAGAAGGCCTCGTGCCCTTCGATGAACTCCTCGACGGCGGTCGGCGCCCCCCGATCGACCTGGGTGGCCCGAATGGCCCGCTCGAGCTCCTCGTCGTCGTCGACCCGGTGGGTGCCGGCGGCTCCCGCGGCGTCGTGGGGCTTGAGGATGAGGGGGTATCCGACCTCCGCCGCGAAGCGACGGACCTCGTCGGCGGACTCGGCGCCGGTCGACTGCGCGGTCGCAACGCCGGCTTCGCGGAGCACATCCTTCATCGCCGGCTTGTCGCGGCACAGAAACGTCGTGCGCACCGAGGTTCCCGGAATGCCGCAGGCCTCTCGCACGCGGGCGATCGCCATCATGTGCGCTTCGACCGTGCCCTCCAGCCGGTCGACCGGCTCACGCGCCTGGATGGTCCGTACGGCCTGCTCGAGGGAGGGCTCGTGAACGACGGAGGGGACCTGCTCGTAGGCGTCGAGCGACCGCTTGAGCGAATCGGGGAGCGCCTCGATCGGTGCTTCGCCGATCGCCGTGACGCGGGCGCCCACGGCCTTGAGGGCGCGGGGGAACTCCTGCTGGTTCGTCGGGAATGAGGGCTCTACGAACACAACGTGCATGGCGGTCGCCTTTCAGATAGGGGTCAGTTCGGTGGGGTCGGATCCTCGATCATCGAACGATAGAGGGCTTCGTACTCTCTGCCCTGACGCTCCCAGGAGAAGTCCCGGCGCATGCCGTTGCGGACGAGCTCTGCCCAGCTCTTCGGAGCCTCCCAGATCGCCAGGGCGTCGGAGATGGCTGCGTGGAGCGCCTCGGGCTCGTACTGCTCGAAGACGAAGCCGGTGCCCGATCCGGTGGATGCGTCGAAGGGCTCGACCGTGTCCGCGAGGCCGCCGGTCCGCCGCACGACGGGAACCGTCCCGTACTTGAGGCTGTACATCTGATTGAGGCCGCAGGGCTCGTAGCGCGACGGCATCAGGAAGGCGTCGGCCCCTGCCTCGATGCGGTGCGCCAGCTCGTTGTCATAGCCGCGAAAGACCGCCGCCTGCTCGGGGTGGTTGTCGCGGATCCACTGGAAGTAGCCCTCGAGCTCGGGGTCACCGCTGCCCAGGACGACGATCTGCATGTCGTTCTCGGCCAGCAGCGCCGGCAGGATGTCTCGCAACAGATCGAAGCCCTTCTGCGCCGTCATTCGCGAGACGATCCCGAAGAGCGGCGTGCGCTCGTCGAAGGCGAGCCCGAAGTCCTCGAGCAGGTCGCGCTTGACCTCAGCCTTCCCCGACAGGTCGTCGGCCGTGTAGTTGGCGGGGATGAGCTCGTCCGTCTCGGGATCCCAGGCGGCGTAATCGACGCCGTTGACGATTCCCCGGAGCACGTCCCGACGGTGTCTGAGGATGCCGTCCAGCCCCATGCCGAACTCGGGGGTCTGGATCTCCTCGGCGTAGGTCCGGCTCACGGTCGCCAGGGCGTCGGCATGGAGAAGTCCGGTCTTGAGGAAGTTGATGATGCCGTTGTCGAGATCGTCGGCGTCGAGATGGTGACGCTCGCCACCGATCCCGAGCTCGTCAAGTGTCTCGACCGCGAAGACGCCCTGATAGCCGATGTTGTGGATCGTCATGAGCGTCTTCGATCCCGCCAGCAGCTCGTCCCAGGCGTAGTCGGTCTGGAGATAGAGCGGCAGCAGGCCGGTGTGCCAGTCGTTGAGGTGAAAGACCTCCGGCGCCCACTGCATTCGCTGGCAGCACTCGATGGCGGCGCGGCAGAGCAGGCCGAAGCGGATGTGCTCGTCGGCGTCGCCGGTGTAGATGTCGGCACGGTCGTAGAGAGGCGGGCAGTCGATCAGGTGCACCCGGACGTCGCTGTCCACGGCGAGCGGTGTGGTGTGTATCTCGACCGGGTATTCCGTCTCGCCGAAGACGGTGGAGAAGCCCGCGACCGTCTCGAGCGGCGCGATCTCGGCGCCACCGTCTCGGATGCGT
Source organism: Candidatus Multivoradales bacterium (assembly GCA_965223875.1). GTDB lineage: Bacteria > Acidobacteriota > Thermoanaerobaculia > Multivoradales > JAHEKO01 > CBDCXS01. The sequence continues at coordinate 1,940,356 of OZ245024.1, read as the reverse complement.
CGATAGAGCGGCAGGAACAGGCGCACGTCGTGACCGCGGGCCCCGAGGTAGCGGCACAGGCCCGCGCCGACATCGGCCAGGCCGCCCGTCTTGGCGAACGGAGCGACCTCCGACGAGACGTGGCAGATCGACAGCTTCGACATCGTGGCTCTCGAAGAAAACAGCGGAACCGCCACTCTAGCCGATCGCTCAGGGAAAGGGTTCGCTTCCGTCTCGTCGACCGCGCGGCGGGCCTGGCAGCTTCCTTCTTGTCCTCTCGACCGGAGCGAGCGAGAGCGAGCGCAGTGGAAGAGATCCCACCTCATCGCGGGATCTCCACTCCGGCTCGCTGCGCTCACCTCCGGTCGAGATGACAAGAAGAGCAGGGGACACACACTCTTCTTCGAGGCAACAGGACCCTGCTGTCAGCGAGACGAGGTGAGTACTCTTCTACCATGGACCACCGACGGCCGGCAGGGACGCCGGCCGCTTCAGCCGGGTACACCCTCCACCACCAGGCAACCCGGTAGGTGAGGGGGCGCGGACAGGGGGTGGGGTTGATGGGGCGTCACGACGAGCGCGGCAGGATCTTCGCAGTCCACCAGGGTCCGGCGCGAGGAGTGCGAGGCGGGCAGAGGCGGTTTGCCCATCCAGTGTCGCCCGCCGTCCCCACCAACCCCACCCCCTGTCCGCGTCCCCTCACCGGCCCCCCCTCCCACGCTCCACACCGTTCTCCCCGGCAGTCGTTCGCTGGTAGGCTTGCCCACCATGTCGCACGTGGTCTTCGTCGTTCCCTACGCGATGGACGCGACGCTTCGGTTCGTCGAGGCGGCGGTCGGCCTGGCCGACGAGGGGATCACTCTCGGAGTGGTGTCGCACGAGCCGATCGAGCGCTTCCCGCGAGGGCTGCGAGAGGGCTTCGCCGCCTACGAACGGGTGCGAAACGCCCTCGATCCCGACGATCTCGTTGCCGGCGTTCGCGCTGTCGCGGACCGGATGGACGGACGTGTCGATCGACTGATCGGTATCCTCGAGCCTCTTCAAGAGGCCCTGGCCGAGGCGCGCGAGCGGCTCGGTATCGCCGGGATGCGACCCGCCGAGGCGCACAACTTCCGCGACAAGGCCCGCATGAAGGACATGATGCGAGAGGGCGGGATCCCCTGCGCGCGGCATCGACTCTGCGCAACGGTCGATGAGGCTCTCGAGTTCGGCCGTACGAGCGGCTATCCGATGGTCGTCAAGCCGCCCGCGGGGGCCGGCGCCAAGAACACGTTTCGGGTCGAGACGGAGGAGGAGCTCGCCTCCTGCCTGCGCTCGATCCCACCGCACCCGCAGGCGCCGGTTCTGCTCGAGGAGTTCCTGTCCGGGGAGGAGTTCTCCTTCGACACCGTGACGCTGGGCGGCGAGCACGTCTTCCATTCGATCAGCCAGTACGCTCCGACGCCTCTCGAGGTGATGGAGACGCCCTGGATCCAGTGGAACGTCCTGCTGCCACGCGACATCTCGGGTCCGGAGTACGCCGCGATCCACACGGCCGGGCCTCGGACTCTCGACCTCCTCGGCATGGACACCGGAATCACCCACATGGAGTGGTTCCGCCGCGCCGACGGAACGATCGCCATCTCGGAGGTCGCCGCCAGACCGCCCGGTGCGCAGATCACCTCGCTTCTGGGCTACGCCCACGACATCGATTTCTACGCCGCGTGGGTCCGCATCGTCTCGCTCGACGAGTTCACGCCTCCCCAGCGTGCCTTCGCGGCCGGGGCCGCCTACCTTCGCGGCCAGGGTGACGGCCGGGTGGAGGCGATCCGCGGGCTGGGGCGGGCGCAGGAGGAGCTCGGGGAGATGGTCGTCGAGGCGCGGCTGCCACGGCGCGGGCAGCCCAAGGCGAGCAGCTATGAGGGGGAGGGCTATGTGATTCTGCGCGATCCGGACACGGAGCGCGTGCGCGAAGGCCTGCAGCGTCTCGTCACCCTGCTACGCGTGGAGATGGCCCGATGACCGCCAGCGTGCTGATGCTCTCGCCCGGCTTCCCGCGGGATATGGGCTACTTCACCGCAGCACTCGGTCGCGTCGGAGCTCGCGTCTACGGGATGGGCGACCAGCCGCTCGCCGCGCTCGCCCCGGAGGTCAGGGAGGCGCTCACCGACTACCGTCAGGTGCGCTCGCTCTGGGACGCGGACGCGGTCGTCGCGGAGGTGCGCGACTGGCTGGGCGGAAAGTCCCTCGATCGTGCCGAGTGCCTCTGGGAGCCGGGCGTCGAAGTCGTCGCCCGGGTTCGCGAGGCCTTCGGTCTGCCCGGGCTCGACCCGGAGCGCTCTCTCGCTTTCCGGGACAAGGAGCGGATGAAGGAGGTGCTCGATGCCGCCGGCGTGCGCACTCCACGCCACGCCAGGGCGCGCACCGAGAGCGAATGCAGGGAGGCCGCCGAGCGCATCGGCTTTCCGCTGATCATCAAGCCGATCGCGGGCGCCGGCTCGGCGGACACCTACCATCTGCACGACGCGAGCGAGCTGGGCAAGGCGATCCGTCTGCTGGGGCATGTGCCGGAGGTGAGCGTCGAGGAGTACATCGACGGCGAGGAGTACACCTTCGACACCATCTGCGCCAACGGCGAGGTCCTCTTCCACAACGTCTCCTGGTACCGGCCGAAGCCGCTGGTCATGCGGCAGAACGCCTGGATCAGCCCGATCTCGATCACGCTCAGGGACACCACACCACCCGACATCCAGGTCGGTGTCGACCTCGGACGGTCGGTGATCGAGGCGCTCGGGTTCGAGAGCGGCATCACCCACATGGAGTGGTTCCGCACTCCCGCGGGCGAGGCGGTGTTCGGCGAGATCGGCGGTCGCGCTCCGGGCGGCCGGCTGGTGCACGCGATGAACTACTCGGCCGACATCGATCTGTTCGAGGCCTGGGCCGAGGCCGTCTGCTACGGGCGCGTCAGCCAGGACCTCGAGAAGCGCTACAACGTCGGCGTGATCTTCAAGCGTGCCGAGGGGGTGGGGCGGATCACCCGGATCGAGGGGCTCGAGAGCATCATGGCCCACTTCGGACCTCATGTCGCCCACGTCGACCTGGTGCCCGTCGGGGAGCCGCGGCGCGACTTCCGGCAGATCGCCGAGGGGGACGGTTGGGTGGTGGTGCGGCACCCCGACCTCGAGACGACGGTCGATCTGGCCGACCACGTGGCGACGCACCTGAGGATGTTTGCGGGGTGAGGATCTCGCGCAGGCGCCGCGACGAGCGCCGAAAGATCGTTCTTCTCGGTCCTCAGCGGCTGGCGCCGACGGCCAGGGACGTCCTCGAGCCGCTGATCGAGCCGGACGACTCGGTCGCCGCTGTCACCGCCGGCTGGCAGGAGCGCGAGACCGAGGTCGACGAGCTGGCCGAGCACCTCGGGCACGAGGTGCTCAACCTCGAGCTCTACGCCCGCTCCGACGACGTCTTCGCGCGCGATGCCGAGCTTCACGAGGGACTGCACCAGCATCACCGCAAGCTCCACGCGCTGCGGCAGCTCTACCGGCTGCGGCTGCGATACCTGGCGCCGGCCGCCGAGGAGCTGCTCGGCCGCGAGGGTCCGGACGAGCTCCTGGAGCCGGAGCGCGTTTCGGCCTTCGAGCAGCTCCGGTCGCTCGACGAGCACCATCTCGGTCGGGTCGCCGAGCTGCGCCGGGAGTTCTACGAGCGCTTCGATCCGGCCCAGCGGCCGGCCGTGGCCGAGCACCGCGCTGAGATCGCCGAGCGTCTCGCCGGCGTCGGCGCGCTCTGTATCGCCGGCGGTCACGTCCGCATCCTCCTCACCCGACTGCGTCTCTTCGACGTCCTGGGCCGGCTCGGTCCGACGACGCCGGTCGTTGCCTGGTCGGCCGGCGCCATGGCGCTGACCGAGAGAGTCGTGCTCTTCCATGACAGCCCGCCCCAGGGGAAGGGCTACGCGGAGGTGCTGGGACCCGGCCTCGGCGTCTGTCCCGGTGTCGTGGCTCTACCGGACGCCCGGCGCCGGCTCCACCTCGACGACGCGGCTCGCGTGCAGCTCCTGTCGCGCCGCTTTCCCGACACCGCCTGTGTCGCTCTCGACCAGCGCACCGAGCTGTCCTGGGACGGTCGCTCCTGGTGGGCGAGCGAGCCGACGATGCGCCTCGGCGATGACGGCACCCTGACGCCGGCCTTCGCTCCGGCGGTGAACTGAGGTCCAGGGAACCGAGTCCGAGAGAGACCATGCTGGCCATCGAAAAGCTGCAGCGCTCGAACCCCGACCGCCAGGCGATCGACGCCTTCGTCGAGCGCCACGAGTTCCCCATCGTCGAGGGTCGGCAGGTGACCTTCGTCTACCGGGGACAGGCGCACGGCGTCATCCTGCAGCACTGGGTCCAGGCTTTGCCCCAGCAGCAGCCCTTCGCCCGGTTGCAGGGCTCCGACCTCTGGTTTCTGACTCTCGGCCTGCCGCGCAATTCACGCATCGAGTACAAGATCGGCCTGACTCAGGGGCCGGCGGGCGCCTACGGCGGACGCCAGAGGCTGCAGCTCATCCAGGATCCGCTCAACCCGCATCAGGCGCTCGACCCGTTCGGCGCCAACTCGGTGGTGCACACCGAAGGACACGTCGTACCGGAGTGGACGCTTCCCGATCCCGAGGCCCGCCGGGGTGAGATCGTCGAGCACACCGTCGAGAGCGCCGCGTTCGGCGGATCGCGGCAGGTGAAGGTCTACAAGCCGGCTCGCTACCGCGAGACCCGGCGCTACCCGCTGCTGGTGGTCCACGACGGCGACGACTTCCTGCGCTTCGCCTCGCTCGAGACCGTGCTCGACAACCTGATCCACCGCCTCGAGATTCCGCCGATGGTCTGCGCCCTGACCACCTCGCCCGACCGGCTGGTGGAGTACGCCAACGACGAGCGGCACGCGACCTTCATCGTCGACGAGCTCGTGCCGATGGTCGAGTCGAGCTACTCGATTCTGCCCGACGCCGGCTCGAGAGGGCTCATGGGATCGAGCTTCGGCGCCATCGCGTCGCTGTCGACCGCCTGGCGTCATCAGGGGGTCTTCAATCGTCTCTGCCTGCTCTCCGGGTCGTTCCTGTTCACCGATATCGGCGACCACGAGGCCGGGCCGGCCTTCGACGCGGTGGCCGACTTCATGGACGCCTTCCGGCGCGATCCGGGACAGCCGACACGCCAGCTCTTCCTGAGCTGCGGGGTCTACGAGCCGATGATCTACTACAACCGCTCGCTGGTACCGTTGCTTCAGGGCACTGGGATGCAGGTGCGGTTCTCGGAGGCCCGCGACGGTCACAATTGGGAGAACTGGCGTGATCGGTTGCGCGAGGGGCTGTCGTGGCTCTTCCCGGGTCCGCTGTGGATGATCTACGAATAGAATCGGCGCCACCGACCGGACAGGAGTCTCAGCCGTGAAGACATCGAGACGAAGAATCGGGCTTTCGCTCGGCGCCGACGTCTGCTGGCCGATCTGCTTCGAAGAGATCCTGCGCCAGCTCGATCTGAAGCTCGAGATCGGCGACGAGGAGATCTACTTCGAGGTCCGGCGCGTCACCATCGAGCCCTTCGACCTCGCCCAGCCGGTCGGCTACGACGTCCTGCTCGACCGGCTCAACCACTGGTACAAGATCAGCCGCGAGTGGATCAAGAAGGCCGTCGTGATGAACGACGTCTACGTGCTTAACAACCCCTGGTCGATCCAGTCGAACGAGAAGCACACCAGCTACTGCGCCATGATGAAGCTCGGCATGCCAGTGCCGCGCACCATGCTGATCCCGCCCAAGGAGTACGACGAGACACCCGACCTGCAGATCACGCTCGAGCGCTACGCGCAGCTGTTCAGTCTAGGGAAGATCGGCCGCGACGTGGGCTACCCGCTGTTTCTCAAGCCCTACGACGGCGGCGGCTGGGTGGGGGTGTCGAAGGTCGAGAACGAAGCGGAGCTCAACGCGGCCTACGACCACAGCGGCAAGTCGGTGATGCACGCCCAGGAGGCGCTGGTGCCCTACGACGGCTTCGTGCGCTGCATCGGCGTCGGGCCGCAGGTGAAGATCGTCCACTACGATCCGAGCGCGCCGTTGCACGAGCGCTACCGGTCCGAGCTCGATCTGGTGGCCTCGGGACTGATGACGCGCGAGGAGGAGAAGCTCCTGCGCGACACCACTCTGGTCATCAACACCTTCTTCGGCTGGGACTTCAACTCCTGCGAGCTCATCCGCAAGGACGGCGTCTGGCATCCCTTCGATTTCGCCAACGCCTGCCCGGACTCGCAGGTGACCTCGCTGCACATCCACTTCCCCTGGATGGTGCTGGCGAAGCTGCGGTGGGCGCTCTTCGTGGCTGCGACCCGGCGTCCGATGCGCAAGAACCTCGACTGGGGGCCCTACTACGAGATCGCCGAGCGCGACATGCCCTACGAGGAGAAGCTCGCCGCCTACGCCGCGATCGCCCACGAGCGGCTCGACGTCGACGCGTTCGAGACCTTCTGTGACGAGCATCTGGCCGATCTCGACGAGGTCGCGGTCGACTTCTTCGGCAGCGAGAGGGCGAGGAAGGCGGTGCGCATGAAGGTCCAGGCGCTCTTCCCCGAGCACGAGTGGGACGAGTTCACCGAGCACTTCTGGAATCGCATCCAGGATTGGCGCGAGGAGATGGCGTGAGCAAGGTTTCGTCGACGTGGATGTCCGAGCGGCTCGGGCAGGAGCTGACCCTGGTGCGCTGGGGCGAAGTGGGCACCCCGGTGCTGATCTTTCCGACCGCCGGTGGCGACGCCGAGGAGATCGAGCGGTTCCATCTGGTCACGGTGGCGAGCGAATTCCTCGCTGCCGGGGCGATAAAGATCTACTCGGTCGACAGTCTCGCCGGCCGCCACTGGTTCACCCAGGACAAGAGCACGATGGGCGGGGCCCGCGTCCAGCAGCAGTTCGACGCGGCCCTCTACTACGAGGTGCTGCCGGCGATCCGGCAGGACTGCGGCGACGAGGCGATCGAGATCGTCACCGCCGGAGCCAGCCTCGGCGCCTACAACGCGCTCGCCTTCCTCTGCCGCCACCCGAAAGCCTGCTCGGCCGCCATCTGCCTGAGTGGCACCTACGGCCTGGAGAAGTTCCTCGACGGTCCGGTGACCCCGGACTACTACGAGATCTCGCCCCTCCACTTCGTGCCCGATCTCGACGAGGAGGGCGAGCAGCTCGCCCGGCTGCGCCAGCGCTTCGCCCTCATGGCCCACGGCGAAGGTGTGGCCGAGAGTCCCGAGGAGGACTGGAGCGTCGCCCGCACGCTCGGCGCCCGCGGCATCCCCAACCGGGTCGACAACTGGGGCCCCGACTACCCCCACGACTGGGTCACCTGGCGCGAGATGCTGCCGCGTTACCTCGGCGAGCTGTTCGGCGATCCGGCGCGAGGCGGCTCGGAAGAGGAGTGATCCGGCGCGAAGGGGCGTCTTACCGCTCGGAGCGGTCTTCTAGAACGTCCCGCGCCGCCTCGACGACCTCGTCGTCCTGATCGGAGAGCGCGCTCTCGAGCAGGCTGGTGGCGGTGGTTCCGCCGATGGCCGCCAGAGCGTAGACCGCCTCTTCGCGCACCGAGGGCTCGACGTCGGCGAGCATGGGGGCCAGGGCCCAGGCGGACTCCTCGTCGCCGATGTCGACGAACGCCGCCACGGCGGCCTCACGGACCCGGTGCTCGGGATCGAGGAGGACCTGTGCGAGGGCGACTCGGGCGGTCTCGTCGCCGATCTGACCGAGCGCGTAGGCGGCTTCGGAGCGAACGGAGGCGTGGAGGTCCGACTGGGCGGCGGCGGCCACCGCCGTCGTGGCGCGCTCGGCGTCGACGTCTCCCAAGGCGAGCACCGCGCGGACCCGCTTGCGGTGATCGGGGTCGGTGAGCCGTTCGAGCAGCGTCTCGAGTCGCTCGGTCTCCTCGGTGCTCGCCAGGCCTTCGCTGGGCGAGTGCGGGGGCACCCGATCGGTTCGCGTCTCCGGCAGGGAGAGCCAGAGATAGCCGCCCGGACCGCCGGAGTCGGTGGCGCGCAGCAGGTAGCTGTGCCCGCTCAGGAGTCGCTCGATCACCTCCGCGAGAGTGAGACCCTGGTACGAGACCGTTACGCTCTCGGCGAGCGGCCCCTGGACCGCCTTCCCGACCTCGACCCCTCCATCGATCTCGAGGGTCAGATCGGCCTGTCGCGCGATCTCGGCGAGCAGCTCGCCCAGCGCGATTCCGTTCGCCTGAACGCTCAGACCTCCCGCGGAGAGCTCGATTCGGATCCCGTCGCCGGGCACCGTCGGCGCGGCGGTCGGTGCTGGGGACGACTGCGCGAGCGACGCGGCAGGCGGCAACGCCAACGTCGCCGCCAGAACCAGCGAGGCCGTGGCGGCGATGTTCGGGTTGTCGAGGCGTCTCATCGACTCGTAGGGGGGGAGAGTTGGGCCCATTCGCCGGGCGTCCGGGGGTGTCCGCTGGCGAATGGGCCCGGTGGAGAACCGTTGACCGCGTGTGGGGTCACTCCACTTCGAAGCAGGTTTCGGTGGCCGTCTGATTGCCGCTCTCCTCGCGCACCAGGACCTCGATCTTCCACTCCTCCTCGGAGGACGCGAAGCCCTCGGGGAGGGTGAGCTCGGTGACATCGGACGGCAGGTCGAAGGTGAACTTGATCTCCTCGGGCTCCTCGCGCTCGACCACCAGCTGGTAGAGCTCGACCTCGATCGGCTCGCCGGTGCGGCCGAGCTCGGGGTGCGAGGTGGTCACTTCGTCCCAGCTGATCGTGAAGGGCTCACCAGCGATGACGATGTCCTCGTCGCAGTCCTCCGACGGGAGCAGCTCGCCGTTGATCGAGATGTCCGGCGGCGCCGGCAGCAGGTGGGTCACCTCGGCGACGCTCTCGAGCTCTTCACCCTCGAGCGAGAGCCCCTCGACCTCGTAGTCCCCCTCGGGGAAGCGGGCGAAGAAGACCTCCGGGTCGAGCTCTTCGAAGGTCGGCTCGGCGCTCTCGAAGAACAGCTCGGTCAGGCCCTGCCTGCGGAGTCGGTCGCGCAGCCGGATCTGCAGGTTCTCGCGCTCGTTCGGCATCTCGATCGCCAGTCGTTTCCATGGCCCGCCGTCGATCTGGGCATGGATGCCGAGGTCTCCGTCGGTGTTGTTGAGCTCGAAGTAAACGCTCGCGACGTCGAAGGGAATCTCCTCTTCCTCTTCGGGCTCGCCGGCGACGCCGACGGCCGGAGCGGTGAGAAGAAGCAGGGCGGTCGCGGTGTAAAGCAGGGTCTGTCTGAAGGGTCTCTGTCTCATTGTGCTCAGGCTCCTCTTCCTGGTCTGTGTGGTTTCAAGCGTCCCGGATCCGTCGGGGGCACGTGCACTTTCTTGGATTCCCGTCGGACGGGAATCCTTCGCGGCGATTCAAGATCTCGTGCCGCGAATCCAGAGCCTTGGAGAAGCGCCCGCGCCCGCGCGACCAGCGCGGGCGCGCCGATGGGGATTTCTCTTGTCGGCCGGTGACCTCTTCTCGATTTGTGTGATCGCACCTTAGCGGGCCTTGGGAGCGGCCTCCCGGCTCCATTCGGGGCATTCACCTTGCTCTCTTCCGAGCGATGTCTGGATGCCGATGGAGGCCGACATCTCGAAAGGAGCTCCGATGTAACCCGCACGGCCCGATCCGAACCCGATACCCGAACGATGAAAGAGACATCAATTCCTCAGGAGAACGACAAGTGATCGACAGACGAAACAGACTGGCCGTCGCGCTACTCGCCGCGATGGCCCTCATTTGGGCGGCCGCCGGGACGGCGCAGCAGTTCGGCAGCCTCTTCGGTGCGGTCGCCGACGAGAACGGCGCGGCCCTTCCCGGCGTGACCGTGACTCTCGAGGGTGTCGGCGCGCCGCGCGTCACCGTCACCGACGAGAACGGCAACTACCGTTTCCCGGGTCTCGATCCGGGCACCTACTACCTGAAGGCCAACCTCGACGGCTTCTCGACCGTCGAACAGCCGAGCGTGGTGGTGGCGCTGAATCGGAGCACGACCATCAACGTCACTCTGACCAGCTCGGTCGAGGACGTCATCACCGTGACCTCCGAATCGCCGTTGCTCGACGAGCGTCAGCTCGCCAAGGGCGCCAACATCTCGCAGGTCGAGCTCGAGAAGATCCCGACCGCTCGCGATCCGTGGTCGGTGATGAACCAGGCCCCGGGCGTGCTCGTCGACCGCATCAACGTCGGCGGCAACGAGTCCGGTCAGCAGTCCGTCTTCCGCGGCCCTGCCGTGGCGGGCAGCGAGAACGACTTCCTGGTCGACGGCGTGCAGATCACCGACATGTCCGCGATCGGCGCCTCCCCGACTTACTACGATTTCGAGCAGTTCGAGGCCGTCGAGCTGGGGACGGGCGGTCCCGACGTAACCAAGAACTCGGCCGGCGTCTCGGTCAACATGGTGACCAAGCGCGGAACGAACGAGTTCCGCGGTACGGCTCGCTTCCTGTCGGCCAAAGGCGACGGTCTGGGCTTCCTCGGTCAGTCGCAGAGCGACTTCGACTGCGCCGATCTCGGTCCCAACCAGGACTGCGACACCTTCGAGACCAACTCCATCAACTCGATCGCCGAGTACGGCTTCGAGGCCGGTGGCGCGGCGATCGTCGATCGCCTCTGGCTGTGGGGCTCCTACGGTGTGAACGACATCCAGCAGGTGAACGCCGGAGGCTTGCCGGACAACACCCTGCTCGAGAACACCTCGATCAAGGTGAACGCCCAGCTCTCTTCGGCCAACAGCTTCCTGGCGTCGTGGAACAACGGCGACAAGAAGAAGTTCGGTCGCGGCGCCGGTCCGTCGCGTGCCGCGGAGACCACCTGGAACCAGCGGGGTCCGTCGGCGATCTGGAAGTTCGAGGACACGCACGTCTTCTCCTCGAATCTCTACCTCACCGGTACCTACTCCAAGACCGACCTCGGCTTCTCGCTCCAGCCCCGTAGCGGCTGCGTCGACTCGAGCTGCCCGATCTCGCAGGAGACCCTGTGGGACTCGGACGGTGTCTGGCGTCAGAACTTCCGCAACGGTTTCGCCCGCCGTCCCGAGGACACCTTCAAGCTCGACGGTTCCTACTTCTTCAATACCGGCTCGAGCACCAGTCACGAGCTCAAGTTCGGCGGCCGCGTGCGGCAGACCACCGGGTTCTCTGACTTCTCGTGGCCCGGCAGGAACATCGCCAACATCGCCGGCGAGAACTTCGGAGCCGCCCCCGGTCCGAACGACTTCTTCTTCCTCTACCGTCGCGGCGTCGAGCAGGACATCGATGCCGACTACAGCTCGCTGTGGGTGCAGGACACCATCGCGACGGGCAACTGGACGCTCAACGCCGGTCTGCGCTACGACTTCCAGGATGGAGAGATCCAGCCCGGAACCACCGGTGAGAGTGCGGCTCCCGAGGTCTTCCCGACGGTGACCCTGGACAGCCCCCTCGATCCGGGCTTCGACTGGAGCTCGATCACGCCGCGGCTGGGTGCGACCTATGCGCTCGGCCAGGACCGCGACACCCTGTTGCGGGCCAGCTTCTCGCAGTTCCCGCAGGCCCTGTCGATCGGTGACATCGCGTGGCTGAATCCGCTGTCGCCGTACAACCAGGGGGCGTTCGCCTACTTCGGTTTCACCGACGCCAACAACAACAACCTCTTCGAGCCGGGTGAGTCCTACGGCTTCCTGTTCGGAATCGGCTTCGATGCCGAGAATCCGTCGACGAGCGGTCACACCCTGGATTCGGGCCTCGACCCCGAGACGGTCAGCGAAGTCATCCTCGGCGTGGAGCATTCGTTCCTGCCGGAGTTCGTCGTCGGCGCCAGCTACACCTACCGTCTGACGGAGGACATTCTGGAGAACCGGGCGCGCATCCGCGACTCGACGGGTAGCGATCGGTTCGGCCGCATCAACCGGGCCGACGACTACGTCCCGGGTGGCACTACCACGGCCACGCTGCCGGACGACTCGACGGCGACGGTGCCGATCTGGGCGCTACCGCCGAACCTCGAGACGACCGGCTTCTCGCATCGCCTCAACGGTGCGCGCGAAGTCGAGTACAACGGCTTCGGCCTGACGTTCAACAAGCGCCTCGCCAACCGGTGGGCCCTGCGTGGGTTCGTCAACTGGGGCGAAGGTGAGTGGAGCGTTCCATCGGACTTCACCGAGAACAACGACCCGAACGACGGTATCGATCAGACGGGCAACGGTGAGGACAGCGACGGGGCGCTGTTCTACCAGCGCTCCAGCGGCTCCGGCCGGGGTGACATCTATCTCCAGTCGAGTTGGCAGTGGAACGTCACCGGCATCTATCAGGTCGCCGCGGATCGCCCGTGGGGGTTCAATCTCTCGGCCAACGTGTACGGTCGTGAGGGTTATCTCATTCCCTACAACAACAACGTCACCGGTCAGGACAGCATCCAGCGCCTGACCTCCCTGGTCGGCGCCGACGTCGACCGCTTCCGCACCGACGACGTCACCACGATGGATCTTCGCGCCGAGAAGACGTTCGCGGCCAACAGCAACGTGAACTTCACGTTCGGTCTCGATCTCTTCAACGCGCTCAATGAAGCAACCGTGCTGGCCCGTGAGCCGACGCTCACCGGCGGCACCGCGGACAACGTGCAGGATCTGATCTCCCCTCGGATCTGGAAGCTCAGCGTTCGCGTGAGCTGGAAGTAGCTTCTTTTTCGACAGTGGCCGGAGGGCTTCGGCCCTCCGGCCACTCTTACCTGATGTGGACGGAGGGCGCGAGCGGAGTGTCGCGCCGAGGGGGGTGGAAGGAATGACCGGGGCCAGGGAGGAGGCCGGGATCATGTACCCATCGATCCGTTCCGACAGCGCGGCACGAATCTACTCTTTCGACCGTTACGAGTTCCGCACTCTACCGCCTCGTCTGACCCGCGACGGTGTCGAGATCGAGCTCCGGCGCCAGTGTCTCTGGTTGCTCGACCTGCTGCTGGAGAACGCCGGCGATCCGGTCACCCGACGCGAGATCTCGGAGCGGCTGTGGGCCGAGGAGGCCGACCTCGACCGTGAGACGGCGATCAACTCCGTCGTTTCGTGCCTTCGCCGGGCGCTGCGCGACGACAGCGCCAGCCCGGCCTATATCGAGACCCTTCCCCGCAAGGGCTATCGCTTCGTCGCCCCGGTGGCCCGGGGGGGCGACGCGCGGCGGACTCGTGAGCCCAGGCTGGTGCGTATGGCGCGATGGCTCGACCGCTGGCGCCGGCGTGCCGCTCGAATGGTGATCGGTAGAGCGCGGATCGCGAGCCAGGTCGAGCGGGTGAACTAGACCAGCTCGCCGGCCCGGCGCTTGGCTTCGATCACGGCCTTGATGAGAGTGACACGGAGGCCTCCCTCCTCGAGCTCGAGGATGCCGTCCATCGTGCATCCGGCCGGCGTCGTGACGTCGTCTTTCAGCAGAGCCGGGTGGCTGCCCGTCTGGAGCACCATCTTCGAGGCGCCGAAACAGGCCTGGGCGGCGAGCTCGGTGGCGACGGCTCGGGGCAGGCCCGCCTTGACGCCTCCCTCGGCCAGCGCCTCGATGACGATGTAGATGAAAGCCGGTCCACTCGCCGCCAGACCGGTCACGGCGTCGAACGAGGCCTCGTCGAGCAGCAGGGTCCGGCCCATCGCGTCGAAGATCGTTCTCGCCAGCTCGAGGTGGGCGGGCGTCGCGGCGCTGCCTCCGCAGACCGCGGTCATGCCGGCGCCGACGAGGCTCGGCGTGTTGGGCATGGCGCGGACCACGGGAACATCGCCGCCGACGTGGCGCTCGAGCAGAGCGGTGGTCGCCCCGGCGGCGATCGACACCAGGAGCTGATCTTCACCCAGCTCACCCGCGAGACCGTCGAGAACCTCGGTCACCTTCTGAGGCTTGACGCAGAGCAGGATAACGTCCGCCCCGGAGACGGCTGCGCGATTGTCGGCGGTCGTGGCGACGCCCGCGAGAGGGTCGAAGCGCTGACGGGTCTCGGCGTGGGGTGCGGTGACGACGATCCTCTCACCGTCGAGCACGTCGCCGTCGAGCAACGCCCGCACCAGCGTCATGCCCATCTTGCCTCCACCGAGGACCGCCAGCCTCGAGACGTCCTGCAGGCTCATGACCCGCTCACTCTACCGAATGTCTCGACCCGGAGCCCCGGTCGGCGGGGCGGGTCGTCCGTCCGACGGGCCGCCCGTCGGTCAATTCCCGCCCGCCGCTGGCGACCCGCGATCGCGGCCGCCCTACCAGGATCCTCCGCCGCCTCCGCCGCCCCCGCCACCGGAGGATCCGCCTCCGCCGCTGCCGCTCGATCCCTGGGAGCGCGGAGCCGAGGCCATCACCCGCCCGGCCTTGCCCATCGCCGTGCTCAGGTCGGACTCGAGACGCGTTGTCGACAGGCCCATCGTCGGATGATGTCCGACGAACCAGCCGGGCGCCTCGCGCTCGTAGATGCCCTCGAATCGACGCGCCCACGCGGACGCCACACCGAGGGCCATGGCGTAGGGCAGAAGTGACTCGAAGACGTCACGCGTCCTGTCCGCCTCGAGGCGCTCGGATTCGACCCGGTCGACGAACTCCTCGAATCCGAGAGCCCAGCCGCGCAGGTCGACCCCGGCTTTCGTGCGTTGCGGCATGGCGGGGGCGAAGACCATGAAGGGCACCATCGTGGCCAGGCCGGCGAGGATCGGCACCACGATGGCGTGCGGGAAGACGCCGCCGGCGAACTTCACCGAGACGAAGCCGACACCGAAGGTGACCAGGCCGGCGGCCAGCCCCCGCACCACCCAGCGCCGCCGGACCTTGTTCGCCAGGTCGGTGAACCATCCCTTGTCGACCATGCGCTGCTGCAGAGCATCGCGGATACCCGGGATCCGGGTGTAGAACTTCTCCTTGAGCTCGGAGATGGCGACGCGGTCCGACGAGGAGAAGATGCCGTCGAGGGTGAGCCGCTCGTGATCGAGAAGCGGTGGCGCATCGCTCGGCGAGAGGCGCTCGAAGACGATCTCCTCGGTCTCGAAGAGCCCGAACAGCGCGTCCTGCTTCTCGATCGAGATCCGTAGGTGTCCGCGCACCGCGAGATCGACCAGGGTCGCGGTGATGTCGCGCATGTCGACGCGCTGATCGACGATGGTGCCGATTTCGCCGGCGGTCGCGCCCGGCGGCGGCTCGTAGCGCACCACGATCGACCCACGGCCCTCGGGGTCTCGGCCCTGGGTCCGGTAGCGACGCCAGAGCCAGCCGATGGAGAGGACCGGCACCAGGAGGATCCAGTTGGCTCCGACGAACCGGAGCAGCCTGGCGAGCGCGCTCGGTTCGGCTACGGCCCCTTTCGGCCAGCCGACCGATACCGTGAGGCCTTCGAGCGGGCCGAGGGCGCGGCTGGCCGTGAAGTCGACGACGCCCGGTTCGGAGACGTCGATGCGGACGGCCTGACTGCCGCTGCCGAAGCGCCCCTCGTAGCCGGCCGTTCGTAGCTCGTCGGCGTCGAAGGCTCCCGGCAGGCGCACGCGGGCGGATGCGGCTCCGATCGGCGCGTTGAACTCGTGTCCGACGGCGTTCCAGTAGATCTCGTCGAACTCGGGGAAGTGGCCGAGAGCGTCCTCGATCCGGTAGCGGAGACGGTAGACGACGATCCCGGAGACGGTACGGTCGGCGTCGCCGATCCTCACCTCGATGTAGCGGCCGCGGTTGCGGACCTTCACACCATGGGGTCGACCGTCGTCGTCGGTGACCCCGATCAGCTTGAACCCGAGGCGGTAGGCATACCCCTTGGGGTCGGTGTAGCGGATCGGGATGGTGCGGTAGAGACCGTGGCGGGGCTCGAGGAAGCGCACCTCGATCCGTTCCTCGACGACCAGATCCGAGCTCTCGAGGACGTCGAGCTCGGTGTGGAAGCTCTCGATGACGAACCCGCCAAGGTCGGCGGCCGCCGCCGCCGGCAGGAGGAGGGCGAGGAGCAGAATCGCCGTGCGCAGGAGCGTCACGAAGGCTCCTTGCCCGAGGCGCCGATCTCGATGCGCGGAGCCTCGGCCTCGTCGGGGCTGTCGAGCTGGAAGAACTCCCACTCCTTGAAGCCGAAGGGGGCGGCGACGAGCAGATCGGGGAAGGACTGGATACGGGTGTTGAGGTCGCGGACGACAGCGTTGTAGTAGCGCCGTGCGTTCTGCAGTGCGTCCTCGAGCTCCACCAGGGCGCTCTGCAGATCGAGAAACCGGTCGCTGGCCTTGAGGTCCGGGTAGTCCTCGGCCACGGCGAAGAGCGTCCTGAGCTGCCCGGTGAGTCCGTTCTCGGTGGTCGCGGCGGTACCTGGGTCGCCCTCCCGCCGGGCGCCCTCGGCCCGGGTGCGCGCGGCCGTCACCCCCTCGAGGGTCTGCCGCTCGTGCGTCACGTAGCCCTCGACCACCTCGACCAGATTGGCGACCAGGTCATGGCGACGCTTGAGCTGGACGTCGATGTCGGACCACGCGCCGCGGGCACGGTTGCGTAGCCCGACCAGGCGATTGAAAACCCAGACGATGAAGGCGACGAGGGCCAGAGCGGCGATCAGTACGATGGTCACGCGCTCCCCTCGCGTTCCTCTCCGGGCGCCGGGTCGGCTCTGGCGATTGCCCCGGGCCGGCTCGCCGGTGCCGTGGGAGTCGCCGCCGGTGAGCCGCCGAAATAGGCCGTGGCCTCGTTGGCCGTGAGCACCCAGAGCGTGTAGATGCCCAGGGCCGTGCCGACCGGTACGTTGAAGAGATCGAGGATCGCCACCACGATGCCGAGGATGCGGCCCCACGCCTTGCGCTGGAGTAGACCGATGCCGGCGAGGATTCCGGGCAGCGACAGTGTGATGAAGAAGATCGCCGCCGCCGTTCCGATGAAGCCGAGCACGCTCACCGCTTCCGCATCCTGTGCGGCGACGCCGATGCCGGTGAGGAAGATGAAGGCGAAAACGCCGATGAAAGCGAACATCGCGCCGAAGACGATGTTGATCCAGGCGACCAGCATCACATGGGTCGAGTAGTCGCGTTTTTCCATGAGAGGCACCTCCGTAAATCCACTACGTGGGTGCGATCGGCGGTATTCGCGCCGCGGCGGCCCGCTCGCTCGTCGGGAACGGGCCGATTGTATCGCCACGCCACGCCCGGAGACGGTCTCGGCTCCGATGACTCGCTCATGCGGTATCCGATCGAGTGAGGCCACTAGAATACGGGTCCATCATGAAAGAGAAGCACATTCGGATCCGAATCGAGCAGTGTCTGGCGCTGTCGAAGGCGTCGAACTGTCCACGACGGAAGTTCGGCGCGCTGCTGCTCGACCCGGAGCGCAACGTCGTGCTGATGGACGGCTACAACGGCGGACCGAGGGGCGGGGGAGAGCTGTGCGGTGGCGAGACCTGCCTGCGCGACGACCAGGAGATCGCCTCGGGCACCCGTATGGAGGTCGGGTGTCATCACGCCGAGATGAACGTGATCTGCAACTGCGCCGCTTCGGGGGTGCCGACCAAGGGAGGCTGGATGGTGGTGACCGGGGAGCCCTGCCTGCTCTGCGCCAAGCTCATCCATCACGCCGGGATAACGCGGGTGGTGGTCGTCGGCGGGGGTTACGCGGGCTCGAACGGACTCGAGTACCTGGAGCGACACGATGTCGAGACCCGAAGCGTCGAGGGTCCGCGGGATCCCCGGCTGAAGGAGATCGCATGAGAGGCCTGTCGACGGCGCTCTACCTGACGCTGGTGCTGGCCGTCGGCTGCTCGGCGCCGGCCGAGAAGACCGACGATCCGGCCGGGCGACCGTCGATCAAGGTCCTCGCCATCGACGGCGGCGGTGCCCGGGGAATCATCCCGGCGATGGTGCTGGCGCGGATCGAGGAGTGCACCGCGCGGCCCATCCACGAGATCTTCGACGTCATCGCCGGCACCTCGACCGGCTCGCTGATCGCCGCCATGCTCACCGTACCGCGGCCGGACGCCGACGCGATCCGCCGAGCCGAGAGCGTGGTCTCGTATTACGAGGGCGAGGGAGCGAAGCTCTTCTTCGAGCGCACTCCCGAGTACGCCGAGCGGGCCGCGACCTGGGAGGTTCCGTCGTACCCGGCCTCGTCCCACATCAACGGTATCCAGGCGGCGATCAGCTCACAGACGAGCCTCTCCGAGGCGGCGACGAATCTCGTCGTCACCGCCTACAACCTCAGCGATGATCCGCCGCGCACCTACTCCTTCACCCGTCGCAAAGCGCGGCACGGCGACCCGGAGGACGGCTCGCCGGCCGGGGACCACGAGTTCCGTGTCTGGGAGGTCATCCGCGGCGCGTCGACCTTTCCCGGCATCTGGCCGGGGGCGACGCTGGTCGCCGCGAGCGGCAGAGAGTACTACCCGCTCGACGGCGGGGTCTTCGCCATCAATCCGGCCCTCGAGGGATTGACCCACTCGCTCGAGCTGCTGCGCGATGCCGGGGGGGACGGGGACCAGCGGGAGTTCCTGGTGCTGTCGCTCGGAACGGGGTACTACAACCAGACGGACCTGGTCGGTACCCAGACCCAGGACTGGGGTCCCCTCCAGTGGTACCGGCAGGGTGCCGTGCCGCACCTGGTCGGCGTGCTCTTCGAGGGGCAGACCGATTCCGTCGGCGGCTTGATGGAGGCGATCCACGACGAGAGCGGCGCCCTGCGCCACTACTACCGCTTCCAGCCCGAGATGGAGCACGACTTCCAGCTCGACGACGTCGACCCGAAGAGCATCGAGACACTGAAGGGGTACGCCCGAACGATGATCGACTCGAGGGCGGAGGAAATAGAGGGCCTGTGCCGGCTGTTGGAGGAGGGAAAGGGCCTGCCGGATCGCTGACACACGGCTCGGAGGGTCCTGTACCTGGACCGAAGCGGCCGATGTCTGCTCGAGAAGAGGGCGTAGCCCTCGACAGAGGGCACGGCCAGCCGGCCGAGCGGTTCCCCACCCTCCCAACAGATCGGAGTTCCGATGTCGATTCGCCCCGTCAAGCAGCTCGTCAAGGCTACACCCACCCTCGAAGGCGCCGGGGTCCACCTCCAGCGCGCCTTCGGCTTCGGCGACACCAGCGAGCTCGATCCCTTTCTGTTGCTGGACGACTTCCGCAACGATCGGCCCGAGGACTACCGGGCCGGTTTTCCCTGGCACCCGCACCGCGGCATCGAGACCATCACCTACGTCCTGTCGGGCACCGTCGACCACGCCGACAGCCTCGGCAACGCTGGGGCGATCGGCGCCGGGGACGTCCAGTGGATGACCGCCGGGAGCGGCATCATCCACCAGGAGATGCCGCACGGAGACGCCGACGGGAGGATGCACGGCTTCCAGCTCTGGGCCAACCTGCCGTCATCGCTCAAGATGACCGCGCCCCGTTACCAGGACATCGAGAGCGCCGCGATTCCCCAAGTGACCGACGACGACGGGACCAGCGTAAGGGTCATCTGCGGCGAGATCTGGGGCCGGCGCGGTCCGGTCGACGGTATCGCGGCCGATCCGCAGTACGTCGACGTCTCGGTACCCGCGGGTCGTACGAAGAGCCTGCCGGTCGAGACGACGCGCCACGCCTTCGCCTACGTGTTCGAGGGCTCTGGCCGGTTCCGTGGTGCGTCGGAGCCGATGGCGGCTCCGACCGAGTACGTGAATGGCGAGTCCGGAAGCGATGCGCGGGCGGACAACCGATCCCTGGTGCTCTTCGACCGCGGCGACGAGGTGACGGTCGAGGCGGGCGAGGAGGGTATCCGGTTCCTACTGGTCTCCGGCAAGCCGCTGCGCGAGCCTGTCGCCTGGCGCGGGCCCATCGTCATGAACACCGAGGCCGAGCTGCACCGGGCGTTCGAGGAGTACCGCGCCGGCACCTTCCTGAAGCACGGCTGATCGAGGAGACCCCATGGAGCTGTTTCTCGGAATCCCCCTCTGGATCCTCTTCGGCATCCTCGGTGCCTGGATCGCCACGACCAAGGGACGCTCGGGCTGCGGCTGGTTCCTGCTCTGCGCGCTGCTCGGGCCGATCGGCCTGATCATCGCGGCCGTGGTCTCGAAGAAGGGCTGAGCCGCCAGCAGTTACAATGCGCGGCATGGCAGGAAACCGACTCGCGGTCGTTCTCGTCGCGGTGAGCCTGGTGGTGGTCGTGGCGACCGGAGTCGCCGTCGCCGGGCCGCCGGCCGAGGGTGACGAGGTCCACGACTTCACCCTCGTCGATCTCGACGGTGTCGAGCGCACACTCTCCACACAGCTCGGCGAGAGTCCGGTGGTGCTGGTCTTCTTCCGCGGCGTCTGGTGACCGTGGTGCCGCGGGCAGCTCGTGGAGCTGCAGTCACACCAGGAGGACTTCGAGAGCAGGGGAGTCGCCGTGTGGGCGATCTCCGCGGACGATCCGGAGCGGATGATCAAGTTCGCCGAGACCGAGGGGATCGGCTACACGATACTCCACGACCCCGAGGGCTGGACGTTCCACGGCTACGGCATCCGCAACGAGAACGACGACCGGACGATTCCGCACCCCACGGTCATCATCGTCGATCAGGATCGGATCGCGAAGCTCGTGATCAGCGATGACAACTATCGCGTTCGAGTGCCGACCGCGTCCCTGGTCGAGCGGCTGGACAGGTACTTCCCTACCGAGGAGTAGCCGGAAGTCCCGGCGCCGGGGGCCGGCCGGGTTGGCACCTCCCTGGCGCGCGGACCGGTGGGCGTCGCCCTTCCCGGAAGGTGTTACTGTCTCCTCCTGACGGCAAGGACCACCGGAACTCGAAAGGGAAGGACATGGACAAGGAAACGCTCATCGCCAACCTCAACGCCGACCTCGAAGGCGAGCTTTCGGCGATCATCCAGTACATCACCTACGCGGCGAAGGCGACCGGGCCCTACCGGCCGCAGCTGGCGGCCTTCTTCCTCGAAGAGGTGGCCGACGAACAGCTTCACGCGCAGTTTCTGGCCAACAAGATCGTCGCCCTGGGTGGCGAGCCGTCGACGGTCGCGCGTGCGGTGCCCGCGGCCGCGACCAACCGGGAGATGCTCGAGGCGGTCCTCGCGGCCGAGCGCCAGGCGACGGCCGACTACACCGAGCGGGCCCGGCAGGCGGACGACTACGGCGACAAGGGTCTGGCGGTGCAGCTCGAGGACATGGTCCGGGACGAGAGCGGACACTCCGAGGAGACCGAGAGGATTCTGCGGGATTGGCCCCTGTAGGGCGAGCGCGGCAGACGGGTCACCACGGGCCCCTGGCGGTGCGCGCCGCGGCCACCGCGTTGCTGCTCTGTCCCCTGGTGGGCTGTGCGAGCTCGCCGAGGATCGACGACGCGGACACGGAGGCGACGGCCGCGGCGCGCTTCGAAGAGGTGCGCAACGATCGCGAGCGCCTGCGAGGCTTTCTGCGCGAGATGCCCCTCGGCGGCGACCTGCACCACCACGCCGGCGGCTCGGCACCGCCGGGGATGATGATCGCCTTCGCGGCGGAGGACGGACTGTGCCTGCCGAGGGACCCGGCGACGGTGTGGCGGCTGAGTGAGCCGCCCTGCCGGGTCGACCAGCGCAGGGTCGCCGAGGCGCTCGACGATGCGCGCTTCCACGCGGAGATCTCGCGGCGCTGGTCGATGGAGGACTTCGCCTCGTACGATCCGGCGATCGACCGGCTCGAAGCCAACGAGCACTTCTTCGCCATCTTCGGCAAGATCCGACCCATGGCCGAAGACCTGGGCCGCCTGCTGGCCGGGGTTCGATCCGAGGCGGCCGAGCACGGCATCATCTATCTCGAGACATCGAGCGGCTGGGTACCCGACCGGCGAGCCCGGGCGAAGCTCGCCGAGCGGCCCATGAGTGACGACCTCGCAGAGATGCGCCGCGAGCTCCTTGCCGATCCGGGCTTCCAGCGCGTGCGTGACGAGACGATCGCCGCGCTGCCGGAAGAGTTGGCCCGCTCCGAGGAGCTGCTCGGCTGCGCGGGAACGGACCCGGATCCGGGGTGCGACGTCGAGGTCCGCCTGCAGCGCATCGCGATCCGGAACCAGCCGCCGGCGGGAGTCTTCGTGCAGGCCCTGCTCTCCTACGAGGTGGCGCAGGCACTCGATCACGTCGTCGCCGTCAATCTCGTGGCGCCCGAGACGGGGGAGTTCTCGCTGCGGGACTACGCGTTGCACATGCGGATCTACGGGTTCCTGGCCGGTTTCTATCCGGAGGTGCGTTGTACGCTGCACGCGGCCGAGATGACGGACGCGCTGTCGGTCGAGCTCGAAGCCACCGAGCATCTGAGCCTGGCGGTCGCCGCGGTGGACGACGGGGGAGCCGGAGCGCATCGCATCGGTCACGGTGTGGCGCTCGACTCGACGACCCGACGAAAGGCCGTGCTGGCTCGGATGCGGGAGCTCGGAGTCGCGGTCGAGCTGAACCTGCGCAGCAATGAGCTGCTGCTCGGCGTCCGGGGCCGGGACCATCCGCTGCCCGACTACCTCGCGGCCGGGGTGCCGATCGTCCTGTCGACCGACGACGCGGGGCTGATGCTGACCGATCTGACCGAGCAGTTCGAGCTCGCCGCGGCTTTCGACGAGGTCGACTACACGACGCTCAAACGCTTCGCCTTGAACAGCATCGAGTACAGCTTTCTCGCCCGGGAGGACAAGCGGCGACTGCTCGATCGTCTGCGGTCGGACTTCGACGCCTTCGAAGCCCGCTGGGCCACCGCGAACTGACCTCGGGACCCTTCAAGTGACGATTCTCGATCTGAGACCGATGCTCTATGTGGAGAATCTCGACGCGACGATCGACTTCTATGTCGGAATCCTCGGCTTCGATTGCCGAGCCCGGGACGAGGAGCTCGGATGGGCCGAGCTGGCGTACGCCGATGTGCGCTTGATGGTCTGCCTGCCGAACGCCCATCTGCCGTTCGAGTCGAGTCACTTCACCGGCTCCTTCTACTTCCGTGTCGACGACATCGAGCCGCTGTGGGAGTCCCTTCGCGGCGCCGCCGAAGTCTGCTATCCGTTGGAGACCTTCGAGTACGGGATGCGCGAATTCGCTATCCGGGACAACAACGGATACCTGCTGCAGTTCGGGCAGGAGGTGCCGGAGCCTTGACTCGGCGGCCGGAGAAGACGGCCGGAACGCCGTACCCTCGGTTCGAGGGCCATGTCCCGCGTCGAGGGGATGCCGGCCGATTCAGCCCGCGTGGTCGGGGGCTTGCGGAATCTGGTGCGGGGTGCCGCAGTGGGGGCAGCCTATGGTTTCGCCCTGATGCTCCGGCGGGACCTTGAGCGACGTGCCGCAGGCGCAGGCGACGAAGGCGTAGCGGTTGAGGTGCCACATGGCGTCGGTGACCTCACGAACCCGGTCGAGGTGGGTGCGGGGGTCGCTCGAGTCGGAGCGTTCGGCGAGGCTCTCGGCCGCCGCCAGCGAGCCGGCCGGAACCACGCCGACGGCGCGGCCGGTGACCTTGCGATAGGCCTCGTCGTAGCCCCCGAGGCCGACGTCGCCGCCGCCGAGCGAGCGGAGGATCTCGATACGCTTCTCGATCGGCGGGTGGGTGCTGGTGAGACCCGCCGCAGCCGCCTTGAGGGGATTGACGATGTACATCGGCGCCGTCACCCGGTTGGCCGTCGGCAGCTTCAGGCCCGCCCCGGAGATCTTCTCGAGGGCGTCGGCCAGGCCCGGCGGATAGCGTGTGTAGAGGGCGGCGCTGGCATCGGCCAGGTATTCGCGCTTGCGGGAGAGAGCGAAGTACAGGAGCTGCGCCAGAATGGGCGCCAGGATCGCCAGCACCACCGCGACCACCATGATCGCGGCCTGGGCGCCGCCACCGCTGTCCGACGACGTCCGCCGCCGCCCACCGCCCCAGAACAGGTAGCGCGCTCCGATGTCGGCGAGGAGCACCACCGTGCCCATCATGATGCCGGCGACCGTGAGATAGAGGATGTCGCGATTGTTGATGTGGCCGAGCTCGTGGGCGACGACGCCCTGGAGCTCGTCGCGCGTCAGGCGTTCGAGCAGGCCCGAGGTCACCGCGACGGCGGAGTGCTCCGGGTCACGTCCGGTGGCGAAGGCGTTCGGGGCGTCCTGGTCGATGATGTAGACCTCGGGCATGGTGGCCAGCCCCGAGGCGACACACATCTCCTCGACCACGTTCCAGAGGACGGGGTGGTCGTGCTTCTCGATGCGTCGCGCTCCACTGCTGGCCAGCAGGATGCGGTCCCCGGAGGTGTAGCTGACCAGGGTCAGGACGACCCAGACGACGAAGGCGACGAAGAGGCCGGCGAGACCGGCACCCGGCGCCACCAGCTCCGCCACCGCGTATCCCGTGGCCAGCATCAGGCCGGCCATCAGCATCACGATCAGCATCGCCTTGCGGCGATTGGCGCGGATCAGTTCGAACATGACGGGAAGGGAAGCGGTCCCCCGACCGCTGGCACGGGCGCCGTCCGGCGCGGGTGCCGGCCGGCAGAGCGGCCGTCCGCTTCAGGACGAGCTCAGCTGAAGCTCACCTGCGGGGCTTCGCGCTGCTCATCGTCCTCGACCTCGAAGAACTCGGCGGCCTCGAAGCTGAACATGTTGGCGACGATGTTCGACGGGAACATCTCGGTCTTGTTGTTGTAGGTCATGGCGGCGTCGTTATAGTGCTGGCGCGCGAACGAGATCTTGTTCTCGGTCGAGGCGAGCTCCTCCTGGAGGGCCAGGAAGTTCTGGTTGGCCTTGAGATCGGGATAGCTCTCGGCCACCGCGAAGAGCGAGCGCAGTGTCTGCGAGAGCATGTTCTCCGCCTTGGCCTGCTCGACGACGCTGTCGGAGACGTTGATCGCCTGCTGCCTCGCCTTGGTCACCGCCTCGAGCGTCTCGCGCTCGTGGCTGGCGTATCCCTTGACCGTTTCGATCAGGTTCGGGATCAGGTCGTAGCGGCGCTTCAGCTGGACGTCGATCTGACTCCAGGCGTTCTTGACCGCGTTGCGCAGTCGCACCAGGCCGTTGTAGATGCCGACCAGCCAGAAGACGACGACCGCGGCGATCGCCAGGAGGATGAGTAGTCCGGTCATTGTGTTCTCCCTTCGTCGGGAGCGCTCCGCGCCGTTTCGGGCACGGTGGCACTCTCGTGGAACGTTTCTCCGAGGAACTCGAGCACGAGATCCCCGTCGGTTTCGCGCCGCCTGCCGAGTCTGGTGAGCAGCGTGCCGAGCTCGCCCCGGTCGAGCCAGAAGCCGTGCTCGGCGCAGCGGTCGATGACGATGACCTCGGTCGCGCCCACGGGAAGCTCGAGCTGGGCCATTCGCTTCGGACACCTCGGACAGCGGCGATCTCCACGGCTGATGCGAGCCGCATGGGCGTCGAGGTCGCTGACATCGATGACCCTGCCGGTCTTCTCACCCAGCAGCTCGAGCTCACCGTCGTCGAACCAGAGCCCGAGGCACGCGACGCACCAGTCGAGCTCGATGCCCTCGCGCTCGACCACGACCAGGGGACTCTTGCAGGCGGGACACTTCATGCGTACGCCGAACTATACGCGGTTCCGGGGCCTGTCATTCGGGCTCCGAGGCGAGAATGTCGTCGATGATCCGCCGATGGTGCCGATGGTGGACGTGGGCGAAACGCAGCCAGCGAGCGGCGGTGAACTCGCCGAGCATCGGATGCGCGATCGTCGCGTCGAGCCGGCGAAGCTCCTCGAGTCGCGCCCCGAGGGCTTCGAGCCTGGCGCGAGTCGCGACGAGACCCGCGACGATCAGCTCGCGCTCCATGCCCTGTGGCTCGACGAAGTCCGGTGCCTGAGCGCGGCCGCGGGGAATCCGTCCGGTCCAGAGGATGAGGTGACCGATTGCCGTCGGGCCTCCCCCTCGAACAGAGGGCACCTGCTTGCCGGCCGGCTCGGGCGACGCCAGCCCGTTCTCCAGGCCTTCGGCGATGGCCGCGTCGGTCAGCAGTAGGTGCTCGAGGTGCTGCTGGACGCTCCAGCCGGACCCGGCCGGGCAGATCCGGCGGCAGCTGGCGTCTTCGCGGGCGAGCTCGAGCGCTTGGTCGAGCTCGGACAGGACACCCCGGTGCGATCGTCGAACGCTCTTGGAGGAGGACATCGTGGCAGTCTCCTCAGACTCCGCCGAGCCGCCGGTCGAGAATGTCCCTCCAGTCATCCATCTCGGCCTGCTTGCGGGCCAGGCGAGTGTCGAGACCTGCGATCTCGGACTCGATCTCGCGCAGGCGGCGCACCAGGCGTTCCTGCTCGACCTCCATCTGGATGGTCATCGCGACGAGCTCTTCCTCGGGGATGTCGACTCCAGCCGACTCGAAGGCGTCGAGCTGCGTCTCGATGCGCAGCAGCTCGTCCTCCAGGTCGTCACGTGAGGCTTCGGCCTGACGCAGTTGGCGATCGAGCTGGGTCACCTCCGTCGAGACCAGTTGGGTGCGCTTGAGCAACAGGTCGAGCGTCTGGGTCTCGAGCTGCTGGGCGAGGAGATCCTCGACCGACTCGAGGGCGTCGGCTATCCGGGCCAGTTGGTCGTCGGCTGCCGCACTGGACGCGGCGGTCTGCGCTCGCGCGTCGACCGGTGTCGTGCCGACAGCGGCAACGCAGAGCAGGGTCAGCGCAACGGGGAAGGGAAGTAGGCGACTCATTGTGTCTCCGTTCTGCTCGGGCGAGGCGAGCCTGTGTCGGTATCGGCGGGTGGATGTCGAGCTGGCAGGTGCAGGCCGGTAGGTGTGGGCCGGGCGCCCGGATGCAGCTAGTCGCCTTCGGGCTCCGCGTTGTCGGGCTCCTCACCGTCGGCCGGAGCCGTCCGTGCCCGGTCCAATGGGAAGAAGGCCAGGGTCAGCCGATAGCGTCGGCTCGGCTCCCCATCGTCGTCGCATTGGGTGGTCTCCTCGATCAGTCGCGTGAGCCGTTCGCGCAGGCGATCGATCGTCTCCTGCGAGCCTTCGATCTCGCAGAAGGTGAGCAGGCCCGCATCGGTGACATCGGTGAGCGCTCCCGATCCGGTGAGCTCGGCGAGCTCGCCGCGGGTGCGGTCGAGCATCATCGCGACCACCTCGGGAACGGGCGCCACACCGGTCGTCGCCTCGGAACCATCGGTGGCCTCGTCGGCGTCGCCGGCGAACAGAGAAGAGTCGGCCTGAAAGGCCCTGGCGATAGCGCGGTAGTACTTCTCGAGCGTGCCGCGATTCGGGCGGGTTCGCGTCAGGCGGACGAGACCGACCCGCTCGAGCGCCTCGACGTGGTGGTAGAGCTTGGTCGGCTTCTCCTCCAGACGCTCAGCGACCTGCTTGGTGGTCAGCTCATCGCGGCAGAGGGCCTCGAGGATCCGAACGCGCAACGGGTCGGCGAGGACCTTTAGCTGTGCCAGGTCTGAGAGAACGTGGACATCACTCGGCTCGAAGTCGGCACGGGACATGTGACTCGATTGTAAACAATTGATCGGACCTATTGTATTATTCAATGAATCATGAATAATCAATGCAGCATGAACATCGGCGAGCGAGGGAACCATCCGAATGAGTAGCGAAGGCATGGAGAGCGGCAACGACAGGAAGACAGCATGCGGCTTCTGGATCCTCTGGAGCGGGCAGGCCCTGTCGTTGCTCGGAACCCAGGCGGTCCAGTTCGGACTGGTCTGGTGGCTGACGCTCGAGACGGGGTCGGCCGCGGTGCTGGCGACGGGCACTCTGCTCGCTCTGCTCCCGCGTGCCGTCGCCGGCCCCGTGATCGGATCCCTGGTCGATCGATGGGATCGGCGGCGCGT
Source organism: Candidatus Multivoradales bacterium (assembly GCA_965223875.1). Lineage (GTDB taxonomy): Bacteria > Acidobacteriota > Thermoanaerobaculia > Multivoradales > JAHEKO01 > CBDCXS01. Next base: position 1,912,705 of record OZ245024.1, on the reverse strand, counting down.
CATGCTGGCGGCGGACAGCGTGTCGGCGATGGCCGCCGCGGCTCTCGCGACCCTGTTTCACCTCGGGGCGGCGAGGCCGGCGCATCTGCTGGCGCTTCTCCTCGTGCGAGGCATCGCCGGGGCGTTCCACGAATCGGCCATGCTCGCCTCGACGACGCTGATGGTGCCCGCCTCCGCCCTGACCCGCGTCCAGGGCCTCAACCAGGCGATCCAGGGGCTGATGCTGGTGGCGGCTCCGCCGCTCGGGGCGCTCCTGGTCGCGAGGCTGCCGATGGTCGGGGTGGTGAGCGTCGATGTCGTCACGGCCCTCTTCGCCATCGTCCCGCTGCTGTTCATCGCCGTGCCGCGGCCGGAGGCGGGGGAGAGTCCGGGCAAGAGCTCGATCTGGAGTGAAACCGTCGATGGACTCCGATTCCTCGCCGAGCGGCGGGGACATCTCGTGTTGCTGGCGATCGCGGCGCTGCTCAATCTGTTTCTCACGCCTGCCTTCTCCCTGTTGCCGTTGCTCGTCCACGGGCAGGGGAGTGGGGCGACGCGTCTGGCGTGGGCCTCCTCGGCGGTGGGAGTCGGTCTGCTCGTCGGTGGGGTAGCCCTGGGAGCGTGGGGTGGCTTCCGGCGCCACATCGTCACCACCCTCGCGGGTCTGGTCGCACTCGGCCTCTCGGTCCTTGCGATGGTCGCCGTCCCGGTCGAGTCGATGCTCTTTCTCGTCTCCCTGCTGTCCGTCGGGGCCATGTCGGCCATGGTCAACGGGCCGATCCAGGCGATTCTCCAGGCGACGGTGGCGCCGGGGATGCAGGGCCGCGTGTTCGCGCTCTACGGCAGCCTCGCCTCGATCACGGCCCCCGTCGGTCTCGCCGTGGCGGCGCCGGTGGCCGAGCTTCTGGGCGTCGCGAGCTGGTATCTGGCGGGTGGGGTTGCCGCGGTCGCCCTGGGTACGGCGGGCCTCTTCGTGCCGGCGCTGATGCGGTTGGAGTCGGAACCGGCCGCGGAAACTCAGCGCCGGGCCTCGTCGGAGCAACTGGTAGGCTAGGCGGCGGAGACGTTGGACAGAGGGACGGCCGTAAAGGCCGGATCGGGGGGCCGAGCCGAAAGGAGTCGCCGTGCCGATCGATGTCGTCAGCCGCTTGTGTCGAATGGGCGCCGTGGGCGTTGCCGTTCTCGGGCTGCTCGCCCAGCTCCCGTCTCCCTCGTTCGCGCAGACCACCAGCGAGCCGGTCGACCGCTTCGACGAGACTGTCCGGGTCGACGTGGTGAACCTCGAGGTCGTCGTCACCGACCCCGAGGGCGAGCGGGTCCCCGGTCTCTCGCGCGAGGATTTCGTGGTGACGGTCGACGGGGTCGAGACCCCGGTCCGCTTCTTCCACGAGGTCGGCGCCGTCGGCGAGGCCTCCACGGCGGACGCGCCGCCGGTCAACTTCCTCGTCTTCATCGACGACCACACGACGCTGAAGCGCAATCGCGACCTGACGCTCGAGATGCTCCGCTCCGAGCTCCCGCTGCTGCGGCCGGTCGACAGCATGTCGGTGGTGGCCTACGATGGTCGCGCCCTGGAAGTGCTGTCGGACTGGAGCTCCGACGTACCGGCGCTCGACGCGTCGCTCGGCGGTGCGATGGACCGCCCGACCACCGGAATCAAGTGGGTGGCCCTGGCTCGGATGACCACGTTCGTGGCCAACTGGATCGGCAACGCGTCGCGACGTGGGATTCTGGCCGCCGCCTCGAGCATGCGCACGCTCGACCTCCGTCCGGGCCGCAAGGTGCTGCTTCTGGTCGCCGGCAGCTGGGATCCCCTCGAGGTGAGAATCGCCCACAACACCTCGCCCTGGTGCCTGTCGGGTCCGTGCTTCGGGAACTTCGTCTTCTCGGCGCTCACCGACACTGCGAACCAGCTCGGCTATTCGATTTACGCCGTCGACGTCGAGGGTCGGGATGTGCACGGGAGCTGGTGGCGGGAGCAGCGCATCCAGAGCATGCTCGGGGTTCTCGCCGACGAGACCGGAGGGCGGCGCCTGCTCAACACCCAGAGACGACGAGCGCTCTCCACGGCCGCCGCCGACAGCAGGGGCGGCTACTACTCGATCGGTGTCGAGCCGGAGCGGATGCGGCCGCTTCGTCGGCACCGCATCGAAGTCGAGATGCTTCCCGAGGGTCTCGAGGCCAGGACGCGCAGCTCCTTCGTCGCGCTCACCGAGAGGCGCTACCGGGATCTCGACACCTTGAGCACTCTGCTCTCCGATGCCGACCTCGAAGGCCCCGGGTTCCCCGTCGAGATCGGAGTCCGAACCAAGGGCAAAGGGGGAGAGATGGCGGTGCCGATCTCGGTCTTCGCGCCGACCGGCAGACTGCAGTGGGTCGAGACGGACGGACGCCACCGAGCCAGCTTCGAGGTCGGGCTCGCGACGCTCGACCGCTACGGTCGCTCGGAGGTCGAGACGCACCAGGTTACGCTGGAGGGCTCTCGAACGGCGCGGCCCGGAGAGCTCGAGCATCTCGAGTTCGAGCTCGTTGTGCCGCGACGCAGGCAGACCCTGGCCGTGGTGGTGCGGGATCTCCAGGGCGAGCGGGTCCTCAGCTCGGTCGTGGAGATCGAGCGGCCGGGAGAGGCGGCGCCCGAAGAGGACGATCCACCGGTTGCCGCCGGTCCGGGCGGTTCGCCTGGCGCGCTCTCCTCCCGGCCTCGATGAGCCTCGCGCGGGGCGCTCGTACCGGGAGCTCGAGGTGGAAGATCAGTGCTGTTCGATGTCGGCGATTGCCGCCTCGAGCACGGCGTTGAACTCCGCTGGCTTCTCGAGCTGCAGGTAGTGCCCGACACCCTCGAGGGTCGCGGCATCATAGTCCGCGTACCGCTGGTTCATCTCGATGTCGGTCGGCGGGATCATCATCTCCAGGGGAGCGGCCTGCACGGCTCGCACCGGAACACCCGCACCGGTGAGAGCATCGCTCCCCGAGATATTGGGAAAGTCCTTCATCAAAGCGATCGAGACGTCGACGTTCGAAGCGTTGGCTCTCTCGGTGACCCATGCGACCAGCGCCGGATCGGCGTCTTCACGGAAGAGCATCGGCACGAACTGGGCGTTGGCGGCCTGGAAGTCCTCCTCGAAGGCGTTGATGATCGGCGCGGCCTCCTCCTCGCTCCATACCTGCTCGGCGATGTGCACCGTATCGACGAGCACGACGCCGATGACGCGGTCGGCCGCCAGGGGAGCGGCCAGTAGCGAGACCGGCCCGCCCATCGAGTGGCCGACGAGGACGACATTGTCGAGATCGAGGCCATCGACCACTGCCGCGACGTCGGCAGCCAGGCCCGCGATGCTCCAGCTCTGCCTCTCGGCGCCCGACTCACCATGCCCGGGAAGGTCGATGGCCACGACCCGCCGGCTCTCCGAGAACGGGCCCATCTGCTCGCGCCAGAACGAGCGATCGCAGGCCCAGCAGTGGACGAGGACCAGTGTCGTCTCGCCCGTACCGGCGGCATCGAAGACGATGTCGACGCCATCGGGCGCCGTGACCGTACCATGGGCCGGCAGGACCGCTGCGGGCTCTTCGGCGGGCGGGACCCGCGTTTCGTCGGTGTCGGCGCCGCAGCCGATCGCCGCGAGAAGAAGGGCGATCAACGAGAAGGGGTGTCTCATCGGGTCTGCCTCCCTTTGCTGGTGTCCTCGACTTCGAGTCAGCATAGCAGCCTGCCGTGGCGCGGCCCGCAGGTGTTAGCCTCGTCGGCCGGGGTGAGTATTCGACAGGTCAGACGGTTGTTCGAGCATCTGCGCTGGGCCGATGAGATGGTGCTCGAGGGCATGGAGCGGGCGGCCACGGCACCGGCCCACTGCCTCGAGCTTCTCGCTCACGTGCTCGGCGCGGAGCTGATCTGGCTCGATCGAATCGAGAGCGAGCGACAGTCCGTTCCCGTCTGGCCGAATGGAGATCTCGCATCGTGTCGCCGCCTGGCGGAACTCTCCGCTGGCCGCTGGGCGAGGCTGCTGGCGGCCCTCGAGCCGACCGATCTCGGCCGGGACGTCGCCTACCGAAACAGCGCTGGCCACGACTTCCGGAGCACCGTCGAAGAGATCCTGATCCACGTCGCCCTGCACGGCACCTATCACCGGGGGCAGATCGCCACCCGGATGCGCGCCGCCGGCCTCGACCCCGGTCCGACGGACTACATCGCTTTCACCCGCGGCGCTCCCGCCGCGACCCGTGCCGACAGAGGCGAGGGAGGACCTGAATGACCGTGGAGCGTCTCACCCGGGACGATCGCACCGAGGCGGCGCGCGTCCTCATCGACTCGTTTCACGACTATCCCTACATGCGGATGGTGCTGCGCGATTCCGGCGCCGACTACGACGCGGATCTCGAGGCGCTCGTCCTGTTCATCCTCGACGCTCGCTGGGCGCGCCGACATCCGGTGCTCGGCCTCAGAGGGAGCTCGGGGCTCGAGGCCGTGGCGACTGTGGTCGACCCAGGCCCGGCGAAGCCCTCTCGGGAGGTGGAGCGCCTGTTCGAGGCGCTCGGAGCACGACTCGGCGACGGGCCGGACGGGCGCATGTCAGCCTACGAGGAGGCCGCCCACGAGGGCCGGCCCGAGGAGCCGTTTCACTATCTCGGAATGCTCGGTGTCGCCTCCGGCAGGCAGGGTCACGGCCTCGGCGGCCGGCTCCTCCACGCGGTCAAGCAGCTCGCCATCGACGACGAGCGCTCGACCGGCATCTGTCTCAATACCGAGACAGCCGCCAACGTGGCTCTCTACGAGCACCTGGGATTCGAGGTCGTCGGAGAGGCAGACATCGAGGATCTCCACACCTGGTGCATGTTCTGGCGCAGCCCGGGGCCGAGGTGATGACGCCGATATTCCACATCGCTGAGCGGCCCGCGTGGGACGCGGCACTCGGAAAGGGGCGCTACCTACCGGAGGCGTTCGACGGTGAGGGCTTCATCCACTGTTCGGAGCCGCGGCAGGTCGCTTTCATCGCCGATCTCCTCTTCCGGGGGCGCCGGGACCTGGTGATCCTCGAGATCGACGAGGCGCGCCTCGAGGCCGAGGTCCGACGAGAGAATCTCGAGGGAGGCGACGAGCTCTTTCCGCACGTCTACGGTCCGATTCCGATCGAGGCGGTGTCCGCCGTTCACGAGGCGCCACTCGGCGGCGACGGTCACCTGGTGCTGCCGGAGGGACTGCGGTCGGCCGGCACGGCTCCTGCGGCCGATCCATGAGCCGAGCGGCGCTCTTCCTGGAGCGACAATGGCTCCACGTCGGCGCTCTGGCGCTGCTGCTGGTGGGCTTCGAGCGGGTGAGCCGGTCGGCGAGCTTCCGCGTCGGTGAGCTCTGGGGCCTGGCCTCGCTCGAGTGGGCGTTGGCGGCCGTCGGCCTGGCGATCGCACATCAGGTGCTGGTCTGGTTCTGCTGGCGTACAGAGCTCCATGCGAGTCTGCTCAGTCGCACCCTCGGCGGTGCCGGCTTCACGCTCTATGCCGTTCTCTTCTCGATCATCGGCATCGCCCGGACGCTGGCGGTCTGGCTGCTGGCCATCGCCAATCAGGGGACGGTCGACCTGCCGGCCGCCGTTCTGCGTCCCGGCGCGGTGGTTCTGCTGATCCCGGCGCTGTACGTCTTCTACTCGGTGCGGCGCTACTTCGGCTTCCGGCGGGCCTTCGGTGCCGATCACTTCGACGCGTCCTATCGAACGGCCGGCCTGGTCCGCCAGGGGATCTTCCGCTGGACGAGAAACGGGATGTACATCTACGGCTTCCTTGTTCTCTGGGTGCCGGCTCTCTGGTGGGGCTCGGTGGCGGCACTCTGGGCGGCCCTGTTCAACCACCTGTACATATGGGTCCACTACTTCGCCACCGAGAAGCCCGACATGGGGCGGATCTACCGTCGCGTCGACCCGCCGGCCGGGCGTCCGGGCGCTTGATAGCATTTCCGGCGCGCTGAGCGCGAGCCGCCGCTGGCCGGGATCGGCCGAACCGAGGGAGAGCATCATGTGCCGCAACATCCGAACGCTCTACAACTTCGAGCCGCCGGCGACCGACGAAGAGATCCACGCCTCGGCTCTGCAGTACGTCCGCAAGGTGAGCGGCTTCACCAAGCCCTCGCAGGTGAACGCGGAGGTGTTCGAACGCGCCGTCGAGGTGGTTTCCAGGGTGACGCGCGAGCTCTTCGACGGGCTGGTCACCAACGCTCCGGCGAAGGACCGCGAGGTCGAGGCGGAGAAGGCGCGCCAGCGTGCGATCAAGCGCTTCGGTGCCGCCGGCTGAGGTCGACGCGGGAGTAGACTCACCGGAATGCCCGCCGACGAGTCGCGGCCCGCGAGCATCGCGGTCTTCCACCTCAACCAGATCGGGGATCTGGTCTTCAGCCTACCGGCCCTAGCGGCACTGCGGAGCGGGTTTCCCGACGCCAGGATCATCAGCGTCCTGAAGAAGGCCGTGGCGCCGCTGCTCGAGGAGAGCCCCCTGATCGACGAGCGGCTGACACACCGCGGCTCACGAGACTTCCTCGATACCGCGAACCGGCTGCGGGCGGCCGGTATCGATCTGGCGGTCTGTCTCTCGGAGTCGCCACGGTCGCGGCTGCTGGCATCGCTCAGCCGGGCACCGCAACGGATCGGCCTCGACGGAGGTCCGCTGGCGAGCCTGCTCTCGACGGGTGTCGAGAAGGTCGGGCTGCCGTCGACTCGAAACAACCTGCGGGTGGTGCGGGCGCTCGGCTGCCCGGTGCCGAGCGACAGCTACGTCGGCCTGCTCGGGGCGGGCGAGGCGGATCGGCGGGGAGCGCGCGGCCTCCTCGAAGAGGCGGGCCTGGCCGGGAACGGGGACCGATTGGTCGTGCTGGCTCCGGAGGTATCGAAGGGCAGAGAGGCCAAGTCCTGGCCGGCGGAGCGATTCGGCGAGGTGGCGAAACGGCTCAGAGGACGACCCGGCACGGTCGCCCTGATCGTCGGAGCAGACGCGGGTAGCTGCTTCGACGAGACCCCCGAGGGGTGCCTCGATCTGGGTGGGCGAACCAGTCTGAGACAGCTTCTGGGACTTCTGTCGATGGCCGATCTCTTCGTCGGCAACGACTCCGGGGTTCTCCACCTGGCAGCCTGCCTCGGATTGCCCTGCGTGGCGCTCTTCGGACCGACCGACCCCGAGGAGACCGGCCCTCACGGCGGTCCTCACGAGATCGTCCGGGCCCCCGACGGGGTGATGAAGGAGCTGCCGGTGGAAGCCGTGTGGGGACCGATCGAGCGGCGATTGGCGATCGGGCGGTCGAGTGGGTCCCCTGAAGAGCCCGATGAACGATAGATTAGCTCCGACCATGGACGCACCGATCAGCCGGGATGTGGAGGAGCTCCGCGCAGCCGTCGACCGCTGGAAGCGGAAGGGCCTCCGGGTGGTGACCACCAACGGCTGCTTCGACATCCTCCATGCCGGTCATCTGCGGACTCTGCTCGCCGCCGCCGAGATGGGCGACCGCGTCGTCGTCGGCCTCAACAGCGACTCTTCGGTCAGAGAGCTCAAGGGCGACGACCGTCCGGTGATTCCGGAAGCGACGCGCGCCGAGACACTCTCCGCGCTGCCTTTCGTCGACTGGGTGCAGGTCTTCGGGGAGAGCCGCCCCGACCTGGTTCTACGAGCCGCCCGTCCCGACATCCATGTCAAGGGCGGCGACTACGGCGCTGAAGCGCTGCCGGAGCACCATCTGATCTCGGAGCTGGGCGGACGGATCGAGATCGTTCCCGAGATCTCGAAGGTTCACACGTCGGACCTGCTGGCCGCCTATCGGGCGGGGCGGTCGTAGGTCCGGGGCCTTCAGCCGCGGTGTGACCCGGTCCCGGTGCCCGCCGGGACCGCTCCTACGGCGATGGCGGATCGGACAAGCTGTCGCATGGCCGTAACAGGGGTGACGCTCTCCGGTCGCCGTTGCCTCGTAGGCTGACTTCACGTTCGGACGAGCGGGCTGGGGTCACGGCTCACTGTTCCCCCGGGTTCGCCGGCCAGAAAACAAGACAAGGAGAGTATGGAATGTGTATGCGTCTCGCGAGGTTCATCGCCTGCTTGGCGATCCTGGGGCTGATCAGCGTCCCAGTGGTGCGGGCTGAGGAGGAAGGCTCGAAGGAGCACGAGCACGACTGGACGGTCAAATGGAGCAATGGCCACAAGCTCGAGAAGGACGACAAGGCTTTCAGTATGAAGTGGGGCGGCCGAATCCAAGCCGACTACATCTTCGCCTCCCAGAACTCGGCCGTCGACGAGGCCCTTGGTGAGGACGCCTTCCAGAACGGCTTCGAGTTTCGGCGCGCCCGCCTGTTCATGGAGGGCACGATCTACGAACGGATCAAGTTCAAGGCGCAGTACGACTTCGCCGGAGGAGACGCCGACTTCAAGGACGTCTGGATCGCGATCAAGGGGGGCAAGGGCGACCTGAAGTTCGGTCACTTCAAGGAGTTCATGTCGATCAACGAGATCACGAGCTCGAAGTACCTGGCCTTCAACGAGCGCGCTCTGCCGGTGGAGTTCTTCTCTCCGAGCCGTAACTCGGGCGTCGGCTACACCGCCAAGAGCGGGGCGATCACCTGGGGTCTCGGCTACTTCTACGACGCGAATGACTTCGGCGTCAGTCTCAACGAGGACCGGACCAACCTGACCGGTCGGTTCGTCTACCGGCCCATCGAGAGCGACGACGGCAAGAGCCTGCTGCACCTCGGCGTGGCGTTCACTGCCAAGCAGATCGAGGACGGCGGAACACTGCGCTTCCGCGGCCGTCCCGGCAACCACTTCGGTCCGAGGCCGGTGGATACGCGAGGCATTCCCGCCGATGACGCCCTGGTACTCCAAGCCGAGATCGCGGGTGTCGCGGGGCGTTTCTGGTACGCCGGCGAGTACTACGACGTCGACGTCAACTCACCGTCCAGCGTGGTCGCTCCGTTGGCCGAAGAGGAGTTCGTCGCGGTCGACCCGTCGCTCGACGGCTGGTACCTGCAGGGAGGCTTCTACCTCACCGACGACTACCGTCGCTACAAGGCTTCCTCCGGCGGCTGGGATCGTCAGAAGCCGAGCTCGCCGTGGCTCAAGGACGGCGGCAAGGGGGCCTGGGAGGTCGGGCTGCGCTACGCGGAGGTCGATCTCTCGGAGGCCCAGGGACCGGGTGCCTACGGCAAGATGAACAACTTCACCCTCAACATCAACTGGTACCTCAATCCGGCGACCCGCCTGATGCTCGGCTACGTCGCTACCGACATCGAAGGCGACGGGATCGAGACGGGAACCATCGATTCCGTCCTGATTCGTTGGCAGGTCGACTTCTAGCCGTCGATCGACGCGATTCCGATCCAGGCGCACGGTCGGTCCCATCCTGGGGACCGACCCGCCTGCCGGGGCCGGAAACGCCGTCGGCGTGGTAGTTTTTGCCCATGAAACGCTCGCTCCACCGTTCGCTCGGTCAGCCTCGAAAGTGGGTGGCCTGTGTCGCTTTCGTCGGCCTGTTCGGTGTCTTGGCTCCTCTGCGCGCCGAGGATCAGACGGTTGCCGAGCAGGTCGTCGCGATGCTAGAGGCGGAGCTTTCGGAGGAGATCATCCTCGAGTGGCTGAGCGGCGAGTCCGAAGCGGTCGCCTCGCTCGGTGCGGGCGAGCTGGTGGCCTTGAAGAAGGCCGGCGCGTCGGACGAACTGATGAAGCAGCTGCTGACGATGGCGAGGAGCGCAGGCGATTCGAAGAGTCGGCCGGAGCCGGCGATCGAGCCAGAGGTACCGGCCGCGCACGAAACCGTAGCGCCGCCGCCCGCCCATTCACCCGCCACTGTGCAGGCGGCTCCGGTCACGTTCCACGTCTCCTATCTTCCCCAGGTCGACGAGTACGAGGTTGCCGACGAGAGACCCTGGGACCTCTATGTCTACATCGACGGGATCCCGGTGACCTATCTCCCGGTCTCGGCGCTGCAGAGTCGGCCGGAGACCCTTGAGTTCGCGCGGTCTGTTCCCGCCGGAACGCACACCGTTCGAGTGACCCAGGAGCGCCACTACGAGGTCCGGGGGCGCTGGCACCACGATACCCGTGCCGCCACTCCGGCCTTCGAGTTCGAGCTTCGGCCGGAGCTGCCGGCACGGCTCGAGGTCGAGTTCCACGAGCGGTTGATGGACTACAGCGATCCGCTGGTCTTTCAGCTGACCCAGGGGGAGCGCGTACTCGACAGCGAGCGAGTCGGTGGGCAGGCCGAATCCTGGCCGTCTCTGTGTCACGACGTCAGGGCCTCGGTGCCGGAGGGCAAGAAGCCGACGCGGCGTCAACGGCAGCGCCTCGAGACCTGTGTCGAGTGGGAGACCTGGTGGGGTCTCGAGTCGGTGCCGTCGCGGCGCGAAGTCCTGGACGCCATGGCGGAGTTCGACTTCCGTCCTCGCCCACGGGGAAGCTGAGGTCGTCTCGAAGAAGGAGAACGACGTGAGTGCTCGGATCGCCATCATCGAAGACGAGCCGGACATCGCCGAGGTGCTCGAGTACAACCTCGAGCAGGAGGGTTTCTCCACCTCCGTAATTCCTCGCGGTGACACTGCGATCGACGTCCTGCGGTCGGACGTCCCCGACCTCATCCTGCTCGACCTGATGCTTCCCGGCCTCGACGGTCTCGAAGTCTGCCGGCTGCTGAAGAGGGACGCGGAGACCGCCCGGATCCCGCTGATCATGCTGACGGCGAAGGGCGACGAGGTGGATCGCATCGTCGGGCTGGAGCTGGGAGCTGACGACTACATCGCCAAGCCGTTCAGCCCGCGTGAGGTCGTGCTGCGAGTCAAGGCGGTGCTGCGCCGCCAGGTCGAGCCCGCGGTCGCCAAAGAGGATCTCCGTGCCGGAGACCTGCGACTCGACGTTCCGGGCTTCCGGCTCTTCATCGGCGACGAGGAGGTGTCGCTCACGGCGACCGAGTTCAGGCTGCTCAAGCTCCTCATGGAGCGCAGCGGCCGGGTGCTGACCCGTGAGACGCTGCTCACTGAGGGATGGGGATACGCGGAGGACGTGGACAGCCGGACCGTCGACACCCACGTGCGCCGCCTGCGTCGAAAGCTCGGTGCGGAGGCAGTGCGAATCGAGACCGTGATCGGGGTCGGGTACCGTTTCAGGGGCTGACTTGGGATTCCGGCAGTCCCTTCTTTCGTTTCGCACGGCGCTGATCTGGCCCCTGGTGGTGGCCGGCCTCGTTTCGGCCGCACTGCTGGGCCTGCTGCTACCCAGGGTTCTCGAAGAGAGTGCCGAGGCGAGGCTCGCAGGATCGCTTCCCATTCTCACCCCTCTGGTCGCCGAGCGGCTACCCGAAGGCTCCGAAGCGCTGCAGATCTGGCTCGAGGAGCTCGGCGCGGGAACGGATCTGCGCATCACCGTGGTCCGCGGCGACGGGGTGGTACTCGCCGACAGCGCCCGGACGGCGGCTCAGCTTCCGCAGATGGACAACCACAGAGCGCGGCCGGAGATCGTCGAGGCGCTGGCCGAGAGAATGGGCAGCGCGGTACGGCGCAGCGACACCACGGGAGTGCGCTACGTCTACGTGGCGCGGAGCGATACCAGTCCTTCGGGGGAGCTGTTCGCGTTGCGGCTCGCCCAGCCCGTGCACGGTCTTGCCGAGCTCAGAGCCAGGGCGCTGCGCGCGATGGCGCTGGCAGGCATCGTCGGGCTGCTCGCCGCGGGGGCAGTCGCCATCGCGTTGAACCGACGTCTGTTCCGCCCCCTGGGCCAGCTGGTCGCCGGTGCGAGCCGGTTGGCCGGAGGCGACTACGCGGCAAGGCTCGAGGTTCCCGAGAGCAGCGAGCTGGCCCGTGTCGCGACCTCGCTCAACCGGCTGTCGGACCGGGTGACCGAGCAGATCGAGGCTCTGCGATCCGAGAGCGAGCGGCTCCAGGAGATCCTGTCGAGCATGACCGACGGCGTCCTCGTTGCTGACGCCCAGGGGCGGGTGGAGTTCGCCAACGAGGCCTTCCGCGCGTTGTTCGACGTCGGCGACCCGGCTGAGGGATGCTCGATTCTCGAGATCACACGCCGGCCGGAGATCGTCTCTCTGGTGACCAGCTGTCTCGAGGAGGGGCACCCTGTGGCGGTCGAGAAGCTGGCTTTCGATGGAGGACGGTCGCTGACCGTTGGCGCGGTACCAATCAGCGGTGCCGGCGTGCTCCTCGTCGCTCGTGACGTCACCGAACGGGTCCATCTCGACGAGATGAGGCGTGACTTCGTAGCCAACGTCTCGCACGAGATCAAGACGCCACTGACGGCGATTCGCGGGTACACGGAAACGCTGCGTGATGGGGCTCTCGACGACGCGGAGGTGGCGGCGAAGTTCCTCGCCCGTATCCTCGGGCAGTGCGGGCGCCTCGAAGCGTTGCTGGCCGACCTCCTGCCGCTGGCCCGGATGGAGGCCGCCGAGGAGCGGCCGCCCCAAGCGGAGCCGGTCGACCTGCTCGGTATGATCACTCACGCTGCGGAGGTGGTCCGGTCCAAAGCGTCCAAGCGAGGCATCAGCATCGAGCTGGACCTTCCGGATCGGCTCCCGGAGTTCATCGGCGACTCCGAGATGTTGGAGCAGCTGGTCTCGAATCTGCTGGACAACGCGGTGAAGTACAACCGCGTTCGGGGCTCGGTCAGGGTCCATCTCGAGGCCGAGGATGAGGTGGCGGTGCTGACCGTGACGGACACCGGCATCGGAATACCCACGGAGTCGATCCCCCGCGTGTTCGAGCGTTTCTACCGGGTCGACAAGGGCAGGGCCCGGGAGGAGGGTGGTACGGGGCTGGGCCTGGCACTCGTCAAACACGCCGCCCGGCTCCATGGCGGGAGCGTAGAGCTGCAGAGCCAGCTCGGTATAGGCTCGACGTTCAAGGTTCGCCTACCGCTCAGGGGAGCGCAGCGGGCGATGGCCTGAGATCGAGCCCACAAATGAGCCTGAGACTGCTGATCCTGCGCCACGCCAAGTCCGACTGGGGTGCCAGCTACGGCTCGGATCGCGATCGACCGCTCGCTCCGCGCGGGGTCGAGGCGGCGGGAATCATGGGGCGCTTCGTCAGCGAGATCGGCATTTCGCCGGACCTCGTACTGACCTCACCGGCCGAGCGAGCGCGTGCGACCGCAGGCCTGGCCGCCTCGGCCGGCGGCTGGGTGGCACCGGTGGAGATCCGCGAGGGCTTCTACGGAGGGGGTGCCGGCGCCGTGCTGGCGGCACTCCGCGACGTACCTCAGGTCGCCGGAAACGTCGTGGTCGTCGGCCACGAACCGGTCTGGTCGGGTCTGGTATCGGGGCTCACAGGCGGCGGGAGGGTTCGCTTCCCGACCGCGGCCCTCGCCTGTCTCTCCGGCGAGGCCGACTGGGCAACGCTCGACTGGGGTCACATGGAGCAGCGCTGGCTTGTGACGCCGAAGCTGCTCAAACGATCAGGCTTCGCCGGCTAGCGGGCAGTGACTCGGTCTTTCCCCTGATCTCCAGGGAGCGCCCAAAGGCCGACCGGAAGAGATCGGCGTGTTTGCGCGCCTCCCAGACCTCGATAACCGCGGGACCGGTCGAGTGCGCCCGCAACTCGACAGTCTCTCCATCGAGTTGCACTGAGATGTCGTGTATCCGACCGGTGCGAGCCCGCTCGAGTTGCTCGGCCAGTCTGAGGCAGGCTGCGAGCTGGCGTAGTCGCTTCTTGTCGCCAGGGAGCATTAGACTCTGCAGAGCACCGAGCCCCGGGTTGCCCTTGCGGTGGTACCTGACGAGGAGTGAGATGAGGGCTTGCTCACGGTGGTCGAAGCCCGGAAGAGGCTGGCTCAGGGCGAGGTACGCTCCGTGCTTGTGATGGCGGTGGTAGTCGACCGTCATGCCGATGTCGTGCAGCGTGGCCGACGCATCGAGAAGATCCCGCTCCCGGTCACCCAGTTGATGTAGGGGCCTGAGCGCATCGAACAGACGCTGGGCGATCCGCCGCACTCGAGCGACGTGCGGCGCCGTCTGCGAGTACTGCTGGGCCAGGTTCTGGACCGCGAACCGGGTCACGTCCGGCAGCAGATGGGGGATGGGCAGGAACCAGCGGAAGAACGCTCCTTCGCGCACTCCGTGCCCCGAGACCCGCAGTTCGGAGCGCTCCGAGCGGCGTAGGATGTAACGGAAGACGAGGGCTCCCGCAGCGAGGAGGTCGGCGCGGTCCGGGTTGATGTCGAACTCGTCGGCACGGCGCCGAGCCGGCATCGATAGCATCCGCTCCGTCAGCGCCTCGAAGTCGTCGCGATCGATCGTGTAGTTGTGCAGCAGATCGAGCGCGTAGCCGGTCTCGACCTGGAGGGCACGGGCGAGGTTGCGGACGGTGCCGCCCATGACAACGATGTCCGTATCGCTGTCGGCGATCCGGTCCATGGCGTCTCCGCTCTCGATCGATAGGAACTCCTCCAGCTCTCGCACCTGGCCCGGGTCGGGTGGGTCCGAGCGCAGGAACCGCTCGGTCAGCCGTACCGCGCCCAAGGGGTAGGCGGTGCCCTCACGGAACTGACGGGCCGACATGCGGGAGATCTGGGCGCTGCCACCGCCCATGTCGATAACCCAGGCATCCTCGAGTGCGAAGCCGTTCGCGACGGCCATGACACCGAGGCGGGCCTCCTCCCTGCCCGGCAGGACTTCCAACGGCAGCTCCAGCGGGCGCAGGCGGGCGAGGAGCTCCTCACCGTTGTCGGCCTCCCGAACGGCGCTCGTGCAAAGGACATGGGGGTTCGGGAGGCCCGAGCCGGCGGCGAAATCGGCGAAGAGCCGAAGCGCGGCCTCGGCGCGGTCGATCGCTCTTTCGGTCAGCCGTCCGTCGGTCGCCAACCCCTCGCCGAGTCGGATCGGCTCGCGGATGCTGTCGCGCAACCGGAACCACTGTCCCGTCTCGAACTCGAAGACCACCAAGCGAGCGGTGTTCGAGCCCAAGTCGACGATGGCGATCTTCCGCGTTGCTGCCCTATGCATATCTGGCGGAGAACGATTGTAGCCCGACCCCCGGGCGGAAGGGGCGTGAGCCCCTGACTGTCTGTATGTTTTCACGGCTGTCGCATCCCTGTGACTGACCAGACGCGCTTTCGTACGACCGGGATGGGACCGTTCGCATGTCGGCGGCGCTGGGGCCGCGACACGAGAGGCCACCGGCGGTACCAACCACCCGGCCGATGAGAGGCGAGACAGTGGAGCGCTACTTCGATCAGGACCTCGAGGCCGTACGCCAGAAGCTTCTGCTCATGGGGGGCAAGGTCGAGGAGATGATCCTCGGTGCCGATCGAGCATTGATCAACCGGGACAACGACGAGGCGAAGAGGGTCCGCAGGATGGACGACGAGGTGGACGCTCTCGAAGTCGAGATCGATGAGATGGTCGAACAGGTTCTGGTTCGGCAGCAGCCGGTGGCGACCGATCTGCGACTGCTCGTCGCCGCGATGAAGATCACCAACGATCTCGAGCGCATGGGTGACTGCGCCGTGGGCATCGCGAAGGCGGTGCGGGTCATCAACGCGGAGCCACCGCTGAAGCCCTACATCGATCTGCCGCGGATGGCGGCGATCACACGCGAGATGGTTCGAGACAGTCTCGACTCCTTCGTCAGGCGCGATGCCGACCTGGCTCGCCGGGTGGTTCTGCGCGACGAGGATGTCGACGGACTCTACAAACAGCTCTTCCGGGAGCTGCTGACGTTCATGATCGAGCGGCCCAAGAACGTCACCCGGGCGCTCCACCTGCTTCTCGTGGCCCGCAGCTACGAGCGAATCGCCGACCACGCAGCGAACGTCGCCGAGGACGTCGTCTTCGTCGTCGAGGGTCGGGACGTGCGCCACACGGAGATCGAGGTCGGCTCATGAGCACGGCCGAGGCGCGGTGTCGCACCCACGTCATTGCTTCCCTCGTCCGTGGACAGGACGAACATCGAGCATTCCGTTGGCTTCGAACAGGGGCTCATCGAGGGTGCGGACCTCGGATGTGAGGCCGGCCGTCGATTCCCCACGACAACCCAAGAGGAGAGACAACCCATGAAGCGTCGTACATACATCATCTTCGCGCTAGCCCTAGTGGCGGTCGGCGGACTCGCTTTCGCCCAGGCGGTCCAGGTCGATGCGGCGATCCCGACGTACGCCAAGACGAGCGGCATCTCGGGCAACCTGAACTCGGTCGGCAGCGACACTCTCAACAACCTGATGACCCTCTGGGCCGAGGGTTTCCAGAAGGTCTATCCGAACGTGAGGATCCAGATCGAGGGAAAGGGCTCGTCGACCGCGCCTCCGGCGCTGATCTCGGGAACCGCCCAGATCGGCCCGATGAGTCGTGCCATGAAGTCGAGCGAGCTCGATGAGTTCGAGAAGGCCTTCGGCTACAAGCCGACGGCGATCCGCGTGGCGGTGGACGCGCTGGCTGTCTATGTCAACAAGGACAACCCGATCGAGCAGCTCACCATCGAGGACGTCGACTCCATCTTCTCGAAGAGCCGCACCTGCGGCGGGTCGAGCGACATCAGTGACTGGGGCGCCGCCGGCCTGTCGTCGTGGAATGGCAGGCCGATCAGTCTCTATGGCCGCAACTCCGCGTCGGGCACCTACGGGTACTTCAAGAGCAATGCGCTCTGCAAAGGTGACTACAAGGACACCGTGAAGGAGCAGCCGGGTTCGGCTTCGGTGGTCCAGGGCGTCACCGAGGATCTCTACGGCATCGGCTACAGCGGCATCGGCTACAAGACCTCGGGTGTCAAGGCGATCGCCCTGTCAAAGGATGGCGAGAGCTTCTTCGGCACCGATCCCGAGTCGGTGTACGCCGGCAACTATCCGCTGGCGAGGTTCCTCTACCTCTATATCAACAAGGCCCCCAACCGCGACACCGATCCACTGGTGCGCGAGTTCCTCAAGTTCGTGCTCTCACAGGAGGGCCAGGAGGTCGTCGTCAAGGACGGCTACCTGCCCATCCCGTCGAGCATCGTCAGCCAAGAGGTTTCCGCTCTCTGATCCACCTTCCCGTCACGGTCTCCCGGCCGAGGTCATATCGCCTCGGCCGGGAGGCTCCTGCCTTCAGGAGACGTCAGATTGTCGATTCCCGCGCCCAAGATCGGTGAGTCCGGTGACGGTGGTGGCGGCACGCGCCATCTCAAGCTGGTCTCTTCAGAGGCGACCCGAAGCCTGAAACGCCGCGGACTGTCCGATCGCGTGGCCCGCTGGGTGGTCACCATCGGTGGCATGGGGATCATCGCCTGCATCTTGGCGATTCTGGTCTTCATCACGGTCGAGGTTTGGCCCCTGACGCGGCCGGCCACGGTCGAGGTTCTCGCCGCTCGCGAGGTCGGAACGTTCAGCGCCTCGAAGGTCGTCGTCGACGAGCACCGCTCGCACATCGTGACGCTCGGCGACGACGGGATCGTGCGGGCGATTCGACTCGCCGACGGCGTCGTCGTCGACGAAACGCGAATTCCCGCCCCGCGGGCGGGAGAACGGGACGAGGTGCCAGGGGAGGCCGTGCAGCCCCCGGTACCAGCCCTGGTCCACTTCGACCAGCCCTCGCACTCGAGCCTACTGGCCGCGGCGACCGAGGACGGCTGGGCCGTACTGGTGCCGGTCGAGTTCCGCGTCAGCTTCGACAACAACGACGTGCGGACGACCGAGCCGGTGGTGAACGATCCGATATGGATCCGCATCGCGGACGAGCCCCGGCGGGTGAGGGCCTTCGCCGCGCGCGGCACCCGCGAAGGGGGAGCCGCGGTGGCGGTTCAGTTCGAGTCGGGAGAGGTGCTCTTCGTGTCGCGCCAGGTCGAGCGCAACATGTTCTCGGGGGAGGAGACCGAGACTCTGGTGCGCGCCGAGACGACCATCGGCCAACGGCTGACCGAGCTCGAGATCGATGGCGTGATGCAGAACCTCTACGGCTCCACTGACAGTGGCGAGCTCATCTGGTGGGCGGTCACGGGCGGTGAGTTGGCAGAGCCGAAGATCGCCTCCGGCAGTCCGGACGAGGTGACCGCTCTCGAGGTTCTGCTCGGCAACAAGTCTCTGATCGTGGGCCACGCCGACGGAAGCCTGTCCCAGTGGTCGCAAGTGCGCCGTGACGGAGGGGATTTCGTTCTCGTGCGGATCCGCGAGTTTCCCCGGCACGAAGCACCGATCCGGGTCATCCGCACCTCGCCTCGCGACAAGAGCTTCGTCGTTCAGGACGACGCAGCAGCGATGGCGCTCTACAACGCGACGTCGAGGCGGACGCTGTGGACCGACACCTCGCCGCTACCCGGAGCTCGCGGGATGGTCTTCTCGCCGAAGGCGGACGGCGTCTTCCTGATCGATGGCGCGCGAATCGCCGGATTGGACGTGCACAACCCCCACCCGGAGATCTCGCTCGAGACGCTGTTCGGCAAGGTCTGGTACGAGGGCGCCGAAGGCCCGGAGTTCGTCTGGCAGTCGACCGGCGCCACCGACGACTTCGAGTCGAAGATGAGTCTGGTACCGCTCCTGGTCGGCACCCTGAAGGGCACCCTCTACTCGCTCCTGCTGGCGGTGCCTCTGGGCGTGTTCGGCGCCATGTACGCCTCGCAATTCATGCACCCTCGCCTGTTGCGATACGTCAAGCCGGTGGTCGAGGTCATGGCCGCGCTGCCGAGCGTGGTTCTCGGCTTCCTGGCGGGTCTCTGGCTGGCGCCCCGACTGGAGAGCTTCTTTCCGGCACTGATCATGCTGCTTCTCTTCCTGCCGCTCTTCATGGTCCTTGCCGGCGTGCTGTGGACCTCGATGCCGAGCCGTCTCCGCTCGAAGGCTCCGGTCGGCAGCGAGCTGCTCTTTTTCTGTGTCGTCCTGGCGCTCGGTTGTTGGCTCTGCCTGGCGCTCTCGCGGCCGGTCGAAGTGGCGGCGTTCGGCGGCAGTTTCCAGGGCTGGCTGATTGAGGCCCTCGCACTGCCCTACGACCAGCGAAACGCCGTGGTCATCGGCCTGGCGATGGGCTTCGCGGTCATCCCGATCATCTTCGCGATCTCCGAGGACGCTTTCTCCAACGTCCCCAAGAACCTCGTCGCCGGCTCGCTGGCGCTCGGAGCGAACCGTTGGGAGACGGTCACGCGAGTGGTTCTCCCTTCTGCGAGTCCCGGCATCTTCTCGGCCATCATGGTCGGCTTCGGACGAGCCGTGGGCGAGACCATGATCGTGCTCATGGCGACCGGCAACACGCCGATCATGGACTGGAATCCGTTCAACGGCTTCCGCACGTTGTCGGCCAACATCGCCGTCGAGATCCCCGAGGCGCCGCAGTACGGAAGTCTCTACCGGGTTCTCTTCCTGGCGGCGCTCCTGCTTTTCCTCGTCACCTTCGTCGTCAACACCGCGGCCGAGATCGTCCGCATCCGACTGCGCAAGAAGTACCAGGAGCTCTAGATGGCAATTCGATCCCACGCCCGTCGCGAGTTGATCGGCCGGAGCATGACCTGGCTCTGTGGCGGTGCCCTGGCCTTCAACGTCCTCCTGGTCGTCGGCTTGTTGGTGCTGCTCGGTATCAATGGTCTCGGCTACTTCTGGCAGAAGGACCTGTTGCAGGTCCGGACGACCTCCGACGAGACCCTGCTGGGCGAGGTCTATCAGCGCGAGACCTACTACGCGGACGCCGGCGATCGCACTTCCGAGTCGAACACCCGCATCCGTCTCAAGGTCGGCAACCGCGACCTGACCGGCGCCGACTTCGTCTGGGTCGACGAGCCCGACATCGAGAAAGGGGATTACCCCGAGACAGCGGTGGTTCTCGAGCGGCTCGAATGGGGCAACTTCTACGGCTTCATGAAGGAGATCCGCCACGGGGACGAGATCCTGGCGAGTGGAGAGCGAGAGGCCTGGGAGGCTCTGGAGCCGATCTGGAAGGAGAAGGTGAAACTGCGCCGCCGGATCCGCAAGCTCGAGAAGGGCGACATCGGCGACGTCAATCACGCGCTCGAGGCGCTGCGTCTCGCCGAGCGACGGGTCGATCTCGACGATCCGCCGCCGGCCGAGCGGCAGCGCCGGCTGGCCGAGATCGCCGCGAAACGTGCCGATCTCGACGAGGAGTTCCTCGAGCTGTCGACTCGTCTCACCGGGCTGCGCGAGGAACTCGAAGCGGAGACGATCCTCATGGCTTCGGCGGCGGGGCAGGAACGTGAGATCGCTATCGGTGACATCGTGCGCTACCTGCGTCCGAACGAGATGGGCTTGCTGGCCACGACCGGGCTCTACTTGGGCCGCGTCTGGGAGTTCGTCGCCCACGACCCGAGGGAGTCGAATACCGAGGGCGGCATCTTTCCGGCGATCTTCGGCACCGTGATGATGGTTTTCCTCATGTCATTCGCGGTGGTCCCCTTCGGTGTCCTGGCGGCGCTCTATCTACGCGAGTACGCCAAGGAGGGAACGGTCGTTCGAGTCGTGCGCGTCGCCGTCAACAATCTGGCCGGTGTGCCGTCGATCGTGTTCGGTGTCTTCGGTTTGGGCTTCTTCGTCTATCTGGTCGGCGGGTCGATCGACAAGCTCTTCTATCCGGAGGCCCTGCCGACACCGACCTTCGGGACCGGAGGGATTTTCTGGGGTGCGCTGACGTTGGCGCTGCTGACCGTACCGGTGGTCATCGTCGCCACCGAGGAGGGCCTCGCGGCGGTGCCGCGTGAGGTGCGGGAGGGCTCACGCGCCCTGGGCGCCACCAAGTTCGAGACCACCGCCAAGGTAGTTATCCCCGCGGCGGCACCGGGCATTCTCACCGGAATGATCCTGGCGATGGCGCGGGCGGCCGGGGAGGTCGCGCCGCTGATGATCGTCGGCATGGTGAAGCTGGCGCCGGCGCTTCCGATCGACGGCCATTTCCCCTTCGTCCATCTGGAGCGCAAGTTCATGCACCTCGGATTCCACATCTACGACGTGGGCTTCCAGAGTCCGAACGTGGAGGCGACGAAGCCGTTGGTGTTCGCGACGGCACTGCTCCTCATCCTGGTGGTGACCGTGATGAACCTGGTCGCCATCGCCATTCGGAACCACCTGCGTGAGAAGTACGCCGGCAGCGCCGTTTGAGGCCGGAGACCATCGATACGACAAGAGGGAGGGAGCGCAAGGCCCGCAGACGGGTCGCTCGGATCGAGAATGATCATGGAACAGGACGGCAACATGGCGGTCGGGCAGGACGCTTCGGCGGGCAACGTGGCGATCGGCCCCGATCGCGAGGCGATCACCTCGGCGATCGAGAGACCGATCCTCGACATCGAGGACCTGAGTCTCTGGTACGGCGAGACTCGGGCGTTGGCCGACATCTCGATGACGATCCCCCAGAACGAGATCACCGCCTTCATCGGACCCTCGGGATGCGGGAAGTCGACTCTTCTGCGAGTGCTCAACCGGCTCAACGATCTGATCGACAGCGTCCGTATCTCCGGCGGCGTCCGATTCGAGGGGAAGAACATCTTCTCGCCCGACTACGATGTCAACCTGCTGCGCAAGCGGATCGGGATGGTCTTTCAGAAGCCCAACCCCTTCCCGAAGTCGATCTACGAGAACGTCGCCTACGGGCTGAGAATCCAGGGCGTCAACAAGAAGTCGGTTCTCGACGAGGCGGTCGAGCGCAGCCTCAAGGGTGCGGCCCTCTGGCAAGAGGTCGAGGACAGACTGGAGGACAGTGCGCTGGGTCTCTCCGGTGGGCAGCAGCAGCGTCTCGTCATCGCACGGGCGATCGCCGTCGAGCCGGAGGTGATTCTGTTCGACGAGCCCTGCTCGGCGCTCGACCCGATCTCGACCGCGAAGATCGAGGAGCTGATGCAGGACCTCAAGAAGCACTACACGCAGGTCATCGTGACCCACAACATGCAGCAGGCGTCACGGATCTCCGACTACACGGCCTTCATGTATCTCGGCAAACTGGTCGAGTACGGAGCGACCGAGACCTTGTTCATGAATCCGGTGATGGAGCAGACCGAGGCCTACATCACCGGTCGATTCGGTTGACCCGCGGTCGCAGCGCCGCCCTTCGGCGAGGCCATAGAATGGCGCGGTCATGTCGCGCCTTCTCCCCGTTGCTCTCGCCACCCTGATTCTCTGCGACCCCTTCCCGGCGGATGCCCAGCAACCCCCGGAAGGCCGGGAGGGACTCGATCCCGAGGTCGTGGCCCTGATCGAAGAGTCGGTGGCCGGCGTCCACGCCGAGCCGCAGTCCGAGGCGGCGTGGTCGAAGCTCTGCATGGCCTTCGAGGCGAACCTTCTCTGGCCCGAGGCGACGGACTGCTACAAGGAGCTGGCGCGCCTCGATGGCGGGTCGGCCCTGTGGCGGCATCACAAGGCCGTGGCGCATCTCGAGATCGGCGAGGTCGACGAGGCCCGGAGCGAGCTCGAGGCGGCGCTCGGGCTCGACCCCGATCTGCTGCCGGCTCTCGAACGGCTGGGCTACCTGTTGCTCGAGCAGGGCGACCTCGACGAGGCTCGCGCCCGATTCGATCACCTGGTCGAGCTGGCCCCCTACAGGGCGGCGGGTCACGTCGGGATAGGCGAGGTCGAGCTGATGCGGGGCCGGGCGGACGACGCTCTCGGAAACCTGGAGGCCGCGGTGAGGCTCGATCCACTCTCGGCGGTCGCTCACTACCAGCTCGGGCTGGCCTACCGGGCCCTGGGCCGGCAGGAGGAGGCCGAGCGCGAGCTCGCCGTCGGTCTCGGCGCCGAGCGAGCCTTCATCCCGAGTCCATTGGCCGACGAGGTCGCACGCTACTCGGTGCACGTCTCGGCGCTCGTCGAGCGCGCCGGAGCGCTGCTCCTCGAAGGGAACAACGAGGAGGCGGCAAGGGTACTCGAGGAGCTCGTCGAGCGCTCGCCGGAGAGCGTCACCCTGCTCAATGACCTCGCCATCGCCTACATGCGGCTCGAGCGTTTCGCCGAGTCGCGGAGCCTCCTCGATCGGGCCCTGTCGCTCGACGAGCAGAGCTTCAGCACCCAGCTCAACCTGAGTGCCTGGTCGGCGCATACGAACCGTCCGGTAGACGCCGTCCGCCACGCGCGAGCCGCGGTCGAGATCGCTCCGTCGGTCGCCGCGACCCATCTCGCTCTGGCGCGCTCTCTCGGCGATCGGCGCTACCTGGAGCGCTCCGAGACACCGGCCGAGGACCGAGCCGAGATGCTGGCGGAGATGCAACGTGCCATCGACATCGGCGTCGACAGTCCGGAGGCCTATCTGCAGCTCGGCCGGGAGCTGTGGCGGGGCGGCCGCGCGGACGGCGCTCTGGCGACTCTCGGAGACGCGCTCGAGCGATGGCCGGATTTCTGGCCGGCGGATCTGATGAGTGCCTGGATCCTCGTCCGCTCGCAGCGTTTCGAGGAGGCCTCGGAGGCTCTCGAGCGCATCCGCGGGACCGTGCCCGAGCATCCCGACATCGCTCAGCTCGAGCAGATGATCGCCGAGGCCGGCGGCGAGGGCTAGGGTGTTACAGGCCACCAGGGTCGTGCCGCCGCCCAGCGGGCGATCGCCGGCCCGTGTATCGCCGGCCCGTGTATCGCCGGCACGTGTGTCGCCGGCCCGTGTGTCGCCGACCAGTGTCCTGCTGGTCACCGGTTTCGGTCTCGGTCTCGGCACTCCGGCCATCGCTTCGGAGCATGGAGCCTGGCTGGTCGACGCGACCGCGAGGTCGGGCGTCGACTTCGTCCACGTCCGCGCCGCGCAGATCCGCTACTGGTTGCCGGAGATCATGTCGGGCGGCGCCTGTTGGCTCGACTACGACCGCGACGGCGACCTCGACCTCTACCTGGTCCAGGGGGGCGCGCTGCCGGGCGATCCGGCGACCGCCGGTACGAGGGGCGACGAGGGAGAGCATCGAAACGCTCTCTACAGGAACGACGGTCCCGACGGGAAGGACGGCCCTGGCAGGAGCGACGGTGGCGCGCACTTCGTCGAGGTCGCCGCGTCTGCCGGCGTCGACGACGCCGGATACGGCATGGGGTGCGCCATCGGAGATGTCGACGGCGACGGCTGGCCCGACCTCTACGTGACCAACCTCGGTCCCAACGTCCTCTTCCGCAACCGGGGCGACGGTGGTTTCGAGCGGATGGATGCCGAGGCGGGAGCGGCCGATCCCGGCTGGGGCTCGAGCGCCGCTTTCCTCGACTACGACAGGGACGGCGACCTCGATCTCTTCCTGGTCAACTACCTCGACTGGTCGCCGGCGCAGGAGGTCGACTGTTTCTCCGGCGGTCTGCGGGACTACTGCCATCCGGACCGCTTCAGGTCTCCGGCGCCCGACCGGCTGTTGCGCAACCGCGGCGACGGCCGTTTCGAGGACGTCTCCGTACAGGCCGGAATCACGGCGGCCTTCGGCAACGGGCTCGGTGTGGCTGTCCTCGATCACGACGACGACGGCCTGCCCGATATCTACGTCGCCAACGACGGCATGGTGAACCAGCTGTGGCGGAACCTGGGCGACGGCACCTTCCGTGACGTCGCGCTGCTGGCCGGCGTCGCGGTCAACCGTGTGGGCTCGCCGGAGGCGGGCATGGGAGTCCAGGCGGTCGATGTCGACGGCGATCTCGACCTCGACCTGTTCGTGACCCATCTGCGCGCCGAGACCAACACGCTCTACGTCAATCAGGGCGGTGGGCAGTTCGCCGACCTGACCGCTGCGAGCGGTCTGGGAGCCGCGAGTCTGGGCTTCACCGGGTTCGGCCTCGGCTTCGTCGACTTCGACCAGGACGGACGGGTCGATCTGTTCGTGGGCAATGGACGGGTGGGCCGCGGTATCGCCGCGAACGACGAGACACCGTTCGCCGAGGCCGACCATCTCTATCGGGGCCTGGGCGAAGGTCGTTTCGAGCTCACTGAAGCCGGCGAGCTCGAAGCGCCGGATCGCCTCGTCGCGTCGCGTGGAGCCGCCTTCGGGGACTTCGACGGTGACGGCGACGTCGATATCGCGGTCGTCGGCAGCGGAGCGGGTACGCGATTGCTGCTGAACCGGGGCTCGGCCGGGGTGTGGGTCGCGGTACGCCTGCTCGGCGGCGAGGGCCGTCCGGTGATCGGAGCACGGGTTGTTACGACCGCCGCCGGTGAGACCCGACTCGGGGTGATCGACCCGGCCTACGGCTACTGTTCCGCGAGCGAGAGCCGAGCTCACTTCGGCCTCGGCGACGGGGATCGGATCGAGTCGATCGCGGTGACGCCGCCAGGCCGCTCGCGAGCCTCCCGTCTCTACCGGACACCGCCGGCGCGAGCGACGCTCGTCCTGCCGTACTTCTAGGGCTGACGCTCCAGGGCCGGAGCTCCAGGACTGGCGCTCTAGGCGACGGCC
Source organism: Candidatus Multivoradales bacterium (assembly GCA_965223875.1). Taxonomy (GTDB): domain Bacteria; phylum Acidobacteriota; class Thermoanaerobaculia; order Multivoradales; family JAHEKO01; genus CBDCXS01. Next base: position 1,887,476 of record OZ245024.1, on the reverse strand, counting down.
GCGAAGGCGGCGAACGTCACCCCGACGAGAGCGGCGACGATCAGGAAGGGAATCGCCAGGACGGCCAGCACGGTGAGGAGCACCGGCGCGACGATCAGCGCCACCACGCAGAGCACGACGAGGACCGCGATCTTGGCCGCGAACAATGCCAGGGTCACCGGCAGCAGGACGATCTTGAACACCAGCTTGAGCAGAAACCAGCCGACCATCAGGAAAAAGCACAGCGCCAGTCCGAGGCCGATCAGGCCGAAGAGTGCGGTGATCTCGAGCATCAGTCCTCCTTCCCTCTACTCGACTACGTCGCCGTCGGGCCCGGGGTTTCAGGCGAGCTCGGCCCGGAGTCGCCCGCGTAGCGAGCTCACCAGCCAGAGAGCGTCGGCCCGCTCGAGATCCTGCTTGCGCAGCACCGCCTCGGTGAGCCGGCCGCTCTCGACGAGCTCGGCGCGCAGCACTCCCGGCAGCAGTCCGCAGGCGACCGGCGGCGTCAGCAGCTCTCCGCGCCGCTCGACGACGAGATTCGCCAGGGTCGACTCGGTCAACTCGTCGCGCTCGTTCCAGAGGATTGCGTCGTCGGCCTCCGGGACCGAGGCCCGGGCGCGCTCGTAGGCCTCCCGATGGGTTGTCTTGTGGAACAGATAGCGGTCGGCGCTGTCGATCGGATCGGCAGCGAGCGCGAGCCGTCGCGGTTCCTCGAACGGCTCGAGGTCGCTTCTGTCGGCGTTCGCCGTGCCGTCCCGGGCGACCGTCAGCCTCATCCGCTGCGGACCGGCGCCTCCATGGACGGCCCGCTCGAGCGCCTGCCGGGCCCCGTCGAGATCGACCCGCCAGCCGAAGTAGCGGGCCGAATCGGCGAGGCGCGCGAGGTGTCTGTCGAGGCGGACGAAGCCGGTGTCCGGGTCCCAGCGCAGCGTCTCGAGGAGGTCGAACTCCGGCTCCGGCGCGGTGACGACGAGTGCTTTGGTCAGGCACTCGGCGAACTCTGAGTCCGGCTCCGAGTCCCAGACGATGCCTCCGCCGGTGCCGTACTCCGCGGTTCCGGCCCGTCGGTCCATGTGAACGGTGCGAATGGCGACGTTCAGGTGCGCCGTCCGACCCGGACCTATCGAGCCGATGGCGCCCGTGTAGATGCCTCGCGGTGCGGTCTCGAGCTCCTCGATGAGCTGCATGGTTCTTACCTTCGGCGCGCCGGTGATCGAGGCGCTGGGGAAGAGAGCCCGGAGGATCTCGGGCAGGGGGGCGTCGCTGCGGGCCACGCAGGTCGAGGTCATCTGGAAGAGCGTCGGATAGCGCTCGATGTCCCAGAGCGACGGCACCTCGACGCTTCCCGGCGCAGCGATGCGGGACAGATCGTTGCGCACCATGTCGACGATCATGACGTTCTCGGCGCGATTCTTGGACGAGTGCCGCAGGGTTTCGGCGGCCGCCGAGTCCTCGGCATTGGTGCGACCGCGCGGTGCGGTGCCCTTCATCGGTCGCGCCGTGATCCGGTCGCCGTCGAGGCGGAAGAAGAGCTCCGGGGAGAGCGAGCCGAGCGCATGTCGACCGGTGTCGATCCAGGCCCCGTGTCCGGCGCCGTGACGCCGCGCCAGGTGGGCGAAGTAGGCCTCCGGCGGCTCGCCGAGCTCGCCGCGCAGGCGGAAGGTGTAGTTGAGCTGGTAGGTCTCGCCGGCGGCGATCCACTCGCGGATCGTGGCGACGGCGTCCGCGTGCTCGCGCCGTGTCACCGACGGTTTCCATCGGTCGAGCCGGGCCTCGGGAGCGCGGTCCGTGCCGGGGGCTACCGCGTCCGCCGGCGGAGAGTCGAAGCGTGGGGAGTCGAAGGGCGGGGTGTCGAGGAGTCTCGTGGCGCCAGGGTCGTGGAGCGAGAACCAGGCGAGGGGCAGGTCGCCGGGTGGATGGGTGCGCAGAGCCGGATCGAAGGCGGCGGCCGCCTCGTAGGCGATGAAGCCGCACGCCACCAGCCCGTCGGCCGTGGCCTTCTCGACGCGCTCGAGGAGCGGCAGGACCTGATCGAGTCTCTCCGCCGCCAGGCGCTCGAGCGGCTCCCCGTACGCCGACCAGCGAGCGTCCTCGCCTGACTGGAGCAGGGCCGGTGGCAGCTCGTGCGAATCGTGTCCCGGCATCGGCTGGCGCCGATCATAGCGCCGAGCTGAGATACAGTTCCCGGGCATGCCGCGGATCACCAGGGTCTACACGCGAACGGGGGACGACGGCACCACCGCGGTTTCCGGCGGGCATCGTCTCTCAAAGGCCGATCTGCGGATCGATGCCTACGGCACCGTCGACGAGCTCAACGCGGCGATCGGGGTCGTCGTCGCCGCCGAGCCCGCGGACCAGCTCGTCGCGCCGCTCGCCGAGATCCGCAACCGGCTCTTCCATCTGGGCGCCGAGCTCTCGGTGCTCGAGCGGGATGCCGGGGAGGCGGGCCCGCGGGTCGAGGCGGCCGACAGCGATGCCCTCGAAGGGCTGATGGACCGGTTGTCGCGGGATCTCCCCCCGCTCGAGAACTTCGTCCTGCCGGGCGGCACCCTGGCGGCGGCCCAGCTCCACATGGCGCGCACCGTCTGCCGGCGGGCCGAGCGCCTCCTGGTCGCCCTGGCGCAGCGGGATCGCGTCCGCCCGGAAGCGCTCGTCTACCTCAACCGCCTGTCGGACGCTCTGTTCGTGATGGCGCGATTCGAGAACGCCGCGAAGGGTGTGACCGACGTGCTTTGGGACAGCCGGGCCGAGCCGGGCCGCAGCTAGCGACCACCTTAGGACTCGATGGTCTCGCGGGCGACCTCTTCGAGCGAGGTCATGCCGTCACGGACCTTCTGCAGGCCGCTCTGGCGCAGGCTCACCATGCCGTTCTGGACCGCCTTCTGACGCAGGTCGTAGGCGCTGGCTCCCGACAGGATGAGCTCGCGCATGTCGTCGTCCACCGGCATCACCTCGAATAGGCCGATGCGTCCCTTGAAGCCGGTGTTGTTGCACTGGTCGCAGCCGGAGCCCCTGAAGAGCTTGACCGATTTCGCCTCTTCCTTGGAGAAGCCGCTGTCGAGCAGAGCCTGCTCGGGGATGTTGTGGGGCTCCTTGCAGTTCGAGCAGATGCGACGGACGAGTCGCTGGGCGATCACCATGTGGCAGGAGGTGGCGACCAGGAAGGGCTCGATGCCCATGTTCATCAGCCGGTTGATCGACGACGGCGCGTCGTTGGTGTGCAGGGTCGACAACACCAGGTGACCGGTCATCGCGGCCTTGATGGCGACCTCGGCCGTCTCGAAGTCACGGATCTCACCGACCAGTATGATGTTGGGATCCTGACGCAGGAAGGAGCGCAGGGCAGTCGCGAAGTTGAGACCGATCTGCTCCTTCATCTGCACCTGGTTGATCCCGGGGAGGTTGAACTCCACCGGGTCCTCGGCGGTCATGACGTTGACCTCGGGGGTGTTGAGGCGCTGGATCGCCGAGTAGAGCGTGTTGGTCTTTCCCGAACCCGTCGGGCCGGTGACCAGGACCATTCCGTAGGGGCGCAGGATCGCCTGCTCGAACAGTCGCAGCGCATCGGGCTCGAAGCCGAGGCCGGTCATGTCGAGCATCAGCGTGTCCTTGTCGAGCAGACGGGCGACGATGGTCTCGCCGTAGATCGACGGCATCGACGAGACGCGGTAGTCGATGTCCTTCACCCGACCGCCGATACGGGTCTTGATCTTGATTCGACCGTCCTGCGGCAGCCGCTTTTCGGCGATGTCCAGCTTCGCCATGATCTTGATGCGGCTGGTGATGGCCTCGCGCAGCTTCAGCGGCGGGCGCATCATCTCGTAGAGAACACCGTCGATCCGGTAGCGGACCCGGTAGGTCTTCTCGTAGGGCTCGATATGGACGTCGGAGGCGCCCCGCTTGATGGCGTCGGTGAGGATGATGTTGACCAGGCGTACGACCGGCGCCTCCTCGGACTCCTGCTCGAGAGCCTCGAGATCTACGTCACCCTCGTCGTCGAGCAGCTCGAGCTCCGAAGCCTCCTCGTCGGTGAGGTCCTCCATGACCTTCTTGAGCTCGATCGCGTGGCTCGAGCCGTAGTGACGGTCGATGGCCGCCTTGAGACTGGACTCGGAGGCCACGACCGGCTCGACGTCGTAGCCGGTCATGAACTTGATGTCGTCCATGGCGAAGACGTTGGTCGGATCGGCCATGGCGATCGTCACCTTCGCCCCCGACTTGGAGACCGGCAGGATCGTGTACTTGCGGGTGATGTCGGCGGGGATCAGCTTCAGGATGGTCTCGTCGAGCTCGATTTCGTCGAGATTGATCGACGGCACACCGTGGTGGATCGACAGGAACTCGACCAGCTCGAGCTCACTGATGAAACCCAGCCCCACGAGACTGGTGCCGATCCGCCCTCCCTTCGAGCGCTGGTTCTCCAGCCCCATGTCGAGCTGTTCGGTGCTGATGCGTTCGGCCTTTACCAGCAGTTCGCCTAGTCGTTCACCCATCGCGTTCCTCCCGGTCCACGGACGCGATTGTGCACCTCCGCGCAACCGCGGGAAGCGTAGCAACGGCCCCTCGCGAGGAGCTATGAATCCGCTCACACGATCCGTCGCAGGCCATGCCCTCTGTTCGAGGGGACGCCGGCCGTTTCAGGGGAGAACTACGCCGTCCGCCGGTCCAACAGGGCCAGTGCCCGTCCGGCCACCTCTGCCGGAGGCAGTGTGGTGAGGCAGGCCTTGGGCTCGTCGAATCGCCGGTGACAGAAGCTGCACGGCAGCTCCCGGTAGAGGCTGGCCTCGGGGTCCCCGGGCGGACCGTGGGTGGCCGGAGACGTGGGTCCCATCAGGCAGAGTACCGGTGTCCCGAGAGCGTGGGCGAGGTGCAGCGGTCCGGTGTCGGACCCCAGCATCAGGTCGGCGCGACGGATCGTCGCCGCCAGCTCTGCCAGGCCGGTGGTCGATCGGACGAAGAGAGCGCCTCCGCTCGCCTCGACCGTGGCTCGGGCGAGCTCGCTCTCCCCGGGCCCGTGGACCACGACGCCGGGCAGCGCGGTCTCCGCTCCGAGGCGGGCCGCGGCCTCGCCCCAGAGCTCGGCCGGGTAGAGCTTGTTGGGCCAGGCCGAGCCGGGATGGAGCAGGAAGAAACGATCGGGCAGCCCCTCTGGCGGGGTCGCATCCGGGAAGAGCTTGTCGCCACCGAAGTCGGCGGGCTCGTCCGGAATGCCGAGCGGACGGAGCAGCGACAGGTTGCGCTCGGTGACATGCGTCCCCCGAAGCGCCACCGGCTCGCCGATCCAGCACACACTCGACGGTTCCCTCCGGTCGCCCCGAGCGGCTCCGAGAATCCGGTCCGAGAGCGTCATGCCCGCGATCACTCCCGCCTTGTGGTTGCCCATGAGATCGATCACCACGTCGGGCGAAAAGAGGCGCAACCGCTCGAGAAACCCACCGATCTCCCGCAGCGTGTCGGGCGCCAGCGGCCGCTTCCGCCACGGCCGCAGCCGCACCGTCAGGACCTCATCGAGATCCGCGTGCCCCTCCAGCACCGGCGCCATCGAGTCCTCGACCACCCACCCGATCCGCGCCTCGGGCCGGTGCCGACGCAGCGACGTGAGCACCGGCAGGCAGTGGACGACGTCGCCCAGGGCGCTGGTGCGAATGAGGAGGATGCGCATGGCTCGCACGCATTATTGACCAGGTGGGATAGGAAGTCGCTCGAGACTCTCGTTCCCGAGAGACGACGCACGCCCACTAGAATGGCCTGTGCTCGGCTCCCGACCAGCGCCCGGGCGGAGCGCCCTCCTGGTGTTCCTGTCGGCCACGCTCCTTGCGAGCTGTGGAGGTCTCGAGGATCTCTCGACCGCCAAGCTCGGGACCTGGGGTCGACGGGACCCGGCGTGGGTGGGACCGGCTACGAGTGAGGAGGACAGCCGGGCGTTGCGTGGGACGGTGACCAACGACCTTGGCGAACCGGTTCTCGGAGCCGAGGTCCGGATCGCGGGCAACGCCGATCTTGGCGGACCCTATGACGGTGACGATTCCCATCGGACAACGACCGATGGTGGCGGACACTTTCGCCTCGACGATCTCGGTGGCGGGTCGTATGCCTTGCTCGTCGAGAGGTACGGCTACCGTGGCGTAGAGGACGTCTTGGGATCAGCGGCGACACCCTGGCCGACAAGTCCACTCCAGATCGTACTTGGTGATGACCCCCACTTCTTTCGACACTTCTCGCCGTCTGCAAGGTACGGCTTCAGCCACGAGCCTGCAGTTGCTCGGGTGAGGATCGACGTGCCTACGATCATCGCGGTCTCCTCGGCGGCCGTCTCCGCGCGGCAGGCCGAGCGATGGGCCGTCGGCCTGGAACAGGCGATCGGCTCCAGCATCGGCAGCCTGGAGCTGGAGGTGGTCCATGAGCAGATCGACGTGCTCGACCTGCGCGGTCGCTTGGTGCGGCGAAAGGAGTCGAAGAAGCTGGAGGTCTGGAGGTACGCCCCCGATGGTTTCGCGGCCATCGCGGTGGTAGAGGCGGGAAAGGCCACCCTCGTGACCTGCACGGGTGGCCCGGAGGGAATTGCTCCGGCTCTGATCTCCCTTGTCTCTGCACCCTCCCAACCGGGGCGTACGAGTGCGGCGGAGAGCCCCCAGCCTGGCATGGCCATGTGTTACCGGATGCGCGTCGCGCGGCGGGGAGAATACGAGCTGGTGCCGCCGGGTTGATCAGAGCCCATGAAGTGGGTACCGGCAACCACGACACCCGAGGATGGCGGTTCCTTGTCGTAGGCCGCTAGCGCTACGTCGGCGGCGGACCTGGCCTCGTTCGGTTTCTCGAGTTCGTCGGCGTGGTGTGAACGCGTCGCCCGGGACTCCGGTCCGCGACTGAGCCAGGTCGGCATGTCCCCAGCGACCTCTCTTGGGGATTTGCGAAGATTCTTCTTGACACGTTTTTCCGGGCGTTTTTTCGGCGAGTCGATGATGCCGGCTGATTGCCGTCGTGGAAGCCCTGGCCTTGCGCCTCTTTTGCGCTTCAGGTTCGGTCCCCGATTCGAGTCGAATCGTTCGAGATCTCGCCTCTGTGAGCAACCTCGGCGGTCGAAAAAGTGGGGCTTATGATGGGTGCGGACGATCAGGAGATACCCATGGAGACGATTCCCGTAGCCCCGGCAACCCGCCGAACAATGCCCCCGGAGCCCCCCGACGAGATCGAGGTCAGGGAGCTCGGCGAGCGCATCGCGGAGCTCTCCGCGCTCCTGTCGGCGACCGAGTACCAGCTCCTGGTGCTGATCCGTGAATTCGACGAGCGCTACGGCTGGCGGGGCGGCTTCAGGAGCTGCGCGCACTGGCTCAACTGGCGCACCGGGCTGGCCATGGGGAGCGCCCGCGAGAAGGTGCGGGTGGCGCGGGCGCTCGGTGAGTTGCCGCTGCTGTCGCAAGCGATGCGCGATGGGGAGTTGTCGTTCTCGAAGGTGCGGGCGCTGACCCGGGTAGCGACGCGCGAGACCGAGGAGAGCCTGCTCGGGTTCGCCCGGGCGGGGACGGCGGCCCACGTCGAGCGGCTGGTGCGGGCGTGGCGGAGGGCCGGGCGCGAGGAGGACGCCGAGGCCGAGGAGCTGCGGCATGCCGATCGACACCTGAGTCTGAGGACCGACGAGCACGGGATGGTGGTGGTGCGTGGGCTACTCGATCCGGAGGTGGGCGCGGTGCTGGCGCGGGCGATCGAGGCGGCCGAGAAGGTGTTGTTCGACGAACGGGCCGCCAGGGACGAACGGGTCGTCAGAGATGATGGGGCCACCAGAGACGGCCGGGGCGGCGACGACGGACCGGAAGCTCGAACACCCAGGCAGCAGCTGGCTGGCGCTCCCCAGCGTCGGGCCGACGCGATCGGCCGCCTGGCCGAGGCGGCGCTCGCCGGTGGGTTGGACCAGGGGACGCGGGGAGACCGGTACCAGGTCGTGGTTCACGTGGAGGGGGCGCCCGATCGAAAGGACGGTCGGGTCGCTCGGGACGGATGCTGTCGAGACCAACGGGACGAATGTCGCGGCGAGACGTCCGCGGGGGCGTCGACCTCCGGGACAGAGCGTCCTGGACGATCCGACCTCGCTCCGGCGACGATCGAAGGTGTCACCAGAGCGCCTCAGAGCGTTTCAGCTGAAACGTCCCGCCGTCTCGCCTGCGACGCCTCCCGGGTGGTCATGACCCACGACGACACCGGGACGATTCTCGATGTCGGGCGTAGAACGCGGGCCGTTTCACCGGGTTTGCGGCGCGCGCTGGAGCATCGGGACGGAGGATGCCGCTTTCCGGGCTGTGGATTGGCGTTCTGCGACGCTCATCACGTCGAACACTGGGCCGATGGGGGCGAGACGAAGCTCGACAATCTGGTGTTGCTGTGTCGACGGCACCATCGAGCGGTGCACGAGCAGGGGTACTCGGTAGAGATCGACGAGGACGGGTCGGTCTGCTTCCGGGATCCGTTCTGCCGGGTGATCCCGGACGCTCCATCGGCGCCGCCGCTGGTGGAGCGCCCGCCGTCACCCGAGGCGGCGACGCGGCTTCTGGCCGAGCTGCTCGCCGAGCAGGCCGTCGAGGTCGATCCGGAGGCGAGCCTGCCCGAGTGGCGAGGGGAGAGGTTCGATCTCGGGTGGGCGCTCGATGCCCTGATGAACTGACCACCCTGATGAACCGACAGCCCGGTTGACTTGATCTGCTGGATGATCTGACCGATCGGATAGGCGACCTGTCAGATACCTGATGGGGGTGGGGCGATCGCTAGGCGCTCTCCGAACGGCTCTGTTCGAGCGGCTCGGGGTCGGTCTCGATGGCGCGGCGGAGCTCGTCGACCGAGGCGGTCGCGGTGCCCGGCTTGTGGACGACGACGCCGGCGGCGTAGTTGGCCAGCAGGGCCGCTTCGACCGGGGTGGCGCCGGCGGCGCTCGCGAGAGCCAGGGCGCCGATGACGGTGTCGCCGGCGCCGGTGACGTCGGCGACCTGGCCGGTGCCGTGGACCGGAATGGTGGTGAGGCGATCGGCCTCGAAGAGAACCATGCCGCGGCTGCCGCGGGTCATCAGGAGGAAGCCCGCGTCGAGTCGCTCACGCAGGGCGCGGCCGCGGTCGACCATCTGACCCTCTGCGGCGAGAGGACCGCCGGTGAGGTCCTCGACCTCTTCCTGGTTCGGAGTGGCGCCGCTCATGCCGGCGAAGTCGGCGAGCCGGTAGCGGCTGTCGCAGAGGATCGCCGCCGGCCCCGAGAGCGAGCGGCGGATCTCGTCCATGAGCTCCGGGCGAACCGTGCCGTAGCCGTAGTCGCTCATCACGGCGACCGCGGCCCGGCCCGCCCAACGTTCGAGGCAGTCCCGGAAGACGGCCCGTTCGGCGTCGCCGATCGAGACCTCGTCCTCGATGTCGTAGCGGGCGACCTGCTGACGGACCGAGTGGGCGTCGCCGCCGAGGATCCGCGTCTTGGTCGGCGTGCGATAGCCGGGCTGCTCGACGATGCCCTCGGTCGTGACGTCCAGACGCTCGAGCTCGCTACGGATGTGACGCCCGGACTCGTCGTCGCCGAGCACACCCAGCGGCAGCGGCTCGCCGCCCAGCGCCGCCACGTTGGCGATGGCGTTGGCGCCGCCGCCCAGAACCCAGGACTCGCCCTCGTAGCGGAGGATCAGGATCGGCGCCTCACGACTGACCCGCTTGGGGCTGCCCGAGATGTATCGGTCGGCGACCAGGTCGACCGCCATCACGACCGCCTGCCCGGCCATGCCATCGGCCAGGGAGAGGAGTCTCTCGGCCGTCGAAAGTCCTTTGACTTCAGGCATTTGAGGGCTCGCAGTTTAGCATCGGCAGGGATTCCGCGATAATGCGGCGGTGCCCGCTTCCTCGATGGCGACGCCGTCCGATCGCCTGCTCCGTCTGCTGCGAGAGCGCGGAGAGCTGAGCTTCGCCGAAGTCATGGAGGAGGCCCTCTACGGCGAGGGAGGCTACTACAACCGGTCCGACATCCCGATCGGGCCGCGGGGCGACTTCGTCACCGGCTCGTCGGTCTCCGACCTCTTCGGTCGCGCCACGGCCAGGCTCCTCGGGCGATTGGACGTCGCCCTGGGTCGACCCGCGGCGTTTCTCGACGCCGGCTGCGGCGACGCGAGCCACCTGGCGGCGGTGGGGGCCGCGGTGCGCGAGACGACCGCGGACAGGGAGCTTCTCGGCTGGGACCGGATCGAGCGCCCTCTGCCGGCGGGCGTCGAGCGCTTGGCGGATCTCGACGCGCTGGCGGCGCCGCTCGACGGGCTGGTCTTCTCCTACGAGCTCTTCGACGCTCTGCCGGTGCACCGGCTGGTCGGCAGGGACGACGGCTCGCCCGGCGAGCTGCTGGTCGGAGTCGACGCGGCGGGCAGACCCGAGTGGCGGGTGGGGGAACTGAGCGACCCCGAGCTGCCCCGGCTCCTGGGCTCATGCGACCTCGAGCCGGGCCAGGTGGCCGATCTCGCCCCGGGCTGGGCTCCTCTCTACCGGCGCCTGGCCGGCGCCCTCGGTCGTGGTCTGCTGGTGACCTGCGACTACGGGTACGAGCGCGACCGGCTCCTCGACGCCCGCATCCGCCGCCATGGCACCCTCGCCTGCTACAAGGCGCATCGTGTGCATCGGGACGCGCTGCGCGATCTCGGCCAGCAGGACCTGACCGCGCATGTCGACTTCACGGCGCTGCGGGAGGCGGGGGAGGCGGCGGGACTCGAGACCATCGCCTTCACCAGACAGGCGCTCTGGCTCACGGCGCTGGGGGTGTTCGACGAGCTGGGCGAGGCGGCCGATCTGGCGCTACGCCAGCAGGCGGCGATGCTCCTCGATCCCGAGGGGATGGGCGATCAGATCCGGGTTCTGGTGCAGGGTCGGGGGATCGATGGGGTATCGGTGCTCGACCGCACGATCGTCGGCTGATTCGATGTCACTGTGCCCTACCCAGTAGACTCCTCCTCAACCTCCGGAACGACGTGAAGGCGGCTCGGCTGATAGACGGCACTTGGAAGGGCGGTGCGACCCGCCGGCTGATGGGCACCTACGTAGTCTCGGCGATGCTTCTGGCCAGCGGCCCCGGTGCCCGAACGGCCGTCGGCCAGGTGCCTGCGTGCGATGCACCCGAGGTGCAGGAGGTTCTCGCCGCGGCGACCGAGTTCGCGCGGTCAGGTGACCACGAGCGCGCCGTCGACGTACTCCGCGCCAGCGAAGCGAGCGGGGTAGTGACGTGCGCCAGGCTCTTCTTGATCCTGTCCGAGACCTACTTGCTGCTCGGCGATTGGGAGCTCGCCAGGGTGACGGCCGAGGAGGCTCGACAGGTAGCGGTCACGCGACCCGAGTCCCTCGCGGCCGAAGTGCTCTCGGCGCGCTCTCTTCTCGATGGGGCCGGCAGGGGCCCCCAGCCGCTGTCAGAGGGGCTTACTGCAGAGTTGGGCGAGGCTGCGGATGCGCTCAGGAGGGCACTGGTCTTCGAGTCGAGTGCCCCGGTTGACATCCGGTTCCAGTTGGCTCGGTTGCTGGAAGCTCTTGGACGGCCAGGTGAGGCCGCCAGGCAGTACTCCGCCTATCTGACACGCCATCCGGGTGGAGACCACCGAGACTCCTCTCGCGACCGTCTCGAGGAACTGCGAGGAGAGATGGGCCCCCCCGTCGTTGATGGCAGCTTGGAGCCTCCCAAGCTCGTATTCAGGCCTCGGGCCACCTACAACAGGCCGGGTCTCAAGGGAGAGGTCAGGGTCCGGGTCGTCATCAACGAGAAGGGTAGAGTCGTCGACCCGAAGATTCTGCAGAGCGCTCATCCCACCCTAGACGACGCGGCGCTGAGGCTGGCGCGTCGCCACCGGTTCAAGCCCGCCAAGCTACCGAATGGAGAGACGGTCGCTGTCTACTACGTTCTGACCATCGCTTTCGACCCGGCTGGCTAGGACCTTTCGATCACCTCCATGCATCCGCTGATCTTCGATTTCGGCACCTTCGACGTGGGGCCGCTCAGCATTCCGCTTCGTCTGCCCGCCTACGGCACGGCGATGCTCGTCGGGGTGGTCCTGGGGTGGCTGATCGTCAACCGCCTGGGGCGGCGGGTGGCGCCGGATTTCGAGTGGGTGGACTTCTACGCCGGGCTGATCCTGTCGGGAATCGTCGGGGCGAAGGTGTTGTGGGCGTTGGTCGAGTCGCCGGCCCTTCTCTCCGGCAAGTTGCCGTGGCGCTCGGTGATCTTCGCCGGAGGGGTTTGGCTCGGAGCCGTCCTCGGAGGGCTCGTCTTCTGCTGGTTCTTCTTCCGCAAGCGGGAGATCGCGGCCGGGCGGGCGATGAACGTGATCTTCACGGCGCTGCCGCTGGCGCACGTGGTCGGCCGCATCGGGTGCCTGCTCGCCGGTTGCTGCTTCGGAGCCGCTTGCGCGAAGCCGTGGGCGATCACCTACACCAACGAGCTGGCGGCGGAGTTCGCCGGCACTCCGCTCGGTGTGCCGCTCCACCCGAGCCCTCTCTACGAGGCCGGGGCGGAGCTGTTCAACTTCGCCGTCTGCCTGGCGCTCTGGCGCCGTGGCGAGCCCCGTCCTTGGGCCGTGGTCTTCACCTGGGCGGGTCTCTACGGTGCCGAACGGTTCTTCCTCGAGTTCTTCCGCGGCGACTACCGTGGCGCCTGGCTCGGGCTGAGCACCAGCCAGTGGCTCACCGCGCTGATGGTGCTGGTAGCCGTCGGGTGGTTCGTCGCGACACGGCGCCGCGCGAGCGCGGCCTCGGGCTGACCAGCGGGGAGAACCCCTTTGGGACGGTGCCCCCGCGGTCCTCATCGGGGCGGTCTCCTCGCCGCTGGCGAGTGGCCTCGGAGCGCAAAATTGACACGCCCTAGGCAGCTTGTAGAATACCCGCGCCCAGCACCACCGCAACATCGATTTCAACGGGCCGGGCGACGGTCCGAGCGAGGGGAAACCGCCGAGTGGTCGAGTATCTTCCGATCTTGATGTTCGTCATCGGGGCGATCGGGTTTCTGATCGTCTCGCTGCTGGCGGCCCGCCTCCTGAGGCACTCGGGCAGCGGCCGGACGAACCTCGACCCGTACGAGTGCGGCAACGAGCCCGAGAGCCTGGCACACGACCAGCGTTTCTCGATCCGCTACTACCTGATCGCGGTTCTCTTCGTCGTCTTCGACGTCGAGTTCATCTTCCTCGTGCCCTGGGCGATCATGTTCGACCAGTTGGCGCTCTTCGGGTTCATCGAGATGATGGTGTTCCTGGCGATCCTGGTGGTCGGCTACGTCTACGTATGGAACCGGGGGGCGCTCAATTGGGCCTAGTCGACTCGGTCAACTCCCAGGTCATCACCACCACCTACGACGCCGTCTTCAACTGGGCGCGCCGATCGGCGATCTGGCCGATGCAGTTCGGGCTCGCCTGCTGCGCCATCGAGATGATGGCGGTTCTGGATCCGCGCCACGACATGTCGCGTTTCGGCGCCGAGGTCTTCCGCGCCAGCCCGCGTCAGAGCGACCTCATGATCGTCGCCGGTACCGTGACCGAGAAGATGGCGCCCATCGTGCGGCGCCTGTGGGACCAGATGCCCGATCCGAAATGGGCCCTCGCCATGGGTGCCTGCGCGACCTGCGGCGGCCCGTACCGGACCTACGCCGTGACCCAGGGTGTCGACAGGGTCATTCCGGTCGACGTCTACGTGCCGGGCTGCCCGCCCCGACCCGAGGCACTGCTCTGGGGTCTGCTGCATCTGCAACGCAAGATCGACCGGATGTCGTCGTCGCACACGCCCGCCGAGCGGCTGGCGATCGGCCAGAGCGTGCGCGGCTAGAGCTCAGCATGGACGACGAGAGCAAGGGCAGACCGCCCGAGGCCGGGAACGGCGCCGAGGAGGGCGGGCAGACCCCGTCGTCCGAGGAGACCGCGGCGTCGAGCGCGGGCGAGTCGAAGGCTCCCGAAGAGAAGGCACCCGAGCCCGAGGCCACCGAAACCGGGGCCCCCGAGACCGAAGACGAGGCGCCTGAGGCCGAGGCCACCGAGAGCGAGACATCGGAGGCCCAATCATCGGAAACTCAGTCATCGGAAACTCAGTCGTCGGAAACTCAGTCATCGGAGACTCAGTCGTCGGACAGTCAGTCATCTGGGGCCGAGCCTCCCGAGGAGGCGACGCCGGCCGCCGACTCGGAAGCGCCCGAGAGCGACGAGGCCAGCGCCGCGGCGGAAGCCGAAGAGAAGGCCAAGGCGGCGGCCGCCGCGAAGGCCAAGGCCGAGGCGGCCGCCGAGGCCAAGGCGGCTCGCGAGGCGGCCGAAGCGGCGAAGCCTCCCTGGGAGCGTGACCCCCAGACTCCCGAGTGGGTGGAGGCGGACGACGATCCGCTCGCCCGCACGCTGCGCGAGCGCCACGCCGAAGCGATCGAGTCCACCCGCACCTTCGCCGGGGATCTGACCATCGAGGTGCGGCGGGCCGACATCGCCGACGTCTGCGCGACGCTCAAGCAGGAGGGCTTCACCCTGCCGGTCGACATCTGCGGCGCCCACTATCCGGATCGCGAGAGCGGGCAGTTCGAGGTCGTGTACCACCTCTACAGTTTTGACGCCAATCGGCGGATCCGCGTCAAGGTGCGTGTCGACGAGGGCGAGGAGGTGCCGAGCGTGGTCTCGGTATGGGTCGGCGCCAACTGGCCGGAGCGTGAGGCCTACGACATGTACGGCATCCGCTTCTCGGACCATCCCGACCTGACCCGGATTCTGATGTGGGAAGGTTTCAACGGCTATCCGCTGCGCAAGGACTTCCCCATCGAGGGCATCGACACGGGGAGCGCGATCTACCCCGAGTACTACGAGGACGAGGCGGGACCGGTCGCCGGCACCGGGACGGGCTGGAAACCGCCGAAGCCGCCCGATCCACCGGCGCCTCCCGAGGAGGCAGCCGGCGACGATGGAGCCGAGCCCGCGGGCGACGCCTGACCGATGACCGACGGAGCCATGACGACCGATTCGCACAGCCTGTTCGACGTCAAGGAGATGGAGCTCAACTTCGGGCCCCAGCATCCGTCGACGCACGGCGTGCTGCGACTCAAGCTCAAGGTCGACGGCGAGCGCATCGTCGACTGCTACCCGATCATCGGCTATCTCCATCGCGGCACCGAGAAGCTCTTCGAGCTGCACCCGTTCTTCCAGAACGTGCCCCACACCGACCGCATGGACTACGTGGCGGCGGCGACGAACAATCTCGCCTACGTCGGAGCGGTGGAGAAGCTGACCGGGATCGTCGTGCCGCCGCGAGCCGCCTACCTGCGCACCATCCTCTGCGAGCTGCAGCGGATCTCGAGCCATCTCCTCTGGCTGGCGACTCACGCCATCGACATCGGCGCGATGACGCCGTTCTTCTACACCTTCCGCGAGCGCGAGATCATCCTCGATCTGTTCGAGGAGTACTGCGGTGCCCGTCTGACGCTCAACTGCATGCGTCCCGGCGGGCTACCGTACGACGTGCCGGTCGGATGGGTCGATCGCTGCCGCGCCCTGATGGAGATCTTTCCGGAGAAGATCGACGAGTACGAAGGGCTGCTGACCAACAACCGCATCTGGAAGAAGCGTACCGTCGACGTCGGCGTGATCTCGAAGGAGGTCGCCATCGACTACGGTCTGACCGGACCGATGCTGCGCGGCAGCGGCGTCCAGTGGGACCTGCGCAAGGCGATGCCCTACGAGGCCTACGACGAGGTCGAGTTCGACGTTCCGGTCGAGGAGGCGGGCGACACCTACGCCCGCTACCTGGTGCGCATGGAGGAGATGCGCCAGTCGGTGCGGATCGTCGTGCAGTGCCTCGACAAGCTGCCCGAGGGTGAGGTGATGGCGAAGAAGCCCCGCGTGCTCAAGGCGGCCAAGGAGACCGAGGCCTACTACTCGATCGAGGGGCCCAAGGGCGAGATCGGCTTCTACATTGTCGGCAGCGGCACGCCGAACCCGCATCGCTGCCACGTGCGCGCCCCCTCGTTCATCAATCTCCAATCGCTGCCCGAGCTCACCAAGGACCACCTCCTGGCCGACCTGGTGGCGATCATCGGCACCACCGACATCGTGCTCGGGGAGGTGGATCGCTGATGCCCCCTCTCGGCATGCCGGACGTCCTGTGGGAATACGCGGTCATACCGCTGATCAAGATCCTGGTCCTGTTGGGTGTCGGCGTCATGCCGCTGATCACCTACCTGGTGCTGGCGGAGCGCAAGATCCTCGGCTTCATCCAGGTTCGGACGGGACCGAATCGCGTAGGGCCCTGGGGCCTGCTGCAGCCCATCGCCGATGTCCTCAAGCTGCTGGTGAAAGAGGACGTGATGCCCAACCGGGCGATCAAGTGGGCGTTCATCCTGGCGCCCTGCCTGGTGGTGGCTCCCGCCTTCGTCATCTTCTCGGTGATTCCGTTCGGTCCGGCGAAGGAGCAGACCGGCGGCGCGATCGACTTCTTCATCGCCGACGTCAACATCGGCCTGCTGCTGGTGGTGGCGCTGGCGACGCTGGCGGTCTACGGAATCATCCTCGGCGGCTGGGCCTCGAACAGCAAGTTCTCGCTGCTCGGCGGCTTGCGTAGCGCGGCGCAGATGATCTCCTACGAGGTTCCGCAGGGGTTCGCCCTCATCGTCCCCCTCCTGATGGCCGGCACGATGTCGATGCGCGGCATCGTCGACGCGCAGCTCGAGCAGGAGGTCTGGTTCGTCTTCAAGTTCTGGGGACTCGGCCTCCTCGCCTTTTTCATCTACATGGTCGCCGGCGTCGCCGAATCGAACCGCAACCCGTTCGACCTCCCGGAGGCGGAATCCGAGCTCGTGGCGGGCTTCCACACCGAATACTCGGGGATGCGCTTCGCGCTCTTCTTCCTCGGCGAGTACGCCAACATGATCGCCATTTCGGCGGTCGCGGTGACGCTCTTTTTCGGTGGCTGGGCGCAGCCGTTCCCGAACGTCGAGGCGTTGTCGTTCCTGGGGCTGCCGTTCCTGCCTGCCGGGCTCGCCGGCGTCCTCTGGTTCTCGGCGAAGCTCTTCGTCTTCCTGTTCGTCTACATCTGGTTCCGCGGCACCTTCCCGCGCTACCGGTTCGACCAGCTGATGGACCTCGGCTGGAAGTGGATGCTGCCGGTGGCACTGTCGATCGTGGCGGTGACCGGCCTTGTCAAGCTGGTCTCCGCCTGAGGTGGATGGAATGAAGCGACTCCTCGACAAGATCATGCTCCTGGACCTGTTCGCCGGGTTGGGCATCACGTTCCGCAACATGCTGAAGAAGAACGTGACCATCCAGTACCCGGAGGCGCGGATGGAGCCGTCGCACCGCTTCCGCGGCATGTTCCGGCTCGACGAGGACCGCTGCATCAAGTGCACGATCTGCGCTCGCGACTGCCCGATCGACATCATCTACATCGACTGGCACCAGGAGGTGAACGAGGAGACGGGCAAGAAGGAGAAGCTCCTCGATCGCTTCGACATCGACGTACAGCGCTGCATGTTCTGCGGCCTGTGCGAGGAAGGGTGCCCGACCGAGCCGAAGTCGATCTGGCTCACCTCGAAGACCTACGAGCTCGCTTCGTACGACCGCTGGTCGAACCTCTATGTCGACATGGAGGAGCTTCAGGAGTGGCGGGTGCGGCCGGCCTACACGGACGAGGAGATCGCGTAAGTGTCTGCCGCTCGCCGATCAGTCAGCCGGTCCCGGGGAGGGAGGCGCTAGTGGAGTTCCTGGCGGCCAACGGCGCGGCCCTGATCTTCTGGGTCTTCGCGGCGCTCATCGTCGTCTCGGCCGTCCTGGTCGTGACCCTGCGCAACCCGATGTACGGCGCCATCGCGCTGCTGGTGAGCTTCCTGTCGGTCGCGGTGCTCTTCCTGCTGCAGCACGCGGAGTTCCTGGCCGGTGTACAGGTGTTCGTCTACGCCGGCGGGATCATGGTGCTGTTCCTGTTCGTGATCATGCTGGTCAACCTGCAGAATCTGACGGAGTCGCGCCGCTTCCTGGAGCAGCTTCCCTGGGCGCTCATCCTGGTGATCGTGGCGGTCGCGGTGTTCGGCATGGTGGCGGCCAACGCCGACTTCGGCGGCATCGTCGTCCCCGAGCCGACCGTGGTCGACGGCAAGACGCTGGGCAACTCGGAAGAGGTCGGCTGGACTCTCTATCGCGACTTCCTGCTGCCGTTCGAGGTCGCTTCGGTCTTCCTCCTCGTGGCGATGATCGGCGCGGTGGTTCTGGGGCGGCGCGACTAGGCGCAGCGAGAGATCATGTTCGAGATCACCACCAACCACTACCTGATCCTGTCGTTCGTCGTCTTCTCGATCGGCCTGTTCGGCGTTCTGACGCGGCGCAACATGATCACGGTGCTGATGTCGATCGAGCTCATGCTCAACTCGGTGAACCTCAACTTCATCGCCTTCTCGCACCAGCTCGGCGACCTCACCGGCCAGATCTTCACCGTCTTCACGATCACGGTCGCCGCCGGTGAAGCGGCGGTCGGACTCGGCATCCTGGTGGCGCTCTTCCGTCTGCGCGGCACCACCGAGATCGACCGGGCATCGGAGATGAGCGGATGAAGGGCTATATCTGGCTCGTTCCGCTGCTGCCGTTCCTCGGCGCCTTCCTGAACGGCGTGGTGCTGCGGGGCCGGATCGACAAGAAGGGCGTCACGGCGATCGCCTGGGGCAGCACCCTGCTGTCGTTCCTGGTCGGCTTCGCCGCCACCATCGACTACCTGACCAGCGAGGCGGGCAAAGCCCACCAGGCCTTCGAGCGCGTCGTCTGGGAGTGGATCCCGGCCGGCATGCTCCACCTGATGGACGGGTCGTGGGCCGACTTCACCATCGAGATGGGCTTCCGCCTCGACCCGCTGTCGTGCGTGATGCTCTTCGTGGTCACCTTCGTGGGCTTCCTGATCCACGTCTACTCGGCGGGCTACATGGCCCACGAAGAGGGCTACCAGCGCTACTTCACGTACCTCAACCTGTTCATGGGCGCCATGCTCATGCTGGTGCTGGGCAACAACTTCCTGGTGCTGTTCGTCGGTTGGGAGGGTGTGGGGCTCTGTTCGTACCTGCTGATCGGCTACTACTTCGACCAGGAGTTCCCGCCCTACGCCGGGCGCAAGGCCTTCATCGTCAACCGTATCGGCGACTTCGGCTTCCTGGTCGGCCTCTTCGCGCTGGCCGAGCGCTTCGGCAGCCTCGCCTACCGCGACATCTTCCCGGCCATCGAGCACGACCCGTCACTGGTCACCGGCGACTACGTGATGGGCATGAGCTTCGCGACGTTCGTCGGGATCTTCCTGTTCATCGGCGCCTGCGGCAAGAGCGCCCAGATCCCGCTCTACGTCTGGCTGCCCGACGCGATGGCCGGTCCGACGCCGGTCTCGGCGCTCATCCACGCCGCCACCATGGTGACAGCCGGCGTCTACATGGTGGTGCGCTCGAACGCCATCTACCAGCTGTCCCACAATGCTGCCGAAGTAGTCGCCGTTGTCGGCACCCTGACGGCGATCTTCGCCGCCACCATCGGCCTGGCGCAGACCGATATCAAGAAGGTGCTGGCCTACTCGACGGTGTCGCAGCTCGGCTACATGTTCCTGGCGGCGGGCGTCGGCGCCTACACCTCGGCGATCTTCCACCTCGGCACGCACGCCTTCTTCAAGGCGCTCCTCTTCCTCGGCTCGGGCTCGGTGATCCACGCCATGAGCGGGGAGCAGGACATGCGCAGCATGGGGGGCCTGCGAAAGCACCTGCCGGCGACCTACAAGACCTTCCTCATCGGCACGGTGGCGATCGCCGGGATTCCGCCGCTCGCCGGCTTCTTCTCCAAGGACCAGATCCTCGCCGGCGCCTGGGGCTCGTCGAAGCTCCTCTGGGTGGTCGGGCTGATCACCGCGGGGCTGACCGCCTGCTACATGTTCCGGCTCGTCTTCATGACCTTCTGGGGTGAGTTCCGCGGTACCGAAGAGCAGCTGCACCACCTGCACGAGTCGCCGAAGGTGATGACGGTGCCGCTGTGGATCCTGGCGGTCGGCGCGATCTTCACCGGGTTCCTGGGCATGCCCTTCTTCTGGCCGGGAGGCGACTGGATCGGTCATTTCCTCGAGCCGGTGATCGCCCACGTCGGCGATGGCCACGGGCACCATGCCGAGATCTGGGTGGAGTGGGTGCTGATGGGTGTCTCGGTTGCGGTGGCTCTTCTCGGCATCGGCCTGGCCGCCAAGAACTACATGAACAAGGGCCTCGAGGGGGGCCGGGCCTGGGCGGATCGTCTCCCGGCGGTCCATCGCGCCCTGGTCAACAAGTACTGGGTCGACGAGCTCTACGACGCCACGGTGGTCAAGGGGACCTGGGCGACGGCTCGAGGTCTGTTCAAGTTCGACGCCTCGGTGATCGACGGCTTCTTCGTCAATGGCACGCGACATCTGACGGTGGCGGTCTCGCTGCTGTCTGGATTCTTCGACAAGTACGTGGTGGACGGTCTGGTGAACTTCTCGGGTTG
The DNA here is from genome assembly GCA_965223875.1 of Candidatus Multivoradales bacterium. Taxonomy (GTDB): domain Bacteria; phylum Acidobacteriota; class Thermoanaerobaculia; order Multivoradales; family JAHEKO01; genus CBDCXS01. The sequence goes on along the minus strand of OZ245024.1, from coordinate 1,867,026 downwards.
GCTGATGAAAGCCGGCTCGAGGTTCTTCCGCGGCCTGCAGACGGGAGTGGTGTCCCAGTACGCCCTGGTTTTGGGGCTGGGCGCCTTCATCCTCGTCGTCTACCTGGTGTTACTCGGCTAGAGAAGAGAGCTCCACGCTGGAGGGAGTTACATGTTCGATTGGACCCATCAGATCCCCATCCTGAGCATCGTCTGCTACCTGCCGTTGGTGGGCGTACTCATCGGGCTGTTCATGAAGGACGGCGATCAGATCCGGAAATTCGCCACCGGTGTGGCGGCGCTCGACTTCCTGATCTCGATCCCGCTCTGGTTCAGCTTCCAGCCCGACGGTGAGCTCTTCCAGTTCCGCGAGAGCCACTCCTGGATCCCGTCGATCGGCGTGCGCTACGAGTTCGGCGTCGACGGTATCGCGTTGCTGCTGGTCCTGATGACGACCTTCCTCGGCGTCCTCGCCTTCCTCTGCTCCTGGAGCGCGATCAAGACGCGCGAGAAGGAGTACTACCTGTTCATGCTGCTGCTCCAGGTCGGCATGCTGGGCGTCTTCATGGCGCTCGACTTCTTCCTCTTCTACGTCTTCTGGGAAGTGATGCTGGTGCCGATGTACTTCCTGATCGGCATCTGGGGCGGCCCGCGCAAGCTCTACGCGGCGATCAAGTTCTTCCTCTACACCCTGCTCGGCTCGGTGCTGATGCTGCTCGGCATCCTGGCGCTCTACTTCTTCAACGGTCCGGGACTGTTCGGCGTCGAGGGGCTCGGCAACCCGCTGACCTTCTCGATTCTCCAGTTCCACGAGATCGGGCACATGGTGCCGCCGGACATGCAGTTCTGGATCTTCCTGGCGCTCTTCGTCGGCTTCGCCATCAAGGTGCCGATGTTCCCCTTCCACACCTGGCTGCCCGACGCCCACGTCGAGGCTCCGACCGCCGGCTCGGTGATCCTCGCCGGTGTCCTGCTGAAGATGGGCACCTACGGCTTCGTGCGCTTCTCGCTGCCGATCCTTCCCGACGGCACGAGACAGTTGCTGCCCTGGATGGCGGCGTTGTCGATCATCGGCATCATCTACGGTGCCCTCGTCGCCATGGCGCAGAAGGACATGAAGAAGCTGGTCGCCTACTCGTCGGTGAGCCACATGGGCTTCATCATGATCGGGTTGTTCGCGCTGAACCAGGCGGGAATCGGTGGCGGCATTCTGCAGATGGTCAACCACGGTCTGTCGACCGGCGCGCTCTTCCTGCTCGTCGGCGTCATCTACGAGCGTCGGCACACGCGGATGATCGCCGAGTACGGCGGCCTGTCGTCGGTCATGCCGGTCTACGCGACGATCTTCCTGATCATCACCATGTCGTCGATCGGCCTGCCGACGCTGAACGGATTCGTCGGCGAATTCACGATTCTGGTCGGCGTCTTCACGCGCACCTGGTGGTGGGCGGTCTTCGCCGCTACCGGCATCGTGCTCGGCGCGGCCTACATGCTGTGGATGTTCCAGCGGGTCTTCTTCGGACCGGTGACCAATCCGGAGAACGAGGGGCTCGAGGATCTCAACCGCCGCGAGCTGCTCTATCTGCTGCCCATCGTGGTCTTCTGCTTCTGGATCGGGCTCTACCCGAAACCGTTCTTCCGCATGATCGAGAAGCCGGTCGAATACATCGTCCAGAAGGTCGATCCCGATTACGTGGCACAGGCGGCCGACGCCGAGGCCGTCCACACGACGGCTTCGACCGAGACCAACGCGGTGAGCCCTCAGGACTGACTGCATGATCGGTATCGACCCCACCGAGTTTCTCTACCTGATCCCCGAGATCTTCCTCGGGATCTGCGGCATGGTGTTGCTGCTGATGGGGGTCCTGGGTCGGGGCCTGCGCAACCGTGAGGCCACGGTGGCGGCCATATTCAGCCTGGCGCTCACCGTCGGCCTGGTCTGGTGGATCCAGCGCGGCGTGCCCGACGTCAAGGTCATCCTCTCCGGGCTCTTCGTTCTGGATGCGTTCGCCTACTACTGGAAGCTGGTGGTCCTGGTGGCGAGTCTGCTCGCCGTCTGCCTCTCGACCCGTTTTCTCGGCGAGGGCGGCTACCGCCCCGGTGAGTACTACTCGCTGATTCTGCTGGCGACCATGGGCATGATGCTGATGGCGAGCGGCTTCAGCCTGCTGTCGATCTGGATCGCGCTCGAGCTCATGGCGATGTCGAGCTATGTCCTCGTCGGCTACTTCAAGAACGAGAAGAAGTCGATCGAGGCGGCGCTCAAATACTTCATTCTCGGCGCGGTGTCGAGCGGAGTGCTCCTCTACGGCACCTCGCTCATCTACGGCGCAACGGGTACCGTCCGGCTCGGCGAGCTGGCGGGACGGCTCGCAGAGGCATCCGCCGAGCACGGCCTGCTGCTGGGGATCGGCTGGGTTCTGCTCGCCGTCGGCCTGCTGTTCAAGGTCGCGGCGGTTCCGTTCCACATGTGGACGCCGGACGTCTACGAGGGGGCGCCGACGCCGGTGACGGCCTACCTGGCGGCGGCCTCGAAAGCGGCCTCTTTCGCCATCCTGGTGCGGATCCTCTACCAGGGACTGCCGCCGCAGACGATCGAGTGGCAGCCGATCGTGAGCGTGGTCGCGGTGCTGACGATGGTCTGGGGAAATCTGGCGGCACTGACCCAGACCAATGTCAAGCGGATGCTGGCGTACAGCTCGATCGGGCACGCCGGCTACCTGTTGCTCGGCCTGCTCGCGGCCAACGAGGTCGGTCTGTGGGCGCTGATGTTCTACCTGGTGGCCTACGTCTTCATGACCATGGGCGCCTTCGGCACGGTGATCCTGCTCGAACGGCGCGAGTACGCCGGTGAGACCTACTCGGACTATGCCGGATTGGCCGGGAGGGCGCCGTTCCTGGCCGCCCTGATGCTGATCTTCCTGCTCTCCCTGACCGGAATTCCGCCGACCGGAGGCTTCTTCGGCAAGATCTACCTGTTCGCCGCGGCGATCAAGGCCGGGTACACCTGGCAGGCCGTGGTCGGCGTCATCACCAGCGCCATCTCGCTCTACTACTACTTCGGACTGGTGGTGAACATGTATCTGAAGCCGTCCGACAAGGATTCCCAGGAGCCTCTCCAGGCGCCGGCCCTGGTGGGCGCGATCGCCGTCTGCGCCGCGGTCACTCTGCTGTTGGGGCTGCTACCCGACTGGCTGGTCAGCATGGCGTCGGAGAGCATTCTGGCGATTCTGTAGGAGAAGCGCAGAGCTGGCGGGCGAGTGGTGGTGGGTCCCTTCGCGCTGGCGGTGGGACGTTGCTGAGCCCTTCGACGGGGGACAGGCACCAACAGGGCAAGTCCGGGGACTGGCTCCGACGGATGCGTTGACGTGACCGCCAGCGAGGGCTGCGACGCAGGCGTTGGAGCCAGTCCCCGGCTGGTGGTTGTCGGTGCCTGTCCCCCGTCGAAGGGCACGCCAACGTACCCCCGCGCGACGATGGAGCAACTATTTGGCACCCTTCCTGCGTAATACACTCACGTGGGTACTCCGATGACGAACTCCGACACGAGCCAACTGGGTTGGGACTTCGAGACGGCGACGATGCCCTTCGTCGACTCGTTGTTCAACACCGCCTTCCGGCTGACGCGAAACGCCCAGGACGCCGAGGACCTGGTGCAGGAGACCTATCTCAAGGCCTACCGGCACTACGACAAGTTCCAGGAAGGGACCAATCTCAAGGCGTGGCTGTTCAAGATCATGAAGAACAGCTTCATCAACAACTACCGCAAGAAACAACGGGTCCCGCCGCAGAGCGATTTCGCGGATCTCGAGGGGAGTCTCGAGAGTCGCGTCATCCAGGACGGCAGGGGGCGCATCAAGGACCCCGAGGAGGAGTTCCTCGAGACCATCGTCGACGAGCAGGTGCAGAGCGCCCTCGACAGTCTGCCCGCCGACTACCGGATGGCGGTCGTCCTGGCGGACCTCGAGAACTTCTCCTACAAGGAGATCGCCGAGATTCTCGACGTGCCGGTGGGTACGGTGATGAGCCGGCTCTACCGGGGCCGCAAGCAGCTCGAGGCCGCGATGCTCGACTACGCTCGGCAGCGTGGCTATCTACGCGGCGCCGAACCTGCCAAAATGAGAAGTCGGGGCAACGGCAACGGCAGCGGCGGGGGAGCGGAGAGCGGGGAATAATCGCTTCGCCGGCCCTGGTTGGAAGAGCTGGGCACCTGGGCATCAGAGGATCGTCGTCGTACGGCCAGAAAGAGACCCCGGAGAGAGATCATGGACTGCTCGCGCTTCGAAGAGCTTCTCTTTCTCTACGTCGACGATCAGCTCGAGGCGGAGGTGGTGGTGCACTACCGTCGCCATATCGATCTGTGTCCCGAATGCGCGCGGCGGGCCGACTATACCCACAGGTTCCTGAGGGTCGTGCGGCGTCGGTACGTCCCGACGAGCGCGCCCGACGAGCTGCGCCGGCGAATTCTGGCCAGTCTGCCGCACCGCGTGAGCGAGGGACGAGGGGAGGGCTGATGCGACTCATCGAAAGGCGCAACCGCAGATTCCCGACGGCGGGGCCGGTCATCGGTCTCGTTCTGGTCCTCGCGCTGACCGCGGCGTTTCCGGCGGCCGCCCAACGCGGCGCCGATCGCCTGCCCGGGCTCGATGGCGGGGCTCTCACCCAATCCGATCTCACCGGCCGGAACTCGATCGTGGTCTTCTGGGCCGGATGGTCGCCGAAGTGCCGCACCATCGTCGAGCGCATCAACGCGCTGCACGGTCGCTGGGGCGACTCGACCCGGGTCGTGTCGGTCAACTTCCAGGAGGACGAGGCCGACATTCGGGCCTTCCTCGACGGGAAGACGCTGAGGGCGCCGGTCTATCTGGATAGCCGGGGAGCTTTCTCCCGGACCCACGCCGTGACCGACCTGCCAGGCCTGGTGATCTACCGCGACGGTGAGATCGCTTACCAGGGGCGGCTGCCGCAGGATGTCGACAAGCTGATCGAGCGTGTCCTGGGCTGATCCGGTGGGCGTTGTTCCGGAGGAGACTGGTACGTCTCGTGTCGCGGGCCAGCGGGCCCGACGGGTGCTCGTTGTCGTCACCGCCGTCGTCGCGGTCCTCGGGCTCCTCGCCGCGACCCGGTCCGCCGCGCGGCGCTCCGCGGTCGTCGATCGGCTGACCCCGGCGCTGCGCTTCGACGTGGCGCGAGCCCACGTCGGGGTACCGGGCGACACGCTGACCAACCGGTTGCCGACCAGCGTGCCGTTCGATCACGACCTGCGTCCGGGGCAGACCCTGGGCTCGGTATTGCGCGAGGCGGGCATGGACGAGGCCGACAGCCGCTCGGCGGTGGACGCCGCGGCGGAGCTGATCGATCTCAGGCGATTGCGTGCGGGAGATCCCTATACCGTCTACTACGATCGTGACGGCGTCGCGGCAGTGCACCTGGCCATCAGGCGTCGGGGCCGACTCGAGCTCGACCGCGGTGGCGACGATTGGGTCGGTGAGTTCCGCCCCTACCGGCGTCACGTCGAGCTGCGAGCGATCCGCGGTCGACTGGACGGTCCGCTCGAGAGCGCCATCGTGCGCGCGGGCGGCGAAGCCAGCCTCGCGTTCCTCATGGCCGACGTGCTGCAGTGGGATCTCGACTTCAACCGCGACCTGCGGCTGAACGACACCTTCGAGGTCCTCTACGAACGCGTCTATCTCGATCAGCGACTCGAGGGGCTGGGGCGCGTTCTGGCGCTCACCTACACGAGTGGCGAGCGGCAGCTGGCCGCCTTCATGTTCGGCGACAACGACGACTACTACGACGCTGACGGGCGCCCGCTACAGAAGATGTTCCTGCGCTCGCCGATGCCCTACTCCCGCGTCACCTCGGGCTTCTCGGGCAGACGGTTCCACCCGGTGCTCAAGACCTATCGACCGCACTACGGTGTCGACTACGGTGCCCCGGCGGGGACTCCGGTCCGGGTCACGGCGAACGGCGTCGTCGACCGTGCCGGTTGGGAGAGGGGTGGGGGAAACGTGGTACGAGTCCGCCACGCCAACGGCTACCTCACCGCCTACCTGCATCTGTCGGGTTTCGCGGAGGGCGTCACGGCGGGCGCCCGGGTGCGCCAGGGCGACGTCGTCGGCTACGTCGGATCCACCGGTCTGGCCACGGCGGCTCATCTCGACTATCGGGTGCAGCTCGCCGGGCGCTGGATCGATCCGCAGTCGATGAAGAACGAGCCGGCGCGACCCATCTCGCAGGAGGAGGCCGAAGAGTTCGCCGCCTGGCGGGACGCTCTGGTCGTGAGCCTCCGTGAGGGCCGGCCGCGGGCTGAAGTGCTGACCGCGATGAGCTCCGCCGGCGCCGGCGGAGACGCCGTCCGGTAGAAGGCTGGCGCGATGCCCGACCGAGTCGTCGCCCGTTGCGGCTGCCGTATCGACCTCGCCGGAGGCACTCTCGACATCTGGCCGCTCGGGCAGCTCCACCGCGGCGCTCGCACGGTCAACCTCGCCATCGACGTGCCGGTCAGCGTCGAGCTGCGGCGCCGGGACGCCGGATACGTGATCCACCTGGGTGGCGCCGAGCACGCGGCCGAGACGCTCGACGAGCTGGTCGACAACCCGGACACGGCCCTTCTCGCGCTCACCGCATCGGCGCTCGAGCTCGGCCCTGCGCAGATGCGGCTCGAGAGCGCCTCACCCCGTGGAGGAGGGCTTGGAGGCAGCTCGGCCATCGGTGCGGCGCTGATCGCCGCCGCCGAGTGTCTCGAGGGCCGTCCGGAGTCGAGCGCTCTCGAGCGCGCCGAGCTCTCCTGCAACCTCGAGGCGCGCCTGATGGGCTTCCCGACCGGTCTGCAGGACCAGCTTCCTCCGCTGCTCGGCGGCGCTCTCGAGATCCGCTACCGCCCGACGGGAACCGGTATCCGCCGGCTCGCCGTCGATCTCGAGCGGTTGGCGGAGTCGCTGACCATCGTGTACAGCGGCCGCAGCCACATATCGGGGCGGACGAACTGGGAAGTGGTGCGGCGCCGGATCGACGGTGATCCGGCCACCGTGGAGCTCTTCGAGGGCATCTGCGACGTCGCCAGGGCGATGCCGTCCGCTCTCGAGGCCGGTGACTTCGAGCGCGTCGGCCACCTGGTCGCCGAAGAGTGGGCCTGTCGCCGCCGCCTGGCCGACGAGGTGGAGACTCCGGAGATCGAGGCCATCCTCGACGCGGCGAAGGAAGCGGGCGCCTGGGGCGGCAAGGCCGGAGGAGCCGGCGGTGGCGGCTGCGTGGTCGTGATGCATCCGCCCGAGGCCGGCGAGGCGGTCGGCCGTGCCGTCAGTTCCGTCGGCGGCTCGATCCTGCCGGCGCCGCCGCGTGGTCGAGGTGTCGAGGTCGATGTCGTGGATTGAGCCGGCCAGAGACGCCTCGGGTGTCCCCTCCAGAGGATTCGCCGTCCCGGCACCGGCCGTTCCCGTTCGTCTCCGAGACTCGAATCGTCAACGATCTGTTGACGAAACGAGGTTCGTCGGGGCCTGGCCCTGCCTTTGCACTGACCCCCTGTCGTGTGCGGAGACGATCGAAGAGGACGTGTCGTGATCGACAATCAGTTGCTAATCCGTCGCGGACTGCCGGTGACCCTGGTGGTGGTCGCTACGGTTTCGACACTACTGCGGCCGGCCCCCGCCGTCCGCTGATCCTCGCTATCCGGTCGATCCCCGCTTCCCGTTTCACCGGCCACCACCAGGGCACCACTTCCAGCGCTAGAACCGTCCCGAGGCCATCGAGCGCGCTTCCATCCTGAGGAGCCATTCCTTCTTCTTCGCTCCTCCGATGTAGGAGCCGACGCCCGATTTCGCGGTCACCACCCGATGGCAGGGAATGACGATCGGTAGCGGGTTGGCCGACAGGATGGCGAGGACGTTGCGATAGGCGTTGGCCCGACCGGCCGACTTGGCGATCTGCTGGTACGTGCGCGTGTCGCCGTAACGGATGCGGGCCGTCTGGCGCAGGACCTTGCGGGCGAAGGTATCGAGCTCGTGATCTCTCAGATCGTAGCCGAGTTGCAGGTTGCGACGAGCTCCGGCGAAGTACTCGGACATGCGACCGAAGATCTCGTCCAGCAGGTCCGAGTCGTCGATGTCGGCGAAGGGCGTGAAGCGTTTCCGGTCGCGGCCCTTCGGAACGATGATGACCTCGGTGGCCACCTCGCCGCGCAGACCGATCCCGAGGGCCCCGATCGGTGAAGGTATGAGGACACGCAACGGCTCTTCCGAGCCCGCGCCCTCTTCAGGCACGTCAACGTCGTTGGCAGCTGCCATCGTGCGGAGAGGTTACCACGACGTCCGCAGGCGCTCGCCGAGCCGCGGCGGCCCGGCGAATCAGCCCTCCACCGGTGCGATCGACACCCGGCGGCGCGACCATCGGGCACTGGCGAGCGAGCGTCCGAGATCGCGATCCGAATCGTAGCGCCGGCGCTCGATTCGACGGCATGGCACCCTGAAGCTGGTCGCGCCGGCGAGCGGGAAGGGGATGAGCCGCAGGATCCTCGATGGTTCCGCCGCGGGCTCGAGTGCGCCGCCGGAGCCCTCGAAATCGAGGATGTGGAAGCTCTCCGATCGGCCGCCGCAGAGCTGCAGCGAGCAGGCGTCCGCGAGCTCCAGCCAGGCGTAGTCGGCTTCGGCCTCCTCGGCGGAGAGTCGGGTCGAGTCGAGGAGCTCATCGCGGCGCTCCTCCAGGAGTCGGAGCCATTCGTCCCATCCCGGACGGCCGACGCGGTCCTGATGGAGACGGATCGCGTGCAGAGTCACGAGCAGAGTCACGTACGGCGCGCGAGCCTCGGGATCCAGACAACTTCGCGACCAGATATCCCGGAGAGTCTCGTCGTCGACGTCGCGGAAACCGAGCGGGTCTCCGCTCGGGCTCACCCTCGGCGCCGCGTCCGAACCTCTCCAGCCGGCGTCGTGCTCGCGTGTCGCCTCGAGCAGAGCTTCGCGCCGGGGATGCTCGAGGAGGTCCGTTCGCCGGATGAGGGACAGGATCTCGGCCGCGACCTGCGCGTGGTCGCTCTGCGTGACCAGCTCGTACTCGTCGTCCAGCGCGGTGATGATCAGGACCCGACCCCCTCGGGAGGGGAGCCTATCGAAGGCGATGGTCGGAGCGGAACCGCGGCCTCAGGGCTGGAAGGCGAGTCGAAGCGTCCACCACATCTTCACCTTGACGCCGTTCTTCGTCGCCGGATTCCAGATCATGGCGCGCGCGGCCTTCTCCGCCGCCTCGTCGAACCCATAGCCGGCGGGATCACCGACCTGCTCCACATCGGTCACCTTTCCGGTCTCGTCGACGAGGACGCGGACGGTGACGACCGCCCGCTTGTTGAGCCGTTTCGCCATCGGCGGGTAGCTTGGTTGGACGGAGGTCTCGAGAGTGGGGGGCGTGACGCCCGCGCCGGGCTCGACCAGGTCCCCGACCTGGGGCGCTTCGCTCGCCGGCTCGGCGACTTCGGATGAGGGATCGGGCTCGGCCTTCCGGCTGGCCTCGGACGGCGACGCCGGAGCATCGTCATCGACGCCGTCGATCTCGGTCTCGGTTGCCGGAGGCGAGTAGGTCTGCTGTGGCAGGTCTTCACCCACCGACCGGTCTGCCGACGCCGCGGTCGCGGCTAACGCTCCGCCTGCCGTCGGTGTCGTGGCCTGCCGCGGTGCGGCGGTTGCATCGTTCGAGGTCCCAGGCTCGGCCGGGTCCTGGGACGCGGTCTGCGAGGCCGCGAAGGTTCCAGGAGGAACGAGGAGCTGAGCGCTCGGATCTGCCTCCGCCGGGTTGGTCTCTGCCGGATCGGTCTCGGCGAGGATGGCGTGCTCCTGTGCGCTGGCGTTCCGTGCCTCGAGCTGCGCCTGGAGCGCGGCGATCTGCTGCGCGTACTCCTCGCGCAGGCTCGCCTCGATCGTCGACGAGCGTTTGGAGACCAGATCCTGCACCTGGCGGTCGATGTCGGCTTGCGACACCTCCTCGGCGGTCGGTTGGTCGGCGGCCTTCGGCGATGTCGTGCCGGCCGCGCCGGCTCCTGTCGTCGCCGCGGGGATGCTCGGATCGCTCTGGCCGGGCATCGCAGGCCGCTGACCGCTCGGCTGCGAGAGCGAGCCGTCGAGACTCCTGGCGTTGTATCCGAAGTTTTTTGCGACCGGCGTGGCGTCGTCCTTGTCCATGAAATAGGTGACGCCCAGGCTGGCCAGCAGCACGGCGACGACCGAGGCCGCGATGGCCAAGAGCTTTCTCTGCGATCTCGCCGCGTCGTCGGGCTCATCGGCCTCGGTGACGGCCTCCGCCATCCGGCCCTCCTCGGCTACGGTGTCGTCGTCGCCTGGATGGTCGGCCGCTGCCGCTGCCCAGGCGCCCGAGGCGAGGACATCGGGCTCCACCGAGGGCAGGGCGTCCGAGAGTGCGACCTCTCGATCGCCGGCCTCGTCCGAAGAGATCTCTTCGGCCCGCATGGCCACGGTGGCGAGGGCCTCCTCGTTCTCGAGTGCCTCCTCGGCGGCGGCGTAGTCGAGGGCCGGACCGCTCGGCTCGTCGGTCCGCTCGTCGAAGTCGTGGCCTAGGAGCCGGTTGAGGAAGAATGCGAGGTCGAAGCTGGAAGCCTCGTAGCGACCGGAGAGGATGATCTCGCGCAGTGCCTCGGCCCAGTCCCGGAGCGAGGAGCGCCGGGGTGGTGGCGCCAGACTGGTCGTGAGCAGGTCCCGCACCTCGTCCGGAATCTCCTCGCCCTCCGCTACGGTAGCGCTCTCGATGGCCACCTCAAGCTCCAGCTCGCCGGAAGGCGGAGCGTTGCCGGTGAGCAACTCGAAGAGCATCGCGCCCAGCGAGTAGACGTCATCGGTTGTCGCCGGTTGTCCTTCGGGAACGACCTCCGGTGCCAGGTAGGCACCCAGCTCGGATTTCACTCCCTCGTCGGAGAGGAGCCGGCGCAGTCTGCTGGCGACCTCGAAGCCCAGAACCTGGACCTCGCCTTCGTTCGAGACCAGGACGAGAGCCGGGACGAGGAAACCGTGGAGCATGCGTGACTCGTGGTGCCAGGCTGCGACCATCGCCTCTGCCGAGCGATTGGCGATCAGCAGGGCCAGACCGAGCGGCACCGGGATGCGGTGCTTGCGCGACTCTTTCATCAGACCCGAGAGAGTGATCCCGGGTACGTAGTCGTATGCCAGAAACGCCCTACCGTCGATCTCGCCCGAGTCGACCAGGTCGGCCAGATGGGGCGATTCGAGGCCCTGGAGAGCCCGATGGCCGACCGAGGCCGTTTCGGCGATCCAGCCGATGTCGCCCGTCGCCTGGAAGAGGCAGAACAGCACGACGCGCTCGACGTCGTCTCCGGACTTCATTCCCGCCCTGTAAGTCTGACTGAGCGCGTCCTCGGCCAGCTTGTGAAGCAGAACGTAGGGGCCCATCTCCCTTTGCTTCATGGTTTGCCGTCCTTTTCGGGAGCCGTACTGAAGATTCCGGTTCACGTCACATTCTTCGAGTGTCCCGATTACCGTCGCGGTATTTGGGCATGGGGAGAGGCGGTGTGTCAGTGACGGAGGACCGTTGGGCTCCGGGATTTCGGCGAAGGTTGGTGATCCCTCCGACGGGGGACAGGCACCAACTACCCAGAGCCGGGGACCGGCTCCGACGGAGGCGCCGCCGCGACCACCAGTGTGCACTGAGGCGCCGACGTTCGAGCCAGTCCCCGAACTCGCCCTGTCGGTGCCTGTCCCCCGTCGAAGGGTAGGAGGCAGGAACCCTACTTCTCGCCCCGTTCCCGCGCCCACTTGTCGCGCCAGTACCGCTTCTGCCAGATCTCGACGTTGCGGTTGTGCTCGGCTAGTGTGCGCGAGAAGACGTGGGAGCCGTCGTTGCGGCTGACGAAGTAGAAGTAGGGAACGTCGGCCGGGGCGGCGGCGGCCTGGAGGCTGGCCAGGCCGGGGGAGCAGATCGGTCCGGGCGGCAGCCCGGCGACACGATAGGTGTTGTAGGGCGAGTCACCCTCGAGGTCCCGGCGGCGGAGGTTGCCGTCCCAGGTGCCCTGCAGCTTGAGACCGTAGATCACGGTCGGATCGGCGAAGAGGCCGATACCCCTGTCGAGCCGGTTGGCGTAGACGCCGGCCACCATCGGCCGTTCCTCGTCGAGAGAGGTCTCCTTCTCGACGATCGAGGCCAGCGTGACCAGCTCTCGCAGGGAGAGATCGAGTCCGGGCCGGCGCTCGTCCCCGCTTCCGTTCTCACCGGAGGGCTCGGCCTCGCCGGGGAGGTCGACCGTCGCCAGCCGCTGCCTGAAGGTCGCCACCAGAGTAGCGATGATCTCGGTCTCGGAGGTGCCCCGCGCGAAGGCGTAGGTGTCGGGGAACAGATAGCCCTCGAGATTGGTCGCCTCGGGATCGAGATCCGCGATCAGCTCGGGCGACTCGACAAGGCGCAGGAATTCAGCTTCGTCACCGAAACCGGCGCTGGCGAGGTGTGCCGTGGTCTCGAACAGGTCGAGTCCCTCGACGAGGGTGACCGGATGCGTGACCACGTCGCCGCGCATGAGCTTGTCGAGCACCGCGGTCGCCGCCATCGGCTCGTCGAAGGCGTACTCCCCGGCCTTCAGAGAGGGATCCTCGAGCACCCGACTGAGGTAGAGGCGGGTCCACAACGCATTCTCGATGACTCCCTCCGCTTCGAGGTCGGCCAGAATCGCACGGGCGCTCTCGCCCTCCTCGACGATCACCACGCGACGCTCCTCGGAGTAACCGCGATAGGGCTCCTCGAGATCGGCGCGGACTCTCCAGATGAACCCCGCTGCCGCGGCAACCCCGATGACGACGAGGATGGCGAGGGCCGCCAGGGCCCGCTTCACGGCTCACCCATCCCGGCGTCGAGCGCCTGCTGAAGGATGATCTGGGCGGCCACGGCGTCGAGCCGGCCCCGTTCGCGGGCTCGTCGGGGCTCTGTCCGCCGGGAAGGGGAGCGTGGCCCCAGACGCTCGGCGGCGTCCCGGGTCGTCAGCGTCTCGTCGACCATCTGAACGCTCGAGCCCGTGGCGCGCTCCAACTTGCGAGCGAAACCCCGGGCGCGCCGAGCTGCCTCTCCGCGCGAACCTCCGGGACCCCTGGGCTCTCCGACCACGATGCCGCCGACCTCCTCGGTCAGCACCAGCCGGGCGATCTCTTCGATGACCTGAGCGTCACTTCTGCGCGACAAGGTGGTCAGCGGCGTCGCCACCCGGGCACCGGCGTCCGAGATCGCCAGACCGACACGTTGCTCGCCGAAGTCGATGCCCAGGAATCGCATGCCCATGCTGATTATTGACCACCTCCGGGGAGACCTTCCAGCACCCCGAAAGACCCCGTTTCCCTGTGCTAGCATCAGCCGACTCGCTGACCGCGAGGGGCGTTGAGGAACAGGGGTTTTTCGGGATGAGCGAGATCGCGATTCTGGGTGCGGCGCGGACGCCGATCGGCGCCTTTCAGGGGGCGCTGGCGAGCCTGCCGGCACCGAGGTTGGGAGCGGCGGCCCTTGCCGGCGCGATGGAGCGCTCCGGAGTCGAGCCGGTGGCGATCCAGCAGGTCTACATGGGGTGCGTGCTGGCGGCCGGAATCGGTCAGGCGCCCGCCCGCCAGGCGACGCTCGAGGCCGGGTGTCCGGTATCGACCGGAGCGATCACCCTCAACAAGGTCTGCGGATCGGCGATGCGCGCCATGATGATGGGCGCCAATGACCTGCGCTGCGGCGACTTCGATCTGGTCGCGGCCGGCGGCATGGAGAGCATGTCCCGCGCTCCCTATCTCGCCGCCCGGGTACGCGAGGGGCTGCGTCTCGGGCACGGTCAGCTGATCGACTCGATGATCCACGATGGACTCTGGGATCCTTACGACGATCAGCACATGGGCAACTGCGCCGAGATCTGCGCCAGCGAGTACGAGTTCTCGCGCGAGAGTCAGGACGAGTACTCGGTGGAGAGCTACCGTCGCGCCCACGAGGCGAACGAAGCGGGCTCGGTCGGTTCCGAGATCGTGCCGGTGGAGGTCCCCCAGCGTCGCGGCGAGCCGAAACTGGTCGAGCGCGACGAGGAGCCCTTCCGGGTCGATCTCGAGAAGATCGGCCGTCTACGGCCGGCCTTCCAGAAGGACGGCACGGTGACGGCGGGCAACGCCAGCAAGATCAACGACGGTGCCGCCGCGGTGGTCCTGTCGAGGCTTGAGACGGCTCGCTCGATGGGGCTCGAGCCGTTGGCGACCCTGACCACCCAGGCGTCCCACGCTCACCAGCCCGACCACTTCACCACGGCTCCGATCGGTGCCGTGCGGGCGCTCCTCGACCGGGCCGGGCTGTCACCGGACGACGTCGATCTCTGGGAGGTGAACGAGGCCTTCGCCGTCGTGGCGATGGCGTTCATCCGTGACCTCGAGCTCGACCCCGCAACGGTCAATGTTCGCGGCGGAGCGGTGGCGCTGGGCCATCCGATCGGTGCCTCGGGCGCTCGCATCGTGGTGACACTCCTCGATGCGATGCGCGAGAGAAACGCCCGCACGGGTTGCGCGGCGATCTGCATCGGCGGGGGCGAGGCGACAGCCGTCCTGTTGCGTCGGGAGGCCGACGGCTGATGGAGCGCCGTCGGCGCGACGCGAGCAGAGCCGGCCTCCTTCTGTGCCTCGTATGGGGCCTGGCGCTTCCCGTTGCCGCCCAGGAGCCTCCGGTCGCCCAGGAAGAGCCGCCGGCAAGCTCCGAAGAGGCGGCCAGTGTCGACGAAGCGACCAGTGCCGAGGAGGGGACGGAGAGCCCGGCGGTTCCGGCGCCTCAGCCCGCAAGTTCCGCCGACCGCATCCAGTTCGAGCTGCCGTTTCCGCGCGAGCGTGGAGGCGGAGTGGTCAAGGGCTCGGCGGGCTCGCTCGAGTTCCTGCACGAGACCTACGCGGTTCTCGAGGGCGGCGTGGAAGCGCGCTACAAGAACCAGTCGATTCGCGCCGAGCGGGTCGAGGTCGATCTCGAGACCATGGTCGTCACCGCGGTCGGCAACGTCGTCCTGGACGAGGGACCGAACCGGGTCACCGGCGAGAGCATGGTCTGGGACATGGAGGCGAACACCGGCACGCTGAGCAACGCCACCGCCTACATGGCGCCCGACATGTATCTCCAGGGCGAGGCGGTGGAGCGGGTCGGCGAGGAGTCGTACGCCGTCAGCAAGGGGCGCTTCTCGTCGTGTCCGGCCGAGGTCCCGCTGTGGAGCTTCGGCGTCAAGCGGGCGACGGTCGATCTCGACGGGTTCGCGAGGGGGTACGGAGTCACCGTTCGCGGTCGCAAGGTGCCCTTCCTCTACCTGCCCTACATCCAGTACCCGGCGGTCAGAGATCGCTCCTCGGGCTTTCTGATGCCCGACATCGGCTATTCGGAGAACCTCGGCTACTCGCTGGGTCTCGCCTACTTCAAGACGCTCGGCCCGAGCTTCGACACGACCTTCTTTCTCGACGCCTACTCGGAGGACTACCTCGGACTCGGCAACGAGATCCGCTACGCGCCGAAAGAGGGGACCAAGGGCGACATCCAGAGCTACTTCGTCGATGACCCGAACTCGAGCGACCTGCGCTGGCGGGTGTTCTGGAATCATCTGAGCAACGACCTGCCCGGCGGGTTGCGCGCGGCGGTGAACTACACGAACTTCTCGGATTTCGACTTCTTCCGCGAGTTCGACCGCGATCTGAACCGGATCACGATCCGCACGCTCTACTCCTCGGCGTATCTGGCCGGCGCCTGGGGCAATCACTCGGTCAATCTGCTGGTCGACGACCGCGAGGTGCTGTCGAGAGGCGCGCTCAAGAATCTGACTCAGAACCAGCTACCGGAGCTCGAGTATCGGCTGCGGCAGACCCAGCTCGGCTCGCTGCCTCTCTATCTGCAGATGCAGTCAGGAGCGCACTACTTCAGCATCCTGCGCAAGCCGACGACGATCGAAGGAGAAGAGGGCGAAGAGGACCAGAAGGTCGGCGCGATCGACAACAACTACGGACGCTTCTACCTGTTCCCGACGCTGACGGCGCCCTTCGGCTCCCTGCCCTGGCTGAACATCAACCTCAACCTGACCGGTCGCTATACTTACTATTCGCAGTCGGTGGACGCGGAGGCCGAGCCCGGGGTCATCGACGGTAAGGCGCTCTCGCGCTTCGTGCCGGCCGCCGGGGCCTCGATCGTCGGACCCTCTTTCTCGCGCGTCTTCGACAGGCCATCGGGGAACTTCGCGAAGTTCAAGCACGTGATCGAGCCTCGCTGGACCTATCAGTACACCGAGGCGTTCGATCGCCAGGACGAGGTACCGCTCTTCGACGAGGTCGATCGGCTGAGGGGCGTCCATTTCGGCACCTTCACACTGGTCAACCGCCTGATCGCCAAGCCGGAGGAGGATGCAGAGAATCCCTTCGCCTCGGCGGCTCGCGAGATCATGTCCTTCGAGATCGCCCAGGGCTACAGCTTCGACAAGGATCAGCCCTTCGAGGTCTCGGTCGACGGCAAGATCCGCAAGCAGGCCGGTCCGCTCGGCTTCCGCTATCGCTGGAACCCCTCCTACGCCACGAGCCTGCAGACCGATTCGAGCTACAGCAACATCTACAGCCGCTTCACCCAGCACACGGTGTCGGGGCAGTTCTTCTTCGGCCGACCGAGCCAGAACGCGTCGCAGCAGCGTCCGTTCTCGACCGGCCTCGGCCGCCACAATGTCGGTCTCTCCTGGGGACTGCGCTTCGATCCCGTGACCGGCAAGACACTGCGCAACCAGGTCGGTCTGGCCAGCGGCTTCAACTTCGGTCGCTATCTCTTCCAGGCATCGCTCAATCTGGACCTGGCCGACAAAGGGATGAGCAACCGCCCGACGATCCAGCAGCAGCGCTATTTCATCCAGCGCGCCGGCCAATGCCTGACCTGGCTGGTGGAACTGCGGGAGTACCAGACGGCGACCTTCGAGGATCGCGACATCCGATTCGCCATCACGCTCAAGAACATCGGCACGTTCCTCGACATCGGCACGGGCTCGGGCAACTCGCAGTACCAGCGAGGGACGAGCTACTAGTAGCCTGCAACACTCGAATGGATACCGTATGGGTGAGGGCCGCTCAGGCGGTATTCGTCTGGGTGTTGCGGTCCACTAGGCTTCCAGTCCGACGTTTCGAGTCGGGTCGGGGTTGCGGAGCACCCGGTTTCTGACTATCGTCCCATCTGATTTTTCTACGAGGAGTCCCATGCGTGTCTTGATCACCGGAATCACCGGTTTTGCCGGGTCGCATCTCGCCGAGGTGCTCCTCGACGAGCATCCCGAGGTGGAGATCTTCGGTACCTACCGCTGGCGCAGCCGGCGCGAGAACATCCGCGACGTCGAAGGGCGCGTCGAGCTCATCGAGGCGGATCTGCGCGACTACACGTCGATGCAGTCCGCACTCGAGACCTCCCGGCCCGACGCCATCTTCCACCTGGCGGCGCAGAGCTTCGTGCCGTCGAGCTGGTCGGCGCCGACCGAGACCCTGACGACGAATATCGTCGGGCAGACCAACATCTTCGAGGCCATCCGCGCCCTGGGCATCGACCCGGTGGTACAGATCGCCTGCTCGAGCGAGGAGTACGGCCTGGTGCTGCCTCACGAGACGCCGATCAAGGAGACCAACCCGCTCCGGCCGCTGTCTCCGTACGCGGTCTCCAAGGTGGCGCAGGACATGCTCGGGTATCAGTACCATCAGAGCTACGGGATCAAGGCCATCCGCACCCGCGGCTTCAACCACACCGGGCCGCGGCGCGGTGATGTCTTCGTGACGTCGAACTTCGCACGCCAGCTGGCCAGAATCGAGGCGGGGCTCGCGGAACCGGTCATTCGGGTGGGTAACCTGGACGCCATTCGCGACTTCACCGACGTGCGGGACATGGTGCGTGCCTACTGGCTGGCCGTCCACCACGCCACTCCCGGGGAGGTGTACAACATCGCCCGCGGCGAGGGGATCAGCATCAAGGACCTGCTAGACAATCTCATCGAGTTGTCGACGGCCGACGTCTCCGTCGAGACGGACCCGGCGCGGCTGCGGCCCTCGGACGTCGAGATCCTGATCGGCGACAGCTCGAAGTTCCGCCAGGAGACCGGCTGGGAGCCGCAGGTGCCGTTCGAGAAGACGCTGTCCGACACGCTGGACTACTGGCGCCAGCAGTTCTCGGGCTGAGGCGGCCCGAGGGGGCCACGAGTGCGCGTTCTCGTCACGGGAGCCAGCGGCTTCATCGGACGCCGGCTGGTCGGCTATCTCGCCGGCCTGGGCGACGAGGTCGCCGGCACCGTCCTGGGCACGGAGGAGACGGCGGTCGAGAGGGCCTTTCGGGTCGACCTGCTCGACGCCGAGGGTCTGGCGGCCGCGGTCGACTCGTTCGATCCCGAGGCGGTGGTCCATCTCGCGGGACTGAGCCACGTCGGTTCGTCGTGGCGCAACGTCGCCGAGTACTACCGGGTCAACATCCTCGGGACGCGCAATCTGCTCGACGCCGCCCGGGGCCGCCGGGTCGTCATCGCGTCGAGCGCCGAGGTCTACGGGCTGGTGCCCGACGAGGAGCAGCCGATCGCCGAGACGGCACCGCTCGATCCGGGCAACCCCTACGCCATGTCGAAGGCCGCGGCGGAGCTTCTCGCCCGTGACCGCGGCGCGATGATCATGCGCTCGTTCAACCTCATCGGTCCGGGACAGTCGGAGACCTTCGCCCTGCCGAGCTTCGCCCGCCAACTGGCGGAGATCCACCGCGGCGAGCGCGAGCCGGTTCTCGAGGTGGGGAACCTCGAGGCGCGACGGGATTTCCTGCACGTCGACGACGCGCTCGAAGCCTATCGGCTGGTCGCCACCGAGGGGAGCGCGGGGGAGGCCTACAACCTCGGCAGCGGCGAGGCGTACTCGATCCGCGACGTGCTCGATCTGTTGCTCGAAGTCTCCGGAGTCTCGGCACGGACCGAGATCGACCCGGAGCGGTTCCGGCCTGTCGATATTCCTCTCACCTGTGCCGACACGGCGAAGCTGGGAGCACTCGGATGGGAGCCGGCACGCAGCGTCGAGGAGGCTCTCACAGAGCTCTGGGAGTCGGTCGTAGAATAGAGCTGGTGCGAGACGACGACCACTCCGACGAGGCCCACCCGAGCGACGCGCAGGCGCTGACGACGACCGCCCGTGAAGCGGAGCTTCTCGGCTTCTACGATCGCGTCAGGGCCCGGATCGTCCGCTTTCTCGAGCGCCGGGGCGGCCGGCTCGGTGCCAGGACCGGGGAGACGCTCCTGCTCGTCCCGGACGTTCTCCTGCTGCTGGTGAGGCTCTTCCTCGACCGCGGAACGCCTCAATCGACACGGGCGTTGATCGGCGGAGCGCTGGCCTACTTCCTGATGCCCGCCGACCTCGCTCCCGAGATCGTCCTCGGGCCGGTCGGCTACCTGGAGGACCTGGTCATCGCCTGCACGGTCCTGGGCCACGTGATGGGGCCGGAGATCGCCGGTGCCGCCGAGCGCTGCTGGAGCGGCTCCGGGAAGGTCTACGAGGTTCTCGCCGACGTCAGCCGGAGCGGCTATCAGATCCTCGGCGTGGACATGGCCGAGCGGGTCGAGCGTCTGGTCGAGCGGCGCCTGCTCAAGCGGGCGCCTCGCGACCGGTCCGCTCCCGACGCCAGCGTTTGAGGGCATCGAAGATCTCCCGCACCGGCTCGAAGCCGCCATCGTGGAAGTTCCCGGCGTTCTCCCAGAACTCGTCGAGGCCGCCGGCGCCCCAGTGCTGGTAGATGGCGACCTTGATGATCAGCTGCAGCTTGTCGCAGGCCTTGACCAGGCGGGCCTCGGGGCTCGAGTGGTCGGCGAGCTCGGCGGCGAGCCGGTCGGCCCGCTCACCGAGCGGTGCCATCAACTCGGCGAGGGCCGCGGTCTCGGCGGCGTGCTTGGCCCCCTCCGGAAAGTAGCGCGCCGCGGTCATCGGCAGATCGCCGACTCTCACCTCGGCGACGTCGTGGAGCAGCGCCAGCTCGATCGCTCTGGCGGCGTCGACTTGCGGAATCTCGGGGGCGAGCGCCCAGACGAGCATCGCGACGTGGAAGGAGTGCTCGGCGACGCTCTCGGCCTGGGGGACGCCACGCAGCGCGAAGCCCATCCGCGGCACCCGGTCGAGGATCTGGAGCTCCATCAGAGTCTCGAGCAGTTCGCCGTTGCGCTTCACGAGCCGACGACCTCCGCCAGCGCGTCCATAGCGCCGTCGAGCTGGCTGTCGCTCAGGTAGGGAGCCGGGCCGAAGCGCAGCAGGCTTCCCCTGAAGTCGGTGAGGACCCCGGCGGCGAGGAGGCCCTGATGAAGCTCTCCCGCCCGTGGCGATTCGAGGGCGAGGAAGGCACCGATCCCCGAGAGCTCGATCGACGTGTCGCGACGCACGACGCCGGGATCGAGGTCGAGGGCATCGAAGCGCTCGATCAGGCGACCGACCTGATGCTGGCTGACCCGACGCAGCAGCTCCGGCGTCAGATCGTGCTCGGCGAAGAAGTCGAACACCGCGGCGGCACGATAGTGGCTGGTCGGATCGTAGGTGGCGCCGGCGAAACGATCGTCGCCGTCGACGTACGAGACCCGATCGCGTCGACCGGCCGCGGTGAGGTCGGTGAACTCGGCGAACCAACCGGTGACGACGGGTCGCAGGTCGCAGTCCGGTGGAAAGCGCAGGAAGCAGTTTCCCTCTCCGAGCTGGCAGTACTTGTAGCCCCCGCCGACGACGAACGCGTCCTCGAGCCCGGCGCTCTCGAGGGAGAAGGGGACGGCGTTGAGCTGATGGTAGGTGTCGAGCACGAGCTCGGCACCGTGCCGTCGGCAGGCCTCCGCCGCCGGACCGAGGTCGCCGGCGATGTGGGCGTTGCCATAGAAGACGGTCGACGTCATGACCGCCGCCGTCCGCCCATCGGTGGCGGCGGCCAGCCGTTCGCCGAGTGTCTCCGCCGGGCCGGCCGGAACGCGGACGATCTCGACGCCCTCCTCGGCGAGTCGGGCGAGCTGGCGCCGCATCGAGTGATACTCGCCGTCGGTGGTCACCAGGCGCGGACGTGAAGCCAGCGGAAGCGCCGAAAGGAAGCGCACCACCAGCTCGTGGGTGCTGGCTCCGAGGGTGTAGCTCCCGCCGGGATCTTCCAGCAGTCGTCGGAAGCCCGCACGGACCCGTTCGGCTCGCTCGAAGGCCCGCTCCCATTTGAGATCGGCCAGGTCTGCGGCGTCCTCGAAGGCGGCGAGCTGGCCGTCGAGCGCCCGGTCGGGCCACGCCTGATGGGAGTGGCCGGTCAGCAGCAGGCGCTCTCCGACGCGGAAGCGAGAGTAGTGGGTCGCCAGCGCGTTGGGAGTCGCCGCGAGCTCTTCCAGGGTGAACGCCATCGGGCCCTAGAGTCGGGTGCGGATCTCCCAGAGGTCGGGAAAGAGCGGCTGGAAGAGCGTGCGGCGCAGGTACTCGGCACCCTCGGAACCGCCAGTGCCGGGCTTGTGCCCGATGGTGCGCTCGACCATCTTGACGTGCCGGTAGCGCCACTCCTGGAGGCCCTCGTCGAGGTCGACCATGAGCTCGCAGACCTGGGTCTCGAGCCGCTCGTCACGATACATGGCGAGCAGAGTCTCCTGCATGGCCTCATTGGGCTCGAGAGGCGCGGTCACATCCCGCTCGAGAACCTCGGCCGGCACGTCGTAGCCGCTGACACTCACGAACCTGGCGAAGGAGTCCCAGAGCGTGGGGCTTTCGTAGGCCTGCTCGATTCTCCGGCGCCCGGGGGAGTCCTCGGGGTGGTGATCGAGCATTGACGGCCGCTTCGCGCCGAGCCGGAACTCGAGCTCGCGGAACTGGGCCGACTGGAAGCCGCTCGCCGAGTCGAGGCGGTTGCGGAAAGCCAGAAAGGAGACCGGGGTCATCGTCTCGACCACGTCGACCTGGGCCACCAGCGTCTTGAGGATGGTCAGAATGCGCTTGAAGTCGGCCAGGGAACGGCCGAGATTCCCTGCCTCGAGAGCCCGTTGCAGATGGGCCATCTCGTGCATGATCTGCTTGAACCAGAGCTCGTAGACCTGGTGCACGATGACGAACAGCAACTCGTCCTGTTCTTCGGTTTTCGGCTGTTGCAGCTCGAACATCTCGTCGAGCTTCAGATAGGCGGTGTAGGTCAGTGCCTTGCTGGCTGATTCGCTGATGGGCATGCCTGAATGGTATCCCACCCGATAGCCTCGGAAGAGGCTCCTCGTGCGTCGTCGCGAGTCGGCCGCGCCGCCGCCCGGCTCAGGCGCGATTGCGGGCTTCGTCGAGCGTCCGGCGCACACGTCGGTCGGCCGCGGCGACCGGGGACTCACCCCTTTCGGCGGCCTCGCCGAGAAGCTCGCCGATCCGCTGTCCGACGTCGTCCATTCGCGCCATGACGGCGTCGAGATCTCGTTCGCCCTGCCCGAGCAACGCGAAGGCGAGCGCCCCGCCGCCGTTGACCACGTAGTCCGGCGCGTAGACGATGCCGCGCTCGTGCAGCCGATCCGCGTCCTTCGCCGTGGCGAGCTGGTTGTTGGCGGAGCCGGCTATCAGGCCGCAGGTGAGCGTCGCGATGGTCTCCTCGCTGAGCGTCGCGCCGACGGCGCACGGCGAGTAGACGTCGCATTCGACCGAATAGGTCTGCTCGGCAGGAACCACCTCGCCGGCGACCCGCGACGCCACCGAAGCGGCGAGATCCGCGTCGAGGTCGGAGACCAGGATCTCGGCGCCGGCGTCCCGGGCGAGCTCGGCGAGCCGTCCGCCGACGTGCCCGACTCCCTGAATGAGGACCTTGCGGCCGGCGAGGCCGTTCTCGAACACCGCCTCGGCGCCCGCTCGCATGCCCGAGAAAACTCCCCGGGCGGTGAACGGTCCGGGATCGATCTTCTCGCGCGTCTCCGGATCGAAACCGTGGACGTAGCGGGTGCGCGAAGCGATGACGGCGAAGTCCTCGGGCGTGGTACCGAGATCCTCGCCGGTCGAGTAGATACCCCCCAACGATTCGATGAGGGAGCCGTAGCGCTCGAGCAGACCGGTGCGCTCCTCGCCCTCGAGCCGGTGATCCACCGCCAGCACCGCCTTGGCGCCACCGAACGGCAGCTCGAGCGCGGCCCACTTGTGGGTCATTCCCCGAGCCAGGCGCATCGCGTCCAGCAGTCCCTCCGCGGGATCGTCGTAGATCCTCATCCGGG
Source organism: Candidatus Multivoradales bacterium (assembly GCA_965223875.1). Lineage (GTDB taxonomy): Bacteria > Acidobacteriota > Thermoanaerobaculia > Multivoradales > JAHEKO01 > CBDCXS01. Next base: position 1,843,859 of record OZ245024.1, on the reverse strand, counting down.
TACCGCCAGTGGCGTGTCCGAGAGTGTCGTCGTGGATACAGATGAACATCCAGGTTCCCGTCGGACGGTCGTACTTGGTGATCACGGCTCTGCCGTCGAAGGACTCGATGAGGGAGGTCAGTCGGTGGCTCATGGGAGTGGTATCTTACCGGCCTTGACCGACTTTTCGGACACCCAAGGCGTCCGCCGGCGCGGCGAGCAGGCCCTGCGTCTCGCTTGCGATCTGGCCCTCGAGCATCTGCGCTCACAGCAGGACCGTGCCGTGGCCCAGACGGTGTCGCTCGACGACCTGCGCGCCACCTTCGAGGCGCCTCTCGGCGACGTGGGCGAACCCCCGGAGAGGGTGATCGAGGAGCTGGCGCGGCATGCCGACCCGGGCACCGTCGCGACCACCGGACCGCGGTTCCTCGGCTTCGTGATCGGCGGCACGGTCCCGGCGTCGATCGGTGCCGACTGGTTGGTCTCGGCCTGGGACCAGAACAGCGGCCTCTACGCCGTGGCTCCGGCGGTGTCGGTGATCGAGGACGTCACGGCGACCTGGCTGCTGGACCTGCTCGACCTGCCCTCCGACGCGTCGGTCGGTTTCGTGACCGGGTGTCAGATGGCCAATTGCACGGCACTGGCGGCGGCCCGCAACGAGGTGCTCCACCGGGTCGGTTGGAACGTCGAGGCGAAGGGACTCCGGGGAGCGCCCCGCGTCGACGTGGTCATCGCCGAGGAGGCCCACGCGACGATCCACACCTCGCTGCGACTCCTGGGACTGGGAGCGGAGACACCGAAACGGGTGCCGTGCGACGAGCAGGGGAGGATTCTGCCCGATGCGCTCGAGTCGGTACTCGCCCTGCTCGACGGGCCGACGATCGTCTGCGCCCAGGCCGGCAACGTCAACAGCGGTGCCTTCGACCCTCTCGATCGGGTCGTCGAGATCGCGCACCGGTACGGCGCCTGGGTCCACGTGGACGGCGCCTTCGGCCTGTGGGCGGCGGTGAGTCCGCGCCATGCCCACCTTCTCGCCGGCCATCGCGGCGCCGATTCGTGGAGCACCGACGCCCACAAGTGGCCCAACGTTCCCTACGACTGCGGCGCCGTGATCGTGGCCGACTCCGTGGCCCACCGTCGGGCCATGTCGATCGATGCCTCGTACCTCGTCAAGGTCGGTGCGGCGCGTGATCCGCTCGACTGGGTGCCCGAGTTCTCCCGCCGAGCCCGCGCGGTGCCCCTGTACGCGGCGCTCAGGTCGTTGGGTCGAAGGGGTGTCCGCGAGCTGGTCGAGCGCGGCTGCGACAACGCCCGACTGGCGGCCGAGCTGCTCGCGCGCGACGAGCGCGTCGAGATCCTCAACGAGGTGGTGCTCAACCAGGTTCTGATGAGGTTCAGCGCCGGGGATCACGCCGCCGCCGATCTCTCCGCGGAGGTGGTGCGCCGAGTGCTCGACGAGGGGGTCTGCTGGCTGGGTGGCACGCGCTGGAAGGGCGAGTCGGCGCTGCGCTTCTCGGTTGCCAACTGGTCGACCACCGCGAGTGACGTCGGGGCCGCTGTCGGCTCGGTCCGGCGGGCGCTCGACGAAGCCACCGGAGGCGCGTGATGAGCGACGACGTCGCAAGGTTCGAACATGGCTCGGCAGCGTGGCGCGACCGGACCTGGAAGCGAATCGACGAGACGCCCCCCGAGGTGGCGATTCTGCCGGTCGGCGCCGTCGAGGCCCATGGCCCCCACCTACCGGTCGGCACCGACGGGATCATCTCGGAGGCGATGGCGGCCGAGGGCGCGCGGCGGCTGGGGCGACGCGGCGTCGAGGCACTGGTGCTGCCGACTGTCGACTACACCGCGGCGCCCTTCGCCCGCGGCTTTCGGGGCACGGTGAGCGTTCGACCGGAGACGGTCGCCTCCCTCGTGGTCGACATCGGTCGCTCTCTCGCGGGGCAGGGTGTCGGCACACTCGCCATCGCCAACTCGCACCTCGATCCGGCCAACCTGGCGTCTCTCCATGCCGCGGCGGACGAGCTGCGGCAGGCGACCCCGTTGGCTGTGGCCTTCCCCGACATCACCCGCAAGCCCTGGGCGCTGCGCCTGACCGACGAGTTCAAGAGCGGCGCCTGCCATGCCGGGCGCTACGAGGGCTCCATCGTCCTCGCCGCTCGTCCGGATCTGGTCGACGACGCGACGCGACGGGGACTGCCCGCGAACCCCACCTCGCTCTCCGTCGCCATTCGAGAGGGCAAGAGCCGCTTCGAGGAGATCGGCGGAACCGAAGCCTACTTCGGCGACCCCGCCGCGGCGACGCCGGCCGAGGGCCGATCGACGATCGAGGCCCTCGGCGCGATCCTCGCGGAAGCCGTGCTCGCGGTGCGCGACGCGTCGGCTGGCTAGCCTGCATTCTTCACCAGCCTCCTACTGCGCCGTCGGCTCTACCCGTGTCTGCTGCGTTGCGCTCGGTCGGGCTCCTCGACGTATCGCAGCGGATACGCCTGCGGAGCCCTCGGTCGCGCGCCCAGTGACAGGCCACTCGTACCCACGGGCATCTCCGGCTTGTCTCCATGGCCGGCTCGCTACGGAGTCTGATGAACAATGCAAGCTAGCGGCCTCCGACGGCCTCAGCCGGGAGCTGCCTCGCGGACGTGGCTCCGGCGACCGGGGCCGCCAGGGGCGGACCCGGGAACCTCGGACCATCGCTCGGGGTCCAATCAGGTAAGTCCGTGCCGGAGCCGAGGAGGAGGCCATGGCGCGAAGCAGCACCGAGCGACCCACATCGAGACGGGATGGTGAGGCGATCACCGCCGAGCCCTATTTCGAGATCGACGCACGCAGGGGACGACGCGATCGCCGCCTTCTCGGAGTGGCAGCGGCCGGCGCCATGCTGGCTCATGCGGCTCTCCTGATGCTCCGGGGGCCGGAGCTCGACGGCTACCTGGCGGCGGTCGAGGATCCGGAGCTCTTCGTCGTGCGGCCGATTCGCTTCGTCCAGCCGCCGCCCGAGCCGGTGGCTCCCGAGCCACGCCCGATCGAGCCCCGGCGTGAGACGGATCCGGTCGCGACGGTCGCCGTTCCGACGGTACCGGTTCCCGACCCGACACCCACCGAGCCCATTCCGGTCGAGGCTCTCGTCAGCGAGGCTCCCATCGTCCGTCCACCGGCCGACAGCGTCGCCGACCTCGCGCCGCCCGTACCACCGGATCCCGAGGAGAACGGGCCGGTCTGGGTGGGGCACGGCATGACACCACCGGTGCGACGGCATGCCCCGCCGCCGCGGTACACGGAGATCGCCCGCCGTGTGCGGCTCGAGGGGCGGGTCGTCCTCCAGGCGGTGATCGACAAGCGGGGTGAGGTGACGAGTGTCCGGGTGCTCGCCGGGCTCGGACTGGGACTCGATCAAGCGGCGGTGGAGGCGATCCGGAGTTGGCGTTTCGATCCGGCGCAGCTGGCCGACGGACGTCCCGTGGCCGTCTACTACACGCTGACGGTGAGCTTCCGTCTGGAGTGATACCGCGGCGCCCCGCGGCGAAGGATCCGGCGGGCGAGTCGTTGGGCGTGCCTTCGCGGAGGAGTTCCTGTCGTTCGGAAGCTCTAGTCGCTATTCCCAGAATCCCAGTAGCGCCCGGCGAGGACCTTGATCGAAGCGAGCAGCCGTTCGCGGCGCCGGCGCAGCTCGACCGCCGGCGAGCGGCGGCCTCCGAGAACCAGAAACGCGCGCGCCTCGGCGACCAGGCGCTCGAGCCTCTCCTTGAGGCGCAACGCCGTGTAGCCGAGTATCGGGAGGAGCACCCCGGTGACAAGGCCCGCTGTCCCTCCCCAGCGTCCCGTCACCATCGCGGCCACGGTCAGCCAGAGCGCCGGGAAGAGGAAGAGGGAGATCACCAGCTTGTAGGTCGCTTTCTGGTCGCCCTCGATCGGAAGCGCGTCGGCGATCCAGCCGGGGATGCGGTAGGGGAGCCAGTGGATCGCCGTACCGAGAAGACCCAGAGGCAGGAGGACCAGGAGGCGGACGAGAGTCCGTGCGAGGAATCGAGCGACGACGGCCGGCGCGTAGCGAGCCGTTACCTGGCGGTCGTCCAGGCCGGTGAGGTCGAGGAGCCGGAAGTAGGCCCGGGCGTCGCGGGTGGCTTCCGCGGTACGCTCGGGAAGACGCTCGACCATCTCCGGGTAGGCTTCGGCGAAGGCCCGCCGGTAGGGGAGGGCCGCGGCGAGCTCCGCGGCGGGGTGGGCACCGGCCTGATCCGTGAAGTAGAGATCGGCGGCGCGACGCAGGACAGCGGCCTCTCGCCAGCTCGGGTAGTTGAGGGTCACGCCGGTCAGGCTCCGCTCGATCTCGGCCGTCAGGGCCTGCACGGACTCCGGGTCCGGCTGGGATCCGCCAGAATCGGTCGCGGCGAAGACGGCGGGATCGATCGGCTCGCCGATCTCCATCAGGACACTCGAGCGGAAGCGCTCCCGATCCTCGAAGACGAGACCGAACGGGACGATGGCGAGTCCGACCTCCGGATGGCGCGCCAGGGTCCCGAGCGCGATGCGGGCGGCGCCGGTCTTGAGTTGCTGCAGATTGGGCTGGTTGTGACTGATGCCCTCGGGGAAAAGGGCGATTGCTCCACCCTCGCCGAGGATCTCGAAACAGCGGGCGAACATCTCGACGTTGCGCGACGGATCGGCGCCGGCATCCATGCGGCGATAGACGGGTACCGCGCCGGCGAGGCGGACGAAGAGGCCCGCCGGCACGTGGCTCCACAGAGTGCTCTTGGCGAGCATCCGGATCCCCGGCGGCAGCCAACCGATGGCGAGCGCCGGATCGATCAGCCCGTTGAGGTGGTTGCCGACATAGAGGCGCGCGCCGTCGCGGGAGAGTCGCTCGGCGCCGACCACCTCGACCCGACGGAAGAACACACCGAGGATCAGTCGGACCAGGGCGCTCAGCAGGAGGTCGACCGCTCGGCGCAGCATGACGATGGTGAGCGGTCAGTCCGTCCCGGGGATCGAGTTGTCACCGGTCGGGGTATCGGGCAAGGGGGTGTCGGGCAAGGGGGTGTCGGGCAACGGGGTGTCGGGCAATGGGGCATCGGGGGACGGCTCGGCGCTCCAGCTCTCGGCGGCCCGTCGCCCGCGCCCCTCGTCGATGCCGAACATCCCGACCAGTCCCACCGCGAAGAGAATCCCCATCGAGAACATGGCGAACCGCTGGGAGCCCGTCGCGGAGGAGACGACGCCGAAGACGAGCGCGCCCATCGCATAGGCGGTCTTCGCCGCCATGCCCCAGAAGCCGAAGAACTCGCCGGCCTTCTCAGGCGGAGAGAAGAGACCGACGATCGCCCGCGAGGCCGACTGGAGAGCCCCGATACCCAGCCCCGCGGCCATGGCGATCGACCAGGCCATCGCTTTCGAGTCGGCGAGGGCGGCGGCGACACAGGCGGCGATCCAGATGACCAGAACCCACTGGATCGTACGCCTCCCGCCGAGGTGGTCCTGGACGAAGCCGAAGATCCATGCACCGGCCGCCGAGGTGAGCTGAAGGGCCAGGAAGAGACCGACGAGCTCGTTGGCGGAGAAGCCGAAGGTCCGCTCGTAGACGATTCCGGCGTAGGCGACGATGGCCATCAGCGCCGAGTGGTAGCAGACGAAGACGGTGAGGAAGCGGCGCAGTTCGGAGAAATGGCCGAGGTGGCCCGCCGTATCGCGCAGCCTCGCGAGCCCGACCCGGGTCGCCTGGACGATTCCCGCGAGTGGCGCCTTCGGAGCGCGCTCGCGCAACAGGGTGAAGGTCGGGATGGCGGCGACCAGAAAGAAGGCCGCGGTGACCACCCAGGTGAGCCTGAGGTCGCGGTAGATGGCGGCGCCTTCGGGCGCGAGCAGATCGGTGGCGCTCCAGTCGAGCCCGGTGAGCAGTGGCCGGACCAGCAACAGGCTGACCAGGCCGCCGAGATAGCCGATACCCCAGCCGAACGCGGAAACGCGGCCGACATTGTCGTTGGTCGAGATCTCGGGAAGGAAGGCTCCGGCGAGATTCTCGCCGAAGGAATAGGCGACGAACGAGACCACCAGAAGACCGAGGGCCGGCGCGACACCGCCCGGCTGGGCGAAGTAGAGACTGGCCGTCCCGGCGACGCAGATCGCCCAGCTGGCGAACAGGAAGGCCTTCTTGCGCCCCGAGCCGTCGGCGATCGCGCCGATGACCGGGGAGAGCAGCAGGACGATCACGTTGGTCGTCCAGACGCCGAGTCCCCACAGGAAGTCGGCCTTGCCGCCCGGCGCGATCAGTTTGGTGAAGTAGACGGAGAAGCCGACGGTGATGATGATCGTCGTATAGCTCGAGTTGGCGAAGTCGAACATCGCCCAGCCGAAGATCTCACGGCGGCGAACGGGGCCCACACCCTCCGAGGTCATGTGGCGGCATGATACTCGACCCCCACCGGGCTCGCCTTGACACGCCAGGGGCCCGTCTCTAGGGTTCCGGCATGCGATTGGAAGGGCGCAGGGCCGTCGTCACCGGAGGCAGTCGTGGCATCGGTGAGGCCGTCACGCGTGAGCTCGTCGCCCGGGGCTGCGAAGTGCTGGTCTGCGCTCGCGGCCTCGAGTCGGCCGAGAATCTCGCGGCGGCGCTCAGGTCGGAAGGGAGCGGGGTCTGGGCGGCCGCCTGCGACGTCGCCGACCCGGGGGCGGTCGAGCGACTGGCCGAGGTGGCGGCGGAGCGCCTCGGTCACGTCGACATCTTGGTCAACAACGCTGGCATCGCGCCGAGCGGCCCGTTCAAATCCCTGACGCTCGAGGAGTGGGAACGGGTCTTCGCGGTCAACTCCACCGGAACCTTTCTCACCACTCGCGCCTTCCTGCCGGCGATGCGCGAGGCCGGATGGGGCCGGGTGGTCAACGTCGCTTCGATCGCCGGCAAGGTCGGAGCGCCCTACATCGCGGCCTACTCCGCCTCGAAGCACGCGGTGGTCGGCTTCACCCGCTCGGTGGCGGCCGAAGTCGCCGCTGATGGTGTGACGGTCAACGCGGTCTGCCCCGGATACGTCGACACTCCGATGACGACCCAATCGGTGGCGAATATCGTCGGCAAGACGGGTCTCTCGGAGGAAGAGGCCCTGGCCTTCATGAAGAAGACGAGCCCCCAGGGGCGTCTGATCGCGCCGGAGGAGGTCGCCTTCCTGGCGGCGACCTTGTGCGACCCACGCGCCTTCGGTATCAACGGCCAGGCCATCGTCCTCGATGGTGGGGGAGTGCAGACATGAACGAGGCGAGCGACAGAGGGTCTCTCACGCCGATCAATCCACGCCAGCTCGGCGCGCCCAGCGGTTACGCCAACGGGATGCTCGCTCCGGCCAGCGGTAGGCTCCTCTTCGTCGCCGGCCAGGTCGGCTGGGACGGGGACCAACGGATGGTCGGAGACGACTTCGTCGCCCAGTTCGCCCAGGCCCTGGAGAACGTCGTCGCCGTCGTCCGCGAGGCGGGCGGAGCTCCCGAGAACGTCGCTCGACTGACCCTCTACGTGACCGACAAGGACGAGTACGCGGCGCGCCTGAAGGAGGTCGGTGCCGCCTACCGGGCGGTCATGGGGCGGCACTTCCCGGCGATGGCGCTCCTCGAGATCGCCGGGCTGCTCGAGGCCGGCGCCAAGGTGGAGATCGAGGCCACCGCGGTGCTACCCTGAGCCGGATCCATGTCGCTGAGCCCGAACAGCTTTCTCTACCAACACGACACCTCGTCGGGCGTCGCCACCATCACGCTGAACCGGCCGGATCGCCTGAACGCGTTGACCTTCGAGGTCTACCGCGAGCTGCGCGACACCTTCGCGGCACTCGATACGGAGCCCGGAGTCCGCGCCATCGTGATCACCGGTGCCGGCAACGCCTTCTGCTCGGGCGGCGATGTCGAGGACATCATCGGCCCGCTGTTCGAGCGTGACTACCAGGGGCTCCTCGAGTTCACCCGCAACACCGGGGACGTGATCCTGAATATGTTGCGTTGCCGGCGCCCCATCGTCGGCGCCCTGAACGGCACCGTCGCCGGCGCCGGTGCGGTCATCGCCTCGGCCTGCGACATCCGCGTCGCCTCCGAGAAGGCCAAGATCGCCTACCTCTTCACCAAGGTCGGGCTCTCCGGCGCCGATATGGGGGCGTCGTGGCTGCTGCCGCGGATCATCGGGCTGGGCCGGGCGATGGAGCTTCTGATGACCGGCGACTTCATTTCCGCCGAGGAAGCGCATCGAATCGGCCTCTACAATCGGGTCGTGCCGGACGGCGAGGCTCTCGATCAGGCTGTCGAGCTCGCCACCAGGCTGGCTCGTGGACCCTCCTTCGGCCTCGAGATCACCAAGCGCATGGTGCTGCGCGAGGCCACAATGGATATGGAGTCGGCGCTCGCGGCCGAGACCGAGATCCAGGCCGCCTGCATGGAGGATCCCAACTTCCGGGAGGCCTACGAGGCGTTCGTCGCCAAACGGCGCCCCGAGTTCAGCTGACGGCATGCCGAGCACCGACGGGCTCACCGGATTCCTGGAAGAGCACCATCTGCGTCTCGCCGTCGAGGTCGAGGCCTGGTGCCGGAAGGAGATCGATCCGCTCCCGCCGGCGGAGGACGACGAGTCGGCCCGCGCCCAGGCTCGCGACATTCTCGGCTCTCTCGGTGCCGCCGGTTGGCTCGAGTACGCCGTGCCGCGCTCGGGCGAGCTCGACCTGAGGGCCTGCTGTCTGATCCGCGAGGCCCTTGCGGCGGCCTCGCCCCTGGCCGACGCGGTCTTCGCTCTTCAGTGCCTGGGCACTCAGCCGATCCGGCAGGCCGGGGCGAGCGAGGCGCACGCCGATTGGATCGAGGGTGCGGCGACGGGCGCCGCGATGGCGGCCTTCGCGATGACCGAGGCGGCGGCGGGCTCGGACGTCGGGGGCATGGAGGCGCGGGCCCGGCGCGATGGCTCGGTATGGGTCCTCGACGGGCGCAAGCGCTTCATCTCCAACGCCGGCCTGGCGGACGTCTACGTCGTCTTCGCGGTGACCGACGACAGTGGCGAGCGACCCGATCTCTCCTGTTTCGTCGTTCCGGCCACGACCGAAGGCCTGAGCTTCGAGGCGGCGCAGGAGATGAGCGAGCCCCACCCACTGGGCGAGGTCTCGTTCGACGGCTGTCGGCTCGAGGAGTCGGCGCTGCTGGGCACCGAGGGGGAGGGCTTCCGGCTCGGGTTCGCAACGCTCGACCGGCTGCGGGCGAGCGTCGCCGCGGCGGCTTGCGGCATGGCGACGCGGGCGCTCGACGAGGCGCTGGCCTACGCGGACGAGCGCCGGCAGTTCGGTCGCCCGCTGGCCGCCTTCCAGCTCGTGCAGCAGAAGCTCGCCGTCATGGCTACCGAGACGACGGCGGCACGGCTCTTGACCTACCGCGCTGCCGCCGCCGCGGACGCGGGAGCCGACGATGTGACCATCGCTTCGGCGATGGCGAAGTGGTACGCCACCGAGAGCGCGCAGCGGGCCGTCGACCAGGCGGTCCAGATCCACGGGGGCGTCGGTGTGCTGCGCGAGACTCCGGTCGATCGGCTCTATCGGGCGGTTCGGGCGCTGCGGATCTACGAGGGCACGACAGAGATCCAGCAACTGATCGTCGCCCGGCACCTGCGCAAGCGCTGACTCGGGCCCGTTTCCGGTCCGCGGACGTCCCGCCGGACAAAGAAATGCCCCGGACAAAGAAATGCCCGAGTCGTGCGAGGGGCGGGGGCAACGACCCGGGCCGGGTATTCGATTCTTGGTCTCGACCGTCAGCAGAGAGAAAACAAGACGGGCGGCAACACGCCCTCGCCACAAAGTGGGAAGCGCTCCGGGTCTAGCTTCATGAGAACGCGTTGTCCGCCCGCTTGTATCGTCTTTGTCATGGTTGCTGTCTCGCTTAGATGTCCGGGGCCCCCTGCGGCTCTCCTCCCGCACCACCACAGGGGGCCCCAAAACGGTAGAAAGGAGACGCTGGCCTGTTGTTTCAGGTTCTGTGCCAACCCGAAAGGGCAAGCATTTCAAGGGTTTTTCGGAGCCCAGGCCGCCGGAGTCGACACGTCGCGTCAGGCGATTCGACAACATTTGTCAACGCTGACCGTGAGTGTCAGCCCGACCGGCCCGCCGTGGCCCTGAACGGCGCCTCTAGGGGCTGTCCGACTCCCGGGCCACTGCCCGTATACTCACCTGGCCGCGCATGTGGAAGCCACCCGAGAGAATCAGGCACGAGCTTCTGGAGGCTCGCTGGCCGTCGGCGAGCGCTGCCGCCGACTCACTGCTGTTCTCGCCGCTCTCGATCGGTCCTATGGCGCTCAGAGAGAGGACGTGGGTGCCGGCGATGGTCCCCTGGCGGGCGACCGATGAGGGGTTGGTGACGCCCGAGGTACTCGACTGGTACGAGCGTCTGGCCCGCGGCGAGCCGGGTGCCATCGTGGTGGAGGCGACGGGGATTCGTGACGTGCCCAGCGGTCCGCTCCTGCGAATCGGCCACGACCGCTTCCTTCCCGGCCTCAGGCGTCTGGTCGAGCGCGTGCGCGGCGCGAGCCGGGGTCGTACCCGCCTGCTCATCCAGGTGATCGACTTCCTCACCATCCGGCGCCGTCCCGATCCCGAGCGGTACTTCGGCCGCTATCTGGAGATCACCGATCGCCACCGGAGCGCCGTAGGCCTCGAGGACGACGAGGCGGTCCGCGCCGCCCTTCTGGCGCTCGACGACGACGCCCTCGTCGCGGCGCTCTCGGAGCGGGAGCTCGAGTCGTTGCGCTACGGCTATCGGGAAAGGGTCGGAGATACGGACCTTCCGCATGTTCGGGAGCTCCCCGAGGTCCTCCCGGGTCTCTTCGCCGACGCGGCGGTCAGGGCCCGGGACGCCGGCTTCGACGGCGTCGAGCTCCACTATGCGCACGCCTACACGATGGCCTCGTTTCTGTCGGCCCTCAACGATCGACGGGACGGGTACGGCGGGTCTCGTGAGGGCCGCGTGCGGTTGCCGCTCGAGGTCTTCCAGAGCGTCCGAGCCGCGGTCGGCGGGGACTTTCCCGTCGGATGCCGGTTCCTGAGCGAAGAGTGCATCGCCGGAGGATCGGGTCTCGAGGACTCGACCTGGTACGCCCGGCGCTTCGCCGAGGCTGGAATGGACTTCCTGTCGCTGTCGCGAGGTGGCAAGTTCGAGGATGCGAAACAGCCGAGCGTCGGCTGGGCCGCCTACCCCTACACGGGGCCCAGCGGCTACGAATGCATGCCGACGGCGATCTCGGACGCGCGTGGACCCTTCGGGCGCAACGTCGAGCCGACCGCAAGGATCCGCGCCGCCGTGCGCGGCGCCGGTTTCAACACTCCTGTCGTCGTCGCCGGCGGCATCTCGACCTTCGAGCAGGCCGAGGGTATTCTGCGGGACGGCGGCGCCGACGTCATCGCGGCGGCCCGGCAGTCGCTGGCGGACCCCGACTGGTTCCGAAAGATGCGCCTGGGCCGGGGAGACGAGGTGCGACGGTGTGTCTACACGAACTACTGCGAGGGGCTGGACCAGAAGCACAAGCAGGTGACCTGCCAGCTGTGGGATCGACTCGGGCTGGAAGAGGCCGACGTGCGGCTCACCTCGGACGGACGCCGTCGCTTGACGGCGCCGTCCTGGGAGCCCGCCGAGGATGGCCAGAGAGGATGAACTGGTGAGAATCGTCAGCATCGGAGCCGGCCCCGCCGGCCTCTACTTCTCGATCTTGATGAAGAAGCGCTTTCCCGAGGTCGACATCAAGGTGGTCGAGCGCAATCGCCCGGACGACACGTTCGGATGGGGCGTCGTGTTCTCCGACGAGACACTGGGCAACTTCGAGGAGGCTGACGCCGAGACCTATCGGGAGATCACCGACAGCTTCCGCTACTGGCAGTCGATCGAGACCTTCTACCGGGGCGAGAAAACCGTATCGACGGGACACGGCTTCGCCGCGCTGTCGCGCAAGAAGCTGCTGCTGATCCTCCAGCGCCGAGCTCGCGAGCTGGGCGTGGAGCTCGAGTTCGAGCGCGAGATCGGCAGCCTCGCAGAGGTCGGAGAGGCCGATTTCATCCTCGGCGCCGACGGCGTCAACAGCATGGTGCGAGACGAGCTGGCGGACCGTTTCGAGCCCGATCTCGACTGGCGGCACTGCCGCTTCTCGTGGCTCGGGACCGATCTTCCGCTCGACGCCTTCACCTTCATCTTCGAGCCGACGGAGTACGGACTTTTCCAGGTGCACGCCTATCCCTTCGAGGACGGGTTGGCGACGTGGATCGTCGAGTGTCGCGACGAGGTCTGGCGACGCGCCGGCCTCGACCAGGCCGACGAGGAGCGGACGGTCGCCTTCTGCGAAGACCTCTTCTCGTCCTACCTCGGAGGTCACCGCCTGTTGGCGAACCGATCCCTGTGGCGGGCCTTTCCGGTCGTGCGGTGCAAGACCTGGATCGCCGACAATGTCCTCCTCGTCGGTGACGCGGCGCATACGGCGCACTTCTCGATCGGCTCCGGCACCAAGCTCGCGATGGAGGACGCGGTGGTCCTCGCCGACGCCTTCGAGGAGTACGGCACCGACCGGGTACCGGAGGCCCTGGAGGCCTACCAGGAGGCGCGTTGGGTCGACGGGCTGAAGCTCCAGAAGGCCGCCCAGACGAGTATGGAGTGGTTCGAGAACTCCGCCCGCTACATGAACCAGCACCCGACCCAGTTCACCTTCAACCTGATGACGCGCTCGAAGCAGATCACCTACGAGAACCTGGCGTCCCGCGACCCCGAGTTGGTCGCGGGCGTCCACGAGTGGTTCCGCCAGCAGGCGGGGGCCCCGCTCTCGTCGGAGGGAAAGGCGCCACCGCCGATCTTCACCCCGTTCGAGGCGCGCCAGCTGACGCTCGCCAACCGGGTGGTGGTGAGCCCGATGTGTCAGTACTCGGCCGAGGACGGGACTCCGAACGACTGGCATCTCGTTCACCTCGGCAGCCGGGCGATCGGTGGTGCGGGGCTGGTCCTGACGGAGATGACCAACGTGACGCCCGAGGGGCGGATCACGCCGGGGTGCGCCGGGATGTACGCGCCGGAGCACGTCGAGTCGTGGCGGCGTGTGGTCGATTTCGTCCACCAGCGTTCGGCGGCCGCGATCGGGGTTCAGCTGGCGCACGCCGGACGCAAGGGCTCGGTCCACCACCCGTGGGATGGCGCCGAGGACATTCCCCTGACCGGAGACCGGGGTGCCTGGGAGACGCTGGGCCCGTCGAGCGTGCCGTTCCGTCCGGAGTGGCCGGCACCGCGCGAGATGACCCGAGCCGACATGGATGAGGTGCGCGACGCCTTCGTCCGCTCGACGGTGATGTCGAACGAGGCGGGCTTCGACTGGATCGAGCTCCACTTCGCTCACGGCTACCTGCTCTCGAGCTTCCTCTGTCCGCTGTCCAACCTGCGAGACGACGAGTACGGCGGGAGCCTCGAGAACCGCATGCGCTACCCGATGGAGATCTTCGAGGCCGTTCGCGCCGCCTGGCCGGAGGGCAAGCCGATCTCGGTGCGGATCTCGGCGACCGACTGGATGGGTGACGCCGGTACGACGCCGGAGGAGTCCGTCGAGCTCTCCCGCCGGCTGAAGGAGGCGGGCTGCGACATGATCGACGTCTCCTCGGGCGGCAACTCGCCCGACTCGAAGCCCGTCTACGGGCGGATGTACCAGGTTCCCTTCGCCGATCGCATCCGGCACGAGGTGGGTATCCCGGTGATGGCCGTGGGTGCCCTGCTCGGGGCGGATCACGCCAACACGGTCATCGCCGCCGGGCGCGCCGACCTGGCGGTGATGGCGCGACCGCATCTGCGCGAGCCCTACCTGACGCTCGAGGCCGCCGCGAGATACGACTTCCCCGATGTCGAGTGGCCGGGGCAGTACCTGGCGGGTCGCTGGCCCCGACCCTGAGACGGGGCGCGGTGATCCGATGGCCTTCAAGACGACAATCATCGTCCGCTTCGGCGATATCGACTCGGCCGGCATCGTCTACTACCCGAGGTACCCGCACTACCTGCATGTCGGAATGGAGCGCTTCTTCGACGAGGTGGTCGGTATCGACTACGCGGAGCTGACCGTCGAGCGCCAGTTCGGTCTCCCGACGGTGCGGCTCGAGGTCGACTACCTGATGCCGTTTCGCTACGGCGACCGGATCGAGATGGAGATCGCCATCGGGCGCGTCGGCACCACCTCCGTCGAGTGGCTCTACACCTTGCGGGCGGCGGGAGAGGAGACGGTGCGCACCCGGGCGCGGACGGTGACCGTGGCGAGCGACCTCGAGCGCCTCCAGAAGGTTCCGGTTCCCGATTGGCTCCGCCGGCACCTCGGTTGAGAGGCCGGCCGCTGAAGGAGGCGGCTAGCCGCTCTCGCCGTCCTCGCCGGCCATCTCTTTGAGCTTGCCGCGATCGATCTTGCCCAGGTGGGTGCGGGGCATGTCGTCGAGGAGGAGGACCCGGCGCGGGTGCTTGTAGGCGTCGAGCCGATCGAGCACGTGCTGCTTCAAGTCGTCCTCGGTCGCCTCCGCCTTCAGGGTGACGAAGGCGACGGGCTTGGTGAGTCCCTGGGCGTTCTCGACACCGACCACGGCGCATTCGCGCACCGCCGCGTGCCGCATCAGGCAGCTCTCGACCTCCTGCGGCGCCAGCCACTTGCCGGATACCTTGAGAACGTCGTCGCCGCGGCCGCAGTAGGTGATGTAGCCGTCGTCGTCCTGGCTGACCAGGTCGCCGCCGACGAACCACTCACCGCGAAAGGACTCGGCGCTCTTGGCGGCGTGGCGCCAGTAGGCGATCGCCAGGGAGTCGCCGCGGACCCACATCTTGCCGATCTCGCCGCGCGCCAGCTCGCGACCGTCGTCGTCGGCGACCTTGAGCTCGAAGCCGTCGACCGGCTGACCGAGGGTCCCCGGCTTGACGTGACCGGGGCGGTTGCTGACGAAGACATGCCACATCTCGGCGGTTCCCAGCCCGTCGAGAAGCTCGACGCCGAAGATCTCCTTCCAGTGCTCGTAGAGGGGAACCGGAAGGGCCTCGCCGGCCGAAGTGGCGAAGCGGAGGCTCGAGAAGTCCTGCTCCGCCGCCGACGGGTGGGCGACCATCTGATTGATCATCGTCGGTACGTTGACCAGGATGGTCGGGCGGTGCCGGGCGATCTGCTCGAAGAGAACTTCCGCCGTCGGGTGCTCCGGAAAGAGCACCGTGCTGGCGCCGACCGAGAACGGGAAGAGAAGGTTGGAGCCGGTGGCGTATCCGAAGTAGAGCTTCGGCACCGAGAGCGTCACATCCTCCGGCCCGTAGCCGAGCGCCGCCTTGGCGTAGAGCTCGGTGGTGTTGATGAACGACTCCTGCCGCTGCACGACGCCCTTGGGGACCCCGGTCGTGCCTCCCGAGAAGAGCCAGATGGCGGCGTCGTCACGGTGTCGCTCGACGGCGTCGAACGGCTCGTCGGCGTCCGGAGCGGCGTCCTCCCAGGAGGCCGCGCCCTCGATCTCTCCTCCTACCGAGATCAGTCGCGGCGGCGTGGCGGCGTGTGAGCAGGCGTCGATGAATGTCTCGCCGGCGCTCGCACCGACCACGGCCCAGCGCGGCTCGACGTAGTCGAGGAGAGCCGTCAGCGCCTCGGGCTTGAGGCCGGGATTGACCATCACGACAACGCCGCCGAGCTTCAGGACGCCGAAGAACGCGCCGACCCACTCGGCGCCGTCGGGCAGCGCGATCATGACGCGCTCCTCGGACCGGGCCCCGATCTCACGCAGGGCGCGAGCGAAGCGGGCCGCGAGGCTCTCGACCTCGGCGTAGGTGCGATTCCCGTCCGGCAGCCGGAGGGCGACTCGATCGCCGTTCCCCTCCTCGAGTCGATCGGTCAGGAAGTAGTCCGCGATGTTCAGCCGTTCCGGAATGCTCTTGGTCATCGGCTCGGCAGGCTAGCACACGGACCTGGATGACCTGCCGGCGGAATCGTGGGAGAGGGGCGCCCGACCTCCCGCCGCAGAGCGAGCGGAAGGCGGACGCCCCGTGGTTGCCAGCTCGTCGGGGCCCCTGGGGTCGGATCTCGGCCGATGGGACCGCCGGCTACCGGACCGCGGTCACCGGACGGGGTCTCATCGGACGGGGTCTCATCGGACGGGGTCTCATCGGACGGGGTCGGCGTCGGAGCGCGATCTGCGTCCGTGCGGTCCGCCGCCGAGGCCCTTGGCCGCCCGGTGGTGACGGCGGCCGCGATCGCCACGGGTCTCACGGAGAGCCTGCAGAGCTTCCCAGCGCTCGAGCTGGTCGGAGCGCAGGATCGCGCTGAAGCGCTCGTGGAAGTCCTCGTGCAGCGCCTTCAGGCTCTCGCGCTGGGCATGGGTCTCGATGACCGCCTGTCCGATCGAGGCGGCGTCGGGAGACCCGGACTCGAGCTGTGCTTCGATGTCGGCGCGAAGGTCTCTCATCTGCGCCATCGAGTCTCGAGCGAGCGAACGTTGGGACTCAGCAAGAGCCTCCCACTCGGCCTTCTGCTCGTCGTCGAGCTCCAGGTACTCGACGACGAAGTCGTGCCCGCGCCCGTGCCGGCGCGTGGTCTCTCCGTCGTCGGAGTCTCCAAAGCCTCTGGAGCTCCCAGGGCCTCCGGGACCTCCGGGCGGCTGGGCGATCGCGGGTGCGATGACGAGCGCCATGACGCTCAGCAGGATGATTGCCAGGTGTGTCGGTTTCATGTCCATCTCCTCTGGGTTGATTGGTCGGTCGGTTTGAACCCGGCGCCGGCGATGCTCGCGGCGTTCGACTACAGAGTACGGCGCTTCCGCTCCAGGGGTATTCAAGCCTGCGCAAGGACCTTGTAAGGGATGTAAACCCTTGTGGCAGAGGCGCTTGGCACGCCCGGCGCTGCTAGACTGCCGGAGGTCCGGACGGGTTCAGATGAGGGTCGCCGACAGTCAACGATTCGCTCTCGGGCTGGCCCTGCTGATGCTGTTGCTGCTCGTCGTGCTCGGCGCGCTGCAGTTCCGCTGGCTGGGCGCGGTGACGCGAGCCCAGGAAGAGAGCCTGCGCCGGAACATGGTGCACGCGGCGGATCGGATCGCGCGCGACGTCGACCTCGAGATCAGCCGGGCCTTCTTCTCCTTCGTCTATCGCGACGGCCTGGCACGCGGCCGCAAGGCGGAGAGGCTGGCGGAGAGCTGGAGCCGCTTCAGGGACTCGGCCTTCGAGCCGGACCTGATCTCGGACGTCTACCTCGTCGAGCGCGGCACGCAGCCGCTGCGTCTGGACGAGGCGGGACCGGAGCTTCGACACGAGCGTCTTCCCGCCGGCCTTGTCGAAGAGCTGTTGAACCTGGCGGCTCAACCACCGGAGCTCGCACCACCGGAGACCGAGAGAACGCCGATCCTGGAAGACCCCCTGACGGTCGTGGTGCCGCTGGACATCCTGATGCGCCGGGGCCGCTCGCGACCCGAGGCCCGGCCCCGGGGGAAGCCGGGGCAGGGTTCGCAGCCTCCCGAGGGGGGCGTTCTCCTGGTGCTCGACGAGGAGGTGCTGCGCGAGCGGTTCGTGCCCGATCTCGTCGCCAGCCACCTGGGCGACTCGGTCTCGGACATCGTCGTAGCGCTCTACGGCGAAGAGGCGGGGGCGGCGCCGCTCTTCGCCACGGCGGACGTCGAGCGCCGACGGGGTGACGCATGGGACGCGGCGCGGCCGGTGCTCGTGGTGCACCCCTTCCCGGAGCTGCGGTGGTCGCTGGGGCGCGGCGAGCGGGTCGGCGCCGGGCCCCAAGCCGAGGTAGGTCCCCCAGCCGAGATCGTCGAGGGAGAGGATCCGGCGTACGAGTGGAGGGTCGAGCGTGGACGTGGCGGGCCGTGGCTCCTGGCCATGTCCCGGGTCGAGGGTTCTCTCGAGGCGGCGGTGTCGCGGGCGCGCCTGGCCAACGGCCTGGTCGTTCTCGGCACGCTTCTCGTTCTCGGTACCGCGACGCTGCTGCTCCTGCGTACCGCGCGGCAGGCGGGGCGCCTGGGGGAGCAGAGGGTCGACTTCGTCGCCGGCGTCACTCACGAGCTGAACACGCCGCTCGCCGCGATCACCTCCGCGGCGGAGAACCTCGCCGACGGCGTCGTCTCGGAGGCCGGCCAGGTGAGACGCTACGGGGAGATGATTCGCGGCGAGGGACAACGTCTCACCGCGATGATCGGGCAGGTCCTCGACTTCGCCGGCATGGGACGCTCCGAGCGTCCGCGCTTGACGAGCTTCGACGCCGGCGCCGTGCTGGGCGAAGCGCTCGACGATCGGCGCTGGGCGATCCGTCAGGCCGGCGTCGAGGTCGAAGAGCGCCTGGCGGATGACCTGCCCGAGGCCTGGGGCGACCCGCTCGGTCTGCGACGGGTACTGGGCAATCTGATCGACAACGCTCTGAAGTACGGTGGCGACAGTGTCTGGATCGGTGTCGAGGCGGACCTGGACGTCGACGGGAAGGTGCGGCTCCGGGTGCGCGACCGGGGGCCCGGGATCGGCCGCGACGAAGCGCGGCGCATCTTCGAGCCGTTCTACCGCGGCCGGGGGGTGACCTCGTCCCACGTCCACGGCAGTGGCCTCGGACTGGCCGTGGCGCACGAGCTGGTGGAGGCGATGGGCGGGCTGCTCCTGCTCGAGGACACCGGCTCGTCGGGCACCACCTTCGCCGTGCTGCTGCCGGCCGCGGGGAGGCGCCGTTGACGGCCACGAGGAGGATCCTCGTCGTCGAGGACGAGGCGTCGCTGGTGCTGACGCTGACCGATCGGCTGCGCGCCGAGGGCCACGAGGTCGAGGCCGCGATGGACGGCGAGGAGGGTTGGGAGCTGTCGCGCTCGGGGTCGTGGGACCTCCTGGTGCTCGACATCGCCCTGCCGGGCCGCAGCGGGCTCGATATCTGCCGCGACCTGCGCCAGCAGGGCATCGACACGCCGGTCCTGATGCTGACCGCTCGCTCACAGCTCACCGACAAGGTCGTGGGGCTCAAGCTAGGGGCCGACGACTACATGACCAAGCCCTTCGAGATGATGGAGCTGCTCGCCCGCGTCGAGGCCCTGCTGCGGCGCTCGGCCCGGTCACTGGCCGGCAGCGGCGCCTTCGTCTTCGGGGAGGTGCGGGTCGACTTCCGCCGTGCCGAGGTGCGCCGCCATGCGGAGCCGATCGATCTGACCGGCCTCGAGTACAAGCTGCTCGCCTATCTGATCGAGCATCGCGGCCAGGTGGTCTCGCGCGACGAGCTGCTCGACAAGGTCTGGGGCTACGACGCGACTCCGGCGACGCGCACGGTCGATGTCCATGTCGCCTCTCTGCGGCGCAAGATCGAGCCCAATCCCACCAAGCCACGGCACATCTTGACGGTGCACGGGATGGGTTACCGCTTCGAGGTCTGACGGCGGCAGGTGCCGGGAGCCGCGCTCCCTCGGCGACCCTTGCCGCGGGGCCTAGCCGAGGAAGCCGCGGGTCCAGTAGTCGGCCAGGGTCAGCGCGAAGAGGAAGATCAGCCAGAGGAAGGCGCCGACGGCCATCAGCCTGGCCAGGGGCGATCCGTTGCGCATGCCCATGAAGATCCAGACGACCAGGCAGGTCTTGGTGAAGGCGATCGTCATGGCGACCAGGTCGTTGAAAGCTCCGAGGTCCTGGAACGCCACCCACACGGTGAGGACGGTCAGAACCATGAGGGCCGCGAAGACCCCGAGGTAGGCGATCGGGCTGGTGACTTTGGCCGACATGGTTCTACGACCTCCCGAGGAGGTAGAGGAGCGGGAAGAGGAAGATCCAGACGATGTCGACGAAATGCCAGTAGAGCCCCACGCCCTCGACGAAGTTGTGGTTCTGGGGCGAGAAGCGGCCCTTCCAGGCCAGGATCGCCGTCGCGATGATGAGCCCGGCACCGATCACCATGTGAAGCGCGTGCAGGCCGGTCATCACGAAGTAGAGGTTGAAGAACATATGGGCACCGTCGGCGTAGCGGCCGTCCCAGTGGAAGCTCGGTCCCGGGAAGAGGTGCTCGTGGAACTTGTGCGAGTACTCGATCGCCTTGATCCCGAGGAAGGTGCTGCCCAGGACCAGGGTCGCCATCAGGTAACCGACGGTGGCCTTCCTGCGGCCCGTCTGCGCCGCCCATACGGCGAGAGCCATGGTGAGACTCGAGCCGATGAGGACGACCGTGTTGATCGTCCCCCACTTGATGTCGAGGGCGTTCGAGGCTGCGGCGAACGCCTGAGGATTGGCCGTCCTGTAGACCAGGTAGGCGACGAAGACGCCTCCGAAGAAGAGGATCTCGGTGACCAGGAAGGCCCACATGCCGACGTACGACGCCTCCTGTTGCTGCTCGAAGGAGTCGAAGTGGTGCTGCAGGCCGTAGGCCTTGGTCTCTCTGACGCCGGGCTCAGCCATGATGTTCGGCCTTTCCAGCGAGCTTGTCGACCATCGAGGGGTAGTGGTACGCCTCGTTCTCGACGACCGGTGTCTCGAGGAAGTTGTGGGTTGGAGGCGGCGACGTGGTCTCCCACTCGAGGCCGTAGGCTCCCCACGGGTTCGAGCTGGCGCGCTTGCCGTAGCGCATCGACCAGATCAGATAGATGGTGGGGATGAGGAATCCGATCCCCAGGATCGTCGCGCCGGCGGAGGACATCACGTTGAGCACCTGGAACTCGGGCGGGTAGACGTGGTACCTGCGCGGCATTCCCATGTAGCCGAGGATGAACTGGGGGAAGAAGGTCAGGTTGAAGCCGACGAAGACGATCAGGGCGGCGAGCTTCGACCAGAAGACCGGATAGAGCCTTCCGGTGATCTTCGGCCACCAGAAGTGCAGGCCGCCGAGGTATCCCATCATCGTGCCGCCGACCATCACGTAGTGGAAGTGCGCCACCACGAAGTAGGTGTCGTGGACGTGGAGGTCGATGCCCAGCGTCGCGAGCATCGCTCCGGTCAGGCCACCGATGGTGAAGAGACCGAAGAACCCGAGCACGTAGAGCATCGGGGTATCGAAGGAGACCGAGCCCTTGTAGAGGGTCGCGCTCCAGTTGAAGACCTTCACCGCCGATGGCACCGCGACCAGCATGGTCAGGATCGAGAAGACGGCCGCCGCGTACTCCGACATGCTCGTCGTGTACATGTGATGGGCCCAGACCAGGAAGCCGAGCGCCGCGATCGCGATCGAGGCCAGGGCGACGACCTTGTAGCCGAAAATCCGCTTGCGCGAGAACGCCGTGACCAGCTCCGAGATGATGCCCATCGACGGCAGGATCATGATGTAGACCGCCGGGTGCGAGTAGAACCAGAAGAGGTGCTGGAAGAGGATCGGATCGCCGCCGATCGCCGGATCGAAGATGCCGATGTGAAGGAGGCGCTCCGCGGCTACCAGCAGGATGGTGATCGCCACGACCGGCGTGCCGAGCAGGATGATGACCGAGGTGGCGTAGTGCGACCAGATGAACAGCGGCAGGCGGAACCAGGTCAGGCCCGGAGCGCGCATCCGGTGGATGGTGACGATGAAGTTCAGCCCGGTCAGGATCGAGGCGAAGCCGGCGATGAAGGCGCCGAGCGCCGTCGCGATGACGTGCGAGTTGGAGAACGTGGTGGAGAACGGGGTGTAGAAGGTCCAGCCCGTGTCGACACCACCGTTGAGCATCGCCCAGAGGCCGAAGAGCCCAGCGATGTTGAAGATGTACCAGCTCGCCAGGTTGAGCTTGGGGAACGCCAGATCCCTGGCCCCGATCATCAGCGGCACGAGGAAGTTCCCCAGCACCGCCGGGATCCCCGGGATCAGGAAGAAGAAGATCATCATGACCCCGTGCATGGTGAACAGCCGGTTGTAGGTGTCCGGCTGCACCATGTCCGGCCCCGGGGTCATCAGCTCGAGGCGGATCCAGACGGCCAGCAGGCCGCCGATGAGGAAGAAGGCGCTGATCGAGATCAGATAGAGGATCGCGATGCGCTTGTGGTCGCGCGTCAGCAACCAGGACTTGGCGCCGTATGCGGCGTTCAGATAGTGGGATCGCCGCTGACCCGGGGGGACGGTGCCCGTCGGATTCTGGGGGCCGTCTGGGGTGGGAGGTGCCTGCTGATCGTTCATTCCTGGGACTCCCCGTCGTCCGGGGCTTGAGCTTCGTCCCCAGCGGCACTCTCGGTCAGGGACCGGAGGTACTGCAGGAGCTGGACGAGCTCTTCTTCATTGATCTGTCCGCGATAGGTCGGCATGACGGCGTTGTATCCCTCGACGAGCTCTTCGCCCGGGTCGAGAATGGAGCGCCTCGCGTAGTCCATGTCGGCGGGGAAGGTGCGTCCGTCGGCGAGGGTGACCTGGCGCTCGAAGAGGCCGTCGAGGATCGGTGCCAGTGCCGCCGAGTCGGGCTTGTGGCAGGTGTCGCAGACGTACTTGGAGAAGAGCTGCTCGCCGCTCATCGCCATCGTTTCCTGCGGTTCTTCCTGAGCCAGCCAGCGGGCGTACTCCTCGGGCTCCATGACGACCAACGAGCCGATCATCAGGGAGTGCTCCCCGCCGCAGTACTCGGCACAGAAGAGCCGGTAGGTGCCGGTCTTGTCGGCCTCGAACCAGAGCGTGGTGAAGCGCCCCGGGATGACGTCTTTCTTGACTCTGAACTCGGGAAGGAAGAACGAGTGGATGACGTCCTCCGAGCCCATGGTGAGCTTGATCGGCTCGCCAACGGGAACGTGCAGCGTGTTGATCTCGCGATGTCCCTCGGGGTGCTGGAACTTCCACATCCACTGCTTGCCGACGACGAAGTACTCGCGCGCGTCGGCGGGCGGCCGGTTCATCTGGAAATAGACCTTGGCGCCCCAGGCGAACATGAACATCAGGATCGCGAGGGGGATGACCGACCAGGTGATCTCGAGCCAGGCGGGCTCCTTGGTCGGCTCGCCGACGTCGCCGGGTGCGCGCCGCCGGTAGCGGGCTGCGAGGTAGACCACCAGCACGGCGATGAACACCGTGAAGAACGCCGTCAACCCGAGAGTGAAGAAGAAGAGCGCGTCGACCTCTCCGGCCAACTCCGAAGCTCGATCCGGGAAGAGCGGGAACTGGTCAGGCCACATGCTCTGGCTCTCCGAATGGCGCGGCCCGACGGTCGCGCCGCAGCATCAACAGGATGAAGGTGATGATGACCAGAACGGTCACGGCGCCGCCGAGGCGAACGAGGTTCATCGTCGCGGCGCTGTAGGTCCCCGTTGCCGGGTCGTAGCGGTAGCAGAAGAGCAGCGCCTGGTCGACCAGGGTGCCGATCTTCTCGTCCGACGACTCGACCAGGGCGAGCCGAACGTCCTTGGCCGGGTACTCGATGCCGAGGAGATATCGTGAGACCTGGCCCTGGGGGGTCAGGATCACGATGCCCGCGGCGTGGGCGAACTCGCCCGTGGCCTCGTCGCGCGAGTAGCTGAAGCCGACGGACTCGGCGAGCTCGTCGATCTCGGCCTGATCGCCGGTGAGGAAGTGCCAACCCGCCTCGGAGCCCTTCCGCTTGTAGCTCTCGAGGGCGCGGGCCTTGGCGGCGCGAGCCAGCTCGGGCCCCTCTTCCGGGTCGATGCTGGCAACGACGACCTCGAAGTCGCTCCCGGCGTCGAGCTCGACGGCCTTCAGGCTCGAGACGATGCCGTTCATGGTCAGCGAGCAGAGCATCGGGCAGTCGTAGTAGACGAGTGCCAGGAGCATCGGTCGGTTCGACGCCAGATCTCGAAGACTGACGGGCTCGCCGGCTTCGTCGCGGAAGGTGAGCGACAGGTCGACCGACTCTCCCAGCTTCTGCTCGAACGCGATGCGTTGCAGGGGCGCGGGCAGGCCCTCGTAGAAGTTCTGCGCCTGCACCGGCACGGCGGCCAGCGCCAGCGCTCCCACGGCGGCGGTCGCGAGCCTACCCACCGTTGGCCTCCTGCCCGGTGGGACTCTGCTGCCCAGCGGGACTTTGCTTCTCCGCCGGGCTCTGCTCCTCGGCCGGGCTCCCGTGGGGACTCACCGCGTCACCGAAGGCCTCGGCTCCCGGGCGGCTCTCGAGCAGGATCTCCATGCCGCGCTCGATCGGAACCCTGGCCTCGGTCTGGTCCGCGTTGCCCCACTCGTAGGTCTCGAGGAGTGCGTCCTCTTCCGCCCTGGCCGTCGCGAGCTCGTCGGCCGGGTTCGTCTGCAGCCTCGGGCCGGGCGGCTCCCAGGGTATCTGCGCCTCACGCAGGGCCGGCGGCTGAGGATCGTGTCCCTCGAGGTACTCGCGCAGATCCACCGAGAGCCACCACGAGACCGCCATGCCGAGGGCCGTCGCCACCAGAAGGGCCAGGCCGGTACCCAGAATCGCCTTGACGTTGAGCTCGCTGTCTTTTGCAGGCCCGTGTCCTGTGTCTGCTCGGCGCTCGTCAGTCATCGGCGAGAACCTCCTCGAGCCTGGGCGCCTTGACGGGCAGCAGGGGATGCAGCCCGAGCTGGCGGAAGAACAGGGCCAGCCACAAACCGCCGACGGCGACTGCGGTGGTCAGATCGAGCCAGTGGATGGTCAGAGACTCGTAGAACGTCGGAGCGGCCTGCCAGTAGAGGTCGATCCAGCGCATCACGATCAGCAGGACGGCGACCGAAGCCAGCCGCCGCGGCTTCTTCTTGATGTCGGCGGAGAGGAGGATCAGGAACGGCAGGGCGAAGTGGAGGATGGCGATGGCGATCGACAGCCAGAGCCAGCCGCCCTGCTGGCGGTCGAGGTACCAGGTGATCTCTTCGGGGAGATTCGCCGACCAGATGATGAGCAGCTGGGAGACGGCGAAGTAGGTCCACAGCATCACGAAGGCGAGCAGGAACTTGCCGTAGTCGTGGAAGTGGGTCCGGGTGAAGAGCGAGCCGAGGGGCTCGTGGCGTGCCAGCATGCTGGCGACCAGGATCACGAAGGCGAAGCCCGACACGCCGATGCCGCCGAGGAAGTAGACGCCGTAGAGGCTCGAGAACCAGTGCGGATCGAGCGACATCAGCCAGTCGAACGACGCGAAGGTCGCCGCCAGCGAGAACAGGCCGAGCGCCGGCGCGGCGATGGTGCGCATGCGCTGGGCGATCATCGCGTCGCCGGTCTGGTCCTGTCGCAGCGACATGCGGCGCATGAGCAGCGCGAAACCCGACCAGATGACGAAGTAGAGCACGGCGCGGCCGATGAAGAAGCCCGTATTCAGGTAGACGGTCTTCTGCTGCATGAGCGGATCGGCGGCGACGACCTCGGGGCGGGCCCAGGAGAAGATGCTCGGCAGGCCGAGCAGGACCGGAATCATCATCACGCCGAGGGCCGGAAGCGTCGAGGCGCCGGCCTCCACGGTGCGACGGATCATGATCCCCCAGCGTCCGCCGGCCAGATGGTCGATCAGGAGGATCGCCAGGCAGCCGAGAGCGATTCCCAGCCACAGCAGCCAGCCGACCAGGTAGGAACGGAAGAACTGCTCGCTGTCGATGAACAGGCCGGCCACGGAGGCTACCGCGCCGATCGCTCCGAACATGAGCGAGCGCCTGCCGAGTCCGGCGAGGACCTCACGCGGAGGCTCCCAGGAGCGTGTCTCGCTCAATGCGCCCCCTCGCTTTCGTTGGCCTCTGCGCTCTCGGGACCCGCGGCCAGCGCCGCGCGGTCGGCGTGGTCGAGCTGCTCGGCGGGCACGGCCTGGCTGAGTTGAAGGGCGCGGACGTAGGCGACCGCGGCCCAGCGGTCTTCGAGGTCGATCATCGACTTGTAGCCGGACATTTCTCCGAAGCCGTTCACCAGTACCTGGTAGTAGTAGCCGGGAGGCGATTCGCGCAGGCGTGTGGCGTGGAACGACTCCGGGCGCTTGAAGCCACGCCGGACGATCATGCCGTTGCCGGAGCCGGCGCGGTCGTGGCAGGGCGCGCAGTAGACGTCGTAGACCACGCGGCCACGTGCCAGCATCTCCGCATCGAGAGGAATCGGCACGACCTCGGCGAAGTTGCCGTCGGCGTCGAGTCCTTCGTGGAGAAGCCGGTCGTCGGTCAACTGGCCGCGAGCGACCGTTCCTTCGATCTGCGGCCGTCCCGCCAGCCCGTCGGCGAAGAAGTCGCTCTCTTCGTGGGGCTGGTACTTGGGCTGGTCGTGCATGTCCTGACGACAGCCGACCAGGGCCCCGACCACCAGGAGCGGAACGAGGTGTGCCCTACGGATCAAGGCGATTCACCTCCGTCGGCCCGAGGCTTTCGAGGAAAGCCCAGGTCGACTCCTTGTCGAAGATCGGATCGCGGGCGTCGAGCGCCAGGAAATAGCGATCGCGGGACGCGAGCTTGAAGCGTCGCACGCTGAAGACCGGATGGTAGGGCATCGGCAGGCGGTTGAGCGCCAGCATCCCGAGAACCGCGGCGAAGGCGGCGAACAGGATGGTGGTCTCGAAGGTGACCGGAATGAAGGCGATCCAGCTGTTGAGCGGCCGGCCTCCGATATTGAGCGGGTAGGCGATCACCGAGGCCCAGTACTGCAGGGCGAAGCCGCCGAGAGCGCCGAAGATGCCGCCTCCGAGCACGATCAGGGGGAGCTTCGAGTGGTGATGCCCGAGGGCCTCGTTGAGCTCCTCTATCGGGTACGGCGTGTAGGCCTCCATGCGGGTGTAGCCGGCCGCACGGGTCTGCTTGACCGCGTTGATCAGCTGGCGCCGCGAGGAGAACTCGGCGATGAGGCCGTAGATCGGGAGGGTCTTGCGCTCGCTCACGAGGCGTCCTCCCCGGTATCGGCCGACGCCTCGGACTCAGGCAGGATGGTGCGCATCTCGAAGATCGAGATCATCGGCAGGAAGCGAATGAACAGGAACAGCAGCGCCAGGAAGAGACCGATCGTTCCGATGAACGTCGCCCAGTCCCAGAAGGTGCCCGAGTACATCCCCCACGAGGAGGGCAGGAAATCGCGGTGCATGCTCGTGATGACGATGATGAAGCGCTCGAGCCACATGCCGACGTTGACGAACATCGCCACGAACCAGACGATGACCGGCTTGCGGCGCAGCGTGCGGCTCCACAGAAGCTGAGGCACCAGGGCGTTGCAGAGGATCAGCGCGTACCAGTGGTTTCGATACGGTCCGGTGATGCGGTTGACGATCATGAACTGCTCGAACTGATTGCCGCTGTACCAGGCGATGAAGATCTCCACCATGTAGCCGTAGACGACGATCAGCCCGGTGGCGAGCATGACCTTGGCCATGTTCTGGATGTGGCGCAGGGTGATGAAGTCGCCCAGTCGGAAGATCGCCCGCAGGGGTACCGCCAGGGTGATGACCATGGCGAATCCGGCGAAGATGGCGCCGGCCACGAAGTAGGGCGGGAAGATCGTCGCGTGCCAGCCGGGGACGACCCCGACGGCGAAGTCGAACGACACCACCGTGTGAACCGAGACGACCAGCGGCGTGGCCAGTCCGGCGAGCAGGAGATAGGCGGTCTCGTAGTTGTGCCAGTGGGTGGCCGATCCCCTCCAGCCCATCGCCAGCAGGCCATAGACGACCTGCTTGAAACGCTTCTGCGTCCGGTCGCGCAGGGTCGCCAGATCGGGGATCAGACCGACGTACCAGAAGAGCAGCGACACCGTGGCGTAGGTGGAGACGGCGAAGACGTCCCACAGAAGAGGGCTGCGGAACTGGGGCCACATCCCCATGCTGTTCGGGTAGGGGAGCAGCCAGTAGGCGAGCCAGGGACGCCCGACGTGGATGAGCGGGAAGATCCCGGCACAGGCCACGGCGAAGAGCGTCATGGCCTCGGCGAAACGGTTGATCGATGTCCGCCATTCCTGGCGGAAGAGCAGCAGGATGGCCGAGATCAGGGTTCCGGCGTGACCGATACCGATCCACCAGACGAAATTGATGATGGCGAAACCCCAGCCGACCGGGGCGTTCAGGCCCCAGATTCCCGTTCCTTCGACGACCAGCTTGGTCAGCGCCATCATCAGCGCCATGACGCCGAAGAACGAGAGGCCGAAGGCGGCATACCACCAGCGCGGCGTCTTGCGGAGGACGACCGAGCTGATCTGGTCCGTCACCGACGCCGGAGTGTGTCCGGGGGCGACGACCGCGGGCTTGATCTCGGGCTGCCTGGCCATCAGTGGTGCGCTTCCTCTCCACCACTCGGCGCGAGCGCCGGGTTGGGGTTGGTCACCTTGGCCAGGTAGGTGGTCCTGGGCCGCGTGTTGAGGTCCTCGAGGATGCCGTAGTTGCGATCTCTGGCCTTGGCCTCGTGGACCCGTGAGCTCTCGTCGTTGATGTCGCCGAAGACGATCGCCTCGCTGGGACAGACCTCCTGGCAGGCGGTGCGGACTTCGCCGTCGGTGATGGGGCGGTCCTCACGCCGGGCGGCGATCCTGACCCTGTTGATGCGCTGCACGCAGTAGCTGCACTTCTCCATGACGCCGCGCGAGCGAACGGTGACGTCGGGGTTGCGCATCAGATCGAGAACCGGGGTATCCCAGTCGTTGTAGAGGAAGAAGTTGAAGCGCCGGACCTTGTAGGGGCAGTTGTTGGCGCAGTAGCGGGTCCCGACGCAACGGTTGTAGACCATGTCGTTGAGACCCTCGTCCGAGTGGACGGTGGCGGCGACTGGGCAGACGACCTCGCACGGCGCGCTCTCGCAGTGCATGCACATCACCGGCTGGTGATGGATCGTCGGAGCCGCCAGGCCGCCCTGGTAGTAGCGGTCGATGCGCATCCAGTGCATCTCGCGCCCCATGGCGACCTGCTCCTTGCCGACGACGGGAATGTTGTTCTCGGCCTGGCAGCTGATGACGCAGGCGTTGCAGCCGGTGCAGGCGTTGAGGTCGATCGCCATGCCCCAGGCGTTGTCGTTGTACTCCCAGGCCGGGAACATGCTCATGTCGTCGGCCGGCTTGTGACCCATGTGCTGGGCGAAATCGGGCTCGTTCTCGAACGTCTCGAGCGTCCCGGTGCGTACGAGGTGGCGCTTTCCGGACTCCCTGCCCTCGATCTCCATGCTGTGGTGGAGCTGGGTCGAGGCGAGGGCGTAGCTGGCGCCGGTCGGGGCGAGGCTCACGCCGTGTGCCTGCCAGCGGGTCTCGGCGGTGCGCAGCGCGTAGGCGTTGAAGCCCTTGTCGGTGCCGACCTGACCAGCGCGGCTGCGCCCGTAGCCGAGGTGCAGCGTCACGGTACCGGCGGCCTGTCCCGGGTGGATCCAGGCGGCGGCCTCGACCGAGTGTCCGCCCACGGCGACGGAGATCATCTGCTCGGTCTCGATGCCCTTTTCGTGCGCCAGCTCTGGCGAGATCAGCAGGGCGTTGTCCCAGGTGAGCTTGGTCAGCGGCTTGGGACACTCCTGCAGCCAGGCGTTGTTCGCGTAGCGGCCGTCCCAGACCGTCGGGTCCGGACGGAAGGTGAGCTCCGGGCTGCCTGGGCTCGCCTGCGGTGCCGCCACGAGTGTCGCGGTCGCCGCCGCCAGGCCGTCGGTGCGCAGAGCGTCCGAGACCGGGGCGGAGCCGGTGTCGGGGATCATCCCGTCGTGGAGCCAACGGCGCCACTCGGCGTCGAAGTCGTCGTCGGCCCTCTGCTCGCTCCAGTAGTCCTTGACGATCTGCTCGCCTTGCCGCGGGCCGTCGGCCTCGAAGATCGACATGAGCTCGCCTGGCGTACGGCCGCTGTAGAGCGGCTCGATGAGCGGCTGCTGCGGCGTTACCGTGCCGTCCTGGGAGCGAGCGTCGCCCCAGCTCTCGAGCTCGTGCGCCTGCGGGATGTGCCACTGGCAGTACTCGGCGGTCTCGTCGTTGTAGAGACCGAGGTGGATGCGCCGGTTGACCTTGAGCATCGCCTCGGCGAAGGCGAGCTCGGCCGGGGCGTTGTAGACCGGATTGCCGCCCGCGACCACGAGCACGTCGACCTCGCCCGCCTCCATGTCGGCGACGAGCTGGGCGAGTGCCTCGGTCTGCTGGCCCGGTTCGGCCTCGACGGGCTCGAGGACCAGGAGGGTCTCGCCGCGATTTCCCAGGTGTTCGTTGATCGCCAGCGCCAGCAGTTGAAGCTCGCTCGAGGTCTGCTCGCCGGCGACGACGAGGCAGCGGCCCGTGTGGGTCTCGAGATCGTGAGCGACCGCCTCGAGCCACTCGGCGAGCTCGCCGTCGATGCCGGCACCGCCGTCGATGCCGGGAACGCCGAGGCGTCCGGCGAGGGCGACGGCGAAACGGCCGATCTGGTCGGTCGGGGCGGCCATGCGGTGATCCGCCATGGTCCCGGTCGACGTCGGCGTCGATTCGAGACAGTAGAGGCGGTTCATCTCGCCCGCTTCGGGTCGCCGGCGATCGGCGAAGTCGCGCGCGTCGCGCACGCTGCCGGGCCCGGAGGTCAGGAAGTCGGAATCGAGCGCCAGGACGCGATCGGCCTTGGTGAGATCGAAGACGGATTCGACCGCCCGGCCGTAGGCCGCTTCGCTCGCGGCACGTCGCTCGTCGGAGCTGGCGGGGTCGTACTGGATCCAGCGGGCCAGAGGATAGGCCTCGAGCAGGCCGCGCATCTGCGCCGCGAAGGAGGGCGACGTGGTGGTCTCGGTGAGAAAGCGGATGCGGGCTCCGGAGAGCGCCTCGAGCGCCGCGACGGCGCGCTTGGTCTCGGAGACGAACGTGCTCCAGGTACGGATCCGGCCCAGTTGCAGGACGTTCTTCGAACGATCCGGGTCGTACAGGCCGAGGATCGAGGCCTGGCTGAAGACGTCGGTGGCCCCGAGGCTGGCGGGATGCTCTGGGTTGCCCTCGATCTTGGTCGGGCGACCGGCGTGGCTCTCGGCCAGGACGCCGGCCGCGTAGCCGCCGAGGGTGAGCCCGGTGGCGAAGAAGAGCGGCTCACCGGGAACGATGTACTCGAGCTGCTCGCCCCAGGGCACGATCTTCTCGAGCGGTTGGCGCGTGCAGGCCGTCAGGCCGGCGAGAGCGAGCGAGGCGCCGCTCAGGGTGAGGAAGCCCCTCCGGTCGAGACCCTCCGGCCAGACCGCGGCCTGGCGGGGGAATTCGCGGTGGAGCCACTCCTCGAAGTCGGGTGCCTGCTCGAGCTCGTCGAGGCTGCGCCAGATCTTGTCGTCGCCGGGGCGTTGGGTCATGTCGTCCTTGCTCATCGGTGACAGGAGCTGCAGCTGATCCGGCTCTGGACGTCGTGCGCCGCGGCGAGCTCAGTGCCGAGGGCGATCTGATCCTCGGCCTGCCAGGTCATCGAGAAGACCTGGTCGACGGGGCGCAGGTGGCGCTCGGGCTCGCGGTGGCACTCGAGACACCAGATCATCTGGAGTGAGGAGCCCTGGCTCATCAGTGGCATCTGATCGACCCGGCCGTGGCAAGAGACACAACCGACGCCCTTGGCGATATGGATCGAGTGGTCGAAATAGACGTAGTCGGGCAGATCGTGGATCCGCGTCCAGCGGATCGGCTCTCCGGTGGCGAAGCTCTCGCGCACCGGCTCGAGCATCTCGCTATCGGACCAGATCTGCTTGTGGCAGTTCATGCAGGTGGCCGCCGGAGGAATCCCGGCGAAGGCCGCCTTCTCGACCGAGGTGTGGCAGTAGCGGCAGTCGATTCCGAGCCCCGAGACGTGATGCGCGTGGCTGAACGGAACGGGCTGCAGGCGCACGACACCCTCGCGTGTCTGGTACGGCGAGCGATCGATGATGGCGAAGCCGGCACCCAGCGCGACCACGAAGAAGAGCGCACCGAAAATGGTGACCCGCGTGAGCGTGTTCGTGCTGCGATGGAAGATCTGAGCCATCGGTCGGAAGGAGATTCTGCTGCCGAGGTGCGGTCAAGATACCGAACCGTCGGGGGCCGCACAAGTGCGGGTTTGTGAATAGTTTCACAAAGTAGTCCCGAAGGGGAAGAAGAGAATCGCCAACCCGCGAAATAGGGGCCGCCGGGGGAGGGGAATCGGGTAAGCTCGTCGCCCGATGAGCGACTCAGAGCTCGAAGAAGTCCTCCAGGAAGTCGGTGACGACGCACCTGATCTGCCGTCTGAAGACCAGCCGATGGCGGACTTCCAGGACAGCGCCCTGCGCCGTTTCCTGGGGCTGTTCGTCGTTCCCCTTCTGGTCGTCATAGCCAGCGTTCTGGTCTTCATCGGATTCGGCTGGATCGCCTACGAGTCGAACACCATCTCCGACTATCTCAACGACATGCGATCGGGTTGGCGGCCGCGGCGCGCCCAGGCCGCCTACGAGATGTCGAAGATCCTGATCGCCGATCCGGACGCCCTCGAAGGAGAGCCGGGGGTCAAGGCCGAGCTGCTACAGCTCTTCGAAGAGTCCGAGGACGAGGAGATGCGTCGCTACCTGGCGCTCGTACTCGGCTACTCCAAGGCCCCCGAGGCTGTCCCCCTCCTCGTCGATACGCTGGACGACGACGACTCGCAGCTGCGCATCTACGCCCTGTGGGGTCTCGGAGCCCTCGGTGACCCCGCCGCGCTCGAGCCGCTGACCGCCGCGCTCGGAGACTCCGATCCCGGAATCCGCAAGACGGCCGCGTACGCGTTGGGTGAGCTGGGCCAGCTCGCCGCCACCGACGAGCTGGTCCGTCTGCTCGAAGACCCGGTCGCCGATGTCCGGTGGAACGCGGCTCTTTCGCTGGCCCGGCTCGGCAACGAGGCCGCTGTGCCGGTTCTCGAGCGTATGCTCGATCGCAGCCTTCTCGCCCAGGTCCCCGATATCACCCCGGAGCAGCAGGAGGACGCGATGATCTCGGCGGTCGAAGCGCTGACCGCCCTGCAGGGCACTGGCGCCCTGGAGACGCTGGCGCCGCTCGAGGAGAGCGACCCAAGCCTCAAGGTCAGACAGGCGGCGATCGAGGCGCGCAAGGCCGTCGAGGCGGTGTCCGCGGGCGCGTCGGGCCAAACTTGACAGTGGTTTGGCGGGTGGGGAGAATGCGTCATCCCAGACCCGGGCTACTTGTGAGCGCGCCCTATTCGACACCGATTCGAGCGGCTGTAGCGGCTCCGGCTACGTCCGGAGCGGCGTTGCCGTGGGGCCCTCGCATAGAGTGATCCGCAGCATAGGTCGGGAGGCTGAGGCCGAGGTCGACGCTCGGCGGGAGGAAACCAGGTTTCATGGCTGACCAGGCGAACGAGAACCCCGAGACTCCGGCGAAGCCCGCTGCCGAGGCGGCAGCGAAGCCCGCTGCGAAACCGGCGGCCAAGCCGGCTCCCAAAGCGACCGACGAGGTTTCGCGACGAGGCTTCTTCTCCTGGGCCGCGGTGGCCTGGGTCGGATTCAGCGCCGCCATCGGAGGATGCATGACGGCCTTCGGCCGCTTCATGTTCCCCAATGTGCTGTTCGAGCCGCCGACGAGCTTCAAGGTCGGTCTGCCGAGCGACTTCCCGCCCGGCGTCGTCGACGAACGGTTCAAGGAAGACAACGGTGTCTGGATCGTCAACGAGGGCGGGCAGATCTATGCCCTCATCGCGATCTGTACCCATCTGGGGTGTCCGCCGAACTGGCTGGAGGCGCAGAACAAGTTCCGCTGCCCCTGTCACGGGAGCGGCTACTACCGCTCCGGCATCAACTTCGAGGGTCCGACGCCTCGGCCGCTCGAGCGGGCCCGGATCGGTATCAGTCCCGAGGACGGCCAGATCCTCGTCGACACGAGTCAGAAGTATCTCTGGGAGATGGGTCAGTGGGTCGACCCGAACTCCTACATCGCGGGATAGACGGACCGAGCAGCACTGAAATAGAGGGCCAACAGGCAGAAGAGGGGCAGGCCGGATGCTGAAAAAGCTGCAGCAGGGGATCGTCAAGTCCCAGGTGTGGAAGTCGATCTTCCGCGTCGGGATCCCGACGGACAACCGCAAGCGCGCGCTCGCCATGCTGGGGAACGTGGTGCTGCACCTTCACCCCATCAAGGTGAAGAAGTCGGGAATCCGCATGAGCTACACCTGGTGCATGGGCGGCACCGCGTTCTTCCTCTTTCTGGTCGAGACCATCACCGGTCTACTGCTGATGTTCTACTACCGCCCGACCGTCGACCTGGCCTATGTCGACATGGTCGATCTGCGCGAGGTGGCGGCCTTCGGCGTCATGCGCGAGCTGCACCGCTGGGGTGCGCACGCCATGGTGATCGCCGTCTGGCTCCACATGTTCCGCGTCTTCATGACCGGCTCCTACAAGCCGCCGCGCGAATTCAACTGGAACATCGGCGTGATCCTGCTCGTGCTGACTCTCCTGCTCTCCTTCACCGGCTACCTGCTGCCGTGGGATCAGCTGGCCATCTGGGCGATCACCGTCGGCTCGAACATGGCCCGCGCCACGCCCTTCCTGGGGCACGAAGGGCCGGGCGCCGCGATGCTCCAGATCGGCGGCACCAAGTTGATCCATGTGGGCAGTGACGCGAGATTCGGGTTGATCGGCGGGCGCGTCCTGGGCGCCGGTGCGCTGATCCGCTTCTACGTTCTCCACTGCGTCGGCATTCCGCTGGCGGCCGCCTGGTTGATGGCGGTGCACTTCTGGCGCGTTCGCAAGGACGGCGGAATCTCGGGACCGATGTAGGGGCGGATCGAGACCATGGATTTCATCAAAGACTTCATCAACCTCCTCTCGCTGCCGCAGTGGTCGTTCACGCTATCCATCATCGCCTTCCTGTGGATGATGAGGTCGCGTTTCCTGTGGACGAAGAAGGGTGGCCTGACGGCGCTGGTCGTCCTCACCGTCTTCTACGGCCTCAGCATGCTCGACCCCAACTTCCGCTCGGTGGTCGCCAAGGCCGACAACATTCCGATCACCATGATGATCTACCTGGTCGGCTTCTTCGTCTGGCTGGCGATGCACAAGGCGCAGGTCAACGACGACCTCATCGCCAAGGGCGAGCCGACTTTCGAGAAGTCCGAGGTCGAGGACAAGATCTTCACCTGGCCCGACCTGGTCTTCTCGGAGTTCATCTGCATGGTGCTCCTGACCGTAGTCATGGTGGTCTGGTCGATCGTCCTGCCGGCGCCGCTCGAGGAGCCGGCGAACCCGTCGGTGGCGCCCAACCCCTCCAAGGCGCCGTGGTACTTCCTCGGTCTCCAGGAGATGCTGGTCTACTTCGATCCGTGGATGGCCGGCGTCGTTCTGCCCGGACTGATCATCCTCGGGCTGATGGCGATTCCCTACATCGACACCAATCCCAAGGGCAACGGCTACTACACCTTCGCGGAGCGCAAGCCCGAGATCATCATCTTCTTCTTCGGCTTCCTCATCCTGTGGACCGAGCTGATCGTCATCGGCACCTTCCTGCGCGGTCCCAACTGGAACTTCTTCGGTCCCTATGAATTCTGGGACGTCAACAAGATCGAGCCGCTGGTCAACGTCGATCTCTCGGAGGTCTTCTGGATCAAGATGCTCGGGACCGGTCTGCCTGGACACTGGGCGATCCGTGAGGCGCCGGGCCTCATTCTGGTGCTGCTCTACTTCGTGGCGCTGCCCATCGGCATGGCTCGCAAGGGCTACTTCAAGCGCTACTACGACAAGATGGGCCCGGCCCGGTACTACGTCGGCATGACGCTGTTCCTGACCATGATGTTCATGCCGATCAAGATGTACTGTCGCTGGATGTTCAACCTGAAGTACTTCGTGCACATCCAGGAGTTCTTCTTCAACATCTGACGCCTATGCCGACACCCCCGAAGAAGCGGCCCGACCGTCACTACAACTTCACCAAGACCAACATGGTCTTCGCGTGGAGCTCGCTGGCGCTGCTGGCGACCACGGCGTGGATGATCATCGACGACTACAACAAGCCGTGGAAGCGCTACCAGTCGGAGTTCAGGGACCGGGAGCGGCAGGTGCTGGCGGTGCAGGCGGAGGAGGAGCGCCAGAGCATCGACGAAGCGGAGTTCGCCGGGCTCCAGGCGGAGATCGCCAAGGAGAACGAGGCCCTGACACAGCGTGCCGGAGAGATCGACGCGCTGGAGCGGCAGATCGGTGACCTCGAAGACAAGGAGTACGAGGCCGACGCCACCTACCGCCAGACCAAGTCGTTGCTCGATACCGCCAAGTACGAGCTCGACGAGGCGATTCAGCACGGCAGCGGAGAAGAGGCGCGGCGTGCCGAGTACGACGAGCTGGCCACTCGATTACACGAGAACCTGCTCTCGCTCGAGGCCTACCGCAGCGAGCTCGAGACCAGCCGAGCGTCCCTCGCCGAGATGAAGAAGGGGCAGACCGAGGCTCGGGGGCGCCTGCAGACGCTCCGCGGCGAGCTCAGCTCGCTCGAGGAGCGGGTCGCCGGCCTCGACAAGGGAGTTCCCTACCTGCTGCTCAACTTCCCGTTGATGGACATGCTCGAGCCCGATCTGAAAATCGAGCAGGTGATGCTCTCGGGGCTCTACCACGACATCAACTTCGTCGACATAGACCGGGTCGATCGCTGCATGACCTGCCACGTCGCCGCCAATCGATCCGGCTTCGACGGCGAAGAGTGGGAAGCTCCCTTCCGCAGCCACCCGCGTCTCGATCTGTTCGTCGGCGACAACTCGCCCCATCCCTACGCGACCTTCGGCTGTACGACCTGCCACGAGGGACTCGACCGAGCTACCGATTTCGCCCGCGCCGGCCACAGCCCGATCGACGAGGAGACTCTGAAGTCGTGGAAGAGCGAGTACGGCTGGAAGGCCCAGAAGTACCTCGAGACGCCCATTCGGCCCGCGAGGTACAGCGAGTCGGGTTGCATGACCTGCCACTCCGACGGCGCCTGGACGCTCGAGTCCGAGCAGCTCGACACCGGTCGCGAGCTGATCGTGAAGATGGGCTGCTACGGCTGCCACACGATCGACTACCCGGCGTTCAATTCGTTGCCCCGCCCCGGCCCGAGCCTCAACAGCGTCGCCGCTAAGATCGACGAGGGCTTCGCCTACCAGTGGATCGCGGCGCCGCGTGACTTCCGCCAGACGACCTGGATGCCGCATTTCTTCTTCCAGCACAACATCGTCGGAGATCTCAACGAGGAACGGCAGAAGGCCGAGATCGCGGCGATCGTCCGGTTCCTCTGGGCGAACTCCGAGACTCAGGAGTATCCCGCCGCGCCGGCGGGTGACGCCGGGCGCGGCCAGCAGCTCTTCGAGAGCGTCGGCTGCACCGGTTGCCATCTCCTCGACAGCGAGGCGAAGCGCGACGACTACTTCCCGCAGATCAACCGTCTGCACGGTCCGAATCTCGTCGGCGCCGGCAGCAAGCTCTCGGCGGACTGGCTCTACGCCTGGTTGAAGGACCCGAAGCAGTACAACCCGGAAACGCGGATGCCCAGCATGCGCCTGACCGACCGTGAGGCGGCCGACATCACCGCCTACCTGATGGAGCAGCGCAAGCCCGACTTCGAGGGACTCGAGATTCCGGCGATCAACGCCGAGGCCCGCGACGGCCTCGTGGTGGGCTACCTGCGCAGCGCCAACACCATCGAACAGAGTCAGGCCCTGCTCGAGCAGATGACCGATCTCGAGCGTGACGTCTATCTCGGTGAGCAGACGGTGAGGAAGTACGGTTGCTACGCCTGCCACGACATCGACGGCTTCGACGACGCCAAGCCGATCGGCGTCGAGCTCACCGCCGAGGGATCAAAGCCGATTCACCAGTTCGACTTCGGTCACGTCCACGACATCCCGCACACGCGCTACGACTGGATCCGCACGAAGCTGCTCGACCCGAGGATCTGGGACGAGGGCAAAGAGACCGTCAAGGGCTACGACGAGCTCTACAAGATGCCCGATTTCGGCATGTCGGAGCGCGAGGCCGAGGCCGTCACGACGAACGTTCTCGGATTCACCAAGTCCTCCGTGGTGGCGAGTCGCAAGGCCGGCTACGGCTCGAACGTGGCCGCGCTGGCTGCCGGCAGGAATCTCATCACCAGCTACAACTGCCAGGGATGCCACCTCATCGAGGGCGAGGGCCATGCGATCAGCACCGCCATCGAGGATGTCGGCCTGCTGCCTCCCAACCTCGCCTCACAGGGCTCACGCGTGCAGACGCCATGGCTCTTCGAGTATCTGCACGACCCGTCGAGCGAGACGATGCGGCCGTGGCTCAGTGTCCGCATGCCGACCTTCGGATTCGATGACGACGAGGTGAACACGCTCATCGACTACTTCTCGACCAGCGACCGGACCGAGACCTTCCTCTCGGCCAAGGCCGAAGCCCAGAGCCGCGACCTGGCCGTCGGTGAAGCGGTCTTCGAGATGCTGCAGTGCGAGAAGTGTCACCCGGCGGGCGGGGCGAGCGCGGCCGGGGTCTCGGCCTCGGAGCTGGCTCCCTCGCTGCTTCTGGCGCCCGACCGACTGCGCCACGACTGGGTCGCCGATTGGATCAAGGACCCCCAGGCCTTTGTGCCGGGAACCAAGATGCCGGCCAACTTCCAGAAGATGGCCGACGGGAGCTACAACTCGCCATTGTCCATGGCGATCGATTCCGTGCGTTACGCCGACGAGAAACGGCGATTGATGCGCTACTTCGATAGCGAGCAGGAACTGCTCGACTACCTCGGGGACGTCGACCGCGTCACGGCTGCCCTGCGAGACCACATTTGGACGTTGAACTAGCGGTCGAACCCGCAAATAAGGAGACCGAAACATGAAGCACAACAGACTTTTCCTACTCGTCGCCCTGGCGGTCATGGTCACGGCAATCGGTTGTGGCGGAGGCAGTGACTCCGGCCAGGACGACACCGCGGCAGCGCCCGCGCCCACGCCTGCGGCGACTCCCTCGGGCTCGGGCGGCAGCGTGTCCGGCACCGTCAGCTACGCGAACGGCGATCCCGACGCCGAGATCTCCATGGACGCCGATCCCGTCTGCATCAGCCTGCATACCGACGCGGTCACCACCGAGAAGGTGGTCGTCAACGACGGCAAGCTGGCCAACGTCTTCGTCTACGTCAAGGACGGCGTGACCGGCAGCTACCCGGCGCCCTCCGACTCGGCGCTCCTCGATCAGGTCGGTTGCGTGTACATCCCCCATGTCTCCGGCGTGCAGGTCGGCCAGACCGTGGTCATCCGCAACAGCGACGAGACCCTCCACAACGTGCACGCCATGCCGTCGGCGAACTCCGAGTTCAACAACGGCCAGCCGTTCAAGGGCATGGAACTCGAGCACAGCTTCGACACCGCCGAGGTGATGGTGCCGTTCAAGTGCGACGTGCATCCCTGGATGAGCTCGTACATCGGCGTGCTCGACCACCCGTTCTTCGCCGTCACCGGTGAGGACGGCTCCTTCTCGATCGACGGTCTGCCCGCGGGCGACTACACCGTCGAGGCCTGGCACGAGGAGCTCGGCACCAAGACCATGACGGTCTCGGTCAGCGAAGGCGGCAGCGCCGACGCCAGCGTCGACTTCTCCGGCTAGGCGAGGGACCACCCCTCGCTGGTCAACCAGCTACCAAAAAAAGGGCGGGGCGTTGCCCCGCCCTTTTTCTGTAGACTCTCTTCCCGCCATGCGACCGACCAACGACCTCACCGGACCCCATCGTTTCGCTGTCTTCCTCGCCGTCTGCATCGTGCTGCTGATCAGCGCCGGAGGCCTGGTCAAGAGCCTCGAGGCCGGCCTCTCGGTCCCCGATTGGCCGACATCCTACGGCGGACTCAACCCGCCGCGCTGGTGGGAGATCGAGAACGTCCGGGCCGAGCACGGACACCGGCTCATCGCCGGCACGGTCGCGCTGATGACCGTCGGGCTGGCGATATGGCTCTTCCGACGTGACGACCGACGCGGCGTCAGGCGCCTCTCTCTCATCGCGGTGGTCGCGGTCTTTCTGCAGGCCCTGCTGGGCGGTATCACGGTGCTCCTGTTTCTGCCCAAGCCGATCTCGGTCAGCCACGCGGCGCTGGCGCAGCTCTTCCTCGGCATGATCGTGTCGATCGCGGTGATGACCTCCGCGAGCTGGCCGCGCGGCGTCGCGCGGCACGACCGCAGCCAGCTCCTCGGTCTCGCTCCCGCGCTGACCGTGGCCGTCTTCGTCCAGATCCTGATCGGCGCGGTCGTACGCCACGCGGGCGCCGGCCTGGCGATTCCGGACTTCCCGCTGGTCTTCGGCGGTCTGGTGCCCCCGGAGCTGACCTTCGGCATCGGCATGCACTACCTGCACCGGTTGGGTGCGCTGACCGTCCTCGGACTCACCGTGGGTGTCATCGCCCAGGCCGTGCGCTACGGCTGGCGCCACGCGGCGATCCGCATTCCGGCGATCGCCCTGGGCGTGGCCGTGGCGGCACAGATAACCCTCGGGGCCTACGTCATCTGGACCGAGAGGGCGGTGCTCCCCAACACGCTCCATGTCGGCGTCGGAGCGACCGTGCTCGCGGCGAGCGTGGTCCTGATGCTCCAGGGATGGCGTTTCGGACCCGCGAGCGAGCCATCGCCGGCCGAGGCCGTCGAGCTCCAGGAGGCCGCTTCTTGAATGGATCTTCGGCCGCGGACTCGTCGGCCGCCGCCTCTCCTGCCCGATCGGTGAGAGGCGCCGATCTCCTCGAGTTGACCAAGCCCAGGATCACCCTGATGGTGGTCCTGACGGCCGGCATCGGCATGCTGCTGGCCGGAGGTGACGTGACGCTTCCTCTGGTCGTCCATACGCTGTTCGGGACGGCCCTGGTCTCGGGGGGCGCCTCGGCGCTCAACCAGATCATCGAGCGCGAGATCGACGCGCGCATGCGCCGTACGGCCGATCGCCCGCTTCCGGCCGGGCGCATGAGCACGGAGGCGGCGTGGGTCTTCAGTCTCACCATATCGGTGATCGGAACCGTCTATCTCGGGCTGGCGGTCAACTGGCTCACCGCGGCTCTGGGACTCGCCGCCTCGACGAGCTATGTCCTGCTCTACACGCCGCTCAAGCGGCTGAGCTCCGTCTCGACCCTGGTCGGAGCCGTCCCCGGGGCGATCCCGCCGATGATGGGCTGGGCCGCGGTGACCGGGCATCTCGATCCGGGAGCCTGGGCGCTGTTCGGGATCCTCTTCTTCTGGCAGCTACCGCATTTCCTGGCCATCGCCTGGCTCTGTCGTGAGGAGTACGGCGCCGCGGGCTTCCCCATGGTGCCGGTGACCGATCCCGACGGACGGCGCACCGGCCTGCAGATGATCCTGCACAGTCTGGCGTTGCTGATGGTCAGCGTCGCGCCGACCCTCCTCGGTCTGACCGGGCCGGTCTATTCGATCGGCGCCATCCTCCTCGGTGTCGCGACGGTCATGCTCTCGGTCGGCTTCGCGCGGCGTCCGTCGCTCGACGCGGCACGCCGGGTGCTGCGATTCTCGCTGGTCTACCTTCCGGCCGTTCTGGCCGTCATGGTTCTCGATCGGGCGCTCTAGGCCGATCTTCAGAGGCGGACTCCTCGATCGACCGACCGGGAATGAACGGCTCCGCAACCGTCGATTCCGCTCCCGCCGTCGAGGTCGCTGGCGTCTCGTACAGGTATGGAGAGCGAGTCGCCCTCGACGACCTCTCGTTCGCCGTCGCGGCGGGTGAGATCTTCGGCCTGCTGGGGCCGAACGGAGGGGGGAAGACGACCCTCTTCAAGCTGTTGGCGACCCTGACGCCCTGCCAGGCCGGTGAGATCGCACTGCTGGGGCGGGCCGTGC
The DNA here is from genome assembly GCA_965223875.1 of Candidatus Multivoradales bacterium. Lineage (GTDB taxonomy): Bacteria > Acidobacteriota > Thermoanaerobaculia > Multivoradales > JAHEKO01 > CBDCXS01. Next base: position 1,802,404 of record OZ245024.1, on the reverse strand, counting down.
GTCGATCGCTCGACGCGACGCGCCGGTCGATCGGCGTCGTCTTTCAGTCACCGAGCGTCGATCCACACTTGACGGTTGCCGAGACGATGCGCCATCAGGGGCGTCTCTACGGCCTGCGCGGCCGGCCTCTGGGCGAGCGCGCCGGAGTCCTCCTCGAACGCTTCGGTCTCGGCAGGCGTGCCGGCGATCGTGTGGCCAGCCTCTCCGGAGGCCTGCAGCGACGCCTCGAGATCGCCAAGTCCCTGTTGCACGAGCCCCGGATCCTCATCCTCGACGAGCCGTCGACTGGGCTGGACCCCGGAATCCGCCGCGAGCTCTGGGAGATGCTCGAAGAGTTGCGTCAGCGGGGCGTCACGGTCCTGTTGACGACCCACTTCATGGAGGAGGGCGACCGTTGCGACCGCGTCGGACTGCTCGATCGCGGCCGGCTGGCCGCGCTCGGCGAGCCCGACGCCTTGAAGGCCGAAGTCGGCGGCGAGGTCGTTCGGCTGAGCACCTCCGACCCCGATGCCGTTGCGTCGCACCTGCGGCAGGCCTTCGCCATCGAGCCCCACACGCGCTCGGACAGCGTCCGCTTCGAGCTCGAGCGGGCCCACGAGAGAGTCGTCGAGATCGTCGGGGGACTCGGTAGTCTGGTCCGTTCGATCACGGTCTCGCTACCGTCTCTCGAGGACGTCTTCCTGCGCCGCACGGGGCGCGGCTTCTGGGACGACGACGGGCCGAGGACGGAGGGCTAGCCTGCATTCTCCACCAGCCTCCTACTGCGCCGCCGGATCTCCCCGTGTCTCCTGCGTTGCGCTCGGTCGCGCTCCTCGACGTATCGCAGCGGATACGCCTGCGGGGCGCTCGGTCGCGCGCCTTGTACCCACGGGCATCTCCGGTGGCTCGCTACGGAGGCTGATGAAGAATGCAGGCTAGAGGGATGCTGGCGGCCTACACACTCTGGAACCGGGAGATCGTCCGCTTCCTGCGTCAGCCGAGCCGGCTGGCGAGCGCGATTGCCACGCCGCTGATCTTCTGGATCGTGATCGGCTCGGGACTGACGGCATCGTTTCGTCTTCCGGGAGGTGCCGAGGGGATGACCTTCCTCGAGTACTTCTTTCCGGGGACACTGGTTCTTCTGGTCCTCTTCGCCTCGATCTTCGCCAATATCTCGGTGATCGAGGACCGGCACGAGGGCTTCCTCCAGGCCGTCCTGGTGGCGCCGGTGAGCACTTCGGCGCTCGTCCTGGGCAAGGTCCTGGGTGGAGCGACGCTGGCCTGGCTGCAGGGAGCCGCCTTTCTCGCCCTCGCCCCGTTCGCCGGCCTGACGCCGGGACCGGCCTCGATCGCCGCCGCTTCGGGGGTCCTGGCGCTCCTGGCCATCGGGCTGGCGGCTCTGGGCTTCGCGATGGCCTGGAGGGTCGATTCGACACAGGGGTTTCATGCCGTGATGAACGTGATCCTGATCCCGATGTGGATGCTCTCGGGCGCCTTCTTCCCGCTCGCCGGCGCGCCCGGCTGGCTCGGGGCTCTGATGCGCTGGAACCCCCTGACCTATGGCGTCGCGGCGCTGCGCCAGGCGCTGTACGCGTCGCCGGTAGACGGCGTCGGAATGCCATCGATGACCACGTCGCTGACGGTACTGGCCGCTGCCACCGTGGCGGCGCTCCTCGTGGCGGTGGCGGTGGCGCGGAGGGGGCGATGAGCGCCCGCGCTCTCAGGTGGGCGGTGCTGGCGGGGGTGGCGGGCCTGCTCGCCGCCACCTTCCTGATGGTCCAGTTGCGTGAGATCCGCCAGGCCGTGCGCCCCTCGGAGCCGCCCATGATCCTCGGTCAGGTTCCCGATTTCGCCCTCGTCGACCGCGGCGGTCTGACGGTGCGCCGAACAGATCTGGCCGGTGCGCCCTGGGTGGCGGACTTCATCTTCACCCGTTGCGCGCTCTCGTGTCCGCGGCTCACCTCGATCATGCGCCGCCTCGGCTCCGACGCGCCGGGTCTGACCCGGGTGTCGATCAGTGTCGACCCCGAGCACGACACGCCGGAGGTCCTCGACGACTACGCCCGGGCCTACTCGGTGAGCGACCCCAAGTGGAAGTTCCTGACCGGCTCGACAGAGGCGATCGAGTCGCTGGTCGTCGGTGGCTTCAAGCTCGGCCTGTTGCGCCAGCCCCCGGAAGAGGTCGTCGATCCCGACGAGCCGATCGTGCACAGCAATCGCTTCGTCCTGGTGGACGGGAAGGGTGCCATCCGTGGCTACTACCAGGTCACCGAAGAGGCCGAGTATGAGAAGCTCCTGCGGGATCTGAAGGGCCTGGGAGGGCCGATGGCGACTTCGAGCGACGGTGGAGACCAGGGTGGACCGGCAATCTCCGGTGCGGCCGGTGAACGGGAGATCGAGGAGCTTCACGCTTTCTTCGAAGACTGGTTCACCGGTCGGATCGCCGCGACCGGGGAGGGGTACGCCCGGTTCGAGAGCGTCCTGGCGCCGGACTTCGTGATCATCGGTCCAGGCGGTGACGAGGTCGGGCGAACTCCCATTCTCGAGCGGGTCGAGAGCGCCCACGGGTCGAGGCCCGACGGCGGCTTCCGTATCTGGATAGAGAACACCAGGGTGCGGGAGTGCCGTCCCGATCGCTGCCTGATGACCTACGAGGAGTGGCAGGAGATCGACGGCGTCGCGAAGGGGAGGCTGTCGACGGTCGTTTTCGGTGCGCGTGCCGGCACACCCAACGGCGTCGAGTGGATGCACGTCCACGAGACTTGGCTGCCCGAGACCCACTCTCGGTAGTGGCGGGCGAGCTCGCATCGGCTGTCACCGCGGCCCTCGAGAGCCCGTCGGCCCTCGTCCGGATGGGACTCGGCCTGGTTCTGCTGCTCTTCGGTCGCCGTCTCTTCTGGCTCCTCGTCGCGCTGCTCGGCTTCGCGCTCGGCCTCTGGGTCGCCGAGGTCTACCTCGACGTCGCGCCGCACTGGAGGTTGGTGGCGGCCCTGACGCTCGGTCTGCTCGGTGCGCTCGCCGCCATGTTCCTGCAGCGGGTGGCGATTACGGTGGGTGGCGCGCTCGTCGCCGGATACGCGACCTGGTGGTACCTGTCGCTGGGCGGGGCCCAGCTCGAGCCCTGGCAGTGGCTGGTGGTCGCGCTCGCCGCGCTGGTGGGCACCTTGGTCGCGCGGCTGGTCGTCGACGTGGCCCTCATCGCCCTGTCGTGCCTGGCCGGGGCGACCCTGGCGCTTCAGGGACTCGATGTCGGTCCCTCGACGAGTCGTTGGCTCTTCATCGCTCTCCTGGCGGTCGGGGCGGCCGTCCAGTTTGCCGGGATGCGCTCGCGCTCCGATGCCGAGAGCTGATCCGGTGAGCTGTTCCACCGGTTGCACCGGGCCGGGCTCTCCGGTGTCGTTTTCGGGCTTCCGGTGGACCTCCGGCGGGCTCTCGGACCGCGTTTGCGGGCTTTCGGGGGTTGTCGTAAACTCCAGCCCGTTCCAAACGAAACACGGTGCTTCTGTAACCCATCAAGGGAGACCTGGATGAGCGTACTCGAGAAGGAAGCTTCAGGCGAAGAGCACGTGCACGACGAGCCGTTCTGGCGCAAGTACATCTTCTCCCAGGACCACAAGGTCATCGGCCTGCAGTACGGCTTCACGGCGCTGCTCTTCCTGCTCTTCGGGTTCAGCCTCATGCTGCTGATGCGCTGGCAGCTGGCCTTCCCGGGCAAGCCGATCCCCCTGATCGGCGAGTTCCTGGGCCAGGCCAACGCTCCGGGCGGGATCATGCTGCCCGAGTTTTACAACCAGCTCGGAGCGATGCACGGCACGATCATGGTCTTCCTGGCCGTGGTGCCGCTCATCGTCGGGGCGTTCGGGAACTACCTGGTGCCGCTCCAGATCGGTGCCATCGACATGGCGTTTCCGAAGCTGAACATGGCGAGCTACTGGTGCTACTTCGTCGGTGGCGTCGTGATGCTGGTGAGCTTCTTCCTGCCGGGAGGTGCCGCCAACTCGGGTTGGACCTCCTACGCGCCGCTGTCGAGCATCGCCACGATGGGTCAGACAGCCTGGCTGCTCGGCATGTTCTTCCTCATCACCTCGTCGCTGCTGGGCTCGATGAACATCATCGTGACCATCTTCCAGCTGCGGGCGCCGGGACTGACGATGATGAGGCTGCCGTTCTTCATATGGGCGCAGCTGGTCACGTCGTTCCTGCTCGTTCTGGCCTTCCCGCCGCTCGAGGCGGCGGCGTTCCTGCAGCTCATGGATCGCCTGGCCGGGTCGAGCTTCTTCCTGCCCAGCGGCCTGGTGGTGAACGGCCAGATCCTCGAAGTGGCCGGAGGCGGCAACCCGCTGCTGTGGCAGCACCTCTTCTGGTTCCTGGCGCACCCCGAAGTCTACGTGCTGATCCTTCCGGCGATGGGCATCGTCGCCGAGGTCCTGGCCAACAACACCCGCAAGCCGCTGTGGGGCTACAAGTCGCTGGTCGGAGCGTCGATCTTCCTCGGCTTCATGTCCTTCATCGTCTGGGCGCACCACATGTTCCTCACCGGGATGGGAACCACGATCAGCTCGTTCTTCCAGACCACGACGATGATCATCTCGATCCCGTCGGTGATCATTCTGTCGGCGCTGCTGATCTCGTTGTGGGGCGGCTCGATCCGCTTCAACACGCCGATGCTCTTCGCCCTCGCCTTCCTGCCGATGTTCGGAATCGGCGGCCTCACGGGACTGCCGCTCGGCCTGGCGCCGACCGACATCCACCTGCACGACACCTACTACGTGATCGGGCACTTTCACTACGTCGTGGCGCCCGGGACGATCTTCGCCATCTTCGCCGGGATCTACTTCTGGTTCCCGAAGTTCACCGGTCGGAAGATGAACGAGATGCTGGGCAAGCTCCACTTCTGGCCCTCGCTCATCGCCATCAACGGCGTTTTCATGCCGATGTTCCTGCAGGGGCTCGCCGGGGTGTCGCGGCGCCTGTACGACGGCGGCACCCAGTACTCCCACGCCGAGCCGGTGCTCCACTGGAACCAGTTCATGTCCTACGCGGCCTTCGCGCTGCTGGCGGCGCAGATACCCTTCATCGTCAACTTCTTCTGGAGTCTGAAGAAGGGTGAGGCCGTGGGGCGCAACCCCTGGCAGGCGACGACGATCGAGTGGGCGGCGCCGTCGCCGCCGATCGGTCACGGTAACTTCGACCAGCCGCAGCGGGTCTACCGCGGCCCCTACGAGTACAGTCCTCCCGGGAACGAGAACGGCTTCATCCTGCAGAACGAACCGGATGACGCGCCGCCGCCTGGCGGTGGAGAGGCGCCGGATGCGGCGGGATCGGAGGTGAGGGCGTAATGCAGATTCCATACACCGTCGAAGAGCGGCCCGATACCGGTCTCTACAACGCCAAGCTGGGCATCTGGCTTTTTCTGGCCTCCGAGGTGATGCTCTTCGGCGCGCTCTTCTCGACCTACGTGTTGCTGCGTACCGGGGCCGACACCTGGCCGGAGGGAGCGTCGATCCTCAACGTTCCGCTGGCGACCCTCAACACGATGATCCTCATCGGCTCGAGCGTCACGATGGTCATGTCGTGGGCTTCGCTCAAGCTCGACCAGTTCGGCAAGTTCAAGCTCTACATGGGCCTGACCTGGCTGCTCTCGTTCGGCTTCCTGATCGTCAAGTACTTCGAGTACAGCGCCAAGTTCTCCCACCACCTCTATCCGTCGACGAACAACTTCCTGGCCATCTACTTCACGCTCACCGGGCTGCACATGCTGCACGTCGTCGGTGGCATGGTGGTCAACGGCTACCTCTGGGGCCCGGGCTCGAAGATGTTCAAGAGCGATCCCGACCAGTTCGCCAACCGCGTCGAGGTGGCTGGCCTCTACTGGCACTTCGTCGATCTGGTCTGGATCTTCCTGTTTCCGGTGCTCTACCTGTTGTAGGACTCGAGAGGGGACGAGATATGGGCGGTCACACGGCAGAAGACATCAAGAAGTCGGTGAGGACTTACATGGTCGTCTTCGCGGCGCTCGCCGCGCTGACGGTTCTGACCGTGGCGGTGAGCTATCTGGACGTCAGCACCGGCACCGCGGTGGCGATCGCTCTGGTCATCGCCAGCGCCAAGGGCTCGCTGGTGGCGATGTTCTTCATGCATCTCATCGACGAGCGCAGGGCGATCTACTGGATCCTGATCCTCACGGCGATCTTCTTCATCGTACTGATGGTGCTACCCATCGGCACGACGTCCGACACGACCGGAGCCGGCTAGCCGGCCCGCAGACTCGCCATGTCGCTCAAGATCTTCCACATCGTCTTCATCGCTCTGTCGGTCACCCTGTCGGCCGGACTGGGGGCGTGGGGTATCCAGAGCTTCATGGCAGAGGGTTCGACCCAGGGTCTCGTCGTGGGAATCCTGTTCTTCCTCACCGGAGCGGTACTGCTGGTCTACGGCATCCGTTTCTGGAAGAAGATGAGGGAGATGCGCGTATGAGGACGCTGGCCCTCGTCGCCCTCTCGGGCCTCGTCCTCCTGGTGACGGCCGAGCCGGCCGCCGCTTGCGCAACCTGTTTCGGCGCCGACGACTCGGCGCTCACCAAGGGAATGAACAGCGCCATCGTGACCCTGCTGGCCATCGTCGCGGTGGTCCAGGTCGGTTTCGCCGCGCTGTTCGTCGGCTTCGTGCTGCGCTCGAGGCGCCTGCGCGAGCGCCGGGAGAGCTTTCGACTGATTCGCGGAGGTGCTCGCTGATGCAAGAGTTTCTCGCCCGCTGGATGCCGCCCGATGCGTCTGCCCACGGCGCCCGTCTGGATGCGCTCAACAGCATGCTCCACTGGCTGATGGCGATCCTGTTCGTCGGCTGGGGGATCTACTTCCTATTCGTCCTCTTCCGGTTCAGCGCCAAGCGCAACCCGACAGCCAGCTACTCGGGCTCGAAGAGCCATCTGTCGACCTACGCCGAGGTGGCGGTGGCCGCGATCGAGGTCATCCTGCTCGTCGGCTTCGCGATACCGGCTTGGGCCGAGTGGGTGGAGCCCCACGCGCCCGGAGAGGACGCTCTCGTGGTCCGGGTGGTCGCCGAGCAGTTCGCCTGGAACGTCCACTATCCCGGTGACGACGGTGTCTTCGGGCGCACGGCGCCCGAGATGGTCGATACCGCGACCAACCCGGTGGGGCTCGATCGCAGCGATCCGATGGCCGCCGACGACGTCGTGACGATCAACCAGATGCACCTGCCGGTGAACCGGCCGGTCACGGTGAGACTGTCGTCGAAGGACGTCATCCACAGCTTCGGGCTGCCGGTGATGCGCGTCAAACAGGACGCGATTCCCGGCATGGAGATCCCGGTCCACTTCACACCGGTACGCGAGATGGGCGACGACGAGCGTTGGGAGGTGGCCTGTGCTCAGCTCTGCGGCCTCGGCCACTACCGGATGCGCGGCTTCCTGACGGTCGAGTCCGAGGAGGAGTTCGAAGCCTGGCTGGCCGAGAAGGCGCCGAAGCCGGCCCCGGTCGCCGAACCGGCCCCCTCCGAGGCGTCGGAAGAGCCGACCGAGGCCGAAGAGGCCGAGGCGGCCCACTAGTCCGTCTCACCGACCGGTCCGGCACTCCTCGATCGACGGAGCTCGCGGTGGACTTCACGATCCTACCGACCGTCAACGCGTCGTTGAACGCGTTGGGAGCGGCCTGCCTCGTCGTCGGCTTCGTCCTCATCCGGCGCGGCAATGTGGAGGGGCATCGGCGGGCGATGCTCACCGCCTTCGCCTTCGGAGTGCTCTTTCTGCTCTCCTACCTGACCTACCACTTCCAGGTCGGGTCGGTGAAGTTCCAGGGCACCGGTGCCATTCGGAAGGTCTACTTCGCCATCCTGATCAGCCACACGGTGCTGGCGGCGGCGGTCCCGTTCCTCGCCGCCATCACTCTGGTGCGCGCTCTGCGCGAGCGCTTCGACCGTCACCGGGCGATCGCGCGATGGACGCTGCCGATCTGGCTCTACGTGTCGGTGACGGGCGTTGTCGTGTACGTGATGCTGTACCTCCTGTAGATCCCTCCGACAGGGGACAGGCACCAACAGGGAAAGACCGGGGACTGGCTCCAACTGCTGAGCCCCAGCGACTGACTGAGGACGCTGCACCGCACCAGTTGGAGCCAGTCCCCAGTTTGCGCTAGTTGGTGCCTGTCCCCCATCGAAGGGAACAGCAGCCTCCGCCCGCCAGCACCGCCCTGAAGCCGCTGTGCTACCCTGAGACGCCGATGGCCCGCTCGATCGAAGAGATCCTCCAGGACGTCCGGATCGACGAGATCGGCCTGCGATCCGCGGTGGCCACCGCCCCGGGCACCCCGTTGGCCGAGGTCTACGGACTGCTCGAGGCCAGTCCGCACGGAGCCGTGCTCGTCTGCGACGGTGACGCGCTGCGCGGCATCTTCACCGAGCGCGACGTTCTCTACCGCACGGCGCTCGAGGAGATCGCGCCCGAGACACCGATCGGCGAGCTCATGACGCCCGACCCCGTCTGTCTCGAGCCTCGCGCAAGGGTCGCCGAGGCGGTCGCCTTGATGACCGAGCGCGGCTACCGCCACATCGCCCTCGTCAGCGGTAGCGGACGGTGCGTGGGCCTGCTGGCGAGTCGCAACCTGCTGCGCTTCATCGCCGACCATTTCCCCGAGGCGGTTCTGAACCTGCCGCCGCGTCTGCACCAGAGGATCCTCACCCCAGAGGGCGCCTGAGGACAACCCGATGCTCTGTCCCTTCTGCGGCCACGACAACATCGCCGGTATCGACCTGTGCGCTTCCTGTGGCTCCGACCTGGCGGGCCTCGACGTTCTCGAGGCCCAGCACGGCTTCCAGGGCAAGCTGCTGTCGGACCGGGTGGGCGATCTGACCATGGGGCCGGCGATCGTGGTGGCCGCCGACGCCAGCGTCCGGCAGGCGGTGGAGAAGATGCGGCGCTTCCGTCACGGCTGCGTGATCGTCGAGGACACCGAGCGCCTGGTCGGCATCTTCACCGAGCGCGACCTGCTGACCAGGGTGCTCCTGCGTGGGCTCGATCCGGACCAGGTGTCGATGGCCGAGGTGATGACCCGCAACCCGTGGACGCTCACCCCGGGAGATCCTCCGGCCTTCGCCATTCACCGGATGGTCGCGCAGGGGGTGAGGCACCTGCCGGTGATCGGAGGCGGTGAGCTGCAGGGCTTCGTGTCGGTGCGCAACATCTTGCGGTACATCCACGAAGACGTCATCGGGTCGTAGGGGCGGGCCGGTGAGGGGTCGAGGCCGGGGGGTGGGGTCGCTGGGACGGCGGGCGACACTGAATAGATAGACCTCCTCTGCCCGCCTCGCACTCCTCGCGCCGGGCCGATGATGGACTGCGGATGTGCTGCCGCGCTCGTCGTGACGCCCCATCAACCCCACCCCCCGGCCTCGACCCCTCACCTACGGGGGTGTCAGGTGGTGGAGGGTTGCTGGGAGGCTGGCGTCCCAGCCGGTCGTTCCCTTCACCACCTACGGCCGGCACGGGGGTCGGCCGTTTCAGTCACTCCGAGTCCGGGACGAGATCAGAAGAGCCGCTGGTCGGGGTCTTTCGGGGCGGAGTCGGAGGCGTCCGGGGTCGCGGCGTCCCCGTTGGCGGAATCCCCGTTGGCGGAATCCGCGGTCGCGGCGTCACCGTTCGCATGGTCCCCTTCCGCGGTGGGCTCCTCGTCCGGTTCCGCCTCGTCTCCGGTACCCATCGGGTAGATCCACCGGCCCATGCCGCGCAGGTACTGGGGCTGGTCGGGCGCGCCGGCGAGGTAGCGCAGCTGGTTGAGCTTCGAGTCGAGGTCGTCGATGAAGTGGACGACCAGGGCCTCGGCGGTCATCGGCTCGACGGCGGCCCGGTACTCGAGACGGCCCTGATGGGAGAGGACGATGTGCTCGAGACGCAGGCGCACGTCCGCCGGGAGGTCCGGCACGGTGGCCGCCGCGGCCAGCAGCAGGTCGCGGCCGATGACCACGTGCCCGACCAGCCGTCCCTCGTCGGTGTATTCGTTGCGCGGCATGGCGCCCAGCTCGCGCAGCTTGCCGAGGTCGTGGAAGAGAATCCCCACCAGGACGAGCTCCCGGTCGACGTCGGGATAGTGATCGCAGACCTTCACCGCCAGCTCGAGCATCGACACCGTGTGCTCCAGTAGTCCGCCGCGGTAGGCGTGGTGGATCACCTTGGCGGCCGGGTGCTCGCGCAGGGAGGCGCCATGTTCGGCGAGAGTCGCCGCCGTCAGGTCGCACAGGGGCCGGCTCTCGACCAGAGCGAGGCAGGACTCGAGCCGTCGCCAGAGGTCGTCGAGGTTCTCGCGCGTCGACGGGATCAGGTCCGCTTCGTCGAAGCCGTGTGCCCGGTCGCCCTCGGTGACGCGCCGGCACTCCTGGACGCGCAACTGGAGCTGCCCCTTGAAGTCGGCGACGCTCGCCTTGTAGGCGACGAAGTCGTAGGCCTCGTAGTCGCCGTCGAGCGCCGGGCTGTCCGACCAGACCTTGCCGGGCAGAGCGCCGGACGCGTCGGCGAGCTCCAGATCGAGGAAGTCCTTGCCGTTGCGGTCCTGGCGTCGCTCCTTCTTGGTGAGGAGTGCGAATCCGGTGACGCGGTCGCCGTCTTCGAGGGTCGAGATCTTCGCGGGTGCCATCTTTCGGGGTCCTCGCTGGATGCCGGCGGGCTTTCGCCGGGCGGGAGTCGCAATCATAGGCACAGCGCGGCCCGACCGCCAGTGGTGCCGTGCCCCGGGGCCGCGGCGACTCGCTGCAGCGGCCGTCCCTCGTACCGAGGGCGCGGCGTGCCGGATGTTGCCCGTCGAGCGCACGGCCGGCAGAGACGCCGGCCGCTTCAGGCGCGCCGAGACCACTCGGCGCGCTGGCACCCCGATTGCGTATGCTTCGCCCGACATGCGCGAGAGACTCCTGCCGCTCCTGACCCTCTTCGTTCTGCTGGCGAGCCTCTCGGCGGCGCCGGCCCAGGAGGACGGTGCCGTCCTGATGCCGGAACACCACCGCGAGTTCCTCCACGACGGCGCCGGCTGGCTGCTCGACGAGGAGACCCTGGATCGGCTGCTGTCGACCGACCTCGACCAGCGAGAAGCCTTCATCATGGAGTTCCTCGGCGCCGACCTGGTCCCGGAGACCGAGCTCGACGAGCTCGAAGAGGGGATCCGCAGGCGGCGTCTTCTCGCCCAGCTCGAGTTCATGTCGGTGCACGACGTCCGGGCGCGGCTGCTCTTCCTGCACGGACGGCCGCTCTCGATCGAGGCGATCGAGTGCGGCATGACCTTCCGTCCACTCGAGATCTGGACCTATCCCCTGGACGGAGAGACGACGCGTCAGCTCGTGCTCTACCGACCCGAGCCGACCCTGCCCTACAGGCTGTGGCTGCCGATCGACTCGAAGCGCGTCCTCTATGCCGAGGAGATGGAGTACTGGCTCGAGCAGTACTACGACCTCGGGGGGCCGTCGCTGCCGGTGAAGCGCTTCGACAAGCAGCTCTGCCCCGACGTGCGCCAGGTCGACAACGCGACCGGCATCGACGGCTTCACCGGCTATCGCAAGAACCGTCCGACCAACCAGGATCTGCTGGCCTTTCTGGCGGCTCCCGCCGATCTCGTCGCCTGGGCGCGGGAGGCGGCGCGCACCGAGCTGCCCGAGATGCCCGACGAGGTACCGATCGAGTCGCTCGACATCTACTTCCCGAATCGGGACAGCCAGCGGATCGTGACGCGCTTCTACCTTACCATTCCCGCCGGCGCGGGGATCGAGTCGATCGTCGCCGAGGAGGGTACCGACCCGGAGATCCGCCTCGATGTCGAGGGCATCCTCGAGCAGGGCGACCGGATCTTCGACGAGTTCAAGGCCCGCTTCAAGCTGAACCCCGAGGGAGACAAGAGCATCATCCTCGCGATCGACCGCTCGCTGCGTCCGAACCGGGAGTTCGTCGTGCGGATGAGGATCGAGGACGAGGTGGGCGGCAGGATGGCGTGGGTGACGCGCGCCTTCCGCGTGCCGTCCGAGCACGAGAAGCTGGTGCTGCCGCCGCCGCCCGAGGACGCCATGGTGGCGATGACCGACGACCTGGCCAAGTCCCGGGTGGCCGGGCACGACAGTCTCGTTCTGGTGCCGCCGAAGACCGACGTCGTGGTGGCGGTGTGGCGTGCCGAGGCGCTGGTGACCGGCCAGAGGATCGCCAAGGTGGTCTTCTCGGTCGACGGCAAGCCGCAGTTGACCCGTCGCCGGCCGCCGTGGACGGCGGAGGTCAAGCTCGCCGACTACCCGACCGAGCACTTCGTGCGCGCCGAGGGGTTCGACGCCGAGGGTGCCACCGTCGCCTTCGACGAGGTGGTCCTCAACCAGCCGACGGGAGCGCTACGGGTGAGGATCCTCTCACCCGAGCGGGGGATCGCGGTCAGCGGGACGGTGGACGTCCACGCCGAGGTGGTGGTGCCGGAGAACCGTCGCGTGGAGCGGGTGGAGTTTCTGGTCAACGACGAGGTCCAGGCGACGTCGCAACGACCGCCGTGGAAGGCCAGCGTCGACATTCCGGGCGGGCCGGGCGAGCTCGCCTATGTCGCGGTGGTGGCGACCCTCGACAACGGCAGCCGTGCCGAGGACGTCCGTTTCCTCAACTCGCCGCAGTTCGTCGAAGAGGTCGACGTCAGTCTGGTCGAGCTCTTCACCACGGTGACCGACAAGACGGGTCGGTTGGTCAAGGGGCTGACGCGCGAGAGCTTCCAGATCCTCGAGGACGGTCGACCGCAGACGATCTCGAAGTTCGAGCTCGTCGAGGATCTGCCCCTGACCATCGGGATCGCGATCGATTCCTCGTCCTCGATGGTGTCGTCCCTGCCGCAGGCCCAGCAGGCGGCGGTCGAGTTCCTCGAGAACGTCGTGACACCCCGCGACAAGGTCTTCGCGCTGACCTTCTCGGGGCGACCGGTCCTGCTTGTGCCGCCGACCGACGACGTCAGCGCGGTGCAGGATTCGCTGTCGAACCTCCGGTCGCTCGGAATGACCACGCTGCACGACGCGATCGTCACCAGCCTCTACTACTTCCGCGGCTTCCGCGGCAGGCGGGCGCTGATCATCCTCTCGGACGGTGAGGACACGGCGAGCCACATCCCCTTCACCACGGCGCTCGAGTACGCACGGCGAAGCGGTGTGGTGGTCTATACGGTCGGGCTCAACATCTCCAAGTTCCAGACCTCGATCCGCGGCAAGCTCAAGGACCTCGCCGACGAGTCCGGTGGCCGAGTCTTCTTCATCAGCGCGGCCGAGGAGCTGCGGCGCGTCTATTCCGAGATCGAGGACGAGCTGCGCAGCCAGTATCTCCTCACGTACTCCTCGAATCGGCCGGGCAAGGATGGGGAATATCGAGAGATCGAGATCAAGATGGAGGGGAAGTACAGGGCGCGGACGATGCGCGGCTACTACTCCTGAAGGCCGAGGGTGCCGGCGGCGACGCGGTGGGGCGGGTCCCTGGGGGTTGCCGGGGACGGCGGGCGACACAGAGTGGGCGAGCCTCCTCTGCCCGCCTCGCACTCCTCGCGCCGGGCCGGGCTCGGCCTGCGATGGTCCTGCCGCGCTCGTCGTGACGCCCCCGCAACCCCCAGGGACCCGCCCCACCACGTCGCCACCTCCGCAGAGGCGTTAGGACGGTAGACCTCGCCGCGCCTTGGGTGGGGGAGGAGAGTCGACAGGGACGGTGGATTGGCGGACAGTTGGAGGGGCCTGCCCAGCTGAGGTGAGAGGGGCTTGAGTCTGGCCGCGCCCTGGCGGGAGAGAACCGACGAGGACGAGGGCTGGCGGTCAGTTGGTGGAGAGGTACCGGTCCAGCTTGTGACGCTCGGCGCGGGAGAGCTTTTCCTCGGGGATGAAGTAGACGCCGCCCGGTTCGGGGAGGTCGATGGTGGCGGAGTTGAACATCGCCAGGACGGCGCTGCAGTCGGCCCCCAGAAGTGCCAGGGCCGTGTCGCAGATGCTCGCGATCTGACCGCCGAGGCGGCTTTCGATCTCGACCTCGACGCTCTCCTGGAGCTCCACCGTCTCGATCTCGTAGCCGCCCTCGACCCTGGTGAAGCGCAGGCGGGCGTCGACCTGGATCTCCTGCTGGGGGGCGGTGACGTGGTCCTCGAGGCGGGTCTCGGCGCCGGCCATACCGATCTCGGCGACGACGTCGCCCTCGCCGGAGAAGTTCACCCGGACTCTGGCGTGATACGTCCCGTCCGGCCCGGGGCGAAGATCCACCGTGTGGTCGCGCACGGTCAGCCGGTGGGCCGGCGACGATAGCGTCGCCTGGATGGCGCCCTCGCGCTTCCAGCGGGTGCTGGTGCGCAGATCGACGTACTCGCGGTTGTAGGCCTCGAACTCGAAGGTGGTCCAGCCGTCGTCGGCGGCGCCCGCCGCGAGCGCCACGGTAGCCAGCAGGACGGCGCAGGAAGAGGCGAGCATGGCTCCATCCTCGTGGCAAAGGGAGGCACTGTCAATCACCGACTCCCCCGGATCCGTGCCACCTTCCGCGCTCGGGCTCGTGCCGCGGGCCATGCTTGACGAGCGTGGTAAACTGACACACCGAGGCGCGGGATGGATGACCCTCGCCCGCCGCCTTTCCGAGGGGCCATCAATACAGAAAGACCCGCCGGTAGGATGACTCGTCACCACGCAGGTGGTGCGCGGAGGAGTATCGAAACATGGCAGCACGACAGAATTCACCCCTGTACTACTTCACCGTCGAGGACGAGTCGATACTCGCCGAGGCGTTTTCGCAGTTCGAGGAGGATGGGCTGGCGATCAGCTACAAGGTCGAGGACACCGAGAGCGTCTTCGTCACCACCTCGGACACCCGTGAGGCGCTCGATCGCCACGACGTGCCCCATACGGTCCTGGCCGAAGAGGACGCCAACCGGATCTCGCTCTACCACAGCGCCCTGTCGAAGGAGGAGCTGGCCGACTACGAGGACGAGCTCAAGGCGCTGACCCTGGCTCGCCGTGGAATCGCCATGGCCTGCGTCGGCGTCAACGGCGACGCCAACCTCGGATTCGACATCGGCAAGACCGGGACCAAGCCGTTCACCTACTTCACGGCTCCCGCCGGCCACACCTTCATCTGGCGCGTCTTCCAGAAGCGCACCGAGGCCAAGAGCTTCCTGAAGAAGCTGACGCTGTCGGACCAGGACGCGGCCAACTGGGCCGAGGGGATCCCGCTGACCAGCTCGCGAGAGCTGGCGGGCTTCCACTAGGTCGCGCGTCGCCCCGGCGACCCGCAGCGAGGCCCCGCGGTGAGCCACCCGCCCAGGATCGGTCCGGACGAGTCCCGCGTCGGTCCGGATGAGGTGACGTTCTCGGTCTCCGAGCTCTGCGGCAGCATTCGCGAGCTCGTCTCGACCGCCTTCCCGAGACTCTGGGTGGTGGGAGAGATCCAGCGCCTGAAGTCGAGCCGGGCCGGACACCTCTACTTCGAGCTGATCGAGAAGGGTGCCGACGACCAGATCGTCGGCAAGCTCGACGTCGCCGTCTGGCGCACCTACAACCGGCCGCTCCAGGCGCGTCTGGCCCGGCTGGGAGCCAGCCTGGCCGAAGGGCAGGAGATCCGCTGCCTGGGCCGCGTCGACTTCTACGAGCAGGGGGGCCGGCTGCAGCTGATCGTCACCGACATCGACCCGACATTCACCCTCGGCCGGCTCGAGCTCAGGCGCCGCGAGACCATCGAGGCGTTGCGCCGGGCTGGACTCGAGGAGCGCAACCGGGTCCTGGCTGTCGCCCGTGTACCGCTCGCGGTCGCCCTGGTGACCTCGGAGGAGAGCGCCGCCTACCACGACTTCCTGAGCACTCTGCGTGAGAGCCCCTACGGCTTCCGGGTCACGTTCGTTCACGCGGCGGTCCAGGGTCCGGCGGCCGAGCGCCAGCTGGCATCGGCGCTCGCAGCGGCGGGCGGGCTCGGGGTCGATTGCATCGCGTTGGTCCGCGGCGGCGGCTCGAAGACCGACCTGGCGGTGTTCGACAGCCGGCTGGTGGCCGAGGCCGTGGCGACGGCGGGGCGGCCGGTGATCGCCGGACTCGGTCACGAAACCGACCGGTCGGTGGTCGATCTGGTGGCCCACACGAGTCTCAAGACGCCGACCAAGGTGGCCGAGTTCCTGATCGAGCGCGTTGCGAGCGTCGAGGCGCGTCTGGATCGGGTCGGCGTCGATCTGCGCCACCACGCCCTCGGCCACCTGAGCGCCGCGCGGGAACAGCTGGGACGCCGGGAGCGATCGATCGAGCGGGTCGGGGCGAGGCTCGACGCGGCCCGACGCCGGCTGGAGTACGCCAGCCGCGGCCTGGGCCGTTCGGCCAGGGCGGCTCTCGCCACCGCCGAGCGGCAGCGGCGGATCACGGCGGAGCGCCTGGTAGCGGCCGCGCCGCGGTTGCTCGATCGGCGCGCCGACCTGCCGGAGCGGCTCTTCGAGCGCCTTCCGCCGGCGATCCGGCGCCGTCTTGGAGCCGGGGAGGCACGCCTCGAGGCCTGGGAGCGACTCTGCAACGGCCTGGCGCCGGCGCGGGTTCTGGCCCGCGGCTTCAGCATCACCCGCGACGACGAGGGTCGGCTGCTCAGACGGCGCTCGGATGCCGCGGCAGGAGACAGGATCACGACCGAGGTGGCCGACGGAGAGATCGTCAGCCGCGTGGAGGACGCATGAGCGACAAGGAAACGACGAACGACGAGTTGAGCTTTTCGGCCGCGATGGAGGAGCTCGAGCGAATCCTCAGAGGGATCGAGGACGAAGAGATCGATATCGACGTCCTGGGCAAGGAGCTGAAGCGGGCCGCCGGACTGCTCGAGCTCTGCCGGGGCAAGATCCGCCGGGCGCAGACCGAGGTGTCCCAGATCGTGCAGGGTCTCGACGAGGGCGCGGAGGGTCGCGGCAGCGAGCCGGAGACGCCGGTCGACAGCGGCCCGGACGGCGGCGACGAGCTGCCGTTCTAGGCCCCGGGTGAATGAAACAATCAACAGTTCGTAGCGTAGATCTAGTGTCGAAAGAAGCGGCGTTCGGACGAGGTCGCCAGGCTCCGTGTCGGGAGCGGCGGGGCGGATCCGGACAGGAGTGACGCCGGAAGGCGAATCGCAACCCGAGCGGGCCGGGCGGGAGGGTGTTACCGGCCCCGGGTTGAAGCGGACCAACGGTGTCAGTAGCGGGGAGAGATCAGAAAATGGACATTCTGAAGTGGCGTGCCGTGCTCGGCCGATTGGCAGTGCTGTGTCTCGTCCTGGTGGTGGGTGTCGCGGCCTCGGGCTGCCGTGCCGGCGAGGGCGAGGCCTCCGATGCCGAGGCCTCGGAGTCGGGCGAGAGCGGTGACGAGTCGAAGCGTGAGAAGAAGAACGGCGACGAAGAGGGCGAGGACGGCGAGGAGGAAGAGGAAGAGGCCGTCCCCGTGGCGATCGAGCAGCTCTCTCGGGGCCGGATCGAAGCGGTCCTGCGCTTCTCGACCAACCTCGAGGCCGAGCGTCAGGTCCAGGTCCTGGCCGAGTCGTCGCGCGAAGTCACGGCGTTGCTCGTCGAGGAAGGGGACTACGTCCGGCGCGGCGCCGTCCTCATCCGGCTCGAGGACGACCAGCAACGCACCGAGCTCGAGCGCATCGAGGGGCAGCTGACCAAGGCGCGCCGCGAGCTCCAGCGCAGTGAGAACCTGTTCGAGCAGCAGCTCATCAGCGAGCAGGAGCTCAACGACAAGCGCTACGACGTCGAGCAGCTCGACCTGGCGCTCGCCGATGCCAGACGCGAGCTCTCCTACACCGAGGTCCGCGCGCCGATCTCGGGTACTGTGACGCAGCGTCTGGTCAAGGTCGGTGACCACATCACGGTCAACCAGCACCTGTTCGACATCATCGATTTCGCCTCGATCGTGGCGCGTGTCTACGTGCCCGAAAAGGAGCTGGTGCGGCTCGAGACCGGTCAGGTCGCGCGCATTACCGCCCAGGCCCTCGGCGATGTCGAGAGATACGGCGCCATCGACCGCATCGCTCCGGTCGTCGACTCGCGCAGCGGAACCGTCAAGGTCACTGTCGCCATCCCCGAGGAGGAGGGCCTCCGGCCAGGGATGTACGTCTCGGTCGATCTGGTCACCGAGGTCCACGACGAGGCCCTTCTGGTGCCCAAGCGAGCGCTCGTCTACGACGACGACCAGCTCTTCGTCTTCCGCATGGTCGACGAGGAGCGCGTCGAGCGACTTCTCGTCCAGCCGATCCTCGAGGATCGGGACAACATCGAGCCGGCCGGCGTGCTGAACGCCGGGGATCGCATCGTGGTCGCCGGCCAGGCGGGACTCAAGAACGGCTCGCTGGTTCGCGAGGTCGAGCGACAGGTTGGGGATGGTGAGCAGACCGGAAGCTGAGCCCACCCCGGGCGCCGGAAACGCCCCGGGTGGCGAGAACGCCATCGGCGCCGACAATGGAAACTCGTCCCTGACGAGCTTCACCACCTCGCGTCCGGTCGCCATCACCATGGTCTTCGTGGCCGCGGTGGTCTTCGGGTACTTCTCCTACGGTCGCCTGCCGGTGACCCTGATGCCGGAGCTCTCGTATCCGACCATCACCGTGCGCACCGAGTACCCGGGCGCGGCGCCCGAGGAGGTCGAGAACGACATCAGCCGGCCGGTCGAGGAGACCCTCGGCGTCGTCGGCGGCCTGCGCCGGGTGTCGAGTGTGAGTCGCGCCGACGTCTCCGACGTCATTCTCGAGTTCACCTGGGACACCGAGATGTCGCAGGCGATCCAGGACTCGCTCGAGAAGCTCGACCTCATTCTGCTCCCCAACGAGGCGGAGCGTCCGCTGATCCTGCGCTTCGATCCCCAGCTCGATCCGGTCATGGAGCTCTCGCTCTCCGGAGAGGGCGACCGGTTCGAGGGCGAAGAGGGCCTGCGGCGGGTGCGTCGGATCGCCGAGCTCCAGGTCAAGCGGGCTCTCGAGCCGATCAAGGGCGTCGCCGCGGTGCGTGTGCGCGGAGGCCTCGAAGAGGAGATCCACGTCCTGCTCGACGAGGAGCAGCTGCGCCGGACCGGCCTGTCGATCCAGACGGTGATCGACCGCATCAGCGCCGAGAACATCAATCTGGCGGGCGGAACCCTCACCGAGGGGCGCACCGAGTACATGGTGCGGACGCTCAACGAGTACGAGGATCTCGGCCAGATCGCCGACACTGTCGTGGCCCGGTTCGAGGGCCGGGAGGTCAGGGTTCGGGACATCGGCAGGGTCGCCCGCGGCCATCGCGAGCGCGAGATCGAGACCCGCACGAACGGCGAGAAGAGCGTCCAGATCGATATCTACAAGGAGGCCGACGCCAACATCGTCGCGTTGGCCAAGCGGGTCAAGTCGGCACTGGGTGAGTTCGACTTCGAGGCCGCAGCCGCGGAGGCGGCCGGAGAGCCCGAGGCCGAGGAGGCCGACAGCGAGGAGCGCCGGGCCGCCGGTCGAGGGGATCGCGGTCGAGGGGATCGCGGCCGCGGGGGTCGCGGTGGGGGTGAGCGCGCACCGCCTCCGAGCGGTCTCATCGAAGGCCTCTACAAGACCGAGAACATCAGGCTCGAGCTGGTCGCCGATCGGTCGCTCTTCATCGAGTCGTCGATCAACGAGGTGCGCAACACGGCCATCCTCGGCGGCATCCTGGCCGTCCTCGTACTCTTCCTGTTCCTGCACGACCTGCGCACCACGGCGATCATCGCGATCTCGATTCCGATCTCGCTACTGGTCACCTTCGCGCCGCTCAACGTGTTGGGCGTGAGCCTCAACATCATGTCGCTGGGCGGCCTCGCCCTGGGCATCGGCATGCTCGTCGACTCCTCGATCGTGGTGCTGGAGTCCATCTTCCGTTGTCGCGAGGAGGGCGACGATGTCGAGGGCGCCGCGGTCCGCGGCACCAGCGAGGTGCGCGGTGCGGTCGTCGCCTCGACACTGACCACGATCGCGGTCTTCTTCCCGATGGTCTTCGTCGAGGGTGTCGCCGGACAGGCCTTCGGCGATCTGGGCCTCGCGGTGGTGATGTCTCTGCTCGCGGCCCTGGTGGTGGCGCTGTTCCTGATCCCGATGCTGGCGAGTCGGCACGGCGTTCACATGCTGGCGACGGAAGGCCGGCAGGTGACCCTCAAGCGCTTCGCCGCCTGGGAGGCGATGAGGCGTGACTGGTCGGGCTTCCGATCGCGCGGCGGAGGCGGCGTCATCAAGCGCCTCCTACGGGTCCTGATCTGGCCGCTGTTCATCGTCTACCTGGTCCTGCGTTTCGTCGTGGGGACGGTTCTCGAGATCGTCGGCAAGCTGCTCCTGACGGTGCTCTTCGGCATCGTCTGGGTGGGTCGCAAGCTCCTCCTGCCGGTGGCGCGGAAGCTCTTTTCCTGGATCATGTTCCTGCCGATCAAGGGCACGCAGGCTCTGCTCGACGGGCTGCAGTCGGCCTACCCCCGGGGCCTCAGGTGGGCGCTCCGCAGCCCGCTGACGATCCTGGTCCTGATCGTTCTCTGCTTCGGCGTCACGGCCTGGATCGCGCTCCAGCTCGACGCCGAGCTCCTTCCGGAGGTCCGCCAGGGAGAGTTCACCGTCGAGGTCTCGCTGCCGGTCGGCACGCCGATTCAGGAGACCGAGGTGATCGTCTCTCCGGTCGAAGCGGCCATCCTCGAGGAGAAGGAGCACATCGATTCGCTGCTTCTCACCGTCGGCTACGACGCCGCCAACTCGAGCCGGTCCGACGAGGGCGAGCACACGGCGCGCTTCAAGGTGCTTCTCGACGTCGCCGACCCGCGGGTCGAGGACGAGGTGATCGATCGCCTCCGGCAGCGCTTCGCCGCTATCCCGGATCTCGAGGCTCAGGTGACGCGCCCGGTGCTGTTCAGTTTCAAGTCGCCCGTCGAGGTCGAGGTCCACGGTGACGACCTGGTCGAGCTCCGCCGGCAGGCGGAGGCCGCGCGCGACACGATGGCGCGCATGTCCGAGCTGGCCGACGTCGAGACGACGCTACGCCGGGGCGCTCCGGAGGTCCAGGTCATCTACGACCGCGATCGCCTGGCGCGCTACGAGCTCAACCCGCAGACCGTCGCCCGTCTGGTGCGCGACCAGGTCCAGGGCTTCGAGGCGACCCGCTACAACCTGAAGGATCGTCGGATTCCGATCGTCGTGCGCCTGCAGGTGGAGGATCGCGAGTCCGTGGAGGACGTTCGCTCCCTCATCATCAATCCCGGCGGTGAGCGGCCCATCGCGCTCGAGAGCGTCGCCTCGGTCGAGCTGGCCGAGGGTCCGAGCGAGATCCGACGCATCGACGGTCGCCGGGTGGCGCTGGTCACGGCGAACATCGCCGAGGGATCGCTGGGCGGGGCGGTCGAGGCCATCAAGCAGGAGCTCAACGCGATCGACTGGCCCTCCGGCACGACCTTTTTCATGTCCGGCCAGAACGAGGAGTGGGAGCGGAGCAAGGGCAGCCTCTGGCTCGCCATGGCGCTGTCGATCTTCCTGGTCTACGTGATCATGGCGGCGCAGTTCGAGTCGCTGCTCCATCCGTTCGTGATTCTCTTCACCATCCCGCTGGCCTTCTTCGGCACCGTGCTGTGCCTCAAGACGCTCGGCATCAGCCTGTCGATCGTCGTCTTCCTGGGCATGATCATGTTGGCGGGCATCGTGGTCAACAACGCGATCGTCCTGGTCGACTACATCAACACGCTCAGGCGGCGCGGCAAGGACCTGGAAGAGGCGGTCGTCACCGCAGGCTCGGTCCGTCTACGCCCGATCCTGATGACCACCGCGACGACGACGCTCGGCCTCCTGCCGATGGCGCTCGGCATCGGCGACGGCGCCGAGCTGCGCACGCCGATGGCGATCTCGGTGATCAGTGGCCTGGTGGTCTCGACCCTGCTGACGCTGTTCGTGATTCCCGTGATCTACACGCTGCTGGAGCGGGGCAAGGCACGCCTCACCGGAACCGAAGAGCTGCCTGCCGGCGAGCGGCGGGACTCTTCTCCGGGAGCCCGCTCCGAGGGGGGAGTCCCGGAGGCACCTCTGGGAGATCCGGCGCCACTGTAGGCGCGTCGAGAGGTATTCGAAGGAAGGAGCATCATGAGCCCCGACACCTCCTATCGCGAGTCCCGCCTGCCCCGCTTCTCGCTGGACAGGCGCATCACCGTCCTGGTGCTGCTGGTCACGATCGTGGTTCTGGGTGCGGTGGCGACAGTGGGCATCCCACTGGAGCTCTTCCCGAGCGGATTCAACGCGCCGCATCTCTCCGTCCAGGTGCCCTGGCGCGAGGCGCCCGCCAAGGAGGTGCTCGACAAGATCGTGCTGCCGCTCGAGGAGGAGCTGTCGACCATCGGCGGGTTGGACGACATGAACTCCTACGCCCGCACCGGCTTCGGCATGGTCTCGATGCAGTTCAAGCACGGCACCGATATGGACGTCGCCTACCGCGAGGCCCGGGATCGGGTCGAGCGGGCCCGGATCGTCATGCCTCGCGACGTCGAGCAGGTCTTCATCGACAAGGCGGACCTGTCGGGCATTCCTGTCTTCATGATCGGCGTCGCCATCGACGAGAGCGTCATCGACGTCTACAACCTGGTCAACGACGAGGTCATCCTGCCGCTCGAGCGCATCGACGGTGTCGCCTCGGTCACCGCCCAGGGGCTGGAGGAGAAGGAGATCCTGATCGAGCTCGATCGCGAGCGCACGGACGCCTCGGGGCTGAACATCTACGAGCTGGCGCAGGAGCTCGCCGGAGACAACTTCTCCATGTCGAGCGGCAAGGTGATGCAGGGCGGCAAGAAGCTCCTGCTGCGCTCGGTCAACCGCTACCGGACCGTCGAGGACCTCGAGAGCCGGATGGTGAGCGAGAACGTCCGCCTCGGCGACATCGCCGACGTGAGCTACGACCTGCCCGACGCCAACTACCGCGTCCGCGCGATGAGCAGGCCGGCTCTGGCGCTGATGGTGATGAAGGAGGGTGACGCCAACACCCTCGAGGTTTCCGAGCGGGTCAACAAGGTGCTCGACGAGCTCCGCGCCAATCCCCGGCTGCAGGTCATGGAGTCGACGGTCTTCTTCGACCAGGGCGCGGTGATCCTCGAATCCCTCGGGACGCTGCTCTCCTCGGGGCGCGTCGGCGGTGTCTTCGCGCTGGTGGTGCTCTTCTTCTTCCTGCGGCGAATGCGCATGACGCTCATCGTCACGCTGTCGATCCCACTGTCGATCGTCATCGCTCTGACGGTGATGTACTTCGCCGGCGAGAGCCTGAACATCCTGACGCTTCTGGCGCTGATGATCTCGGTCGGCCTCCTGGTCGACAACTCGGTCGTCGTGGCGGAGAACATCTTCCGGCTCCACCGCGAGGGTCTGTCGCGGCGGCGCGCCTGCATCAAGGGGGCGGGCGAGATCGCCCTGGCCGTCACCATGGCGACCCTGACGACCATCATCGTCTTCCTGCCCGTGTCGCTCGTCGACGGCGTCGGTCAGTTCTTCCTCCTGCGTCTTTCGATTCCGATCTCGGTGGCGCTCCTGGGCTCGCTTCTGGTGGCTCTGGTGTTCATCCCGTTGTCGGTCTATCTGACGCTTCCCAAGGAGAGCGAAGAGGACGAGAAGCCCCATCCGGTCTTCAACTGGCTGAAGATCGCCTACGAGCGCACCTTCGGCGTCATCAACCATGCCTACGCGAG
Organism: Candidatus Multivoradales bacterium; assembly: GCA_965223875.1. Classification (GTDB taxonomy): domain Bacteria; phylum Acidobacteriota; class Thermoanaerobaculia; order Multivoradales; family JAHEKO01; genus CBDCXS01. The sequence goes on along the minus strand of OZ245024.1, from coordinate 1,778,770 downwards.
AATGCTGGCCGTCTTCCTGCGGCGTCGTCTCGATCTGGTCCTGATGCTGGTCGGGGTCTTCGCCGTGACCTCCTCGGTGGCGATGAAGCAGGTCAGCTTCACCGATGTCGAGGAGGAGGAGCGCGGCGGCTTCGAGATCAACGTCGACCTGCCCAGGAACACCACCCTCGAAGAGGCCGAAGAGTACTTCCTCGCCGGCGAGAAGATCATCGAGGAGATGGCCGAGGAGCTCGACCTCGAAGGTTGGTTCCTCTTCCATCGCGCCACCTACGGCGAGTTCAACGGCTGGTTCAAGTCGCCCCGGACCAACGACCTGTCGCCGCGCGTCGCGACCGAGCGGGTCATGGAGGCGCTGCCGGAGATGGCCGGCGCCAAGCTCTACACCAGTGAGGACCAGCAGGGCGACGCGGCGCGGAACCAGAACCTCCACAAGTTCGTTCTCGAAGCCGAGGACTCGGACATCTTGGAGGCCGTAGCGACGGAGATGGAGGACCTGTTCACCTCGGTCGACGGCGTGCTCGGCATGAAGAAGCTGGCCGACGACTCTCCGAGCGAGATGGCCCTCAAGCTCGATCGGGACAGGATCCAGTCACAGGGAGTCAATCCCACGGTCGTCGCCACGGTGGTCGGCTACGCGCTTCGCGGCCAGACCCTGCCGCGCTTCCGTCGCGAGGGCAAGGAGATTCCGGTGGTGGTGCGGTTCAAGGAGGAGGACCGCGACTCTCTCGACGAGCTGTCGGACTTCTACGTACCGACCGACACCGGCTCGTTCGTCACCCTCGGCTCGGTCTCCGAGCCGACCTATCTGGCGTCGTCGCGCCGCATCTTCCGCAACAACAAGCGGACCTCGCGCGAGATCACTCTCGAGCTCGAGGAGGGGAAGGAAGAGGAGACACGGCGTCGCCTCTACGCTCTGGCCGGTGCGATCGATCTGCCCGAGGGCGTGACCTTCGCTCGCGGCAACCGCGACATGGGGATGAACGAAGATCTGAAGAGCATGCTCTTCGCCGGGGTCATCTCGATCGTCTTCATCTACCTCCTGATGGGCTTCCTCTTCGAGAGCTTCATTCTTCCGCTGTCGATCATCCTGACGATCCCGCTGGCCAGTCTGGGTGTCTACTGGGCCCATTTCGCCATGGGGCGCAACATCGACTTCCTGGGGGCGGTCGGCCTGATCCTCCTGGTGGGGGTCGTGGTCAACAACGGCATCGTCCTGATCGACTACGTGACCCGTCTGAGGCACGACGGGATCGATCGGACCCGGGCGCTGCTGCTGGCGGCCGAACGGCGCTTCCGGCCGATCATGATGACGGCGCTCACCACGATCGGCGGAATGATCCCGCTGACCTTCGGCGGCACGCCGGAGATGGGACTCTCCTACGTGAGCTTCGGTCTGACGCTGATCGGCGGTCTGACCACGGCGACGCTTCTGACGCTCCTCGTGGTGCCGGTGTTCTACACGTTCTTCGACGACGCGCGGGACTTCGTCGGACGCGCCATTCGCCGTGCGCGAGGCGGTGGTGCTGCCGTAGCCGAAGGCGCCCGGTCCCCCGTGGGCTAGGCGCGGTGGGCCCCTCAGGGGACGGGCCCCTCAGGGGGCGGGCCGGCGCAGCACGATCTCCATCGCGTCGAAGTCGAGCGTGACGCTCCACGGCCGCAGGAAGCCGTGCGAGATCAGTCCGCCGATGCGAAAGCCGGCCTTGTGCTCGAGACTCTCCGGGAAGGGACCGAAGATCCCCGGCAGGTCGCGACGCTCGGCGTCCCCCAGGCTCAGCTCGCGTAGCATGAAGGGGACGATCGAGATCTCGCCGCCACCGCCCACTCCCGAGCCCGCGGCGTCGCGCACCAACTCGATTCCGGCGTCCTCGATGGTCGATTCCGGGCAGGTGAAGGCGAGACCCGCGAGGCCGGTGTCGACGAGGAAGAGCGCCTCGTCGGAGTCGTTGGCGCGTCCCCGGGCGAGGATGTAGTGATCCCTGGCGAGCCAGAACGGGATCCGGGTGGTGCCCTCCTCGTCCGGGCTCTGCGCGGCCGGTGAGCTCTCGGGCGATTGCGGCTGTCGGGGCTCGAGCCTGAGCTCCCGCGCCGGATAGTCGATCGTGGTGAGGAAGTGGTAGAAGAGAACCGTTCCCAGGATGCCGCGGATTCTCGCGCCACGGGCGACGGGGCTGAACGGAGAGGTGTCGAGAAGCGCCACCGGGACGTTCTCGAGCGTCATGTCCCCGAGGCCGACAGTCGAGGCGACGCCGTGGCCGACGTCCGCCTGGCGGTCGCCGCCGAAGGTCCCCTTGGTGGTCCCGAGGCTCTCGATACCGAGCCCTGCGGCCCACTCGGTATCGAGGATGATCTCCGACCCGCCGGTATCGATGATGAAGGGCCCGGGCTCGGAGCCGTTGACGCTCACCATGACGATCGGCAGGGGGTCGGTCTGCTCGAAGGGCAGGACGGTGCTGTCGACATCCGAGCTGTAGGGGCGCGGTCCGGCGGCGAGTGCGGCCAGCGTCGCCGCCCGGGCCTCCTTGCCGATCTGCGCCATCAGCGGTGCCGCCTCGGCGAAACGGTCCTGCCGGTAGTAGACCCGGGCCAGGTGCTCGCGGGTCTCCCTATGGGTGGGGCGTAGCTCGAGGGCTCGTTCGAACCAGCTCTCCGCTTCGCTCAGTCGATTCGACAGCAGAGCCACTTCGCCGCGGATCCTCGTCGCCCTGAAGTCGTCCGGAAGCGCCTCGAGGACCCGCGCGGCGATCTCGTCCGCGGCGTCGAACTCGCCGATCGAGAACTGCGCTTCGGCGAGATTGGCGTTGGCTCCCTTCGCCGGCTTGGGCTTCCTCTGTGCCTTCTTCTTGTCGGCCGCGGCGGCGACGGCGCCGACCGTGAGCAAGAAGACGAGGAGCGCCCAGACGATTCCGAGCGCCGGTTTCCGGGATTCGAGCGGAGTCATTGGGTTTCTCCTCGAGCGTCGGCGTCGCGTCGCGATTTCCTGCTCCTGGAACGTCCCGAGGCGCGAACGGTTCCGAATTCTAGCTCCGGAGCCGTATACTGCCGGTCGATGAATGTCGTTCGAGGACTGGCTGCCGTCATCATCGGGTATCTGATCATGTCCTTGGCGTCGATGGCCGCGGTCTCCCGGCTGTTCGGCGAGGGCCAGGACGCGCCCGAGGCCAGAACGGTATGGATGTCGATGCTGGGGCTCGCCATCGTCGCCGCGGTCGGCGGCTTCATCTGCACGCTTGTCGTCGGAAGCGCCAACAGTCCGGCGATCTACATCGCCATCGGCCTCCTGTTCCTCGTCGCCGGTCGCGCCCAGGTGCTTGAGCTCGGCATCGAGCCCGGATGGTACCGACTCGCCTCGTCGGTCGCTCTCGCGGTGGGCTTCCTGGTGGGCGCGTCGACGGCGGCCTACAAGCTGGATCGCCGCTGACGCGGTCCTCTGGAAGCGATGGGTTTCAGCGTCCGGTTCGGCGGCTGGCGCCCCGTCCAGCTCGAAGAGGGGCAGGGCATCCTCCGCGTGGAGGGTGAGGGCGCTCCGGCTGCGGTCGACTACCGTTTCGAAGTCTGGCACCAGATGGTGGCGGGTTTCTCCGGTCCCTTCCGGTCCGAGGGTCGCCTTGCTCCCGTCGCCGGGGCCACGCCGCCGTCCCTTCGGCACCTCCACGGGCTTCCCGGCCGGCTCGAGCTCGACGACGGCCGCCGGCTCGAGCTGACGCTCACCGCGGATCTCAGCTTCGTCGCCCACGCCCGTCCCGAGGCGCCGGCCTCGAAGGGCTGAGCGGCACCCGATCGCCAACCGGCGGCGGATCGCCAACCGGCGGCCGGCTACCCGGGCCGCAGAGAGCACCCGGGCTGCCGGTCAGGGGTCGCGGGAGCCCGCGATATCAGGCCTTGGCCTTGCGGATCTTGCGCTTCAGATGATGAATCTGGCGCCGGATCTGCCGCACCTGCTTGCGATCGTTCGCCTCGATCGCGCGATCGCGGTCCGCCTGCAGAGCGCGGATCCTCTGCTTGGCCGCGGCGACCATCGGACCCACGGTGTCGGGCTCTGGCTCGGGCTCCGGCTCGGGCTCGGAGTCACCGGATTCGTCGTCGGCCGGCTCGTCAGCCGTGGGCTCCTCGGCGGCCGCTTCCTCGGGCGCTGGCTCCTCGGCCGCGGGCTCCTCGGCCGCGGGCTCCTCGGCCGCTGCTTCCTCCGCGGCGGGCTCCTCCGCGGCGGGTTCCTCGGACGCCGGCTCCTCGCTCGGCGCGTCGTCCGCCGCCTCGTCCTCGGTGGTCTCTTCGGCCGCGGGCATCTTGCCGGTCGGATCCTCGTCGGAGGTCTCCGATGGCTCGGTCTCCGCCTGTTCCGCTTCGGGCTGCTCCGCTTCGGGCTGCTCAGTATCCGTCTGCTCTGTATCGGCCTGCTCGGTGTCGTCGGGCCGTTGCGTTTCGTCAGTCATTCAGGTCTCCTCTCGCAAAACCGCGCCATTGTAACGGACTGGAGCGTGTTTTCGGGTGGTTGCGGTCGGGGCTGGCGATAGGATCCCGAGGCGATGCCTGGTGGCGCGACAGAGTTGCGGCGAAACGCACCGGTCCGTCGGTCCGGCAGGGGGAGGAGGGGCCTGCTGACAGCCGGCGCCCTCGTCGTCGTCCTGCTGGTTCTCGTGAGCTGCACCCACCTCGGCTACTACAGCCAGTCGCTGGCCGGCGGTGCCAGGGTGCTCGCCAAGAGACGGCCGGTGGAGAAGGTGATCGCCGATCCCGAGACCGGTGAGGCGCTGCGCCGGCAGCTCGAGGCGGCCCTCGAGATGCGGCGTTTCGCCACCGAAGAGCTCTTGCTGCCGGACAACGGCAGTTACACCAAGTACGCGGATCTCGGGCGGCCGTACGCCCTGTGGAACGTCGTCGCGGCACCCGAGCTGTCGATCGAGGCGCGTACCTGGTGTTTCATGATCGTCGGCTGCGTCGCCTACCGGGGGTATTTCTCGGAGGAGCGAGCCGCGAAGTTCGCCGCCAGGATGCGCCGCGAGGGCTACGACGTCGATGTCGGCGGGGTCGCCGCCTACTCGACCGCCGGATGGTTCGTCGATCCGCTGCTCAACACCTTCATCGATCGACCCGAAGCGTACCTGGCGGGCCTGATCTTCCACGAGCTCGCGCACCAGAAGGTACTGGTCAAGGGCGACACCACCTTCACCGAGAGCTTCGCGATGGCGGTGGAGGAGGAAGGCGCCCTGCGTTGGCTGGCGGCTGCCGATCGGCACGACGAGATCGAGTCGTACCGGCTTCAGAAGCGACGCGAGCGGCAGTTCTCGGACCTGGTGTTCGACTACCGCAACCGGCTCGCGGGGCTCTACGCCGCCGACGAGTCCGACGAGTGGAAGCGCGCCCGCAAGGCGGAGACGCTGGCGGACCTCGAGCTCGCCTATTCCGAGCTCAAGCGCTCCTGGGGTGGGTACCCGGGCTACGACGGCTGGTTCGATCGTGGCGTCAACAACGCCCGGCTGGCCTTGATCGGCCTCTACCACCAGTGGGTTCCCGCCTTCCAGGCCCTTCTCGAACAGAGCGAGGGTCGGCTGGACGCTTTCTACACCGAGGTCGAGGCGATCGCCGGCCTCGAGCCCGCGGAGAGGACGAGGCGGATGCGGGACCTCATGCCGGATGGGGACGCGCACATCGAGGCGGAGGAGGACGGCGGTGGGTGAGCGGCGCGGCGACGACTTCGCCAAGGCGATGCGGGACGTGCAGCCGATGGAGGAGCCGCGACGTCGCAGCTTCCGTCGGCGTGGGCGACCCGTAGAGGCGGGGCCGAGTCCCGCCTTCGTCGTCGAGCGTGTGGAGTCGAGACTCTACGCGCGGCGTGAGGACGTTCCCCAGGAGGTCCTGGAGGAGCTCAGGCTGGGCCGGCCCCGACCCGGAAACAGCCTCGACCTCCACGGCATGAGCGAGGAGGCCGCGCGGGCCCGGGTCTTCCGCTTCGTTCGTCAGTCGCGGGCCTCCGGTCTCGCCTGTGTCGCCCTGGTGCACGGTCGGGGATTGCGCTCGCCGGCCGGGGCGGTCCTCAAGCAGGTGGTTCCCGAGTGGCTGCGGCAGCTACCGCTGGCGAAGAACGTCGCCGCCTACGGTTCGGCGCCGGCGGACCGTGGTGGCGATGGCGTCACCTGGGTCGTGCTCGACGGCTGAGCTCCCCGACCGGAGCGCAGGAGAGGGGGCGCTGCTAGAATCCGCGCTCGATGCGGCTGGGGAAATTGCTGTTCGGATCGGTGGGGCTCTCGCTGCTGACCGGCTGCGCACCGGAGCCCGCGGTGCCTCCGGGGCCACCGCCCAACATCGTCGTCTTCATGCTCGACACCGTGCGGGCGGACGCGGTGACCCTCGGTGACGAAGAACCCGCGATCACGCCGACCCTGCGTGAGCTGGCCGGCGAGGGCGTGGTCTTCACGGAGGCCTTCACGCACACCACCTGGACCAAACCGACGGTGGCGACGCTGTTCACCTCCCGATATCCGACCCAGCACTCGGTGCGCACCTCGGCGGTGGAGACGGACGGGGGCGAGATGGTCTCGTCGGTGCTGCCGGAGGAGTTCGACACTCTGGCCGAGCGCCTCCAGGCGGCCGGATACGAGACCGTCGCGGTACTCAACCAGCTCCATCTGCTGACCAAGTTCAAGTTCGATCAGGGCTTCGGCGAGTACCACGCCTTCCGCGGCAAGACCGCGAAGGATCTCAACGCCATCCTCGGCCGTTGGATCGACGCGAGATCGCCCGACGACCCGCGGCCGTTCTTCCTCTACGTGCACTATCTGGATCCCCACTGGCCCTATCGAGAGCGGGTCGAGCCGCTGCTGGACGTGTTGCCACCGGTCGCGATGCAGGCCGAGCCGCCGGGGAAGGGCAACAAGGTGGACGACTGGCTGGCCCGAGGAGTCAGCGAGGCCGATCTCGACGCCCTCGCATCGCGCTATCTTCATGGTGTCGCCGTCACCGACCTCTACATGGGAGAGGCGCTGGAGCGGCTGGCCGCCGCCGGCCTCATGGACGACACCGTGGTCCTGGTCACCTCCGACCACGGCGAGGGCCTGTACGAGCACGGCAAGCTGCTGCACGGGTGGGAGCCCTACGAGGAGCTCCACCGCGTGCCTCTGGTCATCCGGTTGCCCGAGCGACTGCGTGGCGACGTGCGCGAGGACTCCTCGCTCGTCGGTCTGATCGACGTGTTGCCGACGCTTCTCGACCTGGCCGGTCTGTCGCCGGGGGAGGGCGACATGGGGAGGAGCCTCGTGCCGCTGATGCACGGCCGGTCCATAGGTCGCGAGCGACCCGTTTTCAGCGAGAGCGTCGGCATCCTCAGCCTGCGAACCGGCGAGTACAAGCTGATCCGCCACCCCGACGGCCGCGAGGAATACTACGATCTCGTCGCCGACCCGGGAGAAGCGGAGCCGCTCGCGTGTGACGAGACCTGCTCCGGGCTGGGGCGCCAGATGGACGATCTGGTGGAGCTGCTCGAGCGCACCGCTCTTGCCGAGGCCGGCGAGGTGGAGCTCGACGAAGCGGAGCTCGAGCGCTTGCGCGCCCTCGGATATCTCGACGACTGAGGCTAAGCGGGACGGGATCACGCGATCGCGTGGTTTCCTTTTTGCACCGTCCAGTGTCCAATCTGTATGGACACGTCGATGGCAAGAGCCCCATCCAAGCGCGGCGGCACCGAGCGTGGCAGCTTCCACGCCGACAGATCCACCACCGGGAAGCCGCCCGACACCTCGAGCAATCGCGATCTACTGGCTGCTTACCACCGGGGAGACCGCGAGAGCGCCGAGCTGCTGGTGGAACGGACCTACGAGGCGGTCTATGCCGCCGCTTTCAAGCTGTGTGGTGATCCCACCCGGGCACGCGACCTGACGCAGGAGACCTACCGCAAGGCCTGGCAGTCCCTGGGGAGCTTCGAGGGCCGATCGAGGGTCTCGACCTGGCTCTACCGCATCGCCTACACGACGTTTCTCAACTCGCGCCGGCGGGATGGGCGCGAGTCGGCACTCGACGACGACTGGCTCGGCAACGTGCCGGCTCCCGACCGCTCGCCCGAACAGCGGTCGGGAGACGCCGAGGCGGCCGACGCGACCCGTCGCGCCGTCCTCGGTCTGCCGCCCGACCTACGGGAGACCGTGGCGGCCCACTATTGGGGGGAGGTTCCGATCGGGGAGATCGCACGCCAGGCCGGCATCACGCCGGTGGCGGTGCGCAAACGAATCAAGAAAGCGCTGGCCCTTCTGGGCCGGACGCTCGAGGAGACGCGATCATGACCCAGCCCGAGTATCGAGAGAACGCCGAGCACCGTGAGACCGGGAAGCGGCTGCGAGCGGTCGGCGCGCCACCCCCGCCGTCCGATCTGGCGAACAGCATCAAAGCCGAGATCCCGAACCGGCCCGTGGTGGTGCCGATCGGCGCCGGGCCGGCCGGCACCGGCGAGGGAGCTCGTCGCCGCTGGCTCGTGGCCGCAACGATCGCGGTGGCCGTCGTCGGGGCTTCGCTCACCTACAGGCTGAGCGATCAGGCGAGGAGTCCCAAAGAGTTCGTTGCCGAAGCGGTGGCGATCGAGGGGCGGCCGGCTCCGTCAGGCGAGGCCAGCGGCACTGGAGCGAGGCACGGCATGGAGGGAGTGAACCGGGTGCAGCCCGAGTCCGAGTCTCCTCTATCCGCCTCTCGGACCGGGGAGGAGAGCTCCCTGGCGGCGCCGGAGTTCGAGGCAGCGGCGGAGGAACAGGCCGCGCTTCCGAAACAGCTCCGAAACCTGGGCTACCTCGATAGCCGCAGCGCGGTTCCGGAGGCGCGGGTGGAGGAGAGTTTCGAGGTCCGCCAGTCAGGAGAGGCCAGGGAACTGCTGGAGGAGAAGCGCCTGGACAGCGTGCCGCCCAAGCTCCGGGAGATCCGGCGTCGACCGACACCCCCGGTCGCTGACGAAGACGTGCTGACGGTGACTTCGGAAGCGCCCCTGCTGGACGTGCGTGCACGTCACGAGCGATCGAGGCCGGTGCCGGCCCCAGCCCCGGTGCCCGCGGCCGAGCCGCCGTTGGCTGTTCCACCATCGTCCGTACCGCCGTCGACGGGCGGCACGACCGAGCCCAACGACCAGCCCTTCGGCGACACCTTCTTCAAGTCGTACGGCGTCAATCCCTTCATCGACACCGAAGACGACAACCTGTCGACCTTCGCCATGGACGTCGACACCGGCTCCTACACGGTCGCTCGCGGTTATCTCGCTCGCGGCCACCTGCCGCCCTCGGAGGCGATCCGGGTCGAGGAGATGGTGAACTTTTTCGACTACGGCGACGCGCCCCCGACGGGTGAGGCTCCGGGCGGCTCCGACTTCGCCATCCAGGCCGAGGGTGCGCCGACACCCTTCGGCGAGGGTCCCGCCTACCGGCTGGTGCGCTTCAACGTGCGGGGCCGGGTGGTCGACGCCGCCGACCGGAAGCCGGCGACGCTCGTGTTCGTTGTCGACGTCTCCGGTTCGATGGCGCGCGAGGACAGGCTCGGTCTGGTGAAGCAGAGCCTCGGCCTGCTGCTCGACCAGTTGCGCCCCGACGACCGGGTCGGCCTGGTCGTCTACGGCAGCGTCGGTCGCGTTCTGCTCGAGCCGACCGGTGACAGGGAGCGGATCCGTTCGGCCATCGGCCAGCTCGGCTCCGGTGGCTCGACCAACGCGGAGGAGGGGCTCGTGCTCGCCTACGACCTGGCCGAGCGGCACCTGCGGCCGGGAGCCATCAACCGCATCGTTCTCTGCTCCGACGGAGTCGCCAACGTCGGTCGCACCGGACCCGACTCGATCCTCGCCCGCATCGGAGCGTCGGCCGAGCGCGGCATCGAGCTGACCACCGTCGGCTTCGGCATGGGCAACTACAACGACATCCTGATGGAGCAGCTCGCCGACCGCGGCGACGGCAACTACGCCTACGTCGATTCGCTGGACGAGGCGCGGCGGGTCTTCGTCGAGAACCTGACCGGGACCCTCCAGACGATCGCCCGCGACGCCAAGATCCAGGTCGAGTTCAATCCCGAGGCGGTCTCGCGCTACCGGCTGCTCGGCTACGAGAACCGCGACGTCGCCGACGAGCTCTTCCGAGACGACAGCGTCGACGCCGGGGAGATCGGCGCCGGGCACAGCGTCACGGCCCTCTACGAGATCAAGCTCCGCGACGGCGCGCGTCGTCGCGCCAACCTCGCGACGCTGAGGCTGCGCTACCAGCCGGCCGAAGGCGGCGAGGTTGTCGAGACCTCTCGCACACTGACGCGGCGGGACCTGGCCCCCTCCTGGGAGAAAGCCTCGGCCGGCCTGCAACTGGCCTCGGTGGTCGCTGAATACGCCGAGATCCTCCGTCACTCCTACTGGGCCCGCGAGGGAGACCTCGCCGAGGTGCTGGCCCGCGCCCAGAGCGCCTCGGCCGGCTTCCTCGGTGATGTCGACGTGGCCGAGTTCGTCGGACTCGTGGGGAAGGCCGCGCGCCTGGTCGAGAAATAGGGAACCGGCCTTCCCCTTGTCATCTCGACCGGAGCGACCGCAGGTCGCGGAGTGGAGAGATCCCTCGGGGACGTGACGCACGGGTAGGTCGTTGCGTCACCGCGGGATCCCTCGGCTCCGCTTGCTACGCTCGTCTTCGCTCGGGATGACAGGTTCTGTCGACAGCCCGCTGCGCGGGCTGACTGGGTCGTATACTCCCGGTTCTATGTTCAAGCGGCAGCGGAGTGGGTCGGTGGTCTGTCCGTCCTGTGGGCGACTGGTGGGGGTCTCGGTACCCAAGTGCCCGTTCTGCGGACGAGCGAGTCCGGGGATGTTCGGCTTCACCTCGCTGTTCAAGAAGATCGGCCAGGCTCTGGGTGTGGTCGAAACCGTCATCGGCGGCTGCGTGCTGCTCTACCTGCTGACCCTGGTGACCGACATGGGCGGCATCCGGGCCGAGGGGATGATGAGCTTCCTGTCGCCGAGCAGCGACAGTCTGCGGCGCTTCGGCGCCAGCGGCGCCCTGCCGGTGCTCATCGACGGGCGCTGGTGGACCGTGCTCTCGGCCGGATGGCTCCATGGCGGCGCCATCCACATCCTCTTCAACATGATGTGGGTGAGGAACCTGGCGCCGATCTGCGTCGCGATCTACGGCCCGAGCCGGACGATGATTCTCTACACCGCGTCGTCGGTGCTCGGATTCATCTTCAGCACGTTCGCCATCTTCTCGCCGATCTTTCCCCAGGCCGGTCTCACGGTCGGCGCCTCGGCGGCGGTCTTCGGACTTCTCGGCGCCACCGTCTACGCCGGGCGGCGGGGTATCGCGAGCTCCATCGGACAGCAGGCCTGGATGTACGCGATCGTCCTCTTCGCCTTCGGAATCGTCTTCCCGGGAGTCGACAACTACGCCCATCTCGGCGGCTTCGTCGGTGGCTACTTCGGAGCGCGCCTGCTCAACCCGATGCGACCCGAGCGCACCGATCACATGATCGCGGCACTCGTCTGTATTCTGGCGACGGTGGTTGCGGTCGTCGCCTCGGTCGTCCACTGGCCTTCGGTCGGGCAGTAGCTCTGCCGCGCTCGCCTGCGACTCCCTCGCGCCTTGTCGTCTCGACCGGAGCGACCGCAGGTCGCGGAGTGGAGAGATCCCTCGGGAACGAGATGCAGGGGCAACCCGCCTCTTCATCGCGGGATCCCTCGGCTCCGCTCGCTGCGCTCGTCTGCGCTCGGGATGACAGTTTCTGTCGACAGCGCGCGAAGCGCGCTGACTGGGATTTACGGTCCGGTCGGGACGGTGCCGCGCAGCTTGACGGGCGGGCGGAAGTACTCGCGGGTTCCGTGCGCCTGGATCGCCTCGCCGATGCGACCGATCGCCAGTGTGTAGGCGGCGTTGCGCAGCGGTAGCCCGGTCGCCTCCGAGTGGCTCCAGACCTCGAAGAAGGCACCGACCATGATCTCCTCGAGACGCTCGCGCACCTCGTTGAGCGTCCAGCGCCAGCCGGCACGGTTCTGCACCCACTCGAAGTAGCTCACCGTCACGCCACCTGCGTTCGCCAGGACATCGGGGACGACCGTGTGACCGCTCTCGGCCAGGATCGCGTCGGCGTCACTGGTGATGGGCCCGTTGGCGACCTCGACCACGTAGGGGGCCTTGACCCGATCGGCGTTCTCCGGGGTGATGACGCTCTCGAGCGCCGCGGGGACCAGCAGGTCGACGTCGAGCTCGAGGATCTCCTCGTTGGTCAGCTGAACCTGGCCGCGCTTCGCCGTCACCGAGCCCTCTTCCTTCTTGAGCTCGGCCAGAGCTTCGATGTCGTAGCCCTCGTCGGCGTAGATGGCACCCTTCGAGTCGCTGACCGCGACGATGCGGTAGCCGTCCCGCTTGAGGAGGCGGGCGATGTGGTAGCCGGCGTTGCCGAAGCCCTGGATGGCCACGGTCGATTTCCGCGGCTCGAGACCCCGCCGCTTGGCGAGCTCGCGAGTGACCAGGTAGGCGCCGCGGCCGGTCGCCTCGTCGCGTCCGTAGCTGCCACCGAGGCTGATCGGTTTGCCGGTGATGACGGCCGGTGCCTTGACCCGCTTGATGGCCTGGTACTCGTCGGCCATCCAACCCATGATGCGCGCGTCGGTGTAGACGTCGGGCGCCGGGATGTCGGTGTCCGGTCCGACGAAGTCGGCCATGGCGCGGATATAGGCGCGCGACAGCCGTTCGAGCTCCATCCGCGAGAGACCCTTCGGGTCGACCGTGACGCCTCCCTTGCCACCTCCGTAGGGGATACCGACGACCGCGCACTTGAGCGTCATCCAGAGTGCCAGTGCCTGAACCTCCTCACGCGTCACTCCTGGGTGGAACCGGATGCCGCCCTTGGTCGGGCCGAGAGCGTCGTTGTAGCGGCAGCGATAGGCGGTGAAGTAGCTCGTCGAGCCGTCGTCGCGCCGCACGGGAAGCGTGGCGATCTGGGTCGCTTTGGGTTGGCGCAGGGCCGCGACGACCTCGGGGCCGACATCGGCCTGCTCGGCCATGCGCTCGAGCTGCTGAACGGAATCCGCGAATACGTCGGTATTGTTCATGGTCTCTCCGTTTTACCCCGTGTCGTCAGTCGTTGTCTGTGCTCTGTCCTGGAACGAGTCCCAGGTCGCGGGCTCGTCGCCGCACCTCGTAGGCCTGACGAGTCTCCTGAGAGCTGAACCGTTGCTCGGTCCAGGGGTCTGCGTAGACGTGGTATCCGGCTTTCTCCCAGAAACCGCGCTCGTCTTCGGCGTGCAACTCGATGCCGTTGATCCACTTGGCGCTCTTCCACGCGTAGAGGTGAGGCACGATCAGCCGAACAGGTCCGCCGTGGTCCTTCGCGAGCGGCTCGCCCGCGTGCCGGTCGGCGAGCAGGCAGCGCTCGGACAGGAAGTCCTCGAGCGGGAGGTTGGTGGTGTAGCCCCCGTAGCAGTGCGCGGTCACGAAGGCCGCCATCGGATCGATCCGCGCCTCGGCCAGGATGTCTCTCGTCGACACACCCGACCAGGGATTGTCGAGAGTGGAGAAGCGGGTGACGCAGTGGAAGTCGGCCGTCAGATCGGTGCGCGGAAGCGCCTGGAAGTCCTCCCAGGAGATGTAGACCTCCCGGTCCACGAGTCCGAAGATCTTGAGCTCCCAATGCTGCAGCGTGACGTGAGGCACCGCTCCATAGGTCAGCACGGGCCACTTCTCGCTGACGTACTGGCCCGGCGGCACCCGGGCGTCACCGGTTCGAATACTGTCGTCCATAGGCAACACTATCCTCAGGTCGAGCGAAGCATACTCGCGACGAGCGCCGGCTGTCGATGCGAAGTCGGCGGCCGCGACCCGCGGCGGCTCGGGCTCTCCGCGAGCACGTATAGGATAGGTCGATGTCGGGCCTGACCGAGCCGGAGCTCAGGCGCTACAGCCGTCACCTGACCCTGCCCGAGATCGGGTCCGAGGGACAGGCGCGGCTCAAGGCGGCACGGGTCCTCGTCATCGGAGCCGGGGGCCTGGGCTCACCGGTCGGCCTCTATCTCGTCGCCGCGGGCGTCGGCCGTATCGGCCTGGTCGATTTCGACGAGGTCGACGAAACCAACCTGCAGCGTCAGGTTCTCTACGGCCAGCGGGACGTCGGTCGGCCCAAGCTCGAGGCGGCGCGAGAGCGTCTCGCCGACACCAACCCGTTGATCGACATCGTCCTCCACGCCGAGAAGCTGACCCGCGACAACGCGCTCGCCATTCTCGAGGACTACGACCTGGTGGTCGACGGCTCGGACAACTTCCCGACCCGCTACCTGGTGAACGACGCCTGCGTGCTGAGTGGAAAGCCGTGGGTCTACGGCTCGATCTACCGCTTCGAGGGGCAGGTCGCGGTCTTCTGGGGCCAGCGGGGTCCCTGCTACCGGTGTCTGTTCCCGGAGCCGCCGCCTCCCGGACTGGTACCCTCCTGTGCCGAGGGTGGGGTGCTGGGCGTTCTGCCCGGGATCATCGGTAGCCTGCAGGCGAGCGAGGCGATGAAGCTCGTGCTCGGTCTCGGGACTTCGCTGGTCGGCCGGTTGCTGGTGTTCGACGCGTTGACTTCGGAGTTCCGCGAGCTGACGCTCGAGAAGAGCCCCGACTGCCCGGTCTGTGGCGAGCACCCGACGCAGACGGAACTGATCGACTACGAAGAGTTTTGTGGACTGGAAGAGGAGGAGGTCACAGTGGACGCCGATGCCCCCGAATTCGAGATCTCGGTAGATGAGCTCAAGGCCTGGCGCGATGAGGGCAGAACCCACGTTCTGATCGACGTGCGAACTCCGCAGGAGTACGACATCGCCCTCATCGAGGGCTCGACGCTCATTCCGCTCAACGAGCTTCCCGAACGCCTCGGCGAGCTCGACGCAGACGCCGATATCGTCGTCCACTGCCACCACGGCCCGCGCTCTTCGAGCGCCGTCTCCTACATGCGCGGCAACGGCTTTCCGAAGGCGCGCAATCTCTCCGGCGGCATCAACATGTGGAGCCTGCGCATCGATCCGACCGTGCGGCAGTACTGAGGCCGCGACCGACGCGCGATGCCTTTCCACTGGCGACCCGTCTGGCGCGCTTTCACCAGCGCCCTCTGGATCGCCTTCTGGATCGGAATCGTTGCTCTTGCCATGTGGCTCCGCTGGGGCCCCGAGGACTTGGTGGACCACGAGGGCGTGGTGGAGCACGTGCCGATCGTCGGACCGGTGATCGGCCGTCTGCAGGAGGCCTTCGCGGAGGCTGTCGCACCCGAGACCCCGGAAGCTTCCGTGCCTGCCGTCGATGATCCGGAGCCGATCGTCATCTACCGGACCGCAGACGGGGAGACCATGCGCGTCCCGTTCGATTTCCTCTATGAGCCCCGGGAGCCGAGACCCTACTTCTGGGTGAGTGCGGGCACGGCACTCCGTCGCGAACCGGAGCTCGACGCGGAGTTGGTGGTCGAGTTCGAAGCGATGACGAACCTCTTTGTCGACGAGCGGCGGGGCGACTGGGTGCGGGTGAGACATCGCGGCGTCGAGGGATGGGTTCTCGAGCCCACCCGCGGCTCGACCGGTTTTCTCGGCACCCGGCCGGAGCCGGTGCTGCCGCTGCCGGCGGCGCGACCGGCCGCTGCCGACATCGATCGGGCGGTCGCCGTAATGTCGGCTCCGCCTGAGCGAGTCGATCTCGCGGGCTACTCCCTGTTGAGCGATGCGGATACGAGCGCCCTCGTCGATCGTTGCGCTGTTCCACTCGAGAATCTCGACGACCTGTTTCGAGACAGGATGGGTCTCGAACCGGTCGGTGAGGCCGCGGAGGCCCTTCTGATCTTCGATTGGAAGGCATCCTACGAGGCCTTCGCCCATCCGACCTTTCCCGCTCAGGGTGGGCATGCGGGCCGAGGCTACGCGGCAACCTGGGTCCAGGGGCGCTCAGTCGGCGAGGTCTGTGGCACCCTGATCCACGAAGCGGCTCATCTGACCAGCCGGCGGACGATCGGACCGGCCCTTCCTCCATGGCTCGGCGAGGGTATTGCCGAGTACGCCGAGTGGACCCTGGTCGCGGAGCCCTCGTCGCGCCCTCGCTCGGGGAATTCGCCAGTCGGTCGCTTCCCTGGCCTCGAGTCGCTTGTCTCTCTCGACGTGGAGGCCTTTCGGGCGGATTCCGGTGCAGAACGCTACGCCGCTGCCGGCTATTGGGTGACCTACCTGTTGGATGGGTCGGAGCTCGCTGACGGCTTCCGGTCCTTCCTATCCTATTTGGCTCTGGGCGGGCCGTGGGCGGAGGGCGCGAGCGGGACGGGCGATCTCGATGCGGTCCCGGAGGCCGTGCGTGAGACGCCCGACCTAGGCGACGACCTGGTGCATCACCTCGGACAGGACGTCAGGCTGATCGATGCCGGATTCCGCGCCTGGCTCTGGAGCCGCGGCTAGGTCGCGGGCTCGGCGGGTACCGCTCGGCCCAGCGGCTCCTCCTCGCGCCAGCGCGAGTCGCCGTCCGCGTAGTGCTCGTTCTTCCAGATCGGCACCTCGCGCTTGAGCCGCTCGAGCGCCTCCCGACTCGCCTCGTAGGCCGCGTCGCGGTGGGGTGACGCGACGGCGATGACGACGCTGGGCTCGCCGGCCGGTACCTCCCCGAGGCGATGCGCGATGGCCACCGCGAGATCCCCATCGCCGGCTTCGAGCTCGGCGACGATGCGCTCCAGGGCGGCCTGCGCCATCGGGCGGTAGGCGTCGTAGACGAGGTGGGTGACGGTACGCCCCTCGTGGCTGTCGCGGACCCGCCCCTCGAAGACGAGGACGGCTCCACGGCGCCTCGACGCGACCCGGTCCACCACCGCCGCCGTGTCGATGGCTCCGTCGGACAGGCCGCTCCGTGACGTGCGGTCGAGATTGCCCCCTGACACCGGAGGCAGCAGAGCGACCTCGCAGCCGTCGTGGAGCGCGGTCTCTCCCAGACGACCGTCGACCGCTATCGCGAGCCGGTCCCAGTAGGCCTCGAGCGCCGGATGATCCCGGTCGAGAACCGATCGCAGCTCGGCGAGCTCGGCGCCATCTGGCAGGTCCACGGCCAGCTCACCCGTTCCGACGATCTCACGCACTCCCGCGAACGTCAGGACCCGAACCTTCATCTGGAGAGCCTCAGGCGCATCGTGAGCACTTCGCGGGATCGTAGCACCCGGTGGGACGGAGGCAGCGCCGGCGATCCCGTAGCGGCCTCTGTGCGCCCCCGCGAGGGTCTTCAGTCCCCTCGCGACCAGTCGAAGCGATACTCGACCGTCATGCCGCCGACGACCTTGAAGGTGTTCGGACCCGCAAGGCCGTACGCGATCCAATCGAAGGTCGCTGTGCCCCGGAGACGGTCTCCCGCAAGTCGACCTTCGTACCGATGGGCCTCGTCGTAGGTGCTCTCGAAGTAACCGACCGGCAGGAACACGTAGCCCTCGCCGTTCGAACAGGTCACACCGAGATAGTAGAAGCATTCGGGCGACGGGCCGGTCAGGGTCAGGTTCCCATCTTCATCGATCGTGCCCTCGTACTCGCATCGCTCCATGCTTCCTGCCGACTGCTCTACCGTCACAGTTAGCAGGCTGGCCTGCTGGGTGATGGCGACGGCTTCGTCGTCGACTCTCGGCTGCGCTCGCAAGGCTCGCGTGGCGCAGCCGCCCGTCCCGGCGCTTCCGGTGATCGAAGATCGCTTGATGGTTCCTGTCCAGGCGCCCGAGACCTCGGGAATCGAGCGGCCCGTTCCAGTGGGTGTGGACCCTGGCGCACCGCCGCCTCCACCTCCGCCACAGGCGGGCATGAAGAGCGACGACACGACGAGCGGGGCGGCCACGGACCGCGTCCACCATCGGGTGCGTCTCTTCCCGGTAGCTACCTTCGTCGGCATCGGAGTCCTTGGTCGAGTCTATCTTCCCGCGGTGCCGGTTCGGGAGAGAGTGTCTCGAGAGATGGGACACACGCTTTTCCCTATAATCGCCGCCGATGACAGTTCTCGACTCGAAGCTCTCGATAGACGACCGCTACCGCACCCATATCGAGCACTGGCGCGCCAGGCTCGACGAGATCCAGGCGGAGGAGGATGTCATCCGTATGGGCGGTGGCCCCGATCGGCAGGCGAAACAGCACGCCAAGGGGAAGCTGACCGCGCGCGAGCGGATCGAGCGGCTCTGCGACGCGGAGACCGATTTCATCGAGCTGGGCCTTTGGGCCGCGCACGGCTTCTACGAGGAGTACGGCGGCGCTCCGGCGGCGGGGGTGGTGATGGGATTCGGGAGTATCCACGGCCGCGACGTCATGGTGGTGGCCAACGACGCCACGGTGAAGGCCGGAGCCTGGTTCCCGATGACCTGCAAGAAGGTGCTGCGGGCGCAGGAGATCGCGCTCGAGAACCGGCTGCCGATCGTCTACCTGGTCGACTCGGCGGGCGTCTTTCTGCCGCTCCAGGACGAGATCTTCCCCGACAAGGAGCATTTCGGCCGCGCCTTCTTCAACAACGCCCGGCTCTCGGCCGAGGGCATCTTCCAGTGCGCGGCGATCATGGGGCCGTGCGTCGCCGGAGGCGCGTACCTGCCGATCATGAGCGACGAGGCCCACATCGTCGAGGGGACGGGCTCGATCTTCCTCGCCGGGCCGCATCTGGTGAAGGCGGCGATCGGCGAGGAGATCGGCGCCGAGGAGCTCGGCGGAGCGGTGGTGCAGGTCGACGTCTCGGGTGTCGTCGACCACCGCCATCCCGACGACGCCAGCTGTCTCGAGACCATCCGCCGGCAGTTCGAGCAGCTCGGCCCGCCGCCTGCGTCACCCTTCATGCGCCGCGCGGCGGCGGAGCCTCTGCACTCGCCCGACGAGATCATCGGCGTTCTGCCGCGCGACGCGACGCGGCCCTATTCGACCCGCGAGGTTCTGGCGCGGCTCCTCGACGGCAGCGAGCTCGACGAGTACAAGGCGAGCTACGGCCAGACGCTGGTCTGCGGCACCGGCTGGATCGAGGGATGGGCGGTCGGCATCGTCGCCAACGAGCGGTCGATCACCTCCCAGAAGACCGGCCTCGGCCCGGCGGACAAGGAGCTCCAGATCGGCGGCGTCGTGTACTCGGAAGCCGCCGACAAGGGAGCCCGCTTCGTCCAGCTCTGCAACCAGAAGCGGATCCCACTGATCTTCCTCCAGGACGTCACCGGCTTCATGGTCGGAAGCCGGGCCGAGCATGGCGGCATCATCAAGGACGGCGCCAAGATGGTGAACGCCGTGGCCAACACCGTGGTGCCCAAGATCACGCTCTTCGTCGGCAACTCCTACGGCGCCGGCAACTACGCCATGTGCGGCAAGGCCTACGGAGCGCGCTTCCTCTACGCCTGGCCGTCGGCGAGCATCGCGGTGATGGGCGGCGCCCAGGCGTCGAAGACGCTGCTCGGCATTCAGCTCAAGAATCGCGGCGACGACGTCAGCGACGAGGAGCGCCAGGAGCTGCTCGAGCGCATCCAGGCCCGCTACGACGCGGCGGCCGATCCGCGCTACGCGGCAGCCCGACTCTGGGTCGACGCCATCATCGATCCGGCCGAGACCCGCTCGGTCATCGCCCGCTCGCTTGCCTGTGCCGCGACGAACCCGGACGTTCCCGAGTTCAAGACCGGCGTCCTGCAGACCTGATCACGATCCGCAAGGGGGCTTTCGCTGGACACCGTCGAGCTCTACCAGCCTCCCGCCCGCCGGAGGAGTGCCGCGCTCGCAAACCTCGGCATGGGCTTCTGGCTGCACTGGACCAACGGCGTTCCGGCTGCCCTTGGCACACCTGGCGGGTGGCCGATGGCTGTACGCCTAGCATTCGCCGGCGTCGGGCTGGTCGCCGCGCTTTCTGGCGTTCGAATCCTACTCAGCGAGCCGAAGCCCGTGCTCAGAGTGTCGAATGACGGCGTCGAGGGCCGGCGAATATGGGGAGGCCAGCTGAGCTTGGCCGCCGGAGACCTCGAGAAGGTTCTGGGTGGGGGCGACAACCTTCGACTCCGCCTTCGGAGCGGCCGCGTGGAGAGCGTCTCGATGATCCTGCTCTCGAAGCAGGACCGAGAGGCTGCGGTCGTTGCGGTCGAGGAACTGGTTCGGGAGACGGCCGAAACGTAGATCTTCGTTGGTGACCAGCGCTCTCCGACCGAGGATAGCTCGCGGACGGCAGCCCCTCAAAAACTGAGAGGCCTGCCCCTCGAGCCGACGAACTGCGAGGGAAGCGCGTGGCGGGGAGGTCGAGGATCGGCCCCGGCTGCGGCTTTGGTCCGGGTGGTAGATTGCCCACAAAAGGACTCAGTTCAGGCCGACTCCTTCGTAGGGATGGAGTTCTACCCCGCGCACCCAATGAGCCGGCGCATGGTCCGCTTCTGGGTCGCAGCTAGCTACTTCGGTCTCGGCGTCGCACTCTTCCTTCTCGTTGTGGGCATCCGAGAGCGCGATTTCTTCAACGGATTCCTTGGGATGTACTTCTTGTTCAATTCCGGTTGGAGACTCTACGGTGGTCGCAGATTGAACTCGGGCCTCGGGAAGCCGCTCTTACAGGTGTCGCCCGACGGCATCCATAGTGTTGCACCATATGGCAGCTTCGAGCTGCCCTTGTCGGAGATCGACACGGTGCTGGGAGGTGGAGACAATCTACGTATCCAGCGTCGCGATGGGAGCGTAGTCGCCTTCGACATGATGCCCCTCTCAGAGCCCGACCGTATCGCGGCACTCGAGGCGGCCAGGGATCTCGTTCAGGGCGAGAGCCGGACGACGGAACTCGAGGCGAGCGCAGGCGACTAGGTCACTCAACCCCGAGCGGGCTGTGCGCACGTCATCGTCCCTTGGGCTCGGCGGAGTGCGCCCGCTCCCACAGGCGGTCGGTAGGGGAACCGGCCGGCAGGGACGCCGGCCGCTTCAGTCAGGGTGGCTTCCCCCCCTTTTCGTACGGTCCGGGAGGGCTCGTCTGCGTGCTAGTCTTTCCCGGCCATGAAGACCGTTCGGCTGGGCAACGGGCAGGGGTTCTGGGGCGACAATGTGGACGCCCCGGTGGAGCTGTTGCGCGGCGGGCCGATCGACTACATCGGCATGGACTACCTGGCCGAGGTGACCATGTCGATCATGATGCGCCAGAAGCTGGCCAACCCCGAGCGGGGCTACGCGCACGACTTCGTCGGCTTCATTCGACGTACCCTGCGTGAGCTCGCCGAGCGCAACGTCCGGGTGGTGGCGAGCGCCGGGGGCCTGAATCCGCGGGGCTGCCGGGCGGCGATCCTCGAGGTGGCCCGCGAGCTCGACGTGCACGGCGTGCGGGTCGGCGTGGTCGAAGGGGACGACATCCTGCCGCGGCTCTCCGAGCTGGTCGAGGCCGGTCATCCGATGAGCCACATGGAGACCGGCGAGCCGATGGCGGCGATCATCCCCGAGACGACCAGCGCCAACGTCTATCTCGGGGCGGCCGGGATCGTCGAGGCGCTCGATCAGAACGCTCTGATCGTCGTCTGCGGGCGGGTGACAGACACCGGGCTGGCGCTCGGGCCGCTGATGCACGAGTTCGGCTGGGCGGAGGACGACTGGGATCTGCTGGCGGCCGGCACCGTCGTCGGGCACATTCTCGAGTGCGGTCCGCAGTCGACCGGCGGCAACTTCACCCGCTGGTGGGAAGTGCCCGACCTGTGGAACGTCGGCTATCCGATCATCGAGGTGCGCGAGGACGGCAGCTTCGTCGTCACCAAGCACGAGGGAACCGGCGGCATGGTGACGGTCGAGACCGTCTCCGAGCAGCTCCTCTACGAGATGGGCGATCCGGCGATCTACATCACCCCCGACGTCATCGCCGACTTCAGCTCCCTCCGGTTGTCACAGGAGGGACCCGACCGGGTCCTGGTCGAGGGAATCCGCGGACGGGAGCGCCCGGCCGACCTGAAGATCTCGGCGACGCATCTGTCGGGCTACAAGACCGCGGGACAGCTCACCGTCAGCGGACCCCGGGCCGTCGAGAAGGCGAGGCTCGCGGCCGACATCGTCTGGAAGCGCCTCGAGCGCGCCGGCGTCGTGTTCGCCGAGGAGGAACGCATGGTGGAGCTGCTCGGAACGAGCACCTGCCTGCCGGGGATTCTGGACGGCCCGGAGGAGCCCGCCGAGGTCGTGCTCAGACTCGGGGTGCACGACACCGACCGCGAGAAGGTGGCTCGGTTCGGCAAGGAGATCGCGCCTCTGGTGACCTCGGGACCGCCCGGTGTCACCGGTTTCGCGGGCGGCCGTCCGAAGCCGCAGGAGGTCGTCGCCTACTGGCCGGCGCTGCTGCCGCGCTCCGAGGTCGAGCCCTACGTCACGGTGACGGTGGAGGAGCTGTGAGGCGATGAAGGTCCCGCTGTCGAGAATCGCCATCGCGCGCTCCGGAGACAAGGGCGACGCGTCGAACGTCGGCCTGATCGCGCCGAACGCCGAGCTCTACGAGGTGATCCTGCGCGAGGTGACGCCAGAACGCGTCAAGCGCCATTTCGCGCAGATCTGTCGCGGCGAGGTGGATCGCTACGAGCTGCCCGGCCTGAAGGCCCTCAACTTCATCCTGCACGACTCGCTCGGCGGTGGGGGAACCGAGAGCCTGATCACCGACGCGCAGGGCAAGACACACGGCCAGGGGCTGTTGTGCATGGAGATCGAGGTGCCCGATGAGCTCCTCTGAACCGTCCAATCAGACGGTGAGCACCCACCGCGAGGAGGATCTCCTCTGGGTGCGGCTCAGCCAGCCGAAGCGCGCCAACGCCCTGTCGCCCGCCATGCTCGGCGAGCTGACCCAGATCTACCGCCGGGACCTGCGCGGCGAGGGCGTGCGGGCCGTGCTGCTGGCCGCCGAGGGCTCGCACTTCTCGGCCGGTGCCGATCTGCGTCATCTCGCCTCCCTGCGCGACGCCGGTGAGGCCGACAATCGCAGGGACTCCGAGCGCCTGCGTGGGCTCTTCGAGTCGGTCCTGCGCCAGGAGGCGCTCACCGTGGCGATGGTGCAGGGATCGTGCGTCGCCGGGGGCTGCGGACTGGCGACGGCGCACGACTTCGTGGTCGCCTCCGAGGACGCGAGATTCATGTACAGCGAGGTGAGGATCGGTTTCGTCGCCGCCCTGGTGGCGACCTTCCTGCCGCTTCGCGTCCGGGGTGCGGACATGCGCGAGCTGCTCCTCAACCCGGAGTTCATCGGTGCCGAGCGGGCGCTCGAGATCGGCTTGGTCAATCGAATCGCCGAGAGTCGGGACCTCGAAGACGTCGGTCGCGAGCTCGCCACCGGTATCCTCGAGCGGGCGAGCTCGGAGAGCATCGCGCGGACCAAGCGGCTGCTGCTCGACGTCCTCGGCCGTCCGCTCGACGCGGCGCTCGAGACCGCCGTGTCGGCCAATGCCGAGGCGCGGACCACCGCCGACTGCAAGCACGGGATCGCCACCTTCCTCGATACGAAGGCGGCTCCGCGATGGCGTGACTGACGGGCCGCGTCTCGCCCTGTTCGACATCGACGGGACGCTGATCCGCTGCGGCCCGCAGATCCGCGCCATCTTCCAGTCGGCTCTCGAGGACACCTTCGGTACCGCCGGGCCTATCGACACCTACAACTTCGCCGGGCGCACCGACTTCGGAATCGTCTGCGACCTGCTGACCGCGGCCGGCCTCGAGCGGGCACGGGTCGTCGAGCGGATGAGCGCCTTCGAGCGTCACTACCTGGAGCGGCTCGACGAGCGACTCGAGGCCTCCAGGATGACCCTCCTCCCGGGGGTGAGAGCGCTGCTGGAGGAGCTGAGCGGACGCAGCGACGTGCTTCTCGGACTCCTTACGGGCAACTTCGAGAGGGGGGCCAGGATCAAGCTCTCGAGGCTCGGTCTCGACGGCTACTTCCCGTTCGGCGCCTACGGCGACCGGGTGCCGGATCGCAGGGACCTTCCACCGGTCGCGCTCGAGCGGGCGAGCGACCTCCATCGGGTACGTTGCGTCGCCGAGCGGACCCTGATCATCGGGGACAGCGTCCTCGACGTCGACTGCGCGCGCCAGCATGGGATCCGCTGTATCGCCGTGACTACGGGCTTCGCGACGCGCGAGGAGCTCGTCGATGCCGGGGCCGACTGCGTGCTGAACGACCTTACCGAGGTCGATCGATGCGGCGACTTTCTGGCTTCGGGCGCGGAGCCCGTGTGATCGTCGTGCTTGCGTCGGTGGGTGCTTGCCTGTAACTCTAGCCGGGTACTGAAGTCGTACCGAGCGACCAGAGATGAACTACGTTCTGACGATGGCCGTCGAAGAGACGCTCGAGCTGGCGATGCTCGATCGCGCCTACTTCCTGCAGGAAGTGGGTAGTCGACCGCTGGAAGAGCTCTCCGAGCAGCCGGGCTTCTATCGCACCGAGTGTCTGCTCGCCCAGTACAGTCCCTTCGACCCGGAGACCGGTGTCTGGCGCCGCGTCGAGGTCATGCTCCGCCGCAAGGGGCCGGACTACGAGATCTACGACGTCCACGGGCTGAAGATTCGCCGCGAGATGCGCGAATCCCAAGAGAGCCGCCCGAGCAACTGAGCCCCCGCCAGCCTGCGGCGGGAGTGTCGGCCCGTAGCACCGCGGCGAGCCGCTCAGCCGACGGCGAGCCGATCGGTGCGATCGATCGCCCGCAACACGCCCTCGGTCGTCTCCAGGGTGACTCCGGCGGCTTCCCAACGGCGTATCAGCAGCTCGCGCTCGGTCGGGTAGATGGCCTTGGTCGCATCGGAGACAACGACGATCTGCGCGGCGTCACGCTCGAGCAACCCGTCGACCACACAGCGGACGCAGAAGTCGAGCGCCACGCCGTAGACCACGATCCGATCGGGGCGCAGGGCCTCGAGAACCGTCTCGGTGTTGGGATTGCTGAAGACATCGAGCTCTTTCTTGAGGATCAGCACCCGGGGCCAGCTGGTCGTCAGGGCGCGTTCGATCTCCGCCTTCTGAAGCGGCTCGTGGCCGACACGAAGTGTCCAGTCGAGCCGGGTCGCGTCGACGCGCTCGGCGCCCTCGGTACCGCGCATGCAGTGCGGCGGGAAGGTGGCCCTGAAATCGGGCTCGGTACTGATCTCGGGGTCGTGGAGCTCGTGGTCGTCCGAGTCGGCCACGGCCGGAATCGCTCTCGCCTCGGCCGTTCGGGTGAGGCGGGCGAGGTTGTCGGTGATCTCTTCGGAGCCCGGTACGTAGAGGGCCCCATCGGGATGCATGAAGTCCCACTGCGTATCGACATCCCAGAAGATCAGTCGCTCTCTCATGCCGCGGCCTCGCTCTGCGTCGCGTAGCCATAGGCGGTCCACTCGCTCATGCCGCCGCTGAACTCGACGACCCGCAGAGCGCCGTTCCCGCGCAGGGCCAGACTGGCTTCGCGTACCGTCCGGTCGTCAGGTCCCTCGCCGATGACGAAGAACTCGGTCACGGCGTCGGTATCCTCCGGCAGTGCGGCGGCGAGATCGGCCACCGTGGCGTGGTGGGCGCTCGGAATGTGTCCCGAGGCCCAGGCGGACGCGTCGCGAACGTCGAGCGCCCGATAGGCGGGGAAGTCCCGCCCGAGCCGCTTCTCCAGCTCGGCGGCATGGGTCTGAAAGATGACACCTTCGAAATGGGGATCCATGTCTGCGGGCTCCTGAGGGTGGTGGGATTTGCTCCTTTTCGACGGGAGCGGGACCATTATACTCACTTGATTCATAAGTCCAAAGGACGAGCGTCACGGGCTCGAGAGGCGACTCGCGAGGCCTACTGCAGGTGCTTTCGGAACCAGCCCTGCGTCGCGTTCATCGCGGTGATGAGCGCGGGGCTGGGGCGACCGAACGGGTGGGCGACGTCGAAGGTGTGCCCGGCGTCGGCGACCTCCAGGTACTCGGCGTGCGTCCCGCCGAGCTCGCCGAGCCGTCGACCCTCGGCGACCGGAACGGTCTCGTCGCCCTCGCCGTGGACAGCGAGCCAGGGCGCGGTGAGGTCGGCCGCGGCGCGACCGATGTCGAGGCGCTCGGCGTTGCGCTCGAGGTCGTCGAGCAGCTCAATGCCGAGCTCGAGCTCCTGGCCGGTTCGCTCGTTCACGATCGGGCAGGTGCCCCGCTCGCGGAAGACGGCCTTCTCTTCGGCCGGCAGGCGGTCGTAGGTCGACACGGCCGCCCAGGTGACCACGGCCCCGACTCGCGCCTCGGCGGCGGCGAGGATCGAACAGCCTCCCCCGCGGCTGTGGCCGAACAGGCCGACTCGCTCGGGATCGATACGGTCGCCGTCGAGTTCGGGGAGCCTCCCGAGCAGCCACAGGAGGTCTTCCAGGTCGCGGCTGAAGGTGGCGCGGCGGAAGGCGTCGAGGTCGGTGACCAGCGCATCGCCCGGCTTCATCCCGCTGGCGCGGAAGTTGAAGCGCACGGTCGTGAAGCCCCGGGCGGTGAGCAGCTCGGCGACGTAGGGCAGGAAACACCACTCCTGGAAGCCCTTGAATCCGTGACAGATCACCACCGTGGGCCGTGGGCCCGGTCGGCCGCTGGCGTCGAGGGTGCCGTAGAGGATCTCACCGCCGGGCATCCGGAGCTCGAACTTCCGCGTGGCGTTCGCCGACATGGTCGCCGAGTCTAACCGCTCGACCCGCTTTCTGTAGACTTCGCCCATGACGGAAGCGCCGACACCGCTGGCCCTCGCGGCGCTGCACGAATCGCTGGGTGCCCACTGGACCGTCGAGGGCGGGGTTCGCGTGCCTCTCCACTACGGAGACCCGGACGCGGAGCGCGCGGCCCTGGGCTCCGCCTGCGCCTTCTGGGACGGCTCGGCGACCGATCGGATCGAGCTTCTGGGGGAGGACCGGCATCGTTTTCTCAACGGAATGACGACCGCCGACATCGCCGGCCTGGCGCCTGGACGATCGACCTACGGCCTGTTCACGACGGTCCAGGGTCGTGTCATGTCGGACGCGACCGTTCTGGCCCATGAGGACAGGATCTGGCTTCGACTGCCGCCGTCCTCGGGCGCCAGGGTCCGAACGCACCTGTCGAAGTTCGTCATCACCGATCGGGTCTCGATCATGCCTCTGGCGGACATGGTGCCCGTCCTCTTTCTCGGCCCCGGCTCGATGGATCGTCTGGCGCGATGGACCGGAGGCGGAGGGGTGGAGCCGGGTGAGCACAAGCGCCTCGACATTCTCGGGACTCAGGCCTGCGTGCTGCGAGAGGAGCGTTTCGCCGTCGACGCCGTGTCGCTCTGGTTCTCGGCCGGCATCGTCCGCGACGTGGTTCCGGCGCTCGTCGAAGGGCCAGACGCGCCACGCCCCGTCGGTCTGGCGGCTCTCGAACAGCTCCGGATCGAGCACGGCCTGCCTCGCTTCGGCCACGAGATCGGACCCGACACCTTCCCCCAGGAGGCCGGCGTCGGTGATGCGGTGAGCTACGACAAGGGCTGCTACCTGGGTCAGGAGGTGGTGGCCCGGATCCACTATCGCGGTGGAGTCCAGCGGCTTCTGGTGCGCCTCGAGATCGACAGCGGTGGCGACGCGGCGGGCCGGACCCTCATCGATGGCGGTCGCGAGGCCGGGCGGGTCACGAGCGCTTCGCCGCGTTCCGCCGGTGAGGGCTGGGTCGGCATGGGTGTTGTGGCCCGCCGGGTGAGCGAGACCGGTAGGGCGCTCGAGATCGAGGGTGGTGGCTCGGCTCGCGTGCTCGGACTCGCCGGCTCGTCGGACTGAGGCGCCTCCCGGGCTCTGCGCAGGCGCGGGAGGTCAGACGGAGAACGAGGAGCCGCAGCCGCAGCTGCCGCTGGCGTTCGGATTGCTGAACTTGAAGCCGGCGCCCGTGGTTCCCATCACGTAGTCGATCACGGTGCCGCCCAGATAGCGCGCGCTCACCGGGTCGACGAAGACCTTGAGGCCGTCGTATTCGAGCACGTGGTCGTCTTCCCGTGCCTCGAGCTCGAAGTCGAGCGCGTACTCGAGGCCGCTGCAGCCACCGCCGCGAACGGCGACGCGCAGTCCGGACGCGGGGTCGAGCTTCTCGTCCTCGCGCGACAGGACGACCATGCGAACAGCCTTGGCGGTCAGCTCGATAGGTCCGTTGCCGGGGGGCGCCTGGTGAGTCGCCTCGGGGGACGCTGCCTCGGGGGTCTGCTCTTCTCGAATATCCGTCATGACGAGTCTCTCCGTCGATTCCGCTCGCTCAAACTAGCGGCTGCGAGCCCGCCCCGTCAACCCGACCCCGCCGCGTCAACCCGTGCCTGCACCGACGAGGGCCGCCCTCGAGCCCGACTGCGGCTATCATCACCTGCGTGCTCCGGGCGATCCTGTTCGATTTCAACGGCGTCCTCGTCGACGACGAGCCGATCCATCTGCAGCTGATCGCTCGCGTCCTCGCCGAGGAGGGGATCGTCTTCGAAGCGGACGGCTATCTCGCCGACTTCGCTGGGCGACCGGACCGTGACTGTTTCGAGCTCGCGCTCGAGCGCGCCGGACTCGAGCCCGATCCGACGCGGGTGGTTCGCTGGGTGGCGCGCAAGGCCAGCTACTACCAGAAGTTGATGCGGCGCCAGGGATATCCCTTCTTTCCGGGGGCCCTGGCACTGATGCGCGAGGCCGAGCGGGAGGGTCTGATGCTCGGCGTGGTCTCGGGCGCTCTCCGGGACGAGATCGAGTCGGCACTCGATCAGGTGGAGCTACGCGCGTCGGTGAAGAGCATCGTCGCCTCCGAGGATGTCGAGCGCGGCAAGCCGGACCCCGAGGGATACCTGCGGGCGCTCGACGAGCTCAACTCGCTACCGCCCCTGCCGCAGCGGTTGGTTCATCCGCACGAGGTGCTCGCGGTCGAGGACAGTCCGCCGGGTGTCGAGGCCGCCTGGGCGGCGGGGCTCGTGACGCTCGGTATCGCCCAGACCTTCGCCGGCGAGGAGCTCGCGAGAGCGGACTACGTCGCCGAAGGCCTCGGCGGACTGGACCTCGGCGAACTGCGCCGTCTCTACGCGGAGATCAGCCGCCGATGAGCCTCCCGGCCTCCCTGCGCCGGCAGATCGAGAGCTGGGTCCGCCCGCTCTACATCGAGCTCGATGGGGTCGACGCTTTCGACACCGTCGAGCGCCGCGGCGGAGTGGTTCGCGACCTGCTCGAAAGCTCCGAGGTCGACAACGAGTATCTCGAGCTCCTGCTGCTGTTCCACGGCACGGTGAAGAGCCTGGGCTCGACGGACCCGAGGAGCCGCTGGTGGCTGTTCCTGCGCGGCCTGGGGCTCGCCGACGAGCGGATTCTCCGCCTGTCGCAAGGGCTCTCGCGCTGGCGCGAATCCCCGCAGGGACCCGAGGAGGAGGCGCTCCACGACGCCGAGCTGCTGGAGGAGGTCGGCATCGTCGCGACCGCCCAGCGGATCTGGCGTGCCGGGCGCAAGCGTTTCGTCCTGGCGCGTGCTCTGGCGACTCTCGATGCCGGTCCGGTCGTCGAGCGATTCAGGACCGCCGAGGGCCGTCGGTTGGCGGGCGAGCGTCGAGCGGAGGCCGAGGTCTGGATCGAGACGCTGCGCAGCGCCGCCGCCAGGGGCTGAGAGAACGGTACGGCGAGGCGCCTCAGACGATCGGCATGCGGCCGGCGAAACCGTCCTCGTAGGTGTGGAAATGCCCCAGCGTCTCCTCGGGATAGCGCCAGCAGTAGTAGCCGTCGCCGCTGTCCCAGTCGACGAGCCAGAGTCCCTTGACCAGGCATCCGATCGCCATGACCTCGGCGGCCCACGCTTCGATGACCTCGTTGGCCTCGATCTCGACCTGTTCGGCCAGCCGTGCGTCGGCTTCCAGGTCGGAGAGCTGGCGGTAGATCGCTTCGACCCGTCGGGCGGCGGTCTCGGTCAGCTCGTGGACGCGAGGGAAGGTCTCGAGGGCTTCGCGGTAGGTGAAGAGCCTGTCTGCGGGCATGTCGACGGTCGGCCGTTTCCCGGCATCGTAGCACTCGCCCCCCGGCTCGCAGGGAGCGGCGGCGGCCCGTCGCGGGGGGCCGCTGGCGCGGTGGGACGCCCTGCGATAGCATCGCCGCCCCCATGATCACGCGAGAGATCCAGGACCGCGTCACCGGCCGGATCGAGGTCATCTCCGGTGGAATGTTCTCGGGCAAGAGCGAGGAGCTGTTGCGCCGCCTGCGCCGCGCGCAGATCGCCCGGCAGCGCATCCAGGTCTTCAAGCCGGCGATCGACTCGCGGCATCCCCCCGAGGTGGTGGTGACGCGTGACAACAGGGAGCTCGCGGCGCAGTCGGTGAAGGACTCGTACGATCTCGAGCGACAGCTCATCGAGGGCGTCGAGGTCGTCGGAGTCGACGAGGCTCAGTTCTTCGATGCCCGGCTCGCCGAGGTGGCCATGAACCTCGCGGATCGCGGAATCCGCGTCATCGTCGCCGGACTCGACCAGGACTACCTGCGTCGCGCCTTCGGCCCGATGCCGACCCTGATGGCGCTGGCCGAGCATGTCGACAAGATGCACGCCATCTGCGTCCAGTGCGGCCATACGGCGCACTACAGCCAGCGGATCTCCGGTGGCGCCGAGCAGGTCGAGGTCGGGGACACCGACATCTACGAGGCCCGCTGCCGGGACTGTTTCGTTCCCTACGATCCGGGCACCGAGTCCTGAATCGGCTTCGGCCGCCCCTGGTCGTCGACCTGGACGTAGACCACCTCCGCCTCGGTCACCCGGACGGTGTCGCGGCCCCGGAAGCGGCGCTCCGCCTCGACCACCACCTTGACGGTCACCGATGTCCGTCCGACGGCCACGGTCTCGGTGTAGAGGCTGACCAGGTCGCCGACGAAGACCGGCTGGTGGAACTCCACCTCCCGCATCGCCACGGTGACCAGGCGGCCCGTACAGTGGAGATTGCCCTCCACGGCGCCGGCCTGATCGATGTACGACAGGATGATCCCGCCGAAGATCGTCCCCATGGCGTTGGTGTCGCGCGGCAGCAGACTGACGCGAATGGCCGGGTTGCGCGGTGGGTCGGAGGCTGCGGTCGTCATCGGCTAGGGGTCTCCCGGGTCGGCGCGATCATACCGGTTGCCAGCTCGACGGCCTCGAGCGGGGTCGAGGCGACCACCGGTGGCTCCGCCGCGTCGCCTCCAGGGGCCTCGAGCCGCCAGCTGTCGAGCAGGACGAGCGGTCGACCGTGCTTCCTCGCCATGGCGATCTCGGAGAGAGTTCCCCACTCGCCGCCGACCGCGATGAGGGCGTCGGCCGACAGCACCAGGACCACGTTCCGGGCCTGTCCCATGCCGGTGTAGACAGCGAGATCGATGGCCGGGTTCGGGGTGGACTGCGTCGCGTCGCTGCCCGGGAGGATACCGACGGTCGATCCGCCCTCGGAACGCGCCCCGCTGGCGGCCGCCTCCATCACACCGCTGCCTCCTCCACACAGGAGAACGGCGCCGGCGGCGGCGATGTGGCGGCCGACTTCCCAGGCGGCGTTGCGAGTCGCCGCGTCGCATTTCGAGGCGCCGATGACAGCGATCTTCGGTTGCATCCTGGAGGGCTCGTCGGCGCCGCCGAAGGGCGGGATGGCCAACGACCGCATGCTATTCTATGGTGCCCTGGGGCAGGGAACGAATATCTTGAACTCTCCGTCGAGTAGTAGAGAGGCCCGCAAACGCGCGGCCACCGAGGAGGCGCGGATCGTACGACGGATGGGCGCCGGTGACGCCGAGGCGCTCTCCGATCTCTACGATCGATACGCGGGAATGCTCCTGGCGTTGGCCATACGGGTGCTCAACAGCGCCGGTGACGCGGAGGAGGTCGTCCAGGAGGCTTTTCTACAGGCCTGGCGCCAGGCTGAACGCTACGACCCGGCCCGCTCGTCGGTCTCGACCTGGCTCGTGCTCATCACCCGCAGCCGGGCGATCGATCGCCTGCGCAGCCGCAAGGTCGGTGATCGCACGGTCACGGCCGCCCAGCAGGAGGGTGTGACGACCCATACATCCCCCGAAGGGGCGCGGGACGTACTGATGTCGGAGAGGCGGGCACGCCTGGATCGCGAGATGGCGGCGCTTCCCGACGAGCAACGAGAGGTGCTGGAGTTGGCGTTCTACAAGGGCATGACGCAGCGGGAGATTTCGGAGAGCACCGGGACTCCGCTGGGCACGGTGAAGACCCGTACGCTGCTGGCGATGAAGAAGCTTCGCGTGGCCCTCCAGTCGGATATCGAGGAGTTGTTGTGAGTGACGAGCGGGTGCCCGGGGGCACGGTCGACGAGATCGAGGAACGGGCGATGCTCGAAGCGCTGGAGGCGCTCGACCGCGACGACGTCTCGGTCTCGAGCCGGGCGCGTGCCTACCTCGAGACGCTGGCCGCGCTGCCCACGGCCCTCGAGCCCGTCGCCCCGTCGGAGGCGACGCGGAAAGCCCTGATGGACGCCGTCGCCCCGGGGCTGCCATCGAGCGAGTCGGGTCGCGCCGAATCCAGAGGCGGTCTTCCCGTCTGGGCGACCCGGATCGCCGCTGTCCTCGCGTTGGTCCTGCTCGGGGTGACCGGAATCCAGTATTCGCGCCTGTCGACCCAGAAGGCGCGGATCGAGCGGCAGCAGGCCGAGATTCTCCGACTCCAGGAGGAGCTGAGCGAGATCCTGCCAGCAGCCGATCGCCCGCCGGAGTGGATGGCGGCCAGCGGCACCGAGCTCTGCGCCCTGACGCCGCGCCGCGCCGCCGGTGGGGCGGTCGTCGAGGGCGAGGATTCGAAGGGCTGGCTCTTCGTTCGCCAGGACCACCAGCACTGGTTCGTCGCCGTGGAAGGCCTCGCGCCGGCGCCCGAAGGGCACGTCTACGAGCTCTGGTTCCGGGTCGATGGCGAGATGGTCAGCGGTGGCGCCTTCGAGCCCGACGCCGAGGGCCGCGCCAGCCTGACCTCCGAGACCATGCCTTCGGCCGTCACCGGCATCGGTATCACCCTCGAGCCCGACAACGGGGACGCGGTGCCGTCGGAGACGATGGTGCTCTGGGGTGACGAAGTGATGCTGGTTTTGTAGGGGCCGGTTCGGTGCCGAGGGCGCGGGGTGTGGGGTTGGTGGGGACGGCGGGCGACACAAGGTAAGTAGACCTCCTCTGCCCGCCTCGCACTCCTCGCGCCGGGTCGACAGCGGACTGCGAGCGTCCTGCCGCGCTCGTCGTGACGCCCCATCAACCCCACACCCCGCGCCCTCGGCACCGAACCGACGGGGTTGCCCGGTGTGAAGCGTGTACGTAACTGACTGCGCTCGTCGTGACACCCCATCAACCCACCCTCGGCCTCGGCCCCTCACCTACGGGGTTGCCCGGTGGCGGGGGGGTGTTGGTCTCCGGGGTCGGTGTGAAGGGTGTACGAGACTGAAGCGGCCCGCGCCCCTGCCGGCCGTCGGTGCCCCTTGCGACCGACGACCGGCCTGCCGTGCCCTCCGTTCGAGGGGAGGCCAGCCGCCTCAGTCCGGTCTACTTGTCATCTCGAGCGGAGGCGCGTAGCGCCGAAGTCGAGAGATCCCGCGATGGGGTGAGGTCTCTCGGCTGCGATCGCACCGATCGAGACCGAGGGGCGCGCGGGCCTGCTTCGGGTCACCCGTATCATCCCTGCGGGGGCCTGCTGGGGCGGAGCTCGATGCGACTGGGCAGCGCGCGGTCGGGGTAGCGGAGGAGGTCGAGGGCGGCTAGGGCGACGTCATCGGCGGTGAGCTTCCAGGTGGTGTCGGCGGTCGAGGTGGAGAAGTCGGTGTCGACGCTGCCCGGGAGGATTGCCGAGACACGGATTCCGTGGTGCCGGAGGTCGAGCATCGCGGCGTCCGAGAGGCCGAGAAGCCCGAACTTGCTGGCGTTGTACGCCGCTCCGCCGGCGAACGGGTTGCGACTGGCGATCGAGGCGATGTTGAGAATCCAGCCCGAGCCGAGCGCCTTCATGTGCGGCACGACGGCGCGGATGGCGTAGAAGGCGCCGTCGAGGTTGGTTCCGAGGACCGTCTGCCAGTCTTCGACCGAGATCGAGTCGACCGGGCCGAAGATCCCCAGACCGGCGTTGTTGACCAGGCAATCGATGCGGCCCCATCGTTCGGCGGCACCGGCTACCCATGCAGCGACCGCCTCCGGCTCGCCGACGTCGACGGCCTCCGCCGAGACCCGTCCGGCATACCGGGACGAGAGCTCGGTCAGGGCGGCGTCGACCGACGCCGCGGATCGGCTTCCGAAGTGGACCGCCCAGCCATCCGTGAGCAGGGCCTCGACGATGGCGCGGCCGATGCCCCGACTACCGCCGGTGACGAGTGCGACTCTCCGCTCGTCAGGGGATGAGCTTGCGGTCATGGGAGGCGTACTCTAGCATCGGCCTGCGCCCGACCGGCCTGGAGGCCGGGGCCTGGAATAGCGGGGAAGGACCCGTTGTTCTGGACGGCGTAGGAGGCAGAAACCATGTTCTTCGATCCGACCTATTTCCTCTTCGTCGGCCCCGCATTCCTGCTGTCGCTGTGGGCGAGCTTCAGGACGAAGTCGGCGTTCAAGAAGTACTCCAAGGTGGCGACGAGCTCGCGCATGACGGGTGCGCAGGCCGCGCAGCGCCTTCTCGACATGGCCGGCATCACCGATGTCGAGATCGTGCCGACGCGAGGCGTGCTGTCGGACCACTACAACCCGGTCACCAAGAAGCTGGCCCTCTCGGAGCCCGTGTACGCCTCGAACTCGGTGTCGGCGGTCGGAGTGGCCTGCCACGAGGCAGGGCACGCGATCCAGCACGCCAAGTCCTACAAGCCGCTCTGGCTCCGCTCGCTCCTCGTGCCGACGGTCAGTATCGGCTCTCGCTTCAGCATGATCGCGATCTTCATCGGGCTGATGCTGAGCAGCAACGGGCTCTTCACCATCGGCATCATCCTCTTCTCGGCCGTTGTGCTCTTCCAGCTGGTCACGCTGCCGGTCGAGTTTGACGCTTCCGCACGCGCCAAGAAGCTGGCGCCGCAGATGGGGATCATCTCATCGCCGGCCGAGAAAGAGGGCGTCGACAAGGTCCTCAACGCGGCGGCGCTGACCTACGTCGCGGCGGCGCTGACGAGCATCATGCAGCTGCTCTACTTCATCTCGCTGAGAGACTAGACCCCAGTCAGCGCGCGGAGCGCGCTGTCGTCAGCACTGTCATCCCGAGCGCAGACGAGCGAAGCGAGCGAAGCCGAGGGATCCCGCGATGCGGCAACAGCGTGCCTGTGCGTCGCGTCCTCGCGGGATCTCTCCACTGCGCGACCTCGACGGTCGCTCCGGTCGAGATGACAAGGAGCAGGGAGTCGCGGACGAGCGCGCAGCGCGAGCTGTCGTCAGCAACTGTCATCCCGAGCGCAGACGAGCGAAGCGAGCGAAGCCGAGGGATCCCGCGATGCGGCAACAGCGTGCCTGTGCGTCGCGTCCTCGCGGGATCTCTCCACTGCGCGACCTCGACGGTCGCTCCGGTCGAGATGACAAGGAGCAGGGAGTCGCAGACGAGCGCGCAGCGCGAGCTGTCGTCAGCACTGTCATCAAGGGGAGGGCCGCGCGGACCCTACTCGGCCGGAGTCCCCAACTCGGCCGGAGTCCCCAACAGCGCCACCAGCTCGGCCCGTTTCGCCGCCAGATCCTCCTCGGTGCCGGCCTCGAGGACCAGGCGCAGGTAGGGCTCGGTGTTGGACGGGCGGACGTTGAACCACCAGTCGGGATAGTTGACCGAGATGCCGTCGAGATAGTCGATCTCGCCGTCAGCGTACTTCGCCGCCAGCGCCTCGATCTTGCCGGCCTTGTCCTCGACCTCGAAATTGATCTCCGGCGCTTTGGCGTAGCGGCGAAGCGGCGCCACGGCCTCGGAGAGGGTGCCCCCGGTGCGGCGCAGGAGGTTGAGGATCTCGACAACCGCCAGGATGGCGTTGTCGGCGTTGTAAGCGTCACGAAAGTAGTAGTGACCGGCGAGCTCGCCACCGAAGATGCCCTGCTTGGCTCGCAGAGTGGCCTTCATGAAGGAGTGGCCGACGCGCTCGCGGACCGGAATGCCGCCGCACTCGCTGATGTACTCGGCCACCGCCCTCGAGGAGCGCAGGTCGTAGAGGACGTGCTTGCCCGGATCGGCGCGCAGCAGCTCGCCGCCGATGACGCCGGTCGTCAGATCGCTCGCCACCAGCTCGCCGCGCTCGTCGACGAAGGCGGAGCGATCGGCGTCGCCGTCGAACGAGATCCCCAGATCGGCCCCGGTCTCGCGAACGCGCTTCGAGAGATCGCGCAGGTTCTCCTCCTTGAGAGGATTGGCCTCGTGGTTCGGGAAGGTGCCGTCGAGCTCGAAGTAGAGGAGGTCGAGATCGACGTTCATGCGCTCGAGGATGGGGCGGTAGATGGCTCCCATGCCGTTGGCGGCGTCGACCACCACCTTGAGGCGTCGGGCGTCGGTCCCCTCGAGAAACGAGAGGACCTTGGCCGCGTAGGCGTCGAAGACCTCTCCCTCGGAGATCGAGCCAGGTGTGTCGGCGGGAGCGAGCTCACCAGCCGCCACCAGGCGCTCGATGAGAGGGATGCCGTCGTCACCGCTCACCGGCCGGGCGTCCGAGAGACTCATCTTGATGCCGTTGTAGCGCGCCGGATTGTGCGACGCGGTGACCTGCAGGCCACCCGCGGCTGCGAGGCTACCGGTGGCGAAGTAGTTCATCGGCGTCGTCGCCAGGCCGATGTCGAGCACGTCGAGACCGGCGGAGGAGAGTCCGTCGATCAGGGCCGCGGCGATCGGCGTACTGTGCGAGCGCATGTCGCGGCTCACCACCACCGTGTTGCCCTGGGCTCTGGCGGTCTCATCGAGGATGGCCGGAAAGGCGAGTCCCACCGAGCGGGCGATGCCCTCGTTGATCTCGTCCGGGTAGATGCCGCGGATGTCGTACGCCTTGTAGATGCCGGCCATGGATGATTCCCTCTCGTGTCGGTTGAAAAGCCCCCGGGCGGGGCTCGATCGTCGTTCCTAGTCGTTGGATGGTGCCTGTCGTTCGATGACGAAAGCGAGCTCGTGCTCACCGATCGGGGTCGCCTCGCCCGGCTCGTCCTCCGCGAGCGGCTCGAATCGTACCGAGAGCGTCTCGCTCGAGATCCAGTCCCGGTGGGAGCGGATGGCTTCGTCGAGGCGCTCCGAGGCGCGGAAGCGCAGCGCAATCCTGTCGGCGTAGTCGAGGTCCGCCTGCTTTCTGGCTGTCTGGATTCGGTTGACAACCTCCCGCGCCAGGCCTTCGGATATCAGCTCGTCGTCGAGACGGGTATCGAGCGCCACCAGGAGCTCCTGGTCGCCCTCGGTCGCCATCCCCTCCTTCTCGACCAGCCGAACCTCGATCTCGTCGCGCCCGAGCTCGATCTCTTCGCCGTCGAGGACCAGCCGGACGATGCCGTCCCGCTCGAGCTCGGCCGCCAGGGCGTCGCCGTCGGCCTGCTCGAGAGCGGCCTTCACGCGGGGCATCCTCTGTCCGAATCTCGGCCCCAGGACCGGGAAGACCGGCCGGATCTGGTGGTGCACGTACTCGGTCCGATCGTCGGCCCAGGAGACGGCCTTGACGTTGAGCTCCTCGAGCATCAGATCGAGGTGCGGCGCGACGACCGACTCGAGCTCGGTATCGGCGGTCACCAGCGTGACCGAGGCGAGCGGCTGACGGGTCTTGAAGCCGTGACTGTTGCGGGCCGCGTGGCCCAGGCGGACGATGCGCTGCACGGCGCCGATTCCCGCCTCCAGGGCGGGCTCAGAGCGCTCGTCGTGGCTCCCGGGCCAGGGCTCGAGATGGACGCTCGCCGGCGCCTCGTCGTCGATCGAGCGCCGGAGCCGCTCGTGGATCATCTCGGCCACGAACGGCGTGAACGGCGCCACCAGCCTCGCCAGCGTCGTCAGCGTTTCGTAGAGCGTCTCGTAGGCGCTCTCCTTGCCGCCGTCGTGACCTCCCTCCTCGCCGAGGGGAGCCCAGAATCGGTCGCGGCTACGGCGGATGTACCAGTTGGTGAGATCGTCCACGAAGGTCTCGATGGCGCCGGCGGCGCTGGTGATGTCGTACGCCGCGAGCTCTCGCGTCACGTGCCCGACGAGCCGGTTGAGTCGCAGCAGGATCCACCGGTCGAGGGACGGCCGATCGGCAAAGGCGACCTCCGCTCCTCCCGGTCGCCAGCCGTCGAGGTTGGCGTAGATCGAGAAGAACGAGAGCGCGTTCCAGAGCGGCAGCAGGAAGCTCTGCGCCGCGTCGCGCACCAGGGCGGCCGAGAAGCGGGAGTTGACCTCCGGGTTGTTGACGCAGAAGTACCAGCGCAGAGCGTCGGCACCGGTGCGTTCGAGCACCTCCATCGGATCGACGACGTTGCCGAGGCGCTTGGACATCTTGCGTCCCTTGTCGTCGTTGATATGCCCCAGGACGATGCAGGTGCGATAGGCCTCCGAATCGAAGAGCAGGGCCCCCAGGACGTGCAGCGTGTAGAACCAGCCGCGCGTCTGGTCGATCGCCTCGCTGATGAAATCGGCCGGGAAGCCATCGCCTGTCGAGGGGTCGAGCCGGGATCCGTCCGCCAGGTCGAGCGGCTCTCCCATGTAGTGGTACTGGGCGAAGGGCATCGAGCCCGAGTCGTACCAGGCGTCGATGACGTCGTCGACACGACCCACGGTGCCGCCGCAGGCCTCACCGGGGCAGGACCAGACGAAGGCGCCGGAGTCGTCGTCCGTCGGCCGATCGACGAAGGGACGGTGCGGATCGAACTGCTCGCGGTCATAGGGGTCGGCGGGAAGCTCGCGGCCGGTTCTCTCGAAGAGCTCGGCGAAGCTGCCGATGGTCTCCGTGTGGTCGCAGGTGTCGCAGCGCCAGACCGGAAGCGGCGTCCCCCAGTAGCGCTTGCGCGACAGGGCCCAGTCGACGACGTTCTCGAGCCAGTTGCCGAAACGGCCCTCGCCGACATGCGCCGGGTGCCAGTCGATCTTCCTGTTGAGCTCGATCAGCCCGTCGCGTCGCTTGG
Organism: Candidatus Multivoradales bacterium; assembly: GCA_965223875.1. Classification (GTDB taxonomy): domain Bacteria; phylum Acidobacteriota; class Thermoanaerobaculia; order Multivoradales; family JAHEKO01; genus CBDCXS01. The sequence continues at coordinate 1,739,899 of OZ245024.1, read as the reverse complement.
TGGTGAGAACGAACCAGGAGCGCGACGCGTAGTAGACCAGCGGCTGGTCGCAGCGCCAGCAGAAGGGGTAGTTGTGGTGGTGCCGAGCGCCGTGGAGGAGCAGGCCACGATCCACCAGGTCGCGGGTGATCGCCTTGTCGGCGTCCTTGAACCACATTCCGGCGAAGGCCTCGATGCCGGGGCGTTCCTGGATCGTGCCCTCCGGCGTCACGGTCAGCATCAGCGGCAGGCCGTAGCGGCGGCCGGCCTGATAGTCGTCCTCGCCGAAGGCGGGCGCGGTGTGCACCAGCCCGGTGCCGTCGCTGGCGCTGACGTAGTCGGCGACGAAGACCCGCCAACCCTCCTGGTCGGACGGCGCCGGCTCGAAGGCGCCGTCGGTGGCGCTCGAGACGACCGCTTCGCCACCGGTGAGGAAAGGGCGGTCGTAGCGCAGGCCGTGCAGGGCCGCTCCCCGCACTCGATTGAGCGCCCTCTGCTCCCTCAGGTCGAGGTGTCGCCGCTCACCGTCGATCTCGACATCGAGCGGCACAGCGGTCTCGAGCTCGTCGGCGAAGAGCAGGAGCCGCCCGGGCGTCGAAGGGTCCTCGACGATCCGGTAGGTCAGGTCGGCGTTGACCGCGATTCCGGTGTGACCGGTCAGCGTCCAGGGCGTCGTCGTCCAGGCGACCAGGTGGAGCCCGTCGGGAAGCTCCCAGGACTCTCCGTCGTCGCCCTCGATCGATTGGCCCGGCCGCACCGGGAAGAGCACCCATACCGACGGGTCGTCGGCGTCCTGGTAGTTCTGCGCCACCTCGTGGCTCGACAGCGTCGTCCCGCAGCGGGCGCAGTAGGGCTGGATCTTGTAGCCCTCTTCGAGGAGGCCCTTGTCCCACAGGCGCCTGAGCGACCACCAGACCGACTCGACGTACTCGTTCGAGTAGGTGTAGTAGGCCTCGTCGAGATCGATCCAGTAGCCGACCCTCTCGGTCATCGCTCGCCACTGGCGCTCGTAGGTGTGCACGCTCTCGAGGCAGCGGGCGTTGAACTCGGCGATGCCGAAGTGCTCGATCTGCTCCTTGCCGGAGAATCCGAGCTGCTTCTCGACCTCGATCTCGACCGGTAGCCCGTGGGTGTCCCAGCCGGCCTTACGCGGCACGCGCCAGCCGCGCATCGTGCGATAGCGCGGGATCAGGTCCTTCACCACCCGGGTGACGACGTGGCCGACGTGGGGCACGTTGTTGGCCGTCGGCGGACCGTCGTAGAAGACGAAGTCACCGCGCGGCGCTTCGCGCTCGAGAGTGCGCTCGAAGATCCCTTCGCGTCGCCAGTAGGCGAGGACCTCCTGCTCGAGATCCGGGAAGGGATAGCCGCCCGGAACCTCCGGGAAGCGCTTGCCTGCACTACCCATCGGCGTTCGTAGCGAGAGACCGGAGGTGCCCTTGGCGACGCCGCTGGAGCGGGCGGATCCGGCGGCGCAGAAGACCGCTGGTGAATCGTGCAGGCTTGGTGCTCATGGCGCGAAGTGTACCCGCAAAACCACCGATCGCAGCCCCGTAGGGACGCAATCCGGGACGCCTTTCGCTCAGGAGAGGGCCAGCGTCGCGCCGTGGGAGGCCAGGAACCGGCTCAGGCGGTGGCAGAAGCGCGCCGCGCGCTCCTCGTGCGGCAGGTTGCCGGCGTCGCGGAAGACCTCCAGCTCGGCCTCCGGGACCTGCCGGATCCAGAGGTCGGCCGTCTCGATCGGCGGTGAGGTGGCACGGCTGCCCCAGGCGATCCAGAGCGGCACGTTGAGTCGCGGCAACACGTCCTCGACAGGCTGGTTCAGGTAGCCGCACAGGTAGGCGGCGAGCGCCGAGTGGCTGCCGGGCTGGTGGCTCGAGCGGTGATGGTGCTCGACCAGGCTGCCGTCGACCCTTTCGGGTGCGGTGAACATCTCGCGACGCAGGTGATGCTGGAGGGAGGTCCGGCTGGTGTAGAGGTTGAGCGCCGAGGTCCCGACGATCGGAAGGCGCAGCAACCCGTAGAGGAGCGCGTCCCGGATGTCGGGCTCGTCGCCGTGAAGCTCGATGCCGGACGGCGTCACCAGCGCCAGCGCGGCGATCGCCTCGGGTCGATCGACAGCTACCTGGACGGCGTAGGCCGCCGAGAGGCCCGCCGCCGCGACGACCGCGCGCTCTGCGACGACGTCGGCGAGGAAATCCCGCACCAGCTCGATGTACAGCTCCCCGTCGTAGGTGATGCCGGGGCGGTGTGAGAGGCCCCAGCCGAGCAGGTCGATCGCGTGGACCTTGTGATCGTAGGCCAGGATCTCCGCCACTGTTCGCCACTCCTCGGAGTCGTGACCGGGGCCGAACGAATGGAGCAGCACGATCGGCTGGCCCTGACCGAGAACCTGGTAGGAGACCTCGCCGAGTCGCCACGAGTAGCGCCGCGTGCGGCCCCAACCGGGGGCCTCGAGACGGCGCGCCCGGCGGGCCACGACGGCATTGGCCACAGCGGGCAGGCCGATGGCGGCGCTACCGAGCAGGAATCCCTTGACCAGCGCTCGGCGCCGGCTCCGTCGCTGATCCTCCTGCGTGCTCCTCGCCATGGGCGGCGAGATTAGCACGGCGCGCGCGCTTCGAAGCGCTCCCGGGAGTGCTAGCCTGAGGTGATGGGGCGGGAGCTCATCGTGGCCTGGGCAGGCCGGCACCAGCGTGACGAGTGGGAGGGACTCTGCGACCGCTACCGCCGTCGTATCGCGCGATTCGGCGACATCCGCGATCTGCCGGTCCGGACGCCGCGGGAGGGACCGGATCGGGTTAGGATCGATGCCGAGGGCGTCGCGCTTCTCGAGGCTCTGCCCGAGCCCTGCTGGACCATTGCGCTCGATCGACGCGCCCGCGCGCTCGACTCGAAGGGCCTGGCGACGCGGCTCGGGACGCTGCGTGAGCAGTGGCCCCACCCGGTGGCGTTCATCATCGGATCGGACCTCGGACTCTCCGATTCCATGCTCTCGAAGTGCCGTGAGCGCCTCTCCCTGGGGCCTCTGACGCTGCCCCACGAGCTCGCCCGGCTGGTCGTCTACGAACAGGTCTACAGGGCACTGTCCATACTGGGCGGAATAAAGTACCATCGGGAGCCGTTATGAGTAGCCCCGCCGCCATGGGGTGCGGGGTCGCATCGGGAGGAAGCGTGGCGAAGACCAAGACAGCGGGTTCCGGAGTGCTCACCGCCAAGGTTCTCGGTGACATTCGCGAGCAGCTCGAAACACAGCGTCAGGAGATTCTGGACCTCTACGAGCACGATCTTCGGGAGGGTCAACGGGCCAGCGACGAGGGCTCCGAGGACATCGTCGATCGTGCCAACAGCGCCTACAACCGGGAGTTCATGTTCTCGCTCTCGGGAGCGGAGCGGGACACTCTGTTCCTGATCGAGGAGGCGTTGGGCAAGATGGACGAGAACGGCGGCTTCGGAAGCTGCCAGAACTGCTCCAGCGAGATCCCGCTGGCCCGTCTGAAGGCGGTTCCGTGGGCCAGGTACTGCATCGACTGCCAGGAGCTCGACGAGAAGGGTCTGCTCCAGGACGGCTGATGTCGTCCGAGGGCCGCAGGGGCGGATGAGAATTCGGACTCTCGTCGGGATTCTCGTCGCTCTCGTCGCGGTCGTACTGGTCTCGTTCCTGGTACAGGAGAACCGGGAGCTCCTCTCCCTGCGCCTGGCGCTGGGGGAGACGATCTCGGTGTCGGTCGCCACGGCGCTGCTCGTCGTCTTCCTGGCCGGGCTGCTGCCGCCCGTCTCGGTTCTGATTGTCCAGCAGCTCCAGCAGCAGCTCCGGGCCCGGCGCGACCGGCGCCTGAACCGCGAGGCCCAGAGCCGGCAGGGGAGCTTCCGGCGGGCGCTCGACTACAAGGCGGACGGGCAGTGGGGCCGGGCGGCGGAGGAGCTCGAGGCTCTCCTGGCGGATCGACCCGAGGATTTCGCTTCGTTGCTCCACTACGGCGAGGTGATGCGGCGACAGGGTCGCGCCAGTGAGGCGCTCGACGTCCACCGCAAGGCCTCGGTGCTCTACCCGAGGAGCGTGGCGCTGCTCTACGAGCTCGCCGAGGACTACGTCGCCCTCGGCGACGAGGAGGTCGGGCGGGAGATCCGCAATCGCATCCTGCGCGACTTCTCCGGCCTCGGTCTCGGCGTGCAGCGCCATCGGCGCGATCGCGCTCTCGCCGCGGGCGACTGGGACGAGGCCGAGCGGCTGCAGACGTCGATCGATCAGTCCTGGTTCGACCACGCGGACGTCGACGAGCTCGAGACCGAGCGTTTCGTGCGTCGCGGGCTGACCTACCAGCGCGGTGTCCGTCTGCTCGAGGAGGATCGTGTCGACGAGGCCCGATCGGTGTTTCGAGACCTGTTGGTCGACGAGCCGGACTTCGCGCCGGCGTCGATCATGCTCGGAGAGGCGGCTCTCGTCGATGGCTCCGAGGAGGCGGCGCTGGCCGAATGGCGCCGCGGCTGGGAGTCGACCTCGAACCCGGTCTTCCTGCAGCGTATCGAGGACCACTTCATCGAGTCGGATCAGCCGGCGCGAGCCATCGAGACGCTCCACGACCTGATCGCGCGGGCGGACAACGACCTGTTGCCGCGGTTCTACCTCGGGCGACTCCACTTCCGACTCGAGATGCTCGACGAGGCCCTGCGCCAGCTGTCGGCTATCGCCGAGCGCGTCGCCACGTCGCCCAACTACCATCTGCTGCTGGCGCGCATCCACCAGCGCAGGGGCCATCTCGAACAGGCCGCCGAGGCGTACCTGGCGGCGCTCGAACAGGCCGGGATCACCCGGGGCGAGTACCTCTGTTCGAGCTGCGATCGACGCTTCGATGCGTGGCGGGACCGTTGCGACGGTTGCGGCTCCTGGAGCACGGTCGCTCTCGACTTCGAAGAGGCGAGGCTCTCGGACGCCGAGCTCGGCGTGCGCTCGCGACCGGTCTGGACCGTGGTCGAAGCGTCCGACGAGGAGGGCCCGGCCTCGACGTAGGTCGTCTCCCCCGGGCTGATCGATGACCGCAGCCGGAGGCTCGAGTCGCACGGTCGAGTCGCTTCTCGCCGCTCTCGAGAACGACGACCCGCAACCCGTCTATCTGGTGTCGGGCAACCTGGTGCTGGCCGAGCCCGCGGCGCGGCGCCTGGCCGAGGGCATCGCCGAGCGTGGCGGGGCGCAGGTCGACGTCGTACGGCGTCCGGGCCGTCTGGGCGACCTCCTGGGAGATCTGAGAACCTTCTCGCTCTTCGCCGGCTGTCGTGTCCTGCTGGTCGTGGAATCGGCCATATTCGCCGATCACCGTGCGGCGGCGGAGCTGATCGACCAGGTGCTCGAAGAGACTCCGGTCTCGGACGACACGGAGCTGTCGAGAGGCGAACGGGCCGCGGCCGGGCGCCTGCTGCAGGTACTGCGGCTCTTCGAGCTCGATCCCTACGAAGGGGGCGCCGCCGAGCTGATCGCCCGCCTGCCCGGCTGGGCGCTCGAGGGCGGGCAGGGAAAAGGGAAACGCAAGCGGACGAAGGCGAAGGTGACGTCCGCTGCCGAGGAGCTCGCGGCGCTTCTCGACAAGGCGAGAGCCGCCGGCCTCCAGGGCACGGCCGAGTCCGATCTGGCCGAGCTGGGCGACATTCTCGAGAACGGGCTGCCCCCGGGGCACTCTCTCGTGCTGGCCGAGAGCACGGTCTCCGGCGAGCATCCGCTCGCCGCGAGCCTCCTCAGGCGTGGAGCCGTGGTCGGTGTCGGGCATGTAGAGGGTGGACGTCGCGGCGGGTGGAAGGGCCTCGAGATGCTGGTCACCGAGCTCGAGAGCCAGACAGGTGTCGGCATCGACAGGCCGGCGCTCACCGAGCTCGCCGAGAGGACGCTCCACCAGCAGGACGCCGGCAGGCCCTCCCGCGTCGAGGCCGAGTCCTCGGGCCGGTTCGCCGCCGAGTACACCAAGCTGGCAGCGCTGGCGGGCGAGGGACGGATCACCGAGGCGATGGTGCGCGAGGCGGTCGAGGATCGGGGCCAGGAGGACGTCTGGAAGGTCCTCGACGCGATCGGGGAGGGGAGAGCGGCGGACGCCCTGCGCCGGATCGAGCGGCTCACCGCGAGTGCCGTCGACGATCGCGACGCTCTCTTCAAGTTGTTCGGCCTGCTGGCGGCGTTCTGCCGGCAGCTCACGGCGGTTTCGGGGGCCATGCGCTCGGCGGGCGTTCAGCCCGGCGAGACGAACTATGCACGGTTCAAGTCGTCGCTCGCGCCGCGGCTCCAGGCCGAGACCGCCGCGGGCCCGAGCCCGCTCAAGGGACTCCACCCATTTCGCCTCCACCGCGCCTATCTCGCGGCGTCTCGGATGTCGCCGGAGGCGGTGGCCGATCTCCCCTGGAAGGTGCTGCAGACAGAGCTCAGGATGAAGGGTGAGAGCCGCGACGCGACGAGTGCGTTGACGGCCCTGGTGACAGAGCTGGCGACCGCCGCGGCCTGAACGGGTGGCCGCGGCCTGTACGGGCGGGCGCGGCCGCCCAGCGGAGTGCCCCGATCGGCCGGCTGTACAATCGAGCGCGTGCCGGAGCTTCCCGAAGTCGAGGTCCTCAGGCGGTCGCTCGCGCCACGTCTGGTCGGTCGACGCCTGGAGCGCGTAGAGGTCGCCGACGGCCGACTGCGCGAGCCGGTCACGGCCCGGCAGCTCGGGCGCGCTCTGGCCGGCCGCCGCGTGGTGGAGCTGCGGCGGCGCGCCAAGTACCTGTTGAACGACCTCTCGGGCGACGAGACCCTGGTGGTCCATCTCGGGATGAGCGGACGCCTGCTGCTGCTCCCCGCCGGGGCCGCGCGTCAGGGGCACGAGCACGTATCGATCTATCTCGACGGCGGCGAGCGCCTGGCCTTTCGGGACCCCCGCCGCTTCGGCCTGATGACCGCTCTGCCAACCGCCACGTTGGGGGAGGACAGGCGTTTCCGCCGTCTGGGTGTCGAGCCGTTGGGTGAGGGATTCTCGGGAGAGGCACTCCGGGCGCTCGCCGCCGGTCGCCGTGGGTCGGTGAAGAGCTTCCTCATGAACGGCGAGCTCGTCGTCGGGGTGGGCAACATCTACGCCACCGAGGCTCTCCACGAAGCGGGGATCCACCCGGCGCGGTCGGTGGCCCGCATCTCGAAGCGGCGTTGGGACCGCTTGGCCGAAGCCGTGCGCGCGGTGCTGGCAGGCGCGATCGAACAGGGTGGAACGACACTCAACGACTTCCGGGACAGCGACGGCAACGAGGGGTACTTCCAGGTGTCGCTCGCCGCCTACGGCCGCGAGGGCGAGGGGTGCGAGCGATGCGGCGGCGTGATCCGCCGGATCGTCCGGTCGGGCAGGAGTACCTTCTACTGCCCCTCCTGTCAGCGATAGGGCTGTCAGCGATAGGGTTGTCGACGACTGGGTTGTTGGGCTGCCAGCGATAGGGCTGCCCGAGAGAGGACGCGAGGATGAAGCTCGACGCCGTGCTGCTCGACATGGGAGGTGTGCTCCTCGACATGGAGGGCTCGAACGGCCTGCCCACGGGAGTCCTCGACTTCCGGGGCCGCCAGGTGATGCTGCGGCTCGCCGCCGGGAAGCGCCGACCCACGTCCGATGATCTCGAGCGCCTCGTCTTCGATCCCTGGCGCAACGAGTACCGGGAGCGCTACCGCAGGGGTCGCGAGGCCGAGATGTCGCCGCATCTCGAGGCGCTTCGGGAGTTCTGCGGGACGACGGCGAGCGCCGGGGAGCTGCTCTCGGGCTGGTTCGCTCCCTACGCCGAGTCGTTGCGGCCCGTTCCCGATGCCCTCTCTGCGGTCGAGTCGCTGCGTCGACAGGGCTTCGCGATCGCGTTGATCTCCAACATCCCGCTCCCCGGCGCGCTCTACCGGCAGGTGCTCGATCGGGATGGGTTCGCCCGCCATATCGACACCTTCCGCTTCAGCTCCGACACCGGCCATCGCAAGCCCTCGCCATACATGGTTCGCAGCGCTCTTTCCGAGCTGGGTGTGACGGCGAGCGCAGCGGTGATGGTCGGAGATCGAAAGGCTAGCGATGTGGCGGCCGGCCGAGCGGCCGGCACCGGTACGATCTGGATCGAGAGCGACTACACGGACGGCCCCGAGCCCGACTGGACGGTGCCGTCGATCGCGCAGCTACCCGACCTGCTGGACCGACTCGTTTCGTGAGCTACCGCATCTGCATGGTGACGACCTTCTACCCGCCGTACAACTTCGGCGGCGACGGCGTCTACGTTCGGCGACTCGCCAACGCGCTGGTCGAGAAGGGGCACGAGGTGCACGTGGTGCACGACGCGGACGCCTTCAGGCTCATGAACGGCTCCGATCCCGACGGCGACTACAGCGATCACGAATCGATCGTCCACCACGGCCTGCGGCGAGGATCTGCGTGGCGGTTCGACCTTCTGGCGGCTCATCAGGCCGGTCGCCCGCTGGCCACCAGCGGACGGCTCAGGGAACTCCTCGAAGAGGGCGACTTCGACGTCATCCACTACCACAACGTCTCGCTCGTCGGCGGTCCCGAGGTATTGCGCTACGGCTCCGGCGTGAAGCTGTGCACGATGCACGACTACTGGTTCATCTGCCCGATGCACACTCTCTGGCGCATGGATCGCGAGGCCTGCGAGCGCCGAACCTGTCTGCGTTGCACCCTGCGGGGCCGTCGGCCGCCGCAGCTCTGGCGGCACACCGGCGCGATCGGCCGGGCGATCCGGGAGATCGACGCCTTCATCGTTCCGAGCGACTTCTCGCGTCGCACCCACCTCGAGAACGGCCTCGAGGGACATCGGATCGTCGAGCTTCCCAACTTCGCACCGGCGACGTCGAACGGCGGTCCCAGACCACCGGTCGGGTCCCCCCCGGTCGAGTCCTTCCCCGACGGCTCCGGCTCGCAGGGGTCACGATCCGGCAGCTCGGCAGCAGCGGCCGACTCGCGGCCGTACTTCCTCACCGTCGGACGCCTGGAGCGCCTGAAGGGCTTCCAGGAGCTGATCGAGGCCTTCCGCGGCTTCGACGGCGCCGATCTTTGCATCGCCGGCACCGGGGACTATGAAAGGGAGCTGCGCGAGAGGGCCCGGGGTCTCGACCACGTGAAGTTCCACGGTTGGCTGACCTACGACGCGCTGGAGAGCCTCTACCGACGGGCGGTCGCGGTCGTCGTGCCGTCGCTGTGCTACGAATCGGCCTTTCCCCTGGTCGGCATCGAAGCCTTCGCGGTGGGAACCCCTGTGATCGTGCGTCGCCACGGAGCGCTCGAGCAGGTGGAGACGATGGGGGGCGGCTGGACCTTCGGCACGCTCGACGAGCTACGGCAGGCGCTCGAACGGGCGCTGGCCGACCGGGAGGGGCCGAGGGAGCAGGGAGCGAAAGCTCGACAGCTCTTCGAGGAACGCTACAGCGAGAGCGTGCATCTCGACCGCTATCTGGGACTGATCGGGGAGCTCGCCGACGCGTGAGCGGCCCGTTCTTCACCGTCGTCACGCCGGTCTTCAACGGTGGCAAGGTCTTCGAGCGATGCCTCGAAGCGCTCGGCGCCAGCGATTTCGACGACTACGAGCTGCTGGTCATCGACGACGGCAGCACCGACGGCTCGAGCGAGGTCGCCCGGCGCTTCGGAGCGCGCGTTCTCGAGACCGGCGGACGTCTGGGACCGGGGCGGGCTCGAAACCTCGGCGCCCGCGAGGCGACCGGCGAGTTCCTGATCTTCATCGACGCCGACTGTGAGGTCGAGCCACGCACGCTGTCACTCGCCGCCGAGGCGCTGAGCGCCGATCCGGACCTGGCCGCGCTCTTCGGCAGCTACGACGACCGGCCGGCGTCGGAGGCGGTGCTCTCACGCTATAAGAACCTGCAGCACCACTGGGTGCACCAGAACGGCAGCACCGAGGCCTCGACTTTCTGGGCCGGCTGCGGCGCGGTGAGGCGCAGCGTCTTCCTCGAGGTCGGCGGCTTCGACGCCGAGCGGTTCGAGAGACCGAGCATCGAGGACATCGAGCTCGGCTACCGCCTCCGGGCCGCGGGACATCGCATCCTGCTCGCCAAGTCGGTGCGGGTGAAGCATCACAAGAAGTGGACTTTCTGGAACCTGCTCAAGACCGACGTCTTCGACCGCGGCATTCCCTGGACGCGGTTGATGCTCGAACGCGGGGGGATCGACAGCGACCTCAACGTGGGAGGAGAGGGCCGGCTGAGCGGCGTCACCGCCTGGATCCTGTTGCTCTCCCTGCTGGGGGCTCTGATCGATCCCCGCAGCCTCGTCGTCTCGGCCGTCTGCGCGATCGTTCTCCTGGTGGTGAACCGGCGTTTCTACGGCTTCCTGGCCAGGACCGGGGGCCTCTGGTTCACCATTCGGGCGATACCCTTCCACTGGCTCTACTACCTCTACTCGGTCGCCGCCTTCGGTCTCGGCGTGCTGCGTCACCTCGGCTCTCGCGCCTAGGAGCCTGTCCGAGTAATCCTCGACACGAGGCGTTTGTCATGTTGAGATCAGTGCATGGCTAAGAGGTTTCGTTCGTGGGAGATAGATCAGATCTGGCTGCTGCCGCCGTCGGTCCAGGAGTTGGTGCCGGAGGGTCACGTGGCGCACTTCGTTCGGGAGACGGTCCGGGAGTCTCTGGACCTGTCGTCGATCCTTGGCGAGTACACCGAGGAGCGAGGGTACCCGCCCTATCACCCGGTGATGATGACGGCGTTGCTTCTGTACGCCTACACCCAGGGGGTGTACTCGTCGCGGCGCATCGCGCGGGCCTGCGACGAGCGGGTGGACTTCATGGCGGTGACCGCGATGCAGCGGCCGGACTTTCGCACCATCAGCGACTTTCGCAAGCGGCATCTGCAAGCTTTGGGGGCGCTGTTCGTCCAGGTGCTTCAGCTGTGTCGTCAGGCCGGTCTGGTCAAGCTGGGGCACGTGGCGTTGGATGGGACGAAGGTGCGGGCCAACGCCTCCAAGCACAAGGCGATGAGCTATGCGCGCATGCAGAAGGCGGAGCGGGAGCTGGCGGCCGAGGTGGCCGGTTGGTTCGAGCAGGCCGAGGCTGTCGATGCGCGAGAAGACGAGGCGTTCGGTGAGGACAAGCGCGGTGACGAGCTGCCGGATTGGGTGGCCAACAAGCAGCAACGCCTGGCCAAGATTCGCGAGGCCATGGCGGCTCTGGAAGATGAGGCCCAGCGCAAGGATCCTCCCCCGAGCGACCCGGACAAGCCCCGCCGGGGCCGTCCGCGCAAGCATCCTCCGGGAGTGCCCAAGCCGAAGGAGCAGCGCAATTTCACCGATCCGCAGAGCCGCATCATGAGGACCCCCGATGGGTTCCAGCAGTGCTACAACGCGCAGGCGGCGGTCGATGCAGCTAGCCAGGTGATCGTGGCGCGTGGCGTGACGCAGTCGGCCACGGACCGCCATCAGCTCCAGCCGATGGTCGAACAGATCCGGGCCCATACCGGGCAGGATCCCGGCGAGCTGTCGGCCGATTGTGACTACTGCTCGGAAGGCAACTTGGCCGAGCTCGAGCGGTGCGGGATTCGAGGCTACGTGGCCACGGGCAAGCAGCAGCACGGCTCGCCGGCACCGGTCGGCTCGCGTCCTCGCAACGGCCCTCTGACCCAACGCATGCAACGCCGACTCAAGTGTGGTGGGTACCGCAGCCGCTACCGGCTGCGCAAGCACACGGTCGAACCGGTCTTCGGGCAGGTCAAGAGTGCCCGTGGATTCCGACAGTTCCTTCTGCGGGGCGCCGAGAAGGTCACCGAGGAATGGAGTCTCGTCTGCACCGCGCACAACCTGCTCAAGCTGGCTCGAGCAACAGCGCCATGAGGCGCCCCGACGCGGCTTCTCTGCGCTCTTGCGCCGCCGCCGACCTCCTTGGTGGCCCCTTGAGAGCCGTTTCCGCGCCACCAGCTCGATTGGCCGCCTCTCAGCAACCCAATTCGCTCATCGTGACCAGCGTACCCGTCTCAAACCGCATTAGCCGGACAGGCTCCTAGGCGCCGACCACGGGAGAGGGCGCAGGTGGAGATCACCGAGGTTGCGGACGAACCGATGATAATCTCTGCGCCGCTTGTGACCACGAGAGTCGTTTCATGAGTTTCACCGCCGTCATCGGAGCCGGCCCGGCCGGCCTGACCGCTGCCTACGAGCTGACCAAGCTCGGGGAGGGCGCGATGGTGCTCGAGATGGACGACATCGTCGGCGGTATCGCGCGCACCGAGACCTACAAGGGCAACTACTTCGACATCGGCGGCCACCGGTTCTTCACCAAGGTGGGGCTGATCCAGGAACGCTGGGAGGAGATCCTCGGCGAGGAGTTCCTGGTGAGGCCGCGACTGTCGCGCATTTTCTACAACGGGACCTTCTTCGACTACCCGCTCAAGCCGCTCAACGCTCTCAGGGGCCTCGGCCCGGTCGAGGCGGTGCGCATCGGTCTGAGCTACCTCTGGGTCCAGGCCTTCCCCAGCAAGGAAGAGGAGAACTTCGAGCAGTGGGTCTCGAACCGCTTCGGCAAGCGGCTCTACGAGATCTTCTTCAAGACCTACACCGAGAAGGTCTGGGGAATGTCGTGCACCGAGATCCGCGCCGACTGGGCGGCGCAGCGGATCAAGAACCTCGACCTGCTAACCGCGGTGCGACACGCCCTGCTCGGCTCCGGAAAGAAGGGCGAGACCGTCACGACTCTCATCGACAGCTTCTACTACCCGCGGCTCGGTCCCGGGATGATGTGGGAGCACTGCCGCGAAAAGCTGGCCGACCGTGGTGTGGACACGCACTTCGAGCGCAAGGTCGAGGAGCTCGAGCGCGTCGGCGATCGCATCGTCAGCCTGACGACGGTTTCACCTCGAGGGGAGCGGCAACGGGTGGAGGCCGACCACTTCATTTCCAGCATGCCGATCCAGGCGCTGGTCAGGGCGATCCGGCCGCACGCGCCCGACGAGGTGCTCGACGCGGCCGACAGGCTTCGCTATCGCGACTTCCTGACCGTGGTTCTCATCGTCACCAACGACGAGATGTTCCCAGACAACTGGATCTACATCCACTCGGCCGAAGTCCGCGTCGGGCGCGTCCAGAACTTCAAGAACTGGAGCCCCCATATGGTCGCCGACCCGGAGAACTCGACGCTCGGTCTCGAGTACTTCGTCCAGGAGAACGACGATCTCTGGAGCGCGGACGACGAGGATCTGGTGGCCCTGGGGACGAAGGAGATGGCCAAGCTGGGGTTGGTGCGCGAGGAGGACGTGATCGACGGTTGCGTCCTGCGCATGCCCAAGGCCTACCCGGTCTACGACCAGGAGTATCAGGACGTGCTGGCGACGATCCAGGAGTATCTCCAGGGGATCGAGAATCTCCAGCCGATCGGCCGCAACGGGCTGCACCGCTACAACAACCAGGACCACTCGATGCTCACCGGTATCTACGCGGCGCGCAACATCGCGGGCGCGAGCTACGACCTGTGGAGCGTCAACGTCGACCAGGAGTATCACGAGGAGATCGGCGAGGAGGAGAAGGGGAAGGCCCCGTCGACCGGCGGCGATCGGCTGGTGCCCCAGCGGGTCGAGCCGACGCCGATCGAAACGCTGGTGCGCAACACCTTCGCGCGCTACGACGAGGTGGCGTTGGGCACGGCTCTCGGCGTCGCGAGCGCTGCGGTCGTCTTCGTGGCGACGGCCGTGCTGCTGTTGGTGGGCGAGGTCGACGGTCAGGCGGTCGGTCCGAACCTGTCTTTGCTGGGCAACTATTTCTTCGGCTACGAGGTCAGCTGGGTCGGCTCGTTGGTCGGAGCGGCCGAGGCCGGTGTTCTCGGCTTCGCCACCGGATTCGTGATGGCGAAGCTCCTCAATGTCCTGCTAGGGTCCTACGAGATGGTGATCCGCAGGCAGCTGCAATTGACCGAGATGCTGGATCCGTCCCATCCGACGGATGTGTAGATCGGGATCGAGTCGGAGAGCGGAATCTTGACGAACCAGAACACGGAAGAAGAGCTCATCCTTCGCTCCATCGCCCGGCTGCGCGCCGGCATCGTGGCGATCGTCTTCGGCATGCTCAGCGGGACGGCGGTGTTTCTGGCGACCATCTGGCTGCTGATCCGGGGCGGACGAAACGTCGGCGAGCACCTCCAGTTGCTCGGACACTTTCTCCCCGGATACACCGTGACGCCGGTGGGCGCCGTGATCGGAGCCTTCTGGGCCACTCTCGCGGGCGCCGCGCTCGGCTTCACCGTCGCTCTGGTCTACAACCTCGTCGCCGGTCGCCGCTCGAAGGGATAGCCGGCGGACCTCATCCGGGAGCCAGGAGATGTCTGACGCCAGCCGGTTCCTCGATCACTTCCGCCGGCAGCGCCGCTGGACCAGGGAGCTGGTCGCGGCCGTTCCCCAGGAGCACTTCGACTGGGCCCCGGCCGAGGACTCGTTCAGTGCCGGCCAGCTGGTGCGCCACCTGATGCAGGCCGAGGTCTTCTGGAGACGCCTGCTGGCCGCGGCGGTCGAAGGCGAGCGCTACGACCCCGTCCCCCTGAGTGAGCCGGCCGGCGAGGCGCGCATGCGCGAGTTCCGGCGGCCGAACGTCCAGGTCAGCGCCGACCCGAGGCTCGGCTCGACCTTCGACGAGCTCCTCGTGGCGTGGAGCGGCATTCAGGAGGTCACCGAAGAGCTCATCTCGGGCCTCGACGCCGAGCAGCTCACGACGGTCGAGGTGGAGCATCCCTTGACCGGCCTGCGTGGGCCGCTCGACGAGTTCCTCATGGTGATGTGCGAGCACGAGGCCCATCACCGCGGCCAGCTCTCGGCCTATCTGAAGGTGCTCGGCGTCGAGCAACCGGCATCTCTGTGGACCTGAGCCGGTGAGTGGTCCGAGAGCCGTCTGCCTGGGAGTCGCCGGCGGAACCGGTTCGGGCAAGACCACCGTCGCCCGGTCGATCCTCGAGGCGGTGGGCGAGGACGGGATCGCCTATCTCGCCCAGGACAGCTACTACCGGGACATCGAGTGGGGCGTCGAGGCGGAGCTCGAGGGCTTCAACTTCGATCATCCCGACGCGCTCGATACCGAGCTGTTCCTCGCCCATCTCAGAGCCTTGCGAGACGGCCGGGCCGTCGAGGTACCGATCTACGACTTCGTCACCCATCGGCGGATGTCCGAGACGCGGCAGCTTGAGCCCCGGCCGGTGGTGCTGGTCGAGGGCATCCTGCTCTACGCCCTGGCGCCGGTCCGGGCGCTGCTCGACTTCAAGGTCTTCGTCGACACCGAGGCGGACCTGCGTCTGATCCGCCGTATCCGTCGCGACATCGAGAGCCGCGGCCGCTCGCTCGAAAGCGTTCTCGACCAGTACCTGGGTACGGTGCGCCCCGCCCACCTCGAGTTCACCGAGCCCTCCAAGCGCTGGGCCGACGTCATCGTCCCCGAAGGCGGCCGCAACCGAGTCGCCGTCGACATGGTCATCGCCCGAGTCCGCGAGCTCATCCGCAATCCCGACATCTAGGGGGAGGGGAGAGAAGCGGCCGGCGCCCCTGCCGGCCGTCGTTGGTGCAAGGGACCACGGCCGGCAGAGACGCCGGCCGCTTCAGAGACGCATTTCCTCCACGACCAGCCAACCCAGTAGGTGAGGTGCCGCGGAACTGCGCGGAGCGATCAGAGGGTCCTTCCCACCTAGGCTGAAGCGGCCGGCGCCCCTGCCGGCCGTCGTTGGTGAAGGGGACCACGGCCGGCAGAGGCGCCGGCCGCTTCAGAGACCGATACCCTCCAGCATCGGCCCCAGCCTCCTAGAAGGGCCAGAACACGGGAATCAGGAACGAAGAGAGCAACCAGAAGAGGATATTGAGCGGCGCCCCGAACTTGACGTAGTCGCTGAACCGGTAGTTCCCGGGCACCAGCACCATGGCGTTGGTCTGATAGCCGACCGGGCTCATGAAGCTCGCCGAGGCGGCGAAGGCGACGGCCATGAGGAGCGGTTTGGGGTCGATGCCGAGGACCTGGGCGGTCGAGATGGCGATCGAGACCATCAGCACCGCCGTCGCGTTGTTCGAGAAGATAGACGTGAGAAGCGATGTCGCCAGGTAGAGCACCGAGAGAAGCACCATCGGTCCGGCCGCCGTGCCGACCCTGCTGAGCCCCTCGCCGATGAGGTCCGCCAGTCCCGTCGTCTGCATGGCGATACCGAGCGGCACGGTCGCCGCGAGCAGGAAGATCACCGTCCAGTCGATCGACTTGTAGGCCTGCTGCATGGTGAGCGATCGGGTCACCAGGAGCAGCACCACGCCGAGCACTGAGGCCTTGAGGATCGGCATCAGTCCAGTCGCCGCCAGCAGCACGACGGCCGGGATCATCACTGCCGCGATCCACCACTTCCGGGTCAGACGAATCCGCACGTCGACCTCGCCCAGCTGCAGGAAGTCCTCGCGCCCGTAGAGAGCTTCGACGCGCGCCCGCGGACCGAAGACCAGCAGGGTGTCCCAGTGGCGGAGCGGCACCCGGGCGAGCTTGCTGCGAATCGTCTCTTCGGTGCGCCCGAGCGCCAGCACGAAGCAGCCGAAGCGACGGCGGAAGTCTATCTGCTTGAGCGTCGAGCCGACCATGGTGCTGGTGGGCGCGAGCTGCACCTCGGCCAGGACCGTGCTCTCGTCGCTCAGATCGGCGTCGTCGAGCTTCACGTCGGTCAGCAGCAGTAGTCCGAAGCGCTCCCTGAACGAGATGATGTCGTCCATCGCTCCCTCGACGATGAGGACGTCACCCGGCTTGATCCGCGTGTTGCGAATGTCCAGAGAGATCTTGTGCTCGCCGCGCAGGATCTCGAGCACGGTCAGCGAGTGGCGCTGGCTGATGTCCTCCTCGACCACCGTTCGATCGAGCAGCTTCGACGCCGCGGGGACCTTGAGCTCCGTGAGGTAGTCATTGAGGCGGTACTTCGTCGTCAGGCTGGAGAGACCGGTCCGCTCCGGAAGGAATCGCATCGGCACAAGGATGTTGTAGATCAGACCGACGACGAAGAGGATGCCGCCGAGATAGAAGAACTCGAAGACGCTGAAGGAGCCGGCGCCGCCATCCTCGGCGAGCGAGCTCACCAGGAGGTTGGTCGATGTGCCGATCAACGTTGCCGTCCCGCCGATGATCGCGGTGTAGGAGAGGGGAAGCAGGATCTTCGAGGGGCTCGAGCCGAAGTGGGTCGAGAGGTGGATCGCGACCGGAAGGAAGACCGTCACCGCGGCCGTATTGTTGATGAAGGCCGACAGCACCCCGACGACCACCAGCAACAGGATCGACGCCGACCACATCGACATACCGGGCATGTTGCTGATCCGGTAGCCGATCTTGGCGACCAGCCCGCTGTGCACCAGTCCTTCGCTCAGGATGAACATCATCATCACTGTGATGACCGCCGCGTTCGAGAAGCCCGAGATGGCCTGCTGGGGCGTCAGCAGGTCGGTCAGCATGAGCAGCCCCAGACTGGTCAGCGCGACCAGGTCGATCGGCATCCAGTTGCGCGCGAACGCGGTGACCGTGAAGAGGATGATCCCCAGAAGGAGAAGGATGTCCGTGCTCATGGAAGGAGTCCGCTGAAGGGGACGCTCGGCTAGCGCGGCGAGGATGTTAGCAGCCGACTTTGTCCCTCCCGCAGGCGCTGCTAGACTCGCCGGGCTTTCCGCGCACCAGACGACTCACCGCAGACGGCTGCCGCCACCTTGGCGGAGTTGGCTCGGCAATTGCGTGGGCGGATGGGCGCGTCGTGATGAGCAGACTCCGGAACCCGACGGCACTGCCGTCCTCACCCGCCTTGTGCGCCGCTCTCGTCCTGGCCGCCGGGCTGGTCGCCTGCGCGACGCCGGAGGAGCCGGTCGCGGCGGTCTTGGTGGCTCCGACGAGTCTGACGCTGCACTACTCCGAGGTGCGGGAGATCGAGCTGACCTTCTCGATCCACTCGCCGCTCGGCGAGGGCGTGGCACCGCGGGTCTTCGTCCACCTGTTCGAAGAGCCGGTTGAGGTGCTGCGGACCTTCGACTACCCGTTCCCCGGAGAGTGGCGGTCCGGCGAATCGCTGACCCATAGCCTGCGACTCCACCAGTCGGCCCTAGGGCCACCGCTGCGTGCCGGGCGCTATCGTCTCAGCGTCGGCCTCTACGACGTCGATGGGCGCCGCTGGCCGCTCGACGTCGATGGGGAGGAGATCGACGACATGGAGTACGTGGCCGCAGAGGTGGTCGTGGCCGAGAGCGGCTCGCTACCGATGTTTCGATTCTCCGAGAGCTGGGAGGCGGTCGAACCCGGCCCGGGCCGCCAGATCCTGGCGCGCCGCTGGTTGGCCGGGGAGGGCGCGATCGGCGTGGCCGAGATCGACGACATCGGATCGGTCTGGATGTTGGTCCAGATACCCGCCCCGGTCGAAGGTGTTTCGAGGCTGGTCCTCGAGCCGGGGGCGGAGCAGCCGACCGTCATCGTGACGAGTGCCTGCAGTGGCAGTGAGGTCGAGCTGAGCGGCGCCGGACCGCACGAGGTGGAGCTTCCTGTCGGCCGTGGGGACGCGACGGAGTCCGGCGAGTGCGAGCTCTCCTTCCGGCCGAACTTCCATCTGCTCGAGAATGGCCACGGCCAGCGTCGCGCCGTATTGCTCGAGGCGCTCGCGTGGAGTCGATCCGCGTTCGCGGCCGAAGAAGAACCGTGAGCGACTAGGACCGCCGGACCCTGCTACTCATCGCCAGACATCTCGAGCGTCAGCTGCTGCGTCGAGGGCAGGCCCTCGACCGCGCCGATCGGCGTCCAGACCTCGGTGTCGCCTTCCATCTCGATCTTCTTCCACTCCGCCTCGCGCAAAGTGACCTCGACGCGCAGCTTGCCGTCGGCCGGGGCGGGTCGGGAGGTCTCCGTGCTCCAGAAGTTATAGAGCGGGATCTCGGTGGTCTCGCCCGGCTCGACGGGGTACATGAACAGCTGGTTGATGTAGACGGGGAGCTCGACGTCGTCGATCTTCACCGTGAAGCCGAACTGCGAGACCGTCTCCTCACCGGTGTTCTTGATGCTGACGTTCAGTCGGCAGAGTGTGTCGACGGCCGGCGCCGGGGGATCGACGATGATCGTCTCCAGCGTGACCTGGGGCGTTGCTTCGGCCTCCTGACCGAGGATCGGTGGGCTCACGACGGCGACGGCCGCGAGTGACAACAGGAGGAGAATCCTGGGTTTACGCATCGACTGGCTCCTGGGTGTGACGCCCGCGCTTTGCGGTCGAGTAATAGTACTTCAATCGTGTCTTCAGCCCTCGTGTGACCTCGGTCACTGCGCCAGCGCCCCTTCGACAGGCCACAATGAGCCTGTCCACGGAGACCGTTATATGCAGGATGCGATCCACCGAATCGACGACGCGGGCGGAGGCCCCTTCGGGGCACGTAGGATAGGAGCACTCGTGACCGCACTCGCTGTCGCGTTCCTCATCGCCTGCAGCTCGGGCTCCGGTGGCACGGCGCCCGACGCGAGCGGCGCCGAGCTCGAGTTCGGCTCGTTCAAGCTGATCAATGCCGAGCGCGACGCCTCCGAGGTTTCGCCGCGGCTCCGGCGTCAGGAAGTGCTCAACGAGATCGCGCGCCAGCACAGCGAGCGGATGCGGGACGAGGGCTTCTTCTCCCACACCACCCCCACGGGCCAGAGCTTGCGAGATCGTCTGGCGGCCGAAGGATACTCGTTCACCGCGGCCGGCGAGAACATCGCCAGGGTCAGCAACGCGAGCGACGCGGCCGCCCATGCCCACCAGCTCCTGATGGGGAGCCCGGCGCACCGGGAGAATATCCTCGGCGAGTCGTACCGTGAGGTGGGCGTCGGTGTGGCGATCGAAGACCGCACCGTCTGGATCACCCAGGTCTACGTACGACAGGCCCCTTGATCCAGCTCCGTCGTCCCGGGTCGTACGGCTCGCGCTCGAGTCCCAGATCCTCGTAGATCGCCGTCATCAGGCGGTGGGTCCGCTCGCGGTGGACGAGAGCCGAAGGGGTCCCGTTGACGGCGAGCGCGACGACGAGGCCGCAGTGCGGATCCGCGAAGCCCGTCGAGCTGCGATATCCGCTGTGGCCGAACACCCGGGTCGAGGTGTGGGCACCATATCCATAGGCGGGACGGTCGGCCCCGTAGTGGCGTGAGTCGAGTACGAAGCCGAGCCCCCAGTCGAGCTTCTGACGGAAGGTGTAGTCGTACAGTCCGACGCGGTGTCGGGCGGTGATCGCGACGACGGTCTGGGGCGTCAGCAGCCGCACCCCGTCGAGCTCTCCACCGCCGAGGAGCATCGAGTAGAGCCTGGCGAGCTGGCGCATCGGCCCGATCGCGTTGGAGCCCGGTGAGGGGTTCGTCAGGTGGAGCTCGTCCGTCCATTTCGTGTGCTCGGCAGGCTCGCTGCCCTCTTCGATCGGCTCGGTGTCGTACATCGGCGCAATCGTTTCGACGCGCTGCCGCCACACCCCGTCGGGCATTCCGATCCAGCAGTCGTCCATGCCGAGAGGCTCGAAGATGGCCGCGCGGACGTGGGCCGAGAACGGCTCACCGCTGGCTCGCGACACCACCTCGCCGAGGAGGAACCAGCTCGACGCCAGGTGGTAGCCGGCCTTGCGTCCCGGGATCCAGCGGGGCTCGAGCTTCATGTCGCAGATGTGGGCGAGGATCTCGTCCCAGGAGTGGCGCGGCCAGCCGAGGCCCACGGCACGAACGCCTCCGGTGTGGGTCAGCAGGTGTCGCAGCGTGATCGACTCCTTGCCGCGGGTGCCGAACTCGGGGATGTGCCTGGCGACCGGATCGTCGATGTCGAGCGCGCCGGCCTCCCAGAGGCGGGCGATCGCCACCGCGGTGATCGGCTTGCCGGACGAGAGCCAGAGCATCAGGTCGCCGCGCTCCATCGCGGTTCCGGGCCGGCGCTCGCCGAACGCCAGATCGGCCACGGGGCTCCCCTCGAGACGGACGTGGAGCTGACCGCCCAGGTGGAGCCTCGCGGCTCGTCCCGCCTCCAGGAGCGCCAGCGTGCGAGACATCGACTGGGCGGCTTCGGACATGGCGGTCATCCTATACTCGGCCGAACGATGTTCCTCGCCGCAGCCGTCCAGCTCACCTCGACGTCCGACGAGGCGGCCAGTCTTGCCGCCGCCGAGGCGCTCGTGCGCCGTGCCGCGGGGCATGGAGCCTCGTTCGTGGCGACGCCCGAGAACACCAACTTCCTCGGACCCCACGCGGAGAAGGTACGGCGCGCCGAGAGCCTCGACGGTGCCGTCTGCACGCGGTTCTCCTCGCTGGCCGCTGAGCTCGGCATCCACCTGTTGCTCGGCTCCTTCAACGAGGCCGCCGACGACGCCGAGCGCTGCTACAACACCTCGGTCCTCTTCGGTCCCGATGGAGCGCGCCTCGCCGTCTATCGCAAGATCCACCTGTTCGACGTCGACGTTTCGGCCGACGTCCGGTTCAACGAGTCGGACACGATTCTGCCCGGCGACGAGCTGGTTGTCGCCGAGACCGCGCTCGGCCCGATCGGTCTGTCGATCTGCTACGACCTGCGCTTCCCCGAGCTCTATCGCGGTCTGGTCGACCGTGGCGCCCGGCTGCTGACCATTCCGGCGGCCTTCACGCTCACCACCGGCCGCGCGCACTGGCAGCCGCTGATGCGCGCACGCGCCATCGAGACGCAGTGCTGGGTCATCGCGCCGGCTCAGGTGGGGCAGCACGACGACGGGGGCCTGCGCGAGAGCTACGGCCACTCGATGATCGTCGATCCGTGGGGCCACATCGTCGCTCGCGCATCCGATGGCCCCGGTCTTGCGATCGCCGAGGTCGACCTCTCCCGCGTCGACGGCGTGCGCCGGGCGATCCCCGTCTCACGGCATCGGCGTCTGGACTGACGCCGCGCTGAGCGCGATCGGATGCCGAACGCGAATCCGGCACTGCCGCCCTTCGATCTGTTCAGCGTCGAGCACGCGCTGACGATCCTGGTCATCGTCACGGCCTGGGTCGCGATCATCTTCCAGGGACGTCGCCGTGACTCGGAGGCCGCGGCTCGTGGCGCCAGGGTTCTGGCCGTAGTCCTGGTCGCCTACAAGCTCGTCGAGACGTGGGCCTGGTACGCCATCGTCGACTACCCGCCCCTCGGACTCCTGCCGCTCCACGTCTGCGGGATCCTCTTCTTCGTCAGCGCCTGGGCCCTCTGGACGCGGCGACAGACCGCGTACGAGCTCAGCTACTTCTGGACCTTCGCCGGCACCAGCCACTCGCTGGTCACGCCGGACGTCGCCGTGGGCTTTCCGACCTTCCCCTACTTCGCCTTCTTCACCTCTCACGGTCTGCTCCTGCTGGCGGCGCTCTACGGCACCCTGGTTCTCAGGATGCGTCCCGGCCGCGGCTCGGTATGGCGCGCCTTCGCCGCGATCAACCTCTTCGCGATCTTCGTCGGCCTGGTGAATCTGGCACTCGGTACCAACTACATGTTCCTGATGGAGAAGCCCCAGGCCTCGACGCTGATGGACTATCTCGGCGCCTGGCCCTGGTACCTCCTCTCGCTCGAGGTGCTGGCCCTGGTCTCCTTCGGGCTCTGGTACCTGCCCTTCTGGCTGGGGGATCGGCGCGTCCGTGCGGCCGATCGCGGGAGGATCAGCGACCGAGAAGCCGCGCCAGGATCTCCACCCCCCGGCGCGTGACGTCCGGAGGCGCGGCGGTGAAGCAGAGTCGCGCGTGGTGGGGATAGGGACCGAAGCTGGGTCCCGGAGCCAGGAACAGTCCGTGGTCGACGCAGTCCTCGAGGAAGCCGCCGAGGCCGCGCTCGTCGAGCTGCTCCGAGACGTCCAGGAACAGGAAGGCGCTGCCCTCCGGAGCGGGCAGCCCGAGGGCGGACGCGGCCATCGTTCCGAGCTCGGCGTACTTGACCTGGGCGTCGGCCAGCCAGTCGTCGGCGTAGCCCTCGAGCGTTCGTAGAGCGGCGATCTGCGAGGCCGTCGGCGTGGCGTAGAAGGTGTGGGTCGCCACCTTGCGCATCTCGTGGACCAGGCTCTCCGGCCCGACGACGTAGCCGCAGCGGTTGCCGGCCATCCCGTAGGACTTCGAGAAGGAGTGGGTCGAGAAGGTGTGGTCGGGGGCCAGAGGACGGGCGTAGCGATGCCCGCCGGAGTAGACGTAGTCCTCGTAGACCTCATCCGCGATGATCCAGAGGTCGTGACGCCGCGCCCAATCGACCAGCGCTTCGATCCACCGGCCGGGGATGGCGCGGCCGCTCGGGTTGTTCGGCGTGTTGAAGTAGATCGCCACCGAGCGATCGGTCCGGTAGCTCTCGACGATCTCCACCGCTGACTCGGCCGAGTCCGCCTCGCCGATGAAGGGCACGGAGACGGCTTCACCATGGAACGATTTCACGATGCCCGCGATGAGCGGCCAGTAGGGGGCCAGGATGAGCACCTCGTCGCCCGGGTCGAGGATGGCGCCGGCCACCGCGCCCAACGCTCCCGTCGCTCCGGCGGCGACCAGGACGTTGTCGGGACCGGTGGGGACGTCCATCCTGGCCCCGATGCTGTCGGCGATCCCCGCGATCAGCGGATCGATGCCCTGGGGCTGGGAGTAGCGGTGCATGCCGGGATAGTCGTCGACCGTCAGGTCCTGCATGCGGCAACCGACGGCCGGCTCCATCCAGGTGTCGCCGACGTGAAAGGGATAGATCTCTCCCTCGAAGGTGGCCAGCCGGTGAGCCAGATCGGTGTAGACCGACCCGGCCATTGCGGCGATGTTCGGGGCAGCGGCGGGGTATCTGGGCATTTGGCGGATCCTACCTCAGGGGCCGCCGGCTCCAGACGACGCCGACGATTCCGAGGAGCGTCAGGAGGAGGCCGATCGGCACCAGAGGATCTCGGTAGGTCAGCTCCACCAGGTGGCGGCCCGCCGGGACCCTCACGCCCATCTGTCCGGTGGCGGTCCGATGGACCGGGGCGTCGTCCGAATCGATCCGGCACGACCAGCCGGCGTCCCAGGTTCGCGCGATCTGGACGTAGAGCTCGCTGCCGGCGTCCGTCTCGAAGCGGACCCGGCTCGATCCCTCCTCGACAGCGGTGATTCTCCCGGTCGCGGCCGACTCGATTCCGGACGCTCCCGACGCGTCGGTCACCCAGTGACCCCGGTCGGCCAGCCGGAAGCCGTCGGCGCGGGCCGCTTCGAGCGCCGCTCCGGGATCGGGATGGAGCCAGACCGACGGCACGGCGCGGATCTCGGGAAGGAGCTCTGGGTTCGACTCGATCCGCATCCGGGGTGCCTCCCGGCCTGCGAAGCGGTCCATCAGGACCTCCTGTACCGGCCGGTGGAGCGCCAGGGTGCCGACACCCCAGGCGCCGGCGAAGCGGCGGGCGAGCGCCGGCGACTCCCAGACGTCCGAGAACGCCTCGAGCGCCGACCGCGCCGGCTCGGTGAGCATCAGGTCGTAGTCGACGTGGAGAGCGTAGCTCCAGCCCCAGAGCGTTGCCACGTAGGGCTCCAGGGTCTCGATACCGTTCCTGAACGAGAGCGGACCCCGACTATCGTAGCGCAGCGGAATCTGCGCGTCGCGCGAGTAGAGGAGGTCCGTGAAGAGCCGACCGGAAGGCGGTTCCGCAGCGAGAACCGCCGGAGGCGCGCAGAGCTCCTCGGTCGGGGCGACGGGCAGGAGGTTCCAGCCGGCGCGGAGGAGATCGAGCGAGAGGACCGCCAGGATGGCGATCTCGACCATCCTGCGTCGGCCCGTCGGCGCTTTGCCCCGTACCACGGCCCCCAGCAGAACCGTGCACGCCGCCGCGATCGCCAGAGAGGCGACCATCTCGCCACGGGCCCAGGCGATGAGCCCCGCCTCCGCCGCCACCGGCAGGGGCGCCGCCCGGGTGGTCGTCGCCATCCAGACGGCGGCCTCCGGCCGAACCGAGAGTAGAACCGTCATCGCCGCGAAGCCCGCCGTGGCGACGAGAGTCAGGACCAGGGCCGGGTCGAGCCAGCCGCCCTCCTCGCCGTCGGCGTCGAGTCGCGACTCGAGTCCGCAGGCGGCGGCGAACGGCAGGGCGGCGTTGGCCAGAAGGAGCAGCTTCTCGGGATAACGGAGCTGGTTGAAGACCGGGAGCAGCCCGACGACGGGCTCGTAGAGCGGGTTGTGGCGACCGAGAGCCAGAAAGACACCGCCTCCGATCATCACCAGCCAGGTCCAGCGCCAGCGCATCCCGCGGCGACCCAGCGAGCCCAGCGCCAGCACACCGACGAGGAGGCCCGGGAAGATCGAGATCAGGTACGGGAAGCCCTTGTCGTGCACCCCCTGGCCGAAGAAGAGCTCGTCGTCGATCCGCATCGGATCGCCCAGCGGATGGGGTACGGCCCACTCGAGCAGTCGCACCGGCGGCATCGAGCGCTCGGTCGCCTCGGAGGGCTCGATGCCGCCGCCGCGAGGCGAGTGGGCGAGGCGTCCGGCGGTGGGTAGAAGCTGGGCGCCACCGAGGAGCACCGCGAGTCCGGCGGCGAGAACGAGCCGTCGCGTGGTTCGCCGGCCGCCGGCCCGGTAGTCGATGGCCCGGTAGTCGATGGCCAGCCCGCCCAGGGCGATCGCGCTCAGGATGCAGTTGACCGGCTCTCCGGCCAGGAGTTGGGCCGCCACACCGAGTCCGGCGAGCGCCGCGTCGCGGCGCCAGGCGTCGTTGCCGGGCTCGAGCGCGCGGCTCGCCCAGAGCAGGATCCATGGCGTCCAGGCGAGGCCGCAGAAGAGTGTCAGAAGCGTCGCCGAGGAGACGAAAAAGCCCCCGGCGGCGAACCCGAGCGCGGCGAACAGAGCCGTCGTCGGCCGGCAGCCCAGGTGGCGGGCGAGTCTCCAGGCGCCGGCGTACGCCCAGCCGACGTGGAGCGCGAAGACCACCTGAATGGCGGTCGCGGGCGCCAGGAAGAGCGCCGTCCAGGTCGGGGGATAGAAGGCGGCGTAGTTGGGGTTCGACAGGATCGGTTGGCCGCCGTGAAGCGCCGTGTTCCACCAGGGGATCCCCTCGCTCGCCGCCCGGGCGAAGAGCGTTCGCAGGGGCAGGTGAAAGAAGGCGAGATCGCCGATCGCCAGGACGCCGCCGGGTCGGAGCAGGGTGCGATAGGCCAGCGCGAGGACCGGCAGACCGGCGAGCCAGAGGCGACTCGGGGCAGAGCTGGCGGCGGAGCCGATGGGCAGGGACACGCTGGATTATCGACCGCCCCGGGGAAGGCGGCAAGGCGGCTCGTCGCGCCCAGCCGCCCAGGATCGAGCGGTGGCGCCAGAAGTTCATTACACTTGCGCCCCCATGGGCCTCTACGAGAGCGTTCTCGCCAACCTCGCCGACGGACAGACCCTGCCGCCACCCAAGCCGCCGCGCGCCTCGGCGGCGGTGGTTCCATGGCGCCGCTCGCCCGGCGGTCGGGGCTGCGAGGTCTACTGGGTACGACGGTCCGACGCGGTGCCCTTCATGGCCGGGTGGCACGCCTTCCCGGGTGGGGGGCTGTCGCGCGCCGACGCGGCGCTCGAGATCGAGGGCGAGCCGCGGGGCGTCGAGGTCGGCCCGGCCGAAGGGGCCATGCCGGCCGGGATTCTCGAGGGCGTCGAGCTCGGTCCGCTGGTGCCGGACGGGCTCGTCGCCTGCGCGCTGCGCGAGCTCTTCGAGGAGACGGGAATCCTGCCGGGAGCGGAGGCGGCCGACCGCTCGCAGCTCGCCGCCGGCCGCCGGGCCCTGCTCGCGAAAGAGGTCGATTTCGGACACCTGATGACCTCGCTGTCGATCCGGCCGTCGGCGTCGGAGCTGGTTTACGCCGGCCGCTGGCTGACGCCGCCTCTCGGTCCGCTACGCTTCGATAACCGTTTCTTCCTGCTCGAGTGGACCGCGTCGCTGGGCGAGCCTGAGATCGTCCCCGGCGAGCTGGCGGTGGGGGAGTGGATCGATCCTCGCGAGGCACACCAGGAGTGGGCCGCCGGGGCGGCCCTGGCGGCGCCTCCGATCGTTCACATTCTCGACGTCCTGGCCGACCAGGGACCTGTCGACGGACTCGACCGTCTGCGCGCACCGGTCGAGGCCAACATCGGTGAGCACCGCAAGGTCGAGTTCCGTCCCGGCGTCATGGTCTTTCCGTTGCCGACGCCGACCCTGCCGCCGGCGACGCACACCAACGCCTATCTGCTCGGCCGCACCGAGTCTGTCCTGATCGATCCGGGCACACCGTACGAGACCGAGATCTCCAGGTTGGCCGGCGCCATCGCCGATCTCGAGGCGCACCACGGCCGCCGGGTGACCGAGATCTGGCTGACGCACCACCATCCCGACCATGTCGGCGGCGTAGCTTCTCTGCAGAAGCTACTGGACCTGCCGGTCCGCTCGCACCCCGTCACGGCCGAGCGCCTGGAGGATCGCGAGATCGATTTCGGCGCCCCGCTCGAGGAGGGCGACCGTGTCACGCTGGGAGAGGGCGCCGACGCGATGGAGATCGACGTCCTTCACACGCCCGGTCACGCTCGCGGGCACCTGTGCTTTTTCGAGCGCTGCCACGGTTGGCTGATCGGAGGCGACGTCGTTTCCGGGGTCGGGACCATCATCGTCGATCCTCCCGAAGGCGACATGGACGAGTACCTGGCGTCGCTGAGGCGTCTCGAGGCACTGGGTGCGACGACCCTGTTCCCGGGACACGGGCCGACGATGCTCAACCCGGCCTCCCTGTTCGCGCGCTACCGCGAGCACCGGCTCTGGCGCGAGGGCCGGATTCTCGAGGCCTGGCGCGACGGAACGACCGAGCCGGCCGACATGCTGCCGATCGTCTACGCCGACGTTCCCAAGATCGCCCACCCGCTCGCTCTCCGGCAGATCCTCAGCCACCTGGTGCGGCTCGAGAAGCTGGGCGAGATCGAGCGCTCCTGAAGCGGCCGGCCCCCGTATGTACACCCCCCGTGTGTACATCCCCGTGCCGGCCGTTGTCCCCATCGACCACCGACGGCCGGCAGGGGCGCCGGCCGCTTCGGAAGGTCAGGGAAGGGTTACGGTGCCGTCGACGTCGTCGACGTGAACCGAGCCGCTACCGTCGCTACCGAGCTCGAAGTCGCCGATGACCTGGGTCACCCAGATCGAGCCGGAGCCGTCCGAGCCGACGCGGACGCTGCCGCTGACGTCACGGATGTTGATGCCGCCCGAGCCGTCCGAGCGGATGGTCACGTCGCCTTTGATCTGGGCGAGCTCGATCTCTCCGGAGCCGTCGCTCTTGAAGTAGACGCTCCCGCTCCGGATGACCGTGACGCTGCCCGAGCCGTCCTTCAAGGTGACCGAGCCGAGCACGTCACGAATGTCCAGCTCCCCCGAACCGTCCTGCACGTCCACGTCGCCGCTGACGTCCCGGATGTCGATCTCGCCGGAGCCGTCGACCAGCTCGAGAGACGCCACTCCCGCGATGTCGGTCTCTCCCGAACCGTCTTCGACGTCGAGGTGCAGGTCGCTCGGCACGGTGACGGTCATGTCGAGGCGCGCGTAGTTGCCCCAGTTGAGATCCTGGTCGGGCATCTTCGCCGTGACGGAGAGCCGATCGCTGGCCTCGCGCGTCTCGAGGTCGATCTCGTCGAGCAGGCTCTTCTTCGACGCGCACGCCCTGCCCTCGACGACCACCTGATCGGCGCCCGGACTGCCTTCGATGACGAGGAAGCCGGCGCGGGCCTCGATCGAAAGGCTCGCGGCACCGGCGGCGTCGAGCCGGACGGTGAGGGGCTTCGAGTGCTCGCAGTCGGCCGCGGCCAGGGGCGGTACAGCGACGAGAGCGAGAACGGCGAGAAGGGACAGAGCTGGGGGGAGAGAGCGCATCGGGCCTCCTGGGTCGTCAGTGGCTTGTTGTCTGAAACCTACGTGTATTGGACACCTGTGTTTCGCAAAGGGTTGACTCGGATGTGATAATCGCCCGGCCCCGGGACAATCGCTCCGGTTCCCCTCCGGTCTTCCTTCGTCGCTGCCGATGTCGCGATCCCTCCATCCGTCACCTCCCGAGGCGCCCCGTCGGTCGAAGATCGTCGAGGTTCATGGACGGAAGCTGGTCGACGACTACGCCTGGCTGGCCCAGCGCGGCGACGGCGGAGCGATGGCCTACCTCGAGGCCGAGAACGCCTACGCCGACGCCGCTCTCGCACACCTGGGCGAGCTCGAGGAGACTCTCTACGAGGAGTTCGTCGGCCGGATCAAGGAGACCGACCTCACGGTCCCGGTGCGGCTGGGCGACTGGCTCTACTACAGCCGCACGGAGAAGGGCCGCCAGTACCCGATCTACTGTCGCAAGGCTGGTGACGTCGATGCCGACGAGGAGGTCATCCTCGACGTCAACGAGCTGGCCGAGGGGCGCGACTATCTTCGGCTGGGTGCCGTCGAGGTCAGCCCGGACCATCGACTGCTGGCGATCTGTGTCGATGTCTCGGGCGGCGAGTCGTTCGAGCTCAGGGTCCGGGACCTCGCCAGCGGCGATTGGCTCGAGGATCGCATCGGTGGGCTGGCGGGAACGATCGCCTGGGCGACGGACAGCGCGACGCTGCTCTACACCACCCTCGACGCGGCGAAGCGGCCCTACAAGGTCTTCAGACATGGGCTCGGCGACGAGAGCGGCGACACGGTGGTCTTCCGGGAGGACGACGAGGCGTTCTTCGTCTCCGTCGAGCTGACACGCAGCCGCGGACGCCTGCTGATCACGACGGCCAGCGCGGTGACGAGCGAGGTCTGGCATCTCCCCGCCCACCGGCCGGAAGCCGAGCCGCGTTGCATCGAGCCCCGGATCCCGGGCGTCGAGTACTACGTCGACCATCGGGGCGACGCCTTCTACCTGCTGGTCAATCGGGGGCCAGGCGAGCGGGCGGC
The DNA here is from genome assembly GCA_965223875.1 of Candidatus Multivoradales bacterium. GTDB lineage: Bacteria > Acidobacteriota > Thermoanaerobaculia > Multivoradales > JAHEKO01 > CBDCXS01. The sequence continues at coordinate 1,710,105 of OZ245024.1, read as the reverse complement.
GGAGAACTTCCGGCTGGTGCGTCGACCCGTCGACGGCTCGGCGAAGGACGAAGAGCTGGTGGCGCATCGCACCGACGTCAAGCTCGAGGGCGTCGACCTCTTCGCCGGCCACCTGGTCGTCTGGCAGCGTCGAGAGGGCCTGCTCGAGCTCAGGGTCCACGCCTTCGACGAGGCAGGCCGTCTGGAGGCCGGTCGCGATGTCGAGCTGCCCGAGTCGGTCTACACCGTCCGGCGCGACGCGAATCCCGAGTTCGATACCGACCGCCTGCGCTTCGGCTACACATCGATGGTGACGCCGTCGACGATCTTCTCCTGCGACATGGGAGCCCTCGAGCTGACGGTGCTCAAGGTCCAGGAGGTGCTCGGCGGCTACGACGCCTCGCGCTACCACACCACGCGCCTGACGGCGGACTCGAACGGCGTCGGCGTTCCGATCTCGATCGTCCACCGCGCCGATCTGGCGATCGACGGCGGTGCCCCCTGCCTGCTGCACGGCTACGGGGCCTACGGCTCGGTCATCGACCCGATCTTCTCGCCCGTGCTGGTCTCGCTGCTCGACCGGGGCTTCGTCTACGCCATCGCTCACGTGCGAGGCGGCGGGATGCTCGGCAAGGCCTGGCACGAGGGCGGCCGCATGCTGACCAAGCGCAACTCGTTCGACGATCTGATCGCCGCCGCCGACCACCTCGTGGCGACCGACTACACGGCGCCCGACCGACTCGCCCTGAGGGGCGGTAGCGCCGGCGGCCTGCTGGTCGGCGCCGCGATCAACATGAGGCCCGATCTGTTCGCCGCGGTCGTCGCCAGGGTGCCCTTCGTCGACGTCGTCAACACCATGCTCGACCGGTCGATCCCGTTGACCGTCATCGAGTTCGAGGAGTGGGGCAACCCGCAGGACCGGGAGTACTTCGAGTACATGCTCTCCTACTCGCCATACGACAACGTCGAGGCGAAGGACTACCCGGCGATGCTGGTAACCGCCGGCCTCAACGATCCACGGGTGCAGTACTGGGAGCCCGCCAAGTGGGTCGCCCGGCTGCGGGCACTCAAGACCGACGACAACCTCCTGGCGCTGCGGACCTACATGGGCGCCGGTCACGCCGGTCCGTCGGGCCGCTACGAGGTGTGGCGCGAGCGGGCCCAGGAGTACGCGTTCCTGCTCGACGCCCTCGGACTCGGCTGACGGCACCGCGGCGAGAACCCTCCGGCGGCCGATTGCGTTATCCAGAATGACGCGGCGAGACCGCTCTCGCCGCGTGACCGGTTACCCTGGGCTCGAACCGCCGTGAGCCCGCACCGAGGGAGACATCGATGTCCCAACGCGCCCTGATCATCACCGCCATCGCCGTCACCGTGCTGGCGTTCGTCGCCGCGGAGGCCGACTTCATCGGCGAGTACGACTCGCTGCGCCACCAGAGCTACAAGTCGACGCTTCTGACCAGCTTCCGCATCGCCTGGGAGGGCGACATCGAGCTTGACTCCGAGCAAGCCGAGATCGTCCGCATGAGCCCCGACGCGGTGCTCGAGGTGAGGCAGCGCCGGTTCACCTCTCGTAAGAAGCTGGAGGTGCGCCCCGACGCCGACGGCCGCCCCGTGTACTCCTACAAGGTCGGAGCCCGGAAGCGCCCGGCCGAGGAGGGCAAGGCGTACCTCGACACGGTGATGCACTCGATCGTGCGCTCGACCACCGTCGGCGCCCATGCGCGGGCTCGGCGTCTGCTCGATGAGGAGGGGCTCGACGCTCTCCTCTACGAGGTCGGCGGCCTGCGATCGAACTCCGCAAGGCGGATCTACCTGGAGGCGGCGGCCGAGATGGAGGGTCTCGACGAGACCCTGGCGCGCAGGATCGTAGAGACCGCCGGCGGGGAGATCTCCTCGAGCTCGCGACTTCGCGCCACTCTGGTGGATCTCTCCGAGCGCTGGCCGGTCGACTGGCAGCTCAACCAGGCGTTCACTGAGGCCGCGGAGGAGATCGCTTCGAGCTCCGAGAAGCGACACACCCTGGTCGAGGTGGCCCGGCACCGGGGCATCGGTGACGACGCCGACAGGTTCGCCGAGGTCGCGTCGACGATCGGGGCGGGCTCCGAGAAAGCGCGGGCCGTCTCCAGTCTCCACGAGATCGAGCCGACGCCCGAGGTCGCCATGGCGCTTCTCGAAACGGTCGACACCATCGCTTCGTCGGGCGAGCGGCGCCGGGCCCTGACCGAGCTGGTCGCCCGTCCCGAGCTTCCCGAGGAGGTCTACTCGCGAGCCTTCGAGGTCGTCCACGGCATCAGCGCGTCGTCGGAGCGTGCGACCGCGCTGACCGCGATGGCGCCGTTCCTGGCTACGGCCAGAGGCAAGAGGGGTGGCGGGCCCGAGGTTGTCGACGATACGGAGCGGGTCGACGACCCGGAGCCGGTCGACGACCCGGAAGTCGTCGCCGAGGGAGCCGAGGAGCTCGTCGAGGAGGCCGCGGACCTCGAGCCCGCTCTGGAGACTCCGCCGGCGGATGCCGGAGTCGCCTTCACCGACTCCGTCCTCTCCGACACACTGGGCCGCGAGTACATCCAGGCGGCCTCGTCGATCTCGGCCTCCAGCGAGCTCCGGCGGGCCTTCCTGGCCCTGTCGCGAGCGAGTGATCTCTCCGAGCCGCTCTGCGACGAGTGGATCGAGTCGAGCTCCCGTGTGGCCTCGACGAGTATCGCCGCCGACCTGCTGATCGAGAGCGCCAGGGTCTGCCCGGGCTCGGAGCGCCTGTGGAGGGCCTACCTCTCCGGAGTCGGGGATCTCCAGGCCTCGAGCGAGCAGCGGCGCACCCTGATGGCGCTGCTCGAGCGCGGCGACCTGAGCGGGCCGACCCTCGACGGCCTCGAGCGCGCCGCCGAGAAGAACATCGCGTCGACATCCGAGCGCGAGGCGGTCATCGAGCGCGTCGAGCAGGTCCGGGCAGCGCGCGGGTCCTGATCGTTCTCCCGTTCGTCATCCCGGAGTGGCCGGAGCCGCGAATCGGGAGATCGCGCGACGAGAGCTCGTCTCTCAGCCCTCGCGATGCTCCTCGAGCAGCGCCCGGGCCTCCGAGATGGCCGCCAGGTCCTCGATGACGCTCGTCGGCCGCGGCGGTCTCGCGACCAGGATCGACAGTCGCTCGAGGGCCTCGGCGCCACGCTTCGGCTCGAAGCGCAGCAGCGCGTCGGCGAGGAATCTCTGGTTGTCCGGGTCGTCCGGGGCCAGGAGACAGGCCCTGTCGAGATCGCGGACGGCCCGGTCGTGATCGACCCATCCGGTGATGAAGGGGATCTTCGGAGCCTCGGTGTGGAGGCGACCGAGGATCCGCAGGCCGCCGGCCGACTCGAAGCCTTCGTCGAGGAGGGCGACGACGGTGGCGAAGTCCCGGATCCGGGAGCCGACACCCTGGCGAGCCGCCTTCATCTTGCCGGTCGTCCTGCCCCACAGACCCCATTGGACGGTGGACTGGAAGTAGATCTCGACCGCGTCGGGCTCCGACCGGAGTGCGCTGGCGACGGTTACGGGGTCGTCTTCCTTCTCGGCGAGGCCGACTCTCGCGTGGAGGAGGGCCCGGCCCTCGTCCGCCAGGCCTCTCCCGCGCTCGTAAAGGGCCAGCTTCTCTTCACGATCCCGGAGCACGTGCTGACCCTTGAAGGCCAGCGCCCTGAGGAGCCTCCAACGGACCGCCAGGTTCTCGGGGTCGGCCTCGAGGAGCCGCTCGTAGGCCTCGATCGCCCGCGCGATCGGCTCGGCCGCGGCCTGCCCGTCACGGTGCCCCTCGGCGCGGCGCTCCCAGAGCGTGTCAGCCGCCGCGATGCTCCCATCCCTGTCCGGGGGAGATGTATCGGGGACCGCTCGGGAGGGGGAGAGCAGGAGGATGAGGAGCGGCGCGAGTGATCGCATTGATTCCCGGAGGCGGGGAGAGCCGGACCATCGCCGCGAGCTCATGGCGCGATCTTGCCATGCCCGAAACCCATCCTGTACATTCTTCCCGCCCGTGACCCGACGAGGGAGGTCGCTGTACCCTGGTCCGGGTGAACCCTGGCACGGCGCCTCCCGGCGCAGCCCGGAACAACCATGACCCCGACGAGAGGACCCAGCCTACCGAGCGACGGCCGATCGACGATCGGGCCGGGCGGGCGGCCGGGCGGGCCGGCCGGGGAGGCGGGGGAGGCCGACCCACTCGAAGCGGCTCTCGGACGGGGGCGCGACGCGCTGCTCGGCCTCCAGGAGAGCGATGGGCACTGGTGCGCCGAGCTCGAGGGGGACTCGATCCTCGAGTCGGAGTACATCCTGACGATGTACTACCTGGGACGCGGCGGCGAGCCGCGGGTCCGCAAGGCGGGGAACCAGCTCCTCGTCACGCAGCTCTCCGACGGCGGCTGGAGCGCCTTTCCGGGTGGCGATCCGGAGGTCAGCGCCACGGTCAAGGCCTACTTCGCGCTCAAGCTCCTGGGCGAGGATCCAGAGAGCGAAGCGATGCGGAGAGCTCGCGACCAGGCGCGTCGGCTCGGGGGCCTGCGGGCCTGCAACTCCTACACGAAGATCTACCTGGCGATCTTCGGTCAGTATCCCTGGAGGCTCTGCCCGGCTGTGCCGCCCGAGATGGTGCTCCTGTCGCGCCATCTGCCGTTCAGTCTCTACGCTCTGTCGGCATGGTCGCGGGCCATCGTCGTGCCGCTGTCGATCATCTGGGCCTACAAGCCCAGATGCGAGATTCCCCGGGCCGCCGCGATCGGGGAGCTCGACGTCGACGGTTCGGCGCGGCACCGGGCGCGGGCGCGGACCTACCTCGAAGAGGGCTGGTCGAGCTTCTTCGAGGCCGTCGATCTCGGAATCAAGTGGATCGAGCAGCTCGGCCTGCGGCCTTTCCGGCAGGCGGCGCTCGATCGCTGCGAAGAGTGGATTCTGGCCAGGCTCGACAAGAGCGACGGGCTGGGAGCGATCTTCCCGCCCATCATCAACTCGATCATCGCCTTCACCTGCCGCGGTTATTCGACCGACCATCCGACGGTGGCGGCGCAGATCGACGAGCTCGAGCGACTGACCCTCGAAGAGGGCGACACGCTCCGCGTCGAACCGTGCAAGTCGCCGGTCTGGGACACCTCGCAGGCGCTCAACGCCCTGCTCGAGGGCGGCGCCGACGCGGGCGCCCCGGCGGTCGTCTCGGCGGCCGCCTGGCTGCTCGAGCGTGAGGTCACCGAGCCCGGCGACTGTCAGATCGTCGATCCGTCGGTGCCGCTCGGCGGTTGGTACTTCGAGTACGCCAACGAGTTCTACCCCGATTGCGACGACACGGCCGAGGTGATGACCGCCCTCTCTCGCGTCGTCTTCCCGGACGAGGTGAGCGAGCGGCGGGCCGCCGCCGCGCTGTCGCGCGGTGTCGACTGGCTGCTGGCGATGCAGAACGCCGATGGCGGCTGGGCGTCCTTCGATCGCGGCTGCGATCGCGAGGTCCTGACCTTCATCCCCTTCGCCGACCACAATGCGATGATCGATCCGAGCACGGTCGATATCACCAGCCGGGCCGTCGAGGCGCTGGTGCGCTGCGGCATCGACCGCTCGGATCCGGCGATCGGCCGTGGCGTCGGGTTCATTCTGGACAAGCAGGAGGCCGACGGGAGCTGGTACGGCCGCTGGGGTGCCAACTACCTCTACGGCACCTGGCTGGCCCTGTCGGGACTCGCCGCGGCGGGCTTCGACATGAGCGACCCCTGCTGCCGCCGGGCCGTCGACTGGCTGCTGGAGCACCAGAATGCCGACGGCGGCTGGGGCGAGTCTCTGCGCTCCTACGAGGAGCCCGGCTGGAAGGGGCGCGGAGAGAGCACCGCGTCGCAGACGGCCTGGGCGATCCACGGCCTGATTCAGGCGGGGGAGTGGAGCCACGAGGCCGTCGGCCTCGGGCTCGAGTACCTGCTGACGACCCAGGCGGCCGACGGCACCTGGTCGGACGCCAGCTGGACGGGGACCGGTTTCCCCGGCGTCTTCTACCTCAACTACCACTACTACGCGACGTACTTCCCGCTGCTCACCCTCGGGGCGTATCGGGACGCGGTGCGCGCGGCGCGAGCGGAGCGGGTGGCCTGACGGCCCGAAGCTCCCACCACGGATGCGATTTCCTCTTCACATCACCACCGACATGATCCGGCATCAGGTGCGCAACGCCGTGCGGCGCAACAGCCGCTACCCGTACGTCCTGATGCTCGAGCCGCTCTACACCTGCAACCTCGCCTGCCTCGGCTGTGCCCCGGAGCGCCACACGGGCAAGCTCGCGGACCGCCTGTCGGTCGATCGCTGCCTCGAGGTGGCCGACGAGTGCGGCGCGCCGGTGGTGTCGATCTGCGGTGGCGAGCCGACGATCTATCCGGAGCTGCCGGAGCTGGTCGAGGGGCTGATCGCGAAGCGGCGCCACATCTATCTGTGCACCAATGCCCTGCTGATGGACGAGAAGGTGTTCGGCCGCGTCGCGCCGCACAAGCGGCTGACGGTCAACGTCCACCTCGACGGTATGCGCGAGACGCACGACCATGTCTGTGCCCAGGAGGGTGTCTTCGACCGCGCCGTCGAGGCGATCCGCGAGTCGAAGGCGCGCGGATACCACGTCATCACCAATACCACCGTCTTCCGCGAGACCGAGATCGCCGAGATCGAGGAGCTCTGCGAGCTGCTCTCGGGTCTCGGAGTCGACGGCATGCTGATCTCGCCCGGCTACCAGTACGAGACGGTCGAGCGCGACATCTTCCTGACCCGCGCCGATATGGAGCGCAAGTTCGCCCGCATCCTCGAGCTTTCGAAGACCTACCGGCTGACCTCGACGCCGATGTTCCTCGAGTTCGCCGCCGGCCTGCGGGACTACCGCTGCTCGCCCTGGAGCACGGTGACCTTCACGCCGAACGGCTGGAAGGGCCCGTGCTACCTGATCGGCAAGTCCTACACCCACTCCTGGGACGAGTTCTGGAACTCCACCGACTGGGACTACTGGGAGTCACGGGAGGACGATCTGTGCCGGAACTGCGCCATGCACTCCGGCTTCGAGGCGTCGGTCGTGGAGGGCCTGCGCAGCAGCCCGCGGGACATGGCGCGGATGGCGGCGTGGAATCTCCTCGGCTGAAGGCGTTTCTCACCGGCGCGACCGGCTTCGTCGGCGGTCATCTCCTGAATGAGCTCCTCGCCTCGGGCTCCGGGGTGCGCTGCCTCGTTCGCGAGCGCTCGAAGCTGCGGCACCCGGCCGGCGCCCCGGTGGAGGCGGTCGAAGGCGATCTGCGCGACGCGGCCTCCCTCGCCGGAGCTCTCGACGGCTGCGACGTGGCCTACCACTGCGCCGCCGACTACCGGCTCTATGCCCGCCGGCCGGAGGACCTCTACGAGACCAACGTCGACGGGACGCGCAACGTCCTGGCGGAGGCCGCCCGGGCCCGTGTGACGCGCGTGGTCTACACGAGCTCGGTGGGCGCTCTCGGCCTCGAGCCCGACGGCAGCCCCGCGGACGAGGAGACGCCGGTGAGTCTCGAGGACATGGTGGGGCACTACAAGCGCAGCAAGTTTCTCGCCGAGCGCGTCGCCGACGAGTGGGCCGGCAAGGGCCTGCCGGTGGTGATCGTCAACCCCTCGACTCCGGTCGGAGAGGCCGACGTCAAGCCGACCGCGACCGGCCGGATCATCGTCGACTTCCTGAACGGCCGGGTGCCCGCCTGGGTCGACACCGGCCTCAACCTCATCGATGTCCGAGACGTCGCCGTGGGGCATCTCCTGGCCGCCGAGCTCGGCCGACCGGGGAGGAAGTACATTCTCGGCTGCAGCAACATGAGTCTGCGCCGGATCTACTCCGTTCTCGCCGACCTGAGCGGGCGCCGCGCACCACGCGTCCGCCTGCCTCACGCCGTGCCCCTGGCCGTCGGTGCCATCGACACCGCGGTCTCCCGGCTTCTCGGCCGCGAGCCTCGGGTGGCGCTCGAGTCGGTGCGCCTGGCTCGCCACCGGATGTACTTCTCGGCCGATCGGGCGGTGCGCGAGCTCGGCCTGCCGCAGTCGCCGGTGGAAGCGGCCCTCGCCCGCGCCGTCGAGTGGTTCCGCGACAACGGCTACGTGGAGGCGGCATGAGCGGCGTGGAGAGCGGCCGCGCGGCGGCCCTCGTCGTCGCGCCTCTCGCCCGGGAGCTCTCCCCCCTGGTCGAGCGCATCGGTGGCCGGCGCGTCGGCTCTCTGCCGCACGGATCGCTCTACGCCGGGCGCTGGCAGGGCCGGGACGTTTCGGCGGCCGTTCTCGGGGACGGCCATGGGCGCTTCAACGCGGGGCTCGAGGCGCTGATGGCCACCGGCATCCCGGAACGCGTTCTACTCGTGGGTGTCGCCGGGGGGCTCTCGCCCGAGCTCGGCGTGGGCGAGATCGTGCGTGCGGGGCGGGTTGTCGACGGGATCTCCGGCGTCGACTGGAGTCCTCCCTCGCCGGGTGACGGCACCGTCGTCACGGCCGAGTGGATCGTCGGTCCGGCGGCCGAGAAGGAGTCCCTCTGGAAGCTCCAGGGTGAGCCTTCCCGTGCCGTGGTCGACCTCGAGACCTCGCACTTCGCCCGCTGGGCGGCCGAGACGATGCCGGCGGTGGGGCGAGCGCTCGACTGGACCGTGCTTCGCGCGGTGAGCGACCCGCAGGGCGACGATCTGCCGCTCGATTTCGCCGCCGCGAGCGATGCCGCAGGCCACGTGGTGGGGCGGCTGGTGGCGCGCCTGCTGGCGAAGCGTCCCGGGGCTGTCGGTGGGCTGGCCGAGCTGCACCGGCGCCTGGGTCTCTGCGCCGAGCGGCTGGCCGGCGCGGCCCTCGAATGGGTGGGGGAGGGTGATGCGTGAGACGGGGGGTCGGCGGGTCCGAGGGAGGCCCCGCTGGGGCCACAAACGGGGTGGTTTTGTTATGATTCCTCCGACCTGGCGCTGGGCAGAGCTCCCTGAGATCCCCCTTTCGATAGCGACGCAGGCCTCGAGTTGCATGCGTCCGCACAACCGGAGAACCGCACCACGCCCATCCTTTCCGGGATACCCGAACCAGGCATGACTGCCTTGAAAGCCGCCCCTTCGCCGGAGCCGGAGTCGCTCGAGCGCGACCGCAAGGCCGAGCACATCTCGCTCGCCCTGTCGGAGCGCAATCAACTGGAGCGCAACTTCTTCGACGGCTACTCCTTCGAGCATGTGGCGCTGCCCGAGATCGACATGGACGAGATCTCGACGGCGACCGGCTTTCTCGGCCGGGAGCTGGCTGCCCCGCTGCTGGTCTCGTGCATGACCGGGGGAACCGAGGAGGCGACGCGGATCAACCGGCACCTCGCGGAGGCCGCCGAGCAGGTCGGCGTGGCCATCGGGGTCGGATCGCAGCGAAAGGCGATCGAGGACCCGGCGACGGCGCCGAGCTTCCAGATTCGCGACCTGGCGCCCTCGGTACCGCTGCTGGCCAATCTCGGTGCGGTGCAGCTCAACTACGGCTACGGAATCGACGAGTGCCGGCAGGCTGTCGAGATGATCGCCGCCGACGCGCTCGTGCTGCACCTGAATCCGCTCCAGGAGGCGATCCAGCCCGAGGGTGACCGCGATTTCTCCGGCCTGATCGAGAAGATCGGCCGGGTGGTGGAAGCGCTCGAGGTGCCGGTGATCGTCAAGGAGATCGGCTGCGGCATATCCGGCAAGCTGGGGCGCGTGCTCCGCGATGCCGGCGTCCGTATCGTCGACACCGCCGGCCTGGGCGGAACGAGCTGGGCCCGGATCGAAGCGGCCCGTGCCCACGATCGTGACGTCGGTGAGATGTTCGTCCACTGGGGCATTCCGACGCCCCGATCGATCGTCGAGCTGTCGGCCATCGACGGCATGACCGTCATCGGTAGCGGCGGCATCCGCAACGGGGTCGACGCCGCCAAGGCGATCGCTCTCGGAGCCGATCTGGTGGGCTCGGCGCAGCTCTACCTGGAGCCGGCGACCTGTTCCGCCGCCGACGCCGCCGAATCCATCGAGCGCGTGGTCCGGCAGCTGCGCATCGCCATGTTCTGCACCGGGGCTGTCGATCTGGAAGCGCTCCGGACAACGGATCTTTTCGAGCGAGGTTGAAGCGATGAATCCGCTGAGCGCCAGAGTCGAGGGGTTGGAGGACCTGATCCGGTCGCTGGTCGAGGGACGGCTCAAGATGCACCAGCTGCCCGCCGATCTGACAGCCGGGGACAAGGCCGCCGTGCGTCGCGCGGCACTCGAGCGGATGAGCGGCACGGCTCTCGAGCACGTCGGCTCGTTCTCTTTCGACGCCGGCCAGGCCTCGACCCGTCATTGCGAGAACTTCATCGGCACGGCGCAGATTCCGATGGGCGTCACCGGCCCGCTGCGCGTCCGTGGCCAGGCCGTGGATCCGTCCGAGGAGGTCTACGTTCCGCTCGCCACCACCGAGGGGGCCCTCGTGGCGAGCATCAACCGTGGCTGCCGGGCGATCTCGGCGGCGGGCGGCGCGACGGTCTGGATCGAGGATGTGGGCATGACCCGGGCGCCGGCGTTCCGTACGTCGGGCGTCTCACAGACCAGGGAGTTCCTCGGCTGGATCGAGGAGCACGAAGACGAGATGCGCGAGATGGCGGCGTCGACCAGCCGCTATCTCAAGCTGGTGGACATCAAGCCGCAGGCTTTCGGTACCTCCATATACTTGCGCTTCCGCTTCGAGTCGGGTGACGCCATGGGGATGAACATGGCCACGATCGCCTGCGACCGGATCGTGCGCGATCTGATCGAGCCGGCGACGGGGATCGCCTGCGTGGCGCTGTCGGGCAACTACTGTGTCGACAAGAAGCCGTCCGCGGTGAACTTCCTGGAGGGCCGCGGCAAGCGGATCCAGGCCGAGGTGGTGCTCGAGGAGGCGGTGCTCAAGCGGGTGCTGAAGACCGACGCACGCTCCCTGGTCGACGTGCAGTACCGCAAGAACCTCCTCGGCTCGATCGCCGCCGGCGCGATGGGCTTCAACGCCCACTTCGCCAACGTCGTCGCAGGGTTCTTCGCCGCTTGCGGGCAGGACATCGCGCAGGTCGCCGAGGCCGCCATGGGGATCACGACCATCGAGTCCCGCGGCCCGGAGGGTGTCTACATGTCGGTCTACCTGCCGGACGTGCCGCTGGGTGCCGTCGGCGGCGGAACCGGCCTGGGCACCCAGCGCGAAGCGCTCGAGCTGATGGGCATCTCGATCGACGACGATCGTCCAGGGCGCGCGGTGCTGCGCTTGGCGGAGATCCTCGGTGCGACCGTGCTCGCCGGCGAGCTGTCGCTGATGTCGGCGTTCACCTCGCGCGACCTGGCTCGCGCCCACGAACAGCTCGGCCGCGGTACCTCCCCGAACGGCGGCTAGCACCGATCCGGCCCTTGCCCTCTTCGTCATCTCTTCGGCCGCCCTCCCGGGCGCCTCTCGGGCGACGCGTCGCCGCGACGGCCCCGGGGAAGCTCATCCTGATGGGAGAGCACGCTGTGGTCTACGGCCGCCCGGCGCTCGTCGTCGCGCTGGGCCTCGCGACGCGGGTCGAGGCCCTGGCGCTGGCGTCGGCGAGCGGTGCGGCGGCCCCGGCGCCGACTGCACGGTTGCGGCTGCGCGACCTCGAAATCGACGAGACGGTCTCCTGGACGGATGTCGTCGCGCACGGCGATGCCGCCCGTGACGCGTGGGAGCGGTTCGCCGGCGGCGACGACGATGGGCGGCTCGACGCCATCCGCTCGGACGCCGCGCACCACGTGAAGACCGCGCTCGCGGAGACGGTTCGGGCTCTCGGCATCGAATCCGGCGCCCTGCCCTCGGTCGAGATCGACCTCGAGTCCGAGGTGCCGCTCGGAGCCGGCTTCGGAAGCTCGGCGTCGGTCGCCGTGGCGGTGAGCGGCGCCCTCCTCTCCATGCTGGCCGGTGAGGTCGATCCGGCCCTCGTCGACCGCATCGCGCTCGAGACCGAGCGCCGGCAGCACGGCAGGCCATCGGGCGTCGACCACGCCACCGTGCTCTGCGGCGGGGCGGTGTGGGCGGATCGGGAGGAGGAGGTGCTGCGGTGCACGCCGATCGATCTCGCGCCGGGTGCCCTCGATGGCTTCCGGGTCTTCCACACCGGTATGCCGCGGCAGAGCACCGGGGCGATGGTCGAGGCCGTTCGGCGTCGCTTCGCGGAGCGGCCGGGGGAGCTCGACCGGCGGCTGGCCGCGATGGAATCGTCGGTACGGGCGTTTCGGGACCGTCTGAGCGGTGGTTCGACGACGACCGACGTCGCGAAGGGCGAGCTGGAGCTCATCCGCTCCTTCGAACGGGACCTCGAGGCGCTCGGCGTGGTTCCCGAGGCGGTCCGACAGACCATTCGCCAGATCGAGTCGCTCGGCGCGGCGGCCAAGATCTCCGGTGCCGGCGGTCGCGGCGGTCCCGAGGCAGGATCCCTGCTCGCCTACGATCCGGAGGGTGTCCTGGCGCAGGCGGAGTGTGTCGCCGAGCTGGTCCGCTTCGACGTCCCCCTGGGCGGGCCGGGGCTCGGAGTCGAAGATCTCGCCTGAATCGCCGGCCGGACCGCTTTCGCCGCTGCGCGGTCCCTCGTCTCGTGAGAGACTCGCCCCCGGTCCGAATGAGCGCCCTGCCGGAATGTGTAAGGTCACGGTCGTCGCCCCATCGAATATCGCCTTCCTCAAGTACTGGGGGGCCCGGGATCTCGACAGCGCTCTGCCGATGAACGTCTCGCTGTCGATGACGCTCAGTCGGTGCGTCTCCAGGACGACGGTCGAGCTCCAGCCGAGCGGCCTGCCGACGTCGGTCGAGGTCGCCGACGAGGCCGGGCGGCTCGCTCCGGCGCCGGAGGCCTTCACCGTCGGTGTCGAGCGCCACCTGGCGGCGCTCTCGGATGCCCTCGACTTTCCGGCCAGCTGCCGGGTCGCGTCGGTCAACACCTTCCCCAGCTCGGCGGGAATCGCCTCTTCGGCCTCCGGTTTCGCGGCACTCGCCACCGCGTTCGCCGTCGTCGCCGGAGTCGAGGCCTCGCCGGCCGAGCTCTCGGTCCTGGCCCGCCGCAGCGGCTCGGGCTCGGCGGCCCGCTCGGTACTGGGCGGCTTCGTCGAGTGGCCCGGCGAGGGCGACGACCCGGAGGCGCCGGCCCGCCAGATCGCCGGCCCCGACCATTGGGTCCTTTGCGACCTGATCGCGGTGGTCAGCTCCGAGGAGAAACCGGTCTCGTCGCGCGACGGTCATCGGCGCGCTCCATCGAGCCCCTATTTCGGGCGCCGCCAGGAGCTCCTGCCGGAGCGGCTCGAGGAGATGCGCCAGGCGATCGCCGCACGCGACCTCGAGCGTCTGGGCCGAGCCGTCGAGACCGAGGCGGTCGAGCTGCACCTGGTGGCGATGTCCTCCTGGCCGCCGATCTTCTACTGGAAGCCACTGACCATCGAGGTTCTCAACCGGGTGTGGGCGTTGCGCGACGGCGGCGTGGGAGTGTGGGCGACGATGGACGCGGGGCCGAACGTACACCTGATCTGCGAGCCGGGCGACGAGGAGACCGTGGCCAGGGCGGTGGCGGAGGTGCCGGGAGTCGAGACGGTGCTCAGGGACCGGATCGGCGAGGGCCCGCACAGGAGTGAGGACCATCTCTTCTGACCGGCCAGCGGGAGGAGAGGCCCCCGAACCGATGGGTCGCGAGCTGACACTGGTCAAGCTCGGCGGTAGCCTGATCACCGACAAGGCGCTGCCGCTGACGCCGCGCATCGAGACCCTGGGGCGTCTCGCCGAGGAGATCCATCGGGGCGCGGTGAGCGGCACTGACGTGAAGGGGGCGAGCGGATCGCTCGTCATCGGGCACGGTAGCGGCTCGTTCGGGCACGTGACGGCGGCGCAGCACCGCGTTCACCTCGGGGCGCGAGACGCCGAGCAGGTGGCCGGAGTGGCCGCGACCCAGGTCCACGCGCATCGGCTCCATCGACTGGTGGTGGAGACTCTCTGGAAGGCGGGCTGCCGGCCGTTCTCGATCGCGCCCTCCAGCAACCTGATGGCCTCCGCGGGTCGTCCCGGCCCCTTCGACACGAGGCCGGTCACCAGCGCTCTCGACCTCGGGCTGCTGCCGGTGACGTTCGGTGACGTGGTGATGGACAGCGAATGGGGTGCCTCGATCTGTTCGACCGAGGAGGCCTTCGAGTCGCTCGTCGCCGGGCTCGAGGGCACCGGCTGGCGGGTGACGAGGATCCTCTGGATGGGGGTCACCGACGGGATCTACGACGCCAACGGCTCGACCGTCGCCGAGATCGGCGCCGCCAACGTCGAAACTGTGCTCGGCGGCCTCTCGACCGGACGCGACCGGGCGGCGGGGGAGGACGTCACCGGCGGCATGCGGCTGCGCCTCGAGACCGCCTGGAGGCTCGCCGAGCGGGGCATCGAGTCCTGGATTCTCGACGGTCTGCGCCCCGGGGCCCTCCACGACGCCCTCGCCGGCCGCCGCACCTCCGGAACCGCCGTCTCCCCCATCGACTCCTGACAGGCGGCACGGCGGCCGGCCGCCGCAGGAGCTTGGAGAGTCGATCTGAAGCGGCCGGCGTCCCTGCCGGCCGTTGTCCTGTCGACCACCGACGGCGGGCGGAGAACCCACTGCGTCTATGAAGGCGGCGGCTCTGGGCAGGACTCTTGCTAGGATTCTCCGGCAACCGGAACCACAGACAACGATGAGCGGTGAAGGAACAGGAGTGGAGCAGGCGGTCGACGTGTCGCCGGCCGAGGCGGAGGACGCGGCGATCATCGACGCGCTGCTGCTCGATACCAGCCGCACGTTCGCCCTCGCCATCCCGCTGCTGCCACAGCCGACCTACCGCGAGGTCGCCCTCGGGTACCTGCTGTTCCGCATGGCGGACACCTTCGAGGACGCCGGCATCCACTGGACGAAGGCCCGTCGGAAGCAGGCCCTGGCGCAGTTCACGGAGCTTCTGGCCGCGCCGTCCGAGTCGCGAGCCGCCGAACTCGCCGCCGAGTGGGTGTCGCCACCGCCCAGCGACCACGCCGGCTACCTCGAGCTGCTGGCCGAGACACCGCGGGTGATGCGCTGCTTCGAGCGCCTGCGGCCGGAGGCGCAGCGGGCGGTGGCTCGCCACACGGCGAGAACAGCCCGACTGATGGCCGAGTTCGTCGAGCGATCGGACACCGAGGGGGATCTGCGCCTCGCCGACCTCACCGAGCTGCGGGAGTACTGCTACGCCGTGGCGGGCATCGTCGGCGAGATGCTGACCGACCTCTTCATTCTGGGCACGCCGGCTCTCGAGGTGTCGCGCGACTACCTGGCCGAGCGCGCGATCTGCTTCGGCGAGGGGTTGCAGCTGGTCAACATCCTCAAGGACTCGGCCGACGACGCCACCGAGGGCCGCTTCTTCCTGCCGGCCGCGGTCGATCGCGCCGAGGTCTTCGATCTCGCCCGCCGCGACCTGGGCCAGGCGGCCGAGTACGTGCGCGAGATCCAGGACAAGGGCGGTCCGGACGGCGTGGTCGCCTTCACCGCGCTGCCGGTCGAACTGGCTCGCGCCTCACTCGACCGCGTCCAGACCTCCGGTGCCGGCGCCAAGCTCACCCGACCCGAAGTCTTCGAGATCCACGAGCGCGTCCAGAGCGCCATCGCCGAGCGCCGCCCGGCGCTGCCGCTCTGAGCGGCCCGGCGCCGCTGAATCGAGTCATCCGGAAGCTCCCTCGAGGTCCCCTTTGTCATCCCGAGCGCAGCGACCGCAGGGAGCGGACTCGAGGGATCCCTCCACCGCGCTCACCCGGCGCGCTCCGGACGGGAGGACGACGAGGGCCTCGCCCCTCATCGTCGCCCTCCTTCTCCTCCTCGTGGCGCTCACCATCCCCGCCGAGGCCCAGATGTGGCGTGGCACCGGCCGCGCCAGCGGCAGGGTTCTCGCGCCCGACGGCGAGCCGATCCGGGGTGCGACCGTGACGCTGCGCTGGGGCGGTGAGCCGGAGGCCGGGCCGGCGCCGGTCGAAACCTCGAAGAAGGGGGCCTGGTCGATCCTCGGCCTCGCCCCCGGCCGCTGGCTGCTGATGATCGATGCCGACGGCTACCGCCAGTCCCAGGGGACGGTCGATGTGCGAGGCGGTGCGACGCCCCCGATCGAGGTGACGCTCCGTCCCCTGGTGATCCAGACGCCGACCGTCTCCGAGGGCCGGGCCGAGAGCCTGAGGACATGGATCGAAACCGGCAACAGCCTGCTCGAGGCGGAGGAGTGGGCGGCGGCCCGGGCCGAGTACGAGAAGGCGCTCGCCGAGCTCCACGGCCCGGCGCGCGCCGAGGTTCTACGGCCGGTGGCGCGGACGCACTACATGGAGGGCGACGTCGACGAGGCCGTGGCGAGGCTCCAGGAGGCGATCCTCGTCGACCCGGACAACGAGACCAGCGAGACTCTCTACCGGACGCTGATGGAGATCGAGGAGCGCCTCGACGAGGCCGAGGCCTTCCTCGCCGGCGTGGCCGACGGCTCGATTCGCGCCGAGAGCTCCACGGCGGCCGGTGAGCGGCCGGCGACGCAACGCCGCGGCTACGAGAAGCCCGAGCTGGTGGCGGCCGAGGCCGGGCGCGAAGGCACCTACGCGACCGCGTTCGACGAGCACCATCCCCTGGCCGGGATCGAGACCTTCGTCGAACGGTTCGACCACAGCCTCGACCGCGTGGAGCGGACCGACCCGGCCGGGGGTGCCTACGATCTCGCGGACGAGGCGTTCCGCGTCCACGTTCCCAAGGCCTACGAGCCGACCGGAGAGTGGGGGCTCTTCGTCTGGGTGAGTCCGACGCAGCGCGGCCACGTGCCGACACCCGCCTCGGAGACGGCGCTGCGGGACAACAAGCTCATCTGGGTGGGAGCCGATCTCTCCGGGAACTCGCGCTTTCCCTGGAACCGTGTGAGCCTGGCGCTCGACGCGGCGCACAACGCCCAGCGCCTCTACGAGATCGATCCGGAGCGCGTCTACGTCGGCGGCTACTCGGGAGGCGGCCGTATCGCCTCCGCGCTCACCATCCTCTATCCGGAGGTCTTCCGGGGTGGGTTGTTCATCTACGGCGTCGACTTCTACCAGCGCATTCCGGTGCCCGACCGCCCGGGCAGCGATTGGCTGCCCTGGTTCCCACCTCCGCCACGGGCGACGCTGCCTGGTCTGCGCAAGGACACGCGCCTGGTTCTTCTCACCGGTGAGCGTGATTTCAACCGGTTGCAGACCGAGGTCGTCGCCCAGCGCTACCGTGACGAGGGGTTCGAGCACGTCACCTACCTCGAGATCCCCGGCGCCGGACACTACGACTGGCCCTCCGGCCGCTGGCTCACCAAGGCCCTGGCGGCCCTCGAACCCTGAAGCGATCTACCGTCGACCGGAGGGCACGGCAGGCCCACCGCCATCCGCCCGTCCGGTTGTCATCCCGACCGGAGCTCGCGAAGCGAGCGCAGCGGAGGATCCCTCGACTCCGTTCCCTTGGCTCGCCAGGTCCCTGGCGGTCCTCGAGCCCTGAGGCGGTCTACTCCCGATCGGAGGGCACGGCGCGCCGACCGCCATCCTCCCGTCCGGTTGTCATCCCGACCGGAGCTCGCGAAGCGAGCGCAGTGGAGGGATCCCTCGACTCCGTTCCCTCCGGTCACTGCGCTCGGGATGACAAGGGTCGGTGCTGCCCAGTCGGAGACGCAGACCAGTCGTCCAGCAGATGCTCCGGCCCGCAGACGCTCGGGCCCGCAGACGCTCGGGCCCGGTATCCTCGTCCCGTGCCGAGCTTCCGCGACCACTTCTCGGGCCACGCCCGCGAGTACGCCCGCTGGCGTCCCGGCTACCCGCCGGAGCTCTACCGCTGGCTCGCCGGTCTGGTCGAGCGCCGCGATCTCGCCTGGGACTGCGCCACCGGCAACGGCCAGGCGGCACGGGGGCTCGCGCCCTACTTCGGACGCGTCGTCGCCACGGACGCGAGTGTCGACCAGTTGGCGCATCGGGAGGACCGGCGGAGCGGAGTGGCGCGAAAGAGGGGAGCCGGCGACCCGCGCCTCACCTTCCACGCCGCCGAGGCTACGGCCTCCGCCCTCGCGCCGGGGAGCGTCGACCTGGTGAGCGTCGCCCAGGCGCTCCACTGGTTCGACCTCGGGCCCTTTGAGTCCGAGGTGCGCCGGGTGCTGCGCCCCGGCGGTGTTCTCGCCGCCTGGACCTACGAGCGCTTCCGGGTCGAGCCGGCGATCGACGAGGCCGTCACCCGGTTCGCCGAGGTCACGGTGGGCTCGTTCTGGCCCCCGGAGCGCCGCCATGTCGACTCGGGCTACACAACGCTCGAGATCGGTCTCGATCCGATCGAGACGCCGGCTTTCGCCATGCGGACCGAGTGGAGCTTCGAACAGCTCATGGCCTACGTGCGCACCTGGTCGTCGGTCCGCCGCTGGTGGGCCGCCCACGACAGGGATCCGGTCGCCGAGCTGGAGGCCGCCATCGAACCGCTGTGGGAGCCTCGCGGAGGCGCGAAGGAGGTCCGCTGGCGACTGGCGTTCCTGGTCGGCCGGGCATAGTCGGCGGCGGGAGCGGAACGGCCGGCAGGGACGCCGGCCGCTTCAGGTCCCGCGCCGTCACCCGTGTCGGCCGTCGCCCCGGTCGGCCCACCACATCCACCTGGAACGTCCGGCGTCACGCTCCCTCGCGGGGTAGACTTCGCCCGATGTACGGAGAGGGTGTCGTCAAGTTCGCCGCCGAGCACGAGCGGCGCTCCCTCCAGCCACGGCGTGAGGGGGAGCTGGCCTGTCGGCTGATCGCCTGGCGGGAGGTGATGGCGTTGACCGGGCTCGTCGGGCAGGATCCCGAGCGCTACGACGGCGCCGGCTACGGCAACGTCTCGACCCGGGTCGGACCACCCTCGGCGCCGCTCGGCAAGCGCTCCTTCCTCATCACCGGGACCCAGACCTCGGGACGGCGCTGCATCGGGCTCGACGACTTCGCGGTCGTCGACCGCTACGACTACGCGCGCAACAAGGTCTGGAGCCACGGGTGCGCCGAGCCCTCCTCCGAATCGATGACCCACGGCGCCATCTACGACCTGGGACCCCACATCCGCTGCGTCCTCCACGCCCACTCGCCGGTTCTCTGGAGCCAGGCGGACCGTCTGGGCCTGCCGACGACCTCGGAGCGTGTCCCGTACGGGACTCCAGAGATGGCCTGGGAGGTCCAGCGTCTCTACCGCCAGACGGTGCTCCCGGAGCGACCCATCCTGGCCATGGGCGGCCACGAGGACGGCATCGTCGTCTTCGGCCGCTCGACCGAGGAGGCCGGGCAGGTCCTGGTCGGTTGGCTGGCGAAGGCCTACCAGGTGCAGTGTGCCGACGGGGACGTGAACCTGTGCTCGTGGTAGGAGCCTGAAGAGACCCGGTTGCTAGTGTACGGGCTCACGGCCCCTTGGCTGGCGTACTGGGCTCGCCGCGTCCCCGGCTGAAGCGGCCGGCGCCCCTGCCGGCCGTTGTCTCCATCGGCTACCAACGGCCGGCATGGACGCCGGCCGCTTCAGGTGGGCGCCGCGCGGCTTCCGTCGGATATTCTCGGGTCCCGTCCCGGAGCCCTCTTGAGCCAACCGACCTTCCCCGATCTGCGCGCCTTCCTCGACGAGCTGCGCCGTCGGGGCGACCTCGCCGAGATCGACGCGCCGGTCGATCCGCATCTCGAAGCGGCGGAGATCCACCGACGCGTGATCGCGGCCGGAGGGCCGGCGCTTCTGTTCACCAACATCGAGGGGGCGGACTACCCGCTGGCGACCAATCTCTTCGGCACCGCCGCACGCGCCGAGCTCGCGTTCGGGAAACGCCCGCTCGAGCTCGTCGAGAGCCTGGTCGAGCTGGCGCGGACCGCGATGCCGCCGTCGGCCGGGACACTCTGGGGCGCCCGCTCACTGGGCCGCGACCTGCTCAGGATCGGCACCAAGACACGACGCTCGGCGCCGGTGCTCGATGTCGTCACCCGTCGCGGCGACGGTGGGGGCGTGGGGCTCGACCGCCTTCCCGCTCTCACCACCTGGGCCCAGGACGGTGGACCGTTTCTGACCCTGCCGCAGGTCTACACCGAGCATCCGGACGACGGGGGCTCGAACCTCGGGGTCTACCGCATGCAGATCCACGACGCCGGGTCGACCGGAATGCACTGGCAGATCGGCAAGGGAGGCGGTTTCCACTACGCCGCGGCCGAGGCGCGCGGCGAGGCCCTGCCCGTGGTCGTCACCACCGGCGGCCCGCCCGCGATCATCCTCTCGGCGATCGCCCCGCTGCCCGAGAACGTCCCCGAGATCATGCTCGCCTCGCTCATCGCCGGGCGCAAGCTGGGCGTCTCCCGGCTGGGTGACTCGCTGCCGATCCTCGCCGATGCCGAGTTCGCTCTGGTCGGCAGGGTCGAGCCCGGCGCGCGGCGGCCCGAGGGACCGTTCGGAGACCACTACGGCTACTACTCGCTGACCCACGACTACCCGGTCTTCGAGGTCGACGCCCTCTGCCGGCGCCGCGACGCGATCCTCACCGGCACCGTCGTCGGCAAGCCGCGCCAGGAGGACTTCTATATCGGCGACCTGCTCCAGGACCTGCTCTCGCCGCTTTTCCCGCTGGTCATGCCGGGGGTCGAGGACCTCTGGTCGTACGGCGAGACCGGGTACCACTCGCTCGCCGCAGCGGTGGTCCGCGAGCGCTACGCCCGCGAGGCGATGGCGAGCGCCTTCCGCATCCTCGGAGAGGGGCAGCTCTCGCTGACCAAGTTCCTGCTCGTCGTCGATCGCCAGATCGATCTGCGCGATTTCCGGGCCGTCCTCGAGCACCTCCTCGAGCGCACCGACGTCGCCACCGACCTCTTCGTCCTCTCGAACCTGTCGATGGACACGCTCGACTACACCGGACCCAAGGTCAACGAGGGATCGAAGGGCGTCTGGCTCGGGCTCGGCGAGGCGCGCAGGCAGCTGCCACGCGAATTCTCGGCCGAGCGCCTGCCGGCGGGCGTCCGCTCGGTGCGCGTCTTCTGCGGCGGTTGTCTGGTCATCGACGGACCCTCGGCGGCTGAGGAGCCCGGTGCCGGTGCCCGCCTCGCCGCCGATCCCGCGTTCGCCGACTGGCCGCTGGTGGTTCTCACCGACGACGCGGTACGCGCCGCCGCCAGCCCGATGAACTTCCTCTGGACGACGTTCACGCGGTTCGAGCCCGGCGCCGACATCCACGCGGCCGGCGCCCGCGTGGTGCGCAACCACGTCGCCTACGAGCCGCCGATCCTGATCGACGCGCGGCTCGATCCGGACTTCCCGGCCGAGCTCTTCTGCGATCCGAAGACGGCTGATCTGGTGACGCGGCGGTGGCGCGAGTACTTCCCCCGGGACGTCGAGATGGGCGACTCGGACCTGGCCCATCTCGACGGCTGACCCCGGATCGATCCTGCCGTAGATCTGCTCGCCCGGCTTGTTCGTATCAACTGGAAACACCCCGCGCGCCGCACGATCGCGGTGCTAGGATGAGCGCCCCTTCGCGGATGGAGGGAGACAGGAGGCAATGAAATGAGCAGACGTCTGATCGCATTCGCCATGATGGCCGCCGCCGTGATGGCGGCTCCGGTGGCTCAGGCCGAGGAGGCCACCTGGACCGGTGAGGTCCTCGACCTGGCCTGCTACGTCAACCAGGGCGCCAAGGGCGCCGACCACGCCGGCTGCGCCAAGAGCTGTGTCAAGGGCGGCCAGCCGATGGGCCTGCTGGCCGAGGACGGTACCGTCGTCCTGCTGGCCGCGAACCACTCGAACGGCGCCCCCTACGAGGCGCTCAAGGACCTGGCCGGCGAGATGGCCGAGGTCACCGGCGAGCTCTCCGAGCGCGACGGTATGAAGATCGTCACGGTTACCGGCTCCAAGGCCGCCGGCTGACCGGCCGCGGTCCGCGACGGAGCTGACCCGGGAGGGGCCGCGAGGCCCCTCCCTTCTTTTCTGGCTTCGGTTCTTGTCATCTCGACCGGTGGTGAGCGCTGCCACCGCCCTTCTCCTTGTCATCTCGACCGGAGGCGAGCGCAGCCACCGCCCTTCTCCTTGTCATCTCGACCGGAGGCGAGCGCAGCGAGCCGTAGTGGAGAGATCCCACACCGAGGTGGGATCTCTTCTATGAAAGGCAAAGTCAAGAGGTAGACTCCCCCTGTGGGGATACCCTCTTGGGTTTGCATCCCCCGTTTGCAGTGTTTAGGTCGGGTTTGGGGCGGGGCGTGATGGTTCTTTGTGAGGATCGAAGCCGTAGCCGGCTCTGCGTTTGTGTGTTCTCTCAGAGGAACCACGCTTCTATCTGGGGCTCTCGGGCCCATGGCAGAGTCAGGTTCACGGAGGGGGCCTAGGCTCCACTCAGGGTCTTGGTGTCGTGACCGGCACTTGGACCAGAGATCCCATGGAGGCTCACCCTCGAACCGTATTCGTCGAGCTTCGATCGATGACCGCGCGACCCCGCTTCGGGCCCGGCCTAAGTTGCGTGGTGCTGTCTGAGCCTGCCGGCGTCGAAGGGTTGTCCGCTCTTCCACACCGCCAGGCAGGTTCCCGCGAGCTTGCGTGCGATGGTCAGTGTCGCCAGTTCGGGTCGCTGGCCCTCGGCCAGCCTCGCCTCGTAGGCATCGCGTAGCGGTCCGCGCCTGGAGGCGTCGATGGCGGCTGACTTGAAGACTTCTTTGAGCGCTCGGCAGTAGTGACGATTGAGTCCCCGGGTCGACTGCCGGTGGCGTCGTTCGAGTCCCCGAGGTCCAACGACGTAGTCGCTCGAGGAATGGGTGACGACGGCCAAGCCGGCGTACTTCCACAGCTGGCGCCGGGTGCGGAAGCGATGTGGGGTGCGTAGCTTGGCGACGATCGTCGTCGAGCGGATCGGACCGATCGCCGGGATCGTCTGGAGTAGGCGACAGGCGCTCGAGCGCCGGGCCGCCCGCTTCAGTACCCGCTCGGCCTCGGCCTGGATCGCGTCGACAGCTGCAAGCTCGTCGCTCAGCCAGCGGAAGCGCTGGTCGGCTGTCGAGCAGCCCAGCGACGCTCCAGCCAGTAGCTGGTCCACCGACAGGCCCCGAGACCGCGCCAGAGCGTTGCGGCGATTCTGCAGACGCACACTGTCGCGCACCAGGTCCCGGTACGCATCGACCCCATGACGCAGATCCCGCAGACGTCCCCGGTCGTGGTACACCGGCACCAGAAAGCCGCCGCGTAGACGCTCGGCCAGGTCCCGAGCATCCACCCGATCGCTCTTGCCCTCGCCTGTCCTGACGTGCCGCCGTGGATTCGCCACCACGAGCTCGGCAACCTGCGGCTCGAGCAGCTCGTAGAGCCACTCCGCGTACGGACCCTCCTCGAACGTCAGGTGCACTCGACCGCACAGCCCGCTCACCCAACCCACCAGACGATCCGGAGCGGTCGCCAGAACGCCCTCTTCCACCAAGCGACCCGATCCTTCCAAGACCGCATAGCTCGTGCTCGTCTGGTGAACATCCAATCCAACGTAATGATCCTTCGACATTGTCCTCCTCCTTTCTGGTGGATACTCCACCAACGTGAGGGGGACACCCTTTCATCCTGCCTCCACTGCGCTCGCCAACGCTCGCTCCGGTCGAGATGACAAGGAACGACGGCTCGCTACCACTCGCTCCGTTCGAGGTATCAGGGAACAGACGCCTCGCTATCGCTCGTTCTGGTCCAGACAGGGAGAAGGCTCCCTCCAAAACGGGTAATCTTCCCCCATGCCCCGCCCCAAACTCCGCCTGGCCCTCGCCCTCGTCCTCTTCCTCGCCGTCTGCTCCCTGGCCGCCCCGTTCGCCCTCAGGGGCTGGCTCTGGCACTCGGAGCAGAACCCTCTGCTGCGCGGGCGCCAGTTGTCGGTGGAGCAGGGCTGCGTGGCCTGCCACGATCCCTACCGGGGCACCGAGATTCCCAATCCGGGAAGCCGCTGGGGGTCCGTGCCCCGCTTCGAGGCCGGCAACGCGATGATGTACGCCGAGTCGGTGGAGGAGATCGAGCAGTTCATCCGTCACGGCATGCCCGAGTCCTGGCGTTTCGACCTCGAGGTTTCCGCCCGCATGGCCGAGCAGCGGATCCGGATGCCGGCCTACGAGGACCGTCTCAGCGAAGAGGAGATCGACGACCTCACCGCCTGGTCGAGCGCCGTCGAGGGACTGGCCGCCCCGGGTGACGAGGTCGCCCAGGCCGGCCGGCAGCTCGCACGCGAACAGGGCTGCCTCTCGTGCCACGGCATCGAGGGCGCCGGCGGCCTGCCCAATCCCGGCTCGATCGGCGGCTTCATCCCGGGATTCGTGGGGAGCAACTTCGATCACATGGTCGAGAGCCGCGCCGAGTTCGACGAATGGGTCGAGACCGGCAAGCTGGAGCGCCTCGCCAACCCCTTCACCCGTCGCGCCTGGAGCCGCCAGACCCTACCCATGCCTCCCTACGAGGACTCCCTCACCCCCGAGCAGCTCGACCAGCTCTGGGCCTGGGTGACGGCGATTCGCCAGGAATACTCCCGCTAGGTGTCATCTCGACTGTAGCGACCGCTAGTGTCCCGTGCGGTAAATAACTTTACAGTCAGATGCGTTCATGATGTACTGCTGGCATGGCAGGAGATCAAGAGTTTCGATTGGCGAAGCGGGATCGGGCGGAGCTCGAGCGATGGCTTCGGACGAAGACCGCGCGCAGTGGAGAGACGTTGCGAGCACGGATTGTCCTGGCGCTCGAAGAGGGCCACTCGATCCAGAGCATCGCGAGCACCTTTCATGTGAGTCGACCGACGGTCTACCTGTGGAAGCGGCGCTATGCTGCGGAGGGCATCGCCGGCTTGACGGACCGGCCTCGACCCGGACGACCGACAACGATCGACCCGGAAAGCGTGGAGCGGATTCTGTTCTTGACGACGCAGCGTATTCCACGGGAAGCCACACACTGGAGTACCCGCCTGATGGCCGAGTACGCTGAGGTGAGCCAGTGGCAGGTCCGCAAGGTGTGGGCAGCGGCGGACCTCAAGCCCCATCGGATCAAGTCGTTCAAGATCAGCAACGACCCCGAGTTTGCCGAGAAGGTGATCGATGTCGTCGGGCTGTACTTGAATCCGCCGGACAATGCCATGGTCTTGTCGGTGGACGAGAAGACCCAGATCCAGGCGCTGGATCGTACGCAGCCGATGCTGCCGATGCGTCCTGGTCAAATCGAGCGGCGAACCCACGACTACAAACGGCACGGAACGACGAGTCTCTACGCTGCCTTCAATGTGGCGACTGGGGAAGTCCTCGGCCGGGTCACCCAGAGACACCGGGCAAAGGAGTTTCTCGACTTTCTGCACCAAATTGAGCGCTCGACGCCTCGGCAGCTCGACCTCCATCTCATCTTGGACAACAGCAGCACACACAAGACAGAGGCCATCCAGCACTTCTTGTCCGACCATCCGCGCTTCCACTTTCACTTCACACCCACCAGTGCGTCGTGGCTCAACGCGGTCGAAACCTGGTTCTCCAAGCTTGAGCGGCGAGCGATCCACCGCGGCGTCTTCACCAGCGTCGAAGATCTCAAGCACGCGATCCGGCGCTACATCGAGATCCATAATCAGCGCAATGCCAAACCCTTTCAGTGGACCAAATCGGCACAGACCATCCTCGACGCCGTCAACAAAGCCAAGTCGGCCCATGTGTAAACAAACTAGCCGCACGGGACACTAGGTCGCGAAGTGGAGAGATCCCTCCTCGGCCTGGATGCCGGCGACCACCGTCAGGTCGTCGCGGGATCCCTCGACTCCGCTTCGCTCCGCTCGGGATGACAAGGCGCCAGCGGGTCGCCGACTCGACTGCCGGCCGATGCTTCCATTGTCATCTCGACCGTAGCGACCGTAGGTCGCGAAGTGGAGAGATCCCGCGCTGACCTCACCTCTACCACAGCGTCGTCGCAAGATCTTCCCACTCGGGGTTCGCACGTACGATCAACGCCACCTTCTTGGCCCGTCTCCAGCGCTTGATCTGCTTTTCGCGTTCCAGAGCATCGAGCACCCAGAGGTATTCCTCCGCGTAGACGAGCGTGTCCACACCATACCGGCGCGTGAACTCACATCCCTCGCCGGCACGATGCTGCTCGAGGCGAAGTCGCAGGTTGCCGGTGACGCCGACATAGAGTGTTCGGAATGGGTTGGTGAGAATGTAGAGGTGGTAGCGGCGCATCGTTCCCGAAGACGGCAACGGTCGGGCAGATCGCTCAGTCGGCGGGGGATCACTCAGCGCAGCCTCGACCAGGTCTGGACCTGGGTGTCAGCGCTCTACAGAGAATTCCCCAGGTAGGGAACCGGTACGTGACCGCGCTCGTAGAGGTGGTAGCAGTGCATCGTTCCCGGGCGGCGCGGCCCGGTGTCTGACAGCCCGAGGCCTGACAGGAGAAATTGTGAGACAGCGACTCTTGGTGCTTTGTCTTGCGCTGACAATGTGGGTCGGCGCCGGATTCGAATCGGCCGCCTGGTCCCAGCCGGACCGGATGACCGGTGTCGGTCCGAGTCTGTTGGAGCGGCCGCTCCGCTACGTCAACAACGGCCCGAACCCGATCTTCTACAACTACACCGCCTGGCCCATCGGCGGGGTCTACCACCACCTCGGCGGTGGCTCGATCTACGCCTGGTGGAGCGGCATCAACCCGGGGAGCGAGAAGCACCAGCGCTGGAGGCTTCTGACGCGCTCGCTCGAGAGCAACTCGGGAGCGAAGGCCGTCTTCTGGATGATCGCGCTCCGCAAGGAGGAGTTCAACCTGACGACTCTGGCTGTTGCGGTCCAGACCTACGAGCAGATCCGGGCCCGCGTCGGCGACGAGGTGACGATCTTCGTCGCCGGCCAGCCCAGGCACGAGGAGATCGGTGGCCTCTCGGTCTGCGACGAGACCGGGCGCCTCGAGTACGCGCGGAGCTGGCAGCTCGCGCGTCGCCTGGCGGAGAGCACCAAGATCGACGTCCGCCTCGGTCCGGAGCTCGAGCCCGAAATCACTTTCGCCGAGAGCGAGAACCTCGACGGCTGCCACCAGGGCCCGGCGCTCGCTCAGGAGCACGCCCAGGTGCTGATGGACTGGTTCGACCCGGAGACCGGCTCCGCTTGGCAGTAGCCCGCGGCCTGTCCCTGAAGCGGCCGGCGCCCCTGCCGGCCGTGGCCAGGGGATCAAGTCTCTAGGTGATCCGAGGTCCGGCCCCCCCAGCGCGGCACCTGGCCGGCGTCAGACCGCTCCCGGCTCCACCGGGAACATCGAGACCAGCAGGTTGCCGTCCTCCTCGCGGATGGCGTGGCGTCGCAGGCCGGCCCAGGACTCGGTCAGGCACTCGCCGGTCGAGAGGTCGTAGCGCCAACCGTGGCGCGGGCAGGTGATGATGTCGCCGTCGCGCCGACCCCCCGAGAGGTCGCCGTTCTGATGGCGGCAGACCATCTCCATGGCGCGCCACTCGCCATCTTCGGCGCGCCAGACCCCGACCTGCTTTCCCACCAACGTGACGACGCGCATCTCGGGCGAGTCGAAATCCGCCGCTGGACCGAGCTTGAGGAAGTTCATCCGCACCCACGATACTCGATTCCGTTCTTCGGGATATGAAATCTAGATGACACTTTTTGGCATGTGCGCGTTCGCGGTGTACAGTCGGCAACTCGACGAGGACTGGCTCGCCGATCTCTTCGCCGAGGGCTTCGAGGCCTACCTCGAGGACATCACCACCCCGTCGGGGTCGACCCTGGTCTCCGTCCGCTTCGGTGACTACTCCGACAGCCATGCCGCGTGGACGGCAGCGCTCGAGTGGGCCGCCGGAGGCCCCGGGCGCGAGGCGATCGTTCTGCTCGGCTCCGGACCCTAGGCCGTCTGATCGTGATTCCGCGTCTCTCGAGGCCGATTCCGCGTCGGTCGCACCGGGGCGGCGTGGCTCGTTGTATCCTCCCCGGACACGGGGGGACTTCGATGGACCTGGGACTGAAAGACAAGACGGCGATCGTGACCGGCGCCAGCCGTGGTCTCGGGCGCGCCATCGCGTTGGGGTTGGCGAGCGAAGGCTGCAACCTGGTGATCTGTGCCCGTGGCCCCGAGGCCCTCGAGGAGACGGCGCGCGAGATCTGCGAGCTCGGTCCGAAGGTCGACGCCGTGGCGCTCGACATGGCCGCGCCCGACGCCGGAGATCAGATCGTCAAGGCGGCGGTCGACGTCTTCGGCGGCGTCGACGTTCTGGTCAACAACGTCGGCGGCAACCTGCGCAAGGAGTTCGCCGAGGCCAGCGACGAGGACTGGTCCGAGCTGATGGAGCTCAACTTCATGTCGCACGTCCGGGCCGCCCGCGCCGCCGTGCCGGTGATGAAGGCCGGCGGTGGCGGCTCGATCCAGTTCATCTCCTCGATCTTCGGTCGCGAGGCCGGCGGCGCTGGACTGGTGCTGTACAACACCACCAAGGCGGCGCTCATCAGCGTCGCCAAGATCATGGCCCTCGAGCTCGCCTCCCAGGGCATCCGCGTCAACTCGATCGCGCCGGGCTCCATCCGGCACCCCGGTGGTAGCTGGGACAAGCGCTGCATCGCCGACCCGGAGGGGATGCGGAAGTTCGTCGACGCCAACATTCCTCTCGGGCGTTTCGGTAGCGCCGAGGAGCTGGCAGACGTCGTCACCTTCCTCGCTTCGGAGCGCTCCTCGCTGGTCAACGGGGCCTGCATCAACGTCGACGGCGGCCAGTCCCGGTCGCTGATCTAGTGCGGCCGCTCCTCTGATGTTCCAGACTCTCGAGCTCCGCTGGTTCGGCGAGCGCCCGCTCGAGGCGGCCGATCAGGCGTGGTTCGAGTCGCTCGGCGGCGACGATTTTCGCCGTCACGAGGAGCGCACCGACCGCTACGTCTCCCTGCCGGGAGTCGACGACATGGGCATCAAGTTCCGTGGCGACGCGGGCGTCGACTTCAAGGCCCGCACCGAGGAGATCGGCATCGTCGAGCTGCGGCTCTCCGACAGCGTCACCGCCGGCGGACAGGTCGAGAGCTGGGCCAAATGGAGCTACCCGGGCACCGAGTACGTGGCGCTCCACGGCGGGCTGTCGCGCCTCGACGTCCGCGACGTCGCCAAGAGCCGCTGGCAGTATCTCTACGCGCTGCCCGAGGATTCGTCCGAAGCGGCGACGATGATCGATCTCGTCGCCGACCCCTACCCAAGCTTCGAGCGCGGCATGGCGCTCGAGCTGGGCGAGATCGAGGCGGCGGGCTTCCGCGTCTGGACCCTCGCCCTCGAGGCCTTCCCGAGCGGTCCGGACCTGGGCTCCGACATGCTCTCCACGGCCCTGCCGGCGCTCAGGACCTGCCCCCTCGAGCTGAGAATCGGCAACTCGATGGGGTACCCAGCGTGGCTGTCGATTCTCGGGGCGTCGTAGCCGCGGGTGGAAAGAGGAACGGCCGGCACGGAGGCCGGCCGCTTCAGACAAGGAGCATCCCATACTGAAGCGGCCGGCGTCCCTGCCGGCCGTCGCCCCAACCGCTAACTGATCTGAAGCGGCCGGCGTCCCTGCCGGCCGTCCTCTCATCCCGACCTCAGATGAACCGCTTGACCACTACGTCGATCTGCCGCCGCTCCCCCCCGGCCTTGTCCCACTGCAGCAGAATCGGACTCTGATACGTCCCGTGCGCCACCGAGCCCTCGCCGTCGGTGTCGGTCACCAGCAGGCTCACCGACCGCTTGAGCCGGAAGAACCGCGCCATCGGCGCCGCGACGAACCGCGCCACGGCGCGCTCGAGCAGTGACTCGGAGAAGCCGAGCAGCGACAGCGCTTCGCTGGTCACCCGAACCAGGTCGTAGTGGACGTAGTCGTGGGCCTTCTGCGGCACCGCGAGGGGATTGGCCAGCGCGTGGCGCCCCTTCTCGGTGGCGAAGCGCAGCGGATTGCGCAGCACCTCGGCGACGTCGCGCTGCATGAGCAGCGTCTCGTACTCGTTGACCGTCAGGCCCGCGCAGCGCTCCTCGGGTGGCAGCGCCAGCTCCACGCGGCCGTAGCTCACACCCTCGCGCCGTACCAGCTCCCGCAACTGCTCGTGGAAGCCGAGCTCGGCGTCGCGCAGGTTGATCGAGTCGATCCGCTTGCCGGCGGTCGGCACCGTAAGACGCGCGCTCGCCACGTCGACCTCGCGGTCGAAACCCAGCACCGTCGTCTTGCGGCTGCGCTGGTGGCGGTCGGAGACTCCGTCGAGATCGACCAGGTAGACCGGATGACTCTCGCCGTTGTCGTAGGTGACGCAGTTGCGCAGGCCGGCGCTGATGAAGGTCAGGTGCGAGTCGGCGTTGATCGGCTCGACCACCTTCTCCTCGGCCGTGAGCTCGTCACGCAGATGCATCTTGTCGTGCTCGTAGTCGCCGTGCTCCGGGAAGACCCTCTGGAAGACGCGCACGAAGTCGGCGAGCTTGTCGCGGCTGTGCTGCAGGCGCGCGGAGAGCTGCTGATCGAAGTAGCCCGCCGTCGTGTGGTACGAGCAGTAGAGCGCCCGGCTGTAGCGGTCGAGCAGATCGCCGTACTCTTCACGCAGCGCCTGCGACACGTCGATCAGATCGAGACGCGCCTCGGGGCGGATCTGGAGCGAGAGCTCGAGCGGCCGGACGGTCATGGCGGTGTTCAAACCTACGGGGTGGTGGTCCCCGTTGTCAATCGGCCTCTCCCTCTGACGCGGCCGGCGCCTCTGCCGGCCGTTGGCTCGTCCCGTACCGCCGTCCGGCCGGCACGGAGACCGGCCGCTTCAGTCTCGTCCTTTTGAAGCGGCCGGCGCCCCTGCCGGCCGTTGTCCCGTCCCGTACCGCCGCTCGGCCGGCACGGTGGCCGGCCGCTTCAGTCTCGTCCTTCTGAAGCGGCCGGCGTCTCTGCCGGCCGTTGGCTCGTCCCGTACCGCCGTCCGGCCGGCACGGAGACCGGCCGCTTCAGTCTCGTCCTTCTGAAGCGGCCGGCGCCCCTGTCGGCCGTTGGCTCGTCCCGTACCGACGTCCGGCCGGCACGGTGGCCGGCCGCTTCAGTCTCGTCCTTCTGACGCGGCCGGCGCCTCTGCCGGCCGTTGGCTCGTCCCGGATCGCCGTCCGGCCGGCACGGTGGCCGGCCGCTTCAGTCTCGTCCTTTTGAAGCGGCCGGCGCCCCTGCCGGCCGTTGTCCCGTCCCGTACCGCCGCTCGGCCGGCACGGAGACCGGCCGCTTCAGTCTCGTCCTTCTGAAGCGGCCGGCGTCTCTGCCGGCCGTTGGCACGTCTCGGACCGCCATTCGGCCGGCACGGTGGCCGGCCGCTTCAGTCTGGGGGGTGGGGCGGCGTAGAATCCTCCCGGTCATGGGCGTTCCACACCGAGAGCGTACGCATCCGGTTCGTATCGG
Organism: Candidatus Multivoradales bacterium; assembly: GCA_965223875.1. Lineage (GTDB taxonomy): Bacteria > Acidobacteriota > Thermoanaerobaculia > Multivoradales > JAHEKO01 > CBDCXS01. The sequence continues at coordinate 1,678,789 of OZ245024.1, read as the reverse complement.
CCACGTCACCGTGGGTGGCGGGGCGCCGGTGGTGGTGCAGTCGATGGCGAACACCGACACGGCCGATGCGGCCTCGACCGCTCAGCAGTGCCTCGAGCTCTCCGAGGCCGGCTCGGAGCTGGTGCGGATCACCGTGAACGTGCCCGAAGCGGCCGAGGCCGTGCCCGAGATCCGCCGGCGCCTCGACGACGCCGGTTGCGACGTTCCGCTCATCGGCGACTTCCACTACAACGGCCACCTCCTCCTGACCCGCTACCCCGAGTGCGCCCGCGTCCTCGACAAGTACCGCATCAATCCCGGCAACGTCGGCCACGGCGAGCGTCGCGACGAGCAGTTCACGACCATCTGCAAGGTCGCGGTCGATCACGGCAAGCCGGTGCGCATCGGCGTCAACGGCGGCTCCCTCAACCAGGAGCTGGTGATGGCCAAGATGCAGGAGAACACCGATCTCGATCTCGGCCTCGACTCCGAGCAGATCCTCAACGAGTGCATGCTGGTCTCGGCGCTCGAGTCGACCGAACTGGCGCTCGAGGCCGGGTTGACCCAGAACCAGATCATCATCGCCTGCAAGGTCTCGCGTCCCTCCGACCTCAAGGCCATCTACCGCCGGCTGGCCGCGGAGACCCTCCAACCGCTCCATCTCGGGCTGACCGAGGCGGGCATGGGCATCAAGGGCCTCGTCTGGTCCGCATCGGCGATGGGGTCGCTGCTCGAGGAGGGTATCGGCGACACCATCCGCATCTCCCTGACGCCGCGACCGGGCGGCGACCGTCGCGACGAGGTCTACGCCTGCATCGAGCTCCTTCAGGCGCTCGATATCCGCCAGTTCTCGCCGTCGGTGACCGCCTGCCCGGGCTGCGGACGCACCACTTCGACCACTTTCCAGGAGCTCGCCGAGCGGGTGGAGGAGTACGTACGCGAGCGCATGCCGGTCTGGAAGGAGCGCTACGAGGGCGTCGAGGAGATGAGCCTCGCCGTCATGGGCTGTGTGGTCAACGGACCGGGCGAATCGAAGGCCGCCAACATCGGGATCAGCCTGCCGGGAACCGGCGAGGAGCCGAGCTGCCCCGTCTACATCGACGGCGAGCACCACTCGACGATGCAGGGAACCTACGAGGAGCTCTACGCCGGCTTCCGAGAGCTGATCGACGACTACGTGGAACGAAAGTACGCCAGGCTCGTACTAGACTGAAGCGGCCGGCGTCCCTGCCGGTCGTTACCCCAGACTCACCTGCGGCCGGCACGCCGTGCCCTCTGTTCGAGGGGAGGCCGGCCGATTCAGAAGGAGATACGTCCCAATGCCCATTACCCCCGACGAGTACAAAGAGGCCCTGCGCCTGTTCGCCGCCGGCGTGACCATCGTGACCATCAAGGCCGGCGAGGAGACCCATGGCCTGACCGTTTCGGCCTTCGCATCCGTCTGCCCCGAGCCACCGCTCGTCGCCGTCATCATCGACAGCGGCCACCGCGCCCACGAGATGCTCGAGCGTGACGGCGCCACTTTCGCCGTCAACGTGCTCGGCTCCGACCAGGAAGTGATCTCGAACCGCTTCGCCTACGTCAAGGACGAGGACCGCTTCGCCGAGGGCGACTGGCGCACCGCCACCACCGGCGCTCCGGTCCTGCGCAACGCGCTCACCTGGCTCGACTGCACCATCCACTCGACCCACCGAGCCGGCTCGCACACCATCTTCGTCGGCGAGGTCCAGCAGGCCCGCGTCCCCAGCGAGGAGCACCCGCCGCTCGTCTACTGGAACCGCGGCTACCGGCAGGTCGTCGAGGACTGACGATTACCCACAATGGAGGAGTCTGAAGCGGCCGGCGCCTCTGCCGGCCGTTGGCTCGTCCCGATTCGCCGTTCGGCCGGCACGGTGGCCGGCCGCTTCAGTCTCCTCTCTTCTGAAGCGGGCGGCGTCCCCTCGAACTGAGGGCATGGCCTGCCGGCCATCCGGCCTCGCGCCGCGCCCCTACCCCTTCTTCTTTTTCTTCTTCTTCTGCGTCTTCGACAGCGGCCCCGTCCAGGTGTCCGCGAAGTGGAGCGGTGGCGGCTCGGCGGTCGAGACCAGGATGTCGCCCCGCTCGAGCGTCGCCGCGTCGAAGTCCAACGCGCGGCCGATCGAGAACTTCTCGTTCACCTTCGACACCTGGACCTGGCCGACCACGGTGGCGTCGCCGCCGAGCGACAGTCCCGTATCCGGATCGATCAGCTCCTCGCCCGGCTCGAGCGCCTGGAAGATGTCGCCGGCCGCGACCACGTCCTCGCCGAGGTTCAGGTAGATGTCCTCGCCCTTGACCTGGATGACCGAGCCCTCCATCGGCTCGGCGCCGATCTGCTTGATCAGCTCGAGCACGCCCTGGTTGACGCCCGACATCACCGCCTGGCCGATCGGGGTCTTCGAGTAGCTCGACATGAAGCCGCCGAAGGCGCTCGAGCCGAAGTAACCGCTGCCGAGGGAGAACTCGCTGTCGCTGACCACCACGTCGATCTGCTTGGTGAACAGAATCTCGCTGCTCACGGCGTCAACCAGCCTGAAGTTCATGCCGACCATCGACTGGTTCTTGCCCGCCTTGACGCCGCCCAGAACACCGCTGGCGATGCCGCCGACGCCGCCACTCTTGCCCTTGAAGTCGGGCTCGTAGCTCGTGATCACCGCCTGGATCAGGTACTCGGCACCTAGAATCTGGCCGGTCGCGGCACCCGACTGCTGCGTCGTGCGGCCGGAGCTCGCCAGATCCTGCTCGGCCAGCACGTTGCCGACCTCGGCCCGCTCGACCAGGCGGAAGCGCTCGGAGCGGTGCATCACATCGGTGATCATCGAGTAGATGCCGTTCACCGGCACCTGGCCGCCTCCGTAGTTGAAGGACCCGAAGCCGGGAACCGTCCAGCTCGACGCCGTCGACGTGTTGTCCACCGGCATCACTCCGACGCGCCGCTTCGGCCCGTCGTAGGCGCCCCAGCGCATCTGGATGAGGTACTTGTCGTTGATGTCCTCGACATCCTCGGGCAGCGGATATTCGTTCTCCTTGACGGTCGCGTAGGCCACGTACTCCTCCTGGGCCAACGCGGCCACCGGGGCCACGAGAAGTGCAAGACACAGTGCCAGGGCACACGCCCCGAGCGGAGATCGGTTCATGGTCTCGAGCATAGTTTCCTCTCCCTTTTTGGAAGAGCAAATGCTAGCACGCAGCCTGTATCTGCTGGGATGTCGACGGCCGGCACGGAGGCCGGCCGCTTCAGTCTCTTGCCTCTGAAGCGGCCGGCGTCCCCTCGAACAGAGGGCTTGGCCTGCCGGCCGTCGGTCGCCACGGCCCCGCCGTTCACCTCACGGAACGCCACCCGCATTCAGATACTCTCGCGCCATGTCCGACCACTGGTACCGCGAGTTCTTCCACGGCGTCGTCCTCGACATGTGGATCGCCGCCACCCTGAAGAGGCGACCCACGCCGAGGCCGACTTTCTGGCTCGCGAGCTGATGCTCGCCGGCGCCTCCCGAGTCCTCGACGCCCCCTGCGGTCACGGTCGCCACTCGATCGAGCTCGCCGCTCGTGGTCACCGTCTCACCGGCGTCGACATCTCCTCGGAGATGCTTGAAGCCGCCCGCTCAGCCGCCATCGAGCGAGACGTCGAGGTCGACTTCCGCGAGGGCGACATGCGCGAGCTCCCGCGAGACGCCTCCTTCGACGCCGCCTTCTGCTTCGGCAACAGCTTCGGCTACCTCGGCCCGACCGGCAACCGCGAGTACCTCGAGGCCGTCGCAGCAACGCTGCGCCCCGGCGGCCGCTTCGCCATGCACACCGGCATGACCGCCGAGTCGGTCCTCCCGCGTCTCGAGGAGCGCGGCTGGTCGCCGATGGGCGATCTCCTCTTCCTCGAGGAGAACCGCTACGACGCCACCGAGAGCTGCCTCGAGACCGAGTACACCTTCGTGCGCGACGGCGAGGTCACCTCGCACACCGCTCGTCACTGGGTCTACACGGTCCGCGAGCTCCGCGAGCTTCAGGAGGCCGCCGGCCTCTCCGTCGTCGGCCTCTACCGCTCCCTCGACCGCGAGCCCTCCGAGCTCGACTCGCCGCAGCTCTTCCTGGTTGCCGAGCACTCCCTCTGAAGCGGCCGGCGGCCCCTCTAGCTGAGGGCATGGCCCTCGAACGGAGGGCACGGCCTGGCTGCGGCAGGTGACCGAGGCGGGCCATCACCAAGCGGGGCGTACATCGTTCGATACCCCGCAAGGGCGGGGTTCCTTAGAATGGGACGATGACACGAGCGCGGTGCCGGCCCCGCGAGCGCAGGGGACTTCGCGTTGGCGGCTGGCTCGTCGATCCCGATCTGTGCCAGGTGACTCGAGGCGATCAGTGCCTGCACCTCGAGCCGCGGGTGATGGATCTGCTGGTTTATCTCGCGTCGCGGCCGGGGGAGGTGGTGAGCAAGGAGGAGCTCGGCCGGGATGTCTGGAAGGGGGCCTTCGTCGGCGACGATGCGCTCGTGTCGGCGGTTGCGGCGCTACGTCGCGCGCTGGGCGACAATGCGCGGCGTCCCCAGTTGCTCCAGACCATCCCGAAGCGGGGCTACCGCTTGATCGCCTCCGTCGCGCCGGCCCAGGTCGCAGTCGCCGTGCTGCCGCTCGAGAACCTCTCGGGCGACCCGGCGGAGGAGTTCCTGGCCGACGGCATGACCGACGCCCTCATCTCCGCCCTCGGGAGGCATCCTCGGGATCTGCAGGTGACGTCCCGCACGTCATCGATGCGCTACAAACAATCGGACGCCTCGTTGCCGGAGATCGCTGAGTCTCTGGGCGTAGACGTCGTGGTCGAAGGCGGGGTACTGCGCCTGGGCGAGTTGATCCGGATCAGTGTCCAGCTGATCGACGCGCAGACCGACCATCACCTGATGTCGAGGGTGTACGAGCGAGGCCTGGGTGACGTCCTGGCCCTGCAGGGAGAGCTGGCCTACGACGTGGACCGTGCGGTTCGTGAGGTGCTCGGCGCCAGGGAGACGTCGGAAGAGGGCGGATCGGCGGTGCACGTCACCGGCGTGGTACCGCATCGCAAAGTGGACCCTCGGTCGTTTCTCGAGTACCTGCGCGGACGCCATCGGTTCCATCGCTTCACTCAGGACCTGCTCGGCAGGAGTCTGGAGCACTTCGAAGCGGCTCGTGACCTCGACCCCGGCTCTCCCTATCCCTACCTCGGCATCGCCGATGTCTGGGGTTGGCGGGCGCAGTGGGGTCTGACGTCGGCTCGTGCGGCCAGATCGGCGTTCGAGGAAGCGATCGGCAAGCTGACCGAGCTCGGTGAGGGGCTGGCAGAGACTCACGTCATGCAGGGAAAGTTCGCGATGTACTACCTCTGGGACTGGGACGAGGCGGAAGCCGCCTTCAAGCGTGCGCTGGCGCTCAACTCGAGTGACGCCACCGCGTTGTGGAGCTACGCTCTGCTGGCCATCGGCCAGAGGCGGTTCGACGAGGCGATCTCGCTCGCCAGGCGAGCCACAGCGCTGGACCCGCTGAACCCGGCCGGATTGGTCGTCCACAGCTTGGCCCTCACGCTCACCGGCCACCTGCACGAGGGTTTGGATCGTTCTCGCCGAGCCGCCCAACGGGGACCTCTGCCGCCCGCTGCGCTGGGATTGTGGATCTCGCTGGCGCAGCTGGAACGATGGGACGAGGCGCTCGCCAGTGCGGCGAGGTACTTCTCGATCCTGGGCCAGGCCGCTGTGGCGGCTCTGTTGGCACCCCTTGGGGATGGGGATACCTACGCGGCCGCCATGACCCGTGCCGCGGAGCTGCTCGTCGAGCAGGGCCGTCGTGACTACGTACAACCGACTCAGGTCGCTCGACTCTTCCTGTACGGCAACGAACACGATCGCGCCCTCGAATGGCTCGAGACTGCCTTTCGAGAGCGCGACCCATCCCTGATCTATCTCAACTGGCCGGAGTGGGAGCCGCTGCGGTCGCGGTCCGAGTTTCGCGACCTGATGAGCCGCGTCGGCCTACCCGCGTAGCGCAGCGGCCCATTCGGGTTATCCCGACCTCATCCGTACCCGTCAATCGGACGACAGAAAGACCGGCTCCAGCCGCTTGAGCTCGACCCCGACATCGAACGGCGGCACCGCAACGAACGCGGAGGCCGAGTCGATCGGATCCGGGCACCCGAAGACCGGGAACGGCGCGGGCAGGTTGCAGGCCAGCCCGAAGACGTTGACGGTGCCGACCAACCCATCGGAGCCGTCGGGCGTCAAGAGGAGCTCGACCCTCTGCCATGCGACGACGTCGCCGGTGATGGCGTCGCCCTGGAGGAACAGAGTCACCGCCTCGATGTTGCTGCCACGGCGGCGCCAACTTCCGAACTGTGCCGAGTCACGCGTTGGGAACGGGGCACCGCCGAAGTCGCCGCCATCGACGATCTGAAAGGTCCCGTTGTGGCCGATGATGGCGAGACCGGGGAAGATCGTCCCCGGAGGCAGGCCGAACGGCTCGGAATCGAGCGCCAGGTACCAGGTGCCGGTCGCAGCGGGTGCGGGGCCGTCGGCTCGGAGGGTGCCGGGCAACGGCAGCGTCACCGCCAGGACCAGCACGACGAGAAGGGCGTTCTTTGAGGGAATCATGAGTGGTGTACCTCCTTCAGGGGGAATCGCTCGTTGGGGCATCGCGAGGGAAGCCTCGTGCTCCGATCCCGTGCCTTGTCCGAAACGCTAGCTCCGTCGATGGCGAGGCGTCCCGTGGAAGAGATGGGGAACGGCTGGGGATCTTGGTGGCCCCGAAGAAGCGATCCCGCAGATGAAGCGAGAAATCCCCGTGCTTGTGGCGCCCCCGCCCGGTCATCCCGAGCCGCCACCCCCGGCCGGCTACTACGAAGCGAAGAGCCAAGACTGAAGCGGCCGGCGTCTCTGCCGGCCGTCTGTGATCGTCGGTGCAAATGACCGGCGGGCCATGCCCTGTGTTCGAGGGGACACCGGCCGGTTCAGCCAGGTGGTCGTCCGTCCGCGTGACCAAGGGAGTCGCGGGGGCTTGCCTCAGCATGCCCACTTGTCATTCCGAGCCAAGCCGAGGGATCCCTCCTCGGCCTGGATGTTGCCTGCTCCCGCTCGCCTTGGGCACGAGTGACGCCAAGGAGGGATCTCTTCCACTGCGCTCGCTACCGCTCGCTCCGGTCGAGATGACAAGCGGGGACGGTGCCCAAGGGCGCCAAGGTCAATAGTGGTACCGCCCCTGCAGGAACCGAACCTGCCCCTCGACGACCTGGTAGACCACCCGGTGCTCCTGCGTCAGCCTCCGTGACCAGAGTCCCCTCAACTCGCCGCGAAGCGGCTCCGGCTTGCCGATGCCTTCGAACGGACGACGAACCGTCTCGCGAACGATGCGCAGCAGGCGGAGAGTCGTCTTGCGGTCGGTCCTGACCCAGTACTCGACGTCCTCGAGGAAGTGAGTGGAGAAGACCGCGGTCGTCTCGTTCATGCGGGAGGCTCAGTCCTCGACCCCGACTCGTCGACCGAGCTCGCCCGGACTCATCTCGGTCCCCCCTCCGGCGGCCGTCTCTTCGAGGGCCTCCCTCAGCCGCCGCAGGTTCTCGGGCGAGCGCACCAGATGCGCCGTCTCCTCGAGTCCCGCGAGCTCGTCCAGGCTCACCAGCGCAACGTCGCCACCCTTGCGTCGCTTGATGATCACCGGCTCGCCCCCCTCCGCGACCTCGTCGCAGTAGGCCTTTAGGTGAGCTCTGGCGTCGCTGTAGTTGGTGACTCGAGGCATGGGAGGATTGTACAGGATGTTGTACGTATCTCTGCCGAGAATGCTGCGACCCGGCCCCTTGTTGTCATCCCGAGCGAAGCGAACTGAGTGAGCGGAGTCGAGCTGATCGCCCCGGCCGGCTATTACGAGCCGAAGGGCCTAAACTGAAGCGGCCGGCCTCCGTGCCGGCCGTTCGGTGATACCTGGAACAACGGCCGGCAGAGACGCCGGCCGCTTCAGTCCGAGAGCCCCAGCGCCCAGTTCTGAAGCAATGTGATCTCTCCGCCCCGAACCTCGCGCTCGAGCTGGCTGGTGAGGAATCGCTCGCCGTCGGGCATGACGTGGAATGGCGGGTTCTGATCGTAGAGGTGGCGGATCTCGAAGCGCTTCTTCGGCAGCTCGATGCCGATACCAACGTCGAGCGACACCCCGACCTCCATCAGCTCGAGCAGCGAGTTGACGTAGTAGAGCTTCGTTCCGTCGGGGCTCCAGTCGGGATGCTGGCCCCCCGCCGTCGACACCTGGAAACGTCCCTCGGGACCATCCACCGGCTGCAGGAAGACCTCGAGCTGCCCCGAATCGGCCGACGTGTAGGCCAGCCAACGACTGTCGGGTGAGAAGACCGGCTGGGTGTCGGCGAATGGTGTCTGGGCGACGATCTCGAGCTCGCCCTTCTCGAGATCGTAAAGGGCGATGTCCGTGTCGGTGTCGGCCTCGTTGTTGAGGAAGTCGAGAGCCAGGTAGCGCCCATCGGGAGACCAGTCGTGAAGGACCATCCGGTCGTCCATCTCGAAGACCAGCGTTTCCTCGCCGAGGCCGGAGGCGGGCTTGCGGAAGGTCTGAAACTTGTCGATGCGGTCGGTCGTGTAGGCGATCTCGCTGTCATCAGGGGAGAAGACCGGACTGAAGTGATCGCCATCCTGAAAGGTGAACCGTGTCCTGGTGCCGCGCTCGAGGTCGTAGATCCAGAGGGTGGTGTTGTCGGCGCCACGGAACGCCGCCCGCGTCCCGTCGTTCGATAGCTCGACGTCCTGGTGGAAGTCGGGTGGCGCGAAGTTCCCGATCGGGTCTCCCGCGGGCCCGATCACACCGATGCGCGTGAACGCCTCGTAGAGCGATCCCGACTGGTAGACCATGAACCCGTTTGAGGCTACGGAGAAGGTGGCGAACTCGTTGCCCGTATAGCCGATGTCCGACTCGACCGGCCGGGCTTCACCCGTCACCGTCGCCGACTTCACGTCGAAAGGTGCCGCCACCAGCGTGCCGTCGCGCAGGAAGAGGAGGTGGCCGCTCGGACTGAGCGCGAACGAGGAGTTCGCTCTCACAACCTCGCGCCGCTCACCGCTGGCGAGATCGAGTACTTCGATTCTCGAGTTGTCCGTCTGGCTGCCGCCCTCGGCCGTCTGTACCAGGACCAGCAGCCGCTTTCCATCCGGAAGGAACAGCGGGTAGCGATGCGACTGCTCACCCGCCTCGCGATCGATCTCGGTGATGGGGACCGCCTCGCCGCCGCTAGCCGAGACCCGGTTGAGCCCGCCCCGAAAGTCGGGCGCGAAGACGATGGTGCCGTCATCGGACCAGGTGCCACCCCGCCAGTCCTGCCCAGCGGCGATGTTCTGAACGGGACCGCCCGTCGCCGGGGCTCTCATGAGCTGGCTTCGCGCCACGAACGCCACGTTCTGGCCATCGGGCGACCAGAAGGGATAGAGGGCCGACTCCGACCCCTTCACGCGCATCGCTTCCCCGGTCTCGAAGGAGTGAACCCAGAGAGCCCGCGAGCCGTTTTCGTCGATCGCCGCGTAGATCAGCTTGCCGCCGTCGGGCGAGAGCGCCAGGCCGCTGCCCGCGTCGAGTTGTGCGCCTTCCGGGCCGAGGATCGAGCTGCGCACCAGCTGCACGGGGGGATCCTCGTTACTGAGTCCCAGCAGGCCGAGCAGTAGAGCTACGCCAGTCATCACTGCGGCGACGAGCCAGGGCAGCTTCGAGCTGGTGGGCTCGACGGCCGGCTCGGTGGTCGAGACTCCCGGGGCGCCCATGATCGTCGATACGCTCCCGTCGCCCGAAAGCGCGGCGAGAGCCACCCGCGCCTCGCCGATGTCGCGCAGCCGCGACCTGGGATCCCGATCCAGACAGCGAGACAGCAGCGAGAGGAGAGGCGCGGGCGTGTCCGCGGGAAGCGCGCCGGCATCGATCTCGTCGCGCAGCACCGCCGCCAGCGTGTCGGAGACGGAGTCGCCCGAGAACAGCCGCTTCCCGCTCAGCATCTCCCACAGCACCACACCGAACGCCCACACGTCCGCCCGCCGGTCGGCCTCGAGCCCCTTGGCCTGCTCCGGGCTCATGTAGGCGGCCGTGCCGAGAAGCACGCCGGCCTGCGTCATGCCCGCGGTCAGGGTGGGGGAGAGGGAGAGCGCCGCCGAGTCCGAGCCACCGGCCTGCGCTTCGAGCGCCTTGGCGAGCCCGAAGTCGAGGATCTTCACCTGCCCATCCAGAGCCCGGTCCTTCGCCAGCATCACGTTCGCCGGTTTGAGATCCCGATGGACGATCCCCCGATCGTGCGCCGCTTCGAGCCCCTCCGCGATCTGGAGCGCGACCGGCAGCGCCTCGTCGATCGGCACCCGCCCCTGGGCGAGTCGTTGCGAGAGGTCCTGCCCGGTGGCGAGCTCCATCACCAGCAGGTGGTGTCGCTCGCCGTCGACCTCGGCCTCCCGGAACTCGTAGATGCCCGCGATGTTCGGGTGGTTGAGCGACGCCAACACCTGCGCTTCGCGCTTGAACCGCGCCAGGCGCTCGGGATCGACCGAGAACGCCTGCGGCAGGACCTTGATCGCCACCTCCCGCCCCAGCCGCGTATCCGCCGCCTTCCACACCTCTCCCATCCCGCCCTCACCCAGCTTGGCGGTGATCTCGAAGTGGGACAGCTTCTGGCCGATCAAGGTTCGGGAGATTGTACCCGCTACGCCGGCCCCCGTTGTCATCCCGAGCGTAGTCAAGGGACACCTCGTAGATAGAACGCCCAGGCAGGATCTCTCCGCTACGCTCCCTTCGTTCGCTCCGGTCGAGATGACAAGGGCGTCCCACCGTGTCATCCCGAGCGAAGCCGAGGGATCCCTGGGAGACACCCCGCCCAGGCAGGATCTCTCCACTTCGCTCCCTTCGGTCGCTCCGGTCGAGATGACAGGAGGGGGCTATCGCCTCGGTCACTCCGGTCCCGTTCGAGTCGCTTCGCTCGCGCAGGGCAGGCGCGATGACCTGGAGACTGAAGCGGCCGACCCCTGCCTACCTCAACCAGCCCTCAGAGAACCACGAGCGCCTCGCTACCGACTCCCGAGGGCAGTAGCTGCTCGACTCCCCGATCAAACGTCACCAGCCGCCCGCCGTTGGCGATCACGAGCAGCAACAGGTGCAGGTCCGTCACCTGCCGGTGTCCCGTGATCGTCTCGAGCCGGATCTCCTCGCTGCGCGCGAGTGAGACCGCGTCCGTCCAGAACGTGTGGTGGGGCAGCTCGACGATCTTCCTCAGAAGCAGAACGGCCTCGCCCGGTCTCCGTGCTTCAGGTGTCGCGAGCGGACTCGAAGAGACCCGCACGAAGCCACTCTCCGTCAACGGGCAGGTGGCCCAACCATGGGTATGGTGCTCGGCGAACCACCGGTGCGCCGGCTCGTGGTGCACGTGGTTCGGCCAGGCGAGCGCCACCAGGGTATTGACGTCGAGCAGCGAGACCACTCAAGCCTCCTCGAGCGCGTCGTCGACCTCGTCGGGCCCGAACACCGGCGCGTCCTCGCGCACCTCGAAGACAGGGAAGTCGTCAGAATAGCGGTACGGTTCGACGGGCCTCAATCCCTTGCGAGCGAGCTCCGAGACGACCGACCCGATCGAGACGTTGCGCTCCGCGGCCAACTGCTTGGCTACGGAGAGGACATCGTCGTCGATCTGGAGGGTGGTGCGCATATCGACATCATATCATCATGATGCTTCGATGTCTGGTTGCTCCCCGAGTGTGGCGAGCCTCTCCATTGTCATCCCGACCGGAGCTCGCATTGCGAGCGGAGTGGAGGGATCCCTCCGCTAGGGTCACTCCGCGACCTTCGGTCGGGATGACAACGAGACGTTCAGCTACAATGTCCCGACTCTGCAAACAGCCTTTGAGCGACCGGCTCCCACGGCCCGGACGCAATGCACCACCGTAGGGGAGACAAACTGATGTTGAGAACGCGCCTGCTGACCGCATGGGCGCTCGTCGCCGTGCTCGTCGTACCGACGATCACCACCGCCGAGCCCCCGTCGCCACCACCCTTCTTCGCCATCGAGAACGTCCGCGTCGTCACCGGCACCGGCGAGACCCTCGAGTCGGCCACGGTGCTGATCGCCGACGGCCTCATCGAAGCGGTCGGCACCGGCGTCGCCACGCCGGCCGACGCCTGGGTCATCGACGGCACCGATTTGACGCTCTATCCGGGCTTGATCGACGCCATGACCCCCCTCGGCATCAAGAAGGAGGAGGAGAGCGACGGCGACGGCGGCAATCCCTTCGCTGGCGCGATGAGCCACCTCGAGCCCGAGGACCGGCCGCTCACCACGCCCTGGCACTCGGCCGCCGACGAGATCGACGCCGGCGCCTTCGGCGAGGGCGGCAAGGCCGCCAAGTGGCGCGAGGCCGGTTTCACCAGCGTCGTCGCGACACCTGAGGAGGGCATCTTCGCCGGCCAGGCCGCCGTGGTGAACCTCGGCCAGCTCGGTGCAGAGGACTACGTCCGCAGCCAGGTCGTCGCCCCCAACGTCGCCCACCGCATCGGCTTCCAGCAGCAGAGCTTCGGCAGCTTCCCGAGCTCGCTCATGGGCGTCATCGCGTACGTGCGCCAGATCATGGAAGACACCGACCACTACGCGGCGACCAAGGCTGCCTACGCCGTCTCACCGCGCGGCATGACCCGGCCTACCTACGACCGCACGCTCGAGCCGGTCGAGGCCGCCCGCGAAGCCGGCCGGCCCTTCCTCCTCCCGGCGGATCTGCCGCGCCAGATCGATCGCGCCATGCTCCTCGCCGGCGAGTACGACCTGAACGCCATCATCTACGGCGCCCACGGCGCCTATCAGCGTGTCGACGAGCTCAGCGAAGCCGGCACTCCGGTGCTGCTATCGCTCGACTGGCCCGACGAGGGCACCGACGTCGATCCCGAGGCCGACATCCCGATCCGCACCGTCTACCACCGCCGCATGGCCCCGGCCTCGGCCGCCAAGCTCGCCGAAGCGGGCGTTCCCTTCGCCTTCTACTCGGCGGGCCTGGGCTCCGCCTCCGACGTCTTCAAGGGCGTGCGCGCCGCCATCGAGGCGGGCCTCTCGGACGACGACGCCCTCGCCGCCATGACCTCCGGCCCCGCCGCCATCTACGGCGTCGACGCCCAGCTCGGCACCATCGAGGCCGGCAAGATCGCCAACCTGGTCCTCGCCACCGACTGGCCCTGGGCCGAGGACGCCGAGATCGCGGCCGTCTTCGTCGACGGCGTGAAGTTCCAGGAGCGCGAGACCGAGGAGGAAGACCTCGATCCGCCGGCACAGGACGTCTCCGGGACCTGGGCCTTCACCCTGGTGACGCCGCAGGGCTCCCAGGAGTTCACCGGCACCCTCGAGATGGACGAGGAGGGCAAGGTCACCGGTGAGCTCGTCGGCGACCAGACCTCGACGGTGGAGGACGGCCGCATGAGCGGCACCATGCTCCGCTTCAAGACCACGCGCGAGATGGCCGGGCAGACGATCAACCCCGGCTTCACCGCGGAGGTGTCCGGCGAGACCCTCGCCGGGACAGTGACCGTCGGCTCGTTCGGCATGGACGTCAAGGCCGAGCGCACCGCCAAGCCGGCGGAGACGACGGCCGACGCCGAGAGCGAAGACGAGGAGGGCGAGGCTGTTGCCGTCACCGCCGAGGAGCTCGAAGAGGTCATGGCTGTCTTCGCCGCTCCGGCCGAGGAGATGGACGACTTCGTCATCACCAACGCCACCATCTGGACCCTGGCGGGCGAAGATGGTCCCGACGACGACGCCACCGAGATCATCGAGAACGGCCATGTGGTCGTCGCCGACGGCAAGATCGCCTCCGTCGGTGAAGGCGCCGGTCCGAGCTCCGGCACCGTCATCGACGCCCAGGGCGGCCACCTCATCCCGGGCATCTTCGACGCCCACTCGCACATCGCCATCGAAGGTGGCGGCAACGAGGGCTCGACCGCCGTCTCGTCGATGGTCGGCATCGGTGATGTCATCAACCCGGACGACATCAACATCTACCGGGCGCTCGCCGGCGGCGTCACCACCGCCAACATCCTCCACGGCAGCTCCAATCCCATCGGAGGCAAGAACCAGGTGATCAAGCTGCGCTGGGGCTCGGACGCCGAGACGATGAAGTTCGAGGGCGCCATGCCGGGCATCAAGTTCGCCCTCGGCGAGAACCCCAAGCGCTCGAACTTCCGCGGCTTCGGCATTCCGCAGCGCTACCCGCAGACCCGCATGGGCGTCATGGACGTCATCCGCCGCGCCTTCACCGAGGCACGGGGCTACCAGCAGGAGTGGGACGCCTGGGAGGCGGCCGGCCGCAGCGGCGTCGCCCCCCGCCGCGACCTCCAGATGGAGGCCCTGGTCGAGATCATGGAGGGCGAGCGCCTGGTGCACTCGCACTGCTACCGCGCCGACGAGATCCTCCAGCTCCTGCGCCTCGCCGAGGAGTTCGGCTTCCAGATCGCCACCCTCCAGCATGTGCTCGAGGGCTACAAGGTCGCCGACGAGATCGCCGAGCACGGCGCCGGCGCCTCGACCTTCTCCGACTGGTGGGGCTACAAGGTCGAAGCCTACGACGCCATCCCCCACAACGCCGCCCTCATGACCGAGCGAGGCGTCCTGGTCTCGATCAACTCCGACAGCGGCGAAGAGATGCGCCACCTGAACCAGGAGGCCGCCAAGGCCATCAAGTGGGGCGGCATGAGCGAAGTCGAAGCCCTCAAGCTCGTCACCCTCAACCCCGCCAAGCAGTTCCGCATCGACGACCGCATCGGCTCCATCGAAGTCGGCAAGGACGCCGACCTCGCCCTCTACAACGCCAACCCCATGTCCGTCTTCTCTGTCGTCCAGAAGACCTGGATCGACGGCGACCTCTACTTCGACCTCGAAGCCGACCGAGAGCGCCAGGCCAAGATCGACGCCCTCAAAGCCAAACTCAACCCCCCCGACGAAGAGGACTCCGAAGAGGCCCCTGAAGCGGCCGGCGTCCCTGCCGGCCGTACCGCGGCCACCACCACCACCCTCTGGACCGAACCCACCTACACCTGCCGCCACGAGGTGAACCGATGAACCGACTCATGCCCTCCCCCCTTGTCATCCCGAGCGAAGGCGCAACGCGCCGTAGTCGAGGGATCCCACACATGCTCTTCGTCCTTCTTCTACTCCTTGGCGCAGGCACGACCGCGACAACCGCCCAGGAACCCACTCCAACCACCATCGTCATCGAAAACGGCACCATCCACCCGGTCTCTTCCGACCCCTTCATCGGCCGAGTCGTCATCTCCGAAGGCCTCATCCAATCCGTCGGCCCCGACACCCCCCGCCCCGAAGGCACCGAAGGCGTTGACTACACAGTCATCGACGCCACCGACCAACACGTCTACCCGGGCATGATCGACTCCCTCACCCAGGTCGGCCTCATCGAAGTCAACGCCGTCCCCGCCACCGACGACCAGGCCGAGCAGGGCACCTACAACCCCCACCTCAACGCCCTCTCCGCCATCCACCCGGCGAGCGAAGTCATCCCCGTCACCCGTTCCAACGGCATCACCCACGCCGTCATCGCCCCTGAGACCGACGACGACGGCGTCATCCCCGGCCAGGCCGCCCTCGTCAACCTCGACGGCTGGACCGTAGAAGAAATGGCCGTGGTCCCGTCTATAGCCATGGTGATCGACTGGCCCGCCATTCAAACCCGCCGCTTTGACTTCACCACCTTCTCCATGGTCGAGTCCCCCTTCAACGAAGCGAAGGAAAAGGCCGAAAAGGCCCAGAACGAGCTCCGCGACTGGCTCGACGCCGCGCGGCACTACAAGGCGGCGATGGAAGCGGGAAGCTCGCGCCTCGAACCGAACCTCAAGCTCGAAGCCTTGGCCGAGATCCTCGACGGCGGCAAGCAGGTCATCATCCTAGCCCACAACAAACGCGACATCGAGGCCGCCGTCGACTTCGCCGAGGAGCAGAACCTCGACATCATCCTCGCCGGCGGCCGCGACGCCTGGGAGGTTGCAGACATGCTGGCCGAGAAGGAAATACCGGTCATTCTCGGCCTCACCCAAAGCATGCCCGCCGAGATGGACGATCCCTACGATCGACCGTTCGAGAACGCGGGGAAGCTCGTGGATGCAGGAGTGAAGATCGCTTTTGCTTCGGGGGCCGGAGGCGGCTTCGGCCCTGGCGGCCCACATGCCTCACGGACGACGATGTACGAGGCTGGGATGGCAACCGCCTATGGGCTGTCGGCCGAAGAGGCTCTCATGGGGATGACCCTCTGGCCAGCCGAAATCCTGGGGGTCGGGGAGTACCTCGGGACGATCGAGCCGGGGAAGGTCGCGAACTTGGTTGTGACGAATGGGAACCCTCTGGAGATCACGTCAACGGTGCAAGGGTTGATTATTGGGGGGCGGGAGGTTTCGAGAGACGACAAGCATCAACAGTTGTATGAGAGGTACAAGGAGCGGCCTCGGGACGAGCTAGAGGTGGAGGGAGGGGAAGCCGCCAAGGGCTAGTGCGTCCATGGACTCGGCATTATGCGAAGGCGTCGAGTTACCCGATCGGCCCGAAGAGCCGCTGAGTGTTGTACCAGTCGGCCCATTTGAGGCTCGCGTGGGGCCGAGGGTGTGGCGATGCGCCTGGGAAAGGTGCGCGTGCTCGGCTAGGACTTCCGGCTGCACAGGTCTGAAACAGCTCACCTTGGCATCCGGGTCCGGGACCTTGTCGTGTGGCGCTGCCCTGATCACTGCTCGTTGGTGCCCTGACCAAATGCAGCTGCCGCATGCGCTGGTGCGCCAGTTCTTTGGTGGGCGAAGTCCCGTCGGACGGGTTGTGGGCTGCTACCGCTGTCACTGAGGCACGGGCTTGGTAGCCCACGTATTCACGTGCTACACTTTTTTCGTGGACGAGACATGTCTAAGACGAACATCACTCTGAGCCTGGACACCGACCTCATCCGGGAAGCGAAAGTCCTGGCCGCGAGACGCGGCACGTCCGTCAGTCGCTTGATGGGTGAGAACCTCGAAGATCTCGTGCGGCGTGACAAGGCCTACGAGACCGCTCGCCGAAGGGCCATGAAGCGTCTCGCGAGCGGTTTCGAGCTCGAGTGGAGCCGTCCGGCCTCTCGCCACGAGCTTCATGAGCGATAGGTTCTTCGTAGACACCAACATTCTCGTCTACGCCCACGACCGCGGGGCGGTCGAGAAGCACGAGTTGGCTCGGTCGCTCGTGGAGCGGCTGTGGCGGGATCGCAGCGGAGCTCTCAGCACTCAGGTGCTTCAGGAGCTCTACGTCAACGTCCGTCGTAAGGCGGCGGCTCCGATCTCGGTCGAGGAAGCGCGTCGGCTGGTCGAGGACTACCTGAGCTGGGAGGTGGTGATCAACGACGGCACCTCCATGTTCAGGGCAATGGAAATCGAGGCGCGGTACTCGATCTCCTTTT
Source organism: Candidatus Multivoradales bacterium (assembly GCA_965223875.1). Taxonomy (GTDB): domain Bacteria; phylum Acidobacteriota; class Thermoanaerobaculia; order Multivoradales; family JAHEKO01; genus CBDCXS01. The sequence continues at coordinate 1,661,364 of OZ245024.1, read as the reverse complement.
GGGACGCGCTGATCGTTCAGGCAGCGGAGCAGTGCGGGGCTGACGTCCTCTACTCCGAGGACCTGTCTCACGGGCAGCGGTACGGCTCGGTCGAGGTCGTCGATCCGCTGAATGGGTCGCCTGGGCGGTGAAGACCTTCGCGATCAGCGAATTCGCGAAGTCTGTCTGCGTCTGGTAGCTGTGGGAGACGCGCAGGGTCTTCTAGTCAGGTCGAACGGCCCCCGAGGATCCTTGACCTAATGAATGCCTAAAGCGAGTAGCTCCCGGGTCTTGTCGGCCGGGAACACGGTCTCGCCTTGCGGCCGTCCAGCTCGGCAGGGTGTTTGCTCGAGAAGCTCCTCGAACTGCGACAGAGTCTCACCCGGCGGCTTTCCGTATCGCGCCGAGACGAAGCGAACGGTGTGGACGAAGTCGACCATCGTTCCAACCACCGAGCGATCGTTCGTCGGCGCGACGAGCACTTCGTCCATCCTCTCGATCTCGGCGGTGATGAGCGGCTCGGCGATGCGGAGGTCGCGCAGCCTGCGCTCGACTATCGAAGTCAGTCGCTCGGGCAGTGTTCTCATGTTGCGTGCAGGCTCCAGGATCGGGAGCAGAGACGCCGAACTGACGAGGATCAGGAGCGGCTGGCGATCGACAACGACCCGGTTGACGAACCAGTCTCCCATGACTGTTCGCGGTTGGCCGCGGTCCGGAGAAACCGGCCCCAGGAAGCGAAGTGCCTTCTGCGTTGCGCGTAGGTAGACCAAGAGCCGCTAGTGGTAGGCCAGCCCGTGCGCTTCGAGCCACTCACGGGCGATGCGTTCGTACTCGCTGTCTTTGAACGCGAACCAGTCCTTCTCGAGACCCAGCCGTTGGATGTGGTCGCGAAACAGGCGAAAGGCGCCACGGCCATGGATAGCGTCGAGAAGCTCGCCTTGGTGCTCCTCGGGGACCCGATGGCAGAAGCGTTCCATAATCGCCCAGTCGTGGATCTCGATCTTGTCCGGAAGGGCGAGCCACTCTTCGGACTCAGCCGCCTCACGCATCTTCGGCAGGGCCTCGCGTTGCCACTCGGGAAGGTCGTCCTCGTCGATCTCCCGTTCGAGCATGAACCGGTCCTCCTCGGTGAGAAAGACAATCTCGCCGCTCTCCGGATGAAGATGGGCCTCCCACTGGTCCATGAGCATGGCCATGGTCTCGACGATCCTGGCAATCGAGATCGCGGGACGGCCGGATGGGTCGAACCTGTCGTCTACCATGCCGCTCGCCGCCCGGTCTATGGGATCGAAGGTCAAGGTCAGGAGCGGCCGAGGATCTTCGTCGCCGGAAACGCACGGGACGCCAGCTCCGCGCTTAGCGTCAGCCGGGCCATCCGAACCTCGAGCTCCGTCGCGTCAGCGTCAGGGTGCCGGCTGCGAAGTCCAGCGAGCGTCAGCTCGTGGAGGCTGCGCGACATGGCACCGACCAACTCCGCCTTCTGCCTGGGAGACATCGATCGCCACAGCTCGATCTGTACCCGCTCCGCTTCGGCCGTAGTGTCTCGGGAGAGGACCGCCGTCGCCATGGATCGAGTATAGCTAGGTCAGGACAGATCGTTCGGCTGCGCCGGGGACGACACGGACGGGTCGGAGGGAGTGCTGGCCGTGCGCTGCGGCCGCGCGTCTCCATCTCGGGTGGTCTTCCTGGACCACTGTCATGTGAGATGACCGACACCGCAGCACTCGACACCCTGTCTAGCCTGATGGACGTTGCGCGAATCGGGTGTTGTTCCCGCCGAACTCGACGAGCCGGCAGCACTCTTCGGCTCTCGATGCTCTCGCTGTGCCTTACCCTGATGGCAGTGGGATCGTTGGATGGATCCCAGACCATCTGCAGGCCAGCTGAGCCGTTGGAGTCCATGGCCCGGACCCTCGCTTCGACCTTCGGAGCGCCTGAGCCGGCGGTTGGCCAGCAGCCGCGTGCTAGATTGCCTGCATGAAGGAGCTGCAGCGGGTCCTCAAGGCCGACCCCCGGCTGGCGTACGCGCTGGTGTTCGGGTCGGAGGCACGTGGGACAGCACGCGAGGGGAGTGACCTCGATGTCGCTGTCGGCCTGGTGCCCGGTGCCGCGATGGCGCCGCGGGAGCTCGGGAGCTTGGTGGCAGATCTCGAGCAGGCTTCCGGGAGAGCCATCGACCTCGTGCTGCTCGAAGAGGCTCCGCCCTCTCTGGCCTACCGAGTTTTTCGCGACGGACAGATCGTCCTCGAACGTGACCGCGCCGCGCTCGTCGAGCGAAAGACGCGGGCCATCCTCGAGTATCTGGACTTCCGCCCGCTCGAGGAGATCGCCGTCCGTGGGGTTCTCGCGGCCGCCGCCGATGGTCGATAAGACGGTACTCGCGGCGAAGGTCGCGGCGGTGCGAGATGCGACGGCGCGCATCGCCGAGGTGCTGCCGTCGACGCCGGAGGACTTTCGGTCAGACCGACGAGCCGAAGAGGGCGAGCCACGGTCGTAGGCTACGAGCTCGAACCTGCCCTATCGGATCGACGGCCAAGATCAGGTGTGGTCGACGGCATTCGCCGCCGCAAAGACGCGCGACGCCAGCTCCACGCCGAGCGTCAGTCGGGCCAACCCGAACCTGGAGCTCCGTCGCGTCAGCGCCAGGGTGTCGGCTGCGAAGTCCAGTGAGCGCCAGCTCGTGGAGGCTGCGTGACATGGCGCCAGCCAACTCCGCCTTCTGTCTGGGAGACATCGATCGCCACAGCTCGATCTGCACCCGTTCCACTTCGGCCGTAGTGTCTCGGGAGAGAACCGCCGTCGCCATGGATCGAGTATGGCGAGACAGGAACAGAACCCTCGGACTGCGCTCGGGATGGATGTAGAGTCGCCACCTCGATGTCCGAAGGCACTCCCCGCGCCGAGTACGACCATCGGCTGAAGCTCCGCGAATCGGAGATCGCTCGCCTCGACCGGCTGGATCGGCGGCTGGCCAACGCGCGTCTCGCCGTCGTCGCCGTCGGCATCGGTCTCCTATGGCCGACACTCGCCACTCAGGCGTGGAGCGTCGCCTGGTTGGTGCCTCCGGTGGCTGCCTTCCTGCTGCTGGCCGTCGTTCACGGACGAGCGAGGCGGGAGCTCGAGCGGAACCGTCTCGGTTGCTCCTTCTACGGCCGAGCGCTTGGGCGCATCTCCGGCGAGTGGCCCGAGCCCCTCGATGACGGAGCAGGGTTTCTGGACGACGAGCACCTCTACGCCCGGGATCTGGATCTTCTCGGGCCGGGATCGCTCTACGGCCTGCTGTGTACGGCGAACAGCCTGCCCGGTCGGGAGACGCTGGCGGCGTGGTTGCTGCGACCGGCGGCTCCCGATGCCGTTGGCGAGCGGCAGGAGGCGGTGCGAGAGCTTTGCGGCAGCCTCGACCTACAGGAGGAGGTGTGGACTACGGCGGCGGGGTTGTCGCCTCGACTCAGTGTCGAGGATCTCGAGGCCTGGGGCGGAGCCCCGCGGCGCCTAACAGGTCTCGGGTGGCCCGTCCTGGCGCTGATCCTGGGAGCGCTCAACCTGGCCGCCTTTCTCGCCTGGGCCTTCGGCCCCCTGGAGGGCAAGCTGCTGCTCCTCGTGTTCGGGGTGAGTACTGCGCTCGCGATGGTGGTTCGTTCGCGGGTCAGCGAGGTGCTCGGAGGTCTCGACATGTCGGCCAGCGAGCTTCGGTTTCTGGCGAGTCTGCTGGCACGACTGGAGTCGGAGAGCTTCAGTGGCTCCTTCCTTCGGGGTCTGCAGCGGGCCTCGTCCGACCTGGGCGACGGGCAGTCGCGGCGGACGAGCCCGAGTGCGGCGTTGGCGGATCTGGCGAAGCTGATCGAATGGAACGACTCGCGGCACAATCAGTTCTTCCAGCCGATCTCGCTCCTACTGCACGTCGGTACGCAGCTCGCCTTCGCGGTGGAGCGCTGGCGGGCGCGGAACGGTGGGGAGATCGGCGATTGGCTACGTGCGGTGGGGGAGTTCGAGGCGCTGAGTGCCCTGGCGACCTTCTCCTTCGAGAATCCCGACTACGTCTTTCCGGAGCTCGTCTCCGACGGACCGGTCTTCGAGGGCGAGGGACTCGTCCACCCGCTCTTGCCGAGGGAGAGCCGGGTGGCGAACGATGTGCGTCTCGGTGCGGGCTCCAAGAGGGACGGTCGGCCTCAGCTCCTGCTGATCAGCGGCTCGAACATGTCGGGGAAGAGCACGCTGCTGCGCACCGTGGGCGTGGCGGCGGTGCTGGCGTACGCCGGCGCCCCGGTGGCTGCGAAACTCTTGCGCCTGTCGCCGCTCGCGATCGGTGCGAGCCTCCAGGTGCACGACTCGTTGCTCGAAGGCGTGTCGCGGTTCTACGCCGAGCTGAAGAGGCTGAGCGGGATCCGCGAGCTGGCGGCCTTCGAGCCGACTCTGTTCCTGCTCGACGAGATCCTCCACGGCACCAACTCGCACGACCGCCGTCTGGGCGCCGCGGGGGTCATTCGTGGGCTGCTCGACTCCGGGGCTCTGGGGCTGGTAACGACTCACGATCTGGCGCTGTCCGCGGTGGCCGACGAGCTCGGATCGAAGGCTGTGAATGTGCACTTCGAGGATCATCTCGAGGACGGGCGGATGGCCTTCGACTACAAGCTGCACTCTGGGGTCGTGGCTCGTGGAAATGCTCTGGCGTTGATGAAGTCGCTTGGTTTGCCAGTAGAGGAAGACCCCGTAGAAGACACGGAATCGGATCCGGGTCCCTACTCGCCGCTGGGTTTCTGATCGACGAACGCGGGGTACCTGCTCCCACTCCGCTTGCAGCCGCCGATTCGCGTGCGGTGAGGTCCTCCTCGGCAGAGGAAACGCCCGCCGTATCCGTCTAATCCAGAGAGGCCCGGCTGCGGGTGGCCGGTTCCTGCGTTGTCCGACCGGGATGGGGCCTTGCGCGCGCAGGGTCTCGCACCGACCCTGAACCCAGGCTTCGGCGGAAAGGAGAGAACCGTGAGCGAAAACAGGAGCTGGATCGAAGTCGTCATCATGCCGCTGGCCGTGGCGGTGGTGGGCATCGTCGGTACGTTGGTGATCTCCCACCAGCAGGAGCAGAACGCGGAGACGTTGAGTCAGGCACAACTCGCGAGCACAAGGGAGCTCGCGGACGCTGACCGGCAGATCAAGATCCTCGAGGTCGTGGCGGAGAACCTAACCTCAGAGGACGAGGCCAACCGCCGGCTGGGTCTGCGGCTGCTGCGCGCCGTCGACGGGAGCTGGCGGCGAAGATCGCGGCGGCCGTTCTCGAGGCGGAGGAGGCGGGTCGGGTTGAAACCGCGAGCAGCGCGCCACGAAGCGATGGGGAGCCCGGTCGCGCACTCGAGAGCCTCTCCGAGTTGGCCGAGGAGGTGGCGAGCGAGGACAAGTTCCGGGCTTCGATGGCGGTGCAGATGCCGGTCGAGATGCAGGTGCAGGCACAGGATCTGTCGGGCACCTACCTGATGGACAACCACTCCGATCGCGTCATCAAGGTGACGGCGCGCCGGGACGGGACCTACGAGATCAAGGAGGTGACCGGCTCGTGGCCTTGGACGGGGAAAGCCAGCCTCGACGGCCGGGATCTCTCCGGCACGGCCGCCTTCAACAACTCCCGGTCCCGGATGCGGGTCGAGGGGATCGTCCAGGACGACGGCTCGATCGTCGTGCGGTACATCTTCCAGGCCGACAGCTCCGGGAACCCGTCGAGGCGGGTGGATCATCACGTCTGGTATCCGGCGTGATGACGGGGGCTCCAAGCGCCGCAACCCGGATCGGCAGCGAGCCGAGCGCCTCTCCAGCCGGCCGGTCGCCGGGTGAGCTATCGCACGACGTTCATCGCTTGCTCTTCTCGGCCTGTGCGGTCTCGAGCGCCGCGATGCGCTCGGCGAGGCGCCGGTTCTCGTGGCTGAGCGCCTGGATCGCCGCCAGGGCGACTCCCGAGAGATCCGAGAGCGCGATGTGCTGCGCGTCGGTCCCGGTGCCGAAGAGTCGGTGGAAGTCCTCCGCCATCGGGCCGATGTGGGCCGTCGAGGTCGGGTCGGAGGTGTAGCTCCATGTCGTGACAGGCAGCTCGCTGACACGGTCCAGCACCTCGGCGGAATCGATCGCCGCGATGTGGCGCTTGGTCGAGCGGCTCGACGCCTGGACGAGCGCACCGTTGACGACCAGTCCGCCAGACGGTCCGGCGGTCAGGTCCGCCCGCTCCAGGGCCTCGCCGCCGTACCAGCCGCGTTGGATGAAGGCCATCACCGGTCCCTGGCCGCCGTCGAAGGCCTCGAGAGCGATGCCGATCACCGGTCCCGCCTTGTGGGCCCGCATGGCGACGCCAGGGGTTGGGCTCGGGGCCAGGCGGTCTCCGGGAACGATGGTGCCGTAGGCGCTGTCGACGAGAACGGGCGCGCGGCCGGACAGTGCGACGGGAACGACGTTGAGCTCGAAGAAGCGCCGGATGACGGCCGTCTCCATATCGCCGGCGATCGTCTCGAGGTCGCTCGGGTCTTCGCTGTCTCCATCATCGTTGGGGCCGGCGGGGGCGAGCCGCGGTGGGTTCGATACCATCTCGAGCCTCGCCGCCAGCCCGTTGTCCTCCGCCAGCACCGCGGTCTCGAGCTCGGGACGCTGCGCTTCGAAGAGGTCGGCGACCTCATCGCCCCAGACCTCGCGCAGCTCGCCCACGGAGAAGGGCGCTCCTCCCATCACGATGCCGGGCCGCGTGCTCACCACGCCGATGACATCGGGTCCCGAGCCGGTGCTGCGTAGGACCGTCCGAGCGCTCGCCGTCGCGACGCGCACCAGCTCGCCGGGTTGCAGGGCCTCACCGGCGAGGTACGACTCGGCCAGGTCGAAGCCGACATTCTCGAAGAGCGTTCCGGCGATCTGGAGGGTTCCGAAGGCCCCGAAGAAGGCAATTCGGTTCGATGACGCACCCCCGTTGTTGTAGAGAGTCACGGCTTCGGCCGTCGCAGTATCGTTGTCGAAGTCGGCGTAGAGGCGCACGATATTGCGTGAGCGCAGGCGCAGCTCCGGATCGCTGGTCGGGTTGTCCGCCGTCTCGAGAACGAGACGGTTGGGAGTCAGGAAGGCCTCCAATCTGCCCGCGAGGAGCGACCCAACGGAGACGTGAATCTCGTCTCCGACCTCGAGATCGTCGCTGATGAAGAGGTCGTTGGCGGCGGTCATGACGCCGGAGACGGCGGCGCCGGAGTCACCGAGTGAGTTGAAGTTCTCAGGCGTCGCGTTGCTTCCGACGTTGATGGTCCCCTCGGAGGTGATCTGCCCCTCGACCGGTGCGACGATCGCCGTCGCCAGGAGCAGCAGTGCCAGCGTGGGGTTGAGTCGACTTGGCTTTCGTACGGTGGTTCGCATCGTCTGATCTCCTTCCGGTGGGGTGAACGCGTCGCAGCTCGGGAGTGGTGGAGGTGTCGGAAGCGGGAACGACCTTGCCTCGCTCAGGGGTCGCCCCCTACCTTCTTTCTACGTCGTTTGAGCGCAGATCACGACATGGCACTGCGTGGCCCGGTGCCGCCGCTGGCGGCGGTGCCAGCGCGATCGGACCATCCCGGCGGTCGCCAGCGATCAGTCGGCGGCGCTGAGCAACGCCGTCGCCAGGACGCGATCGGGGTGCCGCGGCAGGACATGGGCACGCAGCAGCTCGTCTGCCCGGCGCAGCCAGAGTCGGCCTTCCGGATCGCCGCGATCGAGGAGCAGACGCCCGAGGTCGAGGCAGTCGCGAGCGAACCTCCGGCTATCGCGGCCCTCTGGCGGATCGGTCGCCTCGATCACCTGGCGCAGGAGACGCTCCGCGGTCGCCGGATCGCCGTCGAGCGCCGCGATCCTCGCCTCCAGTCGCGCGATCCGGATCGGGTACCGGGATCGTGCGGCGTCGGGTGGCAGGAAGGCTTCGAGCTCGGCCAGGCCGCGAGCCGACGGCGGATGCACCCCAGCGAACGTCCACCGCGCACTTCGCTCTGAGTCTCGACGAGCGTTTCGCGTACTACCACCAGTCCCTCCTGGCTCGCGAGACGAATGACAGGCCGGTGCGTGCCGTGGACTTGCGTTTGAACGAGCTCGACACGTCGACCGGGTACGAGCGCTCGTGGCGTCTGGTGGCTCCCGAAGACGACCCGAGCGACGAGAGCGCCAACTTCCACTCCGCCTTCTACTTCGAAGAGGGCGGCTCGAGGTTCGTGGGCCTCCTGCGAACGGGAGCGGTGCTCGGCCGGCTCGAGCCGCACGATTCGGCCGAGGAGCATCAGGTCTGCCGGATGCCGTTCTCTTCGATCTGGATCGTCGAGCTTCGCGACGGGGACGAAGAGCTCCAGGCGGAGCTTCTTCCCGGTCTCGAGCACCTCGAGGACATCGCGCTGTCTCACCTCGAGGTCGACAATCGGTCGAGAAACGGGTTCGTCCTATACGCGAACTACAAGCAGGCCGACGTCGCGGAGGAGACCCACGGAATCAATGTATACGGAGAGCCACCGGAGACCGTGCGGGAGCACTACTCTGGTGCCACGACGGAGCCGCTGAACTTCGGAACCGTGATTCGGTACGAGCGAGCCGGCGGCCAATACAAGCTCGCGACGTTCTCGCGGCCATACGACTTCGAACGGACGTCTCTCGGCCACTCATGGATGCCGATCAACCTCCAGCTCGACTCGACCGGGCGAAGGCTCTTCTGTAGCTTCGCCGGCTTCAAGCCCAGGCTGCTGCCGCGCCACATCGCGCGAGCCTACGAGGACCTCACAGCCGACTACCCGAACATCCGCTTCGTCCCCCCGATCTTGATGCGAATGGATGCCGAGACTCTGGGCGTCGAAGCTCAGCGGGACAGATCGCACATCAGTTACTCGGAGCCGATGGCATTCGTCGTCGTCTCCGGCGACGACGGAACGGATCATGTCGTCACGTTCTCCCCCGAGACGGGGCTGCGGATCTACGATGCGGACGACTTGACCCGCATTCTCGCCCACGCGTCCTCGGCTCAGCTCCAGACCTGGGGCGACAGTCACTTCCGGCCCGATCCCGCGCACCTGGCGCATGTCCGGCTGTGACCGCCTGATCGTTCCGCGGCTGGCTCTCGAGGGCCTGGTTCGACGGGCCAGGTCTGAAGCACCGGCGGAGATCGTAGGGTTTCTCGCTGGGGGTTACGAGAACGGCGCGGCTCGCGCGACGCGCGACGTGCCGTTGCCCAACCGTAGTCCAGACGGGACCGCCTTTCTCGCCGACCCCTTCGTGCAGTTTCTGACCGAGAAGGAGATCGCGGCTCGAAGTGAGGAGATCGTCGCGATCTACCACTCCCATCCGCAGGGCGACGGCGCCTTTTCCGATCTGGACGCCGTATTCGCCGGTCCGTGGCGATGTGCCCACTTGATCGTCGGCCTACACCCGATAATCGATGCCCGCGCCTACTGGAGTGAGTCGCAGATGGCGCCGATCGAGCTTCTCCTGGTCGACTGGCGCCCCGACCCGACCTGACACCAGCCGCAGGGCTCTCAGAGTGCCGTGTCAAAGACGATCAGGCGCAGCCGCTCCTGGTCGTCGCGCATGGCGGTGAGGATCAGCCGCGTGGCACCGCCATCGCGCCGCAGTCGTGACGACGCGACCCGGCTGATGGCGCCGGCCCGGGCATCGCCCAGACGTCCGATGGCGCCGTCTGCGTCGAGCGACCAGCCGCGGACCTTCAGGTTGCCGTCACCGTCCTCGAACGACGTTGCGAACCGCGACTCCGAGATGGCGTTGATGGTGATGTGCCGAGCGTCACCTTCGAGGTGGCTCGAGAGCTCCTCGAGCACGCCGGAGGAGTCGACGCTCCATGTCTGGAGCAGCATGCCATCGGTTGTCCTGGCGGCCGTGACCAGCATCTGCCGGTCGCCGGGCAGGGAGATGGTCGAGATGGTGACCTGGCCGAGTACGGTACCGGCTTCGAGCGCATCGGCCTGGCCAAGGCTCTGCGCCGCTTCGTCCCACTCCCAGGTCTCGACCCGGAGCCTTCCCGAGTCGGTCTTGGAAGCGGTGGCGACACCGAGGAAGCGATCTGAGGGCGCTTCGCCCTCGAGGGCGCCCTGTCGCACCCTGGCGACTGCCACCGAGCGGACGGCCCCGCCCTCGATGGAGCTGGTGCGATCGAGGTTGTCGTTGCTATCTGCCGCGTAGGCGATCAGCTTGAGGTTGTCGTTACCTGCCTTGACGGCGACGATCGCTCCGCGTCCGGTGGGAAAGCGGGTCACGGCGAGATCGCCGACGGCCCCCGCGGTCCGGTGGTCCCGGTGATTGACGTTGCCGCTACCGGAGACGGCCCAGTAGTCGACGCGCAGGTTCCCGTTCGCGTTGCGGACGGCGGTGATTACGTCCCGGCTCTTGCCGAGCTTGGTAGAGCCGACGAGGTCGGCTTGGACTCCAGTCGATGACTGCTGCTGAGCGACGCTGCCGTCCGCCGCGACGTCCCAGGCGATCACCTCCAGCTCGTTCGCGGCGTTGATGACGCTCGTGACGGCGCCGGCGACGGTGATCACCTCGACCGGATCGGCGATCGCCGTGTCGGTGCGGTGGAACGGGGAGGCCTTGATCAGGGGCTGCGGGTTCTCCTCGGTCTTCTTCAGCTCCCAGCCCTCGAGCTTGGTCCACTCCAGCGTCTCGGCGGGCCGCATCCACGCCGTCTCGAGTAGGTAGGGACGATGCCCGCCGTCGCGCAGCGGGATCCCGGCGTCGTCGAACCTCATCTTGCCCTGATGGAGATGGGTATGCGGTCCGGAGGAGGCACCTGTGTTCCCGACCCGGCCGATCAGGTCACCGCGGCGCACCGACGGTCGTTCCGCCGCGGGGATGATCGTCTCGGCCGGTAGGTGGCTGCACTCGGTCGCGCCGCAGGCTTTGGTGTTGGCGTTCTCCATGAACTCTTCCTCGAAGGGGCAGAGCTCCTCCGGGATGGTTCCGGGTGCCAGGTGGCCGGCGAACAGGTAGTGGTTGTCCTCCGTCAGAATCAGCACGTAGTTGCCGGAGGCTCTGATCGGGCAGACAGGCACCTCCGGCGCTGTGTGGTCGAAGCACTCCTGCTTGCTGCAGGCACCGATGAGGCAGTCGCCGTTCTCGTCGACGAGCTCCTCGCAGCAGCGTTTGGGGTGAGAGGTCTTTCGCTCCGGGTTGTTCGGGATGTTGCGCCAGCAGCTGAGAACCTTGCCATCGGCCGGGGCGTAGACCGGGACCCGGTAGATGATCGAATCACCGTAGGTGTCGCAGCCCTCCTCTCCGTTGGTGCAATGCGGGTTGTCGGCGATCTCCTCGTATTTCTGCACCCAGTCGCCGTTCTCGTCGAGGCGCCGCGCCTTCCAGTCGCGCGCGTGGCCGCCGTTTTCGGCCGTGGCGCCGTGGTTGCCGCCGGTGAAGAAGTGGTGTCTCGGGAGGTCGACCATGCTGAAGAACGGCGGAAAGCGGTCCTCGTCCGACTCCTCGGCTGGTGGGTCGGCCCAGGAAGCCGGGACGCCGTCGGGTAGAATGCCCGTCGCGAGGCAGAGCGCCGCGACCAGGATCGGAAGCGAGCTGAGCCTCGTTCCAGCCGTTCGGCCACCGCGTGTGTGGTCGAGCATGCTCAGCGCTCGCTTCCCTGGGCCAGTGCCGCCTCGAGCACGGCGATGCGCTCGGCGAGGTTCCGGTTCTCGCGGCTGAGCGCCTGGATCGCCGCCAGAGCGACTCCCGAGAGGTCTGAGAGCGCGATGTGCTGCGCGTCGGTCCCGGTGCCGAAGAGTCGGTGGAAGTCCTCCGCCATCGGGCCGATGTGGGCCGTCGACGTCGGATCGGAGGTGTAGCTCCATGTCGTGACAGGGAGCTCGCTGACAAGGTCCAGCACCTCGGCGGAATCGATCGCCGCGATGTGGCGCTTGGTCGAGCGGCTCGACGCCTGGACGAGCGCACCGTTGACGACCAGTCCGCCAGACGGTCCGGCGGTCAGGTCCGCCCGCTCGAGGGCCTCGCCGCCGTACCAGCCGCGCTGGATGAAGGCCATCACCGGTCCCTGGCCGCCGTCGAAGGCCTCGAGAGCGATGCCGATCACCGGTCCCGCCTCGTGCGCCCGCATGGCCATGCCGGGTACAGGGCTCGGGGCCAGGCGGTCTCCGGGAACGATGGCGCCGTAGGCGCTGTCGACGAGAACGGGCGCGCGGCCGGACAGCGCGACGGGAACGACGTTGAGCTCGAAGAAGCGCCGGATGACGGCCGTCTCCATATCGCCGGCGATCGTCTCGAGGTCGCTCGGGTCTTCGCTGTCTCCATCATCGTTGGGGCCGGCGGGGGCGAGCCGCGGTGGGTTCGATACCATCTCGAGCCTCGCCGCCAGCCCGTTGTCCTCCGCCAGCACCGCGGTCTCGAGCTCGGGACGCTGCGCTTCGAAGAGGTCGGCGACCTCATCGCCCCAGACCTCGCGCAGCTCGCCCACGGAGAAGGGCGCTCCTCCCATCACGATGCCGGGCCGCGTGCTCACCACGCCGATGACATCGGGTCCCGAGCCGGTGCTGCGTAGGACCGTCCGAGCGCTCGCCGTCGCGACGCGCACCAGCTCGCCGGGTTGCAGGGCCTCACCGGCGAGGTACGACTCGGCCAGGTCGAAGCCGACATTCTCGAAGAGCGTTCCGGCGATCTGGAGGGTTCCGAAGGGCCCGAAGACGGCAATCCTGTTCCCTGACGCACCTCCGTTGTTGTAGAGAGTTACGGCTTCGTTCGTCGCAGTATCGTTGTCGAAGTCGGCGTAGAGGCGCACGATATTGCGCGAACGCAGGCGCAACTCGGGGTCATCGGTAGGGTTGTCCGCCGTCTCGAGAACGAGACGGTTGGGAGTAGTGAAGCCCTCCAGCCTGCCTGCAAGGAGCGAACCCGCAGAGATGTGGATCTCGTCTCCGACCTCGAGGTCGTCGCGGATGAAGAGGTCGTTGGCGGCGGTCATGACGCCGGAGACGGCGGCGCCGGAGTCACCGAGTGAGTTGAAGTTCTCAGGCGTCGCGTTGCTTCCGACGTTGATGGTCCCCTCGGAGGTGATCTGCCCCTCGACCGGTGCGACGATCGCCGTCGCCAGGAGCAGCAGTGCCAGCGTGGGGTTGAGTCGACTTGGCTTTCGTACGGTGGTTCGCATCGTCTGATCTCCTTCCGGTGGGGTGAACGCGTCGCAGCTCGGGAGTGGTGGAGGTGTCGGAAGCGGGAACGACCTTGCCTCGCTCAGGGGTCGCCCCCTACCTTCTTTCTACGTCGTTTGAGCGCAGATCACGACATGGCACTGCGTGGCCCGGTGCCGCCGCTGGCGGCGGTGCCAGCGCGATCGGACCATCCCGGCGGTCGCCAGCGATCAGTCGGCGGCGCTGAGCAACGCCGTCGCCAGGACGCGATCGGGGTGCCGCGGCAGGACATGGGCACGCAGCAGCTCGTCTGCCCGGCGCAGCCAGAGTCGGCCTTCCGGATCGCCGCGATCGAGGAGCAGACGCCCGAGGTCGAGGCAGTCGCGAGCGAACCTCCGGCTATCGCGGCCCTCTGGCGGATCGGTCGCCTCGATCACCTGGCGCAGGAGACGCTCCGCGGTCGCCGGATCGCCGTCGAGCGCCGCGATCCTCGCCTCCAGTCGCGCGATCCGGATCGGGTACCGGGATCGTGCGGCGTCGGGTGGCAGGAAGGCTTCGAGCTCGGCCAGGCCGCGAGCCGCCCCGTCGGAGCGGCCGGCTGCCGCTGACGTCTCGGCGCGTTGGAGGAGGAGCCGGGCGCGGTGGGAGTGCCCCTCGGGGAAGTAGATCTCGGCGAAGCCGACCGCTCGATCGATCGCTTCGAGAGCCTCTTCGTGTCGGCCGGAGAGGGTAAGAACGGTCGCCAGGTTGCCGTAGAGGCCGAGCAGCGAGGGGGAGTGGCCCTGGGGGCGGCTCGCGAGTCGAATGGCGTTGCGGATCGCCCGCTCGCCGCCGTCGAGGTTGCCGTATTCGGCTAGCATCCAACCGAGATTGCCCCACATCCGGTGTAGGTAGGGGAGCCCTCTGCCGGGAGTGACTTCCCGCTTGCCGATCGCCTCGCGCATCAGCGCCAGGGCGCGGTCGTAGTGCCCCAGGGGGTAGAGGCTCGTGGCCAGCAGGCCCGCCGAGCGCAGAGTCAGGAGATCGTCGGTGCCTCCGAGCGCCTCGCGGCGGCGCTCGATGACCGACTCGAGCAGAGGAGCGGCGGTCTCGAAACGACCGAGCTCCCACTCCATCAGAGCCCGCTCGAAGTCGCCGATCGTGTGGTCCGGATGGTCGGGAGGCAGGTGGGCCGAGCGGAGCGCCGAGGCGTCTTCGAAGGCGGCGCGCGCTTCGTCGTAGCGGTCGAGCTTGCGGAAGGTCTCTCCCATCGTCGAGAGCAGCTCGGCTCTCACCAGAGGATCGAGGGTGGTCTCCGCGCGGATCGCGCGCACGCCGTCCTCGAGGATGTCGGTGGCCGTCGGTTGCGGCCGGCTCGACAGCGACGGGTCGTCGGCCGTGAAGAGGCGTAATAGAAACTCCTTGACCTCGGTCGCTTTGGTCGCCTCCGCGCGGGTCCGGTCCCGCTCACGCTGCAGGTGGACGGACTGGACGGTCACGGTGACGGCGTAGGCGACGAGAAGGGCTCCGATACCAGCGGCCGCCGAGACTCCGAGCCGATGCCTCGAGACGAACTTCCTGGCCCTGTAGGACCAGCTGTCGGGGCGTGCCAGCACCGGCATGCGGGTGTTGAAGCGCTCGATGTCGTCGATGAAGTGGGCGACCGAGCGGTAGCGCCGTTCCGGCCGCTTGGCGAGAGCCCGCGCCAGGATGGTGTCGAGGTCACCAAGTAGAGCCTTGCGCGCGGCGGCCGGTGTCGTCGATCGGTCGCGGGCCCGGGCCGGAGCGCTGGCGTCGCTCCAGCGATTGCTGGGCCTCACCGCCTCGACCCGGCAGACGGCCGTCTCGAACTCCGCTGGGGTCGAGTGCGCCGCGCCCTCCTGCGCGCTACAGCCGGTCAGCAGCTCGTAGAGCAGGAGCCCCAGCTGATAGACGTCCGAGGCGACGGTGATCGGCTCACCCAGCACCTGCTCCGGGCTGGCGTACTCGGGAGTCATCACCCGGGCCAGAGTGCGTGTCGCCTCGACATCTTCGCCCGAGACCAGTTTGGCGATGCCGAAGTCGAGCAGTTTCACGCTGCCTTCGGCGGTTACCAGGAGGTTCGCGGGCTTGATGTCCCGGTGGACGATCAATCGCGAGTTGGCGTGGTCGACGGCTCGGGCCGCGACCAGGAAGAGCTCGATCCGATCGGCGATCGACAGACGGCCGGCGTCGCAGTACTCGTCGATGCGGTCTCCCGCGACGTGCTCCATCGCGTAGTAGGGGGTTCCGTCGGCGAGGACTCCGCCGTCGATCAGGCGGGCGATATTGGGGTGCTCGAGCCCGGCGAGAATCTGCCGTTCGCGCTCGAAGCGCTCCACGGCCTCTCGGGTCTCGCCGCCGCGGGGAATCAGCTTCAGGGCGACCGCCTGATCGAAGTGGCCGTCGCAGCGCTCGGCCAGGTAGACGACACCCATGCCGCCACGCCCGATCTGGCGCGAGACCCGGTAGGGCCCGACCCGGGTGCCGGGCTCGATGCCCCCGGGGGCGGTGCCCGGGTCCGCCAGCTCACGGAGGAGGTGGGGCGCCGGGTAGGAGGGCTCCGGGCCGTCGTCCGCCGCCTCGGCGAGCTCGAGCAGACGCAGGACGAAGCTCTCGAGCTCCGGGTCGTCGCCGCACTCGCTCTCGATGAAGGCGATCGCGTCGGCAGGGTCCCTCTCGAGGGCACTCTTCAGCAGTCGGTCCGCGACCCGTCGCCGAGCGAGGTCCATCATCTGGCGAGGTCGATCATTCTGGCGAGGTCCATCATCCATCTAGCTCCGCCCGCAGCCAGGCCTTCGCTCGTTGCCAGTCGCGCTGAACCGTCCGCGCGGTCACCGAGAGCACCGCGGCCGTCTCCTCCTCGGTCAGGCCGGCGAAGTAGCGGCACTCGACGACAGTGACCATCCGGGGATCGAGCTCGGCGAGCCGTGTGAGGGCGCGATCGACGTCGAGGACGGCGTCGATCTCGACCTGCACAGCGTGCTCGGAGTCGTCGAAGGTGGCCGGCGTCAGTCCGCGTCCACGCTTGAGCGCGTAGCGACTCCGCGCGTAGTCGACCAGCACCTGTCGCATGGCTCGTGCCGCCACGCCGAAGAAGTGCTGCGGACTGGTCCAGGGATTGCCCGCCGAACGCGTCAGCTTCAGGAACGCTTCATTGACCAGGCCGCTGGTCTCGAAGGGGAGTCCGGCGCGCTGGCCACCCAGCTGTCGCCTGGCCAGGCGACGTAGCTGCGGATACACGATGGAGACCAACTGGTCGAAGGCCTCGGGATCACCGTTCGCGTGCCGCTCGAGCAGGCTCTCGACGAGCTGCGATTGGTCCATATGTCGGTCCGTTCGACGAGCCCTAGTCTACACGCGGGTGCGGCGACAGCTCGGTCGGCGGGGAGTACCTCTTCCAGGCCGACAGCTCCGGGAGCCCGTCGAGACGGGTGGATCACCGCGTGTGGTTCCCAGCGTCGTGCTTTGTTTTCCAGGCTCGCCCTTCGATCACCGCGCCTCGAGCACTGCAGTCCGATCTTCAAGAAGCAGCCGGTACCTCTCCTTCATTTCTGCGGGAAGGAAGCTCCGCTCGATGAGCTCGAGAGCAACGTTCAGAACCTTTGCTTGCGCGTCGAGGGCTCGGTTGGCGGCTTTCGGAGGGATTCCGCTGTGGTCGGCGAAGTCGAACCATGTCGCTCGAGTCAGCCTTGCTCTCTTGCCCTGGACGGGAAGCGCCAGTGGATCGTCGTCGATGACCAGCCGGGTGCAGAGTTGGTCGTAGGCGGGAGTGAGCCGCTGGTGCCCCTCGGTGGTCTCCTGCAGGGACAGGTTCTTCAAGTGCATGTCGCCGTTGCCGGTCCACCACGCGAACACGAGACAGCGGTAGAGTCTCAGGATCTCGATAAGGGGCTCGGAGGCGTAGCGTTTCAGGACGTCCACGCAGAGTTCGGCGGAGCCCGTGTACTTCTCCTTTGCGGGTCTCTCCGAGAGCTGGCAGAAGTCCTCCTGTCGTACTTTGCGTCCGTCGGCACGCCGGTCGAAGCGGGCAGCGACGTAGGCCATGCTCCGGTCCCTCAGTGGGACCAGGCCGAGAGGAGGCGTCGGGATTCCTGACCGCCTGGCCAGGAGCATGGTGAGATGCTCGTTCTCCGGCAGCGAGGGGTAGGTTCCTGCTTGCGGCTTCAGAACGTAGAGGCCTCCTTCGATGGCGACCTGAAGCGTGCTGCGGTCCGCGGAGAGACCAACAGAGATCTTCTTCTGAACGCCCGAGAGGGAGGAGTGACCGACCATGGCGAGCGCCGCTGTGTGGAGTTTCGCGAGGTCGATGTCGACCCTGGGGAGGTGGTCGGTGTCGAAGAGCTCCCGCAGACAGCGGGGGTGATAGACGCCACCCTCCGCTTCGCCGAGACAGACGCGGCAGACTGCGCTCATGTCGCCTCCGTCTCTTCGGGTGCATGGATCTCGACGGCCCCGACGCAGTCTGCGCACGTGGCCAGCAAGAGGCCGAACGCGTCGTCCTTGGCGATCTTCAGCTTGGTTGTCGCTAGCTCCAGCAGCCAGCCCTCGGGTAGGAGGTTTTCGAAGAAGGGATGTAGCCCCCGGTGCTCATAGGGTTTCTGCCGGAGTGGGAGCGTGAGGGAGATCGGCACTGCGTCGGGCTGCTCGAGCCACGCTGCGTCGTATTCGAATACGGTGAGATCATCGGCCTCCCGCAAGACCCCGACTCGTTGCCCGTCCAGGCCAACCACTGCCATGCGATCCGTCAATCCCCGGTCTCCCCGGCATCGACGATCGCGTCGACGAGTCCCAATCGCTTGCCGAACGCGGCCAGGACGCGGTTCACCGCATCGACCCGCACGGTCGGCTTGCCGCGCTCCAGCTCCGAGACGAACCGTGTCCCGACGCCCGTGAGCTCACCCAATTCCTGCTGCGTCAGACCGTTGGCCTTGCGTCGGCGGCGTACGAACTGACCGATCTCGTTCATCCTGTCCTTTCGGCATCTGCGTGGACTTGACTCGCGTTCTCGATTGCTGGCCTTTCCCGATCGGGAAGAGATAGCCTGTCCAAGGGGTGTTCCAGCCTTCTCGAACAACGATCGTAGCAGCTATTGTCCCGATCGGGTAAATCTTGGTTAGTGACCCTACCGAGAGGCGACATCCGGAGGGCTATGGATTGCCTTGTTCCCGATCGGGAAGGCTGTGATGATTCGAAGCGAATCGACTCCTGCTATCTCGTCGATGGCGTCTCAGGACAGAAGCTCGGCCAGATCCTCCCGCGTCAGATTCCGGATCAGACTGCTATCCGCCCGAATGATCGCGTCGGCAAGCTCCCGCTTCGACTCCTGAAGTGCCAGCACCTTCTCCTCGACGGTGTCGCGGGCGATGAGCGAGTAGGCGAAGACGGTGCGGGTCTGGCCGATGCGGTGGGTGCGGTCGATGGCCTGGGCTTCGACGGCCGGGTTCCACCAGGGGTCGAGGAGAAAGACGTACTCGGCGGCGGTCAGGTTGAGGCCGAGGCCGCCGGCCTTGAGGCTGATGAGGAAGACCATGCAGTCGGGGTCCTCCTGGAAGCGGTGGACGCGGTCTTCGCGGTCTCGGGTCTTGCCGTCGAGGTACTCGTAGGTGACGCCGAGGGCGTCGAGCTTTGCGCGGACGATGGCGAGCATGGAGGTGAACTGGGAGAAGACGAGCGCCTTGTGTCCCTCTTCGAGGACCTCGTCGAGCTGGGGCAGGAGGAGCTCGAGCTTGCCGCCGTCCTCGTCCCTGCGCTCGGGGTCGATGAGGCCCGGGTGGCAGGCGGTCTGGCGCAGGCGGAGCAGGGCTTCGAGCACCTGCATCCTGGATTGGCCGATGCCGAGACCGTCGACACGGTCGAGGAGCGCGCTGCGGTAGTGCTGGCGTAGCTGGTCGTAGTCGTCGCGCTGGGCCGGGGTGAGCTCGCAGTAGAGGGTCTGCTCGACCTTGTCCGGCAGGTCCTGCGCCACCTGGGCCTTGGTCCGGCGCAGGATGAAGGGTCGCACGGCTCCGGCGATGAGGGCGAGCTGCTGATGCTCTTCGCCGTCGTCTTCGAGCGTGCCTTCGAGGATGACCCGGGGCGCCTCGAGCCTGCGGCCGGGGCCGAACAGACCCGGGTTGAGGAAGTCGAGGATGCTCATCAGCTCGCCGACGTGGTTCTCGATCGGTGTGCCGGTCAGAGCGAGGCGGTGGCGGGCGACGAGCAGGCGCGAGGCCTTGGCGGTGGCCGACTTGTGGTTCTTGATCGTCTGCGCTTCGTCGAGGATGGCGTAGTCGAACCGCACGTCCTGGAGCCAGGCGATGTCGCGGCGCAGGGTGCCGTAGGTGGTCAGGACGACGTCGTAGTCGGCGAGCCGCTCGCGCTCCTGCTCGCGACGGGGGCCGGTGTAGTCGAGCAGGCGCAGGCGGGGCGTGAAGCGCTCCGCTTCGCGGCGCCAGTTGAAGATCAGGGACTTCGGGACGACGACGAGAGACGGCCCGGGATGGTCGCCCTCGGGTGCATCCTCGGTCTCCCTCGCTTGCCGCCTTCCCTCGAGCAGGGCCAGCACCTGCACCGTCTTGCCGAGGCCCATGTCGTCGGCCAGACAGCCGCCGAATCCGAACTCGCGCAGGAAGTGGAGCCAGCCGAGCCCGTCCTTCTGGTAGTCGCGCAGCTCGCCGACGAAGGTCGGTGGCGGCTCCATCGGATCGATCCGTGAGAACGCTTCGAGCCGCTGCCTCGCCTGCGCCGTCGCCTCGTCGAAGCCGATCTCGGGCCGGGCGGCGAGGAGGGCGTCGAGGAGCCCGACCTGGCTCGCCTGGAACCGTAGGTGCTCGTCTTCGAGAGCCCCCATCCGCGCCAGCGAGCCGTACTTGTCGAGCCATTCATCGGGGACGACACCGAGGCTTCCGTCGTCGAGGAGGACGTTGGTCTCGCCCCGGGCGACCGCCGCGAGGAGGCGCGGGAACGGCACCGACTGGTCGCCGAACTCGGCGGTACCCTCGAGGTCGAACCAGTCGATTCCCGAGGTGACCTCGAGGTCGAGGGAGTCGGCGCGGCGGTAGATGTTGCCGTCCGCCTCGACGCGCCAGCCATCGAGGACGAGGACCCGGACCAGCTCGGACAGGCGCCGCTCGGGGACCGAGAGATCCCCCTCCGGGCGGGCGGTCTCCTGGCGCACCCCGAGCTCGCGCAGGCGCTCGAGGGCGCGCTCCTCGCTCGGGAGGTCGCGGCGTACGAAGCGCGCTGGATCGGACAGGTAGACGCCGACCCGCTCGTCGTCCCAGGCGACCGATCGGCCGCCGTAGTCGAAGTCGAGTGAGATCTCGAGGTGGGGCTGCCGCGCGCGTCCGGCGTCGGCCGGGCCTCCGATGGTGAGCCGCGGCCGCGCCTCGCCCGGAAGCTCGTCGAAGTCCATGTCGTCCGGCAGATGGAGTCTGCGCGGACGCGGCAGGCTGAACAGCGTCTCGACCAGCTCGTGACGCTCCTCGGCCGGGATCTCGAGGGCTCCCTCGCGTCGCAGGACGGGAACCCAGCGGCGCAGGCCGCCCTTGTCGAGGCGTGCCACCCGGTCGTCGAAGAACACCAGGCCGGTCGGCGAGACCAGAACCGGATCGGCGACCGGTACGCTGATGCCGTTTCGCGCCAGGAGGCCCGCCAGGCGGAGGTGCTCGTCGGTGCTGGGGAGCTCCCCGTCGCTCCTTGGATCGGAGCCGCGAGAGATCTCGAGCTCCAGTCGCCACGGCTCGCCCGCGTCCCACTCGAGGACGCTGGCGTCGTCTCCGTCGGCAGGGGGGAGCAGGAGGCGTCCGGTCGCGGCGGCCAACTCGACCCAGGCGGCGGCATTGCCGGCGGGGAGCATGAAGCGGTCGGGCAGGGCGTCGTAGACGCCGTACCAGGCGCCTCCGGGGGCCTCGCGGGCGCCGGCGATCATGGCCAGGAGCTGGCGGTCGGCGGCGTCGGGCAGGTGGGAGATCGTCTCGCGCTCGGGCGCCGCGACCTCGATGGCACCCCAGTCGCCGTTCTCGGCGCGGTCGCGGTAGCGAAGGTCGATGATGATGGCGTCGCTGCGCTTCGAAGCTTCGACATCGAGCAGATAGAGGATCTGGCGGTCGTCGAGCCATGGCTGCTCGGACGGAGGGAGGCTCGGCCCGCCCTGGGCGACCTCGGTGAGATGGGAGCGCCAGAAAGAGCTGGTCGTCTCCGCTGCCGAGCGAATGGGTCCTGCGCTGATGTCCCGGTCCATGGCGGCCCTGATCTCGGCTCGCCGCGCGGCCTGATGTACGAACGGCCCGTGGACGTCGGCTTCGAGCCGCGGGCTCGACGCCTGCCGGGCCGCCTCGAGGAAACCGTTCGCGTCCGCCTCGAGAATCGTCGCCCAGACGTGCTTGCAGATGTCGAGGCGCGCGGCGAAGTCGGGGCAGCTGCACACGCCCTCGAGAAGCCGGTCCTCCGGGCTCCAGTAGAGCGCCACGCTGTACTGCTCGGTGCCGTAGACGAGCGCCTCGACCGCTTCGGCCCCACCCTGAACGAGCTCGACCGCCCCCTGGCGCTGATACGTCGCCCCGCGCCGAAGCACGCGCTCGGGGATGTTCGAGCCGAGTCTTTCGGCCAGGAGAGGGGTGCGCATCGACTGGCCAGAATAGCAGTAGGGAAGCACTTCGGGGTGAGATCCACGTTGTGGACCGTCAGGCTCTGCTGGCAGGTGTTGCTTGGTGTGGCGCGAGGAGCCGGATTCCTTGACCAACCTTCAGGTAAACCTTAAGCTCCCTTCATGGAGCGTTATCTCGGGATCGAGGAGGCTCGTGGAAAGCTCGGCCGGTTGGCGGACGAAGTCGCCGAGGGGGGTGATGCGGTCATCCTCTCCAATCGTGGTCGAGCGAAGGCGGTTCTCGTCAATCGGGACGAGTACTACCGGTTCAAGCTCGAGGAGACCAGAGAGGCGCGCGAGGAGCTTGCCCGTGTTCTCGAGGAGACGCGCCAACGGATAGCCGACTCCGGCCTCGATCCCTCGGTGGTGGATGAGGCCGTCGACGCGGCCCGGCGGCTCGATTGATCTCGGCCGTCCTCGATACGAATGTCCTCGTCTCAGGTATCGGGTGGCGGGGCTCCGCACCGTCGCGGATTCTGGATGAGCTGGTCGCGGGGAGCTTCATCGCGGTCACGAGCGGCAGCTTGCTCGAGGAGCTCAGTCGGGTCCTCGGATATCCAAGAATCCGTGTCGCGGTTCCTGACGCTCGTCGCGTTGTTTCCCTGATCGAGGATGTGAGCGTGGTTGTCGAGCCCGTCGCTCGGCTCGAGGTCGTCGTTGTCGAGCCCGACAATCGACTGCTTGAAGTGGCGGTCGCCGCTGGAGCGAACTACGTGGTCACGGGAGATCGGGCGCTACTGGAGCTGGGTGGGTATGAGGGGACCGCAATCGTGTCGCCGAGGGACTTCGTTGCTCTACTGGAGTAGAGAGCGGAGGCCGGTGTTTCCGGTCGCGGAGTGGCTTGCAGCCCTCCGTGGCTCATTGTCGGCGGCCGACCGCTAGTTCCTCTTGTCGACGACCGCTTCCGCCTCGAACCGCTCGATGCGCAAGAGTCGCTCGAAGGCCTTCGGTCCGGCGACGTGGTCGGCTGTCAGGACCATCGGCGAGCGATTCTCGAGCCGGTCCCAGTCCCGCGCGTGAAACACCACGCGCAACGTCCGCCCCTCCTCGTCGCGCAGGATCCGGAACGTCCGCAGCTCCACGTCTCCCACGTAGAGGAACGGCTCGACGCTCGGTGGCAGGCCGTCGTAGTCCTCGACGGTCACCAACAGCGTGATGACCAGCGCCTCGCCGTAGGTGAGGCCGCGCTCGCCCGAGCCGATGCGGATCGGCGGGTCGAAGCGATGGATCTCCATCGACTCGATCTGGAAGGGGACCTCGAGGGTCGGACCCTTGGTCGGTGGCTGGGCGCTGGCGATGCTGGCTCCCATCACCAGGACGGTTGCCATGGCGATGAGGGGGACGATCGGTCGGAGCTTTCGGGTCACCATCTCACTCTCCGAACTCGATCTCGTCGACGGCGATCTCGCCACTGCCCTCGGTCCGAATCGTGATCTTCACGATATCAGTGAGGTCGACGCCGGAGTTGTTCATGGTGAAGTTGCGCAGCGGGATGCGCACGCCCGTCATGAGCGCCTGATTGGTGTAGGCGGAACCCTCGAAGGGGTGGGGGATGCGGTCGAACTGGTCGGTGCGCAGGTCCCACATGGCCGAGGCGCCGAGGCCGTCTTCGATGTTGACGTGGAGGTTGATGTCGGGGCCGGGGGCCTGGGGGCCGGTGAAGACCTTCGAGACGCGGAAGGCGAAGTGGGTGTAGGCGGTGACGTCCATGCCGCCCGGGATGTTGCTGACGTAGGTCTGGGGGCTGGCCCAGACGAGCCTGAGGCCCAGGGTGTCGTGGAAGAGGCGGTTCCACTGGGCGGGGAGGAGCGCCGGATCGGTGTAGATGGTGTCACCGTGGAGAGCGCCCATGCTGACCCAGAGGCTGCGAGCGTTGAGAAGCCGCTCTTCGAGGGTGCCGAAGCCGGCACCCGTCACCGTACCCGAAACGCTGTTCTGCGCCGCGTTGAGCGGCAGCTGCTCGAAGTCGTCGACGCGCGTTCGCTGATCGCTCTGGAAGGTCCAGAAGACGTAGTCGTTGGGCATGGCCGAGGGCTCGAGGCGCCCGGTGAAGATCTCGCGGTAGGGCTCGATGCTCTGCAGGTGCTGCCGGAAGAAGGCGGCGATCGTGGTCAGCGCCACCTGGCGCTGGTCGGCGGCCGACATCTTGGGGTTCAGCCACGAAGCATCGTCCTCGGAGCGTGCCCAGGGGTTGTTGGTGCCGAGCGCCGCCGTGTCGGTCCAGATGGTGTTGAAGTAGTTGTGGTTGGCCCGGTAGACCCATCCGACGGACTTCTCGTGGCGCGTGGGGGCGCCGTGAGGGTAGGCGCGGTCGTAGGTGCGGTAACCCTGCATGGACGAGACGTCGCCGTCGCGCGCCGCCATCAGCAGGTAGTAGGGCGCCGCGGTCATCAAGTAGGGGAAGGCGTTGTTCTGATCGGTCGGCGCGATGGCGTTGACGGCGAGGATCGAGTGGGGCGTCGGCCAGGTGAGGTTCAACTGCTGGGCTGCGACCACCCCCTCGCCACCGCGGCTGTGGCCCGAAAGCGCCACGCGGCTCATGTCGAGCTTGCCCGAGAAGATGCCGCCGTAAGGGTCGGTGCCGTTGTCGCTCCAGTCACGCAGCTTGTCGAGCCACTTGAGGATCAGACGGCCCCTGGCGTCGTAGTCCCAGGCGCCCAGCCCCGGCTGGATGTCGTGCGCCGAGATCGAGATCGAGACGATCCCGTGGCTCGCCAGGCGCTCCATGATGTAGTTGTAGCCCTCGTGGCTGGGGATGCGGTTGGCCGTAGCGCACGAGGACGTGTAGGTGCCGGTGCCGCCGTTGGCCGAGCCGTTCGAGTCGCAGTTGACGTGGCGACCGTGGAGGAAGAGGGCCACGGGGTAGCTCGTCTCGGTGGTCGAGACCGCCGTGCCGGTGCCGGCGGAGGTCGCCGGGTACATGATCCGGGCCCAGGCCAGGGTGACGCTCTCGGGCGGGCCGGTGACACCGGTCGAGTCGGTGATGCCGGAGATACCGTTCGGATCGTCGTGCTCGACCTGACCGACCGCTTCGGGTCCGGTACTCCCCGGGTCCTCGAAGAGCCAGAAGCCGACGGTGTCGTAGCCGTCGATGAAGTCGGTGCCCTTGGTGTAGGTGTTGTCGTGGGTGAAGGAGGCCGAGTCCATGGCGGGCGTCGAGCCGAAGTCGACGATGACGTCGTAGTCCTCGATCGGCGCCGTCTGGGTGGCGTTCGCCCAGACGAGGCGGCGCGAGGCGTTGATGCACCAGTACTTGACGCGCTGGATCTCGGTGCCGCCGGAGACGTCGACGAGCGCCGGTGAGGCACCGTCCCAGTAGCTCTGGGGCTGGTGATCGACTACCCAGTAGGCGGCGTAGCTGCCGCCCGAGTGGATGGCCGGGACGTCGGTCGGGTCGACCGCCGCGTAGACGTCCTCGCCCTTCTCGAAACTGTCGGAGAACTCGAACTTCGCTGGCCCGGAGCGCATCCTTCCGGCCGACTCGATGACGATGTTGCCGTTGATCAGGATGTAGTAGAGAACGGCGGTGTCGTCGTTGAACGAGAGGATGTCGGTGGCTTCGAGAACTGGGTCCTCGAGCTCCGCGTCCTTGCCGAGGCGCGCGACCAGGTCGTAGGCGCCGGGTCGGGCATGGGCCCGGTCCCAGATCTTGGTTGTGAACGAGGTCTCGGCGGGGCCGAGCTCGATGGTCTCGATGGCGGCGGAGCGGTCGGGTCCGGTGCGATCGGCCAGCTCGCCGCCCAGGTTCCAGACGTACTGGTTGTCGACCGCCATGAGATGCACGGTGGCGCCGGCGGGGAAGTTGCGGCCGGTGACGAACATGTCGTCGCGCATGGCGTCCATCGAGTTGAGGAGGACGCCGTCGGGCGTCGAGGGGTAGAGGAAGGGCTGGGCGCGCGGAGTCACGCGGAACTCGGTCGCCGCGAGCTCTCTGCCGCTCTCGAGGTCGCTGACGGCGATCCTCAAGGAGTGCTCGGCGAAGAACCTCTCGGCTTCCTCGAAGGTCTCGAAGGCCGGGTTGGGACGGAAGTCGATCTGTCGCGACGTCGTGCCGATGACGCCGCTCTGGTACCAGAGGAGCGTCGGTCCCAGATTGCCACGCTCGTCGGCGAAGAGCCGGGAGTAGGACCACTCCTGGCCGAGGTCGTCGGTCAGATGGATCTCGACGCCCTGGCCGGGTGCGAGGCTCGACAGGGAGACGGAGAGCGAATCGCCGGTCTCGAGGCTGTCGAGGGGGCGGGGCTCGAGGGCGTTGGCGTCGAGGAGGGTGAGCTCGACGGGGGCTGGAGGCGTCGTACAGGCGGCCGAGACGAGGATGAAGACCGCCGCGGCAGTCCACGAGAGGCGGGAGTTCCAGCATGGTCGGGAATGCGGGCGCGACGAGAGACGGTGTCCGGACATGAGGTGATTGCCGATCTGTTTGCGCCCGAGGCGACTGCCGCCAGGCCTCGTAGGGTTTTGACGGGCACGCCAAGCCGTTTTCCTGGCGAGTTTCGGCGCCACGGCCAGGAACGGCGGTGGAATCGCGCGGGAGAAGGTCCTGCGTCGGACGGGAGCCGAGTCAACCCGGCTCGTTGACCGAGGAGTCCCCCGACACACCCTTGAACGGGTTCCGCACCTCCAGGAACTCGAACCTCCGGAAGTCCGCGTCGTTCGTCACCAGCGTGCGGATGCCGTGCTGAAGAAGGATCGTCGCCAGGTGGGCGTCGGGGACCAGGTTCCCACGGGCCGTCAGTCCGTTCGTCGCGGTCGTGTAGGCGTCGAGGAATCCCTCGCGCTCGCCGAGCGGTCGCACCCGTGGCTGCGAGAGCAGGCTACGCAGATTCGAGAGCGCGGTTGCCGGAGCCAGGGGACGGTCGAAGACGCGGGCGTGGGTGGAGATCCTCAGATAGGCCATGGCGACGGGCCAGGCGAGGTACAGCATCTCGGGCCGATCCTCGCGTACCTCCAGGAGCTCGCGGGCGGTGGCGTGGAAGGGGCTCGACGTGTCGCTCGCGTAGAGCAGGACGTTGACGTCGACCGCGAAGCTCATTCCGGCCTCGACTCGTCGAGACGGGCGTAGAGCTCGTCTTTGTCGGTGAGGTCGACGCTCGCACGCATGGGCTGCGAGCTCCACTCGAGGACCGCCGGCTCACTCTGCAGCGAGCGCTGACGCAGCGCTTCGCCGAGCAGGCGTGAAACGACCTGACCGAGGGACTCTCCCTCCTCCTTTTGCAGGCGCTTGACCTCGTCGAGGATGGGGGTGTCGATGTCGAGAGTGGTGCGGCTCATCATCTGATGCTAGATACTGGTGCATCTGATGTCAATGGCGACGGTTCGGCCTTCGCCGCCCGTGAATGCGTCCTGGAATCAAGCCGGCCGGACGGAGTTCTTGTAGTCGATGGGCGTCAGGCCCGTCACGCGCAGGAAGACCCGCTCGAAAGTCCGTACGTTCCCGAGGCCGACCTGGCGGCCGGCTTCCCTGACGGTGATGTTGCGGGTCGCGAACAGGTGCTGCGCCTCGGCGATGCGGACTTCGGCGAGCCAGTCGCGGAAGCAGATGCCGGTCTTCTGGTGGAAGAAGGCCGAGAATGCGGTGGCTTCCATGCCGGCGGCTTCGGCCGCATCTCTCAGGCTGATCTTCGAGCGGTAGCGCGTCGCCACCAGCCGGCGCACCCGACTCAGTCGACGGTAGTAGGCGAAGACGTCTTCGCTGATTCCCCCGGTCAGCTGCGGCGCCCAGGCCGATACGCCCTGATGGGTCCTGCGAGGGTCTGCCACGGACCTCCCTGAGACGGAGGCCGGAGTCGCCACTGGACTACTCGAGGCGACTCCGGCCGATCTCCCTGCATGGGTATTGACGGGCGCCGTCGGGCGGTTTCGGTCGTCGCCAAAGTTCTGTCGCGTCTCGCCAAACGGCGGTCGCCGCCCGGCGAGATGGCCGTCTCCTGCCCTCGCGGACGTTGTCGGGGGAGAGCCCGTCGGCCATGCTGGCGGGCAACTTCGGAGCAGCGTCGCACGATCGGGCGCCGACACGCATCATCTGACAGGGAGGTGTTTCATGGCACGAACAGCATCGACGAAGAAGGAACCAGGAACCCGCAGGATCAGGTCTCAGAGCATCGCCTTCCTGACTCCCGAGCTGCTCGAGGTCCAGGGCAAGAACGACCGCGAGCTGCTGACCCTGCGGGTCAAGCTCCTGCTCGACGCCAAGGAGAAGTTCCCCCACGAGCCGAGCTCGGAGCTGGCGAATCTGGCCGATCTGTCGGCCTGCGGATGCGGCAGCTGCTGCTGCTGCGACGCGTTGATCCTGCCGGGCAGCGAAGTCATCCTCCCCGGGTAGCAGGTCGCCTCGAGGACGCCGACAGCGGGAGGTGCCGACTGGTGCCTCCCGCGAGAGTCCGGCTCCGGCTCGGCGGAACCGGACATCGGTGGCAGAGGACCCGAGCACTCGAATGGAGGCATGACGATGGCCGGTCATTCCTGTAGCGAACATGGTGACCGCCGGTCTCTCAACCGGCTGATTCTGGTCATGAACGAGGCCTGCAACCTGCGATGCCACTACTGCTTCGCCAGGCTCGCGCCGAACGATCCGGTGCGCGGGAGCATGCGTCCCGAGACGGCCCGGG
Organism: Candidatus Multivoradales bacterium; assembly: GCA_965223875.1. Lineage (GTDB taxonomy): Bacteria > Acidobacteriota > Thermoanaerobaculia > Multivoradales > JAHEKO01 > CBDCXS01. Next base: position 1,633,048 of record OZ245024.1, on the reverse strand, counting down.
ACATCGTTCGCAGCGTTCTGTCGGGTTGCGACAGCTGCAGCTTCATCCAGTTCTTCGGCGGGGAGCCGACCCTCAACCTGGACGGGATCGAAGCCGTCATCGAGGAGGTCCTGGTGATGGTGGAGGAGGGTGAGCTGGCTGAGCGGCCGCGGTTCGGCATCGTCACCAACGGTGTTCCCATCGATCCCGCTCGCACGCTGGAGCTCCTTCGCCGGTACAAGCTCGAGACCACCATCAGTCTCGACGGCCCACCGGAGATCCACGACGCGCTGAGGCCGGATCATCGCGACGGAGCGACCTACGAACGCGTCGTCGCCACCCTGGGTGCGGTGCAGGAGGCGGGCCTACCGCACGCGATGGAGAGCGTCTACACGGCCCACCACGTCAGGGAGGGTTTCTCCCTGGTCGATCTGTTCGAGCTCTGCAACGAGCTCGGCGTCCCCAAGATCATCTTCGACACCGCCTACCCGCCGGCACCGGCGGAGCTCAATCCGTTGCTCGACCCCTACCTCGAGCCTCTGATCGAGTCCTATGAGGAGGCGGTCGACTGGTGGTTCGAGCGCCTGCTCTCGGGCGGGCGTCTGACCCCCGAGGTCTACTTCAAGGACCTCCTGCTGCCGATGCTGCACGGCGTGCCGGCCTCGGTGTCGGGCGGCGGTTGTCCGGCCGGCAGCCGCGATCTCGCGGTGGGACCGGATGGTGGGGTCTACCCCTGCCAGCTCTTCTACGGCTATCCCGCCTACCGGATCGACAGCGTCCTGGACGACGGGGCGTCCTGCGATCCCGCCGGCTTCCCGGTCTGCACCGACGAGATCGACGAGTGCCGGAGCTGCTTCGCGCGCAGCTGGTGCCAGCCCTGCGGGGCGCTCAATCAGAGCTGGGGCGACGCCTGGGTGCCGCCGGAGCCCTCCTGCGCGCTGCGCCGAGCGGTGGTGGCGCGAATCGCGAGCTGGGCGTTCGAGTACCTCGACGTGCCGGAGAACGACGTCACGCGGGTGCTTCGGGATCGTGTGGTGGCGGCGTAGGCGGAGCCCGAACGCGACGACGAGCCCGATCGCGACGACGAGCCTCAGACCTTCCGCTTCGGCCGTAGCGTCGCGAGAACGTCCTTCGCCGCCAGCGGTAGCAGGGACCAGGGCTCGACCAGGTAGCGGCTTGCCAGCCGGCGGGGCTCGCTGAACAGGCGATAGAGCCACTCGAGGCCGATCTTGCCCATCCAGCGTGGGGGAGTCGGAACGGCTCCGGCGGCGAAATCCATGATCGCGCCGGCCATCAGGATCGCGTTGGCGTCGAGGGCGTCGAGGTTCTCGAGCACCCACTGCTCCTGTCGGGGCATCCCCATGCCGACGAAGACCACGTTGGGCGTGAAGGCTCGGATCTCGTCGAGAACCCGGAGGGTGTCCTCGCTGCCCTCGCCGGCGTCGAAGTAGCCGTCGTGCCAGCCGATCGCCACGCCCGGATAGTCCTCGGCGAGGACAGAGGCGCTCTTCTCGGCGATCTCCTTGCGGGCTCCGAGGAAGAACACGCGCCAGTCCTCCTGTTGCGCGCGGTCCATGAGCGGCCCCAGCCAGTCGACGTAGGTGACGCGGTGCTCACGTCCAACCTCGTGGCCCAGGATTCTGGCCCACCACACCAGCGGCATGCTGTCGAAGTGGATGATCGGCGCTCTGGCGAAGAACTCCCGCATCCGATCGTCGCGGTGGAACAGGTGGACGCTGTGCAGGTTGTGGTTGGCGATGACGAGCTTGTCGTGTTCGCCGATTGCGGTCGCGATCGCAGCGTTGAGGTCCTCGATCGTCAGGGGATCGGCTTCGACGCCGAGGAATCTGGCGCGTCGCGTCGGGTCCGGACCTCGAGAGGGCGCTGCTGCGGTCGAGTCGCTCGAGGACGTCATTTCGTCTGGCTATGGCTCACGAATCGGAGGCCGACCAGAGTATCAATGTCGAAGACCTCGACTTCTCCTCCGGATCGCCTGGGGGCCTGTCGCTTTCGCTGCCCTTTTTCGTTGCTCGCCGGAGGCCCGCAGAAGCTGCAGTGAGAAAAAGCCGACACAGCGCCCGTCTATGTGGATACGTCGACAGAAAGCTCGAAGAAGAGATCTTTCGGCGCCCGGAGGTCCGTCGCGTCAATCCCCGGTTGGCGCGACGGCCTCTCGGTCTGATTCTCGGTAGAGCGAAGGAGGGAGACATGAGTGGCTATTCCGATTCCCCGCGTCGCGGGCTCGGCGCCGGATTCTGTGTAGCGGCGCTGAGCGGCCTTCTGATGGCGGCGATCGCCGCCGCGCCGGTTCACGCCCAGAGGAGCGGCCGTGACGTCGCCAGGGTCAACGAGGAGATCACGCTGGCGATCCCCGAGGGCTGGTCCCAGCTCGAGAACGGCTACAAGAACATGGTCGAGCTCGTCGCCGTGCCGGGAGAGAAACAGCAGGGCACGGACGGCGTCTTCCCGGCGCGGCTGCGGGTCTTCCTCGAGCCGCGGCTCGATCATCAGGAGGCCGTCGGTCGTCTGGCCGAGATCGCCGTCGAATGGGAGGGCGAGCGACGCTTTCTCGTCATCGGCGGTTGGCCGGCGCTCGAGCGGCGCTACGACCTGCCGGTTCCGCAGATCGGCGAGCGAGCGGGTGGACCACAGGCGATCAGTCCCAGTCTGACCACGGCGATCGCCTACGACGTGACGCTCGTTCGCGTCGAGGGCCACGTCGATCCCAAGGGGGATCCGCGGCTGCTCGACGTCATCGCGAAGGCGGCGCAGGGCATTCGCTTCGCGCGCAAGGGGGATCCGGAGCGCTCGAAGAAGATGCTCGAGGAGGCCGAGCGGCGGGAGAAGGCGTTTGCGGAGGCGCGGGAGCTCGCCGCGGGCGCAGGTGCGGGTTCGACCGGCTCCGGAGCCACCAGCCCCGGAGCCTCACCGGGCCACGGGGGCGACATCGAGCACCTGCATCTACTTCTCGATGAGCGCTACGCGCGCCTGCGCGAGATCTGGGGTGAGCTGACGCTCTTCCCCGACACCACCAACACGATCGACGACCCGGTGCTGGCGGTCGCCGGTGGAGCGGAGATCTCGGTGGCCGTCTCCGAGGACGGCGATGACATCGTCGTGGCCACCAACGGCGGCTTCTCGTTCTCGAACGACGGCGGCCAGACGTTCAATGCCGGTGGAGGGACGCCGGGCCCGAACAACAGCGTCGATGGCGATCCGTCCGTTACCTGGGGCGACAGCGACACCTTCTACTACGGCTTCATCGGTTTTCCGAACGGGACGCCGGCATGGAACAACCAGACCGGCTGCTCGACCGGGATCAGTGCCTCGACCGACGGTGGTCAGACCTTCCCCTTCGTGGCCAACGCCACCTTCTGTCCGAACGGCGGGGCGAACGTCTGCTTCCCGGACCAGGAGCACATCGCCGCCGACCGGACGAACGCCGCGGCCGGCGGCGACCAGGTCTATTCAGTGTGGCGGAACTTCACTCCGGTGGCCGGCGCCAACCCGGCGACCTGCCTGCTCGGCCAGGGCATCGCCACGGCATCGATCGTCTGCTCGCAGGACAGCGCGGCGAACTGGACGGCGACGGCCGTGATCGGCGCCGGTGACTTCCCCCGGGTCACCGTCGGCAGCGACGGATTCGTCTACGTCGCCATGCGAAGCGGCGGCAACATCATGCTCAACAAGTTCAGCTCCTGCGCCAACGGACTCAATCAGCAGGCCGGCTTCCCGGTGACCGTGTCGGCCTTCAACATGGTGCAGTGCCCCGTCGCCGGTCTCGACCGGTGCAACAACGGCAACATCCTGAGCAGCCCGACCGTGGCGGTGAGCGACGAGGATCCGGACGACGTCTTCGTCGCCTTCGCCACCAACACGGCGGCCGGCAACGAGAACGTCCAGGTTCACATGTCGACCAACGGCGGGTCGAGCTTCAGCCGGGTGCGGACGGTCAACACGGGGGTGACGGCTCAGCGCTTCATGCCCTGGGTCTGTTCGGAGAACGGCCGGGCCTTCGTCACCTACTACGACCGGCGCAACGCCACCGCGGCCAACAACGACCTGACCGGCTTCTTCCTCGGCGAGGCGATCCCCGGTCGCTTCGGGCTCTTCCTGGGAACGGAGATCGATCTCACCGGAGGCGTTTCGGATCCCCAGTGCGCCAGCGGCTGGCCCTGCAACGTACGCAACCAGAACGACTCCGAGAGCTGCGCCGTCCAGCCGCAGAACGCGGGGGTCTGTCTCAACCCCGCGGGCGGCGGCTCGAACGCTCGCTGCGACTTCTCGAATGGCTGCCCGAATCCGGCTGAGGTCTGCTTCACCGGCGGTGGCTGCCCGAAGTACGGCGACTACAACTACAGCGCCTGCGCCAACGGTCGCATCATCACCGCCTGGTCGAGCGCCACTCCGCCGGCGGGCATCGCCGGCGCCGTCCCGGCCGGCATCAACACCTACGTCCAGGTCGTCGACGCCGGCAGCGGCAGCCGGTGCAAGCCCTGGACGTGCGTCGATCCGGTCATCATGGACCGCAACCGCCTGGTCCTCGAGTGCGCCGTCCTCGGCTGCGCCGTCTTCGACCCGGTACCGCTCAACTGCCAGCGAAAATGGGAGTGCCCCGGCTGCGAACCGGGCTTCCTCTGCCCACCCCCCTACGAGATGCGCTTCGAGGGCTTCACCCCCGACGAGTGGGAGATCTCCATCATCGACGTCGACGGCTACCCGGTCGACTTCGACCACCACTGGGACGGCCGCTCCCACACCGTCCGCTTCCAGCCCGACAAGCGGCTCTTCCGCGAGGGCCAGATCGGCGACTACGTATTGGTTTTCACGTTGGGGCCGGAAGGGGTGCCGGGGAAGAGGTATGAGGTGAAGACGGAGGTGGAGAGGGTGAGGGAGAAGGAGAAGCAGTAGGCACGGCGGGGCGCTTCGCCCCCACGACCCCGCATCCGGGGCCGTCGCTAGGTGGCGACAAGGTGTCGAATCCCACCACGTTGTTCGGTAGAAATCTCGAGTAGGGCGGCCTTCCGCCGATCGCGGTGTGGGCTCGGTGGTGGTTGTAGAAGTCGGGTGAGATCCGGCTTGTGAAAGGTCGGCCTCGGCGGGAGGCGGTGCTCTGAATTCCGTGGGGATCCGCGGGAGGTGAGTGCGGTTGTCGAGCCGGTCGCTCAGCTCGAGGTCGTGGCAGACGCGTCCCACAGCCGGCTCCTTGAGGCGGCAACTGCTGCCGGAGCGACCTACGTGGTCACGGGAGATCGAGAGCTACTGGAGCTCGGCGCGTATCAGGGGACCGCAAACGTGTCGCCGAGGGCACTCCCTGGTCGTCTTGGGGGAGAGGGAAGCGAACAGGAGCCTCGTCTCACGAGGGGCTCGCGGCATTTGCGGAGGGTGGATCATCGGCGCGGAGACGAGTACCCGAAGGGCGCCCGCCATCGTGACGAGCGCCTTTGGGTGATCTGTACTTGCTTTCAGCTGAGCGTCACTCGTCGCACTCCTTCTTCTCCTCGGCAGCCAGTTCTTCTGCCCTGGCATCGCAGGTCAGCTTGGTCACGGTTGCCTTCTGGAGGCAGGCGCTCTGCTGGTCATTACCTTCGGCTTCGCAGAGCTTCTTCGCTACATCGAAGCCGGCGCTACATCCGGTCTTCGCGATCTTGAGCAACCTGGCGACTGCGGCCTCGCACTCCGCCTTCTTGGGGTCGCCCTCACCGTCGCCGACTCCTTCGCCTCCGTCTCCCTTGCCATCGCCCTTTTCGTCGCCTTCCCCGTCGTCCTCTCCTGAGCCGCCATCCTTGATCTTCTGCGCTCCGGTCAGAGCGCCCAGGAACTCCTTCTCCGCGGGCGAAAAGCGGAATGCGATTCCGACGAACGCGGCCGTTTCGAACTTCTTGGGTAGGTTGTTCAGGGTGTTGTCGCCGTTGATCGGTGCCTCGCCCGGCACCTGACCGGTCGGCAGCGTGGCGACCTTGCCGCCGGCCACTCCGGCGGTGAGCACGAACTGCTTGCCGAGGTCGAAGCTGGGGCCGAAGAAGTAGCGGGGCTCCGCCTCGTCGCCGATACCCAGGCCGAACGAGAGGCCAAAGTTTCGCCAGGGACCCCAGGTGGACGGAAACCGAAGGTTGGCGAGCGCCATGAGATCCGGCAGGAACTCACTCTCGGCGTTCGTATCCCGCTCGACGGTCTGGAGGTCGTCCGACGTGTCGTCTGGCGTGCCCTTGGAGTCCGTCTTGACGAAGTATTGCTCATCGACCAGGTCCGAGAAACCGATACCTGAGCTGAAGCTCAAGCGCCAGCCCACCGTCTTGACCCAGACTGGGAAGGTGTAGGAATAGAGCTTGTCGAGCTGGCCCATGGTGTCGAGAGTCTCTTCGACGACATCGGCTTCGAGGTCCTTGTCGGAAGCGAACCGCTCGATCAGATCTTTTTCAGCTCCTTCTTCGTACAGGCTGGCCATTTCTTCGATGATCTCGACCCTCTCGGCCGCGCCTCGATCCTCGACTAGTGTGCTGAGTCCAGTTTCGTCCGATGCTGACCTCACCTTGCTTGCTGTCGAAGCAGTCGCCCGTCGCTTGACTGAGACCTGATACAGAGGAGTGAAGCGGCTGTGTCGCCACGAGACGGAGGCGTGCAGGCCGGCCTTGTCCGCGGGCTTTTCCTGCTTGATCGTCGGGCTCTTCGGTGGAATCTTGTCTGTCTTGATCGCTTCGATGACGTAGTCGAACTGAGACGGATTCGAGCAGGCGAAGACGATGACGAAGGCTTCGCCGTCGCGTACCTCGAGCTGGGCCGGTACCGGGAACTCGATTCGTCCCTTGGCGTGGTTGAACACCAGGTAGTTCCGAGCCTTCTGGTTCGCGTCCTTGCCTTTGCCGGACCACGAGCTCGGGAGAGCCTTAGTGATCGTGTCCCGATCCAGGTTCTCACAGGTACCGTCGAACGGCTGATCGGCATTCACCGGCGTGACGGCGAGGAGCAGTACTGAAAGGGCGATGAAAGGCTTCGTGATTCGCATGGGCTAACTCCCTCCGTGGGTTGACCGAGGGGCGTGCCTCGGTAGGTTGTGACCCTGTAGACGGACAGGAGCCAGCCGTTACGTGCGTACGGACGGACAACCGGACTCTCCGGGCCAACGCGAACGCAAAGAGGGCTCTGGTGCGGCCACGCGCAGGTGGCGGGGGGACCCGGACACGGTCGTCCAGTCGGAGGCCGAAGCGATGCTCGCCTACGTGAGGGCCTACTTCCACGACTAGCTCCTCTTCGAGGGTCTTGGGACTGACACCGGCCGCGGTACCCACCTCCCGGTGTTGTCGGCTCGGGTGGAAGAGTTGGTCGTTGCGGACGACTGCCCGTGCATTCGATGACATCGGGTCTGGTATCTTCACGGCAGCTTCGCCACAAGGCATGACACATGGCGCGATTGCGGCCTGTTCCGATCGGGGTTGTGAAGGTCCGAAGTGTGCTCTGGCTCCTCTTGGGGGCAGTGCTCTGTTGCAGTCGGCCTATCGACGATCCTGAGCCAGAGGGTCAGTTCAGGCCTTTTCTACTCCGTAGTCGGGCGGACTCGGGCTACGCGCCATGTTCGAGGGAAGTCAACCTCTTGATCAGGCCACAGTGCTCGGCCCTTCCAAGGCTCGGGACGGCTGGATTCGAGGCACTGCGACGGCGACTTGAGGGTGTGGGGACGGCTCGCTTGCACGGAGAGGCACTCGCGGCAGCAGTGATCAGCCCTGACGAAAAGTCTCTTGGGCGGAGCATCCTGCGACTTACCGAAGGCGAGCCGACCGATGACTCCGGGCTCCTTACAGATCTCTCCGCCCTGCTCGTCGCGAGGGCGCAGCTACTAGAGGATCCGCGAGATCTCGTGCGAGCAGAGGCGGCAGCGCGTCGTGCAGTGGGGTTGGACCCCCGATCGCGAGCCGCCATCTTCAACTGGGCACTGACGCTGCAGGCTATGGGACTCGACGATGAAGCGAGGCGAGCCTGGAGTCGTTTTCGTGAGGAGGAAACCGACCCCGATTGGCTAGGAGAGGCGTACGCACATGCCCGGCTCTTGGAGCAGGAATGGATCTCGTGGGACCAAGTCGCCGAGGGACTCTCCTCCAGGGCAGAGGTCGGATCGACCCTCGATCTGATGCCACGCCGATACGTTCCACAGCTGAGGGCCTGGGTTGGCGATGTGCTTCTCCCAGAATGGGCGAGGGCGCACCTGGAAGGAGTCGAGCCTGAGTCGGATCGGTTGCTGGCGATAGCGCAAGCCGTCTTGAACTGGCTGCAGAAGGAGGCGCCTGATTGGACGGTGGAGGCCGCCTTGCGTCTGCCACTCGAGGACACGCTCTCCGAGAAGCAACTCAGCGGGCTTGTAGAGGGTCACCTCCAGTATGCAAGGGCTCGAGAGCTCTTCTCGCGTCAGAACAATGAGCTAGCGCTTGAGCCCTTTGCCGACGCAGAGCGAACGCTTCGACGGGCGGGCTCACCTTTCTGGCGTTGGGCTGCTTTCTACAAGGCTGTTTGCGAGTACCACTCTTTCGCGTTCGAGGAGTCGCGAGGGAGCTTCCAATCTCTGCTGGCGGCGAGTTCAGATGGAGAGCCAGCTCTGAGAGGACGCACGAGATGGATGCTCTCCCGTGCTGCTCAGGCAAGCGGAGACTTGGCAGATGCGATCTCCCTGCTCGAGGAGGCTCTGGCCGACTTTGGTCAAGCCCACGAAATGGAGAACATCGCGACGGTTCATAGCCTGCTCTCGCTCGCCTACTCCTCGATGGGATCCAACAAGAAGGCCTGGCAGCACCGCTTCCAGTCCCTCTCCCTAGTTCGGTGGGTATCGACCGATCGGCGGCTCAGCGTAATCTACGAGATGGCCCTCCGAGGGGCTCTCGATGCCGGTGCCATCGACCTCGCGAGGCTCTATGCTGAGGAGCTCTTTCGACGGGTCGCTCCTTTTGACAATCCACTCCTGTCTTCGATCGCTTCATGGAGGTTAGCTCGGGTTGCGAGAGTGGCGGGGAATCTCGACAAGGCGGACCGCTGGATTCGTCAGGCGAGAGAGGCGACAGCGCGAATAGAGGGTGATGGCGACCGCGAGAGCATGAGCGCCCTGGTCTCGCTCGAGGAGGGTAGGATTCGGGCAAGACAGGACCCCGCGGTAGGCCTCGAGACGCTCGGCGACACTGAGGAGGCCTTGGCTCAGCAGCGGCAAGAGATGTGGGTGCTAGAGGCGAAGCTCGCCACTGCAGAGGTGCTTGCCGGCATAGGAGACGTGGAACGGGCCACTGAGGAGGCAGAGGGAGCTCTCAGCCTCGCGAGGAGCATGGCCGATCAGGTTCCTCGTGCCAACTTGGTGGAGTACTCGCGCGAACTCGGAGATGTTTTTCGCTGGCAAGTCTCACAGCAGTTTGATCGGCAACCGCAAGAGAGCTTCCGGTGGGGGCAGGAGAGACGCCGCGCTCAGCAGGATCTGTTGTTCACCCCAACTGCGGGCGGCGAGAAGAACGCGGTGCCTGCGCTGGACTCAATCCCCTCTCACCTTCCTGCAGGCCACGTTATCTTGGTCTTCGAGGTGGTGCCCGAGCGAGTGCTCACCTGGGTGATCAGTGCCGGCGGTTGGCGAGCGACGTACTTCGACCTTCGGGAATCGGAGCTCGAACGCACTGTGGGGCGCCTTCACGAGTCGGTTCTTTCGGGGAATCCCGAATTGGCGGACAGAGCCCTGGAGCAACTCTCGCGGACCTTCTTGCCTCAGTTGCGAGACGAGCTCAGCGACAGCGAGGTACTGACGGTCGTTCCCGATGGGCCACTCCACCTCGTTCCCTTCGATGCCCTCATAGAGCCTTGGAGCGGCCGTCGGCTATTGACGAGGATCGACGTGACGACCCTCCCGGTTCTCCAACCTGAATCGGGCCGCTACAGACCGAAGGAGCCCCTCAGGCGCGTACTGGCCGTCGGCGATCCGGGCTACCTCGATGCTACGGCAGCACCCAGACCACTCCCCTGGTCAGGCCAGGAGGCAGAAGCAGTCGCTGCAAGCTACGCGTCCTCATCACTTCTTCTTCGTGAACGAGCGAGTACGAAAGAGCTCGTCGGTGCGCTGGCAGGACAGCAGGTTCTGCACCTCGCTGTCCACACGGTGCCGAACCCCGGCGATCCTGCTCTCTCCAGCTTTCTCCTCGCACCCACGGAACAAGGGAGGACACACGAGCTGCTACCTCTTTCAGAGCTCGTATCCAGCGATCTGAGCTCCCTTGAGCTGGTTGTCCTCGCATCTTGCGAGTCCGCCTTCGCCGAACTCGCTGAGTCCTCGGGGTTCGGCAGCTTTGCCGCGCCGCTCCTGGGGGCCGGCGTTTCGTCGGTTGTGGCGACTCTCTGGCCAGTGCCCGACAAGGGGCTCACGGCGCTGTTCGAGGAGATGCACCACCTCGTAGCCGACGGCGTTCATCCCCTCCAGGCTCTCGGACAAGCTAAGCGGAGACTCTACTCAGAAACCGGAGCGAAGGGCCTGGTGCGGTGGGCAGGAGTGCAGCACCTTGGCTATCCCGGCCAAGCGCGGAAAACAGATGTTGCGTCCGTCATCAACGATGTAGTCATTCCAGAAAGGAGCCAAGATGTTCACACTACGTCTGATCTTCCAGGGACTTGTTCTCATGGTGTTCAACATGGAAACCGGAGAGTACTGGGCATTGTTCCCGAATCCTGGCAGCGTTGATGCCGGCATCCCGAGGCACGAGGTGTCGTTGTACTTCACAGAGGGTGAGCCAGTAGGTCCGGCCACGGTGACAGCAGGCGGGATGCCGATGCGAGCGCCGACGAACGCATTCGGCGACTCGATCACTCTCCCTCACGGAACGGTGTGGGTGGAAGGCGACGTGCTCGAAAAGGGGGTCCGCTTCATTGGGGGAATGGCCCCGGCTCAATCGGACGCGAGCCCGATCGAACGAAAGGGGGGTATTGAGGTGGTGAATAGGGTGCCCGATACAAGGGGGAGCTACTTCGAGCGCCGGCGGGAGTACAGATGGGTAAGCAACCTAGGACAGAGACTGGAGGGTGCGGGCTTCTCGTCGAAAACCGACCACGATGTTGCCTCTCTGCGAGCGGGCCTATTCGACGACGACGATGGCGGGGCTGGCTTGGTTGCGCGCTTTCGGATGCCGGCGGGTGTCGTCTCCACCAACTCGCTCTGGGGGGAGGCGGACTGGCTAGTAAACCTGCAGGGGGGAGGTTGGGACCTTGCGTTGAAGAAAGTCAAGTACTGCAGCGAATGCGAAGCACGTGTCCTGGCAGCAACGGTCGCTGTGGATCTCACTGTCGACGGACAGGCGAGCCTGTGGTTCCGTCCGTTCGACGGCGGCAGTAGCACAGAGCTGATGAAGATAGAGGGTTCGCAGCACTCGGTAGTCGAGCTCCGCTTGGACAATCACCCCGTCGGGAGAGAGATGCCAGTTGGCACGACCACACCGTTTCGAAGCGACGCGGATCACTCGTGGGCCTACCTGGGACTGCTGAGCCAGTACCCCGCCATAGGGCGTCTGGTACCGATGGAGTTCGCGCCGGACGGCGCGCGTGCCAACAATCCTGCGTGCTCCCCCTATGGCACCTGCACGCCGAAGGACTACCACAAGTGCTGCATTGCCGATGGAGACAGCAAAGAACCATGTTGCGACGAGGATCGGATGTACTCACCCGATTGCTACTTGGATAGGCCGTGATACCCGGGTTGCCTTGGCGTGCACTGGGGTTCCTGTCCCTTGGCTTGGTGTTACCCGCTGGCACTGTCGCTCCTGCCCTGGCGTTTCAGATCCATGAGTCGCATACTGTCTGCGTCGAGACCTTCGAATCGGGGGAGGGACCGGTATGGGGTTCGGCCATCCCACCCCCTGACCCCCCACCTGTTGTGGTCGGCTGCGAACTCCAGGGGTGTCTGCCCGACTATGAGGGGGATGGCCGTCTAGAACTCGAGTTCGAGATCGACCTTGGAGCTCGAGGATTAATGATCGAGTTCCAACGCGAATCCGACCGGGTTGGGCAGGAGAGTGTCGGGTCGAGACAATCTCGCCGACAGATCTACTCCGGTCACGTCGAGGTGTGGCGAGACGGTTGGCCTGCAGACTACTCCGACCGAGCGCGTATCTTCCTACCCTGGAGTGGCGGCAGGGACCTCCCCGCGCCCGGAGACCGTGCTTCGGTTCGGGTTCGGCAGGTTCTTGTCCTCGCCGTGGATAACACTCGTGTGGTGGTCAACCGATACTCGGTAGCCTTCACTTTCCGAAACTGCATGCAGTCGAGCGGCCTTGTGTCGGAAGGTTCGAGCGAGGACTTGATCTTTAGCAACAATGCCTTGGGAGATTCGGTACTGGCCCTGCTCTGGTCGTGCCCAGACAGCGGTGGGTGTCGGCATCGCTTTCTTCACGGGCGTCAACGTGTGACGGTTGGCATGCTCGACGCCTCGACGCATTCGATTACGGCATTCTCCAGTGGCGATGCCGTGGCGCATGTGCCGGATTTGGGCGGATCGAGAGGTACTTGGCCGAGGCTTCTTGATCTCGGGGAGCCGATGGAAGTGGTCGTCTTGCTGCGTGGAACCCAGTCCTATCCGCTGGAGGACTCATCTTTGGAGCGGGCCAAGTGTGCAGTCGCGTTGTCCAATCACATCTTCGATTCCACTGGTGCTGGAATCAGGGTTGCCGCTCGATTTGAAGAGACCTCGGACGTCAGGAGGAGGTGCCACGGTCTCGACAGTGAACCCCCTCCTGGTAGTGATGTCGTTGCGTTCTTCGACAACAGCGAGACGGATAGCAACGGCTTCTTCTGTGCCAACTACGATTGGGCAGTCTTCATCGGCCCGTGGGCAGGGCCGCATGTCCTAGCGCATGAGTTGGGCCACGCATTCAGCCTCTGTCAAATGACCAGCGAGCATGCTCCTCAAGGCAACTTGATGTTCATGAACCCCAGTGGGGTGGACTTGACGCCAGGCCAGCTGTATTGGATCAACCGGCACGAACAATCGAGAGCTGCACTGCGGGCCAGCGGCGGGCCGCTCTTCCATTTGGCCGGCACCTGCGAAAGGTTGCCACGCGACGAAGTCGGCTGTGCTGCCTGCTCCGAGCACCAAGCGAGGTATCCGAAGCAAGGGCTTCGCGAGCTCACCTCGGAGGTCGAGTCGCCGGACGCACCACGTTCGGCGGCTCAGTTCCTCACCGACATCTATCGAGACTACCTCGAAGGAATCGATCCTCCCGAGCTGAGCGGCGAGGAAAAGGGAGGTCCTGCCACCCGTGGTGTCTTGGCACCTTTTCTGGAGCGTACGCTTGACGATGGCCCGTCTGACGCGTCGATTGCGGGCGCGACCAGCTTCCTGAACCGATTGAATCTGGAGAGGATCCCGGCGTGTGGCGACTCGGCGGAGTCATCGTACTTGGAGGCTTTTGTGATGGGAGTTCGGGCGAGAGCAGCTCGAGCCTTGGCACTGGTAGCTCCCGACCGAGTTACCGATCTGCTGTCACGGCGCGACGATCGCCTCGATGAAACGGCATACCAGTTCCTGGAGGCCGCTCTGTCCGAGTTGTGACGGCGCTGAGCTCGGTCAATCCACTCGAAGACGGGGAGAGCGACAGAAAACGGGCCGAGTGGGTCGTCAATACATCTGAGGACCCAGCAGCACCCTCGCTCGCGACTCTCTTCGGTTCGAACGGTGGCGCGACGTCAAGTGATGAGCAATCTCAGCAAGGAGGACTTCGACGATGTCAGACATCATCACGTGCACCCCCCGCACCCTCCCCCCCGATAGAGCCGTCGCCGCCGCTGACGCCGCCGTCGATATCAATCCCCAGAACCGTTCCTCCCTGGAGGATCTCGCCGGGGTCGTGCCCGACTTCGCGCCGACGCCCGAGGCGTTGGCGGTCACGACGGCCAAGTACTGGGGCGCAGGCGGGGTGCGGCTGACGGTGGGGTTTCTGGACAATCCGTCGACGGACCTGCGCACCCGGATTCTGTTTCACATGAACGCGTGGAACGAGACGGCAAACATCGAGTTCGTGGAGACGGCGGATGCGCAGGGCGCTCAGGTGCGGATCAACCGGGAGCGGATGGCGCAGCCGGAGTGGAACGGGTACTGGTCGTTCCTGGGGACCGACATTCTGATGTTCGAGGGGCCGCTGGGACAGACGATGAATCTGCAGGAGTTCACGATGGCGACGTCGGACTCGGAGTTCTTCCGGGTGGTGCGGCACGAGGCGGGGCACACGCTCGGCTTTCCGCACGAGCACATGCGGCGGGAGTTGGTGGAGCGGATCGATCGGGACAAGGCGATCCGGTACTACCGGCGGCTGACGGGATGGAGCGAGGCGCAGATCGTGCGGCAGGTGCTGACGCCGCTCGAGGAGTCGTCGTTGATCGGTACCTCGGTGTCCGACCCGAACTCGATCATGGCCTATCAGGTGCCGGGGGAGGTGACGATCGACGGGTTGCCGATTCCTGGCGGGCTCGATCTGTCGGATCTCGATCGGGCGTTCGTCGGGTTGATCTATCCGCAGCCTGAGCCCGAGCCCGAGCCGGAACCGGAGCCCGAGCCCGAGCCCGAGGATCCGACGCAGCCGATTCTCGGGGGAGGCGGAGATGGAGGCGATTCCGACTCTGACGGGGACGGGGACGGGGATGGCGATGGCGATGGTGGGGAAGGCGGGGGTGACGGCGACGACGGGTGTGGGGATGGCGGGGACGAGGACGGCGGGGACGAAGGGAAAGAAGGCGGGAAGGACGGGGAGGAGTAGTTGGCAGGGAGGCTACTCCTCTCCGTCGTCCCGCGTGGAGGCGGGTTGCCGGAGGCATCCCGCCGGTGATCGGAGTACGGCCGGCACGCCATACCCTCAGTTCGAGGGGGGCCGGTCGCTTCAGGGGGAGTTCTGGATTAGTCCTGGTGCGCCCAGGTGCTCTTCAACGGATGCGTGGGATCTCTCCACTCCGCGGCCATTGGCCGCTCCGGTCGAGATGACAATGGGGGCGTCAGCTGGCCGCTCCGGTCGAGATGACAAGGGGGGTGTCGGGTGGTCGCTCAGGACGAGATGACAAGGTGGGAAGTCAGTTGGTCGCTTCCGACGAGGTGACAAGGCCGGGCGTTGTCGTCCCGTTCCGCGTCAGTCGGCCGGTCCGCGTCAGTCGGCCGAGTCGAGCACCACGTCGACGAAGTCTCGCCCCAGCAACATCTTCTCGAGGTCGGTCCGCAGGGGTTGGGGCTTGTCGAGGAAGTCTTCCTCTTCCTCCTGGAAGTGTTTGAGCTCGGTGGCCGGATCGAGGCCGGTGCGGTCGAACTCGGCCTTGTAGTCGCGGGTGTTGCTGACGCGGCGACCGAGCTCGACCAGGAGATCCGATTCGGGGATCGGCTTGTAGTAGCTGCGCTCGGTGGAGACGACGGCCTGGGCGGTCGGCTGCTCACCGTCGGCGGGCAGCGGCAGGATGGCGTTGAAGATCTGGTTGATCTCGTAGTCGTCGCCCTTGTCGCGGTCGCGGGGGGTGGAGTTGATGCTGCCGTGGTGGCCGACCTTGAGAAAGTCGATGGGGTCGTCGAGCCAGCGCTTGCGCTTCTTCCACATGACCTCCCAGCTGCCGTTGTGCTTGCCCTGGCGGAACTTGCCGTGCCACTCGGCGTCGCCGACGAAGAGCAGGCGCTTGCCGCCCCATTCGATGAGGAGCACGACGCTCATGTTGTTCTGGATGCTCGAGTCCTTCTCGGCGAAGGCGAAGGCGGAGGAGAGCATGCGGGACTGGAGGAGGCGGAAGTCGGCGCCGCTGATGTTGGTCGGCGGGTCGCCCTGGGGCCGGGCGCCGCGGGCGAAGGCGGAACGGCCGGCGATGAAGGCGCGCAGGGTCTCGTCGGCCTCCTCGCCGAGGTAGAAGCCGTCGATGTCCCGCTCCGGGGCGAGCACGCGGATCGTCGCGTCTCTGAGCTCGCGGATTCTCGCCTCGCCGCTCCTTGACGACATGCCGGCGTGGACGAAGCAGGGCTCGATGCCGTTGGCCCGCGGGAAGGTCTCGCGCAGGGCCTCCATGGCGCCGTCGTTGCGGATGCCGTAGAGCGATACCAGCCCTTCGAGCTCGGGCGAGAGGGCGAGCCCCTGCGCCGCGACGGCGCGCATCTCGTCGCGGGCCAGCGAATGGAGCGCGTGGGCGCGCTCGGCCTGGGGATGCTCGGGGTTCATCGCGGCCGAGAGCCAGATGTTGCCGATCTCGATGTCGGTGAACGAGTCCGGGTCGAAGCCCTTGATGTGGTCCTCGTGGCGATGGGTCACCACGAGTAGGTCGAGGCGCTTCTTGCCGGGGACCGACCCCTCGGGCAGCAGGTTCTCTTCGAGGTGGGCGAGCGCCGTGGCGAGCATGTCGGCGCTGCCCTTGCGGCCGCAGTCGATCAGGACGTGGAAGGGCTCGTCGCGATTCGGGATACGGACGTAGATGCAGTCGCCGACGCCGACGTTGTAGGCGCGGACTAGGAGCTGATCTGCCATTGTCTCTCTCCGGTCTCTTCGTCGTGGTCGTCGCCGGCGATGTGGAGGTGGGGCGAGAGCAGGAAGCGCACGGTGCCCTCCCGGCGCTCGGCCGTGATCGGCGGCACCCGCGCGCCGATCATCCCCTTCTGGCCTTCGCTGGTATGACCGATCTGGCCGCGGGCGATCCGGGTGGCCAGGCCGTCGAGGAAGGCCTCCCGGCGCGCTTGGCCGTCGGCGAGCTCCGTGTACCAGGCCTGCTTGATGTTCGACTCGCGCCGCTCGGGCCAGCCGAGCCGCACCTCGTCGGCCGCGATCCCTGTGCCCGGCTTGCGCGTCCACGACAGCACATTGCCCTTGTCGTCGAAGACCAGGGTGCCGCCACAGAGCATCGTCGTCACCTGGCCCTTGAAGCGTCCGAAGCGCGAGTCGTCGAGCGCGACGTCCTCGCGCCAGACGTACTCGAGAACGATCTGGCGCGGCAGCCGGATGGCTTCGCGGCCGTACTTGTTGGCGTCGTAGAGGTCGGCGACGACGATGTCGGTGCCGAGCGGAATGTAGAGCGCCTCGCGGTTGTCGTTGAGGAAGCGGTAGGCGGCGGCTCGCGAGCGCGAGATCGAGTCGATGTCGTGGAAGACGGGGAAGGCCTCGCGCTGGTAGAGGTAGCGGTCGGCGGTGAGCTCGGCACGGTCCGTCTCGTCGAGGATCTCTCGCGCGACGAAGACGTCGAGCATCATCCCGAAGTAGTCGTGCGGATCGAGCGGGTTGGCGAGCTGATGGGCTCGCAGCACCGCCCGGGCGTAGTCGCTGAAGGCGACGTCGACCGGCGGCAGCAGGTCGAGCGGCTGAACGGTCATCCGCTGCATGCGCTGGATGGCGTTCCAGAAGCAGGTTTTGGCCGACGGCTTGCTCTTGCGCCTGCCCGCCTTGTGGTCCGCCTTCTGCCGCTCGAGGTAGCGGCCGGTGAGCGCCAGCAGGATGTCGAACATCGCCCCGGTCATCACCTGGGAGACCGTGTGAACGCTGGTCACGCCCTCGATCGCCGACATGGTCACCCGGTTCTTCGCCGAGCGGAGGTAGTCGCGGCCGGTCGTGCGCTTGCCGAACTCGCTGGCGATCGAGGAGAGATTGCGCGCCGCGCTCAGGTCGCCGTCGGTCTGCTCGGCGATGACGCCGCGGAACTTGTTGTTGCGCAGCGTCAGGAGCACCGCCGAGATGTCACCCATGAACTCGTGGAAGGCGCCGGTCTCGACCGAGGGGCTCTCCGAGTAGTAGGGACGGACACCGTCGAGCACCGCGTGGGCGAACTCGTGGTACGCGATGTCGGCCGAAAGACAGGTGTAGACGCGGTCGGTCTCGGTGCCGAAGTAGTAGAACTGGAGCGACTTGCTCTTGCGGTCGTAGAAGGCGTTCTCACCGTAACCGGCGTGGGGGACGACAGTCAGTCGGTTGCCCTCGAATCCCCAGGGGATGGGGCGCCCGAGCCCCGAGCCGCCCTCGTAGAACTCGAGCGCGTTCTGAAGCAGCGCCCAGAGGTTGACCTGCCGGAACTGGGGTTGGTCGAGATGGCGCGTGTCGAGGGCGGTCCGCCCCTTGACGAACTTCCGGCGGCTGGAATCCCAGCGCGCCGGCGCCGTGACACGGCCGGTGTCGCCGTTGTAGTCGACGACGGCGAACCGCGCGCTGGTCGGACCGTCGGTGATGCCCGGTTCCCAGCGAACCTCGAAGGTGTCGTCGGTCGCCAGGTCCGGGTTCTGTGCGATCACCAGCGGGTCCTGGAGGACCACGTCGAACGGGATGAGCAGATGGAGCTTCCGGGCGGCGTCGCGATCGAGGTACCTCGACGTCGAGAAGAGCGCGAGCGACAACTCGTCGGTGATCTCGGTCTTGCGGGTCGGCATGGCGCGTCTCCTCTCGGTGCGACTCGACTCCGAGAATAGTAGACGGTCCTGTCGGCACCGGTTTCGCTAGAATTCTTCGCCAGTGTCTCCCCCGGCCGACCTGGAAGCGCTCTTCCTCTCCGAGCTCCCGCTGATCGAGCGCGTGATCTCCTCAATCTGTCGGAGGAACTGTTGCTATGGTGACGAGGCGGAGGACTTCGCGGCCGAGGTCAAGCTCAAGCTGATCGAGAACGACTACAGGGTTCTGGAGCGTTTTCAAGGTCGGTCCAGTCTGTCGACCTACCTCACGACGGTGATCCACAATCTGTTCAGGGACTACCGGATCGCCAAGTGGGGGAAGTGGCGACCTTCGGCGGCGGCTCGGCGCATGGGAGATGTCGCGGTCCAGCTCGAGACGCTCATCAGCCGCGACCGGCTGGGCTCGGAGGAAGCGATCCAGATGCTCGTCACCAACCGGGGAGTGTCCGAGAGTCCTCAGGAGCTGGCCGCGATGGTCGAGAAGCTCCCGAGTCGTCCGCCGAGGACGAGGGAGAACACCGAAGTCCTCGAGCACGTGCCAGGCGAGGAGGGGGCTGACCGTCTCCTCGAGGAGGTCGAGCGTACGAAGGCTCTTGAAAAGACCAGCCAGGTGCTCAACGAGGCGATCGGTCTTCTCGAGCCGGACGAGAGGCTTCTGTTGAGGCTACGTATCGACGATGGGATCAGCGTCACCGATATCGCCAAGTCACTCCGCTTGGAGCGCCGTCGGCTGTTCACACGCTTCGATCGGATGTACCGGCAGCTCCGCCGCTCGATGGAGGAGCGCGGTGTTTCCGGGGAGGTCGTCGGTGACCTCCTGGGGTGGGAGGGCTCGGACCTCGCCATCGACTATGGCCCCGCGGGGAAGGGTCCGGAGGCGTCCGTCTAAACCGAAGGGGATGGCAGGCAGTGACCGAGGGCGGATCTATACAACGACATCCTGAGTTGGAGGATCTGGCGGCGTTCGTCGACGGTCGGCTGACCGGGGCGGATCGTGAGCGGGTCGTGGCGCATGTGGCCGATTGCGACCGGTGTCGGGAGGTCGTGGCGCAGACGATGCGGTTCCAGCTCGAGGACGCGCCGGGTGTCTCCGAGTTGGAGGAGGGTCCGGCAGAGGTGGAGGCGGAGCCCGTCGCCGAGGTGGAGGCGTTCCCCGCGGCGGCCGCCACCACTCAGAGCCCGGTGCGCCGCTATGGCTGGCTGGCGGCGGCCGCCGTCATCGTCGCGGTGCTTGCCGTCACGGTGTCTCGCACCTCCTGGCTCGGCCTGGCGGGCGACGACACGAGCGTCGTCGCGCTTGCCGAGAGCCTCAGCTCGGCAGGTGCTTCGGCAGACTCCTTCGACGGGAGCCGGTGGTCCTACTCGCGGGGTGGCGGCGGTTACTCCCTGGGACTCTCGGAGCCGGAGCGAGCCTTCAGGCTGGGTGTGCGCCTGGTGGATCTCGAGCTCGCCCTGCGCACTCGCGACACCGAGGGGGCACGCGGCCTGCTGCCAGAGGTCTCGGATCTCGGAAGCTCGTTCGACGGTGCCGAGCACATCCGACTCTTCTACGACCAGCTCGAGAGCCAGCTCGAATCGGGCGCGTCAGCCTCGGAGCTGCTCGAGACGAGCCGCCTCGCGGCGGAGTCCGTTGGGGAGATCGCCGCGGGTGGCTACTACGCGCTCGGCAAATGGGCCGAAGCCGGCCGTGTGGCGGCGGCGACAGGCAACGACCGAGTCCTCGCGAGCGGGGCGATGCGCGAGCTTCGCGCCGAGATCGGCGATCCGGACCTGCCTGCCGCGGCGAGCGCCAAGTTGGGCCGGATCGACAGGGCCCTCGAGGGGCTCTCTTCGGGCGTCGACCTCGCGGATCTCGCAGCGGACTTCGCGGGCCTGATCTCCGAAGCCGGGAATCTCTAGCGCCCCGCCTCTCGTGACGCCGGCGCTCGAGGAATCCGGCGCAACCCGCGGGCCACGCCACCGTACATAGGATCGTCCAACTACCGGGGTCGTCCGCGGGTGTCGCATGCGCGCCGCGCGATGGTCCAGCGGCGGGCCAACGCCTGAGCCGTTTCGTGCGTCTAATCCGAGCGTGGGGAGTGCGCGCGCCGGACGGAGGGGAGCAGTGAGGTTCGATCGGAGGGGAACAGGGAGTCGGTTGACGAGGGCGGCGATGGCGTCGGCCCTGTGGTTCATGGCTGCCGCGGGCGGAGGGCCGGCCGTGGGGCAGGAGGAGACCGTGGTTCAGGAGGAGGCCGTGGTTCAGGAGGAGACCGGTGCGTCGATCGATACGGCGGAACCGGGAGCAGCTCGACGTCTCCCGGACGAGACGGTCTCGCGTGCCTCGGGCCCGATCAAGATCGACGGCGCGATCGAGGACGAGGCCTGGAAGGACGCGCTGCGGGTGACGCTCGACTACGAGTGGTTCCCGGGCGAGAACGTCGAGCCGCCGGTCGAGACCGAAGTGTTCATCACCTACGACGACAACAACCTCTACGTCGCCTGGCTCGCGCACGACCCCGACCCGACGGCGGTGCGGGCGCACCTGATGGACCGCGACGAAGTCAACACCTTCGTGCAGGACGATCACGTGGTTCTGATGATCGACACCTTCAACGACGAACGGCGGGCCTTCCAGTTCCGGATCAATCCGCTGGGCGTGCAGGCGGACGCGATCTTCTCGCAGATCGACGGGGTCGAGGACTTCTCCTGGGACGTGCTGTGGGACTCGGCCGGTCGCCTGACCGACCAGGGCTACGAGATCGAGATCGCCATCCCGATGAACCAGCTCCGCTTCGCCGCCGGCGAGGGCGTGCAGACCTGGGGCTTCGACATCGGGCGCTCCTACCCGAGGAGCGCCCGGCACCGCATCGCCAACACGCCGCGCGATCGGAGCAACTCGTGCGTCCTGTGCCAGGCGGCCAAGGTCGAGGGCTTCCAGGACATCCAACCGGGCCGGAACCTGGTGATCACGCCGACGCTCACCGGCAACCGCACCGACAGGCGCGAGGAGCTTCCCGACGGCTCGCTCGAGGAGGGCGACGGCGAGGCCGATCCGGGCCTGTCGATCCGCTGGGGAATCACCCCGAACTACACCTTGAACGCTACGATCAATCCCGACTTCTCGCAGGTCGAGGCCGACGCGGCGCAGCTCGCCGTCAACAATCGTTTCGCCCTCTTCTTCCCCGAGAAGCGGCCCTTCTTTCTCGAAGGCATCGACTTCTTCTCGACGCTCATCGACGGGGTCTTCACGCGCACGGTCGCGGACCCCGACTGGGGTGCCAAGGTGACGGGAAAGCAGGGGAAGAACGCCGTCGGACTCTTCGCGACCCAGGACACGACCAACAACCTGGTCATTCCGTCGAACCAGTCCTCGTCGTTCACCACCATCGACGAGGATGTGCTGGGCAGCGTCGTGCGCTACCGGCGCGACATCGGCGAGGGATCGACCCTGGGGCTCCTCTACACGGGGCGGGAGAGCGACTCGTACCACAACCGGGTCGGCGGGATCGACGGCTTCCTGCGCTTCTCGGACACCGACACGGTGAGCTTCCAGTACCTGCGCTCGCAGACGCTCTACCCCGAAGAGGTGGCCGAGGAGTTCGACCAACCCGACGAGGAGTTCGACGACGGAGCGCTCGAGGTGCTCTACAGCCACCAGGCGCGCAACTGGTCGTGGTTCCTGCGCTGGCGCGACTACGACCCGGGCTTTCGCGCCGACTTCGGCTTCGAGCCGCGGGTCGACATCAAGCGCGGGGCGGCCGTCCTGCAGCGGACCTTCTGGCCCAAGGAGGGTAAGGAGACCTGGTGGAACCGGCAGAGTGTCGCCTACCACGGGATCCGTATCGACGATCACGAGGGTCAGCTGACCGACGAGACCCATTCGCTCTCCTACCAGGTCTCCGGGCCGCTCCAGTCGTTCCTGTACGTCGAGGGCGGACAGGAGAAGGAGTACTTCAGCGGCGTGCTCTACGAGGGGATGAACAGCGCCCTGCTGTCGTTCGGGATGCAGCCCAGCGGTGGCGTCGGGTTCCACATCTTCGGCCTCGGCGGGGACGCTATCGACTACGCCAACAACCGGCCCGCGGAGCAGCTGCTCATCGAGCCCGAGATCGAGGTGAAGCTCGGGCGCCACGTGAACCTGCAGCTCGAGCACACCTTCCAGCGTCTCGACGTCGATGGGGGGCGGTTGTTCGACGCCAACCTGTCGCAGCTGCGGCTGGTCTACCAGTTCAACGTGCGCACGTTCGTGCGCGCGATCGTCCAGTACCGCGACATCGAGCGCAATCCGGCGCTCTACGAGGACGAGGTCGAGCCCGACTTCGAGCATGCCTTCACGCAGCTTCTGTTCTCCTACAAGCTCAACGCCGAGACGGTGGTCTTCGTCGGCTATTCGGAGAATCGGGTCGGGACGGGGGACTTCGATCTGACGCAGCGGGATCGGACGTTGTTCGTCAAGCTGAGCTACGCGTGGGTGGTTTGATCGCACGGCCATCGGCGATGGCCGGCCGCCTCGGCCCTGCCCTCGGCGCCGTGGCTCTCTCCTGAAGCGGCCGGCGCCCCTGCCGGCCGCGGGTGGTCGATGCGGAACGGCCGGCACGGAGGCCGGCCGCTTCAGTTCTTGTCATCTCGACCGGAGAGGAGGGCAGCAACCGCTTGTCCCTCGACCGGAGCTGTCCCCATTGTCATCTCGACCGGAGGCGAGCGGTGGCGAGCCGTAGTGGAGATCCCGCGCCGAGGTGGGATCTCTCCACTACGCTCGCTCTCGCTCGCTCCGGTCGAGATGACAAACGGGGAAGCGCTCGCTCTCGCTCGCTCCGGTCGAGATGACAAACGGGGAAGCGGTCGCATCGCTCGACTCGGGTCGTGATGACAAAGGGGGCAGCGGTCGCTCCGGTCGGGATGACGAGGAAGAAGGCTCAGCGGAGGTCGGCGTCTAGTATCCTGACCCCAGCATGCTCACCGAGCCTCGGAATCCGGGTCTTGTCGAGGTAGAAGAGAAGAGCGGTGCGAAGGCGCCGGCGTTCGTCCGCATGATGGCGAAGCGGATCGCCACCTCCGACGCGACCGCCTTCGAGATCGAGCTCGAGGACGGGTCGGTGCATCGGCTGGCTTCCGAAAGGGCGGCCGAGGACCCGGCGGCGTTTCGGATCGCGATCCGATCGAAGCGGGGCGCGGGCGCCCTGGCGTCACTCCAGGAGAACGCCATCGCGGTGGCCTACATGGACGGCGATCTCGACGTCAGTGGCGATTTCGTGCTGGCGATGGCGCTGCGTGACTCGTTCAGCGACTTCCATCCCCTGCTGTCGCTGTGGCGGTTCCTCCGTCCGATGCTCGGTGGCCAGGTGAAGGCCGACAACGAATGGGTCCCGCAGCACTACGACCACGGCAACGAGTTCTACTTCACCTTCCTCGACCGGGAGGTCGGTCTCTACTCCCAGGCTCTCTACACGGCCGACGACGAGACACTCGAAGAGGCGGTGTGCAACAAGCTCGACTACATCCTCGAGGTCTGCCGGCTGGGGGAGGGCTCGGAAGTGCTCGATGTCGGTGCCGGCTGGGGGGCCTTCGAGCGCTACGCCGGTCGGCGGGGCGTCAACTCGACGATGCTGACGTTGTCGCACGAGCAGCGCGCCTACCTCGAGGACTTCGCCTCGAGTCACGACATGCCCTGCGGCTTGAGCGTGCGCTACGCCAACATCTACGAGTACGAGGGACCTCGATCCAGGGACGGTGGTCCGGAGATGTACGACGCCGTGATCCTCCTCGGTGTCATGGAGCACCTGCCCGACTACGAGCGACTCTTCCGCCGCTTCGAGCGGCTGGTGAAGCCGAACGGCTACGTCTACATGGATTTCGCGGCCAACCGCCGCAAGTTCAAGGTGCGCTCGTTCACCTACCAGTACGTCTTCCCGGGCAACCATACGCCGGTGGTACTGCCCGACCTGCTCGCGGCCGCCAACCGGACCGCCTTCGAGCCGGTCGCGGTGCACAACGACCGCCACAGCTACTACCTGACGCTCTGCGCCTGGGCGCGCCGGCTGGAGGCCGCGCGCGATCGGCTGGGGCGGGAGTTCGGCGAGAAGGTGTTCCGGTTGTTCCAGATGTACCTCTGGGGGTGCGCCCACCAGATGCGGAGTACGGGGACGCTCGAGAGCTTCCGGGTGGTGTTCCAGAAGTCGGCGGGGACGGCATCGGACAACGTCGGGGTCTACCGGGCGCTCTGAACGGTCCGCTCCAGGGGACGTCGGCGGCGGAGAGGGATCTCTCCGCTTCGGCTCGCGATGCTCGCCTGCGGTCGAGATGACGTTCGGCTGCTAGAGCGGCCGTTTCAGGGGGTTTCGACGACGGAGAGGGATCTCTCCGCTTCGGCTCGCGGTGCTCGCCTGCAGTCGAGATGACAGTCGTTTTCGACAGCTCGCTTCGCGAGCTGGCGGGTTTATACGATCTGGGTGGGGAGGTCTTCGTCGGCGATCGCCTGGGGGAGTCCGACGCGGCGCAGCAGGTCGTTGAAGCGCTGGTCGTCGCGGATCTCGTCGAAGGCGGGGTCGACGGCGAGGAAGCAGAGGAAGTTGTTGCGCTCCTCGTAGGCACGCTCGAGCCACTCGAAGGCGCGGTCGGGCTCGCCGAGACCGAGGGAGAGAACGGCCATGGCGTGCGGGGAGAGGTAGGGAGCCGGCTGGCCGTCGAGCTCCCTGCGCCCGACCAGTCGCGCCTCGATCGCCCGCGCCCCCTCGATGTCGCCGAGTCGTGCCTTGCAGTAACCCACCAGCGCCTCGGCGACGGTCAGGCTGGGCATCTGGTCGAGCGTCGTCTGCCACGCTTCGAGCGCCGCCCCGAAGTCGCCCCGGAGGATGTTGTTCCAGCCCAGGAACGTGTGGGCGGCACGGAAGGTCGGATCCATCTCGAGGGCCATCTCCGCCTCCTTGATGGCCCGTTCGGGACTGCGGTGGAAGAAGAGCAGGTACCCGGTGCCGCCGTTGATGAGCGCCGACAACGGTTCGAGCCGTCGCGCCGTCTTGATCGCCTCGAGGCTCTCCTTGGGACGTCCGATCGCGGTCAGCAGGAAGGCGCGCCAGAAATGCGCCAGACCGAGATCCGGATCGACCTCGAGCGCCCGCGCGAAACAGCGCTCCGCGCCGGCCCAGTCCCAGTCGAAGAAGCTCCGTGCCCAACCGAGCGAGGCGTGGGCCTCGGCCAGCTCGGGATCGAGCTCGAGCGCCTTGCGGGCCGCCTCCTTGCCCTGTGGAAAGCCGACCCTGGGCGGGATGAAATTGTAGAAGGCCATCATGTTGTAGCAGTCGGCGAGTCCGGCGTAGGGGAGCGCGAACTCCGGGTCGCGCTCGATCGCCTGCTGGAAGAGCTCCATGCCGCGCTGCAACCCCTCCGCGTAGCGGCGGTTCCAGAAGTAGCGCCCCTTTAGGTAGAGGTTGTAGGCATCGACGTCGTCGGTGTGGCGTCGCCCGCCGAGCGGCTTGTCGCCGCCGACCAGCTCGACCTTGAGATTGTCGACGATCGTCCGGGTGAGCTCGTCCTGGAGGGCGAAGACGTCGTCCAGGTGGCGGTCGTAGGTTTCGGTCCAGATCTGGTAGCCGTCGCCGGTGTTGATCATCTGGACGCTCACCCGCACCCTGTCGCCGGAACGCCGCACGCTTCCCTCGATGAGGTTGCGCACCCCCAGGGACCATCCGATCTCGCGCACGTCGGTGCTGCGGCCCTTGAAGGCGAAGGAGGAGGTGCGCGAGGCGACTCTCAGACCCTCGATCTTGGCCAGGTCGCTGGTGAGCTCCTCGGCCAGGCCGTCGCTGAAGAACTCGTTCTCCGGGTCGGTGCTCATGTTCCGGAACGGGAGCACCGCGATCGACGGTCCTTCGGACTCGCCGGTTCGACGATGCGCCAGCGCCGAGGCGATTCCCGAGCGGCTCAATCCAGAAGAGGTGGCGCTGGAGCTATCGACCAGGCGGGCCAACCGGGCCGCGACCTCGTCGGCGGACTGCCAGCGGTCCTCCGGCCGGCGCGCCATCAGCTTCACCACGATCGACACCAGGTCGGCCGAGGCGGCGTCGCGCAGGCGCAGGAACGACGAAGGGTTGACGTGCAGGATTCCACTCGCCTTCTCGAACACCGAGTCGCCCTGGAAGGGGAGTTGGCCGGTCAGCATCTCGTGGCAGACGATGCCGAGCGAGAAGAGGTCGGAGCGGTGGTCGACCGCTTTGCCGAGAAGTTGCTCGGGCGACATGTAGTCGACCGTTCCGACGAGCGCCCCTTCCCTGGTCGCGGCCAGCGTGAGGGCCTCGCTGTCCCCGGCGGTCATGCCCTCGAAGCCGCCCTTGGCGAGTCCGAAGTCGAGGATCTTCACCTGCTGGTCCTGGGTCAGGGAGACGTTGGCGCTCTTGATGTCGCGGTGCACGATCCCCTTGGCGTGGGCCGCGGCCAGTCCGTCGGCGATCTGGATGGCGATGGCGATCGCCTCGTCCTTCGAGAGAGGGTCGCCGCGGATGTGCTTTCGCAGCGTCGTGCCTTCGATCAGCTCCATGGCGATGAAGGCGCGGCCGTCGGCTTCGCCGAACTGGTGGATGGTGCAGATGTTCGGATGATTGAGGCTCGACGCGGCCTGAGCCTCGTGAAGAAACCGCTCGCGAAACTCCGGGTCCGAGGCGGTTTTCTCGGACAGAACCTTGAGTGCCACGAGCCGTCCGAGCAGGCGATCGCGGGCCTTGTAGACCTCGCCGAATCCGCCCCGACCCAGCAACTCCAGGATCTCGAAGTTGGAGAGCGTGCGGCCGATCATTTCGCTCCTCGGGGGGCGGGTGCCAATGATAACCTCCCGCAAGCCGCGACGGCGGGCGCACAACGATCTGGGATCACGAATCATCCCGAGGGGGCACGCGAGAGCATGGAGACGAGGGACACCCACGCACCGATCAACTGGACGACGGCGATATTCCTTTTCGGCTCGCTCGCCGTGGCCCTGATCGGCACGCCGCTGTACGTCTGGCGCTACGGTTTGAGCTGGTTCGACGTCGGTCATTTCGTCGTCATGGTCTACCTGACCGGACTTTCGATCACGGTCGGCTACCACCGGCTGTACGCGCACCGCTCCTTCGACGCCTCCTGGCCCGTCCGGCTGGGCACCCTGCTGTTCGGCGCGGCGACCTTCGAGGCCTCCGTCCTGGGCTGGGCATCGGAGCACCGCTATCACCACCGCTACACCGACAAGGACGGCAATCCCTACGATCCGCACTCGATCGAGCGCGGCTTCTTCCACGCCCACATGGGCTGGTTGCTGCGCTACCGGGTGCCCGAGCTGCCCAAGTCGAACGTCGACGACATCGCCAAGGACCCGCTGGTTCGCTTTCAGGACCGCTACTACATTCCGCTCGCCGTCGGCGTCGGGCTCGGTCTGCCGACAGCGGTGGGCGCCGCCTGGGCCGCCTGGCACGGCACATCCGTCGCGGTCGGAGCCCTGGGTGGATTCCTCATCGCCGGTTGGGCGCGCATCGTCTTCGTCCAGCACGCCACGTTCTTCATCAACTCGCTGAGCCACACCATCGGTCGCCGTCCCTACGACAGTACCCAGAGCTCACGGGACAGCGCCATCGTCGCGGTTCTCACCTTCGGCGAGGGGTACCACAACTTCCACCACGCCTTTCAGGCCGACTATCGCAACGGGGTCAACTTCTGGCAGTGGGATCCGGGCAAGTGGGTGATCTGGGCCCTTTCCAAGGTCGGGCTGACCTGGAACCTGCGGCGGACCCGTGACGAGACCATCCTCATGGCGAGGCTCCGTGAGCGCCGGAGGCTGCGCGAAGAGCGGGTGAAGGCGGGCAAGATCGATCTGTCGACCCAGGCCACGGCCCTGCTGCACGATCTCGACGAGCGACTCGAAGAGACCTACCGGCAGTTCCGCCAGATCTACAGCGAGTACTCGAAGCTCGCCCGCGACCGACTGGCGGAGCGGCGCGAGCGGCTCGCCGAGTTGCGCGAGGAGCTCATCCAGCTCCGCCGTACCCTGCGCGATCTGGCCCGCGAGTACCGGGTCACCGAGCGGATGGTCCTGGCCGGGGCGTAGCCGGGGCTCGGGGGCCCCGTTCGCATCCGCCCATGAGTGACGGGGCGGTAGCTGCCGCCCTGTCGTCTCGACCGGAGGTGAGCTCGAGGGAGGCTCGCCTTCTTGTCATCTCGACCGGAGGCGAGCGTGAGCGAGCCGTGTTGGAGAGATCCCGCGACGAGGTGGGATCTCCACTGCGCTCACTGTCGCTCGCTCCGGTCGAGATGACAACGGGGAAGCTGCGGCGTTGCTCGCGCCTCCGGTCGAGATGACAACGGGGAAGCTGCGGCCTTGCTCGCGCCTCCAGTCGAGACGCTCTTCAGGCCTTCGGCCCGTTCCCGACCATGGATTCGCCGACCGACTGCAGGCGCTCCCAGAGCTTCCAGGGGGTGGCGGCG
Source organism: Candidatus Multivoradales bacterium (assembly GCA_965223875.1). Taxonomy (GTDB): domain Bacteria; phylum Acidobacteriota; class Thermoanaerobaculia; order Multivoradales; family JAHEKO01; genus CBDCXS01. The sequence goes on along the minus strand of OZ245024.1, from coordinate 1,604,262 downwards.
AGCAGGAACGAGGCGACGACCTGGATGCGCGGGTCGGAGAGCTCGAGCGAGATCCCCTGCGCCCGGATGGTGATGGTCGAGAAGAGGACGACGAAGACGACCGTCAGAATCGGGGAGCAGATCAGAAGGGCCCAGTGCAGGTAGAGGCCGCTGCGGCAGAACTTGCCGCGCCGCAGGTAGCCGGCGACCGTGAGGATCAGCCGTACCAGGATTCCCGCGACCGCCCAGAAGAGAACCTCGAAGTAGCGCGCCGACCCGGTCCTCCAGAGGTACGATCCGTCGCCGCGAGCGAACATCTCGTGGGCGACGATGTATCCGGCGATGAGCGCCAGCAGTGCGACGCAGAGTCCGACGAAGAAGCGATGGCCCGCACGCAGGTCGACGTCCCGGAGGAAGTCATCCGGAGGACTCTGGGCCGTCGACCCGCTCATTCCTCCCCTAGCTTAGAGCATCGCTCCCTGATGCGGCCGGCGCCCCTGCCAGCCGTCGATCGACGCGAGAACGGTCGGCAGGGAGAGCGGTCGCTTCAGTGGGCAGTGGTGACGTCCCGGGGGTGACGTCCTGCCGAAGAACGGCCGGCAGAGGCGCCGGCCGCTTCAGTCCGGGTAGCGGGACGAGGAGGTCTGCCGCGTCAGAGCGTCTCGTGGTGGTAAGAGCGCGTCACGTCGGTTCCGTCGGTCTCGAGCACCAGATGGTAGTGCCGGTCGGTTCGCAGCGTCTCGACGCCGGCGCCGTCCAGCGCCTCGACCACGTCCGGGTGCGGATGGTGGTGCGGTACGACGTGGGAGCTCATGACAACGAGCGCCCCGGAGGGCAGGGCATCGAGCCAGGGCGTGTCGGTTCCTTCGAAGAGGCCGTTCTCGGCGCCGTGGTGGGGTGCCTGCATCACCGCGAGGTCGTCGGGTAGCGTGATCTCCGGCCACACGCTCGCCTCGGCGTCGCCGGTGAACAGGAAGCTCACGTCGCCGAGCTGCGCACGCAGGACCACGGAGTTGAGGTTCTCGTTCTGCATGTCGATGTGATTGTGTGGTGGCCACAGAAACGAGAGCTCGACCGGGCCGAAGGGCGGAGGCTGGCTCGGGTCGAAGGCCTTGGTGTTGTCGACGGCCTGGTGCGCTCCGACCGATGACGACCGGTTGGCGAAGGCGACGAGCTTGCTGACGAGAGTGCGGTGGTCGGATTTCGGGTACCAGAACCAGCGGGTCTTGAACTCCCGGATCATCCTCCGCACTCCCGAGCCGTGGTCGGCATGGCCGTGGGTCAGCAGCACGAACTGGAACAGGGGACCCTCGGGACGTAGGTCGACGCCCTGCTCGTCCTTGCCCAGCATCCCCAGCCGTTCGAACCGTCTCTTGACGAAGAGGAACGCCGACCGGTTGTTCGCCGTGTCGTTGCAGTCGACGAGGCCGAAGGCGTGATGGTGCTCGCCGTTCTCGTCCCACTCGGTCTCGAGCAGAATCGAGTCGCCCCAGCCGACGTCGATGAGGGTGGCGCGCAGCAGCTCAGACATCGCCGTTCTTCCCCAGGGCGCGATCGCCGCGCATGAGGCCGTGCTCCGGATGGACCCAGCAGAGCACTTCGTCGTCGGTGGTCTCCTGCTTCTCGGCGAGGCGCCGGCCGGCGGTCTCGACCTCGCGGCGGGAGAACTCGAGCAAGGCCGCGGTCTCGACCAGAGAGGGCCGAACGACCTCGAGCGCCCAGTCGGTCGACTCGAGCGCCCGTTCCACGAATGGGGTTCCGCCGGGCACGCGTTCCTCGAGGCTCGCGGCAAGGGCCTCGAGGAAGAGGTTGGCCTCGACCCGGAGAACCTGCCCCTTCGCCTCCGGACCCTCCATCGCGGGCTTTTCGAGCGACTCGGCGATGGCGGCCAGAGCCGGCTCGACGATGCGGTTGGGAAGCCAGAGGAAGCCGAGCTCGAAATCCCGGTCCCCGTCCTCCTCGAGCCGGTCGAAGAGGCGGGCGAAGTCGTCGGCATTCTCGAACTCGGCGCCCGGCGCCGGTCCGGTCACCACGGCCTCGAGCGATGACAGGAGGAGCCCGAGCTGACCCATCTCGGGTCCCAGGGAGCCTTCCGGAAGCGGCAGATGTAGCGGGCTCTCCCGCTTCGACGCGTCGATCGCCAGTGAGAGATAGAGGCAGCGCGTCACCTCGAAGCCCTCGAGCTCCTTGACGTCGTCGATCCAGACCGGGACGAAGCGGCCCAGTCGGAGCTGGAGAAGCGCCTGTGGATTCGTCTGCAACATGCTGGTGCCGGAAAGACGGCGTCGACGACCGTCTAAGAATTCAGCTGGTAGCCTTATCTAGCATAGACGGACCTGGGCAGAGATTCTCCGGAGGGCCTCGAGAGCAGCCGTGAGGAAAGACGATGCTTCGTCCATCGCCTTCGCCGGCGTCGTCGCGTCGAGGATTGCGGTGCTCGGCCTGGCCCTGGCCTGCTCGCTGGCGGCGATCTCCGCCGCGGACGAACTCCGCGTCGGCATCATCAAGTACAAGACCGAGGAGAAGGTCCGCGTCAGCTACACGCCGCTGGTCGGGTATCTGGCCGAGAAGCTCGGAGACGAGCCGGTCGTCGAGATCCTGACCGACGGGTCGCTCGCCTTCCGGCTCGTCGAGGGCGACTACGACGTCGGCGTCTTCACCCCCTTCCCCTACCTCGAGGCCAAGCTCAGCTTCCCCGAGCTCGACGTCTTCGCCAGCCATCGGGTGGACGGTAGCGAGACGTACGGCGGTGCCATCGTGGTGCGCTCCGACAGCGGCATCGGGTCGCTCTCGGACCTGCGCGATGGACGCTTCCTCTTCGTCAAGCCGACATCGACCTCGGGCTTCAAGTACCCGGTAGGGATCTTCCGCGAGCACGGCTTCGACGTCGGGATACCGGAGCACCTGACGCTCGACTCCGAGGTGGACGGCCAGTTCATCGACTACGGCTTCTCGGGCGGTCACGACCGCTCGCTCGAGGCTCTGCTCGGCGGCGAGGCGGACGGCGTCGCCATCGACGTCGCGGCCCTCGAAGCGCTCGACGCCGGAGATCGAGCTCTGCTCGACACCATCGAGGCCTACGATCTGCCGTTCCACGCCTGGGTCTTCGCTCCATCGGTACCGCCGGCCCGTCGCGCCGAGATCGAGCGGCTGATGCTGGCGGCGCACATGAGCCCGAATGCCGCTGAGCTCTTCGACAATCCGCTCGGCATCACGGGTTGGGTCGAACGCACCGATTCCGAGTACAACTCGCTGCGCCGCTACCTGGGCATGGTGCGTAGCCCGCCGAAAGTGGCGGTCCATGTCGAGGCGATGGAGAGTGCCCGCCGCGCTCTGGTGGAGGAGAGCGACATCCTCGCCGTGGTCCGCGACGGGATCGAGCGGGAACTGGCGCGAACAGGTCGCTTCGAGCCCGTGGCCGAGGGCGGCGCCCACGAGCTGCGCGTCGACATCGGCTCCGGAACGGGTGAGTTCGTCTGTCTCCTGTCGCTCGACGGGGTGCGCTCCGATCCCTTCAAGCTCGGCGCCACGCAACTCGACGACGCGCTGCCGCGAATGGTGGCCGCCCGCATGCTCGAGCGCCACCCGCTCGAGGCGCGGCTCCTGAACGTCGGCTCGCGCTGGTTCATCACCTACGGCACCGACGACGGCCTGACGCCGGAGTCCTACCGTTTCTTCGTCCGACCGCCGGACGGCGGCGCGATCGAGCTGGGGCGGGCCGAAATCGTCGAGATGACCGGCCTCAACACCGTCTTCAGGCCCCGCGGGGACTTCGTTCGCGGCGCCGAGATCATCGCCAGGTTCGATCCCGCGGAGGGCGGGGAGGAGGCCGTGGTGCCCTCGGAGAGCACACTCGAGGTCGCCAGGGGAGCCGCTGTGGAAGTGGATGGAGACGAGCAGGGCTTCTTCGACAACCTCGACAACCGCTGGGGCGTCGTCGGGCTCGTCGTCGCCCTGGCCTCGATCGCGGTGGGCTCGTGGCTCTCGCAGCGCAAGAAGCGTCGCTTCACCTCCATCCGCAACGAGACACTGCAGCTCCTGTCGACCTATGTCGAGAGCAAGTACGACCTGGCGGCGAAGATCGCCGAACAGCGCGAGAAGATCCAGCGCTACCTCGATCAGGGCCACATCACCGAGAACCAGTACCTGATCCTGAAGGACCACATCGGGGAGGTCGAGCGGGTGATTGAGAAGCTCGGCGGCAACGGCGAGGAGCCGGCGGCCGAAGCGCTCGGTGCGGAGCTCGAGGAGGCCGTCGCCGACGGTGTCGTCACGACCGACGAGCTCGAGAGCCTCGCCCGCCACGCTCGCGAGGGCGACGAGGAGCGTGGGGACCGGGAGGCCCCCGAGACCCCCGAGACCCCACGACCCGAGGAGCCCGAGGAGCCGGCGCCGTAGCGCCACCGGGGCGACGGGGCAGCCATGAGCACCATCTTCATCAGCCACAACTCGGCCGACCGCGCCTGGGCGGAGAGGATCCGCGAGTGGCTGGCCGGGGAGGGGCACGACTCCGTCTACCTCGCCTTCCACCCCGAGGACGGGACGGGTGTGGGGGTCGAATGGCAGAAGGACCTCTATCGCAAGATCCGGGCGTGCAGGGTGATGGTCGTGCTGTGGAGTCAGGCCTCGAGGGCTTCGGACTGGTGCTTCGCCGAGATCTCCCAGGCGCGGGCGCTCGGCCGCGACGTCTTTCCGCTCAAGGTGGGCGAGGTCGACGATCACCCGTTGCTCTTCGGACTCCAGTTCATCGATCTCACCGCGGACGTGGAGGAGGGCTACGAGCGGCTGCGAGAGGGGCTGCGCCGGGTCGGCGTCGACGATTCGTTCAAGTGGGATCGGTCGCGCCCGCCCTATCCGGGCTTCCTCGCCTTCGATCGGGCCGACGCCGCGGTCTACTTCGGCCGCGGCCCGGAGATCCGCAAGTCGCTCAACCTGCTCAATCAGGTGCGCATGCAGGAGCGCTCCCGTCTGGTGCTGGTGCTGGGCGCGTCGGGCTCGGGGAAGTCGTCGCTGGTGCGTGCGGGGATCTATCCTCGCCTCGGCCGGGATCCGGAGGACTGGCTGCTGCTCGAGCCGTTCCGGCCCCGGGCCGAGCCGATCAAGGAGCTCGCCGGCGTGCTGGCGGATGCCCTCCCGTCCCGGGGCGAGGCGCGTTCCTGGCGCGACATCGAGGCGGCGCTCACCGGTGCTTCCGATCCGGGGCAGGCGCTGGTCGGGATGCTCGAGGACCTGCTGCGCGGCTCGGCGCACCGCGAGGCCACGGTCGTTCTCTTCATCGACCAGCTCGAGGAGCTTCTCGGTCACCCCGAGAACCATCCGGCCCGATCGTTTCTGTCGATGTTGCGCAAGGCACTCCTGGTCGAGGAGTCGCCGCTTCTCGTTCTCGGGACCATGCGCTCGGACTCCCTGCCGACCTTCCAGCAGGACGCCAGTCTGGTCGAGGTCGAGTTCGAGAGTGTCTCGCTGTCGCCGCTCGGGCCGGGCCGGCTGCGCCAGATCATCGAGGGACCGGCTCAGGTCGCCGACGTGGAGCTCGAGGACGGACTGGTGGAGGAGTTGCTCGACGACACGCGCTCCGGAGAGTCGCTGCCGCTGCTCGCCTTCACACTCCGCGAGCTCTACGAGAAGTACGCCGACGACCGCCTGCTCGAGCTCGACGAGTACGAGGACCTCGGACGGCTGAAAGGCGCGGTGAGGAAGGCGGCGGAACGGGCCGCCGAAGGTCTCGACGAAGACGAGCTGACCCATCTGCGCCACGCCTTCCTGCGGCTGGTGAGGATCTCCGACGAGGGGCAGTACCTGCGCCGGACGACGCTTTTGAGCGAGCTGCCCGAGCGGGCGCGGACAACGGTCGAGAAGTTCGTCGACCGCAGACTTCTCATCGCTCGGGAAGCGGCCGGCGGCACCTCGGTCGAGGTCGCCCACGAGGCGCTCTTCCGCTCCTGGGACCGCCTGCGCGACTGGCTCGATCTCGATCGCGAGGCGCTTCTGGTGCACCACCGGGTGGAGGCGAGCGCCGCCCTGTGGCAGCGCGAGAATCGTGCCTCCGAGTACCTCTGGCGTGGAGCGCGACTCGAACGTGCGATCGCCTTCGCCAGGGCCGGCGGTTGGGTGTGGGCCCAGGAGGCCACGGACGAGCTCGAGCTGACGCGCGAGTTTCTCGAGGAGAGCGTGGCGGCCGAGGAAAAGTCGCAGCGCGAAGAGGTCGAGCAACGGCGGCGCCTCGACGAGGCGCGACGGCAGAAGGTCCGCAACCGCAACTGGCTGCTGGGTGTGGCCGCCGTCGCCATGGTGGTTCTGGCGGTGTTCCTCGGCCTGCTCCTCGATCAGCGCTCGGAGCTGTCGGACACCCTTTCGCTCAACTACTGGCAGCGGGCGCGAGGTGTCGCCGAGAGCGATCCGCTGCTCACCGCCCAGCTCCTGGCCCAGGCCCTGGTGAGCGCGCAGGACGAAGAGATCGTCCACAGCCTGCATGTCAGCTACGGGTCGACGCTTCGCTATCTGAGCCTGGAGGAGATCCTCGAGGCCGAAGGGGCGATCGACGGGGCCCGATTCAGCGACGATGGCGCCAGCATCCTGACCTGGGGCGACGATGGGGTGGTCCATCTCTGGCAGCGCGTGGAGGCGCCGGCGGATCTGGCGGATCCCCGATGGACGCTGGCGCAGAGCGTGCCGAGGATGCTCGTCGACGGCAATGTCGACAGGGTGCTCGGAGCCAGCTTCCTGCCCGGCGCGGGGCATGTTCTCGTGTGGACGAAGAGTGGCTCGTCACGACTGTGGGACGTCGACCCCGGTCGGATCGCGGTTCTCGACTTCGGTCTGCCCGAGGCGAGGCACGCGGTGAAGGACCTCGTCTGGCGGCCCGGAGTGAATCAGGGATACGTGGTGAGGATGCCCAACGAGAGGCTCGAGCCGATCGACTACTCGAGCACCGAGGGCGTCGGCCCAGGGCCGAGCCTGCCGGTGATCGAGCATCCGGTCGATCTGCGTGGCCGCGAAGGCGAGCCCGAGCGGGAGTCCGAGCGCCGTCCGAACATCTACGGTGCCCGCTTCGATCGTTCCGGAGCGCGTCTTCTGAGCTGGGGCGCCGACGGGGCGGCGAGGCTGTGGGACGTCGCTTCGGGCGCGGAGACGGCATGCTTCCAGCATGGTGTCGAGCCGCGGAGCTGGGCGCTGGGAGCGCGCTTCGACGGGGCCGAGCGACGCGTCGTCACCTGGGGCAACGACGGCTTCGTGCGGGTCTGGGAGATCGCCGGGGCCGCGGGCTGCGGCGACAGTGAGGCGAGCCAGAGCATGCGCCATTCCGGACCGGTCACCGATGTCGTCTTCGCCGATGCCGGGGAGACGGCGATGCTCTCGTGGAGCGCCGACGCCACCGGCTGGCTCTGGCGCCCGGACAGCGGTGAGCTGCTGGGGACGGCCCGTGGTACGGCGACGCCACGGGCGCGCCTCGGCCCGGGGGCACGGGTGCTGGTGTGGGGCGAGGGACCGTCGGCGAGGATCTGGAAGCTCGAGTTCAGCTCGGAGATGCAGAGATCGATGGCGCACGAGGGGGCGGTCGCCGGAGCGCTCTTCGGTCCGAAGGAAGAGAGCCTGCTGACCTTCGACTGGTGCGGGCAGTTGAAGCGCTGGGACGATGAGGGGGGAGAGTCCGTTGTGCGGCAGTACGAAGCGGTCGACGATCTGCCGCCGCGAAAGACGCTCTGCCGGTCGCTCGAGCGGCCTGACGCCGTCCGCGGAGCCGCCTATGACCCTGCGGGATCGAGAATCCTGGCCTGGAATCGCAGCGGCGCCATCCATCTGCTGGACGCCGACCTCGGGGAGATCCGCGACTTCGCCGGCGGCCACGAGGGTCCGGCGCTCGGAGCCGACTTCCTGCCGGACGGCCGGCGCGTGCTCACCTGGTCGCGCGACGGAACGGCGAGACTCTGGGACGCCTCGAGCGGTGAGGAGGCGGCGGCGCATCCTCTGCGTCCGGCGGAGGGACAGTGGATCGACGGGGCGGTATGGAGCGAGGCCCAGCAGGGCGTCTGGACCTGGACGGACAAGGGCCTGCTTACCTTCTGGGACGAGAACGGCAATCCCGCCGAGAAGTCGAGGTCCGTCGAGGGCGCGCTGGCGGATGCGGAGGCGACCCGACTCTTCGTCTGGGACGCGGTCGGCAAGGGAGAGCTGATCGATCTCGCGACAGGCGCGAGCGTCGAGTTGGCGGCTCCCATCGATCAGGGACAGACCATCGAGGGTGCCGCCTTCGGTCGCGAGTCTCTTCTGACCTGGACCAGGAACGGGCCGGTGAACCTCTGGCATCTGGACACGGGGCGCCAGATCGGTCTCAGTCATCCGGGCGTCACCGGGGCGACCTTCAGCCGCGACGGCGACCTGGTGTTGACCTGGAGCGAGAAAGCGGCGAACCTGTGGGACCGGCACGGGTCGCTGGCGCGATCGATCCGGCAGGAGGGTCTGGAAGGGGCGCGGATCACTCCCGACAAGCGGATGCTCCTGACCTGGGGCGATCGAGCTCCGCTCGTGCTCTGGGGGATCCGGACGGGCAACATCGTGGCGCGGAGTCGGCCGGTCGCCTGCGTCAGCCGCACCACCTTCGACCGGGAGGGTCGACGGATCCTCTTCTGGTGCGACCGCGAGCCCGTCGCCGGAATCTGGGAGATTCCGGGCGATCCCGACTTCCCGGTCGAGCTCCTGGATCTGGAGCTCCAGGTGCGGACCGGCAGGAAGTTCAACCCGAAGACGTTGGAAGAAGAGCCGCTCGACCGTCAAATATGGGTAGAGGCAAAGCGCCGATACGCCGAGGCGGCCGAACGTCACCTGGCGGGCTGCCAGTACAGGAACAACAATGTCTACAGTCGCTTCTACGAGGCAACTGGCGAGGGCTAGACAGACGGGAGGTAGGGAATGCTGCGAGTGAAGCGCCGATTCAACCCCTGGGTTCTTCTTTGTCTTCTGGTCGTACCGTCTGCGGCGTTCGCCCAGGGCCGGGCCGACGTCAACGCCGGCCAGTTCGACTTCTCGCTGCCCGGCGCCCGGAGTCTCGGCATGGCGGGGGCCTTCCTGGCCGTGGCGAGGGACGCCACCGCCGCCTACAGCAATCCCGCCGGGCTGATCTTCCTCAGCGACCCGGAGATCTCGGTCGAGGTGCGCAACTGGGAGTTCACCAACTCGAACGTCGATCGCGGCCACGGCTTCGGCGATCCCAGCGGGATCGGCAGGGATACCGTCCCCGGTCTGGTGGAGAAGGACTTCACCGCCGAGACGACCGATCTGTCGTTTCTCTCGTTCGTCTATCCGCGCCGCAACTGGGCGGCGGCTGTCTTTCAGCACCGCATCCCGAGCTACCGGACGAAGAAGGTGATCGAAGGTCCCTTCTTCGACTGCTCGGGCGGATATCGCACGGACCAGCCGCCGATGGAGCCCTTCTGCAACGACTTCGCGCGCGAGGACGGCATCGACCGGCTCTTTCCCAAGGAGCAGGAGATCGAGCTCGATATCTCGAGCATCGGCCTCTCGTTCGCCTACCGGTTCCAGGACATCGGTCTGTCGCTGGGGATCTCGGCGCTCTACTACGACTTCGAGATGGACGCGGTCAATCGCGTCTACAGCGCTCTCGAAGAGCAGAAGTTCGCCGCCCCCAACTACGCCGACGACAACCTGTTCATCCTCGAGACCCAGCAGGGTGACGACAACGAGCTCGGGATCAACATCGGCTTCATCTGGGACTCGCGGCGCTGGTCCATTGGCGGGGCCTACCGCCAGGGGCCCGAGTTCCAGTACCACCTCGAGCGGACCGCCGGCCCGCAGTTCCCGGTGACACCGGGCGAGGTCCGCGGAACCCATCCGGAGGAGCCCTTCAACGTGCCCGACACCTGGGCGCTGGGGGTCGCCTTCAAGCCGAGCGAGCGCACCACGCTGAGCCTTCAGTATGACCTGGTCGAGTTCTCGCAGCTCACCGACGATTTCATCGAGCGTGGCCAGTCGCCGCCCGAGGCCGAGGCACTCAACAACAACCTCACCACCGACGACGCCGACCGGATCCGGTTCGGCGCCGAGCACCTGCTGCTGGGCAAGGGGATCATCTGGGCGCTCCGCGCCGGTGTGTGGTGGGACTCCGAGCATCGCACCGAGTTCCTGCACGACCCGGAGACCGGGAACCCCGCACCCCGCTGGGCGCTACTCTTTCCCGAAGGTGATGACGTCTGGCACTACACGGGCGGTGTCGGAGCGGTCGTCTCCAGGAACCTGCAGCTCGACGTGGCTTTCGACCTGTCGGAGGTGATCGACACCTACTCGGTCTCGCTCGTCTGGCGTCTGTCGAAGAAGACGAGGCGGCCCGAGCGACCCGAGTCGACCGAGGCCCGGGACGCCCGCGACGCCTCGACGGCGATGCCGGCGAGCCTCGTCGAGGCGGCCTGGCTGCAGGACGAGGACCCGGTCGACGGCGCCGGTGGAGCCGAGGGGTCGGGCGACAGGAAGCGAGCGACCTATCCCAAGGAGTTCCGGGACGGCGTGCGATCCTACCGTCAGGAGGACTGGGAGCGAGCCTGGAAGCTGATGGACGAGGCGATTCACATCGACCGCCAGGACGAGCCGAAGATCGCCTTCCCGGAGGACCTGACGCGTCCGGCCATCTACGTGCCGCACTTCTATCTAGGCGCCGCCAAGGTGAACCTGGACGAAGACGCCGACGCCTGTCGCTACGCCGAGGAGCGCTGGGAGCCGATCAAGGCCGATCCGTCGTTCCGCACCGGAGAGCCGACCGCGGCGAAAGCCGCCTTCGAGGCCGAGCTCGAGGATCTCGAGTGGAAGTGCGAGGGAATCCTCGGCGGGGCGCTGACGGCGGAGGCCGACGAGGCGGAGAGCGGCGAGCAACAGACGTCCCTGGCCGAGGCCGAAGAGGTTCCCGCGAGCTCGGAGGTTGCTGCCTCGGAGGTCGCGCCGCGGCAGGAGTGACGACCCGGTACCGCGTCGAGGGAGGGCGTATGAAGACACGAACCGTCGTGACGACGACAGCCAGGAGGACGCCGTGAACGTGACGGCCGATCCAATCGCGCCGCCGGCGAACGGACCGGCGAAGAACGTCGTCCTGTGCCTCGACGGCACCTGGAACAACGCCTACATGGAGAAGGAGCGCGACGACGGGACCAAGGTGGTCAAACCCACCAACGTGCTCAAGATGAGCCGTGCTCTCGAGACCTGGAACACCGCGACGGGCAGGCCGCAGATCGCCTTCTACCACATCGGTGTGGGGGCTCTCGGCAAGTACCCGGGTACCTCGAACCGCATCGTCGGCTGGGTCGACGCGAAGCTCGGTGGTGCCTACGGGGCGGGCTTCGAGGCCAACATCGAGGCGGCGCTGACCTTCCTGGTCGACAACTACAACCCCGGCGACAGCCTCTATCTGTTCGGGTTCAGCCGGGGCGCCGCCGAGGCGCGCGGGCTGACCCGTTTCCTCGACTGGCTCGGCGGCATCCCGACCAAGCGCGACGCCTACTTTCTGCCGCTCTTCTTCCGTCACTACGTCGTCACCTCGGGCAAGGGCGATCCGGGCGCTGTGACCACGTCGAGCGGCAAGCGTCCCGGCGAGGCCCTGGTGCCGGTGGAGGTCGCGCTGCTTGGCGTCTGGGACACGGTGATGGCCCTGGGATCGCGCTTCGAGGAGCACGAGGGAACGGCGGTTGAGAAGCGCTCGTACCACGTCGGGCGGCGGCCCGCGAAGTGCGTCACCCACGCCCGGCACGCCATCGCCGTCGACGAGAAGCGCTACGACTTCCGGCCCGACGTCTGGCTCGGTCGCGAGCCGCACCAGACGCTGGCACAGCGCTGGTTCGCCGGGGTCCATTCGAACGTCGGTGGAGGCTACGTCGACGACGGCCTGGCCAATCTGTCCTTCCAGTGGATGGTCGACGAGGCGAAGGCCTGCGGATTGGCGATCGACAGGAAGTTCACCGGCCACTACTGGGGCTTCGCGCAGGACAGGCTGTACCGATCGCGCAAGCTCACCTACAAGCTCCTCGAGGGCTTCCGGCGCGTCGGAGGCAAGGGAGTGAGACAACTCGTCGGCTATCCGACCGAGGCCGAGCTCAACCTCGACAAGTCGGTGATCCACCGCATGGGCTCGCAGCCGGGAGGCAAGTTCAAGGAGCTCGAGCTGTACCGGCCGGAGAACGTCTTCGCCCACCTCGCCCAGCAGCCCGATCTGGACCTCTATCTAGCCGGACTCGGCCTGCAGGGACCGAATGCGCAGCTTCCCGACGACGTCCTGAAGCGGATCGAGGCCCTGCGCTAGTATTCGCCGCATGGCGAAAGACAACTCGTTCGACATCGTTTCGGAGGTCGACCTCGCGGAGGTCAAGAACGCCGTCAACCAGGCGATGAAAGAGGTCGTCCAGCGCTACGACCTGAAGAGCTCCAATTCGACCATCGACTTCGACGAGAAGGACGCGACGCTGACCCTCAACTCGGCCAACGAATACTCGATCGAGGCGGTCAAAGGCGTGCTGATCCAGAAGCTGGTCCGTCGCGGCGTCTCGACCAAGGCGCTCACCTGGGGCACGGTGACGCCCGCCGGGGGCAATCGCGTCCGTCAGGTGGTCGAGCTACAGCAGGGCATCCCGATGGAGAAGGCCAAGCAGATCGTCAAGATCATCAAGCAGGAGAAGCTCAAGGTGCAGGCGGCGATCCAGGGCGACACGGTGCGGGTGAGCGGCAAGAACCGCGACGACCTGCAGTACGTCATCGCCCTGCTCAAGGAAGAGGACCTCGGGATCGACATGAGCTTCACCAACTATCGGTGAGGCCACTCCCGCATTGTCATCCCGACCGGAGCGACCGGAGGGAGCGTAGTGGAGGGATCCCTCCACTGCGGTCGCTCCGCGACCTCCGGTCGGGATGACAATGCGAGGCGGGGTTCTGAAGCTGGTCTCCTCTCGAACCGAGGACGCGCCCTGCCGGCCGTTGTTTCCGTCGGCCGCCGACGGCCGGCAGGCTGTGCCCTCAATCCGAGGGGCCGCCGGCCGCGTCAGGAACCTCGGGTCAGGGGGATAGCGGCAATCGGTACGCGGCCGCTTCCTTGTTGTTGCGCACCAGCAGCAGGTCGCCCGAGAGCGCCGGTGGATTCCAGGTCTTGCCGTCGAGGGCGGCAAAGCTGGCGAGCTCACGGTGCTCCTCCGGGTTCGCCTCGACAAGCACGACCTCGCCGTTCTCGGCCTGAATGAGCAGGAGATCGTCGACCAGTACGAGCTGGCCGTGGCCGTAGCGGCCCCGCTTCCACAGGCGCTCGCCGGTCTTCGGGTCGATGGCCACCAGAACGCCGTCGTCGAGGCCGTAGATGACGCCTTCGTGCGCGACCATGGGCGCGAACTTGGATTTGAGGCGCCGCGACTCCCAGATCTCCTCGACGCGCCAGGCGCCGTCGCCTCCGGTCACGCGGAGCAGACGGCTACCGGCGCCGTATCCCGCCGAGACCAGAATCAGCTCGTCCGAGAGGCGCAGCGCCGGAGCGACCCGCTCGGCCGGAACCTCCCAGGGCTCGCTCCAGAGGAGCGCTCCGGTCGCCGGGTCGTGACCGGTGACGCTGGCGCCGTTGACGCTCACGAGCTGCGCCCTCCCTCCGAGGTCGAGCAGTGCCGGGGTGTTGTAGCTCCCCGAATCGGCATCCGACCTCCAGGCCGGTTCGCCGCTGGAGCGGTCGTACGCGGCGAGCAGGCGGCCACGCCGACCGAGCTGGACGATCACCAGATCGTCGTTCACGAGTGGGGAGGAGGCCATTCCCCATTCGGGCTGGTTGGCGTCGTGATCCTGGAGGACGTTGGTCGTCCACGCGAGCTCGCCGCTCGCCGCGTCGAGACAGTTCAGGATCCCGGTGGCGCCGAGCGTGTAGATCCGTCCGTCGACGAAGGTCGGTGTGGCGCGAGGTCCGGAGCCCCCGACCGTGGTGTTGAAAGGCGCCTCGTCGGAGTGCACCCAGATCTGCTCGCCGGTGTCGCGGTCGTACCGGACCACGACCTCCTGGTCGCCACGGAGCTCCTGGGTGAAGGCGGCGTCCCCGACGACGGCGAACGAGGACCAGCCCTCGCCGACCGGGTGCCGCCAGAGCTCGGTCGGACGCTCGGACGACCAGTCGCGGGCAAGCTTCGGACCGGCGAGCACGGCGTTGCGCCGCGGGCCGTAGAACTGCGGGTAGTCGTCCGGACCCGGGACGACGGCGAGCGAGCCCGAGGCAGCGCCGCCGCCGAAGTCCGCCGGACCGGACCAGCGCCAGCCGAGAATGGGCACCAGGTTGCCGCTGACTCCCTTGATCTCGAGCGTGAGAGCCCCGACGATCGCCACCGCCGCGACGCCGGCGAAGATCCGCAGGCGCGTCCGCCCGGGCAGGCGCGAGAAGAACACCAGCCAGAGGAACAGCGCGGTCACGCCGAAGCCGACCGTCGGGAAGGTCGGGATGACCCGCGCCTGGTCGCTCGACGCCGGCGAGAGCCAGAAGTAGGCCAGAAGGCCCGACATCACGACGGCGATCAGGATCGCCGGCCACCAGCGGATGGGGCGTCTTTGAGGGGACGGTGTGCGAGTCATCGGCGGGACGATAGCAGGTGAGGCTTCACACTCCTTCTTGTCATCTCGACCGGAGGTGTGCGCAGCGAACCGCAGTGGAGAGATCCCGCGACGGAGTGGGATCTCTTCCACTGCGCTCGCTACCGCTCGCTCCGGTCGAGATGACAAGGACCGAAGCGCCGGTCGCTTCAGTCTGTGCCTACCTGCCGGCGTCGCGCGGCGCCACGCTCTTCGCGTCGCGCAGCTTCCTGAGCCAGTACCGCCTGGGTTGGGGCTCGGCCAGGGCCGGGTTGTACTCGATCGGGATGTGACCCTGCTTGAGGAGCCAGCCGAAGATGGCCTCGGCGGCCAGCCGGTGGCCGATCTCGTTGTAGTGGCCGTCGACGCCCGGCAGCACGCTCAGGCGCAGGCCCGAGCGGCCGCGGAAGATCTCGAGCAGATCGACGAACGGGATGTCGTTCTTGGCCAGCGTCGCCGCGATGGCCTCGTGAGCGAAGGCGAAGGGATACTCCGCTCCGAGAGCACCGGGCGGCGGCAGGATTGCGGCGACGACGGGAATGCCGGATCCGCGCGAGGTCTTGCCGAAGACCTCGAGGGCACGCTCGAACTCCTTGAAGCCCCGGGAATCGGGTTCGTAGAGCCGCGCGATGTAGTCGATCCAGGCGCGCTGCACCCGGGCGAGCTCGAGCTTCGTGTAGATCCAGGCGAAGGCTCGGGAGGTCTCGAACAGCCGGCGCTTCAGGCCGGTCGGTTGTCGCGGCGACAGGTCACCGCGCCACCGTCCCGACTCGTCGCTCTCGGTGTCGTTGAGGAAGATGCCGAGCAGGATCAGGTCGACCTCGGCCGCGACGGCCCGACGCAGGAAGCGCATCTGGTAGTAGGTCGAGGTGCCCTTCTTCGCCCAGGTGACGACTTCGGCCGGCCGTACGCCCGCGTTCAGGTTGAGCAGGCGCTCGAGCCGGGCCGGATAGGCGTCGTCGACCTGAACACCCTGGCCGACCGTGAAGGAGTCGCCGATGGCGGCGATGGTGAAGGGGTCCTCGTGGCCCGCGGACCAGGGGTGCCGACGCTCGGGCTCGGGGAAGAAGAGCGCCGGGCTACGATCGAAATCCGCGCCCAGTGTCGGCGGAGTGCCTCGCCCGGTCGTCCGTACGAAGACCTCGAGCGCCAGCCCGGCGAGAGCTAGGCCGAACAGGACCAGTGCGCCGCGTTGGAGGATTCCCTTCATGTGTCGGGGTGGCCGGGCATGTGTCGGGCTGGCCGGGGGCTCCGGCCGTCCGGATTCTATTCGGCGTCGCGCCGGCAGGGTGAATTGCCCGCTGTTCGTCCCGGGCGTCGGTGGTCGTTGGGGCGACGGCCGGCAGGGGCGCCGGCCGCTTCAGTCCAGCCACGGCGAACGTCGATCGCAGCAGCCCTGTCTGAAGCGGCCGGCCCCCGTGCCGGCCGAGCGGCGGTGAGGCGCTCTACCGGCGGCGTCAGCGCTGGTTCGCCTTCAGCACCCGCTTGCGCAGCCGGAAGGCCGCCGGCGTGACCTCGATCTGCTCGTCCTCGGCGATGAACTCGATGGCCTGCTCGAGCGACAGGATCCGTGGCGGAACCAGCTGGACGAAGTCGTCGGCCGAGGCGGCGCGCATGTTGGTGAGCTTCTTCTCCTTGGTGATGTTGACGTCGAGATCGCCGGGGCGCGAGTGTTCGCCCACGATCATGCCTTCGTAGACCTCGTCGCCGGGAGCGGAGAAGAAGATGCCGCGCGGCTGCAGGTGGTCGACGGCGAACGCCGTGACGCGACCCGGGCGGTCGGCGACCAGGGCGCCGGTGACGCGCTGCGGGATCTCACCCCTCCACTCGCCGAACTCCTCGAAGAAGTGGTTCATGATGCCGGTGCCCTTGGTCTCGGTGAGGAACTCGGTACGAAAGCCGATCAGGCCGCGCGACGGCACCTCGAAGCGGATGCGCACCCGGCCGCTGCCGTGGTTGACCATGTTGGTCATCCGCCCCTTGCGCGGCCCGAGCTTCTGGGTGACCGGTCCGACGAACTCCTCCGGGCAGTCGATCGTCAGGCGCTCGATCGGCTCGAGCACCTTGCCGTCGACAGTCCGTGTCAGCACCTCGGGTTTGCCGACCGAGAACTCGAATTCCTCGCGGCGCATCATCTCGATGAGGATCGCCAGTTGCAGCTCACCGCGCCCGGCGACCTCGTAGCCGCGTCCGTCGTCGGTATCGGTGACTCTGATCGAGACGTTGGTCCAGGTCTCCTTGATCAGCCGGTCGCGCAGCTTGCGCGAGGTGACGTGCTTGCCCTCGCGTCCGGCCATGGGGGAGTCGTTGACCGAGAAGACCATGGCCAGGGTGGGCTCGTCGACGGTGATGGCGGGTAGCGGCCGCGGGTCCTCGCGATCGGCCAGGGTCTCGCCGATGGCGGCCTCCTCGAACCCGGCCACCGCGACGATGTCGCCGGCCGACGCCCGTTCGATCGGCACTCTCTTGAGGCCCTGGTAGCCGTAGAGCTGCGCTACCCGGATCTCCTCCGTCGTGCCGTCGAGCCTGCAACGCGCGATGCGCCGCCCCTGCTCGATCTCGCCTTCGAAGATGCGCCCGATGGCGATGCGGCCGACGTAGTCGTCGTAGTCGAGCGTCGTGACCAGCATCTGCAGCGGGTGCCCGGGCTCGTGACTCGGCGGCGGCACGGTGGAGAGGATCTCCTCGAAGAGCGGCTGGAGCGTCGTCGAGTCGTCGTCGAGCTCCCGCTTGGCGATGCCGTCGCGGGCGATGGCGTAGAGGACCGGGAACTCGAGCTGCTCCTCGGTGGCGTCGAGATCGATGAACAGGTCGTAGACCTCGTTGACGACCTCCTGGACGCGGGCGTCGGAGCGGTCGATCTTGTTGATGACGACGATCGGGGCGAGTCCGGCGTCGAGGGCCTTGCGCAGGACGAAACGGGTCTGTGGCAGTGGCCCCTCGCTGGCATCGACCAGCAGCAGCACGCCATCGACCAGCTTGAGGGTGCGTTCCACCTCGCCGCCGAAGTCGGCGTGGCCGGGCGTGTCGACGATGTTGATGTGAGCGTCGCCGTAGGTCACGGCCGTGTTCTTGGCCATGATGGTGATGCCCTTCTCGCGCTCCAGGTCGATCGAGTCCATCACCCGCTCGGCCACCTCCTCGTTGTCGCGGAAGATGCCGCTCTGCCACAGCATCGAGTCGACCAGCGTCGTCTTGCCGTGGTCGACGTGGGCGATGATGGCGAGGTTGCGAAGGGACTCGCGTTGGGTTCGATGGGTGGTGCTGGGCGAGCGCACGGGGTGCGACGTTTCAGTGCTCATCGAAAGACCGCCTGGTCGTGAAAAGGAGGAAGGAACGGGTCTCTTTGGCTCGGACGGCCTGGACCCCGGGTGGGAGGCCCACCCTACCCGAAAGCCGTGCCGGGAGCGAGCCCGGCCTCAGTCCGTCAGCCCGCCCTCAGTCGGTCAGCCCGCTCGCCGGGCCGGCGACGAAGAGGTCGCCACGCACGTGCCAGCTCTTGTAGTAGATCTTGTCGCTTCGCGGTCCCCACGAGGGGTAGTCGAGCTTGCGATACTTGCCGGAGAGCTCGAGGAGCTTTCTCTCCTCGCCGCTCGAGATGTCGAGCGTCCAGAGGGACTGGTGCTTGCGCAGGAACAGGAGGAGGTCCGGCTCCGTTCGCGAGAAGCGCGGGTGCGAGACTTCGTCGCCGCCGGAGATCAAGGCTCGCTCGTCCCCCGTCCCGGTCGATCGGATCCAGAGCTCGCGATCGCCGGCCTGGAACTCGCGCGAGAACGCGATCCAGCGGCCGTCGCTCGAGTACGAAGGGAAGGTGTCGATGCTGAGAGACTCGGTGACTCGCCGTGAAACGCCGTCTTCGATGGAGTAGACCCACACGTTCGGGGGCTCGCCGCGATCCGCCCAGGAATAGGCCAGTGACTGTCCGTCGGGCGACCAGGCGGCTCCGAAGCCGAGCTGATCCATCGGCTGGTGCGTCAGCTCGCCGACTCTCTGGACAGTGAGCACCGGGCCGGCCTCCGTCGCCCGGGAGTAAGCGACGCTGGCGCCGTCGGGGGACCAGCGGCCACCAAAATCGACGCCCAGCACAGGTCCGATGGATGCCTGGGCTCGCCCGTCGAGATCGAATGTCCACAGCTCCATCTGTCCGCTCCGATTCGACACGGCGAGTAGCGATGTCCCGTCGGGTGAGACGTGGGGGTAGTCCTCGACGCCGGTCTCGCGGGTCACCTGATGGGTGGAGAGCGAGGTCACGTCGATCTCCCACACGTCGTCGTCGATCAGCATGCTCGAGAAAACGAGGCGGCCATCGTGGGCGACATCTACGGAGGTAGCCCAGCCCTGGCCAGCGATGACCGGCTCGGGGGCGCCGAGAGCGGGCTCGGGATCGGCGGAGAACGGTGCTCTCCAGATCTCGGTGGAATCGACCTCTTCGACGGAGAAGTAGAGCCACCGTCCATCGGGCGACCATGATGGACGGAAGGACCATCGGACGCCGAGGTCGAGGAATGTCGCGGCGCTCTCATCGGCGGCGATCACCCGAACGCCCACGGTTGATTCCGGTCCGGGCTGTTCCGCGACGGCGATCCAGCGTCCATCGGGAGACCAGGCCGGATGATAGGAGCCTCCCGAAAGGGCGGTGAGCTCGGTCGGCTCGCCACCGTCGACCTCGATGATCCAGATTCCCCACGGTCCACCGCGAGGAGACATGAAGGCGATGCGGGACCCATCCGGGGACCAGGAAGGGTAGTAGGCGTCCTCGACGAGTCTCACCGTGTTGCCGCCGAAGGCCGGCTGGATGTAGAGATCGCCGCCGTGAGCCGAGATCAACTGAGAGATCGGCCCGAAGCCGACGCCACTGCCCAGGTGGCCATCGCGGGCGCGCGCCGAGACGAAGGCGAGGCGGGATCCGTCCGGCGACCAGGACGGCTGCGCGTCGTCCGCCGGATCGCTCACCGCCGCGATCGGCTCGCCTCCATCGATCGGCTGCAGGAAGATGTCGAGCCCCTCGTCTCCCTCGGCGGTGTAGGCGACGAAGCGTCCGTCCGGGGACCACGCCGCGTCGGTCTCGAGGCCGGGAGCGCGGGTCAGGCGGGTCCGTTCGGCGAAGGCGACCGCCGCTGGCAGAGCCTCCGGCTCCTCGGACGTCGGAGCCGAATCGCGCAGCAGTAGGACCGCGGCCGTCGCGGCCACGGCGACACCGGCGACGATCCATGGCAGAGGCGACCGGGGGCGATGCCCGGATCCGGGCACGGGCTCGATCGCCTCGCCGCTCTCCGTCTCCCGAGCCAGCTCGGTGAGCTCGTTGACCACGTCTCGAGCCGACTGGTAGCGGCGTTGCGGCTGCTTCTGAAGGCAGTGGCCGATGATCCGTGACAGATGCCTGGGCAGATCCTGGCGCAGCTCGGTCACCGAGTCGGGGGTGTCGCGGAGGATGGCCGTCAGCGTCGAGAGCGTCGAGTCACCCGAGAAGGGCCGCCTGCCGGTGACCATCTCGTAGAGGATGACTCCGAGCGAGAAGATGTCCGAACGATGGTCGACAGGCCTGCCCTCGGCCTGCTCGGGGGACATGTAGGCGATCGTGCCGACGATCTTGCCTTCCCCGGTGATCGAGTCCGGCAGCGTCCGTGTCTCGTCCTCCTGGCCGCCGGTGTCGCGCAGCTTGGCGAGGCCGAAGTCGAGCACCTTGACGCGTCCGTCTCCGGTGACCATGACGTTCGAGGGCTTGAGATCGCGATGGGTGACACCCTTGTCGTGCGCCGCGGCCAGGGCGTCCGCGAGGGGTGTCGCGAGCTCGAAGAACTGCGCCAGGCCCAGACCGCCGCGCGGGATCAATCGGTCGAGGGAGCGTCCCTCGACGAGCTCCATGACCAGGTAGGGTGTCTCGCCGGACTCACCCACATCGTAGATCGCCGCGATGTTCGGGTGGTTGAGCGCCGCCAGAGCCTTGGCCTCCCGCTCGAAGCGCACAAGGCGCTCAGGGTCTCTTTCGCGTTCGGCCGGCAGCACCTTGATGGCGACATCACGCTCCAGCCGCTTGTCGTGGGCCCGAAAGACGACACCCATTCCGCCTTCACCGAGCCTCTCGAGCAGCTCGTACGCGGAGAGCTCGAGATCGGGGAGGTCCTGTTCGGACGGGGGCCGGTCAGACATCGTTCGTTGGGTCCTTGTCGCGCGCCTCGGAGAGGCTCCGTTGGTACTTGAACGATACCGCCAGCAGCACGATCCCGAGAACCAGGAACGAGGCGATGCGGTAGGCGTTGTCGAGGAAGGAGAGGTCGGCCAGGAAAACCTTGACGATGGTCAGCCCGAGCAGGGCCAGCCCTTCGAAGCGCAGGACCTTCGAATCGCGGCGCATGCCGATGGCCAGGAGCAGCGTAGCGAGCAGGATCCAGAGGAGTGAGAGACCGAGCTGGCGGGTGAGGCGGAGGTTCTCGGTGAGGTTCCAACGTTCGAGTGCCCACCAGAGCTCGACCGACAGACTCCAGACGCCGACGGCGACCGCGGCGATCCCGAGGACGGGGTAGAGCCGGCGCTCGTCCGGGCCGAGCGTCCCCTCGTGCCGCCTTGCGAAGAGCGTGCTCGCCGCCAGCCCTCCGCCGGCGGCGAGGAACGCCGCGAAGCGCTCGTTGAGAAACAGGCGGGTGGTCGACTCGTTCTGATCGGTCAGCAGCATCAGAACCGGTACGAAGAGGGCCATACCAGCGCCGCGCAGGGGGCGGATCCGGGTCTCGAAACCGGCCCAGACGAGCGCCGCGGCCTCGATGGCCCAGGCCATGCCGATCCAGGCTCCTTCGAGCCGGATCGGGATCGCCGCGGTGAGGGAGGTGAGGGCCAGTCCGCCGAGGACCATCCGAACCGCCTGGGACTGCCTGTCGTCGCGCTCTCCGATCAGGGAGAGAGCGACCAGATGGACTCCTCCGGCCGCCAGCACGGCGAGGGTCAGCCCCCAGCGGTGCTCGTCGAACAGGGTCACGAAGAGTGTCAGGCCGAACCAGGCGCCGTTGGCGAGCGGCAGGAAGATCTCGCGCAGATCGAGCTTGCGGCCCCGGCGCGCGCAGAGGACGGTGTAGGCCAGGAAGCAGGCGAAGAACCAGGTGGCGAATCCGAGTGTCGTCGTCAGCCTGGTCGGGGTGTAGTGCTCGGCGAACCACGGCAGGCCGTGGATCAGCAGGCCGAGCAGCGCCAGCGGCGCGATCGCGCGCCAGGTCTGCTTCCAGGCCAGGGCGAGGAACGCGGTGATCAGGACGGCGAGGTAGGCGAAGAGGGCGAGATGCGGGTCCTCGTCGCCGAGGAGCAGGGCGGGCGCCAGGAAGCCGGCCGCCAGGGCCAGGACGCCGAGCCGCTCCGAGGCCCGCGTCCGCGCGATCCAGGTGAGGAGCGCCGTGGTGGCGATCATTCCGGCGAGCGCCGCCCATTGTCCGACCAGTTGGTAGACGTCCCAGGCAGCGTAGAGCGCCAGGAAGAGCACGCCACCACCGAGAGCCGTGATGCCTTCGGAGAAGTAGCGGTAGCCGCGACCGAGCAGCCAGTGACTCCCGGCAAGCAGCAGGAGTCCCGCGACGAGGCCGATCGTCACGCGGCCGGCGGGGCCGATCCACTGATTGTCGAAGGCGAGCTTGAGAAAGAAGGCGGTGGCGAAGAGCACCGCGACGATGCCGACGCGATTGAGCCAGCGGCCGGCGACCAGCGACTCGAGGTCGAAGGGCTCGCGCTCGATCTCCGGCGCGAGCGCGTCGACCCTCTCGCTCGGACCGGGTGGCACCTCCCGGGGAGACTCGGCGACGGGGCTCGCGATGTCGACCCCTGTCGCTTCCGGTGAAGTCGCTGGCGGTGCCGTCTCGTCGGGGGCGTCCGGAGTCTCACGCGTCTCCGTCGGCCGGTCCGCCTGGCGCAGCCGGCTCTCGAGGCCGCGAATCTCGAGCCGCAGGTCGCGCGCCGTGCGCTCGAGACGATTGATCCGCGTCGTATTGACGAAGGCGAGAACGGCCCCGATGAGAATGGTCACCAAGGCGCCGAAGGCGGCGATGACGTAGAGGTATTCCACAGGATGGTCCTGCTGATTCTAGTGGGTCTTTTCCCTTTGTCATCTCGACCGGAGCGAGCGCGAGCGAGCGCGGTGGAGAGATCCCACCTCGACGCGGGATCTCTCCACTACGGCTCGCTGCGCTCGCCTGCGGTCGAGATGACAAGGACGAAGGGTCGATACCGGTCGCCTGCGGCCGGATGACGTGCTCTTCAGACCACGGCCGACGTGTGTTCCGCGATCACCCTCAGAAACGTCTCCCCGTAACGTTCCAGCTTGGCTGCGCCGACGCCGTGGACCGCCTCGAAAGCGGCGAGGTCGGCGGGGCGCAGGACGGCCATCTCGGTGAGCGACCGGTCCGAGAAGACGACATAGGGAGGGACCTGCTGGGCGCGAGCCAGCTCGGTGCGTTTGGCGCGCAGGGCCTCGAAGAGGTCGACGTCTTCTGGTCGGTCGAGTGTCGCGGCCGCCACCGACAAGGCCTTCTCGCGTCGCGCGGCCTTACGCTTCGGCTCATGGCGGAGCTCGAGTGTACGTTCGCCACGCAGTACGCTCCTCGCCTCCTCGCCCAGTTTCAGGCCGCCGTAGCCGTCGATGTCGACCGTAAGAAGCCCTGCCGCCACGAGCTGCCGAAGAACCGACTGCCACGCTCTGCGATCGAGGTCGGCGCCGACGCCGAAAGTCGGCAGCTCGTCGTGGCCGAACCGCGACACCTTCTCGGTCGTGTCTCCCAGCAGGACATCGATGATGTGGGCCTGTCCGAAGCGCTGGCCGGTGCGGTAGACGGCGGAGAGCGCCTTCTGCGCCGCCTGTGTCCCATCCCAGGTCTCGATCGGCTCGAGGCACGTGTCGCAGTTGCCGCAGGGCTCCGGGTAGGTCTCGCCGAAGGCGTCGAGCAGCACCTGGCGACGGCAGCGGGTGGTCTCACAGTAGCCGAGAAGCGCGGTCAGCTTGATGTGCTCGACCCGGCGGCGCTCGTCGGGCGCTTCGCTGTCCTCGATGAAGCGGCGCAGCAGTCCGATGTCCTGCATGCCGTAGATCATGAACGCCGTCGCCGGCAGGGAGTCGCGCCCGGCCCGTCCGGTCTCCTGGTAGTAGGCCTCGAAGCTCTTCGGCAGATCGAGGTGGGCGACGAAGCGGACGTCCGGCTTGTCGATGCCCATGCCGAAGGCGACCGTGGCGATGATGATCCGCGTCTCGTCGGTGACGAAACGGCGCTGGGTCTCGCGGCGCAGCTCGGCGTCGAGCCCGGCGTGATAAGGGAGCGCGTCGAAGCCGTTGTCGCGCAGCCACTCGGCGGTCTGCTCGGTCTTCTTGCGGGACAGACAGTAGACGATGCCGGAGTCCTCCGGGTGCTCGTCGCGAAGCAGCCGCAGGAGCTGTTGCCGGGGCCTCTCCTTGGGATAGACGCGGTAGCGGATGTTGGGCCGATCGAAGCTCGACAGGTAGAGCTCGGCGTCACCCAGGTCGAGATTGGCGACGATCTCCTTGCGCGTCGGTGGGTCCGCCGTCGCCGTGAGCGCGATGCGCGGTACGCCGGGGAAGCGCTTGCCGAGCAGCTCGAGCCCCATGTACTCGGGGCGGAAGTCGTGCCCCCACATCGAGACGCAGTGCGCTTCATCGATGGCGAACAGCCCGACGCCGACCTCGGCGAGCCGGTCGAGGAAACCGTTCGACAGCAGGCGCTCCGGCGAGACGTAGAGAAGATCGAGGTCGCCGTCGGCGAGCTGGTGCCAGACGCGCCGTGATTCGTCGTCGTCGAGTCCCGAGTGGAGGCTCGCCGCACCGACGCCCAGCTGGCGCAGCGCCACGACCTGGTCGTCCATGAGGGCGATCAGCGGGCTCACCACCACTCCGGTGCCCTCGCGCAGCATGGCGGGGATCTGGAAGCAGAGCGACTTGCCACTGCCGGTCGGCCAGACGACGAGCGCGTCGCCGCCCGCCACCAGCCGATCGATGATCTCCTCCTGGCGGTCGCGGAAGGCGTCGAAGCCGAAGACGTGCTGAAGGATCTCTCGCGGAGTGCTCACGGGCCTGAGGACGGATTGTGCCTCAAGAGGCTCCCTGTGGCCACCGGGTTAGATGGCAGGTCGGACTGAAGCGGCCGGCCTCCGTGCCGGCCGTTGTCCCCATCGACCACCGACGGCCGGCAGAGACGCCGGCCGCTTCAGGTTGGGCTCTTGGGCATGCGGAGTCAGTAGAGGGACTCGATCTCGGCCGCGTAGTTCTTCGCGATCACCCGGCGCTTGAGCTTCATCGTCGGTGTGAGCTCGCCGCCCTCGATGGAGAAGTCCCGCGCCGAGAGGCGGAATCGCTTGACCGCCTCGACGTTGGAGAGCCTCTCGTTGACCTTGGCGACCTGGCGCTCGACGTAGTCGTGGAAGACCCGGTCGGTGGCGGCCTCTTCGATGGTGGCCGCCGGGCTGCCGATCGACTGGGCGACGCCTCGCCAGCGGTCCTGATCGATGGTCAGCAGTGCGGCCACGTACTTGCGGCCGTCGCCGATGGCGGCCGCCTGGGCGATCACCGGAATCGATTTGAGCATCGCCTCGATGTTCTGGGGCGAGATGTTCTTGCCTCCGGAGGTGATGAGGATCTCCTTCTTGCGGTCGGTGACCTTGAGGAACCCGTTTTCGTCGAGCTCACCGATGTCGCCCGTGTGCAGCCACCCGTCCTCGCTGATCGTCTCGGCGGTGGCTTCGGGGTTCTTCAGGTAGCCCATGCAGATGTGGGGTCCGCGCAGGAGGATCTCACCGTCCTCGGCGATGTCGACCTCGGTGCCCTTCATGGCGCGCCCCGCCCAGCCGGTGCGGTAGCGGTCGGGGAGCGAGATGGTCGCCGGACCGGTGTTCTCACTCTGCCCGTAGACCTCGAGGATCGGGATGCCGAGCGAGAGAAAGAACTCGTGGGTCGAGAGCGCCGTGGGAGCCGCCGCGACGGCGCAGATCCTGGCCCGGTCGAGTCCGAGGCGCTCGCGCACCTTGCGGAAGACCAGTGCTTCGGCGATCGGCTGGAGCTTCGGCGGCTCCTCGCCCATCTGCTCCGCGTATCCGGCCGCGAGACCGACCTTGCGCGCCCAGGCGCCGATCTTCCGCTTGATCGTTCCGGACGATGCGGCCGCTTCACCGATCGCCGCCTGGATCTTCTCCCAGACCCTGGGCACGGCGAAGAAGAGCTCGGGCCGGACCTCGCGCAGGTTCTCCGCCATCTTCTCGAGACTCTCGGCGAACCAGGTCGTGGCCCCGATGGCGAGAGGACCGTGAACAGTGATGATCTGCTCGGCGATGTGCGACAGCGGCAGGTAGCTGATCACACTGTCGCCCGGGCCGAGCTCGAACTCGCGCACCAGGACGCCGGCGGTCCAGACCAGGTTGTCGTGACTCAGCATCACCGCCTTGGGCGGGCCGGTGGTGCCCGAGGTGTAGATGAGCGTACAGAGGTCCTCGGGGCCCTGGGCCTCGATTCGCGCGTCGAGCTCCTCCTCGGATGTCTTGTCGGCGCGTGCGAGGAGCTTCTCCCACGACAGGGCGGAAGCCTCGCGACCGTTCATCAGCACCATCGCCTTGAGTCCAGGGGTGCTGAAGCGGATCTGGCTGGCGAGCTCGAGGTAGTCTGGGTTCTCCACCACCAGGATCTGGGCCTCGCAGTGCTCGACGATGTAGCGCGCCTGCTCGACCGACGAGGTGGTGTAGATGCCGGCCGGCACGCCGCCGGCGAGGATGGCGCCGATGTCGGTGAAAAACCACTCCGGGCGGTTGAACCCGAGGATGGCCACACCCTTGCCCGGTTGCAGCCCGAGACTCACGAATGCCCGGGCGACACGGCGCGCCGTCTCCCGGTACTCCGCCCAGGTGATCGTCCGCCACTCGCCGTCGACCTTGTGGCGGATCGCCGGGCGTTCGCCGTGTTGGCGCGCCGTCGCGTCGAGGACCTGCGAAACCGTGCGTCGCTGTTCGGACAAGGTTCGGGGATTCTACCGTGAGACGGGATCGCCCCCGGTCGCGACGTCGGAACGACACTCACTGATGGCGAAGAGCTCCTGGAGGCACGGACCTGCTCGAGCGTGCGTTCGGCCCCCAGCCAGCAGATTCCGGCGACGAGCCAGGCGGCGAACGACATGGACTCGACCCAACGGTCCTCCTGGCAGGGAGCCGCGAAGGTCACTGGGTGCCTCCGGAAGAGGTAGAGGAGTCCGCCCATTGCGGCCAGGGCGAGGACGGTGTTGGCGAAGGACGCCGGTCCTTCGACGCCGAACCGCCGCCGCGTCGCACCCGGCGCGGTCGGCGCGAGGGTACTCGGCCCGTGCGTCGCGGGGAATGGTCCGGCCGGCACCGTGTCGCTCATTCAGGGCTCGAGCACCGAGCTCTCCTCCTCTCGCGGTGGGTGTCGCGCCGCCTCCGACAGATCGCACTCCGACAGCTCGACGAAGGACCGCATGCGCCGCCGGACCTTGCGTGCCTTCTGTCGGATCTCGAAGCTCTCCGCCCGGCGCTCTGCCCTGACGATCTCGTCGTGCCCCCGGCTCTTGAGCCCCAAACCGTGGAGCGTCGCGGCGAGGGAGGCCCTCGTCATGGCTTCGTCGTTCGCCTCCAGGGGCTGCTTCAACCGCCTCATGTCCATCGCCTGGGCCTGCCTGAGAGCGAGTACGGCCTCTTCGTGTCGCTCGAGTCGGCAGAGCGACAGAGAGAGAAGACGCGCCTCGTGCGGCGTCGGCAGCCGCTCCACAGTCTCGCTGGTCAGACGCGCTCCGCCCAACACCAGGTCGACGTGGCCGCGGGATCTCTCGACCGCCTCCTCGCGCCGGTCCAACCCGTCGAGCGAGAGCGCCCACAGGGCGAGGACCTCGCTACGCTCTGCCGGGGACGTTGGGGCGAGCTCGGCCAGCGTCGTCTCTGCCTGATCGTACTGGCGTTTGAGCAGACGGGTGGTCGCCCACTGGATCGCCGAGCTCTCTCGTGGCGGTGGGGTGATCGCCAGGAGCGCCCAGGTGAGGCCGGGAACGACGACAAGCAGCGGCACCGCCATCGAGGCGATCACCAACGAGGACCCGGTGCGCCGACCGCCGGGTCGCCAGGTCTGGGCGGCGAGAACGCAGACCGCCAAAGCCAGCAGGAGCTCTCCGACCTCGTGATCGCCGCGGAACAGGTCGGTGAAGGCCAGAGAGGCGGCGAAGAAGAAGGGCCACAGATGCACCGGGACGATGGGTACGGACAAGCGCCCGACCAGCTCTCGCACCCCGGCCGAGAGGCGGATGAGCGACCACGGGACGACGCAACCCCCGGCGATGAGCCACGGTAGGGCGCGGTAGAACGGCGAGATCACCACCAGGTTGTGCAGGTTGGTCTCCGCCTGCCGGTTTTCGCGCAGGAAGTAGTCCGGTGAGCTCCAGCCGAAGAGGCGCTGGCCCCAGCTGATCTCCTCGCCGGCGACCAGTAGCGCCAACACTCCGACCGCGATCAGCGTCAGACGCCCCGGCGCCGGCCGCAGCCAGGCCAAGCGCAGCCACAGGCCACCGGCGAGGACCCAGGCGACGAAGGACATCGACTCGGCCCAACCGTCTTCCGCGAACAGGTCGATGAAGACGAGCGGGCGATGCTCGTAGAGGAAGTGGAAGATCCCCAGAGCACCGAAGGAGAGGGCGGCAGCGAGCAGCAGGGCGCCGCGATGGATTTCGACGCCAGGCTCGTGCGGCGCTCGATCGTCGGGCACGTCAGCTGTCTGGTCGGCGGAGTCGCCGGCTCGTTGAGGGTTGCGGATCTCTGCCTAGTGGCCACTAGGTTAGCGCACGCCGAGGTGTCGAGTCGGGGGTGGGGCGTCGCTCGGGCGACGGGGCGGGCGCGCGGGCTAGAATCTCCTCCCCCATGATCTCCCTGGAGAGTCTCAGCAAGGACTTCCAGGTCCACCGCAAGGAACCGGGCCTGATGGGATCCCTGCGCTCGCTGGTCCGGCGCGAGAAGCTGACCAAGCACGCCGTGCGCGAGGTCTCCTTCGAGGTCGGGGAGGGCGAGATCCTCGGGCTGGTGGGCGCCAACGGGGCAGGCAAGACGACATTGGTCAAGATGCTGGCCGGCATCATCCATCCGACGGGCGGAGACGCGAAAGTCCTCGGCTACCGGCCGTGGGAACGCAACAACACCTTTCGCCAGAAGATCGCTCTCATCATGGGGCAGAAGGCGCAGCTCTGGTGGGACCTGCCGGCCGCCGACTGCTTCCTCTTGCTGCGCGAGATCTACCAGATTCCCGTGGAGCGCTATCGGGAGACCCTCGCCCGGCTGGCCTCGCTGCTCGACGTCGAAGCCGAGCTCAACATCCAGATCCGACGGCTGTCCCTCGGCGAGCGGATGAAGATGGAGCTGATCGCGGCGCTCCTGCATTCGCCGAAGGTGGTCTTCCTCGACGAGCCGACCATCGGTCTCGACCTGCCGGCGCAGCGCGCCATTCGCGACTTCATCCTCAGCTACCGGCGCGAGCGCAGTCCGGCGATGATCGTGACCAGCCACTACATGGAGGACATCGAGCGGCTCTGCGAGCGCATCGTGATCCTGCGCGAAGGGAGTGTCGTCTACGACGGGTCGCTGCGGCGCGTGGTCGAGGACTACACGACCTCGAAGATCGTCAGTGCCCAGCTTTCGGGCGACGGTGCCGCGGCCGACCGCGAGGCGCTCGAACGGATGGGCGAGGTGCTGGAGCTCTCCGATCTGAAGGTTTCGCTCTGCGTGCCCCGCGGGCGCGTGGCGGAGGCCGCGAGCTGGCTGCTGGATCGCTACCCGGTGACCGACCTCCAGGTCGAGGAGGAGGACGTCGCCACCATCATCGAGCGAATCATGGCCGAGGAGGAGACGCCCTGAGGATCGCCCTGTTCACTCGCGTCCTCTCACTCGAGAGCCGCAAGCTGATGAGCTACCGGGTCGACTTCTGGTTGAACGTGGTGGTGTCGTTCTTCACCCAGCTCGCGGTGGCCTATTTCCTCTGGTTGGCCGTCTTCGGCTACACCGAGGCGGAGACCATCGGCGGCTTCACCTTCGAGGGGATGGTCCTCTACTACGTCCTCGCCATTCTGCTGGGGAGGATCGTGCGTGGACAGGAGCGCGAGCTCGGCGTGTCGCAGGACATCTACGAGGGGGCGCTGACCAAGTACCTGCTGTACCCGACCGACTATTTCGGCTTCAAGTACGCGGCTCAGCTCGGCGATCTGGTGCCGGGGATGATCCAACTGGTGCTCTTCGGGCTGCTCAGCCTGACCTTCCTCGATCCGTCTGCACTCACCATCACGCCGGCCAGCGCCCTGCGCGCCGCGGTGCTGGTCGCCTTGGCCAACCTGCTGAGTTTCCTGATGCGCTTTCTGATCATGCTGGTGGCCTTCTGGGCGGACAACGTCTGGTCGTTGAACGTCATGCTGCGCTTCACCAGCGAGCTCCTGGGCGGGTTGATGCTGCCGCTGACGCTCTTCCCCCAGTGGGCCCAGGACCTGCTCGCCTGGACGCCTTTCCCCTACCTCTTCTACATCCCGGTGATGGTGCTGCTCGGGGAGGTCGGCCCCGGCGGCTGGGCGCAGGCGGTCGTGGCGTCGGCGGCGTGGATCGTCATCTGCGCCCTGGCGGCGTTGGCGGTCTGGCGGCGGGGGACGCTGGCGTATACGGGGGTCGGGATCTGATGCACCTCGACTGTCGTCCCGACCGAAGCGACCGAAGGGAGCGCAGTGGAGGGATCCCTCGACTGCGGCTCGCTTCGCGCGCCTCCGCTCGGGATGACGACGGCGACCGATGAGATACCTGACGCTCTACGCGCATTTCCTCCGCTTCTCCTTCTCGCGCGCCATGGAGTTCCGCGTCGACTTCTACTTCAGGGTGGTCATGGACGTCTGCTACTACGTCGTTCATCTCGCCTTCTTCACCATCATCTACCGGCACACCAGTCTCCTCGGCGGCTGGACTCTGGATCAGGTCTACATCTTCGTCTGCGGCTTCCTGTTCGTTGACGCGCTGCACATGACGGTGGTGGCCAACGGCCTGTGGTGGCTGCCGATCTTCATCAATCGCGGCGACCTCGACTACTACCTGGTACGGCCTGTGTCATCGCTCTTCTTCCTGTCACTGCGGGACTTCGCGGCCAACTCGTTCCTCAATCTTCTTATCGCTTCGGGACTCCTGGTCTGGTCGCTGGCCCGCTACCCGCAAGCGCTCGGGGTGGGACGGGTCGTCGTCTACTTCACGGTCCTCATGGTCGGTGCCTACATCTTCTACCTGATGCGACTGGCGTTCATCATTCCGGTCTTCTGGTTCCATTCGAATCGCGGCCTCGACGAGATCAGCTGGTCGCTCGGCAAGCTGGCGGAGCGGCCGCACCAGATCTACGTCAACTGGCTGCGCGTCGCGCTGTCGACGCTGATCCCACTGGCCCTGGCGTTCTCGGTTCCGGCCCATGTCCTGTTCGAAGGTCTCACCCTCGAGACCTTCATCCACATCGCCTCGGTGGCGGTCCTGGGGACGCTCTTCATCCTCTGGTTCTGGCGTCGGGGGCTGTCGAGCTACAGCTCCGCCTCGTCCTGAAAGCGCCGGCCATCCTCCGAGTGACTGTCGACGGCCGGCTGGCCGCGCCCTCAGTTCGAGGGGCCGCCGGCCGCTCCTGTCTGTGCCGCGCTCTGAAGCGGCCGGCCTCCGTGCCGGCCGTTCTCCATCGGCCACCGACGGCCGGCAGGGGCGCCGGACGCTTCAGTCTGGCGCGTGGCTCTGAAGCGGCCGGCCTCTGTGCCGGCCGTTCTCCCTCGGCCACCGACGGCCGGCAGGGGCGCCGGCCGCTTCAGTCTGGCGCGTGGCTCTGAAGCGGCTGGCCTCTGTGCCGGCCGTTCTCCCTCGGCCACCGACGGCCGGCAGGGGCGCCGGCCGCTTCAGTCTGGCGCGTGGCTCTGAAGCGGCTGGCCTCTGTGCCGGCCGTTCTCCCTCGGCCACCGACGGCCGGCAGGGGCGCCGGCCGCTTCAGTCTGGCGCGTGGCTCTGAAGCGGCCGGCCTCTGTGCCGGCCGTTCTCTCTCGGCCACCGACGGCCGGCAGGGGCGCCGGCCGCTTCAGTCTGGCGCGTGGCTCTGAAGCGGCTGGCCTCTGTGCCGGCCGTTCTCCCTCGGCCACCGACGGCCGGCAGGGGCGCCGGCCGCTTCAGTCTGGCGCGTGGCTCTGAAGCGGCCGGCCTCCGTGCCGGCCGTTCTCCATCGGCCACCGACGGCCGGCAGGGGCGCCGGCCGCTTCAGTCTGGCGCGTGGCTCTGAAGCGGCCGGCCTCTGTGCCGGCCGTTCTCCCCCGAGCACCGCCGGCAGGTAGGCAGTGCCCTCCATTCGAGGGGACACCGGTCGCCTCGGGTCTTGTGTAGGATGTCGGAGCCATGTCGTTGCTCAAGAGTCTCTTCGGACGTACGGAATCCTCCAGCGAAGCCTCCACCGACACCGGCGACACCGAGACGGTGCGCCGCATCGTCGGCGAGCTCGAGGCGCTCGACGCGGAAACGGCGCGCTTTCTGGCGGCGTTCGCCTACATCCTCGGACGTGTCGCCCACGCCGATCTCGATGTCAGCGCCGAGGAGACCACCAAGATGGAGGAGATCGTGCACGGTTTTGGGCATCTGCCCGAGGGGCAGGCCGTCCTGGTGGTGCAGATCGCCAAGAGTCAGAACCGGCTCTTCGGTGGTACCGAGAACTTCCTGGTGACGCGAGAGTTCAAGGAGATCGCCACCGCCGAGCAGCGCCGGGAGCTCCTCGACTGCCTGTTCGCCGTGTCGGCGGCCGACGACTCGATCTCCATCCGCGAGGAGGAAGAGATCCGGAGGATCGCCACCGAGCTCGGCTTCGACCACAAGGCCTACGTCACCGCGCGAGCCCGCTACTCGGAGTACCGGGACGTGATGAAGGGCCTCGGCTCCTGAAGCGGCTGGTCTCCGTGATGGCCGTCGTTCCATCGGTCGCCGACGGCCGGCAGGGGCGCCGGCCGCTTCAGCCTGGCGTGGTGCTCTGAAGCTTCTGGTCTCCGTGATGGCCGTCGTTCCATCGGTCGCCGACGGCCGGCAGGGGCGCCGGCCGCTTCAGCCTGGCGTGGTGCTCTGAAGCTTCTGGTCTCCGTGATGGCCGTCGTTCCATCGGTCGCCGACGGCCGGCAGGGGCGCCGGCCGCTTCAGCCTGGCGTGGTGCTCTGAAGCGGCTGGTCTCCGTGATGGCCGTCGTTCCATCGGTCGCCGACGGCCGGCAGGGGCGCCGGCCGCTTCAGCCTGGCGTGGTGCTCTGAAGCGGCCGGCCTCCGTGCCGGCCGTCGTTCCATTGTCCTCCGCCTGCCGGTTCGGGCGTCGAGGACCGTCAGCTCGCCCCGAGGAACCGGTCGAGGACGTTCTGGAGGATCTTCGACACGACGTTGTCGACCATCAGGCTGCCGCCGAAGGCGATGGTCGGCGCGCCGAAGACGGCTCCGCCGCTCGGATGGGTGAAGTAGACCATGTCGCCACCATCGCTCTTCGGCCTCACCACCCGCACGTTGCAGTTGGTGATGTCGAGCTGGGTGCCGTTGAAGGCGGCGCCGCGAGCGAGGATCTGGACGTTCTTCGGTGACCACTCCGGCACGACGACGTCGAACTCATGACCGAGGATGGCGTTGCCGTTGAGAGACCGGGTGCCGAAGAGCCGGCCCTGCCAGACGTCCGTTCCCTGGAAGACCCAGTGGTCGGCCAGCACGACCCGGTAGGAGCCGAAGCTGCCGTTGCTGGTGAGGATGCCGTAGCCGGTCCCGATCACCTCGTGCTCGGGCCGTCCGATGCAGCGCATCGTGCCGCCGAGGACCTGCCCGGCCTGGCTGTGCCACCGCTCGCCGGGGTTGAAGATGGTCGGGAAGCCGCCCCAGGGGTGCTTGCGCCCCTCCATGACGGAGAAGTCGGCGTTGAAGGTCACCCTCGTCCACATGGTGTTGCCCGAGAGGTTGATCAGGTAGCCGCCGGAATCGAGGTGGGCCTCTAGGTGGTCGATCATCTCCCACGACCAGTACTCGCTGTGACCGCTGATGATCACCACGTCGTAGCCGTCGAAGAGGTCGGGGCCACGGTGCAGATCGAGGTCGGAGTAGAGGTCGAACTCGTATCCGTGCTCGTCGAGCCAGCGGTAGAGGAAGCGCTCCGCGTCGGTACGCGGGCTGTAGCCGGCTCCCGGGGTGAGCAGGTCGAGCTGTGCGTTGGGGCTCGGCTGCAGCAGACCGACGTAGCGATTGATGCTCCCGCCCGGGTTGGTCTCGTAGAGCGACTGCGACCAGTTGTTGTAGGCGGTCCAGGTGTTGCTTGCGGCGAGGACGGCGATCCGCGCTTCCGTCCCGGGTGACGGCTTGACGATGAAGGGGATCTTGATGCTGCCGTTCACCGTGCTGACCCTGATGGCGTGGAAGCCGGCGTCCCAGGTGGGCTGCACCTCGAACGAGTAGGTCACCTCCCAGTCGGGGTTGTAGGAATCGACGTTCGAGAAGCGGATGGTCCAGTTGTCCGGCATCGGCGGCACCGGGCCGTTTCCGGGGCCGGGTTGCCCGCGCGTCGCGTGGTTGAAGAGGGTGAGGTCGTTGCCGTTGCCCGTCTCGTCCGCCAGCGTCGTGCCGACCATCTCTTCGAACTCGTACTGGGCGACGGCGCCGGGCAGGACCCCCGGGTCGTGTCCCTCCGCTTCGAAGCGCTCTTCGATCTCGCGCGGCGTCAGAGCTCGCGAGTAGACAGCGGCTGAATCGATGTCGCCTTCGATCGAGGTGCCCGGACTGCCGAACGAACCGACCCGCAAGGGCTCGGAGGTGTTGTAGATGCCGCCCGTCCGCGCTCGCGACACGTCGAGCCGGCCGTCGAGGTAGATCCGCTTCTTGATGCCGTCGAAGGTCGCCACCACGTGGGTGAACCGGTCGAGCGGCAGGGCGCTCGAGGTCAGCAGGCGGTTGTCGGGATTGAACACTCCCGTCTCGCCCAGGTAGAAGGAGAGCTGGCCGCTCGGCATCAGGTAGATACCGTAGGCGGCCTCGCCGGGATTGCGGTACTTCATCAGGATACCGGCGAAGTTCCCCGTCGAGGCGATCGGGCGGACCCATGCCTCGAGCGAGATCTGTCCCGTGATGTCGAGACTCGGACTGTCCACGGCCCAGGCGAACGAGCCCTTCTCGACCGGCTGGACTCCTCCCGGCAGAGGACCCGACGCCAGTCGCGTCTCCTCGATTCCGAAGTAGCGCGAGCGCACAACGTGAACGGTCTGCGTCGGAGCGCTGGTGCTCGAATAGACTCGCACCGTCTCGCCCGGGTAGGCGCTGATCCTGTCGAGGAAGACCTGCTGGGCGGTGAGTGGAGCCGCGCAACAGAGCGCGAGAAGGAGTGGGACGGCTCGGCGCATAGCGACCTCCCGAGTCGCGATGAAGGTACGGGAGCTGAGGGTGAACGAGCGGCATGATACCAACACCGTAGGAGGAACGATGGACCAGGCCAGTGGCACTTTCGAGGTCGACCTGAGACCGCTCGATGTCTACAACGACGATCCCGAGGCGAAGATCGGGCGCCTCTCGATCGACAAGACCTTCGCCGGGGACCTCGTGGGGGGGAGCCGCGGCGAGATGCTCTCGGGCGGCTCGCCGGCGGACGGGTCGGCAGGCTACGTGGCGATGGAGCGGGTCACCGGAACGCTCGCCGGCAGGAGCGGCGGTTTCCTGCTGCAGCACTCGGCGACGATGACGCCGGAGGCACAGTCGGCGACGATCACCGTGGTGCCGGGATCCGGGAGCGGAGATCTCGCCGGGCTCGAAGGGGCGATGACCATCCGTATCGAGGACGGGCGGCACTACTACGATTTCGAGTACCGCGTGGGCTGATTGGAAGCGCCGGTCGGTCGGCACGCCGCGCCCTCGTCCGAGGTGAGGCCGGGTGTTCCAGCCCTTGTCATCTCGACCGGAGCGAGCGTGAGCGAGCTCGAGTGGAGAGATCCCACCTCTGCGAGGGATCTCTCCACTACGGCTCGCTGCGCTCGCCTCCGGTCGAGATGACAAGGTGCAAGGATGCGCTCGCCTCCGCTCGAGATGTCAAGGTGCAAGGACACGTCAGCTCGAGCCGAGGAGCCGGCCCAGCTCGGTGCCGCGCTCTCCCAGCACCGCGAACAGACGTAGATCGACGGTCGTCTCGAGCAACGCCGCGGGGAGCGTGAACTGGAACCCCGAGCCCTCCGGGGCGTCGGCGAAGCGGTCGTCCGGACGGGGACCGGTGGAGGTGGTGTAGACGAGCCGTCCGTCGGCGAAGACCATCAGGACGACGTTCGAGCGATCGCCGGAGGTGTCGACGGCCCAGCCGAGGAACCCGGTGCCCTGGCGCTCCCAGGCGCCTTCGACGGCGTTCGGGTCGAGGACGCAGACGCCACCGTCCGACGAGACCAGACGGAGCGCCCTCTCCGCCGGGTCGAGATCGATCGCGTAGGTCGGCGCCGAGCTGGCGGTCGCCGGGTGGAGCACCGGTGAGCCGGTCGCCGTCTCGACGACGAAGACCTCGACCGAGTTGTCTCCGGCCCGGAAGGACGCCTCCGGAACGAGAGCGACGAAGCGCTCCTGTCCGCGTTCCTCGAAGCTGCGGGTCACGGCGCGAACGACCCCGTTGACCGCGATGGCGAGGTCGAGGTCGCCGCTTTCCGCGTGGGTGTGGCGAACGCGGCCGAAGACCTGGGCCGGGACGAACGGTCCGTCGGGGTCGACGTCGCGGTAGTGCTCGGCCTGGTCGAGGCGCACCTCGACGGCGGCCACGGCGCCGACGGGCAGCTCGGCCGTCGACCGCCCGAGGATCTCGGGATGCGGGCCGAGGACGAAGAGACCTCCCGCGAAGACCTCCAGCTTGCGCGCCACGCTCGCATCGCGTTCTGTGAGGTCCGCGACCTCGATGGTCAGACGTTCGGCCGGTGTCGGCGCGATGGTCTTGTTCGGGCGCTCCGGCGCCGTGGAGAAGGCCGAAGTGCCGTCGAAGGTCGCCGCCGAGTCGATACCGAGAACGTCGACGATCGTCGGCAGCACGTCGATGGTCTCGACGTTGCGGTCGCTGATGGCTCCCTCCTGCTGACCCGGCAGGCGGACGAACAGGGGTACGGACATGATGTCGACGACGTTCTCCCGTGTCGGATGACGACCCGGCTGACCGGGCCGGAAGCTGAAGCCGTGATCGGAGACGACGACGAGAAGCGCCTCGTCCCCGAGTCCGGTGGCGTCGAGGCGGTCGAGCATTCGTGCGACCAGCGTGTCGACATAGGCGACCTGAGCCAGGTGTCGCTGCCAGGCTCGCTCGACCAGCCAGACCTCGGTCGTCCAGGTCGTGTCCGGCGCGACTCCGGGCGCGTGGCTGGCCGAGTAGAGCGAGCCCCAGTACTCGCGTCCCGACGGGAGGTGCACCCACGGGACGTGGGGCAGCATGGCGTGGAAGACGTGCAGCGCCGGCTGATCGGCTCGCTCCAGTCGATCGAAGAAGCGCTCGAAGTCGCGACTCCGGTCGCTGGCCCAGATGTGGTACTTGACCGAGTCCTTCCCCGGACCCCCGTCGCCTCTCGGGGCCGCGACGCGGCTCTGACCGTCGAGGAATCCTCCCCACGCGGTCGAGATCGACGGCAGGCGCGCGGCGAGCGGCTCGGGGGTGACGATGTGGGCGTAGACCACCATCGCGTCGGCGAGAAGGGCCCCGAGGCCGCCTCCCTTCCCCCCGGTGGCCGAGCCCGGGGACTCGCCGCCGCAGAGCTCTGCCGGGCAGAGCCGCGTCTGGGTTTCGATGACCTCGAAGGCGTGGCTCCCGGCCAGGAGCGTGAAGAGGGAGGTCGGGTACTCGGCGGCTATCGGTGCGACGTTCCGGGGCCTCACTCCGGCCAGCAGCGCCGGCACCGCGAAGTCTGTGAGCGGTGCCACCGCGGTGGCGTTGCGAAACCAGTGCGAGCGCCGCGCCAGCTCGGTGAAGCCCGGGTAGGTTTCCTCGTCGATCCCACCGTTGGCGTCGAGCAGCGAGACCAGGGGCAGCTCGTCGAGGATGAGCATGACCACCGGAACCGGGTTCGCCACCTCGACCTCGGGAAGCTCGGTCGCCGCGGGCCGGACGAGCTTGGCGACCGGTGAGATGAAGAGGAAGTGGAAGGGAATCGCCACACTGAGGATCGCCAGGACGGTGACCGGCAAGCGGAGACCCCGCCATCGCCGCAGCGCCAGCGTCCCTCCCATCGCCGCCAGCAGGGCGATGCCGATCGCCGCTGCCGCACCGAGGCCGAGACGTTTGGTGTGCGGCAGGACCAGCAGTGCGATCAGCGACAGCACGAACGCGCCGTGTGTCGAGGCACCCACCCGCGGCGCCCACCGGCCGATCGCCCGGGAGAGCTGGACCAGGACGAGAGGAATACCGATCCAGACGATGGCCGCGAAAGCGACGATGTCGCCCGGTGTGCTCCGATGCGCCACGAAGAAGGCGCTCTGCCGGGAGAGAAGATCGAACAACGGCTGGGCGATCGCCAGCGCCGACAGGGCGAGGATCTCGCGGCCTCGCCCGGATCGCTTCTCTCCGCGGCCGAGCATGGACTGATGCTAGGCGGTGGGGGCTCTCCCTGTACAGCTGGGTGGGGCGGGACGGGACGGGATCCCTAGTCTCGGCGTTGCCCGCTCGGGAGACCGTAGGACGGTCGCGCGGGCTCGGGGCCGTCGGCGTGGCGCTCGACGGGCTGCTGAGTGAAGTCGAGCGAGCCGCCTCGCCTTGACCGTACAATAGCCGTCCATGGCAGAGGCGGACGAGCAGACGGAGGCGGATTCCGATCCGAAGGGCTCCGATCAGGAGGGCTCCGATCAGGAGGGCTCCGAAGGGGAGGAGAAGAAGCGCCTCAGTATGGGCGTGGTCTGGCGCGAGTCGCGCGACCTGCTCTGGGAACGGCGCGGGCGGCTGGCCATCGGACTGGGCCTGCTGCTGGTGAGCCGGATCGCCGGCATGGTCCTGCCGGCCAGCACCAAGATCCTCATCGACGAGGTGATCGGCAAGGGCCGCTCGGACCTGTTGTTGTGGATCGCTCTCGCCGGGGGCGTCGCGACGCTCATCCAGGCGGTGAGCGGCTTCGGTCTCTCGGTGCTCCTCGGCGTCACCGCCCAGCGCTCGATCAACGACCTCAGACTCCGGGCGCAGCAGCACGTGCTGCGCCTGCCGGTCAGCTACTTCGAGAACCACAAGACGGGCGAGCTCATCTCGCGCGTCCTGAACGACGCCGAGGGCCTGCGCAACCTCGTGGGCAGCGGTTTCGTGCAGCTCGTCGGTGGGATGGTCTCTTCGGTCATCGCGCTCGGCGTGCTCTTCTGGCTCAACTGGCGGCTGACCCTGGTCACGCTGTTCTTCCTCATCATCTTCGGCTCGGTGATGACGGTCGGTTTCCGCCGCCTGCGACCGATCTTTCGGGAGCGCTGGAAGCTGCACGCCGATCTCCAGGGGCGGCTCAACGAGTCGTTCGGCGGCGTCAGGATCGTCAAGGCGTATACGGCCGAGAAGCGCGAGGACCGCATCTTCGCAGAGGGTGCCCACAACCTGCTGCGCAACATCATCAAGTCGATGATGGGGGTGGCGACCGTCACGTCTTCGGCCGGTCTACTGTTCGGTCTGGTGGGAATCGCCATGTCGGTCGCCGGCGCGCGGGAGGTGCTGGCCGGTCGGATGACCGTCGGCGACGTCTTCATGTTCATGGTCTTCACCGGTCTCATGGTCACGCCTCTGGTGCAGATGAGCTCCATCGGAACTCAGGTGGCGTCGGCCTTCGCCGGACTCGACCGGCTGCGTGAGGTGCTCTCCGAGGCCCGGGAGGAGGACGAGCGGGACCGCGAGCCGCTGGGAGACCTGGTCGGGCGGGTCGAGTTCGAGGACGTCTACTTCGAGTACACGGAGGGCGTGCCGGTGCTGCGAAGCATCGGCTTCGAGACCGCGGCCGGTACGACGACCGCTCTGGTCGGTTCGAGCGGCGCCGGCAAGAGCACCGTGATCGGGCTGGTGATGGCTTTCCGCGAGCCGACCAGCGGGCGCGTTCTCGTCGACGGGAACGACCTGGCGACGGTGCGCCTCCACGACTACCGCAAGCAGATCGGGGTCGTCCTCCAGGACGACTTCCTCTTCGACGGCACGATCGCCGAGAACATCTCCTTCAGCCGCCCCGGAGCGAGCCGCGGGGAGGTCGAGGAGGTCGGCCGGCTGGCGCACTGCGACCAGTTCATCGCCGGCTTCGACGACGGCTACGACACGGTCATCGGCGAGCGCGGCGTGAAGCTCTCGGGCGGACAGCGGCAGCGGGTGGCGATCGCGCGGGCGATGCTGGCCGACCCGAGGATCCTGATCCTCGACGAGGCGACGTCCTCGCTCGACAGCGAGAGCGAGATGATGATCCAGGAGGGGCTGGAGCGTCTCCGGCGCGGCCGGACCACCTTCGTCATCGCCCATCGACTGTCGACGATCATGGATGCCGACCAGATTCTCGTCCTCGAGGATGGCGAGATCGTCGAGCGCGGCAGCCACGCCGAGCTGCTCGCCGAGGGGGGCCGCTACAAGTCGCTCTACGATCGCCAGTTCCGCCTCGAGACCAACCGGTTCGTCAATCCCGGCGAGGACACGACGCCGGACGAAGAGCCCGAAGACGGTGTCGAGTCCCCGGCGGAGGATCTGAGCTTCCCGCGACTCGGCTCGGACGGCTGATCGGCGCGGCGCCGTCTCAGTTGCGGCAACGGGACGGGTCGATCCCTTCAGAGGCGGAGAGCCCCGCCCTGCCGGCTCCGCTCGGGTCGGGGGTCGGGCGCCAGCGCCACAGCGCCGAGAGATCCCGTCCGGCGCCGCGCACGACCGTGCCCTCGACGGTGTCGGCGATCCAGTCGCCGAGCAGGGGGGCGAACTTGAAGGCGTGTCCACTGCCGCCGGCGGCGACGGTGAGGCCGTCGAGTCC
Source organism: Candidatus Multivoradales bacterium (assembly GCA_965223875.1). Lineage (GTDB taxonomy): Bacteria > Acidobacteriota > Thermoanaerobaculia > Multivoradales > JAHEKO01 > CBDCXS01. The sequence continues at coordinate 1,563,737 of OZ245024.1, read as the reverse complement.
CGGCGAGCGCGAGATCCAGAAGTGCTCGTCCGGAGTGTCCGAGTAGGGACAGACGTTCGAATGGACGATCTCGGCGCCCGCCAGATCGGGCAGGGCCGTGGCGAGGAAATCGCGCATCGCCTCGGTCGCGCTCGCCGGAGGCACCTGACCGGCGCCGTCCGGCGACTCCACCGGCTCGATCGGCGGTCCGTGGTGACCGACCTTGACCACCGCGTGGACCGGGTGGATGGGGAAGCCGTAGTAGCCGGTCTTCGAGATGTCGGCGGTGAACACGGGGAAGCGTTCGGCGCGGAAGAGCTCCGGCTTCGCCGGCCGCAGATGCCAGACCGGATGGTCGTGGCGCTCGAGGCTCGTCGCCAGCTCCGGGACGAGCTCCCGGGTCCACGAGCCGGCGGCGATCACCACCTGATCGGCGGGGTGGATCTCGCCACCCGCGTCCTCGACTCCGATCGCCCGCCCACCCTCGGCGGCGACGCTCGTGGCGGGCGTATTGGTGAGGATCTCGACCCCGGCGAGCCGGGCGGCGTCGGCCCAGGCCCAGACGACGCCCGCGCTCTCGACGTAGCCTCCGCCCGGCTCCAGGAAGCCGTCGCAGAAATCGGCGCTCCAGGCCGGGTACCGGGCGCTGAGCGCGGCGCCACCGAGGCGCTCTGGCGAATGGCCGCGGTCACGAAGGACGCGGTAGCTGTCGTGCTCGAAGCCTCCCGGTCGCATGGTCTCACGGCAGACCAGGAGCAGGCCGACGTCGTGGAACAGGCGCGGCTTGCCGTCGCGCTGCCAGGTCAGATTGAGCTCGGCCCAGCGCTCCAGAGCGCGCTCGGCGAGCTCGACGTAGGTCGGGTCCGCGCCGTAGGCGAGCCGGATCATCTTGCTGATGTCGGTGCTCGCCGCCTCCGGCGCCGGTGGCACCGAGGCCTCGAGAACGCGGACCCGGTAGCCGCGCCGGCCGAGCTCGAGCGCGGCCGTGACACCGAAGATGCCACCGCCGACGATGACGATCCGCTCGCTCACGCCGACGTGCGGTCGGACGACTCGAAGATCAGATAGTGGTCGTCGGTCCGCTCGTCGACGGAGCCGATCCGCGCGGCGGGGTTGCCGACCGCCCGAAGCGCGTCGAGCGCTTCGTCCGCCCGCTCGGCGGGAAGGGTGATCAGCAGGCCACCGCTGGTCTGGGGATCGACCAGGATCTCCTGGTGCCAGTCGGGCAGCCCGTGGAGCATGCGTGTGGACGACTCGATCAGCGACCGGTTCGCCGCGTTCACCCCGGTGGTGACACCGCGGCGGTACATCTCGAGCGCCTCGTCGAGGACCGGCAGGGAGTCGACGTCGATCCGCAGGACCACGTCCGACGCCCTCGCTACCTCGAGCGCGTGTCCGGCCAGCCCGAAGCCGGTCACGTCGGTCACCGCGTTGGGAGAGAAGCCCGTGAGGGCCTCGGCCGCTCCCTTGCTCAGGGTCACCAGGCTGTCGACGCAGGCGGCCATGGCGTCTTCCGAGACCAGCCCCTTGAGGTTGGCGTTGAACAGAACGCCGCTGCCGAGCGGCTTGGTCAGCAGGACGGCGTCGCCCGGCCGGGCGCCCGCGTTCGACCAGTAGCGATCGGGATGGACGATGCCGGTCACCGCGAGGCCGAACTTCGGCTCGTCGTCGTCGGTGGTGTGCCCACCGGCCAGAACGGCACCTGCCTCGGTGATCTTGTCGAGGGCACCGGCGACGATCTCGTGCAGCACGCTCTCGTCGAGCTTTCCCTGCGGAAAGCCGGCGAGATTCAGGCAGGTGAGCGGGCGCCCACCCATGGCGTAGATGTCGGAAAGGGAGTTCGCGGCGGCGATCTGACCGAATACACGGGGGTCGTCGACGGGCGGTGTGATGATGTCGGCGGTCGACACCAGCGCCATCTCGTCCGTCAGGCGATACACCGCCGAATCGTCACTCGTCTCGTACCCCACCAGGAGGTTCGGGTCGACGTTTCGCGGCAGACCGCGGAGCAGCTCGGCGAGCCCGACCGGGCTCAGCTTGGCCGCTCAGCCACAGGTCTTCGCCAGGCTCGTGAGAGTCGGTTTCCTGAACATCTCTCCTCGACTACGCGACGCCTCCAGTGGCGCTCGCGAACGGGATCGATTCTTGCATTTTTTTCCGTACGGTAGGGGCCCGGCCAGGAATGGGGCGCCAGCCGGAACGGAATGAGGCCGCTGGCCTCGCTGGGCTAGCCTGCATGATTCACCAGCCTCCTACTGCGCCGTCGAATCTACCCGTGTCTACTGCGTTACGCTCGGTCGCGCTCCTCGACGTATCGCAGCGGATACGCCTGCGGAGCCCTCGGTCGCGCGCCTTGTACCCACGGGCAGCTCCGGCGGCTCGCTACGGAGACCGATGAATCATGCAGGCTAGAATCGCGCCCGAGGAGAGCGGATGAGCACTGTCTATCGAAGCGCGCCGCGCAAGAGCCGCGCGAAGAAACTGCTGGTTCTGTTGCTGATTGCCGGCTTGGTCTGGGCCGGTATCGCGGCGTTTCGCACCGGGTCGGCTCCCACCGTGACCCTGACCTCGAGCCTCCCGGGGATCGGCCCGCTGACCGGGATCGAGGCCTCGGCGAGTGAGCCCGGGCGCGGTCTGGCGCGCTGGAGAGTCGAGCTCCTCCAGGGCGAGCTCGAGGAGGTCCTGCTGGATCGCGAGTATCCGACGCCCGATCCCTGGGCGTTCTGGGGAGCGAAGACCGAGACCGACTCGGCCTCACTCGAGGTGGGGCGGGAGCGCCAGGCGGATCTGGCCGAGGGCGAAGCGGTCGTACGGATCACGGCGTGGCCAGCCCGCGCCTGGCTGCGGGGCGGCTCTCCGGTGGTCGAGGAGCTCCGGCTTCCGGTCAGGCTCAAGCCTCCTCTGATCCAGGTCCTCTCGACGCACCACTACGTGGCCCAGGGGGGCGCCGAGGCGGTCGTCTACCGCGTCGGCGACGGTGCCGCTCGGCACGGCGTCGAGGTCGGCGACTGGTACTTCCCCGGGCACCCGCTGCCGGGAGGCGACGGAGCGATGTTCGCGCTCTTCGCGGCGCCCTACGACTCGAGCGACCCGACCGCGATCCAGCTCGTCGCGACCGACGACGTGGGCAACCGGAGCAGCCGCGGCTTCGTCGATCAGTTCTTCGCCCGTCCGATGCGCTCCGACACGATCCGCCTCACCACCTCGTTCATGGAGAAGGTGGTGCCGGAGATCCTGTCGCAGACTCCCGAGGTTCGCGATAAGGGAGATCTGCTCGACAACTACCTGGCGATCAACGGCGATCTGAGGCGGGCAAACGGCGAGACGCTCGCCGAGCTGGCGCGGCGCTCCCCGGCCGACTTCGCCTGGAACGAGGCCTTCCTGCCGATGCCGAACGCCCAGGTGATGTCGGCCTTCGCCGATCGGCGCACCTATACCTTCGAGGGTGAGGCGGTCGACCAGCAGGACCACCTCGGTTTCGACCTGGCGTCGACGCGTCAGGCGCCCATCCCGTCGGCCAACAGCGGTCGTGTGGTTCTGGCACGCTACTTCGGCATCTACGGCAACACCGTCGTCGTTGATCACGGCTACGGGCTGCTCAGCCTCTACGCCCACCTCTCGGAGATCCGGGTGACCGAGGGCGAGACGGTGGCGCGGGGGCAGGCGGTGGGTACCTCGGGTGAGACCGGGCTCGCCGGCGGCGACCACCTCCACTTCACGATGCTGCTGCAGGGCCTGGCGGTCAATCCGAAGGAGTGGTGGGACGAGCACTGGCTGCGCGACCGGCTGCGGCGCAAGCTGGGCGACGCCCTGCCGGCGGTGACGGGAGGTGGCGACGATGGCTGACGACAGAAGCGCGGATCGGCTCGAGCTCACCGAGGCCGAATGGCGCGAGCGCCTCAGCGAGGAGGAGTACCGGGTGTTGCGTCAGAAGGGGACCGAGAGGGCCTTCACCGGGAGCTACTGGGACACCAAGCGTGAGGGCACCTACCGGTGCGCCGGTTGCGGCGAGCCGCTGTTCGACGCCGAGACCAAGTACGACTCCGGTTCGGGGTGGCCGAGCTTCTTCGCTCCGGTCTCGGAGGCCGCGGTGGAGGCGCGAAGCGACCACAGCCACGGCATGATCCGCACCGAGGTCGTGTGCGCCCGCTGCGGCGGCCATCTGGGACACGTCTTTCCGGACGGCCCGCAGCCGACGGGACAGCGGTACTGCGTCAACTCGGTCTCCCTGGCGCTCGACGGCGACTCCGGAGAGACCGGGGACGACCGGTGACGACCGGCGCCGGTGGTGTCGACGCTCTCCGCGAGCAGCTCGGCGGAGTCGACATCTACCTCATCGACCAGCTGATGAAGGGCCGACTGGCGCCGGGGTGTCGGCTCCTCGACGTCGGCTGCGGTGGTGGGCGCAACCTCGAGCTCTTCCTGAGGCATGGCTACGAGGTCTTCGCGGTCGATCGGGAGCGGCGCGCCACGCGTCAGACCCAGGCGCTCTCCGTCGAGCTGGGAGCGGAGAGGCCTGGCGGCTGGGTCTCGCAGCAGGAGGCCTCGTCGCTCGGCTTCGCGGCGCACAGCTTCGACGTCGTCGTATCGAGCGCGTTGCTGCATTTCGCGCGCGATCGCGAGCACTTCGGGGCGATTCTGGTGGAGATGTGGCGGGTTCTGGCTCCGGGGGGCCTGCTCTTCGTCAGACTGGGATCGACGATCGGTGTCGAGGCGGTGGTCGAGCCGCTCGGCGGAGGCCTCTATCGGCTGCCGAATGGCGTCGAGTGGCTGCTGGTCGACCGCGCCGAGCTCATCGCCTGGAGCGACCGGCTCGGGGGGCAGGCGATCGAGCCGATCAAGACGACGGTCGTCGAGGACCAACGGGCGATGACCACCTGGTGTCTCACCAAGCCCTCCGCCGGCTCCGGAGCCACTGCACCTGGAAAGCGGTGATGCTCGGTTGGCTCATCCTTCTCTTCGTAGCCATCCCGCTCGCCGAGCTGGCGTTGCTCGTCTGGGTCGGCGGGCAGGTGGGCCTGGGTGCGACCGTGGCTCTGGTCGTGGTGACCGGCATCCTCGGTGCCAGTCTGGCCCGATCGCAGGGTCTGGCGACCCTGTCGCGATTCCAGAGCCGTCTCGGGGCAGGGGAGATACCCCACCAGGACCTGATCGACGGCATCCTCATTCTGCTGGCGGGGGCGGTGCTGCTCACTCCCGGACTCATAACCGACATCGCTGGCTTTCTGCTCCTGGTGCCGGCCGTCAGGCGCTCGGTGCGCCGTTGGCTGGTGGCTCGCTTCTCGGCCAGGATGGTGGTCGTGGGGCCCGGTAGCGCCTCCGGCTCCGGAAGCGCGACCCGCCCCGGGCCGTCGACGGGAGGGCCGTCCAGCGGGGATGTCGTCGACGCCGAGTTCGAGGTGAAGGAGTGAGCCTCGCGGTAGGATTTACCTCTTCATTACATCTGCCGCATGGCGTTGGCAGTTCCCTTGCGTCATGATGTGCGCCGGCTGGCGATCGGCGCGATCGTCGGTAGCTGGCGGAGTCGAGGATAGCCGGGGGAGTCGAGCGTGATGCTGAAACGCCGGAAGTCGTATGTCCATGCCGTTGCGTGCCTGATCGGGGTGCTGGCCGCCCCCTTGGCTACAGGACCGGCGGTCGCGGAGGACACTCGGTCTCTCCAGGTCGGCTTCCTCATCGTCGACGGGGTCTACAACAGCGAGCTGATGGCCCCTTACGACATCTTCCACCACACCGTCTTCCACACCGAGCCGGGGATGGAGGTCTTCACGGTCTCTCCCGACGGCGGGCCGGTGACGAGCTTCGAGGGTCTCGAGATCGGGGCGCACCACAGTTTCGACAGCGCCCCGGTGATGGATATCCTGGTCGTTCCGAGCGCCGAGCACTCGATGGATACGGATCTCGAGAACGAGGCGATGATCGACTGGGTGCGCCGGGTCGGAAGCGAGGCGCGATTCGTCGTCTCGCTGTGCGACGGCGCCTTCGTGCTGGCCAAGGCCGGGCTGCTCGACGGGCGTGTGAGCACCACCTTTCCGGGTGATCTCGACCGCTACGAACAGACGTTCCCCGATCTCGACGTACGCCGGGAGGTCAGCTACGTGCACGACGGCCCGGCGCTGACCTCGCAGGGTGGAGCGAAGAGCTACGACGTGGCGATGTATCTGGTGGCCCACATCTACGGGGACGCCGTCGCCGAAGGAGTAGGCAGAGGGCTGATCATCGAGTGGCCGCCGAGCGAGGGCTCGGTGCCCAGCCTGATCGTGGGAGCCGCGTCGCCGTGAAGAAGCACAACCCGCTGGCGCTCTTCGCCATCGAGCGCAAGATCACCATGGGGATGATCCTGCTCGGCGTCCTCGTGCTCGGCTGGATGTCGCTGACACGGCTGCCGCTCGAGTTTCTGCCGTCGTTCTCGTCGTCGTCGATCTGGGTGAGCGCCTCCTATCCGTCGTCCTCGCCGGAAGAGATCGAGCGTTCGATCGTCAGGCCGCTCGAGGACAGCCTTGGGACGATCAACGGCATCGAGACGATGTCGGCGAGCTCGTCGTCGGACTCGGGGAGCGTCAGCCTGTCGTTCGTCGACGGCACCGATATGGACTTGGCCGCGGTCGAGGTGAGGGACCGGGTGGATCGCGCCCGGCATCTGCTGCCCGACGATCTGGAGCGCCTCACCATCCGCCGGTTCCAGTCGACCGACATTCCGATCATGAGCATGCATCTGAGCTCCAGGGGCCCGAAGGAGGAGCTCTACGAGTTCGCCGAGATCACCGTGCAGCGCCGGCTCGAGCGGCTCGAAGGCGTCGCGCAGGTGACGATCCGCGGACTGATGACGCCGAAGCTCCAGATCGACCTCGACCCCGCGAGGATGCGTGCCCACGGAGTGAGTGTGCGCGAGCTGGTGGAGCGTGTCCGGCAGGACAACCGGAACATCTCGGGCGGCGACATCAAGGAGGGGTCTCGCAAGCTTCTGGTGCGCTCCATGGGAGAGATGACGACGCTGGACGAGGTGCGGCGCATGCCGGTCAACGCCCTCGGGGTCGTCCTCTCCGACGTCGCGGAGGTCTCCTACACCTTCCCGCGGCAGGAGGAGTTCAACTTCCTCGATGGCGCCGAGGCGCTGGCGGTGCGGATCAACAAGGTCTCGACCAGCAACCTGCTCGAGGTCGTCGACCGCGTCAAGGCGGAGCTCGACGAGATCCGGAAGCACCCGGACGCCGAGGGAATGCAGCTCCAGATCTACCACGACGCCTCGATCGACGTGCGCAAGGGCCTGGGTCAGCTGCGGACCGCGGGCCTCTTTGGCGGCGGGCTGGCGATCCTGGCGGTCTACTTCTTCCTGCGCCGCTGGCGGACGACGCTCCTGGTCGCCGTCGCCATTCCGATCTCGGTGGTCTTCACCTTCGTGCTGATGTACTTCCTGCGCCAGGGAGGGCTGTCGGACATCACCCTCAACGTAGTCAGCCTCGCCGGCCTGATGCTCGCCCTCGGCATGCTGGTCGACAACTCGATCGTGGTGATCGAGTCGATCTTCCGCCATCGCAACGAGCTCGGGGAGGACGCCCGGACCGCGGCCCTCAACGGCACCTCGGACGTGGCGCTGCCGATCATCGCCTCGACGGCGACGACGCTCTGCGTCTTCCTGCCCATCGTGTTCATGGGTGGCGGCGGCTGGATGCAGACCTATTTCGAGAACATCGCCACCACCGTCTGCATCGTGATGATGGCATCGCTTCTGGTCGCGCTCACCGTGGTGCCGCTGGTCGCCGTCTACCTGCTGCGCACCCAGGAGCCGCGGCCGCCGGGGCTGATCGCCCGCTTCACCGGACTCTACGGCAGGCTCCTGCAGGGGACTCTCCACCACCGGGGCGTCTTCGTGCTGATCATCGGCGGCCTGCTGTGGGGCTCGATCCACCTGTTCGGCACAATCGAGCGCTCCTTCTCGCAACGCTCCGAGGAGCGCGAGGTGACGATCCAGGTCGACACACCCCGCCAGTACTCCCTCGAGCAGACCGAAGCCCTCTACGACGAGCTCTACGAGATGCTCGACCAGCGCCGCGAAGAGCTCGACATCGCCCACATCACCCACGAGTACGACCGTGGCACCGGACGTTCGCGAGGCGGCTGGCGCGGCGGGCGGAACATCGAGGTCTATCTGGTCGACGAGTCGGAGGGCACCCTCACCACTTCGGAGGCGCGAGACGCGATCCGCGAGCTGTTGCCGACCAAGGCGGGGGTCAACCTGCGCATCGCGCAGGGCCGCGGTCGGGGAGGGAGCTCGGGGGTCGAGATCGAGCTCATGGGCGACGACATCGTGGTGCTCGAGCTGCTCGCGGGGCAGGTGGCGGCGCAGCTGGCGCGGAATCCCATTCTGCGCGACATCGACACCTCTCTCGAGAGCGGCGACGAGGAGATCCACGTCGGCCCGACCGGCGACAGGCTCGTCCAGGCCGGGATGTCGAGCCAGATGCTCGCGTTCACCGTCAACAGCGCTCTGTCGAGCCGCGCCGTCAGCCACTTCCAGAGCGGCGAGCGCGAGGTCGACGTCATCATCCAGTACCGCGAAGACGAGCGCGAAACGCTCGACCAACTGAAGAATGTCCCGGTCTTCACCGCCGAGGGCGCGGTGCCGCTCGGGGCGCTGGCCGAGTTCGACCTGGTCTCCGGTCCGCAGTCGATCGAACGTGAGAACCACCGGTCCAAGGTCAAGGTGATCGCCAACGTGGCCAAGCCGGAGATGGCGTTCGCGGCGATGGGGATGGTCGGGCGGACGATGGCCGAGTTTCCGATGCCGCCCGGCTACGAGTGGGGCTTCGGGCGCTGGAACCGCTTCCAGCAGGAGAGCCAGGTGATGGCGGACTTCGCGCTCCTCTTCGCGCTCGCCCTGGTCTACATGCTGATGGCGGCGCTGTTCGAAAGCTTCATCCAGCCGTTGACGATCATGTTCTCGGTCCCCTTCGCCCTGCTCGGCGTCGGGGTGGTGATGAAGCTGGCCAACCAGCAGCTCGACACCATGGCCCAGATCGGCCTGATCATCCTGATGGGCGTCGTGGTCAACAACGCCATCGTGCTGATCGACCACATCAACAGCCTGCGAAAGCAGGGACTCGAACGCGACGAGGCGATCGTGTCGGCCGGCCGGCACCGGCTGCGGCCGATCATCATCACCGCGGTCACCACGATCCTAGGCCTGTCGCCGATGGTGGCGCCGATCCTCTTCCCGTCGATCTTCGGTCCGGTGGAGGGACGCGCCGGGACCTGGGCGCCGATCGGCCTCGTCATCATGGGTGGCCTGACCACATCGACCTTCCTGACCCTGGTCATCCTGCCCACCCTGTACTCGTTGTTCGACGACGTCACCAACTTCTTCAGACGGGTGGCCGCCGGCGTGCGGCGCTCGCGTCCAGCGGCTCCGGCGGTGCCGGCGGAGCCGGAGGTAGCCGAATCGTGAATCGAGGCTTTGGAATCCGGGCCGTGATCGGCCTTTGTGTGCTGCTCGCCGCCTGTGGCGGTGATGACGAGGCGTCCGAGGGCGGCCGTGGAGGATCGGGCTTCGGCGGCATGAGCTCGATGATGGGTGGGCCGCCCGGCGGCGAGGCCGCCGTGCCCGTCGAGGTGACGTCGGTCGAGCGCCGCTCGATCTCCTCGTTCATCGAGACCAATGGGACGCTCGAGGCGGAGAACGAGGTGGACATCGTGGCGCGGGTCGCAGGGCCGATCGTCCGGCTCGAGGCGGAGGAGACGATGGTCGTCTCGCGCGGCGACCTGCTGGCGCGAATCGATCCGAGCGAGATCGAGGCGCAGACCGAGATGTCGCGCGTCGCGCTCGACGAAGCCCGGCTGGCGTTCGAGCGGGCCGAGCGCCTGAAGCAGGACGAGCTGGTGTCGGCGGAAGGCTACGACAGCGCCAAGGCGGCCTTCGAGTCGGCCGAGGCGCAGTACGAGGGCAACGCGATCCAGCTCGCCTATACCGAGATCCGGGCTCCGTTCGACGGTCTCATCGTCGACCGCTACATCAAGTTCGCGCAGCACGTCTCGGTGGGTGACCGGCTCTTCCGGATCTCCGACTTCGATCCGCTGCTGTGCCGCATCCAGGTGCCGGAGCGCAATCTGTCCCAGCTGCGCAAGGGACAGCGCGCCTACCTCACCGTCGGCGCCTGGCCGGGGGAGCGGTTCGAGGCCGAGGTGCTGCGGCTGAGTCCGGTGGTCGACGCGGCCACGGGGACGGTGCGGGTGACCCTCGAGGTGGCGGCGAAGGGGAAGCTCAGTCCAGGGATGTTCGCCAGTGTCTACCTCGAGACGGAGACGCGTGACGGAGCGCTGGTGATACCTCGTGCGGCCCTGGCTCTCGACAGCATCGGCGACACCGTCTACGTAGCCGGCGACGGCGCGGCGCAGCGCCGCGAGGTCACCCTCGGCTTCCGCGAGGGCGACCTGGTCGAGATCGTCGACGGCCTGGCCGAGGGCGAGCTGGTGGTCTCGGTCGGACAGGACGGTCTCTCGGACGGGACGCCGATCCAGGTGCTGGCGGCCGATGGCGAAGCGGTAGTAGCCGCTGCACCCGAGGAGGGTGACGGTTCCGGTGGCGACCCGTCGACGATGGGCGCTCCCGGAGCTGGTGGATCGCCGGGAGGCGCATCGGGACGCCCCTCAGGGGGGCGATGGGGTGGTGAGCGGCCCAATCTCTCCGAGCTGAGTGACGAGCAGATCGAGAAGATCAAGGAGCGGATGCGCTCGTTCGGGATGACCGACGAGCAGATCGAGGCCCGGCTAAAGGCGATGCGGGAGGAGCAGGGGGGCGGGGAGAACACGGGCGACGGCTGATTACGCGTGGATGGGGACAGGTACGAATTCGATCTGGCGCCTGGGCAAGATCGAGGCGCTGCTGTTCGAATTCGAACCAGTCCCCAGACGTCTCTCTGCGGACCGTAGATAGATGAAACTGATCGAGTTCTCGACCAGGCGCCCCGTCAGCGTCTTCATTTTCGCCGTCGCCGCGGTGGTCTTCGGCATGGTGGCGCTCGGGCGCCTGGCGACGGATCTGCTTCCCGACATCACCTATCCGTCGCTGACGGTACGCACCGATTACGAGGGTGCGGCGCCCGTCGAGGTGGAGAGCCTGATCACCCGACCGATCGAGAACGCGGTCGGGGTGGTCAACGGGGTGACCCGGGTGACATCGAGCTCACGGGCCGATCTCTCCGAGGTGACGCTGGAGTTCGCCTGGGGAACCAACATGGATCTCGCTGGTCTCGACGTGCGCGAGCGTCTCGACGTCCTGGTCCTGCCGCAGGAGGCCGATCGACCGGTTCTGCTGCGCTACGACCCGTCGCTCGACCCGATCCAGCGCATCGGGCTCTCGGGCGAGGACGACCTGGTGCGCCTGCGTCTGATTGCCGAGGAGGACGTCAAGCGCTCGCTCGAGCGCATCGAGGGGGTCGCCGCGGTCGTCGTCAGCGGAGGCCTCGAGGAGGAGATCCAGGTCGAGATCGACGAGCGTCGACTGGCCAACCTCGGCCTCCAGGTCGAGCTGCTTCTGTCCCGGCTGGCGCAGGAGAACGTCAACCTCACAGGCGGCCGGCTGCGCGAAGGGCAGAGCGAGTACCTGGTGCGCACCGTCAACGAATACGTCCGGCCCGAGGATCTCGCCGACATCGTCGTCGACAGCTCGCAGGGAGCGATCGTGCGCCTCTCGGATGTGGCGAGGGTCTACAAGGGGCACCGCGAGCGCGAGGTCATCACCCGGATCAACGGTCGCGAGAGCGTCGAGGTGGCGGTCTACAAGGAGGGCGGCACCAATACGGTCACCGTTTCCGACGCGGTGGCGGCGGGCGTCGAGACCCTGGAGGAGAAGCTCGAGACCATCGACCCGGCGCTCACCATGACCGTGATCACCGATCAGGCGCGGTTCATCCGCCAGTCGGTGAGCGAGGTCCTGCGCACGGCGGCCTACGGCGGACTGCTGGCGATCCTGGTGCTCTTCTTCTTCCTTAGGAGCTGGAAGACGACGGCGATCATCGGCGCGGCGATTCCGATCTCGGTGATCGCCACCTTCTTCCTGATGTACGTCTCTGGGATCTCGCTAAACATCATGTCGCTCGGCGGGCTGACGCTCGGAATCGGCCTGCTGGTCGACAACTCGATCGTCGTGCTCGAGGCGATCCAGCGAAAGCGGGATCAGGGGTTGGGCGACGTCGAAGCGGCCGACGCGGGGGCGAGCGAGGTCGGGCGAGCGGTGATCGCGTCGACGCTGACGACGATCTGCGTCTTTCTGCCGATCGTCTTCGTCGAAGGTGTGGCCGGACAGCTGTTCGGCGACCAGGCGATGACGGTGACCTTCTCGCTGCTCATCTCGCTGATCGTCGCCCTGACGGTGATCCCGATGCTCGCTTCGAGGCGATTCGAGTTCGAGAACGTGCCCGAAGCGCACCACGCGCCGGGCTGGAAGGGGCGGGTCGGACGGACGGTCGGGGGTGCCTCCCAGGGGGTCTTCATCGCCCTCGGGCGCTCTCTCGGATGGTTGGTCGCGGGTCTCGACCGCCTCCTGCGCCTGGTGCTCGCCATTCCGCTGAAGCTCTTCGAGACCGCCTACGGAGGTCTCGAAGGGCTCTACACGCGGGTCCTCGACGGCGTCCTGCGGCGGCCGCTCGTCACCCTGGCGGTGACTCTGGCGCTGCTGGCGGCGAGTCTGGCGATGGTTCCGCGCCTCGGCCGCGAGCTGGTGCCCGAACTGATCCAGGGCGAGTTCTTCGTCGATACCGAGCTGCCGCCGGGCACTCACCTCGACGTGACTCAGAAGCGGATGACCGGCCTCGAGACGGCCGCCATGCGGCTCGCCGACGCCGAGACGGTCTACGCCATCATCGGCACCTCGAACGAGCAGGGCGGCGTCGCCGGAGAGCTGCGCGAGAACCTGGGCCAGCTCACCGTGACGGTGCGCTCGCCCTACACGCGAGCGACCGAGGAAGCGATGATGGACGAGCTGCGTCTGACTCTCGATCGGGACGGCGACCTCGACTACCGCTTCGGTCGCCCCACGTACTTCAGCTTCAAGACGCCGGTCGAGGTCGAGGTCCGGGGCTTCAATCTGCAGCTTCTGGATCGGATCTCGGACCAGGTCACCGATGGCATGCGTCGCATCGAGGGCCTGGTGGACGTCAAGTCGTCGACCGAGGGCGGCTATCCGGAGCTGCAGATCCGTTTCGACCGCGAGCGCCTCGCCAGCCTCGACCTGGCCCTCGCCGACGTCGCCACCACGGTGCGCTCGAAGATCCAGGGCACGGTGGCCACCGACATACAGCGCGAGGATCGGACGATCGACATTCGCCTGCGCGCCGGTGAGACCTTCCGTGACAGCGTGCAGGATCTGCGCGACCTGCCGATCTTCCAGAGCGGCAAGACCTCGATTCCGCTGGCGGCCGTCGCGGAGGTGTTGGAGGTCGAGGGGCCGGCCGAGATCCGCCGCGCCGAAGGGGAGCGGGTGGCGGTGATCTCCGCCAACCTCGCCGGGCGCGATCTGGCCTCGGTCTCCGCGGACATCGAGACGATGATGGCCGGGATACGGCTGCCGTCCGGCTTCGACTGGGCGATGGGTGGCCAGCAGGAGGAGATGGAGACATCTTTCGCCAGCATGCGGATGGCGATCCTGCTCGCCGTCTTCATGGTCTATCTGGTGATGGCCTCGCAGTTCGAGTCGCTGCTCCACCCCTTCGTCATCCTGTTCAGCATCCCGTTCTCGATCATCGGCGTGGTGGCGGTGCTCTTCCTGCTCGACGTGTCGATCTCGATCGTGGTGCTGATCGGAGCGATCCTGCTCACCGGGATCGTGGTCAACAACGCCATCATTCTCGTCGACTACACGAACAAGCTGCGTCGTGACGGCGCGACCAAGATCGATGCGCTGAAGAAGGCGGGGCGGGTGCGTCTACGCCCCATCCTCATGACCACCGCGACGACCGTGCTCGGGCTCACTCCCATGGCTCTGGGTCTGGGTGAGGGCGCGGAGCTGCGGACGCCGATGGCCCTGACGGTGATCGGTGGGTTGTTGACCTCGACGCTCTTGACCCTGCTGATCATTCCGGCGGTCTACTCGCTCGTCGATCGACGCTCCTGAGGGGAGTGGATTGGGGCCGGTGCGGGGCTGGCTGGTAGGGAAGGCGTACGTACCTGAGGCGGCCGGCGTCTCTGCCGGCCGTGGTTCCCTTTGCTACCAACGGCCGGCAGGGGCGCCGGCCGCTTCAGAATAGGTGGACTACAGCGACCTTCCCGTCAGCCGCCCTTCCTCTCGTCCTTCCCGAGCGGCCTTCGCGCCTCTTTCAATGCTCGTCGCAGGAGATACTCGATCTGGCCGTTGACGCTGCGCAGCTCGTCGGCCGCCCACTTCTGCAGGGCGTCGTAGAGCGCCGGGTCGACGCGCAGGAGGAAGGCCTTCTTCTTTGCCAACGGCCGGTGAGCTCCCTGAGGTAGCCAGGCTTCGAGGGGCTAATTGTAGAGCGTCCCCGTGTTGACCACCGGTTGCGTGTGGCGGTCGGAGCAGAGGACGACCAGGAGGTTCGAGACCATGGAGGCCTTGCGCTCCTCGTCGAGCTCCAGGATGTTCTGCTCGTTGAGCATCTCGAGCGCGTGGTCGACCATGCCGACGGCGCCTTCGACGATCTTGCGACGTGCGGCGACGACCGCGCTCGCCTGTTGACGCTGCAGCATCGCGGCCGCGATCTCGGCGGCGTAGGCGAGATGGCTGATGCGCGCCTCGATCACGTCGACGCCGGCTTTCTCCAGGCGCGCCTGGACCTCCTCGCGAAGCTGCCCGGAGATCTGGGCCGTGTGGCTCGACAGCGACACCTGCCCTTCCTCGTGAGCGTCGTAGGGGTAACCGGTGGCGAGGTTGCGCAGCGCCGCCTCGCTCTGTACGTGGACGTAGTCCTTGAAGTCGTCGACGTTGAAGATCGCCTCGGCGGTGTCGACCACTCTCCAGACCACCACGGACCCGATCTCGACCGGGTTGCCGCGACTGTCGTTGACCTTGAGCCGCCCGGTCTCGAAGTTGCGCGTCCGCAGCGAGATCTTCCGCTTGGTGTAGAAGGGGTTCGCCCAGCGCAGACCCGGATTGGTGGCCGTCCCCCTGTAGGCGCCGAAGAGCTGCAGCACCCGGCCCTGGTTCGGCTGGATCGTGAACAGGCCCGCCAGTCCGAGAACCGCGATCAGGATGATCGGTGCGGCCAGCAACGGGTTGAGCGGAACCATGAAGGCGCTCACGACGAGCATGAGGAGGAAGAGGAGAAGCATCGGAAGTCCGGCGGTGGCGTTGATGTCTATCTGCTGGTTCATGTCTTGCGCTCCTTTTTTGTTATCGAAATGATATCACTTTAGTATCTCCTGTCGATATCCACTACGCGGCGGCGGCGCGTCTATTCGAGTGGGGAGGCCGCGCGATGTGATGAAATCGGCCGGATCATGGAGCTCGACGCCTCGACGGTTTCACTCGGCCTCGTCTGGTACGTGGCGTTTCTGTTCTCGCTCACGGTCCACGAGGCGTCTCACGCCCTGGCGGCCCTGCGGCTGGGGGATCCGACGGCCTACCAGGGCGGTCAGGTGACGCTCAATCCGCTGCCGCACATGCGGCGCGAGCCCTTCGGCACGGTGCTGGTGCCGGCGATCTCGTATGTGTTCGCCGGTTGGATGATGGGCTGGGCGAGCGCGCCCTACGACCCGTTGTGGGCCGATCGGCACCCGCGGCGCGCCGGCTGGATGGCGCTCGCGGGGCCGGTGTCGAACCTCGTGCTGGTCGTCCTGGCCGGTGTGGCCATCCGGATCGGGATCCTCGCCGGGCTGCTCGAGGCGCCGCGGCAGGTGAGCTTCACCTCGGTGGTGGCGAGCGTCCAGCCGGGTGCGGGGGAGGGCGTGGCGACCTTCCTGTCGATCCTCTTCTCGCTCAATCTGGTGCTGTTCCTGTTCAATCTGGTGCCGGTGCCGCCGCTCGACGGAAGTGCCGTCCTGCAGCTCGTCCTGAAGCGTGAGACCGCCCAGCGCTGGCAGGCTTTCCTGCGGCAGCCGATGATGAGTCTGGTCGGCATCATCATCGCCTGGCGGGCGATCGGCTACATCTTCTGGCCGGCGTTCACCTGGTCGCTGCGGGCGTTGTACCCGGAGCTGGCGTTCGGTTGAGCGACGGGAGCCGGCCGGCGGGCCATGCCCTCTGTTGGAGGGGACGCCGGCCGCCTTGGGAGGGCAGGTCGTCCCTTCGTGTCATCTCGACCGGAGCGAGCGTCAGCGAGCTTGAGTGGAGAGATCCCACGTCGTCGCGGGATCTCTCCACTCCGGCTCGCTGCGCTCACCTTCGGTCGAGATGACAAGGGGGAAGGCGGCTCGCTGCGCTCACCTCCGGTCGAGATGACAAATGGGGAAAGGGGCCGGCCTCAGTTCCCGGGGCTCAGGGTGTCGCGCCGGGCCATGTTCGCCTCGACCTCGTCGCGGCTGCGCCAGGGCGTCCGCAGCTCGCCGCGAGCGAATAGCTCGAGCTGATCACCGTAGTGCGGCGAGTCGGGCTGGGTCGCGTTGCCGTAGGCGAGGAGCACGCGGGCGCGCAGGGGCTCCGAGAACTCGACGACGCTGATCCACGAGTCGCCGGCTTCGACGTGGCGCGGACCCTCCTCGTTGGACGAGACGCTGGCCACCCGGAAGATACCGAGCGATCCCGGTCCGCCACTCATCGGATGGTCGTGAGAACCGCGCCGGAAGCGGAAGGCCTCGCCCCACGCGACATCGAGGGCCCCATAGCGTTCCTCGACGATCCGCGCGGCTTCGGAGAGCGCGGCGGCTGCGGCGGCCGGGTCGCCCAGGCCGTCGGGCGTCTCCAGTGGTGCTTCCGGACTCCAGCGAACGGCGAAGCCGGTCGCCGGAAGCGGCGTGCGGAGGCTCTGGCCGATCGCCTCCATGCGGTCGTAGAAGGCGGCGAATAGCACCGCTCCACGACTCCCGGCTTCGGCCTGGCGGTCCCACGAGATGAGGACCGCGATTGCCTCACTCGCCGTCGCGTCGCCGTGTTCCGCAACCGCAGCCTCGAGATCGTCGAGGATCCGCTCGGCCAGCTCCATCCGGCTCGACAGCTTGTAGGCGAGCGCTTCGTCGAAGGTCACGCTGTCGTCCTGGTCGAGCATCCTCGCCGAGCGCTGGGCGCGGAAGTGCATGAACCTGGGTGCCATGTAGGGCGGGAACTGCCCCGGATCGAGTGCCCGGGGGAAGGTCGTCGTCCACGGAGGGTCGTTGGCGTTCTGCAGCCATCCCGAGTCGGGATTGAGTACCGTCGGAAGCTCTTCGAAGGTGTGGATGCCGTCCCAGGCCCAGTCGGAGGTGTCTCCCGGTACAGGGCGAGACCATTCCGCCCAGCCTCCCTGTGTCCGGATCGGTGTCCGACCTCCGAAGTGGTGCAGGATGTTGCCCTCGCGGTCGGCGTACATGAAGGTGAACATGGGCATCTGCATCCTGCGGATCGCCGCTTCGAACTCGGCGAGCCCGCTCGCCCGGCCCATGTCCCAGTACTGGCGCATCAGCTCGGGCGCGTCGAGGCCGACCACGGCCAGCGCCAGTGCCTTGTTCCCGGCCACGGCGATGATCGGGCCGTGTCGCGAGCTCCTGACCGCAAACGCCTCCCCGCGTACGCTGCCATCTTCCTCGAGAACGGACAGCTCGATCTCTGCCGTCTCGATCGGCAGCACCTCGCCGTCGTAGAGGTAGCCGTCGCCCTCGAGTGTGAGCTCGAACAGATCGGCACCGTCGTGCATGTTGACCGTGTGGGTCCAGCCGAGATCATCGTTGAAGGCGATCGACAGGAAGGGAGTCCCCACCAGCGCGGCGCCGTAGAGGTCGATCCCGGACCCGACGAGGTGCGCCTCGTACCAGGTGAAGAGGTCGTTCCAGGGCAGGTGCGGGTTGGAGACGAGCAGCGCATGGCCACTGGCCGAACGGTCGGGCCCGATGGCCCAGGCGTTCGATCCGGCCCGCCAGCGCTCCTCGTCGGGGTCGCCGGTGTCGGCGATCTCGGCTCGCTCGGCGTACCGCCGCCGAAAGTCGTCGATTCTCGCCGAACGGGCGACGAACGTGAAGTGCAGGACCCGATGGGTGTGGGCGAGGAAGTCCGTTGCCGAGACGGGCAGGACGACCTCGACCCGATCGTCGAGCCGGTCCCGATGTCGCTCGGCGTAGTCGTTGAAGCCGGCCGCGAAAGCGTCGAGGAGAGAGCGGATCTCCGGGTCCTGGTCCTCCAGCCACCGCTCGGCTCGCGCCGGGATCCCGGCGGTCCACATCCATTGGTCGCTCTTCAGATACTTCTCGCCCCAGTACTCGGCGCCACGCCCCCGCGCCAGGCCGACCAACTCGAGGATGAGATCGGCGTGGCTTTCGGCCTGCGCCCACCCGAAACCGTGGAACAGGCCCGGGTCGTCGCTCGAGTAGATGTGCGGCACTCCCCAGGTGTCCCAGAGGATCTCGGGAGAGGTCGCGGAGGTCGTCTCCGGCAGGCTGCCGCAGGCCGAGACCAGAACCGCCAGCGTCGCCAGTGTCGTGTGCCGGACGGCTGGAGGGAGAGCCCTGCGGGATCGGTCGGAGAGCATCGGCGTGACCTCCTCGTTGCTGAGGGTTCGGACGAGCCTGCGCACTATACCGGAGCGCATGATCGGGAGTTCTCGCCGCCGCCCGCGGTGGTAGAATCGACATCGCGGGCGAGCGGCAGCGGCCCGCGAAAACCACATCACCAGCATTCCGCGGTCCGGCGCTCCGGAGACCTGTCTTCCGGCCCGCATGGAACGCTCGAGGAGACTCATCGATGAGCGATGCCACCCAGACCTACGAGTTTCAGGCACAGACGCGCCAGCTGCTCGACATCGTCATCCACTCGTTGTACTCGAACAAGGAGATCTTCCTGCGCGAGTTGATCTCGAACGCTTCCGACGCGCTCGACCGCCTGCGCTTCGAGGCTCTGACCGATTCCGGCATCATGGACGGTGCGGAGGTCTTGGAGATCCGCCTCGACGTCGATCCCGAAGAACGGGTCCTGACGATCTCCGACAACGGGATCGGCATGACCCGCGAAGAGGTGATCGAGAACCTCGGGACGATCGCCAAGTCCGGCACCCGCGAGCTCATGGAGAGGGCGTCGAAGGGGGAGGTTAGCGAGGGAATCGACGACCTGATCGGCCAGTTTGGCGTCGGTTTCTACTCGGCCTTCATGGTCGCCGATCGCGTCACCGTGGTGACCCGCCGGGCCGGCGAGGACGTCGCGACGCGGTGGGAGTCGACCGGCGAGGGCGACTACTCGCTGGCCGAGGACCGGCGGTTCATGCGCGGCACCTCGGTGACACTGCACCTCAAGCCGGTCGATCGCGAGCATGGGCTCGATGACTTCACCGACACGGCCGTGCTGCGGACTCTGGTCAAGCACTACTCGGACTTCGTCGCCTATCCGATCGTCACCAAGGAGCGCCGGGTCGATCCGGCGCCCGAGGGTGGCGGGGAGGGGCAGGAGACCATCGAGGAGGTGACCCTCAACTCGATGCGGCCGATCTGGACGCGGTCGCGCGACAGCGTCGACGACGAGGAGTACGCGCAGTTCTACCGTCATATCGCCCACGACTGGAACGCTCCGGCGGAGACGCTCAATCTGCGCGCCGAGGGGCGGATCGAGTACCAAGCGCTGCTGTTCATCCCCGAGAAGGCGCCGATGGATCTCTTCATGCGCGACCAGACCTGGGGCCTGCAGCTCTACGTGCGACGGGTGCTCATCATGGATCGGTGCGAGGACCTGCTGCCGCCCTACCTGCGTTTCGTGCGTGGCGTGGTCGATTCGTCCGACCTGCAGCTCAACGTCTCGCGCGAGATGGTGCAGCAGGACCGCCACATCCGGCAGATGCGTCAGTGGCTCACGCGCAAGGTGCTCGATCACCTGGCGTCAATGAAGGCCGATCGCCCCGAGGACTTCGGCGCCTTCTGGGAGCAGTTCGGCCCGGTGCTGAAGGAGGGTGTCGCCTCCGATCCGGAGCAGCGTGATCGCCTGGTGCCTCTGCTCGTCTTCGCGAGCTCGGCCGATGGCGACGAGCCGACCGACCTCGCCGGGTACGTCGAGAGGCTGGACGAGGGGCAAAAGGACATCTTCTATCTCACCGGCCCGCTGGACGTTCTGGAGCACTCGCCGCACGCCGAGGGTCTGAAGGCCGCCGGGCGCGAGGTGCTCTACCTGACGGATCCCATCGACGAGTTCGTCGTCGGGGCGATCGGCGAGTTCGAGGGCCATCGCCTGCGCTCCGCCGCCAAGGGTGACTTCGAGCCCGAGACGACCGACGAAGCCGAGGCCGAGAGCGAGGAGGAGACGGATGCCGCCGATACCCTGAAGCCCCTCCTCGAGGCGCTCTACAGGCCGCTGCAGGACGAGGTGAAGGAGGTCCGGGTCTCGAAGAGGCTGCGGACCTCACCGGCCTGTCTGGTGGGCGGCGAGCACGACCTCAGCCCGCAGATGGAGCGCCTCCTGCGTCAGACCCAGGGCGAGGAGGCGGTGCCGCGTCTCAAGCGCGTCCTCGAGATCAACCCCGACAACGAGATCGTCCGGAAGCTGGCCGCATCGGTCGAGGAGGGGGTGTCGGAGGACGACCTCGAGCTCGAGGCCCGGCTGCTGCTCGACTACGCGCGGCTGGCCGAGGGAGCCGAGATCGATCCCAAGGGACTGAGGCTCAGGCTCGGCGAGTTGATGCTCAAGTCGCTCGGTCGAGCGGATTGACAAACCCCGGCGGGTGGGGGGAGCATTGGGCCATCAAGTTCCGCGTCGCGAATTATCGCCGCGCGGCGGTTTGGATGGTTAGAGCGGCCGGAAGAACCGGGTGGGTTGGGTCCCGCCGAATTCGGACACGCTCAGAGAGGAGGTGGTCCAGTGAATGTTGGTCATTGTAGCTTGATGGAGGTGGCGGCCTCCTAGAGCGTGTCTCTCCGTTTGCTCGAAGATCGGAGGGACCCCTCCGGGGGAAACCCACCGCCACCGATGCAAGCAAGTTCGCCCGGCTCCGCGACGCGGGGCCGGGCTTTTCTTTTGAAGTCCATCGCCGGCGTTTCGACATCATCGGTACCGCCGGAAACCCCGATATCACTCTTCCCCGGACTGACTTGAAGCCTCGCCTCCACCTGGTCGACGCCAGCCCATACATCTTCCGTGCCTTCCACGCGCTGCCGTCGAGCATTCGCGATCCGGAGGGCGCGCCCGCCAACGCGATTCTCGGTTTCGCCGGGTTCCTGCTCCGCCTGATCGATTCCGAGCGGCCGAGTCACCTGGCGCTCTGCTTCGACGAGAGCCTGACCACCAGCTTCCGCAACGATCTCTATCCCGGGTACAAGGCCCAGCGGGAGCCGCCTCCGCTCGAGCTCACGGAGCAGGTCGACGACTGCCGCGAGATCGGTGAGGCGCTGGGGATGGCGACGCTCACCGAGCCTTCGTTCGAGGCCGACGACCTGATCGCTTCGGCCAGGTCGGCGAGCCGCGGGTGGGCGGGTGGTTGGGTCGTGGTCAGCTCGGACAAGGACCTGGCCCAGTTGGTGGACGACGAGACGATCCTGCTCGATTTCGCCCGCGACCAGCGATTGGGTCCCGACGACGTGGTCGAGAAGCTCGGGGTGAGACCTGAGCAGGTACCCGACCTGCTCGGGCTGGCCGGTGACAGTGTCGACAACATCCCCGGCGTGAAGGGCGTCGGCGCGAAGACGGCGATACGCCTGCTCGGAGCCTTCGACAGTCTCGAAGACGTTCTGGGGGATCTCGACGCGGTGGCCGACCTGCCGTTGCGCGGAGCGCGCTCGCTGGCCGAACGGCTCTCCTCCCAGAGCGAGATCGCGCGGCTCTCGAAGCGCCTGGCGACAGTGAGTCGCGGGGCACCGGTCCCGGCGGAGAGGTCGGATCTCGCGATCCGGCCGGTCGACATGAGCCGGGTCGAGCGGCTCTGTGAGCGACGCGGCCTCGCCGGTCTTTACGAGCGGATCCGCCGGAGCCGGTAGTATCCACCGGAATGTCGATATCTTCCGACGGCGCGGCGACGCCGACCCTCCGGCGCGTGGCGACCCGCTGGGAGATCGTCGGGATCGCCCTGAACGACGTCATCGGCAGTGGTATCTACCTGCTGCCGGCCGTTGCCGCGGCCGTGCTCGGGGTGGCCAGCCTCTGGGCCGTGGTGGTGGCGGCGATCCTGATCGGGCTCGTGGTGCTCTGCTTCGCCGAGGCGGCGTCGTATTTCGATCAGCCGGGAAGCGCCTACCTCTACACGCGGACCGCCTTCGGCGACTTCATCGGTTTCGAGGTCGGCTGGATGGCCTGGCTGACGCGCGTCGCCGCCGTCGCGTCGCTGTCGGTCGGTTTCGTGCAGGCGCTCGAGTATCTGGTCCCGGCGGTGGGCTCCGGCTGGCCGCGGGCCCTGGCGATCTCCGGCCCTCTGCTGGCTCTCGGCGTCCTCAACGTCGTCGGCGTCCGGGCGAGCGTACGCACGGCCGTCTTCCTGGTGGTCTCGAAGATGGTCCCGCTCGCCATCTTCGTAGCTCTCGGCGTCTTCCATGCCTCGATGACGACCTTCCGCGGCCAGGCCGCGGTCGGTGACGGCGGGCTCGGCGCGGCCGCGCTCGTCCTGCTCTTCGCCTACGTCGGGTTCGAGAACACGCCCGCCCTCGCCGGCGAATACCGCAACCCGAAGCGTGACGTGCCCTTCGCGCTCATCACCCAGGTGGCGATCGTCACCGTGGTCTACCTCTCGGTGCAGGCGGTCTGTCTGGCGACGTTGCCCGACCTCGGGTCGTCGACGACGCCGCTCGCCGACGCCGCGGCGCTGTTCATGGGTGGCTGGGGCGGCCTGCTGCTGACCGTGGGCGCGGTCGTCTCGATCCTCGGCACGGTCTCGAACAGCGTGCTGGCGGGGCCACGCTATCTCTACGCGATGGCCCACGACGGCTTCCTGCCGCTGCTGCTCGGCCGGGTGCAGGCGCGGTTCCGCACGCCCGCCGCGGCCATCGTCGCCCAGACCGCCGTCACCATCCCGCTGGCGCTCTCGGGAGGCTTCGCCGAGCTGGCGGCGCTGTCGGTCGTCTCGCGGTTGGCGACGTACGTGGGGACGGCCGCGGCGATCCCGGTCTTTCGCAAGCGCTACCCGGAGGCGGATGGGTTCCGTATGCCCGGTGGGTTGATCGTTCCCATCGCGGTCGGCGTCCTGTCGGTTGGTCTCGCCGCGAACGCCTCGGCCACCAATCTGATCGCGGCGGCTGTGGCGGTGGCGGTCGGGGTGGTGCTGTATCTGATCAGGCCGGGGAGGAGGGCTGGGTAGCAGCCCTCCGGTCACCTCGGACGGAGAGAGCGTGAGCGGCGCCCTTCCGCCCTGTCATCTCGACCGGAGCGAGCGACAGCGGCGTCCTTCCGCACTGTCATCTCGACCGGAGCGAGCGACAGCGAGCGCAGTGGATAGATCCCCACTTCGTCGAGGGATCTCTCCACTACGGTTCGCTGATGCTCACTTCCGGTCGAGATGACAAGAGGGGAAGCTAGCGATCAAGAACCGCCGCAACCGGCCTCCTCGACGAAGGCGATCTGTCGACGCATCTGGTAGCTGAGCGGCAACGGCCGGCAGGGACGCCGGCCGCTTCAGGTCCGTGGCGCCGCTCAGGCTGAAGCGGCCGGCCCCCTCGAAAGGACGGCAGACGTGCCGGCCGTCTCCCCTCGCCGAGGTCAGCCGGATCGCGCTGCGACGGCGGCCGCGATCGCCTCTTCGATGAAGGCGAGCTGCAGACGCATCTGGTCGCGGATCGGCATCGGCCGGATGCCGACCTCGGCCGCTCGCTCGGCGGCGAGATCGGCCGAAGGGAGGGTCGCGAGCTCGTCGATCCAAGCGCGGAACGCCTGCCGACCTTCGGCGAGAATCGACGGGTCGGGGTGGAGGAAGAGCGGCATCTCGGAGACGAAAGTGAACGGGTCGCCACCCAAAGAGCGCACATACTCCATCGAGCTGGGACGGAACAGGTCCGCCGTGGCCTCGTCGCCGCGGTCGAAGAAGTGTCGGCGCATGGCGCCGGCGTCGGGCCGGGTCGAGAAGCCCTCGTCGATGCCGCGGAAGCCCTTGTCGCCGCGCCGGTCCCAGTCGAGCAGGTCGTAGCCCATCTCGGCGACCCGTCGCCGCAGGTTGTCCCTCAGTCGGAGCGTCCGGTCGATCCACTTCGGTTCGATCAGGAACCAGGGGCCCGGTGCCCATGCCATGCCGTGCAGGCTGCCGTGGACGTGGAACGGAGCGCCCGGCTCGAGGAAGGAGGCCACCGCCCGGTTCTCCGGCCGGGCCTCCTCGTCGTCGCGGTCTCGCGGGAAGCCGAACTCGATGTCGTCGCCGGGCGCCTCGCGGGCGGCTTTCCGGGCGTAGTGCCACAGCTCGTAGCCGAGGTCCGGCTGTCCGAGGTGATCCTCGGCATCTTCGGTCACTTCACTCCAGCCCGCGTTCCGCCGGTCCCCGTCCGGATTGACGTGGGGGACGAGGTACCAGGAGATCTCGCGGAGCAGGGGATCGAAGGGCTCGATGGACGACAGGTATCCCGCGAGCCTGTCGAGCATCGCCGGACCGACGGGCTCGTCGGCGTGGCAGCCGGCGATGAGACTGACGTGCAGCGGTCCGCGACCGACCCGGAAGCCTTCGACCGGCAGGCCGTCGCGCGAGCTTCCGAGGATCTCGGTCGGGTAGCTCGGCTCAGCGGTCAGGATCCGCTCTGTCGGCAGCCGCGTAGTCATCAGAGGTGTCGCGAGAATACCCGACCCTACGGGCGGAGGAGGGCCGATCGGGCCTTGATACAGTCATTCGCGGCACCACCGGAAGGGAGGCTGTGTGCCGAAAGACGAGGCCCGGGACGACGGGCGCCAGTGGTTCAAGATCGCCGAGCCCGAGGGGCTGGCCGACGGACGCGTCAAGTCGGTCACCTGCGGCCGGCGGACCCTCTGCCTGACGCGCTACGAGGGGCGCTACGGAGCGCTCGACAACAGGTGTCCCCATCAGGGCGGTCCCCTCGGCGAGGGCTCGATCGAGAACGGCCTGCTGCGCTGTCCCTGGCACGGCTGGGACTACCACCCGCTGACCGGCAAGGCGCCCGGCTATGACGACGGGGTCGAGACCTTCGAGGTCGAGGAGCGAGACGACGGCGTCTATGTCGCCCTCCCCGAGGAGGGAGGTCACGTCCGCACGGTGAGCGACGTCATGGTCGAGACGATGGTCGACTGGGGGGTGCGCCACGTCTGGGGGATGGTCGGGCACTCGAACCTCGGCCTCGCCGACGCGCTTCGGCGCCAGGCCGAGGCGGGCAGGCTGCGCTACTACGGAATCCGCCACGAGGGCGCCGCCTCCTTCGCCGCCTCGGCCTACGGCAAACTGACCGGCCGGCCGGCCGCCTGCCTGTCGATCGCCGGTCCCGGCGCCACCAACCTGCTCACCGGGCTGTGGGACGCCCACGTCGATCGCTCGCCGGTCCTGGCGTTGACCGGCCAGGTCGACACCCAGGTGCTCGGACCGGGCGCCTTCCAGGAGGTCGACCTGGTGGCGGCCTTCGGCGGTGTCGCCCAGTGGTCGCAGACCGTTCTCCATTCCAGCCGTCACGCCGAGCTGATGAACCTGGCTCTGAAGAGCACCATCCTCAACCGTGGCGTCTCCCAGCTCATATTCCCCGACGAGGTCCAGACACTGGCCGCCGAAGGCACCGGAGCCGGGTCGCCGCAGGGCCGGGTCGCCGAGCTGGCGATCGCGCCGCCCGAGTCCGCCCTCGCCGCGGCTGTCGACCTCATCCGCGCGGCGCGCCGGCCGGTGATCGTCGTCGGCCACGGTGCGCGCTTCGACATGGACGCCGTGATGGCGCTGGCCGAAGGGCTCGGCTCGCCCGTGCTGACCACCTTCAAGGCCAAGGGGCAGGTCTCCGATCGTCATCCGCTCGGCTGCGGCGTCCTCGGGCGCAGCGGCACGCCCATCGCGAGCTGGTTCATGAACGAGGCCGACTGCCTGATCGTCTTCGGCGCCTCCTTCTCGAATCACACCGGGATCACGCCGAAGAAGCCCACGGTTCAGGTCGACTTCGACCCGATGATGCTCGGGAAGTTCCACGCCGTCGACGTCCCCGTCCTGGGGGAGATCGGCGTCACCGCCGGGCTGCTCCTCGATCGGCTCGGTGACGCCGCGGCGACGGACCAGCGCGGCGAGGTCGCGGCGCGCTGGGAGATCTGGCGGCGGGAGAAGGAGCGCCGGCTCGACGAGAGCCGGGACCAGGGTCTGTCGTCGGCAGCCGTCTTCGCCGCGATGACGCGAGCGGTACCCGAGGACGCGATCGTCGCGGTGGACGTGGGCAACAACACCTACTCGTTCGGTCGCTACTTCGAGTGCGAGCGGCAGACCGTTCTCATGTCGGGGTACCTCGGCTCGATCGGGTTCGCCCTGCCCGCCGCCATGGGTGCCTGGGCGGCGACGCGGGAGCCGGGCTCGCCGTTCGCCGGCCGGCCGGTCGTCTCGGTGTCGGGCGACGGTGGTCTGGGCCAGTACATGGGCGAGCTGACCACGGCGGCCAGGTACGGCATGAACATCACCCATTTCCTGCTCAACAACGGCGAGCTGGGGAAGATCTCGAAGGAGCAGCGCTCCGGTGACTGGCCGGTCTGGCAGACCGAGCTCCACAACCCGGACTTCGCCCGCTACGCGGAGCTCTGCGGTGCCCTCGGCATCCGGGTGACCGACGAGGGCGCGCTCGACGACGCGATGGCGGGTGCGTTGGCTCACGAGGGCCCGAGCCTGGTCGAGATCGTCACCGATCCCGAGCTCGTCTGAGTCCCCGGAGGAAGACCCGGAGAAGACGATGGATCGCTACGTTCTGGAACACGACGAACACGGAGAGGAGTGGATCGACATTCCCTTCCGGGGTCGTGAGTTGCTGGCGCACCACATGTACAACCGTGGGACCGCGTTCACGCACCACGAGCGTGAGCTCCTCGGGCTGACCGGTCTGCTTCCGGCCGGCTTCAGCACGCTCGAGGACCAGACCCGGCGCGCCCACGAGCACGTCGCTCTCAAGACCGATCCACTCGAGCAGTTCATCGGCCTGGCGGCTCTGGAGCGTCGCAACGCGCTGCTCTTCTATCGGGTCCTCGTCGAGCACCTCGAGCAGATGATGCCGATCGTCTACACCCCGACGGTCGGCCGGGCCTGCCAGAAGTTCAGTCACTCCTTCCGGCAGGGGAGAGGGATCTGGGTGACTCCCGAGGACCGCGGACAGGTTCGCGAGATCCTCGACAACTCGCCGTGGCGCGACGTACGTCTGATCGTCGTGACCGACAACGAGCGCATCCTCGGCCTGGGCGACCAGGGCGCCGGCGGGATGTGGATCCCGGTCGGCAAGATCTCGCTCTACATCGCCGGAGCGGGCTTCCATCCGACGCAGTGCCTGCCGGTCAGTCTCGACGTCGGCACCGACAATCCGGAGCTCCTCGGCGACGACCTCTACCTCGGCTGGCGTCACCGGCGCGTGCGCGGCGAGGAGTACGACTCCCTGGTCGAGGAGTTCGTCGAAGCGGTGCGCGAGCGCTTCCCACGCGCGCTGCTGCAGTGGGAGGACTTCAAAAAGGCGAACGCCTTCCGATTGGTGGATCGGTACCGGGACATCGTTCCGTCGTTCAACGACGACATCGAGGGGACGGCGGCGGTCGCCGTCGCGGGGGTGATGGCCTCGACCCGGCTCTCCGGGATTCCGCTGGCCGAGCAGCGTTTCGTGCTTCTCGGTGCCGGGGCCGCCGGGGTCGGCATCGCCCGTCTGTTGCGTAGCGCGCTTCTCGCCGCCGGCGTCGAGTCCGAGGCCGCCGGGAACGCCCTGGCCCTGCTGGACAGTCAGGGGCTTCTGGTGGAGGGGCGCGAGACGGGTGCGCGCGAGACGGGGGACGCCTTCAAGAGGGAGTTCGTCTGGTCGCGGGAGCGGGCCGCGGCCCACGGGCTCGCCGGAGACGGCCCCTTCGACCTGACCACGACGGTCGCCGCGCTACGTCCGACGGCCCTCATCGGCACCTCGGGACAGCCCGGCCTCTTCGACGAGACCACCATTCGCACGATGGCGGCGGCGGTCGAGAGGCCGGTGATCTTCCCGTTCTCGAATCCGACCTCGAAGTCCGAGGCGACGCCGGCCGAGTTGATCGAGTGGACCGAGGGGCGCGCGTTGATCGCCACCGGAAGCCCGTTCGATCCGGTGCGCTGGGAGGGCGGGACGATCGCTACAGGTCAGGGAAACAACGTCTACGTCTTCCCCGGTGTCGGGCTCGGCGCGGTGGTCTCGGGAGCGCGCCGTGTCACCGAGTCGATGTTCTACGCCGCCGCGAAGACACTGGCCGAGATGGTCTCGGAAGGAGACCTGGCCGCGGGACGGCTCTATCCACCACTCTCGGAGCTGCGGTCGATCTCACGCGAGATCGCCATGGCGGTGGGAAGGACGGCGTTCGCCGAGGGCCTCGCCGAACCGGTCGACGACGAGACCCTCTGGCTGCGGATCACCGGATTCATGTGGGATCCGGTCTATCCGCGGATCAAGCCCCCTTCCTGAGGATGGCTCCGCTCCGCGACCTCGGGAAAACGCTTCGGGCGGTTCAGTCCTCGAGGACGAAGGTCACGCGCATGTTGACCCGGTACGAGGTGATCTTGCCGTCGACCACGTCGACCTTCTGCTCGCTGACCCAGGCGCCGGTGATGTTGTTGAGGGTCTTGCTGGCGCGCTTGACTCCCATGCGTACGGCGTCGTCGAAACCGATCTCCGAAGTGGCGGAGATTTCTGAGACCTTGGCGATGGACATTCCGATCCTCCTCCCTGCGTCGTGCGACGCGGGTCCGGTGGGTTGTGGGTAGGAGGATGATAGCTGAGCCGGTGGCGACCCTGGTGGTTCGTGCGGTGCACACGCCTGGTGGGCTGTGCCGGAAACGGGCATACTCAGCTGTCGATCAAGAATGCCTTCTCTCGCCGACAGGGCCATGCTTCGGTTCACATTGCTACTCGTAGTGATGCTGGCGGTGCCTGCGTGCTCAACAACGTCGTCGGCAGAGTGTCGCGATTGCAACGTCGTCCTGCTCTCGATCGATACTCTGCGTGCTGATCACCTCGGCGTCTACGGGTATTCCCGTCCCACGTCGCCGACGCTGGATGCCTTCTCGCGGGAAGGCGTGGTCTTCGACAGTTTCTTCGGCAACGGGGGCGCCACGCTTCCGGTGCACATGTCGATGATGACCTCCTTGGAGCCCGTGGTGCATGGAGTGAACTTCCCCGGCAATCACCCACTGCCGGTGGAGAGGCTCACGTTGGCAGAGGTCTTGTCCAACGAGGGGTGGTCCACGGGGGCTTTCACCGATGGTGGCTGGATGCGCGAGCAGTACGGATTCTCTCAGGGCTTCGATACCTGGGATGAGGCTGCGGGCGGACTCGAGCGGATCCTGCCCAAGGCTCTGGACTGGATCTCGAAACAGGGCGCCGATCCCTTCTTCCTGTTCCTCCACACCTACGATGTCCACTCGAAGAAGAACGTCCTCCCGTACGAGTGTCCAGGTGACGCTCACTTTCGCTTCATCGCCGAGGAGGAGCTCACCTACCGACCCTGCGTTGGCGACAAGTGTGCTTCGAAGCGGCTCCTCGAGATCAACAGGAAGCTCGAGAGGAGACCCAGGCTGCGTTCGCGGCTTCTCGATCTCGGTGTGTCCGATCAGTTGGCGCGGCTCTACGACGGATGCATCAGCTACGTCGACTCGAAGGTGAGTGAGCTTCTTGCCCATCTTCGCGAACTCGGTATCTACGACGAGACACTGATCATCGTCACGTCCGATCATGGGGAGGCCTTTCTCGAGCACGGAAGGCTGCTCCACGCTCGGCCCATACACGAAGAGGTGATTCGGGTCCCACTCCTCGTCAAGTTCCCGCACTCTCGCCATGCAGGGCGGCGCGTAAGGCACCTGGGTAGCGCGATGGACCTCGCGCCGACGATTCTGCAGACTCTCGGTACTCCCGTACCGGAGGATTTCCGGGGCAGGAGCCTGCTGCCCGCTGTCGTTGCGGACAGGCAGGTGAGAGAGAGCATCTCTCTGTATCAGCACATCAGGACGTCTCGCTGGAAGTACATCAAGAGGCGCAACAGAGAGCTCTTGTTCGACCTCCAGCGCGATCCCCGGGAACGGCGCGACCTCGCCAGGGAAGATACGGAGACCCTGGAGAGCCTGCGAGCGCTCGCCCGGACGACGACGGC
Source organism: Candidatus Multivoradales bacterium (assembly GCA_965223875.1). Classification (GTDB taxonomy): domain Bacteria; phylum Acidobacteriota; class Thermoanaerobaculia; order Multivoradales; family JAHEKO01; genus CBDCXS01. Next base: position 1,533,481 of record OZ245024.1, on the reverse strand, counting down.
GGCGGAGGACAGGCTTCACGCCGAGTTTCTCGATCGGGTCGGCGCGCAGGAGACCCACGTTCCCGACCAGACCACTCGCGAGGAGCTGGAGGCTCTGGGGTACGTCCAGTAAGGCGAGGGCACGAGGCAACGGGCTACGCCGGTGCCTCGTCCGACGTCGCCCGACGACAAGCGGCCGCTGCGATACCATTCGGTTTCCCTTCCGGGCATCTGGGCGCGGAAGGTGTTGCAGGGGGTTCTATGAGAAGACAGGGTGTGATCGTCCTCGCCATCGTGGCGTTGACGACTCTCGGAGCAGGCACGAACACTACAGCGCAGACCATCAAGCTCGACCCGGTCGTTTCAGGGCTCTCGAGTCCCGTCTATCTGACCCACGCCGGCGACGGCAGCGGGCGGCTCTTCATCGTCGAGCAGGCGGGTCGGATCCGAATCCACGACGGGGCGCAGCTCCTGCCGACCCCGTTTCTCGATATCAACGGGCTGGTGAGCTGCTGCAACGAGCGCGGACTGCTCGGGCTCGCCTTCCATCCGCAGTACACCTCGAACGGGTTTTTCTACGTCAACTACACGGACAACGCCGGCGATACCGTGGTGGCGCGCTACACGGTGTCCGGCAATCCCAATGTCGCCGATCCCGGCTCGGCGATGGTGGTGTTGACGGTCGACCAGCCGTTCGCGAATCACAACGGCGGCCAGATCGAGTTCGGCCCCGACGGCTACCTCTACATCGGCATGGGAGACGGCGGTAGCGGCGGCGACCCGCAGAACAACGGGCAGACCATCACCACGCTGCTCGGCAAGATGCTGCGTATCGACGTCGACGCGGCACCGCCCTACGGGATTCCGCCGGACAACCCTTACGTCGGTATTGCGGGTCGCGACGAGATCTGGGCCACGGGACTGCGAAATCCCTGGCGCTTCAGCTTCGACCTCCTGACCGGCGACATGTTCATCGGCGACGTCGGACAGAACCGGCGCGAGGAGATCGACTTCCAGCCCGCGTCGAGCACCGGCTGCGAGAACTACGGCTGGCGCCTGATGGAGGGGAGCCTCTGCTTCAACCCGTCGAGCAACTGCAGCCCGGGTCAGCCGACCGGGTGCAACCCGACGGGAGCTCTGGAGCTCCCGATCCTCGAGTACGCGCACCAGAACAATCCCTGCGATTCGGTGACCGGCGGCTACCGTTACCGGGGTACCCAGGTTCCTTCGCTCGACGGCTGGTACCTCTACGGCGACTACTGCTACGGAGCCATCTGGGGCGCCTTCGAGCCGGTCGGTGAAGGGGCCGGCGCTCCGACGGCGTGGGTCTCGAAGCAGCTCTACGACGCGCCGTTCTTCTTGAGCAGCTTCGGTCAGGACGAGGACGGAGAGCTCTACGTGCTCGATGTCGGCGGTACCGCCTACCGCATCACCGGACCCGACATGCAGGTGACGGTCAACGGGACCTGCCCGGGGCCGGTCGAGGTAACGATCACCGGCGCGCCACCGAGCTCCGAGGTCGCTCTGGTCTCGGCCGCCAACAGGCAGGGCTGGACCAAGGGCGGCGCGCTCTGCAACGGCACCATCTTCGAGATCGGCGAGCCCTTCACTCTGCCGCCGACGCAGGTGCCGATCGACGGGTCGGGGATGGGCGTCGGCAACATGACGCTGGCGCCGAATCGGTGTTGGATCGAGGCGCTCGCCTTCGAGACCTGCGAGACCGCCGACGCGGCGAAGGTCCCCTGAGTCCGGGGCGGTCGGGGCACCTGAGCGCCGATCAGTCGATCGACGTCGCGGGATCGAGCCAGGTCAGCGCCCCGGGCGCGATGCGGGTCGTCCGGTAGATGGACGATCGGCGCTTCTGCGCTTCGATGACGAGCGGGTTGTAGTACTCCCAGACGGTCTCGCCCCCGGAGGTGATCTCGAAGACTCTGCCCCGGTCCGACTCGGTGATCAGGGTGTTGCCGTTCGGCAGTCTCTGAGAGCCACCGCGCAAGGCGGAGAAGAAGCTCTCCGGCGGATCACCCTCGTGGCTCCAGACGATCCGGCCGTCCGAGGGGTCGAGCTCGACGACGCGGGAATGGCGGCCCGGGCCCCCTCGGTTGTCGAAAACGAGGATGTTGTCGTTGTCGAGCAGGGTCGGATGATGCTGTCGCTCGAGCGACCCCTGTCCCCAGCTCCAGCGCAGCTCGCCGGCCTCGAAGTCGACGACCGCGATCGTGTCGATATCGCGCAGCGAGATCAGCAGGTCGCCGCGCCGACCGATCGCCGTGACGTCGCGCGGCAGGATCTCGATGCTGTTGGCGTGGAAGAGGTCGGCAGGTGATCCCGACTTGAGAGCCACTTGCGGTCCGAGCCGCTTCATCGGTTCAGCGAACTCGGTCAGCCACTGGTCGAGGTCGGCCCACTGGTCGTCGGTCACGAAGTGTCTGAAGAGCTCGAGGAGGTCGAGGCGCCCGACCACCGCGCCTTCCTCGTCGAGGCGCAGTATCGAGTCGATCAGCACCGGACTCGACCGGCCGTCTCGGAATACGCTCCGCGGCTCGTGTGTCAGCACGTAGTACCCGCCGGTAGGAATCCTGGCCACGTCGTGGTGAACGGGTGCGTCCAGCGTCCACAGCAGGCTCGACTGCCGATCGAGCTTGACCAGTCGGACCTCCTCCACGATCGCGAGAAGGCCACCGTCCGGCAGCAACTCGACGTGCTGCCACCGGTCGCCGGGCTCTACCGCCAGGCTCCACTGGTGTCGGACGCGGCCACTCATGTCGACCAGGAGCGCGCGGTGGTCGTTTCGCGGTGAGTACAGATTGAGCCCGCCGCTCGAGCGGGTCGGGTCATGCAGGGTGACGCCGCGCTTCTCGAGGCTGTCCTCCGCGTCGACCCAGGTGAGGTAGCCGAGAGCCGCGAGCTGATCGAGCGACGAGCCGCGCGTCTCGCCCGGTACTCGATCGCCGGGTCCGCCTCCGCGGCGTGATCGCTCGAACAGTGCGATGAGGACGACGGCGACCAGAATCGTCAGGAGAGCGGCAAGTCGTCGCCCGCCGCGCCGCCGTTGCCGCGTTGCCGTCATGGGCCGGTTTCGAGCCAGGCGGCCGCCTCGGGCTCGAGACGCATCATCCGGTAGATCGACGAGCGTTCGCTGCCCCCGTCGCGCGTGACCGGGTTGTAGAACTCCCACACCACCTCGCCGTCGGGGCGGATCTCGAAGACGCGGCCGCGATCGGACTCCGTGATCAGGGTGTTGCCGTTCGAAAGACGCTGGCAGCCACCGCGAAGGGCGGAGAAGAAGGCGTCCGGTGGATCCCCGTTGTACTGCCAGACGACCTCCCGGGTCTGCGGATCGAGCTCGACGATGCGACTCAAGCCTTCGTCGCCACCGAGGTTGTCGTAGATCAGGATGTTGCCGTTGGCGAGCTGGCTCGGATGGTGCTGGCGCCGGACCACACCCGATCCCCAGGTCCAGTCGACGCGCCGGGCGTCGAAGTCGACGATCGCCACCAGACTGAGCTCGCGAATCGAGATCAGCAAGGTCCCCGCCCCGGCGACTCCCGGAATGTCGCGCTCCAGGATCTCGATGCTGTTGGTGTGGAAGAGATCGGCCGGCGAGCCGTTGGGCAGGGAAAAGCCGAACCCTTCAGAGGTCTCGGCCATCTGGCGCTGGCCGGCCTCGGAGGCGGCCCACTTCGCCAGCAGTGTCCAGCGCTGCTCCGGGACGCGGTCTCGGAAGAGGTCGAGCAGGGAGAGCCGCTCGAGGATCTCGCCCTGCGGCGAGAGCTTCAGGATGAGGTCGTCGAGAACCGGCAGGCTCCGCCCGTCATGGACGACCTCGCGCTCGTCGCGCCCGAGGGTGAAGATCTCTCCCGTGTCCGCAACGGCGACATCGTGGTGCACCCGATGGTCGAGTCGCCAGACGATGTTCGAGTCGCGGTCGATGCGAAGGAGCCTGCGGTTGGCGTTCACCACCAGCAGCGATCCGTCGTCGAGGGGCTCGACGAGCTGCCAGCTGTCGTCCTTTTCGAGTGCGACGTCCCACCTGTGGAGGACCTCTCCGGACATGTCGAGCAGGAAGGCCCGGTGGGATTCGCGCGGCGAGTAGAGGTTGAGCCCCGCCGCGGAGAGCTCCGGCTGGTGGAGCGTCACGCCGCGCAGGTCGCGGGTCTCATCGGCCGCGACCCAGGTCAGGTAGGGGAGCGAGCGCAGGACGCCGTCCGGATCCCTGTCCGGATCCCCGTCAGGATCCCCGGGGCCGATCTCGAGATGGCCGCGGCCGCGCAGGATCGGCGCACCGATGGCCACAAGCGCGAGAATGCCGAGGAGTATCCAGGCTTTTCGGGTCATCGTGGGCTCTGGAATCGTCCTCGCCGGAGGTCGGCCCGAGCGCCGCCGGAGTGGGCTGCCAAGGGCCGCCGGCGAGGCCGGGAAGTAGAATCGCCAGCAGGCTAGCACCACCCGACCGGGGACGCTGCGACGCCGGCCGCTCGGAACGCTTCTTGCAGCTCAGGCGCCGCAGCAACGCACAGCCCGGCGTCATAGTCGCGACCAGCGTCGTAGAAGCGGACAGCACGGATGATTCGATCGGCGAGCAGCCTTCTCCTGGCGCTCGGTCTCACGACCGTGACGGCCCTGGCCGCTCCGCAGGCGGACGACTCCGATCCACTGGCGGCGCGGGACGTGGTGACCGACGAGATCACCGTCACCGCGGTCGAGATCGCGGTCCAGGTCCTGCAGAACAAGAAGCCGGTCCGGGGGCTCGAGGCCTCCGACTTCGAGGTCTACGACCGTGGCGTCCTGCAGGAGATCACCTCGTTCGACGTCATCGACTTGACCGAAGAGGCGGTGGAGACCGCCCGGGAGGCACCGGGAGTCGCCGCAGACGAGCGAGCTCGACACTTCCTCATCCTCTTCGATATCGACTTCACCGATTGGCGCGAGCTGCGGCGGGTGATGCGCGGCGTCCGCGAGCTGGTCGGCGAGCAGTTCCACCCCACGGATCGGGTCGCCGTCGGGTTCTACTCGGCGTTCTACGGCATCCAGATGCTCACCGACTTCATCGCCGACCGGCAGGCGACGATGACGGCGGTCGAGGTGATCAGCGGCATGCTCGATCGCGATCCGGCGGCCGCTGCGGCGCAACTCGTCGAGCTGGCGGATCGGACCGGCTTGACCTTCGAGGGCGAGGCGGTCGGCGACGACGTCTGGCTCGATGTGGCGAGGCGATGGACGACCACGGCGCAGCAGCCGATGGGTCAGTCGCCCCTGGAGCTCCAGGAGGAGTTCGAGGTCGCCGACGCGGCGATGAACGAGCCGGTCTTCTGGGAGGCCGAGATCGATCCTGTGGCGGCGGCGGTCGGCGCGGCGCCCGATCTCTTCGATGAACGGATCGTGCGCCAGGTTCGCGAGCTGGGTCTGAAGCTCGGTGATCTGGCGCGGCGCTATGCCGACCTGCCCGATCCGAAGCACGTCATCTTTCTCTCCCAGGGCTTCCCATCACGCTTTCTTCTGCACCGCGAGCACACCACGCGTGTTCTGTTCCGGCTCGAAGACGCCCTGAGGGCCTTCGTCGAGACGGGCTGGGTGCTGCAGGCGATCGACGTGCGCGGGGCTCCGTCGGTCGAGGAGACGGCCTTCGACGGCAATTCCCTCTTTCATCTGGCCGAGAGCACCGGCGGCTGGCTTTACGAGAACTTCAACAAGCTGCAGGTGGCGTCGCGCAAGATGCTCGAGCGCAGCAGCGTGACCTATCTGCTGTCGATCCAACCCGAGGTCGAGGCCGACGGCAGCTTCCACGAGCTGGAGGTTCGGCTGAAGGGGTCGAAGAAAGGCAAGATCTTCCATCGGCCGGCGTTCCGGGCGCCCAGTCCGGGTGAGCGGCTGGCCGAGTTGCGCGACCTGAGGGACGTCACCGAGCTCATTCTGGCCGACAGCGATCTGGCGGAGTTCGACATGGACGTTCTGACGATGCCGGTGCCGTCGATCGGTGGCCGCGCCCGGGTACCGGTCGTCGTCGAGGTTCCGGGGGATGTGCTGCTGGAGAACCCGTTCGGCGACAACATCGCGCTCGAGGTACACGGCTACGCGCTCGATGCGAGCCGCGGCATCCAGGATCTGTTCGTCAAGCGGCTCGACATCGATCTGATGCGCGAGCGCAAGCGCCTGGCGCGGGGCGGTCTGCGCTTCGTCGGTCATCTCGAGCTCTCCGCCGGTACCAGCGAGATCCGCGTTCTGGTGCGCAATCTCGCCGACGACGCGATCAGCATCTCGCGGGTACCGCTCGAGGTCGAGACTCTGGGCGAGACCAACATCGTCGTCCTGCCGCCGGTCTTCATCGATCGTTCCCGCGACTGGGTCTCGTTGTCGCTCGACGAGACTGCCGAGGCGCGGACGGGAGAGGTGGCGACGCTCGCCGCGATGGGGATCGACTTCTTCCCTCGTCTGCAGCCCTCCTTCCGGCGGAATCGCGAGCAAGAGATCGTCGTCAACTTCTTCTTCTCCAGCGTGGAATCACCACGGCTCTTCGTCCGGGTTCTCACCGCGCGCGGCGAGGAGATTGGGTCGCCGAAGATCCGCCTGGTGCAGCGCTGGGAGGGCGAGGCCGGCGGAATGGGTGTCCTCGCGACACTCCAGGGGAAGGGCCTCGAGCCGGGTGGGTATACGCTCGAGGTCACATTGCTCGATCCGGTGACCGGGGAGCGGGCGACGAGCTCGCAGAGGTTCCGGATCGTCGAGCCGTCCTGAGGACCGGGAGGAGACGGGGATGGGAAGGATCGCGAAGATCTGGGTCAAGCGCTTCAAAGGGGGGCCGATGGACGAGGTCCGGTCGGTGGCGATGACTCCCGAGACCGGGATCGAGGGCAACGCCCAGAGTGGGCGCAAGCGGCAGGTGACCCTGTTGGCCATCGAGAGGTGGAGGGACGCCGAGCGTGACCTAGGGCGCACCGCCGACCCGGCGCTGCGTCGAGCCAACATCCTGCTCGAGGGCGTCGATCTCGTCGAGAGCCGCGGCAAGACGATCCGGCTCGGCGAAGTCGAGCTGTACGTCTGGGGTGAGACCCGGCCCTGCCGGAAGATGGACGAGGCGAGCTCCGGGCTTCAGGCCGCGCTCGACCCGGAGTGGAGGGCCGGAGCGTACGCCGAGGTGGCGATCGGTGGAACCGCGCGAGTGGGGGACGAGGTGAGTCTGGGCGCAGGCGCGACGTCCGGCGACGGGGCCTGGGCCGAGGCCGGGGTCGAGGCCGGGGTCGGGGCTGGGGTCGAGGCTGGGGTCGAGGCTGGGGTCGAGGCGGGGGTCGTCGAGAGGGCGACCGAGTGAGGCGGGGGGCACTTCTGATGGCGATGCTTCTCGCGGCCGCTTGCTCCGGGCAGGGCACCGGCGGGGAGGAGAGCCGGGCCGAGAGGATCAGCGAGATGTACGCCGGGTACCGAAGCGAATTCCCGCTGGTGGGTGACATCGACGTCGCCGAGCTCCGGGCCGACCTCGAAGGGCAGAGTCCGCCGGTGCTGGTGGACGTCCGCACGGAGGAGGAACGTGCCGTCTCGCTCATACCGGGGGCCATCTCGAAGGAGGAGTTCGAATCGCGCCGCGGGGAGCTCTCGGGTCGTTCCGTGGTCACCTACTGCACCATCGGGTACCGCAGCGGGCTCTACGCCGACGAGCTGCGCCGGCAGGGATGGGAGGTGCGCAATCTCGCCGGCAGCATTCTGGCCTGGACCCACGGCGGCGGCGAGCTCGAGCACGACGGCCGGCCGACACGGCGGGTGCACGTCTACGGCAAGCGTTGGGACCTGGCGGCCGACGACTTCGAGTCCGTCTGGTAGCGGCGCCGTCGGCCGGCGACGCCGGCTAGCGGAAGTCCCAGCGGAAGCGATCGAGGTCGACCGCGCCATTGGACCGGAAGACGACCCCCTCCTCGAGCAGCAGAATCCGCTGCAGCTCCTCCCAACCCGGCTCGGCGCGCGGGCTGATCCGGCCCTGGGCGTTGATGACCCTGTGCCAGGGCACGTCCGAGCCCTCCGGCAGGGCGTTCAGGGCGTAGCCCACCTGACGGGCATGTCCGGGCAGTCCGGCGACCAGGGCCACCTGCCCGTAGGTCGCCACCCGGCCTTCGGGGATCAGGCGTACGGTCTGGCGGATGCGCTCGCGCGGGGAGGACATCGGTCGCGCGGAAGTATCCCACGCAACCCCGAGGCTCGCGGCAGGTCGGGTGCAACCTTTGGGCTTCGAACTGCGTCAAAGGAGTTAGAACTCGACAGAGAAGAGGGAGAGCCATGCAGATAAGACGACGCGTTTCCGTACCCGTAGCCGCCGCTGTGCTTCTGGCGCTGGCGATGTCACCGGCCGTATCGGCCGAGAGCCGTATCGAGAAGCGGCTCGAGCTCGCCTCCGGAGGCACCTTCCGACTCGACACCGATTCGGGGGCGGTGACGATCCTGGGCGGGACCTCCGACGCAGCGGAGATCGTCCTGACGTCGAAGCACGACGACATCGAGGAGCGCTACGACCTCAGCTTCGAGAGCTCCGGTGGCGATGCCACCGTTCGGGTCAAGCGGCGCGGCAGCCGCCTGCGCAGTTGGTTCCGCAGCGAATCGATGCATTTCGAGATCCGCCTGCCGCGTCAGGTGGCGGTCGATATCGACACCGCCGGTGGACGCATCGAGCTCGAGTCCATCGATGGAGAGGCCGAGTTGCGCACCTCGGGCGGCAGCATTCGGGCCGAGGACGTGGGCGGCGAGCTGTTGGCCGATACCAGCGGTGGGGCGATCCGGATCAAGCGCATCGAAGGGAACGTCCGCGCCGACACCTCGGGCGGTTCGATCACGATCGAGGACGTCACCGGCCGGGTCGTCGCCGACACCAGCGGCGGGGCGATCTCCATCCGCGACGTGGGTGGCGACATCGTCGCCGACACCAGCGGGGGATCGATCGATGTCGAGGGAGCCGGGGGCTCGGTGGAAGCCGAGACGTCCGGTGGACCGGTGACCGTCGCTTTCGCCGCGGGCAACGCCGCCGGTGGGTCGCTCTCCTCATCGGGAGGCCGTGTCACGGCGATTCTCGATCCCTCCGTCGCCATGGACATCGACGCCTCGACCTCCGGTGGGTCGGTCCGCAGCGATCTGCCCCTGACCGTTCGTGGAACGGTCTCGAAGTCGGAGCTGCGCGGCAAGCTCAACGGTGGCGGTGCGGTTCTCAAGCTCCGCTCGAGCGGCGGCGGGATCCGCATCGAGAGCGTCTGAACGTCGCCACGATCGGTCTCGACCACGGTTCGCGATCGGGCACCCGGGACCTCGGAATCCGGGGCCCGGGCTGCTATGCTTGGGCGCCCCGCTCGCCGGGGCCACACCAACCAGCCCACAGAGGAGACGGATGTACAGTCGATACCCTCAGGAGGCCGTGCTGCGTGACGGCCGGCGCGTCCTGATCGAACCCTTTCGCGAGCAGCATACCGAGGCACTTTTCGAGTTCTTCCAGCGTCTTCCCGAGGATGCGCGGCGTCTCGCCTGGGACCGCATCGAGCATCGTGGTCTGATCGAGAGCTGGGGCCGCAACGTCGATTACGCCAAGGCCTTTCCGCTGCTGGCGGTGAACGGCTCGGATATCGTCGCTGACGCCACGCTGCACCGGCGCGACGGGGGGCCCTTGCGGCTCGTCGGGCGCATCAAGTGGCTGATCGACCCGGAATACCGCGGTATCGGTCTCGGGTCACTGCTGGTCAACCACTTCATCGACATGGCCAGGGTGAACGGCCTGCGTCATCTCAGTTGCATGCTCCTGTCGGACTACGAGGAGGACGCGATCGAGGTGCTCACCGATCTCGGCTTCCGCTCGTTCGGGATCCCGGGATATGGGACCGACCCCGACGGTGGCGCGCACGACATGACCCACCTGGTTCTGGAGCTCTGAGCGGAGCTCGGAGCCCGAATTCCGACTCAGGTTCTGGCTTCGGCGGCCGCCACTCGCGGCTTCAGCCTGACGAAGTAGAGCGAAGCGATCGACACCAGGCAGTAGGCGGTGAAGTAGTAGAACCCCTGATGAATCTCCGCGTCCAGATTGTCGGTCGCCTTGGCCGAGAGGTAGGCGACATAGACGCCCACCAGGAAGACGTCGGCCATCGACCACTTGCTGATCGAGTCGATGAAACGGCGAATGCGCAGACGGCTGGTCTGGTCCTTGAGGCCCAGCGCGACCAGCAGCGCGGTGCCCTTCGCGAACGGCACGACGACGCTGAACAACAGGATCAGACCGGCCACGAAGTCGTTGCCCGACTCGTGCAGACTGCGGATGGTCTGGATGATCGAGCGGGTCTCGGTGAAGAGCTCCCGCTTGAGACCCATCATCTCGATCGAGGCGGTGATCGTCAGCAGCGGCTTGATCAGGCCCGGGATCAGAAGGGCGAACGAGAGCAGAATGAGCAGTGTGGCGATCCGGTTCGTCTGCATAGGCCGGCGATCCTATCGGAGTCCCTTTCCACGGCAGGCGTTCGAGCCTGAGGAGACGAGCTATGAAGACCTTGCGCAGCTACGTCGTCGGTGATTGGTACGAAGCGGCCGACGGCTTTGTTACGTTGGCGAACCCCTCGAACGGCGACGAGATCGCTCGCGCGTCGAGCCAGGGAGTCGATTTCGCGAAGGTGATGGCGCATGCGCTCGAGGTCGGCGGCCCGGCGCTACGCGACCTCACCTTCGCCGAGCGGGGCGAGATCCTGATCGGCATGTCGGGTGCGCTGCGGGCGGGGCGCGACGAGCTGCTCGAGCTGTCCTGCCGCAACAATGGAACGACGGCCGGCGACGGCTCGTTCGATATCGACGGTGGCAGCGGAACGCTCTACTACTACGGCAAGCTGGGGCAGAGCTTCGGAGAGCGGCGCTCGCTGGTCGACGGAGACGGCGCCCAGCTCGCCAAGACCGAGGGCTTCTGGGCGCAGCACATGCTCGTGCCGCGCCGAGGGGTGGCGGTGCACATCAACGCCTTCAATTTCCCGGTCTGGGGTTTCGCCGAGAAGGCCGCCTGCGCGCTCTTGGCCGGCATGCCGGTGATCACCAAGCCGGCTACGGCCACGGCGTTGGTGGCGGAGCGCGCCGTCGAGATGGTGATCGAGGCGGGTGTGCTGCCCGAGGGGGCGCTGCAGATGATCTGTGGAGGTACCGGGGATCTGCTCGACCGGCTCGGCGCGCAGGACGTCCTGGCCTTCACCGGGTCGGCCGACACCGCGGCCCGGATCTGCGATCGGGACAATCTGCGTCGGGCGAACACCAGGATCAACATCGAGGCCGACAGTCTGAACGCCGCCGTGCTGGCCCCCGACGCCGGCGAGGGCGCGACCTTCGACCTCTTCGTGCGCGACGTCGCCCGGGAGATGACCCAGAAGGCCGGGCAGAAGTGCACCGCGGTCCGCCGGGTCCTCGTCCCACGTGCGGCCATCGAGGCCGTCGAGAGCGCCCTGTCGGCGCGCCTCGAGCGGACGCTGGTGGGTGACCCCGCCGAGGAGGGAGTGCGCATGGGACCGTTGGCGACGGCACAGCAGCTCGCCGACGCCCACTCGGGTCTCGACGAGGTGGGCGGCGAGCGGATCTTTCCAACGGCGACGCCCGAGTTGCCGGAGGCGGGCTTCCACTTCGGACCCACACTGCTTCGCCAGAGCGACGGCGCTTCCGGCGCGGTCCACTCGCGAGAGGTCTTCGGCCCCGTGGCCTCGATCATCCCCTACGACGGGGGAGCGGCAGAGGCCGCCGGCATCGTGGCGCTCGCCGAGGGCACCCTGGTGACGTCGGTCTACAGCGACGACGCCGGATGGCTGGGTGAGTTCGTCGACGGCGCCGGGGCGGTCACCGGCCGCATCTACATCGGCTCGGCCGGTTCGGCCGAGGTCGCGCCCGGGTCGGGAGCGGCTTTCCCCCAGGCGCAGCATGGCGGGCCCGGCAGAGCCGGCGGCGGCCAGGAGCTGGGTGGACCCAGAGGTCTCGAGCTCTACATGCAGCGGGTCGCTCTGCAGGGCGAGCGCGGGCTGATCGAGGATCTGGTCGGAATCTGATTCCCGGGCGCATTCCCCGCTCCTGAAGCGGCCGGCGTCCCTGCCGGCCGTGGGTGGTTCATGGGATTGACGGCCGGCAGGGGCGCCGGCCGCTTCAGGGGGGAAGCCGTCCAGGAACGGAGCGGAGGATCTACTCCAGGGTGACCTGGGCGTCGCCGACGCCGACGTCGACCGAGAGGTGCGCCTCGCCCGGCCCGTCACCCCAGTAGAGCTCGTTGCCGAGGAAGAGGAAGCCGGAGTCGGACTGTGAGCTCCGTCGCGGCCGCAGGTCGACGTCTCCGACGCCAGCGGCCAGCTCGACCGAACCGATGACGTCCTCGTCGGCTGATATCCGGACCTCGCCGACGCCGAGGTCGATCTCGAGATCGCCGCGCAGTCCGGAGACATCGATCTCGCCCACTCCGAGATCGATCTCGAGGCCACTGGCCGCGGGTAATCGAAGGTGGACCTCGAGCGAGGGCCGGCTGGTGAGCTTGTTCGACTGACCGCTGATCTCGAGCGACAGACTCCGTCGCCGGAGGCTGTCGTCCAGCTCGACCTCCTCGGCCCGCTCGCGGCAGCGTGATGACCTCGAGCCGCACGAGACGATCACTTCCACCTCGACACGTCCGCGAGAACCCGGCTCGACGTGAATCTCGCCGATCGGGACGTCGAGGACCACCACGTGCTCCTCGGTCACGTCGAAGGATCGCTCGATGGTGCGGATCACGGTGTCGGCGGCCGCGGGCCCGGCCGTCAGTGCGACAGCCATGGACGCGACGGCGAGGACTAAGGTCTGATAGCTCGATCTGGCTCGCATAGGACTCCCCCGGAGACGTTGCGTTCTCGTCCCAGACTACGGCATCGGTCGTGCCGCTGTTTCGCCGCGTCGGCGAACGCACGTCGCCTGGCGGCCTGTAACACCCAAACGAATACCGCCTGAGCGGCCCTCGGAGCCGATCACCCCCTCGGAGCGGATGCCATTGCGCTTCCTCGACAGAGTCCCGCCGAGCCTTCGTCAGCGCGCCTCGGTCTCGGCTCCGATGACTCGCTCGTGCGGCATCCGTTCGAGTGTTGCAGGCCACCTAGCCTGCATTGTTCACCAGCCTCCTACTGCGTCGCCGGATCTACCCGTGTCTCCTGCGTTGCGCTCGGTCGGGCTCCTCGACGTATCGCAGCGGATACGCCTGCGCTGCCCTCGGTCGCGCGCCTTGGATCCACGGGCATCTCCGGCTTGTCTCCGCGGGCGGCTCGCTACGGAGACTGATGAAGAATGCGGGCTAGCTGTGAACGCGGTCGAAGACCTGGAAGTCACAGGCCACTTCGTGACGCTCGTCGGCCTCGTGCCGATCTTCCGAAACGAGGGTCCAGTCGTCGCTCGGCCATTCGGGGAAGTAGGTATCGCCTTCGGGGGTCGCGCGCACCCTGGTCAGGTAGAGGCGGTCGGCGAGCGCCAGCGCCCGACGGTAGATCTCCGCGCCACCGGCGATGAACACCTCGTCGTCGCCGCGTTGGCGCGCCGTATCGATGGCGGCTGCGAGCGAGTCGCGGAGGAGCACGCCATCGGGCAACGAGGGACGGCCGCGCGACACCACGATCGTGGTGCGGCCTGGAAGTGGACGGCCGATCGAGTCCCAGGTCTTGCGGCCCATGACCAGGTGGTGGCCCATGGTCGTGCGCTTGAACCGGCGCCAGTCCTCCGGCAGCCGCCAGGGGATGTCGTTTCCACGTCCGATGACGCCGTTGTCGGCGACCGCCGCGATCAGGGAGACGCGCATCCCGGTGGGCGGCTCAGACGGCGATCGGAGCCCGGATGTGCGGCGCCGGATGGTAGTCCTCGATGGCGATGTGCTCGTAGCGGAAATCGAACAGGGACCGCACCGTCGGATCGAGCACCAGACGAGGGAGCGGCCCGGGCTCGCGCTCGAGCTGCTCCCGGGTCTGGTCGAGGTGGTTCGAGTAGAGGTGGGCGTCCCCGAGCGTATGGATGAACTCGTGGGCCTCGAGGTCGCAGACCTGCGCCACCATGTGCGTGAGCAACGCATACGAGGCGATGTTGAAGGGGACGCCGAGAAAGACGTCGGCACTGCGCTGGTAGAGCTGACACGACAGTCGTCCGTTCGAGACGTGGAACTGGAACAGCACGTGGCAGGGCGGAAGTTTCATCCGCTCGATGTCGGCAACGTTCCAGGCCGATACGATGTGCCGGCGCGAGCTCGGGTTCTCCGCGATCGAGCGCAGCACCTCGCTCATCTGGTCGATGTGTCCACCATCGGGCGTCGGCCAGGAGCGCCACTGATACCCGTAGATCGGACCCAGATCGCCCGTCTCGTCGGCCCAGTCGTCCCAGATGCGGACGTTGTTCTCGTTCAGGTAGGCGATGTTCGAGTCACCGGAGAGGAACCAGAGCAGCTCGTGGAAGATCGAGCGCGTGTGCAGCTTCTTGGTCGTCAGCAGGGGAAACCCCTGGCGCAGATCGAAGCGCATCTGGTGGCCGAAGACCGACAGCGTGCCGGTTCCGGTGCGATCGTCCTTGGTGTCGCCGTTCTCGAGAACGTGACGAAGAAGATCGAGATACTGGCGCATGGTGGTCGTCGGAGCCGCGACTGCGCGGGTGGCCCTGAGAGTAATATCGAACCGTCGCCCGGGCAACCGGGATCCGGCGATCTCTTCCGCCGCCGGCGCCTCTCCCGGGAGCGCTCAGAAGCTCACGGGAGTGGAGGCGCTGGCCTCCCGGCCCTCGCCGCGAACGGTGACCACGAGACGGTAGTCGCCCGGCGGAACCGACGGGGCCTCGACAGTGGCCACCAGGCGCTCTCCGTTGCCGCGATCGGTCAGTCGGCGGTCGACGACCACCTCGACCCGTTGCCGCGTCCCGTCCGGCCCGATCAGGTGCCCTTCGGCGGCGATGATGGCGGGCAGTCCCCGGGCTACGAGGAGCATCGGGATCGGACGACCACCGACGAGGCGGGGGCGAGTCGCCGGTACCATCGGCCGGTTGCTGGCCATCAGCGGGTACGGGGCCGGCCGGTCGTCCCTCTCCTCGAGGGCGACGAGCCAGCGGTTGTCGGGCTCCATGAACAGCGGTGGCAGCAGAACCGGCTCGCCGAGGTTGAAGCCGGGGACCGCGACCCGCTCCACGGCCAGGCCCGAGCGGCCGGTTCGGGCGTTCACGACCAGACTACGGATCTCGTACTCGCCCTGCGCCAGCTCGAGGTGGCTGAGCAGCTTGAACCCCCGCTCAAGGTAGCCGGCGACCTTGTCGAGGTCGAGGATGATCGACTGGCTGAAGTAGTCGCTGATCCTGCCCTCGGCGTCGAAGGCGTAGGTGTAAATCTCGACCGGCACCTCGGTGTCGAGCACGTCGACGATGAGCGACAGCCCGTCCACCTCGATCGTGGTGAGCACGTAGGCCTCGTCCGTGGGGCTGGGGAAGGCGGTCGCCGACATCCGTGTGCCGATGAATCCCGCGCGGTTGCCGGCCATGATCTCCTCAGCGGCGATCAGTTGGCGCTCCAGATGACCGAGCTCGTCGAAAGGCCTGCGGGCGTAGTAGCCGGGGCGGTGTGAGATCTCCACGCCCTTGGCAGAGCCCTTGAGCCGCACCTTGACCGGGTGGTAGGAGCCGTCCATGGCCACGTCGGTGGGCTCGATCGAGATCACATAGGTGAGGCTGGTGCGCTCCAGAAGATCGTCCATCGCATCAGTCAGGTCGTTGAAGTTGCGATAGAACTCACCCCCGGTCTGACTGGCCATGAGCGCCAGGCCGTCGTGCCCACGGTCGAGCGCGCCGCTGCCTCCGAAGTCCTCGCCGCCGGCGCGGACGACGGCCGCGTCTCCACCCGCCGCGAGTCCACCGGTGTCGACGGTGTGGATCGAGCAGTCGCTGCGATTGAAGCGTTCGAGCATCTGCAGCAGCGATCCCTGGGCATCCGAGGCGCCGAAGCGCTCATCCGCGTCGACCCGCCAGGTCTGTCCGAACTGGCTGCTGTCGACGATCTCCTGGATCCGGTTGATGTCGGTGGTGCCGAAGACGATCTCGCTGTCGAAGCCCTGCGAGAAGAGCACGATCTGCTTGCGGCCCGAGACGCTGTCGAGCAACTGGGCGAGCGCATCGAGATTGCCGGACAGGTCGAGGATCTGCTGTTTGACCTGGTCGCGGTTGCTACGCGAGCTCATGGTCGACAGGTCCTTCATCTGTTCCACCATCGCGGTGAGCATCCCGATGCGATTCGTCTCGGCCAAGCCCTGACCCTGATCCGGCGAACCAGCCTCCAGCTCGCTCAAGGCCGACTCGAGCATGACCTCACGCTCGACGATGGCGAGTCTCAGCGGGTCGCTGAGGCGCTCGAAGGGATCGGCCAGGCCGAGATCGGCGAGCGCCGCTTCGAGCTGGAGCCGATCGGTGCTGAATCCCATCAGGAGCTCGGCTCCCTTGCTGTGCGAGTAGGTCGCCACCGCGACCAGGTCGGACGGATGGAGACCGTTCCTGGCCAGATCCAGTGCGGCGTCGCGGGCGCGGAGGATTCCCGCGGGTGAGGAGTTCGAGAGGTCGAAGAGGAGCGCGAAGTACCGCCGTCCCGCGGCCGGCAGGGCGGCCGCGAGCGCGCCGCCGGGTGACGGTGGCACGGAGGAGAGGTCGAAGGCGTCGACGGCGACGATGGACTGCTTCTTGCGTCCTTCGAGGACCTCGAAGTCTTCGGCGGTGAGTCCTCGGATCGGAGTGCCGTCCCGGGTCACGTGGACCGGAATCTGCACCAGCAGCACATCGGTCTGGTCCTTGTAGGCCTTGTCCTGGGCGCCGGACCAGCTCGAGGCCAGCAGGGTCAGCAGCACGGCCAGGCCCACGCCGGCGAGCCTCCCTGGCGTCGGTTTTCGCATCGTCGTCCCCTTGATCGGCCGCCGCGGCCGGCCGCTTTCCTAAACTAGTTCATCTGGAGGAAGCGAACCGGAACCGAGCTCGACGCCTCCTCGCCGCCACCGCGCGCCGTGACCACGAGTCGGTACTCTCCGGGCTCCACCCGGGAGGCCAGCAGGCTGGTCATGAGTCGCTCGCCGTCGCCCCTGTCCGAGAGGCGACGCTCGACCGAGATGTCGATTCCCTGGTGAACCTTGCCGTCCTCGCCGATCAGGTGACCCTCGACCTCGAGATCACTCGGCAGCTCGTGTCCGACGAGCATCATCGGGATCGGCTGGCCGGTGACCAGACGGGGATGCGAGGCCGGTATGAGAGCCTTGTCGCCGCCCATCAGCGGGTAGTCGGCGGTGCGGTTCTCACGATCCTCGAGGCCGACGAGCCAGTGGTCCTCCGGCTCGATGAAGAACGGAGGCAGGAGAACGGGTGAGCCGTCCTCGAAGGTGGGGACCGAAACGCGGTTGATCGCCAAGCCGGAGGCCCCGGTCCGGGCGTTGCGGACCAGGCTGCGGATCTCGTAGTCGCCCGGTGGCAACTCCAGATGACTGAGCAGTTTGAATCCCGTGTTGAGTCGGTAGCCGACCTTGTAGAGGTCGAGCATCACCGCCTGGCTGTAGTAGTCGCGGATGCGACCCTGGTCGTCGAAGGCGTAGGTGTAGATCTCGGTCGGAACCATGTTGTCGGGCATGTCGGCGATGAGCGAGCCGCCGTCGACCTCGATCGCGGTCAGCACGTACGCGGCCGCGTCGGTGCCGGGAAAGGCGGCGGCGAGGACCTCGGTGCCGATGAGTCCCCCGGCCGTGCCGGCGACCAGTTGTTCGGCGGTGACCAGCTGCCGCTCGCTCGCCGCCAGCTCCGAGTAGGGCCGCCTGGCGTAGTAGCCGGGCCGGTGGGAGAGCTTGACGCCCTTCTCGACACCCTTCAGGCGCACCTTCAGAGGATGGAACTCGCCGTCGAGGACGAGGTCGCGCGGCTCGATCGAGACGACATAGGTGACGCTGGTGCGCTCGAGCAGATCGTCGACCGCGTCGGTGAGGTCGTTGAAGTTGCGATAGAACTCGCCGCCCGTCTCCTCGGCCATCAGGGCCAGCCCGTCGTGACCCCGATCGAGGGGGCCCGAGCCTCCGAAGTCCTCACCGCCGGCTCGCAGGACGCCGGCGTCGCTGCCGGCCGCCAGCCCGCCGGTATCGATGGTGTGAACCGCGCAGTCGCTGCGGTTGAACCGGGCCAGCATCTGCAGCAGGGATCCCTGGGCGTCGCTGGCGCCGAAGCGCTCTTCCGAATCCACCCGCCACGTCTGTCCGAACTGGGCACTCTGGACGATCTCTTCGATGCGGGCGGCGTCCTGTGTGCCGAAGACGACTTCGCTGTCGAAGCCCTGGGAGAAGAGCATGATCTGTTTGCGGCCGGAGACGCTGTCGAGAAGCTGGGCCAGCGAGTCGAGGCTGACCGAAAGGTCGATGATCTGCTGCTTGACCTGGTCACGGTTCGACCGGGTGTTCATCACCGAGAGATCCTTGAGCTGTTCGAGCATCATGGAGTTCCCGAGCGCCTTGCCGACACCGCCGGTGCCGCCGCTCTGCCCGAACATCTGGGCCTCCATCTCGACGATCTTCAGCCGCAGCGGATCGTTGAGCCGTTCGAAGGGCTGAACCAGGCCGAGGCTGTTGATCGCCGCTTCGAGCTGCGCCCGATCGGTGTTGAAGCCCATCAGCAGCTCGACGCCCCGGCTCTTCGAGTAGGTGGCCACGGAGACGAGATCGGTCGGGTGGAGGCCGTTGTGGACCAGGTCGAGTGCCGCCTCGGTTGCCCGTACGGTCCCGGCCGGAAGCGAGTTCGACAGGTCGAAGAGCATGACGAAGTTGCGGCGACCGGACGGGGGCAACGGCTCGTAGTCGGCCGCCGCGCCGGCCTCGGTGGGCAGGCTCGACAGATCGTAGACGTCGACCGCCACGATGCGCTGCTTCTTGCGCCCCTCGAGAACCTCGAAGTTGTCGGCCGTCAGGCCTCGGACCGGGACACCGTTCCTGGTCGCGTACACCGGGATCTGGACCAGGACGACGTCGGCCGACTCCTGGAAGCGGTCCTTCGACGGCTTCTTCTTGTCCTGGGAGTGGGCCAGGGGTGCCACCGCCGCGAGGACCGCGGCGAGCGCGAGGGTCATCAGCCGGCGCCGAGTGTCGGGCCGGCGGGACCTGCGGTGGGGGAACGTATCTCTCATCTCCGGACTCTCAGATCTCACTCCGTAAGTGTATTCGCCAGGCGTTCGCGCCGGGCTCTTCGGTTCGACGTCCACCGCCTTGGGCCCGGGTGACCGGGCTCGAGGCGGCGGTCCGACGAATGCCGGGGCGTTCGGGGAGTAGGAGCGCGACGCGCCCGGAAGTCCTTCGCCCGGCTCCCGGGGTGTCGCGCCCGGTCGGCTCAGAGCGTCGGCTCGAGACGGTCGAGTCCCTCGAACGGGTCGTCGGGCAGCCCTTTCTCACCGTGGCGCGCCGGAGTCGCCATCCGGCGCAGATCCTCGAGGATGTAGTAGATCGAGGGTACCAGCAGCAGGGTGATGAAGGTGGCGAACAGGACGCCGAAGGCGAGCGAGATCGCCATCGGGATCAGGAACTGGGCCTGCATGCTGCGCTCGAGCAGCAGAGGCAGCAGACCGACGAATGTGGTCAGCGAGGTCAGCAGGATGGGTCGGAAGCGCGCCACGCCGGCCTCCCGAATCGCCGAAGGCAGCGGCATTCCGGAGTGGTAGGCGCGGTTGATGAAGTCGACCATCACCAGGCTGTCGTTGACGACGACACCGGTCAGGGCGACGAGACCGAAGGCGGAGAGGATGGTCATGCTCTGACCCATCATGATGTGCCCCCAGATGGCGCCGATCAGCCCGAAGGGGATGGCGCTCATGACGATGGCGGGCTGGAGATAGGAACGGAACGGGATGGCCAGCAGGCCGTAGATCACGATGAGCGCGAAGAGGAATCCCTTGAGCAGTCCGTCGACGCTCTCGCGCTGGTTCTGCTGCTCGCCGACGAAGCTCCACAGCACTCCCGGATAGCGATCGGCGATCTCCGGCAGGGTGGTGGCGGCGAGGTCGTCGAGAATCGCCGCCGTGTTGCCCTTCTCGATGTCGACGTCGGCGAGGACGTTGACCACGCGTCGCCGGTCGGTTCGCCGGATCGAGGCCGGACCGCGGGAGAGCTCGGCGCGGGCGGCGGTGGTGAAGGGTATCTCGCCGCCGCTGGGTGTACGGATGCGCAGCGACTCGAGATCACCGAGGCTCTGACGTTGGTCCCGGGGCAGACGCACCATCACCTTCAGCTCGTCGCGCCCGCGCTGGATGCGTTGCGCCTCCTCGCCGTAGAACGCCTGTCTGACCTGTCTGGCCAGGTCCTGGAGCGTGAGTCCGGCGGCCTCGGCCTCCGGGGTGATGGTGAGCTCGATCTCCTGCTTGCCGGCGCGGTAGGAGTCGGTGATGTCCTGGACGCCGGGGTACTCGGCGAGCCGTTGCTTGAGCTCGGTCGCCGCCCTTCCCAGAGCCGCGATATCCGTGCCCGAGAGCTTCACGTCGACCGGGCTGCCGGTGGAGAAGAGCGAGGAGCTGTAGGTGAGCTCGACCGCTTCGGGAATCGCTCCCGCCTTCTCGCGCCACAGGTCGGCGATCTCGCCACTGGTGATGCGGCGGGACTCCGAGCCCACCAGCTCGATGTTGACTTCACCGAGGTTGGAGGCCGAGAACGTCGTGGTCAGAGCGGCGAAGCCCCGACTCTGATTGGCGGCGAAGGGCTGCTCTCCGACCGATGTCAGGATGTGTCGGAAGACCTCTTCACCGTACTCCTCCTCGAGCTCTCGCTCGAGCTCGATCGCCGCGGTCTCGATGACGTGCAGCCGCTCGGCGGTGACCGAGGCGGGTGTTCCTTCGGGCAGGGTGAGGAGCGCGGCGACGTTGTCGGCTTCGACGCCGGGCAGGAAGTTGAATCGGACCCAACCACCGACGACCAGCGAGAAGCTGACCAGGAGAATCGCGACAGCGACCGCAAGCGTCGTGTAGCGGTTGGCCAGTGCCTTCTCGAGGGTCGGCTTGTACGACCGGTGGATCAGCCAGTCGAGTGCGCCGGCCACCCGGTCCTGCACCCGTCGCCACACCTGCCGCCAGCCGGCCGACGGAGTGGATCCGAGATCGACGTGACTCAGGTGGTTGGGCAGGATGAGCAGCGACTCGACCAGCGAGAAGACGAGAGTGGGGATGACGATCAGCGGGATGACGCGCATGATCTTGCCCATGATTCCGGGCACGTAGAGCAGGGGAGCGAACGCGGCGATGGTCGTCATCACCGCGAAGACGACCGGGGTCGCCACCTCGACGGCGCCGCCGATGGCGCCCTCGACACCCGTGGTTCCGCGTTGGAACCGACTGTAGATGTTCTCGCCGACGACGATGGCGTCGTCGACCACGATGCCGAGAACGACGATGAAGGCGAACAGCGACAGCACGTTGACCGAAACGTCGAGAGACGGCATGAAGGCGATGGCACCGAGAAACGACAGCGGGATGCCCAGCGACACCCAACCCGCGAGCTTGAGGCGCAGGAAGAGCGCGAGAACGAAGAAGACCAGCGCCAGCCCGGCGCGCCCGTTGCGAAGCAGCAGATCGAGCCGGCCGCGCAGAACCAGGGTGTCGTCCTGCCAGGTGGTCAGGTGGATTCCCTCGGGCAGGCGCGGCTGGGTCCGCTCGACGTATTCGTTGACGACGCGGGCGATCTCGATGGCGCCCTGGTCGCCGACCCTGAAGACCTGGACCATCACCGCCGGCTCGCCGTCGAAGCGCGCCGACTGGTCGGTCTCGGCGAAGCCGTCGTCGACGTTGGCGACGTCGCCGAGAGTCAGCCGGGTTCCGTCGTCGAGTGTCAGCAGCGGAAGCCGTTCGAAATCGTCGCGCCGGTAGGCCTGGCCCTCTGTACGCAGCAGGACCTCCCCTCCCGTGGTCTCGATCGACCCGCCCGGGAGATCGAGCGACGAGCGGCGTACCGCGCGAGCGACGCGCTCGAAAGTGAGGCCCCAGCGGCGCAGTGCCTCCTCGGAGATCTCGACCGAGATCTCGTAGGGGCGCGTCGCGACCAGGTCGACCTGGGAGATCTCGGGCTGGGCCGCAAGGTCGTCACGCACTCGCTCCCCGATGGTCTTGAGCGTCCGCTCGTCGGCCTGCCCGGAGATCGCGACGTTGATGACCTGGCGACGAATCAGGACCTCCTCGATCACCGGCTCCTCGGCCTCGACCGGGAAGGTGTCGATCGAGTCGACCCTGGCCTTGATGTCGTTGAGGACCTCGGCGGTGTCCTCGCCGGATTCGAGCTCGGCGATGACCGTGCCGACGTTCTCGGCGGAGACCGAGTTGATCTCCTTGATGCCCTCGACGTCCTGGATCTTCTCTTCGACGCGGATGACGATGGCCTCTTCGACCTCCGCCGGCGCGGCGCCCGGGTAGAGCGTCGTGACGCTGATCGCGTCGGGTGTGACCTCGGGGAAGACCTCCTGCTTGACCGAGGTCAGCGTGATCAGGCCGACCACGATGATCGAAACCATCAACAGGTTGGCGGCGACGCTGTTGGTCGCGAACCAGGCGATGAGCCGTTTCATCGCGTCTCCTCACCCAGCTCCATGGTCGCCGGGCTCGACTCTTCGCGAACCGGCTCGACGCGCATGCCGTCGACCGCGGTCTCGAGCGCCGAGACGCAGACCAGCTCGCCGGCTTCGAGCCCATTCGCCACCAGTACGTCCTCGCCCTGGAGGCGCAGGACTTCGACACCACGGAACTCGAGCCGGTCGTCGTCGAGGACCAGCACCTGGCTTCCGTCGCGCAGGGCGGTCCGCGGGATCACGAAGACGTTCTCCACCGTGCGCCCCTCGATCTCGGCGTCGACGAACAGGCCGACCGGCAGCACCGCGCCTTCCTCCCGGCGCCGGTAGGGATCTTCGACCTCGGCGATGAGGTTGTACATGCGTGACTGTGGGTCGAGCTCGCCGCTGGTCCGCACCACCCGCGCCGACCAGCGGGCGTTGGCTCCGCCCAGATTCGCCGACAGGAGGACGTTGGCCCCCGCCTCGCCCCTGGCGCCGTCGAGCGCCACGTCGAGGAAGGCGAGCTGATCCTGGGGGATCGGCAGGCGGATCTCCGAGGAGTCGACCGAGAAGATGTCCGCCAGGCGGCTACCTGGCGCCACGAACTGCCCGACATCGGCGTGCTTGGCGCGCACCCGCCCCGCGAACGGCGCCCTGATGGTCGTCCGCTCGAGGTTGAGACGCGCCTGGTCGAGGCTCGCGTCGGCCGCGCGCACAGCCGCTTCGGCCTCGGCCAGCTGCGGCTCTCGCAAGGTCAGGGGACTCGGCGTTCCGGTGCCCAGGTCCTCCCATTCCTCCCGCGCCACCTCGGCCTGGGCTCGCTCCTGCTCCCTGCGCAGCTCGGCCTGCGCCAGTTGGGCTTCGGCCCGCGCCACGGCCAGCTCGTAGTCGGCACGATCGATCGAGACCAGCAGGTCGCCGCGCTCGAAGAAGCCGCCTTCGGCGAAGGCCCGGCCGACGGCCTCGATCTCGCCGGAAACCTGCGCCACCAGGGTGCTTTCCGTGCGCGATCTGACCGTACCCTGGGAGCGCACACGCAGGGTCACGTCGACCGGCTCGACCTCGATCACCCGGACCACCGGCGCGAAGGCCTCGACCGGCTGCCGCTCCGCTTCGGGCTTCGCCCGGACGATGAAGACGGCGACCGCGAGGCCCACCAGGACAATCAGGACGGGAAGGACGATCTTGCTCGTACGGCTCATCGTTCGGCACCTTGAGAGAATGTGGTGGAGAGGACCGGTGCGGTTGCGGGATCGGTCGGTCGGGGACCCCAGTCTCCGCCCAGAGCCAGGTGGAGATCGATTCGGGTATCGAGGCGCTGTCGCTTGACGCTCAGGAGCTGACTCTCGGCGTTGAGCGCCTGGCGCTGCGACTCGAGGACGGCCAGATAGGTCACCAGGCCGGCCGCATACTGATCCTGGGCCAGTGCCAGGGCCTCCTCGGCCTCGTCGACGGCGGTGGTGAGCGCCCTCTGCCGGCGCTCCAGGAACCGCTCCGCCGCCAGACTACCCTCGACCTCCGAGAAGGCACCCAGAACCCGTTGCAGGTAGACGGAGAGGCTCTCTTCCTGGCGGGCCTCGGCCAGGTCGACGCCGGCGCGCAGCCGCCCGCCCTGGAAGAGCGGAGCCAGGAGCCCGCCGGCGAGGCTCCAGACGGAGAAGTCCGAGTCGAGGAGGTCTTCGACCTCGGCGCTCACCGCTCCAGCCGAGCCGGTCAGGGTGAGTCGCGGGTAGAGCGAGCGGCGAGCTTCGGTGACGCTGTAGCCGGCGGAGACCAGGCGGGCCTCAGCGGCCGCCAGGTCGGGTCGCCTCGTCACCAGCTCGGAGGGCAGGCCCGCCGGGATCGGACCCGGCAGGGCCGGCAGGGCGGTCTCGGCGGCCGCCTCGTCGAGGTCGCCGGAGGGGTAGCGGAAGACCAGTAGCTGCAGAGCTCGACGGGTGGCGTCCGCCTGCCGCTGCCGCTGAGCCAGGAGCGACTCGGCCAGTGCGTGGTCGGAGACGGCGAAGCGCAGCTCGAGCGATCCGGCAAGGCCGACGTTGTAGCGGCGGCGGATCCTGTCGAGTGTTATCTGGCGGCTCTCCAGTGTCCGCTCGGCGACCCCGACCTGTCCGTCGGCTTCGAGCACCGCGAACCAGGACTTCGCGGTCTGCGCGGCGAGCGACAGCCGTGCGGCGTCGTGATCGAGCTCCGAGGCCGCGAGTTGCGCCACCGAGGCGGCCTTGCGGGCACGGAGCCGGCCCCAGAGATCGGCTTCCCAGGAGACGTTGAGGCTGGCGCCCAGGTTGGTGGAGGTGGTGCTGAGCACGTCGCCACCTCCGGGGATGGGCAGTCCGATGAAGTTCTGGCGCGCCCGCCTCGCGGTGAGGTCGGCGCCCACCTGTGGCGAAAGGTCAGCGCCCGCGATGCGTGCCTGCGCTTCGGCGGCGGCGACACGGGCGGCGGCGACGCGCAGGTCCGTATTGCGGGCGAAGGCCTCCGCGACGAGATGGTCGAGGCGGGGATCGCCGAAGCTGGTCCACCAGTCGGCGTCGTTCCCGCCCACATCGGACTCGCCCACATCGGACTCGCCCGTTTCGGACCTGCCGGTTCTGGACTCGACGGGCTCGACGTCGCGGGACCAGCCCGACGGCACCTCGGCACTCAGGTCGGTCTCGACCGGTGCCGGGCTCACCGAGCAGCCGGCGGCGATGAGAGCTAGCAGAAGTGCCGCGATGGGCGTCCGCGGGCGACCGCGCCCCTTTGAGAGGCCGATCATGGCGTTGTCTCCTCGGCGCTCATTCCTGCGCAGACGAAGCGGACCAGCCGCTCGGCCAATTCGGCCGGGTCGTCGTCGCGGCAGGCCCCTCGTGAGTACTCCTCGACCAGGTGCCCCATGCCGACGGTGTAGGCCATGCTTCCGACCATGAAGTGAAAGCGCCAGAAGATCTCCTCGTGGCTGCGGTCGGGCAGGACGGTGGCGAACGCAGTGGTGAACCGGGCGATCACCGATTCGAAGCTCTTCATCAGCAGCGTCTTCATCTCGGGGCCGGGGTCGGCGAGAGCGCGGATCATGCAGCGGCCGAAGCTCGGCGCCTCGTCCGGGTCGAGGATCGCCAGGGGCGGCGTGACGAAGGCCCTGACGACGTCTTCCAGGGTCGGACCCTCCGGGCGGCCCTCGGCCTCGTCGAGGAGCCTCAGCCGTTCGCGGTTGATCGGCTCGAGCCTGCGTTCGAAGACCGCCTTGACCAGCTCGTCCTTCGAGCCGAAGTGGTAGCTGATCGCGGCGAGATTGGCGCCCGCGGCGTCGGTGATGGCGCGCACCGAAGCGCCGTCGACGCCCTGGTCGGCAATCAGGCTCTCGGCGGCATCGAGGAGCTGTTCCCTGGTGTCGGCGCCGGCCGCGGTTGCGGGAGTGACATCACGCGTTTCAGGAGTCATGGGACGCTGGGGGTCGATAGATCGCTTGTTCGGTGGGTCGCGGCCGGAGGTCTCCGGGCGGTTCTGATTCATTCAAACGTACGTTTGATTCTAGGGGAAGGTTTCATCCTTCCGCAATCCTTTTCGTCCTGGCCTGCATGATTCATCAGGCTCCGTGCCGCAGGAGGAGGCTGGTGAACGATGCAGGCTAGCGCGTGCGGGCTCCGGCTCCACGCCGGGCCCAGACGAGAAAGGCGAGGGCGGCGACCGCCAGCGCGGCGACCATCGGATGCGCGAGGACGAAGCCGAGCGGTCCCAGGGCCTCGTCCGTTCCCGGTGTGTGTCCGAGTCGGACGTGACTGATGACGGCGATCGCCAGGGCGATGAAGGTCAGTATCGAGCCGACGGCGACGAGGCGTTGCAGGTGGACGCTGTTCGACAGGCGGGCCGAGACGGCGCAGACGACGGTGCCGACGACGAGAGCCAGCGCGGCGCCCAGAACCGGAGAGTAGATGTCGCTCATGACATGTGTGAACGGTGACTGATCAGGGTCTTTCCGGCGAGGGCTCAGACTCCGGACAGGCGGCGGTCCAGTATCTCCTGCCAGGCCTCGAGGTCCTGGCGCTTGCGATCGAGCCGCGCCGAGAGGTCGACGATCTCCGAATCGATGGTCTCGAGCGCCTCTTCGGTCACTTCGATCGAGTTGCGCAGATGGCGAATCCGGTTCTCCAGCTCGATATCGGACGGCCCCTCCTCGCGGCGGCTCCTCAGCAGCTCCTCCACGGCCTCGACGCGGAACTCGAGCTGTCTGCGCTCGGCCTCGAGGGAGGTGCGCTTCTCGGTGGAGCGGCGCCGGGTCCTGTCGATGCGGGCGACCTCGGCGGAGGCGAGCTGGGCGCGCTTGAGCAGCAGGTCGAGGGTCTGTGTCTCGAGCTGTCGCTCGAGCAGCTCGTGCATCTCGGCCATCGTCTCGTCGATGGACGCCAGGTGCTGCGCGATTCGCTTCGGAAACTCGGACGCTCCCCTGGGCTGTGCCGAGGCGGACGAGGTGAGGACGCCGAGCATCGCTGGGAGCAGGACTGCGGCAAGTGCGCTTCTACGTCTCATGGGACCTCCCGGGGTTCGGTGTCGGAGTTCGGTGTGAGGGGTGTGTCGATCCGGCTTCATTATGGACCACCCCCCGGTATCATTGCCGCCGCGATGGACGCTCGCTCTCCAGATGACTGTCGCGGCCGTCGGGCCGTGGCGGTGGTCCTGCTGGCCCTGGCGCCGGCCCTCCTGGGCCTCGGCTGCACCGGGCCGGGGGGAGTTGACGAGGGCGAGAGCCCCAACGTTCTGCTGGTCGTCATCGATGCCTGCCGGGCGGACAGGATGGGCTGCTACGGCTTTGATCGGCCGACCACGCCGGCGATCGATCGTCTCGCCGGGGACCCCGACAGCACTCTCTTCGAGCGTCACTACTCCCAGTCGTCCTGGACCAAGCCGTCGACGGCGAGCCTGTTCACCGGGCTCTGGGTCCAGCAGCACCGGGTGATGGTGGGCCGGCAGGAGGCGCCCGAGCCCGGACGCCTGGCGGTGCTCGGCGAGGAGCTGCGAACGCTCGCGGAGGCCTTCCGGGAGGCCGGCTACACGACCTTCTCGCTCACCGAGAACCACCAGCTCAACCCGGTCTACGGCTTCGATCAGGGGTTCGACAGCTACGAGATGGTGACCGGAGGCGATCGTCGGCTGGCGCAGTCGGCTCTCGAGAGGCTCAGTGGCACCGAGAGAACCAGTGGCAACGGGCGACCCTTCTTCGGCTATGTCCACTTCGTCGGCTGTCACTATCCGTTCCCCGAGTACCTGCGCGATCCGGGCTACCTCGAGAGCTACGCGCCGGCCTACGACGAGGAGGCGCGTCGGGGCGATGGCATCGACTTCACCAGCCCGGCCATCGGGCGACGGATCAACCGGGGCGAGCTCGAGCTCGACGAGGCCGACGCGCGCTATCTGGAGGTCCTCTACGAGGCCAAGCTGCGCAACGTCGACCGCATCGCCGTCGAGCCGCTGCTCGACGGGTTGGTCGAGGCCGGCCTCTACGACGAGACCCTGATCGTGCTCACCTCGGATCACGGCGAGGAGCTCTACGAGCATCGGGGCTTCTCGCACGGGCACGCCCTCTGGAACGAGGTCATCCGCGTGCCTCTGATCGTCAAGTTCCCGCGCGGAGGCCGCCCCGCAAGCCTCGGAGAGCGCGAGAGCGCTCTGAGCAGCACGATCGACATCTTCCCGACTCTGGCCGCGGTGGCCGGCTTCGCGCCACCGGCCGACGGTCCCGGGCGCAACCTGGCCGAGGCCGTAGACGAGCGCTTCGTTTTCGTCGAAAGCGGGAGCCAGGGTTGGGCGTGGATCGAAGGCGAGCTCAAGGCGATGAGGATGCGTCGCGGCGGAAGGGAGCTGCGTCACGTCTACGACCTCTCTCTCGATCCGGGGGAGCGGGAGAACCTGATCGCGAGCCGTGCCGCGGCCTTCGACCGGGTCCTCGATCTGGTGCGTCGGCTGAGGGTGCGACACCCGCCGTTGGCAAGGTCGGGTCCGGTGGTGGAGAATCCGGAGTTGACGCCGGAGGCGCTCGAGAATCTGAGGAGCCTGGGGTACGTGGAATGACGACGAGACGATCGCGATCGCCGGGACTGCCGGCGGTGGGGACCCTGGCGATGGGAGTCCTGGCGCTGGCGTGCGGCGCGCCGCCCGAGCCGGTGCGCCCGGCGGCCCAGGCCGGCAGGCCGAACCTGCTCTTCATCGTCTCGGACACGCTGCGAGCCGATGCCATCGACTGTGAGCGGCTGCGCGATCGCACCCCGAATCTCTGCGACATAGCCGATCGCGGCGTGCTGTTCGAGAACGCCTACGCCGGAGGGCCGTGGACCCTGCCGTCGAGCGTCGCTCTGTTCACCGGTAACCACGCCACCTCCTACGGCCAGCTCCCGCCTGGCTCGGCGGCCGACTGGAGCGAGCGCGACGAGTTCTTCCGCATCGCCGACGAGGAGGTCCTCCTCGCCGAGGCGCTGGTCGAGCGCGGCTACGACGCGATCCGTTTCAACGAGGGCATGCTCCCCGGTGAGGCGAATGCGTTCCAGGGCCTGGAGCAGCCGACGCTACGCCGTTCCGAGCTGCTCGAGATCATCAATCGCTACTACCCGGAGTCGGAGGAGTGGGGCGACCGGCGGCTACCGCTCCAGGACCTCGGAGT
Source organism: Candidatus Multivoradales bacterium (assembly GCA_965223875.1). Taxonomy (GTDB): domain Bacteria; phylum Acidobacteriota; class Thermoanaerobaculia; order Multivoradales; family JAHEKO01; genus CBDCXS01. The sequence continues at coordinate 1,504,341 of OZ245024.1, read as the reverse complement.
TCTGCGCTATCTCGCCAAGGGGTCGGAGAACCCGTTCTTTCTGCTTCTCTGGATCATCAATCCGCACGCGCCCTACAGCCCTCCCGAGGCGACCGTGGCGCAGCTCTCCGAGCGGCTCGGGCCGCTGCGGTACGAAGCGGCCTTTTACGCCCAGCTCGGTCACCTGAACAAGCCCGAGGAGGGACACCACGAGCTGCGCAAGCACGCCCCCTACACCGACGAGGAGGTCGAGATGCTCGTCGGCCTCTACCGAGGGGAGGTGCGGGCGGTGGACGAACGCATCGGTCGCTTCCTGGAGCTGCTTCGCGCCCGCGGACTCGAGGAAGACACCGTCATCGTGGTCACCTCGGACCACGGCGAGGGCTTCGGCGAGCACGACCGTTTCCTGCACGGCAACAGTTTCTACGAGGAGCTGCTCCACATCCCGCTGATCATGGCGGGTCCCGGGATTCCTTCCGGGAAGCGGATCACTGCCCGGGTGCCGAACGTCGACGTCATGCCGACGCTCTGCGACCTGATGGGCGCCGGCTGCATGACCGACACAGAGGGCCGGAGCCTCAGACCGCTCCTCGCCGGCGAGACGGAAGACACCGGCCGGCCGCTCTATCAGACCGCGCCCATGCGCTATGGCTTGCGCGACTCGGTGATCGACGGCGACTACAAGCTCATCATGTCGAGCGGCGGCCTCGAGCTCTACGACCTCGTCGCGGACCCCGAGGAGCGCACGAACCTCGCCGAGGAGAAGCCCGATGTCGTGCGCCGGCTGCAGCAGCATCTGCGCGAGCTGAGGCGCAGCAACGAACGTCGGCGCCGGGACAACCAGGCGCTGGTCTCGGACGAGGCCCGGGAGGAGACGCAGGAGGGCACGATGGAGCAGCTTCGTGCCCTCGGCTACATCGAGTAGGTCGTTGGAGGCCGGGTGTCGTTTCCGGACACCTGGTGACTCCGCGGGCACACGGGTACCTGGAATGACGAAGAATCCGCCGTCAGCGCTCGTCGCGCTCCTCGGCATGCTCGCCGTGGGATGCGCCACGGATCGCGAGGCCGGCCCCGACCCGTCGGGCGCCGGACCGAATCTCCTCTTCATCGTCTCGGACACGTTGCGCGCCGATGCCGTCGACTGCGACCGGGCGCGGGAGCGGACACCGAACCTGTGCTCGCTCGCCGATCGGGGGGTGCTGTTCGAAAAGGCCTATTCCGGTGGTCCCTGGACCCTGCCGTCGAGCGTCGCTCTGTTCACCGGCAACCACGCCACCTCCTACGGTCAGCTGCCGCAGGGCTCGGCGGCCGGCTGGACCGATCGGGACGAGTTCTTCCACATCGCCGACGAGGAGGTGCTCCTCGCCGACGCCCTGGTCGAGCGAGGCTACGAGGCGCTGCGCTTCAACGAGAGCAAGCTGCCGGCGACGACGAACGCCTTCCAGGGAATGGAATACCCGACGCTGGATCGCGATCAGCTCGCCGCGGCGCTCTACCGCGACTACCCGCCGGCGAGGGAGTGGCAGGGCCTCCGGCTGACGACCCAGGACTTCGGGGTGCTCAGCTACCTGGCCGCGCGGCCGGACAAGCCGTTCTTCCTCTTGCACTGGATCGTCGACCCTCACGCGCCGTACCTCGCTTCGAGAGAGGCGCAGCGGACCTTGACCGAAGAGCTCGAGGGGCTGGACGAGCTGAGGTACGAGGTGCCTTTCTACGCCGAGCTGGGGCATCTGAACAAGCCCGAGGAGGGGCTTCACGATCTGCGCACCCACTCGCCCTATTCCGACACCGAGGAGGAGCTTCTCCTCGGTCTCTACCACGCCGAGGTGCGCCAGGTGGACATGCGTATCGGGTATTTCCTCGAGCTCATGCGCGAGAGAGGACTCGAGGAGCAGACGCTGGTCGTCGTCACTTCGGATCACGGGGAGGGGTTCGGCGAGCACGGCCGCTACCTGCACGGCAACAGCTTCCACGAGGAGCTTCTCCGCGTGCCGCTGCTGATGGCGGGTCCGGGACTTCCGGCCGGAGCTCGCGTCACCGCCCGAGTGCCCGGCATCGACGTCATGCCGACCCTGTGCGACCTGATGGAAGCCGGCTGCCTGGAGGACACGGAGGGTCGAAGTCTGCGGCCGCTCATCGAGGGCGAGGTGGAGGACACCGGTCGGCCGCTCTACGCGACGGCCCCGTTGCGCAACGCCCTGCGCGACGCGGTGATCGACGGTGACCTCAAGCTGATCGTCTCGCAACGCGGCGTCCAGCTCTACGACCTGGCCGCCGATCCCGGCGAGCAGATGGATCTCGCCGCGGAGCGCCCCGACGACGTCGCCAGGCTGCGGGAGCTGCTACGTGATCTGAGGCGACGTAACGAGCGCCGGCGCCAGGCGAACCAGGCCCTGATCCCCGACGAAGGTCGCGAAGAGACGAAGGAGGGGACGATGGAGCAGCTCCGCGCCCTCGGCTACGTCGACTAGTTGGGTTTTTCGGGGCGCCTCAGGGGAGCCGGGTCGGCTCGATGATGCGCAGAAGCCTGTTCGACGGGACGCTCCTGAGCGTCTGCCGTCGCCCACTCGGCCACCGGATGTCGATGCGGTCGACGACCTCGTTGGGGCCGAGACCGAAGTGGAGGAGGGGCTCGTCCTGCGTCGCGCGGTGCATTCCGTGATCCTGGACGCGCACCTGGTCGACGCCGCCCGCCGACACCGAGACGCGAGCGCCGATCGCTTCGATGTTCGACTCGCTGCCCACCAGGTGGAGTTGGAGCCAGTGCCGCTCGGGCTCCAGCGTGTCGATCAGGTTCTCGTAGATCTGATGCGGCCCGTCCGAGGCGAAGGGCTCGGTCTCGAAACCGTTCACCAGGTAGAGGTCGAGATCGCCGTCCCTGTCGTGATCGAGAGTCGCCACCGCGTCGGCCCGCCCCAGAGTCGAGCCGGGCGCTCCGCCGGCGTCGACCACGCTCTCGAAGGTGCCGTCGCCGCGATTGAGGAACAGGCGATTGGGCTCATTGGCGAGCGGCCCCGTCTGTAACAGATAGAGGTCCTGGTCCATGTCGTGGTCGAAGTCACCGGCCACCACCGCGACAGTGCCGGAGTTTCCGGCGAGGTAGGCGGACGCGGTCTCGTCGACGAATCGCCGGCCGCGTCGGAGCAGGAGGCGGTCCGGGGGCTGTGGGCGGTGCGGGTTGTAGCCGAGCGCCTCGACATCGGTGATCTCGCCACGGCTCCGGGCCACGACGTTGACCGTTCTCCAGGTGGGGTTCGACTGCCTGATGGTCCAGCGTTCGGCGTCCGGATCGTAGCCGACGTAGATGCCAGTATCGATGCCCCCACGATGGTCGCGCAGACCGTGGGTGCCGGGGTCGCTCGGGTCGAGCCGCAGGAGCGGTCCGTCGGTCCCACCGCCAGCCTCGCCGACGAGAATCTCCCCGGTGCCGATGGAGTTCGGCGGCGACAGCCGGACGAGCAGCTTGCCGGCGGCGCGGAACCGGATACCGAGATTGGTCCCGTGCAGGTTCGCTTTCACTAGGTCCGGCTCGGGTGTGGCGAAGCTGGGAGCGCCACGTTGGGTGGCGACGAACAGGTCACGGCGACCGTCGCCGTCGAAGTCAGCCCATACCGCGTCGCTGACCTGAGGGGTCCTGGGCAGATCGACCCTCCCGTCGATCGCCGCCGGGTCGGCCGCTCCGGGCTCGAGGATCCGGCGGGGGTAGGTCCGGTCCGCCAGAACCAGCTCGAGATCCTCGTCACCAGTGACGTCGGCAAGCTGGGCGAAGCTGAAGCCCTGGGGCTCTCCCAGCGTCGACATCGGCGCGCGTTCGAACCCGTCGCCCTGTTGCAGGAACAGACCGCTCCAGTCGCGCTTGTCGGGACGCAGGATGCCGGTAACGATCAGGTCGAGGTCGCCGTCGTCGTCCCAGTCGAGCCAGAACGGCGTCCGTGCGCGGGCGAGCGGGGCGTCGACGCCGACACCGGGCGCCTCGTCGCGCAGCAGGGAGTCCCGCTGAACCCAGAGCCGATTGCGGCCCAGGCCGTGTCCTCGGTTGGCGCCCTGGAGCTCGACGAGATCGAGGTCACCGTCGCGGTCGAAGTCGGCCCAGGCGGCGCCGTGGAAGTCGCCCTTCGTCGATCCTCGAAAGAGCCGTCGGCGCGCCTCGCGGAAGGTCCCGTCGCCATTGTTGCGGTGGAGCGTCGGGGCCTTGAAGTGATTGCTCGCCCAGACGTCCGGCCATCCGTCGCCATCGAGATCGCCCACCGACACCCCGTAGCTCGTGCCGGCGTGGTTCAGACCGGCCACTGCGGTCGCGTCGCGGAAGATCGCGCGCTCTACAGGTTGGGGCGGAGTCTCCAGCGAGTCCGCGGCGCAGGCGGTCAGCGCCACTGTCGCAAAGGCCAGCGCCCCTTGAGCCAGCGCCGTCAGGCTCGATTCAGCTCGTCTCGGGTTCCGTGACATGCGCGGAGCGTATCGTTCAGCCTCCCATCGCCGCTAGACCGCCCCGACAGCCCCGGCCGTGAACGAATCGCCCGGCTCTGACCCGCCACGCAGGATCGAAGGTGAAGGCGTGGATCAACAGCATGCCGAGCGTCAGATCGGCGAAGTCGAGGAGCACCAGGAGGCTCAGCTGGAAGACGGTCAGGAGCATCCACAGCCACGGCCGCAGGCGTCCCCACAGCGCCAGCGGAGCGGCCAGGATCTCCATGGCCAGAGCTCCCCAGGTGACGAGGGCGAAGAACCGGGATGGCAGACCGAGCAGGGCCTCACGCAGCCGGGTCGGGCGTGCCAGCGGATTGTCCAGGATGTGCGCCACGGCGCTACCGTCGATCCAGGATGGGCTCCCCAGCTTGGTCAAGCCGCTGTAGGTGTAGCCGAGGGCCAGCAGCAGCCAGGCGACGGCGAAGATCGTCGGGGGCAGACGCCACGCCTCGACGTGCTGGGTCCTGCCGGTCGACCAGCGCCAGGTGCGCACCGCCGGCAGACAGGCGTGAACCAGCAGGAGCCACCCGACGTACGGCATCCCCGGGTTACCGATCAGCGGATTGCGGGCGAAGAGACAGGCCCACAGGTACCAGAGCCCGATCGCCGCCACCCGATCGAAGAGGCCCAGCGCGAGCAGTAGCGACAACACGACACCGACGCTGAGGCAGCCGACCACGACCAGCGGGTCGTCCCAGACGACGAGAACGTTGGGGAGTACCCGAGCCAGCGGGCTGACCTCGGCCGCCGGCAGCATGCCGTCTCTAGAGAACAGCTCGGGACCCCACGGCACCAGGCTCGCGAGGTGGACGAAGAGGTACGCTCCCAGAGCGGCCCGCCAGGTCTCGTACCAGGTGGCGGTCCAACCGTTGGCGAACGACCTCTCGATCCAGTGGTCAAACCGACTCATTCGCGGCCTCTGGGCATCTCGAGATCGTCTCGCGTGGTCGCTGCGAGAGCCACCGCACCGCACTCCTGGTGCGCGAGCCGCTCGGGGAGGAAGTCCATGGTCGCCGCGACCGGCTCGTAGCGCACGCGGAGACCGGAGGCGGCCTCGACGCCGAGCTCGCGGCGAACCAGGGATCCGGATGACAGGGCGTGTTCGGCCACCGACTGGGCCAGATCGCGCGTCAACGGGTCGGCGCATAGCGCCGGGCCAGCGGCGAGTACTGCACCGTAGGCGTTGCGCCGGTTGTAGGGTCCTTCGAGCCGCGCATAGACGGCGGGGGTGATCGCCAGCTCGGTACCGACGCCGTCGGCTCCCTCCCACTCGAAGTAGAAGCGTGTCGAGAACGGTTCCATGTCACCGACCGTCGTGAAGACCTTGGGCGCCGGGGCCGCCGCGGTCGCCGCCCCCAGGCCGGCCAGCCACCAGAGGCCCAGGACGTCTCCGGCCATGCGCGACAGGCCGACGACGAGAAGCAAGAGCGCTGCCCGTCTCACGTCACCGCCCTCCCGGCCGCCCGACCACCCGCCCGTCCGCCCGCCCGCCCGGAGTTGCCGTGTGCGGGATTTGGCATGCCGCGGCGAGTGGTCATGTCCCGTCCGGCGAGCATCTCCGCCAGACGCGTTTCGTGCTCGCCCATTCCACAGGCGCCTCGGAAGCTCCGCGGGTTCTTGAAGGTGCCGAAGAGCATGTCCCACAGCGGCAGGTCGGCGTAGTTGTAGTGGTGGATGCCCTCCTGGTGGTGGACGCAGTGACTCTCGGGTCGCTGGAAGATGTAGCCGACCAAGTGCGGCGTGGCGACGTTCCAGTGGTAGAAGAGCTCTCCGAGTCCGGTGAGCAGCACCGCGTAGGTGGCCGCCCGAGAATCGAGACCCACCAGACCGTAGAGGATGGCGCTCGACAGGACGCTGTTGGCGGCGATCTCGAGCGGATGCTTGTAGAAGCTGGTGATGATTTCGATGCGCTGCGGACTGTGATGCACCTGGTGCAGCCAACGCCACAGGAGCGGCACCTCGTGTCGCCACCGATGCCACCAGTAGTAGATGAAGGTGATCACCAGGTAGCCGACGATCGCCCCGATGCCGACGCCCAAGCGGCCGGCCAGGGGATGACGGATTTCGAGGAACCAGCGATCCCAGGTCCATCCGGCAACGAAGACCATGCCTGCCTGGACTGCGTTGAGAAGGGCGGCGCGCCACCACCAACCGGCCACGCTGGGAAAGGCACGCCCGGGTTGGCGCACCTCGTAGACGATCATTACGGCGGCAAAGGCGAGGACGATGGCTGGGATCAACATTCGGAGCCTCCGGATCGGTTGTGCATTCGAAGCACCTGGAGCGCAAGCGCCATGCCACACCGCGGATGGCCCGAGAATGCCCATGGACATTGGAGATTCGGACTCTCGAGGCGATCGAGAGCCAGGCCAATCTATACATTCCTTGTATGTCAATGTACTCTGGGAGTACAAATGTGGGGCGACGATCGACCCTTCGCCGAGGCCGTCGCGGCGCTGGCGGGCTGCAACCCCTTCCTGCCGGATCGCGTCGAGTTGGAGCGTCTCGCGCTCGGCAGCGACTTCAAGCCACATGGCGACACCTGGCACCCGGGCTGGGAGCCGGCCCCGAGTCCCAATGTCGCGACCATCCAGGCGCGGCTGATGCAGCGACTCCCCACCTGGATGGAGCGTCTGTTGCGTGGAGACGGTGCAACCGAGCAGGATCGCGCCCTCTACAGGGAGCTCGTCTACCACGCCCTCTACAACGACTACGCCGACGACCTGCTACGGCTCGCCGAGAGCTCCGATCCGACGACCCGCGTCTCCCGCTGGCACGCCTTCGAGGTCGATCTTCGGACCTTTCTGCCACCCGAGATCCGGGTGCCCGAACCGGTGCCGGCCGAGTTGCTCTTCGCGTGGTTCTTTCAGCTGCGTCGGGCCTTCCACTACGTCTTCGGCTCGATATACGGCTCGTCGCGCGCTGTCGCCGACCTCCGGGCGCAGGTCTGGCAGTCGGTTTTCACTCACGACATGGCCCGCTACCGCAGCGGTCTCTACGAGCGCATGCGCGATCACACGACGCTCATCGCGGGCCCGTCCGGAACCGGCAAGGAGTTGGTCGCGCAGGCGATCGCTTCCTCGCAGTACGTCCCCTTCGATCCGGCGACCGGAGCCTTCACCGCCGCCGCTCCGGGACCGCTCCTGGCCCTCAATCTCTCGGCGCTCTCTCCCACATTGGTCGAGTCCGAGCTCTTCGGTCACCGCAAGGGCTCGTTCACCGGGGCCCTGCAGGACCGCGAGGGCTGGCTCGAGACGTGCCCTCGGCACGGCACGGTGTTTCTCGACGAGATCGGAGAGGTGTCCGAGGAGGTCCAGGTGAAGCTCCTCCGGGTCCTCCAGCACCGGACGTTCCAGCGGCTCGGCGACACCCGGGACCTGACATTCGAGGGCAAGCTGGTGGCGGCGACCAACCGGGAGCCCGAGGAGGAAACGGCGGCTGGCCGCATGCGGCAGGACTTCTACTACCGAATCTGCGGTGACCAGATCCGCACGCCCTCGCTGCGCCAGCAGCTGGCCGACTCGCCGGAGGAGCTCGCCCTGTTGCTGCGTGTCGTTGCCGGTGAGCTCGTCGGCGGCGAGGGGGCGGTCCGCCTCGCCGCCGAGGTGGCGGCGTGGATCGACGCCCACCTCGGTCGCGACTATCCCTGGCCGGGCAACTTCCGCGAGCTCGAGCAGTGCGCCCGCAACGTCATGATCCGGGGCACCTACCGACCCGGCCGACCGAGCGACGCGCCACGCGACCTCGCCGCGCGCATCGAGGACCTCGCCTTCGACGCCGACGAGCTACTGAGTCTCTATGCCACGCTCGCCTACCATCGCACCGGCAGCTACGTCGGTGCCGCCGAGAAGCTCGGCCTCGACCGTCGCACGGTGCGCGCCCGGATCGACGCCGACTACCTGGCGACCCTGCGTGAAGAGTCGGGCGAGATCGTGCCCGAGTAGCTTGTCCCCGACCAGCGATAGGTTTCGACTACGGGCAGCAAGAGAGACCCACCAGCCACGGAGGCGAATGGGCCCGGATCAAGTCGTGAGGCGGGAAGAAAAGGCCGCGGAGGCCGTGGGCCAGAGCCGCCGACAATCGCGAATGCGCGAAAACTGCCGCGCCTCGCCCGTCTAATCCAGTTGTCCACCAGGGCTTTCCGGGCCCGCCTTCGGTGGCGATCCAAACCCAGGGCTCGGGGTTGGATCGGAAATGACTACAGGAATCGGCCCCTATGTAACGCCCGACCCCGTTGACACCTCACCCGCCGGGACCGTCCTCGAAACGGAGATCGTCACTTCGCATCAGACGCGCGATCTCGGTGGAGGGCTGATGGCCGAGGTCGAGACCTACAACGGTCAGATTCCGGGTCCGACGTTGCGGGTCAACGTCGACGACACGGTGATCGTCCGTCTGATCAACGATCTCGATCATCCGACCGGGATTCACTGGCACGGTATCGAGCTTCAGAACGCCGCTGACGGAACGCCGGTAACGCAGGATCCGGCGCAGGTTGGTCCCTTCCCGGCGCCCTCGGCGTCTTCGCCGACCGGCGGCACCTATCTCTACAAGTTCAAGTGCCCCCGTCCCGGCATCTTCTGGTATCACCCGCACCACTTCCATTCGACGAATCGTGTGTTCCGCGGCCTCTACGGCATGATCGTTGTCGCCGATCCGAACGAGGCGGCGCTGATCGCCGCGGGAACTCTGCCCGGCGCCAGCGATACCCTCCAACTCGTACTCAGTGATACCACCGTCTGCAAGGCGCCGGGCTCGAACGACACCGCGACCTACCCGGCTGGTGCCCCGTGGGCGGGAGGCGGGGCTCTACCCGTGCAACCTGGTCCGACGCCGGTCGATTTGTGTGAGATCGCTCCGGCCGGGCAGGCGATGAACGAAGACGGAACACCCGCCGCGGCGGACTTCGCGGCCGGCGAGATTCCGAATATCCAGCGTGCCGGTGCGGGCAGAACCAACGAGGGGCAGCTCGTACTGACGAACGGTGTCAACGTCGGTGGAAGAGCCGGCTCTCCTTCAGCCCCGGGCGCCCTCGACGCCGGAGCCTCTACCTACAACGTCCAACCGGGCCAGGGCCTGCGGATGCAGATCGTCAACTGCGCCACGACCCGTTACTTTCGCCTGATTCTTTCGACCAGCACCGGGGCGCAGATTCCCTTGGTACGCGTCGGCGGCGAAGGGGGCTTGCTCGACAACGCCATCGTTGAAGGCGGCGTGATCGCGACGTTCGACACCAAGTACGCCACCGGAGAGATCCTGATCCCACCGTCGAGCCGTGCCGACGTCGTGGCCGCGATTCCGGACACCGCGACCGGTGTCTGCACGATGTGGACGCAGGACTACGACCGAACGGGACAGGGCTTCTCCCGGATCGCGACGGTACCGGTAGCGCACTTCAACGTGGCCGGGGCGGTCGTCAATCCCGCCTTTGCGATCGCGGCGGGAACGCCGCTGCGGGCCGCGATCCCTGATCCGGTCGAGAGTTTGCCGGCAGCGACGGCGATCCTTCTCGACCCGGCCGCCTTCGTTCCGGCGAAGCCGGGGATGGCGCTGCAGAACATCGCGCTTCAGGCGGGGCCGTCGATCAACGGAGTCCAGGGGTCCTTCGCGGGCTTCGTGCCCTACACCACTGCACCGCACATAGGATCGTCGCGCTATGCGGAGCAGGGTGAGGTGCTCGAGCTCACGGTCGACAACGTCAGCAGCGCGCATCACCCGTTCCATTTGCATGGTTTCTCCTTCCAGCCGCTCTCCCTGACCCCGGGTGCTGGGGCTCCAGGGGGCTCGCCGAGCTTCAACTGGCCCTACCAGGAGTTCCGGGACACCGTCGACATCCCTTCCAACTACATTCTGACCTTCCGCCTGCGGCTCGACGACAGGGAGCTCTCCGACGGTGTGACGCTTGGCGGAGCCCTCGGGCGCTGGTTGTTCCACTGCCACATCTTCTTCCATGCCCACAACGGCATGATCAGCGAGATGACCGTGACGGCGGCTGACGGCAGTGAGAAGCCCAACGTCGACGTCGGTGGTTCCTGGGCCTACACGGCCCTGGGTGGAACAGCGACTCGTCGCGGTACTTTCGTTCACCCCGACGGTGATGCGATGACGCTCGCCGCCAAGCTCGACAACGGTAGCCCCATCGGTGCGGTCACTGATCTCGGTGGCGGACAGTGGGAGTGGGCTCTCACCACCGCGGTCGGCGACTCGCCGTTCGTCGAGTACGTCTACATCGAAGCTGAAGACGCCTCGGGACGCAAGGACCAGGCGGTCTTCCGCCTGAAGGTCGGAGCGCCGGACGACGGCTCGGACAGCGGCGACCCACACCTGCGGACGGTCGACGGTCAGCGCTACGACTTCCAGTCCGTAGGCGAGTTCACACTGCTGCGCGATCACGAGGGAATGGAGATCCAGACGCGCCAGACACCGGTCGCAACGCAGAATCCGATCACCGATTCCTACAGCGGCCTGACCGTGTGTGTCAGCGTCAACACCGCGATCGCGGCTCGCGTCGGCTCGCATACCATCGCCTACCAGCCGGGTCCCGAGCAGGGACAGCTGCAGTTCTACCTCGACGGCAAGCCGTCTCGCTTGACCGCTGCCGGGATCGATCTCGACGGGCATCGGGTGAGCGCCTTCGACGCCGACGGCAGGGTGGGTCTGCGGGTCGACTACGAGCACCAGGCGGTGCTTACCGTCACTCCTCGATTCTGGACCAGCCACAACGTCCATTACATGAATGTCGCCGTGTCACAGACCATGGCGACGGAGGGGCTGATCGGGGCGATCCCGGACGGCAGCTGGCTGCCCAAGCTTCGCGATGGTTCTGCACTCGGCCCGATGCCCGAGAGCCTGCACGACCGCTGGACCGACCTCTACGAGACCTTCGCGAACTCGTGGCGGGTCACCGACCGGACGAGTCTCTTCGTCTATGAGCCCGGGACCTCGACCGCGACGTTCACCGACATCTCGTGGCCGGGAGGGAATCCGCCCTGCCCGTCAAAGCCCGAGGTGACGATACCTGGTGCGCCGGTGCTGACCGGCATGCCGGTGGCCCAGGCGGCACAGATCTGCCAGAGGGTCACCGAGCCCGATCTGAACGAGAACTGTGTCTTCGACGTAGCAGCGACAGGCGACGAGGAGTTCGCGCAGGGCTATCTCTTCGCCCAGGAGCTGCGCCGTCGGGGCACCGCGGTGCACCTGAGCCGCAGCCGGCTGGTGACGCGGTATGGCGAGACCCTCGACGTGACCGCCACGGTCAGGGCGTTGCGCGAGGGCGAACCGACACCGACCGGAAGGGTCACTTTCTTCGTCGATGGCGCCGCCGCCGGTCCCGCCGTGACGTTGCTGAGTGATGGAACGGCCCGTTTTTCGACCAACGAGCTCGAAGTCGGCAAGCACAGAATCCGGGCGGCCTACGAGGCTGGCGGCGCCGAGAGCCAGTATCACCCCAGCGGAAGCCCCAACCTGCTGCACACGGTCGAGGACGGCCCGGGAGTCCCGGAGGAGCCGGGTCCGCCAGGTCGTCCGCTCTGGTTCTGGATTCTGCTGGTGCTGCTCGTCATTCTCCTCGGCTGGATTCTGTTCGGCTGACAGCGCCGCCCAGGGAGAAGGCGACCGAAGAAGGGAGACGCAGATGGGTAAGAAAGACGAGTACGAGCGCATGATCACCGACGGCGATACTCACCGACGTCTCCTCGACGCGGTGAATTCGGCCAGACGCATCGACGACCTGCCGATGTTCCGCGAGGCCGAGTTCAGCGACAAGCGCCTGGCGCAGATTCTCGAAGTCCGTGATCTCGAGCGGCCGGGCGGTTTCGCCAATCTGAGAGAGCTGGCCGAGCTCGCGAGGATCGACCTCGAGCGCTTCGGCCCGATCATCTGGTGGTTCGGGCCGTGGCGATACGGCTCGTGGAGCATGCCGTACTCGACCACGATGCCCGACGGAACGACGCCCTATCACGTGGCCCACGCCGCCGTGCTCAAGACCGGCTGGGTTCTGTTCCTGCCCGAGGCGAACACCAAGACGACGATGCTCTGGGATCCGTCGGACGAGGTCAATCCGGTTTTCGACCACATGCTCGACACACCTGACGAGCTGCTTTTCTGTGCCGGTCACGCTTTTCTCTCCGATGGGCGGCTCCTGGTCGTCGGAGGTGGGGGAGGAGGACCGTCCGGGGTCAACCGCGCGTGGAAGTTCGATCCGGTGGCGAAGTCGTGGAGCAAGACGGCCGGCGACATGGCGTTCGCACGCTGGTATCCAACGGTGGTGACGCTCAGCGACGAGCGGCGCGTTCTCGCGGTCGGTGGCAGGCCTTCGGTCGGCACGGCGGAGATCTACGACGAGTTGAGCGACAGCTGGACGGTCCTCACCGGTACCGATGCGACACGCGACTTCCCGCAGCTCTACCCGGGACTCCACCTGCTGCCAGGAGGGGAGGTCTTCTACACCCGTACGGGATTCGGTTCGGCCGGACCCGGTCCCGGGGGACCCGGAGATCCCAACCCGACCAACGCCTACTACAACGTCAGTCCTCCGGCGGGCGGCGAATGGGTCGAGCTCGGCAGCCTCATGGAGCACCCCGACCGTGTCCGGGGCATGTCGGTCATCCTACTGGATCTCTGCGAGCCCTCGGTCCGCGTTCTGGTGGTTGGCGGCGGCACGGTTCCGGGTAACGAGACCGCTGAGATGCTGACCCTCTCCACGCTCAATCCCTCGTGGGGACACGCGATGACGATACCCGGCGGAGAGGGGCGCAACAACGTCAACACGGTACTCCTCCCGGACGGCACGGTCTTCGTGGTCGGTGGTACATCGGATGCGAGCGTGCCGTGCGCGCACTTCGATCCGGCGACACACACCTGGCGATCCATGGCCCGGGCCAACTACCGAAAGCAGTACCACTCGGTTGCGGTCCTGCTGCCCAGCGGGAAGGTCGCGGCAACAGGCGGCTCCAACTACGGCGGCGGCTCGAACGTCATCGAGATCTTCAGTCCGCCGTATCTGTTCAACATGGACGGATCGGCGGCCTCGCGGCCGAGCATCACCGCCGCACCCGCGTTGGTGCATCACAGCGGCGGCACCTTCGCGGTCGAATCCCCGGAAGCAGCAGACATCGAGACGGTCGTCCTGGTGCGGCCGATGGCCGTCACGCATCAGACCGACAGCGAACAGCGAGTGATCCGCATGCCCTTCAGGCGTTCCGGGACGACCCTGACCGTTACGGTCCCGGATCCGGATCATCCGCACGGAACCGCTCCGCGGGGCCATTACATGCTGTTCGTTCTCAACGATCGAGGTGTGCCCTCCGAGGGGCGCTTCATGTTTCTCCACTGAAACGAGTGCGCTTCCCGCAGACGTACGCAGGGAGGCCACCGCCTGGCGAGCGGTCGCCGGAAGGACTCTCTCTCGAAAAGCGGTGACAGAAAAGCGGTGACAGGAAACTCAATTCGTAAGGTCGAGGAGCGGGCTTTCGTCTATTGGGGCGATGGCGCGCCTTCCACGAATCGTCGTGCCCGACATACCCCACCACGTCACTCAACGAGGAGCACGGCGCATGCAGACCTTCTTCTCCGACGGGGACTATCGCCGCTATGTCGAGATCCTCGGCGAAAAGGCCCGGTGCTACAGCATGCGTATTTGGGCCTATTGCCTGATGCCCAACCACGTGCATCTGATTGCAGTACCTTCGGCCGAGGGAGGCCTCGCGAGACCCGTGGGGCGCGCTCATCGTCGCTACGCAATTGAGATCAACCGGCGCAACGGTTGGACTGGGCATCTTTGGCAGGAACGCTTCGCGTCATTCCGATGGACGAGGCGCACCTGATCGCGGCCATGCGCTACATACTGCTAAACCCGGTTCGCGCCGGGCTCGTCGAGGAAGCTGTCGAGTGGCCTCACTCGAGTGCGCGTGCCCAGGTTCTCGCTGAGCCCGATCAGCTGGTCGACACTCGTCCAGGTGCCGAGCGTATCGCCGATTGGCAGGACTTTCTAAGAGATGGCTCGAATGAAGCCACGGAGACATTGAGACACCACGGCCGCGTCGGTAGACCGCTCGGCTCGCGGCGTTTCATTGACGAGCTGGAGGCAAGGACAGGTCGAACTCTACGACCGCGGAAACGCGGACGCAGGTCGAAGGGGAAATGAGGTAACTGTCACCGATTCTCCCGATTCTCCGTCCGCCGCAGCCCACGCAGCCGTTGTTCCAACCTGTCGCCGGGGTCCAGAAGACGAGGCTGCCCGTGGCGCCGAGCGGATCGACGCAGGTGCCGTTGAGCTCGCTGTACTCGATGACGTAGCGGTAGGTGGGCGTGGCCGGGAAGAGGTCCGCACAGTCGAGGTGCGCGATGCTCTGGAGCGTGATGTCGATGCCGATGTCGGTGGTCTGATTGATGCGCTCGACCACGGCCTCGATGTTCTCCCAGGCCTGCTCTCCGGCGGGGAAATGATCCGAGCACACGGAGATGGTCAGCGGATCGGTGTACAGCGGGCTGAGATACGGCCGTGCGCCCTCGATGGGGACCCAGTCGCCGGCGCCCCAGTCGATGGGATCGCTGAGGAACACCGTACCGGCGTCCTCGTCGGGCACGGTGGAGACACAGGCCGGAAACAGAAGGACGGCCAGGACGGTGATCGGGCGGACGGCGAGTCGGAGCATTGTGAGAGACGCTGGACGTCAACCCCTAGAGACGAGCTTCCCGAGAAGGTGAGCTTCCTGTCTCCGGTTTGCTGTAGCGGCATTGCACAGCCTCCCATTGAGAGGGTTAGACGGCCCCGGTCGACCGAATTCTCCAATGCTGGGGCGCCGGGACCGTACCTCGTGGGGACCTGTTGAACGAGACCGAGGCCCACCCGCCGCAGAGGAGGAGGCAAGCTAGGGAAGGGCTCGAGTCGGGTGATCGTCGAGGCAAGGGCGGCAGGCGAGCGGCCGGCTGGAGGGCGCGGCTCCGGTACCGCGCAGTCCGGCAAGGCCCTTCCGGCTTTGCCGCCGAGGCCTTAAGGTGGGCATTCCTGCCGTTTCGGTGACAACTGGGGGCCCAGTGTGCGAAACCTCTCCGCGTTGATCCGCCCACGATATGAAGACGGAGAAAGGGGAGAGAGAGGGTATGCCGAAGAGCTCACACCACGCCGTCATCGTACCCTCTGCCTGCGGGTTGAGTTGGCAAGGGCTGGATCGCGGAGAAGGGCGCCTGATGAGTGATCCGGTGGAGATGCCGCCTCCGACCACTCGCCCTCGGCCCGCGCCGACCCTCACCGGCGGAGTCGCGCAGCTAACGTTCTTCTGGGGTGGGGACGAGGATCTGCAGACGCTGACGGGTCTCGATCCGGATCAGGACTGGAGGGAGTTCATCTGTGGCGAGCGAATCTGGACGCTGCAGACCTATCTCCGGCTCGTTGACGCCGGCTTTCCGGCGACGCTCTCTTCCAGCGTGCCGGATAAGGGTCTGGTGGTCTACCATTCCAATCACAGTCGTCGGCTCAGGCGGGAGTATCGTCTGCTCGGGGACGCCTGGCTGGTTGTGTTGCGGGGCGACAAGACGCGGCCGCTACGTGGTGACTACCAGGTGACGCAGAACGGCTTCCAGTCGAGCGGGTGGCGATCGACGCCGATTCCCTCGTGGCCGCAGCCGGGCCTGATCCCAAGGGATCCGCAGCGAGGAGATCGCGTCCGTCGCATCGCCTACAAGGGCTACGAGAACAATCTGGACGAGGCTTTCCGGAGTCTGGAGTGGCGAGACTATCTGTCCGGTCGGGGTGTCGAGTGGGTCGATGACTCGGTGCCTTTCCGTGGCCCGCACAGCGACAGTCGCTCCATCCGCTGGCACGACTACCATGACATCGACGCGATCTTGGCGGTTCGGCCGCAGCCGCTCCGCAGCCAACGATCCAAGCCGGCTGCGAAGCTGTGCAACGCGTGGGCCGCCGGGGTTCCCGCGATCGTCGGCAGCGAGCACGCTTTTCGAGAGATCCGCCGCTCGGAGGCCGACTTCCTCGAAGCCAATACGCCGGCGGAGGCCCGGAGAGCCGTCGACCGCCTCATCGATGAACCGGGGCTGTACAGGGCCATGGCGCTCAACTCCAAGCGTCGTGCCGAGGAGTTCGGGGTCGAGAGTGTCCTCGCCAAATGGGTCGACCTCCTCTATTGCGATCTGGGGCATAGAGTCGCCGTCAATGGCGCTCGCCATGGGCGGGGCGCGCTGCGCAACGCCCTGCCGCTCCTGCGCTAGGGTGCCCGGTGATCTCCCGGCCCCGGAGGGTCTGCGTCTTCCGAAAAGCGGTGCGAAAAGCGGTGACAGGAAACTCAATTCGTAAGCTCGAGGAGCGGGCTTTCGTCTATTGGGGCGATGGCGCGCCTTCCACGAATCGTCGTGCCCGACATACCCCACCACGTCACTCAACGGGGAGCACGGCGCATGCAGACCTTCTTCTCCGACGGGGACTATCGCCGCTATGTCGAGATCCTCGGCGAAAAGGCCCGGTGCTACAGCATGCGTATTTGGGCCTATTGCCTGATGCCCAACCACGTGCATCTGATTGCAGTACCTTCGGCCGAGGGAGGCCTCGCGAGACCCGTGGGGCGCGCTCATCGTCGCTACGCAATTGAGATCAACCGGCGCAACGGTTGGACTGGGCATCTTTGGCAGGAACGCTTCGCGTCATTCCCGATGGACGAGGCGCACCTGATCGCGGCCATGCGCTACATACTGCTAAACCCGGTTCGCGCCGGGCTCGTCGAGGAAGCTGTCGAGTGGCCTCACTCGAGTGCGCGTGCCCAGGTTCTCGCTGAGCCCGATCAGCTGGTCGACACTCGTCCAGGTGCCGAGCGCATCGCCGATTGGCAGGACTTTCTAAGAGATGGCTCGAATGAAGCCACGGAGACATTGAGACACCACGGCCGCGTCGGTAGACCGCTCGGCTCGCGGCGTTTCATTGACGAGCTGGAGGCAAGGACAGGTCGAACTCTACGACCGCGGAAACGCGGACGCAGGCCGAAGGGGAAACGAGGTAACTGTCACCGATTCTCCAGGACTTTCTAAGAGATGGCTCGAACGAAAGCACCGAGACACTGAGACACCACGGCCGGATCGGTAGACCGCTCGGCTCGCGGCGTTTCATTGACGAGCTGGAGGCAAGGACAGGTCGAACTCTACGACCGCGGAAGCGCGGACGTAGGCCGAAGGGGAAATGAGGTAACTGTCACCGATTCTCGTTCGAAGGGGAAACGAGGTAACTGTCACCGATTCTCCCACCGATTCTCGTTGATCGGTGGGGGAGTCGTTCTCCTAGGAGCAGTCGCCTTCGGACAAGCTCAATCGAGATAGCCAAGCGCCTCCAGCTCACGGAGGGTTTCATTCCTGGCTCCCTCGAGCGCCTCCTCGCTTGCTAGCTGCGCCAGGCGCTCTCGCCGGCGCCTGTCGGAGGAGACGATTTCGTCCAGCCGACGCTTCAGGTCCTCTAGGCGATCCCTTCGACTGGCTGACAGGTCCGACGTCTCGCCCGGATCTTCCAGGAGATCGTAGAGCTCAAGGGTATCGGTCTCGGTATTGGCGATGAGCTTGAAACTGTCATGGATGAGTGCGTGCGCCGGCTGCTGACCGGGATTCGCGAGGTAGACCGTACGGTCGTTCGACCGGCTCGAGTCGAGGAAGAGCGGCTTGAGACTCCGGCCTCGAGATCTCTCGAGGCACTTGCAGCCGACGAGGTCATCAAGGGTCGGCATCAGATCGACCAGGGCGACTCGGGCCTTGACAAGCTCTCCCTCCGGGATTCCCGGCCCAGCGAACAGCAGCGGTACTCGAAGCATCTCGTCATAGAGCGTCGTGCTATGCAGGTAGCGCCCGTGCTCGCCGAAGGCTTCCCCATGGTCGGAGGTGAAGACGACTATGGTC
This sequence comes from Candidatus Multivoradales bacterium, assembly GCA_965223875.1. Taxonomy (GTDB): domain Bacteria; phylum Acidobacteriota; class Thermoanaerobaculia; order Multivoradales; family JAHEKO01; genus CBDCXS01. The sequence goes on along the minus strand of OZ245024.1, from coordinate 1,486,008 downwards.
GACTCGCTCAGCCCCTTCAGGTCGAGCGCCCTCAACAGATAGCCCACACGCTCATCGACCCAGTTGACCTCCATCTCGTAGAGGCGGCGTACTACGCTTCGCTCGTATCGCGACAACGAACCCTGGACGCGCTCCAAGTTGCGCTTGCCATCGTCGGGGCGGTCAAAGTGACCAAGTCCAGCGTAGTAGTCGAGTGACCGCTCGAGCCGGTCTAGATCGACGTCGTCACTTGCCAGGAACGTATCCGGTGGGCGATACGGGGCGTGAGGGTCCAGGATCCACTGCACGACGAAGAAGTTTGCCGGCTCACCGAGCAGGTAGTTTAGAGTTCCCGCCAGAACTCCGCTGCTTCCCCGCGAGAGGTCGAGGCCAAGCTCACTCACGAAGCTCATGTAGTCCGTCGATTCGAGATACTGCCTCTCGTTCACAGTGAACCCCTGCAGAGCATTGGCCTTGCTCGGCAGCTTGTTCTGCAGGAACGCCAATGTTGCGTAGCCTCTCTCTGCGAGACCCTCAGCGAGCAGCCGCTCCTGCTCGGGAACGTACATCCACTCATCGTACCCACTACGCTGGCGCCGATAGCGATGATATGTGGGGGCATGGTTCCCGGTGAACATCGTCACCGAGGAACGAAGAGTGCTCGGGGCGTGGCTGTAGGCGTTTTCGAACCGAACGCCACGCTCCGCTAGGTCACACAGATTGGGCGTGAGCGTATCGCCCTCGGAACAGCGCAAGGCATCGGCTCGGAACGTGTCTGCAACGACGAAAAGCAGGTTGGCATGCGGCGTTGGAGCGCAGCCATGGAGCAGGAGAACCCCTAGCAGCACGCTCATCGCGGAGGGCGTTGTCCGTGTGTCTGGCCTGGACCAGGGAGCAACCGACATCGACACAGTCTACTCGACGCTTCAAGCTCGGCGCGGCGCTTGCGGCATCAGTCGAACAGAGCGACCTGCACGATTCTGACAGGGACTGGCTACCGCAGCGCCCCCCTAGAGTGCGCTCAAAGTTCCCTGACGTGTTGCCCCAGGAGTGGCACCCGATACTCGGCCTCGACCGTCGCACCGTGCGCGCCCGGATCGACGCCGACTACCTGGCGACCCTGCGTGACGAGTCGGGCGAGACAGTGCCCGAGTAGCTTGTCCCGGACCAGCGATCGGTTTCGACTACGGGCAGTCGACCGGATGGCTTGCGGACTCTCCGTAGAGGACGACATCGAGGTCGATGTCGTTGTCGGTCTCGTTGGGCTCCAGCCCGTCGTCGTCGGCGTCGACGCGGGCGGTCATGACGGCGCTGACGATATCGGTGGCGCCGATGGCGTAGTCGGCGCTGGTGATGCGGACGTCGGTCTCCCAGTGGTACTGGACGTAGGCGTCGACGCAGCTCTGGGCGATGGCGCTGTGGTCTTCGACTCGGACGCCGTCGAGCTCCCACGCCAGGGTGATGAGGTTGTCGCCGACGACACAGGGCAGACTGCTGACGTCCGAGTACTGCAGCACGTAGCGGGGCTCCTCCCCCGACTGGCAATCCAGAAAGGCGTCCTCCGCTGGGTCGTAGCGTAGGTGGCGGGGGTTGAAGTCCTCGTGGTCGTAGACGTCGGAAGCGTCCACCGAGCCGTCCACCGGGTCGCGATCGATGATGAGCTCGTGCGCGTACCACTCGGGCTGGCTGTCCACCACGCCGGAGCCGGGGTAGAAGTGCTCGAGCGCCGCCTTGGTGTAGGCCGACACGCCGCCGGTTCGGCGGTCCGGATCTCCAGCGCCATGTAAGAAGCCGCGCCCGCTGCCGCGCGGCAACGTCAGGGAGTGGAAGCGTTGCTCGTCGAGCGTGCGGTCCCACAGATGGCCCATGCCGAACCCATGACCCATTTCGTGGGCGAAGATGCCGGTTGCCGGGGCCTCGGCGACGAGGGTGGGATCGGCCTCGGCGTCGACGAAGTTCGACGGGCGGATGGGCAGGACGGCGTAGTCGTTGACCAGCGCGCCGCAGCCCACGCAGCCGTTGTTCCAACCTGTCGCCGGGGTCCAGAAGACGAGGCTGCCCGTGGCGCCGAGCGGATCGACGCAGGTGCCGTTGAGCTCGCTGTACTCGATGACGTAGCGGTAGGTGGGCGTGGCCGGGAAGAGGTCCGCACAATCGAGGTGCGCGATGCTCTGGAGCGTGATGTCGATGCCGACGTTGGTGGTCTGATTGATGCGCTCGACCACGGCCTCGATGTTCTCCCAGGCCTGCTCTCCGGCGGGGAAATGATCCGAGCAGACGGAGATGGTCAGCGGATCGGTGTACAGCGGGCTGAGATACGGCCGTGCGCCCTCGATGGGGACCCAGTCGCCGGCGCCCCAGTCGATGGGATCGCTCAGGAAGACCGTGCCGGCGCCCTCGTCGGGCACGGTGGAGACGCAGGCCGGAAACAGAAGGACGGCCAGGACGGTGATCGGGCGGACGGCGAGTCGGAACATTGTGAGAGACCTCGAGTGTCAACGCTTGGAGTTGGGCTTGGCGGCACCGCTGCTCTGTGGCCGAATCCGGAGAAGCTCACTCTCGGAGGTTAGACGGCCGCAGTCGGTCGAATTCTCCGAAGCCGGTGCGCCGGGACCAAGGCAGGGGTCCAAGTTCGAGGTCGTGGCGACAGCAAGGTCGAGAAGGCCTTCCGATCGCTCGCCTCGACGGCCAGCTCGCCGTCAAGCGCTTCAACCTCAAGCTCGGCCGCGGAACGAGCTCATCAATGCACGGACTGTGGCAGAGTCCCAGCAGAAGCAGCCGGCTGTCGCGTTGAAGCAACTTGGGGTGAAGAGGCATCCCTGGTGGATGGTATCTTGGCAACCCCAATGTACCCGGGCCTCTCAACGCGCGACCGGCGGATTCTGCTCGCGATTCTGGGTCTATCCTTCGTTCTGAACCTGATCCCCTTCTGGTGGGGACTACCCGCGGCTGGCCAGGCCGCCTGGGCCTTCGACGAGATCTCGCCGTGGTACGAGGGGAAGACCTCGGTTGAGCGACACAAGGGACGATATCCGCCCCTCCACTACCTCGTCCTGCGCGTCGCCTACGCGCCTCTCAGAGCGCTCGAACACGCCGGGTGGCTACCCGATGATGCCGGCCGAAGAGACCGCCTCTTCCGATCGACCGGGCGAATCCTGAGCGTGGTAATGGCGACCGCGACGGTCTTTCTCGTTCACCAGCTCGCGCTCTCGGTGTTCGGCTTGGCCTGGGTCGCTCATTTCGCAGCCCTCTTTCTGGCCAGTTCGCCGACGCTCGTCTATTACGCGAAGACAATCAACCTCGAAGCTCCGTACCTCTTCTGGATCGCCTTGTCCTTGGTCTTCTTCTGGCGCGCCTGGACCGAACGGCAGGCGCTCCACTACTGGCTCTACGCCCTGACAGCGACCCTTGCCGTATGCACGAAGGACCAGGCATATGGCCTCTACGTCCTGCCGTCTCTGCTTGTGTGGATCGACCTGGCAAGACGGCGCCAAGGAGGCTCACTGTGGAGGAGTCTCGGGCCGGCCCTCTTCGACCGCAGGATCATGGGGTCGGTCATCGTGGCGGCGGTGAGTTTCGCCCTGGTTCACAATCTGATCTTTGATTGGGGGAGTTTCGTTCACCACTGGCGGGTCCTCATAGGGCACAGCTCAGATCTGTATAGGGAGTTCGAACCCACCCTATTGGGGCACACCGCAATGGCATGGTTGGCAGCGCGGCATCTGGGGTTCGTTCTCGGGTTACCGGCATTGGCCTTGGCGGTGCTCGGCAGCGCCGTTGCCTGGAGACAACGTCACGCCGGGTTGATCCTCCTCGCCTTCCCGGTCTCCTACTACCTTTGCTTCGTGGTGGTCGTGCTGTACCACTACGATCGGTTTCTTCTCCCTGCGGCTCTAGGAGCTTGCGGAAAAACCGCGTTTCAGTGTCAGATTCATGGTGTTGAGAGGCTGCGGCGACCGAGCGGAGTGTGTTGGTGCGCGATCGAGCGACGCTCGGGGGTGCGGAGGGTGGCTTTGCCAGTGCCGGCCCGACACGGTGGGGCGGTTTTGCGAGGCGGATCGAGGGGTGTGGTCGTCATGCGGGTCAGGTGGGTGCCGTCAGGTTGCTGATGCGCAGCAGGTTGAATGCCGCAGCCCCGAAAGTGAAGGCCCAGCCGATGCGCCGGACGCCGCGAAACATCGGTCGCCTTTGCAAGCCGTATTGCTTGAGCCAGCCAAACGGTGCCTCGACCCGTGGCCGCTTCGCCAAGCTGGCCGTGTAGCCCGCGTGGCGCGTCGTGCGCCGGTCGATCCGGCTGCGACGGTTCGTCGTGTTCTGCGCTACATGCGGCGTCGCTCGAAGCGCTCGGGCACCGTCGACGAAGGTGCGATTGTCGTACCCCTTGTCGGCTCCCACCGTCACCCGGTGCTTGCCCGCCAGGCGCTCGAGCATGCTTAGTCCCGCCACCGTTTCACCGTCCCCCGTCACGACTGCGACCTCGGTGTCGACGATCAGTCCGTTGCGATTCTCGACCAGGATATGGCCTCCGTAGGAGAGCTTGGCTTCCTTGCCCGGCCCCTTGCGCGACAGGCGCGCTTCGGGGTCCGTCGTCGATTCGTGGGTCGCGTTCAAGCGCTTCTTGCCCCGGAAATCCGCTCCTCCATCCGGCGGCTTCTGGTCCTCGTCCTTCGGCCGAAAACTCTTGTGCGAAGCCCATGCGTCGATCAGCGTGCCGTCCACGGTGAAGTGCTCTTCCGAGAGGAGACGACGCGTTTTCGCTTGCGCAAGCACAGCGCGAAACAGCGCCTCGGACACCTCACCTTCGAGCAACCGATCCCGGTTCTTCGTAAACGTCGTCGCATCCCAGACCTTGTCGTCGAGACCCAGACCGACGAACCAACGAAACAGCAGGTTGTAGTCCAGCTGCTCCATGAGCTGGCGCTCACTGCGCACGCTGTAGAGGACCTGCAGCAGCAGGGCTCGAAGCAGACGCTCCGGCGGAATCGACGGCCGGCCGCAGCTTGCGTACAGATCGTCGAATCGCGTCGACATCGCTTCAAGCGCGACGTCGACCAGCTCGCGAATCCGTCGCAGTGGGTGCGACGCTGGAATCCTCGACTCAAGGTCCACGTAGCTGAACATCGACCCCTGCTGACTCTCAGATCCCCGCATTTGATCGCCTCCCAGCTCCTTGACCGATCGTGTCGGATCCGGGGTTTTTCAGCAAGCTCCTAGTGGCCACCATCTTCGCCGGTTTCGGTGCCGTAGCACTCGGCGAACGCGTACCTGGTCGCGGGCTGCGGCTTGCGCTTGCCGGTGCGGTCCTGGCCTTTTGTGCAGCTCGGGCGGGGACTGTGGATCTGTTGATGCTGATGGACTCCCGGTACGCTGCCGAGGACTGGGTGCGGGAGCAGCTGAGTGACAGAAGCCGCATCGTGGTACTCGGAAAGTACCGAGAGTTGGCCCCGCGGATCAGGCCAGTGCTTCCATGGGAGCCTGTGATCCGTCTCTGGGATCGACAACTGCGAAGGATGAGTGCCGACTATCTCGTGTGGAATGCCGATGAAGCCAGATTGCTGGGGATCGAGGACTGGGGCCTACTGCTCGAGGATGGCTCGGTCGACTATCGGTTGGCAGCAAGACATGGGTGGAGGCTACCCATCGACCTTCTCCGCATGGGTAAGCTCCGTCCTGTCAACCGCGACGAGCCCTTCGAGCGGAGCATTCGCACGAATCTGAAGGCGATCAACCCCGAGATCGTGACCGTTGTGCGGAGTTGGGAGATCGATCGCATGGAGGCGCTCGATGCGATCGCCAAGCTCTGGCGGGGGGAGGCGGGCAACTGGGAGGCTCTCGGCGACGCGCTCGTGTCGTCGCTTCGACTGGCTCCGCGGCGTACTCTCGCTAAGGACACCGTAGCCTTCGGGCTCAACAAGGACGGTTGGACCTACGGCGATCGGCCAGCCGCGGTTGTGGTGTCCAATCAGGGTGAAGCGCCAATAGTTCCGGTTCTGGGACTGCGCTCTGGAGAGAGCAGCGCAGCTGATTCTCGCGTTTTTCTGCGATGGATGGATGGCGAGGAGGAGCTTCGTGTTGGAGGTGGGACCGAATCACTGTTTACACTCCCCGAACTCCTTCCTCGCAGGCGGCTCCTCGTGCTAGTGGCATCGGAAACCGTTTGGTCTCCATCGCAGTTCCCTGAGAGTGAGCTGGGCGTTGCCATTCGCCGAGTTCGATGAGTCGATTCTCCACGGTCTCGGGATGGTGCTTGATGGCGCGTGAGCCGAGTAACGAGGACTCGTCGACGAGTCGAAACGAGCGCGAATTCCGAGAGTGGACCCGTCATCGGGCCGTGAGGGGAGAAGGAACCGCCGGGTTGCCCGGTATCAGGGGGCCGGCTGAGCGGTCGGCTCCGGCCGGGACACGGCTCGGTCGTCTGGAGCCTTCGGCTGGCCCTTGAGCGTCGCCGATCCCGACCAGATGCTCTTGAACCAGTTGGCGATGCCCTCGACGCCGAGCGTCAGGTAGGGCAGCACCAGCAGGGTGAAGATCGCCGAGGACATCAGGCCGCCGATGACGGCGCGGGCCATCGGATAGTAGAAGAGCCCGCCGAGGGTGGAGCCGGGGACGGCCAGCGGAACCAGGCCGATGATCGTTGTCGACGCCGTCATCAGGATGGGGCGCAGGCGGGCCCGGCCGGCCTGGAGGATCGCCTCCTCCTTCGTGTAGCCGCGCTTACGGAGCTGGTTCATGTAGTCGAGCAATACGATGCCGTTGTTGACCACGATGCCCATCAGCACCAGGAAGCCGATCTGTCCCATCAGATTGAAGGGCGTTCCGGTCAGCGCCATCATCCAGCCGGCGCCCGGCAGGGCGAAGAGGATCGACAGCAGGATGGCGAAGGGCTGTGCCAGGGACTCGAACAGGGAGGCCATCACCAGGTAGACGAGCGCCAGGGCGAGCAGGAAGTTGACACCCATCTGGGCGTCCTGGTCCTGCTGCTCGACGATGCGGTCGTTCCAGCTCCACGACATCCCGGCCGGCAGGTCGAAGGCGTCCATCTGGGCGGCGATCGTCTCCTGCGTCGACTCCCAGTCCTCGCCCTCGTAGGTCGCCGAGATGCTGACCTGCGCCTTGCGGTTCTCGCGCACGATCTGGTTGGCCTGCGGGACGATCTCGAAAGTCGCCAGGTCGCCGAGCAGGACGGGCACACCCTCGACCTGACTGATCGACAGCGCCTTGAGGTCGTCGATGTCCTGACGGTCCTCGAGGCGCAGGGCCAGCCAGGTCTCGACCTCGCGCTCGCCGGCGTTGAAGCGCTGCAGGCGCATCGAGCCGAGCGTGAACGAGAAGATGTCGGCGATGTCGCCGGCGTTGAGACCCATGCGCTGCGCCTTCTCGCGGTCGATCGAGACGCGAATCTCGCGCTGGTTGCCGGAGAGCGAGTTGCGCACGTCCTGCACGCCCTCCATGGTCTCGATGCGGCGGATCGCCTCCGCGGCGAAGGGCCGCAGCTGCTCGGTGTCCTGACCGTAGAGCTGCACCGAGAAGTAGGTGTTGTTGCCGCCGCCGCGACTGTCGTCGTACATCATGAGCCGTACGCCCGGAAGGTCGGGCAGGTACTCGCGGACGGTCTTCTGGAGCTCGCGGTACTCCTCGTCGCCGAGGTCGGAGCGATTGAGGTTGAGCACGGTGGCCGCCTCGTTCTCCGCGTAGTAGCTGTAGACCGACTCGACAAAGAGCTCCTCGCGGTGCGGCTCGATGAGCGCCTCGACGACGTCGACGGCGTCCTCGGCCTCCGACTTGAAGGTGAAGTCGCTGAACTCGTAGTTGATGTACATCCGGTCGTTGACCGTCGCCGCGAAGATGGCGCTGTCGACCATGCCGGAGACGAAGGGGAGGAATCCGATCGCGATGGCGACGAGCAAGAGCATCGCCGTAACCACCTTGCGACGCAGCGTGAAGGCCAGGATCCTCGAGTAGCGCCTCTCGAGCCAGGTGAGGAAGCGGCTCGGCTCGGTCGACTTACGCTTCAGGAAGTGCGCCGACATGAGCGGGATGAGCGTCAGCGAGGCGAGCAGGGAGCAGGTCAGCGCGATCGACAGGGCGATACCGACCTCCTGCAGCCAGGTCGTGAGGGCCGTCCGGCCGCCGACCACCAGCGGCAGGAAGACGATGAGGGTCGTCGCCGTCGATGCCGCAACGGCGATCGACACCTGCTTCGAGCCCTTGAGGGCCGCTTTGGCCGGATCCTCCTCGGTGCGGTGGACGCGGTCGATCGACTCGAGGATGACGACCGCGTTGTCGACCAGCATGCCGATCGAGATCATCAGACCCATGGCCGAGAGCATGTTGAGCGACTTGCCGGTGAAGAAGAGGACCGCGCAGGTGGCGAGCAGCGAGAAGGGGATCGACATCGCCACGATCGAGGTCGTGTCGAGCCGCCGCAGGAAGAAGTAGAGCGTGATGATCGACAGCAGGGCGCCGATCAGGCCGGCCTTGGCGAGGCCGCCGATGGCGTTCGAGATCTCCTTGCCCTGATCTTCCCAGACGAACATCTCGATCCCCTGGAGCAGCGGGTCGTCGTTGATGTCGGTCTCGATGACGCCGAAGATGCTCTCGACGACGTCGACCGTGTTGGCCGTCGACTCCTTGTAGATCGTCAGAGCGACCGCGTAGGTGCCGTCGAGATGCCGCCCGTAGGTCAGTGGCGGCTCTTCGTAGCTGATCTCGGCGATGTCGCCGAGCTGGAGGCCCTGGTCGTTGATCGTCAGGTCGTGGATCTCGCCCACCGAGGTGAAGCCGCCCAACGCACGCGCCGAGAAGCGCAGTCCGTCGCGATCGACCTGGCCGAGGACCATGTTCTGCGAGGCGCCCTGGAGCTGGGCGATCAGGGCGGAGACGTCGACGTTGTGCTCTTTGACCTTGTTGAGGATGAGATCGATGCGGATCTCCGCCGGCTCGACACCGCCGAGATCGACCCGCGCGACGCCGGGAACCCGGCGTAGCCGGTTGACGATGCGCGCCTCGATGAGCTCGTAGCTCTCCGACAGGTCGACGCCGGCCGCCGAGAGGCGTGCCTCCATGACCGGCATGTCCTCGGTGGAGAAGGAGAAGATCAGGATCTCGCCGATGTTCGCCGGCAGCTCGGGCTCGATCTGGTCCATCTTCTCGCTGACCTGCATGCGAACGACGTCCAGGTCTTCGCCCCAGTTGAACTCCATGTCGACGGTCGCCATGTCGGCGTCGGAGCGCGAGGAGAGCTTCTTGACCGCCGGAAGCGTCGAGAGCACCTCCTCGACCGGCTTGGTGATCTCGCGTTCGATCTGCGCCGGGTTGGAGTTGGGGTAGGGAATCTGCACCTCGATGAACGGCGCGTCCACCTGTGGCAGATAGTCGTGGGGGAGCTTCACCAGCGCGATGCCACCCAGCACCAGGACGCTGATGATCAGCATCGAGGTGGTGATCGGCCTGAGGACCGCCAGCTTTGGGAGCGACATCAGCTCACCTCTCCGGTTGCGGCTTCGGCCGCGAGCGCGGCGTCGCCGACGTGCGCGTCGTCAGCCGGTATCTCGTCGAGCTCGCCGAGCGGGTGTTTGCTGCGGTCGAGAAGGGTGTAGACGATCGGGATCACGAACAGGGTGAGCAGGGTCGCCACCGACAGGCCGCCTATGACGGTGATCGCCAGCGGCGCCCGTAGCTCCGCGCCGGCGCCGAGGCCGAGGGCCATCGGCGTGAGGCCGAGGATGGTCGTCGCCGAGGTCATGAAGATCGGTCGCAGACGATTCGTCGCCGCATCGACCAACGCCTCGGTCCGTGCCATCCCGGCGCGACGCCTCTGGTTGACCGCGTCGATCAGAACGATGGCGTTGTTGACCACGATGCCGGCCAGCATCACCGCACCGATCATCGCGACGACGTTGATCGTGCGTCCGGTCAGGGCCAGCGCTCCGATGACGCCGATGGCGCCCAGCGGCAGCGAGAAGATGATCACGAAGGGATGCAGGAACGACTCGAACTGCGACGCCATCACCAGGTAGACCAGGAAGATGGCCAGCGCCATGGCCATCACCAGAGAGCGCAGCGAGCGCGACATCTCTTCCTGCTGACCGCCCAGACCGGTGGTGACCGTCGGCGGCAGTGGAGTGTCGGCGACGAGCGCCTGGATGTCGCCGGCCACGCTTCCCATGTCGCGTCCGGCGAGACCGCCCGAGACGAGCGCGGCGCGCTTCTGCCCGATACGACGGATCTCGGTCGGCCCCTGGGCGATCTGGACCTCGGCCACCGACTTGAGGTAGATCGGGCGGCCGTCGATCTGGCCGACGATCATGTTCTCGACATCGTCGACCGAGGCGCGGCCGAGGTCGACCGAGCGGACCATGATGTCGATCTCCCGATCCCCCTGGAGGAACCGTGTGGCGACTTCGCCCTGGACCTTGTTGCGCATGGTTCCGGCCACATCGCCCAGGGTCAGGCCGAGGAGGGTGAGCTGCTCGCGGTCGAAGGTGACCTGGAGCTCGGGATTGCCCAGCTCCATCGAGGACTTGACGTCGACCAGGCCCGGGATCTCCGCGACGCCGGCGGCCATCAAGGCCGAGGCCTCGTGGAGCTCGTCGAGGTTGTCGCTGTAGAGCTCGAGCTCCACCGGAGTCCGGAAGGAGAAGTAGGTCGGCCGCTCGAACTTGAAGTCGACCGAGTCGGAGGTGGCGAGAGCCGACCGCAGGATGTCGATCACGGCGGCCTCGTCGTCCGGCGTGGCGCCGGCGGCCATTCTCACCTGCAGCTTGGCGGTGTTCTCACCCTCGATGCCGGTATTGGTGAACGAGAGGCCCTTGCCGCCCGAGATGCTCGAGTACGCGGCGACGCGCTCGTCGCCCTCCAGGCGGTTCTGGATCTCGGCCATGAAGCGATCGGTGGTGTCGATCGGCGTGCCCTCCGGAAGCTGGACGAGGAAGCTGAACTCGCCCTGCGAGAAGGTCGGCATGAGGTCGAAGCCGAGCTGCGGCACCAGCCAGGCGGCGCCGGCGAAAGCCAGCACGGCGACACCCAGGACGATCGGCCTGGCGCGCAGCGACCAGCGCAGCGCCGCGGGGTAGGCCCGGAGCACGATCGCCATCAGCTTGTCGAAGCTCTTCGTGATCGGCAGCGTCAGCAGCGCCAGTGCCTTGCCGATCATGCGCAGCGACCAGCGGAGGAGGAAGATGATGAAGGCCGGCACCCGGACGAGCAGAAAGCGGAACAAGCGCCGGATGCGCCCTCCGGGCCGCGGCGCCATGGCGGCGGCCAGCGCGTCCTGGCCGCGCCCGCCGAATACCGCAGCCAGCATCGGGATGAGGGTCAGGGAGACCGCCAGCGAGGCCAGCAGCGAGAACGACACGGTCAGCGCCATGTCGCGGAAGAGCTGTGCCGCCATGCCTTCGAGGAAGACCACCGGCAGGAAGACCGCCACCGTGGTGAGCGTGGAGGCGATAACCGCGCGTCCGACCTCGCTGCCGCCCTTGCGGGCCGCCTCGAGGGCGCTCTCGCCGGCCTCGCGGTGCTTGAAGATCGCTTCGAGCACGACGATGGCGTTGTCGACCAACATGCCGACGCCGAGCGCCAAACCGCCGAGCGAGATGATGTTGAGGCTCGTCCCGGTGCGGTACATGAGGAAGAAGGTCGTGACGATCGAGATCGGGATCGAGATACCGATGATGAGGGTCGAGCGCAGATCCTTCAAGAAGAGCAGCAGGACGAGCACGGCGATCAGCCCGCCGAGGGCGGCGTTGCGGCGCACCTCGTCGATCGAAGCCTGGATGAACTCGGCCTGGTCGATGCCGGTGACGAGCTCGATGCCTTCGGGGAGCTCGCTGCGGACGTTGTCGAGTCTCGCGTTCAGGGCCTTCGACACCGAGACCGTGTTGGCGTCGCCCTCTTTGTAGATGGCCAGCTCGACGGCCTCCTTGCCGGCGTAGCGGGTGACCACCTCACGGGGTTTGTGGCCCCGGATCACCTCGGCGACGTCGGCGACCCGCACATGGCGGCCGTTCCGTGTCACCAGGATGGTCTCGAGAATGTCGTCGAGGTCCTGGAACTCGTTGTTGGAGCGCACCAGGTAGCGTGCCTCGCGCTCGTAGAGCGAGCCGCCGGCCTGGTTGACGTTCTCCCGCGCCAGCCGGGTGTTGACCTCCTGGATGGTCAGTCCGACGAGGGCCAGCTTGCGCTCGTCAACGCGCACCTGGATCTCCTCCTCGTAGCCGCCGTTGACCTTGATCGCGGCGATTCCCTCGGTCGATTCGAGGTCCTTCTTGAGCAGCTCCTCACCGACGTAGCGGAGCTGATAGAGGTCGTCGTCACCGGTGAGATAGATGCGGGTGATCGGCTCGTTGGCGGGATCGAAGCGCAGCAGGACCGGCTTTTCGGACTCGCGTGGCAGCACGACCAGGTCGAGCTTCTGGCGCACGTCGAGTGCCGCGAAGTCCATGTCGCGATCCCAGCCGAACTCGAGCGTCACCTGGGAGAGGCCGGGGCGCGAGACCGAAGTCAGTCGCTGGACGCCCGAGACGACACCGACCAGCTCTTCGATCGGCCGGCTGACGAGCGATTCGACCTCTTCCGGAGCGGCGCCGGGGAAGCGCGTCTCCACCGTGACGCTCGGGTACGAGATGTCCGGCATGAGGTTCAGCGGCAGCCTCGAATAGGCGACGACGCCGAACAACATCAGTGCCACCGCGCACATCGATACCGTGACCCTCCGGGAGAGGGAGAAGTTGATGATGCCCATTGGGGGCCCTCCTAGCTTTCGAGGATGTCGTCGCCCGAAGGCGTGAGGATCTCGATCTCGGAACCGTTCTTGAGACCGCCCTGACCGAGGACGATCACCCGCTCGCCCGTCTCGACGCCGCTGAGGGCCTCGACATAGTCGCCCTCCTCGAGGCCGAGCGTCACCTCACGCTTCTCGGCGACGTTGTCCTTGGCGACGAAGACGTGGGCCGAGCGGAGCTCGCGGATCACGGCCTCCTTGGGGAGGCGAACCACGTCGGAGCGGCTCTCGCGTACGATGTCGACCGCTACGAAGCTGCCCGGTCGGACGCCCTTCGGCACCTGGGAGGCTTCGACGGTGATCTTGACCGTTCCGGTGGAGACATCGACGACGTCGCTGACGTGCCGGATGCGTCCCTCGAACTGGACCCCGGGATCGGCGTTGAGCGACATGCGAACCGAACGGCCGCTCTCGAGACCGATGATGTCGGACTCGGGGAAGTAGATCCTCGCGATCAGGGGGTCGAAGTCGGTGATCTGGAACAGCTCGTCACCGTTGCGAACGTGCTGTCCCATCTGGATCATGCGCTCGCTGATCTGGCCGGTGAACGGGGCCCGAATCTCGGTCTGGCTGACCCGCCACTTCGCCTCTTCGATCTCCTGCCGCGAGATCTCGAACTCCATACGGAGCTTGTCCATCTCCTCACGGCTGATCAGGTCCTTCGAGGAAAGGTCCTCGCCGCGCTCGAAAGCCATCTGCGCGTTGGTCAGCTTGACTTCGGCCTTGGTCAGCGCGATGCGCTCGTCGTCGGCGTCGAGAGCGGCGAGCAGCTGGCCCCTCTTCACGAAGACGCCCTCGTCGACGAGCATCCGCTCGACGCGACCTTCCGACTCGGCCAGGATCTTGACCTCGTTCTCGGCGACCAGATTCGCCGTGGCGGTCAGGTAGGCCGAGACGGTGCCCGGCTCGAGGCTGGCGACGGAGACCGGAATGGCGACCTTGCCTTCCTCGTCTTCCGATTCGGCGTCGTCGCCCTCGGATGATTCCTTGCCCTCTTCCGCTTCGGCGACGGCGTCGTCCCCGTCGGCCGTCGCCGCACGGCTCTCCGACCCGCATCCGGCCGTGACGACGGCAAGCGCCAGCGCCAGCATCAACGCCGGCAACAGCGAGATTCGATCGTTTCTCCACCCCAGTCCGCGGGCGATCGTCTCGAGTCCATTCATTGTTCTTTCTCTCCCATGGGCAGCTACTTGTGTGACCGCGTCGTCGTTGGATGCCCTATCAGGACTACGCCGGCAACCTCGATTTGTTTCGCCGGTGGTCGTCCCGTTCATCTAGTAGGACGAGCGAAAGGCCCCGGGGGTTCCAATGCGAGGGCACGAGTTGGTGGAGAGGGGGAATGCCGCGGGGGGTGGTGCTCAGGAGGGCGGCCGGTATGCCTGCGCCACGGTCCTGGAACGGAGGGCAGGACGCTCCAGGAGCCAAGCCTGAAGCGGCCGGTCTCCGTGCCGGCCGTTGTCCCATCAATCACCAACGGCCGGCAGAGACGCCGGCCGCTTCAGCCAGGTACACCCTCCACCATCAGGCAACCCCGTAGGTGGGGGGGCGAGGCCAGGGGGTGGGGTTGACGGGGCGTCACGACGAGCGCGGCAGGACGCTCGCAGTCCACGAACGGTTCGGCGCGAGAAGTGCGAGGCGGGCAGAGGAGGCTTGCCTATTCAGTGTCGCCCGCCGTCCCCGTCGACCCCACCCCCTGGCCTCGCCCCCTCACCGGCCCCGGCCCTCCTCGCTGGCCCCGAGGCCCCACGAATAGCCACACCGAAGTTGGAAGAGGATGGAGGCTGGGTCCTGGAGCGTGTTGGTTGGAGCCCTACAACAGGACTCCGGAAAGCTCCGGTGCGGCTACTCGTGGGGTCGCAGGGCGATTCGCATCGTCGGCCCACCACTTCAAGAGCCGTGCCACTGCCCGAATCGTCAATCGGGAACAGGTAATGCGCGAAATCATGCCCAGGCTGGTGGACCGAGATACGTTCAACGATTTGATTCTCTTCAGGAATTTGGAGCGCTGGCTCGGGGAAGGGGCTCGATCGATCGCCGAGTGGAGTGAGCGTCGGAATCAGAGTGGCCTCTCTATGCGTAACACATAGGTTACGCATAGAGAGGCCATGTTCGGGTAGTATGAGTAACAGAATGGTTACGCAAAGGATCTTTCGAGCTCTCGACGACCCGATCCGGCGCTCGATCGTGCGACTCCTGGCCGTCGACCGGCTGCCGGTGATCGAGATCGCGGGACATTTCGAGGTCAGCCGGCCGGCGATTTCGAGGCATCTACGGGTCCTGCGCGACGCGGAACTGGTCTCGGAGACCCGTTCGGGACGTGAGCGCCTCTATCGGCTCGAGCCGGAGGTGCTCGAGGAGGCCGCCCGGTGGCTCAACGATGTGGCCGTCGGGCGAGGGAGCCCCGCGGCGGACCAGGTCCCGTCCGAATCGACCGAGGCACGCCCCCGGACAGACACGGAGCCCGTGACGTCGCCCGATTGGCGACAGTGGTGACGGTCCGGTGGTCTTCGGCTCGAGAGGCCGGGTTTCGCCGGCTTCGACCCGAGCCCGTCGCCGTCAGAGCAGGCTCTTGACGTAGCCGCCGTCGACGGTGATCGCCTGGCCGGTCACGTAGGACGCTTCGTCGCTCGACAGGAAGCCGACCACGGAGCCGATCTCGGGCGGCTCGGCGATGCGACCCATCGGAATCTCCCGGCCAGGGGCCGCGAGCACGTCGTCAGGATCCTCTCCGGTCAGCTTCGCTCGGCCCTCGGCGAGCTCGATCTGGCGCTCGGTGCGGGTGTAGCCGGGCAGCACGGCGTTGACCGTGACGCCTTCCGCGGCTATCTCCTGCGACAGCGTCTTGACGTAGCCCATCACGGCCGGCCGGAGGATGTTCGACAGGGCCAGGCTCGGGATCGGCTGCCGGGTCGAGATCGAGTTGATGGCGACGATACGTCCCCAGCGGTTCTTACGCATTCCGGGGAGCACCTGTCGCACCAGGCGTGGGATGAAGAGCAGGGTGAGCGGAATCGCGACCTCCCAGTCGGCCTCGTCCAGATCCACGGCCGGCTTCACCGGCGGACCGCCGCCGTTGCACACCAGAATGTCGATCGGTCCGGCCTGCTCCACGGCCCGGGCCACGAGGCGCTCGATGTCATCGGCGCTCGAGACGTCGCCGGGTGCCGCGAAGACCGTCGCGCCACCGGCTTCGAGGCGCGCCACCGCGCCGTCGAGCTTCTCGCCGCCGCGGCTGTTGAGCACCAGGTTTGCGCCGCGCTCGGCCAGGGCCCGCGCCGAAGCGAAACCGAGACCGCTACTGGCCCCGGTCACCAGGGCGACACGCCCCGAGAGGTCCCCGGTGCCGCTCAAGAGACCCTCCTGCCATCGCTGTCGTAGGTGTAGACGCCGCGGCCGACCTTGCGGCCCAGGCGTCCCGCCTTGACGTACTGTCGCAGCAGGTTGCTGGGCCGGTAGCCCTCGCCCAGGGTCGAATGGAGGAATTCGAGAATCGACAGCCGGACATCGAGCCCGACCAGGTCGACGAGCTCGAAGGGGCCCATCGGGTGGTTGAGGCCGAGCTTGAGCGCCGTGTCGATGCCCTCCGCGGTCGAGACGCCGGTCTCGAGCATGCGGAAGGCCTCATTGCCGATCAGGGCGTTGATCCGCGAGGTGACGAAGCCGGGCGACTCGTTGACGACCACCACTTCCTTGCCCATTCGCACCGAGACCTCGCTGAGGATGTCGAGAGTCTCGTCGGAGGTCTCGAGACCCCGAACCAGCTCGACCAGGCGCATGATGTGGACCGGATTGAAAAAGTGCATGCCGGCGAAGCGCTCGGGCCGACCCGAGGCCCCGGCCATCTCGGTGATCGAGAGGCCCGAGGTGTTGGAGGCGAAGATGGCCTCGGAGGGTGCGCTCGCGGCGACGCGCTCGAAGGTCTCGAGCTTGAGCTCCATGTGCTCGGGGATCGCCTCGATCACCAGGTCGGCGTTGCCGACGGTCTCGGCGAGATCGGTGGCCACCGAGATATTCTGCTTGGCCGTCGCGGCGGTGCTCTCGTCGACCTTCCCCAGGGAGACGCCGTTGTCGAGATTGCGGTGGATGGTCGCGACGGCCGAGTCGAGTGCGGCCTGCTGTGTGTCGAAGAGGTGTGTCGCATAGCCGGCGGCGGCCGCGACGTGGGCGATGCCTCGCCCCATGGTGCCCGCACCGAGCACGGCGACGGAATCGATGTTCATGAGTCTCTCCAGCGGGTTGTTGTGGAGCGGTGTACGGTGAACCGGAGGCGCGGCGCCGCTCAGGAGAGCGGGATCGGGCCCAACCCGGTGGTCTTCTGCGTCAGGCTGCGCAGCTCGTCGGCTATTGCCATCGTGGCGCGGGTGGCTGCGGCGGCGAGCTCCTGGAGCTCCGGAGTGGTGGCATGGCGCTCGAGAAAGCGCCGTCCGAGGTCGCGATGGTGGATCTCCTCGGGAGCGATCTTGCGGTCGTAGAGGTCGGCCGTCGCCTCGTCGCCGGTGCGGCGGCAGAAGTCGATGAACTGCCGGTTGCGTACGGCGGCGATGGCCTCCGAGGCGAAGACGCCCGAGGCGACACGCTCGATGGTCGTGCGTAGCCCCTTCTGGTACTGATAGAGGGGAGAGTAGCCGTCGCCGACGGCATCGAACCCGACGAGGTCCTCACCGAGCTCGCCGAGGCGACGGGCGATCAAGCGGTAGTGCTTCATCTCGTCGCCGCACTGCTCGGCGAAGAGCATCTTGGCGTCGAGCTCGCGGGTCTGGGGCATCCAGTAGCCCGCCATCTCGCTGGCTTCCAGCTCGCTGGTGAGCGCCAGCTTGAGGAGCGGCACGACCGCCGGCTCGCCGCCGGTCTCCGAGTCGAGGATCTCCTCGTCACCGAGTTTCGCGAACAGCTCCTCCATCTCGGCGGCGAGTGTTTCGACGAATGCCCTGGCCTCCATGAATTCGATCCCCCGGACGCGGCCGAAAAACGGGCATGGTCCCACCACGCCTCCTTCAGCGCGCCTCGCAAACCATCCAGCCCCGGCGGTCCAGGTACGGCCCTACCGCAAGGGCACTCGCTAGAATAGTGTAGGGGCCGGACTTTGTCTCGGCCCGCGCGGATCGTCGCCTGACGGTCGGTCCGGAACGAGACCGGGACTCGACGGAGCGCATGCCGATCCAGACGATACGAAGGCGACGCGGCGTCGGGGCGGCACTGGTCGCCATCGTCGGCCTCTTCTGCACCGGCTCGCCGGCACCGGCGCAGGACGCTCAGCCGCCGCAGGGTCAGCAGCCCTTCCTGCTGGCGCTGCGGGGCCAGACGGTCTTCATCAACTACACCCCCGGTGCTCTCGACCGCGCGGTCCACGTGCAGAGGCGCCTCGAGCTGGTGGGGCACGACTTCCAACGCTGGGCCGCGACCGAGGTCCGTCTGCGCGTCTTCGTGCTCACGCGCGACGAGTGGGCGCAGTTCGGTCTGCATCTCCCCTTCGGTCTTCCGGGCCGAGCCCCGGGAGGCACGCTCGCCGTGCCCTCCTACGGTGACTCCGGCACCGTGGAGCTGTGGACGAACATCCGTGGTGTGCCGCCGCCGCCGTTGTCCGGCATCCCGATGAAGGGGACGGCTGTCGAGGCTTCGAGCCTGGCGCTGTCGGACCTGCTCATGGAGGTCGAGGCGGCCCGGGTCCTGCTGTCGATCGGCGGTATCCGGGGAGAGAGCGTCTGGGTGCACCAGGTCCTGGCTCATCTGCTCGCCCGGACGGCCTTCACGCTCTATGAGCACGGACGCCTGCCAGAGATCACGGCGTTCTTCGACAGTCTCCAGGGTCCACGGACAGAACCGCTGTCGCTCGATCGGTACGCCGCCGGACTCGATCTGGAGACCCTGCTCTGGTTCGAGTCCCGCTTCCAGGACGGCGCGCGCGTGTTGATGGAGGCGACCAAGAAGAACGAGGCCAAGACCCTGATCAGGCTGGCGCGAAAGAACGGCGGCCTGCTGACCGAAGCGGCCCTGCTCGAGCTCAGCCCCGACATGAGGGCCTGGCGCGACAGCGCCTTCGCTCCCTCGACGCCGGTAGGGGAGTGATGCGGCGCCCGCCTCGCGGCCGGTCCGCTCGAAGTGCCTCTGGAGTTTCGACCTCGAGGTCGGCTAGTGTTGAATCGAAAGGACAGACCACATGACGACCAACGAAACCTCTCCGAAGCGCAGTGGCACGTGGATCGCGCTGGCGCTCGCCGTCGCCCTCGTGGCCGCCGGTGTGTCGACGAACGCCCTCTCCGACGACGATGTCGTGTTCAGCGACGTACGCGAGCAGACGCTCTCGTTCATCGAGTACCACAACAACGCGGCACTGACGCCCGAGCAGGAGGCGATCAAGCGCGAGGCTCTGACCGAGCTGCCCGCCCCGTGCTGCAGCGACAACAGCGCCTACACCTGCTGCTGCCCCTGCAACATGGCCAAGGCCTGGTGGGGTCTGGCCGAGTACCTGATCGTCGAGAAGGGGTACGGCGCCGAGCAGGTGCGCGACAAGGTCGCCGAGTGGATCGAGTTCATCAATCCCGACGGGTTCAGCGGTGATGTCTGCTACACCAGCGGCGGGTGCATGAAGCCGTTCCGCGACAACGGCTGCGGCGGCATGAACGATCGGAACGTCGCCTTCTAGGCCTTGGTGGCAAATACGATCGATCCTGTCTGCGGGATGACGGTCGATCCCGAGGCGGCCGCGGCGCACGCCGAGCACGAGGGGACGATCTACCACTTCTGCTGCTCCGGCTGTCGCGACAAGTTCGTCGCCGCGCCGGAGGGATACCTCGAGCAGGCGGCGGAGCCGTCCTGCTGCGGGTCGGCACCTGCCGGGAGCTCGCCGCCGGCGAGCGCGGCGGCGCCGGCCGATCCGAACGCGGCCTACACCTGCCCGATGCACCCGGAGGTCCGGCTGGGCGCGACCGATCCCTGTCCGGAGTGCGGCATGGCGCTCGAGCCGGTCGCCTTCGAGCTGCCGAGGCGAACCCAGTGGGTCTGCCCCATGCATCCGGAGGTGGTGGAGGACGAGCCCGGCTCCTGTCCGATCTGCGGCATGGCTCTCGAGCCCCGGACGGTGACGGTGGAGGAGACCCCGAATCCCGAGCTCGAGTCGATGTGGCGCCGGTTCCGCGTCAGCGCGGCACTGACGCTGCCGGTTCTGATCCTGGCGATGTCCGAGATGATCCCGGGGCGGCCGCTCGATGCGGCGATTCCGCCGCATCTGTCGATATGGCTGCAGGCGTTGCTGGCGACGCCGGTGGTGTTGTGGGGCGGCAAGCCGTTCTTCGAGCGCGGCTGGGCGTCGATCCGCAACCGCAGTCTCAACATGTTCACGCTGATCGCGCTCGGCACCGGCGTCGCCTGGTCGTACAGTCTCGTGGCGGCCGCCATGCCCGATCTGCTGCCGTCGTCGATGCGGGGTCCCTCCGGGGAGCCGCCGGTCTACTTCGAAGCGGCCGCGGTCATCGTGACGCTGGTTCTGCTCGGTCAGGTGCTCGAGCTCGGGGCGCGCGACCGGACGTCCGGGGCCATTCGGGCGCTCCTCGGGCTGGCGCCGGCGACGGCACTGCGTCTCGACGCCGCGGGCGACGAAGAAGAGGTGCCGCTCGAAGCCGTTGCGGTCGGGGACCGTCTACGGGTACGGCCGGGCGAGCGGGTGCCCGTCGACGGGGTGGTGCTCGAGGGCAGGAGCTCGGTGGACGAGTCGATGATCAGCGGCGAGCCGCTGCCGGTGGAGAAGGAGGCCGGGACGCCTGTGACAGGAGGGACGGTCAACGCCACGGGCAGTCTGGTGATGGAGGCCGAGCGGGTCGGCAGCGAGACCCTGCTGGCACAGATCGTTCGCATGGTGGCCGAAGCCCAGCGCAGCAGGGCGCCGATCCAACGCCTGGTCGACAGGATCTCGGCATGGTTCGTTCCGGCCGTGGTCCTCGCGTCGGTCCTGACTTCCGTTGTCTGGTCACTGGTCGGTCCACCGCCGCGGCTCGCCTACGCGCTCGTCAACGCGGTGGCCGTGCTGATCGTGGCCTGCCCCTGCGCGCTCGGGCTGGCGACGCCGATGTCGATCATGGTCGGTACCGGCCGCGGTGCCGGTGCCGGTGTCCTGGTCCGCGACGCCGAGGCGCTCGAGACGCTCCACGCCGTCGACACCCTGGTGATCGACAAGACGGGAACGTTGACCGAAGGGCGCCCCGTCGTCACCGAGGCCGAGGCTCTGGGCGGCTTCGACGGAGAGGAGATGCTGGCCCTGGCGGCCGGCCTCGAGCGGGCGAGCGAGCATCCCCTCGCCGAGGCTCTGGTCGCCGCGGCGAAGGACGCCGGGATCGAGCCGGGGAGTGTCACGGACTTCGAGTCACGAACGGGTCGCGGAGTCGTCGGAGAGGTCTCGATAGCTGGAGGTCCGGCTCGCCGGGTCGTCGTCGGAAGTCCGCGGCTGCTGGCCGAGGAGGCGATCGCCACCGGGGCCTCCAGTGAGCGGATCGGGAGGCTCCGGGCCGCCGGGCGGACCACGGTCCTGGTCGGCGTCGATGGTCACCTCGCCGGTCTGATCGGCGTCAGCGATCCGATCAAGGCCTCCGCGGCCGCGGCGATCCGGGAGCTCCACGGGGAGGGACTCCGGATCGTCATGCTGACGGGCGACAATCAGTCCGCGGCCGAGGCGGTCGCGTCGCAGCTCGCGATCGACGAAGTGGTCGCCGACCTGCTTCCCGAGGACAAGGCCAGAGCCGTAGCGCGCCTCGCCGAGGAGGGGAGAACGGTGGCTATGGCCGGCGACGGAATCAACGACGCCCCGGCTCTGGCCCAGGCCGCGGTCGGCATCGCCATGGGTACCGGCACCGACATCGCCATGGAGAGCGCCGGCGTCACTCTGGTGCGGGGAGATCTCGGGGGGATCGTGAAGGCGAGGCGGCTGAGCGGCGCGGTGATGCGCAACATACGCCAGAATCTCGTGTTCGCCTTCGGCTACAACGCTCTCGGCGTGCCGATCGCCGCCGGAGTGCTCTATCCCTTCCTCGGGCTCCTGCTCAGCCCGATGCTGGCGAGCGCCGCCATGAGCCTGAGCTCGGTCTCGGTCATCGGAAACGCTCTCCGGCTGAGGAGAGTCGAGCTGTGAGGGGGGCGAGCCGGGGACGACGGCACCGGCTGTCGCGAGCCGTCGCTCTCGCCGGCCTTCTGGTCGCCGGGTGCGCGCGGGTCGAGCCGGCGCGGCCGACGGCGACCGATATCGATCCTCCGGCCCCGGAGGGCTCCTTCGCGCCGCGACTCGCGGCGAGCGAGCGGGAGCTGCTGCTCACCTGGTGGGAGCCGGTCGGCGAGCCCGAGGCGACAGGGCATCGTCTGATGTTCTCCCGCTACGACGGAGAGTGGAGCGCGCCCTCCGTGGTCGTCGCGGACCGGGACGTCTTCGCCAACTGGGCCGACGTCCCGTCGGTCGTCCGCGAGCCCTCGGGCGATCTGCTGGCCCACTGGCTGGAGAAGACGGCCGCGGCGACCTTCGCCTACTCGATCGTCCTCGCCCGTTCGTCGGACGATGGCGCGAGCTGGGTCGAGCTCGGGCGGCTCAACGACGACGACACCGATACGGAGCACGGATTCGTCTCGTTGGTGCCCGAGGACGGCGCGGTCCGTGCCTTCTGGCTCGACGGCCGGGGGATGGTCGACGAGGGACCGATGACGGTGCGGACCGCCCGCATCGGTGCCTCGATCGGGGAGAGCGAGCTGGTCGACGAGAGGGTCTGCGAATGCTGTCCCACCGACGCGGTCGCCACGTCCGAAGGGGCGATCGTCGTCTACCGCGACCGGAGCGAGGACGAGACGCGAGAGATCTACTCGGTGCGGCGCGGCAACGACGGCTGGTCGGCGCCGGCGGCCGTCACCGACGACGGGTGGACGATCGCGGGCTGCCCGGTGAACGGGCCGGCGATCGACCACCGCGACGGACGTACGGCCGTGGCCTGGTTCACCGGCGCGGACGGCGCCCCGCAGGTGTCGGCGCGCTTCGGCCTGACACCCGAGGCGGGGCGGCCGATCGTCATCGATGACGCGGGCCCTGTCGGGAGAGTCGGCCTCACGCTCGACGCGGACGGCAGCGCGATCGTCTCGTGGCTGGCGGTCGTCGACGACGAGGCGGAGCTGCGCCTGCGTCGGCTGTCGCCCGACGGTCGCGTCGGCGAGGCACTGGCGCTGGGACGTACGAGCGGATCGCGGGCGAGTGGGGTCCCGCAGCTCGGCCGGATGGGGGGTCGACTGGTGGCCGCGTGGGTCGAGGTCTCGGAGGGCGTCGAGTCGAGGATCCGGGTGCGCCAGGTGCCGAGTGCGCTGGTGCCCGGAGTCAGTGCGGCGACGCCGCGGTGAGCCGGTAGAATCGGCGCCCATGGAGCCCACGCCCCCGACTCTGCGCGACATTCGCGAGGCCGAGGAGCTGGTCCGCGTCGTCGGCCATCGGACGCCGATCGCGACCTGCTCGTCACTCGACGACATCGCCGGGCGGCATCTCTTCTTCAAGTGCGAGAACCTGCAGAGGATCGGTGCCTTCAAGGTTCGCGGCGCCTCGAACTTCGTCTTCAAGCTGCCCGAGGAGACGGCGCGGCGGGGCGTGGTGACCCACAGCTCCGGGAACCACGGGCAGGCGGTGGCGGTCGCCGCCGGGATGCGCGGCATCGAGGCGCGCATCGTCATGCCGTCGACGGCGTCGCCGGTGAAGCGGCGGGCGATCGAGGGATACGGCGGCATTGTGATCGAGTGCGAGCCCAACGAGGCGGCGCGCGACGCGACCGCGGCCCGGGCCGTCGAGGAGACCGGCGGCACCTTCATCCCGCCCTACGATCATCCCGACATCATCGCCGGTCAGGGCACCTGCGCGCTCGAGCTGCTCGAGGATCTTCCCGATCTCCAAGCCATCGTCGCCCCCGTCGGCGGTGGCGGACTGATGTCGGGGACCTCGATCGCGGCCCACGGTATCGACGCCGGGATCCGACTGTTCGGCGCCGAGCCGGCCGGTGCCGATGACGCCTACCGGTCGCTGGCCGAGGGACGTATCGTCCCGCAGACCGATCCGCGGACGATCGCCGACGGACTGCTGACCAGTCTGGGGCCGCTCACCTTCGCCGTGCTGAGCGAGCACCTCGAGAGAATCGTCACGGTCGACGAGGAGGCCATCGTCGCGGCGATGAAGCTGTTCTGGGAACGGGCCAAGCTGGTGATCGAGCCGAGCGCGGCGGTGGCCGTGGCGGTGGTGCTCGGCGAGGAGTTCCGCTCACTCGAGGGATTCGAGCGTGTGGGCGTGATCCTGTCGGGTGGCAACGTCGACCTGGATCATCTGCCGTGGTGAGCCGTCTCGCCCCGCTTCTCGGCTTGGTCGTGGTGGTCGTCGGCTGCGGCGACGGGACGTCGAGGCGACCGAGCCCTCGCGGCGGCGCGACCGGAAGGCCCGAGAACGTCCTGATCCTCGTCGCCGACGACCTGGGCGTCGACGCGGTCGGGGCCTACGGCGAGGGGAGCGCGCCACCGCCGACACCCAATCTCGACGCGCTCGCGGCGCGGGGCGTCCTCTTCCGCAACGCCTGGGCGAATCCCGTCTGTTCGGCGACACGTGCCGCGATCCTCACCGGCCGCTACTCCTTCCGCACCGGCATCGGGTCGGCGCGCAATCCCGGATCGGAGACGCTCAGTGCCGCCGAGACGACGCTACCCGAGGCGCTCGATGCCGCGCGATCGGGCTACTCCCACGCGGCGATAGGGAAGTGGCATCTGGGTGACGGTCCGGGGGCGCCGAAAGCGGCGGGCTTCGGCCATTCGGTCGAGGGTCCTGCGCTCCTGGTGCGGGACTTCTACGAGTGGCCCCGGTTCGTCGACGGGCGCCGCAACGTCGCCAGGCGCTATCTGACCTCGCAGCTGGTGGACGACGCTCTCGCCTGGATCGGGCGCCAGGAAGATCCCTGGCTCTGCTATCTGGCCTTCTACGCTCCCCACGGTCCCTGGATGGCGCCACCCGCTGAGCTCCATACCCAGGATCTTTCCGGGGTGGGAGACGTGAAGCACAGTCCGGCCTACTACAAGGCGATGGTCGAGGCGATGGACAGCGAGATCGGGCGGCTGCTCGATGGCCTCGGATCCGAGCGGGAGCGGACCAACGTTCTGTTCATCGGCGACAACGGGTCCGCCTGGGTGGTCACGGAGCCGCCCTTCGTCAAGCAGCACGGCAAGGGGACTCCCTATGAGGGTGGAGTCAACGTGCCGCTCATCGTCGCCGGGCCGGCGGTCACCGCGCCGGGTCGGGAGGTGTCGAGCCTGGTCGCGGCGGTCGATCTCTTCGCGACCGCCCTCGATCTGGCGGGTGTCGACGCCGCCTCGGCCGTCGGAGCCGGCGTGGCGCTCGATTCGGTCAGCTTCGCCCCACTGCTGCGCGATCCCGACCACCCTCCGGTCCGTTCCATGGTCTTCGCGGAGCGCTTCGAGAACTCCGGCTGGCGATCGATGGACTCCACCGGATTCGCGACGGTCCGGGACGGGCGCTACAAGCTGATCCGCTACTACGTCTTCTCGCGCGACGAGCTCTACGACCTCGAAGCGGATCCGTTCGAGCAGAACGACCTTCTGTTCGGCACCGGCCCTATGGGCGGCACGGGTGACACAACGGGATTGGATGACGAGGCCCTGGCCGCCTACCGGGCGCTGTCGGACGAGATCGACCGCTTGCGGAGCTCGGCGACCTACGGTGCCGAGCTCGCTCCCGACGCCTGATCGACGGACTCTCCCCGATCGGCCCTGGCGAGCCAGCGGCTGGCGAAAGCCTCGCCGCGGGGAAGCGCGCGACGGAACTCTTCTTCATACTCGCGGCCCCTGGCGGCGACGGACTCGGGGGAGGGCATGACCAGCCGGCCGTCGAGAGCCACCTTCACGTAGTCGATCGAGGCTCTGGGGGGCTCGGATCCCTCGGCCTCGGTGGCGGCCCGCCGCTCGTAGGTCTGGCGGATGGTGCCGAGCAGGAAGTCGTACTGCTGGCGGTTGTTGCGGGCGACGGAGCGCGGATGCCGGAGTGTGTCGCGCTCCGCCGTCAGGCGGTCGAGGACGAACTCGAGCTCCGGCAGCGGCAGGGTGTAGAGCGTGCAGTGATCCGGAAAGATGCAGTGGTTGACATGGACGCCGATCTCCATCTCCGAGGCGAGGCGGAAGAGGTCGGGAAGCTCGAACCAGTTCTGGCGCGTCTCGGTGACGTTGAGCATCAGCTGGATGCCGCGTTCGGCACAGATGCGATGGAAGAGGTCGAGGTTCTCCATCTGCTCGCGGTGATCGACGCCTTCGCGCACCAGCTCGTTGGTCTCGGCGCTGACGCCGTCGAGGCTGATGCCGATGCGCTCGAACGGAAGCGCCTCGAGGTAGCCCCTCACCCGGTCGTTGAGAACCGTGCCGTTGGTATTGACGTAGATGCTCGGCCGCCGGCCGGGCTCGAGCTCGGCCATCATGTCGAAGATGCGCAGGTGCTCGCGCACGAGAAACGGCTCACCACCGTAGAACTCCACGTAGTGGGCGTGCTCCAGGAACGGCCGCAGCTCGTCGAAGAAGGACTCGGGATAGCGGGGGCGGATGGGGGGCAGTCCGTCGACCTGCTTGCGGATACGGCTCGAGGTCTCTCCGTTGCACATGATGCAGCGCAGGTTGCAGACGTTGCTCATGCGGAAGATGAGGACCCTGGGGTAGTAGCGATCGGCGCCCACCGGCGGCATCGGTCGGCGGTCGAAGTGGGTGTTGGCGAAGGATCCCGAGGGCCGGCCGATACGGAACTGGTGGGCGCAGTGGGCACACTCGGTCTCCGGCAGGCGGAAGCCGGTGAACATCGAGCGCAGGGTCTCGGCCCGCTCCCCGTACCAGATCTCTTCGAGCGACTGCTCGGTGGCGTTGCCCAGAACCCAGCCGCCGTGGTTGCAGAAGCTCACCGTGCCGTCCATGCGGAAGTCGAGACTGGTCCAGGCCGCCTTGCACAGCGCCCGCGAGTCCGCTCCCGGCAGGGCCCGGCGCGAGCGGTTGTAGTCTCCGACCGTCGCCGCCAGAGGCTCTCCTTCGGCCGTCTCGATGGGACGATTCTGGGAGGCGGAACGGACGGCGGCGACCGGCTCGAGCAGTCGCCGGGCGATCTTGCGCCGGATGCGTCGCAGGCGCTCCGCGAGAACCGGGTTCGACCATGGGTTCGAGCGCGGCGGCATCTTCGCCAGGAGCTTATCGCGGTGCCCTGAAGGGCCGCAGGCGGATATAGAATGACTGCCCGCACCGGACGACCCCTGACGGGTCGAATTGCGGCAGGAGGGAGATCCATGGCTGAGCTTCGTGCGTTTCGCGCCCTGCGTCCACGCCCCGATCTGGCGGCCCGGGTGGCGAGCGTTCCCTACGACGTGGTGGACACCGACGAGGCGCGCACCTTGGCGGCCGGCAACCCGCTGAGCTTTCTGCACGTCGTTCGTCCGGAGATCGATCTGCCGCCCGAGACCGACATCCACGACGACGCCGTCTACGCGCAAGCGCCGAAGGCGCTGGAACGCCTGATCGTCGAGGGGACGATGGTGCGCGATGACGAGCCCGCTCTCTATCTCTACCGGCAGATCATGGATGGGCACGCGCAGGTCGGTGTGGTCGGCTGCGCCGCGGTTGACGAGTATGACCGCGGTCTGGTCAAGAAGCACGAGAAGACCCGGCCGGACAAGGAGGACGATCGGACCCGTCACGTCCTGACGCTCTGCGCCCATGCCGGTCCGGTCTTCCTCAGCTATCGCAGTACCGAACGGATCGATGCCGCGGTCGAGGCGGTGATCTCGAGCCAGGAGCCGCTCTACGATTTCGTCGCTCCCGACGGTGTCGCCCATACGGTGTGGAAGGTGAGCGAGCCGGCGGAGCTCGAGGAGGCCTTTCGCGAGGTTCCCGCCACCTACGTCGCCGACGGACACCATCGCGCGGCATCGGCGAGCCGGGCCAGGGCCGCCCGTCGCGAACAGGCCGAGACGTTCACCGGCGATGAGGAGGTGAACCACTTCCTCACCGTGCTCTTTCCGGACGACCAGTTGAAGATCCTGCCCTACAACCGGGTGGTCCACGATCTGGCGGGAGCCTCTGCGGCGGAGTTCCTGGATCGTCTGGCGGGGGTCGTGTCGGTGACGCCCGGCGGGCACCCGAGCCCGGCGCGCAAGGGGCTCTTCGCGATGTATCTCGACGGCGACTGGTACCAGGTCGAGGCGCCGCGCGAGGCGGTCGAGGCTGCCGACCCGGTGGACTCGCTCGACGCGGCCATCCTGCAGGATCTGGTGCTCGCTCCGTTGCTCGGTATCGACGACCCGCGGACCTCGTCGCGCATCAGCTTCGTCGGGGGCATTCGCGGCACCGACGAGCTAGAGCGGCGGGTCGAGGCGAACGGCGGCGGCGTCGCCTTTTCCCTCTACCCGGTGAGCATGGGCGAGCTGATGGCGGTCGCCGACGCCGATCGCGTTCTACCGCCCAAGTCGACCTGGTTCGAGCCCAAGCTGCGTTCCGGACTCCTGGTCCACGAATTCTGAGCTGGAGGAGACGATCGATGAGGATTCTGGTAGCCGACAAGTTCCCCGCTGAGGGTCTCGAGCAGCTGGCCACGATGGGCCTCGAGGTGACCAGCGATCCCGAGCTCAAGGAGGACGCGCTGGAGGCGGCGCTCGAGCGGACGCAGGCCGACATACTGGTGGTGCGCTCGACCGGTGTCGAGGGCCGGCACCTCGACGCCTCGGGAGGCCTCTCCCTGATCATTCGCGCCGGAGCCGGCGTCAACACCATCGACGTGGATGGAGCCTCCCGGCGCGGCATCTTCGTCGCCAACTGCCCGGGCAAGAACTCGATCGCCGTCGCCGAGCTCGCCTTCGCGCATCTGCTCGCCGCGGACCGGCAGCTCGTCGACGGCACCGTGGACCTTCGCGACGGTATCTGGAACAAGAAGAGATACTCGCAGGCGAAGGGGGTCTTCGGCAGCACGCTGGGGCTTCTCGGGCTCGGGCGCATCGGCCAGGAGATGATCCAGCGCGCCGCCGCGTTCGGCATGGACGTCGTCGCCTGGAGTCGCTCCCTGACGCCGGAGAGAGCCGCCGCCCTGGGCGTCGAGTACGCGGCGAGTCCGGTCGAGGCGGCTCGTCGCTCGAACGTGCTCTCGGTGCACGTGGCACTCAACGACGACACCCAGCGGCTGGTCGACGCCGAGGTGCTGGCGGCGCTTCCCGATGGCGCCCTCCTGATCAACACCAGCCGGGGTGGGGTCGTCGACCAGGAGGCGCTGGCGGCGGAGGTCGGCAGCGGCCGGCTGCGAGCGGCTCTGGATGTCTTCGAAGGCGAGCCGTCCGGGGGTGAGGGGACGCTCGACCCCGGTGTCTTCGCCCTCTCGGGCGTGCAGGGAACCCACCACATCGGGGCGTCGACGGCTCAGGCTCAGACGGCGGTCGCCGACGAGGTGATTCGCATCGTCGACAGCTTCTCCGAGAGCGGTGAGGTGCCCAACTGCGTCAATCTGGCGACCAAGACACCGGCGACCCACCTGCTGGTCGTGCGGCATCGCGACCGTGTGGGCGCGCTCGCAGGAGTGCTCGACGAGCTCCGCGCGGCGGAGATCAACGTTCAGGAGGTCGAGAACATCGTCTTCAGCGGGGCCGAGGCGGCGAGCGCTCGGCTGCGACTCGACAAGGAGCCCTCGGCGGCGGTCCTGGAAGCGGTCCACGACTCCTCCGAGCACGTCCTGGCGGTATCGCTACGCACACTTTGAACCGATCGAGACAGGAGACACGGCACATGACCCATCGCATCATCAATTTCAGCGCCGGCCCGGCGGTTCTTCCGCTGGAAGTTCTCGAGGAGGCCCAGCGAGACCTGGTCGACTACAAGGGCGCCGGACTCTCCGTGATGGAGATGAGCCACCGCTCGCCCCAGTACGACGCCATTCATCGGGAGGCGATTGCCAGCCTGCGCTCGCTCATGGGGATCTCCGACGACTATGCCGTGCTCTTTCTCCAGGGCGGCGCGAGTCTCCAGTTCAGCATGGTGCCGATGAACCTGATGCGACCGGCGGGTCGGGCCGACTACATCCTCACCGGCTCGTGGTCGAAGAAGGCGCTGAAGGAGGCCTCCAAGCTAGGCGAGGCACGGGTTGCCGGCTCGAGCGAGGAGACCGGCTTCGATCGCATTCCCGATGCGGCGGACCTCGACCTCGATCCAGGGGCCGACTACGTCCACTTCACCTCGAACAACACCATCTGCGGCACGCAGTGGCAAAGTGAGCCCGAAGCCGGCGACGTGCCTCTGGTGGCCGACATGTCGTCCGACATCCTCAGCCGGCCGGTGGACGTCTCGCGCTACGGCCTGATCTACGCCGGCGCCCAGAAGAACCTGGGTCCGTCCGGCGTCACACTGGTGATCGTGCGTCGCGACCTGCTCGACCGGGCGCCCGACGACCTGCCCACGATGCTCGACTACCGCATCCAGGCGGCGAAGGACTCGATGTTCAACACGCCGCCCTGCTGGGCGATCTACATGGTCGGATTGGCCTGTTCCTGGCTCGAGCGTCAGGGCGGCGTCGAGGCGATGGAACGCCGCAACGCCGACAAAGCGGCGAAGATCTACGATCTGCTCGATTCCAGCGACTTCTATCGCGGCACCGTCCAGGTCGCCAGCCGTTCGCCGATGAACATCCCCTTCCGTCTGCCCACAGAGGAGCTGGAGGCTCGCTTCCTGGAGGCCTCGGGTGAAGCGGGGATGACCAACCTCAAGGGACACCGCTCGGTGGGAGGGCTGCGTGCCTCGATCTACAACGCCATGCCCCCCGAGGGCGTCGATCGGCTGGTCGAGCTGATGCGCGAGTTCGAGCGCGTCAACGGATAGCTTCGATCGGCGGGCGAGGTTCGGGTACCGGTCCCCGATCCCGGGCCCCGGGCCCCGGGGCTCGGGACTCGCCCTGCCCGTGGGCCATCAACCGGCCGCGGCGATCTCCCGCGAAGGCTCGACGCCGACTTCGGGGCGGAGGAGCAGCCAGGTCATCAGCGCCAGGACGCCGACGAGGAGAGTCGGCGTCCACCAGGGGTAGCGGATGTTCAGGATCGCCACGCAGAGCGCCACGAAGGCGAGCAGGAGGGTCGTCCGGACCGCGACGCGGACCCGCTCTCCGGCCAACCAGCCGGCCCGCAGGGTGGCTGGAATCGTCTCGACCCTGAAGAAAGCCACGATCGTGACGAGCCAGAGCGTGTAGTAGGGGCCGTTGACCATCGTCATCCAGGCCCCGAGGTGGAAGGCGACACTGGCGGGAACGAAGAGCCACCGCAGCCGCTTGTCGAGGAAGATCAGGGGGAAGGTGATCTGGACGAGGAGGAGCCAGATCGAGGCAAGCTGAGCGAACAGCAGGCTGTTGTGAATGGCCGTCGTGAAGACGCTGTCGAAGCGGACGACCGCCTGCAGCGAGTAGCCGTTCAACCACTCGAGCCCGGAGATGGCGAGCTTGCTGGCCCCGGCGAAGAAGTAGGTGACGGCAACCGATACCTGAATCAACCGGATGGGCCAGGCCGCGAACGGACTCGTCTCGGGGAGGGTGACTCCACCGAGGCGCTTGATGGTGGCGTCGAGCGAGAACCGGGCTCCGCAGGGTGAGAAGGCCAGTGCCACGACGGCGAAAGCGAGCGAGATCTTCTCGTGGTGGGCCTGATCGAACGAATAGCCCATGCCCCACCAGAACAGGCTTAAGGCCGCCACCACGAGCATCGCCGGCCGGGTGAACAGACCGACGAGGGCCAGGGCGATCGCGATGGCCAGAACGACGAGGATCGCGTGCGCCGATTCGCGGCTGAGCGGACCGATGCCGAGCGCCTGCACGAAGTAGAGGGGATTCCAGATGCCCGGGAGGTCCTCGGCCGTCCGGCCCGCGTACTTCATGATGTAGTGGGTCGGATAGCGCAGCGAGTACGCGGTGATGATCAGGATCAGCACCCGGAAGACACCCAGCCGCACGAGGGACGCCTCCGAGAACCAGTAACGGTTCCACCGCTCCGCGACCGTGCTCATCCCGGGGCCTCGATCGAGTCCATGACCAGTGGAGCGACGGCGATCTTTCCTTCTCGGGTCAGGCGCTGTCGTTCGTGCACGACCAGGATGGCCGCCGCCCGGTTCCCGGGGCGACTGTTGTAGCGGTGCAGGATCCGTCGCTTGAAGGCTTCATCACCGGTCAGGAACGGACTGATGAGTCGCCATCTCGAGCTCTCCGCGAGACCGTACCGATGCATGCGGACCCGGAACTCGCGGCCCTCCTCGTCGATTCCCATGAGATTGACGGGGCCGCTCACCGCGTTCTCGGCGGTCGACCAGGTGTACATCGAGAAGCCGCAGAAAGGCCAGCCCCTGACATGGGGGAAGAGAGCCGCGACGAGCT
The DNA here is from genome assembly GCA_965223875.1 of Candidatus Multivoradales bacterium. Lineage (GTDB taxonomy): Bacteria > Acidobacteriota > Thermoanaerobaculia > Multivoradales > JAHEKO01 > CBDCXS01. The sequence continues at coordinate 1,453,834 of OZ245024.1, read as the reverse complement.
GCAGCATCGCCCACACGATGATTCCACTCGAGATGGCGGCGCGAGCGTAGCGGGGACGGCCGCCTCCACTGCGAGCGGCCGCGGCGGAGAGCGCGCCGAGGACCGCGATCGCGAACACCACGAACGCCGTGACCAGGTAGCGGGGGCGCAACCAGGTCGGGTAGCTGACGTCGACGGGAATCCGGATCTGCTCGGACCTGCGCAGATCCCGATCGAGGGCCACCAGGCCGATGGATCGTCGGCCCGGGTCGAAGGAGACCTCGAGACCGGGCTCCGGCAGCGCGAGCCAGTGGTGGCGACGGTCCTCGACATAGCGCAGCGTCGCGCCACCCAAGGCGGTGGCTCGCGCGGAGACCTCCAGCGTGAACGGCCAGCTCCGCTCGAGCCGGTCACCGGACCACGCGGCACCGTCGATCGAGACGCTCTCGATTTGCGGCGGCTCGCCGAGATCCGGGCGGTACCGCCAGTCTCCGGACGGAGTGCGCAGCACCAGACCACCGCCAGGGTGCGTCGAGAGGCTCGAATAGGGTCCGGGTGGAAGCCCGTCGGCCGCACTCTGCGTGCGGCCGAAGAACGATCGGGTGTCGACGACGCCGAACGAGGTCGTGGTGGCGATCCAGAGTCTGCGCTGCCGATCGAGAACGATGCCGACGAGGGGGCCGGAAGGGGCACCGTCGCGCAGATCGAGGCGATCGACGTTGTCGACGCTCGGGTGGGTCAGGAAGAGACCGTTGTCCGCGGCGATGAAGGTGCCTCCGAAGGGATCGTCGACCATGTCCCGGATCGTGCCGGTCGGGCGTTCGTGCAGCACGGCGAGGTCGGTCCGACGGCCCTCGCGATGTCGGGCGAGCTTGTCGCCCTTCGCCTGGAGCCATCCGCCACCCTCGCGGATTCGCAGGACGGGTCCTCCGACCGGCTCCGAGAGCCTCGTCCAGGGCTCCTGCGCCTCGACCGCTCCGGTCGAACAGAGGAGCATGGCCGCAACGGCTGTCGTACGTAGCACCGGCCGATGATAGCGCGGTCGGGGAGGGAAACCGCCGGTTCGCCGCGCGTGGCGAGGTCCCCTCGAACGGGCCTCCTTCGGCGACCGGCGTCGGAGGGACGTCGGAGACCGGCGGCTCTCCCATCGGCGCTCGCCCGGCATCGACAGGGCGTGCGGGTTGCCAGTAGTCTCTAGCATCGCAATCACCGGAGACGATCGACCTGACGCGGGCGCAAGGAGATCCGTGAAGAGAGCTACCCTCATCCTGTGTATCGTCGCGGCAGCCGGCCTTCTAGCCGGACATGCCGCGTCGGCCGAGAACTGGCCGGCGTGGCGCGGGGACGGCAGCGGCGTGTCGAGCGAGACGTCTCTGCCCGAGCGTTGGAGCCACGACACCAACGTCACCTGGAAGACCCGGATACCGGGCGAGGGGATCTCGTCGCCCGTCGTCTGGGGCGACCACGTCTTCGTCACCACCGCCAACCAGGGACGTTCGGCCACCGTGTCCCATGGTCTGATATTCGCCATCGGAGGAGGACTCCTGCTGGTTGCGCTGGCCGGCCTGGTGTCTCTTGGCCGCTCGGGGAAGCGGGCGGCGGACTCTTCCACTCGTCCAACCGGGATGCTGCGAACGCTGTCGTTCCTCGACCGGGGCGCGACGGCCGTCGCTCTGGCGCTCTTCCTGGTCGGGCTGGCGTTGATTCTCGGCGACTCCGATCTGGCCGACGAGGGCTCGGTGAACCGGACCTGGCTGATGTCCGGAGTGATCGGGATGGTCGGTCTCATCGGCGCCGTCGGCATCCTGAGGCCGGGCTCCACGTGGCGCCTTCTGGGCTGCGTGAGCCTGGCGGCGGCGGGCCTCTTCTATCTGCTGGCGGTCCCCGATACGCGCGGCAACAACCCGATCGAGCTGTCCGAGGTCCTGGTGACCAGCGGGCCGCTCTTCGTCGCCGCGGCCTGGGGACTTCTGCTCGTCTTTCTCTTCCGGCGCGGGGGAGCGCCCCCACGGGCGGCGGCGGGGGCCGTTGTCGCGGCTCTGGCGATTCTCCTGTTGGTCGCCCTCGAGTTCGCCTTCCTGAACCACCTTCGCTCCCGCATCGAGTTCCAGCGCTCGGTGGTGGCCATCGACCGCAACGATGGGACGATCCTCTGGCAGACGCCGGTCTTCGTGGCGCTCAGAGGCCCGAAGTACGTCACCAACTCCTACGCGACCCCGACGCCGGTCACCGACGGGGAGCGCGTCGTGGTCGACTTCGGACTCGGTCTGGCCAGCCTCGACTTCGACGGCAACATCGAGTGGAAGATCGAAGAGCCCGAATACTTCACCTTCGTTCGGTACGGCTCCGGGGACTCACCGGTCATGTGGCGGGATCTGTTGATCTACTCGTTCGTGCCGGAGTTCCAGGGCGAGGAGCTCGGTTTCGGCTATTCGGCGAACGGTCACCTCACGGCCCTGGACAAAACCACCGGCGAGACGCGCTGGAGCGTCGTGCCGCCGGGCGCCCGCGACACCTACAACACGCCGCTCCTGCTGCCGGTCAACGGCCGGGCCGCCGTGATCCTGCTGCTGAACAGGGTCGTGGTCGCCTACGACGCGCGCACGGGCGAGGAGATCTGGCGCTGTGAGGTACCGATCACGCAGGGAGTCCCCAGCATTGTCGGCGACGCTCGGCACGTGTACGCCATCGGCGGCACCCACGGCCCCAAGGGGGCTGTGGCCATCCGATCGCGGGGAACCGGCAACATCACCAACCGGAACGTGGCGTGGACGGTCAACCAGGGCGTTCCCGAGGTGCCCTCCCCGGTGCTCTACGACGGCCTTCTCTACATGGTCACCGACTCTGGCGTCGCGACCTGTCTCGACGCCAGGGACGGGAGCCGCGTCTGGCGAAAGCGGCTCTCGGGCAAGTACAACGCCTCGCTGCTCGCCGGTGACGGGAAGGTCTACTTCTTCGCCACCGACGGGACGACGACCGTCGTCCGCGCCGGCCGCGAGTTCGAGGAGATCGCCGAAAACGAGCTCGACGAGGAGATCATGGCCTCGCCGGCGGTCTCCGGCGGACAGATCCTCCTGCGCACCCGGGACCACCTCTACAGTCTCGGCGGAGGCTAGGCCGCCCGGATCGCCGGGCCGGCTGGTCCGACCACCTCGCCGGCACGAGCCGGCGAGATGATCGGGCGGAACCCGGCCTCCTCGCGCCGATCAGAACCGGAAGTCGTAGCTGAGGATGAACGTTCTCTCGGGCTGCGGCCGGAAGAAGGTCGCGTTCGAGAACTCGGCGTAGAGCTCGTCGGTCAGGTTGTCGACAGTCAAGCCGATGCGGTGCTGGATCGAGCCGCCGCCGAAGGCCACCCCACCCGAGAGCCGGTGCACGGTGAAAGAGGGCAGGACCTCGCCGACCGGGGGAACCGGCTCGTTGGGATCGATGTTGGCGTCCTCCTCACCGCTGTAGCGGAACCTGTACTCGGCCCAGTAGCGCCCGTTGGCGGGCTCGAACCGCGCGAACAGGTTGAGCTTGTCGCCGTAATTGGCTCCGGTCGGTGGGTTGGTGCTGTCGAGGCGCTTGGAGTCGATCCAGGTGTAGTTCCCACCGAACGACAGCCCGTTGTCGAAGCGGTAGCCACCGTCGAGCTCGACGCCCTCGTACTGCAGCTCCTCGATGTTGCGCTGCTGGACGACGAAGGTGTTGGGACCGAGCATGCGGATCTCATCGAGGACGTCCTCGGGCAGCTCGGCGATCTCGTCGTCGGTGAGGAAGTACTGAATGATGCCGTTGTCGATCTCGTTCTTGAAGTAGGTGACGTTGAGGTAGGCGTGCCGATCGAGGTACTTGAATCCGATGTCGTAGTTGAAGCTGTCCTCGGACTTCAGGTTCGGGTTGAGGATCTGATAGCCGGCTCCCTCGGGCGTCGGACCGTTGAACAGCCTCTCGATGATACTCGGCGCGCGGAAGGCGGTACCCACCGATCCCGCCAGGTTGAAGGTGGGAGAGACCTGGTAGAGCGCGTTGACCGCTCCGACCAGGGAGCTGTCGTCGAAGTCGAGCCCGTCGGTGTCCCAGCCGGGGGTGTCCTCGGCACGGGTGTCGACGGTCTGGTAGCGCGCCCCCAGGGTCACCGCCAGCTTGTCGAACAGGAGCTCGTCCTGGGCGAAGACGCCGTAGCTGGTGTTGGTGGCGTTGGGCGCGTTGGCGATGTCGTCGGTGTCGACGATCGGAACCTCGAAGGGCGGGAACGGGAAGCGCAGTGTCGTGGTGGTGGTGGAGAGGTCGGTGTTGAAGGAGTCGTCCCGGAAGAGCTCGGCGCCGTAGGTCAGGAGGTTCCGATCTCCCAGCGACTTGGTCGCCTGAAGCCGGGTGCCGAGGGTCTCGAGATCGGTGAAGTTCTCGGTGTCGGCCTGCACGCTCGAGTCGGGTGCGAACGGGAATATCGGTCCGATGTTGATGAAGATGTCGTTGGCGAGCTGGCGCTTGTTCTTCTGGTAGTAGAGACGACCCTCGAAGCCGTCGGCGATTCCGGTCTCGAGCCCGTAGCCCTCGTAGCCGAACGCCAGCTTGTCGAAGTCCTGGAATGGGTAGGTGATCCGGATGCGGAAGTCGTCGCCCTCACCGAGCTCCTCGGGCTCGACGAAGCCGAAGCCGGCGTCCTCGGCGCGGTAGCGGTTGAAGCGCAGGAAGAGATCGCTGCGGTCGTTCAACCGATAGTCGAAGCGACCCCAGAGGCTCTGGTCCTGCACACCCGTGTCGACCACCGTCGTGGTGTCGTCGAGAGTGATGTCGCCGTAGCTCCCGGCCGGAGCGTCGTAGTCTCCGGCATCACGCCAGGTGGCGCCGATCTGGTAGGCGATCGACTCGCCGGCACCGGCGACACTCGCGGTTCCCTTGAGCTGTTCTCCGGCCGAGCTGCCACGCAGACGCACGCCGCCGTGGACGCTCTCTCCCCAGGTCGGGGTGGCCGTCACCAGGTTGATGACACCGCCGATCGCGTCGGTTCCGTAGAGCACCGAGGCGGGGCCACGGACGACCTCGACCGACTCGACCGACTCGATGTCGACCAGGCCGGGGATCTCGCCGAAGTCACTCTGTCGACGAGCGTTGTTCATGCGCAGCCCGTTCTCGAGGAAGAGGACCCGCAGGCCTCGTTGCCCGCGGATGATCGGCCGAGCCTGGTTCGGTCCGATGCCGTTGACGTCGACTCCGGGCTGGGCGCGCAGGAGGTCGGCGGCGTTGTCGGGCTCCTGTTCCTCGATGTCCTCGATCACGATCACCGGAACCGGAACGCTGAAGGACTCTGTGCGACTGCCGGTCGCCGTCACCGTGGTGGTGCCGAAGAAGACGCCCGTCGCCTCGTCTGCGGGAGCCTCGGCGCCGTCGGCGGTTTCGGCCGCCTCGCTGGCGGTCTCTTCGGGGGTCGGAGTCTCCTCGACGTCACTGGCGATGACCAGGGTGGGCGCCAGGAGCACGATGGCAGCCGACACCACCGCGGCCTTGAGGACCCCTCTGGGTTGGGCCACGGCGGCGGGCTTCCTGATGTTCATGCGATAGCCCGCGTAGATGAGGCACAGTCCGAGCAGCTCGGTGATGTAGAGCACCTCGACGTAGCCGGCGCGGGTCATGCTGCCCCCAATGCCCGGGAGGATGGCCCCGATCGCGATCAGGATGTTCCCGACGTAGCGGTGACGGAGGTTGCCAGCCTTGCGGAAGCGCAGCGCGGACACCACGGCGCCACCGGCGAGAAACAGCAGGGAGTAGATGTTGATGAAGGGGCTCACCAGGCGTACGCCGCTCCACTCGATGACCTCTCCGGAGAGACGATGGATCTCGGCCGACGCCGTGTCGAGGGGAGTCATGATGACGAAGAGCGATGCGACCACGATCACCGTCGTCGCGACGATGGCCGAGCGATGTGCGAACTTGCGATTCATCAGCAGGTAGATGGAGCCCTGGGCGAGCGGATAGCCGCCCAGAAAGGCGCCCGCGACGTACCAGGTACGGAAGACGGCCGGACTCCAGCCGAAGATGGACGTGTAGGCCTCGGTGAACGTTCCGATGCCGTAGGTGGCCATGCCAATGCCCCACCAGAGGAGGTGGAGGCCACCCCCCTTGGAGCGGTAGCGGGAGAAGAGCTGATAGCAGAAGAGGGCCGACAGGACGGTTGTGACGGCCGGCAGGTACAGGATCACCTGGTGTAGGGACCCGAGGGTCGTTGGTTCGGTCATTTTGTCTCCACCTCCTCGGGGGAGAGTGTCTCGGAGTCGCTCCGGGACTGGTCGAGGATGCCGTCGCGATGGCGCGACGGCGGCTACGGTTCGGGTTCAGCCGATCCGAGCGGGGGGTGGAGGCCTGGCGAAGAGCCGGGAATCGATCCCGGGGTCGATCCGCGGGGGGCCGCGTCGCCGATGCAGGCGCCGCATGCCGTCGTCGGGCCGCGGAGCCGACGCGCCGGCGAGGACCTGAAGTACCGCGAGCAACAGGACAGCCGCAACGAGCCAGGTCGTCGGCAGCGCCAGCAGCAGGTCGGTGTGCTCCCAGTCGAGCAGCGTCGTCGGCGTTCCCGGCACCAGGTGGAGCAACAGAACGAGCAGCCACAAGGCCAGGGCCGAGCGACCGGCGAACAGCGGTACACCTTTGCGGCGCAAGTAGCCGAGGAACAGCAGAAGGCCGATCGTGGCGAGCCACTGCAGGGCGATCGCCGGCTGGAGGATCGACAGGTCCTCGATACGGCGGGCGAACAGCGCGACGTGGAAGAGCACCAACACCGCCACGGCGCCGCTGCCCAGAACCAGGCCGAGCCGCGACAGCCTCGAGCGGCGTCCACCCACTTCGCTGATCCGTTCGCTGCCTGACATACCGAGAGTCCCGCGTACGATCCAGGTCGAAGATACCGAGGTGGCGTCGGAGCGTCAAACAGTCACACGGGTAGGCCTGGACCCACCCGCGTGGGTCGGACCTCGGAAGGCCCTTGTCACCCTTTCGTCGCTTTGGCGAGGAAGGGGCGCTGGGGTAGTCTGAGATGCGACAAGGAGATGAAAATGGTTGACCTCGACAGACCCCGATTCACCTACTACGGCCACTCGACGGTGCGCTTCGACCTCCCCGGCGGGGAGGCCGTGCTGATCGATCCCTTCGTGGCGTCGAACCCGGCTTGCCCGGAGGAGCTCCACGCGTTCGATCGCCTCGATGCCGTGCTGATCACCCATGGGCACCCGGACCACATCGCGGATGCTGTCGACATCTGCCTCGAGCACGAGCCTGAGGTCGTCGTCGCCAACTTCGAGATCTGCCTATGGCTCGAATCCAAGGGAGTCCGCAACACCTCGCCGATGAATCTCGGCGGGGCTCAGGACGTGCTCGGGATGCGCGTCACCCAGGTGCGCGCGGATCACTCGTCGGGCATCGTCGACGGCGATCGCGTCGTCGACGGGGGCACGGCGTCGGGGTTCATCGTCCAGATGCCCTCCGGGTACACCTTCTACCACGCCGGCGACACGGCCCTGTTCACCGACATGCAGCTGTTCGCCAAGTACTACCGCCCGGAGCTCGCCTTCCTGCCGATCGGCGACCTCTTCACCATGGACCCGAAGCAGGCCGCCGTGGCCTGCAGGTACCTGGGTGTGCGCGAGGTGGTCCCGATTCACTGGGGAACCTTCCCCGTGCTCACCGGGCGGCCGGAGGAGCTGGAGCGGGAGCTGGCGGATCGAGAGCTCGCCTGCGAGGTGGTGACCCTGGCACCGGGCGAGACGCACTAGGCCGGCTGGCTACCGCGACCTCGACCCTCAGCTGTCGACCCTCAGCTACCAGCGATAGGCGAGGCCGACGCCGGCGAACCAGTCGGTCTCACCTCCCGCCTCGGTACCGATGCGCGCATCGAGCTGGAAATCGTCCGAGATCTGGAAGGTGAGGCCGGTATCGAAGAAATGCTGGGCCTGGCGCTCCGACCCCTCCGGAACGAAGGTGTAGTACTCGACGAAGCCGCCCCAGGCGCCGCCCAGATCGAAGCCCAGCGCGACGCTGAAGACACCGGTGACGAAGCGGCCCAGCTCGTCGGTCTCGGCGGCCGCGCCGATGTTCGAGCCGATCCCGGCACCGCCGCCGAGCTCCCATTCGAGAGCCAGGATGGCCGCTGGGAGGAACTCGTCGGAGGTCACCTCGGAGTCGCCGAGGGGAAGAGTGGTGCCGAGCAGCAGGGCCGTTGCCGGCTTCCACAGGGAGGGCGCGTCGCCTCCGTGGCCGGTTTCCAGCTTGATACCGATCGACGGGTCTTCGCGTCCCTCGGCATCGTCGCCGCCGCGAGGCAGCTCACGGCGGTAGGAGTTGGGCGCCAGACGAAGCTCGACCCGCTCCGACAGGCCGATACGAAGCAGGAGCTCGCCGAATGCGTCGCTCGCTTCGCTGTCCTTCTCCTCATGGGTGTAGCCGGCTTCGACCTGCACACGCCGGGGAGCGACACTGACGACGCTCTCGGTGAAGTCGGGCCGGTCGGTGACCAGGGTCTCCGCGGGCTCTCCGGTGCCGCCCGTGGCAACCTCGGGAGAGGCGCCCTGATCCTGCGCCGCGACGGTCGTTGCGGATAGCGCCAGTGCCGTCAGGAGCGGTCCGAGACCGCGAGCTGCCTTCGCGCGTTGCGGCATGGGAACGATGCCCGTAGGATTCGGCCGGTGCAGGTCAACGGACCTCGAGCAGCGCCGCCATCATCGTCGGATGGAGCGAGCACGTGTAGCTCGAGGTGGCTCCCGTCCGGGGCGTCCGGAAGCGAAGGACCTGGCTCGAGCCGTCGCCCGGGAGGAGCCCGGAACGGACATCGAGATCCGCCAGGATCAGGTCGTGCTGGACCCCGCGGTCCTCGTTGACGAAGGTCAGGCGGACTCGCTGGTCGAGGGGGAGGACGATCGGCGGATTCGGGCGCGGGTCGCCATCGACGTAGAAGGCCATGTCCCGGGCGCGCACGGTCAGCTCGAACGCGGGCTCGCCCGAGGCGACGCCGAGCGACAGCGCCAGGGCACCGAGGGCGACGAGAACGGCGACCTGCGGCAGCAGCTTCTTCAGTTCCTTGCTCACCTCGTCACTCCTTCGGGTCAACCGACCAGCATCCCGGTGACATACATGACGGCCATCCCAGCGATCAGACCTCCGAGGACTGGCCGCGTGGTCAGGAAGTCACCCATCGCTCGGTCTCCGGCCGTGCCGCGGAGGATCTGCACGCTCACCTGAGCCAGAGCGCCGGCACCCACACCGAGGAAGGCGATGGCCCAGACGGGTGAGTAGGTGAAGCCGCCGATCCAGCCGCCGAGAACCGTGGGTACGCCGGCGACGACACCGAGGAAGATCAGGTTGGCGAGCGATGTCGGTCGTTTCGCCAGCGGCGCGACGATCGCCAGGCCCTCGGTGGTGTTGTGCAGCGTGAAGCCGACGATCAGCAGCGTTCCCAGGGTCGCCTCGCCGAGAGCGAAGGCGGCTCCGATCGCCAGCCCTTCGCCGAAGTTGTGCAGACCGATACCGACGGCCACGGTCAGGGCGGTCGCCCAGGCGCCCGAGCCGGAGGCCGAGTGACTGCGCAGCCGCCGCCCGAGAAACTCGACACCCAGGTAGGCGAGGGCCGCGACACCCAGGAAGAGGACGACGCCCTGGTAGGACGCGGCGACCTCGGCGGCGGCCTCGAGACCGTCGTGCAGCGTGTCGATGAAGAGGAAGATCAGCAAGCCGACGGTGAGAGCGAGAACGAAATCGAGGGCTCCCCGCCCGAGTCGTCCGACCATCGGGTACCAGAGGAGTCCGAGACAGACCGGAATGACGCCGACGTAGAGGCCGATGAGCGCGAAGAGAGCGAAGAACCGCGGGCTGGGTGTCGGCGTCTCGACGGCGACCGCTATTTCGTGGTCGAAGGTGACGCCGGTTTCGGTGATCAGGCGTAGCTCGTGGGTCTCGCCGTCGACCCAGGGATAGGGAATGTCGAGAGTCGCACGGCCAAGATGCTCGAGCGGTCCGGCGGGATCCATCTCGAAGGTCCAGTAGGCCTCGTCGACCTGGACCTGGGAGATGGTCACCGGATCGGGGCCGTCGTTGATCACCGTTGCCCGGATGCCGCCTTCGGCCAGGGTGACGCGTTGGAAGACCACTGTCTCCACCGGCGGCGCTCCGCTCGCCAACGAGCGCGCCGGGTCGAGTGCGACGATGGCCGCGAGGAGCAGGGCCAGCAGGGCGAGCGGCAGAAGCGCCCAGAGCCAGACCGAAGGCTTCCCCGTAGCCGTCATTCCCGGGCCTCGAAGAACCCCATCCATCCGAGCTCGGCGAACTCGCTCTGGTGGGCGTGGAACATGTACCGGCCGGGGTAGCGGAAGCGTGCCTCGAGGATCGCGCGCTCTCCCTGGCAGAGCATCATCGTGTCGGTGGTCTCGGTCGTCGTGAGCTGCGTCCCGGTGCGGAAGACGTCGAAGAACATGGCGTGGAGATGGAAGCTGTTGATCGGATCGAACTCGGTCAGGTTGACCAGGTAGATCCGCACCAGCTCGCCGACCCTGACCTGCACCGGCTCGTGCATGTGATGGAAGGCGACGGTGTTGACCGCGTAGACCTCGTTGTCGCCGTCGAAGTTGGTGTCGAAGCCGTTCATCACCATGACGAGCTCGTCGGCGGCGGGTCGAGGCTCGACGGGATCGACGATGAAGGCCCCGTACAGCCCCTTGTGGATGTGGCGCTTCAGCGGCACCGCATGGCAGTGGTACAGGTGGACCCCGAACGGCTCGGCCTTGAACTCGTAGAGGAACTCCCCGTTCGGCACCACCTGCTGGTCCGGCAGGGCGCCGTCCATCTCCGGGTGGTGCCAGCCGTGGAAGTGGAGGGTGTGAGGGTGTGAGCCCTGGTTGACGAAGCGGATGCGGACGGTGTCGCCCTCGGTGGCCCTGATGGTCGGTCCGGGGACCTGGCCGTTGTAGGTCCAGGCCGGGAAGTAGACGCCCGGAGCGATCTCGATCTCCCGATCGACGGCGTAGATGTCGTACTCGCGCAGGCGCGTGCCGTCGGGAAGAGCGCTCTCGCGGTAGACGTTGGCCCTCTCGGCGGCGTCCAGGTCGGAGAAGTTCCAGGTACGCAGGAAGGCCGTGGGATCGAACAGGGAGGTATCGATGCGGCCGACCGTTCCCATCGAGTGGGGGTCGTGGTGGGCCGCGAGCGGCGCCTGACCGGCCTCGCTCGACGTCTCCTCGGAGGCGGCGAGAGCACCGACGCCAGCCGCCAGCGAGCCGGCTCCGGCGGCGTGAAGCAGTGATCGGCGGGTGAGGCGGGTCGGCATCCGGAGTTCCTCGGGCTCCCTGTCCTCGGGCGCCCTGGTGGCCACCTTGTCGGCAGGGAGGTTTTGAGTACTCAAAATTATAGATTGAGCCCCGTCAAAGTCAAGTACAATGGCAAGGTACCCGTCGTCGTCCGAAGGACGATCGCGGCGCCGACGAACCCCGGAACGATGCCTACCAGTACGGTCGAGGATTATCTGAAGTCGATCCTGCTCGCCGAGCAGGAGGGCGCCCGGCGGCGGGTATCGACCGGGACCCTGGCGGCGGCTCTCGACGTCGCGCCGGGCACGGTCACGGCGATGATGAAGGGTCTGGCCGAGAACGGGCTGGTCGCTTACGAGCCCTACAGCGGTGTCCGGCTCACCGACGAGGGACGTCGGGCGGCGGTGCACGTGCTGCGTCGACATCGCCTGATCGAGCTCTTTCTCGTGCAGGTGATGAAGATGGACTGGAGCGAAGTGCACGGCGAGGCGGAGCGCCTCGAGCACGTGGTCTCGGACGCGCTCATCGGGCGCATGGACGAGATGCTCGGCTACCCGGTGACCGATCCGCACGGTGATCCGATCCCCGACGCCCAGGGAGAGCTGGCTCAGAGGGAGCTCTCCGATCTGCTCTTCTGTCCGGTGGGGGAGGAGATCAGAGTGGCACGGGTGATCGACCAGCGGCCGGAGTTCCTGCAGTTCCTGGAGCGCAACGGCCTGCGGCCGGGGATCGTCGTCGAGGTCGCGGCGCGCAACGAGGCGGCCGACACCGTGGAGATCCGACTGGAGGGGCGCAGCTTCAACCTCGGCTATCGCGCGGCGTCGAAGGTGCTGGTAGCACCCGCCGCGCCGGGACCGGCCGACTAGCGCGGCCGCCATGGTGAGAGAGAGCCTTCTCGGCCAACCGGGCGGAGCCCCCGAAGAGGCTGCCGACGGAGACTCACGGGAGCACCATCCCGACGACTCCTGGCGGGCCGACGCTCTCGGCAGGAGTCGTCACGCCCGGTTGACCGATCACATCCGCGAGCCGCTCGACGATCCCGACCCGGCGACCGCCCATCGAGTCTGCGCCGAAGTGACGCGCGATGCCCTCGGAGACCTCGCGCCGGCCCTGATCCTGGTGAATGGCGCCGAGCGGTTTCGTTGCCAGGTACTCACCACCTGGGTCCGGACGCTCTTCGATTTCGCCCGGCAGACGGGAGTGGAGGGGGAGCGGCTGGCCGCCCTGAACCGCCTCGAGTTCGGCCTCGAGCAGGCGCTCGACGGTGATCCGCCCGGACAGCCCGTCTTCGTCGGCATGGCGATCGAGGAGACTCGGCGCCCTTGGCCCCGCGAGTCTCTCGACCTGCTGTTGGCGGCCGCCCGTCGACGGGCGGTGCGCCCGCGGCTCGATACGGTCGATGAAGTGGCGGCCGAGGCGGCGCAGATCGCCAGGGCACTCGGCCTGTCTCTCGTCGGCTCCGAGCCGTCGTCCGGTCTGGCCGAGCAGTGGGCGGCGCTCGTTCGGCTGCGCGGACTGCTCGATCTCGGGGAGGCGGTGCGCCGGGACCAGGCGTCGCTGCCGCGTCTCGAGCTTCCGTCGCCCGGCGATCTTCGTGAGCCGGCAGACGCGGCTCGGACCGGGGCCGCCGTGCGTTCGGAGCTGGCCCGGATCCGGCCGGCGCTCGACTCGCCGTTACCGGTCCGGGAGCTGCCCGCCGGCTTCCGTCGAGCGGCGCGATATCTCCGACTGGCCGGTCTCGCCCTGTGGGACAGGATCGAGACCTCCGGTGGGGAGTTGAGCGGTGGAGACACGAGATCCTCGCCGCTCCGGCTGGGCGTCGGTGCCCGGCTCGGACTGCTGTTGCGCGCGAGCCTCGGGGGCCGTTGATCGGCTCCGAGGGCGGCGTGGACCTCGATACCGATCGATGGCCCGGCCGGATGTATGCTTCGCGCCATGAGTGACGACGGGGCGGCTCCCGATTCCGAGGCGCGGGCCGAGGCCGAGACACGGATCGCCGAGCTACGGGAGACGATCCGCCGTCACGATCATCTTTACTATGTGCTCGACGCGCCCGAGATCGCCGATGGCGCCTACGACGCTCTGCATCGTGAGCTGCGAGCCCTCGAAGAGGCCCGTCCCGACCTGGTGACGCCGGACTCGCCCACCCAGCGGGTCAGCGGGGCGCTCCTCGAGGGATTTCAGACGGTCGAACACCGCGCGCCGATGCTGTCGCTCGATTCGGGGGAGAAGCTCGAAACGCTGGAGAGGTTCGACAAGCGTGTCCGCGGCGCCGTCGGCGAGGACGCGAGCTACGTCATGGATCCCAAGTTCGACGGGGCCTCCCTCGAGCTGGTCTACGAGCATGGGTTGCTGGTGAGCGCATCGACGCGTGGGGATGGACGGCGGGGCGAGGGCATCACCGAGAATGTCCGCACCATCGCCGCCGTGCCGTTGCGCCTGCACGAGGAGGTGCGCCCCGCTCCGCCGACCCTGGCGTTGCGCGGCGAGGTGATCATGCACACCGCGGCCTTCGAGGCACTCAACGAGCGCTTGGTGGCCGATGGTCGGGAGCCCTTCGCCAACCCGCGCAACTCGGCCGCCGGGGCGCTGCGCCAGCTCGACCCGCAGGCGACCGCCGAGCGTCCGCTCGACATCTTCGTCTACGACATCCTCTACAACGACGGCGAGCCGATCGCGACGCAGTGGGAGGTGCTCGGGGCGTTGCGTGACTGGGGCCTCAAGGTGAACGACCGGCCGCGGCGGGTCGCCGGCCTCGAGGAGATCGTCGCCTTCCACGCCGAGCTGATGGAGAGTCGGGACGATCTCGGCTACGAGATCGACGGCGTGGTCATCAAGCTCGACGATATCGCCGCGCGCGACGAGATGGGGGAGACCTCCCACCATCCCCGATGGGCCTTCGCCTACAAGTTCCCGGCGCGCAAGGAGGTGACCCGGGTCGAGCGGATCGCCGCGAGCGTCGGACGCACCGGCGTGGTCACGCCGGTCGCCCTGATGTTGCCGGTGGAGATCGGCGGTGTCACGGTGAGTCGCGCCACTCTCCACAATCGCGAGGAGGTCGAGCGCAAGGACGTGCGCGAGGGCGACCGGGTGCGAATCCAGCGCGCCGGTGACGTGATCCCGCAGGTGCTCGAGGTCATTCCCGAGCCCGGGCGGCGCCGGAGCCGCAGGTTCCGGATGCCGAGCGAGTGTCCGTCGTGCGGGACCGAGCTGGTCGAGAGGGGACCGTTCACCGTCTGCACCAACGCCTTCGAGTGCCCGGCGCAGCTCGCCGGCCGGATCATCCACTACGGCTCGCGTCATGCCCTCGACATCGAAGGCCTCGGAGCCGAGACCGCCAAGCTGCTGGTCTCAGAGGGGCTCGTGCATCAGCTCGCCGAGCTCTACGATGTGACCGCCGATCGGCTCGTCGAGCTCCCCGGACTCGCTGAAACCTCGGCCAATGCCCTGGTCGGCGCGATCGCCGAGAGCGCCCGGCCCGAGCTGGCGCGTTTTCTCTACGGACTCGGCGTGCCCGAGGTCGGGGTGACCGTGGCGCGCGACCTGGCGGGGCACTTCGGCACCTTCGACGGCGTCTACACGGCGAGCGACGAGGCACTTCAGGAGGTTCACGGCGTCGGTCCCCGCATGGCCGAGCAGATCCGTACCTTCTTCGACGGGGAGCTCAACCGGCAGGCTCTCGATCGCCTGCTGGCGAAGGTCGAGGTTGAGGAGGCCGAGAGGAGGGCTGTCGGCGACGCCCTGGCGGGGCTGAAGCTGGTCTTCACCGGCGGACTCACGTCGATGAGCCGTTCGGAGGCCAAGGAGCTGGTCGAGTCGGCCGGTGGGAGAGTCGTCTCGTCGGTGAGCAAGGCGACCAGCTACGTCGTGGTCGGCGAGAACCCCGGCTCGAAGCTCGGCAAGGCCGAGGAGCTCGGGGTGACGGTGCTCGATGAAGAAGGGCTGCGGGCACTGCTCGCGGGCTCGTGAGGACGCGGCTCCGGAACGCCGCCCTCGAGTCGCCGTCTCGGGGCCGCCGCCGTCAATCGTCGCGCCGCGCGATACCGGCGTACCTGGCGCGCAGCTTCGCCATGTCGCCGTCGGCGTCGCCTGTCGGCGTCAGGGTCGGTCCGAACTCGATCCGCCGGTCGCCGTAGTGGAGGGCCACCGGCAGGATCGGCACGCTCGCCGCCTCGGCGATGCGGTAGAAACCGGTCCTCCACACGTCGACGCGTTGGCGGGTGCCCTCGGGCGCGATCGTGAGGACCATCTGCTGCCGCGCGGCGAACAGATCGGCCATCCGCTCCACCAGATTGTGGCTGGTCGAGCGGTCGACGGGGATACCGCCGGTCCGGCGCATCAGGATCGAAAGGGGCCAGCGGAACAGGGATTCCTTGGCGAGGTACGAAGTCTCGAGTCGAAGGGCCCACTTCGCGGCCAGGCCGATGATGAAGTCGAAGGCGCTGGTGTGAGGCGCGACGATCAGGACGAGCTTCGGCTCGCGCGGCACGACCCCGACGACCCGCCACTTCATCAGCCGCATGATGCCGCGTCCGATCCATGCGGCGATCACCCCGCTGGTCCGGGGAATCTCCTCGGGAACCTCCGGAATCAAGCTCGCCATGTGGCGACAAGCATAGCCCGGGCGAGGTCGCCGGCCCCGGAGGGGCCGCCATGACGTGCTACTGTCGCCTTCCGCTCGGCGATGGTAAATCTCGAGATCTCGCGGGTTCTCGGGCAGATGGCCGATCTGCTCGAGATTCAGGACGCCAACCCGTTCCGCGTCCGCGCCTACCGCAACGCGGCGCGCTTCGTCGCCGAGCTTCCGACGCAGCTCACCGAGCTCGTCGGCCAGAAGGCCGATCTGACCGAGCTCCCCTCGATAGGCAAGGATCTGGCTCGCCACATCGAGGAGCTTGTCGAGACCGGCCGGCTCGCGCTTCTCGACGAGCTCGGCAAGGATGTCCCGCCGCGGCTCATCGAGGTCGTGAGGCTCCCTGGACTTGGGCCCAAGAAGGCACGCAGGCTCTGGGTCGAGCTGGGGATCGAGTCGGTCGACGATCTCGAGGCCGCGGCCCGGTCCGGCCTGATCGGGGAGCTGCCCGGCTTCGGCGTGAAGAGCCAGGAGAAGATCCTCTCGGGCATCGAGCGCTTCAGGCAGAACACCCGGCGTTTCGGCCTCTCCGTGGCGGATCGGCTCGTCGAACCCCTGCTCGAGCGGTTGCGGGCGGTCGCGGGGGTCGAGCGCGTCGAGGTCGCCGGCAGCTATCGGCGCCGCAAGGAGACGGTGGGCGACATCGACCTCTTGGCGGTCGCGGACGACGGCGCCCCGGTCATGCGGGCCTTTCTCGACGACCCCGGTGTCGCCGAAGTCGACATGGCGGGTGACACCCGGAGCTCGGTCATCCTGGCCTCCGGGCTCGAGGTCGACCTGCGGGTCGTCCCTGCCGAGAGCTACGGTGCCGCGCTGGTCTACTTCACCGGCTCGAAGGAGCACAACATCAAGTTGCGCCAGCGCGCACTCGACCGGGGCATGCACCTGTCCGAGTACGGCCTGTTCGAGCGCCGGGCGGAGGACGAGGAGCGGGAAGGCCGCTTCGAGGAGGGGAGGGTCCCGGCACCCGAGGAGGAGGACATCTACGCGGCGGTCGGGCTCCCCTGGATTCTGCCGACGCTGCGTGAGGACCGGGGCGAGATCGAGGCGGCGGAGAAGGGCGAGCTGCCGCGGGTCGTCGAGTTGGCGGACCTGCGCGGCGATCTCCACATGCACTCGACCTGGTCGGACGGCAAGGTCTCGATCGAGGAGATGCTCGAAGCCTGTGTCGCCCGGGGGTACGAGTACATGGCCATCTCGGACCACTCGAAGGCGTTGGCCATGATCGGCGGTATGGATGCCGAGGCGCTCGAGCTCCAGCTCGCCCAGATCGAGACCCTCCGCGAGCGCCATGACGAGATCCGCCTGCTCGCCTCGATGGAGATCGACATCCTCGCCGATGGGTCTCTCGATCTCGAAGACGAGATGATCGAGCGGCTCGATCTGGTGCTGGTGTCGATCCACTCGCGCTTCCAGCTACCGCGAGCCGAGCAGACCCGGCGGCTCGTGCGCGCCATCGAGCATCCGGCGGTACAGATCGTCGGCCATCCGTTCGGGAGGCGTATCGGGCGCCGTCGTCCGATCGATGTCGACGTCGACGACATCCTGCACTGCGCCAGGGAGAACGGCGTGGCGATGGAGCTCAACGCCCATCCCGAGCGGCTCGATCTCTCGGATACCAATCTCATCAAGGCTCGCGAGCTCGGCGTCAAGCTGGTGATCTCGACCGACGCCCACACGCCGGCGCAGCTCGACCTGATCCGTTACGGCATCGAGCAGGCTCAGCGAGCCTGGCTGACCCCCGACGAGGTGATCAACACACTGCCTCTCGATCGCTTCCTCGAGCGCCTCGAGCGATCCTGGAAACCCTGACCGGACCAGTGGCCGGAATCCTTGGTAGGCTGCGCCGGATGCGGGATCGCCGAGCTCTACTGGCGGTCGGGCTTGTTCTCGCCGCGGCCTGCTCCGAGCCTCCTCCGTCGCCACCGCCGGCGCCGGTCGAGCCGACGGCCGAGGGATTCGCGCCACGGGCGACCCGGGGCTATGTGCTCATCTCGCTCGACACGCTGCGCGCCGATCACCTCGGCGTGTACGGCTACGAGCGCGACACGACGCCGTTTCTCGATGATCTGGTCGAGCGGGGAGCGGTCGTCTTCGAACGCGCGGTCGTGCAGTTTCCGTCGACACTGATCTCGCACATGTCGATGTTCACCGGGTACTACCCGCGTCAACACGGTGTGTTTCCTCCGGCGGCGGTTCTCTCGCCGGAGATCGAGACGCTTCCCGAGCGGTTCTCGGCCGCCGGCTATCGCACGGCCGGCCACACCGAGGGCGGCTACGTGGCGGGTGGATTCGGATTCGACCGGGGCTTCGACGAGTTCACCGATACGCCCTACTCGGACGACCGCGACATCGAGCGTACGTTCGGGCGTGGGCTCGCCTTCATCGGTGACCTGGAGCCCGACGATCCGTTCTTCGTCTTCCTCCATACCTACTCGATCCACGACCCCTACGAGCCGCCGGAGCCCTATCGTCGCGCCTTCTGGGAGGGCGAGCCGGGCTCGGAGCTGGCTTCCGAGGGCGAGCTTCTCTATCGCTTCAATCGTGGCCTGGACGAGATCGATCCCGCTTCGGTCGAGTACTTCGAGGCTCTCTACGACGGCTCGATTCTCTACGCCGACGCGGTCCTGGAGCAACTCTTCCGCCAGCTCGAGGACCTCGGCGTCGCCGACGACACCACCGTGATCATCACCTCGGATCACGGGGAGGAGTTCCTCGACCACGACATGATGGCCCACGAGCAGATCTATCCCGAGGGCCTGTTCGTGCCGCTCATCGTCGTCCACCCCGATCTCGAGCGGACGATTCGCATCCCTTCGCTGGTGCAGAGTATCGACATCGCGCCGACGCTCTACGATCTGGCAGGCATCGGAGTCCCGGCGCAGCTTCCCGGTCTGAGCCTGACCCCGTATTTCCTCGACCCCGCCCTGGTCCTTGCGACCGAGGCCTACGCCGAGGTGGTCTATCCGCAGAGCCAGAAGGCGCTGCTGGTCGAACAGGACGGCGGCCTGGTGCAGCTCGTGGTCACCGAGCCGCCGTCGGACCCCGACGGTATCTGGGTGCCGCATGTCGTCGACTTCGACAGCGAGGAGCGGAGACTCGAGTTCCAGATGATCGCCTACCGGAAGCCACGCCGCGTCCACGTCGAGGTCGACGGTGAGCCCCGTCAGACTCTCGACGTACCGACGCGCTGGAGCTCCTTCGAGATCGACCTTCCCCGGCGTCGGGAGGGCAGTCGGCTGACCTTCCGGACCGAGGAGTGCGAGTCACCTCTGGACCGGGGCGAGGGCGCCGAGCGGCGCTGCCTCGGCGTCAAGACCCAGGGCCTGCAAATGCGACGTACCGAGCTGTTCGACCTGGTGGCGGACCCGGGAGCTCTCTCCGATCTGGGGCGCAGCTCCCGGCGGCTCGCCGACCGGCTCTACAAGCGTCTGCGTGGCTACAGGTGGGACCCGGTCGCCGAGGCCAGCTGGCAGGAGCTCGACGAGCAGACCCGGCGCACCCTCGAAGCGCTCGGCTATCTCTAGGAGGCGGCGCGGCGGCCCGGAGGCATTCGGCCCGGAGGCATCAGGCGGGAGGCGGTCACTGACCGGACGGCCCGGCAATGGCGACGCTTTCCGAGGTGGGACGCCCTGCGGCGTCTCCTGTCTCCGGCGAGCTTCGTCGTGTCTCCGGCCCCAAGATCATCGCCGCCTTCGGCGTCGCAGTCGCTGGCGATTCTCCGCCTGGCCTTTCTGGGTGCCCTGGCGACGGCGCTGCTGAGCAGCGCCCCGCCCTGAGCCGGCGCGGAATGTCGTGCTCATCGTCGTCGACACCCCGCGCTCGGATCGACTGTCGGCCTACGGCTACGACAAGTCGACGACGCCCCACATCGATGAGTTGGCTGCCGAGGGCGCGGTCTTCCTCAACCACTACTCGCAGTCGTGGCACACGCGTGCCTCGATGCAGAGCCTCTTCTACTCGCGCTACTTCGTAAAGTCGATTCTGCCCTGTAGCACACGGGTCACCGCCGAGTCGGCTTCAGAGCCGTTCCAGCGGCTCGATTCGGAGCGATCGCACTACCGGTAGCGATGGCCCGTAACGGCAGACGGACGGTTCTGCTCAGCGCGCATCGGTGGCTCGACGAGGGGACCGCGTTCGGAGCGCTCTTCGATCAGGCCATCGACGTGCGCTCCGAACAATCCGAGCGACCCTCGCCGAGAGCCGAGCCAATGGTGTCGCGGGCGATTCAGTGGATCGACGAGAATCGACCGCATCCCTTCTTCCTCCACCTCCATCTGATGGACGTCCACGCACCGCGCCCCTTCGACAGGGACTCGGCGGCTCTACTCGATGAGCGAGTGCGCCGGCCGAAGGCCGGATGGCGCTGGGCCGAGCGCGGGACCAAGGCCGCGAGTCCTCGCGAGCTCGCATGGCTCGACGCCACCTACGATGGTGCCGTGCATCGGGTGGACAGTGAAATCAGGCGCCTCGTCGACGGTCGCTACGAGATGTCGATGCTCGGTCGGGGCTCGTTCGACGTGGTGCAGGTGGAGGGCGGCTGTGGCGGCGAACCGGCGTGGCGGCGGATCTTCGAGGGAGCCGGCCTGCATCCACTGGGGATCGTCGAGGTCTGAGACTCGAGTTTCGGTGTCGAGGTGACGCCTCACGAGGCGGGCGCGTTCCAGCTGATCGGCTTCGAGGCGGTGGAGCAGGCAGCGCGCTCCGCCGCGGTGAGCCGCGAGCGCGACGGCGACTTGAGAGCCCTGGGCTACGTCCACTAGGAGGCCGGCGGGCCGCAGGCCCCACATCCGTAGTGACCCTGCGCGACCAGGCTCATGCCCGGTGGGCCTAGCGAGGTGCGCTGCTCGTGGCCGTGTCTCGTCGCGGACCGATTCGCGATGCCGACTCGACGATGCGGGTGAGCCATTCCGTTCGGTAGGGCTCGAGCCGGGCAGGATAGGTGTCGCCCGATCCGTACGGGTAGCTCGACATTCCGGCGTACGGCAGCGGTCCGACGGAGAGGCCCGATCCGGTATTGCGGTCGGCGTCCTTGTCCCAGCCGTGGCTCTCCAGGAAGACCGAGCGGCTCCAGCCGTCCGGGGCCGGGGGCAGGGCCGAGGCGTCGAAGAGGAGAGCCAGCTCGTCCCCCGCGCCCATCACCACGTAGCGATCGTCGATCGCCGCGAGCAGCTCGGCGACGTCACCGAAGCGGGTGTATCGACCCGGGAAGGGAAGCCAGGGCGATTCCCTCTCGACCGTCGCGTAGTCGAAACCGTGCGGCCCATTGGGAGAGTGCCGCACCATGGCGGAGAAGCCGCGGTAGCGCAGCTCGGCGCTGGCCGGGTCGAGCCGGGCGACCACTCTGGGCGTCTCGTCGGCCGGCGCCGTCGACCAGGCGATGCGGTCCCAGGAGAGCCACTGACCGGTGACGATGCGGAGCCTGCGCGAGCCTCGAGGCAGCGGCGGCGTGTCGACGACCATGGTCTTGGTCTTGCCGGCCGGGAAGCCCATCGACGGCATCAGCACGCTCCAGCCGTCGCTGGTCTCGACCTCGAGGCGAGGTGGCGGATTGCCGAGATCGTCGCGCTGGGCGACCGCCAGGTTGAGGCTCGCGTCGGCCGGGAAGATCCAGCCGTCGAGATGGAGACGGACGGGGCCGACCGGAGCCTGATCCGGGTCCGGAGTGAGCTCGAAGGTGAAGGACCACGGCTCGCTCGCCACGCCCTGGTAGGCACTGCGGGTGAAGCCGTCGGCGTAGACCTCGTCACGCTCGGCAACGCGGGAGGTCACGTCCTCGCCGCGGCCGTCCCAGGCACGGGCCACCGCGCGCAGGTCCCGTGTCGCCAGGACCTTCTCCGGAGTCGTGGCGCCGGGGACGACCCGTAGCGCACTGGCCACCTCGACATCGGCCGGTGCATCGACGATCCAGAGACGGGTACGGTCGAAGAGGGCCGCCTCCCAGAGCTCCTCGGTAATGCGCAGGTCGTAGAGCCCGCCGCTCGGCGCGGCGCCCGGAACGAGAACCAGCTCGCTCGGATCGGCGCCGGTCCACACACCCGGGGCGAGTGGCAGCCCGAGGGGCGCTCCCCAGAGCAGGTCCGTGACGAACCGGACCCGCTCACCGTCCCAGGTGTAGAGGAAGGGACAGCTCCCCTTGAGTAGCTGCTCCTCGACCAGGATCTGATTGGCGGCGAGGTCGATGCGATTCTGCGGCACGCCGTTGGTCCAGGTGACTCGCGCGATGTCGGCCCGGGGCTGCGAACCGAGGCCGAGGTGGGTGACCTCGGAGGTCGCCTCGCGGAACTGGTAGGCGCTGCCGTTCAGAATCTCGACCGTCGAGCCGAAGCCGAATACGTTGTTCTTGCTGTTCCCCTTGGTCAGGCCGCGCAGTCGCAGCGACAGCCAGGCGTTCTCGTTGCCGCCGTCGTTGCGTGCCTGGTGGAGCCCATCGGGTCCTCCGACGAGAAGGTCGAGATCCCCGTCGAGATCCACATCGGCCGCCCGGACGGCCGAGGCCTGCCCGGGCGCTCCGGCTATCGGCACGAACTCGAAGCCGCTGTCGCGCCTGACCATCACGACCAGACCCGCGGCGCCGGTGACGGCGAGATCGAGACGGCCGTCGTTGTCCGCGTCGAGCGCTTCGATCGAATCGAAGTGGGCCGAGGTCTGCAGCGCCTTCCCGAGCTCCCAGGCAGAGAACGTGCCGTCCATACCGCGCAGGAGTCGCAGGCCCTCGCCGGCGAGTACCAGATCGGGCCAACCATCGTTGTCGAGGTCCGCGCTGGTCACGGCGTTGACCTCGCCGAGATCCGCCAGCCCCGCGGCCGCGGTCGCGTCGGTGAACTCGCCCTGGCGCAGGTTCTCGAGATAGGAGAGACCTCGGTCGTGCGCGAACAGCAGGTCGAGGTCGCCGTCGCGGTCGAGGTCCGATGCCAGCGCCTGCCGCACGTCGCTGGACGGCAGCTCCGGGAGGCTTCTGGCGCCGAAGTCCTCGAGCGGTCCGGCCAGGTTGTTGCGCAGAAGACTGGGCTGGGGCGAGCCACCGGCCACGACCAGGTCGAGGTCACCCTCGATGTCGAAGTCGAGTGCCACCGCCGTGGTTCCGCCGATCGCCAGCCCGAAGGCGTCCGTGGCCTCGCTGAACGCGCCGCCCGGCTCGCCGCGCCAGAAGGCGAGCCGCCCGCCACCCCAGGCGAGCAGGTCGAGCAGACCGTCGTTGTCGAGGTCCATCTCTCGCAGGGAGGTCGCGCCCGGCGGGGCCTTGCCCAGTGCCACGACGCCCGAGCCGGTGCTCGCCGAGAGCCGCAGCTCTCCGGCGGCGATCCAGGCGGTGTCGCTACGCTCGTCGCCGTCGAAATCGCCGACCGCGATCGCCGCTCCCGGGACCGCGCCTTCGAAGAGACGGGTGGCCTCGAAGCGGATGTCCGTTCCGTCGCCGAACTCGGTCGGCTCGGCCTCATCGTCGAAACGCAGCAGGGGAATTCCCTGGATACCGGTGGCGAGCTCGCGCAAGCCCTGCTGGTACATCGGAGTCACCACCAGCACGTTGTTGAGGCGCTGGGCGGGTGTGCGCGCCGCATCGGGCTCGCCGCTCTCGAGAGCGTCGAGCATCATCTGCATCGCCCTCTCGGCGATCGGCGGAGCCTGCCAGAGGAGCTCGTTCACCCTCAGGTAGGCACCGGTCGCGGCGGTCCGGTCCCCTCGGACGACGGCCCGCTGCCCCTGGTGCAGCATGACGACGATGTTGTCCGGGCGCAGACGCGCCAGGTTGTCGAGCGACAGGTCGATCGCCTCTTCGACCTCGTCACTGGTTCCTGCCGGTCCGCCGGCGAGGGTGCTCGCCAGCCGGTAGAGCGCGTACTGGATCTCGACCTCGTCCGGTCCGGCCCGTGCCGCCTCGAGGTAGGTGGCGAGGGCCGCTTTCTGGTCGCCGGCCCACTGCTCGATGTCGGCCCGGATGGCGAGCAGATCGGGGCGGCCAGGGGAGATCTCGAGGGCCTTGGTGATCGCCGCCTGGGCCTGCTGGGTCTGCTGACCGCGCAGGTGGGAGACCGCCAGATTGGCCCAGCCGAGAGGCTCCCGCGGCGCTTCGCGGGTCAACTCTTCGAACGACTTCGCGGCTTCGGCCGGCTTCTCGTTCTCGAGCTGGGCGATACCGAGATTGCGCAGCTCCGTGGCTCGCTCGGAGACGGCCGCCAGCCCCAGCGCTCCGGCGATCGCCAGCAGGATGACCGGATGCCGGCCTCGGCCGACTCGGTTTCGACTCTTCGGGTCTCGATTCATTCGGCGTCGCTCCCACTGCCGCGCATGACACGCACGAGCTGTACCAGTACCGCGTCGAGAACGGCCATCAGGAACGCCAGGGTCAACGCCCGCGGATCGAGCTCTTCCAGGCCGCCCATTCCCAGCAGGGTCGCCAGGACTCCGCCGGTGAGCGCCCCGGCGATCGCCGTTCCCAGCGATATCGGCCAGCTCTTCGGTCCCGGCAACAGAAGCCGTACGGCCACTCCAACGAGGGCTCCGATCGCTATCCAGGAAAGCAGTCCGATCATTCTCTGTCTGGCTCCTCGTCTCTGCCGCTCCGGACGGCGGCATTCTAGCTACAATGGCGCCCCATGTCCGCCGAGCCCCGCCAGCGCCTCTACCTGATCGACGGCTACTCGAACATCTTCCGGGCCTTCTACGCCATACGGCACCTGTCGAACTCGAAGGGACAGGAGACCAACGCCGTCTACGGATTCGTCAACATGCTTCGCAAGCTCCTGCGCGAAGAGCAGCCGGAGCTCGTCGGCGTGGCTCTCGACGTCTCCGGAGCGACGGTGCGCAAGGAGAAGTTCGAAGACTACAAGGCGAATCGCCGTCCGATGCCGGAGGACCTCCGGCCGCAGATTCCGCTCATCCGGCGCGCCATCGAGGGCTTCCGCATTCCCATCCGCGAGGAAGAGGGCTACGAGGCCGACGACGTCCTCGGTACCCTGGCGGCGAGCGCTGTGGAGCAGGGCTACGATGTGGTGCTGGTCAGCGCCGACAAGGACCTGATGCAGCTGGTCGGCCCGCACGTCAGCCTGATGCACACCGGGCGGGACAAGGTCTACGGCCCGGCGGAGGTCGAGGAAGACTTCGGCGTTGCGCCGGACAAGGTCACCGACGTCCTGGCGCTCGAGGGCGACGCGTCCGACAACGTACCGGGCGTGCGCGGCATCGGACGCAAGGGCGCGGTGGCTCTGATCCGGGAATACGGGTCGCTCGAGGAGCTGCTCGATCGCGCCGGCGAGGTGAAGAGGAAGAGCTATCGCGAGGGCCTCGAGCAGCAGCGGGCCGAGGCCGAGTTGTCGAAGGAGCTGGTGACGATCCATGTCGACCGCCCGGTGAGCTTCGATCCCAGCGAGTTCCGGCACGATCCGCCCGACGTCGACGAGCTCAAGCAGCTCTATCGCGAGCTCGAGTTCTTCTCGCTCGTCGAGGAGCTCGAGAAGGGCGGCGCATCGGCGTCGGAACCGGTGGAGTTTGCGGCCGCGACAGCGGTGGACGACGCGGCTGAATGGCCGCGGCTGATCTCCCGGCTCGAGGCGCCGGTCCACCTGGCGCTCGCCGGGGCCGGGGAGCCCCTGGGCCTCGCGGTGGGCGGTGACTCGGGCGACACGCTGTGGGCCGACTTCCGATTGCCGGGGATGCGAGATGCCGTCGCCGAGAGTCTGCGCGGCTGGCTGGCCGGTACCGACGCCGAGCTCGTGGGGCACGATCTCAAGGAGGTTCTCCGGCTCGCCGGAGGTGAGGCGCCGATCTCGGCGTCGTTGTTCGACACGATGCTGGTTTCGCATCTGGCGCGGCCGCTGCGCGGGCTCAGTCTCGAGGAGGTCGCCTTCGAGCGCTTCGAGCATCGGGCGATGGCCGCCAAGGACGCCGGCTGGGAAAAAGGCCAGGACCCGATGCCGGGCTCGGACCTGCTTCTCGGCTACGCCGGCGAGCGGCTCGAGCTGACGCGGCGGCTCGCCGCCGAGCTCCGGCCGGCGCTCGAGGGCGATCTCGAGACGGTCTATCGCGATATCGAGGAGCGGTTGATACCGGTGGTTCTGCGTATGGAGGAGGCCGGAGTCGAGCTCGATACCGGATTCCTGGCCGCCATGTCAGAAGAGCTCGCCGGAGAGCTCGGCGAGCTCGAAGCCGAGATCTACGAGGTTGCCGGGGAGGAGTTCAACATCGGCTCGCCGAAGCAGCTCGGCGTCATTCTGTTCGAGAAGCTCGGCTACCCGGTACTGCGCAAGACGCGCAAGACCAAGAGCTACTCGACCAGCGCCGAGATCCTCCAGGAGCTGGCGGCGCGTGGCTATCCGCTGCCGGAGCTCTTGCTGCGCTACCGGGAGCTGTCGAAGCTCAAGTCGACCTACGTCGATGCGTTGCCGACGCTGGTGGGGGACGACGGCCGGGTGCACACCCACTACAACCAGGCCGGAGCCGCCACCGGGAGGCTGTCGTCCTCGAATCCGAACCTGCAGAACATTCCGGTGAGGACCGAGCTCGGTCAGAAGATCCGCAAGGCCTTCCGGGCGCCCGAGGGTCGCCTCCTCCTGGTGGCTGACTACAGCCAGATCGAGCTGCGCGTTCTCGCCCACATCGCTCGGGAGGAGGCGCTGATCGGGGCCTTCCGCGACGGCGCCGACATCCATCAGACGACAGCGGCGACCGTCTTCGGTGTCTCGCCGCTACTGGTCAATCCCGATCAACGCCGTGCCGCGAAGGTGATCAACTTCGGCATCATCTACGGGATGAGCGCCTGGGGCCTGGGGCAGAATCTCGGCATCGCTCCCGGCGAGGCGGCGGACTTCATCGAGGCGTACTTCGCCCAGTATCCGGCCGTGAAGCGCTACGTCGATTCGACTCTGGAGGCGGCGGAGACGGAGGGACGGGTCACCACGCTCTACGGCCGCTCCCGATGGTTGCCGGAGCTCTCCAGTCGCAACCGCAATCTGCGCGAGAACGCCAAGCGCATGGCGATCAACGCCAGGATCCAGGGCACCGCGGCGGACCTCCAGAAGCTGGCGATGATCCGGGTCGACGCCAGACTGCGCGACGAGGCGCCGGATGCCTCGCTGCTCCTGACGGTGCACGACGAGCTGGTGATCGAGCTGCCGCAAGGCGATCTCGAGCTGGTCTCCGGGATCGTCCGCGGTGAGATGGAGGGCGTCGCGGAGCTCGAGGTGCCGCTGTTGGTCGAGATGGGCTCCGGCCCCACCTGGTACGACGCCAAGTAGGCCGATCGTTCGACTATGATTCGGTGGTTCCGAAGGTAGCCGACGATGTTGAATCTCGCCGTTCTTCTCGAGCAGAGCGCCCGCAGAAGGCCCGATCACCAGGCGATCGTCTTCGCCGAGCACCGATTGACCTACGGCCAGGTCAATGCCGCCGCCAACCAGGTGGCCAACCGGCTGCGCAAGCTCGGTATCGGGCGGGGAGACAAGGTGGCGCTGACCTGCCCCAACCTTCCGTTCTTCCCGATCGCCTACTACGGCATCCTCAAGGCCGGCGCCGCCGTCGTTCCGCTGAACGTGCTGTTCAAGCGGGGCGAGGTCGCCTACCACCTCGCCGACTCGGACGCGAAGGCCTACATCTGCTTCGAGGGCACGGCCGAGCTGCCCATGGCCGAGGAGGGCTGGGCGGGCTTCGCCGAGGTCGACGGCTGCGAGCACTTCATCGTCATCACGGCGGATCCAGCGGCGGCCTCGCCGATCGAGGGCGCCGAGACCTTCGGCTCGATCATGGCCGGGCAGTCGCCGTTGTTCGAGACGGCGCAGACCGGATCGGACGGCACGGCGGTGATCCTCTACACCTCCGGCACGACGGGCCGGCCCAAGGGAGCCGAGCTGTCGCACTCGAACATGGTGATGAACGCCCTGGTCTGCCGTGATATGTGCCGCTGTGTGCCGGAGGACATCGGCCTCGTCGTTCTTCCGCTGTTCCATTCCTTCGGACAGACCTGCCTGCTCAACGCCGGTATCGCCGCCGGGATGAGACTCGTTCTGGTGCCTCGATTCGACGCGGAGGCCGTTCTGGCAACGATGGAGAAGGAGAACGTCACCTTCTTCGCCGGTGTGCCGACGATGTACTGGGGGCTGCTCAACTGTCCGCGGGCGGACGACCATGACCTGGCGAACCTCGAGGAGAACCTCCGTATCTGCGTCTCGGGCGGCGCATCGCTTCCCGTTCAGGTTCTGCACGACTTCGAGGCCAGGTTCCGGGTGCCGATCCTGGAGGGATACGGTCTCTCCGAGACGTCGCCGGTCGCGTCGTTCAATCAGCTCGATCAGGAGAGAAAGCCCGGGTCCATCGGAACACCTGTCTGGGGTATCGAGATGGCGGTGGTGGATGCCGCCGACGAGCCGGTGCCGCCCGGTGAGCGGGGCGAGGTCGTCATCCGCGGCCACAACATCATGAAGGGCTATTACAAGCGGCCCGAGGCCAACGCCGAGGCGCTACGCAACGGGTGGTTCCACTCGGGCGACGTGGGCACGATGGACGAGGACGGCTTCTTCTACATCGTCGACCGCACCAAGGACATGGTGATCCGGGGCGGCTTCAACGTCTATCCGCGGGAGGTCGAGGAGGTGCTCATGA
This sequence comes from Candidatus Multivoradales bacterium, assembly GCA_965223875.1. Taxonomy (GTDB): domain Bacteria; phylum Acidobacteriota; class Thermoanaerobaculia; order Multivoradales; family JAHEKO01; genus CBDCXS01. The sequence continues at coordinate 1,425,358 of OZ245024.1, read as the reverse complement.
GCCATGCGGAGATCTCGCTGGCCGCCGTGATCGGGGTTCCCGACGAGAAGATGGGTGAGGAGATCAAGGCCTTCGTCGTCCTGGCCGACGGCTCGGAGCTCACCGAGGAGGCGATCGTCGCCTGGGCAAAGGAGAACATCGCCGCCTACAAGTACCCGCGGGTCGTGGAGATCCGCGACGCGTTGCCGATGACGGCAACAGGAAAGATCCTGAAGACCAGGCTGCGCGCTGGTGCCTGAAGGCCCGGTGAGCGGAGGCGAGAGACCCGAGGAGACAACGAATGGCGATCGAGGAAGGAAAGAAGGCCCCCACGTTCACCCTGCCGGACCAGGACGGCCAATCCGTCAGCCTGTCGGACTTCGCGGGCAGGCACGTGATCGTCTACTTCTACCCGAAGGACGAGACGCCTGGCTGTACCAAGGAAGCCTGCGGCTTCCGCGATCTGTGGGGAGAGATCGAGGCGATGGGCGCGGTGGTGCTCGGCGTGTCGCCGGACTCGAGCGCCTCCCACCGCAGGTTCGTCGACAACCACTCCCTGCCGTTCACCCTGCTGTCCGATCCGGAGAAGACGCTGATGGAGTCCTACGGCGCCTGGGGCGAGAAAAAGATGTACGGCAAGACCGTGGTCGGGACGATCCGTTCGACGGTCTGGATCGGTCCGGACGGCAACGTCGTCCGGCACTGGCGTCGCGTTCCCAAGGCGGCCGACCACCCGGCGAAGGTCCTCGAGGCGCTGCGGGCTTTTTAGTCGCCCTCTCTGAAGCCGCCGGCGCCCCTGCCGGCCGTTGGTCGTGGCTGGGACGACGGCCGGCAGAGGCGCCGGCCGCTTCAGTCTCGGTGCCCTTCGACGGGCTGCAGAGCTGGCGGGCGCAGGTCGGTATGCCCTTCGACGGGGGACAGGCACCAACTACCGCAAGCCGGGGACTGGCTCCAACTGATGCGGTGCCGCATCAGCCATCTGGTGCTGTAGCTCATCCGCTGGAGCCAGTCCCCGGACTTGCCCCTGTTGGTGCCTGTCCCCCGTCGGAGGGATAATGGTTGCTGCGAGCAGGAACGCGATGGCCAAGACACTCATCTACGACGGCGACTGCCCGATGTGCGGCTGGATCGCGCGCCGCTTCGGCGAGCTCGGGCTGGCCGACGACGGGCACCGGCGTCCCTACCAGTCGTTCGACGGCGAGTTGGCCGAGCGGATCGCCGCGGCCGGGATCCACAACGAGATGCTGGTTCACGACGCCGCGTCCGACGAGCTGCGCGCGGGTATCGAGGGGTTCCTTTGGCTTCTCGGAGACAGTCGCTGGCGTTGGCTCGGCGGGCTGCTCGGCCTGGCGCCCGTGCAGGGTCTGATGCGCCTCGTCTACCGGACCATCGCGTACAACCGCCGGATTCTGGCTCCGCCGCCCCGGGGCATCGTCTGCGCCTGCGACCCCGATCCCCACGCAGGCTTCCGAGCCTTCTTCCTGGCCGTCCTGGCCGTCTTCGATCTGGCGGGAGCCTGGCTCCTCGGACTGTCGGTGTCGAGAGCGTTCGATGGCCCTGGCGCCCTGCCGATCACCGTCCTAGCGATCTTGGCGCTTCTCGCTGGCCTGCTCGCGTTGCGCGTCGCTCTGCCGCGCGAGCCTTCCGAGTTGCTCGGGAGCCTGCTCGTGTCCGTGGCCGGCGGGGTCCTGGTGGCGGCCCCCGTCTTGCTGTTGTCGCTGGCCCTCGACGGACTCGGCGCTCAGGTGCTCGTCGGCATCGCGGTGGGACTGGGCGCCTGGCGGTGTCTGCGCAGCGCCCGGCGTCGACTGACCCGCCCGGCGCTCGCCGCGCCCACGGCGAATCTCGATCCCCAGCGCTGAGAGGCGGCTCGGGGAGAAGAAAAGTCCGGGACCGGCAGCGGGGTAGCCGGCCCCGGGGAGCCGGACGCCGACGGAGGTGTCGGGTCGCCCGGCGTTCGCGGCCTGGTGCCCGGAGGAGAGAGTTCCAGGCGCGGACCGCATGTTCGTCGATCAGCCGGCCGCGGCCACCTCGATGTGGGCGTGCTGGTCGAGCATGTGCTCGCCGATCCACTGGGCCATGATCCGCGGCGGTACCTTGGACAGGGTGACCTCGAGCGTCTTCTTGGTGCCGTCGCGCTTCACCGTATAGCTGACCGCGGAGCCGATGGCGAGGCTCTTCTTGGCCCGTTTGAGCTCGGTCTTGTCCTCGGCATAGAGGTCGAGACCGTTCATCGCCACGAGGATGTCTCCGCTGCGGAATCCGGCGGCCTCGGCGGGGCTACCGTGCTCGACGCGGACGACCTCGTAGTGGCCGTAGGTGTTCTTTTCGGTCTCGAAGCCGACCCAGCCCTTGGAGGCGATCTTCGCCGCCATGGCGCTCAGGCACTCTTCGGCGCTCGACTCGCAGGCCTCGTAGCCCGCCTGGGCGACCTTCGCGTTCTTGCGGCAGGTCTCTCCACCGGCGAAGGCGGCCGATGCTCCGGCCAACACCACGACCATGGCGAGAGTGGAAAGTGCGAATCGTCTCATCCTCTTTTTCTCCGTTCTCCCCGCTCGGTTGAGGCCGCTCGGTGCGGCGTTGACGGGTTGTACGGCGGCCGGCTGTGAAAGTCGTTCCGACCCTGCAAAAGGGTGATGGTGGTTGTGAACTTGTTGTAAAAGCCACCCGACGCGCCTGAACCCGCGCGGTAAGGTTGCGTATCAGGCTCGAATGCCTTCCGGGAGGAGCACGCCGTGACCAAGCTCTCCAACAGAGAAACCGACGTATCGAAGCTCGCTCAGCGCAAGCGTAAGGTCCTCTGGGGAGGCTTTGCGGCCGTTTTCGTTCCACTGCTGGTCCTCATGGTCGTGCAGTACCTCTGGCTGGTCGATCTCGAACGGACCTCGGCGATCGCCCGCCAGCAGAGTCTCGAGAAGTTCCTCGACTCGATCGCCAAGGAGGTCAAGTACTTCTACATGGCGGGTGCCGAGAAGGCGCTCAACGTCGAGCCTTCCCTGTTCAACAAAGAGAAGATCCACAAGACCGGCTACTACTACAAGAAGAAGAAGGTCGAGGGCGTCAAGGACTTCTTCGTCGTCAACTACAACGACGAGCGGGGCGAGCTGTACTTCTACTGTCCCGAGTTCTCGACCATGGTCGAGCCCGAGGACGAGAGCTCGCGGCAGGTGCGCGCCGTATACGCCGCGATCGCCCCCTGGAACGTCCTGGTCAAAAAGGGAGGCGAGGTCGACACCACCCGCTTCAGCCTCGACGAGCGGGATCCTCACAATCCGATCGTGATGTACCCGATCACCGAGGAGTGGAAGGACGAAGCCAAGGTGGTGGGGCTGGCCGGTCTCATCCTCGATCCGGTCCACTTCCAGGAGACCGTGCTTCCCGACGCCATAGAGGCCTCGCTGCCATCGGACTTCCGCGAAGCCCACGTGGTGACCGTGCGGGACGCCGCGGAGCAACTCGTCTGGCCATCCGACGAGCTCGAGGAGGGAGACGAGGAGGCGCTCCGGTACCTGTCGTTCGTCTTCACCGACTGGAGCATCGGCCTGAGGGCGCGGGGCGCCACCTCGGAGCAGCTGGCGCGCGCCAACTTCGCCTTCAACATCACGCTGTCGGCCGTGCTCGGGCTGGTCCTGATGGCCGGAATCCTCTGGACCCTGCGCACCGCGTCGACCGAGATGAAGCTCTCGGAGATGAAGTCCGACTTCGTCTCCAACGTGTCGCACGAGCTGCGTACGCCGATCTCGTCGATCCGTGTGTTCGGCGAGTTCATGCGCCTGGGACGCGTGACCTCTCAGGAGAAGGTCACCGAGTACGGCGAGTACATCGAGACCGAGTCACGTCGGCTCACTCAGCTGATCAACAACATTCTCGACTTCTCGAAGATCGAGTCGGGCGGCAAGGTCTATCAGTTCGAGCGCACCGACCTCGAGGAGGTCGTCGAGGGGGCACTGAAGATCTTCGACGTGCGCCTGCAGCACAGCGGCTTCTCGATCGACTATCGGGGGCCGGTGAGCCAGCTGCCGATGGTCAACATCGATGCCGGCGCGGTGGGTCAGGCGCTGTGCAACCTGCTCGACAACGCGGTCAAGTACTCGGGAGACGAGCGGGAGATCCGGGTGTCGCTGGGGCGCGCGAACGGAAGCGCGGTCATCGCGGTGACCGATCACGGTATCGGTATCTCGGACGAGGAGCAGCAGCACATATTCGACCGCTTCCACCGTGTCTCGACGGGCCTGGTGCACGACGTCAAGGGAAGCGGGCTCGGTCTGTCCATCGTCCAGCACGTCGTGCAGGCCCACGGAGGTCGGGTGACGGTGGAGAGCGAGCCCGGGGAGGGAAGTACCTTCTCGATCTACCTGCCGATCCAGTCGGGCGATGGAGTAGAGGGGAAGACCTCCGGTGTGCGGGCTCGCGAAGAGGAGCTGGGCTGGGAAGGACGCTGAAGCTTCGTTCAGGGTTCCGATCGTCGGGACGACCGGTTGGCTCGAAGCTCGGGGGGATAATGGCGATGATGACTCGCAAGGTTCTGATAGTCGAAGACGACGAGGCGATGGCGGTGGCGCTGCGCGACGGCTTCACCTACGAGGGGTACGAGGTGTCGATGGCCGGGGATGGCGCGCTCGGTCTCCAGAAGGCGACCGACGAGGACGCCGACCTGATGATCCTCGACGTGATGTTGCCGAAGATGACCGGGCTCGATGTCTGCAAGAAGCTGCGCGGCTCCGGCAACGACATCCCGATCATCATGCTGACGGCCCGCGGGCAGGAGATCGACAAGATCCTCGGACTCAAGTTCGGCGCCGACGACTACGTGACCAAGCCGTTCAGCTTCATGGAGCTGATGGCTCGCGCCGAGGCGGTCCTGCGCCGTGCCGGCGGCGGAACCAACGGCCGCGGTCGCGGCAAGCTCGAGAGCTACGCCTTCGGAGACGTCGAGATCGACTTCTCGAGGCACGAGGCGACCAAGTCGGGGACGGCCCTCGACATGTCGCCACGGGAGTACCGGCTGCTCGAGTACTTCATCCGCCATCGCGGCGAAGTGGTGACCCGAGACCAGTTGCTCGACTCGGTCTGGGAGTACGACAACATGCCGTTCACCCGCACGGTCGACACGCACATGGCCAAGCTGCGCAAGAAGGTGGAGGACATCCCCTCCGATCCCAAGTGGCTCGTCACGGTGCACCGGCTGGGGTACAAGTTCACCGGCTGACCGCGCCGTCCGCTCGGCTCGACGATCGGTGGGCCGCTCTTGACGAATGACGAGTTGGATGATATTAGTTGTACATGACAACTACTTCTGACCGGCAAATCGGCACCACGGCATCGCTGCCGATCGCCCGGCCGGCGCCTGATGCCGACCTGCTCAGCGACGCCCGTCATCTGTCCGACGCGCTGGGCGAGCTCCTGCGGGTCGTCCAGTTTCGCGACCGTGACCGCGCCTGCTGCTACGAGATCACCGTCAGTCAATGCTACGCGCTCAAGGCGGTGGTCGACGCGGGAGCCCTGACCATCAACGAGCTGGCGGGGCACCTGTACCTGGACAAGAGCACGGCGAGTCGTCTGGCCAACAGCCTGGTGGAGAGCGGGCTTCTCCTCAAGGAGGCGGACCCGGAGGATGGTCGGGTGGTGAGGCTGGCACCGACGCGGGCGGGCTCGAGTCTGTGCGAGAGGATCGAGGGCGACATGGCCCTGCAGTACGCCGAGCTGCTCTCGGACTTCGATCCGGAGATTCGCGCCGCGATCACGCGGCTCGTGTCGCGGCTCAGCCGGTCCTTCGCCGCTCGTGTCGAGGCGTCCGGCGGCAGCTGCTGCGTCGTGAGATAGGTGACCGGGCCGAGAGGTCCGTCCCCCTTTGGATTCTGATAGTTGTATAAACCAACGAAATAGGAGAGCCACAATGGATATGCATTCGGATGGCGAGAGGAAGAAGGCGGTCCGGAATCGTTACGCGGAGGCCGCGACCAAGGGTACGAGTTGCTGCGTCCCCACCTGCTGCGACGAAGAGGGAGCGACGGTCGAGGAGATCAGTCGGTCGGTCGGCTACTCGGAGGCGCAGCTCGCAGACCTTCCGGAGGACGCCAACCTGGGGCTCGGCTGCGGCAATCCCACCGCGATCGCCTCGCTCGAGGCGGGGCAGACCGTCCTCGACCTCGGTTCCGGAGCCGGGATCGACTGCTTCCTGGCGGCGCAGCAGGTCGGCGAGAGTGGGCGTGTCATCGGCGTGGACATGACTCCGGAGATGCTCGAGCGGGCGCGGGCGAACGCCGAGAAGGCCGGAATCTCGAACGTGGAGTTCCGTCTCGGGGAGATCGAGGCACTTCCCGTCGCCGACGAGAGTGTCGACGTGATCATCTCGAACTGCGTGCTCAACCTGAGCGGCGACAAGGCGAAGGTCCTGGCGGAGGCGTTTCGGGTGCTGAGGCCCGGAGGCCGTATGGTCATCTCGGACATGGTGTCGAGTCTCGAGGTGCCGGCGATCGTCAAGGGCGATCTCAACGCCGTGGCCGGATGCCTGCCGACCCAGCGCGACCGCTACCTGAGGGAGTTTTCCGATGCCGGGTTCGGTGACGTCCGGATCACCGCGGAGACGCCCTATCCATCGAGCTACCTCTTGAGCGACGGCGGTGTTCAGGAGTTCCTCGAGCGACACCCGGACGACCGGGAAGAGCTTCTCGCCTTCGCCTCGTCCATCAGTGGAGGCCACTTCGAGGCGACGAAGCCCTGAGGCCGTCGGCGTCACGGCGGCGTGGGAGATAATCCCTTCCGATGAGGCGGCTGATCGGTCTCTGTACCCTGGGAGTCGTGGTCCTGGCGTGGGCCATGACTCCCTATCTGCTCCCCACCAGCATCGCCCTCGGACCCTGCGGCAGGGACTGGACGAGCCCGACCTCCTTCGCACCCCGCGCGAGTCCCACAGAGAGCCTGCGGTTCGAGGTCGGTGAGGTGAGCGCCAAGCTCTGCTACGGCAGTCCGAGCGTTCGTGGCCGCGACATCTTCGGCGGCCTGGTGCCCTTCGGCGAGCGCTGGAGAACCGGAGCCAACGAGCCGACGCGGCTGTTCACGGACGGTCCGCTGTCGATCGCGGGCATCGACCTGCCGGCCGGACGCTACTCGCTCTACACCGAGCCGGGCCCGGAGGCCTGGGGGCTCTACCTGTCCAGCTCGACCTTCCACTGGGGCAACGACATCGGCGAGTCGGTCCGGGCGGCGGAGGTGGGCGGTACCGACGTTCCGGCGGTCCACTTCGAGCCGCCGGTCGAGCCACCGGTCGAGGCGCTACGGTTCGTCTGGAAGGCGAACGACAGCGATCGTGGGCGGCTGGCACTCGAGTGGGATCGGACGCGGGTCCTGATTCCCGTCGAGGTGGGCCGTCGGCGAGACTGAGCCGTAGAGAGATTGCGGCACGGAGGCGAAAACCGGTTCTCACCTCCTGGCGGGTCGAGCTAGACGTCGTAGGCGCCGGTGAGGTGGGTGGCGATGTACCAATTGTTCCCGCTTGGATCGGTGACCGCTCCGCTGCGCTCACCGTAGGGCATGTCGGCGGGCTCGTGGAGCGAGGTGGCGCCGAGCTCCATGGCTCGGCCATAGGCCTGGTCGCAGTCGGGCACGAAGACGTGGAGAGCCGCTGGCGTCGGTGGCCACTCCGGACGGGCCTCGGAGACCTCGATGGTCGAGTCACCGATACGAAGCGCGGCGTTGACGACCGCGCCGTCGTCCGCGGTCTCGCAGTGCATCTGCTCGGCGTCGAAGACCTGTTCGAGGAACTCGATCAGACGACGTGCGCCCTTGACGGTGAGATAGGGGTTCACGGTGCGAAACCCTGCGGGGACGTGGGTAGGACTCATGCGCTTCTCCTCTGGACCGACCTGTTGGGACCGCCCGACCTCTGGGGCCGCTGCTGGAAACCTGCCCAACCTGTCCGATGCTCGCCGAAGCGATCTTTCCACGCCTGGGGTCGCCTCCAAACGGAAAAGACCCGGCCGCCTCGAAGAGGCGACCGGGCCAACGGAAAACCGCACCGAGAACTAGCGCCCGGTACGAGACTGTCCGCTCTACTTCCAGCTCACGCGAACGCTGAGCTTCCAGATCTTCGCGGAGATGAGGTCCTGCAGGTTGTCCGCGGTGCCACCCGAGAGGGTTGGCTCACGGGCCAGCGTGGTGGACTCGTTGAGGGCGTTGAAGAGATCAACACCGAACGTGAAGTTCACGTTGCTGGTCGCGGCGAAGGTCTTCTCCGCCCGCAGATCCACGGTCGTCACCTCAGGCGTACGCCAGTTGTCGATATTGCCGCGCACCTGGTTGGTGCTGATGTTGCGGGTCACGCCATCCGGGTTGCCGCCGATCGCCGTGTCGTAGGGGATCGGGTAGCCCTCGCGGCCGTAGATGTTGGCCGAGAGATTGAAGCCCCACGGACGATCCGGAGCGACCTGGTAGATGCCAGTGAGGTTCCACTGCCAGGTCGACTGGAGGTAGATGTCACCACGACCCGAGCCCGACGAACGCTCGATGAAGAGCGCGCCGTCGTTGTCGTCCGAGTCCTGGGCGTCGTTCGGGTCCGAGTTGTTCATGAACTCGGCCGGAACATCCCACTCGGCCTCGCCCCAGTTGACGAAACCGCGCAGTGCCCAACGGTTGGCCAGACGCTTGTTGAAGGTCAGAGCCAGGCCGTTGTAGTCACGCGAGCGCGAACCGTTCTGGACGTGGTTGAAGCCGTTGAACTCGAGGTCGGTGTCGAGGTTGAAGCGCCACGAATCGGCAGGGTCGCCGTTGGGTAGTGGCGTGGTCGCCGTCACCGTCTGGTCGAAGTCGTAGTCACCACAACGACTTCCGGAAACCGCGGCTGCCGCGGGATCGGCACAACCCCGCTCCGTCCGGCCGCGAATCGCGCTTCCGGCGGGGCGGACATAGTTGCGGAAGTCCTTGATGTCGTCGATGTTGCGAATGGTGTAGGTGAGGCCGACGACGAACTCGGGCAGGAACGAGTGCTCGACGCCCAGCAGGATCTCGCTGGTCATCTCCGCGTTGTAGCCGTTCGCCACCGTGTTGAGGGTCGTGTCGGGGTTCATCGGATCGAAGCCGTTGCCGAAGAGGAAGGAGTTGGCCTCACCCTCCTGCCAACGCTCATCACCATTGCTGTCGATGAAGAGGAAGTAGGCGTAGGAGGTACCCGCCGGATTCAGCTGATCGACATCGCTCGCACCGAGCGGCTCGGGGAACTGCGAGAAGCTGGCACGCAGCAGCGTGTCACGGTCCTCACCCAGAGCGTAGGTCACACCGATACGCGGCGTGATGTCCGACCAGTCGAAACCAGGATCGATCTCGTTGCTGAACTGGATGCGAGGCATGGCCTCTTCGATCGGCGAGGCGCCGGTGTCGCCGGGACCGATGTAGCCGTCCTGAGCGTCGTAGCGGAAGCCGACGTTGATCGTCCAGTTACCCGTCGCGATGGTGTCCTGCGCCCACAGCGAGAAGTAGTCCTGGCCGATGAACTGCTCGAACGGCGAGCGCTGACCGACGAAGAACTCGACAGGGTTACCGACACCGAAGTTCTCACCCGCGATGTGGAAGATGTTGCGGCCGGGCCACTTGAAGTCCGAGAAACCGTCCGACTCACGCAGACGACCACCGAACTTGAGCTCGTGGCTGGTGTTGCCGGTGTTGAAGAAGTAGGAGCCGTCCAGCTTGATGGCCTCCTCGGGACGGCGACTGAAGCCGTTGAGGAAGTTGGACTCCCACACACCGGAGTTCGACCACAGGGCCTCCTGACCGATGGTGCAGTTGGCCTGCAGGCCACCGTCACAGGCGTTGACGCCCTTGGGCTTCAGGGCGAAGCCGAGGTCGGTCTTGGAGAAGGTACCGGTGAGGTAGAGGTTCGAGGAGAAGACGTGCGTGTCCTCGAACTTCCAGATCGCCGACGGACCACGCTGATCCCAGGTGGTCGGCGTCGAGCGGGACGGACCCGCGCCACGACCGAACTTCTTCTTGTCACCGTTGTTCCACGATGCCAGGAAGCTGTTGGCCGAGCTGATCTGCCAGTTGAGCTTGACCGAGGTGTTCTCGAGCAGGGTGTCGTCGGCGCCGCCACCAGCGTTGAACTGCTTGATGTCGTTGACACCGTAGGAACCCCACAGCCACAGCTGATCGACGATCGCCGCGCCGCCGGCCTCGAAGCCGTACTCGGACACGCTGTTGATCGAGTTGGTTTCGAACGTGTCGCAGTCCTGGTTCGGACCGAGCTGGTTGCAGCTCAAGCTCGACTGGGACTGACCCAGGAAGCCGAGACCGTCACCCTTGGCCGACAGGAAGCGAGCCGTACCGCGGAACTCGTTGGTCCCACGACGGGTCACCATGTTGACCGAGACGCCGGCGGCGTTCTTGGTCACGTCCGGGCCACCGGTCGAAAGCTCGACGGCCTCGAACTGCTCGAAGTCGTAGTAGGTCGGGGAGGCGCCGGTGGCCGACATGTCGGTGATCTGAACACCGTCGACCAGGAAGTCGTTCTCAGAGAACGCCACGCCGGGGCCACGGAAGACCGACTGCTGACCGGACTCGTTACCGCCGACGTTGATGCGATCGACGAGCACGCCCGGGGCCTGGTTCATCACCGACCACGGATCACGAGCGGTCGGGATCTTCTCGAGCTCGACCTGTGAGATGTTGGCACCCTTGGCGAGCTGACGCTCGTCGAGGAGCGGCGACTCGGACGTAACAGTGATGACGTCCTCGACAGCGCTCGAGAGGGTGAAGTTGATGGTGGTGTTGCGATTGATCGCGACGACTACGTTGGGCTGCTCGACGGTCGAGAAGCCGTCGAGCTCGGCCTTCAGGTAGTAGGTCCCCGGATCGAGACCCGGGAAACGGTAGTTGCCGTTCTCGTCGGTGACGGTGACACGCGGGGCGCCAACGCCCTCGCAGGTCACGGTCACGCCCGGAAGGCTGGCACCGTTGTCATCGCTGACGACGCCGTAGACGTTACCCAGGTTCTGGGAGACGCCAACGCCGGCAAACAGCAGGGCCGCAAGGGCAAAGAGCCCGAGAGTGCGGCCGTATCGTGGAAATCTCATGAAAGAAGCTTTCTCCGCTTGATTTGAGTGGTTGTAGATCTATTCGACATGTACTTGGGCAACACTTTCCGGATGTTTCGTCGTCGGGTGCACCTCCTTGTCGCAACAGTCGTGTTTCGGAACGGAGTTGACCTGTCGCAAGGGGGTTGCCTCGATCGCGCTGCGTCGATCGATTTCGACCCGAAAACCGTTGGTCTTTACATCTTCTGAGCGGGTCTGATCGAGCTGCTGCCGGCCGGCCCAGCTCCATTGCCGGGCCCTGAGAGGCTCTGATCGTCCCGGGTGCTCCACTCGGGAGCCGAAACCGGCGAGAAATCCAAGCGCTTGGAGCGCACACTCCAAGATCCCGGATCGTTCAGGACTGACGGGCGGTAGCGATCAAGAGTCCGGGGATCCGCTCGATGGCCGGCCGCAGCCGGGGGCTCAGAGGTCGGGCTCTTCGCGAAGGGCCAGGACCACGTCCCGGCCGGCAAGGTCCGGCCAGCGCCCGGCCGAAGAAGGGGCCACGCGATACACCTCGCTCCACACGATCGTCTCGTGGGAGCGATCGATCAGTCGAACCGCGATCGTCAGCTCCTCGTCACGGGCGCTCGACAGGTTCGACTCGAGCAGATAGTCGCCCCGGCCGTCGGCGAGGTCGATGCCGGGCTCGGTGGCGACGAGATCGATCTCCTGCGAGTAGTGCACCGAAAGGACGTGGTAGAGATCGGCCGCGAGCTCTTCGCTGCGCGTCGAGAGCTCGGGGCTCTCTGACGGCGCCGCGGTCACGGCGAGCGTCACGCTCGGCCCCGCCGAGGTGCCGACGACACCCAGAACCGCGGCCAGTCCAAGGGCCGCGGCGCCTCCTCCGATGGCGAGATGGAGCTTCCGAAGCCTGGGCCAGGCGATGCGTCGTTGAAGGGCGAGGGGCTTTTCGACGACCTGTACCGGGGCGACGAAGCGATACCCCTGACGCGGCACGGTCTCGATGAACCTGGGTTCTTCATAGGTGTCGCCGAGAGCCCGCCGGAGATCACGCATCGTGGTGTTGATGCTGCGCTCGAACTCCACCGTTCTCCCGTCCCCCCAGAGGCGCTCGCGGATGTCCTGGCGAGACACGACATTGCCCGCGTGGGTCACCAGGATCTCCAGCATCTGCAGGGTCTGCGGCCGAGCGACCACAGGGAGGCCGTCGCGCAAGAGCGTCATCGGCGAGCTCTTGAGCTCGAACGGTCCGAAAGAGTAGATCTGGCTCGCGGCAAGGACCCTGCGCATCCGGATTTCTCCCCTCGACAACTCTCCCGAAGGAGGTCCTGGTGGCTGTACGCGAATCTGCTCGACGCACACCGCGTGCCACCCTGGGGCCGCTTCGACGAACGGTCCCGGCCCTTCGACGAATGGAGCGTGTCGTTCGGGGCTCGTCTCAGGTGGAGAAGCGAAGGCGTGACTGGACCCGCCGGCTGACCGGGAAATCGCCGCCGATCGGGTCGAGGCCGACTGTCATCTGGTGCCCTGGCCCACGCTCGACGCGGACGATGCGCGTGGTGTTGACGATCGCGGAACGGTGGATCCTGGCGAAGATCTCGATCGGGAGGTGCTCCTCCCAGCGGCACATCGTGCGGTGCACGAGATGCTCGCTGCCGTCCACGAGGTGGACGCGGGTGTAGTCACGTTCGGCGGTGATCGCGACGATCTCTTCGACACCGACGACCAGCCGACGGCGACCCGCCCTGAGGAGGATCTTCTCTCCGGGGACGAAAAGGCCCTGGCGCTCCCAGCTTTCCCCGCCGACGCCGAGACGCCGCAGCGCCCGCTCCAACCGTTCAGGGAACGATCGGCTTGAGCAGGTAGTCGGTCGCCTTGACCTCGAAGGCCCGCACCGCGTGCTGGTCGAAGGCGGTGACGAAGATGACGTCGATATCGGTCGGCAGTTGGGGGAGGAGGTCGAAGCCTGATTCGGCTCGAAGCTGGATGTCGAGAAAGACCAGATCCACCGCGTGGCGTTCGAAGATCGAACGCGCTTCCAGCGTCGATCGCGCTTCGCCGACGACGACGACCTCCGGATGGCGCGCCAGGAGTCGCCGCAGCTCGTGGCGAGCCGGAGCCTCGTCGTCGACGATGAGGGCATGTCGGGTCATGCGGTCTGTACCGGTAGATCGAGGTGCGCGGTCACTCTGTCGCCCTCTTCGTCGATCGAGAGACGATGGTCTCCCGGGTAGTGGAGCTCGAGTCGTCGCCGCACGTTCTCGAGGCCGGTTCCGGCTCCGTTCGAGGACACCGGGTCGAGGGTTCCCCGGTTGGACACCCGGATCTGCAGTCGGTCGTCGCTGACCCGGGCATCGAGCAGGATCTCGATGTCTTCCCGGGTGTGGGTGAGACCGTGGGTAACGGCGTTCTCGACGAGGGGGAGGAGCAGCAGCTCCGGGACCCTCGTTCGCGCGGCGTCGGCGCTGACGTCCAGGGCGAAGTCGAGCGAGTCCTCGAATCGTTCCCTCTCGACATCGAGGTATCGCTCGAGCGCCTCGATCTCCTCGCCGAGACTCACCATATCGCCGGGTCCGCTCTGGACCGTGTAGCGGAGAAACTCGGAGAGCCGCGTCACCATCTCGCGGGCCCGTTCGTTGTCCGCATCGATGAGAGAGCGAAGACTGTTGAGGCTGTTGAACAGGAAGTGTGGTCTCAGCTGGTGGCTCAGAGCTTCGAGCTTGGCTCGCTGCGCCCGATCGCGGATCGCGAAGGTCTCACGTTCGAGAGCGATGGATCGCCGCCACAGGACGATGGCCAGGAAGCAGGCGGTCCAGGCGAGCAGAATCATCGAATGCTCCACGAGCCACGGCGCGATGTACCGATCGGGCATCCGCCTGCCGCGGCCGACCATGCGGCCGATGGCGAAGAGGAGCAGGAGCCATCCACCCGCCAGCGGTACCGAGGAGACCAGCGACAGCACCACGACGCGTTTTGGCCGAGCCCCTCGCTCGAGCGTCCTCACGATGCAGTGCGCGATGCCGGAGGTGATGAGAATCCCGGTCACCAGACGGACGACATCCCAGCGAAGCATGCCGATCCGGTACTCCTCGGCGACGGCGTAGTAGTAGGACGCGTAGCTGCCCACCGCGAACACGAGCCATATGCCCACCTGGGTGGCATAGAAGCGCCGCCCGAGGGGCATCGCCCAGTTGGTGGGGGGAAGGGACTGTCGGGCCATCGTACGGCGCTCGGTTCACGTGCCGTGCCAATGCGAGCCGGTCCGTCACCAATCGGTGCCGCGGCCGACCCGGCTCACCCGTCGAGTCTGTCGCGAGAATGGAGCGTTCGGCGGCGGCCTCTACAAGAAACCACCAAAAACCACCGTCGTCGACCTGCCGCTAGAACCGGCCCCGCCGACCGGCGCCGAGACTCGGACCGAGCAGGATCGAGTTGGCGAACAGGCGGCTCGTCGCGCGCCAGGCGAGGCGGAAGTTCGGATCGTGCGCGAAGAGGACGATCTGTCCCGAACCGACCGGCTCGACGATCGAGTAGGCCGTCCCGGCCAGCCATTTCGCCGAGTTCCCGGGCCAGAAGAAGCCGGCGATCTCGACCCGGTCGGCGTCGGCGAAGACCACCGGGCTGTATCCCTCCTCGGAGATCTTCGGAAAACGACTACCGCGGACCAGGACCGGCATCTCGTCGCGGTCGACGCCGATCGTCATCCAGTGGGTGCGGTCGAGCAACGCCCGGGCGACGCTCCCCGGTATGTACATCGAAGCGTCGGGATCGGCGGATGGGCTGATGGTCGGGGGCCCCGGCTCGTCGCCGCTCGACAGGGCGTCGATCTCGGCGAGCCGGGTCTTCGTCTCGCCCTTCGACGGCTTGCCATCGGACTCGTTGTAGTCGACCTCCATCCACTCCGCCCGCGCCACCGTCGACAGCGCGCCGCCACCCCAGCCGACGATGGTGCCGCCGGCTCGGAGCCACTCACCGATTCGCTCGACACCCTGCTCGCCCAGGGCGTCGAGGTAGGTCGAGCTCGAGCCCTGCGGGATGATCAGAACGTCGATCTCGGCGAGGTCGGCCCGGGCCAGGGTCGCGATGCGCATCGGAGTGAAGGGGTAGCCGAGACGCTGTTCGAGGGTGAACCAGGCGGCGCCGTACTCGGTGATCCGGACGCCCTCGTCGGCCAGCATCACGATGCGGGGCTTGCCGAGCGGTACGACGCTGTTCGAGCCGACACCGTGCTGGCCGCTCATCGGGAAGGCCGTGTCGGAGGCGAAGACCTCGACACCGCATTCACGCGCCAGCGCGTCGATGCGCTCGTGAAGGCTCTCCGGATTGCGCACCACATGGAGGACGAAGGTACCGCGCGGGAAGCTCCGCTCGCCGACCATGAGCGGTGCGAGCCCGACCGAGACCCTGTAGTCCTCCGACAGCAGCGCCGCGACCAGACGCATCGATCCGTCGGTCTCCGCGGTGAAGAGATAGGCCGAGCGCGCCCGAGCGTCGCCCGCCTCACTCGCCAGGGTGGCGACGTTGGTCCGGACACCGGCGGTCTCGTCGGGCAGCTCGAAGGGGATCTCGTCGGACCAGCTCGTACCGACCATTCTGTCCGGTCGGCCGGCCACGCCGGTCGTGGCGACGGCGGGCATCGCGGCGAGCGTCCAGGCGTCCACGCCGTAGGCCATCGGCAGCGACCAGCTGGTGATGTCGTAGAACTCGTAGAACTCCTTGCGCGCGTTGGCGCCGCGGCGGGCGTTGCGGCTCCAGCGAGCGTACTGACGCTCGGCGAAGGACGGGTCGATCCGCTCCTCCGGCGAGAGGTAGGTATCGGCCGCCCGCTGATCGGGCTGAGCCATGTCGATCAAGTAGGAGCCGGCCGGGAACTCGACGGTTGAGGCGGAGCTCTCGCCGAGTGGGGTGGCGGAGGCGCCGAAGCTCTCGGAGGCGCGCTCCACTTCGATCCCGTGGCGCAGCAGCGTGGCCACCAGAGCGGCGCTGCGGCGGGGATCCTTCGACGCGTCGAGAACGAAGGCGCGGTGGGGATCGCCGCTCGCGCCGCGGGCCATGCCGGTGGAGAAGAAGGCGTGGAAGTCTTCGAGTAGCGCCCGGCGGTTGTCGACCGCCGTCGCCACCGTCGCCATCGAGGCGATGAAGTGCTTGGCGATACCGCCGCGGAAGGTGGCTACATGACCGTCCCGCTTGGTCCAGGCCTTGCCCAGGTAGCCGCCGGCGTCGGTCTCGTAGGTCATACCGATGGCGCCGTGGAGCGACGGCCAGGAGTCCCAGTAGCCGGGATAGAACAGGTCGAAGACACTGCGCACGTAGTACTGCCAGCCGTAGCTGTCGAAGGCTCGGGCGTTGCCCTGGCCGAAGACCTCGAGCCACTCGATGTGAGATTCGGGCAGGCTGGCGTTGATCGGGTCGACCGGCGGCGCGAAGAAGTAGTTCTCGGTCTGGCCGTGGTGGTCGGCGAAGACCTGCGGCCGCCATCGCAGCACTTCGATCGCAAGGGCCTGTGTCTCCCGCTGCGCCATCGGCCAGGCGTCGCGGTTGAGGTCGATCTGGTAGTGGTTGTTGTTGGTCGACAGGCCCCACGGCGCGTCGTGCTCCATCGCGCGCGGATCGGCGTCGCCGATGCCGAAGGCGTTGTACCAGGTGACGTGCCGGTCGTGACTCTCGGGATTGTGGTCGGGCTCGATGATGATCACCGCTTCGGCGCGCAGACGCTCCATCTCCGCCCCCTCACCCGCGACCAGTTGATAGGCGGCGTGCATGGCGGCCTCGATGTTGGCCGTCTCGTTGCCGTCGTTGCCGTAGTCGAGCCAGACGATCACCGGCTGCGATGCGGCGATCTCCGCCGCTTCGGCGGCGCTGGTCTGGCGCGGGTCGGCTAGCCGCAGGTTGCTGAGTCGGATCTCCTCCAGGCGCTCGAGATTCTCGGGCGAGGTGACGATCGCGTAGAAGAGCCGCTTCTTTTCGTAGCTCTCGCCGTAGGTCTGGATACGCATTCGCTCCGGCACCGCCTCCCGGAGAGCCTCGAAGTAGTCCTCCATGCGGAAGTGGTGCGTGTGGAGCTCACCCGCCTCGTAGCCGAGGAAGTCGGTCGGCGTCGGCACCCCGTCGCGGTAGGGCCCGTCAGCGAAGAAATCGAACGGCTCCCCGGCAGACGCCGGCGGGGAGACGAGCGCGACGAGGCCGAGGACGGTGAAGAAGGCGGTCTTCATGAGCGGTCCTTTCAGCGATACAGGGCGAGCGCGCCGCTGGCCGCTGTCCGGTGTGCCTGCGAGCTCTCCGGCAGCCGGGGCACGACGCCCATCGGGTTTCGAAACGAGCCGAAAACCTACCACAGGCTTCGGCCGCGTCCGGTCGCTCGACAGGGCCTCCATCGGCCGGCCGGGCAGGGAGCGCGGCACCGCCTGTGCTAGAGTTTCGGCGGTTTTTCGAGCCCCGAAACCGTCCCCGAAACACCCTGGAGCGATCCCCTTGGAACGACTCGCGACGTCCCTTCTGTTGGTTGCAGCGTTGGCCCTCGCCTCCAGCGCCGGCGCCTCGGAGGTCACCGAGCCCGAGTACGACGAGACCATCGAGCTGATGGAGCTGGTATCGGGAGCCAAGGAGCTCGTCGAGCGCGAGGGCCTCGACGCCGCCTGTGCCCGGTTCCGGGAGCCGGGTCGCTGGTTTCAGGACGAGAGCTACATCTTCGTCTTCGACATGGAGGGCAACGCGGTCTGCCATCCGGCCCAGCCCTCACTGGAGGGCCAGGCACTGCTCGAGCTGCGCGATCCCTACGGAAAGCCGATCATCCAGAGCTTCCTGCGCGAGCTTGAAGGCGGAAGCGACACCGGGTGGGTGCACTACCTGTGGCCGCGACCGGAGAGCCGCACCTTCCGCTGGAAGACCTCCCACGTGCGTCGTGCCGAGGCGCCCGACGGCATCGAGTACATCGTCGGGAGCGGCCTCTATCAGATGCAGATGGAGCGCTTCTTCGTCGTCGAGCAGGTCAACGACGCGGTCGACCTGATCCGGGCCCAGGGTGAGGACGCCTTCTACACCCTGCGCGATCGCTCGACCGGCTTTCGCTTCTACGACGCCTACGTCTTCGTTCTCGACCCCGACGGGATCATGCTCGTCAACGTCGGCTTTCCCGACCTCGAGAACTCGAACGTCGCCCTGCTGCAGGACGAGGCCGGCAAGATGGTCGGCCAGGAACTCCTCGCCATCCCTCTCGACGGCTCCGCCTGGGTCGACTACCTGTGGCCCAAGCCCGGCGATGAGGAGGTGTCGCGCAAGTCGAGCTACGCGCGCCGCATCGAGGTCGACGGGCGCGAGTACATCGTCGCAGCGGGCGTCTACTTCTAGTTTCCTCCCGAGCGCTCATCCCATTTGATCTGAAGCGGCCGGCCTCCGTGCGGGCCGTGGTCCCTTTCGCCACCGACGGCCGGCAGGGACGCCGGCCGCTTCAGAAGTGCCTCGACTGAAGCGGTCGGTCTCTGTGCCGGGCCGTGGTCCCCTCAACCACCGACGGCCGGCAGGGGCGCCGGCCGCTTCAGTTGCCTACACCCTTCACCACCAGGCACCCCGGTAGGTGAGGGGTGAGGCCGGGGGGTGGGGTTGATGGGGCGTCACGACGAGCGCGGCAGGACGCTCGCAGTCCACGAACGGATCGGCGCGAGGAGTGCGAGGCGGGCAGAGGAGGTCTGCCTGTCCAGTGTCGCCCGCCGTCCCCACCAACCCCACCCCCCGGCCTCGCCCCCTCACCGGCCCCGAAGCCTCCTAAGCCTCCTACCCCAGTGCCCTGCCGAAGTCCCCGACGAGCTCCCCCTCATCCTCGATTCCGACCGAAACCCGGATGAGCTCGTCGGTGATCCCGAGTCGCGCCCGATCCTCCTCGGGCATGCCGAGGTGGGAGCTGCGCGACGGGCGCACCACCAGCGTCTCGACCGCGCCGAGGCTGGCCGCGTGCAGCGGGATGGTCACCCGGTCGAGGAAGCGCTCGGCCGTCTCGGCGGTGTCGGTGTAGAAGGCGAGCATGCCTCCATAGCCGTCGAACAGGCGGCTGGCGTGCCCATGACCCGGGTCGTCCGGCAGGCCGGGGTAGCGGACCCGGGAGACTTTGGGGTGCTGGTCGAGAAACCGCGCGAGGGCGAGTGCGTTGCCGCACTGGCGCTCGACGCGCAGTGCCAGCGTCTTCAGCCCGCGCTCGAGCAGAAAGCACGCGTGCGGATCGAGCGCCGCGCCCAGGTGCCCCTGGAGGAGACGGACGCGATCGACCGCCTCGGCACCGCCGACCACCGCGCCGGCGACGATGTCGCTGTGGCCGTTCAGATACTTGGTGGCGCTGTGGACGACGAGGTCGAAGCCGATCTCGAGCGGGCGGAAGAGGGCCGGCGAGGCGAACGTGCCGTCGATGACGGTCACCAGGTCGTGACGGCGGGCGAAGGCGACCACGGCCTCGAGGTCGAAGACCTCCATCAGCGGGTTGGAGATCGCCTCGACGTAGATCAGTCGCGTCTCGGGTCGGAGCTGCCGCTCCCAGGCCGTCTCCCCATCCGGGTCCGCCAGATCGATCGCCGAGTGACTGATGCCGAAGCGGGGAGCGTCGTCGTCGAGCAGGTTCTGTGTTCCTCCGTAGAGGGTCGGCTGCACCAGAATGTGGTCTCCCTGGCCGACGAAGGCGAGAATCGAGGCGCTGATCGCCGCCATGCCGCTCGCCGTCACCAGGGCCGCCTCTCCTGACTCGATCGCCGCCAGCCGGGCGTGCAGGGTGTGATGGTTGGGCGAGTTGTGCAGCCGGATGTAGCGCACAGCGTCGTAGCTGTCCTCGTCCGCCATCAGGTAGTTGGCGCTCTGGAAGACCGGCGTGACGACGGCCCCTTCGACCGGGGGCCGGGGCGCGCCGGCGTGAACGAGGTTGGTGCGCAGGGTGTCGAAGCGATGGCGGTGATGGGGCATCTCTCTGTCTCCGTTGGATGGGTCGAGGTCTAGTCGACCGAGCGGCCTCCGACGACGGTCCGTAGCTCGAGGCCGGGCCGCGAGACTCTGACCTTGATCGACTCGATGTCCGGCTGGGTGAGCTGCTCCTCGGTAGGGAAGGCGAGCATGTACTGGCTGCGCATCTCGGCGGCGATCTTGTCGTAGGCGCCGTCGAGCTCGCTCATGGCGTCGAGGTAGAAGGCCTCGCCCCCGGTGTCCTCGGTCAGAGCGGTGATGAAGGGCCGCGGTCCCTTTCGACGGGGATCGTGGATGCCAACCAGCGACACGACGTAGACGGGCGCTCCGACTTCCTTGGCGGTGTCGATCGCCCGCCCCAGCGAGAAGCGACTCTCATTGTCTTCGCCGTCCGAGAGCAGCACGATCGCCTTGCGACCCTGCCCTTCGGGCAGCTGGTTCGCAGAGTAGATCACCGAATCGTAGAGGGCCGTTCTCCGTCTGCGGTCGGCGTCGATCGTACCCAGGCTCATGAGCAGCCGGCCGATGTCCTTCGTCGTCGGCGTGGTGGTGCGAACCTGGTCGCCGAAGTCGATGATCATCGCTTCGTCCTTGTCGCTGACCATCTGGGCGAGGAAGCGGGCGGCCGCCTTCACCGTATCGGGCATCAACGCGTACATGCTGCCCGAAGTGTCGATCACCAGGGCGAGCGACAGCGGCACCTCGTCGGCGTAGGCGAACCGCTCGATCGGCTGTGGCTCGCCGCGCAGGCGAATCTCGAAGTCCTCGGCGGTCAGGTCGTTGACCGGCTCTCCCTGCTTGTCCGTGGCGACGATGTAGACCTGGACCAGGTTCACCTCGACCTGCTCGTTGGTGCCGAGAGCCGAAAGCAGCTGCACCGCTTCGAGCGAGCGCCCGTCGGCGAAGTGCGCCACGGCGCGGACGTAGTCGGTCAGGCCGACGGCCTCGATGGACGCCGAGACGCTCCAGGGGGGCGACTCGCTGGAGTCGAGAAGCCGCTCGTTGTAGAAGAACTCGACCCGCTCGACCGGAATGTCGGTCGGGTGGGAGACCACGGCCTCGAAGCTCACCCGTGGAGGCGAATCGGCGACGACGAGCTCCGCGACCGATACGTCGAAGGACCTGGCCGGCTCGTTGAGCCGGGTCGAGTCGCTGCCGATCAGGTTGCCCATCACGTCGAAGGCGTCGATCCGGATCGTATGCCGGGCCACCTCGCGGCCGAGGTCGATGCGGGCCGCGTACGGAGACTCCTCATCGGTTGCCGCGACCTCGCCGTCGAGGGTGAACACGACCTTGGCGACGAGCGGTGACGAGACCAGGGTCCTGAACCGCTGGCGTCCCTTGAGATCATCTCCGTCGGGGGCCAGCAGGGTGATCACTGTAGGCGCCTCGGGAGCTTCAGCCGGTGCCTGAGCCGGTCGCAGATCGAACTGCTCGACGGTCAGGCCCGGGCCACTGCGCGAAAGGCGCGTGCCGAGGTCATCGACGGTCGCGGCGCCCCAGCGGCCGGTCAGACCGTCGGCGACCACGGCGACGAGCTCGCCGGGATCCGGGGGAAGCCGGAGCCTCGACTGCGTCACCCAGGTATCCACGCCCGCCAGCGTCTGGCGCTCGCCCTGCAGCTCGACATGGAGTGGCGGGGCGTCGATCTGGTCGAGATAGAGGGCGACGGTGAGCCATTCGCTCGATGGCGGCGAGCCGGGCGGGTCGAGCGCAGCGCGGACCTGGATCATCGCCTCCTCCGGGGCGCCGCCCTGCGACGGGAAGTGTAGAGTCGCCCCGATGTCGATGGAGCCCGCGTCACCTTCGGCGAGGAAGCGGCGAGCACGGGCCTCGGCCTGGCCGGGAAGAAAGGAGCCTCCGATCCAGCGGGGGGGCGTAGCTCCGCCGGGAACGCCGGGCACAACCAGACGAAGCGGTCCCGTCGGCACCGTTCCGAGGTCGACGCGCAGGGAGACCGCTCCTTCGAGTGAGGTCAGTGCCCTGTCGAGATCGCCCTCCGAGGCGATGATCCGTCCACCGGTCGCCTCGGCCAGGGACCGCAGACCGGGTCCCGAGTCGACCGTCTCGAGCGAGTCGTCGAGTGCCAGGGGGAAGACCACCCATCCGGCGGCGGCGAGCGTCGGTCCGAGAAGAGTGTTGTCGAGCGCCGGGCCGGGGCTGCCTGTCGGCAGTGGCCGGTCGAGAGCGTAGGCCTCGGCCTGCGCCAGGTCGAAGGCGTCTTCGAGGAGGAAGAGCGCCTTGGGTCCCTCGATGTCGGCGGAGACCAGCCAGTCCACCAGAGCTTCGCGCTGCCAGCGCACCAGCTGGAGCTCGTCACGAGCCGCCTCCAACCGATCGATTGGATCGTCGCCGGCCGTGACGCCGGCCCGCCGGCTGGGAACCTCTGCCCACGCGGCCGAGGAGCGAAGGTCCGTCAGCGCCCGTGAGATCGCCTCGGCTCCGACGGCGGCGCGAAGGCGCTCGTCGACGATCGTGTCGACGACCAGGAGGCCGACCTCACCCAGGCTCAGCAGCCGGTCGGCGCTGGCGCCGAGCAGGTCCGCGGCGCGTTCGGCGGTCGTGGCGCTCGCCAGCGGCGGGTCGACGGCGATGGCCACGGTCCAGTCGGTGGCGGCCGCGCTCGACGAGACCGGGCGCGCATTGCCCTCGATCTCGACGACCGCGACGTTCAGGGTCTCCGCGCCGCTGTTGGGCACGATGACCTCCCTGGCTCCCGCCGGAGCACCGGCGGCGCGGTGGACCGGTGCGGCCGACCACGCCAGCGTCGTCGTGACGGCGAGCGCGACGGCAGCGCTGGGGGAGAGCCTCCTCATCCGCCGCCGTAGCCGGAGATGGTGCGAGCGGTGAGGTCGGAGCGGGTCAGCTCGACGCTGATCGGTCGCCATTCGGGCTCCTCGACCGGTCTCTGGGGATAGTAGGTCAACAGGTAGTGGCTGCGGAGCTCCTCACCGATCTGGGCGAAGATCGGCGACAGGTCCTGGTCGGTCCGGACGTAGAAGACCCGGCCACCACCGGTGCGGGCGAGCTGATCGAGTCGAGCGATGCGCGAGCGGACGCTGAACCCTTTGCCCTGCGTCCGTGCCGCCTCGTTGTTCATCACGATCAGGTAGATCGGAATGCGGCTCTGGCGGGCCGAATCGAGCGTCTTCTTGAAGGAGTAGTTCTCGTCCTCGTCGTCGCCGTCGTAGAAGACCACCAGCGCCTTGCGGCCGGCGCTCTGCTGAAGCTGGTCCAGAGAGAGGCTCACCGCCTCCCAGACCGCCGTGTTGCCCGACGCCTGCAGCGACTCGATCCCGTCGACGATCCGCCCGAGGTCGCTGGTCGGCGACTGGACGAGCCTGGGCTGCGAGCCGTAACCGACCAGGAACGCCCGGTCGCGGTCCGCTTTCAGGCTGTCGACGAAACCTGTGGCGGCGGTCTGGACCTCGGGGAGTTTCTTGAACAGGCTCAGCGACGAATCGATCGCCAGGCCGAGGGTCAGTGGCAGGTCGCCGGCTACGGCGAAGCTCTCCACCTCCTGAACCTCCTGCTCCTCCCGGATCACGAAGTCCATCCGGTCGAGGCCGAGGACCGGCTTGCCGCTTCTGTCGGTCACGACGACGTAGAGCTCGACCAGCTCGACCAAGATCTCCGATTCGAAGCGCTGGGTGTTCATCAGCACCACGTCCTCAGCCGTCTTGCCATTGGACAGGGTCGCCACGACCCGGATGTATCCGGCGGGCTGATCGACGGGGATCAGCAGTCGCTGGCTGTGGGGCGCCTCCCGCGTCGTGCCGACGAGCTGGTCGTTCCAGTAGTAGTCCATCCGCTCGAGGAGACCGTCCTCGGGAAGGCGGAAGCTGGTCACCACGTCGACCGGACCGACCCTGTCGCTGGCCTTCGGCTCCGAGATCTGGACCCAGAAGTTGGTGGACGCCTCGTTGACGACCAGTCCGTCGCGTCCGATCTCGCGGCCGGCGTCGTCGTAGGCGATGGCGATGATCGAGCGTTGCTCGGGGACCTTGCCGAGGTCGATCCGCAGGTCGAAGGGAGCGCGCCGCCGCCGACCGACCCGTTCGCCATCGACCAGAAAGGCCACCTCGCTGACGTCGCCCCGGGTCCTGGTCCGGACCCGGACCTTGCCGCTGCGCACGTCGGGGGGGAGGGGCTCGAGGAGGAGCGCCGGCCCCGCCGGCCGTGCCGGGGCGACCTCGGGAATCGAGGCGGCCTCGGCAGCCGCCGCCGTACGGGTGACGAACTCGGCGAAGTTCTCGCCCCAGCCGCCTTCGGCCAGGTCCTCCACCACGACGATGGCCGCGTCGGTCGACGCCGGCAGGTCGACCGGCCGGACCACGGTGAAGGTCGGTCCGGCGGCGGGATCGGCGGTGAAGACCTCGTGGCTGACCACGAGCTCGCCGCTCTGTAGGTGAACGCCGACGGAGACGCGTAGCTCGGTGGGCGTACCGGCGGCAAGCTCGGACAGGTCGACCGCGAGATCGAGCTCGGCCGCCTCGTCGTCGGTCTCGCCTGAGCCGAGGTGGATGCGCGCCCGTAGCGGCAGCTCACCGGGATCCGCGTCGCCGTCGAGGGCGCGGCGCATTCTCACCTCGGCCACCGCTTCCGGGCGCCCGCCGATCCATCCCGGAGCTCGCACCTCGAGCCGCGGATCGGTGGCGGCGAGCTCGATCGCCAGCGGCGCGCCCGGCATGTCGGGGAGCGAGACCTCGAGCGGGCGGCGGCTGGCGAGATCGGCGAGAACGAGCGGAATCTCCTCGAGGGAGGCGGCGAGCGACCCGCCCGTCAGAGAGGCGAGGCGGGCGAGGGCCCGATCTCGTCCGTCGTCGAGGCGCAGGTCCGGTTCCGGCTCGGTGCTCTCTTCGAGCTGGTCCCTGTTCCCGCCGAGCTTGAGGCGGAAGCCGATCGAGCGGTTGGTCCGCAGGCTCAGTCGATCCTCCTCCTCGTCGTCGGCCGGGGGGACGATGGCCGGCACGAACGTCCAGCCGTAGCTGGCCAGGACCTCCGCCAGCTCGTCGAGATCCGGCATCCCGCCGGCTTCAGCTACGGCGGTCCGAACGTCGTCCACGAGCGGGTCGTAGAAGGCCAGCATGTCGCTACCCAGAGCTTCACTGAGGAAGAAGAGAGCGCGCGGCGAGCGACTCCGGCCCTGGGTCGAGATCCAGTGAACCAGCTCGTCGCGTCGCGAGTGGAGGATCTGCAGCTCGCGCGCGATGGCGGCGCGGGTCAGCTCGGCCGGGTCGATGTCGGCGTCGGAGAGCCCGGCGAGCAGCTCCGTTCGGACCTCACGGATGCCGTGAACTCCGTCGCTGCGCAGCGACTGCTGGAAGAGGACCTCCTCGAGCAGCTCGGGGTCTGCCGAGCGCACCACCGTGGCGCGGTCGATTCCAGCCAGTACCAGCTGGACCTCTCCCAGGGCGGCCAGATCCGCCGCGTGACCGGCCAGACTCTCGAGGTAGCGCAGAATCGAGCGGGTGCCGGTGATCTCCTGGTCGATATACACGGCGACCTGCCAGGTCCCGGCCAGCGAGCCGGCGGCTCCGAGACTGCCGATCTCGAGAGCGCCGGCCGAGCTGAGCGCGGCGAGATCGCCGGGAGCGACGTCGGCGGGCGCCTCCGGCGGACCGACGCCGACCGCCAGAATGGCCGGCTCGTCGGCGGAGGCCGTCGCGGCCGCCATCAGCAAGGTGGCGGCGATCGGCGCCGCGAGACCCCTCATGGGCTGGAGACGTCGCATCGAAGTCGATTGATTGTACGGGCTTGAATGTTCGGGGACCTTCCGCCTGGACGCGCTGGCGGCGAGGTTGCCGTCAGAAGTGCAAGAGCTGTGCCCTGTCCACCGTCACTCGGCCCTCACCCGAGGCCTGCCGGGACCGACGGCGAGCCGGGAGGTCGAGGTCAGTCGGCGCCCCGGAACCGGGTATCGAGGGAGAGGCGTCCGGGGCCCATCAGGGCGATCGCGACGAGACCGGCGAAATAGAGCGCCGCCAGCTCCCAGTCCGAGAACGGATCGCCCAGATGGAAGATGAACAGCGCGACGGCCATCATCAGCAGCGGTGGAATCGTCGCCAGGCGGGTGAAGATTCCGCTCGCGATCGCCAGGGCGCAGAGAACTTCGGCGAATACCGCGATCGCCAGTGTGGCCTCGCTACCGATACCCAGGGGATCGGGGAAGTTGCCCGAGCGCTGCTGGAAGTTCAACAGCTTGCCGAGTCCGTGTCCGAAGAAGAGGCCGAGGCCGACGGCCAGGCGCAGCACGAGCAGACCGATATCGCGTGATCTCATGGGGCGGATTCTAGCCTGTCCTTCTCACCGATCTCGTTGCGAGACGTCGTAGGCGCTTGAAGATGCAAGACGCAGCAGATTCGAGCGGATCCGCCATCGCAGTAGAGATTTGGTGAGACGGGCAGGCTAGCCTCCAGTCATCGATGCGCGGATCGGAGTGGCTCAGATCCGCTGACCGGTGCGCCGCATATACTCGCGCAGGGCCGCCTTTCGCAGCACCTCGCGAACCCCGCTCGACAGCTTCGCCATCATCCGCAGGTCCTGCGTGCGCAGCGCCGGCAGGTGCCGAGAGGCCACCAGCGACGGCGTGCGAGGGTTGCGGACCACCGCGGTGATGATCTCCTGGTTGGCGTTCCACCGCGAGTCCCCAGCGATGCGCTGCAGGATCGGTGCGACGGCGTGCGACGAGCGGGCGATCTGCAGGACCTCCTCGGCGTCGAGGTGTGGGTTGTTGAGAAGGTTCTGGAGTACCAGAGGGACGTTGTCGCGCAGGAGGATCTGGCGCTCCGTACGGCCGGCCTTGAGCGCCAGGAGTGAGCGCTGCTTGGGATTCATCTGCTTGATCCGATGAATCGGCGAGGCTCCCCGGACCTCGCCCATCGCGGCCGCGTCGTCGGGCTCGGGCGCGGCCGTCCGCACGGCCCGAGCCAGGCGGCGAGTCGCCTCCGCGGGATCGTCGACGAGGAAAGCGACCGTCCGCTCGTCGCCTTTCTGGAAGGCCTGCGCGACCCGCGCTTCGAAGTCGAACGAGATCTCACCGGCGGTGATCGCCACGGTCACGGCGTGGTGGAGGGCGAGGCTGTCGGGTATCGCCACCATGAAGCCGAGCTCGCGTTCCAGCGCGGCGACGAACTCGTCCGCCCGCGTGGCCGAGTCGAGCTCGATGCGCACGCGGTTCGCGTCGGCCTCGTAGTTGGCTTTCACCCGTCGGACTCCCCTGGCGCGCCCCCCGGAGCGCGGGCCACCTTGCGGGTGTTGCCGAGCCGGTGGGTGACTCTCTGGGCGTCGAAGTACTCGAGGATCGGGATCGCCCATTTGCGGCTGAGGCCGAAGCGGTCCTTGAACTCGGCCACCGTGAAGTCGTCGAGCCCGGATGTCAGCAGCTCCCGCCTCGCCTCGTCGAGGGCCCGGGTCGCGATCACCAGGCCGCCGCCGAGACGGGCAAGGCGGTCCTGCTGGACCAGGTAGTGGACGACCCCGTCGACGATCTGCGGCTTGGCGCCGAGAGTCGTGGCGACCTCGGCCGGGGAGGGCGGCTTGAGGGCGGCGTCGGCGTAGATCGCCTCGATGCCCCCGGCCAGCGCGCTCTCCTCGCCGGTCAGACTGGCCTCGCGTCCGGGGAGGTTGAGCAGTTCGGCGCTCTGCACCAAGACTCGGCGCTTCTCGAGCCAGTCGAGATAGATCCTGACCAGCTCCGGAGAGACCTTGGGCATCAGCCGCCGAACGGCTTCGGCGCGCGGCATGCCGGCCGCCTTGCGGCGTTCGCCCAGGTACTCGGAGAGGAGCGCGGCGCAGCGGTCCTCCAGCTCGGCGAAGTGCTTCGGATCGATCCAGCGTATCGGTCGGCCCTGTCCCGGCTCGACTCTCAGCAGATCGCTGTCGCGCTCGAGCTCCTCGAGGAGCTCCCGGGCCTCGGCGGCGCGGCAACCGAGTCGGGGCGCCAATTCGCTCGCGTCGAGGCCTTCGAGACCCTCGGCACCGACCCAGAATCGGACCGCCTTTCGCCGCGATCCGGCCAGGCTGCCGACGGCGCGTTCCCGAGCGGCGCCGCGGTAGCGCCGCCACGAGGGATCCAGCACGATTCCTCCGCCCAGGGTCGCGGCGGGGGAGAGTCTGCGGACGATGAACCGGTCGCCACGCACCGCGACGAGGGGCGCTGCCAGACGCACCTCGGCGACGCAGGTGCTCCCGGGGAGCGCCTCCTCGGTGCCGAGCGGGCGGATCTTGCCGAGGACCTCGCTCGAATAGAGGTGCAGCTGGACGTCGGTCCATCCGCTCAGCGCGATCGGAGCCCCCGGCACCACGCTCGTCTCGACCAGAAGATAGGTGGTGGCGGCGAAGCTCTCGGGGTCGACCAGTTGTTGGCCGCGCTCGAGATCGGTGACGGCGAGACCGGCGAGCTGCATCGCGGTCCGTTCGCCGGCCTGCGCCGAGTCGCGCTCGCGACCGTGGACCTGGAGGCTGCGGACCTTGCCGGAGAGCGTTCCGGAGCGGCCTCCCGGCATCACCTCGAGAGTTGCTCCTACCGAGACACTGCCCGAGATCAGGGTCCCGGTGACGATCGAGCCCAGACCGCGGAGCTGGAAAGCGCGATCGATCGGCAGCCGAACGGGCTCGGTGGCCCGATCCTCGTCCGGTAGCGACTCGGCCAGAGTCACCAGCTGATCGACGAGCTCCTCGACGCCTTCCCCGGTGACCGACGACGTGGCGACGATCCGGGCGTCCGGCCAAGGCGAGTCGGCGAGCAGCTCTTCGACCTCCATGCGGGCCAGCTCGAGCAGGTCCGGTGCGACCGAGTCGGTCTTGGTCAGGGCGACGACCGCGCGCGGAATCTCGAGCAGAGAGCAGATCTCCAGATGTTCGAGTGTCTGCGGTTTGACACCCTCGTCTGCGGCAACCACCAGCAGAACGATCCGGATGCCTCCGAGCCCGGCCAGGGCGTTGTGCAGGAAGCGCTCGTGCCCCGGGACGTCGATGAACCCGAGCTGGAGGGCGTCGCGCTCGAGGTGGGCGAAGCCGATGTCGATGGTGATGCCCCGGCGCCTCTCCTCGTCCCAACGGTCACAGTCGATACCGGTGATCGCTTCGACCAGACGGGTCTTCCCGTGGTCGATATGCCCGGCCGTGCCGACGATCACGCGGCGCGTCTCGGTCATGGTGAGACGGCGTCAGTCTCCGGCGAGCAGCTCGCGGGCGAGCGAGTTGACGCGGCCTCCGTCGACTCGCCCGGCATAGCGTTGCATCATCTGCTTCATGATCGGGCCGAGCCCCGCCGGGCCGCTCAGATCGTTCTCGTCGATGATCGCCGCGATAGCGGTACGCAGCTCGTCGTCACCGATCTCGGCCGGAAGGTACTCGGAGAGGATCTCGATCTCGCGCCGCTCCTTCGCCGCGAGCTCCTCGCGACCTCCCTCCTCGTACTGGCCAGCCGACTCCTCTCGCTGCTTGACGGAGCGGCGCACCAGTCGAAGGAAAGCGGTCTCGTCGACCTCTTCCTGGCTCCGGATGCGCTCGTTGTCGATCTCGTTGAGCAGCATCCGCAGAGTCGCGACGCGCTCGCGCTCGCCCGCCTTGAGGGCGGTCCGCACGGCGGCGGCAATGTCGTCGTGAGGCTTCATCGCAGGGCATTATGGCAGGGCGGCCGCCGGGCGGATAGCCGGCGGCTGCGACCGCACCCGGCTCACTTCGCCGGCAGGCGAATGCTGAAGATCGTCCCGCGGGGCGTATTGTTGCCGGCCTGGATGGTGCCGTGGTGCTCGGAGATGATGCGCTGGACGATGGCGAGTCCGAGGCCGGTGCCACGTCCCTTGGTCGAGAAGTGGGGCAGGAAGAGCTTCTCCCTCGCTTCGTCGGGGATTCCCCGGCCCGTGTCCGA
Organism: Candidatus Multivoradales bacterium; assembly: GCA_965223875.1. GTDB lineage: Bacteria > Acidobacteriota > Thermoanaerobaculia > Multivoradales > JAHEKO01 > CBDCXS01. Next base: position 1,395,538 of record OZ245024.1, on the reverse strand, counting down.
GACGTCGATCGTCAGGCTGCCGTTGTTCTTGGCGGCCGCGACCCGGACCAGCCCGGGGGCATCGGTGGCCTCGATGGCGTTGTCGAGCAGGTTCATCAGCACCCGCTTCATCTGCTCGCCGTCGAGCCAGACCTTGCCGGTCCGGGGATCGATCTCCGCCTCGACCTCGACGCCCTGCTTGATGCCCTCGTAGAGGCGCATGGTCTCGTTGACCAGGTCCTCGAGATCGACCTCCGAGGGCTGGGGCTGCGGCAGCCTGGCGAAGCGAGAGAACTCGTCGACCATCGCCTCCATCGAGTCGACCTCACGCTTGATGATCTCGACGCCCTCCTCGATCGATCCGCCGAGGCCGGCGTCGCCTCCTTCGTGCTTGCGCAGCATGCGCTCGGCCGAGAGGCGGATCGGAGTCAGGGGGTTCTTGATCTCGTGGGCGATCTTGCGCGCCGCGTCCCGCCAGGCGGCACTCTGCTTGGCCTTGATCAACTCGGTGAGCTCTTCGAGAACGACGACGCGGCCGGAGACCTCGCCGCTGGGGTCGCGCATCGAGGTGATCTTGACCTCGAAGACGCGCCAACGCCCGCCGATCCAGAGGCGGATCTCCCGCGTGACGCGTCCGCGCCAGGGCATCGCCTCCTCGAGCAGGATCAGCAGCTTGCCCCGCTCGGCGTCATCCCAGGCATCCCGCATGTCGCGCCCGAGAAGCTCGTCCTCGCGCTGCGCCAGCATCTCCATGGCCGCGCGATTGCAGGTCAGGATCCTGCCCTCGGGGTCGACCGAGAGGACGCCCGCCGCGACGCTCTCGTGGACCGCCGCGATGAGAGCACGCTCCTCGTCGAGGCGGCGATTGGTCGCCACAAGCTCCCGGTTGCTGCGCTCGAGCAGCTCCTTGTTCGCCTTGAGCTCGGCGGTCATGCGATTGAACGAGTCGACGAGGACGCCGAGCTCGTCACCGGCGTCGACCTCGACGCGCGTATCGAGATCGCCCTGGGAGATCCTCCGGGTCGCCTCGGCGAGCGCCTGGATCGGCACTGTCACCCGATTCGCCAGGTAGAGGCCGATCCATGAGCTGGCGAGGACGAGGAAGAGGGTCACCATCAGGAAGGGCAACAGGTAGCTGGCCAGCAGCTCGCTCTTCTGGACCTTGATCTGCTGATGGCTCTGGTAGTTCTCCACCAGCGCCTTGCGCGACGTCGCGAGCTGCGGATCGAGGACCGTCCCGACGACCAGGATCGGCGTCTCCTCGCTCGCCGCGCGCTCGGCGGTGACGGCTGCGAGCACCAGAGCGCCCTCGTAGCCGGGCGGGGTGCGTACCGCCTCTCCGGTCGTCTGGGCCTCGAGCAGGAAGCTGTTGCCGGGCTCCGGGAGCTCGGTGAGGCCGCTCTCGGGCCGCAACACGGCGTGGACGAACTCGGCGTCGTCGTAGATCGCCAGGTAGTCGAGCTCGAGCACGTTCATGATGCGCTGGAGCCGCCCGCCGAGCTGGTTGCGCTGGATCAGCCGGTCGATGTCGAGTCCCTCGATCTCGCGGCGCGCCAGGTTGGCGTCGCGCAGGGTGGTCGCCTCCACCTGATCGCTGACCGACTGCGCAATGGCGTTGCTCTTCGCCAGTACCTCCTCCAGATCGGTGTCGAACCAGCGGTTGATCGATCCCTGTAGCAGGTCGCTGGCGACGACGAAGAGCAGGATGACCGGCAGCAGCATCAGACCGACGAAGGTCGCCAGCAGCTTGGTCTTGAAGCGCGACCCGAGAATGCCGTGCTGGCGCTCGATGACCAGCTTGAAGAGATTCCGTCCGAAGACGAAGACGATCGTCAGGATGAGGACGATGTTGATGTAGAGCAGGACGAGGAGGAGCAGCTTCTCGGTGAGCAGCCCCGTCGGCACGTCACGGCTACGCTGGATCAGGTAGTAGACCGCCGCCAGCAGCACCAGCAGCAGTGCGAAGCCGCCGATGATCCAGCGTGCGTCCTTGCGGTGCTCGACGATCTGCCGGCGCAGGTCCACCGCAGCCCCCTAGTGCTTCCTCTCGTGCGGAAGCATCAGGCCCCCTCGCCGACGGTGAACTTTCGCGATCGCGCCCAGTCGGTGGTCTGGGTGGTGGGGAAGACCCACAGCCAGGTCCCGCTGCCGAGCTCGACCCGTCCCCTGACCAGGATGGTCGCCCGCATCAGCGTCCGCTGCACCTTCGGCGGCTGGCTCGCGATGCCGAAGATCGGGACCTGATCGAGAACCGACATCGCCCGCTCCAGCTCGCCGAGATCGCGCACCACCCGGGTCTCGGTGAGCCTGCCGTCGTGCTTGTAGTTGACCAGGTACTCGCGACTGACCGCGTTGTACATCGCGATGATCTGGTAGGTGCTCTTGGCGATCTCTCCGTCCCACCAGCGCTTGCGGTCGCGATAGAGGCTGAACCGGTAGGTCAGCTCGGTCGGCAGGCCGCTTTCGAGGCGCTCGAGGAACTCCTCGCTGAAGCCGTTGTGGAGCCGGGTGCTGAGCGCGATCTCCTCGCTCGACACGGCCACCTGGATCTCGTCGAGGTCCGGTCGGCCGCTCGCCGCGGCGACCAGGGCCAACCACAGCAGGGCCGCCTGCTTCCATCCGATCGTGCGATGCCGCATAGGGAGGGGGTGTCTCTGGAGGAGCCCCCGCGTACGGGGCCCGGCATCCGACGCCCAATCACTCTAGCATTTCACGCATAATTGGCGCATGAAGAGGGGCGGCGCGGGCAAGGACGCGAAGAGCGATCGCGTGCAGTTGGCGGCCAATCGCCGGGCGCGACACGACTACCACATCGGAGATCGCTTCGAGGCCGGGATGGTGCTGACCGGCACCGAGGTCAAGGCGATCCGGGAGGGCCGCATTCAGTTGAAGGACGGCTACGTCGAGATCCGCGACGGCGAGGCCTGGCTGATCGGCGCCCACATCAGTCCCTACACCCACGGGAACCGCGAGAACCACGCTCCGGAGCGCGACCGCAAGCTGCTCCTGCGCCGCCGCGAGATCGACAAGCTCTACGGCCGCACCCAACTGCGCGGCGCCACGATCGTCCCGCTCTCCGTCTACCTCCGGGGCAACCTGATCAAGCTCGAGATCGCCCTGGCCGAGGGCAAGAAGCGCTACGACAAGCGCGAAGACGAGCGCCGCAAGGAGATGGACCGAGAGGCCCGCGAGGCTATCGGGCGGCGTTGAGGGCCGCCCATTTCGGGTGGCTCCGGCGAGGTGGTCGGGAGGTCGTGGGGCATGACTCCGGGCACGGCTCGCTTCATTGGGTGGGGACGGGTATGGCCCGCTTTACGCTCTCCGCTCACCGGATTGCCGGAGGTCCGCAGCTGCCGGTGCCAACTCGCTCCGAGAGATCCCTCCGTCATGCCCCACGCCCTCCCGACCGCCAGGCTTGCCCGGAGCCATCGAACAACGGCCGGCAGAGGCGCCGGCCGCTTCAGAACCGAACCAAGGCCGCGTCGCCCACGCCGGAAACCGAACCAGGCCCAGACTGAAGCGGCCGGCCCCCGTGCCGGCCGTTGCTCCCATCAAGTGCCAACGGCTGTCAGGGACGCCGGCCGCTCAGCAATCCAAACCCTCCACCACCAGGCACCCCGGTAGGAGAGGGGGCGAGGTCCGGGGGTGGGGTTGATGGGGCGTCACGACGAGCGCCGCAGGACGCCCGCAGTCCACAACCGGCCCGGCGCGAGGAGTGCGAGGCGGGCAGAGGAGATCTGCCTATCCGGTGTCGCCTGCCGTCCCCAGCAACCCCACCCCCGGACCTCGCCCCCTCACCGGCCCCAACCCCAACCCAACCCCTTACTCTTCGGCCCCTTCCTGCCGCAACCGTTCCAACGCCGTCTTCCCCCCGAACTTGGCCACGATCAGATCGTCGTACTCGTCCGAAGCGTTGGCGACGCCGGCGATGGCGTCGAGCAGGCTGCGCGAATCGGTGGTCTTGCCGAACAGCGAGTAGCAGAGGAAGACGTCCTGATCGATGAGCGCGAAGCCGCCCACGGGCAGGTCCAGATTGGTCTCGAGCAGGCCTCTCTCGAGATTCTCGCTCACCTCGACTCCCTGGACGCAGTAGGCGACCAGACGTACGATCGCCTCTTCCGGTCCGTAGGGGTCGACGGCGATCTCCAGAACCGTGGATCCGTAGGTCACGTAGAAGTGACCGTCGTCGGGGTCTTTGAAGGGCTCCTCGAAGAGCTGGTTGAGATACCTCTCGACCTTTTCGTGGGTCTTGCGGTGAGCGTCGTGCTCGTATTCCATGTCATCCCTCCGGACGGTAGTCGCTCTCGTGCCGATGCCGCTCGGTCCCCTCGCGATCCGTCCTCCAGGGCGAGCTCACAGGGTCTTCGAGAGGGGCGAAAACCGGGCGGCAGTGGCTGGTAAGCTTAGCAGCTCAGACGAGACGGCGAATCGCCGATTCGAGACCGAAGTCGACGGGAGACCATGGATCGCATCACCGTACGCGGGGCCCGCGAGCACAATCTGAAGAACATCGACCTCGAGCTGCCACGCAACAAGCTGGTGGTCATCACCGGAGTCTCCGGATCCGGCAAATCGTCACTCGCCTTCGACACGCTGTTCGCCGAAGGCCAGCGCCGCTACGTCGAGTCGCTCTCGGCCTACGCGCGTCAGTTCCTGCAGCAGATGGAGAAGCCGGACGTCGACTCGATCGACGGCCTTTCGCCCGCCATCTCGATCGAGCAGAAGTCCGTGTCGCGCAATCCCCGATCGACGGTGGGGACCGTCACCGAGATCCACGACTACCTGCGCCTGCTGTTCGCGTCGATCGGCGTGCCCCACTGCCCGAGCTGCGGTCGGGAGATCCGGCCGCAGACCGTTCAGCAGATGGTCGACCGCGTCATGGGCTATCCGGAAGGACGCCGGGTCGTTCTCTACGCTCCCTATGTGAGAGGGAAGAAGGGCGAGTACCGGGCGCAGCTCGCGCAGATGGCCCGGGAAGGCTTCGTGCGTGCCCGGGTCGATGGCGAGACTCTCGATCTGTCGGGTGACATACCGCTGCTCGACAAGAACCTGCGCCACGACATCGACATCGTCGTCGATCGGCTGGTTCTGAAACCCGATCTGGAGCAGCGTCTCGCCTCCTCACTGGAGACCGCCCTCAAGGTCGCCGAGGGCCTGGTCGTCGTGGCGGCCGAGGGGTACGAGGAGGAGACCCTGTCGCAGAGCTACGCCTGTGTCGACTGCGGCACCGGGCTGACCGAGGTGGCGCCGCGGCTGTTCTCGTTCAACAGCCCCTACGGCGCCTGCCCGACCTGCTCCGGCCTCGGCTCCCTGATGGGGGTCGATCCCGACCGGGTGATCGCCGATCCCGAGCTCTCGATCGGTGCCGGGGCGATCGCGCTGTGGTCGCCCTCATCGAAGTCCTGGCGGATGCGCATGATCGAGACCGTGATGCGCGAGCTCGGCCATTCGCTCGACGTGCCCTGGAAGGAGCTCCCCGAGGAGGTGCGCGACATTGTCCTGTACGGCTCCGGCGAGCGCGAGATCACCTTCAAGGTCAAGGGACGAAAGTCCAGCTACGAGTGGCAGGGCAACTACGAGGGCGTCATTCCGATGCTCGAGCGGCGCCACCGGGATACGGAGTCCCAATCGGTGCGCACCGAGATCGAGAAGTACATGGCATCGCATGCCTGTCCCGACTGCGATGGCCGCCGGCTGCGACCCGAAGCGCTCGCCATCCGCATCGGCGAGCACTCGATCGACCAGCTCTCCGGGATGTCGGTGGAGCGGCTGCGGCCGGTCATCGCCGATCTCGACCTCTCCGAGCGCGAGCGCGAGATCGCCGGCAAGGTGCTCGAGGAGATCTCCGATCGGCTGCGATTCCTCGACGACGTCGGTGTCGGCTACCTGTCACTCGAGCGATCCTCGGCGACGCTGTCGGGCGGCGAGAGCCAGCGGATTCGGCTGGCGACGCAGATCGGTAGCCGGCTGATGGGCGTCCTCTACGTGCTCGACGAACCTTCGATCGGACTGCATCAGAGGGACAACGAGCGTTTGATCACGACCCTCCAGGGGATGCGCGATCTGGGCAACTCGGTGCTCGTCGTCGAGCACGACGAGGGAACCATCCGCGCCGCCGACTGGGTCGTGGACCTCGGTCCCGGAGCCGGCGAGCACGGCGGCGAGGTGACGGCCATCGGGCCTCCGGAGGACATCGCGCGGCACCCGGAGTCGTTGACCGGTCGCTACCTGCGGCGGGAGGTCGAGGTCCTGACGCCGCCGCGCCGTTCACGTGGTGACGGCGAGTCCCTGACCATCGTCGGAGCGCGGCACAACAACCTGAAGGGGATCGATGTCCATGTGCCTCTGGGCCTGCTGACCGTGGTCACCGGAGTGTCCGGCTCCGGAAAGAGCAGCCTCGTCAACGACATCCTCCACAAGTCGCTGGCTCACCGACTCCATCGCTCCGCCGATCGCGGCGGAGCCCACGACGACCTGGTCGGGCTCGAGCATCTCGACAAGGTCATCGCCATCGACCAGAGTCCGATCGGTCGCACGCCGCGCTCCAATCCAGCGACCTACACCAACGTCTTTTCGCACATCCGAGCCCTACTGGCGAAGACGCCGGAGGCCCGCGCGCGCGGCTACAAGCCGGGGCGCTTCAGCTTCAACGTCGCCGGCGGGCGCTGCGAGGCGTGCAAGGGTGACGGGCAGAACAAGATCGAGATGCACTTCCTGCCCGATATCTACGTGACCTGCGAGGTCTGCGGCGGCTCGCGGTACGACCGCGAGACGCTGACCGTCAGGTACAGGGGGATGAGCATCGCCGACATTCTCGACCTCTCGGTCGAGGCGGCCGCCGAACAGTTCCGGAACATTCCCTCGATCCACCGCATCCTCAAGACCCTGGTCGAGGTGGGGTTGGGCTACATCCGTCTGGGCCAGCCGGCGACGACCCTGTCGGGCGGCGAGGCGCAGCGGGTGAAGCTGGCTCGCGAGCTCTGCAAGCGGTCGACCGGTCGCACCCTCTACCTGCTCGACGAGCCGACGACGGGTCTGCACTTCGACGACGTCGGCAAGCTTCTGGGGCTACTGCACCGCCTGGTCGACAAGGGCAACACCGTGGTGATCATCGAGCACAACCTGGAGGTCATCCGGACCGCCGACTGGATCATCGACCTCGGGCCGGAAGGCGGCGAGCGGGGTGGGGAGCTGGTGGCCGAGGGCCCGCCCGAGGAGATCGCGGCGACCGCGGACAGTCACACAGGAGAGTACCTCCGGCCGCTATTGGAGGAGGCGTCGCCGCCGGCGGGACACGGGTGAGCGCGAAGGGGACTGCGGCCACCGGCTGCGGGCTGGTACACTATCTGCAAGGTTCTGGAACGGAAGTGCAGGGCTCGAGCGGAGGCCGGGAACGCTCGGTGGCCGGCGTGGATCCCCAGCCGACACGGAGAGATACCGCGGCGCAATGAGCCATTCGGATCGCCTCAGCGAGAAGCGTCGGATTCTCCGCCTGGAGACTCTCTACGATCTCGCCCTCGCCCTCCACGCCCATCGCCCGGAGCAGGAGCTGGTGGAGGAGCTTCTGCAGAAGGTGTGCGCGGTGCTCGACCCGGCTGCTGCCGTCGCGGTGACCCGGGACGCCTACGGCGGCTCTCGAGCGGTTTCCAGCGTCGGCTGGCTGAGCGGTGCTCCGCAGGGCGGCACCCTGTTGACCGACCCGGCGTGGCGCGAGCTGCTCACGACCGGTGAGTCCCTGACCCGTCACGACGGGCAGCTGGCGAGTCGTCCCTACAGGCAGATGGTGGCGACGCCGTTGACCAACAGGGGTGTCTTCCTCGGCTATCTCGCGGTCCTCGACAAGGAGGCTCGCGTCGGAGACGACGCGACATTCACCCGCGAGGACCGACGTTTCCTCGAGTCCGTCGCCTCCCTGGCCGGCATCGCCCTCGACAGCGCCCGCCAGGTCGAGGATCTCGAGGTCGAGCGCGAGCGCCTGGAGGAGGAGAACAAGCTCTACCGCGACAAGTTCGCGCAGGAGGTCGCGGGGGAGCGTATCGTTGCTCATGCCGCTCCCATCCGGCGGGCGCTCGAGCTGATCGAGCGTGTCGCGCCGCGTGGCGTCAGCGTTCTCCTGCGCGGCGAGAGCGGTACGGGGAAGGAGCTCATCACCAAGATCCTGCACACGCTCTCGGGTCGCTCCGGTGCTCTGGTCGCGCTCAACTGCGCCGCCCTCCCCGAGTCCCTGCTCGAGAGCGAGCTGTTCGGCATCGAAGGCGGTGTCGCGACCGGGGTCCAGGCTCGCCGCGGAAAGTTCGAGCTCGCGCACCAGGGGACGCTCTTTCTGGACGAGATCGGCGACATGGATCCGGCGCTTCAGGTGAAGTTGCTTCGAGCGCTTCAGGAGCGCGAGATCCAGCGCCTGGGAGGGGAGCAGCCCATTCCGATCGATGTCCGGTTGGTCGCCGCGACCCATCAGAGCCTGGAGGAGCTCATCGCGACGGGACGCTTCCGCGAGGATCTCTACTACAGGCTCAAGGGTGTCGAGATCGAGATCCCGCCACTGCGCGAGCGACGGCAGGACATTCCGCATCTGATCCGCTATTTCACCGAGAAGTTCTGCCAGAGGGAGCGGATCCCGGCTCCACAGTTCTCCCAGGAAGCGCTGGCTCTGCTCCTGAGCTACGAGTATCCGGGCAACGTGCGAGAGCTGCAGAACCTGGTCGAAGGTGCCGTCTCGCTGGCCGATGCGGTGGTCGACCTGGAGCTCGCCCGGTCCCTGCTGAGCGAGCCCGCGCAGGCGACGACGCCGGAAGCGCTCGATCTCGACGCGGCCGAGAGGCGCCACATCTCCCGGGTACTCAAGATCGCCGGCGGCAACAAGTCGCGAGCCGCCAGGATCCTCGGCGTCGATCGACGGACCCTGCAGCGCAAGGGCTTCTGAGCGCCTGGTCGCCTGTCCAGGGCCGTGGCCGGGGACGCCCGGGATCGCCATGGGGCATTTTGCCTCATGCGCGGCAAATTGTCCTATTCGATTGTATTGGGGCCGACTTGCCGCACTTACGGCGCTTTTCTAGATCTTTCCATCTTGGATTGCGGCGTTTTGCCGCATCTGCTGTGCGACAGTCGGTCCCTGGTGCTCCGGCGAATGGATAGCTAACTTCTTTGTTTTCAATGATTTAAGTGCTCTCTTGGCTGGCTCTTCAGAGGCTGGCAGCGCCCTTGCGATGTATGGAGGGCAACCACTGAGGAGACCTCGATGCTGGAGACCATCCGAAGAACTGTCGAGTTGCCGCGCCTGCGGATCGACGTCGTACTCGCCGCGGCCACGACCTTCTCCTTCGGCTGGCTTCTCCTGCGTGATCTCGTCCACCCCTTCGCGGTCTTCCTTTTGCAACTCTACTTGGCGATCTAGTAGAGTCCGTCCATCCAACGGAGCACGTTTCGTGTCTGATGGCTAGTTCTGCCAGCCAGGAGGTGAGTCTGACCCTCCCCATCCTCCCCAATATGGAGATGACGGCGTCGAAGACGGCCACTTCGCTGGCCGAGTCGATGGGCATGAGTGCGGATAAGATCGACGAGGTGCGCATGGCCGTCGTCGAGGCGTGTATCAACGCCTTCGAGCACAGCCGGGCACAGGACGGAAGGGTCTACATCACCTTCGAGATCGTCGGCGGTGACGCGACGCAGAAGCTCCAGATCACCATAGAAGACACGGGCGTGGGCTTCGAACCGGAGGAGGTCGAGGCTCCACGCATCGAGGACAAACTGAAAGCGGACAGGAAGAGAGGCTGGGGAATCCAGATCATCAAGGGCTTGATGGACGAAGTCGAAATCAGCTCCGGCTCCGACGGGACGACCGTCGTGATGCGCAAGCTCGGATGATCGTGAGGATGAGGACATGACCGAAACGCTGAAAGTGACGCTGGATCGGCGCGACGGGCTGGCGGTGATCTACACCGAGGGGTACATCAACAACCAGGGTGGCGAGGAGATCGCCAAGGTCGCCTACGAGCTCATCGACGACGGAGTGAAGGTCCTCTTGCTGAACCTCGAGGGAACCAAGATCGTCAACTCGATCGGAATCTCCATCCTGATCGAGATCATCGAGAAGATGTTGGAGATCGACGGCAAGCTGGCGTTCTGCAGCCTGACGCCGACCATCGACAAGACCTTCCACATCATGGGCCTGGCGCAGTACGCCGGTGTCTACGGCGATGAGGAGGCGGCTGTCGCAGAGCTGAGCGCCAAGCCTGCATGAACAATGCAGGCCAGCAGTCCTTGGTCGGAATGCGGCACGAGAAGGAGTCGATGAGCTCGTATCGTCGACAACCGGCTATGGAGCCGGCGGGTCGCGACTCCTTGTCGCCCGTGATCCGGCCCCCAGTCGTCCGGCCCCCTGTCATCCGGCCCCCTGTCATCCAGCCCCTCGTCATCCGGCTCCCCGGAGATCGCAGCGCGAGCCGCCGCACCTCCTTGACGGGCTCCTGAGTGCCGACATCTTCTGAGCCCACCGCGGACCGCGAGGAGTGGGCGCGACTGCTGCGCCTGGCCGGCGATCCTCGCCGCGAGACCGAGTTCCTCACCGGTCTGCTTGCTTCGGCGCGCGACCGCCTGGGTGCTGACGGGGCGGCGCTCTACGTCGACGAGCCCGGCGGCCGGTCACGTCTTCTCGAGATCGGTGACGGCGATTTCCCGGGGCGCCTGGGAAGCGACGACGAGGCCCTGACGGTCGTCGATCTTCCGGGTGGTGCGCTGGCGTTCGTGGGCGCGACTCGCGAACCGGATGGCGAGCACCTCGTGGTGCTGGCCACGGCGCTGCGGGTACGTGAGCTCAACAAGAAGGTCAAGCGGCAGGGGTTCGAGGTCAACCTGCGCGGCGTCGAGCTCGAGGCCCTCTACGACGTGGGTCTGGCGATCACCTCGATGCTCGATCTCGAGGAGCTCTCCGAGGGCATCCTGTTGCGCGCCGTATCGCTCCTCGACGCGAGGCGCGGGGCCCTCTACTTCGGGCGCGAGGGGGAGCTGGAGCTGGGCCGCACCATCGGTGGCGACGCGGCTGCGAGTCTCTCGATCGACGACGAGGTGGTGCGCGAGCTGGCGGCCGGGCGCGCGGTGGAGGAACAGGAGGTTCTTCCCGGCGCCAGCTTTCTCCTCGGAGCCCCGATCGACAGCGGCGAGGGCAGAGGCCTGCTCGTCGTGGCCGACAAGGAGAGCCGCACCGGTGTCGGGCACTTCCTGGCCAGCGACAAGAGAACCCTGGAGCTCTTCGCCAACCAGGCCTCGATCGCCCTGGAAAACGCCCGGTTGCATCGCGAGGCGCTCGAGAAGCAACGGCTCGAGCGCGAGATGGAGCTCGCCGCAGAGATCCAGAAGCGACTCCTGCCGACCATCGTGCCGGAGATGCGCGGGTTCGAGATCCTCGGCTGGAGCCGGCCGGCGCGCGAGGTCGGCGGCGACTACTACGACTTCATCGCCCTGAAGGGAGGCACCTGCGGCCTCGTCGTCGGCGACGTGTCCGGAAAGGGCGTGCCGGCGGCGCTGATGGTGTCGACCGTGCACTCGGCGCTGCGCCTGTTGCTGGATCGGCTCGACGTCGGCCCCGATCTGCTCGAGAGGCTCAACCGCCATATCGCGGAGACCAGCACGCCGAACAAGTTCATCACCTTCTTCATGGCCGAAGTCGGCTCCGACGACAAGTCGGTCCGTTTCCTCAATGCCGGACACAACCCGGCGATTCTGATGTCGGCCGCGGGGGAGTCCTCCGCGCTCGAGACCGGCGGCCTTCCGCTCGGACTTCTCCCCGACGGCTCCTATCGGGGAGGTGCGGTCGAGATGGGGCCCGGTGATCTGCTTTGCATCTACAGCGACGGCATCACCGAGGCGGTCTCGGTCAGCGACGAGGAGTTCGGCGTCCAGCGGCTGGTCGAGGTCCTCCGCGAGACCCGCTCCGGACCGCTCGAGGCGATCATCTCCGCGATCGACCGCGCCACCGCCGACTTCGCGTTCGGGATGCCGCAGGCCGATGACCAGACGCTGCTTCTACTGCGTCGACTCACCGACAGCTAGCGGTGTGGGCGCGGGGTCGGGGTCAGCTCGGCACCATCGGATCGAGGCGCAGCCCGACGACCTCCGCCAGCGACAGCGCCGGTGCGCTGAAGGCGCCGGCGAACCCTCCCGTCGACCAGGTCACCGTCTGCTCGCCGAGTCCGGTGAGGTTCGACAGCGCGTGGAGCAGACTGTCTTCCCAGATGAGATCGGGAAGGGGAGCGCCGAGGGAGCCGTCCTCGATGGCTCTGACGCTGCGAGCCGCGGCACGGAATCGGACCCGCTTGGCGTCGAAGCACTCGACGTGGTCGAGCCACCCCACGAAGACACCGCCGGAGCAGCGCGCCAGCATTTCGTCGTGCGAGTCCTCGCCGGGGAGCAGAAAGAGGTTCTGAGCCAGGGCGTCGTTGCCGGCGACGGCATGGGAGGTCGGAGGCAGACCCAGGACGGCCGCCTGACGCTGATCGAGTGCCGGTGTCTTCGGAGTCCCCTTGACGATCAGGTCGACCGGACGCTTGAGGCTGCCCTCGAAATCGAAGGGGAAGGGGAGGCCGGCCGGGTCGGTGCCGTCGTCGCGCAGATTGAGGCGCCGATCGAACACCTGGACACCGAGATGGGCTCGTAGCAACGAATCATCGTGCTGATAGGCGGCCGCCGAGAAGGCGGAGTTGTTGAGTAGCTCGAGCAGCCGGATCGTGGCTTCCGGAGCCAGCAGCAGGACCGTCTTCTCGGTCGGAACCTCGCCCGCCTCGCCACGCCCGTGACGGCGGCGAGCGCTGTCGACGACGGCGGCGAGATCGAGTCCGGCGAGGGTCCGGCTGGACGCCGCGGCGCGCCCGGCTCCCGGTGTCAGCGCGCAACGCACGCGTACGGAGCAGTCGGTCACCGCGGCATGCCGCCGCACGCCACGACTGTTGACCACTGTCATCTCGCTGACGCCCCATTCGAGCGTGGCGACCTCACGTCGATCGAGGTGCTTTCTGAGCTCCTTGGTGGCGCCGGCGGGCTCGAGAGAGGCGATCTCCGGGTCGGAGAGCCCGGCGAGCGGGGTGTCACTCGCCTCGTCGGCCGGCAGGTGGGGAAGGCCCTGCAGCGTGTTCCTCGCCCTCGACTGGGCAACCGCCTGCCGCACCGCGGCGTCGAGCTCTCCGGGACCGGCGCCTCCGGTCCGGTGCATTCCCAGCCGGCCCCGCTCGAGAACGCGAACCAGCACCGTGGTCTCGACCGTCTCGGCTCGACGACCGTCGTTGCCCCGGCTCGATGCGTCTCCCCGTCGCTCGTCGAGCCAGACGATCTCGGTCTCGTCGGCGGGCGAGTTGAGGAGAGCCTGTTCGAGGATCCCCGTTCGGTCGAAGGCGGCCGGCGCCTGGCGGGGCTTCCGGGGTCCGCGAGGTGGGCGGCGTCGACGCCGGCGTCGGCGGGGGCGTGGCTTGCGCTCGGTCATGACGGACTACGCCGCGAGGAGCGGACGGCCGACGACGGCGTCGTCCGACAACCGCTCGATGAGGGTCGGGACCAGTCTGAGGCCCAGGTCGTCGGCCGAGACCGCGCTGACCTTGAGGTAGTTGTCACTGGTGCCGCGCCAGACGCCGTCACGCGTGTCCTCCCACAGGACCGGCAGCGTCTCTCCCAGATGGGCGCGCTGGAAGTCCCGCTCGCTCGAGGCGGCTACGGCCAGTGCGCGACGCATGCGCTCGTGCAGGCTCCGGGACGACACCGAGCCCGGCAGAGCGGCCGCGCTGGTGCCAGGACGCGGGGAGTAGGGAAAGGCATGGATCTTGGCGAAGCGCATTTCGCGGACGAAGGCGATGCTCGACTCGAAGTCACTCGGGGTCTCGCCGGGGAAGCCGACGATGAGGTCGGTGGTGATCGCCGTGCCGGGAATCCGCTCGCGGATGGCATCGACGATCTCGGCGAATCCGGCGGTGTCGTAGGGGCGGCGCATCGCCACCAGCGTCCGGTCGCAGCCACTCTGGAGCGACAGATGGAAGTGCCGACAGACGCGTCCGGTGGCGACGAGGTCGAGCAGTTCCGGCTCGAAGTCCCACGGGGCGATCGAGGTCAGGCGCAGGCGCTCGACGCCGGTCTCGGCCAGAAGGCGTCTGACCAGCGAGGCGAGCCGCAGGTCGCCGTCCTGGTAGGAGGAGATCTGCACCCCGGTGAGGACGATCTCGCGGAACCCGCCGTCCACCATCCGGGCGACCTCGGCGATGACCGCGTCGCCGGGTCGGCTGCGCTGGCGGCCCCGGGTCCGGGGAATGATGCAGAAGGAGCAGCTCATGTTGCAGCCGTCCTCGATCTTCACCAGCGCCCGCGAGTGGCCGTGTTCGAGCGGCATATAGGGGCTGACGCCTTTCCGGTCATCGTCCGGGGGACGCCATTCGGGGAAGCGCTCGTAGACCAGCTCGCGCAGGCGGTGCTTGGTGTCGTTGGGCACCACCATGTCGACGCCGGCGAGGGCGGCCGCCTCCTCGGGGGAGCCGCTGACGTAGCAGCCGGTGAGCACCGTGCGCGCCGCGAGTCCCCGTCTCCCGGCTCGCCTGGAGGCTTTGCGCGAGGTCCGGGCCGCCACGTGGGTCACGGTGCAGCTGTTGACGATGTGCAGGTCGGCCGACTCGAGAGAGTCGACGACCCGGTGTCCGTCCTCGACCAGCTCGCGAGCGAGCCGGTCGATCTCCGCCTGGTTCAGCTTGCAGCCGAGGTTGGTCAGGCGCACGCGCATGGCGCGTATTGTACGGGAGGAAACCGGCCTCCGGCCGCTATCGTGTCGGCACCTGGTCGATGACGGCCTGGCTTGGCAATTGCAGGCTCCAGTTGGCAGAATGATCGGGATGAGGCCACTCTCGAGGCGACTCGCATCGGGACTCGCTGTCGTCGCTCTGGCGGGGGCGTTGGCCCCCTCTGCTCCGGTGCACGGCCAGGCGGAGAGCTTCAAGACCGAGCGCAGTCGCATGGTCGAGCAGCAGATCCGGCAGCGGGGGATCTCTTCCGACGGCGTTCTCCAGGCGATGGACACGGTGCCGCGACATCTTTTCGTCGATCGTGGCTATCGCGATCGCGCCTATGAGGATCGGGCGCTTCCGATCGGCGGAGCTCAGACCATTCCCCAGCCCTATCTGGTGGCGCTGATGGCTTCGCTGCTGGAGCTCGAGGGAGACGAGCGGGTTCTCGAGATCGGCACCGGGTCGGGCTACCAGGCGGCGATTCTCGCGCTGTTGGCCGACGAGGTCTACTCGATCGAGATCCTCGAGGACCTCGGACGTAAGGCGCGCGGCAAGCTCGACGATCTCGGCTACGAGAACATCGAGGTCGTCATCGGGGACGGCTACGGGGGGCTGCCGGAGCAGGCACCGTTCGACGCCATCCTGGTGACCGCCGCGCCGGTGGAGACTCCCAAGCCCCTGCTCGACCAGCTCAAGGTGGGTGGCCGCATGGTCATTCCGGTGGGGGAGTACTTCCAGGATCTGCTGGTCATCACCCGCACCGCCGATGGCTTCGAGGAGAGCCGGGTCGACCTCGTGCGTTTCGGCCCGATGACCGGTCGGGTACAGCAGCCCGACTGACGGATTCGCGCGTAGCCGCGACCGAGCGCAACGAGGTAGACCCGGGTAGATCCGACGGCGCAGTAGGAGGCTGGTGAAGAATGCAGGCTAGGAGGGCTCCTCCGAGGCCGGCTCCTCCAGGGCTGGCTCCTCGGCGGCGGCCGGGGCGAAGGGCTGCCGCGGGAGCCGCGGCTGGTCGTCGATGGTCGGAGGCGTCTCGACCCTGCGTCGGCTGGTCTCGGCGACCTTCATCTCCTCGAGTCGCCTGGCCATCGGCAGCAACCGGTAGTTGAAGGAACCGACGGCACGGTTGTAGGCCTCGAGCGCCGACTGCAGGCTGCGGCCGACCCCGGCGAACTCCTCACCGAACTTGGCGGCTCGCTCGTAGAGGACCCCGGCGACGGTGGCGATCTCCTCGGCGTTCTCGGCCAGGGCCCGCTGCTGCCAGTAGATCGCCACCGTCCGCAGCAGCGCCACCAGCGTCGTCGGAGTCGCCAGCAGTACGCGGGAGCGCAGCGCATCGACCTGAAGCTCGGGGTCGCGCGCGTAGGCCTCACTCAGCAGAGCGTCGGAGGGAAGGAACATCACCACCATGTCGATGTCCGCGTCGAGCGCCGAGGCGTAGTCACGCCCGGCCAGCTTGCGGACGTGCGACTTGAGGTCGCGCACATGGCGATCGAGGGCCGTCCGTCGCTCTCGTTCGGTGGTGGCCTCCGCCGCCTCCAGGTAGGCGTTGGCCGGCGCCTTGGCGTCGACGGCGATCAGGCTGCCGCCGGGCAGGCGCACCGTCATATCGGGACGGCCGCCGTCGTCGGTCTGGCGCTGCTCCTCGAAGTCGATGTGCTCGGTGAGGCCGGCGAGCTCGGCGATGTTGCGCAGAGCCACTTCACCCCAGCGCCCCTTGCCGGCCGTGCCCCGGAGGGTCGTCGACAGGGTGGTCGCCCGGTCGGACAGCGTCGTCGTGGCCATCGACAGGGCGCGTAGCTGCTCGTCCAGCTGGGAATAGGCGGCCGTGCGCGCGCGCTCCATCTCGGCGTTTCGCTCGCTGAGCTTACTGAGGCTCTGCTGGAGTGGCTCGAGCATCCGGGCGATCGCCTGACGCCGCTCCTCGAGCTCCGAGGTCGCCTTTTCTTCCGAGGTCTTGAGCCGCTGCTCGGCGAGCGACAGGAACTGGTCGGTACTCCCTTTGAGAGCCCCCGCCGCGAGTGCTTTGAACGAGTCCTCGAGCTGGCTCTTGGAAGACTCGATGAAGGCGAGCTGCTCGGCGAGCGACTGGCGGGATGCCTCGAGGCGTTCGGTGGCGACGGCGAGCTCGCGCTCGGCCGCCACGGCGCGCTCCTCGGCGTCGCGCAGCTCCCTATCGAGCGACTCCCGGCGCTCCAGCTCCGCGGCGGCCAACGCTTCGGCGGCTGCGACGCGAGAGGCGGCGTCGAGTCGTTGCCGCTCGTGGCCCGCCCGGCCGGTGAGCGTGGAGGCCAGCCATCCGAGCACGAAGCCGCCGACAAGTGCGGCGGCCACCAAGAGCATGTCGAGGGTCTCCATCGGTCTCACGACCCAGCGTAGCACCGCATGCCCGGGTGTGGGGCGATCCCCGACTCGGGGGTGCTATGGTGCGCGGCGGCAGGCGCCGAACCGTGAGGGATCTGACTCGAGGGCCCATTCCGGGGCACATCGTCGCCATGGCCGCTCCGATCGCGGTCGGGCTGCTGGTGCAGACGCTCTACCATCTGGTAGATCTCTATTTCGTGTCGCGGCTGGGCGATGTGGCGCTGGCCGGGGTGGGCGCGGCGGGCAACCTGATGTTCCTGGTCATCGCCCTCACCCAGATGCTCTCGGTCGGCACCATCTCGACCGTGTCGCACGCCGTCGGGGCCAAGGACCGCGACGGGGCCAACAGAGTGTTCAATCAGGCGGTCCTGCTGGCCGTCGTGTTGGCGGCCGTCACCCTGATCGGCGCCTACTCGGGCGGTGCCGACCTCTACATCGGCTCGATCGCCGCCGATCGGGCGACCGCGGCCGCCGGGTCCACCTACCTGGCCTGGTTCCTGCCGACCATGGCTCTGCAGTTCGGCATGGCGGCGATGGGCGGCGCGCTCCAGGGAACGGGAATCGTCAAGCCGACGATGGTCGTCCAGATGCTCTCGGTGCTGGTCAACCTGGTGCTGACACCGATCCTGGTCGCCGGCTGGCTGACCGGGCGCCCGATGGGCGTGGCCGGCGCCGGGCTGGCCACGACGCTGGCCGCCCTCTTCGGGGTTGTGTTGATGGGCTTCTACTTCGTCAAGCTCGAGAAGTACGTCGGCTTCGATGTCTCGATGATGCGACCGGACCGCGCCGTGATCCGTAGGATGCTCGGCGTCGGTGTCCCGGCCGGCGGCCAGTTCGCGCTCATGTTCCTGTACATGGCGATCATCTACGCGGTGATCGCCCGCTTCGGCTCGGTGGCGCAGGCCGGCTTCGGCGTCGGGTCGAGGGTGATGCAGGCGATCTTCCTGCCGGCCATGTCGATCGCCTTCGCGGTGCCGGCGATCATCGGTCAGAACTACGGGGCGCGAGATGCCGATCGCGTGCGCGAGGCCTTCCGCAAGGCGACCTGGATGAACGGGGTCTTCATGCTCGCCATGACGCTCTTCTGCCAGTGGCGCCCCGAGTGGCTGGTGGGGAGCTTCAGCGACGATCCCGAGGTTCTGGGTGTCGCCGCGGTTTTCATGGCGGTCATCTCCTGGAACTTCGTGCCCACGGGGATCAACTTCACCTGCTCGGGTGTCTTCCAGGGGATGGGCAACACTCTGCCGGCGCTTCTCTCCACGGCGACGCGGCTGTTGACCTTCGCGGTCCCTGCCGCCTGGCTCACCGCGCAGCCGTGGCTGCGCATCGAGCACGTCTGGTACCTGTCGGTGGCGACCGTCGTTCTCCAGGCGATGCTCAGTCTGCTGCTGGTCCGCCAGCAGTTCGATCGGCGCTTGCGATGCGCTCCGATCGACCCGGACGTGGCTCCCGAGACCGTCGCGACCTAGGCGGCTCCCCTCCTTCGGGTGGGGCCGGGGGATCGGCGTTCGCCGTCCCGGCCCTCGGCTTCGACGCCACGCGACGATCCACTGGTCGTCTCGAGCCCGGTAGGCCACCCCGACGCCACCCTCGTCGATCGGGTGGAGGATCTCCAGGTGGCTGACCTGGCTCGTTCGTCGGAGTCTCCGGAGGCGCCGGATACCGCTCAATTGGCGCCCTGGACCAGCCGCATCGCGGCGGCGTGAGCCTATTGTGGCAGCGGTAACGAAGGAGGCGCTACAGATGATGAGACACGCCGCAGCGAGCACCCGAACCGGCCTCGGCTGGGGGATCGTCTTTGTCGCCTCCTGTGTCGCCGGGCTCTGTCTCGTGACGGCCGCAGTCCTGCTGCTGGCTCTGCGATCGATCTGGTGAGGGAGCGCCGGGGACCGCAATGCGCCACCAGTCGAGATCGATGTCGGGCCTCGCCGTCGCGTCCGCGAGGGAGGGCCGCCCGGGTTGCCTGGGACTCGTCGCCGTCGCTGTCGCCGCCATGATTCTCGACGTTGGCCTGATCGCCCTGGGACTCTTGATTTATCGCTGGCTGGTAGGTCCCTGAGGCCGGCGGTCAGGTCGCGGGCATCTCGCCGGTGCCGGGCAGCGGTCGGGTAGACTCGAATGGTTGCCGCGGTGCTTTGGCAAGAGGAATCGACCGATGACGGAGCCTGGTTGAGGTCGGATGCCGGTCGAGATCCGACACGAGAGGGACGCTGGCCGTTTCGTGGCACGGCTCGACGGTGCCCAGGCGCTGCTCGAGTACCGGGTCCTGCCGGACGGGACCTGGGACATGACCCGCACCTGGGTGCCGGATAGTCACCGGCGCCGGGGCGTCGCCAGCGCGCTGGTTCGGCACGGCCTGGACCGCGCGCGCGACGAGGGCGTCGGTGTCAGGCCGAGTTGCTGGTTCGTCGCCGAGTTCATCGCCGAGAACCCGGACTACCTCGAGGTCACGGCCCGCGAGCTCACGGCCCGCGAGCTCACGGCAGGTGCCGAGTAACCGAGAATTGAGAATGGTGGAGCAGATGGGATTTGAACCCACGACCCCCACGTTGCGAACGTGGTGCTCTCCCAGCTGAGCTACTGCCCCACATGGGCGCGCCGCACCTGGGTGCGACGGGCGGCGGGAATCATACTCGGCACCGGTGAGAGGGGCAACCGCTGGCGCGAGCGAGCCCGGTTCCAGCCGAGGGCGGCGCTTCAGATCAGCTGGCCGGCGAAAGGTCCCGCGGCCCGTACCAGCACGACCGTCGGGAGGTCTCCGATGAGCTCGCCGAGTCGGGCAACGTAGTTGGCCTCGTCCCCCGGCCGGGGCTCGCGCAGTCCCATGAAGACGACGTCAGCGTCGCTCGACTCGCGGTGGATGACCTCCTGGATGGTCTCGTTCTCGGGGCGGCGGAAGATCCTGGTCTCGGCGTCGATGCGGGCGCGATCGAGCAGCTTGTCCAGGCTCGTGACGACCTGATCATAGGTCATCTCCGAGGTCGTCACCGACTTGACGACGATCCTGGCGCCTGCCCACTCTCGGTTCACCGACACCAGATGAGCGAACAGCAAGAGCATGTCTCCGTTGCTCTGCAGGCCACCCCACCAGACGTCGATGCGCCTCAGGCGGGTCGCCCAGCGACGCGGCGCGATGCGGCAGACGATGGTCGACTTGCCGAGTGTCGAGAGCTTCTCGACCAGCGAGATGTTCGCTGTCATGCGCTCGAGATCCTCGGCCCAACCGAGCATGACCGTATTCGAGGTCAGGCCGGCGATGCCGTTGGCCTGGGCGATGGAGAGAACGCCGTCGCGGAAGTCGGAGGAGACATCGACCTCGGAGAAGGCGACGATCCCGGCCTCGGCCAGGCGTCTGTCTATCTGGCGGGCCTTCTCGGCATGGCCGTCCGGGTGATCTCCGAGGCGGCCGATCTCGAGCTGGCAGACGGTCAGAATGCCACGCTTCTGGTTCAGCCAGCTCGAGAAGCGAATGAGATCGATCTCCTTGTCCGGATCGGCGGCGAAGACCAGGATGTGGGGGCGCCAGTTGCGGGGATCGACCGGCAGCTCGCGCAGCCGCAGGAGAGTGGCCCGCGCCAGCGACATCAGCGCTCCGTACCGCAGATCGCCCCAGGCCGCCGTCAGGGCGCGGCGCCGAATGCCGAGATAGACACCCAGCTCGAGCAGGATGGCGACGACCGCTGCCAGCGGGTGGATCAGGAACATGACCCAGACGCAGCCGGCCGCGCCGGCGAGCGAGACGAACCAGGGCACGTTGACGCTCGGCCGGTAGAAGGGCGCCCCACTCAGGCGCTCCAGGCCGGCCACCAGATTGATCACGCCGTAGGTGGTGAGAAAGAACATCGTCAGCACCGGTGCCACGGCGTTGAGATCGCCGAGAGCGATGGCGCCGAGAGCCGTCGCCGCCGAGAGGACGAGCGGCAGGTCGATGCCCCGCCAGTTCCTCAGCCAAGCGCGTTGCGAGCCCGGGACCACGCCGTCCTCGATCAGGGCCTGGAGGGTTCGCGGGGCGCCCAGGATACTGCCCACCGCCGAAGAGAAGATGGCGCCGAAGAGGCCGGCGAGCACCAGCCAGGAGACCTTCGCGGTGGAGAACCAGATCAGAGCGTCCGCGGCCAGGGCCTCCGGCTCGGCGGCGACGGCCAGGCCCATGACCACCGCCATGTAGACGACGAAGCCGGTGGCCACGGCGGCCAGTGTTCCACGCGGGATGCTACGTGCCGGATCCTCGAGATCTCCGGAGAGACTCACTCCGGCCATGAGGCCGGTGACGGCGGGGAAGAAGACCGCGAAGACGGCCCAGAACGGAACGCCGTTCTCCATTCCCTCCCACAGGGCCAGCGTCTCCCGCGGGTCGGCCGCCACGCCGGCGGCGAGCGAGACGAGAGCGAGTCCGATAGCGACCATGATGGGCAGCTGCAGCTTGAGCGCGAGCTCGGCGCCGCTCGCCGATAGCGCCGCGACCACCACCACGGTCACCGCGGCGGTCGCCTGCATCGGAATATCGGGCCAGAAGATCCGCAACGCTTCGGCCAGACCGAAGGCGTAGAGCGCCACCGAGAAGGTCTGGGCGAGAAAGAGGGGCACGCCGATGGCGGCGCCGATCTCGAGCCCGAGCGATCGCGAGATCATGTAGTACGCGCCGCCGGCGCGCACGTGCATGTTGGTCGCTACCGCCGAGACCGACAGTGCCGTGGCGGCGGTGATGAGGTGGGCGATGACGACGATCGTCAGGGCCGGGACCAGCCCGACGTTGCCGACCACCCAGCCGGTGCGCAGGAAGAGGACGACCCCGAGAATGGTCAGGATCGAGGGCGTGAAGACGCCGAGGAAGGTGCCGAGTCTGGGTCCGCCCGCCCAGCGCTCCAGGGCTGCCTGCGATCGCGGGTTGCTCAAAGCAGACCACCGTGCGCTGGTTCCGGTAGAAGCCGCGGAGGTCGGGCCGGGGTCGAGGACGCGGACGCACGCACGGGGCTCCGATAATAGGGCAAAGCGAGCTGGCCGCGAACCTGAGGCGTCGTGGTGACGATGTGGGTAGAATCGCCGCGATCGGGTCGCCGAAGGCCGGACCTAGATGAAGATCGGCATCCTCTCCCGCAACTCGCAGCTCTACTCGACCCGCCGTCTTCGCGAGGCGGCGGACGCTCGAGGTCACCATGTCGAGGTGATCAATCCG
The DNA here is from genome assembly GCA_965223875.1 of Candidatus Multivoradales bacterium. Classification (GTDB taxonomy): domain Bacteria; phylum Acidobacteriota; class Thermoanaerobaculia; order Multivoradales; family JAHEKO01; genus CBDCXS01. The sequence goes on along the minus strand of OZ245024.1, from coordinate 1,373,266 downwards.
CTGCTCTGCTACATGTCGATCGCCTCCAGTCGGCCGGAGATCCACTATCGCGGTCGGTCACTGACCGATTTCGATGCCATCATCCCCAGGATCGGAGCGTCGATCACCTTCTACGGCACCGCGGTGGTGCGCCAGTTCGAGATGATGGGCACCTACTGCGTCAACGAGTCGGTCGCCATCACCCGTTCGCGCGACAAGCTGCGCGCCCAGCAGCTCATGGCGAGACGGGGCATCGGACTGCCGATAACGGGCTTCGCCCATTCGACCCGGTTCACCGACGATCTCGTCGAGATGGTGGGTGGTCCACCGCTGGTGATCAAGCTGCTCGAGGGGACACAGGGTATCGGCGTGGTTCTGGCGGAGACACGCAAGGCGGCGTCGAGCGTCATCGAGGCGCTGCGCGGTCTCGACGCCCATATCCTGGTGCAAGAGTTCATCAAGGAGTCGGCGGGCACGGATCTGCGCTGCTTCGTGGTCGGCAAGCAGGTCGTCGCCTCGATGGAGCGCACGGGTGCCGAGGGCGACTTCCGCTCCAATCTCCATCGTGGCGGGAGCGCCAGGAAGGCGAAGGTCACCCAGGAGGAGCGCCGGACAGCGGTGCGCTGCGCACGCATCATGGGCCTCAACGTGGCCGGCGTCGACATGCTGCGGTCCAACCGCGGTCCGGTGGTCATGGAGGTCAACTCCTCGCCCGGGCTCGAGGGCATCGAGGGTGCGACCGGAACCGATATCGCCGACGCCATCGTCGCCTTCATCGAGCGCACCGCCAGGCCCGGCAGGACGCGAACCATGGGAGAGAAGGGTTGAGGGTCGGCGGGATCGACGTCGCACGTGGCGAGCGACGGCGGATCGATCTTTTCGCCGCCCGGCTCTACACCCACTCCGAGCTCGAGATCCCCGTACAGGTGGTGAGGGGACGCCGCGACGGGCCACGGCTGGTGGTCTGCGCCGCCCTTCATGGCGACGAGATCAACGGCGTCGAGGTGATTCGTCGGGTGTTGCGCATCCCAAAGCTCGAGGAGAAGCTGCGCGGTACCCTGATCGCCGTTCCGATCGTCAATGTGTTCGGTTTCATCGAGCAATCGAGGTACTTGCCCGATCGGCGCGACCTCAATCGCAGCTTCCCGGGCTCGCCCAAAGGGTCGTTGGCCTCACAGATGGCGAGGCTCTTCCTCGACGAGGTCATCAACGGCTCCGACGCGGTCATCGACCTCCACACCGGCTCGCACGACCGCTGCAACCTGCCGCAGCTCCGGGTCAGCCCGGCGGATGCGGAGGGGATGCGCCTGGGGAGAGCCTTCGGGCCGCCCGTCATTCTGACCAATCGGCCGGCCCGGGGAACGCTGCGCGACGCCGCCGTGCGCCGGGGCACACCGGCATTGGTGTACGAGGCGGGGCAGGCGCTGCGCTTCGAGGACGAGGCCGTTCGTCCCGGACTCGAAGGGATCAAGCGGGTGATGCGCGAGCTGGGGATGCTGCCCAAGTTGCGCAAGAAGAAGGTCATCGAGAGTCTGGTGGCGACGAGGAGCACCTGGATCCGTGCCCCAACGAGTGGGGTGTTCCATGTCGAGAACAAGCTCGGCAGCCGGGTGAAGAAGAAGGATGTCGTCGGAACCATCTCGGATCCGTTCGGCGTCGAGGAGACGCTGGTGCGAGCTACCGCCTCCGGACTCATCATCGGCCGGCTGGAGCGGCCACTCGTCCACCGCGGCGATGCGCTGATTCACCTGGCCAGGCTGGAGGTACCAGCCGGTTCCTCCCCGAAGGCTCAGAAGACACCGAAGACACCGAAGACCCGAGAACCCGAAGAGCCCGAAGAGCCCGAAAAGCCCGAAAAGCCCGAGAAAACCCAAGGGCCTGAGGAGACCCGGAAGACCCCGGGCAAATCCAGAACCCGGAAGTCTCCGACGAAGAAGGCTGCAAAGGTCGCGAAGGCGCCGACGAAGAAGACCACCAAGGCGTCGGCCGCTTCGGAGGCGTCGCCACGCTCGTCCGAAGCAGGCGGCAGCCGGGCCGCCGCGGAGTCCGACGAGGAGCTCGGATCGGAGTCCTGAACGGGGCTCGCTGCTGCTATAATGAGAGGTCCGCGCCGCTGCTGGGCGGCGTAGATTTCAGGAGGCAGATATGGCCGAAAGCAGTGAGAACATCGAAGAGCTGCCGCAGTCGGCAGACAGTCGCGTCGAACAGGCGCGTGCCGCGGTGAGCGAGAAGCTCGGTGCCGCGAAGGAGAAGCTCGGTGAGGTCTCCAACGTCGCCGGACAGAAGCTCCAGCAGGTCAAGGAACAGGCCGGAGAGAAGACCCAGGTGGCGCGCGACAAGGCCGCCGAGGGCCTGAAGCAGGGCTACGATCGGGTCCGCAAGGACTTCGACGACCTCAACGCCGACGTCAACGCCTACGTCAAGGACAACCCGGGTCGCTCCGTTCTGATCGCTGCCGGTGTCGGCTTCGTCCTCGGCATGCTGATCCGGCGGAATCGCTGACCGCGACCGCTGGAGCATCCGTGGTGGGTGGAACGGTTGAGGACCTCGGGTTGACCACGCGGGACGAGTCGGAGATGTCGCACGCCTTCGCGGATCAGCTCATCGACGAGCTGATGCCCGAGGAACTCGACTGGCGACGTCTGGTGACGAGCTATCCGCTCACCTCGCTGGCGGTCGCGGCGACCGGAGGCTACCTTCTGGCCAGGGCGCGGGGCGCGTTGATGGTCAGCGCTCTCGGTGCGTTCGCTTCGGATACCGTGTCGAGGAACGTCAACGCTCTGATCGGCGAGGACGTCCTCTAGGTCGCCCCGGCTCGCCGACGGTGCCGCCCGGAAGGGCCCGGCGCCCGGTCGAACTGGGCGTGAGGCCGAGGTTCGTGCGCAGGGTCCTGCACATCACCGACGTCCATTTCGGGCGCGGGCATCTGCCCGATCGCTCTGCCGGCGTGGTGCGCCTGGCCCAGGAGCGCGAGCCCGACGTCGTCGTGTTCTCAGGCGATCTGACCAAGCGTGCCAAACCGGTACAGTTCGCCGAGGCGCGCCGCTTCGTGGGTGCCCTCGGTGCGCCGACGATCGCGGTACCCGGGAACCACGACGTGCCGCTGTTCCGGGTATGGGAGCGTGTCTTCTCTCCCTACGGCGCCTTTCGCAAGCACTACTCGGACGATCTGGAACCGATCTGGGAGGACGACGAGGTTCGCGTCATCGGCGTGAACACCGCGTTCGGCTGGACGTTCACCGGTGGCCGTGTGAAGCGGAGTCAGCTACGGCGACTGGAACGGAGGCTCGCCGGCGGCGGCGGCCGATTCACGATCGTCGCTCAACACCATCAGATGATCCCGGTGCCGGGCTACGGAAGCGACGAGGTGTTCCGCAACGCCGGGGCGGTGGCACGGGCGCTGATTCGTGGCGGTGCCGACCTGGTGCTGTCCGGACACGTCCACCTGTCGTACCTCGGTGACACATCGACGATCGTCGCCGGCGAGGAGCCGCCGCTCCCGGTCCTCTTCTCCGGCACGGCGAGCTGTGCGCGGGGGCGCGGTCCCGAAGAGGGGCGCAACTCCCTCCACTGGATCGAGATCGGTACCGACTCGGTGCAGGTCGAACGCCTCGAGTGGAGCGATGACAACTCCGGATTCGAGAGCGTCGACACCCGGCCTCTGGTACGTCGGGTGACACCCGGGTGAGGCGCGAGTCCGGCCTGGCGCTTCCGGGCGCCCTCGACTCGGACCGGCTGCCCAACGGTCTGGAGGTCCATCTGTTGCGTAACAGCGACGCGCCGGTGGTCACGACCGCGCTGACCTACCGCGCCGGCGCGCGCCACGAGCCAGCCGGTCGCTCGGGCCTCGCCCACTTCCTCGAGCACATGATGTTCAAGGGTTCGGCCCGGTTCGAGTCGGGGGAGATCGACCGCCTCACGCGGTCGCTCGGCGGCAGCAACAACGCCTTCACCACTCACGACTCGACCACCTACTTCTTCAGCTTCGCCGCCGGGAAGGCGGCAGGGGCACTCGAGATCGAAGCCGATCGGATGCAGGAGCTGGTCCACACGTCGGACGAGGTGGATCGCGAGCGGGCCGTGATTCTGGAGGAGATGGCGATGTACGAGGCCGAGCCGTGGGAGGCCCTCGATCGTCGCGTGCAGAGCGAGCTCTTCGGTGCGCACCCCTACGGGCGGCCGATCATCGGTCTGCGCGAAGAGGTCGAGGCGACGACCGGTCGGGATCTCGAGGACTTCCACCGCCGCCTCTACGATCCCTCGAACGCCGTCCTGGTCGTCGCCGGAGCGATCGACCGGACGGTGGAGGAGGGGATCGGTCGTCTGTTCGGCTCGTTGGCTGGCAACGGGGTGGTGGTCGGTGCCGACGAGGCGCCCCGACCGCTCGGGCGGCACGAGCGTGTCTTGCTCCGGCGTGGATCGGTCGACCGTTTCCTCCTGGCCTTCCCGACGCCGCGCCTCGAGCGTCCCGACTTCCCGGCGCTGCGACTGATCTGCAGCCTGCTGGGCGGCGGGCGCTCGGGCATCCTCAACGATCGACTGGTAGAGCGCTCCAGCCTTTGCACCTGGGTCTCCTGTTCTCTCACCGAGGGCGAGCTCGGGGGGGCTCTGTACGTCGCCGCCGAGGTCGTTCCGGGGTCCGACGCCGGCCGTGTGGAGGCGACGATTCTGGAGGAGATCGAGCGGCTTCGCCGCGGCGAGGCCGACGTCGAGGCCCTGGAGCGGGCTCGTCGGATGATCGAAGCCGACTGGGTCTTCGCGCACGAGCGGATCGAGAGCCAGGCCCTGACGCTGTCGCAGGCGGCGGCAGGCGTCGGACCCGGGTATCCGGAGAGCCAGATGCGCGCGCTGGCGGCGCTCGGCGCCGCCGATGTGCACGCCGCCGCCGGGCGCTACCTCGACCCGGCGCAGGGCTCGGTGCTCGGTTGGTCGCGGGCGGTGGCCGGGTGAGCCGGGCGGGCGAGAGGCTGGATCGGCCGGGACTGAGTGTCCGCGTCCGGCGCCACGCAGTGGCTCCTACGGTGGCGGTCAGGATTTGGCTGCGGGGTGGCCAGCTCCGCGAGCCTCACCCCGGGCTCGGACTCGCCTGTGGACGCCTCCTGGTCGAGGGGACCCGGCGGAGACGCTGGCACGAGATCGTCGATGCGACGGAACGCCGGGGCATGGACGTGAGTGGGTTCGGCACGCCGGAGACCATCGGAGTCGCGGTAGACGCCCTGGCGGTCGACTGGAGGGAGGCGGTCGAGCTCGCCGGCGAGATGGTGCTCGAGCCGACCTTTCCCCCCGATCGATGTGACTGGATCCGGCGTCAGGCGCGTGCCGAGCTCGAGAGTCTGAGGGAGCAACCGGAGGTCCTCGCGGGCTGGGCCTTCATGCGCCAGCTCTACGGGGAGCACCCGTGGGGGAGGCCGCTGATCGGGTCGGTGGAGAGCCTGCGGGAAATCGATCAGGGGTCGTGCGCCGAGTACCACCGGGCGGCCGGCGAGCGCGGCGTCATCGTCAGCATCGCCGGCGATATCGACGAGGACGAGGTGCTGGAAGCGGTGACCGAGCGGTTTCGCGATCATCGGCCCGCGGCGCGAGAGTCACGGAGTCTGCCGAGGCCTTCGCCGGTCGGCGGGGAGTCGAGCACCGATCTTCCGCCCGCCGACCAGGCGCAGGTCCTGATCGGACGCCTCACGGTCGCGGCGAGCGATCCCGACTACGTACCGCTCGAGGTCGCCTCGGTCGTACTCGGCTCCGGGCCCGGACTGGTCGGGCGCATACCGGAGCGGATTCGCGAGCGGGAGGGGCTGGCGTACGCGGCGAGCGCCCTGGCGACCGCCGGTGCCGGAAGCGAGCCCGGGCGTCTCGTCGTCCAGGCCGGGACCGCACCCCGGCAGGTCGACCGTCTGGTCGTGGCGGTGCGCGAAGAGCTCGACTCCCTGGTCACCGAAGGCGTTCGGCCGGGCGAGGTGGAGGAGGCGAAACGGTACCTCCTCGGCAGCGATCCATTCCGGCGCGAAGCGGCCCGCCAGATAGCCGGGCTGGGAGCCCAGGCGGCCCTGCTGGGGCTACCGGTCGACGATCCGGGGTGGCTCGGGGACGCTCTCGGTGCCATCGGGCCCGCCGAGGTGGAGGCCGCGGCTCGTCGCCACCTGGATCCGTCCGATCTGACGGTCACGATCGGCGTGCCGATTCGGGAGTCTTCTGTGGAAGATCCTGTGGAAAAGGGCCACGACCCGATATGAATCCGCAGCCGAAGCGGTCCGGGGCGTTGCCGTCGAGCGGAGGGGTTGCAGGGCATAAGCCGTTTGTTTTGAGTGATTTATGAGGTGCGTTCGTGAAACGGTGTGGCGGCCGGGGTGGCATCGTCGCCGGTTATCCACAGCCGAAAGCGGAAATCCCCTGCGGCCATCGACCTAAGTCTCTGTGCCACAATCACTTACCGTCCGCGAAGCTCCGCGGCCGAGGGCTCTCCAGCCGCTGAACGACGGGTCTTTCCGAGGCCCTCTGAGGCTCCGGGCTGTGATAGCTTTCGGCGCGAATTGCGCCGGGGGCCCGAGCGATGAGCGACGAGAATCTGAAGAGGACGCCGCTGCATGACGAGCACGTCGCGGCCGGCGCCAGGATGGTCGGTTTCGCCGGCTGGAACATGCCCGTCCAGTACTCGGGCGTGATCGATGAGCATCGCGCCGTACGTGGCCAGGCGGGCCTGTTCGACGTCTCCCACATGGGTGAGTTTCTGGTCAGCGGCCCCGGTGCCGAGGCCTACCTCGACCGGCTCACGCCCAACAACGTCGGTAAGCTGGCGATCGGGCGTGTGCACTACACGGGCCTGCTGACCGAGCGAGGGACCTACCTCGATGATCTGCTGATCTACCGGACGGGGGAGACGAGCTTTCTGCTGGTCGTCAACGCGGCCAACGTGGCGTCGGACTTCGAGTGGATGAGCCGGCACGCGGGAGACGACGTCGAGCTCGTCGACGCGACCGACGACTACGCGCTTCTGGCGCTCCAGGGCCCCGAGGCCGCCGGGATTCTCGCCGGGCTGACCGAGGCGGATCTCGACGCGGTGCGCTACTACGGATTCACCGAGGGTGGGGTCGCCGGCGTTGCTTCGATCATCTCCCGCACCGGGTATACCGGCGAGGACGGCTTCGAGCTCTACACCGCGCCTGAAGGAGCGCCGCGGCTGTGGCGAGCCCTGCTCGAGGCCGGGGCCTCCCAGGGTCTCGTGCCCGCCGGACTGGGTGCGCGCGACACCCTTCGCCTCGAAGCGGGCATGGCGCTCTACGGTCACGAGATCGACGACGGTACGACACCGCTCGAGGCGGGGCTCGGCTGGGTGGTGAAGCTCGCCAAGGGCGAGTTCATCGGTAGCGAGGTGCTGGCGGCGCAGAAGGAACACGGCACCGAGCGCAAGCTGATCGGCTTCGAGGTCACCTCGCGCGGCATCGCCAGGCAAGGGCACCGGGTGCTCGATGGCGACCGCGAGCTGGGCCTGGTCACCAGCGGAACGTTCAGTCCGACATTCGAAAAGGCGCTCGGAATGGCCTACGTGCCGACCGCGCTCGCCGAAGCCGGCAAACGGATCTCGATCGAGGTCCGTGGGCGCAGCCTCGACGCCGTGGTCGTCGATCTGCCCTTCTACCGCCGGGCGAAGTAGCCCTTCTCAGGACAAAGGAGCCAAGCGATGTATCCGACCGACTTCCTGTATGCGAGCGATCACGAGTGGATCCGCGTCGACGGCGATACCTGCACCCTGGGCATCACCGAGTTCGCCCAGGACGAGCTTGGTGAGATCGTCTTCGTCGAGCTGCCCGAGGTGGGAGACGGCTTCGACGCCGATGAGGAGATCGGCACCGTCGAGTCCGTCAAGGCCGTCGCGGAGATCAACACGCCGATCGGCGGCGAGATCATCGAGGTCAACGAGGCTCTCGCCGACGCTCCCGAGACGGTGAACTCCGATGCGCACGGTGACGGATGGATGGTGAAGATGCGCATCGATCCGGACGACGACGTGCTCGGCTCCCTGATGGACGCCGCGGCCTACCAGGACTTCATCAGCGGAGACTGAGGACCTTGGACGAGTCGCATTCGTCGCGCGCACACCGCTACCTCCCGACCGGCTCGACCGATCGGAGGGAGATGCTCGAACGGATCGGGGTGGCGAGCGAGGAGGAGCTCTTCGAGAGCCTTCCTGAGGCCGTCCGCCTGAGCGAGCCGCCCGACGTCGAGGGTCCCCTCGGCGACCAGGATCTGCGGCGGTACTTCGATCGTCTGCAGACCGCCAACCGCGCTCCCGGGCGCGACGTGGCGAGCTTCCTGGGTGCCGGAGCCTACCGGCACGACGTGCCGGCGGCGGTCGATCACCTGCTCTACCGCAGCGAGTTCTTCACCGTCTACACGCCGTACCAGCCGGAGATGAGCCAGGGGACCCTGCAGGCGATCTTCGAGTTCCAGACCTTCATCTCCATGCTCACCGGCCTGCCGATCGCCAACGCCTCGCTCTACGACGGCGCCTCGGCTTTCGCCGAGGGTGTGCTGATGGCCGACCGACTGCAGCGCAAGCGCCGGCGGATCGTCGTCTCGAAGGGGGTGCATCCCCAGTACCGGCAGACCCTCGAGACCTACATCCAGAACCTCGATCTAGACATCGTCGAAGTCGGCTGGGACGAGACCGGTGCCACCGATCTCACCGCTCTGGCCGAGGCCGTCGACAGCCAGACCATCTGTGTGGCGGTTCAGTCACCCAACTACCTCGGCGTGGTCGAGGGCTGGCGCGGCGCCGCCGAGGTGGCGCACGGCGCCGGAGCCCTGCTCGTGGGCGTGGTGGCCGAGGCCCTCAGCATGGCGCTGCTCGAGAGCCCGGGCGACGGCGGCTGTGACATCGCCATCGGTGAGGCTCAGTCGATGGGCCTGTCGTTGAGCTACGGAGGTCCCTATCTCGGCTTTCTGGCCGCCCACGAGAAGGCCAAGCGAGCCATCCCCGGACGTCTCGTCGGTCAGACGGTGGACGTCGAGGACCGGCGTGCGTTCGTGCTGACGCTGGCGACGCGCGAGCAGCACATCCGGCGCGAGAAGGCGACCTCGAACATCTGTACCAATCAGTCGCTGTGCGCCCTGGCGGCGACCATCTATATGGCGCTCCACGGCCGTACCGGCTTGCGCCGACTGGCGGAGATCAATCTGCAGCGGGCCGCGTCGCTGAGGCGAAGGCTCGTGGCCATCCCGGGTGTCTCGAGCGCGTTCGAATCGCCATGTTTCAACGAGTTCCTGGTCCGCGTCGACGCGGACACCGATTCCGTGATGACGGGGCTGGCCGAGCGCGGTGTCCTCGCGGGCATTCGCCTCGGCGCGGACTACCCGGAGCTCGAGGACGGTTTCCTGGTCGCGGTGACGGAGAGCAATACGCCGGAGGAGATCGACCGTTTCGTCGACGCGTTGACGGCGGTGTTGGGAGCGCAGGCATGAGCGAGGACCGGCGCAATCCCGAGGTCGCCTGGCGCAACGAGGCTCTGCTCTTCGAGCGCAGTCGCGAAGGGCGCATCGGCGTCGAGCTTCCGGCCAGCGGTGTGGACGAGCGACGGCTCGACGAGCTCGTTCCGGCAAAGCTGCTGCGCCACGACATCGAGGGTTGTCCGGAGCTCTCCGAGGTCGATGTGATCCGGCACTTCACCCGCATCTCGCGCAAGAACTACTCGGTGGATCTGGGGGTCTATCCGCTGGGCAGCTGCACGATGAAGTACAACCCGCGGATCAACGAGCAGATGGCGCGGCTGGGCGGGTTCGCCGAGAGTCACCCGATGCAGCCCATCTCGACCGTACAGGGCAACCTCGAGCTCATCTGGCGCCTCGAGAGGATTCTCTCGGAGCTCACCGGCATGCCGAGGGTGAGTCTGCAGCCGGCGGCCGGGGCGCAGGGCGAGTTCGCCGGTATGCTGATGGTGCGCAAGGCGCTCGACAAGCGCGGGGACAAACGCCGCTACGTGTTGATCCCCGACTCGGCCCACGGCACCAATCCGGCGTCGGCGCATTTCGCCGGCTACGAGGTCAAGGAGCTCCTCTCGGCAGAGAGCGGTCGGCTCGATGTCGACGATCTCCGCGAGCAGATGACCGATGAAGTGGCCGCGCTGATGCTCACGGTGCCGAATACCCTCGGCGTCTTCGAGTCGAGAATCCTCGAGATCGCCGAGATCGTCCACGGCGAGGGTGGCTTCCTCTACTGCGACGGCGCCAACTTCAACTCCTTCGTCGGCAAGGCCCGACCGGGGGACATGGGTGTCGACGTGCTGCACCTGAACCTGCACAAGACCTTTACGACCCCACACGGCGGAGGCGGCCCGGGCGCCGGGCCGGTAGCGGTCTCCGAAGAGCTGGTTCCCTTCCTTCCGGCTCCGACTGTGGAGCGAGGAGCGGACGGCTTCGAGCTCGATTTCGATCGTCCCGACTCGATCGGTCGCACGCGCTCGTTCCAGGGTCAGTTCGGCATCCTCGTGAGGGCGCTCTGCTACATCCTCTCGATGGGCGGGCGCGGCCTGGCGAGTGTCGCCGAGAACGCGGTGCTCAACGCCAACTACGTGCGGGCGCGACTCGAGGGCGACTATCACCTTCCCTACACCTCGCCGTCGATGCACGAGGTCGTCTTCTCCGACAAGCGCCAGCACGAGCACGGAGTGAGCACCCTCGACATCGCCAAGCGGCTGATCGACTACGGATTCCATCCGCCGACCATCTACTTTCCCCTGATCGTCTCGGGCGCTCTGATGATCGAGCCGACCGAAACCGAGGGCAAGGAAGATCTCGACGCCTTCGTGGACGCCATGAAAGCGATCGCCAGGGAGGCCGAAGAGGCACCCGAGCTGGTTCGCGAAGCGCCCTACTCGAGTCCGGTGAGACGCTGCGACGAGGCCAGGGCGGCGCGCCACACCATCCTGCGCTGGCACCCGTCGGACGAGGCCGACTGAGGCGGGGTGAGTCGGGCCGGACTGCGAACGCCGTCGAGCCCCGCGGTTTCCCTGCGTCTCGAGGCGGTTCTCCTGGCCCTGTTCTTCGCCTGCTGGCTGGTCGGGTTGCTGCAGTGGTCGGGCCTCGTGCCGCGTGCCGGATCGGTCGCTCTCGACCTGCGAGGCCTCTTCTCGCTAGCGGCGGCGATCGGGTGGGTCGCCGGCAACGTCTACGTCCAGCGCGGTCGCAACCTGCCGCCCGAGTTGCGTCGCCGCATACGGCTGATCTACCTTCTCGGTCCCCCGGGGGCGATCTTTCTGCTCCGCTCGATGGCGCCGGTCGAGGCACAGGCGGCCGCGCCGCTGGCACCGCTCTACGCCACGGCTGTCACGACGATCTTCTTCCTGGTGCCGGTTTCACTCAAGGGTGTCTTCCGTGCGCCCCCCTGAAGCCAGGCGGTAGCGGACAGTCACCGAGGCGCTGACCGTCAGACTGCCGGTCGAGATCGGGGTTGCGGCGTCGGACGCCATGCGCCCGATCGCGGCGGTCTCGCGATAGACGATCGGGGGAGCGCTGATACCACCCTCGCTGACCTCGATGACGGCGCCGAGAGGCTGATCCAGCGCCGCGGCGATCACTTCGGCCTTGGTCCGGGCGTCGCGCACGGCTCCGGCGAGCGCTTCACGACGGGCCTCCTCGTCGTCCTCGAGCCGCAGGTCCACCGAGTCGATGCGGTTGGCGCCCGAGTCGATCGATCGGTCGATCACCGGACCGATCCGGTCGAGGTCGTCGAGAGTGACGGCGATGGTGTTGGTCGCCCGGTAGCCGACAACGCGCGGCTCGCTGTGCCTCGGCATGCCGGGCTGAGCCGACTCGTAGACCGGAAAGAGCTGGAGGCGCGAGGTCTGAATGGCGTCACCGGCGATGCCGAGCTCACCCAGGCTCGCCAGGATCGAGGCGGCGACACCGTTGGCCGCCTTCTGAGCCTCGCTGGCGGTGGGCGCCTGGGTCTGGATGCCCAGCCGGACGACGGCCGTGTCCGGTGGCCGCTCGACGCTCGCCGAACCGCTGACGGTGATGAGGCCGCCGGCATGATCCTGTGCGGTGAGCGGTAGGGCTGCCAGAAGCGGAATCAGGATCGCCAGAGTCGAGATCGTCTTCATCGAGGTCTCCTTTCGACGCCTTCGGATCAATGCAAGTCTCCGGCCCGCCCGGTGCGCTCGGTGCGCCCGGTCCGCTCGGCGCGCTCCGCGCGCGGGGGCAGCAGCAGCGAGCAGTCTCCGTAGGAGAAGAAACGGTAGCGACGCTCGACAGCTTGGTGGTACGCGGCGAGGATGCGCTCTCGTCCCACCAGAGCACTCACCAGCATGAGCAGTGTGGATCGGGGCAGGTGGAAGTTGGTCAGCAGACCATCCACGACGCGGAACTCGTACCCCGGTCTGATGAAGAGCTCGGTGCGGCCTCCACCACCCTCTGCCAGGGTCTCGCAGGTCGCGCTCTCGAGGGTGCGAACCACCGTCGTACCGACCGCGATGATGCGACCGCCGCGCCGCCTTGTCCGGTCGATCGCCCGGGCCGTGGCCGAAGGGACATCGAATCGTTCCGCCTCCATGACGTGCTCGTGGACCAGGTCCGCGGTGACCGGCTTGAACGTGCCGATGCCGACGTGGAGCGTCACGGTCGCCAGGCCGATCTCCCGCTCTTCGAGGAGTCGCCGCATCGTTTCAGTGAAGTGCAGGCCGGCGGTCGGCGCCGCGATGGCGCCGGGCTCGGCGGCGAAGATCGTCTGGTAGTCGTCGCGGTCCTCGGTAGCCGCGGGTCGCTTGATGTACGGCGGCAGCGGTGTTGTGCCCAGCCGGTCGAGATGGGGCTCGATCTCGGCGGAGAATCGGACCTCTCGCCGCCCGTCTCCGGTATTGGCGATGACCCGGGCCGAGAGACCGTCGTCGAGCTCGACCTCATCGCCGGGGCGTGCCTTGCGTCCGGGCCTGGCGAGACAGGTCCAGGTCGCGGGTCCGATCTTCTCGACCAGCAGCAGCTCCACCCGGCCGCCCGATCCGGGCCTGCGTCCGAAGAGCCGGGCCGGGATGACCCGGGTGTCGTTGACGATCAGCAGGTCCCCCGGCGTCAGATGGTCGGGCAGGGAGGCGAACCTCGTGTGGACCGGGGGCCCATCGCCGGCGAGCACCATCATCCGACTCTGGCCACGAGGCTCGGGTCTCTGGGCGATCAGCTCGGCCGGCAGGTCGTAGTCGAAATCGGAGGTCAGCATCCGATTCGGATATTCAGGCACGCCGGGCGGTCCGGGGATCGAGCCGGTCACGCAGCCCGTCGCCGAGAAGGTTGAACCCGAGGACCGTCAGTGTGATGGCGCCGGCCGCGGGAACCGCCGCCCACCAGGCGGTGCGGAGCACCGTGCTGCCGTCGGCGACCATGTTGCCCCAGCTCGGCACCGGTGGCTGGATGCCGAGACCGAGGTACGACAACGCGGCTTCGACGAGGATCACATCGCCGATTCGCAACGACACGTCGACAACGAGCGGTGTGAGCGCGTTGGGGAGCAGATGGCGCAGGAAGACGCCCAGCGGGTGACGTCCGGTGGAGCGGGCGGCGATCTCGAGATCGCTGCCCTTGAGACCGAGTACCTGGGCCCGGGTGAGCCGGCTGATCTGCATCCATCCGGTGCAGCCGAGGATGAGCACCACCACCGCCGGGTCGGGCCGCGTCAGGGCGGTGACCAGGAGAATGAGGAATAGGCGGGGAAGGGCCAGCAGAGCGTCGACACCTCTCATCAGGATCGCGTCGACCCAACCGCCCGTCATGGCGGCGATGCTGCCGACGGTGATGCCGAGAGACAGGGAGAGGGTGACGGCGAGAAGTCCGACGACCATCGACGCGCGGGCGCCCCAGAGGAGGCGTGACAGGACGTCACGACCCAGGCGGTCGGTGCCGAGAACGAAGACGAGGCGCTTGCCGATCGCCCGCGGCCCGGCGGCGACGATCTCCTCGACCGGGATCTCGAGGGTCTCACCCAGGCGGGTCGCCCGGACGACGCCGTCGCGTACCTCGATCGTCTCGAACAGATGGACCCTCCCGCTGTCGAGCTCGATCGCCCACCGTTCGGAGAGCGGCGGGAGGTAGCCCGCGGATGCGGGATCGAACTGGCGCGCCGGGTCGAGCGGCGCCAGCCAGGGAGCGAGCAGCGCGACGAGCGCCGCCAGGCCGACCAGGGCGGCGCCGACGGTCGGCGCCGCCCAGCTGGGACTCCTGAATGGCGCCCGCGGGGCGTCAGGACGCATGGATCGCCTCCCGAACGCGCGGGTCGATCGCCGCGTGCAGAAGATCCGCGACCAGGTTGCCGGCGATCACCATCGCTCCCGCGAGCGCCGTACCGGCGAGGACCAGTGGGAAATCGTACGCCTTGACCGCTTCGTAGGTGAGCCGTCCCATGCCCGGCCAGGAGAAGACGACCTCGACCAGCAGCGAACCGCTGAGCAGGAACTTGAAGCTCAGGCCGAAGAGCTGGACCAGGGGCGCCGCGGCGTTCGTCAGCGCGTGCAGCCAGATGACGCGGGCCTCTCGCAGGCCCTTGGCCCGAGCGGTGCGGATGTAGTCCTCGCCGAGCGTGTCAAGGAGGCTGTTGCGGGTGAAGCGGAGGATCGCGCCGGCCATTCCCACTCCGAGGGTCAGCGCCGGCAGGAACAGGTGCCGTAACAGGTCGGCGGTCCGTTCCACGGGGCCGAGAGACGCGGCGTCGACCGAGCGCATATGTCCGGACGGCAGGAAGGGAAAGGCCTGGGCAACCACCTCGACCGCCAGCAGGGCGAGCCAGAAGAGCGGCAGCGAATAGATCAGGACCGCCCCGAGGCGGATCAGGGTATCCGTCCGGCTCCCGGGACGTCTCGCGGCCGCGACCCCGAGACCGATTCCGATCGCGAACTGCAGCAGGAACGCGGTCACCGTCAGCAGCAGCGTCGCCGGCACCCGCTCGGCGAGCACCGCAGTGACGGGACGGCGGTGGGCGAACGAGACGCCCCAGTCGCCACGCGCGACGCTGGCGAGCCAGTCGAGGTACTGCTCGCCCAGAGGCCGGTCGAGGCCGTAGAGAGAGCGGAGCTGCTCCTGGTAGTCGGCCGGCACACGGGGGTCGTCGATCCGCACCGAGGGCTCTCCGGGGGCCAGCCGGAGAATGAAGAAGGTCAGCGAGAGGACCAGGAAGAGGAGGAGGAAGGATGCGGCGAGGCGGCGGATCAGGTACGCCGTCACTCCTCGATCCACCATTCACGCAGGTTGTGGTACGTCGAGACGGGGTTGGGGTCCGCCTCGTGGAGCGTGGAGCTCATCGCCGAAATGCGCTGCGGCTCCCACAGGAAGGTGAAGGGCTGCTCGCGGTGCAGGATCTCCTGGATCTCACGCAGCATCGGCTCGGCATCGTAGGGGTCGAGCTGTACCCGGGCCTGCTCGATGAGCTCGTCGACCCGCGGATTCGAGTAGCCGCAGAAGTTGTAGCTGTCCTCGATCGACTCGCTGTGGAAGGCGTAGGTGACGTCGAGCGAGGTGTCGATTCCGAATGCACCGATGAACACGTCGAAGTCGTGGGCGCGCATCCGGTCCACCATCGCGTTCATCTCCATCGCCTGGATCTCGACCTCGACGCCGACGAGCTTGAGCTGCTCCTGCACCATGGTGGCGGTGTCACGCCAGGACCGCGAGGCGGCGTTGGTCAACAGCACGATCGAGAACCGGGCTCCGTCGCGCTCGAGAACACCGTCCGTTCCTGCCGTCCAGCCCTGATCGGCGAGCAGGTCGCTCGCCTGTCGAGGATCGTAGGGCCACGGCTCGAGGTCGGCGAATGCCCAGACGGTGCTGATGATGGGGGAGGTCCCGATCTTGGCGTAGCCCCGACGCAGGGTGTCGATGATCGTCTGGCGATCGATGGCAAGAGTCAGCGCCCGGCGGACCTCGGGCTCGGCGAAGCGCTGGTCGGCGTTGTTCCAGCCCAGGTAGGTGTACTGGCGGTGCCAGTACGGATGCAGCGCGACGCCTTCGGCGGTCTCGACACGGCTGGTGTCTTCGACGGCCACTCGCGGCACGAAATCCACCTCTCCGCGCAATAGCTGCGTCACGTGGTTGGCGCGCTCGGGGACGACGCGGAAGACCACCCGGTCCAGACGTGGCAGCCCGGGCTCGAAATACTCGGGATTGCGCACCAGGACGATCTCTTCCGACGGTCGCCAGGCCTCGAGGAGGAAGGGGCCGCTGACCACCAGGTGGTCCTGGAACCACTGCTCGCTCTCGGGCCAGTCCTCGAAGGGGAGCTCGCTCCAGACGTGCCGCGGGAGGATCCGCCCCTCGTTGGCGTTCTGCAGCTGGGCCGCGTAGGCGCGCTCGAAGTGGAAGCGTACGGTGAGCTCGTCGAGCACCTCGACGTCGGTGATGAACTCCTTGACGTGGGCGTACTCCCAGGCCACGCCGGGATCGACCTGGGCCTGCCAGGTCCAGCGCACGTCCTCGGCCGTCACCGGCGCGCCGTCACTCCAGTGCACGCCCGGCCGCAGCCGAACGGTGAGCTCCAGGCGGTCCTCGGAGAACTCGTAGGACTCCGCCAGGCGGGGGGTGAAGGTCGGCGGGTGCTCGGTGAAGTCGGCCTCTTCGTCGAAGAGCTGCAGGAAGAGCTGGCCGATGAGCTCGTTGGAGATACTGGTCGCGTTCGACACCAGGTCGTTGATTCCGGCGATATCGCGGTCGGTCGCGATCACCAGGGTGCCGCCGGTGCGCGGCGAGACGGCCTCGCCGGCATCATCGGTGTCCCGGTCGGCGGTCGGTGCACCACAGGCGGCAGCGGCCAGGCAGAGAAGTGTCGCCGCGAGCCGTCGCCGCGCTGAACCGATCGGGTGGGGCATCATGTCGAGCTCCATGTCGCGGCGCGTTGCCGGGGGTGAGGCCATGCTACCGGGCGGTCCGGAGAGGGTCAACGAGTGGCACGACTCCTGCTAACCTCGATAGGCGTCGTGCCCCGGGAACGGCGTCGATCATGCGAATCTCCGAGTTGAGGATCTCCCAGCGCGCGTTGCTGGTCTTCGGCGTGCTCGGCCTGTTCATCCTCTTCGACCTGGCGCTGTTCGGCTGGCTCATCTTCCGCTCCCTGTCGCAGCGCGAAGTCGAGAGGGTCCTGCTGGACACGCGCGAGCAGGCCCAGGGCCTCGCCGAGCAGATCGCCGATCGTGCCCTCGACGGCGATCCGGATCTCTACGCCGCCGTCGCGTCGGAGCAGGAGACGCTCTCCTACATCGACTCGATCCTGCAGCAGCGTGACGTGGTGCAGACGCTCGAGATCCGCGACAAGGAAGGACTGCTCGTCTACCGCACCCTGCGCGAGACGACCATCCCGGTCGAGCCCGGAGCCGAGCTTCCGGTGCTCGGTGACGGGGAGATGCCGACGCAGCTCGAGACCCGGACCACCCAGAGCGACTCGACGATCACCTTCGAGACGTCGCCGTTCGACATCGAGGTGCCGATCGGCGAGCTCGGGTTCGTTCACGTCGGTGTCAGCCCGGGGCAGGTCCAGCAGCGTATCGAGGTCCTCCGCGGCGATCTGATGCGGCAGGTCGGCATCATCGGGGCGGTCACCCTGGCACTTCTCTCGGCCGCCTATCTGGCAGTCTGGCTGCTCTACCGGCGCAGTCGCCGGCTCGAGGAGAAGGCGGCCGAGGCCGAGCGACTGGCCTACGTCGGAACGCTCGCCTCGGGTCTGGCTCACGAGATCCGGAACCCGCTCAACTCCCTGCGCCTCAACATGCAGATGCTCGAGGAGGATCTCGGTCGCGACGCCAACCTCGGAACCGAGCGCAAGATCCTCGCCATAACTCAGTCGGAGATCGGTCGACTGGAGCGGCTGGCGACCGACTTCCTCAGCTACGCGCGCCCCCGACCGCTCGAGCTCGAAGAGGTTTCGGCGGTCGAGCTGCTCGACTCGGCTCGGAGCGTCCTCTCGGCCGACATCGCGGCGAAGGGTGTCGCGGTGACGGTGGAGGACGAGAGCGGCGGTTCCATGGTGCGCGTCGACGTCGCCCAGATGAAGCAGCTGCTCCTCAATCTGCTGCAGAACGCCATCGCCGCCGTCGAGACGTCGGGGATGCGCGGCAAGGTGCGCCTCGTCGCGCGTCGACACGACCGGATCGTCCATCTCGAGGTCGGAGACAACGGAGCCGGTATCCCCGCCGGGGAGCAGGCGCGGATTTTCGACCTCTTCTATTCGACACGCAAGGGCGGAACCGGCTTGGGACTGGCCATCGTCAAGCGCATCGCCCAGGCGCACGAGGCCGACCTCACCGTGTCGAGCCGGTCGGGCGAGGGCACAGTGGTCGGTGTGGCGATGCCGCTCGTCGGCGAGGTGCCGTCTCAGGCCGACAGCACGTCGAAGTCCTCTTCCGGCAGGAAGAGGTCGATGTCTTCGTTGCCGCAGGCCTCGCAGAATGCCTCGACGAGAGTAGCGGCCTCGAACTCGAAGACGTAGCAGGGGCTCTCGCACTCGAGGCAGATCAGGTAGTCGTAGTAGCTCTGTCTGCCCTTCGACGTCCCGCTCGGTTCGGCGCGGCTCATGGAGAGAGGCTATCGCCAGGGCGAGCTCGACGGCTGTGATCGAGGCGACCCGTGCCGCGTTGACCGCCCGTCCCTCTTGGTGATACTTTCCCCGTTCGCGGCGCGAGCCGCGGTTCTGGAGGAGTGTGTCGAATGTACGCAGTTATCGAGACGGGCGGAAAGCAATATCGTGTCCAGGAGGGCGACATTATCGATGTCGAGCTCGGGTCGGACGGCGCGGAGTCGGGGAGCGAGGTCAGCTTCAACCGTGTTCTCATGGTCGGTGGTGACGCGCCCAAGGTCGGCTCGCCGGTCCTCTCGGGGGCGTCGGTTCGTGGCTCCCTGCTCGATCATGTCCGCGGACCGAAGATCAAGGTGTTCAAGAAGAAGCGTCGCAAGGGATACAAGCGCACCCAGGGCCATCGACAGGACCTCCGGCGCGTTCGGATCGACGCGATCGAGGCATAGGAGTCGGAATCATGGCGCATAAGAAAGGTCAAGGATCCAGCCGCAACGGTCGCGATTCGAATCCGCAGTATCTCGGCGTCAAGCGCTACGGCGGCCAGACGGTCACCGGCGGCACGATCCTGGTCCGCCAGCGGGGGACCAAGATCCATCCCGGGCTCAACGTCGGTCGGGGCAAGGACGACACCCTGTTCGCGCTGACCGACGGCGTTGTCGAGTTCCGCAAGCGGCGCCAGAACCGGACCTTCGTCAGCATCATCCCGGCGTAGGTCAGCGCGCCGGTCATCGGCGCGGCAAGTCTTGCACTTCATAGACGAGGTTCGCTTCAGCGTTCGTGGCGGCCGCGGAGGGGATGGCTGTGTCGCCTTCCGGCGTGAGAAGTACGCGCCCAAGGGTGGACCGGCCGGCGGCGACGGCGGCGCCGGAGGCTCGGTCTTCCTCGAAGGCGACACCAACCTCAACACGCTCTACCATCTGCGCTTCCGCACCCTCCACGCGGCGAAGAAGGGGCGCCCCGGAGAGGGGTCGAACCGCACCGGTCGCTCGGGCGAGGACCTGGTCTTGCGCGTGCCCCTCGGAACCCTGGCGTACGATGCCGAGAGCGACGAGCTGCTCGGCGAGGTCCTCCAGGCCTCCGAGCGGTGCGTGCTGGCGCGAGGTGGTCGCGGCGGTCGCGGTAACGCGCGGTTCACCAGCGCTACCCGTCAGACGCCACGGTTTGCGCAGCCGGGTGAGCTGGGAGAGGAGCGGCAGGTTCGCCTCGAGCTCAAGCTGCTGGCCGATGTCGGTGTGATCGGACGTCCCAACGCCGGGAAGTCGACATTCATCAGCGTCGTGTCGGCGGCTCGCCCGAAGATCGCCGACTACCCCTTCACGACGCTGACGCCCAATCTCGGCGTGGTGAGCGAGGGGATCGACGACGAGCCTTTCGTCGTAGCCGACCTGCCCGGGCTGATCGAGGGAGCGGCGGCCGGAGCCGGGCTGGGTCACCAGTTCCTGCGCCACGTCGAGCGTTGCCGGGTGCTGCTGCACTTCGTCGACCTGACGCCGGGCGAGGAATCGGCCGAGGTCGAGCTGGCGACGGTCGAGGCCGAGCTCGAGGCATTCGACGCCTCGCTCCCGGCGCGCCCCCGACTGATCGTCGGCACCAAGACCGACGCGGCGGACGACGAGCGGCGCGAGGCGCTGCGCCGTGCCGCGGCCGAGCGGGAGTTGCCGTACCTCGAGATCAGCTCGGTCACCCGCGACAACCTCGGACCGCTGCTCGCGGAGGTGAGGCGGACTCTGGCGGCGGTGGAGGACGAAGAGGAATGAGACTGGGTCTTTTCGGCGGCAGCTTCGATCCGCTCCACGCCGGGCACGTCGAGCCGGTCAGGGAGGCGCGCCGGGTCCTGTCGCTCGATCGGGTGGTCTGCCTGCCGACGGCGAGTCCTCCCCACAAGGCGGGAGACCGCGTGGCGCCGGCACGGGCGCGCTTCACCATGGCTGAGCTGGCCTGGCTCGACGAGCCGGCGGTCGAGGTGTCGGACTTCGAGATGACGCCCGGCCGGACCGCCTACACCATCGATTCGATCGAGCATTTCTCGGCACGTCACCCGCAGGCGAGCCTGACGCTGCTCATCGGCTGGGACTCCTATCTCGAGCTGCCGCTCTGGCACCGCTGGGAGGAGATCGTGGCTGGCGTGGACATCGGCGTTCTGACGAGGCCGGGATTCACCGACGACGACCGGAGCGAGCGGCTGCCGGAACCTCTGCTCACCGCCCGCCGCGACGGTCGGGTCCGTTTCGTGCCCAATCGACCTCTCGAGGTCTCGTCGACGGAACTGCGGCGTCGTCTGGCCGAGGGAGAGGAGATCCCGGCCCAGTGGGTGCCCCCGTTGGTGCTAAAGTACCTCCGGAAGTACCCGAACCTCTACGCATGAGTCAGCTCCCGGCCGAAGCCGTCGACATCCCCGCGCAGGTTCGGATCGCCGTCGAGGCCATCCACGCTCGCAAGGCGCTCGACCTGACCGTCCTCGACCTCTCGGAGGTCAGCGATTTCACCGACTACTTCCTGGTGACCACCGGGGGAAGCGAACGTCAGGTGCGGGCGATCTCGGACTCCGTCGCCGAACGCCTGCGCGTAGAGGGAATGAGACCGCTTCACGTCGAGGGTCAGGAGCACGGCCAGTGGGTCCTGATGGACTACGGAGACTTCCTGGTCCATATCTTCTCGGAGCCGCTTCGTGAGTACTACCGTCTCGAGCGGCTCTGGGCCGATGCTCCCGACGTGACCTCCGACTTCAGCTAGTGCAACGCTAGGCCTTCAGCGCGGTGTCGGTACTCACCCTGGACGCCCTTGTCGCCTCCTCGGAGAGCCTGACGAAAGCGCTGGGCGGCATCGCCCGCGCCGCTGCCAGCGATGCGGCCGTCCTGATCGTCGGCGAGCCCGGCACCGGTCGCTCCCTGCTGGCGCGCCTGCTGCACCGGGAGAGCTCGAGGGCTCGCGGGCCGCTGGTCGAGGCCGATCTGGCGGCGATCCCGATAGAGCTCTTCGAGAGCGAGCTCTTCGGACACCGTGCCGGCGCCTTCACCGGCGCCGGAGCCGACAGCCCGGGGCGCGTCGGTCGGGCCGACGGGGGGACCCTGGTTCTCGACCATGTCGAGGAGATACCCCTCGAGGCGCAGTCGGCGCTGCTGCGCCTGGTGGCCGAGAAACGTTACAGCCCGCTCGGTGGCGCCGAACGGGAGGCCGACGTACGTATCGTCTCGGTAGGCTCGACCGACCTGCGGCGGCGGGTAGAAGGCGGAACCTTCCGGGAGGACCTCTACTACCGCCTCGAGGTACTCACCTTCCTGATGCCACCCCTGCGGCGCCGGCCGGAGGATCTCGAGGCGCTGGTCGAGGCGACGCTCGAAGACCTCTGCGAGCGGATGGGTCGCACCGTGCCGAAGGTCTCGGAGAGAACTCTGCGCTGGATGAGTGGATATTCGTGGCCCGGGAATCTGCGCCAGCTCCGCAACCTGCTCGAGAGGGCTCTCGTGCTCGCCGACGGAGATTCGGTCGACGTTGCGGCGCCGGCCGACGTCGAGCGACGTCCCCGTCCCCTGGCGGTGGTGGAGGAGGAAGAGATTCGTCGGGCCCTGCGCCACACCCGGGGCCACCAGGGGCGCGCGGCCGAGCTGCTGGGAATCAGCCGCAAGACGCTGTGGGAGAAGCGCCGTCGCTACGGGTTGCCCTGAGATGAGGCCGCGGCGACGTCGGTGGAGGGGGCCGCGATGGTTGGCGGGAGCCCTGCTCGGCGCGGTGTTGGCGCTACCGGTCGTCGTTGGCGCCGAGGAGATCTCCGAGACCTCCCCGGCGTTCGACCTGGCACGACGTCTCGCCGAGCTCGGTCCCCGTCCCGCCGCCGGCGCGAGATCCGTTGAAGCGGCCGAGCTGTTGCGCTCGAGAATGATCGCGGCCGGCCTCGAAGACATCCAGTCGATCCCGGCGGGAGTGTCGGATGCCTACCTGAACCTGACCGGTGTCCTGCCGGGCGAGTCCGGTCTCGAGGTCGTTCTCGGCGCGCACTACGACACCGTTGCCGCGAGCCCGGGCGCGGCCGATAACGCGGCCGGCTGTGCCGTCGTTCTGGCGGCCGCGGCCAGCCTGGCGGACCTGCCGCGGCGACACACGTTGCGCGTGGTCCTGTTCGACGGGGAGGAAGCGGGTCTCGCCGGCAGCACGGCCTGGTCGGCGTCGCTCGACGAGGACGAGCGCCGTTCGATTCTCGCGATGATCAACGTCGATCTCGTCGGCTGGAACCCATCGAGCTCGGGCGTCGCGCGTCTGGCTCTGTCGGGAGGCGGGGCGCGACTGCGTCTGCCGTCCGCCTGGTTGGTCCATGCGGTGGTGCGGGGGGCGGCGGTGATCGGTGAGCCGATCGGTGTCGCGACCTCCCGGTGGGCGCCGATCGGACAGCTCCATGCCCGCGCCTTCCTGCCGATCTACAGGACCGACGCCGATCCGGTCGCGCTCTCGGGTGTCCCGGCACTGACCCTGACCGAGGCGGACCTGTTCAGCCGCTATCCGGAGCGACACACCGAGCGCGATACGGCCGCACGTCTCGACCCCCTGGCGACCGAGCGATGGGTGGGGAGGTTGACGGCTGTCGTGCGGCGCCTCGACGTCCTCGCCGGACGGCCGCGGGACGGCGACCAGTACCTTGCCGTGGCGACCAGGGTCCTCTCGCGTCGGGACCTCTATTGGATCAACCTCGTCGTCTGGATCGCTCTCGTCTTCCTGGGCCTTCCCGGCCGCTGGCGTGGAGAGCGCCCGAGCGTCCGTTCGCGGAGAGGGCGCTCGTATCTGAGCGGCTTCACCCAGCGCCTGCTCTATCTGGCCGCGATTCTCATGTTGCCGGTGTTCTCGACGCTCCTGCTCCTGCCGGCGGCGCTGGTGTCGGCGATCTCGTCGAGAACCGGGCTACCGTCCAGGGTCGGACTCGCGATCGCCCTGCTCCCTCTGGCACTCCTGGTCGTGGCGCTCGGCTATCTGGCGTTCGTCGGGCGGCTGGGGGCTCCCGCTCTCGGCCTGCCGGCGGTCCTGTTGCTGGCCGCCGCCCTGGGCTCGATGCTGTGGTCGATAGAGGGCCGCTCCTGACGGTCGATCGGGCCCGGTCGATCTGGCCAGTCCTCTCGCCCGGTTGGGCTCGGCCGCTCGCGGCGTCAGAACCGCTCCGGCGCGGCACGCAGGCCGTGCCGCATCGTGATCAGCCGGTAGCGGCCGGCGTGATGCGTCCCGCCGACCGTCTGGTAGCCGAGGCTCTGGTAGAAGGCCTCGAGATGCTCGTGCGGGTGCAGCATCGCGGTGTGCGCTCCGGCGTCGGCGACGGCGGACTCGAGGGCCGTGACGACCTTCTTGCCGAGGTTGCGGCCGCGCATCTCCGGCAGCACGGCGATCCGGGCCAGTGTGGCGATCCCCTCATCCGACACCACGGCCCGACCCGTGGCGACGGCTCTACCATCGACGCGGGCGAGCACATGAATCGCGTCCCCGTCCTCGCCGTCGTCGTCGAGCTCGGCCGGGATCTCCTGTTCGACGACGAAGACCTGGCGCCTTATGGCGAGTGCCTCGGTCAGATCGTTCTCGCCCGAGAGCACCTCGATGCGCGCTTCGCTCGTCTACCGCCCCTTCCACTCCGCCGGTCGCTTGTTGAGGAAGGCGTCGACGCCCTCCTTCATGTCCTCGCTCGAGAAGCAGAGGCAGAAGAGATCGAGCTCGTGTCGGATGCCGGCCGACAACGGCATCTCGGCGCCGGCGCGCACCGCTTCCTTGGCGACGCGCAGCGTGAGGGGACTCTTGCTGGCGATCCGTGCGGCGAGCTCCATCGTCTTCTCGCGCAGCTCCTCGGGCTCGAAGACGAGCTCCACGAGGCCGATGGCGAGCGCCTCGGACGCCGGGATCATGTCGCCGGAGAGAGTCAGACGGAGTGTCTGTCCCAGTCCGGCGAGGCGCTGCATACGCTGGGTGCCGCCGCCGCCCGGGATGAGACCCAGGTTGATCTCGGGCTGTCCGAAGCGGGCCTTCGACGAAGCGACGCGGAAGTCGCACGACATCGCCATCTCGTTGCCGCCGCCGAGGCAGAAACCGTTGATCATGGCGATCACCGGCTTCGGGAAGCCGGACATGACGTCGTAGATGCGCGTCCCGGACATCGCTTCGCGCTGATCCATCGGGCTGTTGCCCTCGAACTCCGAGATGTCGGCACCGGCGACGAAGGACTTCTCGCCCGCCCCCGTGATCACCACGACGCCGATGGAGTCGTCGGTCTCGATGCGCCCGAGATGCGCCAGCATGTCGTCGCGCACCTGGGTGTTGAGGGCGTTGAGCTTGTCCGGCCGATTGATCGTGAGGACGGCGACGCGTCCTTCCTGCTCGAAGAGCACTGTGTCCGACATGATTCGACTCCTTGGTGGGGTTAGACGCGCTCGACCAGGGCGGCCAGGCCCATGCCGCCCGAGACGCAGAGCGTCGCGACGCCGCGGCGGGCCTGGCGCTCGGCGAGGCCGTGAAGCAGGGTCACCACGAGGCGAGCTCCGGTGCAGCCGATCGGGTGGCCGAGGGAGATGGCGCCGCCATCGGGATTGACCCGCTCGGGATCGAAGGGTAGCCCGTCGAGACAGGCGAGCACCTGGCTGGCGAACGCCTCGTTGAGCTCGACCTGGTCGATCTGGTCGTAGTCGAGCTGCTGTCGCGCGAGCATCTCGCGCACCGCCGGCACCGGTCCGATGCCCATGATCCGGGGATCGACGCCGACGACCTCCCAGTCGACGAGTCGCGCGACGGGCTCGACACCGAGCCGCTCGGCGGCGCTCTCGGTGAGCACCAGAATGGCGGCGGCTCCGTCGGTGATCCCGGAGGCGTTTCCTGCCGTTACCGTCCCGCCGTCACGGAACACCGGTGCCAGCTTCGCCAGCTTCTCCAGAGTGACGCCGTCTCGCGGGTGCTCGTCCGTCGTCACCGTGACGCTCGACCGACGCTCGGCGACCTTGATCGGTACGATCTCGGGCTCGAACCTGCCGCGCTCGCGAGCCGCCTCGCTGCGGTTCTGGCTCAACAGTGCCCAGCCATCCGCCTGGTCGCGATCGATACCGACCTCGTCGGCCAGCTCTTCGGCCGTCTCGCCCATCACCAGCTCGGAGAGGGGGTCGTTGAACCCGTCCTTGTACATGCCGTCGACGAGCTCCGCGTGTCCGAGCCGGTAGCCCCATCGGGCCCTGGGCAGGAGGTACGGGGTGTTCGACATGCTCTCGGTCCCGCCGGCGAGAATCACCGAGGCTTCACCGAGAAGGAGGGTCCGCGCGGCCGAGAGGATCGACTGGAGCCCCGAGCCGCAGGCCTGGTTGATGGTGAAGGCGGGCCCCTCCTGGGGTACGCCGGCCCGGTAGGAGACCTGACGGGCCGTGTTGGGCCCGCCGCCGGCCTGGCGACCGTGGCCGAAGATCACCTGGTCGACCGAAGAGCCTTCGATGCCCGCCCGCTCGAGGCAGGCGGACGCCGCGGCCGTTCCGAGGTCAGCCGCGGACAGCGGCGCCAGTACGCCACCGAATCGTCCGATCGGTGTGCGGACCGGCGCCGCCAGGAAAACCGGTTCGCGCCTCACGAACCCGAGAACTCGGGCTTGCGCTTGGTGATGAAGGCGTTCAGGCCTTCCTTGGCGTCGGAGCTCTGGAAGAGCTGCTGCTGCAGCTCGCGCTCGATCGCCAGCCCGCTCTCGAACGGCACCTCGGCGCCCGACTGCACGGAGCGCTTGATCCGTCCGACAGCTTTCGCGGCACGGTCCGGAGTGCAGAACGACTTGGCGTACTCATGAATGTCACCCATGAAGTCGTCGCCGTCCCAGACCTGGTTGACGATGCCGAGGTCCTTGGCCTCTTCGAAGTCGACCAGATCACCGGTGACCATCAGCTCGATCGACTTCGACTTGCCGATCATGCGGGCGAGTCGCTGCGTGCCGCCGGTACCGGGCAGGACGCCGAGGTTGATCTCGGGCAGGCCGACCTTGCCGGCGTCCTTGCGGGCGATCCGGATGTCCGCCGCCATGGCGATCTCCAGGCCGCCGCCGACGGTGTGGCCGTTGAGGGCGGCGATGACCAGCTTGGGAGTGTGCTCGAGGCGGTTGAGGGTCTCGTTGGCGTGCAGGCAGAAGTAGTACTTGAACACCGGGTCGGACTGGGAAAGCATCTCGATGTTCGCCCCGGCGCAGAAGAACTTCTCGCCCAGCCCGGTCAGCACGATGACGTGGACGTCGCCGTCGAATCGCGCGTTGAGGATCGCCGCGTCGAGCTGACGCATCATGGCGTGCGTGTAGGTGTTCGCCGGCGGGTCGGTCAGGGTGATGTACGCGACGCCGTCGCGCACCTCGTACTCGATGAGAGTCCGGTCTTTTGCCGCCTGTTCAGCTTCGGGCAGAGCCATCTGAGAGTCCTCCAGAAATCGATTGTGTCGGTGGTTG
This sequence comes from Candidatus Multivoradales bacterium, assembly GCA_965223875.1. GTDB lineage: Bacteria > Acidobacteriota > Thermoanaerobaculia > Multivoradales > JAHEKO01 > CBDCXS01. The sequence goes on along the minus strand of OZ245024.1, from coordinate 1,346,333 downwards.
GCTCCCGAGCGGGGAGCCGGCCTAGTTTGTCACGGCCCAGGGGGGGCGGCAAGACTTCGAGCGAGGCGCGGGAGGGCCCTGGGAGACCGTCCGAAGGAGGTTTCGGCGCCCTTGCCGGAGCGCGGGTCGGAGTCCGCGGAGTGCCCAATATCCTTGACCTGCCTATTCGGGGGTGCCGTAGAATCGGATTGGATCGCTTCGGAGTGAAAAAGAATGATCGGCGGCTTCAACAGCGATGTCGAGCACCAGGGGACGGTGTTCCATGTCCAGACGGAGGACAAGGGCCGTTCGAATCCGGTGATCGACAGCCTGGTCTATGTCGGTGGACGGGTGGTGATCTCGAAGCGCGAGGACTACGCCGACCTGGTCGAGCGTGACGCGCCCGACGAGGAGATCGCCGAGCGCATGGACCACCAGCACCAGCTGATGATGGCCGCGATCTCGAGCGGCCACTTCGACGACGAGCTCGAGGCCGTGCTCGAGGGAGGAGACGCTTCGGCGCTCGATGACGTCGCCCGAGCCGTCGACGGGCTCGGCGACAGCTTCGCAGCGGGTCCGCCGAGCGAGTCGGCGGTGCGCCGCGGCCAGAGATTGTCGACCGACATCGCCGACGACGACACGCTCGACGAGATCGTCCTGCGCTACCTGCATGCGGGGTCGAGTCGCGAGCACCTCGTGCTCGTTCTGGAAGAGAACGGAGAGCTGCGCATGGGGCGCAACGCCTTTCTGGCTCTGCGGGCACAGTCGAGTCAGGGTGGCGGCGCCGTCGAAGGCGCCGAGGTCCAGGTGAAGATGATCTCGACGGCACGCGAGCCCGAGGTGCTGGGGCGAGGTGTGACGGACTCCGATGGGGAGTGCTTCCTCAACGTCCAGATCCCGGCGCTCGACAATGGCAGCGCCGCGCTGATCATCTCCGCGGCGAGCAATATCGGCAGCGCGGAGCTCAAGCAGCTCCTCTGAGATTCGCATTTGAATCTTCGTCATCGAGTCGCTATTCTTCACCGTCCGTGGGCCGCTAGCTCAATTGGCAGAGCAGCAGACTCTTAATCTGCGGGTTCGGGGTTCGATTCCCTGGCGGCTCACCATTTCAGACCCTGCATCATCCACCCATGTCCTACTGCGACGACGGATCTGCACACGTCTCCGGCGTTGCGCTCTGGTGGGCGCGATAAAGTGACTCGTCGCGAAAGTGGCGGAATTGGCATACGCGCTAGACTTAGGATCTAGTCCCCTCTGGGGTTGGGGGTTCGAGTCCCCCCTTTCGCACCAGAGCCCCCTTTCGCATCGAATTCAGACCGCTCGAGTCGGACCGGCAACTCCCGACCGGTCGCACGAGGCCTCCAGATGAGCGTCGTAGCAGAGATCAAGGACGTAGGACCCTGCCGCAAGGAACTGTCGATCCAGGTGCCTGAAGCCGCCGTCGAGGCGGAGCTGCAACGCGTCGTACAGACGTTTCGCAGCCAGGCCAAGGCCCCGGGCTTCCGCAAGGGGAAGATGCCGCTGACGATGGTTCGTCAGCGCTATCGCGAGGACATCGAAAAGGAGGTGCTCGATCGGTTGGTCCCGCGCTACTGGAACCAGGCGAGAGCGGAGCAGGATCTCGATCCACTTCTCGCGCCGGAGGTCCAGGAGGTCGACTTCGAGCCCGACACGAAGCTCCGTTTCGTGGCGACGGTCGAGGTCAGGCCCGAGATCGAGCTCGGTGATCTCGAGTCGTTCGACCTGCCCGATCCCGAGGTCGGGGTGGGCGAGCACGAGGTCGAGGAGGCGCTCGAGCGACTGTGCCGCGACGCCGGCGAGTGGGTCGAGGTCGAGCGCGCCGCCGGCGACGGCGACCTCGTCGAGGCCCATGTCGCCGAGGAGGGGCATGTCCACGCCGAGGGCGAGGAGGAGCATTCCCACGAGGTGGCCTTCGAGATCGGCGACGAGCGCGTCTGGCCGGAGCTGAGCGATGCCGCTAGCGGTCTGTCCGCCGGTGCCCACGAGACCTTCGAGCGCCAGGTCGGCGAGGAGGGGGAGGACCCGAAGCGGTTCGAGATGGACGTCAGGGCCGTCAAGGAGCGTAAGCTGGCGGAGCTCGACGACGAGTTGGCCGCCAGGCTGGGTGACTTCTCGAGCGTGGACGAGCTGCGAGCCAAGGTCAGCGAGTCGATCTCGGCGTCCAAGCGCTCGGAGCGCAGCCAGGAGCGGGAACGGGCGGTTCTCGACCAACTGCGCGAGCGTCACCACTTCCCGCTGCCGCAGGGAGTGGTGGACGCGGAGATCGAGGGGCTGCTGCGCGAGTACGCCAACGAGCTCGCCGCTCGTGGCGTCGACCCGAGCAAGGTCGAGCTCGACTGGCAGGCGATGGCCGAGCAGGTCAGGCCGCAGGCGACGCAGCGGGTGGAGGCCCGCCTCCTGCTCGATGCGATCGCCGAGTCGCGGCAGGTCACGGTGCCGAGCGAGGAGTTCGAGGCCACACTCGCGGCCGTGGCCCGGTCGCAGAAGACCTCGACGGTGGCGCTACGCCAGTCGATGGATCAGTCGGGGCAGCTCGACCTGCTCAGGATGCAACTCAGGCGGCGGCGAACCCTCCAGGAGCTCACGGGGGAAGTACCCGAGGACGGGCTCAGCGAGAGCGACGCCGCCGTTCCGCAAACCGACGACGCAGAGGAATAGACGACATGCTGGTACCGATGGTGGTGGAGCAGACCAATCGCGGCGAGCGCGCGTACGACATCTATTCGCGCCTCCTCAAGGACAACATCATCTTCCTCGGTCGTCCCATCGATGACGATCACGCGAGTCTGATCATCGCCCAGATGCTGTTTCTCGAGGCCGAGAACCCCGAGAAGGACATCTCGCTCTACATCAACTCGCCTGGTGGCGTGACCAGCGCCGGGCTGGCCATCTACGACACGATGCAGTACATCAAGCCGAGCGTGGCGACCTACTGCATCGGCCAGGCCGCCTCGATGGCGGCGGTCCTTCTGGCGGCGGGCGAGGCGGGAAAGCGCACGGTCCTCCCGAACAGTCGGGTTCTGATCCATCAGCCCTGGCTCCAGGGTCTCGGCGGCCAGCAGACCGATATCGAGATCCACGCTCGCGACATGCTGCAGCTGCGCACGCGGATCGATGAGATCCTCGCCCACCACACGGGCAAGGACGCGGCCGAGATCCACGCCGACACCGAGCGTGACCGGATTCTGTCGGCCGAAGAGGCTGTCGAATACGGCATCGTCGACCGGGTTATCAACCCGCGATAGGCGAGCGGCAGCGCGGTCGGGATGGGCCATTCAGGGCCCGCAGAATCGGTGTGAAATCACCGCCGGCGCTGGAGCGGAGTGGTATAGTGACAATGCCCTCGGGGGCTCTGGACACGTATCGTCATCCTTCATCGAGCCTTGTCTCGAGCCGGTCCTAAGCGGGAAGGAATAGAGGCCCCGGCGGAATACGTTCTCCAGGTAGCAAAGCCACACCCCGTCACGACCTGATTAGACGGAGGAGGAATGTCGAAGAAAGATACCGGCGATGAAGCACTGAGGTGCTCCTTCTGCAACAAGAGTCAGCGGGAGGTGAAGAAGCTCATCGCCGGTCCGACGGTGTTCATCTGTGACGAGTGTGTCGACATCTGCCTCGACATCATCGCCGAGGATCGGATGCTGGAGCAGCAGCAGGAGACCTCGCTGCCCAAGCCGATCGAGATGAAGGCCCTGCTCGACGAGTACGTCATCGGGCAGGAGACGGCCAAGAAGAAGCTCGCCGTCGCGGTCTACAACCACTACAAGCGGATCGACTACTCGGAGAACACCCGCAGTGAGGTCGAGCTGCAGAAGTCGAACATCCTTCTCATCGGGCCGACCGGGACCGGAAAGACCCTGCTGGCACAGACGCTGGCACGCATCCTCTCGGTGCCGTTTACGATTGCTGACGCGACGACCCTGACCGAGGCCGGCTACGTCGGCGAGGACGTAGAGAACATCATCCTGAAGCTCTATCAGGCGTCGGGAAACGACAAGGAAAAGACTCAGCGAGGCATCGTCTACATCGACGAGGTCGACAAGATCGCGCGAAAGATCGACAACCCGTCGATCACTCGCGACGTCTCCGGCGAGGGTGTCCAGCAGGCGCTGCTGAAGATCCTCGAGGGGACGCTCTGCAACGTGCCTCCCCAGGGCGGCCGCAAGCACCCGCACCAGGAGTTCCTGCAAATCGACACCACCAACATTCTCTTCATCTGTGGCGGCGCCTTCGTCGGGCTGGAGGATCAGATCCAGCAGCGGATGAACGAGAAGTCCCTCGGCTTCGGCGCCGAGATCAAGGCCAAGGAGCGCCGCGAGTCGAGCGAGCTGCTCCAGCACACCCTTCCCGAGGACCTGATCAAGTACGGTTTGATCCCCGAATTCGTCGGACGCCTACCCGTCGTTTCGACCCTGGAGAACCTCGACGAGGAGGCGCTCGTACGAATCTTGCAGGAGCCGAAGAACAGTCTGGTCAAACAGTTCCAGACGATCTTCGAGTTGGAAGATGTCGAGCTCAAGTTCACCGAGGAGGCCCTGGCGGCCGTGGCGCGAGAAGCGATCAAGCGCAATGTCGGTGCGCGAGGCCTGCGCATCATCCTGGAGGAGCTGATGCTCGAACTGATGTACACGATCCCCTCGCAGAGCGAGATCAAGGAGTGTGTCATCACCGAGGAGACGGTCCTCAACCGCAATCAGCCGATGACGGTCTACAAGAAGGCCGGCTGATAGCACTCTTGCCTTCCGGCGGCCTCCGCGAGGGGCGCCGCCACTCCCCAGGGGCGTCTCGAGAAGACACCAGGCCCCGGAATCCCGAAAATGTCATCCTCTTTCATTTCTGAAGAAAAGACCTCGTTGCCGCTCGTCCCGCTGAGGGACATGGTGGTGTTCCCGCACATGATGGCGCCGTTCATCGTCGGGCGGGAAGCGTCCGTCCAGGCTCTGGAGCTGTCGCTCAAGGAGTACGAGAAGCACATCTTCCTGGTGGCCCAGCGTGACCCCCGGGTCGACGAGCCCGAGCGCGACGACATGCACGATATCGGCGTGGTCGCTCGGATCGTCCAGAACGTCAAGCTGCCCAACGGCAACGTCAAGGTGATGGTCGAAGGTGTCCGGCGTGGCCGCCTCGTGGAGATCTCCGACCGCGACGGCGCGCAGCTCGTCGAGGTCGAGGCGCTCGACGTCGAGTTCCCCTTCGACGACAAGCTCGAGACCTACATGAAGAAGGTCCTCGATGTCTTCGAGCAGTACGCCAAGGTGTCGCACCACCTGGCTTTCGAAGGCCTGGTCTCGACGATCAAGATGGACGATCCGGACCGCTTCGCGGACACTCTCGCGGCCCACCTGATGGTCTCCACGGCCGAGAAGCAGAGCCTGATGGAGCTGCTCAACCCCTACGAGCGCCTGCAGCGCCTGCACGATCTGCTCGACGTCGAGGTGGAGAAGGTCAACATCGACCGCCGCATCAACGTCCAGGTCAAGAAGCAGATGGAGCGGGCCCAGAAGGAGTACTACCTCAACGAGAAGGTCAAGGCGATCAACGAGGAGCTGGGACGGCGTGACGATCGCAGCGACGAGATCGCCGAGCTGAAGGAGAAGATCGAGCAGGCGGGCCTTCCCAAGGAGGTGCGCGAAAAGGTCGATCAGGAGCTCGGTCGCCTCGAGGCGATGCCGCCGGTCTCGGCCGAGGCCACCGTGTCGCGCAACTACGTCGACTGGATCGTCAGCGTTCCCTGGAAGAAGACCAGTCGGGAGATCAAGGACCTCGAGCGCGCGCAGCGCATCCTCAACGAGGATCACTTCGGCCTCGAGGAGGTCAAGGAACGCATCCTCGAGTTCCTCGCGGTGCGGCAGCTGACCAAGCAGACGCAGAGCTCGATCATCTGTTTCGTCGGCCCTCCGGGTGTCGGCAAGTCCTCGCTCGCCAAGTCGATCGCGCGGGCGATGGGCCGGAAGTTCGTCCGCTTCTCGCTCGGCGGCGTGCGGGACGAGGCGGAGATCCGAGGTCATCGGCGGACCTACATCGGAGCCTTCCCGGGCCAGATCATCCAGTCGATGAAGAAGGCCGGCACGGTCAATCCGGTCTTCCTGCTCGACGAGATCGACAAGATGTCGATGGACTTCCGCGGTGACCCGTCGGCGGCCCTGCTCGAGGTCCTCGATCCCGAGCAGAACGACGCCTTCATGGACCACTACCTCGACGTCGAGTACAACCTCTCGCGGGTCATGTTCATCGCCACGGCGAACGTGATCCATCCCATCCCGCCGGCGCTCAAGGACCGCATGGAGGTCATCCAGCTCACCGGCTACACGCTGACCGAGAAGTTGGCCATCGCCAACGACTTCCTGATCCCGAAGCAGCTCGAGGCGCACGGCGTCAAGCCGAAGCAGCTCGAGTTCCAGGAGGATGGCCTGCGACTGCTCATCGAAGGTCATACCCGCGAGGCCGGGGTTCGAAACCTCGAGCGCCAGATCGCCCGGGTCTGCCGCAAGGTGGCTCGCAAGATCGTCGAAGAGGGCAAGGACTCCAGGGTGGTGCTCGATACGGACGCCGTCGACGATTTCCTCGGTCGCCGCAAATTCCGGCCGCCGAAGAAGAACGAGGAGTCTGAGGTCGGCGTCTCAATGGGCCTGGCCTGGACCGAGACCGGTGGCGAGCTCCTCGAGACCGAGGTCGGTCTGATGAAGGGCAAGGGCAAGCTCACCCTGACCGGCAAGCTCGGCGAGGTGATGCAGGAGTCGGCGCGCGCGGCGGTCTCCTATCTGCGCAGCCGCGCTGGTCTGCTGGGTGTCGATCCCGATTTCAACGAGGAGCTCGACGTCCACATCCACGTTCCCGAGGGCGCCATTCCCAAGGACGGACCCTCGGCGGGCATCACCATGGCTACGGCGCTGATCTCGGCCGTCGCCAAGGTTCCGGTTCGCAAGGACATCGCGATGACCGGGGAGATCACGCTGCGCGGCAGGGTGTTGCCGGTCGGCGGGATCAAGCACAAGCTGCTCGCCGCCTATCGGGCGGACATCCGGGAGGTCATCCTCCCGAAAGAGAACGAGAAGGATCTCGAGGATCTGCCCGACGAGGTCCGCGAGGTTCTCGAAACGCACCTCGTCGAGCGCATGGACGAAGTGCTGTCGTACGCCCTCGACGGCGACCTGGTCTCGATGCCCGAGGCCGGGATGAAGGAGGGGGCACCGGACTCACCTGTGGAGCCTGGTCCAGTAGCACACTAGTTCGTGGCGCAAACCGCCCCGCCGGGGCGAGCGCCAGTTCTTTCCAGCACCTTCGAGCTGTCTTCAGCTCATCCAATCAGTACTTCAGAGTGGTAGCAACGGTGACCTCGGTCGCCGATCGAGCGTTTGCGGGTCGTATTGGCTCTGGCCAGGTGGCAACGTGAAGATCGATTCAGCGCGGTTCGTGTTGGCGGCGCATTCGCGTCGCGACTTTCCGGCCGACAGGCGGCCGGAGATCGCGCTGGTAGGGCGGTCGAACGTCGGCAAGTCGAGCCTTCTCAACACCATCGTCGGCCGCAACAAGTTGGCCCGCATCAGCTCGACGCCCGGACGTACCCGGGCGATCAACTTCTTCCTCATCAATGACCGCTTCTACCTCGTGGATCTGCCGGGATACGGCTACGCCAAGGTCTCCAAGGCGGAGCGCCGGACCTGGGCGCGCCTGATGGACGACTATTTCCGCAGGCCGTCCGAAGATCGCTGGCTGATCCAGCTCGTCGACGCCAAGGTCGGCGCGACGCCGCTCGACATCGAGGCGCGTGAGTACCTGACGAGTCTCGGCGTGGCGAGCGAGGTGGTGGCGACCAAGATCGACCGGGTGAAGCGTGGCTCGCGCCACGCCGCTCTCGGGTCGATCCGTCGCGACCTCGATCTCGGCGACGAGGAGGTGATCGCCTTCTCGGCCAGGACCGGTGAGGGGGCGAAGCAACTCTGGCGCGCCATCGACGCACGGCTCAGCGGGCCGGCGACGACGGGCGCGACACTGGCAGGGAACGTCGGCTGAGGAGCCGGAAAACAGTCCAGACGAGGGAAACCATGGACGAGACAGTCAAGACACCGACCGAAACGCTGCCCGAGGCCTCCGAAACGGCCGAGGAGCTCGAGCCGAGGCCCGCCGAAACCGACGCGGGCCGCGCCCACGGCGGCAAGCGCGAGACCACTCAGGATTCGCTCGACATCCGCGCGCTCAAGGAGATGGGGATCGCCGAACTGGTCCAGGTGGCCAAGAGCCTCGAGGTCGAGGGCGCCAGCTCGCTGCGCAAGCAGGAGCTGATCTTCAAGGTGCTGCAGGCGCAGACCGAAAAGAGCGGCCTGATCTTCGCCGAGGGCGTGCTCGAGTGCCTGCCCGACGGCTTCGGCTTTCTGCGCGCGCCGGAGTACAACTATCTGCCGGGTCCCGACGATATCTACGTCAGCCCGAGCCAGATCCGCCGCTTCGACCTGCGGACCGGTGACACCATTTCAGGGCAGGTCCGTCAGCCCAAGGACGGCGAGCGCTACTTCGCGCTGATCAAGGTCGAGGCGGTCAACTTCGAGCATCCCGAGATCGCCCGCAACAAGATCTTCTTCGACAATCTGACGCCCCTCTATCCGGAGGAGCGCCTCAAGCTCGAGCTGCCGACCGACATGTCGTCGCGGGTGATGGATCTGGCGACACCGATGGGGAAGGGCCAGCGTGCGCTCATCGTAGCTCCGCCACGGACCGGCAAGACGATGCTCCTGCAGTCGATCGCCCACTCGGTGGCGGCCAACAACCCCGAGGCGGTGCTGATCGTGCTGCTGATCGACGAGCGTCCCGAGGAGGTCACCGACATGCAGCGCTCGGTCCAGGGCGAGGTGGTCTCCTCGACCTTCGACGAGCCGGCCACGCGGCACGTCCAGGTGGCCGACATGGTGATCGAGAAGGCGAAGCGGCTGGTCGAGCACAAGCGGGACGTAGTCATCCTGCTCGACTCGATCACCCGCCTGGCCCGCGCCTACAACACGGTGCAACCCCCGTCGGGCAAGGTGCTCTCCGGCGGTATCGACGCCAACGCGCTGCACCGGCCGAAGCGCTTCTTCGGTGCGGCGCGCAACATCGAGGAGGGCGGGTCGCTGACCATTATCGCGACGGCTCTGGTCGATACCGGTAGCCGCATGGACGACGTCATCTTCGAGGAGTTCAAGGGGACCGGCAACTGCGAGATCCATCTCGACCGGAAGCTGGTCGACAAGCGTGTCTTCCCGGCCATCGACATCAACAAGTCGGGTACTCGCAAGGAAGAGCTGCTCATGGACGAGGACGAGCTGCGGCGCGTCTGGGTGCTGCGCAAGGTCCTCAATCCGCTGTCGACCGTCGAGTCGATGGAGCTTCTGCTCGACAAGCTCAAGAAGGTGGAGTCGAACCATGCCTTCCTATCGGCGATGTCGAAGTGACTCGCCGCAGGCGAGTCACCCCGAGCGGAGGTGAGCGTCGCGAACCGTAGTCGAGGGATCCCTCCAACGCGCTCCCTTCAGTCGCTTCGGTCGGGATGACAGATCGAGCGCTGCTCGGGCATCATGTCTCTGCGCATAGGCATCGTCGACTACCTGAACAGCTGGCCGCTGGCCTGGGGGTTCCTCAGCGGCCGGCTCACCGACGGCGTCGAGGTCTCCTACCATCCGCCGGCCGGGGTGGCCGCGATGCTCGCCGCCGGAGAGCTCGACGCCGGGCTCATCCCCTCGATCGAGGTCCAGCGGATTCCCGGCCTTGCGGTGGTGCCCGGCCTGTGCGTCGCCGCGACCCACGAGGTGCGCAGCGTCCTGTTGCTGTCACGCAGGCCGTTCGAGGAGATCCGAACGGTCGCTCTCGACGAGAATAGCCGCACCTCCGCGACCCTGGTGCGCGTCCTGCTCCGGGATCTCTACGGGGTCGCTCCCGAGACCTGGAGTGGACCTCCCCAGGTGGGCGAGCTTCCGGACGGAACCGATGCGGCGCTGGTCATCGGTGATCCGGCGCTGCGGGTCGATCGCGGGCGTTACCGCATCCTCGACCTGGCGGCCGAATGGCGCCGTCTCACCGGTCGCCCCTTCGTCTTCGCGGTCTGGGCGACGCGCGAGGCGGTCGACGGCGGCACCCTCGCCGGGACACTGCACGCCAGCCTGGGTGTCGGGCTCGAGCAGATGCACGTCATCATCGAGCGGGCGGTGGAGCAGGTCGGTCTGACGCCCGATGTCGCCGAGCGCTACCTGTTGCGTCATCTGCGCTACGCGATGGGCGCTGAAGAGCTGGAGGGCCTGGAGGAGTTCTACCGGCGAGCCGCCGGGATCGGCGCCATCGACCGTGCTACGCCGGTCCGTTTCGTTCAGGGCTCACTGTCCTAGGCTTCCCGGCACCCAGCCCGCGAATACCGCTCAGTCAAGGTAGCCCAGCGACCGGAGCTCCTCGAGGATCTCCTCGTCCGCCTCGGACTCGCGCAGACCACCTTCACCGATCTCCCCCCAGCTGGCGATCGTCTGCAGCGGGTGAACGTCGCGGAAGGACCGCTTGAACATCTCGACGCGCGGTCGGCCCGCGAAGTCCTCCGCGACCGGGAGTCCGAGTCCGTAGAGAACGGTCGGCGTGATGTCGAAGATACTGATCCCGGTCACGTCGGTGCCCGGTCGGATATCCGGTCCGGCGGCGATGAAGACGCCGGCCTTGTCGGGTAGGTGCCCGCCGCTCACCGACTCGAAGTGAGTGATGACACCGTCGAGGGTCCGCGCGCCGGCGCTGACCGTCTCCGAGAAACCCTTGCGAAGCACATCGAGCTTGACGATCCCGGGTCGCTCGTCGGGCGCAACGACCTCGAGGAGCGGCTCGCCGCTGTTGTAGCGCACCGACCGGAGATCCTCGAGCAGGCGCGCGCGCAGGGCCGTGACATCCGTCTGCCACTCGGCCGGCTCGAGGGTGTCGCCGGGCCGTCCGGCGACCGGATTCAGGCGTACCGTCTGGCGCGACGAGGCGCGGGAGTTGCCGAAGGCCGACGCGAGGCTGGCGTCGAGATCGACACCGCCCTCATCGTCACGCTCCAGGTAGCCGAGGCGCTCCAGGAGGTTGTCCATGTCGACGAAGACCCTCAGCTGCTCGGGAACGGCATTGAAGCCGTGGTCCGACACGACCATGACGTTGACCTCCCCGGCGGCCGTGAGAATCTCACCGATGGCGCGGTCGACGCGGTCGTAGCCGGCGGGAATCCAGTCGCGCCTTTCGGCGATCTCGTCGGCCGGGACGTCCTCGAACTGCTCCGGCTCCCAGTACTTCCAGTAGAAGTGACTCAGGTGGTCGATCACCCGGAAATAGACGAGCAGGAGGTCGTCGCCCTCTGACGCGATCTCCGGCGCCAACCGCTCGATGAGCAGGTCCCGCACGACACGCTGGTCCGAGAGGGCGACACCGAAGGGATAGGTCTCCTCGTCGGGCAGGTTGCGGGCCGTCTCGACGAGGAGGTCGATTTCCGGCTGGATCTCCGGCGGGTGGACACGCTCGTCGAGCGGCGTCCGCATCACGTTGTCGGTGATCATGGTGCCGTTGACGGCCTCGGCCGGCCAGGTGGCATACCAGCCGAGGACGCTGACGCTGCGATCGACCATGCCGAGGAGGTTCCAGAGTGCCGGTACGCGGCGGACCGTCGAGCTGACCGGGACGTTGCCCTGCGGGCCGGGGACGACGAAGTCGGTGATCCCGTGCTCCTTCGCCGCGCGACCTGTGGCGATGGTGGTCCATATGACCGGCGAGATTCCGTAGTCGGTCTCGAGGTCGGCACTCACACCGCGGTCGGCGAGAGCCGCGAGGTTGGGGAGGCGCCCCTCGTCCCAGAGCGCCCGGATGACGCTCCATTCGCCGCCATCGAAACCGATGACGATGAGCGGTCGTGGCTCGTCGGGCTCGTCCGTCGGGGCGCACGAGACGAGGCCGGCAGCGACCGCGAGGAACAGAACGACCTTGGAGAGACGGGCACTGGGCATTGTCGCGGGGGGCCGACGCCGGTCCGAGACACGCGAGTTGTTCGGCGCCGTCGATTGGCCTAGAGTACCAGCGATGAGCCTCGAACCGTCAGTGCGTCCGGTCGACGAGATCCTCTCCGACGCCGTGTCGGGAGTGCGTATCACCGCCGCCGACGCCCTGGCCCTGATCGAGCGCGGAGACCTGATCGAGATCGGGTTGGCGGCTGGCAAGGTGCGCGAGCGCCACAACGATCCGGCGGTCGCGACCTACAACATCGACCGCAACATCAACTACACCAACGTCTGTGTCTACAAGTGCCGGTTCTGCGCCTTCTACAGGCAGCCCGGGGATCCGGAGGGCTACCTTCTGCCGCTCGAGGAGATCGGCCGCAAGGTCGAGGAGACACTGGCTCTCCACGGCACCGGCATTCTGATGCAGGGCGGAGTGCACCCGGACCTGCCGCTCTCCTTCTACGAGGAGCTGCTCGGCTACCTGCGGGAACGGTATCCGGAAGTCCACCTCCACGCCTTCTCGCCGCCTGAGATCAAGTTCATCGCCCGCAAGGAGCGGCTGAGCTTCCACGAGGTGATCGCGCGGCTCAAGGCGGCCGGCCTGATGTCCATTCCTGGCGGTGGGGCCGAGATCTTCGACGACCAGGTCCGCCGCGACGTTGCGGCCTACACCAAGTGCTCCGGCGACGAGTGGCTGGATGTCATGCGACAGGCACATGCCAACGGCCTGCGCACCTCGGCGACGATGATGTACGGCATGGGCGAGCCGGTGTCGGCACGCGTCGAGCACATGGAACGGGTCCGGGATCTCCAGGACGAGACCGGGGGTTTCACCGCCTTCATCTCGTGGACCTTCCAGCACGATCACACGGAGCTCGAGCACGTCCCGGAGATCTACGCGCACGAGTACCTGAAGACACTCGCGGCGTCACGGCTCCTGCTCGACAACGTCAAGCACATCCAGACGAGCTGGGTCACGCAGGGCAAGAAGATCGGCCAGCTCGGGCTCCAGTTCGGTGCCGATGACATGGGTTCGATCATGATCGAGGAGAACGTCGTCTCGGCGGCCGGTACGCAGTACGTGATGAGCCAGGTCGAGATGGAGCACCTAATCCGCTCCGCCGGCTACGAACCACGCCAGCGCACCAACCTCTACGAGCGCATCGTAACCCGCGAGGACACCGCCGAACTGGCGGCGAAGTACCGCGACGCCCTGACACCGGAGAAGCAGGGTCTGGCGTCGCGGTTGCCGGTCGTGGCGTAGAGGGGGCGGGGGGTCCTCTACTCCCAGGGGCCTTCCTGCATTCGCAACCGTTCGACCTCGGTGCCTTGGACGGCGCCGTCCAGGAGATCCTCGGCGTCCTCGAGCGTCACACCTCCGTACCAGTGGTTGTGCGGCCAGACCGAGACCGTGATGCCGCGGCTGCAGTGATGGAGACACCCGGTCTTGGTCACCAGGACGGTCTCCTTCAGATCGCGGGCGCGCACCAGATCCTTGAGCCGGTAGTAGAGGTCCGACGACCCCCGCGACTTACAGCAGGCCTTTCCAGCTCCCTCCAGCCGCTCCTTCAAACAGACCAGTATCTGAACCTCCGGTTTCGGCACCCGGGGATGGTACCCGAGGTCCGGCCCCCACTGCAGTGCCCGGTCGCCTTCCCACATCCAGAGTCGGGACGGGGGCGGTGCCGGTGGGGTGCATTCAGGGCGGCTTTCGCGAGGCATCCGGCTTGGTGAGTCCGACCAAGCTGAGGGTAGGCGCCGCAGGCGCCGTGGCGATTCCCGCTGTCTGAGCGAGCGTTAGCGAGCGAGTTCGGGAATCGCCCGAAGCGCCGGGAGAGACGAGCCTAGCCGGATCGCATAGCCGTCCAGCACCCCACCGACGCCGCCCCCGTCCCGACGGCCCCAACATGCTTGACATTCCGCCCCCGGAACGAAACAATCCCCTTTCGCTCGCCTCGGCTTGCGCCATCCCTTCGACAATCTGGAGTTCGGGTGGACCATCGAGGTGAGGGTACGACTGCGTGAAGGGTACGGCTGTAGGAGGATAGAGTCTTGAAGTACAACGGTCCCAAGGTTCGACTGTCGCGGAAGCTCGGTCTCCCGCTCACCACGAAAGCGGAACGCTACCGCGAGAACAAGCCCTATCCGCCGGGTCAGCACGGCCTACGCCGCCGTCGCCGCCCGTCGAACTACAGCCAGCAGCTGATGGAGAAGCAGCGCCTGCGCTTCCAGTACAACGTCAGCGAGAAGCAGATGCGGAACTCCTTCAAGAAGGCGAACCGTATGAAGGGCGTCATGGGTGAGAACCTCGTGCGTCTGCTCGAGATGCGGCTCGACAGCCTGGTGCACCGCGCCGGCCTCGCGCCGACCATCTACGCGGCACGGCAGTACGTCGGCCACGGTCACATCGTGGTCAACGGCAAGCGGGTCAACGTCCCGTCCTATCGCCTCATGCCCGGCGATACCTTCGGTGTGCGGGAGAAGAGCCGCAAGCTGAGGATGTTCAACGAGGCCCGCGTGCCCGTGACCATCCCCGACTACCTCTCCGTCGACGAGTCCGGATACGACGTGGCGGTGAACCACATGCCGTCGCGCGAAGAGGTCCCGGTCATCTGCGATGTGCAGCTCGTCGTCGAGTACTACTCAAGGTAGTCCTTGACTGAAGCGGCCGGCGTCCCTGCCGGCCGGTGCTTCGGAATCGCGCGACGACCGGCAGGGACGCCGGCCGCTTCATACCCTGTGAGGGCGAGTATGATCGGGGGCGCTTGAGCCCGCGAGACCGGATCCGTTGCCTGCTGAACCCGACGGCCGCGCGGGGTCGCGGGGGGAAGTGGCTGCCGCGCCTGCGGGAGGCGGCCGGCCGACTGGGGACCACGGTCGAGGTGACCGAGAGCGCCGGGGATCTTCGTCGCCGGGCCCGGCGGGCTGTCGACGACGGGGTCGAGCGGCTCGTCGTCGCCGGAGGCGATGGGAGCCTCCACCACGCCATCCAGGAGCTCGCCGGGTCGGACTGCGCGCTGGCCGCGCTCGCGGCGGGGCGCGGCAACGACCTCACCACCTGTCTGGGTCTGCACCCGGTACCGGAGTCGCTCGAGCGGTGGATCGCGGAGGGCCCGGTGAGGCCGGTCGACGTGGGCCGGGCGGGAGAGGTCCGCTTCGGGGTGCACTGCGGCGTGGGCTTCGACAGCGAGGCGGCGCGGTGGGCAAACGAGCAACGCCTTGTCGGAGGGATCCTCTCCTATCCGTTGTCGGTCCTGCGGACACTGGCGCGGTTCGTTCCGCCCGAGATCCGCGTCGACTACGAGGGTGGACGTTACGACGGCGAGGCGATGTTCGTCGTCTGCGCCAACTGCTGGAGATTCGGCGGCGGCATGAAAATCGCGCCGCAGGCGTCTCTGGAGGACGGCCTCCTCGACATGGTCATCGTCCGGAGGGTGTCGCGGCCGCTGGCGTTGCGGCTCTTCTCACTCGTCTACGCGGGCCGCCACGTCGATCACCCGGCGGTGATCGTGGTGAAGACGCCCCGGGCCCGCATCTCGCTCGATCGCGAGATGGAGATGTACGGCGACGGCGAGGCGATGCTGATGGTGGGAAGCGACCCGCTGGACGTCCGGGTGCTCCCGGACGCCCTAAGGATCGTCGGCCCAGTGCCGCCCGACGGCGCCTAGCCTGCAGTCTTCACCAGCCTCCTACTGCGCCGCCGGCTCTCCCGTGTTCCCTGCGTTGCGCTCGGTCGCGCTCCTCGACGTATCGCAGCGGATACGCATGCGGAGCCCTCGGTCGCTCGCCTTGTACCCACGGGCAGCTCCGGCTTGTCTCCACGGGCGGCTCGCTACGGAGCCTGATGAACAAGGCAGACTTGCCACCGTCAGACGTCGAACTCGACACCCTGGGCCAGCGGCAGCTCTTCACCGTAGTTGATGGTGCAGGTCTGCCGGCGCATGTAGAGCTTCCAGGAGTCGGAGCCAGCCTCCCGTCCGCCGCCGGTCTCCTTCTCGCCGCCGAAGGCACCACCGATCTCGGCGCCCGAAGTGCCGATGTTGACGTTGGCGATGCCACAGTCGCTGCCCCAGGCGGTCAGGAACTGCTCCGCCGAGCGCATGTTGAGCGTGAAGATGGCGGACGACAGGCCCTGGGGGACGCTGTTGTGATCGGCGATCGCTTCGTCGAGATCGTCGAACTCGAAGAGATAGAGGATCGGCGCGAAGGTCTCGTCGCAAGTCACCGACATGCCGCTGTTCGCCGTCACCAGCGTCGGCTCGACGTAGTAGCCCGGCCGGTCGATCGCGTTGCCGCCGTAGAGCACCTCGCCGCCCTCCTCGCGGGCGCGGTCGAGCGCCTTCATCATGTCGTCGACGGCGCGCTCGTCGATGAGCGGCCCCATGAGGGTGCCCGGGTCGAGTGGGTCGCCGATGGTGATCGAACCGTAGGCTTCGACCAGACGCTGCTTCATCTCCTCCGCGATGCCGCGCTGGAGGAAGAGTCGCCGGGTGGTGGTGCAGCGCTGACCGGCGGTCCCGACGGCGGCGAAGAGCACCGCGCGCAACGCCAGGTCGAGATCGGCGTCTTCGGTGACGATGATGCCGTTGTTGCCGCCGAGCTCGAGCAGCGAGCGACCCAACCGGTCGGCCACGACCGTGCCGACGGCGCGGCCCATGGCGACGGAGCCGGTGGCCGAGACGAGCGGCACGCGGCGGTCGGCGGCCATCGGCTTGCCCACCTGGTGGCGGTTGCCGATCGCCAGGGTGAAGATCGGCGGAGCGTCGTTGGCCTCGAGGACGTCGGCGGCGATGCGCGAGACCGCCAGCGCGCACAGGGGCGTCTTCTCGGACGGCTTCCAGATCATCGAGTCGCCGCACACCGCGGCGACGAAGGCGTTCCACGCCCACACCGCGACGGGGAAGTTGAAGGCGGTGACGATCCCCACCGGCCCGAGCGGATGCCACTGTTCGTACATCCGGTGCTTCGGGCGCTCGGAGTGCATCGACAGTCCGTAGAGCTGTCGCGACATGCCGACCGCCAGATCGGCCATGTCGATCATCTCCTGCACTTCGCCGAGGCCCTCGGAGAGAACCTTACCGGCTTCGAGAGACACGAGATGGCCGAGCGCGTCTTTGTTCGCGCGCAGGGCGTCTCCGACCTGGCGGACGATCTCGCCACGGGCCGGCGCCGGCCAGGTGCGCCACTCCTCGAATGCCGCGACAGCCGTTGTCACGGCCGTTTCGTAGTCTTCGGAGGTCGCGCTCGCCACCGAGGCGAGAGGCTCTCCGGTCGCCGGGTTGATCGAGACGATCGCCGGCCCCTGCGTGTCGATCCAGCCACCCGCCCAGGCGCCCGGGTTCTCCGACTCGATACCGAGCGACGCGAGGACGTCGCCGGTCTGATCCATGGTCGCGGTACTCATCTGCCTCTCCTGTTTCTTCACAGGCGCCCCGTACGGGCGCCTTCAGTCGATCAGTTCGAACGCCCTCTCGACGCGGTCGAGAGAGGTGCGTGCCTCTGCGCTGGTCAGGCTGACCGCCGGGCGCACACGAATGGCGCGATGCCCCGAGGGAAGGCCCAGGACATCGGCCTGGTTCATCGCCTTGAGGAGCTTGTCACGTGTCTCTTCGTCCGGCAGGTCGAAGGCCGCGAACATGCCGCGGCCGCGGACGCTCGACACCAGCCCCTGATGCGAGCTCTCCCACCGGCGCATTCCGTCGAGCAGCTCGCCGCCGACCCGCGTGGCGTTGGCCAGCAGATCCTCCTCCTCGATGATCTCGATGATGCGCTGACAGCGCACCATGTCGACGAGGTTGCCGCCCCAGGTCGAGTTGATACGGCTCGAGACCTGGAAGACGGACTCGACCTCGTCGACACGGCGGCTCGCTGCGATGCCGCAGACCTGGGTCTTCTTGCCGAAGGAGAAGACGTCCGGCTCGACTCCGAGATGCTCGAACGCCCACCACTTGCCGGTGGTCGCGAAACCGGTCTGCACCTCGTCGAAGATGAGCAGGAACTCCTCTTCGTCGGCGAGGTCACGAAGAGCCTGGAGGAACTCGCTACGGAAGTGGTTGTCACCACCCTCACCCTGGATCGGCTCGATGATCAGCCCGGCGATGTCGTCGCGGTTCTCGACCAGGGCCCGCTTGATCTGATCGAGGCTCTCGCGCTCTGCCGCTGCCACCGATTCGAGGACCTCGTCGGTGACCGGAAAGCTCAGGTAGGGGTTCTTCACCCGGGGCCAGTCGAACTTCGGGAAGCGCGCCGTCTTGCGCGGGTCGGCCGTGTTGGTGATGGACAGCGTATAGCCGCTGCGGCCGTGGAAGGCCTGGTCGAAGTGGATGATCTTCTCGCCCCCGGTGCTCTTGCCCGCCTGCTCGTTCTTGCGGCTCTTCCAGTCGAAGGCGGTCTTGAGCGCGTTCTCCACCGCTAGGGCGCCGCCGCTGATGAAGAACATGTGGCTCCGGAACGCCTCGGGCAGAGTGCGCACGAAAGCGTCCACGAAGTCGGCCATCTCGGCCGTGTACAGGTCGGAGTTCGCCGGCTTGTTGACGGCCGCGGTGAGCAGCCGCTGCTGGAACGCCGCGTCGCTCATCTTGGGATGGTTGTATCCCACCGGAACGGTGGAGTAGCAGCCGAAGAGATCGATGACGTCGCGCCCACGAAGCGAGTCGTAGAGGAAGACGCCCCGACTCCGGTCGAGGTCGAGGACCATCGGCAGGCCGTCCGCGAGAATGTGTCGCGCCAGGCGCTCGTGAATGCTCGGGCCAGGGGCTTGGGTCATCGTCATGGGCTCACTCCAACGGTCGTCGACGAGGACCGTCGGCGCGACGGCCGCGCGGATGGTAGCAGATTCCGAGGCCGCCGAGCGCTCGTCGCGGCGGGCGGCGCCGGGCGATTCAGTCCGAGGATTGCTCGCGGCGGCGGACGAGCTCGCCGGCGAGTGCGGTGCGGTTGCGACCGGTCTCCTTGGCGACGTACATCGCGGCGTCGGCGACACGGAGAATCGTCGTCTTCGCCTTCTCCGCACTGTCGCTCTTGTCGACATGGCGGTCGAGCGTCGCGACGCCGATCGAGCACGTGATCCCGGTAAGGAACAGGGGATCGGGCTGGATGTCGCCGCCCTTGGTGCAGAAGGTGCCGGTCATCAGCTCGGTACGGATGCGCTCCGCCAGGTCGACGGCGCCCGCCAGGTCGAGGCGGCGCACCACGATGACGAACTCGTCACCTCCGTAGCGCGCGACGATGGCGTCGAGACCCTCGGTGGTGCGACTGAGCAGCAGACCGACCTCACGCAGGACCTGGCTGCCGGCGAGATGCCCATGCGTGTCGTTGACCCGCTTGAAGAAGTCGAGGTCGATGAACATCAGCGCCAGGTCCTGCCCGGTCCGCCGACAGTGGTTCACCGCTTCCATCAGGGCGATGTGCAGGTAGCGGTCGTTGAAGAGTCCGGTCAGATTGTCCCGCTTGGCGATCTCCTGTGCCTGGCGGCCGTCGAGGACGTTCTCGATCGAGATAGAGATGTAGCCGGCGAAAATCTCGAGCAGCTTTCGCTCCTGGGCGCTGAACGAGCCGCCATCGCGCCGGTTGACCAGTTCGAGCGCGCCGCAGACGTCGTTCTCGATGCGGATGGGAAGGGCGACCGCCGAGGTGATGCGGTCGATGCCGGGGTAGGGGGCGGCACTGCGCAGCGCCTCCGGACGATCGCCCGGACCGACCGCATGGGACGTCGCCGTCAGATAGGCGCGTCCCGCGAGCCCATCGATCACGGGAAGACGCGAGCCGACGATCATCTTGGAGGCTTCGCCGATGGCCGCCACCGCGGTCAACGTGCCCCGCCGCCGGTCGACGCTCTTGAGCTTCGGGTTGTCAAGCAGGATCACCCCCGCCTGAGCCGAGACGAAGTCGCTGCTGCGACGGAGTATCTCGACCATGTGGTCGGCCAAGGTCGACTCGAGCGACAGCACCGGGCTGACGCGATGGCGCTCGAGGAACTGCATCAGCTCGAGTGGCTGAAGGCAGTGCCAGGGTTGGTTCGCCGTGTGCGTGGTGGTCGTCATGGTCCCAGCCAGCCCGTGAAGATCCCGGCCGGCCCGTTCGGAACGGCCCGTTCGGAATTCTAACCGAGCCTCCCTGGCGAGTTCTGTGGGAGGGCGCACAGGCGCGGCGGGACGGAGGGCCGGTCAGGGGCCGAACGAAGCCTTGACGGGGCTCAACCCCGGGGTTCAACTGGCGTCGGCCACCGGCGCCACGGCGCCGCGCGGACACTCGAGGGTCACCGGACCCGCGACGACGAGGACGTTCTCGTCGGTCGCTTCGGTGATCCAGATCTCCGAGCCCGCTGGCAGATCGCCCTCGGCGCCGGTGCACTCGACGAGAATCACCGCCGCCCGGGGAGCGCCGCGCGAGATTCCGATCGTCGCCGCGAACAACAGGGTGCCCACGCCGACCAGGGAGAGAGCCAACACCGCCGATTTGCGCGGACCTACGATCCAGAGGATCAGGCCGATCCAGGCCAGGAGCGCTCCGGCATAGGAGAGGCTCGTCGCGTGACGCGAGACGAGACCACTCATGCCCGGCGAGGCGTAGGGCTGCAGCCCGAGGCTGGCGCGGGCACTGAAGAGGTTGTCGCGCATCCACGGATCGCCGGGGTTGGCGGCCTCGGCGCGCCGGTACCAGAGGATGGCCTCCGGCAGCTCTCCGAGATGGTGGAAGGTCGTCGCGAGGTTGTAGGCCAGAACCGGATGAGGTGACTCGGGATCGAAGCCGGCCAGGTAGACCTCGCGTGCCTCTTCGAGGCGACCTTCGCGGTAGAGGCGGTTGCCCTCCCGCAGCTTGGAGACCTGGTCTCCCGACGGACCGTTCTCGACGGCCATCGCGGCCATCACGCCCGCCAGAACCAGGGAGACGAGCAGCAGCGGCCAGGACCGCATCGATCGGGTGCCTTGTCTGGAACGCATCGGTCAGTGCAGCGACTTGAGGATCTGCCGCGAGCGGTGAACGAGCTCCACCTCGAGAGCCTCGTTGGACGACAGCTGCGGGGCGTAGCGGAGGTAGTGGATGTCCTCGGCGAGGCGACCAAGCTCGGCGCAGGCCTTCTTCGACGCGCCCCTCTCCGCGAGCTCGTCGCTCCATTGGCTGGTGGAGGTGTCCGAGGGAACCTCCCAGCGGTCGCGCAGGAAGTCCCGCCAGGCTCCGTCGAGCTCGCGGGCGATGTGGTGCGAGTGCTCGATGTCCCCGATCGACCCGAGCCGATCCTCGAAGGTGTGCAACGCCTGGCGGTGCTCGGGACTGAAACGATCGGTGCGTCGTGTGACCCAGGTGACCAGAAGCCCGAGCAGCGCCGACGCCATCAGGACCCGAGGCACATGGACGACCCAACGCGGCGCCGAGCCGGCGACCGGCAGGGCCGCGTTGCGGATCGGATGCAGGCCGGTATCGACCGCGCCTTCGTCGTCGCGGTGCCGCGAAGGCAGTACGTCGAGTCGGATCGGCTCCGAGGCGGCGACCTCGAATCGTGACTCCGCGGGGTCGAAGTAGGGAAGCTCGAGCGTCGGGATCTCGACCGGTCCGGGGTGTTTGGGAATGAGCACCCAGCTCCAGGTCCGTTGTCCGTAGACCTGGCCCCGGCGGACCTCGTCGCTGGAAGACTCCTGCGGCGGGTAGACCTCGATGCCGGGCAGCTCGGGCAGCTCGGGATCGGGCAGTCCCTGGAGCAGGCCACGCCCGCTCAGCTCGAGGCTCAGGGTGGTCGCCTCGCCCGACTCGATCGTCCGCGGCTCGACCGAGGACTGGAGCTGAAGGTCGCCCACCGCGCCGGTGAAGCCGGCGGGGGGTGTTGGCAGGGGACTGACCTTGACCACCACCGGGTTGCTGACCCGCTGGATCTCCTCGGTCTGGGACAACAGGGAAAAGCCCATCGACGACGGGACCTTGACGGCCATCAGCGCGCGGGTCGGCTCGAGCTCGAACTCGCCCTCGCGCAACGGGAAGATCGCCCGCTCGAGCAGCTTGACCCGGGCGAAGGTCTTGCCCTCGATCTCGACCATCTCGGGCTTGTAGCGCTTCGGCTGCGGTACCTCACGGACCCAGAAACCCTGGAAGTCGGGCAGGCTCTCGGGGTTGATCGAGCTGATGTCGCTCTGCGTGTAGAGGTAGAGACTGTAGAGGACCTGCTGACCCAGGTAGGCCGCCGCGGGCTCCGCGGTGGCGCGCAGGAAGACCTCACCGCGCGGCTGCGCACGCCGGCGGCCGCGCGACTCTCGGAACGGGTCGAAGAGCCGATCGAAGGGGTCCGTCGGCTCCGGCGCCGACTCCATCTCGACCGGCTCTTCCTGGATCCGCAGGGTCAGGTCGGCGACCTCGACGACCTGACTCCCTACCCTGACGATCATCGAGTGCACCCGTGCCGAGCCGATGCTCCGGGCCCGGACGCGCCACGAGATGCTCGCCGTACGCGAGGTGGCTCCGTTCGAGAACTGGAAGCTCTCCTGGGAGTAGGGACCCGCGACGATATCCAGGTTGTCGAGCTCGAAATCCGGCTTCGGCTGCAGACGGCGAGCTCCGCCGCCGCTGACCGTTATGGTCAGCGTCGCGAGCTGATCGATTCCGATCACCTCCGGAGTGATCTTGGCGGTGACCTTGACGTCCTCGCCGCGCGCCGCGGCCGCGACGAGCAGGAGGGCGGGAAGCAGGAGGCCCTTGGCGCGCCTCACCAGTCCCTGTCCCCCTTGGCCCGCTTGAGCTGCTCCATCGCCTGCTTGCGCCGCTGCTCGCGCTCCAGGTTCTCGACCGCCTCGAGGATGGCCGCCGCCTGCTCGGCGGTCATGTCGGGTTGGTCCTCGAAGTCGGGCAGCGGACTGTCCTGTTGTTGCTCCTGCTGCTGCTCGTCCTGCTGCTCCGGGTTCTGCTCCTGTTGCTGCTCTTGCTCCTGCGACGGGTCCTGCTGCTCCTGCTCCTGCTGCTCCTGCTCCTGTTCCTGCTCCTGCTCTTCCTGATCCTGTTGCTGTTGCTCCTCCTGTTGCTCCTGGAGCATCCGCTGGGCCAGTTCCAGGTTGTGCTTGACGTCGACGTTCCCGGGCTCGAGGCGCAGCGACTGCTTGTACGACTCGATCGCCTCGGGTAGCGCCTGGGCCGCGACCTGGGCGTTACCCAGGTTGTAGTAGGCGAGCGGCTGGAGCTCGGGCGCGGCGGCCTGCGCCGCGGCCTGGAGCAGCTCGACCGCCTGCTCGCCGCCGCCCAACAGGCTCGCCGTTCCGGCGTTGAACTGGACCAGCGGGTCGCCAGGGGCGAGCTCGAGGGCGGTACCGAAGGCGCTGCCGGCGGCTTCGAGGTCGCCGTTGTTCTGATGGCCGATGGCCACCTCGGTGCGGCTGCGCGGATTGTGGTGCCAGCGCGAGGACTCGGAGCCGTCGGTGTCGGGGCCCGCCGCGATCGCCAGGCTGGACAGGAGAATGCCGAGGGAGCGGTTCACCGTCGATCTCCCTTCGGCGAGCGGACCGGAGCGAAGGCCAGGAACATCGCCAGGAGTGTCGCCGCGACGCCCAGAGGCCACTGGAATCGCTGCTCGAGGCTCGACACGATGCTGCCCTCGAGAGCCTGTGTCTCCATCGTCTCGATCGCCCTCACGACCTCGGTCAGATCGGTTCCGGCATCGGAGACGTGGACGTAGAGACCTCCGGTGTTCTCGGCCAGATGACGGAGGTTCTCCTCTTCCAGGTGAGTGATGACGACGTTGCCCTCGCTGTCGCGCTTGAGCTCGTTGGCGCCCTCGGCGGGCACGGGCATCGGTCCGCCGGAGTGCGTCCCGATACCGAGCGCGTGAACCACGACGCCCTCCTGCTCGAGACGGTCGAGACGCTCGGTGACGCCTCCTTCGTGGTCTTCTCCGTCGGAGAGCAGGACGATCACCCGGTGCTTTTCGCTCCCTTCCGGGAACAGCTCGAGGGCGAGGTCGAGGCCGTGGGCCAGTCCGGTCCCGGGTCGAGGCAGGCTGCCGGGGACCGCGGTGTCGAGCAGCAGATCGATGACCGCGCTGTCGACCGTGAGCGGGGCCATCACCACGCCTTCACCCTCTGCCTGGACCATCGCTACCCGGTTGCCGGGGAGCGAGCGGACCATCGAACGAATCAGAGCCTTGGCGACGTAGATCCGTGAGGGCGTGACGTCTTCGGCGCTCATCGACAGCGAGGAATCGAGCACGAAGACGATGTCGACGCCGCGGCGCTCCACCAGGTCCTCGGCCTCTCCCCAGCGCGGCTGCGCCAGCCCCAGACCGACGCCGGCGACAGCGAGGGTCAGCAGGCTCAGCGACGCGATGAGACGGCGTTTCGAGACGTCGAACCTCAGCCGTTCCCAGAGGCCGGGTGAGACCCACTGCCGGGTCGCGGCCAGTCGGCGGCGCCAGAACCACCCGGCGAGGGCCGCCGTCACCGGCGCCAACGCGATCAACCAGAGCAGCTCTCGGTGTCCGAAGTTCATGGCTCGGCGGTGAAGCCGAAGGCGATGACCGCCAACGGCAGAAGGAGTAGTGAGAGGGCTGCCCAGGCGAACGGCTGGAAGACCTCCTGATAGCGCACGTAGTGCTTGGTCTGGAGAATCGTCTTCTCGAGCTGGTCGATCTCGGAGAAGATCTCGCGGAAGCTCTGACTGTCCGTCGCCTGGTAGAAGACGCCGCCGGTGTGGTCTGCGATATCGCGCAGCAACTCTTCGTCGACTTCGACGTTCATGAGCACACGGCGGATCACCTGCCGGCCGGTGATCGGGTCGGTCGAGGGGACCGGGATCGGTACCCGGCCGGCCGTTCCGACCCCGACGGTGTAGACCCGGATTCCCAGGCCCTTGCAGACCGAGGCGGCGGAGACCGGATCGATCGCGCCGGCGTTGTTGACGCCGTCGGTGACGAGGATGATGACCTTGGTCGTCGCGTCACTGTCCTTGAGTCGTGCCGCCGCGTTCGCCAGTGCCACGCCGATAGCGGTCCCGTCGGGGAGGGTGTTGAGCTCGACCGAGTCGATCAGCATCGACAGCATCTGGCGGTCGGTGGTCAACGGAGCCTTGGTGACGGCGCTGCCGGAGAAGATCACCATTCCGATGCGGTCGGCCGGGCGCTCGGCGACGAACTCCTTGACCACTTCCTTGGCGACCGCCAGGCGATTGCGGGGCTGGAAGTCCTCGGCACCCATGCTGCCCGAGACGTCGAGGACCACTTCGATATCGATGCCCTCCGTCAGGCTCTCTTCCCAGGCGTAGCCGAGTTGCGGTCGGGCCAGGGCGACGATGAGCAGCATCAGAGCGATCAGCCTGCTGTAGAAGGGCAGGTGCAAGCGCCAGCGGCCGGTTCGCTTGGCCAGCGAGAGCCGGCTGTAGGTGAGAGCTCCTACAGCGCCGCGGCGGTGATGGCGCCAGAGAAGCAGCGGCACCACCAGCAGGGCGAGCAGCCATAGAGGGTCCTGTAGGGAGGGCGCGCCGCTCACGTCGGGCTCTCCTCGGTCGTACGACCGTCGCCGGTCGACTCGTCCTCGAGCGCCGGCGCGATCCAGGCATCGAGGCCGTCGGCGATCGCCTCGATCTCGTTGATGCGCTCACGCCCGCTCTCGAGGCTCACCTCGCGCCGCGCGAACATGACCATGTCGCAGGTCGACAGCAGATGCCGGGTCCGGCGAGCGAGATCGGGGTCGAGCTGGCGCCGACGCAGCTCGCGGTCGACCTCGCTGGTCGTGCTCTCCGGCGCCGGGAAGGCGAGCAGACGGCCGATGTAGCGACGCGTCGTCATGCTCACGCCCTCGTGGAGCGCAGCCGCGTCGTCCTCGCTCCGCAGCGACTCGAGAGACAGAGCGAGCTCCTGACGCGGTGACAGCTTCGGCTCGAGGCCGGCGTCGTCGCCGCGGCCCGAGGCCTGCCGCGCCAGCAGGACAAGCGCCGCCAGACAGGTGGCGAGAAGCGCTCCCGACGCCCACCAGAAGGGCTCACCCATCTCCAGGCTCCGGGGCGGAGCGGGGGGCTTGGCTTCGAGCTCGGCGTCGCCCTCGGGGAGCACCGAGATGACGGCGACATCGATCGCGTCGCTCGCCAGCATGAGGGGGCCGGAGGCTGTCGAAACTTCGAGCGCCATCGACGGGATGACCGCGTTGCCGACCTCGAAGAAGGTCACACCGAGTCGCCGGGTCAGGATCCGGTCGCCGTTGTCGAGAGTCGCGGTCTCCACCGGACCGATCTCGAGGACCTCGGCGCCGCCCGGCAGAGCGTTGAGCTCCGGCCAGGTCACGCCTCCGGAAGGGATCTCCTCGCCCAGCTTCAGCGACAGAACCACCTCGGCCCGGTCGCCGACGTTCAGCTCGCGCGGTGCCACGGTGACGTCGAAGCGCGGCGCCAGGGCGCCACTCGCCACCAGGACCAGTGCCGACAGCAGGCCGTTCACCGGGAGAGTCTCCGACGTCTCTGCTCGAAGAACCGGACCAGGCGAGCCAGGTAGGGGCGGTCGGTGGCCAGCTCGAGGTGATCGAGACCGAGTCGTCGAACCAGGCGTTTGAGCTCCTGTCGCTCGCCGGCGCGGCGCTCCTCGACCTGCCGCCGCCATCCAGCGCCACCGACGACCTGGAGCACGCCGGTCTCGGCGTCGCGAAGGACCAGCGGGGCGGTCTGCGGAATCTCGACGTCGCGCGGATCCACCAGCTCGACGACGATGACGTCGTGCCGGGCGGCCGCGGCCTTCAGCGCCGAGGCATAGGGCGTATCGACGAAGTCGGAGATGACGAAGAGGACCGAGCGCTGCTTCAGGTTCCTCAGCACCGAGCGCAGTCCGGTGTCGAGATCGGTCGCGCCGGTCGCGGGCCACATCAAGACGTCACGCACCATGCGCAGAACCTGGTTGCGGCGTCGCTCGGGGCGCAGGAAGAGCTCCATCTCCTCGCCGATGAGAGCCGCCCCGACACGATCCTGGTTGCGCAGCGCGGCGAATGAGAGGAGTGCCGCGATCTCGGCCGCCAGCTCACGCTTCAGGATGGCGCGGGAGCCGAAGGAGAGGCTTCCGGAGACGTCGACGACGACGAACAGATTGAGGTCGCGCTCCTCGACGAACTGCTTTACGAACGGCTCTCCCATGCGGGCGGTCACGTTCCAGTCGATGGAACGGATGTCGTCTCCGGGCTGGTACGGGCGCACCTCCGAGAACTCCACTCCGCGGCCGCGAAAGACCGAGTGATAGTCGCCGGCGACTCCCTGATCGACGAGCCGATTGGTCGTGATTTCGATTCGCCGGACCTTGCGAAGCAGCTCGGCGGGGAGCGAGGTCCGCTCCTTCTGCGCGGCTGAGGACATCAGCCTGACCTTCTCACCGATCTCGTCGCGAGATGCCGTAGATGCCTGGAGCTGCAAGGCTTGCGAGGGAGGAGAGCACAGGCGTACTGTCCGTACGCCGAGGATCGACGACCGATGCGAAACGCAGCAGATTCGGGCAGATGCGGCATCGCAGTAGAGACTTGGCGAGAAGGTCAGGCTAGCGTCAGGGCACCTCGACCCGGTCGAGCAGTCTCGCCACAAGATGGTCGGCGGAGATCTCTTCGGCCTCGGCCTCGTAGGTGGGAATCAGACGATGCCGGAGGACGTCCGGAGCGATCGCCTTGACGTCCTCGGGAATCGCGTAGCCGCGGCCGCGCACCAGGGCGATGGCCTTGGCGGCGCGGGCGAGGAAGAGCGTCGCCCGTGGCGAGGCGCCGAAGTCGATCAGGTCGGCCAGGTCGCCGAGACCGGCACCCTGTGGGTCCCGGCTCGCCGCCACCAGATCGAGGATGTACCCACGCAGCCGGTTGTCGAGATACACCGCGTCGACGACCTCGCGCAGATGGGCCAGCCGCTCGGCGTCGAGCACCGGGGAGACCTCGATCGTCTGCTCGACAAGCATGCGGTCGAGGATGTCCGACTCCTCCTGCCGGCTCGGGTAGTCGAGGCGCAGCTTGAGCATGAACCGGTCGACCTGGGCCTCGGCCAGGGGGTAGGTCCCCTCCTGCTCGATCGGGTTCTGGGTGGCCAGAACCATGAACGGCTCGTCGAGCTGGAAGGTCGTGTCGCCCAGCGTCACCTGCCGCTCTTCCATCGCCTCGAGCAGGGCCGACTGAACTTTGGCGGGTGCGCGGTTGATCTCGTCGGCGAGGAGCAGGTTGGTGAACAGCGGGCCCTGACGGGGCACGAAGTTGCCTTCGCGCTGATCGTAGATCAGCGTGCCGAGCAGGTCGGCCGGTAGCAGGTCCGGAGTGAACTGGATGCGGTTGAAGTCGACGTGCAGGGTTCGGGCGAGGGTCTTGACCGCCAGGGTCTTGGCCAGGCCCGGCACGCCCTCGATGAGGATGTGGCCGCGGGTCAACAGCCCGACGAAGAGGCGCTCGACGAGGTAGTCCTGGCCGATGATGACCTTGCGTATCTCGTTCTCGACCTGACGCAGGGTCAGGGCTTCACGGTCGACCTCCTGGTTCAGTCGGTCGAGATCGGGTTCCATGACGATGCTCCTTCCGGAAGAACTCGAACGAACCCCCACCCGGCGAGCCCGAGGGGACGGCTCGTGATTCTCAAGTTACGGCGGTTGAAAGTGCAAGTGAAATGCCAGTGAAAAGGTGCGGCCGGGTCGCCTTTTCGGGCCCGGCCGCCGTGGATGGGATGCCATTATGGCGCAAGGTGCCGGATGGTCGATAATGCTCCCGGGGAATCGGTGAGTCGCGGCGAGCCACATCTGCGCAAGACGCTCGGGCAGCACTTCCTGACCCGTCCCGAAGCATGCGCGCCGCTGATCCGGTTTCTGCGTCCCGCAGAGCGCGATGTCGTCGAGATCGGCCCGGGGGACGGAGTCCTCACCGGCGCGCTGCTCGCCGCCGGTGCCCGCCGGGTCGTCGCCTGGGAGATCGATCCGCGTTGGGCATGGCGAGTGCGCGAGCGCTTTGCCGGCGAGCGGCTCGAGGTGATCGTCGGTGACGCCGCGGCGCTGCCATGGGAGCGCATGCCCGCCGGCTCGCTGGCGGCCGGGAACCTGCCCTACAACGTCGCCACACGGATCCTCAGCCACCTGCTCGAGGCGACGATCGGTCGGACCGAGCTGGTCGAGCGCGCCGGGTTCCTGGTCCAACTCGAGGTCGGGGAGCGACTGACCGCGGGACCGGGAGACAGTGCCTACGGCGCTCTCAGCGTTCTGGTCGCGACCCTCGCTCGCGTGGAGATACTGGGCAAGCTGCCGCCGGGCGCCTTTCGCCCGCCGCCCAGAGTGGACAGCGCCTTTGTCGGTCTGACGCCGCTCGACAGCGACCTCGACCGGCCGCGGTGGCGGCAGTTCGCGCGACTGGTCCACGCTTCGTTCGCCAAACGACGCAAGACACTCCGTAACTCGCTGGGCGCGAGTGTCGGTCGCGACCGGGCCGAGTCCCTTCTCGAGGCGGCCGGACTCGATCGCGCGACTCGCGCCGAGTCGCTCTCGCCCGCCGACTTCAGATCCCTTCTCGGCCCCTGGGAGGCGGTTGCGATCGCACCGCCGGAGGACCCGCGCGGAACGGCGTAAATGCTGTAGAATGTGCAGGTTCCGCGAGAGCCGTTGGAGACGAGTGGCGGAGCCTCACCGTTGAAATCCAAGAAACGCAAGGCATCTGGGGCGGCCAAGGGCGGCGCCAAGGCGAAAACCGAGAAGCTGGCGCCGGAGAAGAGCCACGAGCTCGTCGGCATCGCGCTGCTCGTCGTCGGCGCCGTCACTCTGGTTGCCGTCCTCTCCTACCATCCGCTCGATCCGAGCTTCGTCAATCCGGTCGACGACGACGTCCGGCCGCGCAACCTGATCGGACCGGTCGGTGCCCAGCTGTCGGCCGTCTTCTTCGAGTTCATCGGGCTGACCGCGTTGCTGGCCCCCGTCTTTCTTCTGGTGGCGGGTTGGCGCCGCGTGCGTCATCGCGAGCAGGTCCGCGTCATCGGTCGTGGCCTGGGCGTCGCCATCGTCCTGGTCTGTCTGCCGGCGCTCCTGCAGCTCGCTCTGGGCGAGGTCGAATGGCGGGGCGAGGAGATCTGGGCCGGCGGCGGCTTCGGCAGACTCCTCGCGGACGCGCTCGCCAGTCAGCTCGGCACCGCCGGCGCGGTGGTGGTCTTCATCGGCGGTGTTCTGATCGGCGGCACGCTACTCGTCCAGTCGACGCTGGGAGAGGTGCTGTCGAGCTGGAGCAGTGGAATCGGGAAGATGGGCCAGCATCTGGCTCTGGTGTGGTCGCGCAACCGTGAGCGGGGCGCCAAGGACCGCGCTCGTCGCCGCGTGATGGAAAAACAGATCAAGCGCGCCGCTCGCGAGGAGTCGAAGCGGACGAAGGCGTCGAAGCGCCGGGCGGCGGCGGCCGGCGAGCCGAGCATCGACCTGCCGTTGCGGGTCAACGAGAAGAAGGGCGAGGGACGCTTCTCGGTGCGCAAGGTGGCCAAGGGCAGGACCGCGAAGGTCGAGACGCCGGCCCCGGCGCCACAGAAGGAGATTCCGTTCCCGAAGGGTGGCGAGGGCAAGGCGATTCTGCCGCCGGCCGACATCCTGCTCCACGAAGAGCCCGAGGCCAGCTTCGAGGAGAACGAGCTCGTCCGGTTGGGCGAGGTGATCCGCGCCCGCTGCGCCGAGTTCGGCGTCCAGGGGGCGATCGACGGCATCAGCCCCGGACCGGTCATCACCGTCTTCGAGTTCCAGCCCGCCCCGGGTGTCAAGGTCAGCCAGATCGTCAACCTGCAGGACGACCTGGCCCTGGCGCTCAAGGCCGAGTCGGTGCGCATCGACCGGCTTCCCGGCCGCTCGACTCTCGGCATCGAGGTGCCGAACGACAAACGGGCCCTGATCCGGCTGGGGTATCTGCTCGGTCGCAAGGAGTTCAAGAGCTCGGGTTCGAAGCTCACCATGGCCATCGGCATGACGATCCAGGGTGAGCCCTACTTCTCGGACCTCGCGACGATGCCCCATCTGCTCGTCGCCGGCGCCACCGGCGCGGGCAAGAGCGTCGGTCTGCAGGGGATGATCACCTCGATCCTGATGCAGGCGACCCGGGACGAGGTTCAGTTCATCTTCATCGACCCGAAGCGCATCGAGCTCGGTGTCTACAAGGAGATCCCGCACCTCAAGACCGAGGTGGTCGTCGAACCGAAGAAGGCCGCCAACGCCCTGCGCTGGGCGGTTGCGGAGATGGAGCGGCGCTATCGGCTCCTCGCCGAGGTGCACGTGCGCTCGATCGGCCACTACAACCAGGCCATCAGCGATCCGAAGCTGAAGAAGAAGCTGGCGCTGAACGAGGACGAGGAGACGGCGGAGACGATGGAGGAGCTCAAGCCTCTGCCGTACTACGTCGTCGTGATCGACGAGCTCTCCGATCTGATGATGGTGGCCTCGAGCGACGTCGAGTTCGCCATCGCCCGCCTGGCCCAGATGGCCCGCGCGGTCGGAATCCACATGATCGTCGCCACGCAGCGCCCGTCGGTCGATGTGCTGACCGGGACGATCAAGGCGAACTTCCCCTGCCGCATGGCGTTCGCGACCGCGAGTCGCCACGATTCGCGCACCATCCTCGACCAGGTCGGCGCCGAGAAGCTCCTGGGGAAGGGCGACATGCTCTTCATGCCGCCAGGAACCTCGCGCGTACTGCGCCTCCACGGACCGTACGTGAGCGAGGAGGAGACCGCGAGGTTGATCCGCTGGCTCAAGCAGCTGGGCCGGCCCGAGTACGACCCGGCCGTCCTGCAACCGCCTCCGGAGGACCGTAGCGCCAGCGGGGGCGGAGGCGGTGACGACGATGACCTCTACGACGAGGCGGCCCGCCTGGTGGTCTCGGAGGGGATGGGCTCGGCCAGCTTCCTGCAGCGCCGCCTTCGGGTCGGTTTCTCACGCGCCGCCCGCCTGATCGATCTGATGGAACGGGACGGGCTCCTCGGTCCGCCACAGGGTTCGAAGCCTCGCGAGGTGCTGGTCAAGCCCGACTTCTTCGAGGAGTGGGACGAGGCGCGGCGCGACGTCGAAGGCTGATCCGGAGCGGAGAGGAGCGAAGCGGACCATGTCGAGTCGGCTGGTCTTTTTCGGTACACCGGATTTCGCGGTGCCGACTCTCGATGCGCTCCACGCGGCCGGGCTCGCGCCCGACCTCGTCGTGACACAGCCCTCCCGCCCGGTGGGCCGGCACCGCAGAGTCGTACCGCCGCCGGTGGCCCGGCGGGCCGCGGCGCTCGGCCTCGAGCTCGACCAGCCCCGGAGCGTCGGGGAGGACGAGCTCGTGGAGCGACTCACGGACCTGAGCCCGGAGGTCTGTGTCGTCGTCGCCTTCGGCCAGATCTTCCCGCGACGCCTGCTCGATGTGCCGCGACTCGGCTGTGTCAACGTTCACGCCTCCCTGCTGCCGCGCCATCGCGGGGCGGCACCCATCCAGGCCGCGATCGCCGCCGGTGACAGCACCACCGGCGTCACCACGATGCTCATGGAGGAGGGGCTCGACAGCGGTCCGATCCTGTTGGCGCGCGAGATCCCGATCGGTCCGGCGGAGCGGGCGGGGGAGCTCTCCGAGCGTCTGGCGCGGCTCGGCGGCGACCTGCTGGTCGAGACTCTCGGCGAGCTCCGGTCCGGTGCCCTGACGCCGCGTCCCCAGGACGACACGGCGGCCACCTACGCACGGAGCCTGCGAAGGAGCGACGGGAGACTCGACTGGACATGGACGAGCGAGAGACTGGAGCGTCTGGTCAGGGCCTACGATCCCTGGCCCGGGACCTTCACCGAGTCGGCCGGGGAGACGGTGAAGGTGCTCGAAGCCCGGGTGGCGGACGCCCCGCAGCCCGGCGATACCGAGCCGGCGGCCCCGGGTGAGATCGTCGGCATCGACGCCGATGCGCTCCGGGTCGGCTGCGCCGATGGAGGAGTGCTGGCGCTCGAGCGCGTCCAGCGCGCCGGCAGGCGCGCCGTGAGCGGCCGCGAGCTCGCCAACGGCCTGCGGCTGTCGGTCGGGGATCGTCTTGGCTGAGATCCGGGCCGGCAAGTGGTCGCGATCGGTCGACCCGGACGATTTGCGGGATCCGCGGACCGCGGCGATCTGGGTGGTGGAGCGCTGCCTGACGCTCAAGGTCCCCGCCGATGTCCTGCGGGCGCGGGCCGGCGCGGCTCTCGACGAGCGGGACCGCGCCTTCCTGCACCGGTTGACGACCGAGGTCCTGCGCTGGTTGCGTAGAATCGACGATGTCCTCGCCCGCGTCGGAGGCCGGCCGATCCACGGAATCGACGCGCGACTGCTCGGTCCACTGCGTATCGGTGCGGCGCAGCTTCTCTACTTCGGGCGGGTGCCCGCGCATGCGGCGGTCTCGACATCGGTCGATCTGGCCGGGCGAAGAACACGCCCCGGAGCGCGCTTCGTCAACGCGTTGCTACGCAAGGTGGCGTCGTCCGGGGGCCTCGATGCCTTTCCGGTCGTGGCGGACGATCCGATCGAACGTCTGGCGCTCGAGACCAGCCACCGCCGCTTCACCGTCGGGCGCTGGGTGGACGAGTTCGGCCTCGAGCGGGCGCGCCGGGCCCTCGAGGCGAGCAACCGCGATCGACCGGCGTCTCTCCTGGCGGTCCGGGGCCGGGGGGAGCGCGATCGACTCCTCGCCGAGCTCGACGGCCGCGGCGTCTCGGCGCGCGCCTCGTCCCTGTCGCCACTCGGACTGCTGATCGAGGGCGATCCGGGAGCCGCGGGTCCTCTCCTCGAAAGCGGCGAGCTCCACCCGCAGGACGAGGCCAGCCAGTGCGCCGCCCTGGTCCCGCCGCCCGAGCCTGGCGAGCGTGTGCTCGACGCGGCCGCGTCACCCGGTGGGAAGACGCTCTCGCTCCTCGCCTGGGAGCCCGGCCTGCGGGTGACCGCCGCCGATGCCGAGGTGTCCCGGCTCGACCGCCTGGCTTCGAATCGTCGCCGTTCCGGAGCGAGCTTCGGTGTCGTCGGCGCGGATGCCCGGTTTCCGGCCTTCGGGGCATCGTTCGATCGGGTGCTCGCGGACCTGCCCTGTTCGGGCAGCGGCACCTTCCGCAAGCATCCCGAGCTCAAGTGGCGCATGAGCGAGCGGGAGCTCGGCCGCCTGGCCGCCCAGGGCGTCGCGATGTTGGATGGGTTGGCCGGACTGGTGCGGCCCGGCGGACGGTTGGTGGTCGCGACCTGTTCGCTCGAGCCGGAAGAGAACCGGGACCAGGTGCGCCACTTCCTCGAGCGTCATCCGGACTTCGAGCTCGAGGATGCGGACCGGGATCTGCCCGAGAGCCTGCGGCGAGGCCTCGACGGGTCCGGGGCCTGGCGTCTGCTTCCCGGCGGCCATCACGACGGCTTCACCGTCCACGTCCTCGGCCGCCGTGGCGCGTGAGCGGTGTGCAATCGTCGTCGGGAATCGTGTAGCGTAGTCGCGGATCCGGGCCGCTACCCTTCGAGCCGATGTCTGAACAGAGCAACGACCGGTTCTCGCACCTCGACGAGAGAGGGCGGGCGGCCATGGTCGACGTCTCGGCCAAGGCGGTGACCCGCCGCGAGGCGCGGGCCTCCTGCCGCGTGGAGCTCGCGCCGGCCACGGTCGCCCGGCTCGCCGCTCTGCCGAAGGGCGACGCCTTCGCTGTCTCACGGCTGGCCGGGATCCAGGCGGCGAAGCGCACCGACGAGCTGGTCCCCCTGGCGCACCCTCTGCCGCTCGAGCAGATCGAGGTCGACATCGAACCCGTCGAAGGCGGCGTCGAGATCCGCTCGCTGGTAGTGACCACGGCAAAGACCGGAGCCGAGATGGAGGCGCTCGTCGCCTGCTCGGCGGCGGCGCTGGCTCTCTACGACATGGTCAAGGCGGTGGAGCGTGCCGCGGTCGTGACCGACCTCCGGCTGGAGGCCAAGAGCGGCGGCGCCAGCGGCGATTTCGTGCGTGAGACCGCGACGTGACGGGCACGGAGCTGTGATGGGGTCGGGGCTTCGCACCGGCCTCGACCGGTTGCTGGCGGCACCCGAGGTCCTCGAAGATCGGCGCTGGGCGCTGCTCAGCCATCTGGCCGCGGTCACCGCCGACCTCCTACCGGCGCACCTGGCGCTGTCGCGGGTACCGACGCCTCCGGTACGGCTGTTCGGTCCCGAGCACGGTCTCTACGGTCTCTATCAGGACATGGTGGCCGCTGGCCACGCGACGGACCCTTGGACCGGCTTGCCGGTCGTCTCGCTCTATGGCGACGACGAGACGAGCCTGCGTCCCGACGCCGGGCGTTTCGAGGACCTCGATCTTCTCGTCATCGACCTCCAGGACGTCGGCGCGCGGTACTACACCTACGCCGCGACCGCCGTCTGGGCCGCCGAGGTCGCCTTGGAGACGGACACGGACGTCTGGATCCTCGATCGGCCGAATCCGCTCGGCGGGCACCGCGTCGAGGGGAACCTCCGCCGGCCGGGGTTCGACTCCTTCATCGGCGCTTTCGAGCATCCCGTCGTCCACGGCCTGACCCTCGGCGAGCTCGCCTCGATGGAGCTGGCCGGTGCCGCGCGCCGAGAGCGCCTGCGAGTCTGGGAGATGCGCGGCTGGCGCAGGGACGAGACCTGGGACCAGCTGGGGAGAGCCTGGCTGGCCCCGTCGCCCAATCTGCCCCGGCTCGACAGCACGCTGATATATCCGGGACTCTGTCTGGTCGAGGCGACCACCTTCTCGGAGGGGCGCGGGACGACGCGTCCCTTCCATCTGGTCGGCGCGCCGGACGTCGACGGCGTCGCGTTGACCGAGGCCCTCGAGCGTCGGGAGCTTCCCGGCGTACGGTTTGTTCCGGCGCGATTCCGGCCCGAGTTCCAGAAGCACGCCGGGACGAACTGTGGCGGCGTCGAGATCGTCGTCGCCGAGCCGGCGGCTCTCGAGCCCTATCGGCTCGGGGTCGAGCTGCTTCTCGAGCTGGCGCGCTGCCCAGGGTTCGGCTGGCGCACGCAACCGTACGAGTTCGTGTCGGATCGGCCGGCGATCGACCTGCTGAGCGGAAGCACGGCGCTTCGCGAAGCGATCGAGGACGGTTCGCGGCCCGACGGGTGGCTGGCGAGCTGGGCGGGCGACGAGGGTGAGTTCGAGAGACGGCGGGCACCCTATCTGCTCTATCCGACGACCGATCGCGACGGCTGAGAAGCGCCTCGCGAGACCCACCCGTTGACGCGTTGACCGGGTCCTGGGCCGGTGCGACAATGCCCCGGCGTCGAGTCGCCGGCCCGTCCGGCTGGCGCCCCGACTCCGCTGGAGGCCCCCGAATGGACGAGCCCATCCGCTTCTTTCTACCTGGCCCGGCGTACGTCCGGAGGGCGATTCGGGAGGCTCTGACGGTCGAGGTCACCGGCCACCGTACGGAGGCCTTCGGTCATCTCTACGAATCGGTGACCAGACGACTCGCGCCGATCTTCCGCACCTCCGGCAGCGTCTACATCGCCACCTCGAGCTCCACCCTGGTGATGCAGGCGGCCATCCAGTCGACGGTGTCCCGCCGGCTGCTCGTTCTGGTCTGTGGTGCGTTCTCCGAGCGTTGGGATCCGATCGCCCGTTCTCTGGGCCTCGAGGTGGATCGGGTCGAGGTGCCCTGGGGCGAGGCGATGGATGCCGATCTGGTCCGTCAGGCTCTTCGGCGCGGTCGGTACGACGCCGTGGCGATGGCGCACAACGAGACCTCGACGGGCGTGCTCAACGACCTCGAGGAGATCGCCGCCGTGATCCACGCCGAGAGCGACGCGCTGATCGTGGTGGACGCGGTCTCCTCGCTGGCCGGCGCCCGGCTGGAAGTCGACGCGTGGGACCTCGACGTGGTCCTGACCGGCGCCCAGAAGGCCCTGGCGCTGCCGCCAGGTCTCGCCTTCTTCACGCTCTCGGAGCGCGCCGCGCGGCGCGCCGAAGGTGTGCCGGGTCGTGGCTTCTACACCGATCTGCTCCGCTATCGCGACAAGCACCTGGGCGGCGGCACGATCACCACCCCCGCCGTATCGCTCTTCCACGCCGCCGATCTCCAGCTCGATCGGATTCTCGAGGAGGGCATCGAGTGCCGCTGGGAGCGCCACGAGGCCTGCCGGGAGATGGTCGGCACCTGGGCCGAGAGCCGCGGCCTCTCCTTTTTCGCGCGCAGTCACAGATCGCCCACGGTGAGCTGTCTCGGGGCTCCCGGCGGCCTCGCGGCACCCGATCTGGTGCGTGCCGCCGCCGAACGCGGCTTCACCATCGGTGGTGGCTACGGAAAACTGAAACCGGAGACGTTCCGACTCGGCCATATGGGTGAGATCACCCCGTCCGACGTCGAATCGCTTCTCGAGTGCATCGACGAGATCCTGGCCGGGTCGGAGGTGGCGTCGGCCTAGGCGCGCCGATCTCGAGCCGGAAGAACCCGACATCCCGGAAGAACTCAACACCGAGGACAGGACTGTGCATCGAATTCTGGTAAGCGACCCATTGCATCAAGCGGGCCTCGACATGCTCGCGGCGTCGGGCAATGACATCGATCTGCTGGCCCCCGAGGACAAGCCGAGGCTCGGCGAGCTCCTCGGCGCCTACGACGCGGTGGTGGTGCGCAGCGGCACCAAGCTCACCGCCGACCTGCTGCGGGCCGGTACCGGCCTGAAGGTGGTGGCACGTGCAGGCATCGGCGTCGACAACATCGACGTGGCCACCGCCACCGAGCTCGGCATCCTGGTGGTCAATTCACCCACCGCCAATCTCCTTTCCGCGACCGAGCACACGTTCGCTCTTCTGCTCGCCCTGATGCGAAACGTCCCGGCGGCCGATCGCTCGATGAAGGCCGGTGAATGGGACCGCAAGAGCTTCGTCGGGACGGAGCTCGAGGGCAAGACGCTCGGAGTGATCGGCTTCGGTCAGATCGGGCAGCGCGTGGCGCATCGGGCCAAGGCCTTCGGCATGGAGGTCATCGCGCACGATCCCTACATGGACGCGTCGATGGGAGAACGGCTCGAGGTCGAGCTGCTCGACATCGAGGAGATGCTGGGACGCGCCGACGTGGTCACCGTCCACGTGCCGCTGACCGAGGGGACACGGGGACTGATCGGCGAGCGCGAGATCGCCGCGATGAAGCCCGGTGCGCATCTGGTGAACTGCGCCCGTGGCGGTATCGTCGACGAACAGGCATTGCTCGCGGCGCTCGACTCCGGGCGGCTGGCCGGTGCCGCCCTCGACGTCTTCGCCGAGGAGCCGCCGACCGACCGCCGTCTGGCGGAGCACGAGCGCGTCGTCTCGACGCCGCACATCGGCGCGTCGACCCGCGAGGCTCAGAAGCGGATCGCCACCGAGACCGTGCGGATGCTCCTCGCGGCGCTCGACGGCTCCCTCGCGGTCACCGCGGTCAACCTGCCCTTCCGCCACACCCCGAAGCGTGGCGAGCCCTATCTGAATCTCGGAGAGCAGCTCGGGCACCTCGCGAGCACTCTGCTCGGAGGCAGCGTCTCGAAGCTGCAGGTCGATCTCTGGGGCATCGAGGAGGCGATGCGCGCCGCGGTGACGGTGGCGGTGGTCAAGGGAGCGCTGACGCCTTTCATGGGGGAGGCGGTCAACTACGTCAACGCCGAAGGGACAGCCCGTGAGCGCGGCATCGAGCTGGTCCAGGCGATCCACAGCCAGTCGGCGGAGTATCCTCATCTCATCGGGGTGTCCATGGTGGGCGACAACGGCGAGCTCGAGATCAGCGGCACCGTCTTCGGAGAGACCGATCCGCGGGTGGTGCGCTTCGGTGGGTTCCAGCTCGAGTTCCGCCCCGCCGGGCGCCTCCTGGTGCTGCACAACGAAGACGTGCCGGGAGTGGTCGGGAAGATCGGCCGTCTGCTCGGCGAAGCCGAGATCAACATCGCCGACATCCACCTCGCCCGCACCGACTCGAAGGACGAGGCGATGGCGGTGCTCAGGCTCGACGAGGTCCCCAAACCGGATCTGTTGGCGTCGATCGGCGACCTGCCCGAAATGAAGCGCGTCGATCTGGTCGAGATGGAGCAGGGCCGGGGCGGATGAAGGTCGGCGTCGTCTTCGGAGGTCGCTCCGCCGAGCACCGTGTCTCGGTCGTCTCGGCGCGCACGGTCGCGGCGGCGCTGGAAGAGGCCGGTCATCAGGCCGTTCCCCTGCTGATCGCACAGGACGGCACCTGGCAGGGTATGGAGCAGGGCCAGAGGTTGCTCGACGGAGTTGGCGCGACCTGCCCCGGTGGTGCGGGGGACGTCATGGCGTCGCTCGCCAACCTCACCGGAAGCGGCGTCGAGGTGGTCTTCCCGATCGTCCACGGCACCTGGGGTGAGGACGGCACGCTGCAGGGCCTGTTCGAGATGCTGGCCCTGCCGTACGTGGGAGCGGGCGTGACGGCGAGTGCGGTGGCGATGGACAAGCACCTCGCCAAGTCGGTGCTCGAGGCGGCGGGGCTGCCCGTTGTCGAATGGGCGGTGGCCGACCGCGCCGGTCTCGATCCGTCGTCGGACTGGCGCGCCGAAGCGGTGCTGCCGGACGCCGATCCGCCGTTCTTCGTCAAACCCTCGGTCGGCGGGTCGAGCGTCGGGGTCGAGCGGGTGAGCCGCCGCGAGGACCTGGAGGCGGCGGTCGAGCGTGCCCTGGCGTTCGACGATCGCGTGCTCATCGAGCGCGGCATCGAAGGCCGCGAGATCGAGTGCTCGATCCTCGGCTACCGGACGCTCGAGGCTTCGCGCCTGGGCGAGATCATCCCGGGGCAGGAGTTCTACGACTACCGGGACAAGTACGTCGACGACGGCGCGGGTCTGATCGTTCCGGCCGAGCTTGACGAGGATCTGGAGCGGACGCTACGCCGAACGGCGGTCGAGGCGTTCGCGGCGATCGGTGGCCACGGCATGGCGAGGGTCGACTTCCTGGTCGAGCGTGACGGGACGATCTTCATCAACGAGATCAACACGCTGCCGGGCTTCACCTCGATCTCGATGTACCCGAAGCTCTGGGAGGCGTCCGGCGTGCCGATCGCCGAGCTCGTCGATCGCCTGGTCGCCATCGCCGTTGAGAGACACCGGGACCGGGCGCGGCTCGACGCCGGCATCCGGCGCTGGCTTGCCTCGTTTGAGGATTGAGCTCGGCCCGGTACCTACGACCTCGGTCGCCTCCGATTGGACAGCTCCGCGGCTATAGGCTCTTCGCCGGCGGAGTGCTGCGTTTCGATGAAGTGGCTACCGGGGCGCGGCCTGAGGTGAGATCCAGTGCGAGCCGCTAGGTGTGCATGTCGCTACCGCGAGTGCCTCGAGCCAACAGGTTTCAGCTTGCATTTGGAGTCCTCCCCGGCCGTTGCCTTGCCCATCGATGCGAACCCAGGTCGGTGGAAGCTGGAAGGGCTCACCGATCTCCAGACGAGTCCCGTTGCAGAGAACGCCCCCCTTCGTGAATCCGGTCACTCCACCAGCCGCGATGACGGCAACCTCGCTGCCCGGTGGTCCCTCGGCAACATTTACGGTCACCGGACCGGGGCAGACCCCGGACACCGTCAATCGCGGCCCCGCCTCCTCGAAAACATAAGCGGCGCCCGATGCCGCGATACCTCCGTCGGCCCGTGGGGCTCCGACCAGGAGGCCGCCGGGTGAAAGCGAAACGGCACGACCGAACTCCCAGGACCCTTCACCATCACTCGCTGTGAGTGTGGCGTCCTCCAGCCATGCCTGGCTAGCCTTCTTGAAGACATAGACCGATCCGGCACCGTACCCCAGAGCGTTGTCATCGGTATGGGCGCCAACGGCGATTCGCGCCGGCCGGATGGAGACTGCGGCGCCGAACCTGTCCCCTGCGGCCCCATCGCTGGGGAGCAACTTCGTCTGCTCGACCCAGCCGCTCTGCATCCGCTCGAACACATAGGCCGATCCACTGAAGGTGCCATTCTCATCATCTGCCCACGCGCCCACAACGGCTTGGTCCGCGACCACCGCCACGGCTGCTCCGAAGAAGTCGCCAGCCTCTCCGTCACTGGCAACGAGGTAGCCGTCCTCGAGCCACTGCCCATCGCTCTTCCTGTAGACCCAGGCCCCACCCTGGAGGGAGGCTGTGCCGACTTCGTGATATCTCGCGCCTCCAATCAGCGTATTGCCGAGAATGGCCACCGAGGTACCGAACTCGGCGCTATCGGATGCCGTCGCAGGCAGCAACTCCGCCTCTTCGATCCATTTCCCATTCTGCTCTGAGTACACGTAGGCGGCTCCGGGCTGGATTCCATGGGGATTCCAAGCGCCGGGGGCGCCGATTACGGTCGTCGAACCGGAGAGAGCGACGGATGTCCCGAAGTCCCAACCGCGTGACTGACCACCAGGAACCAGCTTCGCCTGCTCGACCCACACGCCTCCATTCCTCACGAACACATAGGCGGCGCCCGTGAACTCGCCCTGTACGTTTGCGCCCGGTGCTCCGACGATTGCGCGGTCACCCCAGATCGATACTGAAGTGCCGAACGAG
Organism: Candidatus Multivoradales bacterium; assembly: GCA_965223875.1. Lineage (GTDB taxonomy): Bacteria > Acidobacteriota > Thermoanaerobaculia > Multivoradales > JAHEKO01 > CBDCXS01. The sequence continues at coordinate 1,304,964 of OZ245024.1, read as the reverse complement.
TCTGCGTAGGCGCCGTCGCTCGGTATCAGCTTGGCTTCCTGCTGCCAATCTCCTCCGACGCGGGTGAATACGTAAGCGGCTCCAGAGTTTGGCTGCCCACCGATATCAGCGGCTGGAGCGCCCGCGATGGCCGAGTCGCCCCATATCGATACAGAACTCCCGAGCGAGTCGCCGATCGCTCCGTCATCGGCGATCAGCTTGGATTCCTGCCACGTCTGTGAGGCAGGAGTAGATTGGGCAATTCCCGGGACGACTCCACTCAGAGCGGAGAAGGCTCCAAGGATCGACACGATGCGGAGCAATCCTCCTTCGACGTTCTTCAAAGATCGTCTCCCAAGGCGAAACCCGTTCCCTTTCAGGTTGTACGGTGATCCTAGCACCAGGCTGCAAGGCACCGTGGAAGGTCGTCTCTGCGCCTCCGACAGGAGACAGACGGAGTGAACGATCGCCGCCGGCTGCTACCCGGTACCGATTCGGACGAGTGTCGAGTGCCCAGCAGCGCGAAGCCTCCCGGCAACGTCGCTCGCCTTGCTCTTCTTCTTGAATCGCCCGACCAGGACGCGGTGGATTCCGGAGTCGGACTCGATCCGGACGCCGGAGTAGGCTCCCTCGAGCTCCCGCTTGAGGGCTCGGGCCGCCTCGCGGTCGGTGAAGGCGCCGACCTGGATGACCCACCGGCGCGAGTCGCTGTCGGCCTGGCCGACGACGCGGACCCGCACCTTGGCCGTGCCCGGACCGATCATTCCGATCCGCTCGGCCGCCGTGTAGGTGAGGTCGATGATCCTGCCGCGCACGAAAGGTCCTCGATCGTTGATCCGCACCTGGACCTCGCGTCCGTTGTCCAGGTTCTTCACCTCGACGAGGGTGTCGAACGGCAGCGTCTTGTGCGCCGCCGTCATGCCGTACATGTCGTAGGTCTCACCGTTGGCCGTCTTGCGGCCATGGAACTTCTCGCCGTACCAGGAGGCCTTTCCGGTCTGCTTCCAGCCGCGTCCGACCGACTCCATCGGCTTGCGGCCGCCACTGCCGCACGCCGACAGCGTCAGTGCTACGCAGAGCAGGAGCCAGGCTCGTGACGACCCACGCATGTCACCCGCCGGGGCTCAGACGCGCGGCGCCTCCACGGCGGCGGCGGTCTCGCCGGCGATCGTCGGCTCGACGATCTCGGTGAGGAACTGCTCGACCTGCGCCGCTGAGCGACCGGTGAAGTCCTGTGGGTCGACCCAGGCTTCGATCTCGTCACGGCTCATGCGGAAGGCCTCGTCCGCGGCGATCGAATCGAGAAGCGGGTTCGGCTCGCCGCGCTCGACCGCTTCCTGCGCGTCGAGGCTGTGCCGCCGGATGCGCTCGTGCAGCTCCTGTCGGTCGCCGCCTCGAAGGACGCCCTCCATGAGGAGCTTCTCGGTGGCCATGAACGGCAGCTCTCGCGCGACGCGAGCGGCCACTGTCGCCTCGCGCACCGTGATGCCGTCCGCGATGTGGCCGGCCAGGCCGAGGACCGCGTCGGCACAGAGGAAGGCGTCCGTCAGCACCAGACGCCGGTTCGACGAGTCGTCGAGGCTGCGCTCGAGCCACTGGGTGCCGGCGTTGATCGGTCCGGCCAGGGCGTCGGTGAACAGACGCCTCGACAGGCCGCAGAGGCGCTCGGCGCGAACGGGGTTGCGCTTGTAGGCCATCGCCGACGAGCCGACCTGGTCGCGGTCGAAGGGCTCGGCGAGCTCGCCCACGCCCTGCAGGAGACGCAGGTCGGTGCCCATCTTGTGGCAGCTCTCGCCGATGCCGGCCAGGGCCGCCAGGATCTGAGAGTCCTGCTTGCGCGGGTATGTCTGGCCGGTTACGGGAAACGCGGCGGCGAAGCCGAGCTTCTCGGCGACGCTGTGGTCGAGCGCCGCGACCTTGTCGTGGTCGCCGGCGAACAGCTGCAGGTAGCTGGCCTGGGTCCCCGTCGTTCCCTTGGCCCCGCGGCATCGCAGCCGTCCCAGGCGGTGGCGCACCTCCTCCAGATCCTCGAGGAAGTCCTGCGCCCAGAGGCACGCCCGCTTGCCGACGGTGGTGAGCTGCGCCGGCTGGAAGTGGGTGTAGGCGAGAGTCGGGATCGTTGCCGTCGAGCGGGCGAAGGAGGCGAGCGCCGCGAGCACGGAGACGGTGCGGCCGGCGAGCAGCTCGAGGGCCTGCCGCGCCAGCAGGGCATCGGTGTTGTCGGTGACGAACGCGCTGGTCGCCCCGAGGTGGATGATGCCGCCGGCCTCGCCGATCGTCTCGGCGAAATGGCGCAGATGGGCGACCACGTCGTGGCGGGTCTGGAGCTCGATCTCGGCGACGCGATCGAAGTCGATCTCGTCGGCGTGGGCCCGCATGGCCGCCAACTGGGCCTCGGAGATCGGCAGGCCGAGCTCGTGCTGGCTCTCGGCCAGCGCTATCCAGATGCGGCGCCACTGTCGATAGCGGTTCTGCCTGGAGAAGATCCGCCCTATTTCGGCGGATGCGTAGCGCTCGTAGAGGGGATTGAGGGGTTTTTCGTCGGGTCGTGAGGGCTCGGTCATGGGTCGGATAATAGCAGTCGCTCTGCTATGATCTCGGCCCCTCCCGCACCCTCCGCGGGGCCTTCCCGACCATGATCAGAGTCGACTCAGAGATCGGAAGACTGCGCCGGGTGATGGTGCATCGACCCGGGCAGGAGATCGATTGGATGGTGCCCCGGATGATGGAGGAGCTGCTCTTCGACGACATCCTCTACGGGCAGGCGGCGCGACGCGAGCACGGACGATTCGGCCGCATGCTGCAGAGCGCCGGGGTCGAGGTTCTCGACGCCGTCGATCTGCTCGCCGAGACGCTCGATGTCGACAGCGCGCGTGAAGAGATCCTCGCCGAGGTCGGAGGGGAGATCGCTTCCACCGAGGCGCTCGAGCGGTTGAGCGGGCTCGACGCGGGCTCCCTGGCCGGAGCGCTGGTCAGTGGTGTGCGGCGGCCCGAGGTGGGAGCGGGGGAGCGGATCTTCGATCTCGATCCGGCGCCCAACTACTTCTTTCAGCGTGACCCGCAGATGGTCATGGGGAACCGGGTGATGATCTCGTCGATGGCGACGGCCGCCCGTGCGCGTGAGCCGCGACTGGCCCGTCTGATCTTCACCCATCATCCGTCGCTTTCCGGCGCGGAGGCGATCTTCGAGATCCTTCCCGGTGGGTCCACGGATGGCGGCACCCCGATTCAGCTCGAGGGCGGTGACGTTCTGGTGGCGAACGCCGATACTCTGCTGGTGGGAATCAGCCAGCGCACCAACCGGCGGGGGGTGGAAGCGCTCGCCGACTACCTGCGACGAGAAGAGACCGGCTTCCGCCATCTCGTCCTGGTCGATCTTCCGCCGCGAAGGTCCTACATGCACCTCGATACGGTCTTCACGCTCATCGACGAGCGGACCAGCCTGGCCTACCTCCCGGTGATCGAGGCGGGCCAGCGGGAGTCGGCCGGTGCCTACTATGTCGACCTCGAGGCGACCGAGCTCCGGTTCGCGCTTCGCGACTGCCTGCACAGTGCGCTCGACGACCTCGGCTGGGAGCTCGAGGTGGTGCCCTGTGGGGGCCCCGATCCGGTCGACCAGGAGCGCGAGCAGTGGACCGACGGTGCCAACGCCTTCGCCATCGCTCCCGGGGTCATCATGGTCTACGAGCGCAACCGGCGCACCGTCGAGGAGCTGGACCGTCGCGGTTGGCGGGTGCTCTCACAGCGGCAGGTTCTCGACGGCTCGGACATTCTCGGTCACGGTCGGACCGTGGTCACGGTGCCGGGGCACGAACTGTCCAGAGCTCGGGGCGGCCCGCACTGCATGACGATGCCCCTCGAGCGCGATTCACTGTCGGCCTGAGGGCCGAAGAGACAAGGAGCTACCGAAAGTGTCCAAGCGAGACCTCATCTCGATCCACGATCTGACCCGCGAAGAGGTCGCCGGCCTGCTCTCCCTGTCGGCCGACGTCAAGGCCAATCCGGAACGGTACTCAGCGGCACTCGCCGGCAAGAGCCTCGGCATGATCTTCCAGAAGTCGTCGACCCGGACCCGGGTCAGCTTCGAGGTCGGGATGTACCAGCTCGGAGGGCAGGCGCTCTTTCTGTCGGGCCGCGACATTCAGCTCGGACGCGGAGAGACCATCCACGACACCGCGAAGGTCATGTCGCGCTACATCCACGGAGTCATGGCCAGGACCTTCGCCCATCAGGACGTCGTCGACCTGGCACGTTACGGATCGATCCCCGTCATCAACGGCCTGACCGATGATCTGCATCCCTGTCAGGTCCTGGCGGACTACTTCACCCTGAGCGAGGTCTTCGGCGACCTGTCGGGCCGTCGAATCGCCTACATCGGCGACGGCAACAACATGGCCCGCTCGCTGGCGTTCGGAGCCGCCAAGGTCGGAATGGACATCGCGATCGCCGCCCCCGAGGCCTACCAGATCGGCGGAGAGTACCTGAAGAAGGCCCGGGCGGACGCCGCCGCCGCGGGGACCGAGATCCTGCTCACGGACGACCCCCGCCAGGCCGTCGAGGGCGCCTCAGCCGTCTACACCGACGTCTTCGCCTCGATGGGGCAGGAGGACGAGGCGGCCGAACGCCTGCGCGCCTTCGACGGATTCCAGGTGGACTCGGCCCTCATGTCTCAGGCGAGCGACGACGCCGTCTTCCTGCATTGCCTGCCGGCGCACCGTGGTGAGGAGGTCTCGGCCGAGGTCGCGGACGGTCCCCAGAGCCGGATCTTCGACGAGGCCGAGAACCGTCTGCACGCCCAGAAGGCCGTGATGCTCTGGCTGATGGCCGGGGTCGAGATCTAGCCTGCATTGTTCATCGGGCTCCTACGGCGCCGCCGGATCTGCCCGTGTCTCCAGCGTTGCGCTCGGTCGCGCTCCTCAACGTGTCGCAGGGGATACGCCTGCGGAGCCCTCGATCGCGCGCCTTGTACCCACGGGCATCTCCGGCGGCTCGCTACGGAGCCTGATGAACAGCGCAGGCTAGCAAGGGTCATCGGTCGAGTTGCCCGAGGTCCGGCCCGTAGGTCAGAGCCAGCCCCGTCGCCGGCGCAGACCCGCGATGTGCTCGACGTGGTGGCGCCCGTGCCAGGCGTACATGGCGATGTTCTGCGCCACGGTCACCTCGCCGTAGTCCGGATGCACGAAGGCCCGGGCGAGTCGCTCCGTGTCGAGAGATCGCAGGAAGATCACCCAGCGCGTGTGCAGCGAGTCGAGCAGCGTCAGCGACACCGCGACAGGGCAGCTTCGAGCGTCTTCGAGGTCGGCCCAGAGCTTTTCGTCGTAGAGCTTGGCCACCGGCGACTCTTCGGTCACGGCCAGCTTCAGGCGCATGTAGCTGTTGATGTGGCTGTCGGCGACGTGGTGGACGACCTGGCGCAGCGTCCAGCCGCCGTCTCGATAGGGGGTGTCGAGCTGTTCGTCGGTGAGGCCCTCGACGGCTTCGGCGAGCGCCGCCGGAAGCGCGGCGATCTCCCCGATGCCGGCTTCACTGGCGGCCACCGGATCTGCGGGCATCTCGAAACGGCCGATCGGAAAGCGGAGCTCTTCGCGGGTCGGTTCCATTGCCGCATTATTCACCATCGGCCGGCCGCCGACCTCTCGAGGGCACATCGCCGTGCCGTCCGGCGCTCGCGGCGTGCCTCAGATGTCGATGCCTTCGGCCGCCAGGGCGCGGGCGAAGGCCCGCCAGGCCCGGCCCCGGTGGCTGATCGCATCCTTCTCGGCCGGTGTCATCTCGCCGTAGGTCAGCTCGGAGCCCTCCGGCTGGAACACCGGGTCCCAGCCGAAGCCGTTGGGGCCACGCGGCGGGAGCACGAGGTGTCCGCTCGAGGCGCCCTGGGCGTAGACCTCGTGGTCGCCATCGGTGAAGAAGAGCCCGCAGATCGCCGTCGCGCGGGTGTCACCCTCGCTGGCGGCCAGCCGCGCCATCCCTTCGTGCCCGACCGTGTCGAGCATCCACTTCACCAGGGGGCCGGGGAATCCGCCGAACGCGTCGAGCTCGAGCCCGGTCTCGTCGACGATGACGGGGGCTCCGACGGTCTCGTAGGCCGCGCGAGCCTTGTGGCGGAGTACCTCCATCAGCTCGAGCGACTGGATCTCCGGCAGGTCGAGGTCTCGGGACTCGAGAGCGGGGAACATGCGCCGCGCCTCCTCGAGCTTCGAGGGATTGCCGGTGACCAGCAGCGGCACCGGGCCGGGCGGCCGATCGGTCGGCGTCACGAGGCTCTCTCCCGGGAGCGCTCCCGCAGCTCCTCGGCCAGCGCCCCGGCCTGACGCCGGAACTCCGGCAGGCCGCCGTCGTTGTCGATCACGATATCGGCGGCCGCCCGGCGTGCCTCGTCCGACACCTGAGCCGCGATCCTGGTGCGCGCGGCCTCCTCATCGAGGCCTCGATCGATGGCTCGCCGTACCCGTGTCTCGAGGGTCGACTCGACGGTGACGACGACATCGAAGTCGTCGGCCATGCCGGCCTCGACGAGCAACGGCACCTCGAGCACGGCCACACCGGGAGCCTCCTCGCGGATCTGCTGGAAGCGCTCGCGAACCAGGGGATGGATGGCACCTTCGAGCCGGCGCCGAGCCGCCGGGTCGGAGAAGACGCGGCGGGCCAGCTCGGCATGATCGACGCCGCCCTCGGCGTCGAGGACGCCCGCGCCGAAGAGGTCGCGGACCGCGCCGGCTCCGGCGGCACCCGGACGATAGAGCTCGGCGACGATGCTGTCGGAGTCGGTCACCAGGAAGCCCTCCTCGGCCAGCCAGCGTCCGAGCGTGGACTTGCCGCTCGCCAGACCACCCGTGAGCCCGACGGCGAGAGCGGTCATCCCGCCTTCGGGGCGGCGAGCTCGCTGCGTCGGCGGGCCGACTCGAGCGTGTTGGCCAGCAACATGGTTACCGTCAGCGGACCGACACCTCCCGGGACGGGTGTGATCGCCCCGGCTATCGGTGCGACGCGCTCGTAGTCGACATCACCGATGAGGAAGTAACCTCGCTTGTCGAAACCTCGGCGACGCCGCTCGTCGTGCGGGAAGAGCCGCTCGAGCTCGTCGCGGTCGCTGACCCTGTTGATGCCAACGTCGACCACGACGGTACCGGGCGCGACGTGCTCGGGACCGAAGAACGCCGGGATCCCGATCGCGGCGACCAGCAGGTCGGCGGTGCGGCACAGGCCGGGGAGATCGCGGGTGCGCGAGTGCGCCAGTGTGACGGTGCAGTGCTCGCGCAGCAGCAGGCCGGCCATCGGCTTGCCGACGATGCGGCTCCGGCCGACGATGACCGCATGACGGCCCTCGAGCTCGATTCCCGAGCGCTTCAGCAGCTCGACGATTCCCGCCGGCGTCGCCGGCGCGAAGCCGCCACGGTCGAGCCACAGGCGACCCATGTTCATCGGGTGGAACCCGTCCACGTCCTTGGCCGGATCGATGAGCTCCAGGATGCGGTCGGCGTCGAGTCCGTCGGGCAGGGGGAGCTGGATGAGGAATCCATCGATCGACTCGTCGGCGTTGAGCTCCGCCACCAGCCGCTCGAGCTCCTCCTGGGTGGTGTCGCCCGGGCGCTCGATGACGCGACTCACGAAGCCGGCCGAGGTCGCGGCCTTCTCCTTGCTGCCGACGTAGACCCGGGAGGCGGGATCGTCGCCGACCAGAACGACGGCGAGACCGGGCCGACGACCGGTCCTGGCGACCAGGGACTCGACGCCCGCGGCGATCTCCTCGCGTAGCTGCCGCGACACCTCGCGGCCGTCGAGGCGGTGCACGTTCATCGTTTCCGTGGCGCTCATCTCGGCGGAGTTTCTCCGATGATCCGGCGGCGGGCAAGTGCGTGTCGGCTCATTTGTCCCCCGGCTCTCTCGACCCCGGGGTCACTCAACCAGGCTCTCTCAACCCCCGGCGCTGGCGCTCGAGTCGGTGGTGGCCTGGTAGAGACAGACGATTCCACCGGACAGATCGGTCCAGGTGGCCTCGGCGAAGCCTCCGGCGACGAGCCGCTCGACGAATTCCCGGCGCTGCGGGAACGATGGAACCGAATCCGGCAGGTAGGTGTAGGCGCTGTTCGAGTCGGAGACGCGGCGACCGATCCACGGCAGCACGCGCCGGAAGTAGAACCTGTAGAGCGAGCGCAGCAGCGGCAACGTCGGCATGGCGAACTCGAGGACCACCAGCTCACCGCCCGGCGCCAGCACGCGGCGGAGCTCGGCGATCGCCGAGGACAGGTCGGGGACGTTGCGCAGGCCGAAGGAGACCGTGGCGGCGCCGAAGGTGGCGCTGGCGAACGGGAGCTCGACGGCATCCGCGGCCAGGCCCGTGGGGGCCGCGTCGCCTCTGCCGGCGTACTTGGTCCGCGCCCGCGTCAGCATCGGGATACAGAAATCGGCGGCGACCACGTCGTGCTGCCGTCGGCTCAGGGCGAGCGCCTGATCGCCGGTGCCGCAGCACAGGTCAAGAACCGGCGCCCGGCCGTTGTTCCGGATACTCCTGGCGGCCCGACGACGCCAGACTCGATCGAGCGAGGCCGACAGTAGGTGGTTGAGCAGGTCGTAGCGCGGCGCGACCTCGCCGAACATTCGGCGGATCTCGGCCGGACTGACCCCGGTGCCGGCGTCGCTCTCACCCCTCTCGAAAACCTCGCTCACGGTGCGATAGTCTAGCGCTGTGGTTCCGATCGAGGCGTCCGATCGAGCAGTCGGTCGGCACGCCTGGGAATTGCTTGACACCCGTAGGGCCAACCCCTAAGATCAGTTGCCCTTTGCCCGGCGAGGGTCGGGCGTTGTACGTCTACGTGCGTACGACGGCCTCTCGTTGGGGGCATCATCCGAGGGTAGGAGATAGAGAGATGAGCAAGACGTACAGCCCGAAGCCGACCGAGATCGAGCGTCGCTGGTTCTTGGTGGACGCCCGGGGTCAGGCGCTGGGGCGGTTGAGTAGCGAGATCGCGAAGGTCCTGACCGGCAAGAACAAGCCTCAGTACGCGCCTCACGTCGATACCGGCGACTTCGTCGTCGTCGTCAACGCCGAGAAGACCGTGCTGACCGGTCGCAAGGAAGACCAGAAGACCTACTACCGGCACAGCGGAAAGCCCGGCTCTCTCAAGCAGGAGACGGCTCGCGAGCTGCGCCAGCGTCGTCCGGCGCTGATGATCGAGCGTGCCGTGAAGGGGATGTTGCCGAAGAACAAGCTCGGCCGCCGACAGCTCAAGAAGCTGAAGGTCTACGCCGGACCGGAGCATCCGCACGAGGCACAGCAGCCCGAGGTCCTCGAGGTCGCCTGAGGCGGCGCGAGGAGTCCGCGGCAACAGTCCCAACCAATCAGGAGTCGATGTGAGCGAGATTCAGTACTACGGCACCGGTCGGCGCAAGACCGCCAAGGCGCGCGTGTTCCTGCGTGCCGGTTCCGGCGACGTCCTCGTCAACGGCAGGAGCCTCGACACCTACATGTCGAGCGAGGTTCTCAAGATGATCGTCAAGCAGCCGTTGCTGCTGACCGAGACGGCGGAGAAGTTCGATATCCACGCCACCGTCGTCGGCGGCGGCCCCAGCGGCCAGGCGGGTGCGCTCCGCCACGGGATCTCCCGGGCTCTGATCGAGTACAACGGCGAATTGCGCGAGAGGCTTCGCGCCGAGGGTTTCCTCACCAGGGACCCGCGCCAGAAGGAGCGCAAGAAGTACGGACAGAAGGGCGCTCGCGCTCGGTACCAGTTCAGCAAGCGGTAAGGAGGAGTACTTGTCTAGCGTCAGCATGAGGGAGCTCCTGGAGGCAGGAGTCCATTTCGGTCACCAGACCCGTCGCTGGAACCCGAAGATGAGGCGGTACATCTTCGGCAAGCGCAGCGGCATCTACATCATCGACCTGCAGAAGACGCTCGCCCACTTCGAGGCGGCGGCCGACTACGTTCGCGAGATGGGACGTGACGGGCGTCGACTTCTTTTCGTGGGCACCAAGCGTCAGGCCCAGGACGTCATCATCGAAGAGGCCAACCGCTGCGGGCAGTTCTACGTCACCCACCGCTGGCTCGGCGGGACGCTGACCAACTTCGTCACCATCCGCCAGTCGGTCGATCGTTGGCGCGAGATCGAGGGCTGGATGGACGATCCCGAGAGCTCGCTGACCAAGAAGGAGCTTCTCCGCCTGGAGCGCGAGCGTCTCAAGATGTCGCGCAACCTCGGAGGTATCCGGGACATGGACGGGCTGCCCGACGCGCTCTTCGTCGTCGACCCCAAGCGCGAGCACATCGCCGTGGCCGAGGCCAACAAGCTGAACATCCCGGTGATCGCCATCGTCGATACGAACTGCGATCCCGAGCTGATCGACCACATCATCCCGGGTAACGACGACGCCATCCGCACGATTCGCCTGTTCGCCAGTCGGATCGCGGACGCCTATCGCGAAGGATCCGGGGCGCTCGACAAGGAGTTGGCCGAGGAGCCGGCGACCGCCGAGGCGACCCCGGCAGAGGCGCCAGCCACCGAGGAGGCCGCCACCGAGGAGGTACCCACCGACGAGGTACCGGTGGAGGCCGCACCCGAGGTCGCGGTCGAGGCCCCGGGAGCCCCCGCCGCGGAGGCGGCAGCCTCCGAGGCGCCGAAGTCCGAGGCACCGGCGGCCGAGGCACCGGCGGCCGAGGCACCGACGGCCGAGGCTCCGGCAGTCGACACCGACGCCGCGGAGCCAACCAACTAGACGATTCCCGACACCATACGCCGCCTCGTGCGGCGAGGACGAGGAGGGTCAGGCGCGCGCTCGGTCTGACCCTTTCTTTTGCCCGACTGAGCGCGTTCGGCAAGGAGATAAGCAGAGATGGACATTTCAGCGAAGATGGTCAAGGAGCTCCGCGACAAGACCGGGGCCCCGATGATGGACTGCAAGCAGGCGCTCGCCGAGTCGAACGGCGACGTCGAGAAGGCGGTCGACTACCTGCGACAGAAGGGCATCGCCTCGGCCGAAAAGAAGGCCGGTCGAACGACCGCCGAGGGGCTGGTGAGCTCGTATATCCATGCAGGAGGGCGCATCGGCGTTCTCCTCGAGGTGAATTGCGAGACCGATTTCGTTGCCCGCACCGACGACTTCCAGGGTCTGGTCAAGGACATCGCGATGCACGTCGCCGCGGCGGCGCCCCGGTTCGTGCGCCGTGAGGAGGTCACCGAGGATACCCTGGCCCGCGAGCGCGAGATCTACCGCCAGCAGGCACTCGAAAGCGGCAAGCCGGCCGATATCGTCGACCGGATCGTCGACGGCAAGATGGAGAAGTTCTACTCCGAGTCGGTGCTGCTCGAGCAAGCGTTCGTCAAGAATCCGGATGTCAGCGTGCAGGACCTGATCGCCACCATGGTCGGCAAGCTCGGCGAGAACATCCAGGTCAGCCGCTTCTCGCGCTTCCAGCTCGGCGGTTGACGGAGTCACGAGTGAGCCGGCCGATCTTCCAGCGCATTCTGTTGAAGCTCTCCGGCGAGGCCCTGATGGGCTCGCAGTCCTTCGGTATCGACGAAGAGACAGTGAGCTTCATCGCCGAGGAGGTTGCGTCGGTTCACTCGCAGGGCGTCCAGACGGCGATCGTCATCGGCGGTGGCAACATCATCCGTGGCGTGGCGGCGAGCAGCCGTGGAATCGAGCGGGTGACCGCCGATCACATGGGGATGCTGGCGACCGTGATCAACGCGCTGGCGCTCTCGGACGCGCTCGAGAAGTGCGACGTCACCACCCGGGTGCAGACGGCGATCGAGATCCGCGATGTCGCCGAGCCCTTCATCCGCCGCCGGGCGATCCGGCATCTGGAGAAGGGCCGGGTGGTGATCTTCGGCGCCGGAACCGGTAATCCCTACTTCACGACCGACAGCGCCGCGGCGTTGCGCGCCAACGAGCTGTCGGCCGACGTGCTGCTCAAGGCGACCGGTGTCGACGGCATCTACACCGCTGACCCGAAGCTCGACCCGAGCGCGGAGCGACTTCCACAGGTAACGTACCAACAGGTGCTCGAAAGGGACCTGAGGGTCATGGACGCCGCCGCGATCAGTCTCTGCCGCGACAACGACCTCGAGATCGTCATCTTCGAGATGATGAAGAAGGGCAACATCCGGCGGGTTGTCGAGGGCGAGACGATCGGCTCCTCGGTCGGCGGGTAGTTTCCGGCGCCACCCCGCTTTTCTGGCGCCACCCCGGGGTCCGGGTGCGGTATTCTCGACGGAGTCTCGAATCGCAACGTCGAGTCGAGGGATTTCCGGCAACAACTCCACGACAAGGGGGCATGATGCAAGAGGTCTTCCTCGAAACCGAGCTCAAGATGAAGGCGGCCGTCGATCACCTCCATCACGAGCTGAAGTCGGTCCGTACGGGCCGGGCGTCGCTGGCCATTCTCGAAAACGTCACGGTCGACTACTACGGAACGCCGACGCCGATCAACCAGCTGGCGAACCTCTCCGTGCCCGATCCGTCGCTCATCGTGGCGCAGCCTTTCGATCCGTCGACGATGGTCGAGATCGAGAAGGCCATCGCCGCTTCCGGGCTGGGGCTCAACCCGTCCAACGACGGCAAGGTCATGCGCATCCCGGTACCTCCGTTGACCGAGGAACGGCGCAAGGAGCTGGTCAAGATAGTCCACGATCAGGCGGAGGCGGCTCGCAACGGTGTGCGCCAGGGACGGCGTGACGGCAACGAGCAGCTCAAGGCGATGGAGCACGACAAGGAGATCGGAAAGGACGACGAGCACCGCGGCCACGAAGAGATCCAGAGGCTCCACGATCACTACATCAAGCAGATCGCCGAGACGGTCGAGCACAAAGAAGCGGACATCATGGAGGTCTAGCCAGACCTCCACACTGACGTTCCACCGCGAGGCCGCAAGTGACTGATCCTGCTGCGTTGCGCTTCTGTCGCGCTTCTCGACGTGCCTTCAGTGAGCCTGCGTTGCGCTCGGTCGCGGGCCTTGCTTCTCCAGTCGTTCGCGGCCTCTCGTTACGAACGACGGTGAGAAGGTCAGGTTAGCGTTGTCGGCCCTGCGGGCGATCGTGGCGGCCGCCGGGGTCGGGCAGCGGTTCGCCTCGGGGGGATCCGACCGGTCGGAGGGACCCAAGCAGTTGGTGTCGGTGGCCGGGAGGTCGGTGCTCGAGTGGTCGGTGGAGTGTCTCGCTACGGTCGCTTCCGAGGTCGTCGTTGCCACGCCTGTCGGCCAGCTGGAGGTCTTCGCCGAACAGCTGACCGATCGGCCGGGCGTGCGCTGTGTCGAGGGTGGTGCGACACGATGGAGGTCGGTTCGCCTGGCCTTCGACAGCCTCGCGTGCGACACGGAGGACCTGGTGGCGATCCACGATGCGGCGCGGCCCGCGCTCTCCCGGGCCGACCTGAAGCGCGTCGTTACCGCCGGTGAGGAGCACGGTGCCGCGGTGCTGGGCCGATCGCTCAGCGATACTCTCAAGCTCGTCTCCTCCGGAAGGATCGAGGCCACCGTCGACCGGCGGGGACTATTCCGTGCCGAGACGCCTCAGGTCTTCCGTTGGGACCTGCTGTCACGCGCCTTCGCTCTCGCCGACGAGGCGGATGGTGCGGCGACCGACGAGTCGGCCCTCGTCGAGCGTCTCGACGGCGTCTCCATTCATGCGGTCGAGGCTCTCGACCCGAACCCCAAGCTGACCGTCCCCGGGGATCTGCCCCTGCTCGAGGCGCTGCTGGCGACACGCTCGGCCGCCACGCTCGGTTCCCGATGAGAGACTGGTGCCGATGAGCTACCGACCCCGATGAGCTACAGAATAGGGCAGGGATACGACATCCACCGCCTGGTCGCCGGTCGGCGACTGGTGCTCGGCGGCGTCGAGATCGAGTTCGACCGTGGCCTCGAGGGGCACAGCGACGCCGACGTTCTGCTGCATGCCCTGGGCGACGCCATCCTGGGGGCGGCCGGACTGGGCGATCTCGGCGAGCACTTTCCGCCCGGCGACGAGCGGTGGAGAGATGCCGACAGCTCGGACCTTCTGCGCCGCATTCTCCGTATGGCGCGGGAGCGCGGGCTCGCTCCCGTCAACTGCGATCTGACCCTGATCGGAGAGGAGCCGAAGCTCGCCCCCTACCGCGACCGCATTCGCGAGCACATCGCCGGCCTGCTCGAGGTCGAGCTCGATCGCGTCGGTCTCAAGGCGACGACGAACGAGAGACTGGGAGCGTTGGGGCGCTCGGAGGGGCTGGCTGCGCTTGCGGTCGCTCTGCTCGAAGAGGTGCCGTAGAGAGGCGCCCATGTGGATCTACGGCTTTCATCCGGTTCGCGAAGCCCTTCGCGCCGAGCCTCCCGGCGTCGAGGTGGTGCTCCTCGGTCGCGATCGTACCGACGCCCGCAGTCAGGAGATCGCCCGGCTGTGCGAGGCGGCGGGCGTTCTGTGCCGTCGGGTGGAGGAGAGCGAGATCGTCGAGCTGCTGGAGGACTCGGGCGCCGCGCCCCACAATGGCGTTGCGGCCCTCACCGTCGATACGACTCCGGAACGCGCCGCGTCGAGTGGCTCCGAGAGCCAGGTGGTGGTTCTGGTCGAGGACGTCCAGGACCCCCGCAATCTCGGCGCGCTCATTCGGGTCTGTGACGCCGCCGGCGTCGAGCGCTTCCTGGTGCGCGACCGCGGCTCGGCGCAACTGACTCCGGCCGTGGTCAAGACATCGGCGGGGGCCTCGGAATGGCTCCCGATCGAGCGGGTTACCAACAGCGCCAACGAGATCGAGCGGTTGCGGAAGGAGGGCTACTGGGTCTACGGCGCCGCGGCCGGTGGCCTGCCCCCCTGGGAGATCGATCTCTCGGGGAAGGTTGTCCTGTGTATCGGCGGGGAAGAGAAGGGGCTCCGGCAGCGTACCCGGCAACGCTGCGACGAGCTGGTGGGTCTGCCCATGGTAGGTCGTGTCGAGTCGCTCAATCTGGCGACCGCGGCGGCGGCGATCCTCTTCGAGATCGTCCGCCAGGCTGGCTCCGGCGCGAAGGGCTGAGGCGTACCTCACACCGCTTGCGCGCAGGCGTCCCAGCGGCTACACTTTCGCGCGCTCGAGGGGCGTAGCATCGTTGCAGGCCCTTCGACTGCGGCTCGAGGAAACGGAGCGAACTGCCGGCATAGCTCAGGGGTAGAGCAACTGCCTTGTAAGCAGTTGGTCCTCGGTTCGAATCCGGGTGCCGGCTCCAAAGCTTGAGCCGAGTTGTTTGAGAAGGATCTGTGGAGGTGTGGCCGAGTGGTCAATGGCAGCAGACTGTAAATCTGCCGGGCTAAGCCCTACGGTGGTTCAAATCCATCCACCTCCACCATCAATTGCTACAGTAGTCTTCGCGCCCTGTCGGTCTTCTGGCCGGGCGCTTTCACTTACGGCACCGTAAGGGAATCCGTAAGGCCTCCGGCGTCATGTGCGGCCGTGCCATCCCCTTCGCATGTCAGTCGGCATAGCTCCCCTATCCGAGCCTTCGCTGGGCCGCGCGTGCTCCTGGTGATACTGGCGAGGGCCATCGGCCGGGACAGCTACGGGTCCTTGAAGCGCTTCTTCTTCGCCAGTTTCTCTAGCCGGCGGCGAAGGTCGGCAAGCTTCCGGTCGCGATCCGCCATCTGCCGGTCCCGAGTTGCCATTTGGTCACGGAGACTCGCTAGCTCATCGTCCAGCCGAGCTAGTTTCCTTCCCTGTTGCTGTAGCTCGTTCAGTAGGAGAGGAGTCAGCAGCGAGTAGCGCACCGTGAAGGGCTCACCCTCCTCGTCGTAGCTAACGAGTGTGGGAAGGACTCTGGCGACCTCTTCGGCGATCAGGCCGCACTGCAAAGGGGCCTGCCCATCTTCAATCTCGTTCTGCTTGAAGCGGAACGCCACTGGGCGCAAGGCTCCCAGCAGGGCAACGGTGTTGCCCATAACCGAGGACGGGATCTCAGGCCGCCCGCCGGGTCTTTAGTTCTTGCGGGCTAAGGGGAGTTGGTGACGGTACAGCAACAGAGTGGCAAAGGACCCCAAGAAAACCACCACGGCGAGCGCAAAGAGCAGTCCGCCGTCTCCCTGCACTTCGATCCCCAACTTGGTGAGGTGTGAGCCAATAGCACCCGTGATAACCCCGATCGCCAGCAAGGCTCCCCAGACGACGGTACTGGGAATGAGCAGCAAGATCCCGGCGATCAGCTCAACCACCCCCGAACCGATGCGACCCCAAGGCTCCATGCCCATGGTTTCAAAGATGTACACCGACTCTGGAGCTCCCGTGAACTTGAAGAAGAGAGTCTGAAAAAGAATGGCCGCAACGACAATTCGAATGATCCAGGAAATGATACGCATGATCGCTATTCCTACGGAACGGATTCAGTTGGGCGTGTTGGCGGACAGTTCCTCCACCGCGGCGAGGATCTCGCTCGACGGTGGGTGCTTGCGGTAATCTTCGTCGGTAAAAGCCGCTCGCACGATGCCGTGCTGATCAATCACCGCGACGGTGGGATGCGGAACCGTACCGTCTGTGCGCGTGTTGCGAACGCCGAATGCATCGAAGCTCACGCCTCGAGGGTCGTGCAAGAAAGGAAAGTGGATGCCTTCATTGTCGCGGAAAGAGCGGACTGGATCGGGATCGTCCGCGCTCACCGCCCAGATCTGCGCCCCCGATTCCTCGAAGTCTCTCAGTTGTTCCTGCAGCTTCACGAGCTGACCACGGCATCACGGTCACCAAACGCCTCGTAAAGAACTAGGACGACCGGACCTTGGGCCAAGGCTGGGGAGAGTTCGAACGGTTCGCCGTCGATCGAAGACAAAGCAAGTTCAGGAACTTCGTCCCCTACTTCAAGGGTCGATGTGGCCGCCGATTCTTCGGCGGCAATCGGTGCACTCACCGTCAACAGGGTGAGCGCCAAACCAGCTGTAGCACGCACGGATTTGTTCCTCCACACATGACTAGGGTTGGACGACTAGTAGATGGTCTACGGCCGGGCCACCACGGCTCCGAGGATGCGCAACGTTGTTGTGTCTTGGGCAAATACGATAACTGCCAACCGCTCTTTTTTCCACTCGGGCGCAATGGTGAAGTCTGCAGACGCTGTGGCGTCACTTTGGGCTTGTACCTGAGTGAGGACACTCTGCATCGATCGGACTACGAAGTCGTTGCGCAAAGTGCGGCTTGCATTCTCTCCTCGCCTGACAGGGGTCTCAAGTTCCTCTTCTAGCACCGCGACGAGCACATCATAGGGGTTGGCGGGTGCCTCTTCTCGCGGGCGGGCCTCAATCGCAACTTCAAGCTGGCCGGAATCGTCGTCCAGTCCTTCCACCGAAAGGTCCAATACCACCGAATCTTGCAACCGGGCGGCGCGGGCGATCTCCGACCGTACCTTGGCCTCATTCGAGCCCACCACTTGCGACACACCATGGATAACCAACTGTGGTGTATAGACCGTGTCGAGCCCGAAGGTCCTGGCGTAGCGTCGTTGCCGCTGTGACCATTCGGGTGAAGAAAAGGGATCGGTCCAGCCGATGTAGTTCCAGTAGTCCACGTGGAAAGAGAGGGGTAGGACGCGCGTCCCACGCTTCACCCCTTCGTTGCCCAACTGAGTCAACAGACGGTCGGCCGGAGGGCAACTTGAACAGCCCTGCGAAGTGAATAGTTCAACAATGACGAACTTCGCGTCGTCGGCTTCCGCGCTCACCGGAAGCAGCAGGCCGGGTGCGAACGTGACCAAAAGACAGGCTATTCGTTTGAAGTAATGGATGGATCTCAACAGTCTCCTCCCGAAAAGCCAACAAAGTTGGGCTCGAACACCTGAACGGCGATCAAGGAACCGGGCACCTGCCCTGAGCGATCTCGGCGAAGAGCGCGACCACGATGAGGGCACTCACAGCCCAATAGAACACAATCGTTCTGATCTTGTGCCGCCTTCTTTCCATCATCAACAGCAGGTACGGTTCGCAAGCGAAGACGGGTTTGTTCTAGCGTTCCGATCGCAAGACATGACCGGCTCCAAGGCGACGAAGCCGGGTTAGGCTTTCTCGCCCCTGTGCTGGGCTCGGCAGCGGTGCCGGCGGTCGGTCGATCAAAAACCTCGTGTACACGGTTGCCCGCTACATCCTATAGGTCTCGATGGACCCATACGGCGATTGCCCTTGTGGGATCGGGCTGTCAGGGCTAGGGACTTGGTCTTCGCCGCTCTGAGCTAGACTGCGTCAGCGAATGCGATCCATCACGAGTCGGCTGGAAGGCATCCGGCGGTTGCAGCTCCCGATTGCAGCTCGCGTACGAACTCCCGCCGCTCTGTGACGATACCCGAGCCTTCGACCCTCATGGCCGGCTCAGTCTCTCGAGAAAGCCGACTGAAAAGAGTCCAGATGACGCATCTGACCCGAAGTCTCCGCGTTCGCGACTGCTGGGTTTTCCGCCGAGCCTCTAGGCGCCATCTAGATCGGTCCGTAGATCTGTCGGGTTAAGCCCTACGGTGGTTCGAATCCATCCACCTCCACCACCTACTCGAACAGCTTGTCGACCCGCCCTGACTGAAGCGGCCGGCGCCCCTGCCGGCCGTTGTTGGTCGATGGGAAAACGGCCGGCCGTGCCCTCCGCGCGAGGAGGCGCCGGCCGCTTCAGTCAGGGGAGACGAAAAAAGCCCCCTCGACCGTACGGCCGAGGGGGCTGAAAGAACGGTTGTGATCTCGCCTAGTTGACGTAGACGTCGACGGTGGTCGACGAGATCTCGTTGCCTCCCAGCGCGTCATCGACGACGAGCTCGACCTCACACAGCTGACCGGAGAGGCCCGCCGTGTTGCCGTAGTCCCAGGTGATCGAGACCTTGCCGTTGGCGGGGACCATCAGGTCGCCGGGGCCGGCGAGGGTCTGGGTGGAGCCGTTGCAGTGCAGGTCGACTCGACGCCAGATCGTCTGCGCGACGTTGGTGTTGTTGACCCACTGGAACTGGAACACGAAGAAGTCGCCGGGATCGACCGCCTGGCCGCTGGGCGCGGCGGTTGGCGTCACGATCGGCCAGATGTCCTGGGCCGCCTGTCCGAGCTGCGGCAGGCCGGCTCCGAAGTCGTTGTCCTTGCCCGCGGCGCCGAGGTCGATCACGTTGCTCTGCATCGCCTCGCTGAGATCCTCGGGCGTGGCGTTGGGCGCGGCCGAGAGAAGCAGGCCGAGCGAGCCGCCACTGTGCGGCGTGGCCGCCGACGTACCGCCGAAGCCACCGTAGCCGTTGCCGTTGATCGTCGTGACGTTGGTCGGCATGACGACGTCGGGCTTGAGCAGGCCCTGCATGGTGCCGTTGGACCAGGGGTAGTCCCAGTACTGGGCCGGGATCGGCCGCTGGGTCGGATAGTTGATCTGGATGTCCTCCCAGCCCACCGGTCCGTGGCCGGACGGGGAGTAGGAAGCCAGGCTGACCAGGACGCCACCCGTGGCGGTCAGGTTGCCGAGGCCGCCGAGGATCGTCTGGCTGGGG
This sequence comes from Candidatus Multivoradales bacterium, assembly GCA_965223875.1. Taxonomy (GTDB): domain Bacteria; phylum Acidobacteriota; class Thermoanaerobaculia; order Multivoradales; family JAHEKO01; genus CBDCXS01. The sequence goes on along the minus strand of OZ245024.1, from coordinate 1,285,564 downwards.
TGCATCCACGGCGCCGGGACGACGCCCGGAGCGGAGATGTTGTACGGGATGGGATGCGAACCGAGCTGGGTGCCCTGGTTGCCGATCGAGTTCGACTGCGGCATGCCGGCCGCCAGCGCGTTGGCGCCGATGTCACGCCAGACCGCGTAGAAGGGCCGCGACGGGAACTTGTAGCTGCAGGAGCTGGTGAGCGCGTCGGCGCCGTTGTCGAGGGCGTACTGCACGGCCTGCATGGCCGGGCTCTCGCCGCAGGCCTTGAGGATCATGATGTCGGCGCCGGGCGCGACGCCGGTCTGGCGACCGTTGGTGCCGTCACCGGCGATGATGCCGGCGGTGTTCGAGCCGTGCGACGTGCAGCTGGTCGTCGGGTTGTTGTCGTTGGACTCGAAGTCCCAGCCGATCCAGTCGTCGATGAAGCCGTTGCCGTCATCGTCGACGCCGTTGATCGGCTCGTCGATGTTGGTCCAGATGCGGTTGGCGATGTCGGGGTGGGTGGTGCAGGTTCCGGTGTCGCTGTTGCCGACCACCTTGCCCTGACCCGTGTAGCCACGCTCCCAGAGCAGCGGTGCGCCGATGAGGGAGATGTTGGGCTCGATCGCGGCGCCGGCGGCGGGAAGCGCGGCCGGGTCGACCGGCATCTCGTCGGTCGCCTCACCCGGCTTGTAGGGCCGGACCTCGTGGATGGCGCTGACCGCCGAGTCGGCGGAGAGGCGGCGGATGGTGGCGGCGTTGACCTCGGCGATCACCAGGTTGGCGACCCAGAGGCTCTTGACGTCGCCGACGGCGCCGACCGCGCGCTGGGCGTCGAGCTCGGCGAGCAGCGGAGCCTGTGTCTCGCGAGCCAGGTTCTTGAGCTCGGCGATGACATGGGCGCGCCGGGCGCGCAGCGACATGTCGGAGACGGCCTGCATTGTCGCCTGGGTATCGAGCTGCTCGTGCAGCCGGATGAACACGTTGAAGAGCTGATCGGGTGCGGCGCTCTCCAGCTTGCGAACCAGCTCGCGCTGCACTTCGGCGGCGCCGGCGGGCCCTGCCGCAATGCCGGCCAGCAGGAGCGAAAAGGTCAAAGTAAGGGCGAGTGCGCGTGGTGGGTGAAGACGCATAGGCTTCCTCCGTAACTCTTTGATGATGTCTTCAGAACAGCGAGGGTGGCGGCCATTCTAGCCAACGCGGCCGATCTCGCAACTCCGAGGTGTCCGCCGGTTCGCCCGAACCCTCGCCTTCGGGGTTTCCCAGGTGGTAGTCTCTCGGCCCCGGAAGGACGACGCCGACGCCGATGCCGACCGGGACGAGCGGGAGTAACTCAGTGGTAGAGTCTCGGCCTTCCAAGCCGTTGGTCGCGGGTTCGATTCCCGTCTCCCGCTCCATTACCTGCGTCGGCGAACCCGGCTAGACGAGCCCGGATCCTCGCGCCTCTCGGCCCGGGAGTTACCGCACCCTCTTCACCGCCGGCTCAGAGCCTTGACGGTCCGAGGAGGGCCGCTCAGCCAGCCTCGAAAGAGAACGGCAGCGGCTCCAGCCGCGCGGCGCAGCCGATGTCCACTCCGTCTAGGCTCGAGGTGCGGGCGAACTCGACGACGGCCGGCAGCCAGCAAGCCAGCGCCGCTTGGTCCACTGCGCCGTGTCCGCGGTGCGCGAGCACCATGTGGAGGCTGCGCGACAGGGTTCGCGCCACCAGATCGCCGTAGCTCGGCGGCGTGACCGGGTCGATCTCGCCGGAGATCAGGAGCACGGGGACGTCCGAGGCGAGCGGCTCGTGTAGCGCCGGGTCGGCCTCGCCACGCGGCCAGATTTCGCAGGTGTCGAGCTGGCGCTGCATCCGGAACATGCCCAGAACGGTGCCGGCCGACGACTTCCTCTCCCGCTCCAGGTCGACGAAGGGGAGATCCTCGGTGCAGGTCATCGAGTAGTAGAGGCCGCGGTAGAAGTTCGTGCCGATGTCGTAGTAGGCGAGGGCGATCGGTGTCAGGAGGGGGGTGAAGTCCCCTTCATCGGCTCGTGCGATCCATGCGGGGAAACCGGCCGCCGACTCGGCCTGGTAGGCGAGGAAGCGCAGCCCCATGGCGAGCTCGTCGCGGTCGAGGCGGACCGCTTGGGGGGCATCGAAGGCCGGATGCTCGACCATCGCCTCCACCGGTGACTTCGCCGCTCGCTCCAGGACCCTTGCCAGCCGCTCGGGGAAGTCGGGATGAGCGGTGCGACAGGCCGGGTCGGCGGAGCACAGCTCGACGAGCCGGTCGAGGGCTCTTTGCTGTGCCCGGGCGAAACCCGACGGCGCCGTCATCGACGGCGGCGCGACCGCGATCAGAACGGCGAGCTCGACCCGGTCCGGGTGGCGCCGGATGACCTCCTGCGCGAGCCGGGTGCCGTAGGAACCTCCGAGCAGGGCCATCCGCTCGTGGCCGAGGGCTGCCCGCACGTCGTTCAGGTCGTCGGCGGCGTAGGAGGTCGTGTACTGGGTCAGGTCGGCCTTCGTCTCGAGCTGCTCCTTGCAGCTCGCCACGTCGTCGAGTCCGGGCAGGTACTCCATGTAGGTCTGGAGCGCGTCGACGGGACCGAGGGGTTGGCAGTAGAGCGGCGCGGATCTCCCCGTGCCCCGAATGTCGACGAACACCAGGTCGCGACTCGGGCGCAGCTCGGCGAGCAGGCTACCGATCGGCGCCGCGCTGTGGGACGTCGCGTCGCCGGGTCCGCCGGCCAGGAAGAACATCGGCGGCCTGCTCTCGTCGGCCTCGCCGGTCGCGGGGAGCGTGACGACGTGGAGCCGCAGGACGCGACCCACGCCGGTGGCGCGGTTCTCGAACACCGGAACCTCGCCGCATCGGGCGTCCGGCGGCAGACCGAGAGACTCGTCGCACGCAATCGGCTCGAGGCTCGGCGCTGGCTCGGCGCCGGCTGGGAACGCAAAGGAGGTGATGGCGACCGCGGCCGCGACTGCGACCGCCTTGCCCAGGCGACCGGAGCTGGTGTTGGGTGGCTCCATACCGAGCACTACGGAGTCTTTGAGCGCTTCGTTTCACCGACGAATCGACTGTTCGACAGTCGCCATGTCCGGGGCCAGCATCGCTCGGGCATCAAGGTCCGGTTCCGCCGGCGCCAGAAAGAACCAGGGGTCTGTTCGGGGGGAGGCGGCTAGCCTTGGGGGAGCGCCAAAGCGCGATCTACAGAGAAAGCAACTCTCTACGGCACTCGGACGGCGTTGCTGGTCTCGCAGTTCGCCAGGGCCAGGGCCTGCACGAAGCAGTCGGTCGTTCCGAGGTCCAGCTCGCCCGAGCCCGAGCCCTCGCCGTCGACGATGACGAAGCTCGGGGGCAGCTGGAAGGGCTCACCGACCTTGAACTCGACGCCGTGACAGAGCGGACCGCCCTTGACGAAACCATTGGTGTTGGCGGCGGCAACTACGGCGACCTCGGAGTTGGACGGGGCGTTGAGGATCGAGACGGAGACCGGTCCAGGGCAGGTCCCGTCGACCGAGAGGTGCAGCTCGGGGCCTGCGAAGCGCTGACCGAAGACCCCGCGCCCGCTTCCATCCCCGGAGACCCAGATGGCGACGAAGTTGCCGCGGGCATCTGAAGCGATAGCTGGGCGGGACAGCATACCGTTCGCGATGGTGAACTCGCCTCCTCGCGGTTCCCCGTTGGAGGCGAACTGCCTGCCGGTGACTGGGAACTTGAGCCAGGCGACAACGAAGTCCCCGTCCGCGTCTGAAGCGACCTCGGCAAGCTCCGCGCTACCGTTGGAGCTGATCTGGAACTCGCTCCCGAGCCTGTTCCCTGAGTTGTCGAACCGCTGTCCGTCGACGCCTCCGAAGTACTGCGCGTAGCCGTTGTAGCCATCCCAGACGACCACGAAGTTGCCTTCCAGGTCCGAGGCGACGGCGGCATTGCTCTCCGTGTATTCGGTCGAGGTGTTGACCTGGAACTGCTCGCCGAGGGGGTTCCCTTTGGAGTCGAAACGCCGTCCCAGGATACCCCAGCCGTCCTCCGGACTACTGCCGGTCCAGGCGACGACGAAGTCGCCGCTCGCCGCGGCCGCGACGCTCGGAGCGTAGCCGATGGCGGTCGTGGTGCTGACCAGGAATTCTCCGCCCAGCGCACCTCCCGCGGCATCGAACCGCTGGCCACGGATCTCCTCGCGGTTGGACGGTCCGTTGTTCCAGACGACGACGAAGTTCCCGTCGTCGTCCGACGCGGTGTCGGGCAAACGCTGCAGCCCGGTCGTGTAGGTGTTCACCCGGAACTCGCTGCCGAGTGAAGTTCCCGAAGCATCATAGCGCTGCCCGAAGACTCCTCCGGAGCTACCGTCCTGACCGTCGCTCCGCCACACGACGACGAAGTTGCCCTGGCTGTGCAAGGTTACGGACGGTTCTTGCTGAGTGCCCGTCGTGAAGCTGTTCACCTGGAACTCAGCCCCTAGTGCGTTGCCCGCGGCGTCGTAGCGCTGTCCGAAGACTCCGCCGGAGCTTCCGTCCTGTCCTACGCTCACCCAGACGACGATGAAGTTGCCGTCGCGGTCCGAGGCCACAGACGGTGCGTCCTGAGTACCCGTAGCGTAGGTATTGATCTGGAACTCGCCGCCCAAGCGCGCCGGCTGGCCGTGCGCTGGCGATGGGAGCGCGAGCATGGCCCCAGCCAGAGATATCAGGCCGGCGGCGAAGGCGATTGTTCGGTCCAGGTTGAGGGGCACGACCTTCCTCCCTTCAGAGCCAGCGGCGAGTCCGGCTGGAGCTCCAGTACTCGCCGGAGTCGGTCGCACGCGAAGATGGAGGATCGCTCGTCACACTAGCACGGCGGTGTGGGAAGATACGCCAGGTCTCGGCCCGACGCCGGATCGCCCCGACGTCCGCCAGTGCATGCCCGCTCCGCGCGTCTTCCTCAACTCGATCCCCAAGGCCGGCGCTCATCTGGCCGAGCGGGCGTTGACCGAGCTCGGCTGTCCGCGCGGCCAGGGGCCTCTGGGCAGCTCGACCGTCTTCGGCCGGCAGCAACTGATCAAGTCGGCGATGCGCCGACCTCTGGTCACGGCGGATGTGGTGCTGGTGGGTATCGAGGTGGTGGCCCCGGTGCGGGCTTCGTGGCTGCGTCGCCGGCTCGCCGGTCTCGCCCCCGGCCACTATATGCGCGGACACGTCCAGCACTCCGGGGCGTTCGCCGCTCTCCTCGAGGAGGGCGACTTCCGCGTCCTGCACGTCGTCCGCGATCCGCGTGACGTCGCCGTGTCGCACGCCCACTACATGATGGCGCGGCCTCGCCATCCGTTCCATCGCTTCTACCAGGACCTCGGCGACTTCGAGAGCCGGTTGGCTTTCAGCATCACCGGCGGCTGGATTCCGGGCGCCGGCTATCTGGTGCCGATGGTCGAGCGCTACCGGTTGATGGAGGCCTGGGGCACCTATCCGGGGGCGCTGACGCTGCGCTTCGAGGATCTGGTCGGGGAGCGGGGGGGAGGTACGAGGGAAGCGCAGATGGACTCGCTCGAGAGCCTCGCAGCGCTTGCCGGAGCGCAGGACAGAGACATCGGTGAGGTCGCCGAGACGATCTTCGGCGGGTCGAGCACGTTTCGCAAGGGGCGCATCGGTGGTTGGCGCGAGAGCTTCGACGCTCGCCACCACGACCTCTTCGCGGCCGCCGGAGAGGAATTGCTGCTACGATGGGGCTACGAGTGAAGAGCCCTCGAGCCGGTGCTCGCGTGAGCGGGGGCTGGAAGGGTGGCCGCGGCGGGATGGGAAAAACGAGGGCTTTACACCGCCAGGGGGCATCCGTATAATTCGTCGGTTCACCGTCGTTCACTTCCCGAGCGGTCGGCTCAGGGGAAGTGGCGACTCTTGCACCGCAGTCGTTGACCGCAACAGCAGTCATACAACGTTTCGAGGGTAGGCCCACGTGGCTCAGGGGTAGAGCACTTCCTTGGTAAGGAAGGGGTCACCGGTTCAAATCCGGTCGTGGGCTCCAGCGAACGGCGCAGGTCGAAATACAGGCAAACCGCACAAAGAGGCAAGCAGCAAACACGGGCATACGGGGTCAGGGCCTAACGAGCGTCGAGCCCTTCGGGGGTCGGGCGGGTGGCCTTGTCGGATGTCAATCAATAGCTGAGGAGGCGTTGGACCGTCATGGCGAAGGAGAAGTTTGAGCGAACGAAGCCGCACGTGAACATCGGGACGATCGGTCACGTGGATCATGGCAAGACGACGTTGACGGCAGCGATCACGAAGACTCTGGCGGCGAAGGGGCTGGCAGAGTTCGTGGCGTTCGATTCGATCGACAAGGCTCCCGAGGAGCGCGAGCGCGGCATCACGATCGCGACGGCTCACGTGGAGTACGAGTCGGAGAACCGTCACTACGCGCATGTGGACTGTCCGGGTCACGCGGACTACGTGAAGAACATGATCACGGGCGCGGCGCAGATGGACGGTGCGATCCTGGTGGTGTCGGCGGCTGACGGTCCGATGCCTCAGACACGCGAGCACGTGCTTCTGGCTCGTCAGGTGAACGTGCCGCACATCGTGGTGTACATGAACAAGTGCGACATGGTGGACGACGAGGAGCTTCTGGACCTTGTGGAGCTCGAGATTCGGGAGCTTTTGAGCCAGTACGAGTTTCCGGGCGACGACATTCCGATCGTTCGCGGTTCGGCTCTGAAGGCTCTGGAGTCCGAGGATCCGGACTCGGCGGAGTGCGCGTCGATCTTCGAGCTGATGGAGGCTTGCGACAGCTACATACCGGAGCCGGAGCGCGACGTCGACAAGGAGTTCCTGATGCCGATCGAGGACATTTTCTCGATTTCGGGTCGTGGGACGGTGGTGACGGGCCGCATCGAGCGGGGGATCATCAAGGTCGGCGAGGAGATCGAGATCGTCGGTATCCGTGACACGGACAAGACGGTGGTGACGGGTGTGGAGATGTTCCGCAAGCTCCTGGACGAGGGTCAGGCGGGTGACAACGTCGGGATCCTGTTGCGGGGTACGAAGAAGGACGAGGTGGAGCGTGGTCAGGTGCTGGCCAAGCCGGGCTCGATCACTCCGCACACGAAGTTCAAGGGCGAGGTCTACATCCTGACCAAGGAGGAGGGCGGGCGTCACACGCCGTTCTTCCAGGGGTACCGTCCTCAGTTCTACTTCCGCACGACGGACGTGACGGGTGCGGCGGAGCTGCCCGAGGGCACCGAGATGGTGATGCCGGGCGACAACGTGAACCTGTCGGTGGAGCTGATCGCTCCGATCGCGATGGAGCAGGGCGTTCGCTTTGCGATTCGCGAGGGCGGCCGCACCGTCGGTGCCGGGACCGTCACCGAGATCGTCGAGTAAGGGCGAGTCGGTAGCAGTTGCAGTCGATCAAGGAGAAGGCCAGTAGCTCCAATTGGTAGAGCGTCGGTCTCCAAAACCGAATGTTGGGGGTTCGAATCCCTCCTGGCCTGCCACCTTTCGGAATCCGGGCGCGCTCTCTGTGTCAGTACCAGCTCTAGTCACTATTCATGAGCACTGAACTCATCGTCGCGATCGTCGCCGCCGTCGTTCTGGTCGGTCTGGCGATCTACTTCAAGCTTTTCAGCCGTATCGGCGACTGGTGGAACCGGGCGCGTGTCTTCTTGAAGGAGACCCGCTCCGAGCTCGCCAAGGTCACCTTCCCCTCGCGGGATGACGTGGTGGCCACGACCATCGTGGTGATCATCGCGAGCCTCGTCTTCTCGGTCTTCCTGACCTTGTCCGACGTGGTGATCAACAAGGTCTACGGCTTCGTCTTCGGGATATTCGGGTAATGGCGACTGAGACGAAGCGCAACTGGTACATCGTGCACACCTACTCGGGCTTCGAGGAGAGGGTCCGCGAGACCCTCGGTCAGAGAGCCGAGGCGCACGGGATGGGCGACGCCTTCGGCGAGGTCAAGATCCCTACCGAGACGATCGTCGAGTACAAAGGCGGCAAGAAGCGTGAAGTGCAGCGCAAGTTCTTCCCCGGATACATCCTGGTCGAGATGGAGATGTCCGACGCGGCCTGGCATGTGGTGAAGAACACCCCCAAGGTGACCGGCTTCGTCGGTAGCGGCAAGAAGCCGACGCCGCTGTCCCAGGAGGAGGTCGATCAGATCCTCCAGCAGGTCGTCACCGCGAAAGAAAAGCCCAAGCCCAAGTACATCTTCGAGAAGGGCGAGCCGGTCAAGATCATCGACGGGCCATTCAACAATTTCAGTGGCGTGGTGGAGGAAGTCAACCTGGACCGCAACACGCTGAAGGTCATGGTGACGATCTTCGGTCGCGCGACGCCGGTCGAGCTCGACTTCATCCAGGTGCAGAAGCTGTAGGCGCACCGCGTCGTCAGAGAGTTAGAGAGACATGGCCAAGAAAGTCATCGGTCAGATCAAGCTGCAGATCCCGGGTGGTCAGGCGACCCCCGCTCCGCCGGTGGGTCCGGCGCTGGGTCAGGCGGGCGTCAATATCATGGACTTCTGCAAGGCGTTCAACGCCAAGACGCAGAAGGACCAGGGCACGATCATTCCGGTCGTGATCACCGTCTACGCGGATCGCAGCTTCACCTTCATCACCAAGACTCCGCCGGCCGCCGTGTTGCTGCGGCAGGCCGCGGGTGTGGACAAGGGTTCGGGCGAGCCCAATCGAGACAAGGTCGCGACGGTGAGTCGGGCCCAGGTCGAGGAGATCGCCAAAACCAAGATGCCCGACCTGAACGCGGCGTCGCTCGAGGCCGCCATGCGGATCATCGAGGGGACGGCGCGGTCGATGGGCATCGAGGTGAGTGCCTGAGTCGTTCGTTGTCGAGGAGAGGATCGTGCCGAAGCATGGAAAGAACTATCGCGCCGCCGCCGAGAGGGTGGAGACGCGCGAGTACGCAGTGGGGGAGGCCGTCGAGCTGGTGAAGGAGAACGCCTACGCCAAGTTCGACGAAGGAGTCGACGTGTCGATCCGCCTGGCGGTGGATCCCCGGCACGCCGACCAGATGGTGCGAGGCACCGTCGTTCTGCCTCACGGAACCGGCAAGGAGGCGCGTGTTCTCGTCTTCGCCGCCGGGGAGAAGGTGAAGGAGGCCGAGGAGGCCGGCGCCGACCATGTCGGAGGTGCGGAGATGGCGGCGAAGGTGCAGGGCGGTTGGCTCGACTTCGACGCCGTGGTCTCGACGCCCGACATGATGAAAGAGGTCGGAAAGCTGGGCCGGGTGCTCGGCCCGCGCGGGCTCATGCCCAACCCGAAGGCCGGTACGGTGACCTTCGACGTCGGCAAGGCGGTGTCCGATATCAAGGCCGGTAAGGTGGAGTTCCGGGTCGACAAGGCCGGCGTGCTCCACGCTCCCTTCGGTCGTGCCTCGTTCGAGGTGTCGGCGCTGCGCGAGAACCTCTCGGCCCTGATGCTGGCGGTGCTGCGCGCCAAGCCGGCGTCTTCCAAGGGCAAGTACATTCGCTCGCTGACCATCTCGTCGACCATGGGTCCGGGGATCCGGGTCGATGACGGTGCTCTGGCGGCCGAGGCGGAGGGCTAGGAGATCATCATGCCGCTGACTCGAGCTCAGAAAGAAGAGGTCGTCGCCGGGTATCGCGACAGTGTGGCCGCGGCCGCACACGCGTTTCTCGTCGACTACCGGGGCGTCAGCGTCCCGGAGGTCACCGAACTGCGGACCAAGATCCGCGAGAGCGGTGGTCAGTACATCGTGGTCAAGAATCGCCTCATGCGGCGCGCCATCGAGGGCGCGGCCATCGAGGAGCTCAAGGACCACTTCGAGGGAACCGTCGCGGTGGCCTACACCGACGAGGACCCGGTGGCGCTGGCAAAGGCGCTGTCGGACTTCTCGAGCGACGTTCCGGCGATCGAGCTCAAGGCCGGCCTGGTCGATGGCCAGGCGGTGGCCGCGGAGCAGATCGAGCAGATCGCGACGCTACCGAGTCGTGAGGAGTTGGTGGCGAAGCTGCTCTTCCTGCTGCAGTCGCCGATATCGCGCTTCGTGCGCGCGCTCGGTGCCATTCCGCAGCAGCTGGTCACGGTTCTCGATCAGGTAGCGAAGGCGAAGGAACAGGGATGAACGGCGCCGGGGAGTCCGGAGCGGCTTCCCGAGGGTCAAAGAAATAGCGAGTCATCGCGGAGGAGAAGAAGATGGCAACTGCCGCTGAAGAGCTGATCAAAACAATCGACGAGATGTCGGTCCTCGAGCTCAACGAGCTCGTCAAGTCGCTGGAGGAGCACTACGGTGTCTCCGCCGCCGCGGCTGCCGTCCCGGTCGCCGCGGCCGGTGACGCCGGTGCGGCGCCCGCCGAGGAGAAAGACGAGTTCGACGTCATGCTGACCGCGATCGGTGACAAGAAGATCAACGTCATCAAGGCGGTCCGTGAGGTCACCAGCCTGGGTCTCAAGGAGGCCAAGGATCTCGTCGAGTCGGCCCCGGCCGCGGTCAAGGAGGCCGTGGGCAAGGAGGAGGCCGAGGAGATCAAGAAGAAGTTCGAGGACGCCGGAGCTCAGGTCGAGCTCAAGTAGCCGGAGTCGAAAGCTACGTTTTCGACAAGAGTAGAAGCGTCCTGCCTGATGCGCCCCGCCCGTCGGTGCCGACGGGAGGGGTGTCGTGTCTCCGCGCCGCTTTCACCGAAGGCGGTCGGTTCCAGGCGTCGAGAGTCAAGCACTGAATAGGGGTGTGCCCGTGAGTGATACCAAGCTGAGGACCCAGGGTGGGGAAAGCACCACCGGGATGGAGCTGCGCGACCGCACGAATTTCTCGCGCATCGGCAGCTCGCTGCCGATTCCGGATCTCATCGATGTGCAGCGCCGCTCCTACGAGCGGTTCCTGCAGATGAACCTGCTCCCGGACGAGCGGGAGAATCGCGGCCTGCAGTCGGTCTTCACCAGTATCTTCCCGTTCTCCGACTTCCGGGAGACCTGCTCTCTCGATTTCGTGCGCTACTCGTTGGGCGACTGGGAGTGCCGTTGCGGCGACCTCAAGGGGCTCGAGTATCTGCGCATGACCTGCTCCAACTGCGGGTCGAAGATCATGACCGATCACCCGCACGAGGAGACGGTGGCGTGCGGAGAGTGCGGTGCGATCAACAAGAACCGGGTCACCAAGTGCGACATCTGCGGCAACCCGGTCGACCTGCAGCTCAAGTACTCGATCTCGGAGTGCCAGGAGCGTGGGATGACCTACGCCGTACCGCTGAAGGTGGTCTTCAGGCTCTTCGTCTACGACAAGGACCCCGAGACCGGGGCGCGCATGATGCGCGACGCCAAGGAGGAGGAGGTCTACTTCGGCGAGATCCCGCTGATGACGGACCACGGGACCTTCATCATCAACGGGACCGAGCGCGTCATCGTCAGCCAGCTGCATCGAAGCCCGGGCGTCTTCTTCACCCAGGAGGCCAAGCAGACCTACCTGGCGAAGATCATTCCGTACCGCGGCTCCTGGGTCGAGTTCGAGTACGACCACAAGAAGGAGGTCCTGACCGTCCGGATCGACCGCAAGCGGAAGTTCCAGGGCACGGTCTTCCTGCGCGCGCTCGGACTCGAGACCAACGAGGCCATCCTGCGCCAGTTCTACACCCCGGTGCCGCTCAAGATCGGGCCCAAGGGGGGCCTGAGCCTCGAGATCGGTGCCGACGTCCTCGAGCAGGAGAAGCAGAAAGACCGCCACAGCCGGGGCATCCGGACCAGCTACCCGCTGTTCGCCGGAATCTCGCTGTCGAAGCCCTCCATCGAGCGCCTCGAGGCCGGTGAGATTCTCGACCACTCGGTCAAGGTCTCCGATCTCGACCGTGGCTACTTCATCGCGGATATCGTCGATCTGGAGACCGGCGAGGTTCTGTTCGAGGCCAACGAGACCGTGCCGGAGGACTTCGACGAGCGGATCAAGGGTCGCCAGATCACCGACGTCGAGCTCTTCTTCCCCGACTGGGATCTGTGCGGCAGCATCCTGTCGAACACCCTCGTCAAGGACAACACGACCAACGCCAAGGAGGCGCTGATCGAGGTCTACCGGCGCATGCGCCCGGGTGACCCCCCAACGCTCGAGAGCGCGCGGTCGCTGTTCTACGGCATGTTCTTCGATGCCAAGCGCTACGACTTCTCGCGCGTCGGACGGTTCAAGTTCAACATCAAGCTCGACTCGGACGTCTCGGTCGACCAGAAGACGCTCTCGGCCGATGATTTCTACCGGGTGGTCCAGTACCTCCTGCGGCTGCACCGCGATGTCGGTCAGGTCGACGACATCGACAACCTGGGCAACCGGCGCGTTCGAACCGTCGGCGAGCTGCTCGAGAACCAGTTCCGTGTCGGTCTGGTGCGCATGGAGCGCGCCATCAAGGAGAAGATGTCCGTCCACCAGGACATCGACTCCGCCATGCCGCACGACCTGATCAACTCGAAGCCGGTCATCGCGGCGATCAAGGAGTTCTTCGGCTCCTCGCAGTTGTCGCAGTTCATGGATCAGACCAACCCGCTGTCCGAGGTGACCCACAAGCGCCGTCTGTCGGCGCTCGGCCCGGGCGGGTTGTCGCGCGAGCGCGCCGGTTTCGAGGTGCGCGACGTGCACACCTCGCACTATGGCCGCATCTGTCCGATCGAGACGCCTGAAGGCCCGAACATCGGTCTCATCTCGTCGCTGGCGACGTTTGCCAGGATCAACGAGTACGGCTTCATCGAGAGCCCCTACAAGAAGGTCGAGAACGGCCGGGTCATCGATCACTACCGGGTCAGCAAGGTCGGCGGCGGCTCCTTCCCGCTAGGCCAGATCATCACCGGTGACGAGCTCGACGCGGAGAACCAGAAGCTCAAGAAGAGTGGCAAGCGGCAGGTCGAGGCCGAGCCGCACGCCTGGTACCTCACCGCCTGGGAGGAGGAGAAATGCATCATCGCCCAGGCCAACGCGGCGGTGGATGACACGGGACGCTTCGTCGACGATGTCGTGATCGCGCGTGCGCGCGGTGACTTCGGTACCGTCGAGAGCCATCGTGTCGAGTACGTCGACATCAGTCCGAAGCAGCTCGTCTCGGTCGCGGCGGCGCTGATCCCCTTCCTCGAGCACGACGACGCCAACCGCGCCCTGATGGGCTCGAACATGCAGCGTCAGGCCGTGCCTCTTCTGCGTACCGAGGCTCCGATCGTCGGCACGGGCCTGGAGCACATCGTGGCTCGCGACTCCGGCGCCGTGGTGCTGTGCAAGCGAGGCGGGATCGTCGACTCGGTCGACGCCGAGCGCATCATCGTGCGCGTCGAGGGCGAGGACATCGAGACCGGCGAGGCCAAGGAGTTCGGGGCCGACATCTACCAGCTGGTCAAGTTCCGCCGCTCGAACCAGAACACCTGCATCAATCAGCGACCGGTGGTCAGCGAAGGCATGCGGGTGCGTAAGGGCGACGTGCTGGCCGACGGTCCGAACACCGACAAGGGCGAGCTGGCTCTGGGCCGCAACGTTCTGGTCGCCTTCATGCCCTGGCGCGGCTACAACTTCGAGGACGCCATTCTCGTCTCCGAGAAGCTGGTCAAGCAGGACGCCTACACCTCGATCCACATCGAGGAGTTCGAGGTCGAAGCGCGCGACACGAAGCTCGGCCCCGAGGAGATCACCCAGGACATTCCGAACGTCTCGGAGTCGGCTCTGCGCGATCTCGACGAGAGCGGCATCGTTCGCATGGGTGCCACTGTGGGCCCCGGTGACATTCTCGTCGGCAAGGTGACCCCCAAGGGCGAGACACAGCTGACGCCGGAAGAGAAGCTCCTGCGCGCCATCTTCGGAGAGAAGGCGGGCGATGTCCGCGACGCCAGCCTCAAGGTGCCTCCGGGCATCGAGGGCACGGTCGTCGACGTCAAGATCTTCTCGCGCAAGGGTGTCGAGAAGGACCAGCGAGCCAAGGAGATCGAGGCCGCCGAGGTCCATCGCCTGGAGAAGAACATCCGCGACGAGGTGCGAATCCTGACCGAGGAGCGCAACAAGAAGATCACCGATTCGCTCAACGGCGAGATCGTGAGTGGCGCGGTGACTTCGCGTTCGGGCGACAAGATCCTCGACAAGAAGGGCAAGATCACCTACGAGCTGCTGGAGAAGCTGACTCGCCAGGAGATCCTCCGCCTGCCGCTGGCCAACAAGGCCCTGTTGCGAGAGGTCGACAAGATCTACCGCCGCACCGATTCGCACATCGAGGTGCTGCATCGCGTCAACGAGGAGCGCATCGCGTTGCTGCAGAAGGGCGACGAGCTGCCGCCGGGCGTCATCAAGCTGGTCAAGGTCTTCGTCGCCATGAAGCGCAAGCTGCAGGTCGGTGACAAGATGGCCGGACGCCATGGCAACAAGGGCGTGATCTCGCGGGTTCTGCCCGAGGAGGACATGCCGTACCTGCCCGACGGCACGCCGGTCGACATCGTGCTCAACCCGCTCGGTGTTCCGAGTCGGATGAACGTCGGTCAGATTCTCGAGACCCATCTCGGGTGGGCCGGCAAGCAGCTCGGTCTCCACTTCGCCACGCCGGTTTTCGACGGAGCGAACGAAGGGGACATGAACAGTCACCTCGAGGCGGCGCAGCTGCCGCTCTCGGGCAAGACGACCCTGATCGACGGAATGAGTGGTGATCCGTTCGAGCAGAAGGTGACCGTCGGCTACATCTACATGCTGAAGCTCTCCCACCTGGTCGACGACAAGATCCACGCTCGTTCGATCGGCCCCTACTCGCTCATTACGCAGCAGCCGCTCGGTGGTAAGGCCCAGTTCGGCGGCCAGCGCTTCGGTGAGATGGAGGTGTGGGCGCTCGAGGCCTACGGCGCGGCCTACACGCTGCAGGAGTTGCTGACCGTCAAGAGTGACGACGTCGAGGGTCGCAGCAAGGTCTACGAAGCCATCGTCAAGGGTGAGATCCCCGAGGATCCGGGACTGCCCGAATCGTTCAACGTTCTCGTCCGCGAGCTCCAGAGTCTCTGTCTCGACATCGAGCTGCTGAAGGCCTAAGGGAGACACTATGCAGCCACTTCGAAGTTTCGAAAAGCCCCAGTCGGTCAAGGACTTCAACGCGATCAAGATCTCGATCGCGTCTCCGGAGAAGATCCACTCGTGGAGTCACGGCGAGGTCACCAAGGCCGAGACGATCAACTATCGGACCTTCAAGCCGGAGCGCGACGGGCTGTTCTGCGCCAAGATCTTCGGTCCGATCACCGACTGGGAGTGCCTGTGCGGCAAGTACAAGCGCATGAAGCACCGGGGTGTGGTGTGCGACAAGTGCGGCGTCGAGGTCACCCGATCGCGCGTCCGTCGCGAGCGCATGGGTCACATCGAGCTCGCCAGCCCGGTGTCCCACGTCTGGTTCTTCAAGGGTCTGCCTAGTCGGATCGGTCAGCTCCTCGACCTGTCGCTGCGCGACCTCGAACGTATCCTCTACTTCGAGAGCTACGTCGTCGTCGACCCGATGGACACCGACCTCGAGGAGGGGAGTCTGCTCTCCGAGGAGGAGTACCGCGAGGCGCGTGAGGTCTGGGGCGACGGTGCCTACGACGCCCGCATGGGCGCCGAGGCGATCAAGGAGATGCTGACTCGCATCGATCCGGAGGAGCTCGCCGAAGAGCTGCGGATCGAGATGAAGACCGAGACCAGTCAGATCCGGCGCCTGAAGGCCGCCAAGCGGCTCAAGGTCGTCGACGCGTTCCGCAACAGCGGTCACCGTCCCGAGTGGATGATCCTCGACGTGATTCCCGTGATTCCGCCCGAGCTGCGGCCGCTCGTGCCGCTCGACGGCGGGCGCTTCGCGACCAGTGACCTCAACGATCTCTACCGTCGCGTCATCAATCGCAACAACCGTCTGCGCAAGCTCCTCGAGCTGCGCGCTCCTGAGGTCATCGTGCGCAACGAGAAGCGCATGCTCCAGGAGGCCGTCGACGCTCTGTTCGACAACGGTCGCCGCGGCCGGGTCCTCAAGGGCTCGAACAACCGTCCGCTCAAGTCGCTCTCCGACACCCTCAAGGGCAAGCAGGGCCGCTTCCGTCAGAACCTGCTCGGCAAGCGCGTCGACTACTCCGGCCGCTCGGTCATCGTGGTCGGCCCCGAGCTTCGTCTCAACCAGTGCGGGCTGCCCAAGAAGATGGCGCTCGAGCTGTTCAAGCCGTTCATCTACAACCGGCTCGAGGAGAAGGATCTGGTCGGCACGATCAAGGCCGCCAAGGAGATGGTCGAGCGCGAGGAGGACGCGGTCTGGGATGCCCTGGAAGAGGTCATCAAGGACCATCCGGTACTGCTCAATCGCGCCCCCACGCTCCATCGTCTCGGTATCCAGGCCTTCGAGCCGGTGCTGATCGAGGGCAAGGCGATCCAGGTCCACCCGCTCGTTTGCGCGGCCTTCAACGCCGACTTCGACGGCGATCAGATGGCGGTGCACGTGCCGCTGTCGCCCAAGGCGCAGATCGAGAGCCAGGTGCTGATGCTCTCCTCGGAGAACATCTTGAGCCCTGCGCACGGTCGCCCGGTGGCGGTGCCCAGTCAGGACCTGGTCCTGGGCGGCTACTACCTGACCATGCGCAAGGACAACGCCAAGGGATCGGGCAAGGTCTTCGCCAGCTTCGACGACGTCATGATGGCCTACGACGCCGGCCTCGTCGACACCCACGCCGAGGTGCGGGTGCGCTACAGCGGCCCCTACGTCCACCTCGAGTCACAGTACGACGATCAGGACATCCTGCACGCCGAGGTCGAGCAGGTCGATCACGAGATCATCGATACGACAGTCGGTCGTGTCGTTCTCAACTCGCACCTGCCCGGCGAGATGCCGTTCATCAACGGCCTGCTCAAGAAGAAGGGCCTGCAGAACCTGGTCGGCTATGGCTACATCAAGCTGGGTCGGAAGTTCACCGCCCAGATGCTCGACGAGCTGAAGGAGATCACCTTCTACTACGCCACCAGGGCGGGTATCTCCTTCGGTCTCGACGACATGGTGATCCCGGCTCGCAAGCAGAACCTCATCGACACCGCCGGCAAGGAGGTCGCCGGGATCGAGAAGCAGCGCACCGCCGGCGTCATCACGGCCGGTGAGCGCCACAACAAGATCATCGACGTCTGGCATCGCGTCACCGAGCGCGTCTCGGAGGAGATGTTCGAAGACATGGCCGAGCGCGAGGAGGCCTCTGGCGAGTCCAACCCGATCCGTCTGATGGCCGATTCGGGAGCGCGAGGCTCGCGCGAGCAGGTCAGGCAGCTGGCCGGCATGCGCGGTCTGATGTCGAAGCCCTCCGGCGAGGTCCTCGAGACCCCGATCACCGCGAACTTCCGCGAGGGTCTGTCGGTGCTCGAGTACTTCATCTCGACTCACGGAGCCCGCAAGGGCCTGGCCGATACGGCCTTGAAGACCGCCGATTCCGGCTACCTGACGCGCCGTCTGGTCGACGTCGCTCAGGACGTCATCGTGAGCGAGGAGGACTGCGGCACGATCGACGGCATCTACGTCACCGCGATCATGGAGGGTGGCGACATTCTCGAGCCGCTGCGTGACCGCATCGTCGGTCGTACCAGTCAGGACGAGATCCGCGATCCGATGAACGGCGAGGTCCTGGTCGAGATCGGCCAGATGATCACCGAAGAGCTCGCCAACGCGATCCAGGGTGCCGGTATCGAGATGGTGAAGATCCGCTCGGTACTGACCTGCGAGACCCGTCGCGGTGTCTGCTGCGCCTGCTACGGCCGCGATCTCGCGACCGGCGGCCTGGTGGACATCGGTAACGCGGTCGGTGTCATCGCCGCGCAGTCGATCGGCGAGCCCGGTACGCAGCTCACCATGCGGACCTTCCACTACGGCGGTACGGCGAGTCGCGTCTCGGAACAGTCGAAGCATGTCTCGACCAACGCCGGCCACGTCAAGTTCATCAACGTCAACACGGTCGACTCGAAGAGCGGCGAGCTGGTGGTCATCAATCGCAGCGGAAAGCTGGTCCTCGTCGATCAGCACAGCCGCGAGCTCGAGCGTTACGCCCTGACCTACGGCTCGCGCCTTCTGGTGCGTGACGGTCAGGAGGTCGACCGGGGTACCGAGCTCGTCGAGTGGGATCCGTTCACCTCGGCCATCTTGAGCGAGATCTCGGGCAAGGTCGAGTTCGTCGAGATCGTCGAGGGCGAGAATCTGCGCGAAGAGACCGACCGGGTCACCGGCCTGTCACAGCGCATCATCGTCGAGGCGATGCAGAGCGAGAAGCGCTCGCCGACGATCATCGTCCAGGGGCGCGGCAACCAGTCGAAGCGCTATCTGCTGCCGACCGGATCCCATCTGGCCGTGCAGGAGGGCGACCGGGTCCATCCGGGCGATATCCTGGTGAAGATCCCGCGCGAGACCACCAAGACGAAGGACATCACCGGTGGTCTGCCGCGAGTGGTCGAGCTCTTCGAGGCGCGCAGCCCGAAGGAGCCGGCGATCATCACCGAGATCGACGGTACCGTCGCCATCGGCGATATCACCAAGGGCATGCGCAAGCTCAGCGTCGAGAGCGACTCGGGCGAGGTGCGCGACTACATGGTGCCCCGTTCGGTACACATCAACGTGCAGGAAGGCGATCGGGTCCACGCCGGTGATCCACTCATCGACGGTCCGATCAACCCGCACGATGTGCTCAAGGTTCTCGGCGAGACCGAGTTGCAGCGCTACCTGGTCGACAAGGTCCAGGAGGTCTACCGCTCACAGAGCGTCAGCATCAACGACAAGCACATCGAGGTGATCGTGCGCCAGATGATGCGCTCGGTGAAGATCGAGGACGTCGGCGACACCGAGTTCCTGATCGACGAGCAGGTGGACCGCTGGCGCTTCCGCGAGGAGAACGAGCGGGTCGCGACCGCCGGTGGCGAGGCCGCCATCGGGCGTCCGTTGCTGCTCGGTATCACCAAGGCGTCGCTGTCGACCGACAGCTTCATCTCGGCGGCGAGCTTCCAGGAGACCACGCGCGTACTGACCGAGGCGGCGATCACCGGAAAGGTCGATCATCTGCTCGGTCTGAAAGAGAATGTCATCGTCGGCCGCCTGATCCCGGCCGGCACCGGAATGTCCTACTACCATGACTTCCACATGGAGGAGCCGGCGCCGATGGAGATCGACGACGACGAGGAGGAGCTGTTCTTCGAGTTCAGCGACCAGGACATTCGCACTCTGCCGGAGGTGGTGCGCTCGACGGAGTAGTCGACAGCGCGAGTGGCCACCGCTCGGTGAGATCGATCGGGGCGCGTCGGTGCTGCCAGGCACCGGCTATGTTCCGACGCAGCAGGAAGCGAAGCGTAAGGGTAGAAGACAGGAAAACGAGGCAATTCGGGCCTTGACGGAGGGGTAGCGCATTGCTACTCTTAGCCGGTTTTCCCCCTGGAAAACCTAGGGGTGAAGTAGGCCTGGAATAGTCTCACTCAAAAGCGGTGACTGCCGGGGCCGAGCTCGGTCATTTCGACTGAGCTCTCCGGGGGTTGCTGCGGGGCAAAACCGGGTTTTCGGGAGAGATTCAAGGAATGCCAACGATTCAACAGCTCGTCCGCAAGGGGCGCAAGCGCATCAAGTCGAAGACGAAGAGTCCGGCTCTGCAGAGCTCGCCGCAGAAGCGGGGCGTCTGTGTGCGCGTCTACACCCAGACGCCGAAGAAGCCGAACTCGGCGCTGCGCAAGGTGGCTCGAGTCCGCTTGACCAATGGCATTGAAGTCACGACCTACATCCCGGGAGTCGGCCACAACCTGCAGGAGCACTCGATCGTGCTCATTCGCGGGGGTCGTGTGAAGGATCTCCCGGGTGTCCGGTATCACGTCATTCGCGGCACCCTGGATGCGATGGGTGTCGAGGATCGTCGCCAGCGTCGGTCCAAGTACGGAGCGAAGCGGCCCAAGTAGGCGCCGCTGGCGGTTCAGGAGAGTCGATCGAGATGCCGAGACGGCGTGAAGTTCCCAAGCGAGAGGTCCTGCCGGACCCGATCTACAACTCGCAGCTGGTGACCCGATTCATCAACGTGTTGATGAAGGACGGCAAGAAGACCGTCGCCGAGAAGACCCTGTATCAGGCTCTCGACCTGATCGAGGAGCGTTCGGGCGAGGATCCGATGAAGGCCTTCAAGAAGGCGATCGAGAGCGTCAAGCCGACTCTCGAGGTCAAGTCGCGCCGCGTCGGTGGCTCCACCTATCAGGTGCCCGTCGAGGTCCGTCCGAACCGCCGGCTCGCCCTGTCGTTCCGATGGTTGATCGCGAGCGCGCGGGCGCGCGGTGAGAAGACGATGAGAGAGAAGCTCGCCGGGGAGTTTCTCGATGCGGCCGAGGGGCGTGGCGCCGCGATCAAGAAGAAGGAAGACACCCACCGTATGGCCGAGGCCAACAAGGCCTTCGCGCACTATCGGTGGTAGTCCCGGAGACACAGGAAACCGGGGGGAATCGAAGTAGCAGCAACGTCTAGGAGCTCCGAGGTCTGAGGAATCGAACGTCGTTTGGCGGCAGGTTGGTTTCGCGCTCGAGCATGGTGAAGAGCGATGGCTCGCAAGGTATCTCTACAACGCACCCGAAATATCGGGATCATGGCGCATATCGATGCCGGTAAGACGACGACTACCGAGCGCATCCTCTATTACACAGGCGTCAACTACAAGATCGGTGAGGTCCATGACGGCGCCGCCACCATGGACTGGATGGTTCAGGAGCAGGAGCGCGGCATCACCATCACGGCCGCCGCGACGACCTGTTTCTGGAGCGATCACCGGGTCAACATCATCGACACTCCGGGGCACGTCGACTTCACTGCCGAGGTCGAGCGCTCCCTTCGCGTCCTGGACGGCGCCGTAGCGGTCTTCGACGCCGTCGCCGGCGTCGAGCCGCAGTCGGAGACGGTCTGGCGTCAGGCCGACCGCTACGAGGTGCCGCGCCTGGCGTTCGTCAACAAGATGGACCGTGTCGGCGCCGACTTCGAGCGCACCGTCTCGATGATGAAGAGCCGCCTCGAGGCCAAGCCCGTGGTGATCCAGCTTCCCTGGGGGAAAGAGGATCACCTCACCGGCATCATCGATGTCATCGAGATGAAGGGCATCGCCTACAAGGACGAGAGCCTCGGCGCCGAGAGCGAGACCCACGAGATTCCGGAGGAGCTCGCCGATCAGGCGCTGGCCGCCCGCGAGCGGATGGTCGAGGCGATCGCCGAGACCGACGATGACCTGCTCGAGAAGTACCTCTCGGGCGAGGAGATCACCAACGACGAGCTGCGCGCCGCGCTGCGCCGGGCGACGGTGAGCAACCGGCTTCAGCCGGTGCTCTGCGGCAGCGCCTTCAAGAACAAGGGTGTCCAGCCGCTGCTCGACGCTGTTGTCGAGTACCTGCCGTCGCCGCTCGACGTCCCGCCGATCACCGGCGAGGACCCGACCACCCATACGCCGCGGGAGCGCAAGTCGTCCGACGACGAGCCCTTCGCCGCGCTGGTCTTCAAAATCATCACCGATCCGTTCGTCGGCCAGTTGGCCTACTTCCGGGTCTACTCGGGAAGTGTCGAGTCGGGGGCGCAGGTGCTGAGCGTCTCGAAAGGGCGCAAGGAGCGCATCGGGCGACTGCTGCAGATGCACGCCAACAAGCGCGAGGAGCTCTCGGAGGTCTGGGCCGGCGATATCGCCGCGGCCGTGGGGCTGCGCGGCGTCACCACCGGCGACACGATCTGTGATCCGAAGAACCCGATCCAGCTCGAGTCGATGCAGTTCCCCGAGCCGGTCATCGCCGTGTCGATCGAGCCCAAGACCAAGGCCGATCAGGAGAAGCTCGCCCAGGCCCTGCAGAAGCTGATGCAGGAGGATCCCACCTTCCGGGTGCACACCGATCCCGACACCGGTCAGACGCTGATCTCCGGTATGGGTGAGCTTCATCTCGAGATCATCACCGACCGCCTGGTGCGCGAGTTCAACGTCGGTGCCAACGTCGGTCGTCCCCAGGTCGCCTACAAGGAGACCATCGCCGGCGAGGCCGAGGGCGAGGGTCGCTTCGTCCGTCAGTCGGGTGGTCGGGGTCAGTTCGGTCACTGCAAGATCCGGCTGCGCCGGGGCGAGGACGAGGGGCTCGTCTTCAACAACGAGATAACCGGCGGCACCATCCCCAGGGAGTTCATCAAGCCGGTCGAGCAGGGGATCGCCGAGGCGATGGAGACCGGGCCACTGGCCGGGTTCCCGATGACCTCGCTCGAGGTCGATCTTTACGACGGTGGCTTCCACGAGGTCGACTCGTCGGAGGTCGCCTTCAAGATCGCCGGGTCGATGGCGCTCCAGGATGCCTGGAAAAAGGCCGATCCGGTCTTGCTGGAGCCGGTCATGGCCGTCGAGGTCGTGACGCCCGAGGAGTACATGGGCGACGTGATCGGCGACATCACATCGCGCCGCGGGCGCGTGCAACAGATGGAAGGGCGCGGCAACGCGCAGGTCATCACCTGCCGTGTGCCGCTTGCCGAGATGTTCGGATACGCCACGGATCTGCGCTCGCAGACCCAGGGAAGGGCGAACTACACGATGCAGTTCGCCGCGTACGAGCAGGCACCGAAGAACGTGAGTGAGGAGATCATCGCCAAGGCCGCAGGCTAGGCTAGGGGCCCGAGCGGAGCAGGGACGAGGAGGACGTATGGCGAAGGAGAAGTTTGAGCGAACGAAGCCGCACGTGAACATCGGGACGATCGGTCACGTGGATCATGGCAAGACGACGTTGACGGCAGCGATCACGAAGACTCTGGCGGCGAAGGGGCTGGCAGAGTTCGTGGCGTTCGATTCGATCGACAAGGCTCCCGAGGAGCGCGAGCGCGGCATCACGATCGCGACGGCTCACGTGGAGTACGAGTCGGAGAACCGTCACTACGCGCATGTGGACTGTCCGGGTCACGCGGACTACGTGAAGAACATGATCACGGGCGCGGCGCAGATGGACGGTGCGATCCTGGTGGTGTCGGCGGCTGACGGTCCGATGCCTCAGACACGCGAGCACGTGCTTCTGGCTCGTCAGGTGAACGTGCCGCACATCGTGGTGTACATGAACAAGTGCGACATGGTGGACGACGAGGAGCTTCTGGACCTTGTGGAGCTCGAGATTCGGGAGCTTTTGAGCCAGTACGAGTTTCCGGGCGACGACATTCCGATCGTTCGCGGTTCGGCTCTGAAGGCTCTGGAGTCCGAGGATCCGGACTCGGCGGAGTGCGCGTCGATCTTCGAGCTGATGGAGGCTTGCGACAGCTACATACCGGAGCCGGAGCGCGACGTCGACAAGGAGTTCCTGATGCCGATCGAGGACATTTTCTCGATTTCGGGTCGTGGGACGGTGGTGACGGGCCGCATCGAGCGGGGGATCATCAAGGTCGGCGAGGAGATCGAGATCGTCGGTATCCGTGACACGGACAAGACGGTGGTGACGGGTGTGGAGATGTTCCGCAAGCTCCTGGACGAGGGTCAGGCGGGTGACAACGTCGGGATCCTGTTGCGGGGTACGAAGAAGGACGAGGTGGAGCGTGGTCAGGTGCTGGCCAAGCCGGGCTCGATCACTCCGCACACGAAGTTCAAGGGCGAGGTCTACATCCTGACCAAGGAGGAGGGCGGGCGTCACACGCCGTTCTTCCAGGGGTACCGTCCTCAGTTCTACTTCCGCACGACGGACGTGACGGGTGCGGCGGAGCTGCCCGAGGGCACCGAGATGGTGATGCCGGGCGACAACGTGAACCTGTCGGTGGAGCTGATCGCTCCGATCGCGATGGAGCAGGGCGTTCGCTTTGCGATTCGCGAGGGCGGCCGCACCGTCGGTGCCGGGACCGTCACCGAGATCGTCGAGTAAGGGCGAGTCGCCCGGTCGCAGGAGCTCTGGATAATGGACGAGAAGATCCGCATACGTCTCAAGGCGTTCGACTACCGCATTCTGGATTCGTCGACGCACGAGATCGTCGATACGGCGCGCCGTACGGGGGCACGGGTGGTGGGACCGATTCCGCTTCCCACCCGCATTTCGAAGTACACGGTGAACCGGTCGCCCAACATCGACAAGAAGTCTCGCGAGCAGTTCGAGATCCGCACCCACAAGAGGCTGCTCGACATCTATGAGCCGACTGGTCAGACCGTCGATGCCCTGATGAAGCTCGAGCTGCCGGCGGGTGTCGATGTCGAGATCAAGGCCTTCGGCAACTGAGCGGATCGCGGGCGAACGAGAATTGGGAGCAGTTGAGATGGAAGGCATTCTGGGCAAGAAGATCGGCATGACTCAGGTCTTCGACGAGGACGGGACAGTCATTCCCGTCACCGTCGTCAAGGCCGGGCCGTGCGTCGTGGTCCAGCGTAAGACCGTGGAGACCGACGGGTACGAGGCGGTTCAGCTCGGCCTGGTCGAGGAGGTTCCGCCCCGTCGTGTCACCAAGCCGCGCCGCGGGCACTTCGCGAAGGCCGGTGTCGCACCGACGCGCCGCATCGCCGAGTTCGCGATCGCGGAGGCCTCCGGTGAGGAGGCCGAGGACGCCATCGAGCTCGGGGCGGAGGTCGACGCTTCGATCTTCGCCGTCGACGACTACGTCGATGTGGTCGGCACCTCGAAGGGTAAGGGCTTCCAGGGCGTGATGAAGCGTCATGGATTCGCCGGTGGTCGGGCCACTCACGGCTCGATGTTCCACCGCGCACCCGGCTCGGTGGGGCAGGCGTCGGATCCGTCGCGTGTCTTTCCGGGCCAGAAGCTGCCCGGTCGCATGGGCGGCAAGCGCGTGACGACCAAGAACGTTCGCGTGGTGCGGGTCGAGGCGGATCGCAACCTCCTCTTTCTCAAGGGTCCCGTTCCGGGACCGAACAACGGCTACGTCGCGATTCAGCGCGCCAGGCGCGGCTAGTCGCGGAGAGTGAGAGATGGCCACGACGATGAAAGTTCCAGTCAGGAACCTCCAGAACAAGCAGGTCAAGGAGATCGACCTCGATGAGTCGATCTTCGGCGCCCCCTATCGCGAGCACCTCATCTATCTCGCGGTCGAGGCGATCCGTGCGGCGCGCCGTAGCGGCACGCACAAGGTCAAGGGGCGTGCCGAGGTTTCCGGGTCGGGTCGCAAGCCCTGGCGTCAGAAGGGGACCGGCCGTGCCCGCGCGGGCAGCGTCAGGAGTCCTCTGTGGCGCAAGGGAGGCACGGTCCACGGTCCGCAGCCGCGCTCGTACGAGAAGAAGCTCTCGGCGCGTGAGAAGCGCAACGCGCTCAGGTCGGCGCTGTCACGCAAGCTCCAGTCGGACGGCATCGTGGTTCTCGAGTCGTTGGAGCTCGAGTCGCACAAGACCGCGGATCTGGCCCGGGCGCTCGAGGGTCTCGGTCTCGAGGGGAAGACGCTGCTGGTCGATCAGTGGGACAACGAGCCGCTTCAGCTCGCGGCGCGCAACAACCCGCGGGTCAAGACGGTCGACGCTTTGGGACTGAACGTCTACGACGTGGTCGATCGCACCCACGTGGTGCTCTCCGAGCGCAGCCTCGGCCGACTGACGGAGGTTCTGGCCTCATGAGACCGGAAGAGATCATCATTCGTCCCCTGATCACCGAGAAGGCGACCGAGTTGCGCGACGACCGCAACATCGTGGCCTTCGAGGTGAGCATGCGAGCCAACAAGATCGAGGTCAAGCGCGCGGTCGAGGCTCAGTTCAACAGCAAGGTCGCCGAGGTGCGCATCGCTCGCGTCCGCGGCAAGGAGCGCCGTCAGGGGCGCTACGTCGGGCGTCGCCCAGACTGGAAGAAGGCCTACGTCCGTCTGGCGGACGGCGAGAAGCCGATCGAGTTCTTCGAGGGTGTCTGATTCCTCGAGCTTCAGAGAAAGCTAGAGCTATGGCAATTCGCAGATACAAGCCGACCAATCCGGCGCGCCGTTTCCAGGAGGTCTCGTCGTTCGACGAGATCACCCGGTCACGGCCCGAGAAGTCGCTCACCAAGGGCAAGAAGCGGATCGGCGCCCGCAACAACAAGGGCCGCACGACCGTCCGTTTCCGTGGTGGCGGCCACAAACGGCGCTACCGCGTCATCGATTTCCGGCGCGACAAGCATGGTGTTCCGGCGACGGTGGCGGCGGTCGAGTACGACCCGAATCGCTCGGCCCGGATCGCTCTGCTGCACTACGCGGATGGCGAGAAGCGTTACATCCTGGCGCCCCAGGGGCTCAAGATGGGCGCCGAGGTGCTCGCGGGTGAGGGCGTGCCGGTCAACGTCGGCAACGCGATGCCGCTGCGGCTGATTCCGCAGGGCACGATCATCCACAACGTCGAGCTCAAGATCGGCAAGGGCGGTCAGATGGTGCGCAGTGCCGGTGCCGGCGCGCAGCTGATGGCGAAGGAGGGCTCCTACGCCCAGGTCAAGCTGCCGTCGGGCGAGGTGCGCAAGGTTCACCTGAACTGCTACGCCACCATCGGACAGGTCGGCAACTCCGATCACGAGAACATTTCGCTGGGCAAGGCCGGGCGCAAGCGTTGGCAGGGCCGCCGGCCCCACAACCGTGGCGTCGTGATGAACCCGGTGGACCACCCGATGGGTGGTGGCGAGGGCCGGAGCTCCGGCGGCCGCCATCCCTGTACGCCCTGGGGCAAGCCCACAAAGGGCTACAAGACGCGCAACAACAAGCGCACCGATCCGATGATCGTGCGTCGTCGCAAGAAGAAGTAGGGCGGAGGCGAGAGAACTATGGCACGCTCACTCAAGAAGGGTTTCTTCATCGACGAGCACCTGCTCAAGAAGGTGCTGGCCCTCGACGCGACCAAGGAGAACCGGGTCATCAAGACCTGGTCGCGGCGTTCAACGATCATCCCGGAGATGGTCGGCCACACGATCGCCGTCCACAACGGTCACAAGTTCATCCCGGTCTTCGTCTCCGAGAACCTGGTCGGCCACAAGCTGGGCGAGTTCGCGATGACCCGGACCTTCAGGGGCCACATCGGTGGCAAGCGGGAGCGGCTGGCGCAGAGGCGCTAGGTAGCCGGGAGACCGAGAGATGGAAGTGACAGCGAGACTTCGTTACCTGCAGGCGTCGCCGCAGAAGGTGCGTCTGGTCGCCGACCAGGTGCGTGGGCGCTCGGTCGAGGACGCGGCGCGCATCCTCCAGTTCAGCAAGAAGCACGCCGCGGCGCCGCTCGCCAAGTTGCTGCGGTCGGCGATCGCCAATGCCGAGAATCGCGACGAGCACCTCGACCTGGACCGGCTCTACGTCAAGGAGATCTCCGTCGACGGCGGTCCTACGCTGAAGCGGATCCGCCCGCAACCCATGGGTCGGGCGTTCCGCATCCTCAAGCGTCAGAGTCACATAACGATCAAGTTGGATTCCCGCCGGGAAGAGGCCTAAGGAGAATCGTCAGTGGGTCAGAAAACGCACCCGTACGGGTTTCGACTCGTCTTCAACAAGAAGTGGCACTCGCGCTGGTACGCCGAGGGCAAGCAGTACGCCGACACGCTGAAGGAAGACATCGCGCTTCGTCAGCAGCTCAAGAAACGGCTGTTCCACGCCGGCGTCAGCGAGATCGACATCGAGCGGGCCGCGGACCGCCTGCGCGTCACCATCCACACCGCGCGCCCCGGAATCATCATCGGTCGCAAGGGCGCCGAGGTGGACAAGCTGCGTGACGACCTGATGAAGCAGATGGGACGCCCGGTTCACATCAACATTCAGGAGATCCAGCGGCCCGAGCTCGATGCGCAGCTGGTCGCCGAGTCGATCGCCCACCAGCTGCTGCGGCGCGTGATGTTCCGCCGGGCGATGAAGAAGTCGATGGAGTCGGCGTTCCGGTTCGGAGCGAAGGGCGTGAAGATCATGCTCGCCGGTCGCCTGGGCGGCCACGAGATCGCGCGCACCGAGTGGTACCAGGAGGGGCGTCTGCCGCTCCACACCCTCAAGGCCGATATCGACTACGGCGTTGCCGAGGCGAACACCACCTACGGTGTCATCGGCGTCAAGGTATGGATCTACAAGGGCGACATGCACCGCGAGAAGGGCCGCCCGCAGATGATGGCCACCGGCTAGGCAAAGGGAGATTTCACGATGTTGCTAGACGCACTGCGGACAGTGGGCTCGGAGTACCGAGACACCCGCTACATGACCGCGGGAGCGCTTTGCCCGGAGCTCGGGTTTGAGGAGGTGCGGTCATGTTGATGCCGAAGAAGGTCAAGTACAGGAAGCGTCACCGTGGGCGCCGCCGTGGGCGGGCCAAGGGCGGCGACCGTCTTTCGTTCGGCGATTTCGGGCTTCAGGTAACCGAGGCCGGATGGGTCACGGCGCGGCAGATCGAGGCCGGCCGTATCGCCATCACCCGTGCCATGAAGCGCGGTGGAAAGGTCTGGATCCGGGTCTTCCCGGACAAGCCGATCACCAAGAAGCCGCTCGAGACCCGCATGGGTAAGGGTAAGGGCAACCCGGAGGAGTGGGTCGCCGTCGTTCGCCCCGGACGGGTTCTCTTCGAGCTCGAGGGTGTTCCCGAGGACATCGCTCGCGAGGCGGTTCGCCTGGCGACCCACAAGTTCGGCGTCAAGACGCGATTCCTGTCGCGCAGCCAGGAGCTGGCCTAACAGCCGGGTCGGAAGGACGAAGACGATATGAAGGCATCCGAGCTGAGAGAACAGACCGTGGAGGACCTCCACGAGAAGGAGCGCGAGCTTGCGGCACAGATGTTCGCGCTGCGTCTGCAGAAGGTCACTGGCCAGATCGACAATCCGTCGAAGATCAGCCAGGTGCGCAGGGATCTCGCGCGTGTGCTCACGGTGCTGCGAGAGAAGGCTTGAGTGAGGGTAGGAAGAGATGAGTGAAGCGAACGAAACGCCCGTCGAGGCGTCCGCCAAGAAGGTCGAGCAGACCCTGGTCGGTACCGTTCTCGACAGCCCGATGGAGAAGACGGCTGTCGTGGCGATCGAGAAGACCGCGGTGCACCGGCTCTACCGGCGCCGCTACAAGAGGACGTCGAAGCTGTACGCACACGACCCGGCGAACGAGACCCGGGCGGGAGATCGCGTCCTGGTGGTGGCCTCGAGGCCGATGTCGAAGACCAAGCGTTGGCGGGTGAAGGAGATCCTGCAGCGGGCGGAGGAGATCTGACGCGATGATCCAGATGGGGACCATTTTGGATGTTGCCGACAACTCCGGCGCCCGGCGCCTGGCGTGCATCCACCTTCGTGGAACGGCGGCGACCTACGGCGGTCTCGGCGACGTGATCACGGCTTCCGTCAAGGAGGCTTCGCCGGACGGCACGATCAAGAAGGGCACCGTGGTGCGCGCTGTCATCGTCCGGACGCGGCGGGCTCACCGTCGCAAGGACGGCAGCTACATCCGTTTCGACACCAACTCGGCAGTTCTGATCAACGAGGCCCGCGAGCCGGTCGGCACGCGTGTCTTCGGTCCGGTCGCTCGCGAGCTGCGCGAGAAGCGCTTCATGAAGATCGTCTCGCTGGCGCCCGAGGTTCTCTGAGTCGGCGTCGAGATATGCGGAGCAACACATGAAGGTCAAAATCAAGAAGAACGACGAGGTGATGGTCATCGCCGGACGCAGCAAGGGTGTCCGGGGGCGCGTGATGCGCGTCTTCCCGACCGACGGGACGGCGCTCGTCGAGCACGCCAACATGGTGAAGAAGCACGAGCGTGCCAATCCGGGTCGCCAGATCCAGGGCGGAATCCTGGAGCGCGAGGCGCCGATTCACATTTCAAACCTGAAGCTGATCTGCCCCGAGAGCGGTCAGCCGACGCGGGTCGGGCGCAAGCGTCTGGAAGACGGCTCGGGCGCCCGGGTGGCGAAGAAGAGCGGAGCGGTGTTCAGCTGAGCCCCCCGCGAGAAGCAATCAGTCGGAAGAGATCGAGATGGCGAACAGCACAGACAACGTGACCGCAGCCGGGCAGCCGGGATACGTCCCGCGCCTGAAGCGGATGTACACGGACGAGGCGATGGGAAAGCTCCGCAAGGAGTTCGGCATCGACAATACGATGGCGGTTCCCCGTCTCGAGAAGATCGTCCTCAACATGGGGCTGGGCGAGGCGACCCAGAACGTCAAGATTCTCGACGGAGCGGTCGAGGAGCTCGCCGCGATCGCCGGCCAGAAGCCGGTGATCACCAAGGCCAAGAAGTCGATCGCGGCCTTCAAGCTTCGTGAGGGTATGCCCATCGGCTGCCGCGTCACGCTGCGTGGGCCGCGCATGTGGGAGTTCCTCGATCGCCTGATCTCGACGGCGCTGCCGCGAGTTCGCGATTTCCGGGGTGTTCCGGCGGGGAGCTTCGACGGCCGTGGCAACTACACCCTGGGAGTCAAGGACCATCTGGCCTTCCCGGACGTGGACTACGACAAGGTCGACAAGCCCAAGGGTCTCAACGTGACCATCGTGACGTCGGCCGACAACGACGAGCAGGCCTTCTACCTACTGCGCGAGCTCGGCATGCCGTTCGAGCGGCCGCGTGGCGGCGACGACGCCGAGGAGAGCAACGCATGAGCCGTGTCGATCCGATTTCCGATCTGTTGACGCAGATTCGCAACGCCCACCAGGCGAAGCACGATCGTGTCGACATCCCGTCGTCGCGGATGAAGCTCGGTATCTGCCGAATCCTCGAAGAGGAGGGTTTCGTCGGCGAGGTCGAGGTTCTCGATGGGGAGCCCAACGACACCCTGCGGATCTCCCTCAATTACACGCCCGACGGCCTGCCGGCGATCCAGCATCTGCAGCGCGTCAGCACCGGCGGCCGGCGCGTCTATCGCAAGGCGGCCGAGATCCGGCCGGTTCTGGCCGGTATCGGCATGGAGATCATCTCGACCTCGCAGGGCCTGGTCACCGACGCCGAGGCGCGCGAGCGCGGCATCGGTGGCGAGGTCGTCTGTCAGGTCTGGTAGGAGCGCGAAGATGTCACGAATCGGAAGACAACCGATCCCGGTGCCCGACGGCATCAAGGTCTCCCTGACCGAGGACCTGTTCGTCGCCGAGGGCCCCAAGGGCAAGGTCTCGCAGCAGGTGGGTGCACGTATGGACGTGACCATCGAGGATGGCGAGATCCGGGTCGCCCGGCGCAGCGATGCCGGCCCTGACCGCGCCATGCACGGTCTGACCCGTGCCCTTCTCGCAAACGCCGTCCACGGCGTGTCGGAGGGATTCTCGAAGGTTCTCGAGATCAACGGCGTCGGCTACCGCGCGGAGGTCCAGGGTAAGGAGATCCATCTCGCCCTGGGCTACTCGCATCCGGTCGTCTTCGCGATTCCCGAGGGAATCAGCGTCGAGGTCGACAAGTCGAACAGGCTGACCGTGTCGGGTGCCGACCGGCAGCAGGTCGGCCAGGTGGCGGCCGAGATTCGCAGCCTGCGCAAGCCCGAGCCCTACAAGGGCAAGGGAATCAAGTATGCCGACGAGATCATCCGACGCAAGGTCGGCAAGGCTGGAGCCGGCGCCTAGTCGGTTCCGGGAGAAGCAAGATGGCGAACGCAGTGGAGAAGAGAAACCGTCGAAAGCGGGCCCACAAGCGGGTCCGCGGTCGCGTCGCGGGTACGGCCGAGAGGCCGCGTCTGGCGGTGTTCAAGAGCGCCCGGTACGTCTACGCGCAACTGATCGACGACCTCGCCGGCAATACGTTGGCTCAGGCCAGCTCGCGGGAGGCGGCTGTCAGCGAGGCGCTGGAATCGGGCGCCGGGTCCAAGCTCGCGGCGCGGGCGGTCGGCGAGATGATCGCCGAGCGCGCCAAGGCGCAGGGCATCGAGCGGTGCGTGTTCGACCGGGGTGGATACCTGTATCACGGGAAGGTCAAGGAACTGGCCGACGGCGCCCGATCCAAGGGCCTGGAGTTCTAAGGAGCTGGCTGTGCAAAGGGATTTTCAACGAGACACCGAGTTCTACGAGCAGGTCGTCCACATCAACCGCGTGACCAAAGTGGTCAAGGGCGGTAAGAACTTCGCCTTCACGGCGCTCGTCGTCATCGGCGACGGTGCCGGTCGGGTCGGCTACGGCATCGGCAAGGCGAAGGAGGTTCCGGTCGCCATCCGCAAGGGTGTGGACGGGGCGAAGAAGAACCTGGTGGAGATTCCGCTCACCGGTACCACGATCCCGCACGAGTCGATCGGAATCCACACTTCGAGTCGGGTGCTCATCAAGCCCGCCTCCGAGGGCACCGGCGTCATCGCGGGCGGTCCGGTACGTGCCGTGCTCGAGAGTGTCGGTGTGCAGGATATCCTGACCAAGTCGCTGGGCTCGAAGAACCCGACCAACGTGGTCAAGGCGACGATGCGAGCGCTGCTGCAGTTGCGCACCGAGCGCATCGCGAAGCCGCTGGTGGCTCGTGTCGAGACCGAGGCGCCCCCGACCGACGCCGCCGAGGGCGGTGACGTCGAGGTGGCCGAGGCGGAAGCCGGCGCCTGAGGGGCCGGGTCCGAGGACGAACAAAATGGCTGACAACACCAACACGATCCGGATCGAGCAGGTCCGCAGCGCCATCGGGCGCCCGGCGCCGCAGCGCGAAGTGCTGCGTAGCCTCGGGCTGCGCCGTATCCGCCACGTGGTGGAGCGGCAGGACACCCCCGCGGTGCGCGGCATGGTCAAGAAGATCTCGCACCTGGTGAGGGTGCTCGAGGACTAGCTCAAACTGGGATGGGCTCACACGAGACTGGCTCACACGAGGATTGGGACAATGAAGCTGCATGATCTTTCGCCCGCCAAGGGCAGTCGAAAAGCGCGTCGCCGCGTCGGCCGCGGACCGGGCTCAGGCCTGGGCAAGACGGCCGGTCGCGGCCACAAGGGCCAGCGCTCCCGCTCCGGCTTCAGCCGTCGACTCGGTTTCGAGGGCGGTCAGATGCCGCTGGTGCGTCGTGTGCCGAAGCGGGGATTCAACAACCTCTTCCGCACCGAGTACGCGGTGATCAACGTCGGGCGGCTCGCGCAGCTCGATGGAGAGGTCACGCCCGAGCGTCTGGTCGAGATCGGCTGGATCAAGAAGGGCGAGATGGTGAAGATTCTCGGTCAGGGCGACATCGAGGCCGGACTGACGGTCAAAGCACACAAGTTCAGCCAGACGGCTCGCGAGAAGATCGAGCAAGCCGGCGGAAGCTGTGAGGTGATCGGCACGTGCTAGAGAGCTTCCGCAACATCTTCGCCATTCCGGAGCTGCGCAAGCGGCTGCTGTTCACATTCGGCCTGCTGGCCGTCTACCGGGTGGGGTCGAACATTCCGACGCCCGGCGTCGATCCGGAGGCGTTGCTGGAGTTCGCGGCATCGCTCCAGGGAACCTTCCTGGGCTTCATCAACACCTTTACCGGTGGAAGCTTCAGCAAGGTGGCGGTCTTCGCGCTGGGCATCATGCCCTACATCACCGCGTCGATCATTCTGCAGCTGCTCACGGTGGTCGTGCCCTACCTCGAGAAGCTCTCGAAAGAGGGCGAGATGGGGCGCAAGAAGATCACCCAGTACACCCGCTACGGGACGGTGGTCATCTCGATCATCCAGTCGACGACCATCGCGCTCTTCCTGGAGCGTCAGACGACACCGGGCGGCGGCGTGCTGGTGCCGAGTCCGGGATGGGGTTTCCGTTTCGTCACGGTGCTGACCCTGACCACGGGCTGTGCGTTCGTCATGTGGCTGGGTGAGCAGATCTCCGAGCGTGGTGTCGGCAACGGCATCTCGCTGATCATCTTCTCGGGCATCGTCGTCGGACTGCCGAACGCCATCATCGATACGCTCAACAACGTCCGCACCGGCAACCTCAACATTATCGCCGTCCTCGTCCTCGCTATCTTCATGCTGGCGGTGACCGCCTTCATCGTCTACATGGAGCGGGCCCAGAGACGCGTCCCGGTGCAGTACGCCAAGAGGGTCGTGGGGCGCCGTGTGTACGGTGGGCAGAACACCTACCTGCCGCTGCGTGTGAACACCGCCGGTGTCATCCCGGTCATCTTCGCCAGTTCCGTGGTGACGATTCCGTCGACCATCGCCGGTCTGTTCCAGAACGAGTGGCTGCAGACGATCGCCGGCTACATCAGCTGGGGTCAGCCGATCTACTACCTGATGTACGTGGTGGCGATCGTCTTCTTCTGCTACTTCTACGTCTCGATCATCTTCAATCCGGCCGACACGGCGGAGAACATGCGCAAGTACGGTGGCTTCATTCCGGGTATCCGCTCGGGACGCCGGACGGCCGAGTACATCGACCGCATCCTGACCCGCCTTACGCTGGTCGGCGCCTGCTACCTGGCGGCCGTGTCGGTTCTGCCGGAGTTCCTCCTCGCCGGTATCAATGTGGCGGGTCTCCCCTTCGTCGGGGCGACGCTCGACTCGGTGCTTCCCGGCTGGGTGACCCAGGGCATGGGCATCAACTTCTACTTCGGCGGCACCTCGCTGCTGATCGTGGTCGGCGTGGCGATGGACACCGTGCAGCAGATCGAAAGCCAGCTCGTGATGCGCAACTACGACGGCTTCCTGAAGAAGGGCCGTATCCGGGGGCGACGCTAGGGCATGACGAGCGATACCCTTTCTCTCGTGCTGCTCGGTCCTCCGGGGTCGGGCAAGGGCACCCAGGCGGCGCTGCTGGCGGAGCGGCTGGGCATTCCGGCCATCTCCACCGGCGACATCGTCCGTGGGGCGATCGCCGAAGGCAGCGAGCTCGGCCAGCGGGTCGAGCAGATCGTCGCCTCGGGGAACCTCGTCGACGACGCCACCATGGGTGAGATCGTGCGCCAGCGCCTGGCCCAGGACGATGCTTCCGGCGGCTTCCTGCTCGACGGATATCCGCGCACGCTCCCTCAGGCGGCGACGCTCGACTCGGTGCTGACCGATCTCGGTCGAACCCTCAGCGGCGTGATCATGATCGATGTTCCCGTGGAGGAGCTGGTCGGTCGGATGCTGGGCCGCGGTCGCGCCGACGACAAGGAAGACGTCATCCGGCAACGACTCGCGGTCTACACCGAACAGACCGAACCCCTGATTGACCACTACAGCGCTGAAGGCTCGTTGCTGTCCATCGACGGTTCACAGTCGGTCGAGGGCGTCAACTCGGCGATTCTCTCGGCACTGGCTGTCGAGGGCGCGGGGGGGAGCGACTGATGGTCCGCAAGACGCTCGGCGAGATCGAGCTCATGGACGAGGCCAACCGGATCGTCCATCGCGTGCTCGACGGGATCGCCACCCGCATCGCGCCGGGGGTGACCACGGCGGAGCTGGATCGTTACGCGGAGCGTACGATCCGGGAGTCCGGCGGCGTGCCCGCGTTTCTCAACTACAAAGGCTTCCCGGCGACGATCTGCGCTTCGCGCAACGACGTGATCGTCCACGGGATTCCGAGCGAGGAGCCCCTCGACTCGGGAGACATCGTCGGCATCGACTGTGGAGTGCTCTATCAGGGCTACTACGGCGATGCGGCGCGGACCTTCCGCATCGGCGAGGTCGACGAGGAGACCGGGCGGCTGCTCGACGTAACGCGGCACTCGCTCGAGCTCGCAGTCGAACAGGTCCGAGTCGGTGGCCGGCTGTCGGACATCGGTCATGCCGTGCAGGAGTACGTCGAGCAGCACGGTTACTCGGTCGTCCGCGAGTTCGTCGGGCACGGCATCGGGACGTCGCTTCACGAAGAGCCTCAGGTGCCGAATTTCGGGCGCCGTGGACAGGGACCGAAGCTCGAGCCGGGGATGGTCCTCGCCATCGAACCGATGGTCAACGCCGGAGGTCCGGGGGTGAGGGTCGACCGCGACGGATGGACGGCACGGACCGACGACGGCTCACTCTCGGCCCATTTCGAGTACTCTGTTGCCCTGACGGACGCCGGCCCTCGCGTGCTCGGTGTCGAGCAGGCTGGTCTGGAAACCGCAACCGCCTAGGAGTTCACAGTGGCAAAAGAAGAAGCCATCGAAGCAACGGCAACCGTCGTCGAGCCTCTACCGAACGCGATGTTCCGGGTCGAGCTCGAGAACGGGCACAAGGTGTTGGCCCACATCTCGGGGAAGATGCGCAAGCACTTCATCCGCATCCTTCCCGGGGACAAGGTCAAAGTGGAGCTGTCGCCGTACGACCTCGACCGAGGGCGAATCACCTATCGGCTGAGGAGTTAGGGCGCGTCGCGACGCCGTCATCGGCCCGCGTCACGGACCCGAAG
The DNA here is from genome assembly GCA_965223875.1 of Candidatus Multivoradales bacterium. Classification (GTDB taxonomy): domain Bacteria; phylum Acidobacteriota; class Thermoanaerobaculia; order Multivoradales; family JAHEKO01; genus CBDCXS01. The sequence continues at coordinate 1,249,588 of OZ245024.1, read as the reverse complement.
AGAAGAGGTTCGACGTCATGAAAGTTCGTGCATCCGTCAAGAAGATGTGTCCCAAGTGCAAGGTCGTCCGACGCCGCGGCGTCATCCGGGTGATCTGCGAGAACCCGAAGCACAAGCAGCGTCAGGGATAGGGAGAGGTTATGGCTCGTATTGCAGGTATCGATCTTCCGCCCAACAAGCAGGTCTGGGTGGGGTTGACCTATATCCACGGCATCGGTCGCACTCGCTCGAAGGAGATCCTCGCCAAGGCGAAGGTCGGGGAGACCACCAAGGTCCGCGATCTCACCGAGGAAGAGGCGCTGGCGATCCGCCAGGTGATCCAGGACGAGGGCCGCGTCGAGGGCGATCTGCGCAAGGAGGTCGGCCAGAACATCAAGCGGCTGATGGAGATCGGTAGCTACCGCGGTGTTCGCCACCGTCGTGGCCTGCCGGTGCGCGGTCAGCGCACGCACACCAACGCACGTACCCGCAAGGGCCCGCGCCGCGCGGCCGTTGCCGGTAAGAAGAAGGTCTCGAAGTAGTCGCGAGCCGTCCAGGAGAGATAGATGGCAAGAGCAGGAAAAGGCAAGAAGCCGGGTCGCAAGAAGGAGAAGCGGGTCGTCCCCCACGGGGTAGCCAGCATCCAGGCGACCTTCAACAACACGGTCATCACCATCTCGGATCCGACCGGCAACGTGCTGACCTGGTCGTCGGCGGGCCGGATCGGGTTCAAGGGCTCGCGCAAGGGAACTCCCTTCGCGGCACAGGTCGCGGCACGCAACGTCGCCACCGCGGCCAAGGATCTGGTGGGGATGCGAACGGTGGACGTGCGCGTCAAGGGTCCGGGAGGCGGGCGAGAGTCGGCGGTCCGGGCACTCGCGGCCGCCGGGTTGGGTGTGAAGTCCATCCAGGACGTGACGCCCATCCCACACAACGGTTGCCGGCCGCGCAAGCGGCGCAGAGTCTGAGGTCCGCTCGCCGGATCTTCACAGCGGTTCGAGAAACAAACGTCGATTCAGCACGAAGGAGACGTCATGCTTTGGAAGGGTTTTCAGCGACCCAAGCGAATTGAGGTCGATCAGGAGTCTCTGACTCCGACACACGGGAAGTTCATCGCTCAGCCGTTCGAGCGCGGTTTTGCGACCACGCTCGGCAACGCCATGCGGCGCTGCCTGCTGTCGTCGATCGAGGGTGCGGCCGTCACCGCGATCCAGATCGAGGACGCCCTGCACGAGTTCTCCTCCATCCCCGGGGTGGTCGAGGACGTCACGCATCTGATCCTCAACCTGAAGGAGATCCCGCTCGTTCTGCATTCCGACGAGCCGCGGGTCCTCACTCTCGACGTGAAGGGTCCGGCGGTCGCCACCGCCGGCGACCTGACCGGCGATCCTCAGGTCGAGATCTTCGATCCCAAGGCGCCGATCGCCACCGTCAACGAGGGCGGACACCTGAAGTTCCAGGCGTTGGTGGGTCGCGGACGCGGCTACGTCGAGGCGGAGAAGAACTTCGACGAGACGATGGGTATCGGGTGGATTCCGATCGACTCCGTCCACAGCCCCGTGTCGCGCGTCAACTATCGCGTCGAGGCGGCCCGTCTGGGCCGTGCCACCGACTACGAGCGTCTGGTGCTCGAAGTCTCGACGAACGGCACCACCACCCCGGAAGAGGCCGTCTCGCTGGCCGCCACCTTGCTGCGCGAGCATCTGACGATCTTCGTCGACCGCGAGGCGACCATGGGCGACGAGCCGGTGCTGGAGCTCTCCGAGGAGATCAGTGGCCTGCAGGCCGTCCTGGCACGTCGAATCGACGAGCTCGATCTCTCGGTGCGGTCGGCCAACTGCCTGAAGAACGCCAACATCCACACTCTCCAGGATCTGGTCATGCGCAGCGAGAAGGAGATGCTCGAGACCAAGAACTTCGGGCGCAAGTCGCTCCAGGAGGTACAGGACATTCTGGCCAAGCACGGGCTGCACTTGGGGATGGAGATCCCCGCGGCGGCCACCGGCGCGGTCATCTGAGGATCGCTCCGGGTTAAACGCCCGGGGTAGGGAAGTAGGGGAATCGAGTCATGAGACACAACGTACGCGGCCGCAAGCTGGGACGCACGACGGCACATCGCACGGCGATGTTCCGCAACCAGCTGGCATCGCTGGTCGAGAACGAGGGAATCGTCACAACGCTCCCGAAGGCCAAGGAGCTGCGGCCGATCGCTGAGAAGATCATCACCCGCGGTCGCAACGACACGGTGCACGCGCGCCGTTCGGTGCGCCGCTGGATCCCCAACCGGGACCTGATCAAGAAGATCTTCGAAGAGATCTCGCCGCGCTACGCCGACCGTCCGGGCGGCTACCTGCGCATCACCCGCCTCGGACCCCGCAAGGGCGACGGAGCGGAGCTGGCGAAGCTCGAGTTCGTCGGCGAAGACTGAGCGGGAGACCAGCGGAACAGAACGGCCGGCCTTTTTCTTGCTCCCAAGGCCAAGAATCGCTCCGACGGGGGACAGGCACCAACTACCTGTATCCGGGGACTGGCTCCAACTGGGGCGTTCGTGTGATTTCCGGCCTGCGAGGTAGCTCCACCGTTGGAGCCAGTCCCCAGACTTGCCCCGTTGGTGCCTGTCCCCCGTCGGAGGGCACCCTGACCTCCGCCCGCCAGCTCAGCCGGACCTGCCCTGTTGTCGGAGGGCATCGCAACCTCCGCCCGCCAGCCCTGCCTGCTGAAGCGGCCGGCCTCCGTGCCGGCCGTTCTTTCCTCAGAGCCCTCGAGCCTTGGCGGTGGTGATCGCTGCCGGCAGTACCGATCTCCTCGATCAATCGAGTTCATCGAAGAGCCGTTGCTCGATGCCCCTGAGAGCTTCCCAGTTCTCGTGTTTCGCATCGCGGAACGCATGGAAGCACCGAAAGACGAGAGGCCATCGCAGGCCCTGCGAGAGGACGACACTGGGGTTGAAATTGCTGACTGTACCGACGTAGTAGCGGAAGAGCCGTACGGCGAGGGTCTTCGTCCAGTCCTGGCGATCCGACCAGTTGAGCACTGTCAGGCGATTCGCTGTTCGCGGGAGCCAATTGCTCTCGATGTAGTCCTGCCAGTTCGGAGATTCCGAGTACACGAGTACCCCGCGCACTCCGCTTGGACGCCAGATGACCAGCGCAAGAAACCGCAGTAGCCAACCGTAGAGCCTGTAGCCAACGAAGACGAGCAACGGGATTGTGAGCAACGGGGGCACCCAGGCGAACCATGTACCTGAGAGTCCGCGGTGGAGCAGGACGAGTGATGCGCCGCAGACGGCTGAAACCAGCCAGCTCCGCCAGGTCGGCTGTCGGGAGTCCGGAGGAGGTGTCGGCTTCGAACCCACGCGATTGAATCTTCCCGGCTTTGGAGGGACCGACGGCCGGCACGGAGGCCGGCCGCTTCAGTGGTGGGTGGTCAGTCGTCGCTCTTCTGTGCCTCCGCCACGATCTTGTCCTGGATCGGGCGCGGGACCTCTTCGTAGTGGGAGTAGTGCATGTGGAAGCTCGCCCGTCCCTGGGTCATGGAGTTGAGCGCCGGGGCGTAGTTGAGCATCTCGGCCATCGGAACGTTGGCGTTGACGACCTGACTGCCGTTCTTCGACTCCATGCCCTGCGGGCGTCCACGGCGCTGGGACAGATCGCTGATGATGTCGCCGGTGAACTCCTCCGAGGTGACGATCTGGACCTCCATGATCGGCTCGAGCAGGGTGACGCCGGCCTTGGCCATGGCATCCTTGTATGCCAGTGAGCCGGCGATCTTGAAGGCCATCTCGGAGGAGTCGACGTCGTGGTACTGGCCGTCGACCAGTCGAACGCGGAAGTCGACCATCGGGAAGCCGGCCAGATAGCCGCGCTGGCGCGCCTCGAGAATTCCCTTCTGGACCGCGGGGCGGTAGGTCTGCGGAATCGAGCCGCCGAAGATCTCGTCGACGAACTCGAAGTCCTCGCCACGTGGCATCGGCTCGACCTTGATTCGGCAGTCGGCGAACTGACCGCGTCCGCCGGACTGCTTCTTGTGGCGCCCGTGTCCGTCGGCCGGCCTGAGGATGCACTCGCGGTACGGCACCTTGGGAGGATGGAGGACCACCTCGACGCCAAAACGGCTCTTGAGCTTCGAGACCGTGATCTCGACGTGGAGCTGTCCGGCTCCGGAGAGGAGGAACTCGCCGGTGTCCTGATCGCGTCCCGCCGAGAGAGTGAGGTCCTCCTCGAGCAGTCGCGTCAGCGCCTCGCCGATCTTTTCCTCGTCGCCCTTCGACTTGGGCTCGATGGCGTACGAGATGGCCGGCTCGGGAATGCGGATCCAGCCCAGCCGTACCGGGTTGTTCTTGATCGCCAGCGTGTCGCCGCTCGAGGCGTGCTTGAGCTTGGCCACGGCGCCGATGTCGCCGGCCACCAGGGTCGAGACCGGAGTCACCTGCTTGCCCTGGATGACGTTCAGATGACCGAGGCGCTCGGCCTGCTCCTGGCTGCTGTTCCACACCGTGCTGTCGGAGTCGGCCCGACCGCTGACCACTCGCAGCAGCGAGACCTTGCCGCTGTAGGGGTCGGAGGTGGTCTTGAAGACGAGGACGGCGAGATCGCCGTCGGGATCGGGCGCGACCTCGATCTCTTCGCCGGCGACGTTCTTCGCCGGGAAGCCTCTGCACTCGTTCGGTGACGGCGCCAGGGCGACCATGGTGTCGAGCAGTCCCTGTGTGCCGATCCCGTGGCCCGCGGCGGTCATCGTCAGCGGGAAGATGCGGCGCTGACCGACCGCTGCCCGCAGACCGTCGCGCAGCTCTTCGGTTGTGAGAGTACCGGCTTCGAAATAGGTCTCCATCAGGTCGTCGTTGGACTCGGCCACCAGCTCGATGAGCTCGTTGCGAGCCTCTCCGGCGGCTTCAGCGAGGTCGTCCGGGATGTCGGCCGAACGGGCTTTTCCGTCGCCGTCCTTCTCGAAGGTGAAGGCCTTCTGCTCGATCAGGTCGATGTATCCGGTGAAGTCGTGCTCGCTTCCGATCGGTAGCTGCACCGGCGCGACCTCGCGGGCGAAGCTGTCGCGCAGACTGTCGACGACCCGCTGGAAGCGGGCGCGCTCGCGATCCATGCGGGTGAGATGCAGCAGCACCGGCAGTCCCGCCTTCTCCGCGACACGCCAGGCGTTCTCCGTCGTCACCTCGATACCGGAGACGCCGTCGACACACAGCAGCGCGGCGTCGGTGGCACGCATGCCGGCCTTGGCCTCGGTGAAGAAGATGCCCGAGCCCGGGCAGTCGATCAGGTTGACCTTGACGCCCTTCCAGGGCGCGAAGCAGGCCGCGAGGTTGATCGACCCGCTTCGCTGGACCTCCTCGGGGTCGAAATCGGTGACCGTGTTGCCGTCCTCGACGCGGTTGAAACGGTTCACCACACCGCTGGTGTGGAGAATGGCGCTGACCAGGCTCGTCTTGCCCGTGTGACCGTGTCCGACGATGGCAAGATTGCGTATCTTCTCGGGTGAATCCACCTGCATTTTCGGAGTGCCTCCTGGGGTTCGCGAAGGCGTCAATATACCACAGGGGAAAAGGCCTTTCGGGGCCCTTCGCAGGGTGGCGGAGCCCTTCCCTGAGGTCCCGTCGAGGCGACCGGTGGGAGGTGTCAGGGAGTGTTCCGCCGCGAGCTCCTCGAGCTGGTGTGAGCGGCGCCACTGACGCTCGGTGACGGTCGTTCCTAGAGTCGTGCGGCAGGGAACCACCGTGATCGACGCCATCAACATCGAAGCCAACGAACGACTCGGGCGCTACGAGATCCTCTCCGAGGTCGGTCGTGGCGCCATGGGCGTCGTCTATCTCGCCCGCGATCCGCTGATCGGGCGGCAGGTGGCTCTCAAGGTCTTCCGTGTCGGCTTCTCGGCGAGCGAGGACGAGCTGCGCAATCTCTATGCGCGGTTCATCCGCGAGGCGCAGAGCGCCGGAATTCTCTCGCATCCGAACATCGTCACCGTTCACGACGTGACACAGGCCGACGGTGACAGTCCGGCCTTCATTGCGATGGAGCACGTCGAGGGCGAGACGCTGAAGCAGATCCTCGACGTCCCGGGATTGATCCCGCGGGTACGGGCGATCGATCTCGTGTCGCAGGTCGCCACGGCCCTCGACTACGCCCACTCGATGGGAGTGGTACATCGCGACGTCAAGCCGGGCAATGTCCTGGTGGCGGCAGACGATCACGTCAAGATCACCGACTTCGGCATCGCGCTGGTCAACGCCGCCAACATCACCAACTATGGACAGCTACTCGGTACCCCGAGCTACATGGCTCCCGAGATCCTCCAGGAGAAGGAGGTCGACCACCGTGCCGATCTGTTCTCCCTCGGTGTGGTGCTCTATGAGCTCCTGACGCGCAACAAGCCGTTCGTGGGCTCGAGCCTGACCAAGGTCAGCCAGTGCATCGTTCAGGATCCGTTCACGCCGCCCGAGGAGCATGGGGTGGTGGACCTGCCGCCGGCCCTCGAGGCCTGTGTCGCTAGAGCTCTCGAGAAGGACCCGAGCGAGCGCTTCCAGACGGCCTCGCAGTTCGTGCGGGCACTCGACAAGGCGCGCAGGGAGCTGGACGAACTCGACGAAGGGGCACAGGCCGGTATCGGCCTCTCACCCTTCGAGGCCGAGGCGGCCGATGAGTGGGTTCCGATGCTCGACGCCGATCCGGGAAGCGGACCGATGGACAGCGGTCCCCCGGTTGGTGCCAGCGCATTGGGTGCCGAAGCGCAGAGCGTTGAAGAGATGAGCCTCGAGGGGGAGCGTGTCGCCCCCGGAACGGGCGAAGTGACGGGCGAAGTGACCGGCGAAGTCGCTGGCGACCATCGAGGCGCGGCCGACTCGAGCGCTCCAATGGCTCCGGCCGCGGCCAGAGCCCGGCGTCGGGTCTCGCAATCGACCGCCGAAAAGGCCGTGTCCAATGGCCGTCGCAGGCTCCCATGGCTACTGGCCGTCGGTATCGTGTCGGGCGTCGCGCTCGGCCATTTGTTGTCGAGGTCCCCGGCTCCAACGCCGGCGCCTGCCGCCCCAGCGGCTGCCGAGGTCGACGTTCTCGAGCCACTCGAGGACAGGGTCCGCAATCTGCTGGCTCTCGCCGCGGCGCACAGCAGCGTCGGTGACGACGAGGGTGCCCGCGCGGCTCTCGCGGAGGCCGCGAGGATCCTTCCCGACGAAGGCATGATCCGAGCCGAGCTGGTCGCCACCGAGAGCCGTCTGCGCTCGAGTCACGCCGAGTGGCAGAGCCAGATCGAGGATCACCTGGCAGCGGCGAACCGCTCTCTCGAGAGCGAGCGCTACCGGGACGCCGCGCACTACGCCAACCAGGCCCTCGACCTCGACCCGATGAACCTCGAGGCGGCGCACATCGTGACCAGCGCGCAGCGGGGGGAATCGCTCGAAGCGGCGCGGGCGGAGAAGGCCGAGGAGCAGGTACCCGTCGAGGCCGAAGAGCGGCCTTCGCCGGTGGTGCCGGAGCCACAGACCGAGGTAGAGCCGGCCGAGATCGTGGAGCCCGAGCCGGCGGCGCCGGTACCGACCACGGCGACGCTTTCGATCGAGCTCGAGGCGGCGCTCTCGCCCGGCGTCATCACCCTCTACGAGGGCGGCTCCCAGATCTTCCGCGAGCGGTTCCGCTTCACCAAGGAGAAGAAGGGCTTCATCGGATCGATCCGATCGAAGGCCAAGGCCAGCGGAGGCAGCTTGTCGCGCGAGCTCGAGTACGAGGCGGGGGACCTCGATCTGCGGCTCTATGTGGCCCTGCCGGGCAGTCCGACCCAGGTCCTGCCCCTGCGGGGCGATCTCTTCGCCGGCGAGCGACACGTCCTGAGCATCGTCATCGACGAAGACGGCCAGGCGCGCGCCGACCTCGACTGAGATCATCCGTCGGTGCTCTTTTGCGCTTGACTTACGCCCCTGGCTGGCTCTACACTGCGCAGCCAGGGGATGGGCGAGCCAGAGGGCCGAGAGAGGTCTCGGCCGACAGCGCTGGCCCGGTCCCGCCGATCGCGGCGAGCGCGAGCGGCCACGGGAGGGGACCGATGAAGAGTAGCTTTCTCACCGAGCGGCAGAAGCGAATCCTGGACTTCATTCAGGACTTCCAGGGGCGCAACGGCATCTCTCCCACCCACAAGGAGATCTGTGAGGAGTTCGGCTACTCGTCGTACGGCACCGTCCACAAGCACCTGAAGCTCCTCACCGAGAAGGGGTTCATCAAGCGCGCCTGGAACCAGAAGCGGGGCGTGCAGGTGGTGCAGGACGTCAAGGGGCAGGCGGGGCGGCCGGAGGCGCGGCTTCCGTTCTATGGCCTCATCGCCGCCGGCCGGCCCATCGAGACGGTCGCCGGAGACGACGAAATCCGCGTGCCGCGCCACCTCCTGTCGACAGGAGCCAGGGATCACTACGTTCTTCGGGTCACCGGCGACTCGATGATCGAGGAGGGAATCCACGACGGCGATCTTGTCGTCGTTGAGCAGCGGGACGAGGCAGATTCCGGCGACATGGTCGTCGCGCTCGTCGGGGAAGAGGCGACGCTGAAGCGCTTCTTCCCCGAGGGGGAGAAGATCCGTCTGCAGCCGGCCAATCACCAGATGGATCCGATATGGGTGCCGGCGAAAGCGGTGAGGGTGCAGGGGATCGTCGTCGGACTCATGCGTCGCTTCTGATGCGGCGACCGGTGTCGGTCGTCGCCCCCTGTGATTCAGGTCATCGCCCGGCCGGCGGGCGGAGAGCTACGCTGTCGACTCTCTCAGGACGTACACTTCTCTCAGCACGTACACTCAGGCGATGCAGCTCGAATCTCTTCTCAAGATGATGGCCGAGAGGGAGGCTTCCGACCTCCATCTCAAGCCCAGGCGCCCACCGCTGCTGCGGCTCCACGGCAAGCTCCTGCCGACCGACGCCGCTGAGCTGCGGCCGGAGGACATCGAAGGGATGGTGCTGCCGATCCTCACGCCGCGCCAGAAGCAGCGGCTGGAGGAGTCGCTGGCCGTCGACATCGGCTACGGCATCCACGGTCTGGCCCGGTTCCGAGGCAACATCTTCCGTCAGCGCGGCACGATTGCCGCCTCGTTCCGGCGTATCCCCTACGACATCGCGACGGTCGACGAGCTCGATCTTCCCGAAGTGCTGCTCGACTTCTGTGACCTCCCGATGGGGCTGGTCCTGGTCACGGGACCGACCGGTAGCGGCAAGTCGACCACTCTGGCGGCGCTGATTCGCAACATCTCCGAGACGCGGCCGGTCCATGTCCTCACCATCGAGGATCCGATGGAGTTCCTCTTCAACGACGGCATGGCCGCGATCTCGCAGCGCGAGGTCGGTACCGACACGGTGAGCTTCAGCGAGGCTCTGCGCAACGGCGTTCGTCAGGATCCCGACGTCATGATGGTCGGTGAGATGCGCGACGTCGAGACGATGACCACCGTCATCACCGCGGCGGAGACCGGCCACCTGGTCTTCTCGACTCTGCACACCAACAGCGCCACCCAGACGATCGATCGCATTCTGGATTCGTTCCCGTCCAGCCAGCACAAGCAGGTCAGGGCACAGCTCGCGATGGTGCTCAAGGGTGTCGTATCGATGCAGCTGGTCGAGCGCGAGGACGGTAGCGGCCTCATCGCCGCTCTCGAGATCTTGAAGTCTTCGCCGAAGATCTCGGCGCTCATCGACAAGGGCGAAACGGCGAAGATCCACGACCAGCTCGAGTCGTCGGTCTCGTACTTCCGCATGCAGTCGATGAACCAGTCGCTCATGGCGTTGCTCGTCAACGGAGTCATCTCCTATCGCGAGGCGATGCGCCGCTCGCCCGACCCCGAGGACCTGTCACTCAAGTTGCGTAAGATGTTCCCGAGAATCGAGGAAATGGGGGAAGACATGTCAGTCTCTTCAGCGGACTACTCGACGATCCTCGAGCTGCAGGAGTTCCGCAAGCTCTACGAAGATCAGGAAGAGCGGGTGAAGATCCGCCTGGGTGAGAAGGACGAGCAGATCGAGAAGCTGCGTGACACGCTTTCGGAACGTACCGCCGAGGTGCAGCAGCTACGCAGCGACGTCGGAGAGATGCGGCGCGATCTCGAGAGAGCACAGTCGGAGTACGACCGGATGCGCCAGGAGGCGCAGGCCAAGATCGACAAGCTGTCCGAGAGGATCAAGGACCTCAGCCAGCAGGTCGTCGGGGTCCGCTAGACTCGCGGCTCCCTCCACTCTCCCGCGCCAGCCACCTCCCGGCCCAGTCGAGCGCCTCCTCGGGCGTGGTGATCGCACCCTCGACATGGGCATCGCGCAGGGCGCCGATCAGGCGTCCCAGAAGCGGGCCCTCTTCGAGACCGAAGGCCCGCCGTAGCTCGTTCCCGTCGAGCGGGGCCCTGCCCGACCACAGCGACTCGCCCTCCTCGGATACCGTGCGCGACAGGGTGTCGAGGGTCGCCGGCCAGGTCGTCCTGCCATCCGCGGGAGCCCGCCATATCGCCAGGGTGCAGGCCGCCGGCCAGGCGGCGGCGAATCGCGCCAGCCAGCGCCGGCAAGCGACCTCAGAGGTGGGTTCCTCGATCGCGGTGAGAAGACGGTCGACCTGCCGCCCAACACGCTTTGAGACCCAACGTCGCTCCACCAGCTCGGTGCTCGTCGGAGGGTGTCCCGGCGAAGCCGCGGCGATGAGCAGGGAGGCATGGCGCAGGCTCTCCAGGTCGTCGGCACTCGCCGTCCACCCGGTCGCGGTCTCGACCATGGCGAGGGACCGGTCCAGGTCTGCGTGGCGCGGCGCCCCGACGGCCTCCGGCGCCGCATCGGGGTTCCAGATGCGTGGGTAGAGGTCCAGGCGCGTCGCCGTCAGCCAGGGGTCGGTGCCGGCACTCGCTCGGTGATCGGAGGACATGACCTTGCGGAGCTCTTCGCGGACGCGTTCGGGGGCGATCCGCTCGAGCGACGGGGCTGCGACGCGTGCCGCCTCGACGGTCTCTTCGTCGGTCGAGACGCGGGGAAGCGTGGTGGCGAAGCGCAGCAGGCGCAGTACCCGCAGCGGGTCGTCGTCGAAGGAGCTCTCGGAAGCCTGTCGCAGACGGCGCGTCTCGAGATCGGCGACGCCGCCGATCGGATCGGCCAGCTCTCCCGAGTCGAGGTCGAGGGCGATCGCGTTGATCGTCAGGTCCCGGCGCCGCATCTCAGCCTCGAAGGTCGGCGCGAGCGCCGCCTGCAGGTCGAGGGTTCCAGCGGGGGAGACGACTCGAAACAGCTCGAATCTCTCCCCGCCCAGTCGTAGCGCCCTGCCGCCGAGGTTCTCGGCCAGTCGCCGGGCCGTCGACCTCGGTTCGGCGGCGAGGAGGTCCCAGTCCTGCCGGCTGTGTCCGAGCAGGTACAGGTCTCGAATCGCACCACCGACGAGATGGCAGCGCGTGCCGCGGGCGGCAGTGAGAACCGCCCGGCGGAGGGGGTGATCCAGCAGTGGAGCGAGCTGGTGGGGAAGCAGAGGCATCGGGGACATTATTTCCCAGGCGTGAGGGTAGTCCTCGCGCGGTGCCGAGGCGCGTGGTCGGCGCGACTGCACGAGAGCAGAGGTCGACTCGTTGCAGGTCGCTACCCGAGACGCTAAACTCCCGTCTCAGAGTATCGCTAACCCCTTGCGATATAAGGGTTTACTGTGCCGCGGTCGGTGCTCGCTTCGATGAAGATCCGGGTCTCTACCTTCCGACTCCTGCTCACCGCGAGCCTGTTCTACGCCGCGAGCCCGGTGGTAGCCGACCTGCGAGAGGATCTCGGGGACGGCAAGGCCGCGTCGCTGTCGAGTCAGAGCGATCTCTATCTGGAGGCCGCTCCGCTGCGGGGCGAGGGCCTGTACGCGTTCGCCCGGCGGCTGTGCGGCACCGACAGTGTCGCCGGACGCATTTCGGCGGTCAATGGAGGTCGGCGCCAGCTCGAGGCCGGCGTCCGCTACAAGGTGCCATTCGACCTTCTCCTGCCCGCCTATCAGGTGCAGGTGGTTCGGAAGATGTTTCCCTCCGACGAGGCCACGGCCGCCGGCTGGGAGCATTACGTCGCCGTGTCGCACACCAGCGCGCAGAGCGGCCTGGCGCAGATCGCCCGCTGGTTCACCGGCTCGAGCGCCAACGCCTCGCGTCTGGCGGAGGTCAACGGCATCACGTCCGGCGGCCTCGCCGTGAATCAGCAGGTCCGCATCCCGACCGACATGCTGCAGCCCCAGTTCCAGGGAATGCTGCCGAGCCCGCCACCCTCCGATCTGTCGTTTGGCGAGGACTCCGAGGGTGAGTACGCGCTCTACCGGTTGAAGGCGGGCGAGGCGCTCTATTCGGCGGTCGTCGTCCGCTTCACCGGCAACGTCTATGCCGACGACGTCAACGCGTTGGCCAGGGAGGTCGCGACGCGCAGCGGCATTCGCGACGTCACCGACATTCCCATCGGCTACTCGGTCAAGATCCCGCTCGAACTGGTCCTGCCCGAGTTCCTGCCCGCCGATCACGCGCGGCGCATCGAGTACGAGGAAAACCGCATCGCCAGCGAGGATTTCGGCAACCTGCCACGCCTCTCGCACCTCGATGGCGTGACCATCATTCTGGATGCGGGGCATGGCGGCAAGGACGTCGGAGCTTCGAAGGGAGCCGTCTGGGAGAGCCTCTACGTCTACGACATCATGGTGCGCACCAAGCGTCTGCTCGAGGAGCGCACCTCGGCGACGGTCATCGCGACCACGCGCGACGGCCCGACCTTCGACACGATTCCGAGAGACGTGCTGCCGTTCTCGCGCGGCCATGCGGTTCTGACCACCCCGAGCTACCAGATCGAGGACTCGACGGTCGGCGCGCACCTGCGCTGGTATCTGGCCAATAGCGTCAATCGTCAGGCTCTGGCGCGCCACGGCGACCCGACCAAGGTCATGTTCCTGTCGATCCACGCGGATTCCCTCCATCCGTCCCTGCGCGGAGCCATGGTCTATGTGCCGGCCGCCTCGCTGCGTAGCGGCAGCTACGGCAAGTCGGGCCATGTCTACGCCAAGCGTCGCGAGGTTCGGGAGAGGCCCCGGGTCAGCTTCTCGAGCAAGGACCTGAGGCGCAGCGAAGGGCTGTCCAGGGAGCTCGGCAACCGGCTGCTCTCGTCGTTCCGGTCCAACGGCTTGCCGGTGCACGAGTACAAGCCGATGCGCGACCGCATCATCCGTGGCCGGCGCACCTATGTGCCGGCGGTCCTGCGCTACAACAGCGTTCTGCCCGAGGTGCTGTTCGAGGTATGCAACCTGGCCAACAGCGAGGATCGCCGCCTCATCCAGACCCAGGCGTTCCGCCAGAAGGTGGCCGCTTCCCTGGTCGAGGGAATTCTGGGCTTCTACGGCTACGACGCGGGAACCGCGACACAGGTTGCGGCCTCTCGCTGAGTATCTCCGGCCGAGGGCCCGCACCCAGGGAGCAGGTGCCGGAGGACGGAACTCTTCGGTAGGGTGGGGAGTCTCATATGACCGGGGATGTGGTGATGGACCCGCTCTCCTCCCGGTCGGTGAAGGTGCTCGATCTTGCCCAGCTTGCGATGCCCGACAGCGACGACGATCTCCTGCTCGTAGAGCGCCATCGACGAGGCGACCCCTCGGCTTTCGACGAGATCTTCCTGCGCTACGAACGCATGGTCTTCAACCTCGCGCTGCGCATGTCGGGCAGCCGGGACGAAGCGGCCGACCTCTCGCAGGAGATCTTCATGCGTGTCTACCGGCACGTCGGGCGCTTCAAGGGACGGTCGAGTCTCAAGACCTGGGTCTACCGGGTGGCGCTCAACTGTTGTCGGAGCCGCCGGGCGCGCTGGACGCCGACGATGCAGGAGCTTCCCGCCGCCGAGGTCCTGGAGGAGCTTCAGGACCGTGTCACCACGCCGGAGCGGGCCGCCCTCGCCCGGGATGCCGGCCGGCAGGTCGCCAGAGCGTTGGCGAAGCTGCCCAGCCCGTACCGTGAGGCCGTTGTCCTGCGCGACATCGAGGACCTCGCCTACCAGGAGATCGCCGAGGTTCTCGGCGTGCGCATCGGAACCGTCCGCTCGCGGATCGCGCGGGGACGCGAGCGCCTGCGCCGAATCGTCGAGGCGGAGTCATGAGTCGACACCTAAAGGCGGAACAGCTCTCGACCTATCTCGACGACGAGGTCGGCAGCGACGAGGCGCGTCGCATCGAGCGACACCTGGACGATTGTGGCGAGTGCCGCGATCGCCTCGAGGGCCTGCGGCGGGTCGTCGGTGGCCTGCGGAGTCTGGAAGCGGCCGCGCCTCCGAAGAATCTCGGACTCGAGCTCCAGCGGCAGTTGGCGCGGGCAACACCACCGTTCGGTGACCGCTCCCCGGTGGGTCGGCATGCCTCCCGGCGAGTCCTGCAACCGCTGGTGCTGGCGTCGCTCGGGGTGGTCCTCGCTCTCGCCATCATCACTCTCCTGTTCCTACAGGCTCTCCAGCGACGTGGTGACGGTAGCGGGACGGAGACCGGGAAGCCCGCCGAGAGCTCGGTGGAGGCGGTCGAGGTGATCATCTCCGGGCGAATCTTCCGCCAGAGTGCCGGCGGCTGGGTCGAGGCATCGCTCACCCGGGCCGATATCGCCGGGGCCCGTGACCTGGTCCGGGGCGAGGCGGTCGCGAACGATCCTTCGGGAGTCCTGGGCCGCGTCGCCGACGAGCTCTCCGGCGCGGTGACGCTCCGCTTCGGTGACGAGATCGTCCGTCTGAGCGCCGATTGACTCCGGCGGCTCGCTACGGAGCCCGATGGAGAATGCCGACTGGACCGGCGTCAGTCTTCGAAGGCGCGGATCCCGGCGACCTCGTGGAGACCGTTCTCGAGCTCTACCGAGTCACCGAGCGCACTGCCGACCAGTCGCTTGCCCATCTCCGACTGGTAGGAGAGTCGTCCCGCCTCGGGATCGCTCTCCCAGGGACCGAGAATGGTGATCTCCCGTTGCCCCTCCTCACCGTCCAGGACGACGGTGGAGCCGATCCTGACCTGATCGGCGCCGAGGCTGGCGAGGTCGATCGGCCGGACACGCGCCAGGTCCGCGACCAGCCCGGCCAGACGGGCCGACAGGTACTCGTGGCGTTGCCGCGCCGACTTGTACTCGAAGTTCTCTCTCAGGTCGCCGAGGGCGGCCGCTTCCTGGATCGCCTGACGGTTCTCCGGGATCTCGACCTCACGTAGCTGACGAACCTCCTCCTGGCGGGCGGCGATCGACGCGGGGAGTGCGTAGAGGGCGTCGTCCCCTTCCTTGCGCAAAGAGGCGAAACGCATCTCCAGGCTGTTGACCAGTGGCTCGCGCTGGTAGTCCTCCAGGGTCGATCGCTCGACGGCCTCGAGAGCCGCCCTGGCATCGTCTTCGGGAAGCTCGGCGACCAGCTTGGGAAGCGTCCCGCCCGACTCGCGCAGCGGGGCGAGCGCCGCCTTGTAGGCAGAGAGCTCCGGTCGTCCCGGAGCGGTCAGGAGCTGCCGGAACAGGCGCAGCTCGCGTCCGCTTCGCACATCGGCGTCGTCGCCAGCCGACTTCGCCAGCCAGACGAAGGCGCCGGGGTGAGCCTGTGGGCGGTTGAGCGCGCGGTCGGCGATGCGGTCCCTCAGAGCGGGATCCTCGTCGCCCAGGGTCTCGGCGAGGCGCCCCACCAGAGCGGGATCTTCCTCGGAGAGCGCGCACTCGGCCAGGATCTCCGTCCAGTCGTCGTCTTCGGCCTTCACCGCGTTGTACAGGCTCTCGCGCAGGGCTCGCTGCGGGAGCTTGCCGGCGAGGCCGAGAGCGTCGGCCCCCGAGCTGCGCAACGCGGCCGCCGGCGAGAAGTCGCTCTCTTCGTTCGCCAGGCCGGCCCGCGACAGCGCGAACCAGACACCGAGAGCCAGCGAGGGTTCCACGCCGATGAGGCGCGCCCCCTCGACCGAGAGGGTCTCGGCCATCGCGCTCGCGAGCTCCGAGTTCTGCTTGGCGTTCTTGCTGAAGATCTCCAGGCGTCCGGCGAGGTCGGCCTGCTCGAAGGCGTCGAGCAGGGTAGTTGCGGCGTCGTCGCTGCTGGCGGCCCAGTGGTAGCGCTGGCGCTTCTCGGAGGTGACCAGAACCTGTGGGTGCTTGCGCGCCGCGGTCCACCAGCGCGACCAGCCGCCTGGGGTGACGATCCCGTCCAGAGTCGCCTTGATCTGCGAGGCCGTCTGGGGCTCGTCGTAGCTGACCAGCACCTCACGCAGAAGCTCGCTCGGTGCCTCGTCGCGCAGTGCCTCGAGCCGCTCCGGTTCTACGAGCTTGGCTCTCAGGACGTGCTCCTGGGGAATCGGCTCCAGCATCTTGGCGCTGGCTTTGAATCCGATGGTCAGCGCCGGAATGCGCTCGAAGTCGACCTTGTATCGTCCGAGGTCGAAGTTGATCTCGGCGATCCGGCCGACTCCCTTGCCTTCCAAGTGAACCAGCGACCCGACATCGAGGAGCATCAGCGAGCGAAGCCGTTCGACCTTTCGGCGCAGGGTACGTTCGTCCGAGGGGACCTGGTGCAGGCCGGCGATCCGCACCCAGTCATCAAAGCCCTCGCTGTCGGGGTAGAGGTCGCGCAGGACGTCGACGACCTCCTGATGCTGCACGGCGGTCTTGAGAAACATCCCGCCGGCGTCCAGCAGGATGGCCAGGCGGGCCTCGGGCTCGTCACGTTCCGCGAGCTCCTCGTCGACCAGCCTGAGGAGGGGCCGAGCGGTATCGAGGTGATCCTCGCGGCCGAGGGTCTGGGCGACAGAGACGAAGTAGTCGGTATCGGTAGGAGCCTGGTCGAGGCGCTCGAGCCAGGCGTCTTCTATGGCTTCGAAGTCGCGCTCCCGAAGCCGGTCCAGCGTTTCTTGATCAGTCGGCATGCGGCCGTTGATTGTACTGCACGCAACGCGGTCCTTCGACGGGCTTGAGTTAGACTTGTCGCCTCCCCCGGGGCCGACGCGGCCTCACCTCCCGATGTCGGATTCGGACCGTCAGAGCTCCAAGCAACCCCCCTGGCATCAGGAGCAGGACCTGGAACAGGTGTCGTTCGGAACCTGGCTGCGGCGCCAGCGAGAGACCCGGGGCATCGAGCTGCGCGAGATTGCCGATCACACCAAGATCGCCATTCGGTATCTGGAGGCCCTGGAGAAGGATCGGTCCGACCTGCTGCCGGCGCCGGTCTTCACCAAGGGATTCCTGAAGCAGTACGGGCGCTACATCGGGCTCGAGCCGGATCAGGTCGTCAACACCTACCTGAATGCCCTCCAGGAAGGCGATCCGAATCGCGTCGAGGAACCGTCGGGAGCTCGCAGCGAGGGGTATCGGAAAGGGCTGATGGCGCTCGTGATCTTCGGCTTCGTCGCGCTCCTCGCGCTGGCCGGCTATCTCACTATCTGGCGGGGCCGCCAGGGCGTCACTCGTAACGGGAACCGACCGCCGATCGCGGCGCCGGCCGTGCAGCCGGTGGAGCCGCTTCCCGACGAGACGGTGCGGATTCTCGAGGAGTCGCCGGCCATGTCGCCGCTCGTGGTCACCCTCGACTTCGTCGACGACAGCTGGCTCGAGACCGTGGTGGACGGCGAGCGTCAGCTCAGCGAGCAGGTGGGCAAGGGCGAGTCGCGACGCATCCTCGCCCAGGAGACCGTCGCCCTGAGTCTGGGCAACGCCCCCGGGGTCAGGGTCGAGGTGAATGGGATGCCGTATACGTTGGCGCCGTCGGGTGACGACTCGGGCACCCGGAGGATCGAGATCGATCTCGAGACGGCTCGCGACATGGTGGGCGAGGACGCCCCGTGACGCGGCGGCCGGAGACCGACGCCATCGAAGAGCGGATTGTCGGAGACAGCAAGCTCGCCCGGCTCGCCGCCCAGGGTCTGGCTCCGCTGCCGCCGGAGCGTCTGATCCCGTTGCAGGTCCGCCTCGCCTTGTCGGACGAAGAGGAGGTTGCGGACCTGGCGCGCCAGTCGCTGGACGAGACCGATCCGCGTATCGTCGCTCCCGTCCTGGCGGCTGAGCCCGATGCCACGACTCTGACCTACTTCGCGATCGAGGGCAGACACCCCCTGATCCTGGAGACCGTTCTGAGGCGTCGGGACCTTCCGGCGGAGGTCCTCGTCGATCTGGCTCAGAGGATCCCGGCCGGGATGCAGGACGTTCTCATCCTGCGCCAGGACGCCATCCTCGAAAGCCCGGAGATCCTCGATGCCTTGGAGTCCAACCCGCATCTCGAGGACAGGATCGGAAGGCGCATCCGCGAGTACCGCGAGCACCTGGTGCGGGAGTCTCCGGAGAGACCGCCGGCGCCCGCGGTCGACGAGGACGACGGGGAGCACGAGCTGGCTTCGCCGGAAGAGGTCGTCGAGGCGATCCAGCAGGCGTTCGAGGAGCCGGTCGAGGGTGAGATCGACGACGAGACGGGTCTCTCGGAAGGTCAGATTCGTACTCTCTCGGTGCCGGTGCGTCTACAGCTGGCCCGGGGGTCGGGGCGCGCCCTGCGCGACATTCTGATCCGCGACAGCAACCCGCAGGTCGCCACGGCGGTCTTCACGCACAACAGTTTCTCGGATGGTGACGTCGAGCGAGTGGCGAAGATGCGCAACGTCGTCGAGGATGTGTTGGAGGCCATTGGCCGGGACAGCCGCTGGGTGAGAAGATACCCCATCGCTTTGGCGCTGGTGAAGAATCCACGAACCCCGATACCGATCGCAGTTGGTCTGGTTCCGAGGTTGGCGGTTCGTGATCTTCAACTGGTCCGAAGGGACAGGAATGTGTCCGAAGCGGTGCGTTCACGTGCCCAGGCGCTGTTCTCTCTCAAGGTCGGCTAGACAACCAGGATGTCGGTCAACGACTACTACATCGTGCTCGAGGTGCCGCGCGATGCGACGAGCGACCAGATTCGGAGGCGCTTCCGGCAGCTCGCCCGCGAAAGGCATCCCGATCGCTTTCCCAGGGAAGAGAAACCGCAGGCGGAGCTCCACTTCCAGCTCCTGACCCAGGCGGCCAACGTCCTGCTCGATCCGGACAAGCGGCGAGGCCACGATCTGGAGCTCTACCAACCCGAGGCGCATCAGCGACGCCAAGACGAGCGAATGACGCGCATGCTGCTGCAACGTGGCCAGCTCGCCTACAGGTCGAAGAACTACGTCGAAGCCGTGGATCTGTTCGAGCGGGCGACGAGCGAGGATCCCAAGAACGCCATGGCTTGGTACTATTTGGCCAGAGCGTGTAGTCACAGTCGGCGATGGCTGTCTCGCGGGGTCACGGCCATCGTGACGGCGGCCAAGCTAGAACCCACCAACGCTGATTTCCTCCAGCTTGCAGGTGATCTCTGCGCCCGAGCGAAGATGACGAAACGAGCCGAGCGCTACTACATCAAAGCCGAGACCTGGGGTGCCGATGCGGGCGAGATTCGCGAAGCTCTGAAGCAATTGGCGTTGACATCGGGGAAGGGCGGGTCGAATTGAGAGCATCCGGCACTCTCGACGTTCGGGCCTGCGGTCTCTCGGACGTCGGACGCGTCCGCGCCCACAACGAGGACTCTTACGAGATCGATACCGATCATCGTGTCTACGTCGTTGCCGACGGCATGGGCGGGCACCGTCACGGTGAGGTGGCATCCCGTATCGCCGTCGAAGCCGTGCGTGCCTGGATGGACGACAACGGGCAGACCGGGGCGGAGCATTCCGGCCTGACACCCCACACGGCGAGCCTGAAGACAGCCATCGAGTCGGCCCAGAACGCCGTTCAGAAGGCCGTGGAAAAGGACGTCTCGCTGGTCGGAATGGGGACGACCGTGGTCGCGATGACCGTAGCGGGCAACAGCGCCGGTGTGGCGCATGTCGGCGACAGCCGTGCCTATAGGTATCGCGACTCCCGGCTCGAGCGACTGACCAAGGACCATACCTGGGTCGGTGAACAGGTCGGTGCAGGCCTGCTCTCGGAGGCTCAGGCCAAGGTCCACCCGCTACGCAACGTGGTGACCCGGGCGCTCGGCGGTCGTGGTGGGGTGGCCGTCGAGGTCTCCGAAACGGAGGTCGAGGCGGGCGATCTCTACCTGCTCTGTTCCGATGGCCTCACGACGATGCTCGGGGACGACGAGATCGAGCGCCATATCCACCAGGCGTCGTCGATCGAAGAGGCCTGTGAGAGCCTGGTCTCGTCCTCGAATCTCGGTGGTGGCCTCGACAACATCACGGTCGTGATGCTCGAGATGGTCGACGCAGGCGCCTAGCGCGAACGCGGTAGGGGCGGAGAGAGGCGCGCCCTACGATGCGTGTCGCGGTGATCGGGGGAGGTCCAGCGGCTGCGACCGCGGCCCTGCGCCTTGCCCGTCGAGGCCATCGGGCGACCCTCTACCACCCGGCTCGACCGGGCGAGAAGCCCTGCGGCGGGGCTCTGCCCGGCTACCTGCTCGGAGAGGTCGACGGGTTCGACGCCTCGGGCCTGCCGGCGATCGATGTCGGCGACGCGGTGCTCGAGAATGCCTCCGGATCGCGGGTGGCGCTTCAGCTTTCGGGGCTGAGGATCTTCCGGCGTCTAGATCTCGATCCGGCACTCGTCGCCGCGGCGGCCAGGGCGGGAGCCGAGATCCGGGCGGAGAGGGTTCGTCGCATCGAGTGGGAGAGCGGTCTTCCGGTGGTGGGGACGGACGGCGGGGAGAGCGCCTATGACTGGGTGGTCGCGGGCGATGGCGCTCGTGGTCTGACACGAAGGTCGCTCGAGCTCGAGCCGGTGGGAGAGAGCTTCGGTCTCGGGGCGTCCCTGCCGGGCGTCGAGGCCGAGGCCTTGACGCTCTCCTTTCCCGGCGTCGGTGACGCCTACCTGTGGATCTTCCCGCGTCCGGGAGGTTGCTCCGTCGGCATCGCCTACTCCTCGACGGAGCTCTCGCCGGGTGCAGCGCGCTCGTGCCTGGACGACTTTCTGAGTCGGCATCTGGGGAGGCGCCTCGCCGAGCTTGGGGGCTCCAGATACCGGTACCCGATTCCGGTCTACGGCCCCTGGACGGCCGAGGCCGTCGAGACGGGAATCGCCCGTCGGGTCCTGCTGGTCGGCGACGCCGCGGCCTTGGCGGATCCGCTCACGCGCGAGGGGATCCGCTACGCCGTACGCAGCGGCTCATGGGCCGCCGACGCGGTGGCCGACGGCGAGCCCACGAGCTACGCGGAGCGGCTCATCGGCGCCGTCGACGCGGATCTTTCCCGGGCCGGACGCGCGCGGGAGCTCTTCTTCGACGCGCCGATCGGCCAGTGGATGATTCCGGTGTGTCGGAGCCATCCAGGCGTCCGGCGGGTCCTCGCCGATCTCCTGGCGTGCCGGCAGCCGTATGTGGGTCTCAGGCGCCGGCTGCTGAGCTCGGCTCTCGGGTTCCGGTCGCCTCAGGTCCCGTAGCGGTAGCCCTTCCGGGCCCTCACCCGGAACTCAGGATTGACCGTTTCGACCTCGACCTCCCGGTAGCCCTCGTCACCCAGCGGATACTTCGTCTCGAAGCTCAGCAGGTAGTAGCCGTTGTTCTCCGCGTTGACCTCCTTGAGTGGAGCGGCGAAGGTGTCGAAGAAGTAGTAGTAACGGCCTCCGGTGTCATCGGAGAGGAGGCTCAGCGAGTTGTTGATGCCGCGGTCGAGCAGGCTACCCTGTCGCGAGGTCGAGACGAGGTCGATCGAGTAGACGGCGACGTTGCTGTCGTTGAGCGCCTGGATCATGCTGGGGTAGTAGCGTGGATCGGGATAGTAGCCGCCGTAGGCAGTCGTCTCACCGAAGCCCCAGCTGAGGAAGAGGAGGTTCTTGCGTCCCTGGATGTCCGCGGTCGCGTCGGCGATGAGCTGCAGGCCGCTGTAGATCTTTCGCGACGCCTTCCTGAGGTCCTTGCCCGTCGGCAGGTTGGCCAGCAGAGACGGCCCCGTCGGCTCGTCGGGAATCCGCGATGGCCACGCCGTTCCGGGGTCCTTTCCGCCTTTCAGAACGGCGGCGAGAGCGCCCTGCACGTCGTCCTTGTTCTTGGTGAAGTCCTGCCAGATCTTGAGCTGGGCGTCGTAGCTCACCACGGCCACGTAGTCGTTCGGCAGCAGATCCTCGCGAACCCAGGCGCTGTAGTACCTCATCGCGTCCAGTGTCGGCCTGGTGAACCGACCGGGATTGGCGGCACGGTCGTCGTGAAAGAAGAGAACGAAGACACGATCGGAGGCGACGATCCCACTGTCGGCGCCGGCGCGCTTCGCGGTCTGCGACGAGGAGACGAAGCGCCGGTTGCTGTAGAAGGACGCCGAGGTGAGATCGACGACCTCGCCCTGGTCCTTGACGCGGAAGTCCTCCGGCCCGAGGCCGATGACGACGTTCCCGTTGGCGTCGGTGACCAAGACGTCCAGAAGGACCTCGCTCACGGCGAGCTCTTCGCCGAACTCGCCCTCCCGGACCTCCTGCTCCTGCGATCGAGCCGTCCCCGTGACGGCCAGCGAGACGAGCATGGCCGCGATCACTCCAGGGAGCATCAGTCTGCGAGTTGTGTTCATACAGGTACTCCCCTCGATTCAATCGTCGCCCACGTCACACGTAGCAAGAGGCGAGCCAGATGCCGCTCGGGCCGGCCGTGAGCCGGCTCTCCGGCACATCGGGCGCTCCGGAGGTCGGCGCTTCGGAGGCGGGCGTCGGTGTCACGACGTCCTCGCTGGGCGGCGGCCGTCCTGCCCCGGCGACGCCGTCGAGTGCGCTGTCCGGACCGCCTATCGGGCATAGAAACCACCCGCATCGGCAATGTCGCGCAGTGCCTGGCTCGGACGGTGACGATCGCCGACGGTCTCGGCCAGGGCATCCATCTCCTCGAGCAGGCGCTCGAGGCCCTGCCCGTCCGCCCAGCGGCAGAGGCCGCCGCGGAAGGGCGGGAACCCGGTCCCCATGATCATCGCCAGGTCGATGTCGCCCGCACTGGCGACGATACCCTCGGCGAGGCATCGGGCGGCCTCGTTCACCATCGGCAGCACGAGGCGTTCGGCGGTGGCGACCGGGTCGATCTCCGTGACGTTGCCCGGTATTCCGAGCCTGGCGTAGACGGCCTCGTCAGGGGAATCGCGGCGACCCTTCTCATAGGTGTAGAGGCCGGCCTCGGTCTTGGCTCCGAGCCGGTCGGGATCGACCATGTCGTCGATCCATCCGGGGAAGCTCAGCCGATCGGGGAAGGCCTCCTGCATGATGTGCCCGACCTTGTTGGCGACGTCGATGCCGACCTCGTCGGTCAGCGCCACCGGTCCCATCGGCATGCCCCACGAGACCATCGCCTCGTCGAGCCGGTCCATGCGGTAGCCCTCGTCGAGCAGCCAGAGCGCCTCGCTGTTGTAGAAGGTGAGCAGGCGGTTGACCAGGAATCCCGGGCCGTTGCGCACGACGACCGGGGTCTTGCCGAGCTTGCGGGTCAACTCCACCACGCTCTGGGTGGTCTCGGGGCTGGTCCGTTCTCCGACGATGATCTCGACCAGCGGCATCTTGTGCACGGGGTTGAAGAAGTGCATGCCGATGACCCGTTCCGGGTGCGGCGTTTCGGCGCCGATCAGGTCGATCGACAGTGAGGAGGTATTGCTGGCCAGGATGGTATCGGGCCGTGTCCGTTCCGCGACCTCGGCGAAGACCTTCTGCTTGACCTCGAGGATCTCGACGATCGCTTCGAGGACGATGTCGGCACCGGAGAAGCCGCTGTAGTCGAGGGTCGGACGGATGAGCGCCAGCTTGCGCTTCGCCTCGGCACGACTCAATCGCCGGCGTGAGACCAACTTGTCGAGCAGCGCGGCCGCGTGTTGCATGCCGCCGGCGAGGGGTGCCGTGTCGAGATCCTTCATGCGCACAGGCAGATCGCGCTTCGCGGCCAGAAGCTGTGCGATGCCGCCGCCCATCACGCCGGCTCCGAGGACCGCTGCTCGCCGGACCGGTCGCGCCTCGGGGACATCTCCGGAGTCCTTCCGGGCCCCCTCCATCAGCTTGAAGACATGAACCAGGTTCTTCGAGATCGCCGACGTCGCCAGCTCTCCCTCGGCGCGCGCCTCGGCCTCGAGAGCGCTCCTGGGGCCATCGGCGAGCGTTATCTTGATCACCTCGAGTGCGCGCAGGGGCGCCGGATAGTGCCCCTTGGTAGCCGCCAGCGTCTTCTTCCGTGCCTGGTCGAAGACGATGCCGCGCCCGATCGGGTTGCCTTCGAGCAGAGCCGATTTGAGATCCGTCGAGCGCTTACCGGCGCTGTTGCCGCTCATCTTCGACCGCGCGAACTCGAGCACCAGCCGCTCGAACGCCGCGTCGGGCAAGAGCGCGTCCGCGAGTCCGATCTTGAAGGCCTTCTTCGGGTGGATCAGCTTGCCCGTCAGGATCAGATCGAGTGCCGCCGTCAGACCGACGCGATGCGGCAGCCGCGTGCACCCACCCCAGGCCGGCAGGATGCCGAGCTTCACCTCGGGCCAGCCGATCCGGATGTCGTCCCTGTCGCTCGTGACGATGTAGTCGCAGGCGAGTGAGAGCTCTCCACCGCCTCCCACGCAGGTACCGCGGATCGCGGCGATGGTGGGGAAGGGCAGCGACTCCCAGTCGTCGAAGATCCGCTGAACATAGCGGCAGGCCGACTCGACCTCCATCGGGTCGGTGATCGCCTCGATCGCGTCGACGTCGGCACCGGCGATGAAGTTCCTCGGCTTGCCGGAGAGGAGCACCAGGCAGCGGATGTCGCGCTGCTCGGCGAGCTCGCGGACCAGGACCTCGAGCTCGTCGAGGACGTCGCGGCCGAGGATATTGACCGGGCGGTCTGGAAGATCGAAGACGAGCGTCGCCAATCGGTCGTCACTCACCTGGAGCCGGAACGCTTTCTCTGGGGTACTCACTTGGATCTCCCGGTCAGGCGGGCCGCTCGGCCGCCTCGTAGAGCTCGTCGATCAGGATGGCGTAGTTCTCCGAAACCACGCTCCGCTTGACCTTCTGGGTCGGAGTCAACTCCCCGGACTCGATGGTGAAGTCCTGCGACAGGAGCTCCCAGGCTCTCACCTGCTGATGCCGTGAGAGCTCCTCGTTGACCTGTGCCACAGCGTAGCCGAAGAGATTGCGGACCCTCTCGTTGGCGAGCATGCCTTCGCGATCGAGGTCGGCCAGGCCGTTCGCTTCGCACCAGGCGGCGAGCGCCGCGAAGTCGGGAACGAAGAGCGCGGCGAGGAACTTCCGCTTGTCGCCCAGAACCACCGCCTGGGCGATGTAGGGACTCGCCTTGAGCGCGTTCTCGATCGGTGCCGGCGCCACGTTCTTGCCGTAGGCGTTGACGATTATCTCTTTCTTGCGACCCGTGATCTGGAGGTGCCAGGCCTCGTCGAACTGACCGATGTCGCCGGTATGGAACCAGCCCTCGTCGTCGATCACCTCGTCGGTCGCCTCGGGCAGTCCGTGGTAGCCGGCCATGATGTTGGGTCCGCGGGCGAGGATCTCCCCGTCGTCGGCGATACGCAGCTCGACGCCCGGGATCGCCGGACCCACGGTGCCCAGACGGGTCGCGCCGAGGCGGTTGACCGACAGGACCGGCGAGGTCTCCGACAGACCGTAGCCCTCGAGGATACGGATGCCGGCCGCCCAGAAGAAAGAGGCGACCTCCGGCGCCAGCGGCGCGCCACCGGAGATGGCGAACTCGAAGCGGCCTCCGAGGCGCTGCTTGATCTTGCGGAAGACCAGCCGATCCGCCACCGCGAGCTTCAGACCGAGCAGGCCGCCCGGGTCGGTCCCCGCCAGCCGGTGGGGGAGCGCCTTGCGTCCGGTGGCCTCGGCCCAGGCGAACAGCCGCCGCGTCAGGCCGCCGGAGCGGGCGACATTCTCCTGGACCGCGGCGAGCATCTTCTCGTAGACCCGCGGCACCGAGACGAACACGTGCGGGCGGACCTCGGAGAGATTCTCGACCACGGTGTGGACCGACTCGGCGTAGCCGATGGTGATGCCGCGCTCGAAGTAGCAGTAGTCGACCGTGCGCTCGAAGGAGTGGCAGAGCGGCAGGAAGCAGAGCGAGGTGTACTCGCCCTTGAAGCTGATCGCTTCGAGGGCCGCCAGCACGTTCGAGGTGATGTTGGCGTGGGTCAGCATGACCCCCTTCGGCCGACCGGTGGTGCCCGATGTGTAGATCAGCGTCGCCAGATCCTCCGGGGAGACGGCCCGGGCACGGCTCTCGAACGCCTCGGCGTCGCCCTCACCGGCTCTGGCACAGATCTCGTTGAGCGTCGGGACTCCAGCGACCGAGGGATCCGGCTCACCGAGCAGCACGACGTGCCCGACGGAGGGCATCTGGTCGGCCAGCTCCCGGAGCTCGGCGAGTCGGTCTGCCTCCTGGACAACGAGGACGCTGGCGCCGGAGTCGGCGACGATGAAAGCGGCCTGCTCGGCGGTGAGTGTCGGATAGACCGGCGTCAGGACGGCCCCGAGGGTGAGCGTCGCGAAGTCGACCACAGGCCAGTCGACGCAGTTGTGGGCCATCAGCGCGACGCGGTCTCCGGGACCGACCCCCATGGCCCGTAGCGCGTTGTGCAGTGTCCTGACGCGGCTGGCCAGCTCGGCGCTCGAGATGGCCCGGTACTCGCCGTCCCGCTTCTCCAGAAGACAGGCCGCCTGGTCGCGCTCGGCGACCTTCAGAAACAGCTCCGAGAGGGTGCGAATCGCGGGTGTGCTCAAGGGGAGCGATTGTACCGCACGCCCGAGCTCGTCTTTCCTGGACCGCCGTACGGACTCCGCGGTCGATTCGCGCCTCGGCATGCCTCCCTCCGCGGCCTCCTGAAACCCTGTGTCGGTGGCGCGGATATGCCGCTCCGGGCCCGCCGCCGGTCTAGCCTGCATTCTCCACCAGCCTCCTACTGCGCCGCCGGATCTACCCGTGTCTACTGCGTTGCGCTCGGTCGCGTTCCTCGACGTATCGCTACGGAGCCTGATGAACAATGCAGGCTAGACTCCACGGGTCATGGACGCTCATGCCGTGGAGTCCGCCTCGACCTTCCTCGGCGACCTCGCGCTCGTCCTGGTCGGTGCGGCGGTCATCAGCGTCATCTTTCGCCGCCTGGGACAGCCCGCCGTCCTCGGCTACCTGCTCGCCGGCTTCGTCGTCGGCCCCTACGTACCCATTCCGCTCTTCGCCGACCATGGCCGGATCGAGGCGCTGGCCGAGTTCGGCGTCGTGTTGGTGATGCTGTCGATCGGGCTCGAGTTCAGCGTTCGTCGTCTGGGCGAGGTACTCCCCAGGGTCGGCGTACCGGCGCTGTTCCAGATGAGCACGTTGGCCTGGATGGGCTTCCTCGTCGGCCGGGCTCTCGGTTGGAGCGACCTCGAGAGCGTCTTCCTGGGAGCGTGCCTGGCGGTGTCGAGCACCATGGTGGTCGCGCAGGTACTGCGCGAGGTGCCGGTCCCGGGGCAGGTGCGCGACCTCGCCCTCGGCGTTCTGGTGGCGCAGGACGTGGTCGCGATTCTCGCCATCGCGGCGTTGACGGCGGCTGTCTCGGGCGGCGTCGGCACGGGTGTCGTGACATCGACGGCGGGCCAGTTGGCGATCTTCCTGTTGCTGCTGGTGATCGTCGGCCTGGCCACCGTTCCGAGAGCGATCCGCTTCCTGGTCCGCATCGGCAGTCGAGAGATGCTGGTGGTCGCCGTCGCCGGCTTCGGCTTCGGTCTTGCCGTGGTTGCGGAGAGGATGGGCTACTCGGTCGCTCTGGGTGCCTTCGTGGCCGGCGCGCTGATCGCCGAGTCGGGCGAGGGCCATCGGGTCTCGACATTGATGGCGCCGATCCGTGATCTCTTCGCCGCGGTCTTCTTCGTCGCCATCGGGATGTCGGTCGATCCCCGCGTCATCAGTGAGGTCGTGCCGATGGGGATCGCCCTGGTCGCGGTGATCATCGTCGGACAGCTCTGGGGCGTGGGCTTCGGCGGAACCCTGGCCGGCCGGGGACTGGCGACGTCCTTGCAAGCGGGGGCCGCGCTCGGGCAGATCGGAGAGTTCTCGTTCATCATCGCCGCGGTCGGCGTGGGCTCGGGTGCCGTACGGCCCGAGCTCGCCTCGGTCGTCGTCCTGGTCGCGCTGGTCACGGCGTTCACGACCCCCCTGGTGCTGCGCAATGCCGAGTCGCTGGCCTCGGCGATCGACCGGCGTCTACCGCACCGCATCCGCCGGCTCCTGACGCTCTATCCGAGCTGGCTCGACGAGCTCTCGGATCGTGCCCGGGGCATGCGGCAGGGAGGCCCCTGGCGACGGCTCCTGCTCGCTCTGGCCATCGATGTGGCGGCGCTCATCGGCCTCACGGTCCTGACCGTGACCGCGCACCGCCGTTTTGCCGGCACGGTCGCGGGGCAGACCGGGATCGGAATCGAGTGGGCGGACGGCGCCATCATCGTCGGCGCCGTGGTGCTCGCCCTCCCGTTCGCCGTCGGACTGGTTCTCACGGGGCGGCGGCTGGGCCGTGAGCTGGCCGAGCGGGCGCTTCCGGCGGCCGGGGGTGGCCTCGATCTGGCGCAGGCGCCGCGACGAGCGATGGCGCGCCTGCTCGAGGTCGTCGTGGCCGTGGTCGCCATCTCGCTCTTCGTGACGACCACGCAGCCGGTTCTGCCCGCCGGCTGGAGCCTGGGCGTGCTCGCCGTGGCGCTCCTGGCGATCCTGCGCGCCTTCTGGAAGACCTCGGACCGGCTGGACGGCCACGTCCGCGCCGGCGTGCAAGCCTTCGCCGAGGCGCTGCTCGCGCCGCACGTGGTCGGATCGCTGGACGAGTTCGAGAATCTCCTGCCGGGTCTGGGCGATCTGACCGAGCATGCGGTGCCCACCGACTCGCCGGCTGTGGGCAAGAGCCTCGCCGAGCTCGATCTGCGAGGCCGCACCGGCGCGACCGTGCTGGTGGTGCGACGGGGCGAGACCGTTCGCGAGCTCCCGGGCGCCGATTGGCGGATCGAGGCGGGTGATGTGCTCGGTCTGACCGGATCTCACGACGCCATCGCCCTGGCGCGCGAGCTGGTCCTCGGCCCGGAGGCGGATTCCGCGGCGGCAGCGTCGCCTGACTGACGAAGCCGCGGGAGCAATCGGAAATGGTCGGGGCGAGAGGATTTGAACCTCCGGCCTCACGGTCCCGAACCGTGCGCTCTACCAGGCTGAGCTACGCCCCGACGAGGTGCTGCGGAAGAGCGGCGAGCACTGCGGCGCTGGGCCAGCGGTGCTCGTTGGCCGGGGAAGGATACCGCCGTGGTGACACCGGGGTCAATCGGTGCGAGAAGCCCCGCGATCAGTCGTCCAGCGACTGCCTGGCGATGCTCCAGTAGAGGCCCACGATGGCGCCGAAGATCGCCAACGAGACGAGCCAGTTGTCGATCAGCACCGTCGGCAGGTCGGCGCCGCGGAAGACGGCCACCGCGATGGCTATTCCCATGAGCGCTTCGCCCGCGATGAGGCCCGACCCGAACAGGATGCCCGGATCCTGTGCCTCGTCGCCCTCGTTGCCGTTGCCGCTCACGAAGTGCCGCACCAGGCCTCCCACCAGAATCGGAACGGCCAGCGAGACGGGAAGGTAGATGCCGACCGCCACCGGCATCACATGGGTGCGGAACGAAGAGCCGGAGCGCTCCAGGAGCTCGTTGGCGACGATCAGGGCGACGCCGATCCCCATGCCGATGACGATCATGTTCCAGGGCAGCGCCCCGTCACCGAAGAAGCCCTCGGTCAGACTGGCGAAGAGCGCCGCTTGTGGGGCACGGAGCGCTCCGGGAGCGTCGGTGCCGATGCCGTAGGTCGAATGGAGGAGTGTGAGGATCGGTGCGAAGAAGAACGCCGGAATGATCGCGCCGATCACCTCCGTCCATTGCTGCTTCGCCGGCGTCGCGCCGACCAGCAGTCCGGTCTTGAGGTCCTGGGCCACGTCGCCCGACGTACAGGTGGCGCAGCAGACGACGCCGGCGATTCCGAGCGTGGCGAGAATCGCCGACTCGCCCCGGATACCCAGCGCCAGCATCACGCCCGCGGCGATCAGGAGAGCGCAGATCGTCATTCCCGAGACCGGCGAGTTGGACGAGCCGACCAGACCCGCGATGTAAGTGGCCACCGCGACGAAGAGAAACGCGGTGAAGACCATCAGACCGGCGGTCAACGCCGCGATGCCCATGTGGCCGACGAGGAAGTCGTAGAAGAGGAACGTCGCGAAAGTGGTGAGCAGGAAGATGCCGAGAAGCCAGGGCAGCGGCATGTTGCGCTCGGTGCGCAGCACGCCCTGGGCTCCCGCGGCGCCCTTGAAACGGCCGAGCCCGGAGAGACCCGCGACGATGCCCTTTCGCACCTGGACGATCGACCACATTCCGCCGACGAGCATCGCTCCGACGCCGAGGTAGCGCACCTCCGAGCTCCACAGCGCGTAGGCGTGCTCGACCGCGTCGCCCCCCTCGTAGCCGCCCAACAGTGGAATCGCCACCACCCAGCCGATGGCCCCACCCAGGGCGATCAGCGCGGCGATCTGCAGGTTGACGATGTAGCCCACCGCGAGCAGTGCGACGCTCATGTCGGACCCGGCGAAGAGAACGGTGCGCCCCTTCGCCACGGCCCCCTCGACGACGCCCTGGACCAGTTGGAAGGCGCTGACCGCGATCTTGAACAGCCCGCCGATGACGACTCCCTGAACGATGTACCTGACGCCGCTGCCGCCTTCCTCGCCGACCGTGAGGACCTCGGCGCAGGCGACGCCCTCCGGGTAGACGAGATCGGGCCGGTCGACGATCAGGGCCTTGCGCATCGGCACCATGAAGATGATGCCGAGAAGGCCGCCGAGCATGGTGATGAGGGTCGTCGGCCAGAACTCGAAGTCTTGCCACGCGCCGACCATCACCAGGGCCGGGACGGTGAAGATGACGCCCGCCGCCAGGCTCTCACCGGTCGAGGCCATCGTCTGCACGATGTTGTTCTCGAGGATCGTTCCGCTGCGGAAGACCCCCCGCAGCAGCGCCATCGAGATCACCGCGGCCGGAATCGACGCGGCCACCGTCATCCCGGCGTAGAGGCCGAGATAGGTGTTGGCCGCTCCCATGACGACCGAGAGAATCGCCCCCAGGACGAGGGCCTTGATCGTGATCTCGGGGATCTCGCGTTCGTGCGAGACGTAGGGATCGGGATGCTGCTTGTCGGATGACATCGTGCCCCTTTCGCGAGAATTGCGCGGATTCTACCCCGCGCCTCCTGACTTGCCCGGAGGGGTCCTGGTTTCGGGGACCCGGACGTGCCGAGAGGCAGAGAGGTGGGCGAGGCCCCCTCAGCCTGGAGAGACGACGGCGATTCCGAGCACGTTGGCGGCCTCGGCGAGGCGACTGTCGTAGGTGATGATCCCCTCCAGGTCGTCACCAAGCTCCAGTGCCGCCGCCAGATGTAGGGAG
This sequence comes from Candidatus Multivoradales bacterium, assembly GCA_965223875.1. GTDB lineage: Bacteria > Acidobacteriota > Thermoanaerobaculia > Multivoradales > JAHEKO01 > CBDCXS01. The sequence goes on along the minus strand of OZ245024.1, from coordinate 1,218,268 downwards.
TCGAGACTCCGAAGCAGGTCGGGCTCGAGCGTGGCCGCCCTTTCGAAGACCTCGGTCGTCATTCGCATGAGAGGCAGAGACTCGAGCACCACCCGAGCCCTCACCATCTGATCAGGGGCGGCTCGACGCGTCGCCCGGAGAAGCTCGGTCCTCAGGAGGTCGCTCGACACGATCCGATCGTGCCGCTCCGCTATCCAGGTGCGGAGAGCCTTGGAGCCCCTCTCGGCGACCACCAGCTTCGCCGCCGCGGAGGTGTCGAGATAGAACACGCCGGTGGGGGAGAGACGGCGCTAGTAGCGCTCTGAGCTCCGCATCTTGGCGAGCGCCTCTGAGATCGATCGGCGGCCGGACCGCCGTCTCGACGGGGCCGGGAGCTCGGCCAGGGATCGCCGTGCCGGACGGATTCGGTCCGCTGCGATCAGCGCCTCCGTAGGGGTCGTAGCCAGCGGCACCATCCGGGCGACTGGACGTCCCCGGTTGGTGATCGTCACCGTTTCTCCGGCTGCAGCCTCAGCGACCACCTCTGAAGCGTTCTGCTTCAGTGATCGAATCCCTACGGTCAGCATGACCTACATTGTAGCACATGGTGGCGCTGACGCCGGTCTGCGAGTGCTGCGGCAACCGATGCACTAATACCAGAGCGGGCCAACCTCGGAAAGGTGTCCGGCCTCGTCGAACCGAAGACTAATCGCACCCACGACTACCCAGCCCTCTTTCTCGAACGTGCCCAGAGGGTCCTCCAGCGCGGACTCCACGCGACGGATTACTTCTTCTTGCTGCAGATCCGCTGCTAAGGAAGGGATCACCTTGTGGGCAGCCTGCATCGCTCGGAGGCGGTCATCGAGCAGGATGAGGTGGTACTTCTCGGTCACACCGATGTCGATGAACTGGTAGAACCACCAGAGGTTGCTGCCGAGAAGGAGCGCCAGTAGAAGGCAAATTGTGATGATGGCTGCTCGTCGGCTCATGGTCATCGACTCCGATCTCTGGTGGCGTGCACCATCCTACCGTCGCGCTCGCGCCCAGTTGCCGCACCCCCGGCCTTGCCGTATCCTGAGCCGACTTTCGAAAAGGAGGAGCGCGTGAATTACCTCTGGGCGGTCGTTGTCTATCTGGCCTTTCTCGTCGGCATCAGCGTCTACAAGAGCCGCAAGGTCAAGACGCAGGACGACTTCATGGTCGCCGGCCGGGGGGTGACGGCGGCGTTCCTCGTCGGCACGCTGGTGTGCACCTGGATCGGCTCGGGGAGCCTGTTCGGTGGTGCGGGACGCGCCTTCCGGCAGGGCTTCTCGGCGCTGTGGATGAGTGCCGGCGCCTGGGTCGGCCTGATCATCGTCTACTACCTCGCGCCGCGGGTGCGCCGCATCGCCCAGTACACCGTTCCGGACATCCTCGAGACGCGCTACAACGCGGCCTCGAGATTGCTCGGTAGCATCGCGATCATCATCGCCTACCTCACCATCGCCAGCTACCAGTTCATCGGCGGTGGGCGATTGGTGTCGATCCTCACCGAGGGCCAGATCGATCCGGTCACCGGTCAGATGATCGTCGCGCTTCTGGTGGTGGTGTTCACGGTGCTCGCCGGGATGACGTCGATCGTGGCCCTCGATCTCGCCAACGGGATCATGATCACCCTCGGCGTCCTGGTCGCGGCGCCGATCGCGCTGAAGGCCGCCGGAGGTTGGGGGCAGTTGACCGAGACCCTTCCCGAGACCCACTTCACCGTCACCGGAAGCCTCGGCATCCTGCCGGCGATGGGGCTCTTCCTCCCCACCTTCATGCTGTTGCTCGGCGAGAGCTCGATCTACCAGAAGTTCATGTCGGCGAAGGACGGCATGACGGCGCGCAAGGCCGTGATCGGGATGGTGCTGGGTGTCATCGTGATCGAGGTGGTCCTCGACTCGGTGGCCATCTTCGGCGCCGGCATCTACTGGAACGATCCCTCGTTCCGCGACGCCGCGGGCGCCATCGATCGCTCGGCGACCGAGACCATCATTCTCCAACTAGCGGCGAGCGACATCGGAATGATCGCCGGCATGCTGCTCTTGATCGGCGCGGCGGCGATCATCTTCTCGACTGCCAACACCTTCCTGATGGTCCCGTCGACCAATGTCGCTCGCGACATCTACCAGCGCTTCATCAACCCGGAGGCCAGCGAGCAGAAGATCGTCCTCTTCCAGCGCATCATGATCGTGGTCCTGGCGGCGGTCGCCTTCCTGGTCACCTCGCAGTTCGAGAACATTCTCGACATGGCGCTCTACGCCTACACGATGGTCGGGGCCGCCGTGACTCCAGCGCTGCTCGCCGCCTTCCTCTGGAAACGCGTGACGCCGGCGGGCGGCACGGCGTCGGTCGCTTCGGGAATCGTGGCGACCATGGTCTTCGCCGGACTGGCCCGTTCGGGCATGGAGTCGTTCCTGGGAATCCCCCTGGACTACGACTACATCATCTATCCGGCCGGGATTCTCTCCATTCTGGCGCTCGTCGGGGTCAGTCTGGCGACGAAGCCGTCGGACGAGAGCAAGTGGAAGCCCTTCTGGCCCGACGGTGACGAAGCCCAGGACTGAAGCGGCCGGTCTCCGTGCCGGCCGACCTGCCCGGAGCCTCCGGCTCTGAGGTCCACGCGGCACCGTCTCGCCGTATCATGTCGCCCGTGACTCCCGTCGACCTCCGCGAAGCCCTCCTGGCTCGTGTCCCCGACGAGCCGCACCACATCGACACCCGCGGCCTGCTTCTCGAAGACTCCGAGCTCTTCGGCGACGCCGAGGGCTGTGTCGCGGTCGGACTGCGCGGCTGGCTCCTCGCCGCGATCGGTCGTCCCGGGGCGACGGCCCTGGAAGCGGCTATCGCGAGCGTCCGTCCCGACGCGGAACTGGTCGCGACCGGACCCGCCGTCGAGGTGACACAGGCCTACTTCGGCCAGCCGGGTGAGCGCGCCTTCGTCCACGAGGTCGGAGCGGCCGGCCTCGATCGGAGTCAGGAGCGCGCGGACGCGGTGCTTCTCGACGCGCGCACCCTTCTCGACGGTCTGTCGAGGGAGGTGGTCCGGGAGATCGAGGACCTGCGCGGTCGTGAGCCGATCGGCGCCGTCCTCGTCGACGGCCAACTGGCCTCGGTCTGCTATCCGGTGCTGGCGACGGAGCGGTACTGGGACGTCTCGGTCGAGACCGTCGAGCGTTTCCGCCGATCGGGCCTCGCCGCGGCCGCCTTCCTCAGGGTCGAGCGCGAGATGAGGGGCCGCGGCCTGGAGCCGGTCTGGGGGGCGTACGAAGGCAACCCGGCGTCACTGGCGCTGGCGGCGAAGCTGGGGTTCGAACAGGCCGGGGAGATCCAGGTGTTCGAAGCCGTCGGTCGGCATTCGCCTCTCGGTGTCATCTAGCACTGTTGCGATCCGGAGCTATCTTCGGTCGAGGTAGAAGAGGAGCACGATGCTGCGCCCGTTCGGCGTGTGGAGGAGGCGGGCGACCATGAGCCTGTCCCCCGACCTGACGCCTCGACACTCGCCGTCGGGCTTGTCACCGAAGTCCGTTCCCCAATGGCGCTGCAGGAACCTGGCGGCCGGCGGAGGGTACCGCTCGGATGCCCAGAGGAACGCTCCGTCCGCTTGCGCCAGGATCTTGACGTACTGAGCCCCATCCACCCTGTGGGCGAGATGGCGGGAGAAGACGCTCAGAAGCTCGATTCGCTCGTCGGCCCTGTCGTACTCGGTTAGATCAATTCTCCCCAGCCTGTCGAGCATGCGGGGAGGCGGCGCGAAGGCGCATGCTCGCATCTCGAGCCGCTCGAGTTGGCGCTCGCTGCGCCGATGATCGAGGAGATCCAACACGAGGAGGACCGCGGCGATCAGTGCGACGTTGATCGCCAGGTACCACGTGGGGCGAAAGTCACTCATCCTCAGCGGAGGACCTGGCAATGGCCGTCAGCGCTTCGGCGATCCGCCCGAGGCTCACGACAACGCTGACGACAAGCGAGGCCGCCAGTCCCAATACGAGCACCCAGATAGCCAGCTCTGCGATCCGGTCCCACGCTTCTGGGAGGAGGTCCCATCGCAACAGGCCGTCCGCGACAGCGACGATGCAGGCGAGGAGGGTCACACCGGCGAGGCCCGGTACCAGGCGCCAACAATCCTCCGGGGTATGTCTTGTCTCGCACACTGATCAGGGCCTGCTCGTGGCGTTGTCGGTCGTCGGTGGAGCGGAGCTCGAGAAGTCGATGGTCTCGTAGAAGTGCTCGAGAAACGGCTTGCGGCCCCGCTCGAAGAAGGCATCGTTGCGGTCTTTCCACAGGACAGGTCGGAAGAGCGTTGTGACCTGAAACGAGACCACGATGACGAGCAGGAGCCAGGCCCGGCTCCAACCGCCCACCCGATTCTCGGAGAGGGCGACGCGGAAGACCTTTCGCGCCAGTGTGAGGCCTACGATCCAGGCGGTGAGATGGAGAAGGACGGGGGTTAGCAGGCCGGCACTGGCGACGGAGAACAGCCAGCTGATCGGGGCGATCGCGGCCAGGACGACGGCGACGTGGGCGGCGACCAGCGACAGGGCCAGGAGCAGCCTCCTGAGTGAAACCTCGAGGCCCGCCAGACATGCGAGAACCAGCAGGCTCGGCGCGCACAGCAGAAGGCTCGTAGCGACGATGAGCGGGGCCTTGAGGGCGGCGACGACGATCTGTGTCCCACCCTGGAAGGTGCCCGCGGTCGCGCCGTAGAACACGAGAGCGATCGCCGCGACCGCGGTCGAGCGAGCCAGGGTCGCGCCAAGAGCGCTGTCCGGGCAAGCGAGTAGCCGCTCGGGTCGAGTGAGCAAGCTGTTGACGAATCGGCGCTGTGCGAACTGCGGGTCCCCGTCGCTTTTCATTTGAGATCTCCGGCCAGCCGCGTCAATCGGCACCCAGATGGAGCCGTGCAAGATGCGGCAGGATGTCGAGTAGGATGAATTCGTAGACATTGCCGTCCAGCGCATCGCTGCGCAGGAAGGTGATCGGCGCGTAGATGCTCCCGACGAAGGGGCGCATCGCCCACGCCACCTCACCTCCGACGAAGGCGTACGTGAGCAGCCAGGTGGCGAAGATCCGCCACCTTCGGGTCTCGCAGTGCTCGAGATCGGTGAGCCGGAGCCAGAGGGCTCGAGTCCCGACCAGAGCCGCGGCTCCGACCAGTGCCGTGTGGGAGAGGTAGAGCGCGTTGTGCGTCGTGCGTGCGGAGTCACTCGGCGAGCCCGCGCTCCAGGTGAAGAGGAGTGCGACAGGAGACAAGGAGGCGAGGACCACCGCGGCGATCGCGAGCGTCGTCGTCGTCAGCTTCACGGCTTCCAGAAGGCCCAGGGAGAGGCCGCATGCGCGAGCCCACACCCAGGCCAGGGGAAATGTGAACGCGAGGGTCAAGAGGAGGACGAGAGGCAGCTTGACCGCGGTGAAGAGCATCAGTCGGCCCCCATGCCAGGCACCGATCGCTGCGCCGTATGGGGCGGCGTAGAGTGCTGTCGCGACGACGCCGGCCCACCACGGAGCCTCGGTCGCCGAGTGAGCTGACGGCTGCAGGGACCACCATGCGATAGGTCGCGAACTGCTCATGCGGCTAGTGGGGCACACAGTCGTGGCGCCGTCCGGGCCGGTTGATGCCGAATCGCGCCCGTTCTCGTGGCATTGTTGTGGCGACGGCTTGACCTGATCGGGCACCTGCCGTGAAATGGACCCGGGACGGGCCATGACACCAGTCAGTGCCAGCAGGATCGCGATCGTCGACGACGAGCCGACCATACGCGAGACGGTGTCGCTCGCCCTCCGTCGTGAGGGCTACTCCGTGCTCGAGTACGCCGATGGGCTCACCGCCTGGGAAGCATTCGCGGAGACGCTTCCGGACGTCGTCATTCTGGACATCCTGATGCCCAGGATGGACGGCCTCGAGCTCTGCCGCCGCCTACGCTCCGTCTCTCGGACCTTGCCGATTCTCTTCCTGACCTCGCGAGACGAGGAGTTCGACCGGGTGCTAGGCCTAGAGCTGGGGGCGGACGACTACCTGTGCAAGCCATTCTCGCTTCGTGAGCTCGTCGCCCGCGTCAAGGTCGTGCTGCGCCGATTGTCGCTGCTCGACGAGGAGTCACGGCAGGCCGACGAGCTGCTTGCGGTTGGCGGCCTCGAGCTGGATCTGATGCGGTACTCGGTTCGATGGCGGGGCGAGCCGGTCCGGCTGACCGTGACCGAGTTCATGCTTCTGAGGGCCCTGGCCCGCCGTCCGGGACACGTCAAGAGTCGAGCTCAGCTGATGCAGGAGGCCTATCCCCACGACGCGTACGTGAGTGAGCGAACGATCGACACTCATGTGAAGCGTCTGCGCAAGAAGTTCGCCGCATTGGACGCCGGCTTCGAGGCCATCGAGACCGTCTATGGGATCGGCTACCGTTTGCGCGAACCGGAGACTTCCTAGTGGCGGCTTGGCTCGAGTCGCGACTCGTCTTTCGCTTGCTCGCTTTCAATGTCCTGCTGGTCTTCGTACCGGCCGCAGGGGCGCTCTACCTCGACACCTACGAAGAGCGCCTGCTGAGGCTCCAGGAGCGCTCGATGGTCCAACAGGGTCGGCTGATCTCGGCTGCTCTGTCCGGTGTGGAGCCCCTCGATCCTTCCGCGGCTGATGAGCTGATCCGGCGTCTGCGGGGACGCACCGAGGCGCGGCTGCGGGTGCTCGACAGGAATCGACAAGTGGTGGCCGACTCCAGTCGGTTCGGACCTCCGTCGACTGAATCGCTGGCGCCTGCAGTGCAGGCGACGCGTAGCAAGCCGCTCTACCGTTTCGGGGCCTTGCTCGCGGATGCCGCGGACATTGTCACCGGTCGCGGGTTCTCCGACGACCTGGAAGAGGCACTCGCCTATTCCCCTGGGACTCCGCTGGGCGGGAAGGAGGTCGAAGCCGCTCTCGAAGGCCGCTACGGAGCGGCGACCCGGGTCTCCGCGGGAGGGCAGCGCTCTCTCACTCTCTACAGCGCACTGCCGATAGTGTCCGGCGAGCGGGTCACGGGGGCCGTGCTGGTCTCGCAATCGACGCTGCGCGTGCTCTCCGACCTCTATGAGGTCAGGCTCGGGGTCTTCCGGGTCTTCGTGGTCTCCGTCGGTGCGGCTGTACTCCTGAGCTGGCTGCTCGCGCGCACCATTGCCAGGCCCGTGCGTCGGCTGGCGGTCGAGGCGAGGGAGATTCTGGACTCCCGTGGTCGCCTGCGCCGGGGGTTCGTTGCACCGCATCGCCGGGACGAGATCGGAGAGCTGGGTCGGGAGCTCGAGGAGTTCACGAGTCGACTAGGGCAGCATCTCGACTCCGTCGAGTCCCTGGCGGGCGATGTAGCGCACGAGATCAAGAATCCGCTCGCCTCGCTACGCAGTGCTGCCGAGCTGCTCCGCGGCACCGAGGATGGGAACGAGCGGGATCGACTGATCGCCGTGATCGAGTCACAGGTTTCCCGCATGGAACGACTATTGGGAGACCTTCGCGAGGTGACGATCATCGATTCGGGAAAGCTCGAGGAAGGCGCCCCCGCACGGGACGTTGGAGCGATCGTCGAGACCGTGGTCGAGTCGTTCCGAGATCGTTCGACGGACGGAGTCGCCCTTCGGCTGTCGACTCCGGCAGAGGCTGTGTCGGTGCAACTCGATGCCGATCGCTTGAGCCAGGTGGTCGAGAACCTGCTGGAGAATGCGTTGAGCTTCGCGCCTCCGGAGAGCGTGGTGGCGATTCGGCTGACGGCCGACCGAATGGCAGTGCGGATCGCTGTGGAGGACGAAGGGCCCGGAGTGCCGGAAGAGCACAGCGAACGGATCTTTGATCGGTTCTTCAGCTACCGGCCGCAGGAGGACGACTCCGGCCTCCAACACACGGGCCTGGGTCTCGCCATAGTCAAGGCCATCGTGGAGGGCCACGGAGGGACCGTTTCGGCCAGCAACGGTGAGACCAACGGTGCTACCTTCGAGATCGTCCTCCCAGGTCTGGACGGTCGCGAAGGCTCCTGAGCTCGCGCCGCGGCCGCAGCGAGCGCAACCGAGAAGATCGTGGGGAGCAGCTTGTCCTCCGGGCTTTCCCCTCATCCGTCGCTGTGTGCTGACGACGACAGGAGGCGGTTCTGCCGATGAACGAGTCGGCGGGCGCGCCAGAACGGGAAGAAGATGAGTCCCGTCTCGCTGTCCTTGACCCATGAGTCGTCCCGGCGGACCTCGACGATCCACTTGGTGGGTGTCGAGCCCCTGTAGACGGTGGTCAGTCGACAATCATCGGAGAGCCCGAAGGCGAAGCAGCGGAGAGCCTCATCCGGCGAGTTGAAGTGCTCGTGCCAGCCCTCGAAGTGCACGGTGAAGCTCCCGTTCCCGACATGAAGGCTCACCGGGAATCCCGATTCGCCCCGCGGGTACACCTCGATCGAGACAGGTGTCTCGAAGTAGTGCACCTTCGGGTACTTCGAGAGCTTCGCCTTGATCTCTCTGATCGGGTCCACGCCGCCGCCTGGGAGCTCGCTACTCGGTCCTGAGCGCCTCGATCGGATCCATCCCCGCCGCCCGTCGCGCCGGCAGGACACCGGAGAGAAGGCCGGTGGCGGCGCTCATGGCGACGGCGACGATGACGAAGACGAGTGGGGTGTGGACGGGGAGGCCGGGGATGGCCGCGCGCAGGAGGGAACAGATGCCGAGGCCGATGGCGACTCCCCACAGGCCACCCAGGACAGCCAGCGCGGCGGCCTCGGCGAGGAAGATCGACTGGACCTGGCGGCGGGAGGCGCCGACGGCGCGCAACAGTCCGATCTCGTTGGTCCGCTCGCCGACCGCGATCCACATCATGGTCAGGATGCCGATGGCGCCGACGACCAGCGAGATTCCCGCGATGGCGCCGACCGAGGCGGTGATGATGTTCATTATGTTGCCGAAGACGTCGAGCATCGCGGCCTGGCTGGTGATCGAGAAGTCCTCCCGGCCGCCATGGCGCTCGGTCAGGATCCGCTTCACCTCCGACTCCACCTGGCCGAGGACCTGTGCGTTGGAGAAGAGGATGTCGATCTCCATCAGCTCCGGGAGGTTGAACATCCGCATCGCGGTGCCCACCGGGATCCAGGCGGCGTCGTCCATGTCGAAGCCGAGCATCTGACCCTTGGACTCCATGATGCCGACGACGCGGAACCGGGTGCCGGCGATCCACACCAGCTCGCCCAGGGCGTTCGCGGACCCGAAGAGCTCGGTCTTGAGCTTCGGTCCGAGGACGACGGTGCCGCCACCTTCGCGCGGGTCACCCTGGGGCCAGAAGCTGCCCACCCTGGTGTCCCACTTCCAGATGCGTGGCGCCTGCGGCGTGACGCCGTAGATGTAGACGCTGCGGCCCCGGTTGGCGGCTTCGACACGGGCCATGCCGAACGCCATCGGCATGACCTCCTCGACGCCCGGAATTCTCTCCAGGGCCTCGGCGTCGTCGATGGTGAGAAAGCGCGTCGAGCCGCCCAGAGCGCCCGGGATGCCGACGGTTTCCGCCTTGCCGGGGTTGATGGCCAGCAGGTTGGTGCCGAACTGGGTGAACTGGGCCATCAGGTATCGCTTGGTGCCCTCGCCGATCGAGGTCAGCAGGATCACCGAGGTGATTCCGATGGCGATGCCGAGCATCGACAGGACGGAGCGGAGCCGATGGCCGGCGATGGCTCTGAAAGCGAGGAGAACGAGCTCGGTCGACAAGGGTCACCTCCCCTGGAGAGCCGCGATCGGCTCGAGTCGGCTGGCGCGGCGGGCCGGGAGCAGGCCGAAGACGATGCCCACGCCGACGGAAATGCCGAGTGCGGCGACGACGGCCCAGGTCGGCGGTGTCGCCGGAAGAGCGGGGAAGATCTCGACCAGGATCGCCACCAGCGCCCATCCCAGGCCGAGGCCGATCAGGCCGCCGAACGTCGAGAGCAGACCGGCCTCGGCGACGAAGACCGCCAGGATCTGGCGTCGCCCGACGCCCACCGCCTTGAGCAGCCCCACCTCACGGGTCCGCTCGGAGACCGAGACCAGCATCACGTTCATGATTCCGATGCCGGCGACGGTGAGCGAGACGGCACCGATGGCGCCGACCACCAGGGTCAGCGCGTTGAGGATCGCGTCGAAGCTCGAGACCACCGAGTCCTGGCTGATGATCGTCACGTCGTCTTCGTCGTGCCTCTCGATGATGACCCGCGCGATGTGGTCCTTGGTGGTCTCGATCTCCGCATGCGACGAGACCTGGGCGATGACGCGGAACAGCGAGCTGCGGTTGAGCATCTTCATCGCCGTCGTCACCGGCACGATGGCGACCTCGTCGAAGTCGATGCCCATCTTGACGCCCATAGGAGCCATGACCCCGACGACCCGCATCCGCCACTCGCCGACCCGCACGATCTCACCGAGGGGATCGACGCCGGGGAAGAGCTCGCGCGCCAGCTTCGGTCCCAGAACGGCGACCGGCGAGCCGCGGAAGAGGTCGCCTTTGGGCAGAAACTCGCCCCGGGCGACATCGACCCGTCGGATGTCCTTGTAGTCGTAGGTCGTACCGACGATCGCCACCTGCCGGCGGCGCTCGCGATACGAGACCTCCTCGGTTCCCATGGCGATGGGCGCGACGCGGGTCACCATGGTGAGCCGCCGGTCGATCGCCTGGGCGTCGGCCAACGTCAGGTCGTTGGGTGCGCCACCGAAACCGGCGACACCGGTGGTCTCGACCTTGCCGGGCATGACGATGAGGAGATTGGTGCCCAGGTTGGCGAACTGGTCGATGACGTAGCGGCGGGCACCCTCTCCCAGTGCCGTCAGGAGCACCACGGCGGCGACCCCGATGACCACGCCGACCAGGCTGAGCGCGGTGCGCAGCCCGTGGCCGGTGAGGCCGCGGAGCGCGAAGCCCACGAGATCGGCGCCGCGCATCAGCCCTCGGCCTCCGCTTCGCCGAGCAGCGTCACGACCTCGTCGACCTCGGTGTGGCGCAGTCGCTTTCGGATGCGACCGTCGACGAGCACCAGGATGCGGTCGGCGCGCCGCGCCACGTTCGGATCGTGGGTGACGACGAGAAGCGTGAGGCCGTCGTCGTTGAGTCCGTCGAGCAGGTCGAGAACGACGCGTCCCGAGGCGGAGTCGAGGTTGCCGGTCGGCTCGTCGGCGAGGAGGAGCTTGGGCTTCATGATCGTCGCCCTGGCCAGAGCGACACGCTGGCGCTCACCACCGGAGAGCTCGTTGGGCCGGTGAGTCGCCCGATCTTCGAGTCCGACCTTGGCGAGCGCCTCGTCGATGCGCTCCGAACGCTCAGCCCGCGACACTCCAGCGAAGAGCAGTGGCAGGCCGACGTTCTCCGCGGCTGTCAGACGCGGCACGAGATGGAAGAACTGGAAAACGAAGCCGATCTCGTGGCGTCGAACCTGGGTGAGCTCGCTGTCGTCGAGCTGCGCGACATCGCGCCCGTCGAGGAAGTAGGCCCCGGCGGTCGGCTTGTCGAGACAGCCGATGGCGTTGAGAAGCGTCGACTTGCCGGACCCCGATGGCCCCATGATCGCGACGTGCTCGCCGGTGAGGATCTCCTCGTCGACATCCGCGAGGGCATGGACCTCCTGGCTGCCCAGACGAAAGGTCCGCGAGATCCCCTCGAGCCGGATCATCACCGGACGCCTTGAGCTCGCTGCCGCTCCCTCGGGTGTCATCGCCGACTACTCCGGAAGCTCGTCGACCGCCTGCGCCTCGGCCCCGTCTTCGACCTCGGGCCGGTCGAGCGAGGTGACGACGAGGTCTCCCGGCTGGAGACCACCGACCACTTCGGTGAAGTCCCAGTTGCGCAGGCCGGTCTCGATCTCCCGCTCGGCGAGGACACCCCCCTCGAGCACCAGGACGCGGGCGCCTTCGACGAGGGCCGAGGTGGGAACGCGCAGGGCGTCCGACTTGGCGTCGAGGATAACCTCGACGTCCGCCGAGGTACCGGGCAACAGACGCGAGGCGAACTCCACGTCGTCGAGGACGACTTCGATCTCGACGGTACGATTCTGCTCCTCGAAGTCGAGGACATAGGGAGCCACCCGGTGCACGCGGCCGGGGAAGTCCCGATCCCGGTGCGAGTCGACAGTTATCCGGACCAGCTGGCCGGCGGCGATCCGGGCCGAGTCGACCTCGTCCATCGGAGCGCTGATGTAGATGCTGGCCGGATCCAGGATGTCGATCACCGGAGGCACCGGTAGCGCCGGCGGGGACGGCGTGGTCCACTCGCCGACCTCGGTCGAGACTTCCGCCACGATGCCGTCGAAGGGCGCTTTGAGCACCGTCTTGGCCAGCTCGGCTTGCGCCACTCCGACCGCCGCCTGCGCTCGCGCCTCCGCCGCCCGGCCGGCGCGGCAGGCGGCCTGGCTCGCCTCACGGGTGCTCTCGATCTGATCGAGGAGATCGGTGGAGACGATCTCCTCCTCGGCCAGCCGGTTCATCCGGTCGTATTCCCGGGCGGCACGCTCGGCGGTCAGGCAGAGCCGCTCGCGTTCCGCGCCCGCGGCTTCGACGTCACGCCGGGCGAGATCGAGGCGGGCGCGGGGGGCGCTGTCCTCGAGCCGCAGCACGACGCTCCCCGCCGTGACCCAGTCCCCCTCACGGTAGGGAAGCTCGACGACCTGTCCGCCGAGCTCGGGCGAGAGCTTGGCCCGGCGCCGTGCCGCGACCGTGCCCGCTCGGGAGTTGGTGACCGTCTCCTCGACCTCGCCGTTGGCGACCTCGACGACGGTCACCGGCAGGGGCTCGGGGGCGAACACCGTCGCCTTGAGGAGGAAGAGGGCCGCGATGATCGCGGCCAGGATCCCGAGTCTGATCAGCCATTTGCGCATAGTGTCTACTGTAGCAACGGGCCGGCGTTCGGGGAGAACCGTGCTCGATGCGTCAGCCTCCATCTGTAGAGTCGATTCGCCTCGGGCCGCGGTTCACAACCCGCGCGGAATTCAGGGTGCCTGAGATCGTCTGTCATCCTCGATGCACATCCGACAGGTGATCGTTTGAAGCCACGAAAGGGTCGCTGGCCACTCCTCGCTCTGTCGTGTGCTTGCGTCTGGGCCACGACGCTGGTGAGTTGCGGGGAGACGCCGGCCCCTGAGTCGGTCCGACAACAGGGTCCCGAGCTTGTGTCCAGTGGGTCAGCGGAAGCGCTGCTCGAGCGTCTCCGTGAGGACTACCGGCTGGCTCCCGATGGCAGGTTCATCGAGGCGATCGGCGTCGTCGAGGACGTTCTCGGCGCCACGAGATCCGAGGTGCGCGTCGTCGCTGCGGGTGAGGGCTGGGTCGTCGACGGAATCGACGATGCCGCGCCCAGGCGGCTGGGCTCCTCCCCGAGCTTCGCTGAGCTCTACGCGTTGGTGGCGGAGCGAGCGTCGGCCCTGGCGTCCGCCAGTGAGCACGGAGGAGTCGGCGCGAGCGAGCTCCCGGAGCCGGCCCAGGGGGAGGTCGCGGACTCGCTGGAGCTCCTGGTCGAGCTCGACGAACAATGGGCCGCCGGTCGCCAAGAGGCGGGCTCGCCCTGGCGGCCCGTGAGGCCTGCTACCTGCTGAGCGAGTTGACGGATGGGCTCGGCGTTGCGGACGAGGTGACGAGTCACGCGATCGGCCTCGTGGCGGCGGCGGAGGCGCTCAATGGTGGTCCGCTCTGGTCGGTGCGGGGCCACGGTGGGCGGCCGACCCCTACGCCGGCGAGAGAGTCCGTTCGATCGCTCTCTTCTACCTCGCCCGTGCGGCCCCAAGCGAGGAGGCCCGGCCGGTTTTCGAGCGGATCCTCCGCGCAAGCGGCGGCTCCTACCAGGCACTTGATCGGTACGTGAGTTTCCTCATGGAGCTGGAGGACTACGAGACGCAGATCCGGGTGCTCGGCGATTGGCTCTCGGTGCCGCGCGACGTGACCTACCTGACTCGAGCTTCGGTGGAGGTGTGGCTGGCTCGGGCCCAGCATCTGGGAGGCTCCCCCGAGGCCGCACTCGCGACGCTCGAGCCGCTCGCTGGAAGTCAGTACGGCGGTGAGATGTACCGCAGGGCCCTGGTGCTGCTCGGCCTCGGGCGGGAGAGCGAGGCGGAAGCGGAGGCATGGAATCGGTTCCAGCGCTATCCGATCACCAATAGTGTGGAACTTCTGTCCTACATCTACTGGCGCACTGGTCAGTTCGAGAGAGCCGCTGCGCTTCTCGCCAGCCCGCCCCGGTCCCTCACCTTGAGCGAGTGGCACGAGAACATCGCTCCGCAGTTCTTCCATGCCTTCGAGGAGGCCGAGACCGAAGAGGTGAGTCAGGCGTTCTACGCGCTCGTCAGGGCCGGTATCCCGCCGTATCACCTGCAGTACCTGCCGGGACGGTTCGGACTCGAGGGTCAGCCGGAACGGGCCTTCGAGATGTTCGACCGGATGAAGATTCCCGGTATCGGCAAGTTCTGGGCCGCCTGCCAGGCCTACTCGCAGCGCAAGGCCTGGCAGGGGCGGGAGGCGGCACTGGCCTGGCTCGGTGCGAAGTTCCAACCAGGCCTGCGTCGCAACCTGTCGGTCTTCTGTCACGAGTCCGGCGACTATGAGGTCGCCTGGGAGCTGATGCCGGATCCGGTCGGTGATTCACCGCTCGGGAAGTACGCCTGGCTGATGCGGGCGGCCGGTTGGACGAAGTCCGAGGGCGACCATCCCGAGTGGGAGGAGCGGTTGCACGCCCACTATACCGATCGCGGCGAGACCTTCTACGACCACCTGGCACGTCACCTCCTCGGTCTTACCTCCGTCGAGGAGGTGTGGAGCCGTGTCTGAGCCCTCGATCAGGCCGCCGAGGCTGCCTACATGATCGCCATCCGCGCCCACGCGGCCGGCGATCTGGCGACCGCGATCCCCTGGTACCGGGTTGCGGTCGAGACCGAGGCCAACCAGGAGGCCGAGGCCCGATGGGCCTACGCCGCGTTGTTCAACCTGCGCGAGCGCGGGCAGCGGGTGGAGCGGCTGCGGGGCTTCTGAGGTGACTCGAGGTCAGTCGAGCAGCCCCTGCTCGCGCATCCACGTCTCGTTGAGCTTCGAGAGGTAGCGCTCGCCGGAGTCGGGGAAGAGCGTCACGACGAGATTGTCTTCGGGCAGGTCGGCGGCAACCCTTCGGGCACCGGCGGCGGCGGCGCCACCGGAGGACCCGGTGAAGATGGCCTCGTCGCGGGCCAGCTCGAGAACGGCCGCGTAGGCGTCCTTGTCGGTCACCTTGATGACCTCGTCTATGGTGTCCATCCAGACACTGCCGGGCAGCAGGTCCTCGCCGATGCCGTCGATCAGGTACTGGTGGATCTGCTCTTCGGGTGGGAGCTCGCCGGTCTCCTTGTAGAACTTGTAGACGCTGCCGATCGGATCGACGCCGATGACCCGGATGTCGGGGTTCTGCTCCTTCAGATACTTCGCCGTGCCGCTGATGGTGCCGCCGGTACCGACGCCGGCCACCCAGTGGGTGATCTTCCCGTCGGTCTGGCGCCAGATCTCGGGTCCGGTGGAGTGGTAGTGCGCCATCGGGTTGGCCTGGTTGTAGTACTGATAGGGCAGATAGGCGCCCTCTTCGTCGCGGAGGCGCTCGGCGACCTTGTAGTAGGAGCGGGGATCGTCCGCCGCGACATCGGTCGGACAGACGATGACCTTGGCGCCGTAGGCCTCGAGGAGCGCGATCTTCTCGGGCGGGATCTTGTCGGCCGTGGTGCAGACGAGCTTGTAGCCGCGCAGGTTGGCCGCGATCGCCAGCCCGACTCCGGTATTGCCGGACGTGGGCTCGACGATGGTGTCGCCGGGCTGGAGCTCGCCGGACTCCTCGGCGGCTTCGATCATGGCGATGCCGATCCGGTCCTTGACGCTGGCTCCGGGGTTGAACTGCTCGAGCTTGGTGGCCACGGTGGCACCCTCGGGCGCGAACCGGTCGAGCTTCACGAGCGGTGTGTCGCCCAGGGTTTCCAGCAGATTCTCGTAGATTTCCATAGGGGGCCGCCGATCGACGGTGTTCGTGGGGCCCCGGGGAGGGGCTCGGATCGGCGGGGCGAATCTAGCATATGCAAGCTGCGATCCGGGGCTCTCGCCCGAGTGCCGGTCGGGGAGCCTTTGTCGCCTAGAATCGCGCCATGTCGCTCTCCGGACACCTCTGGACGATCGCCCGCTACACGCTCTTCGCGGCGCGGCCGCCGGCGCTGCCACCGGCAGAGTCGTGGGCTACCGAGCTGATCGACCCGACGGCGGGGCGGCTCACGCTCACCGGTCGGTTGCGGCCCGAAGGCGAGGAGATCGTGCTGATCGTCCACGGACTCGGAGGGTGCGCGGATTCCGGCTACGTGCCCCGTGCCGAGGCCGCCGCGGTCGGGGCCGGGCTGGCCAGTCTGGCACTCAACGTGCGCGGGGCCGACCGGGCGGGTGGGGACTATGGCCATGCCGCGATGACGGCCGACCTGGTCGCGGCGATCGCCAGCCCCGAGCTAGCCCACTACTCACGGATCCGCCTGCTCGGCTTTTCGCTGGGCGGCCACCTGGCGCTGCGCTACGCGACAGAGTCACCCGACGCTCGGGTCGCCGCCGTCGCCGCGGTCTGCGCGCCGCTCGACCTGGGCGGTTGTTGCACCTACCTCGACCGCCCGGTGGGAGCGATCTACCGCCGCCACCTGCTTCGACGGCTGATGGAGATCTACGCCGCGGTGGCGGCGCACTCGGAGGTCCCCGTTCCGGTGGAGGAGGCGCAACGGATCCGCCTGCAACGGGAGTTCGACGGCCGCATCGTCGCGCCACGGCACGGCTTCACGGATGTCGAGGACTACTACAGGCGGGCGAGCGTGGGACCACGGCTCGACCGGCTGCGGGTCCCCGCCCTGCTGGTCGCCGCCGAGGGCGATCCGATCGTTCCGGCGAAGACCCTGCTGCCCTTTCTCGACCCGCAGCCGCCCGGGCTGACCGTTCGCTGGGTGGCCGGCGGTCACGTCGGGTTTCCGGCTCGACTCGATCTGGGGGAGGCTGCGCCTCTCGGTCTCGAGCCGCAGGTCCTGTCGTGGCTTGCCGCGATCGACCCGGCCGGAACGCCGAATTCCTAGTGCTAGACTGCGTCAGATTCAGCGGAGTGCAGTTCGACCGGGAGGCGCCTGTCCGCTCGATCTCGAGGCGGGAGAGGGTAGCCCGGTGTCCAGGGTGCGAGAGCAAGGAGACAGCCCGGAGGTCGCTCCACGACCGACAGACGTGGTTCTGACCCTGGTGGGGGAGCTCGCGAGCGAGCTCCATTCGAATGGGCGGTGGAGACCGTCGTTGGCCAGCTCCCTCGATGCGGACCTCGGCTTCGACAGCCTGACGCGCCTCGAGCTGCTCACCAGGCTTCGACGCGAGCTCGGTGAGGAGATCGGGGCGGAGGCGGCTTTCGCGGCGGACACGGTCGCCGAGGTCCTCGACGCCGTCACGACCGCCGAAGGAGCCGCACCCGGCACCTCGCCCGAGCCACGGACCGTCGGGGGAGACAGCTGGTTGGAGCCGTCCCGGAGATGCCGAGCCCGGTCGTTGCCGGAACTGCTGTCACGGCTGGTCGAGCGCGATCCGGACTTCGTCTGCATCCGGCTGCCGCAGGCCGGCGGGGCGACCGAGCTCAGGGTCGGAGAGCTGCTTCGGGGAGCCCGCAGGATCGCGTCGGGTCTGTCGCGACGGATCTCGGTCGGGGAGCCCGTCGGCATCATGCTGCCGACGGGACGGGATTTCATCGAGACCTTCTTCGGCACCCAGCTCGCCGGCGGCATCCCCGTGCCGCTGGCTCCGGCGGCGCGGGCCAGCCAGATCGAGGACCACCTGTTGCGGCAGATCGGGATTCTCGACGACTCCGGCGCCGGCCTTCTCGTCGCGTCGCGGGAGGTCGCCGCGCTCGCCCGGGTCGCCCGCGCACGATCTCTCACCGTGCGTCGGGCGATGACGGTCGACCAGTTGCGCGAGCCCGCGGACGGTGTCGTTCGCTGGCGGGGCGGCGGCGACGAGATCGCGCTTCTGCAGTACACCTCCGGCAGCACCGGCGCCCCGAAGGGTGTGGTGCTGCGGCACAACAACCTTCTGGCCAATCTCGAGGCGATCGCGCGCGGCCTCGAGACGGGTCCGGGCGACGTCTTCGTGAGTTGGCTGCCGCTCTACCACGACATGGGCCTCATCGGTGGGCTGCTCCACCCGCTCTACTGCGGCATCCCGCTGGTTCTGATGTCGCCGCTCGACTTCCTGGGTCGTCCGGAACTGTGGGTCGAGACGATCGATCGCTACCGGGGCACCATGACCGTGGCGCCGAACTTCGCCTACGAGATCTGTCAGCGGCGGGCGTCGCAGAGCGGAGCCGCGGCTCTCGACCTCTCCCGTTGGCGCCTGGCGCTCAACGGAGCGGAGCCGGTGAGCCCGGCGACGATCGACCGGTTCTGCGAGCGCTTCGGGCCGGCCGGCTTCCGGCGTGAGGCGATGCTTCCGGTCTACGGCCTGGCGGAGAACTCGCTCGCCGTCACCTTCCCGAGTCTGGGGCGCATCCCTCGCGTCGATCGGGTCGACCGGGAGGCGCTGGTGACCAGCGGCGTCGCCGAGCCGGTCCCCGAGACGGCGGGTGAGGACGACGGGGCGCAGGAGATCGTCTCGTGCGGTCGGCCGCTCGACGGCGTTGAGCTGCGCCTCGTCGACGATGCCGGCCGCGAGGTGGAGGAGCGCGAGATCGGCCGGGTCCAGTTCCGCGGCTCCTCCGCGACCTCCGGGTACTACCGGGACGAGGCGGCGACGCGCGAGCTCTACGACGGCTCGTGGATCGACTCGGGAGATCTCGGCTATCTCGCGGACGGTGAGCTCTTCCTCACCGGGCGCACCAAGGACATCATCATCCACGCCGGCCGCAACCTCTCACCGCACGCCCTCGAGGAAGCGGCCGGGGATGTGGAGGGCGTGCGCAAGGGCTGCGTGGCGGCCTTCGGCGTCAACGACGCGGAGCTCGGGACGGAGCGTCTGATCCTCGTGGCCGAGACGCGCGAGAGCGACACCGGGGGGCGACACCGGATCGTCGCCGGAATCAACGAGGCGGCGATTCGACGGGCCGGCGCGGCCCCCGATGACGTCTGCCTCGTACCACCGCACACGCTGTTGAAGACCTCGAGCGGGAAGATCCGCCGCGTCGCCTGCAGGGAGCTCTATTCGAGCCAACGGCTGGAGCGCGGCGGTCGTCGCTCCGCCTGGCGGCAGATCCTCGCGACCGCGATGGCAACCTGCGCCGCCTGGGTCCGGCGTGCCCTGAGGACGATCCCGTCTGTCGCTTACAGCCTATGGGGTTGGACGCTCGTCGGGGTTCTGCTGACGGTGGCCTGGTGTGGCGTCATGGTCTTGCCGAGTGTGTCGTCGCGGCGACGCTGGGCACGGTGGGTCTGTCGGGCCTTCTTCAAACTGGCGGGAGTACCGATCACCGTCTCGGGCGCGTCGTATCTCTCCGACGCCCGGGAGTCGGGAACGGGCCTGGTCGTGGCGTCGAATCACGCCAGCTTTCTCGACTCGATGATTCTCATCGCGGCCCTCGACGCGCCGCTGACGTTCGTCGCCAAGAGAGCCTTCGAGCGCCACGCGGTGAGTCGCTGGTTGATGAAGCGACTGGGAATCGTCTTCGTCGATCAGAACGAGGTCGATCCGGGGGAGCGCCTGGAATCTTGGACGCGTCGCGTCGACGCGGGAGACGTTCTGGTGGTCTTCGTCGAAGGGATCTTTGTCCGGGCGCCGGGTCTGCGGGCCTTCAAGCTGGGCGCCTTCGAGGTCGCCGCGCGGGCTCGCCGACCGGTACTCCCGCTGACCATCGACGGCAGCCGCGATCTTCTGCGCGACGAGCAGTGGTGGCTGCGGCGTACGCCGATCGAGGTGCGCCTCTCTCCGGCGGCGATGGCGGCGGGCGCCGGCTTCTCGGCCGCGGTCCGATTGCGCGACGAGGTTCGACGGGCGATGGTGGCGACGACGGGGGAGCCGGATCTCGAGAGACTGAGCGGGGACGGCGTCTCCGATTGGAGCGACGACGAGTCGTCGGGCGAGGTCGGAGCGTTGGCGGAGGGCATGCGATGAAGGTGGCGATCATCGTCGTCTGGCGACCGAAGGGGATCACCGGGTGGGACGGGCGGGACTCCGAGCCGGGTCTCTCGGTTCCCAGGGGGCTGTCGTTCGATCGATCCTGCGCGCCGTTCACCGGGACCCATCTGGCGTCGTTGTTGCCGAAACACTGGGACATCCGGCTGATTCACGAGTGTGTGACCGAGATCGATACCGAGATGGATGTCGACGCGGTGATCCTGACGACGATGGACTACTGCGCGGATCACGCACGCCGCCTCGGGCGCCGCTTCCGGAGTCGAGGCGTTCCGGTGGTGATTGGAGGTCTCTACCCGAGCGTCAATCCCGGGTACTTCGCCGACGCCGCGGACGCGGTGGCGGTCGGTGAGGCCGAGCCGCTCATCGGTCGGTTGGTGGCGGACCTCGAGCGCAGGAAGCTCTCGGCCGTCTACCGCGCCGAGACCGTGGCGGACCTTTCGGCACTGCCGGTGCCGCGCTACGACCTGGTGGAACCCGATTTCCTGGTGCCCTGCACCTACGAGGCGACGCGGGGGTGCCCGTTCAAGTGCTCGTTCTGCATCCTCTCCGGCCTGCCGTCACCCTACCGCCACCGGCCGACCGCGGACCTGGTGCGGGATCTCGAGTCCATTCCCGACTCCTGGGGCCATTACCAGAAGAAGTTCGTCTTCTTTCTCGACAACAACCTGGGCGCCGACCGGCAGTACTTCGCCGAGCTCTGTGAGGCGCTGGCGCCGCTCAAGCGGCGGGTCGGGACACAGACCTCGATCGATACGATCACGCCTGAGTCGGCGCGAATGATGCGGCGGGCGGGATTCCAGGTGGTCTACATCGGCCTCGAGAGCCTGTCGCAGGAGAGTCTCAAGACGGCGTCCAAGAAGCACAACCGGGTGTCGGAGTACAAACGACGGATCGGGTATCTGCACGACAACGGCGTACTGGTAATGAGCATCTTCCTGGTGGGCCTCGACGGAGACACTCCGGAGTACCTCGCCGACCTGCCGAACCTGGTGCACGACATCGGCGTGGATCTCCCGGTTTTCTCGTTCCCGGCACCTCTCGAAGCGACGCCGCTGCGTGAGGAGCTTCGCTCGGAGGGCCGCCTGCTCGACGGCGATCTCAACTACGCCATGGACGGCTCCCATCTGGTCTACCGGCCCGAAGGCCTCTCGGCGGAAGAGCTCGAGGTGGCCCTGTTCGGGATGATGAAGGTCGCCTACAGTCCGGGTCGGGTCATGCGGCGCATCGCTCGCCGGATGAACCTCGGCTTGACGTCGACCCTGTTCATGGCCGGATCGAATCTCCACTACCTCTTCTACGAGAGAGCCATCGCCGAGAGCAGTCTCGATCGACTACGCCGGCGCGGCGCCTGGCCGGGTGGCGAGCCGGTGTTCGCTCGGCCCCGTGCGGAGTCGGCCGCTTCCTAGCCTGATGAACAATGCAGGCTGGCGGTGGGCTCAGGAGACGGCGAGGCGCAGGGGGCCCTCGGCGAAGCTCAGCTTGGCCCGCCGGTTGAGCTCTTCGTCGTGCGCGGAGAGCTCGAGGTTGCGGGGCAGGGGGGCCAGATCGAACCCGAACCGCTCGCGGCGACGATCGATGTAGTCGTCGACATGATCGACGCACCGTCGGCGTACGCCGGCGGAGAATGCCATCGAGGCTTCGCGCCCCCGAGCCTGTGCCGCCAGGCGCGAGACCAGCGAATGGGCGAGGACCGCGAGGAGCATGGTGGAGTGGTTGCCGTGCCTCGCCCTCAGCGTGGCCGCGAGGCCCTTGCGCAGCGCGCCGGGCACGGCGAAGAACTCCCTGTAGCAGCGGAACACCAGCTCCTGTAGCTGGCGGTCGGTCATTGATGGATGCTTCCAGGTGAGGCTGGAAGCGTCGTAGCGGTCCAGGTTGGGCTCGACGATGAGGCCCTGTTCGAGGAGCTCGGCGTATTGCTCCGTTCCCGGAATGGGGGTGAGGACGTAGAAAGCCGCCATCTCCGGACCGACCTCTCGCAGGGCGGCCAGATGCGCCAGGATCCTCTCTTCGGTGTCCTCCGGGAAGCCGAGAATGTTGGCGAAGGTCGTCGCGATGCCGTGGGCGCGACAGAGCTCGACGATGTCGCGGTAGCGGGACGGATGGTTCTGCACCTTGTTGGCCGATTTCAGGATCGCGCGGTTGAAGCTCTCGACTCCGAGGAAGATGTTGAAGCAACCGGCGCGACCGAGCAGCTCGATGAGCTCGGGCTGGCGGTAGACCTGAACGTCGCACTGGACGAAGAAGGGGATGCGGATGCGCTCGGCGATCATCCCCTCGAGCAGCTCGACCGCGTCGGCGTACTTGTTGAAGTTGTCCGACGCGAAGAAGACGGCGCGAGCGCCCACCCGACGTGCGGCCCGCAGGCTCTCGAGCGTGGTCTCCACCGGCTGACTGCGGACCTCGTGTCCGGCGATCTTGATGATCGAGCAGAAGTTGCACCGGTAGGGGCAGCCGCGTGCCGGATAGAGTCCCAGCATCCGACTCGCGTAGCGACCGAGGTCGCGCCGGCTCGGCGGGATCAGCGTCGGCGGATCGATCTCGGGCTCCCAGCGGCGATCGCCGCCGTAGTGAGGCGCCAGCTCTCCCTGGGTGACGGCGTCGGTGAGGACCCGTCGCCAGACGAGCTCGGCCTCCGACAGGGCGAAGGCGACGCCGCGACCCTGGAGGTCGGTCGTGTCGCAGGTCATCGGGTGCGGCCCCCCGAGGATCGCCATGGCGCCCCGGTCCGTCGCCAGCGCGGCGATGTCGAGAGCGCGATGGAGCTGGTGGCTCTGAACGCCCACGAGCGCCACCAGGGTGCGCCGATCCCCATCGACCAGGTCGAGATAGTCGAGGTCGGTCTGCACGTACTCGTCGATCGCGTGCGCCTCGAGCTCGCAGCCGTCGTGCTCTGCCGGCGTCAGGCTACGCAGGTAGGGGAGCGTGCTGTTGGGCATCGAACCCCAGCGAAACCGCTCGACGAAGCCATCCAGGTTGTACTTGCTCGGCTTGACCAGGACGATCCGCAGACGACTGGCTCGACCCATCAGTCGTCGGCTCCGGCGTTGTCCTCGCCGTCGCCAGCGACAGGGCTGAGCGTGCGAACCCAGCGGTCCGGCCGACGCAGGCCTTCGCCGCGCATCCACTCCTCAGCCTCGCTGACGAGGCGCTCGCCGGTCTCGCCGCCACGGATCTGGCCACGTCGGATCCGGGCCACCGCGGCGTGGAGCCGCATGTCCGCCTCGTCGAATCCGGCCTCGGCCGATGCCAGGGACTGACGCGCCGCGGCGGCGTTTCCGGCAGACATGTCGATCGACGCCTGGAGCAGCAGGGCCAGAGGCTCTCCCCAGTGGGTCTTCTCCCGCTCGAGGGCCTTGACCTCGCTCGCCGCGACCGCTCGCAGTGCGTCCGACTCGCTCGAGTCCGCGGCGGCGAACGAAGCGGCGAGCGCGCTCCGGCCCCGGTAGTCGCCGATGATGATCCGGTTCATCTGCGTGCGGAGAATGAGGGAGCGCTTGAGCCCGGCGTACTCCGCGTCGATGAGGTTCCAGGCGGCGGGTCCATCGCTGCGGTAGAGCTCGATCTCGACCTGGGAGCGCAACGCGTACTGATGCTGCCGGTGGTAGCCGGGGAACGGCCATCGGCCGATGCCGTCGAGGGCGGACTCCCGCGCGTGCGGGGCCCGGTCCTCGGCCAGCAGGACCCGCGGCGCGATGTCGGTCATCAGATACGTTTCCATGAACAGGTCGCCCCGCTCCTGCGCGTCGCGCAGCGTCGGCGTGAGGCGGCGGGCGAGCAGCCGGAACTCGGCGACCCAGGAGAGGCCGAACATCCCCAGGAGATGCGCCATGTCGAGCTCGTACGCGGCGCCGGTGCACTGCTCACGCAGGACCGACTCGGCCCGGTCGGCCAGATCGACGGCCCGTCGCCACCGCCCGTTGAGCGCCGCGGTCGTTCCGGTGTAGAGCAGTGACAGTCCGGTGGTGAAGGGATGATGGGCGCGCTTGGTCGCGGCGGCGGCGGCCTTGCCCACCTCCTTCGTTCGCTTCTCGGCAGCGCTACCGGCACTGGCGGTGTTGACCTGCTCGAAGACCAGAGACCTCGCGACGCGTAGCGGCTCTCCGGCACGTAGCGCTCGAAGCAGTCCGCGTCCCTGGAAGTCGAGCGCGAAGATCGTGTTCGACATCACGAGGCCGCTCGATACGGCCCAGCAGGTGTCGATCAGTCGCAGCTCGGCCTCGGGGATCTCGCTGGCGTCGCGCTCCTTGTAGCCCAGACCCCGGAGCTTGAGGCGCAGCTTGTTGGCGACGATCGACAGCAGGGCGCGACGCGGAGTCGAAGGCATGGACATGCCCTGGGCCGCGAGCACGATGTCGAGCGTCTCCATCCCCTCGTCGAGGTGCCCGCTCATCAGCAGGTGTTGGGCGGCCCGACGTCGCAGCTCGAGCGCTTCGGCCGAGTCGCTGCCCTTCGCCGCGAGCAGAAAGGTCCGCGCCGCCTCGGCACCCCGGCCCGCGTTGACCAGGGCGTCGCCCATGGAGCGGCGCAGTCGGCGGGCTTCGTCGGCATCGTCGCCGCCGAGCTCGAGGGCGCGGGCGAAGTGGGAGGCGGCGGTGCCGAAGGCGAGTGCGCGGGCCGCCTCGTTGCCCGCCGTGGCGTAGTAGTGGGCGGCGTTGGCCATGTCACCACCACCCTCGGCGTGGACCGCCAGGGCCTCCGCGTCGGCCGTTCCCGCCGCCGACAGGGCCGCGAAGAGTCGGCGGTGGTGCTCGACGACCGCGTCATCGGGCAGGCTCCTGATGACCGCCTGCCGGATCCTGTCGTGGTAGATCTCGATCCTCTCGCCGCCGCGGGTCTCCCGCAGTCGAACCAGGCGCGCCGTCTCGATACGCTTGAGCATCGGCCAGATCGCCTGCTCGAGATCGGCGGCCTCGGTCGCTACGGAGAGCTCGGTCGGCCGCCCCATGACGGCGAGCACCTCCAGCAGCTGCTGGGTGGGGCGATCGAGGTCGGACACCATGCTGGTGAGGACGCCGTCGAGATCCGGGCTCGCCTCGCGCTTGCGGGCGCTCTCCCGACCCCCCCTCCTCCCCGACACGGTGACGAGCTTCTCTAGGAGGAAGGGATTGCCAGCGGCTTCGGCGACGAGCTCTTCGGCACGCGCGGCGCCCGACTCGTCTTCCGCGGTGAGCTCTCTGGCGAGCTCGCGACCCTCTTCGGTGGAGAACTCGCTCACCTCGATCTCGAAGAGGTCGTGCTCGTCGGCCTGTGCCTCGATCTCGAGGAACGACTGCAGCGAGGGGCTCGTTTCGACCTCTTCGCTGCGGTAGGTGGCGATCAGCATCAGCGGCGGCTCGTCCGGGGAGCGAAGCACATCGAGCAGCAGGGCGGCGCTGTCCTCGTCGCCCCAGTGGAGATCGTCGATGAAGAGGACGGTCGGCTCGCGTTCGGCCAGACGGGCGAGCATGTCGCGCAGCGCAGCGAACGCCCGCCGTCTCAGCTCACGCGAGTCACTGATCTCGACGAACCGCCGCCGCGCGTCGGCAACCGCACTGACGCGCCGCAGCACGGGGAAGAGCCGTGCCAGGGCCAGAACGTCCTTCGGAAGCAGCCCCTCCACCCGAGCCTGGGGGAGACCCGCCAGGTAGACCGCCAGCGAGTCGACCAGGCTGTCCACGGCCTTGTAGGGAACCGATTCGCTTTCGATGCAGCGACCTCTGAGGATCACCGCGTCGGGCCGGTCCTTCTCGAGCTCCGAGAGGTAATGGCGTACCAGCGAGGTCTTGCCCATGCCGGAGCTGCCGTGCACGAGGCAGATGGCGGCGGCACCCCGCTCGGTGTGCTCGAAGGCCTCCTCCAGCCTGGCGAGCTGCTGGCGCCGACCGACGAACGGTACCCGGCCGATCTCTCGGATGTAGGCGTCCTTGCTCTCGACGCCTGGCGTCGGACCCAGGCGCTCGAGAATGGCGCTACCGGTCGGACGCTCGGCGGGATGTCTCCTCAGGAGCTCCTGACAGAGCTTGTCGAGATCTTCGGGCGCCTCCGGAACCAGCAGGCGTGGAGGCGGGATGGGACGGACGCTGTCACCGCCACGCTCGGGGCGGAATCCGACCAGGGCCTCCCAGAGCATGATGCCGACCGCGAACCAGTCGCAGGCCTCGGTGACCGGTTGACCGAGCGCCTGCTCGGGTGCCATGTACGCGGGGGTTCCGGCGATGTGGCGCGTCGCGATGACGGCGTCGGGCGCGCGCTCGCGGACCAGCCCGAAATCGAGGATGGTGACCTTGCCGCTCTCCGACACGAGCACGTTCGACGGCTTGACGTCGCGATGGACGATGCCCGCCGAATGGAGGGCGACGAGTCCTTCCGCCAGCGAGCGCAAGGCGCCGCGCAGGCGATCCAGCCCATCCCGGGACAGGGGTAGTCCCTGGGTCTGCTTCAGCTCCGGAGTCGTCTCCACATCGCTCGAAGAATCCGGCCGTGGACCGACGATGGCGGTCTGCTCGTCATCGAGCTCGTCGAGCTGCAGAGTCTGGGAGTGGGAGTACGCGGCGGTCTCCTCGGTCGACATGCCGTCGGCCGAGATCTCCCGTTTCCGCTGCGGCTCGCCGCGAACGTGGTAGAAGAAGTTCTCTCCCTCCACCAGCTCCATGGTGATGAACCACTGATCGCCGTCCGAGAGCAGCTCGTAGAGGTCGACCAGGTTGCCGTGGCTGATGTCCGCCAGGGTGCGGAACTCGCGTTTCAGGTTGTAGAGGGCGTAGGCGTCCGCCGTCTTCAGTGCCTTCAAGGCGACACGGCTCTGCCGCTCACGGTCCCAGGCTTCGTATACGACGCCGAAAGAGCCCTCGCCGAGCCTGCGGCGCAGCTCGAACCGTTCCCCGGCTGTATGGGGCTCCCAGGTCATCGACGGCTCCGGGCGAACCGTTGGACCGACATGATGCTACGCGGGGCTGACCTCACGTTGATCGCCGTAGTCTAACTCCCCCGACCGGGGAACCCCCTCGCGGAAGCTCTGAGCGGGCGTCTCCGACGACGCGCCTCCCCTCAGGCGCCGTCGGTGAACGCGAGTCCCTCGCCGCGCCGGGTCACCTGCCGGGCGCAGACGGCGAACAGAATCGCACCCACTCCGACCGGCAGTGCGGTCATCGCGATGGCGAGGGTCAGGTTCATCGTGTCGCTGACCCAGCCGATGAGCCAGGGAGAGAGAGCGTCGCCCAGCAGGTGGACGACGATGAGGTTCAGCGCCACCGCCGTCGAGCGCAGCGTAGGGGGCACGCAGCTCACCAGCACCACATTGATCGGACCGATGGTGAGACCGAGGACGAACAGAGCGGCGAAGGAGATGGCCAGGGTGAGAGCGAGCGAGGGCGCGAATGGAAGCAGGGCGATGAGCGGTACGCTGACAGCGAGACAGATGGCGCTGACCTCGAGGTGCCCCGCCGGCCGTCTGTGGGTCACGCGGTCGCCCAGCAGACCGCCCAGGGGGGTCGAGAGGAGACCGGCGACCAGCAGCACGGCACCCAGCATCAGGCCCATGTGCTCTCCGGTGGTGCCGTGCCGCCGCATCAGGAAGGTCGGCATCCAGAAGGCCAGGCCACCGAGGGTGAAGGTCACCATTGCGGTGCCGAGCGTGTCGTATCGCCAGACCGGGGAGCGCAGGACCCGGCGCAGGCCGGCCATGGCACTCTGCGTGGCGACCAGAGGCCCCGTCGACTCCGTGCCTCCCGCTTCCGAGGCGCCGCGTCGCGGGTCCGGTAGCGTCAACGATACGACTCCGGCCAGCAGTCCGGGCGCTCCGGCGACGAAGAAGGCCCACCGCCAACCGTAGTGCTCTGCAACCGTGCCTCCGACCAGGTAGCCGAGCGCTGTCCCGACGGGTATCGCGACATAGAAGAACGCGAGCATCCTCCCGCGACGGTCTTCCGAGAAGAGATCCGCGATCATCGCCGGAGCGACGGTCGCGTAGCCGGCCTCTCCGATGCCGACCAGGGCCCGCATGACGAGCAGCGATCCGTAGCTTCCCGACAGGCCGCTGCCGATGGTCGCCAGGCTCCACAGCAGCACGCCTCCGGCGACCAGATAGCGACGATC
This sequence comes from Candidatus Multivoradales bacterium, assembly GCA_965223875.1. Lineage (GTDB taxonomy): Bacteria > Acidobacteriota > Thermoanaerobaculia > Multivoradales > JAHEKO01 > CBDCXS01. The sequence goes on along the minus strand of OZ245024.1, from coordinate 1,190,128 downwards.
CCGCCGATCGCCCAGGTAGCCGGCGAACGGCGAGGCGGCCAGGTGGACGAGCATGAAGACGCTGCCCAGAAGACCCGACTGCCGGTCCGAGAGCGAGAAACCCTCCTCGACCCAGGGCAGGACCGCGCTCATCACGTAGCGGTCGAGGTAGTTCAGCAGGTTGATCGCCGCGAGCACCGCGAGGACACCGAGGGCGCTCCGGGTCAGCTCGGTCGGCGCGGTTTGGTGGCGCTCGGACACTATCGACCTGTGACTGGAGGGGACGCGGAACTACCGGGCGCATCGTATCCCGCGAGCTACAATCGCGCTCGCCATGTCCGACGCGACCAAGCCGCCTGGTGCGGCAACCAACCGTCTCGCCAGGGAGAGCAGTCCATACCTCCTGCTGCATCGCCACAACCCGGTCGACTGGTACCCGTGGGGTGAGGAGGCCATCGAGCGAGCCCGAGAGCTCGACCGGCCGATCTTCCTCTCCGTCGGGTACTCGACCTGCTACTGGTGCCACGTGATGGAGCGAGAGTCCTTCTCGGACCCCTCGGTGGCGGGCCTGATGAATCGTGAGTTCATCAACGTCAAGGTGGATCGAGAGGAGAGGCCCGACCTCGACGAGGTCTACATGGTCGCCACCCAGGTCCTGAGTGGTCAGGGTGGCTGGCCGAACTCGGTCTTCCTGACACCGGCGCTCGAGCCGTTTTTCGCCGGGACCTATTTCCCGCCCCAGGACCGGTACGGACAGCCGGCGTTCTCGCGGGTCCTCACCTCACTCGCCGACGCCTGGAAGAACCGCCGCGATGACATCGAGGAGCAGGCCGGCAGTGTCACCGGGGCGATGAAGCGTCATCTCGAGCGGCGGACCGCGCCGGCGCCCGCCCCGCCGGATGCGGGTGTGGCCCACCTGGCCGTCGAGGCTCTGGAGCGCACCTTCGACGCGGCCCACGGTGGCTTCGGCGGGGCTCCCAAGTTCCCGTCGCCATCGAATCTCTCTCTGCTGCTCGAAGCGGGGGAGGAGGGATCGCGCGCGCACGAGATGCTCACCGCGACGCTGGACGCGATGGCGCGAGGTGGGATCTGCGACCAGCTCGGAGGCGGGTTCCATCGTTACGCGACCGATGCCGAGTGGCGGATCCCCCACTTCGAGAAGATGCTCTACGACAACGGCCTTCTGCTCGAGCTCTACGCGCTCGAGTGGGAGCGTGGAGCCGATCCGGAGATGGCCAGGGTGGTGCGCGAGACCGCGAGTTTCCTCGAACGGAAGATGCGCGACGAGACCGGCTTCTTCTGGAGCGCGCTCGACGCGGAGACCGACGGCGAGGAGGGGGCGTACTACGTCTGGACGCGCTCGGAGCTCGAGGAGGTTCTGGGTGACGAGGACTTCCAGTTCGCCGCCCCCCTGCTCGGTTTCGACGGACCGCCCTTCTTCGAAGGGAGCTACTACGTCCTGCATCTCCCGAAACCTCTCGCCGAGCAGGCGGCGGCGCGGCGGATGCCGCTCGACGAGGTCCATCAGGCCCTCGATCCGATTCGGCGACGCCTACTGGAGGTCCGCCAGACACGTCAGCCGATCGCGACCGACGACAAGGTTCTGACCGACTGGAACGGCATGGCGATCGCCGGCCTGGCGACAGCGGGGCGGTTGCTTCCGGATCCGGCCCTGGTGGCGTCGGCCGAGACGGCCGCCCGGGCCGTGCACGAGCACCTGCGGGTCGCCGGAGGCGGTCTGGCACACACCTGGCGTCGCGGTGAGGCGAGGGTGGAGGCCTTCCTCTCGGACTACGTGTTCCTGACCCACGGGCTGATAGCGCTGCTCGACGCCACGGGGCAGACCGAGTGGCTCGACGCCGCCCGTGAGACCACGGAGGAGCAGATAGCTCGGCTGCGCGATCCTCTGGGCGGCTTCTTCAACGCTGCGGAACGGAGCGACCTGCTGGTGCGTGGCAAGGAGCTCATCGACGGAGCGGTCCCGGCGGCGAATGGCGTCGCCGTGGTCAATCTTCTCGCCCTGGCGGAGCGCACCGGGGAGTCACGATGGCGCGACGAGGCCGAAGCGGCGCTCAAGGCCTTCGCCACCGAGCTGGAGCAGGCTCCGCAGGGCGCTCGCACCATGTCGACGGCCCTGCTGCGCTTCGACCCCGAGACGAGGTCGGGAGACTCGGCGGAGCTGCGGCGGGAGACTCCGATGCAGAAGCGTGCCGCGGCGGCGGTGGGGGTGCATCTGGAGCTCGGCGCGGCTGACGACGAAGGTTGGAGACCGTTCGAGCTACGTCTCGAGATCGAGTCCGGGCTCCATCTGCAGGCCAACCCCGCCGGAGCGGACTATCTCGTCCCGACCGAGGTCCAAGTCTCGAGCGCCGAGCTGGCGGCGGTCGAGTATCCGCCTGGAGAACGGCTCGCGAGCGCCTTCGACGAGACGCCGATTCCGGTCTACACCGGGCGCGCCGAGATCCGGGGACGCGTTCGCGGAGAGGGCACCCTCCACCTCGGCTATCAGGCGTGCTCGGACACGGGATGTCTACCTGTCGTGCGGGTCGATCTCCCGCTCGCCAGGGGGTCGGCCGCGGAGCCTTGACCTGGGGTCCAGCTGGTCAGAACCTGTTGTCTGGCCTATACTTAGCGCCGGCGGCGGGGGCGTCGCGCCGGCCATCCGGGCCCCACGCATCGTTCGCTACGCATCAATTCCAACGGAGCGACAGAATGGACGACTCGCAAGAGCCGAGTTACTACGAGATAGCTCTGACCAATCGTCAGGTCCTGGTGTTCTTCGTCGTACTGCTCGTCTGCGTCGTAGGAGCCTTCTTCTCCGGTATCTGGCTCGGTCAGCAGCGTGCTGGCGAGCTTCCGACACTGGCGGAGGTTCCGGCCGACGTACCGGTCGAGAGCGGGGAGAGCGAGACGCTTGCCGAGCTCAACTTCTTCACCGACGAAGATCCGGCGCCCGCGAAGAGCTCGAAGTCCGCGCCGACTCCGAAGCGGGCCTCCGAGTCGGCATCGAACGCCTCCGGCGGCCGGGTGGCCGCCGCGGGCGATCGGAAGACCACCTTGCTTGAGGATCTCAACGGTTCCGAACGGTCCGAGCCGAGTGACAAGACGCCACCCGACCCGGCTCCTCGTCGAACGCCTCCTCCATCACCGAAGGTGAGCGCCCCGGCCCCGGTCGGTGGTTTCGTGATCCAGGTCTTCTCGTCGCCCGATGGGACCCAGGCACGCAAGGTCCTCGATCGACTGACGTCGGCCGGCTACCAGGCGTTCATCTCGCCGGTCGAGGTGGATGGTCGGACCATGCACCGAGTGCGCGTCGGTCCCTACGTCGACAAGAACGACGCCGTGTCGGCGGCGGCCAAGGTGGAGCAGGCCTACAGTCTCGACACCTGGGTCACGTCGAATGAGTAGCCCGCACCACTCGACTGTCTAGCACTCGTGCGGGCGATCGTCTGGCCGCTGTTCGCTCTGGTCGGCGGCGCCCTGTGGGCCGCGTGCTTCGGTATCGAGCCGATGAGGGTGGTTCCCTGGATCGGTCTCGCACCTCTTCTCCTGCTCCTCGAGCGTCGGCGCGCCGGCCGGCTCGTATTCCTCTGGGCGCTCGCCTTCTGGATCGTCTCGCTCCACTGGATCGTGCCGACGATGGTCACCTTCGGGGGATTGAGCGCCGCGGTGACCTGGCCGCTCTTCACTCTGTTGGCGGCGGTCCTGGCGCTCTTCTTCGTCGGTTTCGCGCTCACGGTGAGTCGCACGTGGTCGTCGGGTCGGCCTCTCCTCACCATGACCGCGGTCGCCTCGTGGTGGGTGGTCTTCGAGTGGATCCGTTCCTGGTTTCTCGGCGGGTTCCCATGGAACATGGTCGGTTACTCCTGGCTCGAGGTCCCCGGCGCGCTGGCCGCCAGCGCCTGGATCGGCGCCTACGGGGTCTCCTTCCTCGTCGTCTGGGCGAACGCGGGTCTGGCGAGAACCCTGGTCGATCGCGATTGGCGGCCCGTCGCCTGGGGCCTGGTGCTGCCCGTGGCGGTTCTCGGATGCGCCTGGCGATGGAACGAACGCGCCATCGTGTCGGCTCGGCCGGCAGCCACGGTCTTCGAGGCTCGGGTGCTGCAGCCCAATGTTCCCAACCTCCCCGAATGGGACGCGCAGAAGAACCTCGTGGGCTACCAGCGCCTGGTTCGCCAGTCGTTCGAGGCCTGCGACGCTCCCGGCGCGCTGCTGGTCTGGCCGGAGAGTGCAGCCTGGCCGCGGCGTCTCGGTCGTGATGTCGATCTGGAGCGGGATGTGCGCGCGCTCGGTGAACGGGGCTGCGCGGTCGTGCTCAACGTGCCGCGGCTCGCCGAAGGGAACTACTACAACTCGGCGGTCCTGGCTCTCCCGGACGGCAGGCGCCCCTACTACGACAAGCGGCATCTCGTGCCGTTCGGCGAGTACGTTCCATTTCGCGCCCTGCTGCCCGCGGCCGATGCGCTGACGCGCCACGTCGGCGATTTCACTCCCGGCGAAGAGGTGCGACTCCTCGGCTTCGGCGATGTCGAGCTGGGCGGGGCGATCTGCTACGAGGTCGTCTTTCCCGAGGAGGTGGCGGAGACCGTCACCGCCGGTGCGACGGTGCTGGTGAGCGTGACGAACGACGACTGGTACGGCCCGACGTCCGCGGCCTGGCAGCATCTGGCTGCCGCCCGGTTCCGCGCCGCCGAGACCCGGCGGACGCTGCTCAGGGCGGCCGTCACGGGAGTGTCAGCGGTGATCTCCCCGCGCGGTGAGCTGGTCGATTACGTGCCGCCCGGAGAACAGCGCACACTCCGGGCGACCGTGACACCACGCTCCGACCGGACCCCCTACGTGCGCACGGCGAAGGTGGTTCCCTGGGTGGCGATTGCGGTCGGGTCCTTTGCTATATTGCTCGCGGGCCGTGCCTCTCGGCGCGCTCCCTCCACTCACTGAGATCGCAGCACCGACGTCAGGCCGGGGAATCCTCATGGACGCGACCGAAGCGCAGCAGTTCATCGACACTCTGAGTCAACAGATCGCCAACCTCAGGGGGTTTCTTTGACGAGGCCGAGATTCGCGCTGGACTCGCCGATATCGACGAAGAGATGGAGTCGCCCGGCTTCTGGGACGACCCGGCGCGCAGCGCGCCGATTCTGAAGAAGCGTCGCGGCTACGAGCGAAGTCTCGAGACCCTGGACCGGCTTCAGGAGGATTCCGAGGAGCTGCTCGTTTACAGCGAGCTGCTCGCCGAAGGGGAGCCGGTCGATCAGGTCAGCGACTTTCTCTCCGAGGTGCAGGCCCGTCTCGAGAAGCTCGACTTCCAGTTCAAGCTCTCCGGCCCCGACGACGAGAACGACGCTCTACTGGCGATCAACTCCGGCGCCGGAGGGACCGAGTCGCAGGACTGGGCCGAGATGCTCCTGCGGATGTACTTGCGCTGGGCCGAGAAGAATGGGTACAAGGCCGAGCTGCTCGAGCGGCTCGACGGGGAGGAAGCCGGGATCAAGAGCGCCACGCTGGCGATCCGGGGCCAGTACGCCTATGGCTATCTCCGCAACGAGAACGGCGTGCATCGCCTGGTGAGGATCAGCCCGTTCGACTCGCAGAGCCGTCGGCACACCTCGTTCGCCTCGGTCTATGTCTCGCCCGAGCTCGACGACGACGTCGAGATCGATATCAGCCCCAGCGACCTGCGCATCGACACCTACCGGGCCTCCGGCGCCGGGGGCCAGCATGTCAACAAGACCGAGTCGGCGGTTCGAATCACCCACCTGCCGACCAACATCGTCGTCTCGTGCCAGAACGAGCGGAGCCAGATCAAGAATCGGGCGACGGCGATGAAGATCCTCAAGTCGAGGCTCTACGACCGCGAGATGCAGCTGCGCGCCGCCGAGCAGGCCAAGAGCGAGGACGAGAAGATGCGGATCAACTTCGGTAGCCAGATCCGCAGCTACGTGCTCCATCCCTACCGGATGGTCAAGGACCACCGGACGAAGACCGAGGTCGGTGACGCCGACGGTGTGCTCGACGGCAACCTGGACGACTTCATCGAGGCGCTGCTCAACCGGGTCGGCGCGGAGGGATGAGCGAGCTCGCCCTTGACTACGTCTCGCCGCTGCCCCCGGTGCGTAGCGGCATCGCCGACTACAGCGCCGACCTGCTGCCTCACCTCGAGTCGCTGTGCGACCTGCGTGTCGTGCGCTTGCCGGACCAGCCGGTCAGCGAGTCGGTCGCCGAACGCTGGCGGCCGGTTTCGAGCGAGCGCCTGGGCGAAGGGGACCGGGTCGCGCTCTACCACATGGGGAACAACCGGTATCACGTGGCGGTCGAGGCTCTCGCCATGCGGACACCGGGCATTCTGGTGCTGCACGATTTCGTGCTGCATCACTTTCTGATCGGCGAGACGGTTGGGAAGGGAGACCTCGACGCCTACCGGCGCCGGCTGGCCGCCAGCCATGGATGGCAGGGTGAGGCGGTAGCGACGGCGATCCGCTGGGGCGCCTTCTCCGACAGCCTGCAGTTCGGGCTTCCTGCACATGGGCGTCTGGTGCGACGACAGCGAGGCATACTAGTTCACAGCCACTGGGCCCGCGAGGTGCTCACGGAAGAAAACCCGGGGGTGGAGGTCCGTACCGTTCCGATGGCCATCCCGCTGCCGGAGCGCGGCGGCGCCGGCGCGGGTGTCGACTTCCGCCGTCGTCTCGGAATCCCCGAGGATTCGCCACTGCTGGGTACCTTCGGCTTCCAGACACCGATGAAGCGCCCCGAGGTGGCGGTGAAGGCGATGTCGCGGCCGGGGCTTTCCGATGCGCACCTGGTGATCGCCGGAGAGGTCGCGGAAACGCTGGATCTCGAGGAGGTCATCGGTGAGGCGGGCGTCGGCGAGCGCGTGCACGTCACCGGCTTTCTCGACTACGCCGATTTCGAGGCCGCCATCTCCGCCTGCGACCTGGCCCTCAACCTCAGATACCCTTCGGCGGGCGAGACATCTGCGGCACTGCTGCGGGTCCTGGCGTTGGGGCGGCCGACGCTGGTCTCGGAGTACGCTCAGTTCGCCGAGCTGCCCGAGGATGTCGCGATCAAGGTTCCGGTGGGGGAGGGCGAGGTCGAGGCGATCGCGGCACGCAGCGCCGAGCTTCTCGGCGAGCCGGGTCGATTGGCCCGCATGGGAAACGCGGCTCGCGACTACGTTCGCAGCCGTCACGATCCGGCGGCCAGCGCTGCGGCGATGGTCGAGGCCTGCAACGACATGGCAACGTGCGGGCCACAGCGCCGCCGGTCCGCAGCGCCGGCGAGCCCGACGACGCTCACCGCCAGTACTCTCGACGGGGAACTGGAAGTCTCGGGTCACGAGCGGGAGTGGGAGGAGGGCGCCCGCCGCCGCCTGGCCCTGCGTCTGCGCAATCTCGGGCCGGTCCGGTGGCTGGCGGCGGCAGTGGGTCCGGGAGGCGTGGTGCTCGAGGTGACGCTGCGAGACGGCGCTGGTCGGCAGATAGGTGACACGACGTCCGTCCCTCTGCCTCGAGATCTCTTGGCCGGAGAGACGGCCGAGCTCGGAGTCGAGCTGCGCCGGCCTCTGGGCCCGGCCAGATTGGTCGTCGAGAGCCGGCTTGAGGGTCGGGGGGCTGCGATGCGACAAGGAGATCTGAGGTGGGAGAGCGCGATCTGAGCTCGACATCGGCCGCGGGGTTATCGACGAGGCCGGCGCTGCTGCCGGCGATCGCGGTACTGCTCCTGCTTACTGTCATCGCGTTGATGCGCCCGCTCGAGCCACCCGGGTCGCCGCGGGGGATCGCCTACAGCCTCGGAGCGGCGAGTCTGGCTCGTGATTTCGACCTTCGCTTCGAGGCCGAGGACGAGACCCGGTTCACCGATCTGGTCGTGCTGCGTCCCGCCTCGGTCCTCCTTGCGGGCGGCGACGAGGGCCGAGGCGCCGCCTTCGCCGGCGAGCCCCTGGCGATGGCCTACCTGGCGCCCTTCGTGCGCTTCGGCGGCCTACGGGGTGCCTGGTTCGCGCACGCCCTCGCCCTGACGCTCGCCATGGCCGCCGCCGCCGCGACGCTGCGCCGAAGGACCGACACACCCTGGCGGGTGCTGGCCGTCTGCCTGTTCGGCTCGGTAGCGCTGAGCTTCGTCATGGAGCCACGCCCCGAGGCGCTCGTGCTGGCGGCGGTCGTAGCGGCCTTCGCACTGGTCTATCGCACCGACGCCACGCGCTTCGAGGAGTTGGCCGAGGTCTACGACGATCGGGCTGCGCGGCCGGGGCGGGCCGGACTCCGTTGGCTCGTGGTGGGAGCCCTGCTCGGATTCGCCGCACTCGTGCATCCGGCCTATCTGCTGTTGCTGGTGGCCGCCATCATGGCGGCGCCCGCCGAGCGACGTCGCAGCGACGGGGCGGCCCTCGGTCTCGGCGTCGCGGCGGTGTTCGGCCTGTCCTTCCTGCTGACCCTGTTGACAGGCGGACCCTCGCCCTTCGGTGGGTCACTCGGTCTCTACAGCGTCGCCACCGGTTTTCCGGGAGTCTCGCCGGAGGCGAGTGGCGTCGTCGTGCCGAGCGTCTGGGCGGCGGCGCGACCGGTTCTGGACCTGCCGCTCCTCGGATGGAACCTTCTCTTTCTGATCGCCGGACGCAGCGTCGGTGTGCTGCCGTATCTGTTTCCCGTCGTCCTGCTGCTCTCCCTATGGGAGCCGCGGACGGGACGTAGCACGCTCGTCGTGGTCGCCGCGGTCCTCGCCATCGGAACCCTGCTGGTCTGGCCTTTCGACTTCGCCGGTGATGGAACCGGCGTCGGCAACGCGGTTCTCCTCCCGGTTTTCGGGGCCCTGTGGCTGGTGCCGACTCGCCGCTGCCCGGCGTGGGCCGCCGGCCTGGTGCTGGTGCTGGCCGGTCTGGCGTTGTGGCCGGGCTGGCTGCGGACCTCGGGTCTGCGAGCGGGTGCCTCGTCGTCGATCTCTCCGCTGGCCCATCAGTGGTTGCCGCACGAGACGACGCGCCGGCCCGTGGGCGCGAGATTCGCCACCCAGGGCCCGATGCGGATTCTGCCCGCCGGCGGTGGGCTTTCGGAGCGCAACGGTCGCCTCCTGCTCAATGGAGGCAGCTGGGGAAGTCTCGTGTTGGCGTCGGCAGCACCTCTCGAGAGCGTCTATCTGGCCTTCGACGGACAGGCCGGTAGCGAGCTCGAGGTGCGGGGGGGCGATCTGGGGAATACCTTCTTCGGCGCTGACGGCGGGGTGGGCTTCGAGATCCTGCTCGGCGACGCGGCACGCCGGCATCGGATGTGGTGGGCGAGTGAGCCGCAGTCGCTGTACGATCTGAGTCTCCGACTTCCGAAGGCCGCGGGTGTACCCGTGGCCTTCAGGGTCGGACCGAATCCCTGACAACCAGCGCATGCACTCCTGGATCGAAGAGCTCCGAAAGCTCCTGTCGACACCCGCGCCGACCCGGCTGCCGCCGTCCGAGGCGCGGCAGGCGGCGATTCTGGTACCGCTCTATGTCGAGGCCGGGCAGCTCTGGACCGTGCTGACCAAGCGTTCGGACCAGCTACCGCATCACAAGAGTCAGATCGCGTTTCCGGGCGGCGCCAGGGAGACGGGTGAGGATGCCTGGACGACGGCGCTGCGCGAGACCGAGGAGGAGCTCGGTCTGACGCCGAAGAAGATACTGCGCATCGGGCAGCTCGACGAAGCCTGGACGCCCTCGGGCTTCCACATCATTCCATGCGTTGCCGCCGTTCCGTTCCCGCTCGAGCTCGAGCCGAACGAAGACGAGATCGCCGACACCTTCAGAGTGCCCCTGCTCGAGTTCGCCAACCCACGACTGGTCGAGGAGCGCGAGGTGGTGATCAACGGCAAGGCGCGGACTCTGCGCAGCTACCATGTCGCCGGCCGCCAGGTCTGGGGCCTGACGGCGCGTGTGCTGCAGAACCTGCTGGAGCGGCTCGGACTGGAGGCGCCCGTCGAAGCGCCGCCGCAAGGGCCGGCCAACTGAGTGGATCGGTCACTTTGCCGCGCCTGGTTCCTCGTGGCGCTGACCGGGAGCCTGGTGGCTTGTAGCGGCACGCCGATGCTCTATCCGGCGCCGGGAGTGTCGGTACCGTCACCGCCTCCCGAACCGCTGGAAGAGGTGTGGCTGGAGGTCGAGGGTGTCGGTCGGGTACATGCCTGGTTCCGGGCCGGATCACGTCCGGGGCCTTCTCTCGTCTTCTTCCACGGCAACGGTGAGAACCTCGAGACCCTGCGCTTGTCGGGAGCCCTGGAGGCCTTCGGCGGTCTCGGTCTCCCCGCGCTGACGATCGACTATCCGGGCTACGGTCTGAGCGCCGGCAAGCCGCACGAGTCGGGCCTGGTCGCGAGCGGGGTCGCCGCGGCCGAGTGGATGCGGGCACGCGAGCCGGTGCGTCCGTTGGTCCTGATCGGTTGGTCGTTGGGAGCCGCCGTGGCTTTTCAGGTCGTCGGACAGGTCGAGGCGGCCGGAATCGTGGCGATGAGTCCCTGGACCAGCCTCGCCGAGATCGGTCGCGAGCACTTTCCAGGGTTCCTCGTTGGTGCGCTGGTCAGGGAGCGCTACGATTCCCTGGCCGCCGCGCCGACCGTCCGCGTGCCGACACTGGTCCTTCACGGTCGGCTCGATCAGATCATCCCGGTGTCACATGGTCGCCGTGTCGCCGAGGCGCTTCCCGACGTTCGCTGGGTCGAGGTCGACGGCTATGGGCACAACGACCTGCTCGGCGCCCCGCTGGTGTGGGAAGAGCTCGGCCGCTTCCTGGCGCCCGTCTGACTCGCTTCAGGCCGCGCGTCTAGCTCGTCTCGCCGTCGCCGGGTCCCGGATCGCCCGGTCCGTCGTGCGACGGGCGGCTAGCCGCGCGACTCCCATCGCGCTCCGCTTCGCCGAGGATCTCGGGCAGCTTGATCCCGACGTTGGCCGCCAGATCGTGGAGCGGCGGCAGGGAGCCGACCAGGCCGGAAACGAACTCCGCGGTCGCGGTCTTGCCGTCCGCTCCCTTGCCTGCGTCCCAGACGGTGATGTTGTCGATCTTGAGGTTCGAGATCGCCTTGACCTGCTCCTCGACGAGTTTCGGTAGCTGCTCGGTGACGAGCAGCAGAGCGGCGAGCTCGGGAAGACCCTGGGCCGCGTCGACGATGTTGCCGAAGCCCTCCGCCTTCTTGCTGAGGATCGCCTTCAGGCCCTCCGCCTCGGCCTCCATGACCGAGCGCAGACCGTCGGCCTCACCCTTGCGCAGCCGGCGTTCCTTCTCGGCGTCGGCCTCGGCGAGCACCTCGATGCGTTGCTTCTCGATCTCCGCCGGCACGATGATGTTCGCCTGCTGGGTCGCTTGCTCGCGACGGGCGCGCTCGACCTCGGATCTGGCCTCGGCGGTGTAGGACTCCTCGAGCGCCTGCGCCGCCTTGACCTTCTCGGCCGCGGACGCCGAGCGTTCGGCCTCGGCCTCCTTCTCGCGGCGGTCGGCATTCGACTGGGCGATGGCGATCGTCGCCTGGTTCTCGCCGTTGACGGCCGTAGCGTTGGCGTTGGCCACTTGGATGCGACGGTCCTTGTCGGCGTCGGCGGCGCCGATCTCACCGTCGCGCTCCTTCTCGGCGACCTTGACCTTAGCCTCGTTGATGGCGTGCGCGGCGGCCTCTCGGCCCAGGGCGTCGATGTAGCCCGACTCGTCGGTGATGTCGTGGATGTTGACGTTGATCAGTCGCAGCCCGATCTTCTTGAGCTCCACCTCGACGCCGGACGAGATGTTCTCGATCAGCTTGTCGCGGTCGGCGTTGATCTCCTCGATCGGCATCGTGGCCAGCACGACGCGCATCTGGCCGAAGATGATGTCCCGAGCGAGCTCGGCGACCTGCTTCATCGGAATGTCGAGCAGGCGCTCGGCGGCGTTCTCCATCACTCCGGGCTCGGTCGAGATGCCGACCGTGAAGGTCGAGGGCGTGTTGATGCGGATGTTCTGCATCGACAGGGCACCTTCGAGCTTGATGTCGATGGCCATCGGGGTCAGGTCGAGGAACCGGTAGTCCTGGAGCACCGGCCAGATGAAGGCGGCGCCACCGTGGTAGCACTTCGCGGAGAGTCGCTCTCCACCGGAGACCTTTCCGTAGACCACGAGGATCTTGTCCGACGGACAGCGCTTGTAGCGTCGTGTGAAGGCGAAGATCGTCAGAAAGAAGATCAGCGCACCGGCGAAGAACAGGTAGAGGAGCGTCGTTTCCATGGGTCAGTCCTCGTCGTTGGCGGCGGCGATGTCGAGGGGCTCGACAATCAGCGTGTTCCTGTCCATCACGCCGGTGACCCGCACGCGGGTCTGGTTGGGGATCTCGGCCCTCGCTTCAGTGAAGGCCTGGACGACTCGCAGTCGTCCCTGGACGGTGACCTCGACCTGTCCCGGATTGGACATCGCCGGGGGGATCCGCAGGTAGACGTTGCCGATCTCTCCGATCGCGTTGCGGTAGTCGAGGGTGCCGCTGTGGCGCATACCGTAGAGCGCCCGCATCAGGAGCAGCACGCCGCCCATGAAAAGGGCGCCGACGCCGGCAGCGTAGACGAGCGCGCGCGGCAGGGAGGCGCCTCCCTGGAGGGCGGCGACACCGGTCCAGCCGAAGCCGGCGAAGAACGCGGTCACGGTGCGCACGGAGAGCACGTGGAGGCCCCCTTCGCCGCCACCGGACGGGTCGTCGAAGTCGTCCGCGTCCATCCCGAACATCATCAGGATGAGCTGGAGGATCATCATCAGCGAGGTGCTGATGGCGATGGCGTAGAACCAGCGCAGCGGTTCGTTGAGTGTTGCCCACCAGGCTTCCATCGCTAGGCTCCCTTGTCTGTTCTGTACGCGGATGTACCGCTGGCTATTCTACAGGCCGGTTTGGGTCGGAAGGCGCTATATACTCCCCGCTGCCGGAACAAAGGAGTGCCAAGATGACGACCACGATCGACAGTATTGCCACCCTGCTCGGCGACGAAGCCGAGTCGCTGCTCAACCACACCTGCCAGGGCATCTCCAGGGAGATGCTGAGCCTGCCCGGACCGTCGCACGTCGACGATGTTTTCGGACCGTCGGACCGCAACGTGCCGACGCTCGTCAGTCTGCAGCGCCTGTTCGATCATGGGCGTCTGGGCGGTACCGGGTTCGTCTCGATCCTGCCCGTCGATCAGGGGATCGAGCACTCCGCGGCGGCCTCGTTCGCCCCGCATCCGGCGCTGTTCGATCCCGAGAACATCATCAAGCTGGCCATCGAAGGCGGCTGCAACGGAGTGGCCTCGACCCTCGGAGTGCTCGGCGCGCTGTCGCGCCGCTACGCGCACCGCATTCCGTTCATCGTCAAGATCAACCACAACGAGATGCTCTCGTATCCGAACGGCTACCGGCAGACGCTCTACAGCTCGGTGGAGCGGGCCTGGAACCTCGGTGCGTGCGCGGTCGGCGCGACGATCTACTTCGGCTCGGACGACTTCCACCGCGAGCTCGAGGAGATCTCGATGGCGTTCGAGGCGGCGCACGAGCTCGGTATGGGTTGCATCCTCTGGTGCTACCTGCGCAACGCCGAGTTCAAGAAGGACGGCGTCGACTACCATGCCTCGGCGGACATGACCGGCCAGGCCAATCACCTCGGGGCCACCATCCAGGCCGACATCGTCAAGCAGAAGCAGGCGACCAACAACGGCGGCTACCCGGCGATCGGCTTCGGGAAGACGCATCCCCTGGTGTACGACGAGCTCACCACCGATCACCCGGTCGACCTGGTGCGCTGGCAGGTGGCCAATTGCTACATGGGGCGCGTCGGGTTGATCAACTCGGGAGGCTCCTCGTCGGGCAAGGGCGACCTCGAGGCCGCGGTGCGCACGGCGGTGATCAACAAGCGGGCTGGTGGCACGGGTCTCATCTCGGGCCGCAAGGCCTTCCAGCGTCCGGTGGCGGAGGGCGTCGAGCTGCTCCACGCGATCCAGGACGTCTACCTCTGCGACGACGTGACGGTCGCCTGACGACCGGCCGACGTTTGAAGCCTCATAGGCCTCGCCCGCCGGCGTCTACCCCGGCAGAGCGGTGCCGTTGCCCTCGATCAGTCTCGCGATGTCGTCGAGGCGCTCCTCCGCGTCGGCCTCGCCGATCTGGATCAGGCGGCGCAGGTAGGTCGGCTCGAACATCAGCAGGCTGAGGTAGTCGGGGCTGGTGGTCTTGCGCGTCCCGAGGCCGCGGGTGAGGAACCGGAACGCGCCGGGGAGCTCGGCTTCGTACTCGGCTGAGAGCTTGCCGAGATCGACCGACGGGCGAAGGACCTCGATATCGACGATCTTCATGTCGCCGCGCTCGTCCGGCGGGATCTTCGCCAGCATCTGATTGAACCGGTCGGCCCTCTCGAGATCCTGGTCGAGGAGGTCGAGGAAGACCGCGTTCATGAGGTTGCCCGCGATCTGTGCCGGCGGAGGGTAGCCGTTGGTGGCCGGAGCGGAGGCCTCCGACGCCGATCGGGCGTAGCGGGTCGAGATGGCCAGAATGCGTCGGGCGCCCAGGTGCAATGCCGGCGACAGGGGTGCCGAGAGGCGGATGCCACCGTCGCCGAACCAGTGGTTGCCGAGCTTGACGGCCGGAAAGAAGAGGGGAAGCGACGACGAGGCCATGACGTGATCCAGGGTCAGGTCGGTCTCTTCGCTGCGCCGGTAGGAGCGTTCCCAACCCTCGATCTGACGTCCCTCGACCCAGGTCACTGTGCGTCCGGTGGTGTAGTCGAGTGTGGTCAGGGCGAGCGCCTCGAGCCGGCCCTGCTCGATGTTGTCTTCGATGCCGACGATCCTTCCGTCTTCGAGCTGCATGCATCGGCCGAGGAAGTCACGCAGCGGCTGAGTATCGACGAGACCCCGGACCCTCGGTCCGAGGGAGCTACCGCCGGAGACGAGCTTCAGGGCCCACCGCGCCATGTGCTTCAACAGCGAGAACGAATCGGTCCGGAACACGTGTCGGATCTCGAGGTCGCTCCACAGGCGAGTCAGGCCCTCGGCGGCCTCGGCCGTAGTCCCCGGATGGGAGGCCAGGTAGACCGCGTTGATGGCTCCGGCCGAGACACCCGTGATGATCGGGAACCTGACGTCGGGCATGAAACGCGCCAGGCAGCGCAGGAAGCCCACCTGGTAGGCGGCTCGCGCGCCGCCTCCGGTGAGGACGATCGCCAGGTCGTTCCGGGTAGGCACCGGAGGAGCCACATCGGGCATTACCAGTATTGTAGTGCCGGTGCTCTGCCGGTCCGATACACTGCCGGGCCATGCGCCTTGGCCGGTTCGAGTTGAGGGTTCTGAACGACGGTGAGTTCCGCCTCGACGGGGGCGCCATGTTCGGTGTCGTGCCGAAGGTTCTCTGGCAGGGTCTGAAGGAGCCGGACGACAACAATCGCATCCGGATGACGACGAATTGCCTGCTGGTCGAGGCGGGCGACGATCTCGTCCTGATCGACACCGGACTGGGCGACAAGCTCGACGAGCGAGCCCACCAGATCTTCGGTCTGCGTGGTGACGAGAAGCGCATGCCCGACCGCCTGGCCGAGGCCGGCTTCGAGCCGGGCGACGTGACCCACGTCGTTCAGACGCATCTCCACTTCGACCACTGTGGGTGGTGTACGCGGCGCGAGGGCGCCGGACTCCGGCCCACCTTCCCCGAGGCGCGCTACTGGATCAGTCGCGCGGAGGTCGAGCACGGGCGCAGTCCCAACGTCCGTGACCGGTCGAGCTACCTGCCCGAGAACTGGGAGCCTCTCTTCGAGGCGAGGCAGGTCGAGCTGTTCGACGAAACAGCCGAGCCGATCGAAGGGATCCGGGCGGTTCGCGCCGAGGGCCACAGTCCGGGAATGTGTGTCATCAGGATCGACGGTGGCTCGGAGGCCGATCAGGCGGTCTTCTTCGCCGACCTGGTGCCAACCGCTGCCCACGTTCCGTTTCCCTGGATCATGGCCTTCGATCTGGAACCGATGAAGACCCTGGCGGAGAAGGAGAGCTGGATTCCCCGCGCCGCCCGTGGCGGGTGGCTGTGCGTCTTCGAGCACGACGCCGACGAGCCGCTCGGTCGGATCGTCGAGGTGGCGCCTGGCCGCTTCGCCGCCGAACCGCTGGCCTAGCCGGTCGACTTGTTCGGTGCCTCCGGGCAGGCCCGGGCCCACCCGGTGGCGTATTCCCCGGCAGGAGGGGCCGTGCTACCAAGTACATGGGCGCGGTAAGGAGACGCGCTATGTGGTTCCGATCGACCACGGGCCTGTTGGTGGCCGTCCTGGCGCTGAACCCGGTGGCCGCCGTCGCCCAGGAGAGCGCCGGCAATCGGGCAGCGGAGGAGACCTGCTTTCCCGGCCTCGCCCAGATAGCCGGATGGATCGAAGAGGAGCTCATCGAGCCGGCCGCTGGTGAGTGCCCGTGCTTCGATCGCCGGGATCTGCTCGCGTTGGCCGACCATCCCTGGGATCTGTGTGTCGACACCAGGTTCGTTCACCAGGCGTCGAGTTGGTACGGGCCGAAGACCCGTGAGGGGCGAACCGGCTTCAACGTGATGGTGACGCTGGCGAGCCCGCGCTGCTCGGTGAACACGTGCCTCTACCTCGATCGCTATCCCGAAGAGGAAGGGATCGGGCAGACCTTTCGCCGGTTCGAGGACCTCGAAGCGGACGAGGTCGAGACGTGCCTCGATCTGCTGACCGCGTGGATCGTCGATCGCGGTGGGTGCGGCGGCACTGTGATCGCCGATCAATAGGTGATCGCCGATCAGTAGATCTGGTCCGCTCCGAGGACCGTGCGGACCTGGAGGTCCTTCATCCCGTCGACCTCGACGGTCACCCGAGGTGGAGCACCGGGCTCGGGAGGTCTGTCGGTGTAGTAGGTCAGGACGTACTGATTGCGCATCTCGGCGTTGATGAGAGCCAGTGCCCGGCGCATCTGTTCGAGCGATCGGACGCGAATCAGACGGCCGCCGGAAGGGTCGGTGAGGAGCTTCAGCTCGGCTAGCTGTCCCCCTTCGAGGGGCTGTGGGGCCGGCATCGCTCCCGGAGGCACGCGCTGGCGCTGTCCTCCTCCCGCCGGCGCCGCCATGTCGAGGGCGACGATGTACACCGGCACGCCGAGTCTGCGTGCGAACTCGACGGCCCGCTCCGGGTCGGTTTTGCTGTCGGCGTCGAATCCATCGGTGAGCACGACGAGACCGCGTCGGCCCTGCTGTCGATCGAATTGCAGCAGGCTGTAGACGACGGAATCGTAGAGGGCGGTTCCACCCTCGGGCTCGATCTCCTCGAGAGCCGCTTCGAGCGCTGCCTTGTCGCTCGTTCTGGCCTCGGCCAGCTTGATATGCGAGTCGAAGTCGACCAGGAAGCCCTCGTCGCGCGGGGTCAGCGTCGCGTCGAGGAACATCCGGGAAGCGGCCATGGTCTGCTCCCAGATGGGGCGCATGCTGCCGGACGAATCGAGCGCGTAGCCGAGCAGCAGGGAGACGTCGTCGGCCTCGAAGAGTCCCGCCGGCTCCCTGACGTCACCCTGGTCGTGAATCCGGAAGTGCTTCTTCTCGAAGCCACGCAGTGGACGTCCCTGCCGGTCGGAGACGAGAACCTGAAATTGGACCAGCTGGACATCGATCTCCTCTTGGAAGCCTTCGGCCGAGACGAGTCTCGTGTCCTCGATCGACCGGCCATCTCCGAGCCGAGCCACCACGCGGACGAAATCGATCTCCGTGGGGGATCCGGCGGCGAACGAGGTGCGAAGTCGACCGTCCTCGATCTGCGCCGGGCCGAAAGTCGCCACCTGGTTCTCGTTGAGAAAGACGTCGACGCCGTCGAGCACGACGGCCTCTGGAGTCGAGACCTCTGCCTCGAGGGCGATCTCTTCCCCGGAGCGCTCGACCGAGCGCACTTTCGCTCTCAGCGGACGCGGCAGCTTGTTGAAGACGATCTCGTCGCTCCCGACCACCCGCTCGAGCATGTCGAGCGCCTCGACGCGCACGGTCTGCTCGCGAGCCGGTTCGTCGAGCTTGAGTCGCGTCTGCCAGGGGACCCGCTTGCGGCGCGTCCGCACCTCGCCGTCGACATAGAACACGACCTGGCGTACGTCCGGATCGAGAACCAGTGTCTCGACCAGGGTCGATCCGGAGCTGACGCGTTCGCGGGGCGGCAGTATACGAATACCGGTACCGCCCTCGTAGGTGACGTCCTGGGTCTCGACCCAGATGGTGCTCTTCTGGGCCGGGTCCTGCCGCGGCGCGGAAGCCCCTCCCGGGGCCGGCAGGAGCGCGATCTCGAGCCCGGTCAGGAGACAGAGGGCCGGGAGGGTGTGGCTCATTGGTAGTAGCCGCGGATGTTTTTCGTCGTGTGACCGCTCCGCAGCACCTCGATGTCCACGGCGCCGGCGCCGATGGTGGCCGTGTCGTCCGGCTGACGATACACGAGGAGGTACTGCGATCGGAGCTCGTGAGCGATTCGCCGAAAGGCCTCGTCGAGCTCGGAGATGGCGCCGACGACGAAGCGCGTGCCACCCGTGTCCCGGGCGAGCTTGTCGAGGCGGTCGGGTGGCCTCTCGCCGCGACGCACCAGGGAGATGGGGTAGACGACGACACCGGCATCGCTGGCGGCGGCGACGACCTGGTCGGTGGGGTAGTCGCTGTCGACATCGGCGCCGTCGGAGAGGATCACCAGCGCCCGACGGTTCTCCTGTCCGGCGTACTGGCTCAGGGCCCAGACGACACCGTCGTTGAGGCGCGTCGAGCCGAGCGCGCGCACACCCTCGGCCCCGAGACGCAGCTCGTCGATGTCTCCGGTGAACGGGACCAGGCGGTAGAAGCCGTCGTTGAAGGCGAGAAGGCTTGCCAGGTCACCCTCGGCCATGACGTTCTCGAAGAATCCCTGGGCGCTGTCGGCGGCGAGCCCGGCCAGTCGACCCATCGAGCTCGACAGGTCCATCAGGACCGCGACGCTGATCGGAAGGTCGGCGAGGCTTTCCAGTCGATCGAGCTGGAGCTGGCGTCCCTCCTCCCAGACACGAAAGTCCGCTCCCGTCAGTCCGGGGACGGGGCGGCCGTTGGCGTCGAACACCGAGAGGTAGAGCTGCACGAGCTGCACGTCGATGTTCTCGGGTGTTCTCGGCCCGTAGAAGAGGATGTGCTCCGCGGTCGCACCACTGTCGAGGGTGGCTTTGGCGCGCACGTAGCGCAGTCCTCCGTGATACCGCTCCGGCGGCGGACAGTCGAATGGCTCCGTGGTCAGGGTCTCGACGAGGGCACGTCCGTCGAAACACTCGAGTCGCGACAGCGACGAACCTTCCGGAATGCTCAGCAGAACCGGAACCCTTCGATCCTCGGCGCGTCGCAGGCGGAGCTCGAACGGCCGGGCCTCGACCTCGACCGACCGCGAGTGGCGGGTGAGCTCACGGCCGTCGGCATCGAGGGCGACGGCTTCGATGAGATGTCGAGTCTGGTCGAGCACGACCGTGGTCGCGTACGGTGAGGCGTCGTCTTCGGCAGCGAGCTTGCCGTCTACAAAGAAGGCGACCCTGGCGATCGGTCCTCCGGTGGTGATTGCCAGCAGCTCGGTGCGTGCGGTGGCCCGCGAGCTGACGGGGAGCACCTCGATGGCGGGGAAGGTGTCGAGCAGGACGACGTCGTCGGCCGTCAGTCGCCCGTACCCCTGGCGCCTGCCCGGCGGTGACGGGGCCGGATCTGTGAGCTTCGGGACCTCGAGCTCGCGATCGGTGTGGAGCAGGGTCAGGCCGTTCCGGTCGAACACGCGGATCTCCATGCGGTAGGCCCCCGGACGAAGACCACGGAAGAGATCGAGCTCGACGATCTCTCCGGGAGGGGAGCCTGCCACGTGGTGGACGACCTCGAAGGAGTCGACGAGATAGTCGCGCTTGTAGACGTCGCCAACGAAGGCGACGCGATCGAACAGCTGACCGGGGACGAGCTCGTGCAGGCGCTCGCGTTTCACTCTCAGCACGCCGTGGAGGATCGTGTGCCGGCCATGCGTTCCGGTGAAGTCGATCGAGAGGGATGCATCGAATCGTCGGGCGGGGTCCGAGGCCTCGGCCGCCAGCGAGTCGAGCCAGGCCCCGTCCGGGGTCGGCCACGGCATGAGCTCGCGCAAAGCGGCGAAGCTCGAGGCGTGGTTGAGCGACGTTCGCAGGCCCGAGCCGACGCAACTCGTCGGTCGCACCTGGTCGAGATAGCCGTCGACATCGGCGGCGGAGGACCCCGCATAGCCGAGGTCCGCGACATCGGTTGGGTCCCACGGCCGATAGGAGTCGGGTAGGAGACGGCTCTCCTGAACGAAGACCAGCGTCGGCGAGCTCGACGGCGGTCCGCCCTGACGCTCGACATGCCAGGCCTCCCATCGCCATATCTGGATCGGTCGCAGCCCACCGCAGGACTCGATGCGATCGATCGAGGCCGGCTTGCCGAAGAGCAGGACCGCCCGCCGCGTCCACGTCGAGCGCGGCCGCAGTTGGTCGATCACCCGGTGGTTCTGCGCCCATCGCTCCAGAGCCTCGTCTCCGCGGGACTCCCAGAAGCGTGCCGCGAACGCCTCCCGAGCCTCGGCGTCCTCGAGCGCGGCGAAGAACTCCGCCTCGCGTGGTGACATCAAGAGGCCGGTGTCGGCGAGCCAGTCGTCCCAGAAAGTGGACAGGCGAGGGGCGAGGGAAGGGGCCGCGAACGCGACCGCCGTCAGTGCTACGACCGGGACGGCGCACGCTGCGATTCTCGGGATCGGACGCACGTCGGAATCAGCTCTCCACTCGGAGAGCTGGAACATACAAGGTGGATGCCAAGCGGCGTCTCAGGGGGTGTGGCCTGAAGTACAATCACCCGGCGTTCGCGGTCGGGCGCCCACACTGCCAGGAGGATTCGTCTCATGTCGGAGGCCAAGGATCTCGTCGTCATTGGAAGCGGCCCCGGAGGCTACGTTGCCGCTATTCGCGCAGCCCAGCTGGGCCTGAAGGTCACGGTCGTCGAGAAGGACGATCGCTACGGCGGCACCTGTCTGCTGCGTGGCTGCATCCCGACGAAGGCGCTGCTCCACACGGCGGATGTGCTCGACCAGGTCCGCGATGCCGGGCGCTTCGGGGTCGACTCCGGCGAGGCGTCCGTGGACATCGGCAGGGCGCAGGAGTACAAGCGCGCAGTGGTCGACAAGAACGCCAAGGGTGTCCAGTATCTGTTCAAGAAGAACGGCGTCGAGGCCGTGCGGGGCTTTGGACGTGTCATCGGCCCGAACACCGTCGAAGTGACGCACGATGGCGAGACCCGGACGATCGAGGCGTCGAATGTTCTCGTCGCGACCGGCTCGGTTCCGCGGGACCTTCCCTTCGCGCTGCCGGACGGGCAGCGCGTCGTCAACTCCGATCACATCCTCGAGCTCGAACGGGTGCCCGAGTCCCTGGTCGTGCTCGGTGGGGGCGCCGTCGGATGCGAGTTCGCTTCGATCTTCACCTCCTTCGGCAGCGAGGTGACCCTGGTCGAGATGCTGCCGCGCCTGCTGCCGATCGAGGACGAGGAGGTTTCGAAAGAGCTCACGCGAGCCTTCCGGAAGCGCAAGATCCGGAGCCTCACCAGCACGAGGCTCTCTTCGGTCGACACGACCCAATCGGGCGTGCGGCTGGTGCTCGAGCCCGAAGGCAAGGCGGCGGAGACGCTCGAGGCCGAGATGCTGCTGGTGGCGGTCGGACGGGCTCCGGTGACCGCCGATCTCGGGCTCGAGGCGCTCGGTGTCGAGCTCGACAGGGACTACATCGGGGTGAACCAGCACATGCAGACCGCGGTGCCGTCGATCTACGCTATCGGAGACGTGGTCGACACGCCGTGGCTGGCGCACGTGGCGAGCGCCGAGGGCATCCTCGCGGTCGAGCACATGGCCGGCGAGGCGGTACGTCCGATCAACTACGACCACGTACCATCGTGCACCTACTGCGATCCGGAGGTCGGCAGTGTCGGTCTGACCGAGCAGGCGGCGAAGGAGCGAGGATACGACGTCGCGACCGGCAAGTTCCCGTTCACGGCGCTCGGCAAGGCCGGGATCCTCGGCAAGACGGCCGGGTTCGTCAAGGTCGTTCGCGAGACCCGCTACGACGAGCTGCTCGGGGTTCACATCGTCGGGGCCCACGCCACCGATCTGATCGCCGAGGCCTGTGTCGCGCTTCAGCTCGAGTCGACGAACGAGGAGCTGCTGCGGACGATGCACGCCCACCCGACCATGTCGGAGGCCGTTGCCGAAGCGGCGCACGCCGCGACCGGGCACGCGATTCACATCTGATCCCGCGCCCCGGCCGGATGACCGGCCGGAGGACCGGAGTGCGACCGGGCGTCAGCTCCGGCGAAGCGGCGCGGTCAGTCGCTGAGCCGCTCGGGAAGCGAACGAGAACAGGCGGCCGGGGTGCTCTCCGACCCGTCGGACGAGCTCTCGCAGATGCACCATCGTCTCGACTCTCGATCCCTCGACCTGCTCCATCAGCTCCTGCCACTGGGGAGGCAGCTCGAGTAGCTCGCGAAGGCGACTCGATCGTTCGGAGCCCAGTCTCTGCTCGGACCAGACGACGCCGAGGCCGTGGAACACCGGGACGACCGCGAGCTCGAGCTTGCCCGGCGTCTCGGCGACGAAGTCCTCGACAGCGGTGAGGACCCCGTTGCATGGACCGCCCTCGGTGAGGGCGTTGTCGTGGCGGTGGTTGAAACCGCCTTGTGCGGAGAGCTCGGAACGTCCGGGTTCTATTCCACGGCGGGCATAGGGCTGGCGACTCTCGGCAGGGATTCTCTCGGGGGCGTAGTAGAGATCACGCCGTCCATAGGGCCAGCCGACGTCGTGCAGACAGACGACCGGGAAGGCTAGGCCGGCGGCATCGGCGGTGTCGCGGATGATCTCGAGCTCCCTGTGGACGGTGTACCAGTTGTGATCTCCATCCAGGAAGTAGAGGTCGGCCTCGAGCCCGGGCAGCGCCTCCAGGCTGATCGCCTGGTGGAAGTGTCCGTGCTCGGCGAGGAGCGCCTCGAGCTCATCGAGGTTCCATGGCGGGACCGGATCGATGAGATGGCAGTCGGTGCCGTTCTCGTTGCACCACTGGAGCAGGCGCTCCGACTGGAGGCCAGCTCTCAGACCGACTTCGACGATGGTGCGAGCCTGGACGATGTCGCAGATCCGCGACATCAGCGGCCCCCAAAACCGCTGCATCCATTCAGTCTATACGACTCTCGACGGTCCCGGTCGCGGGTCCGCGATACCATGTGCCGGTTTTCAGGAGCGCCTCGAAAGGGGTATCACTCGTCACGTCTGGAGGCAAGCATGATCCGCATTTGCACAGTTCTCGTCGCGCTGGTCGGGCTCTCGACGGCCTCTCCCGTTGGCGCTCAGCCGGAGACCCTCGCGGAGGACGAAGCCTATCGGCGGGCCGTCGCGATTCTCGACGAGTCGCCTGTTGTCGACACGCACAACGACCTTCCCTGGGTGATTCGCGAGAAGCTCGACGGCGACGTCGAAGGCTATGACATCTCGGTCCGCGCTCGGTGGGACACGGACATTCCACGGCTGCGGGAGGGGAGGGTCGGCGTCCAGTTCTGGTCGGTCTACGTCCCGAGCTCGTTGGGTCCGTTCGAGTCGATGAGAGCGCAGCTCGAGCAGATCGACATCGCTCGGAGGATCATCGAGCTGTATCCGGAGGATCTCGCCTACGCCGTGAGCGTCGCCGACATCGACCGGGCCGTCGACGGCGGGCGGATCGCCTCCCTTCTCGGTGTCGAAGGCGGCCACACCATCGGCAACTCTCTGGGGGCGCTGCGGGCGTACTACGACCTCGGAGTCCGATACATGACGCTGACGCACTTCCACTCGAACGACTGGGCGGACTCAGCGACGGGGGAGGCCCGTCACGGCGGTCTGACGCCCTTCGGGATCGAGGTGGTGCGCGAGATGAACCGTCTCGGCATGATGGTGGATCTGTCGCACGTCTCGGCAGACGCGATGGCCGACGCGCTCGACGCGTCCGAGGCTCCGGTGATCTTCTCCCATTCCTCGGCGCGTGCCCTGACCGCTCATCCGCGCAACGTCCCCGACGAGATTCTGGCCAGAATGAAGGACAACGGGGGAGTGGTCATGGTGGCCTTCATCCCGCCGTTCGTCTCCGAGGCCTCGCGCGAGTGGTCCGACGGCCTCTTCCCGCTGCTGGCGGCGTCGTCGAGCGACGCCGAGTGGAAGACACTGACCGAGCAGTACATCGCCGAGCACGGAGAGGCGCCCCGGGCGACTCTCGCCGACGTGGCGGACCACATCGACTACATCGCTCGTGTGGCCGGCATCGAGCACGTCGGCATCGGAGCGGATTTCTACGGGGCGGAGCAGGACAACATGATCGTCCAGGGGCTGGAGGACGTCTCGAAGTACCCGGAGCTCTTCGCCGAGCTGGTGCGGCGTGGTTGGTCCGACGAGCACCTTCGGATGCTCGCGGGAGGGAATCTGCTGCGGGTTTTCGGAAAGGTCGAGAGCGTCGCTGAGAGCCTGCGCGAGGCCCGGCGTCCATCGCTCGCCAAGCACCCCGAATCGGCAGCGGACGGTCGCGACGATTGACCCCCAGTGGAGCGCAGGCGTGCTAAATTGAGCGCCCTCGATTGCGTCTGAGAACCGCGTACGGAGACTACACATGGCAACCGAAGTCGTAATGCCCCAGATGGGCGAATCAATCGCCGAGGGGACCATCACCCGCTGGCTCGTAAATGTAGGCGACGCGGTCGAGCGCGACCAGCCGCTGTTCGAGATCTCCACCGACAAGGTGGACGCGGAGATCCCGAGTCCGGAGTCCGGTGTCCTGCTGAAGGTGATGCGGCAGGAAGGCGATACGGTGCCGGTCGACGAGGTGGTTGCTCTTCTCGGGGCGGCAGGAGAGGAGATCTCGGCAGGGCCAGAGGTCGAGGTGGCACCGGAGGCTCCCGCGGCTGCGCCGACCGCCGAGCCCGCGGCGCCGGCCGCCGCCGAGGCTGCCGCTGAGGCTCCGGCTCCGCCGCCCATCGATCCCGACGATCCCGAGGCGGAGCTCAAGGAGAGGTTGCGCACGCATTCGAGTCCGGTCGTCCGCAAAATGGCCGCCGAGGCCGATGTCGACATCGCCTCGCTCACCGGTACCGGCATTCACGGCCGCGTGACCAAGGCCGATCTGGAGCGCCATCTGGCGGACAGGGCCGAGGCGGGAAGCCCGCCGCAGCCGTCGGTGACGCCTGTGGCGCCGCCGCCCGCAGCCGCGGATCCCGCTCCTGCAGCGGCTCCGGCCGCGTCCGGCCCGCCGGCGACGACGCAGGCGCCGGCGCCGGCCCAGCGCGACGCCGGAGACTTCCAGGTGGCTCCCTACAGTCCGGACGAGAACGTCCGGATCGAGGCGATGTCGAAGATCCGTCAGATCACCGCGGCCCACATGCGCTACTCGAAGGCGACCTCGGCCCACGTCACGACGGCCTTTCACATCGATCTGTCCCGTGTCGCCAAGGTCCGCAACCAGGCGAAGAACGGTTTCTACGCTTCGGTCGGCACCAAGCTGACCTACATGCCTTTCATCTTCCGGGCCGTCGCCAACGCTCTGAAGACGAACCCCAAGGTCAACGCGGCGATCGACGGCACCAACGTCGTGTTCAAGAACGACATCAATCTCGGCATGGCGGTGGCACTCGATTGGGGGCTCCTGGTTCCGGTGGTCAAGAACGCGGACCAATTGAGCCTGGTCGGTCTGGCCAAGACCGCCAACGACCTGGCCGAGCGCGCGCGGGCGAAGAAGCTCTCGCCCGACGAGATCCGGGGCGGCACCTTCACGATCACCAATCCGGGTGTCTTCGGCAGCCTCTGGGGTACGCCGATCATCAATCAGCCGCAGGTCGCCATTCTGGGAATCGGTGTTATCGAGAAGCGCCCGATCGTCGATACCGACTCGGAGGGCAACGACGTCATCTCGATCAAGACCATGTCGTATTTCTCGATCACCTACGACCACCGTCTGGTCGACGGAGCCGACGCGGACGAGTTCATGAACGACGTCAAGCACACGCTGACGAACGAGAGCTGGAACGAGCTCGACCCGTACCTGTAGCGCGTCCTACACGGAGGGTCCAGGTAGGCGGATCGACGATGCCCGCGGGCGTCGTCGATCCCATCTGCCTGTAATGAACCGCCGTCCCGATGGACTACAGGTCCATGGCGGCACAACGGACGAGACGGGCGCAAGAGAGCAATCGGCTCGAGATTCTGCGGGAGTGTGGTGAGGAGTCGGGGCTGGCGGGCTGGTCGAGGGCGTACGAGACACCTTCGGAACGGGTTCTCGAGAGCCTGGTTCAGAGTTTCGAACCGCGGGCGCGAGCGATTATCGGCTATCACGGGATCCCGCCACAGGATGGCGACGATCTCGTCCAGCAGACCTACCTGACCTTCCTGCAGCGCCGCGACGAGGTCCGCGACCCTCAGGCCTGGCTGGCCGGGACGCTGAGGAACAGGTGCCTGATGTTCTGGCGTGCGGAGCGACGAGGATGGCTGCGCTTCGCGGACCAGGCCGTCCTGGATAAGTGGCCCTCACGCGAGCCTTCGCCCCAGGAGCGGACGGTAACGCGCTCCGACCTGTGCAAGATGATCGCTCGCTTGCCTCATCGCAGCCGCGATCTCATCCGGCTCCGCTTCGGACTGGGTTGTGACAACCGAGAGGTCGCCGAGCGGTTGGGATACCGTTACTCGGGGATCTACACGATTACCAAGAGGTGCCTGGCGTTTCTTGCCAGGGAACTGGAAGCCGCCGGCTACGGGGACGAGCTCGAGCCGGTTGCGCTCACGGATGAGAGCTGAGTGGCATCGCACAGCGAGGCTCGCCGGGTGCCGGTGATGTGCCGCCGGTCTCGGTCGATGGTCAGACCCGAGGCGAGGAGTCCACCCGCCATGCTCGGGAGGGTGGGTTGGCTCAGCCGCTGAGCGGTGCGGCTCCGGCTGCGAGGTCCGGTGCCCGACGGCGCCGGATCGAGAACACTCCGCGCCTGGTGGAGGCTCTTGCACGCCGGGACGAGGAGGCCTGTCGCCGTTTTCTCGACGAGACCTACGGTGCCATGGTGCGTATTGCCCGCGTATACGTTCGGAGTCGCGCCGTCGCCGAAGAAGTGGTCCAGGAATCCTGGGTGGCGATGCTCCGCGGACTCGACCGTTTCGAGGGCCGCTCGACGGTACGCACGTGGCTGTTCAGCATTCTAATCCGGCGTGCGCGGAGCGTCGGGACGCGGGAGCGCCGCACGGAGCCGGTCTCGCAACTCATCGACCCGTTCGCGGACATGGGAGACGACGCCAGCGATCGCTTCTTCCACGAGCAGGGGCATTCAGAGGCCGGCTCGTGGGCGATGCCTCCAGCGCGTTGGAAGCGGAGCCCCGAGAACATCGTGCTCGATCGGGAGACGAACCGCCTGGTCCTTGGCGCTATCGATGCCCTACCCGAGATGCAACGCCTGGTCGTCTTCCTCCGCGACGTCGAGGGTTGGGAGACAGGCGAGATCGCCCGCCGTCTCGACCGAACTAGAAACTGGGTGAGAGTCGTTCTCCACCGGGGCCGCTTCAAGGTCCGCGCCACGGTGGAGAAGGAACTTGGAATCAAGGAGTAGATGTCATGCAGGTAAGTCCTTCAGTCACCTGCCGGGAGTTCGTCGACAAGTCCACGGACTTCCTGGAGGGCGCCCTTCCCGCAGAGCTCGCCACCACTCTTGGCCAGCATATGGAAGTGTGCACGGACTGCCGAAGGTACATGACGCAGGTCGAGGCGGTGATTGGGTTGGCAAGCTCGTGCTGTGAGTCCAGGAGGCCTGGGGAAACCCTCCAGCTGGCTCGATGGAGACGCTCGGGTTCTGGGCCAACCTCGCGTGTCAAGCAGTTCGGCTCAACTGGATCCTCAAGCAGAGTGTCTGCATGTCGACGCTGCAGTCGCGCAGGCCTTTCTTGAGGACCAGTTGCCTATTGAGGATCAGCTCCAGGTCGTAGTTCACCTGATCGGAGGTTGCCGAGCCTGTGCCTCGGTCTGCCGCGCCGTGGCCTTTCCTAACCTTGGTGGTGAGTCTGAGTTTGCTGACCTTCGGAGGTCTCGCCTTGCGGACTGTCAGCGAGTTTGGCTGGAGACGCAACTCAAGGACGAGCATGTTCCTTTGTCGCCTCTCCGGAATTCTGTCGACTCCGAGGGAGTCGCTTGCATAGATTTTCTACTCGGATGTATCGAGATCGGACGTCAGATGCTAGGGACGCAGCCAAGGAGGGCATTCGAGATTGCCAAGCTGGTTGCGGATCTGTCCGAGACTGAACCATTCGAGATGAGGGCTCGGGGTCTGATGTTCTTGGGATTAGCCACTCGTCGCAGTAATAACGACTTCACCACAGCGACCAGGTCGCTCATGCGGGCGCTTTCTCTCCTGGACTCTGGCGGTCACCCTGTTCTCCGGGCCAAGTGTATGGAACTGCTTGCAGTCAACCTCTACCACGAGTCTAGGGACGATGAAGCGCTGGAGTGGGCGAGACGAGCGGCACTGTTGCTTCTGCGTGAGTTCGAGACTGAACGGCTGGGCAGGCTGCTTGTAGATACGAGTGGGGCGGTTAACGATGTCGTCGGTCCAGGAGCGGCGCTCCGACAGCGGTTTCAGGCAAGTACTCTGACTGATTTTCGTGGAGCACCCCGCTACGCATTTGCAGTGGTTCAGGGCTGTGCACTTTCCTACTCCGACGCCGAGCGCCCCGGAAGAGCACTGGCTGCGCTCGCCTTGATAGACCGCTTGCCTCGCCAAGATGTTCTAGCTCCGAGTGACCGTTTGCGGCTCCGGTGGACAGAAGGACGCATACTCTCCTCGCTGGAGAGGTACTCCGAGGCGACCAAGGTTCTTGAGCGAGCGCGAGTGGGTTTTGGAGAACTAGGGAATCCGGTCGAGTACGCGCGGGTTTCGCTGGAGGTCGCGCTTGCCCACTTGGGTCTCGGTAATGTTCCTCGGGCTGTGAGTACGATCGGCGAGGTACTACCGTTGCTGGAGAACGCGCGACTTGACCAAGACGCTACGGCCGCTGCGTTGGCTCTTAGGAAGGCGTTGGCAATGGGAACACTCCCACTGAATGCGGTCGTTTCAGCTGCGAGGACGCTAGCGGGGCGCCTCTAGGAGCTTGCTGAAAAACCCCGGATCCGACACGATCGGTCAAGGAGCTGGGAGGCGATCAAATGCGGGGATCTGAGAGTCAGCAGGGGTCGATGTTCAGCTACGTGGACCTTGAGTCGAGGATTCCAGCGTCGCACCCACTGCGACGGATTCGCGAGCTGGTCGACGTCGCGCTTGAAGCGATGTCGACGCGATTCGACGATCTGTACGCAAGCTGCGGCCGGCCGTCGATTCCGCCGGAGCGTCTGCTTCGAGCCCTGCTGCTGCAGGTCCTCTACAGCGTGCGCAGTGAGCGCCAGCTCATGGAGCAGCTGGACTACAACCTGCTGTTTCGTTGGTTCGTCGGTCTGGGTCTCGACGACAAGGTCTGGGATGCGACGACGTTTACGAAGAACCGGGATCGGTTGCTCGAAGGTGAGGTGTCCGAGGCGCTGTTTCGCGCTGTGCTTGCGCAAGCGAAAACGCGTCGTCTCCTCTCGGAAGAGCACTTCACCGTGGACGGCACGCTGATCGACGCATGGGCTTCGCACAAGAGTTTTCGGCCGAAGGACGAGGACCAGAAGCCGCCGGATGGAGGAGCGGATTTCCGGGGCAAGAAGCGCTTGAACGCGACCCACGAATCGACGACGGACCCCGAAGCGCGCCTGTCGCGCAAGGGGCCGGGCAAGGAAGCCAAGCTCTCCTACGGAGGCCATATCCTGGTCGAGAATCGCAACGGACTGATCGTCGACACCGAGGTCGCAGTCGTGACGGGGGACGGTGAAACGGTGGCGGGACTAAGCATGCTCGAGCGCCTGGCGGGCAAGCACCGGGTGACGGTGGGAGCCGACAAGGGGTACGACAATCGCACCTTCGTCGACGGTGCCCGAGCGCTTCGAGCGACGCCGCATGTAGCGCAGAACACGACGAACCGTCGCAGCCGGATCGACCGGCGCACGACGCGCCACGCGGGCTACACGGCCAGCTTGGCGAAGCGGCCACGGGTCGAGGCACCGTTTGGCTGGCTCAAGCAATACGGCTTGCAAAGGCGACCGATGTTTCGCGGCGTCCGGCGCATCGGCTGGGCCTTCACTTTCGGGGCTGCGGCATTCAACCTGCTGCGCATCAGCAACCTGACGGCACCCACCTGACCCGCATGACGACCACACCCCTCGATCCGCCTCGCAAAACCGCCCCACCGTGTCGGGCCGGCACTGGCAAAGCCACCCTCCGCACCCCCGAGCGTCGCTCGATCGCGCACCAACACACTCCGCTCGGTCGCCGCAGCCTCTCAACACCATGAATCTGACACTGAAACGCGGTTTTTCCGCAAGCTCCTAGGAGAGTTCGCGGGTCCGTTTCGTAGAAGGGACTTCTTCGTGGTATAGTTCTCTGCGACATTAGGGAGCAGCCGGGTGCTTCGAAGCCACAACTCCTAGCTGGAGTTGGCTGGAATGCGCAGTTCATGCATGGATAGAGCTCTCTATGGCAGCAGACATTGACTGGGTAGCGCGGCTACGGACTGTACCTAGTGAGGTATGTCCGAGCGGCGGCGAACTCCAGGCGTTTGTGAAGGATCCGGAAGGCGTGTCGCCGGAGGCCTTCTCGCACATTATTCGCGGTTGTGATGCGTGTCGCGAGAAGCTTCAGGATCTGGTGTTGCACCCTACTTTCGAGGAGATTGAGGAATACCTCAGAAACCCGAAGGGCGTGCCAGAGCAGGTTGTGATGCACTTTGCGTCCTGCCAGTCTTGCCAGAGACGAGCGGAGGAGGTCTTCAGTGCTGACTGAGGGATTCGGTCGCGAGAGGATCTCCCTTGAGGAGTGTTCCAAGTGGAGTAGCGGTGCAATGCTCTCGGTTGTCAGAGGCAACCGAGGTTGGTTCCGCCGCAGGTTCCAGAGGCGCGTGATACTCCATCTCTTGACTGGGTGCCCTTCGTGTACGTCGAAGATCAAGACGTTGGTACAACCATCTCTCAATCTTGAAGATCAGTGGTTCGAGAGCGGGCTGGCTACCAACGACCGCGATATCGAGCTCTACGAGCGAGCCCTGATCAGGCTAGGCAAGATGGAGCGGTCCGCCCAGGAACTGTACCTCAACGGAGTGGAGGGACTCAGGTCCCGCGGGTTCGTTGAGTGGCTCGTCGCTGAATGTCGGCGAGTTACTTCGTCCGATCCCAGTCGTGCTCTGGAATTGGGTCGCTTGGCCGTATTGGCCAGCGAAGGAACCGGAGTGAATTCACGTGCCCTAGCGGCGATGCGAATGGGGCAAGTGCTTCGGCGTTGCCGGGGTGACTACCTCGGTGCCGAGACTTGGTTCGATCAGGCGAGCGAGTTGCTTAATGGCGAGGGAGCGGACGAGTTGCTCATGGCGAAGCTGTTTCGCCTGAGAGCATTCAGTCTGTACAGTCAGCGACGTAGCGAAGAGGCATTGCCTCTGTTCGATGACGCAATTCGCATCTATCAGGTAGTTGGGGATGTGGACTGCCTAGGCAAGGCCCTGGTTGAGAAGGCCGCCGCCCTGGCTGATGTCGAAGGACCGCGAGCTGCAATCCAGCTGGCGTTCCGGGCCTGTGGCTTGATTGACTTCTCCAAGTCACCGCGGCAGGCGGCGGTAATCGCGCAGAACTTGAGCCTCTACTACTCCGACCTGGGCAAGGTAGAGAGAGCTGTGGCGTTCTTGGAGATCGCGCGTGACCTGATCGCGGAGCAGGGGAATGCACCTGCGGACGCGCTGAGAATGGACTGGAGTGCGGGCAGGATCCTGGCTGAGGCGGAGCGGTTCACGGAGAGCGCAGAGGTCTTCCGTGCTACAAAGGCGGGTTTCGTTGAGCTAGGTCTGGCGGCGGAAGCTGGTCAGGTGTCGCTCGACCTCTCCCTGAGTCTCCTTAATCTCGGGAGGATGAGGGAGTTGCGAGAGGTGGCAGAGGAAATGCTACCTATCTTCAGGTCGCGGCTCCTGCACAAGGAGGCGCTAGCTGCGGTCGGCTTCTTCAGGGAGGCCGTCATGTCTGAGACCATTACGGCAGCACACATTCATGCCGTCTCGAACTTCTTGGTCGAGCTAGAGTCCAACAGCAAGGCCCGCTTCCGGAAGCCAAGCTAGGAAGCTTCCGGAGGGCCTACCGGGGACGCCGGCACGCGACCAGCTCAGTCGCCTTCGAGCGTCGCGCGACCGGCTTGGTCACGTCGGTTGGAGTCGCCGTCCACGAACAGGCTGGCCTTGCGGCGTTGATGAGCTTCGGTGTGT
The DNA here is from genome assembly GCA_965223875.1 of Candidatus Multivoradales bacterium. Classification (GTDB taxonomy): domain Bacteria; phylum Acidobacteriota; class Thermoanaerobaculia; order Multivoradales; family JAHEKO01; genus CBDCXS01. Next base: position 1,157,800 of record OZ245024.1, on the reverse strand, counting down.
CTCCTTTCTCGACCGGATCGAAGGGCTTCATTGCACCTGAACCGGCCCCGCCGTCCACGAACAGGCTGCCCAAGAATCCAAAGACGGCAAAGATCGGAATGATGAGCTTCTCCATGGTGTGTCTCCTTTCTCGACCGGATCGAAGGGCTTCATTGCACCTGAACCGGCCTGAGATATCAGAGGTACTTCAAGAACGTCCTTCCTTGTTAGTGCCTCTCGGCACGAACTAGCAACTCGCTCAGGCTGACAGCGGCAGCCTCAGCCACCATCAACCTGCTGCGTGCGGTCTTTTCAAGACCCTCGCGGCCGGCTGAGGGCGGGCACGTTTGCAGGAGAACGCCCATTGTCGGCGGCTCGGCCGTCTTGACCTCATGTTGATGACCATTGAGAGATCGAGGACCCGTAGCTTTGCGTCTCCGACTTTCGCCGGATTTGCCCTTTCGGAGCTGGCTCTTGAGTCAGTTCCTGAATTGCATTGAATTATTCCTGAGAATGTGATGGCTGTCAAAAGAATTCCTGACGGCTAGCTGACACCTTCCTGACGTTTCTGCGACGCTTTCCGGGGCAGGGAAGACGTCGAGAGGCACCGAAACCCGTAGAATCCGCGTATGGAGTCGGCGCGGACGATCGAATGGAGCTATCTCGCGCGCGTGGGGTATCGAGCCTCCACCGAGCTCCAGGAGCGTGTCCGTCAAGCGGTTCGTGATGGGCGGCGTCCGGACTGCCTGCTGCTACTCGAGCATCCTCACGTCTACACTCTCGGGCGCAGTGCCAGCGAGGCGGATGTTCTGGCGGACCGTCGATGGCTCGAGGGTCGCGGAATCGAGATCGTCGAGACCGATCGCGGTGGACAGGTCACCTATCATGGACCAGGGCAGTTGGTCGGCTATCCGATTCTGGATCTCAATCCCGACCGCCGGGACGTGCGGCGATACGTCCGGGACCTGCAGGAGGTTCTGGTCCGGACGCTGAGCGACTTCGGGGTCGAGGCGCAGGCCGAGACAAGGCGGAGTCTCATCGGTGTATGGGCCAGGGGAGAGAAAATCGCCTCGATCGGCGTTCACCTGAGCCGGTGGATCACGACACACGGTTTCGCCCTGAACGTGACGACCGACCTGGCCTACTTCCGAGAGATCGTTCCGTGCGGCCTTCCGAGTGTTCGGATGGCGTCGGTCGAGACTCTGACCGGGCGGCGCCCGCCGCTCGGGGAAGTCGCCGACGCTGTTGCGGAGTATTTCGGACATGTCTTCGACCGACAACCGATCGAGGTCGAGCCGACGTCGTTGATGGCTGCACCGGCCTCCGAGGACAGCGAGGCTCCGGCGGATCGCCGGGCTGGGGTGTCTGGCGTCGTCGATGGTCGCGAGCTCTCGATGAGAATGAGGCCGGACGCATGAGAGCCGGTAGAGACATCTCGATCGGCCTGAACGCCGTCATCGTCGCGGTGACCGAAGGGGCCCCACGGGTGCTCACGGTGACCACCCCCGACGCCGACGCCAGCCAGCGGGCCCTGCCATACGGACCTCTCGACGCCGACAAGCACCGGACGTTGGAGCTCGGTCTGCGCAACTGGGTTCGACAGCAGACGGGCCTCGAGCTGGGCTACGTCGAGCAGCTCTACACCTTCGCCGATCGGGACCGCGATCCCGCCCACCATGGCGGCGCCGCCCGGCAGGTGTCGGTGGCCTACCTGGCGCTGATGCGTGAGGTCGAGGGCGAGGCCGGCGAGGGCTCGGAGTGGCGAGACATCTACGGCTTCTTCCCCTGGGAGGACTGGCGCGAAGGGCGGGCGGCGAGTATCGATCGCCTTCAGGGTGCGCTACGCGACTGGGAGACGGCCCCGAGCTCCGCGGAGGAGCAGGCGCAACGGCGTGAGCGGATCGAGCTGGCTTTCGGTCTCGGCGGCGCGGGATGGGACGGCTATCAGGTGCTCGAGCGCTACGAGCTGCTCTACGAGATCGGCGTCGTCAGGGAGTCGACCTATGCCGAAGGAATCAGTGGTGAGGAGACCGCCGCCTTCCTGGGCGAGCCGATGGCACTCGATCATCGCCGCATCCTCGCCACGGCTCTCGGCCGGGTTCGGGGAAAGATCAAGTATCGCCCCGTGATCTTCGAGCTGATGCCGCCCTTGTTCACGCTCTTCCAGCTCCAGAGGGTGGTCGAGGCCCTCGCGGGTGTGCCGCTCCACAAGCAGAACTTCCGGCGGCTGGTGGAGAAGGGAGGGCTGGTGGAGGGCACCGGTCGGTTCGACCCGATGACCGGAGGGCGTCCCGCGGAGCTCTTCCGGTTCAGGCGAGAGGTCTTGCGCGAGCGCGTCGCTCCCGGCGTCGGAGTGCCTTCGCCCCAACCGCCCAGCGACTCCGGCGCGTAGGCGCCCCGGAGTCAGAGCGAGTCGCCGTCGCGGAGCGCGAGGTCGAGCAGCTTGAAGCTGTAGCCGCCGAACAGGGAGTCGGCCGAAGCGCTGTCCCCTGTCCGTGGACCGAGCAGGATGTGCGTCGCGTTGATCTCGGTCTCGCCCCAGGTCGGATCGACCGGATGCCAGTATCCGTCGAGTGCGACCTCGTTCCAGGCATGGCCGCCGAAGGCCTGGACGTCGTCGCCCAGATACAGCAACCCGGTCACCTCGCGCGTCGGGATACCGAGTGACCGGGCCAGTGTGCTGAACAAAAGAGCGTGCTCGGTGCAGTCTCCCTGCCGGGTGGTCAACATGTCGAGCACCGTGAGGGGCTCGGCCGAGTAGCTGTCACGGAGGTAGCTGTCGACGAAACGCACCAGCGCCTCGACCCGGTCGCGCGGCGCGACGGCATCGCCGACGGCCTCCTTGGCGAGCTCGCGGATGCTCTCCTCGTGGATGGGGTGTTCGACCGACTCCTCGAGAGCCGCGGCGATGTCTTCGTCCGTGGCGGCTTCGGGTTCGCCGTCGGAGCCCGCGCCGATCGCCAGGTGCCAGGCGTCGGCCTCGGTGTCGAAGTAGACGCGCTGCGCTGCCGAGGTGGGGATCTTTTCGGGGGCGTCCCCCTCGAACTCGAGCAGCAGACTCTTCACCCGACCCGGGTTCCCGAGCGGCTGATCGACGCCGGCCATTCCCAGCAGGTAGACGTCGGCGCTGTAGTCGAAATCCCGAGCCAGCTCGGGAGACTCCATCCGGAGCTCGAAGGCTCCGCCGATGACACCCGAGACGAGCGTGCCGCGCCGGTCGATCAGTGCGGTGCCGATGGAGCCGGCCGCGGTCGAGTGGAGGGCGACCTCGTAGTAGTCGACCGCGACGCCATCGACAAGGGTCTGCTTGAGATCCCGCACCGAGTACGTGTCTACGGCGGCTTCGAGGTCGGACAGAGAGAAGGAGCGGGTCGACAGACTGTCGCCCGGCTGGCGAGGTTCGCGAAACCAGAGCTCCGGAGTCATGACGTCGGCGACTGTGAAGTCGGGATCGGCGACCTCGAGGGTCCTCTCGGAGTCGGCCGCGAGGATGCGCGCGCGGAATGCGTCGCCCTCACGCGAGACCTCGATCTGCTGCCGGTACGGTCCCTGGTCGATGACGCTGGCACCCGAGAGAAAACCGTGTGGAGGGGCGCCGTCGAAGGACATGGTCTCGACGCTGCGAACCTCTCGCTTCTCGCCAAGCGTCATGACCTTCAGGTGCATTTCGTTCTCGACGACGAAGCGGCCTCCCGGCTCGCGCTCGTACTCGATGCTGAGCCGGAGATAGCCGAGCTTGCTGTCCTCGGCGTAGATCCCGTACCAGTCCTCGCGCCCAGCTTCGTAAGCTTCGGCGGGCACCTCGAGACGGACGGTCCCCGGGTCTGTCGACGCCTCGGAACCTGCATGCGAATTGGCTTCGGCCAGGCCGACGGACAGGGCCGGGATGGCGACGAGCGATAGCGCCAGAAGGATCCTGGCGAGTGCCTGTCGGTGCGCCCCGAGCATGGCGCGAGACTACCGCAATCGGGACGGCCGCGCAGTGCCGGACGCGTCTCGAGAGGGCTACCCGGGTGGTATGCTCGCGGCAGGAGCACGGAGCACACCATGGGCCGTTTCATCTCGAAGTCTCTCCGTACTGCCGCACTCTCGGCGGCGCTTCTCGCCATCGTCCTACCCGCGTGTGGAGGCGGAGGTGGCGGCGGGGACGGCAACAGCAATCCGGTCGCGCCGCCCGGCCCCGGGCCGACGGTGGTCTCGGGCAACGTTCGGGGCTCGGTGGTCGGATTCAACAACCCGTCGAACCTCTTCGCCGGCACCGAGGTCGAGCTCGTGGGCGTGGGCACGACCTCGATCAACGCCAAGGGCGAGTTCGGGTTCGACGATGTGCCGGCGGGGGAGCAACGGCTGGAGTTCAACGGACCAAACCACCTGCAGCGGCGCGTGAACATCAACGTCTCGCAGTCCGGCCGCAACGAGTTCAGCGGAATCGAGTTGGTCGAATCGGCACCCTTCGATGTCGACTCCTTCGACGAGATCTACCGTGACTTCCAGGTCGACGGGACGGTTCGGTGGAACAGAAAGCCGACCCGGGTGCTGCTCGATCGGGACAGTCTGAGCAAGCTCCCCCAGGGGATGGCCTTCTTCGAGCGTGAGGTCAAACGCGCCTACAACGGGTGGCTGCCGGCGAACACTGACCGCTTCTTCGCCGGGACCCGGGTCGTGACCGGGAGTATCGGGAACATCGACCCTGAGGCGTTCGACTGCTCGGACGTACCGGCAGGGGAGGTTCACATCGTCGGCATCGAGGAGTGCCCGATCCAGGAGGTGTTCGTCGTCCTCGGTCAGGCGACTCATTGCTTCAACTCGGTCGGCAACGAGGTTGTTCTGGCGGCGATCTTCTTCAATCCTTGCACTTCGGAGGGGACGATCGAGCACGAGATCATCCACACGATGTGTGCGGGACATCTGAGCTCCAAGCCGGGCGCCAGCGTGATGGCGCCGAGCGGGGGACCGGAATCGATTACGGCGCTCGACCGGCGCCACCTGCGCTACCTGTACACGCGCCCCGCCGGGACCGTCACGCCTGATGACTCCTGGGGTCTTCAGGCGATCAGTCCCGACTGATCGCTACCTCGACTCGCAGAGCGATGGATTCACTCGTACAGATCGGCCACGCTCGGTCGTCGGATGAAGACGACGCTCGCCCGGTGAGCCGGGGGCGTCCCGACTGGCTCAAGGTGAAGCTGTCGACGCCGGAGCCCTACCGCCAGGTGAAGGGCCTCGTCGGCCGCCTCTCTCTGAACACCGTGTGCGAGGAGGCCCGGTGCCCCAACATCTACGAGTGCTGGGGCGAGCACGGCACCGCGACGTTCATGATCCTGGGAGACGTCTGCACCCGACGCTGCGGGTTCTGCGCCGTCACCTCGGGCCGGCCCGAGCCGGGTGTGGACGTCGACGAGCCGAGTCGGGTGGCGGAGGCGGTGCGGGTGATGGGGCTCCAGCACGCGGTCATCACGTCGGTCGATCGAGACGATCTTCGCGATGGTGGAGCGGGGCACTTCAAGAGAGTGATCGAGGCGATACGGCGCGCCAGTCCCGGTACGGCGGTCGAGGTGCTGACCCCCGACTTCAGAGGAGTCCCCGAGGCTCTCGATCTGGTCCTCGGCGCCGAGCCTGAGGTCTTCTCGCACAATGTCGAGACCGTCCCGCGTATGTATCGGCTCGCGCGACCGGGCAGTCGCTATCGAAGGACGCTCGACCTGCTCGAAGAGGCGGCGGAACGAAGAGACCGGGGGGACTACTCCGGTCGTGTCAAAACGGGCATCATGATCGGCCTGGGCGAAGAGCCCGAGGAGATCCGCCAGACGCTCACGGACATCCGCGGTGTCGGTGTGGAGGTCCTCACCATCGGGCAGTACCTGCAGCCGACCACGCGGCATCTGCCCGTGGATCGGTGGGTTCACCCGGACGAGTTCGCCGAGTATCGCGATCTAGCCGTGGAGCTCGGCTTCGACCACTGCGAATCGGGACCGCTGGTTCGCAGTTCCTACCACGCCCACGAGCACGTTGCGGCAGCGGCAACGGCGATCTGAACGACGTGTCGCTGCCCGATCTGTTCGCAGAGATTCCCGAGGCTCTTGCCGGCGGGCTCGAACCGGAGCGCCCCTGGGAGCTCCTCGGCGACCCCCTCGACGAGCTGCTGGCGCGACTGCCGGGCAGCGCGATCGATGTCGGGCTCAGTCCTGAAGTCTCGGTGCTCGGGGACCGGGTGGTCATCGGTAAGGGCACGCGGATTCAGCCCGGCGCGGTGATCGAAGGTCCTGTCTGGATCGGCGAGGACGTGTTGATAAGGCCCGGAGCCTACATCCGAGGAGGGAGCTGGGTCGGAGATGGCAGCGTCGTCGGAGCCAACACCGAGCTCAAGCGGGCGGTGCTGCTTCCCGGGGCCAAGGCGCCGCACCTCTCCTACGTCGGGGACTCGATCGTCGGTGCGGGGGTCAATCTGGGGGCTAGAACGATCCTGTCGAACTTCCGCCACGACGGGTCGGAGATCGAGATCCCTACCGACGGGGGGCGTGTCGCGACCGGCCGCCGAAAGCTCGGGGCCGTGCTCGGCGATGGCGTCAAGACGGGGTGCAACTGCGTCCTGAGCCCCGGGGTCGTGGTGGGGCGCGAGACGCGGATCTACGCCGGCGTGATGTTGCGCTCCGGGATCTACCCGGCGGAGTCGATCATCAAGCTGCGGCAGGAGCAGATCGTCGTGCCGCGTCGAGCGTGAGTGCGGAGGCGAGACGTTCCCTATCCGAGGGCTTCTACCTCCGCGACGCGGAGACGGTCGCCGGAGACCTGATCGGCCGCCTTCTCGTGCGCAGGGTCGACTCGCGTCGGCGAGCCGTGGCGCGAATTGTGGAGACCGAGGCCTATCTCGGTGCGATCGACCCGGCCAGCCACGCCTGGGGAGGACGGCGCACCGCCCGGACATCGACCATGTTCCTGCGCGGCGGAGTCGCCTACGTCTATCTGATTTACGGCTTGCACCACTGTCTCAACGTGGTGGCGGGCCCGGAGGACGAGGCCCAGGCGGTTCTGATTCGCGCTGTCGAGCCCGTCGAGCAGACGAAATGGATGTCCGCGAATCGTGGCCTTGGGAGCGAGGTTCGGCCGGGACAGGTGGGTGGCGGTCCTGGAAAGCTGTGCCAGGCGCTCGCGATCGATCGCTCGTTCGATCGAGCGTCGTTGATCGAGGGCGACCTGGTGATCGGAGAGGGCAGGCCAGTGGACCCGACCGGGATCGCCCGAGGTCCCCGAATCGGCGTCGACTACGCGGGAGAGGCCGCGGCCTGGCCTCTGCGCTTCGCGATTCGCGGCCACCGGGAGATGTCCCGGCCGCGACTCATCTGAGCCGCTCGGTTCAGCCGAACTGCACGTAGCCAGCCGTCTGCAGCCGCATGAAGGCCAGTTGCGCCTCGAGCGGGTCCATCGGAGAGATCAGGAGGATCGTCTTGAGGTCCGTGTTTGCGTCGACGCGGGAAAGCAGAAAGCCCTCGTCCGATCCAATGTCGAGGGTCGAGATGTCCTCGGCACCGATCGTGAGGCTGGGAACTCTCGACGACTCGATTCCGGCGGCGGCGAGCGCATCATGGATGCGTTGCTCGCTCTTCTCGAGGGCTTCGCGAACGTCCCGGCTCTCGGGGTGGATGCTCCGGGCCGCTTTCAGGTAGCGCAGGGCGCCAGAGAAGTCGCCCTCTTCGAGCAGCCTCAGACCTTCCACGAGCAGCCCGCCGCCGTTGGCTTCGACGATCGCCGCCGGCGTCCCGCCGGAGACCGTCCGCGGGCGAACCAGCTTGATCTGGCCGACCTCTACCAGGTCGACGAGGAATCGGCAGACGTGGAAATCGCTCGAGTGCGTGTGGACGGCGATCTCGGAGATCGTGCGGTCGTCGTTGATAGCCGCCAGGATGGCCGCTTCACCGGGCTCGTCCGAGGCGATGTCTTCGACCGTGACCACGACGGCATCGTCGGAAGGGATGCTACTTCGAATGCGGTGCCACTCGTCGAGTCGCTGCGTGCCGCGCAGGACGATACTCGTGACCGTGATGTCGATCGGTTGGTACTTCTCTGCGGGCACCTCTCCGTCCGAGAACCTGAACTCACCCTCCGTCCAGGTGAAGAGCTGGTAGATCGTCTCTTCGGACTTCAGATAGAGCATCCGCTCGAGCAGCTCTTCGGTCATCACGCCGATGCTCACCAGGATCTCGCCGAGCAGGAGGTTGTTCGACTCCTGCATCTCTAGGGCCGCGGCGAGCTCCTGCTCGCTGATGTAGCCGTGGCTTACGAGGAAGTGACCGACCTGCTCCTTCGGATCGGTCGAGAGGGTCGAGACGATGCGGCCGTTCTCGAACTGGATCTTCTTCTCGATGTTGCCGTCGTCGAGGTGCAGGGTCCCTGTCTTGCAGCCGTCCGCGAGCCACTGAAGCAGCTCGGCGAGCTCCATGGTCTTCAGATTGCCCGAGACACTCATTCTGAATCGAGAATGATCCCCTCAATCCGATGATCAGGCCTCCGGGGCCGGTGCCGCAGTGACCGAGTCAGTCGTGTGCTTTGGTGGTGCCGGTCTGGCCCTGGTAGTGGCTCGACGCGCCCGGATCTCCATAGGCGATCTCGGGCTCCGACTCCATCGAGATGAAGATCAGCTGCGCGATCCGTCGCCCCGCTTCGAGCACGAAGGGCACCGGACCGAGATTCTGCAGCTCGAGCGTGATGTTGCCCTCGAATCCCGGATCGCACCAGCCGGCCAGCGAGTGGTTGATCCACAGTCGTCCCAGAGTCGACTTCAGCTTCAGGTCGCAGGCGACGTCGCGGGGAATGCGCACGTACTCGAGAGTCGAGGCCAGCACGACCTCACCGGGAAACAGCTTGATCGAGGATGCGGAGAACTCGGCCGGGTCCCGGGTGGGGCAGATCCAGTGGTCGGAGACCTTCACGTCGTAGCTCGCCGAGTTGACCTGCTCAGCGGCGAAGGGCTCAGCGCCGCCCGACTCGCCCCAGGTTCGAATCCAATGATCCGGCTTGATCATTCGACCTCGACCCCCGATCAGTGGAAGTAGACCTTGCGGCCCACGTGGTCTCTGCGGATGGTATCGACGAAGCGAATCACCCGATCCGCCATGGACATGAACAGCGTCGAGGTCCGGCAGCCACCGCCGAAGAAGCGCACACCCCGCAGCAGCTGACCGTCGGTCACTCCGCTCGAAACGAACACGAGATCGTCCCCGGAGGCCAGGTCCTCGGTCGAGTAGATCCGTTCGACATCCTCGATGCCGAGCTCTTCGACGCGCTTTTCCTGCTCGGCGTTGAGCGGCGTCAGCCGGGCCTGGATCTCGCCGCCGAGGCACCTCATCGCGGCGGCCGTTATCACGCCCTCGGGCGCTCCGCCGGTTCCGAAGACCGCGTGGATGCCGGTGCCTCGAACCGCCGCCGCCACGCCCGCCGACAGATCGCCGTCGCCGATCAGCCGGATGCGGGCCCCGGCATCCCTGATCTCGGCGATCAGATCGGTGTGGCGAGTGCGGTCGAGCACCACCACGACCAGGTCGTCGACCTTGCGGTTGTGGGCGCTGGCGATCGCCGCCAGGTTCTGGGCCACCGGTGCGTCGAGGTGGACCCGGCCGCGAGCCGTGGGACCGACGACGAGCTTCTCCATGTAGATGTCCGGCGCGTGGAGGAGCCCGCCGCGCTCTGAGCAGGCCATGACCGCGATCGCCCCCGGATCACCGGTGGCGCAGAGGTTGGTTCCCTCGAGGGGATCCACGGCGATGTCGATAGCCGGCGCATCGTCGTTTCCGACCTCGGCACCGACCTCTTCGCCGACGAAGAGCATCGGCGCCTTGTCGCGCTCACCCTCCCCGATGACGACGCGGCCGTTGATCGGCATCTCCCCGAGGGCGACACGCATCGCCTCGACCGCGACCCGGTCGGAGTGCTTTCGCTCGCCCAGACCCATCGTCTTGGCTGCCGCTATGGCCGCCTCCTCGGCGACCTGGATGAATCCTTGCTCGAGGGCTCGATCGATGGCCATCACTCACTCCCCACAGGCACCCGGGCCTTCTCTGTCCGTTCCGGCGGATTGAACGATGGGATGCCGGTGATCGCCTCGCCGATGATCAGACCGTGGATGTCGTGCGTCCCCTCGTAGGTATAGACCGATTCGATGTTGAGCATGTGTCGGATCACCGGGTAGTCGTCGACGATGCCGTTGGCGCCGAGGAGCTCGCGGGCCAGCTTGGCGCACTCACGAGCCACCCAGACGTTGTTTCGCTTGCCCATCGAGACCTGGTAGTGCTTGAGCGTGCCCTGGTCCTTGAGGCGACCGAGCTGCAGCACGAGAAGCTGGCCCTTGGTGATCTCGGACAACATCCAGACCAGCTTGTCCTGTACCAGCTGGTGACTGGCGATCGGCTGTCCGGCGAACTGGATACGCTCCTTCGTGTAGTCGACAGCGGTGGTGTAGCACTCCATCGCGGCGCCCAGTCCTCCCCAGGCGATTCCGTAGCGTGCCTGATTGAGGCACATCAGAGCGTTCTTGACGCCCTCGGTCTTGGGGAGGAGGTTCTCAGCCGGTATACGGCAGTCGTGAAAACCGAGCTCCGACGTCACCGAGGCGCGCAGGGAGAACTTGCCGTGCTGGTCGCGGGCCGTGTAGCCGGGCGTTCCCTTCTCGACGATGAAGCCCCGTATGCCCTCTTCGGTCTGCGCCCAGACCACCGCGACGTCAGCCAGCGTGCCGCTGGTGATCCACTGCTTGGCGCCGTTCAGCACCCACTCGTCTCCCTCGCGGCGCGCGGTCGTTCTCATACCGCCCGGATTCGATCCGAAATCCGGCTCGGTCAGGCCGAAGCAGCCGATGGCCTCGCCGCAGGCGAGCGCCGGAATCCAGCGGTCCTTCTGCTCCTGGGAGCCGAAGGCGTAGATCGGATACATGACCAGCGCGCTCTGGACCGAAATGAAGCTGCGCAACCCGGAGTCGCCCCGCTCGAGCTCCTGCATGATCAGTCCGTAGGCGACATTGGAGAGTCCCGGGAGGTCGTACTCGGAGATTGTGGCGCCGAAGAGGTTCAGCTCTCCCATCTCGGGAACGAGCTCGATGGGGAAGCGCTCCTCGCGGTGGCACTCCTCGATGATCGGCTTGATGCGATCTTCCACCCATTCCCTGACCGAGTCGCGAACGAGTCGCTCCTCGTCCGTCAGCAGGGAGTCGAAATCGACGAAATCAACACCGGCGAAGCGGCTCACGGACTACCTCCTTCTGACTGAAAGCGAGTCGACGCGGCACCCGAGCCCCGAGGGAGCCGATTCGTGGCGTGCGTCACTGTCGATGATCTTGGACCCGGCGCCTGGGCGCCGAGTATGGGCTCGATCGTAGCACGCGTGACGGCATCTCGGGTGAGCCTTCGAGCACCGAATCACGTAGTAGATTAGGCGCCCCGAGTCGAAGGCTGCCTCGCGGCAGGGACACTCCGTCATGAGCGCCACACTCCCCTTTCTGCTGCCGGTCCTGATGGCTCTGGGCACGTCGATGGTACTCGATCGGTCCATGGAGTCCCGGGGTCTACTGCCGCCGAATTTCCGTGTCGGTCCGTCCGCCGAGCCCTCGATGCGGCAGCGTGCTCTGGTGGCGCGCGCCCTGGCGCTGGTGGTGGTGGCCTTCGTCCTGGCGATCGGCATTTTCGCACCGCTGGCGATGATCGGTGCCGAGACCGTGGCGCCGCTGCCCGAGAGTCTGGCGATTCCGGACCTCTTCACTCTCCACGGAATCTTCGTCACCGGACTGGTGGTCTGGTACCTGCTGGGCTTCTCGGGATCGGGGACGGCGACCACCGCCTGGTGCGATCAGCTGGGTCTGCGATCGGGGAACATCGGTCGCGAGATCGGGATCGGTGTGGTGGCCGGCGTTGCCGGCTGGCTGGGAGTGATCGCGGCTCTGCTCCTCATCGCGCTCGCGGTCTACATGGTCGGCGGAGAAGAGGCTCTGCCGTCGGCGCCACCCGAGATGATCGGCATCATCGTGGCGCTCCCGATCGGGGTGCGCCTCGCCCTCAGTCTGTCGGCGGGGGTCGTCGAAGAGACCTTCTTCCGAGGCTTCCTGCAGCCTCGGATCGGCATCGTCGTCTCTTCGGTGCTCTTCGTCCTCGCCCACCTCAGCTACGACCAGCCCTTCCTGCTGATCGGCGTCGGTCTGCTCTCGGTGCTCTTCGCGATGCTCGTCCGCTGGCGACAGAGCATCTGGGCGGCGATCGTCGCGCACACGGTTTTCGACGCGATCCAGCTGCTGTTCGTGATCCCCAATGCCCTCCAGATGCTCGAGCAGGAGGAGCCGAGCCTGGTTGCGACCGTGATCTCGGCGCTGCTCAGCCTCTGAGGTAAGATCCACCGCGATGTCCGCATCTCCCCAGGTGCATCTGGCGATCGGCAGCAGTTTCCACAACGCCGAGCTGGTCCAGGTAGTGGTGGAAGAGGCGCTTCGTCGACTCGATCTCGATCCCGACGATGCGCACTGGATCGGAATCGCGGTGCGCGAGGCGGTGGCCAACGCCGTCAAACACGGCAATCGCCAGGATCCCGACAAGAAGGTCGAGGTCGACTTCGGCGTTCAGGACGGCAGCCTGGTGATCCAGGTCGTCGATGAGGGTGGCGGCTTCGATCCCGATAAGGTGGCCGATCCGCGTGAGCCCGAGAACGTGCTCAAGCCCAGCGGGCGCGGCATCTTCTACATGCAAAACTTCATGGACGAAATCGAGTATAGTTTTCGACCCGACGGGGGAACGATGGTGACGATGCGCAAGCATCTGAACTCCTCCGGTGGGGCGGAGAAAGGACAGGAGGACGAGGAATGAACATATCGGTTCGGCAGAGCGAGGGATTCACGATTCTCGACGCGAAGGGGAAGATCACGATCGGCGCTGGTGATGTGGCGCTGCGCGAAGCGATTCAGGGCGCCCTCGACGCCGGTGGGCAGAAGGTCCTGGTCAATCTGAAGGACGTGTCGACGATCGACTCGTCCGGCATCGGCGAGCTCGTCTCAGCCTACACCTCCGCGTCCAACCGTGGCGCCAAGCTGGCGCTCATCAGCCTGCCGCCGAAGGTGCAGGACATTCTGCAGATCACGCAGCTGGTCACGGTGTTCGATATCTTCGACGACGAAGCGGAAGCCATCGAGGCACTCAGCCGGTAGAGATATCCCCGGTCAGGAGGCCTGTCCAGCCTCCACCGACGAGCTTGAAGAGGCCGCGCCATTTGGCGCGGCCTTTTTTTTTCTCTGGTGCGCCAGGCATGGCGCGCAGCGCCATGATCTGGCGCTGGATAACCGGCGAGCGAAAGCGGACCGGGAAGTGACTTTGGGGGTGCGAGTCCCCTGGAGGCCTTGATGGCGGGAACTCCTAGCCGAACAGCAACCGCTTCGTCGCGAGGCGCGGTGGGAAGGCAGCTGGAGGCAAAGCCCCGGCCCGAGTCACACGAACCGCATAAGAGGCGTCCGTGGGGTGGGCGAGGGGGCCAAGAAACCCGAAGCCCGATGCCATCCGGACCGTTCGGGCGTAGATGCGGCGGGTGTATGGGGCGAAGGTCACGCGTCTTACCCTGGGAGGTCTGCTCGTCTGCCGAGAGGCTAGCGGGGCCGCGCGGTGTCGCGAGGGGTGGGCAGAAGTCAGCCGAGGCCATAGTAGTCGCCGCACAGGGCGACGAAGGGCCGAACACGAGGGAGTCGAGCTCGTGACGTTGCGTTCGACGGACGCAGGAGGCGCAGGAACGAGGGCTGAGAGGCCCGAGCGCTCCCGTGAGGTAGGCGGCGGAACCGCCGAGGTAGCGGGAAGTGAGCGTCAAACGTCTGCGGCACGCAACGTCGGGACGAGCGAGGGGACTCCGGGACTCTTAGAGGAGGTGCTGTGCCGTGAGAACGTGATGGCAGCGTATCGCCGCGTGGTGTCGAACGGTGGGGCAGCGGGTGTCGACGGGATGCGTGTCGAGGATCTGATGCCGTACTGCCGCGAGCACTGGGCGGCGATCCGGGAGGAGCTGTACAGGGGGACGTATCGACCCCAGCCTGTGCGACGGGTATCGATCCCGAAGCCGGGCGGGGGTGAACGTCTCCTGGGTATCCCCACGGTGCTGGACCGGATGATCCAGCAGGCCCTCCACCAGGTCTTACAGCCGATCTTCGATCCAACGTTTGCGGACGAGAGCTATGGCTTCCGCCCAGGGCGCAGTGCCCTGGACGCGGTCGAGCGGGCTCGCTCGCACCTGCGTGCGGGTCACCGGTGGGTGGTGGACCTGGACATCGCTTCGTTCTTCGACCGGGTGAACCACGACGTGCTGATGGCTCGTGTGGCTCGTCGGATCAAGGACAAGCGGGCCCTACGGCTCATCCGGCGCTACCTCGAGGCCGGTGTGCTGGAAGGTGGGGTGGTGTCGCCTCGCCGCGAAGGGACGCCGCAAGGCGGCCCGCTCTCGCCGCTTTTGAGCAATATCCTGCTCGATGAGCTGGACCGAGAGCTTCGGCGCCGAGGGCATCGGTTTGTCCGCTACGCGGACGACTGCAATGTGTATGTGCGGTCGAAGGCAGCGGGTGAGCGGGTGATGGCATCACTGGAGCGCTTCCTTGCGAAGCGTTTGCGTCTTCGGGTGAACCGGGCCAAGAGCGCGGTGGATCGGCCCTGGAAGCGGACGTTTCTGGGCTACACCGTGACCATGGAGTACAGGGCGCGCTTGCAGGTGTCGCCGGAGTCGGTGAGACGGCTCAAGGCGAAGCTCAGGCCGCTGCTGCGCCGCGGTCGAGGTGCAAGCCTCGCTCGCACCTGTGGGGAGCTGGCTCCGATTCTGCGGGGCTGGACGGCTTACTACCGGAACGTCGAGACGAAGAGGAGCTTCGAGGTGCTGGACGAATGGATCCGCCGCAAGCTGCGCGTCATCTACTGGCGCCAGTGGAAGCGACCCAAGACCCGGTACCGAGAGCTCAGGCGCCGCGGGATCGATCCCGCGCGCGCTCGTGTCTCGGCGGGCAACGGTCGTGGACCGTGGTGGAATGCTGGCGCTCGCCACATGAACCACGCGGTACCGACCCAGACCCTCCGCCGGATCGGACTCGTGAGCGTCCTCGACGAGCATCGGAGACTCCAGGGCCTCTCGTCAACCGCCGTGTACGGAACCGTATGCACGGTGGTGTGGGAGCCGGGGGCGGGTGACCGCCCTCCGGCTACCCGATCCGCCAGCCGCTCGGCGCGAGGTCCCGGTCCGAGATTCAAATCCCTGTGCTGGATGGTTCAGGACGTTGGATTCGCCGGGTGAAGACTCCTAAAGAGTCGCTACTCGGTGGGCTGGTAGCCCGCCGATCCAGGTCGGATTGTCAAAGAGACACCCGGCGCGCGTCCGCTCGTCCGCTGGTTTTTTGATTCCTTCCATCGTTGGCGATGTGGGTAGGGCACATCGCTTGCCCCTTCAGGTGCGGCACACGCTCCCCGTGGGGAGCCGGACCGACCGGAAGGAGGTTCGCGGATTCGACGGATGAATCCAGGCCCAGTGAGCTCGACGAGCTCCTACACGCGAAACCAAGGCAGACAACCGAAACAACAGTCAGGAGAACTCAACGATGAGACCTCAAGCATTACGCAGAATCGCTGGCGCCCTACTGATCGCCGTACTGGCGGGCAGCGGAGCGCTCGCGGCCCAGCAGTACGGCAGTCTCTACGGAGCTGTCGCCGACAACGACGGAGCGGCACTCCCCGGAGTCACCGTTTCCCTCGAAGGGATGGGAGCGCCGCGCGCCACCGTCACCGACGAGAACGGGAACTATCGGTTCCCCGGTCTCGACCCGGGCTCCTACTACCTGAAGGCGGAGCTGGACGGTTTTTCGACCGTCGAGCAGCCCAACGTCGTCGTAGCCCTCAATCGCAGCACGACGATCAACTTCACCCTCTCGAGCGCGGTGGAGGACGTCATCACCGTGACGTCCGAGTCGCCTCTGCTCGACGAGCGCCAGCTCGCCAAGGGCGCCAACATCAGCCAGGTCGAGCTCGAGAAGATTCCGACGGCCCGTGACCCCTGGTCGGTACTGAATCAGGCTCCGGGTGTACTCGTCGATCGCATCAACGTCGGTGGCAACGAGTCCGGCCAGCAGTCCTACTTCCGTGGACCGGGCGTCAACGACGACGAGAACGACTTCCTTGTCGACGGTGTGCAGATCACCGATATGTCCGCCATCGGCGGCAGCCCCACGTACTACGACTTCGAGCAGTTCGAAGCGGTCGAGCTCGGGACCGGCGGCCCGGACGTGACCAAGAACTCGGCCGGTGTCTCGGTCAACATGGTCACCAAGAGGGGTACCAACGAGTTCCGTGGGACGGCCCGATTCCTGTCTGCGAAGGGCAACGGCCTGGGTTTCCTCGGACAGTCGACCTCGGATCTCGATTGCAGCGACCTTGGTCCCAACCAGGATTGTGATGCGTTCGAGACCAACTCGATCAACTCGATCTCCGAGTACGGGTTCGAGAGTGGGGGAGCCGCGATCGTCGATCGTCTGTGGCTCTGGGGCTCCTACGGAGTCAACGACATCCAGCAGTTCAACGCGGGTGGCGGAGCGGACGACACCCTGCTCGAGAACACCTCGGTGAAGCTCAACGCGCAACTCTCCTCGGCCAACAGCTTCCTGGCATCGTGGAACAACGGCGACAAGAAGAAGTTCGGCCGCGGCGCCTCACCGGCGCGAGCCGACGAGACCACCTGGGATCAGCGCGGCCCCTCCGCGCTGTGGAAGCTCGAGGATACCCATGTCTTCTCCTCCAACCTCTATCTGACCGGGACCTACTCGAAGACCGATCTCGGTTTCTCGCTGCAGCCGAAGAGTGGCTGCGTCGACGCCAGTTGCCCCGTCTCCCAGGAAACCCTTTGGGCGACCGACGGCGTGTGGAGGCAGAACTACCTCAACGGCTTCAGCCGTCGGCCGGAAGAGACTCTCAAGCTCGACGGCTCCTACTTCTTCAACACCGGCTCGAGCACGAGCCACGAGCTGAAGTTCGGTGGCCGTCTTCGGCAGTTGGACGGATTCTCGAACTTCACCTGGCCGGGTCGGAACATCGTCAACATCGCCGGCGAGAACTTCGGTGCCGCTCCAGGTCCGAACGACTTCTTCTTCCTGTACCGTCGCGGCGACTCGCAGGACATCTCTGCCGAGTACGCCTCCCTGTGGATCCAGGACACGGTGGCGTCGGGCAACTGGACGATCAATGCTGGTTTCCGGTACGACTTCCAGACTGGAGAGATCCAGCCGGGAAGCACCGGGCCTAGCGCCGCACCGGATCTGTTCCCGACCGTCAGGGTCGAGCAGCCGATCGATCCCGGGTTCGACTGGAGTTCGATCACACCGCGGCTCGGCGCAACCTACGCCCTCGGCGAGGCTCGCGACACGCTTCTGCGAGCGAGCTTCTCGCAGTTCCCGCAGGCCCTGTCGGTGAGCCACATTTCGTGGCTGAATCCGGCTGCTCCGGCGAACTATGGTGCCTACGCCTATTTCGCCTTCACGGACAGCAACGACAATAACCTGTTCGAGGAGGGTGAGGCCTACGGCTTCCTGTTCGGGGTCGGTTACGACGAGAAGAACCCGCTTTCAAATGGTCATACAGTGGATTCGGACCTCGATCCCGAAATGACGACTGAACTCGTCCTCGGCCTCGAACACTCGCTGCTCCCCGAATTCGTCGTCGGTGCAAGCTACACCTACCGGCTTACGGATGACATCCTGGAAGCCCGGACGCGCGTACGCCCGAGAGGCAGCGGCGACCCCTTTGGTCGGGTCGCTTCGGTCCTCGACTATGTCCCGGACGGAACGAGCTCGGCGGTGCTCCCCGACGGTTCGGTTATCGAGGTCCCGACGTTCTCGCTGCATCCGTCGCTGGAAGCCACGGGTTTCTCGCATCGCCTCAACGGATCGCGTGAGATCGAATACCACGGCATTACGCTGACCTTCAACAAGCGTCTCGCCAACCGTTGGGCCTTGCGAGGGTATCTCAACCTTGGTGAGGGTGAATGGAACGTTCCGCGCGACTATCTCGCCAACAGCGATCCCAATGATACCTGGGCGTCGAACGCCAACAACGGCGAGGACAGCGATGGGGCTCCCTACTACGTCCAAGCGGCAGGGGCGAAGAGCGACACGTTCCTGAACTCGCAGTGGCAGTGGAGTCTCACTGGTATCTATCAGGTCGCACCCGACCGTCCGTGGGGCTTCAATCTCTCGGGCAACCTCCACGGTCGAGACGGATCGCTCATCCCCTACCACACCAGCGTTTCAGGCTCAGACGGAATTCAGCGTTCGATCTCGTTACTCGGTGCCGACATCGACCGCTTTACCAACGACGACGTCATGACGATGGATCTGCGAGCGGAGAAGACTTTCGCCGCGACCGGCAACGTCAACCTGACGTTCGGCGTTGACGTCTTCAACGCCCTAAACGAGGCCACGGTGCTCGCTCGTGAGCCGAAGCTCACCAGTGGCAGTGCGGACAACGTGCAGGATCTGATCTCCCCTCGGATCTGGAAGCTCGGTGTCCGGGTGAGCTGGAAGTAGCGTTTCGCTTTCAGCTCCCGCGTCGGGGGGCCTCGCCCCCCGACGCCTCTTTCGACCAACGGAGTCAGAGCATGGAACAAGGTCGGTCCTTTGGCGCCTTCGAGCTCAATTCGCGCCCCCTGCATCTCTCCCGGGAGGGCGTCCGGGTCCCGCTACGGCGCAGCCATCTACGGCTTCTCGAGTTGCTGGTCGCCAACGCCGGTTCGGCGGTCAGCCGCGAGACCATCCGCGGCGAGCTCTGGCTTCAGCCCGACACCTGCGACCGCGACCCGCAGATCAACCGGGCCGTGGCCCGGCTGCGATCCGCACTCGGCGACGACGCTCGAGCCCCTCGTTTCATCGAGACTCTGCCCTGCTACGGATATCGATTCGTGGCCCCGGTGAGCGTCGCCGCCAGACGGACACGACCGGTCGGCCCGGCCGGGCGCCGTCGTCAGGCCTACCGCCCAGCGGTCGTCGCGTCATTCGCCATTCTGGCGGGCGTGCTCGCGTCGGCCGCAATCCGATCGGTGGACTCGCATCCGGCGCCCCTTCGCCTCGAGATCGGCGAGATGTGCACCGCGAGCGACCGGCATTCCGGGTTGGCAGCCCAGCTCAGCGACCGGTTGATCGAGGTGCTGCTGTTGCGAGACTCGGAATTGGAGGTCGTCTACGCTGGCGACAACCCCTTTCGACTCGAGGGATCTCGTGCCAGTCATCGGGTTCTCGGGCACTTGTCTGTAGAGCCGACGGGTGGCTATCACCTGGAGCTGGCAGTGGTTCCGGTCGGATTCGAGGAGGACATTCGGACTCACAGCTGGACCTTGGATCGGGAACAACTCGGTAGCTGGCCATCCGCGGCGGCCCGTTACGTCGCCGATGCCGTCGGCGCTGGCGGTGGACCCCGACGAGCGCCACAGGCAGCGGCTCGCGGACGGCTCACCGGCCGTTGATGTCGGCGGCGATGGCGCGGTAGATACCGGTTTGGAACTGGTACTGGATCGGGTACTTCCCGAGATCGGTGGATTGGACCATCAGAATCCCGACGACATCGTGCCTCGGATCGATCCACATGTAGGTCTGTACCGCGCCCAACCACCAGTAGGAGCCTGAGGGGAGCGGGAGGAAAGGGCCTGCCGCGGGTAGATCGGCCAGCGAGACAGCGAAGCCGAGTCCGAAGCCGGTGTTCTCGAAGACGTGAGCACCGACCCGGATCGGAGTGAATGCCGTGGGCAGGTGGTTGCGGGTCATGAGATCGACCGTCGCGGGCTCGAGGACGCGGATCCCATCGAGCTGGCCTCCGCCCAGGAACATGCGAGCGAAGCGGAGGACGTCGCAGGCTGTCGACGCCATGCCGGTCGCGCCGCGGGAATAGTAGGAGGACGCCGGCCCCACGGCAACCTCCTCGAGGCCCGACTCGCCCCTGGTATAGAGGCGAGACAGCGGAGCATCGTCGCCGATCTCTGCGATGAACCTCGTCGAGGCCATCCCGAGCGGTCCCGTCACTCGCTCTGCAACGAGGTCCTCGAGGGGTGTTCCTGTCGCCACTTCGGCCACGCGCCCCAGGACATCGGTGCCGAGCCCGTAGGTCCATCCTTCGCCCGGCTGATGAAACAGGGGGGCTCGAGCGAGGCGATCGACGAGATCTCCCAGGTAGGAGGCTTCGTACGGCGAGACCTCTCGGAACGCCTCGGCGTGCCCGCCGGACGACCTCTCGGGGGCACCGAGACCGCTGGTATGCGTCAGCAGGTCACGTATCGTCATCGATCGATCGAGGGGCCTACGGCCCTCCGCGTCGAGCACCTCGAGATCCCGATACGCAGGGAGGTAGCGGCTCACCGGGTCATCGAGCCCTAGGGTGCCGTCCTCGACCAGGGTGAGAGCCATGGCCGAAACGATCGGTTTGGTCAACGAGGCGAGGCGAAACAGCGTGTCGTCGTCGATCCGCAGATCCGATTCGATATCGCGATGGCCTCGCATCGTGTGCTCGATGAGCGATCCCCGGTACGTCGCGACCGTCGTGTAGCCGGCGATGTCTCCGTTGTCGACATACGCGTCGAGAGTGGAGCGCATGACGTCCGTTTCGCCACTATCGATCGGTATCTCGGCGGAGTCGGCCAGCGGGAGCTCGCACGCCGCTTCGCCGACGTCGGGGCCGGTTCCGGTCGTTTCGGAGGTCCCTGTTGTTTCGGAGTGGGCGGTCGTCTCGGAGGTGCAGGCCCCCGTGACGACGACGACCGCCGTGAGGACGGCGGTGAAGGGCGTTCGACGAGTCATGTCCATGCTCCCGGTAGGTGTCGACTGGCTAGCGCTGTCAGTCGTTTGATTCGGCTCGCTCGACCTCGAGGTCGCTGATCTCGATCCAGACCAGCGTCGGCCCCGAAAGGGCTCGTCCGTCGAAGCGCCTCGGGACCACCCGACGCCGGGTGGCCACCTGGATCCCCGCGATCTCGGAGTATTCGAGACAGAAATTGGCCGCATGGGCCCAGGGGGCGAAGACCTCCGCGGTGTAGTCGAGTCGCTGCATCAGTCCGGAGGTGTCGAAGTGGAAGATCTGGCGGCGCGAGTGCGTCGGAATGGCGGCCGGGAAGTCGACCTCGAGTCGGCGCCAGGTTGTCTCGCCGTGCACTTCGGGCTCGAGCTCACGTTTCCGGAGTCGATCCCCGGCGAGGATGAATGGAGTGCAAAGGTAGTTCCAGATCGCGTAGCCCGAGAAGTAGAGGAGGTCGAGATCGTCCCACCAGAGGAAGCTGCGGATGGATCCGAAGGCTTCGCGCGGTTGGTCCCGGTACGAGTGCGTGAGGCCCTGGGGAGTCTCGAGCCTGACGACATCTCCTTCGAACACACCTCGCCATCCCGGCCGCGGGTAGTCGTCCAACGTCACCAGGGGCCGGCGAGTCTCGATACGGGCGCTGCGCATCCGGGCGCCAGCCAGGTTCCAGCGCGAGGCGAACGCGAGTCCGCCGAAGCGCAGCTGCGCCTCGAACGCTCTGAGACGGTGCCACGCGGCCAGGCCGCCGTGAGCGTTCACGGCCAGCGTGACGAGATCGCCGGCGGTCGGGTCCGGAGGGAGGTGGTGCTGGCTTTGTCGATTCTCTTGTTGCATGCGCAACTAGAACTGTATACCATGTGAGTTGCATATGCCACTCAAGGCCGTCTGGGCGAGTGGCAGGCCGCGACTTCCCGGAGGACTCCGATATGAATCGACGAATTCCGTTCCCTGCTGCGGCGACGCTCCCCGCGGTGACCTTGGCGCTGCTGACCTGGGTTGGACCGCTTGCGGGAAGCGCCCATTCCGACGAGAGCTCCGTCGGGCTCGGTCGCGAGGACCGTGAGAGCGCCGTCGCCGTCCTCGAGCAGTCGTCGTCGGCGTTTCTCTCGATCGCGTCGTCCCTCGACGATGCCGAGCTGGCGTTTCGACCTCATGAAGCCGCCTGGTCGATCGGTGATATCGCCGAGCACCTGGCCAAGGTCGAGAGGGTGGTGCAGTCCATCCTGGCCGATCAGGTCATGGCGTCGCCAGAGAGGCCGGAACTGGTCGGCCCGCAGGGCCCACCGGTAAGCGATCGAGCCATCCGGCTGGCACTCACGAATCGAGACGAGCGCTTTCAGGCGCCGGACTCGCTGGTCCCCGAGCGGGAGCTTTCCGGTGGCGACGCCATAGCGGAGTTCGAGGCCGCGCGCGCCGAAACGCTCGACTACTGCCGGACCACCGAGCACCCTCTGCGGCTCCACTTCGCTCTGCACCCTCTGCTCGGACAGATCGATGGTGTGCAGTGGCTCCTGTTCGCGGCGGCGCACGTCGAGCGCCACACGGAGCAGGCGGTCGAAGTGATGGCGCACCCACGGTTTCCGCGAGAATCGGTCATCCCCTCCGACGCGGCGCAGGTCGGTTCGGCGAGGTCCGAGGGATCCAGGGGTGGCCACTGGGATCTCGAGCCGTTGCCGCTCGACCTCGAGGTCGAGCTCGCGCTCAGTGCTCTTCCGGAGCACCTTCGCGCCGAAGCGACCGTGCACGTGCTGGAGCCGGCGAGCGGCTTTCGGGTCCATCGCCGGGGTGCGAACGGCTTGCACGCTCTAGTGGCGAGAACCGAACACGGTGCCTTTCTCGGTTCCTGGCCCTACACCAGCTACCCGGAGGACCTTCTCATTCCGATCTCCTTCGATGCGGAGGGCGCCAGGACCCACATGAAGGTGTACCTCGATGTTGCCGAGCTCCAGGCTGTCGGTATGCCTCCGGCGGAGCTGAAGAAACTGATCCGGGAGCGCTTCGCCAATGGGTACTACCGGGCACCCGACCGTAGTGGGGTGGCCTACATGCTCGCCCCGATCGTCCGCTCGTACCAGAGGCCCGAGGACGCCGACACCGTTGTCACGTTCAGCCTGCCGCACTACATGTACTACGCCCCATGGGTGACCAACGCCGACATCGGCGGGGGTGCCAGCGTCTTCGAGCCCTTCATTCAACACCAGACCCCGACTCCCCACGGATTGATCATTCACGTGACGGGGGCCGAGGAGCGTAGGCGGATCCGTGAGGAACGCGCCGACATGCTCGAGCGGCTTTGTCACATTCGAGATACCTGGTGTCTCGAATCGGTCCGCTGAGGAAGGGGGAGGCGCCCATGCACACTGCGAGCAGTCGATTCGCAGCCGGGTTGTCGCAATGTTCGTCGATGCTTACACTGAGACGAAGACCGGAGGATCTCTGCTTTGAGCGCGGACGAGACGAAGACACCGCCGGATGGCGAGCCCGAAGCGCCGGACGTGTCGAGCCCCGAGCAGCAGATCGGTCTCGAGATTCTCGCCAGTTGTGTCGGGGGTCGGACGAGGATGATCGCGCGGGTCGTCAACGCGATCTACGACGAGGAGTTGCGGCGAGAGGGACTCGGAGCCGGCCAGTTCTTTCTGCTGGCGTTGACCGCCTTCGAAGGTCGTGTGCGTCCCGCGGATCTTCAGGACACGCTGTCGATGAACAAGTCCACGGTGAGCCGGAACGTGAGTGTGCTGGTCAAGAGAGGCTGGCTCAGGAGAGTCGACGACGAACGTGGACGGGGCTACTCGATCGAGCTCACGGCCAAGGGCCGCAGCAGTCTGCCTGCGGTTCATCGAGCCTGGCGCGCGGCACAGTCTCGCGCCGAGGAAGCTCTCGGGAGCGACCGCTTCGGGAGTCTCAAGGCGATCGGCGACTCTCTGCTCAAGGACGCTGGAGTCGAAATCTAGCCACACGAGCTCTTCGGAGGACCTCGTGCCTGCCCTGACGGCTCCAGGGGAGGTCTTTCGCTTCGGTCCCTTCGAGTTGCGATCGAGGCCGGTCCAGCTGCTGCGCGACGGCAGGCGCGTCCAGCTCCGCCACCAGTGCCTCGAGCTGCTCCTCCTCCTGGTCGAGCAGGAAGGTCGAGGCGTCAGCCGTGACGCGATTCGTCGGCATCTCTGGCGGAACAACGACCGAGTGGACCATCACGCGGCGATCAACACGGCCGTCTCCAACCTCCGCATCGCTCTTGGAGACAGCGGCCGGGAGCCTCGATTCATCGAGACCTTGCCCCGGCGCGGCTACCGCTTTGTTGCGCCGATCGAGATTCGTGAAACGGACCCGGTCGAGCGACCGATGGGACGGCTGCGCGGCTGGCTGGCCCAATGGCGTCCACCGCAGGTTCTGTAGCGTCCGGTCAACGACAACCCCAAGGAGGTGTCCATGCTCTCGGGAGCCCTGAATACGCTGTTACTTGTCGGTCTGCTGCCCCTCGGAGCCGCTGCGGCTCCCGACCTCTGGCCGGGCCTGACGCGAGAGCGGGAGGCCGAGGTCGCTCTCTCGGCGGCGCCGGAGCACCTCCGAGACCGTGCCGGGGTCTGGGTTTTCGGCGAGGAGGGCTTCGAGAGATTACGCGAATCGGTCAATGGGTTCAACTGCCTCGCGAACCGCGTCGGCGCCGTCTTCGCTCCTGTCTGCTACGACGCCGAGGGATCTCGGACGACGCTCCTGGCCGACCTGCGGCGGGGGCAACTACGGGCCGCCGGAATGGGGACCGAGGAGATCGCCGCGGTGCTTTCCGCCGAGTACGAGAGGCGCTCGCTCGAGGCACCGGCGCGGCCTGGTATCGCCTACATGCTCTCTGAGAGCTTCTTCGCCGTCGATCCGGAGAGCGGCGAGCGCACCACGGTCTTTCCGCCCCATCTGATGTTCTACGCGCCTTACCTCGACAACGAGGACATCGGTGCGCTTCCCGAGCACACGAACAGCACCATGACACCGTGGATCCTGAGCCCGGGCTCGCCGTCGGCCTACATCATCGTCGCCGTTTCCGGGCAGGAGCCGCCGACTCGGTGAGCGCTGTTCCCCTGGAAGGGTGTCTCGGTGGGGGAGGTCTCTACTCGCTCCAGCGCACACGCGCCAGGCTGGACAGCTCCCCGCTCAGGTAGTTCTCGTAGCCTTCCAGTCCGGCGGCCATCACCGCGACGTTCACCTTGTGGTAGAGGCTGATGTAGGGGAGCTCGTCGGCGAGGATCTGCTGGGCTTCGACGTAGAAGGGGCGTCGGACCATCGGGTCGGCCGAGCGCGAACCCTCCTCGATGAGCCTGTCGAACTCGGCGTTGCGGTATCGCCCGCGGTTCGCGCCCTGCGGCGGGATGCTCGCCGAATGGAGAACGAGGTTGTAGATGTGCGGGTCGATGATCCCGGTCCAGGTCAGGCTGAAGAGCTGGAAGTTGCCCTGTCGAATATCGCTGTAGAAGGTGGCGAACTCGAACGAGCGGATCTCGATGTCGACTCCCGCGGCGGCGAGCATCGACTGGATGATCTGGGCCCGGAGAAGACTCTCCTCGTTGGTCGAGGTCTTGTAGGTGAGCGAGAATCGCGTCTGCGGTCCATCGCCGTCCGGGTCCGGGTAGCCGGCCTCATCGAGCAGCCGTTTGGCCTCCTCGACGTCGTAGGGGATGAGCCCGATCTGCTCGTCACGAGCCCAGTGCCCGAGGGGCATCATCGTTTCGGTGACCACCGCGAGTCCCTGGCGAAGCGATTCGACGATCCGGCCCCGATCGAGCGCGTGGGCGATGGCTCGCCTCACCAGCCGGTTCGAGAGCACCGGATCTTCGAGGTTCGTCCCGATGTAGACGTAGTTCGAGCCCGGCGTCTCGACGACGGTGTAAGCGGGGTCATCCCGGAACACGGGTACCTGGTCCGGTGTGAGGCCGTTGACGATCAACTGGACGCTTCCCTTGCGCAGCTCGAGTGAGCGCACCGTCGAGTCGGGGATCTCGCGTAGCACCAGCCGGGTCAGTCCCGGTGCCCCCCCGCGGTAGCTCGGGTTGGCCTCGAGAGTCACCGTATCGGGGGTCTTCGAGACGAACCGGAACGGCCCGGTACCGATCAGATTCTCCTTCAGGTCGTCCGGCTGCTTGCCGTTCTGGATGACGCCCTGCTCCGCGGTGAGATCCGCGAGCAGCGCACCGTGCGGACGTGCCAGGTGGAAGTCGACCGTCCGGTCGTCGACCGCTTCGATGAACGCGACCATGTGGAAGGCACCGCGCTTCGGTGACGAGACCGTGCCATCGACGATCGTCTGGAAGGTCCAGGCGACGTCGTCGGCGGTCAGCGGGGTGCCGTCGTGGAACACCGCGTCGTCGACCAGGTGGAACCGGTAGCGCAGGCCCTCGTCGAGGATCTCCCAGCTTTGCGCCAGGTCCGGCAGCAGATCGCCACTGGGGTCCTTCCTGACCAGGCCGTTGAGAACCAGCTCGAAGACCCGGGCCGAGGCCTGATCCGTACCGAGCCTCGGATCGAGGCTGATGGGTGCGCTCTCGAGCGCAATCGTGAGGCTCCCGTCGGTTGGCCACTGGGGACCCGAGGCCGTGCAGCCGTAGATCGCCAAGGTCGCTGGAAGCAGGCAGAGAATCGCTGAACGCTGGATTTTTCTCATTGTCGGGGGTGGGGCCGAGCCGGGTATGATCGTTCAGGTGGCTCGGTCCTGGCTCCTTATTCTGCTGCTTGCGGCGGCGCCGCTCAACCCGCAGGAATTGTCCCGCGAGGATGAGCTCAACGCGCTGCGCGTCCAGATCAATCGCCTGCAGTCCCGGCTCGCCCGCCTGGGGCACGAGCGCAAGAGTCTCGAAGCGGACGTCGCGCGGCTGGCCATCGAGCTCGAGCTGCAGGAGGCTCGGGTGGCCGAGGCCCAGGCCGAGCGTGAGCGTGCCGAGGCCGACCTCGTACGCCTCGAGCAGGACACCGAGGATCTCGAACGCGAGCTCGGCGACGCGCGCGAGCACCTGCGCGGGGTGCTCGTCCGGCTCTATCGCAGCGGCGATCGCGGTTATCTGCGATTGTTGATGTCGCTCGAGAGTGGCGAGGACCTGCTCGATGGCATGCGTCAGCTGCGCTTTCTGGCACGACGAGACTCGGACGCCCTGAAGCACTATGTCGAGACCTTCGAAGCGCTGACGAGCCAGCGTGAGGCGGCGCGGTCGAAGGCCGCCGAGATCGAGATCTGGCTCGGTCAGGAAACAACGCGCCGCGACGAGCTCGCACGTCTCCGCAGCGAGCAGCGGACCCTTCTGGCCAGGGTCGAACTCGAGCAGCGCGAGGTCGCGTCGCGAACGAAACGGCTGGTGGCACGGGAGGAGAAACTCGCCTCCCTCGTCGAGATGCTCGCCGCCGGTGCTGTGAACGTCCCCTACGGAGAGCCCGTGACCCGCTTCCGGGGCATTCTCGACTGGCCGGTGAAGGGAAATGTGACCAAGGGATTCGGACCTCGCTCGGATCCCCGCTACGGGACCAAGGTACCCCACAACGGGCTCGAGCTGCGCACCGCCGCGGACGCCCAGGTCAGAGCCGTCTACTCCGGTACGGTGCTCTTCTCGGGTCCCTTCGAGGGGTATGGGCTGACGGTCATTCTGCTCCATCCAGGGCGTGTTTTCTCCATCTATTCAGGGCTCGAGGAGCTGCGGGTGCGCAAGGACGATGTGGTATCCTTGGGTGCTGTCGTGGGGACCGTGGACGGCACTCTCTACTTCGAGATTCGCCGCGAGAACCGGCCTGAGGATCCCCGACTCTGGCTCCGCTAGCCCACCGCTGCTTCCATCGTCTTCCCGCCAACGGCAGGTCCCCTCGATGAATCGAAGCCGTCTGACGTTTCTTCTGCTGTCGCTGCTCGTTCTGCTCCCGCTGGTCAGCGGTGCGCTGCTGGCCCGCGGCAACAACGAAGGCGACGACTCGCTGTTCAAGTACCTGTCGGTCTTCCAGGACGTTCTTCGGTTGGTGCGCCAGCAGTATGTCGACGACGTCAGCGTGGAGCGGTTGATGGAAGGTGCCCTCGACGGTGCCGCCGACGCCCTCGATCCGTTCACCACCTTCGTTCCCGCCGAGCAGGTCGACAGGTATCGTGAGGTGTTGGCGACGGGGAGCCGTCACAGCGGCCTCAAGGTCGCCAAGGACCGGGGTGTGGTCTACGTTATCTCGGTCGCCGACGGGTCGCCCGCGGTGACGGCCGGTATCGAGAGGGGCGACATCATCACGGCTCTGGGTGAGGAGCCGACCCGAAGCATGCCGCTGTGGAGGGTCCAGTCGGTCCTGGCCGGAGAGCCGGGCGAAATGGTCGCCATGAGCCTTCTTCGCGATGGGGTGGCGAGCGAGGTCGAGTTGACCCTCGGCACCTACGATCCGAATCTTGTGGACCTCGAGACCGTCGAGGGCGTGCCGCTTCTTCGACTTCTGGTGCTCGGCGAGGGTACGGCCGACGCCGTTCGCTCGGCACTCGCGACCATCGAGGCGGGTGAGGGCGCGCCGGATCGGCTGTTGATCGACCTTCGCGAAACGGCGTCCGACAGCACTGTGGCCGCCTACCGGGTCGCCGGGCTCTTCTCCGACGGCTCCCTGGGAAGCCTGGCCAGCAAGGACGAGGTGCTCGATACATTCGATGGCGAAGCCACCCCCGTCTGGACGGGTGATCTCGTCGTTCTGTTGGGGAGAGGCTCGATTGGAGGCGCCGAGGTGCTGGCCTCGATCCTCCAGGCCTCGGCAGGAGCGACCGTGGTCGGCCAGAGCTCCTTCGGGTACACCGGCAGGTTGACCCTGACTCCGCTCTCGAACGGTGCTCACGTCCTGCTGACCGACGCGTTCTATACCGGTCCGGGTGGAGAGTCCCTCGCCGAGGGTGTCGAGCCCGATGTCGAGGTGAGCGAGCGCACGAGGGCTTTCGCGGACAAGGATCTGGCCCTCGACGATCTGACTCTGAAGCGCGCACTCGAGGTCCTGGCCGGCGACGAGGCCGAGCTGCGCGACGTCGCCTGAGCACCTGATCGTGGCTAGGTCGTCGGTCTCGTGAGGAGATCTCCGGGTGCATGACGAGGAGATGAAGAGCGTTCCCGGCCGGGGCTCGCGGGTTCCCCGGGCCCTGGGGCTGGCCGCGATAGCGGTCGGCTTCTTCGCCGTCGGAATGTGGGTGGGGGCTCGTTTCTTCGGCACCGAGCCGGCACCGCAGCCCGCCAGCAAGTCGGTCGACCGTCAACCGCGCATCGTGGTCACCCCGCCTCCCCTGGACCTGTCCGGCGTCGAGGTGCCTCCTCCGGCGGAGGAGTACGAGTTCCCGGGAACCGTCGGAGCGCGGATCGCTCTCGTCATCGACGATCTCGGGCGGAGCTTGACGGATCTGCAGCGCCTCGATGCGCTCGGAGTGCCGCTGACGTACTCCGTGCTGCCGTTCGAGGTCCTCACCCAGGAGGTCGTGGCGGAGATCGACCGGCAGGGTTGGGAGCTCATCTGTCACCTGCCGATGGAGCCGAGCTCGGGGGCCGACCCGGGCCCGGGAGCGCTGACCTCCGTCATGTCTCCGGAACAGCTCGCCACGGCGACGCGAGCGGCCCTCGATGCGGTCCCAGGAGCTGTCGGAGTCAACAACCATATGGGCTCGAGTCTCTCCGCCGACGTGACCGCGATGCGACCGATCCTCGACGTCGTCGAAGAACGCGGACTGTTCTTTCTCGACTCGAGAACCAGCGCGTCGAGCGTCGGCTACCAGGTCGCGCTCGCCGCGGGCGTACCGTCCGCCGAGCGACAGGTATTCCTCGATCCGCTGCTGGAGCCGGAAGCGATCGAGGAGCAGTTCGACCGGCTGCTCTGGCTCGCACAGGATCGCGGTGAGGCGGTCGCGATCGGGCATCCCCACGCGCTGACCATCGAGGTGCTCGAGCGACGCATCCCCGAAGCTGTCGCGGCCGGTTTCGAGTTCGTTCCGGTGAGCTTCCTGCTCGACCGCATTGCGCCGCCGCAGTAGCGGCGGGGTCGTCAGCCTCGCAGGGCCTCGACGGGGCGACGCTGGAGTGAGCCCCAGCTGACCGCCAGTCCCGCCACCACCGACAGTGCCGTGCACAGCAGGGGCGCGGCCACCAGGTAGGCCGGGCGCCAGGACCACGAGACCTCCATCACCTGGGTCAGCACGGCCCAGGCCAGTCCACAGCTGCCGATGGTGCCGATGACCCCGGCGACGAGGCCGATCAGGCCGTACTCGACGGCAAAGACGGCGACGACTCCAGCGCGGGTGAGGCCGAGCGTCTTCAAGACCGCCACCTCTCGGCCGCGCCGTACCGTTCCGACGCTGATGGCGCCGGCGAGGATGATCAGGCCCGAGATCATGGTGAACCCGCCGAGGAAGCGGACACCGACGCCGAGACGCTCGAGCGCTGCCCTGATCTTGTCGAGGACCTCGCGGATCCGGAACAGGGTCACGTTGGGGAACTCGGCCGCGAGCCTGTTCTGGATCTCGTCCTCGCTCCCCGGCGGCATTCTGGTGGCGGCGAGGCGGGACTGGGGGGCTTCGTCCAGGGCGCCGGGCTCGGCGACGATGAAGAAGTTGATGCCGAAGGTGTCCCAGTCCACCGTGCGAATGCTGGTCACGGTCAGGTCGATCGGGACGCCCTGGACATCGAACGTCAGGAGATCGCCGAGACCGACGTCGAGATCGGTGGCGAACTCCTCCTCGAGGCTGGCCTCGGCGAGATCGGGGTTCTCCCAGAGGGAGCCCTCGATGACCTCGTTGTCCTCGGGAAGGGTCTCGAGGTAGGTGAGCCGCTGTTCACGCGTGAGGGCCCATCGCCGGCCGCGGTCCTCACCGACCTCTTCCAGAAGCTCCTCGATCGAGCGTCCCGCGATCGCCGCGAGGCGGGCGCTGATGACCGGAACAGAATCGATGCGCGTCGTCTCGGCCGCTTCGAGCAGGTGACGGACGCCATCCCACTGCTGTGGCTGGATGTCGATCAGGAAGGCGCTCGGCGCGTCCTCCGGAAGTGCCGTCTCGAGCTCCTCTGAGAGCCCCCTCTCGACCAGCGTGATGCCGAGAACGACCAGCACCCCGAGCCCCAGCGCCACGATAGCCCCCATGGTGCCGGCTCCCGGCCGTCCGAGCGCGCCGAGTCCATGGCGGAGCCAGATCCGGGCGCTGGTGCGCGGCCAGCGATGTGCCGCTTTGGTCAGGAGCCACGCCGCGGCGACCAGCAGGCCCGTAGCCAGACCGAGGGTGCCGGCGAACTGGACGCCCAACAGCAGCGAGTCCGCCTGGATCGACGCCGCCAGCCACACACCGATGGCCACGATCGCCGCGAGGGCGGCTCGCACACGGCGCCGGGCGGGCAGCGGTTCGGCGTCCCGCCGGAAGACTCTCGCCGGTGAGATTCGACGGGTCGACAGCAGCGGCGGCAGGCTGAAGAGCGTCGCGACACCGACGCCCAGGAACAGACCCTTGAGAACGGCCGACCAATGCCACAGGCGGGCCACCCGACCCGGCAGCAGATCGCTCAGGAAACGAGGTACGAGCCACTCCACTCCCAGGCCGAGCAGCACGCCGAGGAGGCTTCCGAGCAGCCCAATGACCACCGTCTGGCCGAGGTACAGGGCGACGACCTCGTTGGGGCGCGCGCCGATACAGCGCAAGGTCGCGATGGCGTCGATCCTGGCGGCGAGCCAGGCCCGCACGGTTTGTGCCACCCCGACGCCGCCGATCAGCAGCGAGAGGAGCGCCACCAGCCCGAGGAAGCGCTCGACGCGCCGCAGGCCGCGTCGCAGGGCCGGTTGCGCATCGACGTACGACTCCACCTGATACGAGCCGGTGGCGGGGAGGAGCGCCCCGATCTCCTCGCCGATCTCTTCGATGCGCTGCGGCTCTATCTGTGCCGGCAGCTTGAGGAGCTCCTTGTAGAGGACCCGACTGCCATAGCTGATGAGCCCGGTGCGCTCGAGGCCGTCGAGTGAGAGGAAGACGCGCGGTCCGAGCGTGAAGAGCCCGTCGATCCGGTCGGGCTCGGAGTCGACGACTCCGGCGATCACGAAAGGGTGCCCACCAACGAGCATCTCGTCGCCCGTCTCGAGGTCGAGACGCTGGAGGAGATCCGGCGCGACGACCGCCGATCCGGCGTCGAGCAGCTCGGACAGGGGGCGGGACGGCTCGAGTCCGAGCTCG
Source organism: Candidatus Multivoradales bacterium (assembly GCA_965223875.1). Taxonomy (GTDB): domain Bacteria; phylum Acidobacteriota; class Thermoanaerobaculia; order Multivoradales; family JAHEKO01; genus CBDCXS01. Next base: position 1,125,841 of record OZ245024.1, on the reverse strand, counting down.
CCGTAGAACGGATAGGTCCCATCGACGACCTTGAGCTCGACGAGTTGGCTCAGCCCGGCGATTCCGTCCCGCGTCGGTGCGGCGGACATCGCCACCAGCTCGCGAATCGACGTCCGCTCCCAGTTGGGATTCTCGTCGAGAAACGCGGCCCACTCCTCGGGCGGCGGCTGGCGTCCGGACATCGCCAGATCGGCGGCCAGCAGCTGGCGTGCTTCAGTGCGAATGATCCTCCGGATCTCGGCACCGATCCCGGCCACGGAAACGACAGCGCCGACGCCTACGGCCAGACAGGTGACGAAGAAGGTGAACCGCTTCCAGCTTCCCCGCGACTCGCGCCACATCTGGCGCCAGAAGAACGAGGCCGTCATCTGTCGGCGACTCGTGAGAGCAGCCGTGGGTCGTCCACTGTCTGCTCGCGCCTCTCCTCGCGAACGACGCGTCCATCCTGCAGGTAGATCTGTCGATCGGCGAGCCGGGCGACCTCGGGATCGTGAGTGACGAGGATCAGCGTCGTGCCCTTTCGGTGCTGGAGATCGGCCAGGATCTCGAGAACCCGGTCGGATGTCTTTCCGTCGAGGTTCCCGGTCGGCTCGTCGGCCAGCAGCAGGCGCGGCTCGGTCGCGAAGGCGCGAGCCAGGGCGACGCGCTGTTGCTCGCCGCCCGACAGCTGCACCGGGTAGTGATGTCCGCGCTCCGCCAGGCCGACGATCTCGAGAAGTCGATTGGCACGGGTGTGGGCGTCGTTCTGGCCGGTGAGCTCCATTGGCAACAGGATGTTCTCGCGGGCCGTGAGGTTCGACAGCAGCTCGAAGTTCTGAAAGACGAATCCGATGTTGCGCCGCCGCAACAGGGCGAGCTCGTCTTCGGAGAGCGGCGTCAAGGGCTCGCCGTCGAGCAGAACCTCGCCTTCGGTGGGTCGGTCGAGCCCGGCCATCAGAGCGAGAAGAGTCGATTTTCCGCTTCCCGAAGGACCGAGAATGGCGACCGACTCGCCGGCATGGATCTCGAGACTGACGCTGTCGAGGATGGTCAGCGTTGCGCCGCCCGAGGGCAGTCGTCTGGTGAGGTCTCGCAGCTCCAGCAGCGGCGTCGTCATGTAAGGAGTTACGCGGTGGGGAAGCGGGGTGTTTCAAGGCCTCCGGCCGCGTCGCGGAGACACGCGATTCTAACATCGGAGTCGGCGTCGACTCTGCTCGGGCGGCGTAGAATGCCTTCCTATGTGGTCGCGCCGCAGCACCTCTCCCGGCCCCGGCGCCACGCCCTCCCGGGCGCTGGCGACGGTCGCCTTCGTGGCGATCGCGGCGGCGGTGATGGCTCCCGCTGACGGATGGTCCGACGGCCGACCGGTGGTCCTCTTCCTCGGCGACAGTCTCACCGCCGGGTACGGTCTGGGCGCGGAGCTCGCCTTCCCGACCCACGTGGCGGCCAGGCTCGAAGAGCTCGGGCAACCGATCGAGGCGATCAACGCCGGGGTCAGTGGTGATACCTCGGCCGGAGGGCTGTCGCGGCTGGATTGGCTGCTGCGACGGGCTCCTGATGTCGTGGTCATCGGACTGGGCGGAAACGACGGCCTGCGGGGTCTGGATCTGGCGATGACCGAGGAGAACCTGCGCCGGATCGTCGAGCGATCGAGGGCCTCCGGCGCCGGCGTCCTGCTGCTCGGCATGCGGATGCCGCCGAACTACGGCGGCTACGCGACCGACTTCGAGGCGATTTACGCACGACTGGCCGAGGAGCTCGACGTGCCGCTGGTACCGTTCCTGCTCGAGGGCGTCGGCGGTGATCCCGCTCTCAATCTTCCGGATGGGATCCATCCCAACGAGGAGGGGCAGCGCCGGGTCGCCGAGAACGTCACACCCGCGCTCGCCAGCCTGATCGAGCGGCTGGAGACGCCGGCAGGCTAGTCGGTCTCTTCGAGCTCGACAGCGGGAGTCTCTTCGAGGGACTTCGCCCTCTCCCAGTGGCTGTCGAGCTCTTCGAGAGTCGCCGAGTCGAGCGGACGACCCTCGGCGGCGAGCGCTCTCTCGATGTGAGCGAAGCGCCTGCGAAACTTGAGATTCGCGGCCGCGAGCGCGCTCTCCGGGTCGGTGCCCAGATGCCGCGCGAGACTGGCCGTGGCGAAGAGGAGGTCGCCGACCTCTTCGGTCGCCCGTTGTTCGGCCGCCCGTTGTTCGGCTGGGCCGGTCGGCTCGGCCTTCAGCTGGGCGATGGCCTCCCGGACCTCGTCCAGCTCTTCCTCGACCTTGTCGAGAACGCCGTCCACATCGGGCCAGTCGAAGCCTACGCCGGCGGCCTTCTGGGTCATGCGGTAGGCCGCCAGCAGAGCGGGAAGGGAGGTCGCCACTCCATCGAGGATCGAGTCGCCGCGAGTTGCCCGTTCGCGCGCCTTACGTGCCTCCCAGGCGCGATGGACGTCGTCGCTCGAGGTCAACACCTCGGTCCCGAACACGTGGGGGTGTCGCGCGACCATCTTGTCGTGGATGCGTTCGACGACCTGCTCGACGGAGGCGCCTCCCGCCTCCCGCACGAGCTCGGCAGTGAAGACGATGTGAAAGAGCAGATCACCGAGCTCACCGGAGATCTCGTCGTCGTTTCCCTCGTCGATGGCGGCGGCCACCTCGTGGGCCTCCTCGAGCAGATATCCCCGGATGTCCGCCAGGCCCTGCTCACGGTCCCAGGGGCAGCCGTCGGGGCCTCTCAGTCTCCGGATGAGGTCGACGAGTGGCCGGAGGGTGTCGGAGGGCATGGGCGGGACGGTGCGAGAACCGATAGGGGTCATAGTGAATCGGCCCGCGGCGCCATACGATAGCTCATTGTCCGAGCTTCGAGGACCAGGGTCTTCACTTGCCTGGATGAGCAAGGTGCGCAGAGCGACACTGATCGTTTGTCTCCTCCTGGCGGTCGTCGTGGCCGTCCCCGAGGAGGTCCTCGCCGCCCAGCAGCTTCCCCGTCTCGAGACGATCGAGGTCACCGAGTCTCTGCATGCCGCTCTGGTGCTGCTGCAGGACCAGTGGCTCGATTGGCTGACCGCCTATCACGCGCGGGATGCGCGGCGCGCCGCGGAGGTCATGAGCGACATCCGGCAGACGATGATGGTTCTACGAGTCGAGAGACTTCCCGACCTTGCGCTGGGAGCGACGGTCAGCGCCGTCATGGCCGCCCGGGCGAGCGACTTCGTGCGCGCGAAATGGTCGCTCGAGGCCGCCGAGATGCTCGATGCCGGACGCCCGGAGGTCGCCTTCGCTGCGGCAACGATCTTTCGCCTCGAGGGCAAGCACCTTTCGGCGCTCGCATCCAGGATCTCGGGGTACTACCGCCTGTTCCGCTTCCCCTGGGAACGGTCGATCGTTGTGCAGGATGCGCTGCTCTGGGTCCTCTTCGTCCTCGTGGTCTGCTCGGCACTGCTCCTGTTGTTGCTGTTCTCGACCTGGGCGGCGCGACTCTACGGGGATCTCGTGGAACTACTCTCGGACCGGTTGCCCGAAGCGGGTGCCAAGCTCGCCGGAATCGTCCTGCTGGTCTTTCCCGTGGCTCTGCCGAATGGGCTCTTCTGGCTGCTCCTCTACTGGAGTGTCCTCCTCTTCGCGTATGTGAGTCGCAGCGAGAAGGCCGTGCTGGTCGGGGTCTGGCTCCTGATGGGAATGGCTCCCGGTCTGGTCACGGTGCAGCGCGACTACATGGCTCTCCTGATGTCGCCACCGGTTCGGGTCATGGAGGATCTCGCGCTGTCGCGCCTGGAGGGGTCGACGCTCAGGGATCTCGGCAGCCTGCGCGTGGCGCTGCCGGAGAGCGCCGCCGTGAAGCAGCTTCTGGCCGACCTGCATCAGCGGGTGGGCCAGCGGGAGTTCGCGCGGGCCCTCTACCTCGATGTCGTGGACGCCGAACCCGCGAACGCCGAGGCGGTACTGAACCTCGGCGCGTTCTACTTCGACGTCGGTGACTACGCCAGTGCCATTCAGCTCTTCCAGCGCGCCTCGGCGGGCGAGACGGTTGCGGCGGCGGCCTGGTTCAACCTCAGTCAGTCGTACTCTGCCTCCTATCTGTTCGAGGAATCCGAGTCGGCCCTGCGGACTGCGCGGCAGATCGACGAGGATGCCGTCACCCGGTGGGTGAACGATGCCGAGCGCGAGCGAGTGGTCGTGGTCGGCGGCGGACTGGCACGGATGGATGAGATCAGCGGGGATCTCGAAGCCGCGTGGAACCCGTCGGGCGCTTCTGGGTCGATCGTTGGACGCGTTCTGCGGTCGGGAAACCTCGTGGTGGCCGCGGTGATCGGTCTACTGGCCGTTGCCCTCGACCTCGTATCGCGCCGGTACCGAATCGGAGCGCACTCGAGCGCTGTGGTACCGGAGCCGGTCGAGACGGCTCCGCGCCTTGTCGATCTGCTGGTGCCGGGTCTGGCGGCGGTCTCCAGGCGCCGCGGCGATCTCGCCTTTCTCGAGATCCTGGTGCCGGCGGCTCTGTTGGCACTGCCCCTGGTCCTGTCCTTCGGTTATAGGGTGCCATGGGGCTACGAACCGGGTCGGGCGTTCGTCTGGACGCTGTGTGTCCTGGGGCTCATCGCCTACATGGTGCAGCGCGTGACGAGGGGGCTGCGAGCGTGAGCGTCGCTTCCGCCAGCCCGCCGTTCGGTGGCTCCCTCTCGGAGGCGGGGCTCGAGTCGGTTCTCCTCCGCGTGAGCCGCGATGAGCTCACCGGGATTCTCACCGTCCAGGGCGAAGAGGACATCATCTCTCTCTCGATCGAGAGTGGGGCTGTGGTCGGCGCGGACGCGCTCAACGAATCGCTCGAGACCGGCCTGGGCCGAACGCTGGTCGCCGAAGGACTGATCTCGGCCGAGCAGTTGTCGGCCGTTCTCGAGAGTCCGGATCGGGATCCCGGGCGGCTGAGCGAAACACTGGTGACCGGGACCGACCTGTCACAGGACGACTATCTGAACGGCCTACGCTCCTACACGCTCGAGCTGATCCGGCGGGGCTTCTCGTGGAGGCGTGGGGAATACAAGTTCTTCGGCGGAGACGAGGTCGCTCGCGAAGACGGGTTCGAGCCGATCCGGGCCGAGGAGGTCTGTTCGGCGGACGCGAAGCCGGCCTCGAATCTGGAGCTCGAGGCCGAGCCGGGAGTTGCCGACGTCGTCGCTGAGCCGGTCGTGCACCATCCGGATTCACTCGAGGCGACCTGCGAGGCCCCCGAAGCCCCGGCGGTCGAGGAGTCGGTGGCGGCCGCGGATCTCGTGGGACTGCCGCCGGTGGATTCCGCGGCGGAGCTCGAAGCCGAGCGCGTTGCACCTCGCAAGCGGGCGCTGAGGCTCCTCGACCGGGTTCCGGAGTGGATCGGAACAGTTCTACCGCTGGCGGCGATGGTCCTGCTCGTGGCGGTCCTGAGCTGGGGCCCCAACCTGATTCTCTATCCGGGCTTCTGGCTCGAGCCGGAGCGCCTCGCCTTCGAGCAGCAGACGCGGATGTCGGTGTACCTGAAGATCGACCGCGCCGCCAAGACGTTCTTCCTTCTCGAGGGCCGTTTTCCCGAGGATCTGCAGACCCTTGTGGCGAGGAACCTCCTTTCGTCGGGCGACGTCGTCGGGTCCGGGGGCCGTTTGCTGCGCTACCACCCGGGCGATCGCGGCTACAGGATCCCACCGGCGGCGGATGGCATCGATCCGGGAATCAACCAGCCCGAAGCCATCGCCGGCGACTTCTTTCTCGATCCCGAGTATGTCGTGCGGGTGTCGGCCGAGGTCGAGATGCCCCTCGTTCTGCTCGACTGAGCGGTTTCGAGAGCCGCCCGCGGTCCCTTCCCCCACCGGCCTGATACGCCGTTCGGACTGCTGCCGTATGGCGTTTTCGAGTCCGGGAATAAATCTTAGCGATTAATTGTCATAAAAATTGCGCGTCGAATTGACAGTGATGCGCTGAGGTTCGTAACATTCGAGTCCCGCACCGGCCCGGTGCGGCGACCACAGACAATTCGTCTCAGGAGGAGCAGGGAATTGAGCAAGATCATCGGTATCGATCTCGGCACGACCAACAGCGTCGTGTCGCTGATGGAGGGCAGTGAGCCCAAGGTAGTGCCGAACGCCGAAGGCAACCGGACGACACCGTCGGTGGTCGCCTTCTCGAAGTCGGGCGAGCGACTGGTCGGCCAGGTCGCCAAGCGACAGGCGGTGACCAACCCCGAGAACACCATCTTCTCGATCAAGCGGTTCATGGGGCGTCGCTACGACGAGGTCTCGGAAGAGATGAAGATGGTTCCCTTCAAGGTGAAGGAATCGGACAACGGCGACGTGCGTGTGATCATCGACGACAAGGACTACTCGCCGCCGGAGATCTCCGCGATGGTGCTGCAGAAGCTCAAGCAGGCCGCTGAGGACTATCTCGGCGAGAAGGTGGAGAAGGCGGTGATCACGGTTCCCGCCTACTTCAACGACTCGCAGCGCCAGGCGACCAAGGATGCCGGCAAGATCGCCGGATTGACGGTCGAGCGGCTGGTCAACGAGCCGACCGCCGCGGCGCTCGCCTACGGGCTCGACAAGAAGAAGGACGAGGTCATCGCGGTCTACGATTTCGGTGGCGGAACCTTCGACATCTCGATCCTCGAGGTGGGCGACGGCGTGGTCGAGGTGAAGGCGACCAACGGCGACACCCACCTGGGTGGCGACAATCTCGATCAGCGGATCATCGACTGGCTGCTGGAGGAGTTCAAGAAGGACCAGGGCATCGACCTGACGCAGGATCCGATGGCGATCCAGCGGCTGAAGGAAGCCGCGGAGAAAGCCAAGATCGAGCTGTCGAGCGCCCAGGAGACCGAGATCAATCTGCCCTTCATCACCGCCGACTCCTCCGGCCCGAAGCACCTCAACATCAAGCTCAACCGCAGCAAGCTCGAGCAGATGGTCGAGGACCTGCTCGCCCGGTCCATCGAGCCGTGCAAGAAGGCGTTGAAGGACGCTGGCCTCAAGGCCGAGGACGTCGACGAAGTCGTCCTGGTCGGCGGGCAGACCCGCATGCCGGCCATCCAGAAGCTGGTGGAGGAGCAGTTCGGCAAGGAGCCCCATCGCGGGGTAAACCCGGACGAGGTCGTCGCCATCGGTGCGGCCATCCAGGGCGGCGTGCTGCGCGGTGACGTCAAAGACGTCCTGCTGCTCGACGTGACGCCGCTGTCGCTGGGCATCGAGACTCTCGGCAGCGTGTTCACCAAGCTCATCGATCGCAACACGACGATCCCGACGCGCAAGAGCGAGATCTTCTCGACCGCGGCCGACAACCAGACGTCGGTGGAGGTCCACGTCCTGCAGGGTGAGCGCGAGATGGCGAAGGACAACCGGACCCTCGGACGCTTCCACCTCGTCGGCATTCCGCCGGCGCCGCGTGGCGTGCCCCAGGTCGAGGTGGCCTTCGATATCGACGCCAACGGCATCGTCAACGTGTCGGCGAAAGACCTCGGTACGGGCAAGGAGCAGGCGATCACCATCACCTCGTCGAGCGGCCTCTCCGAAGAGGACATCGATCGTATGGTGACCGACGCCGACTCGCACGCCCAGGAGGATCAGGAGCGCCGACAGAAGGTGGAGGCGCGCAACCAGCTCGACAGCCTGGTCTACTCGACCGAGAAAGGCTTTGCCGATCATCGGGACAAGCTTCCCGAGGCCGACCGGGCACAGCTCGAATCGGCGCTCGAGGACGCGAGGAAGGCTCTCGAGGCGGATGACGCCGGCCAGATCGAGTCGGCGACAGCAAGCTTGCAGCAGGCCTCGCACAAGCTCGCCGAGGTGATGTACCAGCAGCCCGACGCGAGCGCCGGGCCCGACGCCTCGCAGGCCGCTCAAGAAGATTCCGGGTCGGACGAAGAGGTGATCGATGCCGAGTACGTCGACGTCGACGAGGAGGCCAGCTGATTCGATTCGTCTTTCCATCGGACCGGAGCGGGCTTGAACCGGCTCCGGTCCCTGGTTGTCTCGCCGCCCGGCGACGCGCTGTCGCCTGGTGAGCGGGACCGATCTACCGAGAGCCAGTGAGCAAGAGACCCAAGGGCGAGTACGTGATGATCAGCGTCGTGGCCGAGCGCTACGACCTGCATCCGCAGACCCTGAGGATGTACGAGCGCGAGGGGCTGCTGACGCCGCCACGCAGCGAAGGGAACACACGCCTCTACGACGAGGAGACACTTCGTAGGCTCGAGACCATCCTGACGCTGACCCGCGACATGGGGGTGAATCTGGCCGGCGTCGAGGTGGTGCTCAACATGCGTGAGCAGCTCGAGACCCTGCAGTTGGAGGTCGACCGGCTGATGGAGTACGTACGCCGGGACGCCAGCGACCGCAGAGCGGGAGTCGAGCGTCGGCATGCGCTGGTCAAGCTCGACGGCGGGCCGCTCTCCGACCCCAGGAAGGGCTGAAGAAGATCCCGGAGGTCCGGTTCCGGCGGGCCTCGATCGTGTCGTCCGGAGGCCGATTTCGCCTCCCTCGACGCGTGCTACGATCCGCCCATGTCCGACCCGGTCGCGCCCGATCCGGCAACGTCGACGCTCGAGGCCGACAACGGCGCCGGGACGGTCTGCCCCCAGTGCGGCGGTCGTGGTTGGCTGGTCGTGCCGGACGGAGGCGCGGGAAGCGCGAGGCGTTGCGAGTGCCGGCGCCTGGACGTGGTACCCCGGCTGCTGTCGTCGGCGGGGATTCCTCCCCGGTACAGGGGCTGCAGCCTGGACAACTTCGTCGAGAGCAACGACCAGCTCGTGCGTGCGCGATCTCTCTGTCGTCGCTATGTCGATGGCTTTCTGCGTGAGGACGGCTCGTTCCGGGAGAGCGGACTCGTCCTCATCGGCCCGCCCGGAGTCGGCAAGACGCATCTCGCCGTCGCTGTGCTCAAGGAGCTGATGCGGCGGTTCACGCTCCGCGGCCAGTTCATCGATTTCACCTCGCTGATTCACGAGATCCAGTCCACCTTCGACCCGGCCTCGAGCGAGTCCCAACATCGGTTGCTCGAACCGGTGATGGAGGCCGAGCTGCTGGTGCTCGACGAGCTCGGAGCGCGCAAGCCGACCGCCTGGGTCACGGATGTCCTCTATCTGGTGATGAACGGTCGCTATACGCGACGGCTCCCGACGATCTTCACGACGAACTTCAGGCTCTCGTCGGGGGCGCCCAGCGAAGCCGGTCTCGACGCCATGCCGACCGGCACGACGAGGGCGCGCGAGCCACTCGCCAGCCGGATCCCGGCCCTGCTGGTAAGCCGCCTCTACGAAATGGCCCAGCCCATCGAGATCGAGTCAGGCGACTTCCGTCGCGAGATCAAGATGGCTCAGCATCGAATCGAGTGAGCGCGGTTCGTCTCGGGGCGCTGGACGGTCTGCAGCGCGGCATTCTGAGCCTGCGGGCCAACTGGGAGCTCATCCTCCTCGTCTGGTTGCAGACGATCCTGATCGCGGCCCTGGGCGCTCTGTCGCTGCTTCCCTTCGGCCTGGTGCTGGAGCTGAGGGCCCCGGCTCCCGACTTCGACCCGGAAGAGGGAGCGGCCTGGCTCCTGGATAGCCTGACCCGGATCGTCGAGGGCGCCGGAACCCCGGCTTTCTGGCTGGCCTTCGCGGCCGCGACGGCCATCGGGGTCGCCGCCCTGATCTGCTACAGCTTCTTCCAGGCCGGCGTCGTCGGCGTCTTCGCGGCGGCCGACCGCCAGGCACCGCCGGGGCGACCGACCCAGGCGGCCTGGTTTCGCACCTACAGCTGGGCCGAGTTCCAGGGGCGCGGCGGTCGCCACCTCTGGCGATTCTTCTGGTTGTTCATTCTCGTGCTGCTCTTCTGGCTCATCTGGTCGCTGCTCGCCACTCTGGCGCTGGCGGCGGTCGGCGTCGTCGGCGGGAGCGCCGGCGTTCCGGCGGGATTCGCCGTCGGCTGCGCCGCCTTTCTCCCGCTCCTCTTCCTGGTCGTCGTCCTCTTCTACTGGATGCTCTTCGCTCAGGCCGTGGTCGCCGACCGGGAGCGCGGAGCCTGGCAGGGGATGCGCATCGGGCTACGACTGCTGGTCCGTCGTCTGGGCGCGGTGACACTGCTCTTCGTGGTGATGGTGGTGGCCGGCGTCAGTATGGGGATGCTCTTCCTGGTGGTGTCACTGCCTCTCGGTGTCGGTCTCGCCCCTTCCGGCGTCGAGCTCGCTCTGACCATCGTGCTTCAACTCCTGCAGTGGCTCGTCAGCGCGGTGCTTCAGCTCGTGCTGCTCGGCGCTGTCGTGGCGATCGTCCGCAGCGAGCAGGCGGTCCAGGCCGAGGGAGGCGGACTGCCGAGTGCCTGAGCGAAGCCCTTCCCGGCCCCTCGGCTCTGCCGCGGCGATGGCCCACCTCGCGCTCGTCGTCGGGCTTCTTCCCGGCTCTCCGGCTCTGGCGAACCGGCGCCCGGTGGTGCCCCGCCTGGTCACGGTAGGGCTCGAGACTGACGTTGCGGCCCTGGAAGTGCCCTGCTGCCAGGGACCGCTCGTGGTCGCCGCGGGTGGCCGCAGCTTCGAGGTCGACGGCGGTGTCCGTGTCGAGTCGAGCGCCGAGGTGGCTTCGACCAGGCAGTATCGCCTCCAGGTGGCGGCACTCAAGGACGAGGGGCAGGCCCAGCGGCTGGCCCGCCGGCTCGAAGAGCATCTCGCTCAGCCGGCGGAGGCCACGTTCGACGCCGGCACCGATCTCTATCGTGTCCGAGTCGGGCGATACCCGACCCGCGCACAGGCCGAGGAAGGGATCCGGCGCCTCGAGGACGACGGACTCGAGGCCTGGATCGTGACGGTCCCGGGCCGCCTGTCGGAGACGGGATTCCGGGTGACCCACGGAGGCGCGACGAGCACCCTGGCCGGGCGCTGGCTGTCGATCGAGCGCTCCGCGGGAGCCGGCATCCGCCTGCCGAGCGGCACCTATCGCGGCAGCGTCCTGCTGTTTCTCAACGATCGGGGCACGCTCAACGTCATCAACGAGCTCTCCCTGGAGGACTACCTGCGCGGTGTGGTGCCGAAGGAGATGGGACCGATCGTCTATTCGAGCCTCGAGGCGTTGAAGGCCCAGGCTGTCGCCGCCCGTACCTACACGGTACGCAACCTCGGTGAGTTCGAGGACGAGGGCTACGACATCTGCGCCACGCCGCGCTGCCAGGTCTTCGGCGGCATGCGGGCGGAGCACCCTCTCTCCGATCGCGCCATCCGAGAGACCGAGGGCCAGGTTCTCGTCTATCGCGGTGTGGTCGCGGACACGCTCTACACGGCGAGTTGCGGCGGGCACACCGAGCACGTCGAGACGGTCTTCCCGGCCAAGGACGATCCCTACCTGCGAGGCGTACCGTGCCCCGAGCGGGGGGTGGCGCCGCTGGGGGGTGGAGTTCTGCCGCGCGGCACACCGCTGGTCGAAGGGCTGATGACGCGCCTGGTGCCGGCGCGGAAGGGCCTCCCCGAGGTCGAGCGGGCCGAGACGCGACTTCTCGCCCTTGCGGCGTTGGCCGGCCTGCCACCGACGCGCAGCCGGCTAGAGTCGCTCGATCGGCGCGATGTTCGCCGGTTCGTCGGTTCGCTGTTCGATCTCGTCCTCGACGCCAGGCTCTTCACGACCGGCGCGGAGGGTGCGCTGATGCTCGAGAATCCGCCGCGCGAGTGGACCGAGGACGATCTCCGTCTCGCCGCCTATTTCGAGCGCACGGGGTTGCTGTCGGCCCCTTTCGAAGGCGAGATCTCGCCCTCCGATCTCGACGAGATGCTGTTTCAGCTCTCGGCCTACCTGGGTGTGCTGGTCTCGCGAGACTCGAGCTACCTGAGCCACGACGCGAAGGAGCTGCGGATCAAGGACTCAGGGAGCGGCGAGCGGCTGCGTTTGCCGAAGAGCCTGGCGACCTTCCACGGTTCGGAGCATCGCCAACGTTCAGCGCCTCTGGTGCTGCGTCCGGGCGATGCCGTGACCCTCTATCTGCACGGAGGGAATCTGATCGGCCTGGTCCAGCGGGTGGACGGGGAGGTCAAGGCCGGCACGCCGGGCGCGAAGGTCAAGTCCTGGAAGCGTACGCACTCCGACTCGCACCTGCGTGGGATGGTGGCCGCCCGCTATCCCGAGATCGACTTCCGCTCGTTCGAGGTTCTCGAGCGTGGGGTCTCGGGGCGTGCCGCCAGGATCCGGCTCGAGGGTCGTGACGGGTCTGACATGGAGGTCGAGGGGCTCGCCATCCGGTGGACCCTGGATGTTCCCGACACTCTGTTCACGGCACGGCGGGTCGAGCCTCCGGGGCGCGAGCCGGGCTGGCTGTTCACCGGCCGGGGGCACGGACACGGTGTCGGCATGTGCCAGCTCGGGGCCTTCGGGATGGGGCTGCGCGGTCTCGACTACCGCGATATCCTCGCCCACTACTACACCGATCTCGATCTCGTGACGCTGGAGCTGCGGGAACGATCGCGGCGGACGACCGGCCGCTAGTGGCCCTGTCGCCACGACGAACGCCGAGGCGCGCCGTCCCGTCAAGTGTGGTAGATATTCGGACCTGGATCGAAAGCTCGAGCGTCGCCGTCGTCGCCGTTTCGGCGGGCGGCGCAGCCGACCGGGAGACCCTTCCGCTTGTCAAGTCATCGTAGCGTCGAAGAGAGAGTCAGAGCGCTCACTCGACGTGTGCTCGAGGATCTGGAGAAGGAGCCGGTCGAATCGGCGCGAGAAGCCGCGAGCGAGGCGCCCCGCTCGGTCGCCATGGGTGCCGATCACGGGGGCTTCCGGATGAAGGAGGCGCTGGCCGCCTACCTGGAAGACGGTGGGTTCGAGGTGTTCGACTGCGGCACCGACGGGCCCGAGGCTGTCGACTACCCGGACTATGCGGCGGCGGTGGCGCGGAGGGTCGCCAGCGGAGCGTCCGACGTCGGGATCGTCGTCGATGGCGCCGGTATCGGCTCGTGCATGGCGGCCAACAAGATCCGCGGAGCGCGCGCCGCGTTGTGCTACGACATCTCGTCGGCGCGCAACAGCCGCGAGCACAACCATGCCAACGTGCTGACACTCGGTGCCGGTCTGATCGGCGAGGGTCTGGCACGTCAGATCGTCGACGCCTGGCTCTCCACGCCTTGGGGCCCCGGGCGTCATGCCCAGCGCGTCGCGAAGATCGATCGACTGGAGGTGACGGGGGATGGATGAGCGCGAGCGCCTCGTAGAGGCTGTCACCCAACGCGTGCTCGAGATGCTCGCCGACGAGGGCGACGGTTGCTGCGTCGACTGCAAGGGAAGCTGCGCGGCGAGCTGCTCGGACAAGGTCCGTGCGGTCGTGGCGGTCGGCGCCACCAGAGTGAGCTACAACGGGCGAGCCGGCGACGTTCCTCAGGATCTGGGTCCCTATATCGACCATACGCTGCTCAAGCCCGATGCGACGCCTTCCGACATCGACCGACTTTGCGATGAGGCGGCCGAGTACGGCTTCGCGAGTGTCTGCGTGAATCCCGTCTGGGTGAGACGCGCGGCGGCGCGTCTGCGGGGAACCAACGTCAAGGTGACATCGGTCGTCGGCTTTCCGCTGGGTGCGCACGCGCCGGAGATCAAGGCTCTCGAGACCCGCCGCGCACTGCGTGACGGCGCCCGCGAGATCGACATGGTGATCAACGTCGGGGCGCTCAAGGCCGGTGATGTGGACCTGGTTCGGCAGGACATCGCGCGAGTGGCCGAGGCCTGTCGCGAGGTCGGCGCCGTGTGCAAGGTGATCATCGAGGCGGCTCTGCTCTCCGACGAGGAAAAGGTCATCGCCAGCCGGCTGGCACAGCAGGCCAAGGCCCACTTCGTCAAGACGTCTACCGGCTTCGGCCCGGGTGGTGCTCAGGTCTTCGACGTCGGACTGATGCGCGAGGCGGTCGGCCCGAAGATGGGAATCAAGGCGGCGGGCGGCATCAAGACCCGCGAGCAGGTTCAGGAGTTCATCGAGGCGGGCGCGACGCGTATCGGCGCCTCCGCCGGAATCTCCATCGTCTCCGGACGCGAGGCGGGAGAGCGTGGAAAGACGGAGGGCCAGCGTGGCGGATATTGATCTCAGATCCTATGTGTTCCTCGACAGCCTACAGCCGCAGTACGCGGCGTTTCTGGGCACGATAGCCCAGGGGTTCCTGCCGCTCGCCGGTGACGCCTCGCTCTTCGTCGAAGTGTCGCCGGGCATCGAGATCAACCGCCTCACCGACGTGGCGCTCAAGGCGACCCGGGTTCGCCCGGGGATGCAGATCGTCGAGCGCTACTACGGACTGCTCGAGGTCCATTCGAAGTCACAGGCCGAGACCCGCGCGGCGGGTCAGGCGATCCTCGACGAGGTGGGGCACAAGGAGACCGATCGGATGAAGCCCCGGGTCCTGTCGAGCCAGATCGTGCGACACATCGATGACCACCAGGCTCAGTTGGTGAACCGGACCCGTCACGGCCACATGCTCATTCCGGGCCAGACGCTCTACATCATGGAGGTCGAGCCCGCGCCCTACGCGGCGCTTGCGGCCAACGAGGCGGAGAAGGCCTCGGACATCAACGTTCTCGAGGTTCGCGCCTTCGGTTCGTTCGGGCGGGTCTACCTCGGCGGAGAAGAGCGCGACATCGATGTCGGCTGGCGCGCCGCGGTGGCCGCGGTGGAAGGCATCGAAGGTCGCGAGACGAAGAAGTGAACGAGACGCACGACAGCGATAGAAAACACTCAGAGAGGAGCTGGTGATGGCAGAGGCACTCGGGATGATCGAGACGCGAGGGTTCTCCGCGATGGTGGAGGCCGCCGACGCGATGGTCAAAGCGGCCAAGGTCGAGTTGGTGGGCTACGAGAAGACGGGTGGCGGCTACGTGACCGCGGTCGTGCGTGGTGATGTCGCGGCCGTCAAGGCCGCCGTGGACGCGGGTGTCCGCGGCGCCGAGAAGGTCGGAGAGGTCGTATCGACCCACGTCATCGCGCGTCCGCACGCCAACGTCGACACGACCCTGCCGCTGGGTCGGCAGGAAGAGTCGAAGTAGCGCCGCCCGAGGCGGGTGCGGGTTCCGCACCCTCCGGCGGTTCTCATTGGAGGACTCGCGATGCTGCTGGGGAAAGTCGTCGGAACGCTGGTCGCTTCGAAGAAGGAGCCGCGCATGGAAGGGCTTCGATTCCTCGTCGTCCGACAGGTCGGGGCGAACGGCAAGGAGACCGGGGACTACGTCGTGGCCGTCGACTCGGTCGGTGCCGGTCCCGACGAGATGGTGCTCTACGCGACGGGGAGCTCGGCCCGCCAGACCGAGGCGACCGACAACCGCCCGTGCGACGCCATCGTCATGGCGATCGTCGACAGCTGGGAGCTCGAAGGCAAGGAGATCTACCGGAAGTAGGCGGGTACGGTCTTCGTACCCCTCCGGAGGAGAGGCTTGAGGCATCGGTTCGACAGCGCCGAGATCCAGAGCGTCATCGAGCGCGTTCGGGACCGGTTCCCGGATGGCAAGCCGCTGCGGCGTGGCCAGCTTCCTCCGGCTCTCGAGCCCGAGATACCACCCGAGCTCCTCGGCAAGGGTGTCTTCGCGACGATCGATGAGGCTGTCGATGCGGCGTTCGAGGCTCAGCGTACCTTCGCCGAGATGGGCCTCAAGCGTCGCTACGAGGTGGTGGAGAGCATTCGCGCCTCGATGCGCGAGCACGCCGAGGCCCTCGGACGGTTCGCACACGAGGAGACCGGGCTCGGACGGGCCGAGGACAAGAGGCTCAAGAATCTTCTGGTCACCGACAAGACGCCGGGCCCCGAGGATCTCGAGCCGACGGTCGTGACCGGCGACGAGGGACAGATGCTCACCGAGTTCGCGCCCTTCGGCGTGATCGGCTCGGTGACGCCGACGACCAATCCCACCTCGACGATCATCAACAACTCGATCGCGATGGTGTCCGCGGGCAACGCGGTGGTCTTCAACGTGCATCCCAACGCCAAGCGCGTCTCGGCGGAGAACGTTCGCCTGATCAACGACGCCATCGTCGCCGCGGGTGGTCCGCAGGATCTGGTCACGGCGATTCCGGAGCCGACCATCGAGAGCGCCCAGCAGCTGATGCGGCACCCGCGGATCCGCATCCTCCTGGTGACCGGGGGACCGGCGGTGGTGGCCGAAGCGCTCAAGACCGACAAGCGAGCGATCACCGCCGGACCGGGTAATCCTCCCGTCGTGGTCGACGACACAGCCGATATCGACCTGGCCGGACGAGAGATCGTCCGTGGAGCCTCGTTCGACAACAACATGGTCTGTACCGACGAGAAGGAGGTCCTGGTCGTCGACGGAAAAGCGGACGATCTGCTCGCGGCGATGGCGCGCAACGGTGGCGTCGTGCTCAAGGAGTACGAGCTGCGCAAGCTCGAGAAGGTCATCTTCGAGCAGATCGGGCCACCGGGAAAGCCCGGCAGGATCGATCGCCGGTGGATCGGACAGGACGCTGGAAAGCTCCTCGCCGAGATCGGCGTGCCGACCGACGGCGACGTGCGTCTGGTGGTCGCCGAGGTGCCGCGCGAGCACAACCTCGTGTGGACCGAGCAGATGATGCCGGTGATGCCGGTGGTACGGATCAAGAACCTCGACGACGGCATCGACCTGGCCGTGCGCGCCGAGCACGGCTTCCGGCACACGGCGTCGATCTATTCGCGCGACGTCGATGCCATCACGCGGATGGCGAGGACCATGAACGTCAGCATCTTCGTCGCCAATTCGGCCAACTTCGCCGGTCTCGGCCAGGGAGGCGAAGGCTTCTCCTCGTTCTCGATCGCCACGCCGACCGGCGAGGGCCTGAGCCGGCCGCGAACCTTCTCTCGAATCCGCCGGCTCACCGTCGTCGGCAGCCTGAGGATCGTCTAGCCCGTGCAGCCCTCGATCGTTCTTCTCGAGTTCGACTCGATCGCCCTGGGTATCAGGGCGGGCGACGCGATGTCGAAGCGCGCCCCGCTCGCCACGCTCCACGTCGGGACGGTGCATCCCGGAAAGTACCTGGTGCTCGCCGGCGGGGAGGTCGCGGCCGTCGAAGAGGCTCGCGCGGCCGGGCGCCTGGCCGGCGCCGACGCCCTGGTGGGAGAGATCTTCCTGCCCGAGGTCCACCCGGACGTGGTCGCGGCTGTCGTCGGAGAACGTCGGCACGAGCCCGACGAGGCTCTCGGGGTGATCGAGACCCGGACCGTCGCCTCGGTCCTCGGCGCTGCGGACGCGGGTGTCAAGGGCGCCCGGGTGACGTTGCAGGAGATCCTCATGGCCGACGGTCTCGGAGGCAAGGGCTATCTCCTGTTCGCCGGGACGGTCTCGGAGGTCGAGGCCGCGGTCGACATCGGGGTCTCGGCGCTCTCCGACCCCTCGCTCCTGGTCGCCAGCGAGGTCATCGCCCGCCTCGATCCCGAGATGTGGACCAACCTGATCGAGCATGCGGCCTTCGGCGATCGGGTACGCACGCCTCCGGCGGGGGACGCGTGAAGCTGGGGCGCGTCGTCGGCACGGTCGTCTCGAGCCAGAAGGTGGGTGGCCTGGAGGGGGTCAAGCTCCTGCTGGTGCAGCCACTCGATCGGCGACAGAAGGCGGCGGGCTCCCCGGTCGTCGCCGCCGACGCCGTGGCCATGGCCGGCCCGGGCGAGCTGGTCTACTACGTCAGCAGCCGCGAGGCGGCGCTGGCCTGTCCGGAACCCTTCGTGCCGGTCGACGACGCCATCGTCGGAATCGTCGACACGGTCAGCGAGCTGGAGGACGCTTGAAGATCGGTCGCGTGGTCGGCAACGTGGTGGCGACCATTTCGGCGCCGGTCTTCGACGGGCGTCGCCTCCTGGTCTGTGATCTGCTCGACGAGGCCAGCGAGCCCACCGCAGCCTACACCCTGGCGGTGGATTCCGTCGGCGCCGGGGCCGGGGAGACGGTGCTCATCCTCGACGAGGGCAATTCCGCGCGGCAGGTCGTCGGGGTCCCGGAGGCGCCGATCCGCGCCGTCGTTGTCGGGATCGTCGACCACGTCGAGACCTAGGGCTTGCTGGCGGGGGAAGCCCCGGAGGCGCTCACCGCGCCGCTCGTCTCGCAGCTCGCCAGGGCGATCGCCTCGAGCCAGCAGAAGTCCGCCGAGAGGTCGATCTCCGCCGAGCCGCGTCCCGAGGCGTCCACCGGGACGAAGGTCGGTGGTAGCCGAAAGGGCTCGCCGATCTCGAGAGCCGTTCCGTTGCAGAGCAGACCACCCTTGATGAATCCGGTGGTCGTGGCGGCCCCGACGACGCCGACCTCGGAGCCGAGCGGTGCTCCGGTGATCTGTAAGGTCGCGATGCCGGGGCACGCTCCGTCGACTCCGAGGCCGAGGACCTGCTCGTGCCAGACGACCGTGTCGTCGCGCTCCGACGTCCACAGGACGTCGGTGTGCCCGTCACCATCGACGTCCGCCGCGAAGACCGAGCGAGCCAGGTGGGCCTCGTCGGTGATCACCCGCTCCGCGAACGCCGGATCTTCCTGGCCGTCGTTCTCCCACCAGGAGACTCTGCTGTCGGTGATCGATGTCGTCAGGAGGTCCCTGTCGCCGTCTCCATCGACATCGGCGGTGTCGACCGCTTGGGGAAAGCCGGCGGTGGAGGAGACGACCCGCTCGGTGAATCCGGGGGGAGTGGCTCCGTCGTTCTCGTACCAGGCGACCGTGTCGTCGGTTGCGGTGACGGCGAGCACATCCACGTCCCCGTCGCCGTCGATGTCGGCGGCGACGACGTCGAAGGCGGCTTCCCGTTTCTGCGAGATGATCCGCTCGACGAAGGAAGGAGTCGTGCCTCCGTCGTTCTCGAACCACTTCAGTGTGTCGTCGGTTACCGCTGCCGATGCCGACAGGACGTCGACGTCGCCATCGCCGTCCATGTCCGCGGCGGACACGACCCACGCGGCGGCGGCAGTGAAAGTGATGATTCGCTGCGTGAACGCCGGCGGCGAGTGACCGTCGTTGGCGTACCACGACACCCGGCCGGCGCGATCGGCGGCGGAGAGCAGGTCGGTGTCCCCGTCACCGTCGATATCGGCGGCGAAGACGGAGCGGGCGCCGCGATCGGCCGTTGATACGATGTGCTCGGTGAACCCCGGAGGCGTGCCTCCATCGTTCTCGTACCAGGCGATCTTGTCGTCGCCGAAGGAAGCGGAGAGGACATCGACATGACCGTCGCCGTCGACGTCGGCGGCATAGACATCTTCGGCCCATAGGGCACCGAGCGAGATGATGTGCTCGGTGAAGCCCGTCGGGACTCCGCCGTCATTCTCGTACCAGGCGATCTTGTTGTCGTCGCTCGACGCCGAGAGAACATCGAGATCGCCGTCGCCGTCGAGGTCGGCGGCGTGGACGGCCTCGGCACCTTCGGCGAACGAGGTGACAATGCGCCCTGCAAAGGCTGTCTGGGCCGAGGCGCTCGGTTGCGCGGTGAACGACACGCACACCAGGGCGAACGCCGCGGCGAGTCTGTGGAGTCCCGATCCTGGCGCCGAAGGCGAAGAGCGGTACGGTATGGCATCGCGCGACATGTCCCAAACCTCCTCTATGGACTTGGCTCCTGCGTGATTTGACGGACGAGCCGGCGGATTTACGCGTCCCGAGGGTGGCCGGCCTTTCGTTGCCTTGCCCCGGGCGGCGCGATACCATCGCGCGGGGCGCAGACCGACCGTCTACGTGCCCCGAAGACACCGATGGCGATCGCCTCAACAGCCGACGAAGTGACCTCGTCGATGGATTTCTCGTTGACCTCGGAGCAGCAGGCCATTCGCGAGGTGGCGAGGGACTTCGCATGCAACGAGGTCGATCCCATCGTCGAGGAGATCGACGAGGCTCAGCGCTTCCCGAGCGAGATCTTCGACAAGCTCGGTGAGCTCGGCTTTCTCGGCATTCTCTTCCCGGAGAAGTATGGTGGGTCCGAGCTCGGCTACACCGAGTACGTGCTCATCATCTGCGAGCTGGCGAAGGTCGATCCTTCGGTCGGCCTTAGCCTGGCGGCGCACAACTCCCTGTGCAGCAATCACATCTTCAAGTTCGGCGACGAGGCCCAGCGTCAGCGCTGGCTGACACCGCTCGCCTCGGGCGAGAAGCTCGGCGCCTGGAGCCTGACCGAGTCCGGAGCAGGATCGGATGCCGCCGGAACCAGAACGACCGCCGAGAAGGTCGACGGTGGCTGGGTCCTAGACGGCTCGAAGACCTTCACCACTCACGGCAGTGTCGGCGACATCTGCGTCGTCTTCGCAGTGACCGATCCCGACGGGCCACGCCATCACAACGTTTCGGCGTTCGTCGTCGAGAAGGGGATGGAGGGCTACCGTCCCGGCAAGAAGGAGAACAAGCTCGGCACCCGCGCCTCCGACACCGCGGAGGTCGTGATGGAGCGTTGTTTCGTCCCCGACGATCACCTCCTCGGCGAGCGTGGCGAGGGCTTCATCCAGGCGCTCAAGATCCTCGACGGCGGACGTATCTCGATCGCCGCGCTGGGTTGGGGCACCGCGGTCGGGGCCTACGAGACGGCTCTCGCCTACTCCAAGGAGCGCGAGCAGTTCGGCAAACCGATCGCGAAGTTCCAGGCCGTACAGTTCCACCTCGCCGAGATGGCGACCCGGATCGCCGCGACCGAAGCGCTGGTTCTCGCCGCCGCCCACCGAATGGACGAGGGTGGGGACATCACGCGACTGTCCGCACAGGCGAAGCTGCTGGCGGGAGAGACAGCGGTGTTCTGCGCCGAGCGTGGCGTCCAGATTCACGGTGGGTACGGCTTCATCAAGGACTATCGAGCGGAGAAGTTCTTTCGCGACTGCAAGATCTGCACGATTGGCGAAGGGACCAGCGAGATTCAGCGGCTGGTGATCGCTCGCCAGCTGATGAAGGGCCGCTGAGGCGGCTCGGTACGGCTCGGGCTCGGACCCGGCCACCCGGGGAGGACGAATGATCGGCCGTATCGACCACATCGGCATCGCGGTGCGGTCGATCGCCGAGGCGCGAGCCTTCTACGAGGCCCTGGGACTCGCGGTCGAGGAGATCGAAGAGGTTCCGCAGGAGGGGGTGAGGGTGGCGTTGATTCCCTGCGGCGAGAGCCGTATCGAGTTGCTCGAGCCGACGCGCGACGACTCTCCGATTCAACGCTTTCTCGATCGCCGGGGACCGGGTATCCACCACGTCTGCCTGGGTAGCGACGCGATCACCGAGGACGAGGCGCGGCTCAGGGACGCTGGAGTCGAGCTGCTGCGTCCAGAGCCGACGCGAGGCGCTGGAGGATGCTGGGTCCAGTTCGTGCATCCGAAGAGCGCTTCCGGAGTCCTGGTCGAGCTCTCGCAGGAGGTGGATGAGGCGCCGGGAGCCGGCCGATGATGGAGCCTGGAGCGCTGATCATCGCCCACCTGGTGAATCCGAGTGAGAAGTTCTGGGGCGTGCTGCGATCGATCGATGGAACCGGAATCACCCTGCGCGGCCTCAATGTCGACAGCTTCGAGGACTGGATCGCCCAGATCCGTCGCGGCGACTCCCATTCGCTCGGTCTGGCGACGATGTTCGTGCCGCTGTTTCGCGTCGAGCGCGTCTTCCTCGACGAGCAGGTGGGTGAGGTCGAGGGCTACGGGCAACGCTTCGAACGGCGCGTCGGAATGTCGGTCGACGCCTACCTGACGCTCACCCAGACCGATCCAGACGAAGTTCCGTCGTGACCGGTGGATCTCCGCGGCGTGGCCTGGTGGCGGTCGCGGTCGCCGCCGGGGTGCTGCTTCTCTTCGGCCTGCAGCTGGCGCGTTTCGTCGACTACGTCAACGACGACGCCTACATCACCTTCCGCTACAGCCGTAACCTGGCGGCGGGGGTCGGTCCCTACTTCAATCCAGGTGAGCACGTCGAGGGTTACACCAACCTCTCGCTGATGCTGGCGATGGCGGCGGTCGCCGTGGTGAGCGGCCCGCAGAGCATCCCGGTCGCCGCCAAGACCCTCGGCGGACTCGCGGCCGTGGCGACTCTCCTGCTGTGCATGGGAATCGCCCGTCGCGGCGCGGACCGGGTGGGGTTCTCCGAGCGCGAGGCGCTCGTGTGGGGCGGGCTCGCCGCGGGGCTCGTGGCGGTCGCTCCCGGCTTCGCGGTCAACAGTATGAGCGGGCTCGAGACGGCGCTACTGGCGTTCTGTCTGGCGGCGGCCGTGTGGTGCGACAGCGGGCCGCGACCCCGGCGCGCCGGGGTGGCTCTCTGGCTTTCCATGGCGGTCCTGACCCGGCCGGAGGGGATCCTCATCGCCGGCACTTACCTGGGCTGCCGCTTGTTGGTCGAGCTGTACCACGACCGCGCCCGCGCCCGCGACCGCACCCGCGCCCACGACCGGGACCGGGACCGGGACCGGGACCGAGGCGAACGGCACGACACCATGACGGTCGTACGCATCGGTTTGGTGGTGGGCTCGGTGTTCGCCGGACGGCTTCTTCTGCGCTACCTGCTCTACGACGGCGAGCTGTTGCCGAATACCTATTACGCGAAGGCTGGTGGCTTCTGGGGCGCCGGGGCCTGGGAGTACGTGCGCGAGGGCGCTCTGCGGCCGCTCTTCGGTCTCGCCGGAGCGGCGATCGCGCTGCTCGGCTGGAGCGCTCCGGGTCGACCTCGCGCGACGATGGTCCCGCTGGCGGCAACCGCCCTCGTCGGTGCCGCTCTACCGTTCGTCACCGGGACCGATTGAATGATCGGCTGGCGGTTCAGCGCTCCGTATCTGCCGCTTCTCTCTCTGACCCTCGCCTTCGGATGGGTGCGGGCGACCGGGCTGGGTGGGCGCCGGCGCGAGCGATTGGCGACAGCCCTGCTGGTGATCGTGCCGCTCGCATGGTTCGTCCAGGGTGAGGTGCGTGGACGGCTCGGCGAGTACGTGGCCGTCAAGGCCGCCGGCTACCGCAACGGCCACGGGGCCGTCGCGGACTGGCTCCTGGACGGTCGGGTCGAGCCGGGCGACAGCATTGCGCTCATGGACATCGGCATCATCTCGTTTGAGTGCATCGAGCAGAGGGTCATCGACATCACGGGTCTGACCGATCGGACGATCGCTCGCAGTCCGGGAGGATTCCTGAAGAAGGAGTACGACCCGGACTACGTTCTCGACCAGGAGCCGGAGGCGATCGTCCTGGCCTTCGTCGTCGCCGGCGATCCGGCAACGCCACCGTCGCCCGAGGCACCGGTCTTTCCCTGGTCGGCGCTCGAGAAACGGATGGCGAGTCATCCGGACTTCGACCGTTACTACCGTGCCGCGGGGGACTCTCGATCGGGTCGAGCAGGGGCGACGCCGGGAGATTGGCGGACAGGGCTGGCCGACCGACTCGGTGCCGAGCGGGTCTTCCTGCACGACGACCCCGAGGTCCACTACCTGCTGGCGGTCTACCGGCGCCGGGGCTCCTGAGGCCCGGACCTTCGAGGGGCGGCCTTGGAGGCTAGAACTGGACTTCGCGGATGAAGAAGGCCGCAACCTCGGTTTCGCCGCTATTGAGCGTCTCGGCGAGCTCGGGTGTGAGGACGAACTGGCCCGCCGCGGATCCGGCTTCGGTCAGAAGCAGCAGCTCCAGCGCCGTCACGCGCGTCGCGTGCCGGTCGATGAGCTGGGGGAGGGCCTGTGCCGCCACCTCGATCGTCTTGAAGACCGCCGCCTCGGAGTTCGTCGTCACCTCGATCAGCGGGTGAGCAGTCTGGCTGCCGCGGAAGACCTGCGCCTCGAGTCCCTGCGAGCTGAAGTAGCTGCGCAGGTCGCTGATCACTCCCGTGTCGCCGTAGGCCCGCCGCTCCAGACTGCCGAGGTCGAGGTAGCCCGCCGTGGTGTGGGCCGGACCGGTGGGGGCGGCGACCGCCTGGCGCCTCACCGGCGCTCGGCTTCTCGGCTTCGCTTCTCCGGAGGCGATCAGGTCGCGCAGCGTATCGGACTTCTCGGGGGCGTCGATCGGCAGGGCCTTGGTCTCGCCGCCTTCGAGAAGCACCGCGCCGTCCAGATTGACCTCGTTGAACTCACGCGTGCGCTCGAGGTCGACCTCTTCGAGCGAGATGAAGGTCTCGGTGCCGTTGGGTAGGGTGATGATGACCCGATCGCCCTCGATGCGGTGGACTTCCTTGGCGACGATCCGCGAGCCGTCCTTCAGGAAGATCGTGTAGGCGAACAGGGGCGTCGCGAGCAGCAGCGCCGCCATCACCAGGACGAATCCTCGAACCATGCTCCGCCTCATAAGCTCTCCTCGCCGGTACCCGGCATCGCGTCCCGGTGGACCTCGAAATACGTCGTCGAGCCCCCAAAACGCTTTGCTATGATACCAACACCGCGGCGCGGCGGTCAGTGCGCGAAATCGGCGGGGCGAACGGATGCTAGTCGTGATGAGAATGGGCGCCTCTGCGGAGGACGTCCAGCGGGTTGTCGACGTGGCCCTCGAACGGGGCCTCAAGGCGACACCTGTCTCCGGCACGCAGAGGACGGCCGTCGCCATCACCGGCAACATGGGTGTCGTCGAGCCGGCACGCTTCAACAGCCTGCCGGGCGTCCACGAGCTCGTCCGCGTGAGCCAGCCGCAGCGCCTGGTGTCGCGCGAGTTCAAGAACGAGGACACGATCGTCCGCGTCGGCGAGGCCGAGATCGGCGGCGATGCCTTGACGATCATCGCCGGCCCGTGCGCGGTGGAGAGCTACGAGCAGACGCTCCGGGCGGCGACGGCGGTCCGCGACGCTGGCGCCACGTTGTTGCGTGGGGGTGCCTTCAAGCCCCGCAGCAGTCCCTACAGCTTCCAGGGGCTGGGTCGGGAGGGACTCGAGATCCTCGCCCGCGTTCGCGAGGAGACCGGGCTCCCGGTGGTGACCGAGGCTATCGACGTCGAGGTGATCGACGAGGTCGCGGAGCTCAGCGACATGGTCCAGATCGGCGCGCGCAACATGCAGAACTACTCGCTGCTGCGTCGAGCCGGCCGATGCGGCAGGCCGGTGCTGCTCAAGCGGGGCTTCAGCGCCACCCTCTCGGAGCTGTTGCTGGCCGCTGAGTACATCCTCGATCAGGACAACGACCAGGTGGTGCTGTGCGAGCGTGGTGTCCGCACCTTCGGCGATCACAGCCGGTACACTCTGGACGTCGCCATCCTGCCGGCGATCGAGGCGGCGACGCACCTACCGGTCGTTGCCGATCCGAGTCACGCCGCCGGTGACTGGCGCAAGGTGCGTCCGTTGTCACGGGCGGCTCTGGCCGCCGGCGCCGACGGACTGATCGTCGAAGTGCACGCTCATCCCGAGGAGGCACTTTCGGACGGTCTGCAGGCGCTCGAGCTCGAGCAGTTCGAGCGGCTGATGGAAGATGTCCGGCGGCTGGCACCGGCGATCGGACGACAAACGCGAATCTTCGCGAGACCCGCGCATTGAGACGAGCCGCGCGCGACGACGTCCCGCGTCGAGTGCCGGACCAGATCCGGTTGAACGGGGGAGCAGACAGGTGAGAAGCGCAGACGGCCTCATAGTGCTCGAAGACGGATCGGTCTTCGAGGGGCGTGCGGTGTCGCAGGGGACGGCCTTCGGTGAGGTCGTCTTCAACACTTCGATGACCGGCTACCAGGAGATCCTCACCGATCCCTCGTACCGCGGGCAGATCGTGGTCATGACCCAGCCGCATATCGGAAACTATGGTGTCTCGCCCGACGTGGCGGAATCGATCCACCCCTGGGTGGAGGGTTTCGTCGCCCGGCAGTTCACCGCCAAGGCCTCGAGTCACGCCAGTGACGAGGAGCTGCTGGCCTACCTGGGACGCAATACGATCCCGTCGATCGACGAGCTCGACACGCGGGCGATCGTGCGCCGGGTGCGCGATCAGGGTGCGCTTCGCGGTGTCGTCACGACCGAGCGTTCCGATGTCGAAGCGCTTCTCAAGGAGGTTCACGAGTTTCCGCCGATGGCCGGCCGTGGGCTGGTCGACGAGGTCACCTGTCACTCCGTGTACGAGGTGCCGAGCAGCGGATCGGACGAGATTCCCGTCCATCTGGCGGTCTATGATTTCGGCGTCAAGGCCAACATTCTCCGCTCGCTGGCCGAGCGTGGCGCGCACCTGACCGTCGTTCCGGCGCGGACTCCGGCGAACGATGTCCTCGATCTCGGTGTCGACGGGGTGCTGTTGTCCAACGGTCCCGGCGACCCGGAGCCGCTCGTCGAGGTGATCGAGAGTGTCCGTGAGCTCGCCGAGAGCGGCGTACCGGTCTTCGGCATCTGCCTGGGGCACCAGCTACTGGGCCTCGCCTACGGCGGCAGGACCTTCAAGCTCAAGTTCGGACATCACGGGGGCAACCAACCGGTGCTCGATCTGGCGAGCCGCAAGGTGATCATCACCAGCCAGAATCACGGCTTTGCGGTCGATCCGGATTCTCTGCCCGACAACTGCCGGATCAGTCAGATCAATCTGAACGACCAGACGGTGGAGGGCTTCGTGGTGGGTAATCGTCCGGTCTTCTCCGCGCAGTACCACCCCGAGGCAGCTCCCGGGCCGCACGAGGCGAGCGAGATGTTCGATGCCTTCCTCGACTCGCTGAGAACGAGCTAGTCCCGATGACAGCCTCCGGCTGGCGATTCAGCGCCGCGGTCGCGAGCCGGTTCCTGCGCGGTGACAAGAGCCGTGTGCTGGCGGGCACGGCGCGCGCCGCGATCGCTTCGGTCGCCATCGGTGTCACGGCGATGGTGATCGGCATGGCGCTGATGTCGGGCTACCGTCACGACCTCGAGCACAGCCTGCTGGCCGGTAGCGCCGCCATCGGCGTGTTTCCCTCCGGCCTCGTCGATCCCGACACCGAGGAGCTGGCGAGATCCACGCTCGCCGCGATCCCCGGAGTGAGGTCGGTCGGGCAGGTGGTCTACGGGCAGGGCTCGCTGTCGGCCGAGCACGACGGCGACGGACTCGACGTGACGCTGCGTGGGATCGATCCGGGAGGTGCCGATCTCTCCGGACGCCCGCGCGTCATCGCCGCCGGCCGGACGGGCCTGCCCGAGATCGTCCCCGGTGCCGAGCTCGCCCGGCGCCTCGGCGTCGAGGCCGGCGACACCGTGCGACTGACCGTGCTCGAGGCGACCCTGAGTCGACCCCGGTTCCGCTACCGGAGCGCCCGTGTCGGTGAGCCCTTCCGCTCCGGCTACTTCGAGTTCGATCGTTCCTGGGCGCTGGTCGATCGGGCGTTTCTCGAAGACCTCACCGGACTGGCCGGTACTCTCGAGCTCACCCTCGAGAGTCCCGCCCAGGCCGACCGCGTGGCCCGGGAGGCGAGGAGCTCGCTCGGGCCGGAATACGAGGTGCGCAACTTCCGCGACGCCAACCGCGATCTGTTCGCGGCGCTCGAGTGGCAGCAGATGCTGTTGTTCCTGGTGCTCGGCCTGATCGTTGTCGTGTCGACGTTCAATGTCGCGTCGACGCTCGTCGTGCTGGTGCGCGAGCGCATGCGCCAGCTCGGTGTCCTGGCGGCGATGGGCGCGTCGCCCGGAGACCTGGCGCGAGTCTTCCTGATCTACGGTGGTCTGGTCGGCGCCGTCGGCGTCGCTCTCGGGCTGCTCACGGGGTGTACCGCCGCGTGGCTGCTCGACGAGTTCGAGGTCATCCGACTCGGCTCCGGACTCTCGTCGGTCTATTTTCTCTCGTCGGTGCCCTTCCGGCTGGAGTGGGGAGACCTTGCCGCCATCGGCATCTTCTCGTTGATGGTCACCCTGACCTCGTGTCTCCTGCCGGCGCGTCGGGCGATGCGACAGGATCCCTCGACGGCACTGCGCTACCAGTAGCGCGAGTCGCCCGAGGAGCTTCCGGGCCAGACGTGAGGAGGGACCGGAAGATCCGGTCCCTGTGTCGTTCGATGGGCAGCTGCCGCTGGGCGGCAGCTCGGAGGGGAGTGTGATGTGACGGGGCCTCGCGCCGGGGCGGTCGGCCCCGCCGGTGGGCCCCGAAATCACCGTGCCACGAGTGTGGTCGGCCGGGTCCCGGCGGGTTCATCCATATGTACGTGCGGGAGGCGTGGGGAGTTTCCCCGACTCCGCTGTCAGACCTCGGATTCAGGGCCCGAAAGTGCTGCTAGACTGCGGCCCCGATGCCCAAGCGAACCGACATTCAGACCATCTTGATCGTCGGCTCGGGACCGATCGTGATCGGCCAGGCTTGCGAGTTCGACTACTCGGGAACCCAGGCCTGTCGCGTCCTCCGGCAGGAGGGGTACCGGGTCATTCTGGTCAACTCGAATCCGGCGACGATCATGACCGATCCGGAGTTCGCCGACGCGACCTATGTGGAACCGCTGACCCCACTGACCGTTGAGCGGATCATCGCTCGCGAGCGTCCGAACGCCATGTTGCCTACCGTCGGAGGACAGACGGGAATCAACCTCACGTTGGCTCTGGACGAGAAAGGCGTTCTGGAGCGCTATGGCGTCGAGCTTCTGGGTGCCAACGTCAAGGCGTTGAAGCTCGGTGAGGATCGACTGCTCTTCAAAGAGGCGATGGAGGAGGTCGGCCTCAAGGTACCGCAGAGCGGCTACGCGGCCACCGCGGACGAGGCTCATGAGATCGCCGCTCGTCTCGGCTTCCCGCTGATCATCCGTCCGAGCTTCACCCTCGGGGGTGAAGGTGGCGCCACGGTCTTCAACCAGGCCGAGCTCGAGGACGCCATCGCTCCGGCGCTTGCCGCCAGCCCGGTGGGCGAGGCCCTGCTCGAGCAGTCGGTCGTGGGCTGGAAGGAGTTCGAGCTCGAGGTCGTGCGCGATCGCCGTGACAACGCGATCGTGGTCTGTTCGGTGGAGAACGTCGACGCGATGGGCGTTCACACCGGCGACTCCGTCACCGTGGCGCCGCAGCAGACGCTCTCGGACCGCGAGTACCAGCAGATGCGCGACGACGCTTTCGCCGTCATCCGCAAGGTCGGCGTCGCCACCGGCGGCTCGAACATCCAGTTCGCCGTCGATCCCGAGACCGGTGAGCGACTGGTGATCGAGATGAACCCACGGGTGTCGCGCAGCTCGGCTCTCGCTTCCAAGGCCACCGGTTTTCCGATCGCCAAGATCGCCGCGCTGCTGGCGGTCGGCTACACGCTGGACGAGATCGAGAACGACATCACGGGCAAGACGTTCGCCGCCTTCGAGCCGAGTCTCGACTACACGGTGGTGAAGATCCCGCGCTGGGCGTTCGAGAAGTTCCCGCAGACCTCACCCCACCTCGGGACGTCGATGAAGTCGGTGGGCGAGGTGATGGCGATCGGAGGGACCTTCGCTGAGGCCCTGATGAAGGGTCTCGCGTCGCTCGAGCTCGATTCGGCGCTGGCGCGCGAGCGACGGATGGCCGACCCGGTGAGGCTGCGCCGGCGACTGGCGTTCCCCAACTGGGAACGGCTCTTCGCCGTCTTCTCGGCCCTGCGCCAGGGTTGGTCGGTGGAGGAGGTGGCGGCGGTCTCACACATCGATCCCTGGTTCCTGCGCGAGATCCGCCATATCGTGGAGGTCGAGGCCGAGCTGGGCTGTTGGAACCTTTCGTCTGTTCCCGATCCGATTCTGCGCCGCGCCAAGCGGGTGGGACTCGCCGACGAGCGTGTCGCCACGTTCCTCAACTGCGATCCGGATGAGCTCCGTGAATCCCTGGTGGAGCGGGGCATCCGGCGGGTGTTCAAGCGGGTCGACACCTGCGCCGCCGAGTTCCCGGCTCTGACGCCGTACCTCTTCTCGACCTACGGCGACGAGGACGAAGCCGATGTCACCGATCGGCCGAAGGTCCTCATCCTGGGCTCCGGCCCGAACCGAATCGGTCAGGGTATCGAGTTCGACTACTGCTGCGTTCACGCGGCCTACGCCCTCTCCGATGCCGGCTACGAGACGATCATGCTCAACTGCAATCCGGAGACGGTCTCGACCGACTACGACACGTCGGATCGCCTCTACTTCGAGCCGCTCACGCTCGAGCATGTAATGGCGGTGATCGAGCGCGAGAAGCCGGCCGGCGTGATCGTGCAGCTCGGCGGACAGACGCCACTGAAGCTCGCCGTTGGCCTGGAGAAGGCCGGCGTGCCGATCTGGGGGACGCCCCCCGACGCGATCGATCTCGCCGAGGACCGGCGCCGCTTCGGGGCGCTGCTGGCCGAGGAGGACGTGCGCCAACCCGAGAACGGCATCGCCTATTCGGTTCCCGAGGGGTACGAGGTGGCGCGGCGCATCGGCTTTCCGGTCCTGGTGAGGCCGAGCTATGTGCTCGGCGGACGGGCGATGGCCATCTGCTACGACGAGCAGACCCTCGGGCACTACCTGCAGCACGCGACCGAGGTCTCCGAAGGGCAACCGATCCTGATCGACCGGTTCCTCGACGATGCCGTCGAGGTCGACCTCGATCTCATCGCCGACGGACGTACCGCCGTCGTCGCGGGCATCATGCAGCACATCGAGGAGGCCGGAATCCACTCCGGCGACTCCGCCGCGGTTCTACCGCCTTTCAAGGTCTCCGAGGAGGACCTGGAGCGCATGCGCGGGATCGCCAAGCGGCTCGCGCTGCGACTCGGAGTGGTGGGGTTGATGAACGTCCAGTTCGCCATCCACGAAGGTGAGATCTACGTCATCGAGGTCAATCCGCGGGCTTCGCGCACGGTGCCGTTCATCGCCAAGGCGGTGGGTGTGCCGTTGGTCAACCTGGCCGCTCGGATCATGGCCGGCAAGACGCTCGAGGAGCTGGGCCTGACCGAGGAGCCGGTCGTTCCGGGCATCTTCGTCAAGGCGCCGGTGTTCCCGTTCCAGCGTTTCCCCGGCGTCGATCCACTTCTCGGGCCCGAGATGAAATCGACCGGCGAGGTGATGGGTGTCGGCGAGGAGATGGGCGTCTCCTTCGCCAAGGCATGGATCGCCGCCGGACATCACCTGCCGGTCGAGGGAACAGCGTTTCTCTCGGTCCACGACCGGGACAAGCCCGGGCTGGTCCCGGTTGCGCGAGCGTTCGCGGAACAGGGGTTCCGCTTGGTCGCTACGAGCGGCACCGCCGACTATCTCGCTCGGCAGGGGCTCGAGGTCGAGGTGGTGAACAAGCTGGTCGAGGGGCGGCCCCACGTCGAGGATCACCTGATCAACGGCGATATCGACATCGTCGTCAACACGCCTCTGGGTCGCGAGTCTCACGAAGACGATTCGACGATCCGACGCACCGCCCTCAAGCACCGTATTCCCTGTATCACGACGCTCTCGGGCGCCCTTGCCGCGGCTGGTGGCATCGCCGCCATGCGCTCGAAGCGCTTCGAAGTGGAGTCCCTGCAGGAGATCTACGGTCGACTCGAGGGCAGCGGCGTCGTCGAGGCCGACTGACGCCCGGCGCGTCACAGGAGTAGAACCGACATGTCCGACACACGGATCGAGCGAGACAGCCTCGGCGAGTTCGAGGTCCCGGCCAGTGCCTACTACGGAGCGCAGACAGAGCGAGCGCGGCAGAACTTCCCGGTCAGTGGGCTGCGCTTCCCGCGTGTTTTCATCGGCGCTCTGGGGCTGATCAAGGGCGAGGCCGCGGCGGTCAACGCGTCGATCGGCGTCGTTCCCGAGGAGCTCTCGGAGGCCATCCGGCAGGCCGCCGAGGAGGTTGCCGGTGGCGAGCACGACGACCACTTTCCGCTCGATATCTTCCAGACCGGATCGGGAACCTCGACCAACATGAACACCAACGAGGTGATCTCGAACCGGGCGATCGAGATCCTCGGCGGAGAGATCGGCTCGAAGAGTCCGGTCCATCCGAACGACCACGTCAACGCGGGGCAGTCGTCCAACGACGTCATCCCGACGGCGATCCACGTCTCGGCTTATATGGCACTGGTGGAGACGCTCGAGCCGGCGATCGACCGGCTGGCCGTCTCCCTGGAGGCCAAGGCGGAGGAGTTCGACGACGTCGTCAAGATCGGTCGCACGCACCTCCAGGACGCGGTTCCGGTCCGTCTCGGGCAGGAGTTCTCGGGCTACGCCCAGCAGATACGCAACGCCGCCGCGCGGCTCGAGGCCGTCAAGCCGCGCCTCGCCGAGCTGGCCCTGGGAGGTACGGCGATCGGCACCGGCCTCAACGCGCCGGCCGGATTCGCCGACGCGGTCATCGAGCGTCTGGCCGAGCGGACCGGACACCCGTTCGTCCCGGCTCCCAACCGCTTCGAGGCACTGGCTGCAAAGGACGCGGCGGTGGAGACCTCAGGGGCGCTGCGCACGATCGCGGTCTCGATCACCAAGATCGCCAACGACATTCGCTGGCTCGGCTCGGGCCCCCGATGCGGCATCGGCGAGATCGTCCTGCCGAGCCTGCAGCCGGGAAGCTCGATCATGCCGGGCAAGGTAAACCCGGTGATCCCGGAGTCGGCCCTGATGGTCGCGGCTCAGGTGATCGGCAACGACACGACGATCGCCGTGGCCGGAATGTCGGGCGTCTTCGAGCTCAACGTGATGATGCCGGTCATCGCCTTCAACCTGCTGCAGTCGATCGAGGTCCTCGCGTCGACCTGCCGGCTGATGGCGCAACGTTGCGTCGACGGCCTCGAGCCGAACCGAGAGCGCGCCAGCCAGATGGTGGAGCAGTCGCTCGCCATGGTGACCGCGCTGGCTCCCAGGATCGGCTACGACCTGGCGGCCGATATCGCCAAACAGGCCTACGCCAGCGGACGAACCGTGCGCGAGATCGCCATCGAGCGCCAGGTCGTCCCGGCCGACGAGCTCGACGAGATTCTCGATCCCCGCTCCCAGACCGAAGGCGGCTGACGACGAGGGCTTCCTTCGTAGCACCGCTGGCCGCGTTGGGGCTCTTCCTCATCTGGAGCAACAGCTTCGTCGCCGTCAGCTTCCTTCTCGGTCGCGAGGCCGTGGAGGCCCAGATGAGCTGGGTGACCCTGACCGTGGCGCGTTTCGCGGTCGCGGGAGGGGTGTGTGGCGTCTACTGCGCGATCCGGCGACGGCGGGAGTCTGTCGAAGTCCTACGCCATCACTGGCGTCGCCTGGTCCTGTGCGGCTTTCTCGCCGTCCCGCTGTACAACTTCTGCCTCTACTACGCGCAGGAGCACGGGATCGCCCCGCCGATCGCTTCGCTGACCACGACGCTGGTACCCCTCTTCGTCATGCTTCTCTCGGCGCTGTTACTGGGCGAGCGGTTGAGTGCCCGTCAGGGGATCGGCCTGGCGATCGCCGGCGCCGGGATGTTCCTCGTGGCGACGGCTCGTCAGTCCGGGCTGACGCTCGAATACCCCCTCTTGCTGGCCATCGCGGCGATGGCTCCGCTCAGTTGGTCGACCCTGACGGTGCTCAGCAAGCCCGTGGCCGGGACCGTGTCACCGGTGCTCTGGAGCTTCCTCTCGGTCGTCGTGGGCAGCGTGATGGTGCTACCGCTCCTGCCCGGAGCCACCTGGTCCGATATTGCCGCGCTCGACGGCGGGGGATGGGCGGCCCTGCTCTACCTCGCGCTCCCGTGCACCATTCTCGGGTTCGTCGTCTGGACCTGGCTGCTGAGGCGTCTGCCGGCCAGCACGGTCGGCTTCACCGTGTTTCTGAATCCTCCGCTCACCACCCTTTCGAAGTGGGCCCTGGCCCTGGCGCTGCCGGCGGTCTTCACCTTCACCGTAGTTGCGAAGGAGATTCTGGGCGGGGCACTGGCACTCGGTGGGATGGCCGTCGCGCTGACGGCGCGGCGGTCGTAACCTCGCTGCCGGTATCTGTTGACAGGCGTAAGACAGGCGTAATACGCTTCGCGGGTCATGTCGCTCCACGAAGGCTTCGCGCTTCTCGGCGTTCTGATCCTCCTGGGTGCCTATCTGGTCCTGGCGATGCGGTTCTCCGAGGGACCGAACTAGCCCGCATTCTTCACCAGTCTCCTACCGCGCCGTCGAATCTTCCCGTGTCTACTGCGTTGCGCTCGGTCGCGCTCCTCGACGTAGCGCAGCGGATACGCCTGCGGGGCCCTCGGTCGCGCGCCTGGTGACGGAGCCTGACGAACAGTGCGGGCCGGAACAGCGTCTCCGAGGCTCATGACCCGTCGAGTCCTGCACTGCGACATGGACTGCTTCTATGCGGCCATACACATGCGGGACGATCCGTCGCTGGCCGGCAAGCCGGTGCTCGTCGGCGGCCGGCCGGGAAGCCGCGGTGTCGTCGCCGCGGCCAGCTACGAGGCGCGCCGCTTCGGTGTCCACTCGGCGATGCCGTCGACAACCGCGGAGCGTCTGTGCCCGCAGGCGATCTTCCTGCCACCGGACTTCCCGCGCTATCGCGCGGAGTCGGAGAAGGTTTTCGAGATCTTCCGCCAGCTCTCGTCCAGGGTGCAGGCGGTTTCGATCGACGAGGCCTACCTCGAGGTGACCGACGAGATAGCCGAGTGGGGAAGCGCGACGGCGATCGCTCGGGAAGTCAGGCGCCGCGTTCGCGAAGACCGTTCGCTGACCGTCAGCGTCGGCGTCGGCCCCAACAAGCTGGTCGCCAAGATCGCATCGGACTTCGACAAGCCGGATGGGCTTACCGTGGTCAAGCCGGAGCGGGTGCGAGCGTTTCTGGAGCCGCTGTCGGTTCGCGCCATCCCGGGCGTCGGGCCGGCGACCGAGAGGACGCTCAATCGCCTCGGACTGAGCACGATCGGAGATCTCCGCGACTGGGGGGAGGGCGCTCTGGTCGAGCGGTTCGGACGTCACGGGCGCTCGCTCTTTCGTTTCTCCCGCGGCATCGACGATCGCCCCGTGGCGACCTCGAGGGGGCGCAAGAGCCTGAGCACCGAGAGGACCTTTGCCATCGACCTCGCCAGTCCGGAGGAGATCGGCGGCGAGATCGAGCGGCTGGCGGCGCGCGTCGCCTCCGGGCTCGACCGCAAGGCGCTTCGGGCGCGTACGGTGACGTTGAAGGTCCGCTACTCGGACTTCACCACCGTGACCCGCTCGCACACGCTGGGAGAGGCGACTCGGGACGAGACGGAAATTCGCCGGCGCGCCCTGGCTCTGCTGGCGCAGACGGAGGCGGGGGAGCGGCCCGTCCGCCTGCTCGGCGTCGGCAGTTCGAACCTGGTGGCGGACGACGATCGGGAGTCTGGTGAGGGGGTCAATGAGGAGACTGCCGGCCGCTCGCCAGGGGCCACTAGGAACCGGGCGGGTCAGTTGCGTCTGTTCGACACGCGGTAGATCGCGTTTCGGGCTAGCCCTTGAGTCGCTCCATCCGGCGGCGTTCCCGCTTGGTCGGCCTGCCCGCACCGCGCTCGCGATGGGCGTGACGCATCGGGCCCAGCGGGCTGTCCCGGCGCCTCTCGGGCCGCGGCGGGCTGATCTCTTCGTACACCCGGGACGCCTCGGCCTTGGGCAGCGGTCGGTCACGCAGCTCCTTGACGATCAGGACCCGGGTCCAGTCGCCATAGCGAATCTCCACGCGATCCTCGAGCGCCACGGGCCGGTGTGGCTTGCAGATGACGTCGTTCGAGCGCACCCGACCGAGACTGCAGGCCTTGGTCGCCTGGGTGCGCGTCTTGAAGACGCGCGCCACCTGGAGCCACTTGTCGATCCGAACCGGCATCCCGGCAGTATAGGTCGGCGAAGGCGGGGCCAGACCGCCTTCTCGACCACCGGTCTACCGTGCCACCGGATGTCCCCGCGCCAGCGGCGCCGCGCTCGGTCGCGCTCCTCGCGGCGTCGCGGCGGATGCGACCGCGGTGCCCTCGGTGACGCGCTCTGTCGCCTCGGGCTCCTCCGTTGTCTCGCGACGAACGCTGATGAAGAATGCAGGCTAGAATCAGCGCCGTGTCGGGCTCCCTCAAGCGACTGATTCTCGTTCTCTCCGCGCTGCCGGTCCTGGTTCTCGTGGTGACCTTCCTCTACATGGGAGGCATGGCGGAGCTCGAAGGCAGCCCGAGGGGCTTCTGGCGCAGTCTCGAGTGGGCGGCGGAGACGCTGACCACCACCGGGTACGGCTCCGAGAACACATGGCACCACCCGCTGATGGTTCTCTTCGTCGTTCTGACCCAGTTCGTCGGAGCCCTGCTGGTCTTTCTGGTCGTTCCGATCGCCCTGGTGCCGTTTCTGGAGCGTCGCTTCGAGGTCAAGTTGCCGCGCCGGGTGCCGCCGATCGACGACCACGTGGTGGTCTTCCACTACGGCGCCGCCGTGGCGACACTTCTCGACGAGATCGAGAGGGAGGGCGTCCTGGTCCTCGTCGTCGAGGAGGATCCGTCGGTCGCTCGACGTCTGATCGAGAAGGGACATCGCGTCCTGTCGGCACGCCAGAACGACGACGCGCTCGGGCGAGCACACCTCTCGGAGGCGCGAGCGCTGATCGCCAACGGTACCGACGACCAGAACGCGGCGCTGATCGTGGGCGCCCGCCAGTCGGGATTCGAGGGCGACGTGTTGGCCCTGGTCGAGGAGCCGGTCCACAGGCGGCCGATGATGCTGGCCGGCGCGACGGTGGTCTTCACGCCCCGACACGTCCTCGGAGCGGCTCTCGCGGCCCGCGCCTCGGAGCGGATCGCTCCCACGGTCGCCGGTATCCAGCAGCTCGGGAGCAAGCTGGGCACGCTCGAGGTGCGCATCCAGCCCGGCAGTCCGCTCGCCGGCAAGACGCTCGCGGAAGCGGGGATCGGGCACGAGACCGGTGCGACCGTCCTCGGTCAGTGGATCGGTGGCGAGCTGCGAGCTCCGGCGACCGGGAGCGACAGGATGGAGGTCGGCAGCATCCTGGTGATCGCCGGAGGTGTCGAGAACCTGCGCCGTGTGGAGGAGCTGTGCGAGGGCACGATGATGCTGCGGGGCGAGGGGCCGTTCGTGGTCGGCGGCTACGGTGAGGTCGGCAGCAAGGTCGTTCAACTTCTGCGCGACGCGGGTGAAGAAGTGCGAGTCATCGACCGGTTCGACCGTCCGGGGGTCGACGTGGTTGCCGACGTGCTCGATGCGGACGTTCTCGAGAACCTCGATCTCGCCCGATCGAAAGCGGTCATCCTGGCGCTCGATACCGATACCTCGACCCTGTTCGCCGCCCTGATGGTCAAGGACCTGGCACCCGAGGTGCCGATCATCGCCCGCGTCAACCAGGCCGAGAACGTCGAGAGCATCCATCGTGCCGGAGCCGACTTCGCCCTCTCGCTGAGCCAGGTCTCGGGGCAGATTCTGAGTCGACGCCTGCTGGGCGAGGACGCGATCGCCTTCGACCCGCACCTCAAGCTGCTGCGGTCATCGGTGGGCGGGCTGCGCGGCCGCAGCCCGCGGGACTCCGAGATCCGGGAGCGGACCGGGTGCTCGGTGGTGGCGGTGGAGCGCGACGAACAACTGACAGTCGAGTTCTCCGACGATTTCCGTTTCGAAGAGGCGGACGAGGTCTACGTTTGCGGCAGCAGCGCCGCCATCCGTCGCTTCCGTGAGAGCTTCGCGGTCGACGGATGAGGGCCGCGGCGGCTCGGCGTCGGCGGCCGCGACTCAGGGAGCGGCGTCGCTGCCCTCGCGCAGGCGGGACAGCTCGCGTTCCAGCGCTTCCTCGATCCGCCGGCGATCGATACGGTAGCGCTCCTCGGCCTCGGCGCGCGCCACCGGGTCAGCGACGCCGGCGAGGTGGTCCCGATGCATGATCTCGAGCTCGGCGAGCTTGGCGTCGCCGCGCCGGCGCGCCTCGGTCATCGCCTCCCGGGTCGTCTCCGACAGGGCTTCCTCATCGGGCCGCGAGATGCCTCTCGACTCGAGCTTCTCGAGGGCCGCCTCGTAGGCCGACTTGAGGCGGGGAGCCGAGGCGTCGGAATCTGACATGAGCGAACTCTACCACCGGGTTCTGCTGCTCTTTGTCGATGGAGTCGGGCTGGCGCCGGAGTCCGCTTCGAACCCCTTCTCGACCTGCCCGACGCCGGCGATCGATCGTCTTCTCGGGGGGCCGCTGACTCTCGAGACATGCCGATGCGAGGGCGATGTGGCGCTGGTCGCACTCGACGCGAACCTCGAGGTCGAGGGGCTGCCGCAGAGCGCCACTGGACAGGCGAGCCTGTTCACCGGACGCAACGCCGCACGGTTGCTCGGGCGGCATCAGACGGCCTTCCCGGGGCCCCGGCTGCGAGCGCTGGTGGAGGAGGACAACCTGATGAAGGGCGCCGCTGACGCCGGGCTGACAGTGACCTTCGCCAACGCCTATACCGAGGAGTACCTCGCGGCTCTCGCCTCGGGCCGACGTCGCGCCTCAGTCACCACCGTGATGGCTCGGTCGGCCGGGGTCGCCCGGCGCATGGTCGATGATCTGGTCGCCGGAGAGGCCGTGACCTGGGACCTCTGCCGGGACCTGATCGGTCGCCGGGTCGGAATGGAGCTCGATCCGATCGATGCCTGGACCGCGGGCGGCCACCTGGCGGCCATCGCGGCGGGACAGGATCTGACCGTCTATGAGACCTTCGTCACCGACCTCGCCGGTCATCTCAAGAGGGGCATCGCGCCGAAGGAGGCGGTGAGACGGGTCGACCGCATGATCGGCGGACTCGAAGCCGCACGTGCCGAAGATCTGACATGGGTGCTGACGAGCGATCACGGCAACCTCGAGGACGTGTCGACCGGCACCCACACCCGCAATCCGGTGCCGTTGGTCGCGGTGGGTCCGGCGGCCGCCGGGTTCGGCCAGGCACGATCGATTCTCGATGTCATGCCGTTGGTGCAGTGCGGGCTCGGCGTGTCGACCGAGGACTCGCGGGTGTCACGCTGACGCGGTCGAGGGGTCCAACCGCGCCAGGATTGCGTGGTGTTTCGATCCTCGCTAGTATTCGCCACCGCAAGGTGATGGGGCACGGTATTTGCTCCGGGCCAAGGGCTGATCCGGCTCCGGGGCGCCGGCTCGGAGCGTCCCGAGCGCACCGTAGGGCGTCGCGCTCGCCGGAGTCCGGAGTCGAGTCCGGTTGGTACAAGGAGGCGGAGGCGAATGATCGAAGTACAGGGAATCACCCGTCTGTACGGCGACTTCAGGGCCGTGAGCGGCGTGTCGTTCTCGGTGAACGAAGGTGAGATCGTCGGGATTCTCGGCCCCAACGGCGCTGGGAAGACCACGACGATCCGCATGGTGACCGGGTTCCTGCCGCCGTCCGGCGGCAGGGTGACGATCGGTGGTCGCGATCTGTTCGAGGAGCCGCAGGTGGCTCGGCGCGAGATCGGCTACCTGCCGGAGAACGTGGCGCTCTATCTCGAGATGAGGGTGCGCGAGTACCTGAGCTACCGCGGCCGCCTGGAGGGCCTGTCCGGCTCCGAGGCGAAACAGGCCGTCGAGGCGGTGCTCGAGAGCTGCCTGCTCAACGACGTCGCGGGGCAGACGATCGGGACCTTGTCGAAGGGCTATCGGCAGCGCGTCGGGCTCGCGGCGGCGATTCTCCACTCGCCCAGGGTCCTGGTTCTCGACGAGCCGACGGTCGGACTCGACCCGAAGCAGATCGTGGCCATCCGGGAGCTGATTCGCGGTCTCGGAAAGCGGCACACCATCCTGTTGTCGACCCACATCCTTCCCGAGGTCGAGCTACTGTGCGACCGCGTGCTGATCATCGACAAGGGCGCGATCGTTGCCGAGGGCACTCCCGAGGCGTTGCGCCGGCAGTGGGTGGGGAACCCGCGCGTGCGGCTGCGCCTGAAAGGGGAGGTACAAGGGGCGGCGGAGCGCCTCGCCGCGCTCGAGGGCGCAGCCGGGGTCGAAAGCGAGATCGGCGGTGAGTCGACGTTCACCATCGAATGTGTCCCCGGGGCGGACCTGCGTGAGGCCGCGTTTCACACCGCGGTGGAGGAGGGCTGGGTGATCCTCGAGCTGGGGCAGCAGAGCGTCACGCTCGAGGACATCTTCGTTCGGCTGACCACTCGCGAGGAGGCGCCGACCGCCGGCGTCGCCGGCGGGGACGAGGAGGTGCCCTCATGAAGGGGCTGATGGCGACGATCGACCGCGAGCTCCGCGCCTACTACTTCTCGCCCCTCGGTTGGGCGATCATGACCCTGGTGCTGCTGATCAACGGCGGCGTGTTCTGGTTTCTGGTCAGCTTCCTGGCCGATCCCCGCACGCCGGCTTCGGCGACGCCACTCGAGTTCTTCTTCGGGCAGACGATCTTCTTCTGGCTGGTTCTGTTGTTTGTCGCGCCGGTCCTGACCATGCGTCTGCTGGCGGAGGAGAGGCGCAGCGGAACCATCGAGGTGTTGATGACGGCGCCGATCAGTGAGGCCCAGGTGGTCGCCGGCAAGTACCTCGCGGCGTTCGTCTTCTATACCCTGCTCTGGCTGCCGAGCCTGCTGTACGCGGCGATCATCGCCGCCTACGGCGACGTCGACTGGGGGCCCGTGGCCTCGGGGTACCTCGGTATCCTCGGTATCGGTGCCCTTTTCCTGGCGATAGGTGTCTTCGCCTCGTCGCTCACCCGCAGCCAGATCGTCGCCGCTCTGGCGACCTTCGCCATCCTGATGGTGTTCTTCACCTTCGGCCTGATGGAGAGTCTCTTCGAGTCGCCGATGCTCAAGGAGGCCTTCGGCTACATGAATCTCTGGCAGCACATGGAGGACTTCTCGCGCGGCATCGTCGACACTCGTCGGATGGTCTTCTACGTGTCGGTGACCGCCTTCTTCCTTTTCCTGTCGAGCCGGTCCCTCGAGGCCAAGAAGTGGAGATAGACATGCCCGGGACAACGACATCGCGCGGACTGGTCAAGGGCTCGATGCTCGGGGCGGGAGTGCTCCTGGCGCTGGCGCTGACCGTACTGGTCAATATCGTCGGCTGGAAGTACTACAAGCGGTTCGACTGGACCTCGAGCCAGATCTACTCGCTGTCCGAGAAGAGTCTCAACGTCCTCGAGAGTCTCGATCGGGATATCCAGACGACCGTGATGCTGGGCCCCCAGTCGGAGGCCTACGCCGAGGCACGCGAGCTCCTCGAGCGCTACCAGAGCCAGTCGGGCCGTCTGTCGGTCCGGGTGGTCGATCCGGAGAAGAACCTGATCGAGGCCCAGCAACTCGTCGACAAGTACGAGCTGACGCAGCTCGACGTGGTGGTCTTCGAGAGTGACGACGACCGGAGAATCGTCCATGCCTCGGATCTGGTCGAGTACGACTACTCGGCGATGCAGTACGGCGGTGCGCCGCAGGCGACCGGCTTCAAGGGCGAACAGCTCTTCACCGGCGCGATCATCGAGCTGATGGAGAGCCGCAAGCCGCGGGTGCTGTTCACCACCGGCCACGGCGAGGCCGGGATGAACGACTTCTCGCCCTCCGGCATGAGCGACCTGGGCGAGCTTCTCGGACAGGACAACTTCGAGCTCGACGAGTGGGCGAGTCTCGGCGAGATGGCTGTGCCGGAGGGGACCGACCTGATCGTGCTCGCCGGGCCGCGCTCGGGCTTCATCGAGCCCGAGGTCGAGGTTCTCGGCCGCTACCTGCTCGAGGGCGGTCGAATGCTCCTGATGGTCGATCCGACGCTGTCGCAGTTCGGTGGGCTCGAGCCCACGGGTCTCGAGCCCCTGCTCGCCGGGTACGGCGTCGAGCTGGGCGAGGACATCATCGTCGATCCGGCCAATCCGATTCCCTTCTTCGGACCCGACACGATCTTCGTCGGCGACTTCCGCGATCACGACGTGACCCGTTCGCTGCGGCAGGCCAATCTACAGGTCATCCTGCCTCTCGCCCGCTCGGTGAGCGCCGCCGAAGCGGCCGCTTCGGACGAGGTGGTGGAGCTGTTCACCACCTCCGGTGAGGGCTGGGGAGAGACCGATCTCGTGAATCTGACGGCGGTCGAGCGCCACGACGAGGACCGTCAGGGCCCCGTTTCGATGGCCGTTGCCGTGCAGGCGCGGGTCGAGTCGGCCGGTGCCCTCGACGGCGCGGAAGACGCAACCACCGAGGCGGCGGGCGACGCCGAGCCGGCCGACGAGGCGGCGTCTCAGATGCGGCTCGTGGTGGTCGGCGACTCCGACTTCGCCAGCAACTCACAGATCCGGCAGGCTTCGAACGCGGTGCTGGTAGCCAACGCCCTGAACTGGCTGGTGGAGCGCGATGCCCTGGTGGGGATACCACCCAAGACGCCCGAGCAGACCAAACTGACGCTGACGGCGAGCCAGCTTTCGACCATCACCTGGCTCGTCATGGTGATCATGCCCGGACTCGCCGTGGCCGCCGGTGTTGCCGTGCACCTGAAGCGCCGGAGGTAGCAGGTGAAGCCGAAGTCTCTGCTGATTCTCACTGTGCTGGTCGCCGCGCTCGGGGCGTTCGTCTGGTTCGGCCGCGAGCTTCCGTCGACCGATGAGCTCGAGGCGCGTGAGAAGAGAGTGCTCTCGATCGAGCCCGAGGAGGTGATGGGTCTCGAGATCGAGCGGGGGGCCGAGACGGTCGCCCTGACGCGCCTCGCCGAGGTGGAGCCCGACGAGACGAGCGGAGCGACCGCCGGCGAGTGGCAGCTCGACCGGCCGGTCGTGGCGAGGGCCGACAGTGCCGTGGTCGACGGCCTCATGCGGCGCCTGGCGACGCTCGAGAAGGAGCGTACGCTCGAGGATGTCGAGCGGGCCGCTGTCGGCCTCGACGAGCCTCGGGCGAGGGTGCGACTGACGACCGACGTCGGTGAGACCGTTCTCGAGATCGGGGCGGAGGTTCCGGCGTCCAGCACGATGACTCTGGCGATCGAGGGCGAGCCCCCGGTCTACGTCGTCGCCTCCTCGATATGGTCCGATCTGACCAGGGAGCCGTCCGAATGGAGGGACAAGAACCTCTTCACCGGGCAGCGGGCCGCCATCGAGCGGATCGTCCTCGACCGGAGTGGAGAACGCGTCGTGCTGGCCAGGCGGGGCGACGACTTCTGGGTCGAATCGCCTCTGGCGGATCGCGCCGATCAGATCGCGGTCAACGCGCTGGTCTCCGCTATCACGGGTCTCCGAGCCGAGCGCTTCGTCGGCCCCGGTGAGGTCGATGCGGGACAGCTCGGGCTCGATCCCCCGGTTGCGGCGATCGAGGTCGCGTTGGCCGGCGGGGCAAGCCCCATGCGGCTCCAGATCGGAGCACGAGAGACGGCGACCGAAGAGTCGGCTGCCGAGGCGGGTGCGGCGATCCCCGGGGGCGAGGGCCAGCAGGTTCCACCGACGTACCTGGCGGCGGACGGCGAGATCGTAACCACCCGGGCAACGCTCACCGAGCACGCTCTGCGGGCTGCCGACGAGTGGCGCTCGAAGGACCTGGTCTCCGGCGAGGTCTACGAGCTCCGGCGTGTGGAGGTCGAGGATCGAGCAGGTCGCACGGAGCTGGTGAGGGTCGACAACGAGTGGACCCGGGACGGGGAGCCGATCGAATACGGTGTCGCGACCGACCTCCTCTACGAGATCTCGGGCGGTGCGGCCGCCCGCGTCGTCGACGGAGAGTCGCTCGGAGATCTCGGCGCGCCCACTCTGAGCTTCGGGCTCTTTCCGGAGCCGGACGAGGGTGGCGAGCCGGTCGAGGCGGAGATGCTACGGCTCTACGCACCGATCGGAGACGAGACGCCGGCACGCGTCTCGGGGCGGGAGGCCGTGCTGATGCTCTCGGCCGAAGCCGCCACCGGGCTGCGCGACAAGCTGTCGGCGCTACGGACGGCGCCCCGCCGGGAGGTCAACGCGCCGGACGATACCGACGCGTCGGTCGGACAGGGTGCCCCAGGAGGCGCGTGATACCCTGCCGGGCGTCTTTCGGCCCTGGGCACCGGACACTCCCGTCCGCGCAACAGAGGACCCATCCGCGCAACGCAGGAAAGGAGAGTTCCGATGAGACAGCCCCGTTTCCTTTCGCCCCACCTCGCTCTCGTGTTGGCGGTTCTAGTCGTTGGCTGCGGTGGCGCCGCGGATGACGGTGAGTCGCTCGCCGATCATCAGGCGGAGCAAGTCCCCGCGAGCGAGGCCACCGATCACGGCATCACTCTGACGCCGATGCCCGACTCGCCGGAGTTCCCCGGCGCGACCCTGACTCTCGCCGAGAGCGCAGAACGCTCGGGCGGAGCGAATACCTTCGAGTTCGCGGTCGAGGGCTACGAGCTGGGCAGCCAGACCCCCGACGCCGGCGAGAACGGCCTGGCCAACTCGGGCAAGGGGCAGCACATTCACTTCATCGTCGACAACGGTCCCTACTCGGCACACTACGAGCCGACGGCCGAGGTCGAGATGACGGAGGGCTCGCACGTCGTTCTGGCCTTCCTCTCGCGCTCCTACCACGAGAGCGTCAAGGAGCCGTCCGCCTATTTGCTGCGTCAGGTCCAGATCGGCGACGGCGAGGCTGACGAGATCGACCTGTCGGGTCCGCACATGTTCTACAGCCGTCCCAAGGGGACCTACTCGGGGGCCGACACCGAGCGGCTCATGCTCGACTTCTATCTGGTCAACACGGAGATCTCGGCGACGGGCAACCGTGTGCGCGCGACGATCAACGGGGCCGAGTTCGAGATCACCGAGTGGGTGCCGCATGTCATCGAGGGATTGCCTCTGGGCGAGGTCGAGATCGCTCTC
The DNA here is from genome assembly GCA_965223875.1 of Candidatus Multivoradales bacterium. Classification (GTDB taxonomy): domain Bacteria; phylum Acidobacteriota; class Thermoanaerobaculia; order Multivoradales; family JAHEKO01; genus CBDCXS01. The sequence goes on along the minus strand of OZ245024.1, from coordinate 1,081,500 downwards.
GAGCTCGTCGATGCGGCGGGCAATGCGGTGCCCGGACCCTTCAACCAGGTGACCCGCACGGTGACGCTGGCGCCCGCGGAGTAGCTCCGGGTCGCCGCGGAGGTCGTCGCCATGTGTCGTCCAAGCGCCGCGGCGTGGCTCGTGGGTGGGCTGGCGCTGGCGGTTGGAGCCCAGGCGGCCGGCACGCGGAGCTCGAGGCCGGGGGAGGATCTCCAGCCGCTCGAGGTCGCGGTCAGTATCGGGCCGCTGGCCGAGCTCGCCGAGCGGATCGGCGGTGATCTGGTGCGGGTGACGGTGCTGACGCCCCCCGCGACGCCGCCTGAGAGCTGGTCGCCGACGCCTCGCGAGGCGATTGCGTTGACGCGGGCGGACCTCTACTTCTCGGTAGGGCATCCGCTCCTGACGGCCGAGAGCACGCACCTCGAGGCGGTAGCTCGCGAGGTGGGGGGACTCGAACGGATTCGCCTGACCGGGTCGGTGGCAGAGGACGCGGCGAGCGATCCGCACCTCTGGATGGACATCGATCGGCTCGAAGTGGCCGCCGATCAGCTGGCGGCCTGGCTCGCCGGACGACGACCCGAGGACAGGGCCGAGGTGAAAGCGCGTCTGGCGTCCTATGAGGGCGCCCTGGCGCGGACCGACCGACTGCTGTCCGAGCTCCTGACCCCTCCACAGAAGAGGCCGGCCGTCTTCCAGCATCCCGCCTGGGAGCGCCTGCTGGCGAGATACGGTGTCGAGACAGTGACCATCGAGGTCGAAGGCAAGGAAGCCTCGCCGGTACGACTGGCCGGTCTGGTGGAGCGAGTCCGCGGTCTCGAAGTGCGGGTCGTCTTCAGCCAGGTCGGGGTCTCAGACCGGGGCGCGCGGCTTCTGGCGGCCGAGATCGACGCCGAGGTGGTCGCGCTCGATCCGACCGCGCGCGGCTGGCTCGAGTCGCTCGAGATCACGGGCTCACGAGTCGCTCGAGCCATCCAATAGGCAAGGCCCGGCAAGGGTTGCAGTGCCCCCTCGATTGACTTAGTATTGCGCTTCGCGCCGGATCCGCCGGTTTGCGCAAGGGAAGCTGTGCGGATTCTGGCTCGTGTCGTGTACATGGAGTGAGCATGAGGAAAGGTATCCATCCCGAATATCATCCGGTCGTCTATCTCGACGTCGGTGCGGATCACGAGCTGGTCACGCAGTCGACCATGACGAGTGACGAGGTGCGGACCATCGATGGCGTCGATCACTACGTCATCCGGCTCGAGATCTCATCGGCCTCGCACCCCTTCTATACCGGCAAGCAGCACTTCGTCGATACCGCCGGGCGCATCGAGAAGTTCCGCAAGCGCTTCGGTGACCGCGGGGCCCGCACGTCGGGCACGGCTGTGGAGAGCGAGTAGAGAATGGCCAAGCAGAGCAAGATCGCGCGCAACGAGCATCGCAAGCGCCAGGTGGAGAAGTACAAGGCCAAGCGGGCCGAGCTGTTGGCCATCATCCGAGACCCCAAGGTCTCCGAGGACTCGCGGGACGAGGCCTATCGGGCGCTGCGCAAGCTGCCGCGCGATGCGAGTCCGACCCGGGTCCGCAACCGCTGCAACCTCACCGGTCGTCCGCGCGGCTACTACCGCAAGTTCGGTCTGTCGCGTATCGCACTCCGCGACCTGGCGCTCCGTGGCGACCTGCCCGGGGTCACCAAGTCGAGCTGGTAGGGCCCTACAGAAATGCGGGGCGTCCGGAACCGCAACCGGCGACGACACGCCGCGGTGAGGCGCGTGGGGTGGGTGCTCGGCGTCGCGCTGGCGTCGCTCTTCGGCGCCATGGCGTCACCGGCCGAGGAGACCACCGAGGGGTACGTCGAGAGCGACTTCCTGACGCGGACGCGCCGGCTGACGTTCGAAGGCCTGCGCGCCGGCGAGGGTTACTTCTCGCCCGACAGCAAGCGCATGGTTTTCCAGAGCGAGCGCGAAGAGGGGAACCCCTTCTACCAGATCTACCTGATGGACATGGAGACCGGGGACACCCGCCGCGTCTCGCCCGGTCACGGCAAGACGACGTGTGCGTTTCTCCGCCCGGAAACCGGTGATGTCCTGTTCGGCTCGACCCACCACGACCCGCGTTCGGCCGATCTCCAGGCGGAGGAGCTCGAGATGCGGGCCTCGCGCGAAGAGCGTCGCTACGCCTGGGACTACGATGCCGAGATGGAGCTCTATGTCGAAGATGCCGCGTCCGGCGAGCTGGTACGGCTCACCGATGTGCGAGGCTACGATGCGGAGGCCAGCTACTCGCCGGATGGTGAGTGGGTGGCCTTCTCTTCGATGCGCGACGCCTACGGTCGAGAGCTGAGCCCCGAGGAGGCGAAGCAGCTCGAGCTCAACCCGTCCTACTTCGGCGAGATCTACATCATGGCGGCGGACGGCACCGGCCAGCGCCGCCTGACCGACACGCCGGGCTATGACGGTGGACCGTTCTTCTTCCCGGACGGCTCGCGGATCATCTGGCGCCGCTTCGACGAGGAAGGTCTGATCGCCGACGTCTGGAGCATGCGCCTCGACGGCAGCGATCAGAAGCAGCTGACCGATTTCGGCTCGATGAGCTGGGCGCCGTACGTGCATCCGTCGGGCGAGTACGTCTTTTTCGCCTCCAACAAGCTCGGCTTCGCCAACTTCGAGATCTTCATCGTCGACGTCGAGGGGACTCGCGATCCGGTGCGGGTGACCTACACCGACGGCTTCGACGGTCTGCCGGTGCCGACACCGGACGGCCGTTCACTCGCCTGGACCTCGACACGAGGAAGTGAGAAGGGACAGATCTACATGGCGACCTGGAATCACCAGGCCGCTCTCGAGGCTCTCGCGGCGAGTCCGCCGCGCGGGTCCGGATCGGAGACGACCTCGGATGATTCGTAGGGCATTCTCTCCATTCATCGCCGCCATCCTGCTCGCCTCGGCGGCAGTCGCCGAAGAGGCGTCGCTGCGTCGTCATGTCGAGTACCTGGCTTCGGCCGAGCTCGAGGGCAGGCTGACGGGCAGCGAGGGCGCGAAGCTCGCCGCGGACTATCTCGTCGAGGCTCTGGAAGGTCTCGGCGCCGAGCCGCTTCCGGGCGCCGAGGATTTCCGACTGCCGTTCGAGTTCACCGCCGGCGTGAACGACGCGGGCTCCTCCGTCTCGCTCAGCGATGGAAAGACCTGGGCCGATACCGAGACGGTACGGGCGCTGTCGTTCTCCGACTCCTCTTCGGCGACCGGCGAGGTCGTCTTCGCCGGCTACGGTCTGGTCGTTCCGGAGAGTCAGGACTTCGGCTACGACAGCTACGCGACCCTCGACGTCGAGGACAAGATCGTTCTGGTGCTGCGCTACATCCCGGAGGATGTCGATCAGGACGTGCGCAGCCAGCTCTCCCGCTACTCGGGGCTGCGCTACAAGGCGCTGGCGGCGCGCCAGCGCGGAGCCAAGGCGATCATGGTGGTCACCGGGCCGAACTCCCCCAACGCCGGCGAGACCATCCCGATGAGCTTCGACACCGCGATCGCCGGCTCGGGCATCGTCGGAGCGAGCATCGGCGCCGACGTCGCGGCGGCGATTCTCGAGTCGACCGGCAGGACGCTGGCCGAGATCCAGAGCGAGCTCGATACCGGCAATCCGCACGTCACCGGGTTCCAGGTGCCGGATGTCGAGGTCACGCTCGATGTCGCGGTCGAGCGGGAGCGGCGTACGGGATACAACGTCGCGGGCTACTTTCCGGCGGCGAACGGCGTCGAGGCGGAGAAGCGCTTTGTCGTGCTCGGCGCCCACTTCGATCATCTCGGACGTGGCCGGCACGGCAACTCTCTCGCCGACAAGGACGAGATCGACAAGCCTCACCTGGGAGCCGACGACAACGCCTCCGGCGTTGCGGCGGTCCTCGCCGCGGCCGAGACCCTGTCGCGCTCCGTGCATCAGCGCGACATCGTCCTGGCGTTCTGGTCGGGAGAAGAGCTCGGGTTGCTCGGCTCGACGCACTTCGTCAACGAGGGACCGATCGCGATGGATCAGATCGCGGCCTATATCAACTTCGACATGGTCGGCCGCTCACAGGAGAACCGGCTGACCCTGCAGGCCGTCGGTACCAGTCCGGTCTGGTCCGGACTCATCGAGCGGTCGAACGTTCCGGTCGGTTTCGACCTGTCGCTCCAGCAGGACCCCTACCTGCCGACCGACAGCTCGGCCTTCCACCAGGCCAGCATCCCGACGCTCAACTTCTTCACCGGAAGTCACACCGACTACCACCGTCCCTCCGATCGGGCCGAAGCGATCAACTACGAGGATCTCGCCCGGGTGGCGAGGCTCGGGACCCTCATCGCGACCAAGGTCGTCGCGCTGGACGAGGCGCCACAGTTCGTCCAGGTCGAGCGCAAACGCGAGGAGCAGGGAGATCGGGACACCGTTCGCGCCTTCACCGGGACGATTCCGGACTACGCCACTGAGGTCGAGGGATTGCTGCTGTCGGGCGTCATCGAGGGCGGGCCGGCGGACGAGGCCGGGCTGCGCAAGGGCGACGTGATCGTCGAGTTCGGTGGCCAGTCGATCGCCAACATCTACGACTACACCTACGCCCTGGACGCGGTGAAGATCGACGTCCCGCTGACGGTCGTCTTCATGCGTGACGGCGAGCGCATGGAGACCAACATGACGCCGCGGGCGCGCAAGTAGGACCTCCCGGAGGTTCGTCGAGGTCACACCCACCGTTCCGGGTGGGTCGCGGTGGCGTGCGCGTCCGATACAATCGGCGGCCGCAACTACTATAAGTGGCCTCCGGGTCACCAGGGGAGGTGGCGATGAATCGTCGCTCGTTCGGTCGTTCCGCGTTCGTGGCAGGCAGTCTCGTTCTGTGCTTTCTGGGATTGCCGCTGTTCGGTGTCGCCCAGGAGGAGGAGGTCGACTACGCGGTCGACCCCTCTCTCTACCAGGAGATGAAGTGGCGCAATATCGGCCCCTTCCGTGGCGGGCGCGCCACCACCGTGGCGGGCGTCGTCCAGGATCAGCTCACCTTCTACATGGGAGCGACCGGGGGCGGTGTCTGGAAGACCACCGACGGCGGCAACACCTGGAACAACGTCACCGACGGCCAGCTCGCGACCGGTTCGGTCGGCGCCGTCACCGTGGCGCCATCGGATCCGAACGTCGTCTACGTCGGTATGGGCGAGCGCTGCATCCGCGGCGTCGCGACATCGAGCGGTGACGGCATCTATCGCTCGACCGACGGCGGCAAGACCTGGACGCACATGGGGCTCGAGAAGACTCTTCACATCTCGGCCATCCGCGTTCATCCGCAGAATCCGGACCTCGTCTACGTCGCGGCGCAGGGCAACCCCTACGTGGGTAGCGAGGATCGTGGTATCTACCGCTCCTCCGACGGCGGATCGACCTGGGAGAAGGTGCTCGAGGGTTCCGAACCGACGGCCGGGGCCAGCGACCTGGCGATGGACGTCAACAACCCGCGCATCCTCTACGCGACGTTCTGGGATCACCAGCGTCTTCCCTGGAAAGTGATCAGCGGCGGTCCCGGCTCCGGGGTCTACCGATCGGCCGACGGTGGCGACACCTGGAAGCAGCTCGAGAAGGGGCTTCCCGAGCTCATGGGGAAGCTCTCGGTGGCCGTTACGCCGGCCAACTCCGACCGTGTCTGGGTTATGGCCGAGGCGGAGGAGGGCGGTCTCTACCGGTCGGACGACGGCGGTGAGAGCTTCAACCTGGTCAACAGCGATCGCGTCCTGCGCGCTCGTGCCTGGTACTACATCCACGTCTTCGCCGATCCGCAGGACGAGAACACGGTCTACGTGCTCAACGCGCCGTTCATGAAGTCGATCGACGGCGGCAAGACCTTCTCCAACGTTCGTGTGCCCCACGGCGACAACCATGGCCTCTGGGTACACCCCGACAACAGCAACGTGATGGTGAACGCCAACGACGGCGGAGCCAACGTCTCCTACAACGGCGGCAAGACCTGGTCGACCCAGACCAATCAGCCGACGGCACAGTTCTACCGCGTGATCACCGACAACCGCGATCCCTACTGGGTGTATGGCGGCCAGCAGGACAACACCTCGGTCGCCATCGCCAGCCGTTCGCACGGCCGCGGCATCGGGCGTGAGAACTGGCACCCGGTCGGCGGCTGCGAGAGCGCCTGGGTCGCCTTCGATCCGGACGATCCGACGCTCTCCTACGGCACCTGCATCGTCGGCGGCATCGACGAGTACAACATGGAGACCCAGGTGACTCGTAGCGTCATGGCGTATGAGTTCATGGGTCTCGGCATGAACGCCGAGGACATGCCGTACCGCTACAACTGGAACAACCCGGTCGTGGCCTCACCCCACGATCCGAGCATCCTCTACCACGGCGGCAACGTGGTGCTGCGAAGCTCCGACAGGGGCGTCAGCTGGGAAGAGATGAGCCCGGACCTGACCCGGAACGAGCCGGAGAAGCAGGGCGCCGGCGGCGGTCCGATCACCAACGAGGCCGCCGGTGGCGAGGTCTACAACACGATCCTCTACATCGTCGAGTCACCACACGAGCGGGGGACGATCTGGGTCGGAAGCGACGACGGTCTGGTGCACGTCACCCGGGACGACGGTGCCAACTGGGCGAACGTGACGCCTCCGAACCTGCGGGAATCGATGATCAACGCCATCGAGGTCTCGCCTCACGATCCGGGCACGGCGTACCTGGCCGTGACCCGCTACAAGTTCGGTGACTTCGAGCCGATGGCCTACAAGACCGGCGACTACGGAGCGACCTGGAGCAGCGTCGTCGGGGATCTGCCCTCGGGCTCGTTCGTTCGCGTCGTACGGGAGGATCCGGAGCGGCAGGGCCTGCTCTACGCCGGGACCGAGACCGGAATCCACGTCTCCTTCGACGAAGGCGTTGCGTGGCAGCCGCTGCAGCTCAATCTTCCGGTGGTCCCGATCACCGATCTGACGATTCGCAACAACGATCTGGTGGCGGCGACACAGGGTCGCGCCTTCTGGATTCTCGACGACCTGTCTCCGCTGCAGCAGCTCTCGGAGGAGATGGCTGGTGGACTTCACCTGCTGGCTCCGGCGCCGGCGCGTCGCGGCGGCGGTGGTGGCTTCTCCCTGCCGCGCGCCAATCTCGGCGCCAACCCGCCAGGAGGCGTCGTGCTGCACTACGTGCTCGACGAGGAGCTGACCGCGGAGTCCGAGGAAGAGCTCAAGCTCGAGATCCTCGACGGCGACGGCAATGTGCTGCGGACGGTCTCGAACAAGCCCTCCGGTCCGCCTCCGCCGCCCAATCCGTTCTTCCAGATTCCGCCGACGGTCCTGACGACCAAGATGGGTATGAATCGCTTCGCCTGGGACATGCGGCGCGACGACCTGGTGCAGGTGGAGGGCCTGGTCAGCTTCGGTCCGCTGGGAGGACCGAGAGTGCCGCCGGGGACCTATCACGCGCGGCTGACGCTCGGAGACGAAGTAGCCACCCAGCCGATCGAGGTCGAGCCCGATCCGCGGCATCCGGCGACGCCGGAAGACTACGCCGCACAGCAGGCGATGATCCTCGCCCTGGCCGAGCGGGTGAGCGAGATCCATCAGACGGTGATCGACCTGCGCGGCGTCAAGGGCCGTGTCGAGTCGGCGCTCGAGCGGGTGACGGGGCACGAGGCGGCGGAGGAGTTCGAGGGTGCCGGCAAGGAGGTGACGGAAGCCATCGATGCTCTCGAGGCCGAGCTGGTGCAGGTGAAGTCCCGGACCTTCCAGGACATCATCAACTTCCCCAACCAGCTCAACATGGACTACATGGACCTGATGTCGAAGGTCGACTCGATGGCACCGCCCATCAATCAGGGCATGCGTCGTCGCTACGAGGACATCGAGACCGAGTGGGAGGGTTACGCCGCCGAGCGCGACCGCATCCTCACCGAGTCCCTCGACGCCTTCAACACGCTCTTCGAGACCTACGACATCCCGGCCGTAAACGCGCCGGAGGAGCCGGAGCCGGAGATCGAGGCGGCGGAGGAGGCCAAGGGCTGAGCCCAGCCTCCCTCTGAAGCGGCCGGCCTCCGTGCCGGCCGTGCCCAGCGAGCGGAGCGGGGCGATCCCGCCATGGCCGTGCCGAGACGGGAGGTCGTGGGGTGTGGCTGCGAGACGGGCTTGCCCAGGCGTCTTCTCGTCCGTCCCGGGCGCAATCTTGGAGTAGCGTGCTACCGACATGAGGCGGCACCCATGAGGCAGGCATGAGCGACGAGCGTTGGTTTTCCTACAGGGGCCTCTTCGCGATCCGAGCTGTCGATACCCCGAACTCCACTTGCGACCACTCGTTCGAGGGGTATATGAAGATCGATGAGAGGGTCCTTCTTCTGAGGGCCCCATCCCGTGAGGCTGCTGAGCAGCAAGCCGCAGATGAGGCGCAGGAGTTTGTGCAGCTGTTCGACGGCGCCTGGAACGCCTGTGGTCAGGAGCTGCGGGTGGAGCTTGTCGGATTGTCTGATGTCGTCCCGATTCCGGCGCCGGATGCCAACATGGAGGTCTTCGGGGACCTTTTCGTCGTCCGCGACCTGTCGCTGGAGGAGATACGGGATCGATGGCTGCGAGAAGAAGAGAGCTGGCGTGGGGACGCCCTGGACCACTTCAATGATCTGAGGAACGACGAGAGAGTGCATCGGCTTCTGGAGGAGTCCAAGACGCGCAGGCCGCCCGAACCGGAGTTTCCGTTGACAATCCGCTCGTTCAGCGATGGGCTTCTGGCCTCGGAGCATCACTTCCAAGACGCCGTGGCGCTCGGTCATGATCTGGTCTCGTTCGACGGAGAGCAGTTCGAGGAGGGTGTAGTCGCTGTTGTAGACGTGAAGGGCCGGCCCCGTCCGGTTGAGGGTCGAGGGACTCGAGGTGACCGTGTGCGAGCTGTACCCGGAGTGGATCGCTTCACGCCTGTTCCCGCGTGCCACGGCTCGCGGTGACTAGGTGGTGACTCGGACCGCAGGTCGGCGGAGTCGGATCCTCAGTTCGCCTCGGGTGGAATCAGCTCCAGCGCGATCAGCGTGTCCTTCCCGCGCAGGTAGAGCAGCCCGTGGGAAAGGACGGGGGCGTTCCAGCTGGGGAAGGAGAGGAGCGGTGTCGTTCGGGGCTCGCCGTCGGCGGAGGGGAGCCGCTGGTTGATCTTTCCGAGGTCGGCCTCGGCGACCAGCTCGTAGCTCTCTGGTGTGGCTCGCACCAGACGGAGCACGCCGTACTCTCCGAGGACCACCAGGTGGCCGTCGGCGTAGAGGAGCGTGCTGCGGGTGAGCTTGGGCTCGCTCCAGGCCACCTTGCCGGTGCCGTGCTCGATCGCTCGCAGCTCGGTGTCGCCGGTATTGCGACCGCTCGACCCGTAGAGGTAGCCCTGGTGGTAGATCGGCGTGTTCCAGTGGGTCGCCATCGCCTGGTTGCGTCGCCCGTCCTTCCAGACGACCTCGTAGCCGCCCGGCTCGACCCGCAGCAGGGAGCTCCCCGGTCCGTAGGTTTCGGTGATGAAGACGGTCTCGTCGACGACCACCGGGCTCGCCGCATTCACACTCTCGAGGACCTTGGCCTTCCACGGGTAGTGGAAATCGACCTTGCCGGTCTCGGGCTCGAAGCCGAGCAGACCGCCGCGCATGAAGGCGAATCCCCATCGCCGGTCGCCGATGGTGGTGAGCACCGGACTCGCGTAGCTCGCCAGTTCGTCCGAGACCTTGTAGCGCACCTCACCGCTCATCTTGTCGAATGCGACGATTCCGGTTCCGTTGCCGGCGACCTCGCCGCTGTGGATCTTGGGCGCCCCCGCGGGGCTGCCTCCGATCGGGACGATCAGCAGATCGCCCTCGACCACTGGGGTCGAGCCGACACCGAAGAAGTTCTTGACCACTCCGAATCGCTTCGTCGTGTCGACGTCCCAGATCAGCTCACCGTCGATCACACGGTGCGCGCGCAGGCGACCTTCGACGCCGAAGGTGTAGACACGGTCGCCATCCACCAGGGGGCTGGCGCGCGGGCCGTTCGAGTAGTCGTAGTAGTCCTCGTACTCCATCGGGTAGCCGGCCTGCCAGAGCAGCTCCCCGGTCTCGCTGTGGCGGCACGAGAGTCTCGCCTCGTCGTCGTAGCGATCGAAATGAAAGAGCCGTCCCCTGGAGACGGTCGGACCGCTGTAGCCCTCGCCGACGACGATTCCCCAGACCAGCCGCGGTCCCTCGCTCGGCCATTGGGTGGCGATGCCGGTCTCGGTCGACTTGTTGTTGCCGCCCGGGCCGAGGAAGCGCTCCCAGTCGGAGCCGTCGCGCCGGGTGGAGAGATCCGGCAGGGTCTCGTCGGCGATGCCGGGACGTACGACGAGCGGCAGAAGAAGAGCGAGAAGCGCGAGGTGGAACCGTCGAGTCGTCACGATGGGCGTATTCTAAGTGCCGACGGCGTCAGCCGCTGGCTTCCATGGTTGGCCGGTTGGCGGGAGATGCAAAAAACTGCAAAATCCGGGAGCATCCGGCGAACCAGGCGGTACGGTGTACGTACCAGCCGGGACAACGTCCCGAGACCAACGGAGAAGTTACAGGCGATGAGGAGTTGAAGGCGATGAGATCGAAGATCGGCAGGAACCCAATCGTGTTCGCGATGGCGGCCCTCGCTATCGTCACCCTCGGCGCCGGAGTCGTCGATGCCGCCGACTGGCCGCAGTGGCGCGGTCCGACGCGCGATGGCAGATCGAGCGAGACCGGCCTGCTCGCCGAGTGGCCGGCCGACGGCCCGCCCCTCGCCTGGTCGACCGAAGGTCTCGGCGGCGGCTATTCGAGTCTCTCGATCGTCGGCGGGCGGATCCACACCATGGGGGATATCGGCGGCACGCAGTACGTCCTCGCGCTCGACGCCGAGACGGGCGAGCAGCTCTGGAAGACAGCGATCGGACCCCGCTGGGAGGACCAGTTCGGTGGTCCCCGGGCGACACCGACGGTCTCGGGCGGTCGCGTCTACGCCATGGGTACCCAGGGCGACCTTCTCTGTCTCGATGCCGCCGACGGTCGCGAGATCTGGCGCCGCCACATGGTCGACGACTTCGGCGGCGACCTGATGAAGGCGATGGGGACGACCGACTGGAAGTACGCCGAGTCACCCCTGGTCGACGGCGACCGGGTCCTGGTGACACCGGGCTCGAACGACGCGATGGTGGTCGCGCTCGAAGCCGCCACGGGTAAGGAGATCTGGCGCGCCGGGATTCCGGAGCTCGGCGACGCCGGTGCGGACGGCGCCGGCTACTCGTCGATCGTCATTTCCGAGGGTGGCGGCGTACGGCAGTACGTGCAACTCGTCGGTCGCGGGCTGATCGGACTCGAAGCCGAGACTGGACGGTTCCTGTGGGGCTACAACCGGGTCGCCAACGACATCGCCAACATCACAACGCCGCTGGTGGTCGACGATCTCGTCTTCGCTTCGAGCGGCTACGGAACGGGCTCGGCGCTGGTGCGACTGGTGGCCGAGGGGTCCGGCGTGCGCGCCGAGGAGGTCTATTTCCTCGAGGCCGACGTGATGCAGAACCACCACGGGGGCCTCATCCTCCACGAGGGCTTCGTCTACACCGGGACCGGCCACAACAAGGGCTTCCCGGTGAGCGTTCGCTTCGATAGTGGCGAGGTCGCCTGGGGACCGGTGCGCAACAAGGGGAAGAGCTCGGCGGCGGTGACGTTCGCCGATGGGCATCTCTACTTCCGCTACCAGAACGGCCTCATGGTACTGGTCGAGGCCACCCCCAGCGGGTACGAGGAGCGGGGCTCGTTCATGATCCCGGATGTCGACAACTTCAGCTGGTCGCATCCGGTGATCTCCGACGGTCGGCTCTATCTTCGCGAGCAGGACAAGCTCTACGTCTACGACATCAGCGCCGGCTGAAAAGGGGGCTCACTCCCTCTAGCGCCCGATACAATCGGGCACCGATGTCTGCCGGGGGAGGATCGATCGCGGAGAGGGTGAGGTTGGCAGAGGAGCGGATCCGGCCGCACATCCATCTCACCGCACTCGATCCCTCGCCCCGCTTCGAGGAGCTCGCCGGGACACCCTGCTGGGTGAAGATGGAGAATCTCCAGCGAACCGGCTCTTTCAAGGCTCGCGGGGCGCTCAACGCCGTGCTCTCCCTCGATCCGGAAGCGCGGGCCGCCGGAGTCGTGGTGGCGTCGACAGGGAACCACGGCGCCGCCGCGGCTTACGCGGGACAGCGCGTCGGTGTTCCGATTCTCGTCTTCGTCCCGGAGAACGCCGCCTCCACCAAGCTCGACACGATCCGCCGTCTCGGCGGCGAGATTCGCGCTCACGGCAACGACGGTATCGAGGCGGAGGTCGCAGCTCGCGAACACGCGGAGCGTCACGGCCTCCCTTACGTGTCTCCTTACAACGACCCGATCGTCGTGGCCGGGCAGGGGACCGTCGCCGCCGAGATCGAGCGTCAGCTCCCCGAGGTCGATGCGGTATTCGTCGCCGTGGGCGGTGGTGGCCTGGTGGGCGGGATGGCCGGATACCTCGCCGACCGGCGGCCCGAGGTTCGTGTCTTCGGCTGTTCGCCGGAGAACTCCGCGGTCATGGCCGCTTCCGTTCGTGCCGGTCGCATTCTCGATCTGGAGTCCCGGCCGACCCTCTCGGACGGAACGGCGGGAGGTGTCGAGGCGGACAGCATCACCTTCGAGCCCTGCTCGCGGCTGGTGGAAGAGTGGATCCTGGTCTCCGAGGACGAGATCCGTCGCTCGATGCTCGAGTTCATCGAGGCCCACCATCTCCTCATCGAGGGCTCCGCCGCGGTTGCGCTGGCGGCCTTCGTCCGGGAAGCGCGCCGGCTCGGCGTCGAGCGGGCGGTGGTCGTCGCGTGCGGCGCCAACGTCTCGCTCGACACCCTGCGTGGACTCCTGTGCGAGGGAGAGAGATGAGAGTCGTCGAGCTCGCCGAGATCGAACGAGCCCTGGAAGCGATCGATCTCGTACCCGCGATCGAGGAGGCCTTCGTGGCCTACTCCGCGGGACGAGCCGTCGTTCCACCGGTGGGGGAGCTGCTCTTCGAGAACCCGCCGGGCGAGGTGCACATCAAGTACGGATACCTGCGGGACGGCGCACACTTCGTCGTCAAGGTCGCTTCGGGGTTCTACGGCAATCCGGCCCTCGGACTGCCCTCGGGTGACGGCCTGATGCTGATGTTCGAGCAGCGTACCGGCCGCCCCGTCGCCACCCTCGTCGACCGTGCGCGGCTGACCGACGTGCGAACCGCCGTCGCCGGGGCGATCGCCGCTCGCGCCCTGGCGCCGCCCGACATCTCCTCGGTGGGAGTCCTCGGCGCCGGGGTGCAGGCGAAGCTGCAGGTGGTCGAGCTGAACAAGCTCGTCCCCTGTCGGCACGTCGTGGTCTGGGGGCGGCGCGAGGAGGCCGTGGAGGCCTATCGTCGCGAGATGGCGGAGCTCGGTTTCACGGTCGACGCGGCCGACGAGCCGGCCGAGGTCGCATCCCGATGCCGTTTGATCGTGACCGCGACCCCGTCGAAGGTCCCGCTGCTGCACCTCGAGGACGTTCATGCCGGGACTCACATCACGGCGGTCGGCTCCGACACCGTCGGCAAGCAGGAGCTCGAGGCCTCGATTCTCGGTCGCGCCGATCGAATCGTCGCCGACAGCCTCTCGCAGTGTCGCGAGCGTGGCGAGATCGCCCACGCTCTGGCCGAAGGGCTCATCGGGGAGGACGACGTGGTGGAGCTCGGTAACGTTCTCGCGGGAGGTGGCGGCGGGCGGGGCGGCGACGAGGAGATCACGGTTGCCGACCTGACCGGCCTGGCCGTGCAGGACGTCCAGGCGGCGGAAGCCGTGTGGCGCGCCGTGCACGAGACCCCGAATGGGGAGGGAGACACAGGATCATGACCCGATTCCAACCGTTCGAGATGGAACGACTGATGTCGGTCTGGGAGCAGGAGGTCGAGTTCAACCTCTCCGAGAGCGGCGTTCATCCGATGGCGCTCGGCGACGTTCTCGGTCCCGAGACCGAGCTCGAGACCCTATTGTCCACCGAGCTGGGCTATCCGCGGGTGGAGGGGACCGATCTTCTGCGCGAGCGGATCGCCGCTCTCTACGCGTCGGGACAGGGAGCGGCGGGTACCACGGCGGACAACGTCCTGGTCACGGTGGGCTGCTGCGAAGCCCTGTTGATCAGCTTGCAGACGCTCGCCGAGGAGGGTGGCGAGATCGCGATGATGATTCCGAACTACCTGCACGCCTGGGGAACCTCTCACAACCTCGGCTTCAAGGTTCGGGAATACCACCTCGATTCCGCCAGGGGTTGGGCGCCCGACCTCGACGAGCTCGAGTCGATCGTCGGAGAGCAGACCCGCGCCATCGCCCTGTGCAACCCGAACAATCCGACCGGCTACATCCTCACCGAAGACGAGATGGACGCCATCGTGCGGATCGCCGACCGCGTCGGCGCCTGGATCATCGCCGACGAGGTCTACTCCGGAGCCGAGCGCGAGAGCGACCGGCAGACGCCTTCCTTCTGGGGTCGCTACGATCGGGTGCTGGCTCTCAACAGCCTGAGCAAGGCCTACGGACTGCCCGGGCTGCGTCTCGGCTGGGTCGTCGCGCCGACCGAGATGCGCGAGTCGATCTGGCGACGTCACGAGTACTCGACGCTGGCCTGCACGATGCTGTCCAACAGGCTCGCCGAGATCGCGCTGTCGCCCGAGGTGCGCCCGCGGATCATCTCGCGGACCCGCCGCTACGTTCGTCGCGGCTACGCCGTGCTCGAGAGCTGGCTCGACGGATTCGACGGGCTCTTCGAGGTCGTCGCCCCTCAGGCCGCCGCGATCGCACTCGTACGGCACCACCTCGACCTGCCGTCGCTCGAGCTGGTCGAGCGTCTGATCCGCGAGAAGAGTGTCCTCATCGTGCCGGGCGAGCACTTCGGCGTCGAGCGGCATCTGCGAATCAGCTTCGGTCCTCCCGAGGACTACGTGACCGCCGGTCTGGCGCGGATCGGCGAGCTCATCGGGGACCTGTAGGAAGGTGCGGGACGCACCCACCCCTGGGGGCCTACCCTCGAGTATGGCGCGCCGGCAATGGGCTTGCGTTAGCCTGAGCTCGAGTCGAAGAACGGACGAAAACGAAGGAGGTGCCCATGTCTCGTTCCAGCGGAGTTTGGCTCGTCGCGTGCCTGGTCTTGGCAGCGCTGACCGTGCTGGCCGACACTCCCTCCCGGGCGCACGAGGAGGGCGCAGGCTTCATGGCCGGCAACGGCCGAACGTCGTACCGACTGTACTGCCAGAACTGCCACGGCAAGGGAGGCCAGGGAGACGGCAACGTCTCGAAGTTCCTCACCGTGGAGCCGTCCGATCTCACCCGGATCGAGGAGCGCTACGGAGAGTGGCCCGAGGAAGCGCTCTACGCGATCATCGACGGACGTGACGAAGTCAGGGGTCACGGACGTCGTGAGATGCCCATCTGGGGAGATGTCTTCCAGAGCCCCTGGTCCGATGACGCTCCGGTCGAGGAGGGGGGAGAGGAGCGCGCCGACCGCAAGATCCGCGAGCTCATCGTCTTCCTCAGGACGATCCAGGTTACGGAATAGCCGCAAGATCGGGTCGTGAGACTGCCCGGCCCGGCCGCTTCTAGCGGTCGGGCCACCGTGCGCTCGCCGTCGATGTAACCTTTCCCGTGATGGGTTCGTCCTGCACGCGGGAGGACGCTTGATCGAGTTCGAGCGCGCGGTGTCTCAACATCAACGCAGCGTCTTCACCTTCGCGCGCTATCTTCTCGGCAGTCGACAGGAGGCGGAGGACGTGACGCAAGAGGCTCTCCTGAGGATGTGGCACCACTGGGAGACGCTCGACGTCGACCGGTTGGAGGCCTGGTTGCTCAAGGTGACGCGGAATCTCTGTTACGACAGCCTGCGTCGACTCCGCTCCGCCCGCAGAGCTCTTCCGGAGAGCGGCGACGAGGAGGCCGCGGAGCGCGTTCCGATGCAGGGTCCGACCCCCGAGGAGGAGGCTCACCGGGGCGGTCTGCGCCGTGAGGTGCTCGAAGCGATGGAGAGCCTGCGAGAGCCCTACAAGAGCGCCGTGCTGCTGCGCGAGATCAGGGGCCTGACCTACAAGGAGATCGGAGAGGCGCTGGGGACACCGCTCAACAGCGTCAAGGTTCACGTGCATCGTGGGCGCAAGATGTTGCGAGAGAAACTGACCGAAAGGGACATCCATGTGGCGGCGCTCTGAGCTCGACAACTGTTCCGGTGTCGAGGAGCTGCTCGAAGCCCACCTCGATGGCGATCTCGAGGCTCCCGAACGGCAGCGGGTCGAGCGTCACCTCGAAGGGTGCACGGCCTGTCGCCGCCAGCTCGAGCTGGCTGGCGTGGTCCGTGACGAGTTGCGGGCCCTGCCGTCGTTCGACACGCCGCCCGCGGTGATAGAGAGCGTCCTCGAAACAGCGCGAGCCGAAGAGAGGGCTGCTGGGGGGCGCAACCCCGCGAGGGTCGCGGGCCCCTGGAGCTGGTGGACCTCGGGCCGGCTGGTCGGAGCGGGACTTCTGGCGGCGGCGGCGCTGGCCGCTGCCGTGTTCGTGCCCTGGCAGCGCTCCGGGTCTGCTGCGTCGGTGGTCGCCACGGCGGCTTCGCCCGCGGAGTCCGAGGTTGCCGAGCCCCCGTTCGATGAGGCCCGCGTTCGACAGGCCGCCGCCGAGGCTCGGCTGGCGCTAGCCTATGTCTCCAGGGCCAGTCGACGCACGGGCCGGGAATTGCGCGACGAGCTGATCGTGGAGGGTGCGGCGGCACCGGCCGCGGTTGGCTTCCGGGTGCTCCGACGATTGCCCGGACAGGAGGAGCAGAGACACGATGAGACGTAGAAGGCGAACCACGACGAGCCGCTGCGCGGGGATTCTGGCGTCACTCCTTCTCCTGGTGCTGGCGGCACCGGCCGGCGCCCAGGTCGAAGCGCACCCCGGATACTTCCCGGTCGAGGAGCTCGGCTTCATGGAGCCGGAAGATCTCAGCCTCGAGATCAATCTCGCCGGCAGCATGCTCGAGCTGATCGCTGCGGCGTTCGACGACGAGGACCCGGAGTTCTCGGAACTGGTCCGGGGACTTCAGGGTATCCGGGTGCGAATCGCCGAGACCGAGGATCTCGAGCTGCCGACGCTCGAGCAGGGCTTCAAGAGGGCGACGGCTTGGCTCGACGAGAATGGTTGGGAGGCCTTCATACGGCTGCGCGAGGACGACGAGCAGCTGCATGTCTTCATGCGCGTCGTCGAAGGTGACATGGTGGGGACCACGGTCCTGATCCTCGAGCCCGAGGACCAGGTCGTCGTGGTCAACGTGGTCGGACGGCTCGATCTGGCGCTGCTGGCGCAGCTGGCGGATTCCCTGGACATCCCGGCGCTCGATATCGAGGGATTCGAACCCGATCGACGTCGGGACGCGGACGGGGGGCACTAGGTGTCCCGAGCATCCGTCATTGTCGTCTGTCTCCTGGTTGGCCTGCTGTCGGCCTGCAAGGACTCACCGGCGGTCAGCAGTGTCCGCGCCGAGCTCGAGAGCAGCATCGAGGGTGCCCGCTTCGAGAAGGAGTTCCACCTGCGGTTGGGGAGCTTCCGGCTGGGCGTCGCGCGCGGTCTCGGAGGCTGGGCCCTGGCCGACGACGAAGAGCTGCGCGACCTGTTGAGGAGCGTCAAGCGCGTCGATATCGGCACCTACCGGGTCGTTTCGCTGCCGCCGCTCGACGAGATCGAGCCTCCGCCCGAACTGATGCGACGCCTTGGTGAGGCGGGATGGAGTCTCGTCGTGCGGACCCGCGAGGAGGACGAGCACGTCTGGATGTTCGTGCGCCAGAAGCCCGAGGAGGGTATTCGCAACATCTACATCGTGGTTCTCGACGAAGTCGAGCTGACCATGGTGAGCGTCGAGGGCAGGCTCGACGAACTGCTCGCCGCGGCGATCGCCGAGGATCCTGCCGGCTTCGCGATCGGCATGTCCTCCTGACGGGCGCCTGACGGGCGCCCCCGCGGCCGGGTACATCCGGTGCCCTCGGGACGGTTCGGGGCGGTGGTATGCTTCGCCCGACTCGAGGTCCAGTCGATAGGTGGATCCCCCGTGGGCCACAGGGAGCGCAGTGCTCGATGCGCAGGATACATCTCAGTCTCGCCAGCGAATACGAGAACATCGATCTCGTCGACGCGGTGACCGAGGCCTGCCTGCGCTTCGCCGGCTTCGATGAGGCGACGACCGAGCACATGACGTTGGCGATCCGCGAGGCGGCCGCCAACGCGATCAAGCACGGGAATCAACAGGACCCCGACAAGACCGCCGACATCACCTTCGAGATCGGTCGCGAGACGATCATGATCCGGATCCAGGATCAGGGCGAAGGGTTCGACGCCGACGATCTTCCCGATCCCCTGGCGCCGGAGAATATTCTCAAGGGAACCGGCCGGGGGATCTTCCTCATGCGTCAACTGATGGACGAGGTCGAGTTCCGGTTCGACGGAGGATCTCAGGTGACGATGCGCAAGCGTCTGCCCGCCGATGGGGACTCGGCGGCGGCAAAGGAGGAGTCATGAACGTATCCACGCGCGTGCGGGAGGGCGTGACCGTCATCGCTCTCGAGGGGAGAATCAACATCGGGCGCGGCGACGTCGCAATGCGCGAGGCCTTTGATGCCGCCGTCGATGGCGGCTCGAAGGCCGTCGTCCTCAATCTCGCCAAGGTCCGCAGCATGGACTCGTCGGGGATGGCCGAGCTCGGCGCGGCCTACCGCAAGATGGACGACATAGGTGGTCGTGTGGTTCTGACTCAGCCGCCACCCAACGTCGGCGAGATCCTCCGTATGACGCAGATCATCACCGTCTTCGATGTCTTCGACACCGAGGACGCGGCCGTCGAGGCGCTGAGGTAGCCGTTGGACTCACTTCCCGGCCGAGAGCGGGGCATCGAGGGGCGCCCGCACCGCCGCGCTGTGTTCGCGGTAGCGATCAGCGCCTCTCTGATCCTGGGCGCAGGCCTGGCTCTCGGAGCGGAGCCGTCCGGGGCCGCCGCGCTCGCGGGACTCGCTCGCGGCTCGGCCGTCGAGTCCTTCGAGCTCTTCCGGGAGCTTCTCTCGATTCCCAACGACGCCCACTATCCCGAGGAGCATCTTCGCCCGAACGTCGACTTCATGCGCTCCACTCTCGAGAGCCGCTCGTTCGGGGTGAGCGAGCTCGAGACCGCCGGCTTCCCGCTGTTGCTGGCCGAGCGAAGGGTCCGGGGGGCCGAGCGGACGGTCCTGATCTATCTGCAGATCGATGGGCAGCCCGTCGATCCTTCGCGTTGGGAGCAGGAGGACGCCTGGACTCCGGTGCTCAAGGAGGCGTCCGGAGACGGTTGGGAGGAGATCGAGTGGAGCCGCCTGTCGGAGACCGCCATCGACCCGGACTGGCGAATCTTCGCGCGGTCGGCGTCGGACGCCAAGGGACCGGTGGGGATGTTCCTCACCGCCCTCGACATCATGGAGGAAGAGGGCTTCGAGCAGCTCTTCGACCTGAAGATCATCATGGACTTCGAGGAGGAGCTTGGTTCACCCGATCTCCCCGACGCGGTGGAGCGGCATCGCGACGCCCTCGAGGCGGACGCGCTGATCATCTTCGATGGCCCGCTGCACTATTCGAATCGCCCGTCACTCACCTTCGGAGCACGCGGCATCGCCACCATCGAGCTGGTGGTGTTCGGCCCGCGGGCGCCGCAGCACAGCGGTCATTTCGGGAACTGGGCGCCCAATCCGGCGCTGCGACTCGCCGAGTTGCTCGCCTCGATGAAGGACGAGGCCGGGCGCGTGACGATCCCGGGCTACTACGACGGTGTCGAGCTCGACGAGGAGACGCGCGCGATCCTCGCCGGCATCCCCGACGACGAGTCGGAGCTGATGCGCCGCATCGGCATCGCCGAGCCGGACGGCGTGGGAGCGACCTACCAAGAGGCGATCCAGTACCCGTCTCTCAACGTCCGCGGCATGGCCTCGGGATGGGTCGGCGACCAGGTGCGGACCATCGTGCCGGATCGGGCGGTGGCCGAGATCGACGTTCGCCTGACGCCCGAGAGCGACCCCGAGGGCCTCATCGGTCTGATCCGCGACCACGTCGAGTCCCAGGGCTACCATCTGGTCGACGGCGAGCCGAGCGAGGACGAGCGGCGCCGGCACTCCCACCTGGCGAGCTTCACCTACGAGGTCTCCTACGAGGCCTTCCGGACGCCGTTCGAGTCGCCGGTCGGGCGTTGGCTCACGGCGGCGCTCGAACGGGCCTTCGGTGAGACGCCGGTGCGAAAACGCATGTCCGGCGGCTCGATTCCGATCTCGCCCTTCGTGACCACGTTGGGCATTCCCGCCGTTCTCGTTCCGACGGTCAACGCCGACAACAATCAGCACTCGCCGAACGAGAATCTGCGGGTCGGCAACTACATCGACGGGATCAGAACCTATCTGGCGGTTCTCACCGAGCCGTTCGAGCAGTAGCGGCGCTCAGCGGATGACCGCGTCGGGCTCGCCGAGGAGCTCGACCAACTCGCGCAGCTCCGCGTCCCAACCGCTGTCGTTGCCGCTGCGGTACTCCTCCGTCCTGAAGCCGGACTCGCGCAGATGGAGCGTCGTTCCGCCGCCGTCGCGAGCCGAGAGGGTCCATTCGACGAGGGTGGTGTCGGTCTCCGCGAGTGGCTTGCCGGACTCTCTAGCCCAGCGCCAGGCCATGTAGCGGGGCGGTTCGAAGGCTTCGATGGTCACGGCGTACCGACCGTGGTTCTCCCAGCCGAACCACCCGGATCCACCGACGCGCGCGTCCCACTGGATCGACTCGGGGAACCAGGCGCTGATCTCGTCGGCTTCCGTGATGGCTCGCCAGACGCGCTCGGGCGTAGCGTTGAGGGCGATGGTCTTCTCGACGCTCAGGGTCATGGATTCTCCTCCAGATGTCGTTCCAGTCGGGCCAGGGTCTCGTCCCAGAAGGCGGAGTAGGGCGCCAGCCATTCGTCGAGCTCCTTCAATGGGTCGGGATCGAGCTCGTGCAGGCGTTGGCGCCCCTGCCACCGGATGCGCACCAGTCCCGCGTCGTGCAGCAGGTCGAGATGCTTGGTGACCGCTTGACGGGTCATCGGCAGGTCGTCGGCGACCTCGTTGACCGAGAGCGGGCCCCCCAGGCGCAGGCGGGCGAGGATTCCCCGGCGGGTCGAGTCGGAGACTGCTTCGAAGACTGACGGCATCGTCGGCGATTATATGCAACTTTTCAGTTGCATATCAAGTCGCGAGTCGACCAGCCCTTCAGGGAAGGGTGGTCGAGCGTGTCGATCCGCCGCTACGAGACCCTACCCGAGAGCGTAGAGCTTCCGGATCGCCTCTCTCGCCCGATCCGGGATCTCGTAGCCGCCGCTACGATCGATCTGGTCGTAGACCTTCTCGACCCGCTCGAAGTGCGGCTCGAGATCCTGGTCCAGGATGTAGTGCTCGGTCTTGTTGTAGACGCTGAACTGGAGATCGGTGGTGATCTGGAAGGGATCGACGTCCTGGTTGCCGTAGGTGAGCTCGAGGAACTCACCGATGCTGTCGTAGCCGACCAGGAGCAGAAGACACTCGAGGGCGGCCGCCTTGCGTTGGAACTCCCGCTGCTTCCTCTCCGGATTCATCACGAAGTCGATCCCACCGGACATCCGGTCGGAGGGGTACTTCACCTTCGAGAAACAGCGCACGTCGATGGTCAACCGGGTCTCCGACGAGAGCGGCAGAGTGCTGTCACCGTGCGCCCGGTAGTTGTCGAACACCACCGCCTGGCCCGGCTTGGCGTCGCAGTAGTAGCCGCTCGCCAGCTCGGGATTGGCCGAGTACTTCTTCTCGTAGTACTTGCACAGCAGGTAGTGCCCGATCGACGGCAGGTCGAACTCGGAGAGCTTGTTGGCGTCGTGCAGGTAGTAGGCCTTGTCGACCTGACGCGCCTCGTCGGGGTCCAGGTCGTAGGACTTGATCTGGTCGTAGAGGAAGGAGGTGTTCGGCGATTCGACGACCGCGTCCTCCCAGATCACCAGCGGCTGGCGGTCGATCGGTGTCGGCGTCAGGGCGCAGTGGAAGCTCACGTAGGTGTGGGGATAGGCCAGGCCGCGCTTGGCCAGGGGAGCGACCTGCAGACCGATGCTGGCGGCGTTGTGGACACCGTAGGGCCGCTTGTTGGCCGGCACGATGAAGGCATTGACCACCGCTGTCTCGATCTCGGGAAAGGTGCTGTAGATGGTGTCCTTGTTGCGGTTGTAGAAGCGCTGGGCCGAAGGCAGGAAGAAGACGGCGTTCTCGAAGTGGGTCGAGAGCGGCGTGTACTGCATGGCGTCGGGCACGATGTCGAGACTCGACACCGCGGCGTCGATCGCCGCCCGCATCTTCAGCTCGCGCTTGAGGTTGGCGATCAGCGTGTCGTCGACGTCCATGTCGAACACGCGCGTCGGCGGCGAGTCCTCGTGAACCACGCAGCTCGGCGACGTCGGTCGGTTGGGTGGCAGGAATGCGGCCATCTCCTGCTCGTCGACCTCGTACTTGTCGAGAGTCTCACCCAGTGTCCGGGCATGGAAGGCAGACGATTCGTGAAGCAGGGTACCGGTCTTCTTGAGCATGGGGTCCTCGCGGAGGGCAGGAATCCGTTGAGTATTTCGACGATGCGACGACGTCTCAGCCTACCATTGGCCGTTCGCCGTACTCACTGCGATTGCAGGATCAGCACGATCGTGTCATTGAGCATTCCGGCCTCGCAGTGAACGAGTCCGGTTCGCGCGTTCTCGACCTGGTTGGCCCCCATCTCGCCGCGTAGCTGGCGGGTGACGGCGATGGTCTCGTAGAAGCCGGTGACCGCCCAGGGATGGCCGCGCGAGAGCAGCCCGCCGTCGGTGTTGATCGGCATCCGGCCTCCGGGATCGGTGTCGCCGCGCTCGAGCACTGCCGCCATCTCCCCCCTCTCGAACCAGCCGATCTCCTCGGGGATCATCAGCTCGAATGGACTGAAGGGCGCGTAGAGCTCGGCGACGTCGATGTCATCCGGGCCGACCCCGGCCCGCTCGAAGGCCTCGCGCGCGGCGAGCCGTGTGCTGACGAACCGGGTGATCGGCGTCTCGCACCCGTCGGTGGGAATGACCGTCGAGTCGTCGTGGTACTGACCGATGCCGCCGATGAAGACGGGATGGCCGTCCAGCTTGCGGGCGATCCGCTCGGAGGCGACGATCACGGCGGCCGCTCCGTCGAGCGAGACAGGCGCGTCGAGGAGCTTGATCGGCGTGCACAGCGGCGGCGAGCGCAGCACGTCGTCGACCGAGATCCGCTTGCGCAGGGCGGCGAGCGGGTTGTTCGCCGCGTTGGCGCGATTGCGCACCGCCGCCATGGCGAAGTGCTCCTCGGTGGCGCCGGTCTCGTGCATGTAACGCCTCGCCGCCAGTGCGTAGGCCCAGACGACACCTCGCGTGGCATGCGGCTGCATCGTGTGGGGCTCGAACATCGGCGAGCCGGCGCCGGCGCCGATCTGTTTGTACCAGCCGATCGAGCCCTCGCGCGTCGCCGCGTAGCAGAGGGCGACTTCGATGTTGCCTAGCCGGATCTCGTTGACCGCCTGCCGGATCGTCAGCCCCGGCGCCATCGCGCCGCAGGTGGTCTCGGCGGCGATTCGCGGCTTCAGGCGCAGGGCCTCGCAGAGGCGATTCAGTTGCAGGCCGATCGAGGGCTTCAGATCGGGCGTGGTGAAGACACCTTCGATCGCCACCTTGTCGATGCCCGCGTCGGCGATGGCCTGACCGACCACCTCCATGGCCATCTCGGACTCCGTTCGATCCGGATAGCGGCCGGCGCCGAGGGCTCCGATGCCGATGATCGCGGGCCGGGTCACGTCTTCCGAGGCAGAGTGGGGATCCATTCGGCGAGCGCTCGCCCGATCGCGTCAGCCGAGACCTCCTGCACGTAGTGGCCGCCGTACACCCGGACCCTTTTCTGGTTCGGCAGGCCGCGCGCGAAGTCGACCATCCAGTCGACCGTCGAGAGCATTCCCGGCAGGGCGTGGAAGAAGAGCTTCGGCACTTCGGACTCGGCCAGCCAGGCCGAATAGGCGCTCATCAGGCGGGCATTGCCCTCGGGTACACCGGCGATCGGGAGCTGTCTCGGCCAGGCGAGCGTCGGGCGGCGAGCCTCACCGGGCTCACGGAAGGGTCGCAGGTACTCGCGGCGATCCTCCTCGCTGAGGTAGAGATCGAGCAGGTTGAAGAACCAGCGCATGAACTCGTTGTTCTCGAGCACCGCGGCTTCGCCGGCCTCGGAGCGCAGCCTGAGAAAGAAGCGGCTGCCCTTCTCCTCGGAGTAGTCGTGGTCCGGGGGACGCAGCAGGGACTCCATGTAGGCGATCCCCTTGATCTTCTCCGGGTTGCGGTGCGCCCAGTGGAAGCCGAGCGCCGAGCCCCAGTCGTGGATGACCAGGGTCGCGTTGCGTCCGACTCCGAGCTGTTCGAGCAGGCTGAAGAGATAGCGGCTGTGACTGACCAGGGTGTAGACCCCGGGACCGCTGTTCGGCAGCTTCTGCGAGTCGCCCATGCCGACGAGATCGGGAGCGATGCAGCGTCCCAGGTGCTCGACGTGCGGGATGACGTTGCGCCACAGGTACGAAGAGGTGGGGTTGCCGTGCAGGAAGACGATCGGATCTCCCTCGCCGACCTCGAAGTAGGCCATGCGCACGCCGTCGATGGTGGCGAACTTCTTGCGCTCGGCCCACGCCGAGGGCGCGCCCACCACACGACCGGGAGCGACGACGGCCGTCGCCGCCGCGGCGGCGCTGCCGACGATCAGCCCTCTTCGCGAGACTCTCGTTCGGTCCATGGTTGCTCGTGTCGAGGTGTCATGGGCCGGCCGCCGTCGCCGCGCCCGCTGTCTCTCCAGATCGGGGAAGGCCCCATTGTTCCAGCGAATCACCGGCGCTGTCCACGGCGGCGGGCGGGCCATCGCGGGCAGGCTACAATAGGCGACCGCGACGAGAGGTGACTCGAAGGAGACTGCGACGATGTGGAAGCCTGGACGAATCGGAGTGGTCGGGGTGGCGGCACTGGCCATCGCCTCGATCTGCGCCCGACCCGCGGTGGGACAGGACGCCTCCCCCTGTGCGGCCGGCGGCGGCACGTTGATCAGCAACTGGGAGGTCGAGGGCGTGCCGGGCACCAAGGGCCGGCAGGCCCGTTCGACCATGGAGTGTCTCTCCGACGGTCGCATCCGTCAGGTGGTGGAGGTGTCGAAGGATGGGCAGACCTGGCGCGTGCTTTTCGAGAGCACCTATCGCCCCGGCGACATCCCGGGCGTCGCGATCGCGCCTCCGGCCGCTCCGGTAGCCGTCGCCGAACGGGCCGCCGAGCACAGTCCCGATCCAGCCGCCGCGGAGTCAGCGGAAGCGATGGGGGAGGCTCCCGCGGCTCAACCGGCCCCGCTGACGCCGCAGCACCAGGCGACCCGGCGCGCCAATGCGGAGGGTAGCGAGGTCCAGGCGCTGTCGCGCGAGCTCGGACGCGAGGAGATTCCCGAGGAGGATGCTCCCGAGCTCGTCATGGCCTCGCCCCTGGTGCTCGAGCTGACTCCGGGTGAGGTCGATGACTACCCCGAAGGGACGGCGTGGTCGACCGACGAGACCGCCGGGTTCATCGTCGGCCAGGTTGTTCTCAAGAAGTTGACGGTGGGGCGCAAGACCAAAGGCGGCACGACGCACATCATCGTCGGCGCCCAGCTATTCACCAAGAAGCGTCAGCGCACCGTCGACGTCCTGCTCGAGGCGATGCTAGACGGAGAGGTGGTGGCGTCGGAGTCGTTGCGCAAGGTGCGCGTCGGGTTGAACATTCCGGGGCACGGCAAGAACGGCCTTCTGATCAACACCGTTCTGGATCTGCCTGCGGGCGACTTCGAGCGGCTGTTCGCGGACGGCGCCGAGCGCAAGCTCCGCGTCACGCTGACGGTCCCGTCAGGGTAGCTCGAGCTCGATCAGAACCGGGTCGTGATCGCTGGCCCGCTCGCTCTCGGGTCGGTCCGCGTGGACGTGGAGGATCTCCACGCGACGGACCGACGGGGCGAGCCCGCGGCTCACCAGGATGTGGTCGAGTAGCTGCGAGTTGCCGACGAAGTTGAAGCTGTAGCGATCCTCCTCCGGTACGCGCTCCATCAGGTTGACCAGATCGGTGCTCGCCAGCAGCCGCATCGGTGGCCGGAAGTCGTGCTCGTTCATGTCGCCGACGACGACGATTCCAGTCGCCGGGTCCGTGGTGACCCGGTCGGCGACGTGTCTCAGGATCTCGCGAACCTGCGCGGATCGCTGCTCCTCCGTACGGAAGACCGGCGGTTGCTCCGGGCCGAAGAACCGGTCGTCACCTCGTTTCGACTTCAGATGGCAGTTGATCAGGAGCAGGCGCGCTCCCGTGGTGTGTCCCTCGGCGGAGAGGCACTTGCGCCCTCCCTCCCAACCGCGCTCGGCCGAGCCGGCGAAGGCCGGGCTGTCGGGGGCGATGCGGACGACCTCGGTCAGCTCGATCCTCCGTGGGTCGAAGAGCCAGACCACCCGGATGTTGCCGTCCGGCTGGCCACCGTCGGCGTTGTGCTCGGGATCGATCTGGGCGAACCGGTAGCGCGGGCCGCCGGCGGACTCGATGGCCTCGACCAGCAGAGAGAGCGTCATCGCGGCGGTGACGACGCCTTCGTCTTCGGCGCCGTTGTCGTCCTGGACCTCCTGGAGGCCGAGAACGGTGGGGGAGCCCAGGTTCTCGACGATGACTTGGCCGAGGCGCCGCAGCTTCTCGGCTCCGTCGCCGGGGTCGAGGTTGAGCAGGTTGTAGCTGGCGATGGTGATCCTCGAGGTGCTGGCCGCCGAGCTCTCAGCGCCCAGTTGAACGGCCGGTTGAGCGCCCAGCTGAGCGCCCAGCTGAGCGGCCGGTTGAGCGACCGGTTGATGGATCGGGGGGCGCTCCACGGGACGCTCCACGGGACGCTCCACGGGCGGCTCTATGGGTGGCCAACTCTCGACCTGCACCCGGTAGCTAGAGAAGGCGTAGTCGAGCACGCCGCTCAGAGAACCGCTGAACCGATCTCCGACGCGGACATTCCGTGGTCCTCGGGCCAGCCGATCGTCGAGAACGAGCCGCTCGGGGTTGGGATCTCCCGGCCGCAGAATCAGGCCGCCGGCGCTCGTCGAAGGGCCGGCGCCCCGACCGTCGTCGGCGACGACCACGACCTCGCCGAACCGTGACGTCCCCGAGACGGCGCGCGCGTCCGAGATGCCGACGCGCATCCCTTCAAGGCTCTCGAAGAAGTCGATCGCGTCACAGCACGGATCGAAGCTCGTCAGCCCGTCGTCGTCGATCACGATCGAGGGGACGGCCCGGCCGCCCTCACCCAGGTGGACGGGAGCCGGCAGCGGTTGGCCCGAGGCGAGCACGACCGTCCGCGCCCCGACGAGGCTGGTCACCGGCAGGCCGGACGGCGGACCGATCTCGCGAACGGCGCCGTCGACGCGGACACGGTCTCCGGCGCGAAGGCCGGCAACCGGCGGTGAGACGAAGAGACCTTCGGACGTCGCCACATCGCCGTCCCGATCGCCCGCCGATGACTCGATCCAGTAGCCGCCGCGCTCGTCATCGGGGTCGACCGCCGCGACGATGCCCTCGATGCCGCGGACCCAGTCCCCGGCGAGCGGGGACCGGTGTCCGGCTCCCTGGATGGCACCGACGCGGGGTGACTCGGTGCCCAGAGCCAGAGCGATGAGCTGGGTGTGCTGGACCGGGTTGAAGTTGTCGTCCGACAGCAGCAGGAGGGTTTCACGGCCGTCGTCGAGCTCGGGGCCGAAGGCGATGCCCTCGAGGTTGTCCGGTGCGATGCCGAGGCTGTCGACGTGAAGCAGGAGGGTCTTTCGCGCCGCCCGCAGACTCTCCGTCCCGTGCGTCTCGAGCTCGGCGATGGCATGGATGTCGGTGGCCGACGCGAGGTCGACCTCGTAGATCCTCACGTCGTTGCCGCGACCGATCGAGAACGATCGCTCGAGGACGAGCAGCCGCTCGTCGGAGAGAGCCAGGAGATCGACGACACCGTTGACCGAGAAGGCGTCGGCGGGCTGTGGCGCCTCGACGACAGGGTCGATCCAATAGAGATACTCCCTGTCGATCCGGTCCCGCTCGAGGTCGTAGCGCAGGATCCGGCCCGGGCTGGGACTGTCGAGCGTCGACTTCGGGCCGTCCTGGGCGAGCGCGTTCTCGGTGGCCGAGAACAGGTAGCGGCCTCCGGGCGACAGCGCGGCACTCTCGAGCGCGAGGTTGGCGCGCACGCCGGCCTGTCCGTCGTGCCGTGGCGCGTATCGCTGCCCCAGCGGCAGGTCGCGCAGCTCCCGGCCCCGGGTATCGAATTCGCGCAGAAAGGGGGGTAGCTCGACTCTGGCGTCGCCCTCGGAGGCGATGATCAGCGTGCCGTCGACGGTGAGCGCGATCGCTTCCGGATCGATCCCGCCCTTTCCGAAGCCGTGCCCGCCCCGCGTCGACAGCGGTGTCACACCGACGATCCGGACGTCGTCCGCATCGAGGCGTCCGGAGGCGAGATCGATCGTCAACGTGTAGAAGCGTGCCGGCCCTCTCTCGGCTCGGTCGTCCGAGATGGCGTAGTAGACGTCGCGGGCCGGGTCGTGGATGAGTCCCGAGAGGCCGCCGAAGACCCCGTTCTCGGTCAGGTCGGAGGACAGGCTCACCTCGCCGAGGAGCTCGAGGTGGCGGATCGGAGTCAGGTAGTCCTCCCGCGGCCCGACGGGCTCGGACCCCGCGGGCTCGGACCCCGCGGGTTGGCTCTCGGTGGTGTGAAGCGGCGCCGCCGCGACAAGAGCGACTGGCACGCCGACGAGGAGGGCCGCGGCCGCACCCCGGCGCGTGCCGAGTCGTCGGGCGCCCCGTACCGCCATCAGGAGGGCGAAACCGAGCAGGACGATGGTCGGGCCCGATGGCAGGTCCCAGCGGAACGAGACCGCCAGACCCGACATCGTCATCAATATGCCGACCAGGATCGCGAGACCGATCACCGAGCGGAAGCTGCGCGCGATCGACAGGCTGATGACGGGTGGGATGGTCAGCAAGGCGATCGCCAGGATCGCTCCGACGACCTGGATGAGCAGGACCACCGACAGCGCGATCAGCACCATCAGAACCAGCAGGAAGGCGCGTGTCGGAACGCCCTGGGAGCGGGTGAACTCCTCGTCGAAGGCGACGGCGAGAAACTCCTTGAAGTAGATGCCGACGCACAACGCCACAGCGGCCACGAACGCGGCCAGGGCCCCGTTGAGCGACCGCGAGACGGCGAGGATGTCACCAAAGAGGTAGCTCGCCAGGTTGGGGGCGAAGCCGGGTGTGCGAGCCATGAAAACCACCCCGACGGCCATGCCGACGGCCCATAGGATGCCGATCAACGCATCCTGCGAGCGGTTCGACGAGTAGCTGCGATCGGCCAGGACGAGCGCGGCGACGAGCGCCGCCAGGGCGCCGCCGGCAAGCGGTGGCAGGCCGAAGAAATAGAAGATGCCCACCCCACCGAACGCGGCATGGCTGACGCCTCCGCTGACGAAGACGAGCCGCTTGACGACCACGAACGTGCCGACGAGTCCGCACAGTACGCTCGCCAGGAGACCGGCGACGATGGCGTTCTGCACGAACTGGTAGCCGAGCATCTCGCTCATGACCCGACCCGCGGCGTCCCGGACTCCTCGGCCACTAGTGCTCCTCGATCACACGATGGGGCACACCGTGGGCGATCAGCTCGACCGGGCATCCGTAGACCTCTTCGAGCATCTCCGAGGTGAGCTCTCCGGATGGATGGTAGTGCAGACCCCTGTTGACGCAGGCTATCTGTCGCACCGCTTCGGCGAACAGCGTCACGTCGTGGGTGACGACCACCACCGGCATGCGTCGGTTCAAGCGACGCAGCTCGTCGA
Source organism: Candidatus Multivoradales bacterium (assembly GCA_965223875.1). GTDB lineage: Bacteria > Acidobacteriota > Thermoanaerobaculia > Multivoradales > JAHEKO01 > CBDCXS01. The sequence goes on along the minus strand of OZ245024.1, from coordinate 1,051,554 downwards.
GAACGACCCGTCGCGATTCGCTGTCGATCGAGGCGAGCGGTTCGTCGAGGAAGAGGATCTCGGGCTCGCCGACGAGAGCCCGGGCGATCAGCGCCCGCTGAAGCTGCCCTCCCGACAGCTCAGAGATCAACGTGCGCGCGACCGCGGTGAGGCCGAAGCGGTCGAGCGCCTTCTCGACAGCGGCGTGGTCCTCGGGACGGTAGCGACGCCCGGCACCGCGCAGACCCAGTCTGCCCATGCGCACGACCTCGTCGACGCGTAGCGGGAAGTGGCGGTCGAAGGCGGCGAACTGGGGTACGTAGCCCGCCGCGTGCGGACTCGACAGGGTGTGGCTGACGCGGCCCGACCAGGGTCGGAGCAGACCGAGGATGAGCTTGACCAGGGTCGTCTTGCCACCGCCGTTCGGCCCGATAATGGCCAGGTAGTCGGTCGGACCGATCTCGAGGGTGACGTCGGAGAGGATGGTCCGCGTGTCGTAACCGAACGAAACGCGGTCGACGCGGACGACGGGGGGCGTCTCGTCTGCCTTGTTCATGCCGGCGGGCTCCTGCTGCTGGAGAGCGCAGCGACACTACCATGCCATCTCCCGCTCCGGTCCCGCCACCGGCGTCCTGCCCCTGTGCGACAATGACCGCCACCGCCAAGGGGGATTCGATGACGCGACGACGATACGTGGGCTTCTGCCTGCTGCTTCTCACTCTCGGCCTGTCCGGTCTCGTGACCGCCGCCGGTGCACCGGACAACCCGCCCGCGCCCGGCTTCGACACCGCTGGCTCGGACGACCGGGCGATCGAGATCGCCGACGAGGTGATGGAGAGCCTGGGAGGGCGGCAGGCCTGGGATGGCACCCGGTTCCTGACCTGGAACTTCTTCGGCAACCGACGTCACTTCTGGGACAAGCACTCGGGCGACGTTCGCGTCGAGGGAGCCGATCGGGAGAGCGGTGTGCCCTACCTGGTGCTGATGAACCTGCAATCGAAGGAAGGGCGCGCCTGGCGCGACGGGGTCGAGGCCTCCGGCGAGGATCTCGCCGCTCTGCTGGAGCTCGGCGAGTCGGCCTGGATCAACGATGCCTACTGGATGTTCATGCCCTACAAGCTCAAGGACAGCGGCGTGACGCTGCGCTACATCGGCGAGGGCCAGATGACCGACGGCCGCGCCGCCGAGGTCCTCCAGCTGACCTTCTCGGGGGTCGGCCGGACGCCGCAGAACAAGTACCGGGTCTACGTGGCAGAGTCGGGACTGGTCGAACAGTGGGACTACTACGAGAACGCGACCGACGAAGAGCCCCGCTTCCAGGTACCGTGGGCCGACTGGGAGCCCTACGGCGAGATCCTGCTGTCGGGCAACCGGGGTCGGGGCGCCCACACGGACATCGCCGTATTCGACTCGCTGCCGCGTTCTGTCTTCACCGACCCGGCGCCCGTCGATCTCGAGGGCCTCGGGCTCGGCTCCGACTGAGCCGTCGCGCCGTCGCGGTGATCGGTCTCCACGCCGACCCCGCCGGCGATGAGCCGGGGCTCAGTCTCCGGCCACACGGCGTCTGGTCCAGAAGATCAGATCGGCGGCCTGGGGCTCACCGCCGCAGCGGGCCACGATGGCCATGATCTGCCCACGATGGTGCCAGGCGTGGCCGAAGAGCTGTGTCAGGACATCCTCAACCGAGTTGGTGTAGCGGTCGCCCTCCATGGAAGCGTAGACGAATCGCCGTCCGATCTCCTCGTGGTCGAGGCGTGCCATGTAGGGGAGCCAGTCGGCGATCATCGCCGCGAGAGCTTCGTCGAGGCTCTGCCGTGTACTGCCGGCGGGGAAGATCTCTCCATCGGTCTCCGGACCCGAGGCGATGACGCCGAGGCGGTGGAGCCAGAGGCGGCGGCACATCATCATGTGGGCGAACAGATCGAGCGCGGTCTGGTAGTCGACGCGCCGCTCGCTGGCCGCAATCGAGTCGATCGCGGCAAGCGTCTTGGCGTGGGCGTCGGCTTCGTACTCGAACCAGTCCTGGTATCGCTCGATAAGGCTCATGGAGTCACTCTAGCAGCCGCCGAAGATGTGGGAGGGCCACTAGGGAAGGTTCCGCGGCGACTCGACGGTGCGCTGCTGGACGATGCGGAGATCCTCCAGCCTGATCGCGGTCAGCGCACCGCCCCAGACGCAACCGCTGTCGAGCGCGATCATTCCCGGGCGGACCTTGAGCCCCTGCGCGGCCCAGTGTCCGCAGACGACCGTGACTCCATGATCGATCGGGTCCCACAGGCGGTACCAGGGCTGGCAACCCGCCGGGGCGCTCTCCGGTGGGCCACTGAAGGAGCATGGAAGGCCTGACGGAGTGCACGAGCGCAGCAGGGTGAAGGCGTATGCGGACTGCCGCAGCCTGAGAGTCGATGGCTTGCCGTCGGTGTCCTCGACCCGGCGGGCGAGAACGGCGGTCTCCTTCTTGCCGCTCATCGCCTCCTCGAGCCGGCGGGCCTTCTTGATCGCCTTCTTGAGCGTCCACTGGGGGAGGATGCCCGCGTGCACGAGAACGAAGTCCCCCTGGCGGTGAAGGAAGCGCTGCTCTCCCAGCCAGCGGAGCAGTCGTTTGCGGTCCCTGGCCTCGAGCACCGGCCCGAGCGAGTCGCCCGACCTCAAGCCGGAGATACTCCGGTCGACGGCGAGCAGGTGCAGATCGTGGTTCCCGAGCACCACGGCCATCCGGTCGCCGAGCCGGCGACTGCGTCGGCGCGCCCAGCGAAGTACCTGGAGGCTCTTGGGGCCGCGATTCACCAGGTCGCCGACCAGCCACAGCCGGTCGTTGTCCCAGTCAAAATCCAACCGTCTCCACAGCCGCTTCAGCGAGTCGAAACAGCCGTGGATGTCGCCTATCACCCATGTCCCCACGGTAGTGGGAACTTAGCAGATTCACAGAATCCTGCCCGTGTCGGTTCTCGCCGGTCTGGTATCGGCAGCGACCCTGTGATACATCAACGCACCATGACTGACGTGCAAGCGCTTCACCAGCTACGTCGGCGCGCGGCGCGCGCCTTCTGGGAGGCGGAGGCGATCCGCTTCGCCGCCGAGGAGCCGTTCGAGCTCGCCTCGGGCAACCGCAGCCCGATCTACATCAACTGCCGGCTGTTGATCTCGGACCCGGCCTTCATGCGCCTTTTCACGCGTACCGCGGCCGAGGTGCTGCGAGCGGCCGATGTTGGGCTCGACGCGCTAGCGGGTGGCGAGACGGCGGGGATTCCCTACGCGGCCTACCTGGCGCGAGACCTCGATCTGCCGATGCTCTACGTTCGCAAGAAGGCCAAGGGCTACGGCATCGCTTCGAAGGTCGAAGGGCGCCTCACTGCGGGATGGAGGGTCCTCCTGGTCGAGGATCTGGTGACCGACGGCGGTTCCAAGATGGGCTTCGTCGAGGCGCTGCGCGCCGCCGAGGCCGAGGTCACGGATGCGTTGGTCCTCTTCGACCGGCTCCAGGGAGCGGGCGATCTGCTGGCCGGGCACGGCATCTCACTCCACTCGGTCACCGACCGGGAGATCGCTCTCACCGAGGGCGAGGCCACCGGCGCGCTCTCCGACCGGGGCCGGGCCGAGATCGAAGCGTACTTCGCCGATCCGGCGGCGTGGCACGCCGCCCGCGGGCTCGAATTCACCGGCGGCTAGCCGGGCTGACAGGGGACTGGCCTGCGTGATTCACCAGCCTCCTGATGAGTAATGCAGGCTAGTCCGAGGAGCCCTCCCGATCGTCAGCGACTTCGATCGCCGGGATCTCCTTGTCTCGCACCATCTGGTTGAGGCTCGGCAGCGTCTCGGTCCAGATGGACTCGAGCTTGGCCAGCTCGGCGTCGATCTGGGCGAAGAGCTCGTCCCGGACAGCGTAGGCCTGGGTGGTCGGTCGGGTGTCTCCGAACGAGGCGTTGCCCATGACGCCAGAGAGCTTGTCGTTCAACCGGATGGGGAAGTTGAGCGGGTCCTGGCGACTCCGGTTCTTGGTCTGGTAGAGGGCCTCCTCGATCGGCGTCAGGCTCTCTTCCATGCTCTTGAAGGCCTCGAGGAGATCCTCCATGCCCTCTCGCCCCTCGATCCGCTTCCTGAGCTTCGTCACCTGCTCCTTGGCGTCCTTGGCCTTGCCGAGGGCGGTGTGGATCTCGGTCAGCTTGTCACGCACCGAGACCACGAAATCGAACTGCGCCTGGAGGTCCTCCTGGCTGGCGGAGGAGCGCGGATCCTTGACGATGTTGAAGTCGGTCTCCTGGGTGGCATCTCCGACGGTCAGACGGGCCTTGTAGGTTCCCGGCACGGCACGCGGTCCGGAGCGGGAGTCGTTCCACAGGATCATGCCCGGGAACCGCTCCATCGGGGTGTAGCGCATGTTCCAGACGAAGCGGTTCAGGCCGGCCGCGGTCTCGAGCAGACTGGTGTTCGGCCCCCTCGGCGGTCCGCTCTGCTCCGGCTCCTCGTCGGGCTTGCGAGTGAAGGTCATGATCTCGTCGCCGTCGGCCTCGAGAATCTCGAGCTTGATCTCGGTCTCCTTGTCGGGTGTCTCGGCGAGCAGGTAGTGGAAGACGACTCCGTTGGGCGGGTTCTGGCCGGTGTTGGGCGGCGGACCGAAGAAGCCGCCAACTCCGCTGAGACGGTAGGCCGGTCGCGGCTCGAACAGGTGGACGTCGGCGGCTGCCGTCTCCGCGTCGAGCTGGTGCAGCAGGGTCAGGTCGTCGAGGATCCAGTAGCTGCGTCCCTGAGTCGCCGCGACCAGGTCCTGCTCCTTGACCGCCAGATCGGTGATCGGGACGACCGGCAGGTTGAGCTGTAGCGAGCGCCAGGAGGCCCCGTCATCGAAGGAGACGTAGACGCCGCGCTCGGTTCCGGCGTAGAGCAGGCCGGGGCGATCGGGGTCGGCGCGGACGACGCGTGTGAAGTGGTCCGCCTCGATGCCCGAGTCGATCCGGGTCCAGCTCTGCCCCCAGTCGGTCGTCCGGTAGAGGTACGGCCGGAAGTCGTCCTGCTTGTAGCCGGTCGCCGCGACGTAGAGCCCTCCCTCTTCGAAGGGGTGCGCGTCGATCGAGTTGATCATCGTCCATTCGGGCAGATCCGGTGGCGTGACGTTGTCCCACGACTCCCCACTGTCGCGCGAGACGTGGATCAGGCCATCGTCCGATCCGGTCCAGAAGACGCCCTCCTGGTGTGGAGACTCGAGGGCCGCGAAGATCGTGCCGTAGTACTCGACCGCCGTGTTGTCCTTGGTGATAGGACCTCCGGAGGGGCCCATGGTCGACTTGTCGTTTCGGGTCAGGTCGGGGCTGATCTGCTCCCAGCTGTAACCTTCGTCCAGGCTGCGGAACAGAACCTGGGCCGCCGTGTAGAGCGTTCCCGAGTCGTGAGGTGAGAAGAAGATCGGGAAGTTCCACTGGAAGCGGTACTTGAGATCGGCAGCGCCCCATCCCATCGGATCGTCGGGCCAGACATGGACCGATCGCGCTTCACCCGTACGGTGGTCGACCCGCATCAGGAAGCCCCCGTAGGAGCCGCCATAGACGACGTCGGGCTCGTCCGGCCTGGCGACGATGTGGCCGCTCTCACCACCGGCTGTCGGCTCCCAGTCGCGGGTGCCGATCGAGCTCCCGAAGGCCGAGCGCGAGCGGATCCGCAGGGCGCTGTTGTCCTGCTGCCCGCCCAGCAGACGGTAGGGGAAGGCGTTGTCGGTCGAGACGCGGTACATCTGCGCCGTCGGCTGGTTCGACTGCACCGACCAGGTCTCGCCGCCGTCGAAGGAGACGTTGGCGCCACCGTCGTTCGACTGGATCATGCGTAGCGGGTCGTTCGGATCGATCCAGAGATCGTGGTTGTCCCCGTGCGGCACCCGGATCTGTCGGAAGCCTCTGCCGCCGTCGCGGGAGTGGTGGAATCGGACGTTGAGGACGTAGACGCCGTCTTCGGTCGCCGGATCGGCGTAGATGCGGGTGTAGTACCAGGCGCGCTGACGCAGGCTCCGGTCGTCGTTCGTCTTGCTCCAGGTCTCACCACCGTCGCGAGAGCGGAAGACACCGCCGTCCTCCGCCTCGATGATGGCGTAGAGGTTCTGGCTGTTGGTGTGCGAGACCGCGATGCCGGAGATGCCGATGGTGCCCTGGGGAAGGCCCTTGTTCCGTGTGATCTCGGTCCAGTTGTCGCCACCGTCGGTGGACTTCCAGAGGCCCGAGCCCTCACCACCCGACTCGAGCGAGTAGGGCGTGCGCTTGACGCGCCAGAACGTCGCGTAGAGAACCCGGGGATTGGTCGGATCCATCGCCAGGTCGACAGCGCCGACCTCGTTCGAGACGAAGAGGATCTTCTCCCAACTCGCTCCGCCGTCCCGCGAGCGGTAGACGCCGCGCTCCTCGTTGGGTCCGAAGAGGTGCCCCATCACGGCGACATAGACCAGGTCGGGGTCCTTGGGGTGGATGCGGATGCGAGAGATGCGCCGGCTGTCGGTGAGCCCGATCTGCTGCCAGGTCTTGCCGGCATCGGTCGATCTCCACATGCCGTCGCCGTGGGAGACGTTGCCCCGCACGGTCTTCTCGCCGCCGCCCACGTAGACGACGTTGGGATCCCACTCCGAGACCGCTACCGCGCCGATCGAGCCGCCGAAGGACCCATCGGAGACGTTGGTCCAGGCGGTGCCCCCGTTGGTGGTCTTCCAGACGCCACCGCCGGCGCCGCCGAAGTAGTAGGTCTCGCGATTCTGCGGAATGCCGGCTACGGCGGCGGACCGACCGCCGCGATACGGACCGACGAGTCGCCATTCCATCGCCTGCGTCGCCTCGTCAGGGATCGACGCCGCCGGCGTGGAGGATTGCGCGGCGGCCGGAACGGCCGGCGTGAGGGCGAGTCCTGCGACCAGCAGGCAGACGGTGAGATGGATCATCCTCGGGGACGGCGAGTATCGGAACATCGGTCTCTCCTGGGTTCGGATTCCCACGGAGTACCCGCCCGCTCGTGGGCGCGGCGTCTCCCCGGGTGATCTGTTGTCGATAGGCTCGAACGGTAGCAGACTCGCCTCACCCCATCCGACTTTTCAGCCAGTCCGTATTGATCTATGCTGAGCCGCGGAAGGGGTGTGCCTGCGATGAGACGGAGCATGGTGAGGATCGGTGCGATTCTGGTCGCAGCCCTGGGCCTGGGCGCCTGCGCCGTTGAGCCGGGGGCCGAGGGCAGCGCTGACTCGGGTGCCACGCCTCCGGACGCGACGGCCGAGGCGAAGCCGGCGCCGGAGTTCCGTCTGGCCTCCCTCGACGGAGCGGAGATCTCGCCGCAGGACTTCGCCGGCGAGGTCGTCCTGATCGACTTCTGGGCCACCTGGTGCGGTCCCTGCCATGCGCAGGCCGACATCCTAAAGCAGCTCCACGAAGAGTTCAGTGCCAAGGACGTCCGTTTCCTGGCGATCAGTCTCGGAGAGCCCGAGGAGATCGTGCGCGAGTTCGTCGCCGATCGCCCCTACCCGTACCCGGTCCTGATCGATCCCGAGGACCAGCTCAGTCTCGATCTGGGTATCTACGTTCTGCCGACGATCATGGTGATCGATCGTGAGGGCGCGGTCGCATTCCTGAGACCGGGGGTCTCCACCGCGGAGACTCTCCGGCGCGTGCTCTACGAGGCGGGTGTCGAGCACCCGGCCACCGCGGCGGCGGGATAGCCGGTCGACATGCACCGGCTACCCGATGATGGGTCCCCCGATCATGAGTCCCCCGATCATGAGTTCCGCGAGGGCGGAGCCCCTGATGACGGGTCCGCCGATGGTGGGCTCGCCGGGCACGCGTCCATAAACATCCGCAACGTCTCCATCAGGTGTGGACGCTGCGACACCTACCAGACGCTGTGCGGCTTCTCGCAGCGCGAGGGCTGGAACGTCTACACCTACGAGTGCGAGAACGACGGCTGCCCTGCGGACGAGACCCGCACTCTCGTCGAGGTACCGGCCGAGCTCGACGAGTTCGCGCGCCGCGACCCCGGTTGGCGCGGCGGCGGCCGCCACGGGGCGGCGGCGGACAGCGACCAGAGCTAGACGACCAGAGCTGGCCGGCGGTGCTGCCGGAGCCGCGATTTCGGCCCCGGATGCGGGGCATCGCGTGTGGTAATCTCAACCGGTCCTGACCCCGCGCCCGTGGGGTCGCACCACATCAACGAACCACACTTCGAGGGGATGACCCAGCGATGAGCAACATCGTTCATGTTGTCGGTACCGGCACTATCGGTGAGCCGTTGATCGGCCTGTTCACGGATTTCGGAGATCGGATGGGCATCGACGAGGTGACCTTCCACAAGCGCACCCCGCTCGCCTTCGACAAGGCCCGTCTCCTGCACCTGATGAACCGTGGCGCCAGTCTCGCCGTCGACGAGGAGCGGCGCTCCGAGTTCGAGGCGCTCGGGCACAAGGTCAGCTTCGAGGCTCGAGAGGCGATCGAGCGCGCTACGGTGGTCATCGACTGCACGCCGGCGGGCAACAAGAACAAGTCGCTCTACACCCAGATCTCGGGCCCGAAGGGCTTCCTGGCGCAGGGTAGCGAGGAGGGCTTCGGCAAGCCCTACGCGCGCGGCGTCAACGACGAGGTTCTGGTGCCGGGCGAAGACCGGTTCGTCCAGATCGTCTCCTGCAACACGCACAACATCTCGACCCTGCTCAAGACCCTCTGCGATCCGGAGGCCGAGGACTACAACCTCGACCGGGGCCTGTTCGTCTGCATGCGGCGGGCGAACGACATTACGCAGATCGACAAGTTCCTGCCCGCGCCGAGCGTCGGCGGCCATGGCGATCCGCAGTTCGGCACCCATCACGCCAAGGACGCACACCGGGTCTTCAGCACGATGGGCAAGGACCTCAACCTGTTCTCGAGCGCGGTGAAGCTGAACACGCAGTACATGCACTCGATCTGGTTCTACCTGTCGATGAATCGCGACGTCTCCCTCGACGAGGTCCTGCAGCGGCTCGAGGGCAATCCGAGGGTGGCGAACACCGACAAGACGGAGGCCAACCTGATCTTCAGCTTCGGTCGCGATCACGGCTACTACGGACGGATCCTGTCGCAGACGGTCGTCGTCCGGCCGACGCTGACGGTGCGCGGGGGGCGCGAGATCGTCGGCTTCTGTTTCACGCCGCAGGACGGCAACTCGCTGCTGTCGTCGGTCGCCGCGGCTCTGTGGATGATGGATCCCGATTGGGAGACCGTCTCGGAGCGTCTGGCGCCGATCGAGCGCTGGCTCTATCACGAGATCTGATCGTCGGAGCCGGTACGCGGACCGAATGCCGGCGACGCTCAACCTCGCGGGTCTCAGGATCGACGGTGTCTCGCGAGCCGGTGACAGCACCTGGTTGCGCGTTCAGCCGCCAGGGCTGGCCTTCGATGTCGGCCGCGGGACGCCGCGTCTGGGTGGCGTGCGCTCGGTCTTCCTGACCCACGGCCACATGGATCACGCCCTGGGCTTGCCCCATCTGCTGTCGATGCGGGCGGGCTCGCGATCGGACCCCCTCGAGATCTTCTGTCCGGCCCCGATCGAGAGCGCTCTGGACGGGTTCCTCAGGGCGGCTTCGCGACTCGACGAACGGGACTTCGACTTCCGGTTGCAGGGTCTCGAGCCGGGAGACCGGGTCGAGGTGGCTCCGGATCTCGCTGTCGGCTCGTTCGCGACCGACCACGTCGTGGACGGCCTCGGCTATCACCTGCTGAGAACCCGTCGCCGGCTGCGCGAGGACCTGCGCGACGAGCCGCGGGAGCGAATCATCGAGCTGCGTCGCGCCGGGGAGGCGGTGGAGGAGGCCCGCGAGGAGATCTGGCTGAGCTGCACGGGAGACACCTCGGCGGCGGTCCTCGAGAGTGTGCCTGAGTTGTTCCACAGTCGCGTCCTGGTGATCGAGTGCACCTTTCTCGATCGGGAGCACGCCGCGCGGGCACGCCGCTTCAAACACGTGCACCTGGACGACCTGGTCGCGGTCCGGGAGCGGTTCGCCAACGAGGCGCTGGTTCTCTACCACCTGAGCCGGCGGCATCGCCCGGCCGAGCTGCTCGCCGCGGTGCGCGAGCGGTTGCTGCCGATGACCCCGGAGGTGCACATTGTCGGATAGCGATCGACGAGGGGCCGAGCGGCCGCCCGAGGGATCGGCCCAGAGCCCGCGGGCTGCGGACAGGTCTCCCGCGGGAGCGGTGCTCGCCAGGCTCGACGAGGTCGAGGTCGAGGTCGAGAAGCTGGTCGCCGGCGGCGACGGCCTCGCCCGTGTGGGAACGGTTCCGATCTTCGTGCCGCGCAGCGCCCCCGGTGATCGCCTGCGGGTGCGTCTGACCGAACGGCGACCCGACTACGGGCGGGCCGAAATCGTCGAGGTTCTCGAGGCCGGTCCCGGACGGCGCGAGCCTCCCTGCCCCCACTTCGAGCGCTGTGGAGGCTGCGACCTCCAGCACCTCGAGGCCGACCTCCAGACCCAGCTCAAGGCCGACGCGGTCGGCGAGACGCTGCTCCGGCTCGGGGGGGTGCGGCTACCCGAGACGGTGGAGGTCCTGTCGGCGCAGCCGTGGGGATATCGACTGAGAACGAGGCTTCACACCTCGGCGTCGGACTCCGGCGTCGCGGTCGGCTACTACGCCCGCAAGAGTCACGATCTGGTGCCTATCGAGGCGTGCGCGGTCTGTGTCCCGGCTCTCGAACGCGCCGCTGTGGCGCTCTCGGCCGGGCTCGACCTGGAAGCGCCCCGGCGTATCGATCTGGCCTGCGGCGATGGCGACGAGATCACCTCGGCGCCCGTGATTGCGGGCCTGCCCCATGGTGAGGTCCGCCTGGCGGTGGCGGGGATCGAGATGGCGTTCGACGCCCGCTGCTTCTTCCAGACCCACGCCGGGCTGCTCGAGGACCTGGTTCGCGTCGTCGTCGGCGACTGGAAGGGCGAGGAGCTGTTCGATCTCTACGGCGGCGTCGGCCTCTTCGCGCTGGCCGCGGCGGGCCGCTACGATCGGGTCACCACGATCGACTCCGACCGGGTGGCGACGCGCTACGCGCGCATCAACGCGCGCCGCAACCGGCTCTCGAACGTCGAGGTCGTATCGCGAGCGGTCGAGAGCTGGATGGCCGAGCTGCCCGAAGGCGCCGATCGGGTGATCGTCGATCCTCCCCGGGCCGGCCTCTCACGCGGCGTGCGCCAGCTCCTCCGGGAGCGGCGCCCCCGGCGGTTGACCTATGTCTCTTGCCATGCTGCGACCATGGCCCGCGACCTGCGCTATCTGGAGCGGGGCTTCGAGCTCGAGGGCATCGCCCTGCTCGACATGTTCCCGCAGACCGGCCACATGGAGGTCGTCGGCCAGCTCAGGCGCCGAGACGCCGGCTGAGCTCGTCCTCGACCTCCCGGGGAAGCGGGAAGCGCCCCTCGCGGTGCCGGGAGAAGACCAGCTCGTCGTCGAGCCGGACATCGAAGACGCCGCTGCTGCCCTTGACCAGCTCGGCTCGGAGGCCGAGCCGTTTCTCGATCTCGTCCGCCAGACCGGCGGCCCGGGGACCGTAGTTTCAAACGACGCAGTACTCGATCTCGATCGCGGGCATCTCGAGGCGGATTATACCGGTCATCCGTCGAGTCCCGGGCCTCGTATAAACTTGTGGTTTCCCTGTCGCCGGGGTTCGAGGCGCGACGGATGACGGAGGAGCGAATGGCAACGACGATCGATCCGGAGATCGCCGAGCTGGCCCGTATCGAGGCGCTGGCGTCGGTGGCTCCGGAGGACCGGAGTCGAGTGGAAGCGATCGCCGGACACGTCCGGGGGATGCTCGAGGCCATCGGCCTGGATCTCGACGATCCCAACCTTCTCGAGACCGACCTACGGGTCGCCAAGATGTACCTGGAGATGTTCCACGGGCTCGAAGAGGGCGCGGAGCCGAGGGTGACGACCTTTCCGAACGACGAGGGCTACGATCACATGGTGATGGAGCGGGACATCCCGTTCTACTCCATGTGCGCGCACCATCTGGTGCCTTTCTACGGCAAGGCCCACATCGCCTACATTCCGGGCGGCAGCATCCTGGGCCTGTCGAAGTTCGCCCGAATCCTCGAGTTCTACGCCAAGCGGCCCCAGCTGCAGGAGCGGCTGACCGAGCAGGTGGCGGACTTCTTCGTCGACAAGCTCGCGCCGCGGGGCGCCATGGTCGTGATCGAGGCGCGCCATCTGTGTGTCGAGATGCGCGGAGTGAAGAAGCCGGGTGCGCTGACCGTGACCTCGGCGCTGCGCGGTGTGTTCCACAGCCGGCCGGTACGCGAGGAGTTCCTCGACCTGCTCCGCCGGCACTAGCGGACCGACGAGCATGATGCGGCCCGGCCTTCGACCGAACGTGCGGACGTTGACCGTCGCCCTGTCGGCGGTCGTAGCGGCCTGGGTGCTCGGGTCGCCGGCCGCGTGGGCGGTCAAGAAGGAGAAGCCGCCGAAGACCGAGGACATCATCAACATCTTCCTCGGCATCGAGAACTCGCAGTGGCTCGTCGGGCCGATCTACTATCTGGCCACTCCGGACGAGCGGAGCGAGTACCTGGCGCTGACTTCGGACGAGGCGGCGGACGGCTTCATCCGCGAGTTCTGGAGGCAACGCGATCCGGAACCCGAGATATTCGGCAATCCCGCCAAGGACCTCTTCGACCGGCGCGTGGAGATTGCCGACCGGCGCTATCGCGAGGGTGCGACCCTCGGTCGCCGCACACCGCGGGGAACGCTGTTCGTGCTGTTCGGTGAGCCCGAGCTGATCTCCTACGACGCGACGCGGAATCCTCGTGAGCCCGAGCTCGAGATATGGACCTATCCCAAGCGTGTCGATGAGCCGCTGGGTGATCTCGAGCCCAACCGGCAGTACTTCTTCGCCGAGAAGGACGGGAGGACCGTCCTCTACCAACCACGCGCTTCACGCCGGAAGAACCTGCGGCCCAACTAGGGATGGGGCGGACAGCGCCTAGAGCCGTTCTCGCCGGCTGCGGGATCTGGGTCCCGCCGCTGGCGGTCACCAACGAGATGCTCTCGCGGGTGATGGAGACCGGCGACGAGTGGATTCGCGAGCGCACCGGCATCGTCACGCGACACTACGTCGAGCCCGGTGTCGGCTCGGCCGAGCTGGGTGTCGAGGCGGCCCGGGCCGCGCTCGCCGACGGGAACGTCGAGGCGTCGGAGGTCGACTACATCGTCTGCGCCACGATGACCCCGGATCACTACTTCCCGGGGTCGGGCACCCTGATCCAGGAGTCCCTCGGTATCGACACGGTTCCGGCGCTCGACATCCGTCAGCAGTGCGCCGGCTTCGCCTACGGGCTGCAACTGGTGGATTCCCTGATCCGGAGCGGGATCGCCGAAACGGTGCTCCTGGTCGGCTGCGACGTTCACACCTCGCTGATGCCGTTCTCGTCACGTACCTGGGAGGTGATGCTCGGTGACGGGGACGACCGCCTCGAAGCGGAGGATTACGAGTGGAACACGCAGTTCCGCAATCTGGTCGTTCTGTTCGGCGACGCGGCGGGTGCGATGGTCTTTCGTGCCGAGGCGGACGAGGGGGATCGGGGAATCCTCGGGGCGGAGCTCCACGGTGACGGCAGCCGCAAGGAGATCCTCTATGTACCGGGTATCGGTTCGAGGCATCGGCCGTTCGTCGACGCCGAGATGATCGACCGCGCCGGTTCGGTCCCGGTGATGGATGGGCGGCAGGTCTTCAAGCTCGCCGTCACCCGGATGCCCAGGGTCACCAAGAGCCTCCTCGCTCGCCACGATCTGTCGATCGAAGACGTCGACCTGCTGGTGATGCACCAGGCGAACCTAAGAATCAACGAAGCGGCGCAGCGCGCCCTGCGTCTCGACGACAGCCGCGTCCACAACAACATTCAGAAGTACGGGAACACGACATCAGCGACCCTGCCGCTGTGCTTCCACGAGGCTCGCGAGGCCGGCAAGGCGCCCGAAGGCTCTCTGGTCGCGTTCACCGCTCTCGGTGCCGGGCTCCACTGGGGCTCGGTGTTGATGCGCGTGTGAAGCGGATGGTCTACGCGGCGGGTCGGATCCGCCGCGTTCCCACCGGCAGGGACGCCGGTCGCTTCAGATCCGGGACCGGATGATCGGCGGAGTCAGCTCTCGTCCTCGGCGATTCGCAGGGCCTGATTGACGGCGACATCGGTGCGCTCCGACGTCTCGCCCGACGGCCAGACGACGGTGACGCGCTCCACCCGCTCGTCGGCGCCGAGGCCGAACACCGGTGAGACCTGCGACTGGGACAGGTAGCTCGAGCCGGTGCGAACCAGCCACGATTGCGTGCCGCCGGCGGACGTGACCTCGACGATGGCGCCGAGCCCGTCGCGATTGCTGGTCCGGCCTTCGAGGTCGACTCTTAGCCAGTTGCCATGCTCGCCGCGGTTCTCGAGCAGGACGGCGGGGCCGCCGTTCTCGGTCAGCACCAGATCGAGATCTCCGTCGCCGTCGAGGTCGCCGTAGGCGGCGCCCCGCGCGACGCGCGGCCGCAGCAGGTCACCGGACACCGTTTCGTCGACCTCGGCGAAGCTCCCGTCGCCCCGATTGGCGAACAGCTGCGCCGGTTGGCGGTAGCGGACCTTGGGCTGGACGACCTCGATCTCGGCGTCGAGGTGTCCGTTGGCGATCAGGATGTCGAGCCAGCCGTCGAGATCGAAATCGAAGAAGAAGGCGCTGAAGGTCAGCGACAGGAGGGTCGAGCGGCCGATCGCCGTGGTCGGAGCCACGTCGACGAAGAGCTGATTGCCCTCGTTGCGGTAGAGGGCCACCATCTCGTTGTGGAAGTTGCCGATCACCAGGCTCTGTCGTCCGCTGCGGTCGTAGTCGGCGGCATCGATGCCCATGCCGCCCCGCGCCACGCCGGTCTCGGAAAAGGCCATTCCGGAGAGGACGCCGATCTCCTCGAAGCTGCCGTCGCCGAGGTTGAGAAAGAGGAGGTTCGGCTGGGTGTCGTTGGCCACCGCGATATCGAGCCAGCCGTCGTCATCGATGTCGAGAATGCTGACACCGAGCGACTTCGCCGCCTCCGCGCGGGTCCCGGCCTCGGTGGTGAGGTCCTCGAAGGTTCCGTCGCCCCGGTTGCGGTAGAAGCGCGGCGAGGCGCCGGGATAGGACTCGGGCGTGCAGTACGACTTCGACTCGCCGTCGAGGGTGCAGAAGAGATCGCCCTCCGGCGTCCAGGTGACGTAGCGGGTGGCGAAGATGTCGACCCACCCGTCCCTGTCGGCGTCGAGAAACGCCACCGAGGCGCCGAACTCGTAGTCCCGTGAGAGGCCGGCCTCCGCCGAGCGATCGACGAAACGACCCCCTTCGTTGACCATCAGGAAGTCGGTGCCGAGGCAGGAGAGATAGAGATCCTGGTCGCCGTCGTTGTCGATGTCGGATGCGGCGCCGCCGAGGCAGTAGGCCTCGAGGTCCAGTCCGCTCTCGGCGCCCGCCTCGGTGAATCGCAGGTCACCTTCGTTGCGGTAGAACGCCTGCCGGCCGATCTCGCCCGGCCGGCCCTCGAACCGGGTCCCGTTGAGCAGCAGGAGGTCGAGCCGCTCATCACCGTCGGCGTCGAAGAGCACCGCGCCGGCCCCCATCGTCTCCGGCAGCCATTTCTCGCCGAAGGCGCCGGTGTTGTGGGTGAAATCGATGCCGCTCGCCGCGGTCACGTCGACGAACGTCACCTGGGACGTCGAGGTCGGATCGGGCGTGGCGTCGGGTGGCGTCTGTGAGGGCCCGGCTTCGGGTCCGCCACAGCCGCTCGCGAGAACTGCCGCGATCAGGATCGTCAGAGGGGGAACTACCAGGCTGCGAGAAAGCATGGTGAGAGTCTCCGGGAGATGGCGGGGGAGTCGGCGGACGGTGAAAGGGCACTCACCTTCGCCGTGCTGGTCGTCGGATCGAGGACGGCAGAAGGGGAGCGCCCGCCGTCGGATTGTAGCAACTCAGGAGGCCGCGGAGAGGAAGGCCGCGACCTCCTCGAGCGGGACCGAAGTGTGCTCGTGCACGCTCTGACGCTCGTTGTTGTCTTCAGGGTGACGTTCCCGGTACTCGCCGGTGAGGATCTGGCTCGCCTCGTCCGCCTTGAAGCGCTCGTAGAGAGCCTGGTGATGCTCCGAGCTCTCGAGGTCGCCCAACCCGCGGTGGGCGAGCATCGCCGTGTAGTGGCCCATCAGGTCCTCCGGGTCGATCGAGAAGACCACGTCGAGCTCGGCGACGGCCGCGGCGTAGTCGCGCTGAAGGAAGAGTACCCTGGCCATCTGATTGCGCACGACGCGATCCTTCGGGTACTGCTCGACCACCAGGCCGAAGCGCCGCAGGGCCTCCGGGTAGTCGCCCAGCGCCTTGTCACGCAGGCCGACGAAGAAATGGGCCCTGGCGAGGTCGGGCTCGAGCTCGAGCGCGCGCTCGAGATTCGCCGAGGCGCCCTCCAGATCTCCCTCGGCGAGGCCGACCCGCGCGAGGTTGACCCAGCCGTCGACGTAGTCGGGCTCGATCGCCGTCACCTGGTGGAAGGCGTGCTGGGCGGCGCGGAGGTTGCCCTGCAGGAGCAGGCCGATTCCGTAGTCGTTCCAGCGCTCCCGATCGGTCGACTCGATCGGAGGGCTCGCCATGTCGGGCAGGGTCTCGCCGCGGTCGATGACGCGGAGCGTGGTCGAGTGCTCCGCCATGGTCACGATCGGCAGTTGCGGGATTTCCTTCAGCTCGCCCGAGACCCGGGAGAGGTCGCCCGTGAACACGAAGTCGCGGTCGTCGAAGTGGGCCGAGAACTCCGCCCCTTCCTGCTCCGGGTCGGGAACTCCGGCATAGGCCCAGTTGGTGTTGAACCAGGTGAACTTGCGGTAGTTGAGCTTTGCGGTCAGCGTGAGCTCGTCACCGACCCAGTCGGGGATGTCGAGCCGGAAGTGCACCGTGTCGGCGGCCCCCGGTGGAATCAGCCGGACGTAGACCACCGCCCGGGCCGACGGCGCGTTGCGCTTGTTGATCGGGTTGCCGCGGGCGTCGATCATCAACGAGCGGTAGAAGTGCGCCCCCGGCTCCACCGGCGAGGCCTCGTCGGCCATGCCCGACCAGAAGACCACGCGCCCCTGCTCGTCCTCCGCCCGGAGCTCGAGCCAGCAGTCGAAGGCGTCGACCGTTCCGGAGGGGAAGAAGTGCCCGACCCCGCGGGTGCGCACGACGACGTCGATGCGCGTCGAGTCACCTCGACGCACGGTCGCCGGAATGCGATCGAGCGGCGCCAGGATGTCGACCGCTTCGCCGTCCGACGCCCCGCCGGCGCCGATGACCATCCCCTGCTCCTCGCCGACCGCGAAGGTGGTGGCGATCGAGCCGCCCTCCTGCTCGGCGCGCTCGCCTTCGAGCTCCTCGATGGCGCGGGCCTCGGTCATGCCGAAGATGTCGACGGTGACCTGGCGGGCGGTCAGGAAGGAGATCACCGCCTCGAGCTGCTCCTCGTCCTGATTGGCGATCGGCAGCGCCGTGTTGGCGGCGGCGAACCGGTGCGAGGCGACGTAGCCGTCCTTGTTGGCGGCGTCGTCCGAAGCCACTCGCGGCATGTGGCAGTCGAGGCAGTTGCGCGGCTGCGGCGGGTAGTAGAAGGAGCGGGCTCCGAACCCGGAGACGCCGCTCGCCTGCCAGTTGTCGTAGGTGTTGAAGCCGCGCAGCCAGCGGTAGTTGTTCACCGGGACGTCGAGATGGACCTTGTGGCAGGCGGAGCAGTACTCGGCGGCGTCGTCGCCGCGGAAGAACGGCTTGATGAAGGTGCGCCGATGGGGCTCGGGGTCCACCTTGACCAGGAAGTCGTGCACCCATTGGAGGACGGGATGGTCGCTGGTCGCGAGATCGTGCAGCGGCGGAATGGTGATCTCGTAGTCGCCCTGCCCCATGGTGCTGCGCACGGCCGAGATCATGTGGCACGCGGTGCACCCGAGTCCGGCCTGCGCCTCTTCGGTATGGACGATCTCCTCGATCGGCCGATCCATCATGCCCGACTGCAGGATGGCCGGGTCGTGGCAGCCACCGCACCACTTCGACGGAGTGATCCCGTTCACCTCCTGCATGTACTCGATCGACTTTCGGTACCACTGGTTGTTGAAGCTCGAGAAGTGGTGGGCGGAGCTTTCCCACTGGTCGTAGACATCCGGGTGGCATCCGGCGCGGGCACAGCTCTCCGACTTGAGGTAGACCGACGAAGGGACCGTGTCGCCGTTGCGCGTGTGCACCGACGACGGGAAGAAGGGGCCGTCGGCGCCACCCATGGCCTCCGCCGCCATCTCGATCGGTGCCGGCCTGTTCTCGATCGTGTCGCGCGGGTCGGGGCCGAGAGAGCCCCAGGTCCGGGCCGCCGGAACCGCCAGCAGGCCGATCAACGCGACGGCCGCCGCCGTCTTCCAGAGCGGGCGGTGGCGATGCTGCCGGTGGGCGAGCAGCATGCCGATGAGGCCGAGGGCGGAAAGCGCGATGTGGGTCCAGAGGATGTGTCGCTTGTCGAGCGTGTTGCCGCGCAGCAACAGGGCGCCGAAGACCCCGCCGGCGACGAGCAGGAGACCGCTCGACGCCACCATGGCATCGCGTCGCCGTGACCACAGCCAGGCGAGGAAAGGCACCACCAGCCCCAGGCCCAGGAGCACGTGCAGGAGGACGTTGCCGAAGTAGAAGAACCAGGGGTCGCCAGCGGCGGCCAGGTAGCCGCTGTTGGCGGCCAGCAGAATTCCGGCGAGCGCCAACCATCGGCCCCGTCTGCCGTTCCATCTCGATGTCGACGTCAAGCTCATTGAATTCGCCCGGGTCACTGACGGTTGAACGACAGCACCGCGACCTGTTCGCGGATCTGCCGGGAGACCTCGTCGACCCAGCGTGTCCAGTCGTCGGCTGAGAAGGCGTCCGCCGGGGCGCTGAAGTCGATTCTGCCGCCCGTGTCGCCGTTCGAGAGCTTCATCCGGGCCTCGGCCCAGATGAGAGCCCAGTGATCGGTGACCTCGACGTTGGGGTCGAACGGTCGGCCGGCGAGCTGGAGGGCGTTGAGGGTCGCGCGGAGCAGCACGCCGTGGCTGCCGTCATAGGTGCCGCTGAAGGCCTCGCTGCGCAGATGCGAGCCCGCGGCGGGACGAAAACCGTCGGTGCCCATGAGCTCGACGAAGGAGGGGTAGCTCGCCGCGCCGGCGAAGGTGGGGTCGCGTCGCGCCACCCGGCGCAGGGTCTCGTCGAGCAGGAAGGAGGCTTCGAGGTGCTGCACGGTCAGCTCCCAGTACTCGCCGACAGCGTAGTTCTTGGCCACCAGGTAGTAGGCCATGCCGTCGCTGCGCCGCTCGGCGAGGTACCCGTTGAAGTGCCGCGAGGCGCCGGCGAGATCACCGAGTAGCAGGTGGGTGGCACCGAGGTTGACGAGGTTGTCATCCGCTCCGGGGTCGAGCTGCTGTGCTCGGCGGAAGGCTGCGAGCGCCGCCTCGTACCGACCTTCGGCGAGGTCGAGGGCCCCCAGCGTGACCCAGGCGTCTCGGAGGCTCGGATCAAGCTCGACCGTCCGTTCCAGAGCGGCACGCCCCGCCGCCGCCTCACCGAGGACGAAGTGGGCGTTCGACAGCAGGAAGAGAGCTTCGGCTGAGGGCGGTGTCGCATTCGCGAGTGGCTCGAGGAGGGTGCGTGCTTCGGCGGCTCGCTCCTGTTCCAGCAAGCTCCGTGCCTGGCCGAGCGTCTCGTCCCCGGTCCCCTGCGCGGCGAGCATCGCGGCGCCACCCGAGCCGACGAGCAGGAGCGAAAGGACGCGGCGGCGCAGCATGGCGCCTAATCTATCCAAGCCGGCCCGGCAGCGCCATCCGATTGACGGCGAATCGCGTCTGGGCGAGGTGTCCCCGTCTGGGCGAGACGCTGCGGTGTGAGCGAGACAGTAGGAGTCGACTGACGCGGCTCGGTATGATCCCGCCATGCAGGACTCCCCGACACAGGACCCGTCCCCGTTGATGAGCGATCCGTCCCCGCCCGTGGCCGAAGAAAGCTCTGCGACTCCGTCCGCCGATCCGGGCGCCGATCCGGGCGCCGATCCGGGCGCTCTGAGCCCGGAGTCCATCGCCCGAGTCCTCGGGCGTCGGGTCTTGGGGCAGGAGGCGGCGGTTCGGGAGATGTCGATCGCGCTCTACAAGAAGCTGCGCGGTCTCGGCTCCGGGAACATTCTGATGATCGGTTCGTCGGGCAGCGGCAAGACGACGCTCATGCGCGCCGTCGAGGAGTATCTCGCGTCACTCTCGGTGGACGCAGGGTCCACCGTCGTGATCCGAATCCACGCCAAGGTGCTCGCCGAGGAGTCGGACCGGAGCCGCGCCGGCGAGGGAGTGCTGCGCCGGCTGATCGAGCGCTGTCGCCTGATCGCGGGGCAAGATCTGCCGGTCTCCGAACTGGTCGAGAGAGCCGGTCGTGGCATCGTCTTCGTCGACGAGATCGACAAGATCCGTTCCCGTGTCGGCGGGAAGGCGCACGTCGACGGCATCCGGGCCCAGGAGGCGCTCCTGACCCTGATCGAGAACGAGTCGGTTCCGGTGGAGCTGCCCGAGTGGGCCGGCGCAGAGGTCGTGTCGGTCGACTCGCGCGATGTTCTGTTCGTCTGTGCCGGAGCCTTCGAGGGACTCTACGACGCGGTCTACGACCGGGTCACGGTGGGGGAGGACCGCGGACTGCTTCAACCGGTGAGTGTGATGCAGGGCGGCACGGTCGAGGAGAAGCTGGCCTTCACTCTCAAGGACTGGCTGCGCATCGAGGATCTCTTCCGCTACGGCATGACGCCGCAGTTCCTGTCCCGCTTCGATGCCCGCATCGTGCTCAACGATCTCACCGAGGAGGACCTGCTGCACATCCTGCTCGAGAGTCCTGACTCGGGTCTGCGCGCGGCCCAGGCCTACTTCGAGGACCGGGGGCTGAGCCTGGCGATCTCACCCGACGCCGCGCGACGTGTCGCCCGCGCGGCCGCGGCGCAGCCACGACTCGGCGCCCGGGCCCTGAAGGAGATCTTCCGCAAGGTGATCTCGCGCTACGAGTTCGCACCCGAGTCGGTGGGCACCAGCGGTGCGGTCATGATCGATCTCGAAGAGGTCGAGGCGGCGCTGAGCGTCGGCTAATCTGCGGCGTCGGCCCTATCGGTCGGGTCGTTTGCCTCGGCAACGTCGGGCGCCTCGGCAAGGTCGGTCTCATCGGGCTCGTCGTAGGCCGCGGTGCGTCGCCGCAGCACCAGCCGCAGCACGACCAGCAACACGAGCAGCGCCAGCGCGCCGAGGAACTGCAGCACCTTGGTGCGACTCTCTTCGAGGGTCGCGTCGGCAAGGCTGGCGAAGAACATCGTGTAGATGAACAGGATCGGCCCGACACCGATGAGCGTCGCGAGAAAGAAGGGTCCGAAACGGAAGCCCGCCAGAGCGGCGGCGAAATTCACCGCCGGCCAGGGTAGGGGTAGGAACCGTACGCCGACCAGGGCGTTGAAGCCGTACGTCTCGAGTCGCTCCTCGATCTTCACGATGCGGGCGCCGCCGAGCAGGTGGGTGACGAAGTCACGCCCGAGCAGGCGGACGAAGAAGAAGGTCGTCGAGGCGCCGAGAAGCGCGCCGAGGCAGTTGTAGAGCGTCCCGATCCAGGTTCCGAAGATCACGCCGCCTGCCGCCACCAGCGGCGTCGCCGGCAGGCCGAGCGGCGACATGATGCCCCACAGGCCGATGAGCGCCAGCGGTGCCCACCACAGCGAGCGCACCTGGTCGACGGTCTGGGAGAGGCGCTCGATGTCGAGGAACTCGGCGAGCTTCGAGTCCCGGAACAGGAGAAAGGCGGTGACCAGAATGGCCACCATCAGCAGGAATCGCAGTAGAGCGCCGCGCATCCGGGGTCAGCTCGCCCCGTCGGCGGCGGGCAGCAGACCGAGGAACTCGCGCATGTGACGGTCGAGGACCGCCTGGGCGGCGGGGTCCATGAAGTTGAGTCTCAGCTCGTTGATGACCATGACTTCCGTCTGCTGCCACTCGGCCCAGCACGCCGCGCAGACGCGGGCCTGAACCTCTTCGCCGGCGGCTCCCGGTATCGGAGCTGCCTCGAGTGCGGGAGCGTCTCGCCCGCACCGGCTGCAGGTCAGGTTGTCGCTCATCGCCCCGGTCCCCTCTCCTCTCCGGGGAGCACGATCGGGCTCTCGGCGCGCTCCTGGACCTCGCGCGGCAGACGTAACAGCAGGACCATGTCGCGCTGCTCGCGATTCCCTCGCAGCTGCTTGACCAGGTCGTCGGGAACGGCGAGCTTGAGATAGGCGGGGCGCTTCGGGTTCTGCCGCGCCGACTCCATCACCAGCTGTTCGACCGGAGCGACCTCGATCCTGTCGGGGTAGGTCTCGAGCGCGTAGCTCAACAGTTGTCTGGGGTCGTCCATGGTCGTCTCCCCTCGGTATCCGGACACCCCCAGTCTATTCCGGAGTGAAGGCGCCGCG
This sequence comes from Candidatus Multivoradales bacterium, assembly GCA_965223875.1. Classification (GTDB taxonomy): domain Bacteria; phylum Acidobacteriota; class Thermoanaerobaculia; order Multivoradales; family JAHEKO01; genus CBDCXS01. The sequence goes on along the minus strand of OZ245024.1, from coordinate 1,029,123 downwards.
GGACAGGAGCTAGTGCGAGCCGAAGTACTCCACGGTGCGGGCCAGGCCGTCCTCGAAGGCGATGCGCGGCTCCCACCCGAGTCGCTCGCGTGCCCTGGTGATGTCGGGCTGGCGCGTCTTGGGGTCGTCGACCGGGAGGTCGCGGAACTCGATCTCGCTGTCGGTATCGACGAAGTCGACGATCCGGCGGGCGAACTCGAGGATCGACATCTCGTCCGGATTGCCGATGTTGACCGGATAGGTGCAGTCGCTCCCGAGCAGCCTGAAGATACCCTCGACCAGGTCGTCGACGTAGCAGAAGGAGCGGGTCTGCGAGCCGTCGCCGAAGACGGTGAGAGGCTGTCCGTTGAGGGCCTGGTGGATGAAGGCCGGGACGACCCGTCCATCGTTGGGTCGCATCCGCGGTCCATAGGTGTTGAAGATGCGCACGATTCGCGTCTCGAGCCCATGGACCCGGTTGTAGGCCATCACCATCGCCTCGCCGAAGCGCTTCGCCTCGTCGTAGACACCGCGAGGGCCTACCGGGTTGACGTTGCCCCAGTAGGTCTCCGGCTGTGGGTGGATGAGAGGGTCGCCGTAGACCTCGGATGTCGAGGCGAGAAGGTAGCGGGCTCCCTTCTCGAGTGCCAGGCCGAGGGTGTTGTGTGTCCCGAGCGAGCCCACCTTGAGGGTCTGAATGGGCAGCTCGAGGTAGTCGATGGGACTCGCTGGCGAGGCGAAGTGGAGCACGTTGTCCACCGGCTCGTCGATGTCGACGTGGTTGGTCACGTCGTGCCGGATGAAGCGGAACATATCGTTCCCCTCGAGGTGGACGAGGTTTTCCATCTTGCCGGTGATGAGGTTGTCGATGCCGATGACCCGATGGCCCTCGGCGACCAGGCGGTCGGAGAGGTGCGAACCGAGAAAGCCGGCGGCACCGGTGACAACGGACGTGGTCATTGGACCTCCTGGTCGGGAGCGCCGAACCCGCCGGGCCGGCCGACAGATACGTAGTCGAAGCCGTCCTCCGCCATCTTGTCGGGCTCGTAGATGTTGCGCAGATCGATGATCAGCGGACTTCGCATCAGACGGCGCAGCCGCGTGGGCTCGAGGGCCCGGAAGAGATTCCACTCGGTGACGATGACGGCGGCGTCGGCGCCATCGACCGCTTCGTAGGGGTCGCCGACATAGGTGGCCTGCGGGAAGAGCTCGCTCGTCTCGGCCATGGCGGCCGGGTCGAAGGCGCGAACGACGGCTCCTTCGGCGATCAGTTGCTCGAGGATAGTCAGCGCCGGTGATTCGCGGATGTCGTCGGTGTCGGGCTTGAAGGAGAGTCCGAGAACGGCGATGGTCTTCCCCGAGAGGTCGCCGACGGCGTCGCGGATCTTCGACACCATGCGGCGCTTGGTCTGCTCGTTGACATCCAGCACCGCCTCGATGATGCGGAAGGTCATGCCGTTGTCGGTGGCGATCTGACCGAGCGCGCGGGAGTCCTTGGGGAAGCAGGAGCCGCCGAACCCGGGGCCGGGATGGAGGAACTTCGGACCGACCCGGCTGTCGAGCCCCATGCCGCGGGCGACCACCTCGACATCGGCGCCGAGCAGCTCGGCGAGCTCGGCGACCTCGTTGATGAAGGAGATCTTGGTCGCCAGAAAACCGTTGGAGGCGTACTTGATGAGCTCGGCGCTCTCCACGGTGGTGATGACGAACGGAACGTCGGCGACGCGTAGCGGCGAGTAGACGTCGAGCATCAGCTCGCGCGCCCGGGGGTCGCTGGTGCCGATGACCACCCGCTCCGGATGCATGAAATCGTCGATGGCCGAGCCTTCGCGGAGGAACTCCGGGTTGCTGACGACCGCGAAATCCTGGTCGCCGCCGGAACGCTCCTTGATGATGCGCTCGATGAGCTTGCCGGTGCCGATGGGCACGGTGCTCTTCGTCACCACCGCTTTGTAGCCGTTGAGGTGATCTCCGATCGAGGCCGCGACCTCTTCGATGAACTGGAGGTTGGCGGACCCATCGGGTAGCGAGGGCGTTCCAACCGCGATGAACACGGCCTGCGCCTCCTCGATGGCCGGCCCGAGGTCGGTGCTGAAGCGCAGACGTCCCGCCGCCGCGTTCTGGGTGACCAGAGTCTTCAGGCCCGGCTCGTAGATCGGCACTCCTCCGGCCTGCAGGACTTCGATCTTGCCGGCGTCCTTGTCGACGCCGGTGACCTGCATACCGAAGTCGGCCAGGCAGGCGCCGGTGACCAGACCCACGTAGCCGCTGCCTACGACACAGATCTTCATCTAGTTGATCCTCGAGCTGATGTGGTGCTGGGGTTGACGGGGAGCCGATCTATTCGGCGGCCTGCGCGGTGTACCAGGCGACGAATCTCCTCAGACCTTCTCGTATCGGAACCCGTGGCGAATAGCCGAGGAGCCGCTCCGCCTTGGTGACGTCGGCGAAGGTGATCGGAACGTCACCGGGCTGGTCGGGAAGATACTCGATGACAGGCTCGACAGCAAGCTCCTCGCCGATCCAGGCGACGAGGTCCCTGAGCCGCGTCGTCTCGGCCCCTCCGAGGTTGAAGATCTCGAACCCGGGAGCGAGATCCAGCGATGCGACGACACCGTCGATGATGTCGTCGATGTAGGTGTAGTCGCGACGGCTGTCTCCGTCGCCGTACATCGGTACGGTCGCGCCGGAGGCGATCAGGTCGGTGAACTTGTGGATGGCCATCTCGGGCCGTTGCGCCGGGCCGTAGACGGTGAAGAAGCGCAGGCAGGCGGTCTTGAGGCCGTAGAGGTGGTGGTAGTTGAAGCAGAGGAGCTCACCGGTTCGTTTCGTCGTCGCGTAGGGACTGATCGGCTGGTCCACCGGATCAGCCTCGGAGAAGGGGACCTTCTCGTTGATTCCATAGACCGATGACGACGAGCCGAAGATGAAGACGTCCGGACCGATGGTCCGGGCGGCCTCGAGCAGGTTCAGCGTGCCGATGCAGTTGACCTCTTCGTAGAGAATCGGCTCGGCGAGGCTGGGACGGACTCCGGCACGCGCGGCGAGGTGGATCACGCCGTCGAAACGGCCGTCGGTGAAGGTCCGGTCGACCAGCCCGCGGTCTCGGATGTCGCCTTCGACCAGGCGGTAGTCGTCCCTGCCGAGGAAGCCGGCGATGTTGCCGCGCTTCCGCCGTGGGTCGTAGAAGTCGTTGAAGTCGTCGAGGACCGTCACTCGGTCGCCTCGGTCGAGGAGGCGCCGGGTGAGGTGCGAGCCGATGAAGCCGGCCCCGCCGGTGACCAGGATGTGCCGACTCATCCTCCACTCCCTTCGGCCGCGGCCGGCTCGAGGGGCGGTGGCTCGAGGCCCTCGGCCTCCATGGCGTCGACCTCGTCCTTGTAGCGCTGTTTGATTCCGGACTTCTGCCGGTTGCGGATGAGCCAACGGAGGAACTTCGACTCGTCGACGCCGACCAGAATGTCGCTGAGCGCCTCGGCTACCTGCGGGTCGTTGACGAGCTGGGCGATCGTGCCTTCGCCTGAGTTGAGCTTCTCGGCCACCAGGCTCAGGTTCTCGATCATTCTCTCCAGATCGCCGCTGACCTTGTCGGCGTATTCCTCGTCGGTCAGCAGCTTGGTGAGCAGACCCTCGCCCTCGCGCATCTCCGCGAGCAGGTCGTTGACCTCGGTCGTCGTTCCCTCGAGCTCGCCGATCACCGCGGTGAAGCGGTTCTTGAGCTCCTCGTCGTGGAGCAGGGCGGGAAGCAGTCCGCTGCCATCGCCCAGGGCGGCGGCGGTCGCTTCGAGCTGGCCGACCGCCGTCTCGACGCGCTGGGCCAGAGTGGCGTCGTTGAACAGGATCCCCAGTGTCCCCTCGCCCTGATCGATCTTGCGCAGCAGACTGTCGATCGAGACCAGGGTCGAGCGCAGCGATTCACGCATCTCGCCGCCCTCCTCCTCGCCCGCGGTGAGCTCTCCGAGGAGGCCCTCGCCGCGCTCCATCCGGGTGAGGATGTTGCGCAGCGATACCGACATCGCCAGGACGTTCTCGAGCAGGTCCTCTCCGGACGCCATCAGTTGATCGACGTCGGTGACCGGTTCCGCGGGAATCTCCCCGCCATTGGGGATCTGTGGGGCTCCTGACGAGCCGGCGGTGATCTCGACGTACTTGTCCCCCAGTAGACCGAGGGTCTTGATTCGCGCCAGCGAGTCCTCCCGGATGTGCACCTCGAACCTCCGGTCGACGGCGATGTCCACGGTCACCGCCTGGTCGGAGACGTCCTCCGGCAGGTTCACGCCGGTGACCTGGCCGACGTTGATGCCGTTGAGCTGGACGCTGCCGCCGCGCGACAGTCCGGCGGCGTTGACGAAGCGGATCTGGTAGGTGGACTTGCGTGAGAACAGCTGCTGCCTGTCGCCGATCAGGAAGATACCTGCCGCGAACACGGCCAGGGCGACGATCGTCAGCAGGCCGACCTTGACCTCACGCAGCATCGCTCACCTCGTGGGCCGCGAGGAACTCGTCGAGCCCGCCGGCACCGTCGCCGGCCGCCTCTTCCCAGGTGCCGAAGAAGACGAAACGGCCGTTCTCGAGGAAGGCGACCAGGTCGCCGACCCGTCTCGCCAGCGGCACGTCGTGGGTCACGACGACCGAGGTCATCTTCAGTCGCGCCTGGATCGAGCGCATGAGCTGGGCGATGGTCATCGAGGTCACCGGGTCGAGTCCGGTGGTCGGCTCGTCGAACAGCACCACCTCGGGATCCATGATCAGAGAACGCGCCAGGGCGGCCCTCTTGCGCATGCCGCCGGAGAGCTCCGATGGCATCTTGCCTTCGATCCCCTCGAGCTCGACCAGGGCGAGGGTCCGGCTCACTTTCTCGGCGATCTCGTCGTCGTCGAGCGAGCTGTGCCGCTGGAGCGGAAACGCCAGATTGCCGAAGATGGTCATCGAGTCGAAGAGCGCGCCGCCCTGGAAGAGCATCGCGACCCGGTGCCGCATCGGATAGAGCGCCCGCTCGGGCAGGGGGACGATATCCGTGCCGTCGAAGAGGATGCTGCCCTCGTCGGGCCGCTCGAGGCCGTCCATCAGTCGCAGGGTGACGCTCTTGCCGCTGCCCGAGCGCCCCATGATCACCAGCGAGCAGCCGGCGGGCAGATCGAAGCTCAGCTTGTCGAGGACCGTCTTCCTGCCGTAGGTCTTCGAGACGTCCCGCAGACGATAGAGCGGAGGGTCCGCAACCTTGCCACTGCTCGAGAGAGGGCTCACGAGTCGGGGTTCAAAACAGGGTGAAGAACAGCTTGGTCAGGAAGAAGTCGGACACCAGAACCATGATCGATGCGAAGACGACCGTGTTCGTGGTCGCCCGCCCGACGCCGTCCGCTCCGCCGCTTGCGTGAAGGCCATTGTAGCACCCGATAATCGCTATGAAGTAGGCGAAGAAGAAGGACTTTCCGACGCCGCTGCAGATGTCCGAGATGGTCAGAGCGTCGAGCACCTGGTTCATGTAGAAGGGCGCGGTGACGTTCAGCTGGAAGACGGCGACGATCAGCCCACCCATGATGCCCAGCAGGTCGCCGAGCACGGTGAGTGCGGGGAGCATCGCCAGCGTGGCGATCAGTCTCGGCACAACCAGCTCCTTGACCGGATCGCTGGCCATCGAGCGCAGGGCATCGACCTGCTCGGTGACCTTCATGGTGCCGAGCTCCGCCGTCATGCCGGCCCCGATCCGGCCGCCCACGATCAGCGCCGTCAAGACTGGTCCGAGCTCGCGGACGACGGACTTGCTGACCAGGGTGCCGACGTAGAACTTCACTCCCAGGCTCGGCAGGCTGTACGCCGTCTGCAGGGCGAGCACCATGCCGGTGAAGGTGGTGGTGATCGCCGCCACCAGCAGGGAGCGCACACCGATCTGCTCGGCCTGCCGGACCCAGGACCCGATCCGGTAGGGCGGCGTGATCATCGCCGCGAAGGCGCGGACGGTGAGCAGAGACAGCTGCCCGGCCCTCGCCAGGGGCTGGGTGACGGGACTGCCGTTCACGTGTCCGAAGTCCTCGTCTCTGGTCGCCGGAGTCGGCAGGCTCCCGTCGGGAGCCCGGAGGTACAATACCGTCTCGCCCAGTCGAGTATGCCCCCGACAAGCTCCTCGCGCAACGTCGCCGCTTCGCTGGTGGCGACGATTACAGGCAACCTGTACGGTCTCTTCGGGACGATCTTCTTCGGGTTCGCAACCGGGATCTGCGGGCTCTTTCTGCCTCGCGGCAGGGTCTTCTTCCGCATGGGACGGGGCTGGGGCCGCAGCATCCTCTGGTCGGGCGGTATCCGCTTCTCGAGTCGGTTCGAGGAGGACCTCACCGACGTCGGACGCTGCATTCTGATGCCGAACCACCAGAGCGTGTACGACATCCCGCTGCTGCTCGCGACTCTGCCGGGCGAGACGCGTTTCCTCGCCAAGGAGAGTCTCTTCCGGATCCCCGTCTTCGGTTGGGCTCTTCGAACGGGCGGCTTCATACCGGTTCGACGCGGCGATCGCCGCAAGGCCCGCGAGGCCTTTCTGTCGGCGATCGAGGGCCTCGGCGAGGGTGCGTCGATTCTGATTTTCCCCGAAGAGACGCGGACTCCCGACGGCGATCTGCTGCCGTTCAAGCGCGGTGGGTTCCTGATGGCCCTGCGCAGCGAGCTGCCGGTGGTGCCGGTCGGAATTCGCGGCAACTTCGACGTGCGTCCCAAGGGGAGATTCGTGATCCATCCGCACAAGGTGGAGGTACACTACGGCCGGCCGCTCGACCCGCTCGACTATGGGATCCACGACATGAAGCGCTTCGTAGCGGACGTGCGTGCCGAGGTCAGACGACTGGCGGATATCGAAGGGGCGTAGCTCGATGGCGAGTGAAACAGAGCAGAGAGTATGGGAGGCGCTCAAGCAGGTGCGCTTTCCGGGCATGTCGCGCGACATCGTTTCGTTCGGCTTTGTCGACGGGGTCGAAGTGGAGGGCGATCGAGCCCGCGTCGACCTGGCGATGGTGACGCACAGCGCCGAGTCCGCGGGCAAGGTGAAGGCCGACGTCGAGGCCGTCCTCGGGGCGCTCGACGGTCTGGCCGCGGTCGAGGTGACGCTGAAGGTGTCGGCCCCGCCCTCGGCGCAGGACGCGGTGAGTCAGCTGCCCGACCTGATCCCCGGAGTGCGCCACGTGATCGCGGTAGCGAGCGGCAAGGGGGGAGTCGGCAAGTCGACCGTGGCATCCAACCTGGCCGTGCGCATGGCGCAGCTCGGTCATAGAACCGGGATCCTCGACGCCGACATCTACGGTCCCTCGGTGCCGATGATGTTCGGCATCGACGAGCGGCCACGGGTCGAGGGCAATCGGCTCTTCCCGTTCGAGAAGTACGGCGTTCGCATCATGTCGCTCGGCTTCGTGCTGGACATCGACACGCCGGTGATCTGGCGCGGGCCGATGATCGTCCGCGCCATCGAGCAGATGCTCGGCGACGTCGAGTGGGGCGAGCTCGACTATCTGATCGTCGACCTGCCGCCGGGAACCGGTGACGCGCAGCTCACGCTGGCCCAGAAGGTGCCGATATCGGGCGCCGTCGTCGTGACGACGCCGCAGGACATCGCGTTGATCGACGCGCGCAAGGGGCTGGCCATGTTCGAGAAAGTCAACGTGCCGGTCATCGGGATCATCGAGAACATGTCCACCTTCGTCTGTCCCCATTGCGGCGAGGAGACCAGGATCTTCAAGCATGGCGGTGGCGAACGGACCGCGGAGCTGCTCGGCTGCCCGTTCCTCGGCAGTGTGCCGCTCGACGAGGCCATCGTGCGCGGTGGAGACTCGGGAGAGCCGATCGTCGTCTCGGACGCCGAGGGCGATCACGGGGCGAGCTTCGCGAGCCTGGTAGAGGCCGTCGTCGCCGAGACGAGCAAGCACCAGCGGCCGTCGCTCACCATCTCCTGACGGAGAGCCGATGGCCGTAGCGCTGGTGGCGGATGCGCACCTCGGGGGAGCCGGCGGATCCGCGGATCTGCTGGCCGAACAGCTCGCGGCGCTTCCCGAGACCGGCTGTAGCCGGCTCGTGCTGCTGGGCGACATCTTCCACGTCTGGGTCGGTGCCGAGCGCTTCGAGACCGCTGCGATCCGGACTCTCCACTCCGTCCTCCGATCGTTGCGGAGCGAAGGCATGGAGATCGACTACATCGAGGGCAATCGCGACTTCTTCCTCGAAGGCAGCAGCTACGCGGGAGTCTTCTCGTCGATCGGTACCGAGGGCGTGGTGGAGATCGGGGAGCGGAGGATTCTGCTCGTTCACGGTGATGGCCTCAATCCGAAGGACCGCCAGTATCTCTTCTGGCGCTGGCTGTCCAAGAGCCGGCTGAGCCGCGCCGTGATCCTCAACCTCCCCACCGCCCTCGCCCAGCAGGCGCTCCACCGCACCGAGGCCGGTCTGGCGCGCACGAACTTCGAGCACCGGCAGCGGCTTCCACGGGAGTCCATCACCGAGTACGCCGAGCGCCGGCTCGCCGAGGGCTACGATGAGATGATCCTCGGCCACTACCACGAGGCCGCCGAGTGGCCGGTCACCGGTGGTCGGGTGCGCATCCTCGACGCCTGGTTCAACTCGCACCGCATCGAATGGCTCGAGGACTGAAGGTGCCGCCGCAGCCCCTGACTCCGACGCCGTCCCGGCGCCGCGAGCGTCGGCGGGTGTCAGAACCCCGGGCACTCGGCTCACCTTGAGGAGTGCCGATGCGCCTGGAGAGCGACCGTGGAGCACGAGCCTGAGCTGAGCGCGATCGAGATTCCTTCCGGTCGGACGCTCGGAGGCCGGATCGAGGTGCCGCCATCGAAGAGCGTCACCCATCGGGTCCTGTTGCTGTCGTTGCTGTCGGACCGCGCGCTGACCGTCGAGCGACCTCTCGTCGCCGAGGACACCGAGCGGCTCGTAGAGGCCCTGCGTGCCTGCGGCCGGCGGGTGAGTCGCCGCGGAGAGCGGCTCGAGATCGAGGTGGGCTCGCCGATGTCCGCCACCGATTCCGTCGCGATCGACTGTGGATCCTCGGGGACGCTGCTGCGTCTTCTCGCCGGGGTCGTTGCGACCCTGCCGGGGCGATGGGTGCTCGATGGTACGGCGCAGCTGCGTTCGCGGCCGCTCGGGCCGCTGGTCGGGGCTCTGCGCGATCTCGGCGTCGACGTCGAGTTCCTGGGAAGGTCGCGGGGGGCACCGATCGGCGTCACCGGTGGCGTCTGCCGCGGTGGTCGCGTGCGTCTCGACGCCGGGCTGTCGAGCCAGTTTCTCTCCGCGCTGATTCTCCTCGGACTCCGTTGTGAGGAGCCGCTGGAGGTCGAAGTCGCGACCCTGGTGTCGGCGCCCTACGTCGAGCTGACGCTCGACTGGGTGCGCCGATTCGGCGGCCGGGTGGACGTGGAGGACGGTGTCTACCGGGTGGTTCCCGGGCTCGCTCCTCCCTATCGGGTGGCGGTCGAAGCCGACTACTCGTCTGCCGCGTACTTCGCCGCCGCGGCGGCACTCACCGGTGGGCGCGTGGAGCTCTCGGGCCTCGAGGCCGGATCGGCACAGGGCGATCGCCGCGTCTTCGAGCTGTTGCCGAATCTGGGCGCACGTTGCGAGTGGGCCGGCGAGCGACTCCTGGTCGAGGGGAGCGGCGAGCTCGTCGGCCTCGACGTGGACATGGGCGACATCCCCGATCAGGTTCCGACCCTCGCCGCCCTGGCACCGTGGGCTAGGGGCATGACCCGGATCACGGGAGTGCCGCACGTGCGGGTCAAGGAGAGCGATCGACTGTCGGCGATGGCGCGCGAGCTGCGACGCGCCGGCGCGGTGGTGACCGAGCGCGACGAGGGCCTGGAGATTCCCGGGATCTGGGCCGGGTCGGCTCCGCCCGCCGACCCGATCTCGCTCGCGACGCATGCCGATCACCGGATCGCCATGAGTCTGGCGGTTCTCGGCTTGAGGCGACCGGGCGTGACCATCGAGCGGCCGCGGGTCGTGGCGAAGTCGTTCCCGGGCTTCTGGCGCCTCTTTCTCGGGGCGCTCGCCCGGTGAAGGCCGGCGGGCGTCGGATCGTCGGCGCGAGCCCGGACCTGCGCAAGGCGCTGGCTCGTGTCGAGACGCTGGCCGCCGCCGAGCTGCCGGTCCTCATCCGCGGCGAGACCGGGACCGGCAAGGAGCTGGTGGCCCGACGCCTCCACGGCGCCGGACCGCGTCCGCGCGAGCCCTTCGTGCCTGTCAACTGCGCGGCGCTGTCGCCGACACTGCTGCTCTCGGATCTCTTCGGACACTCGAGAGGTGCCTTCACCGGTGCCGACCGGGATCGGGAGGGTGTCTTCGAGGCCGCGCGTGGAGGCACCGTCTTCCTCGATGAGATCGGCGACCTCCCGCCCGAAGCCCAGGGAAAGCTCCTGCGGGTTCTGCAGGAGGGCGAGGTCCGACGTCTGGGCGAGAGCCGCGTGCGTCGTATCGAGGCGCGTGTGCTGGCCGCGACGCATCGCGATCTCGAGACGATGATCGATGACGGCTCATTCCGGCGCGATCTCTACTTCCGGCTTCACGTCGCGGTGGTCACGCTGCCGCCGTTGCGCGACCGGGAGGGAGATCTCGATCTCCTGGCCGAGCACTTCCTCGAGCGCCTGAGCGGCACTCCCGGTCCGGGACTCACCCCGGCAGCCCGGCGGCGCCTGCGGGGTCACCACTGGCCCGGCAACGTGCGCGAGCTCGAGAACGTCCTGTCACTCGCGTTCGCCCTGGCCGGTGGGCCGCCCATCGAGGCCGAGCACATCGAGCTGCCCGAATCTCCATGCCGCTCGCCGAGCGACTATCATCGCCAGGTCGAGGATTTCCGGCGGGGGCTCGTACGAGAGGCGCTGGAGGCCTGCGACGGCAACAGGGCGGAGGCGGCTCGCCGTCTGGGTCTCACCCGACAAGCGGTCTCCTACCTGGCGCGACGATTGCTCTGATATCGCGATTCCATGACGACCTATCTGCTGCGCCGGCTGGTCCAGATCGTTCCGCTGGCCCTGCTCGTCGCGACTCTCGTCTTCTCGTTGATCCATCTGATCCCCGGGGACCCGGTGGAGATGATGCTCGGCGAGGGTGCGCAGCGGGGAGATCTCGAGCGGCTTCGCAGCGACCTGGGTCTCGACCGGCCCCTGGTCGAGCAGTACTTGGGTTACCTCGGTGGACTGGTTCGCGGCGACCTCGGAACATCGCTGCATTTCCAGGAACCGGTGACCGAGCTGCTGCTGAGCCACTATCCGGCGACCCTGGAGCTGGCAGCGGCGAGCATGCTGGTGTCCCTGCTGATCGCGGTGCCGCTGGGGATCGTCGCGGCCTACCACCGCGGTGGCGGTGTCGACCACCTGTCGCGCTTCTTCGCGCTGCTGGGTGTGTCGATCCCCAACTTCTGGCTCGGACCGGTGCTCATCCTGGTCTTCTCGATTCAGCTCGGCCTCTTTCCGGTTTCGGGGCGTTCGGGATGGGCCAGCCTGGTGCTGCCGTCGATCACGCTGGGGACCGCTCTCGCGGGTCTGCTGACGCGCATGGTGCGTTCGTCCCTCAGCGAGGAGCTGCACAAGGACTACCTGGTGACGGCGCGGGCCAAGGGACTCGGCCGGCGCACCGTCCTGGTCCGCCATGCGCTGAAGAACGCCCTGGTACCGGTGGTGACCATCGTCGGCCTGCAGTTCGGAGCCCTGCTCACCGGAGCCATCATCACGGAGACGGTGTTCTCCTGGCCTGGCCTGGGACGCCTGATCATTCAGGGGATCCGGCTGCGCGACTACCCGTTGGTGCAGGGTGGGGTGCTCGTGATCGCCCTGACGTACGTCCTGCTCAACCTGCTGACCGACCTCGTCTACGCCTGGCTCGATCCGAGGATCCGTTACGAATGAGTCGGTCGTCTCGTCGCGGCAACCTCTCGCCGACGGTCGCGGTCGGCCTGGCGCTGGTCGTTCTCGTGCTCCTGGTGGCTCTGCTGGCTCCCTGGATCGCGCCACAGGCTCCCGACCTGCAGGACCTCGCACGCCGTTTGGAGGGGCCGTCGCGGGACCATCTCCTCGGGCTCGACGAGCTGGGGCGGGATGTGCTCTCGCGGCTGATCTACGGTGCCCGGGTCTCGGTCTCGGTCGGGCTGGCCGTCGTTCTGCTCTCCGGAATCGTGGGCACCGCGATCGGATCGGTCGGAGGGTACTTCGGCGGTCGGCTCGACACCCTCCTCATGCGGGTTACCGACGTCTTCCTGGCCTTCCCGGGCATTCTGCTGGCGGTGGCGCTGGTGGCCGTGCTCGGTCCGGCCCTCGAGCATGTCGTCCTGGCGCTGGTGACGATCGGCTGGGTCGGGTACGCCAGGCTGGTTCGTGGTCAGGTGCTGCAGATCCGCGAGCAGGACTTCGTGGTGGCGGCGAGGGCCCAGGGAGTCCACGCGACGCGCATCCTCATGCGGCACGTGCTGCCCAACGTTCTGCCGACGCTGGTGGTGCAGGCGAGTCTCGGGATGGCCGCGGCGATCCTGGCGGAGGCGAGCCTCTCCTTCCTCGGACTCGGCATTCAGCCACCGACCTCCTCTTGGGGCGCGATGATCAACGCCGGTAGGAGCCACCTGCTCGACGCGCCCTATCTCACCATCGTGCCCGGGGTCGCCATCCTGATCACGGTGATGGGCCTCAACTTCCTCGGTGACGGTCTGGTCGACATGCTCGATCCGCACGGTCGGTCGGGCGGCGGCGTCGATCGTGGCCGGCTGTCCTGAGCCACCCGCCGTCCCGGGCCCGGACGCTCTAGGGCGACATCAGCGGATCGAAGAAGGCATGCAGCAGGGCGCCGTGCTCCAGGGCCCCCTGGGGACCGAGGTGGCAGGGATCCGAGCCGGCGGTCTGCGCCGGCGTGATGGTCGGCATCACCGGACCCATGTAGACATCGGGCTCGGTGGCCCACAGAGCCCCGGCGGCGTTCCAGCTCTTGGTGACCGCCTTGGCGTTGACCGAGCTGCAGTTGTTCGGTGAGTAGTCCGACATGCCGGAGACGTAGATCACGGCCCCGGGTGCCCGCGCCCGGATCACGTCGAGGATGTCGAGTAGCTTGGAGAGGTCCTTTCGCTTGAGCTTCGTGTTCTTCTGATTGCGGAAGCCGATCTGCCAGTAGATCAAGGCCGGAGTTCGGTTGATCTGGACTCCCGACTCGAACACCAGCCACCTCCCTCGCCGTGGAGGCCCCAGATCCTCGAACCAGTGGGGCAGGGTGCCGCCGCCGTACTCCGCATACAGGCGGCACTCCTGGCCGGTCGCATCGAGAAAGAAGAGGCCGGTCGTGCCACAGATGGCGTTGACGGTCACCGAGTAGCCGACGGCGTGGACCCGGTCGGTCGTCGGCTCCTGTGCCACCGCTGCGGTGGCGACCAGGACGGCGAACAACAAGATGCGGGGTGGAAGGGGCGATAGACGGTTTGCCATCGTCGACTCCTTTCGGTCGCCGGATCTCTTGAGTGAGGCCCGGAGCGAGGTCACTCGGAGAGAACCGCCCCTCCCGTGGCGATCCGTTCGTACTGAGCTGTAACTACAGGGGGTGTTGGTAATTCCTGACGGGTTCTCGCGGATTCGTTACACGAGGAAATCCTGGAGTCCGTCTCTGGATCCCCCGCAGCCCTCTGATGAGGACGCGATCCGACACCCGCTCGGGCACTTCACGCGGGTGGTCGGGGGAGGGGACCGTGAGGACCGCCCTACGCGACGGGTTCCCGTGGCTGGAGGCCGGGCTAGCGAGCCGAGATCACCGCGAGACCGAGTCTCCGCGGCTCAGCCGGTGTTTCACCCGCGGACGCCCTGGAGGTGGCTCCAGCCCGACGGCTCGATCCGCCGATCCGAGCCCTGAAAGCGTAAGCCGCTACCCGAGACGACTCGACCGAGTGGTCGGAAGTCCAGGTCTGTGGGCGGCTGCACCGATGGCGGTAGCGCGGCAACCAGGGCGTAGTCTTCGCCTCCGGCGAGTACCAGGTCGAGCGGGTCGAGACCCAGATGCCCGACGGTCGGCAAGAGGCTCGCCGCGATGCGGATCGCCTCGGGGTCGAGGTGCGCGCCGACGCGGCTCTCGGCGCACAACCGCGCCAGGTCGAGCGCGAGACCGTCGGAGATGTCGATCGCTGCGGCGCGGTGGCGGCGTCCCAACCACTCGCCCTCGGCCAGGCGGGCCCGAGGCGCCAGGTGGGCGCGGACCGCCCGACGGGCCGCCCGATGGACGGCGCGGCATGTGGTCCGCAACGGACGGCCGGGTGTCGCCGGCGCGGATGGCAACAACCCGGGCGGCAGCCGGATCGAGCGCCCTTCAGGGCGTGCTCCGGCGGCGACCAGGTGACGGCCGAGGGCCGACATGCCGAGCTCGCCGGCGACCCACAGTCGATCGCCCGGCCGAGCCGTGGAACGCCGTACGAATCGTCCTCGCGCCGGGCGATCACCGATCGCCGTCAGGGAGAGACCGACTCGGTCGGCGGCGGCCAGATCGCCGCCCGCCAGCTCGACCTCGCGACGTCCGCAGGCGCGCCCGAGGGCTTCGAAGAACCGTCTGTGCCGCCACCCTTCGGGAGCCGCGATCGCCAGGAACACCCAGCGGGGTCGCGCGCCGCAGGCGGCCAGATCCGACAGGGTCACCTCGAGGAGTCGTGGCCCGAGACAGGCCGGGTCGAGGTCGATGGGGAAGTGGGTGCCGGCGATCTGCTGGTCGACGGTGATCGCGATGTCGCCTGTGGTTGTAAGGTAGGCCGCGTCGTCTCCCAGAAGCTCACCTCCCGGCATCCGGCGACGCAGCCAGCCGGTCAGCTCGTCCTCGGCACTCAGCCGCAGCCGTCGCGCCACGGCTACCGCCGGCGCTTCCGCTTCGGCCGCAGGGCCCGCTCCGTCACCTGGCGCATGTGGCTGACGAAATAGACCTCGAGACCCTCGGTGAGGTGCTCTGGCAACTGGGAGAAGTCGCGCCGATTCCGCTTCGGTACCACCAGCGAGCGGATCCCCGCCTCGCGGGCCGCCAGGACCTTCTCTTTCAGGCCTCCGATCGGCAGCACGTCGCCGCGCAGAGTGATCTCGCCCGTCATCGCAAGCCGTCTGTCGACCGGCCGGTCGGTGAGCAGCGAAGCGATGGCCGAGGCGATCGTGATACCCGCCGAAGGACCGTCCTTGGGAATCGACCCGGCAGGAACATGGACGTGGACGTCGTGGGTCTCGAAGACCCGTCGCAGCTCGCCGTCCGTGTCCGATGACCTGGCGTAGGAGAGCGCCGCCTGGGCCGACTCCTTCATTACGTCGCCGAGCTGTCCGGTCAGAACCAGCTTGCCGCTGCCCGGGACCTTGACGGCCTCGATGAAGAGCAGGTCCCCGCCGGTCGCGGTCCAGGCGAGCCCGGTGGCGACGCCGACGCGATCGCGGTCGAGCAGCGCTTCGCTGCTCTCGCGCGGAGGCCCGAGGAGCTCCTCGACCTTCCTGCCCGAGATCCGCGTTCGACCCGTCTCGCCTCGCGCCACCCTCACCGCCACCTTGCGACACACCGCCGCCAGCTCCCGGTCGAGATTGCGCAGTCCGGCCTCTCGCGTGTAGCCCTTGATGACGCGCCTGATACCGGCGTCCGAGAACGAGATCGAGCTCCGGGTGAGACCGTTCTCGGCGATCTGGCGAGGAATCAGGTGTCGCTTGGCGATTTCGAGCTTTTCCTCGGAGGTGTATCCGGAGAGGCGGATGACCTCCATGCGGTCGAGAAACGCCGGCTGAATCGGCTCGGTGAGATTACCGGTGGCGATGAAGAGCACCTGCGACAGGTCGTAGTCGACGCCCAGATAGTGATCGCGAAAGCTCGAGTTCTGCTCTGGATCGAGCACCTCGAGAAGGGCCGAGGAGGGATCGCCGCGGAAGTCCGAGCCCAGCTTGTCGATCTCGTCGAGCATGAAGACCGGGTTCGAGGTGCCGGCCTGGTGGATGCCCTGGACGATGCGACCGGGCATGGAGCCGACGTAGGTGCGCCGGTGTCCACGGATCTCCGCCTCGTCATGAACGCCACCGAGCGAGATGCGGGCGAAGTCGCGGCCCAGCGCTGTCGCGATGGACCGGCCCAGGGAGGTCTTGCCGACGCCGGGCGGGCCGATGAAACAGAGAATCGGACCCTTGGTGTGGGGGTTGAGCTTGCGCACCGCCAGAAACTCGAGAATCCGCTCTTTGACCTTCTCGAGGTCGTAGTGATCGCGGTCGAGGACGTCGCGCGCCGCGTCGAGATCGAGGTGGTCCTCGGTGTAGGTCGCCCAGGGCAGGGCGGTGAGAGTCTCGAGATATGTCCGCGCGATCGTCGTCTCGGCGCTGTCGGGGTGTCCGCGCTCGAGGCGATGGATCTGGCGCTCGAGCTCCTTGAGCGCCGCCTCGGGCATGCCCCGGTCGACGGCGAGCTTGCGGTAGCCGGCGATCTCCTCGGCCAGCTCCTCACTCTCGCCGAGCTCCATCTGGATCGTCTTGAGCTGTTGGCGCAGGTAGTACTCGCGCTGCGATCGATCGATCTCGCCACGAGCCTGGGTGGAGATCTCTTCCTGCATGGTGAGCAGTTGGATCTCCCGCACCAACAGGTCGTTGACCTTGCGCAGCCGCTCGAGCGGAACCACGGTTTCGAGCACATCCTGGGCCTCCTCGACCTTGAGGTCGAGGTTGCTCGCCACCAGGTCGGCCAGGCGGCCGGGCTCGTCGAGGTTCGCCGCGATCACCATCACCTCGGAGGAGACCGGCTTGCCGAGCTCGACGACGCGCTCGAGGCCGTCCTTGACGTTGCGCACCGTCGCCTCCGATTCGAGGCTCGGCTCGGCCGGCAGCGGCGTCGGCATGTCATCGACCTTGGCCAGCAGATAGGGCTCGGTCTGACTCAGATGCTCGATCCTGACGTGCTTGAGTCCCTGGACGAGGATCCGGATCCTGCCGTCGGGGAGCTTGAGCATCCGCATGATCACCGAGGCGGTTCCGACCCGATAGAGATCCTCCTCTCCGGGATCGTTCTGGTTCGCGTCTCGCTGCGGCACCATGAGAATGTGCCGGCCCTCCGAGAGCGCGCGATCGACGGCCTGGATGCTCTTCTCCCGGGCCACCGAGAGGGGGAGGATGATGTACGGGAAGATGACCGTGTCCTTGAGTGGCAGGACCGGCAGAACGTCGGGTACGTCCTCGGAAAACGAGGTCTCTTCAGGCGCTAGCTCTTGCATGGAAACCGGTGGCGGCGGCCCCAGCAGTCATCGTCGGGGTCGGGGCGGGCCGTGCGGCCGATTCTACGGCAGCGCGCCGGAATGTCGAGAGGCCCGGGCAGGGCGGTCCGGCGGCCTCAGCCGCGACTGCTCAGCAGGTGCTTGAGCTCGTCCATGAAGGCGTCGATGTCCTCGAACTTCCGGTAGACCGAGGCGAAGCGGACATAGGCGACCTGGTCGAGCTCCGAGAGCGCCCGCATGATCTCCTCCCCGATGTCGTTGGTGCGGATCTCGCGCTCTTCACTTTCGTGCAGACTGTTCTCGATGTGCTCGACGATGTCGTCCAGCTTGCGCGCCGGAACGGGTCGCTTCTCGCAGGCCTTGCGCAGGCCCTCGAGGATCTTCCTGCGGTCGAACTCCTCCCGCGACCCGTCGTTCTTGATGACCAGGAAGCGGATGTCTTCGACCTCCTCGTAGGTCGTGTAGCGCCGTCCGCAGGCGGCGCACTCCCGGCGCCTCCGTACCGTCGTTCCACCACGGCTCTCACGCGAGTCGACGACACGGTCGTCGGTCTCGCCGCAGTAGGGGCACCTCATCGGCCGTGGGGAACCCGGGGCGTCAGGAGCGCTTCTGGATGTTGAGCTGGAGGAGGAGCTTCTCCAGATTCTGGGCGCTCTCGAGATCGATCCGTTTCGAGGCGCGGTGCACGACCTTCTCCTCACCGTCCTCGAAGGACAGGTCGAGCTTCAGGCGGCGCGCGCTGGCCAGATCCGCACCGGCGACGGCGAGCTCGATCTCACGACTGAGCTCGCGATGTCCGTTGGCGGAGGCCTTCGCCGCGGCCGGAGGCGGAGTGACCGGGCGGGGCGGCGCCGCAGGCGGAGCCGGTTTGGCGGCGGCCGGCTTGCTCAGGGGAGCGCTGCTCCGGTGACCGGAGGCGGACTCGCGCTCGAGCCGCTTCGCGAGCTGGGTCAGAGTCAGCCGTGAAATCGCCTTCAGCGTCTCGAAGACGCCGTCCCCCTGCAGGGCGGAGGCCTCGACCGTCGGCCAATCGTGACGGTTCAGGCTCTCGGTGAGCTCCTCGACGGTGCAGACGTCGCCCAGATCGCGCTTGTTGAGCTGCAGCACCATCGGGATGGTGTCCAGTGACAACCCGAGTCCGCCCAGGTTCTCGGCCAGGTTGTTCAGCGAGTCGATGTTGGCCTGGTACATCGGGCGCTGCGAGTCGGCGACGAACACGACGCCGTCGACGCCCTTGAGCACCAGCTTGCGCGTCGTGTTGTAGAAGACCTGTCCCGGAACCGTGTAGAGCTGGATCCGGGTCTTGAAGCCGGCTATCGACCCGACTTCGATCGGCAGCAGGTCGAAGAAGAGGGTCCGGTCGGTCGCCGTCTCGAGCGAGACCATCTCGCCGCGCGAACCTTCGGCCGTCGCTTCGTAGATGTGCTGGAGGTTGGTCGTCTTGCCGCACAGACCGGGGCCGTAGTAGACGATCTTGGCCGCCAGCTGCATGCGACTGTAGTTGAAAAAGGCCAAAGCAGGAACCTCTCCGGGTGACCAAAAATGACCATAGCACCGGCTGCCGAAACCGGTCAAGGAAATGCTTACGTACCTTCGAGTTAGCCCAAATCGGCCGGATCAGCGCCGAGCTCGCGGGCGAGCTTTGTGTCACCTTCGAGCGCTCCTCGGGAGGCGCGCCGGCGCCGAAGCGTCTCTCTGCCGAGCGCTCGAACGACGTCGCCGAGGTCGGGCGCGAGCCGGTCGAGCTCGGCGAGCTGGAGACGCACGACCTCCGCGTCACCCCGGGCGATCGGACCGGTCAGGGCCCGTCCTGGACCGGCGTCCCCGGCCGGGTCGACGCCGTCGAGCGCCTGGCGGGCCAGATCGACGTAGGCCGCACTGATGTTCCGCGGCAGGCCGAGCTCGCCGGCGATCGCGTCGGCGACCGCGAGGAGGGTGACGACGCCACCCGCGGCCAGCGACGCGGCGAGGTGGTAGAGGGAACGAGCCGACGCATCGATCTCGATCGGCGTACCGCCGAGAGCACTCACCACTCGAGCGGCGAGGTCCACCGCCGGCGGATCGCCATCGAGCGTGAAAACGAGCCCATGGGCGTCTGTCGGCTCGCGACTGGCCGCGGGGAAGGCGCGCAGGGGATGAAGCGTGGCGACCCGGCTCCCGGCCTGACGCAGGGGAGCCAGGACCTCGGCCGCGCAGCCTCCGGCTACGTGGACGGCGACCGGTGCCTGCGGTCGGCTGGCGAGCCGGGCAGCGATCGTCGGGAGGGCGGAATCCGTTACGGCGAGGATCAGGAGATCGCCGCCGCGACTGTCGATCTCGTCGATTCCGACGGCCAGGCCGCCACATTCGCCGGCCAGGGCCTCGGCGGCCCGCCGATCCCGCGCCCCGATCTGCTCGAGTCGCGCCCCGGCCGCCGTCAGCCATCGCGCCAGGCTCCGACCGACCCTGCCGGGGCCAACCAGGCTGAATCGAATCTCCGTCACTGGACCCCTGCCATCCTGAGCTAAAATAGCCGCGGGGTGGAGAGAGGGCAAGTTCGCTGTTTTCGCGTTTCAGTTTACCGGTGGCTTCGAGTACCTCGGGGGCGTAGCGCGTCCCCGATGAGTGTCGTCTCATGTCCAGATCGAGGGATTCGCAAAAGCTGAGTCCACGGGATCGGGAGATCCTGATGGATGTGGTGCGTACCTTCATCCTCGAGGGTGAGCCGGTGAGCTCGCGCTCGGTGGCGAAGCACCAGGAGCACGGTGTTTCGGCGGCGACGATCCGCAACACGATGGCCGATCTCGAGGAGGTCGGTCTCCTGACCCAGCCGCACACCTCGGCAGGCCGGATGCCGACCGCCGCCGGCTACCACTTCTATATCGATGCCCTGACGCCGGCCGAGGCACCGAGCGCCGCGGAGCGTGAATACATCGACGAGCATCTGCAAGCGGCGATCGAGCGACGCGACAACATCGTCGGCGTGGCCGGTCACCTCCTCTCGGAGCTCACCCACCAGGCCGGTGTCGTGCTGACCCCCGACATGGGCGGCACCGTGCTGCAGGCCATCGAGTTCATGCCGCTGTCGAGCTCGCGGGTCCTCTGCGTCCTGGTCTCGACGAACGGCTTCGTGGACCAGAAGGTGGTGCGCTCCGAGAGCGCGCTGCAGCGAGAAGAGCTCGTCCGCATCTCGAACTACCTGACCGACAACTTCGCCGGCATCACCATCCGCGAGATCCGGCGCAGGCTGCTCGGCATGATGACCGAGGAGCGCTCGGAGATGGACCGGTTGCTGTCGAGCGCCATCAGCCTGGCGCGGGTAGCGCTCGAGTCCGAGCTGCCTCCCGACCTCGTGGTGGAGGGCGCGGCGGGACTGCTCGAGCAACCGGAGCTGGGTAGCGTCGATCGCGTGCGGCGGCTTCTCGACCTCTTCGACGAAAAGGCGCGAATCGTCAGCCTGCTGTCGAAGATCATCGAGGGGCGCGGCGTCCGGGTCCTCATCGGGGAGGACAGCGATCTCACCTCCGAGCTCGATTTCAGCCTCGTCGCCACGAACTACGGGGTCGGCGGCGAGTCGCTGGGATCTCTCGGTGTCTTCGGGCCCTCGCGGATGCCCTATCAACGAACGATTCCCCTGGTGCGCTATCTGGGCGAGACGCTCGGACAGGCCCTGGAACAAGCCTATGAGGAGGACGGCTAGCTCCTGGCGAGCTGCGCTGAACGATGATGGACGACGAGCATCGTATCGAGATCGAGACCCTCGACGACGAGGCGTCCGAGGAGGAATCGGTCGCCGAAGAAGAGGTCGATATCCGGGCCGCGATCGACGAAGCGGTCAACGCGGTCGAGGCGGCCGAGGAGCGGCGCCAGGCGCCGACTCCGCCGGCTACCGCGGAGCCAGGCGAGGTCGAGCGCCTGCAGGCCGAGCTGGCGACGGTGCGCGATCATTCGCTTCGAACGCTGGCCGACTTCGACAACTTCCGCAAGCGTGTCGAGCGCGAGCGCGCAGAGGCGCAGAAGTACGCGGCGGTCGAGCTCCTGCGGGAGATCCTCGGTATCGTCGACAATCTCGAACGCGCGCTTTCGGCGGAGGGTAGCCTCGACGACCTCAAGCAGGGTGTCGAGATGATCCTGCGCCAGATGAGTGACCTGCTCGAGCGCTCGGGCGTCGAACGTGTCGAGGCTCTCGATCGGGAGTTCGACCCGTCGGTTCACGAGGCCGTCTCGCGGATCGAGGATCCCGAGGTCGACTTTCCGACCGTGATCGAAGAGTTTCAGCCCGGGTACACCGTTCACGAGCGGCTGCTGCGTCCGTCGATCGTCCGGGTCGCGGTTCCCGGCGCCACGTCGGCCGCCGACGCCGAGAGCGACGATTCCGAGGAGGCCGCCAACTGACCGGCGCCGGCTGGTCGGATTGTGCGGCTACACCCATGGCACGAATTCTCGGTATCGATTTCGGCACCACCAATAGCTGCGTCGCGGTCGTCGACGTCGCGGCGCCCCGCGTCCTGGGCAATCGCGAAGGCAGTCGGACGACCGCATCGATCGTCGCTTTCACCGACGGCGAGGACCGCCTGGTGGGATCGATCGCCAAGCGTCAGGCGATCACCAATCCCCAGAACACGGTCTACGCCGTGAAGCGGCTGATCGGCCGCAAGCTCGACGACGACCTTGTGCGCAAGGCCGAGGATGTCCTGCCGTACGCCCTGACGGCGGACAGCCAGGGTGACGTCAAGGTGCAGATCCGGGACCGCCAGTACAGTCCGGAAGAGATCTCGGCGATGATTCTGCGAGAGATCAAGAGCTTCGCGGAGGAGAGGCTGGGCGAAGAGGTCGACGAGGCGATCATCACGGTGCCGGCCTACTTCAACGACGCGCAGCGTCAGGCGACCCGAGACGCCGGAGGTATCGCCGGACTCGAGGTGCTGCGCATCATCAACGAGCCGACGGCGGCGGCCCTCGCCTACGGAATCGAGTCGGAAGACCAGAAGACCGTGGCCGTGTACGACCTCGGTGGAGGGACCTTCGACATCTCCATTCTCGAGCTCTCGGAAGGGATCTTCGAGGTCAAGGCCACGGCCGGTGACCCCTACCTGGGCGGCGAGGACTTCGACGCCAAGATCATGCAGTGGCTCTCCGCCGAGTTCCGCTCGGAGACGGGAATCGATCTCAGGAGCGACCGGATGGCCCTGCAGCGACTCAAGGAGGCGGCCGAGAACGCCAAGTGCGAGCTCTCGACCTCCACCGAGGTGAGCATCAACCTTCCCTTCATCTCGGCGGACGAATCAGGCCCGCGTCACCTGTCGCGGACTCTGACCCGGGAGGCCTTCGAAGAGCTCGTCCGCGATCTGGTCGAGCGCACCCAGGAGCCCTGTCTGGACGCCATCCGGGAAGCGGGGTTGCGTCCCGACCAGATCGACGAGGTCCTGCTGGTGGGCGGACAGACGCGCACACCGCTGGTGGCTCGGACGGTCGAGGAGATCTTCGCCCGCGAGCCCAATCGGGGCATCAATCCCGAGGAGGTCGTCGCCGTCGGAGCGGCGCTCCAGGGCGGGATCATCCGCGGCGACATCAAGGACATCGTCCTGCTGGACGTCACCGCGTTGTCGCTCGGTGTCGAGACGCACGGCGGACTGTTCACCAAGCTGATCGAGCGCAACTCGACGATTCCGACGCGAAACACCCAGATTTTCACCACGGTGGTCGACAATCAGGACACGGTGGAGATCCATGTGCTTCAGGGCGAGCGAGAGATCGCCGGGGAGAACAAGTCGCTCGGTCGGTTCGAGCTCGTCGGCATTCCGCCGGCGCCGCGTGGCGTGCCGCAGATCGAGGTCGCTTTCGCCATCGATTCCAACGGCATCGTCAACGTCTCGGCACGGGATCTGATGAGCAACCGATCACAAAGCGTCCAGATCAACCCGGCCGGAGGTCTATCGCAGCAGGAGATCGACCGGATGATCGGCGAGGCCGAGAAGTACGCCAAGAAGGACGGCGAACGCCGGGAGCTGAGGCGGCTTCGCAATCGCGTTGAAGGCATGATCTACACCAACGAGAAGGTCTTTCGTCAGTTCCAGGACATGATGCAGACCGAGACGCGCAAGAGCGTGCACGATACTCTCCTGCAGGCCCGAGAGGCACTCAGCCAGGAACAGCCCTCGGTACTCGAGGGGGCCATCTTCGACCTCAACGCGGTATCGCACCAACTGTCGGAGATCATGCTCAGCAGCGCCGACGACAACGACTAGCCTCTGAATCCATGTCCAAGCGCAACTACTACGAGGTTCTCGGCGTCAGCGAGAGCGCCTCGCAGCAGGAGATCAAGTCGGCCTACCGCAAGCTCGCGGTTCGCTATCACCCCGACCGCAACCCCGGCGACAAGCAGGCCGAGGAGGCTTTCAAGGAGGCCGCCGAGGCCTATTCCGTGCTGTCGGATCCTGAGAAGCGAGCCCGCTTCGACCGTTTCGGCCATCGCGGTGTCTCCTCGTCGGGCGGCGGATTCGGCGGCTTCGATCCGACGGTCTTCGGCGATTTCGCCGACATCCTCGGCGACTTCTTCGGCTTCGGCTTCGGTGGCACCCGGCGACGCTCGTCGGGTCAGCCCGGGTCGGACCTGCGCTACCAGCTCCACCTCAGCCTCGAAGAGGCGGCGTTCGGGATCAAGAAGAGTCTGCGTATCCCACGGCTCGAGCGGTGTGAGACCTGCGACGGAAGCGGAGCCGCGGCGGGCTCGAGCCCGGAGACCTGTTCGACCTGCGGCGGTCTCGGACAGGTGCAGTTTTCCCAGGGGTTCTTCACCGTTGCCCGACCCTGCGACCGCTGTGGGGGCGAGGGGCACGTGGTCACGGATCCCTGCGTCGACTGCGACGGCGACGGGCGGATAGAGCGCGAGCGCGAGCTCGAGGTCACCATCCCGCCGGGTGTCGACACCGGCGCGCGACTGCGACTGCGCAGCGAAGGTGAGCACGGGCGTCGCGGTGGGCCCGACGGCGATCTCTATGTCGACCTGGTCATCGACGCCCACCCCGACTTCGAGCGCCACGGGCGCCACGTAATGAGCCAGATCGAGATCTCGTTCCCGCAAGCGGTTCTGGGTACGACCGTCGAGGCCGCGACGCTGCACGGATTGGTCACCCTGGACATTCCCCCCGGCACCGCGCATGGCTCGCAGTTCCGCCTGCCGCGCAAGGGCATGCCGAGTCTGAACGAGCGGGGACTCGGTGATCATGTGGTGGTGACGACGTTGCGGGTACCCACCGCTGGACAGCTCGACGCGGAGAGCCTCGAGCTGCTCGAGCGGCTGGCCGAGATCGATGGCGAGTCGGTAGGCGACGAGCGCAGTGTCCTCGGCAAGGTACGAGATCTCTTCGGTTGAGAACCGACCTGTCCACGATCGGGCACCTGGTGACCGGCCCCGCCAAGATGGCGCCACCCGCGATAGGGCCAGTCGCGATAGGGCCAGTCGCGATAGGGCAAGTGGTGATCGGGTCGTCGGGAAGCGGGGCTTGAGCTACTTCCATCGGCTGACCTTCCACCTCCCGAGTACCGAGCAGGACTGGTTCTCGCTCGAGCTCTTCGCGCGGGGCGCGGATGGCGTCTCGGTGGACGAGTCCGCGGAGTCGTTGCAGCTGGTCGCCTACTGTCCTGATCCCCTGCCCACCGAGCTCGAGACCGTTGGCGCCTCCTGGATGGCCCGGGGCATTCGTTTGGCGCGTGTCGAGCGCTGCGAATCCCGGGACTGGCTGGCGGCATACCGCGCGGCCAGCGTGCCGTTGGAGATCGGGCGAGGATTCCTGGTCGACCCGCGCGAGCCCGAGGAATCGGAGAAAGGCACCAGACCGGCCTCGGGCCGGATCCTGCTCCGGGTCCCGGCCCGTCGGGCGTTCGGTACCGGAAGCCATCCTTCGACCCGCCTGGTGCTCGAGTGGATGGAGGATCTCGACCTGCGGGGCCGGCGTGTCCTCGACGTCGGGACCGGGACAGGCATTCTGTCGATGGCCGCCCTGCATCTCGGCGCGGTCGAGGCGGTCGGTGTCGACATCGATCCTGTCGCCTGCTTCGTCGCTTCCGAGACACTCGAGCTCAACCGGTCGCCGGTTCGTCTGATCTCCGGAGGGCTCCGCTGTCTCGCCGGAGAGCCTTTCGACGTCGCCTTGGTCAATATCCTGCCGCGCGAGTGGCTCGCCGAGGCGGGGGGACTGGGCTCGCGGTTGACGGACGACGGCTACGCCATCCTGTCGGGGATCCCGGCGGACGATGCCGAAGTGGTCTCTGCCGAGCTGCTCCGGTCGAGTCTCGAGCCGGTCGAACGCCGAATCAGCGGCGACTGGGCGCTTCTGCGCGTGCGGAGGAGTGAATGAGCGTTCCGACGGTGGTTCTGTCTCCCTCCGAGCTCGCCGCGGAGTCGGTCTCGGTGACGGGAGACGGCTACCGGCACCTGTTCCGTTCTCGTCGGCTCGCCGTCGGGGATGCCGTTCGACTGGTCGACGGTGGCGGAGGGGCGGTCGGCGCGCGGGTCGCCAGAGTCGACGGCGGCGAGGCCAGGCTGGAGATCGGGGGTCCGGTCGCGGCCAACGAACCGGAGCTCGATCTGACGATCTGGTCCGCGCTGCCGCGACCGCGCCGCGCCTCCTGGCTGGTCGAGAAGGTCACCGAGATCGGTGTCGGCGCCGTTCGCTGGATCGACTGCGACCGCGCCGGGAGGCGACCGACGGCTTCGGCTCTGGAGCGTCAGGAGCGGGTCGCCAAGGCCGCGGTGGAGCAGTGCGGTCGGGCGCGAGTGCCGTACATCAGCGGTCCCCACGATCTGAGCGAGGCGGTGGCGCCGGCCGGCGCCGAGCCCTGTCTGGTGCTGGATCCCGGGCCGGTCGGCGACGGCGATCCGTCGCGCGACGAGTCGCTGTCCGAGGGGCCGACCGCCGGCCGATGCCATCTTCTGATCGGCCCCGAGGGAGGCTTTACCGACCACGAGCGGCGCGTGCTCGCGAGCTCTGGTGTCGGCCGGGTCGGCCTCGGCAGGCGCATTCTGCGGGTCGAAACGGCCGCGGTCGCGGGGGCGGCGATGCTGCTGCTGACCCGAGCCGACGGGCCGTGAGACCGAGCCGGCGGTCCCGGGCTCACCGCGCCACGGCCCAGCGGTGTGACGAGGTGCTTTGACAGTGCGCCGTGGGCATCGCTACGCTGCTTCCAATCGCCAGGTCTTCGAGCACAGGCCTTTGACCAAGAACGGAGCCGTTCAGGAGCAACGGACGGCGGAGAGATCGAGGTCGAGATGAATATCAACGATCTCCTCAAGATAGCGGTCGAGCGCAAGGCGTCCGATCTACACCTGAAGTCCGGAAGTCAGCCGGTCATCCGCGTCGACGGGCAGCTGCAGGTGCTACCCAACGTCAAGCGGCTGATGCAGGAAGACACGGTCGCTATGGGCTTCTCGATGATGAATGCCCGTCAGAAGCAGCGTTTCAAGGAGGAGCTCGGCATCGATATCGCGTACGCGGTGCCCGGTCTCGGGCGCTTCCGTGTCAACGTCTTCCAGCAGCGCGGCGCTGTCAGCCTGGTGGCTCGCGTCATCCCGGCGCAGATTCTCGGCATTCGCGATCTGACCCTTCCTCCGGTGCTCGAGGACATCTGCGAGCAGCGGCGGGGCCTGGTGCTGTGCACCGGGACGACCGGTTCCGGTAAGTCGACCACTCTGGCGTCGATGATCGACTCGATCAACTCGCGGCGGGCCGAGCACATCCTCACGGTCGAGGATCCGATCGAGTTCCTACACAGCGACAAGAAGTCGATCATCAACCAGCGAGAGCTCGATGTGGATACCCCCGGCTTCGCTCCGGCGCTGCGCTCGGCGCTGCGTCAGGATCCCGATGTGATTCTCGTCGGTGAGATGCGTGACCACGAGACCATCGAGACGGCTCTGCTCGCCGCCGAGACCGGTCACCTGGTCTTCTCGACGCTCCACACCCTCGACGCGACCGAGACGGTCAACCGCATCATCTCGATGTTCCCGCCGCACCAGCAGAAGCAGGTGCGCATCCAGCTCAGTCAGGTCCTGCACTCCATCATCTCGATGCGCCTGCTGCCGCGGGCGGACGGAACCGGTCGTGTGCCGGCGGTGGAGGTCCTCATCTCGACGCCCTACATCCGCGAGTGCATCGAGATCAAGGAGCGCACCAAGTACATTCGCGAGCAGATCGCGCTGGGGACGAGTCAGTACAAGATGCAGACCTTCGACCAGTCGCTCTACCGCCTCTATCGGTCGGGTCTCATCACTCTCGACGAGGCGATGCTCAGGGCGAGCAACCCCGACGAGTTCCGTCTCAAGCTCGAGGGCGTCCAGTACACCGCCGACGAGGCGCGGGAGCAGATGGAGTCGACGCTGGAGCTGATGGATGTCGACGCCGAGTCCGGATCGCGCGACATCGATCCGGTCGAGCTCGAGCAGGGCTAGCCTACGTTGTTCACCAGGCTCCGTCGCGAGCCGCCGGAGATGCCCGTGGGTATTCGTGGCCTGTCACCGGGCACCCGACCGAGTGACCCCGCTCGTTCGAGCCGAAGTCCCACGGCGCTTGCCTGCGACCCGGCGTGCGGGTACGGTTCGGCGGTGAGCTCGTCCGACTGCCTGTCCCGCGCCCTCAGGCTCCTGTCCGGCCGCTCCCATTTCCGACGTCAACTGGCGGAGAAGCTGCGCGCGCGCGGATTCGAGGGCGGCGAGATCGAAGAGACGCTCGATCGTCTCGCCGAGCTCGACCACCTCGATGACGCGCGGACGGCGTCCGAGTACATCGAGACGCGGCGGCGGCGTGGACCGGTCGGGCGACGCCGGATGAGGGCGGAGCTCGAGCGGAGGGGCGCCGATCCCGATGCGGTCGAGGCGGCTCTCGACGCAGCCTTCGCCGCCGGCGACGACCTCGCCGGAGCGAGAGAGGCCGCCGAGCGCTGGGCGCGACGGCGCCGAGGCGGGTCGGGGGAGGGCGGCGTCGATACGGATGCGCTCGGACGGCATCTCGATCGGCTCGGCTTCCGCACCTCGTCGGTCCTCGACGTGATTGCCGAGATGCGGGCCGCGAGCGCGAGCCACGGGGACTGACCGTGGCCCTTGCGAGGCGTCCCGCGGGGCCTCACGCCGTATTCGCCGTGGTATGCTGCGCCCCCTCATTCAGTCGGCCGAGAGGCCGATTCCCCCGTCCGCAATCAGGGTCGTCCACGTGTCTCCGCAGCCAGCATGGGCATGAGAACGGGAGCAATGGATACGGGTAGTGGATCCGGGCCGAAGGGACGGGTAGCGGGCAGGGACAACCAGCACCGGGAACGCAGCAGATGAGAAGCCAGGACATTCGGAACAGCTTCGTCGACTTCTTCGCCGAGCGCGGACACCAGGTCGTGTCGAGTGCGCCGCTGGTCCCCCACGGCGACCCGACGCTCCTGTTCACCAATGCCGGAATGGTGCAGTTCAAGGACTACTTCCTCGGCGCCGAAGCGACACCCTTCGATCGCGCCGTCAGCGTTCAGAAGTGTCTGCGCGTCTCCGGCAAGCACAACGATCTCGAGAACGTGGGGCCGAGTTCGCGCCATCACACGTTCTTCGAGATGCTCGGCAACTTCTCGTTCGGCGATTACTTCAAGGAAGAAGCGATCGAGTTCGGCTGGGATCTGGTGACCCGTGTATGGGGCCTCGATCCGGGGCACCTCTTCGCCACTGTTTTCGAGGAGGACGACGAGGCGGCGGCGCTGTGGAAGAGCGTCACCGGAATCGACCCGGGACGCATCTACCGTTGTGGCGTCAAGGACAACTTCTGGGCGATGGGGGAGACCGGCCCCTGCGGACCGTGCAGCGAGATCTTCGTCGACATCCATCCCGACCTGCCGGCGGTCGATTTCCACGCGGGGAGCGAGAGCGGGCGCTACCTCGAAATCTGGAACCTCGTCTTCATGCAGTTCTCGCGCGACGAGAGCGGCGAGATGTCGCCTCTGCCCGATCCGTCGATCGACACCGGAGCCGGTCTCGAGCGCGTCGCTGCCGTGCTGCAGGGAGTCGAGTCGAACTACGACAGCGATCTCTTCCGGCCACTGCTCGACGCCGCGGCGGCCCTGAGCGGGCGTCGCTACGGGGCGGATGCGGGCGACGACGTCTCTTTCAGGGTCATCGCCGATCACATCCGGGCGGTCACCTTCCTCCTGGCGGACGGAGTGATCCCCGGCAACGAGGGCCGCGGCTACGTGTTGCGCCGGATCCTGCGACGTGCGGTGCGCCACGGCATGCGGGTCAGCTTCGAGGAGCCCTTTCTCGGTCGTCTGGTGCCGGTGCTCGGCGAGGTCATGGGCGCCGAGTATCCGGAGCTCGGCGAGACGGGAAAGGCGTCGAGCGCCACGATCACCGCCGAGGAGGAGAAGTTCCTGTCCACCGTGGCACTGGCCTCGCGGCAGGTCCAGGAGGCCATCGACGGGGCTCGCGGGCGAGGGACCGAGGTGCTGGACGGCGATTCCGTCTTCCGTTTCTACGATACGTACGGTCTGCCGCTCGAGCTCATCGAGGAGATCGCGGAGGAGGAGCAGTTCGGAATCGACCGCGAGGGATTCGAGCGCGCCCTAGGCGAACAGCGCAAGCGTTCACGCAGCTCCGGCGCCGAGTTGCAGCGCCGCATGAAGGCCCTGGGCGACCTGGTCGGCCGCGAGAAGCTCGACCCCACTCTCTTCGCCGGCTACGGCGAGCTGGCCGCCGAGGGCCTGTCGGTGCGCCTTCTCGTCGATGGCGAAGAGGCGACGCCGGTGGAGGCCATCGCGGCGGGCCGCGAGGGCGTCGTCGTTCTCGATCGCACGCCCTTCTACGCCGAGGCCGGAGGCCAGGTGGGCGATCGTGGAACCCTCGGCTGGCGGGGTGGGAGTGCCGAGGTCCACGGTACCTACAAAACTCCTTCGGGAGTCGTCCTCCACCAGGTCCGGGTGACGGAGGGCGAGCTCGGTCTAGGTACCGAGCTCTCGGCGACTGTCGATGCCGGGCTGCGGCGCCCGACCGAGCGCAACCATACGGCGACGCATCTGTTGCACGCGGTGTTGCGTCACGTTCTCGGCGACGGCGTGCGGCAGGCCGGTTCGCTGGTCGCTCCCGACCGGCTTCGCTTCGACTTCACCCACGGGCGGCCGGTCGAGGCGGAAGAGCTGGCTCGGGTCGAGAGTCTGGTGAACCACTGGATCCTGGCGGCGCTGCCGACGGAGATCGTCGCCGATCGCCCCTTCCAGGAGGCTGTCGACGAGGGTGCCATGGCGCTCTTCGGCGAGAAGTACGGCGAGCGGGTCCGGACGGTGCGAGTGCCATCGGTTGCGATCGAAGAGGGGGAACTGTCGAGTCTCGAGCTCTGTGGCGGGTGTCACGTCGCGAGCACCGGGCAGATCGGGCCGTTCGTGATCACTTCGGAGCGCGGCGTCGCTTCGGGGGTTCGGCGGATCGAGGCGATCACCGGGGAGTCGGCGCTCGCCTTCATCGGCGAGCAGCGCGAGCTGATCGAGCGCACCGCCCGGGAGCTCGGTGTCGAGGCCGATACCGCTCCCGAGGAGGTGTCGACGCTCAAGCGGACTCTCAAGGCCCTCGAAGGAGAGCTGGCACAGCTACGCATGCAGCTCGTCTCCGGGGATTCCTCCGCGTCGGACGCGAGCGAGGTCGACGGACTTTCGGTGGTGGCGCGTTCGGTCCCGTCGGCGCCTGCCGGCGAGCTGCGCAGCATGGCCGATGTTCTACGCTCGCGGCTCGGATCCGGCGTCGTGGTGCTGGCCAGCGCCGACGACGGCAAGGTCGCGCTGGTCGTCGCTGTGACCGACGACATTGCCGGTCGCATCCACGCCGGTAGGCTGGCTCGCGGCATTGCAGAGATGGTGGACGGCAGTGGTGGCGGTCGCGCGGATTTCGCCCAGGCCGGGGGCAAGAGCCCCGAAAAGGTGGGTGCCGCGCTCGACGCCGTTCCGGATCTGGTACGAAACGAGCTCTCGAGCGGAGCGTGACCCCGGTCTAGCATTCGCGAGCGCTCGTCGCGATTGGCTCGATGGGCTGGACACGACGTAGAGAACGCACTCTGGGGACCTCGCTGGTCCTGGTCGTCCTGTGCGCTACAGCCTCCGCGGCTCAGGTGCGGGTGACGCGGGACGACGACGGGCGCGTGGTGGTTACCAACAGCCCCACGGCGAGCGCCACCAAGGCGGCTCTACGCCGTCCACGGCCGGTGTCCGCACCGGACCGCTGGCGAATCGACGAGCTCATCGAGCGACACTCGCACGTGCGAGGTCTCGACCCGATGCTCGTCCGTGCCGTGGTCCAGGTGGAGTCGGCCTACGACGTTCGAGCGGTGTCGCGCGCCGGTGCTCTCGGACTCATGCAACTGATGCCGGCGACGGCCGCGGAGCTGTCGGTACGCAACCCGTTCGACCCGGAGGCGAACGTGCGTGGCGGGACGACCTACCTGCGCCAGATGCTCGACGAGTTCGACGACGAGCTTTCGCTGGCCCTGGCAGGCTACAATGCGGGTCCTGCGGCGGTACGACGCTACGGTGGCGTGCCGCCTTATCGGGAAACGCAACAGTATGTGCGCAGAGTTCTGAGACTGTACCGGGGCGAGGACATCGGCGAGATCGCGACAGCCACCGTCACCCAGCGGCGGCCGACGTTCCTGATCCGACGTGACGGTCGGCTGGTGATGACCAACACGCCCCCGCGTCGTCGCTGACGCTGGCGCGCTCGCTCCACAGTCGAATACAGGGTCCTCCGGCGTGAACCTGCCCAATATCCTCTCGCTCACCCGCATCCTCCTCGTCCCGGTCCTGGTGACCGTGCTGCTGACGAAGTTCGAGGGGCGAGAGTTCGTCGGACTCGGAGTCTTTCTCCTCGCCTCGTTGACGGACTTCCTCGACGGGTACCTGGCGAGGCGGCGGCGCATGGTGACGCGGCTCGGCAAGCTGCTCGATCCGGCGGCCGACAAGATTCTCACCTCGGCGGCCTTCATCTCGTTGGTCGAGCTCGATCTGGCACCGGCCTGGATGGTCGCGGTGATCGTGGCCCGTGAGTTCGCGGTGTCGACGCTGCGCAGCATGATCGCGTCCGACAACGTGGTGGTCGCCGCGACGCTGTCGGGGAAGCTCAAGACGATCACTCAGATCGTGGCGATCTCGGCCCTCATCGTCCAGCACCAGCTGGGGGAGTTCAGCCGTATCGCACCGATTCTGCTCTGGATCGCGCTCCTCACCAGCGTCTACTCGGGCGTCGAGTATTTCGTCCGCTACATGCCCCAGCTGGTGAAGCTCTGGCGCGCCGACAGTGCCGCCAGTCGATCCCGGGAGTCGTAGCTTGCAGCGGTCGCTTCTCGAGCGGATCGCGCTCTTCGCCCGCGACCACTACCGGGCGGTCTTCCTCGTTATCGGCCTGGCCGTTGCCGCGAGCATCGCTCTGGCGACGCGGCTCGACTTCGAGACCGACGTGCTCGCTCTGCTACCCAAGGACGAGCCGGCGGTAGAGACCTATCGCGAGGCGCTCGAGGAGTTCGGCAGTCTCGACTTCCTGGTCGTTGCGGTGAGCATCCCCGAAGGTGCGATCCTCGATCCCTACGAGGAGTTCGTCGACGAGCTGGGCGAGCGCCTCACCGAGAACGAGCATCTCAGCGAGGTGGAGTATCGCCTCGGTGATATCGAGGACCTGGTGCGGTCCTTCTTCCCGAGATCGCTCTACTTCCTCGACGCCGAGACGCTGGGGGACGTCCTCGCCAGGCTCGACGCCGAGGCGATGGCCGCACGGGCCGGCGACATCAGGCGCGGACTGTCGATGCCCCAGGCGATCGCTCTCAAGTCGCTCTACCTGCTCGATCCGCTGGGCATCGCGGAGGTCTTCTTCGAGCGGATCAATACATCCACGGCGGGTCTGAAGCTCGACTGGACGCGGGGGTATTTCCTGTCGCGCGACCACCGGATGCTGCTCATTCTGGCCAAGCCGATACCGCCGCCCCAGAACGTCGATCTGTCGCGTCTCATGGTCGCCGATGTCCAGCGGGCCGTCGACGCGTCTCTGGCGAGCTGGGAAGAGATCGCCGGCGACGATCCGCCGCCGGCTCCCGAAGTGACCCTCGGGGGGCGCCATCTGGTGGCGCTCGGCGACGCCTCGGTGATCCGCAACGACTTCATCATCAACGTCGTGACATCCACCCTGGGAGTGCTGCTGCTCTTCCTCTTCGCCTTCCGGCGGCTGGGGCCGCTGATCTACGCCGCGGTGCCCCTGGCCAGCGGGCTGGCGATGACCTTCGGCGCCTCCTACCTGTTGTTCGGGGGTCTCAGCGCGGCGACCAGCGGTTGTGCCGCCCTTCTCGTCGGGCTCGGTATCGACTTCATCATCGTCTCCTACGGCCGCTACGTCGAGGAGCGTCAGGCCGGCAAGAGCTTCGAACAGGCGCTGCTGCGCATGAGCGGCTCCTGCGGTCGCGCGGTCGTCGTCGGCGGCGTCACCAGCGCGGCGACCTTCTACGCCTTCGGCGTCACCGATTTCACCGGCCTGCGGCAGATGGGCTTCCTGACCGGGACCGGTATCCTGCTTTGCATGCTCGCGGTGTTGCTCCTGCTGCCGGCGATGCTGACCTGGAGCCACGAGCGCCACACCCGCCGCTCACGCACTCCACGCCTCTTCCTCCACGGCCTGGGGAGCGGCCGGCTGATTCGACTCTGCCTGCGCCACCCGCGACCGGTGCTGTGGACGAGTGTCGGCGTGACCGTGGTGGCCGGCCTTCTCGCCACCGGATTGAGGTTCGAGGACAGCGTCAAGTCGATGCGTCCCGAGGGCAGCGAGGCGGTGGAGTTCCGCGAGGAGGTGGCGAAGCGGTTCGGCTCCGGTCTCGAGCACATGATGTTGCTGATTCGCGCCGATACCGCGGAGGAGGTGCTGCGTCTGGCGGACGAGGCCTCGGAGCGAGCCGAGGTTCTGGTGGAGGAGGGGGTCCTCACCGGCGTCGATTCGGTGGCGTCCGTACTTCCGTCACCAGCGCGCCAGCAGGAGGTCCTGTCGTCGCTCGAGGCCGCACGCGGTGCGGGATTCTCGGCCGCCGAGGCGCGGCAGGACTTCGTCCTCGCCCTCGATCGGGCGGGGCTTCGCGCCGAGCCCTTCGCCGATGGCCTCGACCTCTTCGAGCAGGCGGTGGGCATCGATCGCCCGATCGACCTGGCGGAGCTCCAGGAGGAGCCACAGAGCCGGGTGCTGCTGGAGCGCTACCTGCGTCGCGACGGGGACGAGTGGCAGACGGTGGTCTATCTTTATCCGCCGCCCGAGGTGTGGCGTCGCGAGCCGCCGCCGCGGGCGGTGGCCCTGGCCGACGAGATGGGCCCCGGGGTGACCCTCACCGGCGGCAGCGTGGTGAGCTCGTTCCTGCGTGAAAGCATCCTCGAGGACGCCGTGGTCGGCGTCGTGGTCGGCTTTCTGGTGGTCGGCTTCCTGCTCTGGCTCGACTACCGGCGGCTGAGCGACACCCTGCTGACACTGGCGCCGTTGATGATGGGCATGATCTGGATGCTCGGCGCGATGTCGGTCCTCGGCATCGCGATGAACTTCATGAACATCTTCGTCACCACGATGATCATCGGCATCGGCGTCGACTACGGCGTGCACGCGATCCATCGCTGCCGGGAGATCGAGAAGCGGGGCAGGGGACGCCTCGATATCGAGCTGGTCGAGACGGGCAGGGCGATCGCGATGGCGGCGATGTCGACCATGGTCGGCTTCGGCTCGCTGTCGCTGTCGCACTACCCGGGGTTGCGCTCGATGGGGCTGGTGGCGATCCTCGGAGCACTCTCGACCTGTCTGGTGGCACTGACCGTGCTTCCGGCGTACCTGGCGTTGCGCGGCAAGCGCCGCGGCTGGGAGGAGAACTAGTGCTTCCCGTCGCGAGCCCGTCGGGCAAATCCGTCCTCCGGTTCGATTCGCGAACGCACTGAAAGACCCACCAGGGAGAATCGACTCGATGTTCGAGGGACTTCAGGAACGACTGGACGCGACCTTCCGCAAGCTGCGGGGGGAAGGGAGGATCTCCGAGGAGGTCCTCAAGGCGTCGCTGCGCGAGATCCGCCTGGCGCTGCTCGAGGGCGACGTCAACTTCAAGGCCGTCAAGGCCTTCGTCAAGCGAATCGAGGAACGAGCGCTCGGCGAGAAAGTGCTCGAGAGCCTCACTCCTGCCCAGCAGGTGGTCAAGATCGTCCGCGACGAACTGGTGGTTCTGTTGGGAGAGGAGGGCAGCGAGCTCTCCCGTTCGGGGCGCCCGACCGTCGTTCTGCTCTGTGGCCTCCAGGGATCGGGCAAGACGACCACCGCCGGCAAGCTCGCCAACCGGCTGAAGACCGGCGGACGCAATCCCCTGCTGGTCGCCGGAGACCTGCAGCGAGCCGCGGCGGTGGAGCAACTCCGCCAGGTGGGCGCCGCGGTGGAGACACCGGTGGTCGCACCCGAAGCCGGGGAGTCGGTGGTCGATCTGGCCCGCCGGGCGCTGGACGAGGCACGCCGAGCCGGCAACGACATCCTGTTGTTCGACACCGCCGGCCGCCTGCACGTCGACGAGGAGTTGATGCAGCAGCTCGAGGCGGTGCGGCAGGCTCTCGGCCCGCACGAGGTCCTGCTGGTCGCCGACGCGATGACCGGACAGGACGCCGTCGCCAGCGCCAAGGAGTTCGGTCGCCGACTCGAGCTGACCGGGGTCATCCTCTCGAAGCTCGATGGCGACGCCCGCGGCGGCGCCGCGCTGTCGATCCGCTCGGTGGCCCAAGTTCCGATCCGCTTCGTCGGTGTCGGTGAGACTGCGGCCGATCTCGAGCTCTTCCGACCCGATCGGATGGCGGGGCGCATCACCGGCATGGGCGATGTGCTGAGCCTGATCGAGAAGGCCGAGCAGGGCCTCGACAGCGCCGAGTCGGAGCGACTCGCAGGTCGATTGGCCAAACGTCAGTTCACGCTAGAGGACCTGCGGGATCACCTTCGCCAGCTCAAGAAGCTCGGGCCGCTGTCCCAGGTGATGTCGATGCTGCCGAAGGCCGGGCCGTTGCGCGGACTCGACTCGGTGGACGTGGACGAGAGCCAGTTCAAGGTCGTCGAGGCGATCATCGACTCGATGACGCCCCAGGAGAGGCGCCTTCCCAAGGTTTTGAACGCCAGTCGACGGCGACGAATCGCGCGCGGCTCGGGGACCTCCGTCCAGCAGGTAAA
This sequence comes from Candidatus Multivoradales bacterium, assembly GCA_965223875.1. Classification (GTDB taxonomy): domain Bacteria; phylum Acidobacteriota; class Thermoanaerobaculia; order Multivoradales; family JAHEKO01; genus CBDCXS01. The sequence goes on along the minus strand of OZ245024.1, from coordinate 992,749 downwards.
CCAACTCCTCAAGCAGCATCGGCAGATGCAGAAGATGATGAAGCAGATGAAAGGGAGCTGGTTGAAGCGGATAGCGGGATAGGCTAGAGTACAGCGTTTCGTGCGGCGGCCCGGCGGGACGGACTCTGCCGGGCTTTTGTACGACCGGAGGTTTCTCAAGAATGCTTAAGATCAGGTTGCGGCGCATGGGCGCCACGCACGCGCCGTTTTATCGTCTGGTGGTCAACGACTCCCGCCTCACCCCTCGCGGCAAAGCCGTGGACGAGGTCGGCTACTACGATCCCCGTAGCGAGCCGGCTCGCGTCGAGATCGACAAAGAGAAGATCGAGTACTGGGTCGGCAAGGGCGCTCAGATGTCGGGCACGGTCGCTCGGCTCGTCAAGAGCGCCTAGCGGACGGAATCGGCCGGGACGATGTCGGACGTGCGAGACCAGTTGGACCGAATCGTTCGCCTGGTGGTGGACGATCCGGACGCCGTCGAGGTGACTGTGGTGCCGGAGGGGCGCGTCACCGTGCTCGAGCTCCAGGTCGCCGACGAAGATCTCGGCAAGGTCATCGGCCGCCAGGGACGGACGGCGCGCGCCTTTCGCTCTCTGCTCTCGGCTCGCGGCAAGCGGGACGGCCAGCGCTACGAGCTGCAGATTCTGGACGACTGAGCGCGTCGGCTGCTAGCGTCCCCAGTCAGAGTTCCCTGTCGGTTTCCCCAGTCGCGGGTTCCACGTTCCGTAGGGACGGGGACCGACGCCGTGCTGTTGCTGAGATGTCTTCCGAGGACCAGAGCCGGGACCTGCCCGAGCGCGTCGTCGTCGGACGCGTGCGCAAGCCGCATGGTGTGCGGGGCGAAATGGCCATCGAGCGGGACTCGGACGTCGAGGACCGCTTCGACCCCGGAACGCGGCTATGGGCGCGGCTCGCGACCGGCGAGAGTCGAGCCGTGGTGATCGCGTCGAGCCGGCCGCACGGCGACGCCCTGCTGGTGCGGTTCGAGGGCTGCGAGGACCGCGATGCCGCCGAACGGCTCCGGTCCGCCATTCTCGAGGTGGAGAGCTCCGAGGTGCCGCCGCCACCCGAGGGCTCGTACTACTACTACCAGCTCGCCGGGAGCTCGTGCGTCGACCGGACCGCCGGGAATCTGGGACGGGTCGTCGACGTCATCGAAGACGGTGGCGGACTGCTGCTCGAGATCGACACCGGAAACGGGAAGCTGCTGATTCCCTTCGTCGGCGCCTATGTCGGCGAGGTCGATGTGGACGGTGGCCGCATCGAGCTCGACCTACCTCCCGGGCTCATCGAGACATGCACGTCGACGTCGTAACCATCTTCCCCGAGCTCTTCGAGCGCTTCGTCTCGACGAGCCTGATCGGGCGCGCGATGCGAGAGGGACTGCTGAGAGTCGAGCTCCACGATCTACGGGACTTCACCACGGATCGTCATCGGGTCGTCGACGACGAGCCGTACGGCGGTGGCGGTGGCATGGTGATGAAGGCCGAGCCATGGATGGCCGCGGTCCGCAGCCTTTCGGAGCGGGCGCCGAGCTGGCGGGTTCTGATGTCGCCCCAGGGCGCTCGGCTCGACGAGACCCGGGTCCGCGAGCTCGGAGGCCGTGATCGTCTCCTGCTGCTGTGTGCCCGCTACGAGGGCGTCGACCAGAGGGTGGTCGACACGGTCGTCGACGAGGAGATCTCGATCGGCGACTACGTGATGTCGGGTGGCGAGCTTCCCGCGATGGTGGTGATCGAGGCGGTCTCGCGGCAGATCCCCGGTGTGGTCGGGCTGGCCGACTCGGTCGAGCACGACAGCTTTCGCAACGGCCTGCTCGACCACCCGCACTACACGCGTCCGCGCGAGATCGAGGGCCGCGCCGTACCCGATGTGCTTCTCTCCGGCGATCATGCCGCCATCGAGCGCTGGCGGCGACGGGAGAGTCTGCGCGCCACGCTCGCCAAGCGTCCGGACCTACTGGCTGATCGGCGGCCCGCCGATCCGGAGGAGGGGCGGATTCTGGAAGAGCTGCGCCGCGAGCTCCCGCCGGATGGCGAGTCGAGATAGTCGGCGGCAAACTTCGCGCATCGTGCTACTATCCGAACCTCTGCGCCGGCTCTGGCGCGATTCCCTGCAGCAGTATCCTCTGCAGCAACGGAGTACGAACCGATGAACCAACTGCACGAAATAGAGAAAGACTATCTACGATCCGATATCCCCGACTTCCGGGCGGGAGATACGGTGAAGGTCCACGTCAAGGTCCGCGAGGGAAACAAGGAGCGTATCCAGGTCTTCCAGGGCGTGGTCATCGCGCGTCGTGGCGGCGGTACCCGCGAGACCTTTACGGTGCGCAAGATCTCCTCCAGCATAGGCGTCGAGAGGATCTTTCCGCTCCACTCGCCGAGCATCGAGCGCATCGAGGTTGTTCGTCACGGCAAAGTCCGACGGGCGAAGCTATATTACCTGCGCAAGTTGCGTGGTAAGGCCGCTCGGATCGAAGAGCGGCGCGAGGATCGGCCGAAGTCCCCGTAGCCTGTAGTCCCCGCAGTTCGAGGTCGCGGCGACGGTTTTTCGGGGCTACGTCCGAGCCTCTTCGAGACCCGGAGACGATTTGGCGACCCTGGCTCAACTCATGGCGGAGGCGTACCGCCTGAGTCTCGTGCGAAACCTCGAAGAGTCGCTACGCCTGGCCGGCTACCCCCGCGTGGCGGGTGTCGACGAGGTCGGTCGCGGCTGCCTGGCGGGACCGGTCGTCGCCGCCGCCGTCATCCCGGGGCGCGGCTCGGCGATACCGGGAGTCGACGACAGCAAACGGCTCAGCGCCGAGAAGCGTGAGACGATCGCCGATCTGGTCCGCGCCGACGCCGAAGCTGTCGCGGTCGCGGTGGTCTCCGCCGGTCGGATCGACCGGATCAACATCCTCGAGGCGACGAAGACGGCGATGCTCGAATGCCTCTGGGCACTCGACCCGCGCCCCGACGTAGCCCTGGTCGACGCCCTCCTGCCCGGGGACGCGCCGAGTCCGTGCATCGGTCTGGTTCGCGGCGACACCCTGAGCTACGCCATCGCCTGTGCCTCGATCGTCGCCAAGGTCGAGCGCGACCGGCTGATGAGGCGGCTCGACGACCGATACCCCTACTACGGCTTCGCCGACAACAAGGGCTACGCGGCCCCGGTGCACCTCGAGGCGCTGTCGGTCTACGGACCGACGCCCGAGCACCGGCTGACCTTCCGGTCGGTGGTGCCCAGACGGGAGGCCGCGGCATGACGCTGGGAGGGCGCGAACGAGTGATGCAGACGGCCGAGAAGCTGGTCGCGAGAGGCAAGATCTCGCAGGCGATCCGCGAGTACCGCAAGCTCCTGCGCCAGAATCCCGACGACGCCAACATGCTCAACCGGGTGGGCGACCTCTACGCTCGCCAGGACAAGGTCGACGAGGCGGTGGAGTTGTTCGAGAAGATCGCCGAGGGCTATGGGCGGGACGGGTTCTTCGTCAAGGCGATCGCGATCTACAAGAAGATCATCCGGCTCGACCCGACCCAGCTCGCGGTCTACGAGCGCCTCGCCGAGCTCTACCATCGCCAGGGACTGATCAGCGAGGCGCGCAGCCAGTACCTGGTGCTTGTCGACTACTACTCCAAGCACCAGGACATGGCGGCGACCATCGAGATCCATCGCAAGATGGCCGATCTCGAGCCCAACGACCCGTCGCCGCGCGTAAAGCTCGCCGAGCTCTACCTGAGCGAGGGACTGGTCGAGGAGACCATCGGGGAGTACCAGAGGATCGCCGAGCTGATGCTCGATCACGGCCGCGTCGAGGAGGCGAGCAAGGTCTACATCCGGGCTCTCGATGTCGACAGCGACGACCTGGCGTTCATCTCCGAGGCCGTCCTGCGGCTGCGCGAGGAGGGTGAGCTCGAGGCCGCCGGGCGAGTGTTCGAGGCGGCGGTGGAGCGCAACCCCGAGGCGGCCAAGCTCGCCGAGCGGATGCGCGAGCACGCGGCGGCGGAAGCGGCAACCGCCGAGGCCGTCGAGGCCGACGAGGAGCCGCCGGCCGCGACCGCGGCCTCCGACGAGAGGGCGGAGTACCCCGACGATTCGGTCGCCATGGCCGACATCCTGGCCGGAACCGGGGAGGGAGCGGATGTTCCCGACCGGGTCTCGGACGAGGAGATCGAGCAGATCATGGCCTCGAGCGCGATCGACGGCGTAGAGGTCACCGAGGAGGGCGCCTTCGTCATCGGGTTGGAAGACGAGGATGCGTCGGAGACGGACGCCGCCGATCAGGTCGGAGCTCTGGCTGAGGAGGCGCTGAAGAGGCGCGGCGCTCCGGCCGAGTCCGACGCCGAGGAGGTCGAGATCGATCTCGCCGACCTCGAGGCGAGCCCGCAAGAGAAAGACAAGGCTCGCGCCAAGAAGAAGGGGAAGGGCAAGAAGGCGGCGAGCAAGGACGATTCGGTGCCCTCGAGTGTCGAGGCGCTCGCCGAGAGCCTCGGACTCGGCGCCTCGTTGCAGGAATCCGAAGCACTGGTGCCCGACGAGGCAATCGGCGAAGGCGCGAGCACTCCGGTCGGAGCCAGGGAGTCCGCGCCTGCGGCCCGGACCTCGGTCCACACGGAGCTCGCGGAGCTCCTCGCCGAGGCCGAGGTCTTCGCCAAGTACGGCCTCGAGTCGAAGGCGCTGCGCCGACTCGACCAGGCACTGGTTCTCGACCCGGGGAACTTCGGGGCGCAGCGCCGCCTGGTTCTGCTCCAGATCCAGAGAGGCGTCGAGGCGGACGTCATCGATGCGGCGCAGCAGCTCGTCGATAGCGAAAACGTCGCCGGCGGAGCCTCCTGGGAGGAGGTGCTGGCGGCTCTGTCCCGGGCGGGCTTCTCGATCGTCGACGGGAAGGTCCAGGTCGAGGCTCCGAAGGCCGAGCCGGCCGATGGCGAGCCGACCAACGCCGAGCCGGTCGAAGCGAGCCAGAGCGTCGCGGCGCCCGCGAAGCCGGGCGAGGACGAGGACGAGGGACTCGAGTGGCTCGACAAGGAGGCCGCCTCGGGGAAGGATGCCGAGCTCTTCGAGGTCGAGGAGGAGTTCTTCGACCTGGCCGCGGAGATCGAGAAGGAGCTCACCTCCGAGCCCGAGGCACCGGTCGAGGCGACCACCGACACCAGCACCGGCGAGGAGTCGCTCGAAGAGATCGTCGAAGGCTTCAAGCAGGGAGTCGCCGAGGTTCTCTCACCCGACGCCTACGAGACTCACTACAACCTGGGCATCGCCTATCGTGAGATGGATCTTGTCGACGAAGCGATCGGCGAGTTCCAGCTCTGCGCCAAGGACCCGGACCACCTCATCGACAGCTGCTCGATGCTGGGGGCGTGCTTCCTCGAGAAGGGCTTTCCCGACCTCTCGGTCAAGTGGTACAAGCGAGGTCTCGACGCTCCGTCGATCTCGGAGGACGAAAGTCTCAGTCTGCTCTACGACCTCGGATCCGTCTACGCGTCGAGCGGGGAGCGCGACGCCGCCTACGAGGTCTTCGTCGAGATCTACGGCATCAACTCGCACTACCGCGACGTCGTCGCCCGTCTCGAAGAGCTTCGCGCCGGCTGATCGGTCCCCTGGTTCTGGCGCTGGCGCCGCCCTTGCTGCACAATGTGCGGGCATGTCGGGTCTGCGCGGATGAGCTCGGAGAGACGCTACCTCTGGATAGCCACCCTGGTGGTGGTGGTCGGTGCCGTGGGCCTGCTCCTGATCCCGAAGCTTCGGGAGGAGCTGGCGCCGGAGCCGCACTCGGCGCTGGTCGCCGTAGAGATCGGCGGCAGCGGTGTGGCCGAGGTCGGTCTGGTGCGTCTCAGTCCCGGAACACCCTTCTCGCTGCATGCGGTTCTGGTCGCCGAGGGTCGAGACGGCGAGCCGTTCTACTACACGCAGGCCTCGGCGCTCCGCGTCGAGGGCCGCGATGTCCCCGCCGGGCGACTGGGGACCTGGGCTCGGTCGGGAGAGATCGCCGTGCTCTGGTTCACCGTCGAAGGATTCAGACCCTTCATGGAGGTGAACGACGAGAGCGTCCTCGAGGAGTTCCGCTTCGAGGAGTCGTTCCGTCCCGAGTGGGGGCGGGGTTGGTCGGTCACGGGGAGTCTGACGCCGCGCAACCACGCCCTGGCGCGGGGCTTCGACTCGAAGGGCGAGATTCCCTTCGGAACGCTGCGGTACCACGTACGGATCGAGAAGTACTTCCGCAAGGGCGACCCGGCACCCATCGCTCGCTACCGATCACCCGGGGCCGAGGCCGTCGGTGAGGCGGCGGCTCAGCCGACGATGGTCGTGGCGGCACTTCCGGGCGGGCTCTACAGGGTCAGCTCCGTCTTCGGTCTGCCGCATCTCGAGCCCTCCGGGAGTGCCGCGGCCGGGGTGACCTCGGAGCTCAAACGTTGGTACCAGACCTCGCGCAGCTTCTCGCGCCTGTTCGTCCTGGGCGGTCTGCTCGACGACCGGGGACTGCGCTGGCAGGACCTCGTCTGGGAGCCGGTCGAGCCGGCGCTCGAGCCCTTGCTCGGCGCGGTGGGACCGGGAGACTTCCTTCGTGCCGGTGAGAGGGTCGTGGTGTTCTGGAAGGACGCTGGCACGCCGGGCCGGCTCGACTATGGAGACCTCTGTTTCGACCTCGCCGAGAGCGCCGCGGTACGACCCCTGAACGAGGTCTTCAGCGGCGGGGGAGTGCTCGCCTGGGCGGATCTGGTCGATCAGGACGGGGCCGATCCAGACGGGGCCGACCCGAGCGAAACCCCGACAGGAGAGAGTCGATGACACGAACAGTGACCCAGATTCCGGGTGACGGAATCGGGCCCGAAGTGATGGAGGCGACCTGCCGACTGATCGCGGCGACCGGAGCCGATATCGAGTGGGAGGTCCACAACGCGGGACTCGGCGCGCTCGAGGAGACCGGCAGTCCGCTGCCGGACAGTCTCCTCGAGTCCGTCGAGCGCAACCGCGTCGCGCTCAAGGGACCGGTGACGACGCCGGTCGGCAGGGGTTTCCGCTCGATCAACGTCCAGCTTCGCAAGCACTTCGAGCTCTACGCCAACCTGCGCCCCGTGTTCACTCTCGAAGGCATTCCGAGTCGCTTCGACGGCGTCGATCTGGTGGTCGTTCGAGAGAACACCGAGGGGCTCTACAGCGGTCTCGAGCACGAGGTGGTCCCGGGCGTGGTCGAGAGTCTCAAGATCATCACCGAGAGGGCCTCGACCCGTATCGCCCGGTTCGCCTTCGAGTTCGCGCGCGAGAACTCCCGCTCACGGGTCACGGCGGTGCACAAGGCGAACATCATGAAGATGGCGGATGGCCTGTTTCTCGATTGCTTCCGTCGTGTCGCGGAGGACTATCCCGACATCGAGGCGGACGACAGGATCATCGACAACATGTGCATGCAGCTTGTCGTGCGTCCCGAGGACTACGACGTCCTGCTGCTGGAGAACCTCTATGGCGATATCGTCTCGGATCTCGCCGCCGGTCTCGTCGGAGGTCTGGGCGTCTGCCCGGGCGCCAACCTGGGTGACGCCATCGCGGTCTTCGAGGCGGTTCACGGCAGCGCCCCCGACATCGCCGGGCGGGGCCTGGCGAATCCGACGGCGCTGATGCGGTCGGCCCTCTTGATGCTGCGACACCTCGATATGGCGGACGAGGCGGATCGGGCGTGGGCTGCCCTCAAGCGGGTCATCGAGGGCGACATCGCTCGTACCGGCGACATCGGTGGAAGCGCGTCGACGGTCGAGTTCACCGATGCCGTGATCGCCGCGATGGACCCGCCGCCGGGCGTCTGATGAACCGCGGCCTCTTCGACGATCAGGCGGCCGAGGCGGTGGCGGGGGACTCGCCGCTCGCCGACAGGCTGCGTCCGCGGTCCCTCGACGAGGTTCTCGGGCACGAGGAGCTGGTCGGCGAGGAGGGCTTTCTGCGCCGGGCCGTCGCCGCGGATCGGGTGCCTTCGATCGTCTTCTGGGGACCCCCGGGCTGCGGCAAGACGACCCTCGCCGAGATCGTCGCCCGCGAGAGCTCCTGTCGCTTCATCAAGTTCAGCGCCGTGACCTCCGGCATCCGGCAGGTCAAGGAGGTGATGGCCGACGCGTCGAGGCTGCGCCGCGCCAATGGCTCGCGGACGCTTCTGTTCATCGACGAGATCCATCGCTTCAACCGGGCGCAGCAGGATGCCTTTCTGCCTTTTGTCGAGCGTGGGGACATCGTGCTCATCGGCGCTACCACGATGAACCCGTCGTTCGAGCTCAACGCCGCGGTGCTTTCACGCTGCCAGGTCGTGGTGCTCGAGCCTCTCGACGTCGAGACCCTGCGACGGATCCTCGCCCGAGCGCTCGCAGATCCGGATCGCGGCCTCGGAGCGAGCAGTGTCGTCATCGACGACGACGGGCTGGCGGCCATCGCCCAGTTGGCGTCGGGCGACGCCCGGAGGGCGCTCAACCTGCTCGAGCTGGTGGTCGAGGACGCGGGCTCCCGGGGCGTCGGGGAGATCGACGCGACGTCGGTCGCGGAGGTGGCCCAGGCGAAGACACTGGTCTACGACAAGGCGGGTGAGGAGCACTTCAACCTCATCTCGGCGCTTCACAAGTCGATGCGCGAGAGCGATCCGGACGCGGCCCTCTACTGGCTGGCCAGGATGCTGGCTTCGGGTGAGGAACCGCTGTACGTCGCCCGGCGCTGCGTGCGCTTCGCCAGCGAGGACGTCGGTCTCGCCGATCCGGGTGCGCTGGCACAGGCTCTAGCCGCCTGGGAGACCTTCCACCGGTTGGGCTCTCCGGAGGGTGAGCTGGCGATCGCCCAGGCGGTCGTCTACCTGGCGCTGTGTCCGAAGAGCAACTCTCTCTACAAGGGCTACAAGCACGCTCGGCGGACGGTCGAGGAGAGGCCGGCGGAGCCGGTCCCGAAGGTGCTGCGGAACGCACCGACCGAGCTCATGCGAGACGCCGGGTACGGTGAGGGCTATATCTACGCCCACGACGCCGAGTCGGGTGTCGGCGGCATCGAGTGTCTGCCGGAGGGACTGGTCGGAACGCGCTTCTATCGTCCCGGCGAGGAGGGTGCCGAGGCCCGACTGGCCGAGCGGCTGGAGCGTTTCCGGCGACTGCGCAGAGAGGCCGCCGAGAGCCGCGGATGACGGGCGGGTCGTGACCGGTCCCGCCACGCGATCGGCGCAGGATCAGGTCGGTAGACAGTGCACCTCGCAGGCGGTGCACTCGATCTGCAGCGTCACGTGCTCGATGCCGAATCGCTCGAGGAGGGTCGCCTGGAGGCGGGGGAGGAGGTCGGAGGAGGGCTCCGGCTCGACGACCACGTGCGCCGACAGGGTCTCGTGGCCGCTTGTGATCGTCCAGATGTGGAGATCGTGGATCTCGATGACGGTCGGGTGGGCCATGAGGACGGAGCGCACCTCGTCGACATCGATGTGAGCCGGGCTTCCCTCCATGAGCACCGCCACGGAGTCGCGCAGCAGCGACCAGGAGGACCAGGCGACGAGGATCGCGATGAGCACGGAGGCCAGCGGGTCGACCCAGAGCCAGCCGAACCAGAGAATGAGCAGTCCGGCGACGATCGCCTGGGCGCTCCCCAGGGCGTCGGTGAGCACGTGAAGCCAGGCGCCACGGAGGTTGAGGGAGTGCTTGTGTCCCCCCGAGAGGGCCCAGAGACCGAGAAGATTCACCGCCAGGCCGCCGGTCGCGACGGCGATCATCAGGGGTGCGCGCACCGCCGCCGGCGCCTGGAATCGCTCCCAGGCCTCGATCACGATGAAGACCGAGATCACCAGCAGCGCGGCCCCGTTGATCAGGGCTGCGAGGATCTCGGCACGATAGTAGCCGTAGGTTCGTTCGGGTGTGGCCGGTTTGCGCGCCATTCGCATGGCGAACAGAGCCAGGGCCAGCGCCGCCGCGTCGGACAGCATGTGACCGGCGTCGGCGAGAAGGGCCAGCGAGTTGGCCGCCAGGCCACCGATGACCTCGGCGATCATGTAGACGCAGACCAGCCCCAGGGTGATCCTCAGGCCTCTCTGCCCGGCATGGCCGTGCGAGAGATGGACGTGGGATGCGTGGTCGTGTGCCATGCTCCGGCTCGCGGTGTCAGTCACATTCTAGCCACGGCGGGCGGTACGGCGAGGACATGCGTCACCCGCGGGTTCAATCCTCGGGGTCGCGCCCCGGCTCACTACGGAGCCTGATGAAGAATGCAGGCTAGCGGTCGCGCTGCAGGCTCGACAGCTGCCGACCGTCCGCCGGACCGGCGGCCGTCTCGACCTCGTCGATGATCTCCTGGCTGCTGATCAGCTCGCCGAAGATGTGGGGCTCGCGCGCCGGCCGGTAGAGAAGGTAGAACGGGATGCCGTAGCGGCCGTGATCGGAGAGGAATCGGGCGATCTCGTCGCTGCGGTTGGTCCAGTCGGCCTTCATCGCGACGACATCGTTCTCGGCGAAGCTCGCCGCCACGGACTCGGTCTCGAGGGCCAGACGCTCGTTGACCTTGCAGGTGAAGCACCAGTCCGCGGTGACGTCGACGAAGACCAGCCTGCCCTGGTCGGCCAGGCGCTCGGCGCCGTCGCGATCGAAGGCCTTCCACTGGATCAGCTGGTTGGTCTCTGCCACCGTCGCCGCTGTCGCTCGCTCACCGGCGCGCACCAGGACCAGGCCGAGCGCGATCGTCGCGACCGTCGCGACCAGCCCGATCTGGCGTAGCGCCGAGCCCGAGAGGGTGCCGCGCCACCAGATGAGCATCGCCATTATCAGGAGGGCGATCTCGAAAAAGGCGAGACGCTCGGCGCTGATCTGGGCCGAGAGCACGTAGAGCAGCCAGACCGCGGCGCCGGCGAGCAGGAATCCCATCGCGGTGCGCAGGTGGGTCATCCAGGGGCCGGGCTTGGGCAGGTACTTCGCCGAGCCGGGCGCGATCGCCAGCGCCAGATAGGGCACGGCCATTCCGAGACCGACGGCGGTGAAGATCGCCATGATCGTCCCGGCGCTCTGCGACAGGCCGAAGCCGATCGCCGTGCCCAGAAACGGCGCGGAACAGGGCGTGGCCATCAGCGTGGCGAACAAACCGGTGGTGAAGTGCCCGGCGAGTCCTTCGCCGCCACCGCCGCCGGCGGCGGCCAGGCGGCCCGGCAGCGGCACCTCGAAGAGTCCCCACAGGTTGAGGCAGAAGAGTACGACGACGATGGTCAGCGCGGCGACGAACGTCGGCTCCTGGAACTGGATACCCCATCCGACGGCGTTGCCGCCCGACCGGGCGACGATGGCCAGCGCCGCCAGCGCCCAGAACGAGACGAGTATGCCCATCGATGTGGCGAGGGAGCCTCGCACGACCTCGGCGCGACCCTGGCCGGCACTCTTTACCAATCCGAAGAGCTTGAGCGACAGGACCGGCAGCACACACGGCATGGCGTTGAGGATGAGCCCGCCGACGAGTCCGAGCAGCATCATCCACAACAGGCTCGGGCCGGAATCGCCGGCCGGGCCTCCACCGGTGGCGCTCGCGCGCGAGGAATCGGTGCCGGCGCCGAGACGCTGGGCGGTCGCCGTGGCGACGCCCTCCCCACCGACGGTCAGGAGTACCGGCTCGGTGGCCGTCACCGGCGGCAGGCAGCTGCGGTCGTCGCAGGCCTGGTAGGTGAGATGTACCAGCACTTCGACGTCGCCGGCCGTCTGGGTGGAGGGAACGGGTTGGGTCGCCACCATCAGGATGGCGCCTTCGTAGACCGAGATCGCCTCCTCGGCGAAGGAGAAGGTCTTCATCTCGCCGGCGGGGTAGGCCACCCGGGCCGCCGGCCAACCCTCCGGAGCCACGATCTCGATCTCGGTAGCGATCAGGTAGTCGTAAGTCGGCTGGTTCGAATTGGTGTGCCAGCCGCTGTCGATCTCCATCGAGACGAGAATCTCGGCGTCGGTGCCGGCCTCGAACGAAGTTCTGGCGGGCTCGGTGAAGAGCGTCGCCTTCTCCTGGCGCGCCAGCTGTGCGCTGACCGAAGTCGCGACGAGCAACGTGGCGATGACCAATGGCAGCGGTCGGAGCCGGTGGCGCGGACGGGTCGGGAGGATGGACATGATGAGTCGAAAGGAGCGAAGTGCCGTCTCGCGCGGTGGTGCCGCGCGCCCCGAAATTCTACACGAGGCCTACTCCTGGATACGGTGCTCGGGCACGTCCGGTCGGGTGGCCCCCTGTCCGCGTAGTTGGGATATCCTCGACCGCGATGACACTTTCGACACGCGCCGCAAGAATCGGAGAATCAGCGACCCTGCGCGTCTCGCGCCGGGCCATGGAACTACGGGCCGAGGGAATCGACATTGTCAGCCTCGGCGCCGGCGAGCCGGACTTCAGATCGCCACAGGTGGCGGAGGACGCGGCCGTCTCGGCACTGCGGGATGGATTCACCCGTTACACGCCGGCGGCCGGGATACCGGAGCTGCGCGAGGCGCTGGCCGAACACCATCGGCAGCGCGACGGCGCGCCCTGGGCCGCCGACCACGTCGTGGTCACCGTAGGCGCGAAGGCTGCACTCTTCGAGCTGGCGTTGGCCCTCTTCGGCCGCGGGCAGGACGTGATCCTTCCGGCGCCCTATTGGGTCAGCTATCCGGAGCAGATCCGCTTTTGCGGCGCCGAGCCGACACTTGTCGAGACGGCGGCGTCGGACGCCTTCCGGGTCCGCGCCGATCAGGTCATCGGGGCGATGTCCGGCTCGACGCGTGCCGTCCTGCTGAACTCACCCTGCAACCCGACCGGCGGCATCGTCGAAGCGGACGATCTCCGGCAGATCGCCGCCGCCTGCGCCGAGCGCGACGTCCTGCTGATCTGCGACGAGACCTACGACCGGTTCATCTACGACGGGGCCGAGTTCGCCAGTGCCGGACCTCTGGCCGCGGACTACCCGGAGACGGTGGTCGTGGTCGGATCGTTCTCCAAGACCTGGGCGATGACCGGATGGAGAATCGGCTATCTGGTCGGACCGGCGGAGGTGACGCGCGCCGTTGCCAGAATCCAGAGCCACGCGACCTCGAACCCGACCTCGTTCGCCATGAAGGGGGCCCTGGCGGCTCTCGACGGAGCCGAGGACGCGGTCCGGGAGATGATCGCCGAGTACCAGGTGCGCCGTGACCTGGTCATGGAACTGCTCGGGGCCATTCCCGGAGTCGAGTGCCTGCCCCCTCGGGGCGCCTTCTACGCGTTTCCCGACGTCAGCGCCCACTACGACGAGCGTCGTCCCGATTCGGTCAGTTTCGCCGAGTCGCTCCTGGAAGACGCCGCGGTGGCCGTGGTGCCGGGTGGCGCCTTCGGCGCCGATCGCCACATCAGGATTTCCTTTGCCTGCTCCCGGGAGACCCTCCGAGAGGGCCTGGAGCGCATCGGCAGGGCCCTCGGCGCCTCCTAGAAGATCGCTAGTGGGTATCCGTTTGGGTGTCACAGGCCACTAGAATGGGCCGGCTAACGGTCGACGCAGGAGGAATGACGCGATGAGTAGACGACAGAATCTCTCGGGTGGTGGAGCCGCGCGACTGGCGGTCTTCACGGTGTGTGGAGTCCTGCTACTGTCCGCGGCCGCTCCGGCGCTGGCGCAGCGGTCCGGCAATGTCGGCGGCAAGGTCGTCGACGAGGAGGGCAATCCGATCGTCGACGTCCTGGTCACGGTGTACTCGGCGAACGAGTCACGGACCGATACGACGAGCAAGAAGGGCCGCTTCCAGGTGGTCGTGATGGATGCGACCGAGCGCTTCCGCATTCGTATCGAGGCGGAGGGCTTCAAGCCCTTCGAAGAGCCGATCGAGGTCTCGATGGGCGAGTCGCTGCGCCGCACCTACACCCTCGAGAAGGCCGATACCTCGGCCGTCTCGGTCGAGGGCGACAGCGCCGCGATCGAGGCCTACAACGCGGGCGCTACGGCGTTCAATGCCGGCGACTACCCGGTCGCGCGGGCCAGCTTCGAGCAGGCCCTGGAGATCGACCCGGAACTGATGGCGGCACGCAAGGTGCTGACCCTGGCCTATTTCCATCTACGCGAGTGGCAGCTCGCCGCCGAGTCCGCCCGCAAGGTCGTCGATGCCGAGCCCGACAACGACGCCGCCATCAAGGTCGGCTTCGACGCCGCGAGCCAGATAGGGGACCGCGAGGCCGCCGCGGGTTTCCTCGAAGACCTGGTGGCGCTCGGCCCGAGCTCGGATGCGGCGACGCGCGTCTTCAACTATGGAGTCGGCGACCTGCGAGAGGGCGATCGAGCGGCCGCCAAGGCCCGTTTCGAGCAGGCGATCGAGATGGACCCCGGGCTGGCGGCCGCCTACACGGGGCTCGCGTCTCTCAACCTCGAGGACGAGAACTACGAAGAGGCCCTGGCGATGGCGGATCGACTGCTCGAGGCCGATCCGGGCAACGCGGAAGGACTCGGCATTCGCTACGAGGCCTATCGTCGGATGGGTGACGAGACGGCCGCCAACGCCGCTCTCGACGAGTTGCAGGCCGCCGATCCCGAGCGCATCGTCGACGCCTACTTCCAGCAGGGGTTGCTGCTCTTCCGCGAAGGTGCGGCAGAGGCTGCGGTGGCGGCCTTCGAGCGCGTGCTCTCGGCTGATCCGACGCACGCTCGGGCCCACTATCAGCTCGGCCGCTCGCTTCTGAGCGCCGGCGACTACGAGCAGGCCAAGGTCTACCTGGAGAAGTTCATCGAGATGGCCCCGGACGACCCGGAAGTCGCCGGAGCCAGGGAGATGCTCTCCTACCTCGAGTAGCGGCTGGGCGTAGGGGCCCCTTCGCGGTCGCCACTGTGATCCCCACCGGGATCCCCACTGGGGCCGCGGTCCCCCGGGGAGGCGCCGCGCTGGCGTGTATCGGGGCTCTAGCGTGTATCAGGGCCGGCGGCCGAGGTCATCAGCTCGGTGCTCTGCCGAGGTGGCGCGAACGGATCGCGATCGAAGCGGCGATAGCCGATCCAGCCACCCTTCTGCTGGGCCAGTCGGTAGCCGGAGATCGAGGCCGGTGGCTCCCACCTCTCACACGTCTGGTGTCCGTGGAGATAGAAGACCCGCTCCGGCTCACCGTCGAAGCCGAATGTCTCGTGGATCTCGGTGCCCTCGAAGCACTGCGCTCCGTAGTACTGGAAGGGCCGCTGACTGAGGCGCGTGGTGACGACGACGTCTTCGGCCGTGGAGTCGTTGCACACCTGGGCGACCATCGCTCGCCAGTTCTGACTGTTGATCTTGGCGTGCTCGAAGTAGTAGGGAGCCAGGTGATTGATGGCCAGACTCATCGCTAGCACGGCGATGAACGAGAGCCGCGCCGAGCGTCCCGTGGTGGCATCCAGCCCGAGGGCGAGCAGCATCCACAGAGGGAGCGCGACGTAGCCGATGTAGCGGATCGTCGTCAGCGTGAGCAGCGGGTAGAGCAGCTCGTTGTGGAGAAGCAGGAGCAGGAAGGGCACCAGAAGCATCAGCAGCAGCGTCGCGGTCCGGGCCGTGAACCTGAGGCGCGGCCGCCCCTCTTCCCAACGGACGAAGGCCAGGCTCAGGCCGAGTCCCAGTGCCAGCAGCTCCGGCAGATAGCGCTGGTAGATGAGCATGCCCGAGACGGTCGCTACGGTCTTGGCGAACAGATAGGTGTAGTTGCTGTACTCGGGAATCCACAGCCCGTCGATCTGGGCGCTGATTCGCCGCATCAGGTTGGCCGCCAGAGGCAGCCAGGCGACGACCAGGACAACCTGCGCCGTAGCCCACTGGCGCCAGCGGCCGCGGCTGTCACGCCGCAGGAAGAAGATGAGGTACTGCGCCGCGATGGCCAGGGGGCCGAGGTAGTGGATGTAGGCCAGCGAGGCGCTGGTGAGTGCCCAGAGCCAGAGGTCCCGCTTTCCACCCCGCTCCTGCCAGCGGAAGAAGAACAGGTAGGAGAGGGAGACCACCAGGTAGAGCAGGGCGTAGGAGCGAGCCTCCTGCGCGTAGTTGACGTCGAAGGGCGAGATCGAGACGAAGAAGGCGGTGATGAGCCCGGCCCGGCGGTTGATCAGCGTCGACGCGACGAGATAGGCGACGAGGATGCCGAGAGCCGAGAAGACGGCGGAGGGGAAGCGGAGCCAGAACTCGCTGGAGTCGGCAGTCCGCACGGTCAGAGCCTGGATCAGGTAGGGCAGGGGCGGGTTGTTGGTCGAGAACGTGCTCCTGGCGACCTCGGCCAGGGGCGCGTTGACATAGGCGGCGGTGAGGGTCTCGTCGAGCCACAGGCTCTGGCTACCGAGGTCGTGGAAGCGCAAGAAGGCGCCCAGGCCGAAGATCACCGCCAGCAGTACCAGGACGCGTGTCCGGCGCGAGACGAGCCCACGCACCCGAGGCCGCAGCCGCGAGAGCGGATCGAGCCCTCCGCGCGGCGGTTGGACGACCAGCTCACCGCCGGCGCTACGGAGTTCTAGGTGCGCTCGGGGCAGGTTGGCGCCGTGCGTGCTCATGAGTGAGAGATTCCGGTCTCAAAGGAAGGGGAGACCACCCCTCTCGCGTCCCCTGACCACTGAGACCAAATCTAGTGGCGGAGCGTCAGGAAGGCGTCAGGATACCGTTGGGAACGGGACGCGAAAGGTGCTGCGAGGGCCGAAGCCGGCGGTCCAGGAGCTCCTTACGCGGCCCGTAGCGAGCGCGCTCCGCAAGGCCCGATCAACGCTAGAATACACCAATGCACGCAGAGACTCATCTCGGGGGTGGAGGATGAGGCCCCCTGAAGCCGTTCGGCTGACACCCGGCAAGCGCGTTCTCTTCCTGACCAAGGACCCCGATCTCATCCGCCGTCAGCTCGCCGGCGAGCTCGATCTGACCATGGCCGAGCTCTCCGTCGAGGACCTCCTCGACGACATCAACACCGACGCCATGACCCCGGCGTGGGTCTGCTTCAACCATCGTCCCGAGGATCTCGCCCGCGAGGCCTATGCCGGGCTGATCGTCGACGGCGATCGGCTGTTCGAGCGCGACGCTCTGGCCAACGGCAACTTCGAGGTCATCGTCTCGGGGTACCGCAAGGGCGTCGGTAGCTCGCGGGAGACGGCGGTCCAGGCGGAGAAGTGGGCCGGTATTCGCATCGCCATCGCCGCCTCGTTCGCGCCCATTCACGCCGCGAACAACATCAATCAGGGCGTATTGATGGCAGGCCACGAGGTGCTCGAACGACTCCAGTCGGGCGAGGAGGTTCCGCTCGAGGAGTTCTACGAGAGCTACGACCCGATCAATCAGCTGGTGGTCAAGAGCGGCGGCCTGTTCGCCTTTGCGCGGGAGTGGGCCGAAGGACGCATCGAGATTCCGTCGCCCGAGACCGGTGAGCGACCGATGACCATGGCCGAGAAGATCCTCGCCGAGCACGGCGTCGGCACGGTGGGTTGCGTGAAGCCGGGGGACTCGCTGATCGTACGGGTCGACGGCGGCTACACCCACGACTTCACCAGCGCTCAGGTGCACTACTTCCTGGCCAACGAGTACGGCGACGACTACCAGCTGCGGAACCCGGAGCGCTTCGCCGTCTTCGAGGACCATCTCGTCTACGCCGAGGAGGTGCCGCGTCTGGGGCCCTTCATCGACAAGATCGAGACCCTGCGGGTGCTGCAGAAGGATTTCCAGCGTCACACCGGGGTGCGGGACTACTCGGCCAGCGACGGCGTCTCGCCCGGGATCTGTCACGAGGTCGCCCGCGAGACCCTGATCTCGCCGGGGCAGTTCATCCAGGCGACCGACTCCCACACCTGCATGGGCGGCTGCAACAACGCGCTGGCCTGGGGCGTCGGGGCCACCGAGTACGCCAATCTCGCCTATTCCGGCTTCACCATGGTGGAGGTGCCGGAGTCGATCCGTTTCGAGCTCGAGGGGACGCTGTCCGAGGGCGTGACGGCGAAGGACCTGATGCTCTACATCCTGCTGGAGTACGCCAAGCCGCAGAAGACGCTCAAGCGGGTCATGGAGTTCACCGGTCCGGGTCTCGCCTCGCTGTCGATGGACGAGCGGGCGACGTTGACCAACATGGCGACCGAGTGCGCCGCGCGAACGGCGATCGTCGAGGCCGACCAGCGTACCTACGACTGGATCACGGCCCGACGCACCGACGTCGACGAGGACCAGCTCCGGCGGGCAGCCGTCTCGCCCGATCCCGACGCTCACTACCACGGCGGCGCTCACGTCATCGATCTGTCGACCATCGAGCCGATGGTGGCGCACCCGGGCAATCCCGATCAGGGTATCCCATCGGATCCGACCAACGGTGCCACCGTTTCCGAGATCGGCGCGGTACCGATCGACATCGCCTACGGCGGCAGTTGCACGGCGGGCAAGATCGACGACCTCGAGTTCTACCATCGGGTGGTGAAGGAAGCTGTCGATGCCGGACTCAACGTGGCTCCGGGGGTCCAGTTCCTGATCCAGTTCGGTTCCCGCGAGGTCGAGGCCTACTGCCGCCAGCACGGCTTCATCGAGACCTTCGAGGGGGCCGGCGTTCGCCTCATCCAACCCGGGTGCGGAGCCTGCATCGGCTGCGGTCCGGGCGTCTCGGAGTCCGAGGACCAGGTCAGCGTCTCGGCCATCAACCGCAACTACAAGGGCCGCTCCGGCCCCGGCCAGCTCTACCTCGCCTCACCCCTGACCGTCGCGGCCTCGGCGTTCCGAGGGCATATCACGGCCTACGAGCCGGGAATGTTCACTAGGCCTGCGGCTGAGCTCGCCAACGTCTGACGGCGTCTCGGCGGGGGTGCTGCCAAGGCTGTCATTGCTTCGGCGGCGAACCCCAGCGGCGTATGTCCGGGGACTGGCTCCAACTGGTGAGCTACAGCCGACGGCTGCAGAGCTGGCGGGCGAAGGTTGGTATGCCCATCACCGGGGGACAGGCACCAACAGGGCAAGTCCGGGGACTGGCTCCAACGGGTGAGCTACAGCACCAGATGGCTGATGCGGCACCGCATCAGTTGGAGCCAGTCCCTAGCCTGTGGAAGTTGGTGCCTGTCCCCCGTCGAAGGGCTTGCCGACGTCCGCCCGCTGCAGAAGTCGAACCATGCCCAAACTGAAGCGGCCGGCCTCCGTGCCGGCCGTTGCTCCATCGACCCCGACGGCCGGCAGGGACGCCGGCCGCTTCAACTACCTCATCCTCTCCGGCGCGAGGAGTGCGAGGCGGGAAGAGGCGGTTTGCCTAACTTGTGTCGCCAGCCGTCCCCAGCAACCCCACCCCCCGCCCTCGCCCCTCACCGGCCCCCACCCCGACCCTGCTAGACTGCCTCGACCGTTCACGAGCGACCCGGAATGATCGTCGAGAAGAGCTTTCTCGAAGGCAACACGCTACTGGTGGTGGAGGGGGTCATCCACCTCGGGGAGAGCGCCGAGTTCTTCTCACGGACGCTCGAGCGCACCCTGCGCGAGGAGCACGGACACGTGCTGGTCGACTTCTCGCGCATCAACCACATGGATTCGACCGGTCTCGGCGAGCTCGTCGCCTATCTCGAGAGGTTCCGCTCGCGGAATCGCAAGCTGGCCCTGATCAATCCGTCGCAACGCATCCGCGATCTGCTCGCCCTGGGGCAGCTCGACCGGCAGTTCCACGTCTACGATACCGTCGACGCGGCCCTGGCCGCCGAAGACTGACGTGCACCGGTTCCGACAGGTCGCGACCGTCGAGCGTGGCGGTCTTCCGGAGTCGTGGCACCACGGAGCGGCGGCCGTCGTGGCTCCCGACGGGAGGTTGCTGGCGAGACTCGGCTCGGAGGCGGTCGCGACCTTCCTGCGCTCTGCGGCCAAGCCCTTCCAGGCACTACCGCTCGTGCTCGCGGGAGGCCTCGAGCGCTGGGAGCTCTCGGCGTCCGACCTGGCCCTGATCTGCGCTTCGCACCGCGGCACACCCGCCCATACCGAGCGTGCCACGGCTCTCCTCGCCAGGATCGACCTGGGCGAAGACGACCTCGGATGCGGTCCGCACTGGCCCTACGACGAGGCGAGCTGCGAGGCGCTGAGGTCGTCCGCGCGCCCACCGGGCCGGCTGCACAACAACTGCTCGGGCAAGCACGCCGGGATGCTCCTGGCCTGCCGCATGCTCGGCTATCCGACCGGGAGCTATCGCTCGCCGGAGCATCCGCTGCAGGAGCGGATCCTCTCGACGGTGGCCGCGACCTGCTGCCTCGACGAGGAGGAGATCTCGCTCGCCGTCGATGGATGTGGCCTGCCGACCTTCCGCGTGAGCCTCGAGGCCCTGGCTCGGGGTTACGCGGTGCTGGCCGATCCGGTGGCCGCTGGGGCTTCGGACGAGATCGCCGGGGCGTTCACGACGATCGTCGAGGCGATGACGACGGTACCGGAGATGGTCGCCGGCCCTGGAGCCTTCACCACCCGGCTGATGGAGGCCACGGGCGGGCGGATCCTCGGCAAGGAGGGCGCCGAGAGCCTCTACGCGGTGGCCGTCAGAGGGCCGGAGCCCTTCGGCCTGGTCGTCAAGATCGCCGACGGAGGCGAGCGCGCCCGCGGCGGTGTGGTCCTCGACCTGCTGCGGACAATGGACGCATTGTCGCCCGCCGAGCTCGAAGAGCTCGCCGAGTTCGAGGAGCCGGTGATCGAGAACGCTGCCGGGGATCCGGTCGGACGAGTCGTGTCGAGCGTCGAGCTCGAGAGACTTCCCCGATGAGTCCCGTGAACAATGAGGTCCTGTGAACGATGAATCGGGGTCGACGATGAGAGTCCTGGCGCTCGAGCCCTACTACGGAGGCAGTCACCGCGGTTTCCTCGATGGCTGGAGGGTGCGAAGCGGTCACGACTGGACTCTTCTCACGCTGCCGCCCTACAAGTGGAAGTGGCGCATGCGCCACGGCGCGGTGACCTTCGCCTCCGAGATCGGTCGCAAGATGAAGAGCGGCGAGCGTTGGGACTGCCTGTTCTGCTCCGACATGCTGAACCTGGCCGAGCTCAGGGGCCTGGCGCCGACCGTGATCTCGGAGCTGCCGACGGTGATCTACTTCCACGAGAACCAGATCACCTATCCGGTACGGATGGAGAAGGAGCGTGACTTCCAGTTCGGAATGACCAATATCACCTCGGCCCTCGCCGCCGATCAGGTCTGGTTCAACTCACGCTTCCATCGGGACGAGTTCCTCGGCGCCATACCCCGTTTTCTCAACCGCATGCCGGACCACCGCCCGCTCGACGTGGTCGAGCGCATCCGCGCCCGCTCGGTCGTCTGTCGTCCCGGGGTGCCCTGCGTCTCGCCGCCCCGACCGGAGCGCCAGCCGGGTCCGTTGCGCATCCTCTGGGCGGCGCGCTGGGAGTTCGACAAGAACCCTGAGGGCTTCTTCGAGGCTCTCTGGGGGCTCAAGCAGGCCGGGGTGGCCTTCAGGGTGAGTGTCCTGGGTGAGAGCTTCCGCGAGGTACCGCGGATCTTCGACCGCGCGCGCAGCGAGTTCCGGGACGAGATCGACGTCTGGGGCTTCCAGAACACTCGCGCCGACTACCATCGGGCACTGGCTCGCGCCGACGTCTTCGTGTCGACCGCCGTGCACGAGTTCTTCGGTATCAGCGCTGTCGAGGCGGTGGCCGCGGGCGCCTATCCGCTCCTTCCCAGACGTCTCGCCTACCCGGAGCTCCTCGGCCTGGCACGAGACAGACCGGCATCGCGGGATCCGATGGAGGTCCATCTCTACGACGGCAGCCCCGGTCAGCTGCGGCGCCGTCTGCGCACTCTGGCGGAGGACCTGGAGGCGCACGGCACCGTCTGGGGCTCGACCCGGGAGCGTTGCCGGGAGCTCGCCGGGACGCTCTGCTGGGGCGTGCGCGGGTCCCGTCTCGATCAGGCCCTCGACCACGCGGCGGGGCGTCGAGCCACCGCCGGGGACATCCGGTCGCCGGGCGCGACCTCTTCGGAGACCGGGGGCACTCCCATGCCGGTCGGTGCCGCCGATCGCCCGGGATCGGGCGCCGAATGAGCGACGTCGGCCCGGTCGTTCTGGGCCTCCTGGCGGTTCTCCTCCTCGGAGCGCTTCTGGCGCCGGCGGCGTTGGGCAATGTGGCGGTCCTCGCGCTCGTCGCCTCCGTCCCGGCGCTCTGGCTGCTGGCCCTCGGCGGGCGCGGTCCGGGGCGGCTGTACCGGCTGGTGAGCGCGGTCCTGGCGTTCGGGCTCATCGCCGGTGGCTTCCTGGCGCTCGAGCGTCTGACCCCGGAAGCGGCCGCGGCCGTCGGGATCCTGGGCCTGCCGGCATCTCTCGGGATCATGGTCTGGGTGCTGGCGGCGGTCCCCCTGATCCTGCTCGGACTGGTCTTCGGCTTGTCCTTCCGTCGCTGGCGACCGAGTCGCGAGGAGACGGAACGGCTGCGCGCCCTGGCGCGGGGCGAGGCGGATGACTGACGGACTCGACCTGCTGCTGCTCGGCGGCTACCTGCTGGTCCTGGTCGCCATCGGAGCGTGGTCGGCGAGGCGAACCCGGACGCCGCGCGACTTCTTCCTCGCCGGCCAGCGCCTGGGACTCGTCGTCACCGCCGTCGCGACGATGTCGGCGGCCTTCAGCGGCTTCGTGTTTCTCGGCGGCCCCGGCCTGATGTACCGCGACGGTGTGAGGGCCCTCTTCATCTGTATTCCGATCGGCGTCACGCCGGCGCTGCTCGGATGGCTGGTGGCGGTCCGGCTCCGTCTGTACGCCGAGGCGCCGGACGTCCTGACGCTCCCCGATGTCGTCGCCAGGCGCTATCGGAGCCGAGCGGCCGCGGCCGGAGCCGCGGCGACGATCCTGGCCGGCTGTATCGGCTACCTGGCAGCGCAGCTGCTCGCACTGGGAGTGCTGCTGCAGGTCCTCCTGGGCTGGAATCTGGCGACGGGCGTCTGGGCTGGCCTGTTGGTCATCCTCACCTACTCGGTCGCCGGGGGAATGGTGGCGGGAGCCTGGACCGACTTCGCGCAGGGTCTTCTGATGCTGGCCGCCGCGACTGCGGTGTCGGTCATGGTCTTCGCGTCCGACGGGGGGATCGGCGGCCTGTCGCGATCCATCGCCGGTTCCGAGGCCTTCGGCGAGGGGTTCTTCGTACCCTTCGGGGATTCGGCCGTCGCCGCGGCGAGCTTCTTTCTCGTCTTCTCGATCGGGGCGCTGGCCCAGCCCCAGATCCTGCACAAGATCATGATGGTGCGCGATCTCGACCGGCTGCGCTGGCTTCCGCTCGCCCTCGGCGGCTCGCAGCTCGCCTGCCTCGCCGTCTGGCTGGGATTCGGGCTGCTGGTTCCCGCGGCGGTCGCCTCGAAGCTCATGCCGCCGATGGGGACGTTCGACGGTGCGGTGCCGACCTTCCTGTCGACGGTCGCGCCCGAGGCGGTCTCCGGGTTGGTGCTGGTGGCGATCGTCGCCGCCATCATGTCGAGCGCCGATTCGTTCCTGAACCTGGCCGCCGGGGCGCTGTGCCGCGATCTCCCGAGGGCGCTGGGCACCGCCGGTGGCTCGGTGGACGACCACACCCAGGTGCGGCGGCTGCGCTGGACGACGCTGGCCGTCGGCCTGGCGGCTGGAGCCCTGGCGGTCGGATACCGGGACCTCATCGCCCTGCTCGGAACCTTCGCCTTCGGAATCTTCGCCGCCGGGCTGGTCCCGGCGCTGGTCGTCGGTCTCGGCTGGCGGCGGGCGAGCTCACGGGCCGCAGTGGGCAGCATGGCGGTCGGGGTGATCGCAGCCGTCGGAGTCGATCTGATCCGTCGCCGCGCACCCGAGTTGTGGACGGGGTGGGGGCTGCCCGAAGGGCTGGTGCCGGCGGCGCCGGCCCTCTGCCTGTCGATCGTCGTTTTCGTTCTGCTGAGCTGGCTCGATCGCCGGCCACGCCGTCTCGACCCGCTCGCGGAGCGGATCCTCGACCTTTAGTCGGATGGCCGCCTCCGCGGGATCCTGACTGGGCGACCGGCGTAAGGGTAGTCGCCACTCGAGACCGCTGAGAATCGGGCTCGGGCTTCTGATACTCTCCCGCCGCCATGGAAGAGCGCCGAATCTCGATCGCCCACAGTCCCGACTCCGACGACGCGTTCATGTTCTACGCGATGACCCAGGGAAAGCTCGACACGAGCGGCCTGGCGATCCAGCACGAGCTGCAGGACATCGAGACGCTGAACCAGGCGGCCTTCGAGGGAACGCACGAGATCACCGCGTTCTCGCTTCACGCCTACGCCTATCTCCACGACCGCTACGCGCTCATGCCCTCCGGGGCGAGCTTCGGCGACGGCTACGGTCCGGTGGTGGTGTCGCGCGAGCCTCTGTCGCGCGACGAGCTGGCGGGCGCGACGGTCGCGATTCCGGGTGAGCTCACCACGGCGCATCTGGCGCTCAAGCTCTGGAATCCCGAGGTCGAGACGACGATCGTGCCCTTCGATCGGATTCTCGACGTGGTGCGTGAGGGCGAGGTGCCGGCGGGTGTCGTCATCCACGAGGGCCAGCTCACCTTCGGCGACGAGGGGCTCCATTGCGTCTGCGACCTCGGTGTCTGGTGGGGTGAAGAGGTCGGCGGTCCGTTGCCGCTCGGCGCCAACGGCATTCGCAAGGACCTACCTCCGGATATCTCCGCCCGGCTCTGCCGACTGCTCACCGAGAGCGTCACCTACGCGCTCGAGAACCGGGCCGAGGCGCTCTCCTACGCCAGCCGCTACGCGCGGGGGATCGAGGACGATCCGGTCCGTTCTGACAAGTTCGTCGGCATGTACGTCAACCACTGGACGCAGGACTACGGCGAGGCCGGACGGCGGGCCGTTCAGGAGCTGCTCGATCGCGGCTTCGCGGCGGGCCTGATTCCCGAGAAGGTCACGGCGGAGTTCCTCGCCGGCTGACCGACGACCGGCCTCCCCGGACTGGAGCGGCGGGCCTCCACGCACGGAGGGCATGGCGTACCGGCCGTCGGCCGCCTCGGCCGAGGCGTGCCGTCAGTCGCGAAACCGGAACGGGAGGGGCAGCAGCTCGGCGAGGCTGTACTCGGCGCGCTCGCCGGTCGTGTTGACCAGGAGCACCGGCAGCTCCGGAGCGAACTCGGCCAGCGAGTCGCGGCACTGCCCGCAGGGAGTCGCCGGTGGGGAGGACTCGGCCGCCACGGCGATGGCGACGAAGTCGGTGGCGCCGGCGCTCACCGCCTGGACGAGCGCCGAGCGCTCGGCACAGATGGTCAGGCCGTAGGTCCGGTTTTCGACGTTCGAGCCGCCGAAAACGCGCCCGTCGGCGGCTAGCAGAGCGGCGCCAACGTGGAAGCGGCTGTAGGGCGCGTAGGCCCGTTCGCGTTGCGCCAGAGCGGCCTCGACGAGGGGCTCCCAGTCGATCGTCGGGGGCTCGCCCGAGCCCTGCCCGGAACCTCGCATTTCGGGCAATCTACCACGCGAATTCGGGGCCTTCCCTGTGATAGGTTTGCCTCCTTCGCCCGCCGGGTCAGAGGGGCCGGGCGCGGGCGTCGAAGGGAGGCCTGTGAGCAGTTCTGCGTGGAAACCGACACCGCCGGCGGACGGCGAGAAGATCACCTGGGAAGACGGCCGGCTGAGCATCCCCGAGCGACCGATCGTGCCCTTTATCGAGGGCGACGGCATCGGCTCGGACGTCTGGGCGGCGACGCGCGCTGTGCTCGACGCGGCCGTCGATACGACCTACGGTGGCTCGCGCTCGATCGCCTGGATGGAGATCCTGGCCGGCGAGCGCGCCAAGGCCGAGACCGACGAGTGGCTGCCGCTCGACACCGTCGACGCGATTCGTACCTACCGCGTCGGGATCAAGGGACCGCTGACCACCCCGGTCGGCGGCGGAATCCGCAGCCTCAACGTGTCGCTGCGTCAGACGCTCGATCTCTACGCGTGCGTTCGGCCGGTGCGCTATTTCCCCGGTGTGCCTTCGCCGGTTCGCGAGCCCGAGAAGGTCGACATGGTCCTCTTCCGCGAGAACACGGAGGACGTCTACGCCGGCCTCGAGTGGGAGGACGGTTCGCGTGGCGCCAAGGAGCTGATCGAGTTCCTGCGCTCGAGCCTCGGCAAGCGCGTGCGCGAGGACAGTGGTATCGGGATCAAGCCGGTGTCGCAGTTCGGTAGCCAGCGCCTGGTGCGTAAGGCCCTCCAGTACGCCGTCAACAACGGTCGTACCGACGTCACCCTGGTGCACAAGGGCAACATCATGAAGTACACCGAGGGGGCCTTCAAGGAGTGGGGCTACAAGCTGGCCAGGGAGGAGTTCGCCGACGACACGATCACCGAGCAGGAGCTCTGGGACGATCACGACGGCCAGCTCCCGGGGGGCAAGGTCCTGGTGAAGGACCGCATCGCCGACGCCATGTTCCAGCAGGTGCTGCTGCGTCCCGCAGAGTACCAGGTCATCGCCACGACCAACCTGAACGGGGACTACCTCTCCGACGCCCTGGCGGCGCAGGTGGGCGGGCTGGGCATGGCTCCGGGCTCGAACGAGGGCGATGGACTGGCGCTCTTCGAGGCGACCCACGGCACGGCGCCCAAGTACGCCGGGCTGGACAAGGTGAACCCGTCATCGCTGATCCTGTCGGGTGTCATGATGCTGACCTGGCTCGGTTGGCACGAGGCGGCGACAGCGGTCGAGCAGGCGGTCGAGGCGACCATCAAGCAGAAGCGGGTGACCTACGATCTCGAGCGACAGATGAGCGGCGCGACGCTGCTCAAGACCTCCGAGTTCGCCAAGGCGATCGTCGAGAATCTCAACGGCTGAGCGCGCCGCCGCGGAGCGGCTCGCGAGGTCATTTCAACGCTACAGGAGTAGGGGTAATGGATCACAAGGTGACGGTAGTGGGTGCTGGGCACGTCGGCGCGACGACGGCGCAGCGCATCATCGAATCTGAGCTCGCCGACGTCGCGCTCATCGACATTCTCGGCGATCTGGCGACCGGCAAGGCGCTCGACATGATGGAGTCGGCGCCGGTCGTCGGCTTCAACGCGCGGATCGAGGGAGGAGCGGACTACGACATCACGGCCGGATCGGACATCTGCGTCATCACGGCCGGCCTGGCGCGCAAGCCCGGGATGAGCCGTGACGACCTGCTGGCGAAGAACGCCGAGATCGTCGGTGGGGTGGTCGACGCCCTGGTCGAGCGCTCTCCGGACACCATCCTGATCCTGGTCACCAATCCGCTCGATGCCATGTGCGAGGTGGCCCGGCGCCGCTCGGGCTTCCCCCGCGAGCGGGTCTTCGGCATGGCCGGCGTGCTCGACTCGGCGCGCATGCGCTTCTTTCTCGCCGCCGAGCTGGGCGTCTCGGTCGAGGACGTCGACGCCTTCGTTCTCGGCGGTCACGGAGACACCATGGTTCCGGTGGCTCGCTACGCGACCGTCAACGGGATTCCGATCGCCGACCTACTGTCGGCCGAGCGCATCGAGGCGATCAACGACCGCACCCGCAACGGCGGCATCGAGATCGTCAACTACTACAAGCAGGGCTCGGCCTTCTACGCTCCGTCGGCCTCGGTGGTCGACATGGTCGGCTCGATCCTGCGCGACAAGAAGAAGATCCTGCCCTGCGCGGTGCTGCTCGACGGCGAGTACGGCTACAACGATCTGTTCATCGGCGTTCCGGTGCGGCTGGGCCGGGCCGGAGTCGAAGAGGTGATCGAGGTGGCTCTCTCGGACGACGAGAAGGCGATGCTCGACGGCTCGGCGGATGCGGTCCGCGAGCTCTTCGACCTGCTCTGACCACGACTCTTCTTCCCGGGAGGCAGCTTTGAAGATCCACGAGTACCAGGCGAAGGAGATCCTGCGCCGCTACGGCGTCGCGACGCCGCGCGGCCAGGTCGCGGAATCGGCCGATGAGGTCGCCGCGATCGCGGAAGATCTGGGCGGGCGCTGTGTCGTCAAGGCGCAGATCCACGCCGGCGGGCGCGGCAAGGGCGGTGGTGTCAAGCTGGCCGGCTCGGCGGAGGAGGCGACCGAGCTGGCGAGCTCGATCCTCGGCATGCAGCTGGTGACGCCGCAGACCGGTCCCGAGGGCAAGGAGGTCCGCAGCGTCCTCATCGAGGAGGCGCTCGACATCGCCTCGGAGCTCTATCTGTCGGTGACTCTCGATCGAGCCCTCGGCAAGCCGATCATCATGGCTTCGGCGGCCGGCGGCATGGATATCGAGGAGGTCGCGGCGACCGACCCGCAGGCGATCGTCAAGCAGGCCTTCGATCCACATCTGGGTCTCCTGCCGTTCCAGGTGCGTCGCGTCGTGCGGCGCCTGGGGCTGACCGGCGGCACGGCCAAGCAGGCCTCGAAGCTGATCGGCTCGCTCTGCCGGGCCTATCTCGACACCGACGCGTCGCTGGTCGAAATCAATCCGCTCCTGGTCACCGGCGCGGGTGATGTGCTGGCGCTCGACGCGAAGATGAACTTCGACGACAACGCCCTCTTCCGTCACGCCGACATCAAGGAGATGCGCGACCTGACCGAGGAGGATCCGCTGGAGGTCGAGGCGAGCAAATCCGGTCTCAACTACATCAAGCTCGACGGCGAGATCGGCTGCATGGTGAACGGCGCCGGGCTGGCGATGGCCACCATGGACATCATCAAGCTCTACGGTAGCGAGCCGGCCAACTTCCTCGACGTGGGCGGCTCCGCCAGCCAGGAGGCGGTACAGAACGCCTTCCAGATCCTGGTCTCGGACCCCAGCGTCAAGGCTGTCCTGATCAACATCTTCGGCGGCATCGCGCGGACCGACCGGATCGCTTCCGGCGTCGTCGGGGCGATCGAGGAGCTCGGCGGGGTGGATCTACCCGTCGTGGTTCGCCTCGAAGGGACCAACGTCGAGCAGGGCCGCGAGATCCTGCGTCAGGCCGGTTTTGACTTCATCGTCGCCGAGCATATGGCCGACGCGGCCGAGAAGGTGGTCGCGGCTGCGGGAGGTGCCTCATGAGTATCTGGGTCAACGAAGACACCCGTCTGGTCGTTCAGGGCATCACCGGCAAGGAGGGTACCTTCCACGCTCTCGGCTGCCGGGAGTACGGCACCAACGTCGTCGCCGGTGTCACGCCGGGCAAGGGGGGGCAGTCCGTCGAGGGCATTCCGGTCTACGACAGCGTCGAGGAGGCGCGCGAGGCCACCGGCTGCAACGCTTCGATGATCTTCGTGCCTCCGCCGTTCGCCGCCGATGCGGTGATGGAAGCGGCCGCCGCGGGTGTCGAGCTCGTGGTCTGTATCACCGAAGGTGTTCCGGTGGCCGATATGCTGCGCGTCAAGCGCTTCCTCATGGATCATCCGACGAGGCTCATCGGTCCCAACTGCCCGGGGGTCATCACCCCGGGGGTGGCCAAGATCGGCATCATGCCGGGCCACATCCACCAGAAGGGCCGTGTCGGGGTCGTGAGCCGCTCCGGCACGCTCACCTACGAGGCGGTCTGGCAGCTCTCCAATCTCGGGCTGGGGCAGTCGACCGGCGTCGGTATCGGTGGCGATCCGATCAACGGAACCTCGTTCATCGACGCCTTCGAAGCCTTCGCTGGCGACGATCAGACCGAAGCGGTGGTGATGATCGGCGAGATCGGCGGAACCGCCGAGGAGGAGGCCGCCGAGTGGATCCGGTCCAACTACGATCGCCCGGTGGTCGGCTTCATCGCCGGTCGGACGGCGCCTCCGGGCCGCCGCATGGGGCACGCCGGCGCCATCGTCTCGGGTGGCAAGGGGACGGCGGCGGCCAAGATGGAGGCGATGACGGCCGCGGGAGTCGAGGTGGTGGAGTCGCCGGCCGAGATGGGGTCGGCGGTCGCCCGCGCCCTCGGCGCCTAGGTCGTCGATCGCATGAGCGACGGCCGGCACGGAGGCCGGCCGCTTCAGAGTTCACGCCAAAACGCCAAAACTGAAGCGGCCGGCGTTCCTGCCGGCCGTGACCCATACGACGAAACCGTCGAGGAGCAACTGACATGGAACGCACCCTGACCATCATCAAACCCGACGCCGTGGCCTCCGGTAACTCCGGCAACATCCTGGCCCATCTCGAGCGCGAGGGCTTCCGCATCGTGGCGCTGCGCCGGATGCACCTCTCGACCGCACAGGCGCGGGCCTTCTACGAGGTCCATCGTGAGCGTCCCTTCTACGACAGCCTGGTCGAGTTCATGACCAGCGGCCCGGTGATCGCCGCCGCCCTCGAGGCGGAGGACGCCGTGGTCAGGCTGCGCCGCACCATGGGCGCGACCAATCCGGAGGAGGCGGACGAGGGGACGATCCGGGCGGCCTACGCGAGCTCGATCGAGCGCAATGCAATCCACGGCAGCGATTCGCCGGAGAACGCCAGCCTGGAGCTGAGCTTCTTCTTTTCGCGGGCCGATCTGATCGGCGCTTGAGCGACGCCCCGGCGGTTGCGGCGGCTCCGTATAATCGGCCCGTGTCGAGATCGACGGAGCCGGACCTGTCGGCGCCCGACGGGGCGGAGGAGTCGCCACGCGTCCTGCACCGACGCGAGCATCCGATCTCGCGCACGAATATCGAGCGCAACGCGCTCAAGGTGCTGTACCGCCTGCACCGCGCCGGCTTCAAGAGCTATGTCGTGGGCGGTGGAGTGCGGGACCTCATGCTCGGCCGGCGGCCGAAGGACTTCGACATCGGCACCAACGCCCACCCGGGTGAGATCCGCCGGCTGTTCCGCAACTCGCGCATCATCGGTCGCCGCTTCCGGCTGGCCCACGTCTACTTCCGCGAAGGGATCATCGAGGTCTCGACCTTTCGCCGCGATCCCGATCCTGAACAGCAGCGAGGCGCCGCCGGTGATCCGCTGATCACCAACGACAACACCTACGGTACGCCGCGAGAGGACGCCTTTCGCCGCGACTTCACCGTCAACGCGCTCTTCTACGACATCGCCGACTACTCGGTGATCGACTACGTCGGCGGTGTCGACGATCTCGAGGACCAGACGATCCGGGCGATCGGCGATCCGGCGACGCGCTTCCAGGAGGATCCGGTGCGGATGGTGCGCGCCTGTGAGTTCGCCGCCCGACTCGGCTTCGGCATCGATGCCGCGACGCAGCGGGCGATCTCCGAGCTCGGCCGACTGATCGAGCGCGCCGCGCCGTCGCGTCTGACCGAGGAGCTGATCCAGCTGCTCCGCTGCGGCAGTGCCGGCTCGGCGATGCAGTGGATGCTCGATCTGGGTCTGCTAGACAGCTTCCTCCCCGAGGCGCGAGCCATGCTGGGTAGTGGCTGTAGCGCGCGGCTGGCTGGTGTGGTGCCGGCGCTCGATCGTCTCGGCGCAGAGGGTCGACAGTTCCCGGATGCCGTGCTGCTCGGCGCGCTGTTGCTTCCAGAAGTCACCCGGCGGCGACTGGAGCGCGAGAGGGGTGGCCCGGGACGGCTGGGAGTCGGGACCGTCAGGGAGATCATCGGTTCCGTGGTCGACCCGTTCGCGGTGCGATTCACCCTGTCGCGGGATCGCGCCGAGCGCACCCGTCAGGCTCTGCTCGGTCACTACCGGATGGGGGGGACGGGCCTCGCGGGCTCGGCCCGCGTCCAACTGGCGAAACGCCGGTACTTCCCCGACTCCCTGGTGCTCAAGGAGCTCGAGGTGGAGGCCACCGGGAGGGGGCTCGAGGAGCTCGAGGTCTGGCGCCAGGCCGAGCGTCATCGCTCCGAGGTTCCGGAGTCCCGGGCCCGTCGTCGGCCGCGTCCGAGGCGCCGTCGTCGACGCCGTCGCAGGTGACGACGCGGATCGTCGGAAATCCCGCCCAAAGGTGTAGGTTTCTTTTTTCGGCGGGGAGCGTAAGATACTGATCGATCGCCATGTCAGGCCTCAAGAGCTTCTACGACTCGACGCTGGGGAAGAAGGCCATCATGGCCTGTTCCGGCATCTTCCTGTTCGGTTTCGTCCTGACCCACATGGCGGGCAACCTGAAGGTCTTTCTGGGCGCCGAGAAGATGAACGGCTACGCTGCCTGGCTGCGGCAGCTCGGCACACCGATGCTGCCGGAATCGGGAGCGCTCTGGATCATGCGTCTGCTCCTGCTCGGCGCCGTGGTGGCCCATGTCGTCGCCGCGGTACAGCTGACGCGGTTGCAGCGCGCGGCGCGGCCGGTGGCCTACAAGTCGCGCGCGGTGGTGCAGGCCGACTACGCCTCACGAACGATGCGCTGGGGCGGAGTGATCATCCTGCTCTTCATCGTCTACCACCTGGCTCACCTGACCTGGGGTAGCGCCCATCCGGACTTCCAGCACCCCGCGGTCGGTGCGGACGGGACGGTCGAGTACTTCGCCTACCAGAACCTGGTCGCCGGATTCAAAGTCTGGTGGGTGAGCGCCTTCTACATGCTGGCCCAGCTCTGTCTGGGGCTGCACCTCTACCACGGCCTGTGGAGCATGTTCCAGACGCTGGGGGTGCCCGATCAGAGCCGCCAGAGCTGGCGCCGGAAGTTCGCCATCGTCTTCGCGGCGGTGATCACCCTCGGGAACCTCTCGTTCCCGATCTCGGTCCTGGGAGGATGGGTGCGATGAGGCTCGACGCGCGGATCCCCGACGGACCGGTCCAGGACAAGTGGGACCGTCACCGGTTCGAGCTCAAGCTGGTGAACCCGGCCAACAAGCGCCGCTTCGACATCATCGTCGTCGGCTCGGGACTGGCAGGCGGAGCCGCCGCGGCGACCCTGGCCGAGCTCGGCTACCGCGTGCAGTGCTTCTGCTACCAGGACAGTCCCCGGCGCGCCCATTCGATCGCCGCGCAGGGGGGCATCAACGCGGCCAAGAACTACCAGAACGACGGCGACAGCATCTGGCGCCTGTTCTACGACACGGTCAAGGGTGGCGACTTCCGCTCGCGCGAGGCGAACGTCTACCGGCTCGCGCAGGTCTCGACCGAGATCATCGACCAGTGCGTGGCTCAGGGCGTGCCCTTCGCCCGCGAGTACGGCGGCGCGCTGGCCAACCGCTCCTTCGGCGGCGCGCAGGTCTCCCGGACCTTCTATGCCCGGGGTCAGACCGGCCAGCAGCTGCTCCTCGGCGCCTACCAGGCGCTCAGTCGCCAGATCGACCGTGGTCAGGTCGAGATGCACACCGCCACCGAGATGCTCGACGTGGTGGTCGAGGACGGGCGGGCTCGCGGGATCGTGGCGCGCGACCTGCGCAGCGGAGAGATCTCGGCCTACTCGGCCGACGCCGTGGTGCTCGCCACCGGCGGCTACGCCAACGTCTTCTATCTGTCGACGAACGCCAAGGGCTGCAACGTCACCGCCGCCTGGCGCGCCCACCGGCGCGGCGCGCTGTTCGCCAACCCCTGCTACACGCAGATCCATCCGACCTGCATCCCGCAGAGTGGCGACTACCAGTCGAAGCTCACCCTGATGAGCGAGTCGCTGCGCAACGACGGGCGCATCTGGGTGCCGAGCAGTCCCGACGAGAGCCGGGCTCCGGGGGACATCGGAGCCGATGCCCGCGACTACTACCTGGAGCGCAAGTACCCGGCATTCGGCAATCTGGTGCCCCGCGACATCGCGTCGCGCGCCGCCAAGGAGGTCTGCGACGCCGGCCTCGGCATCGGTCCCGGGGGGCGAGGCGTCTATCTGGACTTCGCCGACGCCATCGGGCGCCTGGGTCGCGACGCCATCGCCGATCGCTACGGCAACCTCTTCGCCATGTACGAGCGCATCACCGGCGAGGATCCCTATTCGGTACCGATGCGCATCTACCCGGCGCCGCACTACACGATGGGCGGGTTGTGGGTCGACTACAACCTCATGAGCACCGTGCCCGGGCTGTTCGTGATCGGCGAGGCGAACTTCTCCGATCACGGCGCCAACCGGCTCGGGGCGAGCGCCCTCATGCAGGGGCTGGCCGACGGCTACTTCATCCTGCCGTACACCATCGGCGACTACCTGGCGCGCCATATGGGCGAAGCACCGCTGGCGACGGATCACGCGGCCTTCGGTCGTACCCTCGACGAGACCCGCAATCGACTCCAGACCCTGCTGGCGGTCGAGGGCGACCGCACCGTCGACTCGTTCCACCGCGAGCTCGGGGAGATCTGCTGGGAGCTCTGCGGCATGTCTCGCTCCGAGAGCGGTCTCAAGGAGGCGCTCGAGAAGATTCCGGTGCTTCGCGAGGAGTACTGGAACCGCGTCAACGTGCCGGGCTCGGCGGGCGATCTGAACCAGTCGCTCGAGAAGGCCGGCCGGGTGGCCGACTTCTTCGAGCTCGCCGAGCTGATGTGCCACGACGCGCTCGATCGTCGCGAGTCCTGCGGCACGCACTTCCGCCTCGAGTACCAGACCGAGGAGGGTGAGGCGCTGCGCAACGACGACGACTACACCTACGTCTCGGCCTGGGAGTACCGGGGACAGGGCGAGCTTCCGATCCTCCACAAGGAGAACCTCGAGTTCGACTTCGTCGAGCTCGCCCAGCGAAGCTACAAGTGATGCGCCTGCGGAGCCACTGAGAATGCGGTTGACACTGGAGATCTGGCGCCAGACCTCGGCCGATGGGGCGGGTGGTTTCGTCACCTACCCGATGGAGGACGTGAGCGAGCACATGTCCTTCCTCGAGCTGCTCGACACTCTCAACGAGATGCTGATCGAGAAGGGCGAGGAGCCGGTAGCGTTCGAGCACGACTGCCGCGAAGGGATCTGCGGCTCCTGCGGCGTGGTCATTGACGGCACGGCGCACGGTCCGATGCCGGGCACCGCGACCTGCCAGCTTCACATGCGGCACTACTCGGACGGCGA
The DNA here is from genome assembly GCA_965223875.1 of Candidatus Multivoradales bacterium. Classification (GTDB taxonomy): domain Bacteria; phylum Acidobacteriota; class Thermoanaerobaculia; order Multivoradales; family JAHEKO01; genus CBDCXS01. Next base: position 958,139 of record OZ245024.1, on the reverse strand, counting down.
TCGGATCCGCATCGAGCCCTGGCGCTCGGCGGGCTTCCCGGTGGTCAAGGATCTGGTGGTCGATCGTGGCGCCTTCGACCGGATCATCCAGAGCGGGGGCTACGTTTCGGTCAACACCGGCAGCGCGCCGGACGCCAACAACATCCCGATCGGAAAGCCGGTCGCCGACCGCTCGATGGACGCGGCCGAGTGCATCGGTTGCGGCGCCTGCGTCGCCCAGTGTCCGAATGGAGCGGCGCATCTCTTTACCGCAGCCAAGGTCGCCCACCTCGGGACCCTTCCCCAGGGCGAGCCCGAGCGCTACCGCCGGGTGACGCGGATGGTGGAGACGATGGAGACCTACTTCGGCAGCTGCTCGAACTTCCGCGAGTGCGAAGCGGCCTGCCCGAAGGAGATCTCGATCGACTTCATCGCCGACATGAACCGGGACTTCCTGCGCGCGAAGCTCTGCGGCGACTGACGATTCCGGGCGGTAGAGGCTTCGTCGGACGCAGCCGTCCCTTCGACGGGGGACAGGCACCAACCGGCAGAAGCTGGGGACTGGCTCCAACTGATGCGGTGAAGCAGCCGCCTGCGAGAGCTGGAACCGAGCAGTTGGAGCCAGTCCCCGGACCTGCCCTGTTGGTGCCTGTCCCCCGTCGGAGGGCACAGCCCGCTCGCCCGCCAGTTCGGCCTACCCGAAGATCCGAAACAGCAGATCGAAGAGCCGCTTGACCGTCGGCGTCAGCTTCCCCCGATTCCAGGCATCACCGGCCTTCTTGATCACCTCGCCCTGGGTCGGATAGGGGTGGATGATGCTGGCGATCTTGCCCAGGCCGATGCCGTGCTGGATCGCCATCGTCAGCTCGCCGATCATGTCTCCGGCGTGCTCGGCCACCAGGGTGGCGCCGAGGATGCGGTCCTTGCCCTTGCGCACCACCACGCGGAGGAAGCCCCTGTCGTCGCCTTCGAGCACGGCGCGGTCGACGCCGGACATCGGGATCGTCACCGTCTCCACCTCGATGCCGCGTTCCTTGGCGTCGCTCTCGTAGAGGCCGACGTGGGCGATCTCCGGGCTCGAGTAGGTGCACCAGGGGACGATCAGGTCGCTGGCCTTCTTGCGACCGAAGAAGAGCGCGTTCTGGATGGCGATACGGGCCATCGCGTCGGCCATGTGGGTGAATTTGAACCTCGACGCGACATCGCCGACGGCGAAGATCTTCGAATTCGTCGTCCGTAGCTGATCGTCGACGACGACGCCGCCGCGATCGAACTCGATGCCCGCGGCCTCCAATCCGAGATCCTCGACGTTGGGCGTGCGGCCGACCGCCAGGAGCAGCTCGTCGACCCGCTTCGTCATTCTGTCCCCGTGGGCCTCGAGATGCAGGGCGATCTCGTCCCCCTGCCGCTCGACCCGCTCGACGGCGCATCCGAGCTCGAGCTCCACTCCGTCCTCGACGAGCGCTTCCTGAACGATGGCCGCCGCTTCGGGGTCCTCACGGATCAGGACCTGGTCGGCGATGTCGAAGAGCGTGACCCGGCTGCCGAAGCGGGCGAAGGCCTGTGCCAGCTCGACGCCGATCGGTCCGGCGCCGAGGATTCCCAGGCGGGGAGGTCGCCGCGTTGTGTTGAAGATCGTCTCGTTGGTCAGGTAGCCACAGCTGCCCAGGCCCGGGATCGGTGGCTGAAAGGCGCGCGTTCCGGTGGCCACGGCGGCCTTTCTGAAGCGCAGTCGCCGCCCGTCGACCTCGACCGCGTCGGCGGCGACGAAGCGGCCCTCACCGATGAAGACATCGACACCGAGCCCGCGGAAGCGCTCGGCGCTGTCGTGATGGCTGATGCCGGCGCGGAGCTCACGCATGCGCCGCATGGCGGCGGCGAAGTCGCCGTCGCCGCTCGCCTGTGGTCCGCCGAAGCGAGCTGCGGCGGTGCGGGCGTCGTGCCAACCCTTGGCGGCGCGGATCACAGCCTTCGACGGGACGCAGCCATGATTGAGGCAGTCACCGCCCATGAGGCGCTTCTCGACGAGTGCCACGCGAGCTCCGAGTCCGGCGGCGCCGGCCGCCGTGACCAGGCCGGCCGTTCCCGCCCCGACGACGACCAGGTGGTATCTGTCCGCGGGCTCCGGGTTGATCCAGTCGGGCGGATGGACGTTCTCGAGCAGTCGCTCGTTGACCTCGTCGAAGGGCTGAAGAACGGCTTTCAGCTCCTCGACGTCGCGCCCGGGCAGGGGCTCAGTCATCGTCCGGCTCCTCGACGTCGTCGACCTCTTCGGCAAGGGCTCGCCGGGCGATGCGGGTGACGATCGTGGTTACCGCGATCGTCGCCGCCAGCCCGACGCCGATGAAGATCCAGCGCTCCGCGCCGCCTTCGACCTCGGCGCCTCCGGTGATCGCGGCGATATTGCCGATGACCTTGCCGTAGTAGACGTAGAGAAACGTCCCCGGAATCATGCCGAAGGAGGCGAGGGCGAAGTCGCGCAGCCGGACGCTGGTGAGTCCCAGGGCGTAGTTGAGCAGGTTGTACGGGAAGGCCGGGCTGAGACGGAGGAGGAAGACGATCTTGAGCCCCGCCTTGGCGACCGCGCGGTCGATGGCGGCGAATTTCGGGTGGTCTTCGAGCTTCGCCTCTATGGCCGACCTGGCGAGGTAGCGCGCGACGAGGAAGGCGAGCACGGTCCCGAGGGTCGCACCCAGAAAGACGACCAGCGTTCCCTTGCCGAGGCCGAAGATCGCTCCGGCGGCCAGGGTCAGAATGGAGCCCGGAACGAAAGCCACCGTCGCGGCGGCGTAGCCGAGAGCGAAGATCACCGGACCCCAGACGCCGAGCGACTCGACCCACGCGGCGAATCGGGGAATATAGCCGCCGAGCTCCCGACCCAGGAGGACGATGCCCACCAGCGCGGCTACCAGAACCGCGAGGCGCAGTAGCTTCGGGCCGCGCCGGACGGGTTCTTCGGCCTCGTTGCTCGTCTCGGTGGGCCGCGGCCCGCTCATCGTCTCGTCTCGCATCCCGACCTCGGACACCGTCGTCTCCGTCGTCGCGGAGTCGGTCGACTCCGGCTCCCACGGTTCTTACGCACGCCCCTCGGGAGCGGTTCTACGCCCCACCGTGTCTCGATGGCGATCGGGGATCGTCAGGCGATGGCCCACAGGGCGGCCGCCAGCATCATCCCGCCGAGACCGATGCCCATCCCGGCCAGGGAGAAGAGAACACCATGGATCGTGCCCTCCTTCGCGGCCTTGCCAAGAACCAGCAGGCTCACGCAGGTGATCGCGAGCTGAATGGTCGCGAAGATCATGCTGGCCGATCCGGAGACCGAGTTGCCGGGGCCCGACAGTCCGGAGCCCATAACGTTCATCGCCGCGGCCACGATGCCGACGACCAGCACAGCCAGGGCGATGAAGTCCCACGTCTTCGGCTTGGGGATCTCCCACTTCAGCACGGGAAGGGTGATGACGTCTTCAGCCATGTAGCTCTCCCAATCGACCAGGTTGTGGATCGGATCGGTGGGATGCTAACACGCACTGCGCGCTGGAGCAGCCGTCGCGATATCGCCGCTGACGGAGGGTCGGCGGGCGAAAGAGCCTGTCGACCACGGCGACCTGATCGACCGGTCGGAAGTCCCCTGTCAGGTGCCTTGGTGCTCCGGTCGGAGGAGATCGAGCACGGTCTTGACGGGAGCGAACGTCTGTAGCGGAACCTCGACGAAGACCGTGTTCCAGCTCGCCATCGCCCCGTTCCAGAGGCCGGGGTGCTCCAGGACCCGGATCTGGCGCCCGTCGTAGGGCTTCTCGTTGACGAACACGGCTCGGCGATCGACGAAGCCCGCCAAGCGGTGGGGGGTGCCGTCGTGTCGCCGGAGCGAGACGGCGAGCATCACCGGGTTGAAGTGGGTCGAGGAGGTCCAGACCCGCTGCTGCTCCTCGTCTTCGAGGTCCACCTGGGCCGACTCGACGATCTGGGGATAGACGGCGCCGGAGTCGCCGCGAACCCAGAAGGGTCCGCCACCCGGCTCACCGGTGCTCGGGACCATGCCGCAGACGCGCAGAGGTCGATCCAGAAGGTCGATGAGCTCGTCCGCCAGCGCCCCCGGGTCGGTTCGGGATGACGAGATCGTTCGCCCGAGGTCGGCGCTGCAGAAGTCGGCGGCCGCGTCGATCGTCGACGCCTCGCCCTGCGCGGCGAGCGCGGTCGCGAGCTCGACGGCGCGCCGCTCGAGGGTCACCAGCAGGCCGCCGAGCGCCCGCTGCCACTCGGCCACCAGGGGCTGGCGGGACTCGGGAAGGATGTTGTCGATGTTCTTGACGAAGACGAGATCGCCGCCACAGGCCTCGAGATTGCCGAGCAGCGCCCCGTGGCCCCCCGGCCTGAACAGCAGGCCGCCGTCGGCATCGCGCACCGGTGATCCGTCGGCCTCGAGCGCCACCGTGTCGGTCTCCGGTCTCTGGGTGGAGAAGCCGATCTCCCAGGCCTCGGCGAGCGGCGACGCGGCGGCCTCGGCCCGGAAGGCGTCGAGCTGTGATGCGCCGACGGTGAAGTGGATCCTGCCCCGGCCCCCGCTGTCGAGGACGTAGGAGGCGCCTTCGACCAGGTGCTCGATCATCGGGGTCCTGGCGTCCCACGGGTAGCGGTGGAAGGGAATCAGACCCTTGGCGCGCCGTCCGTAGTCGAGGCCGTCGGCGGCGAGGATGGCCGCCAGCGCCGCGAGATCCGAGCTTGGCGGCAGTCGATCGTGGAACGGGAGGTCCGAGCTCCGCTCGAGCAGCTCGAGCAGATCCCGTGCGCGAGTGTCCCCGCGTTCCCGGGCACCTTCGAGGTCGGCGACGGAGCCGGTCTCGGCGACGCCTTCGAGCACCGAGAACATCCGGCTGGCGGCGCCGGAGGCCGGTACGAACTTCGAGAAGCGTCCGGCCGCCGCCGCCTCGCTCCATCTGCCTTCGAGCCGCGCGCGCTCGGCCTCGTCGAGGACCCGGAGGCCGTCGCCGACGGTGCAGGGTCGTACCAGTGCCGCGGGTGGAGGAGGGTCGGCGAGCAGGGCGACCTGCCGCTCGATCTCGGCGGCGGTGAGGTGTGGACTTCCGCTCATCCGGAGGTGTCTCCCGAGCCCTTCGCCGCGCCGCGCAGGAGCGGCTCGATCTCGGCCAGTGTGGGAAGGTCCGCATCCTTGGCCGAGAGCACCGGGCTCGCGAGCGGCCAGTCGATGCCGAGTACCGGGTCGTTCCAGCGAATCCCGATCTCGTCCGCCGGGTCGTAGAGCGCCGTGCACTTGTAGAAGACCTCGGCGACGTCCGAAAGGACGTAGAATCCATGCGCGAAGCCCGGAGGCATCCAGAGCTGGTTCAGGCTCGCGGCCGACAGCACCACGGACTCCGACCGGCCGAAGGTCGGCGAGTCGGGACGGATGTCGACGGCGACGTCGAAGATCTCGCCCTCGAGCACGCGAACCAGCTTGCCCTGGGGGACGCGGAGCTGCGCGTGGAGGCCGCGCAGAACGCCCCGGTGCGAGCGCGACTGGTTGTCCTGCACGAAATCGTCTCCGATACCGATGTCGCGGAACTTCCGCTGGTGCCAGGACTCGAAGAAGCGGCCCCGCTCGTCTTCCGCGACCGGCGACTCGACGAGGAGCAGGCCGGGCAGGGAGAGCTCTGTAGCCTTCATGCCGTGCCTCTCACTGGCGACCCCCCGCTCGGGGCGGCGCGCTCCCGCGCCCCACACCCGCAGCCAGTCCCAGACGCTCGCGAGCGGTCCGGCCGTCCTGCACCGTGCGGCACCAGTCCTGGTTGTCGAGATACCAGCCGACCGTTCGTCGCAATCCCTCCTCGAAGTCGACCGTGGGCGACCAGCCGAGCTCGGAGCGTACCTTCGTGGTGTCCATCGCGTAGCGCAGATCGTGCCCAGGACGGTCCTCGACGAGCTCGCGGAGCGCCTCGTAGGAGCCGACGCCGCGCTCCACCATCGCCGGGTTCCCGCTCGCCGGGCGCACCGCCTCGATGAGCGAGCAAAGCGTCGCGACCACCTCGAGATTGGTCTTCTCGGCCTCGCCGCCGAAGTTGTAGCTCTCACCCGGCACGCCCGCCTCGAGCACACGCAGCAGTCCTCGGCAGTGGTCCTCGACGTAGAGCCAGTCCCGCACGTTCGTGCCCTGGCCGTAGATCGGCAGCGACCGGCCCTCGAGGGCATTGAGCAGCATCAACGGTATGAGCTTCTCAGGGTACTGGTACGGCCCGTAGTTGTTGGTGCAGTTGGTGGTCAGGGTGGGCACCGAATAGGTCTCCGCCCACGCCCGGACAAGGTGATCGGAGGCCGCCTTGGAGGCGGCATAGGGTGAGTTGGGCGCGTACGGCGTCGTCTCGCTGAAGCGTCCGTCGAGTCCCAGCGTGCCGTAGACCTCGTCGGTCGAAACGTGGAGGAAGCGGAAGGCGGGGTCGGGTCGCTCCGCCAGGTGCCGTCTCGCCGCCTCGAGGAGCTCGAAGGTGCCGACGACGTTCGAGTGGACGAAGATCCCCGGATCGTCGATCGATCGGTCGACGTGGGTCTCGGCGGCGAAGTTGGCGACCATCCGCGGGCGGAACTCACGGTACAATGCGCGCACCGTCTCCCGATCGGCGATGTCGCCGCGCCTGAAGACCAGCCTCGAGTGCTCACCGAGATCCTCCAGATTGGCCAGGTGGCCCGCATAGGTCAGCCGGTCGAGGACGACCACGTTCCAGTCGGTCTCGTCGAGCAGAAGGCGCACGAAGTTCGAGCCGATGAAGCCCGCCCCTCCGGTTACCAGGATGCTCGTCATCAGTGTTCGGTCGAGGTCGAATGGTAGGCGGCGGGCGGCGATCGCAGTATACCGGCCGGGAGTGGGCGGCTCGTAGGACGCCGGTCGTGCCGGGTCGGGAGCCGGGAGCTCGCGCGGGGGGCGTCTCGTGAGCCCCTTTCAGGCGGCCGTGCTGGGTCTGATCCAGGGTGTCACCGAGTTCATCCCGGTCAGCTCGTCGGCGCATCTCATCCTCGCCTCCTACGTCTTCGGCTGGGAGGATCAGGGCCTGGCGTTCGACATGGCCGTGCACGCGGGATCGCTGATCGCGCTCGTTCTCTACCTGCGTCGGGATCTCACCCGCATCGTGACCGCGTTCGTGCCGGGTGCGGTCGACGCTTCGACCGACGATCGCCGACTCGGGCTGCAACTCGTCGCGGCGACGATCCCCGTGGCCGTGCTCGGTCTGCTGCTGCGCGATGTCGTCGAAACCCACCTGCGCAATCCGCGCATCGTCGCCGTGGCCCTCATCGTCTTCGGTGTCCTGCTCTGGCTGGCCGACCGGTACGGCTCGGGAGCGCGCCACATTCAAACGCTCTCCTGGGCCGCGGTGATCGCCGTCGGCTCGGCACAGGCACTGGCGATGATTCCGGGGACCTCACGCTCGGGTGTGACGATGACGGCGGCTCTCGCCATCGGACTGGTGCGCACCGAGGCGGCGAGGTTCTCCTTTCTGCTCGCCGTCCCGGTCCTCAGCCTGGTCGCGGGGAAGACGGTCCTCGATCTGGCGACCGGCTCGGCCCAGGCACCGCCGCTGGCCGCCCTGGTCACCGGTTTCTTGGTCTCGGCAGTCGCCGCGTACCTGGCCGTCTGGTGGCTCCTGCGCTGGTTACAGAGGCGCAGCATGACGCCCTTCGTCGTCTACCGGGTTATCCTCGGTGTCGCGATTCTGACGCTCTAGCAGCCAGCAGCACCTGAACGGATACCGTATGGCTCGGACAGTATTCGCTTGAGTGTTACCGGCTGCGAGGCCCGAGTCGGGATTCCCGCGCACCCCATCCCGCACACCCTATCCGGGGGGCGAAGATCTCGGGCGGTGTAGTGACGACGCCTTCGGACAGCGATCTCGTAGCGGCGACCCTGGACGGGTCCCAGGAGGCGTACGGCGATCTCGTGCGTCGCTACGAACGGCCGGTGCTGGGGCTGATCCTGCGCATGGTGCGCAATCGCGCCCTGGCCGAGGAGCTCGCGCAGGAGGTCTTCCTGAAGGCCTACACGCGTCTGGCGAGCTACGATCCCGGTCGTCGCTTCTCGTCCTGGCTCTTCAAGGTGGCGCACAACGCGACCATCGACCACCTGCGCCGGCGCCAGCTCGATACGGTGCCGCTCGAGCGCTCACCGTCGCAGGGCGCGGACTCGAGTGAAACCCAGTGGGCCGACCTGTTGGCGGGCCCGGAGACCGAGGGACCCGAGCAGCAGGCCGTACACGCCGAGCTGGTCGAGGCGATCGAGACCGCGCTCGGCTCGATGCGTCCCGGCCATCGCGAGGTGCTGCTGCTGCGCTTCCGGCACGGACTGACCTATGACGAGCTGGTGGAGGTCACCGGCCTCCCGCTGGGCACCGTGAAGACGCATCTGTTCCGGGCGCGCAAGCGACTGGCGAAGCTGCTGGAGGACGCGGGGTGGGGTTGATTTCGGAGGTGGACGATGCACCTGGAACCGGAGATGAGCATGGTGAAACTTTCGCTGAACAGGCGCCGTAGGGCGAGTTGGAGAGGGACAGGTTGATGCGTTTCAAGCAGACCATGAATCGTTGGCTCTCGGCCGAGAGAGCGCGTCGCGAATCCGCCGCCGAGGAGGCTCTGGGCGAGGTCTTCGCGCTTCTCGTCGAACCGTCGCCGTCGCCGGGCTTCGCGGCCGCCGTGATGCGACGCATCGAAGGCGTGCCCGTGGTCGCCGCCGTACCGGTGGCGATGCGCTGGGCCATCGCCGTGGCGATGGTCGCCGCGGCCTGCTCGGCCGCGCTGGTGCCGGCCGCCTGGCTCTCGTTCAAGGGGTTCTTCGAGGTTGGCGCGTCGGTCGAGCTGGTGAGCTCCGCTCTGGTCGCCGGCAGTGCCGCTCTGGCCTCCTGGCTGGAGCTCTGGCAGTCGATGGCCGAGCTCGATCGTGTACTGTTGGGAATCGTTTCAAAGCCGCTCGTCGCGGCACCGCTGGTGGCGATCCTGGGGATCTCGCTGGCGGCGCTGACGCTGTTCTCGCGACTGACGGCTTCGGACAGGAGCACGGACTATGTTTGAACGGAATCGACCGGAGACGCGGGCCGCCGAGACGGCGTCACGGGCTCTGCGTCTGTTGATCATCGCTGCCGCCCTGGTGGCTCTGGGCTGGAGCGCAACGAGCCCTCTGGGAGCGCTGCCGGCCGCCGTCGCGCAGGAGCAGGAGACTCCGGCGCTCGAACCCACGGAATCCACCGAACCCGCACAAGCTCCTGCGTCGGTCGAGTCCGCGCCGGCGGAGCAGGAGATCTCCGCCGAGCAGGCCGCCGCCGAGGAGGCCGTCGAACCGGAGATCGACGACGAAGATGCGGCGATCGAAGTGACGATCGGCGGCGACGACGACAGCGACGACGACCAGCGCAGCTCGCGTCGATCCCGTCGCAGAGGGATCGACAAGGACACCCAGATCCACTTCATGAGCGACCTCGACATCGAGGAGCACGAGGTGGCCCGCGAGGCGGTGGTGTTGATGGGAGCGCTCCACGTCAAAGGAAAGGTGCTCGGAGATGCGGTGAGCATCATCGGTCCCGCCTACATCGACGGCGAGGTGACCGGGACGGTGACCGCGGTTCTCGACTCGGTCTATCTGGGCCCGGAGTCGGAGGTTCTGGGCGACGTCGTGAGTGTCGGCGGCACGGTGGAGATCGATCCCGGCGCGCGCGTGCTGGGTGAGGTCAGCGAGGTCGACTTCGGGCCCGCCATCCACTTCTCCCAACCCTGGCACGTCGACTCCGACTGGGGCTTCTGGAACGGAGCGCCGCTCGGAATCGCCTGGAGCATCTTCTGGACGATCTTCCGCTGGGTGGTGCTCATCCTCGTCACCAGCTTCATCTTCCTGGTGGCGCGCGACGCGGTCGAGCGGACCTCCTCCGCGGTGGCGGCTGAGCCGTGGAAGGCGGGCCTGCTGGGTCTCGCGACCTGGCTGCTCTTCTTCCCCCTGATGGTGGTCGCGACGATCGTGCTGGCCCTGTCGATCATCGGCATCCCACTGCTGATCATCGTCTGGCCGCTCGGCATGTTCGTGCTGATGATCGCTTGTCTGCTCGGCTACACCTCGAGCGCCTACGCCGTCGGGGGTTGGCTGGGTTGTCGCTTCGGCTGGAGCGCCGGTCCCTACATGATGCTTCTCATCGGCGTCGTCGCGATCCAGTCGCTCTCTCTGATCGCCGAGATGTTCGGCAGCCTGGGCGGGTTCTTCTGGTTCTTCGCCTTCATGTTCGGGCTCGCCGGATGGATGGTGCGATTCTCCGCCTGGACGGCGGGTCTGGGCGCCGTGATCATGGTCTACGCCGAACGCCGTCGAAGCGGTGGAACGCAGCACGACCCGCCACCCGCGGCGCCGGATCCGGCGCCGGAGGCGGCCGTCATCGCGCCGCCCGTGTCGTCCCCGGAGCCCGTGTCGTCCCCGGAGCCCGTGTCGTCCCCGGAGCCCGGGTCGGTGCCCGAGTCGGTGGTCGACCCGGCGACGGACGACGGTGCCGCCACGGAAGGCGGAACGACCCGCGAGGGTGAGCCGCCCGCGGGTTAGCTCGCCGTCGATCGGTGAGCCGCCGGTGTCGGAATCCGAGCCGGCGGGACGTCGCCCCGTAGCCGGTCCGCCAGCAGCGTGAAGCGGCGTCTCGGGCGGTGGTTGCGAACCGCTGTCTGTACGGCTTGCCGGGTGCCGACGATCACCACCAGCGAACGCGCCCGGGTGAGGGCGGTATAGAGGAGGTTGCGCTCGAGCATCACATGGTGCTGGGAGTGCAGCGGCAGCACGACGCAGGGGTACTCGCTCCCCTGTGACTTGTGGATCGAGCAGGCGTAGGCGAGGACGAGCTCCTCGAGGTCGTCGGTGGTGTAGGCGACGTCGCGTCCGTTGATCGAGACCGTCACCACCTCGGCGTCCGAATCGATGCCCGAGACGGTGCCGATGTCGCCGTTGAAGACGCCGAGGTCGTAGTTGTTGCGCACCTGCATGACGCGATCCTCGATGCCGAGGGCGACCGCTCCGCGCTCGACCCGTCTCGCCGACGGGTTGAGGCGGGCCTGCAGCTCCTGATTGAGCTGGACCGTCCCGAGACGTCCACGGCGCATCGGCGTGAGGACCTGGATCTCGCGCAGCGGATCGAAGCCGAAGCTCGCTGGAATCCTCTCCGTGACCAGATGAACCAGCGTCTCCAGAACCTCCTCGGGATCGTGCCGCTCGATGAAGAAGAAGTCCGGCCGCGACCGCGACGGATCTCCCGCCGGGATCTCCGGGGGCGGGTCGAGGGGCGGCAACCGGCCCTTGTTGACCAGGTGGGCGTTGCGCACGATCTGGCTGGCGCGTGCCTGGCGGAAGATCTCTGTCAGTGCCACGACCGGTACCCGCTCCGAGGCGATCAGGTCGTCGAGCACCCGCCCTGGGCCGACCGACGGCAGCTGATCCCCGTCGCCGAGCATGACCAGACGCCCGCCTGAAGGGATCGCGGCCAACAACAGGTGGGTCAGCGAGCAGTCGAGCATCGACACCTCGTCCACGATCAGGACATCGACCTCCAGCGGGCGGCCGGGACCGCGCAGAAAGGTGTGCCGGTGGGGATCGTATTCGAGCAGACGATGGATGGTCCTCGCCGGCAGGCCGGTCGACTCCGCCAACCGGTTGGCGGCACGCCCGGTGGGGGCGGCGAGCTGCAGTCTCTGGCCCTTCGCCGAGAGGATCTCGGTGATCGCCTTGACCAGGGTCGTCTTGCCCGTGCCCGGTCCGCCGGTGACGATCGAGATCCTCTCCGACAGCCCGCCGGCGACCGCCTGGCGCTGGAGAGGCGCCAGTGTGAAGCCGTGGCGCGCCTCGAACCACTCGAGGGCGCGTTCGATGTCGATCTCGGGAAGCTCGCTCTCGGCCTCGACGAGGCGGGCGATGTCCTCGGCGACGCCGGTCTCGGCCCTGTAGAGCTCGGGGGTGTAGACGGCGCGTCGCGACGGCCGCGACGGCAGCGCCTGATCGACCAGGTCTGCGGAGGCCACCAGCGCTTCGAGAGCGTCCGAGCAGAGGTCGGGAGAGACGCCGAGCAGGGTCGAGGCGTCCTCGAGCAGCTTGCCGTGGGGGAGGTAGACGTGGCCGTCGTCCGCCGAGCGCGCCATGGTGTGGAGCACGCCGGCTCTGACCCGCTCGGGAGAGGTCTCACCGAAGCCGAGCGTGCCGGCGATCTGGTCGGCCGTCTTGAAGCCGACGCCCCACATCTCCTCGGCGAGCCGGTAGGGATTCTCGCGCACGACCGCCACGGTTCGATCGCCGTAGCGGTGACAGATCCTTACGGCGAGGCGGGGGGTCACCCCGTAGGACTGCAGGAAGACCATCGCGTCGCGTAGCTCGCGCTGCTCGACGAACGCCTTCTGGATCGTCTCCGCCCGCACGGCACCGATCCCCTTGACCTCGCGCAGCCGCTCCGGCTCGCGCTCGATGACCTCGAGTGTGTCGATGCCGAACCGCTCCACCATGCGGGTGGCCATCGCCGGTCCGATGCCGGCGATCAGGCCGGAGCCGAGGAACTTGGCGATCCCGTCGAGCGTGCGCGGCTCGAGGCCGAGGAAGCTCTCGACCCGGAACTGCCGGCCGTACTTGGCGTCCTGGCCCCACTCTCCGGTCAGCCGGAGACGCTCGCCCGGCTGGGCTCCATGGAGGTTTCCGACAGCCGTCAAGTGCGGGCCGGCACCGGGGGAGGGCTCGTCCGGGGTGATCCGGACGACGCTCCAGCCGGTCTCGGGATTGGTGAAAACGACCCGCTCGAGCGTGCCTTCCAGCGTCTCGTCCTCGCGCTCGGGCATCGACTATGGATCTTGGCACAGTTGAGGCCCGGAAACGTCGGCGCCCGGTCCCGAATGGTGGTGCCCGAGCGGTGAAGTTGTGCCAGAATGGCGCGCGCTGATGCCCGAACCACCGATTGCCATCGTCATCGACGACGAGACCGGCTCGCGCGAATCGATGGCGATCGCGCTCGAGAAGGCCGGTATTCCGGTCCGCACCTTCGATGACGCCGACCAGGCGCTCGAGTACCTGTCCCAGAACGACCAGGTGCGTGTCGCCGTCTGCGACCTGCGGATGCCCGGCACCGACGGGCTCGGCTTCATTTCCGCCGTCCGCGACGGCGAGATGGACCTCGGCATCATCCTGGTGACCGGGTTCGGCAGCATCGAGAACGCCGTCGAGGCGATGCGGGTGGGTGCCGACGACTATCTGACCAAGCCGGTCGACCTCTACGAGCTGCGCCAGCGGGTGCGCAATCTGCTCGAGAACCGCCAGCTGCGCGAAGAGATCACGTCGCTGCGCACGATGATCGACAAGCGCTACGGCTTCGAGTCGATCATCGGCGCATCACAGCCGATGGAGAGGCTCTTCGATCAGATGCGCCTGGTGGCGCCGACCCGCTCGAGCGTTCTGATCGTGGGTGAGAGCGGCACCGGCAAGGAGCTGGTCGCCAAGGCGCTGCATGTCGCCAGCCCCAGGCACGAGGAGCGGTTCCTGGCCCTCAACTGCGGCGCGATTCCCTCCGACATCCTCGAGAGCGAGCTCTTCGGCCACGAGAAGGGCGCTTTCACCGGTGCCGTGTCGCGCAAGATAGGGAAGTTCGAGCTCGCCCATCGCGGAACGCTCTTCCTCGACGAGATCAGCGAGCTCTACCCGGAGCTGCAGGTGAAGCTGCTGCGGGTCCTCGAGGAGCGTCAGGTGATGCGCGTCGGCAGTGGAGATCTGATCGACGTCGACTTCCGTCTGATCGCCGCGACCAACCGCGACCTCGATCAGGAAGTGGAGAAGGGGCGATTCCGCCAGGATCTCTACTACCGCCTCAAGGTGGTCACCCTCGAGCTGCCTCCGCTGCGCGAGCGCGGCGGTGATCTGGCGCTTCTCTCGGAGCACTATCTCGATTTCTTCTGCGAGCAGGAGGGTATCGAGCCGAAGCGACTGTCGGCTCGCGCTCTCGACGCGCTCAACCAGTATCGCTGGCCCGGCAACGTCCGCGAGCTGCGCAATCTGATGGAGTCGCTGGTGATCTTCCACCAGGGCGAGGAGATCGACGTCGACGATCTGCCGGGAGAGTTCCGGGGCGCCCCTGGAGGCTCCGGTGGTGCCGGCGAAGGTGCCGCCGGCGGCGCGGAGCCCCGGGTCCAGTCCGCAGCGGGTGGGCCGCGCACCATGGCGGAGATCGAGCGTCAGGCGATCCTCGAGACCCTCGAGTTGACCGGGGGCAAGCGCGCGGAGGCGGCCAAGACCCTGGGGATCGGACTGCGCACCCTGCAGCGCAAGCTCAAGGAGTATCGTGAAGAGGGATACGTCTAGCCTGCATCATCCACCGGGCCAGGCCGTTTCAGGAGGGCGTACGATGATCCCGGAAGACCCCAAGGAGGAGGCGTGATGGAGTTGCCCGTCGAGGTCAAGATCCACAACGAGGCATTGGGCATGAAGGGGCGGGACGGCCGGCTCGTCGCCATCCATCCCGCAGGGTACTACGAGATCACGGCGATGCTCGGTGAGCGACACCACCGCCTGCTGCTGCCGATCGGCTCGACGGCGCTGATCGTCAGCGACGCCGAGGAAGAGTGGGGCAGCGAGGCGCTCGAGGTCGAGCGCTGATTGGCACGCTCGTCGGTCGGTCTATCCGTCAGCCATCGTCGGCTGCGCCGCCGCGATCGCTTCGAGCATCTCGGTGACCGCGGCGGACATCCCGATGAGCGCGGCTCGCGACACGATCGAGTGACCGATGTTGAGCTCCTCGATCTCCGGGGTGGCCGCGACCGGGGCGACGTTGCCGACGGTGAGGCCGTGGCCGGCGTAGACTTCGTAGCCCCGGGCGGCGCCCTCCGCGGCGACCTCGACGATCTTGTCGATCTCGGCGGCCACGGCGTCACCGGTGGCCCGCGTGTAGGCATCGGTGTTGATCTCGAAGCCGGCGACGATGTCGGAGTGGAAGTGCCCGAGAGCGTCGAGCTGCGCCAGGTTCGGGTCGAGGAAGAGCGAGACGACGATGCCCTCCTCGACGAGAGTCTCAGAGACCCGCTCGATACGGGAGCGGTCGCGGGTCAGATCGAGGCCACCCTCGGTGGTGACTTCCTCGGGGCGCTCGGGTACCAGGGTCACCTGGTCCGGCCGCACCTCGAGGGCGATGTCGCGCATCTCGCCGGTGGCCGCCATCTCGAGGTTGAGCTTCCCCTTCACCCGGGCGCGGAGACGCGTGACGTCGCGGTCCTGTATGTGGCGCCGGTCGCCGCGCAGGTGAACCGTGATGC
Source organism: Candidatus Multivoradales bacterium (assembly GCA_965223875.1). Lineage (GTDB taxonomy): Bacteria > Acidobacteriota > Thermoanaerobaculia > Multivoradales > JAHEKO01 > CBDCXS01. The sequence continues at coordinate 942,890 of OZ245024.1, read as the reverse complement.
CGGAGGCGCCCGCCTCCTCGGCGATCCTGGCCGCGTCGACGGGATCGGGGTAGTCGACGCCGCGCGCCTGGCGCAGGGTGGCGATGTGATCGACGTTCACCGACAGCAGAGTCATGCCTCTTCTCCAAGTACGTTGCCGATCTCGGCGGCGAGATCGCGGGCCAGCGCTTCTATCTCCTCCTGGTCACGACCCTCGATCATCACCCGCGCCAGCGGCTCGGTGCCGCTGTAGCGCAGCAGCAGCCGACCGTCGCTGCCGAGCTTGTCGAGGATCGACGTGGCCTTGGCGGTGACCGAGGGGAGCGTATCGAAGGGTCTCTTGTGCCCGACTCTGACGTTGACCAGAATCTGGGGGAAGCGCTCGACGGGCGCGGCCAGAGCGGAGAGTGTCTCGCCGGAGCGGACGAGCAGTGCGCCGATCTGGATCGCTGTCAGGAGACCATCGCCGGTCGATCCGTGGTCGAGGTGGATGATGTGGCCGGACTGCTCGCCGCCGAGGCGGATACCTCGCTCGCGCATCGTCTCGACCACGACCCGATCTCCGACGTCGCAGCGCACCGTCTCGATCCCGAGGGCGGCCAGGGCGTGCTCGAGGCCGAGGTTGCTCATCGTGGTCGCGACGAGCGCCGCGGGCTCGAGCTGTCCGCGGCACTGAAGCTCCCGTGCCCACAGGTAGAGAACCGAGTCGCCATCCTGGATGGCGCCGGTTTCGTCGACCAGGATCGCCCGGTCCGCGTCGCCGTCGAAGGCGACGCCGAAGTCCGCGCCCGTGGACCCGACCAGCTCGACCAGACGCTCGGGGTGGGTCGAGCCGCAGTCGAGGTTGATATTGGTACCGTCGGGGTGATCGCCGATCACGTGCGTGGTGGCGCCCAACGCGTCGAAGAGCCGCTCGGCGAACGGACTGGCGGCGCCGTGGGCGCAGTCGAGAGCGACGGTGAGGCCCTCCAGGGGCGTGCGTCCGGGCAGGCTGGCGCGCAGGTGGGCGAGATACGACTCGGCCAGCGACGGGTCCGGCGTCAGGTCGTCGGCCAGCTCGGCGACGTGGGCATTCGTCCCGGCCGAATGGAGCGCCGCTTCGAGCGCGCTCTCGGCCTCGCGGCTCCATTTGAAGCCCTGGCGGTCGAACGGCTTGAGTCCGTTGTCCGGAAAAGGGTTGTGACTCGCCGAGATCGCCATGCCGCCGTCGAGTCCGAGGCCGCGCGTGACCACCGCGATTCCCGGCGTCGGGATGACCCCGGCGTAGCGGTAGCCGACGCCTCCCGCGGTCAGACCGGCGGCGACCCAGGTCGCCAGCTCCGGCGTGTTGGCCCGGGTATCGCCGCCGAGCACGAGAGCCGGCTGGCGGCCGTTGGTCGCGAGGGCTCCGGCCAGGTGGTAGGCGAGCTGCTCGACCGTCCTGCGGTCGAGTGGCGGCTCGCCGAACGGCCCGCGGATGCCGTCGGTGCCGAAGAGGCGGGGCGTCTCCTCGCTCAACGTGTGCCTCCCTCGCCGGCGACCGGAATCAGCAGGGGAATCCGGACCGTGACGACCGGTTGCAGGACCTGGATCGTCGGGTCTTCGACGATCACTCCGGCGCGCTCTTCGAAGTCGATGGCATGGCCGTTGAGGTTGATCGGAGTCGTCGACAAGGCGTCGATGTTGCCGATCCTCGACAGCGGGCCTCGCACCGGCACCCGTGACGGGTTCACCGTGGCCTGCTGGACGACGGCGCCGGCGGCCGGTTCACCGGTCATCCGTGCCTCGACCGGCAGCATGCGGGTGACCTCCCGGTCGAGGACCAGGCTGAGCACGTTGGGCTCGATCGAGACGAGCTCCAGGTCCTCGGGGAGGAAGACGTTCTGACGCCTGAGCGGCTCGGAGTAGGTGCCCTTCTCGGCGGTCGACAGCTCGACGAAGACGTCCACCTGGAAGGGATTGAGATTGCGCAGGCTGCTCGCTTTTCCGCGCACCGTGATGCGAGCGCTCTCGGGGGGCTCGAGGAGAATGAACCCGGTCGGGATGTCGTAGCGGATCGTCGTGTTGACCACCTTGACGCTCTCCGGCTCGCGCTGATCGACGGTGACCAGCGTCCAGGTCAGGAAGGCGAGGACCAGCGCCACCAGACGCAGGCCCCAGGTGCTGGCCGAAGCGCTCATCGTGCGCTCCCCCGTTGCGGATAGAGCTCCGTCACCAGGTGCTGGTACAGGGTGTTGCGCAGATTCTTGGCGTCCAGGTTGCGTTCGAGCTTGCCGTCGAAGGCGACCGAGATGGTCCCCGTCTCCTCGGAGACCACCACCGCCAGCGCGTCGGTCTCGTTGCTGATGCCGATCGCGGCGCGGTGCCGGGTGCCGAACTCGGTCGACAGACCCGAGGAGAGGGTCAGCGGCAGGAAGCAGGCCGCCGCGACGATCTTCTCTCCCTGGATGATCACCGCGCCGTCGTGGAGCGGACTGTCGGGATTGAAGATGTTGACCAGCAGGTCGTACGAGACGTTCGCGTCGAGGGCGATGCCGTTCTCGCTGAAGGACTTGAGCGCCTCGGTGCGCTCGATGACGATGAGCGCGCCGATCTCCTTCGACGACAGATGGGTGGCGGCGAGGACGATGTCCTGGAAGCTCGCTTCGCCCTTCTGATGCCCGGTGAATCGCCACAGGGGATTGCGTCCGAAGCGGGCCAGAGCGCGTCGGATCTCCTGTTGGAAGAGGACGACGACGACGAAGGGGAGCAGGATCAGGAAGGTCTCGAGAATCGTCTGGAGCGTCGTCAGTTGGGTCAGACGCGCCACGTAGTAGACCGCGCCGAGCAGGATCATGCCGTAGAGCATCTGCACCGCCCGGGTGCCACGGATGAGAAGGAGGATGTTGTAGAACACGATCGCCACCAACAGGATGTCGATCGCGTTCCGGAGCTCGAACGCCTCGAGGATCTGGGGGAAGCTCACGAGCTCGCCTCCCCGTGGTCGTCGTCGCTGTCGTCCGCGATGGCCTGCCAGGTCGCCAGCAGATCGACGGTCTCGCGCACGTCGTGGACCCTCACGATCGCGGCGCCACGGCTGGCGGCCCAGGCGGCCGCCGCCAGGCTCGCCGACATGCGCTCGCCCACCTCGCGGCCGGTGACCTCGCCGAGAAACGCCTTGCGGCTGGCACCGACGAGAATCGGGCGTCCGAGGCCGGCGAGATCGTCCAGACGTCTCAGGATGGTCAGGTTGTGGGCGACGGTCTTGCCGAACCCGATACCCGGATCGATGACGATCTGCGCCGGGTCGATTCCCGCCGTCTCGGCGCGATCGAGGGTCGCCGCCAGCTCGCGGCGGATCTCGTCCATCAGGTCGTCGTAGGAGATGCCTTCCTGCATCGTCGCCAGGTCGCCCCGGCTGTGCATCACGACGACGGGGCAGCCCGCTCGCGCGACCAGGGGAGCCATCCGCGGGTCGGCGAGCGCGCTGACATCGTTGACGATGTCGGCGCCCGCCGTCAGAGCCGCCTCGGCCACCTCCGCCTTGCGGGTGTCGATCGAGAGCGGTAGGTCGGTCCTGTCGCGCAGGCGTTCGAGCACCGGAAGGCAGCGCTCGATCTCCTCCTGCGGGGGCACCCAGGCGGCACCGTCGCCGTAGACACCCCCTCCGGGGCGCGTCGATTCCCCTCCCAGATCGAGGATCTCGGCCCCCGCCCGCAGCATGTCGAGCCCGCGTTCCGCCGCGTCGTCGACCGTCGCCAGCTCGCCGCCGTCACTGAACGAGTCGGGAGTGAGGTTCAACACCCCCATGACGAGCGGCCGACTCCCGAGCCGGAGGCGACGACCACGGGGCAGCGCCAGGTCCCATGTCGCACGGATGCCGGGCGGTCGTTTGGCGGTGAGAATCGGCATCTGCGGATACACGAAGAACAGGACGGTCTACTGTAGACCGTTGAGCCGATTGTACTCCGCCGCCGAGTGGAGTTTGCAGGGAAAGTCGTGCTGTTTCGACCGATACGCGGCGCGCACGGCCAGAGGCCGGCCCGAATGGGGCCGAAAGGCTCCACGGGCGGCGAATCGAGCGCGGATCAGGTGACTCGTCAGGTGCTGGGAGCGGGTAGCGGCTCGGGACCGGGACCTTCCGGCTCCGGCTCCTCGGGCTCGTTGGCCTCGGCGGCCGCGACAGCCTGCTCGGGCTCGTCCGGCCTTTCGTCCTCGGGAGCGGACTCCTCGCTGGGGTCCGGACCCAGGCGCAGCCCGGTCATCTCCTCGATCAGGTCGTAGACCTCGCTCCCCTCGAGCGACTCGCGCTCGAGAAGATCGTGCGCCAGACGGTCGAGCAGCTCGCGCCGCTCGGTCAGGATGTCGGTCGCCTTGCCGTGCCCGGTCTCGAGCAGGCGCTCGACCTCGCTGTCGATCCGTCGCGCGGTCTCGTCGCTGTAGTTCGAGCGCTCGGTGTAGTCGCGACCGAGGAAGACCGGCTCACCCGAGCCGCCGAGAGAGACGGGTCCCAGCTCCGACATTCCCCACTCGCGAACCATCTTGCTGGCCAGCTCGGTGGCGCGCTCGAGATCGTTGCCGGCGCCGGTGGTGATGTCGTCCTGCGAAAGCTCCTCGGCGACGCGGCCCCCCATCAGGATGGCGATCTGCGTCTCGACGAAGCCCTTCTTGTGTGTGTACTTGTCCTCGAGCGGCAGCTGCATGGTCAGACCGAGGGCGCGGCCGCGCGGGATGATGGTGACCTTGTGCAGTGGGTCGCTGCCGGGCAGGAACGCCGCGACCAGCGCGTGGCCGGCCTCGTGGTAGGCGGTGACCTGCTTTTCCTCCTCGGTCATCATCATGGTCTTACGTTCGACGCCCATCAGAACCTTGTCCTTGGCGAACTCGAAGTCGTCCATGGTGACGGCCTTGCGCTCGCGCCGGGCGGCGATCAGGGCGGCCTCGTTGACCAGGTTGGCCAGATCGGCGCCGGCGAAACCGGGGGTGCCGCGGGCGATGACTCGCAGGTCGACGTCGTCCGAGAGCGGCGTCTCGCGCGTGTGGACCTCGAGAATGCCGAGCCGGCCGTTGATGTCGGGCCGGTCGACGACGATACGGCGATCGAAGCGGCCCGGGCGCAGCAGCGCCGGGTCGAGAACGTCGGGACGATTGGTGGCGGCGATCAGGATGACGCCCTCGTTGGACTCGAAGCCGTCCATCTCGACCAGGAGCTGGTTGAGCGTCTGTTCGCGCTCGTCGTGGCCGCCTCCGAGTCCGGCGCCGCGGTGGCGACCGACGGCGTCGATCTCGTCGATGAAGACGATGCACGGAGCGTTCTTCTTGCCCTGCTCGAAGAGGTCCCGCACGCGACTCGCGCCGACGCCGACGAACATCTCGACGAAGTCCGACCCGGAGATGGAGAAGAAGGGCACGTTGGCCTCGCCGGCGATGGCACGCGCCAGCAGGGTCTTACCGGTTCCCGGCGGGCCCATCAGCAGCACGCCCTTGGGGATCTTGCCGCCGAGCTTCTGGAACTTCTGCGGCTCCTTGAGGAACTCGACGATCTCGGAGAGCTCTTCCTTGGCCTCCTCGATGCCGGCCACGTCCTCGAAGGTGACCTTCTTGCCGACGGTGTTCATCAGCTTGGCCTTGCTCTTGCCGAAGGAGAGCGCTTTGTTGCCTCCGGTCTGCATCTGGCGCATGAAGAAGATCCACAGACCGATGATGAGGAGGATCGGCGCCCAGAAGACCAGGAACTGGATCAGCGGGTTCTCGCGGGGCTCCTCGGCGGTGATGATGACGTTGGTCGTCCGCAACTCCTTGGTGAGCTCGTCGGAGTAGTCGGGCGGGATGAACGAGACGAAGGTTTCACCCTCGGGGTACTTCCCGCCGCCGCGGAACTTGCCGCTGACCTTCTGGCCGGCGATGGTCACCTCGGAGATACGACCCTGGTCGACCTCCTCCATGAACTCCGTGAAGGTCAGCTCGTGGCGGCCGACGTTGCCGGCCTGGATGGTGTTCCAGAGGAGGATCACCACCACGAAGATGACCATCCAGAGAATCAGTGTCTTGACTGTCGAGTTCAACGTTGAATCCCCTGCTGGCTGCCCGTCCGACTGCCCTTTCGGCCGCGTGTGCGGCCTGCCGCCGGTCGGAGGGCGCTGCCGATCGCGTTATCTCGGACAACGCGGCATCGCCCTTCGACATTCCCGCTACCCTGGCGGTTCGATCGGCTCGATGCGTGCGATCCAGGCATGCTTCTGTTTCTTGATACGGCTGTTCTCGTCGATTGTTAGTCCGGGAACCCAGACGATTCGGTTTCCCAGACAGACCAGTGGAATGCGATCGCGTTCCTCACGGGGTACTCCCGCGTCGATGAGAACATCCTTGAGTCGTCTACGGTAGTCGCAGCCCAAGGGCTGCAGCCGGTCCCCCGGCAACCGATTTCGGACGGTGAGGTGATCGCCGTCGGCTATCGGCAGATCGAGAGCCGCACGCCGCGGATGTCCTTCGAACACCCAGTCGTCGACCGGCTCTCGCGCGATGGAAACACGAAGATCCAACTCGGGGATCGCGAGCTCCCCGGGAATCCGAAGAGTATATGCGAAGGCCGCCGTCGACGCCGCGACATGGCGCCGTAGCACCAGGCGGTGCGGGGACCGGGTGCGCGGGTATCCCTCCCAGCGCCAGCCCCGCCCGCAGTCCGATCCGATGCGGCCGCCGGCGGCGAGCTGACGCTCGAGCTCGCTCCTGGCCGGCCCGCCGGCGGGGTAGGGCGATCCGGCGCGTCGGTGGAGGAGGGCGAGCGCCAGCGAGCGGACCTCAAAGGGAAGCTCGCGCAGGCACTTCAGATCGACCGAGACCCGGCGGTCTGCGGAGTCCCCGTCGTCGGCGACGGCGAGGGCCAGATGATCCGCGAGTCGCGGCTCGATCGCGGTCGCCAGGCGCCGCGCGTGCTCGGCGATGCGGAGCAGGCACTCGTCGAGCCCCGGAGCGGTGTCGACCAGCGCGGGAACCAGGCGCTCCCGAACCAGCGTGCGCGGACGGCGGCCGTCCCTGTTGGTCGGATCGTCGACCGGTGTGAGCCCGGCTCGCGCGAGCTCGCGCTCCAGCTGCTCTCTACGGGCGCACAGCAGGGGGCGCACGACGGAGCCTCGTCGGGGCTCGATCGCGCCGAGGCCCGCGAGCCCGCTTCCCATGAGGACCCGCAGCAGGACCGTCTCGATCTGATCGCCCCGGTGGTGGGCCGTGGCCACGTAGCGTGCGTCCCGCTGGCGGCGAACCCGCTCCAGGAAGCCGTAGCGGGCGCGTCTCGCCCAGTCCTCGAGGCCACGCCGGCGGAGGTCTTCGTCATCGGGCGAGGCGCGTTCACAGATCAACGGGACGCCGATCCGGTCGGCCAGGTCCGCCGCCCTCGCGGCCCGATCGGACGATCCTTCGTCGAGACCGTGATCCAGATGCGCCGCGAGCAGGCCGAGCTTCCGGGGTCGAGCGAAACCGGCAGCGGCGGCGAGCAGCGCCGTCGAGTCGGGACCTCCCGAGAAGGCGATCAGCAGTGTGTCGCCCCGGTCGAGCGGCGCCACCTCGTCGAAGAACCGCTCGAGCGTCCCGTCGAGACCGCTAGCCAGCGCGGACATGCACGTCCGCTCTCCGTGCCGGTCGTCGGATTCGCTGGATGTCACCACCTGGAGCGGCCCGGCCTCGGCGCCGGCCGTCGGGGTTTGGGGGATGGTGGCGGTGAGAGGACTTGAACCTCTGACCTAGCGGTTATGAGCCGCTCGCTCTAACCACCTGAGCTACACCGCCATGACCTCTGAGACCGTCTTCGAGCCGAGCGCCCGACACCTCGTGGAAGGGACTCGGGATCCCGTCGGGCCTCGCAACGGTGGCGGGATTGTGTCATGAATCGCGGGGGCGAAGGAACCCTCGGGGCCTCTCTGATAGGTCGGTGAGTCCGACCGGGCGCGGCGCAGTCGACACGGGCAAATCCGGCGGCGCAGACGGAGGTCGGTGAATCGTGCGGGCCGACGCGCGGTTCGCGTTGACTTGGGTTTCGAGCTTGCGTACTATTTAGCGTCCTGTGCGGGCGGGAGGTTAGCTCAGTGGGAGAGCATCTGCCTTACAAGCAGGGGGTCGTGGGTTCAAATCCCTCACCTCCCACCAGGTAGACGCACTACCGAAAGGCCCGACAGGCAGACGTACGCAAAACGAGATAACCGAAAGGCGCGGGGTCGTAGTTCAGATTGGTTAGAACGCCGGCCTGTCAAGCCGGAGGTCGCGGGTTCAAGTCCCGTCGGCCCCGCCATTTTCGGCTCGCTCGTGGTGGAGATGCTCATGGTGGAGATGCTCAAGGTGGAGATCCTGTGACATGAGAGAAAAGATCAAGCTGGTCTCGAGTGCCGGTACCGGCTACTTCTATACGACGACGAAGAACAAGCGCCTGTCGACCGAGAAGCTGCGCTTGAAGAAGTACGACCCGAAGGTGCGCAAGCACGTCGAGTTCGTCGAAGAGAAGCTGCGCTGACCCGGACCGACCACCGGTCGGCGTCTCGACGGCCGGATTTCTTGACCGGTCGCTGATTCGAGACTACAGTCGGTCGCGCCTGCCCCGGCCTGCCCGGTAGCTCCCGAGGCTGCCGTGCCCCCTCCCCCGGAGACATCGGGGGTGTCATGGATGGGACAGCAGTGAACGCGTTGGAGGCCTGTGCGGTCGCCTGCAACGTCGATACGTGGGCGGAGTTCGAGCGTCACTTCAAAGGACGTCTGGTCGCCGGGGTCGTCCGGGCGTTGAGCCGCGGTGGAAACCGGCCGGACAGCGAGCAGGTCGGCGAGATGCTCCAGGAGGTCTACTGCCGCCTGCTGGAGAACCGGCGAGCGGTGCTGCGGCGCTTCCGCGGCCACACCGATTCGGAGGCCTACGCCTACCTGAAACGGGTCGCCGAGACCTCGACCGTCGATCGCCTGCGGGCCGCCGCGGCGGAGAAGCGTGGAGGCTCGTTCGTCGACGGAGGCGTCGAGGAGATCGTCGGCGACGGTGTCGCCGACCTCGGTCTGTCGCCCGAGGAACGAGCGTTACGGCGCGACGCCTACGCCAAGCTCTGGTCGGGCTGCATCGCGGCCATTCGCTCGCGGCATCGGGCGCGGGACCTGGCGATCCTCCAACTGGCCCTCTTCGAGGGCTGGACCAGTCGGGAGATCTCGACGGCGATGGACGGCCGGCTCTCGGTCAGCTCGATCGATACGGTTCTGCATCGGCAGCGGCGCCGGCTTGCCGCGCAGGGGTTCTTCCTGCCCGGTCGTGCGGAGGCCGCGCGGGAGGTCGCCGAGGGAGTCGGCACGCCCGGAGACTGGCCGCCGCCCGAGGGCGACAGCGGATAACATCGGCTCATGCTCCGATCGTTCACCAGCGCCGCCTGTCTCGAGCATCGTGTTCCCTTGGGTTTTCCGGAGCGTCCCGAGCGTCTGGCGGGCGTCCTGGACGGCCTGCGTGAGGCGGGCGTCGACACCGTCGACGTGGCGCCGACGGCCGATGGCCCGGGCTGGGACGCGGTTTCCAGGCTCCACGACGAGGAGTACGTCGAGCGCTTTCGCCGCGCCGTCGAGCGCGGCGACGGTCTGCTCGACTCGGCCGACAACCCGCTGTCACCGGCCACCTGGGACGCGGCCTGGGGCGCCGTGAGCGCCGCCCTCGCGGCGTGCGACTGGGTGACGGAGGCCTCGGGCCGGCGGGCGTTCGTCGCCGCCCGTCCGCCCGGGCACCACGCCGAGCGTTCGATGGCGATGGGCTTCTGTTACCTGGGAACCGCGGCGGTCGCCGCCGAGCATCTGATCCGTGCTCACGGGCTCGAGCGGGTGGCGATCTTCGACTTCGACGTCCACCACGGCAACGGCACGCAGCATCTTCTCGAGGAGCGCGGCGACATCTTCTACGCCAGCACCCACCAGTGGCCGTTCTATCCCGGGACCGGTGCCGCGAGCGAGGTCGGGCGCGGAGCCGGGGAGGGGGCGACGCTCAACGTGCCGCTCGCCGCTGGTTGCGGCGACGGGGAGTACGAGAAGGCGAGTCTCGAGTCCGTTCTGCCGGCGCTCGAGCGCTTCGCGCCCGACGCGCTGATCCTGTCGGCCGGCTTCGACGCCTGGATGCGGGACCCGCTCGGCGGAATGCGGGTCAGCCGGGAGGGATTCGCCGCCTGGGGTCGTTGGCTGGGTGCCTTCGCGGACGACCGCTGCGGCGGTCGCGCCGTGGCGGTGCTCGAGGGCGGCTACGACCTGGCGAGTCTGCCCGACCTCGCCGTGGCCCATCTGGAGGCGCTCGACGGAGCGTCCCCTGGAACTGGTTAGCCCAGGAAAGGGCTAGCTCAGGGAGGCCCTAGTTCAGGTTGGCGCTCGGCGCGGGCGGCGTCGCCGGCACCGGCTTGTCGAGATCGAGCCGTGCGGCTAGCAGCTCGTCGGCCTGCTCGAAGCGCTCCAGGGCCTCCCGGATCTGGACGTCCTCGGTGGCCAGCACCTTGAAGCGTTCCTCGAGCCCGTGGGCGGCGCCCAGGATCTCCGCCCGGACGCGATGGGAGATCTCGGCGCGGACCTCGTCTTCGATCGCCTCGAGGTCCTCGGTGGTCGCCAGCTCCTCTTCGATGAGCCAGGAGCCGAAGCGGTCCATGAGCTCGGGACCCCCGGTCCAGTCGAGCGTCACCGGCTCGGTGGCCGTGTTGTTGTACTCGACGGCGAAGTTGAAGAAGGCGTTGCGGGCGATGAGGTACTGGAGGAACGCCTCCATCTCGCGCGGCTCGACGATGTGGTCGGGAGTGATTCCGCCGCCGCCGTAGACCGTCCGACCGAGGTCGGTGGAGTAGCGCTCGGTGATCTCTCCGTCCATCTGCTCGGGGTCGGCGTCGATGCTGACGTCGGCGTGTGCCGCGTAGTCGTACCAGGAGGTGTAGTCGCGCTGGATCAGGCGGCCGGACGGCGTGTAGTACTTGGCTGTGGTGAGCGCCAGTCCGTTGCCCCAGTTCATGCTGTAGACCGTCTGCACCAGACCCTTGCCCCAGGTGGGTGTGCCGACGATCAGGCCCAGATCGTGATCCTGGAGCGCTCCGGCGAGGATCTCGGCGGCCGAGGCGGTCGCTCCACCGACCAGGACCACCACCGGCAGCCCGAGCTGGTCGAAGTTGCCTTCGGCGTGGAAGACCTGGTGTGAGCTCGAGATCCGGCCGTGCGTCTCGACGATCTTGGCATCGGCAGGCAGGAACTGGTCGGCCACCTCGATCGCCTGGTCGAGAAGGCCGCCGCCGTTCGAGCGCAGGTCGAGGAGCAGCCGCTCCATGCCCAGTTCGCGCAGCTCGGCGATCGTCTCGGCCATCTCGCGCGCGGTCGAGCGCGAGAAGTCGCTCAGCATGATGTAGCCCGTCACCGGGTCGATCATGAAGGCGTAGGTGACCGAGTTCTGCGGGATCTCGTCGCGCTCGATGTCGATCTCGAGCGGCTCGTCGAGGCCGCGGCGCTGCACCGTGATGTGCACCAGCGTTCCCTTCGGCCCCTTCAGGCGGCGGACCGCCTCGTTGATGCCCATGCCGGCGGTCGACTCGCCCTCGATGTGCGAGATGACGTCCCCGGCCCGAATGCCCAGCCGCGAGGCCGGAGTGCCCTCGACGGGAGTCACCACGGTCAGCTGGCCGTCACGCATACCGACCAGGATGCCGAGCCCATAGAAGCTCGACTGCTGGCGCTCGCGCATGCTCTCGTAGGCTTCGACCGGCAGGAAGTTGGTGTGCGGATCGAGCTGCCGCAGCATGCCGTTGATCGAGGCGTAGACGAGGTCCTTGTAGCTGGTCTCCTCGCCGTAGGTGTCGTGGGCCACCGCCAGCAGCTCGGTATAGACCTTCAGAGCGCTTCGCGTCTCGCCGGAGAGCGCCAGGAGCTGGTCCCCGAACAGCCCCCCGAACAGGATGGCGAGGGCGAACATTGCGATGGCGACTGTGGACCAGGGCTTCTTCATAGGCGGCGAGCTTATCAGCGAGATTCGGGCGTTGCAGTAGAGGTGGACGGCGGTCGGAACGCCGGCCGCGACACGCCGATTCCCAATGGAAGCAAGACCAGGGCCAACAGCCCGCCGGAGCCAGCGCCCCGTGGTGGAGACGAGCAGCTTGACTTTGGGCTGGCCGCGCTCGAAGAATGGTCGCATCATGTTCGGATCGCTCGGCTTCAACGAGATCCTGTTCATCATGGTGCTGGCGCTGCTGATCTTCGGCCCCAAGCGGTTGCCGCAGATCGGTCGCACCATCGGCAAGACGATGGGCGAGTTCCGCCGTGCCACGAACGATCTCAAGCAGTCGATGGAGGTCGAGATGACCCTGGCCGAGGAGCGGGAGCGGGCCGCCAAAGCGCCGCAGCCGAAACCCGCCACCGGCACGGAGCCTCGTCAGGAGCTGACGGCGCTACCGATGGCCGAGCCCGAGGCCGGGGACGAGGCCGGGGCCGGGGCCGGGGCCGAGGCAGGGGCGGGGGCTGAACCGGCGGCGGAGCCGGTCGACGATCAGCCCGACTTCGGCGTTCCCGAGCCGGTCACGGCCGACGAGGCCTCCACGGACGCGGACCCCGATTCCGCGGCGGAAACCGATCGGAGCGTCGAGCCCGATCCGGCCGTGCGGCCGCCCGAGGGCAGCTGAGCGCTGCCGCATGAGCCCCGCCCATGGCCGAGCCGTCGAACGAAGACCTGCAGCGCATGAGCCTCCTCGAGCACCTCGAGGAGCTGCGCACGAGAATCGTTCGCTCGTTGCTCGCCGTCACGGTGGCCTTCTTCGCCTGCTGGGCGGTCTCGGAGCGGATCTTCGACTTCCTGGCGAAGCCGATCTACAAGTACCTGCCCGAGGGGACGCGGTTGGCGTTTCTCGGCGTCACCGACCCCTTCATCCTCTACGTCAAGGTGGCCGGCCTGGCGGCGCTCTTCGTGGCGTCGCCGATCGTTCTCTACCAGGTGTGGAGCTTCGTGGCTCCGGGGCTCTACAAGCGCGAGCAGCGCTACGCGTTGCCGTTCGTGATCTTCGGCACCTTCTTCTTCCTCGGCGGCGGCATGTTCGCCTACTACGTGGCGTTCCCCTTCGCCGTCGAGTTCCTGCTCGGCATGGGAGAGGCCTTCGATGCGGTGATCACGATCGAGCGCTACTTCGGCTTCCTGATGACCGTCATCCTGGGGCTGGGGCTGATGTTCGAGATGCCGATCGTCATCCTCCTGCTGGCCAAGATGGGCGTGGTGACGCCGCGCTTCCTGATGCGACACTTCCGCTGGGCGGTCCTGATCATCTTCGTCATCGCGGCGATCATCACGCCGACTCCCGACGTGGTGAATCTGTGCATTTTCGCCGTGCCGACGATCGGGCTCTACCTGGTGGGTGTCGCGGCGGCCTGGGTGGTGACGCGGAAGGAGAAGACCTGATGCGCCTCAGGTCGAGGCTGAAGCGGCCGGCGTCCCTGCCGGCCGGACCTCGTCGGGCTGCCGACGCCACCGCCGGTGCAGCCACACCCACTGCTCCGGATGCCGGCGGATCTGCTGTTCGATGGCGGCGGTCATGAGCGCCGTCGCCTCGGTGTGATCTTCGGGCAGGTCGAGGATCGGGTGGAAGACCGCCCGATGGCGCCCGTCGTCCTGGCGGGCGATGAAGGTCGGAATGACCGCGGCGTCGCGCTTGACCGCGATCTCGGCGGCGCCCACGGGGGTGAAGGCGCTCTTGCCGAAGAAGGGCACCCAGACGCCTTTGACCGGCGTGTCCTGGTCGATCAGCATGCCGAGCGCGCCGCCGTCGCGCAGCGTCGTCAGCAGCTTGCGTGAAGCGCCCGCCTCGGCGCGGTTGATGGTCACGGTGCCGAAGCGCTCTCTCAGATCGAGAATGGGGTCGGCGAGCCGCGGGTCGTTGGCGCGGCGTGCGATCACCGCCATCCCCAGCCCGCGGCAGTTGATCGTCGCGGCGAGAAGCTCCCAGTTGCCACAGTGCCCGGTGACGATGAGGATCGGCCGCCCCTGGTCCCGCGCTGCCTGGACGTTCTCCCATCCCTCGACCTCGACGTACTCGGCGATTGAATCGCAGTCGCGGTGCATCAGATGGAAGCACTCGGTGCCGGTCATGCCGAGGTGGCGGTAGGAGGCCTTGGCGAGCTCGAGCCGCTCATCGGAGGAGAGGTCGGGGAAGGCGATGGCGAGATGGTCGAGCGTGCGCTTGCGGTCGCGCCGGCTCAGGCGCCAGCCGACCCGTCCGACCAGCCGTCCCCAGCGCTGTGCCGATCGGAGGCTCACCCGGCCCAGCAGGGCCCGTACCGGGGCGACTCCGAGTCGAAGGAGCCGGGAGCGAACGTCGCGCCAATGCTGCCTGCTCATCGAGGGCGCGGTCATCGCTCGAGCGAGAAGGCGGAGAGGACTCTCTGCCAGTCGCCGCGCGCCCTGAGGAGCGACTCGATCATCTCGCGCACCGCGCCGCGGCCGCCGTTGGTGGCGAGGGACACCCGGGCGACGTCGTGGACCTCGGGCGCCGCGTCTGCCGGCGCGAAGGAGAGGCCGCAACGGGCGAGCACCACGATGTCGTTGAGGTCGTCGCCGATGTAGGCGACGCGCGAGGCGGAGAGCTCGTGCTCGGCCAGGAAGCTGTCGAAGGCCTGCCCCTTGTCTTCGCGGCCGTCCATCAGCAGGTCGATGCCGAGCTGCACCGCCCGCCGTTCGAGGGCGGCGGAGCTTCGCGCCGAGAGGAGGCCCACCTTGAGCCCGGCGGAACGGGCCATCTTGATGCCCAGACCATCCTTGACGTGGAAGGTCTTGAGCGACTCTCCCTTGCCGTCCATGTAGATGCGCCCGTCGGTCAGCACCCCGTCGACATCCAACAGGATCCACTCGATCCGGGCCGCGCGCCGCTCGAAGGAGGCCGCGTCGCTGCTGGCGCTGGGTGTTCCGCCAGGGTTGGGGGCTGAAGTCTGGTCCATCGGATCCACCGGAGAGCTAGAAGAGCTCGATGCGCCACAGGTCGTGGATGTGCAGGGCGCCCTCGAGATGCCCGTCGTCGGCGCAGACGAAGAGCGAGGTGATGCGATTGGCCTCCATGCGCTGGAGCGCCGCCGAGGCGAGCTCCTCGGCGTGGATGACCTCGGGCTCGGGGTGCATGCATTCGCCGGCGGTGCGCTCGAGCGGGCTCGGCATCTGCTCGAGCAGACGCCTGAGATCGCCATCCGAGATGCAGCCGATCAGCCGGCCCTCCGCGTCCACCACGGCGGTGATGCCGAGCCCCTTGGCCGACATCTCCAGGATCGCCTCCTGCATCGACGCGTCGCTCGCCACGGCCGGAAGCTGATCGCCCTCGTGCATGAGCTGGTGGACCTTGAGCAACGCCCTGCCGAGCTGGCCTCCCGGGTGGAGCCGGGCGAAGTCGTCGGCGGTGAAGCCGCGCGCCTCGACCAGAGCCATCGCCAGGGCATCCCCCATGGCGAGTGTCGCCGTGGTCGACGCGGTCGGCGCCAGGTTGAGCGGGCAGGCCTCGCGGTCGATGGCCACCGAAAGATGGACATCGGCCAGGAGCGCCAGTTGGCTGTCGGCGTTCCCGGTCATCACGATCAGCGGAACGCCCAGCCGCTTGACCGTCTCGACCAGTCGCAGCAGCTCGTCTGTGCGGCCGGAGAAGGAGGCCGCGAGGACCACGTCGCCCGGAGCGATCATGCCGAGATCGCCGTGGATCGCCTCGGCGGGGTGGAGGAAGAGCGACGGCGTGCCGGTCGACGAGAGGGTGGCCGAGACCTTCTTGAGCACCAGGCCGCTCTTGCCCATGCCGGTGCAGACGACCCGACCTTCGGCTCGGGTGATCAGGTCGATGGCTCGGTCGAAGGTCTCGTCGAGCTGCTCGAGGAGTCCCTCGATCGCCGACGCCTCGGTCCGTAGTACCTCGCGGGCGACCTCCCGCGCGGCTCTCGGAGCGCGCTCGCTCATGGGGTGCCTTCGCTCATGGTGTGGCGGTGCCGCCTCGTCGCGTCGGCGCCAGGGCGGCGCGGATGGCGAGCAGCGACTCGAGCAGCGCTTCGGCACGCTCGGGCGGAAGCTGGGTGGTGCGATCGGAGAGCGCGGTGTCGGGATCCGGGTGCACTTCGAGGTAGAGGCCGTCGGCACCCGCCGCCACGGCCGCCCGGGACAACGGCTCGGCGTACTCGCGCAGCCCTCCTGTCTGATCGCCGTCGGCGCTCGGAAGTTGCAGCGAGTGGGTGACGTCGAAGATCACCGGGATCCCCTCGGCCTGCATCATCGGAATGCCGCGCATATCGACCACCAGGTTGTGGTAGCCGAACGAGGAGCCCCGCTCGGTCACGGTCACTCGCTCATTGCCGGTGCTCCGCGCCTTGTCGACCGCCCGCAACATGTCATCCGGAGCCATGAACTGGCCCTTCTTGATGTTCACCGCCCGACCGGTGGTCGCCGCGGCAACGATGAGGTCGGTCTGCCGGCACAGGAACGCCGGAATCTGCAGCACCTCGCAGACCTCGGCCACGGGGCCGCACTGGGCGGCTTCGTGGACGTCGGTCAGGACCGGAAGGCCGGTCGCTTCGCGCGCCCGCTCGAGGATTCTCAGTCCCTCGGTCAGGCCGGGGCCGCGGGCCGAGTCGATCGAGCTCCGGTTCGCCTTGTCGAAGGACGCCTTGAAGATCAGGGGAGTCCCGAGGCGTCGCCCCATGGCGCCGATCACCTCGGCGATCTCGAGGACCGCCGTCTCGCCTTCGATGACGCACGGCCCCGCGATCACCGGGAGATCGTCACCACCGATCGTCACCCCCGGGGCCAGGTTTTGACCCGTCGAGCTCATCTCGAATGGGAGTCTATCGGGTTGTCGGGCGACAGGGTCTGACGACGATTGGACCCCTAGCTCTCGCTCGTCCCGGCGCCCACCCGGGTCCTTTCCTCGACGCGCTCGGGCGACTCGCGCAGGGTGCGCTCCTCGAGAGCCGCCGCGATGTAGGAGACGAAGAGTGGATGGGGCTTGGTCGGCTTCGACTTGTACTCGGGATGGAACTGACACCCGAGGTACCAGGGGTGATCCTCGAGCTCGACCATCTCGACGAACTTGCCGTCGGGACTCATGCCGGCCACCTTGAGGCCGGCACCGGTGAGCTGATCGAGGTACTTCTGGTTGACCTCGTAGCGATGCCGGTGACGCTCGCTGATCTCCTCGCTGTCGTAGATCTCGCGCGCCAGGGTGCCCTCCTTGAGCTCACAGGGGTAGGCACCGAGCCGCATCGTTCCGCCCATCTCCTCGACACCGAGCAGATCGCGCAGTTTGTAGATCACCGCGTGCTGGGTGTCCTCGTCGAACTCCGACGACGTGGCGTCCTCGATGCCGCAGACGTTGCGGGCGTACTCGACCACCATGCACTGCATACCCAGGCAGATACCGAAGAAGGGCACCTTGTGCTCGCGGGCGTAGCGGATCGCCTTGATCTTGCCCTCGGTACCGCGCGGACCGAAACCGATCGGCACCAGCAGACCGTCGACCTCGAAGACCTCGCGGGGCCAGTTGCCCTCTTCGATCTCCTCGGCATCGATGTAGACCAGCTCGACCTTCGAGTTGTTGGCGATGCCGCCGTGGTAGAGGGCCTCGTTGAGGCTCTTGTAGGAGTCGGGCAGCTCGGTGTACTTGCCGACGATGCCGATCCTGACCTCGTGCAGCGGGTTCTTGATCGTGTCGACCATCGCCTCCCAGCGCGACATGTCGCGGGGATGGTGGGGAAGGTTGAGCAGGTCGAGCAGAATCTCGTCGAGGCCCTCCTGGCAGAAGCGAAGTGGCACCTCGTAGATGGTCGGCACGTCGACGGCGCCGATGACCTGCTCGGGCGCGACGTTACAGAAGAGCGCGATCTTGCGCTTGATGTCGCCCGGCAAGGGGCGGTCGGCGCGGCACAGCAGGACGTCGGGCTGGATACCGATCTCGCGCAGCTCACGCACCGAGTGCTGGGTCGGCTTGGTCTTCAGCTCGTCGGCCGCCTGGATGAAGGGGACCAGGGTCAGGTGGATGTTGACCGCGTTGTTGCGACCGAGCTCGAGACGGAACTGACGGATGGCCTCGAGGAAGGGGAGGGACTCGATGTCGCCGATGGTGCCGCCGATCTCGACGATCACCACGTCGGCGGTGTCGGCGAGGCTGCGCATGGCGTCCTTGATCTCGTCGGTGACGTGCGGAATGACCTGTACCGTCTTGCCGAGGTAGTCGCCGCGACGCTCCTTGTTGATCACCGATTCGTAGATCTTGCCGGTGGTGTAGTTGTGGCCCTTGGTGCTGACCGTGCTGGTGAAGCGCTCGTAGTGGCCGAGATCGAGATCGGTCTCGGCGCCGTCGTCGGTGACGAACACCTCGCCGTGCTGGTACGGCGACATCGTCCCCGGATCGACGTTGACGTACGGATCGAGCTTCATCAGCGTGACCGAGAAGCCACGGGACTCGAGAATCGCGCCGACCGATGCCGCGGCCACGCCCTTGCCGAGCGACGACACCACGCCGCCGGTCACGAAAATGAACTTGGTTGCCATATCTCCTCGTCTCCTCCGATTCGACTACAGACCTAACCTCCCACCGGCTCGGCGGGCTGCCCCTCCATCAACTCCCGAACTTGTTCCAGATCTTCGGCCGTGTCCACCCCCGGAAACGGCTTTCCCCACTCGAGGACCCTCAAACGGTACCCGTTCTCGAGCATTCTGAGCTGTTCGAGCGCCTCCGCTCTCTCCAGCGGGCTCGGCTCGAGCGCCGCGATCTCGGCGAGCGCCGCGAGCTGGTAGCCGTAGATCCCCTGGTGCCGGAAGCTCTCGCCGCCCGGCCGCCTGGGGTAGGGGATCGGCGCGCGGCTGAAGTAGAGCGCGTAGCCGGCGGCGTCGAGCACCACCTTGACGACATCGGGATCCTCGGCGTCGCCCGCCTCGGCAGGCGAAGCGAGCGTCACCACCGGATCCTCCGGATGCGCCGCCAGGTGGCCGGCGACCGCCGTGATGGCGCCGGGATCGATCAGGGGCTCGTCGCCCTGGATATTGACGATGGCGTCGATTCCGGTCCATTGCCGGGCCGCCCAGGCGATGCGGTCAGTGCCGCTGGCGCAATCCGAGGGTGTCATCTCCCACTCACCCCCGAAGGCCTCGACGGCGGCGCCGATGCGCTCGTCGTCGGTGAGCACCACGACCCGCGCCAGGCCCTCCGCTTCGGCCGAGCGCCGGTAGACGTGCTCGACGAGCGGTCGACCGGCGAGATCGGCCAGCGCCTTGCCCGGAAGACGCTCGGAGCCGTACCGTGCCGGAATCGCGCCGACGATTCGGGGGGTACTGGTGGGGTGCACGGCTAACTCTACTTTGGGGTCCGGGTAGGGTCAACGGCCCCCGGCCCCCTGAAGCGGCCGGCCCCCGTTCCGGCCGTTGTCCCATCCGCCACCGACGGCCGGCAGAGACGCCGGCCGCTTCAGCCCTGTCTCTTCAATCCTGAAGCGGCCGGCCCCCGTGCCGGCCGTTGTCCCATCCGCCGCCGACGGCCGGCAGAGACGCCGGCCGCTTCAGCCCAGGCCGACCGGAGCCTGCTAGATTCGACCCGCCCATGACCGCGGACGTCCCTCCCGACCACCCCCGCGCCGGCTATCGACGCCTGCGCCGGGTGATCTTCGGGATCGTCCTGGCAATCGCGGCCGGCTTCGCGGTGGAGTGGAGCTGGCGGACCATGCGCCGCTCGAGCCAGCCGACCGACCCGGCGCAGTGGATCTGGAAGGCGCGCCTGACGCGCTGGTCCGGGCCGAAGGCCTTCTACGCGGTGGGCGATCTCGACATCGACCAGGTGCCCGCCGAGGCCCGCGTCGTCGTCCTCGGCGACGAGGAGTACGTGCTGCTGCTCAACGGACGGCGCGTCGGCGGCAACCAGTACCGCGCCGGAGCCCGGCCCGACGAGTATCGGGTCGAAGGGCTGCTGAGCGCCGGCACCAACCGGTTCACCGCGCATCTGCGTAGCACCAGGGGCGAAGGCGCCTTCCTGCTCGCCCTCTTCTTCGACGACGAGGCCGAGCCGCGGCTGGTGACCGGCGAGCACTGGAAGGTCGTGCGGAGCTTCCATCGGCGCCTCTTCCGGCCCTGGATGCCGCTGGAGCGCGGCGAGCCGGCCGTGGTCGTCGCGACGCCGCCGGAGGGCCGCTGGGGCTCGACCCGCGACTCGGTCCAGCGCCCGATCCACGATCAGCTCACGATTCTGCGCCGGGGTGTGCGCCCGGTACGGGTGCTCACCGAGAGCCGGGGCTGGCTCGACGCCGAGAGCATTCTCGGTACGACGAGCTCGGCGTCGTCGAGCCAGGTGGCTACATTGGGCCAAGCTGCATCGTTGGGCAAGATCGTCAAGCTCGACTGGGGCCAGATGCTGTCGGGCTACCTGACGCTCCGCTTCGAGGGGCCCGGGGTGCCGATCGGCCTGGCCTTCTTCGGTGAGGAGTCTCCCGATCCCGTCGCCCACGCGCCCGACAGCTTCATCATCGGCACCCACAACCAGTCCTACTGGGAGGACACGGTGCCGCGCCGCTTCCGCTACGTCCTGCTCGTCGGCCTCGACAGTCTGGTCGACGCCCGCCTGGTTCTGACCGATCCCGCCTGGCTCGAGCCCGTACCGGGCGGCGAGCCGCGCCCGGGTGTGCTCGGTGGTCCCGCGCCGCGGCTAGGAACGCCGGCTGAGGACAAAGTCTGGCGCGAACTCGAGGGCTTCCCGAGCGGCCCCGAATGGTAGCTCGGAGAGGTGGCGCCGGGCCTCCGACGCGTGGTGCCTGGCGAGCTCTTCGACCTCTTCGACCGTTCCCGCCGACTCGACCAGCTCGAGGATCTGCTCGGGCTCGACGCGGGTGAACGCCCTGTCCTCGAGCACCGCGCCGATCAGGCTCTTCTGCCGCTCGTCGATGCGCGGCAGCAGGAGGATCAGCGGCAGTGTGAGCTTCCCCTCCTTGAGGTCGGAGAGGACCGGCTTGCCGAGATCCGATTCCGCCGCCGTGAAGTCGAGCAGGTCGTCGGTCAGCTGGTAGCACAGACCGAGCGACTTGCCGTAGCGGCGCAGCGCCTCGCCCGCCCCCGGCAGGGCCGGCTCGATCAGGCTGGGCACGAAGCAGGCGGCGCCGAAGAGCTCGGCGGTCTTGCGGTCGATGATCTCGAAGTACTCGTCCTGGGTCAGGTCGAGCGAGCCGAGCCGCTCGAGCGTCAAGAGCTCACCCTCGGTCATGCGCAGCGTCGCGGCGACCAGGTTGCGGATCACCTCGAGGTTGTCGTGCGCCAGGGCGAGCTTCATCGCCGTGGTGTAGAGCCAGTCGCCCAGAAGCACGGTACGACTGTTGCCCCAGAGCTTGTTGGGCGTCGTCTGACCGCGTCGCAGCGACGAGTGGTCGATGATGTCGTCGTGGATCAGCGTCGCCGTGTGGATGAGCTCGACGACGGCGCCGTAGGTCACCTCTTCGTCGCTGTCGTGGCCGAGCGTCTGCGCCGAAAGAAGGAGCAGCGCCGGGCGCACCCGCTTGCCGCCGCCGGCGAAGATGTAGTCGCCGGCGGAGTCGATGAAGGGGACGTCGCTCGCCAGGTACTCGTGGAAGAGCAGCTCGGTGGCGACGAGCTTGTCCTCGATGAGCGAGAGAAAGCGCTCGGGGGTGGCGGTGGCCGTATTGGGGACGGCGGCCACAGCTTGAGGGTTGTTGGTCATCTCGTCAGCTTGTCGCCCGGCTTCGACCAGCCCTTCGATGACGAAGGCTGTTCTGCTGCCCGGCCATTATACGGAAACTAGTGGCCTGTAACACTCGAACGGATACCGCATGACCGAGTCATCGGAGCCGAGATCGAGGCACGCTGACGAAGGCATGGCGGGACTCTGTCGAGGAAGCGCACCGAGGGATCGGATTCGAGGGCCGCTCAGGCTGTATCCGTCTGGGTGTTACAGGCATTAGTCGGTATCCACCCACTGGATCTCGGCCGGTGGGAGGAAGGCCTCGCGATCCTCGAGAGCGCTGTAGACGGTGAGCACGAAGGTGGTCTCGTTCCCTTCGAGATCGGTGTAGGCGAGCCGCACGGGCCGCCCGGTCTCCGCGTCGCGAACCACCGCCGCCAGCGCAAACGCCGCCGAATCACCCCCGCCGGCACCCTCACTGAAGCGGCCGGCGTCCCTGCCGGCGGTCGGGCCTCCGCCACGCCCCCTGAGCTCGATCACCACCTCCCCGTCCGCCCCCTCGCCGAGCGCCGCGTCGTACTTGCGTCGCAACCGCTCCACCGACAGCATCAGAAAGTCGAGCCCGGTCTCCTCGCGCGACACGCCCAGGTACCGATCCCCGTAGGCGTCGTCGGGACTCCACACCCAGACCGTCTGCCCGCAGAGCAGATAGCTGCGCGGATAGGGCTCCTCGTAGTCCCAGCGCAGGCACTCCGGCAACCCGACGAACAACCGCCCCGACTCCTCGTCTCCGGTGGAGAAGCCGGCCGGCACATAGGTCTGCACGAACTCCACCATCAGCCGCTCCGCCGCCAGCGCCTCCCGCGTTCTCGCCAGCGCGTCCCAGGCTGCGTCATCCGCGGTGGCGGGGGAGGAGCCGATCAGAAGCAGGAGGCAGACCGCTCGCGTGGCGGTTCGCGCCACGCGCGGCAACGGGAGGCTCGGTGCTTGCGGTGTCATCCGAACAGAAACGGTTGCAGGAGGCATGCCGCCCGCCTCGTCATCCCGAGCGCAGGCCGCGTGGTATCGCGCCCGCCTTGTCATCCCGAGCGCAGGTCGCGGCTGGTATCGCGCCCACCTTGTCATCCCGAGCGCAGCGACCGCAGGGAGCGAAGTCGAGGGATCCCTCGGCTCCGGCTCGCTCCGCTCACCTCCGCTCGGGATGACAACGGGGCCGCTCGGGATGACAACGGGGCCGCTCCCTGTGGTAACGGCCGCGGCCTCAATGTCGGAAATGTCGCCTCCCCGTCATCAACATCGCCACCCCCAGCGCATTCGCCGCCTCGATCACCTCGCCGTCCTTCTTGCTCCCACCCGGCTGGACCACGGCCGTGACTCCGGCCTCGGCCAGCGTCTGGACCCCGTCGGGGAAGGGAAAGAAGGCGTCCGACCCCGCCGCCGTCCCGGCCAACGGCAGCTGCGCCTTGTCGATCGCGATCCGGCACGAGTCGACCCGGCTCATCTGCCCGGCCCCGATGCCGACCGTCTGCACCGCGTTCGCCACCACGATCGCGTTCGACCGCACCTGCCGCACGACCCTCCAGGCCAACGCCAGCGCCGCCTCCTCCTCCGCGCTCGGCCGCCTTTCGGTGACGCACTCCCACTCGTCCATCCGATCGTGCTCCGTATCCGGCGTCTGCCCCAGAAACCCCCCATCGATCCCCCGCAGCTCGATCTCGCCAGCACCAACACCTGCCGCTTCACCCGATCCCCCGACACCACCCAGGCTGAAGCGGCCGGCGTCCCTGCCGGCCGTCCCCCCCACCGGGCACTCGAGCACCCTCAGATTCTTCTTCCTCCCGAACACCCGAAGCGCCCCATCATCGAACCCCGGCGCCAACACCACCTCGACGAACAGACTCGCCATCGCCTCCGCCAACGCCGCGTCCGCCACCCGGTTGATCGCCACGATCGATCCGAACGCCGACATCGGATCGCACGCCAGCGCCCGCTGGTAGGCCTCGGCCGGGTTATCCCCGACCCCGACCCCGCACGGATTGCCGTGCTTGATGATCGCCACCGCCGGACCGTCGAGCGGCGGCGCCCCGAAACTCGCCACCAACCGCCGCGCCGCGTCCGCGTCGAGCAGGTTGTTGTAGGAGAGCTCCTTCCCCTGGTGCTGCGTCATCCCGCCGAGTAGCCCCGGCCCGCCGACGGTGGAGAAGACCACCGCCTCCTGATGCGGGTTCTCCCCATACCGAGGCTCGAACTCCTCCCGCAACTCGATCTGAAGCGGCCGGCGTCCGTGCTGGTCTTCGGGCCGGCCGTCGCCCGTGTCACCGGACTCCCCGAACCACCGCGAGATCGCCGCATCGTACGACGCCGTGTGCTCGAACGCCTTCGCCGCCAGCTCCTTCCGCAGCTCACCGATCGCGTCCACGTCCGCAGCCTTCAGAGCCGCCAACACCCGCCCGTAGTCCCCCGGATCCACCACGATCGCCACATGCGCATGATTCTTCGCCGCGGCCCGCACCAGCGTAGGCCCACCGATGTCGATCTGCTCGATGACCTCCTGCCGCGTCGCGGTGGGGGAGGCCGCCGCCTCGCGGAAGGGGTAGAGGTTCACCACCACCAGCTCGATCGGCGCGATGCCGTGCTCGTTGAGTGAGGCGTTGTGGGCCTCGATCGATCGGTCGGCGAGGATGCCGCCGTGGATGCGCGGGTGGAGCGTCTTGACGCGGCCGTCGAGCATCTCGGGAAAGCCGGTGACGTCCGAAACCGCGGTCACCGGAACACCGGCGGCTTCGAGGGTTGAGTAGGTACCGCCGGTCGAGACCAGCTCGAAACCGAGCTCGACGAGGCCGGACGCGAATTCACCGAGTCCGGTCTTGTCCGACACGGACAGAAGGGCACGACGCTTGGTCGACATTCAGTTACTCGTGGAGGGGTAGTAGTCCTGGACCTGGAAGACGCCTTTGCGCACCGGAAGCTCCGCCCGCTCGTCGACGCCGCCGGCCTCGATCCAGATGTGGCGCAGCAGGAGCGCCGCGTCGGTGACCGACTGGCTGAAGGCGACCGCGGAGATACCGAAGGCGGTCGAGCGATCGTCGAAGTGCTGCCGGCCGTCGCTGCCGCCGATCCGCCGGTACTCACGCCCGACGAGAGGGTAGAGCGCCCGGCCGCGCCCGAAGGTGCGCTGCACGAGATCCGACACGTCGCCCGAGCTCTCGAACTCCGGCACCAGCCCGTAGAAGACGACCGCGAAACGGGGCCGCGCGCTGTCGACGTAAGCCAGGTAGTCCCGGTAGTAGCTGCTCTCGTCGGGATCCGAGCGCCCGATGACCAGGGGGTTGTTGGCGTAGGCGACGTAGTAGACCATCGCCCCGAGCTGACGGATGATCTCGGGGAACGGCCGATGCGTGCGGATCATCTCGATGCTGCGCGCCGCCGCGCCCTCGATCACCTTCTCGAGCGGCTCACCGGCCGCCGAGGGATAGCGCGCCTCGTCGAGCACCGCATCCACGAACACCCTCTCGTGACGCTCGATCTGCCGCTTCAGATCCGCCGGCGCGATCGACGCCGCCTCGAGGGCGATCTGCTGCGCCGTCGACGGCGACCAGGCCACCGCCGGAGCGGTCACCAGTACCAAAGCGACGAGCGCGAGAACCCGAACACGCATCGTCGCGATTGTAGCCAAGTTCGCCCGCCTTGGCTGCTCATTCCCCCAACCTCATCCAAACGACTTGACGCCCCCCCGGCCCCCCTGCTAGAAACCGCCCTTGGAGCACGGCCTTTCCAGCCGCCTCCACCGCAGTCGCAGCACAGTGTGCCCAGGTAGCTCAGTTGGTAGAGCACCTGACTGAAAATCAGGGTGTCGGTGGTTCGATTCCGCCCCTGGGCACCAGTACTAAGCCTTTTGTTTCAAGGTACTTGCGGCTGAATTGTCGACGAGGGTCTGTGAGGGCGGCATCATCATCGGTCACACTTCGGGCACGGGGCAGGCTATGCTGACGAGGTAAGGGTCCCTGCCGACAACGCTGGTCGCAGTAGCGTCTGGGATGGTCGAGGGGAAGGTCGGTGAGGTTGAACTGGTTCCGAAACGAGGGCGGCGCCCGGGAGGTTTGGAATGACAGCTAACAGACGCCTTCTGACATTCGAGCTGTCCGCAGACGCGCAAGAGCTGGAAATCCACCTAGACCAGGCTGGCATGGAAGATCTGTTCCTGTATCTTCAACGACTGAGGGGCGGCGAAGGCTCGTCGCCACGGCACGATCATTTGATGACCCCTAGCTGGGCCGGGAATGAGCTTACCGAGGAACTTCAAGGTGCAGAATCTACTCTGCTCAACAAAGTGACAGTAGTTTTCTGGCCCTAGGAGCCTGTCCGGCTAATGCGGTTTGAGACGGGTACGCTGGTCACGATGAGCGAATTGGGTTGCTGAGAGGCGGCCAATCGAGCTGGTGGCGCGGAAACGGCTCTCAAGGGGCCACCAAGGAGGTCGGCGGTGGCGCAAGAGCGCAGAGAAGCCGCGTCGGGGCGCCTCATGGCGCTGTTGCTCGAGCCAGCTTGAGCAGGTTGTGCGCGGTGCAGACGAGACTCCATTCCTCGGTGACCTTCTCGGCGCCCCGCAGAAGGAACTGTCGGAATCCACGGGCACTCTTGACCTGCCCGAAGACCGGTTCGACCGTGTGCTTGCGCAGCCGGTAGCGGCTGCGGTACCCGCCACACTTGAGTCGGCGTTGCATGCGTTGGGTCAGAGGGCCGTTGCGAGGACGCGAGCCGACCGGTGCCGGCGAGCCGTGCTGCTGCTTGCCCGTGGCCACGTAGCCTCGAATCCCGCACCGCTCGAGCTCGGCCAAGTTGCCTTCCGAGCAGTAGTCACAATCGGCCGACAGCTCGCCGGGATCCTGCCCGGTATGGGCCCGGATCTGTTCGACCATCGGCTGGAGCTGATGGCGGTCCGTGGCCGACTGCGTCACGCCACGCGCCACGATCACCTGGCTAGCTGCATCGACCGCCGCCTGCGCGTTGTAGCACTGCTGGAACCCATCGGGGGTCCTCATGATGCGGCTCTGCGGATCGGTGAAATTGCGCTGCTCCTTCGGCTTGGGCACTCCCGGAGGATGCTTGCGCGGACGGCCCCGGCGGGGCTTGTCCGGGTCGCTCGGGGGAGGATCCTTGCGCTGGGCCTCATCTTCCAGAGCCGCCATGGCCTCGCGAATCTTGGCCAGGCGTTGCTGCTTGTTGGCCACCCAATCCGGCAGCTCGTCACCGCGCTTGTCCTCACCGAACGCCTCGTCTTCTCGCGCATCGACAGCCTCGGCCTGCTCGAACCAACCGGCCACCTCGGCCGCCAGCTCCCGCTCCGCCTTCTGCATGCGCGCATAGCTCATCGCCTTGTGCTTGGAGGCGTTGGCCCGCACCTTCGTCCCATCCAACGCCACGTGCCCCAGCTTGACCAGACCGGCCTGACGACACAGCTGAAGCACCTGGACGAACAGCGCCCCCAAAGCTTGCAGATGCCGCTTGCGAAAGTCGCTGATGGTGCGAAAGTCCGGCCGCTGCATCGCGGTCACCGCCATGAAGTCCACCCGCTCGTCGCAGGCCCGCGCGATGCGCCGCGACGAGTACACCCCCTGGGTGTAGGCGTACAGAAGCAACGCCGTCATCATCACCGGGTGATAGGGCGGGTACCCTCGCTCCTCGGTGTACTCGCCAAGGATCGACGACAGGTCCAGAGACTCCCGGACCGTCTCCCGAACGAAGTGCGCCACGTGACCCTCCGGCACCAACTCCTGGACCGACGGCGGCAGCAGCCAGATCTGATCTATCTCCCACGAACGAAACCTCTTAGCCATGCACTGATCTCAACATGACAAACGCCTCGTGTCGAGGATTACTCGGACAGGCTCCTAGGTCTCTTGACCCTGGCGTAGCTAGTATCGCGGCCGGAGAGGAGGATTTGTGAGTGGCGAGACATCTGATCCCACTCGAGTCCGATCGGTCCTCGAGTTCATGCACCTCGGCTTCATCGACTACATCGGTGCCAGGACGCTACTGCGCTCCGAATTGCCCCTTCAAGGGGCTATGCTTGCCTCGACAGCCGTGGAGAAGTACTTCAAGGCGATTGCCACTGCGGCCGGAACCAGACTGAGGGGGCACCTGAGCGAGAAGCAGATTTCCAGGGTCCGAGAGGCAGTACCGGAGCTGTTTTGTGGCCTGGATGTTGTAAGGGTTCTCCGGGGGCGGATAGATATCAGTAGGCTTTGTCATCGTTGCAACCTCCTAGCTAGGAAAGCGGTTTAGAGAAGGGCACTAGCGTCAGGATCAAGGCCATTGGAAAGGCCTCGTCTTGCCGTGTCTCGCGACATGCCACGCCGATGGGTCACACCCCCACCAAGACGTCGGTACTCTGCTATTCCGCCTGAATAGACGGCCTCGCCTCGCGCATTTCCTCGCGCTCGGCCACGATCCACTCGTAGGTTGGTGAAGTCAGTAGGTCGTGGAGGCCGACCTCTGTAACATCCCGGCCCTTTTCCTTCTGTACTTCCCATAGCCCGCGACACGACAAGAGGAGTACGACATGCGCAACCTGGTTCTCACCGTAGTGGCGATCGTCCTACTGGCTTCGACGACTCCCGCCCACGCGGACCACGGAGCCCAGAAGGAAGAGTCCGTCAAGGATGGGAAGATCGTGAGCAAGAGCTTCAAGCGGAACTGGCTTATCTACAAGAGCATCGGCAGCAAGACCGAGGCGAAGTCCAACAAGAAGAAGCGTCGGTGGTGGTGCGGGTGGCTCTGCAAGACCAACAAAGCGCTCAAGGTCCAGTCCATCCACATCTCCAACACCTACTACGCCGACGTCGACCCCGGCGCGCCACAGGTGCTGTTTGGTCACACCGAGGAGAAGACCTGTACCGACACCCATTCCTGCACTCTCAAGGAGTGGGCCTTCGGTGCTGCTCCGAAGTTCTCGTTCGACGGCACACCCACCGGGCTTGACGGCGTTCCGTTCCCTCTGAGCGGAGTGATCGGGGTTCACACCATCGTTCTCAAGGACGGCACTCGTGTTCAACTCGTGACCTCAAAGGGGGCGCATCCGTGAGCGAATCGTCCGTCGACTGCCCGCGCGAGCGGAACGGATCGACGACAGCGCAAGAGCTCGGCCCAATCCCCGTTGTCGTTCTTCAGGTCGATTGCTGAAGAACCAACCGATCCCCTTCGGTGATCGCGGTGAACTCGATACTTGCCTCGGAGAGTTCGCCGACCCGTAGATCGCCGGGACGCTCGATAACCTCTGGTTACAGGAGCGCTACTGGACTGGAAGCCTCTAACGATCAGAGTTGGTCATCGCCAATCGCGCCTAACGTGCCTCCGATCATCCCGGCCACTGCAGCGATCAGTCCCCACCCGAGAACAAACGCGGCTTCCCGACTCATGAACGCAGCCCACCAGACCTTTGCGAACTCACCGACAGCCACACCCACCACAGTTGTTAGTAGGCCCACGACAAGAACGGCTCCACCCCAAACTAGGCCGAAGACGACCTTCACTCTGCGATCTTGTTCGTGCCTGGCCTGGCCGATTCCACCAACAAAGCCGGCGATCATCAAAGAGACGATCATGGATAGCAGTCCCCCAGAGAAGGTTGCGTTTCCTACCTGAAAGGACCGAACCAGGACGGGAACCAGGGCTCCAACCGCCGACGCAGCCAAGAACCCAAAGCCCCAGATCGCCATGGTCTCGCGAAAACGGCGGCTACGCCAACCCGTCCTGAGCTGGGCGGATCCAGCCGCCAGAATCATCCAGCCTACCAACGCTCCAAGCAGGCCAGGCAGAGCGCCACCCTCCGACCAACCGTCGGAACCTCCCGACCAGAGGGCGGTAGTGACAACAACGAACCACCCGAGGGCCCACGCGAGTGCAGCCTGCAGCCCCCTCATCTCTGGGAGACCGTGTTTCCTAGCAGTTGTTGTTGCCGGTCTCATTGTGAATCGAAGCCAGAAGCCACGAAAACTCTCCCGAACGCTGGAACAAGAACCCCCTCCACACAACGCCTCCAAGTAGGTGAATCTCGGCGTAGGACGTAACCTCAGTTTTCTTGTTGTTGTTCGCGAAGTCCCAGTTTCGATACTTCCCGGCACCCCGAATGTAGAACTGGCCGTCGGAGCTGAACGGGCCTGTTCGAGTGCACTGTATGGTCTGCCAGTGAGTACCGAGTTCTGAGGGATTGGCTGCGTAGCACGACGTAATACCTCCACCGGTCCATTTGCACCCGTTTATGAAACCAAAGCGGCTTCCAGCCGCCAGTGGCGTAGGAGATGTTCAGGGCCTCTACAACTCCTCCAAAGAACCCTAGTGGGTCATGTGTCTCGACACCGTAGCTCCAGCTTCCAGTGCATTCGTTGGGGCATTGAACGCAGAAGCCCGGTGGGTCGGTCTCCTCTCGGCGATGGTGCATAGTGGTTTCATCTGAGCGGGGTTCGGGTCGGACCATCGAACGGCGCGGAAGAGACTCCTCGGGGCTGACCCTGTCTATCATCTCTTGCAAGCGCGGGTCGTCAATGACATCCCGGACGTCCTGGTGGCTGCCAAGCGAGATCGTCTGGTACGTGAGTGTCTTCTGATCAACAAGAAGCATGAACCGGCGATCCACCGGAGCGGCCTCAGAGCTCGCAGACCCGCCCGCTACAACCACCTCGCCGCCCGACATGTGATGCAGCTGGAGCACGTCCATTTGCACGTCCGCTGAGGCTTCAGGGCGGAGCGCCTCAGACCACAGGATCGAGAGCCCGCGTTCCCCAAAGACCTCTTCAACGCTTTCGCGACTACGCTGCAAGAGTCGCTCCCGCAACCCTTCATCTCCTTGGCCACGAGCTGCGGATGGCCAGGCGATCAACAGAACCGCAACAACGGTAGAGAGGGTTGCACCACTTCTTTTCACAGATCGCATTCTTCCTCCCGGGAGGCTACGGTGCGAGATTCATTGCCTACTTCCTATGTAGTACCCGTACCCTTGGATTCCTGACATCCGGGGGTCGCCGTCTCTCCTGCTCCTGAGGGATTCCGATCGATCCTGCTACATCCGCTCGGAATCAGCATCGTCGGCCGCCGCCAGCGCCTCACGCTTGTTCATGCTTCCCCCATCTTTCGAACTCAAGCTCGTCAAGGACGTTCAGTTCTCTGGGGTCCGCCTGTTTAGACTGACCTCACCTCGGCCTTTTGCTGTTGCGGTCGCTGCAGTGCGCTGGGCGTTTCTTGTTGAGGAAGCTGATCCCGCAGGCCACCACAGTACGCTCAGTGCCTCTACCAACTTCGAGGATGTCGACTACGTGGTGTGCCTGAACCAGGTGAGCTTTCTGCTGGACTGGAGTTGCCCCGCTTCGTGGACACAGTTTGCTGTGGTTTTCTAGCTCCTCCGCCGTCGAGCCTGTGGGAGGTGTGGGCGGAGCCGGAGGCTCCGTCCAAGGGGCGGTGGGAAACGCCTCCGGCGTTTTCCACGGTCCCGGCAGCTTCCACAGGCGGTGGCGTCCTCATGCGGCGCTCTGCGGCCGGTGCACGGCCTCGTAGGCGACGGGCGACAGATAGCCCAGCGCCGAGTGGCGCCGCCTGGGGTTGTAGAAGCCTTCGATGTAGTCGAAGACCGCGATCCGGGCCTCGGTGGGGGTCTTGAAGCTCTCACGATCGATGAGCTCGCACTCGAGCGAGGCGAAGAAGCTCTCGGCCATGGCGTTGTCATAGCAATCACCGGTAGAGCCTGTCGAGGGCCGGACACCGGCCTTCGAGCAGCGCCGTCCAAACGCGATCGAGGTGTACTGGGTCCCCTGGTCGCTGTGATGAATGACGCCCTCGGGCCGGCGCTGAGACAGCGCCATCTCGAGAGCCTCGAGCACCAGCTCGGTGCGCAGGTGCTTGCGCATCGACCAGCCGATGACGGCTCCACACATCGAGCACCACCGCCAGGTACAGGAAGCCCTTCCAGGTGGGGACGTAGGTGATATCCGCCACCCACAGCTCGTCCGGACCGTCCGCCTGGAACGCGCGCTCGACCAGGTCCGGTACCGGCCTCGGAGCGTCACCGCGGCGGGTCGTGCGAGTCCAGCGCCGGCGCGTCACCCCCTGGATCCCCGCGGCTCGCATCAGCCGGGCGATACGCTCGCGACCGACGCGCAGCGCGTGCTCATCCTGAAGCTCTGCATGGATGCGCGGCACACCGTAGGTCCCCCTCGAGAGCTTGTGGATCGCCACGATGCGCTCGAAAAGCTCTTCGTCCTCCCGGTCTCGCTGGCACGGTCCGCGAGCCTGCCAAGCGTAGTACCCGCTGCGGGAGACACCCAGAACGCGGCACAGACGCTCGACGCCGTACTCGGCCCGGTTGGCTCTCACGAATTCGAACCTCTGTCGGGTACCGCTCCGGTCTCCCGAGCGAACCAGGCCGCTGCTTTTTTCAGAATCTCACGCTCGAGCTTCAGCTCGCGGTTCTCCCGGCGTAATTGACGAAGCTCCTCTTGCTCGTCCGTCGTCACACCAGCTCGGCTGCCCTCATCAACCTCGGCCTGGATCACCCAACGCCGAATCGACTCGGCACACGGCTCGTACTCCTGCGCCAGCGCGCCAGGACTGCGCCCTGACCGCACCAGCTCGACCATCTGCTCACGGTACTCAGCCGGGTACGCTCTTCGAGTTCTTCCCATCGTCGACTCCTTCCTCCTGAGGGATCATCTCCCAAAGGATCAGGTGTCCACGAAAACGGGTCAACTCCAGACACCGATGATCGAGCACATGAAGCGGTTTTCTGGCAGGTGGTGTTCGGGAGTGGCGACTTCGTCCTGCAGAATCCCGACGGTCTGAAACGCCGCCTCGAATGCATGTAGGCGGGACTGATATGGAACGACCCTGTCAATAGGTATCGCTGGTTGTCGAGGGGGTGGTCTCGTCAGTTCGAGCTGGGGCACCGAGACGGCGGATGAGGAAGCAGATCTCTTCGACGACGAGTCACTCTGATATTCGCGGGTTGTGGCCTGGGAGGGCCACAGAGCCGCATGACCGTTCTTCGTCGGGAGGGCTCGCTGTCTAGCATCGCGGATTGGGGAGCGGGCTCCCTGCCGCATAGTCCCAACGCGCATCCTCCGAATCGTCTCCGCTGTCATCCGCCGTCTCTGTGCTCCAGCTCGGTGATGTCTTCTGTGTTAGTCAGCCATCAATGCGGCCCAAACAAACCCGGTGAGCTCGCGGGCGACCGCCGTGACGACTTTCTGTGGGGGTTTACCCATCGACAGCAGGCGCCAGTAGCGGCGATAGAGCCGGCGCAGGGCCCGATCGGCGAGGAGAATCGCCCCCGGGGGCTGTCCCTGTCGGCGTCGGTGTAGCTGCTTGCCGATCGCAGGCCGATGTCTCGCATGCCAGGCTGCCTCGATCAGCGCTCGTCGCAGGCGACTGTTGCCCGCTTTGGTGATCCCTCCTCGCCGGGTCCGCTCGCCGCTCGAGTGCTCGCTGGGGACCAGGCCGAGGTAGGCCATGAGCTGGCGAGGGGATGAGAAGCGACGGACGTCGTGCAACTCGGCGAGGATCAGCATCGCGCTCCAGGTGTCGATGCCGCGAAAACAGCGGAGACGACCGACTGACTCCCGGTACGGATCTGTCTCGGCGACCTGCGCGATCGCTTCGTCGAGTTCCAGCAATCGGTCTTCGAGCTGCTCCACACTCCCGAGGTAGGCGCGAAACGCTGCCTCGGCGGCAGCATGCTCGAATCTCAAACCGAGCAGCCACTGCCGGTGACGACGAGTCCAAGCTCGGCCCGGGCCGTAGCGCACGTCGCGCCGAAGCAAGAGCTTGCTCAAGCGATGCCGGGCTCGGGTCAGATCCTGACGGATCGAATCGCGACACCGACACAGATCGCGGACCGACTCCTCGTCTTCGCCCGGCGGCACGACCTCGGTCAACAAGCCCGCGCGGAGAAGCTCCGCAAGCTTCCCCGCGTCTCGACGATCTGTCTTGATTCGCTCGCCGGGCTTGGCCGGAATCAAAGACGGTGCGACGACCTGACACAAGATCCCTGAGCTCTGCAGCCGGCGCTGCAACGGATAGCCGCACGGACCCGCTTCGTAGGCGCAGTGCACTTCGCCGGCGCTCTCGCGGAGCAGCTTCCTCTCGAAACGTCCGATTGCCCGCGGCTCATTCGCAAACCGCCAGATCTCTGGCTCTTGACTTGATCCAACCAACCGCGCCGCCACGATGTCTTTCTTGTGGACGTCCAGACCCACCCAGGTGCTACTCTCTCTCACGACCGGTTCCTCCGTCATATGCGGCCCTGCCCTTCAGTGGGCAACCCGCGGAAAACCATGGCCCCTCGGGGCCGACCCAGATCTCTACTCGAGAACGGGTACTTTATGACCGAGGGGAACCGGTCGTTCCATACTGTCTAGAGAGTGGGCTGAGGGCCTACGAGCGGATAGTAGAGCAGCTGCCGCGACGCTGGAACATCTCGAGATGCTCATCGACCTGCGGGACCAGGGTCGGCTACGTCAGCACGTAGAAGAAGACGCTTGTGAGTGAGGTCATCTTCTCTCGGCGCACGCTTCTACTCTGGCGGTCCTGATTCGTCCAGCTGGCATCAGCGGCCCGGCAAGGTCTTCAGTCGAGAGAACCAGCGGAAGCAGCGGGATATCTACTCACCTCACTCTACGCGTGGGTGAGCCGGGATCTTCTGCGCTTCAGAACTTACTGTACGGAGAGCCGTTAAGACTCGATCCCAGGGCTCCGGATCGCACGTCGTAGACGCCCCGTGGAGCGCCCTCGCTGAGCGCTGCTTCTGGATCGAACTCCTCGTAGATCAGTATCCAGGTGTCCGCGCGCTTGGTGATCGGGTCGGGAGGGATCGTCCTGAGGTAGTGCTCCTCGACCAGGGCTTCCAGGCTCTCCGGACAGTGGCCTTTGTCCGCCTTGTAAAGGTCAATCGCCTTGCGGAACGTGTTCAGGCTGGTTTTCAGTGCGGCTTCCCGCTGGTGGAGGTGCTTGCCACCTGGGCCTGCGAACGCTTCCACGCCTCCGCTACAGGAGCAGGCTAGGCCCGCGATCAGGGCCCCACGGATCATCCAACCAGTGAATGTCTTACTCATTGGACCTCCGCGATCAGAGTCGATTATAGCCCATCGCACCCACGGTGCCTCCGATCATCCCACCCACGGCGGCGGCTAGCCCCCGTCCGAGGATCCTCATTCCTTGGCCCGTTCCAGGTGCATCGTCACAAGCCGTATCTCCTCCCCGCGTCCTCCTCGCCCCTGGGTCAGTTCATCAGCGCATCGAGCGCCCAGGCCAGATCGAGTGCTTGGCCATTCCAATTGGGCATCCCCGCCTGCGGATCGAGGGTGATCTTGTGGTCGTCCAGCAGCCCGGCGAGCAGGGCGGACGCCGCATCGGGTGACGCCGGGATCTGGTCGAGGTCTGGGAGTGGGGGAGCCTGCGGCAGTACCTCTCCCTGAGGATCCCGGAAGCGGACCGCCCCTGTTTCCTCGAGATCGACCGAATAGCCCTCCTCGTGCACGCACCGATGGTGCCTGCGGCAGAGAAGCACGAGGTTGTCGAGCTTCGTCTCGCCTCCCTCGGACCAGTGAGTGAGGTGATGCGCGTCGGTGTGCTTGATTCCACAGCCTGGGAAGCGACAGCCCCCATCGCGGTGGTCGAGAGCGCGTCGGAGGGCGGGCGGAACCACCCGGGTGCGGCGACCGACATCCAGTGTGCGACCGGATTCGCCATGGATCTTGAGAAGGAGGCTCGAGTCGCAGGCGATGCGGCGGGACGTTTCCGCGGAAACGTCTCCGATGTCGTCGAGAGTCGTAGGCGGGCGGCCCGAGCGGTTCATCTGAGTCGAGTTGCCGCCGGGAGGATCGATAGGCGAGCGGCACTCGCACCCGGCCGTTTCACTTCCGCTCGTGGCATCGACGTGGAGGACCACCTGGTAGCGGTCACCCCGAGTTCCCTTGTCGAGCCCGCCCGCGAGTGCTGCCTCGGCGACGCGCCCGATGGCGTCGGCCCTACGCTGGGCGAAGCTTGGTCCTCGTCTTCGCCCTCCTCGTTTTGCCTTCGGAGAGGTCCCGTCGGTTCCTTCGTCGAACAGCACCTGCTCGGCCGCATCGAGGGCTCGCATCAGCGCCGCCCCGGTCTCCGGATCGAGACGCCCGCGGACGACGACCATTCCGTCGGCGTCGGTCATCAGGCAGAGGTGTCGCTTGGCGTGCCGTGCCGCTTCGGCCTCGCGATCGTTCGCGGCGTCGGCCCGCCGCCAGGCACGCACGAGCCTTTCGAGATGGGCGGCCGTGCCCGATCGGGCGACGGTGACGATCGTGCGGATGAAGCGGAACAACGGCGCCTGAAGCTCCTCGAAGACCTCATCGAGCGCCTTGCGGCTTCCCGACTGGGCCCGCAGCACCCGTAGCGCCGCCTCTCGTTCCTTTCCCACGATCGCCTCTCTGTCTATCAGAGGCGAAAAAGGGGCGGAGTGTTCGGATTCGATCCGAGTGGGGGAGATGCCCGCTCCGAACGTCTGAAACTCCCAGAGGACCCCTGCACGTCGTGGGCGGTGCTACGCTGAAGCGAGTCAGGTGGAAGACATCGAACAGTACCGAGCGGCGCTCGAGCGTTTCCTGATGCGACGCGGCGTACCCAGGGACGAGCTCGAGGATCTCGTCCAGGAGGCTTTTCTCCGCGTCTACGCGAGCCGTACATCGCGGCCACTGCGCCGTCCGAAGTCGTTCCTGTTCGCCACCGCGAAGAACTTGCTCATCGACCGACAACGACGCCGCTTCGTTCGCGGCACGCAGCTGCCGGTGGTCGACCCGCACCGTGCCGCTTCGCCCGAGATCGATCCGGAAGAGCGGGCCTCACTCTCCGAGCGCACCGAGCTGCTGTGGCTGGCCATCGGGCAGCTGCCACCGAGATGCCGGACCGCCTTCGTGCTCAGGAAGTTCCACCACCTGAGCTATCGCGCCATCGCCAAGCAGATGGGGATCTCTGTCAAGACGGTCGAGAAACACCTTGCGCGAGCGGTGCTGAAGTGTCGAGAGTACTTGCAGGAAGCCGAGCGGAGCAGCTCTCGAGTCGTCGAGCTGGAGCGATACCGGCGCGACCGGCGGGCAGCCCAGTAGACAGTCAGATGACCGAAACGCGACAGGATCTCACCAGCGTCTACGAAGAGGCCGCGGCCTGGCTGGTGCGCCACGACGGTGCTCTGGACGAGGCTCGAAGAGGCCGGGAGGTCGGAGGCGCGGCGTTCCAGGCGTGGTTGGCGGCGGACCCCCTCCACCGCGAGGCGTACGAAGACCTGCAGGGCCTCTGGCTGGACGCCGACGAGCTGTCGGCCGGCTTGCAGATCGAATCTGCCTCCCGGCCTGAGGGGCTTGGCGGACATCGCCGCGCACGGCGACGGATAGTGGCCGCGGCGATGCTGATCGCCGGATTGGCGCTCGCCGCGCTCTGGGTCTGGCGGCCGCAGGCGGAGGGAACGCCGCTCCAGACGCGCACCGCCGAACAGAAGGAGCTGCCACTGGCGGACGGAAGTCGAGTCCATCTCAATGCCGAGACGTTGCTGTACGTGCGCCTGGGCGAGACACGGCGAGAGGTCGGATTGCACCAGGGGGAGGCGATCTTCGCGGTCGCCCCGGATCCTTCGCGCCCGTTCGTCGTTCACACCTCGGTCGGGACGGTCGAGGCCGTGGGGACCGAGTTCGGCGTCAGCGTCCGTGACGGCGCCGTCGAGGTCGTCGTGCTCGAGGGGATGGTGCGCGTGAGTCCGGTGTCGTCGAGCCCGTTTGAGCTCACAGCCGCGACGATGGCCAACCTCGGAGCCGATCGGATCGCCACGCGTGGAGTGCCGGAGAGTGAGATCGACCGCGCCCTGTCCTGGCGACATGGGGTGCTCGAGTTCGACGACGCTCGTCTCGATGAAGTCCTCGACGACCTCGATCCGTACGTCGAGGGCCGTCTGGTGCTGGCCAGCGAGGAGGTCGGCTCGATGCGCGTCGGTGGCCTCCTGCGGGTCGGTTCCGGTCGCGATCCGATCGGGAGTCTGGTGGAGACGCTGCCTCTGGAAGCGGTACGGCTGGGCAACGCCGTGACAATTCTCAAGCGTCGCGAGGCGTCGGTCGAGTAGCGATTGATCGCGACAGGATCGAGAGCGGGTCGGATGGGGGAAAGAGTCGACTTCAACGTCTGAACAGGACAAGACAGAAAGGAGTCGAACATGCGATGGCTGAGCCTCTGCTGCGTGACGCTCGGACTGACGGCGACCCTCACGGTCGCGTCGCCACTGGACTCGGATCCGATCGAGTTCGCGATCGAGGCCCAGGGGATGGCCGGCGCTCTGCGCGACTTCGCCCGACAGGCCGCGGTCGAAGTGGTCTACGAACAGAAGACCGTCGCTGAGTTCCGATCGCCGGGCCTGAGCGGTGTCTTCCTCCCCAGGGAAGCGCTCGACGAGCTGCTCGCCGATACTCCTCTGGCCTACCGGGTCTCGAGCTCGGAGACGGTGAGCATTCTGCGCGAGGAGGCGGCCGAGGACCGGGAGGGCAGCGCACCGCGCGACGAGCGAGAGCGCCCGGACGACTTGGCCGAGGCCGACGCCGGTGACGCTGCGCAGACGGCGGGCGGGGCGACTTCGGAGGAGAACGAGGGCGACTCCGACGGAGGGGAGGGCGAATCCGACGCAGGGGAGGGCGAGAGTGACGGCGAGGAACCGGTCGAGACGATCGAGGCACAGATCCTGGTCACCGCCTCCAAGCGCGGAGAGGTCTCCGCCCAGGACCTGGCTGTATCGATGACCGCCTTCGACACGGAAAAGATCGAGCGCCTCAACGCGATCAGCTTCGAGGATCTGATCGTCCAGGTGCCCTCGACCAACTTCATCGACAACGGTGGCCCGGGCCGCGGCCACGAGGTCGAGTCGATTCGCGGCCTGTCTCCGGTCGCCGACAACACCATCTCGGTGGTCGCCAACTATCTCGACGGGGCGCCTCGATTCGGCCGCAACTATCGCCTCTTCGACATCGGCGAGGTTTCGGTGCTGCGAGGACCGCAGGGGACGCTTTGGGGCTCGCAGGCGATCGGTGGCCTCATCTCCTACCGTTCGAACCGGCCCAGTCCCACCCGCTCGAGCTGGAATCTGGAAGCCGACGTCAGCGACACCGTCGACAGCTCCGGGCTGGGACAACGGGTGACCGGGCACGTCAACGTCCCGGTTGTTGAAGACAAGCTCGCTCTCCGCTTCGCCGGGCAGTACATCAGTGAGAACGGCTACATCGACAACATCGGCACCGGCACGAAGGACATCAACGATGTAGAAGAGACGGCGTGGCGCCTCTCCGCGCTCTACGAGGCCTCCGAGACCGTGACGCTGACGGCGATCTACCACGGCAGTGATCTGACGGCGGACGCCCCCAGCTTCTTCGACCTCGAGCTGGACGACCGGCAGGTCGACCTACCATTCGACGATCTACCGGCGGACCAGGAGTTCGACCTGCTCAACCTCGGCGTCGAAGCCGATCTGGAGTGGGCGGACCTGAGCTACACGGGGTCGTACTTCAAGCTCGACAACGTCTACAGCGACGCGGAGCGCAACACCTTCGGCTTCATCCCTCTGACAGTCACGGACACGATCCTGGAGCAGGACTCGTGGACCCATGAGCTCCGCCTCGCTTCGAACAACGCGGGGCGTTTCAACTGGGTGGCGGGTCTCTTCTTCGACGATCTCGACGAGTTCGACCTGGTGGAGAACAGGGAGGTCGCCGATCCGGCGAACCCCGGCGGAGAGGCGATCGGTGACGGTGCCCTGATCTTCAGCATCGGCGGGCCGGAGAAGTTCACGGAGAAGGCGGTGTTCGGCGAATTGATGATCGACCTCGGTTCCGACTGGGAGCTGCTTCTCGGCGGCCGCTACTTCGACTGGGAGGTCGACAACGACCAGGACACCGTCTTCCTGGGAACCGGCTTCGGCCAGGAGGTGGGAACGGTCGGCGACGACGACAGCTTCTTCAAGGTGCAGGTGACGCGCCGCCTGGGCGACGACAAGCTGGTGTTCGCCACCCGTTCCGAAGGGTTTCGCTTCGGTGGCTTCAACCCGTTCGTCGGTGAGAACTTCAACAGCTCGCTGGAGTTCCTCGAGTTTCAGCCGGACCGGTTGGTCAATCACGAGCTGGGCTTCCGGTCCGGCTGGGCGCAGAACCGCGTGATCCTGAACGCCGCCCTCTACCAGATGGACTGGGAGGACGTTCAGACGGTCGTCTTCGACTCGGTGGGCGTCTTCGCCTTCACCGCCAACGCCTCCGATCTCGAGGCCCAGGGGTTCGAGATCGAGGTGGCGACCCAGGACTACATCGCCGAAGGCGTCTACGCCAACGTCGGCTATTCGTACAACACCAACGAGTTCCAGTCGGATGCCGTGGTGTTTCCTGATGTGGGCTCCCTGATCAGCAAGGGGGACGAGTTGCGACGCACCCCGAAGAACACCTGGTCGGCGGACGTCGGGTACGACTTCCTGCTGAGTGAGGACGTCGCGGGATTTGTCCGCTCGAACTACTGGCACAAGGACGCGACGACGACGGAGGGGTTCAACCGCAACGACGGGGCGGTGCCGATTCCCGCACAGGACGTCGTCAACGCCTCGGCCGGTGTCTACTTCGGAGACTGGGAAGTCAAGCTCGTGGTGCAGAACCTGACGGACGAGATCCCGCTGTTGCAGGTCTTTGCCGGGGCGTCGACGGCGACCGGATCGCCGGAGGCGATGGAGGCGGTGCGGGCCTCCAGCATCCGTCCGCGTACCATAGGCCTGTGGGTCAGCTTCCGACCGTAGAGGCAACCGCAGGGCCGGCGCCGGTGATCCGCCAGCTGGTGCTCGGCCTTTCCCTGGCCGTCGCTCTCGTTTCGGCGGCGCCGCTCGGGGCCGCCAACGGTGACCTCGCCCTTGTCGGCGGGACGGTAATTCCGGCGACCGGAGGCGAGCCGATCGAAGACGCCGTGGTGTTGGTTCGCGGTGGCCGTATCGAAGCCGTCGGCAGGCGCGCGTCCCTGCCGATACCCGACGACCTCGAGACCGTCGATACGGCGGGGCGGTGGATCACGCCGGGACTGATCGACACCAACGTTCACCTGATCCTGACGACGGTGCCCGAGTTCTTCGTCAAGTACGAAGACCGTCTGACCGACATCGCCATCCAGTCGGCCCAGGTCGCGCTCAAGTACGGTCTGACGACTGTGGCCGACTCCTGGGGTCCTCTGGCGCCGCTGCTCGAGGCGCGCGATCGCATCGCGCGCGGTGAGCTGCCCGGCAGTCGTGTGTTGGTGGCCGGCAACATCGTCGGAACCGGCGGTCCTTTCAGCACCTACTTCATGGGGAGCTGGGACATTCGCGGCCTGAGCCTGCGCTACGGCGGCTGGGTCCATCCGCAGATCCGCCGCCGCATCGACGCGCTCTGGGAGGACGATGTCGGTCCGGCCCTGATCGCGATGACACCGCGGGAGGTCGGCGAGGCGATCCGCGACTACCTCGCTAAGGGGCCGGACTTCTTGAAGGTGGGCGTCAGTGCGCACGGCATCGCACCGGTGGAGCCGATGCTCTTCTCGCGTGAGGCCCTGCTCGCCATGCGTCAGGCCGCCCGCGACGCGGGCGTTCACTTCCAGACGCATACCTTCACCGTCGAGAGCCTGCGCGTCGCCGTCGAGCTGCAGCCGGATCTGCTGCAGCACCCCAACGTGATGAACACGCCCTGGCACCTGGCGAGCGAGGAGCAGCGAGAGTCGATTCGGCGGTCGATCGAAGAGATCGAGCGACAGGGCGCCTACGCCGCGCTGATGTCGATTCCCGAGCGCGAGCAGGTTCGCATCTCGACGTCCTGGGATGCCGCCGAGCACCCCGACTCTCCCTACCTCAACCAGATCATGCAGCACCGAAGCTTCTGGCTGACCCCGGAGAACTTCGACCGACGCGCCGAGGCGGTCAGGGTGTGGCTCGAGAGCGGTGTGCGCTACACGCTCGCCACCGACCAGGGGCCGGAAGCCGCCGATCTGGGGCCCACCGTGTGGGGTCGGCTGGGACGGGCTCATTTTGATCGGATGCGGGGGCTTCAAGACTGCGGCGCCGCGCCGATGGACATTCTGATCGCGGCGACCCGCAACGGCGCGGAGGCGTACGGTCTGGGCGACGAAGTCGGCACCATCGAGGTCGGCAAACGTGCCGATCTGCTGGTCGTCGCGGCGAATCCTCTCGAGGACATCGCGAACCTACGCCAGATCGCGATGGTGATCCAGAGCGGGAGCGTCGTTGACCGCGACGCGTTGCCGACCGTCGAGGTCCTCGACTACGACCCGGAACGCCCCTGGCCCGACTGATCCGCGCGGTCGGGGCACGGTTCCACCCGGGATTCGATGGCGAGCAACGACTTTGTATTCCTGGATCGTTGGTCGATCCCTGTTTGCGATATCGTCCCCTCGAGGCCGAGCTCACGCAGATAGGTACCCCCCGGGGCAGTCGGTCGGCTCCCAGGCGATTGCTGTGGAGGCACACAGCAGCTGCACCGCTAGCAATGTCCATATTGGTCTCACAGTAAGTCTCCCTAGTAGATCGGCGGCCACTCTTCTGGCGGCCACTCCGCACTGTAGCCTTGGATCACGACTTGGTTTCCGTACTCGATAAGGTGGTTGGGTCCCAGAGCCGCGTAGTCATCGTCGATTACCTGTTGGCAGGTCCCCGAGGAACTCGGGCAGTTCAGGTTGATCCATCCCCCGGCTTGGTAGTAGACGTTGGACCCGCCGACACCTGAACGCGGCAGAGCACCCAGACCAGACCGTGGAGGCCAGCTTGCTACTCGCCTTTGTGGGCAATTCGGGGCAATTCGGTGACAGGCACCTCATTTCTCGAGGCCCCTCATTCCTTTGCCGTTCAGGCGCATGGTCAGGAGCCGTATGTCCTTCTTGCGCCCTCCTCGCCCCTGGCTCAGTTCATCAGCGCATCGAGCGCCCAGGCCAGATCGAGTGCTTGGCCATTCCAATTGGGCATCCCCGCCTGCGGATCGAGGGTGATCTTGTGGTCGTCCAGCAGCCCGGCGAGCAGGGCGGACGCCGCATCGGGTGACGCCGGGATCTGGTCGAGGTCTGGGAGTGGGGGAGCCTGCGGCAGTACCTCTCCCTGAGGATCCCGGAAGCGGACCGCCCCTGTTTCCTCGAGATCGACCGAATAGCCCTCCTCGTGCACGCACCGATGGTGCCTGCGGCAGAGAAGCACGAGGTTGTCGAGCTTCGTCTCGCCTCCCTCGGACCAGTGAGTGAGGTGATGCGCGTCGGTGTGCTTGATTCCACAGCCTGGGAAGCGACAGCCCCCATCGCGGTGGTCGAGAGCGCGTCGGAGGGCGGGCGGAACCACCCGGGTGCGGCGACCGACATCCAGTGTGCGACCGGATTCGCCATGGATCTTGAGAAGGAGGCTCGAGTCGCAGGCGATGCGGCGGGACGTTTCCGCGGAAACGTCTCCGATGTCGTCGAGAGTCGTAGGCGGGCGGCCCGAGCGGTTCATCTGAGTCGAGTTGCCGCCGGGAGGATCGATAGGCGAGCGGCACTCGCACCCGGCCGTTTCACTTCCGCTCGTGGCATCGACGTGGAGGACCACCTGGTAGCGGTCACCCCGAGTTCCCTTGTCGAGCCCGCCCGCGAGTGCTGCCTCGGCGACGCGCCCGATGGCGTCGGCCCTACGCTGGGCGAAGCTTGGTCCTCGTCTTCGCCCTCCTCGTTTTGCCTTCGGAGAGGTCCCGTCGGTTCCTTCGTCGAACAGCACCTGCTCGGCCGCATCGAGGGCTCGCATCAGCGCCGCCCCGGTCTCCGGATCGAGACGCCCGCGGACGACGACCATTCCGTCGGCGTCGGTCATCAGGCAGAGGTGTCGCTTGGCGTGCCGTGCCGCTTCGGCCTCGCGATCGTTCGCGGCGTCGGCCCGCCGCCAGGCACGCACCAGCCTTTCGAGATGAGCGGCCGTGCCCGATCGGGCGACGTTCAGCAGGTCCTCCTCGATCTCGGGCGTGGCGATCCGGGTGAGTGCCCGGACCTTGGAGTAGGAGATCTCCCCACTTCGCATCGCCGTGGAGACCTGCGGTAACTCTTCGAGTGCCCGCGCGACGCGGACCTTTTCACGCGCTGCTCCCATGGCTAGACCCGTGCGCCAGTTGAGCCAGTGGGCACAGCTCCGGAAGCCTCCGCGCCAGCCATAGCGTTCGTCGAACTCGCGGATGAGTACCAGGAGCTGGTACTCGGTGGCGGTCAGCAGTGCCGAGAGGTGGGCGATGCGCTCACCCAAAGCCTCGACCTCGGCCTCATCGCGAAGCTCGGGCGGAACCGGGCGGGGGACAACTGATGGGACGCTGGTGGGGATCTCGAGGGGTGTGTCCATAGGCTCTCCGGGTCGGTAGCCCCCATCCTAAGCCCTGGTTTTCAGGCCTTCGAGGTTGCCCGGTAGCGCGAGATCTCGGCCGGTTTGGGATCAGTCGAACGAAGGCCCCTTTGCGGCGCCAAGGCTGCCGGCAGCGGCCTGGCAGGACCATTCCAGTCGCGATTCCGGATCGCGCGAAATGTGGCTCCGAAAACGTGTCAAGAAAAATCTCGGCGGCTCGCGAAGAAACCTGGAATGGGTCTTGCGCTTGCGCCTGGGGAAGAGGACGAACCAGGCAGCAGAAAATGGGGGACAGGCACAGAACCCTGCTCCCCGCAGCTGATTTGTACCTGTCCCCCGTTTTCCCCCCCGTTTTCCCGGAGCAACCCCGGCCTAGAGCAGCTCCAGGATGAGCTCCTCGAGGTCGTCCCGGGCGCGGGTGCTGACGAGCCG
This sequence comes from Candidatus Multivoradales bacterium, assembly GCA_965223875.1. Classification (GTDB taxonomy): domain Bacteria; phylum Acidobacteriota; class Thermoanaerobaculia; order Multivoradales; family JAHEKO01; genus CBDCXS01. The sequence continues at coordinate 898,478 of OZ245024.1, read as the reverse complement.
TCCCCGGCGATCGACGAGGAAAACCTCCGGGGCAAATGGGGGGCAAATGGGGACAGGTACAAACCATGGCCACTCCCCGAGCGGCAGTAGAATAGCGCCGTGTTCCGCCTCGCTTCTGGCCTCGTACTCCTGATTCTCGCCGCCTGCGCCGCGCCCCAGCCACCGTCGATCGAGGAGTACCAGGAGATGGTCGAGGCGGTCGGTGAGCCGCCTTTCGACGCGGAACGCAAGGAGGAGCCGGGCTACTTGGATGCCTATCGGGCCGCCCAGCACGAGCTCTACCGGGAGAAGGTCGCTCTCCTCCTCGAGGCGATCCGCGCCCACTCCGAGGACCCCCGTATCCCCGAGCTGGAGAACCGGCGCTGGGCGCTGCTCGCATGGAACCAGAGGCCGGAGATGGTGGCCGAGGAGGTGCTGGCCGATGTCGACGCCAGACTGGCCGAGACCGACGATCCAGCGGTGGTACGGCACGCCGGGTACTGGCGCGCCAGGTTCGGCTCCGTCTTGGCGGCCCGCGACGCGGGGCCCGGTAGCGACGAGCAGCTCGAGAGCATCCTCGCCTTTACCGATCACTACCCGAATGACGAGCGCTGCGTGGGGCTCCTCTCCGAGCTGGCGCTGGCGGAGGGCGCGGCCCGGGAAGGCGTAGAGACGGCCTGGAATCGCATCCTGCGCGACCATCCCGACACGCACTGGGGCGTCTTCGCCGAGGGCATGCTGCGGCGGCTCGAAGCGATTGGCGAGCGCTTCGAGATCGAGTTCAAGGCCTTCCGTTCGGGAGAGGCCATCCGCGCCGCCGATCTCGCGGGTCTGGTCCTGGTCGTCGACTTCTGGTCGACCACCTGCATGCCCTGCGTCGCCGAGCTTCCCGAGATGCGTCGCATCTACGAGACCTACCGCGAGCGCGGTGTTCAGTTCCTGGGCGTCAGTCTCGACGAGTCGGAGGAGGCCGGTGGTCGGGAAGCCCTCGAGCGATTCCTCGATACCTACGACGTCCCCTGGCCCATCTACTACCAGGGCAACGGCTACGAGAGCGACTTCTCGCGCTCCTGGGGTGTGGGCTCGATTCCGGAAGTCTTCCTCGTCGACCGCCAGGGCCGGCTCGTCAGCACCGACGCCCGCGATGACCTCGAGGAGCTCATCCTGGAGGTGCTCTAGCGGTTGGAGGTAGCTCGGGGGACCAACAGGGGGCCAGGCTCTTTCCCAGGGGAAGTCTTCGAGAGTGCTCAACCGAGCCTTGGTAGATTGATCGTCCCAGAGAGGATGAACGATGCTCAATCGGATGTTCCCTTTGACGTTTGCGGCGATCTCCCTGGCTCTCCCAGCGGCGGCACAGCCCGCTCCGTCGCCTCAGGGCTCGCCCACCGAGCGACCTACGCCGGTGGTCGACTTCGGCAGCCACAGTCTCGAGTTCGACCTTCCGGGGCTCGAGATCGGTATTGCCGAGTACGAGGAAGGCCCTACCGGCACGACGATCTTCTACTTTCCCGAAGGCGCCCAGGTGGTCGCCGATGTGCGTGGAGGCTTTGTCGCCACTCTCAATACCGACCTGCTGGTTCCAGGTAACGGTGACGGCAACATCGAGGCGATCGTCCTTTCCGGCGGCTCGGCCTACGGACTCGAGGCGGCGACCGGCGTCGCCGGAGCGATGCTCAGGACAGGCCGCACGAACACCCGCTCGGACGGCGACATCGCCGAGGTCGCCGGTGCCATCGTCTACGACTTCGGCGCCCGCTATACCGAGGTATACCCCGACGTTCGACTCGGTGAAGTCGCCTTCAGGAACGCCCGCCCCGGCGTGTTTCCACTCGGCTCTCGCGGCGCCGGGCGCAGCGTCTGGCAAGGGGGCTTCTTTCAGGAGTGGATACCCAGCGGCCAAGGTGCCGCTTTCCGTCAAATCGGCGCGACCAAGATCGCGGTGTTTACGGTGGTGAACGCCTGGGGGGCGATCGTCGATCGCGACGGCAACGTCGCCCGGTGTCGACATCGAGACATGGACCGGGTGGCGGATCACTTCGCCTCCCTGGAAGAGACCGCGTATCAGGACCAGGTGGCCGGCCGTCTCCGACCTGTCGCGACCGAGGGCCTGACCTCGAATACGACACTTACGGTGGTGGTGGTGAACCGGCAGCTCGAGTACGGGTCCCTCCGCCGCCTGGCGATCGAGGTGCAGGCGTCGATGGCGCGGGCGATTCAGCCCTTCAACACCGGCGAAGACGGCGACGTCGTCTTCGTGGCGACGACCGCGGCCGTCGACGATCCCGAGATGCCCCTCGGTCGGCTGGCGATCCATGCCGGCGAAGTGGCGTGGGACGCGGTGCTGGCCAGTATCCCCATCGACCTTCCGGCGCTGCCAACAGCCACCCGGACCAGGGTAGCGGTCCCACAACCCGCTCTCGAGCGTCTGGCGGGCGTCTACGAGTTCCGGTCCGGGGTGGAAGTCAGCCTCGAGGCTTCAGCGGACGGCCTGCTGCTGGGACGTCTCGAGGCTGGAATCGATCGACTCGAGCTCTTTCCCGAAGAGGGTCAGATCGAGGTGTTGCCGCAATCTGAGACGGTCTTCTTCCTCGACAACTTCTGGGACGACACTCTCGAGTTCCGGCTTTCACCAGAAGGCGATGTCCTCGGCTTTGTTCTCAACCCAGGCCCGCGGGGCTTGCCGGCGCGCCGGATCCGATGATGGTCTCTCCTGGGCCTGCACACCGAAGAACGCGGGAAATCGCCAGAAGTACTGGGGGGATTCGGGACGATCTTGCTTTCTTGAGCTGCGTCTTGGGCGTGCTGGGCTCAAGCCGAGCCGAATGACTCTCCGACCCAGGGCGTTTCAGGCTCAGTACCTCGATCGCACTGGCCGCCGTCTGGGACTTCGCCGAGCTGGGCGTTGCGGCCTGCGCCCTCGTCAGGGCACCAACACGGCGCCGCTGGTGTCGCAGTTGTCCAGCGCCAAAGCTTCCATCCAGCAGAGGTCCTCCTCCAGCGTCGTGTTGCGTGAGCCTTGGCCCGTGCTCCCGACCCCGATCCACAACGGCGGCAACTTGAAGGGCTCACCGATTTCGAGCATCGTTCCACGGCAGAGGGTGCGGCCCTTGGTGAAGCCGTTGGTGTTGGCGGCCGCCACGACGCCGACCTCGGAGTTGGGCGGCGCTCCCGAGACGGTCACGGTGACGCTACCCGGGCAGGTCCCTTCCACGGAGAGCTGTAGTGCGGACGGCGCGAAGATGTAGGCCGAGCCCGAGTCGATGCCGTTGTCGTCGTCGAGATGGGCGCCGATCAGGCTCGTGTCATCGGACTGTGAAACGGAGATTCCGAACTGATCCCATCGCTCTCCGTCGGCGGCGAAGATCCTCTCCTCCTGGATCCAGCTGCTTCCCGCTTCGACGAAGCGATATGCCGTTCCCGAGATCGGGGCGTTCGCACCGAGCCACGGAGCTCCGACCAGCACCTGACCGGGAGAGGTCGAAACCGAGTTTCCGAACTCCGCACCGGAACTCGCGGCGCCGAGCAGCTTGGCCTTCTCGGTCCAGACGCCGCCGTCCCCGGTGAAGACGTACGCCGCGCCCGCCTGGAATTCCTTCTCGCTGTCCTGATAGGCGCCGACCGCCACGGTGTCTTCCACTATGGAGACGGCGTTTCCGAAGCGGTCACTCAGGTCCGCGTCGGCGGCTTTGAGCTTCGCTTCTTCGTTCCAGACGACGCCTTGCCGGCGGAAGACATACGCCGCACCCGAGTCGGTGCTTTCGTCATCGTCGCCGTCGGCTCCCACCACCGCGACGTCTTCCCACAGCGACACCGATCGGCCGAAGGTGTCGCCACCCTGGCCGTCGGAGGCCACGAGCTTGTCTTTCTCCGTCCACACGTCGCCGGTTCGCTCGAAGACGTAGACGGCTCCCTTGGATCCATCGGTCCACGGGGCGCCGACCAATGCGGTGTCGCCGACCAGGGCGACCGACCAACCCAGGAATCGGTAGGCCCCCGGAGCCTCAGGCACGAGCTTGGCCTGCTGGGTCCAGACGTCGCCTTCGCGCACGAAGACGTACGCTGCACCGAAGTTGCCGGTGGGGGTGCCATCTCCGGCGGCACCGATCAACGCGGTGTCTTCGGACAGCGCCACCGAGTAACCGAAGAGGGCATTCGCCTGGGCGTCATCGGGCGTCAGCTTGGCCTGTTCGACCCAGGTTCCACCTCCGCGGACGAAGGCGTAAGCCGACCCCGTGCTGGGGCCCTGATCCTGGTCACCCCTCGCGCCGATCAGGGCAGTGTCCCCGGAGATCGTGACTGCCCAGCCGAACCAATCGTCCATTGCGCCGTCACTGGCCAGCAGCTTGGTCGCCGTCGTGGGCTCGCGCCACGACTCCCGGCGGCCGTCCGCCTGGGAATACGAAGAGAGCGGATGAACGGCACACAGCACCAACGCGACCAAGCCGACACGAAACATACGTCGCCGGCGATGCGGTTCGTTGGCGGCGCTGGCGACTGGCGGCGGCGCGCTCAAGGTCTCGCTCGTCTTCCACATGAGCTGGCTCCCGAGTTGGCCGACCGGCCGCGTGCTCCTCAGAAGCCGCCCGAGTCGGCTGATCAGTGGGCTTTCGACATGATACCCCGGCGCGAAAGAGGCCATCGGTGTGTGAGACCAGCGCACGGACCGAACGCTTCCCGCAACGGCCAACCCCTAGCGTCCGAACCGAGCCCAATCCGGGAGCGTACCGGGCTCGATGCCGAACACGGCGGCGCCGATGACGAGAAACACCACTGTGATCACCGCCGCCCCGATCAGATTCAGAACGACACCGATTCGGGCCATCTCGGGGATCGTGATCCGATCACTCCCGAAGACGATGGCGTTGGGCGGGGTGGCCACCGGCATCATGAACGCGCATGACGCCGACAGCGTCGCGGGGATCATCAGGAGGAGGGGGTGGATCTCCGTGGCGACGGCCACGGCCGCGAGGATGGGGAGGATCATCTCCGTGGTGGCCGTGTTGGATGTCAGCTCGGTGAGGAACGTCAACGTCAAGCAGACCACCGGAATGAGGATCCATGGGGACACCCCGGCGAGTCCCTCGAAACGACTCCCGATCAGAGCCGAGAGTCCCGTCGTCTGGAAGCCGTGAGCCAGGGCGAAGCCACCGCCGAACAGAAGGACGATGTTCCAGGGGAGCCTGGGGATGACGTCAGCGCTCATGACCGTCGCCGTGGGTGCGCCGGGGCTGCGGGTGGGGACGAGGAAAAGGGTACAGGCCATGGCGATCGCCACGGTGCCGTCGTCGATCAGCTCGGGATAGGGCAGGAGTTGAGACCAGCCTGGGATCTTGAGGGCGCCGATCTCGATCGGGACCCGAAACACCCAGAGGAAGGCCGTCGTCGCGAAAACGGTCAGCACGGCCTTCTCCTCGAACGAGAGCCGGTCGAGGGCGGCGTATTGGCTCTCGATGACGTCACAGTCCACGGAGACGTGGTCAGGAACGCGATAGAACACCCGGGTGATGAGGAACCAGCTCACGGCGAGCATGACCACGGTGATGGGGATGCCCAGGATGAGCCACTGCCCGAATGAGATGGGCGGTGCCTCGGGGAAGGTGATGGCGAAGATTCGGATGAAGGAGAGGTTGGGAGGCGTCCCCACGAGCGTGGCGATGCCCCCGACGGAACAGGCGTAGGCGATCGCGACCATCACGCCCACGGAGAATGCGTGGGTGTCCTGCTCGCCGAAGTCTTTCTCCATCTCCAGGATGATGGCCAAGCCGATCGGGACCATCATGATCGCCGTCGCCGTGTTCGAGATCCACATGGAGAGAAATGCCGCCGCGAGCATGAACCCGAGGACGATCCGTGCAGGCCCTCCTCCGATGCTGCGGATGATCCTGAGGGCAATGCGGCGGTGTAGCTGCCACTTCTCCATGGTGAGGGCGATCATGAATCCGCCCAGGAACAGGACGATCGTGCTGTTGAAGTAGATCGGAGCCGTGGCGCCACCCGTCTCCACGCCGAGCAGAGGGAAGAGCACCAGGGGCAGCAGCGCGGTTGCGAAGAGTGGGATTGCGTCGGTGATCCACCAGGTGGCCATCAACAGGGCGATGGCCGCCATGCGAGTGAGCGCCGGGTTTCCGGGCTCCAGGTCCATGGCGAAGGTGGCGAAGAAGAGCAGGAGGCCGAGGACGAGACCGGTCTTCTGAAGGGTGCTTTTCTGGGTCGCTGCCATTCGTCCCGTGGAGGTGTCGTGGGTTTCCTGCCGAAGGCCTTGGGGCCCGGCCCGCAACCAGGCGTGAGTGGCAGTCCCATCACTCTATTCCGAGGACCGCCCTCGGTACAGCCGCGGCACCCGGGAAGCTGGAAAGGGGGACAAGCTAGAAAGGAGCTAGAAAGGGGGGGTACAAGCACCTAGAGTGGAGCAGGCTTTGTACCTGGCCCCCTTTTGACGCCTCCTCCTCCATCACGCCAGCTCTCCTGACTGGCGCTACAGGCGCCAGTCCCTGGAGGCACTCGCCACGCATCGGCGCTCCCGTGAGGCCTCGGACCTGTTCTGTGCGGGGCTCCAGGACGAGTCTCCCTATGTCGTACGGACAGCGTGCGAGGTCGTGGGTGTCCTCAGGCTGAGCATTGCGCGCCAAGGGCTCGAGGGCCTCTTGACCTCCAAGGAGGATGCGACGCGGCAGGAAGCTGTCAGGGCGCTTGGCCGAGTTTGGGTCGCGAGCGACTTCGAGCGTTTCGTTAGGATCTTCCGATTCGATCGTGCCGAGGTGGTTCGGCGCGAGTCTGCATGGGTCCTACGCTCGAACGTTGGTCCTGACACTTGGAGGGTGCTCTTCGACCTGTGGGTGTCGGAGGAGGTTGCGAGGCACCGAGTGTGGGCTTGCGAGGTCGCAGCCGAGTTTGGTGAAGCTGCTGCAGTAGCTGACTTGGAACCGCTTTCGAGTGATGCAGACGGACACGTGTGCAAGGCTGCCCAGGTAGCCAGACAAGGGCTCCTCGAAAGGGGCTGGCAACTGAACCGCGAGCCAGGGGGTGGGGCCAATCGTCTGGTACACCCTCTCAGATCGAAGGCTGCGCTACGTTCTCGGGGTCCTTGGCATTTTGGATGTAGAACGGCTACTTAGAAGCGTGCCGACTTCTCGGAATCAAGAGGGGACAGGTACAGAGTCTCGGCGCTCTCTCGCCACTCGCCGGGCGCGCTCGGCCCGTCATCCTGCTGTCATCCTCACGGTGCTATTCTGGCTGGCGGTAGCTCGGGAAAGCAGGAAAGCTAGCAGTCTCAGTCAGGAGGTCACGTCATGCAGGGAATCGCTCGGCTCCCGCTCCTCGCAACGATTCTGGTGCTCTGCTTGGATCTCGGGATGGCCCCCGCACTGGCCGCCCAGCCAGCGATCTCGGGGATCAACAAGACCACGTATCCGCTGAGCGGCCGGGTCGTGATCCATGGCACCGGGTTTGGCTCTTCCGGCGAGGTTTTCGTCGATGGGCTGAGCGCCTGGGTCAGCACCTGGACCGATACCCGGATCGTCGCCTACGTCCCGGAGTCCGCGCCGCTCGGCTCGGCCGCGCTCTACGTCGACTCCGGAGGTCAGGTGAGCAATCAGGTCGCCCTCACGGTGAGTGCGCGCCAACCGGAGGGCCGTATCCGGTGGACCTTTGAGGCCGATTCCAGCAACCTCTGGTACCGACCGGCCCTGGCACCCGACGGGACGATCTACCTGCATACGAACAATGACACCGAGGGTCTGGTCTACGCGCTGTCGCCCGAGGGGGCCCTTCTCTGGATCCAGAAGGTCGTCTGGTACCCGTACGTGCCGCCGAGCGCCGGGCCGGACGGCTCGGTCTACGTCGGCAGCATCGCGACCATCTATCGCATTTCGCCGACTGGAGAGATCCTCTGGCAGTTCCGGGATCCGGGTGCTCAGGGGGTACAGGTGGCCCCCACCATCGGGCCCGACGGAATGCTCTACGCGGCGTACGACGGCGGGCTGGGAGCGATCTCCCTCACACCCGCTGTCGGCGGCCTTCGCTGGTCGAACCCTGGCACTCCGGCAATACTGTGCTTCGGCTGCCAGGGCAAGGAGGCGCGATTCGGTCCCTCGCAGCCAGGCGGGGCGATCGACCAGTTCTACCTCGACGTCGACTGGACCTCGGAGCTCTACGGTTTCACTCTCGACGGGGAGCAAGTGTTCGCCAAGGCCATCGGCGTCAACTCGCCCCACGAGCCGGCGGTCGGATCCGATGGCACGCTCTTCGTGCCGGGCCGGCTCGAGCTCAGCGTCCTCGCGGTGGATCCGACAGACGGAGGCTCGTTGTGGCAGTACTCGGGCCAGTGGGCGACCGGAATCGACGACATCGAGATCGACGCCGAAGACAACCTCTACTTCATCAGTAACCTGGGACTTCTGGAGGCGTACGACAGCATCGCGCGCCGCACCCTGTGGAGCAACAACACGCTCGAGGTCCTCGGCCAGCCGACACTCAGTCCCGACGGCTCGATACTCCTTTCCAGCGGCGTACCGACGTTCGGCCAGCCGGGGTTCATCAAGGCCTACGACGCCTCGGACGGTCGCGAGCTGTGGCGGATCGACCTCGAGGGTCTCCCCTTTCCCGAGCCACGAATCCTGGGGACCGACAGCCCCCGCTTCACACCGGACGGCGCGACGGCCTACGTAAGCAGCGTCCACGTCGCCTCCCCGGCCGACGAATACTCCTACCTCTACGCCATCGACATCGAGGCGTCGCGGCCCACCCTCACCGCCTCCGGCACCTGTCCCGGCTCGGTGACCGTTTCCGTCTCGAATGCCCCGCCCGCCTCCGAGGTGGCGGTGATCGCAGCTGCCGGCACGGGTGGCTTCACCAAGGGCGGCCGCCTCTGCGCGGGAGCGACCTTCGAGATTGGTGAGCCCTTTCAGCTGCCTCCAGCGTGGATCCCGGTGGACGCATCGGGAATGGGCTCGACCACCATGACCCTGGCGCCCAGCCGCTGCTGGCTCGAGGCTCTCGCCGTCGCGAGCTGTGAGACCAGCGGCGCACTGCAGGTTCCCTAGCGTCTTGCAGGCTACTTAGCACCTCTAGGGTCCGCCCTCTGGACCGGCGCACGGTTCCCGCCTCCGCCACAGGAGCAGGCCAGGCTTGCGAGAGGACTCCACGGATCATCCAACCACGGGATGTCTTACTCGTTGGACCTCCGCGATCAGCGTCCGCCATCGCCCATCGCACCCACGGTGCTCCGATCATCCCACCCAAGCGCCTAACCCCGAGCTTCGTTTCGCCTCCCTCGGACCAGTGAGCGAGGTGATGCGCGTCGGTGTGCTTGAGTCCACAGCCTGGGAAACGACAGCCCCTGTCGCGGTGGTCGAGAGCGCGCCGTAGGGCGGACGGAATCACGCGGGTGCGGCGACCGACGTCGAGTGTGCGGCCGGTTTTGTCATGGGTGATGAGAAGGAGGCTCGATTCGCGGGCGATGCGGCGAGACGTTTCCGCGGAAACGTCTCCGATGCCGTCGAGAGTCGTGGGCGAGCGGCCCGATGGGCCGCTCGGAGGATCGGTAGGGGGAAAGTGGGACAGGTACAAATACCTCTTGTGGAGAGGGCTTTGTACCTGTCCCCCTTTTGACCTTTTGAGGAGCCGGGTCGCCGCGGCCGGGCTGCCGTTAGCAGACCGCCCCGACCAGCACCGGCACCGTGTGCTGGGCGCTGTTGCCGTCGCTGTCGGTCGCCGTCACGGTGAGGGTGTGCTGCAGGAACTCGGGGTGGCAGGGGGTGGCGGGCGCGTCGAGGACGACGTCGAGCGGGTTGCCGGTGCCGAGAGCGCCCTGGATGTCCGAGGACCAGGAGAAGGCCGTCGAGGGCAGGGTGCCGTCCTCGGGATCGGTGCCGGATGCCGAGAGAGTCGTCGTGTCTCCCGGGGTGACGAAGCTGCCGCTCGCCGGCGTCTGGATGGTCACCGACGGGACACCTCCGGCGGAGAGCACGAACACCGAGATCTGGGTCGTTCCCGCCTGGCCCAGACTGTCGGTCGCCGTGAGCGAGATGGCGTGGGTGCCCTCCGAAAGATCGGCGGTGATCTCCTGCCCGCTTCCCAGCATGCCGTCGAGGTCCGACGTCCAGACCAGGGCGCTTTCCGGGATCACCTCGTCCCAGTCGAAGCCGTAGCCGCGGAAGTTGATGGTCTGGTCGGCCGAGAAGACGTCGTTGTCGAACGGGAGCAGGATGCGGGTCAGGGGGATCTCGTTGATCACCGTGACCTGCGCTTCGGCGGCGACGGTCAGGTCGAACGAATCGGTCGCGGCGGCCGTCAGGCGGTGCTCGCCCAGGCTGAGCACGGGACCACGGCAGCCGGTGACGAAGCCCACCGCCGTGCAGAGCTCGCCGTCCCGGTTCGACGAGAACACGACCTCGCCGCGGAAGCCGTCGGGCCGCTCCGGATCGGTGACGTCCACATGGAGATAGACCTCACGATTGTGCGAACGGGTGCTGCCGTCGGGTGGCAGGTTCCAGCGCACCTCGTGGGGTTGGTTCGGGCGTACGCGCTCGACGGCGCGTCGCGCATCGACCCAGCCCGGCGAGACGCCCGGCGCCTGGTTCGCCGTTTCGACCAGGATCGCCTCGGCCCGGTCCCATCGCAGTGTCGGATCGGCGGCCTTCATCAAGGCGACGACCCCTCCGAGGAAGGGTGTCGACGCGCTGGTTCCGCAGAAGACCGGCAGCTCGTCGCGGCCGACGTCGTTGCCGTCGAGGGCTGCCGAGTCGGGCGACACTGTCGAGAGAACGCAGGTCGGGGCGCGGATGTCGACGCCGCGCCCGAAGTTGTTCGGTGTGACCAGGTTGCCGTTGTTGGCGACGAAGATCGACCCGGCGCAGATGACGTGGTCGCGCACGCAGGGAAGGGTATTGAGGTCGTCGACGTCACCTCCTTCGTTGCCCGCCGCGGCGACGACGATCGAGCCGAAGGTGGTGGCCAGACGGATGGAGGAGTCGAAGAGGTCTTCCACGTCGTCGGTCGGTTTGATGAGCTCCCAGGCGTCGCACCAGAAACCGCAGTTGCCGGAGGCGTTGACGACGATGACGTCGGCGCGGTTGATCGCCGCCGTGCGAATGGCGTCGGCGATGCCCGAGGCCGTGTAGTCCATCCGTACCAGAAGCGGCAGTGTGTACTCGCCCGACGTGCCGGCCGTGCCGTAGAGGTTGCGCGGTCGCGCGCCGCCGACACCGAACGCCTTCTGCCCATGCCAGGGGGCGGCGATACCCTGGAAGTTGGTCTCCGTCGAGGCTCCGCCGGCCAGGTTGTCGAAGTCGATCAGGTCGATCTGATCGGGCGCGGCGCCGAAGAAGAAGTAGTCGAGGTTGCCGTCGCGTGGCGCGCCAGTGGTCTCGTCGAGGTTGAAGCCGGCGTCCAGGAAGGCGATGCGGACGGGAGTCCAGGTGCCGTTCGTGGGTGGCAGGCCGAGGTGCTCGAGGTATCGCCAGGCGTCGACGACCCCGACCGAGAGGCCCTGCTCACCGGGCGTGCCCGGGTCGTTGTCCTGGTTCATCCACCACTCGCTTTCGAGCTCGATGTTGCCACCGGAGTCATCCGGATGCTCGAACACGGCGGTCGGGTAGAAGACGGTGTTCGGCACGACGATCAGTCCGTCCGCGAGCCCTCGAGCGATGATGGCGGCCGTCTGCGCCGTCTCGCGGCTCGAGAAAGAAATGCGACCGGACTGCCCGAGGCTCTCGAGGTGACCCGGCAGCGCACCTTCGTCGCCGGTTGCCGGGTCGACGCGTACCAGCACCCAGGGCGAGAGGGCGGCGGTGGGGGGCGCCGCGCCGCCGACCATGCTCGGAGGCCGGGAGAGAACCTCGCCGCCGTGGCGATCTACGAAGGCCTGTAAGGTCGGCTCGCTGCTTGCTCGAACGAGCACCTCGCCGACGACCAGCTCCTCGATCCGTTCCCCGTCGACGGCCGCGACGCCGACACCGCGTGGCGGTCCCCCGGCAAGGCCACCGACCGCTTGGCGCCCGGGCACCAGATCCACGTCGATCTCGATCGTCGGCGCGCTCGGACGGCACGACCCCACGGCGGCGCCGAGTACAGCCAGCACCACGACGACTCTCGCGCCCCGCGCCGGGCGCGGCAGAGTTGCTCTCGGCATCTCTCGCCTCCCTGTTGAGGGCTATTGTCTCACGAGAGGGATGACCAGGCGGCACAGCAGCCCGGGGAGGCGGGTGGGGCAAGTGGGCCAGGTACGAAAGACCTACTGTGGATCAGACCTTGTACCTGTCCCCCTTTCGACGGCGCTGCGTCCGACGAGCTTCTTCGGTCGTCCCAGGCCCTCGGCGAGAAGGATCCATTGGACGACGCAGGCGACGATCGCGATGCGGGCTCTGGTGTCGAAGCCCTCGCCGAGGTCGAAGAAGGCGACGATCAGGGGCAGGAGGAGCGCGGCAGCGAGTAGCTTGCGGCCGGAGATCTCGGTCCAGCGGGCTGTCGGCACCGGGATCTCACCCCGGCGTTCCGCCAGAACCCAGCGGACGGCGAGCGCGGAGAAGAAGACGAAGGGTAGGGCGAGGATCGGGAGGGGAATCTGGACTCCCCAGGCTCCGCCGACGAACTTGGCCTCGGGTCCTTGCCGGAGGGAGACGTAGACGATGGCCGCGGTCAGCGGCAGGTGCCAGGCGAGGAGCAGACCGTGGAAGAGCCCCCGCATCCTGCCGCGCCCCTCGAGGTAGAACAGAAACAGGGCCAGGACCGCGGCCGTCGGGAGGATCCAGAAGCCGGGGCTACGGCCGCTTCCCGAGATGCCGAAGATCGACCACTGCGAGATCTCCGGCTTGAGGAACATCCGCATCGTGGGAGTCCAGGTGAAGACCGTCACGAAGGTCGTCCATCCGAGGGCCCAGTCACGCCACCGCTCCGAGCGCGAGCTCATGCCGATCGATGCCCAGTTGAAGCCGTGGGATCGGCCTGGCGGCGTTCGAGCATCTCCAGCGCTTCGTCGCACCAGGCGACGCTCGCTTCCGTTCGGACGATGCCGCAATGAAGCGTCAGGTAGGCGTGGAAGCCTTCGCTCTCCGCTTGGAGCGGATAGTCGGGCTCCTCGCGGCGGTGGAACTCGTCGACGCTTCGCAACAGGGCGAGCCTGTCGGCGAAGTGGGCGCGGATCTTCTGGAGGAAGGTCCGGGTCGCGCTCTCGTCGCCGAGCTGGCCGAGGAAGAAGAGCTGTGCGAGAAAGCCGAAGCGCTCGGTCTTGACCACCGGCCCTTCGGTCAGCCATCGCAGCAGCGCCTCCTCTCCTGCGGGCGTTCGCCGATACACCTTTCGATCGGGACCCTTCGTCGACGGCTCGATCGAGACCTCGACCTCTCCCCGCTGGAGGAGTCGGTGGAGGGTCGGATAGATCTGGCTGAGCTCGGCGCTCCAGAAGTGGCGCACCGTATCGTCGAAGGCCTGCTTCAGCTCGTAGCCGGAGGCGGGGCGCTCGAGAAAACCGAGCAGGATCGCGTCGAGGGACATAGCTCTCTATATAGCTGTATATATAGTGAGTCGTCAACAGACGGGTCCCAGACGAAGAGTTGCACCTTGTCTCGAGAGGATCCAGGAGCTCCGTGGCAATCACCTTGTTCGCCGTTCTTGATCCTGGTGTAGTTTGTAGCTGCGCCCTCCTTCTCAACTCAAGCGTGATTTGTTGGCAGGCGTCTAAGGGAATGGCCGTTCGGGTACTGGAGTCGATTCGGGATTTCCGACCTCCGTTCGATGCTGTGGCGACCGTCGAGCGGTTGCTGAGCTCCGTGCCCAAGAAGTACCTGGCTGGGCTGCGGGCTATAACGATTACGACCTCCGAGGATCTGTCCGGCAAGCGGAGGAGGACCGTCTATCGGTATCGCTCAGGTTCCCGGGTGGCCTACCGCGACGCACTGGGCTTCTACCAGCAGAAGTGGCGCTCGGACGAGGCGAGAATCGTCCTTCTCATCGACAACATCGTCGAGGGATGGCCGCGCTGGCTCTTCTGGTTTGCTCTGCCCCGAGACCTTGCTGTGGGAGCGGCGCTCTCCCCGGCGTCAAGTACTTTTGTGCATCGGCGACAATTAGATCTGTGCACTCCCGTCGCCGCCGAGGCCGCGGGGCTGTGGGAAACGCGGAGCGTTTTCCAAGGGGTGTGGGAGGGTGCGGGTGGGGGCTCGGGGGAGCAGCCTTCCACGCCCCGGCAGACCGGCGGTCGGGGTGATGGGGGTCCGGGGGAAGAGGGGGCGGTTTCCACAGGTCGGGCCTCAGGACTTGGCCTTCCTGCGAGTGCGGCCCTCGGCCGCCTCGGCGCGGTAGCTCTTACCTGACAGCTCGAGGATGATCGAGTGGTGGACGACCCGGTCGATCGCACAGGCGGTCGTCATCGGGTCTTGGAAGATCTTGCTCCATTCGGAGAAGACGAGGTTCGAGGTGATGGCGACGCTCTTGCGCTCGTAGCGCTCGGCGAGAAAGGTAAACAGCACCTCCATCTCCTCGCGGTTCTGCTGCACGTAGCCGATGTCGTCGAGGATGACGAGCTCGAAGCGGTCGAGGCGCTTGAGCATCGCCTCGAGCTCGAGCTCTCGTTTGGCGACCAGGAGCCGCTGGACCAGCTTGAAGGCCGGGACGAAGAGCACGGCGATGCCGCGCTCGACCAGCTCGTGTCCGATGGCCGAGAGCAGATGGGTCTTGCCGCGTCCGGGCAGGCCAAAGGCAAGGAGGTTCTCGGCTTGCTCGACGAAGGCGCCGTCGCACAGCCTGGGGACCCGCCGGCGGACCGTGGCCGGCAGCCGGTTGAGCTCGAGCGTCGACAGTGTCTTGTCGTGGGGCAGCTGAGAGCGCTTGCGGAGCCGTTCGATGCGCCGCACGCGGCGATCCTCGACCTCGATCTCGGCGAGCTGATACAGATAGCGCTCGAAGCCCCAGCCCTCGCGTTCGGCCTGTTCGGCGACCTCTCTCCACTCCCGCACGAAGCTCGGCAGCCTGAGCGAGCGCAGCAGGATTTCGACGCTGGCCGTCGCCGTACTCATGAGCCCGCCTCCGAAACCAGCAAGGCGTCATAGCTCCGCAGGTCGACCGCCAGGGGCTTGATCGCCGGGATCTCGGGCTTGCCGGTCGAGACCAGCGAGCGCACCGCCTCGTAGCGCGGCAGCCGCTTCTGGCAGAGCAGCAGCTCGACCGCGGCCTCCACCTCGCACTGCATTGTGGCCGCGGCCAAGTGGAGGATCCTGAGGTAATCCAGATCCGCCTGGCGCTCGGGCAGGGCCTCGGCGAGCTCATCGTAGGCGAGGCGAAACACCGCCGACGGAAACATCGCCTGGCGGTGCCGGTAGCGGGCGAAGGCCCAGGGCTTGCGGACCAGAGACCAGATCACGTGCCGGTAGTCGATCAGCGCTCGACCCTCGCCCAAGAGCCGTTCGATCACCAGCTGGCGACGGCCGCCGTAGAGGACCTCGATCTCCATCTCCGAGACCCGCACCTTGACCCGCTCGCCCTTGAGCCGCGACGGCACCGAGTAGGTGTTGCGCAGCACCCGGATCGTGCTGTTCGACGTCACCCGCACCCACTGCTCCCGATACTCCGGCAGGCGCCGCTTCGACAGCGGCCGCATCTGCGCCAGCTCCTCGGCCAACCGCTGCGAGCGCAAGCCATTGGCCTGCTCGAGCACACCGTCGATCCAGGCCCCATAGGCCTCGACACTCGGAAAGTCCCGACTGCCTCGCAGCAGCAGATGCTGCTCGAGACGGCGCTTCAGAGACCCGCTCAAGGCCTCGACGTCACCGTTCTGGTGACTGGCGCCGATGGCGATCGTGCGCGGTTTCATACCGAGGTGCTCCATCAGCTCCTCGTACTCGCGATTGAAGCCTCGCTTGCCGGTCGACAGATCATGCGTCGCCGCTGTCGAGTTGTCCGTCTGGTGCCACTGCGGCACCCGGCCGAGTCGAAACACCGCTCGCTGCACGCCGCAACGCAGCGCCAGCATCGACTCCGACTGGCACACCACCACCGACTGCCAGTTGCTGTACGGCAGCACCGACTGGCACAGCCGGTGATCGAACGTCTCGCCGGCGATCCGCACCCCGAGCCGATTCGCCCAGGTGAAGTCCGTCTGCATCGCCTCGCCCGGCCGATGCTCCTGCGGAAAGAAGATCTCTCGCGGCGGCCCGTGCTCGGCGCGCCACTGCTTGACGCGGCGCTGGAAGGTGCGAAGCTGACCCGCACGGTAGCGCCCCGGATACTGGCGCATCAGATCCTCGAACAGCGCCTTGGCCTCGAGCTCCGGCGCATCCGCCAGCCTCGCCGCTACCTCCTCCCAGCCCTCCGCGAACGGATCCTCGCGTGTGCGCCACGTCCGCCGGGCCTGGAGCTGAGACGGCAGCTTGCCCGCCGCCACATATCGGCGCGCTGTGTTGCGATGCATCCCCGACCGCAGCGCCGCCAGTCCAATCTGGCCGTGGTCGCTCATCTCCTCAAGCAGTCTCCTCACCTGTGCATCCGTGACCACCTCCCGGCTCCTCTCCGCATCGGTAAAGAGCCGAGTTTCTCCCCTCCCCCCCGAAGGCCGCTCCCGCTGCTTCCGAGGCCCTTCAGGTTGCACAGGAATAGTTGTCGTCAGTGCACAGAACTAATTGTCGCTGAGCAGCGCTCTTTCACGAGCTGGGGCATCACGTCCACGCGACTCAGGCGCCAAGCCGCAAGGATCCGGAGATCGAAGCAAACCAGTGGCAGTCCCGCTTCTTCCACGAGCACTTGAAGAGCTTCCACCGTTATCTCTTCCCTGTTGCGAAGGTGGCATTCGCCTTGCGGCGCGTCTTCCGACAGGCGAGGTGAGGATGGCGAGGAACTTCCCAAGTGCTCAGGTTGGCATCGCGCTATTCTTGAGGCTCGAGGCCGCGCCTTGTGGCGAGTCCCAGCATGATCGAGCGTAGCCAGCTCTTCCGGGTTTCCCTGCTACTTGCTCTGATCCTAGTGGCCGGGGAGGTGGCCTGGACCCAAGAGGCGATTGCCGTTCGAGGTGAGGTCCACCTCCCCGACGGTCGGCCAGCCAGCGGACTTGAAGTGCTGCTGCTGCCCCTCTTGGGTGACAGGTCCAGCGCTCGACTGGCACTCGAGGGAGTTCTGCAGGTCGAACCAGCCGCCAGCGCTTGGACAGGGCCCAATGGCAGCTTCACTCTTGAAGCGCCGGAGGGCGGAATGTGGCTGCTCTACGTAGCAGTTCGGGATCACCGGCCGATGGAGTACGCCCTCATCCCACTCCTCGAGAGTCGCCGAGTACCACCTCTGCTCTTGACGAGAGAGGTACCCGTTGCGGTGCGCGTACTCGGCTCTGATGGCGAGCCGGTAGATGCAGCCTTGGTTGCAGCCTCGGCACCACCCGGAACGCGGTCTGGCTTCGGCCGCGATAGTAGTTGGCATCCGGCCTCGCGGAGCGCTTTGACCAACGCGGTTGGCCTCGCCCACCTGGGCCGTGGTGCTGGCGAGGCCCTCCAGGTACGTGCCTACAAGCCCGGCTACTTGGAAGCTGGCCGATCGGGTGTCAATACGAGATCCACGACCCTGCGTCTGGAACCATCCGATCTCTTCGAAGCAAGGGTCGTCGATCCACGCGGTCGCCCGGTTGCCGACGCCCTCGTCAGAATCAGCGAGAGGCGGTGGCCGCTCGGGCGAACCGACGAGACCGGCAGTATTCTCGTGCCTCTCGCGAAGGCAGCTGAGCGGCTCGAGATCCTGGGCCCCCAAGGTGGTTGGTCCGAGTCCTGGTTTGATCCGGCGACCGCTCACCCTGACCGCCCTCGGCGAATCACTCTGCAGCCAGCCGTTGCTATCGAGGGGCAAGTCCTTGATGCCGAGACCGGTGCCGCTCTCGCCGGTGCACTTGCCTGGCCCGGAGGAAACCCAGAGGCCTTCGTCCGTACAGATGCAACGGGCAAGTACTCGCTAGCGATGCGCTCCAGGGGAGGTGCATGGGTCTGGGGAGCTCAGCTCGGCTACCTGAAGGAGGTTGTGCAATCCGTTTCGGGCGCGGCCGGGGGGCCAAGCGTAGGCCTGTATCGAAGTGTGCGAGCCCACGGTGTGGTGTTTGACGAGCGGGGCCGTCCGGTCGAAGGGGCGACAATTCGGGCCAGGTTCGACCTAGCCAATAAGGGGAGTCGCGGGGCCTTCGGGGCACGCAGCCAGCTCGATCAGGACGTGTCGACACCAGAGGGGCGCTTCTCGATCGGCAGCCTGCACCCTCGCGGAACGTACTACCTGCTCGTTGAGGGGCGAGGTTTCGCACCAGTGGAGGTCTTTCTCACGGACCCACGCACCGATACACGTCGCGAGCTCCACATCGAGCTACTGGACGGTCGGAGTGCCACCGGACGGCTCACGGGGCCGAATCGCGAACCGCTCGTCGGCGCCGCGGTATGGGTCCGCAAGGCCCCCAGCTCGGGCGACGCCAAGACGATGGAGCTCGCAGCTTGGACCAGAGCCGGAGATGTGGTGGAGGCGTCGACCGATGCCATGGGTCAGTTCGTGGCCCACGATCTGGGGCCCGGTCACTACACCCTCGAAGCCTCGGCTAGCGGCTATGCAACGACCCGTGGGTTCAGCTTCGAGATTCCAGCGACAGCCGTCGAGACCGACCTTGGCGAGATCGTGCTCGACCTCGGCGCTCCGATCGAAGGCCGGGTCACGGATGCAACCGGGTCGCCGCTTCAAGGGGCACGTATCTTCGTCGAGAGCGCTCGCCTGTTTGCCAGTTCAGATACGGGTGACACCGCGCCCGCTGCCTACAGCGACCGTGTCGGCGCCTTCAAGATCACCGACCGCTCCAGGGGCGATCGGGTAGACCTGCGAATTGAGATGGAGGGATTCGCGACTGGGAGTGCCGTTGGGGTTGTGGCGCCGACCAACTCCCCGGCCCATGTCGAACTCATCCGAGCTTCACGTATTCGTGGCCGCGTGGTCGACGATGCCGGACGATCGGTCGGTGGCGCCGAAGTCAGGCTTCGAGTCAGGACTGTACTAGGTGCCAGGAGTACATCACGATCCGGAGGGCGCGCCACGACCGACGAGACGGGCGCCTTCCTTGTCGACGGGGTCGAACCCGGTGACCTATCGGTTACAACTCGTGCCAGTGGTTATTCGCTTCACCAGATGCGGAGCCTCACCATTGCGCCCGGCGAGGACCTGGAGGGCATTGAGATCGTCCTCAGCCCGGGCGCCACCGTTTCCGGCCGGGTAACTGATCCGGCTGGTCGGGGTGTCGCCTTTGCCCAGCTGCGCGTCACTGACAGTCACAACACCTTCGCAACGTCGCCGCACTTCTTCGCCAGTGCCGACGGCGAGGGTCGATACGAGATCGAGGGCTTGGCGCCGGGGCGCAGAACGATCGTTGCAATGCACGACGACTACGAGCGAGTGAGCCGCGAGATTGACGTCGACCTCGGCGAGAACCACCTCGACTTCTCTTTCGAGGCTGGAGCCGAGATCTCGGGGAGAGTCCTCGACGCGACCGGGAGTCCTGTCCATGGCGCACACGTTCACCTCGAAGGTGAGATCGCGACGCGCGAATCAGTGACGGCGTCTTCCGGTGTCTTCTCCTTCAGCGGCCTCCCGTCGGGAACCTATTCACTCCGGGCCGAGGCCTCTGAGTTCGCGCCCGGTGTGCGAGAGGGAATCGAGCTTGGCCCGGGCGGCCTGTCGGGCGTTGATGTACACCTCGAAGTGGGCCTTGCGATCGTCGGGAGACTCTCCGGCCTCGACGGGAGCGAGTACGCTGACACCGAGGTTTTTGCCACCTCGTTCACGGGTGATTGGTCCGTGGGCCTCGTGTCGCGAGACGGCACCTACAGAATCGACGGTTTGGCGGCCGGAAGGCACTCCGTTTTTGCCCGCGTCGCCGGCAGGGGACTCGAAGCTAGCGAGAGCGTCGAGTTGCTCGAGGGGTTCCACGAGACAGAGCTCAACCTCCAGTTTGATAAAGGGGGCTTGACGCTGAGCGGGGTGGTTCTCAAAGGCACCGAGCCGGTTCCCGGGGTCCGAGTCGCCGCCTCGGGCATCGAGGTAGCCTCTAACGCCAGGGCTAACGCCGACCACGCCGGCCGCTTTGTCCTCGAGGGTCTCGAGTCAGGCCTTCACACGCTCAGCGTCAGAGGCTTCCGCAGCGGTCTGGCACACCAGGAGGAAATCGACCTCTCGAGCAGCACCGACATCGTGGTTCGGGTGGCGGCAGCAGAGGTCAGCGGCCACGTCCTCGATGCGTCCACCCTAGAGCCTCTGCATGGCGCGGCTGTGCGGCTCGAGCCCTTCGACTCTGGCCCCTCCGCACATCCAGTGCGATCAGGAACGGGTACAACTACGGACTCGGCTGGCTTTTTCAGGTTCGCTGACGCCTCCGTCGGCACCTACAGATTGATGGTCCAGCGTGACGGCTACGCTGCCGAGGTGCTTGTCGTGAACATCCAGGAAGATGCAGATCAGGACGCACTAGAGGTCGTCCTGGTGCCCACCGAAGGCCTTCACCTCGAAGTCGGGTTGCCCTCGGGAAGGAAGGCGGGGGAGTTCTCAGCAGTGGTGCTCGACCCATCAGGCCGGACGTTGCTCTCAGGGATCTTCAGCACGGGCCAGAGCGAAATCCGCCTAGGAGTACCGCCGGGGACCTGGGAGCTTCTCGTCTCGGCGTCCGGGGCTGCCGTCGTGTCGCAGGAGATCATCCTGCCTGGAGAGCCGATCTTCATTCCCTTGACCGAAGAGGCTCGCTTCGAGCTCAGGGTGCCGGCACTCGAAACCCAGCCCACAAACGCCACTGTCAAGCTCGTCGAACCGAGCGGACGGCCATTCCGTGGCATGGAGTGGACCCGCGTCCAATCGGAATGGCCGCTGGCGCATGGGCGAGTCGTCGTCCCGGGCCTGGCCTCAGGCACTTGGACGGTTGTAGTGACGGATACCTCAGGTCGTAGATGGCAGGGACAGGTCACCCTTGGGCCAGGCGAGAACCCGCAGATGGTTCTCGATTGACCGTTCTCCAAGAGTGCCGGCGGATCATGCGGGTCGTGGACGACTGACCTCACGCGAGAGGGTCAGGACCGAGAGAGCGCTCCCCGCAAGTTGGCGCCGCAATTTGCTTCTCACGTCTCCTCAGAGGACTCCTTGGGTCGCACGTCGCGCAGCTGGCTTTTCGGCCGGGCGTGACTGTAGTCGATGCGATCCCTCTCACTCGCCGACAGTCACTCTCCCGACCGATGCCCCCAGCTCTCGACAGGTGGCAGTTTCATCCGAATCTCGAAGCTGTCTTCTCCGCTAGCGTCGAGAACCGGGATGCGGCTCTGTCGGACCAGCGTGCGCCGCCCCGAGGAGTCCATCGCAACGGCAAGGACTCTCATTTCCATCTCGCTCGAGCTTGGCTCAAGCCCCTTGATGACGCTCGCTACAGGTACCGTGACGTGAACGGAGACTTCTACAAGCTCGGCTTCGTAGCTCGATGCGCTCTCCAATGAGAGACCGATACCTAGCGGATTGACTTCCTTGCCGAGCTGCAGCGCTGCCAAGAGGCGATCCACCAGGAGGTCCTCGGGTCGAGCATCGACGAAGGACCTCCGGTAGTCCACTCGGGTTCCTCTTCCCTTGTGCTTGAGTCGCACCCTGATTCTGTGCAGCCGATCGTCCGGGACTTGGTCTCGGAGGAAGCCAAGGATGTAGCCCGCCCGCTGCTCGAGGTCAATCTGAGCGAGTGCTCCGACGGGCCGGTTGTCGTTCAGCACCGCCTCTCCACCTGTATCGCGTGCCAACGTGAAGAGGCCGCTTTGAAGATTCGAAGTCCTGACCTGACTTGTGTGGGCCGAGAACCGACCGACCGAGCTCTCTCCTTGTACCGTGGCGGCTGCCAGGGGACGTAGCCCGCCGGCATCCAGGGTGTGGAGGGTCACCCTTCTCATGTTGGCGTAGGCCGTGACACGAGCGAGCGTCGCACTCAAGTCATACTCGTTTGCCACCCGACGCACCAGGTCCTGTTCGTTGGGACAGAGTTGCGCGATGTACTCGTTGACCGTTATCCCCGGGATTCGAGTCAACCCCGAACTCACGAAGATCAGGCTCTTTCGACCTGGGAGGGCTCCCACGGTCCTGATCGCCTCCAGGAGGCCGTCGATCGCTCCACGGGCGCTGGAAGCCTGCTCTTCGGAGTAGATTCGCCAGTCCTGGAGGAGTTCGTTCCAGAGGCCATCGCTACTGCGGCCGCCACAGCCCTTGTCTTCGTCCGATCGACCGCTTGCCCCATACTTCGAGTTGATTCGCTCGACAGCGCGAGCTTCAGCGCTCCAATTGACCAACCCCGACGTCAGTCGCCTTAGACTTGCTTCCAGAGCATCGACCAGCTGCTGGTGACTTGTTGTTGAGCGCACAGGGATCGCAAGACTTCCGTCGAAAGTCATCAACGTCGTGGCGACCCTGCCATCCAACGAAATTGCCAGGTCGCTTAGCGCCTCGAGTGCGCGGCTTCCATCAGCAGGGTGCAAGGTGGTTTGATCAAGGTAGATCGCGACGGTCGGAAGCGCCGTGGTGGCCTGCGCGGTAGCTGCGAGAGCTGGCTCCTCGCTTTCTGAATCGACCGGTCCACCTTCCTTCCCGTGGGTAGAGCTCCCGACCGAGAAGAAATCGATCTCGACTGGACGGCCATCGACGAAGAGCGCAAAGTCGTCGGCCTCCAGGTCATCAATAGAGACGCCATGCCTGTCATGCACTCGGACATCGACTTCAACCATACGTACAGCGATCTCTTCACCGAAGGTCTGCTCTTGCGCCTCGACGAACCAGCCGTCTGCAGCTAGCGCTGCAAGGAAGCACCCCAGTGCAACCGGCGCTCGGACGAATCGGTCTGAGGGGAATGTCACCAACTCCTCCCGATCTATCACTCGATTCGTAGCGTACCGCAGCCCCCCAGTTTGACTCGCAGCGGGACAACGGCCCGCCCCTGAACGAGCTTCCCGATTCGAGCCGCGTCTGCCCCTGGGTCCGCCGACGCTGCCGGGTCCTCTGATGCATCCGTGTCGCCCGGCGCGGTCGAATAGTCGGGGTGGACGCCGGCTGTGGACACCTCACCCCTTGCGGGTGCACCCGACGAGATGAGCATCCTGACCAAGGAATCGACCTATCCCGTGCCCGCGGACCGGGTGTATGCCTGGTACATGCGCCCGGGAGCGTTCGGGCGTCTGGCGCCGCCGTGGCAGCGGCTCTCGGTTGTCGATGGGCTGACCGAGATGCGAGACGGGAGCCGGGTGACTTTCGATCTGGTGAAGGGGCCGCTCAGGTTCCGCTGGGTTGTCGAGCACTGTGATGTCAGGCCGGGACGGGGTTTCAGTGACGTGCAGGTGGAAGGCCCCTTCAAGTGCTGGGTCCATCGGCGTGACTTCGAGCCGCAGGGCGAGGCGTCCTGCCTGCTTCGTGACCAGGTCGACTATCTGCTACCGGGAGGGGCCGTGGGAAAGCTGCTGGCGCACAAGAGAATCAGGAAGGACCTCGAGAGGGTCTTCGACTATCGCCACCGGGTCCTGGCGGAGGATCTCGAGCTTCACGCCGCCCATTCCGAGCGGCCGCGCCTCCGGGTGGCGGTCACCGGTGCGAGTGGGCTCGTCGGCAGTGCGCTGTGCGATCTGCTGACGACGGGCGGCCACGAGGTCGTGCCGCTCGTGCGATCGGGCGACGATGGTGTTCGTTGGACTCCCGAGCGGGGGCTGCTCGATCCGAGAGCGCTCGGGCGCGTCGACGCCGTGGTGCATCTGGCCGGGGAGAACATCGCCGCGCGTCGCTGGTCGCGGGAGCAGAAGGAGCGGATCCGTCACAGCCGTGTCGAAGGAACGCGCAACCTCGTCCGTTCACTCGCCCTGCTCGCCGAGGCTCCGGCCTTCGTCGCCGCCTCGGCGATCGGCTTCTACGGCGATCGCGGTGATACACCGCTGACCGAGGACGATCCCGCGGGAGACGGCTTCCTCGCCTCGGTGTGCGACGAGTGGGAGCAGGCCGCTCTCGAGGCCTCCGCCCTCGGGATGCGTGTCGCGCTCGCCCGGCTCGGCGTGGTGCTCTCTCCGCAAGGCGGCGCGCTGGCCAAGATGCTGCCGCCCTTCCGCGCCGGTGTCGGTGGACGGGTGGGAAGCGGTCGGCAGATGATGAGTTGGGTGTCGATCGACGATGCGATCGGCGCGATCCATCACCTGCTGATGGAGCCCGCGGCCGAAGGGCCCTTCAACGTCACCGCGCCCCGCCCGGTGAGCA
The DNA here is from genome assembly GCA_965223875.1 of Candidatus Multivoradales bacterium. Lineage (GTDB taxonomy): Bacteria > Acidobacteriota > Thermoanaerobaculia > Multivoradales > JAHEKO01 > CBDCXS01. The sequence goes on along the minus strand of OZ245024.1, from coordinate 874,265 downwards.
ACGCCGACTTCACGCGCGCCCTGGGATCGGTGCTGCGGCGACCGACCATTCTGCCGATGCCGGCTCCAATGGCCCGTGTGGCCTTCGGGGAGATGGCGGACGAGATGCTGCTTGCAAGCACCAGGGCCCATCCGATGCGACTCGAGAGCGCCGGCTACACCTTCCGGCACCCGAACCTCGACGACGCCTTGCGGTACCTGCTGGGGCGCTCGTGAGGGCCGCCTGCGTCGAGCGCGAGTACGAGTTCTCCGTCGTCGCGCCGATCGATCTGGTGGCGGACCTCTTGAGCGACGTTCGTCAGCTCGATCGCCTGACGCCTTCCTGGTTCGGCCTCGTGGTCGAGGGCGACAAGCGCCCGATGATCCGGGAAGGGACCGAGATCGAGTACCGCCTGGAGTGGAGAGGTCTGCGCCGTCGCTGGAGGAGCCGCATCGTCGAGTGGAGGCCGCCGCGACTGTTCACCTACCAGCAGGCCGAGGGACCGTTCGTCTTCTTCGAGCACGAGCACCTGCTGATCGAGGTCGAGGATGGCACCCGGGTGATCGACCGGGTGAGCTATCGGGTTCCGGCGGGGCGCTGGGTCGACCGCTTGCTGGTCGCTCCCGACCTCGAGCGGATCTTCGCCTATCGTGCCGCGGCGGTCTGCGGCGAGCTCGAGGACCGGTCGAGATCCCGAGACGGGCGGGACAGCCTGGGCTCGCGGCTCGAGCCCATTGCCTGAACCCGTCGCCTGAGCTCCCCTCTGCTAGGCTCCCGCCGTGATCCGTCAGAGCTTCTTCGTCGTCGTCCTGTTGTTTGCCATCTCCGCCCCGGCGTCGGCCACAGATCAGGGCGCGCCGGCTCCCAGTCCGAACGAATTGAGGGCCATCGCCAACGTCGAGGCCCAGGCCGACACGCTGGTCGAGCTCAGCGACCGCATCTGGGGCTTCGAGGAGGAGGCCTTCCACGAGAGCCGGTCGGCCGAGGCGCTGGCCTCCCACGCCGAGGCGAACGGCTTCCGGGTCGAGCGAGGTGTGGGGGAGATCCCTACCGCGTTCGTCGCCGAGTACGGTTCGGGCTCCCCGATCGTCGGCATTCTGGGCGAGTTCGACGCCCTGCCCGGACTCTCCCAGAATCCCGTGCCGTACAAGGAGCCGCGCAACGCGGGTGGGGCGGGGCATGGTTGCGGTCACAATGTCTTCGGCGTCGCTTCGTTGGGCACCGCGATCGCGGTCAAGGAGCTGATCGAAGACGGCGAGCTCGAGGGTACCGTGCGCTTCTACGGCACACCGGCCGAGGAGAAGTACTTCGGCAAGCTGTGGATGCTGCGCTCCGGCCTCTTCGACGATCTGGACGTCATCGTCGACTGGCACCCGGGCGACACGACCGAGGCGGCCGTTCAGAGCAGCCTGGCCCTGGTCGACTTCATGGTCGAGTTCGAGGGCCAGTCCGCCCACGCGTCGTCCGATCCCTGGAACGGCCGCAGTGCCTCCGACGCCCTGGAGCTCTACACGACCGGCATCAACTACTACCGCGAGCACGTCAAGCCGACCGTGCGCATCCACTACCACGTCCAGGACGCCGGCAAGGTCGTCAACGTGGTACCGGACTACTCGCGGATCTGGGTCCGCGTGCGTGACACGCGGCGCGAGGGCATGCGCCAGGTCTGGGAGAGGGTCGAGGCGATGGCCGAGGGAGCGGCCATCATGGCCGACGTGACCCATGAGATCTCGCTGATCTCGGGGATCCACGAGATCCTCCCGAACCGAGCCGGCGGCGCTCGGTTGCAGGAGAACCTGGAGTACCTCGGGGAGATCGAGTACACGGCGGAGGAGCAGGCCTTCGCGAAGGGCATTCAGGAGGCCACCGGAAAAGAACAGGTCGGAATGGAGTGGGCGATCGAACCGATGAAGGAGACCAGGGAGCATCCCGAGGGAGGCTCGACGGACGCCGGCGACGTCAGCTTCGTCGTTCCGATGGTCCGCCTGAGCGTGGCGATCGCACCGGAAGACACCCCCTGGCACTCGTGGGCCGTCGTCGCCTACGGCGGCATGTCGATCGGCCACAAGGGGATGCTCTACGCCGCGAAGGCGATGGCCATGACGATGGTCGATCTGTTCGAGGACGCGGAGCTGCGGCAGGCGATGAAGGCCGAGCACGCCGAGCGGCTGGGCGACTACGAATACGAGCCGATGGTACCGCCCGGGCCACCGCCTCTCCCGACGATCCTCGCGGACGGCGAGTAGCCTCGGCTGGCGCGGCTCTCCCCGGGAGCGCCGCGGAGAAAAGGGGGACAGGTATGAATCACCTGTTGCGGAGCGGGCTTTGTACCTGTCCCGCTTCTTCCCGCGCAGTGAGGAGACGGCATCCTCGCGCGGAACGACCAGACCTGTCGTTTCGCGGGCGACGTTCTCGGCGAGGCGGTTGGCGACGGTGCGGAAGGGAAGCCGCTCTCTGGTGCTCTTGCCAGGTCGCTCAGGTCGATCTCGATCGTCGAGTCGCGGCGGCTTGGGTCCTCAGTTCTGAGTGCTCGACATGCGAACGACACCGCTGGTGGAGCAATCCGCGAGCGCGAGCGTCTGGAGGAAACAGCGGTCCTCTTGGAGCTCGATCGTCACTGATCCGCTGCCCTCGTCGTCGACGACCAAGAAGGTCGGTGGTAGAGCGAAAGGCTCGCCGATTTCAAGTCTGGTGCCCGGGCAGATCGTGCCGGCCTTGACGAAGCCGTTGGTATTGGCTGCCGCTACGATCGCGACCCTGGAATACGGAAGCGCGTTCAGTACGGTCAGCATTGCTGAGCCAGGGCAGGAGCCACTCGCCTCGAGGTGGAGGCCGGCACCCGCGAAGCGCTGGCCGTAGATTCCATCCGCGCTACCGTCCTGGAAGCTCTCCCAGATCACGACGAAGTCGCCACTGCGATCGGAGGCGACCGCAGCCGTCGTCTGCGCATCGGTTGTGTAGGTGTTGACCTGAAACTCACCACCTCGCGGCGTGCCATCCGGAAGAAAAACCTGAGCGAAGACTCCCTTGTCGTCGCCATCTTGGTCTCGACTCTCCCAAACGACAACGAAGTTCCCCTCGCCATCCACCGACACATCAGGGAGCGTCTGATCCGATGGCGTATATGTGTTGACCTGGAACTGACTACCGAGGGCTTGCCCATTCGCGGCGAACCGCTGAGCGAAGACATCGAATGAGCTGGCACCCAAGTCCTTCCAGACGATGATGAAGGCGCCATTTCCATCCGCGGCCACCGCGGGTGTCGAGGGAAGGCCAGTTCTGTAGGTGTTCACCAGAAACTCGCCGCCGAGCGGGTTTCCCGTTGTGTCGAAGCGCTGAGCGAAGATGTTGAGGCCCGGGCCAGCCTGCCCGGCGCTCGTCCATGTAACGACGAAGCCACCTTCACCGGTGGAGGAAACGGCTGGGGAGCGCTGTTCGTTGGTCGTGTACGTGTTGACCGTGAACTCGCCTCCGATCGGATCGCCAGCACGGTCGTACAACTGGCCGTAGATATCGTCTCGCTGGAAAGATGCTCGCCAGACGACGAGAGAGACACCCTCGTCGCCGGTCGCCACCGCTGGACTCGTGAGCAGGCCGCTCGTGTAGGTGTTGACCTGGAACTCGGCGCCGCTCAGAACTCCGGCGGCATCGAAGCGTTGACCAAAGATCCCGCGCTTTCCGCCGATCCCGTAGTCCGCCCAGACAACGACGAACGCGCCTGTTGCGCTCGTGGCTATCGAGGGTCCTGTCTTCTGTGATGGGTAGGCGTTGACCTGGAATTCGCCACCGAGCGACCTACCCAGTCTGTCGAAGCGTTGCCCGACGATTTCGTCGACGTTTCCGCTCAGGAAGTCCCGCCAGACGACGATGAAATCACCATTCGGGCCGCGAGCGACATCGGGATAGTCCTGGAAGTGGAAAGTCACGGTGTTGACCAGGAACTCATCTCCCAAGCGCTGCTGCGCGGCGACAGGCATCATGGCGGCCAGAGTCGCCACCAGAGCCGCATGAGCTCGACGAACGAACTTCGGCACTCAGGTCTCCTCTCTCTCCTCTCGCTCGTTATGTGTCTGCAGAGGGTCCCTGATTCGGTTTTCCATGGTCTGATCTCCGGCGCCGACGCACTTCGCTCCCCTCCACCGGAGCTGCCCATCGGCCCGCGCTCGGGGACCACCCGACCGTCCGGGTAGATGAGCTTCCAGTGGGCTTGATGGTTAGCATACACCCGAGCGTGACTCTGGCTTCGGTGGCGTGGAGGCCCGCCCGTTGCGAGGTCGCCTCGGGCCTATCCGCCGTAGGGCTCGAAGCTGTTCGCGTCTTCGGTCAGCAGGCGCAGCAGCTTCGGATGGACAAAGAGCTTCTCCCGCCCGTGGGGCTCTTCTCGCAGGATGCCGATTTCGGCCAGAGCCTTGAGGTACCGCGACGCAGCCTGGCGCTGCACGATGCCCGCGTCGACCAGGTTGCCGATTCGGCAGTACGGCTGGATGAAGATGGTGTCGATCAGCTCGCGGCTGTAGATCTTCGGGATACGCTCTCGTGCCACCTGGGCGGTGTGGTCGGCGAGCGCGCGGATGGCAGCGATCTTCGCCGTCGTCCACCGGGCTGTCTCGGCAACACCCTCCAGCATGAACAGCAGCCACGGCTCCCAGGCTCCGTGGGCGGTGACGCGGCGGAGAAGATCGTAGTAGGTGACCTTTCGCTCGATGATGAATCGACTGAGGTAGAGAATGGGGGAGGGCAGCAGACCCTGCTCGACGAGAAAGAGGATGTTGACTACGCGACCGGTGCGCCCGTTGCCGTCCGCGAAGGGGTGAATGGCCTCGAACTGGTAGTGGCCGGCGGCCATGCGAACAACGGGGTCGAGGTCCGTGGCGTTGTGTAGGAAGGTCTCCCAGTTCGCCAACAAGCCGCGTAGCAGATCCTCGCCCTGCGGTGGGGTGTAGATCACTTTGCCACTCGACCTGTTGGCGATGTGCGTGCCGCGATCGCGACGCACGCTCATGTCGACCCCTTTGATCCGGCTGCAGATCTCCTCGGTGGTGCGAGCGGAGAGGGCTTTCCGGCCGAGAGCCCCGAAGGCGCCGAGGAGCGCATCTCGGTATCGCAACGCCTCCTTGGTGGCTGGATCGGCGTCCTTCTCGGCGTTCAGGTGGCGAAACAGGGCGTCGGCTGTCGTAACGACGTGCTCGATCTCGGAGCTGGCTCGCGCCTCGAGAACCGGCAGGGTGTTGATCAGCATGTCGACGTTCGGAATGAGCTCCGAGGCCTGCTTGAGCTCACCCAGCGCTGCCCGCGCTTCGACACAGCCCTTCAGAACCGGCCTGGTCTCGAGCTCGACCTTGGGAGGCAGAAGAGGGAGATCGTTGTGGGGACGGTCCGGCACCCAAGACCGAGTCGTGTCGTCAAAATTCTGTTCTGGCGACATGTCGTCAGGCTATGTCGTCGAGGACGACATGTCAATCGGACATGTCGCACAAAGATGATTTTGTCGACATGTCGGGTTCCAATGGTCCTTGGGGGGCAAAGGGGGACAGGTACAAATCACCTGTTGCTGAGCGAGCTTTGTACCTGTACCTCTTTGTCCTGTCACCCCTGGGGCGAGGTGGCCTGGCACTTCGGCTAGTCGGTGGCGTAAACCACCGGTCCCGCGATCCCGACGGTCTCCATCGCCCCACTCGGATCCGCGAGCACCGCATGCATCCAGAGCCGAACAGGCCTGGCCAGCCGGCGGTCCCAGATGTCCTTCATCGAGTAGTAGAGGGTCGTCGTACCGGACGGCTCCGTCAGGTGCGTCCTCGCGCCCGGTTCCTGGACGAGGAAGGTGTCGTCGGTCCCGCGCTGTGCGAACTGCGGAAGGAGTAGGACCTCGCCACGCGCCAGAAGGGCCTCGGGGACTTCATAGCGGACTCGGATCCGGAGCATGCGGGGGTTCGTCATCGGACTCTCGGGCGACGGGTCGAGTCGTTCGATAGTCAGTCGAACGGGCAAGTCCTCGCTGGTCGCCGGCGGGAGCGTCACGATAGGCCCTTGCCGATCCTCCTCTTCAGGTGCCGCGACAGCGAAGACGTTCTTGCAGTCGGGCACCCTGAAGTTCACCGCGACCGAGTACGTGGCCTCCACCGACCGGCCGTCTCGCTGGGCCGGCCGGAACCTCCATTTCCGGACGTGCTCGAGCGAGGCGAACGCCATCATCGCGCCCGAGGGCGCCGCGACCACTCGTGGGGCGGCGGGGCGCCCGTCGAGACCCACGATGACGACAACGACGGCTGTTCCTTCGACGCAGGCAGAGTGCATTCCGGCGGGGTAGTCGATCGGTGGCTGTCGAATCGGACGAACGGGTGTCGAGGGAGGCCGCCTCAGAGAGATCCCGCGGGGAGACTCGCGTTCGCGCTCGAGGATCGCCGCGGCAGGACCGAGGGAGGACAGGTCGCGACTCTCGATCGATGGATCCAGCGCCCGCGAGGCATACCAGTCCCACAGAGCCTCCTCCTGTCTCCCGAGACCGGCTTCGGCTACGGCCCGCAGCAGCACGGCATTCGCGAGCAGAGTCCCTACGGAGTCGCCGCCCTGGACGCGATCGCTGACCTCTTCGAGCACGTCGTTGATCGAGCGCCGTGCCTTCTTGTGTTCCCCGTCCCTCAGGAGGTGCTCGGCACTGACGAGGCGGCTGAGCCATTCCTCGACGACCCCCGGGCGGGCGCGGTCGACCGGTTGCGATCGCGGCAGCTGAGCCGCCACGCTGAGACCAGCCAGGCCCGGACTGAGCGCCAGCAGGAGGAGCACGACCAGGCCCCGGCGAGCCTCAGCCGTCAGGACGACTCCAGGTACGCGGACGACAACGTCTCCACGGACGCCGGCTGAGCGGGTCCCACTGCGGTGCACGGTCCTTATCGTATCGTGCGCTCAGGTAGCTCTGGCAGCGCCACGGACCGAGCAACGCGCGCCGACCTCGGGTGTCGCCTCGGGCGGTACCGCTCGCTCAGCGGGTCAGGTCCCCGGGTTGAGGGCGACCGGCACCGAGCTCGAAGCTTCCTGTCCGTCACCGCGCAACGTCACTACCAGCCTGTACTCCCCGGGTTGGACGTCGCCGGCCGTGAACAGCGCGGTCAGGCGCTCGCCGTCGCCCTGGTCGGGCCTGCGCCGGTCGATCTCGATCATCACGTCGTTGTGGACCGTCCCGTCGGAACCGATGAGGTGACCCTCCGCTTCAAGCTCCGAGGGTAGCTCGTAGCCCACCAGCAGGAAGGGGATCTCGACTCCCGAGACGAGGCGTGGGCGCGAAGCGGGTACGAGACGCTCGGCTCCCACCTGGAGAGGGTAGTGGGCCATATCCTGGTCCTGGCGCTCCTCCGTTCCGATCAACCAGTAGTTCTCGGGCTCGATGAAGAACGGCGGAAGCACCGTGGGGTCGGTGAAGTCGGGAACGCGCAGCGGCGTCACCGACAGGCCGGAAGCGCCGGTGCGCACGTTGCGTACCAGGCTGCGCAGCTCGTACCGGCCGGGCGGCAGCTCCAGGTGGCTCAGCAGCTTGAACCCCGCACCGAGCCGGGATCCGACCTTGTCGAGGTCCAGCTCCACCGCCTGACTGAAGTAGTCGCGGATGCGACCCTGGTCGTCGAAGGCATAGGTGTAGACCTCGGCCGGCAGCAGGGAGTCCCGCTGATCGCCGACCAGCGCCGGACCATCGATCTCTATCGCGGTGAGGACGTAATTGTCGCGGTCCTGACCGCGGAAAGCCGCTGCCAGCGTCCGGGTCGCGACGGGTCCTCCCGGCCGGCCGGCGACGACCTGCTCGGCGGTCGCCATCTGCCGCTCCGTCGGATCGAGGGCCGAGAAGGCGCGCCTCGCGTAGTACCCGGGACGGTGGGTGACCTTGGCTCCTTTGGGCACTCCCTTGAGCCGCACTTCGATGGGGTGGTACTCGCCGTCGAAGCGGGTGCGGGCGGCATCGACGGAGATCACGTAGGTGACGCTGGTCCGATCGAGGAGGTCGTCCATGGCATCGCCGAGATCGTTGAAGTTGCGATAGAACTCACCGCCCGTCTGGCGCGCCATGAGCGCCAGCCCGTCGTGGCCGCGATCGAGTTGTCCGCTACCGCCGAAATCCTGTCCGCCAGCCCGCAGCACAGCGGCCTCGCCGCCAGCGGCCAGTCCCCCGACGTCGACCGTGTGCACGGCGGCATCGCTGCGGTTGAACTGCTCGAGCATGCGGAGGAGCGCGCCCTGTGCGTCGCTGGCGCCGAAACGCTCTTCGGAGTCGACCCGCCACGTCTGCCCGAACTGGACACTCCTCATGATCTCGTCGATACGATCAATGTCCTGGGTCCCGAAGACGACCTCGCTGTCGAATCCCTGCGAGAACAGAACGATCTGCTTGCGACCGGCGACGCTGCCCATCAGGCGTGCCAATCCAGCCAGGTTGCCCGTCATGTCGAGGATCTGCTGCTTGGACTGGTCCCGGGTGGAGCGCGATCTCAGCACGGAGAGGTCGGCGAGCTGCTGGACGAGCTGACCCGAGGCCTGCAGGCACATCGGTCTGCCTCCGGCGCCGGCTTGCGTCGAGTCCTCGAATTCGATGAGGCTCAGTCTCAGGGGGTCGTTGAGGCGCTCGAACGGGTCCGCCACTCCCAGCCCGGCGAGAGCCGCGTCGAGCTGCAGGCGGTCACTCGAGAAGCCCATCAACAGGTCGATTCCCCGGCTCTGCGAATAGGTCGCGACAGCGACGAGGTCGGAGGGGTGGAGGCCGCGGGTGGCGACGTCGAATGCGGCTTCGCGCGCCCGGACGATGCCCGCCGGTGTCGAGTTCGAGAGATCGAACAGCAGAGCGAAGTGTCGACGGCCGGCGGCGGGCATCGTTTCCGACCAGGTGGCCTCCCGAGCGGCCGGCTGCTCAGACAGGTCGAAGACATCCACCGCGACGATGTGCTGCTTCTTGCGTCCCTCGAGGACCTCGAAGTTGCTCGCCGTGAGACCGCGGACCGGCTCGCCGCCCCGGGTCACATGCACCGGGATCTGAACCAGGACGACATCCGTCGCGTCGTCGAACCCTCGATCCTGGGAGATGGCCTGGGGCGCGGCGACCGCCAGGGCCGCGATGCCCGCGGCAAAGACCAAGTGCCTGGAATAGCTGGCAAGGGCCATCGGGACCTCCTTTGTGTGAGACGGGTGCAGTCTAGCACACGGGTTGGGGGCGGCCCCTGCTGAGCCGCTCGACTGAGATAGCCTCGCACCGATGTTGGTTGTCCTCGTGGAGTGTTCCCACGGATCGGTGGCCGAGCGATCGATGTCTCGGGCGACGGCTTGATCGTGCGGGTATCTCGTCTCGCATCGGTAGTGCTGCTGGTTGTGTCGTTTCTTGCCCTATGGCCGTTCGCCATCGAGCCGGCGAGTCTTCGTAGCGAGGGCTACGAGTTAGTGCTGTCGCGTTGGCCCGCGGAGTGCTCGGGTCTTCGGGTCGCGGTGCTGGCCGACGTTCACGTCGGCTCGCCGTTCAACGGTCTGTCCAGGCTGGGGGAGGTCGTTTCCGCCACAGTTGAGGCAAAGCCGGACCTCATCCTCCTGGCGGGAGACTACGTGATCCATGGAGTCCTGGGAGGCCGATTCGAGCCGCCCGAGTCGATTGCCGAGGTGCTCGCAGGACTCGACGCCCCTGCCGGTGTTCACGCCGTACTCGGGAATCACGACTGGTGGCTCGATGGGCCTCGGGTCCGTCGGGCCCTCGAGGCTGTCTCGATTCCGGTCCTCGAGAACGACGCCACCCTGATTGAACATGGTCGGTGTCGCTTCTGGCTGGCCGGAGTCGGCGACTGGTGGGAGAGGCAGCACGACTTGGTGCGGGCACTCGAACGTGTTCCAGGTAGCGCCCCGGTGGTCCTCTTTACACACAACCCGGATCTGTTTCCGGACGTCCCGCCACGGGTCACGCTCACGATTGCAGGCCATACCCATGGCGGGCAGGTCTACCTCCCTGGCATCGGGAGGCCGATCGTGCCATCGATCCACGGCCAACGCTACGCCATCGGCCACGTCGTCGAACGGGGTCGTCACCTTTTCGTCAGCGCCGGCATTGGCACAAGCATCCTCCCCGTCCGCTTCTTGGTGCCTCCGGAGGTATCCGTCCTCATGCTTCGATCGGCCCTGTCTTCGGAAGTGACGAGGTAGCCGACTTGTGAGTCTTGGCAGTCGGCTGGATCCGGGTCGGGTACGAGTCAGTCCGTCGATTCCCGCTGGCGATCGAAGTACGGGTGCACGTTGGTGGCCAGCCCGCTGAGCTCCGCGTCCGTCAGGTCCGCCATGCAGACTTCGAAATCGAGCGACCGGCCGGGCGAGGTGAAAGCGTTCCAGTCGCTGCCGGCCAGGAAACGATCGAGACCGATCTCCCTCGCGAACCTCCAGAGTCCGGTGAAGGGGATCTGCGGGTCTCCGGCGACGCAGACGGCGGTCAGATCGAACCAGAAGTTGCCCGGCTCGAGACGGGTACCCTTCCTCAGCCGTTCGTCGAACGTGGACAGGGCGTCTTCGGTCGCCTGGTCGTATCCACCCCAGCCGCCCGCATGAGCTATCTGAAAGACCGTCGTGGGGGCGACCGTGGCGGCGATGTCGAGGAAGGCTTCGACGTCGGGGGCGCCGTAGGTCGGAGAGCGGGTCCTCAGGTGGAGGAGGACCACCAGATCGTAGGCCTCGGCGACCGACAGCACGTCCGCGAGACCCTCACGATGCCGCTGGTCGAGGAGGTCGACGGCCGAGTTCGCGAGATGGAGCTTCATGCCGACGTGAAGTCCCTGGCGTGCCCAATAGGTCGCCTCATCGACGGCATGGGGGTCGAGAGGGTTGACGCTGAAGAAACCCACGAGGCGGTCCGGATAGCGAGCGACCTCGTCGGCCACGAAGCGGTTCTCCCGGCGTACGTTCTCGGTGGCGGCGAAGGGAGATCCGGCCATCTCCGGGAGACCGAAGAAGTACCCGATCGACAGGACGGCCGCTCGGCGAACGCCTCCTTCGTCCATGGCCCGGACGAGATCGTCCGCGTGGAGAGCCGTGACGCCGTCTCCACTGCAGAACTGAGGATGCTCGGTACAGAACGCGATCCACGCCTCGGCCGCCAGGGGTGAGCGGAGATGGGCATGGTGGTCAGCGCTCGGAGCCGGAAAGGAGGCCCTGTCCACCTCCTGCGCCAGCGAGATACCGATTCCCAGCTGAGTCAGCACAAGACATCCGATGAGCGCGTTCGGCCTCATTGGAGCTCTCCTTGCTTCTTGCTCAAGAGCCGCGTGAGTATTCCCCCGGTGTGACACCGACCAGACGGCGGAAGCACTTGGTGAAGTGACTCTGATCGGCGAAGCCTCCCGCGCGAGCCGCCGCGGACAGCGAACCGCCGGAGGCCAGAGCGGCCCTCGAACGTGCGATCCGGCGTTGAAGGAGGTAGGCGTGGGGCGTCAGTCCCATCTCCCGGGAGAAGACCCTCAGGAAGTGGTACTTGCTCAGGCCGGCGACTGCCGCGAGCTCGGTCAGGTCGGGGGAGCCGGGAAGCGTGGCCTCGATGTATTCGCAGGTCAGGCGCACCTCGTCTCTCATCCGCACCTCCCGCTTCAGGGTCGCCGCGAGGCTGGCGTGTCGCACCAGCAGGTCGAAGAGAACCAGCGTCATCTCCTGGTCTCCCCGGACCCGGTCGCCATTCTCTAGACGCTGATGCGCTTTCGCGAACCGACGGAAGAGATTCCGATCCTCGTAGGCCAAGGACCGAAACGAGATGCTTCGTTCTCCCCCGGGCGAGAGCTCTCCAGCCAGTCGCTCCAGCACACCGGGGCTCACATAGATCGCCCGGTAGGTCCACGGCTCCTCGCTGACTCGATAGCCCGTATGCACCTCGCCAGGGGCGATCACCGCGATCTCGCCGGTCGACGCCACACATTCGCGACCGCGGTACCAGGTGCCTCCGATACCGCCCGTGCAGACGCCGATCACGTAGTCCCCGTGGCTGTGCCGCGGGAAGTCCTGGTCGAGGTAGCGGGCCCTGAGCAGTTGGCCCTCAGCACCTCCGACCCATGTGCGTTCTTCGATCATCATCGACTCGCCACCAGGGTCTCCGACGAGACGACGCCGGTGGCCGTTCGAGGATACTGGAGCTCTCGCCGCAATTTCGGACCATGGCGGTGTCGTCGGCGGGCCGGACGCGGCTCCCGGTCATTCCGAAAACGTGAAGGTCGAGCCCGTCTAATCAGTCATAGCCGAGTCGCGGCGATGGGAGAGCAGAAAGGGGGCCGTGCCGGAAGACCATAGAGAGCCGGGAGACCATAGAGAGGAGCCTGACGCCATGAAGCAAGAGAAGATCGTCCTGGGAGCCGCCGCCCTGCTGGTGGCGCTTGTCGCGCCGCCGGTCATGGGGCAGTCCGAGATCATCCGGGAGTCGCCTCCGCCGCCCCGAAGTGATGTCGAATACTCCACGGCCGTGGGTCACGCCCTGACGCCACCGCTGCGCGACCTCGATCCGGCACCTGTCGCACCGACCGGATTCAATGTCGAGATCCCGATTCGCATCGTGCCGGGAGGCTCGGTGGTCGACACGGGGGTGATCCCGCCGAATCTGCAGACCATGGAGTTCCCGGTGCCCGGAGCGGCTCCCACTCCGGCCCCGACGCTCAACGTCCTCGGCCAGACGGACGACGAGAACGCCAGCACTGTCGGGACGCGGATCGTGCCGCCCGACACCGTTGGTGACGTCGGCGCGACCCAGTACCTCCAGTGGATCAACCTGATCTTCTCGGTCTACGACAAGGCCACCGGGGCCCGCGTCATGGGACCGACCGCCGGCAACGCCTTCTTCGCCGGACTGGGTTTCCCGTGCGCGACGACGAACAACGGTGATCCGATCGTCCTCTACGACCAGAAGAACGACCGCTGGGTGGTGTCTCAGTTCGCCATCAATCAGGGGATCCAGTGCGTGGCCGTGTCGACCTCGAGCGACGCCACGGGTTCCTACAATGCCTACGCCTTCCTCGTTCAGGGACGCAACGACTACCCGAAGCTCGGGTTGTGGCTCAACGGGGACAGCGATCGCCTGGCCGCCACCTATCGGAACTTCCCGCCGAACCCGACCGGTGGAATCAGCATGGACTTCCACATCATGGAGTACGAAGTGATGCTCGCGGGCGGCCCCGCCCCGCGACAGGCCATCGTGCGAACGGGCAGCCCGTTTCTCGAGGGCACTTTGCCAGCGGACGTCGAGGGCCACAAGTATCCGACGACTCCGGCGGCGATCTTCGGCCGCTACAACGGCGCGGGAACTCGCTTTGACGTCTATCGCTTCACGGCCAACTTCAACAGCCCACCGGGTATGTTCGGTCTTGTCGCTTCGATCCCGATCGGGCCGATCGATCGCGGTGTGGGTCGCGTGCCCCAGCCCGCTCCTGGTGAGCTTCTCGACGACCACTCGCAGTTCACCATGCACCGGCTGACCTATCGGGACCGGTCGCCCTTCGCCTCCCAGATGCTGGCGACCACGACTGTCGACGCTGGAGGCGATCGGGCCGGCAAGCACTGGAACGAGTTCCGCTTCGGAGGCGACATCGCGGATGGCTGGGTTACGTATCAGGACGGGACCTACGCTCCCGGGGCCGCGCTTGAGCGTTGGATGGGCTCGATCGCCGCCGACGGAGACGGGAACATCGTGCTCGGCTACTCGGCCTCGAGCGCCGGCTCGAGCCCGTCTGTGCGCTACACCTCCCGAATGCGGAGTGATCCGCTCGGCACGATGCCGGGCGGCGAGGTCATCGCCCAGCCCGGAGGGGGAGTGCAGACGGCCTCCAACAACCGCTGGGGCGACTATTCGAGCTTGAACGTCGACCCGATCGACGATTGCACCTTCTGGTTCACGCAGGAGTACTACGCCAATACCGGAGGCTTCGACTTCGCGACCCGCATCGTCAGTCTCAAGTTCCCGAGCTGTGGGGGAGTGGCCCCCGCGACGCCGACCATCTCTCTGGCTGGCGGTACCTGCCCGGGGGCGGTGACCGTTTCGGGACGCGGCTTCACGCCCGGGAGGGACATCGTGCTGATCGCCGCCGAGGGCCTTGGCGACTTCACCCTGCGCGGAGGCATCTGCAAGGGGACGCGATTCGACGTCGGCCGGCCGGCGGGCGAGTCCGTGACGTTCGTCGAGACGGACGGCGAGGGCGGCTTCACCGCACGGGTGAAGACAGGGTCGGGCTCCTGCTTCGTCGAAGCCCTGGATCTTTCGTCGTGTCGCACCAGCGAAGCGCTGGATGTGAGTCCATGAGACCGGTGCTCGGAGAGCTGCCGACCCGCTGCCACATGTCCTGAGCTCTGGCGCCTTCGCGCCCCAGGCGCCCGCTCCCTAGTCACCTTCCAGGGGGCGAGTGCTGGTGGTGCTCTCGACGAAGAGGATGACATCGAACCCCTTCGTCATCTCGGTTCGGTAGAAGCCGAGATCGGCGGCGAAGAGCCCGACGTTCCGATGGTGCAGGGGTTGCGAGAGGGGTTTCCGGTCGTCGTCGATCGCCGGTCGAAGATCGAGTGCGGCGACGCGGTGACCGGTACTCGAGAGCAACTCCTCGATCGAGCCGATCGGGCCGGGGAAAAGCGGGTACTCCCTCATCGCCGAGCCGTCCCAGGCCCTGTAGGTCCCTTCCTGGGTGAACAGGCCCACGGAAACCACCTGGCCGGGGTGGAGGGCGCGCAGGTGCTCGCCCATGGCGGACTCGTCGAGTCGTACATGGGTATTGTGGGCCCAGACGACGATGCGACTTTCGGGTGGGAGCCTCTCGCTCAGCCAGGAGAGGTTCTCGGCCATGAATCGATCTCGGACGCGGATGTCGTCGCTGGCTGAAACCTCGGCGGACTGCACCAGGAGCCGCGCGTTGTAGATGGCCCACTCGGTGGGTCGCTCGCCGGCGCTCTCCCGGTAGCGGGGAGCTCGCTCCTCCACGACCTCCAGCAGCCGTCGGGCTCCGGAGATCCAGAGCTGATACTCCTCGGGGGGCCGTTGAGGATAGCGGGTCTCGGCCCAGGCCGTTCGCATGTCGCCGATCGCCGACTCGATGGTCTCGGCGAGTGACCGATCGTGCTCGGCGGCGAAAGCTCCGAGAGCCTCGAAGGCGCCCGTTGGCACCTGCATGTCGAAGCCCACGAACGACATCTCGATCGTCCGCGCCTCGACGTCGTTTCGCAGAGCCACCAGCATGTCGCGCATCGACTGCCGCCTCCAGAAGCCGAAGAGATCCTCCATGGCCTCCTCGGGACGGCCGATCCCGGTCTGCAGGTAGCGGTCGACGGCTCGCGCCGGGGCCATGTGATCCTCGAGGGCGAAGACGGTGAAGCCCTCGCTTTCCATCAGCCAACGTGCCAGGCGGTGCTTGAGGGTGAAGAACTCGCGCGAGCCGTGTGTCGACTCGCCGAGGAGAACGAACCTGGCGTCGCCGATCATCGGCCGCAGAGCGGCGAGGTCTTCCTCCGGGTTTCCGGGCTCGACCGCCCCCAGTGCGAGAGCGTGCTCGCGCACCCACTCGTAGTCGCTCTCCGGAGGTGCCGTCTGGCCCGGAGCCACGGCTCGCGCGGGCCGCCCGTCGACGCTCAGCCGGAGCGGCGCGAGAAACGCTTCGCCCTCTCCTGAGTACTCGACCAGGACCTGGACGTTGCGCGCGTCCTCGGGGACGGTCAGGCTGGCCGATAGCTCATCGTCGGTGTCCTCGGGGGACCACGCCTCGTGAAGCTCCAGATTCTCTCCCAGGACCGCCAGGCCGATGCGCAGTCGGGGCCGTGGCGTTTCGCGCCCGCGCACCGAGCTGGCCAGTTCCAGGCGGCGACCCGCCAGCGAAGCGTTGAGGTCGTACACGGCCCGCGCCGAGGATCCGGGGCCCTGCCGGGCCAGTCGTAGGTCCCCGGCGACGACCTCAGCGTCGATGCCGGCCCACCGCATCGGTTGGAGCCACCAGCCCCACGGGGTCGCCGGCTCGACGAGGCCTGGTCGCGAGTAGTCGAGGTTGAGTGGAACAAAGCCGGCGGCCCGGTGCTCGGGGAGCCAGGAAGCGATCGCGGCCTCGAACGCTTCGGGATCGTCGTAGGTCTCACGCAAGGGCGTCTCCGACGCCGCGACGATCTCGCGGATGACATCGTCGGGGATCTCGCGCCCCATGACCTTCAGGCGATTCCGGTACTCCGTCTCGAAGGCGTCGTCGAAGAGACCGGGAATCCCGCTCAGCAGAAAGTGCTCCGAGAGCGGACGGTAGAAGACGAAGCCGGTGAAGACCTCCCGATAGGACCGTGAGTGGGGACGGAAGGCGAAGTAGTCGAACGCGTCGTCGCCGAAGGGCGATCCGGCGAAGTCGAAACCGGCCTCGGTTACGCCGGCCCGTCGGAAGGCGGCGTCCCACTTGCCGCCATGGATCGGCGCGGCGACGACCGCGCTGTCGGTCGTTCCGGGGAGGAGGGCGACCGAGTTGAGCATGACGTTCGCCACTCGCCCCGGCAGCGCTTCGAACAGGTAGCGGCCGGTGTTGTCACCCTTGCTTCCGTCCGCGAAGGTGAAGTCGTTGAACGCGTGGCGGTAGTTCATGATGACCAGTGCCTTCGCCGGCGCCGTCGGCGAGTCGAGCCGTTCGAGGGTGTCGAGAACGCGATCCGCCATCAGGCGGTCGCGTTCGGGCAGAACCTCGCTCCGGAAGGTGTCGTACCCGTTCGCCGTGAGGCCGTCCCAGGGGAGCTCGACATCGGAGAAGTGCACCGTGATGCGATGCTCGGGATTCCGCTCGTTCAGGAGGTAGACAGCGCCCAGGAACTCGAAGAAGTTGGTCGCGTCCCACATCCCGTGGAGCCCGAGGTCGCGGAAGATCGGAACGAGCTTGTCGCCGACCTCCGATTCTCCGAGGTCGGGTGTGCCCATCAGGTCGTCGAGCGCCCCTTGGAGGTTCCTCGCCCCGAGCTCGGTGAAGATGTGGCCGACCCGCTCGGCGAAGCGAGGGTCGGAGACCACTTCGAGGAAGAAGTCGTACTGCGTCATCTCCGGGTGCCAGCGCTCGCAGAGAACGACGACGTCGTGGTCGTCGAACAGGCTCAGCACGTAGTCGGCCGGGTTCTCGATGTCGGTGGCGAGGAACTCGACGTAGGGTGCAAGCTCGGTCGCCCGAGGGTCGTCTTCGGCGAGGCTCGAGCCGCAACCGGTGGCTGTGACTGCGAGGACCCATGCGGCGCCGCCGAACAGCCGGGTGATTCGTCTCGCGGTCATCGCCACCTCTGACGCGTCGGGATGCTGATACTTGTTCGGCATGTGAGTTCGCTCCCCGGGTTGGTCGGTTCGTCGAGGGCTAGGGCGTCCCTCCCGGGCTCCGTTCACCGCGTCTCCCGGTACCGCGTCTCCCGGTACCGCGCCTTTCGGCACCGCTCCGGAGGACGAACTGTTCCAGAACCGAATAGGGTTGCGCGCCGACCACGCCCCGGCCGTCGATGACGAAGGTCGGGACACCGGTGATCCCGGCCGCGTTCGCCCGCTGCCAGTCGGCGTCGACATGCGCCGACATGGATCGGGTCTCGAGCGCTTCTCGAGCCTGCTGAGCGGGCAGACCGACCGACTCGGCGATGCGGACCAGCTCGGCGATCCTGGCCAGGTTCTTGCCGTCGGCGAAGTAGGCGCGGAAGAGGGCGTCGTGGATCGCATCGCCCCCCGGCTGGCGCTGCGCCCACTTCGCCAGCTCCTGTGCCAGCCGGCTGTTGAAGGTGTGTGTGCGCTCGCCGTAGGGGAGCCCCTCCGCCGCCGCGACCTCGGCGAGCCTGGCCTGCGCGGCCTCGAGGTCGAAGGACCGACCCTCGAACAACCGTTCGAGCGTCATGCCCTCCGCAGGGGTCTCTGGGTGGAGGGGGAACTGGGTGATCCTCAACTCGAGATCGAAGGTCTCGACCAGCCGCTCAGTACGCCCGGTACTGAGATAGCACCACGGTCATATGTAGTCGGAGTAGACCTCGAGGACCCGCGGCGCCGTCACCCGCTCAGCATAGCGGGTCGGAGAGCGAGTTGGCCGACTCTCCGCCGCGAACCCCGCGGCGATGAGGCCGGTAGATGACGATCGAGACATCGCGGCCAGCCCCGAGAGGCTTCGTTGGTCGAGGTGGACGTCAGTCGGCTCGCTTGCGCTCCACGGCGTCGGTCATGATCTTCCGCAGAGTGTCGATGGGAACCTCGGCGCTCGGGCCGAACCGCAGGACACACTTGCTTTGAGGGATCCCGGCCAGGTCTTCGGCGTACTCGGCGAGCAGACCGACGGTCAGGATGTAGAGGTTCACGTGCTTCTTGTTGGTGGAGAGCGCGAAGAGGCTGCCGTCGAGATCGTAGGCCAGCGTGCCCCACTTGACGCTCACCTCGGCGTCGGGCACGAGCTCCTCGATGAGATCCTGGAGCTCAATGAACGTCGGCTGATGAGACTCCGGGACCGAGTCGCGGAAACTCATCTCGTCGGTGGATGCGCCAGGGGGGCTCATTCGCGGTACCTCCGTGGTGAGACGACTAGAAGTCGGCGTAGGGAACGCCATGGCTGCTGAGGCCGGGAGCGCCTGATCGAACATCGTAGATGCCCGGCCGCTCAGCCTCCTTTCGTCCGCCGCCGGGTACGGCGGTCTGCGCGGGATCCTTAAAGACCAGAATCCAGGTGTCCGCTCGGCGCGTGATGGGGTCGTGTGGGATAAACCGCAGATAGCCCTCGCGGACCAGGGCATCCAGACTCTCGGGATAGCGACCTCGATCCGCCTTGTAGAGATCGATGACCTTCCGGAACGTCCGCAGGTTGCTCCTCAAGCTCGACTCGAGGTTCTCCACCTGGCCCTCGTTGCCTCCACACGAAAGGACCAGGCCGGAGAGAAGGACGGCGCTCGTGAGCCGCCGAGGTCGGAATGCGCTCATGTCACGAGGACTCCCGGTCGGATTTTACCTGTCCGTGCAGCGAGCCGTTCCCTGCCAGGTTGCGATCGCGGGTGGCGTCGTGGGCGATACTCAACGCTCGGGAGGGTTTCGATGGGACGGCGCCAGCGGCACGACAGGAGCAGGACGTGCGATCCGCGAGCCCTCGTGGCCGGCGGCCTCGCCGTCGCCTTCCTCTGGATGGCCCCTGCTCGCGCCGGTGCCGCGGAGTGCTGTCGAGAGATCGAGATGACCTACGCCAATGGCGGGGTCGAGCTCGCCGGTGTGCTACTCCTGCCGGCGGAGCCCGGGGTCTATCCGGCGGCGGTCGTCCTCCAGGGATCGGGGACGAGCGATCGGAGCAACATGTGGTCGCGGCTGGTGGCCGAGACGGTGGCCGCCGAGGGCGTGGCGGTTCTCCTGACGGACAAGCGGGGGAGCGGGCTCTCGGATGGCGATTGGCGGACTTCGTCGTTCGAGGACCTGGCGTGGGACGCGCTCGCCGGCGTCAATGCGCTGCGAGGTGTCGAGGGGATCGCGAGCGATCGGATCGGGCTCGTCGGACTGAGTCAGGAGGGAAGGTCGCGGCTCTGGCGGCGACGCTGGGCGAGGTCGACTTCGTCGTCTCACTCAGCAGCGGAGCGCTACCGGTCAAGGACGCGCTGTTTCACGAGCTCGAGCAGACCTATCGGAGCTCCGGGCGGACTGCGGAGGAGATCGAGGAGCTGCAGCGGCTCACCGCGCTGAGCTTCGAGTACCTGGAGACAGGCTCCGGCTTCGACGCGTACCTGGAGCGACGCGACGCCATCACCGCCAGGTTCGGGCCTCGCTGGACCCGCTCCTGGCCGGCCACCGAGGACGACGACTACTGGGTCTTCTGGGGGCCCATCCACGACTTCGATCCGCTGCCGGTCTTTCGCGAGGTCGTCGACGAGCGTGGCATTCCGACCTTCTTCGCCCTCGGCGTCCTCGACGAGGAGGACAACGTTCCAGTGACCGCGAGCGTGCGGCGGCTCGGGTCCGAGCTCGAAGGCGCCGGCCTGGTGGTGCGCGTCTACGCCGATACCGGCCACAGCCTGATGGACGAGGCGCTCAGGGCACGCGGCGAGATGAAGCTGGTCGATCCGCTGGTGGCGGATCTGGCGGAGTGGCTGGAGACGGTGCTGGCCGACGGCGATCGGCATTGAGCCGCGGTGCCGGCTCGAGAGCGACTCGTCAGTGGACGCGGCGCCACGACAGCACGGTCGGAGCCCCTTCCGACAGCGCGACCAGTGCGCGCGTCGTGCGCCGCTGCCCGCCGTAGCTCGCCCGGGCCATCACCTCGACCCGCGAGGAACCAGAGGGGTGGACGCTGCTCGAGATCACTCCCTGGCCAAAGGCGCGTTCCTCGACTCCCTCGAACTCGTGGTTCTGCGACAGCTCGGCGAGGGTCTCGGCCATCACGGCGTCGCTCATGGCGATTACGGACACCGTCCGGAAGCTCCGCTTGTCCTCCATCATGCTCATGCCCATAGTGGAGGCGAGCAGGCCGAGTGCCGTCATCATGACGACCAGCACCAGCAGGGTCAGCAGAACACCGTGGCCGCTCTCGCGTTTCACCAGTTGCTCCTCGGTTGAGAGCGCAGCGCGAATCGACGTCTCACTCGTTCGAGCTCGGTCTCCGTCGGTGGACCGCCGCCGGCATGAGCCGGCTGCCTCGCCTCCCGACGCTCGAAGACGAAGTCGACCTCGACCAGGCCCTCGTGGATGGCGCGCCACTTCCAGCGCAGGATTCCGGGCATCAGGGTCCGGCGGCCCAGCTCCTCGCCCTCCATGCCCAGGACCACCCGGTCGAGGTTGGTGCCGACCTTCTCGTAGCGGATGAGACCCTCGAGGTTGCCCCAGAACTCGAGCGGCTCGGTGATCGGCTCGTGAGACACGATCGCAAGTTGTGACGCGCCCTGGGCGTCACGCCGCAGCCACCGTTCGGTGATGTCGAGCGAAGGCTCGGCGAGCGTCACCTGAGCGGCGCTGTACATCCTGCCGGTCTCGCCCAGCATCTGCATGGCGAAGAGCATGACGACCATCAGCACGCCGGTCGAGACGACGACCTCGATGAGTGTGAAGCCCCCCTGCCCGCGCTCTCTCATGGCGCGGTGTCCCGGCCTGGTGCGATCCGGTCTCATGGGGCGCTCCAGACCATGGTCCGGATCTTCCGCTGGAGAGCCCGCTGTCCGACCACATAGCGAGCTTCCACCGCGACCTCGGTCAAGCCGGCCGAGGCCATCGGCTCGACCTCGAGCCAGACGACCAACGCCTCACTCTCGGCAGCGCGGGCGCGGGCCTCCACCGGGCCGTCCGCCAACGGGATCACTCCCGCCCGCAGGTCCTCGATGGTGGTCTCGATGGCCTTGGTGGCTTCCTGGTGGGCTCGTACCCGGCGACTGACGTCGGTCTGCTGTGCCAGCAGGGACATTCCGAGCGTCATCGTCAGAGCCGTGATCGCCAGCGCGACCATGGCCTCGACGAGGCTGAAGCCCTTCTGTCGCTTCACCCGTCTCATCGGAGCAACATCCTACGGAGCTTCTCCGGGAGTTGCTGTGAGCAAATGCAAGGCGCGCGGTTGCGCCGCGCGATACGATTCGGGGGCCCTCGCCGACCTTTCGACCAGTCGAGTTCGTGGACGTCGCCTGGAAGCTCGCCCGCAAGGTCAACGGGATCGAGGCGTCCCGGTAGCTTCGCCCTTCCGGCATGGGTCTCCAGAGTGCAATGAAAGCCGCCCTGGTCCCGACCCGCTTCCTGTTGGCCCTGGCGCTCGTCGTCACCGCAACGGGTGCCGAGGAATCGACTCCCTTGAGCGCGACTTTCATCGGAAACCAGGCGGTGAGAATCACCGACGGCGACCTCGTCCTGTTCACCGACTTCCCGTACCAGTCGGGAGCGTCCGGTTACATGCGCTGGGATCGCGCCGCACTCGAGCCGGCGGACAACGCCTACTGCCTGATCACCCACGAGCATCGGGACCACTTCGCACCCGAGCTGGTCGCGGAGCTCGGGTGCACGGTCTTGGGATCGGACGAGGTCGTCGCCCAGCTCTCCGGAGGCGAGGGGATCGCCATCGAGGACGGGACCTCCTTCGGTTCCATGAAGGTCATCCCGGTTCCGACGCCCCACATCGAGGGCCACCTCTCGTATCGAGTGGAGTGGGCCGGGACGACGCTCTATTTCACGGGTGACACCGAGGTCACCGGCGCGTTGACGGCCCAGGAGCCACTCGACGTCCTGTTCATCTCACCGTGGCTCTACCGGACCGCGCTCGAGCACGACGCCCTGCCAGAGGTGGGGAAGGTCTACATCTACCACCACGCGACCAACGAGCGCGTTCCCGCGTGCCGGCCTTGCGCCGCCGAGACAGGTTGCACGCCCTGCCAGGTGCCCCGGCAAGGGGACAGGCTGGAGTTGTCGACCGCACCGGGTAGTCCATCAGGGGGGTAACCCATCAGGGGTTAGCCCATCAGGCCGGGTAGCCCATCAGGTAGCCCGACGATGCCGTCGGTCGGGGACCGGGTGCCCTGATGAACGACCCGGTTTCCGTCCGAGCGCGGGAGATCCTACGGCAGCACCAGCAGGTTGCTGACCTCGCAGGTCGCGACGGCCAGCGCCTGGACGAGGCACTGCTCGCCGGAGATCTGCGCGGTGAACGAGCCGTTGGCGTCGGCGGCGGCCCACGTCGGCGGGAGCACGAAGGGCTCGCTCAGATCGAAGGCGGCGCCGTTGCAGACCACGCCGCCTTTCACCCAGCCCTGGTTGCCGCCGGCCATGACCAGGGCGGCGAGCTTGTTGGGTGGGAAGCCGTCACCGCGTATGGTGACCGTGGTCGGTTCCCTCGACGTGGACAGGTCATCCTGTGAGGAGGGGCCCGCGTTGCAGGTGCCCGAAACGAGCGACAGGGTGGCTCCCGGAACGGTGAAGGCGACCGGTGCGCTCCAGGGCGAGAGACCCTTGGGGTTGCGGCCGCGCACCTGCCACGAGTGAGTGCCCGAGGACAGATTCGGAGCGCCCGGGGTCGTACAGGAGGTCGGGTCGCAGACGTCAATGGCTTTGAACCAGCGGCCGAGCTGCCCACCCCCGGCGACATCGATGTCGATCCTGTACCAGGTCGCGTCGAGCGGTGACTCCCGGTCCCAGGTCATCGGCGGCGCAGGCCCGGTCAGCAGCCCGGCGGGAGAGACGGCCACCGGAGCGAGGGGGACCGGAGCCGAGTCGATCGCGTCGTTCCACACGTCGGTGAGGATGTCGTAGCCGGAGGCGTCCGGATGGCCCACCGGGTCGGGGCTGGGAACGCCGGCGAAATAGTGCTGGTCGAAGCAGGCCTGCGATGGACAGAGGTCGGTCCAGGGATCTGCGAAGTAGAGGCTCTCGTCGAGCGAGATATCGATGACCCGGTCTCTGAGGTCCTGCACCTCGTCGTCTCGGCTGTTGCCCCAGACGCCCTGCGGATGGAACCAGATGATCGAGGCGACGACTGCATCGACACCCCAGTTCCTCGCCGTATCGGCCATGGTGCGGAGGTTGAACTCGATCGTGTTGTTCGAGATCGGGGGGTTCTTGAAGATGTCGTTGGTGCCGCTCATCAGGAGCAC
Source organism: Candidatus Multivoradales bacterium (assembly GCA_965223875.1). Classification (GTDB taxonomy): domain Bacteria; phylum Acidobacteriota; class Thermoanaerobaculia; order Multivoradales; family JAHEKO01; genus CBDCXS01. The sequence continues at coordinate 850,763 of OZ245024.1, read as the reverse complement.
GACGTCGTAGCTTCCCGAGGCGATCACTTCACCGAGCCGGCTGACTCCCTCGCCCGTCGTCTCGCCACCGACGCCCTGGTTGTCGACCGAGCAGACCCCCGGCACGCAACCGAGAATCGTCTCCAGTCGCCCCGGATAACCTCCGAGGTTGGCCTCGTCGAAGGCACCGGCGGTGACGCTGTCGCCGAAGGCCAGGTAGCGGAACTCCTGGGCCTCGAGCCCCGGTGCCGTGACCGCCAGCAGGAGAAGGAGCGCCGCGAGCGCGGGTCGTGTCAATCGGAACGGAGACCTCACCGGGAGCCCTCCCGTTCCCTGGCTGGGCGGTCTGCCGGTGTCTTGGGGAGCGCCCACGACAGCTGTGGGCCGCCGCTCTCCGAGCGCCGGACCAGTGGGCGACCCGGTGTCGGAGCGTCGGCGAATGAGCGCCGAGCCGGTCGGCCGGCGGTGTCGATCTCGAGCAGCACCCAGCCGTCGGGGACGACGGAGCGGTGCAGGACCAATGGAGCTCCGTCCAGGGCCAGTGCCTGTGGGTAGAGCTCTCCCAGCCCGCCCTTCCAATCGCTCACCGGCTCCCAGACGCCGTCGACGAACCGGGCCAGGCGCAACCTGTAGTGGCCCTTCTCGAAGCTGCTCCACGCGGCAAGCGCACCGGTGCCGGCGGTGACGACGGTGGGTGTGATGTCGGGGACCGGGTTGTCGGCATGGAGCCGGCTGGGTGGGTCCCAGATTCGTTGTCGCCTCCGGCTCCAGAAGATCTCATCGTCTTGACCGTCGAATCCGGCCCAGAGGAGCAGCCACTCGCCGGCGGGTGTGACGGCAGCCGCCAGAGCCAGTTGGGCACCCGCTATCGGGCTCCCCGGTCCGCCGGGTGAGACCCCCTCGACCGGACCCCAGCCGTCGCCGAGCCATTCGGCCGAGCGCACGCGCAGATCCGACTGCCGGCTGCCTTCCACCCAGGCCACTCCGAGCCAGCGCCCCGCGTCGATGAATACTACCGGGTTGCCGCGCCATGGAGCGATGCGCCCACCGGGAGCCTCGACGGGAGCCTCGATGGGGCGGGCACCGTGGCTGCCGCCGCGGAAGATCGCCAACTCGGTCGAGTCACCCGTCCGGATGGTCCCGGTAACCAGCCAGCCGTTGGCGAGGGACGCGATGCTGAATGGGCTGAAGCTCGCCCCCGGGTCGAAGGCCTGGGGCTCGACGCCATCCCGCACCACCACCCAGCCGGACTCGGCTCGCACCAGCGCGAGACCGCTCGAGCGATCGGTCGCCTGCAACATTTCATCGCCGGCGGCGCTGCCGGCAACGAGCAGCAGAACCAGGAGTGCGATCGGAAGGAGACGCGTCACGCCAGGGGGAATCCAAAGTGCCGACCCGGGGCGCCGAGTCGCCAAGCTACAGATTTCGACTGGCGAATGCAAGTCGGGGCCGGCCTCGGTGCCTCTACAGAGGGGCGCCGCCTACCATCCGCACGTCCGTCCCTCGTTCTGCTCGTCGAGCCAGCTCTGCAGCGGCGCGAAGTAGTCGAGGATCGCCGTGGCGTCCATCTCTTCCTGGCCGGTCAGGACCGCCAGAGCCTCAGGCCAGGGTCGGGATCGGCCCATTTCGAGCATCTCCGCGAGCTTCGCTCCGGCGACTTCCGAGCCGTAGATGGTGCACCGGTTGAGCGGCCCTTCGTAGCCGGCGAGCTCGCACATCGAGCGGTGGAACTGGAACTGGAGGATGTGGGCGAGGAAGTAGCGGCTGTAGGGCGTGTTCCCGGGGACGTGGTACTTGGCGCCCGGATCGAAGTCGGTCTCGGTGCGCTCGATCGGCGGGCGGACACCCTGGTACGTCTCGCGCAGGTTCCACCAGCCCTCGTTGTACTCGTCGGGTGAGATGCTGCCGTCGAAGACGCCCCAGCGCCAGCGGTCGACCAGCAGGCCGAAGGGCAGGAACGCCACCTTGTCGAGGGCGTCACGCATCAGCAGGCCGAGATCGGCTTCGGCCGGCGGCTCCTCGTCGATCAGTCCCAGCTCGACCAGATAGGCCGGCGTGACCGACAGCGCGATGGCATCGCCGATCGCCTCGTGGAAGCCGTCGTTGGCGCTGTCGCGGAAGATCAGCGGCTGCTGGTTGTAGGCGCGCTGGTAGAAGTTGTGGCCCAGCTCGTGGTGGATGGTGTTGAAGTCCTCGGCGTTGACCTCGATGCACATCTTGATGCGCAGGTCCTCGAGGTCGTCGACGTCCCAGGCGCTGGCGTGGCAGATCACCTCACGGTCGCGCGGCTTGGTGAACTGCGAGCGCTCCCAGAAGGTCGCGGGCAGGGGATCGAAGCCGAGCCCGGTGAAGAAGGCCTCGCCCTGACGCACCATCTCGATGGCGTCGTAGTCGTTCTCTTCGAGCAGGGCCCCGAGCTCGTAGGAGGCCCCCGCGGTCTCGGGAGCGACGAGATCGTAGAGATTTCCCCAGCTCTGAGCCCAGATGTTGCCCAGCAGATGTGCCGGAATGGGCAGATCGAGCGGCACGATGTCTTCGCCGTAGTGCTCGGCGAGCCGGGCCCGCACGTGACAGTGGAGGGCGTCGTAGAGCGGCTTGACCTGCTCCCACAGCCGGTCGAGCTCGGCGGCGAAGGCGCCGGGGTCCATGTCGTAGTTCGAGCGCCACATCTCGCCGAGATCGGCGTAGCCGAGCTCCTGTGCTCCCTGGCGGGTCAGCTCGGCGAAGCGTACGTAGTCGTCGCGGATGCCGCGGCTGGTCGTTCGCCACTCGATCCATGCCCGCTCGAGCTCGGCGGCGTCGCGACTCTCGGTGTGGACCTTGCTGTAGTGGACGATGTTGCGGCAGGCGTCGTCGCCGGGCGCCGCACCCTCCGGGCACCATTGGGCGGAGCCGTAGTTCGAGTCCATCCCGGCGGCGATCCGTGAGAGCTCCGAAGTCAGTGCCGGATCGCTCGGTGCCGGCATGGTGATGGCCTGCTTGAAGATGTCGAGCTGGCGCCGCACCGCCGGGTCGAGCCCGTCGACATCATCCCAGCGCCTCGCCTCCTGGGCCAGCTCGACGCTGCGAGCGATGACCTTCTCGTTGGCCTGCGCGGCCAGGATCTCGGTGTCGTAGGTGATGTGGGTGGCTTGGACCCACGCCGCTCGCGAGGCTCGCTCGTAGAGGTCGGCCAACTCGGTGTTGGCGGTGGCGACGAACTCGGCCGCCCCTTGCGCGGTGGCGGGATACTCCTCGCCGTGGGCCGAGATCGGCGCCATCAGCGAGACGACGGTGACGAGGACGAGGGTGGGTCGCATGAGGCGGTCTCCTTCCGGGGTGCGCCCTTGATTCGAGGTGTGGTCCTGGATCGAAGTGTGCTGGCGGTGCGAGGGCTCCCGTGGGTCCGGACTCATGGGCCGTCGGGGCACCCGAGCACCAGGCGCGATGGATTATACGGTGGTGCTCCGGCGCGACGTATCGCGAACCCGATTTCTCCGTGAACCTGGCGGGGTTGTCCGACACGGCGGAAAACCCGACGGGCGACCCGTCTATTCAGAACGGGGGCGCGGCTCGATCGATGCGCGGGCGGGAGACGGTCACAACGGCGGGTACCGGCGCTCCCGGAAAGGAGTGAGTCTCATGCGATGGATGCGGTCTTCGCTGAGTGCTGTGCTGATCCTCGTCGGTGTCGCCTGCTGCGACATCCCTTCCTACACGCCGACCTTCTGGAACGATGGCGGTACGGTGCAGAGCGGCAATAACTGCTACAACTATGGCAACAACGTCCGCACCGACACCTTCGCCCAGCCCGGCCGCGCCTCGACCGGAACCGCCGCCACCATGAGCTGCACCGACGTCTACAACGCGGCGCTGGCGGACGGTCTCGAGCCGCTGCCGGCGTCCGGCGTCTGTGAAGGAGGACAGGACAAGGTGGCGCTGGTGGTCGATCCGGGGACCGACTACCACTGGTACCGTCTGGACAGCAACGGGCTGTGGACACACAAGCCGGGCCAGACACAGGCGACCAACCTGGACAACTCCGGGAACCTGATCAGCAACCCCGAGACGGCCGACCGGTGCGGCACCTACCTCTGCTACACGGACTTCTGCGACTACATGTGCTCGTGCTCGGACGACGTCGAAGGGAGCGGCCATGAGACGATCAACTGACCGGCGGCGCGGTGTCCTCGGCGTTCTCGGACTCCTGGCGCTGGCGACGTGGACCATGGCGAGCGATGTCTCGGCTCAGCCGGAGGATCTCGACGCGGTGCGTGTTCACATCCTGATCTACTCCGGACGTCCCGATCCGGTGCTGGTGCTCGACCCCGCCGACGCGGCACTCGACCGGCTACGCCGTATGTTGGCGACGGCTCCGCCGGCGGAGGGCTTCGAAGGCGAGACGGTGACACCCGCCGTTCTCGGCTACAAGGGACTTCTGATCACCAATCCCCGGGGGCTCGGCGAGCTGCCAGAGCGGATCGCTCTCCACGATGGAGTCCTCGAGGTCCGGCGGCGCGAGGACGCCGCCCGATTCATGGTCGACGAGGGACGGGGCATGGAGGCTCATCTGTTGCGACTGGCTCTCACCGCCGGAGTGATCGAGCCGGACCTGCTCGAGGCCGTCGGGATCTCGCCGCAGGAGGAGGCGAAGGGGTCCGAGGAGGAGCCGCCGAGCTAGCCTCCGTCACCGTCCCCGGGCATGCGCGGCGCCGCTCTTTGGTCGATCGGCAGAGGAGCCGCCGGTGCCGCTTCCCAGGGGCGCTCGGTCAGTCGGTCGACGGACGGTGCCGCTCGGCGCGGTCGTAGAAGCCCTCGACGGCGATCCGGGTGGCCTCCGAGAGGCTCCGGTAGGTTTCCCGCGCGGCGTCCATGTAGCTGCCGAACTCGTGGCTCTCGCCGTAGCCGAGCAGGGTCGGGGAGGTGTGCTGGGCGTATCCGAGGTGCTCGTCGAGCACCTCGAGGGCCCTGGCGAGCTGCTCCTCGGTGAGTCCGCTGCCGGTGCCGTCGGCTTCGAGCCGCTCTCGCGTCACCTCGATCGCGGCGGCGTAGACGGCCAGCGCCCGCCCGGCGCCGTCGTGGTTGCCGAGGAGCAGCGAGGTGTAGATCCGCAGTTGTACGTTGTTGAGGAAACGCATCTGCGCCTGGAAGCCTCCTGCATCTCCTTGTTGCGGATGGCCTCCTCGTCGAAGACGACAACCGTATCGGCGACTCGTCCCTTGTCCCGCAGTAGCTCGATCTCCCACAGCACGCTTTCGGTAATCGAGGAGACGTAGACGACGAAGGCGTCGGTCCGATCTATCAGGCCGGCGCTCTTCGGTGTCCGTGTGGTGCGGCTCGACGGACGCAGGGTGGGGCTGTGGGACAGCTTCAGCCGCGCCACCGGCTATAGCGCCAGCGCGGCGACGCTGATGCTCGGATTCCTCGAGGCGGTCTGGCACCCCAACCGACAGGCACTCCACGACAAGATCGCCGGCACGGTGGTGATCCGGTCGTCGAGACGACGTGCGTAGCGCCGCGGCGACCGGATCACTTGCGGTGGCCCGATCTACTCCGTCTTGACCGGATCCTCCGGCCGCTCCGGCAGACGCTTCGGGTCGGCCTCGATCATCTTCAACACCTCTTCGATGCCGCGCTCGAGCTGCGGGTCGCGGCCCTCGAGCACCGACTTGGGGTCGTTGTCGACCTCGATGTCGGGGTCGACGCCGTAGCCCTCGATGACCCAGCTGCCGTCGACGGCGTTGGTGCCGAACTCGGGAACGAAGACGGTGCCGCCGTCGATCAGTGATCCGTGACCGGTGATGCCCACGACGCCGCCCCAGGAGCGCTTGCCGATCAGCGGACCGAGGCCCGCCTGGCGGAACATGTAGGGGAAGATGTCGCCGTCCGACGCCGAGTCCTCGGAGAGCAGCGCTACCATGTGGCCGTAGAAGACCTGGGCGGGGTAGGTGCTCGCGTATTCGTTGTTGCGGTCGAACCCGGTGCCGAGGAGCTCGCGCGACAGCCGCTCGATGAGCATCTGGCTGACGTTGCCGCCACCGTTCGAGCGCACATCGACGATGAAGCCCTGCTTGCGGATCTGCGGGTAGTACCACTTGATGAACTCGCGGATGCCGGAAGATCCCATGTCGGGGATGTGCATGTAGCCGACCCGGCCGTCGGTGGCCTCGTCGACGCGGCGCTTGTTGGCCAGCACCAGGTTGAGATACCGCAGGCCCGACTCGTCGCCCGTCGGACGGATCTCGACCGTTCGGGCTCCGGTCATCGACGGCGTCGAGTTGACGGTGAGCTCGACGGCCTGGCCCGACTTGTGGCGTAGCAGCCGGTAGGGATTGTCGTTGCCCGCCAGCTCGTCACCGTCGATGGCGAGCAGATAGTCGCCCTCGTCGACGTCGACTCCGATCTCGGTCAACGGCGAGCGGTAGCGATCCTCCTCGTTGTGCCCCTCGAGGACACGCGTGATGCGGTAGCGTCCGGCGGCTTCGTCGAGCGCCAGCTCGGCGCCGAGAAGCGCCACGTCCGGGCGCGCCGGGATCTCGAAGTCGCCGCCCGAGATGTAGGCGTGGCCCACGTTGAGCTCGCCGATCATCTCGCTGATCAGGTAGTTGAGATCGGAGCGGTGGGCGACGTGGGCGAGCCACGGGCGGTACTGCTCGCGCAGCTCCTGCCAGTCGTAGCCGTGCATGTTCTCGACGTAGAAGAAGTCGCGGAAGCGTCGCCAGACCTCGTCGAAGATCTGCGCCCACTCCTCGGCCGGCACGCGATCGACCTCGAGGCCCGCGGTCGACACCGGCTTGCCACTACCGCTGCCCCCCATCGTCGCGTCGTAGATCTGGAAGCCTCCGTTCTGTCCGACGAGGAGCTTGCTTCCGTCCTGGGACAGCGCGGCGCCGCTGACTCCCGAGGCGAGAGTCTCCACCTTGCGGTCGGCGAACGAGAAGATCTGGATCTCCGGCGTGACATCGGAGGAGCGGCCGTAGTAGAAGGGGCCGCCGCGGAAGACGATGAGGTGTCCATCGAGGCCGGCGAGGCCGCCGTAGTTGTCGGCGCCTACCGGGATGCGGGCGACCCGCTCGGCGAGGCCGTCCCAGTCGATCGAAAGGTAGCTCTCGGACTCGTCGCTCGAGTCCTCATCGCCCTCGGTGTCGGCGTCCGTGTCGGTGTCGTCCTCGTCGTCGATCGTCACCTCGTCGCTTTCTGGAGGGAAGGGGTGCCCGACGTCGTCGCGCAGGGCGAGCGCGTAGATGTAGGTCTCGCGATCGGTGGCGAAGTTCCACTCGATCGAGGAGATCTGCGGCGCGTACTCGCGATCCGCCATGTAGTAGAGAAAGTCCCCGTTCGGGTCCCAGGCGGGACCGAAATCGTGGAAGAGGTCGTCGGTGACCCAGTGCAGCTCACCGTCCTCGACGCTCCACACCACGATCGACCCGAAGCCGTTGACGTTGGTCAGGGTGAAGGCGAGGTGGCCGCCGTGGGGCGACCAGGCATGGTCCTGGATCGAGCCCTGGGTCTCGTCGGCGACCTCGACCACGTCGCCGGAGTCGACCTCGAGCACCCAGAGCTTGCCGTCCTTGTCGGCGAAGGCGAGACGCTCTCCGTCAGGCGACCACTCCGGTGCGTAGCGCATGGCGCTGCCGCCGTCGGTCAGTTGCTCGGCCTCGCCCGAGCCGTCCTGGTCGATGACGTAGACCTCCTCTTCGCCGTCCATGTCGGAGATGAAGGCGATGCGCTTGCCGTCCGGTGACCAGCGCCCCCACTTGTCGTGCGCGCCGGAGCTGCGGGTGAGATTGCGGGTCGGTCCCTTCTCGATCGGAGCGGTGAAGATGTCGCCGCGGGCGACGAAGAGGGCCCGCTCGCCCCTGGGGCTGAGCGAGAAACCCTCGATGTAGCCCTCGGCCGAGACCCGGGCCGGTCGCATCGACAGGCCGTCATCGGGAACCGTGATGTCGATGGCGCGGACGGTGTCGCTGTCGATGTCGTAGATCGCCAGCTCGCCGTCGATCTCGTAGATGATGCGGGATTCGCCGTCGTCGCTGGGCCAGCGCAGGTCCCATGTGTCTTCATGGGTGAGCTGGACGGTGGCGGCCGACGGGATGTCGTAGCGGTAGAGGTTGAGCTTGCCGTCGCGGTCGGAGCTGAAGTAGATCGAATCACCGATCCACATCGGGTCGCGGTCCGAGCGGACGTGATCGGTCACCTGGGTGAGCTCGTGGCTCGTCAGGTCGAAGATGTAGAGGTCCTGCGACCAGCCGCCCTCGTAGCGCTTCCAGGAGCGGAAGTCGCGGGCCAGCGGCGAGTAGGCGACCTTGCCGCCATCGGGAGAGAGATCTCCGCCACCGGAGCGGGGCATCGGAAGCTGCACTGGAAGGCCGCCGGCGGCGGGGACGATGAACAGGTGCGTCTGGCCGAGGTCGCCGTAGCGGAAGGAGCGGAAGAGCACTCCCTCGCCATCGGGCGTCCAGTCGTAGACCTGGTTGTCGTAGCCCCAGCGCGGCGGCAGGGGGCCGACGGCGGGGTACCAGGTCAGCTGCCGGGGCACGCCACCGGACGACGGCACCACGTAGACCTGCTCGTCACCGTCGTACTGGCCGGTGAAGGCGATCGACTGACCGTCGGGTGAGAACCTGGGGAAGATCTCCTGGCCCGGATGAGCGGTCAGACGCGTCGCCGCGCCACCCGACACGGGTGCCGTCCAGATGTCGCCGGCATAGGAGAAGGCGACCCGGTCGCCGTGGATATCGGGAAAGCGCAGCAACTTGGTCTGCGCGGCGGCCGGCAGGGCTCCCACCAGGAGCATGAGGAGCGCCAGCGCGCACGGCGTGCGTGAGCTTCGCGGCATGAATCGCATTTCGTACCTCTTTCGATGTGTCGTGGGCCGACAGGGACCGGTCGGTGTCGGTAGGGATTTATATCGCATGTGGGGTGATGACGAACCGCGCTTTGGGGCGGGTCCCAGGCTCTTGTCCGTGGTCCTGCGACCGGTCCACTCGTGTATCGTCGTCACGATGGCCAAGTACAAGTTCTCGGTCCGGCGGACGCCGCCGCCGGCGCCGGTCGCTACCGGCGGCCTGCAGGCGGGCGCCGCCGAGCGCGACATGACACCTCCGTTCGGGCTGCGGATGGCCGGCTACTCCCTCGGGGGGAAACGGGCGCGAGGCGTGTGGGGGCGACTGTTCGCCCGGGCTCTGGTGCTCGAAGACGCGAACGGATCGCGAGCCTGCCTGTGCGTCTGCGATCTCATGTCGGGGACCCGGGCGTTGCAGGAGCTGGTGACGGAGCGGACCGCCAGGTCGGTCGGCATCTCGACCGACAGGTTGATCCTCGCCGGCACCCACACCCACAACGGTCCGGGAGGGATCTACGCCAACTCGCTCTACGACACACTGGCCGACAAGGGCATCGGTCCCGGGTACGAGCCGGAGTTGACCCGCTGGCTGGCACTGCGCATCGCGCTCGCGATCGAGCAGGCCGCGGCGGTGCTGGAGCCCGCTCTGGTGGGGTCCCATTCGGTCGATCTGTGGGGCGTGTCGCGAAACCGCAGTGTCGCGGCGTTTCCCGATCCCACATGGAACGACGCGGGCAGCGGGACCCCGGGGGAGAGCCCGCCGAGCGGCCTGACCCACAAGCAGCACAAGGTCGACCCGCGGGTGCGCGTGATCGGGGCCTATCGCGAACAGTCGCGGGCGCCGATCGCGGTGTTCGGCTTCTTCGGCGTGCACTACCACGCCACCGGTACGGATACGGCCCTCTATACCTCGGACGCCGCCGGGATCGCGGCGCAGGAGGCCCGCTGGGAGCTCGAACAGGCGCCCGGAGTCACCGATCGGGTGGTCGTGGCGGTCGGCGCTTCGTGCGCGGCCGATGTCCACACCTATCGGACCAGGAACATGAGCGACCCGATCGAGCCCAGCCTGCGGCTGGCCCGGTTCGTCGGCGAGCGTCTCGGCGCGAAGGTCGCCGAGGCGGCGTCGGCGGCGGCGCAGACGGTGTCGGCGCAACTGACGGTCGAGACCCGTTTCGCCGAGCCCGACCACGCCACGCCGGCACCCGGCGGCTCGCCGGACACCCGGCTCTCCCGCAACTGGTTCTTCGGCGCCGCCACGCTCACCGGCTCCGAGGAGACCGAGACCGAGTTCGAGGCCTTCGTTCACGAGGGGCAGACCGGCAAGCACTTCAAGAAGAAGCACCCGCAGTTCCCGAAGTCTCTCGCCTTCGGACCCGGACAGAAACTGGTCAAGAAGCTGCTCAAACTGAAGCCGTGCCCGGTCTACCCGATGCACCAGCTGCACCTCGGCGAGACGGTCGTCGCGTCTCTACCCGGGGAGATCACCACGGCCGGAGCGTGGGAGCTGGAACAGGCGCTCGACGCGGCGATTCCGGGTGCCCGGGATGTCCTCGTCATCGGCTACGCGGGCGACTACGGCGGCTACATCACCACCGAGGACGAGTACCGGAAGCAGCACTACGAGGGGGCCTCGACGCTCTACGGACGGAACGTACATCGCTATCTGAGTGCCTTCCATCTGGATCTGGTCTCGAGCGCCGCGCCGTCGCCGGCGGCGGGGAAGGTCTCGTTCAGGACGACGGTGGGGCAGCCGGTTTTCCACCCACGGTCGATGACGTTTCCCGACCCGAATCCGACTCCGTCGGTTCCCGTCGTCGACGCCGCGAAGCGGGAAGTGCGCTTCAGCTGGCGGATGCACGAGGATACCCATCTGGTGCTCGCCTCCGAGGGCCCGCTGGTGCGCCTGGAGCAGGGGACGACGAGCGGCTGGCGGACGGTGTTCCACCTGGGTCGGAGCTTCGACGACTACTGGCACAACATCCGGATCCGCCGCGCTTCGGGCGACGACGAGCTCTGGGAGGCCATGCTCGTCGTGCCCCGGACGGCCCTCGGCAGGACGCTTCGCATCCGGGTTCTCACCCGCAGCAACTTCCCCGGCACGGTGTCGGGCGCGTTCACAGCCTGAGACCGACGTCCTCGATTCGGCATCGTTGACCGGCCATCTCCCTGGCGGAGAGAACCGGCGGACCGGTTCCGCCTCGAGCTGCGGTCGTGGCGCCGACTCTTCAGGCGATCTGACGTCGTGCGTGTTTGCTAGGCTCGGGCCGTGCTTCGATCGAACATCTCGCTGCTGTTGTCGCTCTGGGTCGTGCTGGGCACCGTGGCGGCGGTGCCTGCGTTTTCGGAGGACTCCACGACCTTCGTGCTGGTCCGCCACGCGGAAAAGGATTCCGGTGCCAATCCCCGTCTCACCCAGGCGGGAGACGAGCGCGCGCAGGCTCTGCGCGGCGTTCTGGCCGACGCGGGGGTCGTCGCGATCTACGCTACCGAGTGGTGCCGGACGGCGCTCACGGCCGAGCCGACGGCGGAGCATCTCGGTCTCGAGATCCGGATTCAGGACAACGGCAGGCCGGGCGACCAACTCGCGGACTGTGGCCTGACCGGAGCGACGAATCGTCTCGATACGGGGGTCGCCACGGTCGGGGATCTGGCCGATCACCTGCGCGCCACGCACGCCTCTGGAGTCGTCCTCGTCGTCGGGCACAGCAACACCGTCCCGGAGCTCGTCGAGGCGCTCGGGGCACCGTCTCTCTGCCCGTCGCTCTTCACCGAGGACGATCGCGGCTGCCACATCCCGGACGACGCGCCCAATAGTGAGTACCACCACCTGTTCGTCGTCACGGTCGGCGCGTCGGACGGGGGAGCAGGGCTCCTCAAGGCCGAGTACGGTCAGTGAGGGCGGGCCCGGCGGCTCGCCGCGGTCCGAGGCGGCTCGAGCGTTGCAACAACATCGGTGACCTGCGCGAGATCGCGCGGCGGCGCCTGCCGGCACCGATGTTCCACTACATCGACGGCGGCGCGGACGACGAGGTCAGTCTGCGTCGAAACACCGAGGCCTTCGAGGACTGGGAGCTGCTGCCGCGGTACCTGGTCGACGTGGAGACGGTCGATCTGTCGACGAGTGTCCTGGGGCAGAGGCTCGACCTACCCTTCTTCCTCTCCCCGACCGGGATGTCGCGTCTCTTCCATCACGAACGGGAGATCGCCGTGGCTCGGGCGGCCGAGCGCTTCGGCACGCTCTACTCGCTCTCCACTCTGGGGACCGCCAGCATCGAGGAGATCGCCGCGGCGGTCTCGACGCCGAAGATGTTCCAGATCTACGTCCTCAAGGACCGGGAGCTGACGCGGGAGCTGATCGAGAGATCGCGCGCCGCCGGGTTCGAAGCGCTCTGCGTCACCGTCGACACGGCGATCGCGGGCAACCGGGAGCGTGACAAGGTGACCGGCATGGTCATGCCGCCGCGTTTCGGTCTGAGGAGCCTGTGGAGCTTCGCCTCACATCCCCACTGGGCGCTCCATCTGTTGACCCACCCGGGGTTCCAGCTCGCCAACGTCGTCGATCGTGTCGACGTCCTGTCGAGCGGCACCGTTTCGCTCATCGAGTACGTGAATGGACAGTTCGATCGCACTCTCAGCTGGAACGATGTGGCCTGGGCGATCGACCAGTGGGACGGCCCCTTCGTCATCAAGGGACTGCAGACGGCGGACGACGCACGCCGGGCGCGGGAGATCGGCGCCTCGGCGGTGATGATCTCGAATCACGGTGGCCGGCAGCTCGACGGAACGCCGGCTCCGGTCGACTGCCTGGCGCCGATACGCGACGCGGTGGGTGAGGACCTCGAGCTGATCGTCGATGGCGGCATTCGCAGGGGCACCCACGTTCTCAAGGCGCTGGCTCTCGGTGCGGACGCCTGCTCGGTGGGCCGGGCGTATCTCTACGGTCTGGCGGCGGGGGGACAGAGGGGTGTCGAGAGAGCGCTCGATCTGCTGCGGCAGGAGATCGAGCGGGACCTGGCTCTGCTCGGGTGCCGGTCCGTCGGCGACCTGGGCTCGCGGCATGTCCAGAGGCGCCTCGCGACGCTCTGACCGCGGCGAGTCTGTGGCAACGAGAAAGACCCTCCGCCGACTCGCGGCGGAGGGCCGTTTCGATCGTGGCCGATCGGGTGGTTCCGATCGACTCAGGGGTTCATGGTGTCGAGCGTGTTGCTCAGCTTGCAGGTCGCGTTGATGTCGATCGCCTGGACGAAGCAGTAGTCCGCGGTCGTCTGAATGTCGATCGTGAAGTTGCCGCTGTTGTCCGAGAACGCGAGGTTCGGCGGCAGGGCAAAGGGCTCGCCGATCGTGAACAGGCTGCCGTTGCACAGCGACCCGCCCTTGACGAAGCCGTTGAGGTTGGAGGCCTCGACGACGACGACCTCCATGTTCGGCGTCCAGTTGCTGCCCGAGAGCGTCACCGTGCCGGGGCACGAGCCGCTGGTCTGCGTGATCGTCGGGGACGCCGGTGGCGGGCCGCCGCAGCCGTCGAACTTCATCGACGCGATGCGCGTCGACCAGCCGCTGGCGGTGTTGTACTCGCCGGTGAACCAGAAGGTGCAGTCGTCGCTCGGATCGAGGCTCATCGCCGAGTAGTCGCCGTACCGGTTGCTACCGTTGCGGGCCGTACCCTCGACGATCGAGTGCTCGCCCTGCGGCAGGGTGCCGGCCGGATCGGTGGATAGCCGTCCGGCGTAGCGCAGGCTCGGGAAGACGTTGGCGGTGTCGTCGACGACGTTGTAGCCGACGGCGATGTTGCCCTGCTTGTCCTGCGAGATGCCGCCCATCCAGCGGTCGGCCGAGTCGATCGAGTAGGTGCCTTCCTGGAAGAGCGACCAGGAACCGGTCGTCTTGCGCAGCTCGAACCAGCGCACGCCACCCTGGTCGGTCGAGACGTCGGTGACCAGGTTGCCGATCAGCGCCTCGTGGGTGCCATGGTTGTAGTACTGCAGACGGAACATGATCACCTCGCGCAGGGGATCGAGATCGGCGCCGCCGCCCGGCTGATCGAAGCAGCTGAACGAGAAGAGGCCGCAGATGCGCGAGTCGATCTCGGCGATCGAGATACTGACCGGACCGGTGAAGGTCGAGTTGGCGGCGTTGTTGAAGTCGACGTCGAAGAAGAACATCTCCAGCTTGTCGCTGCCGGCGACGGCTCCGCCATGGGCCTCGTCGTCCTTGTGGCGCATGAAGATACCCGGCGAGCCGGCCGGTGGGGCGTTGGGCCCGTCGTGGTCGGCCGGCGTCGTCGCCTGGAAGCCGAAGCCGCCGAGTGGCGGCGAGGAGAAGCGCTGGTGGGGCCGCGCCGGGTTGCCGGCGAGCATGTTGGTGCGGTCGAAGGCGTAGGCGGCCGGGACGTTCTCGTTCGACGATACGTAGTAAGCGTCCGACCAGACACCATACTTCGGATAGTCGGGGAAGCTCGGCGCCTGGAAGTCGTAGTTGTACCAACCGCCGGACACCGGGTTGCTGGTCTTCGAGACGTAGACGCACATGCGGTTTCCACCACCCGAGAACTCCGACAGCATCCAGCGGTCCGCCAGGCGGTCGTAGAGCACGATCGGGTCACCGAGTCCACCAGCGCAGGCACCGGAACCGAGGCTGTCGAGCTGGAAGGGACCGGCGAGCACCACACCGTTCTTGTCGTAGATGACGATGCGGGCACCACCACTGCCATTGATCGCCTGGATGTAGTGGCTGGGGCCGACGTCACCGACGGTGTCTGGTGGGTTGACCCCGGTGAAGCCCTGTCCCGGCATGTTGAGGATCGGCACTCCGAAGGCATCCGGGCTCGCCGGTGGGGCCATCATCTGGCGCTCGACCAGCGGATCGCCGCCGGTCTCCTCGGTCATCGGCACGAAGGTGGGCTCGGATCGACGACGGGGGATCTCCTTGATCGGGTCGCCGGGTCGCCACTCGCGGGGCGCCGGCAGGTTGCGCACGTCGCCGTCGAAGACGTAGGGGACGACCGTCTCGCCCACGACTTCGGCGCCGCGGATGACACGCGGTTCGTCGGCGAAGGCGACGATGCCGGTGCCGAGCAGTAGGGCGGCCGCCAGGGCCACGGGAAGGGCGAATCGTTTCATCTGTTCTCCTCGCTTCTGGTGAGTAGGAAGGCCCGTCTACTCGATCGCTTCGAGCAGTTTTACGGCTCCCTTGTGGCTGTGGAGGACGATCTCGGGACCGCCCTCACCGATGGTGGCCCGACCGGTCTTGAGCAGTCCCTCGCGCTCGATCTCGATCGAGTAGTCCGTGGTGATCTCGAACCGGGTCTCCAGGTACCCGGTGGCGTTCGTGCTTCTGGGGACCTCGACCCGGATGTCGCCGGTCGTGGTCTCGATTCGGGGCGGCGTCGTCCACTCCGAGGTGAGGAACTGGGCCCTCACCGATCCGTGTTCGGTCGAGGCGTCGAGCGAGCCGCTGGTGCGAACGACCAGGTCGCCGCTCTCGCTGCGCAGCCGGGCATCGCCGGAGAGTCCTCTGGCCTCGAGCAGACCGGTCACCGTTCGCGCGTCGAACGTCGCGCCGACCGGCACGAAGATCGCGACATCGACGCGACGATCGGGCGGCCGGCCGGGCAGCAGCAGATCCCGGTCGATGGCCGCCTCCGGAAAACGCACTTCGATGAGGAGGCCATCCGCGTCCTCGGAGACATGGAGCTCGACCGGTGCCTCGACGTCGCGCCGTCTCTGGACGACCGCGCGGACGTCGACCTCGTCGTTGTCCGAGCTGCGGGCGCGGATGTCACCGAACTCGTTGATCAGTCGCAAGCGGGCCGGCTCCCCGTCGTCGCGGGCGCCCAGGCGACCGCTCCACTGCCGGCGTTCGGTATCCCAGCCCGGCTCGAACGGGTCCGCTTCCTGCGCTGCGATCGCGCAGGTCGTCAGCAGGTAGGCCGTAAGGCCGAGGCGGACGATTCTCAATGGGTGCGGTGGAACGCTGGAGATGTAGGTCCGAAGCGGGCCGCGCGAAATCTATCACGGCGACCTCGTCGAGGCATCTTCGGGACGGCGTGAGCGGCACCCGGCCGACGACTACGGCCAGCTGATCGCGGCGCCGATGTCGAGTCTCTCGACGACCTGGAACGCTTTTCCGTCCCAGCGCAGCAGCACCAGAGAAGGATCGTCGATATCGACATCAAGGGTCAATCCGAGTCGCCGGACGACGCCCTTCGGAGCCTCCAGGAGGGTGAACCTGGAGCCGCCGCTCTCGACCTCCCAGCCGGTCGAAAGCCGCTCGAGATCGTCGTAGCGGAACAGGTCGTTGCGACGGATGAGCGTCGTCTCGCCGGCGAGCTCGAGGGAGGCGGAACCGCTACGTTCGAGGGTCCTGGCGCCGCCGGAGAAGGGGTTGTCGCTCATTGTCAGAACGCGGGTCCCCGGTGCGAGCTCGACCCCGTGGACCAGTCGCAGGTAGTCGGCGGTGCGGACCTGGTAGGGGCTGTCGATCAGAACCAGTCGGCGGGTCTCCGGGTGGATCGCCTGGCGGGTCTCGGCCGGAAACTCGGCCGCACGCTCTTCGGCCGACGCGGTTCGGAACGAGACCTCGGCGATCTTCCAATGCCGATAGAGTGGGGCGACCATGCAGGCGACGGCGGCGACCGTGGCCAGCAGGCGATAGGTCGTACTCTCGCGCCGGTTGTGGCGCTCCGCCTGCCAGGTGTTGGCGAGGACGAGGCCGAGGACAGCGTGCGCTCCGAGCTGTGGCACCAGCATCGTCCACGGCCGCAGGGAGCTGCGTGAGGCGAAACAGACGGCCAGCGCGAGCAGGCTTCCGAGGGTCAGCCAGAGAATCGTCTGCGCGCGCTCGCCACCCGCACGGACCCGCGAGACGATGAGCGTCGCGAGGACGAGTAGCAGGGGGACGACCAGCAAGAGACCCTCCGCGGTGCCGTTCAGGAAGACGATGCCGAGGGCCGCGCCGATCCGCGGCAGCGCCGTCTCGACGTAGACCAGCGGCTCCACCAGCGGGTTGAGGTAGAGAGCGTTGCCCGCGATGCCGTAGCCGAGCGCTCCCCGTAGTGCCAGAAAGGCGACACCCGTCGCGACGAGGGCTCCGACTCCGGCGAGCGCGCGCTTCAGTCGCTCGCGGCCGAGCACCAGGGCATGGGCGACGGGGAAGGCGATGACGGCGAGCGCGGACTCGGCCGAGAGGAGGGCCGCGGCCAGGCAGAGCAGGCTGCCTCCGAGCCGTGACCCACGCCCCGATCGCCACCAGCTGACGTAGAGGCTGAGACACCAGGCCGCGAAGACCGCGGCGATGAGAGCGTTACGCGCCGACCACCAGCGGATCGCCTGCAGGCTGGTCGGAGCCATCAGGCAGGCCAGGAGCGCGATCGTCGCGGCGCCCGGTGGCAACAGCCGTCGGTACAGCGCGGCGGCGGAGAGCGCGAAGGCGATGAACCAGAGCAGGGAATGAACGTGTGCCGGCCGGCTGGCGAGCCCGAACAGGGTGTAGTCGAGCCACATCAGAGCCGAGGGGATCGGCCTCAGGAAGGCGACCCGTTGCGTCGTCTCGGTTCGCCAGGGCAGGCCACCGCTCTCGACTCGCGCGTCGGCCGCCACGCTGTCGCCATCGAAGAAGCGGAAGAGATCGAGTGAGCCACGGAAGGCGAAGGGGTGGCTCTCGGCGCCACTCAGGTAGACCAGCTGATGCAGGTCGTCTTCGAAGAAGGGCGTCATCACCACCGGCAGGCGTAGGGCCACCAGCAGGAGAAAGACCCAGACGGGCAACAGACGGCGCGCCGGACCGAAGCCGCCCTGCTCGGGGCCCTCGGTCATCGCCCGGCTCGCTTCCTGCCGATTCGACCACTCCGGACGGCTCTCACGGCGCGCGCACCAGTCGCCAGACGAAGAAGGGTCGAGTGGGGAGGCCGCCGCCCCCGGCGGCACGCGAAACGGTCCGGCCGGGCTCGAAGAGACGATGCACGCGCCCGCTGACCGGTAGCTCGGCGACCTGCTCGAGGAGGAACTCTCCGTCGGCGAACCGCTCCATCTTGCCGTAGGTGGCGCCGTCACCGACCACCCACACGTCGCGGCCCTGGGCGAGAGGGGGCTCGATGACGGCGAGGAGCCGTTGACGGTGCTCTTGCGGGGAGGTGTCGACCAGACGCTCCTCGAGCCGCTCGGCCCGTTCGAGCTGCAGACTGTCGGGGCCGGTCGCGAGCGTGCGGTCGAGCCGTTGCGAGAGGATCTCCTGATCGAGCAGGTTGGCCCAGTAGAGGTCGTACTCCTGGAAGTAGTCGAGGGAATCGAGCGACTCGAGCTCGCCGATGACGACACTGCCCGGTTCGGCGTGGCTCCTGACCAGATCGACGCTGGCCTTGATGCGGGCGTTGTCGCCGAGCAGCAGCTCGAGCTGCTCGAGCGTCGCGAAGAGCCCCCATGCACCTTGAAGGACCAGGACCGCGGCCAGCACGGCGGTGCGGCCCCGGCGGCCGAGGTCGAGTCGCTCCGCGATCTGGTCGATCGCGCGCATCGCCAGCAGGACGATAGGGAGGAGGAGGGGCAGCAGGAAGCGGACGTAGCTTCGCGGGTGGCCCTCGGGAGCCCAGTAGTAGGCCAGGTAGACCAGGATCAGCGGCACCGTCCAGGCGACGTAGACCAGGGCGCGGCGGGTGTCGCGCCGCCAGACCAGGAGCCAGCCGATCAGGGCCAGCAGTGTCACCGGGCCGGCCAGGACGACCGGCGCCGTGCTGGCGTATAGGCGCAGGTTCTCGAGCGCGTAGGAGACAGCGAAGCCCGCCTGCTCCTCGGTGAGGGAGTAGGCGGTGCTCAACGGACTGCCGAACGAGCGCCAGTGATAGCCCGCGACGAGCCCACAGGGTACGAGCCAGGCGCCCAGCCAGGTGGCGAGGCGCTGCGGCTGGTGTCGCGCCTCGGTCCAGAGCCAGACGAGACCGGGAAGCACCAGCAGGGCGTTGGTGTAGCGCACACCGGCCGCATAGCCGAGCAGGAGCCCCGAGCCGACGAGAAGCCAGGGACGCGCCCGCTCGCGAACGGGATCGAGGGCCAGAACCAGGAGCAGGAAGCCCCAGGTCAGCAGCGCCAGGCTGGTGGCGTGGGAGACCTGGACGACGGCGAAGCTGTTGGCGAGCGGTGCGGTCGCGACGACGAAAGCGCCGAGCAGCGAGACGTCGCGCGGCAGCTTCCTGGCTCGGCAGATGAGAAACGTCGCGAGCACCGTCGACCAGGCGAAGATCGGGCTCAGCAGCAATCCACCGAGGTCGCCGAAGGCTCGCATCGCCGTGGCGGCCGCCAGCGGATAGAGCGGCGGGTACTTCGGGTAGTAGTTGCCGTCTTCGGCGACCACCCACATCCGGCCGACGAAGGCCAGGTCGTCGGTGGGTGTCTGGTAGAAGCGTCCATGCCGCTCGAGCATGCGCGCGGCCAGATGATAGCCGTTGTCGTCGGTGCCGGTGACGACCGGCACGAAGTACGCCGCCAGCATCAGGGCGTAGAGGCCCAGCAGGAGCCCGAGGAGCAGCCGTGTCGGCTGCCTACCAGGCGATTCCATAATCGTCGCCGTAGTTGCTCGCCGCACCCCACAGGGTGCCGTTGTCGCGGTCGAACCAGATCGCCGTGATCGGGCCCGAGGTGCGCTGCCTCAGACTGAGCCGATAGCCCATCTCGACGAGATCGCTTCTGACCCACGCCGGGAGGTCGAAGCGGACCGAGAGCGCGCCCGGAGCCGAGGGGTGGTCGGCGAAGGAGCCGCGCATCTGGAAGCTGTTGATGTTCGCCGCCTCCGCCGCTTCCTGCGGGTTCATCCCGAACTCGACGATGTTGAGGAAGAACTGCAGAAGGTTCTGGTCCTGCGTATCGCCGCCCTGCACCGAAAAAGCGAGGAAGGGCTCGCCGTCCTTCAGGGCGATCGAGGGGGTCAGGGTGGCGCGGGGTCGCTTGCCCGGCTCGATGACGTTGTAGGGGTTGTCGGCGGGATCGAGGACGAAACTCTGCGCGCGTTGCGACAGCCCGACGCCGGTGCGACCCGCCACGACGGCGGGCACCCAGCCGCCGGAGGGTGTGATCGAGACGATCCAACCGTCGGCGTCGGCGGCCTGGATGGAGGTCGTGCCGGACAGGAACGATGCCTCGAGGGTCCGCTGATCGAGTGCGGCGGTCTCTTCGCCGTCCCCGTCCTCGTCCTCCGACGGTTTGACCGTCCGCCAGGCCTCGAGCAGCTCGCCGTACGGGTTCTCACCGCCCTGGAACGGATAGGGGTCGCCGGGACGGACGTCCGGATCGTTGCGCTCCCAGTCGATTCCCCGCGCCCGCGAGCGCGCGTACTCCTTCGACAACAGGCCGTCGAGCGGCTCCTCGGGCGGGAAATAGGGGTCGCCGTAGTAGAAGTCCCGGTCGGCGAAGGCATGGTTCATCGCCTGGTAGAGGGCGTGGATGTAGCGCGCGCTGTTGTGGCCCATCGACGCGAGGTCGAGCGTCTCGAGGATATTGAGCGTCTGCAACAGCACCGGACCCTGCACCCAGCTGGTCAGCTTGTAGACCTCGTAGCCCCGGTAGTCGGTACTCACCGGCTCCTCGATGTAGACCTGCCAGCGGTCGAGATCCTCCATGGTGATCAGCCCGCCCTGCTCGCGCGTCGAGCGCACCAGCTCCGCGGCGATGTCACCGCGGTAGAAGCGGTCGTACGCCGCCTGGATGGCCGTTTTGCGGTCGGCGCCGCGGGCCAGCGCCTCGGCCTCGGCCTCGACCAGCTTGCGGAGCGTCGCCGCCAGGTCCGGCTGGCGGAAGATCTCGCCGACCCGGGGTGCCGGATTCTCTTCGTCCTCGGGGTGGGTGAGATAGACCGCTTCGGAGTAGGGCCACTGGCGGATCTCGTCCACGGAGTTGCGGATGCGCCTGACGGTGTCGGCCTCGATCGGGTAGCCGTCGGCCATCTCGATGGCCGGAGCGAGCACCTGCGCCAGACCGAGCGTTCCCCACTCGGCGAGCATGGTCATGAGACCGCCCGGGGTCCCTGGGGTCACCGCGGCCAGGGGCCCGGACTCGGGCGGATACTCGAGCTCCTGTTCGAGGAAGAAGTCGGCGGTCGCCCCGGTCGGTGCGACGCCCAAGGCGTTCAGACCGATGACGCGCCGCTCCTCGGGGTGCCAGATGAGCGCCTGGGTCTCGCCGCCCCACGAGAGCACGTCCCACATCGTGCAGGTCGCGGCGAGCATCGCCGCGGCCGCGTCGATGGCGTTGCCGCCCTGCTGGAACATCATCGAGCCGGCCGTCGCGCCCAACGGCTTGCCGGTGACGGCGACCCAGTGGCGTCCGTGCAGTACGGGCCGCTCGGTCCGCTGTGCCTGGCCCGGCGCGACCGGCCGCAGGGCGATCGAGAGGACGAGGGCGACGACGACGGGCAGGCGCGTTCGAGGCATCTGGTTCTCCGTTGCTGGTGGCGGGAAAGCGCGATCGAAGGATACCCGACTCGCCGGGCCCGACGCGTCCGATTGTTGACTCCTGGCGCCCGGGCCGCTATGAATCGGCCATGACTGCGATCGAAACCGTGGACGCCCGCTTCGACGACGCCCTCGAGAGGCTGAAGGCCTTTCTCGCCATCCCCTCGATCTCGACCGATCCCGCCTACGAGGAGGAGATCGAACGCTGCGCGAGCTTCGTGCTCGGCCAGATGGAAGACGCTGGCCTGGAGGCCCGCATGATCCGCGGAGAGGGATACCCGCTGATCTACGGCGAGTGGTGCCGGGCGCCCGGCAAGCCCACGGTGCTCTTTTACGGGCACTACGACGTCCAGCCTCCCGATCCGCTCGACGAGTGGCGCAACGACCCCTTCGAGGCGACCATCGAGGACGATCTGATCGTCGCCCGCGGAGCCACCGACGACAAGGGGCAGTGTTTCGCTCACCTCCAGGGCGTCGCGGCTCTCCTCGCGGCGCGCGGCGATCTACCGGTCAACGTGAAGTTCATCATCGAAGGGGAGGAGGAGTCGGGAGGGGAGGCGATCGACGCCTTCGTACGCGCCGATCGCGGCGAGTTGCTGGGTTGCGACGGTGTCGTGGTCTCGGACGGACCGATGTTTGGAGCCGGACAACCGTCGATCGTCTACGGCCTACGGGGTATCGCCTACTGCGAGATCCGTGTCACCGGCCCGGCCAAGGACCTGCACTCCGGTCACTGGGGCGGCGCCGTGGCCAACCCACTCAACGCGCTCAACCAGGTCCTGGCGGCGCTGCAGGACCCGGTCAGCGGGAGAGTTCTGATTCCGGGCTTCTACGACGCGGTGCGTCCTCTCGAGCCCTGGGAGATCGAGACCATCGAATCTCTCGATTTCGACGAGGCTGCCGCGGCGGCCTCTCTCGGCC
This sequence comes from Candidatus Multivoradales bacterium, assembly GCA_965223875.1. Classification (GTDB taxonomy): domain Bacteria; phylum Acidobacteriota; class Thermoanaerobaculia; order Multivoradales; family JAHEKO01; genus CBDCXS01. Next base: position 828,603 of record OZ245024.1, on the reverse strand, counting down.
TCTCGGGCTTTTGGGGAGATCCGGAGCGGCACCTCCTCGAGCGTCGCTGGGCGCAGCCCTCCCTCGACGTCCACGGCATGGTGGGCGGCTACCAGGGCGAGGGAGGCAAGACCGTCATTCCCCGCACGGCCCTGGCCAAGCTGTCGATGCGGTTGGTGCCGGACATGACGCCCGACGGGGCGATGGAGGCGCTCGAGGCTTTCGTCGCCGAGGTCTCGCCGCCGGGTGTCGAGGTGGAGGTCCTGCCGATGAACGCCTCCATGCCGATGCTGTCGGACCCAGGAGGCGTGGTCATGGAGAGCGCCGTGGGCGCTCTCGGGGATGTCTGGGATCGCGAGCCGGTTCTGCAGCGTCACGGTGGCTCGATACCGATCGTCTCGACCTTCCTCGAAGCGCTCGAGGTCCCGGTGGTGCTGGTCGGCTACGGACTGCCCGACGACGGCCCGCACTCGCCGAACGAGAAGTTCAACGTCAGCCACTACGCCAACGGAATGAAAACGACGCTGCGGCTTCTCGAACGCCTGGGCGAAGGCTGAGCCGGCCTCAGCCGGTGGCGACCATCTTCATCTTGCCGATCTTCTGACGCCAGTAGGCCCAGGAGCGGTAGAGCTCGTTCGGGAAGTAGGCGACGCTCGACGTGACCGTGAAGGGCTCCGAGATGGTCACGTGGTGCCACCAGCACGGCGGGATGTAGAGAATGTCGCCCGGCCCGAGGGGGGCTTCGACGGCGTGGGCGTCTCTCAGCCCGGGGTGCTTCTCGGGATCGAGCGGTCCGAGTCCGATGCGGCTGTAGTTGCGCAGAGGGCCCCTCATCGGGCAGACCTCGAGCAGCCGCAGGTGACGCCGGTCGGCGGGGTAGAGCGTGAAGACCTTCTCGCCACGGAACGTGCCATGGAGGCGTGACACCGGGTCGTAGTGGAGCGGGGTGACCGTGCCGACGCCTCCGAACCAGACCGTGTCGAAACGGTGGCCGCCCCAACTCGTGCTGGCCATGGCGTCGCAGAGCTCGTGCACATCGTCGAACAGTGATTGGCAGAAGGCCCGGTGCTCGGGGTCGTGGATGGCGAGCCGGCACGAGTAGTTCCCCGAGCCCTCCGCCTTCGCCACATCCGCGAAGACCTCGCGGAAGGGCATCGGCTTGACGCTCGAGGCGGGCCCCTTGTCCCCGGGCGGGTAGTAGCGCGCATGGGAGATCTTCTCGCCGACGACCTCGTTGTAGCGCTCCGGCGTCCACTTGTCGGTGAAGCTCTGGAAGGCCGGGCTGGAGGCTTCCTCGAAGATGACCGGCTCGTTCCAGCGAGCCAACTGGGCGCGGACCGCGTCGACGTCGCCGACGGCCTGGACCCGCTTGGCCTGCACTGTTTTCGGCATCAGGCGAACGAGCGTAGCATGTGGTCAGGGGGCCGGTTGACACCCGTTTGGGCGGGCCCCTACACTCGGACGACGTGCCATGGCCGGTGCTCCGGCCACTCTCGCCTGGCCGTATCCCAGTCGTACATCCAAAGCCCCAGATCAACAGAGGAGAGGCCCCCATGGTTCACAGCTTCCGATCGCAAAGACTTCGTACGGGTACGCTCGCTCTGGCGGCGCTCCTGATCTCCACCGTGGCCTTCGCCGCCGATCCGCCGCTCAACGTCGTCGACCTCTCCAACTTCGACGAGTCGGGCCAGCGCTACGCCGACGTCTGGGGTGAGGGCAACTTCGCCTTTCTCGCCCACTTCGGCCAGTCGCGCGTCGACATCATCGACATCACGGACCCGTCCAACCCGGTGAAGGCGGCGACCTACAACAGCGGTGTCGGCTCGGCGCAGGACGTCAAGACCGGTGACGGACTGATGTTCGTCGGGCTCGAGAGCGCCTCTCCAGGTGTCCACATCGTCGACATCCGCGATCCCTACAATCCCGTCAAGCTGACCAACGTGACAGTGCGCAGTGCCGTCCACAACGTCTTCTACCATGAGGGCTGGCTCTACATCTGCGATAGCAGCCGGGCACAGGTGGACCTGGTCGATCTGCGCGGCTACGACCCGGACAACCCACCTGGAACGATCTCGCAGACCACGTGGAGGATCAGTGGCGTCGGCTCCTTCGTGCACGACATCACGGTCCAGGGGGACATGCTCTTCGCTTCGGCCTGGAGCAGGCTCTACGTCTACGACATCTCGAATATCGATACCCAGACACCGACCCTGCTCGCCACCGCCAGCGGCTCTTCGGTCCACGCGGCCTGGGCCACCGACGACCTGAAGTACGTGGTCACGTCGGAGGAGCGCACCCGGGGCGGCATCAAGCTGTGGGAGATCCTGCAGACCGAGGAGACCGGTGCCGTCTCGCTGGTGCTGCGCGACAGCTATACCGTGCCCACCTCACGCGCCACCAGCACCCACAATCCGGTCGTCAAGGGCTACACGCTCTACGCCTCCTGGTACCAGATCGGCACCCAGATCTTCGAGATCGATCCGGTGCTGAAGCGCTTCAATCTGGTGGCTTCGTTCGACACCACGAACGCCAGCGGGAACTCGGGCTTCACCGGTAATTGGGGCGTCTATCCGTTTCTCGGCGACGATCGGATCCTGTCGAGCGACACCAGCACCGGCCTCTGGGTCCTCGACGCCGATCTGACTTCGGCGCCGACGATCTCCGTGACCGGCTCCTGCCCGGGGCAGGTGACGGTCGATATCAGTGGCGCGACGCCGAACTCCGAGGTCGCGCTCGTCTCGGCGAGCGCCGACACGGGCTTCCTCAAGAAGGGCGTCCTGTGCAACGGCACGCTGCTCAACATCGGCGAGCCGTTCGCCCTGCCGCCGACCCTGGTGGGCACCGACCTCAGCGGCAACGGCAGCGGCCAGATGACCCTGCAGAGTGGCATGTGCTTCGTGCAGGCGCTCGACTTCGGCAACTGCCGGCGTAGCAACCTCGTCGACGCGGACTGATACAGGCCACCAGGTAGCGAAGACTCGGCTGAGCCCGCCGGGCGCGAGCGGGTAACGACACAACGGGCTCGCCACGCGTCCGAGTGGGCATCTCCGCTCGTCCATGGGTGGCCTTCGCCGCTGCCGGTGACACCCGGTCACCCAGGCTTTGACATCCCTCCGGGTGTCTCCTATGGTGGTGCGGTTCACCACGGATTCCGCCTCGAACCAGCAAGAAGGAGGCCCGCATCATGGTTCATCGCTCCCGCTCGCTTCGTGCCCTCGCTGTTCCGCTCGTCGCGATAACGGTTTCGGCCACGAGCGCCTTCGCCGCCGATCCGCCGCTCAACATCGAGCTGGTCTCGAACTTCATCGAGACGGGCCAGCTCTACGCCGACGTCTGGGGCGAGGGAGACTTCGCGTTTCTGGCGCACAAGGGCCAGCCACGCGTCGACATCATCGACATCTCGGATCCGGAGAATCCGGTGAAGGCGGCGACCTACAACACCGGTGTCGGCTCGGCGCAGGACGTCAAGACCGGCAACGGCTTGATGTTCGTCGGTCTGGAGAGCGCCGCGCCGGGTGTGCACATCGTCGACGTCCGTGACCCGAACAATCCCGTCAAGCTGACCAACGTCACGGTCGCCGACGCCGTCCACAACGTCTTCTACCACGAGGGGTGGCTCTACATCTGCAGCAGCGCGGTGCCGGGTCTCTTCATCGTCGACCTGCGCAACTACGACCCGGACAACGCTCCGGCGACGATCTCCCAGGCCACCTGGATCATCAACGGCCCGGGCAATTTCGTGCACGACATGACGGTGCAGGGCGACTATCTGTTCGCCTCGGGTTACAACGCTCTCTACCTCTACGACATCACCAACATCGCCACCCAGAAGCCGACCTTCCTGACCAAGGCAGATGGCAGTTCGGTCCATTCCGCGTGGGCTACCGACGACCTCAGGTTCGTGGTCATCGCCGAAGAGCGGACCGGGGCCGGAGTCTACCTCTTCGAGATTGTCCAGACCGAGGCGACGGGAGCCGTCTCGCTTGTGCTGCGAGACAGCTACGCGGTACCGACCTCGCGGGCCACGAGTGCCCACAATCCCGTCATCATCGGCTACACGGTGTACGTCGCGTGGAACCAGATCGGCACCCAGATCTTCGAGATCGACCCCGTGCTGAAGCGCCTCGGGCTCACCGCCTCGTACGACACGACGGAAGCCAACGGGAACACCGGGTTCGAAGGAAACTGGGGAATCTACCCCTTCCTCGGAGACGATCGGATTCTGGCCAGCGACAGGCAGACGGGTCTCTGGGTTCTCGACGCCGAGTTGACCTCGGCGCCGACGATCTCCGTGACCGGTTCCTGCCCGGGGCAGGTGACGGTAGACGTGAGTGGCGGCACGCCGAACGCCGAGGTCGCAATCGTCTCGGCCGGTGCGCAGAGTGGTTTCCTCAAAAAGGGTCTCCTGTGCAATGGTTCGCTGCTCGATATCGGTGAGCCCTTCGCGCTGCCGCCGACGTTCGTTCCTGTAGACGGCAGCGGCAACGGCAGCAGCCAGATGACCCTGCAGAGCGGCAGGTGCTTCGTGCAGGGACTCGATTTCGGCAACTGCCGGGCTAGCAACCTCGTCGACGCCGACTAGGGCCGCAACGGGTCCCAGCGCAGCAGCTGGTCTCAGCGCAACAGCTGGGCCGACTGCGTGTCGAGCCAGGCGTCGAACTGACGCTCGAGCCGCGCCCAGTCGGCGTCCAGGAACTCCATGAGATCCGTACGGGGAGCCTTGCCCACGGCGGTCAGGAACCCCTTGAAGCCGTCGGCGTAGCGTCCCTTCTGACCCTCCAGCAGAAAGCGGACGAAGAAGGCGCTCTCGATGTAGCGCTGCTGCCGGTCCTCATCGGCGAGGAAGGCCGTCTGATCCAGTCGGACGAGCTCCTCCAGGGGAGTGCCCTTTCGTTGGCCTCGCATGCGGATGATCTGTGCCAGGGCCGCCACGGCACCGCTGTACTGGATCGAGATCCCGCTGCGGCGATTGCCCATGGCGATCCGATCGCCCTTGATCGAGCCGAGCAGCAGTCGGCCGTCGCGGGTGACGCGAGAGTACGCCAGGTCGTTGGCCAGTCCCTCCTCGAGCCACGGCGGCGGTGTCGGGCCGAGGGATGCGCGGTTCATCAGGTGGGTCAGCTCGTGCACCATCAGCGTCGCCGCCTCGTCGGGCCGCTGGTCTTCGATGCAGAGCGCGGCGAGCTGACTACCGGCATGGCCGCGGGCGCCGATGCCGGCCAGATGCGTCGCCTCGGACTCGAAGGGTCGATAGGAGGCCTCGGTCGAGAAGACGGCGACCGCCTGGGTTGCCGCCGGTGTCGGCTCGAGGCCGTAGCGTTCGCGATAGCTCCCCGCGAGACCCGCCGCGATGCCGGTGAGCCTCTCGAGCAGGCGCGTCTCGGTGACGTCGGTCATGAGCGCCCAAGGACCCAGGCGTCCGTTCTGCTCGGTGAGGCCGAGGGCCTCGAGGGCGAGATCGCGACGCTCGGAAGGGTTGGCGATCTCGAACCCGGGAGTGACCACCGCGAGCGGTTCCGGGACCGGGAAAGTGTCGATGCTGCGCAGGTGGCTGGGCAGATCGGGCTGAACCCAGCCGGTGCGCCCATCGAAGTGGACCCGGTACCAGTCGCCCGTGCGGTCGAGGACGTCTATCTCGCACAGCGCGTCGATCATCGCCAGCCGGCTCGATGCGGCGTCCGGCAGCTCGAACAGTGGCGAGCCGGCGGGAAGCCAGATGCGCTCGCGCTCCTGGTCGATGACGCCGAAAGCCGCCCCGGCGCCGAGGACCTCCTCCCCAGCAGGGGGCTCCTCCCTGGCAGGGGACGGGTCCTGCGCCCGGGATACGGTCGTCAGCAGGGCGGCGGCGACGAGCGCCGCCGTGCCTATCCGCCGCTGTGTGGCGCCCCGCACTAGCCCGGGAAGCTGATCGCCTCGGCTTGGTCGGTGAGGCGTATGCGCTGCGGCAGGTGCTTGCCCTGCAGCCAGATGATCCGCTGGCGATCGACGTCGCGGGCCAGGTCGGAGACGGCGGCGCGGAACTTGCCCATGGTGGAGACGTCCCGCACCTCGCCCCAATCCGAAGTGACGCCCTTGTGCGGCGACCAGACGTAGAGCGGCACGCGCAGCGCCTCGAGGTAGCGTCGAACGACGGCCGGCGAGAGGTAGCTCTCGTCCTGCGGTTCCTGTCCCAGGATCAGGACGACCGCGCGCCGGCGGTTCCGGGTCAGCGAGTTCATGCCCGCGACGGCCACCGCGTCGGCCAGGAGCTGCCTGCCATCCGGCGGAGCCGGTGAGGGCATCGTCGCCAGAAACCAGGGGACGCCGCCATCCTGGGCACTCATCCAGCCGAGGGGGGCCGGGAAGGTCCAGTGGCCGGACGGGGCGCGGACCATGAAGGGCCAGAAGAAGGCCAGCTTCTGCTCCTTGCCGAGGGCGGCGACGAAGCGATTCCCCAACTGGTGTCCGGCGGCGAGACGGTCGAGCCGCTCCTGGGTCGCGCGGTCCCGAACGATGGTGATCTCCGCCGGTCCCTCGTCGATCGCGGCGACGCGAGCCGGGACGTTGCCTGAGACGAACCAGTCCTGGAGGACATCGAGCCCGGGCAGGCGCCGCTCGCCGCGCTTGTCGCTCACCCGTACAGGCAGGGCGGTGAGCTCGGTGTTGAGCTCGTCGCCGTAGGAGCCGCCGAAGGTGTGCTCCTTGACCACGCTGACGTTGTGCGCGAACTCGAGCTCGGCGCGCAGGAAATGGAGTTGTTCCGGATCGAGTGGCGGCAGGGGGACCCGGGCCGGATCGGTCACATCGAGCGCCTGGCCATCGAGCGACACGGAGACCCTCTCGGGATCGTCCCCCATGACGTTCTCCCAGGTGAGACGGACCCAGGCTTCGCCCGACGGCGCCCGGTCGATGACCACGAAGGCTTCCGCCGTGGGCGAGGGCAGGTTGACCCACTGTTCCTCGCGGGCCAGCTCCTTGCCCTCGGCGTCGAAGGCGACGGCTTCGAGGTGGTGAGGCTCGAGAACTCCGCCGAAGTCGGTGTCGAGCGACCATTCCGGCCCGCTCATCGAGCCGACGAGCTCATAGTCGAGCCAGATCTCCACCCGCTCGACGCCGTCTCCCACCAGCACCTCGACCGGATGCACGCCCATTGTCAGGCTGAGAAAGATGGTGACGAAGGCGACGATCGGTGAGCTCACGGCGTCCGTTGGGGTCGAATCTACCCTTCAAGTACGGCACCCTGGCGCAAACGTTCTGCGGCGGGGGAGAGAGGCGCGTAGGTGAGAATCTGCCGGATCCGCTCGAGGGCCTTCACGTTGTCGCCCACGGCCTGGTACAGCAGCAGCTCGCCCAGCATCTCGTTGGCGAGTTGGTCGAGCCTTTCGCTGACGCGCGAGGAGTAGGTCGTGTGGGGGAACTGCTTGAGGTACTCGGCGCCGTTGTCGAGCGACTTGTAGTCGCTCGACAGCTCGTCGAGGCGCGTTTCGGCCAAGCGACGCAGCTCGGCATCGTCAGGCTGGTCGGCGAGTTGTTGCAGCGCTCCGAGGCGGTCCAGGAAACCGACCAGACTGCGCAGCCCCCGCTGGGCCCGCAGGCCGGCTTCGCTGTCGGGATCGGAGCCCCAGGCCTCGAGGTAGTGCGCCACAGCCTCGCTCTGGCGGCGGCTGCGCGAGTAGGCGTCTCCCAGAGCCAGGGCGATCTCGGCGGCGCGCTCGGAGTCCGGATAGTTGCTCAGGTAGGTCTCGAGAAACTCGGTCTCGTAGATGCCGGAGGCGAGGGTCTCGGCGAACGCGTCGCGACGCTCGACGAGCAGGTCGTCGAGCTCTCTCATCTCGGCCTCGGTGGTGGCGAGGAAGGGGCTGTCCGGCGTCAACTCGCGCACCTCCGCGCGCTCATCCTCGTACGCCGAGAGCAGGGCGCCGATGTCCTGACCGAGCTCGGGCTTGCCGAGCTCGGCCTGCCGTCGCCCGTGAAGGTAGTCGAGCCGGATCTGCTCGGCTTTCGGTCCCTGCGGCCAGGCGTTCAGCGCCTGCCAGTCGAGCAGCTCCACCAACGCCTCGTCGACCTTGGGGTGCTCCTTCACGCCGAGCAGGCTGTTCTGCGTCGCCATGCGGAACTCGTCGGCGGACTCGCCCTCCTTGACCGTGAGGAGCTTGCGCCGTACCTCCGCGGCACGGACGCGCTGGTCGTAGAACGGGTGCGTCTGCCAGTAGCCGTAGTCCTTGGACTGCGGGATGCGGTCCTGCATGCGGGCCATCAGCGCCCGCGTTCCGTCAGGGTCGAAGCCGGCGCCGGCTGCCCAGCGCTGTCCCTCTTCATCGGCTTCGTCCTCGAACTCCCGGCTGTAGCCGCGTACGAGCAGCTCGGTGACGACGATTCCGGCCGCGTAGGTGCCCTGGACCAGATCGCCCTTGCCGCTGCCGCGCGATCGCGAGTCGCGGGGGTCGTAGTAGGGAGAGCGTTGCCGGTTGTCGTCGTCGCTGGCGGCGACCACGACACCGACGAGAATCGCCTGGCTCAGGGCGTTGAGCAGCGTCGCCCGCTTCTGCATCCTGGTTCCGTGGCGCATGACCACGTGAGCGATCTCGTGGCCCATCAGCCCGGCCAGCATGTCGTCGTCGAGGTCGAGCTCCAGCATGCCCCGGGTGACGAATATGTGCCCGCCGGGAAGCGCGAACGCGTTGGGCTCCGGCATGTCGATGAGATGGAAGGTGAACGGGAAGTCGCGGAAGCCGGTCTCTTGCGCCACCCGGTAGCCGATCTCGTTGACGCGCTGGAGCTCCCCGAGGTTGTCCCAGGAGCCGTACTGGGCCAGGGCCTGGTAGGTCGCTCGCAGGCTCTTGAGGTAGAGGTCCTGATTGGAGACCTCCTGCGCCGACGCCCCGAGCGGGACGACGAGCAGCAGGGCCAGGGCCCGACTGGCGGTGCGTCGCATGACCCGAAAAAGACTAGCAGGAGGCATGCCAGCGGGCTGTGCGCGCCCCTCCGGAGGCTTCCATCCCTGTGGTAAGTTGCCTGCGATGAACGACCTGCTGATCGAGGTGCCGACCGATTACGAGCGTCTCTCCGATCTCAGGGAGGTGCTCGACCGGGAGCTGGCGGGCCTCGCTCCGGGACTTCTCGAGACCCACTGGGAAGAGGAGACCCTGCACCTCACCGGCCCGGGTGCCGCCGGAACGCTCGACCTTATGGGCGACCAGCTCGTGGCCAGGGCCCGGCTGGCGCCGCCGGCGAGCCTCATGCGCGCCATGATCGAGACCAGGATGACCCGGCTCCTACAGTCGCTGGCGACGCGCGCCGATGTCTGAAGACGACAACGCTTCCTCGCCGCTTCCCGCGCCCAACGACGCCGGGGCCCTGGAAGAGGTCCGCGACCGGGCGGACACGGTCTGGACGCGGGGCGAGGGCTCGTCGCCGGCGATCGGACGCGCCGCGCAACGGAGCTTGCGCGGTCCATCGGGCAGGGTCGCCGTGCTGGCCGGTTGCCGAACGCCGTTCGTCAAAGCGGGAACGGCCTTCCGGGACATGGACGTGGTCGATCTCGCCGGACTCGCCGGCGCCGAGGTGGTCGATCGCTCCGGTGTCGATCCAGGCGAGATCGATCTCTCCGTATTCGGAGTCGTCATCCCGGCGCTTCACGCCCCCAATCTCGGTCGCGAGGTCGTCTTTCGCGCCAGTCTTCCGGACACGATCCCGGGGCACTCGGTCAATCTCGCCTGCGCGTCGTCCAACCGGGCCATCGCCACCGGAGTCGAGGCGATCCTCGGCGGCCAGGCCGAGGTGGTCCTGGCGGGTGGCGCGGAGTCGCTGAGCAACGTCCCGATCCAGTACTCGAAGGGCGCCGCGCGGCGCCTGACGGAGTTCAGCAAGGCGCGATCGCTGGGGCAGAAGCTCTCGGTTCTGGCCAAGGTCCGGCCCTCGGATCTGGTCCCCGTGCCGCCGGCGATCGCCGAGTACACGACCGGTCTGACGATGGGGGCCTCGTGCGAGAAGATGGCGCGCGAGAACGACATCTCGAGGCGCGCTCAGGACGAGATCGCGCTGATGTCACACCAGCGTGCCGCGGCGGCTATCGAGGAGGGACGATTCGACGAGCAGCTCGTTGCGGCCTATCCGGCGCCGGGGCGGGAGGCGGTGGCGCGGGACTCAGGGGTGCGCGACGACGCTTCGCTCGAGGCGCTGGCGGGGCTCCGTCCGGTCTTCGACAAGCGGTACGGAACCCTCACCGCGGGTAACTCCAGCCCGATCACGGACGGCGCCTCGGCGGTGCTGCTGATCTCGGAGGAGCGGGCCAGGGCGATCGGTATCGAGCCGCTCGGGTTCATCCGCTCCTTTGCCTTCGCCTCGCTCGATCCGGCCAGTCAGCTTCTGCAGGGGCCGGCCTACGCGGCACCGCTGGCGCTCGATCGTGCCGAGTTGGCACTGTCCGACATCGACCTGGTGGAGATGCACGAGGCCTTCGCCGCGCAGGTCCTCTCGAACATGAAAGCCTTCGCCTCGGCGAAGTTCGCCCGCGACGAGCTCGGTCGCTCGGCCCCGCTGGGTGACGTCGACTTCGACCGCTTCAACGTCAATGGGGGCTCGATCGCCATCGGCCACCCCTTTGGCGCCACGGGCGCCCGCGTGACCATGCAGCTTCTCTACGAGCTCCGGCGGCGGGATCTCGAGCTGGGCCTGGCGACCGTATGCGCGGCCGGCGGAGTGGGCTTCGCGATGGTGGTCGAGCGGAGCTGAGGTCTGGGGCGGGGCTGAGATCTCGGGTCCGGGGCGGTTCTCAGCTGGGGCTCGGATCGTCGCGCGCCATGACGACGAGCGTCAGGTCGTCGTGCAACGTACCGTCGCCGACGAAGCGGTCGAACTCGCCGAGGATGTGGTCGTGCATCGCCTGGGGTGAGGCGGAGTTCGACAGCAGGTCACCGAAGCGCTCGTAGCCGAAGGCCTCGCCGTCGCCACGGATCGCCTCGACCAGACCGTCCGAGTACAGCACCAGAATGTCACCGCGCTCGATGGTGGTGCGTCCTCCCCGTGGAGCGAGATCCGCCTTGAGGCCCAGCGGCAGGCCTCCGGTGCCGAGCTCCTCGATGCGCCCGTCGCGACGACGGAGCATCGGGAACGGATGACCGGCGCAGATGTAGTCGAGTTTCCCGGTGTCGAGCTCGAGCACGCCGTAGAAGAGGCTCATGAAAGCCCGCCGGTCACCGGTTCGGCAGAGCGTTCGGTTGAGAATCGACAGCGCCCGCTCGGGCTCGGGGTCGACATCGATGGCGGTCTTCAGCGTCGCGTTGGCGATCGCCATGAGCAGGCCGGCACCGATGCCGTGGCCACTGGCATCGCCGACCACCAGAACGACGCGCCCGTCGGGCAGTGGCAGAAAATCGTAGTAGTCACCTCCGACCTCGTTGGCTGTGCGGTAGGAATGGGCGAAGCGGTACTCGCCGAGGTCCGGCACCGAACGCGGCAGGAGGTCACGCTGCAGGGCGCGGGCGACCTCGAGCTCGTCGCGTACCCGAACCCGGTCGACGAGCTCCATGGTGAAGAGGACGAAGAAGATGGCCGTCGCCAGAAGCAGCGGCGACTGCGCGCTCGGAACATCGGCGAAGAGATCGAGAATGCTCCACGAGACGAGGATCAGCCCGAGGATGAACAGCAGTCGCCGCGCCGGCGAGAGCTTGTCCGTCAGTCCGACGAAAAAGGCCTTGACCCGGTAGACGAAGCGCTCGAACGCGTCCTCGGGCTCTTCGTCGGCGCGCCCGTCCGACAGGACCTGATAGGCCTCCGCCGCGTCGCGGTCGAACATCCGCTTGAACTCGTCGACCGTCTCCTCACCGGTGTAGCTGCGCACCAGTCGACGAGCCTGGTCCCAGGTCTGCTTTGTCTTCGTCATCGCCGTCCGGAAGGTCCCCTCACCACGAGGGGACGCGTCCCACCTGCTGATACGTCGGATGTGCGGCCGGGTTGCTCGCTCGTAGGGGCTATTGGGTATTCTAGGCCACGAGTGTCCGGCCGCTCGATCCGGTGGCCGGTTGCCAACGTACCTGGGATTGGGAGTCGCGACGGGATGGTTGAAGGGGCAGGGGGCGAGACAGCGGCGATCGGCTCCGGCGGAGGTACCGGACGTCTGTGGGCCATGGCGTCTCCACGGTTCGTGATCGCCTGCTTCGCTCTGGTGCTGCCGCTGACCGGTTGCTCGGTCCGTTCGATGGCGGTCAACAGCCTCGCCGACTCGCTCTCCGAGTCGGGCAGCGTCTACGCCTCGGACGAAGACCCGGAGCTGGTTCGCGACGCCCTGCCGTTCGCCCTCAAGACCTTCGAATCGCTGCTCGCGCAGGCCCCCGAGCACGTCGGGCTGCTGACCGCCACCTGCAGCGGCTTCACCCAGTACGCGAACGGGTTCGTCGAGGGCGACGCCGTGTACATCGAAGCGGTCGACTGGGAGGCCGCCGAGCGACTCGAGTCCCGGGCGCTGAAGCTCTACCTGCGGGGGCGCGACTACTGCCTCAGGGGACTCGACCTCGGCAACCCCGGAATCGGTGAGCGTCTCCGCCTGGAGCCCGAGCGAGCCGCTTCCGAGATCGCGATCGAGGAGCTCGAGCTGCTCTTCTGGACGGGCGCATCGTGGGGCGCGGCGATCTCGGTCGGTCTGGATCGTCCGGAGCTCGTCGTCGACCTGCCGGCGGTGCAGGCGCTCATGCGCCGGGCACTGGAGCTCGATGAGGACTGGAACGACGGCGTGATCCACGAGGTGATGATCAGCCTCGAGGCGCTTCCCGAGGCGATGGGAGGCTCGCCCGAGCGGGCCCGCGGGCACTTCGAGAGGGCCGTCGAGCTGTCGCGGGGCCGGCTGGCCGGGCCCTACCTGTCCCTGGCCCAGGGGCTGAGCGTTGCCGAGGGCGACCGTGCCGAGTTCGAGCGGCTGCTCGAGACGGCGCTCGCCATCGACCCGCAGGAGGCTCCCGAGTCGATGCTGGCCAATCTCCTGGCGCAACGCCGGGCGCGCTTCCTGCTGGATCACATGGACGACTATTTCCTTCCCGAAGCTCCGGGTGATGCCCCCGGCGAAGACGGCGGGCGGCAAGGCGGCGCGAGTCCCGGAGGAGGTCGCAGATGAGACGAGATGCGCTTCGATGGTCGGTCCTGGGCGCCGTGGCCCTGGTGATCGGGACGTTCCCCGCGGCTCTGGAGGCCCAGCCCCGAGTCAAGCTGGCCACCATGGCGCCCGACGGGTCGGCGTGGCACAAGGCGCTGATGAACATGGGCAGCGAGTGGCGGCGGCTGCCGGACGGTGGAGTCGGTCTGCGGGTCTACCCGGGAGGAACGGCGGGCGACGAGGCGGCCGTGGTCCGCAAGATGCGCATCGGCCAGCTCGACGCGGCGGGAATCACCATCGTCGGCCTCGACGAGATCGACCCCTCCTTCGAGGCGCTGGGAATTCCGCTGCTCTTCGAGGACTACGACGAGCTCGCCGGGGTGCTCGAACGCATGCGCCCCTACTTCGAAGAGCGCCTCGAAGCGAAAGGGTTCGTCCTCCTCAACTGGGCCCACGGGGGCTGGGCGCACCTCTTCTCGGCCTTCGAGATACGCGCGATCGACGACTTGAAGCGGGCCAAGATCTTCGTCTCGGCCGGTGACGACGTGCGGGTCCAGTGGTGGAAGGACAACGGCTTCAGTCCCCGCGCTCTGGCGGCGACCGACATCCTCACCGGCCTTCAGACCGGGATGATCGACACCATGGTCTCGACGCCGCTGATCGCCATGAGCATGCAGTGGTACAAGCGGATACCGTTCATGCACCACCTGCCGCTCGGCCCTGTCGTCGGCGCCAACGTGATGACGCGGCGGATGTGGAACCGGCTCACCGAGGCGCAGCGAGCCGGTGTTCTGGCCGCCGGCAAGCGGACCGAGGAGGACATCTTCAGCCGCATCTCGGCCGACGACGCCTCGGCGGTCGAGTTGATGCGAGCCAGGGGGCTGGAGGTGGTGGAGAGCGCCGACGAGTCCGAATGGCGGCGCGAGCTGGCCCGCTTCGCCGAAGCGATGCGCGGACGAATGGTGCCGGAGGACGCCTACGACCGCATCGTCGCCGCGCGCGACGCCGTGCGTCGCGAACGTGCCGCGGGGACGTCCTGAGGCGAAGGGATCGGGGGCCGGTCGGATGATGCGTCTCCTCGGCCGGGTGGAGGTTCTGGTCGCCAGCGCGACGCTGGTCGCCATGGCGGTGCTGCCGATCGCCGAGGGACTGCTGCGCGCGCTGTTCGGCGTCGGCATCCCCGGTGTCGGCCCCTTCGTCCAGCATCTGACGCTATGGGTCGGGTTTCTGGGTGCGGCCCTGGCGGCGCGCGACGACAAGCTCCTCGTCATGGCGACGGCCCAGTTCCTGCCCGAGCGGCATCAGCGGCGGGCGAAGGTCTTCTCGAGCGCGGTCGCCGCAGGCATGTCGGCGCTGCTCGGCTGGGCGTCGCTCGACCTGGTGCGTATCGAGCGGGAAGGGGGCGTCGAGATCGCCGCCGGCGTTCCGGTCTGGGTGGGCCAGCTGGTCATGCCGGTTGGCATGATGCTGATCGCCCTGCGGCTGGTCTGGCGGGCCTCGCCCGGATGGCGAGGACGGTCGGTGGCCCTCGCCGGACTTCTCGGTGGCCTGTGGCTGGCCCGGCATCCGGAGACTCTGGAGGGCGTCGCCGCCTGGCCCTGGCTGGCGCTGTTGGTCGCGGCGACGGCGCTCGGCGGCCCGATCTTCGTCGCCCTCGGCGGATCGGCGGTGGTCCTGTTCCTGATCGACTTCGTCCCCGCGGCGGCGGTGCCGGTGGCGATCTACGACCTCTCCGTGTCGCCGATGCTGCCGGCGATTCCGCTCTTCACGCTGGCCGGCTTCCTGCTCGCCGAGGGACAGGCCTCGAAACGGCTGCTGCATGTCTTCAGGGCCTACTTCGGATGGATCCCGGGCGGTACCGCGGTCGTCTGCGCCGCCGTGTGCGCCTTCTTCACGACCTTCACCGGCGGGTCCGGGGTTACGATCCTGGCGCTCGGCGTCCTGTTGCTGGAGGCGCTACGCCGCGACGGCTACGGAGACCGTTTCTCTCTCGGCCTGCTGACCGGCTCGGGCTCGCTGGGGCTGCTCTTTCCGCCCGCGCTGCCGCTCATTCTCTACGGCATCGTCGCTCAGCAGCCGATCGAGGAGCTCTTCGTCGGCGGTCTGCTTCCGGGGCTATTGCTGGTCGTCCTGGTGGCCGCCTGGGGTGTGCGGGAGGGCCTTCGCAGTGGCGCCGAGCGGCGAGCGTTCTCGCCTCGCGAAGCGATGGCGGCTACCTGGAGGGCCAAGTGGGAGCTGGCTCTGCCGCTGGTCGTGGTGACCTCGATACTGGGCGGCTACGCCACGCCGGTGGAGGCGGCGGCGTTGGCCGCCGTCTACGCACTGGTGATCCAGCTTTTCGTCCACCGCGACATCGCGCGAGGAGAGCTGACGGGTGTCCTGCGCGAGTGCGTCGTGCTGGTCGGTGGAGTCCTGCTGATTCTGGGGATGGCGAAGGGGCTCACGAGCTGGATGGTCGATGCGCAGATCCCGATGCGCGCCCTCGAGTGGGTGCAGTCGTACATCGACTCGAAGATCGTGTTCCTGCTCTGTCTCAACATCTTCCTGCTGCTCGTCGGCTGTCTGATGGACATCTTCTCGGCGATCGTGGTGGTCGTGCCGTTGATCGTTCCGCTCGGGGCGGCCTACGGAGTCGATCCGGTACATCTGGGGATTCTGTTCATCGCCAACCTCGAGCTCGGCTACCTGACCCCTCCCGTCGGGCTCAATCTCTTCCTGGCCTCCTACCGATTCGACAAGCCACTGCTCGAGGTGTGGCGCTCGGCCCTGCCGATTCTCGCCATCCTGGCGGTAGGCGTTCTGTTGATCACCTACGTTCCAGTGCTCACCACCGGCCTCGTCGGCTGGTGGAGCCGGTAGGGCTCCGGCCTCAGCGCAGCCCGGGAATCCGCCCCCGGAGATGGAAGAGGCGGGAGAGACGGGCCGCCGCCCGGGGCGAGCGGACCGTGGTGAGAACGGCGTCGAAGCCGCCGGCGATCGAAAAGCTCGAAACGACGCTCTGCGCCCGGGTGAAGCGCCGGATACCGGTCGCGGCATGGCGGCGTCCGATGCCGCTCTGCTTGACACCGCCCATCGGCACGCCGAAGCAGTGATAGATCATCAGTGCCCCGTTGATCACCGTCGAGCCGGTCTCGAGGCGCTCGGCGATCCGTGCCGAAACGGCCCCGCTCGGTCCCCACACCGAGGCGTTGAGCCCGTAGGGCGTGTCGTTGGCCCGCTCGACGGCCTCTTCGGCATCGTCGACGGGGAAGAGCGACACCACCGGCCCGAAGGTCTCTTCGTTGTAGGCGAGGGCGGACGGGTCGACGTCCTCGAGCAGGGTCGGCTCGACGAACGAGGGGCCGAGTTCGGTGCGCCTGCGTCCTCCGGCGACGACGGTGGCGCCCCTTTCGCGAGCGTCGTCGATGTGTGACACGACCCGCTCGGCGTGGCTGTCGGAGATGAGACACCCCATGTCGAGGTCCCAGTCCCGTGACCAACCCAGCCGCAGGGCCCGGACCCGTTCGGCGGCCCGCTCGACGAACTCCTGGTAGACAGGTCGCTCTATGAACGCCCTCTCGATGGCGATGCACGTCTGGCCGCTGTTGAAGAAGGCGCCGGCGACGAAGCCCTTGACGGCCTCTTCGACCGGAGCGCCGCTCAGCACCACCAGAGGGTTCTTGCCGCCGAGCTCGAGCGAACAGGGGATGAGGCGCTCCCCGGCGGCTGCCGCGATCTCGCGCCCGACGGCGCTGCTCCCGGTGAAGGAAATGTAGTCGACCTGCTGCAGAAGGTCGGCACCGATCGCCCCGCCGCCGTGGACGAGCTGGGCGAGACCTTGCGGAAGACCGGCCCGTCGCATCAGATCGACAGCGAGCTCCGCCGAGAGAGGCGTCAGGTCGCTCGGCTTGATAACGACGGCGTTTCCCGCCAGCAGGGCGGGGATCGCGTCGCCGATGCTCAGAATGAACGGGTAGTTCCACGGCGAGATGAAGCCGACCACGCCATGCGGCTTGAACAGGGTGCGCGCCTTCATCCCCGGTAACGCGCCGCCGCCGCGTCGCTCGGCCAGGAACGACCGTCCGTGAGCGCGGTAGTACTGGCACGTGCGGGCCACGGTCAGGACCTCGCTCAGGGCGTCCCGTCTGATCTTGCCGCTCTCGCTCTGCAGCGTGTCGAGGATCTCGTCCTGGTGCTGGCGCAACAGGGCGACGAAGCGCTCGATCACGCGCGAGCGGCGGCGGAAACCGATCGCGTTCCAGGCCGGCTGGGCGTCACGCGCCCGGGCGATCGCGGCGGCGACATCGGAGCCCGTCGCCAGATCCACCTGTCCGACCACTTCGCCGGTGGCCGGGTTCCGAACCTCGATCGTCGTCCGTGGGATCGCCTCGACGCTCATCGCAGCCGGACCAGGGTGGCGCCCCGTCCGCCGGCCTCCGGGGGAGCGTCGCGGATGTCGACGACGCGGGGATCACGTGCCAGAAGCGTCTGGACGGAGCGCCGCTGGACGCCGATTCCCCGACCATGGATGATTCTCAGCTCCTTCAACCCCTTGTCGAACGCCGCGTCGAGGTAGTCGCGCACGACGTCGCGGATCTCGGCGGGGCGGAAACTGTGCAGGTCGATTACGTCGGTGATCTCGACGACGATCGGATCCGGCGAGCCGTCATCCATGCCGGAAGTCTACTTGAGCCGGAGAACAGCGCTCGGGAAGGCGCGACGCTCAGGCGAACCGGGATCTCCCCAGGCTCGGCTAGGAGAACAGCTTGAGGAAGGCGATGAAGGCCGTGTAGCCGTCGTCCGGGCCGGCGATCGCCTTGCCGACATCGAGGTTGATGATCGTGCGCCAGGGCCCGACGACCGTGCCCGAGATGCCGATCCCGGCGAGCAGCTCGTTGTCGAGTCCGCTTACCTCGTCGGTCGCCCATGCGGCGTCGCCGCGCAACGACAGCTGGAAGAGCTCACCCATGTTGAAGCCGTAGCTCAGGTGGGCCAACATCGCCTTCTCGGCACGCGTCCGACCGCTTCCGTAGCCCCGTATCGTGGTGTCGCTGAACGGGCCGAAGCCGTACTTGCTGAAGCGATCGAGCCGATCGCCGTCGACATACTCGACCTCGGCCCCGAGTTGCATGAAGCGTTCGAAGAACCAGGTCTTGGCGACGCCGCCACCCCAGGTCGTGTAGTCCTGCTTGTCCGGGTCGTAGTCCGGGTTGTCGGGCAGGCCCCATGCGTCCCACTCGTCGCGGTGGGTGTAGGCGCCGTGGAGCCGCAGACGATAGCCCTTGCGGTTGTAGTTCAGTCGCAGCCGGAAGCGGTGGGAGAGATGGTCGGAGGGGATCTCGAAGTCGGGCGACGTCGTGCTGGCTCGGTCGAAGCTGTCCCACGTCAGGCGATAGGCGAGCTGAGCCTTGAAGAAGTTGCCGAGGTTGCGACCCACCGTCACGTCGAGGTTGGGACGCATCCGCTCGACATCCGCCGCGCTCACCTCCTGACCGTCGACGTAGAGGGTGTCGGTGCCGGCGACGCCGAGCACGAAGAGGTCCAGGCCGGCTTCCCAGCGGCTGCCGCCCAGACTCGGGTCGGCGATGTTGACCAGCGCCAGGAGCCCGGCGAAGAAGACGTTGGCCTGGGCGCCGGTGCCCTTGAAGTCGAACGACAGCCAGTTGACGCCGGCCAGCGGCAGCGGATAGTCGAGCGACTCGTCGTAGAAGACGCCGCCGACCAGGAAGAGGCGCGTGGGATCGGGGGTTTCCTGGACGACACGCTCTCCGGTCTCTTCGTCGACCACCAGATAGCGAAGGCCCTCGTCGGTGTCGCGCAACATCGTCGCCGAGGAGGCGAGCACCTCGGCGCGCCGGCTGTCGAAGTCCTTCGGATTGATGCGTACGTTCTCCAGCCGCAGCTCTCGCTCGACGACCAGGGAGTTGGTCAGGATGGAGAAGACCTGCTGCCCGATGGTGTGGAGCGGCAGGACGAAGCTCTCGGTGCTCCAGGCGGCGGGCTCACCTTCGACGTCGATCGGCTGGAAGTGGATCGTCTCCTCGTTGGAGGTCACGTCGCCTCTCAGCCCGAGCTGCACGGTTCGCGACTTGACCCGGGCGTAGATCTCGCGATCGATCCACACCGTGCCCTGGTAGAGGGACTTGTCGTCGGTCACCGGCACGGCGGGCTCGAAGTCGACCACCCAGCAGTCGCGGCCATCGACCTCGTCGGTGCCTCGAAGGCGGTAGCTGTACTCCTTGGTCAGGGTTATCTGTGCCGGTGCCGCACTGGCCTTCTCGGGCTGTAGGAGGGGGATCTGCGGCACCCGCTGGTTGCGCCAGTCGACCCCGTTGACGAAGAAACGTTGCCAGGCCCAGTCGTACCCTTCGCCCTGAGTGAAGAAGTAGTCGCCCTGGAAGGTGATGTCGAAGCCCCGCGAGCCGGCCGTCGCCTGAAGGCGAAGCGACAACGTGTTCTGGGCCGAGTAGGTGTGCAGTTTGCGCTCCTGGGCGTCCTGGAAGGCCTGATGTCGTCGCAGGATCTCGGCGACCGGCATGTCTCGCGCCGAGGCCACCGTGACCGCTTCGTCGAGGCCGGCGATGCCTTCGATCTCCGCCGCGGTCAGGCGGTTGAGCTTGAGCAGGGTGACTGGGTCGGGGTCGGCGATCGTGAGCTCCAGCGCACCGTCCGCTCCGCGACCGACGAGCAACGGAATCTCCTCGCCGTCGACGAGCACCCGTCGAGGCTTCTTGAGGCGGCTCTCGTCGAAGCGCAGAGTGACCTCGTCAATCTCCGGCTCGACCTCGACCAGTACCTGGAGCGACAGGTCCTCGCCACGGACGAAGCTCCATGCCGCGGCGCCTCCGCGCGGCTCCGAGTACGGGTCGAGCGAGAGGTCGCCGGCAAACTCACGGGCCAGCAGCGTCAGCGGGCCGAGGGCCCGTGTCGCCGCTCGCTCGTCGTTCGTCGCGTCGAAGAGTGCGACGGCGAAGCCGGCCGCGGATGCCTCGGCGGCGCGCGCCAGCACCAGGTCGCCGGCAGCCGGAACCTCGAGCGAGTCGAGGACCACGGGCCGTCCGGGATCGAGCTGGGTGAGAAGCTCGATCGCGCCGTCGCGAGCGTCGCTCGCGGCGGGGGCGAGGGCGATGCCGTCCACATAAGCGGCGATGTCCTCCGCGTAGAGCGCCGTCAGGAACGCGGGGTCGTTCGGCAGCGGCCCGACGATGACGCGCGCGGCGCGGTTGGCGCCGGTCACGGTCACGGCCGCGCGTTTGATCAGGAAGGCGTAGTCGGACGCGGGAGGCTCGTCACCGCCTCCGGCCGGACGCCAGTCGATCTGGATGTGCCCGCGATCGCCGACACCCGCAGCCACCCGGGCGAGAAGGGCGAGCTCGGCATCGAGCGCGGTCAGGTTGGTCAGGACCGGGGACGGTGTGGTGAATCGCATCACCGGCCAGGGGATGGCGCCGCTTTCATCGACTCGCGTCGCGATCTCTCCTTCGCCCTCGGACCCGCCGACCTCCCAGACCACGTGGAACCGCGACGTCTCCTCGAGTCGGGGACCTTCGGAGAGTCGCGTCAGCAGCTGCGCCGGATCGTCGACTCGCAGGCCGGCGCAGGGACGGCAGGGGAGCTGCTGGGCCGCCGCCAGGCTCGAGCCGAGGACGAGGAGGAGCGCCAAGGCCAGGGCGGCCCGGGGACCTCTCCCCGGCTTGGTGCCGACCGGCTGATCACCTGGGAGCTGCTCAACGGGGAGCTGCTCAACGGGGAGCTGCTCAACGGGGAGCTGCTCAATGGGGGACAGTGTCCCGCCCGCTCTGCGCCGCTCCCTCCAGGTCGTCATGTCGGCCGCGCCCGGCGGCTCTGCCGGGACACTCGATCGGTCTGCAGGGATCATGCCGGAGGTGCGTCGAGCGACGGTGTCTCGGTCGTCTCGACCGGCTTTCCGAGCCAGCGCACACCTAAGACGATGAGAACCGGGCCGAGCAGGATCGAGAGGTAGGGGCTCACGCCGAAGGCCACCGGGATCTGGCCGACGACCACGGCCACCACGCCCATGGCGAAGGCGTAGGGAAGCTGCGTGCGCACATGAGCGATGTGATCGCTGCCCGTGGCCATGCTGGAGAGAATCGTCGTGTCCGAGATGGGGGAGCAGTGGTCGCCCCATACACTCCCCGCCAGCACGGAGGCGATCGTGGCGAGCAGGATCGAGCGGTAGTCGGGGCTGCCGATGGCGTAGCCGGCACCGAGGGCGAGACCGTGGGCCAGCGGGATGGACAGCGGTGTGAGGATCCCCAGCACGCCCCAGGAGGTTCCGGTCGCGAAGGCGACCGCGGCCGCCAGTACGAAGACGATCACCGGGAGCCAGTGAGGTGAGATCACACCTTCCGACATCGCCACGAGATAGTCGGCCGTCCTCAACTCGGTGCAGACGTCTCCCAGCGACCAGGCGAGCAGCAGGACGGTGAAGGCGAGGATCATCGATTTGAAGCCCTCGACCATCGCGTCGACGCCTTCGCGCAGCGACAGCACTCTCTGGCCAACGGCCAGGGCGATGGCGAGCAGAACGCCGGTGAGACTCGCCCACATCAGAGACGCGTAGGGATCCGAGGCCGACAGGACGTCACGCGTCCACGGGAAGATCGAGTCGTAGTCGCCACGGGACACGGAGGCCGATCCGGAGACGAAGAGACCGACGATGGTGACGCCGATGACCGTCGCGATGGGCAGGAACGCGTTGCGAGCCTTTCGTGGCTTGCCCTCCGGCGGCTTCAACTCCTCGGTCGCGTAGTCGGCCAGCGGCACGGCGTCGTCGGCCAGAACGGCACCGGTCCTGCGGGCCCTCCGCTCGGCCTTGAGCATGGGGCCGAAGTCCCGTCCGGTGAGCGCGATGGTCAGACCCAGGACCAGGGCCATGATCTGGTAGAAGCGGTAGGGGATCGACTCGAGGAACGTCGTGTAGGCGTTCATCGGCAGATCGAGCGCCGCGAAGGCGGCGGCGATCAGACCGATCTCGAAGCCGACCCAGGTGGAGATCGGGAAAATACTCACCACCGGGGCTGCCGTCGAGTCGACGATGTAGGCGAGCTTCTCGCGACTGACGCGCAACCGGTCGGTGATCGGCCGCATCGTCGATCCGACGATGAGCGTGTTCGCGTAGTCGTCGAAGAAGATGAGGATGCCCATCAGCCAGCTGGCGACCTGGCCGCGCTTGGCGCTGGTGGCGTAGCGAGACAGACGATCGACGATTCCCTGGGTACCGCCGCTCTTGCTGATCACTCCGACCATGCCGCCCAGCAGCACCGAGAAGAGGATGATCTTGGCCCGTCCCGGCGTGATCAGCGCGTTGACGATGTACTTGTCGATGATTCGCGCCAGCCCGACAAAAGGATTCCAGCCGCTCAGGGCGCAGGTGGCGACCCAGATACCCAGGAAGAGCGACAGCAGCACGTTACGGAAGATCAGAGCCAGGGTGATGGCCACCACGGGCGGCAGGATCGAGAACCAGCCCGGAAGGACGAGAATCTCGGTGGTCGCGCTCGCCGTGCCCGCCCGGACCTCTACGGCATGGCGGCCGGAGGTCAGCCGCCCGGCTTCGAGCCGGAGGCTGTGGGAGCCGACGCCGAGACTCTGCCGCTCGAGAGGCCGACCGTCGATGAGGACATCGACATCGAACGAGTGCTCTTCCGGGTCTTCGACGGCGATGGTGAGATTGAGCGTTCCAGAATGGTGGGCGATGCCGTCGGACTGGACGGAAACACCCTGAGCCGAGGCGACACCGGAGCCGAGGAGGGCGACGGCCAGCACCGCGAGCCACGCCCGGCGCGACACCTTCGCGGCTCCGGCCTGCCGGGCCGCCACCTCGGCTCTCGCCTTTCGGCTCAGACGGACTCCGCGACGGCGGCCTCGGTCTCGGGGGTTTCGGCCTCTTCGACCGCAGCCGGGGCGGCAACGCCCTTCATCGGCGGCAGATCCATGGCCTCGCGCAACTTGCCCTCGATCTCGTCGGCCAACTCGGGGTTCTCGCGCAGGAACTGCTTCGAGTTCTCCCGACCCTGGCCGAGGCGGATCTCGCCGCAGCTGTACCAGGAACCGCTCTTGGAGACCAGCTTGTGGATGAGACCGAGATCGATCAGCTCACCGACGCGGGAGATTCCCTCGCCGTAGTCGATCTCGAACTCGGCCTGACGGAAGGGCGCGGCGACCTTGTTCTTGACCACCTTGACCCGCACCCTGCTGCCGGTCACCGTGTCGCCGTCCTTGAGTGCGGCGATGCGGCGGATATCGACGCGGACGGAGGAGTAGAACTTGAGCGCCCTACCGCCCGTGGTGGTCTCGGGACTGCCGAACATGACGCCGATCTTCTCGCGGATCTGGTTGATGAAGATGAGCGAGGTCTTGGATTTGGCGACGATGGCGGTGAGCTTGCGGAGTGCCTGCGACATCAGACGAGCGTGAAGGCCGACGTGGGAGTCGCCCATCTCGCCCTCGAGCTCGGCGCGCGGCACAAGCGCCGCGACGGAGTCGATGACGACGACGTCCACCGCGTTCGATCGCACCAGCATCTCGGCGATCTCGAGAGCCTGTTCCCCGTGGTCGGGTTGCGAGACGAGGAGGTCGTCGATATTGACACCGAGCTTGGCCGCGTACTCCGCGTCGAGCGCATGCTCGGCGTCGATGAAAGCGGCCGTTCCGCCTCCTTTTTGCGCCTGACCGACCACGGTCAGGGCCAGGGTGGTCTTACCCGAAGACTCCGGGCCGTAGACCTCGACCACGCGGCCGCGCGGGAAGCCGCCGATACCGATGGCGTTGTCGACGGCGAGCGAGCCGGTGGGAATGGAGGCGATCGACAGCGCGTCGCGCTGGCCGAGGCGCATGATGGCGCCCTTGCCGAACTGGCGCTCGATCTGGGTCAGTGCGGACTCGACCGCTTTGGTCTTTTCTTTGTCTGCTTGGGGCATTTTTCGAGCCTAGCTCCTTCGATTCGGTAGCGGGAGAGACGCCCGGATCATATGTCGCGCCGATTCGGGGCGCGTCCGATCACGGGGATATACTGCGGCCCCTGCCTCGGTGACGGGGTGTCCGACGGGGCGTCGGTGACGCGCGAGCGCTTGCCGGTGGCCGTTGTTCGGATGCGAACAGGTTCTGGGACCTGGCAAGAGGGGACCTGGCAGTGGACCGACCGATGCCTGGCAGCAGGCAAGCCGGTTCATCGTAGCCAACGGTCTGGACCAAGTCAACATGGCGAAATCCTCCCTCACGGGTGCCTCGGATGCCCTCGAACGGCGGCTCGCGGCGCTGCCCGATATCCGCCTGGAAAAGGGCGCCGAGCTCGCCGGCAGGACGACGTTTCGCATCGGTGGACCGGCGGAGTTCCTGGTCGAGGTGCCGACGCTGCGGGCGTTGCGTGGGCTGCTCGTGGCGATCGGAGAGACCGGTGCGCCCTTCTGTCTCCTGGGGCTCGGATCGAACGTACTGATTCCGGACGGGGGACTCGCGGGGGTCGTGGCCCGGCTCACCGGCTACTTCCGTCGGGTACGCGTCCGCGGCTCGTTGGTCAGCGCGGGCGGGGCCGTTCCCCTTGCGCAACTGGCGCGGCGCATGGCCTCGAGGGGCCTGGTGGGGCTCGAAGCGCTGTCGGGGTTCCCCTCGACGGTGGGTGGCGCCGTCTACATGAACGCGGGTTGCTACGGCACCGAGGTCAAGGATCTGTTGGTTCGCGCTACCCTGGTCGATCGGCGCGGTCGGCTGCGCCGGATCGGCGTGGAGGATCTCGGCGCCTCGTACCGGAGAACCAGACTCCAGGGCGGCGACGAGATCGTCACCCGCGCCTCGCTGAAGCTGACCGAGGGAGACGCGGAGGCGGCGCTGGAACGGATCACCGAGCTGAATCGTCGACGCTGGTCGAGCCTGCCCTCGGGGCTGGCGAACGCCGGGTCGATCTTCCGCAACCCGGAGGGAGATCACGCCGGCCGCCTGATCGAGGCCGCCGGACTCAAGGGCCTCCGTCGGGGAGGCGCCGAGATCAGCAGCCGGCACGCCAACGTCATCGTCAACCAGGGCGGTGCTCTCGCCGCCGACGTTCTCCACCTGATGGCGAAGGCCCGGGCGGAGGTGTCGAGCGCTTTCGGCGTCGCTCTGGAGCCGGAGGTCGAACTCCTCGGCGAGCTCCGCGATCGCTGGAGTCAGATCACAGAGACAGACAAAGTCGGGTGATACAGTCCCGGCCTCGCAGGCCCTTTGCTCTTGCTGGAGGTGAGGGCCCGGAGGAACCGCTCTGGAGGAGGAACCGTGCTCAGAGGACCATGGCTGTCACTCGTAATCTTGCTCGTCGCAGTTTCGACCCTGTCTGTAGCGTGCTCGGAGCCGCCGCCGGAAGAACGTCTGGCGATGACCCGGGCGCGGTACGAGGCTTCGCTGAACGGCTTCCTGGTCGAACAGAAGCCGATCGAGGTCGCCGAGCCGGCGCCCGCCGGCGACGAGGGACCTGAGGGCGAGGAGACCGTGGAACCCGAGGAGGAAGTCTTGGACGAGGAACCGGTCGCTTTGCGCCAGGATGTCTTGCTCGACATCGTGATCCGCCATGAGAGCTCGGTGAAGCTCGATGGCATCACGGTCGACATCACCATGGCGGACGGCGGGCGGGAGCTCCAGGTGTGGCGGGCGTGGTTCGACACGTCGGCGCTCGAGAAGGGTCCTGGATTCCAGTACTCGCACACTCTGGAGGATGTCGACTACCAGCCTGGGTACGGCTTCAGCGCCGATATCCGGCACCCGGTACCGCCCGAGGATCGAGGAGAGTACAAGGAGTTCTCGAACCTCGACGGCGGCTAGGCCGCGGCCCCCTCGGGGCTCGAGTTGCCGGGTCTTGTTGAGGAGCGATTCCTATGGCGTTGGAAGCATCCCCGATCTCATCTTCCGACCTCGAGGCTCCGATCGCGCCGATCCGGGCGCTCGAACGCAACGTCGGCCTCGTGCTGCAGGGGAAGCCGGAGGTCATCCGGCTGGCTGTCGTCGCCCTGCTCGCCAAAGGGCACATCCTGATCGAGGACGTTCCCGGCGTCGGCAAGACCACGCTCGCCCAGGCGCTGGCCCGGTCGCTCGATGTCTCCTTCCAGCGCATCCAGTTCACCAGCGACCTGTTGCCGGCCGACGTGATCGGTGTTTCGGTCTTCCGCAAGCAGAGCGAGCAGTTCGAGTTCGTCCCCGGGCCGCTCTTCTCCAACGTGGTTCTCGCCGACGAGATCAACCGCGCCAGCCCGAAGACCCAGTCGGCCCTGCTCGAGGCGATGAGCGAGCGCCGCGTCTCCCACGAGCGCAAGCGCTACGTTCTGCCCGAGCCGTTCATCGTCCTGGCGACCCAGAATCCGCATGAGTACATCGGTACGTTCCCGCTCCCGGAGTCGCAGCTCGATCGATTCCTGATGGCGCTGCGTATCGGCTATCCGCCGCACGACGACGAGCGCAGGCTGCTGCGAGCCGGCGGTGCCGACAAGGCGTTGACCGAGCTCGAGTCGGTGTTCTCGCCCAGCGACCTGAGCGACATGCAGGCGCGCGCCGCCGAGGTCGCGGTCGCCGACCAGCTCGCCGACTACATTCTCGATCTGGTCAAGGCGACGCGGCAGTCGACCGAGTTCGTTCTCGGCGCCTCGACACGAGCGGCGCAGGGTCTGTTCCGCGCCGCGCAGGCGATGGCGCTGTGCAGCGGGCGGATGTTCGCCGTTCCCGACGACGTCCAGAAGGTGGCCGTGGCGGTGCTCGGTCATCGCGTGGTGATGCGGCAAGGGGGCGGCCTCGAGGCCGGGCGTCAGGCGATCGAGCGCCTGGTCGGGGAGCGCGTCGTTCCGCTCTGAGCCGTGCGGAGTCGTGGTGCGACGCGCAACGCAGCCTGAAGGCATCCGTATCACCAGGGTCGGTTTCTGGTATGTGGTGCTCCTTCTGGTGGTGACGATCGCCGCGACGAATACCGGCAACAACGCGCTCTACCTCGTCCTCGCGGCGATGCTGGCCCTGTTGGTCGTCTCGGGTCTGGTCTCGCGCAGCAACCTGCGCGGCCTCTCGGTCGGTCTCGAGATCCCGGCGGAGATCCACGCGACCCGCCCGTTCCGGGTCCATTTGGAGGTCGAGAGCCGGGCGCGGTTCTTCTCACGCTGGTTGATCGTCTGCTCGCTCACCCATGGCCGCGAGCAGCACTTCGTCCCCTTTCTGGCCCCGGGAGGACGGTCGACCGGCGGGGTCGACCTGATGTTGCCCCGCCGGGGCCTGCATCGGGTGCGTCACGCGCACCTGTGGAGCGTCTTTCCGCTCGGGTTCTTCCGCAAGGGGCTGCGCTACCGGCTGGATCGCGAGGTCCTCGTCTATCCGGAGCTCTTTCCCGAGGGCGGCAAGGTCGAGGAGAGGGCGGCGCGTTACGGCGAAGACGGAACCGACCGCCGGGGCTGGGGGCAGGAGCTCCACTCGCTGCGTGAGTTCCGTCGCGGTGACGACCCGCGGAGCATCCACTGGAAGCGAAGCGCCAGCTCGGGGGACCTGGTCTTCATGGAGCGCGAGGCGGAGGACGGCCGTCGCATGTCGATCGTCTTCGACAACGGCGTCGGGCGGCTCGAGACCGAGCAGGACGAGCTCCGTTTCGAGCGCTTGGTGAGCGAAGCCGCGACGGCCGCCCATCAGTACCTGCGCGCCGGCTTCGAGGTGGAGCTGGTGACGCGTTCCGGGGGTCTAGAGTTCGGCACCGGAGCCGCGCACCGCCGCCGGGCACTCGAGCATCTGGCCCTGATCGAGGGCGAGGTGGCGGGCGGCGTCAGCCTACGGGGCTCCGATCCACGGGCGCCGGAGCTGCGACTGTCGATGCGCGACGACCAGGAGGCGGCGTGAGCTTCGGCCGCGAGAAGCGCATTCTGCTCGGGCTGCTCGCCGCGCTCGCGCCGCTGCCGCTGCCGTTCAACGGCACCCTCGAGTGGACCTTCGTGCTCGCCTACTGGATGGCGATCGCCGTGTTTCTCCATCGCGCGGCGGAGGGAAGCGAGGAGTGGCTACCGAACTGGGCGCTCAACCTGATCGGACTCGTCTACCTGCCGGTGGTCGTCCTCGACCTGCAGCGCTTTCTCGGCAGCCAGGTGATGCGGCCCCTGCTCCACCTGGCGGGCTTCACCCTGGTCGTGAAGCTGTTCTCGCTCAGGCGCGAGCGCGACAAATGGCATGTCCTGATCGGCATCTACTTCCTGTTCGTGGCGTCGATAGGAACCAGCGTTCATCCGTCGATCGTGCTCTACCTGGTCGCGTTTCTCGGTCTGTCCATGGTCACGCTCACCCGCTTCGCGACCTTCCACTACCTGCATGCGTTCAACCAGCCGGCGACGGCGATAGAGGGCGTACCGCTGCGCCGATTCCTGATCACGAGTGTCCTCCTGACCGTCCTGGCGGGCACGCTCCTCTTCCCTCTGCTGCCACGAATCGGGACGCCGTACCTCGTCGCCGGCGGAGGGGGCGGCCGGCAACGCCTGCCGTCATCGGGTTTCTCCGAGGTGATGAGTCTCGACGGGATCGGCAGGATCCGGATGAACAACGAGGTGGCGATGCGACTCCGGTACGAGTCGTCGCCGCCTCTCGGGCACGAGCTGCGCTACAAGGGAGCGACCTACGACGTCTTCGAAGGGACGGGATGGCGGCGCAGTCCCAGGCTCGAGGATCCGTTGGTCCGCAACGAGTTCGACGTCATCGAGCTCGGCCCGGGCTCGCCGAGGAGCTGGGTCGGCGTCTGGGTCGAACCGATGGGGGTGGGCAGCGTCTTCGTGCCGGTCAGCGCCGTGGCGGTCGAGGTACCATTCCGCAAATTGACCCTCGACCATGGTGGGGCGGTCTTCACGCCGGGCCGACCGGCCGCCGGTCTGGAGTATCGGGTGGCCCTCGGTGAAGGCAGCGCCTCTGTGGCGCTGCCGCCCGACGCGTCCGCGGGGACCCTGGACATCCGGGGTGTGACGCCGCGAATCGAGCAGCTCGCCGAGCAGGTGATGGGCGAGGGAGACGCGGCCGAACGCGCCCAGAGACTCGAGCGTTTCCTGGTCGAGCAGTACGGCTACACGCTGGAGCTTCTGGGTCGAGGAGGCGACAATCCGATCGAGGAGTTCCTGTTCGACAACAGGCGCGGGCACTGCGAGCTGTTCGCCTCCTCGATGGTTCTGATGCTGCGTTCGCAGGGAATTCCGGCGCGACTGATCACCGGATTCCTCGGCGGCGAGCCGAGTGCGCTCGAGGACTACTTCATCGTCAGGCAGTCCAACGCCCACGCCTGGGTGGAGGCCTACATTCCCGGGAAGGGATGGCGGGTCTTCGAGCCGACGCCTCCGTCGGGCCGTCCGGCACCGGGCTCGGACTCCATCTGGACGCGGGCGCTCCAGGCCTACGACTACCTGGTATTCCGTTGGGACAGATACATCCTGACCTTCGGCGCCGCCGACCAGGTCGGCCTGCTGGCTCGGGTGCGAGAGATATGGAAGGGCCTCGAGTCGATGCTCTTCGGCAAGAAGCCGGACAGCGTGATCGATCCCGGCCCGGCCTCCGAGCGAGTACCGGCCGACACCGGAGAGGTCGTCCAGCAGCCGGGACGGACGAGTACGACCAATACCTGGTGGGCGGCTCTGTTCCTGTTGGGTCTGGTCGTCGCCTGGTGGGGCTGGCGCCGCCGGGGGGAGTTCGACGCCACTTGCGCCTACAGGAGCCTGCGCCGTCGCGCTCGGCGCAGGGGCCTCGAGCTCCCTGCATCCCTGGGGCCCGAGGCGGTGGCGGCCAGCGTCAAGAAGACGTGGCCCGAGGCCGCGGCACAGGTCGACCCGATCGTGGCGCTCTATCTGGAGGAGAGCTTCGGCAGTCGCCGTCTCGAGCAGGCCGAGCTGGCGGAGCTGCGCGACCGCCTGCGCCAGGCGGGTGTGGCGATGAAGCGCGCCGCGTGACGGGGACCAGCGCGCCCGCTGGGGCCCCTGATGAGCGACGCAGGCTAGTAGGCGTTGTGCCGCAGGCCCCTGAGGGTCATCCAGAGGATCTTGAAGTCGAGACGCAGGGACCAGTTCTCGATGTAGTAGATGTCGTACTTGATTCGCTGACTGATCGAGGTGTTGCCCCGCCAGCCGTGCACCTGCGCCCAACCGGTGATGCCCGACTTCACCCGGTGACGCAGCATGTACTGCGGAATCTGGTGCTTGAACTCCTCGACGAAGGCCGGTCGCTCCGGACGTGGACCGATGATCGACATGTCGCCTTTCAGCACGTTCCAGAGCTGCGGTAGCTCGTCGAGCGAGGTGCGCCGCAGAAAGCTCCCGGTCCGCGTGCGGCGGGGGTCGTCCTCGGTGGCCCATACGGGGCCGGTGGAGGACTCGGCGTTGACCCGCATCGACCGGAACTTGAGGATCATGAACGGCTTGCCGTCGAGTCCCATGCGCTCCTGCCGGTAGAAGATGGGTCCGCGGTCCTCGCGCCAGATCAGCAGGGCCACCAGAGGGAGGAACGGGAGTAGCAGCAACAGGCTCACCCCCGCGATGCCGATGTCGACCATTCGCTTGGCGAGACTCTTCCAGCCCTGCAGCGGAACCTGGGACAGGTTGATGACCGGCGTTCCGTCGAGGTCCTCCAGCGAGGCCTTGAGGGTGGCGTACTGGAGCAGGTCGGGCACCAGTCGCACGTCGAGGCACTCGCGGCCGACGATCTCGAGCACCTCCATCATCTTGCGGTGGGCGTCGACCGGCAGGGCGACGAACACCTGGTCGATCTGGTGCTCGCGCAGCGCCGCCTCGAGCCCGTCGAGGGTACCGAGGATCGGCGCCCCGTGAACATTCTGATCGGCCTTGGCCGGGTCGTCGTCGAGAAGGCCGACGACGTTGAAGCCGAGCTCGGCGTGGTTGACCAACTTGCGGGTGATCTCCTGTCCGAGCGATCCGGCGCCGACGACGAGGATCCGTCGGAGATTCCGGCCGCTCAGCCGGATGCTCTGGAACACCCGGCGGATCAGCATCCGTCCGGTGCTGATCAGAAGAAAGTCGAGAACGCCGAACAGCGCCAGGAACTGGCGGCTGTAGGTGAAGGGCTCGAAGGTCGTGCCGTCCGGTCGGGGTGCCCCGGGTAGCCTTACCCAGGCGGTGAAGACCGAAAGCAGCACCGTCGCCAGTACCACGGCCAACAGCACCGTCGCGATCTCATCGATCCGGCTGCGGCCGCGACGGACCTGGTAGAGACCGTGGAAGTAGATGACCACCGGCCAGACCAGGACGACGATGGGAAGCAGCAGCAGGTAGCGGTTGATATCGGGTGAGTCCGCCAGTCCCCCCAGCCAGCGGGGCACGACGTCGACTTCGAAGCGCAGATACCAGGCGGCCGTGAAGGCGACCAGCGTCGCCAGGACGTCGCTCGCGAGATAGATAGCCGTCGTGGCGCGCCGCTGTCTGCTGATCACGACCTGTCTTCCCTGAGGTCCGACGGTTTGCGGTCCATCAGCGAGCCCATGCTTTCGCGGAATCGCGGGGCGGAAAAGAGCTCCGCTCTGGCCCGGAGATCGTCTTCATTGAAGCGAATGTCTCTCGCTTTGTCAATTCCCCCGGCGAGTGACGCCGCGTCGCCATCGGCCTCTGTCAGCAGGCCCTGCCGGCCGCTCTCGACGATGTCGAGGACACCGCCCAGCCCCTTGGCGACCACCGGAAGTCCACAGGCGAGAGCTTCGACGGGTGCGATTCCGAAGTCCTCGATTCCCGGCTGGATGAAGAGCATCGCACAGCGGTAGAGCTCGCGGAGCTCGTCGAGCCCTACCCGGCCGAGAAAACGGGTGCGGGTCCCGGAGGCCAACCGTTCCAGATGAGCCCGCTCGGGGCCCTCGCCGACGATCCGCAGCTCCAGATCGGCCCTGGAGCAGGCCTCGATGGCGACGTCGAGACGCTTGTAGGGCGCCAGAGCCGACACCGCCAGGCAGAAGGGCTGGCGCTCGGCGGAGGAGCGGGTGAAGTAGTCGACGTCGACCGGCGGGTGGACCACCTCGGCGCGGCGCCCGTAGTAGCGCTCGATGCGCCAGGCGACGAAGCTCGAGTTGGCGACGAACTGGTCGACGCGGTCGGCGCTCGCCACGTCCCACCGGCGCAGGCGTTCGAGAATCCGCCCGCGCACCGCCGCCACCGGTCCCGTCCGCTTCGGGAAGTATTCGGTCTCCTGGTCCCAGATGTAGCGCATCGGCGTGTGGCAGTAGCAGAGGTGGTACGCGGGCGGCACTCTCATCGCGCCCTTGGCGACGCAGTGGCTGGTGCTGACGACGACGTCGTACGGCGAGACGTCGAACCGCTCGATCGCGGCCGGGAAGAGCGGCAGCAGGCGCCGGTAGTGGCGCCGGTTCCCGGGCACGTGCTGCAGCGTGCTGGTGACGATCGGGTGCGCCTCGATCGCCTCGCTGACCGAGCCCTCGAAGTGGAAGAGGGAGTAGATCGGCGCGTCGGGCGCCAGATCGAGCAACTCCTCGAGGACCCGCTCGCCGCCGCGCATGCCGGTCAGCCAGTCGTGGACGAAGGCGACGCGGGGCTCGCCAGGCCCCGGGGCGGCGCTCAAAGAGCGACTCCGGGGGGATAGTCCGACGAGATCGTGCTGCGATAGACCTCGAGCGTCTGCTCGGCGGTGCGACGCCAGCGGAAGGTGTCGGCCCGCTCGAGACCGGCCCGGCGAAGCCGGTTGCGGAGACCCTCATCGGCCAGGCAGCGCTCGATCGTTCGCGTGAGCTGGTCGACGTCCATCGGGTCGACCAGTTCGGCGTAGCCCTCGGATATCTCCTTCAGCGACGAGGTCGACGAGGTGATCACCGGAACGCCCGAGGCCATCGCCTCGGCAACGGGCAGGCCGAAGCCCTCGTAGAGGGTCGGATAGACGAAGAGCGTGGCGCCCTGGTAGAGCGCCGGCAGGTCCTCTTCGGGGACATGCCCGAGAAGTCGCACCCGATCGGCGATGTCTATCTGTCGAGCGCGGTTGGCGATGCGGAACTGGTTCTGGTCGCGACCTCCGACGCAGACGAGATCGCCGGAAAAGGCATCCGCCGCGACGACTCTGGCGAAGGCGCGAACGACGCGGTCCAGGTTCTTGTGGGGCTTGGGGTTGCCGACGAAGAGCAGGTAGGGCCGGGAGATGGAATGGCGGGCCAGGACCCGGTCGATCGTCGCACGGTCGAGGTGGTTGCGATACCGGTCGGCCACGCCGGGGTAGATCACCTCGATCTTCCGACCGTCGGTGTCGAAGTAGGACATCAGGTCGGTCTTGGTGTTGTTCGAGTCCGCGATGATCCGGTCGCCCCGGGTGAGGCTGCGGTGGATCATCCGCTGGGCATAGAGGAGGGCGAGCCGATTGGGGAGGAACTCGGGATAGAGGAGGTGGATGATGTCGTGAATCGTGACCACCACCCGGCACCTCACGTAGGCCGGAAGCACGTAGTGGGTCGAGTGGTAGAGATCCAGCTTGAGGCGGAAGAGCTTCCAGGAGAGCACCAGGAGCTCGCGCAGCGAGTAGACCGGCGAGTGTTCGTAGACGAGCCGGAAGTTCTCCGGCAGATCCGCGAGCAGGTCGCGGCCGGGAGGGCCGACGAAGAGAACGTACCGGTTCTCCTGGTCGATCTCGGCCAAGCCCCGGACGAGATTGGTGATGTAGGTGCCGATGCCGAAGTCGGTGAGCTTGCGGGCGTCGATCCCTATCGTGCTCGGCAAGAGTGCGGCCCTCCAGGGTCTGCGCCGTCGAAGGACCGCGCTTCGTAGAAGTCTATACGCTCGCCCGGGCGGCGCGGCCGAGCGTCCGCGCCAGGCTCGCCGAGGCGAGGCCCCAGTCGAAACGCGCCGCTCGCTCGATCGCCGCGGGCTCGAGGCGCTTGCGGTCATCGACCGTGAGTCCGCCCAGCAGCTCGGCGAGCCCGGCGACATCGGAGGGCTCGACCAGGTAGCCGGCGTCGCCGACGATCTCGGGCAGGCTCGAGACCCTGGTCGCGATCGCGGGGACACCACAGGCCATCGCTTCGGCGACGCCGAGACCGAAGCCCTCGTAGATGGAGGGATAGACGAACCAGGTGGCCGCCTGCATCACCTCGACCAGCTTCGCGCGCGGCAGTCGGCCGAGCCAGCGAACGCCGCTCGGCTCGAGCTCCTCGAGGCGGCGGAAGAGGGACTCCTCGGCCCAACCCCGCGGGCCGGTCAGTATGAGCGGCAGACAGCCCCGGTCGCTCCGGCGCGCTTCGATCCAGGCGTCGAGGAGCATGTCGAGATTCTTGCGTGGCTCGAGCGTGCCGGCGTAGAGCAGGTAGCCGTCGGGACTGCCGAGCTCGCGACGAACTCCGTCGATGCCTTCCGCGGAGCCTGGCCGGAAGATCTCGTCGACCCCGGGGTAGATCACCTCGAGCCGATCGGCGCAAGCCGGGTAGTAGCGCCGCAGGTCGCTCGCGGTCGACACCGAATCGGCGACCACCGCCGCGGCCGTCGAGAGGTTGCGCCCCAGGAACGGCAGGATGCTCCAGCGTACCTTGCGCTGATGCATCTCGGGATGAAGGCGTGGGGTGAGGTCGTGGACCGTCGTCACCGCCGGCACCGGGCACCTGAGCGGCAGCGTGAAGATCGGCGACCAGAAGACGTCGATGTCGCCGCGCCGCAGGCGACGCGGGGCGACGAGTTGCTGCCAAACGACGCCGGAGGGGGCTGTGCCCAGGTCGATTTCGACCCCGGCGGCCCGGAGCTCGTCGAGGTGCTGCGGCTCACGATGCGCCATGCCGACGATCCGGAGGCCCTGCTCGCTCGCCAGCCGCTCGACAAGAGCGAGTGTGTAGAAGCCGATCCCCGTCGGTGTCCCCACCAGCGCCCGCAGATCGACGCCGACGGAGAGGCGACTTTCTTGCCCGACCATCGCCGGGATCTTAGCGCGCATGCTGGTAGAGTTGATCGGTCCTCGACCCGAGACCTCCGATGAGTCAAGCCGATTCCGAAGGCGCGACCGAGCGCGATCGCGTCGCCGAAAGCCTCGACCGGGTGCGGGCCAGCGTTCGTCAGCGTCAGGCCGAGTTGGCCACGGTGGCGGGACATTCGGACGAGATGCGACTCCGACTGGCGGAGCTGCAGGCGGGCGAGTTCATCCAGGAGCCCGTCCCGGTCTCACCTCGCCCGTTGTTCGGACCGCTGGTGGTCTGGTCGCGCAAGGTCTTCTACCACCTCTTCATGAAGTGGTTCACACGGCCGACGCTGCTGCAGGTGAATCAGTTCAACGGCTCCGTCGGTGCCGTCGTCCGCGACCTGGTCGAGGCCAACAGGAATCTCGGAGAGGAGAACCGGAAGCTCCAGGCGCGCGTGCGGGCCCTGGAGGCGATCGTCGCGCCTCGCGACACCTGACCCCTACCCATGTCGGTCGTGCGAGGAGCTCGGGAGTGAGCGCCAGGATCTGCATCTGCGGCTCGCAGGTGCCCTTCTCGTCCGGAGGTGCCGAGCTTCTGGTCGAGTCGCTGCGCGACGAGCTGGTGGCGAGGGGCTTCGAGGTCGAGTTGGTCCTGGTGCCGTTCGCTTGGGGCTCGCGGGTTCAGATCCTCAAGAGCGCGTTGGCCTGGCGGCTGTTCGATCTGAGCGAGGTCGGGGGGCGCCCGATCGATCTCGTCATCGGGACCCGCTTTCCCTCCTATGTCATCAAGCATCCCAACAAGGTGATCTGGCTGATTCACCAGTTTCGCCAGGTCTACGAGCTCGAGGGTACGCGCTACAGCGACTTCGGCAGCTTCCCCGGGGACGACGAGGTGGTGGCGATGATCCGCCGGATGGACAGGCGCACTCTCGCCGAGGCCCGCCGCCTGTGCACCATCTCGCGCAATACGGCCCAGCGCCTGGAGCGGTTCCTCGGGCTCCAGGGCGAGGCGGTCTACCCGCCGCCGGCACTCGGTTCGAGCCTGCGCCCGGGCGACTTCGGGGACTACGTCCTGTCGGTGGGGCGACTCGATCCGATGAAGCGGGTCGATCTCCTGGTGTCGGGGCTGGCGGAGAGCTCGGGATCGACACGTGCGGTGATCGTCGGTGACGGTCCCGAGCGGGAGCGGCTCGAGGCGATGGCACGGGACGCGGGGATCGCGGATCGCGTCGAGTTCACCGGCCGCACGGACGATGAAAGGCTGGTCGATCTCTACGCCGGGTGCCTGGGGGTCTTCTACGCCCCGTACGACGAGGACTACGGCTACGTGACCGTCGAGGCGTTCCGCTCCTGCAAGCCGGTGATCACGACCGCGGACGCCGGCGGGGTCCTGGAGTTCGTTCGCGACGGCCGCAATGGCGTCGTCTGTGCCCCCGGATCGCGGCGCCAGATCGGCCGGGCGATCGATCGACTGGCCGGCGATCCGCAACAGGCTCGGCGTCTCGGGGAGAGCGGCCGCCGGGAGGTCGAGGAGATCCACTGGAACACCGTGGTCGAAGCCCTGACCGCGACGCTATAGACCCATGGGCGTCGCCTTTCTGAGTCCGTTGCCGCCCCAGAGCTCGGGCATCGCCGACTACAGCGCCGAGCTGTTGCCGCATCTGGCCCGGCATGTCGATCTCGAAGTCTTCACCGAGCGTCCCGAGGAGAGCCGGCAGGTGGTCTCTCGCGACCTTCCACTCGCTGGCTACGGTGACTTCGAGCGTCGTGCCGGGAGCTTCGACCTGGCCCTCTACCAGTTGGGCAACAACGCCGACTTCCACGGCCCGATCTACGACCTGTCGGTGCGCCACCCGGGGGTCGTGGTGCTGCACGAATACATGCTCCACCACTTGATCCAGGGGCTCTCGCTGTCGCGGGGGAACTCGGCCCGGTACGTCGACGAGATGCGCTACTGCTACGGCGAGACCGGTGAGAAGGCTGGCCGACGCCTGCTCGACGCGGGGCTACCGATCGACGTGTGGCGCTATCCGCTCTTCGAGCGCGTGGTCGACCGCAGTCTGGGGATTCTGGCCCACAACGAGTCCACCCGGCGACGCGTTCTCGCCAGCCGGCCCGACACGCTGATCGAGGTGGTGCCGCACCACCTCGCGCTCGATCAGTTGGGCGCCGCCGATCCCGCGGGCCTGAGGACCCGGTTCGAGATTCCGGAGGACGCGTTTCTGGTCGCTTCGTTCGGTTTCATGACGCCGCACAAGCGGCTCGAAGTGAGCCTGGCGGCCTTCGCCGAGTTCCACCGGGAGCACCCGGACAGCCGCTACCTGCTCGCCGGCGACGTGTCTCCCTACTACGATCTCGACGCGCTCGTCGGCGGTGAGCGCGGCGCCGGCGTGGTGGTTACCGGCCGCCTCGAGCTGCCGGATCTGCTGGCGGCCATGCAGGCCTGCGATGTCGCTGTGAACCTGCGTTATCCGACGGGAGGGGAGACCTCGGGCACCCTGATGCGCCTTCTGGGGCTCGGAGTGCCGGTCGTGGTCAGCGATCACGGGTCCTTTGCCGAGGTCCCCGAGGGCTGTTGCGTCAAGCTCGAGATCGGGGAGCTCGAAGTGACGCTCCTCGTCGAGTACCTGCGGCGCCTCGCCTGCGACGCCGGTCTGGCCCGGCAATTGGGCCAGAACGCGCGACGCTACATGAGCGAGGCGCACACCCTGCAGGGCTCGGCGGCCGGCTACGCCGCGTTTCTGACGCGCGTCGCCGAGCGGCGGCCGACGCCGTACCGGGCCGTGCCGCCCCTGGCGGCGCCCGACGATCGCCCCGCGTTCGGAGCCGTCGCGGCGGCGGTCGGTACCGGGCTGGCCGACCTGGGGATCGAGGACACCGACGTCGAGGCGCAGGAGAGCGTCGCGCGGCTGCTCGTCGAGCTCGATGTCGACGGTGAGGGAATGCCGGGAAGCCGGCGGGGATGAGCGACCCGTCGAGAAGGCGCCCCTTGACGCGGCGTGGCACGCT
This sequence comes from Candidatus Multivoradales bacterium, assembly GCA_965223875.1. GTDB lineage: Bacteria > Acidobacteriota > Thermoanaerobaculia > Multivoradales > JAHEKO01 > CBDCXS01. The sequence continues at coordinate 790,712 of OZ245024.1, read as the reverse complement.
CTATCTCGGGCTCGCTCTGCTGGTCGTCCTCGCCGTGGCGCACTGGATCTACTGGTACCGGCCGCGTGAACGCCACGAGGCGCCCGAGAGCACCACGGGTCCGGGGGCCGCCTACCTCGACTCCGATCTCGCCTACCGGCTGTGGCTGCCCTATCCGCACCAGAACCTGGTCGCGCTGGAGGAGGCGCTCGGGGACATGGAGGGTCTGGTCTCCGCGCTGGCTCGTGTTAGCGGCCAGGAGGTTCCGCAGATGCCCTCCTTCGGAGCCGCCGACGTGCCGCCATCCCGAGAGCTCGCCCTGGCCTCGGACCCCGACGGAGAGAGGTTCATCGCGGTGGCTCGGGTCTATCCGATCGCGGCGATGCTCGCCAGGTGGGCGGGCCGGCTCGCCGGCAACCCGCTTCTCACCGGCGGAGAGGCCGAGATCGATGGGCGGCCGGTCGAGGCCCGTTGGGAAGGGAACACCTGGATCGTCGCCTCGCGAGGACTGGAGCCACCGCCGGCGGGGGAGGGGCGCGCGCCGCGCCAGGTCGCTCTGGCGTGGATCGGGCTGTCCGAGGCGCCCGACCCGATCGCGGCCACGGAGCTTCGTCTCTTCCGCGAGCGGGGCGACCTGACCCTGGTCGGCGGCGAGCCGGTCGCGGTGGAGCGGCTCGCCGATCTCGGCCGTGGAGACCTGCCACTGCCGCTCGTCGCGGCCCAGAGCTTTCCCTCCGGGCGGCGCCTGCAGGCACGCCTTCTGGCCCTGCTGCCGGGCGTCGAGTCGATCGGCGGGCTGCCGGGCGCGATCACCGCATCGCGCGGCAAGCGTCGATGGCGTCCACCCGGAGAGCGGATTCTCTCCGCCGTCGGCGACGGCCCGCCGACGGCCCGTATCGAAGGCTTCAGGGTCGTTGCCCTCGACAGGGCCTCGCTCGAGTCGGGTGGGGACTTGGTCGAGGTCGCGGAGCGCCTGGCCGGCCATCCGCCGTTGAACCTGGCTGTCTGGATCGAGCTCCGGGCCGCGAGTCGTCTGGTCGATCAGGTCGTCGAGGCACTCGAGGCCGTGCCGATCATCGGGGAGCGTGAAGCGCGACCCTGGCGCGCCGGCGCTGGCGTGCTGCACCGTTTCAGCGGATATCGTCGGCTGACCGCCTTCGCCAGCGCCGATCCTCCGGCGTTGTTGGTCCGTCTCGAACGCTCGGGACCGTCTGCCGAGACGACCTCCGGGGACGGTGTCGCGGCCGGCGCCGAGAATTGACACGAACTGGGGCTTCGAATAGCCTTTGCGCGGCCTGAGGAGGTCGCTCGTATGCGCATTCAGCTCGAGCAGATTCGCCTCGAGCCCTATCGCTGGAGCGAAGTTCTTCAAGTCCCGCCTGAGCATCTCGAAGAGTCAGAGGTCCTGCACGTGGGCGAGGTTGCCTGGCAGGGAGAGATTCGCTACGCGTCAGCGGGGGTCGGGGGGCAATCAGGGGGTTTTCGACTCACGGGTTCTATCGAATACGAGCAGACGGTGCGGTGTCAGCGGTGCCTCGAGCCCGTGGCGCAGCCGGTTCATAGCGATATCGACCTGACCATTTTCGTCGAAGCGGCGGAAGTCGGCCCGGGCGAGCACGAACTGGAGGCCAGCGATCTCGGGGTGGTCTTCGCGGACTCCGACGTCTTCGACGTCGAGCCGGTGATCCTCGAGCAGATGGAGCTCGAGATTCCGATGCGCACGGTCTGCCGGGACGATTGCGGCGGGCTGTGTCCGCGCTGTGGCGTCAACCGGAACCTGGAGACATGTGACTGCGACACCATCCCTCGGGATCCGCGCTGGTCGGCCCTGGCCGACATGAAGCGCGAGCTCGAATGAGATCGGCGACACGAAGGGGTATCAGAGATGGCAAATCCGAAACGGCGTCACTCGAAGGCGCGACGCGACCGCAGGCGGGCCCACGACGCACTCGAGCGTCCGGGCACCTCGGTCTGTCCGAACTGCGGCGAGGCGAAGCTGCCGCATCGAGCCTGCCCGTCCTGCGGTGAGTACCGCGGCCGGCAGGTAGTCGATACCGAAGACAGCCTCTAGGCAGGAGTCCATCCGGGGTCGGCTCCTACTTCGTGCCCTTCGGTGGGTACGGGCACTTGGAGCCAGCAAGTGTGACTTCGGCCGAAGCGAGGGGGAAGATGCTACCCGTCCCGGGGCCTCGGGAGGCAGCCTGTCCCAGGTCACGCCTCTCCCGTTTGCTAACATCTCCGGACTTCAGGGATTCGAGCAGATCCGATCGCGATGCATATCGCCGTAGATGTGATGGGCGGGGATCACGCTCCGGAGGTACCGGTGCGTGGAGCCCTCGACAGCCTCCGCGAGACAGGTGTGCGCTTGCTCCTGGTGGGCAATCGGGAGGCGGTCGAGCGGGAGCTCGAATCGTTCCCCGGGGGAGCCGAGCGCATCGAGGTCGTTCACGCCGACGAGGTCGTGCACATGGCCGATCCGGCGATCACGCCGATTCGGCGCAAGCGTCGATCGTCGATTCGAATCTGCGCCGAGCTCGTCCGTGACGGACGGGCGCAGGCCCTGATCAGCGCCGGCAACACGGGCGCCACGATGATCGCCGCCAAGATGGTGGTGGGCACCATCGCCGGGGTCGACCGGCCGGCTCTGGCGGGTCTGTTCCCGAATCGCGCCGGCGGACGCACGGTGGTCCTCGACGTCGGCGCCAACGTCGGCGCGCGGACCGCCCACCTGCGTCAGTTCGCCGTCATGGGCCACTTCTACGCCCAGGAGATTCTCGGGATCGGCTCGCCTCGAGTGGGACTCATGTCCATCGGCGAGGAGGACGCGAAGGGTACCGAGCGCACCAAGAGCGTCTTTCGCGTGCTCGAAGGGACGGGGCTCAACTTCATCGGCAACGTCGAGGGGCGCGCGGTCTTCGACGGCTCGGCCGATGTCATCGTCTGTGACGGTTTCGTCGGTAACGCGATTCTCAAGGCCTCCGAGTCAGCGGTCGAGATGGTCTCGGCGATGCTCGAGAAGGACCTGCGACGCAGCGCCGTGACCAAGGCCGGCTATCTGCTGGCCCGTACGGCCTTCCGCAACCTGAAGCGCCGAACCCACTACGAGGAGACGGGCGGTGCGCCCCTGCTGGGGGTCAAGGGTGGGTGTTTGGTTGCCCATGGCCGGTCCAGCGTGACCGCGATCAAGAACTCCATCCTTCGCGCCGCCGAGTTCTGCGAGGCGGAGGTGCATCTGAAGATCCGCGACAAGGTCGCGGAGCTGCACTCGCAGGAGGAACGAATCCTGCAGGAAGAGCGGCGGCGGGAGGTGAACACGACATGAGGGGCGCGATTGTCGGAACCGGCCGGGGCGTGCCGGACAAGGTGTTGAGCAACGCCGATCTCGAGCGTCTGGTCGACACGTCGGACGAATGGATCACGACCCGGACCGGCATCAAGGAGCGGCGCGTGGCCGAGGAGTGGCAGTCGCTGTCGGACTTCGCCATTCCGGCGGCTTGGGGCGCCCTCGAGATGGCGGGCTGCGACGGCTCCGAGGTCGACCTGGTCATCTGCGGGACGGTGTCGCCCGACATGCCGTTCCCGGCGACCGCGACCGTGGTCCAGGAGGCGATCGGCGCGAAGGACGCCGCCGCCTTCGACGTTTCGGCCGCCTGCGCCGGGTTCATCTACGCCCTGTCGGTCGCGGAGCGCTTCATCGAGGCCGGAGCGAGTCGCAAGGCTCTGGTGATCGGGGGCGAGGTCCTCACCAAGTACATCGACTGGTCCGATCGCGCCACCTGCGTTCTCTTCGGAGACGGAGCTGGGGCGGTACTGCTCGAAGCCCAGGACGACTCGGAGCGCGGGGTCCTGAGCGTTTCGATCCACAGCGACGGCAGCCTGGGTGATCTGATCTACCGTCCCGGCGGCGGCAGCAAGAACCCGCCGAGCGAGGAGACCCTCGCTCAGGGCCTCGACTTCGTGAAGATGCGCGGCAACGAGACGTTCAAGCTGGCGGTGCGCCGGCTGGCTTCAGTCAGCAACCAGGCTCTCGAGGAGTGTGGACTCGAGCATGCCGACGTCAGCTGGTTCATTCCACACCAGGCGAACCGCCGGATCATCGACGCGGTCGGTCAGCGACTCGAGATCCCCGAGGGACGCACCTACATCAACATCGAGCGCTACGGGAACACCTCGGCGGGCTCGATACCGATCGCGCTCGACGAGCTGGTGCGTGATGGGCGGATCGAGGACAACGACGTCCTGCTGTTCTCGGCATTCGGCTCCGGGCTCGCATGGGGCGCGGGAGTCGTGCGATGGTGACCACGGCCTTCGTTTTCCCCGGGCAGGGGTCGCAGGCGGTCGGGATGGGGAAGGCGTGGAGTGACGCCTCGGATGCGGCGGCCGCGGTCTTCGAGCGTGCCGACGCGGCACTCGGCTTCCCACTGAGCCGATTGTGCTGGGAAGGGCCCGCCGAAGAGCTCAATCTCACCGCGAACACCCAGCCGGCAATGCTGACGGCCGCGGCGGCGGTCCTGGCGGCGCTCGGGGAGCGCGGGATCCGCGCGTCGGTCGTCGCCGGACACAGCCTGGGCGAGTACACGGCCCTGGTGGCCGCCGGGAGCCTCGAGCTGGAGGACGCGCTGCGGTTGGTCCGACGCCGGGGCGAGCTGATGCAGGAGGCGGTGCCGGTCGGGGAGGGGGCGATGGCGGCGGTGCTCGGACTCGACCCGGCGCTGGTCGCGGAGGTCGCCGCAGAGGCCGCGGGCGACGAGGTCTGTGCCGTCGCCAATCTCAACTCGCCCGTCCAGACGGTGCTCGCCGGCCACGCCGCGGCGATCGATCGGGCGGTGGCGCTCGCCGGCGAACGTGGCGCTCGCCGCGCCGTCGTGTTGCCGGTCTCGGCACCGTTTCACTCGCCTCTGATGGCGCCGGCACGCGAGGGGCTGACCCCGATGCTCGAAGAGACCGCGTTCGCCGATCCGACCGTGCCGGTGATCTCGAATGTCGACGCGAGCGAGGTGACGACCGGCGACGCGGCCCGGGAGGCGTTGAGGCGCCAGATCGACTCGCCGGTCCGCTGGGTCGAGTCGGTCGAACGCATGCATCGGGAGCACGGCGTCGAGCGTTTCATCGAGGTCGGTCCGGGCTCGGTCCTGACCGGACTCATCCGCCGTATCGCCAAGGGCGCCGGGACGATCAGCTTGTCCGGTCCGGAGACGCTCGAGTCTCTGGACGGCTGAGTCCAGGCGCCTCGCGCATCCGGTCTTCGCATCGAGGAGAGGAAAGGGGCAGTCATGTTCGATCTGAATGGAAGGACCGCGCTCGTGACCGGCGCCTCGCAGGGCATCGGAGCGAGCATCGCCGAAGGACTCAGTGCCGCCGGCGCGCGCGTCATCCTCGCGGCCCGCGGCGTCGAGCGTCTCGAGGCCCTGGCCTCGACGCTGGCCGAGCGGGGAGCGGAGGCGCGTGTGCTCGAGCTCGATATCTCCGACGCCGAGGCCGTACCGGGGCGTCTGGCGGAGCTCACCGAGGGCTGGGGCGATATCGACATCCTGATCAACAACGCCGGGATCACCGACGACAACCTGCTGGTCAGGATGGGTGCCGAGCAGTGGGAGCGGGTGCTGCAGGTCAACCTGACCGGCGCCTACGCGGTCACCAAGGCGGTGCTCCGGGGCATGATGAAGCGTCGATGGGGACGGATCGTCTCCGTCTCGTCGGTGGTCGGCCTGATGGGCAACGCGGGGCAGTCGAACTACGCCGCGGCCAAGGCCGGCCTGATCGGCTTCAGCAAGTCGTTGGCGCGCGAGCTCGGCAGCCGGGGCATCACCGTCAACGTGATCGCTCCCGGCTACATCTCGACGGCGATGACCGCCGAGATGCCCGAAGCGGCGCGTCAGTCGTTCGAGGGCGCGATTCCGGTGGGCCGGTTCGGCGAGGTCGGGGACATCGCGGCGGCGGCGGTCTATCTGGCCAGCGAAGAGGCCGCATACGTCACCGGCCAGGTGCTCAACGTCTCGGGCGGGCTGTACATCTGACCGTTAGACTCACTCAACCGTTTGTGCTAGAAATCCGCACTGTTGGAGGCCAACCCTAGGAGGAGGTTCCTGATGTCCGTTTCTGAAAAGGTCAAGAGCATCATCGTGGAGCAGTTGGGCGTGGACGCCGATGAGGTGACCGAGGGCGCGAGCTTCACCGATGATCTCGGTGCCGATTCGCTCGATATCGTCGAACTGGTCATGGCGTTCGAAGAGGAGTTCGATATCGAGATTCCCGACGAGGACGCCGAGAAGATCGGTAAGGTGTCGGAGGCTGTTTCGTACATCGAGTCGAAGTCCGGCAGCTGATCCTGGCTGCGCTCTATCCCGCCCGGAGAGGGATCTCCGGGCTCCCCATCAAGATCCTGGCGACCTCGCGGTCGCCGTTCCCAGCGACCCATATATGAGCGATCGCAGGCGCGTGGTGGTGACCGGTGTGGGTCTCGTGTCTCCTCTGGGGATCGGGACCGAGGTGACCTGGAAGGCTCTCGTCGAGGGCCAGAGCGGTATCGGTCCGTTGACCCGTTTCGACGCCACCGACTACACCAGTCGGATTGCCGGTCAGGTGGAAGACTTCGAGGCGACGGACTACCTGTCGGTGAAGGACGTTCGCAAGAGCGACGCGTTCATTCACTACGCCATCGCCGCGACCGGCTTCGCGCTCGAGGACTCCGGTCTGGTGATCGACGAGTCCAACGCCGAGCAGGTGGGCGTCGTGATCGGATCCGGCATCGGTGGCCTGCCGCTGATGGAGCGCACCTGGAAGGTGCTGCACGAGCGCGGTCCCGCACGGATCTCGCCCTTCTTCATCCCCGGGATGATCGTCAACATGGCGGCCGGCCAGGTTTCGATCACCTTCGGAGCCAAGGGACCGAACACTTCGCCCTGCACCGCCTGCACGACCGGCCTTCACGCCATCGGTGACGCCTTCCGGCTCATCCGTCACGGCTATGCCGACGCCATGATCGCCGGAGGTACCGAGGGTGTGATCAGCCCGCTCGCGGTCGGCGGCTTCTGCGCCATGCGGGCGCTGTCGACCCGCAACGACGACCCGCAGCGAGCGTCGCGTCCCTGGGACAGGGACCGCGACGGCTTCGTCATGAGCGAGGGCTCGGGGATCGTCGTCCTCGAGACTCTCGAGGGAGCTCGCGAGCGGGGCGCCCATATCTACGCCGAGATCGTCGGCTACGGGATGAGCGGAGACGCGCACCACATCTCGGCTCCGGAGCCCGACGGCGATGGCGCCGCCAGGGTGATGGTCGCCGCTCTCAAGGACGCCGGCCTCGATCCCGAGGCGGTGGGCTACATCAACGCCCACGGCACCTCGACCGGTCTCGGCGACATCGCCGAGGTGCGGGCGATCAAGAACGTCTTCGGCGACCACGCCAAGCGTCTGGCGGTCTCGTCGACCAAGTCGTCGACCGGCCATCTGCTGGGCGCGTCGGGTGGCCTGGAGACCGGCATCCTGGCACTGGCCATCGATCGCCAGGTCCTCCCCGGAACGATCAACCTCGACAACCCGGACGAGGAGTGCGATCTCGACTTCGTGCCCAACGCCGCCCGGGAGGCCGACGTCGAGGTGGCGTTGACCAACTCGTTCGGCTTCGGTGGCACGAACGGCTCGTTGGTCATGACGCGGGCGGAGTAGGTTCTCGCGGGTCCTGCCCTCCGGGGGGGGGGGGGACAGGCACCAACAAGGCAAGTCCGGGGACTGGCTCCAACTGCCGCGTTGAAGCGACCTCCGGAGGACGCGGTCCCGCAACCGTTGGAGCCAGTCCCCAGCTTGCGGTCGTTGGTGCCTTCCCCATCGAAGGGCAGAACAAAGCGGCCCGTCCCCGACGGCGCTCTGCGGGTAGAATCCCTCAGTGACCCTGGCCATCTGGAAGCTCGTCGCGGTCCTGGCGGGCGCCATAGCGCTCTTCGTCAGCAAGAAGGTCCGCGTCGACATCGTGGCGCTGATGGTTCTGGTCAGCCTGGCGCTCCTCGACCTGGTCACGCCACTCGAGGCTCTCTCCGGCTTCAGCAACCCGGCGGTGGTCACCGTCTGGGCTGTATTCATTCTGAGCGGGGGACTGTCGAGGACGGGGATCGCCGGCCTGGTGGGACGTCAGATCCTGCGCGTCGCCGGTCATGGCGAGGCGCGGCTGGTCATCGTCATCATGCTCACCGCCGCGATTCTCTCGGCGTTCATGAACAACGTGGGCGTGGCGGCGCTGCTGCTGCCGGTGGTGATCGACATCGCCGGACGGACCGGCATCGCGCCGTCGAAGCTGCTCATTCCGCTCGCCTACAGCTCGCTGCTGGGCGGTCTGCTGACGATGATCGGCACGCCTCCGAACATCCTCATCACGGCGGCTCTGGCCGAGTACGACGAGAAGCCCTTCGAGCTCTTCTCGTTCACGCCGTTGGGCAGCTGCGTGGTGCTGGTCGGGATCCTGTTCATGGCGACCATCGGACGCAGGCTCCTGCCAGCCAACGAAACCCTGGGCGGCGGAGCCGTCGGCGCATCCGAGCTGGCCGAGAGCTACGGCGTGCAGGAGGAGCTGTCGGTGCTGAGTGTTCCCGAGGGCTCGGCCATGGTCGGTCGCACTCTCGCCGAGAGCCGGCTCGGCTCACTGCTCGGCGTCAACGTCCTCGCGGTCATGCAGGGGGCCCGGCACCGGTTGGCGCCCGATCCGTCGATGGTCTTCGCGGCGGGTGACCGCCTGCTCGTCGAGGGCAGTCCCGATCGACTGGCCGACCTGGTCGGCCGCGACTATCTCGAGACCGACGCGGTCGGGGTCGAGGCCCGGCACCTGGTCTCCGCCGATACCGAGATCGCCGAGGTCGGCCTGACTCCGGGTACCGACCTCGAAGGCAAGACGCTGCGCGAGGTCGACTTCCGCAAGCGCTTCGGTGTCATCGTGCTGGCGATCCGTCAGGGCGCCGAGCCGCTGCGCTCGGAGCTCGCCTCCACCCCGCTGGACATCTCCGACGTGCTACTGGTGATGGGCAGCCGTGAGGCCATCGACGCGCTGCGGGAGGACCCCGATTTCATCGGCTCGGGCGTTGAGCACGCCGAGACCTACCACCTCGAGGAGCGGCTGATGCGGGTCGCCGTGCCGCCGGGCTCTCCGCTCGCCGGTCGGACGCTGCTCGAGAGCCGACTGGGCGACTACGGACTCGGTGTGGTGGGAATCCTGCGCGAGGACGGAACGCACCAGGTGGCGACCGCCGAGGACTCCATCGAGGCCGGCGACATCCTGCTGATCAGGGGGCGCGCCGAGGATCTGACCGCGGTCGAGGGGCTGCACCAGCTCGAGCTCGATGCCGGTGCCGAGACCGACGTGGAGGCGCTCGAGTCGGATCAGGTCGGCATGGCCGAGGCGGTCCTGTCGCCGCACACGAGCCTCGTCGGCAAGAACCTTCAGGAGCTCCACTTCCGCGAGAAGTACGGACTGAACGTCGTCGCGATCAGCCGCGAGGGCACCACGCACCGGACCGACCTGGCGACGATGCCGCTGCGCTTCGGAGACGCGCTACTGCTGCACGGTCCGCGCGAGAAGCTGCAGCTTCTGGGCAGTGAGGCCGACTTCATCGTCCTCGCCGCCGACGCGCAGGAGCCGGTACGGACCTCGAAGGCGCCCCTGGCGGCGGTGATCATGGCCGCGGTCGTGGTCAGCGTCATCGTCGGCTGGCTGCCGATCTACATCGCCGCCATCACCGGTGCCGTGGCCATGGTGCTGACGAGCTGCTTGTCGATGGACGAGGCCTACGACTACATCGAGTGGAAGGCGGTCTTTCTGATTGCCGGGATGATCCCCCTCGGTGTCGCGATGCAGGAGACCGGTGCGGCTCAGCTATTCACCGAGGTCGTGGTCGGTGCGGTGTCGCAGTTCGGTCCGTTGGCGATCGCGGCGGCACTGTTCATCGTTACCGCCATGGGAGCCCAGGTGATGCCGACCGCCGCGGTGGCGATCCTGATGGCGCCGATCGCCTACAACACGGCCAACGATCTGGGGATTTCTCCTCACGCGTTGATGATGGCCGTCGCCATGTCGGCCTCGGCCAGCTTCCTGTCGCCGGTCGCCCACCCGGCCAACGTGCTGATCATGGGCCCGGGCGGCTACCAGTGGGGCGACTACATCAAGGTCGGCTTTCCGCTGACCGTCGTCTGCCTGATCGTGACCCTGCTCCTCCTGCCCGTCTTCTGGCCTTTCTAACCAGCCAGCTCGCGCAGCGAGCTGTGGACAGCGACTGTCATCCCGAGCGCAGGAGCGAATGCGACGAAGTCGAGGGATCCCGCGAGGCGGGAACGGTCAGCTCGTACCTCGGTTCCCGTGGGATCTCTCCACTCAGCGCCTTGTCGGCGCTCCGGTCGAGATGACAAGGGAGACCTTCAGCCCCGCGGGTCCGCTTCCGTCTCGACCTCCGGCGGCGCGGGAGCCAACTCGCGTTCGAAGAACGCCGTCATCTTCTCGTAGAAGTGTCGCGCCGCCTTGCCGCGCAGGCCGTGCTTCTGGCGCGGATAGATGGCCAGGTCGAAGGGTACACCGGCCTCGACCAGCGCCTGGGTCATCACCAGGCTGTTCTGGGGATGGACGTTGTCGTCGGCGGTGCCGTGGACCAGCAGGAGCGCGTCGTCGAGCTGGCCGGCCCAGGTGACGGCACTCGAGTCGCGGTAGCCTTCGGGGTTGTCCTCCGGGTGATCCAGATAGCGCTCGGTCCAGATGGTGTCGTAGAGCCGCCAGTCGGTCACCGGGGCGCCCGAGACCGCGGCGCGCCAGGTGCCCGGTGAGTTGAGCACGCTGTAGAGGGTGTTCGAGCCGCCACCCGACCAGCCCCAGAGGCCGATCCGGTCGGCGTCGACCCAGTCGAGGGTCGCCAGATGGGCGACACCGGCATGCTGGGCGGCGAGGTTGACGGCTCCGAAGCGCCGATGGAGCTGGTCGGCGCCCTGCTGGCCGAAGTAGCTCGAGCCCGGATTGTCGACGCTGAACATCACGAACCCACGCTCGGCCATCATCCGGGTCCACAGCTCGCGCGAGCGCATGCTCCAGGCGTCGAGAATCACCTGGGACTCCGGGCCGCCGTAGTGGTACATGATGACAGGGTAGCTGCGAGTGGGGTCGAAGTCGGTCGGCCGGATCATGCTGGCGGGGAGATCGCGTCCCTCGGCGTCACGGAAGGTGAAGAACTCGCGCTGGGGCAGGGCCCCGAGGTCGAAGTCGGGGGCCTGGTAGGGGAGGCGGCCGACCTCGGTGTCGTCGCTGCGGCGCAGGACCTGGATCGGGGGGATCGATGCCGTCGACGTCGTGTCGATGCGGAAGCGTCCCCCGGGTGCGAGCAGAGTGCTCGTCCAGCCGTCGGACGCCGAGATGAGCTCGCCGGTGTCTCCGGAGAGACTGACGCGATGGAGCTGTCGGCCGAGCGCCCCCAGTGGTGGCGCCGAGTAGCCCTGGTAGATGACCGCTCCGTCGGCATCGACACCGGCCAGGGCGGTGACGGCACCATCGGCGGCCGAGATCGTGTTGGCGACTTCGCCCGAAGCCTCGATCAGATAGAGCTGGTTCCAGCCGCTGCGCTCCGAGGGCCAGATCAGGCGGCCGTCGGCGAGAAAGTGGTAGTCGTCGCTGACGTCGACCCAGGTGTCGCGTCGCTCGCTCACCCAGGTCTCGCACAGACCCGAGCCGGCATCGCAGCGGAGCAGGTCGAGGCGGCTCTGATCGCGGTCCAGGCGCTGGACGGCGAGACCGCCTCCGGGGAGCCAGTCGACACGTGGCAGATACCACTCCTGGTCGTCTCCGGTCGCCATCCATGTGGTCTCGCCCGATGCGAGCGCCAGGACGCCGACCCTGACCACCGGGTTGTCCTCTCCGGCCTTGGGGTACTTCTGCCACTCGACGTCGGGGTAGTGCTGCTGGAAGTCGACCAGCGCGTACTCGCGCACCGGGCGCTCATCGAACTCGTAGTAGGCGATCCGATCGCCCTCCGGGGACCACCAGTAGCCGGTCGAGTCCCGTCCCCAGAGCTCCTCCCAGTAGACCCAGTCGGTCTGGCCGTGGAGCAGTACGCCCGGCTCGCCCCCGTGGGTGAGACGGGTCTCGTCGCCGCTGGCGACGTCGACCATCCACAGATCCTCGCCGCGCACGAAGGCCACCCGGTCGCCGCTCGGCGACGGTTTCGGGTCCGCCTCGACGGCGTCCGTCCCGGTGAGCCGGCGAACGGAGGCGTCGCCGAGCGAGGCGACGAACAGATCACCCCCCGACTCGATCAGGACCGAGTCCGCCGCCGGCATCCAGTGGTAGGCGTCGATGCCGAGCCCCTCGATCTGTTCCGCCAGCTCGGCGAGCTTGATTCTCGGCCTGTATTCGCCAGTCCTGGTGTCGACGACCCAGAGGGCGCGCTCCTCGTCGTCGCCCCAGAGGTAGGCGAGACGGCTGCCGTCGGGCGACCAGGAGAGGGCGGACGGACGTCGCTCGCCCGTGTCAGCGAAGATCGCGTCCATGGACAGCTGCTGGGCAGCGGTCGGCAGGGCCCACAGAGCCCAGAGAACTGCCGGTAGGTATCTCATCTGCTCACTCCTCGGTGCGGCGCCGGTGGGCCGCCAGGGCGTGTTCGCCACGGCCTGGTTGCCTGGGCGCCGCTACATGCTGGGACGCCGCTACATGCGGCTGTAGCTCGGGCCGCCACCGCCTTCGGGCGGCACCCAGGTGATCACCTGGTAGGGATCCATGATGTCGCAGGTCTTGCAGTGGACACAGTTGCTGGCGTTGATCTGCAGGCGCCTGCCGGTGGGGGACTCGGTGTCGTCGACCATCTCGTACACCGCGGCCGGGCAGAACCGTTGACAGGGATTGTCGAACTGCTCGGCGCATTGGTAGATGCAGACGTCCGTGTCGTGCACCAGCAGATGGACGGGCTGATCCTCTTCGTGCGCGGTGCCCGAGTTGTAGACGTCGGCGAGGCGGTCGAAGGTGAGCTTGCCGTCGGGCTCGACCGGCGCGGGTGGAGTCGATGGCTGCCGTTCGAGGGGGATCATCCGCTCGTGGCCGGCCGGCGTCCGCAGCCGGTTGAAGATGCCCCAGCCCCGGCCGTTGGTGAGCATGCCGACCGCGGCCTGGAACATCCCGGCCAGTACGCCGTGCTCGAAGGCCTGGTGGAAGTTGCGCACCTCCCACAGCTCCTCCTTGATCCAGCTCTCCTCGACGCGGCGCTGGAAGCCGGCCAGACGCTCGGCGCCTAGATCGTCGGCCACCAGGCCCTCGAAGATCGTCTCCGCCGCCACCATGCCCGACTTCATCGCCAGGTGGATCCCCTTGAGTCGCTGGCTGTTGAGAAAGCCGCCCGAGTCACCGATGGTGAGGAATCCGTCGCCGTGATTACGCGGCATCGACCACCAGCCGCCCTCGGGGATCGCCTTGGCGCCGTAGAAGCGCATCGTGCCGCCCTCGAGCAGGGCGGCGATGTCGGGGTGGGTCTTCAGCCTCTGGAACTCGAGATGGGGATCGAACCTGGGGTCCTGGTAGTCGAGGCCCACGACCAGACCGACGATCAGGTGGTCGTTCTTCATCCCGTAGAGGAAGCCGCCACCGTAGGTGTTGCGGTCGAGTGGCCAGCCCATCGTGTGGGCCACCTGCCCGGGCGAGACGCGACCGGGGGGAAGCTCCCAAACCTCCTTGATGCCGAGGGCGTAGACCTGGGGGTTCGAGTCCGCGTCGAGTGCCAGCCGGCTGTTGAGCTGCTCCGCGAGAGTGCCGCGAGGGCCCTCACCGAGCACCACGACACGGCTGTGGATGTCGACGCCGGGCTCGTAGTTGGCCTTCTCGACACCGTCGTGACCGATTCCGCGGTCGGCGGTGCCGACGCCGATGACCCGATCACCGTCGAGCAGCATCCGGGAGCCGGGGAACTCGCAGAAGATGTCGACGCCGACACTCTCGGCTTTCTCGGCCATCCACTTGACCAGCTTGCCGAGCGAGGCGACGTACTTCCCCTCGTTCTCCATCGGCGGCGGCACCGGCACCGAGCGTGCCCGGCGACGGGTCATCCAGAGGAGTCTGTCGTCCTCGACCGGTCCCTCGAACGGGGCCTTGCGCCAGTCGTGGGGGAAGAGCTCTCGAAACGCTCTCGGATCGACCACCGCGCCGGACAACGCGTGACTGCCGACCTCCTTGCCCTTCTCGAGGACCGCGATGGTGATCTCGAGCGGGCTCTCGGCGCTCTCGTTGTAGGTCTCGATCATCGCGCCGAGGTGGTAGGCCCCGGCGAGGCTCGCCGGTCCCGCACCGACGAAGAGAACGTCTACATCCAGTATCTCGCGCTCGGTGTCGCTCATCCTTCGGCCTCTCCTCGACCCTCTGAATCGCCCTGTTTCGGGGGCGAATGCTAGCACGCTGGAGTTCCCTGTTTCGTTACCGTTTCGGGCGAGTGCTACACTCCGCGCAACCGTCGCGCACGAGATGTCCAAGCCTCCCGTCACCGACATAGATCTGCAGGTCGAACAGATCCGCAGGATGCGCCGAGAGTGGGTGCATGTCGTCAACGCGGGCGATATCGATCGCTATACCGCGTTGCTGACCCAGGACGCCGTGTGGATTCCGCCGGGACAGCCGGCTGTCGAAGGTCGCAAGGCGATCCGTGAGTGGCTCGAGCCGATCTTCAGGGAGTATCGCTACGACTTCGCTCTGAAGGGGTCGCGCGTTCAGGTGGCCGGCGACTGGGCCGTGGAGCGGGGCGTCTTCGACTCGAATCTCGAAAGCCGACGTGACGGCGACATGCACCACCAGACCGGTACCTACATCGTGCTGTGGCGACAGAGCGAGACCGGGGAGTGGAGAATCGAGCGCTACATCGACGGCTCGACCGAGGTCTGAGGCCCGTCGCGTCGAGAGCGGAAGGGACTCGTGCCTGAGAGGGCGACACTCGTCGCCAGTCTGACGCGGCAGGTCGAAGGGAGGGACCTCGAGGCCCTGGCCGGCATCGCGGATGTCCTGGAGGTCCGCGCCGATCTGATCGGCCCGACGGAGGCCGCGCCGCTGAGAGCGGGTTTCCCGGGCAGGCTGCTGTACACCCTGCGCAGCGAGACCGAGGGCGGAGCCTTCGCCGCGGTCGGCGCCGAACGGATCGAGCGTCTTGTCGCGGCCGCTTCCGACTACGACCTCATCGACCTCGAGTTCGAGCGCGATCTCGAGCCTGACCTCCTCGCAGCGATTCCCGCCGAGCGCCGGGTGCTCTCCTGGCACGGTCCGGGTGAGCGCTCCTGGCAGCTGCGCCAGCGGCTGGATCGGATGAGCGAGGTCTCGGCCTACCGTTACAAGCTGATTCCGCGGGCGCGAAGAACGGTCGACGGGATGTCCGCGATGGTCTTCCTCGATCGGCTCGACAGGCGTGACGTGGTCGCCTTCGCCAGCGGAGACGCCGCCACCTGGACGCGCTCCGTGGCGCCCCGGCTGGGGAGCGACTGGGTCTTCGGCTCGGTTGGTGCCGATCCCGCGGCGCCCGGTCAGCCGACGCTTCGCTCGATGATGCGCGACTTCGGTCTCCCCGAGGTGGCGAGCGCCTCGCGTCTCAACGGTGTCATCGGGGCTCCGGTGGCGCACAGTCTCTCGCCCAGGCTCCATAACGGTCTCTACCGGCGGCTCGGCATCGACGCTCTGTACGTGCCGCTGCACGTCGAGGAGTTCGGCCGATTCTGGCTCGACTTCGTGGAGGAAGAACCCATCGCGGCGATCGGTCTGCCTCTCGGGGGATTCAGCGTGACGGCTCCCCACAAGCGGATAGCGCTCGCCGTCGCCGGCGCCTCGAGCCCGCTGGCGGCACGGATCGGTGCCGCCAATACGCTGGTCCGTCGGCGCGGCGTATGGGAGGCGGAAGCGACCGACGCGGAGGGAGTCGTCGGGCCGCTCGAGGAGCTGGGCGTCGATCTGCACGGGGCCAGCGCCGCGGTTGTCGGCGCCGGCGGGGGAGGGTGCAGTGCCGCCGCCGGGCTCGGCTTCGTCGGAGCCAGGGTCGTGCTGTTCAACCGGACCGTCGAGAGGGCCCGTCGGGCCGGGAGTCGCCTCGGTCTGGCGTGGGCGGCGACCGGCGACCTCGATGTTTCACGCTTCGACATCGTCGTCAACGCGACGCCACTCGGCCGGGTAGAGGGCGATCCACTGCCCTTCGACATCGATCACGTCACGGACGGCACAGTCGTCGTCGACATGGTCTACCGCCGGCCGTCGGACACCGCCCTGGCCTCGGCGGCGCGCCGCCGAGGCTTGACGGTCGTCGACGGGCGCGAAATCCTCCTCTTTCAGGCTAGCCGGCAGTTCCGCATGATGACCGGGAAGGAGTTCCCTCTCGAGGAGGCGCGGCAGCTTCTGGAGGCCTGAAACGGCGGCGGTGGAGCCGTCTCGGAGCCTCCGATGATCCTGGTCGTTGACAACTACGACTCGTTCACCTTCAACCTCGTCCATGCCCTGCGGGCCGCCGGCGCCCGGGTCGAGGTCGAGCGCAACGACGCCATCGGGGCCGCGGCGGTCCTGGCACGGGAACCGTCCGGAATCGTGCTCTCACCGGGACCGGGGCGGCCGGAGCAGGCCGGAATCTGCCCCGAGCTCATCGCCCGTCGGCCCCGCGTGCCCGTTCTCGGCGTGTGCCTCGGGTACCAGGTCCTGGGGGAGGCGTTCGGAGGTCGCGTCGAGCGATGTCCCGATCTGATGCATGGCAAGACCTCGAGCATCCGGCACGACGGACGGGGATTGTTCACCGGAATCTCGAATCCGTTCCTGGCAACGCGTTACCATAGTCTGGAGCTGCGGAGCGGGAGCCTTCCCGACGAGCTCGAGCCCACGGCGTGGTCCGAATCGGGCACGCTGATGGGTCTGCGTCATCGTGGCCTCCCGTACGCGGGAGTACAGTTTCACCCGGAATCGGTCCTGTCGATCGAAGGACCGCGGCTTCTACGGAATTTCATCGAGTGGTGCGAGCGTTTCGAGGCGACGGGAGGCGGTTGAGGGATTCCATGTCTGCGGTGAGACCGGACGGCAACGGCTACTACGGGGAGTTCGGCGGACGATTCGTCCCCGAGTTCCTGGTCGGCCCGCTGCGCGAGCTCGAGAAGACCTGGCGGCGTATCTCGCGCCGGCGCTCCTTCCGTAAGGAGCTCGACGGTCTCCTGGCGCAGTACGCCGGCAGGCCGACGCCGCTCTACCATGCGGCGCGCCTGAGCGAGCAGCTCGGCGGCGCGCGGGTCTTTCTCAAGCGCGAGGATCTGCTACCCAGCGGATCGCACCGGCTCAACAGCGCCCTTGCGCACGCGATGCTGGCGCGCGAGATGGACAAGGAGAGGCTGGTCGCCGAGACGGCGAGTGGCGAGAACGGTATCGCCGTCGCAACGGTCGCGGCGAGGCTCGGTCTCGCCTGCGCCGTGTACATGGGTAAGGAGGACGTTCGGCGGCAGCCGCTCAGCGTCGAGCGGATGCGCCTGCTCGGGGCTCGCGTGCTGTCGGTCGGGGCGGGGCGAGGGACGCTGGACGGGGCCGTGAACGCCGCTGTCAGGGACTGGATGACCAACGTCCGGCACACCCACTTCGCCGTCGGCTCGAGCTACGGCCCGGCGCCCTATCCCCGCATCGTCTCCGAGTGCCAGTACGTGATCGGCGCCGAGGCGAGTCGCCAGCTGCGCAAACAGGCCGGCAGGGCATACCCTGATCTCGCGGTGGCCGCTGTCGGGGGCGGAAGTCTGGCCATCGGCCTCTTCGGAGCCTTCATCAGCGATTCCAGGGTCCGTCTTGTCGGTGTCGAGGGTAGAGGCCGCGGCAACGATCCCGGTGACCACGCGGCGCGGTTCCGCGATGGCACCGTGGGTGTGCTGCACGGGATGCGGACGGTGCTGTTGCAGGACGACGAGGGACAGATCCAGCAGACCCACTCGATGGCCCCGGAGCTCGACTATCCGGCGGTCGGACCGCCTCATGCCGAGCTGGCCGGGCGCGGCCGGGCGGAATACACCGCGATATCGGACGCCGAGGCGCTGCGGGCGGCGCATCTGCTGATGGAGACCGAGGGGATCGTGCCGTCGCTCGAGAGCGCTCATGCCCTGGCGGAGGCGTGCAAGCACGCTCGCGAGCTCGCCGCGAACAAGATCGTCCTGGTGGCTATCTCCGGAAGCGGCGACAAGGACGCCGCGGTTCTTCTCGCCGGCGCGGAGGGTGGGGAGGGGGAGGATCTCGATGGCTATCCGGCCGTGGCGGTCGACTGGGGCGACGATGCCGGTGCGATGGCATCGCTGCTGCCGGGACAGTTGGAGGTCCTCGAGATCTACGACGAGCCACCCACCGGGATGAGCGCGGAGCCGGGAGACGACGGCGATGAATGAGGTGGCGCGCGTCTTCGAGAGCTGCCGGCGCGACCGCCGTGCCGCCTTCGTCCCGTACCTGATGGCCGGCGACCCCGACATCGATCGCGGCACCGCGTTGCTCCATGCGCTGGTGGCGGGGGGCGCGGACTGCGTCGGCATCGGTGTCGCCTTTACCGATCCGATCGCGGATGGGCCGGTCGTACAGCGGGCGACCCTGCGAGCGCTCGAGGGTGGCGGGACGCTTTCCGCGGTCCTCGACATGGTGGCCAGAAATCGCGAGGCGCTGGGTGTGCCGGTGGTCCTCTTCACCTACTTCAACCCGGTTCACGCGCGGGGGCTGGAGACGTTCGCGGAACAGGCCGCGACATCCGGTGTCGACGCGGTGTTGTGCGTCGACCTGCCACCCGAGGAGGGCGAGCGCGAGCTCGGCCCGGCGCTGGCCGCTCAAGGTGTCGACCTCGGCTACATGCTGGCTCCCGACAGCCCGAGGCAACGGGTGCGAGTCGTCAAGGAGGCGTCGAGAGGCTTCGTCTTCTGCGTCTCGCGCGGCGGTGTCACCGGACTCACGCGGCGCCTGCCGGACTATGTGCTGAAGCAGACCAAGCGGTTGCGGCGACGTCTCGATCTGCCAATGGCGGCGGGTTTCGGCGTCTCGACCCCGAAGCAGGTGGAGCAGGTGGCGAAGGTCGCCGACGGGGTGGTCGCCGGCAGCGTCCTGGTGCGTACGGTCGAGCGAAATCTCGCCGAGCCCGATCTCGCCCGATGCTTGGAAGAGAAGGCTCGCGAGCTTCGCGCCGCGGTCGGCTGACCCGCGATGGCGGCATCGATCGAGGTACACCACACCGCGGCTCAGGTGCACGGTCGGCACCTGGTGAGGCCGGCTGAGGGACCCGCGGAAGGACTTCTGGTCGGGTTCCACGGCTTCGGCGAGACCGCCCAGGCGAACATGGCCGAGTTGCGCACGCTGCGTGGACTCGACGGTTGGTGTCTGGCTTCGGTCCAGGCGCTCCATCCCTTCTACAAGCGGACCGGCGAGATCGTCGCCTGCTGGATGACCAGTCTCGACCGCGAGCTCGCCATCCGCGACAACATCGCCTACGTCGATGCCGTCCTGCGCCGACTGCGCGACGACCTTCCGGAGGTGCCGCTGGTGGTCCTGGGCTATTCGCAGGGGACCGCGATGGCCTGGCGTACCGCCGCCTTCGGCTCACTCGCGGTCGACGGCGTGATCGCTCTGGGGAGTGACGTGCCGCCGGAGGTGGGCGAGCTCGAGGCTCTCGGTTTCGACCGCGCGCTCATCGGGCACGGTAGGGAGGACGAGTGGTATACGGCGGCGAAGCTCGCCGCCGACATCGAGTTGCTCGGCTCGCTCGGCCTACGGCCGGCCGTCTACGAGCACGACGGCGGCCACGAGTGGACCGATGGCTTCCGCGAGCGGGCGAGCCGGTTCCTCGCCGAGTTCGCCGGTCCTTCGAACTGACCGCGTTCCGCGGCTCAGTCGTCCTGGCTGGGTGGCGGGCTGGTCAGGATACGGCGCAGACAGTATCCGGTCAGCGTCGTGACGGCGGCCATGCTGACCAGCATGAAGGTGAGCGCGAAGGTCGTCATATCGTCTCTCCCGTTCGGTCAGTCCTTGTCCCGTAGCGCCCATGCGCGCTTGATGAGGAGCATTCCCACCACCACCAGCCCGATCATCAACAGGCGGGCGATCCACAGGTGGGAGACGTTCTCCTCGGCGACGCCGTCCATGGTGATGGTCGGCCAGGCCATCTGGTAGCTCCAGATGACCAGCAGCAGCACCAGGAAGAGGGGGGTGACGTACTTCATGATGCTCTTGTAGATCGTCGGGATCTGCAGGTCGGCTCCCTCGTGGAGCTCTCTCCAGGCGTTGTCGATGCCGAAGACCCAGATGAAGAGGATGATCTCGAGCGTGGCGAAGACCACCAGGCCGAAGGTGCCGGCCCAGAAGTCCCACTCGCTGAGGACGCCGAACTGGTAGAACATCATCTGGTACACGCCGAGGACGAAGCCGAGTGAGGCGATGGCGAACGCGGCCTTCTTGCGGGCCATCTTGAACTCGTCCTGGAGAAAGGCGATCGCCGGACTGGCGAGCGCCACGCAGGAGGTGACGCCGGCGATGAAGAGCAGGAAGTACCACAGGAATCCTGCCAGGCGGCCCCATATCTCCGCTCCCGGCAGGCCTTCGAAGACCACCCCCATGGCGACGATACCGAGGTCGTAGGCGCCGTTGTTGGCGATCGCCATGGCGCCGCTGACGCCGAAGAAGACCACCGCCGCGGGAATGGCGATGGTGCCGCCGAGGACGACCTCGGCGAACTCGTTGGTGGAAGCGGTCGAGAGGCCGGTGAGGGTGACGTCGTCGCGCTTGCGCAGATACGAAGCGTAGGTGTGGATGCTTCCCATGCCCACGGACAGCGTGAAGAACATCTGGCCGGCCGCCGCCAGCCAGACCCGGGCGTTGCCGAGCCCGGACCAGTCCGGGTTCCAGACGAAATTGAGGCCCTCCGCCGGCGACGCCGCGACGGCCGGCAGGGTCAGCACCCGAGCCATCAGGATGAACGCGAACACGAAGAGAACCGGCATTCCGTAGAGCGCCAGCTTCTCGATGCCGCCCGACACCCCTCGTGCCAGCACCCAGGCGAGAAAGAGCATGGTGACGATGAAGAACACGATCGTCAGCCAGCCCGCGTGGTACGAGGACTCGGTGATCGTCTGGTACGACGTCAGGTATTGCCGCATCTCCTCGACGCCCAGCCCGGCGTAGTCGCCAGTGATCGAGAAGACCGAGAAGGCGAGCATCCAGGAGACGACATAGGTGTAGTAGATGAAGACGACCAGAGGCATGACGATGCCGAGCACGCCGATGTACTTGGCCCACTTGGTCTTGCGCCCGGTCAGAAGATCGAACATGCCCGGCACGGTGCCGTGACCGTGGCTGCCGCCGTAGCGCCCGATACCCCATTCGACCCACATCAGGGGGATTCCCAGCAGCAGGAAGGAGATGAAGTACGGGATCATGAACGTGCCGCCGCCGTTCTGGGCCGCCTGCACCGGGAAGCGCAGGAAGTTGCCCAGCCCGACCGCGTTCCCGGCCATGGCCAGCACGAGGCCGATACGCGTACCCCACCGTTCCTGAGAATGTGACTCGACGCTCACTACCGACTCCTTTGCCCGGAAGCTCCCGGCCAGGAAGCTGCCGAAGAGTGTGGTGCCCCTCGTGCGACGGTTTTTCTGGCTCGGGCGGAGGCTATCGGTCGCCCTGAGGCCTGTCAACTCAGGGTGTTCCGGCCTCTGGCGCGGCCTCCGGCTGAAGACTCTTGCCGAGATCCTGGAGGGCCACGACCCCCGCCAGGCGACCCCGCTCGACCACCATCAGACGCGTATTGCCGGTGCTGGTCATCTTGTCGAGAGCCTCGACGGCATCGGTGTCGGGAGAGACGGTGTTCTCCGACGAGAAGGGCAGGATGATCGTGCCGATGCTCTGCCGGCTCCATTCGTCGCGTGGAAGCTCCCGGACCCGCTGCGCCGTGACATAGCCGAGCAGCTTGTCCCCATCCACCACCGGTAGCATGCTCAGGTGGTGCTTGTAGATGAAGTCCTCGGCCAGCGAGGTGATCGAGAGGGCGCGCTGCACCGTGATGGGGTTCTCGTCCATGAATCGGCGCACCGGAACGCCGGCCAGCGAGCTTCGCGCCACCATGTGTCGATGCGAGTGCACCGCCGCCGTGCGCAGGGTGAAGCCGAACAGCAGCAGGGCGACGCCGAGCACCGGGGCGTTGTCACCGAGGATTATCAGGATCCCGAGCGCGACGGCGGCGAGCCCGAAGACGGAGCCGAGGCGCGCGGCGAGCCCGGTCGCGAAGCCGAAGTCGCCCTTGAGCGCCCATATGACGGCGCGCAGGGCGCGACCGGCGTCGAGAGGGTAGGCCGGCAGCAGGTTGATCACCGCCAGCGCCGCGTTGAGTCCGGCGAGATGGCCGGCACCGGTGGCGCCGAGGCTCTCCGGCGGCAGCGACTCGGCGATCACGAGAAGGATGAAGGCGATCGTCGCGCTCGCCACCGGGCCGGCGAGGGCGACGATGAAGTCACCCTCCGCGCCGCTCGGGCCGAGCCCCTGACCGCGAGCGCCACCGAATGGATAGAGCCTGACCGTCTCGCCGGGGAATCCGTAGCGGCCGGCCACGACCTCGTGCCAGATCTCGTGGGCGATGACGGAGGCGACGAAACCGACGAAGACGGCGAGCGCGACGAGCCACCAGACGACCGGCGTGGCCATGGGCTGGGCTGCCGGTACCGTCCGGGTCGCCATCCACCACAGGAGCAGGGCGCCGGTCGGCAGCCAGCTGAAGTCGAGCCGGAAAGCTATGGTGCGCCGGCCGAGGTCGGGAGATTGCCGACCCGGAAGTGCCGGCAGCGGAACGTTCACGGCTCCTCGGGCATGATGATCCAGAAGATGATGTACGCCAGGATCCCCGGGAACGCTATGGAGAAGATCGAGACGAGCACGTAGAGGACTCGAACCAGCGTCGGGTCCCATCCGATCCAGTCGGCAAGACCTCCACAGACTCCGCCGATCCAGCGATCGGTCTTCGAACGACGTAGGGGGTTTTTCGGATCTGCCATCGTGGTCTCCCTCTACACTACTCTACGAGCACGAGTGCCCAGGGATTCAGCGAAGGCTCAGTCGGCGAGATCGAGACGCGTCCACTCGCCGCAGATCTCGCGCACGTCGCTCTCGTCGGAGCCGGCGAAGGCCTGTCGCGAGAAGGTGCGGATCTCGTCCCGATCGACTCCCGCCTCGCGCAGAGCCTGGCGCACCGCACCGATCAGCGCGCACGGCTTGCGGCTGTGTAGCGTGACCCGGATCTGTGGATACCGCGGTGTCATCGACCGTAACCGGAGGTCCCATCCAGTTAGACGTTCCTGGGGGCCGATCGGTTTCGCTGCGTCGTGTCCCTCGTCTCTACTAACTTACAATAAGCAAGATCGGTTCCACTGGAGAGGGATCTCTCATGAAGATGCTCCTCGGCGTCGCGCTCATCCTCGTCGTTCTCTATTTGATCTCGGGTAGTGCCATCACCTCGGTGGTATCGCTCGGCGAACAGGCCGGAGAGAAGGCCGGCGGACGGAAGCTGGGGTACTCGCCGTTCAAGATCAACTTCAAGAACCAGTTCCTCTGCTACTCCTTCGCCGATGGGGCGTGGATCACCACCGACCACAACAACGGCGACGACTGCAAGGGGCCCTTCATCGACTCGGTCAGCATGTGCCGGGCCCTGGAGGAGGAGGGGCAGACTCGGGTACGGCTCTTCTGGGAGGGCCGCATCCTCGAGTGTGGCCCCGCGAGCTAGCGGCCTGACGATTCAGTCGGGACAGAAGCCGAAGTGGCCGAGAAAGGTCTCCACCTGTGCCGAATCGGCCACCGAGCCGACCAGAGACCCCTCCTCGGAGTCGGGCTCGGGACCGAACCACATGCCGATGCGGTTGTAGGAGTCCGGTGGACAGTTGACCTGAAGCAGGGTGATGAGGCCCTCGTGCGAGCCCCGCGTCTGCCCGCTCGATATGTTGCCGCGATGGGCGACCCAGAGGATCTCGGTGGTGGACCGGTCCACCCGGCCGCTCGCCACGCGCTCACCGAGATCGACATCGATCTGGTGCTTCTCGAGCGCCGCCGGATCCTCCAACTCGCCCCGGAAGAAGGCGTCGAGGTCCTGACGATCCCGGCCGAAGTCGCGCATGGCGAAGTAGAGCAGCCCGCGCTCACCGAGATCGGGGACCGGCTCGCCGGGGCCGGCGTCGTGATCGGTCAACATGGCGGTCTCGAGCAGCATCGGGATACGCACCGCGATCATCGGATAGTAACCCTCGGGCATGTCGCTTCCGCGTAGGATCTCGAGAACGCGCTCGCGTCGCGCCTCGGGATCCTCCAGGTCCGACTCGAGGCTCTTGCCCCAGCGGTAGACTCCGTACCCGCACACCGTCGCACCGAGCACCAGGATCGCGCCGAGAACCAGACAGCCGATTCCCAGGTAATGAAAGCCGCTCTTCTTCTCAGCCACGTCGACCACCTCCTGCGACATCCTACGCACCGGACCCTACGCCATTCGCCGGCGCCGGGTTTCGCTTCGAAGGCGCCGTCGGAATGACTCCCTCGACCGTGTCCGGTGATCGAGTCGAGCTGGCCGGTCCACCGGTTGTCGACGCCGGTTCGGCGGCGGCTCTCTGCGAGGAGCACTTCTTCGCGCCGCGGACGATCCAGGCGCTGGACGGGTACCAGGACGCCACCTTCCGGGTCGAGGACGGCCGCGGAGCTGTCTTCACCTTCAAGCTCGCTCCGACCGGGGAGGACGACGCTCTCCGCCGCGAGCGGACTGTGCTGCGCCATCTGGAGCGTCGCGAATGGCCGGGCGTTCCCCGCCCGCTCACCTCGCGTGCCGGAATGGCCGTCGAGCGCGTCAGAATCGGCGCCAGGGAGCTCGACGCACGCCTACTGACCTGGGTCAAAGGGACGCCGATGGTCTCGACCGCGCCCTGGCCGCCGGGCCTCCTCGGTGAGCTCGGATCGTACCTGGGAGGTCTCGACCTGGTGCTGGGCGAGCTCGGGAGTGTCGGGGAGCGCTCCCTCGATTGGGATCTGGCGCGGGCCGGCGAGCGGCGCGACGACCTGGGACTCGTCGATGACGCCGACGACCGGGCGATGGTCGAGTCGGTCCTCGAGGACTACCTCGAGCTGCGGGCGCGGCTTGCGCCGACCCTGCCGCGAGGCCTGATCCACAACGACGCGAACACCCACAACGTCCTCGTCTCTCCACCCGGGAAGGGAGCGATCCGTCTCGTCGGCCTGATCGACTTCGGCGATCTCGTCGTGACCGAGACGGTCCACGAGCTGGCGGTGGCGGCGGCCTACCTCGGCTTCGGTCGCGCCGACCCCTGGCGGGCGGTCCGGCCGCTGGTGCGTGGCTACGATCGCGCGAGGCCCCTTTCGGAGGGCGAGCTCGAGCTCCTGCTGCCGGCGATCCGGGTCCGACTGGCGATGTCCGTCCTGATGGCCCAGAGGCGTCGCCGTGCCGGGACGGCGGACGCCTATGCCCTGGTCTCGGAGCGCGACGCCTGGGAGACACTCCGGAGGCTGAGCTCGGTCGTCCGGGAGCTGGATCGAACCGAGGAGACCGAGGGGATGGGGCATGAGTGACAACCGGTCATCGAGGGAGTGTTCCGGGACTCCGATCGAGCGTCGCCGGCGCTCGATCGGCGCCGCGGTCCGGCTGTCCTACCGACGTCCGCTCGAGATCGTCCGTGGCGAGGGCGCCAGGCTCTTCGACGCCGGCCGGAGCTACCTCGACCTGGTGAACAATGTCTCTCACGTCGGGCACTGCCATCCGCGAGTCGCCGAGGCGGCGTCGCGCCAGATGGCGACGCTGAACACCAATACGCGCTATCTCCATCGCGGAATCCTCGAGTACGCCGAGCGCCTGGCCGCAACCCTGCCCGAATCGCTCGAGGTCTGCTTCTTCGTCTGCTCGGGCAGCGAGGCCAACGATCTGGCGCTGCGCCTGGCCCGGGCGGCCACGGGCCGGCGCGGCGTCATCGCCGTCGACGGGGCCTATCACGGCAATCTCGGCTCGCTGATCGACATCTCCTCCTACAAGTTCGACGGGCCCGGGGGCGCGGGAGCTCCGGATCACGTCGCGGTGGTGCCGAGCCCGGACGTCTATCGCGGTCGACATCGCGCTCCCGGGGAGGGGCTGGGGCCGCTGTACGGGACCTATGTCTCCGAGGCCGCGGCGCGTCTGGCCGAGCGGGGGATACCGGCCGGCGTGTTCATCTGCGAGTCGCTCCTCGGTTGCGGAGGACAGGTCGAGCCACCACCGGGCTACCTGCCGGAAGCCTTCGAGAGGGCGCGTGCCGCCGGTGCGGTCGTCGTCGCCGACGAGGTGCAGGTGGGCTTCGGCCGGGTCGGGGATCGCTTCTGGGGCTTCGAGCTCCAGGACGCGGTGCCCGACATCGTCACCATGGGCAAGCCGATCGGCAACGGACACCCACTGGCGGCCGTCGTCACGACCCGCGAGATCGCCGAGGCGTTCGACAACGGCATGGAGTACTTCAACACCTATGGTGGGAACCCGGTTTCGGCCTCGGTCGGCCTGGCGGTGCTCGACGTCATCGAGGACGAGGGGTTGCAGGAGAACGCCAGGCGGGTCGGTGGAGAGCTGATCGACGGGCTGGGCGCCCTGGCGCGCCGTTATCCGAAGATCGGCGATGTGCGCGGCCGCGGGCTCTTCCTCGGCGTCGAGCTGGTCGAGGATCCGGCGAGCCGGTCGCCGGCGGCGCTCGATGCCGAGGAGATCGTCGAAGCGATGAAGGTCCGCGGCTTCCTGCTGAGCACCGACGGGCCGGACCACAACGTGGTGAAGATCAAGCCGCCGATGGTGCTCTCGTCGAACGACGCGGCCGCCGTCCTCGACGCGTTGGGCGAGGTTCTGGCCGAACGCTACGCCTGAACAGGGTGAGCTACTTCGCGACGCCGGGCTGGTAGAGCTCGACGCGGTTGCCGTCTCCGTCGCGGATCCAGGCGAAGATGCCGTAGCCCTCGTCGGCCTGCTTGATCGGCTCGACGCCCTTGGCGGCGAGCTGCGACAGGACGAGCTCGATGTCGGTGACCCGCAGGTTGATCATATAGGCCTGATCGCCGTACATGCTCTCGGGCTCCTCGCTCGGCGTCCCGTTGTCGAGGTCGACCTTCGCCTGCATGATCGCGAAGGTGGTATCCAGTCGGCGCGCCTCGTTCTCGGGGTCGACGGCCCAGAAGACGTGGTAGAAGGCGCCGAACTCGGCGCTGCCCTCGAACTCGAAACCCAGGTGCTCCGCGTACCAGCCGGCCAGGCGCTCCGCGTCGTTGGAGAATACGAAGGCACCACCGACTCCGTCGATCAACAGCATCCCGTCTCCTCCTGTGGTGCTCAACCCTCCGACGACAGGCGTCGGCTCTCCTCGCCCCCGTCATCGGCCAGGGAGCTCCAGTCGAAGGCGTGGCGCGTCGATCCCTTCTTCGCCAGGAACCGCAGGCGCGAATGAGCCTCTGCCAGACTCGGACGGTGGCCCTCCCGAACCCACCACATGACCGAATGGGGCTCGGTGATGGCGTCGAACCACTGCCGGCGACGACGATAGAAGTCGAGATGCTCGGTGTGCCAGACGTAGCGCTTCAGCGCCCCGAGGTCACGCCAGACGGAGAGTGTCACGAAGGTCCGTGGATCTTCGAACATCCGGTAGCCGGTCGGGTTCACCGGCACTTCCGAGAGACGCCAGACGAAGCCATCCGAGCTCTCGGCGAGAGTGTGAATGCGGTCGATGGCCTCGGCGAATTCCGCGACACGCGGATCTTCGAGCGAGCACTTGAGGCGCGCGACGTTGAACTGGGCTAGCTCGTGGCCTTCCATGACGGTCGGGTCGATTTCTATCCTATCGGACCCCGTTTCGCCAGTGAGCATGACCAGTGAGCGTGACCAGTGAGCGTGCCCCGTGAGCGTGCCCCGTGAGGATCACCAGAGCGCGGCGACCTCATCGGGAGCCGGTTCCATCGAGCCGCCGTTCGAGGAAACGGCCGCTGCCGCGCACAGCCCTCAGATCTCCGTCGAGCATCCGAACCGAGCCGCCGGCGATCACGGTCGCCGCGGCGCCACGGGTCTCGAAACCCTCGTAGACGCTGCGGTCGCAGCGGTGCCGGTGGGTCGTGGCCGAGATGGTACCCGTGGCGGTCGCATCCCAGAGGACCAGGTCGGCGTCCGCACCCACCGCGATGGCGCCCTTGCGTGGATAGAGGCCGAATCGACGCGCCGGCGCGGTCGAGACCAGCTCCACGAAGCGCCTCTCGTCGATGCGGCCGGGAACCACTCCGTGCGTCCACAGCAGGGCGAGACGGTGCTCGATACCGGCGGCACCGCCGGGAATCCGCCGGAAGTCGTCGCGGCCAAGGTCCTTCTGGCCGGCCATGTCGAACGGGCAGTGGTCGGTCGCGACGACCTCGAGGGTGCGCTCCACCAGGGCCGTCCAGAGCACTTCCTGGTTGTCGCGGCTCCGCAGGGGCGGTGCGATGACGTAGGCGGCGCCCTCGAAGTCGGGCGCGTCGTACGCCGACTCGTCGAGGAACAGGTACTGGGGACAGGTCTCGCCATGGACCGGCCAGCCGGCCCGCTGAGCCCGCTGGATGGCCTCGACCGACTCCCGGCAGGTGACGTGGACGACGTAGAGCGGCGTCCCGTGGACGCCGGCCAGGGTGGCGATTCGGTTCGTCGCCTCGCCCTCCAGTGCCGCGGGCCGCGACCGGGCGTGGCTTCGCGGGTCCTTCGGCGCCAGGGAGGCGTAGCGCTCTCGCAGGTGCTCGATCGACTCGCCGTGCTCGGCGTGGACCAGGACCAGGGCATCGAGGCCGGCGACGGTCGCCATTGCGGCGACGAGAGCGTCCTCGGGGAGACCGACGGTGTCCTTGTAGGCCATGTACACCTTGAAGCTCGGCACGCCTCGGGCGACGCAGGCCTCGAGCTCTCCCGGTGTGCTGTCGCCCCACCAGGTGATCGCCATGTGGAGGCCGAAGTCGGCGGCGGCGATCTCCGCTTCACGGCGACGCTCGTCGAGCGCCTCGACGAACCCCTGGCCGCGCTCCGGATGGACGAAATCGATGATCGTCGTGGTGCCACCCGCCAGGCCCGCCGCGGTCCCGCTCTCGAAGTCGTCGGAAGAGACCGTTCCCGCGACCGGCAGAGACATGTGGACGTGGGGATCGACACCGCCGGGAATGACCGTGAGACCGTCGGCGTCGATCACCTCGTCGCCGTTCGCTTCGAGGGATTCGCCGAGCTCGACGATGGCGCCGTCGCGGCAGCGGATGTCGCCACGCCAACCGCGCTCGTGGGTGACGATGTCGCCACCGCGCACCAGGAGACCTCGGCTCATCGGACCATTGTACGCCCGCCGGGCGCCCGGCCGATGCCGCTAGAATCGGTCAGCGGCGTCGGCCGCGACCCATGCCCGACCTCCGGTTCACCCTCAACGGCGTAGCGACGCGCGTGACGCCGCGCGCGGGCGAATCGCTGCTCGAGACACTGCGGACGCGCTGCGGGATTCTGTCGACCAAGGACGGGTGCCAGCCGCAGGGGCAGTGCGGCTGTTGTCTCGCTCTCGTCGACGGCCTCCCGAAGGTGACCTGTGCCATGCCGGTGGAGAACGCCGCCGGCAAGGAGGTGGTGACTCTCGAGGGGCTGCCGGAGTCGGAGCGTGAGCGGATCGCGGCGAGCTTCGTCAACGTCGCCGGTCTCCAGTGCGGCTACTGCATCCCGGGCATCGCTCTCCAGGCGCATCGCCTCCTCGACAAGAACCTCGAGCCGAGTCGCGACGAGATCGCCCGCGCTCTGGCGGGACATCTGTGCCGCTGCACCGGCTACACGAAGATCCTCGACGCCATCGAGGTTCTGGCGCGATCGCGTCGAGACGGGGTCGTGCCGGAGGTCGAGACCTCCGGGCGCGTCGGCGAGTCGCTGGCGCGGTTCACCGGTGAGGAGCTCACCCTCGGTGAGCGGCCCTACGTCGACGATCTCGAGCTTCCGGACATGCTCCACGGTGCCGTCGTGCTCTCCGCACACGCTCGGGCGCGGGTGCGATCGATCGATGTCTCGCGAGCCGCGGCCGTGCCCGGCGTCGAGGCGGTGCTGACCGCGTCCGACGTCCCGGGCGAGCGCTGGTACGGCCTTCTGTACCCCGACTGGCCGGGCTTCGTCGCCGAGGGCGAGGAGGTGCGTTGTGTCGGGGACGTGCTGGCGGCGGTCGCTGCCGTCGACGAGGCCACCGCCCGGGCCGCAGCGGCGTTGGTCGATGTCGACTACGAAGTGCTCGAGCCGGTCCTCGACACCACCGCGGCCCAGGCTCCGGGAGCGCCGCGGGTCAACCCGCGACACGACAACGTTCTCTCCGAGACGAGGGTCGGGCGGGGCGACGTGGATGCCGCCCTCGCCGCCTCGGCCGAGGTGGTGAGCGGAACCTGGACGACGCAGCGGATCGAGCACCTCTATCTCGAGCCCGAGAGCGCTGTCGCGGCGCCGCGACCGGACGGCCGCCTGCATCTCTACACCCAGGGCCAGGGGATCTTCGACGACCGGCGCCAGGTGGCGGCCTTCCTGGGAGTGGAGACCTCGGAGATCTTCGTCGAGCTGGTGCCCAACGGTGGCGCCTTCGGCGGCAAGGAGGACATGTCGATCCAGGCGCAGACGGCGCTGTTGGCGAAACGCACCGGCCGACCGGTCAAGCTCACGCTCGATCGCGAGGAGTCGATCCGGCTGCACCCGAAGCGACATCCGATCCGCATGGACTACACCGTCGGCTGTGACGCTGACGGCCGGCTGACGGCGGTACGGGCCCGCATGGTCGGCGATACGGGCGCCTACGCCTCGGTCGGCAGCAAGGTGCTCGAGCGTGCCGGTGGCCACGGCTGCGGTCCCTATGATGTCCCCGCCGTCGACATCGAGTCGCGGGCGGTGATGACCAACAACCCGCCGTGCGGCGCGATGCGTGGTTTCGGCGCGAATCAGGCGCATTTCGGCATCGAGGGCGCGCTCGACCTGTTGGCCGATCGGGTGGGGATCGATCGATGGGAGATCCGCTGGCGTAACGCTCTCGAGGTCGGCGGTCGGTTCGCCACCGGCCAGGTGATCGAGAAGTCGGTCGGTCTCAAGAAGACGCTGGAAGCCGTCCGTCCGGCCTGGGAAGCGGCCCGTCGTGAGGGGCGGGCGGTCGGCATCGGCTGCGGGATCAAGAACAGCGGCATCGGCAACGGCGCCAGGGAGTGGGGGAGGGCGCGGCTGGTCGTCGAGGAGGGCGGCCGGATCGCCCTCCACAACGGATACACCGAGATGGGGCAGGGACTGCTGACGGTGCTGGTGCAGTGCGCCGTCGAGGTCACCGGCCTACCGGCCTCGGTCTTCACGCCACGAGTGGACTCGACCTTCGACCTCGACTGCGCCCAGACGACGGGGTCGCGGGCGACGCTGTTCGGCGGCCGCGCGGTACGCGACGCGGCGCGGAAGCTGGCGGCGGACCTCGAGGCGGGGAGATCGCTCGAGGAACTGGTCGGCAAGGTCTACGCGGCCGACGTTCTGATCGATGACACCACGCCGCCGCGGGCGCGAGACGATGATGAGGAGCCGCTCCCGGTCAAGACGCATACCTCGTTCGGTTTCGCGACCCAGGTGGTGATTCTCGATACGCAGGGACGGGTCGAGCGCGTCGTCGCCGCGCACGACGTCGGGAGAGCGATCAACCCCGCCCTGTGCGAGGGACAGATCGAGGGCTCGGTGCACATGGGACTCGGCTACGCGCTCACCGAGGAGCTGCCGTGTCCGGGCGGCATGCCGGCGACCTTCAAGCTGCGTGAGCTCGGCGTCATTCGCGCCCGGGAGATGCCCGAGGTGGAGGTTCTGCTGATCGAGGATCCCGAGCCCGAGGGTCCCTTCGGTGCCAAGGGCGTCGGCGAGATCGGACTCGTCCCGACGGCGGCCGCGGTCGCCGGGGCACTCGAGGCCTACGACGGCGTCCGGCGGTTCGACCTGCCGATGAAGGACTCCGCGGCGGCACGGGCGATGCGTGTGGGGCGGATCCGCAGCCTCGGCCAGTAGGTGAGGCCAGTAGATGCTGATGGGCCACTAGATGCCGATGGTTCAGTAGGTGATGATGAGAGAGGGAATCGAAAGCTCGCCCGGAGCGGTCAACGCCCACACCCACATCTACAGCGGCTTGGCGCCGCTCGGCATCCCGCCCCCGCGACCGGCGCCGGAGACCTTCGTCCAGATCCTCGAACGGCTCTGGTGGCGCCTCGACCGGGCGCTCGACGAAGCGAGCCTGCGGGCCGCGGCCAGACTTTACGTGGCCGAGGCGCTGCTGCACGGGACGACGACGCTGGTCGATCACCATGAGTCGCCGGCCCTGATCGAGGGGTCGCTCGACGTGCTGGCCGACGCCTGCGAGGAGCTCGGAGTCCGCGCCGTGCTCTGCTACGGCGCCACCGAGCGCAACGGCGGCCGTGGGGAGGCGCGGCGCGGACTCGCCGAGTGCCGACGCTTCGCCGAGACGAACCGGCGGCCCCTGGTGCGTGGCGTCGTCGCGTTGCACGCCTCGTTCACCGTCTCCGACGAGACGGTGCGTGATGCCGGCGAGCTCTGCGCCGAGCTCGGCTCGGTGATGCACGTCCACATGGCGGAGGCGGCCTCCGACGTCGACGACGCCCGCAGGCGCGGCTACTCCGGCCCGCTCGCGCGACTGCTCGAGCTCGGCGCCCTGCCGCGCGGCTCGATCATGGCGCACGGCGTCCATCTGGAGCGTGCCGAGGTCGAGCTGGCGGCGGACCGCGGACTCTGGCTGGTGCAGAATCCGCGGTCCAACCAGGGGAACGGGGTCGGCTATCCCGGCGCCCTGCGCTACAGCGCCAGCGTCGCCCTCGGAACCGATGGGTACCCGGCCGACATGATGGAGGAGGAGCGGATTCTCACCCGCGTGGCGACGGCGAACGGCGACGACCTCGAGGCCGCCGGGCGGCGCGCGGCCGCGGCCACCGACCTGGCGGTCGAGCTGCTGGGGCCCGGCGTGAGGGAGGATCGCGTCGAGCGTGACGGACGCGGAGTGCGACGGGTGGAGATCGAGGGACGGACGCTTGTCGACGAAGGACGTCTTCTGACCGCCGATTTGGAAGAGATCCGCGCCGACGCCCGGCGCCGGGCCGAGGATCTCTGGGCCAGGATGCGGGACCTCCCCTGACGCCAGACCTTACGCGCCGATCCTGTAGCTGGGCCTCGCGCTTTCGCCGGCTACTCGATCGGCTCGAGCGGCGAGTCCCTGCGCAGCAGCCGGCGCTTGGGCGGGGTTGCTCCGCGCCGGAACAGCTCGAGCTCCGTGCCCTTCCGCTCCCGGGAGGTGAGCAGCCCCGTGTCGGTCTGGATCCACCGCTCGACGACGCCTTTCGGCCGGTCCTGTGTGTAGGCGGGGCGCAAGGGCACCGCTCGCTCCATGAAGGCCTTCCAGATGGGCGCGGCCGCGCGGGTTCCCGAGTACCCGAGGGGCTCGGCATCGTCCAGTCCGACCCAGACGACCGCTACCAGCGAGTCGGCGCCGCCGGCGAACCAGGCGTCGCGCGACGAGGACGAGGTGCCTGTCTTGCCGAACGCGCCGGGAGCGTCGAGGGCTCCGGCCGCGGCGGGCCCGGCGCTCATCGACGCTTCGAGAAGGTCGCGGATCAGAAAGGCGCTGGCGGCCGAGACGACCTTGCGCCGCTCCGGATCGCGGCGCTCCAGGCGGCTGCCTTCGGGTAGCAGCATCTCGGTCCATGGAAGCGGCTTCGACGCGCGACCGAGGTTGGTGAACACGGTGTAGGCGCGCGCCAGCCTGAGCGGAGAGGCCTCGACCGCGCCGAGTGCGAACGAGGGAGGCGGCTTGTCGGGTAGATCGAGCCCGGCCCGTCCGGCCCGTCTGGCCGTCGCCTCCAGGCCGCACCAGCGGGCGATACGCACGAAGGGCACGTTGAGGGACTGGACCGTGGCCTGGCGTACGGTGACCGCTTCGCGAAAGGTGCGGTCGGGGTTCTGCGGGCTCCAGTCGCCCGAGGGCAGCTCGAGCGTCAGCGCTCGGTCCGAGATCCGCCGGGCGGGATAGAGCTCGCCGCGGTCGCCGCAGGCCTGGAACGCTTCGAGGAGCACCAGAGGCTTGACCGCCGAGCCCGGCTGTCGCCTGGCGCGTCGGGCGCGGTCGAAGGCGTCGTCGCGGCGCTCCGGATCGCCACCGACGTAGGCGAGAACCTCGCCGGTGCGGCCATCCAGAGCCACCAGGGCCGCGGTGAGGGACGTCGAGCGCAGGCGGCGATCGCTGGCCCGTAGGCGCGCGAGCCCCGCGCTGACAGCGGTCTCGGCGGCCTCCTGGAGGAGCGGGTCGAGTGAGGAGTAGACGACCACGCCGCGATCGTCGCGGACCAGTCCCGGCGCCCGGCGCTCGACGTCGGACTCGATCCAGTCGAGAAAGTGGCGCGCCGCCGGCAGCCGCGGCGGCGAGGGATCGAGTTTCGGCAGGGACTTGCGGGCGAGATCGATTCGTGCGGCCGTCGCCCACCCGAGATCGCCCAGTCGCTTCAGCACCCAGCGGTAGCGATCCAGGACGGTCTCCGGGTTGCGGACCGGGCTGAGACGGTTCGGACCCTGGATCATGGCGGCCAGCAGGGCCGATTCGGACAGGTCGAGGCTCTCGACCGGCTTCGAGAAGTAGGCCCGGGCGGCTGTTCCGACTCCGTAGAGATGCCGTCCCTCGATATGGCCGAAGTAGACGGCATTCAGGTACGCCTCGAGGATCTCGGTCTTCTCGAACTCGGCTTCGATGGCGAGCGCCCGCAGCGCCTCGGAGGCCTTGCGTCCGAGCGAGCGCTTCGGACTCAGGTCGCGCATCTTGACCAGCTGCTGGGTGATCGTGCTGCCTCCCTGGACCACCCGTCCTGCTTTGGCGTTCTTGAGGGTGGCGCGGGCCAGGGCGCGGGCGTCGAGCCCGATGTGGTCGAAGAAGCGGGCGTCTTCGGCGGCGAGTACCGCCCGCCAGAGGATCTCCGGCAGCTCGTCGTAGCGCGCCCTCAGGGTGAGGGCCCGGTTGGGCTCGAACGACTCGGCGAGCAGGGTCGGCGCCAGCCACGAGTGTTTCAGCGACAACGGTTCCTCGGCCTCGTCGAGGACTCCCAGAACGAGCTGGTCGCTGCGACGCAGGGAGAGGCCGAAGAGCCGGGCTCGCTCCTTCCGGCTGCCGATGCGGACGGCGGGGCGGTAGATCCAGAAGCGCTCGTAGCCCCAGAAGTACTCGCCCGGCCTGGTCGGCCGGCGGCCACGAACCCGGACGTAGCCTCGGCGCTCGAGGCGATCCGCGAGGGCGAGCGCCGCGACGGTCCGGCCGGGCTCGATGGGGTACCGGGCGGCGTAGATCCGGGTTTCGTTGCGGCCCAGCTGGTCGCGCAGGTCGGCGCCTGAGGCGGCTCCGGTCGTCTCCGCCGAGGTCGCCAGGGCGAGGAGGAGCAGAATGGGGGCGCGGGGAGACATGTCGGTCGATCCGGGGCCGGCCGGGACGGTCGGCGGGTGGGCAGAGGATACCGGTTCGCGGGCGCTCGACATGGGCCCCGGGTCTGGGCCAGGATGGCGGGAGAGGAGGAGCCGATGCCGAAGCTGGGGCTCGAGACCGAGATCGTCGACCAGGCCGCCTACGCCAACAGCGTGGCTCGATTCCGAGAGGCCGGAATCGTCCTGCCGACCTTCGCCGAGCTGGCCGGTCCTCCGGGGACGGAGGGCAGCGGTTCGCTGGATGCCGGTGCGCTCGCCGAGGTCGATCCCGACACACCCGACCCGCGGAATCTCGGGCGGGTCCATTGGTTCAACGCGCCCGACAGACGCGGCCGCTCACCGGTCCCGGTTCATCTGGAGCTGCCGAGCGCGCTCACCGGCGTCGCGGCACGCATCGTCCTACTGCTCGGCGACCGCTTTCCGATGATCCGGGCCCACAAGGTGCTGGCCGCCTACGGTTGCCTCGCGCCGCGGATCGTCACCGGACAGTTCGATCCCACCGCCCACCGTGCCGTCTGGCCATCGACCGGAAACTACTGCCGTGGCGGCGTCGCGATCTCCCGGTTGATGGGCTGCCACGGCGTCGCCGTATTGCCGGAGGGGATGAGTCGCGAGCGATTCGACTGGCTGGAGCAATGGGTGGCCGACGCGGACGACATCGTGCGGACCCCGGGAAGCGAGTCCAACGTCAAGGAGATCTACGATCGCTGCGCCGAGCTCGAGGCCGACCCGCGCAACATCGTCTTCAACCAGTTCAGCGAGTTCGGCAACTACCTCGTCCACCACGAGGCCACCGGTCGCGCCGCCGAGAGGGTCTTCGAGGCTCTCGCCGAGAACCGTCCGGAGTCGAGGCTCCGTGCCTGGGTCTCCGCCTCCGGATCGGCGGGAACCCTCGCCGCGGGTGACTACCTGAAACGTCGCCGAGGAGCGCGGATCGTCGCTGTCGAGGCGCTCGAGTGTCCGACGCTGCTCTACAACGGCTTCGGCGAGCACAACATCCAGGGGATCGGTGACAAGCACGTGCCGCTGATCCACAACGTGATGAACACCGATGTGGTGACCGCGGTGTCCGATCGGTCGACCGACGCTCTCGGTCTGCTCTTCTCGCGCGAAGTCGGCAAGCGTTGCCTGGCCGACGCCGGCGTCCCCATCGAGACGATCGAGGCGTTGCGCCATCTCGGCTTCTCGTCGATCTGCAACGCGCTGGCGGCGATCAAGGTGGCCCGGTGGTTCGACTACGGACCGGAGGACGTTCTGCTGACGGTCGCCACGGACGGCGCGGACATGTACGGCAGCGAGCTCGAGCGTATCGAGAGGAGGGATCACTCCGGTGGCTACGACGCCTCGGCGGCGGCGCGGGCGCTCGGCGAGCACCTCCGGGGTGTCGGTACCGATCATCTGCGCGAGCTCGATGAGGTGGAACGGCACCGGATCTTCAACCTCGGCTACTACACCTGGGTGGAGCAGCAGGGCGTTTCGCTCGACGACTTCGTGGTCCGTCGCGACGAGCGCTTCTGGCGCGAGCTGCAGGATCTTCCCCCGGCCTGGGACGAGCGGATCGATGAATTCAACGCTCGGGTCGCGGCGGACTCCTGAGGAGGGCGGTGTTGCCGGAGATCGTCTCCAGGCTGGTCTGCTCCGGATGCGGCTACGAGCCCTCGCAGGACGACCCGCTGCCGTTTCGCTGCCCGCGCCTCGGCGAGGACGGGCGCGACCATGTGCTCCGCCGGCGGTTGTCGGTCGACGACTGGCGCGCGCCGCGGTGGAGCGAGATCTTCGCCCGGACCGAGACCCATCCGTTCATCCGCTATCGAGAGCTTCTGCACAGCTATCGCACTGCCGTGCTCTCGGGCAGGGGAGACGACGAGTTCGTCTTCGAGGTGAGGGCGCTCGATCGTGCCGTCGCCTCGGTGGATGGCAAGGGGTTTCGGGAGACGCCGTTGCTCGACGTGTCCGACCTGGCCGCCGAGCTCGGGGTCGGCCGGATGCTCCTGAAGGACGAAACGGGGAATGTCGCGGGCTCCCACAAGGGGCGCCATCTGTTCGGCGCGATGCTCTGGCTGCGGCTCCAGGGAACGGCCGCGGACGCGCCGCTCGCCATCGCCAGCTGCGGCAACGCGGCTCTCGCGGCGGCGGTGATCGCGAGGGCGGCGAACCTGGAGCTCGACGTCTTCGTTCCGCCCCGGGCGGATCCGACCATCCTCGAGAGGCTCTGCTCGCTCGGCAGTCGCATCGTGACCTGTGAGCGGCGCGAGGGCGAGCTCGGCGACCCCTGCTACCTCCGCTTCTTCGAGGCCCTGAGCCGGAGTCACCGACCTTTCAGCTGCCAGGGCAACGTCAACGCCCTGACTCTCGACGGCGGACGGACGCTCCCCTGGGAAGTGGTCTCGCAGCTTCGGCGCATGGACCGGAGTCTCGATCGGGTGTTCGTTCAGGTCGGCGGCGGCGCTCTCGCCAGTTCCTTCATCCAGGGACTGTTCGAAGCGCATCGTCTCGGGCAGGTCGAGCGCCTGCCGGTGATTCATGCCGTCCAGGCCGAGGCCGCCCATCCGCTCGAGCGCGCCTGGCACCGGCTCGATGTCGAGGGCGCGACCGCGGAGGGCATCGACGGGCTGCTGCGACGCGCAGCGGAGGCGCGGGGCGATTTCATGTGGCCCTGGGAGGAGGAGCCGGTCGGTGTCGCCGACGGCATCCTCGACGACGAGACCTACGACTGGCACGCCATCGTCGACGGCATGGCTCGCACCGGCGGCTCACCGGTGGTGGTGAGTGAGGACGAGCTTCTCGAGGCCAGGGAGCTGGCGGCGCGGACGACCGCGATCGAGGCGAGCTGCACCGGTACCTCGGGTCTCGCGGGGGCGCTCCACCTGGCCCGGCGGGGAGAGCTCGGTCCCGGCGAGTCGATCGGCGTCGTCCTCACCGGCGTGGCGCGCTGAGCAGGGCGCTCTGGAACCTGATGCGGGCAGGCGCCGCTGACGGCCGTGGGTGGCGGCCGTGGGTGAGGGCCCCGTGGGTGAGGGCCCCGTGGGTGAGGGCAGTAACGGCCGGCAGGCCATGGCCTCCGTTCGAGGCGACGCCGGCCGCTTCAGCGGCTCTCGCCGCGATAGAGGCTGGGAAAGCGCGCCAGAAACGCGATCACCGGAGCGATCTCCCGTGTATCGACGCATTCCCCGATCTTGTGCGTGTTCTGCTCGATGCCGGGTCCGATGCCGAACATCGCCGGGTGGTGATAGGGGGGCATCGAGACCCATCGCTTGCTCGCCGGGACCCGGATGTCGGACGCGGCGCTCGGCACCGGCACGCCGACGCCGTCGGTGGAGAAGACCCAGCGCGATACGCGCGGCTCGCGTCGTAGGCCTCCGCCCTGGCCGTCGCCGGGGACCTGAGGCGTGACGACGCCACGATAGGTCGCGACCGCGGCGGTGATCGCTGGGTGGTCTTCGGGGGTGACCCAGCCGGGATAGATCTGCGCGTTGCCGGGCCGGTACCCCCTCCAGGTCAGGTTCTCGTAGACCGGCACGCGCACGTCGACGTCGAAGCCGTCGTCGCGAGCGCGGGAAACGCTCGGCAGCTCCTCGACGTCTCGTCGCGCCAGCTCGGGATCCTCGCCGGCCGTCAGTCGCCGGTCGAGCCGGAAGGTGAACCGCTCGGGCACCGCGCAGTCGCTCGGGGTGTCGAGGACCGCCCAACTCGCCGTGCGGCTGCCGGCACCGAGGAAGTCGTCGTCGGAGAAGCCTTCACCCCGGCGATAGCGCTCGGCCGCCTCGGCGAGGATCGCACCGCCGTACTCGAGCGGGTTGCGGCCCTCCCAGGGCATCGAGCCGTGGCAGCTCTTGCCGGTGACCTCGACCTCGATCTGCATGCGCCCGCGCTGGCCGCGGTAGATGCCGAGAGCGCCGTCGCGCGAGCAGCCGGTGCCCTCGGTCAGGATGACCACGTCGGGAAGCCGCTCTGGGCCGGCGCCGCGCAGCTCTTCGCCGATGTAGTACATCGGTCCGCCGCCGTCGTTGTCCTCCTCGGCCACGGTGGCATAGCTGAGCAGGACGACACCGTCGAGCGCTCCCTGGTCGCGCAGCCGCCGCAGCACCACCGAGGCGAAGATCTGACAGATGACGCCGCCGAGCTGATCGGCCGTGCCGCGTCCGAAGAGGAGGTGAGTCCACTCGTCGCGGGGAGGCACCCAGCCGAGCTCGCGCCGAAGGGTCTGCTCGTCGATGGCGTCGGTGTCGAGCAGTCCGTCGTAGGCGTCGACACCGCCGATGGCGGCACCCCAACGCTCCCTGAGGGCCTGGACCGTGTCGGTGTGGCCGTCGAGGCAGATGACGACCTTGTCCTCGGGCGCGACGCCGTCGTCGGCGTTCTCGAGCCGCCAGCAGAGGTTGCCGAAGGCGTCGAAGGCCACGTCCTCGGGACGATCGACGGCGCCCAGCTCGACGATACGCCGCCGCAGCATCTCCAGGCGCGGTCCCTCGTGGTTCGATAGCCCGCACTCGGGATCGCCGCCCTCGGCGGACGGCCTGTCGACGTGATCGGCCGGGATCCGGACCGCCTCGCGGAGCAGCTCGACGGCCTCCGGGAGGAGCGCCCGGGCCTCCATGATGATCCGGTGGTCGAGGCTGTCGCGGTCAGGCATCGGTGTCGGGACCGGTCAACAAGGTCTGGAGATCCGAGGCCAGGTCGGTGGACTTGGCGCCGGCGAGCAGGGCCACGATGACGTAGACCTTCTTGTTGGCCTGACGGGCGACGTGGTGCCTGTGGGCGTCCATCACTCCCGGACTCACCTCGGCGCCGATGTCGGCGGGCAGGCAGTGCATGTAGAGCGCCTCGCCGTCTCGCGTCGTCGCCATGCGCCGCTCGTCGCAGATCCAGTCGCGATGGGCGGCGTTGCGCTCGAGCATTCGGCGCTCGAGATCGGCCAGGGCCTCCAGGTCGCCGGCGCGGTTGGCCTCCACCCGTTCGAGCATCAGGTCGTATGGACCCCAGCTCTTCGGGTAGACGATGTCGGCCTCACGGAAGGCGTTGTCCATCGAGTCGGCGATCTCGAAGCGACCCCCGGAATCGGCCGCGAAGCGACGCGCCTGCTCGATGGTTCGCGGT
Source organism: Candidatus Multivoradales bacterium (assembly GCA_965223875.1). GTDB lineage: Bacteria > Acidobacteriota > Thermoanaerobaculia > Multivoradales > JAHEKO01 > CBDCXS01. The sequence goes on along the minus strand of OZ245024.1, from coordinate 750,150 downwards.
TCGAGGTCGTAGCCCTCGGGGTGAGCCAGTCGGACCTCGGCACCGAACCGGGTGAGCAAGGTGATCAACCCCTGCGGTACCGACAGCGGCTTGGCGTAGCTCGGCGAATAGGCCCAGGTGACGGCGATCCTGCGGCCCGCGAGACCACCGGGGAAGCGCTCGCGCAGCCAGCAGGTGTCGGCCAGGGTCTGGGTGGGGTGGTCGATGTCGCACTGCAGGTTGACCATGGGAACCACCCGGTCGCCGTCGGGGCGCCCTGTGCCGCATCGCGCCAGGTAGTCCTCGATGCCGCCCAGGGCACGGCGCATGAACTCGTTGCCCTCGCCGAGGATGAGGTCGTGCCTCACGCCGAGGGCGTGGGCGTTCATTCCCAGCATGGCGCCCGTCTCCTCGGCGGTCTCGCCATGGGAGACCTGGGTCGACGAGCCGTCGATGACGACCGGACTGGCACCCAGGCGTGCGGCCGCCCCCGCCCAGCTCGACTTCGTGCGGGTGGAGCTGTCGAAGAACACCGCCAGGTTGAGCTCGTGGGGGAAGAGTGGCGTGCGGATCCCGGCGTCGTCGAGCGCCTCGAAGGCCTCGGCGAGAGCGAGGAGCGTTTCGAGCTGTTCGACCGTCCACTCGGAGGTCAGCAGCATCGAGCGCCGCCTGAGGGCTCCGAGGGCTTCGGGGTCGAGTGCGCCCACCAGTTCGCGAGCCCGCTCGAGAGCGCTCATGAGTCGATCTCCGACGCCGTCAGAGCGTTCACGTAGTTCGTGGTCGCGGGGTCGAGTACCGCCCGTCGAACGTAGTCCATGATGAAGTACCAGGTCAGGTCGACCTCGTCCGTCGCCTCGCCCTGGAGCGTGCCTTCGGGGTCGGTCGCGTCGAATGTCAGCGTGAATCCGTCGCCGGCGAAGCAACGGCGCTCGCCGTCGATGTCGAGAGCATAGTCACTCCCGTCGGCCCGGGCCAGCATGCGATCGCCTCCGATCCAGAACCCGTCGAGGTCGGCGGCGGCCCGCCAGCTAGCCTCGGAGCCGAAGAAGCGCGGCTTGACGCGGTAGGGGCCACCGTCCTCGGGGCAGAAGATGTCGCAGTTGCCGCAGTCGTTACAGAAGTCGGCGAAGTTCGCGATCTGGTGCCTCTCGTCGAGCTCGAGCGCGGCGGTCTCCCGCCAGCTCCACCCCGAGGAGACCGGCTGGACGCTGACCACGCGCACCGGGCGGCCCGGCGACGCGAAGGTGAAGTTGGCGTCGTTGGGGCAGACCGGGACGCAGATGTCACAGGTCACGCAGTCGAACAGCTCGAGGTGGCGACCGATCTTGGCCGGCACCTTCCGGGTGCCCTCTCGCGAGTAGCGTTCGTCGCCGTCGAGGCGGTCGACGTAGGTCTCGGTGTTGAGCAGCTTCGCTTCCGAGATCCACTGGTCGTAGATCTCTCCGGCCGCCTCGGTGAAGCCGGAGCCCGCTCGCAGCGCGGCGCGGCAGGCGGCCGCCCGCGGGTCGTCCCGGTCGAGCTCGAGACGCTCGAGCGCCGCCTCGCCGTTGCCGTAGGCGAGCAGGACGAAGTCCCCGAGGCTCCCGGCGCCGACGGCGTCCATGCGCTTGGACAGCTCCCGGTAGTAGCCCGACAGCCGGCCGTAGCCGCCCTTCTTCAGGAGGTCGGTACAGGTGGTGATCGGCACCAGCCCGACGGCCGCAGCGTCGGCGAAGTTGTGACGGTCGATACCGGCGGAGAAGGAGACCGGGAAGCGGTCGCCGAAGGCGCGCCGGAAGCGCCGTACGAGGTGCATCGCCAGCAGATGGAGCGGTGGCCCGGAGAGATAGGCCTCGTCGACAGCGTCGGAGAGGAAACCGCGGTCGTTGGCGACGATCAGCGTGTTCGAGAACTTGGCGCCCAGGCCGAGGTCGGTCTCGGCGGCGACCAGCGCCAGGCGTTCGATCATCTCGCCGGCCTGCTCCCAGGTCGTGTCGCGCTCGAAGGCGCTGTCGGGCACCGTGAAGTCGTCGTAGCCGAGTTGATCGTGGAGAATCCCGCGGACCCGCCGCGGGCCGAGCAGCATCGGGTTGAACTTGATGATGCTGGCGAGGCCCATTCGGCGCAGGAGGTACTCGATGATCCGCTCGATCTCGTCCGGCGGGCAGCCGTGGAAGGTGCTGAGGGTGACGGTCTCGGAGAGCCGGGTGGGGAAGTCGAGATCGCGCAGCGCGGCGTGCTCGTCGGGTATGAGCCGGCGGTAGCGGTCGACCACCGGCGCGGCGTCCTGCATTGCGCGGATGAAGCCGGTCACCTTGTCGCTGCGGATGCCGGCGAGGTCGTAGCCGACGCTCAGGTCGTAGGCGAGGGGCGCGAACCCCGGTGCCGAGGGGAGTGGTCCGGCCTCGAGCATGGCGACCAGCATGGCGCCCTTGACGTACTCGTCGAGAGACTGCTCGACGGTGAGCTCCTGGGACCATTCGACGTTGAGCCCGACCGTCTGCATGTCGATGCAGGGTCGTGGAATCTGCAGCCGATCGTCGACCTGGACCGTCTTGAGCTCCTGAATCCGGCTGCCGCCGAGCCACGACAGGACGATGTTCTGCGCCATCTGGGTCTGCGGCCCGGCGGCCGGGCCGAGCGGGCTGCCGACCCGCCGACCGTGATGAAGAACCGACAGATCGCGCCCCGGATCGCTGACGAACGAGCGTGCCGGAAGGTCGAAGACGGCTCGGTCACGCTCGAGCTCCCGGAAGACGCGGCGTGCGAGGGCGTCGAAAGGGTAGGGCGTGAGGTCGGCCATGTGGCACCTAGCCTATCCGCTTCCGTCTGTCCCTGAAGCGGCCGGCGCCCTCTCGAACTGAGGCATGGCCGGCCGTTGGTGGTCGATGGGACCAACGGCCGGCAGGGGCGCCGGCCGCTTCAGTCCGAGAAGTGGGCGTAGGTGCCTTGACGGAGCTTGGCCCGGACCACCTCGAGCATCTCCTCCGGCATGTTGCGGAAGGTGGGGTGAGGGCTGGGACCCTGGGGTCGGCGTACTGCCTCGAGGCCGCCGTCACGCCACGCGGTGAGAGCTTCGACCATGAGGCGCGCGGCCTCGACCAGGGTCAGGTGGCAGAGATCCTCGTAGGTCATCCCCCGTCGCACCTCGATCCGGCGTCGTCCGACGAGGTCGCCGGCATCGATCTCCGAGGTGCAGAAGTGGCAACTACTGCCGATCGGAATGTCGTGGTAGACCGACCAGGCCGGCGACGCCGAGCCGCGGCACTCGGGAAGGAGACCCGGGTGCGAGTTGAGAACGCCGTCCGGCGCGACGCGGAGCAGCTCGCCGTGGAGGATGCGGGTTCCGCCCAGAACCATCAGATCCGGGTCGGCGTCGCGGACCGGGTCCAGGCAGTGGCGATCCGTATGGGCCGGGACGGTGACCGAGGCCAGGTCGGCCTCGGCCAGCTGCACGCTCAGCGCGGTGGCCGCGGGATGGTCGCCCAGGCGGGCCAGGAACTTGCGTCGCTCGGTCTCCGCGATCGGACTCGCCTCGATGACGACGAGCTCCGGGACGTGCCCGGCCTCGAGCAGGCGCGCGAGCATCTCCCGGCCCCAGGGATGCTCTTCGAGGACCATGAAGAGGAATCGGCGCATCCGGGTCAGCCTATGCTAGCGTCTGCCGACCCGCCCCCGAGGGGACCGTCATCCCGTCGGCCCGGCTCGGCGCCAATTCCACCCGAGAACGACGGAGGACGAGATGACCGCACCCGTACTGATTGACGGCACCTGGCGTGAGGCCGCGACGAGCGGCACCTTCCGCGCACTGGATCCCGATACCGGCGAGGCGATCGGCGACGAGTATCCGGTCAGCGAGAGCTCCGACGTCGAGGCGGCCATCGAAGCGGGAGCGAGGGCGGCGGAGGGACTCCTGGATCTCGGGGGAGACGCGCGGGCGGCATTTCTCGAGCGTTACGCCGAGCGAGTCGAGACACGGTCGGAGGAGATCGTCGAGTGGGCGCACGCCGAGACGGCGCTGCCGGTGAACCCGCGCCTCGCCGACATCGAGCTGCCGCGGACCACCGGCCAGCTCCGACAGGCGGCGTCGGCGGCGCGGACCGGCTCCTGGACCCTGCCGACGATCGATACCGATGCCGGTATCCGATCGATGTACGGGCCGCTCGGCGGCCCCGTGGCCGTGTTCGGCCCGAACAACTTCCCGCTCGCCTTCAACGGCATCTCGGGCGGTGATTTCGCGGCGGCCATCGGTGCCGGCAACCCGGTGATCGCCAAGGGGCATCCCAGCCATCCGACGACCTGCCGGCTGCTCGCGGAAGAGGCTCTCGCGGCGCTCGGCGAGACCGGACTGCCCGCTGCCACCGTGCAGCTCATCTACCGCACGTCGCATGCCGACGGTGCTCTGCTGGTCTCCCATCCGAAGGTCGCGGCCACCGGCTACACGGGATCTCGCGCCGCCGCGTTGGCGCTCAAGTCCGCCGCCGACGCGGCCGGCAAGCCGATCTACCTCGAGATGAGCAGCATCAATCCGGTCTTTCTGCTGCCCGGCGCTCTCGCCGAGAGAGGCGAGGCGATCGCCGAGGACCTCGCCGGCTCGGCACTCATGGGAACCGGCCAGTTCTGCACCAACCCCGGCATCGTCGTTCTGCGCGCCGGGGAGGACGCGGAGGCGCTCATCGGTGCGGTGGCGGAGCGCTACGGCAGCAGCGATCCCACGGCTCTCCTCGGTGCCGGCGGCGTCGACGGGCTGGAGAGCGCGGTGGGCGAGCTGCGCCGTGCGGGAGCGGAGCTGATCGTCGGGGGCGAGCGGGTCGAGGGACGGGGTTGCCGCTTCGGCAACACGCTGCTCCGGACCAGTGGTGAGCGTTTCCTGGCCGATCCGGAGGCGCTCCAGACCGAAGCGTTCGGCAACGCGAATCTCTTCGTCGTCGTCGACGACGATGCCCAGATGACCGAGGTCGCCGGCAGCTTCGAGGGGAATCTCACCGGGTCGATCTACACCGCCTCGGACGACAGCGACGACAGCCTCTACGCGGCCGTGGCCAGACCGCTGCGGCGCCGGGTCGGGAGGCTGCTCAACGACAAGATGCCGACCGGCGTCGCCGTGACCGCGGCGATGAACCACGGCGGACCCTATCCGGCGACCGGACACCCCGGCTTCACGGCGGTGGGCATCCCGGCCTCGCTGCGGCGGTTCGCCATGCTCGAGTGCTACGACAACGTGCGCGACGACCGTCTGCCGGCCGAGCTGCGCGACGCCAATCCGGACCCGGATCTCTGGCGCCTCGTCGATGGGCGCTGGACCACGGACGACATCGGCTAGCGTCCGAAGGTTCGGCAGGCCCCCTGGGCCTCGATCGTGCCCGTGTAGACTGAGCCGGGACACGTGACAACGGCTCCGGCCGTCCGGGCTGGAGCACCCTCGGGGCTCCGGCGCCCCGTGGGGCTACGCAGAGGAGACCGGATATGGCTTCCACCGATCCCTTGCTCGGCTCGGTCGAGCTGTGGCCGATGAACTTCGCCCCGCGGGGGTGGACGTTCTGCAATGGCCAGCTGCTGCCGATCGCCCAGCATACGGCGTTGTTCTCGCTGCTCGGTACCACCTATGGCGGCGACGGCCGGCCCTCGTTCGGGTTGCCTGACCTGCGCGGCCGTATCGCGCTGGGAGCGGGTTCCGGACCGGGCCTGTCCTCCTACGCACTGGGCGCCAAGGCCGGCGAGGAGGATGTCGTCCTTAGCGAAGGCGATCTCCCAGCGCACGATCACGCTCTCGGCGCCGGGGTGACGGCGACGCTCGCTGCCGGCACGGCAGCCGGAACGTTGGCGGTTCCGGAGCCGGGTCGCGTCATCGCGGGCCACACGGGCGCCTTCGCTCCCGTGGATGCGGCCACGTCCGCGGTCGGTGGCCTGAGCGTCAGCGGAGCCAGCGAGAACGCCGGCGGTGGAGGGGCGCACGAGAACCGGCAGCCCTATCTGACGCTCAACTTCATCATCGCGCTCGTCGGCGTCTATCCGTCGCGCAACTGAGGAGGTCGGCATGAACAAGCGCGTGCACGTGAAGGACCTGCACCATCGACACTTTCAGGGGCTCGTGGGGCGCCGATTCAAGATCGGGGTGGGCAAGAAGAGCGCCAGGGCGACACTCCTGGATGTCACCCATCTCGGCCCCAAGCCGTCCGCCGGAGCGAGCCGTGAGCCGTTCTCGTTGGTGTTCCGGTTGGACCCCGGGGTCGCCGACACGGCGGGCGTCTACCGGCTCGAGCACAGCAAGCTCGGGCGCCACGAGCTCCTGATGACGCCGCTTGTGCCCGATGGAGAAGGCTCCTACTTCGAGGTCGTCTTCTCCTAGGTGAAGTATCTGGCTCGGTCGCCGGGACTGGTAGTCGGCACGGCGTCTCCGGACGCGGTGTCTACTCAATGTAGCCGAGTGCTCTGAGCTCCTCGAGGGTCTCCTGTGAAGGAACGATCGTCTCGCCCTCGCGAACGCGGCTGCGCAGGTCGCGCGATGCGGCGACGAGCTCGCGCATTCTCTCTGCGAGCTCTGCGAGCTTCGCGGGCTCGTCGGCCGATAGGTCGCGGTTCTCCCCTGGATCCTCGGAAAGGTTGTAGAGTTCGAGGCTGCCGCCGCGACGCACGACCTTCCAGTCGCCGAGCCGGAGCGAGCGCTGCTTGCTGATCGCCCAGCTGCTCAGGACGATCTCCTCGAGCGGCTCATTTCCTTCAAGCAACGGCCGAAGTGATCGCCCTTGCATGTGTTTGGGGATCGGAAGTCCGATGAAGTCGAGCAGGGTCGGAGCTAGGTCGACCAGCTGGACGACTGTCTGCACGCGCTGGCCCCCCAGCCTCGAGCCCCTGTCCCCCGGGAAGCGCACGATGAGTGGTACATGCAGGAGCTCCTCGTAGACTTGTTCGTGAAGAAACTCGCCGTGCTCGAGAAACTCCTCACCGTGATCCGACAGCAGAACAATGATCGCGTTGGTGAGCGCTCCATCGTCCTCGAGCGTTTCTAGTAGGCGTGAAAGCTGGTCGTCCACTCTGCGGATCCCTGCGTCATAGAGGTCGACGAGGTGGCGTAGATCCTCCTCACTGCTACGGTCAACTTGTTGCCAGTAGTACTTGTGCGCGTTCGCCCAGCTGTTGCCAGCCCGTTCCTTTAGCTCGCCAGGATCACCGACGATCGATCCGGTGTAGCCTGCATCGACGAACGAGGTCCGATACCGCGCTGGAGCAACGTATGGATCATGGACTGCGTACGTGTGCAGGAAGAGAAAATAGGGCTGGGCGCTGCTAGCCGCCATCTTGCGGACGAGGTCGATGCTCCTCCCAACGGCCCTGGGCAGGTCTCCTACTTTCTCCCAGGTTGCGAACCCCCGGTCGAAACCGAGCTCACGTCGCACGTGGCCGCCCCCTCCGATGCCAGCGGTTTGATAGCCGTTCTGGAGGAGAGCCTGTGCCAAGGTGGGAACATCGCTGCTAAGCCTCTCTCCACCCTCGGCTGTCCACTGGCGAACGCCATGTGCTTCCGGGTAGAGGCCGGTGAACATCGACATGTGAGAGATGGCGGTCTTGGGCGATTGACTGAATGCGTTCTCGAAGACGACCGCACCGGCCGCGAACTCGTCAGTAGTCGGGGAGACAGGGCGCTCGTAGCCGTAGACTCCCAGGTGGTCAGCGCGCAACGTGTCGATCGAGACGATGAGAAGATCCGGCCGGCCGGCAGCTCGCTCAGGCAGACGAGCGTGATCGATCAAAAGCTTCAGGCCTAGCACTAGGGCCACCCCCGCCACCAGCCACGCGAACCTTCGCCTTGTCATGGGTGCACCTCGAATGACGAGCCTTGCCGTCTACTGAACGTAGCCCAACGACCGAAGTCGGTCCTCGAGATCCTCGTCCGACACCACGAACTCCGCGTCGCCTGTGCCAGATCGACGCTCCATTTCGGCGATCCAGCGCTGCAGCTCGCGGCGCAAGAAGTGCCCTTGGTCCAGGTTTTCTCTGAGGACGTTGTTCTGCTCTGCGGGATCGTCTGCGAGGTTGTAGAGTTCGGCGCGGCCTTGCGTGTGCAGGATCAGCTTCCAGCGCTCGCTGCGAATCGTCCGATGCGCCGGCAGCCCCTCGCTGTAGGCATACTCCCTTTCCCGAAGTCCCGTAGAGATTGGGGGAAGCAGGCTCGTACCGTCCATAGGGGACGGGGCATCGAGCCCGATGATGTCGAGGAGCGTAGGCGCGATGTCGATGCTTTCCACCTGCGCTTGAACGACCGCTCCGCGCGGCAGCCCCGGGGCCCTCACGATCAGGGGAACTCGCACCGTGTGATCGTATAGCTGACCTTCGTGACCGAGCTTGTGCCCGGGGTGGTCATCGAAGTTCTCGCCGTGGTCCGAGGTGACGATGATCACGCTGGTTTCGAGTAGTCCGAGAGTGTCAAGGGTCTCGAACAGGCGGCCGAGCTCATGGTCGACGTAGGCGATCTCTCCGTCGTACTTGTCGATGATGTGCTGGTAGTCGGAGGACGTCATCCTGGGTTTGATCTCCTCAAGGTCACCCAAGCATGCCGTGGTGGATCTTACGAGCCCGTCATAGTCGCGGTCACTGAAAAGGTCCCACTCTGGAGGCGGATTGTACGGGCAGTGCACCTGGTAGGTGTGCAGGAAGAGTAAGAAGGGCCTACGTCCTGATCGCTCAAGGAGGAACCGGATCGCTTTATCGACCGTTGTTGTGGCTGCCCGCTGGTCGACCTGAGAGTTTTCCACGGTACGCTCGGAGTTAATGGGCTCACCTCTGTCGTCGAAGTACTCGAAGCCCTGATAGCCAAGTCTCTCGTCGACCCAGCCTCCACCTGTGATTGCGACCGTCTGGTAGCCAGCCTCTCTTAGGATCTCCGCCGCGGTGACAAACCTCGGTGCCAATCTGCGGCCGCGGTTTCCGGCGCCGTGATTGGTTGCGTATAGCCCAGTGAGGATCGACATATGGGAGGGTAGCGTCCAAGGCGCCTGAGCGACGACGTTCTCAAAAAGCACTCCACTCTCAGAGAACCGATCGAGGTTGGGACTCGTTCGTCGCGGATAGCCATACGCGCCCAGATGGTCCGCGCGCAACGTGTCGATAGAAATCAGGATCACGCCCGGGTGCGTAACCGCCGTTGGCCGTGGGGCGTGGGAAGCCGCTAGGAGAAGCAACACAGGCAGAGCGGTCCAGGAGAGGACGCTACCTCCGGTGGCCCGTGACGGGAGGGTATCGATCAGCGCCCAGAGCCGGCGCCTCACCCAAGCTACCGGCCACAAGGCCCCCACGCATAGGACAGCCCACAGCACTTCGCTAGTGACTGTACTCTGCCCCAGCGCCCAAGCCTCTCCACCTCGATCGAGCAGGTAGCTGCCAAGTCCGTAGATCACAAGGACCGGAAGCGAAGCCTGGGCGAACCGAAGAAGCCGCCGGCTGGGACAGACCATTGCAAGAACCGCAGAAATGGCTGCGGCCGCCAGGTAAGCTGCGCAGGCTACGAGCCAGGTGCGAGTGAGAGTTGTCTCAACTGCCCCAATGGCGCTTTGAGACATCCCGAGGGTCAGGTAACGGTTGTCGAGAATCGAGTAGGCGGCACAGGCTAGCCCGAGTAGGAGCGAAGCGATGGCCGTCGCCGCCAAGCCGAGCGCCAGCGCACGTTGACTTGGCCGCCTGGGAGTCATGCGATTCGTAGCCGGTACCATGAGAAGCCCGAGGATCGCTCCTACAGCAACGCTCCAGTCGGAGAGGAACGTCTGTGGGCGCATTAGGCTGGTTAGAGCAGTTGCGCTTGGGACGATGGCAACGGAGCAAGCACCTGCGGTCACTGCGAAGAGCAACCAGTCTTTCCGTAGGTGGCTCGTGGCTCCCGCTCCGGCGAGCCACGCCGAGTTCCAGAAAAAGAGGCTCACCTGGGCAGTCTAGCAAGCACGCGCGGGCTGTTGGTCTGACTGGCTACTTGGGCCAGGGTCAAGTGGCTAGGCTAGCTGCCGCCCAGGCAGGACACACTCAAACCCTCGCATCGCTCCGAGCGGGATGTCCACTGGTGGGCCTGCCAATCAAGCCTTATGCTACTGTGGATTGACCGGGGTGTGAGTTGTCCGGCGTCTTGCCGATACCCGGTGTCGAAGCTCGACAGCATCGTACCCCTTCATTGATTTGCTGCCGCCTGAGTTCGAGTGGCCAAGCCGGCAGAAAGGAGAGGTCAAGATGTCGAGAGCTTGTATCGACGAGTCACAAGCATCGCTGCGGATTCCTCGGTGGCTGGTTAGGGCAAGAACCCGGGGCCCCCTCGTCGTCAGCGTAGCCATCGTGGCCACAACCTTGAGCGGAATTGAAGCAGCGGCGGTTGCAGAGGGGGCAAGGACTCGTTCACGGGTTCCGTCGGCCCAGGAGAACTCGGACCAGGGATCGTCTTCCGCTCCCGCCCTTCCGGGCTCGACTACTTGGTATGTGAGCAAGACAGGGGACGACAACAACCCTGGCACGTCAAGCCAGCCTTTTCTGACCATTCAGAAGGGGGCTGATGTTGCCGTCGCCGGTGACACGGTGATCGTTCGAGGTGGGACCTACCGCGAGTGGGTCGTACCAACGAGCAGTGGCCAGCCCTTGGCGCCGATCACGTTCAAGGCAAGTCAGGGCGACATCGTGAAGATCAAGGGTAGCGAGCGCGTTGAGAAGTGGATTCAACAGGGGGGTGGCGTTTGGAAGGCGCTGGTGGCAAACGCAGTATTCAACGGGTACAACCCGTTCGAGATCAACTACCAAGGGAACTTCCTCACCTTCGGGCTGTCGCATCACCTCGGCCAGGTCTATCTGAACGACAAGCGGTACCTGGAGGTGGGGACTCTTGTTCAGGTCGAGACCACTCCTGAGAGTTGGTTTGCCGACGTGGGCAAGAGCTTTACGACCATCTGGGCGAACTTTGGCGGTGCAAACCCGAACACCAGCCTTGCTGAGATAAATGTACGCAAGCAGGTCTTCGGGCCGTACCACTATCCGAGCGCGTCGGGGCGGGATCCGATCAGCTACATCACAGTCGAGGGGTTTGTCTTGGCGCAGGCCGCCCCGCAGTGGGGAGCCACGCCATTGGTATCGGCGCAGCCTCCGTCTGAGGCTCTTATCAACACCTACTGGTCCCAAGGGTGGGTCATCAGGAACAACATCATTCGCGATTCGAGTGCAATCTGCGTTGGCGCAACCGTGCACTGGGACCAAGTGGGAAGTGGCTACGACGGCTATGCCTGGTTCCAGACGGCGCCCTTCCCGGGGTGGGGATGGCTAAACCTGGGTGTGCACACCGTGGAAGACAACGAGATTCGGGATTGCCAACAGGGCGGGATCATCGGAAACAACAGCTGGGTGGGTAGCGTATTCCAGCGCAACCTCATCCACCGCATCAACGAATATGGGTTGCTTGGTGGGGCCAACATCCTTGGCATCAAGATCGCCGGGACGATCGATGCCACGATCAGCCACAACATCGTTAGGGACGTTCGTGCTCCAGCGAACGACCTCAACGCGAACCAAGGCCTTTGGATCGACTTCGCGAACCAGGGAACTCGGGTGAGCGGCAACATCGTGTACGACATTGAGGATACGAGTTCTACGAGTGGCCAGCCCCTGTTCCTCGAGCGAAACCATGGACCTATCTTGGTCGACAACAACGTGTTCGTTGCCAACCAGCCCACCAGGCGCTACTTCGAACAGCGGTCAGAGCATACCGTCTTTGCGCACAACCTAACCTTCGGAAAGCAAGAGGTCCCCCCAAGTAACACCGGGTTCCCCAGATTCTGGCAACCTCACTCGTCGCTTAGCGGATGCACGAAGTGTCCGCAGATAGATCCGAGGGACGACAAGTACTACAACAACATCTTCGTCGCGGGAAACGCGATCGACACAACCCTCACTGGCTATGAGGAGGACTACAACGTCTTCTACTTGGGAGTCGTGCAAGGTATTGGCGCCAACAGCGTGAACCATTTCTGGCTCGACCCTCAGTTGACCATTACCGAACCAGCACCGCGAACCGTAACAGTCAGCTTCAGGGCGAACAGCGCGCCGCTCACCCTTAATGGACCGGTTGTAGATCCAAGCTTGGCAGGTACGAACTTCTACAACGGACAGAGTATCGAGGATCGGAACGGGAACGGAATCACGGTTGATACTGACATTCTCGGCAATCCCCGCGACGCGACTCCAACTGCAGGCCCATTGGAAAACCTCTCGGTTAAGGAGCCCAACGAGATCACCCTAACGGTCGGGCCAAACTGGCTCGAGTAGGAGACCTGCGAGAGTCCCTGAGAAACGCTCTACAAGGTTTTCTTGGACGGGGCTGGCGGCGGAGCTGCTCGTCGAAGCACAGGCCCCACCAGTGGCAGCAAGGCGCGTCGTCGTCGAAGCGCACGGCCTGAGGTCCCGGGACAGGAAGATGAGCACGGAGGCGAGCAGTAGCCGAGGCGGTGTAGTGGTTGATCGCTCCGAGGGCGAACTCTGAAGTAGACCAGGGCAGTCAGACGAAGACGCCGCGCGGTGCCAGTCGGAACGCCAGCGAGGGTGATCGCGGCTGCGGTGCCTGCCAAATGGAGCTAGAGGATCCCGCGATCCCGGTCTCCCGATCGACCCAGTCGAGCCAGGCGATTGCCCGCGCAGTGACGGGCGAATGGTATGGGCTCGTTCCGAGCGGTAAGCTCGTCGCGACATGGCGCAATCGATGGGTTCCGACGGCGTGGACGGTCTTCCCACGGAGGCCCCAGATGTCGCTGTGACCGCCGCCTCCGGTCCCGACGTCAGGGACCCGCGGGTCGCTGCGGCGATACGACGCTACTGGCGGCGCAACGTCCGCGTCATGGTCGTCCTGCTGTCGATCTGGGCGCTGGTCGGACTGGGGTGCGGCGTGCTGGCGGCCGACTGGCTGAACCAGTTCCGCCTGGGTGGATTCCCTCTCGGCTTCTGGTTCGCCCAGCAGGGCAGCATCGTGACCTTCGTGCTGCTCATCCTCGCCTACGGTCTGGCGCTCAATCGCCTCGACGACGAGCACCATCGGGAGCTCGAGCGGATCCGCGCCGCCGGCTCGGGTGCGGCGGTACCGCGGTGAGTATCGAGCTCTGGACCGGGTTGTTCGTCGGCCTGACCTTCGCCGCCTATCTGCTCATCGCGTGGCTCTCCCGGGTGCGCGACACGACCGGCTTCTATGTCGCCGGTCGTGGGATCCCGGCGGCGGCGAACGGCATGGCGACCGCGGCCGACTGGATGAGCGCCGCCTCGTTCATCTCGATGGCCGGTCTGATCTCGACCATGGGCTACGCCGGCGGGATGTATCTGATGGGCTGGACGGGCGGTTACGTGCTGCTCGCCCTGCTGCTGGCTCCCTACCTGAGGAAGTTCGGTCACTACACCGTGCCCGACTTCGTCGGTGACCGCTACGAGTCGACGACGGCGCGGCTGGTGGCGGTGGTCTGCGCCATCTTCGTCAGCTTCACCTATGTGGCTGGGCAGATGCGAGGCGTCGGGATCGTTTTCTCGCGCTTCCTCGAGGTCGACGTGACCGTCGGGGTCGTCATCGGCATGGCGATCGTCTTCACCTACGCGACGCTCGGCGGCATGAAGGGCATCACCTGGACCCAGGTGGCCCAGTACTGGGTGCTCATCACCGCCTTCCTGATCCCCGCCATCGCCATCAGCTTCAAGCTCACCGGCAACCCGATACCGCAGATCGGCATGGGAAGCCGGCTCCTCGAGGGGGGCGTGCCGCTCCTGGTGAAGCTCGATCAACTCCATGCCGACCTCGGCTTCGCCAGCTACACCCAGGCCTTCGTCGGCGGCTGGAACCGCCTGAACGTCTTCTGTGTGACCCTGGCGCTGATGGCCGGAACCGCCGGCCTGCCGCACGTGATCGTGCGCTTCTACACCGTCAAGTCGGTGCGCGCGGCGCGCTGGAGCGCCTTCTGGGCCCTGTTCTTCATCGCGCTGCTGTATCTGACCGCCCCGGCCACGGCGAGCTTCGCCCGGTACTACATGATCCAGAGTCTCCATGGAGCCGCCGAGGAGGAGCTTCCGGCGTGGTTCGAGAGCTGGGAGCGGACCGGCCTCGTTCTCTGGCTCGACGACGGGGACGGTCGGGTCGCCTACCACGGGCCGGACGCGCCGGCCGGAGCGACGAACGAGATCTTTCGCAGCGGCAAGATCCCGGCCGCCGAGCTGGCCGACATCCGCGTCGACCACCAGCGCTGGCTCTCGTCTGAAGGGCGCGAGGGGCGCGACGGCCGCCAGGTCCTCGCCGCGCGCGGGCTGTCGGGGCCGGATCGGGACATCATCGTCCTCGCCACGCCGGAGATGGCCGCGCTCGCCGACTGGATCATCGCTCTGGTCGCCGCCGGCGGACTGGCCGCGGCGCTGTCGACGGCGAGCGGTCTCCTGCTGGTGATCTCCTCGAGCGTCGCTCACGATCTCTACTACCGGATCATCAATCCGAGGGCGCCGGAGGGAAAGCGCCTCGTGGTCGGTCGGGTGGTGATCGGCTTCGCGGTCGTCGTCGCCGGTCTGCTCGGGATCTTCCCGCCGGGCTTCGTCAGTCAGGTCGTCGCCTTCGCCTTCGGCCTCGCCGCGGCGAGCTTCTTCCCGGCGATCGTGCTGGGGATCTTCTCGAAGCGGGTGGGTACGGTTCCGGCGGTGACCGGGATGATCGTCGGTGTCGGCTTCACCGCGACCTACATCATCGGCAGCGTCTACGGCGGGATGCCGAACTGGTGCTTCGGCATCGGCCCGCAGGGGATCGGCGTGGTCGGCATGCTGCTCAACTTCACCGTAACCCTGGCGCTGACGCCCTTCGCCGCCGCACCCTCGGACGAGGTGCGCGCCATGATCGACTCGATCCACGAGCCGGAGGGGGCGGGGCCGGCGGTGGTCATCGAGTCGACGCCCGAGCACTGAGGCGTCGGTCTACTGGGCCTCGACGGCGCCGCTGGTCTCGCACGAGGCCAGAGCGATCGCTTCGAGCCAGCAGGCGCCGGCGCCGATCGACATCGTCGCCGAGCCGTAGCCTGCCGCGTTGACCGGGATCCAGAGCGGCGGGAGCTGGAGAACGCCGCCGATCTCGAACCGGGTGCCGCCGCAGAGCGGTCCGCTCTTCGTGAAGCCCGTCCGCTCGGTCGCCGCGATGGCGCCGACCTCGGAGTCGGGCGGCGCCCCGGTCACCTTGAGAGAGGCCGTTCCCCCGCAGGGTCCCGAGGCGCCGAGGGCGAAGACCTGCTCGTGCCACGCCAGGATGTCGTCGCGGACAGCCACCCACAGCACGTCCATGTCCCCGTCGGCCTCGAGATCCACGGCGAAGACCTCGCGGGGCCCGTCGGAGCTGTTGGTGATGATGTGCTCGGTGAAGCCCGGTGGAGACGTGCCATCGTTCTCGTACCAGGCGACCTTGCGATCGGACTCCGACGCCGAGAGCACGTCCGTGTCGCCGTCTCCGTCGACGTCGGCCGCGAAGACCGAGCGGGCGGCCCGGGCGTTGGTCGAGATCACATGTTGGCTGAACGACGGCGGCAGGAGTCCGTCGTTCTCGTACCAGGCGATGGTGTCGTCGGCGGTTGACGCCACCAGGATGTCGACGTCGCCGTCCGCGTCGAGATCCGTGGGAGCGACGCCGTGTGGGCGCCCGATCCCGGTCCCCACCGTGTGCTCGACGAATCCCGGGGCTTTGTCGCCCAGGTTCTCCTGCCACCAGACGGTGCCGGAACGCAGATGATCGGCGAGGATCAGGTCGGTATCCCCGTCCCGATCGAGATCGGCGCCGCGAATCGCGACGGGGAACGACGCCGGCCAGGTTAGGGAGCGCGTGAACGTCGGCGGTGAGGCCCCGTCGCTGCGGTAGACGGCGAAGCGGAAGGCGCCGTTGGTCGCCGCCAGGATGTCGACGTGACCGTCTCCGTTCACATCGGCGACGTGCACGTCGCGGTTGAACGAGGCCGACCCGTCCACCAGGTGACGGCTGAAGGTCGGCGTCGGCGCGCCGTCGTTCTCGAACCAGTTGATCTGTCCCTGAGCCGAGGTTCCGACGACGATGTCCACGTCGCCGTCGGCGTCGATATCGGCGGCGTGGATCGAGGAGGTGTCCCGGCCCCTGTCGATGAACCGCCTTTCGAACGTCGGCGGCACATTGCCGTCGTTCTCGTACCAGTAGAGCGTCGCCTGGGCGGTGAGGCCGCCGCCGTCACCCGAGATCACATCGACATCGCCGTCCCGGTCGAGATCGACGGCGAAGACCGCCCAGGGTGCCGTCGGAGTATCGATGATCCGCTCGACGAACTCCTGGGCGCTCGCAGGCGCTCCAAACGCCAGCGCGATGGCCAGACCGGACGCGACTCGGCACCCTACGACATCAGCGGGAACGGATCGGCGAGATCTCTTCATACCTCTCTCGCGTGGCGCGCCGGCAGGGACTCGAACCCCGAACCGGCAGATCCGAAGTCTGCTGCTCTATCCATTGAGCTACCGGCGCTCAGCCCAATGATAACCAATCGACATTGGCGCCTGCTCGATGTTCATTCGCCGTTCAGGTGCAACAAGGACCGCTCTTCGCACGAATAGGATTGCGTGATGGACTTCGGCCGGCGTTCGCTCCTCGCCATCCTCTCTGTTGTCCTGACCTCGCTTGTCGGGACCGCAGGGGCCTTCGCGGCTGCGGAGACGGTGCAGACCGAGGCTCTGGTGTCGTTCGAGATCAAGGACCAGTTCGGCAACAGCTACACCGACGAGCCCTACCGCGAAGGGGTCGTGGTGGTGATCGGGTCGGATCGCAAGGGGAGCGCCTACTCGCGCGAATGGTCGACGGCGATCCGCGAGTCGCTGGAGTCGCTGACTTTGCGGACCGAAGTCCGGCTGCTCCCGCTGGGGCACATGAAGGGCGTTCCACGACTCCTGCGCGGCTTCGTTCGGCGCCAGTTCCCGAAGCATCCCGACGCCTGGGTGCTGCTCGACTGGAAAGGTGTGTTCGAGGAGGCCTACGGCTACGAGAAGGACAGCTCGACGATTCTGGTCTTTCTCGACGGTGTCATGGTTCACCGGACTTTCGGACAGGAGCTCGAGCAGGACAAGGTCGACGGCATCCAGAGCGCCCTCGAGCGAGCACTCGGTGACGAGCCGTCGCAGGCACCGGACGGTCCGCCGGACGACCCCGACGAAAGACCGTAGGCGGGGCGCCGCCAACCGGGTAGGATTCGTCCACCCCGACCGGGGAGCACCCCATGAACGATCCCTTCGAGCGCTTCTCCGAGGTCTTCACCCGTGCCCGGGAGGCCGACATGGAGCTGCCCAACGCCATGTCGGTCTCGACCCTCGGCCCCGAGGGGCAGCCCTCGACCCGCATGGTCCTGCTCAAAGACTTCGACGCCGACGGTTTCGTCTTCTACACCAATTTCGAGAGCCGCAAGGGGCGCCACATCCTGTCGTCGCCGAAGGTGGCGCTGAACTTCTACTGGCGCGAGCTCGAGGAGCAGATCCAGATCGAAGGCGATGCGACGCCGGTGAGCGACGAAGAGGCGGACGCCTACTTCGCCACCCGGCCGCGAGCCAGCCAGCTCGGAGCCTGGGCCTCACAGCAGAGTCGCCCGCTGACCAGTCGCGCCAAGCTGGTCGCCGAGGTCGCCAAGGTCGAGGCGCGATACATCGGGCGCGCGGTACCTCGACCGCCCCACTGGTCGGGATTCCGCGTGGCGCCGCGGCGATTCGAGTTCTGGGTGGGGAAGCCGTTCCGGCTCCACGAGCGGACGGTGTACGAGCGGGACGGGGAGGCGTGGAAGCGATACGGGTTGTACCCGTAGGCCTCGTGGTCGTACCGGGATGTGTGGTGGTCACGGCCGGCAGGGACGCCGGCCGCTTCAGGACGCAGGTCGACCGTCTCCGACTGATGTTTGGTGGTCACGGCCGGCAGGGACGCCGGCCGCTTCAGAACGTAGGTCGACGGTCTTCCACTGAAGCGGCCGGCGCCCCTGCCGGCCGTCGGTTCGTCCCGGGCTGATCCGATGATCGGTAGAAGAGCGGCAGCAGGCGGTCGATGCGCGCCAGGCCGCGGGAGCTGACCTGGACCCGATCCGGCTCGACGATCGCGCACCCATCGCTCTCGAGCTCGGCGAGCGGGTCGGCGAAACGTCGCCCCACGTCGACAGCGAACTCTTCACCGAGGGCCGCCAGGTCGACCCGGCCGAGCTTCAGCTGCAACACCATCCGGCGGATCAGCCGCTCGTCGGGATCGAGCGCGTAGGCGCGGCCCAGGGGCAGGCTCCCGGCGTCGATCGACTCGAGGTAGCCGGAGAGCGAGGCGCGGTTCTGGTGGTGGACGCCACCGAGGTAGGAGAAGGACGAGGCGCCGATGCCGAGCAGGTCGGCCCCGTTGTACTGGAGGTCCTGGTAGAGGAAGGCGTGCCTCTCCGGATCGCGCACCGCCGTGTAGGCGCTGCGGCGCGTGTAGCCCGCGTCGGCGAGCCGGTCGAAGGCGCGTCCTAGCCGTCGCCTCTTGGTCTCCCAGCCGGGCAGGTCTTCAGGCGGCGGGGCCGCCTCACCGCCGAGATCGCGGAACAGAGGCGTGTTGTGGGGTATCTCGAGCTGATAGAGGGTCAGGCTCTCGGGTGCGAGCTCCAGCGTTCTTTCGAGACTGCCGAAGAAGCTCTCGTCGGTCTCACCTCGTAGGCCGACGATGAGATCGAGGTTGACGACGTCGAAACCGGTGGCGCGGATCGCGGCCCAGGCTCGCTCGATGTCGGCGACCAGGTGGAGGCGGCCGTTGGCGCGGAGCACCCGGTCGTCGAGCTGCTGGACACCCATGCTGAGCCGGCTGACGCCGGAGTCGCGCAGCAGACGGAGCTTCGCGGCGGTCACCGAGCGCGGGGCGCACTCGAAGGTGACCTCGCGCGCCTCGCTCGGATCGAACGCTCCGGCGATCGCTGAGATCAGCCGCCCGAGCCTCTCTGAAGAGAGCAGGGAGGGCGTTCCGCCACCGATGTATACGAAGTCGAGCCGGCGCTGGGCCAGGTAGCGGCAGCCGGCACAGGCCGAGAGCTCCTTCGCTACGGCGTCCAGGTAGTGGTCGATCTCGGGGCCCTGGTCGTCGTACGCCAGGTAGTAGCAGTAGTCGCAGCGCCGCTCGCAGAAGGGGACATGGAGGTAGAGGCCGAGTGGGGTCTCCGGCGGGGGCTCGGCAGCCAGGATCTCGCGGTAGGCCGGCAGGCCGGCCTCGCTCCAGGCGTCGAAGGGTGGGTAGGCCGAGACGAAATAGCTCCCCGTCGTCGGCTCGGGCTCCCCGCATCCGGTACAGGCTGCAGGGGTGTTGGGCACGGTGCTCCCGCCGGCCTCAGCGACCCTTCCAGAGCGGTTGTCGACGCTCGAGGAAGGCCTGGATGCCCTCGTTGGCGTCCTCGGTCGCCATCAGGTCGTCCAGATAGAGTCGCTCCAGGCGCTCGATGTCCTCGGCGAAACGATCGGCCCAGGTCGAACGGGCGGCGCGCGTCGCCAGACTCAGAGCGGCGGTGCTCTTGTCGGCGAGATGAGCCGAAGCCCACTCGAGGCAGGCCTCTCCCGGATCGTCGGCGATCTCGTCGACCAGGCCCCAGTCGAGTGCCGTCGGCGCGTCGATCGAGCGCCCCGACAGGAGCAGATCGGTGGCGCGCCGGCTGCCGACCCGGTGGGGCAGCAGGGCCGAGGCGACCGGGGCGAAGACCGCAAGGCGGATCTCGGGCTGGCCGAACATGGCGTCCGGCGAGACCACGAGCCGGTCGGCCAGCATCGCGACCTCCAGTCCGCCGCCCAGACACTGGCCACGGACGGCGCAGAGGATCGGCAGGTCGAGGGCGATGGTCTCGCGGGCCAGGGCGTGGAAACGGGGGAGCATGTCGCCGACTCGCTCGACGACGTGGTCGTCGACGCTGGCGCCGAAGGAGAAGTGGGGACCGGCGTGGTCGAGGAGCAGGCCGCGAGCTCCCTCGGCGGCAGCCGCTTCTCGTACCGCCTCACGCACGGCACCGATCGCCTCGATGTCGAGGACGTTGCCCTTGCCGAAGTCGAGCGTGAGGCGGAGGAGTCCGGTCTCCGGAATTCTCTCGAGCAGCGACGAGCTCATGCCGACGGTCCCCACGCCGATTCGAGCTCGTCGGCCATCGCCTCGAGCTCCTCGGCGCGCTTGCCGCCGAAGGCCTTGCAGCCGACCTCGCAGAACTTCGTCGTCAGCTCGCTCTGGTCGGCGTCGTTCATGGTCTGGTCGCCCATCATGAAGAGGACGTTGTCCTCCTTGAAGATGTGCTGTCGCAGGAGCCCGAGGTAGTCGCGTCCGGCGCGCTCGAGCTCGACAGGCGTTTGACTCGAAGAGTCCCCGGAACGCATGAGCTCGAGTGCCTTGGCCATCCGTTGGACCAGGGCGCGTCCCATGCGGTGCTCTTCCAGCATGACGCCGATCGGTCCGCCCTCGTTGGGAATGCCCCGCTTCTCGAGCACCGGGAAGAGCAGGTCCTCCTCCTTGGCGTGGTGACAGAGGTCTGCGTAGGAGCGGAAGAACTCGACGCAACGCTCGAGAGCGTCGACCTCCGGCTCGCCGGTTCGCGACGCCTCGTCGAGGAGGCGCTCGAGGACGCCGAGCACACGCAGGATGACCTGATGCTCTCGCTTGAGAACGTTGCAGGCGCGGTCGTTCTGCATCGGTTCCATCTAAGCGACCTCCAGTCCGTCTCGCCCTGTCTCTTCGGCTGCGGACGTCTGCGGCGTGTCTGCGATGGTCAGCCAGCGTCGGTGGGCGAGCCAGGCGGCGCCGAGGGCCTGGGTGTACTGCACCAGATCGCCTTCCGGGACGTTGACCTCGGCGTCGAGGGCTTCGGCGACCTCTCTCACCATGGTCTCGAAGCGTAGAATGCCGCCGAGCAGGGTGAACTCCGGCTCCATGCCGACCCGCTTCATCAACTGGACGGAGCGCCCGACCAGGGAGACGATCGAGCCCTGCATGATGTCGGCGGGGGAGCGGCCGAAGGATAGATGGTTGATGACCTCCGACTCGGCGAAGACGGCGCAGACGCCAGAGATCGGCGCCGGCTCCTTGGAGGTCGCGGCCAGCGGCCCGATCTCCTCGGTCTCGTAGCCCATGTAGCGCGCGGTCTTCTCGATGAAGGCTCCGGTACCGGCGGCGCACTTGTCGTTCAAGCGGAACGAGCGCACCTTGGAGCTGTCGTCGAGCCGCGAGGCCTTCATCGTCTGGCCGCCGATATCGAGGATCGTGCGGGTCCCGGGGAAGAGCAGCCGGGCGCCGCGCGCCGCGGCGGTCAGGTCGGTGACCTGGATGTCGCGTCTCGGCGCCTGGTGGCGACCGAAACCGGTGGCGACGACGTAGCGGACCTCGCCCTCGTCGATGCCGGCGTCGGCGATCGCCGCGTCGAGCGTCCTCGACGAGACCTTCGGCAGACGGAAGCCGGTCTTGGCGATGCCGCGACCGACGATGTCGCGACCGTCTTTGACGACGACGGCCTTGGTGTAGGTCGAGCCGACGTCGATTCCGGCGGTGTAGGTCATCCTCCGACCTCCTGTTCGATCGCTGCCTCCTCGGTCCGGGGGTGCGGCACCCGTCCCGTACGGATGTAGTCGAGGCCGAAGAGCGCCGCGCCCAGGGCCCCCATGAAGTGCGAGTCGTCGCTGACGTTGATCTTGGTGTCGAGGCGGCGCTCCAGGTTCTCGATCATGCCGATGTTCTTGGCCACGCCTCCGGTGAAGGTGATCTCCGGCTCGAGCCCGACGCGGCGCAGCAGGCCGATCGAGCGAGACGCGATCGAGGAGTGGACGCCCGCCAGGATGTCCTCGACCTTCTTGCCCTTGCCGAGCCAGGAGAGGATCTCCGACTCGGCGAAGACGGTGCAGGTGGTCGAGATGCGGGTGGCGCGGGTGGCCCGCAGCGCCGTCGGACCGAGGTCGGAGAGCGGAATCTCGAGGGCCACGGAAGCGGCGCCGAGGAAGCGGCCGGTGCCGGCGGCGCACTTGTCGTTCATGCAGAAGTCCTCGACATCCCCGCGGCGGCCGATCTTGATCGCCTTGGTGTCCTGGCCGCCCATGTCGAGCACCGTCCGGGTGCCGGGAAACATCTTGAGCGCGCCCCGGGCGTGGCAGCTGATCTCGGTCACCTGATCGTGGCCGAAGGTGACCCGGTAGCGGCCGTAGCCGGTACCGATGACCATCTCCACCTCTTCTTCGAGAAGGCCGGCGTCCTCGAGGGCCGAGGCGAAGGCGCTTTCGGCGGCGGAGATGACGTTGGCACCGGTGTCGGTCAGCGCTCGGCCGACGATCTCCTCGTTCTCGTTGACGATGACCGCCTTGGTCTGAGTGGAGCCTACGTCGACTCCGGCGGCGAAAGACATCAGCCGTTCTCCTCTCTCGCTTCGCGCATCCTGCGGGCCGCGAGGCCCTCGAAGAAGGCGTCGACGCGATTCTTCATCTGGGCCTCCGAGACGACCCGCTGATCCATCATGTCCGACTCGATGAACAGGCAGGGAATGTCCCGGGCCTCCATCAGGCACCGGCGGCTGTCGGCGAGACCGGTCGAGACGGTGCGACAGCTCTTGATCGGGTGATAGACGATGCCGTCGAGCTCGAACTCGTCGATCATGCGCTCGAGCACCCGGTTCTGGTGGAACATGGTGTCCATCGCGTCCCGGACGGAGAGCAGGGTGCCCTCGGCGAGGCTGGCGATCGGATCATCGAGGTCGTACTGGTAACCGAGATGGCTGCCGCCGGAGGCGAACCAGAGATACGTCGAGGTGACGAACTGGCCGCCCCACTCGTTGAACATCTCGTTGAAGCGGCGGAAGATCGGGTAGCAGGGCACGCCGACGAAAGCGAGCCGGTAGCTCTCCTCGAACGCCGTCCCGATGGCCCTGTCCGCCTTGTACTTCATCTCCTCGACGAGATCCTCGAAGTAGCGGGCCCCGGCCTCGGTGCCGCGAAGCGCGTTGGCCACGCCGAGATAGACGGTGCCGTCGGTGAGAGCGCTGAAGGGCGCGGGGCTGGCGCGGTTGATGTCCACCAGCTCGGCCCAGGCGGCGTTCATTCGGTTGGTCTGATGGAGCGTCTCCCGGAGTCGCTCGGGATCGAGCGCCCGGCCGGTCATCTCCTCGCACAGCCCGATGAGCTCGCGGATCTGGCCCTCGACGTAGCGCCGGTCACGCTCGAAGTCGTCGCTGCCGACCTCGGTGACGTGGTCCTCGCTGCGCGAGCCCGGAACGTCGAGCGTGAAGACGCGGGTGTCGTAGAAACGCTCCCAGATCTCCGCCCACTTGACGTAGGTGTTGCAGGCGTTGGTGAGGACCGCCAGCGCCGGCTTGGGAATCTCCGCCGCCGGGTGCTTGCGTCCACCGAGCTGCACCCCGACGTCCGCCTTGACGTAGCCGCAGATGTCGGGCGAGTAGCCGTAGTCCTCCGCCACGTTGAGATACTTGTCGGCGACCTTGCGCGCCGCCGTCTGCAGGGAGTTGATCTCGGGAAAGACGATGGGGAAGTCGAAGGTGCGCAGGATCTCGGCGAAGCTGCCCATCACGAAGACGTAGGCGGCGCCCACGTCCCCCTTGGCGCTCTCGTCGAGGCCGTTGAACCAGCTACCGATCAGCTCGGTGCCCTGGGTTGCGGCGCGGCCGACGATGTTCGCGGTGTCGCCGCTCTGGAGGTCTTCGGTCTGCATGGCTCTCCTCAGTCGAACAAGAGATTCTCGACGAACGTCTCGAGCTGCAGCTCGAGGTGCTCGAAGCTGGTCATCGACTCCTGGAACTCGCTGACGAAGTAGGGGATGCCCTCCGCGTCGAGCGCCTGCGTGTAGGTGACCTGCTCCTCGAGGCCGGGCTCGCACATCTTGGCCGCTGTTAGGATCGCGGCGTCGGCCTTCGAGCCGCGGATCCTGTCGAGCAGCATGCGCTCCTTGGGCTTTCGCAGGTCGTGCTGGACCGGGCTGTAGGAGGAGCGCTCGAGGTACGACTCGGCGAGGCTGGCGACGGGGTCGCCGTTCGTCGGCACGTCCTCGGTCAGGTAGCGCAGCCCGATCAGCAGGTCGTCGTCGACCAGGTAGCAGGAGCGGCCGACCATGCGGATCAGATCGAGGGGCGGCTGCTCGCAGAAGCCCCCTTCGAGGACGACACGGATCCGGTCCCTCGCCTTGGCTTCACGCTCGGGGAGACGGTCGAGAATCGACTCCATCAGCTCGTTGTGCTCTTCGCGGGGCAGTCTCCCGGCCAGCACCACCAGGGCGTAGGCCTCCTCGGCCGCGATCAGCCAGGGGGAGTCCCGCTTGACGTCGTAGAGGCGTCGCAGGAGAGCGCGATTGTGGTTGAAGAGCTCGATCGACCGCTCGATCTCGGCGTCGTCCACCCTGCGACCGGCGAGCTCTTCGAGGTCGCCGAGCACCCGGCGGTACTCGTCGGTGAGGTACGAGGCACTGTGCGCCGAGTTGGCGTTCTGCGGCAGGTAGAGGATCTGGCTCGAGTAGTCGGTGTTGCGTCCCCAGACCGCGGCTAGGTTGCGCGCCGCGTCACAGATCGGATGGCTGACGAAGGCGTCGAGCTCCAGGCGGCCGCTCAGCTGAAGCTCGAGCGAGGTCTTCAGGATGGAGCAGAGATAGGAGCCGAAGCGCGCCTCCGCCTGCATCGCCTCGATCGGCGCGCCGGCGATCTTGACCGGCAGGATCCCGGCCGCGTGGGCCAGCTCCTCCGGAAAGTAGACCTGGAAGTGTCCTACCACCTTGCCGCCCTGCTCGCGCCAGCGGCGGACGGTGGGGAAGTCGGTGTCCTCGATCAGATCGACGCACAGCTGCAGCGTCTCGTCGAGGTCGAGGGTTTTCCACTGCGGAAGTGTCGCAGTCACGTCAGACCTTCACCGGTTCGGCCGTGCGGCGCATGTGGGGAGAGACCGCGGCGATGAGCTCGTCGCCCCATTCTTCGCCGGCCGCCAGGCGGCGACGCAGCTCTAAGAAGTCGATCTCGCGCTCATCGCGTTCGCCGCGATGGAAAGCGCGGAAGCCGGCCTTGGCCTCGGTGTTCATGTTGAGCGACAGCCAGGCCCGGTTGGACTCCCGGTTGCGGTGCCAGTGCTCGAGCTTGTGCTTGCGCACCGACTCGATGGTCTTGGTGAGGCAGTCCGGGACCGTGTTGGCGAGCTTCCAGGTCAGACGCTCGACGGTCTCGTCGAGGCGGGACATGTCGGTCTCGCAGGTCTTCAGACGCTCGGCGGCGGCCTTCATCTCGGCACCGCTCACGAAGTCGCCGTAGACCACGGCTCCGTGCTCGAGCCAGCGGTCGGTGATGACGCGCGGGTTGGCGACCCACTCGCCGTTCTCCTTGAGGACCGGCACGACCTCGTTGATCAGTCCGATGCGGTGGGCCTCGTAGGCGCTCCACATCTCACACAGGGTGCACGACTCCATGGCGCGGGCGAAGCCGACGTAGAGCGGCAGGAAGTCGGTCGAGCCTCCGTCGGGTGCCGAGCCGTGACGGGGTCCGGCCTGACCGAACACCGCGGTGTCGGCGGCGATCGAGAAATCGCAGGCCATGCCGATCTCCTGGCCGCCGGCGACCCGCATGCCGTTGACGCGGTTGATCACCGGCTTGTCGCATTCGAGAATCGCCGTCACCATGTCGTTGAACAAACGCATGTACTGGCGGTACTCGAGAGGGCGACCCGAGTAGACCTCGGAGTACTCGGCCGTGTTGCCACCGGTACAGAAGGACCGATCGCCGACGCCGGTGAAGACGGCACAGACGACGTCGCGCTCCATCGAGGCGCGCCGGAAGGCGAGGATCACCTCCTTGACCATGCCGGTGGTGTAGGAGTTGAGCTGCGACGGGTTGTCGAGCACGATCCATGCGTTGTAGAGCCCGGGGACGGGGTTGCCCTCGCTGTCGAGCAGCGGCCGGCGCTCGTAGCCGATGCGCTCGAAGGTGTAGTCCGCAACGAGCTGGTGGTTCTCGAGTTCTCTCATGATCAGAAGTCCGGTAGGAGGATTGGGCGGCGAGAGCTCTCGCCGCGCAGAAGGTCGTTGAGGCGGCTCATCGGGTGATACTCGACGAAGGGCTCGAGCTCGATATCGCCACTGGCGATAAGCTCGAGCAACCGCGGGAAGTGTTCGGGGAGGCAGCCCCAGTTGCCGATGACCTGGGCGTCGAACGCCATCAGGTTGGAGAGCCGCACGTCGATCTTGTCGCGGGTGTAGCCGACGACCACGAGGCAGGCGTCGAAGGTCAGCAGGGCATAGGCCATTGCCTGGCCGGGCGCGCTGCCCGAGCACTCGAGGATCTTCCGTCCCGGGCCGGCGATGCCGTGCTCCTTCTCGTAGTCGAGGACGGCGCTCTTGATGTCGCGCGGGCCGAGCGCCGATGCGTCGAGCGCCAGGTCGACCCAGGGCTCGACCGCGGCCAGGCGGTCCGGCGAGATGTCGATCGCGGCGACATGCGCTCCCAGCACCTTGGCGGTCTGGATGGCGAAGGTCCCGACGCCCCCGGCCCCCACCACGACGAGCATCTCGTCCTTCGCCACCGCGGAGCGCAGTACGGCCTGGTAGGCGGTACTGACGGCGTCCGCGACGACGGCGAGAGCGGTGCGGTCCTCCATCTCGGGCGGTACCGGAATGAGGTGGGTCGTCGGCGCGACGAGGTGAGAGGCGAATCCGCCGTGGAAGTCGTTGCCCGGCATGTACTGACGGCGGCAGATGTTGCCGCGCCCGGCCCGGCACAGATCGCAGTCGCCGCACGGCAGGACGGCGGGGACGATGACGGTGCGGTCGAGCAGCCCATCGCCGTCGGGGGCGGCGACGACGCGGCCGAAGATCTCGTGGCCAAGCGTCAGGGGAAGGGGAGCGTTGGTCCTGACTCCGCCGTAAAGGAAGCTCACGTCGGTGTGGCAGAGGCCACAGGCGGCGACCTCGATGAGGGCTTCACCCGGTCCGGGGACCGGTAAAGGACCCTCGTACAGTTCCAGCGGCACGCCAGGCTGGACCATCCTCCAGGCTGAGAGAGAAGAACTCATCGCTTCGGGGCGACAGTGCGTCGACCTGCCGTCCAGTGTGCGCAAAGCACTCGCTCAGATCGACCCCAATCGGGATAGTCGAGCTCACACTTTCGGGCGGTGTCCGAGCCCACCCGATGGGGTGGGGCGAGGTGAGGCCTGCCAAGGTGGCTTCGGCCTGCCCGACAGCGTGTTGTGACGTCCGAGGAAAGACGAGCGATAATACGCAGGATCAACCACGGAGGTCGGACTTGGGCAAAGAGGTGCAGGGCACCCCCATCGACGACGAGCAGCGACGGCGGTTCACGCGCCGGTTGCTCAACGACGTGAGCGCTCTCGAACGCATGCTCGAGGCCGGGATGATCGAGTCCGACATCACCCGCATCGGCGCGGAGCAGGAGGTCTTCCTGGTCGATCGCGGCTGGCGCCCGGCGATGCGCTCGGCAAAGGTCCTCGGCGAGCTCGAGGACGAGCGCTTCACCACCGAGCTGGGTCAGTTCAACATGGAGTTCAACCTGAATCCGGTGCTCTTCGCGGGCTCCTGCTTCAGCGATCTCCAGAAGCAGCTCGTCGGCCTCATCGAGGAGGCCGAAGCGGCGGCCCGAAAGCACGACTCCGAGATTCTGTTGTGCGGCATCCTGCCGACGATGGTCAAGTCGGACCTGACCCTCGAGTCGATGACGCCGCGAAACCGTTACTACCGGCTGAACGACGCGATGCGGGAGCTGCGCGGCGGGGATTTCGAGTTTCGCATCAAGGGGCGCGACGAGCTCATCGTGCGCCACGACAACGTCATGTTCGAGGCCTGCAACACGAGCTTCCAGGTACATCTGCAGGTCGCCCCGGAGAACTTCGTCGAGCAGTACAACATCGCCCAGCTGGTGGCGGCGCCGGTGCTCGCCGCGGCGGTCAACTCGCCGCTCCTGCTCGGACGCCGGCTGTGGGCCGAGACCCGGATCGCGCTGTTTCAGCAGTCGGTCGATACGCGGCGGCCGGGGTTGATGGAGCATCGTCACCAGCAGCCCCGGGTGAGCTTCGGAACCCATTGGCTGAAGGAGTCCCCCGTCGAGATCCTCAAGGAGGACATCGGTCGTTTCCGGGTGGTTCTGGGCTCGGACGACGACGAGAACTCGCTCGCCGTGCTCGACGAAGGCGGTGTTCCCAAGCTCCGCGCGCTCTTCCTCCACAACGGAACGGTCTACCGCTGGAACCGCATCTGCTACGGACACTCCGACGGCAAGCCGCACCTGCGGATCGAGAATCGACTGCTTCCGTCGGGTCCGAGCATTCCCGACGAGATCGCCAACTCGGCTTTCTGGCTGGGCCTGATGTACGGAGCCTGGAGCGAGTACGGCAATCCCGCCAGCCGGATGTCGTTCGACGCCGTGAAGGACAACTTCGTCGCCGCGGCCCGTCTCGGGCTGCGCTCGCAGATGAGCTGGATGGATCGCGAGGAGATCTCGGCCGCCGAGCTGATCCTGGAGGAGCTCCTGCCACTGGCGCGGCGCGGGCTCGAGTCGCGACAGGTCGATACCGCCGATATCGACCGCAACCTGGCGATCATCGAGCGGCGGGTCTCGAAGTTGCGCACCGGTGCCTGGTGGCAGGTCCTCTCGCTCGACCGGATCAGGGACCGCGGTCCCCGGGCCGAGGTGCTCGCCACTCTCGTCTCGTCGATGCACCACCAGCAGCAGTCGGGCAAGCCGGTGGATTCATGGGACGTGCCCGAGCACGACACGTCCGAGACCAAGGCCCATCACTATCGGACCGTCGACCAGCTGATGTCGACCGATCTGTTCACCATCAGCGAGAGGGAGCCGGTCGATCTGGCCGCGCACCTGATGGATTGGCGGCACGTACGGCACGTGCCGGTGGAGGACCGCGACAACCGGCTGGTCGGCCTGGTCTCGCACCGGGTCCTGCTTCGTCTGATGGCGAGTGCGCTCACCGAAGGCGGAAGGAAGACCGTTCAGGTGCGCGACATCATGGAGCGCGACGTCGTCACGGTGTTCCCCTGGACGACGACGCTCGAAGCGATCCACGTGATGAAGACCAGGGCGGTCTCCTGCCTGGCGGTGATCGACGAAGAGCACCGACTGGTCGGCATCATCACCGAGCGCGATCTCATGGGGATCTCGTTCCGGTTGCTCGAGCGATTCCTCGAGGAGAGGTGACACCGCGCCGCGGAGCGCCAGGTGCGCCGCCTACTCGCCGAGGTAGGCGCACGGACTGTCCCGGCAGGTGTTGGCGGGCCCGCTGGCGGGGCGCACAATCGAAGGGAAGGAGGTAGCCATGAACATCCGCCGCATCCTCTATCCGACAGACTTTTCGGGTTGTGCCACGCAGGCGCTCGATCACGCCATCTTCCTGGCCAAGGAGTACGACGCCGAGCTGCACATGCTCAACGCCGTGACACTACATGCGGACGATCCGGCCAACGCCGACCTCCATTTCCCCGATGGGGGCGAGCTCTTGCAGCGATCGATGGAGCTGTCCGCGGAGCAGATGGCCGGGCTGCTGACCGACGAGCATCGCGAGAACCTCCGTGTCGTCGAGGCCCAGGTGCGTGGGTTCGCCCCAGGTCCGCTCATTCTCGAGTACGCGGGCGAGCACGACATCGATCTCATCGTCATGGGAACCCACGGGCGCCGCGGGCCGGCTCGGCTCTTCATGGGGAGCGTCGCGACCGAGGTGCTGCGCCACTCCGAGTGCCCGGTGCTGACGCTGCGCGACGCCGATCCGCCGCGTGAGGTCGAGGCGGTGGAGAAGATTCTCGTGCCGATCGACTTCTCGGAGCATTCGCTGGCGGCTCTCGCCACCGGCAACGATCTGGCCCTGCGCTACCGGGCGTCGCTGCAACTGCTCCACGTCGTCGAGATCCAAACCTACCCGACGCTCTACGGCCCGGTGGCGACCGTTTTCGACATCAACTCGGTCAAGAGCGTCAGCCTGGAGGCCATGGACCGCGCGATGGGACAACTGCCGGGGACGGTGAGGGCCGACTACGACAAGTACGTGCTCGGTGGCCGTGCGGCGACCGAGATCGCGACATTCGCCAACGAGCAGGGCAGCGACATGATCGTCATCTCGACACACGGGCTCTCGGGACTCGAGCGGCTGCTCACCGGAAGCACGACGGAACAGGTCGTGCGCGCGGCCGACTGCCCGGTCTTCACCGTCAAGGCCTTCGGCAAACCGCTTCTCGAACAGCCTATCGAGCCGGAGGCTTCCGCCGGCTGATCCTTGGGAGGGCCGGATCCGGGGAGGGATCCGGCACCGCCCGACCTGGAACCGTAGATCCGCGTCATGGAGTGGTTTCGCGATCTGGGTCCCGTGCAGCAGGCGTTTCTGGCCGGCATCGGAACCTGGGGAGTCACCGCCCTGGGGGCGTTTCTCGTCGTCTTCGCCCGCCGCCCGTCGCAGAAGCTGCTCGACGTGATGCTGGGCTTCGCGGCCGGCGTGATGATCGCCGCCAGCGTCTGGTCGCTGCTACTGCCCTCGATCGACATCGCCGAGGCCCGGGGCGGTATCCCCTGGCTTCCGGCGGCCCTCGGCTTTCTGGTCGGCGGGGGTTTCCTGCGTCTGATCGATAGTGTCCTACCGCACCTCCATCCGGGGCTGCCCCGTTCCGAGGCCGAGGGCGTACGAACCGCCTGGGATCGCGCGGTGCTGCTGGTCCTCGCGATCACTCTGCACAACATCCCGGAAGGCCTGGCGGTGGGCGTGGCCTTCGGCGCCGCGGCGCATCCCGATCTGGGCGGGCACGCCACGCTGAGTGCCGCGATCGCGCTCGCCGTGGGTATCGGGCTGCAGAACTTCCCCGAGGGCATGGCGGTGGCGATGCCGCTGCGGCGCGAAGGCGTCTCGGTCGGCCGCAGCTTCTGGTACGGCCAGCTCTCGGCGGTGGTCGAGCCGGTGGCGGCAGTCGTCGGAGCCGCCGCGGTCCTCGCCAGTCAGGCTCTGTTGCCCTACGGCCTCGCGTTCGCGGCGGGCGCGATGATCTTCGTCGTCGTCGAGGAGCTCATCCCCGAGTCGCAACAGGGGGGCTCCGCCGACCTGGCGACCGTCGGGACGCTGTTCGGCTTCGTGGTGATGATGGTGCTCGACGTCGCGCTCGGCTGACGTTCGGCTAGGGCTTGTAGCCCTCGGTCAAGGCGACGAGGATCAGCCGGTCGCCCTCGTACGATTGGCGGGCGTGGGCGAGCCGCATGTTGTCGATCAGATGGACATCGCCTTCCTGCCAGCTGAAGGCGATCTCGATGTCGTCGTAGATGTCGAGGACATGCCGGACCACCTCGGGCTCGATGGGGGAGCCATCGCCGTAGTAGGTGTTGTACGGCAGCTCGTCGGGAGCGAAGTCCGCGGTCAGCGCCTCGTGCAGCTCCGCGTCGAGTGCGGTGTGGTGGAAGAAGGCGGCGTGGTTGAACCAGAGCCTCTCGCCGGTCCGCGGATGATCGCGGAAGGCCGGGCGCACCTGGCGGGTGCGCAGCCTGTCGTCGTCTTTCCACTCGAGCTCGATCGCGTTCTCGGCGCAGTAGGCCTCGACCTCTTCGCGGCTGTCGGTCTGGAAGACCTCCTGCCACGGCAAGCTGAAGCCCTCGTTGTAGTTGCGAACCAGCATCCACTGCTTGCGCTCGAAGGCGTCGCGGATGTCGGGATCGATGCGGCGATAGGCCTCGTGCATGTCGCCGATCGGGGTCCCGCCTCCGACCGGTGGAGCCGTGATGCAGCCGAAGAAGGCCTTGAGCGCCCAGGCGACCCAGTAGCTGCCCTCGTTGTGGAGGCGGATGCGGTACTGCGGCGGATAGGTCGTCGTGTTGTAGATGCGGTCGCCGAAGGTCTTGCGTGGCGTCGACCGGTCGCGGTAGGCGAGCCGGGGTCCCTCAGAGACGGTGTCGACGACGGCCTCGAATCCCTCGATACCGCCGAGGTCGAAGTCCCGGAACAGGACCGAGCGCTTCTCCTCGTAGAGCTTGCGGATGAAGTCGACGTTGTCGCTCGCCCACACCGGCAGGCTGAGCGTCTCGTGCTTCGGAGTGACGAGCGTCGGATACGGATGTGCGGGATCGAGAGGTCGGACATCGACCCAGTCTTCGGCGGCTTCGCCGATGGAGCGCCTCCGGACCGAGGGGAGCTTCTTCGCTGGGGACTTTTTGGCTGGCTGGGATGGCACTGGCGGCTGGCTCATGACGAACCTTAATCATGACTGGGAGTGCCCGCGCAAGGGAATCCGTCGGAAGGTGGCCGGGGCCCCCACCCCGTGGGGTGGGTTTTCGTCGAAATGGTGCACTGTCCGGCGTCGCGGGTGGTGCTAGGATTCGCTGGTCGCCGTCCTCACCTGACTTTTCGTACTGATCGCGTTCATGAGTCCTTCGGTCGAGATCGATCGCCTGGAAGCCCCGACCCGGGAGCACTTCGAGACCCACTATCTGCGCCGCAACAAGCCGGTCGTCATCAGTGGCGTAGCCGACAAGTGGGGCGCGATGACGAAGTGGACTCCGGAGTATCTGAAGTCGATAGCCGGAGACTCAGAGGTCACGGTCCACTACCGGGAGGACGCCGATTTCGGCCACTGGTACCGCATTCAGGAGGAGCGGGAGGACCGGCAGATGCCCTTCGGGGAGGTTCTCGACCTGCTGATGGGGGACCCGGAGAACGGCCAGCCGGGCGACCGGCGGTTCTACATGACCGAGCACTCCCTGCGGATGGTCTCGCCCGGCCTGGTGCCGGACGTGGACGTGAGTCGATACGTCGACCTGAAGCCGCCCTGGGAGCCGCTGCTCTTCGCCGGCTGCGACAGTTGCATGCCCGGTCACATCCACGGTTCGACCGAGGCCTTCCTCTGCCAGCTCCAGGGAGAGAAGACCGTCACGCTCTATTCGCCGGAGCAGTACCACTACCTCTACCCGCGCCGGTGGTACCAGAAGAGCCCGTTGTTCTCCGAGCTCGACGGCCGTGCGATCCAGTCCGACTCGGTCGATCTCGAGAAGTATCCGAAGTTCGAGAAGGCCGTACCGATGCGTTTTCCGCTGCATCCGGGAGAGATCCTCTTCATCCCCGTGCACTGGTGGCACATCACCAGCGTCCCGACCTTCACCCTCTCGGTGACCTTTTTCTGGAAGGCGAAGTTCAGCGCCTGGAAGTTCCCGGTTCCCGGGATGCAGATGTGCGCGCGCGAGGCCTGGCACCAGATGAACCGGGTCGGTCGGGTCCTGACCGGTCGCCGGCAGCAGCCGGCCTGACGCCGGATCCCTCCTGTTTCACGGCGGCGGCAGCGCCGGCCGCCGTGCCCGGGTGGCTTCTGCTAGATTAGTCGGCACCCATGCGATGGACGCCACGAGGTAAGAGCCGTAACATCGAGGACCGCCGCGGTCAGCGACCCGCCTATCGACGGCCCGCGCCGATGGGATGCGGTGGGCTGATCTTCATTCTGATCCTCAGCTATCTCTTCGGCCTCGACCCCCTGCAGATGCTCCTGTCGACGGGGGCCGGCGGTGGGGGAGGACCCGCCTTCGAGACGGCCCCCGGCCCCTCGCAATCCCCGGCCGCGACGAGCGCTGAGGAAGAGAGGATGGTCGAGTTCGTCTCGTTCGTGCTCGATGACGCCCAGGCCGGATGGTCTTCGGAGCTCCCGTCTCACGGGATGGCCTACCGCGAGGCCAAGCTGGTGCTGTTCCGCGATGCGGTGAGCTCGGCGTGCGGGTTCGCCTCGGCGGCGACAGGGCCGTTCTACTGTCCCGCCGACGAGAAGGTCTACATCGATCTCGGTTTCTACGAGGAGTTGCGTGCTCGCTTCGGCGCCTCGGGTGACTTCGCCCAGGCCTACGTCCTGGCGCATGAGATCGGTCATCACGTGCAGAAGGTCACCGGAATCGAGCCCCAGGTGCGGGACCTGCAGCGCCGGCGTCCCAACGCGGCGAACCAGCTCTCGGTGCTCATGGAGCTCCAGGCCGACTGCTTCGCCGGTCTCTGGGGGCACAGCACCGCACAGCGCGACATCCTCGAGGCCGGTGACGTCGAGGAAGCGCTGAACGCCGCGGCGGCGATCGGCGACGATCGTCTGCAGCGGATGTCCACCGGAACGGTCAATCCGGACGGGTTCACGCACGGCACGTCGGCCCAGCGCGTCGAGTGGTTCCGCCGCGGTCTCGAGACCGGAGATCTGGACTCCTGCGACACCTTCAGTGCCGCGGGTCTGTAGCCGCCACAGGGCGGGGGAGGTTGAAATGAGGGGAGTTGTCGGAACAGGGGCGGTGTGTGCCTGCTGCATCGTTGTCTGCATGGTGGCCGCGCCCGTGGCGGTGGCCTCCGAGTTCGAGGTTAGCGTCTCCGTCTCCGGGGAGGTCGCCTCCGAGCCGCTCGACGGCAGGGTGTTGCTTCTGCTGGCGACCGATGGCGAGCGCGAGCCGCGCTTCCAGATCGGTTGGGGGATCGGTACCGGTCAAGTCTTCGGCGCAGACGTCGAGGACTGGCGCCCCGGAGTCGCGGTGCCCTTCGAGGTCGACCACTTCGGCTATCCGACACGTCGGCTCGGCGACGTGCCACCGGGCGAGTACTGGATCCAGGCGGTGTTGAACCGCTACGACACCTTCGAGCTCGCCGACGGCAGGGTGCTGTCGCTTCCGGCCAGCTGGGCCGCGGGGCAGCAGTGGAACCGCGAGCCGGGCAATCTCTACTCCGAGCCCCGCAAGGTGACCTTCGATCCGACGCAGCCGGCCCGCATCGAGGTCGAGCTGACCGAGGCCATGCCGGACGTCGAGGAGCCCGAGGACACCGAGTTCGTCCGTCACGTCAAGATCCGCTCGAAGTTGCTCTCCGACTACTGGGGACGCGACATGTACCTTGGCGCTCACGTGCTGGTGCCGTGGGGCTTCGACGAGCATCCAGAGGCGCACTATCCCCTGATGGTCTTCCACGGGCACTTCCCGGCCGACTTCGGCGGCTTTCGCACCGAGCCGCCCGATCCCGACCTCGAGTGCGAGTACTCGTCGCGCTTCGACCTCGACTGCTACAACCGCATCCAGCAGGAGGAGGCCTACGCGCTCTACCAGACGTGGATCTCGCCCGATCACCCGCGCTACCTGGTGATCGAGATCCAGCACGCCAACCCCTACTACGACGACTCGTACGCCGTGAACTCGGCCAACCTCGGCCCCTACGGCGATGCCATCACCTACGAGCTGCTTCCCTACATCGAGGAGCAGTTCCGGGGTCTCGGCGAGGGCTGGTCGCGGTTCCTCTACGGCGGGTCCACGGGCGGCTGGGAGGCGCTGGCGGTGCAGGTCTTCTATCCCGAGGAGTACGGCGGCACCTTCGCCGCATGCCCCGACCCGATCGACTTCTCGCACTACATGACGGTCGACATCTACGAGGACGACAACGCCTACTACCGGACCGGTCCGTTCTCGAAGATCCATCGCGTCGGGCGGCGGAACTATCTCGGCCACGTCGACATGACGATCGAGGACGACAACCACATGGAGCTGGCGCTGGGGACGAAGACGCGCTCGGGCCAGCAGTTCGACATCTGGGAGGCGGTCTACTCGCCGGTCGGTCCGGGCGGTTACCCGGCGCGCCTGTGGGACAAGCTGACCGGGGAGATCGACCCGGAGGTCGCCGAGTACTGGCGCGAGAACTATGACCTGGGGCACATCCTGGAGCGTGACTGGGCCGAGATCGGACCGGCCCTCGAGGGCAAGATCCACATCTACACCGGCGACATGGACAACTACTACCTCAACAACGCCGTCTACGAGGTGGAGGCGTTCCTCGAGTCGACCACCGATCCCTACTACGGGGGCGACATCGACTACGGCGACCGGGCCGAGCACTGCTGGAACGGCGACCACGACAATCCGAACGCCATCTCGCGGCTGCGCTACAACACGATGTATCTGCCGCGGATTCTCGAGCTGATCGAATCGAAGGCGCCGGAGGGAGCGGACCTGACGAGCTGGCGGTACTGAGTCGCGGTGGCGACCCGAGCGGCCGCCAGCGAGGCGTCACCAGAGCTGCGCTTGAGATAGAGTCGGCCGTCCCCCGTCCTGGAGATCGCCATGCCCAAGAGCGTTGTCAGCCCCAAGATCCGGGGCTTCATCTGCACCAACGCGCACCCGGAGGGCTGTGCCGTCAGCGTGCGACGTCAGGTGGAGGCGGCCCGGACGGCGGGTGACGGCTCCGGGATCGGGCGTGTCCTGGTCCTCGGTTCGAGCACCGGTTACGGTCTCGCCTCGCTGATCACTCTCGTCTGGAGCTGGGGCGCCGAGGCGCTCGGGGTCTGCTTCGAGCGTCCGCCGACGGAGCGCAAGACGGCCAGCGCCGGCTGGTACAACTTGGCCGAGGTCCACCGCCTGGCCCGCGAGGAGGGCCGCCGGGTCGAGACGATCAACGGCGACGCCTTCTCTCACGAGGTCAAGGACCAGGTCGTCGACGCGCTCGCCGAGCGCCACGGCCCGGTCGACCTGGTGGTCTACAGCCTGGCCAGCCCGCGCCGCAAGGACCCGGACTCGGAGACGGTCTGGACCAGCGTCATCAAACCGATCGGGACGCCCCACGGAGGCAAGCACATCGAGCTCCGTGACGAGAGCGTTTCGAGCACCGATTGGGAGCCGGCGAGCGAAGAGGAGATCGAGGCGACGGTCAAGGTGATGGGCGGGGAGGACTGGGAGCTGTGGGTGCGTCGGCTGGCGGCCGAGGGGCTGCTCGCCGATGGCGCCAAGACGGTCGCTTACTCCTACATCGGTCCCCGGGTCACCCATCCGATCTACCGCACCGGCACCATCGGGCGCGCCAAGGAGCACCTCGAGGCGACCTGCAATCGCCTCCACACGCTCCTCCTGGATCTGGTCGGAGGTGGTGCCTGGGTGAGCGTCAACAAGGCCGCCGTGACCCAGGCCTCCGCCGTGATCCCGGCGGTACCGCTGTACAAGAGCCTGCTCTATCGCCTGATGAAGGAGGCCGGCACCCACGAGGTCCCGATCGACCAGATGATCCGGCTGTTTCGCGACCATCTCGGTCCTGGCGGGACGCCGGTCGTTGACGACCTGCGACGGATCCGTCTGGACGACCTCGAGATGGATCCCGCGATCCAGGCCGGTATTCAGGAGCTGTGGAAGGTCGTCTCGACCGAGAATCTCAACGAGATCAGCGACTGGGTCGGCTTCAAGCGCGAGTTCCGACAGCTCTTCGGCTTCGAGGTCGAAGGGGTCGACTACGACGAGCCGGTCGAGGTCGACCGGCAGCTCGTCTGAGCGTAGCTACGAGGCTCGACCGTCAGACCGTGACGGGCTCCGCCTCGACCTCGGCCTCGTCGAAGTGCTCGACCTTGACGTCGAGATGGCTGGTCGTCTTGCCGGATTCCTTGGTGAGTGCCCGGCCGATGACGAGCCGCTGGATCTCGTTGGCGCCTTCGTAGATCTGGGTGATCTTGGCGTCACGCATGTACTTCTCGATCGGGTAGTCGCGGCAGTAGCCGTAGCCGCCGAAGAGCTGTACCGCCTCTGTGGTGACCCGCATCGCCACATCGGTCGCGAAGACCTTGCACATGGCGGCGAACTTGGTCGTGTTGGGCAGGTCGGCGTCGATGGCGCGCGCCGCCGTGTAGACCATCTGCCGCGCCGCTTCGATCTCGGTGGCCAGATCGGCGACCTTGAACTGGATCGCCTGGAAGGAGAGCACCGACTGGCCGAACTGCTGCCGCTCCGAGGTGTAGCGCAGCGCCCAGTCGAGCGCTCCCTGGGCCAGGCCCAGAGCCTGCGCCGCGACTCCCGGGCGCGCCCGGTCCAGCGTCATCATGGCGTTGCGGAAACCCTTGCCTTCGCCGCCTCCGAGGAGGTTCTCCGCCGGGACCCGGCAGTCGCGGAAGTGCAGCTCGTGCACCGGGACACAGCGGATGCCCATCAGCTGTTCACGCCTGCCGATCTCGAAGCCCGGCGTTCCCTTCTCGACCAGAAGGGCGGAGATGCCGCGGTGGCCGCGGTCGGGCCGCGTCGACGCGTAGACCGTGTAGAGGCTGGCGGCGTTGCCGTTGGTGTTCCACTTCTTGTCGCCGTTGACCACGTAGTCGCCGCCGTCGCGCTCGGCGAGGGTCGTAAGACTTCCGGCGTCCGAGCCGGAGGCCTTCTCGGAAAGGCCGAAGGCGATCAGCTTCTCGCCGCTGGCGACCAGCGGCAGCCACTTGTGCTTTTGCTCTTCGGTCCCGCCGACGATGATCGGAAAGCTCCCCAGCGCGTTGACCGCATAGGCCACGC
The DNA here is from genome assembly GCA_965223875.1 of Candidatus Multivoradales bacterium. Taxonomy (GTDB): domain Bacteria; phylum Acidobacteriota; class Thermoanaerobaculia; order Multivoradales; family JAHEKO01; genus CBDCXS01. The sequence goes on along the minus strand of OZ245024.1, from coordinate 711,940 downwards.
CGACGCCGCCGCAGGCTCGCGAGAGCTCCTCGACGACGACGCACAGATCGAGCACGCCGGCACCCTGGCCACCGTACTCCTCGGGAATCCAGATGCCCATCAGATCGGCTTCGCGCAGCGCCTCGATGACGCTCCACGGGTAGTCGCCGGTCCGGTCGAGCTCGGCGGCAACGGGTCGGACGGCGGTCTCGGCGACGTGGCGCGCCCGGTCCATGTAGTCCTGCGTACGCTTGGGTAGTAGCTCTCTCATGACACCTCCGTGACGCCGCGAAGTCTAGCACCCCGGCGTCCCGGTCTACGGCGCCGATCTCGTCGGAGTCGTCGATCGGGAAAGACGGCGCGGTTCTGGCGCGTGCCGCGTTTCACGCCGTTGGGTAGTGGACAAACGACGACCTCTCGGCGTAGCTTGGGAGCCGGATCGGCCGCACGTCGAACCGCGCCGCCTTTCCGCTGTCGTGACTCCCACCGTTCTCGCTCTCGTCGTTCTTCTGGGGTTCCAGGGCCCCGTACCGATCGGTAATCCCGGACCGCCCAGTCCCAACGGATCGACCGGTGCTTCGGTGGATCCCTGCCCCCTCGCGGAGCCCGGCGCACCGCGGGTACTGCTCCTGGCACTCGACGGCGCGCCCCTGCGCGTCGTTCAGCAGGCGAAGGCCGAGGGCGTGTTCGGAGGCTGGCCCGAGCCGGTCGGGCTGATCTCGACCTTTCCCTCGATGACCAACGTCGCCTTCACCGCGATCCTCGAACCCCTGGGCTTTCCGAGGACCATCGCCGGGTACGAGATTCGCCGCTACGACTTCGAGCGGAATCTCCTGCACGGGGGCAAGAAGAAGAGCTCGGTCTATCCCTGGAAGGGGGAGTTCCACGTCTACAGCGACACCCTGACCTCCAAGGTGGATCTCTACCTTTCGCCGATCAAGTCGAGCGACAAGTTGCTGCGCGAGCTCGAAGAGGTCCTGCTCGGCGGGCCCGAGCCCGGTCTCGTCTTCGCGCATCTACCCTCGACCGACATGACCGCCCATCTGGACGGCGACGACGCGACTCTCGAGGTGCTCGAGAAGGTGAGCGATTTCCTCGCCCGGGTGACCGTGGCGCATCGCGAGGCGCACGGACGGGACCTCCAGGTCATCCTGCTCTCCGATCACGGCAACGGTGCCGAGAAGGTCTCGAACACACAGGGCCTCCGCGATGCTCTGCGAGGCGGTGGTTTTCGGCTGGGCAAACGGCTCGACGGTCCCGATGACCTGGTGGTGGCGCTCTACGGTGCCGTCAACTACGGTGCCCTCTATCTCGATCCGGCCCGTGCCCGTGAGGCCGCCTCCGCGGCACTGACGCACGAGAGCGTCGAGTTGGCGGCATGGGTGTCCGATGGCGGGGAGATCACCGTCCTGGGCAGGAGCGGAGAGGAGGCGCGGGTCCGGTGGTCCGGGGACCGTCCGGCGAGGCGCTTCGGCTACGAGCCCGTCGAGGGTGATCCCCTCAGGTTGGTGCCGGTCGCCGCTCGGCTCGAGACCTCCGGCGCTCTCACCGAGGGTCTCGGCGACCGGAGCACCTGGTTCGACGCCACGATCGAGAGCTACTATCCCGACGCGTTGGCCCGGCTGGTCGACAGCCTGGAGGGGCGTTGGGTCGACAACCCCGCGACGGTGATCCTGTCGCTCGATCCCCGCTACGCCTGGGGCATGATCCCGACGCGGATCGGGGCGAGCCTGCTTGGAGGACGGCAGGAGGGTACCCACGGGGGCCTCGACCGGGACTCCAGTCTGGCCTTTCTGCTAGTCAACGATAGCGAACGTCAGCCGGGCAGTACCGTCGCGGCCGACGAGGCCCTCCAAGGCTGGGCCTCGCTCGCATCCTGCTTCGAGATTTCGTCTGAGGCAGGAGGCGAGTGGACGGTCGCGGCCAGCGAGCGCTGACTCGGGCTATGATCCGCGCGTGGAGCGCGAGGGGCTCATCGAGCGGGTCGTCGGGACCTGGCGTCGGCACAACGACATCCTGATCTTCCTGCTGAACGAGGTGCCAAGGGGAGGTATGGACGCGATGCACACGGGGTCCCGTGGGCGCGATGTGCGGGCGCAGTTCTTTCATCTCGACCGGGTCCGTCTCGGTTGGCTCCATCACCACGCCACCGGGAAGCGTCCCAGGTTGGCTCGCTACGACAAGCAGAACCCACCGACCAAGCGCGAGCTGCGCCGCTCGCTGCGCAAGTCGGGGCGGGCCGTGGAGAGCTTTCTCGGCGCAGCGCTGCGCGGTGAGGCTCGGGTCCGGGAGTTTCGTGGAGATCCCGTTCGCTGGATGGGATACCTGATCGCACACGAGTCGCACCACCGGGGCTCGATCGCGCTGGCCCTGAAGCAGTCCGGTCTGCGACTGCCCGATTCGGTCGCTGGAGGCCTGTGGAGCCGATGGATCTTCGGCGACTGAAGCGTCTCGCCGGGCTCGGTCTGGTGCTGGCCGCCGCCGCGACGGCGGGCTGTGCCCGCTACCATCCCAACGTCCTGGTGATCGTCATGGATGCCTGCCGGCCCGACAAGATGGGCTGCTACGGGTTCGATCGGCCGACGACGCCAGCCATCGATGCGCTCGCCGCGGACCCCGACAGCGTGGTTTTCGAGCGTCACTACGTTCAGGCGAACTGGACCAAGCCGTCGACGGCGAGCCTCTTCACCGGGCTCCACGTCAACCAGCATCGGGTCACGGCGAGGGAGCTCGAGCAGGGCTCGACCTGGCTTCCGTACCTGCACCCCCAGTTACCGACGATGGCCGAGCACTTCCGGGATGCCGGATACTTCACCTGGGCCACGGTCAAGATTCCGCATCTCGACGCCATGTTCGGCTTCGACCGGGGGTTCGAGCACTACGCACGGCTCCCCGTCGGTGACGTGCGGTTGAGCCGGAAGGCGTTGGCGCTCGCCACCGCACCCCGCGAGGCGCCCTTCTTCGGCTACATCCATTTCATCGCCTGCCACTACCCCTACAAGGTGCGGTACCGCAACCGCGCCTACGTCGAGGAGTACGCCGCGCCCTACCCGGAGGAGGAGAGGGCGCTCGAGGCCGGGGTCAACTTCCGCCAGGTCGGTATCAAGAGCCGGATCATGAACGAGGGCGCCGAGCTCGAGCCGAGGGACGTCGACTTCCTCAACGTCATCTACGAGTCGAGCTTCCAGCGTTTCGACCAGCGCGTCATCGACCCGCTGATCCTGGCGCTGCGCGAAAGCGGTCTGTACGACGACACGATGATCGTTCTGACGGCCGACCACGGTGAGGAGCTCTACGAGCACAGCGGCTACGGACACGGCCACGACATGTGGGAGGAGGTCATCCACGTGCCGCTGATCGTGAAGTTTCCGGCCGGCCGGCGACCGAAGCGCCTGGGCTCGCGCTGGAAAGACCTCTCGCGAGCGATCGACCTGTTCCCCTCGCTCGCGTCGGCGGCGAACCTGAAGGCTCCCGAGAACGTATCGGGCCAGAATCTCTTCGACGGATCGGGCGTCGATGTGGCGCTGACGGAGGCCGGCAGCAGCTGGTCGATCGTCTCCGGAGATCACAAGCTGATCTACCGCGACAGCCTGCTGCCGCGACTCTACGACCTCGTCGCCGATCCCGGTGAGACCGTCAATCTCGCCCCGGACAACCAGCCTCTGGGGAGGCGGCTGCGCGAGGCGAGCGTCAGGCGGCGGGCCGAGAACCCTCCGCCCGAGCTCGCTCCCTACGAGTGGGGCGAGCAGTCGCTACCGCCCGAGGCGATCGAAGAGCTCAAGAGCCTCGGCTACGTCGACTGAGCCGACGCGGTGGCGGCCGGTTCCCAGTCCATGATCGTGGAGCCGACATGGACGACCTCGAAGCCCTGTCGCTCCAGGAAAGACACGGCCGCGGTGGCCCGGTGCCCGGTACGGCAGTGGACGAGGTAGCGCTGGTCGGGGTCGAGCTCCTCGATGCGGGCTTTGAGGCGCGTGTGGGCGATGTTCTGCGCGCCGTCGATTCCGTCGACGGCATTCTCGGCGGCACGGCGCACATCGAGGATCCGCACCCCGGGCGTGCCCATCTCCTCACGCACGGCGTCCCACCCGACCGTGGAGATCGTCGCGGCGCCATCGGCGAGCACCGTCTCCAACGTTGCAACGTCGACGATGCCACCGACGTCGTCCAGGCCGATGCGGTAGAGAGCGTCCGCCATGGCGGTCCCGAGGGCGGGATCGCCGACCAGCACCATCGTCTCTCCAGGATCGATGTAGCTGCCGGTCACGGCGAGGAAATCGGCGCCGCCCCACGGGGCCCAGATCGATCCTCTCAGGTGCCGGCCGAGGTAGTCGGCGCGATCGCGACGCGTGTCGATGACGACGCAGTTCTCGAGCATGCCGGCGAGAGTGGCGGCGTCGAGTGTCGGAATCGCCGACACCGAACGTGGCGCTGCCGCGCCGTCGCGGTTCTCGACCTTCATGCGGCCGAAGTAGAGCGGCGGCTCGGGCTGTCCCTCGAGGATGCCCTCGACGAACGCCTCACGTCCGAGCTCGGCGAGACCGAGGGAGGCGTTGAAGCGCCGCTCGTAGCCAAGGGTCGAAGTGGGGACCGCCCCGAGGGCCTTGCCGCAGGCGGAGCCGGCACCGTGAGCGGGCCAGATCTGGAGGTGGTCCGGAAGTGGCTCCAGCAGATGGGTCGACTCCCAGAGGCGCTCCGCCGAGGGCTCCATGGCGCCGACATGTCCCGCCGCCGACTCGAGGAGATCGGGGCGCCCGAGGTCTCCGACGAAGACGAAGTCACCCGAGAGGATGCCCATGGGCTCCGAGGCGCCACCGCCGACATCGGTGACCAGGAAGCACACGTGCTCCGGTGTGTGGCCAGGGGTGTGGAGAACCCTGAAGCGGATGTTGCCGACCTCGAACTCGTCCCCGTCATGCACCAGGACGACGTCCGCCGAGCTCGCCGCGGGCCAGCCGTATTTCCAATCGGCATCTCCCTCGTTCGAGAGGTAGACCCTGGCGCCGGTCGCCTCGCCGAGATCGCGCGCGCCGGAGAGGAAGTCGGCATGGATATGGGTCTCGGTCACCGCGGTGATGCGTAGCCCCTCCGCCTCCGCGATCCGCTGGTACCGCTCGATGTCGCGCTCCGGATCGATGATGATCGCTTCCTTGGTGCGCTGACAGCCGATCAGATAGCTGTACTGGGCGAGGGTGGGGTCGAAGATCTGGCGAAAGAGCATGGGCGGTCTCCGGTCGGTGGATTGAGGGGCGAATCAGTGGGGAAGTCTGGGCTCGAGCTTGCCGTAGACCCAGGTCCCGGCGAGAGCGGAGGCGAAGACGAGGAAGGCGCCGGGGATGGCGCTTCCCATCAGCGCGTAGACGGGGCCCGGACAGACGCCTCCGAGTCCCCAGCCGAGACCGAAGACGAGTCCGCCGGCGGCATAGCGAACGCCTCGCCCGAGGGGTTTGGCGGCGATGTCCAACGGGTCGCCCGACAGCGCCCGGGCACGGCGACGGACCAGGGTGACGACCAGGGCCGAGACGCCTACGGCGGAGAACATCAGGCCGTACATATGGAAGGACTGGAAGCGGAACATCTCCTGGATGCGGTACCAGGAGGCCATCTCGCCCTTGATCAGGGTGAAGCCGAAGAGCGTCCCGATGCCGACGTAGACGAGGACCCAAACGAGCGGTCTGTTCTTGTCCAGCGGCATGTCAGCGTCCGAGCAGGAGGGGCAGAACGAGGTTGGCGGTCAGGAGGCCGCCGGCGAAAAAGCCGATCACCGCGATGAGCGACGCGGGCTGAAGTGTGGCGAGGCCGCTGATGGCGTGGCCGGAGGTGCAACCTCCGGCCCAGCGGGCACCGAAGCCGACGAGAAAGCCGCCGCCGAGGAGGATCACGAGCGCGCGCCAGTCGGTGAGGGCGTCGGTCGAGAAGATCGACTCGGGGACGAACCCGGCAGATCCCACACCGAGCGTCTCGAACGTCTCGATCGCGCCGGCGCTCAGGGCGATGGGCTCGGGGTTCGGGAAGACCGAGCCGGCGAGGAATCCACCGACCACGGTTCCGGCGACGAAGAGGAGATTCCAGGCGCCGAGCTTCTTCCAGTTGTAGCGGAAGTAACGGGTGTCACCCGGAATCGTCGCCGCGCAGGCGTGTTGGAAGCTCGACGAAACACCGAAGAGCTTGCCACCGACCAGGAGCAGCAGGAGAACGATCAGACCGAGGGCTGGTCCGGCGACCCACCAGGGCCACGGCATCACCAGCAGGTCCACCAGCGAAGGGTCCATCGGCTCGGTCTCCTCTCGTCTCCACGAGATCCGCTGCGGTCTCGCGCTGCGTCCCTGGATGCCCGTCCTTGGATGCCCGTCTCGCGGGGCCGTCCGCGGTCGGGATTCCATGGTGACTCTATCACCGGGCTGGCACCGGAAAGGGGCTTCGCGGGGTCCGCGCCCGGCGCGGATTTGGTAGCCTTGGGTGCTGTCCGAAGGGCCGCCCGATCGCCCGCAACCCCCCTGTCCGCGCCCTCTTCCCGCACCCATGTCGAAGCCCGAGACCAAGCCCTACGAACCCACCCATCACGTCCGGATCGTATCGGCGGCTTCGTTGTTCGACGGCCACGACGCGGCGATCAACGTGATGCGTCGCATCCTCCAGTCGACCGGCGCCGAGGTGATCCATCTGGGCCACAACCGCTCGGTGGCCGAGATCGTCGATTGCGCCATCCAGGAGGACGCCCAGGGGATCGCCATCAGCTCCTATCAGGGCGGTCACCTGGAGTACTTCAAGTACATGCACGACCTGCTCGAGGAGAGGGGAGCGGGGGACATCAAGATCTTCGGCGGCGGAGGCGGCACCATCCTCCCGGCGGAGATCGAGGAGCTCCACGACTACGGTATCGAGCGCATCTTCTCGCCCGACGACGGCCGCGAGATGGGACTGCAGGGCATGATCAACCTGGTGCTCGAGCGCTGCGACTACCCGGCGACGGCACCACCGCTCGACGGCCAGGTCGAGCGCCTGCCCGCCCGTGACCCCAAGGCGATCGCCGAGCTCATCACCCTGGCGGAGAACCACCCCGAGCTCGAAGAACAGCTTCAGGGGCGGCTCGCCGCGGTGAAGCGGCCGGAGGTCTGTCCGGTCCTCGGCATCACCGGCACGGGAGGCTCCGGCAAGTCGTCGATAGTCGACGAGCTGGTCCGGCGCTACCTGATCGATTTCCCCGACAAGTCCGTGGCGATCATCTCGGTCGATCCGTCGCGGCGTCGCAGTGGCGGCGCCCTGCTCGGCGATCGGATCCGCATGAACGCCATCTACAACCCGCGGGTCTACATGCGCTCGCTGGCGACGCGCCAGTCGAACCTGGCGTTGTCGAAGTACGTGCAGAGCTCGATCGACATCTGCAGGGCCGCGGGCTTCGATCTGGTCATCGTCGAGACATCGGGTATCGGGCAATCGGACACCGAGATCGTCGATCACTCCGACGTGTCGCTCTACGTGATGACCGCCGAGTACGGTGCGGCGACGCAGCTCGAGAAGATCGACATGCTCGATTTCGCCGATGTCATCGCGATCAACAAGTTCGACAAGCGCGGCTCGCTCGACGCGCTGCGCGACGTGCGCAAGCAGTATCAGCGCAACCATATGAAGTTCGAGAGCCCCGACGAGGAGCTGCCGATCTTCGGCACCGTCGCGTCGCAGTTCAACGACGGGGGCACCAACCGGCTCTACCGCCACGTCATGGATCGCCTTGCGGAGGCGACCGGCGCGCCGCTGGCGACCGACTACGAGCCGAAGCGCGAGGAGAGCGACAAGCAGCAGGTGATCTCGCCCGAGAGAGTTCGCTACCTGGCCGAGATCGCCGAGACGAGCGACGGCTACGCTCGCTTCGTCGCGGAGCAGGTCGACATCGCCCGGCGCCTGTACCAGCTGCACGGGACGATCGAGCAGCTGCGCCGCGAGGTCGGCGAGTCGACCGTCGAGGTCGTCGATGGCGACGACGATCGGGTCGTCGAGGTGCTCGAGACGGTCAAGGACGAGCCCGGGTATCTGACCGACCTGGTCGAGCGGTACAACCGCCTCGAGGAGCGGCTCGATCCGGACTGCCGCGCGGCACTGCGGGAGTGGCCGGCGACGCGTCGTCGCTACCGGGCCGACCGCTACCGCTTCCAGGTTCGTGACAAGGTCATCGAGCACGACCTCTATACCGAGTCGCTGTCGCATCTGAAGATCCCAAGAGTCGTCCTGCCGCGGTTCCGCGACTGGAGCGAGATCCTTCGCTTTCTCCTCACCGAGAACGTCCCCGGCGCCTTTCCCTTCGCCGCTGGGGTCTTCCCGCTCAAACGCCAGGGAGAAGATCCGACACGGATGTTCGCCGGCGAAGGCGGGCCGGAGCGGACCAACAAGAGGTTCCATTATGTTTCGCTGGGCCAGCCGGCCAAGCGTCTGTCGACCGCCTTCGACTCGGTGACCCTCTACGGAGAGGACCCCGATCGTCGTCCCGACATCTACGGCAAGGTCGGCAACTCGGGTGTGTCGATCGCCACGGTCGACGACGCCAAGAAGCTCTACTCGGGGTTCGACCTCGCTGATCCCGCCACTTCGGTGTCGATGACCATCAACGGTCCGGCGCCGATGCTTCTGGGGTTCTTCATGAACGCCGCCGTCGACCAGCAGTGCGAGCGCTGGATCCGCGAGCAGGGTAGGGAGGCCGAAGTCGACAGCGCCATCGATCGGATCTACTCGGAGTGGGGCGTCGAGCGGCCCGCCTACCGTGGCGACCTCCCGGAGGGCAACGACGGGTTGGGTCTGATGTTGCTCGGCGTCTCTGGGGACGAGGTGCTGCCGGCCGAGGAATACCAACGCATCAAGGCCGACACGCTGTCGCGCGTCCGCGGAACGGTGCAGGCCGACATCCTCAAGGAGGATCAGGCCCAGAACACCTGCATCTTCTCGACCGAGTTCGCCCTGCGCATGATGGGCGACATCCAGCAGTACTTCATCGACAACCGGGTGCGCAACTTCTACTCGGTATCGATCTCGGGCTACCACATCGCCGAAGCCGGCGCGAACCCGATCACCCAGCTCGCCCTGACGCTGGCCAACGGGTTCACCTATGTCGAGTACTACCTGTCGCGCGGCATGGCGATCGACGACTTCGCGCCCAACCTTTCGTTCTTCTTCTCCAACGGCATCGACCCCGAGTACTCGGTCATCGGTCGCGTCGCGCGGCGCATCTGGGCCAAGGCGATGAAGCTCCGTTATGGGGCCAACGAGCGGTCGCAGAAGCTCAAGTACCACATCCAGACATCGGGGCGGAGCCTGCACGCGCAGGAGATCGCATTCAACGATATCCGCACCACGCTGCAGGCGCTCTACGCGATCTACGACAACTGCAACTCGCTGCACACCAACGCCTACGACGAGGCGATCACCACGCCGACCGAGGAGAGCGTGCGGCGGGCGATGGCGATCCAGCTGATCATCAACCGTGAGCTCGGGCTGGCGAAGAACGAGAACCCGCTACAGGGCTCGTTCATCATCGAGGAGCTGACCGATCTCGTCGAGCAGGCCGTGCTCGAGGAGTTCCGCTCGATCTCGGAGCGCGGTGGCGTTCTCGGGGCGATGGAGCGCATGTACCAGCGAACTAAGATCCAGGAGGAGTCGCTCTACTACGAGTCGCTGAAGCATTCGGGACAGCTGCCTCTGGTGGGAGTGAACACCTTCCTCGATCCTCAGGGCTCTCCGACGGTTCTCCCCCGCGAGGTCATTCGTTCAACGGAGGAGGAGAAGGAGTTCGCCATCGCGACGCTCGACGCCTTCAAGCAGCGTAACGAGGGGCGTTGCGCCGAGGCGCTCGATGCTCTCCAGCAGGCCGCCATCCACAGTGGCAATACCTTCGAGGCCCTGATGGAAGCCTGCAAGGTCTGCTCGCTGGGGCAGATCTCGTCGTCGCTCTACCAGGTCGGCGGGCAGTACCGCCGCAACATGTGAGCCGGCCGGGGGGCGACGGGGGCCGGTCCGCCGTGACGACCGCGGCGACGGCTATGGTGGACGCGTGGCGTGAGCGGGTCGCGAAGGAGCTGGGCGAGGCGCCGATCGAGTCGCTGAACCGACGTACGCCCGACGGGTTGACCCTCGAGCCCCTCTACGCCGCGTCCGATCTCTCCGAGGGGGCGACCCGTCGCCCGGGTGCCGCCGGCTCGCCCCGGCTCTGTCCCGTGCTCGATACGCCCGACCCGCGCCGTGCCGCCGCGCAGGCGCGCCAGGACGTGGAGGGCGGAGCGGGAGGTTTCTGGCTGCGCCTCGGCGTGGACGCGCTAGGTGCCGAGGCGCTGCCCGCCCAGGCGGGCGAGGCGGGACTGGCGCTCCATCACGGAGCCGACGTCAGCGCGCTTCTCGAGGGACTCGATCTCACCGACCGTGAGCTCTGGGTCGATCCGGGCGCCGACGCGCTTCCCTGGGCGGCCCTCTACCTGGCCTCGCGGCGACGAGAGTCGGGAAACGGTTCGGGCGGCGTCGTCCATTTCGGAGCCGACCCGTTGGGAGCGCTGGGGCGCGACGGCAAGCTACCGCGCGACCTGATGAAGCTGTCCAGCGAGTGCGCCGCCCTGACTCGCTACGTCGCCGGAAACATGCCGGGTTCGACGGCGCTCACGATCTCGACGGCCGCGTATCAGGAAGCGGGCGCCGATCGCGTCCTCGAGCTCGCCATCATGGTGGCGACGCTCTGGGAGAGCCTGCGCATGCTCGGGGAGTCGGGGCTGTCGGCGGACGTCGTCGCTCCCATGGCTAGCCTGCGATTCGCCGTCGGCACGAGGATCTTCCCGGAGATCGCCAAGTTGCGCGCCGCTCACCTGTTGTGGCGCGCCACGCTCGGTGCGGCCGGCGTCAGCGACCCTCCACCGGCCAGGCTCCACGCGGTCGGCTCGCGCCGGCCACTCACGGTGACCGAGCCCTCTCTCAATGTCCTGCGCGCGACCGAGCAGATCTTCGTCGCCACCTGCGGTGGTGCCGACGCGGTCAGCGTCTGGGGCTTCGACAGCTTCGACGACGGCGTTTCGGGTCCCCTTGCCCGGAGACTGGCGCGCAACACCGGTCTGGTCCTCGAGCACGAAGGACGTCTCGGCCGCGTTGCCGACCCGGCGGCCGGCTCCTTCTACGTCGAGGCCTTGACGAGGCGACTGTGCGAGGAAGCCTGGAAGCTCGCCCAGGAGATCGACGCCGAGGGGGGCCTGCGGCGAGCCCTGGTCTCGGGGAGTCTCGCCGAGCGCATCGAGGCGGCGGCCGAGCTGCGGGCCGAGGCCTTCGCTTCCGGCGAGGCGGCGATCACCGGCGTGACGCACTACGTGGATGAAACGGTGCGGCGAATCGACGAGAGCGCCGCGCCCAAGGACGATGGTGGGCCCCAGATCGATGGTGACCCCCAGATCGATGGGGGACCGGTCGACGCTCCCGAGGAGCGCCGCCGGGCCTGGGATGACGGGTCGTCCGAATCGCCCGAGTACTCGCGCGACTTCGTCGTCGAGGAACTGGTCGCGGCGGCTCTCGCCGGCGAGACCGTCGGTGAGCTCGGATCGCGACTCGGGGACGCCGAGGGCTCGGAGCGCTGCACGGCGCTGACGCTGCGCCGCGACGCGGCGCCGTTCGAAGAGGGCAGGGGGTAGACGCGGTGCGGAAACTACGAGACATCGAGCTCGACGAGGCGCTCACCGCGGCCGGCACGGACCGGAGCGAGGCGTACGGCGCGACGCTGGCGACGCCTGAGGGGATCGACCTGCGCCCGCGCTACGAGGCGGAAGATCTCGAGGGCCTCAGCCACGTCGACGGCCTGCCCGGGTTCGCCCCGTACGTCAGGGGCCCCTACGCGACGATGTACGTCCGCCGGCCCTGGACCGTGCGCCAGTACGCCGGCTTCTCGACCGCCGAGGCGTCGAACGAGTTCTACCGTCGCAACCTCGCGGCCGGACAGCGCGGCCTGTCGATCGCCTTCGATCTCGCCACCCACCGTGGCTACGACTCCGACCACCCGCGGGTCGTCGGAGACGTCGGCATGGCGGGGGTGGCGATCGACTCGATCCTCGACATGGAGATCCTGTTCGCAGGGATTCCTCTCGACCGGATGAGCGTCTCGATGACCATGAACGGGGCCGTCCTCCCGGTGATGGCGCTCTACATCGTGGCGGCCGAGGAGCAGGGCGTCGAGCAGAGGGCGCTCACCGGGACGATCCAGAACGACGTCCTCAAGGAGTTCATGGTCCGCAACACCTACATCTATCCGCCGGCCGAATCGATGCGGATCGTGGCGGACATCTTCCGCTACACGTCGCGCCACATGCCGCGGTTCAACTCGATCTCGATCTCCGGGTACCACATGCAGGAGGCGGGGGCGACGCCCGATCTGGAGCTCGCCTACACCCTGGCCGACGGACTCGAGTACGTGCGCACCGGGATCGCCTCGGGCCTCGGAGTCGACGAGTTCGCGCCGCGGCTGTCGTTCTTCTGGTGCGTCGGCATGGACTACTTCATGGAGGTCGCGAAGCTGCGCGCCGCGAGGTTGCTCTGGGCGCGCCTGATGGAGGAGTTCGGTCCGGAGAATCCCCGCTCGTCGATGCTGCGCGCCCACTGCCAGACGAGCGGCTGGTCGTTGACGGCGCAGGACGTCTACAACAATGTCGTCCGCACCGGACTCGAGGCGCTCGCCGCGGTGAGCGGCCATACCCAGTCGCTCCACACCAACTCGTTCGACGAGGCCCTGGCGCTGCCGAGCGAGCGGTCGGCACGCATGGCCCGTCAGACCCAGTTGCAGCTCCAGCAGGAGACCGCCATCTGCGACGTGGTCGATCCCTGGGGCGGAAGCTGGTTCGTCGAGCGGCTCACCCACGATCTGGTCGAGCGGGCGCTCGAGCACATCGCCGAGGTCGAAGAGCTCGGCGGCATGGTCCGCGCCATCGAAGCGGGGCTGCCGAAGCTGCGCATCGAGGAGGCGGCCGCGCGCACCCAGTCGAGAATCGACGCCGGCGAGCAGGTCATCGTCGGGGTCAACCGCTGGCGTCCCGACCACGAAGAGCGGATCGAGGTCCTCTCGGTCGACAACCGCGCCGTGCGCGAGGCCCAGGTTGCGCGGCTCGAGCGACTGCGGGAACAGCGGGACGAGAAGGCCGTCGAGCGCTCACTCGCCGCCCTCGCCGAGGTGGCGGCGTCGGGCGACGGCAATCTGCTCGAATGCTCGGTCGAGGCGGCGAGAGCGCGCGCCACCGTGGGCGAGATGAGCGCCGCGCTGGAAGGCGTCTTCGGTCGCCACCAGGCGGTCATCCGGACTCTCACCGGCGTGTATGCTAATCAGATGGGTGAGGGGAGCGAGGCGATCGACTCGGTCCGTCGTCGCGCCGAGGCGTTCGAGGACGCTGAAGGTCGCCGGCCGCGACTCCTGGTGGCGAAGCTGGGGCAGGACGGCCACGACCGCGGCCAGAAGGTCATCGCGACCGCGTTCTCCGACCTGGGCTTCGACGTCGATATCGGTCCTCTCTTCCAGACACCGGCCGAGACGGCTCGCCAGGCGCTGGAGAACGACGTCCACGTGGTCGGCGTGAGCTCGCTCGCCGCCGGGCATCGCAGTCTGGTCCCGGAGCTCATCGCCGAGCTCGCCAAGGTCGGCCGCGAGAACACTCTGGTGGTCGTCGGAGGCGTGGTGCCTCCCGAGGACCACGCGGCCCTCGTCGACGCCGGAGTCGCGGCGATCTTCGGTCCCGGCTCGAAGATCACCGATTCGGCGGAGGAGCTGCTCGATGTTCTCGAGGGGCGTCTGAAGGCCGAGGCCACCGGCCCCGGAGGCGGCCGGGATACCGATGATTGACCGGGGCAACGGCCGGCAGGGGCGCCGGCCGCTTCAGTCTGGGGGCTCTCGTGGCTGAGCTTTCAGCCGACGAGCTCGTCGAAGGCCTCCAGGCTCGCGATCGTGGCGCCCTGGCCACGGCGATCACTCTGGTCGAGAGCCGCAATCCGGAGCGTGCCGCCCTCGGGCAGGAGGTGCTGGCGCGTGTCCTGCCGCTCACCGGCGACGCGATCCGGCTCGGCGTCAGTGGGATCCCCGGAGTGGGGAAGAGCACCTTGATCGATGCGCTTGGCAGCCTGCTGACCGACCGCGGGTACCGGGTGGCGGTGCTTGCCGTCGATCCGTCGAGCACCATCTCCGGGGGCAGTATCCTCGGCGACAAGAGCCGAATGGCCCGGCTGGCCACGGACGAGCGCGCCTTCATCCGGCCTTCGCCCACGGCGCGGAATCTCGGTGGCGTGGCGCGCCGCACCCGCGAGGCGATGCTCCTTTGCGAGGCCGCCGGCTACGACGTCATCCTGGTCGAGACCGTGGGGGTCGGGCAGTCGGAGGTCGAGGTGGCGGAGATGGCCGATTTCTTCCTGGTCATGCTGCTGCCCGGGGCGGGCGACGAGCTGCAGGGGATCAAGAAGGGCATCATCGAGCTCGCCGACGCCATCGTCATCAACAAGGCCGATGGCGACCTGGCGGATCAGGCGCGACGTACGCGAACGGAGTACGCGGCGGCTCTGCGCTACCTGGCCGACGATGCCGACGACTGGACGACCGAGGTGGCGGCGATCTCGGCGCGGACCGGTGAGGGCGTCGAGGAGCTCTGGGATCTCGTCGAGCGTCACCGCGCCCTCCTGAGCGCCTCGGGCGGGCTCGAGACGAGGCGTCGGGAGCAGCAGCGGCGTTGGCTGTGGCGGCTCATCCGGGAGCGTCTGGTCGAGAGTTTTCGCCAGGACGCTTCGGTGGCGGCGAACCTGGCGCGGCTGGAGGCGCAGGTGATCGCCGGCGAGAAGACAGCGGCTCAGGCGGCGGACGAGCTACTCGCCGGGCGCCGTCCCAACTGATCTCCGGGGCCGGCGACGCGACGCCGGCCCGGCCCCCACCGGCGGAGCAAGACCCCGCCCAGCCGAGTGGCTGTCTCCCACCCGCCAACGATCCCTCGGCCACCCACGAGTGTCTGGCGGGCGGAACCGATTCGTCCTAGCCTGCAATGCAGGATGGAGCCATCGGAAGGAGTCAGCGCATGCGAGTGAGCGACGTGATGCGACGCCACCCCAGGGTGGTCCGGCGCGAGGACAGCCTCGCCACGGCGGGCAGGCTGATGGCCAATGTCGACTGTGGCGTTCTCCCGGTTCTGGATACAAGGGACATCGTCGTCGGGGTGATCACCGATCGCGACATCTGTCTCGCGCTCTCTCAGCACGACGAGCGGTCGTCGGAGGTCCAGGTGGGGCGCGTCGCCGGTTCGAGGCTCTTCACCACGGGGCCGAACGACTCGATCGCCTCGGCGTTGGCGATCATGCGCCGCGAGCACGTCCGGCGCCTGCCCGTTGTCGATGACGAGGGGAAGATCGAGGGGATCCTCAGCCTCGACGACATCGCTCTCGAGGCGCGCGAGCTGATCTCGAACCAGGTCGGCCGGCCGGGATACGCCGAGATCGCCGAGACGCTGGCGGCGGTGAACAGCCACCACCTGCTGAGCGTCGGCTACGGCTAGCCTCGCGGCGCCTGGTCGCGGACCGCCTACTGCACGCCGGAGGTGCAGCAGGGATTGAACACCGCCGCTGGCACCGCGTTCTTCAGGAAACAGGTACGGGTGGCGGTGACGTGCGTCCAGGCCTTGCACGATCGGGTTTCGGCGCAGGCGCTCTTGCACTCGGCGGCCGTCCGCGGCGAGAGCTGGTTGAAGTCCGACCCGCCGCGGTCGGTGAGCGGCTCGAAGTTGAGTCGTTGGAGGCCCGAGTTGCGCTTGACGAAGCACAACCGCTGCATCCGGTTGCTGTCGCAGAGCGCCTTGTAGTCGTCGACGAGCTTCTCGCGTACCTGGCCTATGTTGCCGCTCCTGCAGTGAGTGAACTTGAAGACGTCGAGCTCGACCTCGTCGCCTCCCAGGCCCTCCGAGCCGGGTGAGCAGCAGGCCGTCAATTCGATCTCGTCTTTGAGGTCCCAGGTCGTGTAGCCGATGACGCCGCTGCCCCTGCACTCGCGCGGCACTTCGTTGCGATCGTGGCGATGGTCCCAGTGGGCCTGCATACACTTGTCGGCGGTTTGGATGGCCCGACTCCGGCACCGGTCGGGCAACGTGCTGCCGCAGGTGCCGATGGTCTCGAAGAAGCCGAATCGGACCCGGGGCTCGGGCTTGCGCGCGCCGTCGACCTTCTCGATCTCGATCTCGTAGAAGGACTGGCAGGTGCGCTCGGCGCTCGACACCGCCGTGGCGCCAACGAGTGTCGACAGCAGTAGCGGTCCCAGGGCGAGGTACCGATGTAGTTCAGATCTCATGGCCGCCTCCGTACAAGAATTAGACGGCCGACGGAGAGCGGTTTTCCGGTGTCGGTCGCGGACGGAGTGCCCTGCGATGTCACCGGCGGGGGCGAAACGAATCGGGTCGCCACTGGAAAGGACCCTCGGAGGGTACGTCGCCCGGGCGCCGTGCTCCCTCCGTCTCGCGGGATCGGCAGCGAGGCACCTCTCGGGGAGGCTTGGTACCCACGGTGCCGCCTGTGGTCCGCGACGAGCCGCGGCCGGGCTCAGGTCAGACGGCTGGTCGGCTCGAAGGTGTTGCGGTAGAGCTCGTCGGTCATGCGTCCCTTGGGGTCGCGCAGGACCTCCATGACCTTTTTGGCGTTCGGCACGAGGTTCTGCGCCGTGCTGAACACCGGGTGCGCGTTCTTGGTCGCCTGGGGCAGCCAGCGCACCGCGCAGGCGATAGTGGCGTCGGTCTTGTTGTTGATCGCGTGCCACCACCAGGGCGGATTGACCATGACGTCGCCGGGCTCGAGGACGGCGCGATAGAAGGGCACCTGCTGGAACAGCGGGTACTTGTCGGCCTGCTCGCTCGCCGGTGTGTTGTGATCGACGGGGCTGTCGGCGGCCGAACCGTTCTTCTGCAGCTCGGCATACAGCCAGAAGGAGTACTTCGGGTGGATGAAGAACCACTCCTTCCTTCCGTAGATGTTCATGAAGACGTTCATGTTGTTGGCACAGTGGTACATGGTGCCGGTGCCCGGGCCGCCGATGAACAGATGGGTTCCCATGTGCCGTCCGGGTCCGATGTGGGGCAGGAACCGCTCGAGCTCGAGCATCGCCTCGAGGTCGGGGTGCTCGTTGAAGATGTTGGCGATGTTGTGCGCGTAGCGCGTCTCGGTCTTCGGGTTGAGGATGTCGTCGATGGCATCCGCCAGCGAACCCTCGATCTCCCAGTCGCCCTCCTTGGCCAGGTAGCAGGGGAAGTCGCCGTACCTCTCGAGGAAGAACTCGGGACTCCAGTCACGTACGGCCGCGGTCTCGCGCGCGGCGCCCTCGAAGATGACCGGGCAGGGCTCCTTGATGAACTCGGCGAACTCGGGATCTTCGATCGCCGAGGCCGGGACCCTCGGAATGCCGAAGGAGGTCTCCTCGGGCTGGAAATCCGCCGCCAACAGCTTGGCTTCGATCTCCTTGTGGAGCGCCCTGAGCTTCGACGCCACCGGCGCCGTCTGCATCGGATAGACCTTGGCGAGTGAGTGCGAGAGCTCGTAGAAGCCCATCGCCGCCGCTGTTACCGGATCGGCGGTCGGAGGGGTCTCCCGGAGCTTCCTCGCGATCTCTAGCAGGTCGGTCTTCTGGTCCGTCGTCATGCCAGTCACCTCTGTCCGGAGAGCATCGAGGCTACCATAAGGGGGCCTGCGGACTCGACGGTTTCGATCCGTCCGACCCAGGAGTTCGAAGGCCGATGGAGCTGCGACGGAAGGACACGACGATGACCCGACAGCTCGCCCGAGTCCGAGATCTCGCCGAGGTGCCCGACCTCGTTCCCGTCCTCGTCGGGTGGTACCGGACCGAGTGGGAGCCCTACTACGGTCCCTCTGGTCCGGGGGACGCCGCGAGGGACCTGGCGGCTGCCGCCGACGGCACCGACCGCCTCCCGATCTGCCTCGTGGCACTCGGTCCCGGGGGCGCACCGCTGGGAACCGTGTCGCTCAAGCTCGAGTCCCTGCCCTCGCACCGGCACCTGTCGCCGTGGATCGCCGCCTTGCTGGTCGAGCCGGGTATGCGGGGAAGGGGCGTCGGCACGGCGCTGATCGAGGCCGCCGAGGCGCAGGCGTCACGACTCGGTTTCGAGTGCCTCTACCTGGCCTCGAGCAGGATGCGCACATACCTCGAGGGGCGCGGCTACGAGCGAATCGATGAGGCGGAGACTCTCCGGGAGAGAACGCCGGTCTACAGACTGCGCCTACCGGGAACGGCGACCCCGGATGTCACGAGCGAGGCCTCGTGAGAAGTGCCGACCGAGCCGCCATCTGTCGGCAGTTCCGCTCAACTGAGGTGGCTCGCCGGAGACCGCTAGATAGGTGTGCGGCTTTCCGAAGAGTGCCGGTACCGCCTCTCGTAGCTCCCGGGGGGAGCTGGCGAGCATGCCGTCGACCCAGGCGGGCGTCTCGTCCCCCCAGAACCGCGCCTGGGGCATCCAGGCGATCTCGGCGGCATCCGCCAGCTCGGGCGGTACCGGAACATGCCGCGGTACGGAAGCGCAGGCCACGAGGCCGAGCAGCAGGCAGGCCAGAGCCCAACCGGGGACCCTATGGGAGTCCGTTCGAGTCGATCTCATAGCGCTGCTCCGGGCTCTTCGAACTCGGGGTCTTCGAACTGGGGCTCTTCGAGCTGACCACATCCCAGTACTCTTCGAACATTTCCTGTTGGAGGAACCACCGCTTCGGAGCGAGGACCCTCAGGCTCTTACGGCCATCCCGGACCTTCACCCCCAGACTGCTGCCCCGATACTGCAGGAAGAGGCCGCCGTCGACACTCGTTCCTCCGGTCTCGAGGGAGGCGAACAACCGATAGTCCTTGGCCGTCAGTGCTACCTTCTGGCGCCGGGTACCGTCGTCCTCGGTGCGCACGGATCCTCGCCCCTCGATATTCCTGACCTTGGGCAGGACCTTGACCCATCCGGGGAGCCTGGCCCCGCCCTCTTCTGTGGGCTTGGCGAGGAAGAAATGCACGACGGGCTCGGTGCTCTTGAGCTCGAAGTGAACATCGGCGTCGAAGTCGTAGTCGGAGCCGAGATCGATCGTGCCCTGTTCGATCGTGACACGCGCCCACCAGAGGTCCTGCTCGGAAGGCGAGGGAGAAAGCTCTCCGCTGGTCGGCTCCGCAGTGGGAAGCAAGCTCAGGTCGACCCTGTCGAGTGCCAGAGTGGTGGCTCCGATGGACCAGAAGCCAGCGGACGGATCACCCTCCTCGAGGCGGGCGTCTAGGGTGACGTCGGCCGAGACCTTGCGTGCACCGAGGAGCACGTCGGCACCCGTCGCCTCGAGCCGAAAGCTCCCGTCCGCTCCTGCTTCGGCGGTGGACCGCTCGAACTGCCAGGTGAAGTTCGCCGCCCCTCCGACAAGCCGTAGCGTCGATCCCGGCGCCGCGAAGTCCTGCACGACTTCGACATTCGGAATCACGCCGTTCTCGAGAGCGACCTGTCCGTAGATGTGGTCGAAGATCCGGATGTCCTCACTCCCGAGAGGCTCGAAGGGCGAGAGGCTGCCCTCGGTGCGCAGGTGAACCTGTTCTACGAATGCCGTGCCTTCCACGGAGATACGGCTGTCTTCGAGGTCGAGGTAGGCATGCGGCAGGTGCATCTCGCCACCGATCTGATAGCGGAAGTCACCGCCGGCGCGCCCCGCGCCCATCAGCCGGAACTGATTGATGGCCACCTCGAGCGAGCCTTCGATGTCGATGTTCGACACATGGATACTCCATTTCGGTCCGTCTTTCGGGTCTCGCTGATAGATCTCCTCGGGCTTGGGATCGGGAGGGTTCGACAGCCCCGGAATGTCCGGGAAATGAGCTGCGCCGGGGCTGTCCAAGGTCTCCGGTATGAGACGCGAGCGCTGGCGGAACGAGAAGTCGGTGCCGACTACCTTGCTCGCCCGGACCTTCATGAACGGGAGGGCGAAGACGTTCAGACGCACGTCGGCTTCGCGAAGCGTGAACTGCCACTGCTCGGTAAGGGTCTGCCCGCGGAAGCGCAACCCTTCGACGTGCACGAAACCGGGGAAGATCGTCCAACCGCCCTGCCATTCGATCAGGTCGCGCTCCGGCATCGGACTGATGGCCCAGTCAAGGACATCGGTGTTGAGCACGAGGTTGGCCCCGACGAGATAGACGCCGAGGAACACGAGGCTCACGATAGCGAGCCCGCGGAGGGCACGACGGCCCAAGGTCTGCGGTGTCGGCACGATGGCTTGTTTCCTTGTGGAGGCTACCGTCCAATTCCGCGACACGCACCACTCATCGGGACGGTACCTCCCTCGCGCTACCCAATCGGTCGATCCGGCCAACGGTGCAGCCCGACCGCCCGGGTCATCCGGCGCCAGGCACGTCCGGCCTAGTACTTCTCGTGAGCCGCCACGAACACCTCTTCGGCAACGATCTTGTCGGCCGCGGAGAGTATGAGATCGGCGATGCGGTACCCGGCGAGCGTGATGCGGGCATGGGCGATCTCTTGCAGTCGTTCCCAATACTCGGCCGGCAGCTCCGGAGCCTCTTCGACCGGCGAGATCCCTTCGAGGACGAACTTCATCATGTTCTGCAACAGCTCGTCGGGAGTCTGATCCGGATCATCCGCGACCGTTTCCAGCCCATAGCCGAACGCGAAGTCAGTGGCCACCTCGTAGCTCTCCCGGGCCCAGTTCTCGAAGTCGTCCGGTGTGTCCGCAGGAGCCAGCTCGGAGAACGAGGAGCGTGGATACTTCTTCATCAACTCCTGTGCGTTCCGGTCGATGTTCTCGAGCGTCGTGTCCCCCATGGTGTTGCTGTCCCAGAGCATATGTAGAGGGATGGTCGAGTCGCTGAGAGGGTCGTCCACGTAACTGAGCGTCCCGGCTGTGTTGCCCTCCGGGTACTGCTGGGTGAAGTGATCGCCGACATGCAGGGGTTGGTGGATGTCTCCCATGATGTGCAGCAGCCAGCAGAGGGCTCGGGCCCGGTGAGCCGGAGTGGTCTCGGGACTGGCGAGCTCGGCGAACATCAGCGTCAGGGCCTCGAGCGCCTGCCCCTTGGGCTTGTCACCGCGAGCTTCGGCTCTCACCCTGGCCTCGGGTGGGGCATCGTCCGCGACGATCGCCCAACGCGCCATGTGCCAGGAGGGCCGGTCCTCCGGCATGTTCTTCGAGTCGTCGGGCCAGCGGGCACCTTCGATGAACATCCGCCGTGTACGTTCCTTTCCTCTGGCATCTCCGGCCGCCACCCAGAAGGGAGCGACGTCGGGGTGGGCGAGGAGGAGCCCGCCGATCCTGTCGATCAGCTCGGGACGTTCCTTCTCGATCTCGGCGAAGGCGATGGCCGCGGTCGTCATGTGCCCGGCATGGTCCCAGGCATACAGGGCTGGGGTCACGGCGACCACGACGGCGGTCGCTATCAATATGCGTATCTTCTTCGACATCTCGTCTCCTCCTCTTTGATTCTGAGCCTGTATTCGAGGCTCAGGAGCTACGGTTGCAGGTAGACGTCGCGAATGGCCTGCTGCTGCTCCGCATCGATCCCCAGTCCTTCCGCAAAGTAGTTCTCGATCGTGCCGAATTTCGTCTCCATCTCGTCGTAGGCGATCTCCAGGTACTCCTCCCTTACCCCCAGGATGGCCAGGGGAATGCTCTCCTCGCCGCCGGCCTCGACGAAACCATCGATGACCGCCTGATACATGGGGATGATGTTCTCGTTGCTGCGCAGGTAGTCCTCCATGATGGTGTCTTTCGGAACGCCGAGAAGACTCAACAGGGCTGCGGCGGCCCAACCGGTGCGATCCTTCCCGGTCGTGCAGTGAAAGAGGGCGGGAAGCTGCTCCTCGTCACCGAGGCCGAGGAACATCTTTCGGAACTCCGCCTTGGCGCTCGGCAGGGAGACGAAATGGCGGTAGGACTCCCCGAACATCTCGGCCGCCTTGCCGCCACCGAGCTCGGCATTCGCCGCCTCCTTGTCCGCCATCAGCTTCTCGAGCTCTGCCGGTCCCGCACCCGGCATGTCGGCCAGCACGTCCAGCCAGACGTACTCGACGCCCGGAGGCAGCTCGTCCGGAAGGGCATCCTTCTCGGCCTCCGTGCGCAAGTCGTAGTCGACCCTGAGATTGAGTCCGGCAATCGCCTCCATGTCCTCTGGACTGATGTGAGCGAGCTGATTCGAGCGATACACGAGGCCATGGGCGACCGTCTTTCCGTCAGCCGTCTTGTAGCCACCGAGATCTCTCAGGTTCGGCACCGAAGCGACGCCGAGACTCCGGCCGGGTGCCTCCTGGGAGGTTGTGTCGGCCGGAGGCTCGGCGCCAGTTTCCTGTGTGGCCTCAGGTGTGGCGGCCGGCTCCTGCGGGGCGCATGCGGAGAGCACGGCCAGCGCTGATACGACGACAATCAAGCTGTGACAGGGGTTAGACCTCAGATTCTCCGTTCTCATTCCAACGTCTCCTTGTGATTGAATCGCGATTTCGAACGTAGGGCCGATGGTGGCAGGGCTCCCCGTGACCGGATAGCTCAGAGATCGAGCACCACCGGGATCGCCCCGTCCCCGACAGCCTCGCCAAGCAACGCATGGTCTCGCTCGGTGAGATCCGCGTAGCTCTGCGCGAAGGCGACCAGAGCCTCCTCGAAGGCCTCGCCGTCGCCGATGTAACCGCTGATCATCATGGCGTCGCCGGAACGCGCGTGGGCGAGGCCGAGCGTCTTCCCGCACAGGGCGCCGAAAAGCGCTAGCCGCTCCGGCCAGAGGTCTTCCACGTCGATCTTGCCTTTGCCGTCCCAGAGCTGCCGCACATAGAACTCGGTATCGTCGTCGAGCGACGTGGTCCAGCCGAGAAGACTGTCGCTGGTGGCCTGGATCAGCCGCTGGCCTTCGACCACCCGCTGACCCGAGTGCCCGAAGGCGCTCGCTCCGAGATATGGCTCCAGCACCGATGCGACGGCCTCCTTGAGCTGCAGGAAGAGCGGGGTCCCGTCGTCTGCTTCGAGCAGGACGATGAAGCAGCGTGTGCCGACGCTGCCGACGCCGACCACCTTGAGAGCTACGTCGCCGACGGCGAACCGGTCGAGTAGCAGGGACGCCTCGAGCGTCAGGGAGTCTCGATAGCCGTTCAAGACAGCCCGCGTGCGAGCGCGCCCCATCCAGCTCTCCCTCCATGCGTACGACCAGCGGGGGATCGGGCACGATGACCCGTTTGCCCTCGACCACAGCCGTGAGCTTCTTGAAGGCCCGCAGGCTGTTCTTGCGCGTCGCCTTGCCCAGGACGCTCTTCTTCCACTTGCCGTGCTTTCTTGCCGAAGCGTCTGATGCTCGTGAGTACCTCGTCCGACTCGAGGCGCGTGTAGAAGAGCTCCAATGGGTTCAGCTCGGACGCCTGGCCAATCGTCTTGACGTACGTTTGCACGGTAGCGCGAGCTATCGCGCGACACTCCTTGCGCTTGAAGGCGTTGTTGCGGGCGGCCACCACGACACTCGCCGCGAGGCGTTTGAGGTCCCACTCGAACGGACCCGGGAGAGTCTCATCGAAGTCGCTGAGATCGAAGACCAGCCGCCGATCGGGGGCCATGAACCAGCGGAAGTTGCCCAGGTGAGCATCGCCGCAGAGCTCCACCATCAGGTCGGTCGTCGGCATCGTGGCCAGGTCGCTCGCCATCACCGCCGCGGCACCGCGCAAGAAGGTGATCGGTGTGCGACTCATGCGGCCGTAGCGCAGCGGGACAAGGCTGTCCAGACGCAGCCGATCCTGGCGCGCCAGGGTCGCAAGAGGGGCGATCCGCTCAGGATCGGTCGGGATCTCCGCGTGTGCCTCCAGCGGCACCGAATCCCGCATCGCCCTCCCGGTGTCGTAGCGGTCGCGGGGCGAGGTCCGATGTCGCCTCATCCGAGCCCCGTTTCGCTCCAAAGAAATCGGCATCCGATATCCCGCGGCCGGCTGCTAGCGTCGAGAAACAACGGTCACCACACCCGACTCCTCTAGGTGTGCCTGGCGGTCTCGGCTCCCGCACTCCGGGTGCCACCGCCGTTCACGACTGTCAGGTCAAGATTGACGCAACCTTAGCACGCACCTCGCAAGGGGCTTGTTCGGCTGAGTCCCGCCCGGCGGGGCCACGACACGGAAGATCGTGCCACTGCTGGTTCCCGTTTCGGACGAAGCGCAACGCGCCAGCGTTGGAGCCGACGAGCGGACCCGTTGGCAGCTGGACCGCACGTTCAGCTCCTCGACGAGCGCAGCGAAGTCAGGAAGGTAGGCGCCCTGGATCGGACGCCGGTGTCTCGATGCTCCGGTCAGAGCAAGCCACGAGCGATAGGATGCCGGAAGATTGATCGGTCAAACCCTGCTCGCGTTTCGAGATCACCTCCAGGCTGGGCGAAGGTGGCATAGGTGGGGTCCATCGGACGTGGACCGTCAGGGCGTAGCCGGGTCCTACGATGCGAGGAGGAACCGAGAATGAACGATCCGATCGCAGACATCATCGGTGACTACGAGACCTTCGTCGAGCAACAGCGTGGTCGTCTCGTGACGCGCGGGATCGACGTCACGCCGTACCCACTCAGCCACCTCGCCTTTCGGGTTCCCGAGTGGGATGAGTACCTCCACGTACGCACCCGCCTCGAGCGGCACGCTGAAGCATCGGCGGAGAACGTGTGGAACGGGCGGCCGATCTGCATGATCGTCCCCGGCGAACCGATGCCGGTGTTGGGCGACAAGGCCGTACCACTCATCGAGTTGATCCCACCGGTTCACCAGCGGGTGTACAAGATGGGGATGGAGCACGTCGGGTTCGTCGTCGGTGACGATGCCGAGGAGTTCTCACGGACACACCGCGAGGTACTCACCGGCCAGCAGTTCCAGAGCGCGACCAACGAGCCGTACTACATCCTGTTCGAGGACTTCACCCACGTGAAGTTTCACCAGCTCTCGCTACGCCAGGTCGTCGAGATGGGAGGCGCCAGTTTCGACGGCTTCCACCATGTCGACGACTGGATCCCGCAGCGGTTGGTGACAGCGACCGGTCCCAACCCTCTCCCTCGCTGAAGACGGGGAGGGCCAGAGATAGAAGCACCAGTCGAGCTGACGGTCGTCGTGCTTTGGGCTACTCGCCGGCTGACCTGCTGATTACGAGTCGGCTGCTCTGGCGCTCAGTATCGTGCTGCGGCGGCAGGCGCAGCATCTCGAGTCCGGCAACGTCGCGCAACGCCGCCTCCGTGTACTTGGCCGCCATCAGCTCGCGCCCCCCTAGTCCTCCTCGGCGGCGTCTCTCCCCATGCCTTCCTCGAGCATCGCGAGGAGGATCGGGAGCATGATCCTGTCCTTCGGTCGATTCGCCTCGGCCTTGACGGCAATCAGCGTCTCGAGATCGAGGATGCGGAGGTGAGGATCGGCTCCGTGAACCTCGGACTTCTCCAGTAGTTCTTCGTAGTCGCGACCGTCTCCAAGGGTCGCCATCGGATCGAAGGGGCCGTGGATCGTTGCGAGGAGCAAGGGGTCCGTGGCCTTGAGATGCGACCGTCGCGGCTGCAGATCGCGTCCGGTGGGATCACGCACCCGGGCACCGATACGTCCTAGGAGGCCGAGCAACCGGTCGACGTTCTCTGGCGTACGCCTATAGACGACATCGAGGTCGACCGTGGTGATCGGAGCGCCATGAATCACCGCCGCTGCACCACCAACCACGATGAACTCGATGCCGGCGTGGACCAGCTCGTCCAGCAGGGCCTCCAGATCAGCTTGCTTCGGTCGCTTCACGACGAAACCGAAGCAGGGCCGAGCCGCTGGTGGAGGCGGCGCGTAGTCTCTGTCGAATCGACAGCGTCTGGAACCACTGCAGCAGGGTCCGATCGACGTCCGAGACGGCTTCCAGCAACAGGGGATCGATGTCCACCCTTCCATCTCTTTTGGATGGGAGGCTCATCGTTTTCTCCTTCGTTGCCACGAGAAGATGCTACCAAACCCCAGCAGCAGCTGGATCTCTACGACGAGCGGACTCGCTGGCAGCTAGCTGTGAGTGCGCACCAGTTTGCTCAGTAAACGGGGTGGTCCATCCGAGCCACTTCCGCCATGCTTTGGTTGTCGAAGACCTGAGCGAGGAGGAGTGAGCGGATGGACCTGCACAAGAATGCCCGAAGTTGCCCGAGGAGTCGAGAGCTGATGGTGGCGAGGGTCCACCTCTATCGTGGGATACCCACAAATGGCCACATATCTGAGTTGGTTTGCATGATGCTCGGTACCTCTCGGAGCTCGGCGTCGGGCCCGTCGCTTTCGGTTCGATTTCATCGCACACCTCTATGGTATGAGTGATGAGGAAGCACAGGCCAGCACGCGCAAGCACCGTCTCGACGACAACGGGGATGGCTGGGCATCTGAAGTGTCGGAATAGTCACACCGTGGAACGCGCTCTCGGCCTCAACTCTTCCACCGAGCTCAACCACGCGCCAGCCCCTACCGGCTAGGATAGATTCCTCGAGCCTGCTCCCCGCGTTGTAGACGGGGGCTGCGCGTCGGCTCGATCAGCTCGGGAGGGGGCGGTAGGCGGCTGTGTCCATTACGACGATTCGCGACGTTCGCGCACGCGGGATCTTCGACGGCGGTGCTCGGCCATCGATCGAGGTCGTGGTCGCGACCCAGGTCGCGCAGGTGCGGGCCGCTCCCTCCTATGCCGACGCCCGAACCTCGGGCAAGTACGAGATCGAGCACTTTCCCAAGGGCGGCGTTCGTGGGAGCATCGGGTGCATCAACTCCGAGCTTCGCGACCGGTTGCTAGGCTTCGACGCGGCCGACCAGGAGGGACTCGATCAGTTGCTTGCCGAAGTCGACGGCACCGGCCGCTTCGAGCGGATCGGCGGCAACACCGCCGAAGGCGTGTCGATGGCCGTGGCCAAGGCGGCGGCGGCGAGCCTGCGAATGCCCCTATACCGTCACGCGGCCGCGGGCGCGACGGTTGCCATACCCCACCAGATGCCCAACATCATCGGTGGCGGTGCCACCATGGCCGACTCGGGCTGGAAGGGGAGGACACCCGACATCCAGGACCACGTAGTCCTGCCAGTCGGGTGCGGTTCGGCCTGGGAAGAGATGGAGCGTGTCTCCGAGGTGTTCCACCGGGTGGGTGCGCTGCTGCGCGACGCCGATCCGCACTACGCGGGCGGGCGTGACGAGGAGTACTGCTGGCTGCCCGGACTGGACGATGTCAGCTGTCTCGAGATTCTCCGGCAAGCCTGCGAGGAGGTCGGCCAGGCCCGTGGGATCCGATTTCGTCTCGGCCTGGACGTCGGCGCCTCCGACCTGTGGGACGAGTCGGAGGGAGTGTACGTTTATGCGCGCGAGGGTGTTCGCCGGACGCCGAGCGAGCACGCCGCCTTTCTCGCCGAGTTGGTCGAGCGTTTCGATCTCTTCTACATGGAGGACTCCTTCTTCGAGGATCACGAGGAGCTCTACGTCGAGCAGCGTCGCGCCTACGGCGATCGAGTCCTGATCTGCGGCGATGATCTGCTGGCCGGCCAGCTCGAGCGGCTCGAGCGATTGGCCGAGCGAGGCGCAATCAACGCGGCTGTCTGCAAGCTCAACATGGCCGGCACAGTGACTCGCATGCGGCGCTTCGTCGAGACGTGCCGCTCCGAGGGCTTCGCGACCATCGGCTCGTGCAGGACCTACGACAGCCCGGACGACACGTTGGCCGATCTGATCGTCGCCTGGGCCTGTAACACCTACAAGTCCGGATCGCCGGCGGGCGGGGAGCACGCGGCGAAGTTCAACCGCTTCATCCGCATCGATGAGGAGCTCGGCCCCGAGCCGAGCTTTGCGGGCTTCCCCGGTCTAAGACCCTGAAGGACAGACGCGGTGAGCCAGATCCTCTACCTCAATGCACGACACCTCGCCTCCCTCGAGCCCGAGCCGCGCGAACTCGTCGACGTTATCGAGCGGGCCTTCCGCTACAAGGCCCGTGGTCAGACCGAGATGCCGCCCAAGATCTTCTTCCAGATGGAAGGAGACCGCTTCTACAGCGCCATGGCGAGCTGTTGCCCGCCGCTCGGATTCGCGGGTGCCAAGTGGCAGAGCGGCGACCCCGACAATCCTGCCAGGGGGCTACCCTATGTCCAGGGCCTCTACGTCCTCAACGAGCACGCGACCGGCCGCATGGTCGCGATCATGGACGCGAAGTGGATCACCGGCAAGCGTACCGCGGCCGCCTCGGCCCTTGTCGCCCGCTACCAAGCTCGCCCCGGCGCCGAAGTGCTGGCGCTCCTCGGCTGCGGTGTGCAGGGAAGAGCACATCTCGAGTTCCTGGCATCGGAAGTGACAAGCCTGGCGACGTGCCGTGCCTACGACGTCGTACCCGACCGGCAGTCGGAGTTCGTCGAAGAGCTCGACGGCCGCCACGGTGGCATCCGGGTCACCGGATCTGCGAGTGCGGAGGCGGCTGTTCGAGAAGCCGACATCGTCGTCACCGGCGGTCCGATCCAGGCTCAACGCCGTCCGACGATCGTTTCCGACTGGATCCGGCCGGGGGCGCTCGTGGTGACGATCGACTACGACTCCTACGTCACGGACGACTGCATTGCCGCCATGGATCTCGTGCTTACCGACGACCGCGGCCAGATCCAAAGCGCCCGGCAAACCGAGGGCAGGTTCCTCGGAGTCGACCGTATCGACGCGGAAATCGGAGAACTCGTCGAAGAAGGACGGGGCCGGCGCCTGAGCGGCCGGCAACGAGTCCTCGCCTTCAACCTTGGCATAGCGCTCGAGGACCTCTGCACAGCGGTCGAGCTCTTCGCCCGAGCGCGCAGTAGCGGAACGGGACTCCTCCTCGATTCGTCCTGACAGATGAATCGCTTGGATCGACTGAGTCCTCTGAACTGGTCGGAGACCTCCGCATGCTCGGCCAGAAAGATTCGCGAGCCCGCAAGGTAGCCGTAGTCGTTCGGAAGGAAATCAATGAATAGCCGATCTTCACCGCGGTCACGTCTTGCGACTGGCGAGCGACGGCGTCGCCGCTTCTTGTCACGAAGGGTAGAAGAATGCTGAGTTCGTGGAGATGCAATGATTGAGGCGATCGAAACCAGCCGCGACACCCTTGCGGAGCTATGCCGGCGCTTTCACGTCGAGCGGCTCGACGTATTTGGCTCGGCGGCGACGGGAGAGCTTGACGAGAGCAGTGATCTAGACTTTCTCGTTGCCTTCGATCGAATCGACTCGATGAGGCTCGCCGACCAGTACTTCGGTCTCCTCGAGGCGCTCGAGGACCTCTTCGGGCGGGATGTCGACCTTTTGACCGAGCGCAGCCTGCGCAACCCCTACTTCGTCGCCTCGGTTCAGAAGACGAGACAGCAGCTGTATGCAGCCTGAGTCGCCGAAGCACCTGGAGGACATCCGCGATGCTGCCGCCTTCGTCCTCGAAGTGACCGGCGACGCAGATCTGTACCAGTACCTGGACAACCGCCTCCTACGTCAGGCGGTCGAGCGAAACTTCGAGATCATCGGTCAACGCGCTGGGCTCGCTTGTTCGGGCGAGCCGCAGTGCTAGATCAGAGCTGCTGGTGATTCTCCTCGCGGGACGCGGTAGCATGCGGTGAATGCGCGACTCTCTACTCCTCGCAGCCCCGGATCGGGTAACCGACCTGTGTCGACGCCACGGCATTCGTCGCCTTGCTGTGTTCGGTTCGGCAGCTCGTGGCGAGCACGGGCCGGAGAGCGACATCGACATCTTGGTCGAGTTTCTCCCTGGGCGCCGCGTTGGCCTTAGGTTCATCACCATCCAGGAGGAGTTGGCCGAGCTCTTTGGAAGGCAAGTCGACCTGAATACTAGGGACTTCCTGAGCCCTCAATTCCGCGATCGAGTCGAAGCTGAGGCCATACCCCTCTATGAGGCGGCCTGAAGACGAAGCTCTGCTCCGCGACATGTTGGCCTACGCGAGCCGGGCGGTC
This sequence comes from Candidatus Multivoradales bacterium, assembly GCA_965223875.1. GTDB lineage: Bacteria > Acidobacteriota > Thermoanaerobaculia > Multivoradales > JAHEKO01 > CBDCXS01. The sequence goes on along the minus strand of OZ245024.1, from coordinate 682,028 downwards.
GAGGCTGTCGCTAATCGCGAGAGGCTAGACCTCGAGTCGGACCCGATCCTCGCTGCTGCCGTGGAGAGGTTCATTGAGGTAATCGGTGAGGCTGCGGGGAAGGTCTCAGCCGACACCCAGGCTTCTGCTCCCCAGATTCCGTGGCGCGAGATGGTCGGCATGCGTAATCGTCTCGTTCACGGCTACGCGTCCGTGGATCACGACATTCTGTGGGACGTAGTGTCGGCCGACTTGGTCGAGGTCATCGAGGCACTGCAGACTCTGGTGGGGGAGTAGCGAGCACGAGCAGGTCCGCCAGCCTGGCACCGTAAGTTACTGAACGAAAAGGACTCATGGAGCCGACGGGCGGACTCGCTAGCAGCTAGACCGCAGGTCTAGCTCCTCGGCGGAGCGAAGCGGAGCCCACCGCTGACCTGCTGAATACGAATCAGTCCGACTCGCTTGCACACAGTTTGCTGCAGTTTGTTTTTCCTTTTAGCTCGGTGGTTTTCTTTTGTCTCGGTTGCACACAGTTTGTTGTGGTTTGAGTCTCGGTGATTACCCGGTGATTGCCAGAAGCTGCAATCCCGCTAGCCGTTCTCAGAGAGTGCGACTCAGAGGCAATCCAGGCGGAGGACGTCAGCCGCCTGGGCCGATCTGCCGCATCAGTTCCTGGAAGCGAGGCTCGCTGCGAATCGGGTCAAGCTTCGGATCGGTGCGGGCCCACGGAATACAGTCGGCACGGTCCTCGATTCCTTTGGCGAGCCAGTGCAGTGCCTCCTCCGTGTCGCCGAGCGTGGCGTAGGAGGTAGACACCTCATAGGCGCAGACATACTGATCTTCCGCCAGTGTAACGAGATCGTCGAGGACCTGCCTTGCCTCGTCGGGCTGGCCGAGGGCAACCTTGACTCCGGAAAGGAACTCCAAGGTGAACGACAGGTCGCCGCCGATCTCCCGAGCCTTCTCCATCGCGGCGTCGGCCTCGGCGAGGCGGCCCTGCCTCTCGTAGGCTACGCCGAGGGCGACTAGAGCCATCGGGCCCTCGGGCAGTATCTCGAGCGACGCTTGCGCGGCTTCCGCGGCTTTGTCGTAGTCTCCCGCGAAGTAGTAGTTGAGGCTGGCGAAAGTCGCGATGAGGGGCGACAGGGGGTCGAGTTGCAGAGCGAGCTCGATCTCGGGGATCGCTTCCTCAACGCGACCTGCCGCGGCAAGATGTCCCCCGAGATTGAGGTGCGCCGTGGCCAGGCTCGGCTTGAGCTCGATGGCTCGCCTGAGTGACTCCTCGGCACCGTCCCAGTCGAAATCGTACTCCAGCTTGATGATCCCCAGTGCCGCATGCGCTTCGGCCAGATTCGGATCCAGATCCACCGCCCGGACGGCCGCCGCCTTGGCCTTCGGCATCACTTCGTGAGGGGGGAGCGAGAAGGACTTGAGCTGAGCGTATGCGTCCGCGAGGCCCGCGTATGCGAGGGCCGACGTCGGATCGAGTGCGATCGCCTGGTGGAACAGATCGATCGCCTTCCGCGCTTCCTCCGGGTGGAACCGCTCCATGGCGTAGCGACCTCGAAGGTACAGCCGATGCGCCTCCGGATCGACCGGTCGATCCCGCGCCAGGAGTGTCGCCTCTTCGGGAGTGAGGGAGACCTCAATCGCGCTCGAGATCTCGCCGGCCACCTCGTTCTGGAGAGCGAAGATATCGCTCAGGTCGCGCTGATAGCTATCGGCCCACAGGTGCTTTTCGGTCGCGGTGTCGATCAACTGGGCCGTGATCCGCACGGTGTCGCCGACCATCATCGCGGAGCCGGTCAGCAGAGCATCGACGTCCAGCTCCCGACCGATCGTACGGGGGCTCTTCGTCGTGCCTTTGTAGGGCATCACCGAGGACCGGGCGATGACCCGCAAGGCGCTGATTCCCGCCAGATCGGTGATCATCGACTCGGTCATGCCATCGCTGAAGTACTCGTGCTCGGGATCCCCCGACAGGTTGTCGAGCGGGAGCACGGCTAGTGACCTGGGCTCCGTCGCGCTCACTGGCGGCGGTGGACCGATGATCGTCTCCCACAGCCAGACGCCGGCCAGCACAGCCACGATCGCGACCGCCGCGACCGAGCCCAGCCGGGCCACCCGGCTGCTGGCGGCGGGCGCCCCTGTCTCGGTGACTCCCGAGACCGGAACCTGTCCCGAGGCCACTTCGCGCTCGAGGTCGTCGAGCTCGTTGCGGACGTCGATCGCCGTCTGGAAGCGTCGGTCGGGGTTCTTTTCGAGGCAGTGCTGAATCAACCTGCCGAGGTGGTAGGGGAGCTCCGTGCGCACCTGCGTCACCGGCTCCGGGTTGTCCTTGAGAATCGAGGAGATCAGCTCGATGGCGCTCTTGCCCTTGAAGGGGCGGCTTCCTGTGGCCATCTCGTAGAGCAGCACACCGAGCGAGAAGACGTCGCTGCGCTGATCGACCGGCTCGCCCTTGGCCTGCTCCGGCGACATGTACCGCACCGTTCCGACCACGTAGCCGTCCTGGGTGAGGGCCTGGGTCTCCTCGTCCTCGTCCGCGGCTCCGGGGTCCGAAGCGAGCTTGGCGAGACCGAAGTCGAGCACCATGACCCGGCCTTCGGCGGTCACCATCACGTTGGCGGGCTTGAGGTCACGGTGGGTGATGCCCTTGGCGTGGGCCGCCGCGACGGCATCGGCCAGCGGAATCGCCAGGTCGAAGAACCGCTCGAGCGGCAGCCCCTTCGAGTGGATGATCTCGTCGAGCGTCTTACCCTCGACCAGGCTCATGGTCAGGAAGTGGACGCCGTCGACCTGTTCGACCGAGTGGATGGTGACGATGTTGGGATGATCGAGAGCGGCCACCGCCCGCGCCTCACGTTTGAAGCGCTCCAGTCGCACCGGATCGGCTGACATCTCCTCGGGCAGGACCTTCAAGGCGATCTTGCGCTGCAGCTCGGCGTCCTCCGCCAGGTAGACCTCTCCCATCCCCCCTTCACCGAGCTTGGAGAGGATGCGGTAGTGAGCCAGCGTCCTGCCGATCATGAGTTCACGTTCCCCTCACGGTGCACAAGGTGGTTCTAGAACCTCCTTGTGTAGTAAATCATCAGAGCCTCGGCCGCCATCGATCCACCTAGGCGAATCCCCAGCTCCTCCTCGGGGAGACTCTGCTTCTGACTTCGCGCGATGGAGAACGGCACGAAAAGGCTGACCAGGTTGCGGCCCCAGTTGACGGTGATTCCCGGATCGATGGCCAGATTGTAGCCCGGTCGCCTGAAGCCATTGGAGTCGCCGACGAGATCCTCGGTCGGGATGCCGTCGAACCGTAGCCCCAGGCTCAGTGAGATTCCCTGACGCGGCCACGCCATGTAGCCGAAGCCAGCCCGCGCCTGATAGTAGTCCGGCACCGAGAGGGGAGTCGGCTCACCCGTTGGCGTCACCACGTAATCCACGACGGTATGAGTGGTGTCCCGAGGGTTGATCAGGTAGAAGCCGTCACCATAGACGTAGGCTCGGCTGGCGACGGAGTAGAAGCCTTGCGCGGCGAGGATGAGCCCCCACCCACCGTCCCCTGGCTGCACCGCCAGGTCCGCGTCCGTCTCGACCGGCCCATCGAGCGTGTGGTACGTGTCGACGACTTCGTAGTCGCCGGTCGGCGCCTTGAACCCGAGACCTACGACGACGTTGCCTCGCCGTGGTTTTGTCGGGTCGAGGATCCAGTAGGACCCGGTCACGCGCAGGTCGCCGATGCTCAGGCCCGGGCTCGACGTGCGCCGCTTGCCGTCATCGTGCGGGAAGGAGTCGCGTGGATTGACGATGGGCAGCGCCACCGAGAGATTCCAGCGCTCATCGAACGAATAGGTGGCGCTGAGGTCGAGCGACGGATACTCGCCAATCGCGAAGTTCTTGCCCACCTGCTTCGAGCCGATATAGGAATCCCCTGACTTGTAGTAGCGAAAGGCAGCCGAGAAGCTCCAGCTCCGTGCCTGCAGTATCTGAAGATCCCTAGCGGCTCGAGTCTTTGCGGGACCGTCTTCAGTCGCCGTACTGCCCGCTCCGAGGCCCGGATCGACGGACATGTCGCTCTCGGCAGAGTCGAAGCCGAACAACAGTTTGCCGTCAGCATCTTCCACAGAGGACCTGAGGGGTTCCTCGAAGACCAGCGCCGGCGGCAGAGGCTGGGGTGTCGCAGGCATACAGCCCTGGCCTTCGACGCCGGGGACCGCCGCCACTGACACGATCACCGAGAGGCCACCGACAGGGAACCATCGACTTGAGAATCTCCTCACCGAATCCATGCCTCACCTCCGGGACGTGGCTGGGGCTGTCTCGAGGTTTGTGCCTGACATCGACCCGGAAGCAGACCCATCCAGGGAAAGAGACCACGTGTTGCATAACCTAGACGATTCGGGCGGCCGAGGTTACACCTCCACCCGGAAGAGCACCGCATCTCCTGACTTCGAGCTGTCGTATCGGACGTCAGGCTTGCGCGCTGGGCTCGGCCTGCGGGAATGCGAACCATCGGGAATTAGGCCGGAGATGTCGACTAGTATCCTCGGACATCGAGGGGCGAGCCTTTCTTGAGCGACCAGCTTTCAACGACGCAGTGGAGTCAGGTGATCGCAGCTCGCGACGGCACCGAGTCGGAGTCACGCTTAGCCCTGGAAGGCCTGTGCAAGACCTACTGGAAGCCTCTCTACGCGTTCATCCGTCATCAGGGTGCCGATCCCGAAGAAGCGGGGGACCTTACGCAGGCCTACTTCGCCGAGCTCTTGGAGAAGGACTTCCTTGGTGACGTCGACGCTCAAAAGGGTCGATTCAGATCCTTCCTGTTTTCTTCGGCACGGCATTTTCTCTCCCACGAGCGGGATCGAGAGCGAGCGCTCAAACGGGGTGGCGGTGTGAGCGTGTTGTCTCTCGATCTGACCTCCGCCGAGCGGAGCTATTCGATTCGAGCCCCCGATTCCGCAACCCCGCAGGACGTCTTCGAGCACCGCTGGGCCATGACCGTCATTGCGAGGGCCCTCGAGCGACTGGAGGGGGAATCCATGCGGGTAGGGACCGGTCGCCAGTTCGAGCACCTCAAGCCCTATCTCACCAGCACCGAGGTTCAGGTGCCGTATCGGCAAGTGGCGAAGAAGCTGAAGATGAGCGAAGGCGCGATCAAGGTGGCAGTACACCGGCTGCGCCGGCGATTCGGCGAGAGCTTGCGGGCCGAGCTATCCGAGACGGTAGCCGACCCTCGTGACGTCGACGATGAGCTCAGACACCTGCTAACGGTTCTGAGTGGGTAATCTGAACATCGCTGTAACCTCCCGGACCCAAATCGTCTCCAATGGCTGAATCCGGAGACAGTCATCGATGGCGAAGTCACTTGTGTTAGCGGAATGTCCTGCCTGCGGGACTCAGCTCTCGGCCGAACAAGGCAGCCAAGGTCTGTGCCCGCGGTGTCTGGTCGAGTTGGCCATCGAGGAATCGCCTTCGACCAGCGCGATCCGAGTGAAGCAGACGATCCTCAGCCGACATCGGACAGCCCTTGGATCGGGGCCGATCGAAGAGGACCCTGAGTCTGGCTGCGAGCCGTAAGCCGCTGATTCCGATACCGCCGACGAGCCCACCAACCGCCGTATCAGCCGCCGCCGACTTTGGCTCTGAGATGAAACCTGTCGGGATGCTCGATGGAATCGACGCTCAGATCCACATCGAGAGCAGGCCAGTACAAGTGGTGATCCTGTGGACGTTCCACGTTCAGAATCGCTTCCACAGGCACACCCTTGAACCAGGGGAACTCCTCGAAGGGCAGAAAGAGCTCCCGGTCGCCGAGAAAGACCCAGAAGCCGTGCTGAGAGATGTTCGTGACCTCAGCTTCCAAAACGGCGCTGCCAGGCATCCCTGATCTCCTGCTCGTGTTCCTCGATCAACTTCTCGACCCGGCGAAGATCTGGAGCACCGAGGCTGTAGTTCGTTGCCAGCTCGATCTCGGGCTCGATCCAGTACTTCGCTTCGCCGTCAGCCGAGACGACGTGTATGTGGATCCTAGAACTCTTCGCGCGAGAAAAAGAAGAAGCGGAACGGCCCCACGCGGAAGACGGTCGGACTCACGTGTGTATTCTACCGCCACATCGAGATCAGACAGCCACGCTGCTGACAGGTCTCCACAAGGCCGCACACGGCGCGGCGGAACGGTCTGTAACCCTTGATATAAAAGGACTTATGGAGCCGACGAGCGGACTCGCTACCAGCTCGGCCGCTGGCCGAGCTCGTCGGCGAGCGGAGCGAAGCCCACCGCTGACCTGCTGATTACGAATCAGTCCGACTCGCTTGCACACGGTTTGCTGCAGTTTGATCTTCCTCTTGACTCGGTGGTTTTCTTTTGTCTCGGTTGCACACAGTTTGTTGCAGTTTGAGTGCCCGTGATTACCCGGTGATTGCCAGGATTCGAGAGCAGGGGCCCACCTAGAGCCGTCGCGAGGAGTTCTCACAGAGGAGTCGTTCCTCTGCTCCGTCTACGCCTTGGAGACCCCCTCACGGGCTCGGGGCCCCGGTGCCCCTCTTTCGCTCTGCCTCGAATTCTGTCGGTGAACTTCTTCCAGACCTTGGGCCTCTGAAATAGCACTAGCCGGATCGGACCCGACCACTTGATTCGAATTGGGAACACTTAGACAGTGGGCTTCCGAGCTCCGGCGAATGCGAGCCTCGAGCGATAGAATGCACCACAGCTTGATAGGCCAGACCCTGTCGCACTTCAAGATCACCGCCAAGCTGGGTGAGGGCGGTATGGGCGAGGTGTACCGTGCGGAGGACACCAGACTCGGGCGCGAGGTGGCGATCAAGGTGCTGCCCGAGGCGTTTGCGACCGATCAAGAGCGCATGGCCCGCTTCGAGCGCGAAGCCAAGGTCCTGGCTTCCCTGAATCATCCGAACATCCCGGAGAAGCAGGAGGTCACCCTACGCGAGGTGCTGACGATGAGCGCGGGCTTCGAATGGAGCGAAGGCATAGGGGAGGACTGGGACGACGAGCAGGATCTCTACGCCAGTCCCACTCCGGCCGAGGTGGTTCTCTCGAAGCTACTCGTGTCGGAGCCCGGTACTCGTTGGGTGTACAGCGGCGGTCTCACGACCCTTCTGGCCCTGGTGGCCGCGCGATCGACCGGAGAGTCATTTGGGGAGTACGCGCGAGCTCATCTGTTCGGGCCCCTCGGCATCACACATGTGGAGTGGGGGTGGCCGGGCACGGCCGAGGAGCCACGGCCGGCACAAAACGGCTCGATCTTCGTCTCCTCCTGTTGCCGAACGGCATGGCAGGACGTGGAAGAGCTCCGCTGGGAGGGTCACGCCCCGTGGTCCACCTTCTCACTGCCCTCGGCGGCGCTGTGGATCCGGCCTCGCGATCTCTTGAAGATCGGCTCGGTCTACCTCAACGGCGGCCGTTGGAACGAGCGACAGATACTGCCCGAGTCGTGGGTGGAGGCGTCGCTCGCTCGCCACATCGACCTGTCGGAAGGGGGACCCCAGGAACACGGAGAGGGTGCGACCTCGGACCGCGGCTACGGCTACCAGTGGTATGACACCCGCTATTCGCTGCCGTACGGAGAGATCACGGTACACGCTGCCTTCGGCAACGGCGGTCAGCGGATCTGGATCGTCCCGGAGCTGGATCTCGTCGCTGTCCACGTCACCGGCAACTACAACCAGTGGCATGCCAGCTATCAGGCCGAGCGGCTGCTCCTCGAGCGCATCGTGCCCTGGGCCCTGGGCATCGAGGCCAGCTATCGACACGAGATTGCACGCTCCCTGCACGCGCTCGCGCCGGGCGAGTGGGCCTCCATCGCACTCACTGCGGAAGAGATGGCGCGCTACGTCGGATCGTACGATCTCGGGGGCGCGGGCTTGCTACTGGAGATCTACGAGGAGGACGGCGTGCTGCGACACGAGCTTCCCGGTCAGGGCGCGATGGCTCTGCTCCCGGCGGGCGATCATGTCTTCGCGGCGGGGCTCGTCGAAGATGGCGAGCCGAAGAAGATCTACTGGCCAGAGGAGCGGATCCACTTCGTTCTGGACGAATCGGGCGCCGTGGAGCGATACGAATGGCGTTCGGTGGCTACGGGGGAGGTTGTGGACGTGGCCACGCTGCGTCAGAACGAAGAACGTGCACCCCGTGCCGATCCCTGATGGCGCGGGGTTCCTGACACAGGAGAACGCGTACCGTGAACTCCATCGTTCGACCGACGCTCAACGCTCTCGTTGTCGCCATGTCCACGGCACTGCCACTCTGTGCACAGCTGGCTGAGGTGCCTCGAACGCCTACCTTGCCCGGAATCGAGGACCCCGCCTTCCCTTATGCCCTGCCCGAGGATGTCGGCCTCTCCGACTCGGCCCTGCGAAGCCTCGGGCATGAGGTTGCCGGATGGGTAGCCGAAGGGGAGATCATCGGTGCCGAAGTGCTGATCATCAAGGACGGCAAGGCCGCTTTTCACGAAGCTATCGGGTGGAACGACCGGGAGCGCAAAACACCGCTGCAGCGCAACTCCATCTATCGGATGCGCTCGATGACCAAGCCGCTCGTAGGGACGGCAGTGCTCATGTTGATGGAGGAAGGAGAGTTCTCGCTTGACGCAGCCGTAGCGACTATCCTCCCCTCGTTCGACACCGAACGGGCGAGGTCGATCACCATCAGAGAACTGCTGACCCACACGTCCGGGCTGGGCAACCACGGGGAGGATGACATCGGCCTCCCCAGGGATGCTGACGAGTATGAGACGCTGCGGACCCTCGTAGACGACGTCGGCCGCATCGGCATCCTGAGGACACCGGGCCGCTTCTACTACAGCGATTCGGGTTCAGCCACGCTGGGCGCGATCGTGGCGGAGGTCGCCGGGATGCCGGTGGAGGAGTTCATCGAGGCTCGGATCCTCGTGCCGCTGCGCATGGTGGATACCCACACGCGCTTCACGACGGATGCGCCGTGGGCCACTCGCATGAACAACACCTACCGGTGGTCGGACCGGGAATGTGCCTTCTCGCAGTACTGGAACCCGACGATGGAGCAGGGGTATCGCTACTTCCGGGCTTCGGGTGGGCTCTACTCGACAACGATGGACTACGCCCGGTTCATGTCCATGTGGATGAACAAGGGGCGCTACGGTGACGTGCGCCTGCTCTCGGAAGCCACGGTCAAGGCCGCCTTGCGTCCAATCGGGGATCGAGGAGATGGGAGACGCTATGGAATGCACTGGACGATCCGCAACGGCCGGATGGAGGACGACCTTCCGGCCATGTTCGGGCACGGCGGGTCCGACGGGACGATGGCTTTTGCCTTCCCTGCGCTCGACTCGGTGGTTCTCTATTTCACCCAGTCAAGGAATCGCAGTGCGCGCGATCGATTCCTGTTTGCCCTCGGACGGATGCAGCCGTTCAACGAGTACGCAACCAGCCGCTGGAACACGGAGGTCGCCGCGGCATGGGAGCGCTTGCAGGCACGAACCGCCCCTCTTGCCGAGGTTGCTCCTGAACTTCTGCAGCGGTACGTCGGGTCCTATGTACATGAAGACGAGGTAGGCAAGGTGTTCGCCGACGGGGACACCCTGTTCTACGTCGTCCCTGGTGTATCGGCGCCGGTGCCGCTTCAGCCACTCTCGGAGACGAGCTTCATGGCCGGCCACTGCGGTTTGGTGTTCAGGGTCACCTTTCTCGTTGGTTCCGACGGGATGGTCGGTCGCCACCACATCGAAACGAGGAATGGCTGGGAAGGCGTCCTTGAGCGACAACCGTGACACGACACAACGTGGTTGTGTTTGAGGAAGTTATCTGGAGCCGACGAGCGGACTCGCTAGCAGCTAGACCGCAGGACTGGCTCCTCGGCGAGCGAAGCGACGACCAGTTTGCTGCAGTCTGTCTTTCCTTTTGATTCGGTGGTTTTCTCTTGTCTCGGTTGCACACAGTTTGTTGCAGTTTGAGTGTCTGAAGGTCGGGTTGCGTTGGGACCGGGTGGTCCACGATAACAATCTCGGAGCCGAGGTGGCGCGTCTCTCGGAGCTTCAGCCGCGAGTGGGCCTTGCCTGGGACGCGACTGGTGACGGTCGCACCCTTCTGCGCGCCTCATGGGGGCGTTTCATGCACCCCGGCACCGGGCTCCTCGCCGCCTCGACCAACGCCCTCAGCGACTCCCGCGACGAGCTCTGGTTCTCCTGCTCGGGGATCTTTGGAATCGACGATCCGGCGGCTTGCTCGGCTCTGGCGGCAAGCCTCGGTCTCGGATACCGCTCTGACCAAGAGGCCTGGGATCCCGCCGGCTGGGTGCTCGATCCCGCCTTTGTCACCTCACCCGAGCCGAACCGGACCGTCGCCGGTCTGCGCGCCAATCTAGTCGAGCAGTGGAGCATCGGGATCGAACGCGAGCTCTTCCCCGACGCCTCCCTCGAACTCGGCTACGTCGACCGCCGTGGAGACGACTTCTTCGAGACCACCTGCAACGGCAACTTGCCCGAACCGGTGGTTGGTGCGGCGTGTGACTTCCTCGTCGTGAGCAACCGGCCGGAGATGCGCTCCTCGTACGAGGCTTGGATCGCCCGCTTCGAAACCCGGTCACTGGACCGCTTCCATTTGTCTGCTTCCTGGGTCTACTCCGAAGCCATGGGCTCGACCGACTTCAACAGTGGAGTCACCGAAGGCTTCGACATCTTTCCGGTCCATTTCGAGAACCGGTACGGATACCTTCCGAGCCACAGTCGGCACCGCGTCAAACTGAGCGGCTACTACCTGCTGCCATGGGACGTGTCGCTCTTTGTCTACGGGTGGTGGGACTCTGAGCGGCGCTGGACGCCGGTTCGCCCCGCTCAGGACGTCGACCCGAGCTACTACGGAGAGATCTTCGTCGAACCGCGCGGCAGCCGCTCGATCGGAAGCTTGCACGAAGTGAGCCTCCAGGTTGGCAAGGGGTTCCAGTGGGGACGGACGCGTGTTCGGCTCTTCGGGACGATCGAGAATCTCCTGGACACCGAGCAGGAGCGAAGCGTATGCGAGCGAATCAGCGGGTGCGGCAGCGACGTGGAGCTTGGCGACCCCGTCGAGTGGCAGCAGCCCAGACGCTATTCACTGGGATTCCGAATCGAGTTCTGACCTCCCTTGCCCGAAGAATAGGCACACACTGCCTTCGTGCCTTGGCGCGCTCTGCGGCTGCAGGGGAGGGCAATTCCACGACCTCATTTTATCAGCGGGGTGTGGCCGGGTGGGGCTTGCGCTGTTACGGGTTGCCGGTGGAACGGCTCCAAAAGATGTATGTTCCGATTCCTTGCTATCCGGATCTCACCCGCAGCCGCCGTATCAGGCTCTGACGGCATCTGAAAGCTCGAGACCCCGACGGATCTGCTCGCGACGGTGCCGCTCGTAGTTCCATGGCGGGTTGGATGGAGGGGACTAGACTCGGGGAGGTCTATCTGTTGGATTCCATGCATGTGACGGCCGGAGCGGGAGTCTGACACCGCGAACCGAAGAGCAGATGTATTCGATAGGGAGTGCTACCGACCCGGAGGTGAGGACTGGGGAGTCCGACTCCTGGTATCGCGTCCAGGCATCCGAGGTCCTCAGAAGGCTGGCGTCGAACCAGAGCGGTCTGAGCCAGCCGGAGGTGTCTTCGAGGATCGCCCGGTTCGGAGTCAACGCTCTCCTGGTTCCGAGAGCGACACCCTGGTGGCTCATCCTCCGCAATCAGGTCAGCAGCCTGATCGTCCTTCTGCTCGTCGTGGCCGCCGTGGGCGCTTGGCTGGTCGGTGACCACCTCGAGTCCATCGCCATCGTCGCTGTCCTGGTCCTGAATACCGGTCTCGGCTTTTCGACCGAGATGTGGGCTCGGCAGGCGATGGAGTCGCTGCGCCGTCTCGAGGTGCAGCGGGCGATGGTGCGGCGCGGCGGCGAGGTGACACCGGTCGACAGTCGCGAGCTGGTGCCGGGCGACATCATCTTGCTCGAAGCCGGGGAGGCCGTGCCAGCGGACGCCCGGATCCTCGAGGCCGCAGAGCTCACTGTCGTCGAGGCACCGCTCACCGGGGAGTCCGTACCCGTGCGCAAGCGCTCTGAGGCACTGGAATGGGGCGAGACAGAGATCCCACTCGCTGAGCGTAGCTCCATGGTCTACAAGGGGACGATCGTGGCTTCGGGCAGTGGAGAGGCGGTCGTGGTGGGGACCGGGACCAGCACCGAGATCGGCCAGATCTCCGAGCTGGTCCAGGAGACGACTCCGGGCAGGAGCCCGTTGGAGCGCCGCCTGGACCTGCTCGGCCGCAAGCTGGTGTGGATCGCGCTGGCCATCGCCGTCCTCGTCGCCGGCCTGGGCATTCTCCGCAGTCGGGACTGGTGGCTGATGACCGAGACCGGGATCGCACTGGCGATAGCGGCGATCCCGGAGGGGCTTCCCGTCGTCGCCACGATCACGCTGGCGCTGGGGATGCGGCGAATGGCTCGCCGGAAGGCCCTGGTACGCCGGCTCTCGGCGGTCGAGACCCTCGGATCAGCCACGGTGGTGTGCGCTGACAAGACGGGTACCCTCACCGCTGCCGAGATGACGGTGGTAGCCCTGCGCCTGTTCGGCACGGAGATCCGGGTGACCGGCTCTGGATATGCCCCCGAGGGAGAGTTCCTCAGTTCGGACGCAGTGCTCGAGCCGGGCGAGCTCCCAGGACTCGATCTGGCGCTTCGAGTCGGGGTGTTGAACAATCGCGCCACGGTGCTTCAGGAAGAGAATGGCACCGCCGCGGCAGGTGATCCCACCGAGATCGCCTTGCTCGTCGCCGGCCGGAAGGCCGGCCTCGAGAGAGGTCCGCTCCAGGCACGACTTCCGGAGATCGGACAGGTGCCCTTCTCGAGCGAAAGGAGGTTCATGGCGACCTTCCACCAACGGCCCGATGGTGGGCAGGTCGTCTACGTCAAGGGCGCGCTGGACAAGCTGCTGCAGCTCTCTGGTAGCGCACTGGTCGATGGTGCCAGGGTGGGGCTGGACGCGGAGACGCGGGAAGGGATCCTCGAGGCCAATCTCGAGTTGGCGCGCAATGGCCTGCGTGTGCTGGCTGTCGCCTATCGGGACCTCGAGCCGGGGACGATCGCCGACGAAACGGCGGTGCAGGACTTGACACTGATCGGATTGTTCGGGTTTTCCGATCCTCCGGCGCCGATGGTGGAGGAAACGGTCCGGGGCCTCAGCGAAGCCGGAGTACGGACGGTGATGATCACCGGCGACCAGGCGATGACCGCATTGGCGGTGGCCCGACAGCTCGGGCTCGCCGAGGAGGCCGATCAGGTGGTTGGCGGAGCTACGCTGCACGGCGCGACCGACGAGGAGATCGATCGTCAAACCGAGCGCGTCGCCGTATTCAGTCGAGTCAGCCCGAGTGACAAGCTGAGAATCGTCGAGGCGCTTCAGAGGCAGGGCGAAATCGTCGCCATGCTGGGAGACGGAGTCAACGATGCACCGGCTCTGCGGAAAGCGGACATCGGTGTCGCCATGGGTGGGCGGGGCACTGACGTCGCGAAAGAGACAGCTGAGCTGATCCTGCGCGATGACAGGTTCGAGACCCTGTTCGTCGCAGTCAAGGAAGGGCGGGTGATCTTCGACAACATCCGCAAGTTCGTCTTCTACCTCTTCTCCTGCAACCTGGCCGAGGTTCTGGTGCTGTTCGTCGCCGGTCTCATGGGGCTCCCGCTGCCTCTGCTACCTTTGCAGATCCTCTGGCTCAACCTGGTGACCGATGTCTTTCCGGCACTCGCCCTGGCGGCCGAGCCGGCTGAGCCGAACATCATGAGGATCCCGCCGCGCGACCCTCAGGCGGCGATCCTCTCCGGCCGATTCCTGGGCCTGACCGGGCTCTACGGGTTGATGCTCACCGTGGCAACGCTCGGTACATTTCTCTGGAGCCTTGGGGTCCGGGAGGTCGAGCACGAGAAAGCCATCACGATCGGGTTCATGACCCTGGCCCTGTCACAGCTCTTTCACGTCTTCAATGCCAGAAGCTCCGGTCCGGTGCTCTTCAGCCGACGACTGTTCACGAACGGCTGGGTCTGGGCCGCGATCGCGCTAACCATCGCTCTGCAGCTCGCGGCGGTGTACCACCCGACCTTGGCCCGGGTTCTCAGTACGACTCCTCTGTCGGCCCGGGACTGGGCGCTCATCCTGGTCGCTTCCTTCGTGCCACTGGTCGTTGGTCAGGTGTGGAAGGCCGCACGTGACACCGGGAAGGCGCGATGATTCTGATCTGGCTGGCGGTGATCGCCACCGGACTGGTCGTCGCGGTGCGCTCGAGCCAGATCGCGGTGCGGCACGCCCTGGCGATCGCCGAGCGGCTCGAGGTGCCGCCCTTTCTTCTCGGCGTCACGCTGATGGCGTTCGGGACCGACCTTCCCGAGGTGGCCAACTCGATCGTCGCTTCGGTCACCGGGCACGGAGACGTAAACGTCGGAGATTCGGTCGGCTCGGCGGCCACCCAGGCGACGCTGGTCATCGGACTTCTTCCCTGGATTGCGCGCAGGTCTATCCCGGTCTCCCGCCGACACGTCCGTCTCCTCGGAGGCCTGACCGTTGCGGCGCTCGGGCTCACGGTGGTTCTGGTTGTCGACGGAGCGCTCAATCGCATCGATGCCGCTCTCTTGCTGAGCGCCTGGGTCGGTTCGATGGTTCTGTTGGCGCGTACGAATCCGCCCTCGCGGCAGGAGGGCCTCGCGGCACCGGGGCGGAGTGCGGTCGCGAGTGGACTGGTCGCGGTTCTGGCCCTGATCTTCGTCGCCCTTGGTGCGATCACAGCGGTCACCGGCCTTGTTCGGCTCGCCGCCGTGGTCGGTGTTCCCGAGTACATCGTGAGCTTCCTCGCCCTTGCGCTGGGCACGTCTCTACCTGAGCTCGCCGTCTGCATCACGGCGATTCGGCGCGGTCAGCCCGGAATGGCTCTGGGCGACGCCCTCGGTTCCTCGCTCGCCGATGCGACGCTGTCGATCGGTATCGGCCCTCTGATCGCTCCAATTGCCGTGAGCGTTTCGCTGGCCGTCCGGGGCGGACTGTTCGCGGTCGTCGCTGTCGCCGTGGCGACGATGACACTGGTCCGGGTGGGGAAGCTGGGACGTCTCGCCGGAGCCTGGCTGATAGCGATCTACCTGACCGGATACCTGGTCTTGTTGGCCTTCTGACGTCTTCTAGGCGCTACGGTCGTGCGGCTGGCGTGGGTGCAGAACTCGGTACTGACTCGTGCACAGGAGGCTCTCGCTTGGGGGATTCTCCTCTAGAGCCAGATCGGGCGCAGTACCGCCCGGAGCGGATCGAGCCTTGGAAATCTCGCGGCTCGAGCTGAACCCTTGAGTCTCATGGCTGTCGAGTACGAGTTGTACAATGGGTACAGGTTGAGGCCGCCGGCGTTGAGTTCAACCGTCAAGAAGCTCGTGGACCGAGTCGAGGTTCTTGAGCGCGTGGCGACATCGGTGACTCCTGATCGCCAGGGTTCGTTCTGACCTGCGTCGAACGAAGCCAATCGCCGCGACACGCGTTGCCTTCGATCGAGGAGGTCCTGATCGCTTGGTCGCTTTCAGCAAACCATCGAGCGGGATTGAGAGAAACCGATCTCCGTACTGGACACGGGAGGGCTAACAATGAAGATGGCGAAGATCCTGTATCCGACTGACTTCTCAGAATGCTCGAGGCAGGCGCTCAAACATGCGCTTTTTCTCGCCGAGCAGTTCGAGGCGCGACTCTTCATGTTTCACGCCTCCGTACTCCACGCCGATGATCCGGCCAATCCGGAGGGCTTCTTCCCTGGAGGCGAGGAGCTCATCGAGACGATGGTCGAGCTCGCGTCGTCGCGAATGGCCGAGTGGATTCCCGAGGACTGGCGCAAGGGTGTCCAGGTTACCGAGGTGAGTGAACGGGGCTTCTCGGCGGCAGAGCTGATCCTGGAGCTCGCAGGGGAGCGGGACATCGACCTCATCGTGATGGGAACTCATGGCCGCCGAGGACCGGCGCGATTCTTCCTGGGGAGCGTAGCCGAGAGGGTCATTCGATATGCGGGCTGCCCCGTACTGAGTCTGTCCGAGGAGGGCGGCGAGCGCGAAATCAGCGCATTCGAGCGCATTCTCGTGCCTGTCGACTTCTCCGACTGTTCACAGGTGGCTGTGGCTTACGGAAAGCACTTCGCCGAAACGTACGGAGCATCAGTTCAGCTCCTGCACGTCGTGTACGAGTCGACCTATCCCTCCGTCTACGCCGTCCCGGAGCACCTGCGGATCGAAAGCGTCGAGCCCCGCTGCTTGGAGGCCATGGACGAGCTCATGGCATCGACACCAGGTCCCGAAGTGCCCTTTGAGAAGCACGTGGCGAGTGGTCGCCCGGCTAGCGAGATCGTAGCCTTCGCCGAACGTTCCGGGAGCGACCTGGTCGTCATTCCCACGCACGGCCTCGGCGGGCTCTCGAGAACGCTTCTGGGTAGCACCGCCGAGAGCGTGGTGCGGAGAAGTACCTGTCCGGTGCTGACGGTGAAGCCGTTCGGGAAGTCCCTGCTGGACGACGACAATCCGGATCCGCGTTCGACGAGTTGAGGCATCAGTGACAGACGAGCGTGCTGAGCGCGCAACCCTGCCCCGAGGAGGTCGTGGAATAGCCGGACCGAGTGCGACCGCAATCGCCGCAGCCTCGGTCTTCCTTGCCAGTGAGTACCACTCGGGTTCCTGCGAGGCCCTAGCGGCGCCTGCAGCGAGGACCCGTGTGGCGCAGCGCGTCCAAGAAGCGACCTAGTCCCAGCTCAACGACGCCCCGGTCTGGTACTCGGTGACCCGGGTCTCGAAGAAGTTCTTCTCCTTCGAGAGGTCGGTCGCCTGGGACATCCAGGGGAAGGGGTTCTCGACGTTGTACTGCTTGGGCAGGCCGATGCGCTCGAGGCGGCGGTCGGCGATGTACTCGACGTAGCTCGAGAAGGACTCGGCGTTGATGCCCAGCAGGCCCTGCGGGCAGGCGTCGACGGCGTACTGCTGCTCGAGGACCACAGCCTCGCGGATCAGGTGGACGACCTCGTCCTTGAAGTCCTGGGTCCAGATGTCGGGGTTCTCGGACTTGATGGTGTTGATGAGATCGCAGCCGAAGGCCAGGTGGAGGCTCTCGTCGCGCATGATGTACTCGAACTGCTCCCCGATGCCGACCATCTTGTTCTGTCGCTTGAGCGCCAGGATCATGGCGAATCCGGCGTAGAAGAAGATGCCCTCCATGATCACGTAGTAACCGATGAGGTCGTGGACGAAGCGGCGGATGTTGTCGGTGCCCTCGGTGGAGAAGGTGGGGTCGAAGACGGCTTTGGTCAGGTTGACGACGTACTCGTCCTTCTCGTGGATCGACGGGATCGTGTTGTACATGTTGTAGATCTCGTCGGGGTCGAGGCCGAGGGTGTCGCAACAGTAGATGAAGGTGTCGGTGTGGATGGCCTCTTCGTAGGCCTGGCGCAGCAGGTACTGGCGCGCCTCGGGGTTGGTGACGTGCTGGTAGACGGCCAGGACGATGTTGTTCGCCGTCAGGGACTCGGCGGTGGAGAAAAAGCCCAGGTTCCAGAGGATCAGCCGTCGCTCGAGATCCGACAGCACCGTGTCCGACTTCCACTGCTCGACGTCCTTCTGCATCGACACCTCTTCGGGCGTCCAGTTGTTGGCGACGCCGTCCTTGTAGTGCTGGCGCGCCCACATGTAGTGCATCGGAAGGATCTTGTTGGGGTCGGTCTTGGAGTTGTTGATGATCGGCATGGTCGGGTCTCTGGTGAGCGGATCGGGCTTTCGGTCGGAATGACGGTCGGTTGGGGTTCGGGCTTCGGGTGGTGCAGCGACGCCTATTGGCAGGCTTCGCAGTCGGGGTCGTCGATGCGGCAGAGCTGCGGCTCGGCGGCCGGTGATTCCGCGGCCGGCACGGCGACAGGTGCGGTCTCGCCAGCCGCTGCCGCGGCCGGAACCTCGCCGGAGTCGTACTCACGCTTCTGCGTGAATCCGTACTTCGAGGCGTCGAGCGTCGACTTCTCGATCTGCGACGCGGCGAGGGTGCGCAGGTAGTAGGTCGTCTTGAGTCCCATGTTCCAGGCGGCCAGGTAGATCTCGGAGAGCTTCCTGCCCGAGGCGCCCTTCATGAAGACGTTGTGCGACTGGCTCTGGTCGATCCACTTGCCGCGCGCCGCCGTGACTCGCAGCGCGACCACCGGATCGACCTGGAAGGCCTCCTTGTAGAGCGCCTTCATCTCGTCCGGGATCTCGGGGATGAGCGAGATGTTGCCGTCGTAGTACTTGAGCTTGTCGAGCATCTCGCGGTCCCAGAGGTCTTGCCTCTTGAGGTCCTCGATGAGGTAGGCGTTGACCACCGTGAACTCGCCGCTGATGTTCGCCTTGACGTAGATGTTCTTGTAGATCGGCTCGATACAGGGGAAGCAGCCGGCGATGTTCGAGATCGTCGCGGTCGGTGCCACGGCCATCGTGTTCGAGTTGCGCATGCCGTTCTCGGCGACGTGCTCGCGCACCGGCGTCCAGTCGAAGCGGGTGGCCTTCGAGACGTCGATCGCCTTGCCGCGCTCCTGCTCGAGCAGCGCGATGGTGTCGTAGGGGAAGATGCCCCGGTCCCACTTGGAGCCCTCGTAGCTCGGATAGGCGCCACGCTCCCGGGCGAGCTCCGACGACGCGAGGATGGCGTTCATCGAGATGAGCTCCTGGATGCGGTCGGCGAGCTCGAGCGCCCCGGGCGAGTCGAAGGGCAGGCGCTTCTGGAAGAGGGCGTCCTGGAAGCCCATCAGGCCGAGACCGATGGGGCGGTGCTTGAGATTCGAGTTGCGCGCCTCGTCGGTGGGGTAGAAGTTGATGTTGATGACGTTGTCGAGCATCCGGATCGCTGTCTTGACCGACTGCGCCAGAAGCTCCTCGTCGAGCTCGCCCTCGACCATGTGCTCGGCCAGGTTCACCGAGCCGAGGTTGCACACCGCGGTCTCTTCGGCCGAGGTATTGAGGGTGATCTCGGTGCAGAGGTTCGAGCTGTGGATGACCCCGACGTGGTCCTGGGGAGAGCGGACGTTGCAGGCGTCCTTGAAGGTGATCCAGGGGTGCCCGGTCTCGAAGAGCATGGTCAGCATCTTGCGCCACAGCTGCCTGGCCGGGATCTTCTTCGCCAGGGTGAGCTCTCCGTTCGCTGCCTTCGCTTCGTAGTCGACGTAGGC
Organism: Candidatus Multivoradales bacterium; assembly: GCA_965223875.1. Taxonomy (GTDB): domain Bacteria; phylum Acidobacteriota; class Thermoanaerobaculia; order Multivoradales; family JAHEKO01; genus CBDCXS01. The sequence continues at coordinate 662,865 of OZ245024.1, read as the reverse complement.
GCGCTCGAACTCCTGGCCGTAGAGGTGGTGGAGGTCGGGGGTCTCGTCGGGCGAGAACAGCGTCCAGTTCGCGTCGGCCTCGACCCGCTTCATGAACAGATCCGGAATCCAGTTGGAGGTGTTCATGTCGTGGGTGCGGCGGCGCTCGTCACCGGTGTTGCGACGCAGATCGAGGAAGTCCTCGATGTCGTAGTGCCAGGTCTCGAGGTAGGCACAGGTGGCACCGCGACGCTTGCCGCTGCGGTTGATGGCGACGGTGACGTCGTTGGCGATCTTGAGGAAGGGGATGACGCCCTGGCTCTCGACGTTGGTCGACTTGATGGGGGAGCCGGTGCCGCGGATGTTGGTCCAGTCGTTGCCGATGCCGCCCGACCACTTGGAGAGCTGCGAGTTGTCGCCCAGGCACTTGAAGATGTGGGCCAGATCGTCGTCGACGGTCGTCAGGTAGCAGGACGAGAGCTGCGGGTGGCTGGTGCCGGCGTGGAACATCGTCGGCGTCGACGGGATGTAGCGCAGCGTCGAGATGAGCTCGTAGAAGTCGGCCGCTCGCGCCTCCTTGTCCTCTTCCTCGACGGCGAGCCCCATGGCGATACGCAGGAACGCAGCCTGCGGCAGCTCGGCGCAGCGACCGTCCTCGCGGAAGAAGTAGCGCTCGTAGAGGGTCTGGATTCCCAGGTACTTGAACTTCCGATCCCTCGCCGGTTTGAGGAAGTTGGCCATGTCGTCGAGGTTGAACTCGCCGAGCCGGGCGTCGAGGTGGCCGCTGTCGATGCCCTTGCGGATGCCGTCGACGAAGCTCTGGCGGTAGAGCCGGTCGAGCTCGTCGTCGTCGGTGATCGACTCCTGGAGGACCTCCTTATAGATCTTCTCGAGCAGCAGGCGCGCCGCCAGCCAGCTGTAGGCGGGGTCGCGCTCGATGAACGAGGCGGCGGCCAGAACCAGCGCCTGCTGCAGATGCTCGGTGCCGACTCCGTCGTAGACGTTCTTGACCACCTCGCGAACGACGCGGTCGACCTCGATCTCGTCGCCCAGGTCCTCCGCGGCGCGCTGGATGGCCTCGTCGATCTTCTTGACGTTGAGGAGGACCGTGCGCCCGTCGCGCTTGGTGAGCGTCAGCTTGCCGAGGCGGGCGTTCTCGAGGTTGAGGAGCTTCGCCTCTTCGCGGATCTTCTGCCGCTCGGCGCGGTAGAGGATGTAGGCCTTGGCGACCTCGTACTGGCCGATCCGGACCAGGTGCTTCTCGACGATGTCCTGGATGTTCTCGACGTTGGGGAAGAACTCGGCGAAGCGTCCACCGATCTCTTCGTTGATGTCGTGGAGCACCTCATCGATCTGCGCGTCGTCGACGTCGGTTCCGACCGCGTCGATGGCGCCCAGAATGGCGTTTCGGATCCTGCTTTCATCGAAGTCGACGACTTCTCCAGTGCGCTTCACCACCTTCGTCGAAAGCATTTCGATCCGTATCCCCCTGGGTTTCCAAAGCCGTTGTTGTCCGCGGCCCTCGAAGTCTCTGTCGCTGTTGAGTTTGCCCGCTGTCGGTGGCGCAATTTTCCTTGAAAAACTGCGAGGCCATGACCCGTAAGTCCTTCCGTGTCATGGCCTTAGCCGATTTGGCAATGTGGAGCGAAGGGTACTAGATGTTGTAGCAGGCTGTCAACGGGATACTAGATATTGTTGCTCGATTTCGGCCACTTTTCTTGTTTCACGAGGCGCGGCGAGCTTCTCCCGGAGCGGCGGCGCCGTCGCGGAGCCACGCCGGAGGTCAGTCGGTCGAGGTCTCCCGCCGCTCGACGCGCCAGCTTCCGGCCTGCTTGCGGTGGCCCGGGCCGCCCAGCGAGATGAAGTTGCCCTCGATGACGCCGTCGCGCAGAGTCCCGATGAAGCTCGTCGCGAGCATGCAATCGCAATCCGGGTCGCGGTACGGCTCGAGCGTTCCCGAGACCTGGTTGTCGGCGGCGCGGACGATCTCGATGTGAAGCGGCGTCGGCGTCGCGGGTCGGTCGTGGACCTGCCAATCCTCGTAGGCGGGTGAGAGGTCGCGGCCGCTCGCCGGGATCATGATCACTTCACCGTGCGCGATGCCTTCGGCGACCTCGAGCTCGAAGCTGATCCGGCCGCGCCGCCCGGTGTCGGCACTCCAGTAGCTGCCCGACCAGGTTCCGGCCAGGCGTTCCATGTAGACCTCGGAGGCGTGGACAGGAACCTGCGGCGGCGGTGACGAGGCGCAGGCGGCGAAGGTGAGGACGACGCCTGCGAGCGCGGCGAAGTTCAGGGCTCTTGTGTGACGAGAACGCATTCTGGAACCTCCATCGGTCTCCGAGCTCCCTCGACCACTCTAGCTCGCGTCTGTCGAGTCGCGCGCCCCGGGCTCGGGTGGGAAGGGCGACCGCCCGCACGGGCTGGGATCCTCGTGCTGTCTGTATGATGCGGCCATGCCCGTGGCCTTCGCTTCGCTCGTCGACGAAATGCGCGACGACGGGACCATCGGCCCCCAGCTCGCCGAGACGATTCACCTACCGGGTGAGACGGCGCGATTCGCCGATCTCGAAGCGCCGCTGCCCGAGTCCCTGCGCCTGGCGTTGGCGAGTGGTGGTGTCGATCGCCTCTGGGCCCATCAGGCCGAGGGGCTCGATGCCGTCCGGCGCGGCGAGCACGTGCTGGTGACGACGCCGACCGCTTCGGGGAAGTCGCTGGTCTTCCAGCTCCCGGTTCTGGAGGAGGCGGCGACCGGCGGGACGGGGCGGGCTCTGCTGCTCTACCCTCTGAAGGCGCTCGGGCAGGACCAGAAGAGCAAGCTCGACGGGCTGACGAGGGCCGCCGGGATCGACCCCGAGGCCGCGTCCTCGGCGATCTACGACGGTGACACGCCGCGCCGCGATCGTCGCCGCGTGCTGGCCGCGCCGCCGCGGGTGGTGATCTCGAACCCCGACATGTTGCATCTGGGAATTCTGCCCTCGTGGCAGAAGTGGGAGCCCTTCCTCGCCGACCTGCGCTGGGTGGTGCTCGATGAGCTCCATACCTACCGCGGCATCTTCGGCTGCCACTTCCATCATGTGCTGCAACGCCTCGAGCGCGTCTGCCGTGCCGTCGGCTCCGAGCCCCGGATCATCGCCTCGTCGGCGACGGCCGAGAACGCGGGTGAGTTCGCCCAGGCGCTCGCCGGGCAGGAGTTCCGCTGGGTCCGCACCTCAGGGTCGCCGCGGGAGGGACGGCACCTGCTGCTCTTCCAGCCGGCGACCAGTCCCTATACGACGACGCTGCAGCTTCTGGTGCACTTCATCGAGCGGGGCCTCAAGACCATCGTCTTCACCAAGGCGAGGCGCATCACCGAGCTGCTCTTCAAGTGGCTCAAACAGCAGTCACCCGATGTCGCCGCGCGGGTCGCCAACTATCGCTCCGGCTTTCTTGCGCAGGAACGGCGCGACATCGAGAAGGCGATGTTCGAAGGGCGTCTCGACGGGGTCATCTCGACCTCGGCGCTCGAGATGGGCATCGATGTCGGAGGTCTCGACGCCTGCATCCTGGTGGGCTTTCCGGGCAGCATCATGGCGACCTGGCAGCGCTCGGGGCGGGTGGGACGTTCCGGTCGCGAGTCGATCACGGCCCTGGTGGCGCTGCCGGACGCGCTCGACCAGTACTACCTGACGCGGCCGGCCGATCTCGTCGAGCGGCCCTGCGAACACCTCATCGTCGACCCCGGCAACGAGCTCGTCGGCGCGGCTCACCTGCAGTGCGCGGCGGCGGAGAAGCCCCTGACCCGAGCCCACGACGGTGGATACCTGGACCGCCAGGAGTCGGCGCTCGAGGAGGCACTGCGCAGCGGCGATCTCGTCGAGACGGGCGACGGCTCGGAGATCTTCTGCCCGCGCCAGCGTCCCCACCGCGGAGTGAACCTGCGCGGCGGCGGCAGGAGCTTCACCGTCGTCGACTCGACGAGTGACCGGGTGATCGGCACGGTCGACGGAGTGAGGGTGTTGCACGAGTGCCACCTGGGTGCGATTTACCTGCACGCCGGGCGCCAGTACCTGGTGCGGGAGCTCGACTTCGAGGGGCGCAAGGCGCATGCGGAGCCGGCGAACGTCGACTACTTCACCTCTCCGCTGACCTCCAAGCAGACCGAGGTGCTGGAGATCCTCGGCGAGCGCCACGAGGGTGCGCTGCACGCGTGGCTGGGCCGCCTGCGGGTGACCGAGCGCGTCGTCGGCTTCGAGCGCAAGAAGATCCGTGGCCAGGAGGTGATCGACCGGCACGAGCTCGAGCTGCCCCCGGTCTCGTACGAGACGGTCGGGTTCTGGTGGGCGGCCCCGGCGGCGATCGAAGAGGTGGTCCGGGAGGCGGGGGAACACTTCATGGGCTCGCTGCACGCCGCGGAGCACACCGCGATCGCGCTCATGCCGCTCGAGGTCCTGTGCGATCGGGGGGACATCGGTGGGATCTCGACTCCGGTCCACTCTCAGGTCCGCTCCGGGGCGGTCTTCATCTACGACGGGCACCCGGGTGGCGTCGGCATCGCGGAGCGCGGCTTCGCCCGGTTGGAGGAGGTGCTCGGCGCGACGCTCGACCTGCTCGAGGCGTGCCCGTGCGAGGAGGGATGCCCGTCCTGTGTCGTCTCGCCGAAGTGCGGCAACGGCAATCGGCCGCTCGACAAAGGGGGGGCCGCCCATCTGCTGCGGCTCCTGCTGGGGCGCGATCCGCTGGAGTCCGCGGTCGAGCCACCCGATCCCGAGTGGACGGATCCCGACTGGATTGCGCCGGAGCCGCCGACGATCGACGGAGTCTTCGATCGGCTGGTGTGGGAGGACGAGAGGGACGGCGTGTCAGCCCCCATCGGGAAGACACCCGAAGGGGAGGCCGCGGGGCCGACCTCCGGCGATGCGGGGCCGGCGGCTTCCCTCGGGCGGCGCGATCGGGGTCGATCACCCGCCTGGCTGGAGCCGTCCGGCCTCGTGGTGCCGACCGGGCCGGAGGTGATTCCCGCGGTTGGCGAGGCGCGGCGGCCTCCCTCCCGGGGCGAGGGCAAGCGCCCGGTTTTCCGTGGTCCTCCGCGACCCCGGCGCTCGGTCGATACGGTTCTCTTCGATCTCGAGACGCAGCGCTCGTCGAGGCAGGTCGGAGGCTGGCTCAACACGCACCGCATGCGGGTCTCGGTCGGTGTGGTCTGCCATCTGCAGGAGGGGCGCTTCGAGACCTTCTTCGAGGATCGAACGCTCGATCTGATCGAGCGGCTCACGGCGGCCGATCTCGTCGTCGGGTTCAATATCCGCCGTTTCGACTACGAGGTGCTCTCGGGCTATACCGGCATCGACTACAACCGCAAGTTGCCGACCCTCGATCTGCTCGAAGACGTCCACCGACAGGCCGGCAAGCGCATCGGCCTCAATGCCCTGGCGCGCGAGACCGTCGGAGCCGAGAAGACCGCCGACGGCCTGCAGAGCATCGAGTGGGTGCGCGAGGGGCGCCTCGATCTGGTCGAGGAGTACTGCCGCCACGATGTCGAGATCATGCGCGACCTCTATCTGTTCGGGCGCCGCATGGGATACATCCTCTACCGCGACAAGTCGGACCGGGTGCTCAAGCTTCGTGTCGATTGGTAGAGGCAATCGGATTGCCGTGGCGTCAAGCGCAAACAGGGCGTAAGATAGGGAATCTTCATTGGGCGCGCGGAAACCGTCCGACCGTCTCTGCGTATCGGAGGATTGCGGTCTGTTTTGCCTGCACCGGTTCCCTGGTGTAGGTTGCTCCAGGGTGAGAGAGATGGCGAAGAAAAGACGCAGCACGGGCTCTGCCCGCAGGGTGTACGCCTGGCTTCTGCTGGGCGCTTCCACGACGGCCGCGACGATGGCTCAGATGCCGCCGTCACCGGTCAAGTATTCCGAGGCCGAGCAGCGGGCCGCGCCCTCGAGCGTGGTGCTTCCCGGCACCGTCCAGTCGCGCACCGCCAGTGTGGTTGCCAGCGAGGTGGCGGGCCTGGTGGTCCAGCTCGCCGCTCGCGAGGGCGAGGCGGTGAAGAGAGGGCAGTCGATCGCCAAGCTCCGCCGCTCGAGCCTCGAGCTGCGTCTCGCGGAGTCGAAGGCCGAGCGCAAGGAGTCCGCGGCCCGTCTACAGATGGCTCGACGGAGTCTCGAACGTTCCCAGGAGCTCTTCGACTCGGGCGTCGTCAGTCAGTCGCAGCTCGACGATGCGGCCTCCGAGACCGAAGCCTGGGAGGGACGCGTGGCGCGCAGCGAGGCGCAGATCGCCAGGCTCGAGGACGACCTGGCGAGGTCGCGGATCCCGGCACCCTACGATGGTGTGATCGTCGCCGAGCACATCGCCGTGGGCGAGTGGCTCGATGTCGGTGGCGCGGTCGTCGAGATGGTGGCGACCGACGAGCTCGAGGTGGTGACGGCGCTTCCCGAGCGGTACTTCCATTCCGTATCCCTGGGGATGAAGGTCACGGTGACGTTCGAGGCGGTCCCGGGGTATCGCGTCCAGGGCGAGGTGAGCTCGATCGTGCCGAGGGCCGACGGGCAGGCCCGGAGCTTCCCGGTCAAGGTTCTCGTGGCCAATCCCGAGGGGAGGATCGCCGCGGGCATGCTCGCTCGCCTGGCTCTCGCGGCGGGTAGCGAGAGACCGGCGACCTTCGTGCCGAAGGACGCGATCGTCTCGCGCGGGCCGGCCAGGATGGTCTACGTCATCGGCGACGACGAGACCGTGCAGGCGGTGACCGTGACGACCGGCACGGCCGACGGCGAGTGGATCGCCGTCGAGGGCGCCGTCATGCCGGGAAGCCGCGTCGTGGTGCGGGGCAATGAGCGGCTGCGGCCGGGCCAGAAGGTGGTGCCGGAGAAACTGGGATCGGTGGGGCGATGACGGTCATCGAAGGCGCCATTCGTTCGCCGGTCAAGACCACGGTCGGCGTTCTCTTCCTGGTCCTCTTCGGACTGATAGGGCTCTACTTCATCCCGGTACAGCTCACTCCGACGGTGGAGGAGCCGACGGTGACCGTGCAGACCTTCTGGCCCGGCGCGAGCCCCGGCGAGATCGAGCGCGAGATCGTCGACGAGCAGGAGGAGCAGCTCAAGAGTCTCGACGGCCTGGTCAAGATGGAGAGCTCGAGCTCCGACTCCTTCGGCAACATCGTCCTGACCTTCCAGGTCGGTAGTGACAGCGACGCCAATCTGCTCAAGGTCTCGAATCGCCTCGAGCAGGTGGTGCGTTATCCACCGGACGCTCTCAAGCCGGTGATCCGGCTGGTCGACCCGAACGAGTCGGCCATGGCCTGGTACATCCTGCGCCCCTGGGGCGACAACGCCTACGACGGTGAGGTGGCCTCGTTGCTCGACCTGGTCGAGAACGAGATTCAGCCGTTGCTCGAGCGCGTGCCGGGGGTCGCCGCCGTCGGTAGCTTCGGTGGGCAGCAGCACGAGATGCACGTGATCGTCGATCCGGCGGAGCTGGCGGCGCGCCAGGTGACCCTGAACCAGCTCGCGGCGGCGCTGGACGTGGAGAACAGGAACTTCTCCGGCGGCGACTTCGCCGAGGGCAAGCGCCGCTACGTGGTTCGCACCATCGGCGAATACGGATCGGCCGAAGACATCGGCAACGTGGTCGTCGCGATCCGCAACGGTGTCCCGATCTTCGTCAAGAACGTCGCCGAGGTGAAGCTGGGCCTGCGCAAGGCGCGCGCCGAGGTCTACAACAAGGGCATCAAGGTCCTGGCGGTCAACATGGTGCGCGAGGCCGGGGCCAACAGCCTGTGGGTGATGGAAGGCGTGGCCGCGGCGGTCGATGCGCTCAACGAGGGACTGCTGGCCGAGAAGGGACTCCGGCTGGTGCACTCGTTCGACGAGACGACCTACATCAAGAGCTCGATCTCGCTGGTTCGCCAGAGCCTGGTCATCGGTGGTCTGCTGGCGATCGTCATCCTGCTCCTGTTCCTGCGCAGCCGCGCCAGTACGCTGGTCGTCGCGGTGGCGATTCCGATCAGCGTCGTCGGAACCTTCCTCGTCCTCTGGCTGCTGGGGCGCACGCTCAACGTCATCAGTCTCGCCGGAATGGCCTTCGCCGTCGGCATGGTGGTGGACAACTCGATCGTCGTGCTGGAGAACATCTACCGCCATCGGCAGATGGGAAAGCGTCGATTCGATGCGGCGTACGAAGGAACGAAAGAGGTCTGGGGCGCGGTCCTGGCGTCGACGCTCACCACCATCGCGGTCTTCCTGCCGATCATCTTCGTCCAGGAAGAGGCCGGGCAGCTTTTCCGGGATATCGCGCTGGCGATCAGCGCGGCGGTGGCGCTGAGCCTCGTGGTCGCGATCACGGTGATCCCGTCGATGTCCTCGCGAATCCTGGACGCGGTCGAGTCGCCGGCGCGGCGCTCGGGTGACGAGGAGACGGGCGACGAGGCGGGCGGCGACGAGGACGATGGGCATGGCTTCCGCGATCTCTGGGGTGTCGTCGATCGGGCGTCCGGCATGAAGGACTGGGTGGTTCGACGGGTCGAGTGGACCCTGGCGACGATGCCCCGTCGCCTCGCGGTGGTCATCGGCTTCACGGTCGGCGCGATCGGTCTCAGTCTCGTGCTCACTCCCAAGGCCGAGTACCTGCCGCAGGGCAACACGAACTTCGTGTTCGGGTTCCTGGTGCCGCCGCCGGGCTACAACCTCGAGGAGGTGAACGCCTACCGGGACATCTTCGAGACCGAGCTCGCCGAGCTCTGGGAGACCCCGCCGGAGGACGCCGGGCATCTGCCGGGAGGGGGTGTCTCTGATTTCTGGTTCGTCGGCCTGACCAACAACGTCTTCATGGGTGGCTCGGCCAACGAAGAGCTTCGCGCCGGAGAGTTGATCCCGGTGATCAACGGTATCAACCGCAAGCTGCCGGGGGTCTTCGGCTTCACCAGCCAGTGGAGCATCTTCGCGCGTGGGCTGGGCGAGGGGCGGAGCATCGACGTGGAGCTCTACGGGCCCGATCTCGAGAAGCTCATCGCTCTGGGCGGAGAGGTGATGATGGGAGTGCGCGAACACGTCCCGGAGGCGCAGGCGATCCCGGTGCCGAGTCTCGATCTGGGCAATCCGGAGGTGCAGGTCACGCCACATCGCCGTCGGGCCGCCGAGCTCGGCGTCAGCAATCGCGATCTCGGCTTCGTCGTGAGTGCCCTGGTCGACGGGGCCAAAGCCAGCGACTATCAGTACGAGGGACGCGAGATCGACCTCAAGGTGATGGCCAAGGAGAGCTTCGCGCACCGCACGCACCTGCTCGAGCAGATGCCGATCGCGACGCCCGACGGCCAGCTCGTGACGCTCGGCTCAGTGGCCGACGTCACGGTCACCAACGGGCCGGTGCAGATCAACCATCGGGAGCGTCAGCGGACGATCAAGATCCAGGTGACGCCGCCCGAGTCGGTCGCGCTGCAGTCGGCGATGGAGACCATCGAGACGGAGATCCTCGATCCGATGCGCGAGCGCGGTGCTCTGGGCGGCCTCTATCAGGTCGCCCTGTCCGGTAGCGCCGACAAGCTGACGCAGACGCGCCAGGCGCTGCAGTGGAATTTCCTGCTCGCCATGGTCATCACCTATCTGTTGCTGGCGGCTCTCTTCGAGAGCTTCCTCTATCCGGTGGTGATCATGTTCAGCGTTCCGCTGGCCGCCTTCGGTGGCTTCCTCGGACTCGCTGTGCTCAACCTCTTCACCTTCAGTCCGCTCGACGTGCTGACGATGCTCGGCTTCATCATTCTGGTGGGCACCGTGGTCAACAACGCCATCCTGATCGTTCATCAGTCGCTGACCCACATGCGCGAGGACCGCATGAAGGCGAACGACGCGATCCTGCGCTCGGTCGGCAACCGCCTGCGTCCGATCATCATGAGCGTGTCGACGTCGGTCTGCGGCATGCTGCCGCTGGTGCTCTTCCCGGGTGCCGGATCGGAGCTCTACCGTGGGCTCGGAAGCGTGGTCGTGGGCGGCCTGCTGGTCTCGACCGTCTTCACCATCTTCCTCGTACCGGCGCTCTTCAGTCTGATCCTCGAGCTACGCGAGCGCATCGGGAGCCGTCTGCGCCACCTGGTCAAACCGGAGCAGGAACCGGCCCTCGCCGACTAGGGCCTGTTAACACTGCCGCAGTGCATCTGCGATGAGTGCGAAGTGGATGAATGCGATGTACATGAGGTCGAGCTTTTCGAATCGCGAGAAGATTCTCCGGTAGCCTTTGAGTCGACGGAAGAGTCTCTCGATCTCGTTGCGGCGTTTGTAGAGGATCCGGTCATAGGTCCAGGGATCGACGCGTGTTTTCAGCGGTGGGACGACCGGCTTGTAGCCGAGATCCAAGGCAAGCTGTCGGGTTTCATTGCCTTCGTACGCCCGGTCCATCACCAGCGAAACAGTGTGTCGAGGTCGGCCCAGTTGCTTCAGGAGGGCTCGGCCGACAGGCGCGTCGTGAGCTTGGCCGGGGGAGAGGCAGAAGGTGATGGCTGTTCGAGCATCTGCGGCAACCATATGAATCTTGGTGGTCCAGCCGCCGCGAAACCTGCCGATCGATTGGGGACCGTTTTTTTTAACGCCCCCGTACCGTCTGGATGGACCCGTACGATCGTACTGTCCAGCGACACTGCCTCAATCCTGACCCGTACGATCTGCTCTTCCTGGAGCCGGGCGAACACGCGATCCAGCACGCCGTTCTTGGACCAACGGTTCATCCGGGTATAGATCGTGTGCCAGTTGCCAAAACGCTTCGGCAGCCCGCGCCACTTACAGCCGTGCTCAGCGACGTACAGAATTGCGTTCAAAACCTGTAGATTTGGAAGACTGACATTGCCCCTCTGTACAGGAAAACTGTCCGCTATGCGCTCGTACTGCTCTTGGGTGATCTCCATTCCTGGAGCTTACACGAAAATGAGCTATAGTGTTAACAGACCCTAGTACTGCCGGACGTAAGTACGGGTACGCAGGGTTGCGGGATGCAGCGTTGCTGGCAAGGCTCGCGACTGAGGCGTAGCCATAGCTACGCCGCAGGGAGCGCCACGCCGCCAGCGACGATGCAGCGTGCGAGAATGCGTGCCCGTATTTGCGCCCGGCAGTACTAGGTACCAGCCGGCTCGCCCGGCGAGCCGACATCGGCATTGTCATCCCGAGCGAAGACGAGCGCGTAGCGCGAGCGGAGCAGAGGGATCCCTCACTGAAAGTCCGACCGACGTCTGCCTCGGATCGGCACGGGATCTCTCCACGCTGTGACCATGGGTCGTTCCGGTCGGGATGACGAGTCAGCCCGAGACAACCCTGGCGACCTAGGCCCCGACCGGCTCCGCCACAGTCTCCATCGTCAGCGCCCGCTCGATCCGCTCGAGCGCCCATTCGAGCTCCTCGCGATTGATGACCAGCGGGGGCGCGCAGCGGATGACGTGCTCGTGAGTCTCCTTGCACAGCAGGCCGTCGCGCTGCATCGCCTCGCAGAAACGACGGGCGCCGCCCGCCTCCCGATGCAGCTCGATTCCGATCCAGAGCCCGCGACCGCGGACCTCCTTGATGTGGGGAGAGTCGAGCGACTGGAGCCGCTCCAGGAAGTAGCCACCGAGCCTCTCGGAGTTCTCGATCATCCCTTCGTCGACCAGGATGTGGAGCGCCTGTCGCGAGACCGCCGCGGCCACCGGGTTGCCGCCGTACGTCGAGCCGTGATCGCCGGGCGTGAAGACATCCATCACCGGGTCGTCGGCGAGCATCGCCGAGACCGGATAGAGGCCCCCGGAGAGAGCCTTGCCGATGGTCACGATGTCGGGGCGGATACCCTCGTGCTCGTAGGCGAACAGCTTGCCCGTGCGGCCGAGTCCCGACTGGATCTCGTCGGCGATCAGGAGCGCGTTGTGCTCGTGGGTGATCTCGCGAAGCCGCCGCAGGTAGCCTTCGGGCGGAATGATGATGCCGCCCTCGCCCTGGATCGGCTCGACCATCACCGCGGCGACGTTCTCGTGCATCGCCGCTTCGACGGCATCGGCGTCACCGTAGGGCAGAACCTTGAATCCAGGCGTGTAGGGCCCGAAACCGTGGCGTGATCCAGGGTCGGTGGAAAAGCTGATGATGGTCGTCGTGCGGCCGTGGAAGTTGCCGTCCATGACCAGGATCTCGGCCTCGTGCTCGGGGATCCCCTTGACCGTGTAACCCCACTTGCGTGCCGCCTTGATGGCCGTCTCGACGGCCTCGGCACCGGTGTTCATCGGCAGCATCTTGTCGAAGCCGGTGAGCTCCGAGACCTGGCGGTAGAGCGGGCCGAGCTGGTCGTTGCGGAAGGCCCTCGACGTCAGGCTGAGCCGGGCCGCCTGCTCGCGCAGGATGGCGACGATCGCCGGGTGGCAGTGCCCCTGGTTGACCGCCGAGTAGGCGGCCAGGAAGTCCATGTACTTGTGGCCCTCGACGTCCCAGACCCAGACGCCTTCGCCGCGCGACAGCACGACATCCAGCGGGTGGTAGTTGTGGGCTCCGTAGCGATCCTCGATCTCGATGTACTGCTCGGTATTCATGGGGATGGCCTCCGTGGTCTCTGCCGTCCGGTCGTGGCTTGGTCAGTCCGGTCGACGGGCGCCGCGCGTAGGGATGGACAAGGTGGGCGCCGAGCGGATTTGTACCATGAAGGACCCTATGGCGTACAGCACCCGGAGATGCCCGTAGAATCGGCCCGTTCGGGTGAGGAGGAGGCGCGAGTGAGCGAAACCGAGAACCTGGTCGGCGGACAGACGGAGTCGGCACGAGCAGACGGTGATCGAGCCCTTCTGGCCGGGCCCGAGAGGCGTGGCTCGGAGCTGGCGCGGGCGCTGCGGATCTTCGGTGAGATCATCCGCGGCTATCGCGCGCTGCACTTCATCGGGCCCTGCGCGACGGTCTTCGGCTCGGCTCGGACCCGGCCCGAGGATCCGTACTACGAGCTGGCCCGGCGGGTGGGCCGTGAGCTCGCCGAGGCGGGGTTCGCGACGATGACCGGTGGCGGTCCGGGGATCATGGAGGCGGCCAACCGGGGCGCGAAAGAGGCCGGGGGCGTCTCTGTCGGCTGCAACATCGAGCTGCCGCACGAGCAGTCCCACAACGAGTACCTGGATCACTGGGTCGACTTCAACTACTTCTTCGTCCGCAAGTTCATGCTGGTCAAGTACTCGTACGGCTTCATCATCCTGCCGGGAGGCTTCGGGACGATGGACGAGCTCTTCGAGACGGCGACGCTGATCCAGACCGGCAAGATCGCGAACTTCCCGCTGGTGGTGATGGGGTCCGAGTTCTGGGACGAGCTGTTCGACTTCCTGAAACGGAGGATGGTGCCGGCGGGAACCATTGGTCGAGAGGATCTCGACCGGATCGTCTGCACCGATTCGCCGGCCGAAGCGGTGGCGCATATTCGCGGCGCCGCGATCCGCGATCACGGCGTGCGGGAGCGTCCGTCGCCGTCGCGGGTCCTCGGCGAGTCGGCACCGGGGGAGTAGGCGGTGGGGGAGTAGACGGTGGGGGAGCCTTTGTCAGCGCGCCTCGGTCTCGGCTCCGATGACTCACTCATGCGGTAGCCGTTCGGGTGTTACAGCTCCTAGTAGGTCGTCGCGTACTTCGCCTTGCGGCGCTCGAGGTCGTCCTTCATGCGCTGCTTGAGGGGCCGACTCCGCGTGGCCGCGCCGAGGCCCGCACGGTACTCGGCGAGGTCGAGATTCTCGATCGACAGGTGGATGTCCTTGAACAGCTTCGGCAGGCGCTGTCCGGGAACCTGAATATGGTGCAGGCCGCCGCTGTAGGCGATTAGCATGCGCCCACGGGGAGTCGCCTCCAGGATGTCGGCGACGCCGCCACGAACGGTTAGCGGCTGGCCCTGTGCGTCGAGACCGCTGGCTCGCTTCATCCGGCCCTCGGGGAGGATCAGGACCATGCCGTCGGCGTCGATGCTCTCGAGCAGTTGCTTCCAGGTCTCGTCGGGCTTCCTGGTGATCGAGACGACGCTGCGGCCGAGCAGGCGGAAGAAAGGGCCCACGAACGGCCGGTTGAGCGTCTTGTCGGCGACCGGAATCACCGCGTGGCTGGCGATTCGCCACAGGAAGCGGATCGGGACCGATCCAGCGAAGAGCCACTCGAAGAGACTGGTGTGGTTGAGGATGACGACCAGTCGGAGATCGGCCCACGGATCGGGCGGCGTCGGTCCGATCCAGCGCAGATGATGCCGGTAGAAGACTCTGCTGAACAGGTTGGCGAACAGCAGGACGGTGAAGGGGAGAAGAGAGCGAAGCACGGGGCTCTGGCGCCGGGTGCCCCGGCGACGGACGTCCGCTGGGTTCCGGGTCTGATGCGAGTCTGTTCGCAGGAGTTTAGCGCCTCGGTGGTCCGGTTTCCTGGGTTATCATCGCCGCCATGCTCTCCATCGACATGAGGGGCAAGCGCGCCCTGGTGATGGGAGTGACCAACAAGCAGAGCCTGGCCTGGGCCATCGCGGAGCAACTCCGCGCGGCTGGCGCCGAGCTTGCCTTCAGCTACCAGGGAGAGCGGTTGCGGAGAGCGCTCGAAGAGCTCACCGGGGATTACCCGGAGACTCCGCTCTACGAGTGTGACGTCACCGACGAGGCGCAGCTTGCGGGTGTCTTCGCCGATCTGGGCGAGCGGTGGGGATCGATCGACGCCATCGTCCACGCCATCGCCTTCGCGCCACGTCCGGCGATGGAGGGGCGCTATATCGACACCACCCGCGACGACTGGCTGACCGCACTCGAGGTGTCGTCCTACTCCTTCCTCGCCGTAGCCCGCGAGGCCGAAGAGCTCCTGTCGGAGGGCGGCGCCATGGTCACTCTCAGCTACTACGCGGCCGAGAAGGTGGTGCCGAAGTACAACGTCATGGGCATCGCCAAGAGTGCCCTCGAGTCGACAGTCCGCTATCTGGCCTACGACCTCGGCAAGAAGGGCGTGCGCGTCAACGCCGTATCGGCCGGGCCGGTCAAGACCGTCGCCGCGCGATCGATTCCGGGGTTCACCGAGATGTTCAGCAGGTACTCGTCGGTGGCGCCGCTCGGACGGACCATCGTGCAGGAGGACGTCGGCAACCTGGGCACCTTCCTGCTCTCTCCGCTCGCCGCCGGGATCACCGGAGAGGTCGTCTACGTCGACGCCGGGTACCATGTGATGGGCATGCACCTGGACGACGCCGAGGGCTAGATCCTCGCGGCAGGGGCCCGTGGCCTCGAGGGGGTCTGTTGGAAAGCGATCCTGCCGGTAACTGGGACGAGCTCGCTCTGCTGGTCAGAGCCTTAGAGGGGGACGCCGAGGCCCTCGCCGAGGCGGCTGAGAAGCCCGGTCTGGTCGCGCGAGCCCGGGAGACCCTTGTGGCGGGATCGCTGGCGCTCGAGCTCTCTGCGCGAGAGGCTCCGGTCGCGTGTCCACCCGAGTGGGTCGAGAGTCTGCGACAGACCACGGCGCTCTGGATGCTGATCCAGGAGGCGTCTCGATCGGTGGCGGAGCGGCTCGATCAGGCCGGCGTGACCTGGACGCCGATCAAGGGCTTCGACGTCGGCACGCGGTTCTACGCCCGACCCGAGCGCCGGCCGATCTCGGACCTCGACATCCTCGTGGCGAGGAAGGACCTCGAGGCAGCGCGAAGCAGCCTCGAGGAGGCCGGATGGCGTCCGCTCGAGCCGACCGATCGAACGCGTCGGTTCGTGGCCGAGGAGGGCTACACCTACCACTTCTCGGGTGATCCGGTCGCCGGGCTGCCGCCGGTCCTGCTCGAGGTCCACTTCCGCTTCTGGGGGTTCGTGGTGGAGGAGATGGCCGGGGAGATGCTCGGCCGGCTGCGCCCATGGGAGGGCCCGGTCCCCGGTAGCGCTCGTCTCGCGCCCGCGGACGCCTACATCCTCGCGGCGGCGCACGGCTGGACCAAGACCAGCCCGCGCGATCTGGTGGACTGGTGCGATCTCGACGCCATCCTGACGGCCGCCCGCGAGGCCGGGTTGGCGACCAAGCTGATGGGGACGGTGGTGAGCCGGGCGCGACGTTGGTCGATCGAGCTGCCGATCTGCCTGTCGGCCCGTGTCGCGGCGAGGCTGTGGCCCGAGACCGGGCATCAGGACGTCGTCTCGGCGCTCGTGCCGTCGCTCGGTGCCGGGGAGCGCCGTCTGCTCGAGCGGCTGGACGGTCACGGGATCGATGCCGTACCGCTCTCCCGTATCGTGCTCGCCCGGCTCCGCGCCGGACGCCGCAGCCGGGCCGGCTGGCGCTCGGTCTGGCGGCGCGTGTGGGCGCATCCGGGAGTCGTGGAGCTCGAGACCGCGGCGGAACGGCCCTGGGCTCTGCGGAGGATCGAGCATCTGGTGCGCTCTCTCGGCGGTAGCGGACGGTGATCGACTCGAACCGAGGGCATGGAATCCTCGCGCTGCCCCTCGGTATTCACCGGGACGATGCAAGGGGCCGTGCGGCGAGGCGGAGGGGCGCGACAGTGGACCCAGGGCTAGTGGAAGTCGTGACTCGGCGTCGCCGTCAGGTCCTGTAGCGGCCAGAAGCGGTCGGCGCGCAGTGACACCGAGCCGTCCTTCTTCTGTATGACCCCTTCGACCACCAGGTTGGGCGTTCCGACGATCAGGCGGCGATGCTCGGCGAGAAGGTCGGGGGTCACCAGCGCCTGGCACATCCCGGTCTCGTCCTCGAGAGTGATGAAGAGGAGACCCTTGGCCGTTCCCGGACGTTGCCGGACGATGACCGAACCGGCGGTTCGGCGCCGTGCTCCCTGGGGCTGGTGAATGAGATCGGCCGCGCGCAGGATCCCGTACTCGTCGAGGTGTCCGCGCACGTGCTCCATCGCGTGCGGTCCCACGGTCATCCCGGCGCCGGCGAAGTCGGCGAGGGTCTGCTCCACAGGAGACATCTCGGGCAGCGGGGAGCCCCCGAAGGGGGACAGGTACGAATCGGAAGCGCTCCCGTGCCCGCTTGCTCGCTGGCTGTTTTGTACCTGTCCCCCTTTGGGGGGCTCGAGGAGGGGGCCGGCCTTTTTGGCGGCACGGGAGATCTGCCACAGGGCCTGGCGCCGGGTGAGGCCGAGCGAGGCGAGCGCTCCGGCCTCGGCCAGCACCGCGAGCTCCTCTTCGCTCGGCGCACAGCGTCGCGTCAGGTCATCGACGTCGGCGAAGGGGCGCTGCCGCTCGATCGCTTCGCCGGTCTCCTGGCGCAGGCCCCGGATGTAGCGCAGACCCAGTCGGCAGGCGCCGGCCGCTTCAGCTTCAGGCGGGGTGTCCCACTTGCAGCGCCAGTCGGAGAAGGCAATGTCGATCGGCAGTACCCGGACCCCGTGCCGCTGCGCGTCCTTGACCAGCGAGGCCGGGTGGTAGAAGCCCATCGGCCAGGCGTTGAGCAGCGCGATCAGGAAGGCGGTGGGGTGGTGGGCCTTGAGGTAGGCGCTGGCGTAGGCGATCAGGGCGAAGCTCGCGGCGTGCGATTCGGGGAATCCGTAGAGAGCGAACGAAGTGATCGACTGGATGATCTGCTCCTGGGCCTCGCCTTCGATGCCGCGGGCCGCCATCCCCTCGCGTAGCCGCCGCTCGATGTCGACCATCCGCTCCTCGGAACGCTTGAAACCCATCGCCCGCCGCAGCTCCTCGGCCTCGCCGCCGGTGAAGCCCGCCGCCTCCATCGCCATGCGCAGGATCTGCTCCTGGAAGAGCGGCACGCCGAGGGTGCGCTCGAGGATCGGCTCGAGGCACGGGTGGATGTAGTCCACCGGCTGGCGGCCGCGACGGCGCTCGAAGTAGGGATGGACCATACCGCCGACGATCGGTCCCGGCCGGATGATCGCCACCTGGACGACGAGGTCGTAGAACGTCTCCGGCGCGTTTCTCGGCAACGAGGCCATCTGGGCACGGCTCTCGACCTGGAAGACGCCCACGGTATCGGCGGCCCGCAGCATGCGATAGGTCTCGGGATCGTCGGGCGGCAGGTGCGCCAGGTCGACCTCCGTCGTCTCGTGCGCGCGGATGATCGGGATGGCTTCCTCGAGCGCCTGGAGCATGCCGAGGCCGAGCAGGTCGACCTTGATGATCCCGAGGTCGGCGCAGTCGTCCTTGTCCCACTGGACGACCACGCGATCCTCCATCGCCGCTGGCTCGAGCGGCACCACCTCGTCGAGCCGCCCGGCGGCCAGCACCATGCCGCCCGAGTGCTGTCCGAGATGGCGCGGCATGTTCTGGATGCGCTGCCACATCTCGGCGAACAGTCGGATGCGCTGATCGTCGGGGTCGAATCCGGCGGCGGCGAGCTCGTTCGGCAGCGACTTCGGATCGCCGCGTGTGACGTCGTAGCGCCAGGTGCCGAGCTGCTTGGAGAGCCGGTCGACCTGCTCGCTCGAATAGCCGAGTGCCTTGGCGACCTCGCGAGCGGCCGATCTGTCCCGGTAGGTGATGACGTTGGCGGTCATCGCCGCGCCGTGCGGTCCGTAGCGGCGGTAGACGTACTGGATGACCTTCTCGCGCTGGTCGCCCGAGGGAAGGTCGAGATCGATGTCGGGCCATTCGCCACGCTCCTCGGAAAGGAAACGCTCGAACAGGAGCTCCATCTTCACCGGATCGACGGCGGTGATCGACAGCGCGTAGCAGACCGCGCTGTTGGCCGCCGAGCCGCGTCCCTGCACCATGATGCTCTCGCGCTGACAGAAGCGGATCAGGTCCCAGACGATGAGGAAGTAGCCGGCCAGATCGAGCGTCTCGATCATGGCCAGCTCCCTCTCGATCTGTGCCTGGGCACGCGCGGTGAGCGGTCTGAAGCGGGCTCGCGCGGCGTTCCAGGTGACGTGGCGCAGGTAGGAGATCGGTGTCTCGCCCGGGGGCAGGGGGTAGTCGGGGAAGCGGTAGCCGAGATCCGCCAGGGTGAAATCGAGCTGTTGCGAAAGCTCCCAACTGGCCGTCAGGGCCCCGGGAAGGTCAGCGAAGAGGCGCGCGATCTCGGCGCTCGACTTGTAGTGGCGCTCGCGCTGCGCGGCCAGCAGAGTGCCGGCCTGGTCGATCGGCACATGGGTGCGGATCGAGGTCATGATGTCGTGGAGAGGTTTGTCGGACGCTCTGGCATAGCGGATGCCGTTGGTCGCGATCAGCGGTAGCCGGAGTCTCGTGGCAATGTCGACCAGGGCCCGGTTCCGGTGCTCCTCGGCGCGCAACCGGTGACGCTGGAGCTCGACACCCAGGCGGCCATCGAAGGTCGCCGCGAGTCGCCCGATCAGCGCTTGCGCCCGCTCCGTTCCATCCCGCTCGATCACTCGAGCGACAGGTCCCTCGTCACCCCCGGTGAGGCACCAGAGCCCTTCGGCGTGCTGTTCGAGAAGCCCCCGGTCGACCGAGCCCTCGCCCTTGGGGCGACTGCGCGCGCCGGCGGTGATCAGCTTGCAGAGGTTCCGGTATCCGCGGCGTGATCCGACCAGAAGAGTGATCCGCGGGCGTGCCGCGGGGTCCTCCTCCCTTCTGAAGCGGCCGGCCCCCGTGCCGACCCCCGTGCCGACCCCCGTGCCGGCCCCCGTGCTGGCCCCCGGGCGGACCGTCGTCGCGTCATCGAACGGACGGCCGGCAGAGGCGCCGGCCGCTTCAGGGAGGAGATCGACCACCACCTCCGCGCCCACCAGGGCCTTCAACCCCGCCTCCTGCGCCGCCTTGTGGAACCGCGGCGCTCCGTAGACGCCGTTGCGATCCATCAACGCCACCGCGGGCAGATCGAGCTCGGCTGCCCGCGCGATCAGGTCCTCCGGCTGCGAGGCGCCGTCGAGGAATGAGAAGGCCGAGGCGCTGCGCAGCTCGGCGTAGGGGATCGGTGCGTCGCGCTTCGACGAACGTCGATACGAGCGCTGCCTCAGCTGCTCCTTGCGCGCGCCGGGCGAGACGTAGCCGGAGGGCAGCTTGTTGCCGCTGCCGTACTCGAAACCATCCCGGGTCGAACGTCCCTCAGATGCTCCGGTACGCCCTGAAGGTCCCTTCTCGAAGAGCATCTCCGGCCCATGCATCCAGTCCCTGGAGGGTGGGGTTCCGGGCTTCGGGGGCATCGAATCAGTATAGCGTAAACAAGGCGTAATATTTCAAGTTGGTCGTTCCGGCGGCCACACGCGAGGCTCGGGTCTAGGGCGTCGGAGGCGCGGCCTCTTCGAAGAAGTCGACCACTCCGGTCTCGAGCGAATACTCCGCCCCGACGATCAGCAGGTGGCCGGAGCTGACCTTTCCCTCGATCACGCTCGAGCCGTGGCGAAGCTGCTCGGTCGACAGGCGGACGTTGGCTCGCACGGCCTCGTCGAGGAGCGTTGCGGGGTCGATATCGTCACGGCCGAGCAGGGGATCGACCGCCGGACGGACGCGGTCGATGATCGAGCGAAGATTGCCCGATTCGTGGTGGGTCTCTCCCCGGAGCTCAGCGAGCGTCGCCTCCACCGCACCGCAATTCGAGTGGCCGAGGACCACCGCGACCCTGGTTCCGAACGTCTCGACCGCGAACTCGACGCTGCCGATCTGTGACGGTGCGATCACGTTTCCGGCCACCCGGATGACGAAGAGATCGCCGAGCCCCTGGTCGAATACCAGCTCGGCCGGCACCCGCGAGTCGGAACAGCCGAGGATGATGGCGAACGGCTCCTGCGCCGCGACCAGGTCGGCGCGCCGATCGAGATCCGAGACACTCTCGTCGAAGCGCCGGCCGGCGACGAAGCGCTGGTTGCCGGCTCGAAGACGCTCGAGTGCCTCTCGGGCTGCCAGGATCGGGCTCATTCTGGTCACGAAAGCTACTACAGATCGCAGTCGGTATCATTCCTCCCGATCGGCCGGAGAGAGGAGAGTCCCGATGCGGAAGCGATGCAGTCGTACTCGTTGGACGGCAGCGATGCTGATGATCCTGTCCGGAGGTGTCGCCGCCTCCGAGCCTCGCCAGGCGCAGGCCGTGACAGTGACCATTCTCTCTTCGAACCTCGCCAACGGAGCCACGGTGGGCGAGTGGGGCTTCTCGGCTCTCATCGAGGTCGACGGTCGTTGCGTGCTCTTCGACGCCGGCCGCTATCCGGACACCGTCCTCCGCAATGCCGAGGTGCTCGGTGTCGACCTCTCCTGCGCCACCGACGTGGTCCTCAGTCACTTCCACTTCGACCATACCGGCGGTCTCCTGCGCCTGCTCGAGGACCTGCGGCCGAAGAACCCCGACGCCGTGCGCCGCATCCACGTCGGCAAGGGCTTCTTCCTGTCGCGCCGGCTTCCAGGCGCCGGATCCGAGGAGTGGAACCAGATGATCGACAACCGGACGCAGCTCGAGGCGGCGGGCGTCGAGTTCGTCGAGTACACCGAGCCGACCGAGATCTCGCCGGCCGTCTGGGTGACCGGATCGGTGGTGCGCCATCACCAGGAGAAGACCTGGGCCGAGCAGGTGAGGGTCGAGATCGACGGTGAGTGGGTACCGGACTACGTCCCCGACAGCCAGGGTTTGACGATCGTCACCCCGGACGGTCCGATCGTGCTGCTCGGGTGCGGTCATTCCGGGTCGATCAATCTGCTCGAGCAGGTCCATCGCTCGATCCAGGCGAAGGAGATCCAGGCCCTGATGGGCGGCATGCATCTGTTCGCCGCGGACGACGAGACCCTCGAGTGGACCGCGGGGCGACTCCGGGAGCTCGGCCTGCGGCATCTGATGGCGGGACACTGCACGGGAATCGAGCCGCTGATGCGACTACGCGGGGGGTTGGGCCTGAGCAGGGAGACGGCGGTGGTGGGTGCCGTCGGATCTCGCTTCGTCTACGGGGAGGGGATCCACCCGACACCGATCGCCCAGTGATGGGCCGGGGTCCGGTCGTCGATATCCACTACTATTCGGTCTCCAGCTCACGACATGCGAGGTCAAGGATGAGGCAGATCACTCTTCTGGCGGCGGCGACGCTGCTCGGTGCGACCGCACTCGTACCCCAGGAAGCTCCGGTTTCCGGTTCCAAGCGTTATTTCCCGGCCTGTGCCGCGTTCTCGGAGCGGTACACCTTCGACTGCTACCACGACTACGCCGAGGTGACCCAGTTCCTGCGCGACGCGGCGGCCGCCTATCCCCGGTACGCCAGCCTCGACTCGATCGGCAAGAGCTGGCAGGGCCGGGAGCTGTGGGTGTTGACGGTTACCGACCCGGCGGGCGGACCCGCGGACGAGAAGCCGGCCGTCTGGGTCGACGGAGGTGTCGATGCGGACGAGGTGGTCTCGATCGAGGCGGCTCTGGGGGTGGTGCACCGACTGCTCACATCGGACGACCCGGAGATCGCCGAGCTGCGCCGTACGCGCGCGTTCTATATCGCTCCGGCGGTGATTCCCGACTCGTCGGAGCTCCATATGACGACCGCCGAGCGACCGCGGGATACGACCCTGCGGCCGTGGGACGACGACATGGACGGACTGCTCGACGAGGACGGGCCGGAAGACCTCGACGGGGACGGGGAGGCGCTCACCATGCGGCGGGAGAACCCGCACGGGCGGTTGGCGGTGAGCGAGAAGGACCCTCGGCTGATGCGACCGCGCCGGCCCGGCGACGAAGGGCCCTTCTACGAGGTGTGGACCGAGGGGATCGACAACGACGAGGACGGCGAGTACCAGGAGGATCGCCTCGGAGGTGTCGATCCGAACCGGAACTACCCGGGGAACTGGAGCATCTCCCAGCGTGGTAGCGGGCCCTTCCCGGGCTCGGAGGTCGAGGTGCGGGCGATGAGCGATTTCTTCGTCGATCATCCCAACATCGCCGCCTCGCAGCATTTCCACTCATCGGGTGGCGTGGTGTTGCGGCCGCCTTCCGTTCCCGGGATGGAGATGCCTTCCGCCGACGAAGAGCTCTACATGAGGGTCGCGGAGAGAGGGCTCGAGGCGTCGGGGTACAACCTGTCGACGTCGGTCTACGACTGGAACTGGCCGCGGGGCTCGGGCAACCGGAAGAAGGGGCAGATCTGGCGCGGCAGGGAAGGGGACCTTACCGGCGGTCCGAGCCGGCTCGACGGCTACGCCGCCTACGGGGGCTCGATCGACGCCCTCTACGAGATCTTCGGCGTCCTGGCCTTCGCCAACGAGATCTTCCAGCTCGGCGAGGACGACGACGGCGACGGCCGTATCGACCAGCACGAGCGGCTACGCTGGGACGACGAGCATCAGGGCGGCGAGGCGTTCAAGGAGTGGGAGAGCTTCGATCACCCGCAGCTCGGCGCGGTGGAGATCGGCGGGTGGCGGAAGTTCGGGCAGAACAACCCGCTCGCCGCCGATCTTCCGCGCGAGGTCGAGCGCAACGTCGACTTCGTCCTCGTGCAGGCGAAGGCCCTGCCGCGGCTGGTGGTCGCCGAGCTCGAGGCGCACGAGCTCGGCGACGGTGTCTACAGGGTCGAGGCTTCGATAGGCAATGCCGGCTACTCACCGACCGAGCTCGCGATCCGCGGCTCCCAGGGACGGGCTGTGCCGGTGCGAGCGCGGATCGGTGGGGATGGTGTCGAGGTCCTGTCCTCGGAGCCACAGACGGATCTCGGTACCATCGGCGGACACGAGACGGCCGAGGTCGAGTGGATCGTGCGCGCTCCGTCTGCCGACGCCATACGGATCGAGGCCTGGCATCCGAAGGCAGGCCGGGTCAGTCGGTCCGCCGGCTCCGAGGGCTGATCAGGTCTCCCCCTCGCGGATCGGCTCGTCGGTCGTCGGAAGCCGAGGCACGTCTCCGTCCTGCGACAGGTACGGCGGGCCTTCGCTGCGGAGCAGTGCGATGACGATCGGCAGCTCGTCGGCGGCGTGGCCGGTGACGTTCCGGCCGGCGCTGACGGCGGCTCAGTTGCCGGGAAGCACCTGGATCGGCTGACTGACGGCGCGCAGCTTGTTGTCGGGCGTGAGCAGAACCATGCCGAGGGTGATCTGCGCCGGCGCCGCGACCGAGGGCACCTCCCACTGATGCCGGCCGTTGTTCGGCAGCCCCTCGCCGATCAGGGTCCAGGGACCTTCGGACCCGCTGAAGGAGTAGCCGAGACGAACGCGGCTCGGCACCTCGGCGGGAACGGAGCTGGCCCACTCGATGAAGCGAGCCGAGCCCCCGCGCAGCGTCGCGCCCGTGGCCGGCGCGACCAGCCGGGCGCTGCGCACGGTGGCCGGCGTGGACTCGCGAAAGACCCGTATGACGTTCCTGCTGTTGAACGTACCGCCCTCGTCGGCAACCTGGACGATGTCGGGAAAGCCGTTGTGGTCGACATCGCCGCCGACGCGGAAGGCCTCGTAGTGGCCGGGGGAGGGCGTGGTGAATCCGCCGCTCTCGGTCCAGCCGCCGCCGCCGTCGCCCAGCCAGAGACCGAATCTGCCGCGCCCGAAGGCGGCCAGGTCGAGGAGACCGTCACCGTCCATGTCCCAAAGCTGGGTGGCGTCCCAGTTGCCGCCCGAGGGGAGAGCGCCGCTGCGGTCGGTCCAGATGTCGCCGGCTCCCCAGGACCAGACCTGGAGCGCACCGGCGCTGTCGGCCCAGGCGAGCTCGTCGCGCCCGTCGCCATCGATATCGCCCAGCGAGATGCCGGCACGGTTGAACGCGCCACTGCCGGGGAGGTTGCCGTCGGCCCTGCGGAAGGCGCCGGTGCCATCGCCGATCCAGACCGTTCCGCTGTCATGGGAGGCGGCGAAGTCCGGCCATCCGTCACCGTCGACGTCGCCGAAGGTGATTTCGCTGTTCGAGTTGCCTCCGAGGTTGCCGAACGACTGCACCCACGAGCCGTCCCCCTGATTGAGATAGACGTGCAGCCCGGCGCAGCAGCCGAAGGAGATCGAGCCGACGTCGAGATCGCCGTCGCCGTCGACGTCGGCCAGGTCGGTGCCGCTCATGCCCCAGGTCTCGCCGTTGGTGGCCAGGCCATCGTCCCAGGGGATCCACTCGGTGCCGCTGCCATCGCCCAACGCGACCTCGAGGATCTGATCTCCGAGATCGCCGGGACCCCAGTCGTGATGAACGCCGTAGGCCACGTCCACGTCACCGTCGCCATCGACGTCGCCCGCCGCGATACCTCCGTAGCCGAAGTTCCCGGTCTGCGCGACGCTCCAGCCGCCGAAGCCGTTGCCGAACCAGACGATGATTCCGTGCTGATTGGTGTTGACGAGCGGGTTGCCGTGGTCGCCGACCGAGATCAGGTCGATGTTGCCGTCGGCGTTGATGTCCACCATCTCCACCTCGGTCGTCCCGCCGTCGAGCCTCGGTTGCCCGAGACCGCTCGACGACTCGACGTACTGGAGGGTCCGGGTGCCTGTCTGGCCGTGGCCAGCGAGCGTCAGGGCGACGGTGAGACAGGTCAGGAGTCGCAAGATCCGCCTCCTCTCGAGTGGAGCCCGGCGATCGTCCGACGCGACGGACTCCATGGTAGTTCGACGGTGCGCCCCATTGTAGCGGCCTCTGGTATCGTGAATTGAGCGTCCTCTCACACGAAGATCGGAGGCTGATGAGCGTCGAGGCTGAGATCCAGGAGATGGTCGACCGCGAGACCCGCGCCTGGGACGACCGGGATGTCGATGCGCTCCTCGACCTGTTTCATCCCGACATGGTCTGGCCCTGGCCTCCGGCGGCCGATCGTCACGATCCCGTGCAGTGGCAGTTCGTCCTCGGGCGCTACGACCGCCGACGCTGGGGCGAGAACTGGCGTGAGCTCTTCGACAACCATGCCCTCGTGCGCAATCGACGCCGTACGGTCGAGATCGTGCCGACCGACCAGGGTGATGGTGGCTTCGCGGTCGTCGACGTGGACACGCTGTGGCGGAGTGCCTCGGGCGAGGAGCTCCACTGGCTCGGCCGGGCCTGCAAGGTCTACACGAAGGTGGACGGTCGCTGGTTGATGATCTTCCAGGTCGGGCTGCTCGACTACGCCGCCGCTCCTTGACGGAGTCGCCGTGACCGCGAAGCCGCCGAACCTGGACGCCGAGGCGCGACGGAGGCTGGTCGGTCTGGCGCGCGCCGTGCTCGAGGGCGGAAGGCCGATCGATCTCGTGGGGCGGGTCGAGGAGGAGATGCCGGACCTCGCCGCTCCGGGGGCCGCGTTCGTCACCCTGCGGCGCCGGGGGAGCGGAGAGCTCAGGGGCTGCTGCGGGCAGATCGCTCCGGTCGGGTCGCTGGCTCGGTCGGTCGCCTCGATGGCGCTGGCCTCGGCCCGGGACGACCCGCGCTTTCCCGTGGTGCGTCCATCGGAGCTCGAGTCGATCGAGATCGACATCACGGTGCTCGGGCCGCTCGTAGGGGTCCGGCCGGAGGAGATCGAGGTCGGTCGCCACGGACTGCTGATCACCCGGGGCTCTCGTCGCGGTCTGCTGCTCCCTCAGGTGGCGCCGGAGCATGGGTGGGATCGCCAGGACCTTCTCGAAGCGCTCTGTCGCAAGGCGGGTCTCGAACGGGGCGCCTGGCGCCAGGCTCGAACCGATCTGTCGGCCTTCGAGGCGATCTCCTGGAGCGAGCGTGAGGTCGCCCGGGAGATCGGTTCTTCCTGACCGGGGAGGATGGCGGACGGCCGGGGGTACAATCGTCGCCGCGGAACGGACGTCGGGCCGAGCGGCCCGAGCGGGACACGCCGACGCGTGGAGACAAAGGTGAAGATCGCCCTGGTGCAGCAGCCGGCCTCGTCCTCGAAGGAAGAGAATCTCGCGCGTGGCCTGGCGGCCTTCGAGCGGGCCGCGGCCGAGGGAGCCCGGATGGTCGCGTTCGCCGAGCTCGCTTTCGAGCGCTTCCATCCACAGCGCGCCACCGAGGTCGTACCGCTTCATCTGGCGGAGACGATTCCCGGGCCGACCACCGAGAGCTTCGCCGCCAGGGCGAAGGAGCTCGGTGTGGTGGCGGTTCTCAACCTCTATGAGAGAGACGGCGACCGAGCCTACGACACCTCACCGGTGATCGACGCCGACGGGAGCCTGCTCGGCGTGACGCGAATGGTGCATATCACCGACTACGCCTGCTTCCACGAGCAGGGCTACTATGCGCCGGGTGATACCGGGGCTCCGGTCTACGAGACCCGCCATGGTCGGATCGGTGTCGCCATCTGCTACGACCGGCACTATCCGGAGTACATGCGCGCCCTGGCGCTGGCCGGCGCAGAGGTGGTCTTCGTTCCGCAAGCGGGTGCGGTCGGTGAGTGGCCCGACGGGCTCTACGAGGCGGAGATGCGGGTCGCGGCCTTTCAGAACGGCTACTTCGCGGCTCTCTGCAACCGGGTCGGTCGCGAGGAGTGCCTGGAGTTCGCCGGGGAATCGTTCGTCTGCGACCCGCAGGGTGAAGTGATCGCTCGGGCGGGTCAGGGGAGCGAGGAGATCCTCTTCGCGGACCTCGATCTGGATTCGGTCGGGAGGTCGCATGCGCGCGAGCTCTTCCTGCGCGACCGGCGCCCCGAGCTCTACGCCGATTGGCTGTCGCGCGGCTGACCGCGGCTGAGGAGAACCATGATGACGACACTGAGAATCACCACCATCGCTCTCGCCCTGTCGGCCCTGACCGCCGGATCCTCGATCGGGCAGCAGGAGGAAGGGCAGCGACAGGAAGGACAGTCTGCCGAGATCCCGTCCGCCGAGCTTCAGATCGCCGGCGCGCTCGCCGCAGCCCCGGCCGACCGACGAGACGGCGCCGCGGTCCTCGGTTTCGACGCTTCCGGCGAGCTGGTCGAGCTGCGCGCCGGAACCAACGAGATGATCTGCATCGCGGACAGGCCGGGTGACGAGAGCTTTCGGGTGGCCTGCTACCACAAGTCGCTCGAGCCCTACATGCAGCGCGGTCGCGAGCTTCGGGCCGAGGGGATCGGCGGTGCCGACAATCTCGAGCAGCGTCACAAGGAGGCCGACGAGGGAACGCTCGAGATGCCGTCGGCACCCGCTTCGCTCTACAACCTCGGTGGCGACATCGGGATCTTCGATGAGGCGACCGGCGAGGTGACCGGAGGGTTCTACGTCTGGTCGATCTACACGCCGTGGGCGGACGAGGCGAGCACCGGCCTGCCGACGACGCCGCAGACGGGCGGTGGACCGTGGATCATGCGTCCCGGCACGGCCTCGTCGCACATCATGATCGTGCAGCCCAGGCCGCCGGTCTCCGAGAGCGGGGGCGAGGACGGCTCGGGGAGCTAGGCCTTGGCCACCTGGCTGGAGCTCGCTCCACTGCTCCAGACGCAGCGGGACCTCTATGAGCTTCCTCCGGGCAGGGAGCGTTTCGAGCGCTATCTCGCGACCACGACCGGCGGCGGCCCGGATCTCGAGCGACCCCTTTCGCTCTTCAATCCGATGGCCAAGCCGCACGCCGCGGAGGCGCTCGACCGCCTGATCGAGCTCGACGCGGAAGCTGTCGCCGCCGGGGCGGTCTCCGAGGCGGTCGGGCGACTGCCGCCGGCGGGGAGTGTCCTGCGAGTTGCCCTGGTGCTGGTCGACGATCTCGCCGGTGGGTGGACGAACCGGTACTTCACCGAGCTCGGAGCGCGCCGCGAGCCGATGGCGGAGCTGCGACGTAGCTGGGTGACGGTGCCGCTGTGGACCAGCGAGTCCGCTGGGCCGGAGGAGATCCGGCGGGCCGTTCTCTGCGGGGTCTTCCGCGCCCGCTTCGTTCTCGAGTACGGACCTTCCCCGAGCCTCCGGGCCCTGATGCGCCAGGAGGGGCTCGCGGCGGCGTTCGGTGGCGGGAGCTGCGGAATCGACCCGGCCCAGCTCGAGCGCTGGCGGCGGATCATCGATCCCCATCGATCTTCGGAGCACCTGCCTATCCTCCTCGCCTGCCTCTACGGAGACGATGCCGCCCGATCGGTGGGCTACGACGGCCTCGGCCTACCCACGGACGCCGGCTGGGAGCTGGCGCTCCACGAAGCCCTCGACGGGAACGGACCGCCCGAGCTCGAGCTGACCACTCCCTCGTCCGGGACATCCATCGGCTAGGATCGTTTCCCATGAGCGCTGAGGAGAGTCGGGGCGGCCCCGGACGAGACGGCCCGGAGGAGGCTCGCAGGGTGCTGGTGCAGGCTCTGCTCGGGCGCGGCGCCCATGTCCTGGTGCGTGACGCTCTCGACGGCCTGGACTGGCAGGAGGCCGGAAGGCGGCTCGGGGGAGAGGCGCACAGCATCTTCCAGATCGTCAACCACCTGGTGTACTGGCAGGACTTCGCCGTGGTCTGGATCGGCGGAGCGAGACCCGAAGACCCGGAGCACGCGGCGGAGAGCTGGCCGGGTGCCGTAGCGCCGTCGAGCGAATCCGAGTGGATCCAGGCGGCGGAGGACTTCGCCCGCGGCCTCGATGAGCTCGAGCGGCGGGCCCTCGAAGGCGAGCTGTTCGAGCCGGTCGTGGACAAGACCCCTTTCGAGATCCTCCAGCTCATCGCATCGCACAACAGCTATCACCTCGGGCAGATCGCCTGGATCCGCCGCTCGCGCGGAGCCTGGCCACCGCCCGGTGGTGGGGCGACCTGGTAGGACATGGACGACCGTCTACGGCGTCGCTTCGATCGACTGGAGACACAACAGGCCGCCCTGCTGGCGCGGCTCGATGGTCTGGGAGACGATCTGCTCAATCGGACCCCGGGAGAGGGGGAGTGGTCGGTGATTCAGGTGCTCTGCCATCTGTGCCTGGCCGAAGAGCTCTCGGTGGGGTACATGCACGAGAAGATGAAGGGCACGGCCTCGGCGGCGGGGCTGACCCATCGCCTCAAGTCGTCGTTGCTCTCGCTGGCTCTGCGGTCGCCGTTGCGGTTCCGTGCGCCCGGGCGATCGACCGAGGTCCCCGAGTGGGAGGCCCTGTCCGTCGTGGCCGGCCGCTGGGGCGCGGCACGCCGCGAGCTCGAGGAGATCCTCGACGACCAGCCGGCCGAGATGGTGGATCGGGCGATCTTCCGGCACCCGCGCGTCGGCATGATCAGTCTCGACCAGACACTCCGCTTCGTCGAGGAGCACATCGCTCATCACGAGCGTCAGATCGAGCGTGTTCTTGCCCGTGTCTCCTGAGGGGCCCGTGTCTCCCGGGGGGCCCTGGTCTCCTGAGAGGCAAGGTCTCCTGAAGGTCGGCAGATGATCCGGATCCTCGTCAGCGCCTGCCTGCTGGGTGAGCGGGTGAGATACGACGGCGGCGACGCGCGGCTCGACGATCCCCGGCTCGAACAGTGGCTGTCGGAGGGGAGATTGATCGCCCTCTGCCCCGAGGTCGAGGGGGGACTGGGCACGCCGCGTCCGCCGGCCGAGATCCGCGACGGCGACGGCCGCGCGGTGCTCGACGGGCTGGCCGAGGTGGTCACCCGGGATGGGGAGGCGGTGACCGATGCCTTCGTCCGGGGCGCCGAGGACGCTCTGGCGGCGGCCCGGGCCGGCAACGCCAGGCTCGCGATCCTCACCGAGCGCAGCCCCTCGTGCGGTTCTTCGAGGATCTACGACGGCACCTTCTCCGGCGTGACGCGGGAGGGCAGCGGTGTTACGACGGCACTTCTCGAGAAGCTCGGCATCCGTGTCTTCTCGCCGAGCGAGATCGGCGCCGCCGAGGCCTACCTCGACAGCCTGTCGGACGGGTCGCCCCGCGGATCCCGGCCGGACGATCTCGAATAGCCAGCCGATCTCGAATAGCCCGTCGACCTCAAATAGCCCGTCGACCTCGAATGACAGTCGACTTCGAATAGCCGGCGACTGCGATTGGGTAGTATGGCTCGTCATTCTCAACGGGGGCTCATCGATGCGACGTAGGAACGTTCTGGCCGCTTGTCTCGTATTCACCTTCCTGATCTCGCCGGTCTCGGCTCAGGAGGCCGCGGCTCCCGATCCGTCCGATCGGGTGACGGTCGTCTACGCGGGAACCCTGCTCGATGTTCCGGGTCGCGCGCCCAAGTCCCGGCAGACGGTCGTGGTGCGCAACGGCCGTGTCGAGAGCGTCAGCGACGGCTTCCTCGAGGGAGGAGCCCTGGCCGGTCTGGTGGGAGAGGTCGAGGTCATCGATCTGCACGACAGCTTCGTGCTGCCGGGACTGACCGATCTCCACACCCACATCACGTCGGAGCTCGGGCCGCAGAGCAAGATCAACGCGGTCACGCTGACACCCGTCGATCACGCGCTCAGCGGGGCGGTCTATCTGAGGCGCACGCTGGAAGCGGGCTTCACCACGATCCGCAACACCGGTGGCGACCCGGAGGTGATGTTCTCGCTGCGCCGGGGTGTGGCGGCTCAGAAGGTCGCCGGACCGCGGATCTTCGCGGCCGGAGCCGGTGTCGCCAACACCGGTGGCCACGCCGACAATCACGGCCTGCGCGAGGAGATCCTCGAGCTCTATCGGTCGAGTGGTATCTGCGACGGCGCCGACGACTGCCGCCGCGCCGTACGCAAACAGATCAAGCGTGGGTCCGACTGGATCAAGATCACCGCCACCGGGGGTGTGTTGAGCGAGACGGCGGCCGGAGTCAATCAGCAGCTGTTCGACGACGAGCTGGTGGCGATCGTCGAGACCGCCAGGATGATGGGGCGAAACGTCGCGGCCCACGCGCACGGAGCCGACGGCATCAACGCGGCCCTGCGCGCCGGAGTCCGGACCATCGAGCACGGCACCTACTCCGACGACGAGTCGTTCGCGCTGTTCAAGTCCCAGGGCGCCTTCCTGGTGCCGACCATCCTCGCCGGGAAGACGGTGGAGCGCATGGCGAGTCAGAACGATTTCATGCCGGCGCCGATCCGCGACAAGGCGCTGTCGGTGGGACCGCAGATGCTCGACATGGTGCGCCGGGCCCACGAGGCGGGCGTCGCGATCGCCTTCGGAACCGACTCGGGAGTGAGCCGCCACGGCGACAACGCGCAGGAGTTCCTGCTCCTGGTGGAGGCCGGCCTCAGCGAGATGGAGGCGATCGAGAGCGCCACGGTGACCGCCGCCAGGGTGCTCGAGATGGAGAGCGAGCTCGGTACCATCGAGCCGGGCAAGCGGGCCGATCTGGTCGCCACGTCGAATAGTCCTCTGGAGGACATCAGCGCGCTTCTCGAGATCGAGTTCGTGATGAAGGACGGACGGGTGTTCAAGGATAGCGGCATGCCGGTGCTTCCGCTTCCGGCGCCACGGGGTTAGCGGGACGGAGAGCCCGGCAGGGGTGCCGGCCGTCCGGGGAGCGGCCAGACGCGGACGTCAGTCGTAGATTCCGTCGGCGAACCAGTCGCGCGAGGTGTTGTCGCGGTAAATGCGGTAGAGAGCGCCGCTGTCGAGCTCGATGTCCCAATAGTCGCGGTCGAGCGGCTCGTCACTCCACCATCTCTCTTCGAGCGCCCAGGGTCCCGAGGCGACTCTGACGCGGCCATCGAGTCGGGGCCGTCGATCACTCTCCTCCCGGGCCGGAGTGCGAAGCTCCGTCGGCCTGGCGCCCGACTCGTCCTGAGCCGTCACCACCTCGATGCCGATCGGGGGGCGGAGGACACGGATCGACATGAGGCCGCGACCGGGCTCGATCTCACGGGTCTCCCGGGGCGGGGGAGGAGGATCGTACTCGACGATCTCGAAGCGCTCCGGACGATGTCCGTCGACGGCTCGCGGCGAGCCGACGCGATCCCTGCCGAGGATCGAGAAGAGCCGGGCCAATGTCGTCGCCAAACGATCGGGAGCGAGCACCGTGGGGCCGAAGAAGGAGAGTTGCGCCTGGCGTGGCGCGTCCGGGTGGGCGACGAAGGCGAACGCGGTGACCGGAGCGCGTGGCGGGCTCGCCTCGAGATCGAGTCGCGTGACGGTCAGCAGCGTCTTGACCTCGCGTGTCGGCGCCGGCAGGCGGATCGAGCGCTGGTGATGACCGTCGGGCTCGAGACGGAGTGAGAGATCGATCTGGGCACAGGCCAGGCCGTGGGTCTCGAGTCGCTGGCAGAGTCGCTCGAGCGCGGCCCGGCCGATGAAGAGGAAAGGCTCGAGGTTGACCAGCGGCCAGTCGAGCTCCATGCTCTCGCGGAAGGTCGGCGGCGGCCGGTGGGGGACCAGCGGGCGGGAGTCCAGACCCCTCGCCTGCTGGTGGAGCTCACGCCCCTCGGGCCCGAGCCGGCTGGCGATCTCGTTTCTGGGCAGGCGGGCAAGATCACCGATCGAGCGCAGGCCCCAGCGATGGAGTGTCTCGGCGATGGTGAGCTCCGGCGAGAGCCGTGTGAGCGGCAGCGGCGCCAGAAAGGCGGCTTCCTCGCCTGCGGGGACGACAACGGGTGAGTCGGGGAGCTCGGCGGCGATACGCGCCGTGAGCTTGCTCGATCCGACGCCGGTCCACAGCGGCAGGCCGTGACGCTCGGCGCTCGCCATGACGGAGCGAGCCAACTCGGCCTCCGGATGCCTGCCGGAGGTGTGACGTTCGAGCCCGTCGATGTCGATGTAGGCGACGCCCTCGCCGGCGTCCTCGAGCCGCGGAGAGTGCGACTCGGCGATTTCGAGCAGGGTCTGTTGGGCGCTGCGCTCGCACTCGGGGTCGCGGGCACGCACCAGGAGATCGGGCGCCAGGGAGCGGGCCTGGGCGAGAGTCATGCCGCCGCGGACACCGACCCTCCGGGCCGGACGGGTCGCGGCGACCACCCGGGCCGCCGAGCCGCTACCGGTGACGACAACCGTGCTCTCACCGGTGAGCTCCGGCTCGCTGCGCAACCGGGCTGCGAGAGGGAAGAGGGGGACCAGGAGGCAGATGATGCGCAACGCCGGCTCCCTCGGTTACGCCGGGCCGCGGTGGCGCCGGAGAGAGGGAGGCGGGATCTCTCGAGATGGATGGGGGAGGCCCGCGCGAGAGGGCGAGAAGGGGAGGCTGGTGCTCGCCCGGCCGTCGGCGGCGTGTCGCGTCTTGTCGAGTCGGATTCTGCCTCGCAGACCCTCGAGCAGTCGCGGGGACGCCCCGCGACCGACCCAGCGGGGGCGGCCGCTTTCGGCACGGAGGACCGTCGCCGCCGCGGAGCCGCTCGCCCGGTAGGGCGTGGTGACGACGAGGAGGGTCTCGCGCTCGGCCGTTGTCCGTGCCAATCGAATCCATGCGGCCTCGGCGCCACGACCCCCGGGGACCGGTGGGACGCCGAGATCGATCACCACCAGGGGAAAGCCGGCTCCGACGATCGACTCCGCCGCGTGCAGGGCGGTTCTGAGGTGTGGCGGCCGGACCCAGAGCAGACGCTCGAGGTCGACTCCCTGGGCTTCAGCGTTCTGCGGATCGAGGGCGTCACCGAGATCGACCAGGGCAGCCGCCTCTCCGCTCGATGTGGCTGCCGCCAGGGCGGCGAGCGCCAGAGAGAACCGGCCGCTGCCGGCGCGACCGACGATCTCGACCAATCGCCCGCGCTCGGCGCCCCCACCGAGAATCCTGTCCAACGGCTCGACCCCTGTCGGTCGTATGTCGAGCGCTTCCCGATAGCGACGATCGAGCTCGCGGGCACTCGACAGGCGCCGCTTGAGATGCTCCGGAACGCTCTCGACGAGTTGCTGCGCGGTCGAGGAAGAGGGGGTCATCGTGAGTTGTTCTCGGTGTTTCGAGTGCCGCTTCAGGCTAGGCGTAAAAAAAGCGTAAGTCAAGTTGGAAACCGACGATTGGACCTGGAGCTCGGAAACGGCCGGCCTGTGCGGGTACAGTGGGCAGAGACACCGAGATTCGTATGAGTGAGTCCACGACAGCCCTACGCGCCGCCGACGTCATCCATCGCAGCTTCGACGATTACCACCACCTCTTCCGGCAGATCACCGGCCGGGCTCTCGAACGTTTCGAGCGGGGTGACTGGGAGGGAATCCGTCGGGACACGGTTCACCGCCTCGATCTGCACGAAAAGATGATCGGCGACGCGCTCGAGGCCCTCGGGCGCCAGCTCGGGCCCGGAATCTCGGATCGCTCCATCTGGGAGGCGATGAAGACCTTCTACTGGCGGGGCGTCCTGG
Source organism: Candidatus Multivoradales bacterium (assembly GCA_965223875.1). Taxonomy (GTDB): domain Bacteria; phylum Acidobacteriota; class Thermoanaerobaculia; order Multivoradales; family JAHEKO01; genus CBDCXS01. The sequence continues at coordinate 628,070 of OZ245024.1, read as the reverse complement.
GTCGCGACGACTTCGAGCTCGCCCAGACCTTCTTCAACTCTCTGACGCGGCACGTCTTTCCGCACGACGGGGTCGATCCGCGGATCGACTTCACCGGCGCCGACTTCCCGCTGCCGTTTCGCGGCTCGGAGATGACCAGCGCGAGGATGTACGCCGTGCGCCGGGCCGAGCGGGAGATCCTGGTGCGCGTGATCGAGGACGCTGGCTTTCGCGCGCCCTTCGAGGATCTCGAGCGTGATGCGGCGCTGGTCGCCTCCCGGCTCGAGACACGGCTCGAGGAGAGCTTCGGCGCATCCGAGTTCGAGGCGCTCGATGTGCTCCGTCCGGTGCTGGTCCGCAACAAGGCCGCCTACCTGGTCGGCAGGATTCGCTGCGGTGACCGCCTGATGCCTCTGGTTCTGGCGATCCTCAACCGGGGTGGCAGATTGGTCATCGACGCCGTCCTGACCACCGAGGAGGAGCTCAGCATTCTCTTCAGCTTCGCGCGCTGGTACTTCCACGCCGACGTCGAGAGCCCCCGTGACGTCATCGGCTTCCTGCGTTCCATTCTGCCGCGCAAGCGCATCGGAGAGCTCTATATCTCGCTCGGCTACAACAAGCACGGCAAGACCGAGTTCTACCGCGACCTGATGCGCCACGTCGCCGACTCGGACGACCGGTTCGCGGTCGCGCCGGGCGTGCCGGGCCTGGTCATGGAGGTCTTCACGCTGCCCTCCTACGAGTTCGTCTTCAAGGTCATCAAGGACGAGTTTCCGCCCCAGAAGCGGGTCTCTCGAGGGGAGGTCAAGGAGCGCTATCGCGAGGTCCTGCGCCACGATCGCGTCGGCAGGCTGGTCGATTTCCAGGAGTTCGAGCACGTCAAGGTCCCACGAGCGAAGTTCGAGGAGGGACTTCTGGCGCAGCTCCTGGAGACCTCCTCGCTGACGGTCTCGGTCGAGGGGGACGACGTCATCATCCGACATATGTACGTCGGGCGTCGGGTGATGCCGCTCGACGTCTTCCTGCGGCGTGAGGCCGGGAGCGCGGCGGCCCGGGCGGCGATCGTCGACTGGGGGGCGGCGATCACCGAGCTCGCCAGCGCCAACATCTTCGCCGGAGACATGCTGCTCAAGAACTTCGGCGTCACGCGTCACGGACGGGTCGTCTTCTACGACTACGACGAGCTCTGTGCGCTGACACAGTGCACCTTCCGCAGGAAGCCGCCGTCCCGGGACATCGACGACGAGATGTCGGCCGAGCCCTGGTTCTCCGTCGGCGCCGACGACATCTTCCCGGAGGAGCTTCGCACCTTCGTCGGGCTGCGCGGTGAGTTGGCGGCCAGTCTCGACGCGGCGCATCCGACGCTGTTCACGCTCGGATTCTGGAAGCGTATCCAGGAACGCAACCGGCACGGGGAGCTGCTCGACTTCTTCCCCTACGGCCGAGACAGTCGCCTGCCGACCGCCTCTCTGGGTTAGAGTCCGGCAGCGACGCCGTTTGAGCGTGGCGTCCGCACCTTCCCGAGGCGCGCCGTGAGGACATCCGACAGCACCAACGCCGCACTCCTGTTTCCGTTCCTGGCGATGCTCTGCTGGGGCACGTACGGGCCGATCCTGGGCCGGGCGGGAGTTCTCCTGGGCGGCTCGACGGCCCTGGTGCTGGCGCTCATCGGCATCGGCTACTTCCTGGAAGGGGTCGTCGGCGGCGGACTGCTGCTCAAGTCCGGGCTGATACCGGACAAGGGGTCGTGGACACGTGACGGGTTTCTCAAGGGGTTCCACGCCGGACTTCTCGGCGTCGGCGGCAATCTGGCGCTGATCGTGGCGCTCAAGCTCTACCACCGCCCGGAGGTGGTGATGCCGCTGCTCTTCGGCGGTGTCCAACTGGGCAACACGGTCTTCACCTGCCTCCACCTGAAGAGCCCGCCGAAGCGGGGATTCGCGCTCGGGGTCCTGCTCCTCGTCGCCGGCGTCGTGATGACGCTCTGGTATCGCCCGGCCGAGCATCACGCCGACGAGCAGCTCAACTGGTGGTTCCTGCCCGCGGTGGCGCTGGTCTGGGTCTTCTGGGGCAAGTACGGCGTGCAGGTCCACAAGGCGATCGATGGTTTCGGCAAGAGTGGGATGCGGGCGATGATCTCGCTGAGCGCCGCCTACTCGGCGGTCGCCGTCCTGGCGTTGGTGGCGCTGGCGGCGGGGCTCGAGCCACAGGCGACGTTCGATCGCGGCGGGCTCGGACAGGGGCTCGTCGCGGGACTGATCACCACTCTGGGCGCGTGGGGTATCGTCTTCGGCAACCGCTACGTCAAGGGTGGACCATCGGTGGTGATGCCCCTGGTCTTCGCCGGTGCTCCGGTGGTCAACAGCTTCTACGTGATGGCCGCCGGGGGCGCCGACTGGACGGCGATCGACGTTCGCTTCTGGGTCGGCATCCTGGTGATCATCGTCGGCGGCTACCTGGTTCTCACCAACAAGCCCGATCCGAAGCCCGCGGCGGCCTAGAACCCGCCGATGTCCAACGGTCCGCAGCGAGCTGGCGCGGCGCTCCTCTGCGCACTGTTCGGCGTCATCCCGGTGGTGGCGCAGGACGACGCGGATCGGCCGTGGAACGGCTTCTATCAGGTGCGCGAGCAGTTTCCCCTGACCAGCGGCTATCTGGTCCTCGAGCCGATCTCCGGTTTCACTCTCGAGCCCGGTGAATGGCTGCTCGAGGTGACGATGACCCAGAGCAATACCTTCTCCGCCAGTCAGGTGGTCGAGCAGGAGCTCTCCGCCCGCGAGGAGCGGGCGCCTTTCACCCGCGAGATGTTCGACCAGCTCGCGGCGACCGATCCCTTCGATCAGACGCACTATCTGGACACTCAGGTCGCGCGAACGGCGTTGCGGGCTCGACGCGGTCTGGGAGCGGGCTTCGAGATCGATCTGCTGCTGCCCTTCTTTCGCATCCATGGTGGGCGCACCGACGGTCTCGTCGAGGGCTTTCACGATCTGTTCGGCTTCGACCAGGAAGGCCGGAAGGGTGTGCTCAAGGACCGCATGAGCCAGTTCGTGTCGGGGCAGGGGCTCGAGCTCGACATCCAGGAGACCTCCGGGCTCGAGCCGGGGGACCTGACTCTCGGCCTTCGCAAGCGCGTGGTGGAAGGCGGCGCCGGCGCGCTCGCCGTCGGCTTCGACCTCAAGCTGCCGACCGGTGACGAGGACTACCTGGTCTCTTCCGGCGGTGTCGACGTCGGGCTCTCCGCGGTGGGCTCGCGCTGCTGGCGCACGCGCTGCGGTCACACCATGGTCGGCTTCGTCTTCGCCGGCGAGGCGGATGCGCTGCCGACGGACGGCCAGTCGGTGTTCCAGGCTGCTCTGGGATTCGAGCAGCACTGGCGCAAGGGCTGGGGCCTGGTGGCCCAGGCACACTATTGGCAGAGCTATCTCGACGATCTCGGATTCGAGCACTTCGCCGAGGACACGATCCAGCTCGGCGTAACCGTCAGCCGCGAGACCGGCTGGGGCGAGCTCCTGCTCGGTCTGAGCGAGAACTCGTTCAGCTTCAAGAACTCCTCCGACGTGACGTTCCACCTCGGTTGGCAGGGTCGCTTCAAGTGAGCCGGGAAGGCGAGACGTACCCTGTCGGCGGTCCGTCGCGACTCGAGCCGCCCGCGGGATCACCGCCGCGCCTAACCCGACAGACCTTTCCGCCGTACGCTTACGTCCCTGGCCTGGAACCGCACCCGGTGACCCACCCCGAGGGGCATTCCTTCGGCGTTCGCGAGGCGCCCCTGGATCTGGGCGGCCGGCGGCTGCCCGGGGACTGGCGCGAGGTGGAGGAGTACCTCTACGGAGTCGATCTCTTCAACGCGGCCTTCTTCTGGGAGGCGCACGAGAGCTGGGAGGCCGTCTGGCACGCGGCTGAGCGTGGAACGCCGGTGTGGCATTTCCTGCAGGGTCTGATCCAGGCGTCGGCGGCGATGCTGCAGCACCATTGCGGACGGCACACGGGGGCCGCAAACCTCTTAGCGCGCTCGGCGAAGAACCTGGAGCCGGCCCTTTCCCTGCTCACCGACGCCGGGGCAGAGCGCTTCATGGGGGTCCGGATCGCGCACTGGAGCGCCTCGCTCGCCCGCTACGTCGCCGGAGAGGACCCGGCCTACCCCTTTCTGCGGGTCGGGTTGGGCGAGTCTCGGTAGGCGGTCGGATCCGACCGGTCAGGACTCCAGAATTCGGATACTGCCGTTGGTGGTCCGCAGACCGATGCGCGCGGCTCCGCCGCCGTTGAGGTCGGCGTTGAGGCGGCGCTTGCTGGCGCTTCCGTCGAGAGTCACCGGAATCTCGGTGCGCACCGAACCGTTGACCGTACGAGCCTGAATGCGGCCACGTAGGTCGGCTGGGATGTGCAGTGTGATCGAGCCGTTCGTGGTCGAGGCCTCGATATCGGCGTCCGATGCCGCCTCGACCACCTCGACCTTGATCGAGCCATTGGTCGTCGAGGCCCGGACCGAGCCGCCGGCGTCCTCCACTGTGATGCGGCCGTTGGTCGATCGCAGCGTCTGCTCGCCCTCGGGACCGTCGGAGCTGACGCTGCCGTTGACCGTGCGCACGTCCAGATGGGCCGAGGCGGGCACGCGGAGCTCGTAGCTGACCGAGGCGTCGACGTGGCGACCGAAGAGCCACGACATCATGCCGGTCGAGCTCGAGGGCAGATGGGTCTCGATGTCGAGACCACCGCTCGACTCGTCGAGCCGGATCTCGATCGCGTCGAGCGCTTCCCGCGCCGAGGTGCTGCCGCGCGAGCGCACCTTCTTCTCGGCGACGATTTCCACCGAGTCGCGGTCCCAGGTCAGCACCTCGACATTGCCGTTCGTGTTGACGAGACTGATCTCGACTCCTGGAGACACGGTCACGGTCTTGCGGAAGACGTCGGTGAGGGTCTCCGCATTGGCGTTTGTGGCGAGTGTGACCGCCAGCAGGGCGACGGCCAGGGGTACGAGTCGGACGCGATTCGGGTTCATGTCTCGTCTCCGAGGTCTAGGTTTCCAGGCTTGAATTCCCGTCTGCCTCTGATTACGGGACGAGCGCCGGAAAGGTTCCGCTTCAGCGTCGATCGGCGGTGGCGCGGACCTGACGCTCGGTCTACACTCAGGCCGAGCCCGCCGAACCGACCCACCCGAGCCGAGGAGAGCGCGATGAATCCGCTGAGAGCCCTGAACGATCACGGACAGGTTGTGTGGATGGACTTCATCCACCGGACGATGCTGACCGGTGGAGAGCTGGAGCGACTGGTCCGCGATGACGGTCTGACCGGTGTCACCAGCAACCCGGCGATCTTCGAGAAGGCGATCGGTCAGAGCAGCGACTACGACGAGCAACTCCGCCAGGTCCTCGCCGCCGGCGAAACGACGGTCGAGCAGGCGTACGAGGCCCTGGCCTTCGAAGACATCCGACTCGCCGCGGACATCCTGCGTGGGGTGTACGACCGGACTGGCGGCGCCGATGGCTTCGTCAGTCTCGAGGTCTCGCCGCACCTCGCCTACGACACCGCGGGCACGATCGCGCAGGCGAAGGATCTCTGGGAACGCGTGGATCGGCCCAACCTGATGATCAAGGTGCCGGCGACCGATGAAGGCATCCCGGCTATCGAGGAGCTGCTGGCGACGGGGATCAACGTCAACATCACGCTGATGTTCTCGCTCGACGACTACGAGGCTGTGGCGCAGGCCTACCTGCGCGGTGTGGCTCGCGCCGAGGACCCGGCGAGCGTGGCCTCGGTGGCGTCGTTCTTCGTCAGCAGGGTCGATTCGAAGGTCGATGCCATGCTCGAGGCCGATGGCCGACCCGAGGCCCTGGCATTGCGCGGCAGGATCGCCATCGCCAACTCGAAGCTGGCCTATCGCCGCTACCAGGAGATCTTCGAGGGAGAGCCCTTCGCCGCGCTGGCGGCGCGGGGAGCACGGCCCCAACGGGTGCTCTGGGCCAGCACCAGCACGAAGAACCCCGACTATCGGGACGTCCTGTACGTCGAGGAGCTCATCGGCCGGCAGACCGTCAACACTCTACCGCCGAAGACGGTGGAAGCCTTCCGCGATCACGGCCTGGTGCGGGACTCACTGACCGAGGACGTCGAGGGCGCTGAACGGGCGATCGGGGCTCTCGCGGAGCTCGGAATCGACTTCGACGCGGTGACCTCGGAGCTGCAGACGGAGGGGGTGGAGAAGTTCGTCGTTCCCTTCGACACCCTGCTGAGCACGTTGGCCGCGAAGCGTGACGCCCTCCTCGAAGGCGCCAGCGCCTGAGCCAGATGTCGAGTCGGCGATCCCTCGAGCTCCACCTGGGCGAGTCGGACGGTGTCGTGCGCCGTCGGGTGGAATCCTGGCTCGCCGATGATGTTCCGGCCCGGCTGCTGGCTCACGACCCGACGATATGGTTCGACGGCCCGGTGGAGGAGCTGGCCAACCGGCTCGGTTGGCTGGAGCTGCCGGCGACTCCCGAGGACGTTCTGGGGGACTGGGCCGGTTTCGGCGCGGCCGAGCGGGAGGCCGGGATCGCTCGGGTCGTGGTCCTCGGCATGGGGGGCTCGAGCCTGGCTCCCGAGGTCTTCGAGCGGACCTTCGGCACCGGGCGCTTCCTGAGCGTTCTCGACACGACCCACCCGGACACGGTTCGCGGGGTCGCCGCCGGTCTCGACCCCGAGCGAACGCTCTTCGTCGTCTCCAGCAAGTCCGGATCGACGATCGAGACCCGGACGCTGATGGAGTACTTCTGGGAGTGGACGGGACGCGACGGGCGGGATGCCGGCCGCCACTTCGTCGCGGTGACCGATCCCGGCAGCTCTCTGGACCGGCTGGCGAAGGCCCGGCGGATGCACCGGATCTTCCGCACCCCGCCCGAGGTCGGCGGGCGCTATAGCGCCCTCACCGCCTTCGGCCTCATCCCGGCTGCGCTCAGCGGCGTCGATATCCGCCTGCTGGTGGCAAGAGCTCGTAGAGCGGCCGATCTGTTGACCGAACCCGAGCGCTCGGTACCGTTGCTGTCCCTGGCGGCAGCCCTCGGTCACCTGGCGCTCGCCGGTCGCGACAAGCTCACCCTGGTGACCTCGCCGGGCATCCGGTCCTTCCCGGACTGGGTCGAGCAGCTGGTGGCGGAGAGTACCGGCAAGCACGGTCAGGGTGTCGTCCCGGTTCTCGGCGAGGAGCTCCGATCGCCCGGCGCGTACGGCGACGACCGCTTCTTCGTCGGACTCCTGCTCGAGGAAGACAGAGGCGGCGACCTCGATCGTCAGCTCACCGAGCTCGGCGAGTCGGGGCACCCGGTGGCCGTCATCCGGCTTCGGGATGTCTACGACCTCGGCTTCGAGATCTTCCGGTGGGAGGTTGCGGTGGCACTCTGTGGAGCCGTTCTGGGGATCAATCCCTTCGACCAACCCGACGTGCAACTGGCCAAACAGATGGCGCAGGCGGCGATCGAGGGTGGCGCAGGGCTGAGCGACGTCCTGGGCCGCCTGCCGACGACCCGGGCCGTCGATGAGCCGGACGGGACCCTCCGGGACTGGCTCCCACGCGGAGCGCCGACGTACCTCTGCGTGCAGGCGTTTCTGCCGCCGACCAGGGCCATCCGGGAGGAGCTCGACCGGCTCCGGCAGGTGCTGGCGGAGACCACCGGCTGCGCGACGACAGCCGGTTTCGGCCCGCGCTTCCTGCACTCGACGGGACAACTCCACAAAGGAGGCCCGTCGGCGGCGCGGTTCATTCAGCTGGTGGGAGGTATCGACCAGGATGCGGAGATCCCGGGCGAGTCGATCTCCTTCGGTGACCTGGTCTCGGCGCAGGCTGACGGGGACGCGGCGGCACTGCTCGAACGGGGCCGCGAGGTCGTGAGGCTGTGGGTGTCCTCGGACGACGACCTGTCGGGCCTGGCGGCGCGTATCGGGGGGTGACGGATGAGACTCGGAATGGTCGGCCTCGGCAAGATGGGTTCCGGCATGGGGGCTCGCCTGATCGCGGCCGGACACGAGGTGATCGGCTTCGATCCGCACGAGGCGTCGCGCGAGCGCTTCGCCGCGGAGGGCGGGGAGACAGCGGCTTCACTCGACGCCCTGGTGGATGGGCTCGAAGCTCCTCGAGCCGTCTGGCTGATGGTCCCCGCGGGGGCGCCGGTCGACGAGACGCTCGCCACACTCGAGGAGCTGCTCTCGCCGGGCGATGTGATCATCGACGGCGGGAACTCGAACTACAAGAGGACACGCGAGCGTGCCGAGCAGATGGCGGATGCCGGCCTGACGCTGCTCGACGTCGGCACCAGCGGCGGTGTCTGGGGGCAGGCCGAGGGGTACTGCCTGATGGTCGGTGGCGAGAGCGAGGCCGTCGCTCGCCTCCGTCCGGTTTTCGCCGCTCTGTCGCCGGCCCCTGCCGACGCCCGTGCCGACGCCCGTGCCGACACCCGGGCCGACGCCGCGGCGGACGCCGGTACCGAGCCGGGCGAGGAGGGACACGGTTGGGCGCACCTCGGGCCGAGCGGCGCCGGGCACTTCGTCAAGATGGTGCACAACGGCATCGAGTACGGGCTCATGCAGGCCTATGCCGAGGGCTTCGCCATCCTCGAGCGCAAGGAGGATCTCGACCTCGACCTGCACCGGATCGCCGAGGTCTGGCGGCATGGAAGTGTCGTCCGCTCCTGGCTGTTGGACCTCACGGCGCGTGCCCTCGAAGACGGCACCGAGCTCGAGGATCTGGAGCCCTGGGTCGCCGATTCCGGCGAGGGCCGCTGGACCGTGAAGGAGGCCATTGACCTCGATGTGCCGGCGCCGGTCATCTCCCTGGCACTGGTCGAGCGACTGACGTCCCGGGATGAGGGCTCCTTCTCGCATCGCATGCTGGCGGCGATGCGCCAGCAGTTCGGTGGCCACGCGGTGAAGCGCAAGTCATGAGCCAGGGGCTCGAGCCGCACCTGTTCGTCATTCTCGGCGCGACCGGCGACCTGGCGCGCCGCAAGCTCCTGCCGGCTGTCTACAGGCTCACCCGGGATGGAGCGCTGTCCACCGACTTCCGCATCCTCGGTGTCTCACGCGACAAAGAGCTGGACGACACGTCGTATCGCTCATGGGTCCGCGAGGCGCTCGAAGCGAGCGGCGTGGCGGGAGAAGAGCTGGACGACTGGTGCGACGACTGCCTTCTGTACCAGTCGGTCCGCGAAGGGGGTGGCTACGAGGCGCTGGCCGCGCGTATCGCCGCGATCGAGGAGGAGGCCGGTCTCCCCGGCAATCGACTCTTCTACCTCGCCGTGCCCCCGGCGGCCTTCGCGCCGAGCCTCGGCGCGATGGCCGAGGTCGGCCTGCATCAGGCTCCCGGCTGGTGCCGCCTGGTGATCGAGAAGCCCTTCGGAGAGGATCTCGAGTCGGCGCAGGCGCTCAATCGCACGGTCCACCGGTGGTTCGACGAATCCCAGATCTACCGCATCGATCACTATCTGGGAAAGGAGACCGTACAGAATCTGCTCGTCTTCCGGTTCGCCAACGCGATGTTCGAGTCGCTGTGGAACCGCGACCATGTCGAAGACGTTCAGATCACCGTCGCGGAATCGATCGGTGTCGGAGAGCGGGTCGGCTACTACGACGGGGTCGGTGCGCTACGCGACATGGTGCAGAACCACCTGACACAGCTCCTGACGCTGGTGGCGATGGAAGTGCCGGCAGCCTACGAGGCCGGGTCGGTACGCAGCGAGAAGATCAAGGTCCTGCGGTCGATCAAGACGCCGGTGCCGGAGAAGGTCGTCTACGGGCAATACGTCGACGGCACCGTCGACGGGGATGCTGTCGTCGCCTACCGGGACGAGGCGCCTCCGCAGTCGCTCACCGAGACCTTCGTGGCCCTGGAACTCAGCGTCGACAACTGGCGCTGGCAGGGCGTGCCCTTCTACCTGCGCACGGGCAAGCGTCTGGAGAGGCGGCTGACGGAGATCGTCGTGACGTTCCGACGTCCTCCGGTGTCGCTGTTCGAGAGCCTCGACTGCTCGGATGTCGATCACGACGTGTTGGTGATCACGCTGCAGCCCGAGGAGGGCTTCTCGCTCTATTTCGACGTCAAGCGACCCGGAGAGCCCCTGATCCTGCAGAAGCGGGACCTACGCTTCCGCTACGAGGATGCCTTCGGGCCGCTCGCCGACGCCTACGTGACTCTGCTGCTGGATGTCCTGACCGGCGATCAGACCCTGTTCGTCCACGCCGACGAGGTGGAAGCCTCGTGGCGGGTCTACTCGCCGCTGCTCGAGCGCAACATCCACGTCTACGACTATCCGTCGGGCTCGTGGGGACCGCGACAGTCCGATCAGCTCCTCGCCGCCTCCGGGCGCATCTGGCGCTCCGACTGACAGCGGCGCTTCGACCGAGCCCGCACGTTTCACCTCGATGTCCTCTGAAATCGAGATCGCGCCAGGACCTGAGGACCTGGCCCGAATCGCGACCGGCCTCATCGTCGCGATACTGAACGCCGCGCTCGAGCGGCGGGGCGAGGCGACCCTGGCGCTGGCCGGCGGCTCGACGCCGCGACCCACCTACAAGAGCCTGGCCGCGGTGGGCTTCGACTGGGGCGGTGTCGACCTGTTCCTGGGTGACGAGCGCTGCGTTGGTACGAACGATCCGGAGAGCAATGGGCGGATGGTGCGCGAGTCGCTCATCGAGCCAGCGGGGATCCCGGAGGATCGATTCCACCGGATTCGCGGCGAGCTCGGGCCTCACGAGGGGGCCGTCGAGTACGAGCGCAGGCTGCGGGCGCGGTTTCCCGCCGAGCGACCGGGCTTCGACGTGATCCTGCTCGGGATCGGGTCGGATGGCCACACGGCGTCGCTTTTCCCCGATGCGCCGGAGAGCCCGGCATCCACCTGGGTCACGCCGGCCCGGGCTCCGGAGAGTCCTCGGGACCGCGTCAGCTTGACCTATCGAGCCCTGGCCGGCGCCAAGAGGACTCTGTTCCTGGTCGCCGGAGCCGCCAAGGCACCGGTGGTCGAGCGGATCCTCGAAGGTCGCGGGGCCGACCTGCCGGCCGCACGGGTCGCCGCGCGGGCCTCTCGAGCGACCTGGCTGCTCGATCGAGCCGCGGCCGCTCGGCTCAGCTCTTCTTCGAGCCCTTCGGCGCGTAGATAGGGGTGGGGAAGGGCGTCACGGTGCCGTCACCATCGAGCTGTGTTATGCGGCCGGCTCCCTCCCTGTCGACCTCGTCGATCCGCAGCACCGCGTGCATCGGTATGTAGGTCCGCTGGACGCCTTCGAACTCCCGCTCGAGACGCTCCTGGGACGGGTCGACGACCACCTTGGAGGTATCGCCGAAGGAGAGTCCCTCGACCTCGATGAAGCCGAAGAGGCCACCGTGCGAAACACCGCGGGCGTAGACCTCCCAGACTTCGCCCTGGCTGAGGAACGCGACTTTGTAGATCGGATCGGGCCCGGACATGGTGGCTCCCGGAAGACGTTCAGCGTAGCACTCCGTGCGATGAGATCAGAGGACAACAAAAAAGGCCGGCCTGAAGGCCGGCCGTTCGGAAATCGTTGTAGCGTGAGTCAGGAACCGCCGAGGGTGATCCTCAGGACACCGGTGACCTTCCGACTGATGATGTCGCCGAACACGTGCTGCTGGATCCGCTCATCGGTCAGGTTCTGCCCGTTGACGGAGAGGGAGACGGCGTCGCTGAAGCGATAGCCCAGTGAGGCGTTGAACTGGGTGAAGGAATCGGTTGGTCCCCAGAAGCGGGAATCGAGAACGTCGGTCCAGAAGGCCTCGTCCTGGTAGTTGAAGCCGGCACTGCCGAACCAGCTCTCGCCGTTGAGGGTCAGCGCCATGTTGACGCGCCACTCGGGCGGGATGTTCACCGGGACGATGGTATCGCCGTTGGGAAGGTTCTCCTCTTCGATGCCGGTCGTCTCCGGTTCGTCCTGCCAGGAGGCATTGAAATAGAAGCTCCAGACGCTCCGCGGGTTGTAATTCCAAGAGAACTCGACGCCTTTGTTGGTGATCTCTCCGGTGTTGCGATAGCTGAAGGCCGCCGGTAGAAGGCCCTCGAGGCCGAGTGGCGGCGGAACGTCGAGAATGAACGGAGGCAGCGGGAAGTTCGGTGGCGGCATCTGCGACGAGTAGGTCGCCGCGGTGAAGAAGTCGATGGCGTCCGTGGTTTCGGTCTCGTAGATCGACAGCGTCACCGTCGAGGAGTCGAAGGTGCCGACCCAACCGAGCTCGATCGACTGGAGCGTCTCCTCGACCAGGTCGATATTACCGCCGGCGACGCTGGGAAAGCGATACGGTCCGGTCGGCAGCACGACGGCATTGACGAGTACGATCTCGAGGTAGTTGTTGACCATCGAGGGGGCCCTGAAGGCCTCGTTGTAGGAGAGCCGGAAGGTGTTGTTGGGCGTCGGCGAATAGAGGAATGTCGTACGGGGCGAGAAGACGCCGTCGATCGGGTCGATGTCGTCGTAGCGTCCGCCGATGACCCAGCGGAACTTGTCGCCCAGCAGGATCTCGTCCTGGAAGAAGACTCCCCACTCGTTGCGCTCGTCGCCACCCGGCGCGATCGACAGGTCGAAGTCGTTGCGCCGCGCGTTGGCGCCGTAGGTCAGGATGTGGCTGCTACCGGCGACCGAGGTGTTGGTGATGCCCAGGTTGTAGGTGTCGCTGGCGAACTCGAACAGGAGCCGCTCTCCCGAGGGTTCGAATGCCAGGAGGTTGGTCGCGTCGCCTTCAAGAAGGTTGGCGAAGAAGGAGAGCTGCAGCGCCCGCTTGTTCCAGTCGACCTGACCGTAGGTCATCTCGGCCTTGTCGTTGATGTCGAATGGGCCGATGCCGGTGTGGACCATGCCGTCGGTGCCGGCGTAGCCACCCGAGACCCTCCAGGTACTGCTCTCCGTCGTATCGTAGTCGTAGCGCAGGTCGATCTTCGGCTGCTCAGTGCCCTGGTTCTCGTACGCCGGATAGGGTGTTCCACCCGGATTGGTCGGACCCTCGGTGCCGGGGATCGAGCCCTCCGGCCTCAGGTAGGGATCCTGTTCGTAATAGGCGAGCGTGCCCTTGAATCCACTCTTCTCGCCGGCCACCGCCGTGGTCAGACTTCCGATCACCGTGCCGAGCTCACCGGCACCGATCGACAGGTGCGTTCCGACCATCTCCTTGGGTCGCTTGGTGATCACGTTGACCACGCCGCTCATCGCGTTGGCACCCCAGACGGCGCTGCCGGGACCCCGAACGACCTCTATCTGCTTGATCTCGCCGGGGTGAGTGGGGAGGAAGTCCCACATCACGAAGCCGAAAAAGTCGAGGTACAGAGTGCGGCCGTCGACGAGCACCAACTGGGCCGTCTCGAGGCTCGCGGTTGAGCCGCGTGTCGTCATGTTGATGTCGCGGGCGCTGATCTGCGAGACGTTCATCCCCGGGATGTTGCGCAGCAAGTCACCGAAGTCGTCGGCTGGGATCTGCTCGATCTGCTCGGCCGACATGACGCTGACCGCCGCGGGGACCTCGTGGAGGACCTGTTCGGTTCTCGACGCTGTGATGACGATGACTTCCGAGACCTCTTCCATGTCGGATTCGTCCTGCGACAGGACGGGCACGGTGTTGAGCGACACGCACAACAGCCCCATCAGGCCCGTGCGGATCCACTTGCTGGGCATAAGAATTCCCTTTCTCGTTGAAGGAACGGCAGACTCATCCATCAGTCGAATCACCCGAAACTCGAGGGGACAGTAACACGAAAGCAGTCAGCGCAGTGTGATGAGGCGTACAGCCTTCGGACCCATTCGGCAGCCGCTGCGGATAGCGGTCCGCCCAGACCCGCGGCGCTCACGACGTGGTCCGGGTCGCGCTGTCCGAGAAGTACCGAGGCGGTCGACGAGCCAGCGAGAAGGCTGCCAACGAGGGCCTGGAGGACGGGTGTCGGTTGATCGGCCGCCGTGAGCCCCGGTGCGCCCGAAGTGAATCGTCCTCAACCGTTGGCCTCCCGCAAGGACAGTCTCCCGAGACTCGACCCGGTCGGGGATTGACCGGCCTTATACTCACCTCTCGCATGGAAATCTATCGCTGCACCCTGGAGCGCGACACCCGCTCCGGGACCGACATCCACGACCTGACCGAAGAGGTCCGGGAGTTCGTCTCTCAGGTCGGAGTGAGTGAGGGAATGGTCCTGGTCTCTTCACCGGGCTCGACTGCGGGCATCACCACGATCGAGTTCGAGAGCGGAGCGGTCTCGGATCTCGAGCGGGCCATCGAGCGGATGGCTCCCGAAGGGATCGGCTACGCCCACGACGAGCGGTGGGGAGACGGAAACGGCTACTCGCACGTCCGAGCGGCACTCCTGGGTCCGTCGGAGGCGTTCCCGATCGCTGTCGGAGAGGTACAGATCGGTACCTGGCAGCAGATCGTTCTGTGTGACTTCGACAACCGGCCCCGACGCCGTCGGGTACTGGTGCAGGTGATCGGCTAGGTCGGTCCCGGTCGTTAGTCGAGCGTGACGCTCGCGCCGAGATGCGGCACGCTGGTCTTCCAGCCGAAGCGCTCCCGGATCAGCTCCGACAACGCCATCGCCGAACGCTCCTCACCGTGGGTGATGAAGGTGCGCTGTGGGGCGTCCGCGCCCGACTCCATCCAGCGAAGGAGCTCGCCGCGGTCGCCATGGCCGGAGAGTCCGTGCAGGATGACGCATCGCGCCTTCACCGGGATCTCGACGCCGTGGACCCTCAGGCTCGGGCGCCGCTCGTAGAGGTCCCGTCCTCGGGTGCCGACCGCCTGGAAGCCGGCCAGAACCACCAGGTTGCGCTTCTCGGGCAGCAGGCGCTTCAGGTGGTGCAGAACCCGGCCTCCGACGAGCATGCCGCTGGCCGAGACGATGATGCGAGGACCTTCGAGCTCGTTGAGCTCCTTCGAGTCGGAGACCGATCGGTGGAGCCGCACGGCGGAAGGGAAGAGGCGGCGTCGTCCGTCTTCCAGGATCTCCTCGTCGACGTGATCTCCATCCAGGTGGCGACCGTAGATGCGGGTCGCCTCGACGGCCATCGGACTGTCGATGTGGATCGGCACCTCGGGGATCACGCCGTCCCGCATCAACTGTCGCAGCACCAGCGTGACCTGCTGCGATCGGCCGACGGCGAACGCCGGGATGAGCACCGTGCCGCGGCGAGCGAAGGTCTCGGCGACCGGGCCGGCGAGCTGCTCGGCGATCGGCGTCGTGTCGTGATCGCGATCGCCGTAGGTCGACTCCATGATCAGAACGTCGCAGGAGGGGCGGGGCTCCGGGTCCGGGTGGAGCGGTGAATCGTAGCGCCCGACATCGCCGCTGAAGAGGATGCGAAGCGCCCTGCCGTCCCGATCGACCTCCACCTCGATCGAGGCCGACCCCAGAATGTGACCGGCACCCTGGTAGCGGGCTCGCACGCCGCGTCCGAGATCGAGCCAGGTGTCGTAGTCGACGATCTCGAGCAATTCGATCGCTTCCCTGGCGTTCTCGGTAGTGTAGAGCGGAAGCGCCGGCTCATGCCTGGAGAAGCCCTTGCGGTTGGCGTACTCTGCGTCTTCTTCCTGGAGCCTGGCGGAGTCGAGCAACAGCAACCGGGCGAGCTCGGCTGTCGCCGAGGTGCAATAAACCGGGCCTGCGAAACCCTGTCGAACCAGGCGTGGCAGGTATCCGATGTGGTCGATGTGCGTGTGCGTCAACAGGACGCACGACAGCTCGTGGGGTCGGAAGTCGGGCTCGCGCCAGTTGAGCTGTCTCAACCGCTTCTGCCCCTGGAACAGACCGGCGTCGATCAGGATCTGACGGGAGCCGATCTCGAGCAGGTACTTCGATCCGGTGACGGTGCGGGCGGCGCCGTGGAAGCTGAGTTCGACCTTCATCGTCGGGCGAGGATACCTCGATCGCACGCGGTGCGGGCGAAGGGGGCTAAACTCGACGGATGTCGATGAGCTCCGAAGTCGGGCTGGAGGTTCCGGCGGTCGCCGACTTCGAACGGGCCCGGGAGACGTTGGGGTGCCTCGTTCTCGAGACACCTGTCTGGCACTGGCGCGGGCGCGAGATCCTGGCGCTTCTCGAGCCGGGCACCGAGCTCCACCTGAAGCTCGAGCTGTTCCAGAACGCGGGCACGTTCAAACCCCGGGGCGCTCTGCTCAACATGCTCGCCCTGACGCCGGAGAGGCTGAAGGTCGGAGTCACGGCGGTGAGCGCGGGCAATCACGCGTTGGCGGTCGGATACGCCGCGGGCGTGCTCGAGACCACCGCGAAGGTGGTCATGCCGGAGTCCGCGAATCCGGCCCGGGTCGCCGGATGTCGCGACTACGGCGCCGAAGTGGTGCTGGTGCCCGACGTCCACACCGCCTTCGAGGAGGTGCATCGTATCGAGCGCGAGGAGGGACGCGCCTTCATCCATCCCTTCGAGGGGCCGCAGACGGTCCTCGGGACGGGGACGGTCGGCGTCGAGCTGGTCCGCCAGGTTCCGGACCTCGAGGCCGTGGTCGTGACCATCGGCGGCGGGGGCCTCTGTGCCGGGGTGGCGACGGCGGTCAAGGCCTTCAACCCCGAGTGCCGGGTCTACGGGGTCGAGCCCGAGGGCGCCGATACGATGCATCGCAGTTTCGAGGCCGGAGAGCCGGTGGCCATCGACCGGGTCGACACTATCGCCGACAGCCTGGCGGCGCCCCACGCGGCGCCCTACAGCTTCGCTCTGTGTCGCGACCACGTCGATGAGCTGGTCAAGGTCGATGATCCGATGATGCGGCGGGCGATGGGTCTGATGTTCCGGGACGCGAAGCTCGCCGTCGAGCCGGCCGGTGCCGCGGCCACCGCCGCCGTGGTCGGCCCGCTGCGAGAGCGACTGGCCGGGCTGAAGACCGGGGTGATCGTCTGCGGCACCAACATCGACGCCCCGACCTTCCATCGCTATCTGAGCGACGGCTGAGTCGCACCGAGGCGGCGACCGTGTCGCCCCGCTCAGGCCGGCGTGGCAGTCGCTGGATCCGCGAGGGGCGAGTCGCCACCGCGCAGATGGACGTCGCGTTGCGGAAAGGGGATCTCGATACCCTCTTCGGCGAAGCGCTTGTAGACGTCGGTCAGGAGTCCGTCGATGGCACGCCCTCTCAGGACCGGCTCGTCGATCCAGCACAGCAGCTGGAGGTTGAGCGCCGAGTCGCCCAGGGCCCGGAAACGAACTCTCGGCTCCGGATCCGGGGACACCTCGGAGTGCGAGGCGGCGATCTCGATCAGGACCTCTTTCACTCGATCGATGTCCGAGCCGTAGGCGACACCGACATCGATGCGGATGCGCTCCTTCTCCCACGGGCCTCCGGTCTCGTTGGTCACCGTCTCGTTGGCGATGATGGCGTTGGGAACAGTGATCTCGATGTCGTCGCGCGTCAGGATTCGCGTCGAGCGCAGACCGATCTTCGTCACCCTGCCGCGCTGGCCTGTCGCGATGACGATGAAGTCGCCGTTCTGGTACGGAGCGTCGATGATCAGGGAGATGCCGGCGAAGAGGTTGGCGAGCGTGTCCTTGGCGGCGAATCCGAGGGCTATTCCGGCGATGCCGGCTCCCGCCATCCAGGCCGCGAGGTTGATTCCCCAGGTGATGAAGAGGAAGTAGATCACTCCCATGGTCAGGACGATCTTGAGGGAGTTGTCGAGCAATGGAACCGTCTTCGGCTGGATGAAGGCGTTCTTCTCCTCCAGACGGCTGAACGCCGTCAGCAGGATGCGTGAGGCCTTCCAGCCGAAGACCGACCACAGCAGGATGGCGATCGTCTTGAGCGACCGTTGGGCCAAGAGCAGGATCTCCGGCCGGATGTCGACGCGCAGGAGGAGCAGCCACAACCCGAAGATCAGGACGCTCCAGAAGATCGGCCGATGAATGGCCTCGACGATCTTGTCATCGAGGTCGCTCTTGGTGCGTCGCGTCCAGCGGATCAGGATGGCGCTGATGATCCAGTCGGTAAGCTTGGCCAGCACCACCGATGCGGCGATGAGCGTCAGCCCCCGAATCCAGGGATCGGGCGGGAGGTAGTCGAGGGCCTGGTCGACGACGGAGAGATCCACCGGATCAGCCGCTCATCGTCAGCTCACTGCGCAGAGCGCGGAGCGCCGCCTGGATCTTGCCCGCGTTCTCCGGGCCGGTTCTCAGGAGCTGCTTCTGCGCCGCGCTGAGACTCTCGAGCTCCGGGTCCGCGAACTGGTAGGCCGCGACGCGCTCGGTCAGAACCACGTCCGGACCGATCGCCGGGGTGGCGATCAGGTGATCGAGCGCCTCGACGAGCAGGTCTTCGAAGTCGCGGCCCGGGTAGCCGAGCTCGGCGAAGGCCTCGTCGATGAGCGGCTCGAGCTGTCGGTAGAGCTTCACGGTGCCGACGGTGTCGAGCGACGCGATCACGTTCGCGGCGAGGTCGTACCGCGCGTAGCTCTTGGCGCTGGGTACCAGGTCGCCGTCGATCCGCCGAACCGTGAAGGGCTCCGCGGGCTCGATAGTGCGCAGATGAGCCCGCGGGCTCTCGCCTTCCGCGATGTTGACGATGGCCGCGGTGAATCGGCGGATCAGGTCGTCGCCGACGAGCATTCCCGCGAGGCGGGGATTGGCCGACAACGCTCCGACCAACTCGGCGACGAGCGTGTCGCTGGCGCCGAGCTCGGGCAGGACCAGAGGCTCCACCGGCCCGGCGGTGGACTCGGCCGGCGGAGCGGCTTCCTCCGCCTGTGTCGGCGCCGGCGCGGGCTCGACCGGGGCGTCGGATCGGCTCCGCCAGTAGAGGAACGCGGCGACGACCAGTAGCACGACGAGCAGAACCGGCCACCAACGCAGCGGGCCTCCGCGGTCGGAGCGCTCGAGCGTGTCCTCTCTCTCGAGCTCTCCACCCTTCTCGAACTCGCCCGTGGCGTACCCGTCCGCTTCCTCGGACTTGTCGAACTCGAAATCTCTCAGGTCGTTCACTCTCGCCTCCCGATCGGCGACCTATCATAGCGCCTGGGTAGGGAATCCCACGCACGCAATACGGCACCGAGTTTCTGACGCTGTCCGAGCCGGTATCCGGCGTGGACGGCGACCGCGATGACGCCGAGGGTGAAGAGCCCCTGCTCCGAACCTCCGAGCTCCAGGAAGGGTCCATGCTGCTGTCTGAAGGCGAAGAGGGCCAGGATGGCGACGAGATCGAAGGCGGCCACGAGGGCGGCGCGCGATCGGGTCTTCGCGATCGCGGCTCGCTGATGACTTTCGTCGGGGTCGGTTGTATCGTCGTCGCGATCCGGAGGGAGCTCGGCGATCTCTTCCGCGAGGAGGGACTGGACGGCATTGAGGCGGATCATGGACCGGATCTTAGTCCGCGACACCCCCGTGCGGCTCCCCGTGCGGCTCCCCGTGCGGCTTTCCGTCCGGTGCCAAGCCATGAGTGAACGGCGCTAGATCCGTGCTGGAGGTCGAACGGCAGATCTGGGACCGCTTTGGGGGCATGCGTCTGGTGGTGCTTCGGGCCACCGGCGTCGATTCCTCCCGGGGAGCCGATCGCGCCGCGGCGGCCCTTGCCGAGGCCGCCGATGAGCTCGCTCGTAGTTGGGCCTGGCCCAACATACAGTCGCATCCCCGGGTGGGCGCCTGGCGCGATGCGCTCAAGTCGCTCGATCTTCGGGCGAAGAAGTTCCCCAGCTCGATCGAGTCACTTGGACGACGGGCGCTCAAGGGGCCGATCGGCTCGATCAATCCGGTCGTCGACTTCTACAACGCCGTTTCCCTGCGGCATCTGGTGCCGGCGGGGGGCTGGGACCGGGATCGTCTGGAGGGGAGATTGCGACTGGCGATGACCCGAGGCGGAGAGAGCTTCCGACCCCTCGGCGGCACGGTCGACGAATCCGTCGAGCCAGCCGAGGTCGCCTATCTCTGCGGAGAGGAGATCGTCACCCGTCATTTCGTCTGGCGCCAGGCCGAGGCCGGAAAGCTGCGCGCCGAGAGCCGCCACATCGTTCTCGTCTCCGAGGTCCTAGGTGACCTTCCCGCGGAGCTCCCGGCCGAGGTGCAGCGAGACCTCGTTGAAGGACTCGAGAGCCTCTTCGGCGCCTCGGTCACCTCCGAGATCCTCACGGCGGAGGGGCCGTACTCCTGATCTCAGCGGCCCGGGGCCCAATCGGGGGTCGGAGGCTGGAAGTAGATCGTCATGCGCGCCCGCCGCTCGCGCCGTGACGAGCGGTTCTTGAAAATGTCGAAGACGACGATGCGTTCGGCACCCTCGATGACGATCGGCTCGGAGAGCCATCGGGCCTGCCCCACGGCACAGCTCACGTCGCCCCGGCAGGTGCGACCTCCGAGGCTGTCCCAGGCCTCCAGCACATAGCCACTGAACGAGGCCGAGCGGGGCAGAACGACGCCCGCCAGTTGGCAGTAGGCCTCGGGCTCGGTCAGCGGTGCGAGCAGATCCTGGATACGGCTGCGCGCCTCTCCGGGCGATATCCGGAACAGCGCCGTCAGAGCCGGTCCGGCGTAGCCATCGAGTCGATCCGCCGGAATGTCGGCCAAGAGCTGGACTCCCTCGCGGGCATCGTCCTCGAACGAGCCGGCGCACTCACGGTACTCGATGCCCTCGCCCGAGCGCGCGGCGACCTGTTCCGAGGCGACCGCCCACTCGCCCGGCTGGCACTCGGCGCAGGTGCCGGCGGCGGCCGAGCGCAGGTAGCGTGGAATGCGACCGGTCGCTGGAGCGGGTGTCGAAGGGTCGGGCTCGGTGACCGACCGCGTCACCGCGTCCGGAACGGGCGGAACACCGTCGCGCTCGTCGGGAGAGACGTCGACCGTCGATGGGGTGGGCCCGCCTGGCGACTCGGTGGGCGACTCGGCGGATGGGGCGGGTGGAGCGGCGGGCTGTGGTTGGGCCGTCCGGCTCGGGAGGTCGTCGGTCGGCTCGACGGCCTCGGACACGGGTGCGGGTGGGATCTCCACGGCCCGCTCGGGCTGTGGTGTCTCCTGGGGCTCGGGGCTCGGGTCGACCGCGGCGGAAGCGGCAGTCTCGGCGGTTGCCTCGGCTGCGACCTGCTCGGCCTCGGCCAGAACCTCTTGCGGGGGCGTCTCCACTAGCGGAGTCCTGGAGACGGGCACGTCTTCGGCGGGTAGCTCCTCAGCGGGCATCTCCTCGGTGGGCACCTCGCTGACCGGAGTTTCAGCGATCGGTGTCTCAGCGACTATCGCTTCAGAGACGGGAGTTGCGGCGAGCGGGGTTCCGACCGCTGGTGCTTCAGCCACTGGTGCTTCAGCCGCTGGCGCTTCAACCACTGGCGCTTCGACCACTGGTGCTTCAACCACTGGGGCTTCAGCCGCGGGGGCTTCGGCGGCGGGGGGCTCGGCGAGCGCAGACTCCACAGCTGGGACCTGCGCGGCTGGGACCTCTGCAGCTGGGACCTCCGCAGCTGGGATCTCCACGGCGGGGACCTCCGCGGCGGGGACCGCATCTGGGGCCTCCACGGGCTCCGGCTCCGGTTGTTCCTGGGTGACAGGGTCGTCCTCGCCTGGGGACTCGGGCATCGCGGACGGAGGCTCAGGATCGGAGGTCTCGGCGGCGGCCTCGGGCGTCTTCGGCTCGGGGCGCACGACCGTGGGGACGGTCGACCTGCGCTCCGTCGTTGGGGCTGGCGTCGGGCGGACGACCTCGCGAGGCTCGGCCCGCTCGGCGCGCTTGGTCTGGCCGGAGCTGCGATTGAACGATGGAGAGGCCTTGGCGAACCTCACCTTCATCGGTGTGAACGACTCGTCGGTGTTGACCTGCGAGGAGAAGCCGACCTGGGGCTTCTTGCCGGCCTTGAGGTCGACGTAGGCGGCGTACAGCATGTATCCGGCATGGCTGATCTCGACGAACCACTCGCCTTCCGCCAGTCCGGGAACGACGGCTTCGCCGCCGACGCCCGTCTCGACGGCGTTGGGACCCGAATTCGGGTCACCCTCCGACATCCGGGCTACGACCAGCGCGCCGGCGATCGGGTCGCCGTCGTTGTTGGTGACTCGAACAGCGAGGACGGCCGAGCCCTGCCAGTCCTGGGACCAGGCCGGAACGGCGGTGACCAGGAGTAGAAGGCTGAGCGTGAACGGGATGACGGCGCGGTATGGCCTCATGCAACCTCCAGCAGTCGCGGCTCGCGCCTCGGCGCGTCACCTCGGTGGGATTCGTGAGTCTAGCAGTCAGCGTCGGGGTTCTCTGCAAGGTGAATGCCGTCGACGGTCGGACTCCGGGTGGCGCGACGCGGCGTCGATTCGTGGTCTCCACGATTCGGGGCGTCGGCTACAATCGGGGTCTCTTAGAACCGTAGATCGGAGGTCGTAGATGCAGAGTCGGCGCACGTTCCTCTCTTCGGCTGCCTTGTCGGCGGCGGCCGCCTCGAGTCTCGGGTTCCTGGTGCCCGGACGGGCCTCGGCCGTCGCGCCCGAGCTCGCGGCACATCCCGGAGATCCCTCCGATGTGGCGACCGACGAAGCCTTCTGGTTCGAGGTTCAGCAGGCGTTCGCGGCGGACCGGAGTCTGGTGAACCTGAACAGCGGTGGAGTCAGCCCATCGCCGACCGTGGTCCAGGAGGCGATGAAGCGCCATCTGGACTATTCGAACACCGTTCCGCCCTATGCTATGTGGCGGGTCCTGGAGCCGCAGCGCGAGCCCGTGCGCCGGCGCCTGGCGAGGCGGTTCGAGTGCGATGCCGAGGAGATCGCCCTGACCCGCAACGCCTCGGAGGGCCTGCAGATCTGTCAGTTCGGAATCGATCTCGAGACCGGCGACGAGATTCTGACGACGACACAGGACTATCCGCGGATGGTGACCACCTTCAAGCAGCGCGAACGGCGAGAAGGCGTCGTTCTGCGGCAGTTCTCCATCCCGATCCCCAGCGAGTCGCCGGACGAGATCGTGGCGCTGTTCGAGGAGAACCTGACCGATCGAACCCGCTTGATCCTGATCAGCCACATGATCAACATCACCGGCCAGATCCTGCCCGTACGCCGGGTGGTCGGGATGGCTCGCGCCCGGGGTATTCCGGTCATCGTCGACGGAGCCCACACCTTCGCCCACTTCGACTTCTCGCACCGGGACCTCGACTGCGACTACTACGCGACGAGCCTCCACAAGTGGCTCTTCGCACCGCACGGAACCGGCCTGCTCTACGTGCGCCGGGACCGGATCGCCGACCTCTGGCCGTTGATGGCGGCGCCGGACAAGATGGACGAGGACATCCGGAAGTTCGAGGAGATCGGTACCCATCCGGCCGCCAATTACCTCGCCATCGCCGAGGCCCTGACCTTCCACGAGGGCATCGGACCGGCGCGCAAGGAAGCGCGGCTCGTCCATCTGCGCAATCTCTGGGCCGAGCGCGCCCTCGAGAACGACCGCATCCGCCTCCACACGAGCCTTGCCCCGGGATTCGCCTGCGGGATCGCAACGGTGGAGATCGATGGTGTCGACAGCGTCGAGCTGGCCGATCACCTGTGGAACGAACGACGCATCCTGACGGTCGGCATCAAGCATCCCGAGTTCCAGGGGATCCGCGTCTCTCCGAGCGTCTTCACCACACTCGAGGAGATCGAGCGCTTCACCGAGGCTCTTCTGGACGTAGCCGTCCACGGCCTGCCCGCTGCGGCCTGATCGCGTGGGCCCCCGGCCCAGCCTGGATTGTTCACCAGGCTAAGGGAACATCTCCAGACCGAGCAGGTCGGAGAGGGTGTGGGCGACCTCGGTGTTGTCCTTGACGCCCGAGAAGCGTTCAGCGCCGGCACCGAAGGCGTAGATGGGGACCGGCTCGGCCGAGTGCGAGCTGGTCGACCAGCGTACGCCGAGAGTGTGCTCGTCATCGCCGTGCAGGATGTCGATTCCGCCGGTCTCGTGATCGGCGGTGATCAGAACCAGGGTCGAGCGATCGCCCAGGGCGTGCTCGACGGCGACCGCGGCAATCTCGTCGATCGACTCGATCGCCCGCACGATCCGCGACGCGTCGCGACGGTGGGCGCCCGAGTCGGCCTCTTCGGTCTCGATCACGAGGAAGAATCCGCCTTCACTCGTCGACAGCCTCTCGATGGCGTAGCGGGCCAGGTCGACGAGGCGGGGCGACTGGGCGGGATCGGCGATCGCTCCGGGTGGAAAGAGGCCGAGGAGTGGCTGGTCATCGCCGACCGGGATCTCGGCGAGCTCGGCGCCGCTCCGGGCGACGCGGAATCCCCCGTGGCGGAACTCCTCGACGAGCTGCTCGACGTTGCGTCCGTCCTCGGGGTCTCGATCGACCAGAGCATCGTGGCTCTCTCCGGCCAGAACGAGGACTCCCGAGCCGGCCATCTGGGTATTGATGGAGTCGATGTCGCGGCGCGAGGGCGCGTGGCTGAGAAAGGCCGCCGGGGTCGCGTCCCAGAGGTAGGAGTCGGTGATCGCGCCCAGCGCGATGCCGCGATCGCGCGCCGCTTCGGCGACGGTGCGCAGTCGCCGCCCGTCGGCCGTCTCGGACAGGGTGCCGTAGGGGACCTTGTGGCCGGTGGCGAGTGACGAGGCTGACGAGGCGGAGTCCGTATAGACGGAGTCGACGGCATGCGTGGTGTGCCAGCCGGTGACCGGGAAGCGCTCGAAGAAGAGCTTCTCGTTCATTCGGCCGAGCTCCGAGCGGCCCAGCAGGACGTGCGAGAAGCCGACTCCGTCACCGATGATCAGGATGACGTTGCGCGGATCGGCGTCGGGGAAGAGCGGGAGCGGCGCGGTGGCGTGTACCGGCGACAGGTCCACGGCGGAGGTCTGGCTCTGGTCTCCGCCGTCATGAGCGACGGTGAGGAAGCGACCAGTGAGCTTCAGTCCACCCCAGACCAGAGCCGAGAAGAGCGCCGCGTTGAGAAGAAAGAGCGACGGATAGCGAAGCCACCCCGGAACGGTCATCGCGGAGACGCTCGGGTCAGCGAGCGAACTGGGTCGTCTCGCGGACGACCTGGTCGACGACCGCTTTGAAGTCTCCGGTCTCCCGGTAGACGTTGATCTGGCGGTCGGCGCTGGTTCCCTCGGCCAGGATGACCTTCACGTATTCCGCCTCCTGGCGGATGTCGAGCTCGTCGAGGACGTCGTCGACCCAGTCGAGCACCTCCAGCGCGAGGAAGCGCATCGGTACTTCCTTCTGCTTGCCGAAGTCGATGAGCTTGCCGTCGACGCCGTAGCGCAGGGCGCGCCACTTGTTCTCGGCCACCAGATGGTTCTTGTATCGACGCCACGACTGATTGGCCAGGCGTAGCTTGATCAGCTTGGCCACAATGGCGAGGGTCAGAGCGGCCAGACAGACCGCCTCGTCGACTTTCGTGCAGATGTCGAAGACCCGGAACTCGAGAGTGGGGAAGCGCGGGTGTGGGCGGATGTCCCACCAGATCTTCGTCGGCTCGTCGATGCTCTTCGTCTTGACCAGCGTATCGATGAATCGCTTGTACTCGTCCCAGGACTCGAACTCGGGCGGCGGTCCGGTACGGGGAAGGTTTTCGAAGACGATCGAGCGGTAGGACTTCATGCCGGTGTCACGGTTGTGCCAGAAGGGCGAGCTGGTCGACAGCGCCAGCAGGTGCGGCAGGAAGTAGCGCGCCTGATCCATGACGTCGATCATCAGGTCCTTGTCCTCGATGCCGACGTGGATGTGCATGCCGAAGATCAGCATCCGTCGCGCCACGTCCGCCATAGCCTGCTCGTGCTTGTGGTAGCGCTCGAACTCGGTGACCTGTTGATCGGTCCATCGCGAGAACGGGTGGGTGCTGGCCGCGCCGACCCACAGGCCCTTCTTGTCCGCGACCTCGGCGACCGAGGAGCGCAGGCGCACCAGCTCCTGCCTGGCTTCCTGGATCGAGCGACAGACCTGGCTGCCCACCTCGACCTGGGACTGGAGCATCTCGGGCTGAACCTGATCCTTCAGGATCACCTGGGCCTCTTCGAGGAAGTCCTCGATGTGCGAGCCGAGCTCCCGGCTCTCAGGATCGATGATCTGGTACTCCTCTTCGATGCCGATGGTGAACTCTGGCAACGCCATCTGGTCTCCCTCCCGGATGTCCGAGTTGCTGGAGTCTAGCATCGCTCGATGGCGTCATCTTGACCTCGAGGGGCCCAACGACTACCCTTCGAGAGCAGAGTTCTCTTCTCTCTTTTCTCTGCCCACACAGACAGCTTGGGTCCCGAGTGGGCCTGATCGGAGGTTGCATGGCAGGAGTATCGAAAACCGACTGGATTTGGATGGATGGGGATTTCATCCCATGGGAGGACGCCACCGTCCACATCCTCACGCACACGCTGCACTACGGCTTCGGGGTCTTCGAAGGCACCCGCGCCTACCAGCGCAGCGATGGCGGAACGTCGGTCTTTCGACTCGATGACCATCTGGGGCGCCTGGTCAACTCGGCGCACATCATGCAGCTGGAGATGGAGCATTCGCGCGAGGAGCTGCGCGAGGCGACCCTCGAGCTGGTCAGCCGCAACCGGCTGCAGAGCTGCTACGTGCGTCACCTCGTCTATATCGGCCAGGGGACGATGGGGCTCTACCCGGGCGACGAGCCAGCGGTGCGCTCGTCGATCACCACCTGGCCCTGGGGCGCCTACCTCGGCGAGGAGGGCCTCGCCCAGGGAGTGCGCTGCAAGATCTCGAGCTTCACGCGGCCCTTCCCGAACTCGGTGATGACCAAGGCCAAGGCGGTGGGGAACTACGTCAACTCGATCCTGGCCAAGCGCGAGGCCGTCTCACTGGGCTACCAGGAGGCTCTTCTTCTCGACCTCGACGGCAACCTCGCCGAGGGCAGTGGAGAGAACCTCTTCATGGTTCGCAACGGTCGCCTGATGACGCCGCCGATCAACTCGGTTCTCGAAGGCGTGACGCGCCGGACGATCCTGGAGCTGGCCGCCTCGAAGGGTTACGAAGTGGTGGAGCGGACCTTCACCCGCGACGAGGTCTACACGGCCGACGAGCTCTTTATGACCGGTACGGCGGCGGAGCTGACACCGATTCGCTCGGTCGACGATCGCCTCATCGGCAGCGGGAAGCCGGGACCGATCACGCAGGACTTGCAGAGCACCTTCTTCGCCATCGTCGCCGGCGAGCTGCCCGAGTGGCGGCATTGGCTGGCTGATGTGCCCGAGTTTGCCGAGCGCGAAGAGCACTCGGCGCAGGAATCGGCGACGGCGAGTTGAGCGGCGCCCGGCGCCCGGGAACTCTCGACAGGCGGTAGCGGCCGTTGGCCGCGGCTCGATGCGTGCCGCGAGCGTGTCTCGGCGCTCGCGCTGCGACGCCGATGAAACATTCTCGGCGCTTCTCCCGTCATAGTGGACAGAAGCAACGATCCACTGGCAACAAGGGGAGAGCGAACATGAGAACGGCAATCAAGGTACTGGGGCTCGCGGCCCTGTTGATGGTCTCGGCGGGCGTCGCCCAGGCGAGCGACAACCTCTGGCTCCATGTCCGGGTCGACGGACACGACGGTGAGAAGGTGAGCGTCAACCTGCCGCTCAGCCTGGTCGAGAAGGCGATCCCGATGATTCCCGACGAGCACTTCCGCGACGGACATTTCGTGCTCGACGACATCCACATGGGGCACGGTCACCACATGTCGGTGGAGGAGCTGCGCGCGCTCTGGAACGAGCTGCAGTCGAGTCCCGACATGACCTTCGTCACCGTCGAGGATCATGACCAGACGGTCAAGGTTTCGAAGAGCGGCGGCTATCTGCTGGTCGATACCGAGGACCATGGGGACAGCGACGTGCAGGTACGCGTGCCACTGGCCGTGGTGGACGCACTGCTCTCGGGTGACGGCGAGTCTCTCGATATCCGTGCCGCTATCGAGGCGCTCGCGGCCCACGGTGAGGGTGAGCTGGTCGCGATCAGTGAGGACGACGAGCAGGTTCGCGTCTGGATCGACGCGTCGGCCCAGGCCGACTGAAGACCCCCTTCGTCGTATCGCGAACAAGCCGAGCGAAGAATCGAACTCTGGGAGATCCGGTCATGACACGTACGACAAAAATCCTCGCCGTCCTGGTCGGCATGGCCCTGGTGATGGTGCTGGGAACCGGCATCATGGTCGCCGGTACGGCGGTATCGAGTGGCTTGATGACGGTCAGCGTTCACGAGGACGGACCGGAGGGGGTGGATCTCTACATCCCGGTGCCGGCCGGCCTGGTCGAGGTGGTCCTGGGACTGGCGCCGGTGGTCATCGACATCGTCGACGACCATCACCACCTGGATCACGAGCTCCACGACATGCGGGCGGAGCTGCGTCAGGTTCTCCCCGTCGTCGAGGCGATGCTGGACGAGCTCTCCGACATGCCGGACGCGGTTCTGGTCGAGGTCGAAGGCGACCACGAGTACATCCGGGTCAGCAAGGAGGGACGCTCGCTCAGGGTTCTGGTGGAGGAGGACGGAAGCCGCGTGGCGGTGAAGATTCCCACGCGCGTCTTTCGCTCGGTGAGCGGATTCCTGGCCGGTTGATTCCGCAGGCTTCCGCATGAGCATCTTCCGCGGCCGGTCGAGGACCGGTCGCGTTCTCTCGTCCGGGGGAGTCGGGAGCGGACGGCATCCCTGCCGGCCGTTGCACCATCTGCCGCCGACGGCCGGCAGGGACGCCGGCCGCTTCAGTCGGGGAGGGGTGGGCCCTCTCGGGGGCTAGAGGGTGCCTCGTCGGACCCAGCCGGCGACTACGATCGCCGCACCGATCGCCAGCGCCACTTCCATGGTGCCGCTGATCAGGAAGGCGGCCCCATAGCCGCTACGCTCGTACGCCCAGCCGCCGACCAACGGGCCGATCGCGAAGCCGAGAGAACCGGCGAAGTTGAACGCACCCATCGCCGTGCCCCGGGTCTGGGGAGTGCTGAACCTCGAGGTGAGGGTGATCGCCGGCGGAAACATCACCGCCGCGAGCACGCCGAGCAGGACCATGACCGGCCAGAGCAGTCCAAGGTCCGAGAAGCCGACGAAACAGAGGACCAGCCCGTAGAGCAACGAGCCGATGATGAGTGGTCGGAAGGGCCCTACGACGTCGGTGAGCCGACCCGAGAAGTACTGCAGGAAGGCGAAGGGGAGAAGGAACTGAGCCAGGTAGCGGCCGCGCACGGCCGGATCGGTCGCTCCGAGCGAGTCGACATAGAGCGGGAAGATGACGACGAAGAAGCCGACCGTGAAGCGATCGACGAAGTGGAAGAGCATCGGCATCAACAGGCGCGGATGGGCCCGCAGGGCGGCCAGCACTCCGGAGACACGCGTCGGTGAGCTGCGCGGCCTCCGTGAGGGCAGGAAGGCGCTCCCGACAGCGAGCGCGATCAGGAGGATCGCCGCGAGGTAGACCGGGGCCCGAGCGCCGTAGGACCGGGTGACGTAGCCACCCATCGGAGCCCCCAGCGAGACGCCGAGGATCAGCGCCGCGCCCATCATGCCCATGACCCGGCCGCGCCGTCTGTCTTCGGCCTGATCGAGCACCAGCGCCATCAGGATCGACCAGCCCATCACCGACAGGGCGCCCTGGGCGAAGCGGACCCACAGCAGGACTTCGACGCTGTCGACCCGTCCCAGCACGGCGTAGAGCACGCCCGCTCCGAGAAAGCCGAGGACGACGAAGGGCTTGCGCATGCCCAGGCGGTCGCTCGCCAGGCCCCAGAGGGGAGCGAAGATCAGGTAGGCGAGCGTCTCGACGGAGAAGAAGAGCGTCGCGTGGGCCACCGTGCCGCCGAGGTCGCCGATGATGAACTCCTTGAGGCCGGCGACGACCAGCGTCTGGTTGAACATCGCCACCATCAGGAAGGCGCAGGGCCAGAGGACGGCGCCACGGGGCGGAGGCGCGACAGAGGTCGGCGGCACGTCGCGCACGCCGGACTGCGACGACACAGGAGGCGAGGTCATATCCCGGGAGAGCTCGACCGGCCGGGCCGAGCGAGCGCCGATTCTGTCACGAAAACCGGCGTTATCCGGTAGTCCGGATCAGAATCTCAGCAGCAGGGCCGTCCAGTGGAAGCCAGCGCCGAACGAGGTCGTCAGGACCAGGTCGCCGGCACTGATGCGGCCCTCCCGACGCGCCTGGTCGAGGGCGAGGGGGACCGAGGCCGAGCCGGTGTTTCCGTAACTGTCGACGTTGACGAAGAGCCGGTCCGGCGGCAGGTCGAGCGCCTTGGCGACGGCGTTGAGGATCCGCACGTTGGCTTGATGCGGCACGACGAGAGCGACGTGGTCGAGGGTGACGCCGGCCGCGTCGAGGACCTCACGGGAGACGGCGGACATTCGCTTCACGGCCTCCCGGAAGACCTCACGGCCCTTCATGACGATGTCCTTGTGGAGCTGCGCCTCGGCAACCGCGACGCTGAAGGGCACGCGCGTTCCTCCGGCCTCGAGGCTCAGGATGTCGGCCTGACTGCCGTCGGTACCGGCCGCCGCGGCCAGGATCTCGATCGCATCGGGCGAGTCGCCGACAACCGCCGCGCCGGCCGCGTCGCCAAAGAGGACGCAGGTGTTGCGGTCGCTCCAGTCCATCAGCCGGGTGAGCAGCTCTACGCCGATGACGAGGATTCTCTTCGAGTTGCCGGCGCAGCGCGCCCGGGCGACGTCGAGGGCGAGAAGGAAGCCGGCGCATCCGCTGCCGGCGAGATCGTAGGCGGGAACCTCGCGAGCACCGAGTCGGTGCTGAACGTACGACGCCGTGTCGGGAATGAAGACCTCCGGAGTGTCGGTCGCGACGACGATCTCGTCGACAGCCGTAGCATCGAGACCGGCGTCGTCGAGCGCTCGCCGGGCCGCTTCGAGTGCCAGGTCCACCGTCGTCTGCGACTCGTCGGCCACCCGGCGCGTGTGGATCCCGGTGCGGGCGACGATCCACTCGTCGCTGGTGTCCACGAGCTCGGCCCATTCGTCGTTGGTCATCACCCGCTCGGGGGTGTACGAGCCGAGGCCCAGGAGGCCGATCGCGCTGTGCTTGTCGGTCGCCATGTCTCCGGGTTCGAGAGGATACCAAGGCGGCGGCCTTCCCGGGGGAGCTCTCGACGGGCTCGGTGGCGGTTCGCGTGTCGCGGTGCTACCATCCGTTGCCGGCCGGTTCGGCCGGTCGCGCCTCTCTTTTCTTCCCTGATCCGCACCCCTGGAGATAGATCATGAACAGACCCCTTGCGCTCATCGGAGCCCTCGTCGGCGTTGCCCTGGTGGTCGGCTGTGCCCAGACTGAATCCCTGACCGCTTCGGAGGAGCCGGCCGGCCCTCCCACCGAGCTGGCGGACAAGGTCGCCTACAGTGTCGGAGCCAACCTCGGCATGAACCTCAAGCAGCAGGGCGTCGATCTCGACATGGCCTTCGTCATCCTCGGTCTGAAGGACGCCATGGGCGACGGCGAGCTGGCGATCACGCAGGAAGAGATGGCCCAGGCTGTCCAGGAGTTTCAGCAGACCCTGGCCGACGAAGCCGGGGCGAAGAACCGGGCTGAGGCGACCGAATTCCTGGCGTCGAACGGCGCCCGCGAGGGAGTGACCACGCTTCCGAGCGGACTCCAGTACGAGATCGTCCAGTCCGGCGAGGGTCCGACGCCGAGCCCGACCGATCGGGTGACCGTCCACTATCGTGGCTCGCTCGTCGACGGCACGCAGTTCGACAGCTCCTACGACCGCGGGCAGCCGGCGACCTTCCGCCTCGATCAGGTCATCCCCGGATGGAGCGAGGGTCTGCAGCAGATGAACGTCGGCTCGATCTGGAAGCTGTACATCCCGGCGGAGCTCGGCTACGGCTCCACCCCGCCTCCGGGCCCGATCGGTCCCGACGCGGCGCTGATCTTCACCGTCGAGCTGATGGGCATCGAGTAGCCGGCGCCAAGCGCGCCGGCCGGGTCGTCACGCCGTGGTGACGGGCCTAGATCAGGCCGATGGCGTGCAGGAACACGGCGACGACCGCGATGGGCACCAGGAATCGGAGCGCCAGCAGCCAGGCTCGGTAGGCGTTCTGGAGGCGGGTTCCTTCGGAGAACTGGTTGCGTCGTAGCTGCTCGGGCAGGACCCAGGCGGCGAAGACGGCCATGCCGAAGCCACCGATCGGCAGCATCCAGTTGGAGGCGAGCCCCGAGATCAGCGTGAACCAGTCGCTGCCGACGAGGTCCTGCATTCCCGATCCGAAGACCACCGTGCTACCGGTGAGCGCGGCGGGTATTCCGAGCAGCGTGATGCCGAGCCCGGCGACGAGAGTCGCCTTGCGTCGCGCCCACCCTCGTTCGTCGATGAAGAAGGCCGTGCCGACCTCGAGCAGGGAGATCGCGCTGGTCAGGGCGGCGAAGACGAGGAGGGCGAAGAAGACCGTGCCGATGAAGCCTCCCGCGGGCATCTGGGCGAAGGCGATCGGGAGCGTGGTGAAGATGAGGCCCGGCCCCGCGGCCGACTCGAGACCGTAGCTGAAGGTGATCGGGAAGATCACCAGGCAGGCCACCAGGGCGATCATGGTGTCGAGCCCGGCGATGGTCAGGCTGTTGCCGACGATGCTCTCGCGCCGCGACAGGTAGCTGCCGTAGGTCAGCATGCCTCCCATGCCGACACTGAGCGTGAAGAACGAGTGACCCATCGCCTCGAGCACACCCCCCGCGGTCAGCTTGCTGGCGTCGAGGCCGAAGACGAATCCGAACGCCTCGCCGAAGCCGTCGAGCATCATCGCCCGGATCATCAGGCCGAGCAGCATCAGCAGGAGCGTCGGCATGAGGATCACCGACCACCGCTCGATGCCTCTCTCGACGCCGCCGAGCACCACCGCCATGGTCAGACCCATGAAGATCACGAACCACACGATGCTGGTGACACCGTCCTGGTTGAGGGTCTGGAAGGTGGCCAGAATCTGCTCCGGGCTGTGCCCGGCCAGGGCTCCGCGCGCCGAGAGCTGTGTGTAGTGGAGCGTCCAGCCGGCGACCACGCCGTAGAAGGAGAGGATGCAGTACGCGGCGATGACCCCGAGCCAACCGAGACCGGCCCAGCGTGTGGTCGGCCCGGCGAGCGACTTGAAGGCGCTCACCGTGGAGCGTTGTGAGGCGCGGCCGATCATCACCTCTCCGATCATCACCGGGAGACCGATGAGCGCGATGCAGGCGAGGTAGATGAGCACGAACAACCCGCCGCCGTTCTCGGCGGTGATGTATGGAAAGCGCCAGACGTTGCCCAGTCCGACCGCGGACCCGGCCGCCGCCAGTACGAAGCCGAGACCGCTCGCCCAGGAGCCGCGTGACCTTTCGTGCTCTGTCATCGTCTCTCCTCCTCGCTCAGGGTGCTCACGCCGATGTACCGGCCGCCTGCAGGTCGCGGAAGAACTCCCGCTGGCGATCGGGATGGTAGACGGTGAGGAAGTCGGCGATCGCATCGACCGTCTGGGCGGTCCCCTCGGCCGCTGTCCACGACAGGAACGGGACCAGATAGGGCGCCGCGGCTTCGATCTCGAGGCGGAGCAGTTGCGCCGTGACACCGCCCGCTTCGAGGAACC
Source organism: Candidatus Multivoradales bacterium (assembly GCA_965223875.1). Classification (GTDB taxonomy): domain Bacteria; phylum Acidobacteriota; class Thermoanaerobaculia; order Multivoradales; family JAHEKO01; genus CBDCXS01. The sequence continues at coordinate 594,678 of OZ245024.1, read as the reverse complement.
CACTGCTGCGGTAGATCGACAACAGCTCGGAACGGTCGTACTCGACACGCCGGAAGTCGACGGTCACTTCGTCTCCCTGTCCTTCGAGGATCACGTACTGGGCTCTCGGGTCGCGGTTGAACGGAAGGCCCACCGAGCCGACGTTGACGACCTGACCGCCGTCGAAGCGGCGCTCCAGGGGCCGATGGGTGTGGGCGCAGACCAGAACCGACTCCTCGATCGAGCCGAGGTGGCGACACATGCGGCGGCCCGAGGTCCAGGGCCCGATGCCCTCGTTGTTCGAACGCGGCGTGCCGTGAACGAGGTGAACCTGGGGCAGCCGTCGGGACACCGCCGAGTCCGGAAGCGAGTCGATGAACGCGACGTCCACCTCCGTCAGCTCGGAAGCCATCCACCTCGAGGCGGACCAGACCTCGTCGACGAGCCAGGCGCCCGGCACCCGGCCTTGCCGGAAGTCGAGCAGGTAGTCCTCGTGGTTGCCCTTGATCGTCGCCCAGCCGCGCTGCCGGATCAGCTCGACGACGCGGCTCCCCTCCGGGCCCCGCCCGACGAGATCACCGCCGACCAGAACCTCGTCCGGCGACTCGCGCTCGATGTCTGCGAGGACGGCCTCGAGCGCCGGGATGTTCCCGTGGATGTCGGAGAGGATGGCGACCCGGGGCATCTCAGACGAAGGAGGTCACCTCTTCGAGCGTCTTCTTGGAGATGCAGGGGACGCGCGCGTCCTCGGCGGGGTGGCCGACGACCAGCACCAGGTAGGGCCTCTCGTGGCGGGGACGGTCGAGGATCTCGTTGAGGAAGCCCATCGGGCTCGGCGTGTGCGTCAGAGTCGCCAGTCCGGCGCTGTGAAGCGCGGCGATCAGGAATCCCGTAGCGATGCCGACGGACTCGTTGACGTAGTAGTGCTTGACGACCTCTCCCCGGTCATCGACCCCGTGCAGCTGGGCGAAGATGACGATGAGGTAGGGGGCGGTCTCGAGAAAGGGTTTGTGCTCGTCGGTGGCGAAGGGCTCGAGAGCATGGAGCCACTCCTCGGGTGCTCTCCAACCGTAGAAGTCGGCCTCTTCCTTCTCGGCCGCCTTGCGGATCCGTCTCTTCACCTCGGCGTCGGCGACCACCGCGAAGTGCCAGGGCTGGCGATTGGCTCCGCTCGGAGCCGTCGCGGCGGCTCGAATGCACTCCTCGATGATCGCGCGGTCCACCGGCTCGTTGGAGAACTCCCTTACCGTTCGGCGGCCGCGGATGCCCTCGAAGAAGTCGCGAGCCCGATCCTCCATCTCCTCGTCGGGACGGCGGCAGTAACCTGCGAGAGGCTCGAAGCGGGCGTCGTTCATCGTCAGGGTGGAGGAGTGGACCCTCCGGATCGGGCGGGATCAGGACCGCTCGGGCTGCTCGGGGGCGTAGCCGCGCGGCAAGTGTACTGCAAAGGTCGTACCCTCCCCAGGAGCGCTTTCGAGCTCGAGCAGCCCCCGATGCCCCCGCACGATTCCCAGAACCGCGGCAAGTCCGAGCCCTCGGCCGGTGAACTTGGTCGAGAAGAAGGGATCGAAGATTCGGGACTGGGTCTCCTCGTCCATGCCGCTTCCCGTGTCCGAGACGCGCAGAACGACGAACTCGCCCGGCAGGGCGGAGGTGTCGTAGACGTTGGTGGCGATCTGCCGGTTCCCGACCGTCGCGACACCTGTCTGGATCCTGATCGTGCCGGAGCTCTCGATGGCCTCCGCCGCGTTGAGGACCAGGTTCATCACGATCTGTCTGACCTGGGTGGCATCGGCGATGATGGGAGGGAGACGCGGCGACAGGTCGGTCGAGATGTCGATCTCCTGGTTGATCGAGACGCCGACGAGATCGACCACCTCGCTGACCAGCTGCGACAGATCGACCGGTTCGACGAGCACGGTGCCCTTGCCGGCGTAGGCCAGGAGCTGTTGTGTCAGAGCGCTGGCGCGCTCGGCGGCCCGCCCGATGGCCTGCAGCGAGCCGGCGGCGTCCGACGCCTCTCCGACGTCGCTCAGTCCCAACTCGGAGTGACCCATGATCGAAGAGAGCAGGTTGTTGAAGTCGTGTGCCACACCGCCCGCCAGAACGCCCAGGCTCTCCAGTTTCTGCGCGTGCAGCATGGCGAGCTCCGAGCGCTTCTGCGCCGTCTGATTGGAGAAGAGCCAGACGCGGCCGCGAACACCGCGGCGCCTGGTCAGCGGCTGCATCGACAGCTCGAGGTAGGTGTCGTCCTCGAGCACGAGGTCGACCACGGTGCTGCGCGACGGGTCCGCCAGGTGCTCCTCCAGCGCCTCGCGCGGCGCCACGCTGAGGGAACGGCGATCGACCCAGCCGAGTACCTCCTCGAGCTGGGTGCCGAGGGTTTCTTCGCGGCTCTTCGACCAGAAGTCCGTGAAGGCGCGATTGCACGAGAGGACCCGGTCGCGGTGATCGAAGACGAGGAGCGCTTCGTCGATGGCGTCGAGCACCTGCTCGGCCATGGAGGCGGACAGCTCTGCCTTCGCTTTGAACATTGCGGGGCGTCGACAGTCGTGCGGCGAGCGGGAAACCGGGCGCAGCGTAGCACAATGCGCGGGCCAAAACGTCCTCTGGAGAGGTCGTTTCAACTGGGTGTGCCCGCCGCCGGCACCCATCCGCGTTGGCATTCTGGTTGCGATACCGGGTCCAGGACCGCGACGGGGGAAGGATCACACGATGAGGTTCGATCGTCCCCTCTCCAGATGGATCGCTCCATGTGGGCTCTTCATCCTGATCACACCGCTGTTCGCCGCCGACGCCGCCCGGGCCCAGGAGCGATACGCGCACTGGCCCGGACAGAGTGTCGTCCGGTTGTCTCTCGGTAGCTTCGCTCCGGATGGGAACTCGACCTACTGGTTGGAGAAGGAGCTCGATTTCACCGGCAGCACGGATGAGCTCGACGACCTGACACTCGCGGCCGACTACATCTACTTCTGGAGCGAGCGCTTCGGCGCCCTCGTCTCTCTGGGAGGCTGGCAGGGTCAGCAGACACAGTCCTATCGCGACTTCGTCGACCTCTCGGGACGCGAGGTCGCCCACCTGACCACGGTCGACGAGCTGTGGCTCGACCTGGGCGTGGTCTTTCACCTCTTCGATCGTCGTCGCCTCCTCATGCCCTACGCCGGCGCCGGAGCGAGCATCGTCTTCTGGGAGCTCACCGAGGAGGGCGAATTCATCGACTTCGATCGTTCACCGCCGCCGATCTTCAACGATCTCTTCTTCGCCGACGGAGACGCCTTCGGATACTTCTTCCTGGTCGGCCTAGAGATCCCGGCCTCGGATCACGTCTCTCTCTTCGCCGAAGCCCGGTGGCGATCTGTCGAGGACGAGCTGGGGCAGGATTTCGCCGGCTTCGGAACGCTCGATCTGTCGGGCCGGTCGGTGGGCGGCGGCGTCTCCGTCACCTTCTGACACGTCTCCCCCCGGGGGCGCCATGCAACATCCCGCTGGTAGACTCGTATCTGCCGATGTGGAATGTGAAGCTGGCCCCGATCGTTGTGACCTGCGGGTTCCTCGCCCTCGCCGCCCTCGCGGCGGGGTGTGGGGAGACGAGTGATCGGATCGAGGCCGTCGACGCGCTGCCGCAGTCCGTTCCGCAGTCCCAGGGCGTCGCTTCGATGCCGGGAGACTCGGAGTCGGGTGGAGGCGAAGTGACCCGCCGGAGCAGTGAAGGTACCGACGGGATTCTCGAGTACGGACTCTTCGGTCCGGTTCTCCCCGTGTCGGAGAACGATAGCTACGAGAGCGACTGCCGTTTCCAGGACGATCCCTACGAGACCTGCCTGTAGAACACCTGCCCGTGAAAAGACCTGCCCCTGAGCCCCGCCAGCGGGTAGCCATCACCAGAGAGGCCGATCAGATGCCAAGACGACAGATACCGAGGCTGCTCCTCGCCGGAGTGTTGACGCTCGGCGCCACCGCCGCGAGCGCCGCGGAGCCGAAGTGCGATGCGGACGCCGAATCCTGCGTCAAGTGGATGATCCAGAACTTCGAGAACAAGGGTTGGATCGGCATCGAGCTCGACTACGAGAAGGGTGAGTCTCCTCGCATCGTCCGGGTCCTCGGATCCAGCCCGGCGCAAGCCGCGGGTCTCGCTCCCGGAGACGTCCTGGTGGCCCTCGACGGCGTCGCCTACGCCACCGCGACCGAGGACCAGCTGCGCGAGGCCAAGGAGGTCATGGTCCCGGGGCATGAGGTCACGCTGACGGTCGAACGCGCTGGCGAGACCCTGGATGTGCCGGTAACGCTCGGCAGGATTCCCCAGAATGTCCTCGCCCAGTGGATCGGTACCCATCTGCTGGAGGGCCACGGCCATCAGTACGCCGAGGCCTCGACCGACTGAGAGCCCCCAACAGACTGAGAGCCCCAACCGACTGGGAGTCTCGACCGAATGGGGCTCAGGGTCGAAGGACGACCTTCGTACAGCCGTCCCGGCGCTCGGCGAACATGGAGTAGGCCTCGACGCCCATCGCCAGTGGCAGGGTGTGCGAGACCAGTGAGGCGATGTCGTAGTCGCCCCGTTCGACGATGGCGAGCAGTCTCTCGGTGTAGCTGCGCACCGGACAGCGGCCGGCCCGATAGGTCAGATTCTTGTCGTAGGCCTCACCAGGAGTGAAGGCGAAGGCCTCTTCGGTATGAACGCCGATCGCGGCGATCACACCGCCGGGCCGGGCGAGGTCGACCGCGGCTCGCGTCGCGGCGGGTGAGCCGACGGCCTCGAGGACGGCATCCGCTCCACGTCCCTGGGTGGCGGCCTCGACCACCTCGCGGGCGCTCACTTCGCCGATGTCGATCGGCTCGGCGCCGAAGCGACGAGCGGCCTCGAGGCGGGACGTCACCTGATCGAGGGCGAAGATCTTCGCCGCGCCCAGCTCCCGGGCGCCCAGAATCGCCATCAGACCGACGGGTCCGCAGCCGACGACGGAGACGACCGAGGCCGGCCCCACCTCTCCCAGCTCGGCGCAGTAGAAGCCGGTCGCGAGGATGTCGCCGACGAAGAGGACCTCCGTCGGATCGAGCGCCTCGTCGACGCGCACCAGCGTGGCGTCGGAGAGGGGCACTCGCAGCAACTCCGCCTGGGCGCCGTGCAGTCCACGCCCGCGCTCGACCCAGCCGAACAGCTCGCCGTGGACGCATCGGCACGTGAGGCCCGTCCGGCAGTAGAAGCACTCGCCGCAGTTGGTGGTGAAGGGGCCGACGACCCGATCGCCGACGGCGAGGCCGCCGACCGCGGAGCCCGATTCGACGACCCGCCCGACGTACTCGTGTCCCATGATGGTACCGACGTCGAGACCGACCTCGCGGCCATGGTACGGATGGAGGTCCGAGCCGCAGAGGCCGGCGAGCTCGACCTCGAGGACGACATCGGTGGGTCGCTCGATGGTGGGATCGGGGACGGTGTCGAAGGCCAGCTGCTCGACGCCCTGAAAGGTGATGGCTCGCATCGTGACGACCGCGGCGCCGCGCCGCGAGTGCGCCGGTATTGTACGGCAGCGGGCGGTCCGACGGCTGCCACGGGCACCTTGCGGACTGCTACACTCCGCCGGATGAAACGGCACTGGAGCAGCGTACTCACGACTTTCGCCTGTCTCGGTCTGATGATCCTGACACTCGTCGCCTGTCGGACCGACGACGGGAGTGATGCGGCGGCCTCATCGTCGGGGGAGAGGCGTTTCCTGAGCGTCGGCACGGCGCCCCCCGGGGGAGCGTTCTTCGTCGTCGGTGGCGCGCTTGCCGAGGTCCTCAACGGCTTCAGCGGACACGACGACTGGCGCTTCACGGCCGAGGCCACCAAGGGAAGCAAGGAGAACATCCGGCGTCTGGTTGCCGGAGATCTCGACCTGGCGCTGTCGAACGCGGCGATCACCTATTTCGCCGTCCGCGGCGAGGCGAACTGGAAGGGGCCGCAGGAGGTCCGCTCGGTGATGACGCTGGCGCCCAATGTGGCGATGTTCCTGACCCTCGAGGACTCGGGCATCGAGACGATCGCCGACCTCGCCGGCAAGCGCGCCACGGTCGGGCCCGCCGGGGCCGGCTTCGAGGATTTCCTCGGGCCGATCCTCCTCGCTCACGATCTGTCGTTCGATGACTTCACACCGCTCAACGCCATCCAGTCCGGGGCGGTCGGCATGCTGGCGGACGGCTCGGCGGAGGCGGTCTATCTGGGGGGCGTCATCCCGACGGCCTCGGTCACCCAGGCGGCCAGCTCACAGGACATCCGTTTCGTGCCCTATGACGAAGCGGCCATGGACCAGCTGACGGCGGACTATCCCTTCTTCCGCCGGATCACCGTGCCGGCGGACACCTACCGGGGCATGGAGGAAGACTTCTCCGGTCTGGTGGTCGGAAACATGCACCTGGTCACCTCGGCCGACGCGGATGAGGAGCTCGTCTACGAGGTCACCAGAACGCTCTACGAGTCGCGCCAACAGGTGCTCGAGCGTCATGGAGTGGGGCGGGCGATCACGGCGGAGAACGCGCCACGAGCCACCGGAACGCCGTTCCATCCGGGCGCCGAGCGCTTCTACCGCGAGATCGGCATCTGGCCGGAAGCCGGCAAAGAGGAGTGATCCTCGGCCCGCGAGGCTGACCCGATGGAGCACAGGGCGATCGACAGCGTCCGGCGGGCCGGCGTGTGGGCCTGCGGCCTTCTGCTGCCCTTGTTCGTCATCGCTGAGGTCAACTATCCGCGGCTCGGCCCTCAGTCGCAGCTCGCGGTGTTCTTCACCTTGGGCCTGGTGCTCGTCTTCCTGGCTCCGAAGCCGGGCCGCGAGCTCTCGGAGGCGGGGCTTGCCGCGTCGCTCGCCCTGATCGCGGCGGCCATCGCGACCCTCGTCGTGGGCGCCTTCGTGGTGATTCAGGAAGAGCCGCTCTTCTCGTCGTTGTGGCTCGACGGCAAGTCTCTGGGTGACCGCGCCGGGGCCGAGATGCCCCTCGACATCGTCGTGGGTGTCGTCGGGTTGGCTCTGGTGCTCGGCGGTGCCTACAGATCGGTCGGGGTGGCGCTGCCGATGCTCGCCCTCACCTTTCTCGCCTACGGCCACTGGGGAGCCTCGCTTCCGGACTGGCTCCTGCCGCACAGGGGCTACTCGCTGGAGCGCCTGGTGAGTCAGGCGTTTCTGCACAGTCAGGGCGTCTTCGGTGTGGCTCTGAAGGTGATGTTCACCTATGTCTGCCTGTTCGTCGTCTTCGGTGCTCTGCTCGAAGCGACCGGTGCCACGGAGTTCATCATCGGAGCGTCGCGCCGGCTCTTCCGGCGCAGTCCCGGGGGTCCGGCGAAGGTCGCCGTCATCTCGAGCGGCCTGATGGGCTCGCTGTCGGGGAGCGCCGTCGCCAATACGGCGAGCACCGGAACGTTCACCATCCCGATGATGAAGAGCGCCGGTTTCGCGCCCCGTATCGCGGCCGGGCTCGAAGCGGCCGCGAGCTCGGGTGGAGCGCTGGTTCCACCGGTGATGGGGGCAGGCGCCTACATGATGCTCGAGATCATCGATCCTCCGGTGACCTACCTCGAGGTCATCCGGGCGGCGCTCCTGCCGGCCATCCTCTACTACCTGTCTCTGTTTCTCATCGTCCATTTCTACGGCAGGCTGACCGGCGCCTGCCCGGAGGGGACGGCGGACGTCGATCTTCCCTATGTGCGATGGGAAGGGGCGGTCTTCCTGGGCGGGCTCGGTGTCCTGGTGGCGCTGCTGCTGACCGGCTATACGGTCTTCCGCGCGGTCACCCTGTCGATGATCGTGGTGGTGCTCCTCGGTCTCCTGCACCAACGCACCCGCCTGGGTCTGAGGGAGTTTCTGGGGGCGCTTCGTCGCTCCGCCGAGCGCTCGACGGCGCTGGTGGCGGCCGCGGCGTGCGTCGGCGTGGTGATCGGTGTCGTCACGCTGACGGGCGTCGGGACGCGGCTGCCGGCGATCGTCCTGCCTCTGGCTCAGGAGAACCTGCTGGCCGCGCTCGGCATGATCATGGTCTCGTCGATCGTTCTCGGAATGGGACTTCCGTCGGCGGTCTGCTATCTGCTCATGGCCACCCTCATCGGACCGGTTCTCGGTAACCTGGGCGTCGTGCCGCTGGCCGCGCACCTGTTCATCTTCTACTTCGGGATGATGTCGATGGTGACGCCGCCGGTCGCGTTGGCAGGCTACGCGGCGAGCTCCATCGCCGGCTCGAAGCTGATCGAGACCAGCGTCAGCGCCTTCCGTTTCGCCCTGGTGGGCTTCGCCCTGCCCTATGCCTTCGTGTTTCGGCCGCAGCTTCTGATGCTCGCCCCCGACGGGAGCACCGCGCCGGTCGGGGAGATCCTTCTCGCCACACTCCTCGCCGCGGCCGGAATCCTGGCTCTGGCGGCGGCTGTCGTCGGGCACGCCCGGCATGCCCTCGGCCTGGCCGTCCGCGGTCTCCTCTACGTGGCGGCGGCTCTGCTCCTGATTCCCTGGGGTGCCTCGGTCGTTTCGGTGATGACCTGGCCCCAGGTCGTCGGTCTGGCGGTCCTGGCCGGGTGCTGGGCGGTGCAGGGGCGGGGCCGCGCGACATCGGGCAGCTGAGGTGGGCGCAGGGGGGCGGCGGCGGTGAGTCGCGACGGAGGCCCGCGCGAGGGCCCAGTGGTGGGGCGACCACCGATCTGGCGTGTCGAGTTGCGCGCCGTTCTCGCCATCGCGGTGCCCTCGGCGCTGACCCAGCTCGGTCTGATGATGATGGGTGTCGTCGACACGATGATGCTCGGTCGGTACTCGGCGGAGGCGATGGCGGCGGCAGCTCTCGGCCACAACATCAGCATGTGCGTGATCATCGTCGGTACGGGGCTTCTGCTCGCTATCGAGCCCCTCGTCGCCCAGGCCTGGGGTGCCACCGATCGCCGCCGCGTGAGGGCCCATTTCCAGCGGGCGCTGATGCTGGGGCTCGGTCTCTCTCTACCGATCGCCCTGCTGCTGTGGAGACTCGACCCGGTGTTGGCGCTGTTCGGTCAGGACCCGCGCGTCGTGGAGCTGACGGCCGCCTACGTCCGAACCCTGACCGCGGGTGTGGCCCCCTTCTTCATGTTCGTCGCCTTGCGGCACGGTCTACAGGCGATGGACGTCGTCAAGCCGGCTCTGGTGGCCATTCTCCTCGCCAACATCATCAACGCCGGCGTCAACTGGGTCCTGGTCTTCGGGCGGTTCGGACTTCCCGAGCTCGGTGTCGTCGGGGCCGCCTGGGCGACGACCACCTCACGGCTCTCGATGCTGCTCCTGCTCACCGGGCTCGCCCGCCGTCGACTACGGCCGCTGCGTCTCTGGCGCCAGTGGCCGACACCTCGTCTCGACGAGTTCAGGCTCTTCTTCAGGGTGGGAATGCCGATCGCCGTCCACACCGGAGTGGAGTTCTGGATGATCGCCGGAATCGCGTTGATGATGGGAACGTTCGGCGCCGTGGAACTGGCGGGACACCAGGTGGCCCTGATGCTGGCGGCCCTGGCATACATGGTGTCGCTCGGAATCAGCGGCGCCGCCGCGGCGCGGGTCGGCCAGGCCGTCGGCGCCGGGGACGCTCATCGCGTGAGGGTGGCCTGCTGGGTCTCTCTGGCGCTGTCGGTGGCGGCGATGTCGACCTCGGCGGGGCTCTTCCTCGGCATCCCGGGTCCGCTGGCGAGGCTGTTCACCGACGAGGCGGCGGTGCTCGCGGTGGCGACGGCACTGCTGCCGATCGCCGCGGTCTTCCAGATCGTCGATGGGCTCCAGGTGGTCGCGACCGGTGCGCTGCGTGGGGCGGGGGACACGCGAGCGCCGGCGACGATCGCTGTCCTCGGATACTGGGTGCTCTGCCTGCCGCTGGCCTATCTGCTGACATACCCCCTCGGGCTCGGCTATCGTGGACCCTGGTGGGGGCTGGCGGCCGGACTGGGGATGACCGCGACTCTTCTGGTTCATCGGACCGTCAGACGGCTGTCGCAGCCGGTGGCTCCGCTCTAGCCGGCGAGTCCGCCGAAGGGGATCACTCGGCCTTCAGAGCCGGCAGGAGCGGGGAGCGCAGAGCGGTGCTGACGCCGAGGACGGCCGACAGCATGCCGACGCCTATCACGGTGACGATCGTCGCCAGGAGCGACGTCCAGGGTAGATGGAGGCTCGTGTCGAGGACGTATGGAGTGAGCGCCAGAAAGCCCGACAGCGTCCCGATCGCCAGCCCGCAGGCGAGCTGGAAAGCGGTTTCGAGGAGGATCAGCCAGGCGATCGACGCCCGCTCGAATCCGACGGCGCGCAGCATGGCCAGTTCTCCGCGCCGTTCGTTGACGTTACGGACCAGGACGATGCCGAGTCCCACGGTGCCGAGAATCAAGCCGAGGCCGCCGAGGAGCTGGAAGGTCGAAAGGTACATCTCCTCGATCCCGAGGAACCGCGCCAGCTTGTCGAGGGTGGAGGTGGCGTCGAAGCCGTAGGCACCCAGCTCCGACTCGAGAGTGGCGGCGAGATCGTCGTCGTCGCCGCTCTCGAAGAGGAAATAGGAGTGTCCGCCATGGTGGGGGAAATGACGCAGGAAGGCCTCTTCGCTGACCACCAGCTCGCTCTGGAAGATGCTCTTGGTCAGAAGCCCGACGAGGAGAAGCCGCACGGTCCGGCCGCGATCGTCGACCAGCTCGATCTCCTTGCCGAGTCCGCTGTGGAGGATCCAGGTGACCGAGTTGGCGTCGCCGATGGCGGGGATCACTCCGTCGCCGAAGTCCTCCTCGAGGAGCGTCCAGGGGTTGTCACGCGGCTCGAGAACCGAAGAGAAGGCGAAGCCGCCCCGGGCGACGAAATCCGCCGGGACGCCGACGACACGCGGTGTCTCCGGCTGGTAGAGATTGAGGCAGCTCGCGTCGTCTCCCGGGCGGACGCGCATGGCGACGACGCCCGACGAGCCGAGCCGCGCCCGCGTCGACTCCGGGAGGCCCAGGTCGCTCAGGGTTTCCGGATCCTCGAGCGATCCACGAACCGGTACCGCCGTGGACGCGACGAATGAGTAGCCACCGGTACCGGAATCCCTATCGAGAGACTCCGGCCGCAGCACCCGGCGATTGGCGGCGATGCTGACCAGCATGAAGCTGGCGCAGGCGACCAGGGCGACGCTCAGCAGGCTTCGGCCGGGATTGAAGGAGCTGTTGCGTGCCGCCATCCAGATCCGGGCGGAGCCGGGTGGCGCCGAGTTGCCGCCGCTCGAGCGCAGCCAGATCGAGAACAGCGCGAGTCCGCAGGTGAGAAACAGGGCTCCGGCGATGAAGAAGAGGGCGGCCGACGAGCCGGAGCCGGTCAGTTGGGCGGCACCGATCGCCGCCACGCCGCCGAGGCCGGCGGTGACCGCCGTCCACCGCGACCACCGACCCCGGCGCCGTTCGGCTTCGATCCGCGAGGCGCCGGCGAGCAGGGCGGGAATCGGCACGCGGCGCAGGCGCCGGACCGTGAGGACGATCGTCACGGCGACCAGAGCCAGGGCCCCGACGGTCGCCGCACCGATATGGAGCGGATCGAGATGGAGTGTCAAGAGCGGCAGGTCGAGCATGTCCGCCCACAGGTCGACGATCACCCGGATAAGGACGGCGGCGTAGAGGATCGCGAGACCGACGCCGACGAGACAGCCGACTACGGCAAGGGCCATGCCCTCGGCGAGGAACATCCTGCGGACCCGCGACAGGGGGTAGCCCACGGCCCTCAGCAGGCCGACCTCGCGCGAGCGCATCTCGACCGAGAGCGCGAAGAGCAGCCCGACGACGAGCCCGGCGGCGACGATCAGAAAGAGGCTGAACGCGAGGAAGAGGCCGGCGAAGTCGGTGGCCCCGGCGGAAGCCTGCAGGCCCCTGACCCTGACCGGGTCGAAGGCGAGGCCGAAGACACCCAGGTCGAGGCCGGCGAGGATCTCCGCTTCGAGCCTCGCGGTGTCCACCGACTCGGGCATCCGAATCGTCGTGACGTCTCCGAAACGGTTGCCCCACAGGCGCTGGGCGGTCGCCAGACTGACGACCGCCTTCGGGGCGGGGCCGTAGTCGTCCCAGAAGGCCTCGTCCTGCGGGCGGACGAGCCCGAGATCCATCGGGAAGGGAGGCTCCCAGGCGGCGATGTCGTCGGCATCGGCGATTCCGGGGAAGTCGGGTAGAAGAAAGCGACCGGTCATCAGGCCGGACATCGCGGCAACGGCGGCGACCTCGAGCGTGGTGGAGCGCGTGACCAACTCGTCGTCGAGGCCGACCTCGTAGTAGGTGATCTCCACCGCGTCGCCGACCCGGGCGCTGAGCTCGTCGGCGGCCCAGGCCCCGAGCACGATCTGGTCATCAGAGAGCTCGTCGATCGGATCGCCGGCGCGGTCGGCCAGCGCGCCCAGTCCCGTCGGCGCCGGCAGAGCCAGGCCGACGAGCATGGAGTAGGGAACCGTTCTGTCGCCGATCGACATGCGATTCGCCAGGTAGCCGAGAATCCGCTGACTCTCGACAGTCTGGTTGCGAGCCACCTCGGTGACGGTCGCGGTCGTCGTGTCGCGGAGCACGAAGCGCCGATTCGATACCGAGACGGCGGATCCGCGGCGCACTACCTCCAGACCGAGATCGTCGAGACGCACGTGCCGGCCGAGCGCGGTCGCGAGGGCAGAATCGGTCGTGACGCCCCTCTCGCCGCTCGCCAGGATCGTATTGACGCGTCCGGAACGATCGAGGCGGGATTGCACCACGGCGAGATCGACGTAGGCGTTGAGGCTCTGCTCCTGGTGCGAGGCGAGAGCGAAGCGGCCGGGACCGCTGTCCGGTATCACCTCGGTGACGGTAGCGCGCAGAGCGGCGAGAGATCCGCCCGTCGGCTGGTTGCCGAGCAGGCTCTCGCGCGGTATCTCGCTGATCTGTTCGAAGCTCAGCAGGATGTCCTGGCCGACCTCGGCATCGATCTCCCCGGCCAGGCTGGCGTTGATGACGACGGAGGGGAAGATCTGGCCCGGCGTTCTTCCCAGACCGCTGGCCAGCGGCGCTCCATCCTCGCCGAAGAGAGCGGTGAAGCGCGCGTCGATACCGTAGAGGCTGACCTCGGAGGCCAGCGAGCGGCTCTCCACGTGCACGGCCGAGGCTCCGGCGGCCAGCACCGGCGCGAGCCGGTGATCGGAGAGAGCCGGGTCGCTGGCAAGCTCCTCGACGAGTGCCTCGCGGAAGGTCTCCTCGGTGACCAGCGACCAGTCGATGTCGCCGAGCCGATCGAGGGTGAGACGGCGAAGGCTGGCCTCCATCGAGTCGCCGATGACCACCGCGCCGGCGAGGACGGCCGTCGCGACGGCCGCACCGGCGGCGACGGCCAGGTTTATCCGCCAGTGATGGATCAGCCCTCGAAGCATCGCCCTTCACGCAGCTCGAGCCGCCGGCCGAACGTGGCGGCGAGCTCCGGGCTGTGGGTCACCACGAGGAGCTGTAGGCCCCGCTCGCGATGGATCTCGTGCAACAGCTCGCCGATCTCTCCCGCGGTGGATGCGTCGAGGCTTCCGGTGGGCTCGTCGCAGAGCAGGAGCGGCGCCTGGTTGATGAGCGCCCTGGCCACGGCGACTCGCTGACGCTCGCCGCCGGAGAGCTCGGCCGGGCGATGGTCGAGGCGATGGCCGAGACCGACCCGATCGAGGAGCTCGTGAGCCCGCTCGGCGGCCTCGGCGGGCGCCGCGGAGCGAAAGGCGTAGGTCGGTATCAGGACGTTCTCGAGCACCGAGTACTGGGGCAGCAGGTGGGGATCCTGGAAGATGAAGCCGACGCGCTGATTGCGGAAGCGGGCCAGGTCGGGCTCCGAGAGCTCGGCCGGCTCGACGCCGCCGACCCGGATACTCCCGGAGCTCGGGGTGTCGAGTCCTCCGATGAGGTGGAGGAGAGTGCTCTTGCCCGATCCGGACGGGCCTGTGATCGCCATGGCTTCGCCGGGCTCGGCCGACAGCGAGACGCCGAGCAGGACCTCCACGCGTCGGTCGTGGAGCATGAAGTGCTTGTGGACGTCGATGAGCTCGAGGGATCCGGTGTCGCTCATGCCGCAGAGTCTATCCCCGCCGGCCCGCTCCCGGAGCCGGGCCGGCGAAGAGCGTACGCCCTGGTCTCCCGCAGCGCGCCGCGGTACCCGCAGAGGGTAGACTTCGGCGCTATGGCCGGGCTCGACGCGACCAGGACCACCGAGACGGGAGACTACCGCCTGGTCGAAGCCGAGAGCGAGCTCATCGAGCTGGCGGACGAGCTGCTGCAAGCTCCGGCGCACGCTTTCGACAGTGAGTCGAACTCGGGCTTCACCTACCGCGAGCGTCTCTGCCTGTTCCAGTTCAATGTCGCCGGGCGTCTCTGGTTGGTCGATTTGGTGGCCCTCGCCGAGGCCGGTGTGGGGATCGAGCCGCTGCGCGAGTCGTTGGAGTCTCCGCGGCACACCACCTGGGTTCACGGCGGAGAGTTCGACGTCGGCTCGTTGAAGAGAGATTTCGAGATTTCGATCGGTGGTCTCTGGGATACGCAACAGGCGGCCACCTTCCTCGGCTGGGAGAAAACCGGCTACGGGGCTGTCGTCGAGCGGGTCTGCTCGGTGGCGCTCGAGAAGGCCTATGCCCATTACGACTGGGGTCGCCGGCCGATCGAGGCCAAGCCACTGCGCTACGCTCTCGACGACGTTCGCTACCTGCCTCGCGTGGCGGCGGAGCTCGAGCGTCAGGTCGAGGCCGCCGGCCTCTGCGACGAAGTCGGCGTCGCGAACGCCGCCGTGATGGCGGCCACCTGGAGCTCGCCGTCGAATGGGCGGGGATTCTGGCGGCTCAGGGGGGTCCACAAGCTCGACGACGCGCAACGGCGTCGATTGGCGGCCCTCTTCGAATGGCGGGAGGTCGAAGCCAGACGCCGTGATGTGCCGCCCGGCAGACTACTCCACCCGGAGAAGCTCCTGGCGCTGGCGAGGCGGCCACCGCGAGACGCCGCTCAGGCGCGCTCGCTCGGGCTACGGGGGCGAACCGCGGCCTACGCCGAGGAGCTCGTCGAGGTCCTAGAGCACGCCCGCAGGCATCCTCCAGAGGTCCCACCGCGACCGACCGGGCCACGCCAGACGCCGGGGGAGGCTCGGCGGCTCAAGGCTCTCAAGGCCTGGCGCCGCAACGAGTCCGAGACCCGCGGCGTACCGCCGCTGGTGGTCCTGCCGCCGACGGCGATGCAGCACCTGGCGCGGCACGGCGCGAAACGGCTCGACGAGGTGCCGCAACTCGGCGCGAAGCGCGCCGCGCTCTACGGCGAAGTGCTGGCGCGGATCTGTTCCTAGGTCCCGCGAGCCGAGCCCCGGTTGCCTCAGGCTCCGGCGGCGATACCGCCGGCGTCGTCGTCCATCGCCGCCAGGGCATCCTCTTCGCTGTCGAAGACTTCGAACAGGGGTAGGACGTTGCTGACGTGCAGGATACGGCCCACGTGATCGCCGAGCTGGAGGAGGGCGAGTCGAACGTCAGCCGCCTGTGCGGTCTTCCTGCAGGCGACGAGCTCGCCGATGCCCGAGCTGTCGATCCTCGCCAGGTCCGAGACGTTGAAGACGATCTTCTTCCAGTTGGTGGCGAGCATTTCCTCGAAGGCCTCGCGCAGAGTCTCCTGGGCGTCGCCCAGCACCAGTCGACCCGTCAGGTCGGCGATCAGCACATCGTCTCGTCTTCGCAGCTCGATCTTCATGACGTCTCTCCCCTCGGGCGACGCATTCTAACAATCGGAAAGCCGTCCGCGCGCGTCGGATGTTCGATACGTCGAGGAGCGCGACCGAGCGCAACGCGGCAGACACCGGTAGATCCGGCGGCGCAGTCGGAGGCTGGTGAAGTCGGCAGGCTAGACCCCGTCGCTCGACCGGCAGCGTTGATGCCAGCCCCGGTCGGACAGAATCACGTCGGCGTCGGGGTCGTCGCAGATGGTACGACTCGAGCGCTCCAGCCGGAATTCGTGGTAGTCCTCGGTCTGAGGCTCTCCGTCGCGCCCGACGCTGACCAGCAGGAACATCTCTCCGTCGGAGAAATAGCGCAGGGGATGGTCCCAGGCGTCGCGAGGTGGAATGCCCCGAGCGATGCCGCCGGGCACCCGGGTCGGCCGTAGCAGATCGACCAGACTGGAAGGGAAGGCGTCATAGTCCGTCCGGTACTCGGCGAGTGCTTCGGCGTAGAAGGCGAGAATCCGGTCGTTCTCGCGCTGGCGGCCCTCGATATAGGCGCTCTGATCGAAGAAGGGGACGGGGTAGTTTCTGGTCACCCAGCGGCCTCCGAGGACGAGAATGGCGGCGAGGACCACGATCCGGAGAATGGGCCAGTAGTCCCGCTGCTCCTCCGGAGAGGTGAAGGTCGGATCGATGTCGGTCATGACGTCGAGGTGCCGACCGGCCGCTCTCTCGACGGTGTCAGACAGTAGGGCAGGGCGAGGGCGAACAGGACCAAGCGCTGGATCTCGGTGTCGGTCCAGTAGTCCTCGAAAAGTCCGGTGACGAGTGTGGTGAGGACGACCAGGAGGGTCGCCGCCAGCGTTTCGGTGGTGGTGTCCCCTCCATCGCCCCGCCTCAGGGCACGCAGCGCGCGGGCGCTCGGTAGAGCCAGCAGGGCGAGGAAGGCCGCCAGCGAAACGAGACCCCGCTCCGCGGCCAGATTGAGAAAGCTGTTGTGGAGGTGTGGAACGTCCTGGCGCGGCGTCGTCGGGTGGCGGTAGATCTCGTACCGGCCCGGAACCATACCCGGCCCCTGGCCGAAGACGGGCTTGTCGAGCACCATATGGACTCCCGCGTAGCCCATGCAGAGCCGGTCGTAGTTGGAGTGGCTCTCGAAATCGAAGATCGAGCCGAAGCGGGCCAGCAGAGCGGTCGGAGCGAGAAGGATGAGAAGCAGAGCGACCGGAGCCCACGCCGGCAGCAGGCGTGGCGCCCTCGTTGCCGTGACGACCGCCAGGAGGATCGCCACCGCGATCCAGGCGTTTCGCGTGTAGCTGACCAGGAGCGCCGCCTGGATCAGAGCGAAGGCGAGCCAGGTCCACCAGCGGCGCCAGCCGTCGCCGAACGCCATCCAGGCGAGCAGAAAACAGTCGACGAGGACCAGGAAGCCACCCAGGGTCATGTAGTGGGAGAACGGTCCCATCGCCCGGTGCTGGAGATGGTTGGCGCCCGTCGCGTACTGG
The DNA here is from genome assembly GCA_965223875.1 of Candidatus Multivoradales bacterium. Classification (GTDB taxonomy): domain Bacteria; phylum Acidobacteriota; class Thermoanaerobaculia; order Multivoradales; family JAHEKO01; genus CBDCXS01. Next base: position 577,547 of record OZ245024.1, on the reverse strand, counting down.
TAGAGCGCCATCAGCGCCACCGCGGCGCCGACACCGACGAGGGCTCTGGTCAGCCAGCGAGCCTGGGCGGCGGTGCGGACGGCCACGAGGGCGACGAGCGGGACCAGGAAGTTGAAGAGGTCGCTGCTCGCCTCGAGGGAGGTGCCGGGATCGGTCGAGGAGACGATCGAGCCGGCCAGGAAGACCAGGTAGAAGCCGATGACGACGAGGAGCTCGCGGGCGACGGCGAGTCGCTCCAGAGACTCCTTCCAGGGCGCAACGAGCACCGCCAGGCCGAGGAGAATGTTCGACAGGGCGATGCCGCCGAGGGTCGCCAGGTGGCCGGCGAAGAGCCAGAACGTGGGAGCGACGCGCGCCGGCGCCTCCGCGTCACCCCTGGCGACCTCGCGCCAGGCGGCGAGAACTCCCGAGCGGGTCTCCCTGCGGTGCATGCCGCGGGGGCGCTACTCGCCGTACTCCTCGAGATAGTCGTCGAGCGAGGCCTGGACGACCTTCAGTGCGTGGGAGCGATCGTAGGGCTCGTCGATGACGACGCCGGAATCGTCTCCGGGGACGAGCTTGTAGGTCATGAAGTAGTGGCGGACCCTCTCGAGGATGACGGTCGGGAGGTCGCCGATCTCGGTGGCCTCGCCCCAGACGTTGTCGTTCTCGAGCACGGCGACGATCTTGTCGTCCGCCTCGCCCTGATCGATCATCAGGAAGCCTCCGACGACCCGCGCCTGGAGCAGGACCTCGGCCCGGTCGATCCGGCGCTCGGAGAGCACGCAGATGTCGAGAGGGTCGCCGTCCCCGCGCACATCGTGGCCGGACATGCGGCCGACGCGGTCCCCGCAGTACGTCCGCGGGATGAAACCGTAGAGGGTCGGCGGCAGAGAGGAGCTGCGTTGGGGACGATCGACGCGGAGATACCCGGTCGCCTTGTCGACCTCGTACTTGATGCCGTCGAAGGGCGTGACTTCGATGTAGGCCTGCACCCGACCGGGTGGCTCCGGCCCGGCGTCGAGACCGTGCCACGGGTGGGGGCGCCAGCGGTAGAAGGGTTTCGGGAAGCTCATCCGGCGGCAGTATAACCAAGCCCGCTCCCCACACCGAGGTGCCTTGCCGAGCCCCTGCCGAAGCCCCTGACCGTCGCCGAGTCGCGGCTCAATCGGCCGCGGCGAGGCGCTCGTCCAGCACCCCCTGGAGCAGACGGGGATTGGCGCGGCCCTCGGTCGCTTTCATCACCTGCCCGACGAAGAAGCCGCGCAGGGCGACCTTGCCGCTGCGGAAGGCCGCGAGCTGCTCCGGATGCTCGGTCAGGATCCGGTCGACGATCTCCGCCAAGGCGCCGGGATCGGAGATCTGTTCCAGGCCGCGTCGCTCGACGATCTCGGTCGGTGAGGCCCCGGTTTCGAGACTCTCGGCGAGCACCTCCTTGGCGATCTTGCCGCTGATCCTGTCCGTGTCGACCAGGTCCAGGAGCGTCGCGAGATCGATCGGGGAGATCGCGGGGGCGTCGGTCGAGCCGCGCAGCTCGTTGAGCAGCCAGGTCGCGACCGAGCGCGGGTCGGCCCCTTCTCCGACCGTCGCCTCGAAGAGCACGAGGGATGTCGGATCGCGGGCCAGACGCTCGGCGTCCTCGCGGCGCAGCGAGTGGGTATCGGAGAGCTCTGCGGATACCGTGGCCTCTTCGTCCGAGAGCGGCCGGGGGGCGCCCTCGGGGCCCGTCCGGTGCTTCGCTTCACGAGGAGCCGCAGCCGGCTGATACTTCTTCTGGGCCCTCCTGCTCCAGGTGTCGCGCAGCCCGACGGTGCGATTCCACACCGGCTGCTCGGCCCGGGCGTCGCCGTCGTGGTGGAAGTAGCCGAGTCGCTCGAACTGGACGTGGCTTCCGGGCGGGAAGGTGGCGAGCGCCGGCTCCGCTCGCGCGGCTCCGACGATCGCCAGCGAGTCTTCGTTGAGCGACTCCTTGAAGTCGGCGCCGTCGGCCTTGCTCGGGCTCGGGTTCTCGAGGCGGAAGAGCCGGTCGTAGAGGCGTGCCTCGAGCTCGACCGAGTGCGGGCGCGAAACCCAGTGGATGGTGCCCTCGATGCGCCGGCCGTCTGGAGTCGAGCCGCCGCGAGTCTCCGGGTCGTAGGTGCAGCGTACCTCGAGGATCTCACCCGTGTCGGGATCCCTGACCGATTCGTCACAGCGAACGACGTAGCCGTAGCGCAGACGGATCTCTCTGCCCGGCGTCATCCGCCTGTAGCCCTTCGGCGGATCTTCCATGAAGTCCGCACGCTCGATCAGGAGGTTCCGGGAGAAGGGGATCCGACGTGAGCCCTCCCGTCCGATGTCGGCGGGGAAGTACGGCGCTTCGATCGACTCGCCATCGCCCTCCGGGTAGTTGGTGATCACGACGGGGAGCGGGTCGAGAACCGCCATCAGCCGGGGAGCGCGCTGATTGAGATCGGAGCGCACGGCGTGCTCGAGCTGGGCCATGTCGACGACGCTGTTGGCCTTGGCTACGCCGATGGCGTCGCAGAAGGCGCGGATCGACTCGGGTGTGTATCCGCGCCGGCGAAGGCCCGAGAGGGTCGGCATGCGCGGGTCGTCCCACCCCTCGACGAAGCCACCTTCCACGAGCTCGAGAAGTTTTCGCTTGCTCAGCACGGTATAGCTCAGGTTGAGACGCGCGAACTCGGTCTGTTCCGGTGGCGGACGATCGACGCTGGTGTTGTCGAGAACCCAGTCGTAGATCTCCCTGTTGTTCTCGAACTCGAGCGTGCACAGCGAGTGGGTGATCCCTTCCAGCGCGTCCGACAGGCAGTGGGCGAAGTCGTACATCGGATAGAGGCACCAGTCGTCGCCGCGCCGGTAGTGGCGCGCGTGCCGGATGCGGTAGAGGAGCGGATCGCGCATCTTCATGTTGGCGGCGGACATGTCGATGCGTGCCCGCAGAACGTGCTCGCCGTCGGCGAACTCGCAGGCGCGCATGCGGCGGAAGAGGTCGAGGTTCTCCTCGATCGCCCGGTCCCGGTAGGGGCTCTCGCGGCCGGGCTCCGTCACCGTTCCCCGGTCGCGGCGGATCGCCTCTTCCGAGGAGCTGTCGACGTAGGCCTTGCCCCGCTCGATGAGCTCGATCGCGAACTCGTATAGGCGCTCGAAGTAGTCGGACGCGAAGTAGCGCCCTTCACCCCAGTCGTAGCCCAGCCAGCGGATGTCGTCCTGGATCGAGGCCACGTACTCCGGATCTTCGGTGGCGGGATTGGTGTCGTCGAAGCGCAGGTTGCAGTGCCCGCCGTACTGCTGGGCGATACCGAAGTTGAGGCAGATCGACTTGGCGTGACCGATGTGGAGGTAGCCGTTCGGCTCTGGCGGGAAGCGCGTCACCACGCGTCCGTCGTACTTGCCGCTGGCGAGGTCCTCCTCGACCATGTCGCGGATGAAGTCGCCGCGGCGGGCGTTGGTGGTGTCGTCGCTCGGCATGATGGCCCCGGTCAGCTCGACGTACGCAGGCTCGAACGAGCAGGGAGCGTACTAGAAAGGTCCTCGAGGAGCCAGAGCCGGGGAGCCGGAGCCGGAGTCGGCGTAGAATGCCGCCACCATGTCACCGAGCAGGTACCCGCCCAATCCGTTCCGTCCGGCTCTGTTCTCGTTCCTGCGCGATCTCGAGAAGAACAACGATCGCGATTGGTTCCAGGCCAACAAGGCCCGATACGAAGAGCACCTGAAGGACCCGGCGCTACGCTTCATCAGCGACTTCGGGCCACATCTGCGGGAGACATCGCCGCACTTCCGGGCGATCCCGAAGGCCGTCGGGGGCTCGCTGTTTCGCATCTACCGGGACGTTCGGTTCTCCAAGGACAAGTCGCCCTACAAGACCCATGTCGGTATCCACTTCCGGCACGAGGCTGCACGAGACGCGCATGCGCCGGGCTTCTACCTCCACATCGCGGCCAGGGAGAGCTTCGTCGGCGGTGGCATCTGGCATCCGGACTCGCCCAGTCTGGCGAAGATCCGGCGGGCGCTCGCCGAGGATCCCGCGGGTTGGAAGCGCGCCATCGGCGGCAGACGATTCCGCGAGGACTGGACGCTCGAGGGTGAGTCGCTCAAGCGGCCGCCGCGCGGCTTCGATGCGGACGATCCGCTCATCGAGGACATCAAGCGCAAGGACTTCATCGGAGTGACCCGATTGACCCAGAAGGAGATCCTGGCGCCGGACTTCCCGAAGCGGTTCGCGGGCCTCTGCCGCCAGGCGGCGCCACTGGCGCGCTACCTCTGCAGAGCCGTGGGTGTCTCCTTCTGATCGGACCCTGAGCGTCAGCGGAATGAGCGCGACTTCGGAGACCTCGATCCATCCCACGGCCGTCGTGGAGGAGGGGGCCAAGCTGGGAGAGGGGTGCGTGGTGGGTCCCTTCTCGTACGTCCAGGCCACCGCGGAGCTGGGTGCGGGAACCGAGCTGGTCTCGCACGCCAGCGTTCTGGGTCACACGACGATCGGCAAGGACTGCCGGCTCCACTCCGGGTGCGTGGTCGGCGATGTGCCGCAGGACGTCGGTTTCGCCGGAGGTGAGACCTACGTCCGGATCGGTGATCGATGCGCTCTGCGTGAAGGTGTGACCATTCATCGTGGCACGGTCGAGGGCTCGAGCACCGTCGTCGGCAACGACTGCATGTTGATGGCCAACAGTCACCTGGCCCACAACGTGCGCATCGGCGACGGAGTCATGCTGGCCAACGGAGTGCTGCTGGCGGGTCACGTCGAGGTCGGCGATCGGGTCTTCTTCGGTGGTGGAGTGGGCGTTCACCAGTTCCTCCGCATCGGGCGTCTGGCGATGATCTCGGGAATGTGCGCGCTCAAGCGCGACATTCCGCCGTTCTGCATGACCCGAGAGCTCAGCACCGGCGTCGCCGGCCTGAACACGGTCGGTCTCAGGCGGGCCGGTATCGGTAGCGAGGATCGGCTGGCCCTGAAGCGCGCCTTCAGGACTCTCTACCGCAGCGGCCTCAATCTGTCGCACGCACTGGCGCGCATCGAGGGGGACTCCGACAACCCCCTGGTCCGTGAGCTGGTGGACTTCATCGGCTCCTCCAAACGGGGCATCGCGCCCTACGTCGGCGCCAAGGATCGCGCGCGTGAGAGCGCCGACTGAAGCTGCGCCCGGTCAGTGCTCGGCGAGCTGACTCGCCAGGGGTTCCGGGATCGGGATCGACTCGAGTCCCTCCGGGCCGTCGAGGACGCAGCAGATCGACGAGATGGTCCCCTCGGCGATCCGCCGATCACCGATATCGAAGGTGAAGTCGTAGGTCATCGCGCGGCGGCCCTTGCGCCGGACCTTCAGGTGGATCTCGAGCTCGTCGCCGTAGCGGGCGGGACTCAGGTAGCGGCAGTGAGCCTCCAGCCGGGGCCAGCCGAACTTGCGTCCCTCGTGCTCGAAGTGCACCGTCGTTCCGAGAGTTTTCAGGAACTCGTGCTCGGCGGTCTCCATGAAGACGAAGAAGCGCGAGAAGTGGACCAGGTTGCCCATGTCGGTGTCGGCGAACTCGACTCGGCGGGTGGTTCGAAACTCGGACGTCGGCAAGATCAGTCCTCCCGGCGCGGGGAGCGCACCGCCTCGTAGATGTCGAGCGTCTCCCGCGTCATCGTGTCACTGTTGAATTGATCCCTCACGGCGTGGCGCCCCCGGCGGCCGAGCTCGATCCTGCGCTCGGAATCGTCGAGGAGACTGGTCAGGCCGTCCGCGAGAGCGCCGGCGGAGCCCGGCTCCACCAGGATGCCGCCGCCGGTGAGCTCGATGAGCTCGGGGAAGGCTCCGTGACGGGGCTGGACCACCGGGACGCCGTGCGCCAGGGCCTCGAGGACGAAGAGTCCCTTGGGCTCCTTGTAGGTCGTCGGCACGGCGACCACGTCGGAGCCCATCAGCAGGGCCCGCTTGCCCTCCAGGTCGACCTCGCCGAGAAGCTCGACGCGATCCTCGAGGCCCCACTCGCGCACGAGCCGGCGCTGGGTCTCGAGATAGTCGCGATCACGTCCACCGACGTATCCGGCGGCTCGTGCCACGACGGGTAGGGAGGGGCGCTCGACGACAATCTGGTGGAACGCCTCGAGGAAGAGATGCAGCCCCTTCTCGGGACAGATCCGTGCCATGTAGCCGAGCGTCAGGCTGTCGGCTTCATCGCGCTGATGCGGCTCGATGCCGATGGTGTCGAGATTGATCCCGAGATGGACGACGTGCACGCGCTCGGTCGGAACCTGCAGGAAGTCGACCATGGCGTCGGCGTAGTAGCGGCTGGTGGCGATGAAGGCGTCCGCCTCGCGGGCGTGGCGGCGCAGCTCGCCGGTGACCTCGGAGCGGTAGGGCTCGGGCAGCTCGTCGAGGAAGATGTCCTCGCCGGTGAGACCGCAGACGATGGGAACGCCGATCTGACGCTTGATCTCGGCGCCGATGCCGAGGAGCATCGAGTTGGCGATCTGCACGACATCGGGACGGAAGTCGCGCATCCACTCGACCAGACGGTCGAGCTCCTTGCGCTGCTTTCCGTCCTCGGCGCGGAGCACCGACAGCGTCAGCGCGCCCAGGTCCTCTGCAGCGGTCGAGGCCGCGAAGCGGGAGACGGCATTGAGCAGGGCGGGGCGATCGAGAAGCCGGTCGAGCAGGCGAGGCGTGTGGCGGAAGATCCCCGACTTCTGCTGCAGGTAGACATTGACGGCGCCGTAGAAGACCTGGCGCAGGCTGACGCTCTCCTCGTCGGTGCGTAGAGGCGTGTAGAGCGGCAGGAGGACGACGTCGTGGCCGAACCGTTGCAGCGCCGCGGCCAGGGTGTTGTCGTGGATGCAGGTGCCGCAGTACATGCCGGCGGCGCCCGCGGCGACGTAGGCGATTCTCATCCGCCGGCGGTCCCCCTGTCTTCGTCCTCCTCGGCGAAGAAGCTCCGCAGGTGCTCGCTGGACGGTGGAGGGGTGAGGAGCGAGACGACGACGATCGTCAGCGTGGAGGCCGCGAAGAGCGCGACCACAGGCATCCAGCCGGCACCTCCCAGGGTGTAGCCGGGATCGGACCAGGAGCGCTGGAAGTAGTAGATCCAGAGCGCGGCGGTCACCGCGACGGCGGCGATCGCTCCCTGGCGCGTACTGCGTCGCCAGTAGATGGCGGCGAGAACGAGCGGGAAGAGCGCGCTGAATCCGCTGAAGGACCAGACGCCCAGCCGGAAGATGCTCCGATCGGCGACCAGCGAGAGACCGTAGGCGACGGCGAGCAGCGCGATGACGAAGACGCGCCCGCGCCAGATCTCGCGCCGTTCAGCGACCTCGCCGGCCCCCTGGCGGGGATCCTTCGCCGTGCCGACGCCGCGGGTGAGGAGAGTCGCCAGCGACAGCGTCTGCGAGTCGAGCGACGACATCACCGCCGCGAAGACGCCGGCGGCGAGCAGACCGGCCAGCGCGCCCGGGGCGTATTGCCCGATCATCAGGATGAGCACCGAGTTCGCCTGCGGTCCCTGGAGGTCGGGGAAGGCGAGCGTGCCGAGGACGCCGAGCAGGACGCTCGGAGCCCAGACGATCGCGACGCAGAGGGGATAGGCGATGACCGGCAGATCGAAGCTCTCCCGCCGTCGCGCGGTGAGCCAGTGCATGAAGATATGGGGAAACATCCCGACCGAGAGGGGGATGAAGAGGTAGCTCACGGTCTTGGGCAGGCCGATCGCGTCGCCCTGCACGAGGAGGCCCGGATCGACCCGCCGCAGGGCGTCTCCGAGTCCGCCAATCTCGCGGACGATGAGCGTGAAGGTGATCGCGCCGAGCGCCATGAACACCAGTGTCTGAAAGGTGTTGGCCCAGGCCGTCGAACGGACGCCGCCGATCGAGACGTAGATCACCACGACGGCGCAGATGATCAGGCTTCCGAGCCATCCGGGGATCAGCCCGTCGGTGATCTCGGCGAACGTGATGCCCGCTCCCATGACGCCGATGAGCAGGTAGGGGAGCAGAAGCAGGACCAGGACCACGAAGAGGAGCCAGGCGAGGAGCGGACTCTGCCACCGCTCGCGGAAGAACTCGACCTGGGTGACGAATCCGTTGGCTCGACCGAGGCTCCACAGGCGCCGTCCGACGAAGTGGAAGACCAGCGGCACCACCAGGGCGGAGCTCGACGCCATCAGGCTGAAGACCCCGAGCCCGCGGTGATAGGCCTCGCCGGAGGCCCCGAGCAGGCTGAAGGCGGTCATGTGGGTGCCGAACAGCGACATCAGCAGAACGAACGGACCGATCGAACGCGACGCCAGCCAGTAGTCCTCGCGCGTTCCCTGGAAGAGCCGGTGCGCCAGCACACCGATCACGATCACGGAGGCGAGGTACGCCAGGATGATGATCAGGTTGAGCACTCGGTGCGAGGTATGGTCAGCGCTCGAGCCGCAGCAGGAGCGCCATCAGGATGGAGACGGCGAAGCAGAACGCCAGGTGATAGGCGAAGCCGGCCGGCAGACCGGCGACCCACGAGAGCTGGTGCCAGTTCCAGGTGTCCTGGTGCAGGACGATGGCGAGCGCCAGCGCCGCGAGCACCAACCAACGAGCCGAGCGTGGCGACAATGTCTCTCCGTTCCCGTTCCCGGCTGCACCCTCGGGCCGGAGACCCCGGGTGACGCGCCCTTCGATCCGCGAGTTACCCTACCAGCTCGACTCCGTCGGCTCGGCACTGGCGCCGGGAAGCTCGCAGGCCTCGCCGAGCGGGCCGAAGAGCCCGTCCACCGACTCGCGGAAGACATTGCCGATCAGTAGATGGACGATGGGGTCGCGGCACTCCGGGTGTTGCTCGAGGAAGTGTCCGAAGCTGAACTCCCGGTCATAGAAGGCCCACACCAGCTTGCGAATCGCCTCCATGCCGTCGACGTAATCCTCGCCGTACTTGCCGAGTTGGGCCGCCGACAGGTCGCCGGAGGCCAGGCCTTCGACAATGGCGTCGGCGGCGAATTCGCCCGACTTGAGCGCCAGGAAAACGCCCGACGAGTAGATCGGGTCGATGAAGCCGAAGGCGTCACCGACGGTGACCCAGCCGTCGCCACCGAACTGTCTGGCGCGGTAGGTGAAGTCGCGGACCATCTGATGCGGTCGGGTGCGCTCGGCGCCTTCGAGGCGCTCGACGAGCGTCGGGCAGAGGGCCATCTCCTCCTCGAAGATCTCCTGCGGCGAGCCGTCGCGCCCACGCGCGAGGTAGTCCATGGCGCCGACGACACCGACGCTCACCGTGTCGTTCTGCAGTGGGATGAACCAGAACCAGGAGTTCTCGTCGCGGGTGTGCATGATGAGCGTGGCGCCCTCGTGCTCGCCGGGGTCGCGCAGCGCTCCCTTGTAGTGGGTGAAGATGGAAGCGTTCCGGAGGTGGGTGTCGTAGAGGCGCAGCTTGAGCTTGCGCGCCAGCAGCGCGCTCTGGCCCGAAGCGTCGACGACCACTTTCGAGTGGATGTCGCGGCTCGGCTCGCCTTTCGTGCCGACGCGGACGCCGACGGCGCGGTCGCCTTCGAAGAGGACGTCCCTCACCGATTCGCCCCGTCGCACCTCGACGCCCTTGTCGGTGGCGTTGGCGAGCAGCATCTCGTCGAAGTCCGAGCGGAGAACCTGCCAGGTCTGTGAGCTTTCGTGGTCGCAGGTCTCGCGAAAGAAGAAGGGCGCCGTCGACCGGCCGTCGGCGTTGAAAAACTGGACGCTGTACTTCTTGGTGAAAGCGCTCGTCCTCATCCAGTCGAGGACGCCGAGTCGCTCCAGCGACCAGTAGCAGGCCGGCATGAGCGACTCGCCGATCTTGAACTGGGGCTCGGTCGAGCGCTCGAGCAGGAGGACGTCGTATCCCTGCTCGGCTATCAGCGTGGCGGCGCAGGCACCGGCGGGGCCGCCGCCGGCGACGATCACATCATGGCTCTCAGTGGTCATTTCTGGCTCGTGGGCTCGATCGTTGGTCTCCGGCCGTTCCGGCCCGCGTTCATCACGCTCAGAACGTGTATTCGAGGGTCAGGTAGGCGGAGGTTTCGGGCGCCGGGATCACCGACGCGGAGCCGAAGCCACGGGTCAGGTACTCCTCGCCGAAGAGGTTCTTGACGAAGAGGCTGAGCCGCCAGGTCGACAGGTCGTAGAAGGCCGAGGCGTCGAAGACCCAGTAGTCGTCGATCTCGAACCGGTTGTCCTCGGCGATGAACTGCTCGGATACGTAGCGCCCTCCGGCGCCGAACCCGAAGCCGCTGTCGAAGCTCTGGGAGTACCAGAGGTTGAGCAGGTGCTCGGGCGCGAAGGCCGGAGTGTTGCCGGACAGGTCGACGGTCGCGAAGGTCGGCGGGAAGAAGCCGATCAGGACCTGCTCGGAGAAGCTCGTCAGCTCGGCGTCGGTGTAGGCGTAAGCGGCCAGGAGGCGGCTGCGCCGACCGAGGGTGGCGGAGACCTCGATCTCGAGACCCTGGGCCTCCTGGCTGCCGGTCTGGCGGGTCACCCCGGTGTCGTCCGGAATGGCGATGTTCTCGCGCTCGAGGTGATACAGCGCCAGCGTCGCCTCGATACGGTCGGTCACCGCCGACTTCAGACCCAGCTCGTACTGGGCGCTGTCCTCGGGCACGCGATCCTCCTCGAGTCCGAAGGTCGATGGCGGCGCGAAGGCCGAGCCGGCGTTGGCGTAGATCGAGACCGTCTCGGAGGCCTTGACCACCAGTCCGATCATCGGGCTGAACTCGCTGTCGTCGCGGGAGGTGCCGAGCACGGCCTCTTCGAAGTCGATGTTGTCCCAACGACCTCCGAGCAGAAGCAGGACGCGATCCGAGAGGGTCATCTGGTCGATGAGGTAGGGAGCCACGTTGAGCGTCTCGGCGTCGCCGGCGAAGCTCTGGCCCGGAATGGGAAAGAGGGGCTCCTGAGCCGTCTCGATCGGGTCGAACAGGTCGATGTTGGGGAGGAAGCTGGGCACGAAGCTGAAGTCGTCGTCGAGGCTCTGGACCTCGAGCCCGAAGAGCAGATCGTGGGTGACGCCGCCGGTCTGCGCGGTGGCGAGGAACTCGAACTGACCGCCCCAGAAGCGCTGATCACTGTCGAGCTCGGCCAGGAAGCGCGAGACGTCGAGCCCGCCGGTGGCGTTCGGGAAGACGCCGTTGAAAAGGGTCGCCTTCGAGAGCCAGTCGAGCTCGCGGTAGTAGAGCTTGGTGCGGAAGGTGCTGCTCGTCCCGATCTCGCGCTCGTAGTCTACCTGGAACCGGGCGATGTCCTGGTCCGAGACATCGAAGGGAGACTGGTAGGAGCGCTGCCGCGGCACCTTCGGAACCTCGATGCCGCCGAGCAGCGGCAGGCCGGCATCCGACCTGTACTGTCCGTCGACCAGCTCGAAGCTGACGTTGAGACTGCTGCGCTCGTCGGGCTTCCATGTGAGCGACGGATTGAAGGCGGCGACCTCGCTGTTTTTGTCGTCCCGGTACTCGTCGGACTCGCGATAGAGAGCGCCGAGGCGGAAGGCGACGCTGCCGTCCTCGTTGGAGGTGTTCCAGTCGATCAGCCCTTCCAGGGTCGAATAGCTGCCGCCGGTCACGGCGACCCGGCCGAAGTCCGCCGGCAGCGGTTGTTTGCGCACCAGATTGACAGTTCCGGCCAGGGGGCTGGCGCCGTAGAGGAAGCTCGACGGCCCTTTCAGCACCTCGACGCGGTCGACGTTGTAGAGCTGATAGAAGCTCGATTCGGGCTCGCGGGCTCCGTCGGTGAGGATGAGACCACTCGAGATCGAGTCCTGACCCCGCAAGACGAAGAAGTCGAAGACGCCGTTTCCGGTCTGGACGTTCAGGCCGCTGACGTTCTTGAGGGCGTCGGTCAGAACGACGCCACGCTGCTCCTCGATGATCGGAGACGTCACCACACCGACGCTGGCCGGCGTTTCGGCGAGGGGCAGGGGCAGCTTGGTCGCGATGGTGTTCGAGTCCGGAAGGTAGAGGAGGGTGTCCTCGACGACGATCTCCTCACGTTCCTCGCCCTGCGGCACGGCGGTCTCGGCACTCTCCTCGTCCTGTGCTCGTGCCTGAGCGCCGCAGAGAAACAACGCCGAGAGGGCGAGCAGGACGGACGGCGCGACCACCTGCCGTTGGGCTGTCTGGTTCTTTCCTGGCCGGCGTCGCCGCCGGGTTGCGGGTGTGTCTGATCTCATGGATGACTGGGGCGGTCAGGTGTAGCGTCCGCCGCGGTAGGCCTCTGCGTAGAAGGTTGGTAGGAGCCGATCGACCTGCAGCAGACCCTCCCGGGTCAGGACGATCGAGTCGGGCCTCACGTTCAGCATGCCTTCGGCTTCGAGACGTTCCCAGCCGGGCCTGAAGGTGGAGCGGATGTCGACGCCGAACTTGGCGTCGAAGTACGCCGGCTCGATATGGCCGAGCTTCAGTTGGAGGATCATCTCGCGAACGAGCCGCTCGTCCTCGGAGGTTAGGAAGGCGCGGCCCAGCGGGAGCGCACCGCGATTGAGCGCTTCGAGGTACGACGCCCAGCCGGCAGCATTCTGGTAGTGAACTCCGCCCATGTGGGAGAACGACGACACGCCGAGCCCGAGCAGGTCGCAGCCGTGCCAGACGGAGTCGCGGTAGACGAAACGTCGGCTCTCGTCGCGCACCATGGTGTAGGCGCTCGACGGCTGGTAGCCGGCCTCGGCGAGTCGATCGAAGGCGTACTGGTGCCAGGCGCGCTTGGTGGGCCAGTCGGCGATCTCGTACGACGCCTCGTCGGCCAGCAGATCGGCGGAGAAGCGTGTGTTGTAGGGCAGCTCGAGCTGATAGATGGTCACCGCGTCGGGGGCCAGCTCGAGGGTCTCGTCGACCGATCTCTTCCATGTCTCCCAGGTCTCACCGAGCATCCCGGCGATCAGATCGATGTTGAGCTGGTCGAAGCCGACCTCCTCGATCCACGGCAGGACGCGATAGATCTCGCGGGAGGTGTGGGCGCGGCCGTTGAAGCTGAGGATCGAGTCGTCGAAGTTCTCGACTCCCAGGCTCAGCCGGGTGACACCGACCTCCTTGATCGCGGCGAGCTTGCTCCGCGTCAGCGTCCCCGGCTCACACTCGAAGGCGAACTCGGAGATGTCGCTCCAGTCGAGTGTCGCTCGAAGGCGCTCGACCAGGACACGCAGGTGGTCGACACTGATGTAGGAGGGTGTGCCGCCGCCGAAGTAGACGAACTCGAGCGGACGCCCGGCGATCCGGGCCTTCGCGGCGTAGAGCTCCGCCTCGCGACAGACCGTGTCGACGTAGTTGGCGATCTGGCCGCTGTCCTTGTCGGTATAGACCTTGAAGTAGCAGAACTTGCAGCGCTTGCGGCAGAAGGGGATGTGGACGTAGAGCCCGAGTGGCGTCTCCGGTGCCGCCCGCGTGGCGAGAACCTTCTCGACCTCGTCGGTCGCCTCCGAGGACCAGAAGGAGAAGGGCGGATAGTTGGAGACGAAGACACTACCGACGTCCGTGGCGTCGGTGGTGATACCCGATGTCGCTGGCTCTCCTCGAGTCATCAGAATCCTGCGCGCTGCTTTCGGGGAATGAATACGACGTGGAGACCCGCGAGTTCCGGCATTTGCAATTTTTGACATCGGGCGCATCCGCCCCCGGTGTCATTGGCGCCCGGTGTCATTGGCGCCCGGTGTCGCTCGCGAGCCGAACGATTCTCTCACTCCCCGAAACAGAGCACCAGACCTTCGACGGTGCTGATCACCACCCGTCCGGCGCCGACCGCCGGCGAGGCGACGAATCCGGAGCCGGTCTCGAAACGCCAGCGCTCCTCACCCGAGTCGAGGGCCAGAGTCAGGAGCACTCCGTCGTCCGTGGCGGCGACCACACGGTCGCCGACGACCACAGGGGAGGCGTCGAGGCGCGACCCCGCCGGGTACGCCCAGGCGAGCTCGCCGGACTCGCGGTGTATGGCGTGAAGGAGCTTGTCGCGTCCACCCAGGATCACCAGGTCCCCGGTGACCGCGGGCGACGAGTAGAAGGCGAAATGCCGGTCCGGGTTCGAATAGCGCCAGAGAACCTCTGCGGAGTCGAGATCGATCGCCAGGACCTCGTTCTCGAAGGTGCCGACGAAGGCGCGGCCACCGGCCAGCGCCGGGCTGGCTCCGACGTATCCGTCGACCGATACCGAGGCCTCGACCTCGCCGCTGTCGACGTCGATGACCCGCAGGTACCCGTCGCACCCGGCGGAGACGGCACTCCCGTCATGGGCACCTGGAGTTCCATGAACGTAGCCGTCGGTCTCGACCTTCCACCGCAGGCTGCCATCGGATCGCTCGACGCAGTAGACGAATCCGTCGTAGGAACCGAAGAGGAGGCAGTCGCCGACCAGGTTGGCCGACGATGTGATCGCCGCGTCGGCCGCGAAGGTCCACCGTCGCTTGCCCGTCGCGGCGTCGACCGCGTGGAGCGTGCCGCTCTCGTCGCCGAAATAGACGACGTCGCCGGCGAGGAGCGGCGAGGACTTGATCTCCGGCGCCATGTCGCCCTCGCCCGCGGCGTAGGTCCATAGCAGCTCACCCGAGGCGAGGTCGAGGGCGTAGAGGACTCCGTCGAGCGCCGGGACGAAGACTCGACCGCCACCGATGGCCGCGGTCGACTCCACGTCGGCCTCGATCTGAAAGCTCCAGAGGGGCTCGAGCGCATCCGGAAGAGCGCTGTCGGCGATGCCGGTCTGCGCCGGCCCGCCGCGAAAGCTCGGCCAGGTCTCTCGCGCCGGTTCGTCGCCGTTGCCGGCGACGGGGAAGGCGAGCAGCGCCAGGAGTGCTGTGCGTCCGAGGGCGCGCCGATGTCCGAGAATGAGTAGGCTCGTCATCTCAGAAGGTACGTTCGTAGAGGGATGTCAGATCCGCCACCGAAGCGGCGCGCGGGTTGAAACGAAGCGTCCACTGCTCGGCGGCCTGTCGAGCCAGCTCGCCGAGGCGGTCCCGATCGGCCTCGGGAACGCCGCCTTCGCGCAAGGTCGCCGGCAGACCGGAGGCCGCGCGAAGCGACTCGATCCGTGATGCGAGAGCCGTGCCGGGCTCGTCGTGGCCGGGCACGAGCTCGTCGTAGAGCCGCTCGACCTCCGCCGCGTTGTACCGGACCACCTCGGGAAGCATCAGGCTGACGGCGATGCCGTGCGTCGTGCCGTAGCGGGCTGTCAGCGGATTGGCCAGCGCGTGGGCGGCCCCGAGCATCGATCGCTCGATGGCCGCGCCGGCGAGGAAGGCGCCGAGCTGCATCGCGCCCCAGACGCGATGATCGCCCGGAGAGGTCAGGGCCTCGGTCAGATATCGGTCGAGGAGCCGCCATGCTCTGGCGGCGAAGGCGGTGGAGGATTCGTTGCGACTGTTCGTGACGTAGCTCTCGACGGCGTGGGAGACGGCGTCGAGAGCCGAGGCGGCGGCGGTTCGGGGCGGCAGGGAATCGGTGAGGGAGGGGTCGAGCAGTACCGTCCCGAAGCGGGCCCGAAGATCCCCACAGGGCATCTTGCGGTGGGTATCGGATTCGGTGATGAGGGCGTACGACTGCGCCTCACTGCCGGTTCCGGCGGTCGTCGGTACGCCGATCGAGGGCAGCATGCCGTCGCCGCCACGGCCGAAGCCTTCATAGCGCGACATACTGCCGCCTCCGGAGAGGAGGAAGTTGATGCCCTTGGTGCAGTCCATGGGACTGCCACCGCCGAGTCCGACCAACAGGTCGGCACGATGCTCGGCGGCGACGCGAGCGCCCTCGGCAACGTTCCGGTCGGTGGGGTTCTCCTCGACGCCGTCGAAGAGCCGCGCTTCGAGTCCCGCGTCGGCGAGAGAGCCGAGTGCCCGCTCGCAGTGGCCGGCCTCGGTGATCCCGGGGTCGCCGACGAGCAGAACCCGGTGGGCTCCGGCCTCGGCCGCCAGACGTCCCAGCTCGTCCAGGGTGCCGACTCCGAAGAGAAGGCACACGCCGTCGAGGCGTCGCTCCCAGGAGCCCTCGGTGTCGAGGTCGTCGAGGAACTCGGCGGCTTCGTGTCGATCTTCGCCGACGGGGGGGCTGGGCATGGATCTCTGGCGGGGCCGATCGCCGTCAGGAGGCGGCGGCGGTTCCGGCGGTGCCGGCCGACGGGCTCAGGGCCGGGGCCTGGAGGGAACGCCGGCGATAGAGCAGATCGAACAACGAGCCCTCGTGCGGCTGATCCCAGGCGACCTGGCTGGTGGGAATGCCTCCGACGTTGAGGCGCTCGATCTTGGTGCTGTTGAGCAGGGAGTTGATGAACCGCTCGTCCTCGGTCAGTGCGGTCGCGACCAGGGTCGAGCCGATGCGGTCGAGCATCTCCTCCTGCGGCACCTCGACGACGCTGACGAAGGGGAACAGGTACTCCGCTTGAGCCAGGGGATGGTCGGCCGAGTCGCACCAGACCACGGTCGGTCGCAGAAAGGTGCAGCCGCCGATCTCGACCACCCGGCCGCCCTCTCGGTACTGCGCGGTGAGGTCCTCGGCGCCACCGGCCGCCAGTTGCTGATCGATGTGCTCGGAGATCAGATGAGCGACGCGTGGGTCGCTGAACGCCGCGATCTCGGCCTGCGGGTCGTCGAGCGGTCGAGCGTCGATCTGGGCCAGTCGCTCGGCCAGGACCTCGGCGAGCTCGCGGCCGAAGACCGGAACCCAGAGGCCCGAGGCGTTGATGCACGAGCGCCCGCCGTTCGCCGCCACCGAGGTGACGATGACATCGATCCAGCTCTCCCAGGTCGCGACCTGGTCGGCGCCGAGGAGGACCTTGCTCCAGCCGGGGCCGTGAATCTGGATCCGGTGGTCGGTCGCCCACGGGCGGACCGTACGTTCGTCGCCGAAGACCATCGCGCGGCCCGCGTCGAGGAGAATCTGGTTCGCTCCGGCGTGCTCGCTCGGGTAGTACCCGAGGACCTGAGGCGGGCAGCCGGCGGCGATCAGCGCCTGGCAGATGCGGTATGGCGTCCACGGCTCCCGCGCGCCCGGCTTGAGCACCAGGGGCACCTTGAGGGCGATCGAGGGGATCCACAGCGAGTGCACACCGGGAGAATTGCTCGGCAGCACCACCCCAAGCTCGTTGGTCTCGCGCAGGAAACTGATGAAGCGGCCGTCCTGCCAGCCGTATCCCGGATCGAGGATCTCGGGATCGAGGCCGCGGGTGAGGCCCGCCAGAATCGTCTCCAGGTCGTGGAGCACGTGGTGGATCTTCGCCATGTTCATCCGCGCCATCGACTCGGGCATGCCAGTCGTCGAGGAGAGCTGGCGAACGTAGTCGTCGGCGGTCTGTGTCTCGTCGCCGAGCGGAAGCTCGCCGTGCGAGAACTGCTGCGCCGCGGCGCGACAGATGGCCAGAAGCTCCCGGATCGGTGTCTTGCGCAGGAAGCGCTGACTGCCCGCCGACTGCTCGATATCCCGCGAAATCAGGCCCGGGTTGGCCAGACTGACCTCGGCGACGGGCTCGCCCGTCGCGACATGATCGAGGGTGGCGACGCTGAGGCTCCGGTAGGGCTGGCCTCGGCGCAGAACCGGGAGGTGGACCATCAGTAGACCCCTACCGCGACGGAGCTCTTGAGACGCGAGAACAGGCGCAGGTTCTCGACGCCGTCCCAGGGATACTCGGGAATCGGTCGAGCCCGCTCGGCCTCGTCGCGCTCGAGAAAGCGCGGCATGAAGAACTCGCGCGTCAAGGTGGTGAGCATGACCCGGCCGGTCTCACCGTAGCCGACCGTCGTCTCGGTGTCGTCGGGGTCGACGAGCTCGATGATGGCGCGTGGCTGCGGCGGGTAGTAGACGATGTCGTAGCCACCGTCGGGTGTGAACGGGCGAGAGTGGGCCAGACCCATCAACGTGTTGCCGTAGGTGGGCTGGAAATCGACCCCGGGGACCAGCTCCTCGCGCGCGAAACGATGGAACTGGGCGTTCATCTCGGTGCCGCCGCAGAAGATCCCGGTGATGCCGGCGCGGACCAGATCGATCTTCTGGCAGAGCGCTTCGAGGAGCTTCGGCGTCGTGAAGACGCACTTGATCGTGTCGTGCGCCCGGAGCGCCGTCAGCGCCTGCTGGGTGCAGTGCTCCTTGTACGCTTCGAGCTCGTGGAAGCGCTGGTCGCGCACCAGCCGGTTGACCCAGCGCGGGTCGAGATCGACCATGAAACAGATCCCGCCGCGGTGCTGCGCCAGGTGCTCGATGGCGAGGCGCAGCCGGCGTGGCCCCGAGGGCCCGAGCATCAGCCAGTCACTGCCGAGCGGGAAGGTCTCCTCCGACAGGCTGTCGCTGAACATCTCGTAGTCGATGCGAAAGTCCTCGCTGTTGATCCGGCACTTCGGCGCACCCGTGGTGCCGCCGGTCTCGAAGACGTAGATCGGCTTGTCGCCGAGACCCCTGGGCACCCAGCGGCGCACCGGACCGCCTCGCAGCCATTCGTCCTGGAAGTGCCCGAAGGCGCGCAGGTCGTCGTAGCCGCCGATGTCGGCACGCGGATCGAAGTCGAGCGTCTCGGCGTACTCGAGCCAGAAGGGGCAGCCGGTCTCGGGGTCGAAATGCCAGGCGACCATCTCCCGGACGTGCTGATCGAGAGCCTCGCGTTGCCTCGCGGCGGCCTTCTCGATGTCTGGGTGGTCGGCGCTCATTGGCTCTCCGCCACGGCCCAGAGCATGTTGCGCGAGGCGATGTAGAGCACTCCGTCCTCGGCGATCGGCGTGGTGTAGACCGAGGCGCCCATGTTGATCTCCTCGAGCACCTCGAGCTCCTTGCCGTGGGTCAGCACGGCGATGTCGCCGTCCTCGTCGCCCAGGTAGACCTTGCCGTCGGCCACGAAGGCCGAGCCCCATACGGCGGCGAAGGCGTCGTAGGTCCAGTAGTGCTCGCCGGTCTCGGCGTCGAGGCAGTAGAGGAAGCCCGAAAGATCGGCGATGTAGACGAGGCCGTCGGCGATCGCCGCCGTCGAGATCGTGCGGCCGAAGTCCTCGCCGCCGAAGTGCCACACGACGTGACTCTCGGTGATGTCCCCGCGGCCGGTGGCGTCGATGACCCAGAAGTTGCCCGGCGCCTCACCGTGCTCGGGATCCTGGCCGACGCCGATGTAGACCCGGTCCTTGTAGACCACCGGCGTCGAGATGATGTTGTTGCGACTGCCGGCGCCACCGAGCTCCCAGACGGAGTCCTTGGGATTGGCGTCGAACTTCCACAGCAGCTCGCCGGTCTCGGGCGCCATGCCGTACATCCAGCCGTCGCCGCCCGGGAAGACGATCTGCGGCACGCCGTCGATCACTCCGTAGGAGGGATTCGACCACTGGCCGTGCAGGATGGCGTTGGCCGGCAGGTCGCTCTCCCATACCGTCTCGCCGGTGTTCTTGTCGAGTGCCAGGAAGCTCGGGGCTCGGGGAGCCGGGATGTTGATATGCCCCTCGTCCACGCCGTTGCCGGTGACCGTGAAGACGATGTCGCCGACCACCAGCGGGTTGCCCGCGGCGAGGTTGTGCGGGAAGACGTTCATGTCGCCGATCATGTCCCGGCTCCAGAGGATCTCTCCGTCGGTCTTGGCGCACACCACCTCGGCGCGGTTGGAGACGTACCAGAGTCGGTCACCGTCGACATAGGGGCCCGAGCAGACGCCCTGCAGGGGCCAGTCATGAACCCGGCCCGCGGGCAGCTTGTCGTGCACGATCTGCCAGAGGAACTCGCCGTCCGAAGCGCGGAAGGCCATCATGTTGCCCTTGTCTCCGGTGATCGAGGGGTCGCGCTCGCCCTCGTTGTTGGTGCCGACGTAGATCACGCCGCCGGCGAGCACCGGCCCGCCGTAGCTCTGTGAGCCGAGCGGCTGCTTCCACTTGATGTTCTCGCCGGAATCGGGATTCCAGCTCGAGGGCAGGCCGGTGGCGTCCGAGACCATGTTGCGGCTTGGCGAGTTGGCGAACATGCCGATGTCGGAGGCGGCCGCGACGCCCAGGGAGGCTACCGCGAGCAGCGCCGCGATCGGGTATCGAATCGGAAGGCGACGGGTGAGCTCGGTTCTCTCTCTCATCAGTTGCTGTACACCTCGATATTGTCGAAATAGATGTCGGTGGGGGAGTAGCCGGAGAGGCCCGGGCTGCCGGCGTGGATCGGATGCGGGTCGACCGTGGTGATCGACCACTCCTCGGGCTCCGGTTCTCCGCGCTTCCAGACCTTACCGCGAATCTCCGCTCCATCGTCGTCGGTGGAGACCTCCAGCTTGGCGCGGTACCAGACCTCGGGCTCCCAGGTGAAGGGAGTCGAGGTGTACATCCTGCGGGCCGAATGCCACGAGCGCAGCTCGAGGAGTTGGTGCTCGCCCATCATCTCCAGGGTGTAGCCGCTGTTGATCAGGCCGAGATCGGGGACCACTTCTTCGCTGCGCGTCGCCATCAGGTCGCCCTCGATCGTGTAGCTCGACTCCTCGGGGTCACCGAGGAAGGTGATGTGGCGATGGATCTTTTGTGACGACGGCACCTTGGCGAGAACCTTGTTCCCGTCGAGATCGACCACCTTGAAGGGGATCATGTAGCCGTTCTGATAGGGAGGCTTCGAATCGGCGGCGTAGGACTCGTAGTCCTCGCTGAACGGGAGGTCGGGGATCAACCGCACCCGCGCCGAGGCGCTCACCCGGCCGCGTTCGGCCCACACCATTCCGGCCTGGGCCCCGCTGTCGGCGTCGAGCTTGAGAACGCCGGCCGCGATCGATCCCGAGAGGCCCTCGAGCGCCCAGTCAGCCGTGGTCTCGCCGAGGGGCTCGCCGTGCTCGTTGAAGGAGAGAACCCTGAAGGTGGCCTCTTCGCCCGGGCGCAGGATGATCTCGGCCGGTACCACCACGAGAGCGGCCCGGTCGCCGTCGGGCGTGCCGGCTGGCGCCTCGTAGGGCTCGGAGACCGCGGCGTCCGGATTGGGCGCGCCGAGCGCGTAGAGCCCCTCCTCGGTGGTGAAGAAGATGCGGCCGTTCGAGATCGCCACCGAGCCGTAGGTCTCGGCCCAGCGGCGACCGGTACGGATCTTCTGCGTATCGAGGATCTGCGGCTCGTCGCCGCTGATATCGACGATCTGGAAGCGACCGTTCACCTCGGTGACGTAGAGCTTGCCGTCGGCGACGACGGGCGACGCTTTGCCGACACGGCCCAGATTGACCTCGGCCAGGTTCTCGCCGGTGGCGGCGTCGAGGACGTGGAGGTTCGCCGAGTTGTCGAGGATGTAGAGCTTGCCGTTCGCAAGGGCCGGGGACGAGAAGCCGACGCCGGTGTCCGAGCGCCAGACCTCGTGGGTCGTCGTCACCTCACCGCTGCCGGTCATGTCGATCGCCACGATGCGCCCCATCGTTCCCTCGTCGACGTTCTCCTCCGAGTGCGCGATGTAGAGCGTCGAGCCGTCGACCACCGCCGAGGTATTGATGCCGCGCTGGCTCAGGTGGAAGTCCCAGACCTTCTCGCCTGTGCCCGCCTTGATCGCGTAGATGTGTCCGTCACCGTTGCCGTGGACGATCAGGCGGGTGCCGTCGACGGTGACGACGGCGGGGGTCGACTGGCTGTTCTTGTCCTTGAGGGTGGTCCCCGGGGTCGAGACCCAGACCAGCTCGCCAGTGAGCTTGTCGAACGAGTAGAGGCGGTGACGCGGAGGGATCGTCGAGCCCCAGCCGGTGGAGGAGAAGGTGACGATGATCCGATCGCCATCGATCAGGGGTGTCTGGGTACGGCCGCCGTAGCCCTCCATGAAACCGAACTCCTCCATGAAGTTGCGCTCCCAGACGGTGCTGCCGTCGGCCGTGTCGAGAGCACGGAAGTTGCCGCCGACGCCCTGTAGGTAGATGTATCCGGTCTCCGGGTCGAGTGCCGGGTTGGGCCAGCCGGCGCGGGTCCAGGGAACCGTCGTGTGGTAGACGTTGAAGCGCCGCTCCCACAGCGACTCACCGGTCGCGACATCGAAGCACGCCACAACCTCCTGGCGGTCGATGCCCTCGCCCACCCGGCCGTTGGCGCAGACACGGTCGCCCAGTACGAGGGGGGTGGAGCGTCCGACGAAGTCGACGCGCCAGAGGAAGTTCTCTCCATCGGGGACCCAGGCGTCGATCAGCCCGGTCTCGACGGAGGTCCCGTTGCGTGCCGGTCCTCTCCAATGGGTCCAGTCGTCGGCCGTGGCGGGAGACGCCAGAAGGGCGACGACGAGCAGGGTCCGAACGATGTTCCAGCCCATGAATCTCATCTCCTGTACGAGGGAACTGTTCCAGTGGGGCGAGCGGACATCCTAACGATCGTTGTACGCTCGGGCAAGGAAGGGAACCACCAACGAAGGGTACCGAGTGGCTCTCGTAGCAACGTACCATCGCCACGGGAGAATAGTTGTGTCGGAGATGCAAAAAGCCGCAGGGTCGTCGATGGCTCCGAAGGGTCGTCTCTGAGCCGGATCGGCTCGAGTCCCGCGCGGCCCGACGGCTGGCCGAAGGCCTCCGGTGAGGCGGTCTACGCGGACGACTTCACGCTGCCCGGGATGCTCTACGGGGCCACGGTTCGCAGTCCCCATGCCCGGGCGCGGGTGCTGGGGCGTCACTGGGATCCGGAGAAGGCACCCGAAGGGGCTGTCTTCGCGGCGGCGGAGGATCTTCCGGGCGCCAACGCGGTTCGACTGATCGACGACACCTGGCCGGCGCTGGCCGTCGACGAGGTTCGTCATGTCGGAGAGCCCGTGGCGCTGGTGGCGGCGAGCAGTCGCGCCGAGGCGCGTCGCGCCGCGGCCGCGGTCGAGGTCTCCTACGAGCTCCTCGAGGCGCAGCTCGACCCCGACGTCGCCGCGACGAGCGACCTCCTGTACGAGCTCGAGCTCGGGCGCGCCGACGTCGAGGCCGAGCTGATCGCGGCCGCTCGCGTGCTGGAGGGTGTCTACCGGACCGGTCATCAGGAGCACGTATACATCGAGTGCCAGGCGATGACCGCCTGGTTCGAAGACGATCGGCTGACCGTGGTGGGATCGATGCAGTGCCCCTACTACGTGCACAAGTCGCTCGTGCACGCTCTCGACCTGCGACCCGACCAGGTGCGCGTCCGCGCCTCGGCGGTGGGCGGCGGCTTCGGCGGCAAGGAGGACTACCCGAGCATGCTCGCCGTGCATGCGGCGCTGCTCGCCCGGGTCTCGGGGGCGCCCGTGCGGATGGCCTACGACCGGCATGAGGACATCATCGGCACCACCAAGCGGCATCCCTCGGTGGTGACGATCCGCTCCGGGATCTCCGATGAGGGGCGGCTCGAGGCGTTGGACATCGACGTCGTGATGGACGGAGGGGCCTACTCGACGCTCTCGTCGGTGGTGCTTTCGCGCGCTCTGCTGCACGCGGCCGGTCCCTACCGGTGCCCGGCGGTTCGCGTGCGGGGGCGGGTACCCCGGACCAACACGGCGCCCAACGGGGCCTTTCGCGGCTTCGGAGCGCCGCAGACGCAGTTCGCGATCGAGCGCCACATGGACCGCATCGCCAAAGAGACCGGTCGCGACCCCTGGGAGGTCCGCTGGACCAACGCGCTGCGGCCCGGTGACCGGATGCCGACCGGGCAGGTCGTGGACGAATCGACCTCGGCTCGCCGATGTCTGGAGCGCGTCGAGGTGGAGACCGACTTCCGCTCGCGTTGGCGCGAGATCGAGCATCGGCGCGGCGCCGGATCGTCCGACGGAGTGGCACGCGGGCTCGGTCTGAGCCTCTTCTTCCACGGTGCGGGCTTCACCGGCAACGGAGAGCGCCGGATGCGCTCACCGGTGACGGTTCGCCTGGATTTCGATGGCCGCCTCGAGGTGCTCACCGCCATGACCGACATGGGCCAGGGATGCGCGGCGATCTTTCCCCAGATCGTCTGCGAGGCGGCCGGACTCGATGTCGACGACGTCCGGTTCGCGGAGACCGACACCGACCTCGTGCCCGACTCGGGGCCGACCGTGGCCTCGCGGACCACCATGATCGTCGGTGAGACCCTGGTCCTGGCGGTCGGTGACCTGATCGAGCGCCTGCTCTCCTGGTGGGCCTGGAGAGAGGGTCTCGAGGGTACGCCGTCACTCTCGGATTCGAGGGTCCGCTCGCCGGATCGGCAGTGGCCGTTCCGTGAGGTCGCGCTCGCGTTTCTCGCCGCCGGCGGCGACGGCGAGGTGACGCGGCGACATCAGCCGCCGGACTGGCAGGTCTTCGACGAGGAGAGCTACCAGGGAGCTGCCTATCCGACCTTCTCGTGGGGCGCCGACGTGGTCGAGGTCGAGGTCGACCCGGTGACGCTGGAGGTCCGGGCAACCGATGTCACCGCGGTCTGCGACGTGGGCAGGGTGATCCATCCGACGCTCTGCCGCGGGCAGGTCGAAGGAGGAACGCTCCAGTCCGTGGCCTGGGCGCTGATGGAGGAGATCAAGATGGAGGAGGGCCGCTATCTGAACGATCGCCTCGCCACCTACATCATCCCGACCTCCATGGACAGCCCGAGAATGCGGGTGCATCTGCTCGAGACGCCCTGGGAGGGAGGACCGTTCGGCGCCAAGGGCGTCGGCGAGCTGCCGATGGACGGCGGCGCCCCGGCGACAGCCGGCGCGATCGACTCGGCGACCGGGCTCTTCGTAACGGCCATTCCGGCCACCCCCGAGACGCTCCTCGAGCTCGACGAGGAACGGGAAGGGGTCGGCCATGCGCGTTGAGGTCGAGCTCAACGGAGAGCGCCGTGAGCTCGAAGGCGAGGCGATGGACCGCCTGCTGGACGTCCTTCGCGAGTGCATCGGGGCCACCGGTACCAAGGAGGGGTGCGGTGAAGGCGAGTGCGGGGCGTGCACCGTGCTGCTCGATGGAGAGCCCGTCCTCTCCTGCCTCGTGCCGCTGGTTCAGTGTCGTGGGCGGAGCATCACCACCGTCGAGGGCATCGCGGCGATGGACGCCTCTCTGGTCGATCGATTCGTCGCCGCGGGCGGTGTCCAGTGCGGCGCCTGTACGCCCGGGATCGTCGTCACCGCCTGGGCGCTCGGCCAGCGCGAGGCGGCGCCCGGACGCGAGGATCTCAAGCGGGCTCTCGCCGGGAATCTCTGCCGGTGCACCGGCTACGAGGCGATCTTTCGGGGCCTCGGGGCGGACGGGCCCGAAGCGACGGTGCCCCCCGCTACCGTGCCCCCCGCGAAGGAGTCCCCCGCGAAGGAGCCCCCCGCGAAGAGGTCCATCGCGAACGGCGACCGAGAGGTGGAGGGATGACCGGCGTCGCCTGTCCGACCAACCTCCGCGAGGCCCTGGATCGTCTCGCCGACGACCCGTCGATGGTGCCGATCGCCGGCTGTACCGACCTGATGGTGGCGGCCACCGAGCGCGAGGCGCCGCCGGTGATCGATCTTCTGGGAATCTCCGAGCTCCGGGGTATCGCCGAGCGGCAGGGATACCTCGAGATCGGAGCGACGACGACCTTCAGCGATCTGCGGTCCTCGACTCTGGTCCGCGAGACGTTCCCGCTCCTCGCCCAGGCGGCCTCCGTCATCGGCGGCTGGCAGATTCAGAACCGCGCCACGCTCGGGGGCAACATCGCCAATGCCAGCCCGGCCGGGGATTCGCTGCCGGCGCTGGCCGCTCTCGACGCCAGGCTGGTCCTGGTCGGTTCGCGGGGCGAGCGCGAGGTCGCCTTCACCGACTTCCAGACCGGCTACCGCTCGACCGCACTCGAGCCCGGCGAGCTGATCGGGTGGGTGCGGCTGCCGCATCCTCCGCCGGGCAGCCGTCAGCTCTTCCGCAAGGTGGGCACGCGGCAGGCCCAGGCGATCAGCAAGGTGGTCGTGGGCCTGCTCGCAGGCGCGGCCGAGGGGCGGGTGACCGATTTTCGACTCGCGGCCGGTAGCGTAGCGCCGACGACAGTGCGCCTGACCAGGGTCGAGGAGGCGGTGGTCGGACGTCGTCTCGACGCCTCCCTGGCGGCCGAGGCCGGCCGCCTGGCGGCAGGCTCGGTGACACCGATCGACGATGTCCGGTCGACGGCGGCCTATCGGCGCTTCGTTCTCGCCGGGATCGTCGAGCGGATGATGCGCTCGCTCGCTTCGTTGCGGTGACCGGCCGCCTAGGGCCTGTTAACACTGCCGCAGTGCATCTGCGATGAGTGCGAAGTGGATGAATGCGATGTACATGAGGTCGAGCTTTTCGAATCGCGAGAAGATTCTCCGGTAGCCTTTGAGTCGACGGAAGAGTCTCTCGATCTCGTTGCGGCGTTTGTAGAGGATCCGGTCATAGGTCCAGGGATCGACGCGTGTTTTCAGCGGTGGGACGACCGGCTTGTAGCCGAGATCCAAGGCAAGCTGTCGGGTTTCATTGCCTTCGTACGCCCGGTCCATCACCAGCGAAACAGTGTGTCGAGGTCGGCCCAGTTGCTTCAGGAGGGCTCGGCCGACAGGCGCGTCGTGAGCTTGGCCGGGGGAGAGGCAGAAGGTGATGGCTGTTCGAGCATCTGCGGCAACCATATGAATCTTGGTGGTCCAGCCGCCGCGGGACCTGCCGATCGATTGGGGACCGTTTTTTTTAACGCCCCCGTACCGTCTGGATGGACCCGTACGATCGTACTGTCCAGCGACACTGCCTCAATCCTGACCCGTACGATCTGCTCTTCCTGGAGCCGGGCGAACACGCGATCCAGCACGCCGTTCTTGGACCAACGGTTCATCCGGGTATAGATCGTGTGCCAGTTGCCAAAACGCTTCGGCAGCCCGCGCCACTTACAGCCGTGCTCAGCGACGTACAGAATTGCGTTCAAAACCTGTAGATTTGGAAGACTGACATTGCCCCTCTGTACAGGAAAACTGTCCGCTATGCGCTCGTACTGCTCTTGGGTGATCTCCATTCCTGGAGCTTACACGAAAATGAGCTATAGTGTTAACAGACCCTAGTCGACCCAGAGCGGGACGAGCTCGAACCGCTCCACGTCGACCAGTCCGTGGTCGGTGAGCTTGAGGCTCGGTATCACCTCGAGCGCCAGGAAGCTCATCGCCATGAAGGGGTCGTGGAGCCGCGAGCCCAGCTCGTGGCAGACGGCGACGGCCCGGTCGTGCTGGGCTCGGACCTCTTCGATGGGTTGATTGCTCATCAGCCCGGCGAGCGGCAGCGGAACCTCGGCGCGGACCGTCTCGCCCTCGGCGACCACCATGCCACCGCCGAGCCGCGCGGCGCGACGCGCCGCCGTACGCATGGAGACGTCGTCGGCGCCGATCACCGTGAGGTTGTGGTGATCGTGGGCGACGGTGCTGGCGATGGCGCCGCGCCGCAGACCCATTCCGCGTACGAAACCCTTACCGGTCGAGCCGGAGAACATGTGCCGCTCGATGACGGCCATCTTGAGGATGTCGCGGGAGGGGTCGGCCATCGCCTCGCCGTCGACCACCGGCACCTCTTCGACGAGGTGCTCGGTGACGAGTTGGTTCGGCACCACGCCGATGACACGGGCATGCCGGCCCTCGGCGGGAATGGAGAGGTCGATCTGTCGCCAGTCGACGTTGACCGTGCTGCGTAGCTGTCGGGTTTCACCCTCGGTGCTCCCCGCGATGAGGACGCCGTCACGCGCCACGAGCTTGCCGCCGCGGACGACGAGATGCGGCCGTGGCTCGCCGAGGTCACGGAAGGCGATGACGTCGGCACGCCGCCCGGGCGCGATCGCACCGCGGTCGTGGAGCCGGAAATAGTTGGCGCTGTTGAGCGTCGCCAGGCGCAGCGCGATCATCGGGTCCAGGCCTTCGGCGATGGCCACTCGCACCATGTGATCGATGTGGCCTTCGTCGAGCAGGTCGGCCGGCATGCGGTCGTCGGTGCAGAGGCAGATCCGCTGATGGTTCTCCGGCGTGACCAGCGGAATCAGCGCACGGAGATTGTGCGCGTTGGTCGCTTCGCGAATGAAGATCGTCATCCCCAGGCGGAGCTTCTCGCGTGCTTCTTCGACCGTGGTGCACTCGTGGTCCGAGGCGATCCCGGCGGCGACGTACGCACCCAGGTCCTTGCCCGTGAGTCCCGGGCAGTGCCCGTCGATGACCAGATCCTCGAACACTCTGAGCTTTTCGAGGACCGGGGACTCGCCCCGGACGACACCGGGGAAGTTCATCACCTCGGCCAGGCCGAGCACCCAGGGGTCGGAGCGGAAGGGCGCCAGATCGTAGCTCTCGAGCACCGCGCCGTTGGTCTCCATGTGAGTGGCGGGAACGCAGGACGACGCCATGACGAACATGCTCATCGGCTGTCGCTTGGCGTCCTCGAACATGAAGCGGATACCGTCGAGACCGAGGACGTTGGCGATCTCGTGCGGGTCGGTGACGGCGGTGGTGGTTCCCAGGGGCACGACCGTGCGGGCGAACTCCGCCGGCGGCACCAGACTCGATTCGATGTGCACGTGGGCGTCGATGAAGCCCGGGCAGAGATAGGCGCCCTCGAGGTCGATCACCTCGCGGGCTTCGAACTCCCCGATGCCGGCGATGTGCGAGCGAACCAGCGCCACGTCGCCTGCGAGGATCTCTCCGCTCAGGACGTTGACGATCCGCGCGTTGGAGAGGAGGAGATCGCAGGGCTCGTCGCCCCTGGCGTAGCGGAGAAGATCGGCGAGTTCCAAACGGCCCCCTGCTGTCGGCCGCGCGCCGGATAGAGAGTGCGCCCGGCCTGTTGTTGGGCTATTGTCACCCCCAGGGTGCTCTACCGCAAGCAGCGCCCGGGAGCCGTATAATCAGCCGCCGAACCGAACGGCGGTCCGCGCCTCGCCGGCCGATATGAGCGAAAAGCCCCCGCCCGGGAAACTCCCGCCTGAAGAGCTCATCGAGCTACCCCTCTCCCACAAGGAGTCCTGGGACTCGCTCGACAAGGGGGACGAGTCCCCGGCCGAGGTCTCTCGACGAGGCGAGCCCGCGCCGCCCTCGAAGGGCGGTGGCGGCGCAGAACCTCCACGGGGCGCCGCGCCGCCTCCGGCGGCCCGGCCGGCCGGCACCCCGCGTCGACGAGCGGGCGGCGAGCGACGGCGATCCTGGAAGCTCTGGTTGGGCCTGCTGGTCGCCGGGGCTCTGGCCTACTGGCTCTTCTGGCCGTCGGCGCCGCGCGCGGATTTCGACATCACTCCGCTGGTCTTCCCGGAGCAGCGCGCGGGGAGCGACTCGGAGCCCTTGACCGTGACCCTGACCAACGGTGGAGAGCGCCCTCTGCGCATCGAGTCGGTGGGTGTCGAGCGCTCGCAGCTCGAGGACTTCGTGACCGAGGCCGAGGACTGCGGCCGCGTCGAGCTCCGCGAAGGGGGAGAGTGCCGCGTCAGCGTGCGGTTCGTTCCGAAGGCCGCCGGGACGCGCACCGGGTCGCTGGCGATCGTCGGGAACATGCGGGGGGGGCGAGCCCTTCTGCCGCTCGCCGGCGAGGCGGTCGCTCCACGTCTGATCTCGCGCCCGGAGGTCCTCGATTTCGGATCCGAGTCGGTGGGCGCCACCAGCCCGGGGATGGACCTGGCGCTGGTCAACGACGGCACCGCTGTGCTGAGCGTCGAGCGTGTCGCGGTCGACTCGCCCGACGGCGAGTTCCGCCTCATCGGCAACGACTGCTCGTCGGCCGAGCTCGAGCCCGGTGAGTCCTGCGGCCTGCGGCTGGTGTTCAAGCCGCAGCTCATGGGGCAGAGGAGCGCGACGGTTGCCGTGTCGAGCGACAGCTTCGGCGAAGGCGATCCGATCGTCCTCGAGGGACGCGGCAGCGGGCCCGACCTCGAGATCGATCCCGAGGGCCTCGAGTTCGAGTCGCAACTCGTCGGAACGCGCAGTCGACCGGGGACCCTGCGGCTGATCAATCGGGGGGACGGGCCGTACCGGATCAATCGGGCATGGATCGACAACGGCAAGGGGTTCAGCGTCGAGCAGGAGAACTGCTCCGGCGCCTCACTCGGGCCCGGGGATGCCTGCCGTGTAGTGGTCGTCTTCGAGCCCGCCTCCGAGGGGCGGTCCGCGACCAGCCTCCAGATACGGGAGTCGTCGGGCGCGATGGCTCCCGGCATCGGAATCTCGGGCGTCGGAACGGCGCCGAAGCTCGAGGTGTCGGCGACGACGCTCGGCTTCGGGGCGCTCCCCGTCGGATCACGGACAGAGCCACGCAGGCTGCGTCTGAGCAACAGCGGAACCGCCTCGTTGGAAATCTCCGAGCTGACCCTGGCCGGCGACGACGCGGCGGCCTTCACCAGTACGCAGGACGCCTGCACCGGTGTCTCGCTCGCACCCGGTCAGCGATGCGAGGTCGGATTCGAGTTCGGACCCCGGCACCAGGGAGCTCACCAGGCGAGTCTGCGCATCGCTTCGAATCAGAGGCGCCGAGCGCCGACCGTCGAGCTGACGGGCCACGGCCAGGCACCGCGGATCTCGCTCGATCGCAAGCGCCTGGATTTCGCCGCCGTGCGCCAGAGCGAGAGCCAGGACCTGCGGGTCGCGGTCTCCAACACCGGCGACGCGCCCCTGCGTGTGGAGACGATCAGGATCGGCGGCACCGCGGCGAGTGATTTCGAGCTCGCCGGCAACGCCTGCTCGCGCACCGCACTGAGCCCGGGCAACAACTGCCAGGTGGTAGTGCGCTTCGTGCCGCGCGCCAACGGTCCCCGCGACGCGCGCCTGATCGTGACCTCCGATGCCGGCGACGAGCCGATCGAGATGGTGGTTCGCGGGGTCGGCCTGCCGGCGCCCGAAGCGGGGATCGAGGTTTGGCCGACGAGCGTGGACTTCGGCGCGCGGCAGGTCGGAGATCGCAGCGAGGTGGTGACGATCAGGATCTCGAGCACCGGCGAGGGGCGCCTGGAGCTCGGCAGCCTGAGACTCATCGGAGCTCATCCGGACGAGTTCCGCATCGTCCCCGGTACCTGCCAGGGGCTGCCCTACGTCGCGCCGTCGGGAGAGTGCACGGTCGGAGTCCGGTCGAGTCCGGGACAGATCGGTACCAGAGAGGCGATTCTGGTGATCGATCACAACGCCGAGCGCGGACCGATCAGGGTCGTGCTGCGTTCGGAAGGCTTCTAGGAGGAACGCAGAATGGGAGACGCGCGGCGTTGGTGGAGGTGCGGGCTGCTGGTGGTCCTGGCGGCGGGACTCGGAGGGGCGGCTGAGGCCTCGGAGATTCTCGTCGATGGGGTGGAGTACGACCCGACCGTGCCGACGGTGGAGGAGGTGCTCGGGCAGTCGATCGGTCGACATCACCTGCGCCACGATCAGCTGGTGCGTTACATGGAGCGGCTGGCGGAGGCGTCGCCGAGGATCGAGCTGCGCGAGCAGGGCCGGACCCACGAGGGCCGGCGCCAGATTCTTCTCGTGGTCACCTCCGAGGCCAACCACGGCCGCCTCACCGAGATCCGTCGGACGCGCGAGCGGCTCATCGATCCCGCGGCCGAGCCGCTCAGCGACGCCGAGCTCGCGACGCTCCCGAGCGTCGCTCTGCTCGGGTACAGCATTCACGGCAACGAGGCGAGCGGCTCGAACGCCTCGCCGCTGGTCGCGTACCACCTCGCGGCGGCCGGGACGCCGGAGGTCGAATCGTGGCTCGATCGCACCATCGTATTGATCGATCCGAGCCTCAATCCCGACGGCATGGGCCGCTTCGCGCAATGGGCGAACATGCATCGGGGCGAGCGTGCCGTCGGCGATCCCAACCATCGGGAGCATCGGGAGGGCTGGCCCAGCGGGCGGACGAACCATTACTGGTTCGATCTCAATCGTGACTGGCTGCTGCTGCAGCATCCGGAGTCGCGGAACCGGATTCGCACCTTTCACGAGTGGACGCCGAATCTGCTCGGCGACTACCACGAGATGGGCTCCGACTCGACCTACTTCTTCCAGCCCGGCGTTCCCGAGCGCGAGAATCCCTACAAGCCGGAGCGCAACATCGAGCTGACGCAGGAGCTCGCTGAGCTTCACGCGCGCAACCTGGGGAGCGATGGCCAGCTCTTCTACAGCGGACAGACGTTCGACGACTTCTATCCCGGCAAGGGCTCGACCTACCCCGATCTCAACGGGGCGGTCGGCGTGCTGTTCGAGCAGGCGAGCGCCCGGGGCCACGTGCAGGAGACCGACAACGGCGAGCTGACCTTCGAGCGAGCGATCCGGAATCACTTCCTGACCTCGCTTTCGATGATCGAAGGGGCGGCGGAGCTCGGCGCCGAGCTCCAGCGCTACCAGCAGACCTTCTACCGCGAGTCGATGGAGCTGGGAAGAGCCGATCGCGTCGGCGGATACGTCTTCGGTTGCCCGCGGGACGAGGCTCGCTGTTCGCGGCTGCTCGAGCTGCTGCGCGGCCACGCGATCGACGTCCATCGTCTGGGCAGGGGGGTCGAGGCGGATGGCGTCTCTCACGATCCCGCCTGGAGCTGGGTCGTTCCGACGGCGCAGCCGCAGTACCGTCTGATCAAAGCTCTCTTCGAGACCCAGACCGAGTTCGAGGACTCGACCTTCTACGACATTTCGACCTGGACCCTGCCTCTGGCCTTCGGCACCCAGTGGACGAGGCTGTCGCGCTCGGCGATGCGCGACGACCATCTGGGTCCGCCGGTCACCGCCGCGGTTTCGCTCGAGGGACGGTTCGAGCCCGATCCGGAAGCGTACGCCTATCTGTTCGAATGGCACGCCTACTTCGCTCCCCGGGCGCTCAACCGGCTGCTCGAGAGCGACCTTCGTCCGCGCGTGACGACGGAGCCCTTCGAGATCGTCCCGGGAGACGGATCATCGGGTGCTGGATCGTCAGGAGCCGGCCCCCGTGAGCTCGACCGCGGCACCATCATCGTGCCGGTCGACGGCGATCGGCGCGAGGAACTCGAGATGGTTCTCGCGCGCGTCGCGGCCGAGGACGGCGTTCGCGTCTGGTCGACCCGTTCGGGCCTGACGCCGTCCGGCGTCGACCTCGGCAGTCCGTCGATCCGGCCGCTCGAGCCGCTCCGGCCGATGATCGTCTCCGGCAAGGGCGTCTCCTCGTACGAGGTTGGTGAGACCTGGTACCTGCTCGACCATCGCTTCGGCATCGAGGTCTCTCTCGTCGAGAGCGACGAGATCGGTCGCGTCGACCTGGGCGACTACACCCATGTCCTGATGGTCGACGGCGACTACGACGACTGGGAGGAGGAGTCCGTGGCGGCCCTGCGCCGGTGGGTATCGGACGGGGGAGTGCTGGTGGCGAGCAAGCGAGCCGCCGTCTGGGCGCAGGATCGACTCCTGAAGGAGGACGACGGCGAGGCGGTTTCGGCAAGCGCCGGAACCTCCGGCGGCGAGGCCGAGGTCGTCGAGGTGGAGGAGACCCGCCGCAGCTACGCCGACTACGAGCACGACCGCGCCGCCGAGCTGGTCAGCGGAGCGATCTTCGAGGTGGAGCTCGATCTGACGCATCCGATCGCCTACGGCTACCCGAGCGAGCGCCTGCCCGTCTTCCGCAACAGCACCCATCTCCTCGAGACCGCCGAGAACCCCTACGAGCAGGTCGCCCTCTACTCCGGCGAGCCCTGGCTGAGCGGCTACGTCTCCGAGGGCAAGCTGGCCGAGATCCCCGGGACGGTCGCCGTCCGCGCGAGTCGCCTGGGGTCAGGCACCGTCGTGGCGCTGATCGACAACCCCAACTTCCGGGCCTTCTGGTACGGGACGTCGAAGCTCTATCTCAACGCCCTCTTCTTCGGTCCCATCGTCGAGCGCACTTCGCCACCGAGCGATTGGTAGGCTGACGCTCGGTCCCCTGTATGACAGCCGCCGGACGACGCTCCAGAGCCCGCCTCCCGCTCACCCTGCTGGCGGCGGCCGGTGCGCTCGGCGCCGCGTTCCTCCTCGGGGTGCTCTCGGCCGACCGGGTGCGAGAGACGCTCGACGAGTGGGGACTCTTCGTCAAGACCTCGATGGGTCCGACGCCCCACCAGGGGTACATGCGCCAGGGGGACATCCCACGGTCGGGGCCGTCGTCGGTGAGCGAGCTGTCGGAGGAACAGCGGCGAGAGATCGAGGCCCTCCAGTCGATGGCCTATCTGAGCGGGACGAATCCGCCGACCGACGCCGTGGGCGTCACGGTGCACGTCGAGGATCGTGTGCAGCCCGGAGTCAACCTGGTGGTCGACACGCACGGACCGGAGGCCGTCCTGATGGACATGTCGGGCCGCGCGCTGCATCGCTGGCGGCACGAGTGGAAACGGGCGTTTCCCGAGTCGACCATCCGGCCGGGCGCCGAGGGTATCCAATACTGGCGTCGAGCGGCGCTGCTCGCCGACGGCGGTCTGCTGGCCATCTTCGAAGGTGCGGGGCTGGTCCGTCTCGACGTCGACTCCCGACTCCTCTGGGGCTTCGAGGAAGCGGCGCATCACGACCTCGAGGTGCAGGCGGACGGGAGCGTCGTGGTGCTGACGCGCGAGGCCTCGGTACGGCCCGAGATCCATCCGGAGAAGCCGATCACCGAGGACTGGATCGTGCTCCTGTCGGCCGAGGGGCAGGTCGTGCGTAGGGTGTCGATCCTGGAGGCGATCCAGCGCTCCGACTACCACGGTCTGCTGGCGCTGACGGAGGGGTACGGCGACCTGCTCCACACCAACACGGTGGAGATCCTCGACGGGCTCCCCGACGGGCGCCTCGCCGAGCGCATCGCGGCCTTCCGGGCGGGTAACGCGCTGCTGTCGTTTCCCAAGATCAACACGGTGGCTGTGCTCGACATGGAGAGCGAGACCATCGTCTGGGCGATGAGCGGGCTGACCTCCTACCAGCATGAGCCCACCGTGCTCGACAGCGGTCGGCTGATGGTGTTCGACAATTGGGGCGATCGCTCGACCGGAGGCTCGGCCACCTTCTCGCGCGTGCTCGAGATCGATCCGCTGACGCGCCGGATCGAGTGGGCCTACGAAGGCGCCGTCTACGACTTCTTCACCAAGTGTTGCGGCACCAATCAGCGACTGGCGAACGGCAACACCCTGATCACCGAGACCGATCGGGGCCGCGCTTTCGAGGTGACGCCGGACAAGAAGATCGTCTGGGAGTTCCTCACGCCGCATCGCGTCGGTGAGGGGGACGACGAACTGGTCGCGCGCCTCTTCGAGGTTCTGCGGATCGATCGCTCCGACGTCGAGCCCTGGCTCGCCGAGCGCGGTCGCTAGCCTGCATTGTTCATCAGGCTCCGTAGCGAGCCGCCCGTGGAGACAAGCAGGAGATGCCCGTGGCTACAAGGCGCCGCGCGACCGAGGGTCCCGCAGCGTATCCGCTGTGATACGTCGAGGAGCGCGACCGAGCGCAACGCAGTAGACGCGGGTAGATCCGGCGGCGCGGTAGGAGGCCCGCAGTAGGAGGCCCGCGGTAGGAGGCCCGCGGTAGGAGGCCCGCGGTAGGAGGCCCGCGGTAGGAGGCCGGTGAAGAGTGCCGGCTAGCTCGTCGCGTCGCTGGTTTCCGGAGCGCCCCCGTCGGGTCCGCGTCGTCCACCGACGAAGGGCGCCAGGGCGAGGGAGAAGATGACCACCAGAACGGCGCCGATCAGGTTGTACCAGAGAAACGAGATCTCGGTGTAGCGGAAGCACCAGACCACGACCAGCTCGGCGAGCACGGCGCCCAGGAACACGGCGGTACCACCGACCCGGCGGCTGTAGAAGGCCATCAGGAAGATGCCCAGGATGGTGCCGTAGAAGATCGAGCCGAGGATGTTGACCGCCTCGACGAGCGTACCGAGCCGGCTGGCGAACTCGGCGAACCAGATGGCGTAGAGACCCCAGAAGACGGTGGCGAGCTTCGATGCCAGCACGTAGTGGCGATCGCTGGCGTCCTTCTTGAGCATGCGCTTGTAGATGTCGACCACGGTGGTCGAAGCGAGGGCATTGAGCTCCGATGAAGTGGAAGACATCGAGGCGAAGAGGATCGCCGCGATCAGCAGGCCCACCAGCCCGGTCGGCAGGTAGGTGACGACGAAGGTCAGGAAGACGTAGTTCGTGTCGTTGGTGTCGACCTCGGGGTCGTTCTCCCGCATCAGCTCGACGGCGCTCTCGCGAACGGCGGCCATCTGCTCGTCGGCCGAGAGGAGCCCGAGGCGTGCCTCGTCGACGGCCGCGGTGTCGCCGCTCTCGTGCGCGGCGAGCAGACCCTCGACCTCGCCCAGCTTGGCCTCGAAGGCGGCACGATGCTGCGCTTCGAGTGCGTCGAACTCCTCGGAGTAGGCGCTCGCTTCGATCTTCCGCACCTCTTCGGGGTTGAAGAAGATCGGGGGCTGTATGAACTGGTAGAAGGCGAAGACCATCGCCCCGAGGAAGAGGATCAGCACCTGCATCGGCACCTTGACCAGGCCGTTGACGAGCAGGGCGATACGGCTCTGCGCCACCGAGCTGCCAGTCAGATAGCGCTGCACCTGGGACTGATCGGTGCCGAAGTAGGAGAGCATCAGGAAGAGGCCGCCGAGCATCCCCGACCAGATGTTGTAGCGACTGGTCGGATCGAAGCTGAAGTCGATGGCGTTGAGGCGTCCCATCGTGCCGGCCAGGCGCGTCGCGTCGAGCAGGCCGACGCCATCGGGCAGGAGGTAGATCGCGGTGACGAAGGCGGCGACCATTCCCAGCGTGATCACCAGCATCTGATGGAACTGGGTCCAGCTGACCGCCTTGGTACCGCCGAAGGCGGTGTAGATGATGACCAGGACACCGACGGCGATATTGGTGTAGTGAATGTTCCAGCCCAGAATGAGCGACAGCACCAGGGCCGGCGCGTAGATGGTCAGCCCGGCGGCCAATCCCCGCTGAGTCAGAAAGAGCAGAGCGGCGATCGATCGGGTCTTGAGGTCGAAGCGCCCCTCGAGGAACTCGTAGGCGGTGTAGACCTCGAGCTTGTGAAACAGGGGCACCGCCGTGATCGAGAGAATCACCATGGCGAACGGCAGGCCGAGGTACATCTGCACGAAGCGCATGCCGTCCGCGTAGGCCTGACCGGGCGTCGACAGGAAGGTGATGGCGCTCGCCTGGGTGGCCATGATCGACAGCGCGATGGTGTACCACTTAGCGCTGCGGCTCGACAGGAGGAACGCGGAGAGGTCCTTCTGGCCACGACCCTTCCAGACGCCGTAGACGACGATGGCGACCATCGCCGTCACCAGCACGATCCAGTCGAGCGGTCTCATGCCTCGTCAGGAAGGGATCGAATCCCGGTCTCGTGCGGTGGTCGGGGGCACACGCTAGGCGAAGTAGCGCGTGAAGAGGGTCAGCAGGAGGATCACCAGCAGGTCGAAGCCGATGACCAGCGCGTACATCCGGCGCCAGGATCCGAGGGGAGGGGAGGGCTCCCGGTCGGGAAGAGGTCGGTCGCTCGACATGTCGTCAGTCGCCTGCGGGCGGAGTTGGCACGTCGCTTGCTTCTCGTTGGTGTCGATTAGGCAGTAACGCTTTGAGGAATAAGCAGGGAGGCCACCCATCAATCTTATCCCACCACCAACCATGGGTTTAGGGACCTGGTCCCAGGATCCACCCGCATACCGATCCTTTCCCAATCTCCTTCAATCACAGGGAGTAAACTCCTAACAACCCACCAAACCTACGGCCTCCCCAATTCCCTCCTCCTAGCTGACAACGAGCCTTCGTGACGCGCCGCCCCTTCCCGGGGGCGGCCGTTTTTGTCTGAGCCCCTCTTCGCTACGCGCGTCACTCTGGCGTCCCGGACGTCACCAGCGTCGCGCCTCTCCGATCGCCTGAAGTGAGGTTCACCGCGTTGGATCGGGAGGTGGAGTGAGCTCGACGGTTGACAGGGTCCGGAAGAGGTGAAACACTTTATCCGGATCGACGGATATAAGTCCGCGCGAACGACGTCATGACGGTCTCGACCAAGCCAGCCATTCTCGATCGGATGCAGGTTCTCTCCGATCCGATCAGGAGCCGCCTCCTGGTGCTGCTCGACGGCGTGGAGCTTTCGGTCTCGGAGCTCTGCGACGTGCTCCAGGCGCCGCAATCGACCGTCAGTCGTCACCTCAAGGTCCTGGCGGACGACGGCTGGATCGCCGCGCGCCGGGAGGGAACCACGCGCTACTACGCGATGGCGCCCGAGGCCCTCGATACGGAAGCGAGCGACTTGTGGAAGGTCGTCAGCGCCCATGTCGCCTCGGGTGCGGTCGGCGAGCAGGACGCCCTGCGTCTCGAGAGTGTTCTCGCGGCGCGCCGTGCCCGCTCGCGCGAGTTCTTCGACCGCTCGGCCGGTGAATGGGACGAGCTCCGCGTCGAGCTGTTCGGCGCATCCGCCGAGCTCACCGCCGTCTTCGGCCTGCTCGACCCCGAGTGGGTGGTTGGTGATCTCGGCTGCGGCACCGGTCGCACGGCGGCGCAGCTCGCCGAGTGGGTCGGCTCCGTGATCGCCGTGGACAGCTCGGCTCCGATGATCGAGGAGTCGCGGCGTCGTCTGAGCCGCTTCGGCAACGTCGATCTGCGCCAGGGGGAGCTCGAGCGACTTCCGATCGCCGACGACGAGCTCGACGCCGCGCTCATGGTGCTGGTGCTTCATCACCTGGCGAGCCCGGAGAAGGCGTTCGCCGAGGTCGCCCGCTGCCTGAAGCCGGGTGGGCGCCTGGTGGTTCTCGACATGGTGCCGCACGATCGCGTCGAGTATCAGCAGCAGATGGGGCACCAGTGGCTCGGCTTCCCGGAGGGGGAGCTGACCGCCTGGCTGGAGCGCGCCGGATTCCAGTCGGTCCGCTATCGCCGGTTGTCACCCGATCCGGAGGCGAGAGGGCCGATCCTCTTCGTGGCCTCCGCGGCGCGAACGGCCGAGGTTCCGGCCTGACAGATCACCGCAAGACGACAGATCCACGGCGATACCACACCGAGAAGGACCGTTTCGAGAATCACCGCAACGAGAACGACCACACCGAGAATGACAGGAGACGCGTGATGACGACAGCAACGATGACCGAGAGTCCCTTCGCCGCCGCCCTCGACAGCGGCCGCGATCCCTATAAGGTCGCCGATCTCGGCCTCGCCGAGTGGGGCCGCAAGGAGATCCGCCTGGCCGAGCACGAGATGCCGGGCCTGATGGAGCTGCGCCGCCGCCACGGCGCCGAGAAGCCGCTCTCCGGCGCCAAGGTGATGGGCAGCCTGCACATGACGATTCAGACCGCGGTGCTCATCGAGACCCTCGCCGAGCTCGGTGCCGACGTTCGCTGGGTGTCGTGCAACATCTACTCGACCCAGGACCACGCGGCGGCTGCGGTCGTCGTCGGACCGACCGAGTTCGGCGGCACGCCCGACGATCCCCGCGGCATCCCGGTCTTCGCCTGGAAGGGCGAGACCCTCGAGGAGTACTGGTGGTGCACCGGCGAGGCGCTGCTCTGGCCCGACGGTTCGGGTCCCGATCTCATCGTCGACGACGGTGGCGACGCGACGCTCCTCATCCACAAGGGCTACGAGTTCGAGAAGGCGGGCAGCGTCCCGGCCTTCGATGCCGACTCGGAGCCCGAGGAGTGGGGCGTCATCCTCGACCTGCTGCGCCAGGAGCTGGTGGCCAACCCGGATCGCTGGAGCCGGACGGCCGAGGGCGTCCTGGGAGTCAGCGAGGAGACGACCACCGGCGTGCATCGGCTCTACCAGATGCAGGAGGCCGGCACGCTGCTCTTCGCGGCGATCAACGTCAACGACTCGGTGACCAAGAGCAAGTTCGACAACGTCTATGGCTGCCGCCATTCGGTCGTCGACGGGCTTAACCGCGCCACCGACGTGATGATCGGCGGAAAGGTCGCGGTCGTCTGTGGCTTCGGCGAGGTCGGCAAGGGCTGCGCCCAGGCGCTCAAGGGCCAGGGGGCCCGCGTGATCGTCACCGAGATCGATCCGATCTGCGCGCTGCAGGCGGCGATGGAGGGCTACGAGGTCCGCACGATGGAGGACGTTCTCGGCGAGGCGGACATCTTCGTCACCGCGACGGGCAATCGTGACGTCATCACCACCGAGCACATGGCGGCGATGAAGGACAAGGCGATCGTCTCCAACATCGGTCACTTCGACGACGAGATCGACATGGCCGGGCTGAAGAAGGTCGAGGGCATCCGCCATCTCGAGATCAAGCCCCAGTACGACGAGTGGGTCTTCCCGGACGGTCACAGTGTGCTCGTTCTGGCCGCCGGCCGCCTGATGAACCTGGGCTGCGCCACCGGTCATCCGAGCTTCGTGATGTCGGCGTCGTTCACCAATCAGGTGATCGCCCAGCTCGAGCTCTACCGCAATCGCTCCGACTACGACCGCGAGGTCTACGTTCTGCCGAAGCATCTCGACGAGGAAGTGGCACGGCTGCACCTCG
Organism: Candidatus Multivoradales bacterium; assembly: GCA_965223875.1. Lineage (GTDB taxonomy): Bacteria > Acidobacteriota > Thermoanaerobaculia > Multivoradales > JAHEKO01 > CBDCXS01. The sequence goes on along the minus strand of OZ245024.1, from coordinate 537,398 downwards.
ATCACCTCGGCGTCGAGCTCACCGAGCTGACCGCCGAGCAGGCCGAGTACCTCGGCATCCCGGTGGAGGGTCCGTACAAGCCGGACATGTACCGCTACTAGGGGTGCGCGGCATTCGGGCGGCCGGATCCGAGAGGACCGGTCGCCCTGCCCGCTCTTTCCGGTTTTGAGCGTCCCCGCCTCGCACAGCGCCCGCGAGGCGCCCATCGAGGCGCCCGTCGAGGTGCCCGTCGGAGCGTCCTGCGAGGCGTCGAGGGTGCTCGACGGGGACCTATTCGGTAGAATCACAAAGGTGCGTAGGGGAGTAGTCGATGAGCTCTGGATCTCCATTCGAGCGACTGGTGTCGCTGCGCGGTTGCGCGGCCATGATGACGGGTGCGCTCCTGTTCGGCGCCTGCGCGCGATCGCCTGAGCCCCGGACGACCCTCACGGTCGCGACCCGAAACTCGCCGACGACCTACTACGAGGACCGCGAGGGGCAGCTGGCCGGACTCGAGTACGAGCTGGTCCGCGAATTCGCCGACGAGCTTGGACTCGAGGTCGAGTTCGTCGTCATGGACGGGATCGGCGAGATCCTCGACGCGGTGGATCAGGAGCGGGTCGACCTGGCCGCCGCCGGACTGACCCGGACGGATGAACGGGCCGCCGCGTTTCTCATCGGGCCCGAGTATCAGGAGATCGAGGAGCAGCTCGTCTGTCATCCGAATGCCGGTGTACGCGATCTCGGCGACCTGGTCGGCACCGCGATCCGGGTGATCGCCGACTCGAGCTATCAGGAGACCCTGGCCGGCCTGCGTCAGGTCGAGTCTCGACTCGAGTGGACCTCGACGGCCAAGGAGTCGACCGAGCAGCTCCTGATGGCGGTGGCGGAGGGACGAGTGGACTGTACGGTCGCCGACTCGAACATCGTCGCGATGAGCCGCGGCCTCCTGCCGGAGCTGCGCTCTCCGTTCGCCCTCGGTGACGGGGAGCACCTGGCCTGGTTCGTCGCCGAGAGCTCGCGCGACCTCGCCGAGCCGCTCGAGGCGTGGTTCGATGCCATGCGCCGCAGTGGACGCCTGCAGAGCCTGCTCAACCGCTACTACTGGCGCCCTCGCGATGTGGAGCGCTACGACCACACGGTCTTCTTCCGCCGCGTCGAGAGCCGCCTGCCGATCTTCGAGGGTCTGTTCCAGGACGTCGACGAGGCCACCGGCGTCGACTGGAGACTGCTGGCGGCGGTCGCCTACCAGGAGTCGCACTGGGACCCGCGCGCGGTGAGCGGTACCGGAGTGCGTGGCTTGATGATGCTGACCACGTCGACCGCGATGGAGCTCGGCGTCGACCGACTCGACCCGTACGAGAGCATCCTCGGTGGCGCCAGGTACCTGAAAGGACTGATCGACCGGATGCCGGACTCGGTCTCGGAAGCCGATCGGATCTCCCTCGCCCTGGCCGCCTACAACGTCGGATACGGCCACCTGCGGGACGCCCGGGGACTGGCGGCCGAGCTGGGCAAGGATCCCGACTCCTGGGACGACATGCGCGAGGTTCTGCCGCTGTTGTCGCAACCCAGGTACTACCGGGAGCTGCGCCACGGGTACGCCCGGGGCAACGAGCCGGTCATCTTCGTCGAGCGAATTCGCGGCTACCGAAAACTACTCGAGGAGTCGTTCTCGCGCAGCCGCGGCATCCCTCCGGGCATCCTCGTCTCGAGCGCCACGCTCGGGCAGTAGGCCCCTGCCGGCCGTCGGTGGTCGATGGGGACAACGGCCGGCACGGTGGCCGGCCGCTTCAGTCGAGGACTCTCTGAAGCGGCCGGCGCCTCTGCCGGCCGTCGGCGATCGACGGGGACAACGGCCGGCACGGAGACCGGCCACCCCAGCCGAGGGTCCTCTGAAGCGGCCGGCGTCCCTGCCGGCCGTCAGTGATCGACGGGGCCAACGGCCGGCTCGGAGACCGGCCACCTCAGCCGAGGACTTTCTGAAGCGGCCGGCGTCTCTGCCGGCCGTCGGTGATCGACGGGGACAACGGCCGGCACGCCATGCCTGGCCCCACCTGCCGGTCGCGCACGTCCTGGTGTAGGCTCGCCGTCCGAAACAATCTGAGGAGGGTTCGGATGATGCGTGTGGTGTCCGTGGTGGTACTCGTTGTCGCTCTCGGTGTGATCCCGGTGACCGGCCTGGCGCCAAGGCCCCTGGCGGCCGAGGAGGGCGCGGATCAAGGAAGGGTTGTGTGGGCTCCGGGAGCCGTGCTTTCACAGCGCGCGCGCGTCGAGCCGACCAACCGAATCCTGAAGCAGCGCCTCGACACCCTGCTGCCGCGTCTCATGCGCGAAGTCGGCCTCGACATGTGGGTGGTGGTCAACCGCGAGTACGCCGAGGACCCGGTCTTCTTCTCGCTGGCCCCCGAGCCGGTCTTCGCGGCGCGGCGGACCACGATGCTGGTCTTCTTCGATCGCGGCGAGGAGAAGGGCGTCGAGCGCCTGACGGTGAACCGGTATCCCTATGGGCAGCTCTACGAGAGCGCCTGGAAGGGTGGTGACCTCGACGAGCAGTGGGCGGCTCTGGCGGACGTCATCGCCGAGCGCGATCCGAAGTCGATCGGCATCAACGTCAGCCGGCATTGGCCGGTGGCGGACGGACTGACGGCGGCTTTGCGCGACCGGTTGATCGAAGTGCTGCCCGCCGAGCTCCAGGGGCGCCTGGTGAGCGCCGAGGAGCTCGTGGTCCGCTGGATGGAGACCCGCTCCGCGGCCGAGCTCGAGGTCTACCCGCACATCGTCGGTCTGGCACGGGGAGTGATCGCGGAGGCCTTCTCCGAGCGCGTCATCACGCCCGGCGCGACGACGACCGAGGACGTCGCCTGGTACATCCGCCAGCGCTTCGCCGATCTCGATCTCGCGGCCTGGTTCATGCCCAGCGTGAACGTCCAGCGTCCGGGTATGGACTGCACGCTCGAGAGTCCCTTCTGCGGCGACAGCAGTACCGTGATCCAGCGTGGCGACGTGCTGCACACCGATGTGGGCGTCTGCTACCTGAGGCTCTGCACCGACACCCAGGAGATGGGCTACGTGCTACGTATGGGGGAGACCGAGGCTCCCGAGGGACTGCGCCGGGCGCTGGCGATCGGGAACCGCTGGCAGGATCTGCTGACCGGCAACTTCGTCACCGGACGGACCGGCAACGAGATCCTCGCCGCGACCATCGCCGACGCCGAGGCCGAGGGCATCGTCTCGAGCACCTACACGCATCCGCTGGGCGCATTCGGCCACGCTCCCGGCCCGACCATCGGCATGTGGGACAACCAGGGCCCGACACCGGTGCGTGGCGACTGGCCGCTCTATCCGGGCACGGGCTACGCCATCGAGGGCAACATCGCGGCTCCGGTGCCGGAGTGGGACGGCGATCTGGTCCGGATCAAGCTCGAGCAGAGCGCGATCTACGACGGCGAGACAGTCTGGTATCTGGCGGGGCGCCAGACCGAGTGGCACCTGGTTCACTGAGCCACCCGATCGTACTCCCTGACTGAAGCGGCCGGCCTCCGTGCCGGCCGTTGTGCCCATCGACCACCGACGGCCGGCAGAGACGCCGGCCGCTTCAGAACAACCTCGACTGAAGCGGCCGGTCTCCGTGCCGGCCGTTGTCCCCATCGACCACCGACGGCCGGCAGAGACGCCGGCCGCTTCAGAACAACCTCGACTGAAGCGGCCGGCCCCCGTGCCGGCCGTTGTCCCCGTCGACCACCGACGGCCGGCAGAGGTGCTGGCCGCTTCAGGCGATGCGGGGCCGTCCGTGCGCCCATGAAAAAAGGACGCGCCGAACGGCGCGTCCCTCTTTCTCGTTCGCTGATTCGATCGCTCAGGGAGCCGTAAAGCCGAAGTGCTCGTAGTTCTTGGCGATCCAGCCATGCCACTGCTCGGGCACTTCCTCTTCCGGAAAGATAGCCTCGACCGGGCACGCGTCGATACACAGTCCGCAATCGATGCACTCTTCCGGATGGATGTACAGGATCTCCCAATCCTCATCCTTCCCGTAGATGCAGTCGACCGGACATACGTCCACGCAGGCAGTGTCCTTCGTGCCCACACAAGGCTCGGCGATGATGTGGGTCATCCGTTACGTCCTCCTCTGAGTATTGAAGGGCTGGTTCCTTCGACGCGCGTCATTATACCGATTCGATCAGGCCGCTCAAGGACCTTCGACGGACCCTCTTTCGAGGCTTCCGGAAGGGCCTTCAAAGAGGCGCGACAGGGTGCTCGAAGGGTCTGCGATACACCGCCGGTACGAGCTTCGAGACCCCGCAGATGCATCGACCGCCCCCTCCGGTCTACACTACGTCCACTCGTAAACATCTCCGCGAACCATCCGAGCGAGGAGGCTCTCTCATCATGAAGCGGAAACTGTCCCTCTGTCTGGCCATCGGAATCCTGGCCTTCGGCGCCGCGGCGCACGCCGACCGCCTGTTCATCGAATCGGCTCCCGCCGATCCGGATCTGTTCTCGCAGTCGTCGATCGACGCGCGTCTCGTCAGACCCAACATCGACGCGCTGCTCGCCGGCGCCGAGGCTCTCGACGTGACCCTGTCGGACGGCAGGACCTACAGCGCCCGTCTCTCCGATCTGGAGCTGCGTGCTGCGGACGACGTCACCTGGCGGGGATACCTGGGCGAAGGCCACCGGGTGACCATCACGGTGAAGAACGGCTACGCCGTCGGCCTCGTCTACTCGCCCGACGGCGTCTACGAGCTCTCGACACTGCGCGACGGCGGCCAGGGCTTCGCCCGCGTCGACCAGGATCTCTACCCGCCGTGCGCGGTCGATGGCAAGGTCGGCTACGCGCACAACGAGAAGGGGCCGCGGCCGATGTCGGCCTCCGAGCCCGGAGCGCTCGTCGAGCTCGACGTCCTCGGCGTCTACACCGATCTGGCCCGGATCGGCGCCGGTGGCCCCGCGGCGATCGCCGCGACCATCCAGGCGGCGGTCGACAACGCCAACACCGGCTTCATGGACAGCAACGCCGATGCCCGCTACAACCTCGTCCACACCGCCGAGGTTCCCTGGGTGGAGAACGGCAACGGCTCGTCGGCCCTCAGCTGGGTTCGCAACGACCCGGGCGTCAGGGCGCTGCGCAACCAGTATCGCGCCGACATGGTCGGCTTCACGATCGAGAACTGGCCCGCGGCCTGCGGCGTGGCCTACGTGATGCGCAATCCGAGCCACACCTTCGCCGACAGCGCCTTTCAGGTCACGGCCCGCGTCTGCGCGGTCGGCAACCTGACCTACGCCCACGAGCACGGCCACAACCAGGGTTTCGAGCACGATCCAGCCAACGGAGCGCCTCCAGGCTCCGCCTCGCACCCGTTCGCCTTCGGCCACTTCGTCAGCGGCTCGTACCGCACGATCATGTCCTACTCCAATCAGTGCGTCGGCGGCTGCACCCGCGTGGCCCACTGGTCGAACCCGGGCGTCACCCACAACGGCGTCCCCACCGGCATCGCCGGACAGCGCGAGAACTGGATGGCCAGCAACCTCAACGACGACTACACGGAGCTGTTCCGCAACGGTGCGATCCAGTCGTCGGTTACCGGCTCCTGTCCGGGCAACGTCACTATTCACGTCGCCAACGCGTCGCCGAACTCCGAGGTGGTGATGGCGATCGGAACTCCGGGCAGCAACTTCCAGCTCATGGGCACCCGCTGCAAGGGGACGATCTTCGGTCTCGGCGAGCCGATCGGCAGCCTCGGCCCGTTCGTCACGGATGCTTCGGGCAACGGTTCGAGGACGGTCAATCTCGGGGCCGGGGATTGCGGCAGGCAGATCTTCGCCCTCGACTTCGCCAGTTGCACGGACAGCGATCCCGACCCGATTCCCTAGGATCACGATCGAATCGATCTTTCGACGGCCGCCCGGTTCGGGCGGCCGTTTTGTCGTACGATCAGCCGCGTTGCCCAGGTGTCGCGCCTTCTGGTACTGTCCGCGCGGTCCGGCAAAGCCCTCGAGATCAGCAGGGCCCCGGCAGGTCATCAAGGCCCGACCCGAACAGAGACGAACTCGTCATGGCCAGCACAGTCATCGTCGGCATGCAGTGGGGCGACGAGGGCAAGGGAAAGATCGTCGATCTGCTCTGCCCGGCCTTCGACGGCGTGGTTCGCTACCAGGGTGGCAACAACGCCGGCCATACGGTCAAGTTCGAGGATCGCCACTACGCCCTCCATCTGGTGCCTTCGGGCATCCTGCACGAGGGAATGACCTGCGTTCTCGGCAACGGCATGGTCATTCACGCCGGAGCTCTCTTCGAGGAGCTCGACGGCCTGATCGAGATGGGCATCGAGCCGGAAGGACGCCTGTTCATCTCCGACCGGGCCCAGGTCCTCCTGCCGGTCCACATGCAGCGCGACGAAACTCTCGAAGCGGCCCGCGGTGACGACAAAATCGGAACCACGGCCCGGGGCATCGGACCCGCCTATCAGACCAAGGTGTCACGTGAGGGTGTTCGCTTCTGCGATCTCTGGTCGGAGGACCTCGACCGGCGCATCGGTGCCCTGACGCGTGCACTGGAGCGGCCCGAAGACGCCCAGGTGATGGCCGAGCTGTGCCGCGAGTGGCGCGACCGTCTCGAGCCGCTGGTCACCGATACGACCTACCTCCTGCACGATTGGCTCGACGAGGGCCGCTCGATCCTCTTTGAGGGTGCCCAGGGCGCGTTGCTCGATATCGACCATGGAACCTACCCGTTCGTCACCAGCTCGAGCTCGACCTCTGGAGGCGCCTGCACCGGCTCCGGCGTCCCGCCGGCGATGATCGATGGCGTCATCGGGGTCCTCAAGGCCTACACCAGCCGGGTGGGGGAGGGACCGTTCCCGACCGAGCTGCTGGGGGAGCTGGGCGACTTCATCCGTGGGCGGGGCACCGAGTTCGGCACCACCACCGGGCGTCCGCGACGCTGCGGCTGGCTCGACCTCGTGGCCGCCGGATACGCGCGCCGCGTCAACGGCATCTCGTCGATCGCCCTGACCAAGATGGACGTCCTCGACACCCTCGAGGAGATCCCCGTCTGCGTCGCCTACCGGATCGACGGCGAGGAGACCCGGCAGTTCCCCGCCGATCTCGCCGCCCTGGCCCGCGCCGAGCCGGTCTACGAGACCCTACCCGGCTGGCAGACCGACACCGTCGCCGCGACGTCTTTCGAGGAGCTCCCGACCGCCGCCCAGCAGTACGTCCAGTACATCGAGCACGCCCTGCGAGCCCCGGTCAGCATCGTCTCCACCGGCCCCCGCCGTGAAGAGACCTGCATCCGCCGCGACACCGTCTTCCAGACCCTGACCTCAAACCGCCTGTAGAGACAGTCAGGGTCCTGAAGCGGCCGGCGCCCCTGCCGGCCGTAGGTCAAGTCTCCACGCCCTCCCCCTTCGTCATCTCGACCGTAGCGGCCACCGGCCGCGAAGCGGAGAGATCCCACCCCGACATCGATCCGGCTACCCCGTGCCCGCCCAACCCTTGGTCCCCCCGCCCCCCTGTGCTACTTTTCGCCCGGATCGCACAGCGCCAAGCGCCCGATCCCGTGGGCCGTTAGCTCAGTTGGTAGAGCTGCAGACTTTTAATCTGATGGTCGGGGGTTCGATTCCCTCACGGCCCACCATCAGAATACTCCTTTGCGGCAAGTAGATCCTAGGTTTTCGCTGGTTCTTAGGGCCTTCTTCAGGAGGTCCTGTTATGCCGGGAACGTACCCCGAATATGCTCTGAATGTCCTAGGCTTGGTGCCATAGCGGTACCATAAAGAAGCGACTGACCAAGTCAGTAGCCATATCTGCAAGAGCGCAGCCTTCTGAATACGTCATCTGGGAAACCCTGACACCGCATTTCGGCCTGCGGATCACGCCCAGCGGATCAAAATCGTTCACCTATAAGTACCGGCGTGACGGGCGCCAGTACAAGGTCACGCTTGGAAGGTTTCCTACTCGGACGGTTTCCCAGGCTCGTAAGAGCGCCCAAGACTTCAATGGGATCGCCCCTACTTTCGGCAAGCTGAAGGCGACAGCTGTTCGCCACAGTGACGTGACGATCTGGCATCAGCGTCTTGGAAAGGCGACCGGTGAGGCCAACGCGAACCGAGCGCTATCGCTCTTATCGCGTTTGTTCACCGTCGCCGAGCGGCATGGCCTATCTGACCCCACGTTGAAGCCAACGAAGAGCGTTAAGCGATTCAAGGAGGTGAGGAGAGAGACCTACCTGTCTCCAGGTGATCGGGACCGCGCCCGCCAAGAGATCACTGCTGGAGCTTTCTCGCCTGGCGCTAGCCTGGCAATCCAGTTGCTTCTCCTGACCGGGCCCGCAAGTCGGAGGTCCTCTCGATGCGATGGACCGACGTCGATATGGAGGGGCGCTGGGTGAAGGTGGACGGCAAGACCGGTCAGCGCAAGATCCCACTCTCAAAAGAGGCGGTCGAGGTGCTGCGCTTGGCACCACGTCAGGGACCGTGTGTGTTCCCGGGCGCCATACCGGGCAAGCACCTGGTCAATATCGACAGGGCCTGGCGCAGGCTGGTCCAGGATCTCGACCTTTCTGATGGCGAAGGGCGGCCTGCTCGAATTCATGACATTCGACATTCGGTGGCGACTGATCTCGCCCGTCGCATTCCGGTGCCAGTACTGCAGAAGATCCTCGGTCACTCGAGCATCACAACGACGATGCGCTATGTACACCCGACCGACGACGATGTCTTAGCCGCGATGGACGTGCTGGCTGCCAAGTCGTCTTAGGGAAGAGCCATTCCTCACTGACGTTCAGTCCCTCGAGGGCCTGGACGATGCTCTCCTTTCTCTCGTAGGGGATCTCGTAGATCAATGGGCTGAGATTCATTAGATGCTGGTCGATTCCCCTAGTGAATCCGAAGTGCCCTCGCTGAACAGCTAGCCTCTGGTTCGGAAAGCTCGGCTCGAAGACCATGACCGTGTTTGCATTCAGTGTGAACTTATGGCCCTGTTCGTTCCAGAACAACGTGATGTCGAAGCACTGGCCAGGAGGTTCCCGGCGGGCTGCTTCGAAGAGCCGGTTGTAGTTCCCATGAAAAGCAAAAACGAAGCCGTTCTCGTCTGGCTGCGAACAGACAGCGAAGAACAATGCAACGAGAGGATCTGAGGTCAGGTCGAGCAGACGGGTCGGATACTGCATCTCATCGTTGTAATGCTGAGCGAGAGCCGCCCAGACCAGGAGGTCCTCGGTGTCGATGCAGTCCTCGACCGCCGGTAGGTTCTCGAGCCGGCGGATAAACCGGTCGTCCAGGTTCCCATCCTGGAAGTCTCTCTCGCAGGCCTTCAAGGCCTCGAGCTCTCCACGAGTGAAGCTGCTCCCTGTTCGAACTGGCGTCCGGTCGGCAAATCGATGTCCCTTGCGCCAGACCGACGGATAGCAACCCTTCTCGTAAGCGCGAGGCTCGCCCCGCCCGAGCTTGAACTGCCGGTGGATAGCAATTAGCGACACAAACTCTTCGATGCTTCGGACTGCGATCGTTCCGTTTCCGTTGTACATTGCCTTCTTTCGGTTGGCTTGGTCAGAAGTGTGGAAAAGCACGACCCAACCAGGATAGTGCCTGGATCCCCTTTGACGATGACTGGAGGGTCGCTACTATGCTGATGGTCTGGACGGCGAAGCCGGAATACCAGATACTTTGACCGTTGCACTTTCGTGCCTCGTGTACAGTTGTAGCGGGTACCGGCTTGTTCCGGGAGGCGAGTGTGGTGTCCGCTGAACTGTTTGTCGTTTGAAGGGGAGTCTTGCGGCTCGGATCGATTTGTATCGCGGTGGTAGTCCACCTCTCCCTGGTGGGTTGCTTGATCCCGGTGGCTCGGTTGGCGGCCCAGCAGCCGATCGGGGGTGAGTTCCAGGTCAACACCACGACCAGCGGCCGCCAGTACACGCCGGCGGTGGCGATGAACGGGCGGGGAGAGTTCGTCGTCGTCTGGCACGGCCCCGACGACGACGACGACGGTGTGTTCAGCCAGCGGTACGACGTCGCGGGAAACCGGTTGGGCGACGAGTTCCGCGTCAACCGGCAGCAGGACGGGGAACAGTGGTTCTCCGATGTCGTCATGGGCGCGGCGGGAAACTTCGCCGTTTACTGGGAGTGGGCCTGGTCGGCGCTACCCGGCGATCGCGAGATCATCGGTAAGCAGTTCGACGCTGCGGGGACTGTTCTCGACGGCGAGTTCCTGGTGAACAGTTACACGCCCGAGCTGCAGATAAAGCCCGAAGCCGCCGTCGGAGGCAACGGGAACACGGTCGTCGTCTGGACCAGCGACGAGCAGGACGGTAGCGATACCGGGGTCTTCGGCCAGCTCTACGATGCTTCCGGGGCTCTGCTGGGCGGTGAGTTCCAGGTCAACACCTATACGACGGACTACCAGAGGTACCCCGTGGCGGCGGCCGACGCCAGCGGGAACTTCGTCGTCGTCTGGGAGAGCTACGAGCAGGACGGCGAGAAGGGCGGCGTTTTCGGGCAGCTCTACGACGTGGCCGGAGTGCCGAGGGGCGGCGAGTTCGCCGTCAACACGAACACAGGGAGCTCCGAGCGTGGGCAGGTCGTGGCGATGGATCCGGGCGGGAACTTCGTCGTCGTGTGGTCGGGCGCTCCCGGCATCGCCGGGCAGCGCTTCGACGCCTCCGGCCAGCCGCTGGGCATCGAGTTTCTCGTCAGCCCGTCCGGCATCGAGCCCGCGGTGGCCTCCGATGCGACCGGCGCCTTCGTCGTGGCGTGGGCCGACGACGGTCCGGTGGCGAGCTACAGCGATATCTTCGCTCGCCAGTACGCGCCGGACGGGACGCCCCTGACCACGGCGTTCCAGGTCAACAGCTACACGACCTACACCCAGTTCCGTCCCGATGTGGCGTCGAGTGCGGACGGGGACTTCGTGGTGGTGTGGGGGAGCTACGTCCAGGACGGGGACTCCGTCGGCGTCTTCGGCCAACGCTACGTCGGTCCGAGCCTCCATCTGTCGGCCAGCGGCACTTGCCCGGGACCGGTCACGGTGTCGGTCCTCAACGCGCCGCCGAACTCCGAGGTCGGCGTGGTGGCGGCGATGACCAACACCGGCTGGGTCAAGGGAGGCGTCGTCTGCCACGGCGCGAGCTTCGAGATCGGCGAGCCCTTCCAGCTGCCACCGATCTGGGTGCGGACGGACGCTCAGGGGGCGGGCACCGGCGCTGTGGTCCTCGAGGACGATCGGTGCTGGCTCGAAGCGCTCGCGGCGTCCAGTTGCGAGACGAGCGGCGCTGTACCGGTTCCCTCGACTCCCTGAGGATCGGCTCCTATCCTCTCGAGCCCCGGCCCGGGGCTCCGGTCATCGCATCGGCCCGCTTGCGGTCGGCCCTACGGGTTCGACCGCTCCACGATCATCTGGGTCGGTCCGCGGGAATCAGTCCTCGACACACCAGACCGGCGCGCCCGTACAGGCCTCGATCGTGGCGCGCCAGGGAGTCCCGGAGACATTGGGGTCATTGATCCAGTCCGCCCGCAGAGTGACGACGGTTCCCCATTCACCGCTACTGCTGCTCGTCCAGAGATCGCAATTGTCGAGGCCAGCCCCGGCGCCGCCATTGATGCTGCGGGAGCCGGGCTTCGAGAACGAGCCCGCGCTGTCGACGCCGCCACTGCATCACTGAGAGCAGGCTCGGTACCCCGTAGGCTGTGGTCTGACCCGGGTGAGCGCGTCGCGGTGACTCAAAGATTGCTATCCGGGCTCCGGATGGTCGGGGGATCGTAGGCCCCGAAGAAGTGCGAGTCTGATGACAGTGAGTTCGTTGCCTAGCTCCGGAGAGCCGCGGGGCGAGGCTCCGGCTCCGACGGCCAGGGTCCCCGGCTCTTCGCCGCGCCAGCGCACCTTCGTCGTGCTCCGATCCGCCTTCTGGATCACGGCTGCGTACCTCCTTCTGGTGGCCCGCGATTTCGCCGCACCGCCTCCGGCGATCAGCCTCGGACTGGTCGCGGTCCTGGCGTCGAACCTTCTCCTGCTGCTGCTCGCGCCGCGCCGAATGGAGGGTGTCGGGGTGATCGGCGGCGTGATCCTGCTCGACATCGCCCTGGTGACCCTCGCCCTGGTCTATTCGGGAGAGTTCGGCAGCGAGTTCTTTCTTCTGTACTTCGGGGTTCTGCTTCTGGCCGCGCTCGGTGAGAGCCTGCCCCTCATCGTGCTCGCCGCGGGAGTCGGTACGGTGATCTACTTCTGGCTGGCCGGTGGCGGATTCGACGCTCGCTTCTGGACCAGCGATACTCTCATCCGGTTCCCCTTCCTGCTGATGGCGGCCGCCTTCGTCGGCTACTTCGTGGTGCGACTGCGTCGGGAAAAGCAGCGTACGGTGGAGGAGGAGAGGGTGTCCGCCGGTCTCGAGGAGGCGAGGCTCGCCATCGCCGTTCACGCGCGTCAGGTGGAGAGGTCGAATCGGAGGCTCGAGGTCGAGGTCAGGGAGCGGCGGCGGGCGGAGAAGGATCTGGAGGCGGCCAACCTCAAGCTCAAGCGGGTGAGCCAGACCAAGACCGATTTCATCTCGATCGTGTCGCACGAGCTGCGGACACCGCTGGCGTCGATCAAGAACTGCGTCGACCTGCTCGCCTCCGGGAAGGCCGGTGAGCTCAACGAAGCTCAAGAGCGCTTCGTGACGATGACCGAGCGCAATACGGCCCGGCTCACGGCGATCATCACGGACCTGCTCGATCTGTCGAGAATCGAGGCCGGGAGGATGGAGTTCGACTACCGGGAGACCGAGATCGCGCCTCTGCTCGAGCTCGTCCGGCGCAATCTGGAGAGCGCCGCGCAGGAGGGCTCGGTCGAGCTCCGGGTGAGCTGCGACGATCCGATCGCTCTGCTGTGGTGCGACGCCGGAAGGATCGAGCAGGTGGTGACGAACCTGGTGAACAATGCCCTGAGACACACCCCGGAAGGCGGGTGGGTGACGATGTCCGCTCGCCGGCTTCCGAAAGGAGCCGAGATCTCCGTCGAGGACACCGGCGTCGGCATCTCGCTCGACGACCAGGCGAGGATCTTCGAGCGCTTCTACCAGGTCGGGGACAATCTGACCCGTGGGACGAAGGGAGCCGGCCTCGGCTTGTCGATCGTCAAGCAACTGGTGGCGGGCCACGGCAGTCGAATTCACGTCGACAGCCGGCCCGGGGAGGGAAGCCGTTTCTGGTTCCGCCTGCCGACCTTGTCGTCGCGAACGGTCGAGATGCTCGACTTCGAATCCAAGGTCATGTACTACCGAACGCAGGCCGGCTTCTTCACCGTCCTGGTGCTGCGGCTGGGCTCCGTGGAGACGAAGACTCCTTCGGCCTTTCCCAACGAGAAGGACGTGCGCCGAGTCTTCGAGCTGGCCGAGACCCACTTCCGCAAGCGGGCCGACAACGTCGTGTACCAACCGGCTCACGATCGCATCGTCTTGGCGATGCTGATGACTCCGATGTCCGGAGCGATGGTCGTCAAGGCGCGCCTGGTCGCGATGCTGGAGGAGAAGGCCGCCGAAGGGCACTTCCCGGAGGTGATCGTGTCGGGACCGGCCTGTTTTCCCGACGACGGACCCACCGGCCACGCGGTCGTAGAGCATGCCATTCAATACGATGGAGAGACGATAAATGACGACGATACTTCTGGTTGACGACGAGCCCGACCTTCTGGAAACCACCGGATTCCGCCTCGAAACCGAAGGCTACGAGGTGTTGACCGCCGGAGACGGCCTCCAGGGACTCGCGTCCTTCCGTCAGCACCGTCCCGATCTGGTGGTTCTAGACGTGATGATGCCGGGCGAGAACGGCTACCGCGTCGCGAAGCAGATCCGCGAGGACGAGGCGGCGGAGAACGTGAGCTCACCGACGCCGATCGTTCTTCTCACCGCCCGTGACCTGAGCGGCGACCCCGAGCGCGAGAACATGTTCATGGAGTTCAGCGGTGCCGATCAGGTGATCTACAAACCGTTTGATCTCGAGGACCTCGTGGCGCGGTTGGGGCGGCTGCTGGGCGACTAGCCCTTGCCGGCTGTGGCGTTCGCTTCCGGCTCGCCGCTACTTTCAGTCCGGGATACCTGACCCGGCGGGAGTGTGCGAGGCGTCCGAAGGAGGGGGCTCCACCTCATCGCGGCCGAGCCAGTTCCGGCCGGCGAGGGTCTCGTAGAGCGTCTCGGCGACCCGTGCGTTCCCGGCTACCGACAGGTGGTCGTTGAGGCGGAAGAACCAGCGCTCCTTCTCGGCTCTCCAGCTCGGATCAGGGGAGAGGTCGAGTAGCGGGGCGATGCCCTCGATCGGCTCGGCGAGCCACTCGAACGGGAGCCACTTCGTCTCACGCATCGGCAGGCCCAGCACCAGGAGGTGGAAGCCGTCGCTGGCGCCCATCTCGGCCATCGAGCGCAGCTGGACAAGGATCTTCTCCTGCGCCCACTGGGCGGCTCCCTCGTCGGGCGGTTGGCTCGAGTAGCCGCGGGTGGCCAGACCGACGCCCGAGCGGACGGCCAGGCGGGTGATCCGGTAGTCGGCGAGCCAGTCGGGGACTCGATCGCTCCACAGGGCGACCTTGTAGAGGTGGCTCTCGGTGGCGTCGAGCGGCACCGGCTCGCCGTCCTCGAGGACGTAGAGCGGGTAGTTGATGTCGTCGCCGACGTCGTTGTAGTTGAGCGCTAAGACGACGATCTTCGGTCGTAGCGGTCTCAGGCGAGTGGCGAAGAGCTTGTAGCTGTGGTCGGTTCCGTATCCGCGCGTTCCGGCGTTGATCACCTCGATGCCGAGCTCCGGCCGGCGCTCGGCGATGGTCCGGTGAAGCTGATGGGGGTAGGTCTCGACGTTGCCGACACCGTGGCCATAGGTCATCGAGTCCCCGAGGACGACGATCCTGAAGCGACCCTCGTCGTCGGCGGATAGCTCGGCACCGCGCAAGCCGTGGGCGTTGACGCTGGCCCGCTCGACGAACTCCTCGGTCTCCCAGATGCGCCGGGACGAGGGACGCATCGAGTAGATGAGCTCCTCGTCCGGCCGCTGCAGCCCCAGGGTGCGCCAGGAGTCACCGGGCTGGTCACCGACGCCGGCGAGGGCCAGAAGGCCCTCTGCGGCGGCCAGGGCCGCGACCAGAGCGACGACCGCGAGAGTCAGGTCGAGGCCGAGCCGGCGGAGCTTCCGGAACGAGCCGGCGGAGCTTCCGGAACGAGCCGGCGGAGCTTCCGGAACGAGACAGTCACGCCCCGTCGATCGCCTTCGATCGCTGCTGTCGTTTCCAGCGCTTCAGGAACCGGATCGCGGCGCGATAGTGACTACTGCTGTTGGCGGCGATGTAGGTGGCGAGCTGGGAGCTGCCGGTCCACCGGTGGACGCTGGGGGTGAGAAGCTCCTCCTCAGAAGCGTTGTCGACCAGGGTCAGGAGCTCCAAGTGCGCCCGCTCGAGCCGCGCCTGGACGTCCGACCAGGCGTCGTCGCGATGGTCGCGCTGAATGCGTCGATTGAGCTCCGGCGTCCGGCGCCAGGTGTAGCCCTCGGCGGGGATGGGGAAATCCTCGCCCGAGAGGCCACGCCGGTACCAGTCGAGGCACATCCGGGCCCAGACGTCGAGGTGTGCGACGAGGTCCTTGAGCGACCACGAATCGCCCCAGACGCCGGGTTCTTCGTAGCGCGTCGGATCGATCGATCCGATCTGGTCCCACAGGGCGCGGTACTGCGTCGTCATGTCGTCGATCAGGGCCTGCTTGGAGGTGTACTTCATCGGCTGCGGGCTTCGGCGGGCAAGAACGGCTGTGCGAGACCGAGGATACCGCTGGCGCTCGCCTTCGGGGCGCTACCCGCCGGGATGAGACGGCCGGCTCCCGACGACTACCCCGAGACGGGGTGTCGTACGCGTGGCCGGCTGATAGCGTTTTCGTGAAGGAGGAGGGACGCGAATGACAGTAACGCGCGAGCCGCTCCGCGTTTCGTACGTCCACCGCGGCGGCCGGCGGCCGCTCATCGGTGACACCGTCGACGGCTTCTTCCGCCGCGTCGTCCGCGAGCATCCGGACAATGAGGCGGTCGTCTCGCTGGAGCAGGACGCCCGCCTCACCTACGCCGAGCTCGAGGGCGAGGTAGCGCGACTGGCTCGTGGCCTGGTGGCGCTGGGGCTCGGGCCCGGCGACAGGGTGGGGATCTGGTCGACGGACAATATCGAATGGGTCCTGGTCCAGCTCGCCACGGCCAGGATCGGCGCGATCCTGGTCAACATCAACCCGGCCTACCGGCCTCACGAGCTCGAGCACGCGCTGCGCCTGGCGCGGGTTCAGGCGCTCTTCGTCATTCCCAGCTTCAAGAGCTCGGACTACGTCGGCATGCTGACCGAGCTGGCGCCGGAGCTTCCCGTGCAGTCCCCCGACGGGCTGTCGATCGAGCGGCTGCCCGATCTGCGGCACGTGGTGATCTACGACCCGGAGGGCCGCGCGGCGGCGCCGGCGCGAGGGATCACGAGCTGGACCGAGGTCCTGACAGCGGGGGAGGCGGTCTCCGACGAGGCCGTCGAGACACTGGCCGCGAGGCTCGATCCGGACGACCCGATCAACATCCAGTTCACTTCGGGAACGACCGGTTTTCCCAAGGCCGTGGTACTGACGCACCACAACATCGTCAACAACGGATTCTTCGTCGCCGAATCGACGCGCTTCACCCATGAGGATCGTCTCTGTGTTCCGGTGCCCTTCTACCACTGCTTCGGCATGGTGGTCTCGACGCTCGGTTGCCTCACCCATGGGGCGACGCTGATCATCCCCGCCCCTCATTTCGAGGCCGGAGCGGTCCTGTCGGCCATCGACGCCGAGCGGTGCACCGCGGTTCACGGAGTGCCGACCATGTTCGTGGCCGAGCTCGAACACCCGGACTTCGACAGCTTCGATCTGTCGAGTCTCCGTGCCGGCATCATGGCGGGTGCGCCCTGCCCTCCGGAGCTCATGCGACGGGTTATCGACCGGATGGGGATCGGCGAGCTCCTGATCGGCTACGGACAGACCGAGGCCTCGCCGGTGACCCACATGACCCATCCCGACGATCCGTTCGAGCGGCGCATCGGGACGGTCGGCACCAACCTGCCGCACCAGGAGGTGAAGGTGGTCGATGTCGACACGGGCGCGGTGGTACCGATCGGCGAGCAGGGGGAGGTCTGCTTCCGGGGTTACCACGTGATGCGCGGCTACTACGACCAGCCGGAGGCGACCCGGGAGACGATCGACGACAGGGGCTGGCTGCACTCGGGCGATCTCGGCCGGATGGACGAGGACGGCTACCTGCAGATCACCGGCCGCATCAAGGAGATGATCATCCGCGGCGGCGAGAACGTCTACCCGGCGGAGATCGAGGCCTTCTACTACACCCATCCGAAGGTCGCCGAGATCGCCGTCTTCGGCATTCCCGAAGAGCGTCTCGGCGAGGAGATCGGGGCATGGGTCCGCCTGCACGAGGGAGAGAGCGCGACGGCCGAAGAGCTGCGGCAGTACGCCAAGGGACGGATCTCCCACTTCAAGGTGCCACGCCACATCTCGCTGGTCGAGGAGTTCCCGACCACCGTGACCGGCAAGATCCAGAAGTTCCGTATCGCCGAGCTGGCGACCGCGGAGCTGGCAAGGGCCTGAGAGGCCGCCGTCTCGCGGTGGCCGTCCGCCACTCCAGCCAATAGAATCGCGCAGCGTTTTCACTACGAAGAGGGAGATATCGATGCACAAGTGGCTCGGGTTTGGACTGGCTGGAGTGGCCCTGGTGGCCGCCCAGGTGACAGGGCCGTCGGTCGCGGCGGCCGAGGAGACCGTCGATCCGAAGCTCTATTCGGCGATGAAGTGGCGCTTCGTCGGCCCGTACCGTGGGGGACGGGTGACGACCGTATCGGGAGTGCGCGGCAATCCGCGCGTCTACTACATGGGCGCCACCGGAGGCGGTCTGTGGAAGAGCGAGGACGCCGGTACGAGCTGGCGCAACATCTCCGACGGCTTCTTCAACGTCGGCACCATCGGAGCCATCGCGGTCGCCGAGTCCGATCCCAACGTCATCTACGTCGGCACCGGAGAGAAGTCGATTCGCGGCGTCACCACCAGCCACGGCGACGG
Source organism: Candidatus Multivoradales bacterium (assembly GCA_965223875.1). Lineage (GTDB taxonomy): Bacteria > Acidobacteriota > Thermoanaerobaculia > Multivoradales > JAHEKO01 > CBDCXS01. The sequence continues at coordinate 519,337 of OZ245024.1, read as the reverse complement.
CATGTACAAGTCGACCGACGCCGGGGAGAGCTGGGAGCACATCGGACTTCCCGAGGCGGGCCAGATCGCCCGCATCAAGATCCATCCGCGCGATCCCGATGTCGCCTACGTCGCGGTTCAGGGACAGATCTGGGGCCCCAACGAGGAGCGGGGCGTCTATCGCACCACCGACGGGGGAGCGACCTGGGAGCAGGTCCTCTCCGTCGACGCGCAGACCGGCGCGACCGATCTGAGGATGGATCCGACCAATCCGCGTGTCCTCTACGCCGCGATGTGGGAGCACGGCCGCAAGCCCTGGTACATCCTGTCGGGCGGCGAGGCCGGAGGGATCTTCAAGTCGACCGACGGCGGGGACAACTGGAGGAAGCTCTCCGGTGGCCTGCCGGAGACGATCGGCAAGGTGGGCATCGATGTCTCGGCCAGCGACCCGAAGCGGGTCTACGCCATCGTCGAGGCGATGCCGGGCGAGGGCGGTCTCTATCGCAGCGACGACGGCGGTGAGAGCTGGTCGCTCAAGAACGGGACGAGGATCCTGTGGACCCGCTCCTGGTACTACATGCACATCGCGGCCGATCCGCTCGATCACAATCTCGTCTATGTGATGAACGCTCCGTTCATGCGCTCGATCGACGGGGGCGTGACCTTCGAGAAGAGACGCACTCCGCACGGCGATCACCACGACCTGTGGATCAATCCGGACGACAGTTTGAACTTCATCCAGGCCAACGACGGCGGCGCCACGGTGACCTTCGACGGCGGCGAGTCGTGGTCGAGCATCATGAACCAGCCGACGGCGCAGTTCTACCGGGTCAACACCGACAACCAGTTCCCGTACCGGATCTACGGCGGCCAGCAGGACAACTCGACGGTGGCGATCCTGTCGGAGACCTACGGCGGGGGTATCTCGGCGAAGGACTTCTTCCCGGTCGGCGGCGGTGAGAGCGCCCACATCGCCTTCGACCCCGACGATCCGCGCCTGATCTACGCGACGACGATCAACGGCACGCTGACCGAATACGATGTCGAGACCCAGCGCACGCGAGAGATCAAGCCCTACCCCGAGTTCGTCTTCGGGATGCACTCGAAGGACCTGCGCTACCGGACCAACTGGAACGCGCCGGTCACGGCCTCGCCGCAGGACCCGAGCGTGGTCTACTACGGCACCCAGAAGCTCTTGCGGACCCGGGATCGCGGCGTCACGTTCGAGGAGATCAGCGACGATCTGACCAAGGACGAGGTCGACAAGCAGGGTGCGAACGGGGGGCCGATCACGGCCGAAAACGTCGGTGCCGAGTTCTACGGCACGATCCTGACCATCACCGCGTCACCGCACGAGTACGGAACCGTGTGGGTGGGCAGCGACGATGGACTGTTGCACGTGACCCGGGACGATGGCGGCACCTGGTCGGACGTCACACCGGGTGATCTGGGCGGCGCGATGGTCAACGCCATCGACGTGAGTCCCCACGACCCGGGCACGGCCTACATCGCGGTCGCCGGGTACAAGATGAACGACTTCCGGCCCTACGTCTACAAGATGACCGACTACGGCGCGTCGGCCGCGCGTATCGACGCCGATCTGCCGCAGGACAACTTCATCCGTGTGGTTCGTGAGGATCCGGAGCGGCAGGGCGTGCTCTACGCCGGCGGCGAGGGCGGTCTGTACGTCTCCTTCGACGACGGCGCGAACTGGCAGTCGCTCGAGCTCAACATGCCGCCGGTGCCGATCACCGATCTGATGGTCCGTCAGGGCGATCTGGTCGCCGCGACCCAGGGGCGAGGCTTCTGGGTGCTCGACGACCTGGCGCGGCTGCGCTCGGTCACCAACGAGATGGCCGACAAAGCCCTGCACGTCGTTTCTCCGGGTACGGTGGAGATGATCCGGGCCGGTTGGAGCTGGGGTGCCGGCCTGTCGGGCTCGAACCCGCCGCGTGGCGTGGTCCTCGACTACATCATTCGTGACGAGCACGAGGGACCGCTCACGATCGAGATCAGCGACGCCGACGGTAACGTGGTGCGCACGTACTCGAGCGAGGAGGGCGACTTCGAGCGCTGCATCCTCGGCAACATGGACCAGCGCATCCCGTTCTCGGTCCGCTATCCCTCGACGCGGCAGGGAGCCAATCGCTGGACCTGGGACATGCGGGGCGACGGGCTCCACTGCATCGACGACATCCGCATCTTCGAGGGTTTCGGTGGGGCTTTCGTCAAGCCGGGGGACTATACGGCGCGCGTCGCCATCGGTGACGCCGAGGACACGGTCTCTTTCACCCTGGTGCCCGACCGCCGTGTCGAGGCCACCGCGGCCGAGTTCGGCGAGGTCGAGCGGCATGTCGCCAGGCTGACCGGGCTCATGAACGAGCTGCTGGACGGCCTGGGAGCGATCCGCAAGGCGCGGGGACAGGTGGAGGCGCTGATGGCCGCCTTCCCGGATGCCGAGGCGCTACAGACGACGGGCCGCAGCGCGGTCGACCGGCTCACCGCCTGGGAGGAGGAAGTCGTTCAGGTCGACTTCGAGACCTACGAGGACGAGGACAATCTGCCGGGCAAACTGGTCAAGCAGGTGCGTCACCTTCTCGACGTCATCGACTACGCCGGACCACCGGTCGCCGCCGGAGCCCTGGCGCGGCTGGCGGACCTCGAGGCGCGCTGGGCGGAGCTCGAGGCCGAGCTCGCCGAGATCGAGAGCTCCGACGTGTCGGCGGTCAACACCTGGGCGCGCGACAGCGGGGTGCCGCACGTGTCGACATCGACTCAGTGACCGTCCGGGCTGGGCTCGATCCATGAGCCCAGCTCGTTCGACAGGATGCGGACCCCGTCGAAGCGGTACGGGATCGAGCGCATCGGCTGGCCGCCCTCCATCACCTGGAAGTGGAGGTGGACGGCGGCCGAGTCACCCGTGTCGCCGACCTCGGCGATGACCTGGCCGCGCTCGACCGCATCGCCCTCGCTCACCCTCGGGCTGCCGGTCTTCAGGTGTCCGTAGGCGGTGGGCGCAACGAACAGGGCCGCGGCAAGCGGTATGAGGCGAGCGGCTCGCGAGGTGATTCGGCTGCGGTGCATGCGGTCCTCCGATTCAGGGACAGGTCGTCTGTCAGAGAGACGCCTCGCGGCCCATCGGCTTGCATCTCGGTCACTCAGCCACGGACCGCCGAGCGTGCTGGAGTTTGTTGAATCGCTCGACGGCGATGGGCGATACTGGCGGCTCGCTCGACGAGGCCGATCCGACGATGAAGACCGTACTGCTCACCAGCCATACCCTCGAGGCTCGCGCCGGAACCGAGCTCTACGTCGCCAACGTGGCCGGAGAGCTGGCGAGCCGCGGATGGCGCGTGGCGGCGTTGTCGCTCACTCTCGGAGAGGTCGCCGAGGCGATGCGCTCGAACGGCATCGAGGTCTCCGACCGCCCGGAGGACCTGCCGCGGCCGGACGTGATCCACGGCAACTCCTACTTCGAGACGCTGCTGGCTCATCTCGCCTGGCCGGAGTCACCGATCTTCGGGCTGATCCACGTCGACGGATGGTGGCTGCAGTATCCGCCGCTCGTACCGGCGCTTCGCAGCGTCGGGGTCGTCGGCGACGACTGCCGCCGAGCCGCGGTGGAGGATCTCGGGTTCTCCGAGTCCGAGGTCGACTGGCACCCCAACGGGGCCGACACGATGCGTTTCTTCGCCCGTGACCCTCTTCCCGAGAAGCCCCGACGCGCCCTCGTCTTCAGCAACTACGCCGATGACGACTCGTTCGTCCCGCCGGTGCGGCTGGCCTGTCAGGAGCTCGATCTGCGACTCGATGTGGTGGGCTCACGATGTGGCCGCGTGACCACCGAGCCCGAGCACCTCCTGCCGACCTACGACATCGTCTTCGCCAAGGGGCGGGCCGCGATCGAAGCCATGGTCACCGGCTGCGCCGTCGTACTCTGTGACTACCCGGGGAGCGGTCCGATGGTGACGACCGAGAACCTCGACTCGCTGCGGCGGCTGAACTTCGGTCCCCGGACCCTCACCCGTCGCACCAATCCGCAGCAGATCACTCGCGCGATCTTCCGCTACGACGCGGCGGAGGCCGCACGGGTCTCGGAGCACATGCGAAGGGAAGCGTCGCTGGCCGGCGCCGTCGATCGACTCGAAGCGACCTATGCCTCCCTGATGGCCGATGCCTCTCCGGCCAGGGGAGAGAGGGCCGGAGACAGAGTCGGTTGGACGGATCAGCTCGAGTCGCTCGTGGCGCTCGATTCGGACGGCAACCGCTCGCCCTTCTTCGCTGCCGGCATGGCCGCGTTGGTGAAGCGGCTGGCCAGCTGACCGGGCGTTGGCTCGCGTGTAGGTCGCTCGACCGTCCTCCGGAGAGGACGAATGTGAGAGGCCGAGGCAGCGAGAGTCGAGGTTTTCCCAGTGATTCGGCGGTTCGTAGGTTGGAGCGCCGCTTGCACTGAGTGGCTCCAACGCGATGGAGGAGACTTCCCGAGGGGACAGACAATGAGACCTACACGAACGATTCGAATCACCTCCGTGCTGGCGGTTCTGGCGCTGGCCATGGGCTTCGCGCCGACGTTGTCGACGGCAGCGGGAGAGGAACCTCTGCGGTTGCGCGCCCAGGGTGGTCACCGGAGCACCGGATTCACCAGCCTCGTGGATGTTTCGGTCGACAGCTGGAGCAGTGAGGCCGAGCACGAGGCGGTAGTGCGCGCCGCTGGCGAGAGCGCATCGGTCCCGAGAGGGGACCGTTCGCTGCGAAACGCCCTCCAGGAGTACGAATCGCGCGGGCGGATCTCCCTCCAGGGTGAGCTCGGCATCGACGTGCGCTACGCCTATCAGTTCGAACGCGATGGCGGGCGCACGATCGTGCTCGCGGCGGACCGTCCGATCGGAGCCTTCGAGGCCAGCGAGCAGGGGAATCTCTCGCTCGACTACGATGTGACGCTCGCCGTGATCGAGCTCGACGAGGAGGGCTGGGGTGAGGGCGACCTCTGGGCCGCGGCATCGATTCGTGTCGATGACGACGGGCGCTTCCGGGCGATCGGCCTCGACGTCGACCCGATCCACCTGGGTCGGATCCGCGTCCTTCGATAGAAACTTGGTTGGCTCCGAGGGCCGCTCAGGCGGCCCTCGTTTGGGCGTTGCAGGCCACTAGGGGCCGAAGCCGCCCGGCCAGTTGCGTAGCCATCCGCGGAGAATCCAGATGGCGGCGACGAGGGCGGCGACCGCGAGGAGTGCCATTCCGATCTCTAACTGCATTCGGAAGATTGGACGGGCACCGGCTCGCACTTTTCCTCCCGGGGTCCGCGGCGACGGTGTGACTCTCGTCACAGCCATCCGCTCGGGGGAGTGGCAACCTTCCTCCATGCAAGCTACCAAGTCGGCCTCGAACCCGATCGAGTTCGTTCTCTTCGGCGTCGCTCTGGCGCTGATGGTTCTCGCGGTTCTGGCGTAGCTACACCTGGACGTATCTCTTACACCGCCGCCGACGGCTCAGGCCGTCGGTTTCGCGGTGCCCGCTCGATCGGTCAGTCGTCCCTGCCGGGACGGAGATCGTCGACCGGAACCGGCCGGCCCAGATGGTAGCCCTGGCCCCAGCGGAATCCGAGCTGACGGCAGACCTCGGCCTCTTCGGCCGACGAGGCTGGTGATCATCTTCTGCTTCGACAGGAGCTGATCGATTCCCTGGATCAGACTGAGATCGAACTTCAGATAGTCGGGAGGGACCTCGACCACATCGACCAGTGCCGAGTCGGAAGGGATGGTGAGATCGACCTCGGAGTGTCGCCCGATGCGATACGGCTAGGCGTTGATTGGAAGCGGCGTAGGCGCCGGCTGCCTTCGAAGTGGCCCGCGAGGTACCAGATCGACCGTACCTCCTCGCTCCCACCTCGCTCGGCCGGTTCGTCCATTGCCCTGCCTTTTCCGCTCGGCTGGCCCAGAATCAAGCCAGCACGTACAATACCAGCAGAGTTTCCCAGCGTCGGGTCGCTGAATGATCGGTCAATCGGTCTCTCACTACAGGATCCTCGAGAAGCTCGGGGGTGGCGGGATGGGTGTGGTCTACAAGGCCGAAGACACCAAGCTCGGCCGCTTCGTGGCGCTCAAGTTTCTCGCCGAGGAGCTCTCCCGCGACCGGAACGCTCTCGAGCGTTTCATGCTCGAGGCACGCGCGGCGGCGGCGCTGTCGCATCCCCACATCTGCGTGATCCACGAGATCAACGAGCACGACGGGCGCTCGTTCATCGCCATGGAGTACCTCGAGGGGCAGAGCCTCAAGTACGCCATGGCGGGGCGTCCGATGCAGCTCGAGACGGTCGTCGACATCGCCATTCAGGTCGCCGACGCCCTGGCCGCGGCGCACGGCAAGGGGATCACCCACCGTGACATCAAGCCCTCGAACATCTTCATCTCACCCAACGGGCAGGCCAAGATCGTCGACTTCGGCCTCGCCAAGCTGACTCCCGAGTACCGGGTCGACAGCGAGGACGAGACCCAAGCGCTGAGCGCCGCCATCGACATGGCGGTCGACGACCTGACCCGCTCCGGCACGGCCCTGGGAACCGTCTCCTACATGTCGCCCGAGCAGGCCCTGGGCGAGCCGGTCGACCCGCGCTCCGACATCTTCTCGTTCGGCGCCGTGCTCTACGAGATGGTGACCGGGCGCCGCGCCTTCGGTGGCAATACGCAGGCGGCGATCTTCAACAAGCTGCTCAACCAGCCGCCGGTCTCTCCAGCGCGCCTGGGTATCGAGCTGCCGTTCGAGCTCGAGCGGATCGTCTCGACCGCCCTCGAGAAGGAACCGAACCTCCGCTACCAGAGCGCGGCGGAGCTGGCCTCGAATCTCAGGCGACTGCAACGCGACCACGAGTCGGGCGCCTCGGTTCCGGGCATGGTCGCCGCGAGTCGCGAGGCTCTGCAACCCGACGCTTTCGGCGACTCCGAAGCGGCGACCGCGGCCCATCAGGTTCCGCTGGCGCCGGACCCGAGCGGTCCCCTGGTGCCGGGTGCGGGTGCCTTCGACGAGACCGGCTCGACGGCGACCTGGGCGAGCACCTCGAGCCAGACGGAGATCGAGATCGAGATCCGCAAGAACCGGCGCTGGATCGGGCTGCTCGGTGTCGGGCTGGCGGTCGCTCTCGGTTTGGCGGGCTGGCTCTGGATAAGCGGGCGGACGGCACCGGCCCCAGCTCTGAGCGAAACCGACGTCCTGCTTCTGACCGACTTCGTCAACGACACAGGGGATCCGGTTTGGGACCGCCCGCTCAATGAAGCGCTCGCGGTCAAGCTGGACGAGTCCCCCTTCTTGAAGCTTGCTCCCCAAGGCATGGTCGAGGAGACCATGGCCTTCATGGAGCTCGAACCCGATGCACCGGTCACGGTGGCAGTGGGCCAGGAGATCTGCCAACGGCAGGGCCTCAAGGCTCTTGTCAACGGGGAGATCGCGACGATCGGCACGAACTACGTTGTGACCCTGAGTGCTCTCGAGTGCGTAACCGGTGACGTTCTGGCACGCGAGCAGGTCGAGGCCACGACCAAAGAAGGGGTCCTCACGGCGGTAGGGCAGGCGGCGACCACTCTACGACATCGTCTCGGCGAGTCCCTGGCGTCGGTCGAGAGATTCGACGTCGCGGTGGAGCAGGCGACGACGCGTTCGCTCGAGGCCCTGAAGTCGTTCAGCCTGGGAGCGGAGAAGCGCCGTCAGGGCTTCGAGGAGGAGGCCATCGTCCTCTTCCAGCGAGCCATCGAGCTCGATCCCGAGTTCGCTCTGGCACACGCCAGGCTCGGCACGATCTACTCGAATCTCCGCGAATGGGACAAGGGTGTCGAGCAGAAGTCGATCGCCTTCGGGCTGCGCGACAGGGTGAGCGAGAAGGAGAACTTCTACATCACCGCGCACTACTACGGCACGGTCACCGGAGAGCAGGACAAGCTCATCCAGACCTACGAGCTCTGGAAGCAGACCTACCCGAGGGACTGGACGCCGCCGAACAACCTCGCGGTGACCTATACCAACATTGGCCGGCGGGAGGATGCGTTGCGCGAGGCGTCGGCCGCAGTCGAGATCGAGCCATCCGAGGTCCTACCGCGCGTCAACCAGGTGGAGGCGCATATTCACCTGGGCCAGCTCGACGAGGCTCAGCGCGTGGCGCAGGAGACGCTCGACAGGGGGCAGCCGTACTATTCGGTTTATCGATCGCTGTACAAGGTGGCCTACCTGGAGGGGAACGAGGCGGCCATGCAGGCCCAGATCAAGGCTCTCGCGGGTCGTCCGGGCGAGGCCTGGATCCTGCACGACGCGTCGAGCGCCGCCGCGTCGCGGGGACGCCTCGCCGAGTCGCGCGAGCTTCTGCGCCGGGCGACCGAGGTCTCGCGCCGCTTCGGTTTCGAGTCGCAGGTCGCCTACCTGCTGGCCGAGGCGGCTCGCCGCGAAGCGGCCTTCGGGAACTCGGTGGCCGCGCGGGATCTGGCCCTGGAGGCGCTCGACACGGCACGTACGCGCGATTCGCTTCCCGCCGCCGCCATCGCTCTGGCCGTCTCCGGTGCTCAGGACGAGGCGCTGCAGATGATCGGCGAGCTCGGCGCCCTCTATCCGACCAACACCCTCATTCAGGAGGCCGTCGTCCCCATCGCCATGGCGGCGATCCTGCTGGTTCAAGGAGACCACTACGGCGCGCTCGAGACGCTCGAGCAGGTGACGCCCTATGAGGAAGGCCCCGAGTATCTGGTCGGCATCTACCTTCGAGGCCTGGCATACCTGCAGGCCGAGGACGGCGCCGCTGCGGCGGCCGAGTTCCGCCGCCTGCAGGGGCTCGAGGCCGTCGACTCCACCCGCCCGGTCCACACCCTCGCCTACCTCGGCATGGCCCGCGCCTACGCCCTCTCGGGTCTCGACGAGTCCGCTCGCGAGGAGTACGGCAAGTTCTTCGAGCGCATGGAAACCGCGGACCCGGACCTCCTGATCCTTCGCACCGCCCGCGACGAGTTCGCCGCTCTCTGATCCGCCCCGGCCTGTGCTAAAGTCCGCCCGCCCACCGGCTCGCATCGTCTGAGCCGCTCACGGCACTCAACAAGTCCCCATCGTCTAGCCAGGTCTAGGACTCCAGCCTTTCAAGCTGGCAACACGGGTTCGAATCCCGTTGGGGACACCACCTTCTAGAGGGCCTTTTCGAGCTGGAGGAACGCCTGGCAAAGGCAGGCACTAACAGGCTTTCTCGAGGTGTCGACCTCTGACCCCTATCCCGCATGGCCTACCGTCGTCTACGCTCGACTACTTGACAACGCGGGCGTTTATGGGGACCCTTATGGGGACCACGAAGGACTCCAGCTATGCCAAAGCGTGCCGCACCATTGACCAAGCGTGACCTAGATCAGCTACGCCGCGAAGCACAGGCAGACCCTAGTTTCCAGGCCAAGCGTGCAGATGGTGGACAGGCAGGTCTCTACGTCAGGGCGCGACGAGGTCAGGTCGAGTTCTGGCACCGGGCGCGTGGGCCCCGCCGAGCCGAGACCTTCATCGATGCCTACGGCGATATCACCCTCGACCAGGCTCGCAAGGCTGCGCGGGACCGAAGGGGCATCGAGGCAGAAGGGCAGGACGTTGGAGAAGTGCTCGCAGAGCGCAAGCGAGAGGGGACCACACTCGGGGAGGCGATCGATCTGTATCTCGGCGATCTCGAGCGGAGGGTCGAGACGGGAGCGAGGAGGGGCCGGAAGAGTACCTATCTCGAGTTTGACCGGATGCTGCACCGGGACGAGTTGGGGAGCATTCGGAAGCTACCCGTCAAGACCGTCACGGCCGCCCAGGTGCGCCGCGCGCATCGCAGGCTGGCCGACACCCCGGTCGCAGGGAATCGGACCCTGACGGCGCTCTCAGCGGCTTTCCGGTTTGCTCAGGCCGAGGGCCTGGTCGATGAGAACCCTTGCAAGTACGTCGAGAGATTCGAGGAGAAGGGATCTCGGCGAGCTCTGACCCGTGAGGAGTTGCGGCAGCTAGGGGAGGAGATGCACCGGACCGAGAACGATCGGATCGTTCTGCTGGTGCGCCTACTGGCTCTGACCGGGTTCAGGCGTGGTGAGGTGGTTGGCCATGCGCACCGATCTCGGGGCGGAGATGCACTCCGGTGGCGGGATGTGGATCTCAAGGCCGGCGTCGTGACGTTGAAGGACTCGAAGACCGGGCCGCAGAAGCGAGTCATCGGGAAGGCGGCGATCGACGTCTTACGATCCGCGAAGCCCAAAGGGGCGAAGCCCGCCAGCTACGTGATTCCGGGAGCAACCAAGGGGCAGCCATACCGGTCGTTCAACAACACGCGCCGGCGCCTCTGGAAGCGGGCCGGCCTACCGCTTGAGAGGGGTGTCGATCTGCATAGTCTGAGGCACTCATTCGCGTCGATCGGTGCCCATATTCAGGATGGCCGCTACGCCGGCGTGGTGGGCGCTCTGCTCGGCCATGGGCACCAGGCGAAGGCCATCACCAAACGGTACATCACGGACGACCCCGAACTACTCAGGCCGGCCGCTGACGCGATCTCCGGTGAGATTGCGAGGCTGCTGGGGCTCGGGGAAAGAGCGGAGGTGGTGCCGATCCGCCCACAACGAACAGGAGAAGCCCGTCCCTAGCCGGACGGAGAACCACAAGACGGCCCGCCTGGAGCGGCAACTCCGGGACGGGCCGAGTCACGCAAAGGAGTAAGCCCGATGCGCAACCACGAGAAGTCTACCGAGGAACGCCTGAGATTGGCCGCTACCGCCTACAGAGAACGAGAGTTCGGGAGGTCAAGCGCGCCGAATCCACCCGATGGCTACCTCGATGAAGACGGCGCCTGGTGGCCGAGCGAGAGCGAGCGGCGTCCCTGCTGTGACGACGTGATACAGCCCAACGCGGCGAACAAGTTCTCGCTCAAGTACCACTGCGCGACGCAGAAACACCTGGCGAGTCTCTTCGACGTCGACCAGCTCGAACTGCAGCGAGAGCTCCGGCGCAAGAGGAAGGCGTGGAGGTCCGAGGCGGAGCAACGCCTGGACCTGCTTCAGCGGGGACGTCCAGCGCAAGCCGAGGCGCGCCGCCGGCTTCACGAGCTCATACTGCTGGTGCCCCAGCTCAGGGACCAGGACTCCAACGTAGTCGCAACGCCACAAACGATACTCGACCTGTTGGTAGAAGGCGCGCTGCTGCTAGAGAGGATCGGCCACTCTCAGCACGCGCACGACGTCCTCGCCGGTGCCTTCCGGTACGCAGCCAGGCACGGGATCTCGGGGCTTCGCACATGAGCCGAAAGCAGCGAAATTGATTCCCCGCAGATGACATTCGCTACGCCGAAGGGGCCTTGACGGTTCAGTGACTGCGTGCTATTACCTAAATACAGCAGTTCCGTGGGGTCGCAGGGGCGACCGATGGGAGAGTGAGATGGGTGTGAATCGGAACGCAATCCCCTCTGACAGACGCAGTAGGGCACATCCCTCTCCGTGGGGCCGGGACGAACTCCGGCATTTGGGAGTGGCGGAATGGGAAGTGCACCAGTTGGACTGCTCGATACACAGGGGGCAGCGAGCTATCTCGGGCTAAGTAGGCGGACGCTCGAGGGCTGGCGGAGGACCGGCGAAGGTCCGCCGCACTGCCGGTTGACGGCGCGCGCTATCCGCTATCGCGTTGAAGATCTGGAGGCTTGGGCGGCTGAGCGTATCTGCCAGTCGACATCCGACCAGGGCCAGCGTTCAGCGGCATGAACGCTCGAGAGAGGGTTGCCCAAGTTCAGGCGGAGATCGCTGCTGAGCTTGAGGCGCTTGAGAACCAGGACCGCCTGGCCCGAGAACGGTATCCCGAGATCCACGCAGAGCTCGATCGGCTCGAGAAGATCGACATGGACCGCGCCGCCAGACGGGGGCGAGCGGCATGACGGTCTTCGACGAGATGAGTCCAGCGGCACGCCAGTACTACCGCGACCGTTACAGGAAGATCGCCAGCAGGCTCTCCGAGTCGGAGCCGAGGAAGCCGGCGGAGCGTGGTCTGCGGCTCGTCTCAGCGTCGAGCCTACGAATGACCCGCCCTCGATGGGTCTGGCGGGAGCGAATCGCGACGGGCGGGGTGACGCTGGTCGCCGGCCTCGAGGGATTGGGGAAGACGATCGTCATGGGCGACGCAATGGCGTCGGTGACTCGCGGCGTTCTACCCGGCGACGTGCAAGGCACAGCCGCACCCGTTGTCTATGTCGGGCACGAGGACGATTGGACATCTGTGCTCCTGCCGCGCTTGGTGGCAGCAGGTGCGGTCATGGATCGAGTTCACTTTGTTGAGCTTCCGGACGGGAACGTATTCGCCCTAGACGAGCACCTAGACGACCTCGGTACTGCGCTTGAGAGTATCGATGGCGTTGGATTGATCGTTGTCGACCCGCTCGACGCCCATCTCGGTCAGTCCGTCGACTCTCATCGAAAGAGCGAGGTCCAGCGGTCCATCTCACGGCTGGCCGGGCTTGCCCAACAGCACCAGTGCGGATGCGTCGGTATCGGGCACATCAACAAGAACGAGCTGTCGCGTGATGTTCTGACCCGCGTCATCGGCTCGAAGGGTTTCACCACCGGACCCCGATCGGTACTGGCGGTTGGCGTACATCCGGACGATGTCCAGGAGCGCATCCTCGTCCTGGCAAAGGCGAACCTCGTCGACAGGCACCGCGTACCTGCTCTCCGGTTCAGGATCGAGGAACGACAGGTCCCCCACGACGACGGCGGGACGATCTCCACCGCCAAGGTCGTCTGGCTGGGCGAGGAGAGCGGCGTAGACCCCAACGTCATTGTTCGGATGCCGAACGACGAGGAGCGCACCGAACGGGACGAGGCCGCTGATTGGCTTCGGGACGTTCTTGATGACGGCCCAGCGAAGTACCAGGAAATCGAGCGAATGGCCACGGCCGCCGGGATCGCCCGCAGGACCCTGCATCGCGCTCGAAAGCTCGCCGGTGTCGTCGTTGAACGAGATGAGTCAGCGAGGGGGAGGCCATCGACATGGAGACTCCCGGTTTCGTGTCAACCCCTGACTCATAAGAGTGGCACGAAACCAAGGGTGGCGGAAAACCCTGTGCCTGTTGGAGATTCTCGAGATGGCGGGAGGTTTCGTGCCACGGAATCGGTGTCAGGGGACGGTGACATGAAACCCGAGGAGGGCGACCTGTGATCGATGCCTACCACCTTGAGGCCGTGGAGGTGCTGCGCGACCTCAGTAGCCAGGGTGTCGAACTCGACGTGCAGGGCGACCGGGTGCACTACCTCATTCCAGCCGGCCTCCCGGCCGACGAGATCAAGACACGCATCCGGTGGCTCAAGCCTCATCTCCTCGAACTATGGGACACCCCAATCGTCAGGCGTCGCGCGCCACGTGAGCGATGGTGCAGCTCGTGTCAGAAGGCTGATGAGCGAGGCGAACGGATCGTTCTCTGCTCACGATGCGACATCCCAGTGGAGCCGAGCTGATGCCTAGGCTCAAGTCCAAGCTGTTCCGCCGCGACTACCCGGTCCTCGAAGAGCTTGGGAGCGAGGGTCGCACTCGAAAGGGCGTCGCTGCCGAGCTGGGGATGGTCTGGGCCGACTTCCAGCGGGAGATCAAGCGCGACAAGGTGGCTGCACTTCGACTCGAGCGTGGCGAGGCTGCGCACGAGAAGAGACTGCTCGACCGCCTCCACCAGGCGCTCGAGGTCAAGAACCAGAGCGCAATCACGCCGGCGATCTTTCTGCTGAAGAGTCGCCATCGTTGGAACGACCGCCCGCCGCCAGAGCCAGCGCAGCAGTCCACGACCAACGTCACGATCGCCCTGCCCGGAGCACTACCTCTCGAGCGCTACGAGAAGGAGATCACCGCCCACGTCGAGCGGAAGCAACTACAGGGAGGCACCAATGGCGAAAGCCGAACAAGCTGAGGCGGCAATCAGGCTCTCGCCGTTCCAGGAGCGCGTCCTGGCGACGCCCGAGGATGTTGACCTCTTCCTCGGTGGTGGTCGTGGGGGAGGGAAGTCCTTCACGCTGGCTCTGCTAGCCCTTCGACACGCCGAGCAGTACGGGGCCCGGGCTCGGGCTCTCTACATCCGTCAGAGCTTCCCGGGCGTCCGGGACTTCGAGACCCTGACGCTCGAGCTCTACAGCTCGATCTACGGCGCCAGCGCCCGGTACAACAGCGCTGACAAGGTGTGGCGATTCCCGAACGGTGCGACGCTCGAGCTCCAGCAGGCACAGACACAGCAGCAGCTCACCAAGTTCCAGGGCCGCTCGGCAACGCTGCTCCTAGCCGACGAGTGCGGCGAGTGGTCCTCTCCCGAGATCCTCGATCGCCTTCGCGGCAACCTCCGCTCGCCCCGCGGCGTTCCGACGCGCGTGGTGATGGCGGCAAACCCTGGCGGTGTTGGGCACAGCTGGCTGCGCCAGCGCCACGTCGATGGTCGCACCCCTTGGCTGCCCTACGAGACCGACGAGCTTGGGGCCAAGTTCGTGAGCTGCCCGAGCACCCACGAGGACAACCCTTTCCTCGACCACGAGAGCTACAAGGCGCAGCTCTTGGCCGCCACCGCCACCGATCCGGAGCTCAGAGAGGCGTGGATCGGGGGTGATTGGTTCATCGTTCGGGGCGGGATCTACTTCGAGGGCGTCAACTGGGAGCGAATCACGCTTGATGGCGACAGCTGGTCGCCCGAGTGGCTCAAGAGCGAGAACGGAAAGCCCTTCCGTCCCGACTGGCGAGTACACGAGCAAGGGCCGCCGCGCTGGCGATCGCTCTGGTCGATCGATCATGGCCGCTCGGCTCCACTGGTTGCCCTCCTGGCCATTCGCCCTCGCTATGCCGGTCTACCGACTCCAGATGGGCGGGAAGTCAGCAAGGAGGCCTGGGCGATCATCGACGAGGTGGCCCTGCACGACCCCAACGACCTGAATCGGGGCCTGGGACTCGATATCGCCGACGCGGCGCTCCACATTCACGGAAAGGCCGATGAGTGGGGACTTGGTACGCGGGCGGTTCTCGATGCCGCCTGCTTCGCTCGCCACGGCCACGATCGCGGTTCTCTGGCGGCAGAGTACGAACGCTCCGGCATCCGCGTGAGTGAATCCACAAAGGGCTCACGTGTTGGTGGCTGGGAGCGGCTCAGGCGCCTTCTACTTGCCGACGACGGCGAGGCGCAGGTGCTCATCTCCGATCGCTGCCGCTACCTCCTGGAGACGCTGCGAACGCTCCCCAGAGACGAGGACGATGTAGATACCCGGGCGGCCGACCACGCCGCGGACGCGCTGCGCTATCTCGTGATGGAGGACTACGTGGGTGGCGAAGTCACCGTGACCCGCGCGAACTTCTTGAGGTGACACGCCCGCTAGGGCAGAAAGGACCACATGAAAGACCTACTGACGGAAGCCGACGTTTCAACTCAAACCATGATCCCAGAAGCAACCCTGCAGGCCTGGCGCGAAGGGCACACCGTCCACTCGACGCCGGGCCCCGGCTGGATCGAGACACCCGATGGAATCCGCTACACGTTCCAGGCAGTTCAGTCCTGGATGGGAGGCGGGGAATACGTCAGGGCGCTTCGCGAACGGCTCGCGAACCTGGAGGCAGCATGACGGACGAACGGAGCATGACCCTCGGCGAACTGCCGGACTTCCCGAAGTTCGCCGACGACTACAAGACGCCGGGCTTCCAAAGCGCCCAGAGCGGCTACGGGTCGCTGCGCGGAGTGATGAAGTCTCACCGGGACGAGATCGCGCGGATCGACGCCAACCTCGAGATCGGAGACATGGCCAAGCGACGGCTCAAGACCCGGGCAGCCGCCAAGGCCAGCGAGGAGCTCGGGAAGATCAAGCGTGACTACGGCAGCAAGGCACGTGCAGCTGCGGTCCTGGCAGAGGCTGAGCTGCTCTCTGGCTCGACCGTGGTCGAGCGTGTCCCAAGCTGGCAGCAGCGTGAGGTGCGCGACTGGCTGCTCGGCCTACCGCGTTCAGAGCGATCTAAGGCGATCACCGACGCGATGCACGCGGATGACCCGCAGGTGCTTGTCTCGGCGCTGTGTGGCCCAAGCGCCTTCGGCCTGCTTCCGACCTCCGACATGCGCCGGCACGTGGCCCGACAGCTCGACCCCGGGCAGGCCAGGCTCGCGGACGCTCTGTCGGATGCCGTCAAGCATCTTCGGGTCGGCGAGACCATCGTTGCGGCTGAGATCGCCAAGTCTCGCGATCCTGAAGCCGCTCGGGCTGATGAGATCGCAGCGGCTCAGGCTCGGACGCTCGCGGAGCGGGCGAAGGACACGCCTCCAGCCGCAGCCTAGAAACGGCTGGGTTTCCTCATCTCGCCCAGCCAGGCGTCACCCGGTCACGTCCGTCGCGCCGGGTGGCGCCCATCTTGCAACCACCGATGATGCCGCGCTAGGACACCGTTGTTCAGGCAGCGGTATGCTAGTGTTTAATCTCTCATTCTGCGGATGAACCCAGTGCCGAAAGAGGACCGCAAGATCGTGCGGCTGGTCTGGTCGGATGACGACGATGACCTGTCGACGGTATTCGCCAACCATGTAGTTGTTTCCCATGCTTCGGGAAACGAGTTCTACCTGATCTTTGGGGAGGCCACGCCCCCGGCATCGATGCTCAATGCCGAAACGCCAGAGATGGTGAGTGTTCGCCCAGTTGCGCGAGTTGCACTTTCGCCAGGAACCATGAGACGTGTGGCACACGCCCTCGTTGAGAACATGCGTAGCTACGATGAGGGTCGCACCATTTTGGGATCAAGTGGTGGGGAAGATGCTGAATAGTCACGACCAGATCACTTTTGGGCCAAGTGCTGTCAGCTCCTCGGCAGACGACTATCCGTATGAACCTCACCCCGTCGTATTCCGGGTGCAGGGACCAGGCCTCAAGAGACCTCTCCTTCTTAGCGGGCAGGAGATCGATGCCGGCCAAACGATGGTGTGTGACGAGATCCTCTCTGCATATGGCGTAGGTGACTCGCTCGATGAAGCCCTAGAGGACTTCCTTGACATGTTGTTCGAGACACGCGCTGAACTCGACCAGTCACGCAGCGAACTCTCGCAACACCTAGCCCATCAGTTGCACATGCTCGAGTATTTTCTCGGCCCAGTGCCTCGGTGAGTAAGCGCCCGGTAGTGACGAAGGGGGAACTGAAAACCTCCCTAGTTAGCAAGTTTGGCTTCGAGGAAGTCCCCGGCAAGAAGCATGAAGCCGTCGCCCTCACAGTCAACAACAAGCGGGTCACCACCACTCGATTCTCACGCAATCTGCGGTCAGCTTCTCTCCACCCGTCCCTTCTGAGACAGATCGCGGGGCAGCTTCGCCTTGAGCCAGGTGAACTGTCCACTCTCTATGCGATGGTCGGATGCACAGAGTCCCGAGAGGACTACCTCAAGAAGCTGAAGGAACGCGGCTACCTCGAGTAGGAGCAGAACCGAGAAGGGTGAGGCAGCCGTGGTTGCGGATGATTCCAAGCTCACGGCCGACGACTTTCCCGACTTCGTGAAGCCAGAGGATCTCGAGGGGCTCAGTCAGGAGGAGTTGCGAGCCAGGCTGGCGGACGTCTCCTGGCAGTGCCTTGAGCGGGCGCGCAGCGACCTCGAGGAGGCCTGGCTGTACCTTGGCGGCGAGGCTGACGCCGCGACAATCCCCGAGCTCGAGCGGTTCAGGGAGAAAGCCGTCCATATTCAGGCCAGGGCCGCGACCATGGCGCGGCTGATCGAGACCCAGCTGGAGCTAGAGCGGGAGCTTGAGGAGACCTTGGGGGACATCGGCAAGGAGGATGCGGCGATCGAGCCCGCCGAAGAGCAAGTACCTGCTCCCGTGGACCCTTGGGAGCAAGTCACTCTTGAGGACCTACCTCGCTTCTACTCGGCTGACAAGCTCGAAGGGCTCTCCCAGGCCGACCTCGAGAACAAGCTCGGACTCCTGCGGCTCAACCTCGCCCTCGGAGTCTTCGATCTAGAGCGTCCTGGCTACGTCTTCCTGCCCTCCGAAGCAACATCCTTCAGTCACGAGCACCGCGCCAAGTGGGAGCGCTACGAGCGGTGGCGACGAAAACAGTCCGATCCGTGACGGTCTGGTCAAGCCGGCCAGAAGGCAGAACGTAGATCCTGTTGGGGACCCCAATGGGGACCTCTCAATCCTCTGTTTCAGATAAGCCCTGGGTTTACATGCCTTTAGAGCATGTCAAGCTCCAGCCTTTCAAGCTGGCAACACGGGTTCGAATCCCGTTGGGGACACCATGTTCTCGAGGTTCTCGAGGTTCTCGAGGACTCTCCGGTCACTGTTCCACCACCCGCTGGAAGATCGCCCGACCGGGTGTCAGGGACTCGATGACGCCGTCGACGCTGAGATTGAAGGCGATAAGCGGCACCATGCCGCCGACCATACTGTGCCTTCCCGATTCCCAGCGCGTTTCGAAAGTGTCGTGATGAAAGTGCTCCAGTGTGGCCCTGTGCCCGAGGTCGGCCAGCTCGAGACTCAGGCGGTCGTCCTCCAGGCGGACGACGGCTGGACCATAGAGGTCGTTGTGATAGGTCCCGGTGTAGGCGTCGAGGGGGAGCGACGGGTGAGTCCCCGGCTGGGCCGCCGGAGGACGGAAGGTCGCGAACCAAGCCTCGACCTCGCGCTCCACGTCTTCGAAGTGGGCGTTCCAGTCTGCGCCCTCGATGCCCAGGAGCGCGTCGTAGACCTTGTACTGGATCAGCGCCGGTAGAGTCGAGTACGGGGCGTTCGACAGGACGACGAAACCGGACCTGCGGCCCGGGAGCATCCCGAGCTGCGCCGTCATCCCGCGCGTGCCGCCGCCGTGGGCCACCGCGAGCTCGCCACCATAGTCCTGGAGATTCCAGCCGAGGCCGTAGGCGACGAGGTTGGCGCCGGGTGCGTAGCGCGCGAGGTCGGGAGCGTTGATGGGATTCTGGGGAGCGCGCATCTCGCGAATGACAGCAGGAGGCAGAACGGGCTTGCCGTCGACCGTGCCGTCCTGGACGTGGGCGAGAATCCAGCGGGTCATTTCGGCGGCGCTCGAGTAGATCGATCCGGACGGTGCATCGTTGTCGAGGTCCTGGCGTGGGTAGGGCCGAAGTGCTCCATCGATCTGGACGTGCGCCGACGCGACGTTGAGGTCGCCTTCGAATTGCTTGTTGTTGACAGTGCTGCGCTCCATGCCGAGCGGGGCGAAGATCCGCAACTGAACGCAATCGTCCCAACTCTGGCCCGTGGCCGCCGGGAGTACCTGTCCGGCGGCCGAGACGGCGAGGTTGTTGTACCGAAAACTGCTCCGGAACCCGTTGATGTCGAGGAAACGGAGCCTCCGGACGATGTCTTCGCGGCCGAGCTTCGTATCCCAGGAGATCAGGTTGTTGGGCTCCAGGCCGCTGCGATGGCTGAGGAAGTCGCGGATGGTAACCCGACGAGTGATCCAGGGGTCCTTGAGGGCGAAGAACGGCAGGTGCTCGGCGATCGGATCGTCCCAGCCGAGCGTCCCGTCCTCGACTCCGAGACCCAGACAGGCAGCGGTGAATGACTTGGTGATCGAGCCGATGGCGAACAACGTGTCGGCGTCGACCGGATCGTTGCCACCCAGCTCTCGGACGCCGTAGCCGCGGCTGAAGGCAATCTCGCCATCCTGGACGACTGCCAGCGCGAGACCGGGGACATCGTAATTCTGCATGAGGATGGGGATCTCGGCGTCGAGCGCGGCCAATGTTGGCGGTGCGTCCGCAGAGGACGGCAGGACACTGAGAGCCATGGCGAGGGCAAGCAATAGGATTGGCGTCTTCCAGTGCGTCATGTTTCTCCTTCGAGGCCTCGAGGAATGAACTCGTTTGGGTGCATCAATGCTCCCTACGGGAACCGCGCCAGCTTGGTGTCAGGGACCGGCATCGCCGACTCAATACTTGGAGCTGCTGCGGCCTACGGCCCGAGTGAGGCCGAACTAGCCCAGATGGTTGGCAGGAAGCTCCTGTCCGGAAGAGATTGAGGCTCGGCGGTCGGCGCTCCTCAGGACAGCTCGGGTTAGCCGTTCCTAAGACTCCTTCATCGCGCAGCGGCTCCCGCCAGCAGGTGTCTGAGGCTGCAGAGATTCCTGAGCCACCCCCACTCAGGGTTCCAAATATGGGCAGTTGGGGACACCACGTTCTGGAGATTCTTGGGGATCTTCTGGGTACTGCGTCTTGACGGCACATTTCCGGTCTGGTCCAGAAGCTCGACCTGCTCCTACGGCGGTTTCGATGTTGCACCTGATCGCGAGCTCTCGGCGGCAGGTCGGGCCGCCGGTGATTGATCCTCGCTTGCACGACTCTGTCGAACTCTGCGATGTGCCAGTTAGGGGACGGGCCTCGGCCCTCGCCACCTGTCTTCTACCAGCCGAGGAGCGACGCGATCCGGGGATTCGTAGTCCAGAGGGCCGGACGGGGTCTCCGCGAGAAAGAGCATGAGATCCCATAGACTCGCTTCGTCGCGAAGGCAGGCCTTTGACAGTTGCGCGTGGTCTCTCATAGATCCGAGAACGCTACGACTAGTGGCCCGGGCGTAAGCGAGGGAAGTCAACGTCATGATTTCCCTCTCGGCGCAACGAGCGTCCGTCCCGAAGTGCTTGAGCAGTTCGGCCAACGCCTGAGCGAAACGCCGCTCAGCCGTGTGGCGGCGACGAAGCTCGACGATTATCGAAAGCCTCGCCTCGTCAGACATGTAGTGGAGGTATCGGCCATGGCCGATATTCAGAGTGTTTGCGTACCATGTACCAAGCCCACTAACGGGTGATGCAGGCTCCTCGAGCTCGTTTGGAAGGCCAAAGAGCTGCCGATACTTCGCCGTACAGCGCAGCACTCCCATCTCTCTGTTCCCAGCGGGGTCGCTGATCCTAGTACGTGCGCACGGCTAGGGATGGCACCCGCTTGAAGTGGCGGTCGTTGGCCGTGGCCACGGACCGGCCGTGCTGCAGGGCGAGTGCTGCGATCCAGGCGTCGTGATCTCCGATCGCCTTGCCTCGCGACCGAAGAGAGCGCGAGATTCGAGCGGCTCGCCAGGCGGTGTCCGCATCGGGCCAGAGGACCTGAAACGGGGCCAGGAAACGGTCACACGCTTCGCGCTGGTCTTCCCTGTAGCCCTCGGCGAACTCCATCCAGGTGACGAAGGTTATGGCGACCTCCGTTTCGCGAAGCTCGTCGAGAAGTTGCGACGCGGGGCCGGCCTCCTCCCGCCGCAGCTCCCTCTGTAGATCGACCAGAACCGTGGTATCGAGGATCATTTCGGGCGGGCTCGGCTGGCTCGCGAGCCGGCGCGCTCACTCAGTTGATTGAGTGTTTCCTCGTTGAGCAGGCTTTCGGGGTGGTTCGCAGCCAGGCCTCTCAGGGCACTCAGGACCTGCTCTGCCGTCTTGGTCTCGTGTGCAAAGCGGGCTCGGCGCACCACTGACGAGAACGACTCCCTGTCGGAGCGCTTCGCTCGCTTGAGCTTCTCGTAAGCATCGAGCTCTAGAGAAATCGTCTTAGTAGCCATGCATGGATTATACACGAATGCGTTGCGGGAATCGCGCGATCGGCGGAGTCAGGCCGCTGTTCCTGCAGGTCCTGCCGAGGCCTTGAAGCCTCTTGAGCCAACTCGATTGAGTGTCAGCGCCTCGGTTGGTCTTCGGAAGTTGGTTCAGCCTGCTTCTTCGCGATAGCGAGCCTCCTGAGCCTGGCCAGTGTCAGCGCCGTTGCACAGCCGAAGACCGCTACCAGACCGATCAGCAGCGGATCGGCCGCTCTCCAGCCGGTCTCGTAGATGGGGCGAGCGCTCATCAGCTCCCAGAGTCGGGGTGGGCGAAAGGCGGCGAGCGGGATCAGAATCATGTCGGCTGCGGTGTGAATCACGACGGCCGGGCGAATCGATCCGACGAAGGAGGTCAGCGTTCCAAGGGCCACACTGGCGCTGACATGAAAGAGCAAGTGGGGTAGGCCGACCCAGTCGTGGTTCAGGTGGAGGGCCCAGAAGACCACTCCAGTCAAGAGGACCGCAAACACCAGCCCGTAGCGGCGCTCGAGCGGCCCTTGCAGATAGCCGCGCAGGCCGGCTTCCTCGCTCACGCCAGCCGTGAGGCTCACGGCGAAGGCGAGTCCCAGAACGGTCCATGTCGGATACTGGGATACGTCGATCGCCAGGCTGGACTCGGTCATAGGGAAGAGGCGTGGGAGGAGGAACTTCAAGCCGATGAGGGTACCCATGGCGCAGCCGCCGGCGAGGAGAGACGGTCCCCACAGCCCAGAGGGAAGAGCACCTCCGCGCAGGCAGATTCGTCTGGCCTCGGCCGTCGACCGCGGCCAGCCGCGGCCGGACAGGTACAACCAGTAGGGCCACAGGATGAGCGCCGCGGCGGGCAGCGCCCATGGGACGGAGGGAAGGAATCGGAGATTCCCCACGATCAACGGGCTGGCGAGATACGTGCCGACCCAGACGACGAGGACTCCCGTCACAGGTGCTCGAATCAGAACAGGAATTCGGTGCCAATAGTGCAGAAAAGTGGGCGTTGGGCTCGTTTCGGCGGTCATCGTTTCTCCTTGGTCCATGTGTTGCGCCTGTACGGACGGTGTCTTTCGAGGAGAACTACGAGATGGTATACCATTAGGTTTCGAATGCCGACGGAATCAACTGATTCACCCAAGCAGACGGTCGATCGTGTCTACGAGGAGCTCCTGGACCGCATCGTGCGCGGTGTGCTGTCTCCCGGAACACGTATCGTCGAGCGCGAGATTGCGGAGCGCCTTGGAGTCAGTCGGACCCCCGTACGGGAAGCGGTGAAGCGGCTTCAGGATGAGGGCCTCCTGGTAGCCAACAGGGCCGAGAAGTATGCGCGCCCTGTTGTTGCTGCTCTGACCGGGGAAGACGCACGCGAACTGCACGACATCGTGGCCCGACTGGACGCGGTGGCGGCTCGCCGGGCCGCCGAGCTATCGGCTGAGCGCCGCGAAGCGTTGGCCCGAGAGCTCTCGATCCGAAACCGAGCCTTCCTGGAGGCAAGCCGCGATGCGGATGTCATTGCTGGCCAGCTCGTCGAGTTGGATCACGCCTTTCATGCTGTCTACCTCGATGCGGTCGCAGGCCCGCGGCTGATGGCGATGCGCAAGGCAGTCAAGCCTCAGATCGCCCGCTACGCCTGGAGTTATGCGTCGCACATCGTGGAGCGCATTCCGGAATCTGTCGCGGAGCACGAGGTCATCATCGATGCGATTCGAGCCGGCGATGCGAATAGGGCTGAGGACGCGGTCCTCGCTAACTGGGAGCGCGCCGCCCAGCGAGTGCGTCGGGCCATCGAGCGAACTGGCGAACGAGGTGGCTGGTAGAGGCGTCGGCCGTAGCGAGGATCTGAATGTCCTCCCCACGGCTCGGGCCGATCCGCGAGTCTGCTGCGTCGGGTTACGTTGAGCCCTCGACTGATCTTTACTTGATCACGTACACTTTGCCCGGAGGTGCCTATGGCCACCGAGACTGTGTCGCTGACTGAGATGAGACCCCGGCTGTCCGAGCTTCTGGCCCGAGCCCATGATCACTTCGACCGATTCGTGATCACTCGCAGGGGGCGTGCTCAAGCGGTGTTGCTCTCCTCGGAGGAGTTCGAAGGTCTTCTGGAGACTCTCGAGATCCTCTCGAGCAAGGTGCAGGTGCAACGACTCGTCGAGGCGGACGATGAGTTCCTGACCGGTGGGGACCACTCCCTGGAAGAGGTGCGGCGGGAGCTCGCGGGTGATCGGCGTTAGGCTCTCCAGCCACGCTAGGAAGAGCTTTCGCAGACTGGCTAGAAGCGATCGTCGCCTCTTTGAGAGAGTAGATCGAGCGTTGGACCGACTCAGCGACGACCCTGCGGCGGGCAAGCCTCTAGCCGGTCCGCTAGCTGGGCATCGGTCCCTCCGAGTGGCCTCCTTGAGAATCATCTATCGGTTCAACGAGGAAGGCTCCGCGATCCTGATCTTGGACATCGCCCATCGCGGCGCTGCCTTCAGATAGCAGGCATCGTCTCGTAGGCACACCGCTCTCTAGCCCGGCCGCCGGGAGAGGTCACGCAGAATCCTGAGCCAATTCGACTCAGGGTTCCAAATATGGCCGGTTGGGGACACCATACCCTGGAGATTCTTGGGGATCTTCCGACCCTCGGGTAGTCTCCTGATGCGAGCGCGACTGTCCTGCGCATCGGCGCCTATCGGTTCTTCTTCTTCAGCAACGAGGGCTCCGAGCCACCGCATATCCACGTCCAGCGCGACAGAGCCTTGGCGAAGTTCTGGCTGGATCCGGTACGTCTGGCTCGCTCGACACGGTTCCCGACGCACGAGTTGACTACGGTCGAGGCTCTTGTGCGAGATAATGAGGTCCAGCTCTTGGAGACTTGGTATGAGTTCTTCAGTCGTTGAAGCCGTTCCGTTGGCCCAAGAAGTGGAAGTCACTGCAGATGAACTCACCGTCACGCTCGCTGATGGTCGTCGCTTGACGGTTCCTCTCACTTGGTTTCCGCGTCTGCAATCGGCCTCGCCGGAAGCTCGGGCGGAGTGGCAGCTCCTAGGCGACGGCGAGGGTGTTCACTGGCCGGAAGCGGACGAGGACATCAGCGTCGCGGGCCTCTTGGCTGGTGCTTCCGCCGCGGGATCCAGCTGAAACTCTAGTCAGGCCGCCATTCCAGAAAGTCGCGCTGCAAGGTCCCGAAGGACCTCGAGCCGGCTCCACTCAGTGTTCCAAATATGGCCCGTTGGGGACACCATGTGCTCGGGTTTGACTCTGGAGGTCGTTCGGAGCCACCCCGAGTATGTTCCGCACTGCTGCCTACAGGATGGGTGGTGGCCCTGTGGCCAAGGGACCTTTCCGAGCCAGCAGTAGACGAGCCTCTTGTAGGATAGGTCCAACTAGCTGTGATCGGCAGGAGGTTTGCGAGAGCGGCCGCGCTACGGTGCCGAGTCAAATGACCTGCGCCGGAGATCCGACGGGGAGTCGGAGGTGTCGCCACTTGGCTCGTCGCATTGACACATAGCGGACAGAGTTTCGGACGGAGGGACCCGTGAGAAGACTGATCGATCGACGACGTCTTCTGGAGTCGCTGGCAGGAACGACCGCAGCCGTTGCTGCGGCTGATCTGCTTCGGAGGGAGGCACTCTTCGCAAGCGAAGCTGACGTAGAAGGCCCTGAAGTCGATGGCTCTCTCGAAGGCGAGGACTTCTGGTTTGCCGTACAACGCGCCTTCCCGGTCAACCGCAGCATTCTCTACCTGGACAACGGCAATGTGTCTCCTTCGCCGCGGCGTGTGACGGAAGCGGTGGTGCGGGACACTTGGCGACAGCAGGAGGCGCCGGGGAGGATGATCTGGGACGTTCTGGCGCCCCTGTGGGACGGAGTGTCGGATGGGCTCTGCCGGCTCGCCGGCTGCTCTCAGGACGAACTCGCCATCGTCCGCAACGCCACCGAAGCGCTGAACAACGTCCTGCTGGGGCTCCCTTTCGAGCCGGGAGACGAGATTCTGCTGACCAGCCACGACTACTGGCACGTTCAGGACACCCTCGAGCAACGCAGCGCCCGGGAGGGCGTGCGGGTTCGTACGATCCGCGAAGTTCCGGTCCCGGCCGTTTCCACGGGCGAGCTCGTCGACCTGTATGCGCGTAGCATGTCCTCGCGCACCAAGCTCCTTGTCGTCACCCATCCCTGGAACACCAACGGTCAGCTCTTCCCTGTGAAGGCGATCTGCGACAT
Organism: Candidatus Multivoradales bacterium; assembly: GCA_965223875.1. Taxonomy (GTDB): domain Bacteria; phylum Acidobacteriota; class Thermoanaerobaculia; order Multivoradales; family JAHEKO01; genus CBDCXS01. The sequence goes on along the minus strand of OZ245024.1, from coordinate 493,649 downwards.
GGCGCATCGCCGCGGGGTCGAGGTCCTGGTCGATGGAGCGCAGTCTTTCGCCCTTGTAGATTCCGCGATCTCAGACCTCGGCTGCGACTACTACGCAGCCAGTCTCCACAAGTGGTTCAGCGGGCCCATCGGAACCGGCATCCTTTACATCCGTGAGGGCAAGGCGGACAAGATCTGGCCGCTCTTTCCGCCCGGCAGCAACAGGTCTCCCGAGTATCCGATGGCCAAGTTCACCGATCTCGGCACCCGATCGGCTGCTCTAGGTGCCGGGATCGCCGAGGCGATCACCTTCCACGAGTCGATCGGCGCCGGGCGCAAGGAGTCCCGCCTGCGCCAGCTCACCAGGTACTGGGCAGACCGGATTCGAGCTCTGCCGTCAGCACAGTTATACACCTCGGAGGATCCGGCGATGAGCTGCGGGATCGCGGCGTTCAACCTGGAGGGGATCGACGCCAGGGAGCTGAAAAAGCACCTGTGGGAGCGCCATCAGATCCTGGTCTCGGCGCTGCCGCTCGATCAGTCGGCGACGACCGATCAATCCGCCAAGCTCCACCTAGTGCGGGTCACTCCTCACGTCTACACGACTCTCGCCGAGCTCGACCGGTTCGTCGAGATCATCGAGTCGATCGCAGGACAGGGGCAGATCGGGTGACCCTCTAGGTCTGCAAGGACTCTGCTCGTGGCATCCCTGGCCGTTTCCCCGTAGGGTCGGCAGTCATCGTCAAGCCGCCACGAACCACCGCTCTAGACTGACCTGCAAGCCCTCCGTTCCCCTCGGGGACACCAGCGCGCAGTGGATCAGGCCACGCGTCGTCGAGTATCGCCTTGAATCTCCAGCTGGTACAGATCAACGAGTGCGGTTGGGGACACCACGTTCTGGAGATTCTCGGGGATCTTCTGTCTCGGGATAGAGGCTCGGCCAAAGCCCTGGCGAGATCTACCGATAGACGTCCTTGCGATGTCCGATGCGAACGACCAGGACGGTGAGCTCCCGGTGGATGGCTTCGTAGATGATTCGATAGCGTCCTACGCGAAGTCGTCGCAGACCTCCGAATTCGCCCTTGAGGGCCGAACCCGCCGATGGCTCGTCGGCCAGTCGGTCGATCGTTTGGACTAACCGAGTCCTCTCCTTGACGTCGATTCTCGTGAGAGCCTTAGCGGCGCTACTCTTGATCTTGATCGAGTAGCTCACGCTTGACATCTTCCCAGTCGAGCACGGGGTCGGCCGGGTCGTTCAGCCTGTCCAGGGCCAGACGGAGATCCTCGAAATCGTCGAGGTAGTACTCGAGAGCTTGCCTGAGTAGCTGTGCCCGGGAGCGATTCAACTGACTGGCCGCGCGATCCGCCTTCTCAACGAGCTCATCAGGGAGTCTTGCTGTTACCTGAGTCATGAGTGCGCCTCCGGGTTCACATGATGTCTGTGACTTCGAACGAAGTCAAGATGATGCGATGGACTGGTCCCGGAGGACTTCGCGGGCCTACGCTCACAGCGACATCGTCTTCAGGAGCCTGCCTAGGCCCACCAGCTTCTTGAGCCACCCGCTGTCAGGGTTCCAAATAGGGCCAGTTGGGGACACCACGTTCTGGAGGTTCTTGAAGATCTTCCCGGGTTCAGGCCGTTCCTTGGCGTCGGAGCTCGCGTAGGTGAGGTTGCTGACGCCCGCGCTCCGTGACGATTGACTGATCAGGTGTCGTCGACTCTCCTCCAGCGGGCTCCTCGTCCAGTCCCCTCCGACTTCAGAATGCCCTCGTCACGCATCTGTCGGAGCACATGCCGCACCATCTCCTTGCTCACCCCGGGCGTGAGTCTCTGAAGCTCCGATATGGCGAAAGGCTTGACCATGCGTCCCACCGCTGCACGGACCTGGTCCGTCTTCGAACCGCGGCCCTCGGTGATGCTCCCGACGCGCTCCTCGAACTCGCTGTAGGCCTTGAGCAGGACGCCCCAGAAGTAGCGCATCCATGGGAGAACGTCGTGCTTGCCGTCGTGCCACCGTTGAGAACTCGCCTCGAGGGTTTCGTAGTAGGAATCACTAGACTCCTCGAAGATCCGCTCCAGACTGATGAAGCGGCCGACCCGATAGTCGAGGTGGTATAGCAGCATCAAGGTCAGAAGTCTGGCCACCCGACCGTTGCCATCCCGGAACGGGTGGATGCAGAGGAAGTCGAGTATCGTCAAGGGCACGACTACCAGTGGATCATGTTCTCCCGACTCGACTGCCGCCCGGTACGTCTCGGTCAGTTCGTCCATTGCTCCCGGAGTGGCTACCGCCGGTACCGCGACAAACCGGACGCGGGCCACGCTGCCGTCGTCGGCGCGCTCGACGATCTCGTTGTCGACCATCTTCCAGTCCCCACCTGTTGCCGGCAGATAGGCGAACAGGATCCTGTGGAGTTGCCGCACGACGTTCACTGTGAATCGCATCTCGTGGGCTGACTGGTGGATCAGATCCAGGGCGTCTCGGTAGCCGGCGATCTCCTGCTCGGATCGACTTTGCGGCGTTGTTTCCTTCAGTACGAGTGCCTTGATGCGCTCCTTCGGCGCTCTGATTCCCTCAAGGCGGTTCGACGATTCGCTCGACTCGACGGCGGCAACCGTGCGCAGATCTTCTAGCACTTCGGGCCGCTGGCGTGAAAACAACTCCTGCTGGCCCCGAGCCTCTCCCAATCGCCGCATGCTGCGGGCGTCCTGTGCGCCGAAGGCGAGTCGATCTAGATAGGCGGGCGTGAGCGATTTCATTGGATCTTCTATCCAGGAATGGAGCAATCTGCCCACTCAAGGGGATAATCTGCGGTCTAGCTTACCCCCTTGCTTAGTTCATTACCCCCTTTGTCCTGGCTAGGACGATCACGATCAGCCGGTCCGCTCAATGCGCCTGCAGGCCCAGCCGAGGTTCTCAAACTTCCTGAGCCACTTGTACTCAGGGTTCCAAATATGGCCCATTGGGGACACCACGTTGTGGAGATTCTTGGGGATCTTCCGACTCGGACAGCCACCGACCGCCGAGCCCGACTTCTGTGGATCGACCCCTTCCAGTCCCTAACGGTCGGCTTTCGGCTCGACCCATATGGGAGACGTCCAAGCTCGCTCCTGACACCGGTTGTAGCTCTCGTCGTAGAGGTCTCCCTCCTCGTTGGGCTCGTTCGTCGGTTCCGGGGCCGACTCTCCCGTGGCCGACCTAGCGATCGCTGGTCCAGCAGCGATCCCGATGTCCGCAGCGCCGGTCTGAGGCGGCGAATCCAACGGTGCACAGGCGCCGAGGGCGAAAGCCAGCGTCGTCCAAAAGGCGATTCGACAAGAAGCACGTGATCGGAACCTTTCGACCGCGGGTGCTGCTTGTGCACCGACCTGCGAGGCAGATCGTGGTCCACGGCGAGGTGCAGCCGAAGCGGCGGGCGGGGGTGGCCTAAAGCCAGGAATCGACCTTTGTGCCGAGGATCTCTTCGGCGAACGTCTCGCGGCCTCCTCGCGGCTGGATCGCTTCGAGGCTCTTCTGGAGGTCGGTCCGATCCTCCGCCACGTCGAGGTCGTACTGCGCCTGGAGCTGGACCCAGATATCAGGTGACGTGCCGAAATACTTCGCCAAGCGAAGCGCCGTGTCCGGGGTGATCCCGCGCCGTCCGAGGACGATCTCATTGATCCGCGCCGCGGTCACTCCGAGCGCGTTGGCGAGCGCGTTGGGGGTCATCCCAAGCGGCTCGAGGTAGTCCATCTTCAGGAGCTCTCCGGGGTGGGTGGGTGGAATCTTCTTGGGCATGGGTGTCTCCCTTCTAGTGGTAGTCGGTGATCTCGACATCCTGGGCCTCGCCCTTGTTCCAGACGAAGCAGACTCGCCACTGCTTGTTGATGCGGATACTGTGCTGGCCGATGCGGTCACGGCTGAGTTTCTCAAGCTGAAGGCCGGGGCCGGCGAGGTCTGCGAGGGTCTTCGCGTAGTGGAGTTGCATGAGCCGTGCTCTACCGATTCTCTGAATCGCTTGAGGGAGCTTCTTCGAGAACTGCCGACCGAAGACTTTCTGGGTCTCCTTGTCCTTGAAGTTGCGAATCGGCATGTCGTTTCCCGTTCCCTTAGTGTGTATATATCGTATATCGGGAAACGATATATCTCAAGAAGGACCTGGACTCCTTTTCCGGCAATTCCCGTGGCACACTCCTGGCACAGTACCGCCGACACGTGGCCGAACCAACCCGGTCAGCAGCGCCCTGGTTTTCGGGGAAACGGCCCCGTTTGGTCACGCTTGATGCCCCCTGACCGCTCTCTCAAGCTGGCAACACGTGTTCGAATCCCGTTGGGGACACCATGTGTTCCCAACGGCCAGCACAGGTGCTCCGTTCGCGTTGGGAACCCCAGGTGTCTGTGAGTCACCCTCTGCGCCACGAGCTGCGGTCTCAGGCGGGGACGAGCCGTTCGACCTAGCTCAACTCTGTTTCGCGTGCCCGCCACAGGTCGCACTGCATCTGGAGGTTGACCCAGAACTCCGGCGTCGTGTCGAGTGCCTTGGATAGCCGGTGGGCCATAGCAGGGCTTATGCCCGCTTGTTCGTTCAGGACTGCGGACAGCGTTTTGCGCGTAACACCGAGGGCTTTGGCGGTCGCGGTCACACTCAGACCCAACGGCTCGAGGTAGTCGGTGCGCAGAATCTCGCCGGGATGGGGAGGGTTGTGCATCATTGCTCTGACCTCGCTGGTGATAGTCCTCGTAGTTCACGTCGTTGCAATCGCGACCATCGAAGCTGAAGGTTATTCGCCAGTTGCGATCAACGTCGACAGCGGCTTACCGGGGCTCCGAGTAGACCTTGCCGAGGTCAGAACTGACCTCGCTAGGGTTGCCTGCTGAGGTCGGTAGGCGACCGAAAGCCACCTACTTGAACTTCTGTGTCTTGGTCAGCTCCCCCGCCTCGTCGTAGACCTTCCAGGTTCCCTTCTTCTTGCCGTGCTCGAAGCGCCCCTCGTCCCAGAGCTGGCCGTTGGCGTGGTACCGCTTCCAAAGACCGTGCTTCTGTTCTTCGTCGTCAAAGCCACCCGTCGCTCTCGGCTCCCCAGTCTTGAAAAACCACTTCCACCGACCGGCGATCCTTCCGTCCTTGTAGCTGCCTGAAGACTGCATCTGACCGTTGTTGAGGAAGTACTCAAGCGCAGCCGATGATCCGGCCGCTGCGGCTCACAGCTTCAGGCGGAAGAAGACCTCGTCGACGCCGCCTTCGTTGATGCCCTCAATCGCGCCAGCGGGCTCGAATCCGACGTGCCGGCACCACTCCTGTGGCTCGGGCTCGTTGTCTTGCGAGGAGCTGAATAAGTACTCGTGCCCCCGCTCCCGAAGATGGCGGGCTACGAAGGCGAGCAGCGCCTTACCCACGCCGTTCCGGCGGTGCTCCTCGCTCACTCGGATCAGCACCATGTAGGGAACGATCGACCAGAGATACTCCAGGCGAACGTAGCCCACGGGCTCGGAATACCGCTCGGCGACGACGACCTCCTCGAGCCCGATCTTGCGCGACCAACTCGCGCGGGATGTAACCGTCCTGGCTCACGAACTCCAGGTCGTCCGTGTCGGCGAACCCCACATCGATGCTCATCGCGGCCGCCGATCTTCCCTTTCGAGCGGTCGATTGTCAAAAACCGCATGTAAGGTCCTTTCAGCTCGAAAGACCTCATCTTCTACCCTCCGGCGATCGACACCTCGGCCATGCGCAGCCGCAGCAGCCCGCGAGAAGAAGTGTTGGAGGCCCGGCTGGGAGAGACCCGGGAACGGGATACCCGTCGTCTGGACAGATGCGTCTCGTTCATTTAATATTAGCTTTCACTAATATTAGGAGGTGCTGATGGACTATTCGAACGTGTTTGGCGCCGAGTTTCGCGAGGTTCAGGACCGCACTCATGACGGCCAGGAGGTCAGGGTCGTGGCCGCTTCGAGGACGTATGCGACGGACCGTGACGACCTTTGGCATGCATTGACCGACGCGGAACGGCTCCCCCGGTGGTTCGCGCCCGTCTCGGGCGGGCTCGAGGCTGGTGGTCGATATCAGGTCGAAAGCAACGCGGCAGGCACGATCCTCCGGTGCGAAGCCGTCGAGGCGCTAGAAGTCACCTGGGAATTCGGCGGCCAAGTGAGCTGGGTGCATCTGCGGCTGGACCCGGTCGAGGGCGGCACCCGGCTGACCCTGGAGCATCTGATCCCCAGGGACGAGGCGGCCGAAGAGCATTGGGCGCAGTACGGTCCTGGCGCCACGGGGGTCGGATGGGACCATTCCTTCCTGAATCTGGCACTTCATCTCGAGACCGGCGAGGCTGTCGACCAGGAAGAGAACCTCGCGTGGATGGGGTCGGACGAAGGCAAGGCGTTGATGCGGACAGCGGCGAATCTCTGGGGAGAGGCTCACAAGAAGGCCGGTGAGGACCCGGAGGTCGCCGACGCCATGGCCGGCCGAGTAGCGGTGTTCTTCGAGTGATGCACGCCTTCGACGTTCTCGCCGACCCCGTCAGGCGGCGAATCCTGGAGATTCTCGGCGAAGGCGACCACGCCTCCGGCGAAGTCGTCGCGATCGTGAGCAGGGAGTTCGGAATCGGGCAGTCCGCTGTCTCACAGCACCTGAAGGTGCTTCGCGACAGTGGCTTCGCGAGCGTATCGATCGACGGGGCCCGCAGAATCTACGCGATCGAAGTGACGCCACTCTCCGAAGTGGACGACTGGCTCTCGCAATTCCGCCGGTTCTGGGGCTCGAAGCTCGAAGCACTGGCGACGGAAGTCTCGCGAGGCAAGCGCAAGAGGAAGGGCGAGACGAAGTAGGGTCGGAGCGGGCCGCGTCGTGACGACGGGTGCAGCGTTGGTGGTCAGCTGTTCGCCACAAAGCCCGAGATCGTCACATCTACACCCGTCTATTCCCCTTGCGGACACCATGTTCGGGGGTTTCTTGGGGATCTTTCGGGCCTCGGGTAGTCTCCAGACGTGAGCCCGATCGTTCTGCGCATCGGCGCCTATCGGTTCTTCTTCTTCAGCAACGAGGGGTTCGAGCCGCCTCATATCCACGTCCAGCGTGACGGAGCGTTGGCGAAGTTCTGGCTTGATCCTGTTCGTCTGGCTCGCTCGACACGGTTCCCGGCGCACGAGTTGACAACGGTCGAGGGGCTCGTGCGAGATAATGAGGCTCAGCTCTTGGAGACGTGGCATGAGTTCTTCCGTCGTTGAAACCGTTCCGTTGGCCCGAGAAGTGGAGGTGACCTCAGACGAGCTCACCGTAACGCTCGCTGATGGTCGACGCTTGACGGTTCCTCTCGCCTGGTTCCCGCGTCTACTATCGGCTTCCCCGGAAGCTCGCGCCGAGTGGCAGCTTCTAGGCGACGGCGAGGGTGTTCACTGGCCGGAGGCGGATGAGGACATCAGCGTCGCAGGCCTCTTGGCTGGTGCGCCTGCCGCCGGATCCAGCTGAGCTTCTGGTCGTCGAACCGCCACTTCCGAGAATCGCGCTGCCAGCCAGTCTGCTCCGCGAAAGCGGTCAGGGTAATCGTCAGTCCTCGGGTACCCCCCGCCCCGGTGTCCAGGGCACGCCGGCGGCATCGAGCTCGGCCTCGAGCGCGGGCAGGTCGGTCTCGAGCAATTGAGTGAGCGTTGTGTTGAGCTCTATGAACTCCTCCTGGGCGATCTCGAACTGTCGCTTGTGCATCGGCGTCGGGCCGTAGGTGGAGCTCCCGGTGCCTCTCCAGGCGGTCGACAGGCGGGTCTGGATGGAGACCGGTCCCGGGTCGCCGGCGAAGTCGCGCACCTCGCTGCCCGAGAGCTCGAGCTGCAGGTCCTTGACCTGGCGCCACATCGCCCGGGCCTTGTCGTCGAGCGAGCTGCCGGCCACGGTGGAGCGCATCAACGCCTGTTTCATCGCGTCGAGCTGCTCCTCGGCTTCCCCGAGAGCGCGGTCGGCTGCGCCGGTGCGCCGGCTGAAGGCGTCGAGCTGACGCAGAAAAGCGACGACCTCGGCGGGCGAGGCGCCCTTCAAGCCGCGCTCGCGTAGCTGCACGACATCGACCGTCTGGCTCTTGCCGAGATCGGTCACCACGCCGCCCGATCGCTGGGCCAGCGAGACCGTGTATGTGCCGGGCTCGACCAGAACGCCGCTCGAGTTGTCTTCACTCCAGCTCTCGCTCCAGGCCCACGAGCTCGGATAGCGCAGGTCCCAGGTGACGCGATGCACACCCGCCTTGGCCGGGCCGGTCAAGCGCCGGACGACCTCACCGGAGGCGTCGGTCACGGTCAGGAGGATGGCGGGCTCTTCCTCGAGCTCCTCCTCGCGCAGCGCGTCCCAGCCGGGGTAGGGCGTATCGCCTCCCTCCTTGGCGATCTCCTTTTCCTCCTTGGTGCGGACGGTCTTTGCGGTCGCGAGCGAGTCCTTCAGGTAGTAGGTGAAGGTGGCGCCGAACGGCGGGTTCGCGGCGGTGTAGAACGCCTCGCCCTGGCTGGCCTTCTCCCTCCCTCCCAGGGTTCGCTTCGGGATGTACCACCAGGCCTTTCGGGGTGCGAACAACTCAACCTCGGAGGCTTCGAGCATCTCCTCGGAAACTCCGCGCAAAGCGCTGTAGTCGTCGAGGATGTAGAAGCTGCGCCCGAAGGTCGCTGCGACCAGGTCGTTCTCGCGCTTCTGGATCGCCAGATCGCGCACGGGGATGTTCGGCATCCCGCCGGAGAGCTCGACCCACTGGCCGCCACCATCGACGGTGAAGAAGACGCCGAACTCGGTGCCCAGGAAGAGCAGATTAGGATCTTCATGGTCCTGGACGATGCGCCACAGGATGTGCCGGTCGGGCAGGTCGCCGGCAATCGAGGTCCAGGTGGTGCCGCGGTCGGTGCTCTTCAGGACGTAGGGCGAGAAATCGCCCGTCTTGTGGTCGTCGACCACTACGTAGACCGTGTCCTCGTCGTGCAGGTCGGCCTTGATGTCGTTGACGAAGAAGCCCGCAGGAACTTCCGGAAGCGAATCGATCATCTCCCAGCTCTCGCCTCCGTTCTCGGAGACCTGGATCAGGCCGTCGTCGGTGCCGGCGTAGAGGAGGTTCTCGTTGAGTGGCGACTCACCGAGGGAGGTGATCGAGCCGTATTTCGACATCGCCCACACATCCCAGTTCGACTCCCACTGCCAGACCCGACCCGCCATCGGCAGGGTGAAGCGATCGAGCCCCTTGGAGAGATCGTCCGAGATTGCCGCCCAGGAGTCGCCTCGGTCGTCGCTTCGCCACACCCGCTGGCTGGCGAAGTAGAGGCGCGCCGGATCGTGGTGACTGATCAGGATGGGGGAGTCCCAGTTGAATCGGTCCCACTCCTCGTCCTTCTCCGGCTGGGGCTGGATGAAGATCGCCTCCCCCGAGGCGCGATCGTAGCGAGCCAGGTTCCCTTCCTGAGACTCGGAGTAGATGATGTTGGGGTCGGTCGGGTCGATGGCGGGCTGGTGACCGTCTCCACCGATCGTGATCCGCCAGTCCGAGTTGCGGATGCCGTGGATGTTGTCGGTCCGCGACGGCCCATACTGGGTGTTGTTGTCCTGGGTGCCACCGACCAGGTTGTAGAACGGCTCGTCGTAGTCGACCGCCACCTTGTAGAACTGGGTGACGGGCAGGTTGCCGATGAACTTCCAGTTCTTGGCGTGGTCCCAGGTCTCGTAGAGGCCGCCGTCGCTTCCGACCAGCAGGTAGTTCGGGTCCTCGAGGTCGAAAGCCATGGCGTGGCTGTCACCGTGCTTGTACTGCTCACCCAGTGGGCGCCAGCTCTGGCCGCCGTCGTCCGAGATCGAGATCCGCGGGTTCATGTGGTAGATGCGGTCGAGCTTGTGGGGGCTGGCGAAAATCTCCTGGTAGTAGTGGGGCCCGGTACCGGTATAGCCGACGTCGGCGCCCTTCTCCCAGCTGCCGCCACCGTTGGTCGAGCGCCAGACGGCGACCTCGCGTTGAGGCGTCTCGATGGTCGCGTAGACGTGGTCGGGATCGATGGGCGAGATGGCCAGGCCGATCTTGCCCTTGTCCACCGCGGGAATGCCGTTGGTCAGCTCGCGCCAGGTCTCGCCGCCGTCGGTCGACTTGTGAATGCCGGACTCGGGCCCGCCATCGACCAGGGCCGCTACCGTGCGGATACGCTGGTGGGTGGCGGCGTAGAGGACGTTCGAGTCGCGCGGGTCCAGGAAGACCTCGTTGACGCCCGTGTACTCGCCGCCGCCGAGAATCTTCTCCCAGTTGGCGCCGCCGTCGGTGGTCTTGTAGAGGCCCCGGTCACCCCCGCCGGACCAGAGCGGCCCCTGCGCGGCGACGTAGACGATGTTGCCGTCGTTCGGGTCGACGATGATGTTGCCGATGTGCTCGGAGTTCTCCAGCCCCATCTGCTCCCAACTCACGCCGCCGTCCATGCTCTTGTAGACGCCGTCTCCGAAGCCGACGTGGCGGCCGCTGACGTTCTCGCCGGTGCCGACCCAGACGATCTCGGGATTCGAGGGATCGAGCGTGACGTCGCCGATGGAGTAGGAGGGTTGGCCATCGAAGAGCGACGTCCAGGTCGTGCCCGCATTGGTGGTTTTCCAGACGCCACCGCTGCCCACCGCCACATACCAGACGCTCTGGTCCCGAGGGTGGATGGCGACGTCGGCGATCCGCCCGGACATCAGTGCCGGTCCGATGCCGCGCCACTCGAGCCCCGAGAAGGTCGACGCTGACATCTTCGACGTCTCATCGGCCTCTTCGGTCTCGGCTTTCGCCGCCTTCTTGCGCTTCTGCGCGTCGGCCGGGCTGAGCGGCACAATGAGGGTGAGCAGCAGGGTCCACAGGATGGTGTGGCGTCGACGCATGGGTTCAGTCTCCTTGTGAATCGGGCCTGGTTTCGACTTGGACTTGGCGTAAGACCGGAGGCTAGCATTTCCGCCCCCGACCTGGGGCACAGCCGTCTGTGAAGACTCTGTGTGCGGCCGCAAGGAGGTCGAATCGAGTCCAGGGAACCGCCCCTGTTAGCATCGCCACATCGCAAACTCGGATTCCATGATCGGCGCGACGATCTCCCACTACCGGGTCACCGACCGTCTCGGTGGCGGTGGGATGGGAGTGGTGTACAAGGCCGAGGACACACGGCTCGGGCGGCCGGTGGCGCTCAAGTTCCTGCCGGAGCAGCTGGCCGGGGACGAACAGGCGTTGGAGCGCTTCCAGCGCGAGGCGCGAGCGGCCTCGGCACTCAATCACCCCAACATATGCTCGATCTTCGACATCGACGAGTCGGAGGGCGCACCCTTCCTGGCGATGGAGTTCCTGGACGGTGCGACGCTCAAGGAGCACGTTTCCCAGGGGCCGATGCCGCTCGAGGAGCTTCTCGATGTGAGCCTGCAGATCGTCGACGGGCTGGCTGTGGCCCATGAGGAGGGCATCCTCCACCGCGATCTCAAGCCGGCCAACTTGTTCCTGACCACGAGAGGCTTCGCCAAGATCCTCGACTTCGGGCTGGCCAAGCTCGATCCCGGAACGGCGGCCAGCGATTCCATCGCGAAGACCGCGACTCTGCTGGCCGACGATCTGACGCAGGAGGGCTCGACCGTCGGCACGGTCGCCTACATGGCCCCGGAACAGGCGCGGGGAGAGGCCGTGGACGCGCGCAGTGACCTCTTCTCGCTCGGTACGGTTCTCTACGAGCTCGCCACGGGCAGGCAGGCCTTCGGTGGCGCCACCACGGCGCTCACGTTCGACGCAATACTCCACAAGCCGTCCGTCAGTCCACTCGCACTGCGCCCCGAGCTGCCGGAGGAGTTCGTGCGCGTCGTCGACAAGGCACTCGAGAAGGATCCGGCGATGAGGTACCAGAGCGCAGTCGAGCTGAAATCGGACCTGCTGCGGCTGAAGCGTGATGCCAGCTCGGGTCAGAGTGTCGCGGCGCCGGTGAGCACGCCGCGGGCATCGAGTTATCGCGCTCCGCTGCTTCTCGGAATCGCGTTGATCCTGCTTGTGGCCGCTGCCTTCGCCCTCTGGTCACGCGGTGGGGAGCGCGTGGACCCTACCGAGTCGCCGCCGCCGGTAGCGGCGGTCGATCCGACCATCGCCGTCCTCCCCTTCCACAATCTCGCCGGCGCCCAGGATCTCGACTATCTTCGCTTCGCGATCCCGGACGAGATCACTACCGCGCTGAGCTATGCGCCGACACTCGACGTACGGCCGTTCTCGATCACCCGGCAGTACGCCTCGGCGGATGTGGACCCGATCTCCGCCGGACGCGATGTCGATGTCGAGACGGTGGTGACCGGGCAGTTCTCCCGCGAGGTTGACGACCTGCAGGTGACACTCGAGGCGATCGACATCGCCGGCAGCAGTGTGCTCTGGCGCGATCGGGTGAGTGCGGGCGCCAGTGATCTGATCGCGCTCCGGCAACTCCTCGCGGAGACCGTCCGAGTCAACCTGCTGCCCCTGTTCGACGCTTCGCCGAGGGAGGCCGCTACGACTCCGTCCGATCCGGTTGCGTATCAGAAGTACCTGCAGAGCCTGGCGATCGGCAACGACGAGGGGCCGACGAATCAGGAGGCCATTCGGCTTCTCGAGGAGGCTTCCGAGCTCGATCCCGGATTCGCTCCCACCTGGGTCCAGCTGTCGTGGAGGTACTCCGTCTGGTACGCCTACGGTGGTGGTGGTCGACACGCCCACGAGTTGGCGATCGAGACGGCTCGGAGGGCTCTGGACCTCGACCCGGACCAGTTCGCGGCCACGCGTCAACTGGTTCTGATGTACGCCGAGTCGTCGCGGCTGCGCGAGGCCTACGACGTAGCGCGAGAAGCTGTCGATCGCAATCCGGACTCGGGCGAGACCCACTTCGCGCTCAGCTACGTCTATCGCTACGCGGGCCTGTTGGCCGAGGCGGCCGAGGAATGTGAGGCCGCCTTTGCGATCGATTCGACCAATGCACAGTTCCGCTCCTGTGCGATCGTCTTCTATCGGCTGGGCGACTTCTCTCGCGCCAGGGACTTCACCCGCCTGGACGAGGGATCACGATTCCAGCACGTCCACGATGGCAACACCGCCTTCTACCGGGGTGACCTCGAAGAAGCCCACAGGATCTGGCAGAGTTGGAAGGGCGCACCTCCCATTCGCAATCTGGTCGCGGAGTGCGGACCGGACGTTACGGCCGAATCACGTGCGGCAGCGTCCGAGCCGGGCCCATCCTTCCTTCTGAACGTCGACCCCGAGGCGAACTACAACGGCGCGCGGCGATTCACCTACTGCGGAGCGCACGATCTCGCGATCCGGTCCCTGCGGGTCGCCATCGAGAAGAGTTTCTGTGCGGTCTCGGCTTTCGAGTCCGAGCTGCCCTTCGCCCCCCTGCGCGACCACCCCGAGTTCGATAGCCTCCACCAGAAGGCAATCGCCTGTCAGCAACGCTTCCTCGAGCACCGCGACAACGTTCGCTAAACGGCCACGGTCGGGCGAGGAGCTAGCGCCCCCGTAGCTCGCGCAGCCGCTCGAGGAGAGACGCTTCGTCGCTCAGGATCTCGTCGAGAGCTCCGCTGACCATCGCGTTCAGTCCGGCCGGGCTGAAGACACGAAAGTCGGTGGAATAGCCGATGAGCCACCTGGGCTCCCCTCGGTGGGCCCGGTCGGAGTAGGCAAGGCCGAGCTCCACGCACATCCCCTCGTCAGGAACCCGACCGTCGAGAATGAAGAGGATGACATCGGACGCCGTGGCGGCGTCGCGATCGAGCTCGAAGATGGCTTGCGACCAGGTCTCTGCGCCCATGGTCTCGAGGGACAGGCCCGTTTCGACGCCACTCTCCTGAGGGAGGAAGACCTCGTAGCCGAGCGCTTCGATCTTCTTCGCCAGGTCCGAGTTGAATCGCCTCTCCGATTCGCAGAACAGCGGTGCGGCAAAATACAAGCGCATCGATGGATGATGCCACATGAAACTTCTACGACGTTGGGAGGTTCCGAGGAGTGTCGGAGCTGGCTCTACCGGTAGCTATCCGCCTCGAGCGTGTACTGGTCTCAGAGATCGTCTGCCTGAACGCGATCGAGGACCCAGACGTCGGACTCTCGCGGTTCATCGATGGAGCAGGCCAGGTACAAGGAGCTGCCGTCGATCCACAGATCCGCCCAGCCCTCCCAGATCGGAGCCTCGGGGAGCCGGCCGAACTCCTCTAGTGAACCGTTCGACTCAGAGTACGTGAGGACCACTCCGTTCGGGTCGAGCAGGTAGATGGTGCCGTCCCGGGTCCACTCCAATGGGTACGTTCGCAACGACGCCTCGGCGGTGACCAGCCGAGCCTCCCCTCCATCGAGCTCCCTGGCCCACAGTCCGGGCTCCACCAGACCGATGTTGTTCATCAGCAGCTCCGTGCCCGCGGCCGAAAAGATCGCCTGGATCTTCTCGCCCTGGATCTCACCGAATACCTCGCGCTCCTCGCCGCTGGCCACGTGGTGGAGCGCGTAGGCCGAGTCCGAGCGGACGCCGTAGGCGATCCACTCGCCATCGGGCGACCAATCGAACCATGTGCTGCGCACGGGCCGGGTCGGAAGCTCGCGCACCCTGGCGTCAGTGAGCGAGACGATCAGGAGTTTCGGCCCGATCGAAGTTCGTGGTCCTGGGTCCCGCCGCCCTCACCATAGCGGTTCTGGTTTGGTTGTTTCGCTCGCTGGACGGCCTCCTGGCGCACTTCGTCACCGGATCGGCGACCCGCCTGGTCGACCCTACGGCTACCGAGGTGGTCCTGACGGTCTTCTTGCCCACCTCGCCGAATCCCACCAGCGGATTCCTGCTTCTCGTGCCACAAAGCGAGACGAAAGAGCTGCAGGCGCCCTCAGCCAGCAGGCGACCCTTTTTGTCGTAGTCGACGCCAGCTTCCCATGCTCCGGAGTTGAGCTCGAAGAGGGCTACGCCGACCTGGGCGTCTCTCGCCGCGGAACCGAACTGAACGGCAACCAACTCGGCCTGTCGCGGCGTACGGAAGCGGAGATTCCCTCGCACTTGCGGCAACGATCCGCGCTTCCAGCTGGAGCCGCGCCAGTCGGTGCTCGTCGCTCCCGATGTCCGGGGATGCGTGGCACGGCGAGGCTCGAGATGAGGACAGGTCGTCGAGGTCCTCTACCCGGCGCGGAGGATGTTCTCCATCTTCTTGCCCCGGGCGAGCTCGTCCACGAGCTTGTCGAGGTACCGGGCCTTCCGGGTGAGTGGGGTCTCGATGTCTTCGACCCGATAGCCGCAGATGACTCCCTTGATCAATCGCGCGTTGGGATTGAGCGCGGCCTTCTCGAAGAAGGTCTCGAAGGTCACCCTGTCCTCGATGAGCTTCTGCAGGTCTGCGTCATCGAACCCTGTCAGCCAGTTGATCACCCGGTGCAGGTCTTCCCTGGTCCGGCCCTTCTTCTCGACCTTCGTCACGTAGTGAGGGTAGACCGAGGCGAAAATCATGTTCGCAACGCGTTCATCGTGCTCTGGGGTCGTCGTCGGCATGGGTCGACCTCCTCCACTCGGTCGCCAGCGGGTCAGCCGCCGGCGGCCAATCATTGCATGCGCCGGTCCGACGCTCGCCAGCCGACCCTCCGCCAGCCGACCCTCGCTGACGTGCTCAGGGTAAGATCTCCCTGGATTCCCGACAAAGGAGAGGACTCATGCGACTGACCGTCGGCATGTCGCTCGTCGCTTGCCTGGTGGTGACAGGTTGTGGCGTCTCGGCTGACCGGGAAGGTGCACTCTCGTCCGCGGACCTGGAGGCCTTGGCAGACATGAGAGCCCAGCTCGTCGAAGCGATCGTCGCCGGCGACGCGAGAGGCTATGCCGCCCTGTGCACGGAGGACGTGAAACTCCTGCACTCGGACGCGCCGTTGGTTCGAGGTCGAGCAGAGCTCGAGGCTCACAACGCGGAGATCTTCCGGGCTGTCTCGATCACCAGCCTCGATCTCCTACCGGTGGAGGTGTCCGGGAGGGGGGACCTTGCCTACGAGGTCGGTACACAAGCACTATCTGTTCAACCGACAGCCCCAAAGTTCAAGAGCTCCCGCAAATACGTCCATGTTCTGCGCCGTGAGGCGGACGGGCAGTGGCGCTTCGCGGTCTTGATCTCGAACAACTCCTAGGCCGGTTCACGCTCCAACCTGCGATGCGAATCCTGATCACAAGGATGGCGGCCGGGCTCTGTGTGCTCTGGGCTTCGGGAGCGGCGGCACAACCGACGCGGGACGCCGTCGAAGCGAACCACCGCGCAATCTTCCCCGGC
The DNA here is from genome assembly GCA_965223875.1 of Candidatus Multivoradales bacterium. Classification (GTDB taxonomy): domain Bacteria; phylum Acidobacteriota; class Thermoanaerobaculia; order Multivoradales; family JAHEKO01; genus CBDCXS01. The sequence goes on along the minus strand of OZ245024.1, from coordinate 477,446 downwards.
GGCGACGGCCCGTTTCCCACTGTCGTCGCGATCCCGGGGTGCAGTGGAGTGTCCCTGGATGGGCGGGCAACCGACGAAGGCCGGCCGGGCGATCAGGCCGACCGGCTCTTTCGACGGCACTATTGGCGCATGGCGACCCGGCTGGCGGAGGCGGGCTACGGGGTGGTTCTGGTCGACTATCTGGGTGCAGAGGGTGTTGCGAATGCATGCAGTGGCGAGATCACGCATATGCGGGTGGGCGAGTACATCGCTGGGGCTCTGGAGTTCGCCAGGTCCATGCCGCAGGTCGACTCCACCAGGCTCTTCGTCGTCGGTTGGTCGCACGGCGGAGCCGGCGTCCTTGCCTGGCTCGAGGACCTGGGAGACCGAAGCACGCCGGCCGTCGGCGCGGTTGCCATCTATCCGGGTTGTCGGGGGCGCGGCGCCTGGGCGTCGGCGGTTCCGGTTCTCGTGGTGCTCGGAGAGGCCGACGACATTACCCCCGCGGCGACCTGTGACGCGGTCCTTCAACAGCTACCCGACGGAGTTCCGATCGAGGTCCGCCGGTACGCCGGCGCCAGGCACGGATTCGACTTCAGCGAGGGACCAGAGGTAATGTCGATCGGCGGCGGGATGACGGTCGGCCGCAATCGGGCTGCGGGCGAGAAGGCCTGGGAGGCGATCTTCGAGTTCCTGAGGACCCATCGCTCGGAGTAGGCGAGAGGAGGACCCAGTCGGGCAGCTCGTGGCCCGGTCGAGCTGATCAGCTTGTCGAGAGCGGAGCAGCTACCTGGGAGTGAGAGCTCGCGCCGGTCAAGCTCAGATGGTGAGGCTGTCGGACGGTAGCTCGCCGTAGTCGCCGCGGTACCGCTTCGCGAAGTCCCCCATGTGCCAGAAGCCGCAGCGATTCGCCACCTCGCGCACTTCCGTTCCGGGAGCCGCTTCGATCAGCTCGCGGTGGGCGCCTTCGAGGCGGACGTTCAGTGGCAGTTTCCCTGCTGATTGTTCTGGTCGCGATCGGATTCGCATACGAGATGGGACGCGAGGACGGCGCCGGTGGCCGCAACTCCGGTCTGATGGGCTATGCGGAGGCGCAGGCCAGCTCCAGCCCCGAATGGGAGAACTTCTCTCCAACAGTCCGGTTCCGGGTCGCGCACCAGCAGCTCCGAAAGCGAGGGGCTCTTCGGGGGCTCTTCGAACCCTGGGTCCGGCCGGGCTAGGTCGAGAAACGAGGCGTCAATCCGAGCCCGGCGGGTGAGCCTTCTCGTAGGACCTGCTGGCGAAGTCGACGAGGTGCAAGGCCGGTCCGATCGACTCGGCGCCGATGATCTTCACCTTGCTGCGCTTGCCGAAGGCGTGGGAGAACCACTCCTGCAGGATGTCCTTGGCTCCGGGGTAGCGCGAGTCGAGCGTCCTCAGGTCCCGCACGCCGCTGAAGGTGCTTCCGGCGGTTACCGCGAGGAGCTTGTCGTCGCGGCGCCCGCGGTCGATGGTTCGGATCACTCCGATCGGACGGGCTCGGATGACGGATCCACGAGGTACGGCGGGGCCGAGCACGAGTACATCGAGCGACGCACCGTCACCACCCTGCGCTTCGGCCATGAGAGTCCGCGGTACCATGCCGTAGCAGCCTGGATAGGGGAGGTAGTCGATCATCCGCGGCTCGTCGCCGGTGAACTCGCGGATCAGGGCACTGCCATCGGCCGTGACTTCCCACTTCTCATTGGTCCCGGCCGGAATCTCGACCACTACGTTGATCGTGCCGTCGTCGTTGCGGGCCGGCAGATCCGTCAGAAAATTGCCCTCGGGCTCGTAGCGATGAGGTCCGTCCGGCCGCAGCCCACTGGCCACGGCTGCACCGGTGGCCGGCTCCGACGGCACCTCCGATGGATCCTGGGCGGACGCGGCCGCTCCGCAGGTGAGTATCACGCTGAGGAGCGTTGCGCTGACACCACTCGTTCCAGCCATAGTGCCAGCGTTATAGCTGCCCCGTGCTCGCGGTGCACCACCCCTGCGGGTGGGGAGCCCGTGCCTCGCAGCTTCAGCCGGGGCCGGCCCCGGCACTCTTGACGACGGTCACGGGTACCGGGGATAGCTGCGCAACCTTCTGGGCTTTCGAGCCCAGGAGGAGACGGGGAAGGCCGGTTCTGCCGTGGCTGCCCACGACGATCAGCTGCGCGTCGACCCGCTTCGCCACCTCGAGAATGCGGCTGGTGGGAAGGCCGACCTCGAGGCGGTGCTCGAGCCGGCCGTCGATGAGCGGGTCCTCGGCCCGCACACGCGCGAGGAAGCTCTCGAATCTCTCGCTGGCCTCATCCTCGATTCGTCGAAGGTGGCGGGAGTGCTTCTTCGGGCGTGGTGCGGATCCGCCGGCGGCCAGCGGGTCGTGGACCACGTGGAGAGCCACAAGAGATGTCTCGAGCCTCTTGGCCAGCGCCGATGCCCAGCGGAACGCCTCGGCGGAGAGATCCGAGAAGTCGACGGCGACGAGAATCGGACGGGGCATGAGTACAGGGGCATTGGATCAAGGCGGCATCGCGATGTCGTGTCGCTCGTGTGACATGGACGAAGCAGAGCTCGGTGGCGCTGCCTTCGCCTGGTCGTGGGCCGCTACAATCGGACCGCGAGCTATGAATCCTTCTCCGCGAGCCGCTCGAGCTCGGCATCCTCCCGTGCCTCCTCGAGGCGAGCCTCGCGCTGCTTGGCGGCCCGATAGGTGAGACGACCGATCAGGATGTTGAGTGGGTTGTCACGCGAGAGGAAGGAGATGGCCGGCTCGCGACGCATCCCGATCTCGTTCTGGAACGCGCGCAGCCCCTTGTGGGAAGGATTCCTGGAGAGTCCGCGCCGGATCTCCCGGACCGCCCGACGACGGTCGTGGTTGATCAAGTAGGCCGTCGCCAGGTTCAACCGGTTCTGTGGGTCGTTGGGTGCGCGTTTGACGCCGTAGCGGCAGAGCTCGATTCCTTCGCGCCGCCGGCCCTCGATACGGGCCATGGCGACGCCGAGGTAGGTATAGAAGTAGCCGGGCAGCGCCACCTTTCCCTCGACCTCCTGGGCGAGGTGACTGAGGATGTTGAGGCCCGTACGCCAGTCGCCCCTGCGACAGGCGAGAACCGCGTCTTCCAGTTCCTGCGGACCCTTCCGGGTCATCCGGGACATTGTCCCAATGGTACCAAGGAGGATCCCCGGGGTCCCTCCCTCACCGTCACACCACCTTTCGCAGGTGCCTCGACCCTATTCCCCGAGCTCCCCAGGGTACTCCGGTGCTTCGTCCGGAATCGGATCCTCATAGCTCTCGAGCTGCGACAGGATCTCGCTGATAGCGGCCTCGAGCTGTGTGTCCCTGCCCTGGTTGGTGGCGATCGGATCGAGTACCACTTCGATGTCCGGTGCGACGCCTTCGTTCTCGACACTCCATTCGTGATTGGTGTCGTAGAACCTGAAGAACGGCACGGTGAGGAACCCACCGTCGACCAGTAGCGGATTGGCGAAGATTCCTATCAGGCCACCCCATGTGCGGGTCCCGATCAGCTTGCCGATTCCCAGCGTGCGGAAGGAGTAGGGGAGGTAGTCGCCACCCGATCCGGCGTCCTGGTCGATCAGCATGACCTTGGGACCGTGGATGGCGCCGGCCGGCGTGCTGAATACCTTGCCGTCGCGGTCCTTCCAGCCGGAGAGGTAGCGGCGACTCAAGACTTCGGTGATGTAGTTGGCCGCTTGACCGCCGCCGTTCGAGCGCTCGTCGATGATCATGGCGTCCTTGTCGATCTGGGCGAAGAACATGCGGTTGAAATAGGTGTACCCGGCGCCGGCGGTGTTCGGTAGATAGACATAGCCGACACGACCGTCGGTGGCTTCGTCGACGGCTCTGCGATTGGCCTCGATCCACCGCCACAGACGCATCATGAACTCGTTTCCGGTCGGCTCGATCACGATGTCCCGCGCCCCCGAGCCATCGGCATCAGGGCCGACGCGCAGGGTGACCTGGGTCCCGGCCGTGCCCTGCAGATACTCGAAGATGTTGTCGCCCTCGGCCAGCTCGCGGCCGTTGACCGAGAGGATGAACTCGCCTTCGCGAGCCTCGTTGCCCGGTGTCGCCAGGGGAGCGTCGACGAACGGGTTCCAGGACTCGCCCGTGTAGATGCGATCGATCCTGTGTCGTCCCGCCTCGAGTGTCAGGTTGGCGCCGAGCAGCCCCGTCCTGGCGTCACTCTCGCGATGGACGTCGCCGCCGGCCGTTCGGATGTGCCCGACCTGCAGCTCGGCGATCATCTCCACCATCAGGTCGGTGAGGTCCTCGCGCCGCCCGACGTGCTCGACCAGGGGCCGATAGCGATCGTAGATCGAGTCCCAATCGAGACCGTGAAGGTTCGCAGCGTAGAAATACTCCTTCACCATGCGCCAGGCCTCGTCGAAGATCAGCGCCCACTCCCGACGCGGATCGACGCGGACGCGGAGACCGTCGAGGCGGACGGGCTCTGGCTCTATGGTTGCTCCCACCGCCGCTGTCGCCAGTGAGCCTCCGACCTGGCTGATGATCATGTGCTTGCCGTCCGAGCTGAGCCCGAATCCATTGACACCGCTCAGGAGCGACTCGGCCTCCCGCTCCTCGAAATCGAACCGCATCAGGGAGTTACCGGCTTGCGACGTACTTCCCGGAGGCTCGTTCGAGCCGCCCGGCTGCACGTACTGGACGTAGTAGAGATTGCCGTCGTCGCCGACCTCGAGGTTCCCGTAGTTGCGCTCGGCGACCTGCAGGGCCACCATGCGCTCACCGATGCCGTCCAGGTCGATGCGGGTCGACTGGTCTTCCTCGCCCTCCTCGGAATCGGTCGTAGCGCTCTCGTCCTCAGCCTCCTCGTCGGCTGAGCTCTCCTCGTCGCCACGGCCGGGGAGCAGGGGAGACTCGCCATCCGATGAGAGGACGAGGGCGTAGAGACCGGCGCGGTAGGGACGCTCTTGGCTGGTCATGTTGAGGCCCACCTGAATCGGGCCGGAGTTGGTCGACGCGGCGAAGAAGAGGTAGTCGCCGTCGCGGCTGAAGGTGGGTGCGGCGACATCCGCGGCTCCATCGGTCAGGATCGTGCTCTCACCCGATTCGAAATCGTGGAGCATCAGGTCCCGGTGATAGTTCGCCTTCTCCTCGGTATAGGCGAGCCAGCGGCCGTCGGGTGAGAACGCGGCCTCGATCTGGTCCCTGCGGGCTCCGGTCGAGATGGTGGTGATGGTGCCGTCGCTCGGATCTATCGCATAGAGAGTGAGGTGGTTGTCCTGGAAGGTGATCCGGGGCGTATGCCCTCCGCTCCAGTCGATGAGTTGATAGAAGTACGAGCCGAGCTCGAATCGGCGGCTTTCGCCCATGCCGGTCTGATCCGCGATCACGAGAGACTGCCCGTCGAGCGAATCGGCGACGTAGGCGACCTCGTCCCCTTCGGGGGACCAGATGGCGCTGTACTCACGGACCGAGTCGGAGTTCGTGATGTTCCGCGTCGAGCCGTCTTTCACCGGCACGGTGAAGATCTCGCCACGCGCCGTCACGATGGCCCGCTTGCCGGTCGGCGAGATGTCGGCCGCCTGAATGGTCCCTGCGGCGTCCTTCCACTGTGTCCGGAGCTGGTCGAGATCCGGATTGATGGCAATCTCGATCTCGGAAACCGAACCGCTGTCGAGGTCGAGACGCTTGAGCCGTCCGCCGGCCTCGTAGACGATCGTGCGATCGTGCCCGCCGGCAGCTCGCACGTCCCAGACAGCCTCGTTGGAGACCTTCTCGAGCTCTCCGGAGCGGGTATCGAAATGGAAGAGGTTGTAGATCTCGTCCTCGCGGTCGGAGATGAAGTAGAGGTCAGCCCCCGCCCAGACGGGGTTGAAGTTGGTGACACCGGCTCCCGGAACCGTCGTGACGGTCTGGGCGCCGAGGTCCATGATCTGAATCGAAGGTGTCGTGCCGCCACGGTAGCCCTTCCAGCCCGACGCGCCGCCGAACAGACCGTTGTAGCCGGAGCCGAAGGCGATGTAGGCGAAGCGGGAGTCGGTCTCGTCGTAGACGCCGCGAAAAACGCGAGCCTCCATCTGCTTTCGGGGCAGGCCGCCCTCGACCGACGCGTGGTAGAGCTGGCCGGAGCGACCGTGGTCGGTCTCCCGGGCCGAGACGAACGTGACGGCGTTTCCGTCGGCCGTCCAACCGGTCGGCGCGTCGTCGCCCGGGTGCCAGGTGAGTCGCTTCGGCTGGCCGCCTCCGACGTCGATGACATAGACGTCGACGTTGTTCTCGAAGTCGGCGGAGAACGCGAGCTTCGAGCCGTCCGGTGAGAACAGCGGAGTCCCTTCCTCTGTCGGGCTCGACGTCAGACGGCGAGGTGACGTCCCGTCGCGCTCCGCGATCCAGATGTCCCCGGCGTAGACGAAGGCCAGATGGTTAGCGGAGAGGTCGGGCTGGCGCAGCAGGAGTGTCTGCTGCGCGGCGAGGGGTGCGGCGAGAACGGCTACGAGAATACTCAGAGTGAGGATCGGTCGTCTCATCGGGTTCTTCCTTTTCGACTGAGGATTTCCTGCGGCGTCCCTTCGTCCAGCTTCACGCAACACGGGCATCGGGCTCCCGAGGCCCTCCGGTGCCATCGGCGCGCAGATCGAGTCGGTCGGCGCCGTCCGGGTATCGCTCGAGCACGAGAGCGGCGGTAACTCTACCGCGACTGCCCCCACGAGGGCAGATCGGGTCCGAAAGGCCAGTCCCCGATGGCTTCGCCAGTCGACGTGAGGAGGGGATCGCGGTGCCATCGAGAGTGGTGAGGGATAGGTCGGAATCACGGTTTTCACCTCACCGATGGAGAGCGCGTTGAAGCCGTCGGACTCGGATGTCGATCGACTCTGGTACCCGAGTGAGTGAGCGTTTAGACTCTCTCGTGCCGGTTGATTGCTGAGGAGAATCGAGGCCCGAAATGAGTGAGTCGTACATACCTACGGACAGGGAAAAGGCGTTTCTGGAGACGGTTGCCACCGGGAAGTACGACCGTCAGATCATCAACGGGCTCGACCCGTTCCTCGAGAGTCGCGCGCCCGAGGCAATGAGGGACTTCTACTCGCCCTCGGAGATCGAGGGGCTCCTCCAGATCCGGGGCACCGAGAGGGATGTCGAGTCCCGCATGCCGGTGAAGATCACCCGCCACTACTTCGAGCTCGCGCGTACCAGCCCCGGCATCCAGCGGCTGGTCAAGGCGAGTCCGGACGAGACCAGGGATCTCGCCGGGTCCGAGGATCCGGGTCATCAGATGGATTTCAGTCCTGTCGAGGGGCTGCTCCACAAGTACGAGATGGGCTTGATGTACGTGGTATCGACCTGCTCGGCGCACTGCCGCTTCTGTTACCGGGAGGAGCTCATCGCGCGCAAGGAGGTCGAACGCCAGGACGGTACCGTCGCCAAGAAGGGGCTGGCGCAGATCAAGGAGGTCACCGACTACGTCAGGGCCCACAACGCGCAGGTCGCTGCCAACGGCGGCGTCCACCCCGAAACCGGGCGCGAGAAGCTCAGAGAGATGCTCCTGTCGGGCGGTGATCCGATGATGCTGCCGAACTCGAAGATCGCGGCCTGGTTCGCCGCCCTCGCCGAGGCGGGGATCGAATCGATCCGTCTCGGAACCAAGGAGCTGGCCTTCTACCCCGACCGCTTCGACGACACGTTCCTCGACATGATCGACAACTTCCACAGCACCTATCCGGATGTCGGATTGCGGTTGATGATCCACTTCAACCACCCGGACGAGTTCCTGGTCAAGGGGCCGGACGGGCAGTACGAGGAGAACGCCAACGGCTCGCTCGAATGGCACCCGGCGACGAAGCGCGCCATGGAGGCGGTCGTCGCTCGGGGCTGGATCAGCGTCGAGAATCAGGCGCCGATCATCAAGGGGGTCAACGACGACGCCGCGGCGCTCCGCATCATGCAGCGGTCGTTGAAGCGCGTCGGCATCGAGAACCATTACTTCTTCTGCGGTCGCGACATCGTCGCCTACAGAGCCTTCAATGTGCCCATCGAGACCGCATGGCAGATTCTCAACGGCTCTCAGAAGGGGCTCTCCGGAGTGGAGAACCACGCCCGTCTGTCGATCACCCACTACAAGGGCAAGACCGAGGTCGCGGCGGTGACGAACGAGCCGATCCCCGGCGTCCGAGGAACGGAGAACGGCGTCGTGATCTTCAAGATCCTCCGCAACGCGCTCGATGCGGTGGATCGGGGCAAGGTGTGCATCGTCGGTCGCAATCCGGAGGCGATCTGGTTCAACGACTACGAGGATCGCGTCATCTTCGACGAGGCCGGCCTGTTCGAGTACTCGCGTGTGGCGTCGTTGCGTCAGGCGGAAGAGGTGACCAGCGGAGCAGCGGAGGCGTCGTGATCGACAAGCGGATGGCGGACGTTCAGGCGGCGGTCGCCGACGTCCCGGACGGCGCCACGGTCATGATCGGCGGCTTCGGAGAGGCCGGTAGTCCGGTGGACCTGATTCACGCGTTGATCGACCAGGGCGCCAAGGATCTGACCGTCGTCAACAACAACACCGGGAGCGGCGAGGTGGGCCTCGCCGCCCTGATCAAGGCCGAACGGGTGGCGAAGATGATCTGTTCCTACCCACGGACCGTCAATTCGACGGTGTTTCCGGAGCTCTACCGGTCCGGCCGCATCGAGCTCGAGCTGGTCCCCCAGGGGACCCTGGCGGAACGGATCCGGGCCGGCGGCGCCGGCATTCCCGCGTTCTACACCGCGACGGGCGTAGGCACGGCTCTCGCCGAGGGCAAGGAGCATCACGAGTTCGATGGCAAGACCTACCTGATGGAGCGTGGGCTGACGGCGGACTACGCACTGATCAAGTGCCACCAGGCGGATGTCCTCGGCAACCTGGTCTACAACAAGACGGCCAGGAACTTCAGCCCGGTGATGGCCACCGCCGCCACGACCACGATCGCTCAGGCCGGTCGCGTGGTGACGGCCGGCACCCTCGATCCCGAGGTCATCGTGACGCCGGGGATCTTCGTTCATCGCATCGTCGAGGTGTCCGAGCCTCTGCTCGAGTCCGACCTCGTCGCGAGAGGAGTGAGCTATCCATGAGCAGCCCGCTGACCAGGGAGCAGATGGCGCAGCGAGCCGCGCTCGATATCGAGGATGGCAGCTACGTCAATCTCGGCATCGGAATCCCGGAGCTGGTCGCCCAGTACGTGCCGGAGGGTCGCCAGGTGATCTACCACACGGAGAACGGCCTGCTGGGAATGGGCGCGGCACCCGAGGACGAAGGGGATCCCGAGCTGATCAACGCGGGCAAGAAGCGCGTCACGGCAGAGCCGGGGGCCGCCTACTTCCATCACGCGGACAGCTTCGTGATGATCCGGGGTGGTCATATCGATCTGTGTATCCTCGGAGCCCTGCAGGTCGCCGCCAACGGGGATCTCGCCAACTGGTCGACCGGCAGGCCGGGAGCGATACCCGCGGTCGGTGGAGCGATGGACCTGGTGGCCGGGGTCAAACGCATTCATGTGATCACCCAGCACACGACGCGGGAGGGCGTACCCAAGCTGGTGGAGGAGTGCACCTACCCGCTCACCGGCCTGGGCGTCGTGGATCGTGTCTATACCGATCTCGCCGTCATCGACGTGGTCGGCGGTGAGTTTCGAGTCGTCGAGCTCTCACCGGACATCGACTTCGACTACGTGGCCGAGCGGACGGCGGCTCCATTGAACCGGGCAGCGGCATGACGCGATCGCGCAGTGCGGCCCTCTTCGAGCGGGCCCAGCGCCGCCTTCCCGGCGGAGTGAGCCGCAACACGGTCCTGCGGTCGCCGCACCCGCTGTATGCCGCTCATGCCTCCGGGTGTCGGGTGACCGACCTCGAGGGCGTGGAGCACATAGATTTCGCCAACAACATGGCGGCGCTCATTCACGGACACAGCCATCCTGCAATCGTCGAGGCGGTGAGCGAGCAGCTGACGAAGGGCACCGCGTTCACGCTCGCGACGGAGATCGAGATCGACTTCGCCGAGTATCTCTGCAGCCGCAACCCGGGCTTCGAGCGGATCCGGTTCGTCAACTCGGGGACCGAGGCGGTGATGGGGGCGGTGAAGGCGGCCCGGGCCGCGACGGGGCGACCCAAGATCGCCAAGATCGAGGGTTCATATCATGGCCAGTACGACTTCGCCGAGGTCAGCCAGACGGCCGATCCGACCAACTGGGGACGCCAGGAGCGCCCCGAGAGCGTGCCGGTCGCGTTCGGCACGCCGCGGTCGGTGCTCGAGGACGTCGTCGTGTTGCCGTTCGACGATCCCGAGCTGGCCATCGACATTCTGGACGAGTACCGCGGCGAGATCGCCTGCGTGATCCTCGACCCGATGCCGCACCGGGTAGGCCTGGTCCCTGCGAGCCCGGACTTCGTCCGCGCGCTGCGGGAGTGGACGGAGACGGACGGATCGCTGCTGGTGTTCGACGAGGTGATCACCTTCCGCGCCGAGTACGGCGGCCTTCAGGAGAGGTACGAGGCAGTGCCGGACCTGACCGCGCTCGGGAAGATCATCGGTGGGGGGTTCCCGGTCGGGGCGCTCGCCGGACGAGCCGACGTCATGGAGGTCTTGAATCCCCTCGCGGTGACGGTGCGCTTTCCGCACTCCGGAACCTTCTCGGCGAATCCCGTCACCATGACCGCTGGACTGACGGCGATGCGCCTCTACGACCGTGCCGCCGTCGAGCGTCTCAACTCTCTGGCATTGCGTTCCGTCCAAGGCATCCGGGCGGCCATCGAAGCGTCGGGAGCGAAGGCTTGCGTCACCGGCAGCGGGTCGATGTTCCGCGTGCACCTCAAGGCAACGCCGCCCAGGAATCATCGCGAGGCCTACCCGACCGGTGACGAGGCCGAGCGCCGGCGGCTCCTGCTCGACCATCTCTTCGCGTCCGGCTTCCTGATGATCAACACCTGCTCCGCGACCCTGTCGACCCCGATGGGGGAGTCGGAGGTCGACGCGCTCGTAAGCGCCTTCGCCGACGGCTTCGACAAGCTCCGCTCGTCTTCGGGGTGACTCGACGCTAGCGCGCCTCGGCCGAGGAACCAGGTTCCGAGGCGGGGTCTAGGTCGTTGCGCAGGTGATCGCGATGCGCCCGTGTTGGCGTCCTTCGGCGAATCGATGGAGTGCCTGCGGAATCTCGGCGAGCGGATAGGGACCGTCGACAACCGGGACGATCGATCCCTCGGCGAGAGCCGTCGCGAGCTCCTCCAGCCCGCGATTGGCCTTGAGTGCCAGAAGTCTCAGCGACAGTCCTCGCCGCCTCCCGACCCATCGTCCCAGCGAGGCGAGTTGGAGCAGGCGGAAGACGCGGCCGCCGACGGTCACGTACCGGCCGCCGTCGGCGAGTGCTCTGGCAAAGGCCCACGGGGGACGGGTCGTCTTGACGTCGAGGATGAGGTCGTAGGTCTCTCCCTCGCGAGTGAAGTCGTTCTGTCGGTAGTCGAGGACGTGGTCGAAGCCGAGGGTTCGGAGCATCGAGAGCTTGTCGCCACTGTCGACCCCCGTCACCTCGGCGCCGCGCAACTTGGCCAGTCGCAGAGCGATGGGTCCCACACCGCCCCCCGCCCCGTTGATCAGAACCCTCTCGCGCTCCCGGAGGCCCGCCACGTCGTGGAGCGCTTGCCAGGCGAGGGTGGCGCCGTGCGGGAGCACCGCTGCCTGTGTGAACGACAGCGCCGGTGCCTTGGGCCGCAGAGCGTCTTCGGTGCCGCAGACGAACTCGGCCCAGGTGCCGAAGCCGCAGCGGTGGAGGTCTCCGTAGACCTCGTCCCCGGGCTCGAAGCGTGTGACGCTGCTGCCGATCGACTCGACGACTCCCGCGACGTCGCACCCGGGGATCGTGACGTTCGGCCGCAGCCAACCGTGAATCAGGCGGATATAGGCGGGCCGACCGGTCACCAGGGATACGTCCCAGTCGTTGATCGAGGTGGCCCGAACCCGGACCAGGACCTCGTCGTCGGCAGGTACCGGTACCTCCAGCTCTCTCAATTCGAGAGACTCGGGCGATCCGTACTGGGTCAGGACGTAGGCCTTCATCGGGTCACGGGCTCCGGGATGCGCCGAAGCAGAGCGTGGCAAGACTACCGCGCGGGGCGCCGCGAGCGGCGGTCGGTTCCCGCCCCTTCGGGTAGGAGGTCCCCACCCCGGGGGCTGTGGGAGAGCCCCGGGTTTCAGGTGTGTCGCGGTGACGGCTCCGCTGGTAGACCTTGACGAGCGTCTACACAGGAATTGGCGCAGAGGCCGTGGGCAGGCGGGTCTCGACGCAGCAGCCTCCGATCCGGCCTCGACGGTCCCCAGGCGCCGAGGAGAGGCGATTCCCAAGGTCGATCACATCTGCCGAACCGAGGAGCAGCCTCGTCGCGGTGTGCGACAAGGCGGAGGGACGGCTGTGTCATCCACAGCATGAGAGGGAGGTTTCCATGTCATTGAAGCCGAGAACGATGTGGCAGGTGATGCAGGCCAAGGGCTACTCGAGGCGCGATTTCATGCAGTTCTGCTCCTACGTCGGGGGTGTGCTCGGCCTCCAGGCGTCGGGCCTGACGCGCGTGGTCGAGGCTCTGGAGTCCAGACCCCGGCCTCCCGTGGTCTGGCTCCACTTCCAGGAGTGCACCTGCTGCAGCGAGTCCTTTATTCGCTCCTCGCATCCGATCGTGGCCGACATCGTGCTCGACGTGCTCTCACTCGACTACACGGAGACGCTGCAGGCGGCCGCCGGACACCAGGCCGAGCAGTGCCTGCACGACACCATTACCAACCACGCGGGAGAGTACATTCTGCTCGTCGAAGGATCCGTCCCGACCGCCGACGGTGGCGTCCATTGCATGATCGGCGGCCGCACCGCGGCCGACATCCTCCAGGAGGTCGCCGCCGATGCCGCCGCCGTCATCGCCTGGGGTAGCTGCGCCTCGAACTCGTGTGTTCAGGGAGCGAAGCCGAACCCCACCTCGGCGACTCCGATCCACAAGCTGCTCGACAAGCCGGTGATCAACGTTCCGGGTTGTCCGCCGATCGGAGACGTGATGACGGCTGTGGTCACCCACGTGCTCGTCTACGGCCGCATCCCGGAGCTCGATCGCCACGGTCGCCCGAAGGAGTTCTACGGCCGGCGGGTCCACGATACCTGCTACCGCCGGGCGTATTACGATGCCGGCCTTTTCGTCGAGAGCTTCGACGACGAGAGCGCCCGCAAGGGCTACTGCCTGTACAAGGTGGGATGCCGGGGACCGGTCACCTACAACGCCTGCTCGGTCACGCGATGGAACGAGGGCACCAGCTACCCGATCCAGTCGGGCCACGGATGCATCGGCTGCAGCGAGTCCGGCTTCTGGGACAACGGCCCCTTCTATCGCCACCTGCCCTCGTTCCCGGGCTTCGGCATCGAGAGCACCGCCGACACCATCGGTATGACGGTGGGTGCGCTGACGGCCGCCGGCGTCGCGGCCCACGCCATTGGAACGAACATCCGCAGGAAGAAGACGATCGACGAGCACATGGACGAATCGGTCAGGGCTCGGGACCTGAAACCGACGGAGTAGGAGGGAGAGGCAGATATGTCACGAATCGTCGTCGACCCCGTAACCCGCATCGAAGGGCATCTACGGATCGAAGCCGTGGTCGAGAACGGTGTCATCACCGACGCCTTCAGTTCCGGCACCATGGTCCGCGGTATCGAGCGCATCCTCAAGGGGCGTGACCCGAGGGACGCCTGGGCCTTCACCGAGCGCACCTGCGGCGTGTGCACCACCGTCCATGCGCTGGCCTCGGTGCGCACGGTCGAGGACGCCCTCGGCATGACCGTGCCCCGGAACGCCGAGCTGATCCGCAACCTCATGTTCTGCGCCCAACTCGTGCAGGATCACGTGATCCACTTCTACCACCTGCACGCGCTCGACTGGGTCGACGTCGTCTCGGCCCTCGAGGCCGATCCCAGGGAGACCTCGGCGATCGCGCACTCGATCTCGAAGTGGCCGCGCACCTCGCCGGGTTACTTCGCCGAGGTCCAGGCGCGCCTGCTCAAGTTCGTCGAGAGCGGGCAGCTCGGCATCTTCGCCAACGGATACTGGGGCCATCCGGCCATGCAGCTGCCGCCGGCGGTCAACCTGCTCGCGGTGACCCACTATCTGGAGGCCCTCGAGTGGCAGAAGGAGCTGGTGAAGATCCACGCCATCTTCGGCGGCAAGAACCCGCATCCGAACTACCTTGTCGGCGGCGTGCCCTGTTCGATCAACCTCGACGAGGTCAACGCGATCAACAACGAGCGCCTGAATCACGTCGGCACGCTGATCAAGGACGCCATCGAGATCGTGGAGCAGGTCTACCTGCCGGATCTGCTGGCGGTGGCCGGCTTCTACAAGGACTGGGCGGCGCATGGCGGCGGCCTCAGCAACTATCTCTGCTACGGAGATCTGCCGACGCGTAGCTACGACGAGCCGGGCTCCTACAAGTTCCGGCGTGGGGCGATCCTCGATCGTGACCTCAGCCAGGTTCACGAGATCGACGGCCGGGACAAGGAGCAGGTGAAGGAGTACATCAGCCACTCCTGGTACAGCTACGCGGCCGGCGATGGAGAGGGCCTCCATCCCTGGGACGGCGAGACCGAGATCAACTACACCGGTCCCCAGCCGCCCTTCGACCAGCTCGAGGTCGAGGGCAAGTACTCGTATCTGAAAACGCCGCGATGGAGGGGGCACGCGATGGAGGTCGGCCCCCTGGCGCGCATGCTCGTCGGCTATGCGAGCGGAGACGCGGAGGTCCAGGAGGTCGTCGACGAGGCCCTCGGAAGGCTCGAGGTTCCGGTCGGTGCGCTGTTCTCGACTCTCGGCCGAACGGCGGCGCGCGGGCTCGAGACCCGCCTGGTGGTCCACTGGATGAAGGGGTTCTACGACGATCTGGTGGCGAACATCAAAGCCGGTGACGTGCGCACGTTCGAGGACTCGCTCTGGGACCCCTCGACGTGGCCTCAGCAGTGCGAAGGCGTCGGCATGACCGAAGCGCCGCGGGGCGCCCTGGCGCACTGGATCAGAATCGTCGGTGGAGCGATCGACAACTACCAGCTGGTGGTTCCCAGCACCTGGAATGCGTCGCCGCGAGATGCCCAGGGTCAGCGCTCGGCCTACGAGGCATCCCTGGTGGGGACACCGATCGCCGATCTGGATCAACCGTTGGAGATCCTACGGACGATCCACTCCTTCGATCCCTGTCTCGCCTGTGCCGTGCACCTGCACGACCCCGAGGGCTCACGCGTTATCGAAGTTCGCTTCCACTGACGGAAAGGGGACGAAGGTGGCCAATTCCGAAGCCGTCAACGCCTACAGGCGCGTCTACGTCTGGCAGTGGCCTGTGCGCCTCTACCACTGGGTGAACGCGCTCTGCGTCGTCGTCCTGATCGCGACCGGCCTGCTGATAGGGGCCCCTCTGGCGATCTCGTACTCGACCGAGGCCTACCAGCAGTACTGGTTCGGCACCGTTCGGTTCATCCACTTCGTCACCGCCTTCATCTACTTCTTCAACTTCCTGGCCAGGATCTACTGGGGCTTTGTCGGTAACCAGTTCGCCCGGTGGAACCGGTTCATTCCGCACACCAGGAAGCAGTTCGACCAGATACTCGAAGTGCTCAAGGTCGACATCCTCCAGACAGCCAGCCACCAGGCGGCTCCCATAGGGCACAACATGCTGGCCGGGTTCGTCTACTTCGTCTCGTTCCTGGTCTTCCTGTTCCAGGCGGCGACCGGCTTCGCCCTCTACGCGAGCATGAGCAGTTCCTGGCTGCCGGGGCGCTTCGCCTGGTTCGGCGACCTGCTCGGCGGCGATATGGCGACGCGCCAGTGGCACCACGCGGGAACCTGGTTCTTCATCGTCTTCGTGATCGTCCACGTCTACCTGGTCTTCTATCACGACTACGTGGAGGGTCGGGGGACGACCTCCTCGATGGTCGGGGGATGGAAGTTCGAGCGCAAGGAGACGATCGAGAAGCGGCGGCAAGATTGATTCCCGCGCGCTCCGCATCGACGGGGGCAATCCTCGGAATCGGCAGCGTGCTGATGGGGGACGATGGCGTCGGCCCACATTTTGTCCGGACATTCGAGGCCGGCTGGCAGTTCCCTCGAGGAGTCACGGTGACCGACCTCGGTACGCCGGGCCCCGAGCTCTACAACTACCTCGTCGGGCACCGGTACCTTCTGGTGATCGATGCCGTTCGCGCCGGCGGTGAGCCTGGCGAGGTGTGTCGATACGACAAGCAGCAGATCCTGAATCGCGACGGGTGCGACGGACGGTCGGCGCACGACCCGTGCCTGCACGGTGCGTTGCTGGCCGCGGAGCTGAACGGGAAGGCACCCGCGCAGGTGGTGCTGATCGGAGTCGTTCCCGCCAGGGTCGAGCTGCACGCGGGACTGTCACCGGCTGTCAGCGACGCGATACCCGACGTCGAGTGCGCGGTGTTGCGCCAGCTGGAGGAGTGGGGCATCGAGCCGCGTCGCTGCCCCGAGCCTGACTCTCCCGACCTGTGGTGGCTCGAAACCTAGAAGGGTTACAGGAGCCGCTCAATCAATGCCGACCGAGCTACGCTCGAGCGGGGCTCCGGACTCGGACCGGGGCGTTTCGACCTCGGAACCGATCGCGAAAACGTGGACGAGTGGAGCATCTCGGCCCGCGGACACGTAGAGACGCCGCATTCGCGGGTTGTAGGTGCTACCAACCCCCTGTTGACCACGGAGGTACCTGGCAACGGGCACCGCGGCGTAGGGTTGCGGTTGGTTGTGCTTCATCTCGCCCCGATAGACGGCCGCGAGGTCATCGAGGTCGTAGAGCAGAAGAAACGGGCGCACCGATAGGCAGTGCGGGCCCGTGTAGTCCCCGGACACCTCGAGATTGCAGTCCGTGGGCATGGGCTTTCCCGTGGTCGTGTCCTCCCAGAACGACGGCTGCTGGAAGTCGGCATGTCCCCCCTCCTCGCATCGCCTGAGTCCATACCAGCAGACGGGCACCTTGCACGGTTCGGGAGTCGTCGGGTCGTCGTCGCGGTAGGCGGTCGGATGGGAGCAGGGATAGTCGTCCGGGTTGATGATCGGTGTCTGCCAGACGACGACCGCCGCCTCTCCCTGCGGCGAGCTCACCCACTCGACGCCGTTGGAGTCGGCCTGCGTCCAATGCCGCATCGCCCCACCGTTCATCTCGGGCTTGTCATACCACTTGACGTATGCCGTGAATCGATACCAGAGGAGGGGCACGAGGTCGTTGGACGGATTCCCCTTCGGCACCTCGAGGGGACGAACGTACGCCGTCGGCCCCTGGGCACCACCCAGCGTCCCGCCCTTGAAGGACGTTCCCAGCATCATCTGGCGCCCCCCGAAATGGCGATCGGCGACTCCCGGTGCGATTCTCGACAGGTTTCGGTAGTACTTGGCGCTGTGGAACGGACTCTCCTTTTTGTGGCTTCGCTTCCGTCCGAACTTCCACATGCCCTGTGGCCGCGGAGACTCCGGATCGCAGCTCGAGAAGCCCAGAAAGGGAAGGTCGTTGGCGATCTCCTGGTACCAGCTGCCGAAGGTCCACCACAGTCGGCAGTGCGAGGCTCCGCGGTCGTAGAGCACATCCCAGTACCGTGCCATTCCGAGATCCTTGACGCTCGTCGCCGGTACCGATTCGCCGAGGGAATAGAAGTTCACGACCTGCTGCGCGCGGTTCCTCTTGTTGCCCTTGCGGGGAGGCACGAGGTCGAAAACGCCGAACAGGCCGGCGTGATCGTGCCCGAAGCCCCCGATGCACCCTGGGTAGCCGTCCTTGGGGGACGGGTCGGGCCTGCCGAGACAATCGGGGATCATCGTCAGCCCCCGCATCCCCCAGGACCATGTCCTGGACGGGGCCTCGTCCGTCGATGAGGGTGGCTCGAAGCTACCGAGATAGCTGATGTCGTCCGCCCCGAGGCGTTGCGCCCTGGCCTCGTCAGCGATCGTGGCCGCTGCCGACAGGACGAGCCCCAACGGCAGGAGACACGCCGTTCTTCCTCTTGCCGGTCCCATGGTCGTATGGCGACTGCGGCCAAGTGGCCTCGAGGGCCTGGTTGAGCCCTCCGACTGAGCCCTCCGACGCGCCCGACTGAGAATAGCAGAGCGTGGATTACCTGCTCCGTGGCGGCGGCTCTCGGGTCGCGTTGGACTACTGTATCGGCTGGATGACCAGGTTGCTCGCCTCGCAGGATGCGGTCTCGAGTGCCTGCAGGTAGGCATTCTGCCCCGCGAGTCCCGGCGGCATTCTGATCGCCATCTCCGCGACACCCTGAGGATCGGCGATTCCGAAACCTATCCCGTGCCCCCCCCTGATCCCGAGGACGGTGTTGGGACAGAGATCGCGTAGCCGAACCGAGCCGGGCTTCCGACCGGCGACGATGACCACTCTCGCTCCGGGAGGTGCCCCCGTGACCTTGAAGTCACTCAGACGCCCGGCCAGAGCCGGCGTCGGCGGTTCCAGGGTGAGCTCGGAGGCCGGCGGCGGAGGAGGAGGTGGCGGAAGCGTTCCACCGCCGATGGCGAACATGTGAATCGCGGGCGTATGGCGACCCTCCGACACGAAGAGGATCTGGCGCGACGAGTCATAGGTGGATCCGGCCGACTCGCTGCCGCACTCCTGAGCTTCGAGGAAGTAGTCCTCGAGGGGGATCTTGGCGTAGGGCTGCGGATTGTTGTGAGGCCTGCGGCCGGCATAGACGTCGGCGAGCTCATCCAAGTCATAGAGGATCAGAAAGGGGCGCTCGCTCAGACAGTGCGGCCCGGTGGACGGACGACACTTGTCCTTGATGTTGCAGTCCTTGGGCATCGGCTGACCGGTGCTCGTGTCCTCCCAGAAGGAGGGCTGTTGATTGAGCGCCGGCCCCGGTGTGCAGGTGCCGACGCCATACCAGCAGACCGGTATCTCACAGGGCTCGGGAGTCGTCGGGTCGTTGTCACGATAGGCGCTGGGGTCGGAGCACGGGTAGTCGAGCGGGTTGATCGTCGGCTCTTCCCACGGGATGACGACCGCGTCGCCGGCGGAACTGGCGACGAACTCGGCTCCATAGGCGGTGGCTTCCAGCCAGTGCCTCGCCGCGCCGCCGTTCATCTCCGGCTCGTCCCACCACTTGGCATAGTTGGTGAAGCGGTACCAGAGCAGCGGTGTGAGGTCCATGACCGGGCCTGGCGGACCAGCCTTGGGTATAGCCAGGTTGCGGACATAGAGAGAGGGACCCTGCGACGCCCCGACGGTTCCGTTCTTGAATGAGATCCCGAGCATCATCTGCTTGCCGTCGAAATGCTGATCGGCAAGGGAGGACGGAATGATCGAGAGGCCTCGATACATCTTGGCGGTGGCGTAGGGGTCGTCCTCGATGTTCCCTGACCACTCGGGCCCGAAGTCCCACATTCCCTTGGGGTTCGGCGCGTTGGGATCGCAGCTCGACATGCCGAGGAAGGGCGGATCCTCCCGGATGCGGACGTACCACGTCCCGTAGGTCCACCAGAGACGGCAGTACCCGGGGCCCTGATCGAGCAGCACGTCCCAGTACTGCTCACTGCCGATGAAGCCGAGCACCTCCCTGGGAAGGTCCTCGCCCAGCACGTAGAAGGGAACGACCTGCCGCGCCTGGCGACCTGGCGGTACGATGTCGAAGACACCGAACATGTAGCCGTTGACGTTTCCGAAGGCTCCGATGCAGCCGGGATAGCCATCGGACGGAGACGGGTCGGTTCGCCCCAGGCAATCCGGGATGAGAGTCATCCCCTGAAGGCCCCACGACCACGTTTGTGCCGTGCCGGAGCCCTGTGGCACCGGTGGCAGGAAGTGACCTAGATAGTTGATGGACTTAGGATCGAGACGTTCGGCACCCGCGGGCAGGGTGATGAGGAGCAGCCCCGCGAGAAAGATACGAATCCTCATGTTGAAATCTCCAATCTCGAGGTGGGGTCGCGCGGACCTGCCCTATCTCCCTAGCTAGCACTGACTTCCCTTCGGGCGATTTCCACACCTGGAGGTCCCCTTCACTCGTGCTGGCAAGAATGGTCCGGGTGAATGATCTTGACTATGATTGCCGTCACTCGGCCAGCCCCGGCGCGGATGAGGGGGCTCCTCTGGGTGCAGGGACCGTTCTACGGCTGAATGCGAGAAGAAAGCGAATCCCAAGCGCACCGCAGCGGGGCAGCGAGGACGAGGCGCTCCGGAGCCGGTCTCGTCGCGAAGGTCGTTCTTCTAGTTCTCTCCGCGGCGATGGCGGTCGCTCTCGCCGAGGTCCTGGTGCGCTGGCTCGGCCCCGACCTGCGACTCCTCTGGGAGCCGCACGCCACCCGGGGCTGGACGCACATTGCGGGCGCGAAGCGGCACTACACCCTCGAAGGAGACGCCTACGTTGAGATCAACAGCCTCGGCCACCGTGACCGGGAGCGCACGACGACGCCCGAAAAGGGAGTGTTCAGAATCGCCGTCTTCGGCGATTCGCTGACCGAAGCGATTCAAGTGGACCTGGAAGATACCTACTGCGCTCGTCTGGAGACGTCCCTGAACTCCAGTGGATTCCGAGCCTTCGAGGTCCTCAACTTCGGTGTCAGTGGTTACTCGCCGGTTCAGGAGCTGATCACCTTCCGTGAGGAGGTCGATCGCTTCTCGCCCGATCTGATTGTCCTCGCACTGTTCCTGGACAACGATGTCTCGGGATGCCACCCCGATCTTTCAGTGAGCTCGATGGGCGGTCCGTACGTCAGCTCCGGCGGAGCCTCTCCGCTCCAATTGGACTACAGCCAGGCCGAGGGGAGCCTGGCGGAGTACAGGAAGGAACCCCTCTATACCCTGCGAAGGGTCTCCGCCCTGTACCGACTCGTCGGACACCTTCGCCGACAGCTGACTCAATCACGCGCCGAGCCGGCGTCCAAGGGAGTCCCAAAGAGGCATCGGATCTATCAGGTGGGAAGCCCGCCGCCCTGGGAGGAGGCCTGGAGAACCTTCGACCGAGTCCTCGAGGCCTTTGTCGCGGAGGCCACCGACCGGAACATCCCAGTCGTCGCACTCAGTATCCCGCCAGCCCAGGTGGTCGACGCGGAGCGCTGGAAAACCATTCTCGAGCGGCACCCATCGATGAAAGAGCCGGACTACAGCTGGGATCTTGAAGGCCCCGAGCGGCGTCTCGCCGCCCTGGCAGGGCGCCTCGGCATCTCCTTCTGTAGCCCGCTGGCTCCCTTGCGGACGGCGCTCGACGCCAGTCGCGACTCGCTGTATTTCGGAGGCCTCGGCCATCTGACGCCGAGGGGCCACGGCACGCTCGCCGAGGCACTCGAGGAGTGCCTGGTATCTGGCGAGTTGCTTCCCGCTGGCGGATGATCACCCGAGCTCCCCTGGCCGGCATCTCGCGTGGGGGGGGCGACAGGGATGGTACGCGTGGGGCGGATGGTCCCCTTCCCCTTCGCGATCGCTCCGGCAGGTCGCGGCGCCGAGCGATCCGGAAGAGCCGCACACCGGAGCTGGAAAGTTGTATTGTCGGCCGTCAGAGACCCGTGATGAGCGCGAGCCAGAATATCTTGATTCTCGGCCTCGGCGGCGTCGGTCGCTATCTCGCGGCGAAGTTGGCGAACGAGGGCCACTCGGTTACCGTGATCGAGAGCGATCCGGCGGCCATCCGTCGCGCCGAAGGGGAGATCGACGCTCGCCTGATCCAGGGGGATGCTATGAGCAACTCCTGCTGGCTGGAGGCGCGAGCCAAGGGTATGGACACCCTCATCGCGGTGTCCGACGACGACGCGGTCAACATCCTCGCCGCTCTCATCGCCGATCGCATGGGGATCAAGTGCAAGATCGCGCGGGTGCGCTCGCGCGAGCTCTGGACCGACGGCGCGGTCCTCTCGCCCGAAGACCTCAAGATCGATCTGGTGATCCAGCCCGAGGAGCTGGTGGCCCAGGAGGTCGCCAGGCTCCTCAAGGTGCGCTGGGGCAACAGCGTCTTCGAGCTCGCGGGCGGTGCGATGCAGGTGGTCGGCACGAGGATCGGTGACGCGTCGGCGATGACCGACCTGACAGTGAGCCAGATCTCGAGGAACCTGGAGGGCTTCGAGTTCCGGATCGTCGCGATCGCCCGCGACACGAATACCCTGATTCCTGGTGGCGACGATGTCGTCCGGCAGAACGACTACCTCTACTGCCTCGCCCGAGCGGAGGACGTTCCGAGCTTGATGCTGGTCCTGGGCAGTGGCGCGAAACGTCGTCAGCGTGTGATGGTGATCGGTGGAGGGCACGTCGGCAGTCGGATCGCCGAGCTCCTGCAGGACACCTTCAGACTGAAGCTGGTGGAGAAGGACGGGCGACGGGCCGAGCAGCTGAGCCAGGAGCTCAAGGACGTCGAGCTTCTGCACGGAGACGGAGCGGACATCGACACCCTGCAGATGGCCGGACTGCTGTCGATGGACACGGTGGTCACCGCCACGAGCGACAACGAGACCAACATCATGACCTGCGCCCTGGCCAAACAGATGATCCGCAACCAGCCCGGCGAGCGGCAGGGGACCGAGGCCAAGACGGTCGCCCTGGTCAAGCGGGAGCAGTACCTGACCCTCGCCGCCGCGATGGGCGCGGACATCGTGCTGAACAGAAAGGTCCTGGCGGGCGACCGCATTCTGGCCTACATCCTCGGCGAGGCGATGCCATCGGTCGCTCGCTTGTTCGGCGCCGACGCCGAAGTGGTCGAAATGGTCGCCGCGCCGCGGTCCCGGATCACCCGGCATTCGCTGGCGACCGTTCCCGGAGCGCGCGAGTTCCGCGGCCGGATGATCATCGGTTGCGTCTTCCATGACGGCAAGTGGCGAACGGCTACCGGCGAGACGCGGGTAGAGGAGGGAGACCGGCTGATCGCGGTGTGTCGTCCCGAGTACCTGCCCGACCTCGAACGCCTCGTCCTGAGATGAGAACGTCTCCGCCGGGAGCTGCGCGCCGAAAGTGAACTACCGCTCGATCGCCTTCGTCGCCGGCACCCTGCTCCTGGTTACCGGGGGCGCGCTCGTCCTGCCGGTGATCTGCTCGCTCTGGTACGGGGAGGGAGACCTCTTCGCGCTCACGGTGTCGATGCTGCTCCCGGTCGCGGTGGGCCTCCCTCTGCGCCTGATCTTCCGGGCCGATAAGAACCTGGGAACGCGCGAGGCGTTTCTCATCGCCGTCTTCGGCTGGGTCGCGATCTCGGCGGTCTCGACCCTGCCGTTCCTGATTCACGGCTCCATCGACTCGTTCACCGACGCCTTCTTCGAGATGATGTCGGGCTACACGACGACCGGAGCCACGATTCTCACCGATATCGAGGCCCTGCCACACGGCCTACTGCTGTGGCGCAGCGAGACGCATCTTCTCGGAGGGATGGGATTTCTCACTCTCGCCATCCTCTTCCTCCCGCACGGGGTGGGAGGGCTGCGAATGTTCCGGGCCGAGTCGAGTCCCGGGCAGGTCCTCACGAAGGAGCGGTTCACGGCTAGGAATCGGGACGCCATCTGGTACCTCTGGATGATCTATCTGGGGCTCAATCTGGCGCAGATCGCGCTCCTGATGCTCGGTGGCATGTCGCTGTTCGACGCCGCGTGCCATGCGTTCGGTACGGTCTCCACCTCGGGCTACTCCCCGTACAACAGCAGCGTGGCGCAATTCCAGAGCGCCTACGTGGACTGGGTCGTGATCCTCTTCATGTTCCTCGGTGGGGTGACCTTCATGCTGTTCTTCTTCCTCGGGCGAGGCGAATGGAAGGTCGTCTTGAAGAACACTGAGCTGCGCTGGTACGTGTCGCTGACGGCCGTCTTCTGCGCCGCGGTCTCGGCGCTGCTCTGGGTGCGGGAGACCTACGAGCCACTCGACGCCTTGCGCTACGGGACGTTTCAGGTGGTCTCGCTGCTGACGACCACGGGTTTCACCACGGCGGACTACGAGCTCTGGCCGCAGGCGGCGCAGATGCTGCTGTTCCTGGTCTGCTTCATCGGCGCCTGCGCCGGTTCGACGACCAGCGGCATCAAGGTCATCCACTACGTTCTGATCTGGAAGTTCGGAGTCGCCGCGATCAAGAAGATCTTCTTCCAGCCGCTGGCCGTTCTCTCGGTTCGGGTCAACGGTCGTCGGGTGGACGATCTGACGATCTACCTCGCCATCTGCTACTTCATCGTCAACATCTTCCTGGTTCTGGTCGGTGGCGTGGTGATGACGCTGCTCGACGACCTCGACTACCTGAGCGCGATGAGCACGGTGATCTCCGCACTGATGAACATCGGTCCCGGCTTCGGAGCGATCGGGCCGTCCGAGAACTTCGCCTTCATGTCGGACGCGGGCAAGTGGTTCCTTTCCTGGAACATGCTGGTCGGACGCCTGGAGATGTTCTCGGCCCTGGTCGTTTTCTACCCGAGCTTCTGGAGGTCGTGATCCGCGGGCTTCCCAGTCGATGCGAGTCGCCCGCGACTCGGTGTTCCGGCATGCCGAGTGCTCGGGAGCCGGCCAGGGTTCTCAGGCCCAGCCGAGCTCGGTCAGTGTCGCGCCCGAGTTCCAGATCTTGGTCTTGTGCGAGATCTTGTCGCCGTCGAACACCATGACGTAGACAAAGTCGGAGGCGGTGCTTCGTCCGGTGGGCGGGACCGGTCCACCTTCGCCGGTATGAGTGCCGGAGAAGACAGCATAAGCGCTGACGTTGCCACGTTCCTCGTCGACCGCGAAGGATCTGAGCTCGTAGGAGCCATCCGGAACGGGTGTGAAAAGACCCTTCATCCACTCGGTGTACCCTTCCAGGGTATCGACGCCGGCGAGCGGCTCGGCCTGCGCGGAGACGCTCGCTTCCGGTGTGCAGAATCGCGAGCAGGTCTCCCATCCCTTGCCGGTCTCACAGGCCTCGAAAGAACTCTCGTGCGGTTTCAGCCATCGTCATCCAGGGCTCCTTTCCGGTTCCGTGCAGGACCCTGGTATGCAGATACACGTACCTGCCGCGCGCTCTCGGCACGACTCGATCCCGAGCTGCTCCCAGGCTCCAGTTCAGGGGTGTGGACGCAGTGTATCGAATGGAGCCGGTGAGTCCATCCTCCTCTTGAAGGGAGCCGAAATGTCCGTCTACACCAATCCCGCCGCTGGCGCGGCTGACGCCGCCGCAGCCTACGTGACGGCGGTCCTCGATCTCCTCGGGGAGCGGGACCCGATCGAGATTCTCACGTCCACCGCGACCTGGTGCGAGGAAGCCGTCGATGGCCTGTCTGCGCGCCAGCTCGTCACTCCGGAGGCGGAGGGGAAGTGGAGTGCGGCCGGAGTGGCGCAACACCTGGCCGATTCCGAGCTCGTCTGGGGGTACCGGCTGCGCATGATTCTGGCCCAGGATCGGCCCCGCCTGGAAGGATACGACCAGGATCTGTGGGCCGAGCGGCTGGACTACGCCGCCGCGGACTGGTCGCGGGCCCTCGAGGTCTTCGCGGTGCTGAGGGTGGCGAACCTGAGACTCGTCACCTCGGCCCCACCCGCCGATCTCGATCGCGTCGCCGTGCACGACGAGCGAGGAGAGGAGAGCCTGCGTCACATGATCCGGCTCTATGCCGGGCACGACCTCGTCCATCGGCGCCAGATCGCGCGGGTCGTTGCCCGGGTCCGGGTGGCCTGAATCGACAGGTGTGGCCAACGCAGGGGCGCGAGGATGATGGAACCGGTCAGCCACCGCGCCGTCGGTCCCCCCGACCTCCGACGCGTAAGTAAGGCACTGAGCTCGTAATCGTCTTCACAGTATGAGCGCGCGAGCCGAAATCCGCCCGATGTCACTGCCCGTTTCGGTCGCCCTGTTCGGCTTGCCCTGCCTGCTCTTCCTGGCGCTGCAGCGATGGGTCGTTCCGGCCATGGTTTCGGCCGGAGTGCCCTACGTCGCCTGCTTCCTGGTTCTCGGCTCGCCCCATCTGCTGTTCTTCTTCGGTGCTCTCTACGCCTACCGCAGCGAAGGCCGGCCCTGGAGCCTGAGCGAGCTCTCCGCCCGGTTCCGCTTTCGCGCTCTCGATCGCCGAGCCATTTTGTGGTCGATCGCCGCCGCGCTCGGCAACATCGGGTCCTATCTCTCCATGTACATCCTGGCGAGGCCGCTGCTCGAGTGGCTCTACGAGGCGTTTCCCGACCCCGAGGTGATCGGTGAGATCTTCGGCGATGCCGAGTCATTCGCCGGCTACCCACTGGCGGGAAACGTCTGGCTTCTCGGCATCTTCTTCTGCGTCTACTTCTTCAACGTCATGGGCGAAGAGCTCTGGTGGAGGGGCTACATCTTCCCGCGTCAGGAACCGACCCATGGCGGCCGAACCTGGCTGGTGCACGGAGTGCTCTGGGCCGGCTTCCATCTGTTTTCTCCGTACAACGCTCTGATGGTCCTCCCCGGTGCCCTTTGGCTCTCCTGGATCGTCCAGCGGGAGAAGAACACGTGGATCTTCGTGATCGCCCACGCCGCGCTGAACGCTCTCGCCATGGTTCGCATCGTCAAGGGCATCTTCGCCTGAGGAGCGGGCAGAGCATACAGCTGCGGCGCCCCGTCACGACTGGGCCGGGAGCGTCCCGTCCAATGGAGCGGTGACTCCGTTCGGGGAGCGTGACAATGTTCGGAGGAACCCAGAGGAGACATCGGAGATGAAAGTCATCATTGTCGGCGGAGTCGCGGGAGGCGCCTCGTGCGCGGCCCGTCTGAGACGCCTGGACGAGCAGGCCGAGATCATCATGGTCGAGCGCGGTCCGCACGTCTCGTTCGCCAACTGCGGTCTGCCGTACCACGTCGGTGATGTGATCCCCGACGAAGCGGACCTCCTGGTCGCCAGCAAGGAGCTGTTCCGGTCCCATTTCTCGGTCGACGCGAGAACGCGATGCGAGGCGGTGTCCGTATCGGCGCGGGACCACTCGGTCGATCTGAAG
This sequence comes from Candidatus Multivoradales bacterium, assembly GCA_965223875.1. Classification (GTDB taxonomy): domain Bacteria; phylum Acidobacteriota; class Thermoanaerobaculia; order Multivoradales; family JAHEKO01; genus CBDCXS01. Next base: position 450,546 of record OZ245024.1, on the reverse strand, counting down.
GACCTGGCGACAGGGAAGGTCACGACCGAGTCCTACGACAAGCTGGTCCTCTCGCCCGGAGCGCTGCCCATCCGACCGCCACTTCCGGGGATCGATCTGCCGGGGATCTTCCAGCTGCGAGATATTCCGGATGCCAGGACGATTCGTGAGTGGCTCGAAGGCGGTACCCCATTCCTCGCCGGAATGCATCGGTACTCGGGCTTCCAGACGGCTCGACCCAGGACCCGCGCCGTCGTGGTGGGCGGTGGCTTCATCGGTCTGGAGATGGCGGAGAACCTCATCCATCGGGGCTTCGAGGTGACCATTCTCGAGCTGGGAGACCAGGTCCTCAATCCGATCGATCCGGAGATGGCTCGAATCGTCGAGGGCTTCCTCGACAGGCACGGCGTGCACGCCGTTCTGGGCTGCGGCGCGGCGGAATTCCGGCACGGCGCCGCGTCGTCGCTCAGCGTGCTGGCGACATCGGGCGATGAGTATCCGGCCGAGGTGGTCATTCTCGCGATCGGGGTTCGTCCGGACACGTCTCTGGCCAGCCAGGCGGGTCTCGAGATCGGGGAGGGCGGTGGCATCAGGGTCGACGAGTCCATGCGCACCAGCAATCCGGACATCTTCGCGGTCGGTGACGCCGTCGAAGTCCGAGACGTCATCACCGACACCTGGGGTCCGATGGCGCTGGCGGGCCTGGCGAATCGGCAGGGCCGCATCGCGGCCGACGTCATCGCCGGCCGGGACTCGCGCTTCCGTGGCACCCAGGGGACGGCTATCGTCGGGCTCTTCGATGCGGCCGTCGCCTGGACCGGAGTGAGCGAGAAGACGCTGGTGCGCGCGGGCGACGAGGACTTCGAGAAGGTCTATCTGTATCCGAACTCACACGCCGGCTACTACCCGGGGGCCCGGCCTCTGGCGATGAAGGTCCTCTTCAGGAGGTCGGACGGACGCCTGCTCGGAGCTCAGGCGCTGGGGGAGGACGGCGTCGACAAGAGGATCAGCGCGCTGGCGATCGCCATCCAGATGGGAGCGACGATGTACGACCTCGAGGAAGCGGAACAGTGCTACGCGCCGCAGTTCGGGAGCGCCAAGGATCCGATCAACTTCGCCGGGATGATCGCCGCCGACGTACTGCGTGACGACATGCCGATCCGTCACTGGGGCACGGTCGGGAACGCCTTCGTTCTGGACGTCCGTGCCCCCTTCGAGCTCGCGGTCGAGAGTCTGGAGGGCGCTGTCAATATCCCGCTGGACCAGCTCCGCGATCGGCTCGGTGAGCTACCCCGTGATCGCGAGATCCTCGTCGCCTGCCGCTCCGGGCAGCGGGCGTACTACGCCACTCGCATTCTGTTGCAGAACGGCTTCGAGGCCCGCACGCTGTCCGGTGGGATGCTGGCTCGCCATCAGGCGTCGTTCTTCCTCGGCGAGGAGCTCTGAGGTCCGTCGCGGATCGCGTGGTGCTCGAACACGCGCTGCGTCGAGGCCCAGGGGGGTCCGCGGTGAGACCCGCCTGCCCTCGGGCGTTCCTGACCTGAGCTCAGGGGTGATTCGCGACACCGCGTCGGGCGCCCCACTGCCGTAGGCGCTGCATGTGCGGGCGCAATCGCCGCGGGTCGGCTCTGGAGGGAGATCTCCGCGTCAGCGGTGCTCGTGAGCGTCCGCGGTAGCGGAGAACCCCGGGAAGCGGTCGCTGGCGTAGCTCTCGTGGCACGCGACGCAGACTTCCATCAGCTTGTAGGCGTAGAAGACCGCGAGCTCGCCGTCCCCGGCACGTGCCGCTCCCGCGAGCTTGCCGGCCGCTCGATGGAAGGTGGCGTCCAGGGTCTTGAAGCGCTGCGGCAGGGCCCTGCCGAGCTCCTCGCGCTGCTCCGGCGTCAGCCGCTGCGCCAGGATGTAGCTCTTCTCGATCTGTTCGCCGGTCTCGGCCACGTGGGGCCAGTCTCCGGATGCCATGGCGATCATCAGGGAGCCGAGACCCTTCTCGATGGAGCGCATCTCCTCGCCGAGCAGGGCGGCGACTTCGGCGGAGAGTACGATCCCGGACACCTCGGCGTCGTGGTGGTCGTGCTGGCCAGCGGCCGGTCCGGCGCCCAGCAGGCCGGTCAGAGCCAGCGCGGAGGCCGCTGCCAGCCCCATCCTCGTGTCACTCATCTCAGTCGGCCTCCTCCGGGCTATCCGTGGCGCCCCGTAGCACTCCGCTTGACGATGGTCACGGGGATCGGAGAGAGCTGGACGACCTTCTCGGCCTTGGAGCCGAGGAGGGCGTGCTCGAGCCCGGTCCGGCCATGGCTTCCCATGACGATGAGCTGGACTCCGAGGTGCTCAGCGACTTCGAGAATCCGGGTCACCGGCAGGCCGACGACCATTCGACTGGTCACGTTGGCGAGAAGCTCCGGATGCTCGGCCCTCAGGCGGTCGAGGAAGGTCTTCATCATCTCGGCGGCGGCGGCTTCGATACGAATCAGGTGCTTCTCACTCTTCTTCGTTCGAGCGTAGTAGCCGGGAGCCGAGCCCGGATCGTGGACGACATGGAGGGCGACCAGCGGGGCGCCGAGTCGGAGAGCCAGGCGCCCCGCCCACTTGAGAGCGTCCTCCGAGCATGGGGAGAAGTCGACGGCTGCCAGGATCGGAGCTGATTGGTTGGGCTCGGTCATCGCTTTGTCCCGTGCTGTCCGCCTTCCGCCCCGATCGCCGCCTGGAGAGGAGCGGGAGGGGTAGCTCCGATCTCCTCGGCCTCGATTCGGGCGATCCGCTTGGCGTAGTAGTAGATGCGCTTCAATGCCTCGACCAGCTCCGTTTCGATCTTGAACGCGTCGAGGCGGTTGGGCGCGGGTGCCGTCAGTCGCGCGGCCAGATGGTCCTCGGCTTCGGCGGTTAGCCTGTTGATCTCGGCCTTTGCCGCGGGGACCTCGCGGGCGATCTCCGGGTCGTCGGAGGCGATCGCTTCGGTCGCACGCTCGAGAGCCCAACAGACCTTCTCGTGGAGCCCGGTGAGGATCTCCCGGGTCGAGGGACTGATCTCCAGGTCGCTTCTGAGACGGGTCCGTCCGGCCTCGACGAGGTTTGTCTCGATCATGTCTCCGACGTTCTCGAAGTAGTTCGCGGCGCTGAGGTAACGCGACGCCAGTCGCGCCTGCTCAGGCGTGAGGGGCTCCAGGGTGAGCCTGCCCAGGTAGCTCACCAGGGCCGCGTGCTGCCGATCGACTTCCTCGTCGAGCGTCTCGAGCTCGGAGAGCGCCTCCTCGGTTCCGGTTAGAACCGGATCGATCGCCTCTCGGACCATGGCCATGGCCGCGGCGCCGATGCGCGCAAGCTCCATTCGCACGAGATCCAGTGCGAGCGATGGCGTGTGCACGAGGATGTCGTCGAGGTAGCGCCGGTCGAGCGCCTCTTCCTCTTCCAGCTTGCGGTCGGGGACCAGCTTCTCGACGATCCGGGCCATGACCGGTGTGAAGCCGATGAACAGAAGGGTGTTCGCGACGTTGAAGGTCGTGTGGGCGTTGGCGATCTGTCGCGGCGTATCGGCCTTGAGCGCATCGACTCCGGCGAGACCTTCAGCGACAGGCGAGACCCACCGGATGAACATCGCCAGCTGGTCGATGAAGCCGATCCAGATGAGGACCCCGGCGGTGTTGAACATCACGTGCACGAAGGCCGCTCTGACCGCCTCGCGGGGCTTTCCGATGGAGGCCAGGAAGGCGGTGATGCAGGTGCCGATGTTGGCGCCGAAGACGAGGGCGATACCGGCCTCGAGGGTCAGGAAGCCCTGGCTCGCGAGGACGATGATGATGCCCGTGGTGGCCGAGGAGCTCTGGATGAGAGCTGTGAACGTGGCGCTGAACAACACGGCGAACACCGGGTTGCGCAGGTTCTGCATCGTCTGGATGAAGGGCTCGAAGCTGCGCAGCGGACTGGTGGCGCCCTTCATGAGCTCCATGCCGAAGAAGATGAGCCCGAGGCCCATCAGCGTCGCTCCCCAGACCTTGACCGTCTTCGACTTGGGGATGAAGGCCAGGAAGAAGCCGACGGCCACCAGGATGAGGGAGTACTGGGTGATCTTGAAGGCGATGATCTGCGCCGTGATCGTGGTACCGATCTCCGCGCCCATGATGATCGGAATCGCCTGACGCAGCGACAGCAGACTCGCCGAGATGAAACCGACGACCAGGACCGTAGTCACCGAGGACGACTGGATGGTCGCGGTGATGAAGGCGCCCGACAGGACGCCCTTGAGGCGATTACTCGTCATGCGGGCGAGCAGGCTCTTGAGCCGGTCGCCCGCCAGGACCTTCAGCGAGTCGGTGAGCTTCTCCATTCCATAGAGGAACAGAGCCAAGCCCCCGGCGAGACCCATGAGGATGGCGCCGACCTGGAGTTCTTCCATACCCTTATTGACCCTGAAATCCAGGGAATCCTATCGGTGCGACGCCGGGCTCGACAAAAGCCCTTCGGGTGGTGTGGTTCCCACCCTGAAGGTGGGTTCCCGAGCTGGGATGTCCGGCTGGGATCTACGGCTGGGATCTCAGGCTGGGATCTCCGGGCTCAGACCGCTCGAGGCGGCGAGCAGGCGAAGAGCCGTACCCCCCGGCGGGCCCGGGAGGTACGGCTGGCCAGTGGAGACCGCTTCAGTCGAGGTCGAACCGGTCGAGGTTCATGACCTTGTTCCAGGCGCTGACGAACTCGGCCAGGAACATCTCCTGTCCATCGTCGGCCGCGTAGACCTCGGCGAGAGCGCGAAGCTGCGAGTTCGACCCGAAGACGAGATCGACGGCGGTTCCGGTCCACTTGAGCTCGCCGGTTGCGCGATCCCGTCCCTCGTAGAAGTGCTCGCACGCGTCGGACACCTGCCACTGCGTAGCCATGTCGAGGAGATTGACGAAGAAGTCGTTGGTCAGGGACCCGGGGCGAGAGGTCAGGACACCGAGCTCGGACCCGCCGGCATTTGCGCCGAGGGTCCGGAGACCCCCGACGAGCACGGTCATCTCGGGCGCCGTCAGCGTCAGCATCTGCGCTCGGTCGATCAGTGCCGCTTCGGCGCTCGGCGCCGTGCTGCTCGCGAAGTAGTTCCGGAAGCCGTCCGCCGTGGGCTCGAGGACCGCGAAGGACTCGACGTCGGTCTGCTCCTGCTCCGCGTCGGTCCGACCCGGCGAGAAGGGCACCTGGACATCGTGTCCGGCGTTGCGCGCCGCCTGCTCGACACCGGCGCAGCCGCCGAGGACGATGAGGTCGGCGAGCGACACCCTCTTGCCGCCGGACTGGACGTCGTTGAAGCCCGTCTGTACCTCGGTGAGAGTCTCGAGCGCGCCGGCGAGCTCTGTGGGGTCGTTGACCGCCCAGCCGCGCTGCGGCTCGAGACGGATGCGAGAGCCGTTGGCCCCACCACGCTTGTCGGTGCCGCGGAAGGTCGCCGCCGATGCCCAGGCGGTCGAAACGAGGCGGGAGACCGACAGGTCGGTAGAGAGGATCGCCTGCTTGAGGGTAGCGATGTCCTCTTCGTCGATCACCTCGTGATCGACATCGGGTACCGGGTCCTGCCAGAGCTGAGGCTCGGCGGGGACCAGCGGACCGAGACAGCGGGCGCGAGGTCCCATGTCGCGGTGGGTCAGCTTGTACCAGGCGCGGGCGAACGCGTCCGCGAACTCGTCGGGGTTATCGAGGAATCGCTTCGAGATCGGTCCGTAGACGGGGTCCATCCGGAGAGCGAGGTCGGTGGTGAGCATGATGGGTGCATGGCTCTTCGACGCGTCATGGGCGTCGGGTGCGGCATCGCTCGCGGCGGGGTCGGTGGGGATCCACTGCCAGGCGCCGGCCGGGCTCTTGGTCAGATCCCAGTCGTATCCGAAGAGGGTTTCGAGGTAGCTGTTGTCCCAGGTGATCGGAGTGGGCGTCCAGGCGCCCTCCAGACCGCTGGAGATCGTGTCGCCGCCCTTGCCGCTGCCGTAGCTGCTGGACCATCCGAGGCCCTGCTCTTCGAGGCTGGCGCCTTCGGGCTCCGGACCGACGTGCGCCGCATCACCGGCACCGTGACACTTTCCGAAGGTGTGGCCGCCGGCGATGAGGGCCACCGTCTCCTCGTCATTCATCGCCATGCGCCCGAAGGTCTCGCGGATGTCGTGAGCCGCGGCCAGCGCGCTCGGTTGCCCATTGGGCCCCTCAGGGTTGACGTAGATGAGGCCCATCTGGACCGCGCCGAGGGGATTCTCGAGGTCGCGCTCGCCCGTGTAGCGCTCGTCATCGAGCCAGGTGGTCTCGGATCCCCAGTAGATGTCCTCCTCCGGCTCCCAGACGTCTTCCCGGCCCCCGGCGAAACCGAGAGTCTTGAAGCCCATGGACTCGAGAGCGCAGTTCCCGGTGAAGACCATCAGGTCGGCCCAGGAGATCTTTCGTCCGTACTTCTGCTTGACCGGCCAGAGCAGTCGGCGGGCCTTGTCGAGGTTGACGTTGTCGGGCCAGCTGTTGAGGGGCGCGAAGCGAATCGTTCCGGAGGAGGCGCCACCGCGACCATCACCGATCCGGTAGGTCCCGGCACTGTGCCACGCCATACGGATGAACAGCGGTCCGTAGTGCCCGTAATCGGCGGGCCACCAGTCCTGCGACGTTGTCATCACCTCCTCGATGTCCTTCTTCAAGGCCTCGAGGTCGAGGGTCGCGAACTCCGCGCGGTAGTCGAAGTCATCGCCCATCGGGTCCGAGAGGGGAGAGTTCTGGCTCAGGATCTTCAGGTTCAGCTGGTCGGGCCACCACTGTTGGTTCGCCACGGTTCCGGTTGCTTTGTGGCCCATCACTGGGCACTTGCTCTCGTCGGTCATGCTCTCTCCTGTCGGTAGGTGACGCGCCCTTTTCTCGATCGGTTTCGATGAGGTGCCTGTGAGGCCGCCGGGACGGCAGGTTCGACCGGGACGGCTCGCAGCACGATGACTCTATTGAGCCTGTCCATAGAGATCCAATATCTATTAGTTATACACTACATAGGAGGCGCCTATGGAGATTCATCAGCTCCGGTACTTCCTGGCCATCGCGGAGGGCGGCAGCTTCACCGCCGCCGCCAAGCGCTGCAATGTCACGCAGCCCTCCATGAGCCAGCAGATACGTCGCCTCGAAGGACAGCTCGGACTCAAGCTCTTCGATCGTCTGCCCAAGGGTGCCGTTCTGACCGAAGGTGGGCGCTGGCTTCTGCCTCGTGCGAGACGGATCCTGAGTGAGGTCGATGACATGGCGGTCTCGCTGGCCGACGATCTCGACATCGGCAAGGGGCACCTCGTCGTCGGGTGTATTCCGACGATGGCTCCGTACCTGCTGCCGGCGATGGTGCCCCGCTTTCTGCGCAGCTATCCGGAGTGCGAGCTGACCCTGGTCGAGGACCTGACCGATCGGTTGGTCGCCATGCTGATCGATCATTCCATCGACATGGCCATCCTCAGCACCCCGATCGACAACGAAGCGATCACTCTCTCGGTCCTGGCGAGAGAGCGGCTTCTGATCGTCGCCCATCGCGATCACGACCTCGGGACCGACACGGAGAGCCTGACGCCGGCCGATATCGATGGGCAGCCGGCGGTCGTGCTCGACGAGCTGCACTGCCTCGGCGAACAGCTCGAGACCTTCTGCAGCTCCCGGTCTCTCAGTCGCCGTATCGTCTGCAGGACCACCCAGCTCGCGACGATCCTCCAGTTGGTCGGACTCGATCTGGGGATCTCCTTCATTCCGGAGATGTGCGCTCGCGCCGATCGCTCATCGACTCGCAAGTACGTGCCCTTGAGCGGCGGCGGGCCCGAGCGTGAGATCGCGGTCGCGCGCCACGCGGCTCGAACGCCCTCCCGGCTCGCGCGCGCTTTCGCCGATCTTCTCCGCGAGGATCTCGACCTGGGACGGCACCGGGCGACGGCTGCCTGAGGTGGCTCCAGGACGGTGCTGACGGAAGGCAGCTGTGCCAGCCTCTGATTCAGTCGCCCGATGCCAGCGCGGCCGACGATTCGATGTATGCCTCGGCACGACGGACCAGCTCCGGCAGGTAGCCAACGTAATTGCCGCGTGAGCGGGAGGTAGTCCCCGACCATGGCCGGATTGCCCTCGAGGACCGCGCCGTTGGGGCGGATCGTCTGGCCCGCGGTCCACGAGTACCTGACGATGGACCGATCGGTGCCGGGATAGTGAATGACCTCTTCGTATTCCCAGGTATTGCTGCAGCCGCCGGAGGGCATTCCGGCGCTGTAGCCGGACGATCGAGAGAGCGCAGAGCTTGCTCCGCAATGACCCCGACTATCCAGCCGCGCGCAGCTTCATGGCACAGGCGCTGTGGCATTCCGGTCGTCACGTGGAGGCTCTGGATGAATACCGCCGGATCTGGGCGGGGGACGCGGATATCCTCCTGGCGCTCGAGCAGGGTCGGCGGATCTCGCACCGGGCGGCGATGGCGCAGCTCGCGCAAGGTCTCGCGACGCGGGCCCGGGCCGGCGAGCACGACCCGCTCGCGGTGGCCACCGCCCATGCCCTCGCCGGGAAGACCGAGGAGACCTTCGTCTGGCTCGAGGAGTCGTACGCCAGGCGAATCCCCCAGCTCATGATGCTCGGACAGTCGCCTAGCTGGGACGGGATCCGCAACGATCCCCGCTTCACCGATCTGCTGCGTCGGATCGGCATCCCCGATTGAGACGGGGGACGTACCACCCTTCCGGCGCTACCAACGGTGTGAACACCGACCTGCAAAGGTGTGGCTCGCGAGTCTCGGCGGGCCTTTTCTGGTCCTGTCCCGCCGATGAGCGGGTCCCGGGTCAGCGCTGCGGGCCGGATGTCGGGGGCACCGTCGCTGTCGGGGGTATCGGCGGCGGCCCTGCGAACTCGTACTCGTAGGGCCCCGCGATGCGCGAGTCGTCGGACAAGACGCCTGTCTGACGCACCACCACCTCATCTCCCAGACGCACCTCGAGGGTGAAGGGGACCAGGAGCTCGGCTCTGCCATCCGCCTCGGCGGAGGCGCCCCGCCCGACCTCGCGTCCCTCGATGTAGGTACTGTGGGAGGCATCCCCAGCGATGCCCCGGAACAGCTCGGCGCGGTATCGGTAGATGCCCTCCGGCGCCGAGCCCTCGGGCCAGTAGACGTTCTCGATCGGGTGTTTGCAGAGCTGCTCTGGGCCGGCGTTGCAATCGATGTCGAGCAGGCCTCCTGAGTCGGTCCGGCGCTGGACGAAAGAGAGTCGTGAACCGTCGGGGTCCTCGACGTGGAGGTCGAGATCGGCGATGCCCTCCCATACGAGTCGAAAGGAGACATCCCCGGTACCCGGCTGCAGTTGCCGAGTCGAGGCGCATCCGCCTGTCACCAGCAGGCAGGCCGCGAACAGGCACCCCACGCTTCGGAAATGGTCGAAGATCATGCCTCTCGATTGGACCGCGCCGCGACCCATCCGGTTCCCCGCCGCTTCAGGAGAGCTGGTAGAGCCGGCTCAGGAGGAGCTGTAGCGGGAATCGTTCGAGCGATCCTTGTTGCACCGAGAGCTCGTCGAAGGTCTCCACCGAGTCGGCCTCGAGGTCGGTTCCCCAGATGAGAACCGGAGCGGGATCGGCGGCGTGCTGACCACTCTCGGAGAGAGTGGCATGGTCTGAGGCGACCGCGACACGCAGGGGACCCTCATGGGCGTCGATCAACTTCCCGAGCTCCTCGTCGATCTGCTCCAGGAAGGCGGCCTTGAGATCCGGACGCTTGTCGTGCGAGGCGATGTCGGCGCCTTTCAGGTGGACGACCACGAGATCGCGCTTCCTGAGCGCCTCGAACGCTGAACCCAGCTTGGAGTGCAGATCGGTGTCGAGGTTGGCCGTCATCTCGGGCTTCGAGATGACCTTGCTGCCCAGCCAACGGGCGATTCCGAGTACGGTCCTGTCGCCGGAGACACAGGTCAGGCGCAGGGGCAGCCCCGATTCCTCCAGACGCACGAGACGATGGAGGCGTCCGGCACCTCGTGTCAGGATGCAGTTCGCGGGCATCTCGCCGCGCTTCACCCGGCGCTTGTTGACCTTGTGACGAGCCAGCACCCGACGGGCTTCGCGCTCGAAGAAGGCCAGCGAACGGGCGGCGAAGACGGCTCGTTCGTCGCTCGGGTCCTCGGGCGACGGTGTCAGGGGAGGCCCGAGCGGTGCGCCATCGCCCGGATCGCTGCCCTGAAAAGCCGAGGAGAGCCCCTCGCCTCGCAGGACGACCGCAAGCCGGTGCTCGGTTCCCGGGGCGACACGGATCTCGACGTCGGGTGCCAGCTTGGAGCCCAGGTTGAGATCGTCGATGGCCTTGGCCAGCTCGGCGACCTCCTCGCCCCGGATCCGTCCGGCGCGCCGGTCGATGATCTCGCCCTTCTCGTTGACGGTGGCGAAGTTGCCCCTCAGGGCGATGTCGCCGGGGCCGAGACGGATGCCGCTACCCAGTGCCTCGACGGGACCGCGCTGCATGGCGAGGGGAGACTGGCCGAAGAGGGCGAGGGTACCGGCGGCGGTATCGGCGGTGACGCCCGGTGCGATCGGGTCGGCGAGGCCGGTCTGTCCCTCACGAGCCAGCCGGTCCAGTGTCGGGGTCCGAGCGGCGGCCAGAGGTGAACGGCCGCCGAGAGCCCGGACGGGCCGGTCGGGAAGGCCGTCGATGACCACCAGCAGGGTCGGTATCGGCTTGTGATGGGGCTCCGAGGCCGACTGCGCGAGGTCGGGCCACTCGTGGACGAGCATCTCGGTGACCAGCCGCAGGGCGCCGACCGATGGGGATTCGCCGATCGACGTGTCGAGGATCGGCAGATCCCGCTCCTCGGAGAGCTGAAGCAGATGATCGTGGAGAGCGCGGATCGACTCGAAGGCTTCGAGATACTTCTCCGCCCGTCGTCCCGAGGTTCTCGCTCGAGCCAGGAAGCGGCTGCGATGGACCTCGGCGTCGAGCGTCGCCAGCATCAGGGGCACCTGGAACACGCCGCCCTCGAGGTCGGCGAAAGGCATGATTCCCGGGTGAACGTGCACCCCTTCGACGATGAGGTTGACATTCTCGAGAATGGCTCGCTCGACGACGGCTCGAACACCGACGGCGACGCGGACCGCCTGGTCCTCGAAGTTGGTGGTCAGGCGATCGAGGAAGTTGGGATCGCGAGGCGAGGAGAGCGGCTCGCTGCCCTCCGGGCCGAGTGGAGCCTCGAAGCTGGAGGCATGGATGGCGGGAAGGATGGCGGGCGTGAATACCATGCGCATGACCTGGCGAATGGTGTCGGTCGAGCTGATGCGATGGATCTCGATGAGCGGCGCGAGCTCGATCGCCAGGGTCGACTTGCCGGTGCCGGAGGCACCGCCCAGGTAGACGACCAGGGAGCGGGGCAGGCGCCGGATCCGCCGCACCAGGCGGTACCCCTGTGCCGCCTCGGTGTCCTCGTGCTTCTCGAGCAGCTCGTCGACCCGCCGGGCGATGTCGCCGCTGTCGATCTCGCGAACGCCCTCGCTGCGCAGGTCCGCCTCGAGCTCCGTCACCAGGCGGTAGGCGCGATCGGCCTCGATTCCGGCCGCTCGCAGCGAGCTCGCGATGAGGCCGCGGGAGAAAGGCTGACGGCTGCCTTCGTGCAGGACCGTCGCAGCCGGCTCGGGCTTCACGGGAGCTCTCAGCCTGGCCGGGATCTCTTCGCCGTAGATGCCTTGAAGCTGCTCGTCGATGAGGTCGCGAATCTCCGAGGTGCTGACCGTCTCGCGATCCGAGAGCCGGTCCCGGATCGCCCGGGCGACGGCGTAGGCGTGGTCGAAGTCGAGACCGCGCAGGATCAGGTCGTGCGTCACCATGCCGCGGAGAAAGCGCTGCTGCATCCCCTCCGAGCAGACCACCATCAACGGACGCCGCTTGGCTGCTCCCGCTCCCTCCGAGTTGTCTCCCATTCCGTCCTCTCCGAGCGCCTGGCACCCGGGCGCCGTGTCACACTGCCGTGACATCGACGCCGCACCGTCGTTGTGTCCGGGTCACATTATCCCCATCAGACTACCTCCGCCAACCGAAACCGTGTAGGCGGTGTCACAAGGGAGAGAGAACGCAATGAAGAATCTCATCCGGTCGTGTCTTTCGTGTTTCGCCGTCGTGACTCTGATGTCCACCTGGGCCTGCGGCCGGCCGGAAGCCGGTAGCGGCGGCGGACGTACCGTCCTCCAGAACAAGGGGTCCGACACCCTGGTCAATGTGGCTCAGGCCTGGGCGGAGAACTACAAGGAGGTGAACCCGGACATCGCCATCGCCGTGACCGGCGGGGGATCGGGTACCGGCATCTCGGCGATGATCAACGGGACGGTCGATATCGCCAACGCCAGCCGCAAGATGAAGGACAAGGAGCTCGAGATGGCGCGGGGCAACGGCATCGACCCGGTCGAGTTCACCGTCGGTTTCGATGCACTGGCGGTGTTCGTCCACCCGGACAATCCGATGGTCGGCATCTCGATCGACCAGCTTGCCGCAATCTACGGCGAGGGTGGGGAGGTCGAGACCTGGGACCAGATGGGTCTCGAGATCCCCGGCTGCGACAGCAACGAGATCGTTCGCGTGAGCCGCCAGAACAACTCCGGGACCTACGTCTATTTCAAGGAAGCTGTTCTCGGCAAGCAGATGGACTACAAGCTCGGGTCCCGTGACATGCACGGCTCGAAGGACGTCGTGGATCTGGTGCAGAACACGCCTTGCGCCATCGGCTACAGCGGACTCGCGTACGCCACCGAGCACGTCAAGATGCCGTGCGTCTCCGCCGACGAGGGCGGCGACTGTGTCGCGCCCACGGTCGACACGGCGATCGACGGAACCTATCCGGTGGCCCGTCCGCTCTTCATGTACACCGCCGGTCAGCCCTCTGGCGCGGTGAAGACCTATCTCGACTGGATTCTCTCGGACACCGGACAGTGCATCATTCTCGACAAGGGCTACGCCCCGGTTCGAGAGGTGTCCTGCTCCTGACCGAACCCGGCCGGCGTTTGACGGCTGGAAGGAGGGTGCATGAGTCACTACGAGGAACGGTTGGAGAAGGATCTCGCCCGGATTCGGGAGGAGCTCGAGGGCGTCGGGGACTCGGTTCTGGGGGCGTTCAGGGAGTCCGTGCATGCGGTACTGGTTTCCGACTCCAGGTTGGCCAGTCGGACGATTCTCGGCGACCTACCGGTGAATCGACGGGTGCGCGAGATCGACCGGCTCTGTCACGCGTTCGTCGCCAGGCACCTGCCGAGCGCCGGGCATCTCCGCTTCGTCTCGTCGGCCCTGCGCCTGAACGTGGCGCTGGAGAGGATCGGCGACTACGCCGTGACCATCTGTCGCGAGCAGGTGCAGCTCTCGGCGCCCCCTCCACCCCGGTTCGCCGCCGACGTGGAGCTCATCGCCGAGCAGGCGACGCTCATGCTCGGCCAGTCCCTCGAGGCCTTCAAGGGAGCGAACGCCGACCTGGCGCGCGGCACCAAGGCGATGGCGGTACAGATCGAGGGCACCTTCCAGAAGGTCTTCGACGACCTGGTGGTCGAAGGGGAGCGGGACACCCGTTCGGTCCGCGATCTCTTCGCCCTGCTGACCATCATCAACCGCATCGGGAGGGTCGCGGACCAGGCCAAGAACATCTGCGAAGAGACCGTCTTCGCGGTGACCGGCGAGACCAAGGAGCCCAAGGTCTACTCGATCCTCTTCCTCGATCGAGGGGACGACTCACTCGGGCAGCTGGCTGTCGCCTACGCGCGGAAGGCCTTCCCCAGGTCGGCTCGCTTCGGCAGCGCCGGCTGGGAGCCGGGATCGAGGGTCGATCCGCGGGTCGCGAGCGTCGCCGAGCGCAACGGACTCGATCTGACCGGTGCCGAGCCTCGCTCGCTCGACTCCATTCGTGACGAGGTCGACGACGTCCACGTCGTCATCGGGCTCGAGGAGGGAGCGCGCCAGGCACTCGGAGTCATCCCCTTCCACACCGTGTTTCTCGAGTGGGCGGCCGGCTATCCCGATGCCTCCGGTGACCAGGAGCGCATCGTGGCGGGCCTCGAAGAGGGACTCCAGAAGCTCAGTGTCGAGATCCGGCATCTCATCGAGACCCTGCGGGGCGAGGGAGCCGACTAGTGGCCGAGACGAGCTCCTCGATCGATCGACGCGACGGCGCCTGGTATCTGGACAAGGCGGTCCAGGCCCTGGTGTTCGTGGGCGGGATCTCCGGAATCCTGTTCGTCATTGGAATCTTCGTCTTCATCGGGCGCGAGGGCTTTCCGTTCATCCTCGGGAGCCTCGATCTGGGAGAGTTCTTTACCTCGCCGAGGTGGCGACCGACGTCGGAGCACAACCCGACCTATGGTGCCCTCGCGCTGATCGCCGGCACAGCGAGCGTGACCGGTCTGGCCATGCTGGTGGCGGTGCCCTTCTCACTCGGCGCCGCGATCTTCATCGGTGAGTTCGCGACGGGCAAGCTGCGCGAGTCGCTGAAGATCCTGGTCGAGCTGCTGGCGGCCATCCCCTCAGTGGTCTGGGGGTTCATCGGACTGACCATGATGAACCCGCTCATCATCAAGCTCTTCAACGTGCCGATCGGCCTCAACGTGCTCAACGCTGGCTTCATTCTCGGCCTGATGGCGGCGCCCATCATGACGACGATCGCCGAGGACGCTCTGAAGGCCGTGCCGGACGGGTATCGGGAAGCGGCCGAGGCGCTCGGTGCGACGCGCTGGCAGGTGATCTTCAAGGTGGTCATTCCGGCGGCGCGCAACGGACTCGTTGCGGCGGTACTGCTCGGTGTCGGCCGGGGCTTCGGCGAGACCATGGCGGTGCTGATGGCGAGTGGACACTCGATCAACCTGCCCACCAGCATCTTCGACTCGGTGCGCGCCCTGACCGCGACGATCGCCGCCGAGCTCGGCGAGACGGCGGTCGGATCGGACCACTATCGGGTGCTGTTCACGCTCGGCATCTTCCTGTTCATCATCACCTTCATCATCAACCTGACCGCCGACCTGGTGGTCAGAGGGATCCGCAAGAAATGAGCTCGATCTTTCAGGCCACCGAGCTGAACGAGCGCAATCACCGGCGGCAGGGCCTCGTCAGGCTGCTGTTCCTGGTCATGACACTGCTGCTCATCGTACCGGTGGTGGTGATTCTGGCACTGCTGGTCAAGCACGGCGCCCCGGTCATCACCCCCGAGTTCCTCTTCACCGAGCCGAAGGACGGCATGACGGCGGGAGGCATACTGCCGGCGCTGATCGGCACGATCTGGTTGGTCACGGTGGCGCTCCTGGCGTCGGTACCGATCGGTGTCGCGGCGGCGCTCTACCTGAGCGAGTACGCCCCCGACAACTGGCTGACCCGTGCCATCAACCTGGCGATCATCAATCTCGCCGGCGTGCCGTCGATCGTGCACGCCCTGTTCGGGGTCGGCGCCTTCGTGCTCTTCTTCCGCTTCGGAACCAGCATCCTGGCGGCCTCGCTGACGCTGGCGATCATGACGCTGCCGGTGGTGATCGTCGCCACCAAGGAGTCGCTGCAGGCCGTGCCCCAGGCCTTTCGCGAGGCCTGCTGGAACATGGGTGCGACCCGCTGGCAGACGATCCGGAAGGTCGTGCTGCCGAACTCGATCAGCGGCATCCTGACCGGCGTGATCCTCGAGGTCTCGCGAACGGCGGGTGAGACGGCGCCGATCATGTTCACCGGAGCCGCGTTCTTCCTACCCTTTCTGCCCCAGAGCGTCTGGGATCAGACGATGGCCATGTCACTCCATCTGTTCGTCGTTTCGACGCAGGTGCCGGACGTGCCCGAGGCGTTGCCGTTCGGCGTCGCCTTGGTGCTGATCAGCATGGTGTTGGCGATGAACGCGATCTCGATCAGCTTCCGGGTCTACCTGAGGAACAAGAAGAAGTGGTAGTCGCACAGACAACGACATCCGGCGAGGACCGGGACGTCCTGGTGGCGGTCCGCGACCTGGCGATCTCCTATGGGGGCAAGCCCGCCTTGACCGGCGTCTCCCTGGAGGTTCGGCGCCACGAGATCTTCGGCATCATCGGACCGGCCAACAGCGGCAAGACCTCCTTCCTGCGTGCCCTCAATCGCATGGACCTGTTCACGCCCGGCATGAAGGTCGCCGGTGAGGTGATCTTCAACGGTCGCGATGTCAGCCGGTGGCGCAACGTCTACGCGCTGCGGCGCCGCATCGGTGTGGTCTTCCCGCTGCCCGTAGGGCTGCCGATGACGATCTACGACAACGTGGCCCTGGCTCCCAGACTGTCGGGTGTAAGAAAGAGGGCGGCCCTCGACGAGATCGTCGAGCGCTGCCTTACCCGGGCGGCGCTCTGGGACGAAGTCAAGGACCGTCTCGACTCGCTCGGGAGCCTTCTGTCGGGAGGCCAGCAGCAGCGCCTGACCATCGCCCGGGCGCTGTCTCAGGAGCCCGAGTTGCTGCTGCTGGACGAGTTCTCGATCGCCGTGGACCCGGTGACGACGATGAAGATCGAGGACGTGCTACGGGAACTGAAAGAGGAGCTCACCATCGTCCTGGTGACCAACCTGGTGCAGCAGGCGCGGCGCCTCGCCGATCGTACGGCCTTCTTCCTGACCGGCCGCATGGTCGAGGTGGCCGAGACCGAGGAGCTCTTCACCGGCGAAGTGGAGAGCCAGGAGACGCGGGACTACGTGGAGGGACGTTTTGGCTGATCAGCTGGCCATCGAGACTCGTGACTTCAACCTCTGGTACGGCACGTTCCAGGCGTTGTTCGACGTCGATCTCGAGATCAAACAAGGCATCATCACCTCGCTCATCGGCCCGTCCGGCTGCGGCAAGACGACCTACCTGCGGTCGGTGAACCGGATCAACGAGCGCCTCGGGTACGTGCGCACGACCGGCTCGATCCACGTTCTCGGCCACGACATCATGGATCCCGAGGTGGAGCTGGTCCAGGTCCGCAAGCAGGTCGGCATGGTCTTTCAGCGACCGAATCCGTTGCCCATCTCGATCTACGACAACGTGATCTTCGGCTATCGGCTCCACGAGCCCGGCGCTGCGGCGCTGTCGCGAGCGGAGCGCGACGAGATCGTCGAGAAGGCCCTGCGGCAGGTGCTGCTCTGGGACACGGTCAAGGACGGGCTCGGGAAGCCCGCCATCGGCCTGTCGCTCGAAGAACAGCAGAAGCTCTGTATCGCCCGCCTGCTGCCGGTGAAGCCCGCCGTGCTGCTGATGGACGAGCCCTGCTCGGCGCTCGATCCGGCCGGCACCGAGGCGGTCGAAGAGCTCATCTGGGGTCTGCGTGGCGAGTACACGATTCTGATCGTGACGCACAACATGGCCCAGGCTCGGCGCGCCAGCGAGGAGTGCATCTTCATGCTGCTCGGCAAGGTGATCGAGCACGCGGCGACCGAGGACATGTTCGTCACGCCGCAGCACGAGGACACGGCGAACTACATCGAGGGCCGATACGGGTAAGCGGGGCTACAATTCCCGGCAAGGAGACCAACCCATGGACCGGGAACGCCTCATCGACCGACTCTCCGCGGCGCGTTGGTACGACCTGACGCAGCCGCTCAGCATCTTCACGCCGCCCTGGCCGGGGGAGATGCCGCTCCAGGTACATTTCTTCAAGCGGCTCACCGGCTCCTATCATGGCGGCCAGGGCGCCAACGGGCAGCTGATCGAATGGAGCAACAACACGGGCTGCCACGTCGTCGGTCCGCGGGCCTTTCACTCCGGTGAGCGCAGCATCGCGGACATCCCGCTCGATCGACTGTGCGGGCCGGGCGTCGTGGTCGACATCTCCGACGCGGTCTCGGACTACGGTCTCTACACGCCGGAGATGATCACCGAAAGGGCGGACGTCCGCGAGGGCGACATCCTGGTGATCGACACGGGCTACCACCGCTATGCCTGGGACAGGCCGGACGTCGCCAACGAGGCGGAGCAGGGTGGCATCGAGAACAAGGAGTTCGGCTACTACGTACGCCATCCCGGGCCGTCGCCCGAGTTCTTCCCCTGGGCGTTGCGGATGAAGCTCAAGCTGGTCGCGGTCGATTGCGGCTCGGCCGAGCATCCGATGAACACCAACATCCGCTTCATGCACCCGAGGGAGTTCGAGAAGGCCGAGGCGAAGCTCCTCGAGACCCACGGAAAGACCTGGGACGAGATGTTCCCACCCGAGGAATACCAGCGTCTGACCCACTCGGTCATGCCGAAGTCGGGAATGCTGTTGGCGGAGGCGCTCGGAGGGGAGATCGAGGCGCTGGCCAATCAACGGGCCTGGTTGATGCTCGGACCGATCCCCTTCATGGAGGTCGAGTCGGCCTGGTGCCGGGCGGTCGCGCTTCAGGCGCCGGAGGGTGCCGAGCAATCGGATCTCGACATGGCGCTGGCGTCGGCCGACCTCCTCGATCTGACCCTGCCCTTCAGCGTTCAAACGCCGCAGTGGGCCAACTACGAACCGCTCAGCTTGCGCTACAGCAAGCGGGTTGGAGGGCTCGACTTCGGCCTGGGGCGCAACAACGCCCACTGCAGGGCGAGCTTTCATCTGGCGACTCACATGGACGGCGAGAAGCACTTCTGGGCCGGTGGACGGACCATCGGGGAGGTGCCGCTCGACTACTGGCATGGCCCGGGGGTCATCGTCGACATCTCCGATGCGGTGAGCGACTCGAGCGTCTACACGCCGCAGATGATCGAGGAGCGGGTCGACCTGCGTGACGGCGACATCCTGCTCATCCGCACCGGCTACGGCCGCTACGGCTGGAACAGTCCCGACTCCGACGAGTTCCGCTACATGATCAAGCATCCGGGTCCTTCACCCGACTTTTCCGACTGGTGTATCGAGCGCTCGATCAGGTGGCTGGGGATCGACTGCGTGGCGATGGAGCACCCGATGAACACGATCCAGCGGGTGTTCCATCCCAAGACCTTCGCCGAAGCGAACGCCAAGCTGATCGATCAGTACGGGCAGGACTGGGACGAGATGTTTCCTCTCGACAGGTACTACCAGGACATGCACCTGAACCTGTTCCCGCGCGGGATCGTCCACGCGGAGAACCTCGGTCGCGACCTCGGCGACGCGGAGGCCGGCCGCTACTACATCGCGGCCCTGATCCAGAGGGGCATGGAGTTGGCCTCCTGTTGGGGCCGCTTCGTCGCCTTCCGCGACGGCTGATCGTCGGGCCGGCGCTCAGCCGCCGTCTGAGCCGCTATCCACCGGGTGGGCCTCCCAGGGGCCGATACCGGTGATCTGGAGGACCGTCGGACCTTCGATCCAAACGGCGTGGACCGCATCGCGCGCGTTGACGTAGTAGTCCCCCGGCCCGAACTCGGTGGCCTCCTCGCGAGAGGCGTCGGCCCCGAAGGCGACAGCGACGGTACCGCTGATGACCGTGACCCGTTCGTCCTTGGGGTGGCGATGCGGAGGCATGACGAAGCTCTCCTCGACGCGGAAGCGGATGGTGAAGAGGTCGGAGGACCGCGGGTCGCCGTCCAGGACCGCCATCTCGCAGCCCTCGGGCAGGTTTGGGGCGCAGGGCACCCAGGGTGTCTCCTCGAGGCGGACGACGTGCTGGACCTCGCCTTCGGCGAACCGCATCACGCCGATCTCCTGTGGGTACAGGGGAAGAGGGGCCAGGAACAGGGCGACCAGGACGACCTGAAATCGAAGCATCATCTCGGCAGCCTATCCCGGATGGCTCTGCTCTGTTGGAGCCACGACTCGGGCCTCCGGCGGAGCCACTACTCGGGGGCCTCGCGGATGTTGAAGTCGGTCGGCGGTCGCGCCTCGAGACAGGAGGTGTCGAGGTCCTCGACGGAGGCAGACTCGACGAACTGGAGCTGGATCCGGCCGATACAGGGACCGCCCACACCGTGGCCGGCGCCTCGCACCACGATATGGGTGCTGTTGGGAAGCAGGCGCTCGAACTCGTCGGCTCCTTCCGAGGGCGTGACCGGGTCGCGGTCGCCCGACAGCAACAGGACCGGAACCTCGCTCGACACCGGATCCCAGTAGCTCGGGTCGAGATCCGCGTGCGGCCAGACTTCACAGACACTGGCATAGCCGCCGACAAGGTAGTCACCGAGAAAGGTCCCTTCGGTCTCTCGGGCGATGACCTCCGCGTCGAGCCTCGAGATGTCCTCGGCGCAGAGGACGGAGAAGTGCATTCCGGCCTGCCCGTCCGGGGCGGAGACCCAGCCCGACCGTTGGAGGTAGTAGTCGGCGAGGGGCTGCCAGTCCCCTTCGGCGGCTCCGTAGACCAGCGCCGGGATCTCCGCCGCGCGCCGGTAGAGCAGACCCCGAAGAGCGTAGCCGAGCTCTCCCGGACCGAGGCGAACGACCTCTCCCTCGGCGGTCACCTCTGGCGGGTCGCGGCGTACCCGCTCGAGCACGTCGACCAGGATCTCGGCCAGGTCCGGATAGGCTTCGGCGCAGCGCTCGTTGGCCTCGCACTCGTCGACCAACTCGTCGAGGGCGTTCTGCAGACCCCGGGCGTGGGTGACATAGCCGCCCATGAAGATCGGCGACGCGGCGTTCATTATGGCGGTGCGCGCCGACTCCGGATGCCGGCGCAGGAAGACCTGAATCTCGCGGGTGCCGTAGGAGCCTCCATTGAGATCGAGCGTCCTGTAGTTGAGCCATGCGCGCAACTCGTCGAGATCATCCATGTTGATCTCGGAGGTGTAGAGATCGAGACGGGCGCGCTCGGCGAGCCTGTCTCGGCATGCCTCGACATGATCGAGTGGAAAGATCGCGCCGAATCGCGACGCGACGCCGCCGGGGTAGGCGACGTTGCAGTCGAGTGCGCCGGAGTTGCCGACTCCCCGGAAGTCGAGGAACAGCAGGTCACGGCTCTGCCTCAACTCCCGACTCGCCTGAATGACGAAGGGCGACGGGACGGTCACCGAGGTGCCCGGCCCGCCGAAGAAGTAGGTCGCAGCCGAGCTCTCGTCCGCATCCGCCCCGAGGGCGTCGGCGACGACGAAGGCCAGGTCGATCGTCCGACCGCTGCGGGCCTCACGGTCCTCCCAGACCCGGTAGCGACCGCAACGGACCTGACCCTCGAGCTCGTCGAGGCACGGCTGCATGGTGCCGCTGCCCGCAGGGGCCTCGGTAGGGAGGGTCGGGAAGGTCGGCTGAGGAGGTGGAGCGTCCTGGGAGAGAGCGGCCGCTGGGCCGAGAAGGGCGGTGAGCAGAATGGTTGCGACCGGGCGCCTGGGGCTCATTGTCGGACCTCCGGGAATCGTTTCTGGATCGTGGGTGGGACCACCCGTCCAAGACTCGACCACGGCCTGGGAAGTTCCTGGCGAGTCACGACGTGTGCGAAGGCTACCGCAGTCTCCGAAGCTCGTACCGAGTTCGAGCGGCGAATCGCACTCCTGCTCAGTCGGGCTCTCCGTTCCTCATCCTGTCGGGTCCCGAGGCTGCCGCATTGGCAATGAGCCGGGCACCGCGCCCGCGCGTCAGGTAGCCGTAGGCCCACTGGAAGAGTACGAGGGCGCGGTTGGAGAATCCGACCAGGTACATGATGTGGATGAACAGCCAGAGAACCCAGGCCGGGTAGCCGCTGAACCTGGCGAAGCCGAGATCGGCGACCGCCGAGGCGCGACCGATCACGGCGAGACTTCCGCGGTCACGGTAGCGGAAGGCGCCGATCTCCCGGCCCGCGAGCCGGCGCCTTATCGCTTTGCCGACGTAGCGTCCCTGCTGCATCGCCACGGGAGCGACGCCCGGAAGTGGGACCCCCCCGGGACCGGGGAGGCGGATCATGTCGCCCAGGGCGTAGACCTCCGGATGACCCGGCAGCGTCAGGTCGGGCTCGACACTCACTCGCCCGGCTCGATCGATCTCCGCCGCCGAGTCCCGGGCCAGCGACTCGGCCAGGGGTGACGCCGCGACCCCCGCGGCCCACAGGACGGTGCCGGTCCGGACCGTCCGGCTCGTCCCACCACGCCGAAGTCGAACACTCCGGCGCGAGATCTCCTCGACGCGGGTCCCGAGCTCGATCTCGACACCGAGCCGCTCGAGCGCGCGATGAGCCTTGACGGAAAGCTCGGGCGGGAAGGGCGGCAGCACCCTGTCGGCGCCTTCCACCAGCAGGATCCGGGCCGAGGCGGGCTCGATCCGCCGGAACTCCCGCCGAAGGGTGTAGCGGGCGAGCTCGCCCACGGCACCGGCGAGCTCGACCCCCGTCGGTCCGGCTCCCACGATGACGAAGGTGAGATGGCGCCGGGCCTCCTCGGGATCGGCCGCGAGCTCGGCGGCCTCGAAGGCTCCGAGGACACGACTGCGTATCTCGGTCGAGTCCTCGACGTCCTTGAGCCCGGGGGCGAGCCGCTCCCAGTCGTTACCGAAATAGTGGTGACGGGCGCCGGCGGCAACGACGAGGGAGTCATAGGGGAGCGCGCCATCGGCGAGCCGGACCCGGCGACTCCCCAGATCCAGGCCGACGACGTCGCTCAAAAGGACCGAGATGTTGGGATGTCGCTTGAGAATCTCGCGCAGCGGGGCTGAGATGTCCGCGGGGGAGAGACCACCGGTGGCCACCTGGTAGAGAAGCGGCTGAAAGAGATGGAAGTTCCGACGATCGACGAGCGTGACCTCGCAGGAAGCTCCGCCGAGCGCCAGGGCGGCGTTCAGGCCGCCGAAGCCGCCCCCGATGATCACGACCCGATGCGAGCTGTTGGCCATCTCCGACCGAGGCCCTCTTCCACCGGAGCCTCCAGATCCCGGGCGATTCTACGGCAGGGTCGACCGCGACGAGTGGTGGCGCGGCCGCTCGTTCGGGCCGGTCGACTACTGGTATGCTCGCAGAGGAGTCGACGCGCGGGCGACTCACTGCCGCCCGACGTATCGAACGAGGACCCGGGCACGAAGTGCCCGATTGGGGATGACCGAATGGCTGGTCTCGGTGTACAGGAACTGCTGATCATTCTTCTGATCGTCGTCGTGCTCTTCGGCGCCTCGAAGCTTCCGAAGCTCGGCGGAGCCGTGGGCGAGAGTCTGAAGAACTTCAAGCAGGGTCTCAGTGGCTCGGACGCGGACGGCGACGACGCCGAGCGCCTGGACGAAGCCAACTGACCCTGCCAGGCTGCCGGGGCCGCTGCCGCCGGCGATCTACCCTCGCGCCCCCAGGCGTGGAAGCCATGCGGAGGCGAGCAGGCCGACCAGGGCGAAGGCGGCGACGACCGTGAAGAGGTGCTGATGCCCGGCGGCACCGGGCGCCCGGTCGAGGAGGAAGCCGGACAAGGGGCCCATGAAGACGTCCGGGGTGAAGCCGACGAAGGAGATCACCCCCACCGCGCTCCCGGTGAGCGCCCAGGGGATGCCGGCCTCGTCCATTACGGCGAAGTAGACGCCGCGAAGCGAGTGGAGTCCTATCGCGGTCACCGCGACCGTCGACGCGATGAGCCATGGAAGTCCCGCCGTGAGCCAGCCGCTCGCGATGCCCAGACTTCCCGCCGCGAGGATGGCGAAGCAGAGCACCATGACCCTGGAGGCGCGCAGCCGGTCGGCGAGTAGTCCCGCCCCGAGAGCGGCTAAGGGGCGTATCCAGAACGACACGGTGGCGAGCCTGGCGGACGCGACGTCATCGTAGCCGAAGGCGTCGCGGGCCCAGAGGCCGAAGTCGTCGCCCGACTTGTAGCCGACGTAGGCGCACAGCACGATGAGCGCCTGGACCCAGACACTCGGCATCCGAAGCACGGCCGAGGTGAAGATGGGTCGCTCCGCCGGTCGCCTTCCGCGCCGTTCCGCCGGAACGGCCAGCCACACCAGGAGCGCGGTGACGACCGTGATGACGGTGAAGACCCAGATCGTCCGCAACAGCGCGGCGGTTCGTTCGTCGAGACTCGCCGAGGCGGCCTCGACGGGGAGCATGGCGGCGAAGATCCAGACGCCGAGCGAGGCCATGAGCGCGGCGAAGAGGCCGCGCCCACCATCGAGGATGCCGTAGGCGCGGCCCTGGGCGCTCGCTCCTCCCCATAGACGGGTGGCGCGGATGAGGGCCGCCCAGAAGAGGAAGATCGTGGTCAGGCCCCAGTAGCCGAAGAGAATCCTCAGCGATCCCAGGTCGGGAACCCGTGCCAGAACGACGCCGCCGGCCGCGGTGGCGATCAAGGCGACGGTCATCAGGCGATTCGCCGGGTAGCGATCGGCCAGGAAACCCCCGGCGAAGTACGCCGCCATGGCAACGACCCCATATATGGAGAAGACCGTACCGAGCTCGAAGTTGGTCAGCCCGAAGACGTCGAGAAGCGTCGGCCGGAAGATCCGAGCGATGACGAAGGGGAGGAAGAAGATGGCCTCTCCGGAAGCGATCAGAGCAGTCATCGCTACGGTTCGCCGCCAAGGGGAGACGCGATCGTAGTCGTCGGGAGAGGCCGTGCGGTGGGTCAATCCGCGGGCATTCTAGTCGGCCTCGTGCCATGCCGCCGCTTGATACAGTCGCTGCGCTCCGCGCTTTGCCGCAACAGCCCCGCCGGAGCGGCAACTGTCCAGCTCGAGAATCGGGCAACGGAGGTGCATTCGATGCGACGTAGATCACTCGTCCTGTCTTTGAGTCTGTTCCTGGTGTCGGCGGCGCTCAGTGCGCAACCGTCCGCGATCGAGGGGCACTGGGTCGGAGAGATCTCGGTTCCGGGGCAACCCCTGGGAATCGACATCGACTTCTCGGTGGAGGAGGGGGAGCTCCAGGGCGACATCTCGATTCCGGCTCAGGGGATCCGCGACATGGACCTGGTGGACGAGATGATCGAGGGCGACTCGGTCTCCTTCGGCATTCCCGGCATTCCCGGAGATCCAAGGTTCTCGGGCACTCTCGACGAGGCCGAGGGCAGGATCGCGGGCACCTTCACGCAGGGTGGCGCATCCCTCTCTTTCGAGCTCACGCAGGGTGAGCGACCCGCCGAAGCAGCGCGGGCGGTGCTGGCCGGATTCGGCGAGCTCGTACAGGAGGCGATCGGTGCGTGGAACGTACCCGGGGCGGCGATCGCGGCCGTCGCGGGCGGTGAGGTGGTCTTCGCCGAGGGATTCGGCTACCGCGACGTCGAGAGCGAGCTTCCGATGACAGCGGACACGTTGTTCGCGATCGGATCGACGACCAAGGCGTTCACCACGACACTTCTGGGCACGATGGTCGACGACGGATTGCTCGAATGGGACGCTCCGCTGGCGACCTACCTGCCCGGGTTTCGCCTGCAGGATCCCCTCGCTACGCAGTTGATGACCCCACGTGACCTGGTGACACACCGGTCCGGGATGCCCCGGCACGACCTGCTCTGGTACAACAACAACGAGTCGACACGCGAAGAGATCGTCGCTCGCATGGCCCATCTGGAGCTCAGCGAGACGCCGCGTGCCAGATTCCAGTACAACAATCTGATGTTCATGACCGCCGGCTATCTCGCCGGGCGGCTCGACGGATCGACCTGGGAGGAGGCTCTGAGAGCCCGTCTCCTCGATCCCCTGGGGATGGAGAGGACCAATGTCTCGGTCGCCGCGTCGCAGCGCGATAGCGACTTCTCCCAGCCCTACCGGGAGGACGACGAGACCCGGGAGATAGAGCGAATACCATTCCGCAGCATCGACATGATCGGTCCCGCGGGCTCGCTCAACTCCTCGGTCAACGAGATGGCGAAGTGGCTCCAGTTCAATCTCGACAACGGCCGTGTCGGTGACGACCAGGTGATCGAACCGAGCACTCTCATGGACATTCACACGCCCTACATGCCGATGGGAGGCACCGCGGCCCGGAAGGAGATCTCGGCGGGAGCCTACGGACTCGGCTGGGTGATCGACATGTATCGGGGACATCGGCGAATCTGGCACAACGGGGGAATCGACGGCTTCGTCACCTCGGTGATGCTGTTCCCCGATGAGGGGATTGGGCTGGTCTCGTTCGACAATCGAGGCGCCGGGCTGGGGACCCTTCTCAACCGGCACGCGGCGGATCTGCTGCTGGGACTCGACCCGATCGACTGGAGTGGTGAGGGCCTCGCCGAGCGCGAGGCGGGCCGAGACGCACTGGAGGAAGGGAAGGAGAAGAAGGAAGCCACCCGCGTCGCGGGAACCTCTCCCTCCCACGACCTCTCGGAGTATGCCGGTGAGTACGTACACGCCGGCTACGGAAGCCTGATCGTCTCGCTCGAAGGTGAGGCCCTGGTGGCAACGTTCAACGGCATCAGCGCGCCGCTCTCACACTGGCACTACGACGTATGGAACGGTGCCGAGAACCAGGACGATCCGACCCTCGAGGACGTGAAGTTCCAGTTTCGCGCCGATGTCGATGGCTTGATCGCGTCGGTCGAGGCGCCCTTCGAGGCACGCACCGGCCCGATCGTCTTCAGCCGGCGGCCGGACTCCCGCTTGTTCGACCCGGAGTACCTGGTGCGCTTTGTCGGCCGGTACGCGATGCCCGGTCAGATCGCTACTGTGGGACTCGCCGGAGACAAGCTGACGGTGAGCCTCCCGGGACAACCTCTCTACACGCTCGCACCGGAGATATCCGGTCGCTTCTCCCTCGCCGAGGTTCCGGTCATCCAGGTCGCCTTCAACGAGGACGACGAAGGGAACGTCACGGGGTTGGCGTTCCATCAGCCCAGCGGCGTCTTCGAAGCCGAGCGCGTCGAGTGAGGTGGGGCGGGCGGTCACTCCACGGGCACCGGGATGCGGCCGGGGCGAAACGGTGTCCCGGTTGAAGAAACATCCGGGGTGCGAGGTGCGGTGACGCCGAGTTGCGGCAACTCATCGGCCGGTTCATCCCGTTCAACCAGGGCTCGGTCACTACCTCGACTGGGACCTCTCGCCGAGAGCTGGAGGCTGGGTGCGATCGACGAGATCGCCTCCTACAACCGGGTCCACCCAGGACAGTTTTTCGAGGGCCCGAACGGTGTCGACAGCCGCCTCGGCGGTCTGCGGCGCGGCCTGAAGCTGACCTATCGGGGTGTGCGGCGACTCGGGGCACCCGCCTACTCTCTGCTCCGTCCCTTCGGCCGACTGGGTTGGTCGTTCACGCCGGAGAGCGCCAAGCGAATCATCGTCCGCGCCAGCCCTCGGGGAACGCAGCACTGGAGGCGCAACGACAGGCCCTCTCCCGCGGCCGCCGATCCCTCCGTCGCACCGCGATAGGATCGTCGCTCCGCGAGACGGAGACGAGGTGGACAATCGCCAGCCGAAGCTGGGGGAGGCAAGATGAGACCTTTAACGAGGCGCGGTCGTGTTCTCGCTGTCGTAGAAGCCGTGGTGCTGGCCCTCGGTGTCGCCGGGTCGGGATGGGCTGCCGACGAGGGCGACTATTCCGCTCTTCTCGGGCTCTTCGAAGAGTGGAGGGACTTCGAGCGGCCCGCCATGAGCGAGGGAGCGCCCGACTATTCCGCCGCGGCGATGGAGGAGAAGCATCGCGGACTGCGGGAGCTCCAGTCTCGCCTGGAGGCGATCGATCCGAGCGGGTGGCCTGTGGAACAGCAGGTCGACTACCACCTGGTGCGCGCCGAGATGAATGGGCTCGATTTCAACATCCGGGTTCTGAGGCCCTGGGCGCGGGATCCGGCCTACTACCAGTCGGTCTGGACCTACCAGAGCGACACTCCGGCCCACGAGGGGCCGACGCATCACGCCCTTGTCGAGCTGTGGACCTACGAGTTTCCTCTCTCCGCCGAAGGGGCTTCCCGCCTGGCGGGCGAGCTGGCGACGATCCCGCCGCTGCTCACCCAGGCCCGGAGCAACCTGGTCGGTGAGGCTAGGGAGCTCTGGATCTCCGGCATCGGTAACCTGCGCGACCAGGAGGCGGTCCTGTCAGGCCTGGAAGAGGAGGCCGCTGCCGCGGGCGGTGATCTGCCCGAAGCGCTCGATCGAGCCAGACAGGCGACCGCCTCGTTCATCGAGTGGCTCGAGCAGCAGTCCGAGTCGAAGACGGCCCCCTCGGGGATCGGTAGGGAGAACTACACCTGGTACCTCCGCAACGTCCACCTCGTCCCGTTGACCTGGGAGGACGAAGTGAGGCTCCTGAGGCGTGAGCTGGAGCGTGCCCATGCCTCGCTGCGACTCGAGGAGCATCGCAACAGGAACCTGCCGCCGCTCGAGGCGATCTCGAGCCCGAACGAGTATGAGGCACGCGCCAACGAGGCGGTTACGAAATACCTCGAGTTCCTCGACCAGGAGGACGTGCTGCAGATCCGGGACTACATGGATCCGGCCCTGCGGGCCCGAATCGGTCGCTTCGTTCCCGCCGAGGAGCGCAACTTCTTCGCCACCTGCATCCACTACGAGCCGATGACCCTCTGGACCCACTTCTACCATTGGTGGGATCTGGCGCGGATGGAGACCGACCCACATCCGAGCCCGGTGCGCCGCGATCCACTGCTCTACAACATCTTCGACAGTCGGGCCGAGGGAATGGCGACCGGGGTCGAGGAGATGATGATGCACACCGGTCTCTACGACGACAACCCGAGGGCCCGGGAGATCGTCTGGATCATGCTGGCCCAGCGCGCGGCCCGGGGCCTCGGCTCGCTCTACGTGCACTCGAACGACTTCACCATGAAGGAGGCCCGCGACTTCCACGTCGCCTGGACCCCTCGCGGATGGATGCGCGAGGACCTCGACCTCCTGGGTTTCGAGCAACAGCTCTACCTGCGCCAGCCGGGCTACGGCTCGAGCTATGTTACCGGGAAGTACCTCATTGAGCGCCTGCTGGCGGACCGCTCGAGGCAGATGGGGGAGGACTTCAGCCTGTCGGACTTCTATGCCGAGGTCGACGCAGCGGGGGTCATCCCGGTCTCGCTGATCCGGTGGCAGTTGACCGGACACGACGACGATGTCCGTCGGCTGCTGGGCGGGCCGCCCGACGACGACTAGACCCGGCCGCCGTATCCGGTGGGGGAGAGGTGCCCCGCTCGGGCGGGTTTCCGAAGGATCAGCCCGCAAGGGCGGCGGCTGAGGGAATGCCTCCCCGGGCCGAGTCCTGTGCCGACCCGTCCGGGGACGTGATCCACCGCACGCAGCTGCCCACCACGAGCACTGTCAAAACCAGGAAGATTCCAAGCGCGATCGCGCAGGGCACCCGGAGATCGCGCATGAAGGAGATGTCGGTTCCACCGCTCATCGCCCCTCCTCCGATCGCATGTCCGCGTGAACGAGGCTGTAGATCGATCCGGCCTCGCTGAGACTGCCCAGGACACGGAGCGGCATGCCGATGACGAGGTCCTCCGGCTCGACGTCGGAGATTCTGGCCGCCAGGCGGCCCATGCCCTCCTCGAGGTCGATCAGGCCGAGGAGAAACGGAGTGTCGAAGTCGGGACTCGACATGTGAACCTCGGTCCAGGAGTGGAGCGTGCCTCGACCCGAGAGCTCAATCCAATCGAGGTCGGCCGAGAGGCACTCGGGGCAACGCGGACGGGGCGGAAAGAACTGCTCCCCACAGGCGGCACAGCACCGGGCGAGGAGCCTTCCCTCACCCAGTGCCTGCCAGAACGGTTTCGCCGCAGCGGAGTCGAGATTCGTCGGGCGAAGGAACCCGGGCTTCGCCTCGCTCATCCCTCGTCAGGCCGATGTGGCGGGTACCGAAGTCGACCGCGGAAGGTCAACCCTTCTTCTGCTGGATGTGATTCGCGAGGCTCTTGAAGTCGAAGAGCGAATGGCTCTCCATATCGGCCTCGGTGATGTCGATCTTCTCGTTCTCCTCGATCTGGAAGAGAACGTTGATGATGTCGAGCGAGTCCAGAGCGAGATCGTTGATCAGGTGCTTTTCGCCCAGGTCTTCGAGGCCGAACTCCAGCTCGCGGCCCTTGACCGTCTCGATGTAACCCTTCAGCCTGCTTTCGATCGAATCGTTCGTCATTTCAGTCCTCACATGGGTTCTTGAACAGAAAGCTCGACGCCCAGGAGGCGCCGACTCCGAAACCGGATAGGCCGATGATCTCCGGTAGCTTCTCTTGATCCAACACCCTTCGGCGTAGGGTGACGGGAATCGTGCAGGAACTGGTGTTTCCGCCGTCCTGGATATCGAGGATCACCTTTTCACGCGGTATGCCGATGCGGTCGACCAGATTCTCGACCATGTAGTTGCTGGCCTGGTGGAACACCCAGGTGGTGACGTCGTCCATATCGAGCTCGTTGAGCTCGAGGCACCTGGCGACGTCGGGGGGCACTTCGCGCATCATGAAGTTGAAGACGCCGCGACCGTCCATCTCGAGCAGGCCGTCGCCTTCGTCGGCGGTGCCCGATCCGCGAACGATGATCGCCTCAGCCATCGAGCCGTCGGTGCCGAAGGTGTACTTACCGAGGAAGTAGCGCGGGTTCTCGTCGGTCATAAGCGTCGCTGTCGCGGCATCCCCGAAGATCGGAAGCGTCGCGCGACTGGTCTGGTCGGTGATACGAGAGAAGTTGACGGCGGTGATCAGGATGACGCGGGAGAAACCATTCGTGCGCATCATCGATTCCGCCAGGCTCAGGCCGTAGACGTAGCCCGAGCAGCCGAGTGCGACGTCGAAGGAGGCGACACTCTTCGGCAAGCCGCATTTCTCCTGCACCAACGCCGCTGTGTGCGGCATGATGTAGTCGGGATTGAGGGTCACGACGATCAACGCGTCGATGGCCTCAGGGCTCTCTCCGGACTCCTCGAGCAGCCTGTCGACCGCCGCGGCGCACATGTCCGACGTCGCCTCGCCCCAGCGGGCCAGGTAGCGCCGATCGATACCGAGCTTGACCTCGAGGAAGTCGGGCTTGAACTCGAAGCGCTCACGCAGCGCGGCGTTGTCCAGGACCTCCTCCGGGAAGACAAAAGTGATATGGCCGATCCCCGGACCGGTGAAACGGTCCTCGTTCCGGTCCGCCTTCGCCGGCGACCTCTGCTCGCTGTGTGGCTGCACGCTTTCGACCTCTTGCGGGAAGTCTACGCGAGTGCCGAGGCGAAGCTCAAACGCACTCGACACATCCCGTGGGCCGGATGTCTCCGGAGCCGCCAGCCGGGAATCAGAACTGGAAGTAGACGAAGGCCCTGTCCTCGACATCGCTCAGAACGATCAGGGCGATCATGAGAACGGCGAGGACCGACTTGACCGGCCAGGGAGTCCGGTCCGCGACCTCCTCGAGGGTGCGGTGGCGCATGATCCAGTGGCCGAGGAAGAGGGCGAGAATGGTCCCGACCATGACGCGCAGGTCTCCCTGCGAGAGCACCGACGCGGCGCCCGCGGCGACCGAGCCGAAGACCGCCCGCCCGAGCTCGAAGTATCGACCCATATCCGGTGCGCGGAAGATCAGCAGCGAGAGGCTGACGAGGGTGAAGGTGAGACAGGCGATGCCGAACTGCGCGTAGGATCTCTCCCAGAAGTCGCTCGCCGGTGCTCGCGAGCGCAGCGCGTCTTCGGCCAGAACCAGCGCGCCCGAGAACAGGCCCCAGATGAGGAAGTTCCAACCAGCACCGTGCCAGAAGCCGATGAGGCCCCAGGTGACGAGGATGTTGAAGGCGCGGTGGATCCAGGTCCGCTCGGCCGACTGACCGCGCAGGCTGGCGTAGACGTAATCCCGCAACCAGCTCGAGAGGGAGATGTGCCAGCGTCGCCAGAAGTTCCTGAAGCCGACGGAGGCAAATGGGAAGCGAAAATTGGTCGGCAGCTCGAATCCCAGACACTTGGCGACGCCGATGGCACACAGCGAGTAGCCGGAGAAATCGCAGAACACCTGCGCGGTGAATCCGAAACAGGCGACCCAGGCATCGGCGGTGGTCGGGCTCGCGGTACCGTCGAAGACCCTCTCGACTCCGGGCGCGAGCAGGCCGTCGGCGAGCACGATCTTCTCGAAGAGGCCGATCAGGAACAGATAGAGCCCCCAACCGAACTGGGACGGGGTCACGGTGGGCGGTTCCTGACACTGGGGCAGGAACTGGCGTGCCCTGACGATCGGGCCGGCGACGAGCTGGGGGAAGAAGGTGACGAAGAGGGCGAAGTCGAGGAAGCTCGTCCAGGGCTGGATTCGCTTGCGGTAGATGTCGAGCGTGTAGGAAAGGGTCTGGAAGGTATAGAAGGAGATCCCGACCGGTAGAACGATGTCGTACGGCGGCGGCTCCCACTGGAAGCCGAACCGGGCGGTGAGGAGCGCGAAGTTCTCGACCAGGAAGCCTCCGTACTTGAAGTAGCCGAGAATCCCCAGGTTGACGAGAAGACTCACCAGGAGCAGCAGCCGCCGCTCGAGCTTCCCTTCCGCGTAGTAGAGCCTGCTACCGACGAACCAGTCGACGACGGTCGAGATCCAGAGGAGGATGACGAACGGTGGGTTCCAGGCGGCGTAGAAGAGGTAGCTGAGCCATAATAGGTTGAACTTCCGGACCGGCCACGGCAGCCGGAGATTGTGGATCAGCAGGACGACCCCGAAGAACGCGAGAAAGAGAAGGCTGCTGAAGAGCATGGCCGCGATCGGGGGCAGGGTCCGGGGGACGGGAGCGCAGGCAGAGACTAATCCAAGAGCGTCAGCCAGGGAAGTGCACAGCCCGCCGGTCGGCCCGCTCACCGACGCCTCGAAGAAAGACGATGCCTGACCTCGGAATGACGGCCAGAACGCGGACGCCGCGCGGTCCATGGCGGCGCGTTTGGATTGCGGGACTCCTGCTGGTCGCCCTGTTGCTGGCCGGCCTCGAAGTCTTCTGGCGACAGCAGGGCTTCATCACCAGCATCTTCGCCTGGGAGGACCTCTGGTCCTATCACCGTGAGCGCCTCGAGGGAGCCGGGCGCGAAACCGTCGTCCTGCTGGGGGGATCGCGGATGCAGATCGGCTTCCGGCCCGAGGCATTCAGCGAGGTTCGTCCCGATCTGGAGATCGTCCAGCTCGCCGATGCCGGGAAGTCGCCCCTGGCGGCACTGTGGGACCTCGCCCGTGACGAGTCCTTCGCCGGCGCCGTCGTCTGTGCCGTCCCCGAGGTCTCTACCCTTCCCGGCGCCAACGGACAGGGTGAGCTGGTTCAGTGGTTCCATCAGGAATGGACGCCCGGAAAGAAGTACTCCCTCCTGCTCACCGCTCCGCTGCAGTCGAGTCTGGTCTTTCTCCAGCCCAGGCTGAGGGGGCCGAAGCTCCTCGACTCACTCTCCAAGGGGCGGCTTCCCCCGGTGAACTACTACCGGACCTATTTCGATCGCTCGCGCGACATGTACTTCGACAAGCTCAATCCGAAAGCGATCCAGGGCCTGGTCGATACGAGGTTGAAGAAGGCGCACAGTCTCCTGCCCGCCGAGCCGCCGGCCGACCTGGAAGCCTGGAAGCGGCATACGAACCGGATGATTCGCTTCGGACGGGTGATCGCCGACCGTGGCGGACAGGTGGTCTTCGTCAACTTCCCGGTACGTGGCGTGTTCCAGCAGCTCCAGGACGAGTACTTTCCACGCCATCTCTACTGGGATCGGTTCGCCGAGGCGGGGATGGAGTCGCTCCACTGGAGCGACATGCCCGACCAGGAGGCGCTCGATCTGCCCGACCTGTCTCACCTGGACGCGGAGAGCGGCCGGGAGTTCACCCGTTGGATCGCCCGCGAGCTCACCGCCCGCGGTGTCGCCTAGACCGCTCCGGGGGCCGCAGATTTGAACGTTGACCAGATCTTTCTGTTCGTACTGATCGGTGCCATCCTGGCGCTGCTTCTGTGGGGGAAGGTTCGCTACGACGTCGTCGCCTTCGGCTCACTGGTGGTGGGCTACATCGGTGGGGCGGTGCCCAAGGACGCCGTCTTCTCCGGATTCGGCCATCCGGCGACCATCATCATCGCTCTGGTCCTGATCATCAGCAACGGGCTGATGCGCTCGGGAGCGATCGAGGTGCTGGCGCGACATCTGGTGGACGCGTCGAGGAGCTTGCGGCTCCACATCGGCGTCATGTCGGCCATCGGCGCCGGACTGAGCGCGGTGATGAACAACGTCGCCGCGCTCGCCCTGCTCATGCCGGTCGACATGCAGGCGGCGCGCAAGGCCGAGCGGAGTCCGGCACTGACCCTGATGCCACTCTCGTTCGCCTCGATCCTCGGCGGGATGGTCACCCTGATCGGCACGCCCCCCAACGTCGTCATCGCCACGTTCCGCGAAGAATCTCTCGGGGCTCCATACCGTATGTTCGACTTCGCGCCGGTCGGCCTCGTCGTCGCGTCGGTCGGGGTCCTATATGTCGCGCTCGTCGGCTGGCGACTGATCCCGGTCGAGCGCAGCAGTCGCGATACGACCCGCGAGCTGGCCGATCTGGAGGGCTACATCGCCGAGGGGACCGTTCGCGAGGGGTCGAAGGCGATCGGCATGAGGTTGCGCGATCTGCAGAACCTGGCGGACGAGGACGACGTCAATCTCCTCGGTATCGTCCGGCGTGGCAAGCGGCTACCCGGAGCGGCACGCAACGTGGAGATCGTTCGCAACGACGTCATCGTCATGCAGGGGGCCCCACAGCCGATCGAGCATTTCCTCGGCTTCGCCGGTCTCGACTATGCCGGGGCGGACAAGCACGACGGTGTCGCCAGCGAGACGGTCGAGCTCCTCGAGGTGGTCGTTCCGGAAGGCTCGCGCATGGTGGGACGATCGGCGCTCGATCTTCGTCTCCTGTACCGCCAGGGCGTCAGTCTTCTCGGCGTGTCCCGGCGGGGCACGAGGTTCCGCGATCGGGTCCGCAAGCTGGTGCTCGAGCCCGGAGATGTCCTCCTGTTGCTCGGGCCCGCGCAGCGGCTGCCGGACGTGGTCGACTGGCTCGGCGTTCTGCCTCTGGCCGATCGGGGCATACGGGTTCTACAGCGCCGCAAGGCCTGGGCGGCGGTTCTTGCCTTCGCCGCCGCCGTGGTGGCGGCGAGCTTCGGCTGGGTGTACCTGCCGGTGGCCCTCGGTGCGGTGGTCGTGGTCTACGTCCTTCTGCGGATCGTCCCTGTCCGTCGCCTCTACGACTCGGTGGAGTGGCCGGTCATCGTGCTTCTCGGAAGCCTCATTCCCATCGGTACGGCCCTCGAGGCGAGCGGTGGCACCGCGCTCATCGCGGGCTCGATCGTCAAGCTGTCGAGCGGGCTTCCGGTCGTCGGGGTACTGGCGATCCTGATGATCGTCACGATGACCCTCTCCGACGTGCTCAACAACGTCGCCACGGCCCTGATCGCCGCGCCGGTCGCCGTCGACATGGCCCGCCATCTCGAGGTCAATCCGGACGCTTTTCTGATGGCCGTGGCCGTCGCCGCGTCGTGCGCCTTCCTGACACCCATCGGGCACAAGAACAACACGATCATCATGGGGCCGGGAGGCTACCGATTCGGCGACTACTGGCGCATGGGGCTGCCGCTCGAGATTCTGGTCCTGCTGGTCGGCCTGCCGATGATTCTCTGGGCCTGGCCCCTATAGTCTGGCAGACAGAAAGAGCGACCGGCCGGTACCCGGTGCCCCGCCGCTCCTCGCGATCGTTCCGCCGGTCGATACGGTATCGGCGAGATCACCTCGAGGTCAGGTGCTCGGCAAGCGCATCGAGGCGCTCACCCCACCAGGCCTTGAGAGAGTCCGCCTCCTCCTTCGAGGAGAGCTTCCGGTGCTGGAGGGTCACCTGGCTCTTGCCTTCGCCCCTGGTACGGAAGTAGAGCTCGAGCGACGAGCCGTCCTCCCAGGTAACCCGCATCGACTTGTCCGCGGTGGCCTTGCGGATCGTCAGGTTGATCTCCGGCATCCATCGAGCGCGGATGGAGTCGTCGGCGAACGCCGAATAGAGGCGCTCGAGCGCGACGGGAACGGTGCGGCTCCTGTTGACGTCGTAGGTCCCGTCGCGACGCTGACCGGCCTCGCGAAGGCCCTTGATCCGTTCGTAGCCGACGGTCACGCTCTGCGCCCACCAGCCGGACACGCTCCACGTCTCCGCAACGTGGGCGGCGATCTCACGATGGCTCCAGGCGCGCGCGCCGTACCGGTCCAGGGCCTCGACCCATTCCTGCCAGGTACGACCGGTCTTCGCTTCGACGGCCTGATCGCTCATTCCGGCGAGCGTCTCGTGGTCCGGCTCGCACACCTCGGCTCCCTGCTTGTCGGGTCGGGTCTTCGCCAGGAGCTGGGCTCTGGCGGTGGTATAGGACTCGCCGGTCTTACGCATGCGCGCGCGAACGAGGCGCTTGAAATCCCTGTCACTGGTCATCGCGACTCCTTTGTCAGCACTGCCGCCCCGCTCCCCAGCAGCATGAGCCCGGCAGTGGGTGCCAAAGCAATCGAGACCGCGATTCGGGAGTCTGCCCCCCTTTGCCTCTCGAGACCGTGGTCCGGTGACCCTCGCTGGGGAAGGGTCGAAGAGGTTGGGCGTGAATCGTCGCCTTCAACGAGCTTCCTACACAGATCGTTTCGCGACAAGCGGGGGCGCTGCCACGCCCTTCACATCGACCGGACTCGTGGTGCGGATAGAATGCGCCTTCGCTCGCGCCCCGCTGACGACACGGACAATGAATCTGTCGGCCCGGATCCTGGTAGGCATCGCGCTCCTCGGCGGAGCCTTCGCCTGGGGCGTCCTCAGCGCCCATCGCGGGATCTTTCCCCACTCGACGATCGAACGGCTGATCTGGTCTCCGGGGGATGGCGAGGACGGCGGGAGCGGAGGTCCCCTGATCGGCGGGGAGGAGGAACGGCAAGCCGAGCGCAGAGCCGGGCTGTGGCACATCGCCCGCTCGCGCACCGAGGCGGACGGGGCGCCCGACCGGGACGCTGTCGAAGCGTTGGCCGATCTGCCCTACCTGTCGGGATACGAAGCGGCACCGGGGAGCGCCAGCGTGACCCTCTTCGAGCGCGACCGCGCCTCGGAGGGTCTCAATCTCGTGGTCTCGGGCCACGCTCCCGAGGTCTACCTGATGGATATGGAGGGACGGGTTCTCCATCGTTGGAGGCACGAGCTCCACGACGTCTGGCCGGAGATGGCGCGCGAGCAGGAGCTGGGCGGCTTCGAGGCCTTCTTCCGCCGGGCGCATCTTCTTCCGGACGGAGGGCTCCTCGCCATCTACGACGGCCTCGGTCTGGTGAGGCTCGACCGCGACTCCGAGCTCGTCTGGGCGCATGCCGGGGGAGAGCATCACGACCTCTTCGTGGACGAAGAAGGGGACATCCATGTGCTGACGCGCCGGACGCGTACCGGCCACCCGGATCTGGAGATCGATGGATCGATCGAGGAGGACTTCATCAGCGTCCTGACGGCGAACGGAGAGCTGAAACGGGAGTTCTCGATACTCCAGGGCCTCATCGACTCGGACTACGCCTCGTTTCTCACCGAAGCCCGTCGCAGCGGCGACATCCTGCATACCAACACGATCGAGCTGCTCGATGGTCGCTTCGTTGATCGGCACCCCCTGTACGCCTCGGGGAACTACCTGATCTCGATGCCGCGAATCAACGCCGTAGCGGTCGTCGAGGGCCGCAGGCAACGTGTCATCTGGGCTCTGGCCGGTCTGTGGCGCTTCCAGCACCAGCCGACCGTCCTCAACGACGGGAGGTTGCTCGTCTTCGACAACACGGGGAGCGGCGGTGACTCGCGGGTCGTGGAGGTGGACCCGCTGACGCAGGAGATCGTCTGGAGCTACGAGGGGACTTCGGAGAGGCGCTTCACCTCCTACTTCCTCGGCTCGTCCCAACGCCTGAAGAACGGAAACACCCTGATCACCGAATCGACGGCCGGACGCGCCTTCGAGGTCACGACCGATGGCGACATCGTCTGGGAGTACCTGAATCCACATCGCGCCGGGGACGACGGAGAGCTCATCGCCAGTCTTCTCGAGGTCGTGCGAATTCCGCGAGCCGAGCTGAAAGAGGACTTCCTTCGACTCCTCGGCGCGGCAGAGGTCTCGCGGTGAGCGATCTCCGGAGGAGCGCATGGGTCCTTGCTGCCGTGGCGCTGGTGGCCTGCGGGGGGCAGGTGGATGATGAGCCCGCGCCCACCGAGCGCCGGGCTCGACGGCCTCTCGTTGGGCCCGACATCGCCGCACCGGGTTTCGTCGCCCCGCCTCGGGCCCTCCTGATCGGGCTCGATGGAGCCGATTTGCGCAACGTCCTCCCGCTCGCCGAGGCCGGCCGCCTTCCACATCTGGAAGAGTTGATGGGGCGCGGCTTCCACGGCTCGCTCCACACGGTGGCCAACGCGTCGCCGATCGTCTGGACGAGCGTGGCGACCGGCGTCGTGCCGGAGAAGCACGGCATCGAGTTCTTCCGTCTCGAAGGCGAGCCGGCCGCTTCGACCATGCGGCGGCGACCCGCCTTCTGGAACATCCTGACCCACTACGGCCACTCCTCGGGCGTGCTCGCATGGTGGGCGACCTTCCCGGCCGAGACGGTGAGTGGCTACCTGGTCTCCCCCTATGTGCTGCTGATGCCGCCGCGGGGGACCGAGACCCGGGTCCAGAGCTTCTGGGACGCCGGTGATCCACGCAAGACCCACCCGCCGAGGCTTCAGGAGCGACTGGGCGATCTGGTCTACCTCGAGGGTGACGTCGAGCTGGAGAGCATGGGGCGTCTCTACGCCGATCCCGAAAGGACGACCAACACCGGCTGGGTCCTGGCCAAGGACCTGAGCTACTACGACATGACGCGGCGGCTGCTGTCCGAGCTCTCCGTCGAAGTCGTCGCCACCTATTTCCAGGGAATCGACGCCGCCTCTCACGACTACGACAGGCACGTTCACGGCGCCAACGTCAACGAGGTCCGGGACCCCAAGGTCGGGGAGGCGGAGGTGCGAGCGGCATGGGCCCGTATCGAAGCGATGTACGAGCACGTGGACGACATGGTCGGCGGGCTCATCGAGTATGCCGGGCCGCAGACCGATGTGCTCGTCGTCTCCGATCACGGGTGGAGCTACGACGGCACCAGTCACTGGAACGACGACCCCGGGATCATCATCGGGGCCGGCCCGAGCTTCGCCGCCAGGGGCTCCGTAGAGGGTCTCTCCGTGCTCGACGTGACGCCGATTTTGCTGGCCATCCTCGGGACTCCCCTGTCGCGCGACTTCGATGGCGGGGTGCCGGAGGACCTCCTGCGTGTCGATCTCGCCGAGTCGATCGAGTGGGTCGACGAGTACCCATTTCCACCGGTGGCCGTCTCGGAGGGAACGCTGAGCACCGCACCCGAGGACGAGGCGATGGTCGAACGTCTCCGGAGCCTCGGCTACATCAGCGAGGAGTGACGGCTCGGCGACCGACCTGGCGATGGCGCCAGGCGACCTGAAAGGCCGCTGCGAGCATCTTCGGCGGATCGAGGATGAGATTGACACTGCTCGTTCCGCGATCGGTCCAGTTGATCGGCACCTCGGCGACAGCGATGTCCAGACGGTTCGCGAGGTAGAGGAACTCGACGTCGAAGGCGAAGCCATCGACGAAGGAGTGGCTCAGTATCGACTCGGCCGCCTCCCGGGTCATCCACTTGAACCCGCACTGCGAGTCGGCGATCCGGGTACCGTCCGCGGCACGAAGGTCGAGGAGAAGCCTCAGACCGGCATTGAAGGTGCGACCGATGATCCGGCGATGAACGGTCGCGTCGACCGTGACGTCCTGGGACCCGGCGCCATCGCTCTTGGCGCGAGAGCCGATGACGAGCTCCGCTCCGGCGGAGAACGCCGGCAGAATCCGGTCGAGCTCGTAGATATCGCTCGCCGAATCGGCATCGGTGAAACCCCTGACCTCGCCCCGGGCCTCGGCGAGACCCCTTCGGACCGCCGCCCCCTTGCCGGCGTTCCGGGGCTGACGAAGGAGGCGGATCCGTGGATCACGCTCGGCGGCGGCCTCAACCAGGTCGGCCGTCCGATCGGTGCTGCCGTCGTCGACGACCAGCACCTCCAGCCCGGCGGGATGCTGATCTGCGTACTCGAGGATACGGTCGAGGTGATCACCGATCGCTTCGGCCTCGTTGTAGGCGGGAATGACGACCGAGAGAAGGCCGCTCTTGATCGGATCACGCATTGGAGAATCGGTCGAGCGGAGCGATCCTACTGCGCCGGCAGGTGGTACAGCCGTATCGACCGTCCGGCCATGGCAACGGGGTCGTATCGGCGGAGCCAATCGTAGGAGAGGCCCGCCGGCGCATGGCCGGCGCCACGCCCGCGATCGCAGGCGTCCTCGTAGGTGACGC
Source organism: Candidatus Multivoradales bacterium (assembly GCA_965223875.1). Classification (GTDB taxonomy): domain Bacteria; phylum Acidobacteriota; class Thermoanaerobaculia; order Multivoradales; family JAHEKO01; genus CBDCXS01. Next base: position 410,551 of record OZ245024.1, on the reverse strand, counting down.
GCCAGTGATCGCGGAAGTACATCTCGCTGATCGCCACCCAGCCGCTGGCGGGCTGGCCCGGCGGCAGCCATTCGAGCGGCGGCAGGCCGTGCTCGCATAGCCGAACGCTTCCGAACAAGGCGACGCTCAGAAGCGGCACGTCCAGGTCCTCGGTGAGGCGCGCCAGTTGCAGCACGTCCTGGCCCCAGTCGAGGTCGCTGTCGACCAGAACGCGACCCGGCTCCTCGCCGGCCAGTGGATTGAACCAGGAGAGGAAGTTCGGGAAGCTCCGCGCGACCAGTGCCGCCTGCCAGCCGAGAGCCAGAACCACCAGCGTCGCCATGAGGCGGCGGCGTGGATCCGGCAGGCGCACCAGCAGCGCGTCGAGCCCCAGTCCGGCGGCCACCGCGAAGAGTGGATAGACGACCAGTACATGCCGCAGGCCGATGTTGATCGTGCTCAGCATGGACATCGCCAGCACCGCCGCCGCGGCAACAGCCGGTGTCAGCGCCCGCCACCGGCCGAGCCCGTCGAGTCCATACGCACCTACCACACCAAGGCCGAGAAGAAGCGCGAAAGTCAACGGAGTCTTGACCGAGAGCGCGACGAGATAGAACCAGGGAAAGCCCGTGTCGCTCCTTTCCCCCATCAGGTACGCGGGATGGCCGAGATTGGTGTGGGCCTTGAGGAAGATCAGACCATGGAGAGCATCCGGAGCCGGAAGGGGCAGTGCGGAGAGGCCCTCCGCGACGGTGCGTCCGAGGCCATGCTCGTCCGGGAAGGCGACGGCCACAGCTCGCTCCGCAGCGGGGATGTCCTCCAGGCGGCCGATGTCGAAGCGAAACGCGGCCCAGACGACTAGCGCGGCGACCGGCAGCGCGATGACCGCGCCGATCAGTATCCCGCCCCAGGCGGGAGCGGGGGAGCGTGGGGTGTCGCGAGAGGCTGCGAACCTCCAGCCCAGGAGGATCGCGAGCGCGGCTGCCGGGAAGAAGATCAACGTCGAGTACTTCGTCGCCATCGAGAGCCCCGCTGTGGCGCCGAGACCGATGGAGGATCGCACGGTGGGTCGCTCGAGCCAGGCGGCGAAGGTGCGAACGAGAAGCACGAAGAAGGCCACGAAGGGGAGGTCGGTCGTCGCCAGGCCGGCGTGACCCAGAAGCGGAGGAAGCGTCACCACGGAAAGAACGGCCAGCAGTCCGGCTCTCGCCCCGGCCAGTCCCTCGGCCCAGTGCCAGACGAGAAAGGCCGTGAGGAGAAAGAAGGGAAGCGTGGCGAGGCGGGCTCGTCGGAGATTGGCCAGGTAGTCGCCATCGGAATAGAGAAGCTCGGTACCCCTCTGCGGCGCGGTTCCGGATCGGGGCATCGGGTAGCCCGCCAGCCACGAAGAGATCCCGGCGCCGATACGTCCGAGAGCCGGATTCTCGGGGTGGAGTCTCTGCGTTCCCGACTCGATCCACTCCAGCCCCGAGGCGATGTGCGTCGGCTCGTCGACCGTGTGCGAGAGCTGGTCGTGGGTGGCTACGATCCCCCACGCCGCGGCGGCCACCACCAGCGCCGACAGGGCGTGCAGGGTGCGGCGCCTTCGCAACCAGGAGGTCCGTTTCACCGCCGCCGTCCCGTCAGATCCGAACTCCGGCGCCCTAGTCGGTCGTGCTCGGCTCCGTCGCACCGAGTCGGAAGAGCCGGTTGTCGGTCCGCACGTAGAGGGAATCGTCGGCGATGACCGGTGTGGCGTGGATCGGAGCCCCCATGTCGTTCATCGCCAGGACCTCCCACTCGGCCTGAGCCGCGAGCACCGCCACGACTCCGTCGCTGGTCGCGACGAAGACCTTGCCGTCACCCGCCACCGGCGAGGCGTTCACGCCGGACTTCCCCTTGCCCAGGCGGCCTCGTTTGAGCACATCTCCGGTCGCCGGCTCGAGAGTCGTCAGAATGCTGTCCTTCACCACGTAGACGACACCGTCGTAGACCAAGGGAGATGGGACATAAGGAACGCTCTGGCGGACGTTCCAGAGAAGTGAGGCGCCGCCATCCGCCTCGAGCCTCACGCCGAAGATGCCCCAGGCATCGGAAGCCATCTCGCGCTCGAGGTATTCGTAGTCCGCGGCCGTGATTGCCCCGCTGTCGTCGACATCGGCGAATCCGAAGTGATTCTCCATCCAGAACCCCTCGACCTCGCTCCGATCGAGCGCGCCATCGCCGTTCGCGTCCCTCTCGGCGAGCAGGCCTCCGAAAGGAGGCATCGGCTCCGGCTGGTGATCCGGGGCGCTCACCACCAAGAGGTCACCGGAGAGCGTGGGACTCGAGACCGGCGAAACGCCGACGCCACGCATCGACCACAGGCTCTCGCCGGTCGCCAGGTCGTAGGCGTCGATCCAGGTGGACCCGAGCACGATCAGGGCCTTCGGAGCGGTCGCGTCGGGATAGAAGATCGGTGTCGCGTAGCTTTCGACGCGGGCTCGAGGAGCTCTCCAGATCTCCTCTCCGGTCGCGGTCTCGAAGGCCGCCACGAACGATCCCTCAACCTGGTCCGCGACGAGATAGAGGGTCTCCCGGTGAATGATGGGGGAGGCGGCTATGCCATAGAAGTTCCTGAAGGCCCCCAGATCTCGTTGCCATCGCAGGTTCCCCTCGGGATCGTAGGAGACCAGGCCGGCTTCGTGGAAGAAGACATAGACGTTACGGCCATCGGTGACCGGAGAGGCACTCGCGGAGTCGGTGCCATGGTAGAGGTCGCCCGAGCGGACCTTCCCGATGCTCCGCGACCACAGGAGCTCTCCCGAGGCGCGATCCAGCGCCTGGGTCACCAGGGTGTCGTCCTCGACCGCGCTCAAATAGATCCGATCAGCACCGAAAGCCGGAGACGAGCGCCCGAACGGAACCTCGCTCGACCAGACGACCCCCTTGTCCGGGCCGAAGTCGACCGGCAGCGATACACCGTCGGTGACGCCGGTGCCGTTGGGACCCCTGAATCGAGTCCAGTCTTCCGCACCCACCGGGGTGGTCACCAGACAGGCAAAGAGGAGACAGGTGGCGCTTGGCAGGCTGCTCAGCTTCTTCATCCGTCGCTCCTTGCGAACGGTCCCTGGGAGGTACTTTCCGACATCGGTCTTCGGGGAAGGATACCGAATCGCAGATACCGCGACGGCGACCTTCGTCGATGCGGGGTATTCTTGCGTCACGATGTGGACACCCTCCCGGCGCACCCTGCTGGGGCGTCTCGTGGCCGCGCTTCCGGCGTGGCCGCTGTTCAGGCCCCTCCATGGAGCTTCTGACGAAGCGGTGCGGCGGCAGGCGCCGACCCTAGCGGCCCTGGCGGAGGTGGTGCTCCCGACCGAGCTCGGAGCAGCCGGCGTGGAACGGGCCGTGGCGGAGTTCCGGAGCTGGTCGTCGGGATTCGTAGCCCGCGCCGAGCTCGATCATCCCTATCTGTGGAGCGACGAGCTGCGCTACGGCCCCGAAGACCCCAGGCCGGGCTGGAAGGCTCAGCTCGAACGTCTCGAAGGGCGAGCCGAACGGGATCACGGTGGGCCGTTCGGGTCTCTCGACCGGGAGACGAGGCGGCGCATCATCGAAGGGGAGCTCGAGGGTGCCCTGCCGGAGCGACTCGGCCATGCCGGCGAGACGGAGCACATCGCCCTGGCCCTGTTGAGCTGGTTCGCATCGACCTCGGGCGCCAACGATCTCTGCTACCGAGCCGCCATCGGGCGTCACCAGTGTCGGGGCCTGCCGAGTGTCGTCGACAGGCCGGCGCCTCTCGAGGGGGAGCGGCGATGAGGAGGATCGAGACCGACGTCTGCATTCTCGGCTCGGGGATCACCGCGGCGATGGTGGCTGAACGCATCACCGAGGCGTCGGATGCGAAGGTCACCGTCGTCGAGGCCGGCAACCGGATCTTCAACCTCGAGGAGCGATACGCGCGGCGGCAGCGGTTCCTGGAGTATCGCGAGAATCCCTGGCCCGACGATCACGTTCCCGGAATGACCGGCTACGGCGTGCAGTCCCGCTCGATGTGCGTCGGGGGGCTCGGTCTCCACTGGGGTGGAACCACGCCCCGCTTCACTCCCGAGGACTTCCGCATCCGCTCGCTCTACGGAGTCGGAGAGGATTGGCCGATCGACTGGGACGACCTCGAGCCCTTCTATCAGGAGACCGAGGAGCGGATCGGAGTCGCCGGCGTCCAGGGTCCCCCGGAGCTCGATCCCCGATCGGGGGAGTACCCGATGGAGGCGCTGCCGCTCTCGTTCAATCTCGAAGCGCTGCGCGAGTGGGGCCAGGCGTCCGGTATTCCCTTCTGGCCCAATCCCGTGGCGAAGAACTCCCGACCCTACCGGGGTCGCAGCACCTGCATCCGCTGCGACACCTGCACCATATGCCCGACCGGCGCCAAGTACTCGCCCGACTTCACCTACCGCGAGCTTCTCGACGCGGGGCGCATCGACCTCGTCTCGCGCATGGTCGCCAGGCGCCTCGAGGTCCGGAACGGAGCGCGGGACATCGAGTCGGTGCTGGCGCTCGATCGTGACCGCCCCGAGGAGCCCGTGCGCATCCACGCCTCGACCTTCGTCGTCGCCTGCGGCTACGCCTGGAGCTCCCATCTGCTCCTGCTCTCGGCCGACGATCGGTTCCCGGACGGTGTCGGCAACTCGTCCGGACTCGTCGGATGCTACATCGCCGGGCATCGGCCGGTGAACTGTTTCGTCGAGGTGCCGATGAGGCTCTATCCCGGCATCTACCAGATGGACAGTCTGCTGTCGAAGCGATTCCAGCACCAGGAAGAGGGATCGGAGTACATCCGGCACGACCTGCGCATATGGGAGACCGACTTCGGGCGCTCGCCCCGTGCCGTCGACGATTCCGGACATCTTCTGCTGGGTGACGACCTGCTGACCGATTGGCGTCGGCGGGGACAACAGGGAGCGGCCCGGATGCGCGCCTACTACGACGTCCTGCCGGATCGCGAGAGTCGCCTGACACTCGATTCCAGCCGTCTCACCGAATGGGGAGACCCGACCTTCCGGATCGACCTGGTCGATCACCCCGACTCGGCAGCCCTTCGCGGCAGGACCGAGGAGCGCATCGGTGAGACCTTCCGCCGCATCGTCCGGGCGGGAGGGGGCCGGATACTGCATCAGGAGGCCAGCGATCTGCAGGATCATCCCGGAGGAGGTTGTCGGATGGGGAGCGATCCGGAAACCAGCGTCGTCGATCCCGATGGGAGGAGTCACGACCATCCCAATCTCTGGGTGATCGGAGCGCCGACCGCGGTCACGGCCGGCTGCAACAACGGCACGTTGACCTATTGCGCCCTGGCGCTGAAGTCGGCCGCGAAGCTGGCCGAGGAGCTGCCGGCGCGCTCGGCGCCCGGCGGCGCGGGAGGTGGCGCTTGATGGGCAGGCCGCTCACGACGCCGGCCCTGCTCGTCGTTACCCTTGCGCTGGCGCTTCTTGCGCTGCCGGTCGCGATCGCCCAGGAGACATCGATCCTCCTCGTCGCGGACCGGGTGCTCGATGGCCGCGGCGAGGTGCTCGAGGGCGCCGGGGTTCGGGTCTCCGGAGGCCTCATACGAACCGTCGGAGCTGCTTCACCCGCCGGGGAGGAGAGGGTCCTCCGTCTCGACGGTCTCACCCTCCTGCCCGGCCTGATCGATACCCACGTGCACATCGACTGGCACTTCGATCCTGATGGCCGTACCCATTCGAGCCAGAGCTCGGAGTCGCCCGAGCTGCAGATGGCGATGGGAATGGAGAACGCCTATCTGACCCTCATGGGCGGTGTGACGACCGTGCAGAGTCTCGGCGCGTCGATCGATCTCGAGCTGCGGCGGGTCGTCGAGAGGGGAGTGATTCCGGGGCCCCGGATTCTCACCTCCGCCGAGCCGGTCTTCGCTTCCGCCGGTGGACCGGAGGAGATCCGCACCCTCGTCCGGAGCCTGCACGAGCGCGGAGCGGACGTCATCAAGCTCTTCGCCTCGGCGAGCATCCGCGACGGCGGCACGCCCACGATGAGTCAGGAGCAGCTCGATGCCGCCTGCGGCGAGGCCCGGAGTCACGACTTGCGCTCGGTGGTCCACGCTCACGGCCCGGAGAGTGTTCGGCGCTCGGTCGAGGCGCGCTGCACGACGATCGAGCACGGAGCTCTGCTCGACCGGAAGACCTTGGAGCTGATGGCCCAGCGTGGCGTCTACTACGACCCGCACATCGACCTGGTGCTCCGCAACTACTTCGAGAACAAGGAGCGCTTCCTGGGTATCGGCAACTACACCGAGGAGGGATTCGCACAGATGCGAGCCGCGGTCCCGCGAGTCCTGGAGACCTTCAGGATCGCCCTCGAGGTTCCGCGGCTGCGGGTGATCTTCGGGACCGACGCTCTCGCGGGCTCGCATGGGAGAAACGTCGAGGAGCTCATCTACCGGATCGAGACCGGGGGACAGCCCGTCATGGCCGCGATCGTCTCGGCGACGTCGCTGGCTGCCGAGTCCCTCGGAATGGCCGACCGAATCGGCACGGTAGCCACCGGCTACGAGGCAGACCTGATCGCCGTCGAGGGGAATCCACTGGAGGACCCGGCGGCTCTGGGACGCGTGGTGTTCGTGATGAAGGGGGGCCGGATCCACCGTGCCCCGGGGCAGTCGGCGCCGGAGAACCCGTTCTAGCCTGCACTGTTCACCGGCCTCCTACTGCGCTACGGAGCCTGATGAAGACTGCCTGCTAGAACGCTCCGGACGCCAGGACGTCGTCGACGTAGGTGCGATAGGTCTCACCGTCGACGATGAACGGGGGCCGCTTCATCCTCTCGGTGCATTCGGTGTCGACCCTGGTGACATCGGCGTGGGCGAGCAGGTCACCCCACATCTGGTGTACACAGACCCAGCTCTCCGCAAGATCGAAGGGGCCGTGCCCGGCTTCGGGAAGGACCACGTGCAGGCTTTCGGGGAAGACCTGCATGGCATCCTCGGCGTAGTCCGGGGGCGTCACCGGGTCGAGGAAGCCGGAGAGCAGGAGAGTCGGGATCGGCAGGGTTCGGCCCGGCGCCACCAGCGGCTCGCGTCTCGGCTCGTGCGGCCACTCCGCGCAACCCTGCATCTGTTGCTCGAGCCGGTAGTTGCCGAACAAGGTGGCCTCACCCCGTTCGAGGGCGGCACCGGCGTCGAAGTCCATCAGCTCCGAACACTGGACGGTGAGCAGGACGCCGTAGGACAGGGTCGAACGGAAGGTGCGTTCGATGAGGACGCCCAGCTCGGCCAGGGGCGCCCAGTCGTCGGCGTGCGCACGATGCACCGCCCAGGGCAGCGCGCGCGAGGTGAACGCGAAATAGAGGTTGAGCCGCAGCGTCTCGGCCATCCACTCCCGATTGAGCGCCAGGCTCAGGGTCTCCCCGGGTGCCTGGGGGTCGGGGAAAGATACTGTCGGGGGCGAGCCCTCGAGGCGAGCGAGCAGCTCGGCGATGCGATAGCCGAGGCCCGGCACCAGCGAAAAGCAGCCGGGGTCCTCGTCGCAGAGAGCGGTGAGGCGAGTCAACGCACGCTCCGTGTTGACGCCCCGCTCGGCGAGGTTGGATCGCAGCGGGGAGGCCCAGCCGATGCCGAAGAGCGTTCGCGTGCTCTCCGGGTAGCGGAGCGCGTAGACCGTCATCGCCGCGGTTCCGTAGGAGCCCCCGCGCAGGTTGATGGTGTCGTACCCGAGCCAGCGCCGGACGTCCTCGATATCGTCCGCGTGGTCGACCGACGTATAGCGGGCGAGGTCGGCGCCCGCCGCCAGTCGTTGGGCGCACGACCTGACCGCCTCAGGAGGGAACATCTCGGAGAGCTGTCCGGGCACCTCTCCGGCGTTGCCGCCGAGGTCGCAGTCGAGCGGATGAGAGGCACCGGTTCCCCGCTGATCGACCAGGACGATGTCGCGCTGACGGACCGGCCCGGACCAGACGGAGCCAGCGGCCCGCTTCGTCGCCGCGCCACCCGGGCCGCCCTCGAAGACGAAGACGGCATCAGTCGGCGGCGAATCGGACTGGGCCGGGACGACGATCAGATTGAGCGAGATCTTCCGGCCCCTGGACTCGGACCTGTCCTCGGGCACTGCGAGGCTGCCGCAGAGAAGAGTCTCCGGGACATTCGGTACCGTGCAGGGTTCGAGATCGGGCAGCCGTCGAGCGGCGAGGGCCGCCCAGTCGCTGGACGCATCCTCCTCCTGGGCCGCAGCGGTCCCCGGCATTGCGGCGACGAGGAGGACGAGGAGGAGTGCGGCTCCTGCGGCTGGTTGCGTCAGGGCCAGAGCCAACCGAAGAATCCCGCCGTGAGCAGGGCATAGACGACGCCGTCGATGGCGTGGCGAATCGTCGTTCCCCAGGGCTGGGCCTTCCAGATCGAGTCGACCATGTTGGCGACGACGTAGGGCAGGAAGGCGACGCTGCCGGCGATGCGGAAGACGGCGAGATAGTCCGTCCCCGCCGCCAGCGTCCGACCGGCGATGTAGGCCACGAAGATGCCAACGATCACGGTGTAGAGGAACCACATCCCGAGGTTCTTGCCCATACCGGGCACGCCGCTCGGCATGACCGTCATGAAACCGACCGGGCCGCGCTCGAACTTCGCCTTCATCTCGGGCTCCGCGAGCTTGCCGGGGTCGGGACAGTGGGGAAAGAAGTAGGTGCCGGGTGCCAGGGAGGCGGATCGGAGGGCCTCCATCGTCTGGTCCTCGTTGGGCAGATGGGTGTAGTCCTTCTGATGGAACTTGAGGACCATGTGGAACAACGCGCTGGCGACGAACACCGCCACGGCCGACAACAGGATGGGTAGCCACAGGGCTCCGATAGAGACCATCTCTTTCTCCTTCCTCCAGGGACAGACATGTCCGGGCCTGCCGGGGGAGAGAAGGTTCCGGCGGACCGGGCTCGCGCCGATGCTAGCACCCGCCGCGAGCCTGGCGCTCAGCGGAGGCGTTCGGGTGGAGAGATACGGAGTGCCAGGTTGTAACGAACGATGCACCAGACCGCGCGCACGCCGTCGCGCCAGCCGATCTTCTTGCCCTCGTCGTAGGTCCGTCCGGCGTAGGAGACGCCGACCTCGTAGACGCGGCAGCCCATGGCGGCGATGCGCGCCGTCATCTCGGGCTCGACGCCGAAGCGCTTCTCACGAATATCCAGCCGATCGACGACCGGGCGGCGGAAGACCTTGTAGCAGGTCTCCATATCGGAGAGGTTGAGGTTGGTGCAGGCGTTCGACAGCAGGGTGAGACCGCGGTTGCCCAGGTAGTGCCAGAAGTACAGGACCCGCCTATGCTCTCCGGAGACGAAGCGGGACCCGTAGACCACATCGGCGTCGCCGCCGAGGATCGGTGCCAGGAGCTTGGGATAGTCGAGCGGGCTGTACTCGAGATCCGCGTCCTGGATCAGGACGATGTCACCGGTGGCAGCGGCAAAGCCGCTACGCAGCGCCGCGCCCTTGCCCTGGTTGCGCCCGTGGAGCACAGCGGTGACGTCCGAGGCCTCGCCCAACGCTTCGACGAGGTCCCGGGAACCGTCATCCGAGCCATCGTCGACGAGTACGATCTCGAGATCGAGTCCCGTGTCGACGGCGCGAATGCGCTGGATGATCTTCTCCAGGGTCGCGCGCTCGTTGTAGACAGGCACGACGACCGAGAGACGGCTCGGTCCCGCGTGTTCGGACATCGGCCCGGATTCTAGCTCGACCGGGGGCCCGACGCCGTGCGCCACGCCTCAACGCTGCTGAGGTGAAGCGAGAGGCGCCGCATCCTCGCCGGCCGCACCGAGCCGGCGACCGTCGCCCACGGACGCGGTACCGGACCGACGACACGGGATTCGAGCCAGCGCCGCGCCTCGGCGGCGGAGATGTCGCTCCTCTGATGGCGGATGCGCTGGCCGTAACGCTGCGCGGACCGGGTCTGATCGCCGGTCGCCGCGGCCCGGTAGACGGCCTTGTAGGTCCCCACATTGAGGAAGGCCCGGGAGGCGTCCACCTGGTGACGCAGCTCGTGGGCCAGGGTCTCGAGGCCCGTCGGGTCGTGATCGAGCCCACGGATCTGGCGCAGGTCTAGGTAGAGAACCGCGCCGATGACCCTTCCTTCGGAGAAGATGGGTCCCCACAGACCGGCCTGCATCGGGCGGAGTCGCTGGCTCACCAGCACGGTGACGAAGCCGGAGTCGAGGAGTCGCTGAACCATCTTGCGCCCGCCCGGTCGACGGGCCAGCTCCACCAGGGCGGAGCGAAGGGTTCCGGACTCGTCGTCGCGAATCAGCAGGACGCCGGGCCGATACTCGGCGGGGTGGGCCTGGGCCCCGCGCACCGCCGCGAACGTCAGTGCGAAGACGAGGACGGACGCGAGCGATCTTGCCGCGAGCGAGTGTCGAAGGGGTGCGGGTCGGTGGGTGTCTGGGGCCGCCATGGTGTCGCGGAACTGGAAGCGAAACGGGAGCGGAACGGGGAATCGGGGCGCTCTGTGATGACTACGAGATGGTCACCTTCATGCCGGTCGACGGCGTGTGGGAACTTCTTGACGGGATGTCGATCCGCGTTCAAACGGTCTCGGGTAGAGTTGACGCGGCTTGTCGCGGACTCCGGCGTCGCACGTCCCGGAGTCGGGAGGGTTCGGAAGATGATCGCGATCTGGACGGTGCTGGCGCTGCTCGCTCTTCTGGCGCTCTACGACCTGACGCAGAAGCGCCACGCGGTGTTGCGCAACTTCCCGATCGTCGGACACCTGCGCTACTGGCTCGAGGCCTTCGGCCCCGAGCTGCGCCAGTACATCGTCACCGACAACGACGAGGAGAGGCCCTTCTCGCGCGATCAACGGCGTTGGGTCTATACCTCGTGCAAGAACAAGAACAACTACTTCGGGTTCGGAACCGACAACAAGATCGAGCTGGCGCCGAATTACCTGCTGATCCGTCATTCGAGCTTTCCTCTCGATTCACCCCACGAGGGCGAGGAGGGCTACGATCCCTCGCACGCGCTGGCATGCCGAAAGGTCATGGGGGAGGCACGGCAGCGCGAGAAGGCCTTCCGACCGGCTTCGGTGGTCAATATCTCGGCGATGAGCTACGGCTCACTGAGCGCGGCCGCCGTCGAGGCTCTCAACCGGGGCGCCGCTCTCGCGGGATGTCTCCACAACACCGGCGAGGGTGGCGTGTCGGCCTACCACCGGTGCGGCGGCGAGCTCGTCTGGCAGATCGGCACCGGCTACTTCGGATGCCGCGACGGCGAGGGCGCCTTCTCGCTCGAGCGGTTCCGTGAGACGGTGGAGAAGGCCCCGGTGCGGGCGATCGAGATCAAGCTGTCGCAAGGAGCCAAGCCCGGCCTGGGCGGAGTCCTGCCCGGAGCCAAGGTCACCGCGGAGATCGCCCAGATCCGCGGCATTCCGGTCGGACGCACCTGTGTCAGTCCCAGTCGACACACTGCGTTCTCCGACGTCGATTCGCTGCTCGATTTCGCCGAGCTTCTGGCGGCGGAGTCCGGACTACCGGTGGGGATCAAGTCGGCCGTCGGTCAGCCCGACTTCTGGCACGAGCTCGCCCGCTCGATGGAGGATGGATCGAGAGGCGTCGATTTCATCACCATCGACGGCGGTGAGGGCGGGACCGGGGCGGCGCCCCTTGTGTTCAGCGATCACGTGGCGCTCCCGTTCCGGCAGGGCTTCAGCGAGGTCTACCGCATCCTCGACGCTCATGGGCTGGTGGGCCGTCTGGTCCTCGTCGGCTCGGGCAAGCTGGGTCTCCCGGCCAATGCCAGTCTCGCCTTCGGGATGGGGTGCGACATGATCAACGTGGCTCGCGAGGCGATGCTGGCCATCGGCTGCATTCAGGCGCAGCGCTGTCACAGCGGACACTGTCCGACCGGGGTCGCGACCCAGAATCGCTGGCTGATGCGAGGTCTGGACCGGACCTCCAAGGCGACGCGTGCCGCGAACTACATCGTCGCCCTGCGACGTGAGCTGTTGATGATCTCCCGAGCCTGCGGCGTCGAGCATCCGGGGGACCTTCCGCTCGCGGCCTTCGACATCATGGATGGTGCCCAGGGGACCCACCCGGCGGCTGCGGTCCTCGGCTATTCGGGACCAGGCGACTCCGGGCGTCCCTCGTCCGGATCGGGAAAGTAGGGCGCCAGCGCCTCCGCCGGCGGTGGCGGGGTCAGCCGGCTGACCACCGCGAGCAACAGGGCCGAGCCGACGAAGCCCGGAACGACGGGATCGACCGCTGCCGCACCCCAGAGCTTCCAGACGAAGGTCGCGGCAAGGCCGCCGAGCATCGCCGCGATCGCGCCCTCGCGGGTGGCCCGTCTCCAATAGACGCCGGCAACCACCGGGACGAAGAAGCACGCCGCCATGAGGGCCGAGAAGAGCAGGACGATGAACTGAACCAACTCACCGGCGCCGATCCCCGCCAGCAGCAGGAGCACGGGAGTGATTCCCACTACCACGATGCCCAGGCGATCGATCCACAGGCGGCGGCGCTCGTCGACACGCTCCTTGCCCAGCAGCGACTGGTAGATGTCCTTCGACAACGCCGCGCCGGCGACGATCAGGAGCGAGTCCACGGTCGACATCATCGCCGCGGTGATGGAGGCCAGCAGGATGGCTCCCAGAAGGGGCGGCAGCGCCGTCGCGATGAGCTTCGGCATCGCCTGATCGCCACTCGGCAGGTCCGGGAAGAGGACGATCGAGGCGAGGGCGAGGATGAAGACCAGAAGATTGAGTCCGGTCGCCACGACGATCGCCATCAGGACACCCCGTCGGATCGTCGGCATGTCCCGCATCGTGTAGAGCCTTACGAGTTGCTGGGGCGTGGTGGCGGAGCCCAGGGCGAGCGCTATCCCCATCGTCACCAGGTGGAGGGGGGGCAGGACATCCCAGGAGAACACCGTCGGACGGACCTCCGGCAATGTCGCCAGAAGGCCGCCGAGTCCGCCGACCTGGGAAAGGACGATGGGGACCGCCATCACCGCGCCCACGCTCATTACGACGAGCTGCAGCAGGTCGGTGTAGGCGACGGCGATCATTCCGCCGACCATGGTGTAGGCGATCAGCACCGCGGCGAAGATCAGCATGCCCCAGAGCGCCGGCACTCCGAGAACGACATCGGCGATGACACCGCCGGCGACGATCTGCGCCTGGATATAGATGATGTTGGCCACCAGGATGATCGCGGCCGACAGGGCTCTCGCCTTCCTGCTGTAGTAGCGGCGCTCGATGAAGGCGGGGAGGGTGAGCTCTCTCTGGCGCGTGAAGCGCGGCGCCAGAACCGCCGCGACGAACCAGTAGGCCAGAGGAATCGACAGCACCAGCCAGCAGAAGGACCAGCCGACACCGTGGATCACACCAGCGGTGCCGACGAAGGTCCCGGCGCTGGCGTGCGTCGCGGCCAACGTCGCGCCACCGACCAGCCAGCCGAGCTTGCCACCGGCGATCCAGTAGTCCGCCTCGGTGGTGGTGCGGGCCAGGCTGACTCTTCCGATGACGAAGAGGACCGCGAAGTAGACGAGGAATACGGCCAGCTGAATCGTCATCTGAAATCGCCGAACCTAGCGGCGCTGCCGGCGCTCCATCCGCATCATCCAGACGACATATCCACCCACGACGACGCCACAGGCGACGAAGAGACCCCAGAAGATGAAGCCCGGCGCAGGCATGGACACGAGCTACTGCCAGACCTCGCCGAGGACCCGCAGCGCGTTGCCCCCCATGACCTTGCCGATCGCCTCGTCGTCGTACCCCCGGCCGACCAGAGCCCGAACCAGATTGTGGGAGGCCTCGGTGGGGTTTTCGATCCCGGCGACCCAGGGGACTCTCTCGAAACCGTCGGAGGCCGGCGCGGTGGCGCTCGAAGCCTGCGCCGACTTGATCGAGAGGTTGGCCGCGTAGACCCCGTGCAGACCGACGTGATCGCCGTAGACCGTGTCCGGTCCGAAGGTCACGTGGTCGATGCCCACCAGCGCCCTGACGTGCTCGAAGTGGTCCATGACCGAGTCGATCGAGTGCCTGGGGTGGGAGGGACTGATCGTCGTATGTGGCGCGGCTTCGATGCCGATCAGGCCGCCTCTGGCGGCGCAGGCCTCGAAGACGGCATCGGGCGCCAGGCGGTTCGAGTCCCAGAGTGCCCGGGCACCGATATGGGAGAGGACGATGGGATGGGCGCTCGTCTCGATGGTGTCGAGGGTGGTCTGGTCGCCACAGTGCGAGCAGTCGATGAGCATCCCCACCTTGTTCATGCGCTCGACCGCCCGCCGCCCGAATACGGTCAGGCCGCCGTCGCGCGGCTCCTTGAGCCCGGAACCGAGCGCGTTGGCCTCCGAGTAGGCGATGCCGAGCGAGCGGACCCCGAATCCGTAGAGCACCTCGATCCGATCGAGCTCGTTCTCGATCATCGCCGCCCCTTCCATCGACGCGATCCATCCGATGCGGCCCTCGGCATGGGCGCGCGGGATGTCATCGACGCGCCGGCAGTGGACGACGAGGTCCTGATGATCGAGGTCGCAGAGACGCAGTCCGAGGTCGTGCAGCACCTCGGTCCATTTCCAGCCCGCTCTCGATTCGATGGTGCAGATACCGTCGAGGAGATTGTCGAAGACGGCGTCCCAGGCCGATGCCGCCAGGCCCTCGAAGGCCGTCGAAACTCGTGCCTCGCGAACCCAGTGCGGCGTTTGCGAGACCTCTTCGGGGAAGACGGTCAGGTGCTCGTGCATCGAGACCATCACGGTCTCGCGCAGGAGCCTCTCGACTCGAGCTTCCTGTTCTTCGTCGAGCGGCACGGGTGCGGAAGGTACCCGATCGATCTCCGCGGCCAGCTCGAAGGCCCGGTAGTCGACGCCTCTCTCCAGGTAATCGAACGAGCGATACTTCGAGGCTCGTTTGTCGAGACCCATCGTCCCTCCCTTGTCGGTGGAGGAGCGTATCAGCCGACCCTCGTGGCCCGCCGCTCAGGTGACCGACCGGGGCGCTGCGCAAACAGCGGCCGAGAGCAGGGTCCCAGTGCTCGGAGTCCCTGTGCTCTAGGTCGTCCTAGAGCTCGGGTCCTAGAGCTCGGGTCCTAGAGCTCGGGGTCGGTGCCGGTCTCGGGCGCCTTGACCAACCGTGGGAAGTCCATCGGCCACTCGGCATCGCGACTGCCCTTGCGATTGAACAGCCAGAGGCGCTGGAGCCTGCGGAACCGTTGCAGCGAAGAGCGTTCCTCGCGGCTGAGTGCGCGGGGCGCCAGGAGGACCTTCCACTTGAACAGCGTGTTCTCGTGGTTCCAGGCGATCAGACGGCCGAAGATACGGTGCCAGAAGCCGCCCGGACGGAACCAGATCGCACCAGCCAGGTCCAGGACGACGATCCTCCCATCGGGGCGCAGCAGGATGTTGCGGCGCCCACGCAGGTCGAGATGAACGAAGCCGCGGTCGAGAAATCGATCGAGAACCCGCCGAAGCCCAGCCAGATGCTCCACTCCCGCGCTGTAGCGGTTCGACGCGTAGGTGAGCTGGGTGGCTTCGACGTGCTCGATGGCGAAGGCATAGCGGTCGATGCGCCCGATGAAGCGCGGGATGCCCTTGACGCCCTCGAGCCACTCGTAGGCCCTGCACTCGTGGACGATCTGGGGCCGGCCGAGCAGCCGGACCCACCAGGACTTGGGAGAGAAGTCCTTGATCACCATCGGCCCCTCACCGAGATCGACGATGTAGAGGTCGGCATTGCCCCGCCGGCCGGTGCGCAGAACCGACACGATGCTCTCCTCGAGCTCGTCGCGCGAGGGCACTCGTGGCGTGTGCAACGGCGCACGTACACTGAGAGGTGACATCGTCATCCGTGTAGTAGTCTATCGGTCCGGCCGGGGAAATCCTAGTCCGGTTTTCGCCTCACCCAGCTCTTCTTTCGAACTTCGTGCCAATGTGGGTCCCATCGCCCGCGGAGGCCGTGATGCACGTCTGCCGGGAGACTCCGCATGACCACCGAAGATAAGGTCTCGGCTGGCCCTTCGTGGCGCCAACTGGCGCTCTACGCGCTCTGTGCGCTGTTGATCTCGCTGGCCGACCCCCGTCCGCGCACCTTCGCCATCGGCTGCGTCGTCGTAGCCGTGGCCTGGATGCTCCGAATCTGGTCCTTCGGACATCTCGAGAAGAACCAGATGCTGGTGACGACCGGACCCTACGCTCATTGTCGCAATCCTGCCTACCTCGGCTCCTTTCTCGCACTGATGGGCGTCGGGCTGGCGGCGGGGAACGCGGAGAGCACCCAGGGGCGGTGGGTGTGGGGCTTCGTCCTGTTTCTCGTATCGGTCTTCTTCATCGTCTACATGCCACGCAAGAAGCGCAAGGAGTACACGCGTCTCGAGCGGCTGTTCGGGGAGCCGGCCCGCGAGTACGCGGCCAACGTCCCTCACCTCATCCCCAGGCTGACCCCCTGGAAGAGTGGTGACGACAAGCGTTTCTCGTGGCGCCTGGTGACCGAGAATCGGGAGTGGCCCTGGGGTGTCGTCCTCGCCGGAGTCCTCCTGGCGATCTGGTACGTCGACTCCTGGTCGCCCTTCCACGGCGCCCTCGGCTGAGGGCGGGATGCGGCGGATGATGCGAGTCCGGCGCCTGCTGCGCGGTGCCGCGTGGCTTGCGCTGATCACCCTGCTCGCCTTCCTGGCCCTGGCGAAGCCGGCCGACCTGTCGCCCTACGCCCAGTCGGACCTCGCCCGCCTCACGGCGGAATCGATCAACGCGCAGCTCCGCGCCCTGGGTCCAACACCGGCGGCCGCGACCATCGAGATGGGCGTTGCGAAGCTGGAGATCGCGCCGCCGGAGGCGTGGCGGGTGGCGATGGCCGGGAACCGGGGCTTGCGGTTCCGACGCGCTCGAGGCAAGCGGCCCGAGTCCGTCTGGGCGCGTGCCGTCGCCCTGCGCCAGGCCGATCGCGAGCTCATTCTGGTGAGCGCGGACATCATGGTGATTTCGCCGGCGCTGTCGCGAGGTGTCCTCGACCGGATGCGCCCATCGACCGGGATCGAGGCCGGTGAGCTCTTCCTGGTGGCGGCGCACACGCACAACGGTCCCGGCGGCTATTGGGACGGCTTTCTCGCCGAACAGAGCGTCGGTCCCTACGACCCGCGAGTGCTCGACTTCCTGATCGATCGTCTTGCTCGGGCAGCCCTCGAGGCGCGGCAGAGCGCCCGACCGGCACGACTCGCTGTCGGCAGACGATCGATGGAGGCCCCGATCAGGAATCGCGCCGGCCGAATCGAGCTCGAGAATCCCTCGCTCGACCTGCTGCGAATCGAAGCTCTCGACGGATCGATGGTCGCCGAGCTGGTCGGATTCTCGGCCCACCCGGTGAGCATGTTGCGCCACGAGCCGCTGCTCTCCGGCGACTATCCCGCGCTCATGGCCGAGCGCGTCGATGACGGCCGCCGCACGATGCTCTTTCTGCCCGGGACCATCGGAGACATGAAGCCGGTGTGGGACGGCACCCGAGAGCCCCTTGCCAAAGGACTCGCGATCGCTGGACACCTGGTCGAGGAGGGACTCGATCGTGTCGCGCTGCGGCAGGTCGAGCGCCCGGTGCTCGAGGCGTTCGAGCTCTCCCTGGCCATGCCGCCCTTACAGCCACGTCTCTTCCGCAGTGACGTCCTGGGCTCCTGGGTGCTGCGCGACTGGCTGGTGAAACCACTGTTTCCGGACGACCTGACGCAAACGGTCGTCCAGGTGGCGCGACTGGGGCCGGTCGCCCTGGTCGGTGCTCCAGCGGACCTAGCCAGCTCGCTGGCTCTGCCACTGCTCGAGCGAGCCGAGGGTCGGGGCCTCGAAATGCTGTTCGTCAGCATGGCGGACGACTGGATCGGCTATCTGATGGAGGAGCGCGAGTATCTGGAGAGCGACTACAAAGAGCCTTCCCAGTTCCATGGCCCGAGCAGTGGACCGCTCTTCAGCGACGTCTACGACCGGTTGATCGATTGGCTGGCGGACAGGTCGAGTGGGTCAGCGAGCGCGGACCTCTCGGAGAGCTGAGGGGGAGGCGCCCGGCCCGACGGCGCCGCTTCAGACCGTTTCGTCCCTCAGGAGGTCCACCAGCGAGCTGCCGCCCCGCGCCTCCTCGAGCGCCCGCACGGCGGCGCCGAGCTCTCGAGAGGCATAGGAGCGCAGCCTTCTGGAGGCACGCAGAGTGATCGGCCAGGAGCGGGCGAACCGACGTCTGAAGCCCCAGCTGAATCGCTTGCGCTCCTCTGCCACCGCTCCGACCAGAAGCGCCCGGCAGTTGCGCCGGATCAGGTCCCGACGATCGTCGAAGGCCCGGTCGCTGAAAGGACCCGGCGCGTCCAGGCAGGCATCGATGAGATGGCCCAGCTTCGCGGTCTCGCGGTCGAGCCTGCCTCTTCTTGCCGCGACGGTGAACAGCGTCTCGTGGCCGGCAGCGAGATCGCTCGAGACATCCTGGAGGTCGTCGAGCAGTTGCAGGAAGACGCCGTAGCCGAAGAGAAACCTCTCGCGCTCGGCGTCGAGGTCCGGGTCGACCAGATAGCCGTCCGGGAGAAGAGAGGAGCCCCCCTTTCGCACCGTGACCTCGAGGAGCGCCTCCTCGGTCGACCCGGCACGCTGCTGCGAGAGGCTCGCGACCTGACCGGCGTGTATCGCCTGCAGGGCGAAGTAGACAGCCGGATGATCCGCGCGGGGCAGGCTCACCTCGATCGCCCCGACCAGGCGGAAGACCTGGTCCTCGTGCTCCGACGAGGACGGAATCGGCTCGCCGCGAAGCCGATCGCCGAGGCGCCGATTGAAATCGCGCTTGTGGGCATCGGACACCTCGCTCGAGTCGAGTAGGTTGTCGGTCCACGGGTACAGCATGCTGTAGGCGTATGAGGCGGTCGTGCACCGCACCAGCTGGTCGAGCAGCATCTGGACGCTGTTGATGATCCAGACGTTGCGTAGGGCCTGAAAAAGGTCTTCCGGGGCGATCCGTGGCGCGAACTCGTGGGCGGCCCGGGTGAACTCGACCGTCGAGCGCCAGAAGTCCTCGGCGACCAGCAGCTCCCTGTACCCTTCGGGCCAACCGAGATGGCGCGCGCCGAACCGGCGAACGCGCTCCTGCAGGTCCGTCCGCCAGCGGTCACGCTCCTCGCCATCCGAGGGGTAGTCGGCAATGGAAACTCCGAGGTCATCGATCAGTCGTCGGGCGCGGCGGGCCGTCCTCACGCGTCGCCAGCAGCGGAGGATCGGGCCAGCCTCCGGATGCTCCTCCGAGAGCGATGAAGGGGCCTCGTCCCAGAGGCGAAGGTAGTGGCGCACGTTGCCGTCGAGGCGACGCGCGAAAGCGGCCGCTCCGCTGGGGGCAGCGCGCTTCCTGTCCAGACTCAGGGGAAGGGCCGTCATCCGATCTCCTACCCGGACTACGCGCCGGTGGCTCGTGGTGTTTCAGCCCTCCGGCGCATCGCGGGCTGGCCCGCTCGCGGTTCCTCTCGGCCTCCTCGATTGCGCGGCCGGCTCCGGCACGAGAACCCGGCGTGTGCCGCGTATCCGGTCCACCTCGAGCGTACCGAGGTGACAATGAGAGTGGCTCCGGCGCGATGGAGGCCTCGCCGCTCTCACGACAGCAGGGCGGTGAGTCGACGAATGTCCTCGAGGGAGCGAAACATCTGGCCCTCGGTACCGGATGCCCGTCTCCAAGGATCGATGATAGCCCAACGATGGGGTCTGCGATGGCCGTTCATCGCCCGGCGAAGAACCGGGTCTCGGTCATTTGGAAACTCCAGGGGAATGGAGTATCGTTCTGCTCCCCGGCAGACAGGAGGTTGAGAGAGATGTGGGACGACAAGGACAGTTCAAACGAGCAGACGACGGCTTCTTCCACTTCGAACGTTCCCCGTCGGTCAACCGAGTTGACGCGGATCGGCGCCTCGGTGACCCTCGAGGGTGATCTCACCTGCGAAGAGGATCTGAGAGTGGACGGACGTCTCAAGGGCACCGTATCCGTACCGCAGCACAAGGTTCTCATCAGCTCCGCCGGGAAGGTCCGGGCCAATGTCTTCGCGCGTGTCATCGAGGTCGAGGGCCAG
Organism: Candidatus Multivoradales bacterium; assembly: GCA_965223875.1. Taxonomy (GTDB): domain Bacteria; phylum Acidobacteriota; class Thermoanaerobaculia; order Multivoradales; family JAHEKO01; genus CBDCXS01. Next base: position 390,550 of record OZ245024.1, on the reverse strand, counting down.
GTGCGCGGCGATCTGCAGGGTGCCGAGCGGGTCGTGGTCAAGGCGACCGGCAATGTCGTTGGAAACCTCCGGGCGCCTCGAGTGAGTCTCGAGAACGGCGCTCAGTTCAAGGGTGCCATCGACATGGAGGCGCGCGACGATTCGGCCTCCCGCAAGGGGCCACGCCCGTCCGCCTCGGCCGCGTCGCCGTCGAAGACGAGCGCCACGGTCTCCTAGAGCCGCAGCAGCGTGTTCTCCCGCCGTTCGGGCCAGCCTACGGAGCCCGCCATCCCAGCGGGCCCGCAGCGCTACCGCTCTCAGGCGATCGGAAACGCGCACGAGCGTCTCGACAGCGAAGACCGAAAGGTCGAGATCCTCGATCTCGGCGCCGCCTGTGGTGAAACGCTGGCCTTCTATTCTGGCCTCTCGTGTCGCCTCCACTTCGCCGACAGCTATGCCGACATGAAGGGCCGGCCGCGTGACGAGGAGGAGACCACCGACGATATCCTGGCGGCCTACGCTGCGGCCTTGCCGTTTCGGTCTGGAACCCGGTTCGACCTGATCCTCAGCTGGGACCTGTTCAACTATCTGAGCCGAGAGGAGATCGAGGGCCTGACCCGGCATCTCCGCAGGTTCAGTAGCGACAGCGCTCCGCTGGTCTCCCTGATCTGGAACACGCCGAAGATTCCGGCCCAGCCACATCACTATGCGATCGTCGACGCGGAGACGCTCGAGTATCGCCCGACGACGACCAGCGAGCGGCCCGGTCCACGCTACAAGGAGCCCGACCTGCTGCGAGCGATGGACGGCTATCGCGTTCGCCGCTCCTTCCTGCTGCGCCACGGCGTGCAGGAGTACGTCTTCGCGCCGCGGAGCACGAGCGATACCGGACCCGGGAGAGAATAGTGACCGCGTAGTCGGATGTGCGGGCGCTATTCACTCTCCACGCCGGGCGACGAGCTCGCCGAGGTCTTCGATCTGACCGAGTCTCTCGAGGTCGAGCCCCGCTTCAACATCGCTCCGACCCAGGAGGCCCCGATCGTCCGCCAGGAGGGATCCGGGCGCCGAATCTCGATTTGTCGCTGGGGTCTGATTCCGTGCTGGGCGGACGACGTGTCCATCGGCGCGCGGATGATCAACGCGAGGTCCGAGTCGGCGCACCAGAGGCCCGCCTTTCGGGACTCGTTCCGGCGGCGTCGGTGTCTCGTCCCGGCGGACGGCTTCTATGAATGGAAGACGGTGGGCAACGATCGTCAGCCCTACTTCTTCAGCCGGCCGGATGGCGAGCCGTTCGCCTTCGCGGGTCTGTGGGACCGATGGCTCGGCGGTGACGAGCCGCTCGAGTCCTACTCGGTGCTGACCGCTCCCGCGAACGGTGTCGTGGGGGAGGTGCACGACCGGATGCCGGTGATTCTCCCTGCCGACGTCTGGGGCCCTTGGCTCGCTGCCGGAGACGAAGAGCTCGACCGTATTCGACAGCTTCTGCAGCCCCTACCGGACGACGCCGTCGTCTCCAGGCCGGTGAGCACCTTCGTCAACAGCCCGTTCAACGACTCACCGCGCTGCATCCAGGCGGTCGAGCTCGGCGGGGAAGCGGAAGACGATCCGCAACCTTCGCTGTTCTGAGCCGCGAGGCCTCAGGGCGTGTGGGGCGGGGCCGCGTCGCGCTCGTCAGGGCCAAGAAGATTGGGCGAGAGCCCTGACGAATCAGGAGCTCTCGCCCGCTGGAGGTAAACCGCAGTCAGAGATTAGTTCCCGGGCGCCCACGGGCCAGTGACCCGGGTCACTCGCCTACGGTGCCCGGCAGGGAGCGCCATGCCGCCAGCAACGATGCAGCGTGCGAGAATGCGTGCCCGTATTCGCGTCCGGCAGTACTAGTGCTGCGCCCCAGAAGTTTCGGTACAGTTCCAGAGGGCAACCAGGTGCTGCATGTATCCACAAATCGCCTCGACCATCTCGGTCATGGTGCCGGTAAAGGGGGTGGTCTCCCAACGGCCCGTATGTCGTTTGACACTCAGTCCGTAGCGGTCGGACCCGAGACAGGTGAGGCGGACGCGGTCGTCGGTTTTGAGTTCGCCCTGTGGGCCGAGGGGCTCGTGGCGACCGAGAATCAGATGATCGCCATGGACGCGCACGTACATGCCAGCGGTCACCTGGCTTTGTTCCACCAGCTTGGAGAGTTGGTTCTTCTTGCTTGCCTGGCCAGGTTTCACGGCATCTCCTCAACGGACCAAGGGGCGGCCTTGGTACGTCCATCGAAAGGGGTGAGCCCGCACATTCCAGCTCGCGATGAATCGCTCGACCGCAGCCACGAGCTGCTCAGGCTCTTCGAAGCTCGCGTATCGCAGCACCCGTCGACTGAGAATACTGAACCACAGCTCGATCTGGTTCAGCCAAGAGCCGTGCGTCGGGGTGTAGTGGAAGCGGAATCGCTCACCATGGGCTTGATTCCACTCGCTGATGTAGGCGCGTTTCTGACTGTTGGTATGGGTGTTGAGGTTGTCGAGAATGACATGCACCTGCGGTTGTCGATAGAGCGCCGCGACGCGATCCATGAAGTTCAAGAAGTCCTCGCGCCGGCGCTGGAGCGTGCAGCGCCCCAACACTTTCCCGCTGCGCACGTTGAAGCAGGCGAACAGGCAGCGGGTCCCGTGACGTCGGTACTCGAAATCGAAGCGCCCAGCTCTGGCGGATGTCGCTGGCTGGAGCTTTCGGGATCGGGAAAGCACCTGCATACCCGACTTCTCGTCAATCGACAGGACCGGCTCCCCGGCGGGTGGCTCGACGTAGAGCCGCACGATCGCCTTCATCTTCTCTTGGTAGTCGGGATCCGTGCTGTGGCACCACATCCGGATCCGGTGCGGTTTGATCTCCGCCTCCTGCAAGATGCGACCCACGGTGCTGGAGCTGATCGAGCGCACCAGCCCCTGGGAGCTCACCGCCTCTGCCAAGGCCTCGTGACTCCACACCGTCCTCTCGACACCCAACTCCGAAGGCGACTTGCAGGCGGCCGCGACGACTTGGTGACGCTCCAAGGCGCTGATCCGCGCCGGTCGGCCCGACCGAGCTGCATCCACCAGCCCAGCCAGACCTTCCTGCTCGAAGCGCCGCAGCCAATCCCCGACCCGGCTCCGGTTGGTGCCCATTTGCCGAGCAATCGAGGAGATCGATGCGCCCGAGGCTGCCAGAAGAACCATTCTCGCCCTGCGATGAGCCCGAGCCTCCGCCGTCTGAGATCGAACGATCTCTGCGAGACGACGCGCATCTTCGCTGCTCAGGTCAATCGAAACCACACCCTTGCCGATCTCCGACAAGAGTGTACCAAGACTTTTGGGTTATTGCACTAGTAGCTCCGGAACTCGTGGACCGTGTCCTCGAGCTGCCGGAAGTCCTGGATGACCAGACCGTCATCCTGGCGCGCCACCAGCTTCTTCTTCAGCAGCTCGCTGATCGCTCGGGCCACCGACTCGCGGGTCGTGCTGACGCGGCTGGCGATATCGGCATGGACCGGAATGGGCCGGATCTCGGCCGTATTGTCATCGCGCAGGGTCGGGCGCGCGAGACGCACGATCTCGGCGTAGACCCGATTGTGAGCCCCGACCGTGCTGAGATCCATGATCCGGTCTGTCGACGTCCGCACGATCGCGGCCAGTCGCTGCATCATCGCGAGCGCCACCGGTGGATGGTGGGTGACGATCTTGGCGAACGCCCCGCCGGGCATGATCGCCAGCAGGCTCTCCTCCATGGCGAGGACGCTCGCCGAGCGTGGCCGTCCGTCGATCGCCGCCAGTTCGCCGAACAGAGCCCCGCCGACGATGTCCTCGTAGCTGATCTCTCGGCCCGAGAACGAGTAGTTGACGACGCGGACCATGCCGGTTACGACGAAGAAGACGTCCTTCGTTTCACTCTCGCGGCCGATGATCTCCTGACCTTCCTGATACTCCCTCCAGGCACACACACCCTCGTAGCGCTGACGAACGAGGTCGGTGAGCTCCGCAAAGAGAGGGACCTCGACGAGCGTTTTCTGGGCTGGATCGATCAAGTCCTCACCTCACATGTATTTGGAGTCCCGATCGGTTCGATCGGACTCGGGGTTTACCTCGTGCTCGAACGCGCGGATTATACGACAGCGGCGACGTTGTCGACGCGACGCAGTCCAGCTTGACACGGGCCGATTCCTGTAGTCCGATTGGCCCGATGGCGTGGATCGAGACAGTCGCGCCCGACGACGCGGAAGGACTCCTGCGGCAGCTCTACCGGGCGGCGATCCGGCGGGCCGGAAAGCTTTACAACGTCCTCAGGGTCCAGAGCCCGCGGCCCCGCGTGCTCAAGGCGTCGACACAGCTCTACCTCGAAGTCATGTACGGCAGCGACTGCGGCCTCTCGCGGGCCCAGCGGGAGATGATCGCCACGGCGGTGTCGAGGGCCAACGACTGCTTCTACTGAACCGAGGCGCACGCCATGGACCTCCGGGAAGAGGTCCGCGAACTCGAGAACGTCGACGAGCTCGTCGAAGCCGTCAAGACCGACTATCGCGATGCGCCGCTCTCCGCGGTCGATCGGGCGATCCTCGACTATGCGTGCAAGCTGACACTGACGCCGGCGGAGATGAGCGAAGCGGACATCGAAGCCCTGAGACAGGTCGGACTCGACGACGCGTCGATCCACGACGTGGTGCAGGTAGCGGCGCTGTTCAACTACTACGATCGTCTGGCGGACGGCCTCGGAATCGAGCCGGAGCCCGAGTTTCCGAACCGCTGAGCCGAAGGCCCCGTCGGCCACCTTTCAAGCCCCGAGAAAGGGCATGGTGGGGTCGATTGGGCGCGGCTATAATGGGCCGCCCATGAGGGAGAGAGCGACACGCTTTCCGCGTCGGGTCCAGGTCAGGTTCTGGCCGCGCGGCGAGGACGCGAACACCTTTGCCGGCTACTCGCGCAACGTTTCCGCGGCCGGGATGTTCCTCGCCACCATCCACCCGATGAAGCCTGGGCGGGTTCTCGAGATCGAGTTCCAGGACGAGGCTGGGGACTTCCGGGTCCGGGGAATGGTGGTGCATTCGGCGAAGATCTCCCCGCTGCTTCAGTCGGTACGTCCGAGCGGCATGGGTATCAAGTTCCTCGACCGGTCGCTCGAGCTCGAGCGGTTGCTGCCGGTCGAGGAGGTCCGCGAAAACAGCGACGCCGACCGAACGGTCTTTCCGATGTACTTCCCGTCGCCCGAGGAGCTGGTGGCGCGCTACGACCAGGACGTCTGTGCCGGAGGGTTGTTCGTACCCACGACACGCCCGGCGGACCTGGAGGCGATGGTCGCTATCGAGATCCATCTGCCGCGCCCGGAAGACCCGGTACTGGTCTTCGACGCCCGCGTGGTTCACCGGGTCGACTCCGGCGAGGGGAGCGGGATGGGGATCGCTTTCGAGAACCAGAATGAGGTCATCAATCGGCTGGGTCCGATCGTGGAGTCCCTGCGCTAGGGACGGTCCGCTCTGCCGCGCGTTGTTGATAGCCCGATCTTCACTGGAGGTTGAATCCATGCCCTACAGCCCACTATTGGTCAACCCGATGCGCTCGGAGCTCACCAGTATCGGCTTCGAAGAGCTCCTCACCGGAGACGACGTCGACACCTTCATGAGTGAGAAGGGTGGGAGCGCCCTGCTGGTCATCAACTCGGTCTGCGGCTGTGCCGCCGGCCAGGCCCGGCCCGGCGTCCGCGCCGCGGTGCTGCACGGGACTCGTCCTGAAAACCTCGCGACCGTGTTCGCCGGTCAGGACGTGGAAGCGACCGCGCGACTGCGATCCTTCTTCTCCGACATCCCGCCGAGCAGTCCGTCGATCGCGCTCTTCAAGGAGGGCGAGCTGGTTTACTTCGTACCGCGCCACAGGATCGAGAGCCGCTCGGCGGAGGACGTCGCGCGGGATCTCACCGATGCCTTCGAGCGCTACTTCGCGGCGACACCGGCGTGACGGCAGCAGGATTCACTCCACATCAGGAGCGGCACGAGCTCCATGGGATAACCCTCGTCGTCGATACCGATGGTCCCGAGATCTACATCGGCCGCTGTGACGACATCACCGAGAGCGAGGTCATCCTCCTCGACGTCGACGAGCATCGTGACGGGGAGGACGGGCGGACGAAAGAGGAGTTCGTGGCGCGAGCGGCCCAGGTCGGGCCCTGGTCCCGGCTTCAGATGGTGACCGTGCCACGAGGTCGGGTCGTCAGCATCCGTAAGCTCGGCGATCTCTGAGGTCGGGATGCGATTCGACTGGCTGATGCTCGGCGCGCTCGGCGCCGCTGTCTCGGTTGCGCTCGGGGCTTTCGGCGCTCACGGACTCAAGTCGCGTCTCGATCCCGAGGCGCTGGCGGTCTGGGAAACCGCGGCTCGCTACCTCATGTATACCTCGCTCGGTCTGGTGGCGGTCGGCGTGGCCGAGCGACAGGCGCCGGGCACGCTCGGCTCCGCGGGGCTCCTGCTGGCCCTGGGAGGCGCGATCTTCGGTGGCACGCTGATCGTTCTCGCGCTCGGTGGTCCCCGGTGGTTCGGGGCGGTGACACCGATCGGTGGCATCTTGATGATCGCCGGCTGGCTGCGACTCGCCCTGGCCGCAATGGCTTCCCGCTAGGAGGTGCGGGCTCGCCGGGAACCAGCGGGAACCTCTCGAAACAGGAGACACACAGATGAGCAACTCGATCGTTTCCGTTCCACTTCCGGCCAACGAGCCGGTCCGCTCCTACGCTCCCGGCTCGCCCGAGCGGGACTCCCTCGAGCGGCGACTGGCCGAGATGATGGGCGAGCGCATCGACGTGCCGCTGATCATCGGGGGTCGTGAGGTCACAACGGGCAACCTGGGCCAGGCGATCTGCCCTCACGATCACGGTCACGTTCTGGCCGACTTCCACCAGGCCGGCGGCGCGGAGGTCGAGAGCGCCATCGCCGCGTCGCAGAAGGCATGGGGGGAGTGGTCCGAGATGGGCTGGGAGGCGCGTGCGGCGATCTTCCTCAAGGCGGCCGATCTGCTCGCTGGACCCTGGCGCGACACGATCAACGCGGCGACGATGCTGAATCAGTCGAAGACCGTGCTGCAGGCCGAGATCGACGCCGCGTGCGAGTTGATCGACTTCTGGCGTTTCAACGCCTACTTCATGAGGCAGCTCTACGCCGAGCAGCCGAGGTCGGTCCCGGGCCTGTGGGACCGTGTCGAGTACCGGGCGCTCGAGGGTTTCGTCTTCGCGGTGGCGCCCTTCAACTTCACGTCGATCGGCGGCAATCTCTCGACTTCACCGGCGATGATGGGGAACGTGGTGTTGTGGAAGCCCGCGTCGACAGCCGTGCTGGCCGGCTACTACATCCAGCGCCTCCTCGAGGAGGCCGGCCTGCCGCCCGGCGTGATCAACTTCGTTCCGGGCAGCGGCAGTCAGGTGGGCAATCCGGTGCTCGCGAGCCCCCATCTGGCCGGAATCCACTTCACCGGATCGACGTCCGTCTTCCAGGGGATGTGGCGGACGATCGGCGACAACATCGCCTCCTACCGAACCTATCCACGGATCGTCGGGGAGACGGGGGGCAAGGACTTCGTCTTCGCCCATCCGACAGCCGAGGTGGACGCGCTGGCCACTGCGCTGGTGCGTGGAGCGTTCGAGTACCAGGGACAGAAGTGCTCGGCCGCTTCGCGGGCTTACGTTCCCCAGAGCCTGTGGCCGAGCCTGCGCGAGGCTCTCGGCGAGCAGCTCTCGCGGGTCGAGGTCGGCACACCGCTCGATTTCCGGAACTTCATGGCCGCGGTGATCGACAGGAGCTCGTGGGACAACATCATGTCCTACATCTCGCACGCCCGGGAATCCGACGACATGGAGATCCTCTTCGGTGGTAACGGAGACGAATCGGTCGGTTTCTTCGTCGAGCCCACGGTCGTGCTGTCGAACGACCCGTCGTCGAGACTCATGTGCGAAGAGATCTTTGGCCCGGTGCTCACCATCCACACCTACGCCGACGAAGATCTCGAAGCGACGCTGGCACTGTGCGACACGACCAGCCCCTACGCCCTGACCGGAGCCGTGTTCGCGCGCGACCGAGCGGCCATCGAGCACATGGCCGCGGCCCTGCGTCACGCGGCCGGAAACTTCTACATCAACGACAAGCCGACCGGGGCGGTGGTCGGACAGCAGCCCTTCGGCGGCGCGCGGGCGTCGGGTACGAACGACAAAGCCGGCTCGATGGCCAACCTGCTGCGCTGGACCTCTCAGCGGTCGATCAAGGAGACCTTCGTTCCGCCGACGGACTTTCCCTACCCCCACATGGCGCAGGACTAGGCCCGCCCGGTGAATCCGGCGCGAACCCATCTGTCGATCGACCGCCGACTGAGCGGGGAGCCCATCGAGCTCGATTCGGGTAGAGCCCGGGTCGCCCTGGAGACCGTCGCCGAGATGGCGGCCGACGAGCACGGGCTGGTCCATGGCGGCTTCCTCTTCTCGTTGGCGGATCATGCCGCGATGCTGGCGGTGAACGACCCGAACGTCGTTCTCGCCGCGGGGCGAATGGAATTCCTCGGGCCCCTCCGGGTCGGCCAGCGGATCGAGGCGGAGGCGACCATCGTCCGATCGGCAGGCCACCGACACGAGGTCGAGGTCGAGGTGGCGCTCGCGAACGTCGACCGCCGAACCATCGCCCGGGGTCGTTTCGATTGCGTCGTCACGCGGCGGCATGTTCTGGACACCGCTCCGGACGCCGCGCGGTCACCCGGATGAGTCCAGACACGCGGTGAGCGACCAAGACCAGGCGAGTGAAGGAAGAGCCGAGTGAACTGGGGTGCCCGGTGAATGGAGGAGAGGTCGTCGCGGCGGCTCTTCGTCGTCACGGTGTCGAGGCTCTGTTCACGCTCTGTGGCGGCCACATCTCGCCGATCCTGGTCGAGAGTCGCCGGGCCGGGATCAGGGTCGTCGACGTTCGTGACGAGGCGAGCGCGGTCTTCGCGGCCGATGCCGTCGCCCGCCTCACAGGGGTCCCCGGCGTCGCCGCGGTCACGGCAGGGCCCGGAGTCACCAACACCGTGACCGCGGTGAAGAACGCTCAAATGGCCCAGTCGCCGGTGATCGTCCTGGGTGGCGCCACGGCAACGGTACTCTCCGACCGGGGCTCGCTCCAGGACATCGACCAACTCGCCTTGATGCGGCCGCATGTCAAGTGGCTGTCCTCGGTCCGGCGGCTGAGAGATCTCGGTCCGGCGCTCGAGCACGCCTTCAGGGCGTGCCGTGAGGGCGTGCCGGGTCCGGTCTTCCTCGAGTGCCCACTCGATCTGCTCTACGAGGAATCGGTCGTGCGCGAGTGGTACGGAGCGAAGAGCGGCGGCGGGGGAGTGGGACAGCGCCTGCTCGCACTGTATCTCGAGAACCACCTGCGTCGGCTGTTCCGCGACGGAGGAGATCGCGAGCACGCCGATCCGTCGGCGCCGCGACCGGTGCACGCCCCCCCAGGCTTTCTGCGGCGGGTCGCACGGCGCCTCGGTGCCAGCTCCCGACCGCTTCTTCTGGTCGGCAGTCAGGCAGTGCTCGAGCCCGGACGAGCCGGTGAGATCGCCGCCAGCGTGGCGGGCCTGGGAGTCCCGACCTACCTCTCCGGAATGGCCCGGGGCCTGTTGGGTGCCGGGCACCCACTGCACATGCGCCACAAGCGGCGGTTGGCCCTGAGGGAAGCCGATCTGATCCTCCTCGCGGGGGTCCCGGCTGACTTCCGCCTCGACTATGGGCGGCAGTTCCGGCGCGAAGCCACAGTGGTCTCGGTGAACCGCAGCGAGCGCGACCTGAGGCTGAACCGGCGTCCCGACCTCGGCGCGCTGGCGGATCCCGGGGCCTTCCTCGTAGACCTGTGCGAGCGCGCGGCCTCGGGGACGGCGCGATGGACCGAGTGGGGACATCGGCTTCGCGAGCGGGATTCCGAACGTACGAGCGAGATCATGGAGCAGGCCGAGGGCGACGGAGATGCGGTGCCGGCCCGGGGGATCAACCCGCTGAGCTTCTTCCGCGAGGTCGAAGCGGTCCTGCCGGAGGATTCCGTGCTGGTCGCCGACGGCGGCGACTTCGTGGCTACGGCATCCTACACACTGTCACCGCGCGGACCGCTCACCTGGCTCGATCCGGGTGTCTTCGGAACTCTGGGGGTGGGTGGAGGCTTCGCGCTCGGCGCCAGGATCGCCCGCCCCGAGTCCGAGGTCTGGATTATCTACGGCGACGGCTCGGCGGCCTACTCCTTGGCCGAGCTCGACACCTTCGTTCGCCATCGACTTCCGGTCATCGCCGTCGTGGGCAACGATGCGAGCTGGGCGCAGATCGCCCGGGAGCAGATTCCGATGCTGGGCGACGATGTCGGCACCGCGCTTCGCCACAGCCGCTACGACACCGTGGCCGAGGGATACGGTGCCCGCGGCCTGCTTCTGGAGGATCCGGGGCGCATCCGTGAGGTTCTCGATGAGGCGAGGCGACTTCACGCCGACGGTGAGGCCGTCCTGGTGAACGTTCGGCTGGCGCCGAGCGACTTCCGGCGCGGCTCCCTTTCGATGTGACGGGCTGCTGTAGTATCCGGTTTCACCCCGACCGAGAAGAGACGATCCGGAGGCCGAAAACGTGAGGCCGAGTCGATGAGGTTGACAGTCTTGATGATCGCGGTCGCGCTCGTGCCGGGCGCGGCGCGCGCCGACGTCGATTCGCACCCCTTCAACGCTCGCGATCTCTGGTCGATGGAGCGGCTCTCGGGACCTGTCGTCTCTCCCGCGGGCGATCGTGTCGCCTTCGTGGTCAGGACGACCGATTTCGAGGCCAACCGGGGCCGCACCGACATCTGGTCGGTGGGGGTGGATGGAGAAGGGCTGCGCCAATTGACCCGGGACCCGGCGAGCGACTTCAGTCCGATCTGGGCTCCCGACGGATCTCTCCTCTTTCTCTCCACCAGATCCGGATCGTCGCAGGTCTGGAGGATCGACCCCGGCGGCGGCGAATCGGAGCAGATCACCGACCTCGCCGATGGTGTCTCGAACCTCCTGGTCTCTCCGGACGGCAGCCGTATAGCCTTCACGATCGAGGTCTTTCCGGACTGCGACACGCTGGCCTGTACCGCCAGGAGACTGACCGATCGCGAGGCGCGCAAGGCGAGCGGAAGGGTGTACGAGGAGTTGTTCGTCCGCCACTGGGACACCTGGAAGGATGGGAGACGTTCACATCTGTTCGTCATGGACCTGACGGATGGTGACCTCGTCGACGTGATGCCCGGGATCGATGCGGACGTGCCCTCGAAGCCGTTCGGCGGTGCCGAGGAAATCACCTTCACCCCGGATGGGAGCTCGCTGGTCTTCACCATGCGCCAGGCGGGGGCCTCCGAGCCCTGGTCGACCGACTTCGATCTCTACGTCGTACCCGGCGACGGCTCGGCGCCTCCGAAGCTCCTGACGACCGACAACAGAGCCTGGGACACCCAGCCCACCTTCAGCCCGGACGGCACGACGCTCGCCTACCTGGCGATGGAGCGTCCCGGGTACGAGTCCGACCGCCTCCGCCTCGTTCTACAGGACTGGCCCGAAGGCGCTTCCCGGGTGATCACCCAGGAATGGGACCGTTCGGTCGGTGGCTTCACGTTCGCACCGGACGGAGAGACGATCTACATCACCGCGGCCGACACCGGCGAGGTCCGCCTGTTCGGGCTCTCGGTCGCCGACGGTTCGATCAGCCAACTGGTCAGCGGGGGCCATGTGAGATCTCCCGCGGTCGCCGGGGACCGGTTGGTCTTCGGCATGGACGACCTGCAGAACCCGGTCGAGCTCTATACCGCCGCGCTCGACGGCACCGGCCGCACTCCGATCACGGCGTTCAACGCCGAGCGTCTGGAACAGATCCGCTTCGGGGACTTCGAGCAGTTCAGCTTCGCCGGCTGGAACGACGAGACCGTGTGGGCCTACATGGTCGAACCGGTCGATCGCCAGGAAGGAGAGAGCTATCCCCTGGCCCTGATCATCCACGGCGGCCCGCAGGGCTCGTCGGACAACGACTTCCACTACCGCTGGAACCCCCAGGTGTACGCGGGCGCGGGGTACGCGGTGGTGATGATCGACTTCCACGGCTCCACGGGCTATGGGCAGGCCTTCACCGACTCCATCCGCGGCGACTGGGGCGGCAAGCCGTTGGTGGATCTGCACAAGGGGGTCGAGGCCGCCCTGGCTCGATACGAATGGATCGACGGCGAGCGCGCCTGTGCCCTCGGGGCCTCCTATGGCGGTTTCATGATCAACTGGATCGCCGGGAACTGGCCGGATGGCTTCTCGTGCCTGGTCAATCACGACGGGGTTTTCGACAACCGCCTGATGTACTACGAGACCGAGGAGCTCTGGTTCCCCGAGTGGGATCACCGCGGGACCTACCACGACAATCCAGAGGGGCACGAGCGCCACAACCCGGTGCTGCACGTCGATCGCTGGAAGACGCCGATGCTCGTCGTACAGGGCGAGCTCGACTTCCGCGTGCCCCTCTCCCAGGGACTCGGCGCGTTCACCGCGCTGCGTCGGCGTGGGATCCCGGGCCGCCTGCTCTACTTCCCGGACGAGAACCACTGGGTGTTGAGCCCGGCCAACGGACTGCTGTGGCACGACGAGGTCCTGGGCTGGCTCGATCGGTGGACCTCCCCCAAGACCGGCGGGACGGCCGAATGAAGCTCTCTCTCGCGGCGGCCCTGATCGCTCTATCCGCCCTCGTGGGGTGCGCCGCTCCGGAACGGGCGCCGACTTCGCGCCGTACGGCGCCTCCGGACCTGTCCGCGTTTCGGCTGGTCGACCTCAGTCACCCCTACGACGAGTCGACCCTCTACTGGCCGACCTCACCCTCCCGTTTCGACAGCGAGACCCTGTCCGAGGGCTACACCCCGGGTGGCTACTTCTACCTCGCCAGGAGCTTTTCGACTCCCGAGCACGGGGGTACCCATATCGACGCTCCAATCCATTTCGCCGAGCACGGCTGGACGCTCGACCAGATCCCGCTGGAACGGCTCGTCGCACCCGCGGTGGTGATGGACGTGTCGGCATCGGTCGCCGGCGATGGTGATTACCGGTTGAGCGTCAGCGACGTGGAGGCCTGGGAGGCGAAGCACGGCAGGATAGAGCAGGGAACCGTCGTCCTGCTACGTACCGACTGGTCTCTCCGCTGGCCGGACGAAGACGCCTACTACGGCCGGCCCGCGAACGGCGAGCTCCTCGATCTGCACTTCCCGTCGTTCGGCACCGAGGCCGCCCGCCTGCTGATCGAAGACCGCCGGGTGGCCATGCTCGGCGTCGACACCGCCAGCATCGACTACGGACCCTCGAGCGACTTCGAGGTCCACCGCATCGCCGGTGAGGCGAACGTTCCCGGGCTCGAGAACCTGACCCACCTGGACCAGCTCCCGGCGGTCGGCGCCTGGATCGTGGCGGCACCGATCCGTACCGTCGGAGGCTCCGGCGCCCCGGTGCGAGCCTTCGCCCTGGTTCCGCGATAGGTCGTGAGAGAAGGAGAAAGCGTGTTCGAGCCCCTGACCGAGTTCCTGTCCGCGGCGTCGTCGTTCGTCTGGGGACCGTTCCTGCTCATCCCCCTGCTCCTGCTGACCGGGCTATACCTCACCGTTCGCCTGCGCGGTCTTCAGTTCAGCCAGCTCCCGCGATCGCTCTATGTAGCTCTGGTCGTTCGCAGGGAAAGCGACGCGGAGGGAGATATCTCCCACTTCCAGGCGCTGATGACCGCTCTCGCCGCCACCGTGGGCACCGGCAATATCGTCGGTGTGGCGACGGCACTGGCCGCCGGTGGACCGGGGGCGCTCTTCTGGATGTGGATGACCGGTCTCGTCGGCATGGCGACGAAGTACTCGGAGGCCCTGCTCTCGGTTCGGTTCCGCACCACCGACTCAGCCGGAGAGCAGGCCGGAGGACCGATGTACTACCTGCGCGACGGCATCCGCTGGCGTCCCCTGGGCCGTGCGCTCGGTTGGCTGTTTGCCCTCTTCGCGGCGGTGGCGGCGTTCGGCATCGGCAACATGGTGCAGTCGAACTCGGTGGCCGACGCACTGCGCGCCAGCTTCGAGATCCCGATGTGGGTGAGCGGCCTGGCGATCGCCGTCGCGGCCGGAGCGGTGATTCTCGGCGGCATCAAGTCGATCGGCCGCTTCACCGGGTTCTTCGTTCCCCTGATGATCGTCGCCTACCTGCTCGGCTCTGGTCTCGTCCTGATCCTCCACTTCGACCGGATTCCCGCGGCGCTCTCGGCAGTCTTTTCGGGCGCCCTCGGGGGCGAGGCGGCGATGGGCGGTCTGATGGGCGCCGGAGTCGCCCAGGCGATCCGCTTCGGCGTCGCCCGGGGCATCTTCTCGAACGAGTCGGGACTCGGCTCGGCGGGCATCGCGGCCGCGGCGGCGCAGACTCGCGAGCCGGCTCGCCAGGCCCTGGTGTCGATGACTCAGACCTTCATCGACACGCTCGTCGTCTGCTCTTTCACCGGCCTGGCGATTCTGGTCACTGGCGCTGGAGAGGGCGGACTGACCGGCGCTCCACTGACGCAGCAGGCCTTCACGCTCGGTCTTGGCGCCTGGGGCGGGGCGGTCGTCGCGATCAGCCTGGCGATGTTCGCCTTCTCGACCATTCTCGGCTGGAGCTACTACGGTGAGAAGAGTGTCGAGTTCCTTCTCGGCGCCTGGGCCGTGAAGCCCTACCGGGTCCTGTTCGTCTTCGCGACCTTTTTCGGCACGATCCGGAGTCTCGACTTCGTCTGGACCCTCTCCGACGTGATGAACGGCCTGATGGCTCTCCCCAACCTGGTGGGACTGCTCCTCCTGAGCGGTGTGATCGTCGCGGAGACCCGTTCGTTCCTGGCTCGCGACAAGGCCGGCCGGGCGTAGGCGGACGGGCTCGCTCGACGACCGTCGGGGGCCGCCGAGGCGGTCGTCCGCTGTGGTACATTCCGCGCCTATGAACGCCTCTCCGAACCCTCTCGCAACAATCGTCATGGGCTCCAAATCCGACTGGAGCACGATGGAGCGCTGCAGCCGGACTCTCGACGACCTGGGTGTGCCTCACGAGGTGCGGATCCTCTCGGCCCACCGAACTCCCGATGCGCTGGCCGAGTACGTCGGCGGCCTCGAGGCGCGCGGCGTCGGAGTGGTCATCGCGGCCGCCGGCGGCGCTGCGGCGCTTCCCGGTGCCGTCGCGGCCCTGACGGTCCTGCCCGTGCTCGGCGTGCCGATCCAGGCCTGGTCCCTGGATGGACTCGACTCCCTGCTCTCGATGGCTCAGATGCCCGGCGGAATCCCGGTCGGGACGCTCTCGATCGGCAAGGCGGGCGCGGTGAACGCCGGCGTCCTCGCCGCGACGATTCTGGGCATCTCCCGCCCCGAGCAGCGGGAGGCCGTCCGCAGCTACCGGGAAGGTCGCGCCGCGCAGGTCCTGGCCGAGGGCGACCCGCGCGAGGACTCCCCGGCGAGCGACTGAGACCGACTCTCTGGCCGCGGGCGCCGGAGCTCCGGGGAACCTCGGCTCCGTACCGGCCCATCCGTCCGGGGTGGAGCAGGCCAGCCCGCATTCTTCATCAGCCTCCTGCTGCGCCGCCGGATCTGCCCGTGTCTACTGCGTTGCGCTCGGTCGCGCTCCTCGACGTATCGCAGCGGATACGCCTGCGGGGCCCTCGGTCGCACGCCTTGTACCCAAGGGCAACTCCGGCGGCTCGCTACGGAGCCTGATGAAAAATGCAGGCTAGAATCCTGCTGTGATGCGCCGCGAGCCGTCCCAGCCGCCGCGTGACCGCCTGTCGCGGCCCCTGCGCGATCTGCGGGTCTCGGTGACCGACCGGTGCAGCTTCCGCTGCACCTACTGCATGCCGCGCGAGGTGTTCGGGACCGACTTCGAGTTCCTCAGGCGCTCGCAGATCCTCACCTTCGAGGAGATTCGCCGTCTCGTTCGTCTGGCGAGCGGACTCGGCGTGCGAAAGGTCCGGATCACCGGGGGCGAGCCTCTGCTACGCAAGGATCTCGTCGAGCTGGTACGCATGCTCGACGGTCTGGGTGATCTCGACCTGGCGCTCACGACCAATGGCGTCCTGCTGCCCCGCGACGCGACCGGGCTCGCGGAGGCCGGCCTCGACAGGGTCACGGTGAGCCTCGATTCGCTCGATGACGAGGTCTTCCGGCGCATGAACGATGCGGCGACGCCGGTCGCGGACGTTCTCTCGGGTATCGACGCGGCGGCCGCGGCGGGACTCACCCCGATCAAGATCAACGCGGTGGTGATTCGCGGAGAGAACGACCACACCCTGACCGAGCTGGCTCGGCATTTCCGGGGCAGCGGCCACATCGTTCGTTTCATCGAGTACATGGACGTCGGCAGGTCGAACGGCTGGAAGCTCGATCAGGTAGTCACCGCCAACGAGATCTTCGAGCGTCTCGGGGGCGCTTCGCAGCTCGAGGCGGTCGCGGCGAGCTACCCGGGCGAAGTCGCTACGCGATGGCGGTGGATCGACGGGGGCGGCGAGATCGGCATCATCGGCTCGGTTTCGCGTCCGTTCTGCGGAGAATGCACCAGGGCCCGCCTGTCGGCCGAGGGCCGGCTCTACACCTGCCTGTTCGCGGCCGAGGGCGTCGATCTGCGTGCCGAGCTGCGGCGGGGAGCGAGCGATAGCGAGATCCTGCGACTCCTCTCCAGGACCTGGGAGGGACGCAACGATCGTTATTCGGAGATCCGCTCCTCCGAGACTCACGATCTCGCTCGCGTCGAGATGTCCTACATCGGGGGCTGATTGCTGACGGCGGTCATGACCCTCCTCTGCCTGGTCGCCTACGCGATCGGCTACCGGGTCTATTCGCGCTACCTGGCGCAACGGGTCTTCTCGCTCGATCCCGAGAGGGTGACTCCGGCGCACTCCCAGCGCGACGACGTCGACTACGTCCCCACCGGCCGCTACATCCTGTTCGGTCACCACTACGCGTCGATCACCGGCCTGTCGCCGATGCTGGGTCCGGCGGTGGCGGTCATCTGGGGCTGGGCTCCGGCGATGTTGTGGGTCGTGCTGGGTGCGCTGCTGGTCGGCTGCGTGCACGATTTCGGAGCCCTTGTCGTCAGCATGCGCGCTCGGGGCATGTCGATCGGCAAGGTCACCGAGGGAATCGTCGGACGGCGCGCCAAGTCACTCTTCCATCTGGTGATCTTCTTCGGCATCGCCCTGGCGATGGGGGTGTTCGTCTACGTGATCGGGGAGCTCTTTGCCATCAGCGAGCACTGGGACCCCGAAAGCCCGCTGGCCGACCCGGCGTCGTTCCCGACCGCGGTGTTGCCCTCCGGCGCCCTGATCGTCATCGCCGTGATCGCCGGCCATCTGCTCTACCGCAAGGGACTGCGGGTCGGCGGCGTGGCCGCGGTCGGATTCGTGCTCATGCTGGGGGCCGTCGCCGCCGGCCTCGAGTGGCCGCTTCTCTGGATGTCCCCCGCGTCCTGGCCCGGTATCGACGTCTGGATCGTCATTCTGCTGGCATACGCCCTCGTGGCGTCGGTGCTACCGGTCTGGAGCCTGCTCCAGGCGCGGGACTTCCTCAACTCGTTGCTCCTCTACCTCGGACTCGTGCTCGCCTACCTGGGGCTGTTCGTCGCCCGGCCCGAGTTCGTGGCACCGGCAGTTCGTCTCGATCCCGAGGGTGCCCCGAGCTTCTTCCCGTTCGTCTTCATCATCATCGCCTGCGGCGCGGCGAGCGGTTTCCACTCCCTGGTCTCATCCGGAACGACCGCCAAGCAGATCGACCGGGAGCCCGATGCCCGCTTCGTCGGCTACGGCGGCATGATCGGCGAATCCCTTCTCGGTCTCCTCGCCGTCCTCGCATGCACCGCGGGGGTCCTGGGCCGCGACGGGCTGAGCGCCAGCGACGTGTGGGCTCACACCTACAGCGGTTGGGACTCTATCCAGGGGTTGGGCAATCAGGTCGGCATCTTCATCACCGGCACGGCTCACTTCATCGACAGCCTCGGGCTCGTCGGCCATCGCACCGCGACGGCGTTCGTCGCCGTGGTCGTCGTATCGTTCGCCCTCACGACGCTCGACTCGGCGACCCGATTGCTCCGCTTCAATATCTCGGAGATCGGTGAAACCCTGGGCCTGCGGATTCTCGCCGACCGTTACGTCGCGTCACTCCTCGCCGTCGTGGTGATCGCCGGATTCGCCTTCTACGAGATCGACGGCCGGCCGGCCGGCCTGGCGCTCTGGCAGCTCTTCGGGACCACCAACCAGCTCCTCGCCGGGCTGGCACTGCTGGTGGTGTCCCTCTACCTCTACGAGCGGGGACGCAACGCCCTGGTGACGGCGATTCCGATGGCCTTCATGCTGGTCTCGACCCTTCTCGCCATGATCGGGAATCTGCGCCGCTTCTGGACTCAGTGGGACGAAGGCGGCGCGATCCTCTTCCTCGTCGGTGCGGGTCTGCTGGTTCTCGCGGTGTGGCTGACTGTCGAGGCGGTGCTGCGGTTCGTGGCGGTTCGAGGCCGGAGACGGAGCGAGAGCCTCTCGATCCGGTTCGAGAGCGACGGCCGGGACGAAGGCTCATGAAACGCGCGCGACGGGAGCGGTCGGTCCTGCTCGAGGAGTGCACGGTCGCGACCATGGACCGTGAGGCCACCGTCGTTCGAGATGCCGCTCTGCTGATCGTCGATGGCGTCGTCACCTCGTTGGGAGAGCGGTCCGAGGCTCCCCAGGGGGTCGAACGCATCGGCCTCGGCGGCGCCCTGGTCCTTCCGGGGCTGGTGCAGGCGCACATCCACCTCGGCCAGACCCTCTTCCGTGGCCTCGGCGAGGGGCGCCGGCTGCTTCCCTGGCTGCGGGAGCGTATCTGGCCCCTCGAGGCCGCCCACACCGATGAGAGCGCCTACTGGAGCGCGCTTCTGGGAGGCGCCGAGTGCCTCCTCGGCGGAACCACGACGGTACAGGAGATCGGTCTCGGGCCGGGAGCGGAGGGCCTCCTCGAGGGGCTGATCGAGTCGGGTCTCAGAGGCAGTGCCGGCATGTGCCTGATGGACGAGCCGGAGGGCATGCCGGCCGATCTGGCATCGTCCACGGACCAGGCGCTCACACGGACGATCGAGCTCGGCGAGGCGCTCGAGCGACGATCGGATGGACGCCTGCGATATTCGCTCAATCCCCGCTTCATCCTGAGCGCCACCGACGAGCTCTGGACCGGTGTACGCGACCTCGCCCTCGAGAGAGGTTGGCCGGTGCACACTCACGCGCTCGAACAGAGCGAGGAGACCGAGCTGGTCAGGTCGCTCAAGGGCGGGCGTGACGAGATCGAGTACTTCGCCGAGGAGGGTGTCCTCGACGCCGATCTCCGCATCGCCCACGGCGTGCAGCTCGACCAACGACACTGGTCGACACTGGCGGACAGGAGCTTCTCGGTGGCGCACTGCCCGAGCGCCAACCTGCGCCTGGGATCGGGGATCGCCGATGTGGTCGGACTCCTGTCGGCCGGTATTCCGGTCGGGCTCGGCTCCGACGGCGCGGCCTGCAACAATGATCTCGATTGCCTCGAGGAGGTCCGGCTGGCGGCGATGCTGCAGCAGCTCTCCCACGGACCGGCGGCCTTCGGTGGTCTCGATGCGCTGCGTCTCGCCACCAGCGAGGGAGCGCGGTCGATGGGGCTCGATGACCAGATCGGCAGCCTGGAGCCGGGCAAACGGGCCGACCTGGTGGTCCTCGAGACGACGGGACCGGAGTGGTCGGCGGCCGATGTCTGCGATATCCACGACCTGGTCGCTTTCGTGGGCTCCCGCGGCGCCGTTCGGCACGTGATGATCGACGGCGCCTGGAAGGTGTGGAACGGTGCCCTGACGGAGCTCGACCTCGGTTCGATCAGGCGGCGGGCCGAGCGCAGCCGACGGGAGCTGATCGAACGGTCCGGGCTCTCCCTCTAGCCTGAGGAGCGCGACCGAGCGCAACGCAGGAGACAGGGGTAGATCCGGAGGCGCGGTAGGAGGCTGGTGAAGAACGCAGGCTAGCTCTCCGAGGGGTCGGAATAGGAGCCGAGCGGCTCGCTGCCGGTCTCGCGCCGATGCATCCCTTCCAGAACGAGCAGTGACGGGATGCCGTAGAGGAGGACGAGCAGGTAGTGCATGCCGCGATAGAGGAGCGTCGCCGCCAGCGCGGTCGACGCTTCGGCGCCGAGCAACGTGTAGCAGGTGACCATGGCCGCCTCGGTGGTGAGCCCGCCGCCCGGAGTCCCGCTGATGGCACCGATCGTGATGCCGAGGGATACGGCGTAGAAGACCCATGAGACGGGCGGGTGCTCGCCCAGGGCGGCGAAGGCCGCCCAGGCCGCCGCCAGGTTGAAGGAGATGTATAGGGTCGTCGCCGCGACGCCTTTCGCCACCAGTGCCCGGTCGAAGAGGAGTCGCTGCAGGGTCTGGATGGCTTCCCGGCCTCCAGCGGCCACCAACCGTGACCAGCGCTCGTCTCCAGGCTCGAACGAGGCGGGCCGCTCGCCGTCGCCGAGCAGGCCGAGGCGCCGAACTCGACGGTACAACAGCGGCACCAACAGGACGATGGCGGTGAGCATCGCCATCGCCACTGCCGATTGGCCCGCGCGACCGAGGCGCCATGACAGCGTCACGAAAGCGATCGCGCTGAGCGCTCCGGTGGAGGCCTGGTTGATGACCTGATCCCAGAGCACCGAGCCGTACGCCCGCGAGAAGGCGAGCCGCCCGCCCTCGCGGTTGTAGCGTGCCCTCACCAGCCCTCCGAGCACCCTGAAGGTGGGTGTCAGGTGGTTGAGTGCCGCCGCCGCGAGGATGGAAGCCTGGCTCCTCGACCAGGAGGAGTGCGCATCGACACGCGTGAGAGAGAGCCTCCAGCGAGCGTTCCATGCGACCCAGCGGCCACTGAGCAGGAGCGCCACGAGGAGGGCCAGTGCGGGATCGGCGGCGCGGATCTGGGCCTTCAACGAAGACCAGTCGATCTCGGAGAGCATCTGGGCGGCAAGCACCAGGGTCGCCACGAGGACGATCAGCTCGAGCAGTCTGCGCAGCCAACGGCGGCGCTTGCGCGCGGTCTCGACGGGGCTCGCTTGCCGGGGCACGATGCCGAGACCATAGCGCATCGAAGCGCGGGTGTCCGGTGCCAGCAGATCTGTTACATTCCCGCCGGTATGAGCTGGCGAATCACCCTGCCGAGCCTCCTTCTGGCGCTCTCGGCGACGCTCGCGGCCGGGCTGCCGGACTCGCGCGACGAGGTTCAGCCGCACATCCTGATCGTCACCATCGACACTCTGCGAGCCGATCGACTGACGAGCTACGGGTACGAGCGTGCGACCTCGCCGAACATCGATCGCTTCCTGGCCGGCGGCGTCCGGTTCGAGGAAGCGAGGACGGTCGAGCCCCTCACCGGTCCCGGACTGAGCTCGATGATCACCTCGCTCTATCCCCACGAGCACGGAGCGACGCGCAACGGGGTGCGCATGCGCGAGGGCTTGCCGTCGTTCACCAAGATCCTGGGACGACGAGGCTACGCGACGGCCGCCTTCGTCGCCAACTGGACGCTCAACGACGACGTCACCGGCCTCGGCGAGCACTTCGAGACCTTCGAGACCGTCTTGACCCGCAAGCGCTGGTTCTTCTGGTCCGGAGAAGCCGGTGCCGACGACGTCAACGAGGAGGCGCTCGACTGGTTACGCGAGCAGCGCCGCGAGGCGCCCGAGCGACCGATCGCTCTCTGGGTCCACTACGTGGAGCCGCACGCGCCGTACGAGTACCACGATGAGTTCGTCGAGCGCCTCGGTATCTCCGGTCAGACTCCGGGACGACGCAACCGGTACGACACCGAGGTCGCCTTCGTCGACGACCGGTTCGGACGCCTTCTCGAAGGCGTCGACGAGATCCTGGGAGACGACGATCGAATCACGGTCTTCACTGCGGATCACGGCGAGAGCCTCGGCGAGCACAACTACTGGGGGCACGGCCGTCACTGCTACGAGCCCGGTCTGAGGATCCCCCTGGGGATCTCCTGGCCCGGCCGCGTCGATCCCGGCACGATCGGGTCGCGGGCCCTGATCATCGACATCTCCCAGACGCTCCTCGGCCTTCTCGGACTACCGACCCTGGAGAGCTTCCAGGGCTTCGACTGGTCCCCGGTCCTGCTCGGCGGGGCGGCGCCACCGGAGGATCGCTGGACCTGGCATCAGTCTCACCGGGGCTCGGTCAAGGCGACCAACTCCGAGAAGGTCAGACAGAACGGCCTGCTGGAGGTCGCCTGGGTCGGCGAAGGGCGCAAGGAGATCTACCGCGTGACCAACGGCAATCGTCGTCTCTACGACCTCGAGGGTGACCCCGAGGAGACGAACAACCGCGTCACCATGAGCTCGGATCCCTCGCCGACGCTGAGCGAATGGCTGGAGACGGTGCGGGCCGGCCTGGCTCTCTCCGACGAGCTGCCGCCTCCGACGCTCAGCGAGGAGGAGCTCAAGCGACTGGAGGCGCTCGGCTACCTCGACTAGGACTGTCGGACGCAAATACGGGCACGCGTTCTCGCAGGCTGGATCCGGCAATCCTACGTACCCGTACTTGCGTCCGGCAGTCCTAGCCGCGGCCGCGCAGAACCTCCCAACGATCGACGACCTCGTCGCCCTCCAGCACCCAGTAGCGATCGAACTGGGCCGCCGCAAGACAGGAATGGTTCGGCAGGATTCTGACCCTGCTGCCGACCGGCAAGGCCGCGTTCAGATGACCGTGCTCCTGTGACAGCGCGGTGAGCCGCGTCTCGGGCTCGAGGCGCGCGGTCGCGTGATCGGCGTAGACGTCGCCCATCGACCGGTGCCCGAAGTCGGTCGGCCCGGCGTCCTTGGAGAGCGCCAGCGCGGCGGCGTCGACGATCGACCGGTCCTTCCCGGGCTGGCTCGAGACGACGCTCGCCAACACGGTCAGCGCGCACTGCTCGACCCGGGCCGAACCGTAGACGACCTGGCTGAGATCGAAGAAGACATAGTTCCCGGGCCGCATCTCGTCGACACCTTCGAGGTGGTCGACGACCATCATGGTCGGCGTCGAGCCGACGGAAACCACCGGCACCTCGATCCCCTCGCTTCGGAGTCGTTCGGCGAACGCGACCATCACATCGCGCTCCTGCCGTGCGACCTCGAGCAGGTCCGACCTGCCGCGACGGCGATACGAGTGGCCGGCATGGGTCAGGATGCCCTCGAAGTCGAGGGTCGGCTCACCTGCGAGGAGTCGTGCGAGCGGGAGGGCGGTGGGGCCCTCGGGGTCGACACCGGCCCGGTGGTAGCCACAATCCACCTTGAGGTACACCCGGGCCTCGCGCCCGGTCGCGGCCAGGAGCCGGGCCGTCTCGACGGTATCGACGAGGAGCGCCATCCGCCCACCGCCGGCAAGGCCGAGGGCCTCTTCGATCCGTCCCGGGATCGCCGGAAAGGCCCAGGTGAGATCGCAGAAGCCCGCCTCCGAGAAGGCGCGCGCTTCGAACAGCGTCGAGACCGTGAGCCCCTCGGCTCCGAGCTCGACCTGCCGCCGGGCGATCTCGACACACTTGTGGGTCTTGATGTGCGGTCTCAAGCGCACACCCAGCTCGTCGGCTCGACGGGCCATGTGCGAGAGATTCGCCTCCAGCCTCGGTCGATCGACGAGCAGGGCGGGCGTCGGAATCTCGGAGATATGCATCAGACGTCCTCTCGTTCGGCAGCGGCTCCAGCGGAGGCATGGATCGTGTCGGCCCATACGAACCAGAGCTCGGTGCGGGGCGCGTCCTCCAAGCCGAGCATCTGCTGAACCCCGCGCGCGTAGCGCTCTTCCTGCGGCCGGTAGGCGGCCGCCCGGCGTGCCAACTCGTCCGCGTCGGTGACCCGGTCGGTCTTGAAGTCCGCCACGACGATCGAGCCATCCTCCGGATCTCTGTAGAGAAGATCGATGGCACCCGAGTAACAGGCCAC
Organism: Candidatus Multivoradales bacterium; assembly: GCA_965223875.1. Lineage (GTDB taxonomy): Bacteria > Acidobacteriota > Thermoanaerobaculia > Multivoradales > JAHEKO01 > CBDCXS01. The sequence continues at coordinate 366,618 of OZ245024.1, read as the reverse complement.
CGGGCCGCCCTCGACTTCGTTGGAGCGCAGCAGGATGGGAACCTCACGACCGATGATGCCGGATGAGAGGCCACGCAGGCGGTGGAGCAGCTCGCCGGTGGAGAAGCGCGCCAGCGTCTGCGCGGCTCTCTCGATGCGCGCCGGATCGTCGAGAATCCGCTCGAGGCGGTCCTGTTGACGCTCGAGCTCCTCGGCCGGTTCGGCCTCGAGCTGCCAGTGCTCGAGGCAAGCGTGGACGGCGGTACCGCTTTCACGAGCGACATCGCGCTGCTGCGGTGTCGAGCCGGGACCGGAGTCGGCATCGGCGGCGAGGGTGGCGGCGAGCTCTTCCAGGCGGGCCGAGATATCGGTCGTCACGGCCTCGGTCCAGGGACGGGCCATACGGTCCGTTGCGGCTGACGCGCGGCGGGCATGGCGATCGGCACCGCGGATCACCTGCTCACGGGAGGGCAGCCAATCGCTCGTGGTACGCGGCGCGCTCGAAGCGCGATGTCTTTGTGTGCCGCCGAGGAAGCGCCAGCGAACGTCGCCGTCGTCCCAGTGGCCCAGGAGGCCGACCTGGGCGTCGTTGGCGGGCTCGGCGAGCGACGACGGCAGGTCGCGGCGAGACTGGAGCAGGTCGACGTAGTCCTTGGCGTCGAGGGGGTCGGTGGCCTCGGGGACCTCGGGCCAGCGCCCGACCAGGACCAGGCGTCGGCAGGCCCTGGTCATCGCCACGTAGAGAGTACGGACCATCTCGGCGGCCTCGATGTGCTCGCGCCTGCGCTCGGCGAGATCGTAGTCGAGGGTCTGGGCGCCGAAGAGCTGGTACTGCCACCGCCCGGGTGTGACCTCGGTCGCGGCGAGAAGGTCCTCGCCGCCCCGGCGTGTCCGCGCATGGAGCTGTGGTACGTAGACATGGTCGAACTCGAGTCCCTTGGCCGTGTGGATCGTCATCACCTGAACGGCGTCCTGTGCCGCGTCGCGCGGCATCGCCTCCTCGGCCTCGCGCGCCTGGGTGACCCCGAGTCGGAGAGCGCGAAGAATTGCGTGGACATCGGCCTCGTCGCTCTGCATCGCCGTCTCCAGCTGGCGGAAGAACCGATGCAGGTTGGCCAGTCGGAACTTGCCCTGGAAACGCGCCGCTTCACTGATCTCGCTGAGCATCTCCGAGCGCAGCGTGCGAACGAAGGTATCGGGGGCATCCACCCGATAGCTCTCGCGGAGGCGGCCGAGGGCCGCCAGCGCCGCCAGCAGGCTCTCTTCCCAACCGGCCAATCGATCGAGGCCGGGTACCGGCCGGGGGACCGAGGCCGCGGCTTTCTCGATGAGCCGCCGCGCCACCACCAGGGTCTTCCTGTCGCTACCGGTCAGCTCGGTCGCCAGCTTGGGGAAGGATTCCGCCCAGAGGGGCAACAGGGCGGCGTCGGGTACTCCGACGACGGACGAGCGCAGAACGGCCAGGAGCGCGAGATGATCGGTCGGATTGACGATCGCGCGCACCCACGCCGCGGCTTCGATGACTTCCCGGCGTTGGTAGTAGTTTCGATCCCGGGTAACCGCGAACGGGACGTCCTGGCGACGCATCTCGCCGAGGAAATCGGGTTGGGATCCGGCCTTCCGGAAGAGGATGCCGATCCGGTTCCATGGCACGCCCGCCCTGTCGTGCAGGCTGCGGATGTCAGCCGCCAGCTCGTAGGCCTCGACCTCCGTCGTCTCGGCCACCGGGCCGGGAGCGAGGCGCCCATCTTCGTCCTCGAGGCCCCAGCTCACCCAGTACTCGATGCTGCGCCAGTCGCCCTTTTCGGGCTCCCCGCCGGTCTTTCGGCCCGGCGCCGCCGCAAGCGGCCTGAACTCGGGTTGAATGCCGGCCTCATAGCGCATGACGGGCTCGATGACACGCTCGACCTCGTCGAGGATTCGGGCCGTGGAGCGGAAGTTGACCTCCAGCGAGTAGGTGGCGCCTCCGGCCTCGACGAGCGCGCTCTGGAACGCCTCGTAGGCCGCCAGATCGGCGTCCCGCCAGGCGTAGATCGACTGCTTCGGATCACCGACGACGAACAGGCTGGGCCGCTCGTCCGGCGCACCGTCGAGGCCAAGGCGCCTGACGATCTCGGACTGCCGCGGATCGGTATCCTGGAACTCGTCGACCAGCAGCGCACTGATTCGGCGACGTTCGCGCTCGAGCACGCCCGGAGCGCTCTCGAGAAGTGCCTGGGCTTCACGCAGGAGGCCCGAGAAGGTGATGGCGCCCCGGGTTCGCAGGTCGTCGTCGACCTGTCTCAGGAGCGGCAGGAGAGCCATCCGCGCCGCGGTCAGCAGGTCGGAGTCGAGACCCGCCGCCGTCCGCAGGTCGGACGCGACCGCTTCGCACATTTCGACGAAAGGCTGGCCCAATGGCACCAACCGCGCGGTCTCCTCACCGGTGAAGCGGGCACGACCCCAGTCCCGAATCCGTTTGACGTCCTTGTCGGGCCACAGATCCCGGATCGCCTCGAGTCGCGCCGCGGTCGCGGCCGGACCGGCCTCCAGGGGCTCGGCGAGCAGCGCGATGCTCGCTTCGAGGGTCGATTGGACCCGGCGCGCCACCCGGCCCGCGGGCAGATCGGCCAGTCGCTCGCCGACGAGCTCGAGCAGGGCGGCGGTGCGCGCCGAAAGACCGCCGAGGAACCGCTCCATCTCGCCGGGTCCGAAGGGATCGGGCTCGAGCAGCTCGATCGGAACCCCCTCCGAGTACCAGCGGACCACCGCGTCGAGGAGCCTCCCCGGCCCGATGCGACGGGCGGCCAGGGCCAGAAACGGCGTCTCCGAACCGGCCGTGTAGGCCTTCTGCACCCAGTGCTCGACCGCCGCGCGCGCCACTGTCTCGAGCTCCCGGCCGTCGGCGTCGACTCGGAGATCGGGATGGAGCCCCGCCTCCAGAGGGTGGTTTCGCAGCAGTCCGTAGCAGAAGGAGTGGATCGTTCCGACGGTGAGGTAGTCGAAGCTCTCGAGCAGAAGCGTGGCCCGGTGTCGACGCGTAGCGGGATCGATCGCCCCCTCGAGAAGGCTCGGCTCGAAGCCGACCACCGCGGCTTCGGCTCCGTCGACGATCTGCGCCAGGGATGCGGCGAGCCGCTCGGCCATCTCGGCCGCCGCGGCTTCGGTGAAGGTGATGGCCACCACCCCCTGGAGAGTCTCGGCCGCGATCATCTCGTCCTCGAAGTCTCCGGCCGAGGACTCCTCGAGAGCTCTTCGCGACCTCTTCCACCCCTCGCCCAGGCACCATGACAGGACGCGCGCCACCAGAGTCGTGGTCTTGCCCGTTCCCGCGCCGGCCTCGAGCAACAGCGGACGATCGAAGACCGTCTGGGCGGCCTCGCGGGCGGCGCGATCGGCGACGGGACGCTGACTCACGAAGCCTTCCCGGGGCGGCCGCCCGCCGATGGAAGCCACCAGTGGTCGAGGAGTGCGTCGACGAAGTCGTCATCGCCACTCCGGGTCGCCGGGCTCGAGAGTCCCAGTTCGGCAATGCCGTCGCGAAGCCGTTGCCGAACACCCGAGTCCTGTCGCAGGCAGGCCTCCGCGACACGGCACCAGCGGCAGTCCCGGGGCACTCTCTGCGACTCTCCCGGAAGCTCCATGCGAGGGAAGAAGAGCCCCAGATCCCAGGCGCGCAGAATGGTGGAGATGGAGCGGTCGAACGCCTCCTGAAGATCGCGGTCGGCGATTTCGGCCTCGATGGAGCGCCCGGCCAGATCGACGTCCAGATCGGGACGCAGGAAGCTGAAGCGACCGGTGCTCGGCTCCGGCGTCGGCATTCGGGAGTAGAGGAGGGGCTGGAGACGCTGCCCCGCCCTGACCTCCTTGAGGAGCTTGTTGCGACGAAACTTCGGAGTCGACTGGGTGAAGGGTGAGGCGCCGGTCTTGTAGTCGGTGAGCAGCAATCCCTCGCCGCGCGGATCGGCTCGGTCGGCTCGGAACGCCAGGCGCCGGCCCGAGCGGTCGTCCGAAGCGAGCTCGACATCTCCTTCGACCTCGGCGGCGAGGCTGACCAGTGTCCCATCGGGCCAGTCCATCGCGCGCGCCACCTCGAGATAGGGGTGCGCAACGGCCGCCAGCGCCCGATCGAATCCGTCCAGGGCGATGCCGGCCGAGCGCACCGCTCTGGCCGCCTCCTCGAGCACCAACTCTTCGCGTCGGGCCTCATCGGGCCAGACGACCTCGAGCGGCACTACGCCCGCCAGATCCTCGAGCTCTCCGGCGCGAGCCGTCCCGGCCTCCACGATGACCCGCTCGAGGACACCGTGCACCAGGCTGCCGATGAGTAGGGGATCGATGCTGGGAAGGGCATCGAGCGGATCGGGAATCGCCTCGACCCTCAGCAACCGCTCGAGGAAGGTCTGCCAGGGACAGGCGGCCATGCGCTCGAGCGCGGTGATGTAGACCACCCGGTTGGCCCGCGGATCTCCCGCCGGGCCGACCGGACCGATGAAGCCCAGGTATGGACTCAGCGGGTCACGAGCGGCGGCTCCGCGGCTCGGGTCGAGCTCCTCCAGGGTCGCCATTCGTAGCGCGCCGATCCTTCCGGAGTCGAGTCCGGACACGGCCCGACTCACACGGTCGAGAACCGGTCCGTAGAGCTCGGGAAGGCGCTCCGACCTGCCGTAGAGCGCCGCCACAACACCCTGCTGAGCGATGGGAAGGCGCTCGAGCCTCCCCATGTCAGGGCGCTCGTCCGGGCCGAGGTCGATGACCGGGTTGCGCCCCGTGAGCGGTGCCGAGCGCCAGGACTCCGGCCGATCGGGATGACACCAGCGGAGCCGCTCGACCAGGGGCGAGGGCGGCATCGGGCGATCGGCATCGTCACGCTCGAGCCAGGAGAGAGTCACGAAGGGGGAGGACGAGAGCAGTTGCGCGAAGAGATAGCGCTCCTCCTCATGACCGCGTCGTTTGATCGGGAGGTCCGGGAGAAGACCATGCCCGTCCCGCTCGAGCAGTTTGCGGAGTGGGTCGGAGAGGACGGCATCCTCCCTGATCGTGCGCGGAAAGACGCCCCGGTTCATGCCGAGGAGAAAGATGTGCTCGAAGGTGCGGGCACGGGCATCGACGACGCCCATGACCTGCACGCCTCCGCCGCGTCCCCCGATCTCGTCACGGGCGCAATCCGCGCAGAGGCGACGCAGGGTCAGCACGAACTCGTCCTGGTCGACCAGCACCGGCGGCGAGGCGGCGATCGATGCCAGCAGGCGACTCATCTCGCGCCCCTCGGAGCTCTCCGCGCTCCACCCGAGAAGCTCACACAGCGCTTCCATGCGTGTGACGTGGTCGGATAGGGGCATGTTGGCCCCGAGCCAGCCATCGAGAAGCGCCGAGAGCTCTCGCGCGTCGGCCAGGAGCGCCCGCAGAGCCGAGGCCGGCACCCGTCGCCGCCGCGATCGCACCAGACCGGCACCCTCTCCCTCCTCTTCGACCTCGAAGAAGCCCTGTCGCACGGGAAGCGGGTAGGCGTCGTTGACCAGCAGAGGGTCGAGATCGAGGGCGACGAGCTGCTCGATCCGCGACACACCGAGGGAGGCCAGGGCGATGCGCACGTCGAAGAGCGGGACCTGATCCTGACGCTCGGCGAGCGCGTCCAGCCAACGCTCGACATGGGCCCGACCTCCCGACATCGCCAGCTCGACCCCGGCTCGGAGCCGTCGTCCGACCGGAGTCGAGGGCCCTTTGAGCCCGATCGTCGAGAACGGCAGGGCGAGATCCGTCAGGACGCCACGCAGGAGCGTGACGTAGGGAGCCGGCTCGCGCATGACGATACCGATCGATTCGGGAGTGGCACCCGCCTCGATCAGATCGAGGCATCGGTGTGCCACCTCCCTGACCTCCGCCTCCTGGCCGAGGGCGCGGAACAGGTCGAGCCGGGGTGGCGGGGCGAACTCCTGCTCCTCGACCGGCGAAGCGACCGCCGAGAGGCGCTCCTCCATTCGCCGAGCGAAGACGCAGCTCGGATCGACCGATCCCTCGACGACCGGATCCGGTGGGCGGTCGATGACCGCGCCGCCGCCGTAGGCTCGTAGTAGCGCCTCGAGGAAGTCGGAGGTGACGCCGGTGGCGTCCGCGAAGCCGTGCAGCAGAACGCCGGCCGTTACGAGCGCCTCGTCGGCTCGTGTCCGCACGGCGCCGGTCGCCGCCTGGAGGAGCGTAGACGTACGGCCGACATCGAGCTCGCCGAAGGAGACCAGGACCCTGGCGGCGACCCGGGCCAGGGCGCTGGCCCGATCGATCTCGCGCTGCGACGCCACCTCTCGTCCCTCGAGCGCAAGGGCTTCCTCGAGTGCCTCGAGGTGCTCGCCGCCGAAACCGGCGTCGAGAAGGTCCCTGACGGCGCCGAGAATGCCGGAGTAGCCTTCGCGAAGATGTTCGAGGGCATCGGCGAGTGCTGGCTCGGAGCGTGCGAACCGGCGCGCCAGGATCGCGAACAGATCGAGGTCCCAGGGAGCGTCGACACCGGTTCTCTCGGCGATGTCCAGGGCCAGTCCGAAGTGGGTGGTACAGCGGATCCCGACCAGCGAGCCGTCGGCCTCCTCGACGAGCCGGCCCATCAGATGGAGCCGCAGGCTCTGCGACGGAACAACGATGATCAGGGGCCGCGAGAAGTCCTCGCGGCGGCGAAGCTCACGCAGCCGCTCCAGCGCCTGCCGGAGGAGGACCGCTTCGGCCCGACGGGCGCCGTGAGCCGTCCGGAGCGATACGGCGGAGAGGAGGTCGGCGCTCACCAACCGTGATAGGCGGGATGGTCGGGCTTGACCGCGACGAAGTGCCCGTCGCAGGTCGCAGTGACGTCGCCGTCACAGGAGATCGACGCCTGGATCTCCACCTTGGGACCATCGGAGTTGACGGCACGCGCCTCGATGTGGAGTGGCCTGTCCGATGGCGTCGGCCGCTTCAGACGGACGTCGAATCTTGCGGTCACCGTTACCGGCGGCCGCTCGAGACCGTCACGGCGCATCAGGTGCCAGGCGGCCGCCCAGTTGCTATGACAGTCGAGCAGGGCCCCCAGAATCCCTCCGTTGACCATGCCCGGGAAGGCCTGATGGTGGTCCTCGCAAAGCCAATCAGCGAGCACCAGGTCGCTATCGCCGTCGGGAATCGTCCGGATACGCAGTCCCTGGGTATTCGCCGGGCCGCAACCGAAGCAGATGGAGGAGGGCGCGAAGCGCTCCTGAAGGCTCGGTTGCCCGGCGGTCGCTGGCGGCATGCGCCGATTGTACCCGGCGCCGCACCGCTGCGGAGCCCCGGATTCAGGCTCCGGGATCGGGCGTCCGAAGCGCCTCCCGGGTGCGCTCGATGACGCCAGCTGACTCGTCGAGCCCGCCCGGCCTCGACGACTCGAGCCAGAGCTCCCGGTGCAGTGCGAGAAGCTCGTCGAGACGTTCGGCCAGGTCGGAGCGAGACACCGCCGGCAGCTCGCGGCAGGAGTTCGCCGCGCTGTGACGAAGCCGGTCCGCCCCCAGCCGAACGGCGACGTCGAGCGCCTTCCAGACAAAGGCGAGCTCGCCTTCGAGCTCTCCGCCGAGCTCTCCGGGCAAACGGAGAGCCTCCAGCGCGTCCGAGCTGGCCTCCAGTCCTTCGGGCATCAGACCCCGGAGACGCGAGTGATCCAGCTCCATGTCGGGCCGGGTCAGCAGGTAGAACAGGGGCGAGCCGTTGAAGGTGCCGCCACCGGGGAGGCGATAGACATCTCCCAGTCCGGTGAGAGTCGCTCCCGGCCCGTCGCCGGGCGAGCGGCCGAAGAGGTGGAGATCGATCAGCCCGGCGATCTCGTCGCGGTCCAGGTCGGCGGCCGATCCCGGGTTCCAGGACAGCGCCGCGGCCAGCAGAACCGGGGGCATCCGGATCACCGGTGGCTGAAGGTGTCCCTGATCGCCCCAATCGGTGATCAGCAGCCCGCTCGAATCGCGGGCGGCGGCGGCCACGGCCGCCGCGGTTATGTTCTCGACCGCATTCGACCAACGTCCGGCGAGACTCAACCAGCTGCTGGTGCCCGGACAGAGGTAGTTCTCGAGACCGGCCGAGCGCAGCTTCTCAGCGCGCTCCCCGAACGGATGATCGGCCTCGTAGCCCCAGTCGGTCACGATCGCATGCTCGGGAACGTGGGCGAGGAGCTCGTCATGCTTGGCGACGATGTCGCCCCAGAACTGAACGCGGCGGCCATGCTTGCGGGCGAGCCGACTGACAGCCGACAGAAAGTCCGCGTAGAGCCGCGGTACGCCGATCTCTTCGGCGCGCCGGCGCGACCGTCCCGTCCCGAGGTCCATGGTCTCGTCGAAGCCGATGTGCATCTGGCGACTGGAGAAGTTGGGCAGAAGCTGGGCGTAGAGATCCTCCAGCAGCTCGATCGACCCGGCGTCCGTCGGGCAGAGACTGAAGGGAGTCGGAACGTCGGCGAAGGGGTGTTCCAGGCCCTCGGGACACTCCGCCAGGTGCCGGTAGCGGGGATGCTCCAACCAGCGATGGAGATGCCCGAAGCTGTTCTGGTTCGGAACCAGCTCGATGTGGCGTTGACGGCAGTACTCGTCGAGCCGGCGAACCTCGTTGCCAGTGAGCGGATCGGACCCGCGCCAGACCTCCTCGTGCCCCCTGTAGGCGAACGTGTGCTCGACATAGAGCTGGAGTTGGTTCACCTTCCATCCGGCCAACCGGTCGATCTCGTCGAACAGGCTCTCCATGGTTGGAATCCTGGAGCGGCTGACGTCGAGCATCACGCCCCGATTCGCGATCGCGGGAGAGTCCTCGATGGCGACCATCGGAGCGACCCGTTTTGAGGATCTCCCCCCGGACGGCCGCACCCACTGAGCCAGTGTCGAGAGCCCGTGCGAGAGTCCGGCGGCACTCGCGGAACGGACGAGGATACCCTCGCCGGTGATCGAGAGCTGGTAGCCCTCCTCGCCCCCTTCCACGTCCTGGCTCCGCTCCAGGCGGAGGGCGGACGCCAGCGGCCGGTCGTCGTCGACCTCTCGACCGAGCGTCCGGGCCAGGCGAGCAAGGGCCGCGGCGACGCCCTGTCGATCCCCGGCGGTTCGAAGCTCGAGGCCCCCCTCGAGGTCCAGCACGCCGCCGAGAGGCTCGATCCGGCGCGGCCGGGGAACGAGGGGCGAGGAGATCATCCGGGGCCGGGGCGGGTGTGCCCGAGGGAGGGGAAGTGGCTGTACGGATCGCGCAATCTCGCCGCGGCCATGACCACGGAAGAGCTTAGCAGAGGCCCACGGGCGGGCATGGCTCCGGGCGGTTAGAATAGGCGGCGGCGTAGCGTCGCGCAGAGGCGTTACGCGCCCATTTCAGACATTCCGACCGGTGCGGCTCGATCGTCGGTGGCGTAGACGATCCGGTGCGAGACCGGGATCGAGTGGAGGTGTCGTTGAAGAACCTGGTACTGATCGTCGACGATGAACCCGGCATTCTGGCCACCCTCTCCGGCGTGCTCAACGACGAGGGTTACGATACGCACTGCGTCGAGAACGGAGAGGAGGCCGTCCGCTTCTACGGGAAGCGGCGACCGGATGCGGTCTTTCTCGATGTATGGCTGCCCGACCGCGACGGCCTCGAGACCCTCCAGGCGATCCGCGAGATCGACCCGACGGCCTCGGTGGTGATGATGTCGGGACACGGTACGACCTCGACCGCGGTCAAGGCGATCAAGATGGGAGCCTTCGACTTCGTCGAGAAGCCTCTCTCCTACGGCCAGGTAGCCGATGCCGCGGCCGGCGCCGTGGCCTTCGGCGAGTCGGTGATCCGCGACTCGGAGCTTCTCGAGCTGCTCGAGAGAACGGCCGACCGCATCGAGAGGGGGCACGAGTTCCGCCCGCCTCCGCCTCTCGCCCTGGTCGAGGAGGCCGAGGAGCCGCAACGCACCGTCGCCGGGAACTTCGTGCTCTACGGCCAGGGACTGCACTCCGGCAAACGGACCGGCATGGTTCTGCAGCCCCTGCCTCCGGACAGCGGCATCCACTTCCTCTCGATCCCCGACAACGAGCTGCTTCCCGCCCACGTCGGCTCGGTCGCCGATACCGGCTACGCGACGACGCTGGCGGGGGCGACCAGCAGCATCAAGACGGTGGAACATCTCCTCTCGGCGCTCCACGCCTATGGCATCACCAATCTCCTGGTCAAGGTCCACGAGGAGATTCCGGTGCTCGACGGCTCGTCGCTGCAGCTGTGTGATGCCATCGAGGAGGCCGGGGTCGAGGAGCAGGACGCCCCGCGTCGCGAAATCGTCATCGATCGCCCCTACGAGGTGGTCGAGGAGGACGGCCCCAGCCTGGTCATCGAACCGGCCGAAGCCTTCTCGGTCAGCTATCTGCTCCGCTATCCCAGCCCTATCGGGGAGCAGCGTCACGTCTTTTCGCTGAGCTCGCCGGAGGCCTATCGCGAGCAGATCGCTCCGGCCCGCACGTTCGGCTTCATGCGCGATCTGAAGATGATGAACGAGCTCGGCCTGGGCACGGGCGGCCGCCTCGACAACTTCATCCTGGTGGGGGAGGACAACGTCGTCAACACCGAGCTACGGTTTCCGGACGAGTTCGCGCGCCACAAGATCCTCGACATCGTCGGCGACCTCTACCTGCTCGGCTATCCGATCCGTGGCCGGGTGACCGCGCGACTGACCGGGCATCGCTCGAACATCGCCCTGCTGCGGCAGATTCTGGCCTCGAATGAGTGACGACACGAGCAAGGACGAGGTCGTGCTCAGTCTGCCGGAGCACTTCACCCGCGAGAGCATCCTCGCTGACTACCGGACCGGCGTGCGCAGCCGGGAGGTAAGCCTTCTGGGCAGGCGCGAAGTGCTGACCGGAAAGGCGAAGTTCGGCATCTTCGGCGACGGCAAGGAGGTCGCCCAGCTCGCTCTCGCCAGAGCCTTCCGCAAGGGGGACTGGCGCTCGGGCTACTACCGCGATCAGACCCTCCTGTTCGCGCTCGACCTGCTGACCGTCGAGGCCTTCTTCGCCCAGCTCTACGCCGACGCCGACATCCGGCGCGAGCCGATCTCCGCCGGTCGTCAGATGACCGCTCACTTCTCGACCCCGCTGCTCGACGGCGAGGGCGCCTGGCTAGACCAGATGGAGCACTACAACTGCTCGGCGGATGTTTCCCCGACGGGCTCGCAGATGCCGCGCCTGGTAGGACTGGCGCAGGCGTCATCCGTCTACCGCTCACTCGCAGACCTCCCCGACCTGGCCCGTTTTTCCAGGGACGGCAACGAGATCGCCTTCGGCATGATCGGCAACGCGAGCTGTGCCGAGGGGATGTTCTGGGAGTCGATCAACGCCATCGGGGTGCTCCGGGTGCCCGCCCTGATCTCCATCTGGGACGACGGCTACGGGATATCGGTCGGCAACGAGCATCAGGTGACGAAGCACAACCTGTCGGAGGTCCTGCGCGGCTTCCAGCGTGCCGTCGGCGCGACCGAGGGCTACGACATCTACACCGTTCGCGGCTGGGACTACGCGGCCCTCTGCGAGACCTACCTGAACGCCGCCGAGACGGTTCGCCGCGAGCACATTCCGGCCATCGTCCATGTCACCGAGATGACCCAGCCCCAGGGCCATTCGACATCGGGCAGCCACGAACGCTACAAGAGCCGGGAACGCCTCACCTGGGAGCATGAGTTCGACTGTCTGCGGCAGATGCGCCTCTGGATGGAGGAGCACGGCCTCGCGTCCGCCGAGGAGCTCGATGCCGTGGAGCGTGAGGAGAAGGCTGCCGTCCGTGAGGCCCAGGGCCGCTCCTGGGACGCCTTCAGGGAGCCGATCGACGGCGAGCGGGAGGAGCTCGCCAGCTTGCTCGCCGAACTGACCCGGGAGACCGGATCCGAGGCCGTCGGCGCGCTCAAGGCTCGTCTCGGCCGGCAGCGCAGTCCGCTGCGCCGCGACCTCGTGTCGCTGGCGCACGAGGCCGTGGTGGCGGCGGGGGTGGCGGCGGGGGATCGACCGGGCAGCGCCCGCTCCGCGGTGGCGGCCTGGGCGAGCGCGGCACGCGACTCGGGTGCCGGACGCATGGGAACCCACCTCTACAGCGAATCGGCGCGCTCGGCGCTGCGCGTCGAGGCCGTCGACCCCTCATACGCCGAGGCGCCGGAATTCCTCAACGGCTTCGAGGTCCTCAATCGCGGTTTCGATGCCGCGCTCGAACGCGAGCCGCGACTGCTGGCGTTCGGCGAGGACCTCGGACAGCTCGGCGATGTGAACCAGGGATTCGCCGGCCTGCAGGAGAAGTACGGTCCGGTGCGGGTGGCCGACACCGGCATTCGCGAGGCGACCATCCTCGGACAGGCGATCGGCCTGGCGATGCGCGGACTCCGCCCCCTGGCCGAGATTCAGTACCTCGACTATCTCCTCTACGCGCTGCAGATCATGTCGGACGACCTGGCGACGGTGCGGTGGCGTTCCGCCGGGCGTCAGATGGCGCCGGTGATCGTGCGGACTCGCGGCCACCGCCTCGAGGGCATCTGGCATGCCGGCTCGCCGATGGGCGGCATCACGCATCTGCTGCGCGGGCTCCACATCTGCGTCCCTCGCGACATGACCCGCGCGGTCGGCATGTACAATACGCTCCTCGACTCCGACGACCCGGCGCTCGTCGTCGAGGTCCTCAACGCCTATCGCGTCAAGGAGCCCTTGCCGGACAACCTCGGAGAGTTGCGTGTCCCGCTCGGCAGACCCGAGGTTCTGAGGCCGGGAGCCGATGTCACTCTGGTGACCTACGGAGCCTGCTGCGCCATCGCGCTGCGTGCGGCCGAGCTGCTCGAGACCGCCGGTGTCGACGTGGAGGTCATCGACGTACAGACCTTGCTGCCTTTCGATCGCGGAGGCGCTATTCTCGACTCGCTCCGCAAGACGAACCGCATCGTCTTCGTCGACGAGGACGTACCGGGCGGTGGTACCGCCTACATGATGCGCGAGGTGCTCGAGATCCAGGGCGGCTACGACTGGCTGGACGTCGGCCCCAGAACCGTGACCTCGTCGGCTCATCGGCCGCCATACGGTTCGGATGGTGACTACTTCTCGAAGCCGAACCGCGAGGCGATCTTCGACGCCGTTTACGCCCTGATGCGCGAGACCGATCCGACGAGGTATCCGGAGCTCTTCTGAGCCGCGGCCTCCGCTGCCCGGAGGCCTACATGAAGCCGAGCTCGAGGCGAGCGGCTTCACTCATCATGTTCTGATTCCAGGGCGGATCGAACACCACCTCGACCCTCGCCTGACGGACACCGTCGATCTCCTCTACCCGGGTCTTGACGTCCTGCGCCAGAACCGGCCCCATACCGCAACCGGGCGCGGTCAGGGTCATCCTGATGTCCGCGTCGACACCGACGCCGACATCGGTGAGCTCGCAGCTGTAGATGAGCCCGAGATCGACGACGTTGACCGGAATCTCCGGGTCGTAGCACTTCTTGAGCTGGCTCCAGACCTTGTCTTCCACCGACAGGTCCTCGTCGTCGAGAACGGCGTCGCGCTTCGGAGCTTCCCGGCCCAGCGCATCGCCGTCCTGCTCGTCGATGCGGAACAGGCCCCCGTGATCGGTCATGATGGTGAAGCTGCCGCCGAGCTGCTGCGTGATGAGCACCCGCGCGCCGGCGGGCAGCACGGTCGGGAGGCCTTCGGGGATCTGAATGGCACGGCATTCGCGCGCCAGGGTGACGGGCTCTCGGGAGTACATCGCGCCTCTCTTTATCAGTCTGGAGATTCCGCGGTCAGTCTGGAGATTCCGCGGTCGGTCTGGAGACTCCGCGTCGGTCTGGAGGTTCCGCCGGCTGGCGGCGGAGCGTCGACGCCGAGTATAGCAACCGGAAGGCGAGCGACCAGGGCCGGGCAGCTCCGGGGGGGCGGCTCGAAAAGAGTGCCCGGCCGAACCGGAGACCGGGCGCTGCCGAAGCCGCGGGATCTAGTGTCGGCCGCCGGTCCTGAGGCCACGCGCCTCCCGGCCGAGAGCGACATTCATCGTCGCACGGGGCACAGGTGCGTGCGAGCCCCCGGTTTCTGACAGGAGCGGCGGGCGAATCGTCCGGATCATTGCCCGGGCGCGCTCCTGGCGCGATAAACTCAAGGGTAGCGTCCGCGCTCCCGCAGCTGAAAAAAGATGACCTCCGCAGACCAGAGTGAGCGAGGAATGCGTCTGTCGGCGGCACTCCCTGTCTTCGCCGAGACGGATGCGGTTCGCGAGGTCGTCGAGGGTCTGGTCGAGTTGGTGGGCGACAAGCTCCACCAGGTCGTCCTGGTGACGTCGAAGCACTCGCCGAGCGAGTCCGTGACGGTCTGCGAGGAGCTCGCCCGTCGGTTCGACCCGGTGGAGGTCTCGGTGCAGCTCCACTATCCGGGACTCGGGCTGGCGGTCCGTCAGGGAATCGAAGAGTGCACCGGAACTCACATCCTTCTCATGGACAGCGACGGCGAGATGGATGTCGGCTCGGTTCCGACCATGATCGAGCTTCTGGAGCGGGAGGCCCTCGATCTGGTCATCGCCAGTCGCTGGATGAAGGGTGGCGGAACGGAGGGCTACGATCGCGTCAAGTACTTCCTGAATCTGGGCTACCAGAAGCTCTTCGGGCTGCTCTTCCGCACTCCGATCACCGACCTGACGCTCGGTTTCAAGCTCGGGGGTTCCAACGTCCTCCAGGGTTTCTCCTGGAGTGGCCAGTACCATGAGATCGGCTGCGAGACGACGCTGCGTCCGATCCGGGCGGGGTTCCGGGTCGGGCAGGTGCCGACCGTCTGGCGCTGCCGCAAACAAGGTGAATCGAACAACTCCTTCATGAGGAACTTCCGCTATGTCGGCATGGCCTGGCGGATTCTGACCGCAGACGAGCGCGACCAGATGGTCGAGAGGACATCCAGCACATGAGCACTGCACTCGTTACCACCACCATCAACGTACCTCACAACATCGAGGGATACCTGGAGAACTTCGCCACCCACGGCCACCGCGACGTCCACACCATCGTGATCGGCGATCGCAAGACGCCGCCCGAGGCCGGGACGTACCTCGCCGACCTCGAGCAGAGCAGCGGCTACCGGATCGACTACTGGGACGTCGGCAAGCAGGAGTCGTGGCTGGTCGACCTGCCGGAGCTCGCCGAGGCGCTACCCTGGAACAGCGTCCAGCGCCGCAATCTCGGCTATCTCATCGCCGCCATGGAGGGCGCCGAGCGGATCATCTCGATCGACGACGACAACTTCGTCACCGAGGACGACTATCTCGGCTTCCACTCGATCGTCGGACAGAGCGTCGAGCTTCCGGCGGTCTCGACCCCCGGGGGCTGGTTCAACAGCGCCAGCCTGCTGGCGACCGAGCCTGACAAGCCCCTTTACCATCGTGGCTACCCGGTGAACAAGCGCGAGATCGACCAGACGCCCTCCTACGCCGACGCCAGCGGTCGGGTCGTGGTCAACGCGGGGCTCTGGCTCGAGGTACCGGATGCCGACG
Source organism: Candidatus Multivoradales bacterium (assembly GCA_965223875.1). Taxonomy (GTDB): domain Bacteria; phylum Acidobacteriota; class Thermoanaerobaculia; order Multivoradales; family JAHEKO01; genus CBDCXS01. The sequence goes on along the minus strand of OZ245024.1, from coordinate 351,183 downwards.
CCATGAGTCATGTCGACTGTCCGGTGCGGGTCACGGGCTTCAAGCCCGGCGCTCCCGAGCGTCTGCTCGTCGCGCATGGAACCGACACCGTGTTCAACAGCCAGAACACCACACTTCACCGGGACCTGCTGCCGGTGATCTACCTTCCGGTGATGGGGGAGAGGGCGGGCGACCTGGTGGTCAGCCGCTACGACGACATCTGGATGAGCTACTTCGTCAAGAAGCTCGCCGATCATCTCGGCGACTACGTGTGCGTCGGCCGGCCTTTCGCGCGGCAGGACCGCAACGATCACGACCTGCTTCAGGACATGCTGGTGGAGATCCCGGCCCAGCGGATGACGATTCGGCTGATCGAGAGCCTGGCAGCCATCGATCTGGCCGGTGGGGACTATTCGATCTGCTACGACGAGCTCATCGAGGGGCTGCGCGAGCGGCTCGGTGCCGACGGATACACCTCCGGTGAGGCCAGTTTCCTGCGCCGCATGATCGACCGGATGGAGGTCTGGTCCGCCACCTGCCGCAAGGTCGCCGGGGCCGCGGCTCCCAGCGTGAGCCAGATGTCATGAGGGTCCTCGTCACCGGAGGCGCCGGCTACCTGGGCAGCATTCTGGTCCCGCGACTGCTCGAGATCGGGCACGAGGTGACCGTCGTCGACGCTCTGATATACCGCACCCACAGCCTCTTTCACGCCTGCGCCTCGGAAGGCTTCGACTTCATTCGCGGCGACGCTCGCGACGGGCGCCTGATGGCGGAGCTGGTGCCCAAGGCGGATGTCATCCTGCCCCTGGCGGCGATCGTCGGAGCTTCGGCCTGCGACCTCGATCCGATCATGGCGGAGTCGACCAATCTCGATGCCATCCGCATGATCGATGGGCTGCGTTCGAAGGACCAGTTGATGGTCTATCCGACCACCAACAGCGGCTATGGCACCCAGTCGGGAGAGACCGAGTGCACCGAGGAGACCCCGCTCGAGCCCATCTCGCTCTACGGGCGGACCAAGGTCGAGGCGGAAAACGCCGTCCTCGAGTCCCCGAACACGATCACTCTGCGACTGGCGACCGTGTTCGGCATGTCGCCACGCATGCGGCTCGACCTGCTGGTCAACCATTTCGTCTACGCATCGGTGACCGACCGCTATCTGGTCATCTTCGAGAAGGACTTCAAGCGCAATTACATCCACGTACGAGACGTCGCGGACTGCTTAGCTCACTCGATCGAGCACGCTGACGCGATGGTCGGGCGGCCATACAACGCGGGCCTCGACGACGCCAACCTCTCGAAGGAGGAGTTGGCTCTCAAGATCCGCGAGTACGTGCCGGAGTTCTATATCCACTTCGCGGAGGTGGGGGAGGATCCGGACAAGCGCAACTACATCGTCTCGAATCAGCGATTGCGTGAGGCCGGTTTCGAGGCCAGGCGATCTCTCGACGAGGGGATTCGCGAGCTCCTCAAGGGCTACCGAATGCTCGGACGCCCGTCGCTGAAGAACTTTTGAACCTCGCCAGCTCCGAAGGTCGCACGGTAGACGCGGCGACCGCCTGCATCCTGGCCGGCGGACGCGGCACCCGGCTCCGCTCGGTGGTCTCCGACCGCCCCAAGCCGCTGGCCGACGTCGGTGGGCGCCCATTCGTCACCAGACTGCTGGATCAACTCGTCGCGGCCCGAGCCGGTACCACCGTACTCTGCACCGGGTTCATGGCCGAGATGGTCGAGGCCGCGCTCGGATCGAGCTACCGGGAGCTCGAGCTGCGCTACTCGCCCGAGCCGGAGCCCCTCGGTACCGCGGGAGCGGTCCGCCTCGCCCTGCCGCTCATCGAGGGCCAGCGGGTCCTGGTACTGAATGGTGACTCGTTCTGCGACGTCGATCTCGAAGCGCAGCTCGCCGCCCACGGATCGAGCGGTGCAAGGGCGACACTCGCCCTGGTCGAGGTCGAGGATGCCGGACGGTACGGTCGGGTCCAACTCGGAGAGGCGGGACGCATCGAACGGTTCGAGGAGAAGTCGACGCGAGCCGGCGCCGGGCTGATCAACGCCGGGGTCTACGTGCTCGAGCGCTCCCTGATCGCCGAGATCCCGGCCGGGCGGCCCGTCTCCATGGAGCGTGAGATCTTTCCCGCCCTCGTCGGCGGCGGGCTCCACGGGTTCCCGACCGGGGGTCGCTTCCTCGACATTGGAACACCGGAGTCCCTGGCGGCCGCGACGACGTTCTTCGGGGAAGCGCCCGCGTGAGTGGCCGCGACGAGCCGGAACGACAGCGCTTCGTCCTCCTCGACCGGGACGGAACGCTCGTCGTCTCGCACCACTACCTCGCCGATCCCGACAAGGTCGAGTTGCTGCCGCGTGTCGGAGAGGGGTTGAGGCTCCTGCGCGACATGGGTCTGGGGTTGCTCGTCGTCACCAATCAGTCGGCCATCGGACGGGGCTACTTCGACGAGACCAGGCTCGAGGCCATCCATGAGCGACTGAGCGTCCTTCTCGCGGCCGAGGGCGTCTCGATCGATGGACTCTACGCCTGCCCCCACCGTCCCGACGAGGGCTGCGACTGCCGCAAGCCGGGCACGGGGATGGTCGAGCGAGCCGTCCGCGAGCACGGCGTCTCGCCCGCGGAGGCGTTTGTGATCGGTGACAACGTCTGCGACGTCGAGATGGGAGAGGCTTGTGGCGCTCGAACGCTGCTGGTGACGAGCGGCTACGGTGCCCGGGTCCTCGAGCAGGGCGCCGTCGATCCCGACCATGTGGTCGCGGATCTCGTCGAGGCCGCAGGCGTGATTCGGGATATCCTCGGGAGCCCAGGAGTCGACAAGGAATGATCATCTCGCGGACACCCTTCCGGGTCTCGTTCTTCGGCGGCGGAACGGACTATCCCCAGTGGTACCTGCAGCACGGCGGGCAGGTTCTGGCGACCACGATCAACAAGTACTGCTACATCACCGCCAGGAACCGACCTCCCTTCATGGAGCACAGGATCCGGCTCGCCTACTCGAGGATCGAGAACTGTCAGTCGCTCGAGGAGATCGGTCATCCGGTCATTCGAGCCGTTCTCGAGTTCCTCGAGCTCGACCGCGGTCTCGAGATCCACTACGACGCCGACCTTCCGGGTCGCAGCGGTATGGGGTCCAGTTCCTCGTTCACCGTCGGTCTGCTGCAGGCGCTTCACGCGTTCCGCGGTGAGATGGTCTCCAAGAGACAGCTCACCGAGGAGTCCATCTATATCGAGCAGGAACTGGTCAAGGAGACGGTCGGGTCGCAGGATCAGACCCTGGCCGCCCACGGCGGAATGCAGAACGTCGTCTTCCAGACCGACGGCAAGATCGTCGTGCGCCCGATCACGATCTCGCGCGAGCGGCGTGACGAGCTCAACAGGCACCTGATGCTCTTCTACACCGGGATCAAGCGCACGGCATCGGACGTCGCCGCCAGCTATGTCGAGTCGCTCGGTGAAAAGGCGGCGGCTCTCGAGCGGATGAACGAGATGGTCGACGAAGGGAAGGACATTCTCTGCAGTGGCGGCGACCTGCGATCGTTCGGCGAGCTCCTGCACGAAGCCTGGCAGCGCAAGAGGGGTCTGAGCCACATGGCCAGCAACTCGCGTGTGGACGAGATCTACTCCGCGGCGCGCTCAGCGGGAGCGATCGGGGGCAAGCTGACCGGTGCCGGGGGCGGCGGCTTCATGCTCCTGTTCGCTCCTCCCGAGCGACGCGAGGCCGTGATCGAGCAGCTCGAGACCCTGCTCCATGTGCCGTTCAGCTTCGAGTCCTCGGGCAGCCAGATCATCTTCTTCGATCCGGACGTCGACTACCGGGAGGCGGAGAAGGCGCGATCGAGGCAGAACCTGGCCGCGTTTCGTGAGCTGTCGTCCATCCGGGGTGAGCAGGAGAGTGAGGCTGGAGAATGAGCTACTGGAGCGAGCGGAGCGTCCTGGTGACCGGTGGAGGAGGCTTCCTCGGCAGTCACGTAGTCGAGGCGCTCGAGGAAGAGGGCTGTCGCGAGATCACCGTCGTTCGAAGTCGCGACTACGACCTGACCCGCGAAACCGATGTGGAACGTCTGTTCGACGAGGTCGAGGTCGACGTCGTGCTCCACCTCGCCGGCCTCGTCGGTGGTATCGGATCGAACAAGGAACGTCCCGCGGACTTCTTCTTCCAGAACATCATGATGGGTGTTCTCACCATGGAGTACGCGCGGCGCGCCGGAGTGGAGAAGTTCATCGCCGCCGGCGCCGGCTGTGGCTATCCGGAGCGCGCGCCACTGCCTCTGTCCGAGGACGACTTCTGGTCGGGCTTTCCCCAGCAGGAGAGTGCGCCCTACTCGTTGGCCAAGCGAATGCTCCACGTTCAGTCTCTGGCGGTGTGGAGACAGCATCGATTCCCCGCGATCGTGACGATTCCCGGGAACATCTACGGACCCTACGACAACTTCGATCTCGAGCACGCTCACGTCATTCCGGCTCTGGTGCGGAAGTTCGTCGAGGCCACCCAGAGTGAGCCGCACGGTGAGGTCGAGGTCTGGGGTAGCGGTCGCCCGACTCGCGACTACGTCTACGCCGGCGACGTGGCCCGGGGGATGCTCCGCGCCGGCGAGCTCTACGACCGGCCCGAGCTGGTCAACATCTCGGCGGGACGTGAGACCAGCGTTCGGGAGGTGGTCGACATGCTGGCCGAGGTCACCGGATTCCGCGGCGATGTCGTCTGGGACGCCGCCAGGCCGGACGGGCAGAGCCGACGCCGATTCGACGTCTCGAAGGCCACCGACGAGCTGGGCTTCGAGTGTTCCACGTCGCTTGCCGATGGGTTGGCTCTCACGGTCGACTGGTATCGCGAGCACCAGGCCGAGGCACGCAACGTGATGACCTTCCCGGGCGGAGCCCGCTCCGAATCCTCGCGTCTCGGGCAGGCCCGGCCGGCACTGAGCGACTCGTGAGCGCCTCCGCATCCGAGAGTGGGAGCGAGCGCCCTCGCGTCGTCGTGGTCACCGGTGGAAGTCTCGGCATCGGGAAGGAGATCGCCCGGGCCTTCTGCGAGGCGGAGGACCACGTGATCCTGACGGCCCGCGGATGCGAGGCCCTCGAGGCCGCCGCCGCCGAGCTCGAAGCGGAGCCCGGCAGTGTCGAAGCGATCGCCGCCGATGTGTCGAGCCCGGAGTCCGTGCAGTCTCTGGTCGAAGCGGTTGAGACGCGCTGCGGGCGCATCGACGTGCTGGTCAACAACGCCGGCATCTACGGTCCGATCGGCCCTTTCGTCGAGAACACACTCGAGGCCTGGTGTGAGACGGTAGAGATCAATCTTCTCGGCGTCATTCGGATGACGCGGAGCGTGCTTCCCGGCATGCTCGCCGCCGGCGACGGCGTCATCGTGAACCTCTCCGGCGGCGGCGCCACCGGCCCCAAGCCCGGATACTCGGCCTATGCGGCCACCAAGACCGCAGTGGTCCGTTTCACCGAGGTACTGGCGCACGAGCTCGCCGAGACCTCGATCCGCTGCAATGCCATTGCCCCGGGCTTCGTCGCCACACGGCTGCACGATCAGACCCTGGCGGCGGGAGACGCCGCGCCCGATCGCGACAAGGTAGAGGAGACGCTCGGGAGCGGCGGTGACGACCCCAGGCGGGCGGCGCAGCTTGCGGTCTTTCTCGCTTCACCCGGAGCGGCCCGGATCAACGGCCGCCTGATCAGCGCCATCTGGGACGATTGGGAAGCTCTCGACGAAAGCGACTCACTCGAGAGCACCGACCTCTTCACGCTGCGCAGGATCGACGACATGTTCTATCGGGAGGTTCCGCGGGAATGACCGGCGGGGAGCGCGACGCACCCCCTTTCACACCACAGACGCTCTCGGTGGTCGGATCGTGGCATCTGGCGACGGTGACGGCCGCGGGCCTTGCCGACATCGGCCATACGGTCTGTCAGGTCGACGACGACGCCGAAGCCATCGCCTCCCTCAAAGAGGGTCGGCCGACTGTCTTCGAGCCTGGTCTGGCCGAGCAGGTCGGGCGCAACGTCGAGGCCGGGCGCCTCTCGTTCACCACCGATTTCGGGCGTGCCGTCGCCAGCGGCCCCATCGTCCTCGTGGCGCACGACACTCCGCTCACACCCGACGGAGTGGATCTCGAGCCTCTGTTCGCCACCGTTCGACGTATCGCCGCGGCGGCGCGGCAGGACTTTCTGCTCCTGATCGGCAGTCAGACTCCGGTGGGCGTCTCCGAGCGACTCGGCCAAGCCGCTCGCGAGACCAACCCGGAAGTGTCGATCGAGCTCGCCTGCACTCCCGAGTTCCTTCGGCTCGGAGCCGCGGTCGATCTGTTTCGCAATCCGGACCGCGTCATCATCGGAGCATCGAGTCCCGAGGCCGGGGCCAGGGTCGGGGGCGTCTACACGCCTCTGGGTCGCCCGATCCTCAAGATGTCGCTTCGCGAAGCGGAGATGGTGAAGCATGCCACCAACGCTTTCGTGGCGAACTCGGTCAGCTTCGTCGGAGAGATATCCCAGCTCTGTGACGAGTTGGGCGCCGACGCCATGCCCGTCGGGCAGGCGCTGCGGCTCGACAAGCGAATCGGCGAGAAGGCCTATGTGCTGCCCGGTCTCGGGTTCAATGGCGGTACGGTGAGACGCGACGTCCAGGTTCTTCTTGGCATGACCGCGGAGGCCGGGCGGTCGGCGCCGCTCCTCCAGGCGATCCTGGACGTCAACGAGCGCCAGAACGGGCTCGTCGCCGCCCGGCTCGTCGAAGCCCTCGGTGGACTCGAGGGAGTCGAGCTCGGTCTACTCGGCCTCACCTACAAGGCGAAGACCAGTACCATGCGCAGTTCGCTGACACTTCAGATCGCCGACCAGCTCCGATCGGCCGGCGCGGCGCTCAGAGGTTGGGATCCGATCATCGCCACGAACGAGTACGAAGCCTCCTGGGGCATCCGTCCCTGCGACGGCGCCGAAGCGGTCGCCGAGGGGGCCGATGCCCTGGTCGTCATGACACCGAAGGACGAGTTCAAGACGCTCGATCTCGCCGCTCTGGGATCGAGAATGAAGCGCCGCGTCCTCGCCGATCCGATGGGCGTCTTCGGCCGGGAGCAGGCCCACGCCGCCGGCTTCGACTATCTAGCGATCGGCCGCGGCTACCGGGTATCGGGCGCCAACGCCTGACGGCTGCCTTCGAGGTCGCTGACGACCCGGTCGACGATCTTGTCGATCGAGGTCTCGGCCTCCCAGCCGAGGAGGTCGCGAGCCCGTGTCGACGCGGTGGTCAGACTGAACGCCTGAAAGGTCGGGCGGCTGAAGGTGAGCTCCCCGCTGCCGACGCGCGCCAGGACCTTCCTGGCGAGATCGGCCATGGCGACGGGCCGTCGGGAGCTGATGATGAAGCGGGTCGCCTCAAGGGTGTCTCGCGCGGCGAGCCAGTCGATCGACCGCGCGACGGCCCGGCCCAGGTCGACCGGATGGAGCCATTCCCGCTCGTGGCTGCCGTCACCGAAGATGTCGATGGTGCCCCCTTCGAGAGCGATCTCGGCGAACTCGCTGACGCCGTTCGCCTCGGTCTGCCCCTCCCCGGCGACAAGCGTGGCCCTCAGGATCGCCGACCCGATACCGAACGATCGGGCATAGGTCGAGAGCATCATCTCCGCGGCGGCCTTGCTGGCGGCGTAGGGATGTCGCGGTGCGAGAGGGGAGTCCTCGGTGACCGGCCTGTCGGACTCGCCGTGGACGGTGAGCGTCGACATGAAGACGACTCGCCGGATGCCGTGCCGCCGGCAGGCCTCGAGGACGTTGAGCGTGCCCGTCGCGTTGACCCGGAAGTAGCGGTCGGGAGCACGGGCGCTCTCGGCAGCACCGGTGAGTCCCGCCAGGTGGCAGACGACATCGGTATCCGGTGCGATGCCCGCGAGGGCCGCGTCGAGATCGGTGACATCGAGCTCTCGGACGTCCGAGAGCTCCAGCCGATGCTCGGGGCCGAGTGCCTCGCGGACGTAGGCGGCCAGGAATCCGTCGGCTCCGGTGATGTGGATCTTCATGGTCGATTGCCGCGATACGGCGATTGCTGGACAGCGGGCGCTCCGATCCTATCCGAGGTGACTGCGAGACTTGACACCTATCTCCGGCTCTCTCAGGATGGCCCGACTCCTCGGAACGGATTGCGTTGAGCACGAGCAGAGCCAACCTGGTATTCGCGGCGATCGCGGTCGTCTCCGTGGCCCTGTCGGTCGTCGTCATCGGGACCGGAATCTCTCTCGACGACCCCTTCATCGGCCTGCGCTACGCGCGAAACCTGGTCGACGGAGAGGGGTTGGTCTTCAATGCCGGAGAGCCACCGGTAGAGGGGTACACAGCGTATTTCTGGATCATGGTGGCGGCGCTCGGCCTGAGCCTCGGGTACGAGCCGCTCGCCTTCTGGCAGTTCATCGCGATCTGCGCGGCGGTGGTGACTCTGTGGGCGACATACCGACTCGGATGGCGGCGCGATCGTTCCCGGGGACGGGCCCTCTTGGCACCGGCCCTGCTCGGCATCCATGTCTCGTTCGTCTCCTACCCGATGACCGGCATGGAGACGACCTTCTTCACCTTCGTCGTGACGCTCGGAGCGCTGATGGTGGCCGGACAGGCGCATCGCCGCATCGGGGGAGCCCTCGCCCTCGGCTCGGTTCTCCTGCTGGTCAGCCTGACGCGATTCGACGGCCTCGGGCTGGTCGGGCTCCTTCTGCTCTGGATCCTGCTCTTCGACAGGGATCTGCGTGGGTTTCTCTGGACCCTCGCCCCGATGGTGCTCGGACTGGCCCTCTACAACGGCTGGCGGATGGGCTTCTACGGCGACCCCCTCCCCAACACCTTCTACGCCAAGAGCTCCTCGCTGCTCGACCAGCTTCGCGACGGCGCCCGGTACCTGGCTCGATTCGCGACACGTGGGGGACCGTTTCTGCTCGTCCTGGCGGCCCCTGTGGTGCTCTACCGGCGTGCCGACCGGGTCGCCCGGCTGGCCGCCTGGCTCTGCCTCGGTCAACTCGGTTACCTGGCGCTGGTCGGAGGGGACTGGATGCCGTACTACCGGTTCGTCCTGCCCGTCCTGCCACTGCTCTGTGTCCTCGTCCAGGAGACCCTCTGGGCGACTCTCGAGCGCCTCGGAGTAGCGAAGATCTCCGGGCAACCCGTCGCGATCGCAGCTATCGCTCTGGTTCTGGCCCTGGGGCTGGTTCCCCTCGCCGCGAGCACCTACGTCAGAAGGCCGCCCGAGGGGAGCTACTGGAATCCGGCCGAGGCGCGATGGATCGCGACGAAGGCCACCCAGGCCCTGCCGGCGGACGCTCTCGTCGCCGTGGAGTGGGCGGGGATCATCCCGTACTACCTAGACCAGCCCGTGCTCGACATCTTCGGTCTGAGCGACAAGAGAATCACCTCCGGGGAGTTCCCGGGAACCCGAATGGGCAGGGGCATCACACCGGAGTTCCTGGTCGCACTCGAGCCGGACCTGGTGGTCTACACGGCCCGGTGGCTGCCCAGTCTCGAGGCGGCGACCGCCGTCGGACCCGGAATTCGCGGGGAGGGACTCTGGATCACCGGGTTCTACTCGAGCCTACTCGAGCCGGACCACGGGTTCGTGAAGTGTGTGATGGACCTCGGTCGCTCGAGGTACTGGCCCATCCTCGTGCGTCGCGACCTCGACTACGCCGACGCGATCTGCGCCTCGAGCGGGTAGGCCTTCCCGAGGATCCTCCGGGGACCCTCAGGCCTCGTAGCCGTCCCGGTCACTGGCCGGGCGTACCGAGATATCACCATTGACGACCAGCTGGCAGCCGAGCCGAGCCCCCTCCTCCTCGGTCACCATGAAGAGAGTGTCGGCCTCCTCCTCGGTGATCGGCTGAACGTTCTCGGCGCCCTGCGCCAGAACCAGCCGACAGGTGCCGCAGCTGCCGACGGTGCAGCCGAAGTCCTGCTCGATGTCGTTCTCTTCGCAGAACTCGAGAAAGGAGGTGCCGGAGGCGACCTCGTAGACCTCACCATTCTTCAGCAGGGTGATCTTCGGCATGACGCAGCTCCCGCGTAAGGAGGGCGAACTCTCGTCAAAGGGCTTGGGTGTCAGCGGGCTGTCGCCAGACCGGTTTTGCGGCGGAGTCTCTGCGACGGCGAGTCGAGGAAGCTGAACATCATGCGCTCGAACTTGATCGCCGAAGGCATGAAGGCGCGATTCGCCCACAGGAACCCGAGGAAGGGGAGCTGGCGCTTGCGCGGCAGATCCCTGAAGATCCGGAAGATCCTCTTCGGATTACCGACGTAGAAGTCCCGGGTCGCCTGACCGACCATCTCACGAAGGCGGGCCGGATCGACCTCAGAGATGGCGAGCTCCGAGACGGTCGGATCGAAGTAGCCGGAGACCTTGTAGTCGCTGGTCGGCATCTTGCCCATGTCTTCGACCATGTCGGCGAGCTCGGTGCCCTTGAAGGGATTCACGATGAAGAACGAGGCGGTGTGCGCGTCGATCTCCTTCGAGAAGTCGATCGTCGCCTGGACCTCTTCCTCGGTCTCGCTGGGGAAGCCGACGAGGAAGAAAGCATGGGTGAGGATGCGTCGATCGACCAGCCAACGTATGCTCTCCTTGGCCTTCTCGAACTTGAGGTTCTTGCGCATCACCTTCTGCATGCGCTTGGTACCGGACTCGATGGCGATCGACGCCTTGAAGGTCCCGGCCGCCTTCATGAGGTCGACCAGCTCCTCGCTCAGGATGTCGCCACGCAATCCGTTGGGATAGGAGAGGGCGAGGTCCCAGCCGTTGTCGATGATCCCCTGGAGGATCTCGGCCGCGCGATTGCGATTGAGATTGAAGATGTCGTCGACGAAGTGGATCTCCCGGCAGCCATAGTCGTCGATCAGTCCACCGATCTCCTCGAGGACGGTCTCGACGCTGCGGGGCCGGAACTTCTTTCCGAAGACGTCATGGCAGTAGATGCAGCGGTATGGGCATCCCCGGGAGGTGAAGACCGGGAAGTAGTTGCGATGCTTGTAGATGAAGCCCTGCCTCGGCAATCGCCAGTAGGCCGGAACGTCGAGCAGTTCCCAGGCCGGGTGGGGAAGCGCATCCAGGTTCGGGATCATCGACTGAATCGGGTTGACCACCGCCTTGCCGTTCGACCAGTAGGCGACTCCCGGAAGAGAGGTGATGTCACCGCCGTTGTCGACACTGTCGAGGATGTCGACGACGACCTGCTCGCCCTCGCCCTGTACCGCGCAGTCGACGATGCCGTGGCCCAGCGAACCCTCCGGATCGGCGGAGGCGAGTGGGCCACCGACCAGGATCGGAGCGCCGGGAAGTCTCCGGCGGACCTCTCCGGCAAGGCGGTGCACCGCTCCGACCTCGTACGAGAACGCCGAGAAGCCGACCACGTCAGGCTGCCACTCGGCCAGGGTCTCGAAGAAGACCTGCTCGTTCTGATGGCGCAGTCGATTGTCGAGAACCTTCACGCTGTGCCCCGCGTGACGGATACTCGCGCCCAGGTAGCCGAGTCCCACTGGGGGAGCGACGTCCAGGGCGAAGCTTGCGTCTGGCTTGACTAGGAGTATCTTGCCCATAGAGTAGTCTCCGGAAGAATAACAGATGGTACAAGACCCCTCGGGGCATTACAAGCTGATGATCCGGCCCCGCACGACGCCCCCGGCGGCATCGGCAGCGCCTGGGAACCCCGGGTCAGCCTGCTTCCCGGACGACGATCTCCCCGATCAGATGAAGGATCAGGGAGTGCATCTCCTGGATGCGCTGTGTGTCGCTCGATGGCACGAAGAGACCACTGTCGACGTCGCCGAGGGCGTCCCGCCCTCCGTCTCCGGTCAGCGCGACGACCTCGAGTCCCAGACGCCGAGCGACCTCGACGGCGCGCAGCACGTTCGCCGACCGGCCGGAGGTTGTGATGGCGAACAGCACGTCCCCGGACCGACCGATAGCTTCGATCTGTCGGGCGAAGACCTCCGAGAAGCCGACGTCGTTGCCCAGCGCCGTCAGGACGGAGCTGTCGACCGTCAGAGCGATCGCGGGCAGAGCCGCTCCCTCGCGGCCGAAGCGCCCCACGAGCTCGGCCGCGAAGTGCTGGGCGTCGGCCGCCGAGCCACCGTTCCCGCAGACCAGAACCTTGCCTCCCAGACGGATGGCGGCCGCCGTGCGGGCGGCAGCCTCCAGGACCTCGTCACCGAGCTCGTCGCCGACACGTCGAGCGAGGCCCAAATGGGCCGCCAACACCTCGTCGAGGAAGGAGCGTGAAACGGACATGACAGGATCTGGTGGGGGCAATGATACAACCGAGATCCTGCGAAGGCCGCTCTGTCGGTCACGCTGTAACGTTTCGCTCCGTTTGCGTCAGAAAGGGACAAGGCGGAAGATCGCAGCAGCAACTGGAGGAAACTTCGTATCTCGTCGAGGACGGTTTGGAAGGGACGACGACGCGGGATAGCAGCGATTTGGCGTACGCACTCGGGGCGGCCGAAGCTCGAGCCCTCTTTCTCGAGCAACTCGCCGTCATCGAGGAGATCGTTCGCGGCGTGTGTCGGCGTTGGCGCTTCACCCCCGATCAGGCGGAGGACTTCGACAGCCTGGTCAAGCTGCACCTGATTCGACGCAACTACCGTGTCCTGCGGCGCTTCCGCGGCCGCAGTCAGCTGACCACATACCTGACGCAGGTGGTGACCAATCTGGCCCGTGACCAGCAGGCGAAGGCGAAGGGGAGATTCCGGCCGTCGAAGATCGCCAAGAGGCTCGGTGTCGAAGCGATCGAACTCGAGCGACTGATCTACCGGGAGGCGCGAGGCTACGAAGAGGCGATAGAGATCGTCATGCGGAATCGTCCCCGGGCGACCCGGGACGACCTGGAATCCCTGATCGCGCGACTACCCGTTCGCTTTCCGCGAAGGACCGTGCCCCTCGAGGCGCTCGATCGCCCATGGCTGGTCGTCGCCGACGAGTCCGAGCACACGGTCGAGAGCCCGAGAGCCCAGCGACGCCTGAGGGAGTGTCTCGCGGAGGTGGCCGCAAGCCTCTCGTCGGAAGACCGGAAGATCCTCAGACTTCGTTTCGTGGAGGGCTGCACGGTCGCCGAGGTCGCACGCCGGCTCGGACTCGACCAGCGCTCGCTCTACCCGCGCTGCATGAGGATTCTCGGGGCGATGCGGGACCGGCTGGAGCGCCGGGGCTTCTCCTGGCAGGAGGTCTCCGGAGTCGCCGGCTGGGACGTCGAATCGGTGATCGGGAGCGATTCGTCAGGCCCGCTGCCCGGACGTCGGGCCAGCGCTTGACGGCCGGCCCCTGACGGCCAGCCCCTGACGGGCAGCCCCTGACGGCCAGCCCTCAAGTCTCAGCGCCTGAGGGGGCCAGAAAGGCGAAGGCCAAGGGCAGCCCGGTCCCGCTGGGAGAGAGCCTCTACTCGGCCTCTCGCCGATAGGCGTAGTACGAGTAGGCGCCAGCGGTCTCGGTCTTGAGGTCCTTCGCGGAGACGTGCGTGAGGCTCATGCCGAGAACCTTCTCCGGATCGAGGGAGGAGAGGAGGTCTTCGATGCTGCTCCTCTTCGTCGCGCCGGCCCGCGCCAACACCAGGACGCCGTCGGAGAGACCGGTCAGCGAGCGACCGCTGGCCAGGAAGAACGGCGGTGTGTCGAGGACGACGAGCTCGTACTCCTCGCGGGCGATCTCCAGGACCTCTTCGATACGCTCGTCGGCCATCAGATTGCCGACCTCGCCGCCGGTTCCGGCGAAGATGATGTCGACCATCGAGGCCCACAGCGGCATCTTGGCCTCCGAGAAGGTGGCCTCTCCGCGCAGGATTTGGTAAAGGCCCGGCCGGCCCGGCTCGACCTCGAGGTACTGGAGCAGGCTGGGATTCCAGAGGTCGCACTCCATCAGCAGTACACGCTTGGCGGTCCCCGGTGGCGCCATCGTCAGAACCAGATTGAGGCTGCTCAGGGTCTTGCCCGAGCCCGGCTCCGGACTGGTGATCCCAAGGACGTAGCCCGGACCCCGGCCCGGTCGCCTGATCTTCTGCTCGAGCTGAACAGCGAGAGTCCGGAACTGCTCGGCCGCCTGGGACTTGCCGAGGTCATCGCCCACCATCAGGGGTGCGTCCGGGCGCAGCATGGCGAACTTCTTCGCCACGCCGGAACCTGTATCGGTCGTCTTGCTCAGGCGATTCTCCGTTTCCCGAAGCTCAGCTTGCGCCCCGACTTCCCACCCGGCTCGATTCGGGGAATCGACGCGGTGATATCGACTCCCGGAAAGGCCTTGCGCAGGGAGCGAGCGTCGAGGAAGGTCTCATCGGCCTGCTCGCGGAAGATGCCGATCGTCATACCGATGACCGCACCGGCGGCTATGCCGACACCCATGAGCACGATCAGATTGGGGAAGTAGGGTTGGGTCGGCGGAATCGCGCGGTCGAGGATGCGGAACTGCTCGGCCTGCTGGCTCCTCTCGAGATTCTCGGCGAGCTGCGCCTCGAGCTGCTTTGCCTGGAGCGAGCGATGCTTGCGCTTCAGGTTGTCGAAGTCACTCGTCAGGGTGGTGAATTCCTGTGCCACCCGCGGGATCCTCTCGAGCCGCGCCTGGTAGGTGGCGATGCTGTCGAGAACCTGCTCGCGCTCGAGCTCCAGACGCTCGATGCGTTGGGCCACCTTGGCGATCTCGGCGTCGATGCCGAGCCTGCTTATCGTGGCGCCCTCGGCGTCCTCCCCGTCCACGGTGGAGCCATCTGCCACGACCTCGCTATCGAGGTCCTCCAGCGGGACATCGACGACCTCGACCTCCGGAGTCTCGGGAACGATACCGAGCCGCTCCTGCCGCTTCTCTTCCATCTGGGCGACAACCGCGTCGATCTCGGCCTGTACGGCGAGGACGTCAGGGTGCCTGTCGGTGTACTGGAGCAGGAGCTTCTCGCGGCGGGCACGCAACTCGGCCAGGCGGGCGGGCTCACGCGGGGCCCGCACTTCCGAGGGAGGTCTGGAGGCGTTGTTCTCGAGCACCAGCTTGCGCAGCTCGGCGCTGTGGATCGAGTCGCCGAGAATCTCCAGGCGATCCTCGAGCTGTCCGATCGCCTGCAAGAGGATCGGTTTCTGCTCGGGCAGCTCGCCCTGGTGCTCGCGAGTGAACTGGATGATGCGGTCCTGCTGCGCCTGGACCTTCTGCTTCAGGTCGGCGGTCTCCGCGTCGAGGAAGGCAGAGGTGTTCTGTGCCTGGCTCTCGCGCAGACGGAGATTCTCCTGGATGAAGAGGTCGGCGACTCGATTGGCGGCCGCGGCGGCTTTGACCGGATCGTCCGACTTGAACGAGATAGAGAAGACGGCACCGCGTGATACGCGCACCGAGAGGCTGCGCTGCGCCTTCTTGATCAGGGCCTGCTCTGGAATGCGGCCCTGGGTATCGGGGTACAGATCGAGCTCCTCGATGATCAGACGCAGCGGAGCGCGGCTCGAGATCTGCTGTTCGATGGTGTCGAGGCGCTCCTTGGTGCTCGTACTGACGGTGGTCTTGACGTACTCCTCCGGTACCTGCTGCGCCTCGACCATGATGGTGGTCCTGGCCCGGTACTGGGGCGTGAGCGTCTTGTAGGCGGCGAAGGCGGCCGCGGCCCCGATGAGGACCGGCAGAATGAGACTGGCCTTGCGTCGCTTGAGAATTCCGCCGACGTTGGGCTGATTGATGTTGAGCATGCGTCCTCCGACTCCCGACGGGCGCGTCAGGGCACGACGATGGTATCTCCCGGCTGAATGAGGATGTTGTCGTCGAGGTTCTTGCCGTTCTGTACGCCCTTGATGCTCAGAGTGATGAACTGTTCCACGTCGTTGACACGACGAAGCACCACGATGCGGTCCTTCTTGGCGTAGTTCGACAGCCCTCCGGCTCGCGCCAGAGCCTGGAGAATCGTCGTCGGCAACAGGAGGTCGTGCACGCCCTGTTTGGCGACCTCGCCGATGATGTAGAAGACGCGCGAGTTGATCCCGGTGACGACCAGGGACACCTCGGGCGAATTGAGAAACTCGGAATACCGTTCTTTGAGATCGTCGCGAACATCCGCCGGGGTGCGACCGGCCGCCATGACATCACCGACCAGGGGCAGGGAGATCATCCCGTCCGGCGCCACCGGCACCTTGGCGTTGAGCTCCCGGTTCTTCCAGATCGAGATGGAGAGGGTGTCGCTGACACCGATGTGAAAGTCCTGCAGCGGTACCGGGTCGGCGATGGCCGAGGCGTTTTCGGGGCTGGCGGTGTCGGTCGTCTCCACGACGACGCCGGTCTCGCTGGCGGAGGTGGTCTCCACGCCCTCCGTCTGGGCGTCGGCGTTGCCGGCGACGGAGATGCCGGCGACGGAGAGTAGAAGGGTCACGACGAGAGGAATGGTCGCTTCTCTGAACAGGCTCACTGGGATGCAGTCTCCTCGAAGGGCGTCATTGCGCCAACGCGCTTCAGCCTAACATCATGGCGCCGTTTCACCATGGTAAGTTGCAGCATCTTCTTCACTTGGGTGCGTCGCCCGGAGGGCGCGCGACGACAACGATAGGCTGGTGATATGAGTCGAACGGCGGCACTTGCGCAGATGCGAAGGGCGTCGGAACGCGTGGTCCTGGCGCTGGGGATACTCCTCGTCTCAGCGGCGATCCCCGCGACGGCACAGACCTCGTTCAATCCCGCGATCACGATCGGTTCCTTCTATACGAACAACTACACGTTCGTCGGTGAGCCCGGTGGTGACAAGGCCTCGAGCGGCTACTCCCTCGGCCTCGCCCTACCTCTGCTTACGCAGACACGGAATGGCTCGTTCAGCGCAATGTACTCGACCAACTACGAGAGCTTCAGTGACGTCGACTTGGACAACGGCAGGCACTTCTTCAACTTCGCTCTCAACAACAACAAGAGCCGTGAGACCAAGTTACGCCTCCATCTGCGATACAACCTCACCCAGGATCAGGGTGATCGTCGCTCACTGGCCGAGAATCAGCTCTTCCTCAGCCCACGCGCCGATCGCGAGTTCGCCGACTTCGGTTTCAACCTCGGGAAGCGGCTCGGACCCCACTATCGACTCAGGCTGCTGGGACGGGTTTCCGCCTGGAGATACGGGCAGTTCGACGGACTGCCGGAGGAGAACCCCGTTCCCAAGGGCTTCCGCGACCGCGAGGCCTATCGGGTCGGTTTCGGCATCTCGCGAGTGCTCAGTCAGGGAGTCAGGCTCGGTGGAGCTTACGGGTACCGTCAGTTCGAGCTCTCCAACGCCGGTGACCAGGACGTCCACACAGCGTCTCTCACCTTCAGCTATCAGGTGGCGCGGATCTTCCGTCTCGGCGTCGCGGCCGGCTACTTCAACCGCAAGACCACCGCGGTGACCGGCGAGACGGCCTCGAAGAGCGGACTCTCCCTCAACCTCGGGCTCGGCAAGGCCTGGCGCCTCGAGAGTGTCGTCATCGGTGTTCGCCTCGGGCACGCGCCCAACGTTGGTGGAGGTGCCCAGGTCGGCACAGCGACCGTGACGCGTCTCGGTGTGTATCTGCGCCCGGGCACCTCGAGGGGCCGTCGCAGTTGGAGCTGGAGCCTCTACGCGAACTGGGCCAGGCGGGAGCCGGTGAATAACATCCAGGCCGACATCGAGGCCGTATCCGCCGGTGGCAGCATCTTCTTCAACCTGGGACGAATCGCCGGAATCAGCGCCAGCACCTTCTGGGTGGACCAGATATCCGACGCGACCCTCAATCGGGGCGAGTTCATCCGCTTCAATCTAGGGCTGGTGATTCGGCCCTTCGGCGCAACCCGCATGGCCAGCCCCTAGCCTGCGCCAAGCATCAGGCGCAGCAGGAGGCTGGTGAATGATGCTGGTTAGCGGCGCAGCGCGACTTCGTCGCGCGGCCGCCCGCCGTGCTCGAGAACGCGGGGCGGCGCGTCCTCTCGCCCGTGGATGATCTCCGCGATCTTGTAGGACTCGAGCTGACGGGAGTGGGTGAAGATGATGATCTCGCCAACCAATCCGATAGCCAGGATCTGCAGCCCCAGAACCGCGAGGAGCACACCCAGCAGCAACAGGGGTCGATTGGCGATGCCACCGAGTGCCAGCAGCCGGTAGATGCCCAGGTAGGTGGTGATCCCCAGGCCCGCGGCGGTCAGCCCGAAACCGAGCAATCCGAAGAAGCGGATCGGGCGGTAGGTGAACTTGGTGAGGAAGAACACCGTCAGCACGTCGAGGAGCCGCTTCAGGTAGACCGCCAGCCCGTAGTACCGGGTGGGGGCGTCCTCGAGCCGCTGGGCCAGATTGAGCTCCCGGACCGAGAACCCACGGCGTGCTGCGAAGATCGGGATGAACCGGTGCAGACCACCGTAGATCGCCAGGTCCTCGGTCAACTCCGGATGCATGACCCGGAATCCGCAGCTGATGTCGCTGAACTTCGTGCCGGTAAGGAGCTTGACGATGCCGTGGAAGATCTTCGTCTGGATTCGATTGAAGACCGAGTCGAGGCGGGGGTGGCGACGCCCGACGACCAGATCGGCACCGTTCTCGAGCTCCGCGATGGCCGGCCCGAGACCCTCCGGATCGACCTGGAAGTAGGAGGCCAGGGTGACGATCGTGTCGGCCCGTGCCTGCTCGAGCCCCAGCGTCAGGGCGGAGGACTCCCCGAAGCTGCCGCGGAGAAGCACCAGAATGACCTCGTGCGAGGCACCCGCCTGGACCTCTTTCAGGGTCGGCGTCACCTCTCGCTGGCGGTAGTCGACGACGAAGATGAACTCCGCCCGCCGACCCAGCCTGTCGGCCTGGGCCGCGTACTCCTCGTAGAGCCGAGCGAGATCTCCGTGGCGTTCGACGACGGGGATGACGATCGACAGATCCGGTGTGGGGTACGTCTCTTGGGAAATCACGTCAGGGCCTCTCGGTTTTGACCACGTCGACGAGCAGGTTGTCAGCCTCCCGGCGATCGCCGACGCGCACCACGAGCTCGGCGAGCATGCCGAGCAGAAGCAGATGAACCGCGGTGAACGCCGCGAGCAGGGAGATCGACTGAAGAATGACCGGTCGCGACCACGGCGCGAGGTCGGACGAAGAGTAGATGTAGACGCTGGCACTGCCGGAGACCACCGAGGCGATCAGGAAAGGGAAGCCGATGAGGGCGAACCACGCAGCGGGATGTGACGCGAAGCGGAGCAGCATCTTGACCGCCACCATGTCAAGCAGCACCTTCCAGATCCGCGACAGGCCGTACTTGCTTCGGCCATGCTGACGCGGGCGATGGTTGACCTCCACCTCCGCGATCATGTGACCGGAGAGCGACAGCATGGGGACCAGGAAGCGATGCATCTCCGAGTAGAGCTGCGCGCTCTTGACCACCGGGAGGCGATAGGCCTTCAGGGTGCAACCGTTGTCGTGGATCCTCGCCCCGGTGACGCGGGCGATCAGCCAGTTGGCCGCCATCGACGGAATCCGGCGGGTCACCAGAACCTCCCGCCTGGCCCTGCGCCAGCCGCTGACGATGTCGTACCCCTCGCCCAGCTTGTCGAGCAGGAGCCTCGTGTCGGCCGGATCGTTCTGGAGATCTCCGTCCATCGTGACGACGACGTCGCCCGTGGCGTGATCGAACCCGGCCTGCAGCGCCGCAGTCTGACCGTAGTTCCGGGTGAAGCGCAGGACGGTCATCTGCGGGTCCGAGTCGCAGAGCGCCCGGAGCTCCTCCGCCGTTCCGTCGGTACTGCCGTCGTCGATGAAGATCAACTCGTAGCTCACACCCAGGTCACGCATGGCCTGCGTCACCTCGCGGTGAAGTGGCGCGACGTTGCTGCTTTCGTCGAACACCGGCACGACGACCGAAAGATCGGGGCCCTTGCCGGTGCGCTGGCGCCGGACATCGACCGCGCTCATAGCCCCAGGACCTCCCTGACGGTGGTGAAGCGGAACTCGCGGAAGAGTCGCTCCAGGCGCTTCTCGGTGAGGTCGAGATTGCGGTAGTGCCGTACCGTGTTGACCTTGCCGACCGGCTGGCGTGGCTGCTCCGGGTCGATCTCCCATGGATGGATGTAGACCATCGCCGGCTGCGACTCGCGGCGGTTGAGTCGGCGCATGCCCCAGTGAATGAACCAGGCCGGGAAGTGGCGCAGGTAACCGCCCCCGACGAAGGGCAGGATCATTCCGGCGAGCCTGACCGTCGAAATGGGGAACTCGACGAGCTGGTCTTCTGGCTGCTCGCGAATCACCCAGGGGAACCGATCGGCTCCGGGGATCCCGTAGCGATCGTGGCGGATGGGGAAGATGCTCGAGTCGTAGCGGTGCCCCAGCTCGAGAATGATGTCGAGTGCCCAGAGGGTCTCCTCGACGATGGAGTAGTTGGGTGCCCGGTAGCCGATGACCTCGACGCCCGACAGATCCTCCAGAACGGCCTTGGTCCGCCGAATGTCCTCCCGGAACTCGACCGGGCTCAGCTCCGTTACCCGCCGGTGGTCCCAGCCGTGACTGGCGACCTCGTGTCCGGAAGCCTGGATCTCTCGGACTACACGAGGATGGTGCTTCGCCACCCAACCGAGCACGAAGAAGGTCGCCTTGACGTCGTGCTCGGCGAAGAGCTCCAGGAGGCGCAGCGTATTGCGCTCCACCCTGGGCTCGTACTCCTCCCAGCGCTGGCGCGAGACGACCTTCTCGAAGGCGACGACCTGATAGTAGTCCTCGACGTCGACCGAAAAGGCGTTGCGAATCTCCGTCGAGCTTCCCGGAGCCGCCTCGGCGAGGCGCTCGCCACCCGACGATGCCGACCCGCTCGACCGCCGCGGCTCCGCCCCGTCGCGCTCAGCCTCCGGAATCACCACCGTCGACCACCCCTAGACCCTACGGACCGGCCTGAGGATCGTTCCGGTGTCCGCCGGGGCCACCGGGCTGGTGTCGCTGACAACGGAGCTGAGCTGTTCGGCCACCGGCACCAGGGGCGACGCGGCCCGCCCTGCCGACTGCTGAGCGGAGGGTGGCGTCAGATCCCTCATCACGTCGTCGAGAGCGATCATGTTGCGATTCCAGGAATAGGACCTGGTGATCTTGTCACGACCGGTCAGGCCGAGACGCCGGCGATCGTGCTCGTTCTCCACCAGCTGCGCGACGGAGCGCTCGAGGCCGTCCGCGTCGCCCGCGACCAGCAGGTCCTTGCCGGGCTCCAGATCACTGTCGGTCAATCCGGCCATGACCTGCTCGTGGCAGACGACCGGAAGCTGCATGGCCATCGCCTCGAGAACCTTGTTCTGAACCCCACGGGCTATCCGCAGAGGCGCTACGAAGATCCAGGCTCGGGTGAGGAAGGGCCGTACGTCGACGACGAAGCCGGTGACCGAGACGCCCGGCAGCGCCCCCAGCCTCTGCACCGCCAGGGTCGGCGACCGACCGACGATCACGAACTCGATGTCCGGGAAGCGTGTCCGCAGTCGTGGGAAGACCTCGCGGCAGAAGTGGGCGACGCCGTCCACATTCGGGAAGTAGTCCATCTGGCCGGTGAAGACGAGCGTCGGCACCCTGTTCTTCGGCAGGCCGAGGGGATGGAAGTTGTCCAGATCGACCCCATTGCGCAGCGCCAGAACACGGGAGTCGGGTGCGAAGGTCGAGAAGCGCTCGACCTCCTGGCTGGTGGAGAGCATGACGCGGTCGAAGTTGGCGCCGATCCAGGACTCGTAGCGGCGCAGGCGACTCGCCTCGAGGGCGTAGATGGGACGCTTCAGAGGCGCGGCGTACTGTGCGTACTGCTCCCACTTCGCCGAGTCGACGTCGACCAGGTCGATGGCCCTGGGAACGCCTTCGATCATGTGGGCATAGGGCGCCATCGACGAGCAGTACGCCATGACCATGTCGACGTCGTGACGTTCGGCGACCTCCCTGACCCGGTTGGCGAACGAGCCGGATCGATAGTAGGCGAGAGTCAGCGGAGTGGAGGAGAAGAGGGCCCGGACGGCTCGCAGGCGGGCACGACGCTTCTCCAGGTGGAAAACCTCGGCCGTGGCGCAGATCTTCCTCAGGGCGGGCAGATCCTCCGATTCGTGCTTGGCCCGGTCGAGGCAGAGCAGATGCACCTCGTGCCGGCGCGCCAGATGGCGGATCTCGTGGTAGGCGCGGAGCTTGTCCCCCTTGGTCGGAGGGTAGGGCAGGCAGTGACTGAGATAGAGGATCTTCATCGCGATCCCTGTCCGAGCAGCAGCGTCCTGATGGTGCTGACGATGATCGTCATATCGAGGAGAAACGAGAGGTTCTTCAGGTAGAAGAGATCGAACTCGAGCTTCTCCAGTGATTCTTCGACAGTTGAGGCGTATGGCGCCATGACCTGTGCCCAACCGGTGATACCCGGGCGTACCATGTGCCTCTGGTCGTAGAAGGGCGACAGCTGACGGAGCTGCTTGACGAAGACGTCTCGTTCCGGCCGCGGGCCGATGAGGCTCATCTCGCCGACGAGAACGTTCCAGAGCTGCGGCAGCTCGTCGACGCGTGTCTTGCGGAGGAACCGACCCAGTCTGGTGACTCTGGGGTCACGCTCCTGAGCCCATTGGGCCTCGCCGGAGGCTTCCGCATCGGTCGTCATCGAGCGGAACTTGAGCAGGACGAATCGCTTGCCGCGGAATCCGATGCGCTCCTGACGGTAGAGCACCGGGCCACGGGAGTCGAGCTTGATCAGTACCGCCACCAGCGCCATCAATGGCGCCAGCAGGACGAGGAGCACGACCGCGATGAAGAGATCGGTCGCACGCTTCATCACCTTGGTGAGTGGCGAGACCACCAGCCCCTCGGAGAAGACCAGCCAGGAGATACGCAGGGTGTCGAGCGGGATGCGACCGGTGAGCTGCTCGATGAAGGTGGACCCCTCGACGACCGGAATGCCGTAGTTCTTGCACTTGAGGAGACCTCCCATGTCGATGCGGCCCCTCTTCTCGAGCCCGGCGACCACGATGCTGGTGGCTCGATTGGCCCGCGCCAGCTCCCAGACGTGGCTCGTCTTGCCGATGACGCGTGGATTGAGCAGTCTCTTTCCCTGCAGCTTCGGGTCGTCGTCCAGGAAGCCGAGAATCTGATAACCCAGATGCGTCCGGTCGAGGACCTCCCGAGCGAGCTCGACGGCCGAGTCGTCGGCACCGATGATCAGGATCCGGCCGCTGAACGCCACCGAAGTCAGGAACCACATCAGCAGACGCCGCCAGGCGAGGAGCAGACCGGCGCCCAGGGTCAGCGAGAGCAGGAAGGTCCCCCGTCCGATGGTGAGAACCGGGTAGGTGGCGTAGTAGAGGACGAAGAGGATCGCCGCGGCGATCAGCAGGGCCCGGGCGCCCCGAATCCAAGCCTGCCGGCGGCTGAGGCGCTCACCCAGGTCGTAGAGCCCGTTGAAGTAGAGGGCCAGCAGCACCACGGCGACGAAGATCGTCGCTCGGATCTCGAAATAGGAGTCGAAGTACGGCGGCGGGTCGAGCCCGAGTCGCCCGTAGAAGATCCAGCCTCGCAGCCGCGAGCTGACCCAGACGGCGAGCCACAGCAGCCCGGACTCGACAGCCAGCGAGACGATCGTGGGAACGAAGAAGTAACGATTGAAGAGACGTAGCACGTTCGACACCCTCAAAAGCAAGGACTCCCCGGGTGTCCTGCCCGCTCATCCACACCAGAAGCGAGTGTAAATGGTACTACACAAAGGCCTTCCGCGACCATGCTCGCACGGTCTCGGGGAGAGCTCGACCTAGCGACCGAAGCGCGACGCCGGCGCCTGTTTCCACCACGGAATCCCCTCGGCCGGAGTCTCCTCGACCTCCACCGATTCCTCGGCCTCCTCCGGCATGTCGGAGACCAGATCCAGGCAGACGCTGATCGCCACCAGGTGGTAGAAGAGATCGAAGTAGGCCATGTCGAGGAACAGGCTGCCGACACCGTAGCCGACCATCGATATCTGAATGCCGCTGGCGTACCCGGCGACCCAGGGTGGATCCTTCTTGTGTCGCAGTCGCTCGAGGTTGATCATCGGCACGATGAAGAGTGCCGCGTAGAGAAAGACCGCAGGCCAGCCGCTCTCGGAGAGGAACTGCAGATAGGAGTTGTGCGTCACCTTGACCCTCTCGCCGACGCCTCCGTACTGCGAGTAGAGCTCCATGAAGTTGTCCGGGCCGACTCCGACGATCGGGTAGTCCTGGGACATCTTCCAGGCGGTCTTCCAGGCGTCGATCCGTCCGGTGGCCGAGGCGTCCTCCTCGTAGCTGCTGATGCTCTCCGCTCGCTCCCTGTACTGGGCCTGGAATCCCTCCCGGGTCAGGGTGAGGAACCCGATGGCGCTGATGGCGACCAGAGCCATCGCCAGAAAGGGGCGCCCGGAGCGCAGGATGATCAGCAGTCCGACGACGCCGAGAGTGAGAAAGCCACCGCGAGAGAAGGTGAAGATAATGCTGAGGACCGTGAACGGGATCATGATTCCCGCCGTGACGCGGACCCAGCGCGCCTTGTCTCCCACGGCGAGTCCGGCCAGCAGGGGCAGGGTCATCGCGAAGGCGAGAGCCAGGGCGTTGTTGTCGAGCATGAAGCCACCGGGTCCCTGATGGATCTGGGCGCCACCGCGCATCAGGCCGAAGAGACCGAACTTGGTTCCCAATAGGCCGAGCGAGAAGGTGATCACGAGCAGGAGAGCCCTGAGGCGCTGTGGCGTCTGCACCAGGCCGGTCGTGAGGATGCTGACGACGATGATCTTGGTGAAGTTCTCGACCCAGTACTCAGACAACGACGGGACGACCGCGGTCATGCCGGTCAGCGCGAACCAGAGACCGAGGGCGGCCAAGAGAACCGTCTCGACGCGAAGGACCGCCAGCCGCTCCTTGCCCAGGTGGAGCACCAGGCCGACAAGCACGCCCACGGCGACCCAGAGGGAAAGGCGCTCCGGACTCGACAGCCAGGCGTAGTCCGGAGCCCTCATGTAGGCCAGCCAGGAGAACACCAGCAGGCCGTAGAAGGGGCTGAATATGGCAACCGGAAGGCTGCCGTAGATCAACGTCAGCAGCAGAATCTCACGCACGTGCAGTCTCTCCAGCGGCCGGGCCCGGAAATATCATAAAGTCCGCCATGGCCGTCCGGTAGTGTCTGAGTCACTCTATCCGAGCTCTCGGGCGAGTCCGAGTATGACGAGTCCCACCATCAGGCTGGCCACTCCCGAAGACAGGACCCTCTGGGATCTCTACGTCGACGAGCATTCCGAGGCGACCTACTGTCATCGATGGGCATGGCGTGAGGTCTTCGAGGTGACGTACCGGCGGCGTTGCCACTACCTGTGTATCGAGGAGGACGGGGAGTGGCGCGGCATCCTCCCGCTCGTACAGATGCGCGGGCGCCTGTCCGGCAACTGCCTCGTGTCGCTGCCGTATCTCGACCAAGGGGGTCTTCTCGCGTCCTCCGGCGGGGCGGCGGCGGGCCTCCGGGAGGCCGCATTCGACCTGCTGGCGCGGCTCGGGGTCGACCGCGTCGACCTGCGGGGATCCTTCGCCGACCCACCCGACCCCACGCGTACCACCGATCGCTTCCGCTTCGTGCTCGAGCTGGGGACGAGCGAGGAGGACCTCTGGTCGAGGCTCGGAGGGAAGGTCCGCAATCAGGTCCGCAAGTCCGAACGTGACGGCCTCACCACCCGTCAGGTGGATCTCTCCGAGCTGGCGCGCTACTACCGGGTCTTCTGTCGCAACATGCGCGACCTCGGGTCTCCGGTCCATTCGGGTGAGCTCTTCCGTCAGGTTCTCCGGCGCTTCGACGATGACGCGCGCCTCTACCTGACCGAAGACGGCGACGGACGGGCCGTCGGCGGCGGGGTCGCGATCCGCTTCCGCGACGGCCTGGTGGTCCCCTGGGCCTCGTCGCTCTTCTCGGCGCGTCCCTCCTGCCCCAACCACTCCCTCTACTGGAGAGTGCTGCGGGACGGTCTCTCCGAGGGCCTCGTCAGCTTCGACTTCGGTCGCTCGTCGACCGGCACGGGGACCTACCGCTTCAAGAAGCAGTGGGGTGCCGAGGCCGTACCGCTCTACTGGACCATCTACGATCGTCACCGCGCGCGGCTGGACGACGACGTCTACATGAGCGCCGGCGGCAACTCGCGCCTGGCGCAGCTCTGGTCGCGCCTGCCGCTGCCGCTGGCCAACCGCGTGGGCCCCCTGATTCGCGGTCGCCTGCCGAACTGAGCCCGCGCCGAAAGCAGGCCGACCACCGGGTTGCGCCCCGAGCGCGGTACTCCGGGCCGCCAGTGGCCCCGGTCACGGCCCCGTACGGACCCGACCGCCATCGCACGAACCCGAGAAGCGCTACGGCACGACGCAATCTCGTCACGTTCACCGTCCCGCAGTACGAATCGGCGAATCGGTCCCGAGGTGGCTTCACCGCCGGGGACCTCTCGTATAGAGTGCGGCCTGCCGCCTCGTGCGACGCCTCACTGTCAACGTAGCGTCCAACTGGGCCAACGCCCTCGTGGCGGTCCTGTTGGCGTTCTGGGTCACGCCCCACGTCATCGAAGGGTTGAAGGATCCGACCTGGGGGAACCGCTCCTATGGAGTGTGGACCTTCATCGTCAGTGCCTGCGCCTATTTCGGGCTGCTCGATCTGGGCTTCTTCCAGGGCGTCATCCAGTACTTCACGCGCTACCGGACACAGGGACGGACCGAAGAGGTCAACCGGGTGGTCTCGACCGCCCTCGTCTCGCTGACCCTGGCGGCACTGGCGGCGACGCTACTGGCGGCGATCTGGGCATGGGTCTTTCCCTCGTGGGTCGAGCCCGGGGGGCTCTCCGTAACGGAGATCCGGTGGGCGTTCTTCCTCTCGGCCGTCGCCGCGATCGCGCGCGTTCCGCTGCAGATCCTCAGCGCCGTGCTGGTCGGCTGTAATCGGTTCGAGGTGCTCAACGGGCTCACGATTCTGGGCCGTTTCGTGGGAGCGGCGGGAATCCTGTGGCTCCTCTCGCTCGGGTACGGCCTGCTGGGCGTCGCGACGGCGACGACCCTGGGGGCCCTGGTCGGTCTCATCGGCCAGGGCTGGGCGGCCTTTCGGATCGAGCCGAGGCTCGAGGTCAGCCTGTCGCTGTTCGACCGCGCTACGCTCCGCCGCACGGTGGACTACGGCAAGTGGATGTTCGGGGGCCGCCTCTACGACCTCTATCTGTCGAACGTCGATCTGGTGATCGTCCCTCTGCTGTTCGGATCCGAGGCGATCGCCGTCTACGGCCTCGGAGTGGCCCTGGTGACCCACGCGCAGGTGGGCGTGCAGGGCTATACCTTCGCCCTCACGCCGGCGGCCATCGCCGCCGATGCGCAGGGTAGCCGGGAGGGGCTGCGCGAGGTCCTGATGACCTCGACGCGGATCGGCCTCATCCTCGCCGGAGTCATCGCGCTCGGCGCGGCCTTCTGGGGCGAGTCATTCATCTTCCAGTGGCTGGAGGACCCCAGCTTCCTCCGGGAGGCCGAGTTCGTCTCCGCGGCCACGGTGCTGACGATCGTCGCTGTCGATCGCGTCTTCCTCCACGGACTGGCCGGACCGCAGCAGGCCCTGATCGGCATGCGCCGGGTCAGAGAGCTCTGCATCATCAAGCTCGGCCAGGGGGCGCTCGCGGTTGTCCTGGCGCTCGGTCTCGGCAAGGCGCTGGGTATTCTCGCGGTGCCGTGGGCGCTGCTCGGAGCGTCTCTCCTGGGACGGGTCGCCCTCACCCGGAGGGCCCTCAGCCTGAGTGGCCTGTCGCTGGCCCGCTTCACGCGCGAGGCGCTGACCCCGGCGGCGGCGACGCTCGCCGCCGCAGCGCTGGCGGCATGGGCGGTCGCGGGTCGCTCTCCGCTGCGAGGCTGGGCCGGCCTGCTGTCGGAGGGTGCCGTGTTCGCGCTCCTGGTCGCCGCCGGCGGGCTCGTCCTCGGTCTCCGCGCCGAGGAGCGCGCCTCACTGGCCAGGTGGGTGGGCCTCGGCCGCGGCAACTGATTTCCTTCCGCGCCCGCACTAGAATCCGCTCATGGATGGAGAGAGCCGCGCGTGAGCCGGGAGCGGTCCCTGCTCGCGTTCTACGGGCACCACAAGTGCGCCAGCTCCTGGCTGGCTCACATATGCAGCGAGGTCTGCCGCGAGCTCGGCCTGCGGCGCGAGATCGTCTGGTCCGAGACCCTTTTCGATAGCGACCTGCCGAGCTTCGTTCGCGGGCGCGGGCTCGATTTCCTCATCTACACGAACGCCGACTACGGCCACGTGGCGGAGCTCCCGCCGCACCGCGGGATCCACATGGTCAGGGACCCGCGGGACGTCTGCGTCTCGGGGTACTTCTCGCATCGCAACACCCACCGAACCGATTCTTGGCCGGAGCTGATCGCGCACCGCGAGCGACTGCAGGCGGTCGACGAGGAGGAGGGGATTCTGCTCGACATGGAGTTCGTCGCCTCACACCTCGAAGAGATGGGCTCCTGGCCCGCCTCGGTCGACGGAATCCTCACCCTGCGTATGGAGGACGTGACCGCGGACCCCTACCGGCAACTCCTGGCCGCCTTCGAGTACCTCGATCTCGTTCATCCCGCCGACCTCGACGCCGGTCTGCGTCTCGCCTATCTCTTCTCAAAGGTCTGCCGCCGGCTCGAGAGCCTGGCAGGGAACCGGCTCGCCCTGCCGTTCCGGCTCGACCGGCTCCCGGCGGAGCGTCTGCTCGGGCTCACCTGGGAGCAGGACTTCAAGAAGAAGACCGGCGGCAGAAAGCAGGGGGCCGAGGATCTGGGTAGCCACTACCGCAAGGGAGTGGCGGGGGACTGGCGCAATCATTTCACCGAACGCCACGTGGCCGTGTTCAAGGAGCGTTACAACGATCTGTTGCTGCTCTACGGGTACGAGTCGGATGCCGACTGGAGCTAGCCTGCATTGTTCACCAGCCTCCTGGTACCCACGGGCATCTCCGGCGGCTCGCTACGGAGCCTGGTGGACGATGCAGGCTAGGGAGACGAGCGCGTGACGGGTGACGGCATCGGTCTCGACCGGGAGCTGGTGGATGTGCCGCGGGAGTCGCCGCCCATGCTGCTCTCGGTGATCGACACGGAGGAGGAGTTCGAGTGGGGCGCTCCCTTCGATCCGGCGGCGACCTCGGTGACGGCGATGGCGCATGCCGGGCGGGGTCAGGAGATCTTCGATCGATTCGGGGTCCGGCCCTGCTACGTCGTCGACTATCCGGTCGCGGCGAGCGCGTCGGGAAGCGCTCCGCTGCGAGAGTTCGTCGCCGACGGCCGCGCCGTCTTCGGCGCCCATCTCCACCCCTGGGTGACCCCTCCGGTCGAGGAGGAGATCTCGGTGCGCAACTCGTTCGCCGGCAACCTCCCGCAACACCTCGAAAGCGGCAAGCTGGCGAATCTCGGCCGACGGCTCGAGGAGACCTTCGGCGAGCCGCCCGTGATCTACAAAGCGGGGCGCTACGGCTTCGGGCCCCGAACGGCGTCGATCCTCGAGGCGCAGGGATACCTCGTCGACCTCAGCTTCAGCCCTCCCTACGACTACCGGGACGAGGGCGGTCCGAGCTACGTCGACGCGACCTGCAAGCCCTTCTGGTTCGGGTCCGGGCGACGCCTGCTCGGAATCCCGTGCAGCGGAGCCTACGTCGGCTTCTGGCGTCCCGGCGCGCACCGGATCTACAGCCTGGCCAAGCAGCCCCTGCCGGAGCGTCTGCGCGTCGCCGGCATCCTGTCTCGCCTCGGAGCGATCGAGCGCCTCCACCTCTCGCCGGAGGGCTACACCTTCGCCGAGATGCGACGGCTGACGCTGGCGCTCCTACGCCGCGGCGTCCGTCTTTTCACCATGTGCTACCACTCGCCGTCCCTCGAGCCCGGACACACTCCCTATGTCAGGAATCACGACGAGCTGCAGGAGTTTCTTGGTAGGCTCCGCCGGTACCTCGAGTTCTTCATCGATGAGCTCGGTGGTGTGAGCATGACGCCGCTCGAGCTCCGGGAGCGGTTCGCAGTCGATAGTCGCAGTCAATAGATCGGTATCGCACCAGGCCCTCCCGTCAGCCGGCACCGGGCGCTCGACGCTCGGCGCACGGCGCTCCAGACGGGTCGGACGAATGAAGATCCTCGGAATCTCTCCACTCGACAAGGACGCGACCGTCTCGCTGGTCGAGGACGGCCGCATTCTCTTCGCCGCGGCGGAGGAGCGGTTCAGTCGACACAAGCAGCACGCCGGCTTCCCGCAGCAGGCTCTCGAGGCCTGCCTCGCCCACACCGGAACCAGCGCCGACGAGATCGACATCGTCGCCTATCCCTTCCTCGACTGGCCCGACGAGGCGGCACTGATCCGCCGCTGCTTCGAGGAGGAGGGTCGATTCCAGGAGAGCTTCCGTGGTGGTGACCTGCGCGCCGAGCTGCGCCGGGCCTCGGCTCGCGTACCCGATCGCAGCGACCCGGTTCATGGACTCGACGACCCGAACCAGAGGATGGAGAAGGGCCCGCTCAAGGAGGCCTTCTACTCTCTGGCAGGGGTATCGGGCTGGACCTCCCGGGCGATGGCGCGCTCCTGCTCGCGACGCTGGACGCGCGAAGCGATCAACGAGCACCAGCGCTGGAACCGGGAGCTCGAGAGTCGCCTGCTGGCGGCGGGCCTGTTGGGAAAACTGAATCGCTACGAGCACCACCTGTCGCACGCGGCGAATTCCTACTACTCGAGCGGCTTCGACCGTGCACTCATCGTCACCCTCGACGGATACGGCAGCGGGCTCGCCGGATCCATCAGCCTGGGAGAGGGCGGCAAGATCCGGCGCCTTCAGGGCTTCAGGTATCCATTCTCCTTCGGCACCTACTACGAGACGGTGACCGCGTCCCTCGGCTTCAACCCCAGCCGTCATGCGGGCAAGATCGTCGGACTGGCCGCCTACGGAGACCCCGAGGTGCTGTCCGGGGTGCTCCTGTCCCGCTTCGACACCACCACACCAGGGTCCTTCCGCATCCTGCAGAATCTAAACGTCTACTTCTCCCGGCACCTGGCTTCGAACTACCCGATGATCGATGTCGCAGCGGCCTACCAGAACGTCCTCGAGGTCGTCGCGGCGAGTGTCGTCGAGCACTGGGTGGCTGAGACCGGTTGCTCCAACGTCGTCCTGTCCGGGGGCGTGGTCGCCAACGTCAAGATGAATCAGCGGATTCACGAGGTCGACGGAGTCGAGGGCATCTTCGTCTACCCGAACATGGGTGATGGTGGCTGCGGTACCGGCATCGCGCTTCATCTCTCCTGGCCCGGCGGTGTCGGCGAGCCGCTCACCGATGCGCTACTCGGGCCCTGCTACGGCGAGGAGCAGATCGAGAGCGAGCTGCGCAACGAGGGACTCGAGTTCTCGCGACCCGACAATCTCGCCGCGGAGGTCGCCCGACGTCTCCACGGGGGAGAGGTCGTCGCCCGATTCGACGGCCGCATGGAGTACGGCCCGAGAGCTCTCGGGAACCGGTCGATCCTGTACCACGCACGGGAGCCCGACGTGAACCAGTGGCTCAACCAGAGACTCGGACGGACCGAGTTCATGCCCTTCGCGCCGGTCACTCTCTGGGAATCCCGCTACGACTGCTACGAGAACCTGAGCGGTGCGGAGCACTCGGCCGAGTTCATGACCGTCACCTTCGACTGCACCGAGCAGATGAAGCGCGATTGCCCGGCCGCCGTGCACATCGACGGGACCGCCAGGCCCCAGCTCGTCCGACGCGAGGTGAACCCCGGCTACTACGACATCGTCGACGAGTATCGGAAGCTCTCGGGTATCCCCAGTCTCATCAACACGAGCTTCAACATGCACGAGGAGCCCATCGTCTGCACTCCGCACGACGCGGTCCGGGCCTTCCTGCGCGGTCACCTCGACGGCCTCTCCATCGGCCCCTTCTACGTCCCCAACCCGCGGCCCGACGAGTCTCCGAAACGAAGCTGAGGGCCGCCCTAGGGCCGGCGCTCGCCCCCCGTCTCGAGGCGTTCGAGGATCCCTCTCTTCAGGCGATAGAACGAGGAGGTGGTGAGTCCGTCCACGTCCTTCCAGCTCGGACTCGGCGGGAGCGGCGAGCCTTCACCGAGGGTGGTCGCCACGAGGTGCGCGAGCTGATCCCGGCTGAGACCCTCCCGACGACCGAGCAGGCGCAGGAGCTCGACGTCCTGCGCCCCGCGCCGCAGCGCGTGCAGCCTCAAGGAGGCGATCGCGTGTCCCAGCGGGCCGCCATCGACGACCAGACCGGTCGCGGTCGGCGTCTCGAGCGCCTCGGGCCCGGCGATCGACTGCCAGGGCAGAACCCCCTCGGCATGAGCCGAGAAGGCCTCCAGGCACCAGGCAGCCACCCGCTGTCCGCCGGCCTCGACCGGAGGCGGGGTTCCGTAGGCGTAGATCAGCGCCGGCATGCGCTCACGATGAGCTCGGAGCAACCGCCTCAGGGGGAGGGAGTCACTGCCCACGTAGAGCGCGTTGTAGAGGCCGTCGGCGACGCTACCCATCCACATCGGCCGAGAGACGTCCGCCCGGAAGAGCACCGTGGGGCGGCGCGGTCCGTCGCCGTCGGCGCCCCGTTCGAGCAGCGACTCCTGGAAGCCCGGGGCGTACAGCTCCGGCTGCTGGAGGGCCTGGCGGGTGAGCCTGGCGAAGGCGTTGACCGCGGCCCAGTCGAGATACTCGAAGGGCTCGTCCAGGGTCCACAGGGTGTAGCCGTAACGGGGCTTGTTGTTGAGATAGACCTGGAACAGGGTCCGGTCCCATCCCTTCGCCTCGATATGGCGATAGAACGCCCGGACCGCCCGCACGAAGGCCCGCTTGAACCTCGGATCGAGCGCTTCCTCGAGTGGGAGCGCCAGAGTGTCGTGCCGCAGCTTCGCGAGCGGTTCCCGGACGCGCAGCGGGACTCCCGGCCCGGGCCGGTAGTGATCCCGGTAGTCGAGCGGCCACCCTTCGAAGAGCGGCAGGTAGAGCACCGGCGCAGGGACTCCGGCCCTCGGGCTATCGGCGAACCACGAGCCGTCGAGGAGGCCGCCCAGGTGACGATCGAAGTCGCCCCAGTCGACGATCCTTCCGCCGCCGTCGAGCTTCGGGCTCCAGTCGTCGTAGACCGCGCCGCGGTGGGTATAGGGAACGCGGTTGATCGTCGCCCGGTGGTAGTGGGCGAGCCGGAAGCTGTCGATGAAGCGCTCGCTACCGGCCCTGCCGGGGCCGCGGTAGGTATTGAGCTCGACAAGGAAGGTCGGCCGTCGCGGCAGCGCCACGTCGTAGACCCGCAGCGAGACGTCGAGCCGCAGGCGACCCTCCGACGTGACGACGACGATCTCGCCCGAATACCGACCGGGCGCTGCGTTGGTCGGCACATGCAGGTCGACCGCGATCGTCTGCACGCTCTGGTCCGGCACCGGATTGTCGGCGCTCGGCAGAACGACCGGGGCCGAGAGCGGCAGGGCGTACTCCGGATAGCCGTCGACGTGCCAGGTGCGCCACAGCCTGTAGTGTGACGCGCCGATGACCTCGTCGACCCGGGCCTCGGCGCCGCCCTCGTGAGGAACGGCATCCGGGCTCCCGGAGGCGACACGGCCCAACCCGCCCGGCTCGATCCGGATCCCATCGGCAGTCCCTTCGATGGCGATCTGGAAGCCGACGATCTCGCCACGCGCCGCGCTCAGGACCACCCGACGATCGGCTCCGCTCCACACCGGATTCGATCGGCGGATCTCTCCGACGCCACGCTCTCCGAGCACCCCGCCACCGACCGGGTCGAGGCGCATCAGCTCCGGGAGGGCGAAGACCGTCGCCCGCCCGAGCCGGGGCGGTGAGCCGGCGGCGAGATGGGGAAGTGGCGGCAGGGGGTCCGCCGCAAGGGCTCCGCTCGAACGCACCGAGACCCGAGCGGCACCGGAACGCCGGCCGGTCGCGCCGACGGCCTCGATCTCGAGACGGGAGGGTCGATCGGGCTCGAGATCGAGAAGGCGAAGCGTCTGGAGCTCCCCGGGCTTCCCCGCGAACGGGATCTGCCAGCGCTCGACAGCCCGACCGTCGACCTGAACGTTGTAGGAGAAGGCCCCATCCGGAGCCCTCAGGGTCACCTCGGCGGCTCCCCGGACCTCGGTCGCCCACCCCGGAGCCGGTAGCGCCACCACATCGATCGGCGGGGCAGGAGCCGCGGCCGCCGATGGCTCGACCTCGACCTCCAGATAGGGGCCGTCGCCACTCTCGCGGCTGGCGATGAAGGCGTTGGTCCCGACGTCGGTGGATCCATCCATCAACAGGAGACCGTGGCTGGCCCCGGCGACGAGTGCCTCTGCCAGGCGCGGGTCGAGCTCGAGGCGCAGTGCCGGCTCACCCGTGAACGCCGAGGTGGCCGGCTCGAGCCGTCCGTCCTGGCGCAGGGTGTTGCCGTTGCCGAGAGTGACGTCCCAGACTCTCGCGCCCTCGAAGCCCCAGTCGTCCCGTCCGTGGGAGGATTCGAGAAAGGTCGCTCCATGACCCGAGCGATCGACCGCGTATCTCCAGGACCTCCCCTCGGTCCATTCGTGGGCGATCGTCGACACCGAGAGCCAGGCGAGATCGCTACCGCCGTTGAGCCCCAGGCGCGCCCCGCCGACCGGCGTGACCACCAGGGCGGCGCGGCGGACCCTCGCTCCGGCAAGAGCCGAGACGTCGAAGTCGATCAAGGCCAGCTCCTGCCACTGCTTGAGCTTCAGGCGACGGGCGGCGCCCATGTTGTATCGCTGCTCCCCGTCGACGGCCGAGATCCACACATCGCGAGTCGCCGGGCAGAGAACGACATCCGCACTGGCGACGGGCGCGCCTCCCGGCGCCTCGGCACCGCCCGCTGCAAGGCACACCACACCGAGCAGGCTGGCGCCGATCCAGCGCACGCTCACCTAAGCTCCTCGGTCATGTCCTCGCCGCGTGCCCGGGCTAGCGGTTTCGCAGCAAACGGGCCGGCACGCCCACTGCGGTGCCGTCGGCCGGAAGGGGCTCGACAACCACGGCGCCGGCTCCGACCACGGTTCGCTCACCGACGTCCGCCATCACGATGGCGTTGGTTCCGACCCAGGCCCCGGCTCCGATCTCGACCCGTCTGTACTCCTGCGCCTCGTCCTGGTGGCTCCCTTTCGCACTGCTGGACCGGCCGTGTTGACGGGCTCCGCTGAGGACCTGAACGCCATCGGCCAGCATGACGCCCTCGCCGATGTCGACCCACCCGACGCCACAGCCACGCCCGAAGTACGCCCGGTCACCGACCCGGGCCGCGGCCTTGGTGAAGACGGTCAACCAGCCGAAGTAGACATCCCGTCCGCAGGACGCCAGAGTCCGCCGGTAGAAGGCCTGACGCATGTAGAGGCCGCGTCGCCCGGGGATACGAGCCAACCCTTCACTGGCAGCGACGAAGGCCTCTTCGCGACCCGAGATTCTGCGGTTGATCGAGTAGAGAAGCCAGCGGGGAAGCAGCAGTAGGGTGGCCGCGGCCTGCGCCAGGCTCTTGGCAGATCGCGCCGCCATTCCCCGCCGCGGATGTTCGACGACGCGGACGGTCCGCTCTGTCGGATTCTGTGCGGGTCGGGTCACGAGTCGGTCCGGTCGCTGAGCGTATGGTCGTAGATGGCGCGGATCGCGTCCATCCTCCGCGCGAACGAGTGCCTCGTCTCGATCTTCTCCCGAGCCCCCTGTCCCAGGCGATGCCGCAGGTCGCGGTCACCGAGCAGCGTCTCGAGCGCACCGGTCAACGCCGCTTCCGAGCCAGGCTCGATGAGGAGGCCACCGACACCGTCCTCGACCAGTCCCGGGACGCCGGCGATGCGCGTCGCGACGACCGGGATACCGAAGGCCATCGCCTCCAGCAGGGCGTTCGGCAGTCCCTCGCGAGTGCTCGACAGAGCGTAGACGTCCATCGCCTCGTAGTAGGGAATGGTGTTGCCCCGGTAGCCCAACAGCTTCACACGGTCCGGCGCCGACGACGCAGCGATACGGGACTCGAGACGCGAGCGCTCGGGCCCCTCACCGACGATCCAGAGCTCGAGATCGTGGCCCCGACTCACCAGCTCGGTGACCGAGCCGATCAGAGCGTCGAAGGCCTTCTCCGGGGAGAGGCGGCCGACGGCACCGAGCACCAGCCGGCCGGGGGGAACACCGAGCTCGCCCCTGGCCTCGGCCTCGGCCGCCGGACGGCGGCGGCGGTACTCCTGGGTGTCGATGGCGTTGGGCACGTGCCAGCAGCGCTCGGGCGCCACTCCGCTCGCCAGACAGCGGGCCTCGAGATCCTCTGAAACGCAGATCACCTCGTCGTAGTAGCGCAGCAGAAAGCGGTCGAAGAGGTAGTAGGCGTTGGTCTTGAGGCTCCCCTTGACTCCCCAACCGTGAACCGTCGTCACCAGACGCATCGGATACGAGCGCCTCACCATCAGACCGAGCAGGTTGCTCTTGTAGTCGTGCCCATGCCAGATGACCGGACCATGTCTCTCGCAGATGTCGCGAAAGCGGCCCGGCAGGCCGCGATCGAGCGCACCGAAATCGTCGACGGGCAGCAGAGGCGCCCCCCAGCGCCTGGCCCGCTCCTCGAGCCTGGCGAAGCCCTCGTCTTCGGGATGGCGCATGTAGGCGCAGAGCATCGGGTACCCCGAGTCCTCGAGGAAGCGCGGCGAGTTGAGGATCGTCTTGTCCGGACCGCCGCCCGAGCCGCGTACGACTCGCGTGTGCAGAACCAGTCGCGACGTCACGGGAGGATTCTACCGGTGCGCGACCGGCTCAACGATCGGCGTCGTCGTCGGCACCGAGCCGGGTCCGGTACCAGTCGACGGCGGCGCGCAGGCCCCGCGCGACATCGAAGCGGGGCTCATAGCCCAGCAGTCGCCCGGCCTTGGAGACGTCCGCCAGTGAGTGGCGTACATCTCCGGCGCGGAAGTCCGCGTAGGTCGGCTCGACGCCGAGGACTCCGGGATCCGACTCGCCGAGGATCGTCCGGATCATGTCGAAGAGCTCGTTGAGCGTCGTCCGCTCTCCGCACGCGACGTTGTAGACCTGGGCGAACGCTTCGCCGTTCTCGGTGGTGCCGGCGAGAAGATTCGCCTGAACGCAGTTGTCGATGTAGCAGAAGTCCCGACTGGTATCGCCGTCGCCGTTGATCACCACGCCGGCTCCCGAAAGGAGACCGGCGAACCACTTGGGGATCACCGCCGCGTACGCCCCGCTCGGATCCTGGCGCCGACCGAAGACGTTGAAGTAGCGCAGTCCGATGACGCGCAGCCCGTAGGTGCTGGCGAAGACGTCGGCGTAGAGCTCGTTGGTCAGCTTGGTGACGGCGTAGGGCGACAGGGGCTTGCCGATCGCGTCCTCGACCTTGGGCAGTCCGGGATGATCGCCATAGGTCGAGCTGGACGCCGCGTAGACGAAGCGGTCGACGCCCGCATCGCGACAGGCCACGAGCATGTTCAGAAAACCGTCGATATTCGCCTGATTGGTGCGAATCGGGTCCTCGATCGATCGGGGCACGGATCCCAGGGCCGCCTGATGGAGGACGATCTCGGCTCCCTCGCAGGCACGCCGGCAGGCCTCGACGTCGCGAATGTCCCCTTCGTGAAAACTGAATCGTTCCCAGACCTCGGGACCGACAGCCGCGCGGACCTCGTCGAGATTGTGCCGGTGGCCGGTCGAGAAATCGTCGAGACCGATCACCGTCTGGCCCAGCCCGAGGAGTGTCTCGAGCAGATTCGAGCCGATGAACCCGGCAACCCCGGTGACCAGCCATACACGGGGTCGCTCGGCCATTCTGGCCGCTGTGTTGTCGTAGTCGCCCACGGACCCCTCCGCCCGCTCAGGCGCGAAACACGCGGCGATCTCGATCGCGGATCCGACCTCGCGTGTCGACGATCAGCCGGGCCTCGCGGAGAATCAGCTCGTAGTCGAAGATGTCGTGATCGGTACCGATGATCACGCAGTCATACCCCGCGAGACGTCCCGCGTCGAGCTCCACGCTCGCCTGCTCGAAGTCGTAGCGCCGCATGCCGGGGAAAACGGGGAAATAGGGATCGCAGTAGTCGACCGACGCGCCCCGCTGCCGAAGCTGATCCATGATCTCCACCGACGGAGACTCACGGATGTCGTCGACGTTCTTCTTGTAGGCGATTCCGAGCACCAGGATGCGACTGCCCTTGACCGCCTTGGCATCCGAGTTGAGCGCCTCGACGACCTTGCCGACCACCCAGCGCGGCATGTAGCTGTTGACCTCACCCGCGAGCTCGATGAAACGGGTGTTGACGCCGTACTCACGGGCTTTCCAGGTGAGGTAGAAGGGGTCGATCGGAATGCAGTGTCCGCCGAGCCCGGGGCCGGGGTAGTAGGGAACGAAGCCGAACGGCTTGGTCGAGGCGGCCTCGATGACCTCGTAGATGTCGATCTCCATCTTGTCCGCGACCATCTTCATTTCGTTGACGAGACCGATGTTGACGGCGCGGTGGATGTTCTCGAGCAGCTTGACCATCTCGGCGACCCGTGTCGAGCTCACCGGCACCAGCTGCTCGATGACCCCGGAATAGAGAGCTTCCCCGACCTCGAGACAGGCGGCGGTCTCGCCCGAGACCACCTTCGGGATCGTGCTGGTCGTGTAGGCGGCGTTGCCCGGGTCCTCGCGTTCCGGGGAGTACACCAGGAAGCAGTCCTCGCCGATCTCGAAGCCGGCGCCTTCGAGACGCGGCCGCAGCTCCTCCTCGGTGGTCCCCGGGTAGGTGGTGCTCTCGAGCGCCACCACCTGGCCCGGCCTCATGTGAGCGGTGATCGTCTCGATCGTGCGCACGACGAAGCTCAGGTCCGGCTCCCGATGCTCGCGCAGGGGCGTCGGGACACAGATGATCAGGGCATCGAGCTCGGCGACGCGCGAGTAGTCCGCGGTCGCCTGCAGCCCCCGCGTCACCGCTGCCGCGACCCTCTCGGCCGGGATGTGCTTGAAGTAGGTCTCGCCGGCCGAGAGACACTGGGCCTTGCGGGGATCGATGTCGAGACCGACGACGCGGTAGCCCGACTCCGCGTAGCGCAGAGCCAGAGGCAACCCGACATAGCCGAGACCGACGACACCGACGACGGCGGTTCGATCGGCGAGCTTTGCGACCAGTTCCTGTTTGAGACTCACGCTGCGCTTCCCGTCCGCGAGGGCTCCGCGCGGATCTCGAAGTGGATAGGGTAGTGCTTTCGAAAGGCTGGGTCCAACGTCCGCTATCATGCGTAGCCCC
This sequence comes from Candidatus Multivoradales bacterium, assembly GCA_965223875.1. Taxonomy (GTDB): domain Bacteria; phylum Acidobacteriota; class Thermoanaerobaculia; order Multivoradales; family JAHEKO01; genus CBDCXS01. The sequence continues at coordinate 312,048 of OZ245024.1, read as the reverse complement.
GAGGCGACCCGCAATGACCCGCGTGGCCGCTGTTGCCGGCCCCGCTCCGGCCGCGGCGGATGCCCTCGACGCACGCATCGCCCCGAGGAGGATCGCCCCCAGGGGGATCGAGATAGAGGGCTCGGGCCTCAGCCGGCCCCGAGCAGGACCTTCTCGAAGACGGCCGCCTTCGAGGCCCAGGTCTCGTCCTCCAACCGGCGCCGAGCCTCGGCCTGGCTCCGTGGAAGGCCGCTCGAGAGGCGACGCGCGACACTCTCGGCGAAGGTCTGGGCGTCGGCGGCGACATCGCAGGCGTCCTCCCAGCCAGCCACCGCCGGCAGGGAGCTCACCACGACCGGACGATCGGTGGCGAGGTACTCCTTGAGCTTCAGCGGCTGCATCGCGCGCGTCGCCGGCATATCGGCGTAGGGCATGACCAGTACGTCAGCGGTACCGGCGAGCTCCGGCAGGTCGTCGTAGGGAACCGGCCCGGCGAGCTCGACGCCGTCTATCGCGGCGATCTCGGGGTCGGGGTTGTTGGCGGGGCCGACCAGATCGATGCGGGCCCGCTCCGTATGGGCCCCCTCCAGGCGAGCCGCCAGCGCGCGCAGCCAGGCGGTGTCCAGTCGCCGATCGACCACTCCCCAGAACAGCACGACGGGCCCTGCGGTCCGGGTATCTGCGGCCCGCGCCGAGCCGGCCCACTGCGAGCCGGCACCCTGCGAGCCGGCCCAGTGCCCGAGGTCGACGCCGTGGGTCAGAAGCGTGCTCGAGCGCCCCATGCCGGCGATGCGGTGCTCCAGCTCCTCGCTCACCACGACGATCTGATCGACCCTCTCGACCAGGCGGCGCTCCATGTCGAGCAGGGTCTGGCGATCGAGACCCGGCCACGCCGCCAGGTCGTCGACGCAGTAGTAGACCCAGCGATCGACCGGACCACGGCCGATCAGGTCGGCGACCAGCGGAATGGTGGTCACGCCCAGGGTCGAGCGCCCGTCGTCCAGCGCTCCGCGAAGGCTCCGCTCGAGAAGCGCGGCATTCAGGCGCCGCTCGAACGAGCGACGAAAGCGCGGCCACATGACCGGCGAGAGAACCGTCGGCGCCGCGCCCGCGGTCGGAGCGCCCGTCACCGGAGGGCCCGTCACCGGAGGGTCCGCCACCGGAGGGCCCGCCACCGGAGGGCCCGTCACCGGAGAGCCCGTCGCCGGAGGCCCGGTCCCGGCCGGATCCGCGCTCACCGGGAGCCCGCCCCCCGCCCAGCGCCGGAGCTTGCCGAAGCCGCGCCGCATCGTCAGCAGGTCGAGACGCGGCGGCCTGGTGCCTATGGTGTCGACCCAGACGACGTCGTAGCGGGGGAGGAGCTGCCGCACCAGATGCTGGCAGCTGGAGGGGTGGCGCCCCCAATCGTCGGAGAAGACGACAAGGCGGGTTGACGTCTCCTCCGAGGTGGGCTCCGACACGCTCCGATTCATCCGATTCCCCTGCCCCGAACGACGCGCGCGGCGGCCATAGCGCGGCGACGGGCAGTGTGAGATCGTATCGGGATTCGAATGCGCGCGCTCGTCCTCACCGAGGTCTTTCCCCCCAAGATCGGCGGCAGTGGCAGACACCTCTGGGAACTCTACCGGAGGATGCCGAAGGGCAGCTACGTGATCGCGGCGGGCGAGGACCCGGAACAGGCGGCGTTCGATGCCACCCACGATCTCGACCTGCACCGGGTTCCCCTCTCCTTTCCCTCGGTCTTCATCCGGCCGTCGACCCTCTCCCACTATCGCGGCGCACTCGGCGCTCTCAGGAAGATCATCCGCGAGAACGAGATCACCTGCGTCCACGCCGGTCGCTCGGTTCCGGAGGGCTTTCTGGCCTGGATGCTCAAACGCACGATGGGAATTCCCTACATCTGCTTCGCCCACGGTGAGGAGATCAACCCTTCGAACACCGAGGAGGCCCCGGCTTGGCACCAGCGTCGGATCTACCATAGTCGCGAGCTGGCGCTCGTCCTCGGCCTCGTCCTGCGCAACGCCTCCCGGATGATCGTCAGCAGCCGCAACGCGAGGCGGATTCTGACGACCCGTTGGGGAATGCCCGAGACCAAGATCAGTCTGCTTCACCCCGCCGTGGACACCAGCCGTTTCCGTCCGGCGCACCGCGCCCCGGAGACGCGAGCGCGACTCGGCTGGGGTGATCGACCCGTGGTTCTCACTGTCGGCCGCCTGCAGAAGCGCAAGGGGCATGATGTTCTGATCTCCGCTCTCCCCGAGTTGCGTCGGGCCGTCCCGAAGATCCTCTACGCGATCGTCGGCTCCGGCGAGGAACGGGAGGCGCTGGAGAGGCTGGCCGCGGAGACCGACGTCACGGAACACGTTCAGTTTCTCGACGAGATCAGCGACGACGAGCTCATCGAGGCCTATCAGCAGTGCGACCTCTTCGCCCTTCCGAACCGTCAGATCGGAGGCGACATCGAAGGCATCGGCATCGTTCTCCTGGAGGCCCAGGCGGCGGGGCGACCGGTTCTCGCGGGAGACTCCGGAGGAACCTCGGAGACGATGCGCATCCCCGAGACCGGCCTGGTGGTTCCGTGCGACGGGCCCGATCAGCTGACCCGGAGTCTCGCCGAGCTTCTCGCCGATCCACCACGCCTCGACAGTATGGGGCGCAAGGGGAGAGAGTGGATCATGTCGACCTTCGACCTCCAGACCCGCTCCGAGCAGATGCACGAGCTCTTCAGCCGTTCCGCGGTCTGTGCCGCCGACTGAGGCAACCGGGACCGGCTGAGAGATAATCTCCCCAGCGCTCCGCGCCGCAACCCCGCCGAGGCGCCTCCCGATGCCCCCTCACAGCCCCGACATGCCCGGCGTAGTAGAGGATCAGCGCGCCTCGCGAAGCCACGCCGTGGCCGCACGCGCCGGCACCCAGTCGTTGCGCGTCGGCTTCGTCGTCCACGTCCTCGGCGTCGCTGGCGCCGAGGCACTCGTTGCGGCGACGATTCGCGGCCTCGGAGCGAGGATCGAGCCCACGGTGCTCTGTCTCGATGGCATCGGCCAGATCGGCGAGGAACTGCTTGCGGAAGGCATTCCCGTCGAGGCGCTCGATCGCGAGCCCGGGCTCCATTGGGCCTTGGTAGGTCGCATCGGCGCCGCGATCCGGCGGCGCCGGCTGGAGGTCGTGCACGCGCACCAGTACACGCCGTTCTTCTACGCAGCACTGGCGAAGCTAAGCGGGCGCCTACCGTTTCGCCTCGTTCTGACCGAGCACGGCCGGCACTACCCCGACGTGGTCTCGCGCAAGCGGCGGGCCGTCAACAGGTGGCTGTTGTCGCGGCAGGTCGACGCGATCAACGCTTGCTCCCGTTTCAGCGCCAACGCCCTGTCACAGCAGGATGGTTTCCCGCCGGAGAGGATCGAAGTCATCGAGAACGGTATCTCGCTGGGCAGCTACGGGCGCGCCACGAACCCCGAAGAGGCCAAGAGAGAGCTCGGACTCGACCCCTCGACCCGGTACATTGCGCTCATCGGCCGCTTCCATCCGGTGAAGGATCACGAGACGATGCTCAGGGCCTTTCGCGACGTTCGGGACCAGCGGTCGGACGTCGAGCTGCTCCTGGTCGGTGACGGAGAGCGGCGCCAGCGCCTGGAGGCGCTCACCGAGGAGCTGGGGCTCTCCGGGGCGGTTCGATTCGAGGGGATTCGCAGGGATGTCCCGAAGATTCTCAGTGCCGTCGACCTCTTCTGCCTCACCTCCCTGACCGAAGCGGCGTCTCTCACCCTCCTGGAGGCCATGGCTTCGTCGCTCCCGGTCGTGGTGACCGACGTGGGCGGCAATCCGGAGATCGTCCGCGACGGCCGGGAGGGCTTGTTGGCACCACGGCGCGATCACGGCGCCGTAGCCACCGCGATCCTCGATCTGCTCGGCGACCCGGCGAGAGCAGAGGCGATGGGAGAGGCCGGTCGAGCCCGCGTCGAGGCCAACTACGACCTCGAGCGAACGGTGAGGCGTTACGGAGAGCTCTACGAACGCCTCGGCCGAAGGGGCGAGGGGAGCGATCGGAGAGGGCACGGTCTCGGCCGCGCGGGAGCTGTCGAGGGTGCGGAATGAGTCCTCCGCGGGGGGTCTCACTACACCTCGATCCGGGTGCCACCGGAGCACTGCGTCGCCGCGAGCCGGTGCGCTGCGGCATCCCCTGGCCCCAGGGCGCGCTGTCGGCCGGAACCCACCTCGCGTTGCGAGACCGGGAGGGCCGGTCCCGTCCCGTCCAGGCGCGCGTTCTCGATCGATGGCCCGACGGAAGTGCCCGATGGACACTCCTCGACTGGTTGGCCGACACCGCCGCAGCACCTTACGCTCTCGATGTCGCCAGCGCGCCCGGAGACGGCGAGTCGGAGCTCGCCGTCCACCGCGGTGGAGAAGGACTGACGATCCAGGTCGGCCCGGTGCGGTACAGGATCCGGGCCGGCGACGTGTTCCCCTTCAGCGCGGTAGAGATCGGGGGAGCGGACCTTCTCGACCCCGCCCGCTGCGGGCTGTTCGCCCTCGACGAGATCGACAACCGGTACCGGTTCGTCTCGCGGTCCGTGGAGGTCGTCGAGGAGGGCCCCCTCAGTCTCACCGTTCGATACGTCGGCAGTCTCGACTGCGAGCTCGCCGAACCCCTCGCTTCGGTGACGGCCGAGGTCTCCTTCCATGCCGGGTTCCCCGGGCTCTCCTGCCGCATCGAGGTGACCAATCCGAGGGCGGCGGGTCACCCCGGCGGCCGCTGGTCTCTGGGAAACCGGGGATCGGTCTACTTCAGCGACCTGCATCTGGCGTTGGCGCTGCCCCGGCCACGTCGGGAGTGGGCGGAGGTGACGCCGGCGGTACGCTGCTCTCCGGAGCCCGAGATCCGGATGGGGCGGCGTTCGCTGCCGCTCGAGATCTACCAGGACTCGAGTGGGGGAAGGAACTGGCGTAGCTCGAACCACGTCAATCGGCGGGGCGTCGTGCCGCATACGCGACGCGGCTACAGCATGAGCGAAGGCGGGCGAGCGAGCGAGGGGCTGCGTGCCTCGCCCGTCGTCGAGCTTCGGCGCGGCAAGGGGTCGATCGCGGCCGCCTGCGATCACTTCTGGGAGAATTTCCCCAAGGCGATCGAGGTTGAGCGACACGAAGTGGTCGTGCGCCTCTTTCCCGGCCGCTTCGCCGACCTGCACGAGTTGCAGGGAGGTGAGCGCAAGACCCACCTGGTCCGCCTCGCCTTCCAGGACGGCGAGATCGACGAGGCGATGGTGGCCTGGCTCCGCGATCCGATGTTGGCCCATGCCGAGCCGGAGTGGTACGCAAGGGCGGACGCCATCCCGTATCTGGTTCCCCGATCCGAAGATCCGAACCGAGCCTGTCAGGCTCTCGTCGACGCTGCCATCGATGGGGATCAGACCTTCCTCGCCAAGCGGGAGGTCGTCGACGAGTACGGCTGGCGTCATTTCGGCGAGCTTTACGGAGATCACGAGGCGGTACGCGCCGACCCGGCGCAGCCGCTGGTGTCGCACTACAACAATCAGTACGACGCGGTCGGCGGCTTCGCGGCACAGTTTCTGCGCAGCACCGATCGCCGCTGGTTCCGGCTCATGGACGAGCTGGCCGCCCACGTCACGGACATCGACATCTACCACACCAACTACGACAAGTCGGCCTACAATCGAGGCCTCTTCTGGCACACGGTCCACTACATCGACGCGGGCCGTGCGACGCACCGCTCCTATCCGAGCGGCGAGGGTGTCGGAGGAGGCCCTTCGTCGGGACACCTCTACACGACCGGCCTGATGCTCCACTACTTCCTGACCGGCGTCACCGCCTCCCGCGACGCGGCCATCGGGCTCGGTCAGTACGTCATCGACGCCGACGACGGAACCAAGACGATCTTCCGCCTCCTCGATCGAGGGCCGACCGGTCACGTGTCGCTCTCCGCCTTCGACGGCTACCACGGCCCGGGCCGGAGCGCGGCCAACTCGCTCAACGCGCTGCTCGACGCTCATCGCCTGAGTGGCAGGAGGCGGTTCATGCGCAAGGCCGACGAGCTCCTGCTGCGCTGCATCCACCCCGAGGACGATCTCGAGCGGCGCAACCTGGGATACGTCGAGGGGCGCTGGTTCTACACCATGTTCCTCGCCGCGCTGGGCCGTTACCTCGACTACAAGGCGCTGTTGGGCGAGAACGATCGGATGTACGCCTACGCCCGGGCTTCGCTGCTGCACTACGCCGACTGGGCGGCCGCCAACGAGTACCCCTACCTGGAGAAGCCCGAGGTTCTCGAGTTTCCGACCGAGACCTGGGCGGCGCAGGACATGCGCAAGAGCGAGGTCCTCCGGATCGCCTGCCGTCACGCGGTGGGTGAGCGTCGTAGCCTCTACCAGGAGCGAGCCCGATTCTTCTTCGACGTCTCGGTGCGACAGCTCGAAGGACTCGATACGCGCGCTCTCTGCAGACCCCTGGTCCTTCTCCAGGCCCTCGGCTACGGACAGGCCTGGAGCGAGAGACAGCCCGACGACTCGGCACCTCGGCCGCTGGCTGATTGGGCGTCCCTCGGCCCGCCGCGTGAGTTCGTCCCGCAGAAGGTCCGAGCCAAACGCAACTTCATCTGGTTGTCGGCCGCCGGATTCGTCGGCCTGGCCGTTCTCGGCGTCCTCAAATGGCTTCTCTAGAAGAGCGGCCCGCCACCGCCCCGGCAGAGGTCGGCAGGACCTCGGGTCGTGAGCGACTGATCGTCGCGGCGCTCCTGCTGCTGGCCCTGGCGATTCGACTCGGAGGTCTGTTCCATGACCTCCCGTTCTCCTACTACGGCGACGAGCTCCATTTGATGAAGCGCGCCATGTCGCTCGGCGCCGGGGACCTGAATCCGCACTGGTTTCACAAGCCGGCGCTCCTGATGTACGTGCTGCTCTTCGTCTACGGGCTCTACTATCTCGCCGGAGCGGCTGTGGGCCGCTTCGAGTCGGTCGACGCGTTCGCCGGCCACTTCCTCAACAACCACGGCCCGTTCCTGCTGATGGGACGGGTCGTCGTGCTGCTCTGCGGCGTGGCGATCGTGTACTTCGTCTACCGGATCGGTCGCCGGCTGTCCGCCGGGCGCGAGGTCGCGGTCTGCGGGGCGCTGATGGCCGCTGTGACACCGGCTCTGGTCAGCACCTCTCAGCAGATCAAGGCCGACGCGCCATGCGCCCTGCTGATGCTCGTGTCCTTGCTGTGCTACCTGCGCGATCTCGATTCGGACGAGGGGAAGCTGCGCTGGCTGGTGGGTGCGGGCCTCGCCGCGGGGTTCGCCATGGGAACCAAGTACTACGGACTGGTTCTGGTTCCTTCCTACGCCCTGTGGGAGATCAGCCGCAGACTGCGCGGAGCGCAGGACAACCTGTGGCTCGTCCGGCGCCTCTTCCTGGTGACCGGCCTTTTCGTCATCGGCTTCTTCGTCGTCTCTCCCTACAACTTCATCGACCCCACCTGGGCCGGTGAGGTGAAGCGGAAGGTGGCGACAGCGCTCGGTGGAGGTGTTCCGGTCTTCGAGATCGACGCGAGCCGGGAGTACCTCCCCGGACCGGGAGCCTGGGTCGGCGCCGGACTCGACTTCCTGCGGCGTCTCGTCGATCGCAGCGGCATGGGGCTGCCCCTCGCCGCCCTGTTCGTGGTCGGCCTGCTGGCGAGCCTGTCGAAGGCCCGGGCCTACGGACGGTGGGGCCTCATCGTCCTTCCCACGGCGATCTTTCTTGGTCTCAGTGTCGTCTTCGCCCCCTACCACGCGCAGTCGCGGCATCTGGCGGCGATCGTGCCGCTGCTGTGTCTCTTCACCTGGCCGGCGGCCAGCGCCGTCGCCGGGATCCTGACTCCCTCGGTGAGCCGGCGGCGCAAGCTCGCCCAGGCAACGGTCGGACTCCTGGCCGTCGTGAGTCTCGGTCGCTCCGTGGCCCAGAACATGGACATGATGCGGCTCGACAGCCGGACTCTCGCCTACCGATGGGTGGTCGACAATCTCGAGCCGACCGACCGCATCCTGGCCGAGGATGATGGTCCCGCGCTCCATCCCAACCGGCGAGCCATCGCTCGTCTTCGCCGCCGCCTCGGCTCACTCAGACCGGGCCCGTTCGTCGTTCATGCCGATCGTCGGCTCGACATTCTCGAGGGCCATGTCTCTCCGGAGGCCCGCAACGTGGACTTCCTCTCCCGGCAGTGGTGGCTCAACCAGGAGAAGACGGACCGGGCTCTGGCGCGTTCCCTGATCGACTCCGATATGGGTAGCCCCCTGATCTCGCGGGTCCCGCGGCCGCTCGAGTCGTATCGAAAAGAGGGAATCCGATACATACTGTCGACCAGTATCGGAGGCCGGTGGCTGGCCGCGTTCGAGGATCCGGACGTTCAGTTCCCCTCCTTCGTCAGGTTCTACGACTCCCTCGCCGCACTCGATCCCGTGGTGACCTTCGATCCGGCCGAGTGGGGCGGAAAGGGCCCGATCATCTGGATCCACGACCTACGATCGCTCTCGACACGACGGAATCAGCGAGAAGAGAGGGGAGAATGAAGATCGCGCTGCTGTCGTACGAGTATCCCGCTGAAACCGGTTTCGGCGGCATCGGCACCTACACCTGGTACCAGGCGCGCGCCCTGGTCAAGTTGGGACACGAGGTGCACGTCATCGCCGGCTCCCGTGAGACCAGCGAGTTGCGTTCGGACGATCACGATGGCGTGAAGGTATGGCGCTACAGGAGCGGCGGCCCGGCCGCCCTAGTCACCCGGGGCATGGACAAGATGAAGCTCTGGTGGTCGGCGAATCGCCTCCAGAACGCCATCAACATGAACCGCGCGGTGAACGAGTTGGAGCGCCGACACCAATTCGACATCATCGAGATGCCCGAGTGCGGCGCCGAGGGACTACTGGTAAACAAACGGGCAGAGGCGCCTTCGTTGATCAAGTTCCACTCTCCGGCGGCTCTGATCATGGAGTTCTACGACGTCGCCAGCCTCGACGAGAGCCTCTGCCCCTGGCTCGAAGCGAAAGCGATCCAACGGGCGACGGCGTTGACCTCCTGCTCCAGCTTCCTCCGCGACGAGGTCCACGCGAAGATGGGCGTCGAGCGCGACATCGGCGTCATCGCCAACGGCATCGACCTGGAGCTGTTCGACGCCACCCGGACGATCGACGCGAACGAGCGCTTCGGACTCGATCCGGCTCACCCGGTGGTCTTCTTCAGCGGGCGCATGGAGCGTCGCAAGGGCATCGAGGTCTGCGGCGACATCGCCGCCGCCATCCTCGAGCGCTACCCGGTCAGCCTGGTCTTCGCTGGCGAGGACCTCTTCGGCTACATGGAGAAGACGCTGGGGCCGCGGCTCGAGGACAAGCCCCTGAAGGGCACCTTCCACTACGTCGGCAAGCTCGGGCTCGTCGACATCCGGTCCTGTCTACGGCGCGCCGACATGGTGCTCATCCCCAGTCTCTGGGAGAATTGCCCCTACTCCTGTCTGGAGGCAATGGCGGCCGAATGCGCGGTGGTCAGCTCCGATGCCGGCGGTCTGCCCGAGTTGATCCACGACGGGGAGAACGGGATGATCTGCGCCACCAATGATTCCTCTTCCTTTATCGAGTCGATCAGGTCTCTGCTGGAGGATTCCGTGCGCCGGCGCGAGCTCGCCGCGGCGGCGCGAGCGACCATCGAGCGCTCCTACCTCGACACTCACATCGCTGAGCTGTCGACCGACTACTACCGTCGATTCACCTCCTCCTGATCCGGGGATGGCGCGGATGACGGCGGGCCGACGAGATGGTGGGGCGGCGGGTGTCCCATGAGGCTTCCTGACTACCGCACCGCGGCCCGTTGGCTGACCTGGCCCGGGGCGGAGCTGCTCCACGAAGCGAGCATCCGGCGCCTGTCGATGGACCGCCGCCGACCGGGCCGGGGCGGGCCACGGGTCTTGGCGACCTCCACCTACGACTTCCCGATCTACTCCCAGACATTCGTCTACCAGGAGCTCGAGCAGCTCGCCCTCGGCGGATTCGACCTGCGCTACATCTATTCGCGGCTCGGCTCCCGCGCAGACCTGTCGCCACGCTTGGTCAAACTCTGGAAGCTGAAGCGGCGCTGCTACTTTCTGCAGAGGGCCGCGCGACGCGACATGGCACGCTACCACCGCACCATCCCGCTGCGCGTCCAGGCGCTGACGCGGCGGATCTGCGAGGCCTCGGGCCTCACTTACCACGAGCTGGTCACCCATCCCCACTACATCCAGTCGTTCTCCTTCACCCGCCTCGTCGACGCCTTCCGACCGGCCTACCTGCACAGCTACTTCTTCTACGAGCGCTCGTTCTTCTGCCTGATGGCGTCGGAGTTGCTGGGAATTCCGCGCGGCCTGACCTGCTATGCCGATCACCTCCTCGACGACTACGAGCTCAAGCTCGTTCCACTGCAGGTCGACCGATCCGCCATCGTCATCGCCACCTCCGACCGCATCAAGAGCGAGCTCCTCGGTCTGTGCCCGGGCAAGAACCCGGACGACATCATCGTCAAGCCCAACGCCATCCAGAGCGACCACTTCCCGGCGATCGAGCGAGCCGAGCCCGGCGAGGGCGATCCCTTCCGCCTCATCTCGGTCTGCCGACTGGAGCCCAAGAAGGGCTTGATGGATCTCGTGGAAGCCACGCATCGGCTGCGCCAGGGGGGACACGAGGTCGAGGTCCACTTCGTCGGCGAGGCCGACGCGCACTCGCTGGAGAGCCAGGACTACGCGGCGGCTCTGCGTCAGCGCGTCGATGAGCTCGGCCTCGCCGCCAGCGTCCATTTCGAGGGACGCAAGACCCAGCCGGAGATCGTCGAGCTGCTGCACCGCTCGCACCTGTTCGTGGCGCCCTTCGTCGAGACCGCTTCGGGGGACAAGGACGGGATCCCGACGGCCCTGCTCGAGGGCATGGCCGCGGCAACGCCCGTGGTTGCGACCACCGCCGGCTCGATGACCGAGGTGATCGAGGAGGGACGCGACGGCCTGCTGGTGCCTGAGAAAGATCCGTCCCGGCTCGCCGAGGCGATCGAGAGTCTCCTCTCGGACCCGGTGCGCCGGCGCTCCCTGGGTGCCGCCGCGGCTGAAACGGTTCGCGAATCGTTCGATGTCGGCGTCTGCGAGGGTCGATTCCACGACCGTATCCGACAGGTGGTCGATAGGGGAGCGGCGGCGGCCGAGACGACCGTGACGGCGGCCGACCGGGCGTGAAGGAAGACGATCGCATGAGCGACGAGAGGCGCGCCGACGCCGGCTACCGGGTCGTCCTGGCGTCTCCGCGCTGGACGCTCAACGGTGTCAACGTCTTCAACCTCAACCTGGCACGGGGGCTCAGGTCGCGCGGAATCGACACCCGGATCCTGCTCACCGAGGAGAGCACCGAGCTCGTCGCGCCCACCGATGCCGCGATGGAGCGACCGCCCGATCTCGAGTTCGACGAGCTGCCGGTCGAGCCGTGGGAAGGATGGGGCGCGCACTGGGGCGCCACGGTCCGCTACCTGGAATCGATGGCTCCCTGCGTCTGGGCTCCCAACTACGATTACCGGCATTCGTGTGTCGGCCCGCTGCTCTCGAAGACGGTGACGATTGTCGGAGTGGTCCACAGCGACGACCCGCTCCACTACGAGCACGTGGGACGACTCGGTGAGTTCTGGGACGCGACGGTGTGCGTCAGCTCCACACTGGGAGAGCGGACCGCTGCCCTCTGCCCGGCGATCGCCGACCGGGTCCACACCATTCCCATCGGTATCGCAATCCCCGAGACCCGTCCGCTCAGGCGCCCGGACGACCAGCGGCGACTGCGGGTGATCTACCACGGCGTGCTCAAGCAGCACCAGAAGAGAGTCCTCGACCTTCCCCGTGTCATCGAGACGCTGGAAGGGCGCGGCGTACCGGTCCGCCTCACCATTGCCGGCGGCGGCCCCGACGAGGCGGCGCTTCGCGAAGCCTGCGCGGCCCAGGTCGACCGTGGCACGATCCGCTTTCTCGGCGTCTTGACCCACGACCGGATCCCCGAGCTGCTGCGCGAGAACGACGTCTATCTCCTGACGTCCGAATTCGAGGGCATGCCCAACGCGCTGCTCGAGGCGATGGCCAACGGCTGCGTTCCCGTGGTCTCGGACATGGAGAGCGGGATCCCGGAGCTCGTCCGGGAAGGGGAGAGCGGTTACCTCGTCGACATCGGGGACACCGAGGCATTCGCCGAACGTCTCGAGCGACTCCAGGCGGACGAGCCGCGGCGCGAGCGCATGGCCGCGGCGGCCTACGAAGGCGTCAGCCGTGGTGCATTCAGCTCCACCGACATGCTCGAGGCCTACATCGCCGTCTTCGACGACACCCATCGGCGCGCCGGAGCTGGGGATTTCGTCCGCCCCGTCGGCGAGATCCTGCCGCCCCCGGCCGAGGTCGAGGGCGTCGGCGTCTTCGCGCCCGGACCGGGATCCCCGGCATGGAGCCATGCGATCCACGTCGACGGACTGGGTACCTTCCCGTCGCGGCAGGACAAGCTCGACTTCGACCGTGCGCGCGAATCACCCTCGGAGGTCGACGCGGAACGATTCGAGGTGGTCGCGACCGTCCCCTTCTGGACCGACAACTGGTCCAACGCGCGCTGCCACGAGCTGCTGCGGGCCCTGGCGCAGCGCGGCACGACGGTCCGCCTGCTCCTCACGGAAGAGAGCACCGAGCACGTCGAGGTCGTCGAACCGAGACTGCCCATGCCGACGGAGTTCCCCGTCGACCACCTCGAGGTGGGCCGGAAGGAGGGGTGGGGTGGCCACTGGGGCGCCACTCTCCGCTACCTGCGACGGCATGCACCCTGTGTCTGGTTGCCGATGCACGACTGGCGCCACGCCTGCGTATCGCCGCTGGCGGACGCCGGCGTCACCGTCGTCGGCCTCGTCTCCGACGATTCTCTCTACCTCGAGCAGGCGGCGCGCCTCGGACACTCCTGGGACGCCATCGTGGCTCTCGACGGCACGTCGGCACGAGCTCTGGAAGAGCGCCGACCCGAGCTCGCCGAACGGATTCGGGTCATTCGCCCGGCCTCACTCGGGGACCCGGACAGCGCGGGCAGCGGCTACGGGCTCCAGCAGATGGCCCGGCTCTGGGTGGAGCTGTTCGACGAGATCGAACGGTCCGATGTGCACCGAGGGGAACCGGGCGAGATCCTGCCGCCGCCCGCCGAGGTCGGGGGTGTCGGCGTCTTCCCGGTCGAGCTCACGACACGCATCAACGGCATCGGGAGCTTCCCGAGCCGCGGCGATCACCGCCGATTCGAGGGACAGCTCGGTCGACTCCAGGCCCTTCGCTCCCTGGTGGATCGCCTGCGGCGGTGATGTGCTCGACGTGAGACGGTCACCCGCACCGGTCTCCGGGCAGCGTAGAATCGACAGCTGCTGACCGAGTCCTGCTCATGAGTGGTTTGAGACAACTGCTGCGGCGTCCCGGCACGCCGCTGGCCCTGGTTTTCCTCTGCACGATCGTGCTGTGCTGGATTCTCAACCACTTCATGCCGACGTTCCCCCAGATCCAGGACGAGTTCAGCTACCTTCTGGCTTCCGACACCTATTCTTCGTTCCGCCTGACCAACCCCAGCCATGTGCTCTGGCGCTTCTTCGAGACCATTCACGTGCTGGAGGAGCCGACCTACCAGTCGAAGTACCCGCCCGGTCAGGGGATGGCCCTGGCGGTGGGTCAGATCCTCTTCGGCTCGGCGCTCGTCGGGGTCTGGCTGAGCTTCGCGGCGGCCTGTACCGCTGTCGCCTGGATGCTCAAGGCGTGGCTGCCGACCCGCTGGGCGGTGCTCGGCGGATTGGCGGCGGCCTTCAATGTCGGCAACCTGCGTTTCTGGGGCGGTACGTTCATGGGCGGCTCGGTGGCGATGCTCGGTGGCGCCCTCCTGTTCGGCGCCCTGATCCGGGCGATGCGCGATCCCCGTCCCCGCTACGGACTCCTCATCGGCACCGGACTCCTGCTCCTCGCCCTGAGCCGCCCCTACGAGGGCCTGGTGGCGGCGTTGCCCGCAGCGCTGGTCTTCCTGGTCTGGCTGGTGAGGCAGCGGGAGTTCCCCCCGCGCCGCGTCTGGCGGGGCGTGGTCGCGCCCCTGACCCTGATCCTGGCCCTCGGCGGCGCCTGGGTGCTCTACTACAACTATCGGGTAACGGGAGACCCCATCCGGCTGCCGTACCAGGTCTATCTGGAGCGCTATGGGAACGACGCCTTCTTCGATCCCGACGCCAAGCCGGTGAACCGCCAGCGTGCCGAGAACGTGCGCGACCAGATCATTCTCCGATCCGACCGTCAGTTCATCCACCACATCGGCGGTGAGCGCTACTACGCTCTGCTGATACTCGTGGCCCTGCGCTGGCTGCTCAAGAGCCGTTGGGGTCGTTTCGCCCTGGGCACCTTCCTGCTGACGATCGTCGCCACGGCCTTCACCCGTGGCGCGGTGCCGCACTACTCCGCACCGGTCGCCGGCCTCGGGATCGGCCTGGTCGTACAGTCCCTGGCGATCATCTCGAGTTGGATCCGCTGGCGGGTCGTGGCGACGGCGTTCGTGGCGGCCTGTCTGGCACTCTATTTCCACAACAACTACTCACACTTCCTGCGCGAGCTCTCCTACTGGGAGTACAAGCGCGATGCGAGCTACGTCGCCAAGCCGCCGCCGGTTCCGATTCCCGACGTTCACGATCTGTCCAAGATCGAGGATCGGCAGCTCTGGGAGCGGTTCTCGCGCTGGGCCATCCTGGCGAGACCCCATCACAAGAGACGGCTCGAGGAGGACGGGGATCGGCACCTCGTTGTCGTGAAGTACGCCGAGAACAGCACCCGCCACCGCGAGTGGGTCTACAACCGCGCCGACATCGACGGCTCGAAGATCGTCTGGGCGCGGTGGCTCGACAACCGGCCGCTGTGGCCGCTGCTCTCGCACTATCCGGACAGGAGGGTCTGGTTGATCGAGCCCGAGCTCGATCCGTGGACCATGCGGGACTTCCCGGCCGCCGAGCGCCGCACCTGGTACCTGAGAGAGCACGGCGAGGCGCACAGCGTCCTGCTGCCCAACGCCAACGCCACCGACCCCGTGCACCTCGAGGTCGTCGACCCTGGGGAGCAGCAGTGGTTTCTCCAGGCCGAGCGGGCCTTCCCGCCGTTGCAGAAGGGGAAGATGTACATCGGCGGGTTCCGGGCGCGGGCGGAGGCCGAGCGTCCGCTGGGACTCGGTGTCACCCAGAGCCTCGAACCCTGGGCGAATCTCGGCCTCAGACGGCGGCTCAGGGTGGGGCGCGAATGGCGTCGATTCGCTTTCGGGTTCCGCGCCGAAGAGGACTACGAGGTACCCCGACTGCTTATCAACTTCGGCGGTTCGGGGGCCTCGGTCGAGATCGCCGACGTCTGGTTGCAGCCCCTTGACGAGAGATCAGAAGGAGACGAATCTTGAGTCTTTCGATGCGATCGGGCGACGCCGGGACGCTCGCCGGCGGCGGCCGGAGAACCTCGTTCCTGGGGCACTTCCGAGAGGTCTGGCGTTACCGCGAGCTGCTGCGCAACCTCGTGCGCTGGGGCCTCAAGGTGAAGTACGAGCGGTCCCTGCTCGGCTTTCTCTGGACGTTGCTCAACCCCCTCTTCATGGTGGCGATCCTGTCGGCGGTCTTCACCCACATCGTGAAGATCCCGATGAACCACTACTGGGCCTTCCTGCTGAGCGGCTTCTTCGCCTGGAACACCATCTCCCAGGGTCTCAGCTCGTCGACGACGATCCTGGCGAATCACGGCAGCCTGCGTCGCAGCGTCCGTTTCCCGAGCGAGATTCTGGTCTTCTCCGCGATCGCTACGAGGGTGATCGAATTCTCCGCCGAGATCGTCCTCGTGGCGCTGGTCCTCGCTGTCGGCCACCACCAGGCGGTGCCGATGAGCTTCCTCTTCGTTCCCGTCCTCTTCATCCCCCTGACCCTGGTGACCGCCGGCCTGGCCCTGCCGATCGCCACCGTCTCGACCTTCTACCGCGATGCCCAGCACGTACTGCCGATCGTCATCGTGGCCCTCTTCTACCTGACGCCCGTCTTCTATCCCATCGACTTCGTACCCGAAGCGTTCCAGATCTGGTACATCGTGAACCCGTTCGCACCCATCCTCACGCTCTTCCAGGAAGTGCTCTACCACGGGAGAGTGCCGGATCTGTTGACGCTGGCTGGGGCCACCGCCCTCGGTCTGGTCCTGTTCGTCATCGGCTATGCCATCTTCAATCGATACAAAGCCATCGCCGCTGAAATCGTCTGACGCCACCGCGCGGCCGATGATCGTCTGCCGCGATGTGGTCAAACGGTTCTACATCTACGAGCACCGGACGACCTCGTTGCGCGAGATTTTTCGCCGTACGGTCCGCCGCCAGCCGATCAGTGTGAAGCGGCCCGAATTCTCGCTCGAGGGCCTCGACCTCACCGTCGAAGCGGGGGAGGGCGTCGTCCTGATCGGGCGCAACGGTGCCGGCAAGAGCACCTCCCTGCGACTCATGGCCGGCATCTACGAGCCGACCTCCGGCACGATCGAGGTGAACGGTCGGGTGGCGACGGTCATCGAGCTCGGTGCCGGATTCCAGCCCGACCTGACCGGCGCCGAGAACGTGGCACTCTATGGAGCCATCATGGGGCTGTCCCGTCAGGCACTGCGCGAGCGCTACGAGGAGATCGTCGATTTCGCCGACATCGGAGACTTCATCGAGACGCCGGTCAAGTACTACTCCTCCGGCATGCAGGCCCGACTCGCCTTCGCGGTCGCCGTCTGCGTCGAGGCCGAGGTGCTCATCCTCGACGAGGTGCTCGCGGTGGGGGATCGCGAGTTCCGGGAGAAGTGCCTCGACCGTCTGCGCGAGTTCCGCGCCGGAGGCGGCACCCTGGTAGTGGTGACGCACGACCTGGAGACAGCGAGAGGTCTGTGTGAGCGCGCGGTGTGGCTCGATCAGGGGCGGGTCAAGATGACCGGCGACGCCGACACCGTCATGGAGGCCTATTGGGCCTGGGACGGCTAGCCGCCGAAGGCATGCCACGGCTCCCCGACGCGGAATGAGGCACCTGCTCATCTGTCCCGAGTATCCGCCCGCACACGGCGGCGGCATCGGTACCTACGCGCGCAACATCGCGCAGCTTCTCGCCGCGCATGGAGAGACCGTCCACGTCATCGCCCAGCAGTGGGCCGACGCCGAGGAGAGCGTCGAGATCACCCGAGGCGGTCACCTCACCGTGCACCGCCTTCCCTGGATCGATTGGCGCTCGCGCCTGCCTAGACGACCGCATGCCGCTCTTCCCCAGGAGGCTCGCCGGCTGTTCGCCAGCGAGTACTACCCGCTCGCCTTCGCCTGGCAGGCGGCGCAACTCGCGGAGCGACTCGCCGCCGACGAAGCGATCGACGTCATCGAAGCTCAGGAGTACGAGGCGCCGCTCTACTTCCTGCTGCTGCGGCGCGCTCTCGGGCTCAGCGACGCTCCGACGGCCCCGGTGATCGTTCATCTGCACTCGCCGACCGAGCTGATCCTGCGCAACAACGACTACCAGATCGGGCACCCCGGGCTGATCGCGGCGCGCTACGAGGGCTACAGCATCCGCACCGCGGACGCGGTGTTGAGTCCGAGCCGATACCTGGCCGCCCAGGTCGCCGCCCGATACGGGAGACCCGAGAGCGAGATCGAGATCATCGGCTATCCGGTCGGGGAGATCGCTCCGATCGAGCGCCGACCGGCTGTATGGGAGTCACGCCGCATCTGCTATCTGGGCCGGCTGGAGGGGCGCAAGGGCGTTCTCGAGTGGCTCGACGCCGCGGTCGCCGTCGCCAGCCGGGACCCCCGGTGCAGTTTCGATTTCGTCGGCGAGAACGTCCTCGGGGACGGCACCCTGCCCGGCTGGGCGATCGTCGAACGGCGGATACCCACACAGCTGCGCGATCGGTTCCGCTTCCACGGCCGGCGGCCCCGTTCCGAGGTCACCCGCTACCTGTCCGAAGCCTCTCTGTGCGTGGTCCCGTCACGCTGGGACAACTATCCGAACACCTGCATCGAGGCGATGTCCTCCGGGTTGCCCGTACTCACGACCCGCGAAGGCGGCATGGCCGAGCTCGTCGAGGACGGGCGCTCCGGATGGCTCGCCGCCGACTCTGACGACGTGGAGCTGGCACGGACGCTCGAGCGGGCGCTCGCCACCGGTCCGGAACGTCTCGCCGAGATGGGTCGCGAGGCCATCCGCCGGGTTCGTCAGCAGTGCGACAACGAGGAGGTGATTAGCCGCCAGCTCGATTTCCGGCGCCGGGTGGTGGCGCGCGGTGCCGAGAGGTCTCTTCTCACCAGCGTGGCCGGCAGACCGCCCGTCGAGGTCGGCAGCGGGACCGGTGTCGCGATCGTCGTCGGCGAGGACCTCGATTCCGCACCCGACGCCGCTCGAAGGAGTTGTATCCCCTCGCTCAAGGCGCAGTCTGTACCGCCACGGGCCATCGTCCTGGGAGGGGAGTGGAGCGAGGAGGATCTCGCGGGTTGGTCCGAGCACACCCGGCTGATCCCCATGGCCCGCCACGGGAGCACCGCATCGGCAGCCAATGCGGCGCTCGCCGCCCTCGAGAGTCAGGAAGTCGAGCCCATCGGCGTCGCCTTCGCCACCGCATCGGATCACTTCGAGCCGCGCTTCATCGAACGCTCTACCGCCGTGCTCGAGCGGCGGGCCGAGATCGGCGTCGTCTCGTTCTGGACCGAGCAGCGGTCCGGCGAGTGCCCCTACCGCATCCGCCCCTGCCCGGAGCTGCCCGCCCAGTGGCTGCGCAATGACGCGGCTCCGGGAAGCGTCTTCCGCTGGGACGCTCTGACCGGCGCGGGGCCCTTCCGACCCGCCCTGCGCGGCTCCTTCGCGCTCTGGGACCTCGTCAACGCCATCCTGCTCTCCGGCTGGTCGGCCGTGTCGCTCCCCGAGGTCCTCGCACGCCAATCCGACCCGGAGCGGACCGAGCCCTCGTACCCGGCCAGCCTCCGCATGCGCTCGATCCTCCTCGAGCGCATGGAGGACGAGTCGAGCCGCGCGGTTCTTGAGTCGAGCGACCTCGATCCACGGATTCGCCTCGCGGATGGCAGCATGAGCCAGCGGGAGCGATTCGATCTGTTGATCATGATCCTGAGACGCTCCGGCAGTTTGATACGCTGGCTCGCAAGAGTCGTGGCCGAGCGCGTCTCCCGCTGAGCTCGGGTCAGGAGAGAACCGAGACATGTTCGCCGACGGATCGCCCTGGAGACGCCTGACAGCTTCGACCGCGCTCGTCTTTCTCGCCTCTCTCACCTGGGCGCAGGAGACCGCGGACCCGGCGGCAGAGGAACCGGTCGGCCCGCCCACCGCGGAAGGGGAGGCGCCCGAACAGGAGGAGGTCGCGGAGAGCACCTCGACCCCACGGCCGGGCAGGGAACGACGCGTGACCTGGGCTCTGCGCAACCGCCTCGGCAACGAAGCCGAGCTGGAGTTCCCGACCGGAGACCGGAGCCAGCCCCGGGTGGCCATCGGTCGCGTGCCGACGGGCCTCGCCTGGCACATCCGCCTCGGACTCGGGCCATTCCCCCTTGAGGGCAAGACGGGATACGCGGTCCGCTTCCGCGCCCGGGCCGACGGACCGCGCGAGTTCAGCGTCGGCGCGTCGCAGGCCACACCTCCCTATCGAGGATTGGGAACTGTCATCGAAGTCAAGGTGACTCCGCTCTGGAAGAGCTACCAGACCCGGGTCTTCATCGAAGAGGACGAGGACGCCGCCTCTCTCCAGTTCAACTTCGGCGGCAACCGCTACTCGGTCGAGCTGGCCGACGTGAGGCTGGTCCGCCTCGCGGACGAGCAGACCGTGTTCGAGTCGCCCCGCGGCCAGGTTCGCAGGCCGAAGGAGGAGTCCGAGTCGGAGTGACGCGCCCCGGGGGCGCGACGCTCCGGGAGCCATGCGCGTCCTGCTGGTGGCCCCGCAACCCTTCTACCGCGATCGGGGAACGCCGATCGCCGTGCGGCAGGTGGTGGTGGCGCTGGGCGAGCTGGGTCATCAGATCGACCTGCTGACCTTTCCCACCGGGGAGGACGTCGTAGCGCCCGGCCTCGAGATCCACCGGATAGGCAACCCGGGAGCCGGTCGCGACGTGCCGATCGGCTTCTCGCCCCGCAAGGCCTGGCTCGACCTGCGCCTGGTAGCCGCGACCCGACGCCTCCTCCACGAGCGGAAGTACGACGTGGTCCATGCCGTTGAAGAGGCGGCCTTCTTCGGCGTCGCCCTCGCTCACCGGCGCGGTCTGCCGTTGGTCTACGACATGCAATCGAGCCTTCCGGAGCAGCTCGAGTCGCACCCGCTCCTCGGCAGCTCCCTGATCCAGCCGGGCCTCGAGCGTGCCGAGTCCTGGTTGATCCGGCACAGCGACGCGATCGGATGCAGCTGTGGCCTGGCCGATCACGTCAGGAGCATCGATCCCGATGCCGAGGTGCACGAGTGGTGGTTCGTGCCCGATCGGGTGGAGACCGACCCCGAGGTCGTTACCGGGCTGCGTCGCGAGCTTGGCATCGATGCCGCGTCCAGGATCGTCCTCTACACCGGCAACTTCTCCGGCTATCAGGGGGTCCCGCTGCTGCTGCAGGCCGTCTCCCGGGTCCAGCGAGAGGTTCCCGAAGCCCTGTTCGTTCTCGTCGGTGGCCGGCACGAGGATCTCCCGGGCCCTCCGGAGGCGGTCGCAGAGCTCGAGCGTTCAGGCGCCCTGCGCCTGGTCGACAGGCAACCCCGGTCGAGGATGGCGGCCTACGTCGCCGCTGCCGACGTCCTGGTCTCACCCCGGAACCATGGCGGCAACCTGCCACTCAAGATCTTCGACTACCTCAGCGCCGGGAAACCGATCGTCGCCACCGACACGCCGACCCACCGGACTGTCCTGGACGACGACCGGGCTCTGCTCGTACCGATGTCGGCGCGCGATCTGGCCGCGTCCATTACGATGATTCTCCGTGACCCGGAACGGGCGGACAGCCTGGCGAGATCCGCCCGGGGCTGGGCGGAGGTGCAACTCGGCCCGGACAGCTTCAGAGAACGCGTCTCGACACTCTATGATGCGGCCGTCGCCGCCTTCGACGAGGGAAAGCCAGACGAGAGATCGACCCCATGAGCTCGAAAGCACACCGCTCAGGCCACTTCGCCCGCCATCGTCCGCCCCTTCTGGTCGCCGCGGCGACGCTCCTTCTCGCGCTCGTAGGACCCTGGCCGACCCGCTCGCAGGAGCCGCTCCGGTCCCAGGAGGAGGCCAGCGTCGACGAGGTCAGCGTCGGGGAGGTCAGCGTCGGGGAGCTCATCGCCGCCCTCGGCGGACCGGAGAACGATGCCTGCCAGAAAGCCTCGCGCGAGCTGACGACCCGTGGCGTCGGCTTCGGGAGCCTGGTCTGCGAGTGCCTGCAGGGCTCGCTGCTGTCGATGATCGAGCTCTCCGAGCTCGGCGCGCCGGAGGTCCTTCCAGCTTTCGTCACCGCCCTCGACCATCCGGTCATCGAGGTCCGCGCCGCGGCGGCCCGAACCCTCGGCCTGCTCAGGGATCCACGCGCCATCGGACCCGTCACGGTGGCGCTCGGCGATCCGGCGGTCTCGGTTCGAGCCGCAACGGCCGAGGCTCTGGCGCGCCTCGGCGACGACGGCTCGATCCCACAGCTCGTCGACCTGGCGTCGGATCCGAGTCGGGTCGTCCGAGAGGCCTCCCTCCAGGCCCTCGACCGGCTCGGCGCTCCCGTTGCCGGTCTGATTCTGGAAGCTCTCCGCGGCTCGGATGAAGCCCTGGAAGAGATCGTCGACGGTGGCTACGTCCGCGCCGCGGGTCCCTTCGCCCAGACTCTCGCCGATGACGAGGAGGATCCCGACGCCCGCGCCGCCGCCGCACTCGGCCTGGCGCGTCTGCAGGGGGAAGAGGCAGTACGCCCTCTGATCGTCTGCATGGGCTATTCCGTTCCACGGCTGCGCCACAGCTGCGCGATCTCCCTCGAGGATCTCGGAGTTCCCTGGAGTCGCCTGGTCGCTGACGCCCTGGATGGCGATGAAGAGGCCATGGCGAGGGTCGCCGAGGTCGACGACCCCCGGGTCCTACGACCGATCCTCGACACTTTGGACGACATCAGTCCGCGCGTCCGCATCGCCGCGGCCCAGACCCTTCGCGTTCGTGCGGATCCGGTGACCTTCGAACCTCTGATGGAGGCTTTCTGGAACGGTTCCTCCGAGGAGCGTCCCACCGTCACGGCGGCCCTCGAGGCGATCGATCGCGAGCGATTCCTGGCCAACCTCAAGGACGATCTGGACGATCTGCGGACCGAGAACAAGATCCACACCGCGGCGGCCCTGGGCCAGCTCGGCGAGACCGAGTCGATCTCCGACCTTCTCGTCCTGCTCCGCAACGAGGATGTGGTCGTGCGGACATCGGCCGCCGCGGCTCTCGGCGCCCTCGAAGACCCGCGGGCGGTCGAGCCGCTGATCGAGGCGCTGGACGACCCCGATCCGGGGGTTCGCGAAGCCGTGGCCACGGCCCTCGGAGCGATCGGCGACAAGAGCGCCATCGCGGCACTGGTCCGGGCGATGGGGGATCGCGACGCTGGTGCGCGGGAGACGATCGCCCGCGCGCTCGCGGCCCTCGAGGATCCGGTGGGCCGGCGCATCTTCCTCGCCCTCGACGGCAACGATGCGGCGATCATGGCTCTCGCCTCGCGGCACCAGGCTCGAACCATCAAGCCGCTGATCGACGCCTACCGGGAGAGCCACATCCAAACCCGCCGCTCGGCCCTTCGAGCTCTCGCCATGATCGGTCCTCCGGTGACGACCTCCCTGATGAACGAGGCGCTCGAGGAGACCGATCTGCGCATCCGACTCACCGCTCTGGCCACCCTCGCGAGGGTGGGAGACGATACGTCGATCGGTCCGCTGCTCGAGAACGTCCACGATGTCCGGGTCGGTGTCCGCATCGCGGCGGCCGAGGCGCTCGCATCGATCGGCGGACCCGAGGTCGACGACGTCCTGCTCGGTACCCTGCAGGATCGCGAGGCCAGGATGCGCGAGATCGGCGCCTGGTACGTGGGGCGCAACCGGGACGATCGGGCCACCGCGCGACTGACCGAGCTGCTGACCGACCCCGTGGACCGAGTCCGCATGGCCTCCACCTGGGCGCTGGGCCGGCTGAGAGCCGAGGAATCCCTGCCCGTGCTCGCGCGACGACTGCGCGATCGCGACGTCGATGTCCGCCTGGCCGCCGTCTGGGCTCTGTCGGTCATCGGAGGCCAAGAGGCGATCGACGCGCTCGTCGGCGCGATGGACGATACCGACCCGGAGGTCGTGGCAGAGGCCCGCAAGGCCCTCGACGCCTTCGGTGAGCCCCTCGGGTCCCTCGTCCTCGATTGCGTCGCCGGCTCCCGCGAGACCTGCGCCGCCCTGGTCGCGACGGGTGACGAGCGCGCTGTGGAGCCGCTGTCGTCGATTGCCCGCTGGGGCGAGGGCGAGGCCCGTCGCAGCGCCGTTCGGGCTCTCGGAGGCTTCGGCACCCCCGAAGCGATGAAGGAGGTCGTCCGGGCGGCGAAGAGCTGGAATCCGGTCGACGCGCTCATCGCGTTGGGCGCCATCGTTCGCTCGGATCTCTCCGCCGGAGACAAGGTGGGCGACCTGCTGGGCGCTCTCGCAGGGCCTCTCGGGCTGCTCTACCTGCCCATCCTGCTGGTCGCCGTCGCGCTGATCGTTCGCAAGCTCCGTCAGCCCACCGGGTACTAGCCTGCAGGATTCACCAGCCTCCTCCTGCGTCGACGGAGCCTGATGAATCGTGCAGACTACGACCCGGGGCCTACGAGCTCGTTTGCGACCCGAGCGCCGCGCTTCGCCGCTCGGCGGCCACCTCCACGCCCTCGGCGTAGGCGCTGAGACCGAGCCAGCAGTGCCGCCACACGCCGAGCAGAAGCGGCGCCGGCAGCGGATCCCGTCCGACGGCCCGACGCAGCAGTCGCACCCCCGGCTTGAGCAATCGCCAGACCAGGAACAGGCCGACGGAGAGCCGCTCACGACCGCGTGCCTTCGCAAGGGCTTTCGTGGTCAGAGCGACGAGGGCGCGTTGATGTCCCAGGATCTGCTCCTCGACCCGGTCGAGCTCTCGCCGATGCTGGTGACGAACCGTCGCCCTCGGTTCGTAGACCACCTCCGCACCGGACTCGAGGATCCTCCAGAGCATGTCGTTGTCGCCCCCTCCGGGCAGTACGGCGCCCAGATCCAGGGCCTCGTCGAAGCCTCCCAGCTCGAGGGCGAGATCGCGACGAACCGACAGATTGCAGCCACTTCCGGAGCCGGCGGCCCAGGCGATCATCGGAACCCAGCGGTGCCAGCGCGAGCGGATCCGGTCGGAGGGAATGGACTCCCGGCGATCTCCACCGGCGAAGAGACCGCCGTTCGACTCGAAGAGCTTCTGGCCGGCCGTCTCGAGCTCCAGAGGCTCGATGCGGCCCGAGCAGGCCCCGACCCGGCGGCCTTCCCCGTAGGCCTCGGCGATCGCCTCCACCCAGCCGCTGTCGGCGACCGCATCGTCGTCGATGAACGCCACCATCTCACCACGCGCCTCGGCCAGGGCGCGGTTGCGCGCGAAGTCGAGACCCGCCACGGACTCACGGACATAGCGCACCGCGGGGCTCCCATCGCCGGCCGGGTGGCGCGACTCGACCTGTCGACGGGTCGCATCGTCGCTCGGAGCGTTGTCCACCACCAGGATCTCGAGAGGCGGCCGGGACTGCCCGTTCAGGGAGTCGAGGGCGCGGCCGAGCACGTCGGGCCGGTCACGGGTGCAGATGGCTACGGTGAGGTCGGCCCGGCTCATACCCAACGCGGGCCCTTGGCCGCCGGTCCGGACCGTCCACGGCGCAGCCAGCGGATTCCACCGACCGACATCCCCGCCGCGTAGGCGACCCGCGAGACGAGGATTCCCGGGAACATCCAGAGCGGCTCCCAAACGCCGGCCTTCAGCCAGCAGCCGAGAATGTAGAGACTCTGCGCCCCGGCCAAGGGCAGGCTACCGACGATCAGGAGTCGCGGATGCCGGTAGAGCCAGGAGTACCGCGCCGAGCCGCTCGGCCCCTTCGCCTCGAGCGCCGTATAGGCCCAGCGATAGTTGCGCTTCAACAGATTGAGGAAGCCGGACCGATTGTAGTGGTAGGCGACCGCCCGAGGCTGGAAGTAGATCCGCTCGCCGCGGCGCAGTAGCTCTCCCTGCCAGGCGCGCTCCTCATTGGTGTAGACCAGCGGCGGATCCTCGCTGAACCGGGACGTACTGAAGAAGGCCTCACGACGGACGCTCAGACAGGGCGGCGGGTGGTGCGGAACGTCGCCGGCCGGGCATCCACTGTGGATGAGGTACCAGCCGCAGTAATAGTCGCAGCGAGCGGTGGGGGAGAGCCCCGGAGGCATGTCGAGCGCCCCGCCGACGACCGCGGCTCCGCCGTCGTGCGCCTGGAGGATCGCTTCCAGCCAACCCTCGAGCGGCGTGCAGTCGGCATCGAGGAAGATGATCGGATCGCCCCCGGTCTGCTCGGCGCCGCGATTGCGTGCCGCTGCCGGGCTGCCGCCCTCTCCCTCGGTACCGAGACGGAGCACTCGCGCTCCCGCCGCCTCGGCGGCCTCGACGGTCCCGTCGGTCGATCCGTCATCGACCATGACGACCTCCAACCTCACACCGGCGACCTCCTGCGCCAGAACCGCCGAGATCGCGTCGGCGATCGTGCCGACCTCGTTCCTCGCTGGGATGACGACCGAGACCAGTCGCGCCGTCTCCGACGCGCTCTGTTGACGCCGCTCCACGGTGGAGACCGATGTCGGCCGAGAGGGTTCGCTCGCCATCGACGTAGCGTACTGCAATCAGATAGCGGATTCGGTGCCGGCCGTATCGCCCGGGCGAATCGAGAATCCCTCGATCTCGATCCTGCCGGCGCCGCTCCCGAGATCGATCTCGACCGCGGCATGCTCGAGGAAGCGATCGGACTCGAAGGCGAGGACGACCTCCTTCCAGTCGACCCCCACCTGCTCGTGCTGTCGGTAGCGAACGTCGCCGAGCTCTCGGCCGTCGCCGCGCGCGACCCGGACCTCGATCGATCGCGCGCTGTCCGAGCGCACGCGGAATGCGATCCTGTAACGTACGCCGGTTCGTAGCGGGGGGTGTCCGTGCACGAGGCGGGCCGGCGGGGCCTCCGGGCCCGCGGCGCCGATTGCGACCGCGACCGCCCGCTCGTCGTCGACCGTCAGGGTCGACTGTGCGCCGCCTCCGCGCAGGATCCAGGCGGTCCGGGAGCTAGAGGAGGGAACGAGGGTGGGGGGCCAGGAGGTCTCGTCGAGCCGCCACACCGTGCGAACGCCGAACCGCTCGGCCAGTCCGGGCCCCTCCCAGGCCCAGAGGATCTCCGCTTGTTCGGGAACGGGAGGATTGTGGACCCAGGCGAGAACCCGCGGCGTCACGTTGTCCCAGGGCACCACCACGAGATGCCTGCCGCCACGCTCAGAGAGCTCCTCGTTGATCTCCGCGCGCAGAAGGGCGAACTCGTGGGTGTGCCCGGGAGGGATCTTCGTCGCGTGGAATCGTGGCGAGTCGTACAGTTGCAGTGCCCAGAAGGTCAGAAAGACGGCGACGAAGACCTGGAAGGCGAGCCGCCAACGGCGCAGGAGTACGCGGAGGTGACGGACGCTCTGAAGGTAGAGAGTGAAGACCAGGGCGGTCACCGGCGCCGCGTAGTGCGCCGAGGCGAGAACGGTGAACCAGACGGCCAGGTAGGTGAGCAGAGTCGTCACCAGGGCGAGCTGCATCCACCGGTCGCGCCGAACGACGAGCGGTAGAAGCAGCAACGGCAGCCACAGGTGTGGATCACCGCCGAGAGTGAAGAACTTGAAGTGTCGCTCGACGAGAGCCGGAGGCTCCGCCGCCTTGCGCGCCTGGGGCTCGCCCGGCAGCGCGACGTTGGCGACGTTGCTGCTCTCGAGAAACACCTGGTAGGGCATTCGCAGCGGATTCCCGGTGACGGCTCGATGGTAGGTCCCCATCCCCAGCCCGACCAGTCCCAGGACGACAGCGATCGGCACGAGCACGCGGCGAAGGACCACGCCCCGAGCGAAGCGTCGCTCGCGAACCAGCCAGACGAGCATCACGAAGGCGGCCGGAAGGCTCGCCACGAGTCCCTCGAACGGCCTGCTGTTGGCGAGAAGGGCGAGGCCCGTGCCAATCGCCAGCGCCGGGCCGATCGCCAGTGCCGGGCCGATCGCCGGTGCTGAGCCGATCGCCGGTGCTGGGCCGATGCTCTGCCGGCGGAAGAGTCGCGGCAGACCGCCGAAGAGGAGGGCGCCGCCGAGCATCGCCATCGCGCCGCCGAAGTAGGTCGCTCCCCAGAAGGTGCCGATCGCCTTGTGGGTGGCGACGAGAAGTCCGCCGACGAGCGCCCAGCGGGGCGTCAGCCAGGCCTGCATCATCCAGCAGGTCGCCGCGGCCGCCGCCGCCATGCTCAGCCAGACTCCGACCAGGGGATCACCGAGCAGACCGCCCAGGGCGAGCGCGACCCCCTGGGCCGGCGGGTACTTCGACTGGTAGGTGGGCTCGAAGATGACGTCGGGTGCCCAGAGCAGGTAGGGGAGGGGGGGCGTCGGGTTGGTCAGGCGGCCTTCGGAGAAGGTGTCCGCCATCAGGAGATAGCTGAATTCGTCGGCATAGATCGGCAGCGGCCAGTGATAGAGAGCCAGAGCCGCGAAATGAACCGTCGCGACAGCACCCACGAGAAGGACCGCCAGCCTCCGCCGCGCGGCGAGCTGACCGAATTGGGCTAGCACAGCGCCCCAGAAACGCGTCCGCTGCAGGAACACCAGGGCGACGACCGCGACCAGGAGCGGCAGATAGGAAGCGAGCTCGTCCATGACCCTCTGCGCGCTCATATCGGGAGGTCGCTGCGATTCTACCCGCGGCGCCGGTAGAATCCGGCGATGCGCCGCCCTGATCCGGAGCCGCCCGACGGTTCTGACTCGGCCCGGCGCGCCTTCATCCGTGGTCTTACGCAGCCGTCAGCCGGCGCGCTCGCCCTGACCCTGGCGCTACCCCTCGTCGCGCTCGGCCTCTGCATGGCGCTGATCACCCCGGCTCTCCTCGCCTCCGAAGCGCACCGCTACTTCGCGCGCGACGGATCCGACGGGGATCTTTTCCTGACCGCCCGCCTCGCCGCCGTGTCGCGGGTCACGCCGCGGCGGCCGGTGGTCGTCGTGCTCGGTGGCTCGGCGGTGACCGAGGCGATCACCAGCTCCGCGTCGCTGCGCCGGGTCGTGGCGACTTCGAGCGGGGCCGAACCCAGCGTCTGGAACCTGGCGAGTTGGGGGCAGTCTCTCGAGGGCAGCCTCTCGATCGTCGAGCGCCTTCCCGAGCGGTTCGAGGGTGTCGTGCTACTCGGTCTGACGCCGTCGAGCATGGCACTCGGCCCCGGTGTTCGCCCGGGCATGCTCGCCGAGGCCCGGGAGCTCGGTGACCCCGGATCGCTCGGCATGGCCTTCGAACGGGAATCGGGCAACTATTTCTGGGCCAACCGCCACTTCTTCCTGCCCCGGATGACCCACCTGGCGCGCAACCTCGCCAACGGTCCGGTGAGCCCGGATGTCCATCCCTTCCTGCGGCGCAAGCGGCCGATGCCCCCTGGCGTCTTCGACGACGTCGCGCCGCGGCTCAGAGAGCGCATCGAGACCGACTACGAGACCAACGTCGCCGCCTGTCTGCGGACGATCGAAGCCATCATCGCCGAGCTGAAGGAGCGCGGAGCGGTCGAGGTGGTGTTGTTCGAGTCGCCTCTATCACCGCGCGCCACGGCCGAGGTGTATGGCGAGGCCTTCCTCGACCGGCACCGGAGTCGCCTGGCGGCATTCGCCCGGGCCAACGACGCACACTACTGGAACCCGCAGAGGGAGGCTGCCCTGGCGCAGGAGGACTTCTACGACCTCAACCACCTCTACCGCTGGCCGGCGATGCGCCGCTTCACCCGCGTCCTCGGACTGCGAACGGGTGACCTCCTGGATGCGGGGGAGGGCGGGAGATGAAGCGTTCCTGGCACCTTCTCGGCGCCCTTCTTCAGGGCCTCGTGCTCGGCACCCTGCTCACCTGGGCACTGGTGAACCTGCTCACCCTCGAGTCCGGGATACGGATCTTCCGCTACCAGGGATTCTGAGACCGGATCCTCCTGCGAAGATGGACCCGCTGAGCCAATGATCAACAGCAGCGCCTTCTGGCTCGTTCTCTCGGCCTCGGTGCCGGCCTTCTGGCTGCTGCCGGTGAGACTGCGCCCCGGGTTCCTGGCGTTGGCCTCCTTCGGCTACCTGATGACGGTGGCCCCCTGGAGCGTGACCGCTCTCGTCGCCTGGTCCCTGGTCGTTTTCGCCCTCGCCCCGTTGACCCAGCGGGGCAGGGGAGGACGTCTCTGGCTCCTCTTCGCGCTCATTCTCGCGATCGTCGGGTTCCTCGCGGCCTTCAAGTACCTTCCGGGACTCATCGAGGGTCTGATCGGTCACAGTCCCGCGACCCGGCTCATGGTCCCGCTGGGGATCAGTTACTACTCGTTCAAGCTCATCCACTACCTGGCGGAGGTGAGTCGCGGCAGCCTGCCGGCCCACTCGCTGGCCGAGTTTCTCTGCTACATGACCCTCTTCCCGATCTTCAGCGCCGGGCCGATCGAACGCTTCGATCACTTCCTGGCCAATCGCCGGGAGCATTGGTCCCCAGACGACCTCGTCGTGGGTCTGACCCGGATCGCCCACGGTCTGATCAAGAAGTTCGTCCTCGCCGGGCTGCTGGCCGCCCGCCTCGTGCCTCCGTCGACGGGGGATCGCGTCGTCGCGGCCGGGGGCAACCCGCTCCTAGAGGCCCTCCCCGACATGTCGGTGCCCGCCGCCTGGGTCTTCGTCGCGACGATGTACCTGTGGATCTACCTCGACTTCAGCGCCTATTCGGACATCGTCATCGGTTGCTCGCGCCTCTTCGGTCTGGAGATCGGAGAGAACTTCAACCTCCCGGTGATCGCGTCGAACATCCGCGACTACTGGCGCCGCTGGCACATGAGCCTCTCGGGGTGGTGCCAGAGCTATGTCTACATGCCCGTCATCGGCCTCACGCGGCAGCCGCTCGTGGCACTCTATTCCACCTTCTTCGTCATGGGCATGTGGCACGCGGCGACGCCGCAGAGGCTGGGCTGGGGTCTCTACCATGCCACCGGGATCGCGATCTACACGGCCTGGAATCGCTACCGGAGGCACTCGGACCGGAGGCCGGCCTCCCGGCTCGGTCGTCCCGCGGCGATCGTCTTCACCCAGGCCTTCGTCTGCGGCAGCATGGCGTTCCTCATCGCGGAGCCCGAGGGCGGCCTCTGGGGAGCCCTGCGGATCCTCTGCAAGCTGATCTTCGTCGAGCTACCCGCATGACTCTCTTCGGACTGCTCTCCTCGAAGCTCCCTGGCCGCGGCGATCATCCAGTCCTGGTCGACGGGCGCGAGTCGCTGACCTATGGCGAGCTCCACCATCGGGCCGAGGTGCTCGCCTCGTGGCTCGCTGACGAGGGCGTCGGAGCCGGGGATCGGCTCGGCATCCACCTTCCGAAGTGCCTCGACGAGGCCGTCATCACCCTCGCCGCGGCGCGCCTCGGGGCGGTCTTCGTCAACCTCAGTCCCGCCTGGACGCGGCACCAGGTCGCACATGCCCACCGGGACTGCGAGCTTTCGATGCTCTTCACCGACGCCCGCGGGGCCGGGCGACTGGCCTCACTGGGCTGCCCGCTCGTCGCCGTCGATCCGGCACGGGGCCTGGACTGGAGCTCCCTGCCGGACGACCGCCCGTCCGAGAGGACGCTCCCGGGTCCCGATGATCTGGCCGCGCTGCTCTACACCTCGGGGTCGACCGGCTCGCCGAGGGGCGTCATGCTGACCCATCGCAACATCGTCGACGGAGCCGAGATCGTTGCCGGATATCTCGGCAATGCGCCGGAGGACCGGATCCTCGGCCTTCTTCCGATGAGCTTCGACTACGGCCTGAATCAACTGGCCACGATGCTCCATGCGGGCGGCACCCTGGTCCTGCAGAGGACGCCGTTTCCGTCCGAGATCGTCCGGACCGTTCGATCGCACGACGTGACCGGCCTGGCGCTGGTGCCGCCCAGCTGGATCGAGCTCGTGCGCTACCTCGAGGAATCCGGTGAGCGACTGGGATCGCTGCGCTACCTGACCAACACGGGAGGCAAGATCCCCGACACGACCCTGGCCAGGATGCCCCGGATCTTCCCCGGGACGTCGATCCACCTGATGTACGGCCTGACCGAGTCGTTCCGATCGACCAGCCTGCCGCCGGACCGCTTCGCCGACAAGACCGGCGCCATCGGCTGGCCGGTTCCCGGCGTCCAGATCTACGTCGTCGATCCGGATCGGGGCCTCTGTGCGACGGGCGAGGTCGGCGAGCTGCTGCACGCAGGCAAGCTGGTGTCGCGCGGCTACTGGAACGCTCCCGAAGCGACCGCCGAGCGCATCCGACCCAGCGAGCACCTCCGGGAGCTGATCGGCGATCGTCCGGTCGTCCACAGCGGAGATCTCGTGCGTTGCGACGAAGACGGGTGTCTCTGGTTCGAAGGGCGACGTGACGAGATGATCAAGTCGAGCGGCTACCGGATGAGTCCCACCGAGATCGAGGAGATCGCCTATTCCAGCCGGCTCGTCGACGGCGCGATCGCCTTCGGCGTCGATGACGCCAGGCTCGGACAGCGGGTGCACCTGGCCGTCGAAGTGGAGGAGGGAGGGCTCGACATGAAGGCCCTGTCGTCCTTTTGCAGGCGACGGATGCCCGCCTATATGATTCCCGAGCTTCATCCATGGCCCGGGCGGATGCCGCGCACGGCGAGCGGCAAGCTCGATCGCAAGGCGGTGATTCGTGCCTTCCGAGGGGGTCAGGAGACGGACGACGAGAGCCCCGAAGAGCCCGAAAGCCCCGGATGACCCTGACGCGAGACGAGCTCCGTCGGTATCTTTCCGAGCGCTTCGGCATCGAGGCCGACGGGCTCGACGACGACGCTCCTCTCTTCTCCGACGGGCTTCTGGACTCGTTCAGCATGGTCGAGCTCATCAACTTCATCGAGTCGACCGAGGGGATCAAGGTCGGTGCGATGGACGTCCAGCTGGAGAATCTCGACAGCGTCGCGCGGATCCTACGCTTCGTCGACGCGAAATCCTCCACGGCCGGCGGGTGCTGAAACGCTCGCTCCCCCTACCGTGAACCGCCTGAAACGGACATTCCTTACATCGGCACTGGCGCTCGCGAGCGTCGTCTTCGCCCTCGCCATCGCCGAGGTCTGTCTGCGACTGCTCGACCGGCCCCCGCCGGTCCGCACCGGGTGGCTCAATACTCATCTCGCGGTGGAGCAGAACGAGATGGGCTACCGGGGCCAGCCGATCGAGTTCACCGACGACGACTTCGTGGTGCTGCTGGTGGGCGACTCCCAGGTCGAAGCCAAGGCGTGCTCCTATCACTGGATGCCGGAACGACGGTTGGAGCACCATCTGTCGCTGGCCATCGGCAGATCGGTGCGGGTCTTCAGCGTCGGCGCGAGCGGCTACGGGCAGGACCAGGAGTACCTCGCGCTGCGGCGCTATCTGCGGCGCTTCCGGGCCGACCACGTCGTCGCCTGGCTGACCCTCAACAACGACGTCAAGGACAACACCTGGCCGACCTTCATGCCCATCGATGGCCGGCCGAAGCCGACCTTCTGGCTCGACGCCGGGCGTCTCGCCGGCCCCAACCACACGATGAGGGAGGTCGTCAGTCCCCGCCTGCGTCTGCGGGCGCTTCTCGAATTGGCGCTCGGGACCTCACCCGACGCCGACTGGGCACGGCGTTATCTGCCGGCCGCCTACGAACCGCTCTCCGAGCGGGATCTCGAAGCCGGAGAGACCGTACGCAACGAGTGGGAGGAGCTCGCCGCCCAGGGCCTCCTGTTGCCGGAGGGGCTGGCCATCGAGAAGAACGATCGCGCTCTCAGGCTGGCGCCGGCCAGTCCGCGGACCCTCTACGGCATCGACCTCACTCGCGAGCTGCTGCTGGCCATGCGATCCGCGGCCGGCGAGGCGGGTGCTGGCTTCACCCTGATGGCCGTCGACAAGGGCGACAAGACCTCCGAGATGGACGGTGTGTACCGGGTCGGCGAGCGGCTCTACCAGGCCAGCTCCGAGCAGTTCTGGAACAACATCGACCGGCTGACGGAGAGCCTCGACCTCGAGCTCATTCCGATCACCGAGCCCCTCTGGCAGGCCGGCCGCTACGACCACCACCTCAACGAGCACGCCACCGACGGGGTGATGGCGGAGCTGGCCCAACGAATGGCTCCCTCACTCCCGATCTCCGACGCGGAGGCCGACCCGACCCGGAGCGTAGGGACTGAGGGCACGCCATGAGCCGCTGTACGACCTGCGAAGGTGGTTGCGGTTCGGATGCCGACGCCGGTTTCCGGGTGAGCGAGCGCTACTCCCGATTCAGCCAGAAGAGGGACATCTTCTGCCGCTCGTTCTGGGACGAGGAGATCCACACTCCGGCGGCCGAGCGTTTCTACGAGTCCTACAGGCGACCGCTACGCGAGTGGCGCCTGGTCGACGGCTACGCGCAGAAGGACTTCGCCCTGCGCAATGCCGGCTGGCACGTCGCCGACTTCTTCGCCGAACGTCTCGAGGAAGACGATCGACGCGAGGGCTTCCTCGACTACCTCACGGCCCATCGCGTCGGCGCCCGGGAGCGCTGCGTGGTCGAGGACCCGAAGGTGATGTCGCACGAGATCAAGAAGGCCGCCCGCCTCTTCGGAGCCGACCTGGTGGGGATCACCTACTACGACGAGCGCTGGGTCTACTCGCACAGCTACAGCCGCTCCAGGGACGCCGAGATCCCGATGGACCTCGGCGATGATCTGACCTCGGTCATCGTCGTCTGTCACGAGATGGACCACGACCTGCTCAAGACGGTCCCGTCGGCCCTGAGCGGTACAGCGACCGGCGTCGGGTACTCGATGGACGTGGTGACGCTCCTGGCGCTCGCCCAGTACATTCGCAACCTCGGCTACCGCGCCTACGCCAGCATGAACGACACCGGCCCGAGCATTCCCTACGCCATCAAGGCCGGGCTCGGCGAGTACGGCCGCCACGGCCTGCTCATCGCACCCGGGATGGGCCCGCGGCTGCGCATCGGCAAGATCTTCACCGACCTCCCGCTGGCGCACGACCAGCCGATCCGCTTCGGAGTCAGGGAGTTCTGCGAGATCTGCCGGCGCTGTACCGACGAGTGCCCGCCGAGCGCCATCGCCGGAACGGCGCCCAGCGAGGAGATCCACAACACCTCCAACGTCACCGGAGTGGAGAAGTGGACGACGGACGCGGAGAAGTGCTTCGGCTTCTGGGTCACCCAGATGACCGACTGCTCGATCTGCATTCGTGTCTGTCCCTACAACCGAGACCATCCGCGATGGATCGAGAGGATCCGCTTCCGTCTGATGGGGAGTCTCCTGCGACGACTGATGCTCAGGATCGACGAACTTCTCGATGGCGGCTCGAGAAACGCGCCCCGCTGGTGGTGGAAGAGCACCTGAGCCGAGCCTTCACGCCC
Source organism: Candidatus Multivoradales bacterium (assembly GCA_965223875.1). Taxonomy (GTDB): domain Bacteria; phylum Acidobacteriota; class Thermoanaerobaculia; order Multivoradales; family JAHEKO01; genus CBDCXS01. Next base: position 277,398 of record OZ245024.1, on the reverse strand, counting down.
CCTGGCGAGCCACCACTAGTCCTCACGCCCCAGGTCCTCGTTCGCCACCTCGACCAGCTCCTCGCCGCGTAGCTCCCAGGTACGCCTGCGTCTTTGGCCGGGGCAGCACATGGCGTCACCAGGACCCGCCTCGAGCGTCTCGAGGACGATACGTCCGTCGGTCACCCGGGCGTCGCGGAGCTTCACCCGGTCTCCCAACTCCGCGGTCGCCAGGTTGAGCGTGCCTGCCGGACGCCGGTCCACCACGGCCAGGTAGTCGAAGGTTCCGGAGCCGCCCGAGGTCGTCCACAGAACGACGATCGCCTCGTCGTCGCCGTCGTCGTCGACGTCGCCGAAGAGCCGGAAGTCCGAGAGGCCGACCATCGGCCGGGAGGCGCCGCCCTCGACGAAGGGCTCGCCTTCCCAGTGGCCGTCGACGAGGGTGACCGGGTCCTCTCCGACTCCAACGAAGGTCATCGTCGACAGCTCGGCTTCGGTAGCGGGCGACCGGTGCGACTCCGAGGTCGCCCCCGGAGCCTCGGTCCCGTCGCTCGGCCGGCCCTCACAGGAGGCGAGGACGAGGAGCAGGACGATGGCCCCTGCGACGTTGCCGGCGACGTCCCGACGCCGACCCCGTCGCTGGCGCGACTCAGGGAGCATTCCAGCCACCGAGAATCCACTCGACGAGAGCCCGGCGATAGGCCTCCTGCGAGCCGGTGAAGTCCACCTGATGGTCTCCCGGCAGCTCGACGTGCCGCAACGGCCCCTTGTAGCGACTGGAGAACGCCCGCTCGATCTCATCGTTTCGCACCTGACGATCCTCCGACGCGGTGAGCAGGAGCAGAGGGTGCTCGAGCTCACCGATCGCCGTGTTCATCTCCGGGACCAGCGCCGAGGCCGATCGCAGAAAGCCCGCCGTGCAGGCCCGCAGCGTCCGGTGGTCGCGCCGGACCCAGTCCAGCCAGACGCCGTCGGCGACGAAGTCCTCGTCACCGATGGGGATCTCGAAGCGGCGACTCGACGGAGCGGTCAGGATCCTGATCCGATCGAGCAGTCCCCAGTCCCGGCTCTTTTGCATGTGGGTGGCCGGCGAGGCCAGCAGCAACGACTGGAAGTCCTTCGGGTGCCGGTGGGCATAGGGCAAGGCGATCCGGGCTCCGAAGCAGTGGGCGAGAAGGTGAACGGGGGCCTCGGCGCTCCGGCGCCCCACCAGCTCGGTGGTGACCAGGCTCCGGATCGAGCGCAGGTCGTCGAAGAAGAAGCGACGGCGATCGGTATGACCTCTCTCGCCCGCGCTGCGCCCTGAGCCGCGGCGATCGTAGGCGAAGGTGACGATCCCCTTCTCCGCCAGGTAGTGTCCCGTTCCGGACGCCTCGAGCCACCCGGCATGGCCCTTGAGCCCATGCGCGACGACGAGGGCCGCGACCGGGTGGATGGCCGGAAAGACCGAGACGTGAATCCGTGTCGCGTCGGCCGACTCGACGGTCACACGATCCACACCCGCTGTCATGGGAATGGGAACATAGCATGCTCGGTAGCGATGACAATCCCGGCCACCGGGTGCGAGTTCGACGCGGCCTCCATGACCGAGCTCAACATGCGAGTTCTGGCCGCCGTCGGAGCTCCGGGGCCGGACGCCTCCAGAATGCGCAGCCTGTTTCCGAAGGCCGTTGGCCTGAGCCTCAGCTACACGAAGGCGGAGGCTTTCGAGGGCTGGTCGATCGGCATCACGTTTCACCCCTGGGCCGCGGGCTGGTAGCGACCGAGAAGCGCTAGAATCCCCCCATGAGACCGACCACGATCTTCCTGCTCGCCGCCCTCCTGACCACTGTCGCCTACGCCGAGACATCGACCTTCGGAGAACCTCTCGATCCCGATCTCGAGACGACCGAGATCGCCTCTATCGTCGCCGACCCCGACGCCTGGAAGGGCCGCACCGTGAGGGTCGAAGGCACGGTCGACGGGGTCTGCTCGATGCAGGGCTGCTGGATGGACCTGGAAGCGGCCGACGGCACCTCGCTCCGGGTCAAGGTCGACGACGGCGTGATCGTCTTCCCGGACCGAGCTATCGGACACGATGCCACGGCCGAGGGCAAGGTCCAGATCATCGACATGGAGCGGGACCGCTACGTCGCCTGGATGCGCCATGTCGCCGACGAGGAGGGTCGCGACTTCGACCCGGAGACCATCGGCGACGGGCCCTACCGAATCGTCCAGCTCTACGGCACCGGCGCCGAGATCGACCTGCCGGCGCGCGAATCGTCCCGCTGAGTCCGCGCCTCTGTCGGACACCGCGATGACGGCTCGCCGCCCTGCGCTCGCACCCATCCTCATCGGCTGTCTCTGCGCGCTGCCGCTCCTCGTTTCCCTCGCCTCCGGGGCTCCGGGGATCTCCGGGTCCACCCACCTGGCGCCGCCGGACGATCCGGGTCTGAGTCGGCTAGCGGCCGAGATCGAGCGCCTCGCGGAGCCGGCGGCCGGCGTCGTCGGAGTGGGCGTGCATCACCTCGAGAGCGGACGCTCGCTGGTCCTGGAGGCGGGAATCGCCTTTCCGATGGCGAGTACCTACAAGGTCCCCATCGCCGTGGAGGTTCTGTCGCGAGTCGACGCGCGCACGCTGGGTCTCGACGACCTCGTGACCATCGAAACCGACGACATCGTCGACACCCACGGACCGATCCGGGACTACCTCTTCATCCCCGGGGCGCAACTGACCATCCGCAACCTCCTCGAGCTGATGCTGCGCGCGAGCGACAACATCGCCACCGATCTGCTGTTCGAGGTCGCCGGTGGAGGCGAGGTGGTCACCGCCCGGATGGTCGCTTCGGGTGTCGACGGCATCCGGGTCGACCGGACGACGCGCTGGATCATCGCCAATTGGCTGGGTAGGGCCCGCTCCAACGGAGAGGCTACGGTACCGCCGGCGGAGTTCGACGACCTCGTCGACGCCGGACGGCTGAGCGGCCTGGCCACCGACGAGGTCGCCTCACTCAACCGGGCGTTCAACGCGGACCCGCGGGACACGGCGACCCCCGAGGCGATGCTGGACCTGTTGCGGGGCATCTGGGCCGAGGAGATCCTCTCGTCCGAGAGCTCGCGACTCCTCCTCGACATCATGTATCGCTGCCGCACCGGCGAAGCTCGCCTCAAGGGAGCCCTTCCGGCCGGCACGCGGGTGGCGCACAAGACCGGGACGATCGGCCAGACCACCAACGACGTCGGAATCATCGAACTGCCGGGGGACGCCGGGCATGTCGTGTGTGTCGTCTTCATCAAGGAGTCCGAGCTCCCCAGCAACGAAGCGATGGAGCCGGTGATCGCCGAAATCGCCCGCGCCGTCTACGACTTCTTCGTCCTCGATCCCGGCCGGGCCCCGTGAGCCACTGTCGACGGCGTGCCTTCGACATCGAAGAAACACGCCGCCGACCCGGGACGTCGACAGGGGCGCCCTACCCGACGGATCCGCCGAAGCCCACTGCGACACCGATCGAGCCGACGTCGATGTCGTCACCGGCGATGTCGGCGAACCGCTCCCACTCGACCCGCACCCGGTATCGACCGCCGATGCCGAGCTCGAGACCTAGACCGACGAGCAGGTCGGTTCCCGACTCATCGCGCGAGGACGCTCCGGCGGAGTCGATCGTCGACACGTCGGCCCGCCAGGTCTGGACGCCGAGCTTCGCCATGGCCCGCAGGCGTTCACCCAGGGGGAAGCCCGCCGACAGCGCGGCGTAGAGCGCCCGAGGATCGTCGATGTCGACGCTGACCGGTCCCGCGGCGAAGAGCTTCCCACCGCCATCGGAGGTCCCGTTGAAGGTGGTCTCGCCGTCCACGTCGTTGGCGAGGTCGACCAGGCCGAGCTCGACCGTCAGGTGCCGATCGAGTCGGTAGCCGGCGAAGAGCTTCCAGGCGGTGTCACTGTCGTCGACCCTCACCCCGCTGAGCGAGCCGTCGTCGATGGATGCGGCTCCATGGGTGAGCTTCGCGAGTCCGTAGGAGGCTCCAGCGAGGAATCTGTGCTCTTCGCCCGCAGCCAACGACGGGCCGGCGAGCATCAGGATCAGGGTGAGGATGGTGAAAGATCGATTGACTGTCATCTTGGGTCTCCTTCTGTAGCTGTCTGATGGGGTTGATGATCGATGGAAGGGGCCGGCGCCGCGGACGCCGGCTCGGTTTCGCTGCCGGATGCACCACGCTCGCGAAGGGCATCGATCGTCAGGCGCAACAGGGCCAGGGTCTGAGCCTCCTGCGGATGGCTGCGCAGGAAGTGGTCCGAGCCGAACGCGACGACCGTCGGTCCGGGAGCCAGATTGTCGTCGGAGAGCAGCATCAGCCCGTCGTTCGGGCCGAAGTCACGAAGCTGTCGGTAGCCGGAGCGCGCCCTGCGGCCGACACTCCCCGACAGGGGAACGCCGAGGTAGTTGAGGATGAAGACCGTGTTGGAGATCTCGCCGGGTACGCCGACCGAGGACTCCGTCCCAATCCGCAGACTCTCCAGACCGGCGAGTCGGTGTCCCCGAAGGGCGAGGAGCGCCCCGACCAGCCATCGCTTCGGTCGACGCAGTGCCGCGTCCGCCAACGGCGTGCCCCGAAGGACACCACCGATGTTGATCCACGCACTGACACCGCCAACCCGCCTCGTCCGCGTGAGCGAGCGCAGAGCCCTCGCGACCTCGGCTCCGGCCTTGCTGGCACTGACGACGACGATCCGGCGGCCGGCCGCTGTGAGATCGACGATCGATCGCCGGACGATCGCGGCATTCACGGCGACCGGAGCGTTCTCGCCGACCGGAGCCAGCCGGGTGGAGATGCCGAGTCTCCGCAGGGCCTCGATCTGGGGCGCCAAGCTCGCGCCGCTCTCAGGGTGACTTCGGTAGAGCCAACCCGGAACGAACAGTACCGTGAGGGCGGAGTCGCCGGGAAGATTCCCCACCAGCGACCGTGAGTGGTCCTCTCTCGAGCGATCCAGCAGGTCCCTGAATCCGGCCTGCAGGGCGCGGTTTTCTGCTCGCCTGCCCAGGGTGCGCGCGAACAGGGTCGCGGCGAAGTCGACCGAGGTCTCCCGTGACAGAGCGCGCAACCACCGTTGGGTCATCGGAGTCCGTCTGGCCTCGCGCTCGAGCCCGGCTATCCACGCGTCCAGACCGGGATCGGCGACGTCGCCTCGACCGAACGCCTCGAGGTAGTACGCGGCGAGCGCCGAGTCCGTCTCCACCGGAGGGTTACGGCTCGCGAGGCTCGGGTCAGGGGGCTGAGGCGGCACCCCGGATCCGCCACAGATCCCGGCGGCGGTCATAACGGCCACCAGTGAGCTCAGGGAGAGTCGGTAGGCGAGTTGGCTCATATCGATAATAACTGAGGCGCTCAGTCAGATGCGTGGCAAAGGGCCGAGCGAGTCATCATCGGAACACTGCTCAGCGAGAAGGGATCAGGCTCGAGACGACCAGGGCGACAACGCCCTCGCGAACCGTGTCGTCGTCGGGCAGAAGCGATCCGTCCGGATCGCCATGACGGTGCCGGCCGAAGAAGGTCACCGTCTCGACGATGTAGCGCGCCGGCACACGCGCATCCGGGAACTCTCGAAACGCACCGCTCGCCATGCGCAGCGTGACGTAGCGGGTCATGCGCGCGAAGAATTCGCGGCGAAACTGGAGAAAGAAGAGCTGGAACATCTCCGGCAGATCGACCGCCGATCGCTCGAGGGCCGCCGCCGGACCCCGTGTCGCCTCGGTTCGCGAGTAGAGCTCCCGAACGATGCCCTCGAGCTCGGCCCGTGCGTCGGCGACCTCAACGATCTCCAGTGCCGCGTCGAGTCGGGGTAGGTCGAAGCTGCGCTGGATCTGCCTCTCCAGGGCCCGGAGGAGCCGCTCCTTGGACGGCGTCCGGACCGGGAGTGTGTCCGGCAGCTCGAGGGGCTCGGTGTCGGCACCTCGCTCGACCAGCAGACCGAAGAGCGCCTCCTTGCTCTCGACGTAGTTGTAGAGGGTTCCCTGCGAAACACCCATCACCTCGGCGATGTCGGACATCCGGCTTCGATGAAGCCCCTTGCGGCCGAAGACCTCGAGCCCGGCGGCAACCAGGCGGTCGAGGAAATCGGGAGGGCGCTCTCGGGGCATCGGCTCGACGAGGAGGGACTGGACGTTGGCTGACATTATGATAACTGACTGCTTCAGTCAATTACATACGCAGACCATCCGCCCCGGGTTTCATTGTTTCGTCGACCCTTCGGAGCCGCTGCGCCGCACCACCACGGTCGCGTGCCTGAAGGGGGGCCTAGGGAGTGACCGGCTGGCCCGTCCCCGCGGTGTAGGTTCCGTTGCTCAGCACCACGAAGCCGTTCTGGAGGACCACCATGTTGCCGGCATCCATGGTCACGATGCCGGTCGATCCGACCACGAACCCGCCGGTCCCGGCTCCCGCTTCGATGATGTTGCAGGCCTCCCAGGACTTCGTCGTGGTGACCGTCTGCGCCGGCAGGCTCAGGATCGACGTTCCGGAGCAGATATCGAAGGTCGCCGTGCAACTGACAGGACCGTTCATCGTCACCGACCCGTCGCTGCAGTCGGCGGCTCCGCTCCAGCCGGTGAGCTGCGACCCGGTCGCTGGATAGCCGAACAGATCGACCACCGTGCCTTGCATGAAGCTCGCCGCACAGGTCCCGGGGCAGTTGATGCCGGACGGAGCGCTGACTGCGGTTCCGGAGCCCGTCCCGGCCAGTGACACCGTCAAGGTCTCGGTGGCGGGAGCGCCGCAGCCGGGGAACTTGAAGGAGTGGATGTTGGTCTTGAAGTCGAAGCCCCCGGTATTGGCGTAGTACTCCTGGGTGTACCAGAAGGTGCAGTCATCGTCGGGATCCACGTTCATGCTCGAGTAGTCGCCCCAGCGATTGTTGGAATTCGTCTGGACGCCACCACCCGCTCTGGCGGTGACCTCGCCTCCCGGGAGGGTGCCCAACGGGTCGGCCGTGCTGCGCGAGGTGTAACGAACGGAAGGAATGACGCTACCGCTCGACGCCGAGTAGCCGACGGCGATGTTGCCCGCCGCATCCGAGGCGATCGAGCCCATCCAGCGCTCGAGCGAGGCGCCGGGCGCGTAGGAGCCGTCCTGGTGGTGCGACCAGCCGCCTCCCGAGTTCCTCAGCTCGATGAAGTGGATCCCGGCGCGATCGCCTCCCACGTCGTGGGTCGTCGTCGCCAGGAGCTGCTCGTAGCCGCCCCGGTTGCGGTAGGGGAGCCGGTACATGGTCGCATCGAGCCCCGTCGACGCGTGGGAGTCGAGCGCCTCGCCCGGACTGGGCTGCGGGATCCGTCCGACGATCCGATCGATGGTTCCGAAGCTGACGGACGGCAGGGTACTGAAGACTCCGCTTCCGCTGGGGAAGTTGGGATCGAACGTCCACAGCAAAAACTCGTTGGACGAGCTTCCGAACTCGTAGCAACCGAACAGCGCCTTGTCGTTCGGCGCCCAGGTCGACCCGTCGACGTCGGCTGGCAGGCAGCCCTCGATCGACGAGCCCCCACGAACGATCCGCTGCCCCGGACTGCTGCCACCCGACAGCATGACGTGGTAGTCCATCAACTGAAAGTCGAGGCTGAAGCCGCCCCCCGGGCCACCGAACGTGCGGTAGGTGGCCGCAAGCGCGTCCCGACCGTTGTTCAGCCAGAGACCCAACTTGGGATAGTCGTTGAAGCCACCGACCGAAAAGGCGTAGGCGTTGTACGATCCGGTGGCGTCCGAAGAGGTCGAGACGGCGACGCACTGAACCCCGGAGTTGGGCGCGAACTGCGAGACCACCCAACGGTCGTTCTTCTGATCGTAGAGGACGATCGGATCGCCGTCGTTGGTCGTCGCGCAGGGCGCACCGAGACCGGTGAAAAAGGCATTGCCGGCGACCGGCCCCATGACCCTGGCCCCGGTCGACTTGTTGTAGACCGAGGCGATCAAATTGATCCACTGCAGGTACTGCGTCTTGCCGACGTCCCCGACCGTATCGGGCGGCACGATCCTGGTGAAAACGGTGGTGGCGTTCTCATCGTCGGACTGGCCCTGGAAGTTGAGTATCGGCGAGGGCGTCGTGCTGACACCACCGACCGGATACTCCTCGAGCTGCAGGTTCGGCGGCGTGATGTCGACCTCTTCCTCGATAGGTTGTGCCGGCCGGAGGCGAATCGGTATCTCGACGTTGAAGCCGGTCGGTACGCCCTCGGGCATGACGATGTCGCGGATCGGCGGCGTCAACGCATGAGCGATCGCCCGCGAGCTCTCGATATCCCGATCCTCTAGCCCCTCCGGCCGGCCTTTCGCTTCCCGATCGGCGAGGGCGGGTGACGCGGCCAGGGCAGCCACAGATACCACGGCGAGTAGGGCGGACGTTCGCATCGATACCTCCTCAGGACCCGGGCCGACCGCGGGACAGCGCCCGGATCGGAACTCACGGCTGCTTCCTCGTACCGCCGATGTTCTCGCGAACGGGCGACTCTGTCGAGAGCGAGCTGGCGATCGCATCGACTGGTTCGATCCTGGAGACCATGTCGACGTCATCCTGGGACCATGAGATTGCCGTCGAGGAGCTCGACACGGAGCGCACCGACAGACTCGCGGGCGAAGGTCCCATCCTCGGCACGCGACGTGGCCGATATCCGCGTAGCGTCGGCATCTGCTAGAAAGGGCCGTAGCAAACATGAGCCTTGAAAGCGGAAGCCAGATCGGTAGCTACCGGATCCTCGCGCCCGCCGGAGCCGGCGGCATGGGGGAGGTCTACGTCGCGCGCGACACCAAGCTCGATCGCCAAGTGGCCATCAAGGTCCTGCCGACGAGGTCGGCAAGGTCCAGGATCTTCTCGACCGCTTCGAACGGGAGGCCAGGCTCCTGGCCGCACTCAACCACCCGAACGTCGCCACTCTCTACGGGCTCGAGCACGAAGAGCAGCAGCCGTTCCTGGTCATGGAGCTCGTGGATGGGGAGACCCTGGCCGATCGCATAGCACGGGGCCCGATCCCGTGGGACGAAGCGCGATCGCTGTTCACGCAGATCGCCGAAGGTCTCGAGGCGGCGCACAAGAAGGGCATCATCCATCGCGACCTGAAGCCGGCGAACATCAAGGTCAATCCCGAAGGCCAGGTCAAGATCCTCGACTTCGGGCTCGCGAAAGCGCTGGCACCCGAAACCTGCGCATCCGAGGAGTCGTCACAGTCGCCGACGCTCACGAAAGGCACGCGTGCCGGCACGATCCTGGGAACCGCCGGTTACATGAGCCCCGAGCAGACTCGGGGACAGCCCGTCGATCGGCGCGCCGATATCTGGGCGTTCGGGTGCTGCCTCTACGAAGCCCTTACCGGCAAGCGGGCGTTCGAAGGTCAAACGGTCCCGGACACCTTCTCGGCCGTCTTGAACGAAGAGCCCGATTGGTCGCGGCTTCCCGCCGCACTTCCACCGACCGTTCGTCGGCTCCTCGAGCGCACGCTCCGCAAGGATGTCGGTGTTCGATTGCAGAACGTGGGCGACGCGCGGATCGGGCTCCAGGACTCTCTTCCCGCGGGTGACTCGGGCACGGGAACATCCACGGCCTCGCGGCCAGGAATCGGTGCGGCCCTGCTGGTGACGGCGCTGGGCGCCATTGCCCTGGCATTGTGGCTGGACCGATCGAGCCAGGTCGGTCAGCGGGCAGCGGAGCCTGTCGCAGCGAAGCCGATCCGCTCTGTCGTGGTACTCCCCTTCGAGAACCTGATGAACGACCCCGGCGAGGACTACTTCGTCGAGGGCATGCACCGAGCCTTGATCACGCAGCTTTCCAAGATCAGTTCCCTGGACATCATCTCCCAGAGGACTGCGATGCACTACGCCGACTCCGACAAACCGCTGCGGCAGATCGCCGAGGAACTGAACGTCGACGCGGCGGTGGAGGGTTCCGTGCTGAAAGCGGGCGCTGTCGTCCGGGTGACGACGACGCTGATCGACGCCCGCACCGATCGCCATATCTGGGCCGACAACTTCGATCGCGAGCTGGTCGACATCCTGGCCCTGTACAACGATGTGACGAGGCAGATCAGCGACCAGGTTCAGGCGACCGTCATGCCGGTGGAGAGCTCCGGTCCTGAGTCGCCGGGGCCGGTCGACCCGATGGCGTACGAGCTCTACCTCAAGGGCCGGTATTTCTGCGAGCACTGGAGTCCACAGGAGATGCGGCAGGGTGCCGAGTTGCTCCAGCTCGCCATCGAGCGCTCCCCTGACTTCGCGGCACCCTACGCGCACCTCGCCATGTGCCTCGTGGACAGCGCCTTTTTCGAGTACCTGCAGCCCGGTGACATCGAAGCTCGGGCCAGAGTTGCGGCGAAGAAGGCTGTACAGCTCGATGAGCGCCTCGCCGAAGCGCATGTCGCGCTGGGTAGCGTCCACTACTACCTCGACTTCGAGCCCGAAGCGGCCGAGACCGAGTACCTCCGGGCACGGAATCTCGACGGCAACAGTGTCGACACCCTGCTTCGCCTCTCCTGGCTCTACGCCGAGTCCGACAGGTTCGACGACGCTCTGGAACCCACGCTGCGCGCCGTCGAGCTCGACCCACTCTCCACGGCGGTTCACAACGCACTGGGTCAGGTGTACCACCTGAACCGGGACTTCGACCGGGCGCTCGAGAACTTCGAGGAGGCGCTGAGCCTCGATCAGAGCGACCCGTCGCTGCACTACTACGTCGGTCTCGCCCATGAGCAGAAGGGAGACTACCGAGAGGCCATCTCGAGGTTCGAGGCCGCCAGGGAGCTCTCAGGCAACGCGCCCCTCTACCTCTCGGCACTGGGCCACGCGCTCGCCAAGGCCGGCGATCGGGATGGCGCGGTCCGGATCCTCGAAGACCTCGAGCGGGCGGAGAGACCGCCGCCCTTCGGCCTCGCGATCGTCCACCTCGGCCTCGGGAACAACAAGCAGGCTCTGGGTCTGCTGGAAGAGGCGGTCGCCAACGGCAGCTTCCACACGCTCTACCTCAAGACGGGACCCCGCTTCGATGCCCTGCGGGACGACCCCGAATTCGGCGAGCTGTTGAAACGGACAGGGCAGTGATATCGAGGCGAGGCGGCCAGATCCCGCACAGCGTGTAACCCCGACTCCACTCGGAAGCCCGATCCAGTGACCGCGGACGCTGGCGACCGATGCGTCACGGCCGCGAGAAAGCCTGTGGAGCCGACGAGCGGACTCGAACCGCTGACCTGCTCATTACGAGTGAGCATTGGACCGACCCCCGCGCTACTCTCTGCTACAAACTGACACCCTGAATACCTATACAGTATGGGGCTTCTCGGTGTAAGGTGGGGGCATGCCGTGTCAGCAAGTCTCAGCGCTTCACCGACCCCCGACCGACCCCCGACCCCCGGGGTCGACCTGCTGAGGAGGTGTCAGCATGCCAAAAACCAAGCTCACCGCGCAGGCAGTGAAGGGCCTTCCCCCGGCCCCGCCAGAGAAGGGGAGGGTCGACTACCAGGACACAGTACTCCCGGGCCTCGTTCTCAGGGTCTCGAGCTCAGGGACGAAGAGCTACAGCGTCTCATGGTGGCAAGACGGCGCCCGGCCGCGTGTCACGCTCGGTGTTGACGAGTCGTCGCCGAAGAAGGGGCCAGCCGCCAAGGTCGAGCGACTGACCCTCACCAAGGCTCGAGCCAAGGCCAAGGAAGTGCTGCAGGCAGCACGCATCGGCGCCGACCCGGCAGCGGAGCGACGAGAGCGGCGTCAGGCGCCGACCTTCGCCGAGCTCGCTCGCGAGTACGTCGAGCGATGGGCAAAGCCCCGCAAGGAGCCCAAGGGCGCTCGAGAGGACGAGAATCGCGTCGAAAGGGTACTCATCCCTCGTTGGGGCCGGTTGAAGGCTCAGGACGTGCGCAAGCGCGACGTCGTCGAGCTCCTCGACGAGTATGTCGACGAGGGAAAGGTCGCCGCCGCCAACCGAGTGCAAGCTCTTGTCTCGAAGATCTACAACTTCGGCATTGAGCGTGATGCCGTCGCGGTCAATCCCGCCCAGGGCATCCGGCGACAGAAGGAGCAGCCGAGGGTGCGCGTCCTCGACGACGCGGAGCTCAAGGTCCTGCTACCGCTGTTCCGCGATGAGGGTCTTGCCGGCCTCGGCTTCGAGCTCCTCCTCTTGACAGGGCAACGGCCGAAGGAGGTCTTCGGGATGCGCTGGTCGGAGGTCGACGGTGAAACCTGGGACCTACCCGCGGAGCGTTCGAAGAATGGCCGTCCAAACTCCGTTCCTCTCTCTAGGCAGGCGCGGGCCGTCCTGGGGCGCTCCAGGGAGTACGACCCCGGCTCCGGGTGGGTGTTCCCATCGATTCGGGACGCCAAGCCCTTCACGAACTACGGAAAGCACGCGCGGCGCTTGAAGGCAAAGGCGAAGCTGGCGGAGCCCTGGAACGTCTACGACTTGAAGTCAACATGCCTGACGGGCCTCGAGCGCCTCGGATTCCCAGGCCAGGTCATCGCCGCTGTCGCGAACCATGCACCAGCCACCGTGACGGCCCGGCACTACGCGCTATACGACTACTCGAGAGAAAAGGCCGAGGCACTGCAGGCGTGGGGTGACCACATTGAGAAGCTCGACCCAGCGACCAAGGGCAAGGTCGTCAGGATGCGGAGGCGAGCATGAGGAGCCAGACCGAATAACCTTAGGAGGCCCGCCCGGAGCGACAACTCCGAACGGGCCAAGTCACGCAAAGGAGCTAACCCGATGCGCAACGAAGAGCAGTGTACCGAGGAACGTCTGAGGATGGCTGCCACCGCCTACGGGGAACGATGTTTCGGAAGGTCAGACGCCACGAAACCACCTGATGGTGACGTCGATGAAGACGGCGCCTGGTGGCCGAGCGAGAGCGAGCGACGCCCCTGCTGCGACGACGTGAGACAGCCCAGCGCGGCGAACAAGTTCTCTCTCAAGTACCACTGCGCGACGCAGAAGCATCTCGCGAACCTCTTCGACGTCGACCCGCTAGAGCTTCAGCGAGAGTTGCGACGCCAGCGGAAAGCTGAACGCACGGGCTGGCGACGCGAGAACCAAGTACGGCACCACCGGCGGTCGACGCGAGCAGAGCAAACGGTAGACAAGGCATTCACCGTCGCCGGCTACTTGGAGAGTTCGGCCTTGCTGTTTGATGGGGCGACCGAACTACTCGAGGTCGCCTTTGACTATGCGGAGCGCCACAGGCTCTTCGGACTGGGGGAGACGTGAGATCCGACGAGCGGGAAGCCCTGCTTGAGCTGGCCGCCAAGCTCCGTGAAGATGGTGCCGACGAGAACCTGGTCGCGGAACTCAAGGCGCTCGCGATCCCCGGCAAGGCTGGCCGGCGAGCTCTCCCGCTATTCGAGCGCGTGGATCGGAACCTCGACCGCGCCCTGTGCTCCGCCTTCGTCAACAAACACCGCCAGCTCTTCGGATCGGTGAACCAGTACGACGACGACGATATCGCCGGCGAGGCACTCGGTCTCTCGGAGACCACGATCTCAAGAGCTCGGCGCGACGTCTCCCGAAACCTGACAATACGGGTCCCCGCGGATCGACCGATCGTCGCCACAGACGCCGAGTGGGCCGCATGGAAAGAGCTCGAGGATCTACTGAAACGAATCGGCGTCACGGTCATCGGTCACGACACCATCATCCGTCACTAATCTGACTCGATTTAGTGACGGGCGGGCATGCCACGCCCCAGGCAAGGATGCGGCATGCTTCAGAAACAAGAGATTCACACCGAAGCTCCTCGACTCGCGTACTCAGAGCGTGACCTCGATGCGGCCGGCATCCTAAGCCGCAAGACCCGCTGGCGCCTCCGGCGCGACGGTCGCTTCCCCGAGCCCCGTCGCATCGGTTCGCGTCAGCTCTACCTCGCCACGGAGATCCTCGAATGGCTCGAGGACCCCGAGGGCTGGGCCGAGCGACACCAGGCGGAGGCGGCCTGAGATGCCCCGGGCCCCAGATATACCAAGGCCCCGGCTGGTATCCGGGGCCTCAGGAAGAGTTGCGGCAACCACAACCGCGAGTACCCAAGGTATCACACCGGCTAGTGACGCCCTCGACAACCTGAGGGAGGCGATGCGGGACCAGGCAAGCGCACTGCTCAGAGCGCAACAGGCCCTCGACGAGGCACTAGCTGCCCGGCGCAGCGGCCTCCGAGCCCTCTCGTGCCTTCTCCACGGCGGACCATCACATGATGCCTGAGGCCTCTCCTACGACCGACTGGCGGTCCTTCGAGGACCTCGATGAGGGTCGCTACCTACTCGAGTCCAAAGCTGGCCTCGCGACGCTCGAGGTCGACTATCTCCGCCGCCAGGGCGGCCAGCTGAAGGCCGAGCTTCTCGTTCGGTGCCAACTCGCCGGCGCCCGAACCTTCGACGGCGATGTGCTCTCAATCTCCGACATCAACCTCTCGTCGGCCCGGACGCGGTCCATGCATGCCCGCCACCTGGCCGACCGGGCCCGCACCGGTGACGAGGTCGATTGGGTAGGGCTCCTCGAAGAGCTCGCCGTGCGGGTTCTCGCCGCCGAGAGGGAGGGACAGCCGGCGGTACTACTGCACGGGCTGCAGCGACCCGAACCCGACCCGGCCTTCGAGGTCGACGGACTGGAGCTGCTGGCCAGCCATCCGTTGGTTCTCTTCGGCGATGGAGGCACAACGAAGAGCTACCTCGCCCTCTACTTCGTCGGGAAGCTCGCCCAGGCCGGCCAGCGAGTCGGCTTCTTCGACTGGGAACTGACAGGCGAGGACCACCGCGAGCGGCTCGAGCTCCTCTTCGGAGCGGACATGCCCGAGGTCTACTACGTCCGGTGTGCCCAGCCGCTTGCCGTCGAGGTGGAGAGGCTACGCCGCGTCGTTCGCGAGGCTCGACTCGACTACTTCGTCTGCGATTCAGTCGCTCCCGCCTGTGACGGGCCACCAGAGGCCGCCGAGGTGGCATCCCGGTACTTCCAGGCCGTGCGTCGCCTCGGCCCAATCGGCTCGCTCCACATCGCCCACGTGACGAAGACCGGGGACCATGCCGACCAACGGCCCTTCGGATCGGCGTTCTGGGCCAACCTTGCTCGAGCCACCTGGAACGCGAAGCTCGCCGATACCCTGCCAGGCGAGGACCGCGTCAGCGTTGCCCTCCACAACCGAAAAGCGAACCTCGGAGCCCGGCGACCCTCGGTCGGCTTTGAGCTCCGATTCGCCCCCGACCGGACCCAGGTGCGGCGAATCGACCTCGCCAGGGTGCCGGACCTGGCCGCGGACCTTCCGATTCGCCACCGGATGGCGCTCGCCCTTCAGTGCGGCCCCCTCACCGTCGAGTCTCTCGCCGCGGAGCTCGAGACCAAGGCCGACACCGTGAGACGGACAGCCAATAGGTACAAGAAGCAGTTCACGCTGCTTCAGGGTGGCCGGCTGGCGCTCCTCTCAGAGAGGGATGAACCATGACCGGACAGAGTGTCCGGGTGGTGTTGGACAAAGTGTCCTGCAGGCCCAGGACACGTAGGGGCACACCCCCCGTAGGGGGGTGCCTTCTGTCCGCCTGTCTCGGTGGAGGGGAAGAAAAGGAAGAGCCAGGGCTACTGCTTGAGGTTCCCGTCCTCGTCCCACGGGTTGTAGGGCTGGTTACTTCCGAGCGGGAAGATGCTGTCCCAATGGAGAAAGATCGCGAGTCCCAGCGCGACGATCCCCGCTACAGCCGTGATGATGTCGGAGAGCGACACGATGGAGATCCGGGCGGTCCTTCAGTCGTCTCTTGGTTGGGACCGCCGAGTCAGCCAGACGCCCGCGATGATGATCATGCCGATCAGAGCAAGGCTAGCCAGGGCCATGATTGCGGCTGTTCGCCTGTCCGGGTCTTCATCGGTGACGAGGTCATACGACCGGATGGCCAACCCGATCGGTACGAGGACATATACGACCTTCTCCCATCGGGTAGGTCCATTCGTCTTCATTACCCGGCAATTGTAGTTGAGGGGGTGCGGGGGGTGCGAACCCGCCCGAAATCTCTCCGAAGACCGTCCGCTCGGAGTTCCTAGACCTGCTGACTGCCTATCAGTGAGGCTTGCTGTAAGTGACTGAGAACAAACGAGATATAGAGACCGGGGTCAGTTCGGGGTCGGTTGGAAGCAACGACCGGGCAAACCACGACGAACAGGGCAGATTCGCCCGCGGCAACACCGCGAGCCTGGTGCACGGTGGCCGCTCGAAGGTCCTGCGTCGGGAGCTCGAGGACGAGGCCGCCGAGGCACTCGCTGAGAGACGAGAGGCCATCGCAGCTGACCTCGGAGGCGTGACCGACCTCTCAACGCTCGCCCTGGACACTGTCAGGAGGTACGTCTCGGCAGCCGCCATGCTCGAGTGGATGGAGGGCCGGCTCTTGGCCGAGGGAGTGCTGACCGGCAAGGGACGAAGGAAGGCCCTGCACAACGCCTACCTCGCCCAGCTCGACCGGGTCGTGCGCCTGGCCGGCCTACTGGGCCTCGAGCGCAAAGCCAAGGGCGTGACCCTCGCCCAGCACGTCCAGCAGAAGTCACAGGAGGCGACACAGTGAACATCATCGACGCACTGCAAGACCGGGCCCTGTTCGGGGGCCTGCCGGCCTTCGCGGACCTCGAGAGTTGGCGGCCATGGCTCGCCTTCCTGCGGGCCTTCTACGGCCTGCCGCTGTCAGACGACGACCTAGAGCTCTTCACGACGCACACTGGCAGGGAAGCGCCCCGGGAGGGCGGCTACGCGGAGGCCGCGGTGGTCACCGGGCGCCAGTCAGGCAAGACGCAGGTGGCAGCCCTGGCAGGCGTTCAGGAGGCCGCCCAGGCGGTTCTTGCAGGCTCGAGGGGAGTGTTCGTGCCACTGGTTGCGCAGGATCTGCGCGGAGCCCAGCGAGCCCTCTTCGGGTACGTCCGCGAGGCTGTCCACGGCTCCGACCTGCTAGGCCGCGAGGTGACGCGAGAGACGACGACGGAGCTCGAACTGGCCGGCCGTGTGACCCTGACCGTCTACCCCTGCAGGCCGGCCGCTGTCCGCGGCATCCGGGCTCCGTTCGCGGTCGTCGATGAGCTTTCCTTCTTCACGTCGACGGATGGCCGACCGACCGATGCCGAGACGCTGCGAGCTCTGCGCCCCACTCTCGCGACCACTCGGGGCCGGCTGCTGATTCTCTCGAGCCCCTACGCCCAGGCCGGCGCCCTGTACGAGCTCCACCGGCGCCATTGGGGCAAGGAGGATTCACCCGTGCTCGTCTGGCAGGCGATGGCCCCGGCAATGAACCCGACCTTGCCAGCTGACTACATCGAGCGAATGAAGGAGGAGGACCCGGAGGCCTACCGCTCTGAGGTCCTCGGCGAGTTCCGGGCTGGCGTGTCCACCTTCTTCGACCCCGACGCCCTGGCTGACGTTGTCGATGAGGGCGTGCGGGAGCGCCAGCCAAAGGCCGGCGTGAAGTACCGCGGCTTCGTCGACTCCGCGTCGGGCTCTGGCAAGGATGCCTTCTCGGTTGCCATCGCCCACAAGGATGGGGAGCGTGTAGTGCTGGACGCCTGCAGAGCCTGGCGTCCACCCTTCAATCCATCGGGAGTCATCGGCGAGGCCTCAGAAGTCCTGCGGCGGTACTTTGTCTCGCGAGTTGAAGGGGACCGCTACGCGCCAGGCTTTGTCGAGGAGGGCTTCCGCGGTCACGCCATCGCCTATGAGCCGACGAAGCTCACCCGCTCGGAGCTCTACCTCGAATTGCTCCCCCTGGTAAACGCAGGCGGAGCCGTCCTGCTCGACAATCCGACGCTGCTTCGTGAACTGCGAGGCCTCGAGCGCCGGCGCTCCAGCACGGGCCGGGACCGCGTAGACCATCGACCCGGTGCACATGATGACCTCGCGAACGCTGCAGCGGGAGCGGTGGTGGCTGTGGCAGGGCGGCCCCGCAACCAAGTTTCGGTTGTTCGCGCCGACTTCCTCCGATAGGACCTCGCCCGCACGGGCAGAAAGGAAAACGAGACCATGAAAGACACACTGACAGAAGCCGAGGTAGCGGCGACAACGCTGCTGCCCATCGAAACACTCGAAGCCTGGCGCGAAGGGCATACCGTCCACTCGACGCCGGGCCCCGGATGGATCGAGACGTCCGATGGCATCCGATACCCGCACCAGGCAGTTCAGTCCTGGATGGGGGGCGGGCAGTACATCGCAGCGCTTCGCGAACGGCTCGCGAACCTGGAGGCGGCATGACGGACAAGCGGACCATGACCCTCGGCGAACTGCCGGACTTCCCGAAGTTCAGCGACGATTACAAGACGCCGGGCTTCCAAAGCGCCCAGAGCGGCTACGGGTCGCTGCGCGGAGTGATGAAGTCTCACCGGGACGAGATCGCGCGGATCGACTCCAACCTCGAGATCGGAGACATGGCGAAGCGACGGCTCAAGACCCGGGCAGCCGCCAAGGCCAGCGAGAAACTCGAGAAAATCAAGCGCGACTACGGAAGCAGAGCGCGCGCAGCTGCGATCCTGGCAGAGGCGGAGCTGCTCTCTGGCTCGACCGTGGTCGAACGTGTCCCAAGCTGGCAACAGCGCGAGGTGCGCGACTGGCTGCTCGGCCTATCGCCTCCAGAGCGCTCGAAGGCGATCACCGACGCGATGCACGCGGATGACCCCCAGGTGCTTGTCTCGGCGCTGTGTGGCCCAAGCGCCTTCAACCTGCTTCCGACCTCCGACATGCGCCGGCACGTGGCCCGACAGCTCGACCCCGGGCAGGCCAGGCTCGCGGACGCTCTGGCGGATGCCGTCAAGCATCTGCGGGTCGGCGAGACCATCGTCGCGGCGGAGATCGCCAAGTCTCGCGATCCTGAAGCCGCTCGGGCTGATGAGATCGCAGCGGCTCAGGCTCGGACGCTCGCGGAGCGGGCAAAGGGCACCCCACCGGCAGCAGCCTAGGAACGGCTGGGTTTCCTCATCTCGCCCAGCCAAGGCGTCACCCGGTCACGTCCGTCGCGCCGGGTGGCGCCGCTCCTTCCGAGCAACCTGGTCACGGCGGCGATACCAGGTTGCGGCCTCCGGGGGCTTAGAGTACCGGCAACGGCACTCTTTGCCAGAAGGATGCTGCGCGTCGAGCAAAAGTGCCGGCGCCGCTACTTCTGCTTGTTCTAGGGCCCTGCTAGGCTCAGAGCGTGGCCAGCGACGACCAGCCCGAGTTCTGGGAGTTGCTCTCCCTCGCTGAGCTGCGGGAGCGATACTCCGTCCCCGGTGAGCTCGACGGCCTGTCTCCGAAGCAGCAAGAGGACCGGCTCGAGTTCATACGGTGATGCATGGCGATCGGAATGCTTGAAGAGGATGGGACTTCGTGGCTCGGTGGTCGTCACGGGGAATTCACAGCTGAAGGACACCGGGAGTTCCGAGAGGGGACCGAGCGCTACAAGCGGTGGCGACGCAAGCAGCCCAACTAGCCGCCACCTAGAACGCTGTAGGCAACCGCGAAGGTACTGACTGCGGTGAGAATGGCGATCACAACGGTGAGCCACCAAAGCCGTGTGGTGAGATCCTCGATGCGGTGCGCCTGCAGTTCGGCATCTCGTCTGGCGAGTTCGTCCCGGTAGAAGTTGAGGCCCAGGGTCGTGTGTTTCGCGATGTCGTCGTACTCGCGAATCAGCTTCCCTGTGTCCTTCTGACGCAGCTCTGCGAATGAAGTTGCGTGCATTCCGTCCCTTCCTTTCACCGACCCCCAGAGCGACCCCGAGAGCCGAGTTGAGCCGAGGCACTTCCGTCATGGAATGCCATAAAGTGCTGCCTTTGAAAGGCTTAGCTGGAGCCGACGAGCGGACTCGAACCGCTGACCTGCTCATTACGAGTGAGCTGCTCTACCAGCTGAGCTACGTCGGCTCTGGCCAGCTCGGTGGTACCCAGGCCGGCGGGGCTGGATTGTAGGGGAAGGGGAGACACGTGGCAAGCGAAAAGAGCGGCCGGGCCCGTCCACCCCCGGGATGTCGAACCCGACCGCCGGCATGCCACCCTTCGATCGCCGAGGGCCCCCGCCACAGAGGGGACAACGACGGCCTCGGGGCCTGCTCGGACAATCTAAGGGCTCGCGTTGCCCGGGCTACTGGTCGGCCACGCCAATAGCGTGGAATCCCGCGCCATTCCCGGCCGAGCAGGGCCCGGCCGAGCAGGGCACAACGAGAAGCGGCCGGGCCTCACTCCCGGGGAGCTCGACCCGACCGCGGGTTGTGCCGCGCTTCGCACCACTCGAGCATCTCCTGGTTGAATGACTAGGTGCTGGCGTGACGACAACTGAACATAGCTTAGGCCGCTGGCGGCTCTGCGCCAGTGACGAAGCACGCCAGGATCGTTGCGCGGCGCGCCGAGCCCGAGAAGCGGAGAGGCCGCGCTTCAGGCGGTCTGCGCCTGCTCCTGCGGGTGGATCTCGTCGAGCTCGACCGAGACCAGGCGCGAGCAGCCGCGCTCTTCCATGGTCACGCCGTAGAGCGCCGAAGCCGCCGACATGGTCAGCTTGTTGTGCGTGATGACCACGAACTGGGTGTCGGCCGTCATCGACTTCAACAGGTGCACGAAACGCAGCGTGTTCACGTCGTCGAGCGGCGCGTCGACCTCGTCGAGAATGCAGAACGGCGACGGCTTGGTGCGGAAGAGCGCGAAGAGCAGCGACAGGGCGGTCAACGCCTTCTCACCGCCCGAGAGCAGCATCATGTTCTGCAGGCGCTTCCCTGGAGGACGGGCGACGATCTCGATGCCGCTCTCCAGGAGGTCCTCCTCGTCCATCAGACGCATCTCGGCTTCACCGCCGTTGAAGAGCTCGCGGAAGGTCACACCGAGTGATTCGTTGACCTCTTCGAAGGTCTTCTGGAATCGCTCGCTCGAGGTCTCGTTGATCTCGCGGATGGTCTCGCGCAGCCGCTGGACAGAGGCGAGCACATCGGCCCGCTGCTCGGTGAGAAAGCCGTGGCGCTCCTCCTGCTCGGCGAACTCCTCGGCGGCCAGCTCGTTGATCGGCCCCATGCGGTGGAGGAGGCTCTTCATCCGCTCGAGGTCGACCTCGAGCTCGTCGAGGCTCTCCTCGGGCACCTCGAAGGTCTCGGGGAGATCGCTCTCGAAGTGCTCGTGGTAGTCGGCCTTGAGGTGCTCGGCGTCCTGCCTGAGCCCGGCCTCCGAGACCCGGATCTCACCAAGCTGGCTGCGCACGGTCTCGAGCTCCATGCGGTGTCCCCGCACCTGCTGATCCACCTCGAGCTGGGCGCTGCGGGCATCGCGCAGAGTCTCCTCGTGGCGCTGCAGCTCGTCCTTCGATCCGGCGCGCGCTTCGAGCGCTGCCTGCAGGTCCGTTTCGGCAGAGCCCATGCGCCGCTCGAGCTCGACGCGCCGGTCGCGCAGGGCGGTCTTCTCGCTCGCCCAGCTCTCGAGCTGCGCCTTGTGACCGTCGAGCTCGCGCTGGATACGGGAGAGACCCCGCTCGTGCGACTCGAGGCGCTCGCGCAGCAGATCGAGCTGGCCGCGGCGACTGGCTCCGGAGGTACGCACCTCCTCGCGCATCGCCCGCTTCTCGTCGACCGCCTCCTGCGCCGAATCCAGCAGAGATTCGAGCTCGCCATGGTGCCCTTCGGCGGCCTCGAGCTTGGCGCGCATCTCCTCGACGGAACCGCCGACGCGCCCCAGCTCGCGCCCGATCTCCTCACGCTCCGAGGTCAGCGTGTCGCATTCGATCGACAGGCGCCGATGGGTCGCGTCGAGATCCTCCTGCCGCGCCTCGGCGACGGCGAGAGTACGGCGAGCGGCGTCGAGCTCCTCGGTCGCCCGCGTCAGGGCCGCTTCGAGATCGAGGCGGCGTGCCCGCTCGAGCTCGGCGTCGGCTTCGGTCTGACGTAGCGTAGCCGCGAGCGCCTCGCGCTCGGTGGTCAGTCGGGCCAGCTCGCGGTCGCGCGCCAGGGCGCCGGGCTCGGCCGTCTCGCCCTGGATGTGGAGCATGCCCGACTGCGCCCAGAGCCGATCCTGACTGAGAAACGCGACGCCCGCGTGAGAGCGGGCGAGCCGCATCGCGTCGGCCGGGCTCTCCACCAGGTAGGCCGTCGGCAGCGAGTGGGCAAGGGACGGCGCCAGGTCGAGCGCTTCGGCGAGGCTCGACACGATCGCCGGGTCCTCGACGCCGGCACCGGGCGCGGTGTCGTCGTCGGAGGGCAGGAGAACCCGATTCGTTCCACGTCCCGAAGCGAGCACCCGACCGACCTCGAGGGCGTCGCCTTCGGCTGGCAGGACGACCGCTTCGGCCATCTCGGCCAGATAGAGGTCGACGCTTCGCTCCCAGCCCTCGGGGAGAGTCAGACCATCGCCGAGGAACGCCGGCTCTCCCTGGCCGGCCTCGCGCAGAGCTCTGCTGATGCGCGCCCGCTTCTCTTCGTGCGCCTGCTCGAGCTCGACCAGGAGCTCGCGCCGCTGCTCGATAGCGGTCAGCTCGTGGCGGGTCTCGGTGATCGTGCCGTCGAGCTCCTCGATGCGCTCAGCCGACTCGAGCGCCGCACCGGCCGCGGCCACGTGACGCTTCTCGAGGTCGGTGACGCTCGATCGGGTCTCGGCCAGAGCGGAGCGGCCGGCCTCGGCGGCCTCGGCGGCGGCACGGAGCGCGTCGCGCCGACCTCGCAGCTCGGTGCGCAGGTGGCTCGACCGAAAGGACCCCTTCTCCGACTCGACGTTCAGCTGATGCAGTCGATTGCGGACGCTGTTGACCTCGCCGAGAGATCCGAGCAGATCCGAGCGCAACGCCTCGAGACGCTTCTCGGCCTTGCGGACCGCCTCTTCAGCGCTGGCGAGCTCGTCGTTGGTCTCGTCGACCGCCTGGGCGGCCGCATCGGTCTCGGTCGAGGTGGATGCCCGCACCTCCTCGAAGGCCTCGCGGTTCGAGCGCAGGCGCTCGATCTCCTCGCCGCGGTGGGCGGCGAGCTTCTCGCCCGACTCGAGGCGCTCGCCGATCTCGCGCAAGAGGTCGCGAGCGCCCTTGATGAACTCCTGCTTCCCCTCGATGGTGGCGATGATCTCGGCCTCGCGCTGACGCATCGTCGCGCAGACCTCGGCGAGCTTGTCGACCGACTCGCGGCCCGACTCCTGGTCGGCCTCGAAGTGGTGGAGTTTCGCGGCGAGCTCCGCTTCCTTCGAGGTGAGCTCGGCGATCCGGCCCTCCATCTCTTCCAGGCCCGAGCGGATCGAATGCCAGCGCTTCAGCAGGACCTTCTCGTGCAGCGCGTCATGCTCGGCTCGCCGCGCGCCGTAGCGCTGCGCGGCGTTCGCCTGTCGCTTGAGCGAACGAAGCGAGCGCTCGACCTCCGAGACGATGTCGTCGATCCGGGAGAGGTTGGCCGTGGCGTCCTCGAGCTTGAGCTCGGCGATCCGCTTGCGCTCCTTGTACTTGGTGATCCCGGCGGCCTCCTCGAGAAGCCTGCGACGCTCCTGCGGCTTGCCCGACAGGATGGCGTCGATCCGGCCCTGCTCGATCACCGAGTAGGCGCGCAGCCCGAGACCGGTCCCCATCAGCAGGTCCCGCACGTCCTTCAGGCGGGCCGTCTTGCCATTGATCAGGTACTGACTGTCCCCGGAGCGGTAGAGGCGCCGCCCGATGGTGAGCTTGCCGTCTTCGGCCTCGGGCATCGTCGGGTCCGTCTGCAGGGTCAGGGTGACCTCCGCCATGCCGAGGGCCTTGCGGCTCTGCGAACCGCTGAAGATCACGTCCTCCATTCGCGTCGCGCGGAGGCTCTTGGCACTGCGCTCGCCGAGGACCCAGGTCACGGCATCCGAGACATTGGACTTGCCGCAGCCGTTGGGGCCGACGATGGCGTTGAGGTTGCCGGTGAACTTGACCGAAACGGGGTCGACGAATGATTTGAATCCAGAGATCTCGAGATGATCGAGCTTGAACATAGGCGAATTGTCGTCGGGGAAGGTCCGGGACCGGTTTTGTCGGAATATACAACAAATAGGGGCTCTGTCCAGCCCTAAGTACAACATCTTGTGGAGTTTGCGCGTTTCCGCCTCCGAGAGCGCCCTCCGGCCCCGATCGCCCGACAAGAGGTGTCGAAAGCCCGTTGACAACCGACAGGGTCCCCACTACCATGCCGCGAGCCCGGGAGACATCCTTGAGACGAGTGGGGCCGATCCGCCGCCTGACGACCACGGGCCCCCTCCTTTTCTCCACTCCCGAAACGACACCGGATCGGCGCTCGAGCTCCGACCCGCTGGAGACCGCGCATGCCTGAAGGCTGGGTCCACGACCGGACGATTCTCGACCGCGAGGCGATGCGCGCCGCCATTCGGCGCATGGCCGCCGAGATCGTCGCTGGCAACGCCGGCGTCGACGACCTCTTCCTTGTCGGCATCCGGACCCGGGGCGTATCGCTGGCGGAGGCCCTGGCGGACGAGATCGAGCGCACGGAGGGGAAGCGTCCGACCATGGGCGTTCTCGATATCACCCTCTACCGGGACGATCTCTCGACCATCGGGCCGCAGCCGGTCCTGCGAGAGACCCGTCTCGACGACCCGGTCGACGATCGCGTGCTGGTGCTCTGCGACGACGTTCTCTTCAGCGGGCGCACCGTGCGCGCGGCGCTGGGTGCCCTGATCGACTACGGACGCCCACGACGGGTCGAGCTGGCGGTTCTGGTCGACAGGGGACTGCGCGAGTTACCGATCCAGGCCGACTTCGTCGGCGAGCGCATCGAGACGACGCCGGACGAACAGGTCGAAGTCCACTTCCCATCGGTAGACGGCGACGAGAAGGTCGAGATTCTGGTCAGGGAGTCATGAGCGAGTCGGTCTGGAAGCACAAGGATCTCCTCGGGATCGCGGAGCTCGAGCCCTGGGAGATCGACCTCATCCTCGATACCGCCGAGTCCTTCGGCGAGGTCGCCCGGCGGCCGATCAAGAAGGTGCCGACCCTGCGCGGCAAGACGGTCGTCAACCTCTTCTTCGAGCCCTCGACGCGAACCCGCTCGAGCTTCGAGATCGCCGAGAAGCGGCTCTCGGCGGACGGCCTCAGCTTTTCGTCGTCCGGCTCATCGCTGTCGAAGGGAGAGGCGTTGATCGACACCGCCCTCAACCTCGAGGCGATGGCCCCGGACCTCATCGTCATTCGACACCAGCATCCCGGCGTGCCGCAGATGCTCGCCAGGCGCCTCGATTCGGGTGTCATCAACGCTGGCGACGGGGCTCACGAGCACCCGACACAGGCGCTGCTCGACGCGCTGACCATCCGCTCGCGCCTGGGCACGCTGGGAGGGCTCAAGGTCTCGATCATCGGCGATATCGAACACAGCCGCGTGGTCCGGTCGAACATCCACCTACTCACCAAGATGGGCTCCGAGGTCACCGTCGCCGGGCTGCGCACGATGATGCCGGTCGGCGTCGCGAGGCTCGGCGTACGCGTCGCCCACACCCTCGACGAGGCCGTCTGTGGCGCCGACGTGGTCATGATGCTGCGGATCCAGAGGGAGCGTCTGGGTGGGGGCAAGCTCTTTCCGAGCGACGACGAGTACTTCTCGGTCTTCGGTCTCACTCGCCGCCACCTCGCGAGTGCCGCAGCGAACGTCCTGGTCATGCATCCCGGACCGATGAACCGGGGCGTCGAGATCGCCAGCGACGTCGCGGACGGACCGCAATCGGTCATTCTCGAGCAGGTATCGAACGGCGTGGCGGTGCGCATGGCCGTGCTCTACCTGCTCTCGGGCGCGCACATGGAGGTCACATGACGATCCTGATCAAGGGCGGCCGAGTCGTCGATCCGAGCCGCGACATCGACGACACTCTCGACGTCCTCATCGAGGACGACGCGATCGTCGCCACCGAGGCCGGCCTCGACGCGCCCGAGGACGCCGAGGTCATCGACGCCGCCGGGCTGGTGGTGACACCCGGACTGATCGACATCCACGTCCACCTGCGAGAGCCCGGCCAGGAGTACAAGGAGACCATCGAGACCGGGACGCGAGCCGCCGCGGCCGGAGGGTTCACCGCCGTCGCCTGCATGGCCAACACCGACCCGGTCAACGACAACCGATCGGTCACCGAGCACATGCTCAAGGAAGCCGAGCTGCGGGGCTCGGCGCGGGTCTATCCGGTCGGCGCCGTCAGCGTCGGTCTGAAAGGTGAGGAGCTGGCCGAGATCGGGGACATGGTGGACGCCGGAATCGTCGCCGTCTCCGACGACGGCCTGCCGGTCCACGACGCCGCGCTGATGCGGCGCGCCCTCCAGTACATCCAGCACTTCGACATTCCGCTCGTCCAGCACGCCCAGGACCTGCAGGTCACGGCGGGCGGGGTGATGCACGAAGGGGAGTGGTCGACGCGCCTCGGCCTTCCCGGGATGCCCGGCCGCGGCGAGGACCTGATGGTGGCGCGCGACCTTCTGCTGGTCGAGGAGGTCGGCGGCCGCTACCACCTGCAGCACCTGTCGACCGCGCGCAGCCTCGACCTGATTCGGGAGGGAAAGCGCCGCGGCCTCCCGGTGACCTGCGAGGTGACGCCGCACCACTTCCTGCTCACCGACGAAGAGGTCGCGACCAGCGGCTTCTCGACCCACACCAAGATGAATCCGCCGCTTCGCTCCGAGGCCGACCGTCAGGCGATGATCGAAGGCCTGGTCGACGGCAGCATCGACCTGATAGCCAGCGACCACGCGCCGCATCATCCGGACGAGAAGGAGCTGCCGTTCTCGGAGGCGCCGTTCGGCATTCTCGGACTCGAGACGACACTCAGCCTCTGCCTCGACCGCCTGGTTCACGCCGGAGTCCTGCCGCTCGAGCGTCTCGTCGCGCTGCTCACCAGCGAGCCGGCGCGCGTCATGGGCCTGCCGGGCGGAACCCTGGCCCCGGGATCTCCCGCCGACGTAACGCTGATGGATCTCGATCTCGAGGTCACCGTGGACTCGACGACCTTCCAGAGCAAGTCGGTCAACACACCCTTCGATGGCTGGACGCTGCGCGGGGGGCCGGTGATGATCCTCTGCGCGGGCCGGATCCTGCGTTTCGACTGACCGCCCCGGACCGGTGTCTCAGGAGAGGATTCTCGAGACGGCCCGGCGCGCCGCCCGAGCCGGCAGCGCTGTCGTCTCCGGCTACTTCGGCAGCTCGTCTCTCGAGGTGAGCGCCAAAGCGGCCAACGACTTCGTCAGCCAAGCCGACCGCGAGAGCGAAGACGCCATTCTCGCCATCATCCGCGAGGAGCATCCGGGCCACGACATTCTGGCCGAGGAGAGCGGTCTGGCGACGACACGGGGTGGCGACCACGTCTGGATGGTCGACCCGCTCGACGGCACGACCAACTTCCTCCACGGTCTGCCGGTCTTCGCCGTCTCGGTCGCGTGTTGGCGGGCCGGACGCCCGGTGGCGTGCGTCGTCACCGACCCGAGCGGCTCGCGGGAGTACTCGGCCGTTGCCGGCGGCGGGGCCTGGTGCGACGGCCGGAGATTGCGCGTCAGCGGCCGCGGCGGTGTCGACGGCGCGTTTCTCGCCACCGGATATCCCTTCAAGGCCCATCGCGCGATCGACACCTACCTCGAGCTGTTCCGCTCCATCTTCCTGCGCGCCAAGGCGATCCGTCGTCCGGGCGCGGCGGCACTCGATCTGGCCAACACCGCCGCCGGCGTCTACGACGGCTTCTTCGAGTTCCGCCTCGGTCCGTGGGACATGGCCGCCGGCGTGCTGCTGATCGAGGAGGCCGGAGGCGTGGTCACCGACCTCGACGGCGGGGACCGCTACCTCGAGACCGGGAACATCGTCGCCGGCTCACCAGCCGTCCACCGGGACCTGCTCGAGATCGCCGCCCGGCACACGTCCGAGTCCCATCTCGACGAGATCGATCCGCAGCCCTGAGCAGCCGCGCCAGGCGTCCGTCTCCCCATCCTCCCTGACTGAAGCGGCCGGCGTCCCTGCCGGCCGTTGGTGGGTGACCGGCACAATGGCCGGCACGAAGGCCGGCCGCTTCAGTCTCTATGAGGGCCACAGGTACGCGAGAAGGCCTACACCAGCGCCGTGACCCGCAGGACCTCTTCGATCGTCGTCGTACCCTCGGCGAGCTTGCGCAGCGCCGACTGGCGCAGGGTCCGCATGCCGTTCTTGATCGCCTCGCGCTTGATCCGCGGCGTGTCGGCGCCGGTGACGATGAGCTCCTTGACCGCTTCATCGACGGGCAGGATCTCGAAGATGCCGGTCCGGCCGTGGTAGCCGGTCTCGCGGCAGTCGAAGCACCCCTCGCCCTGCTTGACCCGTACCTGCTTGCCGGCGGGTACGGCCAGTCTGAGGCTCGAGACCTCACTCTCGGTCAGATGCCGCTCGGCGACGCACTTGGGGCAGATCGAGCGCACCAGGCGCTGCGCCATGGAGCCGATGAGCGTCGAGCTGATGAGGAAGGGCTCGATCCCGAGATCGACGAGGCGGCTGATCGACGAGGCGGCGTCGTTGGTGTGCAGGGTGGAGAAGACCAGATGCCCGGTCAGAGCCGCCTGGGTGGCGTAGGTCGCTGTCTCCGTATCTCGGATCTCACCGACCATGATGACGTCGGGATCCTGGCGCAGGATGTGGCGCATCGCATTGGCGAAGGTGATCCCGACCTTGGGCTGCACCGCCATCTGATTGAAGTCCTCGTAAACCATCTCGATCGGATCTTCGACCGTGGTGATGTTCTGCTCGCGATTGGCGATCGTCTTCAGCGCCGAGTAGAGCGTGGTGGTCTTACCCGATCCCGTCGGACCGGTCACCAGCACGATGCCGTGCGGCTGGGTGATGAAGTCGTTGAACATCGCCATCTCGTCGGACTCGAAGCCGAGTCCATCGAGATCCTGAATGAGGACCTCGGGATCGAAGATGCGCACCACCAGCTTCTCGCCGAAGGCGACCGGAAGTGTCGAGATGCGGAGCTCGATCTCGCTGTCGTCGCGGACGGTCTTTGCACGGCCGTCCTGCGGGCGACGGCGCTCGGCGATGTCGAGGCGCGAGAGGGTCTTGATGCGGCTGACGACCGCATTGTGCACCACCTTGGGAACCGTCTGGATGTCGTGCAGAACGCCATCGATGCGGAACCGCACCAGGCTGAAGTCACGCTTGGGCTCGAGGTGGATATCGCTCGCCCGCGTGTCGTAGGCGTGTTGGAGCATGAACTCGACCGCGTTGACCACATGCTGGTCGCTCGACTCGATCTCGTGCTCGCTCTTGAGCTGCACGAGCTGTTCGAGGTTGCCGAGGTCGATGCCGGCGGTGAGGTCCTTCTCGGCCCGCTTGACCGAATGCCGTAGGCCGTAGAACTCGTTGATCGCCTTGAGGATATCCGGCTCCGAGGCGACCACCAGGATGAGCTCGCGCTCCGACAGCCGGCGGAACGAGTCGACGCCTTCGATATCGAAGGGATTGGCACAGGCGACGCGCAGCTTCCCGTCGGCCATCTCGAGCGGAATCATCCGGTGACGCCGGGCGAAGGGCCGCGACATCCCGGCCTCGATCAGGTCCGCGTTGAGCGACAGCGTGTCGATCCGGACGTACTCGAGGCCGGCGTCCTTGGCGATCGCCCGCGCGACGTCCTCCTCGGTGACCACGTGCCGCGAGCCGTTGCCGGTCTCGAAGCGCAGGTTCTCGACCAGCTCGTAGGCGACGGCGCGCTGCTGATAGGCACGTGGGTCGCGCAACTTCTGCGGCAGGAGCTGGCCTTCCTTGCGCAGCTCCGTCGCCTGCTCGGCGGTGAGCACGCCCTGCCGTTGGAGAATCTCGGCAACGAGATTGGGGGAGAGATTCATGGCTTTCTGTCGGCGGTTCGCCGCGGTTGCGCCGCGGTCGCCACTGTAGCGGATGACCGCAGCCGGAACCGTGACGATTGTAGTGCCGGTCAACGATATGATCCGCGCGCCATGGACGTCTCTTTGGTCGCGCTTCTGGTCGTCGCCTGCGTCGCGCTCGCCTTCTCGGGGCTCGATGTCCTGCGAAAGCTGCTCGGCGAGAGCGTCGGCCCGATCCCCCTGCTCGTCCTCCTGACTCTCGGCTCGTTGCCGATCTTCCTCGTCTGGGCGGCGAGCGAGGCAGAGTGGGCCGTCGCTCCCGCCTACGTGCTGCCGGGCGCCAGCTCGATCGCGCTCAACATCGTCGCCAACCTCTGCTTCCTGCAGGCGGTCCGGATCTCGCCCCTGTCGCTGACCATCCCCTACCTATCGCTCACCCCGGTGTTCACGACACTTCTGGCCATCCCCATCCTGGGAGAGAGGCCCGGGCCGAGCCAGCTCGCCGGAATCGTCCTGGTGGTGGCGGGCGCCTTCTGGCTCAGCGTCCCGAGCGATGGCTCGGCCACGCCGCGCCGCCTCGTCCGCGCCCTCAGTGAAGAGCGGGGGAGTCTGCTCATGATCCTCACCGCGCTCTGCTGGTCGCTGGCGATACCGCTCGACAAGCTGGCGATGAATGCCTCGTCGGCGGCCATACACGGGCTGATCATGATGACCGGCATCACCCTGATCGGCCTCGTCATCCTGCTCGTCCGCGGCGAGATCGGCCAGCTCCGGGCCGGGAGATGGGGACTCGTCGGCGCCGCCATCGGCGTGACGGCCATCGGAGCCGCGCTCAACTTCGTCGCCATGACCATGGTGTGGGTCGGCTTCATCGAGACCTTCAAGCGCGCTCTCGGATCCTTCCTCGCCCTGGTCTGGGGACGGCTCGTCTTCGACGAGGATCTCTCCGCCAGGAAGCTCCTCGCCGTAGGGCTCATGGCCCTCGGTGTCGGTCTGATTCTCTGGTAGCCACCCGGGTCCTGTGGTGGCCACACGGGTCCTCTGGGAGTCACCCGGGCGGCCGCTGCCGCCGTGCGGAGCGCCGCGGCCCCTATCCGGCCGGCCACTGCCGTTGCAGCGCCCTGGTCGCCTCGTAGTGGGCGAGCAGCTCGGCCATCGAGTCACCACCCAGCTTCTCGAGCGCCGCGTCGGCCAGCACCAGCGCCACCATCGCCTCGGCGATCACCCCCGCCGCCGGCAGCGCCGTCACATCACTGCGCTCGTACTGGCCGCGATGCGGCTCGAGTGTGTCTAGATCGACCGAGGGCAGGCCCCGCGGCAAGGTCGAGATCGGTTTCATGAAGGCGGTCAACACGATGTCCTCGCCGTTCGACACACCGCCCTCGAGACCCCCGGCTCGATTGGACGGCCGCGACCAGCCGGAGTCGTCACCGGAACGCTCGATCGCGTCGTGCGCCTCGCTCCCCGGTCCCCGACTCACCTCCAGGGCACTGCCGATCTCGAGCGCCTTGACCGCCGGCACCGAGAGCACGGCCTGAGACAGGCGGCCGTCGAGCTTGGCATCCCAATGATCGTGGGAGCCGAGACCCGCGGGGACGCCGTGCGCCACGACCGTCACGGAGCCGCCGAGAGTGTCGCCCGCCTCCTGCATCCGGTCCACCAGCTCCACCATCCCGGCCTCGAGCGAGCGGTCGATCGCGCGCAGGGGAGAGGTATCGTCGACGGCACGCACCGTCTCCCAGGTGGGCGCCGGGGCATCCACGCCGAGCGCTCCCAGGGACCTGACCCCGCTGCGGATCTCCACCCCGAGCCGGGCCAGGAGCATGCGGGCGATGGCGCCGGCCGCCACCCGCGCGGCGCTCTCGCGCGCCGAGGCCCGCTCGAGCACGTCGCGCGGATCGCCGGAAAGCTGCTTCAGGCTTCCGGCGAGGTCGGCGTGGCCGGGTCGCGGCGAGCGGATCCTGTGCCGAGCCACCGCCTCTGGATCGGTCTCGACCGGATCCATCACACTGCGCCAGTTGGCGTGATCGCGGTTCTCGATCCACAAGGCGATGGGGGCGCCCAGGGTGACGCCGCCGCGAACGCCACCGCGAATCTCCACCACGTCGTCCTCGATCGACATCCTGGCGCCCCGGCCATAGCCGTGCATCCGCCGCTGCATGTCTTGACGCAACACCTCCACGTCGACCTCGAGCCCGGCCGGCACGCCACGCAGAATCGCCGTCAGGCCCGGCCCGTGGCTCTCGCCCGCAGTGGTCAGAGCGAGACGCTTCATGAAGAGGAGCTCGCGGGATCCAGCGAGCCCATGGAGCCCACGGGGCCCAGGGACCGGCCGCCCAGCGAACGGCCGGCCAGGGACTCGAAGAGGGGCCTCGCCACCTCGGGGATCCGGCAGGGGCGGTTGTCCGAGAAACGAATCCAGACGTGATGCGTCTCGCCGCTCGTCAGCAGCAGGCCGTCGCGCCGCACCTCGTATTCGAAATGAGCGACCCGGCTTCCCAGCCGCGAGAGCCACACGGTCACGGTGACGCGATCGCCGTAGCGCGCTCCCTGCCGGTAGCGCACCTCGACGCCGGTGACCATCAGTCCGTAGCCCGCCTTCTCGATCTCCGAGTAGTGCACGCCGGAGAGCTCGCACAGCTTGGTGCGTGCGTACTCGAACCACACCAGGTAGTTGGAGTGGTGAACGACGCCCATGGCGTCGGTCTCGACATAGCGCACGTCGATATCGAAGTCGACGCGCTGCGGCCCGTCCGCGGGGGAGTCGGTCATCTCGGCGCCCAACTGTAGCGCAGCACGGTCCAGAGGATCTTGTACCCGGCCATCACCGTCCCCCTGACGGTGCCGGTGATCTTGGAGACCCCGACCCGGCGGCGATAGCTGACCGGCACTTCGGCGACCCGCAGTCCCCACCGCAGCGCCTTGACCTGCATCTCCGCCGTCCAGCCGAAATCCGGGTCACCCATCTCCAGTCGCTCTAGGGCCTCCCAGGTGATGGCTCGGAAGGGACCGAGGTCGGTGTAGCGGTGCCCGTAGAGCCAGCGGATCAGGTGACACGCGATCAGGTTTCCCACGCGGGCCTGGGGTAGCAGGGCACCCGGCTCGGCCTCTCCCAGGGCGCGCGAGCCGATGACCAGGTCGGCCTCGCCGGCGAGGATCGGCGCGATCACCGAGGGCAGCTCGTCGGGGTGATCCGAATAGTCGGCATCGAGGAAGACCACCACATCCGGGGGATCGTCGCGTCGCATGCGAGCCAGGGCCTCGAGGCAGGCGCTCCCGTATCCACGCTTCGCCGCGGGCACCACGACAGCTCCGCCGCGCTCGGCGGTTGCCGCGGTGGCGTCCGTCGACCGGTTGTCGGCCACCACCACCCGGCGCACCGGCGGACTGGGGATCTCGGCCAGGACGAGACCGATCGAATCCTCCTCGTTGAACGCCGGGATGGCGACGTCGACACAAGCGGGATGAGCGGCCATCGGAAGATTGTACGGTGCGCTATGATCCCCGGGCTCGTCGGCGGTCGCCGACGTCCATCCCGTACCGCCGCTACGAGACGAATTCACCAGCAACCGAGGAGCCACAGTAGGAACACAGGAGCCACAGTGCCGGTGTATCCGTACGAAGGACGGCTCCCCAGCCTCGGCCGGGGCACCTGGATCGCGCCCGACGCGGTGGTCACCGGAGACGTCACCACCGGTGAGGATGTCTCGTTCTGGTTCCAGACCGTGACCCGCGGCGACGTCAACCGGATCACCATCGGCGACACGACCAACATCCAGGACGGATCCATCCTTCACGTCACTCACGAGACGCATCCGCTGGTCATCGGCCGGCGCGTCGTCGTCGGCCACGCCGCGGTCCTCCACGGGTGCACCATCGAGGACGGCGCGCTGATCGGTATCGGCGCCAGGGTTCTGGATGGCGCGATCGTCGAAGCGGGAGCACAGATCGCGGCCGGAGCGGTGGTGGTGCCCGGCAGCCGGGTACCGAGCGGCTGGATGGCGATGGGGATTCCCGCCAAACCGACACGCCGGCTGAGCGACGTAGAGCGGCAAACGATCGGAGAGATCGCCGATCGCTATCGACGGCTCAAGAGCACCTACGCCGATGCTCTCGACGGCACGGCCGAGGCCGCGGCGGAGACCGACACTCATGGGTGAGAAGGTCCTCGGCGTCAAGGGCACGCGGACGCTGCTACCCGACTCGACACCCGTCTGGCAGGTGGTCGAGGCCACCGCGCGCCGCGTCTTCCGCGACTACGGCTTCGGCGAGATCCGCACGCCGGTCATCGAGCATACCGAGCTCTTCGCTCGTAGCGTCGGCGAGGGCAGCGACATCGTCGGCAAGGAGATGTACTCCTTCGAGGACCGCAAGGGTCGAAAGCTGAGCCTGCGCCCGGAGGGCACGGCACCGGTCGTCAGGGCCTTCGTCGAGAGCGGCATGGCCTCCGGCCCCCTGCCGCAGCGGCTCTACTACATCGGTCCGTACTTCCGTTACGAACGCCCGCAGAAGGGGCGCTACCGGCAGTTCCATCAGATCGGCGCCGAGGTCCTCGGCGATGCCGGGCCGCTGTCGGACGCCGAGCTGATCGCCATGCTGTTGCGCTTCCTCGCCGAGCTCGGGCACCGCGACCTCGAGGTCCTGGTCAACACGGTCGGAGACGCCGAGTCCCGGGCCACCTACCGGGCGGCTCTGGTCGCCTACCTGGAGCCCTACCGCGAGGAGCTCAGCAAGGAGAGTCGGCGGCGTCTGGAGAGCAATCCCCTGCGGATTCTCGACTCGAAGGCACCGCGCGATCGCGAGCTGCTCCGCGGCGCCCCCGACCTCGACGAGCACCTGAGCGAGGCGAGCCGCGATCATTTCGAGGCGGTGGTCTCGGCGCTCGACGAGCTGGGTCTGAAGAGCCGGCGCAGCCCCCATCTGGTTCGCGGCCTCGACTACTACACGAGGACGGTCTTCGAGATCGTCTCCACCGGGCTGGGCGCGCAGGACGCCATCGTCGGTGGAGGGCGCTACGACATGCTGGTCGCCGAGCTGGGCGGTCCGGCGATCCCGGCCATCGGCTTCGCCATCGGCGAGGACCGCCTGATCGAGAGTCTGCCGGAGACGGCGCGCGTCGCGATGCGCCGGGCTCCTCCGGTCATGCTGGTTCCGATCGGGACGGCGGCCGCCGGGCCGGCGCTCGAGATCGCCGAGCGGCTCCGCGACGCGGACGTCGCCGTCGTCCTCGAGAGCCCCGGACGAGGCCTCGGGCGCTCGCTCAAGAGCGCCGACCGTGCCGGCCTCGAGCGTGTCCTCCTGCTCGGCGAGGACGAGATCAAGAGCGGGTGCGTCACACTGCGGGATCTGGCGAGCGGCCGACAGCAAGCGGTCGCGATCGACGCGCTCGCCGACCGACTGCGTCAACGAGGAGATCGAGAGGAATGAAGCGTAGCTGGGCGGGACGAGTCGACGCGCAGAGCGTCGGCGAGAGGGTGCTGGTCAAGGGTTGGGTTCAGCGTCGACGCGACCACGGCGGCGTCGTCTTCCTGAATCTGCGCGATCGCAGCGGCATCGTACAGCTCGTCGTACATCCGGAGGAGGCCGCGGCGGTCGCGGAGGCCATCGATCCGGTGCGGATCGAGTGGGTGATCGAGGCCGAGGGCGTCGTCCGCGCCAGAGCGCCCGAGGCGATCAACCCCGACATGCCGACCGGTGAGATCGAGATCGCCGTGGACCGGGCGGCCGTCCTGGCCCGGACCGAGCCGCCGCCGGTGAGCCCCGAGAGCAAGGTCGACACCAGCGAGGAGACCCGTCTTCGCTATCGCTATCTGGATCTGCGTGAGCCGCGGCTGCAGCGCAACCTGATGCTGCGCGACCAGGTGACGCTCGAGATCCAGAAGTACCTCGCGCAGCGCGAGTTCGTCAACCTCGAGACGCCGATCCTGACCCGTTCCACACCGGAGGGGGCCCGCGACTATCTGGTTCCCAGTCGCATCCACAGGGGGTCGTTCTTCGCCCTGCCGCAGTCGCCCCAGCTCTTCAAGCAGCTCTTCATGGTCGCCGGGATGGAACGCTACGTTCAGATCGCCCGCTGCTTCCGCGACGAGGACCTGCGCGCCGACCGCCAACCCGAGTTCACCCAGGTCGACCTGGAGATGTCCTTCATCGAGGAAGAGGACATCTACGAGCTCATCGAGGGGCTCTTGGCGCACCTCTTTCCGCTCGTCGGCATCGACGTGGAGACCCCCTTTCCCCGACTCGACTGGGCCGAGGCGATGCGCCGCTTCGGCACCGACCGCCCCGACCTGCGGTTCGGACTGGAGATCGACGACCTGACCGACCTGCTCGGCGCCAGCGGCTTCCGTGGCTTCCAGGCCACCGTCGAGACCGGTGGGGTGATCCGCGCGGTGACGATCCCCGGAGCCGCCGGAGCCAGTCGCAAGCAGGTCGACGAGTGGGCGGATCTGGCGCGTCGCCACGGCGCCATTGGCGTCCTGACCCTGCGCCGACGCGACGGCGAGACCCTCTTCCAGGTCAAGACGGCTCTCTCCAGCGACGAGATCGACGCCGCTGCCGGGAGGCTGGCACTGGAGGAGGGGAGTCTGGCTCTCATCGTCGCCGCGCCGGAGCCCGTCGCTTCGGTGGCGCTGGGGGCGTTGCGTCTCGCCGCCGCCGAGACCTACGACCTGATTCCCGAGAACCGCCACGAGTTCCTCTGGGTGGTCGATTTCCCCCTGGTCGAGTGGAGCGAGGAGAACGAGCGGTGGACCGGCACCCATCACCCCTTTACCAGCCCGCATTCCGCCGACCTCGGTCGTCTCGAGAGTGATCCGGGAACGGTGAGGTCGCGCTCCTACGACGTCGTCCTCAACGGCAACGAGCTCGGCGGCGGCTCGATCCGTATCCACGAGGCGGCGATGCAGCAGCGCGTCTTCGATGTTCTCGGCATCGGGGAAGAGGAGGCCAGAGCCCGGTTCGGGTTCTTCCTCGACGCGCTGCGCTACGGTGCGCCGCCGCACGGCGGCATCGCGCTCGGCCTCGATCGCATCATCATGCTCATGGCCGGCGCCGAGTCACTGCGCGAGGTCATCGCCTTCCCGAAGACCACCTCCTCGTTGTGCATGATGACCGAGGCCCCGGCCCCCGTCGACGCCCGGCAGCTCGACGAGCTCGGGTTGATCTCGACGGCCGGTGGTCCGCGGGACGACGGGGGCGACGAGCCCGACGCATGAGCCCCGGCGAGGGGACCAGGGCCGAAGCCGACCTGACGCTGCGGCACCAGGCCGGGGAGACCCGAATCTTCGTCGGCTCGCAGGCCCTGGAGCGGGCCGCGCCGGCGCTCGGCGACTGGGCTCGCGGCCGCACGGTGTTCCTCGTCCATCCGGAGGGGCTGGAAGCGATCCACGCCCCGCTCCTGGACAGGATCGACGACTCGGGGGCTCGTGTCTCACGCCTCCCGGTCCCCGACGGCGAGGAGGCCAAGAGCCTGTCCTGTGCGGAGTCACTCTGGTCGGCGATGCTGGCGGCCGGCGGTACTCGTGACAGCCGGGTCATCGCGGCCGGCGGCGGCAGCAGCAGTGACGTCGCCGGATTCGTCGCGGCGACCTTCCTGCGCGGCATCGAGCTGGCCCTGCTGCCGACGACGCTGCTCGCCCAGGTCGATGCCGCCATCGGCGGCAAGACGGCGATCGACCTTCCCGCGGCCAAGAACTGCGTCGGCGCCTTCTGGCATCCCGCCTTCGTCGTCGCCGAGACCCGGGCCCTGGGAACGCTCGATGCCGGCGAGTGGCGCTCGGGGATGGTGGAGGTCGTCAAGATCGCGGCGGCGGCCGATCCGCCGCTCTTCGAATGGTTGGAGACCGACCTCGACGCCTTTACGCCCAACGCGGCGGCGGCGGGCGATCGGCGCGTCGACCGTCTGATAGGAGCGGCAATCGCCGCCAAGCAGCGCATCGTCGAGGCCGATCCCACCGAGGGCGACTCGCGCAG
The DNA here is from genome assembly GCA_965223875.1 of Candidatus Multivoradales bacterium. Taxonomy (GTDB): domain Bacteria; phylum Acidobacteriota; class Thermoanaerobaculia; order Multivoradales; family JAHEKO01; genus CBDCXS01. The sequence goes on along the minus strand of OZ245024.1, from coordinate 239,734 downwards.
AGTCCTCAACCTCGGGCACACCCTGGGGCACGCGATCGAGACAGCCCTCGGCTATCACCAGCTGCGGCACGGCGAAGCGGTCGCCTATGGACTCCTCTTCGCCCTGCGTCTGGCGGCCGACCATGGTGGCGATCCACGCTTCGCCGAGCGGTGCCGGACGCTGCTCTCGCGGCTCGATCTACCGGCACTACCAAAACTCGACGTCGCCGATCTGGTCGAGGCTCTACGTCACGACAAGAAGGCCCGCCGCGACGGACTGTACTGGGTGCTGCCCGTCGACCTCGGCCGCGTCGAAATCAGATCCCTCCCGGTGAGCTCGATCGCGGCGCATCTCGAGGCCTTTCTGGCGAGTCCCCTGGGCGGCTGAGTCGAACGAGGTGGTCACTGCCGTCGGCGAGATCTTTCTGGAATAGTCGGCCTCGAAGGCAGGAGTGCACGTGCGGCTAGCGTTGACCGGTAGGCTGACCCTACAGCAGCTTTTCTTCCTCCTTCTGCTGTTCTCTGGAATCATCCCGCTGACGATCATCAGTCTGGCGCTGATCTCGCAGAACAGGGAGGTGCTGAAGACACAGGAGAAGACCAGCCTGACTCGCTCGGCGATGTCCCTCTCGGTCGAGCTCTCGGACTACTTCTCGTCGAATCGCCGGCAGTTGGCGCAGTTGGGTGACGCCATCGGCTCTGCGCCCGGCCCGGGGAGTCTCGAGAGCCGGCTGCAGAGCCCCTGGATTCCCGCCTACCTGCAGCGCTTCATGCAGGGGGCGCCCGACGTCATCGCGCTCAGGCTGCTGGACGCCGATGGCGCCGGCACGACACTGGCTCCGAGCGTGCTGCCCCACGCCGTCGAGAACGCGCTGATCGCCTCCTACCGCCGGGTGCACGAGGCCGGCGGCCACGACTACGGCTTCGCCCGGGTGACCACCGGCAATCAGCCGACCGTGGTCGTGACGACGCCAGCGGCCACCAACGAAGAGGGTGAGACGACGCTCTACGTCCAGGGCGTGATCCGCCTCCAGCACCTCGAGGGTTTCTTCGAGCGCGAGGCCCAAAGCACCATCTCGGTTTTTCTGATCTCCGCCGACGGACGACTTCTCTGGTCGGAGGGAGCCGATCTGGAGATGCAACGAGCCTTGGTCGAGTCGCCCCTGGTGCGCGACTTCGCCCGGGCGCCACTGAACCTGACGGCCGAGTACGAGCTCTTCCTCGACGGCCAACCCTACGAGATGGTCGGCCAGGTGAGCCCCGTGACCGAGACCGGGTGGGGCGTCGTCGTCCACAAGCCGGCGGCCGCGGCCTTCGCCGCCGTTCGCGAGATGATCTGGAACACGGTCCTGTCAGCGCTTCTCCTGATCCTGCTGTCGATGATCATCGCCATGTACGCGGCCCGTCACATCTCTCGTCCGATCAAGGACCTCGCCGACACCAGCCGCGAGATCGCCGCCGGCAATTTCCGACAGCGTGCCGAGGTGCGCGGGCCCGCCGAGGAGATCGGCCAGCTCGCCGAGAGCTTCAACCGCATGAGCAGTCACCTCGAAGGCTATGTCGGCCAGCTTCAACGGGCGGCGCAGGCCAACCGGGAACTGTTCATCAACTCCATCCGCGCCTTCGCCACAGCGATCGACGCCAAGGACCCGTACACCCGGGGTCACTCCGCACGGGTGGCGACGGTGAGCCGGACCATCGCGCGTCATCTCGCCCTGAAGGAGGAGCTCCAGCACCAGATCTGGGTCGGAGCCCTCCTGCACGATGTCGGCAAGATCGGCATCGACGACGAGATCCTCTCCAAGGGCGGCGTCCTGACGCCCGAGGAGTACGAGCAGATGAAGCTCCACACGGTCATCGGCGCCGACATCCTCAGCCCCATCGACCAGCTACGCGAGATGATCCCGGCGGTCCGATGGCATCACGAAGCCTGGGACGGCTCCGGTTATCCCGACGGCCTGGTGGCGGAGGAGATCCCGCTCATCGCTCGTGTGGTCGCGGTGGCGGACAGCTTCGACGCCATGACCGTGAGCCGCCCGTATCAGCGTTTCAGGCCACCCGACGAGGCGGCTCGGCTGATCACGAATCTGATCGGGCGCCGCTTCGACGTGCGCGTCGTCTCGGCCTTCCTCGCTGCCTATGAGAAGGGCGAGATCACCGTTCAGCAGCAGGACGTCGACGAGGCTCAAGCCGACACCGTGGCCTGAGTCGCGAGCGCACCGAGGTCGGTCTCCGCCCTCGCCTTCGCCTGGTGTAGGGTTGGCGATCCACGGAGGAGCGATGGGAGACGGACAGCCACTCGACCTCGACGACTCGACGCCAGCCGAGACCCCTTCGAAGGGCTTCTGGGGCAAGCTCAGGCAAGGACTCTCGAAGACCCAGGGAGACCTGGTCCAGAGGGTCGAGCGGGTCGTCACCGGGCGCGACGTCCTGGATGACGACGCTCTCGAGGATCTCGAGGAGACCCTGATCGGCGCCGACCTCGGAGTCGAAGCCTCCCTCGAGCTGGTCGAACGACTGGGCAACGACGTGCGACGCGGTGAGATCCGCGACGCCTGGCGTTTGCGCGAGCGACTGACCGACGAGATCTCGATCCTCCTGCTCGATGCCGTCCGGCCGGCGAGCTGGGCGACGACGCCAGCGGTCACCCTGGTGGTCGGTGTCAATGGGGTCGGCAAGACGACCTCCATCGCCAAGCTGGCAGAGCGTTACAAGAGCGCCGGCTCCGGAGTCCTGCTGGTCGCCGCCGACACCTTTCGCGCCGCGGCCATCGAGCAGCTCGACCTGTGGGCGGAGCGCCTCGACGTCGAGATCGTCAAGGGGCGAGCCGGTGGAGATCCCGGCGCCGTCGTCTTCGACGGGCTCAAGGCCGCCCGGGCCCGTGGGGTCGATCACGTCCTCGTCGACACGGCCGGCCGGCTCCACACCAAGGATCATCTGATGTCGGAGCTCGCCAAGGTGCGCCGCATCGTCGACAGGGAAGGGGAGGGATGGGCGCTGCGCACCTTGCTGGTGCTCGACGCGACGACGGGTCACAACGCGCTGCAGCAGGCCCGGCTCTTCAAGGAGGCGGCGGCGGTCGACGGGGTGCTGCTGGCGAAGCTCGACGGAACCGCCAAGGGCGGCATGGCCGTGGCCATCGCTCGCGATCTCCGTCTGCCCGTGCTCTATCTGGGCGTCGGCGAAGCCGCCGGGGATCTGATCGACTTTCGGCCGCGCGAGTTCGCCGCCGCGCTGCTCGGCGCCGAGTGACGGTGTCCGATTCCCGGAAGCTGCCCGATCTGGGAGAGCCATCCGGTCCGGAGATGCCCTCCGACCCGGGGAAGCCATCCGGTTTGGGGAAACCAGAAGCGCCGCCTCTACCCCTGACCCGACTCACGCCAGAGCCCTCGAACTTCTGGGTGGACGCCGCCGCACGGATGCGCGGCGACGATGAGCTTCCGTGGACCGACCTGCGAAACGGAACGGTGGGAGGTGCCGCGGACACCGTGCGCTCCTCGGCCGGTAACGCGGTGTCCAGGGCCGGGAGGCGTCTTCCCTCGAGCGTCTATCTCCCGCCTCCGCGCGCCACCGATCGAGCCTCGGCCGAGGCGCTGATCGAATGGTCGACGCGGATCGGAGCGGGCGTGGTGGCCCAGGTCCTCCCGGGATCGGGTGTGTCGCCGTCGATCAGGTGCTGGCCGGTCTGGGACCTCCTCGCCGTCGTGCTCGAAGGTGCCTGGGAGCGCCTCGACACGGTACCGACGGGGGCCACCGTTCTCTGGCCCCTGGTCACCGGCCTCACCGACACGCCGGAGCGGATCGACGAGGGACTGGCGGTGCTTGAGAGGCGGCAGCCCCAGGCGGTCGCGGTGACGGTTCCACGCCTCTCTCCGAAGAGCCGCCGGCGATTGATCGAGCGGGCCGGGGAGTCGAGCTTCGAGGCCGCGTTCCACGGCGGCGGGCCGGACGCGCGCCCCTTCGCCGCGGCCTGCCTGCGCCGCGGCCTGGAGGTGTCTCCCGCTCGCCCCCACTGGCCCCACCAGCGCAGCGACCGCCTGGCCGGCGACATCGCCGCCGAGCTCGGCCTCATCGCCGAGCGACTGGCCGACCGTCGGGACTCCGAGCCACGGGCGCAAGCCTTCTACCGGGCGGCGCGATGGTTCGAGGCCACCGAGCACGACGTCCGTGGCCTGTGGCGAGACGGCAACCTGGGAATCGTCCCCTGGGTCGATGCCGAGATCGAGCGCGTCGTCGACGAGCTCGCCCGTGGTGCCAGCCGCTCGTCGCGCCTCGACGAGGCGACGGCCGCGTGGCTGACCCCCGGCTGCGCCGGATGATCACCGACGGACCGACTCTACCGAGCTCAGCTCCCGGGAATCCGCGCGACCAGGTCGATCTCGAGCAGAGCGCCCTTCGGTAGCGCCGCGACCTGAACCGTGGACCGGGCCGGCCGATGATCCCCCATGGCCTCGGCGTAGAGCGCGTTGAGTGTCGGGAAGTCGGCGAAGTCGGTGATGAACACCGTGGCCTTGGCGACGTCGCCGAATCCGCAGCCGGCTGTCGAGAGAACCTGCCCCAAGTTCGCCAGGACCTGTCGCGCCTGCGTAATGAAGTCGTCGCCGACCATCTCACCGCTGGCGGGGTCGAGCGCCACCTGGCCCGATGTGTACAGCCATCCGTCGACCTCGACCGCCTGGGAGTAGGGACCGATGGCCTCGGGGGCGGAGTCGGTGTGGTGGTATCTCAAGTCAGTCCTCCTCGTTGTCGAGGTCATCGCAGACGCCGATATAGGGCAGGTTGCGATACCTCTCGTCGTAGTCGAGACCGTAACCGACGACGAAGACGTCCTCGATCTCGAAGCCGCGGTAGTCGATCTCGACGTCGGCCTGGCGCGCCTCCACCTTGTCGAGCAGGGCACAGAGCCTGACGCTCGCCGCGCCGCGGAAACGCAACAGGCCCATGATCGTCCGCAGGGTGAAGCCGGTGTCGACGATGTCCTCGATCAGCAGGACGTGGCGGTTGCGAATCGAGACGTCGAGATCCTTGCGGATACGAACCTCGCCCGGCTCCGTTCCCGAGCCGTAGCTCGACGTCTGGAAGAAATCGATGACCAGCGGTAGATCGACCTGCTTGAGGAGATCGACCATGAAGAACACCGAGCCCTTGAGCACGCCCACACAGATCAGTCCATCGGTGTCGGCGTAGTCGCGCTCGATGGCGGCGGCGAGCTCGGAGACGCGCGCCTCCAGCACTTGGCGTGGAATCAGGATACGGGGATCCGTCAGGGCTCTCTCCTCCCGGCGTCAATGATCCGAACGGCGCTTCCGGAAGGCCGCACGATAGCAGATGCCCGGCCCCCGCCTGGACCGCATCAGGTCGTCCGGATGGCGCTCGGAGACGCGTCTCAGACGCCCATGCGTGCCGACAGAAGGGCGCCCAGGAGTCGTCCCAGGTCACGCGACGCCTCGCGCCCGGTGTCGAGGACCTCCTGGTGATCGAGCGGCTCGTCGGTGATGCCCGCCGCGTAGTTGCTCACCACCGAAACGGCCAGATTGTCGAGGCCCATGTGGCGAGCCGCGATCACCTCGAGGACCGTCGACATACCAACCAGGTCGGCTCCGACGCGACCGAGCATCTCCACCTCCGCCGGTGTCTCGTAGCTCGGTCCGGCGACCGCCGCGTAGACCCCCTCCTCGAGGGCGATATCCAGACTGGCAGCCAGGTCGGCGGCCTCGCGTCGCAGCTCCGGCGTGTAGGCCGTCGTCATATCGGGAAAGCGCGGGCCCCAGGCCTCGGGCGGGTTGCCACGCAGGGGGTTCATTCCGATGAGGTTCAGGTGGTCTCTGATCGCTACCAGACTGCCCGGACCGATCTCGCGGCGCAGGCTGCCGGCCGCGTTCGTCTGGATCAGCGTCCGCGCACCCAGGAGCGCCGCAAGACGCACCATGAAGGCGGTCTCGTCGGCGCTGTGGCCCTGGTAGGAGTGGATCCGTCCGCGCTGGTAGAGCACCGGCCAGTCGGAGCCCGCGCCGAGGACCTCGATCGAGAGCGGGTGCCCGACGACAGATTCGATCTCGAAGGGAAGCAGGTCGGCCAGGGGCCGTCGCTCGCCGGCCGCCTCGGAGAGCAGCTCGAGCGAGAGACCGGAGCCGGTCACCAGGAGCGCCTTCGGCCGCGTCCAGCCCCAGCCCTCCCAGGTCTCGACGGCCCTCTCGAGCTCCCGCGTCATCCCATCCATGCGGCGCATGGTACCAAGGCCTCGTCGAGGCGGCCGCGGGTGGTCGTCGTGCGGCCAATCGGGTATCGTTCGGCTCGTTCGGGAGGGTCGCGGGATGTCCGAGCTGGAACAACAGATCGCCAATCGGCGGGCCAAGCGGCAGTCGCTCGAGGAGGCCGGAGTCGAGGTCTATCCGCACCGGTTCGAGCACGATCTCGAGCCCAGCGGAGTGCAGCTCGCCTACGACGAGCGGACGGCGGAGGAGCTTGAGAACGAGCCGGTCCGCCTGCGAGTCCCGGGCAGGGTGAGAGCCCTGCGCAGTCACGGCAAGACCAGCTTTCTGGACATCCACGACGGGCGGAGCAAGCTTCAGGTCATGGTGCGGAGCCGCGACCTCGAGCCGGCCGGTCTCACCCTCATGGAGAATCTGGATCTGGGCGACTACATCGGGATCGAGGGCTCCTTGATGCGCACGCGAACGGGGGAGCTGACGCTCTTGGCGAGCGACCTCGTGCTGCTCTCGAAGGCTCTGCGACCGTGGCCGGAGAAGTGGCACGGTCTGGCCGAGAAGGAGTTGCGCTATCGCCAGCGGTATGTCGACCTGGCGGTCAACGAGGAGAGCCGGAGAACCTTCGAGATGCGGGCGCGGGTCATCCAGGGCCTGCGACGATTCCTCATCGAGCGGGACTTCCTCGAGGTCGAGACCCCCATGCTCCAGGCCCTGCCCGGCGGCGCCGCGGCACGGCCGTTCTCGACGCATCACAACGCGCTCGACATTCCGCTCTATCTCCGAATCGCACCGGAGCTCTACCTGAAGCGGCTCGTCGTCGGCGGCCTCCATCGGGTCTTCGAGATCAACCGTAACTTCCGCAACGAGGGCATCTCGATCCGGCACAACCCGGAGTTCACGATGCTCGAGTTCTACTGGGCTTACGCCGACTTCCGCGATCTCATGGATCTCATCGAGGAGATGCTCTGCGACGTGGTGGAGGAGGTCGTCGGCGAAGAGTCCGTTCGCTGGAAAGAGGTCGACATCGACTTCTCGCGACCCTGGAAGCGCTTCTCCATGCGCGAGGCCCTCGCCAGTATCGGTGGATGCGCTCCCGAGGAGCTCGACTCGGTCGAAGGTCTACGGCGCGAGCACGAGCGTCACGGCATCGAGATCCCGGAGGAGCTCGAGGCACTGGCCCGGGGAGACGCCGCCGAGATCCAGGGCTACGGCTATCTGCTGATGAACCTCTTCGAGGAGCGCGTCGAAGACCGCCTGATCGATCCGACGCTGGTCTTCGACTATCCGCTCGCCGTATCGCCCCTCTCCAAGGGCAATCCCGAGGACGCGCGGTTCGTCGAACGGTTCGAGCTCTTCATCGGCGGCATGGAGCTCGCCAACGCCTTCTCGGAGCTCAACGACCCGGATGTCCAGGCCGAACGCTTCCACGCTCAGCTCGCCGCCCGCGAGGTCGGCGACGAGGAGGCGCACCGCTTCGACGCCGACTACGTCCGCGCCCTCGAGTTCGGCCTGCCGCCGACCGGTGGTCTGGGGCTCGGTATCGACCGTCTGCTCATGCTGCTGAGCGGCAACGCCTCGATCCGCGACGTCATCCTGTTCCCACTGCTGCGCCCCGCCGTGACGGATGACTGACCGGGGAGGCGCCCAGGGGCATCCCGGCGTGACCTCCTGGCCCCTGCTGATCGCGCTCCGCTACCTGAGGAGCAGCCGCAAGGACGCTTTCGTCAGCTTCCTGTCGGCCGTCGCGGTGGGCGGCATCGCGCTGGGGGTCGCGGCGCTGATCCTCGCCCTGTCCGCCCTCAACGGTCTGCAGCGGGCCCTCCGCGCCGAGGTTCTCCGTCGCACGCCCGAGATCGAGGTCCATCTGCCGCTCGGCGACGACCTCGAAGACGCGCGGGGAGAGCTCGCCGCGGTCGACGGGGTACGCGACGTCTCCCGACGCCTGCGGGGCAACGGCTGGGTGTTGGTCGGCGGCTCGGCACGCCCGGTCGAGATCCTCGGCTACGACGGCGAGCTACCGCGGCGTTTTCCGGAGGCCCGCCAGCGCGAGCCCGGCGTCTACCTGAGTGACCGCTTCGCCCGCATCCACGGGCTGTCGCCGGGCGACGTCGTGGAAGTGGCCTCGACCCACTCGCGGCTGACACCGATGGGACCGCTCCCCCGACTGCGGCGCCTGGAGATCCGCGAGACCTTCGAGCACCCCCTGCTCGAGCCCTCGGAGCAGATCGCCATTCCCTGGGAGCAGGCGACCAGCCTGCTCGGCACCGCCTCCGCGCACCTCGTGGTCGAGACCGGCGACCTCGACCTGGCCCTGCGCGTGGCGCCCGCCCTCGAGGCCGTTCTGCCGGCGGGCAGCGACCTTCTCACCTGGGAGGATCTCAACGCCGCCCTCCTGTTCGCGTTGCGACTGGAGAAGCGCCTGACCTTCGTCGCCGCCTTCCTCATCGTCCTGGTCGGTGCGCTCGCCCTGGTCTCGGACCTGTCGCTGATCATCGCCAGCCGGCGGCGCGAGATCGGCATCCTCGGCACCATGGGCGCGACCTCGAAGGGGCTGCGCCGCGCCTTTCTGGCGCTCGGCGCCCTGCTCTCGGGCTGCGGACTCGTCCTCGGTTGTCTCCTCGGAATCCTGCTGGCCACGATGCTCGACAGCTGGAAGGTGATCCGGCTCCCCGGGGACTTCTTCCTGCTCGATCACATCCCCTTCCTGGTCGACTCGGGCGACCTTCTCCGTATCGCGATCGTCACCGTGGTGGTGACGCTCGTCTGCTGCTGGATCGGCGCCGGGAAGGTCACCGCGATGCGGCCGGTCGAGGCCCTGCGAACGTGAGTGTCGCGATCGAGGTCAGGGGCCTCGCCAAGGGCTACTGGGACGGCGGCGAGCGCATCGAGGTGCTTCGCGACCTCGATCTCTCGGTCGAGCCGGGCGAGATCCTCGCGATCGTCGGCCCTTCGGGCTCTGGAAAGTCGACGCTGCTGCACGTGATCGGCGCCCTCGACCGTGCCGATGCCGGCGACGTCCTCGTCGACGACAAGGACCTGGGCCGGCTCGACGCCGACGCCCAGGCGGCCTTCCGGCGCGAGTACCTGGGGTTCGTCTTCCAGTTTCACGAGCTTCTGCCGGACTTCACTCTGGCCGAGAACATCGCCATGCCGGCGCGCATCGCCGGCTGGACGGCGGAACGCGCCGTCGCCCGGGCGTCGGGCCTGCTCGAGGAGGTCGGGCTGGGCGCGCAGTCCGGGCGCTTCCCGAATCAACTCTCCGGCGGCGAGCGACAGCGCGTGGCGCTGTGCCGCGCGCTCTGCCTCGAGCCGTCCCTGCTACTGGCGGACGAGCCGACCGGGAACCTCGACCCGGAGAGCGGCGAGCAGGTCTTCGAGCTGCTCCTGGCTCTGCGCCGGTCGCGTGGCACCACCTCCATCGTGGTAACGCACAACCCGGCCATCGCGGCACGCTGCGGCCGGGTTATGGCGCTCGATCACGGCCGGCTGGAGCCTTGGCCAGACGACTGAGGCCGACTACCGAATCGGCTGCACCGACGACTATGCCGAGCTACAATACGCCTGGCGCGCGTCTTGCTTCTGCAAGGGCGCGGTGAAAGACAGCGGCGGCATGTTCGAGAAATACAACGAGAAGGCCAGACGTGCTCTCTTCTTCGCTCGCTACGAGGCGAGCAAGCTCGGTAGCCGGGTCATCGAGTCGGAGCACATCCTGCTCGGGATCCTGCGCGAGGGAGAGGAGACCGTCAGCGAGCTGTTCCGGAGACTCAAGGTCAAGCCGGGAGAGATCCGGCGCGAGATCGAAGGCGAGCGGGTCTTCGTCGAGAGGATCTCGTCGACCGCCGAGCTGCCGCTCTCCGAGGAGTCGAAGAAGATCCTCGCCTACGCCTCGCACGAGGCAGAGAGCATGCTTCACGCCTCGGTCGGCTCGGAGCACCTTCTCATCGGCCTCCTGCGCGTGGAGGACAGCTTCGCCACCCGGGTGCTGACGCAACGCGGTTTCGACGTCTACAACGTTCGCGAAGAGGTTCTCTCGATCGTCAAGGAGCGCGACGCCAGCCAGCAGAAGAAGGAGCTGCCGTTCCTCACCGAGTACGGCCGCGACCTCACGGCGCTGGCCGTCCAGGGCGCCTTCGATCCGCTCATCGGCCGCGAGGAAGAAGTGGAGCGGATCATCCAGGTGTTGTCGCGGCGCACCAAGAACAACCCGATCCTGCTGGGCGAGCCGGGCGTCGGCAAGACGGCCATCGTCGAGGGCCTGGCGCAGCGCATCGCCCAGGGAGTGGTACCGATCTTCCTGGCCAACAAGAACATCGTCGCGCTCGACCTGTCGCTCATCGTGGCGGGCACGAAGTACCGCGGGCAGTTCGAGGAGCGGCTCAAGGGCATTCTCAAGGAGCTGCGCGAGAACGAGGATCTGATCGTCTTCATCGACGAGATCCACTCCCTGATCGGAGCCGGCTCCGCGGAGGGCTCCCTCGACGCCGCCAACATCCTCAAGCCCGCCCTGTCGCGCGGCGAGATCTCCTGCATCGGCGCGACGACCCTCAAGGAGTACCGCAAGTACATCGAGAAGGATCGTTCTCTGCTGCGCCGTTTCCAGTCGATCCAGATCGCTCCGCCGACTCTCGAAGAGACCCTGGAGATCCTCGAGGGCATCAAGGACCGCTACGAGGCCTTCCACAAGGTCCAGTACAGCGACGGGGCCCTGCGCGCCGCGATCTACCAGTCGACGCGTTACATCCCGGACCGCCAGCAACCGGACAAGGCGATCGACGTGATCGACGAGGCCGGAGCGAAGGTCAAGCTGCGACGCGTCCGCGACACCCAGAACCTGAGGCGGCTGGAGAAGGAGATCCGGGACGTCGTCAAGGACATGAAGTCGGCGATCTCTGACAAGGACTTCGAGGCCGCGGTCTTCCTACGCGAGCGCGAGATCGAGCTTCGCGAGGACATGGAGCGGATGCGCGCCGACGCCGAGGACGAGAGTGTCCTCGAAGTGACCCAGCACGACATCGAGGAGGTCATCTCCTCCTGGACCGGCATCCCCGTGGTGAGCCTGCGCAGCGACGAGGCCGAGCGGCTGGCCCACATGGAGGATTCGCTCCGACGGCGGGTCGTCGGTCAGGACCGGGCGATCAGCGCCATCAGTCGAGCCATCCGGCGCTCGCGTCTCGGCGTCAGCAACCCCGAGAGGCCGGTCGGATCGTTCATCTTCCTCGGCCCCTCGGGAGTGGGGAAGACCGAAGTCGCGCGGCGCCTTTCCGAATTCCTCTTCGGCTCCCAGCAGTCGCTGGTCCGCTTCGACATGAGCGAGTACATGGAGAAGCACGCGGTGTCGAAGCTCATCGGCTCACCCCCGGGCTACGTCGGGCACGACGAGGGCGGCCAGCTCACCGAGCGCATCCGCCGCAGACCCTATTCGATCGTCCTCTTCGACGAGATCGAGAAGGCCCACCCGGACGTGGCCAATCTGCTCCTCCAGATCCTCGAGGACGGACTGCTGACCGACGCCTACGGCAACGTGGTGGACTTCAAGAACGCCATCGTGCTGATGACCTCCAACATCGGCAGCAAGCTCGTCCTGCGCGGCGGCCGCATGGGCTTCGGCGAGGGTGACGAGGAACTGAGCTTCAAGCGTATCGAGGAAGAGATCCTCGCCGAGCTGCAACGCTCGTTCTCGCCCGAGTTCATCAACCGGGTGGACGAGGTGATCGTCTTCAACCCGCTCGGCGAGGAGGAACTGCGAGCGATCGTCGACATCCTGCTCTCGGACGTCAACGAGACGTTGACCGAGCGCGGGCTGCGCGTCGAGGTCGACACCGATGCCAAGGAGTGGCTGCTCCAGAAGGCGGGACTCGACCCGTCGACCGGGGCCCGCCCCCTGCGTCGCACGATCCAGCGCTTCGTCCAGGACGCCGTATCCGAAATCCTGATATCCCACCACGGCGAACCGATCGAGTGGATCGATGTTAGCGTCGCCGGCGACGAGCTCGTCTTGAATATCCGGACGACGACCGTATCCGAGGAGATCTGAGCTCGTCGTTCACCCTGCGCCGGCATGCTTCGCCGGCACGGCCTCCCCGCCCATGAAGTCTCCTCTCCGGGTTCGACATCTCTCAGCGTCTCTCTGTCTGCTGACGCTCCTCTGCGCGCCGGCGGCCTCGTTCGCCCAGGCCGAGCAGGACCTCCAGGGCCGTCCGATCGGCGAGATCACCTTCGAGGGCCTGCACCTCATCCCCGAGGATTCGATCGCCTTCTACCTCGGTATCGCCGAGGGCGTACCGCTCGACTGGGGGGCGATCAACAACAACATCCATCGCCTCTGGGAGCGTCGTCTGATCGACGACATCGATGTCTCCGCCGAGCCGATGGAGGGCGGCGCCGTGCGGGTGCACGTCAGCCTGACCGAGCGCCCCATCCTCAGCGAGATCGAGTACCGCGGTCTGAAACGCGTCGCCACGACCGACATCGAGGAGGCGATCAGTCGCGAGCAGATCCGCGTCCTCGAAGGCGACAGCCTCGACCTCGGCGAGCTCTATCGACTGGGCGCGGTGATCGAGAAGCTCTACCAGGACAAGGGATATCGACTGGCACAGGTCAACTACCAGCTCCGCTCGACCGACGACAACGAACGCATGGTGACCTTCACCATCGACGAGGGCGACAAGGTCAAGATCGAAGACATCGCCTTCGACGGGAACACGGTGCTCTCCGACGGTTCCCTGCGCAGGGCCATGGGCAAGACCAAGGAGGGCGGGCTCATCTCCTCGATCCGCAAGCGCGACGTCTACAACGCCGCCACGCTGGCCGAGGACCTCGACCTGGTGAGCGCTCTCTACCGTTCCAAGGGATACAAGAACGTCGTCCTCGGCGAGCCCGAGCTGCAGATCCGCCCGGTGAAGGGCGAGGGCAGCAAGCGCAAGCTCTTCATCACCGTGCCGGTTCAGGAGGGAAGTCGCTGGAGGCTGGGCGAGATCACTTTCGAAGGCAACGAGACCTATCCCTCGGAGGCGCTTCTGCGCCAGTTCGAGAGGCCCCCCGGCGGGTGGCTGCGCTCCGACGTCATCGACAAGGGGGTCGAGGCCGTCGAGTCGATCTACGCCAACACCGGCTACATCTTCGCCAAGGTCTCGACCGAGACGATCGAGCGTGAGGACTACGTCGCCGATCTGGTCGTGCACGTCAACGAGGGGTCGCAGTTCCGGGTCGGACGGATCGAGTTCGAAGGCAACCGGCGGACCCGCGACAAGGTCATTCGCCGCGAGCTCGGCCTGCAGGAAGGCTATCTGCTCAACCAGGGCGCTCTGCGCAACAGCATCCTGCGCCTGTCGCAGCTCGAGTTCTTCAAGATCAACCAGGACGATCCGGTCGAGTTCGACATCAACGAGGAGGAGGAGACAGTCGACCTGACGCTCAAGGGTGAGGAGGGCGAGAGGACCGAGCTCCAATTCGGCGCCGGTTTCAGCGAGATCGACGGCTTCTTCTTCCAGTTCTCCTACCTGACGCGCAACTTCCTCGGCCGTGGCGAGACGCTCGGCGTCACCGCCCAGGCCGGCCGTTTCCGCAACATCTACCGCCTCTCCTACAACATCCCCTGGTTCCTCGACCGGCCGCAGAGCATCGGCGCCGAGATCTTCTCGACCGACCTCGACTACAGCCTGCTGGCCGGGCAGGACATCCAGCAGAAGTCGCGCGGCGTCTCGCTGACGCACGGTCGCAATCTGGGCCTGTTCGGCAGCGTCACGATCGGCTACAGCCTGTTCGACACCGAGGAGACGCGCCAGCAGCGCGCCATCAACGGCGAGCTCATCCAGCAGGACTTCGAGCGTGAGGTCTCGGCGATCCGCCTGGGCTACAACCTCGACCGGCGCAACAGCCGGCTCAACCCGACCGTCGGCTATCGGTACGGCGCCACGGCCGAGTTGGCGGGCGGCTTCCTCGGCGGCACGCAGGACTACGTTCGCACGAGCGGTCTGTTCACCTACTACAAGCCGATCGGCCGCTCGCGCATCCAGCAGGTACTGGCGGTCAACAGCAGTCTCGGCTACATCGTCCCGTACAACGACCAGGACCTGTTCCCCTTCGAGCGCTACTACACCGGAGGCGAGAACTCGGTCCGCGGCTTCCGCTTCCGCTCGATCTGGGTCCGTGACCCGAAGACCAACGCCACGGTGATCGACGAGTTCGGGTTCCCTCTCGGCGGCGACAAGCTCTTCTTCCTCAACCTCGAGTACCACTTCGTCATCAACGAGACCTTCCGCTTCCTGCTCTGGGCCGACGGAGGCAACGTGTACTCGGAAGAGCAGACCTATGACCTGACCCGTCTCCGGGGCTCCGCCGGAGCCGAGTTCCGTGTCACGGTGCCGCTGTTCGGCGCGCCGTTGCGCTTCATCTGGGCCAACAATCTGGACCCGATCACCGACGACACCCTGGGCGCCGATCGGTTCGAGTCCTTCCAGTTCTCGATCAGTACCAGTTTCTAGCGAACACTCCGTTGAACGCAGCAAGGAGACAGAGGCAATGAGCAGCAATCGAACGAAGTTCATAGCGGGACTCGCCCTGGTGGCGCTGTCCGTCGCCTGGATGGTTCCGGCCCGGGCCCAGAGCTCCGGCTCGGAGCTGAAGGTGGCGATCATCGACGTCACCCGCCTGGTCACCGATTCGGTCGCCGGCAAGAAGGTGCTGGAGGTGCTCCAGCAGCTCAGCGAATCGAAGTCGGCCGATCTCAAGGTTCTGGCCGACGAGTTGGAGGGGATCCAGGCGCAGATCAACGACGGCCGCCTGTCGCTCTCCGAGGAGCGCCTCTCAGAGCTGCAGCGCCAGCTCGAGGACAAGTCGATCGCCTTCCGCCGCGCCCGCGACGACGCCGACCGGGAGCTCAAAGAGCTTCAGGCCGAGCGATTCATGGAGATCGAGCGCCTGGTGATGCCGATCATCAACCAGGTCGGCATGGAAAACGGCTACACCATGATCTTCAACAAGTTCGAGAGCGGTCTCGTCTTCGCCCAGGACAGCGTCGACATCACCGACATGATCCTGCGCAGCTTCGACGCCAGCACCCAGAGCCAGGACGCGGGCGCCGCCGAGGGCGGCGGCAGTTGACCCACCGGCTCGGCGAGCTGGCCGATCTCGTCGGCGGCGTCGTCGAGGGGGACCCCGAGCGGGAGATCGACGGGGTCTCGACCCTGGAACGCGCCGGCGAGCGCGACCTCTCGTTTCTCACCAACTCGCTCTATCTCGACGCGGCCCGCAACAGCGGGGCCGGTGCGCTTCTGGTGCCGCCGGAGATCGAAGGTCTGCCGCACGACCGACTGGTGGCGGCGAACGCCTACCTGGCGCTCGCCCAGGTCCTGGAGGCCCTTCATCCTCCTCGTGCCAGATCGGTCGGCGTCGACCCCACCGCCCGCATCCATCCCGACGCGTCTCTCGCCGAGGACGTATCGGTGGGGCCGTACTGCGTCGTCGGAGCGAAGTCGACCATCGAGTCGGGAGCGAAGCTCCACTCCCACGTCGTCGTCGGGGAGAACTGTCGTGTCGGACCCGACTGCGAGTTGCACCCGATGGTGGTCCTGTACGACGAGACCCTCCTCGGCGCGCGCGTGATCCTGCACTCCGGCGTCGTCCTCGGCGCCGATGGATTCGGCTTCGCCAGGACGCCGGACGGCTACCACAAGGTGCCGCAGGTCGGCTGGGTCGTGGTGGAGGACGATGTCGAGATCGGCGCCAACTCGGCGGTCGATCGCGGCATGCTGTTCGAGACCCGTATCGGCGAAGGCACCAAGATCGACAACCTGGTCATGCTGGCTCACAACGTCCAGGTGGGGGAGCGCTGTCTGCTGATCGCCCAGGTCGGCATCGCCGGAAGCGCCCGGATCGGCAACGACGTGATCCTCGCCGGACAGACCGGAGTCGCCGGTCACATGGACGTCGGAGACGGGGTTCAGGTCGCCTCCAAGTCCGCCGTCTTCAAGTCGGTCGAGGCCGGAAAGCGCCTCGCCGGAATCCCCGCGATCGATTCGATGACATGGCGTCGCCAACAGGTTAGACTGCGCCGGCTCCAGAACATGGAAGAGCGCCTCGCGCGCCTGGAACGAAAACTCGACGAAGATCGGAGTGACTGAACGCTTTATGTCTGACCAGGTCAAGGATATCCAGTGGATTCTTGACGCGTTGCCTCATCGCTACCCACTGCTCCTGGTGGATCGCGTGCTCGAGGTCGAGCCCAAGAAGCGCATCGTCGCGCTCAAGAACGTGACGATCAACGAGGACTTCTTCAACGGGCATTTCCCCGGCAGTCCGGTCATGCCGGGCGTCCTGATTCTCGAGGGCATGGCGCAGGCCGGGGGACTCCTTCTCCTGCAGTCGCGCGGGCGTCACGAGGACATCTGGATGTACATGATGTCGATCGCCAAGGCGCGCTTCCGTCGCCCGGTCGTCCCCGGGGACCAGCTGCGCTACGAGGTCGAGGTGCAGCGTCACCGCAAGGTGCACGCCAAGCTGGGCGGCAAGGCCTACGTGGGTGACACCCTGGTCGCCGAGGCGGTCATCTCCTCGGCCCTGGTCGACCGCTGACCCGGCCCGCAAACGAGCGAGTCCGAGATGGGACACACGATTCATCCCACCGCCGTGGTGGACCGCAGCGCCGAGCTGGGCGACGGAGTGGTCGTCGGTCCCCAGGCGGTGATCGGCGCCGACGTGATCGTCGGTGACGACTGCGAGATCGGCGCCGGCGCCCACATCGAAGGTCCGACGCGGCTCGGTCGGGGAAATCGGCTCTATCCCAAGGCGACCATCGGCTTCGATCCGCAGGACCTGAAATGGGAGGGCGAGACCGTCCGTCTCGAGGTTGGTGACGGCAACGTCTTCCGTGAGTTCTGCACCGTCCACCGGGGCACCGGTCTCGGTGGAGGCGTCACAACGATCGGCGACGGCAGTCTCTTCATGGTCTACACCCACGTGGCGCACGACTGCCGCATCGGCAGCTACACGATCTTCTCGAACAACGCCACGCTGGCCGGGCACGTCGAGGTGCAGGACCACAGCGTCGTCGGCGCCTTCTCGGCGGTCCATCAGTTCTGTCGCGTCGGCGCCTACGCCTACGTCGGCGGATATACGATCGTCACCAAGGACGCGCTGCCCTACGTCAAGACTGTCGGGCACAAGCCCGCCTGCTACGGTGTCAATCGCATCGGGCTCGAGCGCCGCGGGTTCGACGACCAGCAGATCGCCCGCCTCGAAGCCGCGGTGCGGGTCCTGCTGCGCTCGGGGCTCAACACCAGCCAGGCGATCGAGAAGCTGCTCGAGACCTGGCCCGGAGAGGCCGACGTCACGCGCATCGTCGACTTCATCCGCTCGTCCGAGCGCGGCGTCATCAAGAATCTGCCGGGAAGCGGCAGGCAGCGGGGGGGAGACGCTGCCTGAGGTTCGTGTCGGCGTCGTCGGGACCGGGTCGTTCGGACGCAATCACGTCCGGATTCTGAGCGCGCTTCCCGAAGCGGACCTCGTCGGTGTCTACGACGCCGCTCCCGAGGTCGCCTCGGCCGTGGCGGGAGAGCATGGAACGACCGCCTTCGGGACGCTCGCCGAGCTCGAGGAGAGCTGTGACGCCATCGTTCTGGCCGTACCCACCGCACTGCACGCCGACGTCGGTGTGGGCCTGCTCGAGCGCGGCTCCCACCTGTTGGTCGAGAAGCCGATCGCCCCGTCTCTGGTCGAGGCCGATCGCCTCGTCGAGGCCGCGGCGAACCGCGTCCTGGCGGTGGGCCATGTCGAGTACTGCAACCCCGGAGTCGAAGCTCTCCTCGACATGGGTCTGGTGCCGGGCTTCGTCGAGATCCAGCGCCGCGCCGGGTTCAGCCCGCGCAGCCTCGACATCGATGTCGTTCTCGATCTCATGATCCACGATCTCCAGATCCTCCATGCCATGGACTCCAGTCCGGTGCGCGAGATTCGCGCCACCGGGGTTCCGGTCCTCTCGGCGCGCACCGACATCGCCAACGTCCGGATCGCCTTCGAATCGGGCTGCGTCGCCAACCTGACCGCCTCGCGCGTCTCCGCGGAACGCGACCGCAAGCTCCGCGGCTTCTTTCACCAGAGCTACTACTCCCTCGACTACGAGAAGCAGTCGATCAAGGGCTATCGCCTCGACACCAGCGGCACGCATCCCGAAATCGTCGCCGACGATCCGAAGGTCGAGAGCGCGGAGCCGCTGCGGCGTGAGCTCGAGGGATTCCTCGCCCGTTGCCGGGGCGAGCGGGGCAGGGTCGCCGATGGAGAACAGGGCCGCAGAGCCCTGCAGACGGCCCTGTGGATCAACGAGATCATCGACCAGGACATGGCCGCCAGGGGCGGCAGCCTGCAAGGAGCGAAACATGGGAAAGATTGAGATCGGAGTCATCGGCGGAAGTGGCCTCTACGGCATGGAGGGTCTCGAGGTCCTCGAGGAGCGTCGGGTGGAGACCCCGTGGGGAGAGCCCTCGGACGCGTTCATCATCGGTCGCCTGGAGGGTCGCGAGGTCGCTTTCCTGCCGCGCCACGGACGGGGACATCGGCTGCTGCCCAGCGAGCTGAACTTCCGCGCCAACCTCTACGGCATGAAGGTCCTGGGCGTCGAGTGGATCCTCTCGGTCTCGGCCGTAGGGTCGCTCAAGATCGAGTACGAGCCGACCGACATCGTCGTCCCGGACCAGTTCTACGATCGCACCCGGCACCGTGTCGATACGTTCTTCGGCGACGGCCTGGTGGCGCATGTCTCCTTCGCCCATCCGATCTGCGATCGGCTCAGCAGCTGGGTCACGGCCGGCGCCCGCGAAGCCGGCGCCAAGGTGCACGAGGGCGGCACCTACGTCTGCATGGAGGGACCGCTGTTCTCGACCCGCGCGGAGTCGGAGGTCTACCGTTCGTTCGGATTCGACGTCATCGGCATGACCAATCTCCAGGAGGCGAAGTTGGCCCGCGAGGCCGAGATGAGCTACTGCACCCTGGCGATGATCACCGACTACGACTGCTGGCACGAGGACGAGGAGGACGTCAGCGGCGTCGCGGTGATGGAGGTCATCCAGCAGAACGTCAAGACCGCCCAAGAGGCCGTCCGCGCCACCATCCGCAGGATCCCGGCGGGGGAGAGAAGCCCCTGGGTCGGTCTGCTGTCCCAGTCCCTGATCACCGACCCGGCGATGATCCCGGCCGAGACGCTCGAAGCGCTCTCGCCCATCGTCGGACCGTACCTGCAGGTGGGCGACGACGCCGAGGAATGACCCGGTTCCTGGTCACCAACGACGATGGGGTCGAATCGCCCGGGCTCAGAGAGCTGGCCAGCGCTCTCGAGAGCCTCGGCGAGGTGATCGTCGTCGCGCCTGACCGCGAGCAGAGCGCCAGCGGTCACGCCCTGACGCTGCATCGGCCGCTGCGTCTGCGCGAGCACTCGAGCGGGGTCTACTCGGTCGACGGGACGCCGACCGACTGCGTCAACCTGGCCATCCTCTGGCTACTCGGCGATCCGCCCGACCTCGTCGTCTCGGGAATCAACCGGGGCCTCAACCTGGGCGACGACGTGACCTACTCGGGGACGGTCAGCGCGACCTTCGAGGGCGTCCTCCTGCGAGTCCCCTCGGTGGCCTTCAGTCAGCAGCTCGTAGAGGGTTACTCCTTCGAGCGTAGCGCCGGTGTCGCCGCGCGTCTGGTCGAGGCGCTTCTGGATCGCGAGCTGCCGACCGACCTGCTGCTCAACGTCAACCTGCCGGCGGCGTCCCCACGGGGCCTCCGCTTCACCCGGCTGGGACATCGCGTCTACCAACAGGTGGTGGTGGAGAAGGTCGATCCCCGGGGACAGCGCTATTTCTGGATCGCCGGCTCGCCCGAGTGGCGCGACGAGGACGGCACCGACCACAAGGCGATCGTCGACGACTGCGTCTCGGTGACGCCACTCCATCTCGATCTGACCGACTACCGCCGCCTGGAGGCCGATGACGATCTCGCCGCGGGGCTCGCGGCGGCGATCGGCGAGCCGACCACGCATGCCGCCGAGTGACATGAGGATCCAGCGGGAGCGGATGTGCCGCTTCCTCGCCGAGCAGCGCGGCATCGCCGATCGTCGTGTTCTCGACGCCATCGGCGCCGTGCCGCGGCACCTCTTCGTACGCCAGCACCTGCGCAACCAGGCGTACGGGGATCACGCCCTGCCGATCGGCGAAGGGCAGACGATCTCGCAGCCCTATGTGGTCGCCAGGATGACCGAGCTGCTCGCTCCGACACCGGACTGTTCGGTGCTCGAGATCGGCACGGGCAGTGGCTACCAGACGGCGATCCTGGCCAAGCTGGCGCGCCGTGTCTATAGTCTCGAGCGGATTCCCGAGCTGGCCCGTCAGGCCATCGAGCGCATGCGAGAGCTATCGATCGAGAACGTCAAGATCCAGGTCTTCGACGGCACCATCGGCTGGAGCGACGTCGGCCCCTTCGACCGGATCATGGTCACGGCCGGCGCGCCCGCGGCGCCACCGAGCCTGGTCGAGCAGCTCGCTCCGGAGGGGCGGCTGCTGGTCCCCGAGGGCGATCGCGACACCCAGCGGCTGACCCTCTACGTGAAGGAGGAAGGGGTCCTGCGAAAGACCGTCGGCGAACATGTCGTATTCGTGCCGCTCATCGGCAGACAGGGTTGGGAGGACGCGGGCTGAGCCCGCGGGGGTCACGATGACCGATCTCTGGCATTCCCTCCAGGACTTCCTGCACGGGATCCTCCTGTGGGTCGAGTCGTTCGCCGAGACGCCGTACGGCGGCCTCGCCCTGTTCGGCATCGCGGTCGCCGAGTCGAGCTTCTTTCCGGTACCGCCGGACGTCCTGCTGATCGCGCTCTGCCTTGCCAAACCGTCGATGTCGCTCTGGTTCGCTCTCATCTGCACCGTCGGCTCGGTGCTCGGCGGAATGATCGGCTACGGGATCGGCAAGTGGGGTGGACGGCCTCTGCTCCTGCGCTGGTTCTCCGCCGAGCGGATCGCGCCGGTCGAGGCCTACTACGAGCGCTGGAACGCCTGGGCGACCGGCATCGGCGGTCTGACGCCCATCCCGTACAAAATCTTCACCATCGCCGGAGGCGTCTTCGCGGTGAGCTTCCGCGTCTTCGTGATCGCCTCGATCGTCGCCAGGGGTCTGCGCTTTTTCGTCATCTCGATCCTCATTCTTCTCTACGGCGAGAGCATCCGGTCGTTCATCGAGACGCATCTCAACTGGCTGTCGATCGCCTTTGTTATCCTGTTCGTGCTCGGGTTCTGGGTCGTCGGACGCGGAGCCCGACGCGTCTCCGCCGCACCGGCGGACTCCTCCGACTCCTGAACCACGCGCTACGCGAATCGACCTGCTCCGGAGCTAGCCTGCACTATTCACCAGCCTCCTACTGCGCCACCGGATCTACCCGTGTCTACAGCGTTGCGCTCGGTCGAGCTCCTCGACGTATCGCAGCGGATACGCCTGCGGGGCCCTCGGTCGCGCGCCTTGTACCCACGGGCATCTCCGGAGGCTCGCTACAGAGCCTGATGAAGAATGCAGGCTAGGAAGGTACTGTGAACGAAGAGCAACTGAAGACCTACGTCCGCGAGATTCCGGACTTCCCGAAGCCGGGTATCCTCTACTACGACATCACCACCTTGCTGCAGAATCCGGTCGGGCTGCGCCGCGCGGTCGACCAGTTCGTCTGGCTGTTCGCCGAGCGCAAGGTCGACAAGGTCATCGGCATCGAGTCGCGCGGATTCCTCTTCGGCCCGGTGGTGGCCTACAACCTCAACGCCGGATTCGTACCGGTCCGCAAGCCCGGAAAGCTTCCCTGGGAGACCGTCGAGCAGGCCTACGAGCTCGAGTACGGATCCGACAGCATCGAGATGCACCAGGACGCCGTCCATCCGGGCGAGCGTGTCCTCATCGTCGACGACCTCATGGCGACGGGCGGAACGGCGCACGCCGCGGTGCAGCTCGTCGAATCGGTGGGGGGGAGCGTCAGCGGTCTGGGCTTCCTGGTCGAGCTCAGCTTCCTCGAGGGGCGCAAGAAGCTCGAAGGCTACGATGTCGAGTCGTTGATGAGTTACTAGCCCATTCAGGTGCCACAGAGCCACGGGCGCCATTTATCCCTATAATGACCCGCCGAAAGGGCGGCTGTAGCTCAGGTGGATAGAGCGGAAGATTCCTAATCTTTAGGTCGGGGGTTCGAGTCCTCCCAGCCGCACCAGTCTGAACTCTGGAAGAGATCGCAATGAGTCGTTTGAGTCGCAAAGAGATGAAGCGCGACGAGGTCCGGGAGGTCCTCTCGCGGACCTTGCTCTGGCTCGGCGCGCACGCCAAGCACATCGCCGCGGCGCTGGGTGTGGTCGCCCTGCTCGTCATCGTCGGCAATCTGATCCTCGACCGCGCCGGGGGACGTCAGGACAGCGCCAGCGACGCGCTGGCGGAGGCCATCGAGGTCCGCACGGCTCCCCTGGCCTCCGAGCTGAGCCCGGGAGTCGTCGCGCCCGGGGAGGTCTTCGCCGATGCGGCGGAGCGCACCGCCGAGGCACGACGCCGTTTCGAGGCCGTCGCCAGTGACTATCCGCGCTCGGCCTCGGCACGGGTGGCTCGCGCCTACCTGGCCGTTCTCGACTACGAGAGTGGTAACCCGGCGGCGGCTCGCACCGCCTGGGACGAGCTCGCCACGAGTGGCGGCGACGACCTGCTCACCGGCCAGGTCCTGCTCAACCTTCTCGTCATCGACCGGGATCAGGGGCGGGCCGAGGACGCCGAGACGCGCCTCGAGGCGCTGGTCGACTCACCCTCGAGCGCCCTGCCCCAGGATCGCGTTCTCTACGAGCTCGGCGTGACCCAGGAGACCCTGGGCAAGGCCGAGGAGAGCCTCTCGACCTTCCAGCGCCTGATCGAGGAGCACCCGACCTCGCCTCTGACCCTCGACGCCACGACCCGGGTCGCCGAGGCGGGCGGCGACGCCTGACGGACCCCGCGGGGATGGCGAGCCCCTACGAGCTGCTCGACCGCAAGCGTCGCGGCGAGAGGCTCGGCGCCGCCGAGATCGACGCGATCGTCGCTGGGGCCGTCGACGGTTCCTGGGACGACGCACAGCTCGCGGCCTTCCTGATGGCGGTGTCGATCCGCGGCATGGACGCCGCGGAGACCGGCGCGCTGACTCGCGCCATGCTCGAGTCCGGGGAGACATGGGGACTCTCCGAGGGGCTCCCCCTGGTCGGGGACAAGCACTCGACGGGAGGTGTCGGCGACAAGCTCTCACTGATCCTCGCCCCGGTCCTGGCCTCATGCGGGCTACCGGTCGCGATGTTGACAGGCCGCGGACTCGGGCATACGGCGGGAACGACCGACAAGCTCGAAGGCATTCCGGGCCTCACTCTGGACCTGTCGCGCGACCGCATGATCTCCACCCTCGAACGCACCGGCCTGGCCATCGGAATGGCGACCGCGGAGATCGCACCCGCCGACCGCCGTCTGTACGCGCTGCGGGATCTCACCGGTACCGTCGCGTCGGTTCCGCTGATCACCGCCAGCATCCTGTCGAAGAAGCTGGCGATGGGTGCCAGCGGAGTCGTCTACGACGTCAAGACCGGCTCCGGGGCCTTCCTGGAGAGCCCGGACGAGGCCCGCCTCCTGGCCGACTCCCTCGTCGCCACCAGTCGCGAGATGGGCGCCCGTGCGACCGCTCTCGTGACCGACATGAGCCAGCCCCTCGGCGACTGGGTGGGCCACAACGCCGAAGTCGCGGAGGCTCTCGAGTGCCTCGAGGGAGGGGGACCGACCGAGCTTCGGGACCTCACCGTCGAGCTCGGGAGCGCACTGGCCGATCTCCTCGGCGTCGAGATCGATGCTCCCAGGATCACTGAGGAGCTCGACTCCGGCCGGGGCCGCGAGCGGTTCTTCCGCTGGGCCGAGGAACAGGGAGCCTCGGCGGACTGGCTCGCTCGCCCCGAGCTTCCCCTGGCACCGGTCGAGGTGCGCATCGAGGCGCGAAGCGACGGCTACCTGAGCCGGGTCGACACGCGCGGGCTGGGCCTGATTCTCGCCTCGGCGGGGGGCGGCCGGCGTCGCTCCGGAGACCGGATCGATCACCCCGTGAGCCTCCGCTACGAGCGGCGTATCGGCGATGAGGTGGCCGCCGGCGAGCTCTTCGGCCGCCTCTATCTGCGCCGGGAGGACGACGATCTCGTCCGTCGAGCCCAAGCCTGCTTCGAGCTCTCCGGCGGGCCCTGCGAACGACCGCCCCTGGTCGCGGCGAGGATCTCCCCGGAGACCGGTGCGGTATCCTGAAACCGGGTCGAGGCCGCGGCCTCAGGCGCCGCGTCCGAAGTTGGTCGCCAGAATGGCCAGGTCCGAGCCGCCGACGAAGCCATCGTTGTCGAGATCGTGAGCCTCGCGATAGCGGCTGTTGCCCCTCGACGAACCGAAGCTGAAGGCGAGCAGAACGAGGTCGTGGCCATCGACCCGCCCGTTCTTGTCGATATCCCCGCGGAAGAAGGCCGCACCCCTGACGGTGAAGCGGGTCGCATCGGTCGTCTGCGTATTCGGAGGCGAGGCCGTATCGCGCAGATCCATGTCGATCTCGACGACGCCGCTCCACGGGCTCGGGGGCGTGTACCGGTAGGTCCGTTTGCGGGACGTCCCGGAGTGCTGGGCATCGACCGCCACACCATTGACCAGCATTCGCGTCCCGGTGGCGTCGATTCCCGCCCCGAGATCGAAGACGACCACCTCGACCGTCTTGCCGGCGGCGACGTTCTCCGAACCGTCCAGGGGATCGACGGCACCCAGGACCGGAGCCTGGGAATCGTTGTCGAGAATCACGTCGGCGAAAGTCTGAGCGATGACGTCGTAGCCTCTCGCGTTCGGATGTCCTACGGGATCCCCCGAGAGGTTGGTGTTGTAGAGATCCGGCCAGGCGCTCGGCGTGTAGCTGTACTCGGCGTAGTTGTCGACCAGGTCCCGGTTCTCATTGAGCGATCGCTGGCGCATGGCGATCGCCAGATCACGATCCGCGGTGGTTCCCGCCGAGGGACGCAGGGGAATGAGCGTCGCCCAGATCGGCGTCACGCCGGCGGCCTTCGACCGATCGACCATCTGCTGCAGGTTGAAGAAGATCGTATTGGTCGAGATCCGGGCGTTGATGTCGTTGGTGCCCTCCATGATCAGGATGAAGTCACCGCCACTCGATAGCACCGAGCCGATGCGACTCAACCCCTGGGCGGTGGTCTCCCCGCCGACCCCGTGATTCACCACCCTGGCCTCGTTCTGGCCGGCCGCGCGCAGCAGTCCCTGGAGCCGTCCCGGATAGCCGTTCTGGTTGCCGCCCGTATCGCCGACGCCCTCGGTGACGCTGTCGCCGAAGGCGAGGTACTTGAGACCTCCCTGGGCGCGAGCGGCCGGCGCCGCGAGCGGCCCGACCGCGGTCGCCATGATCGCTGCCAGTCCGACCACGACCAGGGTTGCGGACCGGGGCCTCACCGCTCGTCCACCCAGTCCACGCGGCGGCTCTCGGCCCGATCCGACCACTCGAGGTGAGGTTCGCCTTCGATCGCCCGCACCAAGGGGCGGTCGCGTCCGGCGGCCGCGGCACGGAAGCGCCGCAGAGCCTCGCCCGCCGGTCCGAGCTCGGTCAGGTCCCAGCTCCCCTCACCGCCCGAATAGCTGAAGTAGAGCAGAGTGGGCACGCCGTCGCGCGCGATCAGCAGCGGCTCGAACGTTCCACGTGGCTCCGAGCGGCCCTCGTCCCAGCGACCCTCGACCATGTGGGAGACCCGCACGCGGTACTCCTCGCCATCGAAGTGGTTCCAGGCGATCAGCGCCTCCTGTCCCACTGCGGTCACCGTCGGCAGGATGTCGGGGACCGAGTTGTCGGTCAGCGCCACCGGCGACGTCGCGGTCTCGCCGATGACCAGGCTCCAGTAGATCTCGTCGTCCTCGCCATCGAAACCGGCCCAGACCACCAGCCACGAGCCGTCCTCGAGCTGTGTCGCGTCGAGAGCGAGAGCGCCGCCGGGGAGATCGGCGCCGATCACGGCCGGTCGGCTCCAGGTGATTCCGAGCCAGTGGCTCGAATGGACGCGCAACGACTCCCGGGTCTCGCCTTCCAGCCAGAGCAGACCGAGGACGAGACCGTCCCGCGTCAGAATGACGGGCTCGGTGCGGATCCGAGCCTGCTGAAAGGAGGGGTTCGGCAGACGTTTCAGGCCCCCGGCGTCGAGCATCCGCAGGTAGAGCTCCTGGCGGCCCTCGACCGGCTGTGTGCCGGCGGCCACCCAACCGGCCCGGATCGGCGCCAGGCTGGCGATGCGCACCTCGTCGGGCACGAGCAGGGGATTGGAGTAGCCGCGCTGGTCGACGACCCGCGGACCGTTGTCGCTCGCGATGATGGCGAGCTCGCCGTCACGCGACTGGACGGCCGGCTGGGCCGTCAGGGGCGCCGCGACGGCCAGCGCGAACAGGGCGAGAGAAGGACGGCGCAAAACGGTTCCCAGCAGACAGCGCGAATCCTACGAGGGCGCGATTCGGGTGTCAACGCGGGCTCGGACGTCTGCCGAGCGAGGTTCGCCGCCGCCTCCCCGGCCGCTTGCTCACCCCTGCCCGGCTCCCTATGATGGCGCCGTGCGCGCCTACGTGATCGCGGTCGGCTCGGAGCTTCTGGGCACCGATCGCCTCGACACGAACTCGCTGCGACTCTCCGCCTCCTTTGCCGCGCACGGCGTCGTGCTGGTGGGGAAGAGCGTCGTCGGAGACTCCTACGACGACTTGGTCCGACACCTGCGCCATGCCCGGGAAAGCGCCGACCTGGTGGTGATGAGCGGGGGACTGGGGCCGACCACCGACGACCTGACCCGCGAGACGGTCGCGGCGGCCCTGGGCCTGGAGCTCGAGGAGGATCCCGCCATCGTCGCCGAGATCGAAGCTCGCTTCAGGGACTTCGGAATGGTCATGCCGGAGATCAACCGGCGACAGGCGATGGTTCCGCGCGGCGGACGACCGCTGTCGAATCGCCGCGGCTCCGCTCCGGGCCTCCACCTCCACCAGGACGACACGGACATCTTCCTCCTGCCGGGCGTTCCGCACGAGCTCGACCATCTGGTCGAGGTCCATCTCGCGCCCTGGCTGTGCGAGAACGCTCCAGGGAGCTCGCTGGCGTCCCGGTCCCTGCGGGTCGCCTGCCGCTCCGAATCGGCCGTGGAGGAGGAGCTGGCGCCCGTCTACGAGCGATTCGACGCCGACGAGATCACCGTTCTCGCGTCGCCCGCCGACATCGAGGTGCGCTTCACCGTCACCGGGACGCCGCGGGAAGTCGACGAACGACTCGCCGCGATGGTCGCCTGCGCCCGTGGGGCCCTCGGCCGCGCCGTCTACGCGGAGGGTCGGGAGGCGACTCTCGAAGGAGTCGTCGGCGAGGCCCTGCGCCGCGCCGGCCGCTCCGTGGTGACCGCCGAGTCCTGTACCGGTGGGCTCGTCGCCCAGCGGCTCACGGCCGTCCCCGGCAGCAGCGACTACTTTCTCGGCGCGGTCGTGACCTACTCGAACGAGCTGAAGGAGCGGCTTCTCGGGGTCTCGCCGGGGATTCTTCGCGAACACGGAGCGGTCAGCGAGGAGGTCGCCCGCGCGATGGCTCTCGGCGCCCGCGAACGGCTGGGAGCCGATTTCGCCATCTCGGCTACCGGTGTCGCCGGTCCCGGCGGCGGCACACCCGACAAACCGGTCGGTACCGTGCACGTGGCCCTCGCGGGACCGGGCGAAGAGGTCGAGATCGTCGTCGATCATCGCCGGCTCGCCTGGAAGAACGCCCCCCGCGGCCGGGTACGTCACCTGAGCAGTCAGTGGGGCCTCGAGCTCCTGCGCCGACGCCTGTCGCCGCGACAGGCCAGCGGCACGGGACCGACAGAGAGCTGAGCGAGCCGGTTCCGGTGCGGCTCTTCGTTGCGATCCCGCTGCCCGAGGCTCTGAGAGTTGAGCTCGTCGACTGGGCTCGGGGTGGACGCGACATCCTCGGCGCAGCCCGCTTCGTCGAAGCTCCCTACCTCCACCTGACACTCCGCTTCCTCGGCGAAGTGGAGGGCGAACGGACAAGGGAGCTGCTCCAGTCGCTGGCCCTGGCGAGTGCCGGCCACCGCAGGTTGGATCTGACGCTGGCGGGCCCGGGAACGCTGCCGCGGCGGTCACGTGCCCGCGTCGCCTGCCTCGACGTCGAAGCGGGCGCCGCCCTCGGCCGACTCCGTGAAGCGATGGCCGGCGCCTGCGAGGAGACCCTGGATCTCCCACGCGACACCAGACCCTTCCGTCCGCACGTGACCCTGGCCCGAACCAGACGTCCGTGGAGAGCCTCCGCCTGTGGTGCCTGGAGAGCCCGCCCGTGTCCGCTCCGGGGTCGGAGTTTTGCGGTAACCTATGTCTCTCTGATGGAGAGCGTCCTGAGCCCCACCGGTGCACGCTACAGCAGCATCGGGCGCGTCGATCTCGAGGCCTGAGCGATGCCGTGGCTTCTCGTACCGGCCGGCTACTGTGTGGGCTCGATCTCCTTCGGGCTTCTGGTCGTCCGGCGGCTCCGGGGACTCGACCTGCGCGAGACCGGCAGCGGCAACCCCGGTGCCACCAACGCTCTGCGATCGGCGGGGCGGGGTCCGGCACTCGCCGTCCTGCTCCTCGACATCGTGAAGGGCGCCGTTCCGATCCTCCTCGGGCAGCGGATCGGCGTCGCCGGTCCGGTTCTCGGCGCCACGGCCGTCGCCACCGTCATCGGCCACATGTATCCGCTCTTCCATCGCTTTCGCGGTGGCAAGGGCGTCGCCACGACCGCCGGCGCGCTCGCCGCGATCAGGCCCGAGCTGCTGCTCGCCTCGGGAGTGGTCTTCGCTCTGGTCCTCGGCGTCACCCGCTATGTGTCGCTGGCCTCGCTCGTCGGAGTCACGGCCTTCCCCGTCACCGCGTCTGTCGGTCTGGCGAGGGGCGAGCTCGGTCCCGACGAGATCTGGATTCCTCTGGCCGCGACACTGATCGCCGTCCTGGTCGTCTGGCGGCATCGAGCCAACATCGGCCGCATCGTCCACCGGCGCGAGCGCCGGATCGGGACGGAGAGGAGAGAGCGATGACCGAGCTCGGCGTTCTCGGAGCCGGCTCCTGGGGGACCGCCCTGGCGATCCACTACGCCGCCAGCGGCCGTCCGGTGCGCCTCTGGGCGAGACGCCCCGAGGTGGCGGCACGACTGGAGGAGGAGCGCTGTAACAGTCGCTACCTGGGAGACGTGCCGCTGCCGTCCGGCCTCGCGGTCACGGACGATCTCGCGGCGGTCGCCGAGCTCGAGCGGATCCTGCTCGTCGTGCCGTCTCACGCCCTGCGCTCGGTGGTCGCCGAGCTCCTCGCCCTCAGAACCGCCCAGAGTCCGCTAACTCTGGTCTCCGCCGCCAAGGGTGTCGAGACCGAGAGCCTGGCGAGAATGAGCGAGGTCGTCAACGAAGAGAGCCAGGCGGCAGGCCGCGACACGGCCTTCGCGGTGCTCTCGGGCCCCACCTTCGCGGCCGAGCTGGTCCGCGGCGAGCCTTCGGCCGCCGTTATCGCCAGCCACGACGACGCCACCGCGGCGCGGCTCCAGGCGGATCTGTCGACGCGAACGCTGCGGCTCTACTCGTCTGACGACGTTGTCGGCGTCGAGATCGGTGGCGCCGCCAAGAACGTCGTCGCGATCGCCGCCGGAACGGTGAGCGGCAGCGGCTACGGCCACAATACGCTGGCGGCGCTGATCACAAGGGGCTTGCACGAGATCACCCGGCTGGGAGTCGCCTGCGGCGGCAGCGCGCGGACCTTCTCCGGGCTGGCCGGACTCGGCGATCTGGTTCTCACCTGCACGGGAGACCTGTCGCGCAACCGGCAGACCGGCATCCTGCTGGCCGAGGGGCTCGCCATGGAAGACATCTCCAGCCGCATCAACATGGTCGCCGAAGGCGTGCGCAACGCCCTGTCGATCTCCCGTCTTTCGCGCCAGCTCGGTATCGAGATGCCGATTACCGAACAGATGGGGCAGGTGATCTACGAGGGTCGTAGCGTCGAGGGCGCGGTCAAGAAGCTCATGACCCGGGAGCTGAAGGCGGAGGCGGAGCTCTGAGCATGGGTGGCGGCCCACGGAACGACCGGACCGGACAGCACGAGCTCGTGCTGGTGCTCGACTTCGGCAGCCAGTACACGCAGCTGATCGCCAGACGGCTGCGCGAGAACCGGGTCTACTGCGAGATCCAGCGCTACGACATCCCGGCGGAGGAGATCCGGCGGCGGCGACCCATCGGCATCCTCCTCTCCGGTGGTCCCCAGAGCGTCTACGCCGAAGATGCCTTCCGCCCCGACCCCGGCATCTGGGAGCTCGGCGTGCCGATCCTCGGCATCTGCTACGGCATGCAGCTCATGGCTCACGCCCTGGGCGGCAGGGTGGAGTCCTCGGGAGAGCGGGAGTACGGCAGGGCTGAGATCTCGATCTACAGCGCCGAGGGACTCTTCGCCGGGCTGGCGGATCACGAGACGGTCTGGATGAGCCACGCGGATCGGGCCGAGGCACTGCCGGAGGGCTTCGTCGCCACGGCCTCGACACAGAGCGTCCCGGTGGTCGCCTTCGAGGACCGCCAGCGCGGTTTCTACGGCATCCAGTTCCATCCGGAGGTCTCCCACACCGTCTCAGGAGGCGAGATCCTGCGCAACTTCCTCACCGGCATCTGCCGGGCACGCGGCGACTGGCGGATGTCCTCGTACCTGTCTGAGTCCGTCGACCGGATCCGTGACATCACCCGGGGAGAAGGGGTTCTCTGCGCTCTCTCGGGAGGCGTCGACTCCTCGGTCGTCGCGGCGCTGCTGCTGCGAGCCATCGGTGACAAGGTGACCCCGGTCTTCGTCGACAACGGACTGCTGCGACTCGGCGAGGTCGAGCAGGTTCACCACAGTCTGAGCGAAGGACTGGGGATGCCGATCGTCGTGGTGGACGCGCGGCAGCGCTTTCTCGACGCGCTCGTCGGTGTCACCGAGCCCGAAGAGAAGCGGCGCATCATCGGACGGGTCTTCATCGAGGTCTTCGAGGTCGAGGCGGAGGCCCTCGAGGGCGTCGCCTTTCTCGCCCAGGGGACCCTCTATCCGGACGTCATCGAGTCGGCCCCCGGGCATGGGCCGTCCGAGGTCATCAAGAGCCACCACAACGTCGGCGGCCTGCCGGAGACGCTCGACTTCGAGCTGGTCGAACCGGTCCGAAGCCTCTTCAAGGACGAGGTCCGGCAGCTCGGGCGCGAGCTCGGATTGCCGGAGGAGTTCATCGGCCGCCACCCCTTCCCCGGGCCCGGTCTCGCCGTGCGGGTGCTCGGCGAGGTCACCCCGGAGCGCCTCGAGACCCTCCGTGCAGCGGACGCCATCTTCATCGAGGAGCTCCGCGAGAGCGGTTGGTACTCGAAGGTCAGTCAGGCCCTTGCCGTGCTGCTCCCGGTCCGGACCGTCGGCGTGATGGGTGACTACCGGACCTACGAGAGCGTCGTCGCGCTGCGCGCCGTGGAGACCGAGGACTTCATGACCGCGAGCTGGAGCGCCCTGCCGGTCGAGCTCGTCGGTCGGATCTCGAGTCGGATCGTCAACGAGGTCCGGGGCGTCAACCGCGTCGTCTACGACGTCACCAACAAGCCTCCCGGAACCATCGAATGGGAGTAGGAAGGGAGCGGGGGAGAGAGGCGGACGAGGGGACTTGGGAGCCTGCGCCCGGAGAGCCTGACGGGAACCTGATCCTTCTCGGCCGCCCGGACTGCCATCTCTGCGACCTGATGGAGGCGACTCTGCGCGCCGTTCTGCCACAACACGGCCTGACCTTTTCCAAGGTCGACGTCGACGCCGACCCGGACCTCGCCCGAGCATACGGAGACGTCATCCCGGTGCTGATGCGCGACGGACGCGAGCTGGCTCGCGTCCGTATCTCACGCCTGCGGCTGGAACGGCTCCTCGCCGGCTAGCCCGCATCATTCACTCAGGCTAGGAGCCTGTCCGGCTAATGCGGTTTGAGACGGGTACGCTGGTCACGATGAGCGAATTGGGTTGCTGAGAGGCGGCCAATCGAGCTGGTGGCGCGGAAACGGCTCTCAAGGGGCCACCAAGGAGGTCGGCGGCGGCGCAAGAGCGCAGAGAAGCCGCGTCGGGGCGCCTCATGGCGCTGTTGCTCGAGCCAGCTTGAGCAGGTTGTGCGCGGTGCAGACGAGACTCCATTCCTCGGTGACCTTCTCGGCGCCCCGCAGAAGGAACTGTCGGAATCCACGGGCACTCTTGACCTGCCCGAAGACCGGTTCGACCGTGTGCTTGCGCAGCCGGTAGCGGCTGCGGTACCCACCACACTTGAGTCGGCGTTGCATGCGTTGGGTCAGAGGGCCGTTGCGAGGACGCGAGCCGACCGGTGCCGGCGAGCCGTGCTGCTGCTTGCCCGTGGCCACGTAGCCTCGAATCCCGCACCGCTCGAGCTCGGCCAAGTTGCCTTCCGAGCAGTAGTCACAATCGGCCGACAGCTCGCCGGGATCCTGCCCGGTATGGGCCCGGATCTGTTCGACCATCGGCTGGAGCTGATGGCGGTCCGTGGCCGACTGCGTCACGCCACGCGCCACGATCACCTGGCTAGCTGCATCGACCGCCGCCTGCGCGTTGTAGCACTGCTGGAACCCATCGGGGGTCCTCATGATGCGGCTCTGCGGATCGGTGAAATTGCGCTGCTCCTTCGGCTTGGGCACTCCCGGAGGATGCTTGCGCGGACGGCCCCGGCGGGGCTTGTCCGGGTCGCTCGGGGGAGGATCCTTGCGCTGGGCCTCATCTTCCAGAGCCGCCATGGCCTCGCGAATCTTGGCCAGGCGTTGCTGCTTGTTGGCCACCCAATCCGGCAGCTCGTCACCGCGCTTGTCCTCACCGAACGCCTCGTCTTCTCGCGCATCGACAGCCTCGGCCTGCTCGAACCAACCGGCCACCTCGGCCGCCAGCTCCCGCTCCGCCTTCTGCATGCGCGCATAGCTCATCGCCTTGTGCTTGGAGGCGTTGGCCCGCACCTTCGTCCCATCCAACGCCACGTGCCCCAGCTTGACCAGACCGGCCTGACGACACAGCTGAAGCACCTGGACGAACAGCGCCCCCAAAGCTTGCAGATGCCGCTTGCGAAAGTCGCTGATGGTGCGAAAGTCCGGCCGCTGCATCGCGGTCACCGCCATGAAGTCCACCCGCTCGTCGCAGGCCCGCGCGATGCGCCGCGACGAGTACACCCCCTGGGTGTAGGCGTACAGAAGCAACGCCGTCATCATCACCGGGTGATAGGGCGGGTACCCTCGCTCCTCGGTGTACTCGCCAAGGATCGACGACAGGTCCAGAGACTCCCGGACCGTCTCCCGAACGAAGTGCGCCACGTGACCCTCCGGCACCAACTCCTGGACCGACGGCGGCAGCAGCCAGATCTGATCTATCTCCCACGAACGAAACCTCTTAGCCATGCACTGATCTCAACATGACAAACGCCTCGTGTCGAGGATTACTCGGACAGGCTCCTAGCTCTCGTCGCTCTCCGCGGCGCGATCGGCCAGGGGAAGCGGCAGCAGGCGCTCCGGATTCTTCTTCAGGTAACCGGCGAGCCGCTTCGCCAGTCGCCGATGGAGCGATTCCGCCGCGTCCGGCCCATCATCGAGAGTCACCCATCCTCCGGCGACCATTCCGTGGCCGCCGCCCTTGCCCCGCTGGCCGATCAGACGACGCATGAGGCGACCGGCATCGGCGCGGGTGTTGGAGGTCCGCAGGGACAGGTACATGCGCGCTCCGTGAACCCCGGTGCAGAACGACCAGGTCTTCCCTTCGAGGCGGATCAGCAGATCGGCTACCTCGGGCACGATATCGGGCTGCTCGACCTCGTCCAGGTGGGTGACGATCAGGGTCCCGACCGATTCGAGCGCCTCGAGAGCGCCGTGCAACGTCTGGAAGTAGCTGAGCGGCAGCCGGGGCGCCTGGATCTTGGCCAGGACGCGCCGGTCGATCAGCGGCAGCAGGTCGTCGTGCAGCGCCCGATCCGCGGCGACCCAACTGCGCCGGAAGTCCTGCGTTTCGGTACGAATGGCGTAGAGGAGCGCCGTCGCCAACGCCTTCGGGATCTCCACGCCAGCGGCCTCGAGATACTCGGCGACCATCGTGGCGCTGGCGCCGTACTCGGGACGGATGTCGTAGAAGCGGGCCCGGCGTGACACCGCCCGCACCGGATGGTGGTCGATGACGACGTCCGGCATGATTCTGTCCGGGAGCTGGTTGTTGCCCGTGCGCGGCTGCGTGTCGACGAGCGCGAAGTACCGGTAGTTGCTCCAGGCCAGATGTCGCACGTGGCTCATGCGCAGCCGCAGGAGGCGAACCATCTCGCGGTTCTCGGCGCGACCGATGATTCCCCCGTAGGCGACCGTGACATCGCGCGCAAACCCCGCGCGCAGGAGGCGGGCCAGACCCGCCGCCGCCGCGATCGCGTCGGGATCGGGATTGTCGTGGGTCAACACCAGCCAACGGCCCGGCGCGCGTCGCGCCCGCATCAGCTCCCAGAGCTCCTCGTACTTCGTTCCCATCAGGTCGCCTCTCGTGCTGCGATTCTAGCCTCGACGCTCCCTCTCCGATCGGGCGACTGCGATGCTACGATTGGCGATCTTCGGCAGACCCCGCCGACATCCCCATGATCCAGGAACTGTTCAGTCTCGGACCGATCTCCATCAGTCCGTTCGGCGTCATGCTGGCGCTCGCTTTCGTCGCCGCCTACTGGCAGCTCGGACGCGGGTTTCGAACGATCGGGGTCGGCGATCAGGAGGCCGCCAGCGAGGTCCTCATCTGGGCGGGTATCGGCGGCGTCCTGGGAGCGAAGCTCTATTACACGGTGCTCTACCGGGACTGGAGCCTGCTCTTCTCGCGCTCCGGTCTGGTCTGGTACGGGGGCTTCATCCTCGGCGTTGCCGGAGTGCTCATCGCGCTGAGACGCCGCTCGATCCCGATGGCCCCGGGCCTCGACTGTGCCGCGGTCGCGCTGGCCCTGGGCTACGCGGTCGGCCGGGTGGGCTGTTTCCTGGTCGGTGACGACTACGGTGTGCCGACCGATCTGGCCTGGGGCGTCGAGTTCCCGCGCGGCCTGCCGCCGACGACGGCGGGAGCCCTCCGGTCGAGCTTCGATGTCGACATTCCGGCCTCGGTGGCGAGCGACCAGCTGGTTGCGGTCCACCCGACCCAGCTCTACGAGACGCTGGCCGCCCTGGTGATCTGGCGTGTCGGCGTCCGGGCTCTGCGGCCGGGCGGTGTTCCCGGCAGTGTGGCCACGTTGGTCGTCGGCCTGCTGGCCGTCGAGCGCTTCGCCGTCGAGTTCCTGCGCGCCAAGGACGACCGGTTCTTCGGCGGTTTCACCCTGGCCCAGTTCATCAGCCTCGCGGTTCTGGTGATCGCCCTCTGGCTCTGGGCCTCCTTGCGGCGCGACGACGCGGAGCCGGCTCGTGAGTGACGAATCCAGGGTCGTCGACCTGTTGGTGGTCGGTGGAGGACCGACGGCGATCGCCATCGGCGCCGAGGCGAGACGGGTCGGCCTCGACCCGCTGCTGGTGGAGAAGGGCTCTCTGCTCGCGAGCCTGCTCGAGTTCCCGACCGACATGGTCTTCTTCACCACCCGCGACAAGCTCGAGATCGCCGGCGTTCCCTTCGCCATCCCGGACCCCAAGCCGACCCGGCGCCAGGCCGTCACCTACTACCACTCGGTCGCGCGCGCCTACGAGTTGCCACTGGCCCTGCACCGGAGGGTGGACGAGATCCGCCAGGCGAACGGCGGCTTCGAGGTCGGCACCGAGGGTCTGGACGGTCGCCGGACGTATCGCGCCCGGGCCGTGGCGCTGGCCACCGGCTATTTCGACTATCCGCGTCGCCTCGGCGTCCCGGGGGAAGAGCGGAGCTTCGTCCACCGCCGGTATGTCGAGCCGTACGGCCACTTCACCGAGGAGGTGGTCGTGGTCGGTGGCGGCAACTCCGCGCTGGAGGCCGCCATCGAGCTGTGGCGCAGCGGGGCTCACGTCCGCCTCGTCCACCGCGGCCCCCACTCGAAACCGAGCGTCAAGTACTGGCTCCGCCCCGACTTCGAGAATCGTGTCGCCGAAGGGAGCATCGCGGCCCACTACGACTCGCGAGTCGTCGAGTTCGGTGACCGCAGCCTGGAGGTCGAGACGCCAGAAGGGCGGCGCACGCTGACGGCCGATGCCGTCTACGTGCTGATCGGCTACGAGCCCGACGTGTCGCTGCTCCGGTCGGCCGGCGTCGAGGTGGACGCAGCGACCCTCGTCCCGAGCTTCGATCCGGAGAGCTGCGAGAGCAACGTCCCCGGCCTCTACCTGGCTGGGACGCTACAATCGGGACTCGACACGAATCGGATCTTCATCGAGAACTCGCGCGTCCACAGCCGCCTGATCACGGATCATCTGCGCCGTCGATTGACCGGCTGAACAAGCCGACCCCCGCAGGGACGGCGCGGGTATGCCTCTTGCATCCCACGTCTCGCGCTCGCGCGTAGAATCTGACGAGCGATTCCCTATTCCGAGGCAGCAGAAGATGAATCAAGCAAGCGTGCGTTCCTTCGCGGCGGTCGCGACGACCGTCCTTCTCGTCGTCGGCCACACCTCCCTCGGCTCGGGGCAGGAGAGCTCGGAGCTTCCGGGCGCCTTCGGTGAGGTCATCGATGTTCGTGTCGTCAATCTCGAGGTCGTGGTCACCGACAAGAGCGGCGAGCGGGTTCCGAGCCTCGGCCCGGAGAGCTTCCGCCTCCTGGTCGATGGCGAGGAGATCCCGATCGAGTTCTTCAGTGAGGTGCGCGACGGGGTGGCGATGAGCACCACCGGCGTCGAGGCCGGTATGGAGCTGGCTCCCGGCACACGACCCGGCGAGCCCGTCGAGACCAGCTACCTTCTCTTCATCGACGACTACTTCTCGATCAAGCGGGATCGCGACATCGTCCTCGACGACATGATCGAGCAGATCGGGTCGCTGGCGCCACAGGATCAGGTCGCCGTGGTCGCGTTCAACGGTCGGGACATGTCGATGCTGAGTAGCTGGACGAGCTCGGTGCCCGAGATTCGGGACGTCCTCGAGAAGGCCAAGGAGCGCCCCGCCAAGGGTCTCCAGCGGATCTCCGAGCGCAACCGTTTCGACGACACCCTGCAGACGACGCTGGTCAGCGAGTTCCTGCGCTACGACGATCGTCAGGTCAACCTCGACACCTATCTCACACCCGAGGAGCGGTTCTTCGCCTCGATGCTGGCGGGACAGGTCGAGCGCGCCGTCGGCGCCGCCGCGGCGACACTGCGAAGCTTCGCCCAGCCCCCCGGTCGCAAGGTGATGCTGCTGGCCTCGGGCGGTTGGCCCTTCCTGCCAGCGGAATTCGTGGTCTCGGATGTCCGCCGGACCGTCTTCGACAACCAGGTGCCCGGCGGCGGCGAGCTCTTCCGCCCGTTGACCGAGACGGCGAACCGCCTCGGCTACACCATCTACACCGTCGATGTACCTGGAATGGACCGAAGCAGCGGGGACATCTCGGGTCGATTGCCGGGAGGTGACGGTTTCCGGCGCAGCCGCGATTCGGGCATCATCGATCAGCGCGGCCGCCTGGGCCGGGGCGCCGAGTTCGTCCGTGAGCAGGAGATCCACTACTCCCTCCAGTTCGTCGCCGCCGAGACCGGCGGCAAGGCGCTGCTGAACTCCGATCGGCGCTCGGCCTTCGACACCGCGCGCAGCGACACCCGCTCTTACTACTGGCTGGGTTTCACCCCGTCGTGGCAGGGTGACGACAGCTACCACGACATCAAGATCGAGCTCACCGACCCGTCACTGCGAGTCCGCTCGCGCGAGGGCTTCCTCGATCTGTCGCGGGTGGAGGAGACCTCGATGCAGGTCGAGAGCTCGCTGCTGTTCGGCACACCCCCGAGCACCGACCCGCTCAAGCTGACCTTCGGCCGTCCCGAGAAGGCCGGTCGGCGCAAGATGCAGGTACCGCTCCGGGTCGAGATCCCCCTCGACAAGGTGGTGTTCCTGCCGACGGCCGAAGGGCACCAAGCGCGACTCGAGTTGCGGGTCGCGGTGATCGACTCGACCGGCTCGCGCGCCGAGATCCCGGTCGTGCCGCTGTTCATCGATGGGCCGGGCCCGCCGGAGCCGGGCACGGTGTTCAACTACGACGTCAGCCTGAAGATGCGACGCGACGAGCACCGCGCCGTGGTCGCGGTGTTCGACCAGGCGAGTGGTAGTATGCTTTCGGGCACGGCTGAGGTGAGTCCCTGAGGGAATCGCCGCCGTGTCTCTCGTACGTATGAGCCTTTTTACAGCTCGATCCGCAGCCCTTTCCACCTGGTGGCGCCGCGGCCTTCTGACGGTCCTGGCGTCCCTTTGCCTGTTGCTCCCGGCGACCGCCCAGGAACAACCGGCGGGCGACGAGGACCTCGGCGACGAGGAGTTCTTCGAGTCGGTCGACGTCCGCGTCGTCAACGTCGAGGTCTACGTCACCGACAAGAAAGGGACGCCGATACTGGGTCTGACGGCGGACGACTTCGAGGTGTTCGAAGACAAGCGCCCGGTCCAGATCACCAACTTCTACGCCGTCGAGGATCGCCGTCGTCTGGGCGAGGACGGCGAGCCGATGAGACCCGCTCCGACGGTTCCGACGCTCGAGGCCGGGCCCGTCCCGCTGTTCGACAGCAGCCAGCAGCTCAATCTGATCGTCTACATCGACAACTTCAACCTGCGGCCGTTCAACCGCAACCGGGTCTTCCGGCGGTTGCGCACCTTCCTGCGCAAGGAGCTCAACGAGAACGACCGCGTGATGGTCGTCTCGTACGATCGCTCGCTCCACATGCGCCAGGAGTTCACCACCGACATGACACTGGTGAACTCGGCGCTGTTCGAGATGGAGGACATCTCGGCGCACGGCGTGCACGCCGACAGCGAGCGCAATCGCATTCTCCAGGCGATCGAGTCGGCCGAGGACGTCGGCGACGCCATGATCCAGGTCCGGCCGCACGCCGAGTCGCTGTTCAACGATCTCAGCTTCACCGTCACCGCTATGGACGAGATGGTGGACTCGCTCGCCGGTCTGGCCGGACGCAAGGCCCTGCTATACGTCAGCGACGGCCTGCCGATGAAGGCGGCCGAGGACCTGTTCTACATGGTCCAGCAGAAGTTCCACTACACGCCGGTCATCACCGAGATGATGGACTTCGACGCCTCGCGGATGTTCCGCAACCTCGGTAACAAGGCCAACGCCAACGGCGTGACCTTCTACACCATCGATGCCGGAGGCCTTCGCACCTACTCTTCCGCGTCCGTCGAGGTCGCCGAGGCCGGCAAGGCCGGCATGTCCTCCTTCGTCGATACGGTCTACATCCAGAGCATCCAGGAGCCGCTGCGCTTCCTCGCCGACGCGACCGGCGGCCGAGCGATCATCAACACCAACGACATCAGCGATGACCTGCTGAAGATCGCCGCCGACTTCAACTCCTACTACTCGATCGGCTACACGCCGGCACACGCGGGCGACGGCCGGCTGCACCGCATCGAGGTCAAGCTGAAGGACAAGAAGGGCCGTAGGATCCGCCACCGCGAGACCTACCGGGACAAGTCGGTGGGCTCCCGGATGGTCGACGCGACGCTCGCGACGCTTCGCTACGGATTCGAGGAGAACGCCATGGGGGTGCTCCTCGAGGTCGGCTCTCCGCAGCCGAGCCCCGACGGCATGTACCACGTTCCCGTCAAAGTCGGCCTGCCGTTGGGGAAGCTGACTCTCGTTCCACGGGCGGACCACTACTACGGCCGCGCCCGCCTCTACTTCGGTGCCATCGACGACAAGGACGGCATCTCCGAGGTGAACAACCTCGAGGTACCCATCCGGATCCCCACCGATCGCATCGACGAGGCGCAGGGGATGTACTACCCGTACGAGACCACCCTGCTCATGCGTGGCGGCCCCCATCAGCTCGCCATCGGTGTCCGCGACGAGCTCGGCGCCGGCGCGTCCTACGTGAAGAAGGCGTTTTTCGTCGGCGGCGGATGAGGAAGAGAGCCGCCGCCTGGCTGACCGAGCTCCGAGACGTCGGGCGAGCCTTCCTCGACGTCCTCGCGGCGGAGTGGACGGCGCTCACGACGGATCTCGGGCACTCGACGCGGCTCCTGACCAAGGGGGTCATCCTCCTGGTCGTCGCTGCGGGCCTTCTGGGTTGGGCCACGATCCTGCTCTCTCTGGCCCTGGTGGCCTTCCTCGAGAGCTACCTCGAGCCGTGGCTCGCCGCCCTGGCGGTCGCGGCGCTGATCTTGCTGATCGCCGCTCTCGTGCTGGCCTGGGCGATGAGCCTGCTCAAGGGTGCGACCCCTCCGCGCAAGCTGGTGCAAGCCCACGTAAAGGGTCACCTCGACTGGATCGGTGAGCAGCTCGACGCGACGGCCGAGACGAAAGACGCCGATGCCGGGGAGGAGTCCGCTGATGCGTGACAAGAAGCTCTCCGCGAGCGACGCGGAACTGGTCGCGGCTCGCCGCGAGTTCGAGACCCGCCTCGCCGGTCTGCGCCGGACCATGGATCGCAAGGCAGGCATCCGCCCCAGGCGGTCGGGTTGGTGGATGATGCTGGTGGCCGGTGCCGTCGGAATGGCGCTCGCCGGCCGCTCACACGCACGCCGCGAAATCGGCGAGCGCTAAGGCTCCACTAACCGTCGAACGAGCCCGAGTCGAACGAGCCCGGCGAGCCCGAAGCTGACGATCCGTCCCGCATCGGGCGTTTGAACACCATGGCGATGTTGTCGGTCGCGCCGCTCTTGAAGTTGACCGACGTGATCGACACCAACTCCCATCCTCTGGAACCCAACTCGGTGAGCTCGGGAGCCGCGTTCGGATCGAGACGATAGTTCTCGCTGCGGATATTGATGATCTTGTACTCCCATTTGGTCATGGCGTCCTCCTTGGTCCATTGACCGGGATCTCGGGTTCCGAGTGGATCAATCTTAGCCCAGCGACCGTTGTGAGACAGTGTCCCACGACCTCGAGCCTCAACCGATAGAATGCCGATGATGAGCGCATCGCGTCGTTGCGTCCTCTTCACCAAGCCGGCGCGTCCGGGCCTCGTCAAAACGCGGCTGCATCCGGTGTTGTCGCCCGCCCAGGCGGCCAGGCTCCATCAGGCCTTCCTCGACGACCTGGTCCCACGGCTGTCGAAGGGCGACTTCGAGCTCGTCATCGCCTGGGCACTCGGTGCCGACGAACCCCTTCCCGCATCCGACCTTCCGGCGATCAGGCAGCGGGGCGGAGACCTCGGAGAGAGGCTCCACCGGGGCCTCGCCGAGGCTGCCGAGGGCCCGGACGGTCTGGTCGTGGCGATCGGGGGCGATCACCCCGAGCTCGCGACGGCGACGGTCGAGGGGGCCTTCGATCGTCTCGCCGACGGTTCCGACATCGTCATCGGCCCGGCCGAAGACGGCGGCTACTACCTCATCGGGCTGGGTGGCGCCGCCCTGTCGTCCCGGCTCTTCGAGAACATCGCCTGGGGTGAGAGCTCGGTCCTCGCGACTACCCTCGAACGCTGTCGCGCTCTCGGACTCGACGTCGAGACGCTGCCGACGGGCCGCGACGTCGACGTCCCGGAGGATCTCGATCGGCTCACCGAGCTCCTGCGCGCCGACACGGGATCCTGCCCGGCCACCGAGCGCCTGCTGCGCCGCTGGGGGCGCCTGTCGTGAGGATCTTCACCTCGGACGAGATGCGCGAGGCCGATCGGGCCGCGATAGACGAGTGGGGGATCCCCGGTCCGGTTCTGATGGAGAACGCGGCCATGGGCGTCGTCGAGGCGGTCTGCCACAGCTATCCCGAGAGCGACCGGATCGTCGTCTTCTGCGGCCCGGGGAACAACGGCGGGGATGGACTGGCGGTAGCACGCCACCTGGCACTGAGAGGCTTCGAGCCCCGGGTCGTTCTGGTCGGGTGGAGCCGCAACCGCTCCGGGGACGCCTCGCTCCAGCACGAGATCTGCCGGCGACAGGGCATCCCGATGCTCAGTGCGGAGACGGCGGAGGAGTTCCGCTCATTGGCTCCGCGGGAGATCGCCGGAGATCTCTGGATTGACGCGATCTTCGGCACCGGTCTTTCGAGACCGGCCGAGGGAGTCTTCGCCGAAGCGGTCGACTGGCTCGCCAGTCGACTCGCCCCGGTGGTCGCCATCGATCTCCCCAGCGGACTCGATGCCTCCCGCGGCGAGGAGATAGGGCCGGCCGCCGCGGCGGACCTCACGGTCGCTCTCGGCGCGCTGAAGCGGGCCCACCTTCTGCGCCCGGCGGCCGAGCGTTGCGGCGACGTCCGGGTCGCCGATCTCGGCATGCCCGAGCAGGTCCTCGCCGACGCACCGGGCCGGCTCCATCTCCTCACCGGGGAAGAGCTCGCGGCGGAGCTCCTGCCGGTCGCACCCGAGGACCACAAGGGTCGATTCGGACACTGCCTGCTGGTTGCGGGCGGCACCGGAAAGGCCGGCGCGGCCCTGCTCGCCGCGCGTGGAGCTCTCCGCGGCGGCGCCGGACTGGTGACGGTCGGCGTCGCGGCACCGCTCGCCACCAGCGTGGATACCGCCTCGCTCGAGT
Source organism: Candidatus Multivoradales bacterium (assembly GCA_965223875.1). Taxonomy (GTDB): domain Bacteria; phylum Acidobacteriota; class Thermoanaerobaculia; order Multivoradales; family JAHEKO01; genus CBDCXS01. Next base: position 196,901 of record OZ245024.1, on the reverse strand, counting down.
CGATGACGCTACCCCTGGCGGCGGATCGCGCCGGCTCGATCACGCTCGACGCCGCTCGCCAGGTCGGGAAGGCGAGCGACGGCAAGACCTGCATCGCCATCGGCCCGGGTTTGGGGACGGGCGGAGCCACCGGCAAGGCCGTTCGACGGATCCTCGAGGAGGTCGAGCTTCCGGCCGTCGTCGACGCGGACGGCCTGAATGCTCTCGCGGGTCACCGGGACCTGCTCACCGCGAGGCGGGCGCCGACCATCCTGACGCCGCATCCGGGGGAGACGTCTCGCCTGTTCGACACTCCGGTCGACCGGATCCAGGCGAGTCGCCTCGACTTCGCCGCCGAGAGAGCGAGCGAGCTCGGAGTGATTCTCGTTCTGAAGGGACACCAGACGCTCGTCGCCTGGCCGGACGGATCGGTGTTCCTCAACTCCACCGGGAACGCCGGAATGGCCAGCGGAGGATCGGGCGACGTGCTCACCGGCCTGATTGCGGCGCTGCTGTGCCGGGACTATGATCCCGGAGTGGCCGCATGCCTCGGCGTCTTCCTGCACGGCCTGGCCGGAGATCTCGCTCGCGAGAGCCGCGGAGTCGAGAGTCTGCTCGCTGGTGACATCCTGGATAGCATCCCCGCGGCGTTCGAGCATCTGAGGACCGGATGAGACGTTGGACCACACACTGCGCCGCGGAGACGATGGAGCTGGGCGAGACGCTGGCGCGGGAACTGGCGCCGAACGGCCTGGTCCTGCTCCTGGGCGATATGGGCAGCGGCAAGACCGTCCTCACCCAGGGCATCGCCCGCGGCCTCGGCATTCCGCCGAGCGAGGTCCAGTCGCCGACCTTCGTCCTGGTGCGGGAGCACACGGGCTCGACCGGCGCCCTGATCCACGTCGATCTCTATCGTCTGGATCCCGACGAGACCGATAGACTGGGACTCGCCGAGCTTTTCGCCGAGTCGGCGGTCAAGTCGGTGGAGTGGGCCGACAGGCTGCCCTCCCTGCCCGATGCCGACCTCGTGCTCGAGCTGCACAGGGGCGACGACCCCGGAACGCGCGTGGTCCACGAGGTCGCCGCAGGGACCGTTCGAGCCGACAGGCTGGGAAGGGCTTCCGGATGAGCGACGCGAACGGGATCTCCACGGTCGGAGTGCTCGGCTGCGGGCTGATGGGCTCGGGAATCGCCGAAGTCGTCGCGAGCGCGGGATTCACCACCCTCATCCGCGAAATCGACGAGAACGCCCTCGGGCGAGGCCTGGCCCGGATCGAGGCGTCGCTCGACCGCGCCGTGTCGAAGGGGAAGCTGAGCGAGACGGCTCGGTCCGAGACGCTCGGGCGCATCCGGGGAGTCACCCGGCTCGAGGCTCTGGCCTCGTGCGATCTGGTCGTCGAAGCGATCGTCGAACGCCTCGACGCCAAGCGCGAGACCCTCGCCGAGCTCGACGGCATCTGTGGCGACGAGACTCTGTTCGCCAGCAACACCTCATCGCTGACCATCACCGACATCGCCGTCGGCACCGGGCGCCCGGATCGCTGCGTCGGTCTCCACTTCTTCAATCCGGTGCCGGTGATGAGGCTCGTCGAGGTCGTCCGCACGATCCTCTCCTCGGAGCGAAGCCTCGAGACCGCCCGGACCTTCGTCCGCGCCCTGGGCAAGGAGCCGATCGACTGCCGGGACAACTCGGGCTTCATCGTCAACCGGCTGCTGGTGCCCTACCTTCTCGACGCCATCCGGGCGTGCGAGGAGGGGGTCGGCTCGGTCGAGGACATCGACAAAGGGATGCGGCTCGGCTGTGGCCATCCGATGGGTCCGTTGCAGCTGCTCGATTTCGTCGGCCTCGACACGACACTGCTCATCGCCGACATCATGTTCGACGAGTACCGCGAGAAGCGTTTCGCGCCGCCCCCCCTGCTCAAGCAGATGGTGGCCGCGGGCCGGCTGGGCCGCAAGAGCGGCCGGGGCTTCTATGACTACAGCGAGTGATCGCCGGAGGAGTGGAGCGTGACCACCGAGGTGACCGACGGCATCCAGCTCGAGCTGGCCGACGAGGGCATCGAGAGACTCTTCGGTACGCGTGACCAGAACCTCCAGCGTATCGAGCAGGCTTTCGGCGTGCGGGTCACCGCGCGCGGAAACCAGGTACAGATCGAAGGGCGCCAGGCCGACCGGGTCGGGTCGTTGCTGACCCAGCTCTCCGCTCTGATCGGCCGTGGACAGCGCATCTCTCCCACCGACATCGAAACCGCCATCCGCGTCATCCGCGAGGCGCCGGAGATGCCGATCGCCGATTTCTTCGTTACCGATGGCATGCTGGGCAACGTCCGGCAGCTGGTCAACCCTCGTAGCGTCAACCAGTACCGCTACCTCAAGGCGATGTGTGACCACGATCTGGTCGTGTCGGTGGGACCGGCCGGGACCGGCAAGACCTACCTCGCCGTCGCCATGGCCGCGGCGTTTCTCAAGGAGGAGCGCGTGCGCCGGATCATCCTGGCCCGCCCGGCGGTCGAGGCGGGGGAGAAGCTCGGTTTTCTGCCGGGTGATCTGGTGGAGAAGGTGAACCCCTATCTGCGGCCGCTGTACGACGCTCTCTACGACATCATCGGCTTCGACAAGGTCGGACGGATGCTCGACCGGGGGATCATCGAGGTCGCCCCGATCGCGTTCATGCGCGGGCGTACCCTCAACGACAGTTTCGTCATTCTCGACGAAGCGCAGAACACCACCAACGAGCAGATGAAGATGTTCCTGACCCGTATCGGCTTCAACTCGAAAGCGGTGGTAAACGGAGACGTGACCCAGGTCGACCTGCCGAGCGGGCGTCCTTCGGGTCTGAGGCAGGCGGAGCAGATTCTCCGGGACATCGACGGCATCGAGTTCGTCTACTTCGACAAGTCCGATGTGGTCCGCCACCGCCTGGTGCAGAAGATCATCGGCGCCTATGCCGAGCACGATGAGAGGGCGGCACGCGATACAATGAACGGCGATCGAACCGAGGAGGCCGACTGATCCGTAGCCGGGAGGTTCGCAGGGCCGGACCTCCCGAGGTGATGCCATGAGTCGCAAGCGCGACGCGCTGCCGCACGTACGGGTGATCCGCAACCCACCGAAGACCCGGTGGACGAAGATCTCCTGCTGGCTCCAGGACTCCTGGAGGCGGCTGCTCGACGCTCACGCCCTCTGGGTCCTGGTCTACATCGCCGTCGGCACCTGGGCCTTGATGCCCCGCCTCGAGGCTCCGGGTGGAGCGGTCGCGGCGGGCGATATCGCCACCCGTGACTACATCGCCACCCAGGACGTCCTGGTGCCCGACGAAGCCACCACGTCGGAGCGTCAACGGCGCGAGCGCGAGAAGGTCCTTCCGGTCTACGACTATGACGCCGCCTACGCGCGTGAGGTCGACGAAAGCCTGGGCCGCCTGTTCTCGACGGCACGCCTCTGGTTGACCCAGGGCGTACCGATGACGGAGGCCGAGCCGACCCAGACCGCGCCGACCGCGACCGAGGCCTCCGGCCTGGCGACCGTAGGGGAGGGCGGCGAGATCGACATCGTCGAGGACCTCATCGGGCAGCTTCAGGAGACCAGCGGCGTCAGGCTCGACCGTGAGTCCTACGTCCAGTTGGTCACCGAGGGCTTCTCGACCGGCCTCGAGGAGTCGCTGCGATCGATCGCCGCGGACACGTTCCGTTCCGGCATCGTCGCCAACAAGGAGCTGTTGCTCGAGCACCGCGCCCGCGGCGTCACCGTGCGCAATCTCGACACCGGCACCGAGCAGATCCAGTTCAACCTCTTCGACTATCTCGGCTATCCGGGCGAGGTCGAGCTCTTCGTCGGTACCCAGCTGCGCCGGGTTCCCGGCCTGTCGAGCCGGCAGCGTCGCGTACTGCAGCAGTTCCTGATCGCCAACACCACGCCCAACGTCTACCCGAACCGGCCCGAGACGCTGGCCCGCGAGGAGGAGGCGGCGAACGCCACGGCGCCGGTCTTCCACCAGATCCAGACCGGACAGATGATCGCCCGCAAGGGAGACAGGATCGACGAGGCGTCCGCTCGCGCGATCACCGAGCTGCGCGGCGACCGCTCCCTGGGGGCGCAGCTCCTGCCCCTGTTCGGCAACGCCCTGCTCCTGATGCTCGGCGCCTTCGTCCTCTGGACCGCCCTCGGGCGCGAGCGCTACCCCCACAAGACGCACTCGCAGCTCCTGAGCGAGAGCCTGGTCCTGCTGTCGATCATGCTGGTCCTGGCCAGGCTCGGCTTCTGGATCGCCGAGGGCCTCGGGGATCACGCCTTCGGCGTCGCGGGCGCCGAGACCTCGAGCTACATGTACGCCATCCCGCTGGCCTCGCTGGCGCTGTCGATGGCGATGCTCTACGGCCGTAGCATGGCGTTGCTTCTGACCATCGTCTACTCGGTCCTAGCGGCGAGGGTCGGAGGAGTCGAGTCGCTCACCATGGCGGTCTACACCCTGGCGGGATCGCTGGCGGCGATCTTCGCTCTCGAGCGGATTCAGATGAAGCACCGCTTCACGCTGGCGCGCATCGGCATGGTGGTCGGCCTGGTCAACATCACCACGATCGTCATGGTCACCGCGCTGTTCCGGCCCGAGCGCGCCAGCCCGGAGATGCTCGGATTCGACCTGCTCTGCGGTCTGGCCAGCGGCCTGCTGGTGGCGGCGACGGCCAGCTTCCTCACGCCCATCCTCGAGGGCCTCTTCTCGGTCACCACCGAGATGCGTCTGGTGGAGCTCTCCAACACCAACCTGCCGCTGCTGCGGCGGCTGGCGTTCGAGGCGCCCGGCAGCTTCCAACACTCGCTGATGGTGGCGAATCTGGCCAAGGCCGCAGCCAGCGCCGTCGGAGCCGACTCCACGCTCGCCTACACAGCGGGGCTGTACCACGATATCGGCAAGATCTTCCGTCCCGAGTACTTCATCGAGAACCAGCACCCGGGCCAAAACCCACACGACAAGCTGTCGCCCTCGATGAGCACCCTGGTGCTCGTGAACCACATCAAGGACGGGATCGACCTCGCTCGCCAGCAGAGGCTGCCGCGCGTCATCCACGACGCCATCGAGCAGCACCACGGCACCGCGCTGATCAAGTTCTTCTACCAGCGAGCCCTCGATCAGTGTAGCGACGAGGACGTCGAGGTCGTCGAAACCGAGTTCCGCTATCCGGGGCCGAAGCCGCAGACCCGGGTGATGGGGATTCTGATGCTCGCCGATGGAGTCGAAGCGGCCAGCCGGACGCTGCGCGACCCCACGCCGATGACGATCCGCGAGGTCATCCGGAGGATCTTCGATGTCTGCACTCAGGACGGACAGCTCGACGAGACCGACCTGACGCTGTCCGACCTGAGCAAGGTCTCCGACGCCTTCTTCCAGATTCTGAGCAACATCTTCCATCGTCGCGTCGACTACCCGGGCTTCGACTTCGGCGACCGCAAGACTCCGGCGGCCCCTCCAACCGATATCGACGCGGACGCTGCGGAGTCCCCGGAGCCCTCCCGAGCCCGCCCTTGAGCGTCGCCGATCCTCCCCAGGAGCTCGACGAGACGCCGGCGGAGTGGACGGGACGTCTGATCTGCCTGCAGATCGCCGACCCGCCTACGCGCCTCGATGCCGTTGGCCTCGACGCCGCGGAGCTCTCGGCCTGGGCCGACGATGTACTTTCCGAGATCGCTTCCGGACGTGGAGGACTGACGGTCCGGCTTGTCGGAGACGAGGAGATGCGTCGACTCAATCACGACTTCCGCGGCCTGGACAGACCGACGGACGTCCTGTCGTTCCCGGGAGACGCGACCCCAGAGGGCGACCACCTCGGTGACGTTGTCATCGCGACATCGATCGCCGAGCGTCAGGCCTCGGCTCGAGGCCATGGGCTCGCGACCGAGCTGCGTGTCCTGATACTCCACGGCGCCCTGCACTGTCTCGGCTACGATCACGAGACCGACGACGGCGAGATGGAGACGCTCGAGGCCGAGCTCGGGCGTCGCTGGATCGGGATTCCAGCGACGAAGGGAGTTGCCCGACAGTGAGCCCCATCGCCCTCTGGAGCCTGCTCGGCGTCTGCTCGGTCCTGTGCCTGCTCGCCGCCGTGATGTCGGCGCTGCTCGAGCGCAGCGGCCTCATCCGTCTGCGCCACTGGGCGGCCGGCGGTGGACGGCTCGAGCGACTCTACGATCACGAGGGCCGTTTCGAGGCCTTTCGACTGCTCTTCAGCTTCGCCTCCCGGCTCAGCCTCATCGCCGTTCTGGCGGTCGCCCAACTGGCGACCAGCTCGACCTGGTGGGCTCTCGGCGTGGCCATCGCCGTCGCCCTGGTGGCCGAGCTGACCAGCCGACTCGTGGCTCGCTACCGCTCGGAGGCCGCCCTCGATGGCCTGCGGGGAGCCTACTCGGCGATCCTGCTGCTGGCCGGTCCGCTGGTCGCGCTACTTGCCCCCACCCTCCGATTCGACCGCTTTCCCGCCCCCGAGGAGAGCCTCGAGGGCGACGAGGCCTCGGACGGAGAGATCGACGCCTATATCTCCGTCGGCCAACGCGAGGGCATTCTCGAACCCGGCGAGGAACTGCTGGTCAAGGGCGTCGTCGAGTTCGGCGACACGCTGCTGCGCAGCGTCATGACGCCCCGTATCGACATGGTCATGGCCTCGGTCGATTCGAGCGCCGAGGATCTCCTCTCTCTCTTCCTCGACTCGGGTCACTCGCGCCTGCCGCTCTACGGTGACTCCCAGGACCACATCGAGGGCGTCCTCTATCTGCGCGATCTGGTCGGCGCGCTGCGGGGAGGCGATCCGGTGGACATCGCTCGCACGGCCCGACCGGCCTTCATCGTGCCCGACACCAAGCCCATAGCGGCTCTGCTCAAGGACTTCCAGGCGCGCCACCAGCAACTCGCCGTCGCGGTCGACGAGTTCGGAGGCACCGCCGGACTGGCCACCGTCGAGGACCTGCTCGAGGAGATCGTCGGAGAGATAGCCGACGAGCACGACGACACCGACGTCGCCCGGGTGCGGCTGGCCGAGGGGATCTGGCTCCTCGCCGGGTCCTGCGACGTGGAGGAGCTGGACGAGCTCTTCGGCATCGACATCGACGACGCGCCCTACGAGACCGTCGGTGGGCTGGTGTTCACCGCTCTCGGGTACCTGCCCGAGACCGGCGAGAGCGTCGAGCGCCACGGACTGCGATTCGAGGTCCTGGGCGTCGCCGACCGACGCATCCAGCAGCTCCGCGTCGAACGCACCGGCGAACCGGCGTCGACTCGCGAGTGACGCCATGAGCACCATGCGCAGCGGAGTCGTCGCGCTCGCCGGGCGGCCCAACGCCGGCAAGTCGACGTTGATGAATCAGCTCCTGGCGGAGAAGGTGGCCATCGTCTCCGACAAGCCGCAGACGACGCGACAGGTCCTGATCGGCATTCTCAGCGAGGCGCGGGGACAGATCGTCTTTCACGATACTCCGGGGATCCACAGGCCGCTGCATCGACTCAATCGTCAGATGGTGCGAAGCGCCCGCGAAGCGCTCGACAACGCCGACGTCTCCTGCCTGGTGGTCGACGCCAGCCAGGGCTTCGGCGCCGGTGAAGCCTTCATGCTCGACCTGATGAGCAAGGTCCGATCTCCGCGGGTCCTCGTCCTCAACAAGATCGACCGCCTCTCCAAGCCCAGTCTGCTGCCCAAGATCGAGAGCTATTCGACTCGACTGCCCTTCGCCGAGATCGTTCCGGCGAGCGCGCTCCACGGCGACGGAACCGAGCGTGTGCTCGACGCCTTCTGGCGCCTTCTGCCCGAAGGTGAGCCGCTCTACGACCCGGATCTGCTGACGGTCCATCCGGAGCGCTTTCTCGCTGCGGAGCGTATCCGCGAGAAGGTGCTGGAGCGGACCCACAAGGAGCTCCCGTTCACGACGGCGGTGGTCGTGGACAGCTGGGAGGAGGTTCCCGGGCGCGACCTCACCAGAATCCACGCCACCATCCTGGTCGAACGCCCGGGGCAGAAGAAGATCATCGTCGGCCGGCGTGGAGCCACGGTGCGAGAGATCGGAACCGCCGCGCGACTCGACCTCGAGGAGTTTCTCGGCCACCGGGTCTACCTCGAGCTCTTCGTCCGCGTCGAGCCCCGCTGGCGCGAGGATCGCCGGATCCTGGCGTCGCTCGACAAGGAGCTGCTGGCGACGGCGCCTCTGCAGTCGGCCTTTCCCGACGGGTTCTCCATGGACTCCGAGGAATAGTGCCTCAACCCCTTCAGACTCAATGACTTAGGGGCTCCTTGGGGGCTCGGGAGAAGGGCACCTCTGTGTTACGATCCCGATTCCATGTCCCAGTCCATCTCGGTACGCAGGACCGAGCTGCTCGGTAGCCGGCTGAGGCGTTTCGCGCGCCGCGGCGCCCGGATGCCCGTCTCGAAGCTGCTCGGGCGCACGCGGCCCGAGGACGTGGCGTTGGTGTTCTCCGACCTGACGCCCGAGGAGCAGGAGATCGTCTTCAAGGTCCTGGTCGAGGACTATCCGGAGAGCGGCGGTGGCTTCCTCACCGAGCTGGAGCCCTCGGAGCGGCGGGCGCTGCTCGAGGAGCGCAGCGGTCAGGAGATCGCCAAGATGCTCGAGGCGATGTCGGTCGATGATGCGGTGGAGGTGGTCGACTCGCTTCCGGATGACCTGCGCAACGAGGTGATGGAGGTGGTCGACCGGCGCGACCTCGCCGACGTCCAGACGCAGCTCGAGTACGGCGAGGATACCGCCGGCCGGATCATGGATCCGGAGTTCTTCGCCCTGCCGAGAGGCACCCTGGTCCGCGAAGCGATCGACGCCATCCACGAGGCACGCGACGTCGAGATGATCTTCTATCTCTACGTTCTCGACGACGACGCGCGGCTGGTCGGCGTCACCTCGCTGCGCCAGCTCCTTCTCGCCAGGTCCGATCAAACGCTCGACGATGTCATGACCCGGTCGGTCATCCGTGTCGGTACCCACACCGACCAGGAGGAGCTCGCCGAGCTCGCCGCGCGCTACGACCTCCTGGCCATTCCGGTGACCGACGAGGACAACAAGCTGGTCGGTATCGTCACCGTCGACGACATCATGGACGTCTTTCAGGAGGAGGCCGACGAGGATCTCTTCAAGATGGTCGGTTCCTCGGACGACGAGCTCCTCTACCAGGAGCGCTCTTGGCGGATCGCTATGATCCGGTTGCCGTGGCTGCTGGCGAATCTTGTCGGTCTGGCGGCCACCGGCTATCTCCTGGAGCGCTTTCAGGTGTCGATGAAGGAGGCGCTCTTCCTGCTCACCTTCGTGCCCGTCATCATGGGAATGGGGGGCAATATCGGCTCGCAGACGTCCACCATCACGGTCCGAGGGCTCGCCACGGGCCGAATCGCGGTCCAGGGCCGAACGCTCGCCTACCTCTGGCATCAGGCCAAGGTAGGGGCCATCATCGGAGCCGTTTGTGCCGTCCTGGTCGCCATCGGGGCCTACGTCCTGGAGACCAATATCGCCTACACGGCCGTTGTGGGAGTCTCCCTGTTCCTCGCCATCGTTCTGGCGTCGCTCAACGGCGCCATCGTGCCGATCCTCTTCCAGCGGCTGGGCATCGACCCGGCGGTAGCTGCCGGCCCACTGGTGACGACGTCGAACGACATCACCGGAATCCTGATCTATTTCTCGCTCGCGCTGGCCCTGATCGACCTGCTCGTCCGCTAGCGTCAGTCCGGGCCCGACTCGGGCCGCAGGCCATGCAGCTCAACACCTCCGAGGCCATTCTGCTCGACGTCGTCGACCTGGCGGACTACGACCGTATCGTCGCCTTCCTGACCCCGGACCAGGGGCAGGTGAAGGGCGTGGCCAAGGGAGCACGGCGCAAGCACAGCCGCTTCGCCGGCCAGCTCCAACCACTGGCCAAGGTCGAGGCGACCTGGATGGCCAAGTCCGGCCGCGAGCTGGTGCGGCTCTCCGGCGTCGACCTGATTCGTTCGGCGGAGGCGCTCAATCACGATCTCGAGACGCTCCTCGTCGGCGGCTACCTCGCCGACCACATGATCGAGTTCGCGCAGGAGAACGAGGACAGCCGCAAGCTCTACCGGCTCCTCGACGCCACAGTCGAGGGTCTACTCGGGGGCGTCGGCGTCGCCCTGGCGACCCGCTATTTCGAGATCTGGATGCTGCGGCTGGCCGGGATCTTCCCGGAGCCGGTGGACTGCCCGCGCTGCGGCGGCAGCGTGCTCGAGCGAGGGGCCGCTCTGCCGCACGGAGAGATGACGTTGGTGTGCAGGGAGTGTCACCCGGGAGGAGAGGACGAGGCCGTGTCGACCGAGGTGCTCGAGACGATCGTCCGGACCCGTTTTCAGGGGCTCACCGAGATGGCCGAGACCCCTCCCGGCCCCGAGGCCCTTCGCGGTGTCGAAGCGATCTGTCGCACCGTCCGGCGGGCCTTTCTGCAGCGGGAGCTGCGAAGCTACCGCGTTCTTCAACAGGCATTGGCCTAGGGCCCGACAGCCGCTGTATCATTCACCCCCGAGTCGCGCTGCCCGGGCACCGGGTCGGCGCCCCGCTCCGTTCAATCCCTCAGGAATCTCCGGATGGCTTCGTTCCAGGATCTCGTCATGCGTCTGTCGGCCTTCTGGGCCGACCAGGGTTGCGTTCTGCAGCAGCCCTACGATCTCGAGGTGGGCGCGGGCACCATGCACCCGGACACGTTCCTGCGCGCCCTCGGTCCCGAGCCGTGGAGGATCGCCTACGTCCAGCCCTCACGCCGTCCCGCCGACGCGCGCTATGGAGACAACCCTTTCCGCCTGGGCAAGCACTACCAGCTCCAGGTGATCCTCAAGCCCTCCCCGGCAGACGTCCAGGCGGTCTATGTCCGCAGTCTCGAGGCGATGGGTATCGACCTGTCGAAGCACGACCTGCGTTTCGAGGAGGACAACTGGGAGGCGCCGACGCTGGGAGCCTGGGGTCTCGGCTGGCAAGTGATGCTCGACGGTATGGAGATCACCCAGTTCACCTACTTCCAGCAGGTGGGGGGTGTCGAGCTCGACAGCGTCAGCGCCGAGCTGACCTACGGTCTCGAGCGCATCGCCATGTTCCTCGGCCTGAAGCGCAGCGTCTACGACATCGACTGGGTGCCGGGCGGCGCGACCTACGGGCAGGTTCGCCACCAGGACGAAGCCGAGATGTCGGCCTACTATTTCGAGCTCGCCGACATCGACTTCCTGCAGGCCCAGTTCGACGGCAACGAGGGCGAGGCCAGGACCTGCCTCGACGCCGGATACGTCCTGCCCGCCTACGAGTGCACGCTGAAGTGCTCGCACCTGTTCAACGTCCTCGATTCGCGCGGCGCCGTCTCGGTGACCGAGCGGGTCGAGCTCATCCGGCGCGTACGCCGCCTGGCGGTCGCGGCGGCACGAGCCTGGCTCGAGAAGCGCGAGGCGATGGGGTTCCCACTGCTCGCTGACTCGAGTGTGGCACAGCAGGAGGCACCGGCCGATGACTGACTTCTTCCTCGAGGTTCGCTGCGAGGAGGTTCCGGCGCACATGCTGGGACCCGGAGTCCAGCGCCTCGCCACGCAGCTGTTCGAAGAGCTCATGGCCAGGCGTCTGGCGCCCGCCGAGGTCACCACCAGCTACACACCGCGCCGGCTCGTCGTCGCGCTCGGCGGCCTCGCCGACCGTGAGCCCGATCGCGAAGAGGAGCTCACCGGCCCTCCGGTCAGCGTCGCCTGGAACGAGGCTGGTGAACCGACCCCCGCTCTCGCCGGATTCGCCCGCAAGTGCGGCGTCGAGGTGGAGGAGCTGGGTCGGATCGAGACGCCCCGCGGGGAGTATCTGGCGGCGACCCGTCGCATCGAGGGGCGCCCCGCGATGGATGTCCTCGCCGAGGTCGTCCCCGAGGCGCTACGCCGGATTCCCTGGCCAAAGGTCATGCGTTGGGGCCAGGGACAGGGACCGTGGGTCCGGCCGGTGCATTCGATCGTCGCCCTGCTCGGCAGCGATGTCGTGCCCTTCGAGCTCTTCGGGGTCACGAGCGGGCGGCAGACTCTCGGCCATCCACTCCACTCGCCCGAGACGATCGAGGTGACCGACGCGTCCACCTACCGCGAGCGGCTGGAGGAGCGCTCCATCATCGTCGACTTCGAGCTCCGCAGGGGGCGCCTCGCCAACGAGATGGAGCGCCTCGCATCCGAGTGCGGCGGTGAGCTGGTGAGCGACGACGCCCTGCTCGACAAGCTCGCCGCCATCTGCGAGATCCCCGGCGTCGTGCTCGGCGAGATCGACCGAACCGACCTGCCGCGCGAGGTCCTGATCACCAGCCTCAGAGACCACCAGAGCGCCCTGACGGTGGAGAAGGACGGCGAGCTGCTGCCGTACTTCCTCACCGTGATGGATCGACCCGACGACCCCGGGGGACGGGTCCGGCGCGGCAACGAGTGGGTCGTCGAGGCCCGCCTGTCGGACGCCCGCTTCTTCTTCGCCGAGGACCGCAAGCGCACCCTCGAGTCGCGCCGTGAAGACCTCTCCAGGGTGACCTTCCACGAGAAGCTGGGCAGCTACGCCGAGAAATCCGAGCGCATCGTCGCTCTCTCCGACTGGCTCGGCGAGTCCCTGGGTCTTGCCGACCACGAGTGCGAGCCGGCGCGCCGGGCGGCGGCGCTGCTGAAGTCGGACCTGACGACCGAGATGGTCAGGGAGTTCACCTCGCTCCAGGGCGTCATCGGCGGCGTCTACGCTCGTGAGGAAGGGCTCGAGCCGGAAGTCTGGCAGGCGATCTACGACCAGTACCTGCCGACGACGACCGACGACGCGATCCCGCGCGGCCTGCCCGGCCGGCTGACCTCGCTGGCCGACCGACTCGACACCCTGGTCGGCATGTTCGGCTGCGGATTCGCTCCGACCGGGTCGAAGGACCCCTTCGGCCTGCGCCGCGCCGCCCAGGGATTGGTGCGCATCCTGCTCGAGGGCGACCTCGAGCTCGATACCACCGCCGCGACGCTCGAGGCCGCCAGACTCTACGGAGATCGGCTCGACATGCCGGCGAGCGAGATCGAGCTGGCGATGCGGCCGTTCCTGGCCGATCGAATCCGCTACCTGCTCGGACGCGAGGGCTTCGCCCACGATGAGATCGAGGCCGTACTCACCGTCAGCGGCAGCACGCCGCCCGACCGGAGACGACGGGTGCGAGCGCTGCAGGCGGCCCGGGACGAAGAGGGCTTCCTCGATATCGTTCTGGCGGCCAAGCGGATCGCCAACATCCTTCGCGGCGCCGACACCGACGGCGGATTCTCCGCCGAGCGGCTGGTCGAGGCGGCCGAGATCGATCTGCACCGGGCCGCATCCGAGTTGGCCGAGCAGCTCGAGACAACCGAAAAGGAGCGCCGGTACGAGGAGAGTCTGCGACGCATCGCGGCCTTCGCTCCGGTTCTCGACCGTTTCTTCGTCGACGTGCTCGTCATGGACGAGGACCCGGAGGTACGGGCCAATCGGTTGGGCCTTCTGGCCTGGATTCAGGAAATGCTCTCCGGCGTCGCCGGATTCACCGAGCTGGTCGTCGAGCGACCCGGAGGCGGATCGCAGCCTTCCGGAGCTCCCGGCTTCACAACGACAGACAATACATAGGGGACTGTGGGATATGACCAAGTGGATCTACGCCTTCGGAGGCGAAACGGCTGAAGGAACCGCGGACCAGGGGCAGTTGCTCGGCGGCAAGGGCGCGGGCCTCGCCCAGATGAGTCGCCTCGGGATTCCGGTGCCGCCGGGCTTCACCCTGACCACCGAGGTCTGCCACCTCTATCACGAGCGTGGCGAGCGCTATCCGGACGACCTGGACGAGCAGTTCGAAGCCCAGCTCGCCGCTCTCGAAGAGCTTCTCGGCCGCGGTTTCGGCTCGACCGAGAATCCACTGCTCCTCTCCGTCCGCTCGGGCGCCCCCATCTCGATGCCGGGGATGATGGATACGATCCTCAACCTGGGGCTCAACGACGAGATCGTCGCCGCGCAGGTCGATTCGGGCTGGGACGCGCGATTCCTCTACGACTGCTACCGCCGGCTCATCGCCATGTACGGCGATGTCGTCATGGGCGTGCCGCACCGCGGTTTCGAGGAGATTCTCGGTGAGGTGCGATCGGCGGAAGGTGCCGCTACCGACGCGGAGATCTCCGCCGAAGGCCTGAAGGAGGTCATCCGCCGTTCCCTCGACTACGTCGCCTCGCACGGAACGCCCTTTCCGCAGGACCCCCGCGACCAGCTTTGGGGCGCCGTCTCGGCGGTCTTCAGGAGCTGGAACATCCGTCGAGCGCGTGAATATCGGAGGTTGCACGGCATCTCCGAGGACCTCGGAACCGGGGTCAACGTCCAGGCGATGGTCTTCGGCAACCGCGGCCCCGGCTGCGCCACCGGCGTCGCCTTCACCCGCGACCCATCGACTGGCGAGAAGACGATCTATGGCGAGTACCTCGTCAACGCCCAGGGTGAGGACGTGGTCGCCGGGATCCGCACACCGCGGCAGATCGTCGACGCGGAGACTGGCGGTCTGGCCGCGGACTTCCCCGAAGCCTTCGACCGCCTGCTCGAGGTGTGCACGATCCTCGAGCAGGAGCGCCGCGAGATGCAGGACGTCGAGTTCACCATCGAAGACGGCCACCTCTACATGCTCCAGACCCGCGCCGGGAAGCGCAGCGGACCGTCGGCCGTGCGCATCGCGGCGGAGATGGTCCGCGAGGGGCTGATCGACAAACAGACGGCGCTGCTGCGCGTCGATGGGACGCACGTCGCCCAGATGCTGGCTCCGGGCTTCGACGGCGAGGAGAAGCAGGCGGCGATCGAGTCCGGTGCGCTCCTGGCTCGTGGCCTCGCCGCCGGCCCCGGTGCCGCCTCCGGCCGCATCGCTCTGACCGCGGATCGAGCGGCGGAGATGGCCGCCGACGGGGCCGTCCTCCTGGTTCGCGACGAGACGTCGCCCGAAGACATCGTCGGCATGCACGCCTCGTCCGGCATCCTCACCTCCCGTGGAGGCATGACGTCGCACGCGGCGGTGGTCGCACGCGGGCTGGGCAAGCCCTGCATCGTCGGCGCCGGCGATCTGGTGGTCGACGAGGAGGCGGGTGAGCTCCGTGTCGCCGGCAAGGTCTTCCGCGAGGGCGACCGGCTCTCGATCGATGGGAGCGCCGGCGAGATCCTCGAAGGGGACCTGGCTCCGCGCCCCTCCGAGGTTCTGCAGATCCTGGTGGAGGGGGGCGATGCCGAGACCTCGTCGCCTTCCGCCGCCGCTTTCCTCGAGCTGCTCGGATGGGCCGACGAGGAGCGCCGTCTCGGCGTCAGGGCCAATGCCGACACGCCGCACGACGCCGAGGTGGCGGTGGCGCTCGGTGCCCGCGGCATCGGCCTGTGCCGCACCGAGCACATGTTCTTCGACGAGCAGCGCATCGCCTGGATCCGTCAGGTCATCCTGGCGAAGCGGGGCGAGGACCGGGCCACCGCACTCGCGGCTCTTCTGCCCGAGCAACAGGCCGACTTCGAGGGCATCCTGGCGGCCATGGCGGGCATGCCCGTGACCATCCGGCTGCTCGATCCGCCCCTTCACGAGTTCCTACCGCGGGAGAACGCCGCCATCGAGCAGCTCGCCACCCAGATGGGTCTCTCGGCGTCCGAGGTTCGCGAAACCGTCGAGAGCCTCGAAGAGGCCAATCCGATGCTCGGCCACCGAGGCTGTCGACTCGGCCTGACCCACCCGGAGATCTACGAGATGCAGGTCGAGGCCATCGCACGCGCCACCGTCCGGCTGCTCGCCGACGGGGTCGATGCGCGCCCGGAGATCATGGTTCCGCTGGTCGGCACCGAGGAAGAGATGCGCCGTCTGCGCGTCC
The DNA here is from genome assembly GCA_965223875.1 of Candidatus Multivoradales bacterium. Lineage (GTDB taxonomy): Bacteria > Acidobacteriota > Thermoanaerobaculia > Multivoradales > JAHEKO01 > CBDCXS01. The sequence goes on along the minus strand of OZ245024.1, from coordinate 181,068 downwards.
TCGCCGAGCAAGTCCTCGATCGGGTCTCCGAGCGCCAGGGCCGGGAGCTGGCGATACCCATCGGCACGATGATCGAGGTGCCCCGAGCGGCGCTGGTCGCTGGGCAGATCGCCCGACATGCCGACTTCTTCTCCTTCGGCACCAACGACCTGACCCAGATGACCTACGGCTACTCGCGGGACGACGTCGGCCGCTTCCTGCCCGACTACGTCTCCGACCGAGTCCTTCCGGCCGACCCGTTCGCCGAGCTCGACCAGACCGGCGTCGGTCAGCTCGTCGAGCTGGCGTGTCGCGGCGGTCGCAGCGAAACCGCCGATCTCAAGCTCGGCATCTGCGGCGAGCACGGCGGTGACCCGTCCTCGATCGATTTCTTCGAAGGTTGCGGCCTCGACTACGTCTCCTGCTCGCCGTACCGGGTACCGGTGGCGCGTGTCGCAGCGGCCCAGGCCAGCCTGAAGCGCCGGGAGACCTAGCCTGCATCATTCACCAACTGATGAACAACGCAGGCCAGGTCGGCGCCGACGCGGTCGATGGTGACGATGTCGGGGGCCGAGACGACTGGCGGGGCGTCCTGGGGGGTCACCGACCCCACGGCGCCACTGCGCCGGGTGCTCGTTCGGCCGCCCGACGCGGCCTTCGCGGTCGCCGACCCGGAGCGGTGGAACTACGTCTCGAGCCCTGAGCTCGCGACCGCGCGTGCCGAGCACGCGGCACTGGTCGAGGTCCTGCGCGGCGCCGGCGCCGAGGTCATCGCGCACGACGCGCCTCTCGGCGACCTGGCCGACTCCATCTTCGTCTTCGACCCCGCATTCATGACCGCCGAGGGCGCCGTCGTGCTGCGGATGGGAAAGCGCCTGCGACGCGGCGAGGAGCCGGCGCTGGAGGAGCGCCTGACCAGGGCCGGTGTGCCGATCGTCGGTCGCATCACCGACGATGGGCGGGTGGAGGGCGGGGACCTGCTGCGTCTCGACGCTGGGCACGTGGCCCTCGGTCTCGGATTCCGAACCGACGAGCCGGGCGCCGAGCAGCTCTCCCGCATTCTGGCTCGACAGGGCACCGAGCTGCTGCGCTTCGACCTCCCAGTCCTCGAGGGCGAGCGCGCCTGCTTGCATCTGAGGTCTCTGGTCAGCCTGCTCGCTCCCGATCTGGCGGTGGTCTACCGGCCGCTCCTGCCGGTACGGCTCTGGCACCTCCTCGCCGAGCGCTTCGAGCTCGTCGAGGTCCCGCAGGAGGAGTTCGGGTCCATGGGACCCAACGTGCTCGCGCTCGGGCCACGGCTCTGCCTGATGTTGGAGGGCAACCCGACCACCCGGGGGCGTCTGGAGGACGCCGGCTGCGAGGTGCTCACCTACCGCGGCGAGTCCATGGGACCCAACGTGCTCGCGCTCGGGCCACGGCTCTGCCTGATGTTGGAGGGCAACCCGACCACCCGGGGGCGTCTGGAGGACGCCGGCTGCGAGGTGCTCACCTACCGCGGCGAGGAGTTGTCGCTCAAGGCCGAGGGCGGCCCGACCTGCCTGACGCTGCCTCTGGCGACACTAGGAGGTAGCCAGGCGGTTCCGGGTCTGGCGGACGCGGGCGGCCCAGGGGTCGAGTGAACGACCGATAGGACCTCCGATCGCCTCGTAGGCCTCCGCGGCCGCCGCGCAGTGCGCCGCCAGCCGTTCCACCGTCCCGGCCGGACTCTGGCGCAGCATCGCTTCGAGCATGTAGCGCCGCTCGCCCATGCGCGAAGCGATCCCCAGCTCACGAGCAGCGTCGGCGAGGTCCCTGCGAGCGATCAGCACGCCGCTCCGCACGGGCGCGAGAAGGGCGTCGAGCATCTCCTCGATCGTGGCGTCGGTACCGGGATAGGGTGCCGATTCCCTGAAATGCACCACCTCGGTTCCGGCCTCGCCCAGCTCCCGCGCCTGCGCCTCCAGGACGTCGAGCAGGAGGTCGGCCCAGCGCCTGTAGAAGGGCGGCGCCAGCCGGCGGACCGAGAGGAGATAGACGGGAAGCCAGGAGAGCAGATGCTCGTGGAGGAAGACGGAGCGATGATGCCTCGCCGCACCGCGGCTGTCTCCCGCCGGATCGCCGTCGGCCTCGCACAACCCGGCGTAGGAGGCCAGTAGCAACGTCAGCTGATCGGCCTCCGGGTCGGGCTCGCGGCCGACGGCCCGCCAGAAGCCCAGAATGCGTTCGCGCGCGTCACCTCCGACCCTGCCCTCATCGCCCAGATAGATCGAGGCGTAGGGGACGAGCTGGAAGCCGAACAGCTCGGTGTGCTCGTGGGCCTCCGGCAGGGCTCCGAGCTCGAGCCGGGAGGCGATCGGCGCCAGCTCGGGGCGCGGGACCTCGGCCAGGGCGCCCAGCGCCCGCAGGAGTTCCATTCAGTCGTCGTCGCTGTCGGCGTCGGCGTCGTCGGCGGGGAGACGATAGGCGTCACGGCTCGGTCGCAGCGGCCGGATCAGCCAGTGGGGCCGACGGGTACCGTCGGGAGAGACCTCTCTCGCGGAGCGCGTCTTGTCGAGCCACTCGTGATAGACGCGATGCGCGGCATCGGTGTCGACGAAGACGTCGCCGTAGCTGTCGCCCGCCTTCGGCGCCACGACGCGCACCGCCTGGTGCCAGCAGTGCATACCCGAGATCGGGTCGGGATGGACCGGAAAGGTCAGGTTCTGATGTACCCCGGCGTCCGTCCACCAGATCCGCTCGGTATCGCGGTCCCTCGAGGTGAACGGTTCGACGCCGCGCCGCGCTTTCAGCGACCAGCCGCCATCGCTCGGCTGGCCGAGGTCCACGGTCGTCATCAACTGGCGTTGCCCCTCGTCGGAGAGCTTCCATCGCCCCATGTGGTGTGAGCAGGCGACCACTCCGGGCCGAATCGCCTCGGTGACCCAGGCCCGGAGAACGAAGTGTCCTATCTCGGTCTCGACGCGCGCCAGGCTGCCGGTCTCGAAGCCCAGCCGTTCGGCGTCGCTGGTGTGGATCCAGAGCGGGTTGGTGTGGGCGATCTCGTCGAGCCACTTGGCGTTGCCGCTCCGCGTATGGATGTGCACCGGCAGACGGAAGGTCGAGATCAGGCACATCTGATCGTCGTCCATCGCCTCGGGATGGACATGGCTCTTGATGTAGCAGGGCAACGCGTACTCGGGCCATCCCCAGTCACGCAGGGTGGAGGAGTAGAACTCCAGCCGTCCACTCGGCGTCGGAAAGCCCCGACGCACCTCGGCGTCGATCCGAACTCCCACCGGGCGACGGCCGGCCGCGTCGCCGTCCGGCACCGCGGTCCCGACGATGTTCGGCGAAGGAGGCTTCGGCGTGTCGGCGTAGACGCGACCCCACTGTCCCTCGCGCGCCCCGGCGAGCTCTTCGCGGGGAACCGGCTCCTCGTAGACGGCTCCGATCGTACGAGCGACCTCGAAAGCCCCGTAGCGACGCATGTACTCGAGCGGCGTGAGATCCTCGGCCGCGGCCGCTTCGGGCAGGCCCGGCACCGAGTTCTCGAACATCCAGCCGTAGTACTCGTCGACGCTCAGACGCTCACCCGGCCGCGTCTTCGACTCGACGAAGGACCGGATACCACGCTCCCCGTCGGGATCGATGCGCCAGGTCAGCTCCATCCAGAACTCGTTCTCCTCCCAGACCTCGCCCGGGTTGACCTCCCGGGTATCGGCGATCGACTCGCCGCGCCGCTCGCGGGCCGCTCGCAGCACCGGTTGGCGGAAGCCGATCCACTGCGAGTCGTGCGTCTCGTAGGAGTGGATGTCGTGACGTTCGCCACCGAGTCCCATCGGCAGAACGTAGTCGGCGAAGTAGGCGGTCTCGTTCCACGTCGGTGTGAGCGCGACGTGCAACCCGACCTTCTCCTCGTCGGTCAAGGCCTCGAGCCAGGTGAACCCGTCGGGGTTCGTCCACACGGGGTTGTAGACGCGGGTGAAGTAGACCTCCAGGCGCCCGCGACCCTCTTTGAGGAAGTGGGGCAGCAGGATCGACAGCTCGTACATCGACAGCGGGTACTCGGTGGGGAAGGTGAGCTCGTTCCAGTAGTCGGGATGCGAGGGCAGACGTATCGGTTTGGGAACGAACTTGTTCCAGGCGTTGGGAAAGGTCCCACCCTCGGTGGCGACGGCACCGAGCAGGGCGTTGAGGAGGAAGAGAGTCCGCGCGACCTGCCAGCCTCCGAGGTTGCCCGAGCCGGCGCTGCGCCAGTTGTGAGTCGACAATCTCGTGCCCGCGGTGCCGACGAGGCGGGCGACCTGCTCGAGACGCTCCGCGTCGACTCCCGACTCCGCCGCCGCGTACTCGAAAGTGAAGTCGGCGTAGAGATGCTTGAGCGCCTGTTCGAAATCGTCGAACGAGGTGTCGGCGCCGGGATGTTCGGAGTCGAGGAACTCCTCCCAGTTCCACCAACGCCGAACGAAGTCGCGGTCGTACAGATCGTTCTGGATGAGGTAGTTGGCGACGGCCAGGAAGATCGCCGCCTCGGAGCCCGGCACCGGAGCCAGCCAGTGATCGGCGTGCGTCGCGGTGTTCGAGAGCCGGCTGTCCAGAACGATCAGCTTCGCTCCCCGGGCCTTTCCCTCCATCACCCGTTGCGCGTGAGGATTGAAGTAGTGGCCGGCCTCCAGGTGCGAGCTGACCAGCAGGATCACCTCGGCATTGGCGTGATCTGGACTGGGGCGGTCGATGCCGCACCAGAACTCGTACCCGGCGCGGGCGCCCGACGAGCAGATGTTGGTGTGCGAGTTGTGGCCGTCGACACCCCATGCCGCGAGGATGCGCTCGGTGAAGCCGTCCTCTCCGGGCCGCCCGACGTGGTACATGATCTCCCGGTGCCGGTCCTCGTCCAGAGCTCCGGCGATGCGCCCGGCGATATCGTCGAGCGCATCGTCCCAGTCGACGCGCTCCCACTTGCCCTCGCCGCGCTTGCCGACGCGCTTGAGCGGGTGGAGGATGCGGTCCGGATCGGTGATCTGGTTGAGCGTCGCGGGACCCTTGGCGCAGTTGCGCCCACGCGATCCGGGATGCTCCGGGTTGCCCTCGAACTTGCGCACCTCGAGTGTCGACTTGTCGATGTAGGCGAGCAGGCCGCAAGCGGATTCGCAGTTGAAGCAGGTCGTCGGCACCAGCGAGTAGTGCTTTTCACGGCGCTCGGGCCAGGCCTTCGAGTCGAGCTCGATCCAGTCGTCCCAACGCTCTTTCGGCGGATAGGCCGCCAGATGCACGCGACTGGCTCCCGGATAGAAAGTCTCACCCCTCGCTTCGGTGTCGCGGCGGGCCACGGAAACGCGCCCGTCGAGCTCGGCGATGTCGGGTCTCTCGCTCATCGAACGCTCCTCACGCCAGCGGTACCGATTGTGCCGATTGCACATAGGCGTGCTCGTAGGCGAGCAGGCCGAGAAGTGCCGCCGCGGCGGCAGGCATCCCCAGTACCGGCGCCGTCGCCGCAACGCCGACCAGAACGAATCCGGCCCAGAAGTAGGCCCGGAATCGCCCGCGGGTCATCTCGGCCATCGCCAGGCGGGCATGGGCCGTGGGGTGGGTGAGACTGTGCTCGGCGACGAGCAGCAGCAGATGGACGGCCGCCGTCGACGCGATCACGAACTCGAGCGTCACCGCGAGCTCACCGTCGGCGAACGGGTAGAGCGCCGAGGCCCCGGCCAGCAGCGCCTGGATGACCAGGTGGGGCGGCAGGAGGGGGCTCTGCCAGAGGTCGCGGGCCTTCGCCTGGGCGAACAGATAGGCCGTGTAGACCGCGCAGAGCAACGCCGCGATGGCGCCGACCCGCGCCAGCCAGCCCGGCGGCGGTGCACCGGCGAGCCCGTAGATCGTGTGTACCAGGAGAACCAGGCCGAAGGCGGCCAGTATGAACGAGCCCCGTACCAGCCAGCTCTTCCACTGCGGTCGGGTGAAGATCAGGTAGAAGCGGCTCGGATGGTGCAGATCGGCGATCAGGAGCCCTCCGGTCACCGCCAGGAAGAGCATGCCGATGAGCGGCGCGCCGATCAGCCACATGGAGCTCGTGGCATCGAGCAGGCCGAACCCCACGAGCAGGGCGGCGAGCAGATAGGCGCCGGTGGCGACGCCCTTGGTCAGGGTGTACAGGGTGACCTTCCAGCCCCAGGGAATCCGATGCGGCACGTCGTAGGCGAGCACGGCGGCCGCCGCGTTGTTCGGCGGCTCGGGGTGACCCGAGACCGCGTACCGGGTCCCCTCGGTCTGCTGCGACCACATGAACAGCCCGCCGTCCGGTCGCGCCGCGGCCAGTGGATCGAGGGTGCTCTGCCGAGCGCCCCGATAGAAGACCTTCGGCTGGGTCTCCTTTTCCGGGCGCCGCACCGACACCGGCTCGCGATGCACGATCGTCGAGACGCGTGAGCCCGGGTCGGTGAGATCACCCACCATCAGCGCCTCGGTGGGGCAGACGACCACACACGCCGGCTCGAGGCCGACATCGAGACGATGGGCGCAGAAATTGCACTTCTCGGCGCTGTGATCGTCCGGGTTGATGAAGATCGCGTCGTAGGGGCACGACGCGATGCACGCCTTGCAGCCGATGCAGATCGACTTGTCGAAATCGACGATGCCGTCGTCGCGTCGGTACATCGCCGCTGTCGGGCAGGCGGTGACGCAGGGCGCCTGCTCGCACTGGTTGCAGCGCGTCACCTGGAAGGCCCGATGAGCCTCGGGGTAGGTCCCCACGTCGACGTACTTGACGTAGGTCCGGGTGACCGAGAGGGGAACCTCGTTCTCGGACTTGCACGCGGTGGTGCAGGCGTGACATCCGATGCAGCTCTCGTGATCGACGACCTTGGCCCAGCGGACAGTCTCTGTCCCTACCGTTTCGGTCGCCCCATCCTCCATTCGAACCCCCCGTCTCAACCCGCGTCAGGTGTGGCAGAATTATAGGAGACGGCCGATGCGCGCTCAATCGACTTCGAGCCGCGAGCCGCGCCCGCTCCGCAATTCCCGACAATCGGCTTCCCTGGCGCCAAATCCGACCAGAAAGGGCTTCCTGATGAAGCGACGTTTGATCTGTATCGCGCTGCCACTCTCACTCATCGCCGGTCTTGCCGCCGCACCTGCAAGTGCCGCCGATCTGGAGCGCAAGCTGAGGGTCTCCACCGAAGTCTACGAGGAGTTCTTCGGCGCCAAGGACGACGCCGGCAACCACGTGGCGAACGACGCCGAATGCATCGCCGTCATTCCCAACATGATCAAGGGCGCCATCGGTATCGGCGGCCACAAGGGGAAGGGCGTCATCAGCTGCCGTAGCGATCTGGGCTGGAGCCCGCCCGCCTTCATCAAGATCACCGGCGGTAGTCTCGGTCTGCAGCTCGGTGGAGAGGAGTCCGACCTGGTTCTCTTCTTCATGAGCCGGCGCGGCGTCGAGTCGCTCCTGACGAGCAAGTTCACGCTCGGCGGCGAGGCCGGCGTCGCCGCCGGCCCCTTCGGATCGAGCGCCGAGACCAGTACCGATCTGAGATTCCGCGCCGAGATCTACGCCTACGCCCGATCGCGCGGCCTCTTTGCCGGCCTGTCGATCGAGGGGGGTACCCTGACGATCAACCAGAAGGCGATCAAGCAGTTCTATGGGAAGCGCATCTGGCCCGAGGAGATTCTCTTCGAGCACGCGGTGCCGACCGTCCCCGACGAGGCGAGAGTCTTCATGGAGGCGCTGCCCCCCGCTTGATGTCGCGCATCGAGATCCTTCCGGACCATCTCGTCAGTCAGATCGCCGCCGGCGAGGTCGTCGAGCGGCCGGCCTCGGTGGTCAAGGAGCTGCTCGAGAACGCTCTCGACGCGGCCGCGAAGCACGTCGAGATCGATCTGGAGAGCGGCGGCAAGCGCCGCATCCGCATCCGTGACGACGGCGTCGGCATGGATCGCGACGATGCTCTGCGAGCCTTCGACCGGCACGCGACCAGCAAGATCGCCTCGTTCGAGGACCTCGAGGCGGTCGAGACACTCGGCTTCCGCGGCGAGGCTCTCGCCTCGATCGCCGCCGTGGCTCGCGTCGAGCTGGTCACGGCGACCGAGCCGGGAGAGGGCTTTCGGGTTCGCATCGAGGGCGGCGACGTGCGGGTGGCGGAACCGATCGCCGCGGCCCGAGGCACGACACTCGACATTCGATCGCTCTTCTACAACGTCCCGGCGCGACGCCGCTTTCTGAAGACGCCACGAGCCGAGCTGCAGCGCTCGACCGAGGTCCTCCAGGCCTACGCGCTGACCCGTCCCGACGTCGCCCTCACCGCGCGCCACGAGGGACGGGTCCTGCTCGACGCTCCCGCCGCGGGCTCGGGTATCGAGGGCCTCGAGCGCCGCCTGCAGGGTCTGTTCGGCGACGAGTTCGTCTCTCGCCTCGTGGCGCTCGAGCCCGCGACCCGACGGGACCTGACGATCTGGGGATTCGTCGGCGACGCGCGGACGGCGCGAAGCAGGCGACGTTTCACCTTCGTCAACCGGCGGCTGGTGCGCGACCGCGGCATCATGGCGACCTTCTATCGCGCCGTCCGCGACGAGTGGAGAAGCGACGAGTTCCCGGCGCTCTTCATCTTCCTCGACCTGCCGGGCGAACGGGTCGACGTCAACGTCCACCCGCAGAAGTCGGAGGTGAGGTTCCGCGACCGGTCGGTCCTCGACGAGCTCTACCGCCGCCTCAGGGACACGCTCGGCCACGCTCGGGGCGAGGAGCCGCTGCGTCCGGTCGCTTCGAGGTCTCTGCCTGGAACGCCTCTCGCTTGGACGGGTCGGCCGGCGGCCGACGGTGGTTCCGGAGAGGCCGGGCCTGCGCCCGATTGGCGCTTTCCCACCGAGGTTGCCGAGCCGGCACCCGGGGCAGGAGGAGGACCGGAGGCGCCTCCGGTCGAGGGGAGGCTTCCCCAGGCGAGCTTCGAGCCGATGCCGCCGCGGCCTGTACCGCTCTCCGGACGTTCCGGCCACGAACTGCCTTTTCGTCTGCTCGGCCAGTACAAGGGGACCGTGCTTCTTCTCGAGGGCACCGACGGTCTCTACCTCATCGATCAGCACGTCGCTCACGAGCGGGTGCTCTTCGAGCGCATCCGGCGCAACATCGAAGCCGACAACCCCCAGACCCAGACGCTGCTCGCCCCGCATCTCGTCGAGCTCAGCCGCGCCGAGCTTCTCCGTCTGGAGCCGCTGCTCGACGCGCTCGAAGCCTGCGGCATCCAGGCGGCTCCCGTCTCCGACCGAACTCTCGGCCTGACCGGCGTCCCGGTCGACATGGGACTCGAGACTACCGAAGGAGCCATCCGATCCCTCGCACAGAGCCGTGAAGGCGGGGAGTCTCCGGCCGATCTGCGGCGACGCCTGTTGGAGGACGCCGCGGCGTCGATGTCGTGCCGCGCGGCCGTCAAGATGCACGACGTTCTGACCCGCGAAGAGATGGAGCACCTCGTCTCCGAGCTGTTCGAGGCCGAGTATCCGTACGCCTGTCCCCACGGCCGGCCGGTGATCATGAAGCTCTCCGACGTCGATCTCGAGAAGGGATTCAAGCGCCGATGAAGCGCACCACCGTCTGGTTGCGCCGCATCTGGGGTCCGCAACTCTCCGAAGAGCTGGAGAAGTTGCAGCGAGCCCTGGGGCACCGCTTCCGTGATCCCGACCTGCTGCGCCTGGCGCTGACGCACCGCTCCTTCGCCAACGAGAAGGGTCTCGGGGAGCAGAACGAGCGACTCGAGTTCCTCGGTGACGCCGTCCTCGGCCTGGTGACCGCCTCCATGCTCTTCGAGGGCTATCCCGAGTTTCCGGAAGGAGAGCTGTCTCGTCGCAAGAGCTCCCTGGTCAGCGAGGTCGCACTGGCCAACATCGCTGCCGACGTGGGTCTCGGAGAGACCTTGCGGCTGGGTATCGGCGAGGACCGCTCCGGCGGCCGCTCGAAGCCCTCTCTGCTCTCCGACGCACTGGAGGCCGTGTTCGGAGCCGTCTATCTCGACGCCGGGCTTCCCGCGGCCCGCCTGGTGATCAGGCCATTGCTCGAGCGCGAGATGGAGCGCACCTCGGACTGGGATCGGCGCGACCCCAAGACCAAGCTGCAGGAGCTGGTACAGGCCAACGGCTTCCGCGTACCGCGCTACCGCTTGATCGGAGAGGACGGACCGGATCACGCCAAGACCTTCACCATCGAGTGCCGGCTCGACGGACGGAAGGTCGGCTCGGGCAGTGGAACGAGCAAGAAGGCGGCCGAGCAGGAGGCCGCGAAGGCGGCCCTGGCCGCTCCCGACCTGCTCGAGGACCTGTCGGGCGATTCTTGACCCCGCCCTGGGGCGCTCGTACAATCGCCGCCTTCCCGACGGCGACACCCCGCCGCGACCTCCCGTGAAAGCATAGGTTGGACATGCAAGCGACCTCGATCCGAGACCTGCCGACGAGGATCGGCGAGACCGTGACCCTGCTCGGCTGGGTGGCGAGTCGACGCTCTTCGGGCAAGATCGTCTTCGTCCAGCTGCGTGACGGTTCCGGGACGGTGCAGCTCGTCGCCAGCCGCTCGGACGTCGACGAGGCCTCCTGGGAGGAGCTCGAACGGGCCTCGCAGGAGTCTTCGGTCCGCGCCGTGGGCGTTGTTCAGGAGGACAAGCGAGCCCCCTCGGGGGTCGAGATCCATCTGCTCGAGCTCGCCGTCCTCGACCTCGCTCAGGACTACCCGATCTCGCCGAAGGAGCACGGCACGGCCTTCCTGATGGAGAACCGCCATCTCTGGCTCCGCTCGAGCCGTCAAAGGGCCGCTCTCCGGGTGCGCAGCGAGGTCTCGCAGGCGATCCGTGACTACTTCTACACCCGCGACTTCACCCTCATCGATTCGCCGATCCTCACGCCGGCCGCCTGCGAGGGCACGTCCACCCTGTTCGAGACCGACTATTTCGGCGAGCCCGCGTTCCTGAGCCAGTCCGGACAGCTCTACCTCGAGCCGGCGGCGGCGGCGCTGGGCAAGGTCTACTGCTTCGGACCGACCTTCAGAGCGGAGAAGTCGAAGACCCGGCGGCATCTGATGGAGTTCTGGATGGTGGAACCCGAGGTCGCGTTCCTCGAGTTCGACGGCCTCATGGATCTGGCCGAGGACTTCATCTGCGAGCTGGCGGCGCGGGTCCTGGATCGTTGTGGAGACGATCTCGACGTTCTCGAGCGGGACCGGTCCCGCCTCGAGGCGATTCAGAAGCCCTTCCCCAGAATGAGCTACACCGAGGCCATCGACCTGCTGCGATCGAAGGAGGTCGACATCGAGTGGGGGAGCGACTTCGGCGCCGAGGAAGAGACCCTCCTGGCCAGCCAGAACGACCGTCCCCTCCTGGTCCACCGCTATCCGGCCGACATCAAGGCGTTCTACATGGAGCCCGACCCCGAGGACCCCAAGGTCGTCCTGGGAGTCGACATGCTGGCGCCCGAAGGCTACGGCGAGATCATCGGTGGAAGCCAGCGCATCCACGATCACGATCTGCTGCTGTCGCGGATCGAGCAGCACGACCTGCCCCGCGAGGCCTTCCAGTGGTATCTCGACGTGCGCCGCTTCGGCACCTTCCCCCACTCCGGGTTCGGCATGGGGATCGAGCGCTTCGTCGCCTGGATGTGCGGCCTCTCCCACCTGCGCGAGACCATTCCGTATCCGCGCATGCTCTACCGGATCTACCCCTGACGCGACGTCTCCGTCGGGCCGCCAGACCATGGAGCCCGGTCGACGACCACTCCTGACGGCGACGGCGCTCGTCGCGCTGGTGCTCATCTGGGGGAGCACCTGGTCGGTCATCCGCGTCGGTCTGCGCGGGATGCCGCCGCTCACCGGGGTCGCGCTGCGCTTCGCCATCGCCGCGGCGCTGCTCCTGCCTCTGGCGTGGAAGCGGGGTGTGAAGCTCGGCCGTCTTCCAGGTGAGCGCCCCCTCTGGGTGGCCAACGCGATACTCACCTTCGCCGTCTCCTACGGAGTCGTCTATTGGGCCGAGCAGTGGATCCCCTCCGGGCTCGCAGCGGTTCTCTTCGCCACCTTCCCGCTCTTTCTCGCCCTGATGGCCCATCTCTGGCTCCCAGGCGAGCGACTCGTGGGCCGCGGGATCGCCGGAATGCTCCTCGGCTTCGCCGGTGTCGCCTGGATTTTCTCCGACGATCTGATCGCTCTGGGAGGCCCCGGGGTCGCCACCGCGGCCGCCTTCATGCTCGTGTCACCCCTCGCCTCGGCGGCCGGAAACGTCGCGGCCAAACGATGGGGAAGTGCCATCCACCCCCTTTCGATCACCGCCGTGCCGATGGCGATCTGCGCCGTTGTGGTCGGGCTCCTCGCCCTGGTGCTCGAACGCGACGCTCCGGTCGAATGGAACCGGGAGAGCGTCCTGGCACTGCTCTACCTGGCCGTTGTCGGTTCGGCGGTGACCTTCACCGTCTACTTCTGGCTTCTACAGCGAATCGCGGCCACCCGACTGGCGCTCATGACCTACGCGATTCCGGTGGTCGCGGTGATCATCGGTGTCGTCTGGCTCGACGAGCCGGTCGGCGCGAAGCTGCTCGGCGGAGCGCTCCTGGTGCTCGTGGGAGTCGGCCTGGCGGCCAACGGTCTCTCGCACGGGCGGGGACAAGACGGGTAGAGGCGGCGAGCCGCCTCTACCCGAAAGTGGCACCAGGCTCCTGGACGCACTGGGCTCCTGGACGCACCGGGCTCCTGGGAGCACTGGCCTCCTAGATGCACCAGGACCCGGTGCAACAGCACTGGGGCAGCAACGGTACCGCCGCCACGAAATGCGGGCGTCCGTCGACCACGTCGAAGGTCGCGAAAACGATCGAGCGATGATCGTCGTGCTCACTCGCACCAGGAAGGCGCGGAAACTCCACCCGCAGATCCTCCGCCAGGATCGCGGCGGCGCGCTGGCTCCCATCGACCACCTGAACTCCCTCGAGCTCCCCGGCGGCCGAAAAGCTCGCCTTGAAGACCACCCTGCCGTCCGGCAGCTGCACCTGGCGAGACTCTCCCGCTCGGAGGCTCTCCAACCTGACCAGCGGCTCCACCCGGTTGTCGATGTGCCTCGCCGCTTCGATCACGAGATAGCGGCCACCTGGGCGAAACCCCGGACTGCCCACAAGAGAGGTCGTCCACGTTCCAACTTGGGTCGTCGCCTGTTCGGACGAGGCTGCAAGCGTCATCGTGGTGCTCGGATCGAGTGTGTCGAGAAGCGCCCATTCCTCGAGGAAATAGGGTTTCCCGTCCACGACCGCGTTCCTCGTCAGGCCGCCAGGAGCTTCGAGTCTCCATCCGGGTTCGATAACCCGACCGGTCTCTAGATCGACCGCGAGGATCTTGGTCGCCCGGACCACGCCGTTGCAGCCTGGCGGCTCGATCGTCGGACAGTTCGCGAAGAGAGGTCCCGAGAGCTCGGAGAACACTTTCCCCAGGGGGGGAGTCGATGCGGCCATCCGACTGCGAGCGTTCCAGCGCGCCTCGGCGAGAGGACAGGGGGAGGTAGCACTCGTAAAGCACAGGAAGTTCGCGTTCTTGACGTTGCTGGCTCCGTTGCAGAACACAAGTCCTCGATTGTTCTTGAGTAGTGCGCCCTGGAACGTCGTAGGGAGGAGCGCCTCAGCCGGCAGATAGGAGGTAAAAGTACCCGTGTGGAATCCGGTGAACGAGTAGCTCAGCTCCGGATTGCCGTTGCCCCAGGTCGTGAAGGAGATCACCGCTCCCACCTTCGCCGTGGCCGAGTAGCCCGGAGCCGGGATCAGAAGTAGCCCTACCAGGGCGACGCTCGCCACTGCCCACCGACACATGCAACTCGAAGCCTTCATCTGCCGTCCTCCTTTGGTACCTCCATCAGTTGCAACGGAATCGACTGCATCACCTCGCGCAAACCGGCTTCGAACTGCGCCGCAGCGCTCACCAACTCCGCTTGCAGCGCTTCCTCCGAGTCCGTCGAGATCACGGCCGTCGCCACATTGGCAACGATCCGATCGAGGAAGAACTCCGGTGGATACCCTTCCGACCGCCGATTCTCGAGCCAACGGCCGAACGCCGAGCCCAGGGCCCGGTAACGGGCGGCTCGGCGATCCTTCTTCCACGCGATCTCCTCTTCCAGATTCCCCGCGATCTCGGCGTCCGGCGTCTCTCGTGCCGGATGTTCCCGCTCGACCTCGCGCGCCATGGCACGCAGTTCCCGAGCTGCAGGTGATGCTGGATCGAGTCCCCGGTTACTCAGCCACTGGTCAGCGCTCTCCCAGTGGACCAGAGCGTCGAACAGCGTGTCGACCCGCATCGCATATGGCACGTCGTCAACCCTGAAGCCTCCGCCGAATCCGGCCTCGGCGAGCTCCTCCTCCGTCATGTTCATCAACCTGTCGAGGTCGGTGACCTGCACCTCCTCCTGAGCCGCCAGCGGAACTGCCGCTACCCACAGGGCCAGCACCAGCACCAGGCCGAAGCGGCTACCTCCCTGTCTTGTCGGCCCCCGGTTGATCGGTCTTCCTCGTCTCATCTGTCGCACCTCCTGTCCATTTCCCTCGTCCATCCCTCCGGGACCGTGTCGATCGGTGCCCTCGTGATCGAGTGCCACCAGCCGACCGATCTCTGACAGGGAGTTGGTCGAACATCACCCCGTCGGATCCTGCGCTCCCTTGATTGGACGGCCTCCCACGGCTTCTTCTCAGTCCAGAAGACGGGAAACCCGCGGGATCGTCTCCCAAACACCCCGACACAGCGCCCATGGAGGCCTGTTCGTAAAGTAGAATGGAGGGCGCATCGCGTCGACCGCGGTGAATCCACGGCGGGCTCGTTGTGTCAGCGCCGGCCCCCATGCACGCCCTCCCCGGGAGGCCCAGATGACGACACCAAAGAAAGCCAACGTCTCCGAACAAGAAGCGCTCGCTGTCGCCGAGGCCTCGCGCCAGAAGCAGTGGCGCCAGCCCAGCTTCCTCAAGGAGCTGTTTCTCGGCAACTTCCGCCTCGATCTGATCGATCCCTATCCGATCCGCCAGGAGCCGCGCGAGGAGTTCGCGACCTTCTACGAGAAGTTCATCCGAGTCCTGGCCACGGTCGATCCGGCCGAGATCGACCGCAGCGGCGAGTATCCGCAGCATCTGGTCGACGGGCTGCGCGAGATCGGCGCCTTCGGCATGAAGATTCCCAAGAAGTACGGTGGTCTCGGCTTCACCAACTCCGAGTACCAGGAGATCATGGAGCACGTCGGCCGGCTCGACGGCAACATCTCGGCGCTGCTCTCGGCACACCAGTCGATCGGCGTCCCCAACCCGCTCAAGCTCTTCGGCAGCGACGTTCTCAAGGACAAGTACCTGCCTCGGTGCGCCGCCGGCGAGATCTCGGCATTCGCGCTCACCGAGGAGGACGTCGGCTCGGACCCCGCCCGCCTGCTGACCTCCGCGGTCGCGACCGAGGACGGCACCGGGTACATCCTCAACGGCTCGAAGCTCTGGTGCACCAACGGCACCCTGGCGGATCTGCTGGTGGTCATGGCCCGCCAGCCGGAGAACAACAAGATCAGCGCTTTCGTGGTCGAGACGGCCTGGGAGGGTGTCTCCGTCGACCATCGCTGCCACTTCATGGGCCTGCGGGCTCTGGCGAATGCGGTCATCAGCTTCCACGACGTCTTCGTTCCGGCCGAGAACCTCATCGGCAAGGAGGGACAGGGCCTGAAGATCGCCCTCACGACCCTGAACGACGGTCGGCTGTCGATCCCCAACGGCTCGGTCGGCAGCGCCAAGACCTGCATCGAGATCTGTCGCGAATGGGCCTCGACACGGGTCCAGTGGGGCAAGCCGGTGGGCAAACACGAGGCGGTGGCGCACATGATCGCCGATATGACCGCGACGACCTTCGCCATGGAGTCGATCGCCCAGCTCGCCACGGAAATGGCGGATCGGGGCAACTACGACATCCGTCTCGAGGCCGCCGCCTGCAAGCTCTGGAACTCCGAAGAGACCTGGAAGATCGTCGACGACACGATGCAGGTCAAGGGTGGACGCGGCTACGAGACGGAGGCCTCCCTCGAGTCTCGGGGAGAGATTCCGCTCGGCGTCGAGAGGATGATGCGCGACTACCGCATCAACCGTATCTTCGAAGGGTCGAGCGAGATCATGCACCTCTTCATGGCTCGTGAAGCGGTCGACAAGCATCTCGAGGTCGCCGGGGCGCTCATCGACCCCAAGCAGTCCACCGGGGCGAAGCTCAAGGCCCTCATCGGAAGCGCCGCTTTCTACCTGTGGTGGTATCCGACCCGTTGGCTCGGCTGGGGCCGTTGGCCGCGGTACTCGAAGTTCGGCGAGCTCGCCGGGCATCTGCGCTTCGTCGAGCGCAACTGCCGCAAGCTGTCGCGGCAGATCTTCCACGGCATGGTCCGCTACCAGGGCCGACTGCAGAACAAGCAGGCCTTCCTCTTCCGACAGATCGACGTCGCCGACGAGCTCTTCGCCATGGCGGCGACGGTGTGCCGGGCGCACGCGCTCGCCGCGGCCGGCCGCGAGAACGGCCCGCAAGCGGTGCGGCTGGCGGACGCCTTCTGCCGCCGCTCGCGGCGCACCGTCAAGCGTCTCTTCCACGAGATCTGGCACAACGACGACGAGTCGAAGTACCGGACCGCTCTGGAGGTGCTCGACGGCGGCCATCGCTGGATGGAGGAACCGCTCATCGCGGTCGATCTCGAGGAGGCTTCGACCGGCGGCACCGCGGTCGAGGAGAGGCCCTCTCCGGTTGGCGCTCCGGGCGCCTGATGCGAGCCGCCACGGCCTTCGGGCCGCCGGCGGCAACGACTTTCCCCTGTAGAATCCACTCTCCATGTCCAGCAGCAGACGTGCGTCGCGCGTCGGGGTGATAAGCCTCGGCTGTCCCAAGAACCTCGTCGACACCGAGGTGATGCTCGGCAACCTCCGTCGCGACGGCCACGAGGTCGTCTCCTCGGTCGACGACGCGGGCACCGTCATCGTCAACACCTGCGGCTTCATCGAGGAGGCCCGACAGGAGTCGATCGACGCCATCCTCGAGGTCGCGGAGCGAAAGGCGGCCGGCGGCGTCGAGCGGCTGGTCGTCGCCGGCTGCATGGTCAATCGCTACGGCTCCGAGCTGGCCGAATCGATTCCGGAGATCGACGGCTTCGTCGGACTCGACGATCTGGCCGCTGCCGGGGAGGTGGTTCGGCTCGGCAGTGCGGCGCCCGGTCCACCGACGCCATCGCATGCCGTGTTCGACCACGAGTCACCGCGACTCCTCACCACCCGAGGGTACGCCTACCTGAAGGTCGCCGAGGGCTGCGACAACCCCTGTACGTTCTGTGCCATCCCGAGCTGGCGGGGCCGGTTCCGCAGCCGGTCGATCGACAGCCTGGTGGAGGAGGCGCGCGGACTCGAAGCCGAGGGAGTCGGCGAGCTCTGCGTGATCGCCCAGGATACGACCCGTTACGGCGAGGACCTCGGTCTCGGGCGACACGGACTGACGCGTCTGGTCGAGGCCCTGCTCGAGCGCACCGACCTGCGCTGGATCCGATTCCTCTACGCCTATCCGAGCACCCTCGACGACGAGCTGCTGCGCCTCATGGCCCGGGAGGAGCGCTTCACCTCGTATCTCGACATTCCGCTTCAGCACAGCCACCCGGAGATCCTCCGGCGGATGAAACGGGGCGGCTCGGCGCAGAGCTACCTGCGGATCATCGAGAGGGCACGCGAGACGGTGCCGGACATCCACATCCGTTCGACCTTCATCGTCGGCTTTCCCGGCGAGACGGCGGACCATTTCCGCCACCTCGAGGAGTTCGTCGAGCGGGCCGGACTCGACCATCTCGGCGCCTTCGGCTACAGCCCCGAGCCCGATACGCCCGCCGCGGAGCTCGACGGCCGCCTGCCGGCGACCGAAATCCGCCGGCGCCACGCGGCCCTGCTCGAGCGGCAGCGCCCGATCGCGGTCGCCCGCCGCAAGCGCCTCGTGGGCGAGACCCTGCTCGCACTGGTCGAGGGCGTCCACCCGGAGACGGAGCACCTCCTGGTTGCGCGCCATCAGGGACAGGCACCGGAAATCGATGGGAGCATCCTGATCAACGACGGCGTGGCACTGGCCGGGAGCTTCGTCGACATCGAGATCTCCGAGGCCTACGCCGACGACCTCGTCGGCGCCATCGTCGGGTCCGAGGTCGAGCTCATTGAGTCCCCGGCCCTCGGGGAGACGATCTCCAGAGTCTGAGCGCCGAGAGGCGAGCAAAACGATCCGTTCCGGAGGCTTCCGACGTGGACATCTACGAGAACAGCTGGGCACGAACCGACCTGCCGCGTGGCACGATCGGGTCGATCGGCAATTTCGACGGACTCCACCTCGGGCAGCGCGATGTGATCGGCATGATGGTCGCCCGCGCCCGGGAGACCGGTCTCACGCCGGTAACCGTCAGCTTTCGTCCGCACCCTGCGGCGATACTCGATCCCGAGCGCGCTCCCGTCCTAATCACCACCCGGGACCAGAAGTGCGAGCTGCTCGAGAGCCTCGGCGTCGAAGCGCTCGTCGAGGTCGCCTTCACGCCGGACTTCTCCCTCACCCCGGCGCGGCGCTTCGTTCGCGAGCTGCTGCACGAGAAGCTCGGTATGCGCGAGGTCTATGTCGGCAGCGGCTTCACCTTCGGGCACCGACGGGAGGGCGATCTCTCCCTGCTGCGCGCGATGGGGCAGGACTTCGGTTTCGACGCCTTCGCCGTCGACCTGGTCGAGCTCGACGGCCAGCCGGTATCGAGCACACGAATCCGCAGCGCCGTTGCCGCCGGCGAGATCGAAGCGGCGAACGAGATGCTCGGCCGCCCCTACTGTATGGCCGGCATCGTCGTGCGCGGCGCCCAACGCGGCCGCACGCTCGGTTGGCCGACGATCAATCTGGCCTCTGAGAACGAGCTGTTGCCTTCGGACGGTGTCTACATCGGAGAGGTCCGACTCGACGCCGAGCCCGAGATCACCCGGCCCACCGTGGTCAACATCGGTCGCCGGCCGACCTTCGAGGACGAGATGCAGCGGGTCATCGAGGGGCATATTCTCGACTACGAGGGAGATCTGTACGGCACCCGCGCCGTCATCGGCCTCCATCGACGCGTACGTGGCGAGAAGGCCTTTTCCAGCGTCGAAGAGCTCAAGGAGCAGATCGCTCTGGACGCGGAGGCGACGAGAGAATACTTTCGGGTGAGAGATTGTTATCCCGAGTCGAAGCGTTCCTGAACGCCCGTATCCGTACACCCATTCGCCTGAACCCCAAGATCCCCAGAACGCAAGTACCCGAGCCCTGATCGATTCGCAGGGCCGCGATACCCATCGAACGAGAGGAACCCAACGTCATGGCAAGCGACAAGATCGCCACAGTGAACTCCACCACCTTCGACAGCGACGTGCTGCAGTCCGACAGGCCGGTCCTGGTCGACTTCTGGGCCGAGTGGTGCGGCCCCTGCCGCATGATCGCTCCCGTTCTCGAGGAGCTCGCCGACTCGATGGACGGCAAGGTCCAGATCGCCAAGCTCAACGTCGACGAGAACCAGGACATCGCCTTCAACTACCAGGTGCAGAGCATTCCAACGCTGATCCTGTTCAAGGACGGCGCCATCGCCGATCGCGTCATGGGCGCCCTGCCGAAGGCCGCTCTGGAGCAGTTCGTCGAGCGCAACCTCTAGGTCGGAGGCACTGATCCCACAACACTCCGGTTCCGGTCAGCTTCGGGCTTCCGACCAGATCGGCACCTCGGATCGGCCACTCGATCACGATCGGCTGGAGCGAATCCGAGTCCTGCTGGCGGACGCCGCCGCCGACGCACTGCTCGTCGTCGCGAGCTCGAGCTCCGACCCCGACCTGGCGACCTTCACCGGGCCGGTGCACGTGGGAGAGTGCGCGGTCATCATGCCGACGAGCGGGCAGCCGGCGCTCGCCTTCATGACCGACATGGAGCGCGACGAAGCGGCCCGCTCGGGGCTCGAGCTGCTCGGCCCCGCGCGGCTGACCGACGACGATCGGACCGTCGCAGCCGCGAGCCGCGGCGGACGAACCCACCGCTTCTGGAGCGCGGCCCTACGAGAGAGCGGGCTCGACGGGGGCCGCCTGGCGCTGGCGGGAAGCTATCCGGCCGGACCGGCCGCGACGGCCCTCGCGGCGCTCTCGGGCGACGGGTTCGATGTCGTCGACTTCAGCCGGCAGATGAGACTGGCCCGCAAGTCGAAGACGGCAAGCGAGCTGAGGGAGATCGAGCGTGTCGCCGCGACCACCTGCGCCGCCATGCGCGCGGTCGCGTCGGCCCTCGCCACGGCGGAGAGATCCGCGGACGGCGCGCTGCTCTCGAACGGGAGGGCCTTGACGGCGGGCGGACTCCGCTCGCTCGTGCGCGAGCACTTCCTCGGGGCGGGACTCGAAGAGCCCGAGGGCAACATCGTCAGCGCCGGAGGTGATGCCGCCGTACCGCACACCCAGGGCGACGACGATCGGGAACTGACGGCCGGCGAGACCATCGTCGTCGATCTCTATCCGCGCGGCCGGGGCTGTTTCGCCGACTGCACCCGGACCTTCTGCGTCGGCGAGCCGACGCCGACGGTCGCTGCCTCCCACGCGCTGGTCCGACGGGCGCTGGAGGAGTCGATCGGCCGCGCCCGGGCCGGGGTCTTCGCGCCCGCCCTGCAGAGCGCGGTCTGTGACCTCTTCGAGGACGCCGGCTGGGAGACGCAGCGCTCGACACCCGGCACCGTGCGCGGCTACGTCCACGGACTCGGACACGGCGTCGGACTCGAGCTCCACGAGCAACCCAGCTTCCGCGGTTCAGGGGCGGAGAGTCATCTCGAGGTCGGAGACGTCTTCACCCTCGAGCCCGGCCTCTACGACCCCGACGCCGGCTTCGGCATCCGCATCGAGGATCTCCTTTACCTCGACGAGACCGGACCGGTGAACCTGACTCCGATGCCATACGATCTGGATCCTGAGGTCTGGTAGCGGCGGACTCGGTCCGCGAAGGAGGGATTCCGATGCAAGCCTACGAGAAGCTCGGCGCGTTCTATCTCGGTCGCGAAGTCGACCCGGACGCGACCGACGAGACCCGTCCCGGCTATCTTCTCTACGACTCCAAGGACCTCACCACGCACGCCGTGTGCGTCGGCATGACCGGCAGCGGCAAGACCGGCCTGTGCATCTCGCTCCTCGAGGAGGCCGCTCTCGACGGTGTGCCGGCCATCGCCATCGATCCGAAAGGTGACCTGGGAAACCTCCTGCTCACGTTTCCCGATCTGGCCGCCGAGTCGTTCGAGCCCTGGGTGAACGCCGACGACGCCGAATCCAAGGGACTGAGCGTTGCCGAGCTCGCCGCGCAGCAGGCTGAGCTCTGGCGCACGGGACTGGCCAAGTGGGACCAGTCGGCCGCGCGTATCGCCAAGCTGCGCGAGACCGTCGACATGGCGATCTACACGCCGGGCTCGGAGGCCGGCCTGCCGATCTCGATTCTCGGCTCGCTGGCGGCGCCTCCGGCGGCCGTCATCGACGACGGCGATCTGTTCCGTGATCGTGTCTCGACAACGGTGACCAGCATCCTCACCCTGCTCGGCATCGGCGCCGACCCGATCAAGAGCCGCGAGCACATCCTGCTCTCGTCGATTCTCGACCGTTCGTGGAGAGCGGGGCAGGACCTCGACCTGGGCGGCCTGATCGGCGCGATCCAGACCCCTCCGATGGAGCGGATCGGTGTCGTCGACATCGAGACCTTCTACCCCCAGGACGAGCGCTTCGAACTGGCGATGCAGGTCAACAGCCTGCTCGCCGCCCCCGGCTTCCAGAGCTGGCTCGTCGGCGATCCGCTCGACGCGGGCCGCCTCCTGTTCACCCCCGAGGGCCGGCCGCGGCTGTCGATCGTCTCGATCGCCCATCTGTCGGAGAGCGAACGGATGTTCTTCGTCACGTTGCTCCTGAACGAGGTGCTCTCCTGGGTCCGGACCCGTCCCGGAACCTCGTCGCTGCGCGCCATCCTCTACATGGACGAGATCTTCGGTTTCATGCCGCCGGTCGCCGAGCCGCCGTCGAAGCGCCCCCTCCTGACCCTGCTCAAGCAGGCACGCGCCTACGGCCTCGGTGTCGTGCTGGCAACCCAGAACCCCGTCGACCTCGACTACAAGGGCCTCTCGAACACCGGGACATGGTTTCTCGGACGCCTCCAGACGGAGCGCGACAAGCTGCGCGTTCTCGACGGCCTCGAAGGGGTCGGCGCCGGATTCGACCGCTCCGAGACCGAGCGGCTGCTCTCGGGCCTGGGCAAGAGGATCTTTCTGCTCCACAACGTCCACGAGTCCGGTCCCGTTCTGTTCCGGACCCGATGGGCCATGTCGTACCTGCGCGGCCCGCTGACGCGGGGCCAGATCAGGGAGCTGAGCGAGGGAAGCCGGCCGAGTGGAGCAGAGAGCGGCGCATCGACTCCGGATACGGCCATGCCGCCGGCAACGACCACCGCGGCTCGGCCGGCCGGTACCGCCACCGACGCCCGGCCCCTGGTTCCGCCCGACGTCCCCGAGGTCTTCCTCCCGGTGGATCGCTACGCCACCGATCTGGCCTATCTCCCTGGCGTCCTCGGGCTCGCGACCGTCCACTTCACCAATCGATCGCGCACCCGCGAGGCGTCGGTCGACAAGGCCCTCGCGCTCGTCCCGTTCGGTGATCGCTCGGGCATCAGTTGGCACGACGCCGTGCCCGTCGACGTCGACCGCGGCCGGCTGCTGGACGAGCCGGCGGGTCCGGCGAGCTACGCACCGTTCGATCAGGGCGCCCCCACGGAGACGACGCTGCGCGCCTACGAGAAGGCTCTCGACGAGCATCTCTATCGAAACAGCACGTTCACGCTCTTCGAGAGCGAGCTTCTCGACGAGCTCTCTCGTCCGGGCGAGACCGAAGGGGACTTCCGCATTCGCCTGGGCGAGCTGGCCAGGCAGGAGAGGGACCGGAAGATCGACGAGCTGCGGCAACGCTACGCGAAGCGGCTGCAGACGATCGAGGATCGCGTCGGGCGGGCACAGAACAAGGTCGAGGTGGAGCGGGAGCAGGCTTCGTCGAAGAAGCTGGACAACGTGATCTCGATGGGCACGACGATCCTGTCGGCCTTCCTGGGACGCAAACGACTCTCCTCGACGACCCTCTCCAAGGCGGGGAGCGCCGTCCGCGGCTTCGGACGCTCGAGCAAGGAGGCCGAGGACGTTCGTCGAGCCGAAGAGGCTCTCGACACGCTCGAAGGGCGTCTGGCGGATCTCGAAGCCGAGCTCGAGGCCGAGATCGACGCGATGGAGGAGCGCTACGACCCGATGCGCGAGGAGCTCGGGACGGTCGATCTCAAGCCGCGACGAACCGATCTCGAGCTGAAGCTGGTGGCGCTCGCCTGGATTCCGGTCGAAGCGGCGGGCGAGGGGCCCGCCAGTTGGCTTACTCGCACCGCGAGCTGAGGACGCCGATCGGCCGAGACCCGTGATCGGGCCGCCTAGCGCTCGACCCAGTAGTTCGGCGCTTCCTTGGTAATCACCACGTCGTGCGCGTGGCTCTCCTTCAAGCCGGCACTGGTGACCTGGAGCAGTCTCGACTCGGTGCGGAGCGAGTCGACCGAGTCGCAGCCGGCCAGCCCCATCCCGGACCGCAGTCCGCCGGTCAGCTGAACCAGCATCTGGTGCACGCTGCCCTTGAAGGGGACCATTCCCTCGATGCCTTCCGGCACGAGCTTGGAGAGCGGGCCCTCGCCGTCCTGAAAATAGCGCTCGGCGCCACCACGGCGCATCGCCGACAGCGAGCCCATTCCCCGATAGGCCTTGTATGTGCGCCCCTGATAGAGAATCGTCTCGCCCGGACTCTCCTCGCTACCCGCGAAGAGCGACCCGATCATCACCGAGTGCGACCCGCTGGCGATCGCCTTGACCACATCGCCGGAGAACTTGATACCGCCGTCGGCGATCACCGGGATGCCGTGCTCGGCGGCCGCCAGGCTGCAATCGCGAACCGCGGTGACCTGCGGCATCCCGGCGCCGGTGACGACGCGGGTGGTACAGATCGAGCCCGGCCCGATGCCGACCTTGACGGCGTCGACGCCCCGCTCGACGAGGGCGCGGGTCCCCTCGGCCGTCGCCACGTTGCCGGCCATGATCCGGACCTCGGGAAACGCCTCCCGAAGCGTCTCGACAGCGTTCAGAACCCCCTCGCTGTGCGCGTGTGAAGAGTCGAGGACCAGGAGATCGGCCTTCGCCGCGACCATCTCGGCGGCCCGGTCCATGAAATCACCCGAAGCTCCGACGGCGGCCGCCACGCGCAGCCGGCCGAGCTCGTCCTTGCACGCCATCGGGAACTCGACCGCCTTCTGGATGTCCTTGACCGTGATCAGACCGGTCAGCCCTCCGTGGTCGTCGACGACGAGCAGCTTCTCGATGCGATGCTTGTGGAGGAGTCGCTTGGCCTCTTCGAGTGTCGTACCCTCCGGGACCGTGACCAGGTTCTCCTTGGTCATCAGCTCGTCGATCCGCTTCGAGACGTCGGTCTCGAAGCGCAGGTCCCGATTGGTCAGGATGCCGACCAGCTGCCCCTGGTCGTCGGTCACCGGGACACCCGAGATCTTGTAGTGCGCCATGACCTCGAGAGCCTCGCGAATCAGCTGCCCGGGACGCATAGTGACCGGATCGACGATCATCCCGGCCTCGCTGCGCTTCACCTTGTCGATCTCGAGCGCCTGCTCGTCGATCGAGAGGTTCTTGTGAACGACGCCCATGCCACCCGCTTGGGCCAGCGCGATGGCCAACCGGGCTTCGGTCACGGTATCCATGGCCGCGGAGATGATCGGGATATTCATCTCGATGCCGCGGCAGAGGACGGTGGAGAGGTCGACGTCGTTGGGATGGACCGTCGAGAAGCCGGGCTCGATGAGCACGTCGTCGAAGGTCAGGGCCGTTCTGGGGGGCTTATCGCTCATGTTCTTCGCGTCGTCTGTGGTCTTCCGGTCACCCGTTGGGCGCGGGTTTGGCGCGAGAGGATATCACCGGGCGCGGGGGGCCGCATCCCGGACCTGGCACGCTCAATGCTTGAGGGTTCCTTACGGACCGTTCGACGGAGAGGAGGTCAAGGTGTCGCCCAGGATAGTGATCGTCGTCGTCGTTTCGTTGCTCTTCCTCGTCGCCCTTCCGGAAACGTCGCAAGCCAGTGAGGTCATGAAGATCGCCGAGAACCGTTTCATGCTCTCGGATCAGGCCGCGACGTCCTTCTCCGGCACCGGGGCGATGCAGCGCAAGGTCTATCGCCTTGCCGCGTCGCTGTGTGAGGGACTCGACTACTCGTGGTTCCTGCCGCTGGACAGCGAGGCGAGCGGGGGAGGCCTGTGGGCCAACTCGAACGCCGGCGCCAGCCTCGAGGTGGAGTACTACGGCAGTGAGGACGAGGCTCTCGCCCGCGCCAGGGAGGTCGGTACCACCCGGCCGCCGGTCGAATGCGAGCCGCTGGCCGACGAGAAAGCCAAGAACAAGCTGCTGAAGAAGCTCCGCAAGCGGGGCGAGATCTCCTAGCCCGCCGAGTCAGCCGCTCCTGCGGGACCTGAGGATCGCCTCTCGAGGCTGAGGATCAGCCGGCCACCTGGCTGGCGGCACCGCAGCACTTCTTGTATTTCTTGCCCGAGCCGCAGGGACAGGGCGCGTTTCGCCCGACCTTCTCGCCCGACCGGGTAACGGTCTGGGGAGCCTGCGGCGCGCCGGGGGCCGCCTTCGGGGGACCGAAGCGGAACTTGCTCGCCGCGGCGCGCTCGCGTCGGCGCTCCTCGAGCTGCTCCTCGCTGGCCGGCTCCAGACGGAAGAGCGTCTTGATGATGGTGTCCTCGATCCGCTCCTTCATCGCCTCGAGCAGCTCGAAGCTCTCCCGCTTGTACTCCTGAAGCGGGTTCTTCTGCCCGTAGCCGCGCAGTCCGATGCCTTCCTTGAGGTGATCGAGGGCCAGCAGATGGTCCTTCCAGGAGTGGTCGACCACCCGGAGCATCACGTCACGCTCCATCATCCGCATCAGCTCATCGCCGAGGCGCTCGACCTTGGCCTCGTACTTCGCCTGCGCCGCGTCGCCGAGAATCTCGCGGAGCTCGTCGATCCCGAGCTCCTCGAGGGGTCGGTCGAGTTCCGCGGTATTGAGGTCGAAGTACGCCAGCATGTCGGTCGAAACCTCGGTGAGGTTCCAGTCGTCGGGATCGAGCTTGTCCGGGCAGTGGGTGTCGAGCACGTAGTCGATAACGTCGCCCGAGATCTTCTGCAGGTACTCGCGGCCCTCGGTGCCCTCGAGGATGTCCCGGCGAAGCTGATAGATGGCCTCGCGCTGCTTGTTCATGACGTCGTCGTACTCGAGCAGGTGCTTGCGCATCTCGAAGTTGCGCCCTTCGACCTGTCCCTGGGCGCGCTCGATCGCCCGGGTCACCATCTTGGCCTCGATCGGCTCGCCCTCTTCGAGTCCGAGACGGCCGATCAGCCCCTGCACCCGCTCGGAGCCGAAGATCCGCATCAGATCGTCCTCCAGCGAGAGGAAGAAGCGCGACGAGCCCGGATCGCCCTGACGGCCCGAGCGTCCGCGAAGCTGGTTGTCGATCCGCCGCGACTCGTGCCGCTCGGTGCCGAGAATGTGCAGCCCGCCCGCCTCGAGGACCTCCTGCTTCTCCGCGGCGCAAGACTCCGTATAGCGCGCCAGCGCCTCGTCGTAGGCCTCCGCGTCCTCTGCCGGGTCGATCTGCGCCCGGGCAAGTCCCTCGGGGTTACCGCCGAGCACGATATCGGTGCCGCGACCCGCCATGTTGGTGGCGATCGTCACCGCCCCCTTGCGGCCCGCCTGGGCGACGATCGACGCCTCCTTCTCGTGGTATTTCGCGTTGAGCACCACATGGGGCACACCCTTGCGCTTGAGCCGCTTGGAGAGCATCTCGCTCGATTCGATCGAGATCGTGCCGACCAGAACCGGCTGGCCGTGCTCGTGACAGTCGACGATCTCCTCGACGACGGCGTCCCATTTCTCGCGCTCGCTGCGGTAGACGAGATCCCCGCGGTCGTCGCGGATCATCGGCTTGTTGGTGGGAATGACCGAGACGTCGAGGTCGTAGATCTGGGCGAACTCGGTGGCCTCGGTGTCCGCCGTGCCGGTCATCCCGGAGAGCTTGTCGTACATCCGGAAGTAGTTCTGGAACGTGATCGTCGCGAGCGTCTGGTTCTCGCGCTCGATACGCACGCCCTCCTTGGCCTCCACCGCCTGGTGCAGACCGTCGGACCAGCGGCGGCCCGGCATCATGCGGCCGGTGAATTCGTCGACGATGACCACCTGCCCGTCCTTGAGCAGGTACTCGACATCGCGCTTGAAGAGGTGGTGCGCCCGCAGGCCCTGGTTGATGCCGTGCAGCAGGTCCATGTTCTCTAGGTCGTAGAGGTTCTGGACCCCGGCGAGCTTCTCGACCTTGGCGACCCCCTCCTCGGTCAGGGTCACCGTGTGGGCCTTCTCGTCGACAAGGAAGTCACCGGTGGTGTACTTGGTGTCTCCCTCCTCGATCTCCTCGCCGCGCGCCAGCCGCGGGATCAGACGATCGATCCGGTAATACTTGTCGACCGACTCCTCCGACGGGCCCGAGATGATCAGTGGCGTACGCGCCTCGTCGACGAGGATCGAATCGACCTCGTCGATGATGGCGAAGTTGTGCCCCCGCTGAACCATCGACTCGAGGCCGAACTTCATGTTGTCGCGCAGGTAGTCGAAGCCGAGCTCGTTGTTGGTCGCGTAGGTGATGTCGGCCTCGTAGGCGGTCTTGCGCTCGGCTTCGGAGAGACCGGTCTGGACACAGCCGACGCTGTAGCCCATGAACCGGTAGATCGAGCCCATCCACTCGGAGTCGCGGCGCGCCAGGTAGTCGTTCACCGTGACGATGTGGACCCCCTTACCGTCGAGCGCGTTGAGAAACGCGGCGAGCGTCGACATCAGGGTCTTGCCCTCACCGGTCTTCATCTCGGCGATCGAGCCACGCTGCAGCACCATGCCGCCCATCAGCTGAACGTCGTAGGGGCGCTGGCCGATGGTCCGCCAGGCCGCTTCGCGCGATGCGGCGAACGCCTCGACCAGTAGATCGTCGAGCGTCGCTCCCTGGTCGATGCGGCCGCGGAAGTCGGCGACCAGGGCCCTGAGTCCGTCGTCGTCCAGAGCCTTCATGCGAGGCTCGAGGTCGTTGATCGCCGCCACGAGAGGCAGCATCTTCTTGACCTCGCGGTCGTGTCGGCTGCCGAAAACCTTCGTCAGGGCCTTGTCGAGCATCGTCTTTCCAGGGGGGAATGGGTCGAGACGCGAAGCGTCTTCGGGGGGTTTCAGTCTAGCAGAGCAACAATCCGCTCCCGGTACCTATTCCGCCTCTCGGGCGGGGCAGGGAAGAGGGTGGCGGCGACCGGCCGTGGAGGTCGTCAGGGACCGGCGCGGCTGGCGTCGATGTAGCGCAGCGGGTCGACCGGACGGCCGCCTACGAGGACCTCGAAGTGCAGATGGGTACCGGTGGCGCGGCCGGTGCGGCCGACGAAGCCCACGATGTCGCCCTGCTCGACCTCCTGCCCGATCTCGACGGCGATCCCGGAGAGGTGTCCGTACCGGGTCACCACACCGGCCCCGTGGCTGAGGCGGACGGCGTTGCCGAGCGCGCCGTTGCGGCCGGCCAGACGAACGATCCCGGAGGCCGCGGCGTAGACGGCTTCCCCCGGCTCACCATCGATGTCGATACCCCGGTGGAAAGAGCGCTCTCCGGTCAGGGGATCGGTCCGGTAGCCGAATCGGCTGGTGATCGGACCGAGTGCGGGTACCACCGAGGGAATCTCCGCGAGTCGGGTCTCGACATCGTCGAGAAGCTGTCCCAGGCGGGCGCTGCGCGAGCTCAGTGTGTCGAGCCGAGTGGCCGCCAGGCCGGTCTCAGGATCGACGCCGCCCATCCCGAGCGACGCCTCCTCGAGCTCGACGCCGGCGACCTGGGCCAGCGCCTGGGTTCGCCGCTCGTGAGTCGTGAGCTGGATCTGGAGCTTCCAAAGGCGCGAGATCAGCGCCTCGTGCTCGGCCAGCAGCCGCTCGTTGTCCTCGCGCAGCCGGTCGACCTCGCTCAGGGTCGTCAGTCCCTCGGCGAAGCCCCATCCACCCACAGTCGCTCCGGCAGCCAGGGCGATCGCCGCCACGCAGATGCCGGTCAGGCGCATGCCGGACAGACGAAGACTGATACCTCTGGGACGTCTGGGGTGCATTCGATCGGTTCCGCCGTCGCGAGTCCTGCGCGGGCGGCCTTCGCGGGAGGATGGAGCAGGCGAGCTGAGATCGGGGAGCGCGGTACCTCCGGCGAATGTATTCTCGTCAGCCTCTCCGCCGCTGTCAAGATCGGACTTCGCATCGGGCTCGACACCTACCCAAAAGGGCGGGATCACCCGCTCAACAGGGTAGGCTATGGTATCTTCACTGTTCCGGGGTCACAGACGAGGCCGCATCGATGATCGAGACGTCCGCAGCGAACGAAAAGCCCATCCGACCACCGGAGACGCCTCTCGTTCTCCTGGTCGTACCCCCTTTCCAGGGCCTGCGATGCCCGGCTCTGGGCGCCAGCCAGCTCAAGGCCGACCTGCTGCACAACGGCATCCGCTCCGAGGTGCTCTACCTCAACATGCGGTTCGCCGAGCGGCTGACGCCCCGCGCCCACGAGTGGATCAGTGCCACCGGGAAGGCCCTGTTGGGTGAGTTCGTCTTCTCCTGCGTCGCCCACGACAAGGGCGAAGAGGAACTCGTTGCCTACCACGACGAGCTCATCCGGGACAGCCACTACGCGGCCACCCTGAGGCAGTGGTTTCCCGACCTCGATCCGCTGTCGGCGCTGCGCCACATGGTCGACGAGGCGCGACAGTTCATCGCCAACGAGGCGATCGACGAGATCCTCGCGCGCGATCCCTGGATGGTCGGCTTCAGCTCGACCTTCCAGTCGAACTGCTGCTCGCTGGCTCTGATCAAGGAGATCAAGCGGCGCCGCCCGGAGATCCTCACCGTCATCGGCGGCGCCAACTGTGAGGGCGAGCAGGGCGAGGAGCTCATCGCCTGCTATCCGGAGATCGACTTCGTCGGCCGGGGTGAGTGCGACTTCACCTTCCCCGAGCTCGTCAGGAGCCTCCTCGACGGGGAGCAGGGGAGCGACAAGGTCGGCTTCCTCAGGCAGGGCCACGGTCTCAACTGTCCGTCGCCGCCGCTCAACGGCCAGGAGCTCGACACGCTCCCGTACCCCGACTTCTTCGACTACTTCGAGCAGCTCGAGAGCTTCAAGCATCGAGAGCAGGTCGTCCCCGGACTGGCGATGGAGACCTCCCGCGGCTGCTGGTGGGGAGCCAAGCAGCACTGCACCTTCTGCGCCTTCAACCGAGAGGGCATGGCCTTCCGCGCCAAGGGTCCCGAGAGGGCGGCGGCCGAGATGGAGGAGCTGGTCCGCCGTCACGGTCTCAGGCGCATGGAGATTACCGACAACATCCTCGACATGGGCTACTTCAAGAGCCTGTTGCCGAAGCTCGCCGACTCTCCGGTGGCTGAGTTCTTCTGGGAGACCAAGTCGAACCTGACGCGGGATCAGATGTACCTGATGAAGGAGGCCGGTATCGGCTGGATCCAGCCCGGCCTCGAGAGCTTGAGCGATCAGACGCTGCGGCTGATGAAGAAGGGCACGACGCAGATCCAGAACACCCAGACGCTCAAGTGGGGCCTCGAGACGGGGATCTTTGTCAACTGGAACTGGCTCTTCGGCTTCCCCGGAGAGAGCGAAGAGGAGCTCGAGAAGCTGGCCGACGTCGCCCGTTCGGTCTACCACCTGCAGCCACCACAGTCGGCCCCGGTGCTCTATCTCGAGCGCTTCAGTCCCTACCACAGCAATCCGGAGCAATGGGACCTCGAGCCGATCTGGGCCTCGCCCGCCTACGGTCACGTCTATCCCTTCTCCGAGGAGTCCCTCGACAGGATCGCCTTCTTCTTCGACTGCGAGTTCCTCCTCGGCAAGGAGAAGGGGGCGGCGTTCTCGACCCTGTCGAGGGTGGTCCGCGACTGGCAGAACGCCTATCCCTATTCCCACCTCCTCATGGTGCCGACCCAGAAGAGCCTGCTCCTCATCGACACGCGCAGGAACGGCAAGAAGTGGGTGCGCCGCCTGCGCGGACTCGAGCGAGACATCTACGACTACTGCTGGAAGATGCGCAGTCCGCAGGACATCGAGCGCACCTTCGGTGAGCGTGCCGAGCCCGGTCAGGTCGAGGCGATCCTGAAGGACTTCGTCGACGACGAGCTGGTGATGTACAACGCCAAGCGCTTCCTCAGCCTGGCCGTCGACCCGCGGGTCCGCTATCGGGACTTCCCGGCGACCTTCCCGGGCGGTCAGTTCGTCTTTCCGTCGGAGCGGCGCGCCGAGCGCAGACGCTGGATCGTCGACGGCCTGCTGTTGCGCCGGCCTCTCGGCGAGACCATCACGGAGCTCGGACGACGGCTCCGCGTCAGCCTGACGCAGTTCGGCGTACGCACCCTCATCCGCAATCTGCCGCAGCCGGCTTCTCCCCCCGACGAGCCCAAGACGGTCAAAGCCGCGTCGCAAGCAGCCTAGCCTCTCCCGGTCCTCCGACCGCTGTAACAAAGCGCGCCTCGGTTCCGTCTGCCCGGGTAAGAGGAGCCCGAGCATGAGAAGAGTCCTGTCCGCGGTCGTTCTGCTCGCCGGCCTGCCGGCCATCGCCTTCGGAGCCGGTTCCGGTGGCTGGGACGATCCCGGCTCCGGCCGAGAGCCCAAGCCGCCGACCGAGGGCTCCGTTCAGACCGACGGAGCCCTACCCGACGGCCTGATCTTCGGCGAGGAGATCACCGTCCTGGGTGACGCGCCCTTCATCCATCCGATCGAGATGGGGCGTCCGGTGTCTATCCGCTTCGGTATCGGCGAGATCGACATCGAGGCGACCGACCGCTCCGAGGTGAGAGCCGACCTCGACGTACGCTGCCGGCCCAAGCTCTCGGACTCCCTGTGCGCGAAGTACCGGCGCCGACTGCGGCTCGAGCCGATCGAGACCGACGAGGGATTCGAGGTGCGCCTGGTCGGACTGTCCAAGTGGAAGCTGCGCAAGCTGGAGCTCGACGGGCGCGTCGAGGTGCCCAGGTGGTCCCCGCTCGCTGTCCGGATCGGTATCGGCGACGTGGAGATTCGAAGCGGAGCCAAGGATCTCTCGGTAACCATGGGCATCGGCGACCTGACGATCCGCGCGCCCGAGAGCCAGGTCGCCTCGGTGGGCGTCAGGACCAAGATCGGCGACGCCAGCGTGACCGTCGCCGACGACCACATGGAGGGTAGGCGCAAGGCGCTCCTCGGCGCCAAGCTCTACTGGTTCGAGGGCGAGGGCACAGCCCGCATCGAGGTGGGACTCAAGATCGGCGACGCCAAGGTCGTCCTCGAGTAGCGGCTGGAACAGCTCTGCGGCCGCGTCGCCCTCGGGTAGACTCGGCTCTCGACAGGGGGTCCGATGACACCGATCCACACGAGCCGAGTCGCCTCGTGCCTGCTGGCGCTCGGCATCCTCTCCACCCAGCCCATGTGCGCCCACGATCCCGGCGATCCGAACGGCCAGGAGACCGGACTCCGGACTCTCTGGGTCGACTCGCGTCTCGAGGACTGCGTCGGTGTCGGGCCCCGCACCTGCCTTCGGGTCAAGCGGGCGCCCGACGCCGACTGGGAGCTGTTCTACGATTCGATCGACGGTTTCGACTACCAGGAGGGCTTCGCCTACGAGCTGCTGGTCAGGGTGCGTGAACGTGACAACCCGCCCGCCGACGCCTCATCGCTGGTCTACGAGCTCGCCGAGGTGAGATCGATGCGCGCGAGTCGCGAGGCTGATCCACCGAGGGGCCTGACCGACGGCGCCTGGCAGCTCGCCTCCTTCGCGGCCGGCCGCGGGAAGGTCGCCGAGGGATACGAGGCGACGCTCGAGTTCGATGGCGGGGCGGCGACGGCCGGTGGATTCGCGGGCTGCAACCGCTTCGGCGGAGGCTACGAATCCGAGGGCGACTCGCTCACCTTCGGCATGATGCACAGCACGATGATGGCCTGCCCGGACGAGCCGCGCACGCGCCAGGAGCAGGCCTTTCTCGCCGCCCTCGAAGAGGTCGCCGGGTTCGCCGTCGAGGGCGATCGCCTGCGGCTGCTCGACGGCCAGGGCGAACCGCTCATGACGCTGGTCCCACGTCCCGACCACGATCTCGTCGGCACGACCTGGGAGGCGACCGGTATCAACAACGGTCGCGAGGCGGTGGTGAGCGTCGATCCGACCGGTATCCCGACGGCGACCTTCGAAAGCGATGGGCGGGTCAGCGGTTCGGGTGGCTGCAACCGGTTCCAGGCGAGCTACACGGCCGGCGACGCGACGATAGAGATCGGTTCCGCGTCGGCGACACGGCGGGCCTGCGCACCACCGGTCACCGAGCGGGAGCTCTGGTTCTTCGACGCCCTCGAGAGCGCGGCGACCTGGCACATCGACCGCGACGTGCTCGAGCTGCGGACCGAGAGCGGGTCTCTGGCGGTGTCGTTCCGCGCCCTCGACCCGGCAGACTAGACTTCTGGTCGACGGAACCCGCTCACACCGGGAAGGCGCCGCTGAGCTCATTGCGGCGGTCCTTCTTGGTGCGAAAGACCTCCCAGTGGACCGTGCGGTCGCTGACTCGCACCAGCATCGCGTTCGAGTGACCGTCGTAGAACTCCCCACGTTCGAGCTTCGAGGTGTAGGTGAAGCTCCCGTCAGCCGACGCGCGGGTCACTCCTGAGATGAAGGCCTCCAGCGACCGCTTGCCGATCTGGTTGATCGGGCTCGCCATCAGTTCGTCGACGACGAGTGTCCGTCGCTCGTCCTCCAGTGTCAGCCGCCCATGGTACGAGCAGTGCATGTCCCCGGTGAGGAAGGTCAGCCCACCGATGTCGTTGTCGAGCAGGAAGCGCATCACCTCCTCGCGCTGGGCGCGGAAGGGACGGCCGTTCCACTTGTCGTTGTTGTTGCGCACCTCGCCGACGAACGGCACCGGTGTGACGACGAACTTCACCTCGTCCCGGTACTTGCGCAGCCAGCGCTTGAGGTGGCCCATCTGGGTCGGGCTGACGATGCAACGGCACTCGGATTCCTTCCTCGCGTAGCGCTCGGTTCGCGTATCGAGGACGAAGAAACGATAGCGGCCGTGGGAGAAGTGGAAGTAGAGCCCCTGGTCCCCGAAGACCTGCGGATTGCGCATGTGGACGAACTCCCGGTAGACGCGAAGACTGGCGTCGCGGATCAGATCGGGTGTCGATCCGTAGCGGGAGGCGTTCATGTCGTTGGCGAAGTTGTCCACCATCTCGTGGTCGTCGAGGATCATGTAGTGGGGGAGCCGGGTGAGAAACCGGCGCGTCGGACGACTGTCACCCCAGGCGTCGAGGTACTTCTCCCGGTACTCGTCGATCGAGGGTGACTTCGAGGCCTCGGGGACGTCGTAGTAGATCTGGTCGCCGCAGTGAAGCATGAACGCGGCGTCCTCGGCGGCGGCGATCTTGGCGAGGCGCCGGTAGGCCGGCCCCGGTCGCTGAATCAGACCCAGGCTGTGCAGGTTGCAGCTACCGAAGAGGAAGACCAGCGGCTCGTCGGCTCCGGGAGCCGGGAAGGTCCGCAGCCGCCCCGTGATGTGCCCGAACTCGACCCGCTCGTCGGCGGGCGCACCCTCGGTCTCGCCGAAGGTCACCGAGCACTCGTACTCGGTCGCGGCGTCGAGCTGCCTGAACTCGAAGACCCGGGTGAAGAAGTGGCGCTCCTCGAGTAGCCGCGATTGCTCGCGGTCCACTCCGGCGCCAAAAAGGCGAACGAACGCCACCGGATAACGAGGATGCGCACGCACCCAGATCCGGCAGCTGTTGTGCGTCGTGTGTCCGACGATGAGTCTCGCCATCCTCGCCTCCTCCCGGTAATAGGTTGGACGGTCAGACTCTACGGCTTTCCGCCGCCGCCAACCAGCGGCGCGCGCCTCGGCGGCCCCCGGACCGCTATGATCCCGTCGAACGCCGACGCTGATGCCGGCGCGAGGACACGAAGGGGACCATCATGGAAAGCTCGGCCTTCCGGACAGAAGCCGCCTGGCGGCCGACCGCCGCCGATCTCGAGACCTTCCTGGGAGGGCGCCTGCTCGACGCGGAGAGCGTCGACCGGTCTTTCGACGGCCTGGCGGTTCTCGCCGATGCCGCGGACGATCAACTGTCGTTCGTCGTCGACGAGAAGGCGCTCCACGACGCCCGCGAGAGCAGGGCCGGACTTCTCATCGTTCCGGCCGGCGCCGTCTCCGACGGCCTGGCCGGTCGCCCACGGCTCGAGATCGCCGAGATCTGGAGCGGCGTCGTCCGACTGATCGAGCGGCTCTACCCGGAACCGCCCCGCGAGGCGGGTGTCCATCCGACGGCGCTCGTGGCGCCGTCGGCGAGCCTCGGTGCCGGCGTCTCGATCGGCCCCTACGCGATCGTCGGAGATGGAGCGATCGTCGGCGACGGCACGACCATCGGAGCACACTGCGCGATCGACGGGAGGAGCCGGATCGGCGAGCGATGCCGGCTCGACACGGGCGTTGTCCTGCAGGGTATCGTCCACCTCGGTAACGGCTGCATCGTCTTCCCCGGTGCTGTCCTGGGAGCCGACGGCTTCCGCTTCGAGGTGGTCGAGGGAGCGCCCCTCAAGATTCCCCAGGTCGGCCGGATCGTCGTCGAGAACGACGTCGAGATCGGCGCCAACGCGACCGTCGACCGGGCCTTCCTGAGCGAGACTCGAATCGGCCGCGGAACCAAGATCGACAACCAGGTCCAGATCGCCCACAACGTCACCATCGGGCCCCACTGCTTCATCGCCGCCCAGGTGGGCATCGCCGGCTCGACGCGAATCGGCCCGGGCTGCATGATCGGCGGCCACGCCGGCATCAAGGACAACATCGAGATCGGTCCGCGCACCATGATCGGAGGCATGACCGGCATGCACAAGAGCTTCCCGGAGGGCGGCGAGTCCTTGTGGGGCTTCCCGGCGATGCCGCTCAAGCGCTACGGTCGCATTCAGGCCGTTCTCAGCCGGCTCCCGGAGCTCGACAGGCGCGTCAAGGCCCTGGAGAAGCGGAGCGGGTAGCGGGGGCTGGAGGCGGGGCGGGGAGCGACCGGAGCTCAGAACAGAGCGGGCTGCCGCTCGAAGTCGAGCAGCCACTGCTTGGTCGGCAGGCCGCCCCCGAAGCCGGTCAGCGAGCCGTCACTACCGACGACCCGGTGACACGGCACGACCAGCGGCAGGTGGTTGGCGCCGTTGGCGGCACCGACGGCCCGAAACGCCTTTTCGCGACCGAGCGACCGAGCGATCTCGCCGTAGGAGCGGACCTCGCCATAGGGGATCTCGAGCAGCGCCGTCCAGACGCTCTTCTGGAACTCCGTGCCGTTCATCGCCAGCTCCAGATCGAAGCTCCGCCGGCCTCCGGCGAAGTACTCCTCCAGTTGGGTTCGCGCAAACGCGAGCGCCGCGTCGTCGCGGGCCCAGCCAGGCCGCGGGGAGCGCACCTGGTGCCCGGTGGAGAAGCTGATCTCGTGGACCACGCCGTCCTCCGCGGCCAGAAAGATCGGACCGATCGGCGAGTCAACCCAGGTGTAGTTCACGGCCCTTCGCGCACCGCCGGTTCTCTCGGTACCCCGGCGCGACGGTTCACTGGATCTCGAAGCTCACGTCTCGCTCGTCGAGCAGATCCTCGAAGTCGACGAGAGCCGTGTAGTTGTACGAACCGGGCGCGGCGTCGGGCGGGATGTTGATCGTCATCCGGGAGGTGTAGGTGCCCGGAGCCCGATCGATCGTCTCCTCGAAGGTGGCGAGCGTGCTCGTCGCGTTGCCGAGAATCCGCCGCTCGCGGACACCGACGATGTCGGTCGAGCCGGTCGCCACGGTGTAGGTGATGAAGAGCTCGACCGCTCCGCCTCTGCGTCCCAGCGCCGGCCGCACCTCGGCGCTGGTGATGCGCAGAGTCTTGATGGTGGGCGCGGCCTCCCGGGTCACCGGAGGCGGAGCCGAGGCGGCGGGAGCCGGTGCGGGCGCCGTGCTCGACGTGCCGCCTGCCGGCACCAGCGTCTCGTCGGCTCGCGTCACGCCCATGACGTTGAAGCGCAGAAAGCGCTCCACGGTCGAGAGATTCTCGAGATCGGTGTTGAACTCGGCGCGGGCCTTGGCCGGGTAGTTCGCGAACCGGAAGTCGACCTGGATCCCTTTGCCCTTCTTCGGGTTCTGCACACTCCATCCCTCGCAGATCAGCTGGACTCCGGCGAGGAGATTCTTCTGCGGCAGGACCTCGTAGACATCGGCACGGGAGTTGACCGAGAAACGCATCTTGATCGTCTCCGACTCGGCTCGCAGCCACTCGCTGGACGACCACCCCTGCTTGTCCTGTCCCTTCTTGATCGGGATCATCACCCGTGTCTGGGCGCGCGCGCCGGTCCACGCTTCGTTGACCCTGGACAGGGTCACCGGGCCGTCCAGCGCGTCGACCGCGACGGGGCGGCCCAGAGTGTTCTTCTTCGCCTTCTTCTTCTTTTGGCCCTCGGCCGCTCCGACGGTCATCAGGAGACAGAGAACGAAGAGCGGTAGTCGACGGAGGATCTGAACTCCTGACAGTTTCGATCTGGGCATTCGGATGCTTCTCCTCAAGGCGCCGTGACGTTCCAGATGTGATTGGCGGAGCCGCTGAAGTTGGCCGAGAACTCGCCGTCATTGATGCTGAACAGCAGATAGGTGCTCTTGCCCCGGGTCGCGACCAGGCGGAGCTCGAGCGTGTTGGATCCGCTGCGCAATACCGAGTTGTAGCACGTCGCCCCACCCTCTGGATGTGCGATCGAGCCGACGTAGCCGTTGTTGACATAGAGGTCGTACTGGTCGTCGAGGACACTGTTGACGTCGGAGACGCATATCCGGACGTTCCTGTTCGAGACGCGCACGTCGCCTTCGACCTTGTCTTCCACCGGCCCGGTCACAGGCGTCGCACCGCCGGAGCCACCACCGCCGCCGCCACCGGTGTTGACACAGATGCCCCGGTACTCGTACCCCGGACAGTCGCAGCTCGGTTCGGTCGCGTAGACGCTCGCGTAGGTCCACTTGTAGGCGCAGGGGTCCGAGGCGGCGCTCGAGCCGCCGCTACCCCCACTCGAGCCGACTGGCGGAACCGGCGGAGGCGTGTACTCGTCGCCGGCGACGGCGGACGCGACCGCGCCGACCGCCGTGATCAGCGTCCCCAGTCCCTCCGCCCAGCCGGTCCGGTTCGCCTCGCGCTCGCGCTCTCGACGAGCCGCCTCGGCCACCCTGATCCGGTCGAGATGATCGTCGATGGCTCCGACCAGCGTGGTGACGTCGTCGACCAGGCAGAAGGGGGCCGCGCGCGAGGCCTCCTCGGCCGCCGCGCGGGCGGCCGCGATCTCGTCGTAGCCGGCTCCGGGCCTGCTGATGATCTCCTCGGCTCGGCGCAGCGCGGCCAGAGCCGATCGCTGGCGCTTCTCGTTGGCCAGGATGGTAGGCAGGTTCGCGGCCAGCCAGGGATGTCCCGGATCGATCGCGGCGATGCGGTCGGCAAGGGCACGGGCAGCGGCGAAGTCGCAGCGACCGAAGGCCTCGGTCGCCTGCGCGATCAGTCCGTCGATCACCGGGTCGCTGACCGGAGGTGCCGGCTCCTCTTCCTCGACGGTCTCGACGCCGCCGCTGCTGGTCCAGCCGGTGCCGCCGGCGGGACCGTCCATCGCGCCCTCCGCGGTCACCGAGCAATGCTCGGCATCGTCGATCCGGTTGGCGATCGAATCCGTGAAGGCCTCGGCGACACTGAAGGTCGCGTCGGCCTCGGCGAAGGCCGCGT
Organism: Candidatus Multivoradales bacterium; assembly: GCA_965223875.1. GTDB lineage: Bacteria > Acidobacteriota > Thermoanaerobaculia > Multivoradales > JAHEKO01 > CBDCXS01. The sequence continues at coordinate 142,200 of OZ245024.1, read as the reverse complement.
CGATCTGCGCGATCAGGCCGAGATCCTCGACACCCGCGCGGACCTGCGCCAGACGTGATGCGATCGCGTCGCTCGCTTCGTGGCTTTCGTTCAGCGCCTCGATCGCCGGATCGACCACGGCCGACGCGGTCGGCGGACACTCCGCCACCGAGCCGTGGGCCGTGTCCATCCGTCCGGCCAGGGACCGCATTTCGGCGAGGACGGAGGCCGCTTCGGGATCGCCCGGTGAAGCTCCCAGTCGTTCGAGCGCCTCTGCCAGAAGACCGTCGGCCACCGTGCGCTGCTCGTCGACGCCGCCGATCTCGGTCTCCGACGACGCGACCCGGGTCTCCGCCTCGCGGGCTCTCGCCAGGGCATCCTCGAGCGGTCGCGAGACCTCGGCCAGCCGGGCCGAGATCGCCTGCAGCGCCGGCAGGATGGAGTGCGCCTCGTCGCGAGCCGTGCGGGCGTCTTCGTAGGCACCCAGAATGATCCGATTCTCGCTCTCGGCACGGTCACGTAGACCCCGGAGTCTGGACATCGAGGTATCGATCTCCCGCATCAGACGATCGCGTTCCGCCATCTGGGTCGCGGCACCGATCGAGCCCGCCATGGCACAGATCCGGTCCCTCAGCGTGCCGGCCTCGTCACGCAGTGCGGCGAGCCGCTGACCGGCCAGATAGGCGGTCTGCGCCGCTCCGACCGCCCGAGCCAGAAGCGCCTCGAGACCGCTCGCCCGTGCGGCGACGGCCTCGACCTCGCCCGGAAGAGCGGCCAGGTCGGCGCGCACTCCGTCGGCTGCCGCCTGGACGGACGCGCCCGCCTCCTCGGCCGCCGCGCAGTCGGTCTGGGCCCGGCCGGCGCCGCTCTCGGCAAGGCTGGTCGCACCCCGCATCCGCTCGAGCAGATCACCCATGTCCGCGGTGGTCAGATCTTCGCCACCGGTTTCGTCCTCGTCCTCCTCCGACTCGGCGTCGGCGAGCAGATCCTGGTAGGGAAGGACGACGGTCACCGTGTCGCGATCCTTCCAGGTCACGAGGAGCATCTGCGCCTCCGGATTGCCGGGCTCGTTGCGACGCACCGTCAGTCCCTCGCGCTCGTCGTCCTCGCCGGGGCCTTCACCGAGAGCGACAGCGAAATCGAGCAGCTCGGTCTCCCCGTCGGCGCCCTGGTGGTTCTCGTCGCCCTCCCTCGGCTCGACCCGGATGGAGTAGCCGCCCGCCGGCAGCTCGTCGAAGCTCGCCGCCGCCCAGTCGGTGATCAGCTCCGCGGTGCCTTCGGCGCTGGCGGCGCCGGAGAGGGTCACCGCGGCGCCGGGGTAGGGGACGGTCTGCGCCCTGTCGGTGGGATCCTCCGTGTCGGGCCCCGCGGCCCGGACCTCGACCATGAGTCTCCCGTCCCACTCGAGAACCTCGAAATGGGTCACCACATCGTCCGCCGTCGCCAGAACGGCCCCGCTGCCGTCGCGCAACTCACCGGTGACCCTCTCTTCGATGGTCACGAAGCGCTTGGACTCCGGACCGTCGCCGGCGGCGAGCTCCTCCTCGAGCGCCTCGTCGCGCAGCAGATTGTCCGGCTCCTCGAGAGTCACCGCCGCGATCTCCGACTGCAGGACCGCCTGCCAGTCGTTGGCGGTGGACGGCTTGCCCTCTTCGGGCGACCAGTAGCGCCCCCGCGCCTCGACATCGATCATCGCTTCGTCCCCGAGCCGCACGGCGATCGCCGGCGCGGCAACGGTGATCTCGGGCTCGACGTCGATCGACGAACCGCCGCGCAGCTTCGCCACCAGGGCATCGCTGAGCCGCTCTTCGGTCTCGGTCTGGGCCGCCACCAGGGCACTCAGCACCTGGGCGCGACTCTCCGCGGCCGCTCGTCCTCGCTCGGCGGCTTCCCGCAGCAGGAGCGCTTCCTGCTCCTTCTGTTCGGCCAGGTGGCGATGCACGACGTACTCGTTCATCAGGGCGTCGACGATGGCCCTGCGCCGATCGGAGGTCCAGCTGAGGTTGCGGTACCCGAACGACTGCCCGCCGATCCAACTGTCGACGTACTCCTCGAACGTGGGGCGGAGAAACACCTGGTCCTCGCGCACGCTCTGTGCCACACACTGGCCGAAGGCCCCGGAGAACTCGATCTGCATCTCCCGACCCCGGTCGGCCCAGAAACGGACCCGATCCCAGAGGCCGGGCGGGTCGGCATAGCGCTTCTTGATCGTCTCCGACTTGACCTCCATGCAGACCTCGACGCCGGCGAAGTCCTGGGCGAGATAGGGATCCTCGGCCCGCATCTCGGCCAGCTTGGCCTCGACCCGGGGTGAAAAGACCTCGAAGAGACGCGCCATTCTCTGCGTGTACGGGAGCAGCTGACCGTACTCATGGGCCACCTCGACCTGGCGCCGGTCCCACTCGGCCGAAGTCGGATCGACATCCATCGCTAGGAGGTCGGCCTGGATGTCGGCGGAGAAGAGCCCCTTGGCAGCTCGCGCGCGCCTCTCCTGGCTCCAGCCGTCGGCTTCGACCTCGATGACGTCCGAGAGAAGCGGATAGGTCGGCGGGTCGGCGCGCAGGAAGGTCGGTCGATTGCGGTAGTCGTAGGCCCTGGCCTGCTTGCCCGGCTCCGGCTGGGCCTTGAAGGCCTGCTCGGAGAAGTCGCTCTCCATCAACTGGACGGCGTAGCCATAGGTCACGGCCACACCCAGCTGGGCCGTGATGTAGAGCATATACGCCTTGATCGCCACCGCGCCACCGACACCGATGCCCTCGGCGATCATCGGAATCGACGCCAGGCCGAGCCCGACGCCGACGGCGCCGTGAGCGGTGTCGCCACGGCCGAGGGCCTCCATGCCGTCCTTGAGGATCAAGCCGGTGTTGATGACCGGCATCAGGAACAACACTTGGTAGAAGGTCTCCTGGCCCATCGCGCCGAGGCAGTCCTCGTTCCACGAGATCTGGTCGGCGCAGTGCTGCTGGTAGGAGTTGACCAGTGACAGGGCCGCCATGGTGCCCCACATCATGTCGGCGCTCGCCTTGATCTCGTTCCAGTAGGCGACTCCGGCGTACTTGAGCTGAACGCCCCGGTTCGCCGCCTCGACAGCCTTAGCGTACTCGGCCGCGTGCACCGGGCCCAGGCTGGTCAGAATGGCCCGGTCGAGGTACCGCATGATCTCGCCACGACTCGCCTTGGGAGCGGTCTCGACATTGCCCAGCAGGCGGCGGATCTCGGCCTCGGCCTCGGCGAAGATCTCCGACGCCATCACCAGGCTGCGCTCGCCGCGGATGATCTTCTGGATGTGGCGCCGCCCGACCAGGTCCATCTTGAGACCGGCCAGCTCGGCCATGCGCAGGGCCAAGGGCCGGGCCTCGGCCGGGATCGCGTCGACCGCCCGCTTGCGCAGCCGGTTGCGCTCGGCCGTGTCGAGTGGCGCCGACTCGATCATGTCGAAGAAGAGAGCCAGCTCGATCCCACGCTCAGCCATGACCTTGCGAGCGACATCGGGAGACGAGAAATCGTGGGTCGCCCGCCTGAGCCCTTCGGCGGTGAACTCCATGCGGAAGGTGTGCTCGATCACCGTCAGGCCGCCCTCGATCGAGATGCGTCGCTGCTTGGCGGCGAACTTCGCCTCGGCCTTCTTGAGGATCTCCTTCTCCGAGACCGGCTCGGCTCCGGGAGCCCGCTCTCCGAGCTCCCGGCGGACCTCGGCGATCTCCTCGGCGTAGTAGCGCGTCGCGTTGTCGTTGTAGGCGCGCTCGGCCTTGTAGTCGATCTGGATCTGTGCCGCGCGGTCGAGGACACTCTGGATCTCGCGGAACTCGGGACTCCCTGCCCGCACGCCGAAGGCCTTCTCGATGAAGGTCTTCTTCCACTGCTCCTTGGTGGCGCTGTCGACGGCCGACTTCTCGATCTCGACGTAGGTGCCGTTGACGTTGGCGACCTTGTTGACCGCCTGGTCGATGATCCTCTCGATGAAGTACTTGTTGCGGCTGATCGGCTCGCTGTGGGTCAGCATCTCGTACCAGTTCTGCACCAGATTGCCGAACGAGCGCCGCCATTTGTCGGGGCCGTGGAGCTCGGTGATGCCTTCGTAGCGCTTGACCACGCCGCCGCTCTTGGCCGCCTCGCGGGTCGTGTACTCGACCAGGGCCACCTTCCTGCGCGGTTCGCGGATCCGGCCGGTGTCGGGATCGACCTCGAGCTGCATGACCCTGCCGGTCTCGGCGTCGAAGATGATCGGCAGCCCGTTGACCGACGGCATGTTGTTGACGAAGTCCCACCCGATGTGGATGGTGTGGCCCTCGCGCAGCGCCCGATCGTGAGCCTGCTCCTTGTGCGCACCCGGAACGTAGTAGGACCCCGGCTGGCTGCGGATCTGGAGGACGTTCCGCATCAGACGATGGTTGAACTCCTGGTAGCCCAGCCGGCCGTCGCGGAAGTCGGGCAGCCAGGCGTCGCCGTTGAACAGGCTCACGTCGACCGTCTCCGAGCCGTTGCGGAAGCCATCGGCCCGGTAGCGCCGGCCATGGAAGTCCTGCAGGTCGCGCACCGCCTGCTCGCGCAGACGGGCCTCGCCGGCCGCGTCGAGCTCGAGCACGTTGCCGGTCGCGTCGAGATCGCTGCGCCCACCGTTGTCCTTGCCCTGGTTGGTGTTCTCGATGATGACGTTCTTCTCGCGCGCGTACTCGGCCTGAATCGACCAGTCGTAGAACTTGCGCAGCTCGCCCAGGCGCTTGCTCTTCTCGGGGATGTCGTGCCCGGTCTCGCCGAGGATGGTCTTGAGCATCTCCGGCGCTCCGGCGGTGTCGCCGCTACCGGTGTAGTCCTGGTAGACCTTCTTGAAGAAGTCGAGATTGAAGCTCTCGACCGGCGTCGTGCGGATCAGCTCCTGGAGCTGGGCGTAGCGCGCCGGGTCGATCGCCTTGCCGGCGCCGAGACTCGTGGAAACGCCAGCAAAAGCCAGGAGCCCGACGACAGCCCAGATTCGCGCCCGCCGGCCGATGTGGACACAGCTCCACCACGAGTACCCTCCGTGGCCCGAGCCGATCGGTTCCCTCGGTTCTGCGGCGGAAGGAACTCCCGGCTTCCCCGGGTCCCGGGGGCATAAAGGCTCGGGTCGTTCCACCTTGCAGTCGCGCTGCTATTGCTGGGAAAAAAGCTTAGCAGAGCGACCTGAGTCTCTCCCTGCTCCACGGGGTAGGGAAGTGACGGGAGTCGAAGCGACGCTTCGGCCGGGATCAGGCCTATCGGTCGCCTATCGTCCGCTACTGGTGAACGTGGTCGAGGGCCACATCGAGCGCCGCCGCCGAGTGGGTGAGTCGTCCGATCGAGATGACGTCGACACCGGTCTCGGCGATCTGCCGCGCGCTGGCGAGCTCGACGCCGCCCGAGGCCTCGGTGAGCAGTCGACCGGCGACGAGATCGACCGACCGCCGCAGCTCGTCGGTCGTCATGTTGTCGAGTAGCACCGCGTCCGCCGAGGTCTCGAGCACCTCGCGGAGCTGTTCGATCGTGTCGACCTCGACCTCGACGACGACGTCCGCTCCGACCGCCGCACGAGCCCTGGCCACCGCGCTCTCGATGCTTCCGCTCACCGCGAGATGGTTGTCTTTGATGAGGACGGCGTCGTAGAGGCCGAAGCGATGATTTCGGCCGCCGGCGGCGGCGACCGCTCGCTTCTCGAGCCGGCGCAGCCCCGGGGTCGTCTTGCGCGTATCGCTGATCGCCGCTCCGCTGCCCGCGACAGCTTCGACGAAGCGGCGGGTCTCGGTGGCGATACCGGACATCCTGCCGACGAGGTTCAGCGCCACCCGCTCGGCGGTGAGGATCGATCGCGTCGCGCCCTCGATGGACAGAAGAACCGCCCCCGCCTCGACGAGATCGCCGTCGGCACGGACGACCTCCACGGCAAGCTCCGGATCGACATGGGCGAAGCAGGCGGCAGCGACGTCGAGCCCGGCGACACAACCCGGCTCCCTGGCGACGACGTTGGCCCGGGATCGGTGGCCGGCAGCGACGACGGCCAGGGTCGTCACGTCACCCCGTTCCCCGAGATCCTCTTCATACGCGCGGGCTATGAGCTCCGCGACATCGGTATCGAGCTTCATCGCCAGACCCCCGCTTCGAGGCGCACCTGTGGCGCGAGCTCGGGTGCCATCAGCGTGCGATGCTCCTGTTCCCGATCGAGCGACGGATGGTCGGACCGGTAGTGCGCACCGCGCGACTCGGTCCGCGCCAACGCCCCGACGGCGATCAGCCTGGCGACCGACGCGGCATCCGTGGGCGGCCCGGGGATCTCGTCGATCAATTCGATGGCCCGAGTCAGACCCTCCTCGTCGCGGACGATCCCGATCCGATCCCAGGCGATCCGGCGCAGCGTCTCACCCATCCCGGTCGCCTCAGCCGCTCGGCGCGCGAGTGCGTCGGCCGGCACCACCAGATCGCCCCTGGTTGCCATGGTCGCGGTTGTCCGGATGGACGCGGCGGCGCGCTGCCCCATCACCGCGGCCTCGAGCAGCGAGTTGCTGGCCAGACGGTTGGCGCCGTGAAGGCCGGTGGATGCGACCTCACCGACCGCCCAGAGTCCCTCCAGGCTCGTGCGGCCATCCTCGTCCGTGGCCACGCCCCCCATGTGGAAGTGCTCCGCCGGCGCGACGGGAAGGGGCTGCGAGACGGCATCGATCCCGGCCCGGGCCGCCAGGGCACAGACGGTGGGGAAGCGCTCGGGCATGGCCGGGCCCACACTCTCGGTCGCGTCGAGAAACACGCGGTGCCCGGCGTCGATGTGACGCCAGATGGCGCGCGCCACGACGTCACGCGGGGCAAGCTCGGCGTCGGGGTGGACACCGTGCATGAAGCGATCACCGGTCTCGTCGACGAGTGTCGCGCCCTCGCCCCGCAGAGCCTCCGTCGTCAACGGTGCCGGGTGGTCGGGTGACAGGAGAGCCGTAGGATGGAACTGGACGAACTCGAGGTCGGCGAGCCTGGCCCCCTGGCGAGCGGCCGCGGCGAGCCCCGTGCCGGTCACTTCGACCGGATTCGTGCTGCGCTCGTAGACGCCGCCGACGCCCCCAGTCGCCAGAACCACGGCGGGCGCCAGGTGGACCGTGAAGCGCCCGTCCACACCCGTCGTGAGGGCGCCGACGATCCGCTCATCGCAGCGAACCAGGTCGACCAGCCGGGTGCGGGGGAGCAGCTCGATATCCCTTCTCGACAGCGTGGCGAGGCGGAGGACCCGCATGATCTCCGCGCCCGTCGCGTCGCCGCCGGCATGGACGATGCGTCGGGCCGAGTGTCCGGCCTCTCGCCCGAGCTCGACACGACCGTCGTCCTCTCGGTCGAACTCGGCTCCGAGAGCCTTCCACCACTCGACCTGAGCGGCGGCCGCCCTCGAAACGAGATCGGCCATGCGGTGGTCGACGATGCCACCTCCCACCGTCGTGGTGTCCGCCGCGTGGCGTCCCGGCGTGTCGTCGTTGCCGAGCGCCGCGGCGACTCCGCCCTGGGCCAGGTGCGACGATCCCCGGCCGATCTCGGCCGCGGTGATCACCCGGCAACCCTCGAGGCCGAGCGCCGCGCTGAGCCCCGCGATCCCGCTCCCAACGACGATTGGAAGCGGACTCGCGAGGACTTCGATCTCGCGCCGGCTCATGAGGCGGCCAGCATCCGGTCGACGGCCCGGCGCGCCCCGGCGGCGACGTCTTCCGGGACCTCGACTTCGTAGCGCATGTGGAGCAGCGCATCGCGGATCCCCTCGAGGGTAATCCGCTTCATGTGCGGGCAGAGGTTGCAGGGCTGCACGAACTGCGTACCCGGCACGTCCCTGGCGACGTTGTCTGCCATCGAGCACTCGGTCACCATCACCACCCGCGGCGGTCTCTGCGTGCTGACCCAATCGATCATGCCCGCCGTCGACCCGACGTAGTCGGCCTCCGCGAGAACATCGGGCGGGCACTCCGGATGGGCGATGATCCGCACATCCGCCAGCCTCTCGCGGTAGCTCCGGAGCTCCTCACCGGTGAATCGCTCGTGGACCTCACAGGCTCCTTCCCAGAGGATGATCTCCTTGGTCGTCTGCGAGGCGACCCAGCGGCCGAGATAACGGTCCGGCAGGAAGATCACCCGCTCCGAGTCGAGAGACTCGACGATCTTCAGCGCGTTCCCCGAAGTGCAGGTGATGTCGGAAGCGGCCTTCACCGCGGCCGAGGTGTTGACGTAGGTCACCACGGGAGCCCCCGGATGGCGCTCCCGCAGTCGCGCGACATCGTCCTCGGTGATCGAGTCGGCCAGCGAGCACCCGGCTTCCGGGTCGGGAATCAGAACCCGCTTGTGCGGAGAGACGATCTTCGCCGTCTCCGCCATGAAATGAACTCCGGCCATGACGATGACATCCGCCTCGGTCTGTGCCGCGAGGCGCGCCAGGGCGAGAGAGTCGCCGGTCAAGTCCGAGACCCCATGAAAGATATCGGGCGTCATGTAGTTGTGGGCGAGCACGACCGCGTTGCGCTCACGTTTCAGCCCCTCGATCTGCTCGAGGAGCGGCGTCAGGAGGGCGATCTCGACGTCCGGAACGACGCCTTCGAGTCTGGAGGAGGTCGTCAGGGGCAGGCTCATGTGTTGTCTCCTCGAGGCAGTCCTGGTTGGTTTTTCGTGAGTAATACTCGTATTGAGCATTAGCATTGGGCCCATAGTACCGCAATTCGCTGTCATCGAGTCAAGAGGCGCCGCGAGACGACCCGGTCGCGCTGCGTGAGCCTCCCGGTACTAGACTCGGACGAGGACCACGTCCTCGAGATGTCCGTGCGCCCGCTTCGGGTGTGCGCGCACGGCGGGCTCGAAAGGCGGCCTCGAAAGGAGGACCGGCTTTGGGGATTTACGGCAAATTCATCCTGCCCAGGATCGTCCACCTGAGTTGCGGCACCCGGCCGGCCATGCGCCAGCGCGAGAAGGTCGTGCCCCAGGCCTCGGGACGGGTGCTCGAAGTCGGGATCGGCTCAGGCCTCAATCTGCGCTACTACGACCCGGCGCGGGTGGAGAAGGTCTGGGGCCTCGACCCCTCACCGGAGATGACACGCCTGGCCAGGGAAGAGGCTCGATCGGTCGAGGTCGACGTCGAGTTCATCGACCTGCCGGGCGAGGAGATCCCGTTGCCGGACCGAAGCGTCGACACGGTTCTCGTCACCTACACCCTGTGCACGATCCCGGACACGACGGCAGCTCTCGGGCAGATGCGTCGCGTCCTCACGGCGAACGGCCGTCTGATCTTCTGCGAGCACGGCGCGGCCCCGGACGCGGACGTCCGTCGCTGGCAGGATCGGCTCGATCCCGTCTGGCAGCGCCTCGGTGGAGGTTGCCACCTCAACCGCGCCATCGCGCCGCTGATCGAACAAGGCGGTTTTCGGATTGAGACCATGGAGACGATGTACCTCCCCGGTTGGCGACCCGCTTCGTTCAACTACTGGGGACGCGCCGTGCCCGCCTGACTCGTCCGCCTGACACGCCCACCTGACCCGCCCGCGCGGGCGCGAGCGCTCGGGCGCAATCGTGCCGTCAGCGCGAGGTCAGCGCTGACTTTCGTGCGCCAGTTCGCAGATCGCCTGAACGGCCGGATGCTCGAGCTGGCGCTCCACCGTGACCGCGTAGTACCGGGCGTGGGTCCCTTCGAGGGGGCCCAGGCACTCGACGCGATGCTGCCGCCTGAGATCGTCCGCGATGACCAGAGGCGCCGGGAAGAGGCCGGTGCCGATCTCACCGAAGCTCTTCATCAAGGCCCCGTCCTCGAACTCGCCGACCACCCTCGGCTGGAGCTCGCGTTCCTCCAGCCACCGACCGAACGACCTGCGGATGGAGGAGTCCGGGGTGGGGAGGAGCACGGGAGCGCCCTCGAGTGACTGGGGAAAGCCGTCTCTGTGCCGGCGGTGAAGCTCCGGAGTCCCGAAGATGCCGATGGCGCAATCCTGGAGAAGCCGGCTGAACGCTCGGATGGTGGACCCGGGATCCGCCGGAGCATCGACGATGAGCAGATCGAGCCGATGCAGCGCCAACTCGGCGAGGAGGACCTCCGGACGGCCCTCTCGGCAGGTCAGGCGGATCTCCGGTGCGACCGAGAAGGCCGGCTGCAGAAGCTTGGTGACCATGAGCTTCGGCACCGCATCCGCGATGCCGACCTGGAGGCTGAAGGGACCGGCCGAGTCCCATCCTTTGAGCGCATGAGTGAGCTCGCGGCCAAGTCCGAAGATCTGGGTGGAATAGCGAAAGGCGATCTGGCCGACATCGGTCAGCCGGATGTTCCTGCCCACCTTGCGGAACAGCTTCACCTGCAGAGACGTCTCGAGCTGCCCGATCTGCGCGCTGATCGTCGAAGGTGAGACATCGAGGACCTCGCTCGCGCGCGAGATTCCGCCCTCCCTCGCGACCATCCAGAAATAATAGAGATGTCTGAAGTTGAGGAATCCGGCGGCCATGGCCTCGTCGCGCCTTCCCTTCGTCGCGAGATATTCTCCCATAAAACCGAATGAATCGTTCGATCATGCTGTCTTGATTCAAGTACCTCATCCTCCTACGATCGGCATGACGGAAGAACCAGTGCAGACCAGAACCCGCGACGCAACACCTCAGGAACACCACCGAGGAAGGAAATCGAGATGAGACAGTCCAGCGCTCGCAAGCAACGCACGAGACAGGTCGTCGAAGAGTCCAGCCGGCTCCACGACAGCCGCTCCCAGGTCTGCTCGGTCTGCTTCCTGACCTTCGGTAGTAGTGAGAGACGAGTCTTCGAGGGCGACAAGGTGGCTCATCTGCACTGCGCCAGATGGCTCTCCGAGCCCAAGGCCGTGTGAACAACCGGACCGCGAGACGACCGGTCGCTCGATCGTCTCCGCGTAACCCCGCCGCCCATTCGCCGGTTCCAACTGACGAATGGAGGAGAGATCCACATGGGCACGGTTCAGGACCCGGCTCGGGCCCCGGCTCGGGGACGCCTCGGCACTCGACGGCCTTCGCCGGTCTCTGCTGGGATTGACCGTCCTCCTGGTGGCGTGCTGGCCTGCGCCCGGCCTCGCTGAGGCCGAGCCGAGGCCTGAGGAAGAAGCCCCCGGTCCAACCGAGACCTTCGAGCGCGAGCTCGATGCCTTCGTCGGGCCGCTACTGGCCGACGGCTTCCTGTCGGGGACCCTGGTCGTCTCGCATGACGGCGAGGTGATCCACCGCGCCAGCTACGGCCTGGCCAACCTCGAGCACGGCGTCAGCAACGGGCCCGAGACCCGCTTCTGCGTCGCCTCCCTGAGCAAGCCGATGACCGCGATGGCCGTGGTGCGGCTGGTGGAGAAGGGCCGGCTCAGTCTCGACTCCCCGGTTTCGCGCTGGCTCGAGGACTTCCCCAGCGGCGACGAGATCACGCTCGAGGACCTCCTGACCCACCGGGCCGGCGTCCCACACAGGGTCACGGTCCCGCTCGAGGAGAGCCGCCCGATGACGGCCGCCGACATGGTCGCCAGGGTGCGGGAGAAGGGACTCCTCTACGCGCCACGCAGCTCACGGACCTACAGCAGCGCCGGCTACGCGGTCGTCGCCCGGATCATCGAGAAAGCGACCGACAGCGACTACGACACGGCGATGCGGGAGCTGATCTTCTCACCACTCGGCATGAGCGAAACGGCTCACGTCGACTCACGGAGCGTCGTTCCGCATCGAGCTTCGCCCTACAGGGCGGGCCCCACCGGTCTCATCAACGCCACACTGAAGGACATGTCGTTCCTGGTAGGCGGGGGTTCGCTGGTGTCGACCGCCGGCGACGTCGAGCGTTTCGCCCGGGCCTACCTCGACCGGGCGCTACTCTCGAGCGAGGGCTGGGAGATCTTCGACGATCGCCTGGGGTGGAATCGTGGCAGCACGCTGCGCTGGAGTGGAGCCTCGAACGGCTTCGGGGCCTTCCTCGACATTCACCAGGACTCCCGGCTGGTCGTGGCCTTCACCGGCAACACCGGCCTGGGAGCGCTGCAGGAGCTTCGCCGAGGCGTTCCCGCCGTCCTCTTCGGGCGCCCCCACGAACCGGCGATGCGGATACCCGACGTGGTCGAGCTTCCCGAGGCGGCTCTGCGGGACTACGAGGGGACCTACCTCCGCGAGGACGGCGTCAGCATCGAGGTGACCCTCCGCGCCGGTTTCCTCTACAGCAACGACGGCGTCATTCACCCCATCCGACACGACTGGTTCTTCAGCCGCGGCTATTACACCAAGGTGGAGTTCGCCCGGAACGAGAACGGCCGGGTCGACGAGATGCGGCTGCACATCGATGGACTGGGGATCCGAGTGTACGAACGTGCGGGAGGATGAACCGCCCGGTTCGTCTTGCTGCCGCTCCGCCAGTCCCGACCCGGGAGGAACCTCACCGGACGTTCACCGGTCTGAGACCGATGAAGGATGGCCACCCAGCGTCGAACCGTGTGGGCCCTTGTGCCGCCCCTCGTGTGGAATCTGGTCGCCCTCGCATGCGGCAACACCACGCACGAGATCGAGCAGAATCGTGCAGCGGCCCGGCAACATCAATGGGCAGAATGGACGAGTCTGCAGGTGCGGGCGCGGCAGGCGGCGGCTCTGCAACAGGACGATCCCCACACCAGTCACGCGGATCCCTCGAGCCTGGTCGAACAGCAACAGCGCGACTTTCGGCACCGATACGGGCTGTCGCAACATGACCTCGACGCCCTGATGGCAGAGGGTGCCTCGAAGCGCTGGATCCACTCGAAGCGCTGCCACGTCGACCCGGACGCGGTGCACAGAGTCGGCTTCCCCGGCCTGTCACCGGTTCCCCTGTCCCCGATCGAGGCCAGCTACACAAGAACCGCCTGCAAGGACCGGCTTCAGGGACTTGTCATCCTCGAGCTCATCGTGGGCGGAGCCGGTGTGCGAGACAGCGTCGTCCTCAAGGGTCTGTCGCCCGACCTCGACGCGGCCGCCGCCTGCGCGGCCAGAGAAGTGACCTGGCTCCCGCCCCTCCTCTGCGGCAAGCCGGCCACCGTCGCCTGGACCATCGCCGTGAACTTCCAGCTGCCATCCAAGTGCCCCGACTGAGGGCGAATGGGGGACAAGTACAAACCGTCACGTGTGGGCACCGATTCCAATCCGGTAGCTCCGACTCGTCGACTCCAGGGTTGCCCCGTCGAGCGGCGACGAGGCTTTTCTCTGGACCACTCCGCCGTGCTAGACATAGCGCGTCGGAACCGGACGAAGAAGAAAGGGGAGTCCTCCGATGTCGCGACGATTGCTGTTGCCGGCGCATCTGTTTATCGCCCTAGCAGTTCTTCCTGCTTTGGTTGCCGCACAGCCGCACAGGAGGTCCTTCGGTCTGACCGAATCGCGTGGGGCACCGGTTCTGCAACTCACCCTGTCTGGTGGGCTCTCAGGGCGAACGCGAACATTCGAATGGTATTCCGATGCCAGGCTTCGAGATGCGTTCCGAATCGCGCCGAAGCACGAGGAGCTACGAGAGGCGCCTTTCGTTCGAGGAGTTGGAGGAGCAGATTCACCGACTGCTCGCCTCCGGGTTCCTTACTACCTCGGAAGATGAACTCGACGAGCAGCTCCAAAGTGCGCTCTATCCGACGGACGCTCCCGATTGCTCAGTGAGTGTTCACCTTGAGTGGGTAGAGGAAGGCGGCATCGCCCTGCCGACGGCAAACACTCTCCGTCTTCGCGCAGTGCAGCATCTCGCAAAGCAGTTTCCAGAGCTCGAGGTGGTGCGTGCGATCAGCGAGCTAACGAAGGCACTCCTCGAGCACTGGAACGAGACTCGGGAGTACCACCTTGTGGAGTGTCAGTGAGCAAGTCCATTCAGGACGAAAAGGGAGGACAGGCACCAACGCCTCGCCTGGCCCGCACTGGGCCAGGTACATCAGGTGCCGAGATCGCTTCCTGACCCATAGTACAATCGGTGATCCGCAGTCAGTTGAAGATCAAAGCACAGGCCGTGACACCGGGTCGGTCACGAGCTACCTCTCCGGACGCGGTTTGATGACGACACGACACCTCCAGCCAGCCCTCGGCGCTCTGGCGATTCTCGCTGTCGCCTCTCCAATCGGCGCCCAAGTTCCCGTGGGTGGAGAGTTTCAGGTCAATACGGTCACCACGGGCGCGCAGAATAGCCCTTCGGTCGCGATGGGCTCGGGCGGCGACTTCGTGGTCGTCTGGCAAAGTCGGGACCTGCTTGGAGCCTTCGACCAGATACGTGGTCAGCGATTCTCGTCCGAGGGGGTCCTCCTCGGGAGCGAGTTTCTCGTCAACTCCGACACTTCCGAGGACCAGTTCTGGCCCGATGTGGCCCCGGCCGAAAACGGCGACTTCGTTGTCGTTTGGGCCAGCGATTACCGGATAGGCCAGAGCACGGATGTGCTCGGACGACGGTTCGAGAGCAGCGGGCGGCCCATCGGTACGGAGTTCCGGGTGAACTCGTTCACGACCTTTTCCCAGACTTCGCCATCCGTAGCCGCCGACACCGAAGGGAACTTCGTCGTCGTTTGGTCGAGCTTTCTGCAGGACGGCAGCGGTGAAGGGATCTTCGGGCAACGCTTCGACGCCGAGGGCGGCCGCGTCGGCGAAGAGTTCCAAGTCAACACCGTGACCGCCGGCACTCAGTTTCGACCGGAGGTGGCGGCGAGTGCGAGCGGAGCGTTCGTGGTGGTCTGGACAAGTCGGCTCGCCCCCCCCTTCCGGGTCGCCGGACAGCGCTTCGATGCCGGTGGTGAACCGGCAGGCGGAGAGTTCGAAGTGAACTCGACCTTGTCCCACGACCAGGTCGGGCCGGACGTGGCAATGGATGACGAAGGGGAATTCGTGGTCGTGTGGACGCAATACGACCGGCTTCATCCTGTGTGGAGCCGTGTTCTCGCTCAGCGCTACGACGCCTTCGGCGTCGCGTTGGGAATACCCTTCGAGATCGATTCTTCCAAGCTTCCCTTGCCCAACCTCTACTCCGTCGCCTCGGATCCCGATGGAGACTCCGTCGTCACCTGGGTAGAGATCGTCGACGGGGCAAACATCTTTGCCGGGGAGTTCGACGCCGCCGGAAACGCCCGCACTGGCGAGTTCAGAGTCAACACCCATGGCACCGGGGTCCACGCCTATCCCAGCGTTGCGTCAGACACGGATGGGAACTTCGTGGTCGTGTGGGAAAGCAGGGAGCAAGACGGCAGCGACTCCGGCGTTTTCGGCCAGCGCTACGCCGGCCCCGGACTCCACCTGGGCGCCGACGGCTCCTGCCCCGGTCCTGTTTCGGTCAGCGTCGCCCAAGCCCCACCCGGCTCCGAGGTCGCCGTCATCGCCGCGGGCAACGAGAACGGTTCGGTGAAAGGCGGCTCGCTGTGCGCGGGAACCCGGCTCGAGATCGGCGAGCCCTTCGCGCTGCCTCCATCGTTCGTCGTGGTCGACAGCGAGGGCAGCGGATCGATCGAGGTCGAGCTTCCGAAGGAAAGCTGCTTCCTGGAGGCGCTCGCACTGGCCGATTGCTCGACCAGTGGCGGGGTCCGGGTCATGCCGGCCGAATGATCGGCCGCGCGTTAGCGGCTTGGAGCCGCAGCTCGGGCGTGTCAGTTGGTCGAGGATTCGCGCTCAGGTCATCAGCTCCGACATCGAGTCGAACCGACAGAGGACTCAGTGAACCAAGGGGCCCGCTAGCGTGAGAGCACCCAGACGATACTTCCCACCAACCGAGATCCACGTTCTGTCGTGAGCCACGTTTCCAAGCGAAGGCTGCTCAACCAGGTCCTGCTCTGTCGCACTCGGCCCCCCAGGAGGGATATGAACGAGCCTCAGGCGGCCGGGGTCGCGTCTGGCGTCGCCGAATTCCGCAACATAGATGTTCTCTTGGTTGTCTCGGGCCGCAACGCAGGGTGCCAGATGGGAGCAGTACAGACCCAGGGAATCTGCAGCCTCAACGTATTGCAGATCTCGGAGGTCGCGTCCCGTGATCTCACTGAGCCGCTCGGAGGTAGCATCAAGCCCTTCAACAGAACGCATCCAATCACCGGACCAGGTGCCCGTACGGATCAACCACGACGCAGGGAATCCGAATTCGTCGACCGCCGCTCGGAGGACCTCTTGCCCATCGTCCTTGTCAAACGCGCGCACAAGGAAGTACCAGCGAGAATAGGCGCCGGGTCCATTGCACCTTAGCTTGGGACGCCATTGGGCGACCCGAGAGAAATCAAACCGCACCCGCGCGCTGGCGATGAGCTCAAGGAGTGCCTTCGTATTCGACTTGCTCTCGCTCATGTTCACGCTACTGCTCGTTCTCTCCACTTGGCGACCGAGATAGTCAACGATGATCTCGACAGCCTCGCGATCTGACGTGGGCACTGGATGGAGGGTGTACATCGGCTGACCGACGGTGGCGCGGCGGACCGCGTCCTCACGTAGGAGCAGGCGGCGCTTGAAGTCCTTGTCAGGACACTCCTCGGGGCTCCACATTGGATCGAGCGGCTGAGCAGCTGCCAAGCCGACTCCGAACAACACAAACAGCGACACGAGGATTACACATCTCATTCTTGCCACTCGCCTCCCCAGGATGGGACAACCATTAGAGTCTCAGTACTGTGGGGGCCACTCACCAGGTCCTCCACCCGATCCAGCAACATAGGTGCTACTGCCGTAGGCCCTGTAGTAGGTCGCCCACTTGGTGGCCCACCAAGCGTCAACGAAGTGGACGCAACAGGTTAGATTGATCCAATGTCCGCCTAACGTGGTCCGGTTGGCGCCAACGTCAGAATCATGAAAGACCACATCGTCCCACAAGTAGTAGTCACCGAATCCGGGGTCGTCTTCGTACTCGGTGTAGTTTCCACCCTTTAGCAGGAGCGCATGCGCGACTTTGTTGGCTGTGTGAACGTCGGCCCCTACGGCAAGGCGACCGTCCTTTGCTGCGGCAGTGATCTCCTCGGTCATATGCTGCGGCTGAGAGCTCGCCAGTTTCACCTCCGCGTCGGGGTTATTACTGCACGGAGGAACGAAGCGATCGCTACCGGGTCCCTCGGCATGCTCGGCGACGAGCAACCTGGCGCAGAGTCCGCTTGGATTACGGCTGGTTTCGAGTGGGTCGAAATGCAACGCGTGGGACCGAAGCCATAGAATGGGCTCTTCGCCCCTCTTTGATCCAGTCGATTCGGGGAATGGGGGACAGGTACAAATCGCTCTGTAGGGGATCCGATTGCCTGCCCGACAGCCAAGCCTCAACTCCGACTCGTCGGCTTCGTGATCGGCCCGTGTCGCATCGACCGTTAGCTACGCCTTCTGGGCCGCCGTCCCAGGGTCTTCAGCAGTCGTTTCAGGAAGGCATCCGATCCGTAGCCTAAATGCCTGCTGACGAGATCAAGTCCGACTGTGTTGTGACGCCCTCGCGGGAACCCGTAGGCGATTTCTACCTCTCTCTCCTAGAGTTCCTGTTTCCATTCTCTGAGAGGTTCTCTCTCGACTTCGGCGTAGGTCCGCGTGAGCCCCGAAACTGGCCGATTGGGACCCAACTTGCTCCCTACGATCTAGCTCGGAAGCCATCTGTCCACAGATCCATTCTGAGATCGAACCTCCTTGGGTCCGCATCTGGCAAGAAGTTCTACAGCTGCGGGGCCGCCAGTCTTCAGATCGTGCGATCCGCGACGCAGTGTCTGTTCAGCTGGCAGAGGCCGTACCTCCCGGAAGACTTGGTGCTCTATAGATCCGATGGCTCGGTCCTCCTAGGGACTGTTGCCCACGAGTACGACTGGTGGGTCGCGAGGAGCAACGACCAGGCCGAGACCCGCAGATTCGATGAGTGGCTATCGATCCATCGCGGTGGTGATGAACGGCTCGAACTCAGGGTGAGCTCCCTCGGCTCTCTCGTGTTGCTAGGCGGGCCTCCGAGTGCTGTCCTGGCCTTCGGAAGGTCTCTCCGAGAGTGCCCGGAATCAGCAGATCTTGATTCCCTGGGACCCAAGTGCCTCCTGCCAGGCTATCGTGCGATTGCGGCGATAAGGACAAGGGTCCAAGAGCGGGCAGAGAGCCTTCGGATCGAGGTTGATGAGGCGAGGTCAACGGTCTTCTTCGTTGGGTCGTCGATCGACCTCGGCATTCTCGGCGAGGAGATCATGCAACAGGTCGCTGCCAGTAGCGTGAACCGTAACGCCCATGAGAAACCGCTCGTGATCGAACCGTACGAAGGGCATCCCTACCTGCACAAGCGGTCTTCAGCCCTAGAGATTGAGGTGGAGCTCATGAGACCTACGCCAGGCAGGCAACGATGAATCTGTACCTGCCCCCTTTTCGTGTTGTGGCTGAGGCAGTCTTCGTTCTCCTGTACCTGTCCGCCGCGGCGCTCCTGGCTCGTGGTCACATAGTGGTGCTACCGCTCTGGTACAGCCTCGAGTTCTTTCTTACCTTTCTCCTCTATTGGCTCATTCCTAGCACAGCAGCGGTCCTGGGGGCTGTATCGATAGCTCGAGGAAGAAGCGCCAGGGTCCACCTATGGGTTTGTAGCCTTTTCTGGATGGTCATTCTCGGCTGGGCTGTTCTCGAGGTGGTGATCCCAGGCGGGATCTATAACTACGATGGGTCGGACAGCCTGCTGCCCATATCCGTGCTCTGTCTGGTCTATCTGCTCGTTGGTAGAGGACCAGGTCGCACCCACGCCCTTTTCGGGATCAGTCGAGGTGGCGGTCGAGGGCCCGGTACTGGATGGCCTCGGCGACGTCGGCGGCGCCGATCTTCTCGGTGCCGCGTAGATCGGCGATGGTGCGCGAGACCTTGAGCAGGCGGGTGACGGCACGGGCGGAGAGGCCGAGGCGCTCGAAGGCGGTGTCGAGAAGGCCCTGGGCTTCCGTTTCGAGCTCGCAGTGGCGGCGGAGCAGGGCGCCGTCGAGGCCGGCGTTGACCGCCGCGCGGGCCATCTTGCCGAAGCGGAAGCGTTGGCGCCGGCGCGCCTCCAGGACTCGCTCGGCCACGGCCGCGCTCGACTCGCCGTCGCCCTCCTGGAGCTCCTCGAGAGACACCGCCGGCACCTCGACATGCAGATCGATGCGGTCGAGCAGCGGCCCCGAGATCCGGTTGCGGTAGCGGTCGATCTCGCCCGGCAGACAGCGGCACTCGTGCCGCGGGTCGCCCAGATGCCCGCACTTGCAGGGGTTCATCGCCGCGACGAGACTGAATCGAGCGGGGAAGGTGACCCGCCAGCCGACGCGGGCGATCGAGATGATGCCCTCCTCGAGCGGCTGGCGCAGGGACTCGAGGGCGTCGCGCCGGAATTCCGGCAGCTCGTCGAGGAAGAGGACGCCGTGATGGGCGAGCGAGATCTCACCCGGACAGGGCGTCCGACCGCCACCGACCAGCCCCGCGGCGCTGACACCTGCGTGGGGCGCCCTGAAGGGACGACGTCCGGCCATGACGTCGTCGAGGTGCAGCCCGGCCGCCGAGTGGATCCGCGTCGCCAGCAGCGCCTCATCGTGGGTCAGCGGCGGCAGGATTCCCGGCAGACAGCGACTCAGCAACGTCTTTCCACTCCCTGGCGGACCGACGAGCAGCAGATGGTGCCCACCGGCCGCGGCGATCTCGAGGGCGCGCCGGGCCAGGTGCTGGCCCCGAATCGACGAGAGGTCGCGCGCCGCTCCGGAGGGGGTGCTCGAGAACGACGGTCTCGGAGTCGGTGAGAGCGGGGTCACTCCGACGACATGCTCGATCGCCTCGGCGAGGTTGGCGACCCCGACGACCCGCACCCCGTCGAGCGAGGCCGCCTCTTCGGCGTTGATCGCCGGCACCAGCAACTCACCGATGTCGAGACTTCGCGCCAGGTCCGCGACGGCGAGCCCGCCCCGGATGCCACGCACCGTTCCGTCGAGGCCCAGCTCACCGCAGACGATGCGCCCCTCCAGGGCCCCGTCGGCGAGCTTTCCCTGCGCACCGAGCATGGCCAGGGCGATCGGAAGATCGAGGTGGTTGCCCGCCTTCTTGAGATCGGCCGGCGCCAGGTTCACGACCACCGCCCTGCCGGGCAGCTCGAAGCCGGTGTTGCGCACCGCGGAGCGCACCCGCTCGCGACTCTCGCGCACGGCCGCGTCGGGAAGACCGACGACCTGGATGGCGGGCAGCCCGTTGTGGATGTCCACCTCCACGTCGACCGCCCGGGCCTCGATCCCCCAGGGCGTCGCCGCATGCGCTACCGCCAGCACACCCCAGAAGACGGAGCCGGCTCCGCCGCCCGCTCACTCCGACCTGGGGACGATTCGGGGCCGGGGCGTCTGGTATCCTGCCGCGGCCCACTCCGGGCGGGCCACGAGACGCGAATGCTCCAGATCGACGGACGATCCCTCGACCTCGACCAGTTCCGCCGCGTGGTCCTCGACGGCGAGTCCTGCGAGCTCAGCCCGGAGGCCGTCGAACGCGTCGAAAGGGCCCGTGCCGTCATCGAGGAGCGCCTCGCCGACGGCGGCACCTACTACGGGATCAACACCGGCTTCGGCAATCTGTCGCGCGTGCGTATCGACCGCGAGGACACCAGCTCGCTGCAGGAGCGACTGCTGGTCAGCCACGCCGCCGGCATCGGCGATCCGATCCCCGCGGCGGCCGTCCGCGGGATGCTGTTGCTGCGCGCCAACACGCTCGCCCGCGGACACTCGGGCGTGCGTACGGTCGTCGTCGAGCGGCTCCTCGAGATGCTCCGCCTGAACCTGCTGCCGGTCGTCCCGAGCCGCGGCTCGGTGGGTGCGAGCGGCGATCTCGCGCCACTGGCGCACCTCGCCCTGCCGCTGATCGGTCGCGGCCGCGTGAGCGTCGAGGGCGAGGCCGTCGACAGCGGCCCGGCTCTCGCCGCCGCCGGCCTCGAGCCCCTGACCCTCGAGGCCAAGGAGGGCCTGGCTCTCATCAACGGCACCCAGGCAATGACCTCGCTGCTCGCTCTGTCCGTATTCGCCGCAAGGCGGCTGGTACGCATCGCCGATCTTCTGGGCGCGCTCTCCGCCGACGCCCTGCGCGGTGCCGACACCGCCTTCGACCCACGCCTCCACGAGCTGCGGCCGCACCCTGGTCAGCTCGCCTCCGCCGCCAACCTGCACGGACTCCTCGACGGCTCGGAGATTCGCGAGTCCCACCGCGAGCACGACGTGCGCGTCCAGGATCCCTACTGCCTACGCTGCATGCCGCAGGTTCACGGAGCGGTGCGCGACCTGCTGGAGGAGGCGGCGGCAAAGGTCGAGATCGAGCTCAACGCGGTGACCGACAATCCTCTCGTGTTCCCGGAAACCTCGGAGGTCCTCTCGGGCGGCAACTTCCACGGTGAGCCGATCGCCATGGCCGCCGACGCCCTCGGCATGGCTCTGGCCGAGTTGGGGTCGATCTCGGAGCGACGCATCGACAAGCTCACCGACGAGGCCTTCTCCGGGCTGCCGCCCTTCCTGGTCCGGGATTCCGGGCTCAACTCGGGGTTCATGATCGCCCAGGTCACCGCCGCGGCGCTGGTCTCGGAGAACAAGGGCCTCGCGCATCCGGCCTCGGTCGACTCCATCCCGACCTCGGCGGGCCAGGAGGATCACGTCTCGATGGGGATGTGGGCGGCGATCAAGCTCCACCGCATCGCCACTCACGTCCGCACCATCCTGTCGATCGAGCTTCTCGCGGCGGCCCAGGGAATCGACCTCCTGGCTCCGCTCACCACCAGCGAGCCCCTGGCTCGTCTTCACGCCGCCTTCCGCCGCCGGGTCGATGTCTGGGAGCAGGACCGCGAGATGTGGAGGGACCTCGAGCGGGCTCGGAGCTTCCTCGAAGACGAGATCGACGAGCACCTCGTTGGTCTCGCCTGAGCCGACCTGATGCGGCCGGCTTGATGCGGTCGGCTTGTGGGCCGGCCGTCGGGAGTTCCCCTGGAACCAACGGCCGGCAGAGACGCCGGCCGCTTCAGGAATCCTTGCCAAGAGGGTGCACCGCCTCCTCGACTACATAGAATAGGCGGATGCAGATCGACACCCCATCTCGCACCTATCGCGCTCCGCGCGGCACCGACATCACCTGCAAGGGCTGGCAGCAGGAAGCCGCCCTGCGCATGCTGCTCAACAACCTCGACCCGGAGGTGGCGGAACACCCGGAGGAGCTGATCGTCTACGGCGGCTCCGGCAAGGCGGCGCGCAACTGGGAGTGCTTCGACGCTATCGTCGCCAGTCTGCGCGACCTCGAGGCCGACGAGACCCTGCTCGTCCAGTCGGGCAAGCCGGTCGGCATCTTCCGCACCCACCCGGGAGCGCCGAGGGTTCTCATCGCCAACAGCCTCCTGGTGCCGCACTGGGCGACCGCCGACGAGTTCCGCCGCCTCGAGGGACTCGGCCTGACCATGTACGGTCAGATGACCGCCGGATCGTGGATCTACATCGGAACGCAGGGCATCCTCCAGGGGACCTACGAGACCCTCGCCGAGTGCGCCCGCCAGAGCTTCGGCGGCTCGCTCGCCGGTACCCTCACCGTCACCGCGGGCTTAGGCGGCATGGGTGGCGCCCAGCCGCTCGCCGTGACGATGAACGGCGGCACCTGCCTGGTTGCCGAGGTCGACCGCTCGCGCATCGAGCGGCGGCTCGAGAAGCGCTACCTCGACGAATGCGCCGACAGCCTCGAGCAGGGGATCGAGCGCGCCCTCGAGGCGCGGAGCAGGGGAGAGGCCGTCTCCATCGCGGTCGAAGACAATGCCGTCGACCTGCTCGAGCGACTCGTCGAGCGCGACATCGTGCCGGAGGTGCTGACCGACCAGACGTCGGCCCACGACGCGCTGCGCGGCTACGTTCCCCAGGGCCTCTCCTTCGCCGAGGCGGCGGCGCTGCGCGAGGCCGACCCGGACGACTACATCCGCCGTTCGATGGAGTCGATGGGTCAGCACGTCAAGGCGATGCTCGAGCTCCAGCGTCGCGGTGCGATCACCTTCGACTACGGCAACAACCTGCGCGGCCAGGCGATCGAGGTGGGCGTCGATGACGCCTTCGACATCGGCGGCTTCGTGCCGCTGTTCATCCGCCCGCTCTTCTGTGAGGGCAAGGGACCCTTCCGTTGGGCGGTGCTCTCCGGGGACCCGGACGATCTCGCCGCCACCGACGAGGTCATTCTGGAGCTCTTCCCCGAAGACGAGGCGCTGGCGCGCTGGATCCGGCTCGCCGGCGAACGCGTCGAGTTCCAGGGACTGCCGTCGCGCATCTGCTGGTTGGGCTACGGGGAGCGCGCACGTGCGGGGCGGGCCTTCAACGAGCTCGTCGCCAGCGGACGGGTCAAGGCGCCGATCGTCATCGGCCGCGACCATCTCGACTGCGGCTCGGTCGCCTCGCCGAATCGCGAGACCGAAGCGATGAAGGACGGCTCAGACGCCATCGCCGACTGGCCGGTCCTGAACGCCATGCTCAACGCCGTCAACGGCGCCACGTGGGTCTCGGTCCACCATGGAGGCGGCGTCGGCATCGGCTACTCGCTGCACGCCGGGATGGTGATCGTCTGCGACGGAACCGACGACGCGGCGGCCCGCCTCGAACGCGTGCTCACCGGTGATCCCGGTATGGGCATCGTGCGACACGTCGACGCCGGCTATCCGGAGGCCGTCGAGTTCGCCAGACGGCACGACGTTCGCATTCCGATGTCCTAGTGTCCGCTCAGACAACCTCGGTACTCGATCTCGTCGGCAGCACCGGCGTTCTTCTGGCGACCGGGCTCGCCATCGGGTTCTGGCTGGTCGTCCGGTCGCGGAGCCGCCTGACGACCCGGCGTGGCGCACTCTTCTGGCTTCTCGTCGGACTGGCCCTCGCCGGCCCGCTGACCGTCGCGCTGCTGACCGGCCCCAAGGCCTTCGACGAACGTTGGATCGAACGGGCCACGGCGCACTACGATGCCATCTGGAGCGAGCTCGACGCGGCCTCTCTGGCCGGCTCCGGAGCCCTCGAGACCACAGACCTCGACGAGGCCGACCGCCTGTCGCTGTTCAACCGCCTGAAGGCGTTGACGGGACCTGAGAGCCCGACCTACCTGCTCCTCGATCCCGAGGGACGCGCCTCCGCCTGGGCGGGGGAGGGCCTGCTGCACGATCTCGAGGACGGCCGGGTACCTAGCACCGGCCCCGCCTTCCGCTCGAGCTTCAGCGCGGTCACGCTGGCGAGCGTCCGCAGGGTTGGCGGACAGAGCCAGCCGTGGAGGCTCATCGCGGGTCGGAGCTTTTCCAACCAGCGCCTGCCGTTCCCCTCGCCCAGCGGCGGCCGCCGTGGAGACTACATCTGGGCGGTCGACGCGGAGGGAAGCCGCGTGCGCCCGGAGGCCGCGGCGGTGACGATCGACGGTCGCCCGACGCTCTCGGTCCTGACCGCCCCCACCGCACCCCGCGAGGGAACCTCGCGCCGCACCTTCATCCTCCAGGTGGCCTGGATCGCCCTGGCCCTCGCCTTGTTCCTGCTCGCCGGGCGGCGACGTGACGACCCGGACCGCTTCGACCTCTTTCGTCTGCTCACTCCCGCCGCCATCGTCGGAGTAGTCGCGCTCGGCATCGGGGCTCTGCTGCCCGTACTGCAGCTATCGCTGCTGGCCGGCTCCATCGCCGTCGCCGCCACCGTCTCCTGGCTCGTCGGCGACCGGGTCCTCGGTTGGTGGACGATGCTGATCGCCCCCCTGGGCGTCGGGGCGATCGTCCTGCTGGCCCACCGCCTCGAGAAGGTTCTCGGGCCAGCCGACCTCGCCGCATCGCCGATTCCCACCGTCCCGGACGGGGCGCTGCGGCTGAGCATCTTCTTCCTCATGCTGGCGGCGCTGGTACCGGCGCTTCGCCTGCGTGGCGGCCTCCACCGTGACTCCAGCCGTCAGAGCCGCCGGCGCCGCGCCTGGGTCCCCACCCTCGCACTGCTCGCCCTCGCGGTGGCCCTGATCGAACGGACCCTCGCGGCATCGACCTGCCTGGTCCTCGCCAGCCTCCTCGGCGCCTGGTGGCTCGGAGGTCGAGGTGCTCTCTCGCGGCCCTCCCGCGCCGTCGCTCTCGCGGTCCTCGCGACACTCACCGCGGCGACGACCTGGGAGGTGACCCACAGATCGCTGATCAGTCGCTACCTGGAACGGGATATCGCGCCCCGCATGGGTCCGCCGTCCCCGGCCGAGCGCGACGAGCTCGGCGCCGAGGTGGCGTCATTCCTTGGAGACTTCGATCTGACCGAGATCTCGGCCATCGATCCGCGGCGTCTCGATACCCTCGACCTCGCCTACGCGCTCTGGATCCGCTCGCCGCTCGCGAGAGCCGGGCATCTCTCCTCGCTCGCGGTCGTCCTCGGCGGACAGACGGCCTCGAGCTTCCAGTTCGGCGTGCCGCTCACCCGGGCGGGCGAGGTCGACGAGTCTCCCGAGCTCTGGCAGGAGCTCACCATTCCGGGCTGGCGGGGCTCGCTGATCGTCGACCGCTCCGATCTGCGCTTCGCCGGGCGCGTGGTCGGCAAGGTCCTGTGGGCCCGCCTGCCCAGACCCGGCTTCCGCCTCGTCGACGCACCTCCCGAGCAGCTCGCCGCAACGCTCGTACGGGGCAATCTCGCTAGCAGGCTGCCGATCGACCAGGTCGCCGAGCCGGCATCGTGGGCGGTCTACGCGGAACGACTGCGCCCCGCGATCGGCCCGCGAGACGCACCGCCTCTGCCGTTCGAGCTGCGCGGGGAGTCCTCGTTCCGCCTCGACGAGGAGGACCGTCGAGTGCGCGGCTGGAGCCTCGCCTCCCCGTCGGCCACCGAGGTGCTGCTCCTCGACGAGGCGCGGCCGCTCGAGTCGATCGAACGGGTCGGCGTGCAGTCGCTCGGAACGTTCCTGGTGCTGGGGATCCTGGTGATCCTCCTGGTTCTGGCCGGTGGTATCCACCGGGAGCAGATCGAGCGAGCCTGGTCGCGGGTCTATCGCTCCTACTCGCGAAAGCTGGTCCTGGTCTACGGAACCATCCTCCTCGTCCCGCTGCTGGCGCTGACGCTGGCTCTGCTGGGGGTCCTGGGCGAGCGGCTCG
The DNA here is from genome assembly GCA_965223875.1 of Candidatus Multivoradales bacterium. Classification (GTDB taxonomy): domain Bacteria; phylum Acidobacteriota; class Thermoanaerobaculia; order Multivoradales; family JAHEKO01; genus CBDCXS01. The sequence goes on along the minus strand of OZ245024.1, from coordinate 116,243 downwards.
AGGCGACCCGCGAGATGGCCGGCCTCGAAGCGATGGAAGCGGCGCAGCACGTGCTCGGCGAGTACGTCCTCACGCTCGAGCCCGGCTTCGGGGTCGACACGGCTCTCGACGACACACTCCTAACCTGGATCTCGCGCATCGTCGATCACGAGGTCAACCTGTACTGGGGCAGCCGTCTCTACGCGTCGAGCAACCAGGAGCTGTTCACCGCCGGCCTGCTGCCGGCCCGTATCCCCGGCGAGGTCTTCGCCGAGCTCTGGCTCGAAGCCGCGACAACGGCCCGCAGGGTCAACCGGGCGAGCGGCGAGCGCTACCTCGAGATCTACGCTCCGCTGCGAATACCGGGAGTCGACAGCCAGGAGCTCCTCTTCCTGTCGATTCCGCTCCTGGCGCAGCAGGAGGAGGTCCAGCGCGAGCTCGCCGCGCTCCGGACCCGCGCCGTGCTCGCGGCGCTCCTGCTCCTGGTCGGCGTCATCGCCACGGCGCGCCGACTCTCCCGCGGCTTCACCCGGCCGCTCACCGACCTCATCGCCGGTACGGAGTCGATCGCGGCCGGAGCGCGCTCGATCGACCTCAAGCCCACCGAGCTCGAGCTGGCCGCCCTGGTCGGCGCGGTCAACACGATGGCCGAGCGCATCGCCGTCGCGCGCGAGCGCCTGGTGGTCGAGAAACAGGTGGTCGAGAAGGTGGTGCAGAACATCACGGCCGGAGTCGTCTCGCTCGACCAGGAGCGGCGCGTCCTGTTGTGCAACGCCGCCGCGAGCGAGCTCGTCGGTGTCGAGGTCGGAGAGCGCATCGAGGATGCCGACGCCGCGCGCCGCGACGACGGTCTTGCCGAGTTCCTCTCCGACACCTCGCCCCTGCCAAGGCGACGAACAATGCGGCTGCGGCGCTCGGAGACCGACGAGAGCGAGTGGACCATCATCTGGGTGGCGCTACCTGGCGAGGGCGAACCCACCAGCCTGCTGGTAGTCGAGGACGTCACCGAGGTCCTTCGCGGCCAGCGTCTCGAGGCCTGGGCCGAGATGGCCCGGATGATCGCCCACGAGATCAAGAACCCGCTGACGCCGATCCGGCTGTCGACGGAGCACATGGTCCAGGTCCACGCCGAGCAGCCGGAGCAGTTCGCCGCCGTCTTCGAGCGTTGCTCGACCAATATCCTGCGCCAGGTCGACGAGTTGCAGGAGATCGCCAGCGAGTTCTCGAGCTACAGCCGCATCCCCAAGATCCGGCCACAGCCCGACGACATCGTCGCGGCCGCGAACGAGATCGTCGACAGCTACCGCGCCGCACCGCCCGACGGACTCCGCATCGCCGTCGAGCACGCCAGCGAGTCGCTGCCGCTCGACTTCGACCGCCGCCTGATCGGCAGGGCGCTGCGCAACCTGGTCGAGAACGCCGTCAATGCCAGTGTCGACGGTGGAGAAGTGCTCGTGCGCACGGCGCCGGTCGACGGGGGCGTCGAGGGGGGCGTCGGGGGGGGCGTCGAGATCACCGTCTCGGACCGCGGCTCGGGCGCCGACCCGGAGACCCTGCGCCGGATGTTCGATCCCTACTTCTCGACCGACTCGTCGGGTACCGGCCTCGGCCTTCCCATCACCCGTCGGATCGTCGAGGAGCACGGCGGCTCGATCGTCGCCGCCAACCGCGATGGCGGGGGTCTGCGCGTGACGATCCGGTTGCCGGCCGCTTGAGACGAAACGACCGCGGCCGGCTCAGTCGATGTAGCCGAGCGCCTTGAGGATCTTCTCGGTCTCGGGGTCCATCTCTCCCTGCTCCGGATCGAGACGGAGTTCCTGGGCGAGGTTGAAGGCGCGAAGCGCGGCCCTCAGGTGACCGGCGAGAATCGGTCGGTCGAAGAACAGATTCTCCGTCTCGCTCGGATCGGCGACGAGGTCGAAGAGCAGCTCGCTGTTGCCGATGTCGTAGTGGTGCAGGACCAGCTTGCCGCTGGCGCTGGTGACGCTCTCGGCCTTTCGATTGTCGAGCGCGAGGTAGGAGACGGCGTTGATGTCACTCTCCGCCGGGCCGCCTGCCAACAACCCGCGCAGACTGCGACCCGGGAGGCCTTCGGGCGTCTCGACCCCGGCGACGTCGAGGATCGTCGGCACGATGTCGATGTGCTGCGCCAGCGCCTCGACCGTCTCTCCAGCACCTTCACCATTCGGAAAACGCACGATCAGGGGCACCGCGAGCTGCTCCTGGTAGAGCGTCTTGCCGTGCTGCCACCAGCCGTGGTCGAAGAATTCCTCGCCATGGTCCGAGACGACGAGAATCAAGGTCGACTCGTACAGGCCCTGGCGCCTCAGCTCGGCAACCAGTCGGCCGAACTGCTCGTCGTTGAAGCGAATCTCGGCATCGTAGAGCGCCACGAGATCGGCTAGCTCCCGCTCGTCGACCTCTCCTCGCTTGAGCATGTTGACCTTCTCGATCAGGCCGGCGTCGGCATCGCGCACCGCTAGCCCCAGCTCATCGAGGTAGCCGTCGGGAGGTGTGTAGGGCGAGTGGGGATCGGTCGCGTGAAGATAGAGGAAGAAGGGCTTGTCGCGGTCGCGGCGTTCGAGCCAGCGCAGGGCGTGCTCGTTGAGTTGGTCCGACAGCACGTGGATCGACCGCGTGGTGCCCTCGCGCAGATGCTGATAGTGGGCGTAGCCCTGGCCCAACCCCATGTGCGACAGGTTGCCGTTGGTGTAGATCGCCGCGGTGTCGTAGCCGGCCTCCCACAGGAGCTCGGCAACCGTGGTGGCTTCCGGGGACAGCGCGTCCTTGCGGCCATTGACGCCGTGGAGCTGCGGATTGAGCCCGGTCAGAACCGATGCCACCGAGGGTTTGGTCCAGGGTGACTGCGCGATCGCGTTGCGAAACAGAGTCCCCGTCTCGGCCAGAGCATCGAGATTCGGTGATGTCTCGCGCTCGTAGCCATAGGCACCGAGGTGATCCGCCCGCAACGTATCGATCATGTAGACGAGGATGTTGGGACCCTCGCCGGGGGCCGGCAGGCAACTCGCCGCCTCGCGCTCACGAGCGGCGAGGAGATCGGCGAGAGCCGTATCCTGGGAGACGACCTCCGGAAGGTCGAGCGTCAGGCCGGCAGCGGGCGCGGCCGCCGGGAGGTCGCTGACGGCCGCCAGCGAGATCCGGGCACGCTGCCCGGTTCGGCGCGTCGGCAGCTCCATCTCGATCGGTCCTGTGAGCTGCTCGGGTCCGAGCTCGACCACGGTCGCCTCGGCGTCACCGTCGGCCACAGCCTCGAGGCGCAGCCGCCAGTCGGTCCCGGCGCGCAGCGCCCGACCGTCGTCACTCCACGGTTCGACGCCGCCGATGCGCAGCCGGCTCTCCTCACCCAGCTCGAGGAAGAAGTTGACTCGACTCGAGAAGGGGAGCCGGAGTCGCGACCCGCCGTCGGGAGCCGTCGGCTCGGCTACCGCCTCGGCGTCACCCCGCAGGCCCGGGGCGGCGAAACGGATCGTCTCGAAGAGGACGGAGAGATTGCGTCGGTCCTCCGAGTCGGGCAGGACCTCCTCCGGCACCGCCGAGTACGCGTAGGCGAGATCCAGACGGTTGGTGCCGAACCGCAGGAGCTCCGCCGGCACCGTGACGGAGTAGTCCCACATGAAGCGCCAGAGACGAACCGTGTCGATCTCCGTCCCGTTGACCGACACCGTCAATCTCTGGGTCGACGAGCCGGAGAAGTGGAACGGCGCGCAACGCAACTCGATCACCAATTCCCGCACGGGCAGCACGTGGAAGGTCAGGCTCGAGCCGCCGGCCGTTCCCCAGGCCTGCCCGAGTGATGGCTCGAGAGCCCAGCCCCGGCCGAGACCGGAGGCGTCCGAGAGATTCGAGAAGTCGATCAGGCGGGTCTCGCGCTCGATATCGGCCAGCGACAGGATGGTGCCGAGCCTGGCGGAGAAGAGGGCCGGCTCGGTGCTCGCCGGAGCGACCAGAGGGCTCTCCTCGACCGGCGGGAGCTCGAAGTGCGAGCCACAGCCGAGCGAGACGACGATCGCCAACAGGGCAACCAGCAAGGCAACCAGTGCGCCAACGGGGTGCTTCCTCCTCATCGCGGGTCGGTGTCCATCCGGATCGAGAGGCGCCGGGCACCACCTCGGTGCCTGCCACGCCGCGTGTGCGCCGGACCGGCGAGCCCCTTCGACCGGCACGGTCGGCGGTAACCGTAGCAGCCGGTCGCGCGGTTGCCAAGCGCCGGGGGATCCCCCCTGAGACCAAGTCGGGACGAGAGCCGGGCGAGGTCCTTGACACCGTTCCGGGGGTGCTACACTCCCGCCCACCGAACCGGCCCCGGCCGCCAGAGGAGTAGCTCCCGCCACCCCGGTCGCACTACCGGTCGGCGGGTGTGAAAGGAACGAAAGGAGATCCATGAGTCATCTCGCGCGGCTCGTCATCACGGCCATCTGCCTGGCGTCGAGCACGGCCATCCTTTTCGCGGCGCCCCAGGAGGCGGAAGCCGAGGACGCCTTCGCGAAGGCGGTCGCCGGCCTCGAGCGCCGGGAGGGTCTGCTGCCGACCTACGTCGACCGGAACAAGGGCCGCGTCTGGCTGGAGATTCCCGTCAGCGCATGGAGCGACCCGGTCGAGCTCCTCTATATCGAGGGTCTGCTGAGCGGCCTGGGGTCGAACCCGGTCGGGCTCGACCGCGGTCAGCTCGGCGAGACACGGGTGGTCCGCCTGCGTCCGCTGGGCGGCAAGCTCCTGATCGAGCACGTCAACCTCGGGTACCGGGCGCTCTCGGACAACCCGCTCGAGCGCCGCGCCGTCGAGAGGTCGTTTGCCAGCTCGGTTCTCTGGGCCGGGGCGATCGAAGCTCGGGCGGACAGCGGCGAGGGGCTGGTGGATCTCACCTCCTTCCTGGTGCGGGACGCCCACGGTGTCTCCGCGACCCTCCAACGAGCCGAGCAGGGGAGCTTCCAGCTCGATCCCGAGCGCAGTGCCGTCGACCCCGATGCCTGTCTCTCCTTTCCCGACAATCTCGAGTTCGAGGCCGTCCTGACCTGGGCGGGCACCGACCCGGGTGCCCACGTGCGGAGCACCGCGCCGACCGCCGAGGCGATCACCCTGGTTCAGCACCACTCCTTCGTTCGCCTGCCCGACGATGGCTACCGCCCCCGCTCGTTCGATCCACGGGCCGGCAGCTTCCCGATCGTCTTCGCCGACTACGCCAGCGGACTGGACGAGCCACTGGTGAAGCGCTGGATCGTCCGGCATCGACTGGAGAAGACCACTCCGGGGGCGGCTCCCTCGACGGTGAAGGAGCCGATCGTCTACTACGTCGATCCCGGGGCTCCCGAGGCTATCCGTGAGGCGCTGATCGACGGTGCCACCTGGTGGGCCGACGCGTTCACCCGGGCGGGCTTCATCGACGCGTTCGCGGTCGAGCTGTTGCCGGAGGACGCACACCCCCTGGACGTGCGCTACAACGTCATCCAGTGGGTACACCGCTCGACGCGCGGCTGGTCCTACGGTGGGGGTGTCATCGACCCGCGGACCGGCGAGATGATCAAGGGGCACGTCACCCTCGGCTCGCTTCGCGTGCGCCAGGATCGTCTGATCTTCGAGGGCCTCGGCAGCGCCGGCCGTACCGGGAGCGGCTCGGCCGACGACCCGGTCGAGCTGGCGCTGGCGCGCATCCGGCAGCTCTCGGCGCATGAGGTCGGTCATACCCTAGGAATCACCCACAACTTCGCCGCCAGCACCTACGGCAGGGCGTCGGTGATGGACTACCCGGCCCCGCTGGTGAGTGAGTCCGCCGACGGTCTCGATTTCTCCGCCGCCTACGCCGTCGGCATCGGCGAGTGGGACGCGCACGCCATCCGCTTCGCCCACGCCGAGTTCGACGACGGCGCCGACGAAGCGACGGAGCTCGACCGCATCCTCGAGGAGGGCCGGCAGCAGGACCTGATCTTCATCAGCGACGCCGATGCCAGACCCGCCGGAGCCGCGCATCCATTGGCCAACCTCTGGGACAACGGCGAGGAGCCGGTCGCGGAGCTGCGGCGGCTGGCCTCGCTGCGCCGCCGGGTGCTCGACCGTTTCGGTGCCGACAACCTCGCCGCCGGCCGACCGCTGGCGTTGCTTCACGAGACCCTGGTGCCGACCTACTTCATGCACCGCTTCCAGATTCTGGCGGCGGCCAAGGTGGTCGGCGGGCTCGACTACCGCTACGCCGTCAACGGCGAGATCGAGGCCCCCACGGCGGTGCTCGACCCGGGCTGGCAGCTCGACGCGCTCGATGCGCTGCTCGACCTGCTCGAACCGGGTGAGCTCGATCTGCGCGAGGATCTCCTGACTCTCCTGGCACCCCGGCCCTTCGGTTACGGCGCCAACCGCGAGCTGATGGGCGGCTCGACCGCGCCGGCCTTCGACTCGCTCGGCGCCGCGTCCACCCTGGCCGACATGGTGCTCGGCCAGATCCTGCAGCCGGAGCGGCTCACCCGCGTCATCGACCACCATCGCCGCGACCCGGCCCAGCCGCGCCTCGGCGAGGTCCTCGACATGGTGATTGACCGGGTCTTCGTCAATGCCGGGGTCGACGCCGACACCGAGCGGGAGGCGGAGATCGCCCGCACCGTACAGTCGGTCGCTCTCGACCGACTGCTGTGGCTCGCCCGATCGGAGCAAACGCCGCGACGGCTCCAGTACCGCATCGAGGGGACCATCGCGGGCCTCGGCCCGAAGATCGCCGCCGCCGCGGTCGACCCCGATTTCCAGCGAGCGCTGATCGGGAGGATCGAGCGCTTCGCCAGCCGTCGGGAGACAACCGAGGACGCCGGCAAGGGGGCTCCGGCAGCACCCCCGGGCCAGCCCATCGGCTCTTCGGCCGAGGGATGGGATGCGCTGCTCTCCGGCGGCGCACTCGGCTGCGCGTGGACGCAGCGTGACAGCGGCCCGCGCTCGACGCCCTTCGGGGACGAATACCAGGGAGGTGAATGGTGAGTCAGGGACTGAGCCCGAAAGCCTTCGAGCCGCTCGCTGAAGGCGAGACCTACGAGCCCTACGTCGCGGCGAGCCGATCGCCGGGCGAGTTCACTCTCAAGGCGGTCCTCGCCGGAATCCTGTTCGGCGTCCTCTTCGGCGCCGCCAACGCCTACCTCGGTCTCAAGGCCGGCCTGACCATCTCGACCTCGATCCCGGTCGCGGTGATCACGGTGGCCGTCTTCCGGGCACTCCATCGCATGGGCGCTTCGTCGTCGATCCTGGAAGCCAACCTCTCGCAGACCGTCGGCTCGGCGTCGAGCTCGGTGGCGAGCGGCGTCATCTTCACCCTGCCGGCGCTCTTCCTCTGGAACGCCCCGCCGTCGCTGCTGCAGATGACCCTCCTGGCTCTCTGTGGCGGCCTGCTCGGGGTGCTCTTCATGATTCCCCTGCGCCGCTATCTCATCGCCCGCGAGCACGGGAAGCTCCCGTATCCGGAGGGCACGGCCTGTGCCGGCGTTCTGGTGGCGAGCGAGGTCGGGGGCGCCAGAGCGCGTCACGTCTTCGTGGGCCTCGGTGCCGGCGCGATCTTCAAGCTGATCTTCGACTGGCTCAAGATCCTGCCCGACCACATCCAGTTCCGCGTTCCGTTCCTGAAGAAGGGACAGCTCGGCATGGAGATGTCGGCGGCGCTGTTCGGCGTCGGCTACATCCTCGGACCCCGGGTCGCCTCGATCATGGTCGGCGGCGGCCTGCTCTCCTGGCTGGTGATCATTCCGATGATCGCCTGGTGGGGGGAGGGGAGGATCGAGCCTCTCTACCCGGAGACGGTGCTGCCGATCGCCGAGATGACCCCGAGCCTCATCTGGACCCGCTACGTGCGCTACATCGGCGCCGGCGCCGTCGCCACCGGTGGGCTCATCACCCTCGTCCGCTCGATTCCGACCATGCTCGAGAGCTTCCGGATCGGCGCGCGTCAGATCCGCGAGCGTGTCGGCACCGCCGGCGACTCGCTGCCTCGCACCGACTCCGATCTCTCGCTCCGGGTGGTCGGCATCGGGGCGGCGATCCTGTTCCTGATTCTCACCCTGGTACCGAGCATCTTCTCGACGCTACCCAACATCGGCGCGCGCGCTCTGGCCGCCGCCCTGGTGGTGATCTCGGCGTTCTTCTTCGTCACCGTGTCGTCGAGGATCGTCGGCATGGTGGGCGTGACCTCCAATCCGACGAGTGGCATGACGATCGCGACGCTCCTGGCGACCTCGACCGTCTTCCTGCTCATCGGCTGGACCGACCTGACGGGGAAGGTCGCCGCACTCACAGTCGGCTGCGTGGTGGCGATCGCCGCGAGCATCGCCGGTGACACCTCCCAGGACCTGAAGACCGGCTTCCTGCTGGGTGCCACACCGAGACGACAGCAGATGGGAGAGCTCATCGGCGTCCTGACCTCGGCGCTGTTCGTCTGCCTCACCGTAATCGTTCTCAACGACGCCTACGGCTTCGGCACAGAAAGACTGCCGGCGCCGCAGGCAACGCTGATGAAGCTGGTGATCGACGGCGTCCTCGAGAGCTCCCTGCCCTGGGGCCTGGTGGGCATCGGCGTCGGCATCGCCGTCGTCGCCGAGCTGTTCAAGATCAACAGCCTGGCCTTCGCGGTCGGCGTCTACCTGCCGGTGGCGACCATGATTCCGGTCTTCCTCGGCGGCATGCTGCGTCACGTTCTGGCGCGCCGCGCGGCGGACGAGCACGAGCGTGAGAGCCGGCGCGAGAACGGTGTCCTCTTCGGGTCGGGTCTGGTCGGTGGCGAGGGCCTTCTCGGTGTCGTCATCGCGATCTCGGCCGGTTGGGCCGCGTCACGCGACCGCACTCCCTGGTCGATCGGTTACGAGTTCCTGGGCGCGGCGGGCCCGTGGCTTGCATTCGTCGTGTTCCTGCTGCTGGCCGCCTACTTCCGCAAGGTCTGCCTGGAACGAAACGATGATCCACCCGGCTCCTGATCGCCGACTCCCTGTCCTGCCACGCCTCGCGGCACTGTTCGTCCTGATGGTGATCGGTCCGGGCCATAGCGGCTCGGCGGATACGGTGTCCGAGGTCCAGCGACTCGGCGTCGAGATCCTCTCCGAACGGCCCCACGACCCCGGAGCGTTCACCCAGGGACTGCTCTGGCACGACGGATCGATCTACGAGAGCACCGGCCAGTACGGGGAGTCGACGGTTCGCCGGGTCGACCCCGAGACCGGAGAGGTCCTGAAGAGCCGGGCTCTGAGCGACGAGCACTTCGGCGAAGGGCTGGCCAGAGTGGGGGAGCAGCTGATCCAGCTCACCTGGAATGCCGGCGTCGCCTACGTCTGGGACCTGGCCAGCCTCGACCTGGTCGAGACACGCCACTACGGCGGCAAGGGCTGGGGTCTGTGCTTCGACGGGGAGTCCCTGCTGATGTCCGATGGAACGCCGCAGATCGCCCGGCGCGACCCCGAGACCCTGGCGATCCTCGAAACCCTCGAGGTCCGCCTCGACGGCCGCCCGGTGCCGGACATCAACGAGCTCGAATGCGCCGAGGGCTGGCTCTACGCCAACGTCTGGCGGACCGACTGGATCGTGCGCATCGACCCTTCGAGCGGCGAGGTGGTGGCGTTGATCGACGCCAGCCCACTCCGCGACCGGCTGGGACCCGCCACCGATCCCGATGCCGTGCTCAACGGCATCGCCTACCTGCCGGAGACCGCGACCTTCCTGTTGACCGGCAAGAACTGGCCGAGCGCCTTCGAAGTGATCTTCGTCGAGTAGGGGCCCAGTTACCCGCTGACGGGCGCCTCGATCTTCAACATCCGCGCCCACGCCGAGCGAAGGTTCTCGGGCAGGTCGAGGTCGGCGAAGATCTCGCGCACCTCGTCACGATCCACGTAGGTCCAGATGTCGTCCCACTGGGCGTAGCGCAGCATGTGGGAGATGGCCCAGGCCCGTTGCTCCTGGTCGTCCGAGGAGAGGATCGCGCGGAGCTCTTCTTCGCTGACCTCCCGGTCCGGGAAGAAGTAGAGCGGCTCGCTCTCGACGCTCTGTCGGGCCGTTTCGTTCCCGGTCTCGTCGAGCTCCGTCATGACCTTGCCAGTATAACCTCCGAACCGCCTCGCGCAAGCGCGCACGCCACTTGACCTCGTCGCCGTTCGTAGGCAAACTGGCGTGCCCGAATCACTGACTGCGTGGTCCTGATGGAATCCTTCCAAATGCAAACGTGGAGCTTCGGGGACACTCTGCGAGCGGGCGTAGCTCAGTTGGTAGAGCACGAGCTTCCCAAGCTCGGGGTCACGGGTTCGAGCCCCGCCGCCCGCTCCATTTCCCTCGAGAGCTCAATCACCGCCACGCGGCGTAGCTGAACGCTGAAAGGAACACACAGATGTCGATCTTCGGCCGAGACGAGAGCAACGACACCGTATCGCCACCGCAGCCCGCGAGTCCGACGCCAACCCCGACACCCAAGCCCCGGACCTCCAGTCCGGTCACCCTCATCTCGCCAGGAACCAAGGTCGAAGGCGAGATCAGCGGCGCGACCGAGATCAAGATCGAGGGCAATGTGGACGGAACCCTCAATATCGACTCGGTCGTCAGCGTGGGGAACAGCGGCCACGTGCGTGGTGAGATCCGCGCCAAATCGGTCACCGTGGCCGGCGAGGTGATCGGCAACATCATCGGCCTCGAGAGCGTCGATATCCACGCCAGTGGCAAGCTCGAGGGAGACGTCAAGGCGCCGCGTGTCGCGGTGGCGGACGGCGCCTTCTTCAAGGGCCGCGTCGAGATGACGAGCGAGACGCCCAAGGCCGCGGATCCGGCGCCCAAGGAGACCTCCGAGCCCGCGGCCCCGCCGGCCGCCAAGCCGGCCGCCGGAACGCCGCCGAAGAGCGCCACCGCGCCGGTGAAGCCCGTAGAGCCGAAGTCCGAGGCCAAGCCGGCCGCCCCGCCAGCGCGAAACACCATGCAGGCGAGCGAGTCCGGCAAGTGAAGATCGGCGTCCCGAAAGAGGTCAAGGACCACGAGTACCGGGTCGGGATGGTCCCGGCCGGTGTCCACGAGCTGGTCGCCCGTGGGCATTCGGTCGTCGTCGAGACCGGCGCCGGTGACGGCAGCGGCATCGAAGATCAGGAGTACCTCGACGCCGGCGCCACCCTCGGAGCGGACGCCGAGGCCGTCTGGACCTCCTCGGAGATGATCGTCAAGGTCAAAGAGCCGATCGCCAGCGAGTACGATCTTCTTCAACAGGGACAACTCCTCTTCACCTATCTCCACCTGGCGCCGCTGCCGGAGCTGACGCAGGCCCTCCTCGACAAGGAGGTGATCGGCGTCGCCTACGAGACCATCACCGACGAACGCGGGGCGCTGCCCCTTCTGACCCCGATGTCGGAGGTGGCGGGGCGCATGTCGGTGCTCGTCGGAGCCTACTTCGCCCAACGCCCCATGGGCGGGCGTGGAACCCTGATGGGCGGTGTGCCCGGTGTGCCGCCGGGCGACGTGGTGATCGTCGGCGGAGGCATCGTCGGCCTGAACGCGGCCAAGGTCGCGCTCGGCCTCGGCGCCACCGTGACCGTGCTCGAGCGCAGCCACGAGCGGATGAGATTCCTCGACAACATCTTCCACGGGCGGGTGACGACGCTGGCGAGCAACCATCACAACCTGGTGGCCGCGATGCGCCGCGCCGACATCCTGGTCGGTGCGGTGCTCATACCTGGGCGATCGGCGCCCAAGCTGTTCAACCGGGTGATGCTCTCCGAGATGAAGCGGGGAGCGGTCGTCGTCGACGTCGCCGTCGATCAGGGCGGCTGCTTCGAGACCACGCATCCGACGACCCACTCCGATCCGGTCTTCGAGGTCGACGGCGTCGTGCACTACTGCGTCGCCAACATGCCGGGTGCGGTGCCGCGAACGTCGACGTTCGCGCTCAACAACACCACCATGCCCTATGCGCAGGCCCTGGCGGACAAGGGCGCGCGTGCGGCGGCACTGGACGATCCGGGCCTCTACGACGGCTTCAACACCTACGGCGGGCACATCACCTGCCGGCCGGTGGCCGAGTCGCAGGACCGGGACTACCGCGAGCTGCGCGAGCTGCTCGGCTGAGATCGTCGCCGCCCGCCCGCCCGCGGCAGGCGGTCAGGTGAGTAGGCGGTCAGGAAAGCAGATCGCCGATCTCGCCGCCCGAGAGCGCACGCCAGAGATCGGCGAGATCGGCGGGCGGGGGAGCCTGGAGCTCCAACGGCTCGCCGCTCCCCGGATGATCGAAGCCGAGCCGCCAGGCATGCAGGGCGGGCCGCGGGAAGTCACGTAGCAGCGCCCGCTCGCGGCCGCGCAGCCCCTTCCAACGGGCCTCGCCGTAGACCGGATCGCCGACCAGGGGGTGGGCGGCGGCCTTGAAGTGGACGCGGATCTGATGCGTGCGGCCGGTCTCGAGCCCGATACGGACCAGACTCGCACCGCCGTGCGATCCGAGCCGAGCCCAGGTCGTCCGGGCGCTGCGTCCGTCATCGCGCACGGTCATCTCCTTGCGGCGCTTCGGGTGCCGCCCGATGGGCCAGTCGTAGACGCCCGGTGTCGGGTCGGGGGCGCCGTAGCAGATCGCCAGGTAGGTCTTCTCGACCCGCCGAGCCGCGAAGGCCTCGCTGAGCCGACGATAGGCCGCATCGGTTCGAGCGATCACCACCAGGCCCGTCGTGTCGATGTCGAGTCGGTGCACGATTCCGGGGCGCCCCGGCCCGCCCACCCGGGCCATCTCCGGATAGGCCGCCACCAGGCGGTTCGCCAGGGTGCCGCTCTCGCGGCCCGCCCCCGGGTGGACGGCCATGCGTGACGGCTTGTCCACCACGACGATCTCTTCGTCCTCATGGACGATGGCCAGGGGCCCGGCCTCCGGGACGACGCTCTCGTCGATCGTCACCGGCGGGGGAGAGCAGGCGATCTCGTCCCCCTGCGACAGAACCGTCGAGGCCTTGGCGGTTTCGTCCCCGATCGTGACCAAGCCGTCACGGATCCACCGCTGGACGCGATTGCGCGGCAGATCGAGCTCGGCGGCCAGGAACCGATCGAGCCGCTCGCCACGCGCCGCCAGCGGCACGTCGAGTCGAATCGTCGCGCCGCCCGTCCGGCCGCCCGTCCCGCGGCCGGTCACGCCTCGGCGACGCCTTCGTCCGCACCCGATCGTCCGGCGCGCAGCAGGTCGATCAACATCAGGCAGATCCCGATCGTGATCGCCGAGTCGGCGACGTTGAAGGTGTGCCAGTGATAGGTGCCGACGTAGACGTCGATGAAGTCGGTGACACTGCCGCTGCCGACCCTGTCCATGAGGTTGCCGACCGCGCCACCGAGGATGAGGCCGAGAGAGGTCAACAGGAGACGGTCGGTCCTCGGCGTACGCCAGAAGTAGAGCCCCACGACGACGAGCGCGGCGGCCCCGAGAGCACTCAACACCCAGGCGCCCGCCTGCGCGCCGCCCTGGTCGGCGAAGAGCCCGAAGGCGACGCCGCTGTTGCGCGCGTGGGTGAAGTTGAGGAACCCCGGGATCACCTCGTGCGTCGAGTACAGGGCATAGTTCGCCTCGATCAAGCCCTTGGTGATCTGGTCCAGGGCCACCACCACGATCGCCGCCAAGAGGTAGAGCCCCTTGCCGGCCAGGCCGGAGGTCGTCCCCTCGACGGGTGTCGCGGCATCGCGACTCGAAGTGGTCACCATGATCACCCTCAGGAGACCGACGAGCGGCCCAGCCGGCGGCGAGCCAGCCACTGGTCGAGGTCGTGAACGCCGAAGATCAGATGAACCAGTCCGAAGCCGCTCACCGCGCCCCTGAAGGCACCATGGAAGAGCAGGGCCTGGATGGAGAAGTCGGGGATCTGGGTCACGGCGCGATCCCAGGAGGGACTCCACGGCGCCAGGAGCATGAGCACACCGGCCTCGATGCAGTAGAGGAAGAAGAGCACACGGACGAACGACGACCCCGACGCCATGACGGGAGCCGATTGTAGCCGATCGAGGCTCACCGACTCCCGGCGCGGCTGCCGATCATCCGTCCGGACGCTTGCGCTGTTTGGGGCGGCGTCGCGACGTGTCCGACCGTTCGCTCTTTCGCCCGCCCGTTCGTCCGTCCGCCGCGTCCGAGCGTTTTCGCACCGATTCACCCGACGTCGCCCTCGGCGACCTCTCCCGTCGACGTCCCTCGTCCGACGGCTTCACCCGGTCACGCCCCGGAGCGCCATCACGGGCGCGATCACGAGCGCGGTCATGGGCGCGGTCATGGGCGCGCCCGTCCCGCTCACCGCGCCGATCCTCGGCTCGGACGCCGTCCTCCGAGCGTCCTTCGCCTCTCGCGGAGGAACGGTCGCCCTCCCGCTCGCGGGCCTCCCTCATGCGATCGATCAGGCGGCGCACCGGAGCCTCCGAGCGGGTCGACTGGCGGCGACCTTCATCCATGCCCTCGATCCCGGAGGCGCGCTCGTCGACGCCGCGGCGCCACCAGCGTCGCTCGCCGTCCGTGGCTCCATTCCGGGCGCCGGCGCGAGGTACGACGCCGCGGCCGCCGGCGGAATCGTCGGACCAGGCGACAGCCGGTGGTCGTCGCGACACCGGGCGGCCAGGGGACTCGTCGCGTCCGGCGATGAATCCCGTCAGATCCCGACGCCTGGCGACGCGATCCCCGCGCCCGATGAGCTCGCGCGCGGCACCCGGGCCGTCCCGCCATTCGAAAGGCGTCAGTCCGCTGGTCTCGGTCGAGACGACGCCACGGGGAACCGCCGGCCGGCCGCTCACCCTGGGCATCGCCCTGCCGGAGTAGTGATGCCTGTGCCCGCGACGCCTGCCGATCCACTCGGTGGGACAGAAGGTCCAGTCGCGGTAGTAGGTCCAGGAGCCGCCGGCATAGCCGTAGACGTGTCCCCGCCAGCCGTGCCGCCCGTAGTAGCCGGTCGGAACCCACCCGACCCAGCCCGACCCCCAGTACCAGTAGACGTGCGCCGGCGAGTAGAGGCGTCCCGGCAGCCAGATCCAACCCCAGTAGGGATCGAGGACCCATTGGCCGTAGTGGGCCGTGACCCAGCTCCATGGCTGGAAGCCGACCCAGCTCAGCCCGGCGCTCGTCGACACCCAGACGCCCGCCGAGAAGGGACGCCAACCGGCGGCCACGCGCGGCCGCCAGGCACGCGCGCCCTCCGACTCGACCCACTCTCCGGCGCCCTGCAGGGCCGAGGCGGAATAGCCGAGCGCGGGATCGATCTCACCGGGCGCCGTCGAGGCGGCGGCCAGACTGAGCTCCGCACCCCAGCGCTCGAGCGGTCCCTCTGCGGAGGCGGGAACGACGGTCAGCTCCCGGCCCCCGATGCCGACGCCGCCGATCTCCTCGCCGGCGGCGAGCACGGCGGAGCTCGAGGCGGTCGAAATCTCCGCGTAGCCGCTGCGCACGATCAGACGGACGCGCCCGACCTCGTCGACCTCGACCAGATAGCTCCCGGGCTCGTAGACCCGGACGGTCGCCAGGGGCGTGACGACCATCGGCAGCTCGTCCCCTAGCGCGTACTCGGTCACCACCAGTTGCAGCTCGCCACGCTCGAGGACCAGCAGCGAACGCTCGTCCTCGCTATCGGTGGAGTTGGCGAGCTCGGGGAAGCCGACCTCGGAGGTCTCGCCGATCCTCACGATGTTGGCGTCCGCAAGGACCAGCTCGACAGCGCTGGCCCGATCCGTTTCGACCCAGTCGCCGACCTGCAGCGGGTAGTTGTGCAGCAGGTCGTCGCTCTCTCCATCGTCCCCTCGGGTCAGCACACCCGACCCCTCGAGGGTACGCACATGACCGTATCCACGGGTCGTCTCGTCGTCGGCTCGCGACGCCGGCGCGATGATTGCCAGCAACAACAGGGCGATAACTGATTGGATACGCTTTCGACTCATTTTCCGAGCCTCCTGCGCGTCTGCCGAAGCTCGAACGTCGCAAGTTCCGCGCCAGCCAGGCGACAATCACCACCGCCCGCCGCGGAACCGCCCTTCGTCGCGTCCGGGTTGGCTATAATCCACCCACCTTGAGGCCCGCGACATGGTGCGGTTCAAAGACTGGCTTCCGACCAAGAAAGCGGCCCCGGCCGAGAACCTGACGGTCGACGAGCTCATGGCGCTCGATCGTCACGATGAGGCCAAGCAGGAGCTGCTCGCGCGGCTGAAAGATCACCCGAACGATCTCCATGCGCGCCTCAAGCTCGGCGACGCCTACCGCCATCTCGGTCAGGCGGACGCCTGCCAGCAGGAGTACCTGTTCGTCGCCGCCGCCTACTCCGACGACGGCTTCTACGACAAGGCACGTGCCGTCCTCACCAAAGTCTCGCGCTTCTTTCCCGGGCAGATCAGCGTCGAGGGTCAGATGAGAGCCCTGCAGCGGGCGAAGAACCTCCAGTACACTCGCGACCAGGCTCGCGCCGGTTTCCTGTCGCAAAGCCCGCTCGAGGGAACCAGGGCGATCGAGTTCGAGCGTCTGTGGGAGACAATCTCGCACTCGGACCTGGTGGATCGCATCACCAGCCACGACTTCGCGCTGTTGTTCGAAAAGGCCAACGTACGCAGGGTCAAGCCCGGGGACGTCGTCGCCGAACCTCCGACCGGTGGCGCAAAGCAGAGGCCGGTGGCCTTCATCGTGGTGAGTGGCGGGCTCGAAGCGCGAGCCCTGGACGCCAACGGACACGAGATCGTCCTACGCGTGTTCGGACCGGGCGAGATCGTCGGCGCGACGGTTCTGTTCGGTGACTCGACGTGGCCGGCTCGGTACTGCAGCGCCGGGGAGACGACCCTGCTCGAGCTCGACCAGCAGGGCGCCGCGAGCCTGGTGGGCGAGGGTCGGAAGCCCCGCGAGCTGCTGACAGCGCTGCGCGACGGGACCAACGACCAGATCGTCTGGCGGGCCGTGGCTCACCTGAGGAAGTAGCCCATGGCTCTCCTCGAGATCAGGCTCTATCCGGATCCGGTTCTGCGCGTCGAGTGCGCCCCGGTCGAGACCTTCGACGCGGTGCTGGCGAAGCTGGCCGACGACATGGCGGAGACGATGTACGCGGCGCCCGGCGTCGGACTCGCCGCACCCCAGGTCGGCATCGAGACGCGACTCGCCGTGGTCGACACGTCCGCCGACGAGGAGCCCGAGCTTCACGTCCTGGTCAATCCCAGGATTCTGGAGTCCGAGGGGGTCGATGTCGACGTCGAGGGTTGCCTTTCGATGCCCGGCATCACGGAGAAGGTCCGGCGGCCGGCGCGCGTGCGGGTGGAGGCGCAGGACCTCTCCGGTAGCTCGCGTACAATAGAGGCGGACGGGCTCCTCGCCCGGGCCATCCAACACGAAATCGACCATCTCGACGGAGTCCTGTTCACCGACCATCTGACGGGACTGCGCCGGGAGCGTGCGCGTCGCTGGCTCAAACGGGCGCGGCAGGAACCCTGAAGGAACGAACCTTGACGGCAACCAGGAGAACGCTCACCGCTCTCGCGGTGGCTCTGGGGATTCTCGTCGGCGCGGCCTGCGGCGGCGGAGGCGGCGGCGGAGGCGGGGGAGGCGGCGGCCCGACGGCCCCCGCCGGAATCAGCTTCACCCGCACCGGCGCGGTGACCGCGAATTCCTGCTTCCTGCAGCAGGGAGGAGCGACGAACGCGAATCGACTCGTGCTCGAGGTGCGGGTGAACGACGTCAACGACTGGTACGGCGTCGCCTTCGACCTGCGATATCCGGCCGGTCAGCTCGACTTCGTGAAGGCCAAGGAGGGAGCGTTCCTGTCCGGATCGACGGCGCTGGAGGTCGCGGAAGCCGGCCCGGGGCACCTGGTCGTCGGCCACACGCGCCTCGGCCCGATCTCGGGACGTAACGGCTCCGGCATCCTGATGACCCTCGAGTTCAGCGCCGCGGCCAACGGCGCCGGAGCGATCACCTTCGACCAGGAACAGGCCTTCCGCACCAACTCCTTTCCACAGAACGTGACCTTCATCGCCGGCAACGTCAGCGTCAACCGCTGACCCCGGATCGAGACATGCGCTTCCACAACACGCTCGGCCGACGCGTCGAGTCGTTCGAGCCGCTCGACGGGCAGAAGGTACGCCTCTATACGTGCGGCCCGACGGTCTACGGCGAGGCGCACATCGGAAACCTCCGGACCTTCGTCTTCGAGGATCTCCTGCGCCGCGCCCTCGAGCTGATGGGTTTCGAGGTCGAGCACGTCATGAACCTCACCGACGTGGATGACAAGGTCATCCGCGGCGCCGGCGAGGCGGGCGTCTCGCTCGACGACTTCACCGCTCCCTTCATCGACGCCTTCCATCGCGACCTGGCGACCCTCGGCGTCGAGCCGGCGCACCACTATCCGCGTGCCACGCGTCACGTCGCCGAGATGATCGAGCTCGTCGGGCGCCTGATCGAGCGCGGCTACGCCTACGAGCGGGAGGGCTCGGTCTTCTTCCGCATCTCGGAGGACGACGACTACGGACGACTCTCCGGCATCGATCTGTCCCAGGTGCGCCAGGGAGAGCGCGTCGCCGAGGACGAATACGGCAAGGACGACGTGCGCGATTTCGTCCTCTGGAAGGGGGCCAAGCCGGACGAGCCGAGTTGGGACTCCCCATGGGGACCGGGCCGGCCGGGATGGCACATCGAGTGCTCGGCCATGAGCATGAAGTACCTCGGAGAGACCTTCGACATCCACTGCGGCGGCGTCGACAACATGTTCCCGCACCACGAGAACGAGATCGCGCAGAGCGAGTCGGCCACCGGCGAGCCCTTCGTGCGCTACTGGCTCCACTCCGAGCACCTGGTCGTCGACGGCGAGAAGATGTCGAAGTCGCTCGGCAACCAGTACACCCTCTCCGACCTGCTCGAGCGGGGAAGCGATCCGAGGGCGCTGCGCTACCTCTTCCTCTCGGTTCACTACCGGCAGAAGCTGAACTTCACCTTCGAGGCCCTCGACGCCGCCGCGGCCGCGCTCGATCGACTCGACGAGATGCGCTTCCGGCTCGAGCACGCCACCGAGAGCCACCGAGCCCCGGCGCTCGCCGTCGCGGGCGAAGAGATGGTCTCGGCGTTCAAGGAGGCTCTCGCCTCGGACCTCAACATCTCCGCCGCCCTCGCGGCGCTTTTCGGCTTCGTCAAGCGGGTCAACGTGGCGATCGAACGTGACGAGCTCGGACCCGGCGACAAGCAGAACGTCCTCGACGCCCTGGCGCGGGTCGACAAGGTGCTCGGCGTCCTCGATCCGGCAAAGTGGACCGACACGACGGCGGCGGACGACGGCGACGCCGAGGTTCAGGGGATGGTCGAAGCTCGAGACCGGGCCCGGGCGGAGCGGGACTTCGCAACGGCCGACGAGCTGCGCGACCGTCTCGACGCGATGGGCATCCTGCTCGAGGACACCCCCGAGGGCACCCGCTGGCGCCGCCGTTGAGCTCTGGCTCTCGTAGCGGGGGCTTCCACGCCGGCGGCAACACCCGCGAGCGCGGCACCTCCGCCGAGCGCGACGGCGCGCGCTGGCTCGAAGCCCACGGCTACACGATCGTCGCCACCAACGTCGCCTACCGTTTCGGCGAGATCGACCTCGTGGCGATCGACGGCGAGACGCTCTGCTTCGTCGAGATCAAGGCCAGACGCACGACACGACGTGGCACTCCGGCCGAAGCGGTGACTCCCGCGAAGCAGCGCCGGCTCACCCGATGCGCCCGCGCCTATCTCCGCGACCACCCGCATTCAGGCCCCTGCCGGTTCGACGTTCTGGCGATGCTGGCGGACCGGGACGGGTGGCGGGTCGAGCTGATTCGCGACGCCTTTCTGGCGGCCGGCTAGGCCCCGGCCGAGGCCCGCCGGGGTTTGCTTGACAAGCGTTCCGGCCCACCTCTATCCTTCGCGGTGCGAGCGGGAATAGCTCAGTGGTAGAGCACAACCTTGCCAAGGTTGGGGTCGCGGGTTCAAATCCCGTTTCCCGCTCCATTCTTTGAGTCAACGGTCGGGCGCCTCCTACGCGGCGCCTCCTACGGGGCGCCCCGTTTCGCGGCGACCCACTTCGCGGCGACGTAGCCAAGTGGTAAGGCGAGGGTCTGCAAAACCCTTATTCGCCGGTTCGAATCCGGCCGTCGCCTCCAGACATCTCCTGACAACACAACGAGCTGGCCACCACCGCACATCCCTGCGGCATGCGACGGCCAGCCACTGAGGAAGCCGACATGTCCCGTTTCAGATCGACACCGAACCGGCGCGTGGCCAGCCTTCTGGCGGCGCTCTCTCTCTTGATCCTTGGGGCGGCCTGCCAGGCGGCCGACGACACCACCTCGCCGGGCAACGAAACGGCTTCGCCGGAGGCAGCGAAGCCCCCGACCGGCGAGAGCGATCCGCAAGCGATCGCCATCGCCGACCAGCTCCTCGAAGCGGTGGGCGGGCGCGAGAACTGGGACAACACCCGCTTCATCACCTGGGTCAACCACGGCAAGCGCCTTCAGGTCTGGGACAAGCAGACCGGCGACCTCAGGGTCGAGAACCGGCTGACCGTGGTGCTGATGAATATGAACACGATGGAGGGCCGGGCCTGGAAGTGGGGCGAGGAGATCACCGACCCGGAGGCCCTGCAAAACGTCCTCAAGTTCGGCCTCGAGGCCTTCCAGCTCGACAGTCACGAGATCCTGCTGCCGTTTCTCCTCCACGACGAGGGCGTCCACCTCGAGTATCTCGGCGAGGGTACGGTGGAGAACCGTCCGGTCGACATCCTGCGGGTCACGTTCGACGAGGGTGCGGCCTACTCGAAGGCGGAGTACCGGATCCATGTCGATAAGGAATCGCACCTGTTGATCCAGTGGGACTACTACATGGATGCGGGGGACGCCAATCCGCGGCTCTGGCTCCCTTGGTCAAACTACGAGAAGTATGGGACAATCCTGCTTTCTTCAAGTAGGGGTACCAAACAGCACCAGGATTTGCACGTATTCGACGAGCTGCCGGCTTCTGTCTTCCAGAGCCCCGAGCCCGTGCCGTGGTTGTTGGCCAAGCTCGAGGAGCAGGAAGACCTCTAGTCTCCGCTCACCACCAGAATTCGCTCCACAAGGAAGGAGACTCCATGCGACGTGTTTTCGTGTTTGCGGCTGCGCTCTTGTTCGTTTCGACGTTCGCGGCGGCGCAGGCTGTCGGTCCCGACAAGGTGATCGACGCTGTGCGCTACGACACCTCTCCGCCACTCCGAGACCTCATGCGCCCGGTGCCCGAGTACCGCTCGGGAATCCCGGACTACGAGGTCCCCAACGCACCTTCGATCTATCAGGGTGCTCCCGACGCGAGTCGTGGTGTCGACCCGATGCTGCAGGAGCAGCCGGGCTTCCGCCCGAGCGGCGCGCCGGTGGTCAGCTTCGAGGGCATCGGTCGCACCACCGGTGGTGGCGGTACGCCCCCCGATACGGTCGGTGACGTCGGTCCGAATCACTACTTCCAGTCGGTGAACATCGCCTTCTCGATCTGGGACAAGGATGGCAACCTGCTGGCCGGCCCGTCCCCCAACAACAGCCTCTGGGACGGTTTCGGCGGGACCTGCGAGTCACAGAACGCCGGCGACCCGATCGTCGTCTACGACCCGCTCGCCGATCGCTGGAACATGAGTCAGTTCACCAGCCCGGGCGGCGGCAGCGCCACCCAGTGCTTCGCCATCTCGAAGACCGGCGATCCGCTCGGCCAGTGGCACCGCTACCAGTTCCCGACCCCGGGTAACGACTACCCGAAGGTCAGCGTCTGGCACGACGCCTACTACGCGGGCATCCGGAATTTCAGCGGCGGCTTCAACTTCGACGCCTACGCCTTCGAGCGCGACGCCATGCTCAATGGCACCTCGGCCCAGGCCGTGGTCTTCAACATGTCGGCCCTGCTCGGCGGCATCACCAACTTCATCGCCTTCGACGTGGACGGTCCGACGCCCGCTCCGGCCGGCACCCCGGGCACCTTCATCGGCATGCGCAATCCCCGCATCGTCCTGAACGAGCTGACGCTGTTCGAGCTCGACGTCGACTGGAACAACCCGGCCAACTCCTCACTCAGTGGGCCGATCTCCGTTCCGACCGCGGCCTACGACGGCAACGTCTGCAACTTCAACCGCGCCTGCATCCCGCAGCCGGACACCAACCGGCGCGTCGACGGCTTCGCCGACGCCATGATGCACCGCGCCGCCTACCGCAACTTCGGCACCCACCAGTCGGTGGTCTGCAGTCACGCGGTCGACGTCGGCGACTATCCGGATCACTCCGGAATCCGCTGGCACGAGATCCGGAACACAGGCAGCGGCTGGACCCTGCACCAGGAGGGCACCTACGCGCCCGACTTCGATCATCGCTGGATGCCGTCGATCGCCCAGAACGCCAACGGCGACATCATGCTCGGATACTCCGTGTCCAGCCCGACGACCTATCCTTCGATCCGCTACACCGGGCGTCTGGCCGGCGATCCGCTGAACCAGATGACCTTCGACGAGGGAACCATGGCCGTCGGCTCGGGCTCCCAGACCGGTCTCGACCGCTGGGGTGACTACAGCGCCATGTCGGTCGATCCGGCCGACGAGACGACCTTCTGGTACACCCAGGAGTACTATCAGAACACCAGCAGCTCCGGTTGGCAGACGCGTGTCGCCGCGATCGAGCCCGACAACGGGCCGCCGACGATCGACATCCGCGTGGATCCGGTCGGAGGCAAGCCCGTCAACGTCGGCCCGCCGGGACCCTCGTTCTTCTTCGACTACGACATCACGGTCGACAACAACGGCACCACCACTCTGAACGCGGAGGTCTGGAATCGGGTCACTCTGCCGGCCCCGGAGAGCGAGCAGATCGGTCCGGTGCAGTTCACCATCGAGACGATCTCCGTTCCGCCCGGCGGCTCGTGGTCCAAGACCTACACCTTCGAGTTCCCGGGTCGTCGTGGTCCTGGCACCTACCAGTTCAGCGCCTTCGTCGGCGACTTCGCGGCCACGGTGATGGATCGCGACAACTTCGACATGATTCGGTCCTCCGCTCCGAGCCGCGGTGATGGAGCAGCCGACTAACGAGTTTCACGTTCCCGTCCTACGTCATCGTGAGCGGTGGCGTAGCCGGGAGCGCTTCGTTTCCTAGCGACAAACCCACCGCGTCTCCAGGCTTCTGGGGGCGCGGTGGTTTTTCTTTGCGCACCTCGATCCACGGCCAGTCCTCGATCCACGGCCAGTCCTCGCGCCGTCGCCGGCTGTCCAGCGTCGCGTCGCTCGTCGCGGCCCTCTTCATCGCCGCGCCGGCCCCCTCCGACCGTCTCGACGTCGAGAGCTTTCGCCTCGACAACGGGATGACCTTCCTGCTGGTCGAGCGCCCGCAGTCACCGACCGTCGCCGCTGGATGGGTCGTCTCGAGCGGCTCGGCCGACGACCCGGAGCGGATGAGCGGCATGGCACACATGCTCGAGCACCTGCTGTTCAAGGGCACGAGCACGATCCGGCCCGGTGAGCTCGACCTGCTCTACGCCAACGCCGGCGCAACCGGCCTCAACGCCCTGACCCAGAGGGACCTGACCGCGTACTTCGTCAGTCTTCCGGCCGAGAAGCTCGAGCTCTGGTTCTGGCTCGAGTCCGATCGCCTCCTCGCCCCGACCTTCGCCGAGCTCGACGCCGAGCGCGACGTCATCCTGGAGGAACGCCGCCTGCGCGTCGACTCGGTCCCGACCGGCGAGCTCGAAGAGGCGCTCGATCGCCGACTCTGGGGGGATCATCCCTACGGGCGCCCGATCTCGGGGGACCCGGGTCAGCTCGGCGAGATCCGCACCGCCGCCGTGCGCCGGTTCTTTCGCTCCAACTACGGACCGGATCGACTGACCGCCGTTCTCGTCGGCTCCTTCGATCCAGCCGCCGTGAGGCAGCTCGCCGAGCTCTACTTCGGTCGCCTCGGCGCCCCGGCGGCAGGGGAGGCGCCATCACCGCCGACCGCGCCCGAAGAGCTCTCCGGCGACACGCTCACCGGTCGCTGCGAGTGCCGGACGCAGGCGCGCCTGATCTATCGCGGCCTGCCGGTCAGCGATCCGGACACGGCCGCGGCCGACGTGCTGGTGTCGATCCTCAACGGCCGCTCGGGCCGTCTGCACACCTCGCTGGTGCTCGAGCGCGAGATCGCCTTCGCCGCCTTCGCGCGCCACGAGGCGCTGCGCCAGAGCGGCTCGCTCGGCCTGATCGCCGAGGCCAAGGAGGGCACCGACGCGTCGACTCTGGTCGAAGCGCTGGACGCCGAGATCGCGCGCCTGTTCGCCCAGCCTCCCACCACGAGAGAGCTCGCCAAGGCGAAGACCCGTCTCAAGGCCGACGGCATCCGGGCCCTCGAGGAGCCCTCCCAGCTGATGCTCCGCCTTCTCATCCAGGCCGGTCTCGGAGAGCCCGACCAGCTCGGCACCTGGGCCTCGAGAATCGACCGCGTACGCGCCGAGGACGTCCAACGCGTCGCGCGCGACCTCCTCGTCGATACCGAGCGGGTCGTCGGCCTCTTCTCCCGTGGAGACCCGGCGGTGCGGGAAACCCCATGAGGCGGGGGAGGAGAGCGCGCCCCGTCGGGAGCGTGGGCCTGGCCGTCCTCCTGACGGCGACACTCGGCCCCCTTGGGGCAGAGGGAGGCGCGCAGGAGCGCCGACCGGAGAGCCAACAAGAGCAGGCGCGGAGGAAGATCCCATCCCATCCGAGCCGTCTCGAGTTTCCCACTCGAGAGGTCGAGATTCCCCGGGCCGAGCCCCTGACGCACCGGCTCTCCAACGGCACGCCGGTCGTCATCGTGGAAGACCACTCGCTGCCCCTGGTGGACCTCACCGTCGCCGTCCTGGCCGGCAGCTACCTCGACCCGGCCGACAAGCCCGGCCTGGCCGAGCTCACCGGCGCGATGCTGAGGCGCGGCGGCACCCGCGCGCACCCCCCGGCCGCCTTCGACGAGGCCGTCGACGTCCTCGGCGGCGAGATCGACAGCCGCGCCACTGGAACCCGGGCAGGCGCCAGCCTCGACTGCCTCGCAGAGACCTTCGAGGACTGCCTGGCGCTCTTCTTCGAGATGCTGCGCCAACCGGCCTTCGACGCGGAGCGGCTGAGCGGCATTCGAACGAGCCTCCGCGCCGGCTTCGCCGCCCGCAACGACGACCCGATCGGGCTCATGGAGAGTGAGTGGTCCCGACTCCTCGTCGGCGACGCCCACTACCTCGGCCGCCACCTGACGATCGCCGACGTCGACTCCCTGACCCGGCGAGACCTCGAGAGCTTCCATGCTTCCCACTGGCGCCCCGAAAGGGCCGTGATCGCGGTATCGGGCGCCGTCGCAACGGCGCGAGTCCTGGAGCTCCTCGAGACCGAGGTCGCTCGGTGGAGAGATGCCGTGGGCTCCACCGAAGACGCCCCGACGCCGTGGCCCCCCGAGGCCGAGGCGGTCGGGTCCTCCGCGGGGATCTACCTGGTCGGGCACGCCTCCGATCAGGCCAAGATCTCGATGGGGCAGGGGATCCGACCGATTCCGCAGTGGCTCTCCCGCGATGCCCTGGCCCTCGAGGTCGCCAACGAGATCCTCGGCGGCACCACAGGCCTCGTATCCCGGATCAACGGCCGACTGCGCGGCCAGGGGTGGGTCTACCGCGCCCTGTCCGAGCTCGACACGGGCGTCTACGAGCCCGGCAGCTTCCGCATCTTCCTCGACGCGTCACCGGACAACATCACCCGCGCCCTCCAGGTCTGCCTCGAGGAGATCGACCGCCTGGTCGACGCGCCGGTCGATCCCCGCGAGCTCGCCATCGTCAAGGAGGAGTTCCTCTCCGCCCTGGCGCTACGATTCGACACCGCGGAGGAGATCGCCGGCTACTTCGCCGAGGATCTCCTCCTCGGTCGACCTCACGACTACTGGTACGGCTACGTGGAACGCCTCCAGTCCCTGACCCCGAGCGATCTCCAGACCGCCGCCGCCCGTCATCTGGACCCACACTCCCTCCAGATCCTCATCGTCGGCGGGGGAGAAGCCGCAACCAAACAGGGCGCTCGCCACCAAACCCTAAAGCGATGGTTGAAGAAACCCATCCAGCTTCCACCCCGGGATCCACTCACCCTCGAGCCCCTCCCTCCGCCCTCGAACACCCCCGATCCGGGCTAGAATCGCCCCAGCCGGAGTGGCGAAACTGGTAAACGCAGGGGACTTAAAATCCTCGGCCGCAAGGCGTCCGGGTTCGAATCCCGGCTCCGGCATTTAGTTGATTGTAGGAGGTTTACACGCATCTGACACTCGTGGTACAGTTCGCTCCGTCGGCTGCATCCGCACTATATCCGCACTCCGGGGCCGAAAAAGTCGAGCAAAGCACGTGGCCACGATCCGCAGGAGGAAGACGAAGGGCGGCGCGGTCCGCTACGACGTTGAGGTGCGGCTCAAGGGCAACCCGCCGGTCCGCAGAACCATGCGGACGTTGGCGGCGGCCCGCGAGTGGGCCAAGAACATCGAGGCCGAGGTCGTCCGGGGCCGGCTCCTGCCTAGGATCGAGGCCGACAAGCACACTCTCGCTGAGGCGATCGAGCGCTACGAGAGCGAGGCCCTGGGCGACCTCGCGCCCACGAACCGGCGCCGAGTCAAGTCTCAGCTCCGCTGGTGGCGGCGCGAGCTGGGAGCGCTGACGCTGGCGGCTCTCACGTCGGCAGTCATCGCCGACCGGCGAGCCCGCCTCCTGCGCACAGTGTCGGGCCCGACGTCGAACCGCTACCTGGCGGCGTTGTCGGTGGTCCTCCAGCTCGCGGTCAAGGAGTGGGGCTGGCTCGACATCAACCCCTGCCGCGCCATCAAGCGGAAGCCCGAATCCCGGGGCCGAGTCCGGTTCCTCTCCGAAGACGAGCGCGACCGGCTCCTCGAGGCCTGCGAGAAGAGCTCCGAGCCCCGCCTCCTGTCGCTGGTCCTGTTCGCCCTCACCACCGGCGCCCGCCAAGGCGAGCTCGTCGGCCTCCGATGGGAGCACATCGACCAGGTCAACCAGACCGCCACCCTCCACGACACCAAGAACCGGGATCGACGCGTCGTCCACCTGCACGGCCGCGCCGGCGACGCCCTCCGCGAAATGGCCACAATGCCGCACATCTCCGGCTACCTCTTCGCTGGGCGCAGCGGGAAGCCGAGGTTCCCAAGAGTCGCCTGGGAGAGGGCTCTCGCTGAGGCGGAGATCGAGGACTTCCGCTTCCACGACCTTCGCCACACCGCGGCCTCCTACCTGGCCATGAGCGGAGCGACTCTTCCCGAACTCGCCGCCTTCCTCGGACACCGCACGCTCGCGATGGTGAAGCGGTACTCCCACCTGGCCGAAGCTCACTCCAGGGAGGTCTCCGCCCGGATGGTCCAGAAGTTCCTCTCCTAGCGCCACCGGGCTTGGTCCTCGAGCCAGCGGTCCATTGCGGCGGTGTCGATGAAGATGCGGCGGCCGTTGCGGCGTAGGCAGCGGTCGAATCCGTTCGCTTCTCCGCGCTTAACGAGGCTTCTGAGGGACTGCTCTGTAAACCCTGCGTACCGTTGGGACTCAGCGACCTGGCGGATCGTCATCAGGCGGCGCTGCCCGGACGAGCGTCGCGCGAGTTCGCGTACCTGTGACTCGAGCTCTCGCAGGCGGTGCTGAAGTGCCGCGAGCTCGTCACCGAGGACGGCGACTGCGGTTGACGGCGTGATCTGAGGAGGTCGGGACTGTTGCATACGACCGGCCCTGGGTTCTCAAAAGAATACTACAGACGTAGGATGTTTGCAAGCAGCAATCGCTGAAGGCTGGAAGGACACCTTGGGGCTTCGCCGAAAGCTCCAAAAGCAGCCAAAACTTGCGGATTCGTCACTGCCATGGTATTTTTCGACGCTGTTGGCGCTATCTGGAGGTTCCGACTTGTCGACACCTTGGCTCACAGCTGCCGAACTCGCAGAACGACTACGCCTTAGCAAGACGTCTGTCTACCGGCTGGCTGAGACCGGCGAGCTTCGAGGAGTGAAGCTGGGCGGCCAGTGGCGATTTCACCGCCAGGACGTCGAAGAGAAACTGCGAGGCAGCGACCGCGAGATTGCCGAAGGCCTCTTGGAGGTGGTTTCCCAACTGCTTGAGCTGGAGGTCGAGCCGGAGCACGTTGCGTCAAACGAGGCGCTCCGTGCGCGCGTTGAGGCGAGCCTCAATCGCATGCTCGACGGGCTAAGAAGCTGCGGCATTGCAATGTTGGACGGGATCTTCGCCGAGCACGAGAGGTCGACGGTTGGTCCTCGAGCTGGCGATGAGCTACCGCGTGTTCGTGCGGTCGCAGGAGAGCTCCTGGCGCGTCTCGCGAGGCAAGAGGGAGACGACTACCGCGGCGAGGAGCGTTACCCATTCCTAGCTTGGAGAAGTCCTCGGCCCCTCACGCTGCGGATACTTGGTGCGGCGTTCAATGGTGGCCTTCAGGATCTCGCATCCAACGTGGACGCGCTCCCCTTGAACGAACTGCTAACGCCCTTGGACCATCTCGAAGACTGTCGCAAGAATCAGCAGACTCTTGAAGCTCAGATCGCCAAGTTCTTAGACGGGCCGGCTATCGGGCGCTTTGAGTCTGCCGAGGCGCAGCGTGCCGCGGCAATCGTCGCATTGTCGTCCACCCGCTATAGCAGGCGCTTGATGACGAGCGAAACGGCGGAGAGCTTGGCCCGGGATCTGAGAGTCCGACACGACCTCCCTCATTCAGATCAGCGCTCAGCACTGTATATCCCCGCTTTCGTGGGGAGTCGGCCAATTGGCGGAGTTGTGATGATGTCGCGCGAACCGATACCTGTCGTGCGACGCCCGCTGCTGGTTGCGCTGGGGCACCTCCTGTTATCGCGAGCAAGGAACGCGGATGATCTTGCCGTCGAACGAGCGCTAGCGCGTGAGAAAGCGGGATGGCATGCGACCGGGATGCTTCTGCGGCGGGTCAATCACGATGTCGCGAAGCCGTTGCGCCGTGCCGACGACCTGCTCCGACAGATTCTAGCCGAGACGTCGGAGGGCGAGCCGATGCGCCGGGAGGCTCATGGGTCGCTGAAGGCGATTCGTGGTCAGCTTTCACAATCGCTCTCCATCCTCGAAACGAACCTTGTGACGACCATTCCAGAGCTACGCGTAGCCGCACGGCAGATGATCAAAGAGCAGCGCCTCGACCGGGTGCTGGAGGACGTTCGATTCAGTTGGGTGCAAGAGGCTCGCGAAAGAGGTGTAGAGATCACGTGTCGACTTCACCCCAGTGTCGAGAATCGCAGACTGCGCTTCGCGGGACACCTCGTAGGCGAGATTCTCGCGAACCTCGTGTCCAATGCAGTGCGGTATGCCAAGAAGAATGTGCAGATCGAAGCGAGGGTGACGAGGGATGGCGACCAGCGCGTCGAGGTCGATGTTCACGATGACGGACCTGGCGTTGGACCGACCGCGGTTACTTCAGAGTCCATTCGCGAGAAACTCACCCTTACATCTCCTCAGCCGGGCGAGTCAGGTGTTGGACTCTTTGTCTCTCGGTTTCTTGCGGAGGAGTTGCTTGGCGGACGACTAGCTCTCGTTCCGTCGCCAGAAGGAACAACCTTCCGCCTGAACTTTCCTGTAGAGGAGGCTGCCTAGCCATGCCCAGCGCGAAGCGGATTCTAGTGCTGGACGACGATTGGGACCGCGCGTTTCTAGAGCGGAGGAAGGTGCTTGAGCCGATCCTGTCCAAGCACGGAGAAGTGGATGCTCGGTCGTACTACTCACCGGAGGCGCTCCTAGATGTTGACGGCATACTGGCGGACATCGAGCGGCGGCAACCGGATCTAATCGTCTCCGATCTCGACCTCGCCGACGGCGGAGACCCTGAAGCAGGCCGCTCGCTTGTGTATGGCATTCGGAAGACCCCTGCGCTCGCGGACACTCCGATAATCGTGATCTCAACTTGGCTACGCGATCACCATAGTGACCGTCTGAGAGCGGAGCTGAGGAGCGCTGGAATAGGTGACGATCAGATGTTTTACTGGCGAGCCGTCCGCGATGACGAAGAGGAACGCAAGCGACTAGATTGGGCAGTGAGGCGGGTGCTCGAGGGCGCTAAATGATCTTCGAGCGCCTAGATTGGTGGCGCCTTCGCACCCGTCTCCAAGACTGGCGAACGAAGCGCAGTATCACGCTAGGTCTGGCGGGCACTGCTCTTGTGGCTGCGCTCGGTGCCTTCTACATGTCCCCGGAGAGTTTCGAGTCCGCGAGGGGGCGACTTGCAGTGGGTATCGCGCTTGCGAGCGTACAGATCGTCATCGCAGGCCTGGAGAGCGGGTTGCTTCTGGTCGAGGTGGCTGCTTACCTAGCGCGACGGATTTTCGGCCCGCTTGAGTCACTTGTCCCGAGACTCATCGAGACCAACCCTCAAGCCCTTGAACTCTTCAAGTCGAGCTTGGAGGGTGACTCGGAGATTGCAGAGGAGGACGTGACCAAGATCGTCGTTGCCCTGCGAGATCCGCGAACCCTGGGTGCCGAGTCGTTGCGGACACTCAGCAGATTCTTCGTCTTTGCTGCACGCTTGGTCTGGATCTACTCCGTGGCATCGCTAGGCCTCATTGGTGCAGAGAATCTGAGGCTCAACCTGCCACGAGGCGACGAAGTTGCTTTCGGAGACTTCTCCTGTTGCGGCGATCTGCTTTTCACTTTCGGACAGTCCGTTTACATGAATATCGTGGCGATCTCCACGGTCGGTTTCGGGGACATGTCACCAAGGACCGGGCCTGCGCAGGTCCTTGTTTCAGTCGAGATCGTGGCGTCAAGCGTATTTGCACTGCTGTTCTTGAACCTCTTGGTCGGTTGGCTGTTTCACCTGAAAGCGCTGGGCGTTGGTGAGGACGGGATGCGACAGGTTGCCTCAGTGGTGCAGAGCTACGCGCGCCAGGCTCGGTCTGAGCAGCTTGCTGCTCGCTCTAGAAAGGTACGGCCCCGAATCTCGATAGCACCGGGTGACGTCCCAATCGAGATCGA
Source organism: Candidatus Multivoradales bacterium (assembly GCA_965223875.1). GTDB lineage: Bacteria > Acidobacteriota > Thermoanaerobaculia > Multivoradales > JAHEKO01 > CBDCXS01. The sequence continues at coordinate 85,330 of OZ245024.1, read as the reverse complement.
TGCAGCGACGCTGAACCGAGATGGCAAGCTGGTGCTTAACGCATTCTCGCATCAATTTGAGGCAGGCCGCGTGTACGTGCTCATGGGCGAGAACGGGTGTGGGAAGAGCACGCTTCTTGACGCCTTGGCCGGGAGGTTGCCTCTTGAGTCGGGCCTAGTTCACCGCCGGCCAAGTGGCGTGCGAACCGAGTACATGCCTCAGGACTATCGCGATGCCATCTTCCCCTGGAGACGGGTCCCTAAGAACGTAATGCCGTGGGGTGGTCTTGGCGCGCTGCCACAGGCAGAGCTTGAAGACGCCACGGGAGTACTTACCGAGCTAGGCCTTAAGGAGAAGATCGGCGCGTTCCCGTATCAGCTCTCGGGCGGGCAGCAGCAGAGGATGCTTCTTGCTCGTTGCGTGACCGCAGACGCTGGCATCGTTCTCCTTGATGAACCTTTCTCTGCTCTGGACGTGATCGCGAGGCGAGAGGTGTCGGAGGCTCTGCGGTCTCGCTGGAGCGAAGCAGGAAGTACCGTGATCACAGCGCTGCATGAGCCCGAGGCTGCCGTCCTACTCGCTGACGAGGTGATTGTGTGTGGGGGGCCGCCATTGTTCGTGCGCAGCATTGTGAGCCGGCGCCCAGACGAAGCTGTGGACAGCTTCCGAGAGGAAGTAGTACGCGCTTTGGAGGTCGTCATCAATGAAAGGAAGACCGATGGAGCACAAGTCAAGAACTAATCGGAGGATACTAGCGGCTGGGCTGCTGGCCTTGGCCCTTGTCCTTATTGTCGTCTTCGTTACCCGAAGGAAGGAAGCAGCTGGGCCCCCTGAGGATCAGTGCCGAGTCCGCATTGCTGCCGTCCCAGCAGCCTTCTACCTCCCGCTCTTCGTTGCGCACGATCAGGGCTTCCTTTCCGCTGCCGGCTGCTCAAGCGAAGTGATCCTCTTTAACAGCGTCAACGATCAAATGACGGCCCTGTTGCACGGAGATGCGGAAGTCAGCGGTCTCGGTTCCGGTGGAGCGTTCGCGCTTGAAGCGGAATCGCCAGGAAGAGTCAGGTTCGTATACGGCCAGAACAACAGGAGCTACTCCTTCTTGGTGCCGCCAGATTGGGCGGGCGAAGGGCTCGAGGCGTTTCAAGGCAAGCGGATCGGCACTTGGCCTAGCCCGACGCCCCGCGTCTTTCTTCACCTCATGCTGGACTCTGTTGTGGGGTCGGATGGTTTCGAGATCGTTCCGGTTGAGTTTCGCTTCCTGACCCAGGCGCTAGTGAGTGGCGACGTCGACGCTCTCTTCAACACGGATGTCTTCACTCAACAAGCCATCGAGGGGGGGCATGCAAAGTTCTTCTCCGCTACTCCCCTGGAGGAGTATGTGATGAAGCCGTTCTTCAATGGCGGCGGCTTGGTGCAGCGTAGTCTCAAAGACGACAAACCGGCGGAGTGGGCCGCGATACGGACTGCTATACCGAAGGCGGTCGACTTCATCAGGGAGCAGCCAGCGGCAGCACGCCAATCTCTGGTGACGCACATTGGAGTTAGCGAAGACGTGGCGCTGGAAGCTCCGACGGATGAGTTCGTCAGGCTGGACGAACTCGAACCGGAGAAGGTTCAAGCTGTTGCCGACATTCTCGTGAGAGAGGGCGTAGTTTCAACGCAGGTGGATGCTGCACAGATGATCAGAGAACTCGGAGACGGCTAGGGCTGTGAGGATTCCGAAGACCTTGCTGCTAAGAGTGCTCCCCTGGCTCCTCGCCGTCGCGGTTTGGTGGCTGATCACGCTCCCGGGCGGCATCGATCCCCTGTTCCTTTCGAGCCCGAAAGCGACGCTCGGTAGCTTCGTCGAAGGAATCAGGAGTAGAGAGCTCCTGCTTGCGACGGCCGCGACCGTCAAACGGGTCCTGAGCGGCCTTGGCATCGCAACAGTGGCAGGCGTCGCGATCGGGCTTCTGTTGGGAGGCTACCGACCTGTTCGGAACAGCCTCGGCCCGTTCGTTGATGGAATACGCTCGATGCCGGCGACGGCCCTGTTTCCCGCCTTCCTGATCGCCTTCGGCGTTGGCGACGCTGCAAAGATTGCTGTGGCCGCGTTTGTATGCACCTGGGCTATCGCCATTGTCACGGCTGATGCGGTGGCTACTACCGGCGCTACGAAGCAGTTTCTGCTGAGGCTGCACGGGACCTCTACACTGCAGCGTTTCGTCGACGGCTTCCTAATGCCTGCTTTGCCGAGCGTGCTTGGCGCGGTCAGAGCTGCAGCAGGTCTAGCGCTCGTCGTAACAGTGGCAGTGGAGATGATCGTGGGGACGAAGGTAGGCCTAGGGCAGACGATCTACGAAGCTCAGGTCACGTACCGAATCTCTCTTATGTACGCAGCGATCGGAATGTCGGCTCTTGCTGGCGTCGTCCTCAACCTCGGGTTGAAGGCGGTCGGAGTCAGTGTGCTGCATTGGCGCGAGCGGTGAGGTTGTCCAGCAGTCGAGCGCCTTGTTGTTCGACGAGAGACTTCAGGAGTGCTAGCTAGCTGGTCATGCTAGCCAGAGGCACCACGATCGAAGTTCTCAAGTTCTTTACGCAGAATCTCGAGATTCTCGGGTTCTGAGCCGACGACGTCCTTCAGGAATCGCTCGATTTCCTGCTTTATAGCCTTCCTGTGCGCCACGGCCGGCGTGTAGTAGTTAGTGTTCCCCTCCTTCTCGACCTTTAACCAGCCCTTCTTCGCCATCCGGCTCATGAAGGTCAGGATCGTCCGGTAGTCCCGCTTCGGCTTGTGTCGATCCTCCTTGAGGACCTCCCGGACGGTGCACCGGCCGAGGCGCCAGCAGATGCGCATGAGCCCCCATTCGGAGTGGGAGAGTCGTTCCATTCCAGCCTTCCTCATCAGGGAGTCTGAGGCGGCCGATCGCGTCCTCAGCGCAGGAATCGGCGCCCTCATGGGTTCCACAATTGGGAGTGTACCACCTCTGTAGGAGAACTCCGCGCACCGTGCGCAGCAAGCGAGCGATCCGGCCGCAAAGACGGACGTCAGCGTCCTCAGGCGTGATCGCCTCCGGCCTCTTTTTCCGCGATTGGAGTAGGCCCATGAAGCGGAGAGAGACTGAGCCGAGGAAGGATGGCAGCAGCTCCTGGATCGAGGAGCTCCCGCCCTGGGAAGGCCCGGAGGGGACGCTGTTCCTGTTCAGCGCCTCGGAGCGCAAGTGGTACATCTCGGCGCCGGACGGGAGCGAGGCGTTGGTTCCGGCACGGGACTTGCGGCGCTTCGTCGACAAGTGTCTTACGGCCAGGAGGCCTGGCTGATTCGTCAAACAGCGGATCGCGAGGCCGGGAGCATCGGCGACGCGGTTAGCCAGCTACTGGCCGCTATCTCGCCGGGCGATGGAGTTGCCCGGTTACATGCGAGCCGAATCGATGAGGCCAGCTCCTTCCCCCGACGTCACGGACCTCCTCAACGCCTGGACAGACGGCGAGCGATCGGTGACGGAGGAACTCGTCGAGGCCGTCTACGACGAGCTGCACCGGATCGCATCGATCCACTTCAACGGCGAGAGAGCAGAGCACACACTGCAGGCGACAGGCCTCGTCCACGAGGCGTACCTCCGGCTCGTGGACCAGCGCCGGGCGAGGTGGCACAGCCGGCTCCACTTCTTTGCGGTCGCCTCGAGAGTGATGCGGCGGATCCTTGTCGATCACGCCAGAGAGCGGAACTCCCAGAAGCGCGGCGGGGCTGTGCGAAGGGTCTCGCTCAGCTCGGGGATCGACGCTTGGGCAGATCGGCCCGCGGAGCTCCTGGAGGTCGATGAAGCCATGGAGCGCCTCAAGAGCGTGAATCCGGAACTGTGCCAAGTCGTCGAGCTCCGCTTCTTCGGCGGCTTCAACAACTACGAGATCGCCGAGTACCTGGGGATCTCCGTCGCGACTGTCGGTCGTCGTTGGCGAGCCGCTCGAGCCTGGCTCTATCAGCACTTGAACGGAGGTACGTAGCATGGACAAGACGCTCTGGAGAAACGCATGCGAGGAGTTCCTCGAGATCGCTGATCTTCCGGCCGATCAGCGAGGCTCGTATCTTGGCTGCTTGGAGCCGGCACTGCGACGAGGTGTCGAGTCGCTGCTCGCGGCGGACGCTGAAGCGGAGCGGTTCCTTGAGGAGCCCGCGTGTCCCAGACATGTCACCGAGTCGCTGAAGGCGGCGGCCCGTGCGGCACCCGAGCTCCGCCTGGGTCCCTACCACCTCGAACGCGAGCTCAGCGAGAGTCGTATGAGCCGGGTATTCCTAGCGCGGCGAGACGACGGCGAGTACGAGAAGGAGGTCGCCGTCAAAGTGATCTCCTATGAGGCGGCCTCCGACGAGCTGCTCGAGCGATTCCGGCAAGAGCGGCAGATCCTGGCAACGCTGGATCATCCGAACATCGCCCGCCTCCTGGACGGAGGAACGACTGACGACGGCCTGCCCTACTTGGTGATGGAGTATGTGGAGGGAACGCCCATCGACCAGTACTGCGATGCGAGGCGACTCTCCGTTCGCCAGCGGATCGAGCTCGTCCTCGAGGTCTGCTCGGCTGTCGAGTACGCGCACGATCGTGGCGTTGTCCACCGGGATCTCAAGGCGACGAACATCCTGGTCACCCGAAGCGGGACGCCCAAGCTGATCGACTTCGGGATCGCCAAGATCCAGCAGCCCGTTGGGCAGGCCGCGGGAGAGGAAACTTCACCCGGAATTCGCCCGATGACGCCGTTTTACGCGAGCCCGGAGCAGATCGCTGGCGGGGCGATCACCCCTGCGACCGACATCTATTCACTGGGCGTTCTGCTCTTCAAGCTCCTGGTAGGGAGGTTCCCCTATCGGTTCGCTGAACGCAGTGCGGAGGTCGTCAGGGAGGCGGTTCTTCACCAACCAGCCTCGGGCCTGGTGACCGCGCTGCTGGACGACGAAGTATCGCAGTCCGAGCACGTCGTGTCCGTCGAGGGCCGGAGCCGAGACCGCGGAACGACTCCTGCCGCTTTGCGTCGAGCAGTAGCGGGTGAGCTGCAGGACATCGTGCGCATGACGCTCGAGAAGGAGCCCGGTCGCCGCTACAGGCGAGTGAGTGACCTGACGGATGACCTTGGCCGCTACCTCGGCGGTCGGCCGGTGGCCGCCAAAGGCACCGACGCCTTGTACCGATCGCGGAAGTTCGTCACGAGGAACTGGCAAAGGATCGGCATCGCGATGCTCCTCGCCTGGGCGGTGCTCGCCTTGGGCGGGTTCTCGATCCGATCGCAGCAGCTGGCTGAGGAGCGCGACCGACTGGCCCGCCAGCGTGAGGAGGCGGAAGAGGTGGTGGCCTTCCTGGAGAGCATCTTCCAGCTCCCAAGAGGCCAACGTGGGCGCGGAGCGACGATCAAGGCGAACCAACTCCTGGACCTGAGTGCGCGACGGGTAGTCCGACGAGTCGACCACGATCCCGAAGTCAAGCAGCGACTGCTGCATTCGATCGGTGGAATGTACGCGGACCTGGGCCTGCACCAGGAGGCTGATCAGTTCATGAGAGCCGCCGGCTGGCGGCTCACGAGCGTCGACGAGGGCGCTGTCCCTACAGAGAGCGAACACCGGCCCAGCAACCGGCCGCCGTCCTTCCCAAGCTCAGCGGAGACGGTCGGCACGTCGACGGCCCCATACCTCACGGTCAGCGGGAGCTGCCCGGGACAGCTGGAGGTCAAGGTCGAGGGAGCCACGCCGGGTGGCTCGGTCGTCATCGCGGGGTCGCGGAATCTCGGTGAGGATCTGATGGAGAAGGGACCCTGTAAAGGGACCACCGTCGGCGTGGCGGACAAGCGGATTGCCGCATTCACCGTTGCCGATGCTAGCGGAACGGCGATCATGAAACGCTGGACGCCCAAGGGCCAGTGCAGGGCCTATCTACAGCCGGTTGATTACACGACATGCAAGGCCGGAGGTGTGGTCCGGGTTGTTCTTGAGGGGTCGGAGTAGGGCCACCTACCAGCCACCGCGCTGCCGAAGCGAAACCCACCGGTCCTTGGACCCGAGGATGATGTGGTCGACCAACCGGATCCCGACGACTTCGCCGGCTTCGGCCAGCCGCCGCGTGAAGGAGAGGTCTTCAACGCTCGGGGAGGGATCGCCCGAGGGGTGGTTGTGCGAGAGGACGAAGCCAGCGGCGTTGGTCAGGAGCGCCATCTGTAGGATGGCCCGTGGCTCGGCGGCCGCGCGGTTCAGCGTGCCGACGAAGGCGATCTGCCAGGCGATGAGGCGGTTCCGCGTGTCGAGGTAGACGGCTGCCATGACCTCCTGGGGCCGATCGTTGAGCTGCTCTTGGAGGAAGCGGGCGACGGCTTCCGGGTGGGTGAGGGACAAGTCGCCGTAGGCCGTGTCGTCTTCGCGGACGAGCGCGAGACGGTACCGAGCCACCGAGTCAAGCTTCGCTGAGCCCGATGCCCGCTTGGCTCTCTTTCTCTTGGGTCTTCCTGTCTCGCCTTTTCTCGCCTGCTTGGTCATCTGCGCCTCCTGGGTCGGTTTCCGTTTGCTCCTTCACCCGGAGCTGAGGAGCAACGGAACCGAACAGGGCCGGCGCGAGCTCAGACGATCTCTGGCGCGAGGAGCGCACGGCGGAGGACGTGACAGCTCCGCTGGCGAGGCCGAGGCGGCAGCGCCGAGCTAAGGCAGAGGTCGTTGGAGCAACTGATTGGCAGGTCGAGAAGGGGAGATAGGTGACTGCGGAGGCCCGCAAAGAACGCAGCGAGTTTGCTTGGCGCAGCAGCAGGTGCGGCGGCCGGCCCATGGGCTGGATGAGGCGACGTGGCTGCCGGAGGACGGCGCGCCGCTTTTCGCAGTGGGGTCTCAGGCGACTCGGGCGCTGGGTAGGTGGTAGTCTCAGCGGCAACTCTGCATTGCAGAACTCATGTCAGAACCGAAGGGGAAACCCCGGGGTGACTATGACCAAAATGTGCGCGAAGGGAAGCCTTCTATTCCTGGTCGGATTCTCATTCCTTCAAACGCCTGCTGCGTGGTCGCGGGACGCTGAGCTATCCATCGGCGAGCGGGTTCAAGCATCCACCAATCTGGAGGAAACCCTGCCCGAAATCGGCGGTGGGCTCAAAGCCCGCCGAGCTTTCGCTCTAGGATCGGCTCTCAGGTCATCCGCAAGCCTGGCGAGGGGGCTTCGGAACTTCTTCAGGACAAGCCCCGAGGCTGCGGCTGACCTGTTCGAGCAGGGCGCCAGTCAAGTCAATAACGCCGTGTTCGATCACCTCCTCGAATCCGAGGTTGATGCCCTCGTAGAACAGGCCCGGGAGAAGCTGAAGGAGTCGGGAGCTCCATCTGCGGTCATTAAGGTCGAAGTAGTGACGAACAAGATCAGCGGTCGCCCCCAGATTCGCCAGCTTCGAATCGTCGGGGTCGGAGGCGATCCCGCTGGAATTGTCCGAGAAGACTCTGGTCAGAATGCCGAAGGGCCCACGCTCCGGTCCGGCCATCTCCGCTTCGAGGACCCGTACGAAACCGCCAGCGGCGTTCGCCTCACCCTAAACCCGCATTTCTGGGCCTTGGATGTCACGCGCAGCTATCACCTGATTGTCAAGTCGGGTTCGGTGCGCCCTTCACGCGCGCCCTTCCACCTTGGCCGATCGGCAGCGGACGAGCGTGAGCCACTTGAGGTGGCCGGGGGCATTTGCCGAACCAAGGCTGAGGCCGCTGCCGAAGCTGCTCGACAGGACAGAGCAGCGGGGGAGATTGCCTCGCGGTCCGCTCGAAACCGCGGCTGGGGAGAGGCGCGCGAGCCCATGGAGCACTACGAGGCTGGGCAATCCGATCGAGGCGACGTTGGAACCGAAGGAGATGGTGGCGATGAGAGCTTCGAGGGTGGGACCGTCCAGATGCGTGAGATCGAGACCGGACGCGAAGGTCCTATAGAGCCAATCGATCCAATCGATCCAATCGACCCTCCTGAACCTGAGCCACAGGGGGACCAAATTCTGCCGTGAATCGACACACTTGGAGAATGGACATGCTACGAATGACGTGTTCCGTTGCCGTGCTCGCCGGGTTGGCAATGCTGGCTCCCGGCGCATTGGCATCTGCGCCCGGAGATGACGAGATAGCAGAGGTAATCGCGATCGACCTCGAACCCCGGGTTGAGCCGAAGTATGGCTGGGGTTATCCAACCGGAAGAGGCCGGGTCGACTTCAACCAAGACGGACTGGTCGACTACTGCTCAACTGGCGGGAACCCAGGAAAGTACGTTCTCATGTGTGCGCTCAGCACCGAGGAAAGTCGCTACTCGGGCCAGACGATCTTTTCGCACTCTCCCGTAGATCTAGGCTATTCGCAAGGACGAACCTGGACAGACGCGAACGCGGACGGTTTCCCCGACTATTGCAGGGTAGTCGGATCCGATGCCGCGGGCTTCTTCCTTGCCTGCACCTTCGGCAACGGGCGCGGATTCGAGAAACAAGAGAGGCGCCACAAGATCGACAAGGGTAAAGCTTCTTCCAGGGTATGGCGCGATATCAATGCAGATGGTCTTGACGACTTCTGCCACATCCTGGAAAAGAACGGATGGGATGATGCCGTACAGTGCGTTTTCGGCGGTAAGGGGAAGTTCGGCAGTACCATCGAGGACGCCATCATTGTCGATTGAGCGCGCCTCTAGCTTGGCGTAGTGAATCGGGCCGGGAATCCCAGTGGCTCCAGAGCTGGCGTGGGTGGAGCGTCTGCCACCTCTTGTGCTGCTCTCCAGACCAAACTGCTTCGATTCCCGGGCCTGCCTACTCCCGGCGAGATCCTTGCGCACCAGAGATTGGTGAACGACGATTTCAAGTCCGCTGAGGTCAATGCGCTAGGCCGGATCTAGCTGGCCCAGGCGTCCTCTTGCTATGGATCGGCTAAGGCCGTAGGAGGACCAGGTCAGCTGTGACCTCAACGTTGAAGAGATACCCGGGCCGGATCTCGAGGGTAGGTTGGATGTTGATGTTCCGCCGGGTGATGGCGGAGGTGGTGTAGCCGATCTCCTGGCCCAAGGCCGCCGCGGCGATCTGGCTCGCCGACGGGGCGCCACCGTCGGCCGATTCCTGGGGCTGGCTGAGCTGGACGCCAGCGGTCACCGCCGAGAGAAGGATGGCGCTTCCGAACGTCCGCACGAAGTGGTTGTTGACCTTGTCGCGGATGCCGGCCACGGCCGCGAGATCGGCGCCCGGCATCCCTTGGAGGTCGAGGCTGCTCCCGTCGGGAAAGATGAGTCGGTTCCAGGCCATCAGCACGCGCTTCTGGCCCCAGGCGATTCGATTGTCGTAGGAGCCGATCAGGCGAGAGCCCTGGGGGATCAGCAGGTGCCGGCCGGTGGTCGAGTCGTAGACGTTCTGGCGGACCAGGGCCTGGGTCTGTCCGGGAAGATCCGAGTTGATTCCTGTGACGAGGATCGCTGGGATCAGCGTGCCCTGGCGAATCTCGTAAGGCGAGAGCGGTTCCTGAACGACGACGGGCAGGTGGGTGGAGCGCTGCTGCTGCCGTGCGACGTGAAGGAACTCATCCTTGCGCCTGAGCAGGTTGGGATCTCCGCCGCCGATTGAACTCTCGGGGCCGTGGGGGACGGTTGTAGCCGTGGCTTCGGTACCTCGGAGCGCGCCGGCTCCGGCGTTTGGGGGTGCGGAAGGCGCGCTGGGAGTCGGCACACCGGTCAGGTGGGCCGCCGGCCTTGCCGTCTGGAATCCAGCGACCAGAACCTCCGCCTCGAGTGCTCGCTGGAGAGCCATGGGCACGCGAGGAGGCTCTGGACGCCTCGTAGACGGAGGCGCCATCCGGCGCGGTGAGACCGGGGCCGGAGGTGGCGTCCTCGGCCGAAGGAGCGATTCGCTCGGCGCTGTTCGAGCACTCTGACGGAGCCGCTCGATCGCCTGAGGATCGGGCGTGAAGGCCGGCGCCGGGGTCTTGGCTTCCCTCTGTCCGATCGGTGGTCGGCTGCTCAGAACGAAGTAGGCGGACCAGAGAACGAGGATGGCGATGATCGCTACGAGGAGGATGGCTAGCCGGTATAGCCGCTTAACCTTGGGCTGCGGCTGGAGCTCGAGCTCGGTCTCTGATGGCGAGGTCGGTTGCTTCTCGTCCGCCATGGCCTAGTCTCCGCTCGGTGGCCGGTTGTTGATGAGCTCGACCTTGCGCTTCTTCTTTCCGACACCGACGACGAGCTCGGCCCTCGTGAAGAGACCGTCGGACACGTACCAGTCTCCGCGGACGCGGTAGTTGCTGATGCCCATGCCACCGCCCTGGACCTCGACGAGGAGGGCAGGCAGGTCTGTCGCCCGAGCCGTGGCGGGTAGCTGGATGTAGACGTGCTGACCGTCGTCGAAGACGGTCGTCGGCCTCCACGCCACCTTCCGGTCGCCCTTGATCGTGTAATCGAAGTTGAGCTGATCGACGGAGAGAGCGGAGACATCGACTGTCATCGCCTCCTCCCGGCGGACCTCAGCTCGGCGGTGCCGCTGTCTCTCGGTCATCCAGTACTGAACCAGCTCGGTGGGGTAATAGAAGCGGACGTGGCGGTAGTACGTACCGTCGTCCGTGCCTTCGCTTTTCGGCGGGCTGACGAGGCTCAGATAGTAGGTGCGGCGCGTCGTCGCGATGACGAGGTTCGTAGCGAGGTCCCAGGCCTTCGGCTTCACGATGACGTGCGGCGTCGGGTTGCCGAGGTCGCCGCTCTCGAGGGGGCTCGTGATCCAGCGCTCCGAGTCGCCGACCGCAACGCCGGTCACCACCTCGCCGGCCTGGAGCTCGACGTCGCAGGCGCGAAGCGGCGAGCACCGGACGATGGGCTGGCTCTCGTTGAAAGGGTAGACGACAGCATCGCTCTGCCGGATAACAGTGGCCTCACCGCTCTCGCGGTAGCGCCTCATCGCCTCGCGAAGCTCTGCCGGCGCGAGCTGGTCGAGTCCCTCGGGGAGCTCCTCTCCAAGAGGCCAGACGATCGGCCGTTCGCGTTGCAGGCCACTACGAGCTTCGACGTCCGTAGCCGTTTTCTCCGCTACGTAGGCCGTTGCTGGTCCTACGACCGTAAGAATAGAGGCCGCGACGAGTAGTGTGGTCATCTGCATGATTGGGTTACCTCCCTAGAGTGTCGGGGACCAGCTGATCTCGGTGACGTAGAGACCGAGTGGGTTGAGCAGCAGCGCCTCCGTGGTCTTCGGCGGGTCCTCCTCGATCGTGAGGACGGCCTGCCAGTCCCGCGAATCCACTTCCGATCCGGCCACAGTGCGTCGGTCCTCGGTCCACTGGAGCTGCCAGGTCTTCTCGCTGAGACGGAGGATGCTCTTGAGCTCGACGCTCACGCGCCAGGTCCGTGCCATCTCGAACGGATTGCTCTCGGCGAAGTGTGCTTGGAGGAAGGTGACGGAAGGACCGCGGGCGTAGGCATAGGCGCGCGTCAGGAGTTCCTTCTGAGCGGAAGCGTCGCCCACGATGGTTCGCAGGTCGTGGATCAGCATGCCGAGCTGGTAGCGGATCAGGCGCTCGTCGGTCTTGCGGAGTTGCTCAGCCGGGCCAAACGCGACGGCCTGGCCGTGACGGTCGACCTCGACGACGAAGGGTGTCACGCGACTCTGCGTCGACTGCCATGCCAGGGCGGCCGCCAGGACGGTGTTGGACAACAAAAGCGCCGAGGCCACGATCTGCCAGTTCCGCTTGCCGCGGGCCAGGCCGTGAAACCGGTCGTTCCACTCGCCGCGCGCGCGTAGGAACGCAGGGTCGGCTGCGTTGCCGGTGGAGCTGGTCTTCCTTCTCTTCATTCCGTCCCGAAGGCACGCTCGAGGTTGCCGGCTCGGTGGCTGATCATCGAGGCGGCGAGATCGGGAATCTTCCAGATGAGCGCCGCAAAGATGAACGACGCGCCCATGATCTCGAAGAGAGGGATCGGGTTAAGCAGCAGGAACTCGTCTTTGACCGTGTCGTACCAGGTGTTCGTCATCGTCGTGAAGAGGCCGACGAGCAGGTAGATGACGAAGAGCTTCAGGCCCACTCGGAAGGCGTAGATCAGGTAGCCCTCGGAGAAGCCCACCGTCCAGCGTGAGCCACCGAAGCCGAGCAGCAGAACACCGCCGCCGAGGACGATGTAGCTCTCAACGAGGGTCATGAGCATCTTCGCGACGATGACCATGAAGCACAGGAAGACGATCATCGGCGGCCCGAGGAGCCACGGCGGAATGAGGTCGGCCAGGAAGAAGTGAGCCGTCGTCTTCAGCATGGTCCAGGCCACGGTGATCCCCTGGGTGAAGATCTCGCCCGGGTCGAGCGTTCCGACGCCGGTGGCGACGCTGCCGGCCATCGTGAAGCTCCGGATGATCATCGGCATCCAGGTCGGGGCGAACAGGAGGACGGTGTAGAAGAAGAACAGCGTGACGACCTTGCGCAGGATGTTTACGAGCACCGTCTCGTCGGCGCGCGACGCCAGCGCCCACCAGATGCCCGACCAGGTCAGCTCGATCGTGGCCAGAAGCAGGAAGAGCTTCTGAGCGACCGGCATGAGGTTGAGCAGCCATTGCGCCGTGACGCTCTGGAAGGCGAGGTCGATGTTGTTGATGATGTCGCTGGGCATCGCTAGGGATCGCTCTCGGTCTCTCCTCCGAACGCCTTGTCCATCCCGTGGATGAAGCCGACCTTGAGGACGACGGCACAGTTCGGGGGCGCCGAGGCGGCGCTCTCCCGGCAGAACTCGACCGCCTCCTGCCAGGTCTCGCTATCCGCCTCGGCCTCCGCCTGCCAGTAGCGGGCGTCGTACTTCGAGGTTGGCTCCTGGTCGGCCAACGATTCGATCGGGCCGTTGCCCGCGCCGCAGCCGGAGCACGAGCCGAGAAGGATGCAGGTGGAAAGAGCCGTGATGGTGACGAGGATTCTCATGGTTGGGCCTCCTTGCCTCAGGGGTGGTCTCTAATTGGTACACCCGAAGCAAGGGAAAGGCCAGTCGGCCGGGACACCTGTCGAGCCGTTCTCGCCGGTGTAAGGAGGGAAGGGTTGGTCCCCGTTGTCCAGCACCCAGCGCTCGGTCGCCTCGCGGTTGGCGTCGAGCGTCAGACGGTAGCCCCAATAGACGTTCTGGGCGTTGATGTTCGCGGCGAGAAGCTGGTTCAGCTTGGCGACCTCCTGGCCGACGTGGGCCTGGAGCATGTTCGAGACGTTCAGCGCTTCGAGGTTCCCCTCGGTCCCGTCGGCCAGAGCCTGCAGCTCGGCGAGCTGCTCCTGGGTCGAGAGATAGTCGGCGGCCTGAGCGCTGACAGCGTCCAGAGTGGCCGCCAGAGTGTCGAGGGTCGTTGTCGTCCACGCGCCGTAGACCTCTTCGTAGATCGGCTCAGCCATCGGTACGGCACCGACGAAGAGCTCACGGTAGGCGGCGAACAGCCCCTCGATCGAGTAGGCGAGCGCTTCTCCCTGACGGATGAGCTCGTCGAGGTACGCGAGCCAGTCCCGAAGGTCGCGCCAGCTCGGGTCGGCAATCCGCTCGAGGTTCTGGTACATGGTCTCGAGCTGCTGAATCTGATTCTGGATCTGCTCGAGAGCGCGAAGCGCCTGCACAATGTTCTGGTTGAGGTTGGCGGCGTCGATGACGGCGAACTGGGCGGGGAGCGGAGCCGGGATCAGGACGGCGAGCGCCACGATCCCGGAGACGATGGTTCTGAGGCAGTTCCGGTTCAGCGACATGCAGCGATCTCCTTTCGTCCGTCAGGCGGTCGATCCGGCGAGCTTTCGAGACCGCGCTCGGCTAGCCAGGCCCGCGGCCACGCCTCACCCTCGCTAGCGGACAGTTCGTCGATCCGACGCAGGCTCTTCTTGTCCGAGGCTCCGACGAAGGACAGCGCGACCGGGCCGAGGGTCAGGTCGATGAGCCGGCGACCGAGGGGAGAGGTGTAGTAGTAGTCGCGCTTCGGCACGGCCGAGGCGACGATCTCGATCTCACGCTCGTTCAAGCCGATTTCGCGGTAGAGCGTCGCGCCGTGTTCGGCCGCCGCCTCGGAGTTGGGCAGCAGGATCTTCGTCGGACAGGACTCGTAGATGGAGTAGCGCTTCTCGGAGCGGTGAATGTCCGCGAGACTCTGAGTTGCGAAGACGACAGCCGCGTTCTTCTTCCGGAGTTCCTTGAGCCAGGCCTGAATCCGCTCGGCAAACAGGCCATGCATGAGGAAGGTCCACGCCTCGTCGATCACGAGGAGCGTGGGCCGGCCGTCGAGGCGCTGTTCGATCCGGTGGAAGAGGTAGAGAAGCACCGGGACGACAACCTTCTCGCGCTGCTCCATGAGGTGGCCCATCTCGAAGACCTGGAAGCGCGCGTCGACGAGCCCATCCTCACGGGCGTCGAGTAGTGAGCCCAGGTTGCCCTTCAAGGTGTAGGGACGTAGCGCCTCGCGCAGCGAACCGTCCTGGAGGCGGATCTCCAAGTCGGTAAGAGTGGGCGCCGGACCTCCGGCCAGGAGTTCGAGCGCCCGGTGAATTGCCGCCCGGTGCCGAGGCGCGATGACGATGCCCTGGTGGTCGAGGAGAACTTCGAGCCACTCCGCCGCCCAGGACCGCTCGCGACTGTCGGAGATCCCTGCGAGCGGGCAGAAGCTGAGGCTGTCAGCGCCTTCGGCCGCGACATCGTAGTGGTGCCCGCCGGCCGCCTTGACGAGCGACATGGCCGAGCAGCCCTTGTCAAACGCGAAGACCTGAGCGCCCGGATAGCGGAACCACTGCGCTTGGAGCAAGCCCAGCAGCGTGCTCTTGCCGGACCCCGTCGGACCGATCACGAGTGTGTGGCCGACGTCGCTGACGTGAAGGTTGAGCCGAAACGGGGTCGAGCCGCTGGTCGCTGCCGAGAGGAGAGCCGGGCTGCCCTCCGGGAAGGCCGGGCACGGGTTCGTCGGCAGGCCGGACCAGACGCTGGTTGCGGGGAGTAGGTCGGCGAGGTTCCAAGTGCTCACGAGCGGCCGACGCACGTTCGGGTAGCCGTTCCCGGGCAGGCTGCCCAGGTAGGCCTCGATGGCGTTGACCTCCTCGAGCCGGGCGCCAAAGCCATTGTTCCGCAGCTCCTTCAAGACCAGCCGGACGGCATCGTCCAGGCCGGAGTCCTCCTCGGCCATGAGCGCGATCACCGGCGTGTAGTAGCCGTAGCCAGCCTCGCGGGAGGCCGCGTCCGCCATGGCGTGATCGGCGTCCCGGGCCATGCGCATGGCGTCCTTGTTCGGGAAGACCTGGCGCCGACGACCGGAGGGGCTCAGAATCTCGGCTAGCAGCCCCGTCATGCCGCGACGCTTCTGCCACCACTTCATCCGGTAGCGCTTGATGTGCCGGGCGGCGGTCTCCGGGTCGAGGGGCAGCCACCTACTCGAGAAGCGATACGGAACCGCGAGGCGATCGAGGAAGGCGAGCATGCCCGGGGAAGAGCTCGCAGGGAATCCCGTGATTCCGACGGGAGCGATTCGTTGCCCGCCGATGCGCGGCGCGAAGCCACCGCAGAGGTCCTGGTCGGCGAGCACAGCATCCAGGTAGCACGGCGGATCGGGCGGGGTGACGGGATGATCGAGACCGGTCGCGCAGAAGTGGAGATGCCGAAGGAGGTCGCACGTGCCGAGGCGCCGCAGACCCAAGCGGCTCTCGAGGAGATCGTCGAAGTCATCGAGACGGCGTTCGAAGGCCAGGAGCTGCTCGGTCCAGTCGACCCCACGATCCTCCTCGCCTTCGATGAACCACTTGGCGGCCCGCGAGGTCGCTTCCTGGGGTGGCATCTGGGTGAGTAGGAGCCGATAGCACGTCTCATAGTGCCTGCCCGCGGTCTCGTACTGTTGCCGGCGCTCCTCGTCGATCAGGGATGTCACGGGGTCGGGGAAGGCTCCGGCTGGCGGGTACTCGGCCGCCGGGGATCGGATCGCGTCAACCTGGAGCATCCAGTCGCTCCCGAGCGGCAGGAGGGCGGCGTTGAGATGCCGAGACAGGGCGGCCAGCTCTCCCGGCGTCGCGGAGTCGACGTCGGGTCCGCGGTAGCTCCACCCGGCGAGGAAGCTCCCGTCTTTGTTGACGATCACGCCGGGAGCCACGACGGCTCCCCACGGCAGGAGATCAGCCAGTCCCTTCGGCTTCCGCCTGTGCTCGCGCAGGAGCATCGCTATCTGGGGCTGACGTTGAAGGCGTGGACCGGAGCCAACGGGGCGTCGAAGCGTGCCCGGGCCGGGTAGAACGGCTGGTAGAGGACGTGCCGCGCGTAGACGCGCCAGATCTGCGGGTCGAAGCGTGCAGCGAGGATGAGGAGGGTGTGTCCCGCGGTTCCGAGCATCGCGGCCAGCACGAACGTGAGTGGGTGCGGCCCCACGCCGAGTACGAGCACGACGATCAGGATCACGTTGATCAGCACCAGCTCTCGCTCGGCGCCGCCGAGCAGGATCGGGCGGACGAGCGAGGGGTGGAGCGGCGTCGCGAGATCGGCGCGTCTCAAAACGCCGCCCCGTCGAATCCCAGTGCCGCGAGAAACGTCACGGCGGCCAGCGCGATGGCGCCCCCGAATACGATCTGGGAGACCTTGCGGCCGCCGGTGCCGTGCTCGGTGAACGCCCAGGCGAGACCGGCGACGACGATCGCCGCGATCACGAGCAGCCGGGCGACGGTCCCGGTGAGGTTGTCGATGAGCGCTTGTAGACCCTCGTCCCACGGCATTGCGGGGCCGGAGACGGCAGCCTGAGCGACCGTGGGGAGAAGGACGGCGAGGACCGCCATCGTGGCGACCAGCTGGATGTTTCGAGCACGGCGTGTCATGCGGGAATCTCCTCCTTTGCGGGTGCCTCAGCGATCGGCTCGACCAGAATCTGTCCCTCGGGGCCTAGGCCGTGGACGGAGACGAGCTCATGCACACGCCGGTTGCTGCCGGCACGTTCCATGTGAGCCACGAGATCTACCGTCGAGGCCACCAGCCGTTGCTGCGACGGAACGCCGGCCTCTTGCGCGAGCTGGTCGAGACGGCCCAGGGCATCCTCGGCGCCGTTCGCGTGGACGGTCGCGCACCCACCGGGGTTCCCGGTGTTCCAGGCCTTGAGCAGATCGAGAGCCTCGGCGCCGCGGACCTCGCCGATGACGATCCGGTCGGGCCGTAGCCGGATCGCCGCACGTACGAGATCGCGGAGCGTGACTTCATCCGTCGTGTGCAACGTCACGTGGTTCGGCGACTGGCAGCGCAGCTCGTAGGTGTCCTCGATGAGCACCAGGCGCTCGGTCCGAGGAGCGAGCCACTCCATCTCACGGAGCAAGGCGTTGGCAAACGTCGTCTTGCCGCTCCCGGGGCCACCGGAGATCACGATGTTCTGGCGATCGACGATGGCACCGCGAAGGATGTCGGCTTGGTCGGCAGTGAGGATTCCGTCAGCCACGTAGTCGTCGAAGGTGAAGACTTGGACCGCCCGCTTTCGGATGGCAAAGACAGGAGAGGGGACGACCGGGGGCAACAGGCCCTCGATGCGGCTTCCGTCGAGCGGCAGCTCGGCCTCGAGGATCGGGCTCTGGTCGTTGACGATCCGATCGAGAAGTCCCGCCACCGTGGAGATCAGGCTCTCGGCCTGCGCCGCAGACATCTCGGCGCCGGCGCGAACCAGGCCGCGGGAGCGTGAGTCGAGCCAGAGCTCGCCATCCGGGTTGCGCATGATCTCGGTTACGTCGTCGTCGGAGAGAGCCTGCAGTACAGAAGCTCCCAGTTCGCGGACTAGGGAGTCCCGGTGCCGGTTGACTGTTTCAGGGGCCTGTCGGCCGTCGTTCTGGCTTACATACCACATCCGTAGTAGAATAGTACTACAACTGTCTGATCTGTCAAGGTGTCCTCGGGGCTGTGGGCGAGCGGTTCATCATCCAGGGAGCCACCCAGCTCGCTGGCTACTGACGGCGGCTCTGCGAGCGGATCGCCACTGGTGTTGCTGTCGTCGGAGCTGCCCTGTTCCGAAAGGATGCTCCGGGGCCCCTCGAGCTCAGTGGGCTCCCAGGATCTGGTCACCCCGGTACTGGTAGAATCTACTTGCTGTGAGTGATGGCGAACTGGCTCTGGGAATGTCCTTGCCTCTCGATTCGGAGGGCTTCTTGCGCCGAGAGTGTCCGACGTGCGAGCGCGAGTTCAAGTGGCTGCCGAGCGACCGCGATGACGACTCCAGCAAGGCGCCCGACGGCGGGTACTTCTGCCCCTACTGCGGTATCCAGGCTCCGCCCGACTCGTGGTTTACACAAGCGCAGATCGAACTCGCTCGCAACGTCGTCGCCACCGAAGTCGTCGGGCCGATGCTGAAGGACTTCACACGGAAAATGAGCGACATAGGACGCCGTTCAGGCGGGCTCCTCACTGTGCGAGCGAGCCACAAGGCACCCGAGAAGATGGAGCCCCTGTCGGAAGGCGAGGACATGAAGCGCATCGACTTTGCGTGCCACCCAGCTGAGCCTGTCAAGGTGCTCGAGGATTGGGCACAGAGCGTCTACTGCTTGGTGTGCGGACAGCGCGACCGCTAGTGCTCGCTGCGCTCATCGGGCAATCGGTCGACCAACACCTCAATCCCTTCTCGGAGCGCGTCGCCAAGGTCGCGGACTCCGTTTTGGAGCATCTGCTCCGCTTCCACACTTCCGACAGGCGACGACGTACTGGGCGGACGCCAGCTGTAATCGGATCCCATCACTCCATCGGGGCCAACATGCACCATCAGATGGAGTACCAGCGAGCCGTCACTGAGCAGCTCGAGTGACCGACTCATCCGCAGCGTCACTGGAGCGGGACCGTCCAAGGGAGCGACGATCGAGCAGCGGTGCCAGCGGAACTCAACCAGAGGTCTGCCGTGTGCGCCGCTGCTCTTGAGGATGTTTGTCGTCATCTTGTCGGTCGCCGAGTCGATCTCTGTCCTCGAAGAGAGGCTCTTCAGCGCCCGGTTGAGCGGTGCGGTTAGCCTCTGCAGCTCACGCACTGCTGCGAGCGCCATCTCCTTCCTTTCTTCCTGTCTGTCCTGTTCAGACATCGTGGGCCTCAGCTTCGCTCGCAAACGAGAGCGAGGTTCCGACACGTCGAGTGCAACAGGAGCGCTAGCGAGTTCTCGCCACGCTGCTAGATCCCGCGCAACCTGTTCCTTCGTTGGCCGTTCCGCTGGATCGAGTCGCGTCATCAGGTCGATCTCCTGATCGAGCACGTGGGCGTGGGCGTGTGGCCGAAAGTCACCGATCTCAAACGAGCGCGTTCCCACTGGCTGATGTCCTTCTGGTGGGAAACGCTGACCAGTCGCCAGGACCCACAGCGTCTTGCCAAGCGAGTACACGTCGGCGGGGTGCGGATCGGCCCCGGACGGGTCGCTGATCATCTCGTATGCCGTGTAGTGCACAGGCCCGAGCGGCTTACCGCTAGCAGTGAGTCCGGCGGCGTCCGGTAGAGCCACGAGCCCGAAGTCACCGATGAGCCACGCGCCATCGAGCTCGTACAGGTTGCCGGGCTTGATGTCCCGATGGGCTATGTCGAACTCGCGCTGTAGGCGCCACAGCGTGTCCGCTAGAGTGGCGACGGCCTCGACAACTTCGTGAAGAGGTCGACCGCTGAGCGCGTTGTCGATGGGGTTAGCGATCGGCATGGCGAGCCACGGGCGGTCGTCTTTAGTGGGCTCGGCTGGAAGGTGTGCATCGACGAGTGGCAGGAGACCCTCGACTGACTTGTGACTGCGAAGGAAATCGATCTCGCGCACAAACCGCTGGTATGGTTCGCGACTGACCTTTCGGACATTGATGATCTTCAGCGCAACCGGTGTGTCGTTCTCCGAACGCGTTGCAGTCCACACCGTTGCATTACCGCCACGGCCCAACTGATCCCCGAGAGTCCAGGGTCCGATCTTCTTGTTTGGTGAACGGGTCATTTCACTCTTCGCTAGCGTCCATCGAGGCGAGTCCCCGGCGTGTGTCAATCATAAGGTCGTCTTTGCTGGCTAGGAAGAACCCGAGTCCCGTGGCGATCCAATCGGGACGAATGTCTCGTCGAGCGCACTTAGATGAGACCGAGTCGAGGTCCCACATGTCGCCCTTCTACGGATGTGGTCGGACAGGCCTGAGGCCCTCCAAGCGATGTGATGACCAACTGTAGCCGGAGGCCGTCCGTTCGCTCCGGGATGGTCGAATCTCACCTCGCCGGATCCGCATTCCGCCCGACGAATCTTGTAGTGCAAACGCCGATGCCTAGACCTCGTGCCTCGGGGGTTCGTCGGTTTGGGAACTACCCTGGGCCGAGCCTTGCTCGACCATGGCGGCCGCTTCAGGATCTGCTGGCATCCGCTTTTCGAGGACCGCTGGAGGCATCCAGATCTCGGCCCGGGGAGGAAGACGATCGGACGTGTCCGGCGGCGGCTCCGCGGCGCGCTCCGACAGGACCTGGTCCTCGTAGTACCGGATCTTGGTCGCTCGAATCGGCGGGTGCCCGGCGACGAAGATCAGGGCGTCATCGTCCGGTAGGCGCATGGCTTCGTCCGGCGTGATCAGCCGCCGCTGCGTTTGTTGCTGGGCGACGTACTGCTTGTTGAGCAGCAGGTCGAACCGGTCGCCACGGAAGGACCGCTGCTCCATGTGCACCGTCATGTCGCCGGCCATGCGGCTCAGTAGCTCGGCGGTCTCGGGCTTGTTCGCGGCGAATGCGATCCGGACGTGGCAGTTGCCGGTGATCGACTCCTCGCGGCCGTAGACGCCGTAGTGCTGCGAGAGGTCCTGGGTGATCAGGAACGCCCGGACCCCGTAGCCGGCAAGGTAGGCGAGGCTCTCCTGGAAGAAGGCCAGGCGGCCGAGCGCCGGGAACTCGTCGAGCATCAGGAGAAGTGGCTGGCGGTAGTGGGGCACGGACCGGCCCCCTTCGAAGGTCATTTTCTCGGTCAGCCGGCGGAGGGCCTGGTTCAAGATCATCCGCACGAGCGGCCGCGTGCGGCTCAAGTCCGACGAAGGCACGGTGAGGTAGAGGCTCACCGGTCGCTCGCGCTGCATCAAGTCTTCGATCGTGAAGTCGCTCTTCCGCGTGTTCGCGGCCAGGATCGGATCTCGGTAGAGATCCAGGAACGTGAGGGCGGTCGAGAGGACCCCGCTTCGCTCGTTGGGGGACTTGTCGAGGAGAGCACGGGCGGCGGTCGCCACGACCGGATGGGTCTTGGTCGGCTGCCCGTCGCCTGGATCGCGCCAGTGCATCTCGCCGGCCGGGTCGTGCTCAGTCTTGATCATCGCCTGCAGAGTGGCGTCGATCGACTGCTTTGGTTTCGTGAGGAAGTTGGCGCAGCCGCAGAGCGTCTTGTCGGGCTCGCTGTAGAGGACGTGGAGGATCACGCCGACCAGCAACGCGTGGGCTGTCCTATCCCAGTGGTCTCGGAGACGATCGCCGTTCGGGTCGACTAGGATGTCGGCGATGTTCTGGGCGTCCCGTACCTCGTATGAGCCCCTCCGGATCTCGAAGAGAGGGTTGTAGCTCGCGCTGTTCCCTTCGGCGTCGGTGGGGTCGAAGCGGATACAGAGGCTGCCGAGGTGCTCCTGCCTCCAGCCGGCTGACAGGGCCCAGTTCTCGCCCTTGATGTCGTGGACGAGAACGGAGTGCGGCCAGGTCAGAAGGTTCGGGATCACCAGCCCGACGCCCTTGCCGGTTCGGGTCGGGGCGAAGACGAAAACGTGCTCGGGTCCGTCGTGCCGCAAGTAGCGGAGCCGACCACGCTCGGACCAGATCCCGAGGAGAAGGCCCTTGGTTGCCCCGAGGAGCCCGGCCTCTCGGACCTCCTGGCTCGTAGCCCAGTGGGCCGAGCCGTGAGTGTCCGGTTTTTCGCGGAAGCCGCCGGCTTTGAGTCCGAGATAGATGAAGAGCGCAACCGCACCGGCTCCGGCACCGACGAGCAAGACCGTGAGCGGAGTCGAGAGCAGCGGCTCGAGCTCGGGCACGTTCCGGTAGCGCCAACCCCAGAGCAGGATGTGGGCGGGTGTGTAGAGCGGTCCGAAGGCGAGCGCTCCGTGGATGAAGCTCAGGAAGAGAACCGGAACGGCCCCGCGGCGAAGCGTGCGGACGATAAGGAACAGCGCCGTTGCCAACACTCCGGAGGCAGAGATGAGGAGAAGAAGGCGAGCGAGGTGTCCCGGTGCCTCGATCCAGGGCTTGCCGAGATCCGGGTGGTAGCCACACTGATGCGCAAAGTGCTGGGTGAAGGCCCAGGCGATGAGACCCACGGCGAGCAGATACAGTCCGACGGCCTGAAAGACCATCGCCCGGTACTCCATCCTGCCGAAGGACGGAAGGCGGTAGAGGTCCTTCTTCTTCATGGCGGGTTTCTGTGAGTCGGGCCAGGTCGTGCAACGGGCGCATCGCCGGCCTTCGTCCAGATGGGCCGGACGGAGCCGAGGACGGCGGAGCGGGCGATTGGTCCGAAGAAGCGGCTGTCCCAGGACTTCGGGTAGGGCGAGTAGAGCCACAACTCGCCGGCAGCGAGCTGGTAGTCACGCGCCGGAATCGACCGCAACGGCCGCCCGAGTGAGTCGACCGAAGGAGGCGGCCCTTGGAGAGGTCGCCCGTTGACGAGGATTCCTTTCGTCGTCACTCGGACGAGGTCGCCGTTCTCCGCCCCGACGAGCTTGATCACGGGCGAAGCTCCGCCAGGACAACGGCCTGGGCGGAGGTACCCTCGCTTGCGGCCCACGACGGCGTGGGTCTCCGGCAGGCAGGCTGCAACCAAACCTCCGGTGGCGATCGACGCTCGCTCGATGCGGTAGAGGCCGGCTGGAACGCTCGGACTCGTGTTGAACCGAAGCCCCGAGGCCTCGAGGCCCCAGCCAGCAAGAGCAGCCCCGCAGACGAAGAGGAGGGGAGCTGGCGTCTGCACCCGAAGCCTCATCGCGCTACCCCTCGTCCTAGATCCAACGACAAGTCCACTGCCTTCTTGGTCAGCGAGAGCGTCAGCTGAAGCAGTTGCAGATGCGGCACGGGAATCGCCCGGGCGACGAGCTTCCAGCCGAGACGGTTGACGAGACGCAACGCGGTCTTGGCGAGCTCGGCTGGTTCTCGCGACGAAGTGGCTCGGCTGCGGCTCTTGGATGCTCTGGCAAACCTCGAGACCGTACTGACGGTTCGGCCGAGAGGCGTGTGCTTTCCGAGGGCGGACCGGGCGAGCGCCCAGTTGCGCGCGGCGCGGGCTGCATGCCGTACAGCTTGGGTCGCCTCCTTGCGCACGGCCGACGGAATCGGGCCTCCGCGGCCGCGAAGAGCCCCGAATCGTTGAGGCCGGGACACGAGCTCGCCCGCAGCTCGATCGAGACCGTGCTCTTCGGCAAACTTCTCGAAAGCTCCACGTGCGATCCCAGGATCTCGGTAGACGCGTTGCAGGCGCTTGTCCAGCGTCGAAGAGGCCGTGCTCGCCCGGCGTTCGAGCTGCTTCTGGTCGAGCGCCATCCTCTGTTCGGCGAGGTGTTGAGCCGCTTCGACGCGCTCGAGGTGCTCGGCGTCGCGATGCTGGACGAGGCCGTTGACCGCGCGGCGGAGTTCGTGGATGTCCCGCCACCTTTCGGAGGTTCTTTCGGCGCTGCGTCTGTGCGCCAACGGCTGATACGCGCCGAGCCTCTTCTCGAGCTGCGGCAGCGAGGACTGCCGATCGACGAAGGAGGCCTTCACGCGGTGCTCGCCGTCGGTGAGCGCGAGGCCACGCCCGCGCTTCTCCAACCGGAGTCCGTAGTCGCCCAGTCGACCGTGGAGCTCCGTCCAAGACCGGGCGGACCGGAGATCCTCGCGAGCGACCTCTCGCACGTGCTCGCTGAAGGAGCGTTCCCCGGTCCGCTCTCGGAAGCGCTGATCACCGTCAGAGAGCCGGACGCCCCGGTGACGCTCCTGGTCCGGCATCACATGATGACGTCCGGGCACCAGGCGCCGCCCGAGCTCCCACTCCTGCTGGCGCAGCGACCGCTCGATTCGGGCGTAGTCGTGCGAAGTGCGCCAGGCCCGCGTCGTCTCCGGATGCACCCGGTTGAGCATCACGTGGACGTGCTGATGCCCGGTGTCGTCGTGAGCTACGATCAGGGCCTGGTGCTCCTCCAGGCCGAGATCCCTGAGAGTCCGCTCGACAACTTCGAGCGCCGCCGCCTGACCGAGCTTCTCGTCCGGAGCGAAGCTCACGATCAGGTGGTAGACGGGTTTCTCGACGCGAGGATTCTCCGCCCAGGTGGCCGACATCACCTCGGCGGCGAGCTCGGGCTCGTCGACGCCGAGGTTCCGACCGGTGACCCACGCAACCCGCTCCACGCCCTGGCCTTCCTTGCGGCCCAGGAGGTAAGCCTGAAGCCCGCTGAAGCGGGAGCCCCGGGCGACCTTGGCGATCACGAGAGCCTCTTGATCGCCCGGGTGATGTCGCCGAGGGTCTCCTCCAGCCGGTGCTGCGCTTCCAACCGGCCGGTGGCGTTCGCCACGCGGGCCATCTGGTTGACGTTGGCGCCGATGCGACTGAGCTGGTAGACGGCCTTCTTCTCGATGCGCAGCGGCCGCGCTCGGGGGATCTTCCCCAGGACGGTCTCCCGGATGTAGGTCGAGAACGGTCGGCCACAGAGAGAGGCTCGCTCGGCGAGCGTACGGCGCTGCTCGGGCGAGAGCCGGATCGACACAATCTCGGTTTGTGTGCGGGAGCGCTTACCCACGGTCACCGCCCCTCGACGAACTGGTTTTGAGCGGCCCGCAGGGCTGCGAAAAAGCGCAAGCGGGCATGTCGTGCGCGGCGTCGCCGCGTATGACATGCCATTGCTTGCTGTGTCGCTGAACGCACGTACGGACCCAGTCGGTCGTGCGGACAGTCGAGGGGTCTGCCGGGGGAGGAGAGTGTCTGGAGCGGTGGCGCGTGAACTGCGATCTGTTGGCCGATTGCCAGAGCGGCGTGGTGGGGAGATCCGGTACCGCGGACGACGGGATGCGGCCTCTTCGGACCGTCCGCCGGGGACACCGCAGCCTAGCGGCGATCGCCCGATCCGGCGTCAAGGCCGAGCAACTCGTGTCGCCTTCGGCGAGCCCTGACTCCGTTCGCGCTGCCGCTCCCTGTGAGGTAGGGCGACGGGGGGAGCAGGGCTGAACTCCGGGCTCCGGGCGGGAGCTAGAGAGACTCGGTGCCAGTGCTCTACGAGCCGGCGAACCGATCTCCGACGGCAGAAGCCGGATCAGAAGGGCCGCCACCGTGACCATCGACGGCGCCTCCGGAAGACGTTTGACTGGAAGCGTGGCTCCAGACGGCGTCCACCGCGGAAGGCAATCCGGAGCATCCAGACGAGCGGCCACACGAGTAGGCCGAGGATCCACCTCACCCTGCGTGCTCCTGGACCTCGCGGCCCTCAGGCGGAGTGTCCTTCGGACTCAGGATCAAGAAGTTCTCGCCGACGACTTCGGTGCGGTAGTGCGTACGGCTCTCGTCCTCACGGTCCGGCCAGCTCGTGGTGTTGAGGCGACCCTCGACCAGCACGAGCTGGCCTTTCTTGAGGAGCCGCTCGGCGAGCTCCGCTTGGCGGCCCCAGAAGACGAGCTGGTGCCACTGGGTATCTTCCTGGCGGTTGCCGTCACGGTCGTTCCAGCGCCGACGGGTGGCGAGGCGGACGTTGGCGACCCGGCGGTCCGCTGTGGCGTCCCGGACGGTCGGATCGGTTCCCAGGTTTCCGATGAGCGTGACCTTGTTGAGCACGAGTACCTCCTTTCGCACGGCTGTAGTATCAACGACTATACTACATGCGTGCGACTTATCGCGCGCCGGTTGCCAGAGGACTCGACGCGGTGATCCTGAGCTAGCTTCTGGGCAGCAGCGAGTCGGTCAGCGGTTGACGCTAGGAAGGTGGTCTCGGATTGCGCTATTCTGAAACCGCAACTACTCTGTTGGCGCCTCTGTGAGGTCGAAGGTGCAGGCCATGACTTGACCGAATGAGCGTACGGTCACTGCGGGTAGTGTTCGCCCACAGGTCGTGAATCGAGTCGGTTTGAGCAGAGCGGGTACTTAGGGAAACCAGGAGTCAATGCCCCCCGATCCACCACACGAATTCGATGTCGACCTAACGCCGAAGGACGTCCAGTCCCTCAGCTCTGCAGACGGGGTCACGGCCTTCTTCTCGCGCCTCGGCTATGACACCAACAGGCGCTTGGAGCAGACGCCGGACAACCTGGGGATTACTGCCGAGACGACCCGGCGGCCAATCCGTCGGATCGAGCGAATCGCGGCTCAGGAAGGCCTGCTCCAGGTCTATCTGTTCGAGTTGGCCAGCGTAACCGTGGCCACTACGCGGGCCCTGACGCGGGCCTTTCGCAACCTGAGCGGCAACTTCCTGTTCCTGTTGACCACGGGCGATTTCGAGCGGCTGGACTTTGTGCTCATGGAGAGGCACGTTCCAAGTGGCGCGGGACGAGCAGGAATCGGAACTCGACAGGCCGGAGTGCGGCCACGAGTGCTTACGGTCGAACGCAGAAACGCCAGTCGGATTCAGCTCCGGGTTCTGCGGCGCCTGACGTGGACGGAACCGGATCCAATCGCGCAGTTCGACAAGATTCTCTCAGCCTACGCGATCGCAGACTGGTCCGAGGAGCACTTCAACAATCGGGCCCTCTTTTCGGACTACTTCTTGCTCGAACGGCTCCGAGAATTTCCGGAATGGGCCGAGGATCCTAAGCCTGCCTACAGGGTGCTGCGAGATCTCTATAGAAGTGCGGCGTCCCGATTCGCAGGCCAGACGGAGGGGACCATTCGAGAGCAGCTACTCGAGCCCGTGCTGGGTCTCTTGGGCTTCAGGCCAGCCGCGGGTAAAGACGCGGGCAGCGATGAGAGTCGTCCTGACTATCGACTTCTCGACCCCGCGTCGCCCGGCTCGCCCGTCGCATTCTGTCTGGCGTATCCTTGGGAGCGATTCCTAGACGGCAAGGACTACACGCGAGACGCCCAATCACCTGAAGAGAATCCAGGGGCGCTCGTGGTCAGCCTCCTGGAGCGAGGTGAGGCAGCGTGGGGGATCGTCACTAACGGCCGACTGTGGCGCCTGTACTCCAAGAAGACGCACGCGAAGGCAGCGAATTACTATGAGATCGACCTCGAAGAGGTCCTTGCACAGACAGGCCCCCATGCTCCGGACCCAGCGCTAGCGTTTCGGTACTTCTGGCTCTTCTTCCGGCTCAACGCTTTCGTCGAATCCGCCGAGTTGGCAGAGGGCTTGGAGGTCTCGAGTTCTTTCCTCGATCGCCTACTTGAGGGAAGTGAGGAATACGCGAGAGAGCTGGGCGATCGGCTGAAGGACCGGGTCTTTCTTGAGGTCTTTCCCCATCTTGCTGCCGGCTTCATCAGCGACATCCGTACCTCTGACGCCGGAATCGAAGAGTTCACGAGGAGTGAGTGGGAATCGGTCTTCCAAGGGACTCTCACGCTGCTCTATCGTCTGCTGTTCATCCTTTATGCAGAAGCGCGGGACTTGCTGCCGGTGAAGGAGGTCCGAGGGTATTACGAAGCCAGCCTCAAGAAGATCAAGACAGAGATTGCTGACGCGGCGGGCGAGATACAGGACGAAGCTGAAGCGAGGTTGTCGAAGGCCTACCGGAAAGATGCTTTCGGCCTCTTCGAGCGATTCCAGAGGCTCAGCGCAATTGTTGATCGAGGTGAAGCATCGCTCAACGTGCCCTTCTACAACGGAGGCCTGTTCATCTCCGAAGCAAACCCAGGGGATGACGACCCGGAGAGTTTGGCGGCTCTGTTCCTCGCGCGCTACCGGGTCCCTGACCGCCAGCTCGCTGTCGCGATCGATCTGCTATCTCGAGACATCGATAGAAGGCGCGAGAGCCTGGTTTTCATCGACTACAAGTCTCTTGGAGTCAGGCAGCTAGGCTCTATCTACGAAGGCCTGTTGGAGTTCAAGCTCAGGATCGCTGATCGGAAGCTGGGGGTTGTAAGAGAGAAGGGGAAAGAGGTCTACAAGCCGTTTCGCGAGTTGACCGACAGGCAGAAGCTGCGAGCGGAGAGGGAGAAGAAGATCGTCCGAAAGGGCCAGGCCTATCTGGAGAACGACAAGAGGGAGCGCAAGGCGAGTGGCTCCTACTACACACCTGACCACATAGTGAAGCTCATTGTCGAAGAAGCGGTAGCTCCGGTGCTCTCAGAGAAGCTGGATGCACTTCGGCCCAAGTTCCGCGAGGCGCAGAAGTGGCATTTATCGAGGATTAGGCAAGCGGAAGCAAAGGGAGAGAGTCCGGAGAAGTACAGGTACGGCAAGGCGGTCATCTCACGCTGGGCAACGGAAGTCATTGATCGGGTCTTTGACATCAAGGTATTGGATCCAGCAACCGGTTCGGGGCATTTTCTCGTCGAAGCGGTTGACTTGATCACGGATCGGGTAATTGACTTCTTGACTGCATTCCCTTGGAACCCGGTTCTTGCTCACCTAGAGCAGACTCGCGAGACGATTCTCGCGGAAATGGATCGGCAGGAAGTGTCAGTCGATCCTACGCGGCTGACAGATGTCAACCTGCTGAGACGCCACGTCTTGAAGCGTTGCGTCTACGGCGTTGACCTGAACCCGATGGCGGTCGAGCTAGCCAAGGTGTCTCTCTGGTTGCACTGCTTCACCCTCGGAGCGCCACTCTCCTTTCTCGATCACCATCTGCGCTGCGGCAACTCGCTACTTGGGACGACCGTGGCGGAAGTGAATGAGATTCTGCAGGAGAGGGGCCAGCTCACGCTTTCGGCCACAAGCGCCTGGGAGGGATTGCGGCAAGCAGTCTTGGGAATGATCACCGTCGGTGGCCTTCCCGATGTGACCGTCGAGCAAGTCTCTGGATCCCGAGCTGCCTATCGGGATGCAATCGTAGGTCTAGTGCCCTTCAAGAAGATGCTGGACGTCCATCTCGCGCGGTGGTTTGTTGAGGACACAGGTCGCCGCCGCTCTGGAGCAGAGGGCAGCCCCTTCTCCGAAATCGTCCGGAACCCCGAACTGCTCGCCTGGGCGAGTGGCCGTGAGGCACCCACCTTGGATGCGGGGGGTTCCGAGCAGCTGCTGCATGAGGTCGCGGAGGCTGCTAGGGAGAAGAAGTTCTTCCACTGGGAGCTCGAGTTCCCAGAGGTGTACTTTGGAGACTCTGACGTCGTCGCCGACGAGGGCAGCTCGGCGCTGGCCTTCGATGTGGTTCTTGGCAACCCTCCCTACGATGTACTGGCCGAGAAGGAGCTGGGGTACGACATCTCGTCCGAGCTGAAGTTCTTCACAGACACGCGATCCTACGAACCTGCAATACGCGGTAAGAAGAACCTCTACAAGCTCTTCATCTGCCGGGGTCTTGAGCTCGCGGGTGGGGTGGGTTCTCTCTCCTTTATCGTGCCGATGGCTTTGCTCGGGGACGACCAAGCAGCTGGCGTCCGAAAGGCTCTCCTCAAAGAGGGGTGTCTGCGCCGGATTGAGGTCTTCCCGCAGAAGGACGATCCGAATCGAAGAGTATTTCGAGAGGCGAAGCTTGCCACGATTGTCTTCGTGGGATCGAAGCTAGACGGTGACGTGCCTTTTGTAGTCAGAACTCATGGTGCCGGAGCTATTGAGGCAGAAGCTCCTACGCTCGAACTGCGCCCGTCTGAGCTTGAAAGTTTCAGCCCAGAGTACTTGGTGATTCCATCGTGTACGCAGCGTGACTGGGAACTAGCAGTGCGAGTCCTTCGGAACTCCAGCATGATGCGGCTTGGTGATCTTGCCGAGTCCTTTCAGGGCGAGGTAAACGAGACGGTGGAACGTCGCAGGGGGGCACTGAGCGATTCGAGGACGGACCCTCTTGTTCTGAGGGGCGCGAACATCTGTATGTACACCCTACGTGAAGCCTCGCAGGGTGAAGAGATTCACCTATCGCGCGAGAGGTTCGTGGAGGGAAGGTCAGAGACGTCCAAGGCATTCTCTTTTCGACAGAGGCGAGTCGGCTTTCAGAGGAGCTCCCCGCAAAACAACTTCAGGCGCCTTATCGCCGCTCCGATCACGCGCGACAGCTTCTGCTTCGATACCGTGTCGTTTGTCACGGAGGAGTCGAGCAGCCTAGATCTCGACTTGTTCTTGGCCCTCTTCAATTCAGAGGTGCTTGACTGGTACTTCCGTCTGGGGAGCTCCAACTCAAAGGTCAATGAGTATCAGTTCAAGGCGCTTCCTGCTCCGAGCCTCGAAGGCTACGAAGGTCAAGTGCGTTCCGAGTCCGAAACGACTGAGATGGAACCAGAGGACGCCCTGAGAGTCTTGGAGACAAGCACCTGCGAGCCTGGCCTAGTAACAAGCTCCGTTGCGCGAGCGCTCGAGGCTCTGAGCAGGGAGCTTCAGAGGATTGAGGCCGCCCGGACTCTTCAATCGAGAGAAGAACGCTCGCGGTTGGCCGCTGATTCGCGGGAGTTGCAGGAGGCTATCGATAAGGCCCTCTACAAGGTGTATGGGTTTGATCGAGACGAAGCGGCGTATATCGCATCTCGCCGGCGACAGATGCTCTAAACGGAGACCCGCCCGTTGTGAAGCTCCCTTACGTCATCGACAACAACACGTCCCGCCTCGTAGATGTCCTGTCTGCTCTTCTTACGGAGTTCGGAGGGCGATCGCTGGACGTGGCCACGGCGTACTTCACGGTCACAGGCTTCGGTTTGATCCGTGACGGATTGGCGGGCTTGGGCAGCCTGAGGCTTCTTATCGGTCAGGAGCCGACTGCCGGAGCTCAGGTTGGCCTGAGACCTGACGCTGGAAGTGTGGGCAAGGAGATGCGGCGCGACCTGGAGCAGTTGCCGTTCTCGGAGGAAACACTGAGGGTCGTGGAAGACCTCGTTTCATTCCTACGGCGTGACAAGTGTCTTGTGCGGGTGCACAAAGACGGCTTTCTTCATGCAAAGGCGTGGTTGTTCTACTCGGACCGACCCGGCCAGCAGATGCTCTTTGATCGATTCCGACCGGTGGCTGCGATCGTGGGTTCTTCGAACTTCACGTTCCCTGGTCTTACATCAAACCGAGAGCTCAACATTGCCCACAAAGTTCTGTTGGACCTGGCTGAGGTTCAAGATGACGCAGCGAGAGAAGCTGTAGGCTGGCTCAGCGAGAACAGGCCAAGCGAGCGAATCTCGCCGGAGAATCAAAGGCTTCTAAAAAGCGAAGTCGGCGCCAGAGCGATCATCGACCTCGAGCAGTGGTTCGAGCGGGAATGGGAGAGCTCTGTGGACTTCAAGGAAGACCTCATTGGGTTGCTGGACGCTTCGAAGTTCGGAACCGTTGAGTACACGCCATACGACGTCTACCTCAAGGCCTTGTTCGAGTACTTCCGCGACGAACTCGACCAGGGTGATCCTCTGATCACGAAGTCGGCAATTGAGCTGGCCGAGTTTCAGGACGATGCCGTAAGGAAGGCGCGAGCGATCCTCCTGCGCTACGACGGGGTAATGATCGCCGATTCCGTGGGTTTGGGGAAGACCTGGATCGGGAAGAAGCTCTTGGAAGACTTCGCGTATCACCTGAGGCAAAAGGCGATCGTAATCTGTCCGGCGAGCCTTCGCGATATGTGGAACCAAGAGTTGGCCGATGCCACCATAGCTGCGCAGGTGATCTCGCAGGAGGAGATGGGGCGAGAGGAGTTTGAGCTCGGGTCGTACGGCGACGCCGATGTAGTCCTCGTTGACGAATCCCACAACTTCAGGAACCCGAATGCGCAGCGTACGGAGAGTCTCGAACGACTCCTGCAGGCAGGCGGCGGGCGGGGTCAGGCTGGGTATCGCAAGAAGGTGATTCTGCTCACAGCGACGCCGATCAACAACGACCTCTTCGACCTGTACAATCAGCTCCTTTTGATCACCGGTGGCGATCGCAGCTATTTCGCTGCAGCAGGAATCGGCGACCTCTATCGTTACTTTCTGCGGGCGCGAAGGTCGGCCCGGAGAGAAGGCGTGTTCGCCCTCTTCAATCTTCTGGAGGAGGTAGTTATCCGTCGGACGCGGCCGTTCATTCGAACGGCCTACCCCGAAGCGACTATTCGTGGAGAGAAGATCAAGTTCCCAGAGCGGAAGTTGAGAACTGTCCAGTACGACCTAGAGCAAGCCTACTCTGGCATTTACGACGAAGTCGTGTCAGGTGTCGAGGCTCTGAAGCTGGCTCCGTACAACCTGGAGGCCTACAAGAAGGCTGAGGAGGAAGTGGATGAGTTCGAGGCTGGGCGAGAACAGGCGTTGGTCGGAATCTTCAAGAGCAGATACCTGAAGCGCTTCGAGTCGAGCGTGCATGCATTCCGGATCTCGGTGCGCCGGGCGCTGGCCTTTCTGAAGACGTTTGAGTCCTACATTCTCGAGGGGCGGATTCTCCGCAGCACCGACTTCCAGAAGGCCATCCGGTTCTTGAGCCGTGAGGATGAAGAGGATGACGCGACTCCAAGGTCGGTGGCCGAGGATCTTGATGACTCAGAAGAGGCACAGCAGCTGTTGGAGGAGCTGGGCGAGATCGACCCGGCTCACTACGACCTGCGCAGGCTACACGAGGCGGTACAGCACGATGTCGAGGCGTTGACGGAGATCTGGCATCGCATCAAGGACATCACGGCTGCGGATGACGCCAAGTTGGCCCGGCTCAAGGCGCTGCTCGCATCGGAGGAGCTTCGTGGACAGAAGGTCCTCGTCTTCAGCTACTACAAGGACACGGCACGTTATCTCTACAAGCACCTAGGACACCCTGAGAGTCCCGAAGCCGTGGCGTTTCTCGAGAGCCTTGGTGGCGCGAAGATGAGGCGGCTCGACAGCGGAGCGAGCCCGAAGGAGAGGCTGCGGACGGTACAGGCCTTTGCACCGCGAGCGAACCAAAGGCCTGAGTGGGTCAGTTCCGAGCGGGAACTCGACATTCTCATTTCAACAGACGTCCTGTCGGAGGGTCAGAATCTCCAGGACTGCGGGCTGTTGATCAACTACGACCTGCACTGGAACCCAACTCGCATGGTTCAGCGTGCCGGGCGGATCGACAGGATTGGCAGCGAGTTCGACACGCTGTGGATCTACAACATGTTCCCCGATGCCGGCCTGGAGAAGTTGCTGCGGCTGGTCGAACGTCTCTCACAGAAGATTAGCGATATCGACCAGGCCGGCTTTCTCGATGCCAGCGTGCTCGGGGAGTCTGTGCACCCGAAGAACTTCAACACTCTGCGGCGGATCGGTGCGGAAGACGAGACAGTACTGCAAGAAGAAGAGCAATTCAGCGAGCTTGCAAGCAACGAGTTCATGCTTCAGCAGCTACGGAGCTTCCTCGCAGGGGGTGGCCAGGAGAAGCTGGACGAGCTCCCCGACGGGATTCACTCAGGGCTCCTTCGAGAACGAGCTCGAGGTGTGTTCTTCTACTTCAAGGCCGAGCGACCCGGACACGCGCCTCTTCACTTCTGGCGCTACTACGATCTTCTTAGCTCCAAGATCCAGGACAACCGCTTTCTCATTTCGAGCCTCATCTCGTGCAGTCCGGACACGAAGCGCGTAGTGGATCCGGACATGTTCGGAGCAGCATTCGACCTGCAGGAGAAGGTGATCGACGACATTCTCCAATCGGTCCAGCAGCAGCAGGCGCTCGAGGAAGCTCCGAGGGCCCTCGACCCGCTGCAACAGACAGTGGCCACTGCGCTCCAGGAGT
Source organism: Candidatus Multivoradales bacterium (assembly GCA_965223875.1). Taxonomy (GTDB): domain Bacteria; phylum Acidobacteriota; class Thermoanaerobaculia; order Multivoradales; family JAHEKO01; genus CBDCXS01. The sequence goes on along the minus strand of OZ245024.1, from coordinate 51,755 downwards.
ACATCAACCACCCCGACATCGAGAGGCCTCGGATCATCGATGCGATTCGGTTTCTTGGCGAGCCCTTCAGGAAGGCCGCCATCCGGGAGCTGAGACGCATCTATGAGGCCTTCCGTGGAGGGACAGGCTCGCCAGTTGAACTTGTGGAGGGAGTTGAGAGGCTCCAAGCGGAACTTGGAGAGCGCAAAGAGGCGGCGGAGACTTGTGGAGGGAGTTGAGAGGCTCCAAGCGGAACTCGAGGGTGGAGAGCGCAAAGAGGGCGTCATCTCGCGAGAGCCTTCAGCTAACGCGAGATGATCTCCACCTAGTGTGCTTTGAGTTTGTGAGCGGCGGTTAGTGCCTTGGAGGCTCAGTGAGGTTGTAAACAGGACGGAGGGCACAAGCGGTACCGTGCCGGCTAGGTGTAGTCGTTGCAGGCGGAGAGCGCCCCCGACGAAGTCTCCAGTGATGCAGCGCTGGGGGGGCTACAGCGTCACCTGAGAATTGTCTTCACGCAGCTCAAGACCTGTGCCTTCTGACGGAAGATGACATCCGCGTTTGGTCAGCGGATGTTGTTGAGACAGAGCGGGCAACCCGCCTACACCGGCATGCCCTGAGGGCCGACCAACGCCGGCAACGGAAGCGGGGAGTCGCTGGCGGGGCACCCCGCGGCGCCCCGTTGGGAAAGTTCAGTCGTCGCTCGCAGGAGAGCGCTCGAGGATCTCGATGCGTTCGGCGATGACTTCGGTGATGTAGCGCTTGGCGTCGCCGTCCTGCCACTGGCGGGTCTGCTGACGCCCCTCGACGAAGAGAAGCTGGCCCTTCGTGAGGCCCGCGGCGCGCTCGGCCTGGGAGCCGAAGGCGACGACGCGGTGGAAGTCGGTGGCTTCCTTGCGCTCGCCGTCGGCGTACCACCAGCGGTTGGTGGCGAGGGTGAAGGCGGGGCGGGGCTTGTCCCCGTCGCCGGCCTCCGGCTTGCGGGCGAGGTTGCCGATGAGTAGGACCTTGTTGAGCATGGTGTGCTCTCCTTTCTGCCCATCCCTGGGCGGTTGTTGCGAGTGGGTCGGTTGTGGTGGCTCTTGGTCATCGTCGTTCCGTGCGATTGCTGCCTCTTCGCCCAGGACTGAGAGGCAGCCGGAACGGCGACGAGCTAGAGCTCGCCCGCCGAGGTCAGGTCGGAGGTCGAGGGAAAGAGCCGCGGGCGTGACAGGCCGGGTGGAGTGTGGGCAGGGGCCTGGCGCGGCCGTGGCGGCGGAGCGAGACCGGAGGCCGCAGCCAAGGGGAAGACCGGCACCCTAAAGAAGCGCCGGAATGGGTAGCAGGGGAGAGTGCCCAACGAGAAGGGGAGTGCTCAATGAGATCGGAACGAGAAAGCGCGGAGCCCGAGCCCCTAAGCCGCAGCCGGCTGACCTCGCCAACCGCTAGAGGGCTGACTCGAGCGCGATCGCCTCGAGGATCTCGTGGCTGACGCGCTGGATCCGATCGAGTGAACCGGCCACCGTCTCGGTGGTGCCGTCGTAGCCGAGGATGTAGTCAGCGCTCGCTGTCATCCCATCGAGGCCGACCGCCTCAGAGACGACGCAAGCGATGGCCTGCGCCTCGGTCTCACGGATGCTCTTCGAAGGCCGGTCGTCACGCGACCCTTGGTGCAGGAGCTCGTGGGCGAGCTCATGGGTCAAGACGTCGAACTCTTCGGCGGGCGAGAGAGACGACAGGAGCTGAATCCTGCCGCCATGTGAGAGGCCCTGCGCGCCTGGAGGAAAGAGGTGCTCGACCTGTTCAACGGCGATTCCCTTGCGATACGCGAACTCATGGAGGCGCTCGAGGTGGCCTCCCGGGTCACCCGTGAACGTCGGGGGTTCGGGAAGGGGTTCGCCCTCGGTCTGGGAGACATCGAAGACGTACGCGGCCCGGAATCGCATCTCGATCGACTCGTCGTCCTCACTGTCGTGCCGCTTGATCGGCGCTGGGGCGATGATCAGAATCCCGTGCTCGCCCTTCCTGACGTGGCGGCCGAGCTTCTTCCATGCCTGAAAGCCCGCGACACGAGTTGCCGTGGGACGCTGGCTCGCGATCAGGAGGAGATTCCGGAAGCTGTACCTGTGGAACCGCGAGGCACAGCGCAAGTATGCGAGGAGCTCCGCGCTTCTTCCCTGGGTAAGACTGGCCGTGAGCCGCTCGAGGGCTTCGTTGATTCGATGGGTGGCGGCCTCTCTCTTCGTCGTCATGCGTTGTCTCCTCTCGTCTCGGTTTGCGTGTCCGGCTCCTTTCACAGATCCAGAAGGAGCCGGCACCGAACCGGACCGAGGAGACCGGCGAGGCGCCGATTGGAGGAGCTGGAGAGCGGCAGCGCTCGTGACAGCGGCGGTGGTGGGCGGCTGGCGCGCTCGCTGCGAGCTCCGGAGGCGTGCGGAGATCGGTGGTGAGCCGAAGTGCGGACGAAGAGGAAGGCCTTACGAACGAACGGCAGCTGCCGACCGCGCTAGTGCCGGGGCCCTAACAGAGGGTGGTGGAGAAGAGGCGGCGGAGCTGGTCGCAAAGGCGCGCCGAGCGTTCCCGTGGGGCCTTCGGGCTGGGGTCCATTCCGGTCCCCAGCCGTCCCGAGCGCTCAGACTTCTCATGACGAAACCGAAGCCACTAGACTGTCCAACGAACCGGGCAGCTCCTGGCTAACTCCAGGCCTAGGGGTGAGCCGGTACCAACAAGTCAAGAGGAGGCAGCGCGGTGAAGGTCACAAGGCTGACCATTTCGAACTTCCGCGGCATCAAGAAGGCCGACTTGCTCCTGCCAGATCACGTGGTTCTGATCGGCGACAACAATGTCGGCAAGTCGACTGTGCTCGAGGCATTGGACCTAGTACTCGGCCCCGACCGTCTCTACAGGCGACCGCCCGTTGACGAGCACGACTTCTTCCAGGGTGCCTATCGCGCACAAGACGAAGACACAGCGCCCGAAATCCTGATCGAAGCAACCATCACCCGCCTCAATGGTGAGCAGCGCCGACGGTTCAAGGACTACATCGAGTGGTGGGACCAGGACGAGAGCAAGCTACACGCGACGCCACCGCCCGACACTGTCGACCAAGACCACATCACCTACGCTCTACGCGTCGCGTTCTCAGGCAAGTACGATTCAGAAGAGGATGACTTCATTGGCGCTACCTACTTTCCAAAGAGCGACGATGAAGGAAATCGGCAGTTCTTCCAGAAGAGGGACAAACAGTATTGCGGCTTTCTGTACCTAAGGTCGCTGCGTACCGGCCGACGTGCCCTGAGCTTGGAGCATGGCAGTCTTCTCGACATCATCCTTCGTCTCAAGGAGATCCGGCCACAGATGTGGGAGAAGACGATCGACGCACTGGCCGACCTCGATGTCGCTCACGACCCGGAGCTGGGAATAGCAGGCATTCTCGAGAGCATCGAGAACTCAATCAAGAAGTTCGTGCCAAGGGAATGGGGCATCGCACCGCACCTCAGAGTCTCGAACCTGACTCGGGAACACCTGCGCAAAGTCATTACAGCATTCCTTGCGACGGGTGAGGGTGAACACGCCGCGCCCTTCTACCGGCAAGGCACTGGCACCATCAACCTGCTGGTGCTGGCCATGCTGTTGCTCAGCGACAATTAGTTCTGTGCACTGACGACAACTATTCCTGTGCAACCTGAAGGGCCTCGGAAGCAGCGGGAGCGGCCTTCGGGGGGGAGGGGAGAAACTCGGCTCTTTACCGATGCGGAGAGGAGCCGGGAGGTGGTCACGGATGCACAGGTGAGGAGACTGCTTGAGGAGATGAGCGACCACGGCCAGATTGGACTGGCGGCGCTGCGGTCGGGGATGCATCGCAACACAGCGCGCCGATATGTGGCGGCGGGCAAGCTGCCGTCTCAGCTCCAGGCCCGGCGGACGTGGCGCACACGCGAGGATCCGTTCGCGGAGGGCTGGGAGGAGGTAGCGGCGAGGCTGGCGGATGCGCCGGAGCTCGAGGCCAAGGCGCTGTTCGAGGATCTGATGCGCCAGTATCCGGGGCGCTACCGTGCGGGTCAGCTTCGCACCTTCCAGCGCCGCGTCAAGCAGTGGCGCGCCGAGCACGGGCCGCCGCGAGAGATCTTCTTTCCGCAGGAGCATCGGCCGGGCGAGGCGATGCAGACGGACTTCACCTGGGCGAATCGGCTCGGGGTGCGGATCGCCGGCGAGACGTTCGATCACCGGCTGTGCCAGTCGGTGCTGCCGTACAGCAACTGGCAGTCGGTGGTGGTGTGCCAGTCGGAGTCGATGCTGGCGCTGCGTTGCGGCGTGCAGCGAGCGGTGTTTCGACTCGGCCGGGTGCCGCAGTGGCACCAGACGGACAACTCGACAGCGGCGACGCATGATCTGTCGACCGGCAAGCGAGGCTTCAATCGCGAGTACGAGGAGCTGATGGAGCACCTCGGTATGAAACCGCGCACGATCGCCATCGGCGCCAGTCACCAGAACGGTGACGTCGAGGCCTTGAGCGGGTCTCTGAAGCGCCGTCTCGAGCAGCATCTGCTGCTGCGAGGCAGTCGGGACTTTCCGAGTGTCGAGGCCTATGGGGCCTGGATCGACGGTGTGCTCGAGCAGGCCAATGGCTTGCGCTCGCAGCGGTTGGCCGAGGAGCTGGCGCAGATGCGGCCGCTGTCGAAGCGGCGCCTGCCGGAGTATCGGGAGCAGTGGGTGCGGGTGACGTCGAACAGCACGATCCGGGTGCTGCGCAACACCTACTCGGTGCCGTCGCGGCTCAAGGGCGAGCGGGTCAAGGTGCGGGTCTCGGAGATGGAGATCGAGGTCCTCTACGGCGGCCGTCGCCAGCTGGTGATCGAACGGCTCTTGGGCGAGGGTCGAGCGCTGATCGACTACCGGCACGTGATCTGGTCTCTGGTCCGCAAGCCCTGGGCCTTCGCCCGCTACCGGCACCGCCAGGCGATGTTTCCGTCGGCGGTGTTTCGCCTCGCCTACGATGAGCTCGCCGAGGCCCTGCCCGAGCGCCAGGCGGATCTGGATTACCTCAGGATCCTCCACTTGGCCGCGGCCACAATGCAGTGCGAGGTGGAGGCCGCGGTCGAGCTGCTGCTCTGCCAGAAGCGGCTGCCGCGCTACGAGGCGGTGCGCTCGCTGGTCTCGACCGGCAAGCCCGAGATCCCGGCGATCAAGCCCCTGGCGGTCGACCTGCGGAGCTATGACGCCTTGCTGGTTTCGGAGGCGGGCTCATGAGTACGGCGACGGCCAGCGTCGAAATCCTGCTGCGCTCGCTCAGGCTGCCGAGCTTCGTGCGGGAGTGGAGAGAGGTCGCCGAACAGGCCGAACGCGAGGGCTGGGGCTTCGAGCGCTATCTGTATCAGCTCGCCGAGATCGAGGTCGAGGATCGCCGCGTGCGGCGCATCGAACGGCTCCGCAAGCGCTCTCAGCTGCCCCACGACAAGACACTGTCGACGCTCGAGCTCAACCGGCTGCCGGCCACGGTCCGCCGGCGGGTCCCCAGGCTGTGCGACGGCGCCTTCGTCGAGCAAGCCGAGAACCTCCTTGCCTTTGGCCTGCCCGGACGCGGCAAGACCCATCTGCTCTCGGCCATCGGACACGAGCTGGTCGAGCGCGGCATCGCCGTGCTCTTCGTCCCGGCCTTCAAGCTGGTCCAGCGGCTCCTGGTCGCCAAACGAGAGCTCGAGCTCGAGGCGATGCTCAAGCGCCTCGACCGCTTCGAGCTCGTCATCCTCGACGACATCGGCTACGTGCAGCAGAACCGCGAGGAGATGGAGGTGCTGTTTACCTTTCTCGCCGAGCGCTACGAGCGCAAGAGCGTCGCCATCACCTCGAACCTCGTCTTCTCCGAATGGAGCAAGATCTTCCAAGACCCGATGACGACCGCCTGTGCGATCGACCGGGTCGTCCACCACTCGATCATCCTCGAGCTGTCAGGTAAGAGCTACCGCGCCGAGGCGGCCGAGGGCCGCACTCGCAGGAAGGCCAAGTCCTGAGGCCCGACCTGTGGAAACCGCCCCCTCTTCCCCCGGACCCCCATCACCCCGACCGCCGGTCTGCCGGGGCGTGGAAGGCTGCTCCCCCGAGCCCCCACCCGCACCCTCCCACACCCCTTGGAAAACGCTCCGCGTTTCCCACAGCCCCGCGGCCTCGGCGGCGACGGGAGTGCACAGATCTAATTGTCGCCGATGCACAAAAGTACTTGACGCCGGGGATGCTGTCGCAGATCGCGGAGGACAAGCAAAACGTCGTGTTCGCGATGGAGGAGCCGGAGACTGCCATCCCACCCTATGCGCAAAAGCGGATTGTGCAGGGGGTCCGTAATCTCTCCGCTCAATCGCTGTTCACCTCGCACTCGCCCTACGTTCTGGAGGAGTTCGCCCTGGATGAAACAGTCATCCTCTCCCGGGATTCTGCTGGCACTCTGGCGCAGGCGGCTGTAGCGCTTCCCGACAGCGTGAAACACAAGCGATACCGTCGGGAGTTTCGCGCGCGGTTCTGCGAAGGGCTGCTCTCGCGCAGGGTATTGGTCGCCGAAGGCGCGACCGAGGCCTCCGCCATACCCGCTGCGGCCCAAAGATTGTCAGAATTGAGTCCGGACACCTTTTCCTCCTTGGAAGCGCTTGGCATCTGTGTCATCGATGCTGGAAGCGACTCGCAGATCGCCGATCTGGCGAGGCTCTATCGAGGACTCGGAAAGAAGGTCTACGCCGTCTGTGACAGGCAGGAGGCAGACGGCGAAGCCGCAATCAAGGCCGAGGTGGACGAGCTGTATATGCATGACGAGAATGGTCTGGAAACCCTCGTTCTCAAGAACACCACCAAGCCTGCCATGGTGCGCTTCGTCCAAACGATCGACTGGCCACCTCATCTGCAGACGAAGTACCCCCAACCCGAGAACGACGCAGTGAACGCGCTATCCGCATACTTTTCCTGGTCCAAGGGCGATCGCGGGATCGCGGATTTTCTTGCTTCCTGTGAAGAGGAGGAGATCCCCGAGTGGATCAGGCAGACCTGCATGAGTCTGAAGGAAGTCTGCGAGCCGGGAGCCCCCGACGACGCGAATGGGAATGAGGAAGAGGAGTAGGACATAGAGGGGACAAAAGGCGGAGAGTACGTTGCTTGAACTCTCGGATGAGCAGAAACGCGTCATGCGGGCCGACGGGAACCTGCTTGTTCTAGGTGGTCCCGGATCGGGCAAGACAACGGTCGCGATCCTAAAGGCCGGGAAGCTAGTAACAGAGAGCCTCCGGCCCTCTCAGAAGATCATTTTTCTCAGCTTCGCACGCCCCACGGTTGCGCGCATCGTAGAAGCTCTCGATGAAAACCAGGAGATGGGCAAGTTTGAGAAGCGTTCGATCCAAATCGATACGTACCACGCGTTCTTCTGGAGGCTGATCAGATCGCATGGCTATCTGCTTGGTCTGCCGCGCGCTGTTTCGCTGCTAACGCCGACGACCGAGGCCATCGCCCTGTCCGCGATCAGAACGGAGTATCCACCCGATTCGAGACTGAGCGATGTACAGCGAGAGGAAAGGGCGGCTCGGGAGTCTGCTGAGCGAACCCGGTTGGCGCAAGAAGAAGGCAGAATCTGCTTCGACCTTTTTGCGGAGCTCGCCAGCCAGATTCTGCACGGTAGCCGGAGGATACGAGCCTTGATTAGCGAAGCCTATCCCTTCGTCATCCTTGATGAGTTTCAGGATACCGACGACTATCAGTGGAGGGTTTTGCAGGCTCTAGGCGAGGGTAGCGAGATCATCGCCCTTGCCGATCCGGAGCAGCGTATCTACGATTTCATTGGCGCCGACCCCGAACGCCTCGACCACTACAGGGAAGCTTTCCAGCCATCAGAGTTTGACTTGGCGGGTGACAATCATCGCAGCGGCGGAAAGCAGATTGCCAGGTTTGGCAACGATGTCCTGAAGGGCAAGTTTGGCAGTGACTCCTACGACGGCATCAGTGTTCTTGCCTTTCCAGCCAATCAGAACCAGGCCTACGCCGCGCTCAAGGGGAAGGTCTTCCAGGCCCGAGAACGCCTGATCGCTAGCGGCAAGAACGACTGGTCCCTAGCCATCTTGGTTCCTACCAAGAAGATGACCGGCACCGTGTCCGACTATCTCCGCTCGGAGCAGACGAACATGGCGACGATCCAGCATTCTGCCGCGATCGATGTGGAACCCGTCGTTCTTGCCGCCGAGGTTATCGCCTTCCTGCTTCAGCCTAGAGTGCCGAAAGGTGATTTCGAAGCGATGGTCCAACTCGTTTGCAGCTTCTATGAAGGCCGCGGCGGCGATTCTCCTTCTAAAACCCACCTTGCGGAGTCGCGGCGGATCTCAGTCGCGCTCGAGAAGGCGCAAGGCGCGCGCGCGGTCGGCAAGCCCGTTCGCAAGAACAGCCTCATCGTGCCAATGCTCAAGACCTATGAGGCGGCGCGAGCTGTCGAGTTGAGTGGCGATCCCGACGCCGACTGGTTAGCGATTCGAGCGGAACTCGATCAGGGCCCCTGCAATCGCCTCGAGGAGGTCGCCCTTCAAGCGCGGAATCTGAGGCTTCTGGATCGCGGTACTCAACTCAGAGCCGCACTCTCTGAGAGCTGGCGCGCATCGCTATCCTACGCGGACGCCCTCGAGACTGTCCGGCGTGCCTTCGTGCAGGAGTATTTCGCGTCCGCATGGCGGCCGGAGACTGGCGTCATCGTGATGAACATGCACAAGGCGAAAGGGAAGCAGTTCGACGAAGTGATCATCTTCGAGGGCTGGCCGATATTCAAGGGGAGACGGATCGTCTCCAATCCTAACCGCATCGTGCGCGGCAACTCGCTGGACGAGGATTTGGGTCAAGCACGACAGAACTTCCGTGTCAGCATTACGCGCGCAAAGAGCCACACGACCATCCTCACACCCGAGACCGATCCGTGTGTTCTTCTGACGTCGTCTTGAAGGTGATCTACTGTCAGCCTCGCCTTCATTCAGGACAGATTGTCGGTCGAAGCTGGGAATCCCGGTCGCAGAGATCCGCAGCCGCCGTTCCCTGCTACTGGCGCAGGACTATAGGAGTCCACAGGAGAATACAGGCGCCTGTTGGAAGTGACTCTGAGACAGTAACTTAAGGCAACTCGCCGCGACCGTTTATTCGTAGTAGCGCGACAGTTTATTCGCGACGGCGCGACCGTTTATTCGGGAATTGCGCCTGCGGCCGCGACCGTTTATGTGTGGAAAAGCACGGATTTCCACAGGCTGCGCCTGGGGTTGGCAAGTGGGGTCAGCGTTCCCCAGGCTTGGCGACGTGGGGCGGGCTGGGCTTGAGCACGAGGCCCCGCGGCCTCGGTACAAGCCGCGCCGCGGGATAGAGGGTCAGCACGCTACCGGCTTGGCGCAGGAACGCCTGTTTGAAGTCCCGGGTCCGACCATACTCGGCGCCAAACTGAATCGCGAGCGTCTCCCAGGGAATCTGCGTGGGCCGGCGCAGGTAGCTCATCCGATAGGTGAGCCAGACGTAGATGTCGAGTGCCAGGGGAGAGCGGAGAGCGGTGACCGCGCGGAGGTCGACGGGCACCGGGCGGTCGACAACGCTCTCGAAGAAGCCGGCGCTCAGCTCGACCGTCGATCGCCACGAAAATGTCTGGCCGGGATTCGAGGGATTCCACAGGAGATGAGTGTGGCGAGCGAGGCGGAAGCCCGTGTCGTGCCACTCACCCGTCGCTCGCCGGTCGTACGTGTAGGCGATCGTCGACGAGAAGAGCCGCATCATCTGGTCGCGGAGCCGTCGAATGGTTCCCCAGCGGCCGCCGGCAGGGATGAGGCCGAGCTGAGCCATGAAGCCCGTGAGGGTGGGCCCGAGCTTCAGTGTCGGGCTCTTGGTGCGAACGGCCTCGGTCGTTGCCCAGACCAGGAGGAGACGAGGGTAGCGCCCATAGGGGAGACCGGCGTCGGGGTGAGCAGCGATGGAGAAGGTGAGGTCTCCGTTCCTTCGGACAAAGGAACTCTCGGCAGGCTCGCGATGGGGGAGACCGACCTTGACGAGCTCGCGGGCCATGAAGCCGATGGCGCCGGCCGAGCGGGCGTCCTCGAGCTCGATGGCTCGTGCTAGCCTGAAGAGCCTCGAGCTGGCCTTCGATCGGGCCTCACCTCCGACCATCTCCGCCCCGACGCCGGGGCTTGAGGCACGAGGACGACCCGATTTCCATCCGCACTATATCCGCACCAACCCCGCCCAAACCAGCCCTACAAACGTAGGAGTCAGGATCAAAAAGAGATAGTGTTTTCAGTGGTTTAAGTGGGCTGGAGTGGGCTGGTCTTGCCCTTTCGGGACGACTTAAAATCCTCCCCCCGCAAGGGGATGTGGGTTCGAATCCCGCCTCCGGCACCATATTAAACCTCCTATAGTCAGACGTTTAAGTTCTCGTCGATCGACGGGCACATAGGCTCGTGGGCTCAGGTGGGTACCCTTTTGGAGAATCCCGGGTTGCGCCTTGCAGACGGAGAGCAACTGTGGATTCTGTGGACCGAAGATGACGAAGTCGCGCGAGGAGCAGCTCCGCAACGAGCTAGCCGTCGAGGAAGCCCGCCTCGGTGAGCTCGAGAAGAGGCGAGCCCAAGCTGCGTCTCGAGTGGAAGCGCTCCGGCGGCGGCTCGGGGAGCTTCCGTCGGCTAGAGCAGGCGTTCCGAGCGGTGCTCAAGCGACCGACAAGTCCGGGCCCCTCACGTCGGTGGAGAAGTTGGCGCTCTTTCGTCGGCGGTTTCGCGGTCGCGAGGACGTGTTCGCCAGGCGCTGGGAGAACGCGAAGTCGGGGCGAAGCGGGTATGCTCCCGCCTGCTCGAACGAGTGGGTGAGCGGAATCTGCGAGAAGCCGCGCGTCAGGTGCAGTGAGTGCAGTCACCAGGCATTCCTGCCCGTGGACGACGAAGCGATCCTCGATCACTTCCGGGGTCGCCACGTGCTCGGCATCTACCCGTTGCTCCGGGATGAGACCTGTCGGCTGTTGGCCGCGGACTTCGACGGTAGCGCGTGGCGCGATGATGTATCCGCCTTTGTCGAGACATGTCGGCACTTCGATCTCTCGCCTTTGATCGAGAGGTCGAGGTCCGGCAACGGCGCGCACGCATGGTTCTTCTTCGATGAGCCCGTGCCTGCGGCCACCGCCCGGAATCTAGGCTCTCTGCTCATCACGGAGACGATGTCGCGGAGGCACCAACTGCCGATGACATCCTACGATCGGCTCTTCCCGAGTCAGGAGACTCTCCCGCGAGGAGGGTTCGGGAACCTGATTGCACTGCCTTTCCAAGACGGGCCGCGTCAGGCGGGCAACACGGTCTTCGTGGGCGACGACTTCACTCCCTTCTCTGACCAATGGAAGCAGCTGGCCTGCGCGCCTTCGATCAGCCATCTCGTGGCCGAGTCGTTGGCAACCGACGCAGTTCGCCGTGACCGTGTCCTCGGTCTGCCCTCTCCCGACGACGTCGAGGACGAAAGAGTAGCGCCGTGGGAACGCCGGCCGTCTCGTCGATCTCCGGCTGTCCGAGTAACCGAACCGCTTCCAGAGACTGTCTCGGCCGTACTGGCGCAACAGCTGTTCGTTGAGAAGGTAGGTCTGCCGTCGCCCGTCATCAACCAGATCAAACGGTTGGCGGCGTTCCAGAATCCAGAGTTCTACAAGAAGCAGAGGATGCGGTTGTCGACCGCTTTGACCCCTCGTGTCATTTCGTGCGCGGAGGACTTGCCGAGTCACGTCGCGCTTCCCCGGGGGTGTCGTTCGGAGCTCGAAGACCTTCTCAGCGACTACGGTGTCGGTCTCGTACTTCGCGATGAGCGCGTCGAGGCGGAGGGTGCGGCCTTCGAGTTCAATGGCCAACTCACGCCGGCTCAGGCTCCCGCAGCCGAAACACTCCTCGCACATGACATCGGCGTCTTTGTGGCGCCTCCGGGTTCGGGCAAGACCGTCGTCGGAGTGTACGTGATCTCTCGGCGGAAGCAAGCCACGCTGATACTCGTACACAGGCAGCCGCTGCTGGAGCAATGGAAGGCTCAGCTCTCGCTGTTCCTCGGAATCAAGGAGAAAGAGATAGGCCAGATCGGAGCCGGCAAAAGCAAGCCGAACGGACGCCTCGACGTGGCGATGATCCAGAGCCTCGTGCGAAAGGACCGCGTTCGCGACCTCGTCGCTGACTACGGCCAGGTGATCGTGGACGAGTGCCATCACGTTCCGGCGGTCTCTTTCGAGCGCGTGCTGTGCGAGGCCAAGGCCCGATATGTGGTTGGCCTCACTGGCACGCTGCGGCGTCGCGACGGCCACCACCCGATCGTCCAGATGCAGTGCGGACCGGTCCGCTACGAGATCAACACGAAAGGGCAGGCGGACAGAAGACCGTTCGACCACCGGTTGCTCGTTCGAGAGACGACGTTCCAAGTCGACGAAGCCACGATGGAGTCGGGAATCCAGAGCATCTATGCGCGAATGGCCACAGACGAGGACCGCAACCGGCAAATCGTCGACGACGTGCTCATGGCTCTCGAGGAAGGACGCTCGCCCATCCTGCTGACCGAGCGTAAGGACCACCTCGAGGCTCTCGCAGCCTGGCTCAAGGGGTTCGTGCGAAACCAAGTCGTGTTGAAGGGCGGCATGACGCGAAAGGAGCGGCGGGCCGTGGCGGAAGAGTTGGCGGCGATCGGCGAAGATGAGAAGCGTCTCCTGCTGGCGACCGGACGATACATTGGAGAGGGATTTGACGATGCCCGGCTCGACACCTTGTTCCTCGCGATGCCTGTCTCTTGGAAGGGCACGCTGGTGCAATACGTCGGCAGGCTGCACAGGAACCACTCTGAAAAGTCTGAGGTCCTCGTGTACGACTACGTGGATCGACAGGTGCCGATGCTCGCGCGGATGTTCGACAAGCGGCTCAAGGCGTATCGAGCGATGGGCTACTCGCTCGCAATCGGAACGCCGACCGCCGCCGAGCCGGGTGGCACTATCGTTTGAAGTCCGAGCCTGAAGTCGAGGGCAGTTGACGTAGCGCCTCGCTTCCGCTGCACTTCGAGAGACTGCTCGTCGTCATTCTCGAACGCGGCCGAGCCACCGAGCCACTTCGAGGGCGGGTTGCATGAACTCCGTCAGGCGCAGAACCACGTCCTTGAGCCGAAGATCTCCGGGGAGACGGCTCTTCGTGAGAAACGCGCCCCATTCGGCCTCCTTGCTTGTCCAGAACTCCTCCTGGAACGCGATCGGCAGACCATCAGGCAGCGGTGTCTTCCGCCGTTCGAACGTCGCCTTGATCGCCCGGGCCAGCAGCGCACGATCGAAGGCGAACTCCTTGGCCAACGCCGATAGGTCGTAGAAGTCTTTCATTCGCGTGTTGGCGATCCCGAGAACAACCATCGCTTGGAGCTTCTCGGCTACAACGGTCTCGGGCGGATACGCACGGAGGGTCGGTGCCGGAAGATCGAGAAGAGTCGGGTACGTGATCTCCGTTGGCTCGGGAGTGACAACATCTCCGAAGCCGATATCGACCTGGAGCGGAATTCGCGTCGAACCCATTCGGCCCTTGAGGCGCACCCTGACGCCGGTGTAGTCACTCGGCTCTCGGATTACCTGAACGCGAAGACTCTCCGGCGAGAGGTCGAGGCCGTCGGGCTCGACCTCGAGCTGGCAGAGATCGCCGAACAGTATGCGGATGTGGTCAAGGCTGCTCTCGCCGCTGCCCGCCAAGTCGAGGTCGCGGGTCGACCGGTAGACGTTCTCACTCCAAACCGCGAACAGCATCGCGCCCTTGAGCAAGAATCGGTCGGCGTGCTCGGAGCGGCTCAGGCGATAGAGGAGGCGTTCCAGGCCGAACCGAGTCAGCGTGAGCTGGAACTCCTCGTCTCGATCGCGAGCGAGGTTGAGCAGCCTCTGGCGAACAGACGCCGAGAGGTTCTTTGACCGACCACGATTCACGTCACCGACTGCAAATAGGGCCGCATGACGTTGGCGACGCGGCAGACCTTGGCGTAGCGCCAGAGGTCATCCATGGTGGCCTTGCGCTCGCGCCAGCCGTCGCGGAGCGCCTCGAGGGCGACGTCGAGTCCGATCTTGTTTCGGTATTTGAAGCAGTCGGCGATGGTCTTGGCCGGGCAGTAGATCGGCACAAGTGTCCCCTCGATCCGATGCTGCTCGACTCCTTCGGTCAGCGCGCGCCCGGAGAACTTCACGATTCGAAGCGGCGGGCCATCGGAGACCGGCTTCCAGGCCCGTCGGTCGACCGCCAGCCAGACCTCCCGTGGGAGCTGGGTCGTGAGCTGATGAAACTGCAGAGCCGAGAGCAGGCAGACCACGCCCCGAGGGACGAGGCGAGCCGCTTCCACGAGGGAACGGTTCTCGCTGGGCTCAGCGTCGGGTAGCGCGTAGAGCCCGCGGCCGATACGCTCCACAACTCCCTTCATGACCAGCCGTCGCAGGTACTCGCGCGAGACGCCGAGCCGCTCGATGTCGCGCGATCGGACGACGCCCTGCTGCCGAACGAATGCGACGACCTGCTCAGCTTTGGTGGTAGTCATCTTCACGAGCTCACGACAGTTGACGAGACCTCCTCAGATTCTATGATTTGGCGAGGTTTTGTCAACTTCTCGATATGCCGTTTCGAGACGTTAGGTCCACAGTCCGGAACATCCCTAGTACCGGTGAATTCGATTCTGGAGGCTACCGGAGACGCCGCTACACGCGAGATCGGCTCTGCTCGCGGGAACTCGCGGGGACGTGAGGTGACGACGGATACAAGAGGAGGCCGCCGTCCGTGTCGGTGACACGCGCGGCGGGGTAGACACACAACACAACAGCGAGTTGGGTCACGAACCTCGTTGACGACGAGGGCACCGACACCGAGAGCAGAGGCGTGTCCTTCTCGAAGCGCGTGTCATCTCTGGCTCTTGGCGGCTCCCGAGATGACTCGGCGAGCTTCCAGGGCCTTCCCGAGGGCGAGTATTCGGCGCGCGTCTATCTGGACGTCTTGTGGGAGGCCAACGAATGCTCCGGCAAGCGGGCCAACAACCGCGACAGCGTGCCCTTCACCGTGGAGTTCGGGATCGCGCCGCCGCCGGAGTGAATTCAGCCAACGGCGGAGAAGCGAGCCGCTGGACTGTCTCCGGCTCATCGGAAGTACCTGGTTCCCACTGGCACCTCCCTCCCTTGGCTGCGGCCACGCCCGCAAGCGGCCTTCCGGTCTGCAGACGACCGCGGTAGCCTGTCTCGACGTGCGCCAATACAACCAGATCGCAGACTGGTACGTCGACACCCGTAATCCCGAAGTCGGAGTTCCCGATCTCCTGGCGTTCGCAAAGCTCCTGCCACGCCAGGCGAGGGTCCTCGACGCCGGATGTGGCCACGGCGTCCCCGTCTCCCAACTTCTCCTGCAGCAGGGCTTCCAGCTACACGGGCTGGACAGCTCGGCCGAAATGATCGCTCGGTATCGAGCCAACTTCCCCGGAGTCCCGGCCCGACGCGAGCCCGTCGAGGACACGCGCTTCGATGACGCATCGTTCGATGCGGTCGTCGCCTGGGGCCTTCTCTTTCATCTGCGGGGACGCGATCAGGAGGCCGTCATGCGAAGGGTCTCCGACTGGCTCGCGCCCGGTGGGTGGTTCCTCTTCACCTCTGGAGGGACCGCCGGAGAGCGTACCGGTGAGATGGGCGGAATCGAGTTCCGCTACCGGTCGCTCGGGGTGGACACCTATCGCGAGATCCTCGAGGGCGCCGGAATGCGCCTGCACGACCATCACACCGACGAGTGGGACAACCACGTCTACCACGCTCAGAAGGGGCGGGCCGAGCTCAGTTCATCAACACATTGAGCGCCCAATCGAGATCCAGAGGCCTGCCGTCCCATTCGGGCAAGCCGGTCCGAGGATCGAGGTCCAGGTCGTCCATCAGTTCCGAGAGCAGGGCGATCGCCGCATCGGGGGAGGTGGGTCGTTCGGGTAGGGCCGGCAGGCCGGGAGCGGACGGGATCTCGCGGCCCCAGGGGTCGGTGATGGTGACGGCACCGTCAGTGGAGAGGGAGACCTCGTATCCCTCTTCGTGAACGAACCGATGGTGCCGGCGGCACAGGAGCACCAGGTTGTCGAGCCTCGTCTCGCCTCCATCGGCCCAATGCTCCACATGGTGCGCGTCGCAGATGGCATTCCCGCACCCAGGGAAGCGGCATCCGCCGTCCCGATGCTCGAGAGCGCGCCGAAGGGCGGGTGAGACGGCGCGGGTTTTCCGGCCGACATCGAGGATCCGGCCCGTTTCGTCGTGCGTCATGACCAGCCGGCTGGCGTCACAGGCGATCCGGCGGGACGTTTCCGCGGAAACGCCTCCGACGCCGTCGATGGTGGTCGTGGCTGGCCCTCCTTCCTGCGGCGGTGGGCCACTTCGGTCGCGGGTCGTGGCGTCGACATGGACCACCACCTGGTAGCGATCGCCCCGGGTCCCGTTGTCGAGACCTCCGGCGAGCGCCGCCTCCGCGACGTGCCCGACGGCGTCGGCACGACGCTGAGCGGCCGAGGGTCGGCGTGGTCCATTGGCGGTCGTCCCTTCGCACTCGTCGTCGAAGAGAACCTGCTCGGCAGCCTCGACAGCCTTCATCAATGCGGCGCCGGTCTCCGGATCGAGACGTCCCCGAACGACGACCGAGCCATCGGCGGCGGTGGAGAAGTGGAGGTAGCGCCCGTCATGACGCTCCGCCTCGGCCTGGCGGTCGTCGGCGGACTCGGCCCGGCGCCAGGCGCGCACCACCCGCTCGAGCTGCGCCGCCGTCCCCGATCGGGCGAGATTCAGCAGATCGTCCTCGTTGTCCGGAGTCGCGATCCGGCTCAGAGCCCGCACCTTGGAGAACGAGAGCTCGCCACGTTCCATTGCGGCCGAGACCCGAGGAAGATCCGCCAACGCCAGAGCGACACGCACCTTCTCGCGCGCCGCCCCCATGCTGAGACCGGTGCGCCAGTTGAGCCAGTGGGCACAGCTCCTGAAGCCGCCACGCCAGCCGTACCTCTCGTCGAACTCGCGGATGAGAACGAGGAGTTGATACTCGGTCGCGCTCAGCAGCGCCGAGAGCGTCGCGATGCGCTCGCCGAGCTCCCGTAGCTCGATCTCCACACGGGGCTCCGGAGGCAGCTGGCGGGGAGCCATCGGCGGCAACGCTGATCCTGCGGGCGGCTGGTCCGTGGGTGTTGTCGGGGTAGTTTCCATCGAGCCCTCCTGTCGATTTCACCCATCATAAGCCCGACTTTTTCGACCTCCGAGGTCGCCCGGAGACGGGCGAAATCGTTGGTTCCGACATCTTTCGACCGGGGGTCGGAGAACGGAGGCTGGACGCCGCAGAGCGGCCATCCGCGCCCTTCCCAGATGCGCTCAACGGCAGCGCGGCAACGCTCGACCAATAACGTGTCAAGAAAAACCTGCCTGTCGTGAGCAGATAGTTGGCACGCTTCTTCCGCGCCATCCTTGTTGCCGGGTCTCGACCCGTACCACCCCGGCACACACCGAAGCCCCCCCACGCGGGTATTTCGGATGGGCGCCCCTACGGCTAGAAAGGGACTGCCGAGAAAGGTCTCGCCGTTGCCGCGACGAGACCCGCTTCGGTCGACGGGCCGCATGCGGGAGGGCAGATGCGCATCCTCATCTACGGCGCCGGAAACATCGGTTGTCTCTACGCCGCGCTGCTCAAGGAATCGGGCCAGGAGGTCTCCGTTCTGGCGCGAGGGCGGAGACTCGCCGACATCCGCGAGCGGGGGATTCGCCTCGAGGACGCCGCTACGGGGAAGCGGACCGAGGTGCGCGTCGACGTCGTGACCCGACTCGATGCCGACGACGCCTACGACGTCGTCCTGGTTGTCCTCCCGGGAAACAAGATCTCCGAAGTGCTGCCGATCCTGCGCGAATCTCGCGCCACGCCCAGCGTCGTGTTCTTCGGCAACCGTGCGGCCGGACCCGCGGAGTTGACCGACGCGCTCGGCGAGGAACGGGTGCTGCTCGGTTTTCCGGGTGCCGCGGCCATCCCGCACGACCATGTGCTGCGCTACGTGATCCTGTCGCCGAGGGAGCAACCCACGACCATCGGCGAGCTCGATGGAACCCGTTCGCCCCGCATCGGGGCCCTCGCGAGCGCTCTCCGCGACGCCGGGTTCCCTGTGGCCATCTCATCCGACATGGACGCGTGGCTGAAGACCCACGCCGCCAAGATCGTCCCCACTGCCAACGCCCTCTACATCGCGGCAGGAGATACCCGACGACTCGCGCGGACCCGGGATGCCCTGGTGCTCATGATGCGAGCGATCCGCGAGAGCTTCGAAGTCCTCACCACCCTCGGGATTCCCCTCACACCTCGCAGCCACGCGGTCCTCGACTGGATTCCCGAGCCTGTGCTCCTCTTCCTCTCCAGGAAGATGCTCGAGAGTCCCGGGATGGAGATCAAGGTCGGCCATGCGCTCAGAGCCCGGAGTGAGGTACGTGCCCTCTCCAGCGAGCTCGACGTGCTGGCCCGGGAATCCGGCCTCCCGACGCCTTCGGTCGATCTCCTGAACCGTCACCTCGATCCCCGGGCGGAACCACTTCCCGATGGGAGCTCCGAGATACCGGTTCGCTGGGGCGCGGTGTGGATTCTGCTCGGGCTGGCGGCGGCTCTGGTGGCGCTGCTTCTCGTACTGGCGTGACAGGGGATCCCGGGCGCTGACCTGGAACCATCCGGCGATAGCCGGGGGGCGCCTGTTCGTGCGCAACGGGAGCGAAGTCGTCAGCTACCGCCTCGGAGAACCCTAGCCGCCATCCTCGGTGACCTGGACGATCCTCAGCGAAGGCTTGAGCATCCAGTCACCGTTGCCCTTGCGCTTGAGCGACCGCTCGGCGTCGAAGTCGAAGAGTACGAATGTAGCGCCGTCGCCGTGGACCTCGAAGGTACCGCCGTTGACTTTCGCCTTCTCGCTGGGGATCTGGAGCGGCAGGCGCTCTCCGGTGGCCGCGTCGACCACGTAGCTCTCGTCCTCGTCGAGCAGGACCTCGATGAACTGGTAGGCGCCCGCCGGCACCTCGGCCTCGACCAGATCGGCGGTCACGCCGTCCTGAAGCGCCAACAGGTTGTAAAGCCCTGAGTTCGCCGGGACCCGGAGAACGGGCTCGCCGTCCGGCTTGACCTTGAGGCCGGTGATGTAGACCCAGAGCTCCGAGATCTCGTCGATCGGAGCGTCGCGCATGGCGATCTCGAGCTGGCCGCTCTCCGCCGTCGGAGCGCTGCCGCCTTCGGTGGTCGAGCCTCCTCCGGAAGAGCCGTTGCCGCCCGACGATCCCTCACCTGACGAGGATCCATTGGAGCCCGAGGGAACGTTCGCTATCTGGGCCGTTTCGGGCCCGGTCGGGGAGTTGCCTCCGCCGCCGCAGGCCGCCGATCCGACGAGAAGGGCGCACCCCGCCAGAAGCGGGACGGCGAAAGTACCTGGCCGAGTCGAAGAGTTCGAGCTGGTCATCGTGGAGCCTCCTCTCCGAGCAGCCCGGAACTGCCCGCTGATGTGTTTTCCTGCTCCTGGAGTAGAGCAAGCACCGTACCAGTCGAGGAGGTCGCGGGTCATAGAGCCAGGGGCCAGCTCGAGGAGGGCAGCGTGCCCTGCTGGTGGGGAGATTCTCCCGGGTACCGGTCCCGGCGGTCCTCCGATCGCCGGTGCTACACTCTGTCGCCCGACCCGGGGCACAGGATGACCGAACGCGAGCTTCCCGCCGAGCTGGCCCGAGAGCTCACAGAGCGCCTCGGAGAGCGCTTCTCCCGCTCCGAGTCGGTGTGCGACCTGCACGGCCGGGACGAGTCCTATTTCAAGCCGGTCTCACCGTGGGCGGTGGCCTTTCCGGAGTCGACCGAAGAGGTCCAGGCGGTCGTCGAGGCCTGTGCCCGCCACTCGGTGCCGATGGTCCCCTTCGGCGCCGGCTCGTCGGTCGAGGGCCACGTGCTGCCCGTCCAGGGGGGCATCAGCATCGACCTGACGCGGATGAACAGGATCCGCGCCATCCACGCGGAGGACTTCGACGTCGTGGTCGAGGCCGGCGTCACCCGGCTCCAGCTCGAGCGGGCGCTCGGTGACCGGGGCCTCTTCTTCCCGGTCGACCCCGGCGCCGACGCCACCCTGGGAGGCATGGTGGCGACCGGCGCCTCGGGAACGACGACCGTGCGCTACGGCGCGATGCGCGAGAACGTCCTCTCGCTCGAGGTCGTTCTGGCCGACGGTTCGGTGATCCGCACCGGCACGCGAGCGAAGAAGTCCTCGGCCGGATACGACCTGACGCGGCTGTTCATCGGCTCGGAAGGCACTCTCGGCGTCATCACCGAGGTCACCCTGCGCGTGCGCGGCATACCCGAGGCGGTCTCGAGCGCCGTCTGCAGCTTTCCGACCATCGACGCGGCCGTCGCCACGGCGGTCGAGGTCATCCAATGGGGTGTTCCCGTCGCGCGCGTCGAGCTGCTCGACGAGGTCCAGGTCGATGCGGTGAATCGCCACTCGGGCCTCGACCATCCCTTGCGACCCGCTCTCTTCTTCGAGTTCCACGGCTCGCCACGGGGCGTCGAGGAGGCCGCCGAGGCGGCGTCCCGGATCGCCGCCGAGCACGACGCGGAAGACTTCGCCTGGGCGACCGACGAGGGCCAGCGCCGCGCCCTGTGGACGGCCCGCCACGAGGCGTACTTCGCCGACCTGGCCCTGCGCCCCGGCGGAAGGGTCATGTCGACCGACGTCTGCGTGCCGATCTCGCGCCTGGCCGAGTGTCTCCTCGAGACCAAGCGCGAGGTCCGCGAGGCGTCGTTTCCGGTGCCCATCGTCGGCCACGTCGGGGACGGGAACTTCCACTGTCTGATGGTCATCGATCCCGACTCGGCCGAAGAGCTCGATGAGGCGCTGGCACTCAACCGCGCGCTCGTCGAGCGGGCCCTGCGCATGGGCGGCACCTGCACCGGCGAGCACGGCATCGGCCTCGGCAAGCGACAGTGGATGGAGCTCCAGCACGGCCCGGCGCTCGAGGTCATGCGAGGGCTCAAAGGGACGCTCGACCCGCACGACCTGATGAACCCCGGCAAGGTGCTTCCAAAGGCCGATTGACTCGGCAGGAGGTGCCATCAGGGTCGCGCCGTGATCGGTCCTTGCTTGACAGACACCGGGTCGAGCTTCATCATCGGCCGACATCTTCGACCAATCCACGAAAGGTACGACATCATGAGAGGTCCGTTCTCCCGCGTCTCCACGAATCGTCGACCGGCTCGCGCGGGAATCGCGTGCACGGTCCTTCTACTCGCGTTCGCTCTCGCGCTGCCCTCAACGGCGGCGGCGGACGAGCAGTTTCTCCGCGTGAAGGTGACACCGACCGACTACGCCAGGTCCGAGTACTACCTCGACAACGTCGTCCTGGCCGACATCTCCGGCCGCGACGCCGATGCCGGGTGGCTCGAGATCATCGCCACGGAGGGTGACCTGCCGACCCTCTGGCTGCTGGGCGACATCGAGATCCTCGAGCGCTCCCGACCGTTCCGCGAGATTCAGGCGGAACGCCACGCCATGGGGATCGACATGCCCGAGGAGCAGTACTCGGACTACACCGAGGTGCTCGAGTGGATGGACGAGATGGTCGCCAGCAACCCGGCCATCTTCCAGAAGGTCAATATCACCACGCTGACCGGGTCGCCGCAGACCGAGGAGGGGCGCGACATCTACGCCCTCAAGCTGTCGGACAACGTCATGCAGGACGAGGACGAGCAGGTGATCCTGTTCGACGCCATCCACCACGCTCGCGAGCTCAACACCATCGAGATGGTCAAGGACGTCGGCATCACCCTGGGCGAGCTCTACGGCCAGCACCCGCTGGCGACCGCGTTCGTCGACCGGAACGAGATCTGGCTGGTGCCGGTGGTCAATCCCGACGGACTCGAGTACGTCTGGTCGACCAACAACATGTGGCGCAAGAACCGCTCCGTCAACGCCGGCAGCACCTGCCGCGGCGTCGACCCGAACCGCAACTACTCGTTCCTCTGGGGCGTGTGCGGCAACAACAGCGGCAATCCCTGCAGCGGGGTCTACCGCGGACCGGCCCCCCTCTCCGAGCCCGAGATCCAGACGATGGACGCCCTCGGAGAGATGCTGCGCCCGACCATCAACCTGAGCTACCACAGCTTCGGGCGGGAAGTGCTGCCGCCGTACGCTTGCTCCGCCACCCTGGCGGAGCCCCGAATCACCGAGATCCGCGAGAGCTACCGGAGCAGGATGAACTATGCCTGGCGTCCGGCCTCCTCGAGCGGCGAGAGCTTCGAGTGGTTCTACAACCAGACCAGCTCGCTCGCCTTCCTGACTGAGATATCGAACGGCTTCCAGCCGCCCTTCAGCGAGACCAGGACCGAGATCCCCCGGGTCCGCAAGGGCTGGATCTACTTGATGGAGCTGATCAACGGCACCGGCCCGCTGGCCCAGGGTCTGGTCACCGACTCTTCGACCGGACTCCCGGTTCAGGCCGACGTGACCTCGACGGCGGTCAACTTCACCGCGGGTGAGCGTCGCGCATGCGAGGAGGGCTACGGTCGGTACTCCTGGTTCCTGCCCAACGGCGCCCAGACGCTGACCTTCTCGGCGCCGGGGTACCAGTCGAAGCAGGTGCCGGTGAACATGGTGCAGACCGGCATCTCGGTGGACGTCACGCTCGATCCTGTCCCCTGACCCGCGGTCGCAACGAGCACGATACGAAGCCCCGGACTCGACTCGAGCCCGGGGCTTCTTCGTCGTTGGAACGCTTCCCGGCCGGGCTTCAGCGAGCCGCGTGACGCTTCAGCCGCGTGCGATTGCCGCACCCGACCTGGTTACCCCCGGCGCAGCCGCGGCTGTAGAGCTCGAAGGCCTTCCTGAGGTTCCTCTTGACGCCGTAGCCCTTCTCGTAGAGCCACCCCAGATCGGTACAGCCGCGAGGGTCGCCCCTCTCGCAGCCCTGGGCGTAGTACTCGGCGGCCTTGCGGTCGTCCTGCTTTCGTCCCGCACCGCTCTGGTAGAGCCAGGCGAGGTTGCTGCAGCCCTCGGCGTGTCCGCCGGTGCAGGCGCGGCCGTAGAGGTCCGCCGCCGCGACGGCGCTCATCGGCACGCCCTCGCCGTTCTCGTACATCCAGCCGAGGTTGTTGCACCCCCGCGAGTTGCCCGCCATGCAACCGCGCTCGTAGAAGGCGACCGCCGAGGCGTCGCTCTGCTCGACACCCCGACCGTGACGATAGAGGTAGCCGAGGTTGCTGCAGGCGAGCGCCTGCCCCTTGTCGCAGGCGACCAGGTAGTAGCGTGCGGCCGTCGACTCGTCCACCGGGGTGCCGCGACCGTGCTCGTACATCCACCCCAGGTCGGTGCAGGCACGCGCGTGATCGTCGTCGCAGGCGGTGCGGTAGAGCTCGAGCGCCCGCGCGTTGTCTCGCTCGACGCCCTCGCCGCTGCGGTACATCCAGGCCAGGTTGCCGCAACCGACGGCATGTCCGCCGCGGCAGGCCTCGTCGTAGTAGGCCCGCGCTCGAGCGAGATCGAGAGGCACCCCGACGCCGTTCTCGTGCAGCACGCCGAGGTTGATGCAGCCACCGGCTCTGCCGTACTCGCAGGCGCCGGCGAAATGCTCCGCCGCGACGTCGTAGTCACGGGCCGACATGGCGTCCATTCCCTTGCTGAAGAGGTTGTCGGCAAGACCGGCCGAGAGGGCGAGGGCCGTCGCGTGCTCGCCCAGCTTCGCCGCCAGGTCGATCTCGACCAGGACCCTCGCGGCACCCGTCACCTCGATCGAGCGCGTCCACGAGACACCGACCGGGTCGAGGCTCTCCGCCTCGACGAGGTAGGAGCCCGGCTCGACGTCGACCGTCAGCTCGAGGATATCGCCCTCGAGAACCCCCACCGGAAGCCCGTCGACGAGGAGGCGACAGGGGGCGTCGGCGGTCAGTACCAGGGTCCCTACACGGGTGGGCGTCGCCAGCGCCGCGCCGGTCAGAGTCCTCGGATCGGCCAGCCCGGCCGCCCGAACCACACCCCCCGATGCCATCCACGCCGCGACCGTCAAGCCGACGGCGAAACCCCTCGAACGTCGCGCGTTCTTCACCGAAGCATCCGACGAGCCGGTCGCGGCGCGCTGGCGAGCAACGGCCGAAACCCGGCCCTTTCGATCGTCTGATTGGGGAGCAGTATACACGCCGGCCGACGGGCCGAATCGCTGTTGTCGGCGTTCGGTTTCGTCATATGATGGGGCGCCGCCAGGCACAGAAACCGATGGACTTCGACAAGACCGTAGCCGCTGCCAAGCGGAACGTCGAGGCCGGAGACGCGGCCCACTACCTGATCGGAATCGGTGGGCCGATCGTCGGCCAGCGCCTCGAGCTGCCGGACGGCGCGGCCGTTCTCGGCAGGCGCCCGGACGCGAACATCCGACTCGACGACCCGGCGGTCTCCGGGCACCACTGCCGGGTGAGTCTGATCCTCGACCAGCTCATCGTCGAGGATCTCCAGTCGACCAACGGGACCTACCTCGACGAGGAGCAGATCAGTCAACCGAGCGTCCTGCCGATCGGATCGCAGCTACAGGTCGGCAACTGCCTTTTCAAGCACGAGCTGCGCAGCCGCGACGAGGTCCAGGAGGAGGCGCGCCTGGCCGGCGACCTGGCCAAGGCCGCCGACTACGTGAAGTCGCTGCTGCCCGCGCCCATCGAGACCGCGGCGGTCTCGACGAGCTGGCGCTTCATCCCCTCGGACCAGCTCGGCGGCGACGCCTTCGGCTACCACTGGCTCGACGAGAATCGGTTCGCCGTCTACCTGGTCGACGTCTGCGGACACGGCACCGCCCCGGCGCTCCACTCGGTCTCGGTCATCAACGTCCTGCGCAAACGGTCGCTGCCGATGGTCGACTTCAGCCGGCCGGCACACGTGCTCGCGGCACTCAACGAAGCCTTCCAGATGCGGGACCACGCCAACATGTACTTCACGGCCTGGTACGGCGTCTTCGACCGCATGTCACGAACGCTCTCCTACGCCTCGGCCGGCCACCCGCCGGCGCTGCTCCTGCCCCTGGATGGCGACGAGCCCCGCAGGCTCATGACTCCGAACCTCGCGGTCGGCATGCTCCCTGGCAGCGAGTTCGTCGACGAGCGGATCGAGGTCGAAGGTCCCTGCCGGCTCTACCTCTACAGCGACGGTGCCTACGAGGTGGTGAAGCACGACGGCGAGGAGTGGCGGGTGCAGGACTTCCTGTCCATGCTCAGCCGCGGTCCGCGCGAGGGTCTCACCGAGCTCGACCGGATCGAGCAGGGAGTGCGCGCGGTGATGAGCGACACCGAGTTCGAGGACGACTTCTCGTTGCTGCTGGTGAAGTTGTCCTGACTCGAAGTTGTCCTGACTCAGTGGAGCGTCAGATAGATCCGTGTCGTCCCGTGCTCGAGCCAGATCCGCTCCGGCTCGATACGCAGCACGATGAAGCCCTCGATCATGTCTCCGACCGAGACCACGTTGCCGTTGACCACCGCGATCGGCCGATCCTCCGAGAAGGCGATCCCACCCAGCTCGACGACCGATCCGTCGGCGGCCTCGGCACGGCGCAGGTAGACCCGCCCATCGACAAGGCCGTTCGCGGCTCCGGAGCGGGCCGCCGGGGCCTCGGGAGGAGGAGGAGGAGGAGCCGGGCTCGTGGCCTGCGTGGCCTCGCCTAGGTCGGCTGCCGGCTCGGCGTCCTCGGGAGCAGGAACAACCTCCAACTCCGGTTGCGGCTCGCTCCCGGACCCTTCCGGGGCGGCGGGAGTCGAACGCCGCCCGGATGGCGACTCGGCGGTGGCGACGGCCCCCGGCTCAGCGACGGTCTCGGGATCGGCGACGATCCCGGCCTCGGCGGTGGTCTCGGGCACTACGGTCTCGGGCAGTACGGCGGTCTGGCGCTCCGGTCCGACCGGCTCCGCGACCTCAGCGGTACCGAGAGCCGGAGGCGCCTCCCGCGTCGACGCCCCCGGTGCGGGCCTCAGGGCGAGATAGAGAACTCCGGTGATCGCCACCGCGGCGACGATCCAGCCGGCGACATGGCTCAGGCTTCGCGAGGCGCGGCGGGAATGCGCCGGTACCGCGCGGTAGTCCACGCCGTCGCGCTCGGCCTCCTGTTCGAGGGCCGAGACGCGGGCCCGCTTGAGGGCGTCGTTGATCAGGCTCAATTGAGCCGCCCTCCGAGATCGCGCAGCGCGCGGCGCACGTGGCGCGTCGTCAGGTGCGCCTCACCATCGACGAAGCCGCACAGGAGAGTCTTGTCGCAGACCACGTTGATGAGGCGGGGGATCCCCCCCGACGAGCGATGGATCTTGCGCAGGGCGCTCCGGTTGAAGGTCGGACGGCTGTTGCCGCCGGCGACCTGCAGGCGATGGAGGATGTAGTGCTCGGTCTCCGGCGACGACAGACGACCGAGGTGGTAGCGCACGGTGATGCGCTGGCGCAGCTGGCGCAGGCCCCTCGCGTCGAGAATGTCGCGCAGCTCGGGCTGCCCGATGAGCACGATCTGCAGCAGCTTGCGCTGGTCGGTCTCGAGATTCGACAGCAGCCGCACCTGTTCGAGCAGCTCCGGCGTCAGGTCCTGGGCCTCGTCGATGATGAGCACGACGTCGCGTCCGGCGTCCAACTCACCGAGTAGGAACTCGTTGAGGGTCTCGTAGGCGCGGACGCGATCGTTGTAGGGCGCCTCGAGGCCGAGCTCGCGCAGAATGCTGCGCAGGAGCTGGTTGCTGGTCATCACCGGGTTGAGGATCAGCGCCGTGGTGTAGCTCTCGCCGAGCTGCTCGAGAAAGGCGCGGCACAAGGTCGTCTTGCCGGCACCGACCTCGCCGGTCACCTGGATGAAGCCCTTGCGCTCCTTGATGCCGAACAGGAGGTGGTTGAACGCCTCGCGGTGGCGCTCGCTGTAGAAGAGGAACCGTGGGTCAGGCGTGATGCTGAACGGTTGCTCGCTGAACCCGTAGAACTCGTTGTAGATGCCCATGACCTCGGCCGCCGGCGAGCGGAGCGAGTCTACCGCAATCGCGTCGAAGCGGCGGGATCCGACGGTTCCGTGTTGCCCGGGGCCCGCCAACCTGATATCTAGTGATGCGTCCGAGCCTCACTCGACCGGAATGGAGACCGAGATGGTGCCGAAACGCAAGTCGCGCAGGCTCTTGTCGAGCCTGGTCCTGCTCGCCCCGTTCATCCTCGCGTCGTCCTCTCCGGCGACCGCCGCCGAACATCAGCTGGGGCTCGGCCTGCGTTACTGGAAGGCGCTCGACGATCTCGTCGACGAGGGGCTGCCGGACACCATCTCAGACTCCGGACTGGCCTGGGTGGGCTCCTATCTGTTCGATGTCGAGGGGCCACTGAAGTTCGCCATCGAGCTGGAGTACGCCGGTGACGGCTTCGGAGGCTCGACGAGCTCCGCCTACACGCCGCAGGTCCTGGCGCTGATCGGCGGCAAGCTCTATGGCGGCGTGGGGATCGCCATGACCATGTCGAGCTCGTTCGACGGGAATCGCTCGGATCCCTTCTTCGTCGGCCGCTTCGGGCTCGACTTCGCGCTGCTTCCGCACCTGACGCTCGACATCAACCTGAACTGGCAGGCCGACGCCTTCAACCAGATCGACCGGATCGACTCGGACGCGCTGACGCTGGCCGCGATCGTGCGCTACCGGATCAAGTCCGACGACTGACGGCGGGGTCGGGACGCCGCGATCCCGACCGCGATTCCCGCGCGGGCCCCACAGAGGAGGCAGCATGGCGAACAACGGAATCCCTTCGACCATCGGATGCGCTCTCATCGGCGCCCTGGCGCTCGCCGCCTGTGCGCAACCGACCGGCTACGACGTGGTGATCCGCGGCGGTACCCTCTACGACGGCAGCGGCGGACCGCCCAGAGTGGCCGACGTCGCGATCTCGGGGGACACGATCGTGGCGATCGGAGAGCTCGGCGCCACGACGGCCGGGACGGTCGAGGTCGACGCGGAGGGTCTCGCCGTCGCACCCGGCTTCATCAACATGCTGAGCTGGGCGACCGAGTCGCTCATCGAGGACGGTCTGGCGCAGAGCGACATCCGCCAGGGTGTCACGCTCGAGGTCTTCGGCGAGGGCTGGTCGATGGGACCGCTCAGCGAGACGATGAAGGAGCAGCGCAAAGAACTACAGAGCGATATCGTCTACGACATCGAATGGACGACGCTCGGCGAGTACCTCGAGTACCTGGTCGAGCGGGGGGTCGCCCCCAACGTCGCCTCGTTCGTCGGCGCCACCACCCTCAGGATCCACGAGATCGGCCACGAGGATCGTCCGCCCACCGACGAGGAGCTCGAGCGCATGCGCGAGCTGGTGACGCAGGCGATGGAAGACGGCGCCATGGGAGTCGGGTCGTCGTTGATCTACGCGCCGGCCTTCTATTCGAGCACCGAGGAGCTGATCGAGCTCTGCAAGGTCGCGGCGCGTTACGGGGGTATGTACATCTCGCACATGCGAAGCGAGGGCAAGCGTCTCGAGGAGGCCGTCGAGGAGCTTCTCACCATCGCCCGCGAAGCGGACATCGCCGCCGAGATCTACCACCTCAAGGCGGCGGGCCAGGAGAACTGGCACAAGCTCGACTGGGTCATCGAGACGGTCGAGAAGGCCCGCGCCGAGGGCCTCGAGATCACCGCCGACATGTACACCTACACCGCCGGCGCCACCGGGCTCGACGCCGCGATGCCGCCGTGGGTGCAGGAGGGCGGGCACGACGCCTGGGTCGAGCGACTGCGCGACCCACGGGTCCGCGCCCGGGTGGCTCGGGAGATGAACGAGCCGAGCGACGACTGGGAGAACCTCTACCGCGACGCCGGCCCCGAGGGGATGCTTCTGGTCGGCTTCAAGAGCGACGCCCTCAAGCCGCTCACCGGTCGCAGCCTCGCCGAGGTCGCCGCCGAGCGCGGTACCAGCACCGAGGAGACGGCCATGGACCTCGTCGTCGAGGACGACAGCCGGGTCGGCACCGTCTATTTCCTGATGTCGGAGGACAACGTCCGGCGCCAGGTGGCGATTCCCTGGGTCAGCTTCGGGTCGGACGCTGGCGCTCCGGCGACCGAGGGTGTCTTTCTCGAATCGAATCCCCATCCGCGGGCCTACGGGAACTTCTCCCGCGTGCTGGGCCGCTACGTCCGCGACGAGGGTCTTCTTCCGCTCGAGGAGGCCATACGCAAACTCACCGCCCTACCGGCCGAGAACCTCGGGCTGACCGACCGCGGCCGCCTGGCGGAGGGCTTCCTGGCCGACATCGCCATCTTCGATCCCGAGACCATCCGTGACAACGCCACTTTCGCCGAGCCGCACCAGTACGCGACCGGCATGCGGCACCTCTTCGTCAACGGCGTCCGGGTTCTGGCGGATGGCGAGCCGACCGGTGAGACGCCTGGCAGAGTCGTCCGCGGTCCCGGCTGGACTGGGGCTGCTCTCCAAGGAGCCGCAGACTAGAGGTCGATCTCGGCCAGCTCGTCGAGGATCCGGAAGCCCCGCGCTTCGACCGCCCGACGCTCCGGGCTGTCGGGTGTCAGCACCGGGTTCGAGTGGTTGATGTGGGTGAAGTAGACGACCAGGGGCCCGGCATCGACCAGCGGCGCCAACCGTTCGATCGTCTCTCCCACCAGCGGATGGCGGATCTCCTCGACCTTGCGGCCGGGGAGCTCGTCGGCCGAGTAGAAGGCCCCGTCGAGGAGCGCTATATCGACACCCTCGAGCGCTCGTTCTAGCGGCTCCGGCCAGAGCCGCCAGGGGTCGGTATCGGGGATGTAGAGGACGGTCCGCGAGGGTCCGGTGATACGGAATCCGACCGTGTCGGTGTACTCGTCACGGTGCGGCACCCAGAGCGGCTCGATCGCCACGCCACCCGCCAGGGACACCGGCGTACCCTGACGCAGCTCCTCGAGTGAGATGTTCCCCAGCCTCACCAACTGGTCCCAGGGCCCCTGGCCGGAGAGAAACGCAGCCATCCGGGGGGTGGCCCAGACCGGCAGGTCCCGCGTGTGGATCGCCTCGAAACCGAGGAAGGCCAGGCCGAGGTAGTGGCCGATGTGGGCGTGGGTGAGGAAGACGCCGTCGACCGGAGCTCTGTCAACGCCGTCGTCGGGCGCGTCCCGGACATCGGCGAGGCGGTCGAGCTGCTCGCGAATGTCGGGAGTGGCATCGATCAGATAGACCTCGCCGGCGTCCGGCAGCACGAGCGCCAGACTGGCGACCAGGCGACGCAGCGCCGGATTCTCGCGGGCCGCGGCGCAGCGCACTCCGTCACAGGCCGCGTGCGGGAAGCCCCCGTCCTGCGCCGTGCCCAGAACGCGCAGGAAGGGACCCGCCGGCCGGGAGCCCGAGAGCGGAGGGCTCGCAGGCTGGGAACCCGTGGGCCGCGATCCGTCGATGCCGTGCGCCGCCGGCTCGGTGGCACAGCCGGCAAGGGTCGCGAGGAGCCCCGCGAGAAGCCCCGCGGCGAGCCCGACTGCGGCCGAGCGTCGAGGGCGAAGTCCTCCCGCGCCTGTCCTCATCGACGGCCATGATGCCATAGGATCGGCCGGGGGAGCGGTCGATCGGTGCGCGCCGGACGGCGCTTTGACGCCTGCCGTGTGTTGCGGCACAATCGTCCACCTCCCCGCGACATGCTCGAGACGATCCAACAGCAGAAGACGCTGCCTCACAGCGAGGAGTCCGAGCGCGCGGTCCTCGCCGGCGTGATGCTCGATCCACGCCAGCTTCCGGTTATCGCCGGGCGCCTGATCGCGGACGACTTCTATTTCGAGCGCCACCGCAAGGTCTACCAGGCGATGGTCGACCTGCAGGCCTCCGACACGGAGATCGACCTGCGCACGATCCAGGCCCGTCTCGAGCAGCAGGACGTGCTCGAGTCCGTCGGCGGGCTCGCCTACCTGGCCGGCCTCGACCTCGACCTCCCCGATCTCGGACGCCTGGAGAGCTATGTCGAGATCGTCAAGGAGCGCTCGGTACGCCGGCGACTGATCGAGGCCTGCGGCGAGATCACACGCAATTGCCTCGATGGCGGCCTCGAGGCCTCCGAGGCCCTCGGCCGCGCCGAGCAGTCGATCCTGGAGCTCGGCGAGCTGGCGATCCGGCGCGGTTTCGTCTCGCTCTCCGAGGTCTTCGACGCGACGATGGAGGACCTCGAGGAGAGGCCTTCGAAGGGCTTCGTCGGCCTGCCGACCGGCTTCGTCGACTTCGACGACATGACCCGGGGTCTCAACAAGGGCAACCTGATCATCATCGCCGGCCGACCCGGCATGGGCAAGACGAGCTTCGCCCTCAACGTCGCCCAGCACGCGGCGATCCGCGAGCAGGCGCCCGTCGGCGTCTTCTCGCTCGAGATGAGCAGCTCCGAGCTGGCCCTGCGTATCCTCTCGTCGGAGACCGACATCTCCTTCGGGCCCCTGCGCTCGGGACACCTCTCGAACCAAAACTGGTCCACCCTGATCAACAAGGTGAAGGAGATCTCCTCGGCGCCGGTCTTCATTGACGACTCGGCGAACCCGACGCTGCTCGAGCTGGCCTCGCGGGCGCGCCGGCTGAAGGCCGAGCACGGCCTGCGGCTGGTCGTCGTCGACTACCTGCAGTTGATGCAGGCCGGCGGACGGTACGAGAACCGCAACCTCGAGATCTCCGCCATCACCCGAGGTCTCAAGCAGCTCGCCAAGGAGCTCGACCTGCCGGTCATCGCGCTGTCGCAGCTCTCCCGGCAGCCGGAGCGCCGCGGCAAGGACCACCGCCCCCAGCTCGCCGACCTGCGCGAATCGGGCTCGATCGAGCAGGATGCCGACCTGGTCGCCTTCATCTACCGCGACGAGGTCTACAACCACGACGATCCCACCAACAAGGGCCTCGCCGAGCTCATCGTCGCCAAGCACCGCAACGGCGAGACGGGGCGCATTCCGCTCGTCTTCATGGGCGAGA
Source organism: Candidatus Multivoradales bacterium (assembly GCA_965223875.1). Lineage (GTDB taxonomy): Bacteria > Acidobacteriota > Thermoanaerobaculia > Multivoradales > JAHEKO01 > CBDCXS01. The sequence continues at coordinate 19,850 of OZ245024.1, read as the reverse complement.
CCACGACCTTCAGATCGCAGGCGCGGCAGGACAGCCCGCCGCCCTTCTGAGCCGCCGACTTCGGAGCCGCGAGCACCCGCCGCTGTGAAGCGACCCCGGGATCTTCGCCCCGCCTGGGCAGCCATCGATCTCGATGCGCTGGCTAGAAACGCCGCGCGCCTCGGCGACCGGGGCGTCGCCCTGCGTGCCGTCCTCAAGGCCGACGCCTACGGGCACGGCGCCGCGGGAGTGGGCGGGCAGCTGGCCTCGCGCGGGGTCGACCGGTTCGCCGTGGCTCTGGTGGAGGAGGGGGCGGAGCTGCGCCGCGGCGGCCTCGCCGGCGACATCCTGGTCATGGGCCCGAGTCTGCCCGAACAGTGCGAGGCCCTCGCCCGTCACGATCTGGTCGTGACCCTCTCCGGCCCCGAGCAGCTGAGCGCCTGGACCGGCTGGAGCTCCGGATCCGGAGTCCAGCGAGTCCACCTCAAGGTCAACACGGGGATGAACCGGCTGGGTCTGGCGCCGGGCGAGGTCGCCGACGCGCTCGCCGCCGTACGCGCCCATCCCGAGCTCGAGCTGGCCGGCCTGATGTCGCACTTCTCTTCGGCCGACGAGCTCGAGGACGAGACGACCTCGAGCCAGACGGGCCTCTTCAAAAGTCTGCTGGAGCTCCTCACGGCCGACGAGCGCCAGACCATCGAGATCCACATCGCCAACAGCGCCGGCCTTCTGCACGGGGGTGGCGGTCCGGCCAACGTCGCGCGGCCCGGCCTGGCCCTGCTCGGCTACGATCCGGCGCGCCACGCGAACGATCTGGAGCCGGTGATGTCGGTCGTCGCCCGCATCAGCCAGATTCAGACCGTTCGACCCGGTGACCGGGTCGGATACGGCGGTCGCTGGCGCTCGTCCCGCGACGGCAGGATCGGCATCGTTCCGGTCGGATACGCCGACGGATTCCCGTGGCGGCTCGGCAACCGTTGCGAGGTTCTCGTCGAGGGTCGCAGGGTTCCGGTCGTGGGCGCGGTCAGCATGGACATGCTGGCGCTCGACCTCTCACAGACGAGCGCCGGCGTGGGGAGCGAGGTGGTCCTGCTGGGCGAGCAGGGGTCCCAGCGGGTCGGCGGCTTCGAGCTCGCCGATCGCGCTGGAACGGTGATCTACGAGGTCCTGTGCGGGTTCGGTCTCCGCCTGCCGAAGGTCTACAGCGCCGCCGGAGTCGAGCCCTGGACGGTCAGCCGCTTCCTTCGTAGTGCAGGCTAGAGATCCGGCTCGCTGCCGGTGATCCGGACGAAGGCCTCGCGATAACGGGCCAGTGTCCCCTCGACCACCTCGGCGGGGAGCTCGGGCGCCGGAGCCTCGTGATCCCAGCCGCTCTCGTCGACCCAGTTGCGGACGTACTGCTTGTCGACCGAGACCGGCTCCTCGCCGGGCTGCCACTGCGACGCCTCCCAGTAGCGCGACGAGTCGGAGGTCAGGACCTCGTCGATGAGAACGAGCTGGCCGTCGATCTGTCCGAACTCGAACTTGGTGTCGGCGAGCAGCAGGCCCTTGGAGGCGGCGTGGGCCGCGCCGCGCCTGTAGAGCTCCAGGGTGATGTCGCGCATCCGTCCGGCCAGATCGTCTCCGAGACTCTCGGCCATGAACTCGTACGAGACGTTGATGTCGTGCCCGGTCTCCTCCTTGGTCGCCGGGGTGAAAATCGGCTCCGACAGACGACTGGCGCGCACCAGGCCCTCCTCGAGCGGGATCCCACACACCGTCCCGTCGGCGACGTACTCCTTGTAGCCGCTTCCGGCGAGGTAGCCCCGTGCCACGCACTCGAAGGGGACCACCTCGGCCTTGCGCACCAGCACGGAGCGACCCTCGAGCTGGTCCCTGAAGGCTCTCAGAGCCTCCGGGTAGTCGTCGACATGCCTGGCGATGAGGTGGTTCGGCACCACGTCGCTCAGGCAGTCGAACCAGAAGTTGCTCATCTGGTTGAGGATGCGGCCCTTGCCGGGGATCCCCGGGCGCAGGACATGGTCGTAGGCCGAAATGCGGTCACAGGCCACGATCAGGAGCGAGTCCTCCAGATCGTAGATGTCCCTCACCTTGCCCCGCCGTGGGGCGGGAAATCCCTCGAGCGTCGTCTCCCATACGGTGCTACTCATGCCATTCGATCTCCTGAAAGAAAAGTCGATATCGATCCGGTCGGATGCCGGGCCTCACGCCCGCTCGACCGCTTTGCGCTTTCGGTACTGTTCCTCGGTCGCCTCGAGCAGAGTCGACTCTGCGCAGGGCTCGAGCTCCTGATCGGTCCAGGCGTCGCCACTCACCACTTCGTAGACCGCCAGGCCGCCGATGCCCTTGAACTCCGCGCGGCCGAGCTTGCGGACGCCCGCGGCGACCGTGTCGACGCCGTCCCGGACGCTGACCACCACATAGCGTCGCCCGTCCTCTTCGACGACATGCATCGACGCGATCGACCCCTCTCGGTCGAGCTCCTCGATGTAGTCCCCGGTCGCCACGATTCCCTCGTTGATCAGCGTGCCGTTGGCGTTGATGTAGGCGCGGAAGGGGCGGATCTCCTCGCTCGCGTCGACGACATCGATGTTGCGACGCTGCAGGGGAGCGAAGAAGGCGTCGACGTTGGCGCTCGGATAGCCGAGTTTGACCAACAGCCGCTTCATCTCCTCGGTCTCGTGCATGGTCTTGCCGGTGATGAGCCGCGTCAGCTCGACGATTCCGTGGCCGAAGAACTCGTAGCGCTCCGCCTCGCCGGGCTGGCTGCTCTGGATCGGCAGCATCCGGTACTGGCCGAAGTTCAGCGCACACCGGAGCCCCCGGTTGAAGGGGAAGCCGGCATCGACCGCCTCGCGGTAGAACCGCTGGATGAGGATCGCCACGATCAGCAGATGGTGGGGACGGTTGATGCCCGAGTAGAGCGCTCCGTCGCCGAGATACTTTTCCAGCCGCAACCGCCGCGAGAAGGCCATCTGGTTGATGCGACGCTGGAAGCGGAAGATCATCTGGAAGGTGCGTTCCTGCTCGACCAGACTGGTGCGCTCCATGTCGGAGAGCGACTCGGAGAACTGGCGGATGTCGTAGATGAGCCCGAGACGCCCGACCTCGGGATCGAGCACCCACGGGGTCATGAAATCGAGCGGACGCGTGGTGACCGACAGGTAGACGCGACGCGGCGGCAGACCGGTCCCGTGGATCCGGGGATCGGGCGCCGCCAGCCTCGTGCCCTCCCGCCCGACCGGCAGCACGAGACGCTGAAAGCCGCGGAGGAACTCGAACTCCTTGAGCCGGGGAAGCAGCTCCTCCCATAGGTCGATCTGCTCGCTCGACAGCAGCTCGTCCTCGTCGTAGCCCTCGAGCGTCGACAGATAGCGTACGTAACCCGGGCGGTGGAGAAGCCGGCCCGGCTCTTCCGCGGCCTCGGGCCCGATCAAGTCCCGAACCGCCACGCGCATGGCCCGACGCGAGGCGAACTCCCTGGTGTGCCACTCCCGGAGGCGGGCTAGGCTGCCGCGAAAAGCCTCCTGATCGACACCCAGATGCCCCTCGAGGTATCCGGCCAGCTCGGCGAGATCCTCCCCGACCTGGCTCTCGGTGAAGATCAGCACGTTGTCGCGCATCACCGTGAGCAGGCTCGGGAAGAGGTCGCTCTCCGGCTCCTCGACCTGGCGGGTCAGGCTCCTGACCTTGCGGTAGATCAGCGACAGCGTCCGGTCCAGGTAGTGGAAGAAGGTCGCGTAGCGGATGCGCTGCGCCAGCTCGGCGAGATCGGCGTCGAGCTCCGTCAGGCGGGCGACCGTACCGGAGAAGCAGCGCGCCAGGGCCCGCGAGTGTCGCAGCCAGAAGACGTTCGGATAGGCCCGCCCGTAGCTCGACAGGATGGTGTACTCGGTGGCGCTCGACAGCAGCCGGGCGTAGGCCTCCCAGGCGTCGTTGTAGGCCCGGGGATCGAAGGACCGCTTGCGGGCGATATCGGCTTGGGCGCGCTCCTCGAGCAGAATGTAGTCCTCGAGCGCCCTCTCGAGAGCCATCAGCCGGCTCGAGACGAGGACGGGAAAGCCGACGAGCGGCGTCGCGTCCTCGTCCTCGAGGAAGATCTTGCGAGCCTGCGGGAGGGCGTTCTCCTGGACCGCCCGGATCTCGCCCACTTCCGCCGGCACCGGATCCAGGAAGACGAACGGGCCCGGCAGTTGCTTGGGCAGAGACGAGGTATTCATGAACTCGGCCTGTGATCGGACCCGACGCGCAGAGGCCGTTCAAATCGATCCGTAAGACCCGGGGACGGTCGCCGTACTTCGTATAGATAGCATACTGCGGTCCCCCCGGATCCGATCCTGCTAGACTGCCGAATCGTCGGGGGAGGGAGGCGACAGCTCGGGTGACAGAGGTGGTGGAAATACGACTGGCCAGGAGCGTCCGCTCGCGCCGGTCGCTGTTGATCTGCGGCTCGTTTCAGGGCGAGCCGGCACCGACGCAGGGGGCGAGCGACCCGCTGCGCGAGGCTATCGAGCGCGCGACGCGCAGAGACGGCTTCGAGGGGCGGAGCGGGCAGAGATCGGAAGCCGAGATCGGCCCCGGGGATACAGGCCTCGTCGTCGTTCACGGGCTCGGACCACGCGGGGAATTCAGCGGAGAGAGTGTCCGCAAATGGGCGCGGAGAGTCGGCGTCGAGCTGCGCTCGCGGGCACGCACCAGCGCCCACCTGCTGGCGCCCGAGCACCCGGTCGTCTCGGGACCCGACGGGGCGGAGCCGCTCCTGCGGCATCTCGCCCTGACCGACTACCGCTTCCTCGAGTTCAAGGACGCCGCGACCCAGCCGCCGCGCATCGCCAGCCTCACCCTGGTGGTTCCCGAGGCCGATCGCGGCGCCTACCGAAAGGCGCGACCGGTCGCCCTGGCGGTGGCGCGGGGCGCCATCACCACGAGGGACCTCGCCAACACGCCCCCCAACGTCGCCACCCCGGCATGGATGGCCCAGCAGGCGCGCCGGTTGGCCGCCGAGTTCGACATGAAGGTCACGGTGCTCGGCCCGCGCGAGCTCGCCCGCCGCAAGATGGGCGGCATCCTGGCGGTCGGCGGCGGCTCGGCGAACCCGCCGAGACTGGTCCGCCTCGAGTGGGGATCGGGTCGGCGCTCCGTTTCGCTCGTCGGCAAGGGCGTCACCTTCGATGCCGGCGGCATCTCGATCAAGCCGGCGGCCGCGATGGACGAGATGAAGTACGACAAGAGCGGCGCCTGTACGGTCCTCGGCATCGCGCGGGCGACGGCCCAGCTCGACCTGCCGCTGCGCTTCCGCGCCTACCTGCCGCTGGCCGAGAACATGCCCGACGGCTCGGCCTACCGGCCCGGCGACATCGTCACCTGCCACAACGGCAAGACGGTCGAGATCCTCAACACCGACGCCGAGGGGCGGATGATCCTCGCCGACGCTCTGAGCTGGGCGGCCAGCGAGAAACCGGACTTCCTGGTCGACTACGCCACCCTGACCGGTGCCTGTGTCGTCGCGCTCGGGCAGAGCGGTGCGGGACTGTTCTCGCCCGACGACGAGCTCGTCGAAGGCCTGCTCGAGGGTGCGACGGTCGCCGACGAGTACCTCTGGCGGCTCCCTCTCTGGCCCGAGTTCGGCCGCGCGATGAAGGGCACACACGCCGATCTCAGGAACGCCGGCGGTCGCTGGGGAGGCGCCTCCACGGCGGCGGCCTTCCTGTCGAGCTTCGTCGATGGAGCGGGACAGTGGGCCCACGTCGATCTCGCGGGCCCGGCCTATGTCGGCGCGGCGGGAGGATCGAGGAAGGGTGCCACCGGCTACGGGGTCGCCCTGAGCGTCCACTGGCTCCGATCGCTGCCGAGATGAGCGATCTGCTCCGGATCGAGGACCTGACGATCAGCTTCCCGTCCACCGAGAGAGCCTCGGGCGAGAGCGTCTCCGTGGTTCGCGGGGTCTCGCTGGCGCTGTCCAGCGGCGAGTTCGTCGGTCTGGTGGGGGAGTCCGGGTCGGGCAAGAGCCTCACGGCCCTCTCGGTGCTGAGGCTGCTGCCACCGGCGGCACGCGTCGACGGCGGATCGATCCGGCTCGATGGGCGCGACCTCCTCGACCTATCGGAGGAGGCGATGCGCGAGGTCCGCGGCGGCAGCGTGGCGATGGTCTTCCAGGAGCCGATGACGGCGCTCAACCCGGTGTTGAGCATCGGCTACCAGATCGCCGAGGCGGTCATGGTACACAGCGAGGCCAGCCGCGACGAGGCGCTCGACGAGGCCCGACGGCTGCTCGAGTTGGTGGCCATCCCCGAGGCCTCCGACCGGCTCTCCGACTATCCACACCAGCTATCGGGCGGCCAGCGACAGCGGGCGATGATCGCGATGGCGCTCGCCGGCAAACCGCGACTGCTCATCGCCGACGAGCCGACGACGGCCCTCGACGTCACCATCCAGGCACAGATCCTCGACCTGCTGCTCGACCTGCGTTGCCGGCTCGATCTGGCGGTACTCCTGATCACCCACGATCTCGGTGTCGTCGCCGAGACCTGCGACCGCGCGCTGGTCATGTACGCCGGCCAGATCGTCGAGAAGGCGACTGTCGACGCGCTCTTCGAGAGCCCGTCCCATCCCTACTCGCGGGGTCTCCTGGCGGCACAGCCGGACCTCGGGAGCGCGCGACTCGGCGAGCCGCTGCCCACCATCCAGGGCCAGATTCCCGACCCCGCGCACCTGCCCACGGGCTGTGCCTTCCACCCGCGCTGCGACGAGGCCTGGGACCACTGCGCGCAGAGCCAGCCACGACTCTATCGACTCGGAGAGAGCCACGAGGCGGCCTGTTTCCTCCACGATCCGGAACAGGGGGGGCAACGTGCCGCTGGTTGAGGCGAGGGGCCTGACCAAGGAGTTCCCGGTCCGTCGTGGCCTGCTGCGGCGCACCACCGCGACCCTGCGGGCCGTCGACGACGTCGACCTGGTGATCGAGAAGGGGGAGTGCGTCGCCCTGGTGGGAGAGTCCGGAAGCGGCAAGACGACGCTGGCTCGTTGCCTGATCCGCCTGGTCGAGCCGACGGCGGGAAGCGTCACGTTTCGCGGACGGGACCTGTTCGACCTGTCGGGAAGCGCCCTGCGCGAGCAGCGCCGCGACTTCCAGATCGTCTTCCAGGACCCATACAGCTCGCTCAACCCACGGATGAAGGTCGGCCGCACCATCGCCGAGCCACTCGAGGTGCACGACATCGTGCCGCGAGCCGCCCGGGCCGACAGGGTCCGCGAGCTGCTCGAGATGGTCGGCCTGCCGGCCTCCGCGGCCGGCCGCTACCCGCACGAGTTCTCCGGCGGGCAGCGCCAGAGGATCGGCATCGCTCGCGCCCTGGCGACCGAGCCGGCGCTTCTCATCGCCGACGAGCCGGTCTCGGCTCTCGATGTCTCGGTGCAGGCGCAGATCATCAACCTCCTGATGCGCCTGCGCGAAACACTCGGCCTCACCCTTCTCGTCATCGCCCACGATCTCGGCGTCGTCAGGCGCATGGCCGACCGGGTCCTGGTCATGTACCTCGGGCGTCTGGTCGAGGAAGCGCCCAACGAGATGCTCTTCACCTCGCCACTGCATCCGTACACGACGAGCCTGCTGTCGGCCGTCCCCGGCGGCAGACCGGGAGAGCGCTCCCAACGGATCAGTCTCGAGGGCGAGCTTCCGTCACCCAGCGACCCGCCGACCGGATGCGGCTTCCATCCGCGCTGCCCGATCGCCCGCGAACGCTGCTCGGAAGAGACCCCGGACCTCGAGGAGGTCGCGCCAGGACGTCTCGCCGCCTGTTTCCATCCCGGCGAACCGATCGACGGCAGCGTCAGCGAGTGAGTCGCCATGGAACTTTTTGCAGTGAATTTCGTAGCTCAACATAGGGACTCGGAGGAACGTCGGAGTCTCCGACAACACCGAAACAAGACATCCTCAGCGGGGATTTTTGCGATGCGAAGAAATCGGCAAGTAGGCCTCTATTCGAACCTCTCGACGAGGTTCCCAGGCATGGCGATCGCCCTGGCGGCGATCCTGCTCCTGACACCCGTCGCCGCACCGGCGTCTGCCCAGGAGCAGCAGCTGCCCCCCAACGACTCGCCCGGCTTCCAGATCGACACGCGTCAGGTCGATCCGAGCTGGCAGCCCAATGCCGACATCTCCGATGGCAAGGTCGAGCTGACCATGTGGCAGGCGATCGAGATCGCCCTGCGCCGCAACTACAACCTGGTCATCGAGCGCTACAAGCTCGAGGAGTCGGCGCTGCGTCTGACCGAGAACATGGGTATCTACGATCTCGGCATCACGACCGACTTCACCGGCTTCGACGAGACCTCGCCCTCGGCCTCGAACCTCGACGGCGCCCTGGTCCAGGAGAACGACGGCAACGAGCTGAACCTCGGTTTCGACCAGCTGAACCGCTACGGCGGCACGATCGGAATCGACTTCAACAACTCGCGCCGGCGCTCGAACTCGCGGTTCGCCGCCGTCAACCCGAGCTACCGCGTCGATGTCGACGCGAGCTACTCCCAGCCGTTGCTGCGCAACTTCGGAAAGGTGGCCACCAACCGGGGCCTGCTCGTCGCGACGAACAACCTCGGCGTCTCGCAGGAGGCCTTCGAGCGGCAGGTCGTCGAGGTCGTCCGCCTGGTGGGGATCAACTACTGGTCCCTGGTCGAGGCCCGCGAGCAGCTCGGCGTCGCCGCCGAAGCGCTCCGCCTCGCCGAAGAGCTCCACGAACAGAACGAGATCAAGGTCGAGGTCGGGACCCTGGCCCCGCTCGAGCTGATCCAGAGCGAAGCCGGCATGGCGACGCGACGCGACGAGTTCATCCGCGCCACGATCGATGTCGGCAACGCCGAGGACGATCTGCGCGAAGCGCTGAACGTGCCCGACGGTCCCTTCTGGGAGACCGAGATCGTGCCGCTGACGCCAACCGACATCACCCGGATCGAGATCGATCCCAGGGAGGCGGTCAAGGAGGCGATCGAGAACCGTCCCGAGGTGCGCAGCAAGCGGATCGAGAACAAGAACCTCGAGGTCGACTACCAGTACCGGAAGAACCAGAAGAAGCCGCAGCTCAATCTGACCGCGACCTACGGGTTTAACGGCCTCGGAGGCCCGGTATCGCTGCGCGACTTCGATACCGGAGAGGTCCTTCTGACCGCGCCGGGCGACTATGGGGACGCGCTGTCGCAGGTTCGCGACGGCGACTTTCCGGGTTGGAGCTACGCGCTCAACCTCGCCGTGCCGGTGCAGAATCGCGAGCGCAAGGCGCAGTTGGCGGTCGCCGAGATCGCCATCGAGCGCGGCCAGGCGGAGCTCGAGCAGCTCGAGCTCCAGGTCTCGACCGAGGTCCGCAAGGCGGCCCGTTCCGTGACTACGGCCGAAGCCCTGGTCGACTCGACCCGCGTCTCGCGACGCCTCGAGGAGGAGAACCTCAAGGCCGAGCAGAAGCGCTACGAGAACGGTATGTCGACCAGCTTCCAGGTGCTCCAGATTCAGGAAGACCTGTCGCAGGCACGCAGCAACGCCGTCAAGGCCGAGACCGGATATCGCAAGGCGCTCATCGAGTATCTGAAAGCCATCGGGCGCCTCGACGAGTCCGTCGACGTCCAGATCAATACGGCGGTCTCGGAAGACCCCCGTTGAGCCAACACTGATCTTCAGCGAGCGGGTCCGGGTCGGAGCGAGACCTCGCTCCGGCCCGTTTCGCGTCTGCTACCATCCGCCGCGAATCCGTCAGATTCCGAGGGGAGGCAGGCATGAGGCGTATCTCGCGTAGACAGAGGACCAGGACGCTCACCGGCGTCGTACTCTTGGCGCTCCTGGCGACGTCCGGGGCCTGGGTCACGGTGGCGACCGCGGGTGAGGGCGCGCCGATCATGGGCTTCGATGACGAGGGGGCCGCCGCCCAGCGCGACCTCGAGGCGCGGTTCGATGCCGAGCTCAGCGCCGAAGAGATCGGTGGCTGGATCGAGACGCTCTCCTCGAGGCCGCGGCACGTCGGTGCCCCATGGACGAAGGAGAGCGCCGAGTACATGGTCGAGCTGCTGAGCTCCTGGGGCTGGGACGCGTCGCTCGAGACCTACTGGGTCCTCTTTCCGACGCCGCGGGTGCGCCGCGTCGAGATGCTCGAGCCGACCCCTTTCACGCCGTCGCTCAGCGAGCCGGCGCTGCCCGAAGACTCGACCTCGGGACAGACGGATGAGCAGTTGCCGATCTACAACGCCTATTCGATCGACGGTGACGTCACCGGCGAGCTCGTCTACGTCAACTACGGAGTCCCCGACGACTACCTGGAGCTCGAGAAGCGCGGCATCTCGGTTGAGGGCAAGATCGTCATCGCCCGCTACTACGGCTCCTGGCGGGGCATCAAGCCGAAGGTGGCGGCGGAGAAGGGCGCGATCGGCTGCATTCTCTATTCCGACCCCGCCGACGACGGCTTCCGCCAGGGGGACGTCTACCCGGTCGGAGGATACCGGCCCCCGCGCGGAGCCCAGCGCGGCTCGGTCGCCGACATGCCGCTCTATCCCGGCGATCCGGCGACCCCCTTCGTCGGCGCCACCGAGGACTCGGTACCCCTGCCGCTCGACCAGATCGAGACCCTCACCAAGATCCCCGTGCTGCCGATCTCCTACGCCGACGCGCAACCGCTGCTGGAAGCGCTCGGCGGCCCCGTGGCACCATCCGCGTGGCGGGGAGGACTGCCGATCACCTACCACATCGGTCCCGGACCGACGAAGGTCCGCGTGAACCTCGAGTTCGACTGGGAGCGCACCCCGGCCCACAACGTCGTCGCCAGGCTGCGGGGTGAAGAGCTTCCCGATCAGTGGATCGTGCGCGGCAACCACCACGACGCCTGGGTGAACGGCGCTACCGATCCGGTCAGCGGCATGGCCGCGGTTCTCGCCGAGGCCAAGGCTCTCGGCGCGCTCTACGCCGAGGGGTGGCGGCCCCGCCGCACTCTCGTCTACGCTGGCTGGGATGCCGAGGAGCCGGGACTTCTGGGCTCGACGGAGTGGGCGGAGCACCACGCCGAGGAGCTGGGCGAAAAGGCCGTCGTCTACATCAACTCCGACAGCAACTCGCGCGGATTCCTCTACGCCGGCGGCTCCCACACCCTGGAACGTTTCTTCAACCAGGTCTCGCGCGACGTCGACGATCCACTGACCGACGGCAGCGTCGCCGACCGGCAGCGCGCCAGGATCGCGGTCAATGGTCCGGAGCCGCTGCGCCGGGCGACGGCTGGCGGCGGCGACGTTCCGCTGTTCCCTCTGGGATCGGGCTCCGACTACACCCCCTTCCTGCAGCACCTGGGAATCGCGTCCCTCAACCTCGGCTTCGGCGGCGAGGGCCAGTACGGCCAGTACCACTCGGCCTACGACAGCTTCGACCACTACCGCCGCTTCATGGATCCGACCTTCGAGTACGGCGTCGCCCTGGCCCGGGTCGCCGGCCGCGCGGTCCTCCGACTCGCCAACGCCGAGGTCCTGCCCTTCGAGTTCACCCGGCTGGCCTCCACCGTCGGGCGCTACATCGACGAGATCGAGACCCACCTCGACGAGATGCGCACCGCGACCAAGGCCGAGAACCAGCGGATCCGCAGCGGTGCCTACGAGGCCGCCTGGGATCCGCGCGACGGCTGGATCGTTCCCGAGCCCAAGGCTCCGGTACCGCACCTGAACTTCGCGCCGCTGCGCAACGCCCTGGCCAGCCTCGAGGAGAGCGCCGCCGCCTGGGCTGCGGCTCAGGACACGGCGGCGGGTGGCGCCGAGCTGGACCGGCTGCTCTACGGCACCGAACGCCTGCTGACCCGCTCGCAGGGCCTTCCCAGACGGCCCTGGTTCCGGCACCACATCTACGCCCCGGGCTTCTACACCGGCTACGGCGTCAAGACGCTGCCGGGGGTCCGAGAGGCGGTGGAGCAGCGTGACTGGGACGAAGCCAGCGAGCAGATCGAGATCCTGGCCGGCGTCCTGGATGCCGTGGCGGAGCAGATCGCGGCAGTGGCCGGAGGCGACTAGGCGGACGCTGCGTCGGGCATCATCGCGAGACCGGGGACCGACCTGGCACGCTGTTTGAGTCAGGATGTCGTGATGGAAGGACGACGGAGAGCCGCGCGCGATCGCCGCCCGGTGCTTGTGGCCGCGGTCGTCATGCTGCTCGCCGGGCTCGCCTGTGGCGGCGGTTCCGGCGGCAAGCCGACGACCCCTCCGCGCTCCGTCTTCGGCGCCGTCGGCGGCTCGTTGACCCGGCTGGCGATCGCGGGCTACAACTCGATCGGCGGCTCGAGGGGATGGCCCGACGGCGAGCTCGCCGAGTACGGCGGCGCGTCGATCTCCGTGTGGGCGAGAGAGATCGGCCAGCCCGGCGCCCGCACCTGGTCGATCTTCCAGGGACTGCTCGAGGCTGAGTCCGGCACCGACCAGATCTGGTGGCACATCCTGGTGCGCAAACGATCCGGGCCACCGCCGGCCGCTCTCTCTCCGGCCGACCAACAGATGGTCCTGGAGGTGGGGGAGGAGATACGCCGCCGTGTCGGACCGGGCATGCCGATCTACGCCTCACCGATACCGCTCTACGCGCCGGCCGTCGAATGCGAGCCGGTGAGCCCGACCGACGAGCGCATCTCACAGCTGATGGTCGATTTCGCCGTCGCCCGCGGTCTTGCCGAGCGCGGCCCGACCCTGCGACCGATCACCAACGGCAACAACAACGGACCCTCCGACCCCTGCCACCAGGGACCCCTGGGGCGAGAGCAGCACGGCCGCGAGCTGAGGGCGTTTTTCGGCGGGTGATCCGTCGATCGACCGGCACCGAATCGTCACCCGACCCTGACGCGTTCCTGACGCTCCGACTGGTAGCGTGCGCGACAAGGCGGCAGAGCGACCGAGCAGCGCAGATCGATTGACAGCGCCGTATCGGACCTGTCAGGCTTCTATACTCAGCCGGTAGTTCATCGAATGGAGAGACGTAGACTAGCTGCAAAGCACTGGTTTCCCTGCTGGGCGCTGCTCGGCCTTCTCGCCCGCGCCGTCGTACCGAGCGGTTTCATGCCGGCCTCCCCGGCCGACGGTTGGCCGGTCGCTCCCTGTCCCGGACAGGATCACGGTGTCCTCCACGCGCCCCTCGAAGGCACGTCGGAGAGCGAGCACGCCGAGCATCTTCCGGGATCGGGCGACAGTTGCGAGACCTCGTGCTTCCAGGGGTTCTTCTTCTCCTTGGCCGCTGAATTCGACGTCGCGGAAGCGCCGGATCATCTGCTGGAGGCGGTCGGACGATCGCGATATTCCAGTCAGCCGGTTCCCGCCGCGATCGCCACGAGCTCCGCACAGCCACGCGGTCCTCCGACGTCCGTCCTTTCGAGCTGAGGTGCGCGCCCCGACGGGGCGCGCCACAAACGTTGTTCTCCCACCGGACTCGCGGGTCCGGTGACTCCGGGTTCGAGCCCCGGACGGATACACCATCGAAAGAAAGCGGATCCCCAAGGAGGATCACCCGCAATGAAACGCAATCTGACTATGTTCACAATCGCCGCGGCGCTGGCCGCCCCGGCTCTCGCCTTCGACCCGCCCGTCGCGGTCGACATCAACCCCGACCCGGACATCGTCGAGGTGAACCTGACGGCCGCCGAGACGACCTGGCAGTTCATGGCCGGGATCGACACCACGGTCTACGCATACAACGGCTCCATTCCGGGACCGACGATCGAGGCGGAGGTCGGCAATACCGTCATCGTCAACTTCACCAACAACCTGCCCGAGCCGACGACGATTCACTGGCACGGCGTCGACACGCCGGCCTCGATGGACGGCAGCCATATCGCCCAGGCGTGGGTCCAGCCGGGCGGCACGTTCCGCTACGAGTTCCCGGTGCTCAACGCATCGATCTTCTGGTACCACCCGCACGTTCGCACCTTCGACCAGGTGGAGAAGGGGCTCTACGGCGGCCTGCTGGTGCGTGACCCGGCCAAGGACGTCGAGCTCGGCTTCGACGTCCTAGAGGAGCACATCGTCTTCTTCGACGACATTCTTCTCGACGCCAGCAACCAGATCGTTCCGGCCTTCGCCTTCGAGAACGGCGTCGATCCGCTGCGCCACGCGGAGTACATCGTCAACGGCCGCGAGGGCAACCATCTGCTTCTCAACGGCAAGGTCACGAGCGAGGTCTTCATCGACCTCGACAACGGCCAGCCGCAACGGTGGCGCTTCATCAACGCGGCCAACACCGCGTTCGCGCGCCTCGACCCGATCGAGTTCGGACCGCCGGACCCGAACGGCAACCTCGAGTGGTTCCGCGTCGGGACCGACGGAGGACTGACCGAGGAAGCCCTCGGTGTCCGTTTCGTCAAGGAGAACTGGCCTCCGGGCTCGCCGCCTCCGCCGACCGATCCCAACTTCCCCGAGCCGCTCCATCCGACGGCCTCTCTGCTGCTCTACATCCTCCAGGGGATCTTCCTGACGCCGGGCGAACGGATGGATATCGTCTTCACCCCGATCGGCAGCGACGGAGACATCTTCACGCTTTGGCAGCGCGACTGGCTGCGCGGCCGTCACTCCGCTATCTGGGATCCGAACAACCCCGGTCAGATCCTCCTGCCGGACGATCCGTTCGACGGCTACTACCCGAGCGTCCCGTTCGCCACCATCACCTTGAACGGCCCGGATCCGGGCACGGGTCCTTTCATTCCGCCGGCCGATCTCAACGTGAACAACACACCGCCGGGCGTGATCGCCGGAAAGTACCTGCCGGTGACCTTCGGCCACAGCACGCCCGATCCCGAGGGCAACATCACACTCTTCGCCCAGGCCGACTTCTCATCCGGAAGCATGGTTCCGCTGCCGGCCGCCAAGATCGACAGCTTCAACGCTCACGACGTCAACGTCGGCGAGACCTGGGGCTGGGAGGTCACCAACCTGACCCACGGCGATCATCCCTTCCACACCCACGGCTTCACCTTCGTGCCGCAGCAGTTCGAGTGGATCGACACTGTCAATCCGGCGAACGACATCACCGTGAACTGGCCCTACCGCTGGCGCAAGGACACCATCCGTGTCCCGGCCCGCGGTGGCGCCAAGGGAACGACCAAGGCCATCCTTCGTGCCAAGGTGCACTTCCACGACAACGGCCGCGAGGACGATGTCGCGGCGAACGGCACGCTGCCGACGTTCGACGAGAACGGCGCCTGGACATCGGGCGGCTGGCTGTTCCACTGCCACGTTCTCGAGCACTCCGCGAAGGGAATGCTCTCGTTCTTCGAGGTGCACGATCCCGACGATCCGTTCACGCTGCTGGGTAAGCACTTCCCCGGAACGGGAGGCATCTACCCGTCGCTCACCGTCGACGGCGATCCCACAATCCCTGGCTCGACGCTGACCTACCGCGTCGTCGACGCGCTACCGAACACGACGGTACAGCTGGTCCTCGGCATCGAGGCGGCCCGCATGCCGCACTTCGGTGGAGAGCTCGTCCCAGCCAGGCAGAAGTGGTTCCTGACCACGACAGACGGCAACGGCGACGCCACGTTCGACGTCACGGTGTGGAACAACCTGGCGAGTGGCAAGACGCTCTACGGCCAGGTGATGGTCATCGATCCGGGCGCCGCCCAGGGTCGAGCGTTCACCAACGCCGTCAGTTTCGTCAAACCCTGACGCTTCAGGCGGGATCCGGTCGAGAGGCCGGCCTCCGAAGTTTCGCTTCTTTCGGCCCGGGGCTCACGCCCCGGGCCCTTTTCTTTCCCGGGATGTCCCGCGAGTGACGTCGATCGCAGCCGCTCGCCAGGCGGCTCGATACGCTGTGGCGGGAGGCCGACCCGGTGCGATTCCCGATCCCGATCCTCATCGTCGCCATCACGGTGGCGATCTGCGCCGCGCCTCCGGCAACGGCGGAAAAGGGGAGAGCGTACGAAGAGGGGCGCCGCCTGCGGCTGTCGATCTCGATCGGCGACCGCACTCCCATCTCGGGCTCGGTGGTCGAGACCTCGCGACCGATCAACGAGCTGCGTGAGAACCCCGACCCGCCCGAGTCGTTCACCTTCGAGGAGCTCGGCCTCACGGAGAGCGACACCACCTACGGTCTGTCGCTCGAGTACCAGTGGAAGTGGGTGACGCTCTTCGTCGACGCGACCTACCTCGAGGCCTCGGTCACCGCCGAGGCGCCCCGTGACCTCTTCATCGGCGTCGAGAAGGTCTCGTTCGGCGGGCAGGAGTACGAGTACCAGGTGATCCCCCGCGGGCTGGCCTACACCGGCGACATGGACCTTCTCGCCTTGAACATTCGTGGCGCCTTCACCCCGGTGACCGTCAACCCCGGTGGAACCACCGAGTTCGTCCCCTGGGTCCTGCTGGGCCTGTTCAATCTCGGCGGCAGGATCGATCTCGACGCCGGACCGGCGACCGGTATCGAGCAGTACGAGAACCCCCCGCGGACCTACGTCCGTGGAGGCAAGAGCGAAGGTGAGGCCGCGGCCTTCGCGCCCGAGATCGGGCTCGGCGGCGAGATCAAGTTCCGCCTCAGCGAACGAGCGCGACTGGGTTTCATCGGCAACTACTCGATCTTCAAGTTCAAGGGATCGACCGGCGACCTCGGCGTCAGCTCGCGCCGCGAGAAGGACGTCGACGCCGACTACGCCGCCATAGACGCCAAGGTGTTCTACGAGATGCCCCTCGGCAGCGGCACCAACCTGGTGATCGGCCTCGCCTACCGTCAGGTGGAGATCGACGCCTCGAGCAAGGCCACGCCGAAGTCCGAGGAGGAGATCCTCGAACTGCGCGAGAAGTTCGACAAGGACATCACTCTCGAGGTCGAGACGGTGCTGTTCAGCGTCGGGGTCCGCTGGTAGGCGGACCACTCGCTCGCCGGAGCACTCGGGTCGCCGGGCTCAGGTGCTCGCGCCCAGCAGGTGCCGGCGCAGGAAGGCCAGCACCTGGCGGATCGTCTCGCGGGACGCTTCGCTGTCGTCGTACAGATCGAAGGCGTGCGGCGCCGAGGCGAGGTTGACCAAGGTCACCGGTAGATTGTGGGCCAGGGCACCGGACAGGAACCGGTCGAGCGTCTCGTTCAGACCGGGCATCACGTCCTGTCCCGCGCGCACGAGAAACAGCGGCAGATCCGCGGGCAGATCGTCGACCGACCGGCCCGCCGACGGGTTGACGAACCCGAACCGCGCCGCGGTGTCCGCCACATGGGTGGCTCCCCCTTCGTCGAGCGTGTAGCCGTAGGAGAGAGCCGCACAGGCGAAGGATCCGTCCGCGTCCTCCATCAGCGCGGACAGGGCCGTCGGCACATTGCCGGAGCAGGCGAACAGACCGACCCTGGTCTCGTCCAGTCCCAGCGAGCCCGCCTGCTCTCGCAGATGGACGAGCAGACGACCCAGATCCACGACGGGATCCCTGTTGGTGTAGGCGATCGCCGCCAGGCCCGATGCGGCCAGCGCCTGGCCGAGCGAGACGTAATACCCCATCTCCATGAACCTGCAGCCGACCACCCGCTCGAAGCCGGCATCGGGGAATCCGGAGACGAGCACGACGACCGGCCGGCGCTCTGCCGGCTCCGATTCGCTCGCCTTCCGAGATTCGGGTGGCAGATAGAGATCCATCGTCAACGCGCCGTCTTCATCGGCGAAGTACTCGACATCGCGGCGGACGATGACCTCTTCCATGCCAGGAATCTCGTAGACCAACCTCGCACTCCTCATCTCGTCCTGCTGTGTCCTGTCGCTCATTCGGGCTCCTTGCGTACCGACTCCGTTGCTCTGTCTCCGCAGCGGTGCCCCGACCGGAAGATGGGCTTCCTGCCGGCGCGCCTGCCGCCACCGCATACGGAAACGCCAGCCATCGGAGGGCTGGCGTCGCGACTCATCCGGTATCGTCCGCGCCTCGGCGGTGGACACCGTGACCTACAGTGTACGGATCGACGCTACTCTCCGCAAACACGGGCCTCTGAAAGCGAGGGCCGAGACACCCCCTTGATCCCGACAGGAGACACCGGTCTAGAATCCCCAAGCGAACGCTGGCCGACATTCGAGGAGAGACCATGAAGATCCAGGACGTGATGAGCAGCCCCGTGGCAACCTGCGCCCCCGACGACTCGGTCGCCGCCGCCCTCGAGAAGCTCTGGGAGCACGACTGCGGGGCGCTGCCGGTCGTCGACGACGGCCGCCTCGTCGGCGTTGTCACCGACCGCGACATGGCCATGGCCCTCGTTCTCGGCGCCCGCACCCCCAGGCAGCTCCCGGTGAGGGACGTGGTTCACGGCCGGCTGCACACCTGCGCTCCGGACCAGGAGGTCGCCGCGGGGCTCACTCTCATGGCCGAGCAGAAGATCCGCAGGCTCCCGGTGGTCGAGGACGGGAGGCTCGTCGGGATGGTGTCGATGAACGATCTCTTCCGTGCCGCCCGCGCCCACCGGGGAGCCGCCGGCCACCCGACGTACGGCGACCTGGTCAAGGCCTACCGGCAGACCTGCGTCGCCGGCCACCCGGAGTCCTAGCCTGCATTCTTCGCGAGCCGCGCTCCTGCTGACCCTCGCGGTGTCCCTCGGGGCGTGCGCCGAGGCTCCCGAGGCTCCCTTGCCCGTCTGGGATTTCGTCGAGGGCGAGCCGTCCCGGTGGGTCACGATCCACGACCCGAAAAAGGCCTGGCCCGGCTACACCCTCGCCCTCTACCGCCAGCGCACGCCGATGCTGCTCGACATGAACGGCCGTATCGTGCACGCCTGGCCCGATGCGCGCGTCCGGACGCGCGTACGACTCCTTCCGAACGGGAACCTGCTCGGCATCTCGCTCGCCAAGGGCGTCGTCGAATACGACTGGGAGGGCAACGAGGTGTGGAGCTTCCAGCCCGACCGGGGCTTCGTCCACCACGACGTCATCCGCCTCGCCAACGGCAACACGATGATGCTGGTGCAGGGCAAGCGGGGCCCCGACGACGTCCTCGAAGTCGATCGGGCCGGTGCGACCGTCTGGCGCTGGCCGGTCAAGGAGGGCCTGCGGCAGTTCCGGCCCGGAGGCCGCGTCGGCGGCGATTGGGTGCATCTGAACTCCGTTCAGGAGCTGCCAGCCAACCGCTGGTTCGACGCCGGCGACGAGCGCTTCCGCCCGGGCAACCTGCTGCTCAGCTCCCGTCACCTCGACCGCATCCTGATCGTCGACAGGGCCGGTGGGGAAGTGACCTGGAGCTGGGCCGAAGGGCTCGACCGGCAGCACGAAGCGTTGATGGTCCCCGAGGGCTGGCCCGGCGCCGGCAACATCCAGGTCTTCAACAACCGCTACCGCAGCTACCGGGCCGATCGCCAGAGCGAGGTCCTCGAGATCGACCCGGCCGGCGGCGAGGTCGTCTGGCGCTACACCGACGAGACCTTCCACTCACCGACCAGCGCCCTCTCCCAGCCGCTGCCCAACGGCAACGTGCTCGTCTCGTCGAGCCGCGGCGGCCGCGCCTTCGAGGTGACGCGAGACGGCGCCGTCGTCTGGCAGTGGAC
The DNA here is from genome assembly GCA_965223875.1 of Candidatus Multivoradales bacterium. GTDB lineage: Bacteria > Acidobacteriota > Thermoanaerobaculia > Multivoradales > JAHEKO01 > CBDCXS01. The sequence goes on along the minus strand of OZ245024.1, from coordinate 391 downwards.
GCCCCCCTTCGAGCCCCGCCGTCCCCAACGCTATGCGCCAGACCACGCTCCGCAGCTCCGGAGTCTGCCGCGCCGCGCCCTGCGAGCGGTGACCCCGCCCGAAACCTACCGCTACGTCGACCGGGTCAAGTACCAGTTCGCCCGCGGCCGGGCTCTGCGCAAGATCCGCATCTCGGGCGAGCGCAAGACCGTGCTGGCGCAGAACCACCTCTGTGGCCGCGTGCTCGTCCCCGGGCTCCCGACTCTGCTCGTGGAGTACGGCATCGACCCTCGGAAGATGAAGCGAGCCGGTCTCGGCAACGCCGCGGTGCGCTTCAAGCTCACCTGGAGAGCCGACGGCGCCTCACCCGGAGCCCCTCCGGAGGAACCCGAAACCCTCATCGAGGAGATC